>NZ_CP109392.1:8877500-9903391 GCF_045040445.1 Streptomyces sp. NBC_01537 | reverse complement strand
GTACCACATCGCTGCGCGATGTGCAAGTGAATACCCCCGCTTCGCGGGGGTATTGCGGTTCGCTTCGCTCACCGTGCCCGGCTTCGCTGGCCGGCCGTTTCCGCTTCGCTTCAACGGCCGTGGGTACGGCCCGCGTTGCGGGCCGTCAGTCCGTGCTTCGCACGGCCTGGTTGATCGCATGTCAGGTACCACTAATTCCTTCTGCAGTACGGGGAGTTGGGGCGTGCTGCGCACTTCCCCACCCCGGGGTCCTTCCGGCTTCGCCTCCAGGACCAGGACCCGCTACGCGGGTCTGGCTGGCAGCAAGGGGTGACGGGGGCTCGCCTGGTGGGGCTTCAGCGTAGTGCGTGTATCAGTTAGATGCAGCATGTAGGCTTGGCAGAATATTGGAACACCCCCTCCCATTAGGGCCCCGGGATATGGAATGGAGCTTTCCTAATGTCTGCGATTCGGCTTCGTGAACATCAGGTGGATGCGAATTCGCGTATCCGTAAGTGGGTCGGATTCCCTTCGAATAATCTCGTGCCGGAACACGGGGCCCGCGCCACGATGGTGTCCGCGACCGGATCCGGGAAGACGTACACGGCTGCTGCGGCTGCGCTGGACCTGTTCCGTGACGGCCGGATCGTGGTCATGGTGCCCACCCTCGATCTGCTGGTGCAGACCGCCCAGGCGTGGCGCGCGATCGGCCACCGCAGTCCGATGGTGGCGGTGTGCTCGCTGGAGAAGGACCAGGTGCTGGAGCAGCTCGGGGTGCGGACCACCACCAACCCGGTCCAGCTCGCTCTGTGGGCCGGCAGTGGTCCGGTCGTCGTGTTCGCCACGTACGCCTCCCTGGTGGACCGGGAGGACCCGAGGGACATCACCGGGAAGCGGAGGATCCGGGGGCCGATCGAGCACGCGCTGGCGGGCGGGGAGCTGATGTACGGGCAGCGGCTCGCGCCCTTCGACCTCGCTGTGGTGGATGAGGCCCACGGAACCGCTGGTGATCTTGGTCGGCCCTGGGCTGCCATCCACGACCAGGCGCGCATCCACGCCGACTACAGGCTCTACCTCACCGCGACCCCGCGGATCCTCGCCGCGCCTCGGCCGCAGAAAGGGCTGGACGGCCAGGAACTGGAGGTCGCGTCGATGACCTCCGACCCGGAGGGAACCTACGGCGAGCGGATCGTAGACCTCGGGCTGTCCGAGGCCATCGAGCGCGGGATTTTGGCCGGGTTCGAGATCGACGTCCTGGAGATCCGCGACCCCGACCCCATGCTGGTGCTGTCCGAGGAGGCGCTGCGGGGCCGGCGCCTGGCGCTGCTGCAGACCGCACTGCTGGAGCACGCCGCAGCCCACAACCTCAACACCGTGATGGTTTTTCACCAGCGCGTGGAGGAAGCGGAAGCCTTCGCAGCGAAGCTGCCGGAGACCGCTGCGGAGCTCTACGCCACCGAGGTGTCCGACAAGGCCCTGGAAGACGCCGCGCAGCTGCCGCCGTCCTCGATGGGGGCGGAACCGTACGAGCTGGAGACCTACCGGCACGTGCCCGCTAACCGGGTGTGGGCGCAGTGGCTGTGCGGGGACCACCTGGTCGCCGAACGCCGCGAGGTGATCCGGCAGTTCGCCAACGGCATCAACGCCGCCGGGCGTCGGGTCCACCGCGCGTTCCTGTGCTCGGTGCGGGTCCTCGGGGAAGGCGTCGACATCGTCGGCGAGCGAGGCGTGGAAGCGATCTGCTTCGCCGACACCCGCGGCTCCCAAGTCGAGATCGTCCAGAACATCGGCAGAGCCTTGCGGCCGAACCCGGACGGCACGACCAAAGTGGCCAGGATCCTCGTGCCGGTCTTCCTCGCGCCCGGCGAGAACCCCGAGGACATGGTCGCCTCCTCCAGCTACAAGCCTCTCGTAGCCGTCCTGCAGGGCCTGCGCTCACACTCGGAACGCCTCGTGGAGCAGCTCGCCTCCCGCGCCCTGTCGCGGGGCCGGGAGCAGCGGCGCATCAACGTCCGGCGCGATGCCCAGGGCCGCATCATCGCGGCCAGGGCAGCGGGCGAGGGCGCGGAGGGAGAGGGAGACGGTGGGCAGGGCCAGGAGCAGCCCGAGGCGATCGAGAGTGCGCTGATGCGGTTCTCCGGCCCGCGCGACGCCGCCACGATCGCGGCGTTCCTGCGCACCCGGGTCTACCGGCCGGAATCCCTGGTCTGGCTGGAGGGCTTCCAGGCGCTGCGGCGCTGGCGGGCCGAGAACGGCATCAGGGGCCTGTACGCCGTGCCGTACGACACCGAGGTCACCGTCGGTGTCACGCAGTTTCCCTTGGGGCGCTGGACGGCGCAGCAGCGGCGCGCCTACCGCGCCGGCGAACTCGAAGACCACCGCCGCCTCCAACTCGAGGACGAAGGAATGGTGTGGGAGCCCGGAGACGAGGCATGGGAGAGCAAGCTGGCCGCCCTTCGAGGCTTCCACCGGGCGCATAACCACCTCGCTCCGAGGCAGGACGCCGTGTGGCTGGAGGAGCCAATCGGGCAGCACATGGCCAATCTGCGCCGCAAGGGCGGCCTCGGCAAAAACCCGGAGCGCACGGAGGCCCGCGCGGAGCAACTGGCCGCGATCGACCCCGACTGGGACTGCCCCTGGCCCCTGGACTGGCAACGCCACTACGCCGTCCTACGCGACCTCCTCGACGCCGACGGCACCCTCCCCGACATCCACCCCGGCGTCCTCTACGAAGGCGACGACCTCGGGAAATGGCTTGCCCGGCAGGCCCGCGACTGGGCGCAGCTCTCCACCGAACAACAGGAACGGCTGACCGGGCTGGGCATCAAACCCGCTGAACGGCCCTCTCCCGCCCCTGCCAGGAAGAGCACGGCTGGCAGCAAAATGCCAGCGGCGTTCCAGCGGGGCCTCACCGCCCTCGCGCAATACATCGCACGCGAAGGCACCCACGTCGTCGGCCGCACCCACGTAGAACGGATCGTCGTCGATGGCCAGGAGCACGCTCTGAAGCTGGGGGTATTTATGAGTAACACCAAATCCAGGCGGGACAAGCTCACCGAACCCCAGCGGGCAGCACTCACCAAACTCGGCATCGAATGGGCATGACGAGGTTGAGGAGGGCGGTCTGCCGGACGACCCGCACCTCATGCCATGGCAATGCGGCATAAGGTGGATCGACAGGAAGGGCGCAGCCGTCTGCGTGCCGTTGCCCCGTCAGCGCTGTGGCGATCGGTTCGCGGCTAACGTGTGCAGCCGTCACCGACGGGCCCGCCAGATGCCAAACAGCCCGGCTGCCGCGCTGATGATCGCCGAAAAGCCGACGTCCCCCACGACGAGGTACACAAGAGCGACCAGGCCCAGTAGCGCGATCAAAGCGCCGAGATCCAGTATGCGGTGATGCTGCGGTGTCCCTTCGTCTGGTGACGGTGTGGCGATCGCAGTGTCGGAGGCATGGTGCACGGAGTTGGTGCTGATGTCGTCCATGTCTCCAGCAGACCCTGCTCCTGGCGTGATGCGAAGCGGCCCGGACAGGCCCGCAAGATCCCGTACATCGGCGGCCAAGTGACAGACGCTTACGCACCTTTGGCGAACGCTGAATTCGTTCAGGTTCGTTCAAGAGAATCTGTGGACGTTCAGAGCAGCCGCCCTCTAGGGTTCTCTGCGTAGTGCCAGAGGGGGAACAGTGACGCAGAAGAGTCATGGGGTGGATGAGGACGATCTTGAGTCCATGGCGATCTATGACGCGGCTCTGGCGGACTTCACCAACGCCCTGAATCGCCTGCACATCGAGTTCGGCGCTCCTTCCTACAGCGAGATCGTCAAAGCATCCGTCCGCCCGAAGCTGACCAAGGCTGGTATCAACGAAGCCCTGTCCGGCAAGCGGTTGCCTTCCATGGATGCCCTCGTGGAATTCGTCCGCGTCGTCACCAACCTCCTGCCCCCGGAGCAGCGCGCAGCGCCGGCGCATGTTTCGCATCCGGGGCGCGTGGACGAATGGCGGGATCGGTGGAGGGAGGTCAAGTACCGGCAACGGGAAGTGCAAGCGTCATCGAGGCGGGTCCGCCACGCCACTAAGGCAGCGGTCGCGGAAGCAATTGCGGAAGCGGAGTTGGTGCGGACCGAGGCGCATGAGCAGGCAGAGGAAATCCGCCGGGAGGCAGCGGCCGAAGTGGACCGTCTGACCAGTCAGGCCCACAAGGATGCGGCCGCGATGAAGCAGCAGGCTGACGAGCTGTGGTCCCACATCGGAAGTGAAATCGAGGAACTGCGTCAGCAGGCCCGGCTGGAGTCGGCTGAGATCATCCAGACAGCCGGCAAGCGCGCCGAGGAGCTTGTCCAGGCTGCGAATGATCAGTTGTCCGAGGCCGAGCTCCGGGCCAGGGAGATCATCGAGAAAGCGAAGGGCAGTAAGCTCTGGCCCCCTGCAGTGAAAAGGTCCGAGGCCCTGCGTCAGCTTCGCGACGCCGCCCAAGATGTTGCGCGCCGGAGACTGCCAGAGCTGGTCAAGCACCTGTCGGAGTCCGACCCGCAGGATGTGGACGTCTCCGTCGAATCTGTGGGGGTCTTCTCCCATGGCGAGATCAACCAGGTGGCACGGGCGTTCGACGAGGTCCACCGCGAGGCCGTCCGACTAGCCGCCGAGCAGGCGCTGCTGCGAGGCAACGTCAACGCGATGTTCACCAACCTCTCGCGCCGCAGCCAGGGCCTCATCCAGCGCCAGCTGAGCCTGATCTACGAGCTGGAGAGCCGGGAGACGGACCGGGACCGGCTGGCAGGCCTCTTCAAACTCGACCACCTCGCCGTCCGTATGCGTCGCCACGGCGAAAACCTTCTCGTCCTGGCCGGTGAGGAGCCCGGCCGCCTCTGGACCAGCCCGGTCCCGCTGGCCGACGTGCTGCGCGCCGCCGTCTCCGAGGTAGAGGAGTACGAGCGCATCGAACTCACCTCAGTGCCACCCACCCAGGTCACCAGCCGCGTCGTCAACGACCTCGTCCACCTGTTCGCCGAGCTGCTGGAGAACGCCACCTCGTTCTCCTCGCCGCAGACCAAGGTGCGGGTCATCGGTAACGCGCTGCCCGACGGCCGTGTGCTGATCGAAATCCACGACACCGGCATTGGCCTGTCCCCCGAGGACCTGGACGACATCAACGAGCGGCTCGCCAACCCGCCGACGGTGGACGTCTCCGTCGCCCGCCGCATGGGCCTGTTCGTGGTCGGCCGGCTGTCCCTGCGCCACGGCATCCGCATCCAGCTCCGCCCGTCGGACTCCGGCGGCACCACCGCGCTCGTGATGCTGCCCCACGGCGTCTCCCCGGCTGGGCTCGCCGCTGCAGCGCCGCCTCACCCCCAGGGCCCCGACGGCACCGGATCCGCCGTTCCTCCCCGACGAGGCCGACATGCAGCCGACCAGCCCAAACCCGCCCCCTCAACAGACCAGCACCCAGGACCACGCCAGCCTGCGGATTCCTGATCTTATGACACCATCGGGACAACAGGGCCGGCGGCGACACCCAAGCAACATGAACACACCCGGCCTCGGCTAAACCGTCAGCTGTATCCGGGTGCCGCGCTTCGCAGCTGCCACCAGGCGCACGGGCACCTGCTCCACGTCAGGACGCCGTGGGGCGAGAGCGACAACACGGCACGGCTGCCCTGAGCAGTCACCGTAGTCCTTGGTCCCGGCGTGGCGGCTGGCAGTCACTGCGGCCCTGCTCACCTCGCTCTGCTGCTCAACCATGAACCGGACGGGACAAGTCGCGCCGCCAGCCGCGGCCTTGCTTACGGAGTGGTGTCGCGGGTGGGGAGGCGAAGGGTGAAGTGGGCGCCGGGGCTTGTGGGGTTGATGGTGAGGGTGCCGTGTTGGGCGGTGGTGATGCGGTGGGCGAGGCCGGCGCCGCCGTCCAGGATGGCTGACCACGACAAGGGGTCTGCCGCACGATCGGGTGACATCTTGACCTGCCCCACCTCTCAGGTTCCAGTTCTGCTGGCTAACTGACGGCCTTCACGAAAGGCTGCCAGACATGCCCCGCGCCTACCCCGCTGAGTTCCGCGCCCGCGCCATCGCGTTGGTGCGGGCAGGAAAAGAACAGAAGCTGTTCTGCCACGTCTGAAGGTCGGGCACCTGCCGGGTGACCGCGACCTGGAACCCCGGTGGCTGTGGTGCTCGGCCAGCGGCGCAAGACCGCCGACGAGCCGAATCGGCACCCGCACGGATGGCGGGACGCCCGGACGCATAGACGGCGGCCAGGGAACGGCGCAATGCCTCAGCATCCCCGACCGCTCCTTTGACGAACCCGCGAACGTGCGCAGCACCCGCTCCACGTGAGCAATCGAACCAACCCTGCTCGGCAGCGCCGAAATATCCCCTGATCAGGCACCCATAGAACGCTCGGTGCCACTCACAGAAGAGACCGCTCAGATCCACCTCACCCACCACAACCACACACTCGCCCAAATTGAGTAACACCAGGTCAGGACTCTGCCCACTGCTCAACAAGAACGACCCACGACAACATCAATGGCCGGTCATAGCAGGCCCGCCCGCATCCGCCGGTCCCGGGGGGCCTGCGTACGCTCCAGGCGGGCGTCCAGCAGGCGGGCCGCCGCCTCGCAGCGGCCGTCCGCCGTCAGCGCGTACAGCAGGGTCTCCTCGACGACCTCGCGCTGCGCCGCGCTTCCGCCGACCCGGCGCAGGACGGGCAGGAGCGCGTCGAGGCCGCGGGCGGCGTCCCGGAAGCGTTCCTCGACGAGCGCGGCGAACGCCTCGCACAGGGGGGCGATGACCTCGCGCTGGACCTCGTCGGCGGCCGCCGCGTGGTCGCGCAGCCGGCGCAGGGCGGCCAGGTCGCCGACGGCAGTGAGGGTGATGGCGCAGTGCAGGGCGGTGAAGGCGGTCGCGGGCCGTTCCAGGATCTCTGCCTCCACCGCGTCCAGGACGTCCGCGACGGGCAGGTCGCCGCGCCAGCTGTCGCTGAGCCGGGCGCGCCACAGCAGCGACCCCGAGTCCACCAGGGCGCGTACGCCGGTCACCCGGCCTGGGGCGAGCTGGGTGAACCAGCGCTTGCGTACGGCGGCGGGGTCGTCGAGGGCCAGTTCGTGCAGGGCGATGTGCCAGGAGAAATGGGCCCGGTGCACGGCGCGGCGGCCCCGCCCGGCGACCCACCGTTCCAGCCAGTCGCGGCCCGCGCCGTGCGCGCCGGTCTCGTAGTGGACGTGGGCGAGCGCGTGCGCGGCGTTCCCGGAGGCGGGCTCGGCGGCCAGGGCGCGGTGGGCGAGTTCGCCGGCCTCGTGCAGGCGGCCCTGCTCCTGGCGCAGGAACGCCAGCAGGGAGGTGTGGAACCAGTGGCCGTCGTACGCGGAGGAGGTTCGCTCGACCAGGCGCAGCGCGTAGTCGTCGTCGAGGTCGTCGACGCCGGAGAAGGCGATGGTGGGCACGGCAACGGCGAGGGCGAGCGCGTCGGCCGGGTGGTGCTCCAGGTGCCGTGCGAGGGCCGCGTCGCCTTCGTCTCCGTGGACGCGGCGGGTGACGACCTCCACGAAGGAGCGCTCGCGTTCACACGCCCGCTCCCGGGCGCAGCGTTGCGCCTCCGCCAGGGCCCGGGGTACGTCGACGGCGGCTCCGCACTCGTGTCCCAGCAGGGCGAGGGCCGCGTGCCCGAGGGCGAAGCCGGGGTCGAGGGCGACCGCGCGGCTGAGGGAGTCCTCGGCGCCCGAGCGGACCTTCAGGATCCGGTCGAGTCCGGTGCGGTAGGCGGCGGCCGCCTCGGCGTGGGTGGACAGGGCGAGGCCGTGCCCGTCGAGCGGGCGGCGCGTGGTGCGGCGCCGGGGAGTGAGCGGTGCGAGCAGCTCCTGGGCGAGGGCCGCCGCCTGGACGCGGATCTCGGGGATGGCGGTGGTCTCCCACAGCTCGCCGCGGCGCGGGGCGCCGAGGGTGTACAGGGGCAGGCCGGTGGCCCCTTGCCCGTCGAGCAGGCGCCCGTCGAGGGTGGCGACGCCCATGCCGAGCGGGCCGGGCACCGCGGCGCCGGCTTCGAACAGGGAGCGCCACAGGGGGTCATCCAGGACCGGGCCCGGGCCCGTGCAGTCGATGGCCCAGCCCACGTGCAGGTCGCGCCCGCCGGAGAGCCCGATGTCCAGCGATCCGTCGGCGCGGACGTCGGCGCGGGTGACGGTGCCGGCGTGGACGGCCAGGCGGCGCGCGGTGCGGGCGCGCAGGACGGACTCGCCGGTGGCGGGCGCCATGCGGTGGCGGTGGGTGTTCCACAACGCGCCGTCGCGGGTGAGGAATTCGGCGCGGTCCTCGGGGGTGAGGCGGCGCCACAGGTGCGCGGTGTGCGGGCGCAGGCTGTCGAGCGCGGGGCGCCAGTCGCCGTGCAGGCGCACGGCGCGGGCGACGTGGCGGTAGACGGTGCGGCGCAGCTGCTCGAAGGAAGTGTCGTAGAGGCTTTCGGGGGCGGGCATGGGGCCGGCCGGGGTCAGGGCGTGCGGCTGGGGCAGCAGGCCGTTGCGGGACACGGCGTGCACCGTGCGGCCGGGGCGTTCGAGGGTGAGGGTGAGGTCGCCGGAGGTCAGGCCGGTGCCGATGAGGAGGACGTCGCTGTCGTCGGCGCGGGGTCCGTCCAGCGCGCCGCTGGTCCAGGGGTCCGCGACGAAGCGGGCGGCGGCGCGCAGCTGCGCGGGGGCCCAGGCCGCGGTCGACGCGGCGGGGCCGGTGGCCAGGACCGCGCCGTCGGCGGCGAGCCGCGTACCGTCGGCGAGCCGGAGGGTCACCCCGGCGTCCGGGGCGCCGGCGACGTGCTCGGCGCGGGTGGTCAGCTGGCGTACGGACACGGTGCCGTGCGCGCGGACGATGGCCTGGGCGAGCGTGTCGGCGAGGTAGGCGCCGTAGCGGTAGCGGGTCGCGAAGTCGGCGGCGGTGACGGTGGGTTCGCCGTGGCGGCAGAGCCACCGGGTGAAGTGGCCGGGGTCGTCGGGGTAACAGCTCATGCCGCCCGCAGGCACGTTGAGGCGGTGCCCGGGATCCCGGGTGGTGTAGGCGGTGCCGCGGCCCGCTTCGGGGGCCGGGTCGATCAGGACCAGGTCGAGGGGGGTTCGGCGGCGCGTGGCCGCCTCACAGAGGTGGACGGCGGTCAGCGTGCCGGCCGCACCCGCACCGACGACGGCCACCGTGTACCGCTCACGGACTGGACTCACATAAGCCTCCGGCAGTTATCGGCGGCGGGGCCGGTGGAACGGAGCTCCGCCTTCGGGTCGCGCGCACTTTTCCGACCGAGTGAGTAGGAAAAGGTGTCGTTAGAGGAATCCCACCCGGCGCTCGAGGACCGCTCAAGCACCGGTCGTCGCCGGCCGGATCCGGAACCGGGGCCCGCCCGCCCGCCTCGCGCCGGGCCGCCGCCCCCGTACCGGCGGCGCGGCGCCTTCGCCGGTACGGGGGCGGGCGAGCACCGCAGGCCGGTGGGGGCGGGAGACGCGACCCACTGGCCGAAACGCACCGGGTCGTCGCGCGGGTCGGGGGTGGCTTCCGGTGGCACGGCTTCGCCTGCCGTCCCGCAACTCGTTGCGGGACGGCGACTGGGTCGCGGTTCGGCTGGCGGGACGCCCCGGGAGGAAGTCACCCAACGGGACCCTGGTGGGTCGCCGCGGCGGGACCCGGGTGGTCACCGAGCGGCGGTGGCTGCCGCGAGGGCCGGGTGGACCTTGGTGAGGAGGAGGTCGAGGCAGCGGCCCGAGGGGCGCGCAGAACTCGTCGCGGGCGGTGCGGTCGCGGCCGCCGTCGACGACGTTGTGGTGGCGGCCCTCCTGGACGGCGGTGGGTGCGGCCGCGGCTGGGACGTCTACGCCGACCCCGCCGGGCACTCCTTCTGCCTCGTGGCGCACTCAACACCACAGGAGCGAGGTGCTGCTGCGGGAGACCATGGCCAAGGCCGAGGAGGTCGCCGGGCGGTATCCGCGGCTGCGGGCCCGGCTGGAGACGCCGGCCGCCGGATGTACGGCGGGACATGGCCGCACTCCGCGTCGGTGATGATCGGTACGTTGAGGGACCCCAGGGCGTCGAGGACGGCCTCGTGCTGGCTGAGGGAGCCGGCGTCGGGCGCGTTGGCCGGCCGACGAGGACGGCGTTCGCCCGGTCGAGGAAGCCCGCGAGTCGCATGCCGTGCAGTTTCCGGCAGATGGCGAAGGCGCCGTCGCCACCCGCCTCCACGCAGACGAGCAGGCCGTCCGGGGAAAGGACACTCAAACGCAGGCGGCCGTTCCTCAGCGCTTCGTTGCTTGACACCTCGAAGCGTGAGGAGCGGCCGCCTGCGTCGTCCCGGGAAGAACCGCGGATCAGCTCGTCGAGTGACCCGCGACGTCACACCGCAAACTCAGACGGTGGACGGCGCTTCTGCCCGGCTCTTCCCGGACTCGTGCGGCGCCGTCTCCTGTGGCGTCAGGCCCGGCCGCCAGATGCGCGGCCCCAGGTCCAGGGCCAGCGCCGGAACCAGCAGGCTGCGTACCAGGAACGTGTCGAGGAGGATACCGACCGCTATCAGGAGCCCCTGCTGCAGTGCGCTCACCGTGGGGATGGCCGCAAGGACGCAGAACGTGGCAGCCAGCACCACGCCCGCCGACGTGATGACACCGCCGGTCACCGTTACCGCGGTGAGGATTCCCTCGCGGTGGCCACGCAGCCGCACCTCTTCCTTTGCGCGTGTCATCAGGAAGATGGTGTAGTCGACGCCCAGCGCGACGAGGAAGATGAAGCCGAACAGCACCAGCCCGCGGTCGATCTTCGCGTGGTCGAGTGCGTGGAACAGCAGCGAGGCCGTGCCGACGGCCGCCGCGAACGACAGCACCACGGACCCGAGCAGCACCGCAGATGCGATGGTCGCCCGCAGCAGGATGAGGAGCATCACCAGCACCACCGCGAGGATCAGCGGGATCAGCAGCGTCTCCTCGTCACCCTGCGCCTCGGAGACGTCGAGCGCCACCGCGCTCTGGCCCCCGACGACCGCGTCGGCTGCCGGCCCGGTCGATCCGTCCAGCGCCGTCCTGATGTCCCGGACGGTGTCCTTGGCGGCCGCGGAGTCCGGGGCGTCGCGGAGTACTGCTGTCAGGTGCGTCCAGCCGCCCTTGGCCACCTGGGTGCTGACGGAGGACACACCGGGCACCGTGGCGACGACGGCCGTCGCAGATTCGGCCCCGGCGTCGCGGACGTACACATCCGCAGGAGCAGACGAGCCTGCGGCGAAGTGCTTGGCCAGAACCTGCTGGCCGGTGACCGAGTCGACCTTGCCGGTGAACTGCTCCGCCTGCGTCTGGCCGGTCTGCACGCCGGTGATGCCCAGCGCCATGACGCCCAGCACCAGCGCCGTGCCGATCCACACCGCGCGCGGGCGCCGTCCCACGGCCGCGGCGATCTTTGCCCACCTGCTGTGCCCCTGCGCCGAGTTCGGGTCGTATCCCGCCGTGACGCGCGGTTTCACGGGCCAGAACACCCAGCGGCCCAGGATCACCAGCAGCGCCGGCAGCAGCGAGGTCATGGCGAAGAACACCAGGACCACACCGATGGCGACGACCGGTCCCAGACCCTGGGTGCTGTTCATGCTGCCGAACACCAGGCACAGCGTCGCGAGCGCCACCGTCGCGGCGGAGGCGGCCAGAGCCGGCAGCGAGCCGTTCACGGCCAGCGCCATCGCCGTGTGGCGGTCTTCGTGCCGGTGCAGCTCTTCCCGGTAGCGGGCGATGATCAGCAGGGCGTAGTCGGTGCCCACGCCCACTGACAGCACCATCAGTACATAGGCGCTCTGACCGTTGACCACCAGCCCCGCATGCTTGGCGAGGAGGTAGACCACGCCGCTCGCCACCTGGCTGGCCAGCCCCACGGCGATCAGCGGAATCAGCCACAGCACCGGGCTGCGGTAGGTCATGAGGAGCAGCAGCGCCACCACGCCGAGTGCGACACCCAGCAGTGCGCCGTCCATGCCGGAGTAGACCTCGGCGAAGTCGGCGATGCTCCCGGCCTCGCCGGTGATCTTGACGTCGAGACCGGTGGGGGCGCCGTCGGAGGTGAGCTTGCCGGCTTCCGTCACCTTGTCGGTGAGCACTTTGTTGTCGCTGGGCGAGGTGCGCAGCGGAACGCTCACGAAGGCCGCGACCTTGTCCTGGGAGACCACGGCGGGGGAGACCTCGCCGATGGCCACCTTGTCGGCGAGCCGGGTGCGATCGCCGTCGATCCGGGACAGGTCGGCCTGGGTGAGGCCGCCCTCGCGGGCGTAGACGATGACTGCGGTACTGGAGTCCTTGTCGGCGAAGTACTGCTCCGCGAGCTGCACCGCCTTGGTCGACTGGGCGCTCGACGGCAGCCAGGCTTCAGGGTCGTTGTCCTGTACGTCTGCCAGGCCGGCGGCCAGCGAGCCACCGATACCCATGAGCAGGAGCCACAGCACAAGCACGACCCACTTGGAGCGCCGGCCGGCGACGAAGGCAGCGTATCGGCGCGCAACGGTGGGGGAAGGAACGGGCGGTGGAACCGTTTCCGTGGGGGATGGTGCCGGGGTCTGGGTCGTCATGTGACGCTCACTGAGGGTCAGGAGCCGTGGAGCGGGGGCTCGTACGGAACTGGGTATACAAAGGTTCTTCACCACAGGGGTGGAGTCCTGGTGGAGCGCCCCTCGAGTTGGCTTGAACTCGGATTCCCTCGCCCGATGACGGTCCGTTTCCGGCCGGATTCCGGTCGAGCAGGAGGGGCGCGCTGCGCGGGAGCGCCGCCCGGGAAGGGGCCCGGGGCGGCGCGGACGAGGCGGCGGGCGGTGGCCCGGGCCCGGTCGCGTACCTCGCCGCCGCTGCCGATCCCGTCGAGCAGCACGTACGACCGGGTGCCGCGATGGGTGTGGACCGGTCACCCGTCACCGTTGCGGTCGTACAGGAGCGCATGAGGTTCCTCGGAGCGGTGGCGCAGGCACGCATGAGGCTCGCTTGAGCAGTGGCACAGACGCGCCTGAGGCTCCCTAATCGCCGCTGGTCACTGGAGGGGGGCGTGCCGCCGCTCGAAAGGTTTGTCGCGTTCGCCGGTCCCACCCGTGGGGCGGGATCCGTCAGTGTTGTGACGGACGGAAGAACGAAGAACACCGCTGAGGGAGCACCCGATGAAGGCTCGTATGAAGAACGCAGCCAAGGTTCTGCCGGACGCCATGAACGGCATTCAGAACCTCTACAAGGCCATTCACCAGGGCGGGGTCGACCCGCACACACTGGACCTGGTGCACCTCCGCGCGAGCCAGATCAACGGCTGCAGCTCCTGTGTCCACGCCGGCGTCACGGGCGCCAAGAAGGCCGGGGAGACCGACGAGCGCCTGCACGCCGTCGCCGCCTGGCGCGAGGCGCCGTTCTTCTCGGACGCCGAGCGCGCCGCGCTGGCACTGACCGAGGCTGCCACCCGGCTGGCCGACCACAGCGGGCAGGCCGTGTCGGACGCGGTCTGGGACGAGGCCGCCGACCACTTCACGGAGCAGCAGCTCGCCGCGATCATCCTCATGATCGCGACGACGAACTTCTTCAACCGGCTGAACGCCACCGTCCAGGAGCCCGCGGGCGCCGCCTGGAGCTAGTGCGGTGGCCGCCTTGGTTCACCGGGTTGCGCAGCCTCCGGCCGCGCTTGTCCTCAATCGCCGGACGGGCTGAATTCAGCCCGTCCGGCGATTGAGGACGAACCTGCCACCCAGAGGCCGACAGGACGGCCGCGAGGGCCTCACGGATCGCGGCCGCCGGCGGTGCTGCAGCCGTGCGGGACCGTACGCGGCGGGGAGTCCGAGGAAGCCGTGGCCGGTGATCGCGCCGCCCCGTGACCGTCACGGCGTGTCAGGGTCGGTCAGGAATCGAGAAGTTCGGTTCGCGGGGTCGCCTCTAACCTGCTTGCTATGGACATCACCATTCACACGGCTTCTCTGCCGCATGACGACCCGGACGCTTCGCTCGCCTTCTATCGCGACGTCCTCGGTTTCGAGGTCCGCAGCGATGTCGGCCAGGGCAGGATGCGCTGGATCACGGTAGGCCCGGCCGGTCAGCCGGGCACCTCGATCCTGCTGACACCGCCTGCCGCCGATCCCGGCATCACCGAGGACGAGCGCCGCATGATCACGGAGATGATGGCCAAGGGCACCTACGGATGGATCCTGCTGGCCACCCCGGACGTCGACGCCACGTTCGAGAAGGTGCAGGCCGGTGACACCGAAGTCGTCCAGGAGCCGACCGAGCAGCCGTACGGCATCCGCGACTGCGCCTTCCGCGACCCGTCGGGCAACCTGGTCCGCATCCAGGAGCTTCGCTGAGCAGTGCGGGTACCGATGCAGCCGTGCGGGCCGGCATCGCCACCGCCCATAGGGAACGCGGCGGCGCACCGCAGTGGGCACCCCCGACGCATCGAAGATGTCGTGAGGAAGACGTCGAAGAAGGTCGAAGACGAAAGACGAAAGGGGAGGGTTCTCATGTGCAAGCCTGAATGGCGGCGTGCACGTATCCAGGCGCAGCGTCTGGATGATCTCGCGCGGCTGCGCCGCGTCCGCGACCGGATCGACAGGGAATACGCGCGGCCACTGGACGTGGAGGCGCTCGCCCGTGATGTGAACGTGTCCGCGGGGCACCTGAGTCGGCAGTTCCGGGCCGCCTATGGTGAGTCGCCGTACGCGTACCTGATGACGCGTCGTATCGAGCGGGCGTCGGCGCTGCTGCGGCGGGGTGACCTGAGCGTGCTCGAGGTCTGCTTCGCGGTGGGCTGCGCGTCGCTGGGGACGTTCACCACCCGCTTCACCGAGCTGGTCGGTATGCCGCCCGGGGCCTTCCGGCGCCAGGCGGCCGATGCGGCGGCCGGCCATGCCGGTGCTGCGGGTGCGGCCCGTGATGCCGGGCCGGCGATCAGGGTGGAGGGGATGCCGGCGTGCGTGGCGAAGCAGGTCTCGAGACCGGTCAGGAATCGAGAAGCCGCGGCCGCCGCACAGCCCCTAGCGTGATGGTCATGGCAACCTCCACTTCCACCACTGCTACCACGTCCATCGCGTCCGTCACCCTTGAGGTGGCCGACATCGAGGCCGCCCGGCGCTTCTACAGCGCCTTCGGCGTGGACACGTACCTGCGCCTGCGGGCGTCCGAGGCGCACTCCACCGGATTCCGCGGCTTCACCCTGGCGCTCACGGTGTCCGGGCCGGCCACCGTCGACGGCTTCTTCGGCGCCGCCGTGGACGCCGGCGCCACGGTCCTGAAGCCCGCCGCGAAGTCGCTGTGGGGCTACAGCGGTGTCGTCCAGGCCCCGGACGGGACGATCTGGAAGATCGCGACCCCGGCGAAGAAGGACACCGGCCCCGACACCCGCGACATCGACGAGGTCGTCCTGTTGATCGGCGTCGAGGCCGTGAAGGCCACCAAGCAGTTCTACACCGACCGGGGCATGACCGTGACCAAGAGCTTCGGCAGCAAGTACGTCGAGTTCGCCCCCGGTCAGTCCCACCCCGTCAAAATGGCGCTGTACAAGCGCCGCGCCCTGGCCAAGGAGGTCGGCGTCCCCGCCGACGGCACCGGCTCGCACCGCATCGTCCTCGGCAGCACCGCCGACGCCTTCACCGACCCGGACGGGTTCGCCTGGGAAGCTGCCGCCCCCACGCCGTCCTGACCTCCGTCCCTGTGACAGCCGGGCCCCGGCCCGGATGTCCGACACGTATACCTCTGCTGCAGCTCAAGGAGTACGACTTGACTTCCTCCCCTGCCTAAAGGCGGGGGATTCCAGCGGTCGCCCGCTGGGTTTCCTGCTTCACCGACGACTGCCCCGTCCGGGAGGACTCCCGTTGAGGTCTTACACCGTCTCCACAGGCTGTCACGGCCAGCCCGGCCGCGAGAATGTTGCGTGCCGCGTTCACGTCACGGTCATGCACGGTGCCGCAGTCGCACGTCCACTCACGGACGTTCAACGGCAGCTTCGCCCGGATCGTGCCGCAGGCCCCGCACAGCTTGGAGCTGGGGAACCAGCGGTCGACCACGACGAGTTCGCGCCCGTACCAGGCGCACTTGTACTCCAGCATCGTCCGCAGGTCGCGCCAGGCCGCGTCCGAGATGGCTCGGGCGAGCTTGCCGTTCTTGACCATGTTGCGGACGGTCAGGTCCTCGATCACGACCGTTTGGTTCTCACGGACGAGACGAGTGGTCAGCTTGTGCAGGTGGTCGCGGCGCCGGTCGGTGATCCGGGCGTGGACCTTGGCGACCTTCAGCCGGGCCTTGTCCCGGTTGGCGGAGCCCTTCTCCTTGCGGGACAGCTGCCGTTGCGCCTTCGCCAGGCGGGCCCGGTCGCGGCGCTCGTGCCGGGGGTTGGTGACCTTCTCCCCGGTGGACAGGGTCACCAGACAGGTGATCCCGGCGTCGATCCCGACGGCGGCCGTGGTGGCCGGGGCGGGGGTGATCGCATCGTCGCACAGCAGGGACACGAACCAGCGCCCCGCCGCGTCCTGCGACACCGTCACCGTCGAGGGCTGCGCGCCTTCGGGGAGCGGCCGGGACCACACGATGTTCAGGGGCTCGCGCATCTTGGCGAGCGTCAGGGCACCGTCGCGGTAGCGGAACGCCGAGCTGGTGTACTCGGCACTCTTGCGGGACTTCTTCCGCGACTTGAAGCGCGGGTACTTCGCCCGTCCCTCGAAGAAGCTGGTGAACGCGCCTTGCAGGTGCCTCAGGCACTGCTGCAACGGCACCGAGGACACCTCGGACAAGAAAGCCAGTTCCTCGGTCTTCTTCCACGCCGTGAGCATCGCCGACGTCGCGTTGTAGTTGACCCGCTCCTGCCGCTGGTACCACGCGACGGTACGGGCCTGGAGAGCCAGGTTGTAGACCTTCCGCACGCATCCGAACGTGCGCGACAGCTCCGCCGCCTGCGCATCGTCCGGGTAGAAGCGGTACTTAAACGCCCGCTTCACGTGAGTAGCCATATCTCACAAACTACCACGCCAGCTTGTGACCGAATCCCGGTATCGCGTGGTGGACGCCGGTCCGCCCTGACGGCGAACCGGCTTTCCCTGCCCCGCTCCGCGGGTGCTTCGTTTCCTCCCCCGCCTGAAGGCGGGGGTTTCCACAAAGGAGAGCCCCGATGAAGGCACACGTCAGCTCGATCCTTCTCGGCGTCCGGGACATGGACCGGGCCAAGCAGTTCTACACCGAGGGGCTCGGCTGGAAGGTCCAGAGTGACTACGGCATCTCGGTGTTCTTCGAATCGGACGGCGCCTCGCCCGTCGGCTTCTACAGCCGCGAAGGACTGGCCGACCAGGTGGGCACGGACCATGAGGGCAGCGGCTTCAGCGGACTGGTCCTGACCTACGTCGTCCGCAGCGAGGCGCGGGTCGACGAGATCATGGCGGAGGCCGCGAAGGCCGGCGCCACGGTCCTCAAGCCCGCCGGCGCTCTGCCGTGGGGCGGGTACGGCGGCACCTTCGCCGACCCGGACGGCTACGTCTGGAGTCTCGGCTTCAGCACCCAGGGAACCGACCAGCCCTACGCCGAGTAGCCGCGGTTCCCTGCCTCACAGCCGTCCCGGACGGCGATGGGCCCGTGCGGGAAGCGGGAGCGGCCACCGGAGCCGGGCGGGCCGGATCCGCGGCGGGCCGGCAGAACAACAGGAGGTAGATCATGAAGTTTCTGTCCCACGTCGAGCCGCCCGAGCCCATGCGGGGCCTGCTGGTTCCACCCGAGGTGGTGGAAGCTCTCGGCGAGGGCTCGCGGCCACCGGTGACGATCACGCTCAACGGGCATTCCTGGAGGAGCCGGGTCGCCTTCCTGCGCGGCCGCCACCTGATCGGCCTCAGCCACGCCAACCGGCAGGCCGCGGGTGTCGAGATCGGCGAGGAGGTCGAGGTCGAGTTGGAGCTCGACACCGAGCCGCGCGTCGTCGTCGAGCCGGAGGATTTCGCCCGAGCCCTGGACGACGACCCGGTCGCCCGCGCCGCGTACGACCACCTCACGTACAGCCGCAAGCGCGAGCACGTGCGTGCCGTCGAGAGCGCGAAGATGCCCGAGACGCGCCGGCGGCGCATCGAGAAGGCCATCGCCACCCTGCGGGGCTGACCCCCCGGGGGGGCAGGCCTCCGACGCCATACGCACCAGCCGTTCCTCAGCGCTTCGTTGGTCGACACCTCGAAGCGTGAAGAACGGCTGTTTGCGTTCTCCCGGGAAGAACCGCAGGTCACCTACTGGGCGCCGCCGGGGGCAGCAGGCGGTGCAAGCGGGCCGCTATCGGTTCTCGACCGGTGATGCACCGGCGCACTCGAAGCTGCAGACACAGGGCGAGGTGAGAGCACCTCCGGTCGGCATGAGGAGTGCGTATGCGCAAGGTCGTTTCCCGGGACGGCACGACGATCGCCTACGACAAGTCGGGCGAGGGCCCCCCACTCGTGCTGCTCAACGGTGCATTCCGCGATCACACGATCTTCGACGAGCTCGTTCCCGAGCTGGCGCAGCACTGCACCGTGTATGCCTACGACCGCCGCGGGCGCGGCCAGAGCGGTGACGCTCCCGAGTACGCCGTCGAGCGGGAGATCGAGGATCTCCAGGCCGTGATCGAGGAGGCGGGCGGCTCAGCGGCCGTGTTCGCCGGGTCCACGGGCGCGAACATGGCGCTCCAGGCGGCGCTCGCGGGCACGCCGATCGCCAAGCTGGCGCTCCACGAGCCGTTCTTCCGGGTCGACGGGTTCCCCAAGCCCCCGTCGAACTCCGCGGAGACGCTCCGGGTCATCCTGGAGGAAGGCGACCGGCGCGACGAGGCGGCCGAGTACTTCCTCGGCCCCGTCCTGGGCCTGACCCCCGACGCGGTCGCGGAGTGGCGCAGGAGCCCGATCTGGGCGATGAACGAGGCGAACGCGCACACGCTGCTGTACGACGTCAGGATCTGCGGCGACTTCACCGTCCCGGCCGGCCGTCTCGCCGGATTCCGGACGGAGACGCTGGTCCTCAACAGCGACAGCACCAGCGCCTGGCTGCGTGCGGCGGCGCAGGCGACCGCGGCGGCCCTGCCCAACGGCCGGGGCCTCGAGCTGCCCGGATCCTGGCACCGGATCGACATGGATGTGCTCGGCCGGACGCTGGTCGAGTTCGCCACCGCCTGAAAGGTCCCGCCACCCCTGCCCGCGCCGACGCCCTGCAGCGCGGCGGACGTGCTCGACCCATCCCTGAAAGTACGCCAACTACCTCCCGGGAGAACACCACCGTGACCACGGCTCACACCCTGGCCGCCGGGGACACCGCAGAGGCGGCCCCGGCCGCTGCGCGCGGCGCCACCGTGTGGCTGACCGGGCTGCCCAGCGCCGGCAAGTCCACTCTCGCCCGCACCCTCGCCGAGCGCCTGCGCGCCGAGGGACACGAGGTCGAGGTGCTCGACGGCGACGAGATCCGCAGGTTCCTCTCCGCGGGCCTGGGCTTCACCCGCGAGGACCGGCACACCAACGTGCAGCGGATCGGCCTCGTGGCCGGGCTGCTGGCCTCCCACGGCGTCAAGACGCTGGTTCCGGTCATCGCCCCGTACGCCGACTCCCGAGCCGCCGTCCGTGCCCGGCACGCCGCCTGCGGCACACCGTTCCTGGAGATCCACGTGGCCACCCCGGTCACGCTCTGTTCCCAGCGCGACGTGAAGGGCCTGTACGCCAAGCAGGCGGCCGGTGAGGTCTCCGGTCTCACGGGCGTCGACGACCCGTACGAGGTACCTGAGAGCCCGGAGCTGCGCATCCAGACGCAGAGCCGCTCGGTGGCCGATTCCGCAGCCGAGCTACACACCTTCCTGACCGAGAGGGGCCTGGCATGACGACCGTGACCCATCGCCTGATCGAGGCGTCGGGGAACCCCTTCGCGCTGACGCACCTGGACTCGCTGGAGTCCGAGGCGGTCCACATCTTCCGCGAGGTGGCGGGCGAGTTCGAGAAGCCGGTGATCCTCTTCTCCGGCGGCAAGGACTCGATCGTCATGCTGCACCTGGCGCTCAAGGCGTTCGCGCCGGCACCGGTGCCGTTCGTGCTGCTGCACGTCGACACCGGTCACAACTTCCGCGAGGCCATCGACTACCGGGACCGCACGGTGGCGCAGCACAACCTGCGCCTGCACGTGGCCTCGGTCCAGGACTACATCGACGCCGGCAAGCTCAAGGAGCGCCCCGACGGCACCCGCAACCCGCTGCAGACCGTCCCGCTGACCGAGGCGATCCAGCAGCACAGGTTCGACGCCGTCTTCGGCGGCGGCCGCCGCGACGAGGAGAAGGCCCGCGCCAAGGAGCGCGTCTTCTCCCTGCGCAACGAGTTCTCCCAGTGGGACCCGCGCCGCCAGCGCCCCGAGCTGTGGCAGCTCTACAACGGCCGCCACGCGCCGGGCGAGCACGTGCGCGTCTTCCCGCTCTCCAACTGGACCGAGCTGGACGTGTGGCAGTACATCGCCCGCGAGAAGATCGAACTGCCGGAGATCTACTTCGCCCACGAACGGGACGTCTTCCTGCGGGGCGGCATGTGGCTGACCGCTGGCGAGTGGGGCGGCCCGAAGGACGGCGAGAGGGTCGAGAAGCGGCTCGTCCGCTACCGCACCGTGGGCGACATGTCCTGCACCGGCGCCGTCGACTCCGACGCCGCCACGCTCGACGCGGTGATCGCCGAGATCGCTGTCTCCCGCCTCACCGAGCGGGGCGCGACCCGGGCCGACGACAAGCTGTCCGAGGCCGCGATGGAAGACCGCAAGCGCGAAGGGTACTTCTAGCGATGACCACCACCACCGAGCAGCTCAGCGCCACCACGCTGCTGCGCTTCGCCACCGCGGGTTCCGTCGACGACGGCAAGTCCACCCTGGTCGGCCGCCTGCTGCACGACTCCAAGTCGGTCCTCACCGACCAGTTGGAGGCCGTCGCACGGGTCTCGGCCGGCCGCGGACAGGACACCCCCGACCTGGCCCTGCTGACCGACGGCCTGCGGGCCGAGCGGGAGCAGGGCATCACCATCGA
Organism: Streptomyces sp. NBC_01537; assembly: GCF_045040445.1. Lineage (NCBI taxonomy): Bacteria > Bacillati > Actinomycetota > Actinomycetes > Kitasatosporales > Streptomycetaceae > Streptomyces > Streptomyces sp. NBC_01537. Next base: position 9,882,432 of record NZ_CP109392.1, on the reverse strand, counting down.
CGTCGCCTACCGCTACTTCGCCACCGCGCGCCGCCGGTTCATCCTCGCCGACACCCCCGGGCACGTGCAGTACACCCGCAACATGGTCACCGGCGCCTCCACCGCCGACCTCGCGGTCGTACTCGTCGACGCCCGCAACGGCATGGTCGAGCAGACCCGCCGGCACACCGCGGTCGCCGCCCTGCTGCGGGTGCCCCACTTGGTCCTGGCCGTCAACAAGATGGACCTCGTCGGCTACGAGGAGTGCGTCTTCGCGAAGATCGCCGAGGAGTTCGCCTCGTACGCCGCCACGCTCGGGGTCAAGAACGTCGTGGCGATCCCGCTCTCCGCGCTGGCCGGCGACAACGTCGTCGAGCACTCCGCCACCATGGACTGGTACGGCGGCCGGACCCTGCTGGAGCACCTGGAGACCGTCCCGGTCGGCAGCGACCCGAGGGAGGAGCCCGCCCGCTTCCCGGTCCAGTACGTGATCCGCCCGCAGACCGCCGAGCACCCCGACTACCGGGGCTACGCCGGCCAGATCGCCTCCGGCGTGCTGCGGGTCGGGGACGCCGTCACCGTCCTGCCCTCCGGCCGCACCACTGCCGTCGCGGCCATCGACACGCTCGGCAGGCAGACGGACGTCGCCTGGGCGCCCCAGTCCGTCACCGTCCGGCTCACCGACGATGTCGACGTCTCGCGCGGCGACCTGATCGCGGCCGGGGGCACGGCCGGGGCGCCCACCAAGGACATCGGGGCCAGTGTCTGCCACCTCAACGAGCGCCCCCTGCACGTCGGCGCCAAGGTCCTGCTCAAGCACACCACCCGCACCGTGCGCGCCGTGGTCGAGGACATCTCGTACCGGATCGACATCAGCACGCTCGAACGGCGCCCCGGCGCGGCGGGTCTGCAGGTCAACGACATCGGCCACGTCGTGCTGCGCACGGCCGAGCCGCTCGCGCTCGACCCCTACGCCGACAACCGCCGGACGGGCTCGTTCCTGCTGATCGACCCGGCCGACGGCGCCACCCTCGCGGCCGGCATGGCGGGTGGGCCCTTCGGGACCGTACGGCGCACAGCCGAGGCAACCAACGAGGAGGACTGGGTCTGATGCACCACCAGACGATCGGGCGCGTGGCCATGGCGGCCGTAGCGGTGACCGCGGCTACCGGGCTGCTGTCGGGCTGCGGCTACGGAGCCAGTGTCGAGGCAGCCCCGGCGAAGCAGACCTACGGCGCCCCGGGCGCGAAGCTCTCCGCCGGCACCGTGAGGATCGGCTACTTCCCGAACCTCACGCACGGGACCGCCCTGGTGGGCCTGCAGGACGGCCTGTTCCAGAAGGAGCTGGGGTCGACCCGGATCAAGTCCCAGTCCTTCAACGCCGGTCCGGCCGAAATCGAGGCGCTCAACGCCGGTTCGGTCGACATCGGCTGGATCGGCCCGAACTCGGCGATCAACGGCTACGCCAAGTCGCACGGCACGTCCCTGCGGATCATCGGCGGCGCGGCATCCGGCGGTGTGAAGCTGGTGGTCAACCCGGCGAGGATCAGCTCGCTGGACGACCTCCGGGGCAAGAAGCTCGCCACCCCGCAACTGGGCGGTACCCAGGACGTCGCCCTGCTCAACTATCTGGCGGGCAAGGGCTACAAGGTGGACCCGGCCTCCGGCGCGGGCGACGTCAGTGTTCTCCGTACGGAGAACAAGGTGGTGCCGGAGGCGTACAAGTCCGGCTCCATCGACGGCGCCTGGGTGCCCGAGCCGACCGCCTCCAAGCTGGTCACGCTCGGCGCGAAGGTCCTGCTGGACGAGAAGTCGCTGTGGCCGGACGGCAAGTTCGTGACCGCCAGCATCATCGTCTCGCAGAAGTTCCTGACCGCGCACCCCGACGTGGTCGAGGCCGTGCTGCGCGGCTCGCTGGCGGCCAACGCCTTCATCAAGGCCGACCCGGAGAAGGCGAAGGCCGACGCCAACCTGCGGATCAAGGCCGACACGGGCAAAGCGCTGCCGCCCGCCGTCCTCGACCCCGCGTGGGCAGGCATCGACTTCATCGACGACCCGCTGGCCGCCACCCTGCGGACCGTGGCCGACCACGCGGTCGCCGCGGGCCTGCTCGACAAGCCCGAACTCTCCGGGATCGTCGACCTGACCCTGCTCAACAAGGTACTCACGGCGGCGGGCCGGCCCGCCGTGGCGGACGCCGGGCTCGGCGTCAAGTGACGACCCGCACCCCGTAGCTCCGCGCAGCGCCCCGTCCACTCCCGCAGGAGGTTTCCGCCATGACCACGGCACTGACCATCCCGAAGTGCGCCCCCGTCGTCGAGACCACGGACGACTACCCGGCGGTCCGGCTCTCGCACGTCTCCAAGGCCTTCGGCCGTCCCGGTGCGGGCTCCGTCGTGCTCGACAACATCAACCTGGACGTGGCCCCGGGCGAGTTCGTCACCCTGCTCGGCGCTTCCGGCTGCGGCAAATCCACCCTGTTGAACCTGGTGGCGGGGCTCGACGAACCCAGCGCCGGAACCATCGAGGTACCCGGCACCCGGCCGTCGCTGATGTTCCAGGACCACGCGCTGTTCCCGTGGCTGAGCGCGGGCCGGAACATCGAGCTGGCGCTGCGCCTGGCGGGCGTACCGCGCGAGAACCGCAGGCCCGAGGCCGAGCGACTGCTGGAGCTGGTCCGCCTCGGCGGTGCGTACCGCAAGCGGGTGCACGAGCTCTCCGGCGGCATGCGCCAGCGCGTGGCCGTGGCGCGCGCGCTCGCCCAGGGCAGCACCGTACTGCTGATGGACGAGCCGTTCGCCGCACTCGACGCCATCACCCGGGACGTCCTGCACGAGGAGATCACCCGGATCTGGAACGAGCGCAAGCTCACCGTCCTGTTCGTCACCCACAACGTCAGAGAGGCCGTGCGCCTCGCCCAGCGCGTCGTCCTGCTGTCGTCCCGGCCCGGCCGGATCGCCCGGGAGTGGCGCGTCGACCTGCCGCATTCGCTGCGGAGCGAGCCCGCCGAGGTCGCGGCGCTGTCCATCGAAATCACCGAGCACCTGCGTGGGGAGATACGCCGCCATGTCCAGCACTGACGCCCGGCCCGCGGCGAGCGGCCGCGCCGCCCGCCGCGACGACGTGGGGGCCGGCCTCGACACACTGGGGGCCGGCCTGGACGCACTGGAGGCCGGCCACGCGCAGCGCGCCTCGTTCGGCCAGGTACTGAGGGCGAAAGTGCTGCCGCCGATCCTGGGCTTCGTGCTGGTCGTCGGTCTCTGGCAGCTCGCCTACAGCCTGCACCTGGCCAGCCCCGAGAAGCTGTCGAGTCCGGCCGAGGTGTGGCACGCGCTCACGCTCCTGTGGGGCGACGGCACCCTGTTCTCCGTCATCTGGACCAGCCTCTGGCGCGGCGTCACGGGCTTCGTGGCGGCCGTCGCGATCGGTACGCCGATCGGCCTGCTCGTCGCCCAGGTCAAGCCGATACGGGCCGCCATCGGGCCGGTGCTGACGGGCCTGCAGTCGCTGCCTTCGGTCGCCTGGGTGCCGGCCGCCGTCATCTGGCTCGGCATCAACAACTCGGCCATGTACGCCGTGATCCTGCTGGGTGCGGCGCCCTCGATCGCCAACGGCCTGATCGCCGGGGTCGACCAGGTGCCGCCGCTGTTCCTGCGGGCCGGTCGTACGCTCGGTGCGAACGGTCTGCGCGGCGCCCGGCACGTGCTGCTGCCCGCCGCCCTGCCCGGGTACCTGGCCGGTCTGAAGCAGGGCTGGGCGTTCTCCTGGCGGTCGCTGATGGCCGCTGAACTCATCGCCTCCTCCCCCGATCTGGGGACCGGCCTCGGCCGCTACCTGGAGAACCAGCGGGAGTTCTCCGACATGCCGGGTGTGCTGCTCGGCATCATCCTGATCTTCGTCGTCGGCGTCGCCATCGACCTGCTGTTCTTCAGCCCGCTGGAGCGCCGGGTGCTGCGCAGCCGCGGGCTGCTGGCCGCGCGGTGAGGCGCCCGTCCGCCGGCGGAACCCGGCACGGTCCCGATGTCGGGTTGAGCACCGTTGCACGAGATGCCCTTGGGCGGTTCCCCTACGAATGGAGATCGACATGGGCGAGAGGCCCAGGTCCGCTATGCGATCCCTGTGGAAGACATTGGCCGAAGGCCTGATGTGGACGGGGCTTGCGTGGAACGGCATGTGTCCCCCCTACGTATGGAAGGAATCCGCCGCCCTGCCTGCCGACCAGCCGTGCCTGCCACCGCTGTCGGAAGCGGAGCTCGCCCAGTGGACGGCACTGGTCAGGCAGTTGCAATAGGCACGACCTGGATCTGGTGACCACGCCGCGGCACATGCCTGTGTCCACGGCTCTCGTTCCGGCGCGGGGCTCCGGCGGCTTCAACTCCGCGGTCGTCCTGCGTTCCGTCGACCGGAACCGACCAACAAGAGAAGGAGGCCAGGGTGAGCAGCGCCGGATCGGGCACCACGCGTCCCCGGGCACTGATGAAAGACGGCCAGTTGCGACGCATCCTCGGGCTGTTCCGCCCGTACCGGAGGCAGCTGCTGTCCGTCGTGTTGCTGGTCGCGGGCTCCTCCCTGGTCGCCCTCGTCAACCCGTTCCTGATCCGCGAGATCATGGACACGGCGCTGCCGCAGGACAGGCTGGGGCTGCTGTCCCTGCTCTCCCTCGGAATGATCATGGTGTCGGTCACCACCAGCTCGTTCAACGTCTGGCAGACGCACGTGTCGGCCACGGTGGGCCAGCTCGTCATGCACGACCTGCGCACGGCGGTGTACTCCCACCTCCAGCGGATGTCGCTGGCCTTCTTCGCCCGCACCCGTACCGGCGAGGTGCAGTCGCGCATCTCCAACGACATCGGCGGGATGCAGGTCACCATTACGACCACCGCCACGGCGCTGCTGTCCGACATGACGGTCGTCATCGCCGCGACCACCGCCATGTTCCTGCTCGACTGGCGGCTGACGCTCGCGTCCATGCTCATGCTTCCGGCGTTCGCCCTGGTGAGCCGTCGCGTCGGGAACGAGCGGCGGAACATCACCCGTGACCGGCAGCGGCAGCTCGCCGAGCTGTCCTCGACCATGCAGGAGTCGCTGTCGATCAGCGGGATCCTGCTCAGCCACACCATGGGCCGTTCGCGCTCCCTGACCGACAACTTCGCGCGGCAGTCGCGCAGGCTCACCGACGTCGAGGTGCGCGTCACCACCGCGGGCCTGTGGTACCAGTCCACGATCTGGATCGTCATAGCCTCCATGCCGGCGATGATCTACTGGGTCTCGGGGCTGACCTCGAACAACGGCCACATGGCCATCTCCATCGGCTCCCTGGTCGCGTTCACGTCCCTCCAGCAGAGCCTGTTCCGCCCGGCGCAGCGGCTGCTGACCGTCGGGATCGAGATCCAGGGCTCTCTCGAGCTGTTCGGCCGCATCTTCGAGTACCTCGACCTGCCCGTCGACATCGCCGAGCCCGAGCGGCCGGTCGAGCCGGCCGCCTTGCGGGGGCGGGTGCGCATGCGGGGGGTCGGCTTCTCCTATGCGGGAACGGAGCAGCCGACGCTGGCCGACGTCGACGTGACCGTCCCCGCGGGCCGCAGCCTCGCGATCGTCGGAGAGACCGGCTCGGGCAAGACCACGCTCAGCTACCTCATCCCGCGGCTGTACGACGTCACGTCCGGTTCCGTCACGATCGACGGGGTCGATGTACGCGACCTGTCCTTCGACACGCTCAGGGCCGCGGTCGGCGTCGTCTCCCAGGAGACGTACCTGTTCCACGCCACGGTCGCGGACAACCTGCGGTTCGCCAAGCCCGACGCGACCGACGGGGAGCTGTTCGCGGCGGCGCGGATCGCCCACATCCACGACTATCTGATGTTGCTGCCCGACGGCTACGACACGGTGGTCGGCGAGCGCGGGTACCGGTTCTCCGGCGGCGAGAAGCAGCGGCTGGCGATTGCCCGCACCATCCTGCGCGACCCGCCGATCCTGGTGCTCGACGAGGCCACCAGCGCCTTGGACGCCCATACCGAGCAGGCCGTGCAGAAGGCCATCGACGCGGCCAGCGTGGGCCGTACCACCATCACGGTCGCCCACCGGCTGTCGACCGTCCGCAACGCCGACGAGATCATCGTGCTGGACCGGGGCCGGGTCTCCGAGCGCGGCACCCACGACGAGCTGCTCCTGCGCGGCGGCCACTACGCGACGCTCATCAACCGGGACAGCGAGCCCATAGCGGTCTGAAATCCGCCTCCCCGACGGCCCTGCCGAAGTGGCGGGGCCGGCGCCGGCTGCGGATCGTCCGGGAGAACCGGCCGACGGGCGACATCCCCGTCAAGGCCGTCGACTTCGGCCCGGCCACGGGCCGCTCACCCGGGCGACGTGCAGTTCTCGGTCTGTCCGGACAACCACGCACGCACAACGCCGTGGGCCCGCGCCGGTGATCGGCGCGGGCCCACGGGGCGCGCTCAGAACCCGGGAACGGCAGCCGGCGTCCTCGGACGCCGGCTGCCGTTCCCGTCGTGATGCCGGGACTCGCCGGCTCAACCGGCAGGGACCGGGCCGGCGCCGGCTGCCTGGGCTATCCGCTGACGCATCTCCTCGGAGCTGTTGGCGCGCGGGAACTCCTCGTCGGGAACCTCGACCCCGAGGAACGCGCACAGCGGCTCCCACCCCTGCTTCACGTCGTACACGAGGACGTTGTCCGCGCCGAGGGCGCGTACGACGTCCTCGGTGTGCCGGTGGTAGACCTCGATGGCGTGGTCCTTGTCCGCGAACCGGCCGTCGAAGAGGCCCTCCCAGACCAGGGCGTTGACGACGCGGAACAGCCGGGCCTGCCGGGAGCCCGGCTCGGGCGGGTGCTCCATGGTCCGCAGCGCGAACTGGTACAGCGTGTCGTGGGTGCTCTTGTACCAGCCCTCGGCGTCGCGCACGGTGAGGACCACCCTGGTCCCGGGGAGCGCCTCGCTGATCTGCCGGTAGTAGACGGTGGAGGGGCCGTCCACCGCGCAGGTGTAGCCGTCGTAGAGCGCGGCCCAGTCGGGGCGCTCGCCGTCGCAGATGATCCGCTCCCACTGGGCGAGGCGCTGTTCGTCGTCGACGATCTCGAACATGTGGAAGCAGGGCCCGAGGCCGAGCCGCTCCAGGGCCACCTGCAGTGATGTCGTGCCGGTCCGGCCCAGGCCGGCGTTGATGAGCTTCAACACGGTGATGTTTCCTCTTCCTCAGCGCCAGACCGCGTCGTCCTGGTGGGTGGCGACGTTCACCCTGTTCCAGAAGTTGACCAGACTGATGTGCATGACCAGGGCTCCGAGCTGCACGTCGGTGTAGTGCTTGGAGGAGTCCGCCCAGACCTCGTCCGACGGCGCGCTCCGGGCGTCGGTCTGCAGGGTGACGGCCTCGGCCAGCTCCAGGGCGGCGCGCTCGGCGTCGGTGAAGGAGGGCTCGGTCCGCCACGTGTCCACCAGGGACAGGCGCTTGTCCGCGGGCTCGGCCGGGAAGGTGTAGACCCGGCCGTTGAGCGCGGCGACGCGCAGCCGGATGAAGTCGAGGGTCGACTGCGGCACGCCGACCTTGCCGATGACCTCGGACAGGTCGAGCAGGGGCTGCAGGGCGCCGGGAACGACCAGGGAGGGGTTGCCCATCCGTTGAGCCATCGGGAGTTCTCCTGTGTGATAGCGGTGCGCTGGAAGGTGAGAGGACGTCGGACAGGGCCGTCAGACCGGGATCGCCTCGATGATCGAGATCGGTGACGCGGTGGGGATCACCCTGGCGATCTTGAAGCCCGCCCTGCCGAACAGCTCGGTGTACTGCGCGAGGGTGCGGTCCTGGGAACCGATCATCAGCATCAGCCAGAGGTCGATGGTGTGGCCGATGTGGCGCTCGTTGTTCTCGGGGAGCAGGTACTCGATGCAGAGCAGCTTGCCGTCGGGGCCGATCGCCTCGCGTGCGTTGCGCAGGGCGGTCAGGGCGTCCTCCTCGGAGAAGTTGTGGATGATGCGCTTGAACAGGTACGCATCACCGCCCTTCGGCAGCTTGCCGAGGTAGCCGCCGTGCTCGACGGTGCAGCGGTCCGCGACGCCGGCCTCCTCGAAGAGCGAGGCCGAGTCCACGGTCGCGATCTCGAAGTCGTACAGCACGCCCCTGGCGTTCGGCGCCTGCTGGAGGACCCCCGCCAGGAGGTAGCCGCGGCCGCCGATGACGTCCACGACGGTGCGGAACCGGGAGAAGTCGTAGGCGGCCAGGACCGGGTCGGTCTCCGACTCCGAGACCTTGCCGAACGCCTGGAAGAACGCGGCGGCGTAGGCGTGGTTCGCGTGGAAGAAGTCCAGCGTGCTCATGCCGCGCAGCTTGGGCAGGTTGGCCTCGCCGGTCTGCACGGTGGTGAGCAGGTGACCCCACTCCTCGTGCAGCAGGGGGTGGCTCATCAGCTGGGCGAACTTCCGCATCGAGTCCTGGGCGTCCTCGCGGAGCTTGCCGGACAGCGCCGTGTTCTCGTACCGCCCGTCCGGACGGACCGCGAAGACTCCGTGGCCGGACAGCGCGCGCAGGATCCGGTGGGTCGCCCGCGGGTCGGCTTCGACCCGCAGTGCGATGTCCTCGGCGGACAGCGGCGCGTCGGCGAGCACGTCGGCGATGCCGAGCCGGGCTGCGACGGAGATCGCCTGGGTGATGACGGCACCCTGAATCAATTCGAGCAGCGCGTAAGAATCCGACTGGTCGCGGACCTCGGCCGAAGCGGACATCGCTTTCCCCTCAGAGTGTCTTTTCTCGGATTCCGGACGATAATTCGACGCTTCTCTCCGCCGCAACCGACCAAGTTTCTCACACTATTGACAAGCATGTTCAACCGGGGAATTCTCGCGTTTGAACGGAGCCCACCTCCACTAACACTCGACCGGGAATCCGACCCCGCTTGTCAGGCTGTGCCGACCGCGAACTCGCAATCGCCTTGAGGAGGCCGACGTTGGCCCACGACACCCCGACCCCGGTGGATTTCTGGTTCGACCCGACCTGCCCCTGGGCGTGGATGACATCCCGGTGGGTCCTTGAGGTCGCGGAGCGACGGCCCCTGGAGATCCGCTGGCACATCATGAGCCTGACGCTGCTCAACGAGGGGCGCGCGGACCTGGACGAGCGCTGGCACCGTGACCTGGCCCTGCGAATGGAGCCGGTACGGGTCTGCGCCGCCGCCGAGCACACGTACGGACCCGGGGCGCTGCGCCGGCTCTACACCGAACTCGGCACCCGGTTCCACCTCGGGAAGGCGCCCAGGGAGCGGGCCACTTACGAGGCGGCCCTGGCCGCATCGGGCCTCGATCCCGCGCTGGCCGACGCGGCCGGGTCCGACGCGTTCGACAGCGCGGTGTGTGCTTCGCACCACGACGGCATCGCCCGCGTCGGCACCGATGTGGGCACCCCCGTCGTCGCCGTGGGGGACGTGGCCTTCTTCGGACCCGTGGTGACGCCCACACCGCGGGGGGAGGCCGCGGTGAAGCTCTGGGACGGCGTGCTCGCGGTGGCCGGGACCGACGGGTTCTTCGAGCTCAAGCGCACCCGGACCCGGAACCCGATCTTCGTCTGAGCCCCGGCGTCCACCACGGCCGGCCCGGGCGTCAGCCGCGGGCCGCGACCGCCGGGGCGGTCCAGTTGTCCTTCAGCCACGCCTCCACGGAGACCAGGTTCGGCCTGTTCTTGCGCAGTTCGGTCAGGTCGGCCTGGAAACCGTCACGCTCGAACCAGTCGAACATGTTGGCCAGGTCCGGGCGACCCGCGCGCAGCGGCTCGATGGGCAGCTGCTGGAAGCGGGTCGGGATGCCGGAGACGGCCTCGAACGCCGCGGCCATCTGCGGCCCGGTCAGCTCGTCGCTGGCGATGTCGACCGTCCGGCCGATCCATTCCTGCGGGTTCTCGAAGGCGTCCGCGGCGAAGGCGCCGATGTCGCTCGTCGCCATGACCTGCACCGAGGTCCCGGGGTCGAGCCACATGGCCAGGACGAGCTCGCCCTGCCTCGCGCGCGGGGCGATGTCGAGGAGGATGTCGTGGAACATCGACGGCCGCAGCACCGTGGCCGGCAGGTCGAGCGTCGCCAGGTACTGCTCGCCCACCAGCTTGCTCTCGAAGTGCGGGACGCGGGTGTCCCGGTCCGCACCGCCGACCGAGCTGTAGACGAAGTGCTTCACCCCGGCCCGCACCGCGGCGTCGGCCACCGCCTTGCCCTGGCGGATCTCGGCCTCGACGCCGCCGGGGCCGCGGAAGGTCTGCACGCTGAAGACCCCGTACACACCCTCCGTCGCCGCCGCCAGCGACGCCTCGTCGTCCATGTCACCGCGGACGAGGACCGCGCCCGCCTCCTCCAGCGCCCGCGCCTGCGCCTTCTGCGGGTCGCGGACCAGGGCGCGCACGGAGAAACCGCGCCGCAGCAGGTCGCGGGCGACCGCCCCGCCCTGCCGGCCGGTGCCGCCCGTCACCAGGATCGTCTCTGCAACCGCCACTGTCTGCCTCCATGTCGTGTGCCCGTCAGGCCTCGTCCGGCCCGGCTGTCAGGTGTGATGGCCGCGAACGGCCGAGGTCCTTCGCGGGATGGTGACGTTGCGCGCTACCACGGAACGGGGCCGTCGTCGGACAGGCACTGGCCCGACGGGCCGGCCTCGTCCAGCGTGGCGAGCCGGACGGCGATCTCCGCGCCCTCGGCGGGGGACCGGAACCCGCGGTTGTGGTTGATGTCGGTCGCCACCACTCCGGGGAGCGCCGCGTTGACCTTGATCGGGGTCTCCCGCAGCTCCTTCGCGTACGCGAGCGTCACCGCGTTCAGGGCGGTCTTCGAGGACTGGTAGGCGATCATGCTGAGGCCCGCCAGAGGACCGCTCGGAGCCGAGGCCAGGGTCAGCGAGCCCACGTGACTGGACAGGTTGACGATGCGGCCGGCAGGGGAACGGCGCAGCAGCGGCAGCATCGTGTGGGTCACGGTGACCACCCCGAACACATTGGTCTCGAAGACCTCCCGCAGGTCGACGGCGGTCGCCTCACTGGGCGTCCCGGTGAAGCCGCCCGCGATGCCGGCGTTGTTCACCAGGATGTCCAGGCGCCCGAACCGCCGCTCGATCTCGCGGGCCGCCTCCCCCACGGAGGCCGGGTCCGTCACGTCGAGCCGGAGCGGCACGGCCGTGACGCCTTCGTCTGCCAGCGCGTCGGCGGCCTGCTTGCCGAGCACCTCGTCCCGGGCGCCGATGAGAACGGTGATCCGCTGCTCGCCGAGTTGCCGCGCAATGGCGAATCCGATGCCCTTGTTGGCGCCCGTGATGAGCGCGACCTTCTCGAACGGCACGTTTTTCCCTTTCGTGAGGGGTCCAGGTTCCACTGCCTCCGGAACGCCACTTCGCCGGATACGCGGAGGCGGCGAGCGGAACATCGTGCGCCCGGTTTTTAAGCAATGAATTAATACGTTCACGGTACGAAACGCAAATGCCCGGGCACCTCCGATGTTGCCGTCGAACGACCCTGTTCAAACGCCGAAAGCCCGCGGTCGAACAGCCGACCGGCGAGCAATCGCGAAAGACCGGCCCGCCTTCAAGGCGCCCTCCACCCGGGGTCCGGGGCGCTCGGCCAGACTGCCCACGGCCTGTCTCGGCGCCGACCGTACGGGCCTTACGACACCGTAACCATGAAGGAGCTGGTGGAATGACTGGGAGCGAACAGGCTCGGGCGAGCGGCAAGCCCCACGTGGTCATCGTCGGTGGCGGGATCTCGGGACTGGCGGCGGCGTTCCACCTGCGGAACGAGCCGGTGCGCGTGACGCTCCTCGAGGCCTCGACCCGGCTGGGCGGAAAGCTGCTGGTCTCCGACGTGGCAGGAGTCGCGGTCGACGAGGGCGCCGAGTCGCTGTACGCCAACCGCAGGAAGACCACCGGCCTGATCAAGGAGGCGGGACTCGGCGAGCAGATTATGTCGGCGGGCCCCGTCACCGCGTCGGCGATCTGGACCGGGGGCACGATCAGGCACCAGCCCGACCGTCAGTTCATGGGTGTGCCCTGTGACATCGACGGCCTCGCCCGGTCCGGGGTGCTGTCCGCCGAGGGCCTGGAGCGGGCGCAGCAGGACCTCGTGCTGCCCTCGTTCGACCTGAATGGCGACATCTCGGTCGCGTCCTTCGTCGGCGGGCGGTTCGGCCAGGAGGTCGTGGACCGCCTCGTCGAGCCGTTCCTCGCCGGTGTGTTCGCCGGGCGTGCCTCGGACCTCTCGTTCGAAGCCACCCTGACCCCGCTGGCGAGGGCGTCCCGCGATCACATCTCGCTCGCGGACGCGGCCGGCTCGCTGGTGCCGCCCCTGCAGGAGGGCGAGAAGCCCCCGCCGGTGAGCGTCGCCACCCTCGAGGGCGGCTTCGGCACGCTGCCCGCGGCGATCGTCCAGCAGGTGCTGGACGCCGCGCCGGACACGGCCCTGCGCACCGGGACCCCCGTCCGGGACCTGACGCGCAAGGGTGACCGCTGGCAGGTGACCGTGGGGTCGGCCACCGGCTCGGAGGTCATCGACGCCGACGCGGTCATCATCGCCACCCCGGCCGGCCCGACGGGCAGCCTGCTCGCCGGGGTCCCGGGTACGTCCTCCGCTGTCTCGGCGCTCTCCGAGGTGCCGTACTCCAGCGTGGCCATGGTGACGCTCGCCTACCCGCGCACGGCGTTCCCCAATGGGCTCTCGGGCCGCGGCTACGCCGGCTACCGGGTGCCGGCGGAGGAGGGGAAGGCCGTCAAGGAGGTCACGTTCACCACGGTGAAGTGGCCGCACCTGGCGGGCGAGGTGGAGATCGTGCGCTGCTCGCTCGGACGGTTCGGCGAGGATCGCCTGCTCCAGTTCGACGACGCCGACCTGGTCGCGCTGGCGACGGCCGAGCTCGCCGAGGCCACCGGCGTGACCGGTGTCCCGGTGGCGTCCCGCGTGAGCCGCTGGGAGAGCGCCCTGCCGCAGTACACCGTCGGCCACGTGGACCGGGTGCGGCGGATCCGAGAGACCGTGGCGACCCAGCCCGGACTCGCGGTGTGCGGTGCGGTGTACGACGGCGTGGGCGTCGGTGTCTGCATGATGACCTCGCGCAGGGCCGTCGACCAGATCCTCCCCGTCGTGAAGAAGGCGGCGGCCGCCGCCCCGGTCGCAGCCGGAGTGTGAGCCCGATTCCACTGGAGTGACCCCGAAGTGGTCACTCCGGTGGAATCGGCATGAGTGCGCCGGCTTACGGGCGCACGGAAGGGGCCGTGCCCGGGCACGGCCCCTTCTCGTCCCGCCCGTTCCGCGTCGCGGAACGGGCGGTCTTCGTCGCGGAACCCAGAAGATCCGGTCAGGGATCGGATCTCCGATCGGATCCCTGACCGCATCAGCGGTCCAGGATCGTGGCGAAGACCTCCGTCAGCGCCTGCTCCGCGTCCTCGCCGGCGCCGGTGCTGCGCCAGGCCACGTGCTGGTCGGGACGGATCAGGAGCGCGCCGCCACCGGTGATCTGCCGGACGGCCTCCCAACCGCCGTCCACGTCGGCGTACTCGGCGCCGTCGCCGATGCGAACCGCGTTGATCCGGACGGAGAACTTCGCCGCCACGCGCGCGGCCGCCTCGCTCCACGCCGTCCCCTCCGGGCCGGTGATCAGCGTGAAGCCGGTCCTGCCCGTCAGGTCGAGGGTGGACAGGCGCTCGCCGTCCCGGGTGATCCAGGCGTGCGGCAGCCGGTGGCCGGGGCGCGACGTCGGCGTGTGCTCGTCGCGCATGGGGACGCGGGCCGGGCGCTCGGTGCCGTCGGGGATGACCGCGCCCTCCTCGTAGGCGAAGCCGATCTCCATCTCGAACGACTGGCAGCCGCCGCGGTGGGTGTCGAATATCTCCAGGGCCCGCGCCCGCACGGTGTCGCCGAGCGGGGACGGGTCGAAGTACGCCGCCAGACGCTGCCCGCGGCGCCCCGCCGGGATGTTGTGGCCGCCGCCGATGGCGTCGATGACCACCTGGTGGTGCTGAGCGGCGGAGACCGCCCAGTCGACGTTCTCGCGGCCTACGGGCCGGCGCTCGGACTCGTAGGTGTCGATCAGGCTCTCGGGCGCGCTGCCGGTCAGTACCGCGGCCAGCTTCCAGGCGATGTTGTGCGCGTCCTGGATGCCGGTGTTGAGGCCGAGGCCCACGGCGGGCGGCTGCTTGTGCGCGGCGTCGCCCGCGATCAGCACCCGGCCGACCCGGTACTTGTCGGCGAGGATCGCGTTCACGATCCAGTCCGTGATCTTGTGCACGGTCACTTCCAGATCCGGCACCTTCAGCACTTCACGGATGCGGTCGACGACCGTCTCGTTGTCCCAGCGGCCGGCCGGGCCGGGGGCCATGTGCAGGCCCCACTGCTCGCAGGCCTTGCCCCAGCTCGGACCCATCTCGATGAGGTTGACGGAGAGGTCGGGGTCCTCCGGGCTGAGGTAGTGCGTGATGAGCGTGCCCTCCTCCCACCACTGCGACAGGTCCGCGGAGAAGTACACGGTCGTCGTGTTGACGTTGCCGGGCGGGCCTTGCATCTCGATGCCGACCTTGGAGCCGACGAAGCGGCCGCCATCGGCGCCGAGGAGGTACTGCGCCTTGACCGTGATGACCTCGCCGGTCTCGACGTTGCGCACCTCGGCGACGACGTGGTCGCCCTCGTCGGAGAAGTCGATCACCTCGTGGCCGAAGAGGATCCGCCCCGGACTGCGCTGCTCCGCGTGACGACGCAGGATCGGCTCCAGCCACATCTGCGGCAGCTTCGAGGGCAGTTCCGGCCCGGCCGCCCCGTAGCGCTCCGTCAGTTCGCCACCGCCGAAGGCGTCCATCTCATGGATCTGGCGAGCGTCCAGCGGCCCGTCACCAGCGAACGTGGTCGCCCAGCGCACCTTGCCGAACTTGTCCAGCGGCGCCGCCTCCGCGAGGACGTCATCGCGGATCCCGTGCTGGCGGAAGATCTCCATCGTGCGCTGATTGAGGTAGTGCGCCTTCGGCACCCTCGACGTGTCCGCGTGCCGCTCCACCAGCAGATGATCGACGCCCTGGTCGGACAGGAAAACAGAGGCGGACAGACCACATCCGCCGCCACCCACGATCAGGACCGGAACTTCGATTGCTTCCATGTTCGCCCTTCCAGAAACGACGGATGCCTCGCTCAGGCAGCCTGGCAAGTCCCCCTTCAGCTCCGGTCAAGCACGGGTGGAATCCGCGATGTCGCCGACGGCGACATCGCAGCGGACGCTGACTCAGCGAGCACCGGAAACACGCCGGGTCACCCCGAGCGCCGACGCAACCGGTCACGCCACGGCCGCCGACGGCCGACGTCCGCAGCCTGTGCGGAACGATCGCTGTACGCCCAGCCGAGCCAGTCCTTGACGTCAACCGCCAGCACCGGTCCGCCGTCCTTGAGGTACCGGGGACCATCGAACTGCCCGTACTTGCGATCCAGCAGGCCGAGCGCATGCGTGCGCTCAGGGCTCTCGCCGACCACCCGGCCGGTGCCGCGCAGCCGTACCCACCATGCCTTGAGCCAGTCCTCGTCGTAGCAGTCGGCCAGGATCGTGACCCGCTGATCGTGGTCCAGGTTGCGCAGCCGCTTGGGCCGGGGATTTCGGCCTTTCGGCTTGTCGGTCGGTGAGTAGAAGACGTCACCGTCAACCACGAAAATGACCGGCACCACATGGGCACATCCGCGCTCGTCGAGCGTGGCCACCCGGACGGCCCGCGCCCGCTCGAACCGGCTTCGCATCTCGTCATGCCCGAGTTTCATCACAGGTCCTTGTCTCCGGCGCCGAGAATGACGATGCCGAGGTCACGGCGCCGTGCGCTGACCTCGCAACCTGATATGGGTTTGTCGTGCTCCCGACTCAAGGGCGGGTGAACCGTGCGAGGTCGCTCACCGTGGTACGCAGGCACACCAACGGCCGCTCAGGCCTGATCGACGTGCCGTCGGTCGGACACCTGGGGTTCCTGGGGTTCCTCCGGCGCCCCGCGGTGTCGGTGCGGCGGTACCAGCAGGATCAAGATCACGCCCAGGACAGCGAGGCCGACGGTGGCCAGGCCGGAAATGCGAATCGTGCCCGCTGCCCCGAACGCGCCGACCAGGAGCCCGCCGAGCACCGCGCCCAGCGGAGTCGCGATCACCAGGATCGCGCTGCGGAAGGCACTGAGGCTCACCAGCTCCTCGACGGGCGCCTTCCGCTGCAACAAAGTGATCGTCACCGGCCCGTACGGCGCGTAGATCAGCCCGCCGAGGCCGAAGCCCGCGATTCCCGCGGCGAGCGTGCCGAACTGTGCGAAGGGGAGGATCGCCAGCCCCCAACCAGCCACGATGGCCAGCACGGTCGGCCACAGCGGTAGCCGCCGCAGCGATCCAGCAAGCAGCGCCCCGATCACTGCGCCGATACCGAACGCACCCCAGATCCACCCCAGCACGGTGGGATCTGCGCCCATCCGCTCCACCACGAAAATCGGGACCGCCACCTCGATCGGCCCGTACAGCAGGTAGAACACGAACGTGAGCGCGAGCAGGCCCATCAAGTCCCGGTGGCGGGCGAGGGTCCTGCCGCTGCGCCGCAACGGGATCGCGGGACGGCTGCCGACCGTGCTGTCGCCGCGCACCCGGGCCGTCACGCGGGCAAGGTACAGATAGCTGACCGCGTCACCGGCCAGCACCGCGGCCGGCCCGAAGGCTGCCGACACCAGACCGGCCAGCGGTGGTCCAGCGATGTACGACAACTGCTCCTGGCTGCCCACCAGCGAGTGACCGGCCAGGCGGTCCTGTGCCGGCAGGGTCTCGGCGACGAACGTCTGCCGACCGGCGGTCCCCCAGACATGCAGGACCGAGGAGAACGCGAGCAGGACGATGTAGGTCGGGGCGTCCAGCAGCCCCATCCAGTACAGCGCCGGGATCAGTGCGAACACGGCCCCGCGCAGGAGCGAGTTCGCCAGGATCAGGCTCCTGGCGTTGCGTCCGCTCAGCCAGCGTCCCAGCGTGAGCGAGCCGATCACGGCAGGGAGGCTGTATGCAGCGACGGCCAGCGCTACCACCATGGACCGGTCGGCCGGGGCGGCAAGTTCGATGGCCAGCCACGTCACACCGACGAAGCTCATGCCGTCGCCGAGGAAGGAGACCAAGAAGCCGGGCTGCAGCCGACGGAAGTCCGGGTTGGCGAGACAGCGGGTGTAGCTCTTGGGCAGCATCCGCTCAATTCGCTGCATTTTGGTTATGCCTCCGCGCCTCGGACTCGCTCACCGCACAGCGGAACCCGATCTCCGGGCTTCGGGTCACCAACGTCTTTCCTGCCCGGCTCACCGCGGTGAGCAGCGCGGGAGGAGAGCTCCACGCCCCGCCGCGCACACTGACCTCGGCCGACCACTCACCCCACAGGTCGCCCGGATCCATCGTGCCGAAGCGCGGCTCGATCGGGAGGCCGTCCAGGAACCGGGAAGACGTCCACTCCCATACATTGCCGCACATGTCCCGGACCCCGAACGGGGACTCGTTGCCCGGCAGGTCATTCACCGGGCCGGTCAGCGCGGACAGTTCTCCGATGTGCAGGTCCGCGAGCCGATGCAGCCACGCCCGGCGGTCCAGGTCGCTCGTACCGTCCCACGCGAGGACCGAGTGCAGGCCCCGCACCAGATCCGGCCGGAACTGCGCACCCCAGGGGTAACGACGATGGTTGTCCCCCCGCGCGGCCCGCTCCCATTCGTCCTCGGTGGGCAGCCGCTTGCCGCACCAGTCGGCGTAGGCCACCGCGTCGTACCAACTGACCCCGGTCACCGGGTGATCGCCGGCACAGCGCGGATCGTCGACGGTGGAGCGTGTGTGATCGGTGTTCCTCGGCTCGTCCGGATGGCACCACAGGTGGCCCCGCACACCGACATCGGCGACGAACTCGTCGTACTCGTCATTGGTGACCGGACAGGTGTCCAAGTAGAAGCCCTCCACAACGACCTCACCCACCGTCGGCTCGGCCGGGTCACCCCAGGAGCGTTCCTGGCCGGGGTGCGTCCCGCGACACAGCCGTCCGGACGGGATGTGCCGCATCCCGCCCCGGGAGAGCCGACTGGGCAACCGGTCGGCCGACAGCGGGACAGGCAGATCGCCCAGGACCACGTCGGCCAGTGCCGTATCGGCGAGCAGCGTTTGTGCCGAGGCAAGTGCGTGCGCGTCCGCCACCGTCACATAGTTGCCGACGCCCGCGGCGATCTGCTCCGGCGACCGGCCGAGCACGGCCAGCAGGGCGTCGAGTGCCGATGAGCCGCCTGCCGACAGGAGGGACGGATTCCCGGCCAGGGACGCGAGTGCGGGCCCCCGCACGGTCTCGTCCGGGTCGGCCAGCGCCCACCCGATGGCCTCGGCCGCCACGTCCGGGCAGAGCCGTACGGCGGCCGCCAGGGTTTGCCGACGTATCTCGGGCGTTTCGTGCAGCAGGCCGACTGCCAGATACTCCCCGAGCAGTTGGGGGTCGGTGAACCGCTCCAGTGTGCGCAGATAGCCGCGGAGCAGGGCGTCGCGCTCCTGCGCCGTCCCCTCGGTCCAGCCGGCGATCCGCATGACCTCGAACGGAACTTCCGGGGTGACAGGCTCGAGGGAGAACTGCTCGGTCGTGGTCATCGCGCGCCGACCTCCGCTCCGGTGATCATTTTCGCGAAATCCTCGCCCGCCCGGTGGCTGTACTCCGTGCCCGCCGAGGGCTTCTGCCCCGCGGAGTAGTACACGTACAGCGTCGCCCGGCTGGTGTCGTCCAGCACCGGCCCAGAACGGTGGAGGATGTTGTAGGTGTGGCAAATGACGTCACCCGCCTCGGCTTCGAGCGGAAGACTCACGGCCTCCAGCCGCCGTGGCGGATACCGGTGGGATCCGGGCACGAGCACCAGGCAGCCGTTGCGCATGGTGGCGGCATCGAGGTAGATGCCCACGTTCACCAGCGGTGTCACCGGGAGATCGTGCGGAAAGTCGAGGTGCCAGTCCAACGCGCTGTACGAGCTTCGCTTGCCCCGTTTCATCTGCCACACGGCTCCGTCGATGGCGTCCTCGAACCGCCACGTCGGCCGTCCAAGCAGACCGGGGCCGAGTGCATCCAGCTTCCGTCGTTCGATCAGCTCTCGAGTGTGCGCACTGTGCAGCGTGAAATAGGGCAGCCGGTGCAGGGTCGCCCGGCCCTTCTCGTCGTACGACGGCTTGATCACCCGATCGCGATGCTCGGCCGGTACTTTCCCGTCGAGCGTGTCGCGTTCCAGCCGCTCGGCATCGCGTTGGATGACCTCGACGTCCTGCGCGTCGAACACACCCCGGTAGATCACGAACCCGTACTGCTCGTAGAAGGCGCGTTGTTCCTCCGTCACCGTTCCGTCGTACCGGAACCGCGGAACGCGCTGCGTCGCACTCACCGGATCACTCCTCTGAATCCGATCTCGTTATGCCGGTCCGTGAAGAGATCCTTGCCTCGGAAGAACGTCGTGACCTGCTCCCGCATAGAGGTCCACGCACCGCCACGGATGACCACCGAGGTCTCCTCGGCCGTCGCCCACTCGGTACGGGGCCGACCGGAGATCATCGGCTTCATCCGGTCGCGGGTGAAGAAGTTGGTGTCCGTCCACTCCCAGCAGTTTCCGACCAGATCCGCGACCCCGTAACAACTGACGTTCTTGGGGTGGGAACCGACCGGGACCGTGGTGACCTCGGGAGTCTTCTCGTCGAAGGTGCTCAGGGTGTCGCGCCAGTGTTCCAGGCTCTGCGGCACACCGAACGACGCGCCGAACCACCGCAAGGCGTCCGGGTCGAAATCGTCACCCCATGGATAGAAAGATCCGCTCTCGCCCCGTGCCGCCTTTTCCCACTCCAGCTCGGTCGGCAGCCTTTTGCCGAGGTGAGCGAGGTAGGCATGGGCGTCGAACCAGTCGACACCGGTCGCGGGGTGGTCGGGGCCGAACCGGGTATCCCCGACGATCCCGCGGCGGTGATCTTTGTCCTCAGGCTCATCGGGGTGGCAGAGGTCGTGCTCGGCGGCCGCTGGGCTCTGTGCCCACTCGTCGTACTGCCGATTGGTCACCGGGTACCGGTCGATGAGGAACTCGGGCAAGTAGCGTCGCTGCCTGGGGACCGCGTCATCCACGTCATACAGCGGATGAACGACGTCGTTCATGCCAATTCCGACGACGAACTCCGACGCCGGGATGCGCACCATGCCGTCGGGGACAGGACGTGGCAGGTTCTCCGGGTCGTAGTCCCAGTGCTCACCCAGTGCGGTTCCCCGCGGCAGCTTCCCGGTCTCAGCGTGCTCCCGCTCGAGTTCCAGGCGGGCCGCACGATCCTCGGCACCCAGTATCTGGTCCATCGCCTTGGCCACGATGGCGGCGCCGATGCCTACCGGTTTGGTGCTGCGGAACAAACCGGCCTCGGCCGGTCCGGTGATGTGCACCAGTTCGTCATAGGCCTCGCCGATGCCATGCCGGCCGGCGATCTTCGCGGCAGAGAACACGACGAAGTCCTCGTCATCGCCGAGCAGCCAGACCAAGAACTCCCGCGTCGCGGGATGAGTGGCCAGGAACGGCTCGACCCCCTCAAGCACCGACAAGCGGACATCCGCACCAGGGTGAGTCGCCGCCAGCGCACAGAGTTCGTCAATGACCCTGGGATGCCGCAGTCCCGCGATCTCCTCACGCAGTTCGGCGCGTTCCCCATCGGTCAACGGATCGCGCAATTTCCGCCCTGACTCGGGGGCCATAAAACGATCCACAAGCCCACTCAAGGTCTTCTGGTCGACGGCAAAGCACTCATAACTCCATCGATGCACTGGATTCCACCTCGATTACCATGGTCATAGATTTCTACGGCCCGGAACCCCTCCTGTGGAGGGCCATATGACCCTCCACAGGAAAAGAGATTGACCGATCAGGCAGCCCACTTGAAGTGCGTACCGGCCGGACGGACACCACCCTTGCGCTGCGAGCGCAGAGCGTTCCACTGGCGAAGCGTCTTCATCTTTTTCAC
The DNA here is from genome assembly GCF_045040445.1 of Streptomyces sp. NBC_01537. Lineage (NCBI taxonomy): Bacteria > Bacillati > Actinomycetota > Actinomycetes > Kitasatosporales > Streptomycetaceae > Streptomyces > Streptomyces sp. NBC_01537. Next base: position 9,861,471 of record NZ_CP109392.1, on the reverse strand, counting down.
CTCCTCGGGATGTATCGATAACCGAGGACATTAACGTTCCCGTTGAGCGCTCCGCTCTGTCAAGTTCACGGATTTTTCGCGTGGTTGATCGAGCCGATCCACCTTGTTCAACTGCGCGAATTCGACAGTTGAACGGCAGGTTCAGGCGCCACCATCCTGGCCTCGATCATTCACGTGCGCGCGCCGGCCCGAGGTGGTCTGCCGGGCGTTGAGGTGTGTCGTCGCGGGTGGTCGTCGGCTTCCACGGGCCGGGGGTCCTGCGGGTCTCCTCCTTCCGGATCTTGGGGCGATCGGGAGGCGGTCAGTCGGGGTCGGTCAGGGCCTGGACCGCGTTCCAGGCATGGAGGGACGTGAGCGGTGGCGGGCCGGTCGGGGTCGAGTTTGAGTTCGCGTCGGCGGGCGTGTGCGGTGAGTTTCGCGGGAGCGTCGAGGAGCCGGTTGCGCAGGGTGGCGGGTTCGGCGCGGGCGAGTTTCCCTTGGACGGCGAGGAGTTGGAACCAGCGGGCGAGGTCGATGGCCAGGGCAAGGAGGGTGCACCGGGCCTGGTTGATCGCGAAGCTCTTGGAGGGCATCAGGTTCAGCGAGAGGGCCTTGCTCCGGTGGATGCCGGCCTCGACGTGAGTGTGCGAGCGGGCCCGGGCGTCGAGGAACTGAAGCTGTCCGCCCTCGGTGTTGGTGGCGATGGCCTGGTAGTGGTAGCCGGTCTTCTTCTCGTGCGGCTTGAGCTCGCGTGCGTACTTGGGGTGGATCGGCTCGCGGCGCACGATCACCCGCATCCCGTCGGGCCAGCCGGTCAGGTCGAGCATGCCGGTGATCTCGGCGAGGTCCGCGTCCTTGCGCGGTTTGCCCTTGGCCTCGGCCCTGTTGCCCATTCGACGCCGAGTCACCGGGCGCGTCGCGCATCTGATTCCGCGCGTCCGTTTCATGTCGATCCCGCAGCCGACAGGACTGAGCGCATCGGTCCGCACGGTCACGCTGAGCGAATGGGCAACAGGGTCGGCGTCCAGGGCCGATGTCCATGCCTTCGCGGGGACCTTGGCCAGGGCTGTCCAGAAGTCCTCGTCCCGGGTGTGTCCGACGGAGTACTCCTAGCAGATGTGGGTGTTGCCGCCGCCGCGGGTGATCCAGGTGAGGAACTCCTTGGTGGCGCCCGCACCGTCGGTGCGGAACAGGACGCGGCGGCGCCGTCGGGTGGGCAGCTGCCGCAGACCCTCGATACTCCCTCGATGTGGTCGTCCGCGGTGTTGGAGCCGGCCGATCCCGGACGCAGCCGGTTGACCAGGAGTTCCTCGGTGTTGTCGCAGAACATCAGCAGCGGGTGGTGGCCGTAGCCCTTGAAGTTCGCCTCGGCGCCTTCCTTGTCGCTGTGGGCCGGTATCACCGAGGCGTCCAGGTCGAGGACCGTGGTCCCGGTCAGCTCACGCCCGTTGACCTTGATCCAGGGGAAGCCCTCGGGGCGCAGGCCGAGGAGCTGATGGCGGTACGCCCAGGTGTTCGGCGACCTCGGTGGCGTACGCGACGTCGTCGCCCGAGCCGCGGCATCCGACGGGGAGCTCTTGCCGGTGGTGGCGCTGCGGGCCACGCTGCTGCCCTCGGGCGTGGCGGTGTCCATCCTCGTCATGGGCGCGCTGTGCGACCTCGCGGGCCCGCGGCCTTCGTGGCCGCCGGCATCACGGTCTTGGTCACCGCTGCAACCGCGAACACCGGGCAAACCTGGAGAAGACGTCTGCGGAACGCATGATCAAGATGGAGTGCAGGGGGCGAGCGCACGGCGTTCGCCCCCTGCACTGACCGGCCTCCGCAACGCGCTGACGGCATACGGCGGGCCCCGCACGGTGATCATGCGGGGCCCGGCCGGCGACGGATCAGGGCGTCGGCGGCACCGGGTCCGCGGGCGCCTGGCAGGTGGCGTCGATGCCCCACAACGAGGTGGGACGGGTGCCGTCCCTCAGGTAGTCGCTGACGTAGGTGTTGAGGCAGGGGTTGTTGTTCGCCGACAGCGCCGAGCCGACGTTGTGGCCGCCCAGCTCCATGATGAGACGGGAGTTGGGGAACCGGATACGCATGTCGAGAGCGCCGAACATCCCGTGTGCGCCGTCGTACTGCGGCTGCACCAGCAGGACGTCGGCGCTGCCGTTGCCGACCCGCGCCGGAGCCTGGGCCTGCGCCGGCCAGAAGGCGCACGGCGCGCTGTACCAGCCGTTGCTCCAGGTCAGGAGATGGTTCCCGGCGGCGTACTGGCTGGCGAGGGTGGCGCTCCACACCGTCCAGTCCTTCGGCCACCGGCCGTCGGTGCAGTTGACCGCGTTGGTCGTCGCGACGCGGTTCTGCTGCGGGAAGCCAGGGGTCGGGGAGTCGGCGCGCAGCGCCGTCGCGTCACCGCGCACCACGAAGTCGGAGAGTATCTTCGCGCGGCTCACCCAGGTCCAGCTGCGGTAGACGACCTGCTCGAAGACGTTCGCCCACTCGCCCGGTCCGATCCTGCCGTCGACCGGCGCCGCACGGAGGGCGTCCTGGCCCTTGTAGTAGTTCGCCTCGACCTCGTCGGCGGTCGTGCCCAGGTGGTAGACGGAGTCGTACTTGGCGACCCAGGCGAAGAAGATCCCGCCGTTGTGCTCGGACGTGATGTTCTTGGACATCTGGTTCTGGTACCCCACGCCGCTGGGGCTGGGCACGCTGTCGAGCACCATGCGCTTCACCCGGGTCGGGTACATCGTCGCGTAGACCGAGCCGAGGTAGCCGCCCCAGTCAATGCCGTAGTAGGTGATCTGCTCCTGGCCGAGCGCGATCCGCATCTGGTCGAGGTCGCGCGCCGAGTCCCTGGTGGTGAAGTGGTTGAGCAGGTCGCCGTACTTGTCACCACAGCTCTTGGCGTACGCCTCGGCCTTGGCCACGGCGTTCTGCTCGTCCTCGGCCGTCTTCGGCACGGGGTCGGCCAGCACCGGGTTGATGTAGGACGGGTCGCACACGATCGCCGGCTCGCTGCCCCCGACGCCGCGCGGGTCGAAGCCGATCCAGTCGTAAGCGGCACCGACGTCCTTCGCCAGCCCGGTCGTGCCCTTGGCGTACCGGGTGGGCATGTCGCGGCTGATCGGGCCGGGCCACTGGCCGCGGTGCAGCAGCACGACGCCCTTGTACTGGTCGTCGGTGACGGTGTGCTTGGCGCGGGTCAGCGCCAGCTTGATCTTCTGACCGCTGGGCCGGGCGTAGTCGAGCGGGACCTCCACCGAGCCGCACTCCAGGCCCTTGAGCAACGCGCCGAGGTTCGGGTCGATGTCAGGACACGGCGACCAGGCGATTGTTCCCGTGGCCGGCGCGGCAGCCCCCTCGGCCGCCGCCACGGGGGTGACGGCCGGAACCGACAGGCCGATCACGATCACCGCAGTGGCCAATGCGAGCTTTTTCATGGATACCCCTTCTGGATGCACGGCGCACACAGCGTGGCAAGGGGGTCTCTGAAGCGGCTCGAAACCTGCTGGAGTCGGAATGAACCGATGAGCGAGCCGCAGACCGACGGGGACCACTACGTCGGCCACGATGTCGCGGGGCAGCACATCGGCCTGGTGCCGGACCCGGGCACGACCTCGCCCCGGGGGGCACGTCCGGTGATCGCCGAAGACCTGCGGGTCAGCGTCCGGCAGCGTGCACGAGTGCGTGATGAAGTCGTTGGTCGGGCGTGAATCCCGCTTCCCACTGCACGCCGACGGCGAAGGGGCGATGTGTGACTTCGATGGCCTCGACGGTCCCGTCCTGCGCCCAGCCGGTGGCGGTGAGGCCGGCACCGAGTTGGTCGACGGCCTGGTGGTGATGGCAGGCCGTCACCGGCGCGTCCTCGTCGAGGACACCGGCGATCCGGCTGCCCGGCTCCAGCTTCAACGGGTGGGAGCCGAGGGTGAAGGACGGCGTATCCGGGCGGTGGCCGTCGTGGCCCGTGACCTCGGGCAGGTGCTGGTGCAGCGTGCCTCCGTGCAGCACGTTGAGCAGCTGCATGCCGCGACAGATGCCCAGCACGGGCAGCTCGGCGTCAAGTGCCGCCCGGATCAGCGCCAGTTCGGCGCGGTCGGCGTCCGGGGTCATCGCCCGCGTGCCGGGGCGCGGGTCCTCGCCGTACAGCGCCGGATCCACATCGGGGCCACCCGGGATCAGCAGGCCGTCGATCCGGTCCGCCATGGCCTCGACGCCGGGCAGCAGCGGAAGCAGCAGGGGTGTGCAGCCCGCCGCGGTCAGGAAGGCCAGGTGGGACTGGAGCGCGAAGCTGACGACCATGTCGCTGCCCTGGAACGTGACCGGCGCGGTCCGCGCACAGATCCCGATCACCGGCCGCCCCGTGCTCGCCGAACCATTCACGAATGATTTCATAGCCACCTTCATGGATTTCCGGGTTCAACTGAGGAAAGTAGGCAGATGCAACATCCGCTTCCGCGGAGAGTCATAACGGCAATAAAATAGCCGTTTGCGTAAAGCGGCGGCCATCGTTCAAAACCCGGCAGGCCGACGCCTACTGAACGGAATGACCCTCCTGATATCACAGACGGGGACCCCTTTACCCGCGCTGTGGTTCACCGTCTTCCCCGGCACGCTCACCGCGAAGGTATTCGGCCGCCTCGCCGCACGGTCCGCCTCGTGGCCCGCAGGGATGCTCGCACTCCGGGCGGCCGCCCTGCCGGCCGTCGCCGCGGTGCTGCCGCGGCGGGTGTCCGCCGGTCCGGCGGACACCCGCTGTCCTGCATTTCCAGGAAACTTCAATCTCCCCTCAACTGCAGCTAGAGCCCCTCCTGCGACGCTCATCGGCAGCGGCAGCAGAGAGGAAGTGAAGGAATGGCTCAGAGCAGCGCGCAGGCCATCTTGATCACGAACGCGTTCGGCTCCGTCAGGACGGAAGGCGTCGACGCGTCGGCCCGCAGCGAATTCGATCTGAAGAACCTCGAGCAGCTTCCCGCCTGCGACGTCCTCGTCAACGCTCTGTCGGCGGGCCTGTCCCTGCGCCAGAGCGGCACGGACGCCGCGCACATCCAGCTTCTCGTCGACGCGGCCGGCTCGGCGGAGCTGCCGCCCATTCTGGTCCGGATCGACGGCTACCGCATCATCGACGGCCTGCACCGACTGGAAGCCGCCAGGCTGCGCGGCGACACCAGCATCAAGGCGCGCTTCGTCGACTGTTCGGACTCCGAGGCGCTCGTCATCGCCATGAAGGCGAACAGCTCGCACGGACTGCCACTGTCGAAGACCGACCGCGTGTCCGGAGCCCAGCGTGTCCTGAGTTCCCACCCGGACTGGTCCGACCGTGCCGTCGCCCGCATCACCGGGCTGAGCGCGAAGACGATCGCGTCGCTGCGCGAGAAGTCGGGTGAGGGAACACCGCTCGACGGCAAGCGCATCGGCCGGGACGGCAGGCGGCGTCCGGTGGGCCCGGGCGAGGGCCGGCTGCGGGCCGCCGAGTACATCGCCGAGCACCCGAACGCCCCGCTCCGTCAGGTCGCCCGGGAGACCGACGTGTCGCTCGGCACGGTCCACGACGTGAGCGCCCGGCTGCGGCGCGGCGAAAGCCCCGGGCGCAGCGGCCGCCGGACACCCGACGCGGCGGCGCAGCCCCTGCGATCCGTCCACCCCGTACAGCTGTCCGGGGAACCGTCGCGGCCCGCCCCGGCGGTTCCCGGCGGCGCGGATTCCGGTGGCGCAGCCCATGTGCCGCTGCGGGTGGCACCGAGCATCAACAGCGCGCCGCAGCGCAGGAACAGCACCGACGAGATTCCGGCCTGGACGACGGTGGCGGCGAAGATGGCCGCCGATCCCACCATCCGCTACACCGCGGGCGGCCGGGAGTTCCTCCGCTGGATGCAGCTGCACGCCGCCGAGCCGGACGACGGCTGGCGGGAGCTGATCGACGCGGTTCCGGCTCACTGGCTCGGCGTCATCGCCCCGATCGCCGAGCGCATCGGCAAGGAATGGAGCCTGCTCGCCGAGGGGCTCAAGACCAAGCAGGACATGATGCCGTGAACTGCGGGCACGCCCGTCACGGCACCGGCGCCGTGGACACCAGCCGGAGGTGGCCCGCGGCCCGGGGCTGGTCGTCGGCGCCCTGAGGCGGGGTGATGGACGGACACCCGGGGGCCGGCACGAAGGTGACCGGGGGCACGAGCTCGGGCAACGCCAGCAGGACCGGCGGATCGGTCGGCCGGCTCGGGCGCAGCCGCACCGCCGCGCTCGTGACGCCGTCGGCGGTCACCGTCACGGGCATCACGCCGCGCCCCCCGGCGAGCGGGGTCCGGCGGGCCGTCCGGTCGGGCCCGAGGCTGTCGGCCACCGCTACTGCGAGCAGGTGCCAACTCCCCTCGGGGACGTTCTTCAGGGTGTAGCAGGACGGCCGGCCGCTCGGTACGTCGAAGACGGCCGAGGCGACACACGGGTGCTGGACGACGGGCGTGGCGAAGGCACCCAGGAACACGCGCGCGTTCCCATGGCCCTCGGGCAGACTGACGGTTCCGCCGACCGTGCCCCGTTCCGACCACGGGCCGGGCTCCGTTACCGGCAGGCCGTCCCCGCCGTCCCGCGCCAGCCGGCGGAACCGGCTGGGGGACACTCCGACGCTGGCCGTGAAGTAGTTCGTGAACGAGCCGAGACTGTTGTATCCGACTGCGCAGGAAACCTCGGTGATGCTCATCGAGGTCTTCTCGATAAGCCGCTTGGCCTCGTGCATGCGGACCGCGGCCAGGAACCTGCCGGGGGTGAGCCCGGTCTCCTCTTTGAACAGCCGCGTGAAATAGAACCGGCTGAGCAGAGCGCTTTCTGCGATCCGTGCAAGGGCCAGGGGCTCACCGTAATGCTCCCGAATGCACTCGACAGCCCTTTCCATTGCTGTGTCCATTACGCACCTCACAACGTGTAGATCCATCAGCAGCCTGCCGTGGACGCATCGCGCTCGGCTTGAGCGACGCCGGCGATCCGGAGCCGTCGGTTCCACGGAACGCTCCCGCCCGGCCAATGCGACGGCGTCCCGGGTGTGACGCTCCAGCACGCCCCGACCGGGGTTCAGGAGTTGGTCGAGAGGAACCCCGGATGCTCGAAGCGTCCGTTCGAGCCGTCATCGACACGACGCCTAAGGGGTCCCATGCCCGTGGAAAGCAACGCTTCGTCAGATGTGCCGTCCGGGCGGGACCTGCGGATCGCCACGCGCAGCCGCGCCGACAACTGGACCAAGCCCCCGCGCCGCATCGAGACGTCCGAGTGCATCACCTGCGACAGCTGCCTGCGCGGCTGTCCGGAACAATTCGGCGCGATCTTCGACCGCGGGCTCGACGTCGTGATCATCCCCGAGCTGTGCTCGGGCTGCCCCGTCTGCGTCCTGGAGTGCCCGGTCGACTGCATCTACGTCGACGAGGACTGGACGCCCACCGACGACGCGATGTGGAGCCACATCGCACTCACCGGGGAAGGTACCGCATGACCGCGCCCGTAGACCGCGAAAGCTCCCGTCGAGCCGCCAACTCCCGCAAGCGCCAGAGCCGGCGGCCCAGCCGCCTGGGCCTGGCGGCCGGTGCCACGCCCAAGCCGGACCGGGTACGCGAGGAGGACGCCGGGTTCCCCGGGCTGCTGGCCCGGGTATGGCGGAAGGCCTCGGCCGCCGCCGACCTGCGCGCGGCCCTGGACATCCTGCTCACGCTCGACGGACACGTGCCCGCGGAGGTCCAGGAGCGCGCCCTGCGCACCGCGGACGCCGCCGCGCTGAAGGTCGTCGCCGGCCTGTCCGCAGACGCATCCGAACCGGCCGGGGCCGTCGCGGACCCCGTGGAGCGCACCGTGTTCCTCGGTGAGATCGGCCTGACCACCGGCGGCCGGGTCGTCGTCCGCGTCCCCTCCCAGCAGCCGCTCGCCAAGCAGCACACGCTGGTCGCCGGCGTGCTGCGGGTTCCGTGGACCCTGCGGCACCTGGACGACTACCAGCGCGAGGTGACGACGGCTCAGGAGCGGTTCGACCGCGACGCGGCCGACAGCCGCCGCTGGCTGGCGGAGCAGGGCCGCGAGGACCGCGAGGCGCTGCTGGCGCAGCTGACCGAGGGCGCGCAGCGCACCGCCCCCTTCATGCTCTACATCGAGGACAAGCAGTACACGAACTTCCGCGACACCAACACGGTCGTGGGCAAGACGCTGTGGCCGGGCCACCCGGACTGCGTGTTCGCCAGCCTGGCCGGCCTGCCGCTGGAGCTGTGGTCGGACCACGACGCCCTGCTGGTCGTGGGCATCGGCCTGCTCATCCGCTCGGCCGGGTACGGCCGCATCGAAGAGGTCAACGGCTCGCAGCTCACCGCGGAGAACGTGGGCCGGCTGCTGGAGCGCACCCGCCGCAACTACAACGGGGCCCTGGGCGGGGAGCGGATCCCCGCGGCCGGTCCCGGCGCCGGCATCGACGCGCTGATGGCCCTGGCCACGGCGCTGGGCGCGCACCGCCCCGAGGTGACCCGCACTGTCCAGCTGTACCGCGAGATCCACGGCGCCCTGATCCACAAGGTGGAGAAGATCGCGGCCCCGTACGGCGAGGTGGCCGAGGACCGGGACCGGCAGGTCACCGACCGCCTGCGCGCCACGCTGCCCGTGGCCGGCGACCGGCTGGCCGGGCTGCGGCTCGCCGACGACGCCGACCCGGCCTGGCTGGCCCGCCCCTACGGCGAGTTCGGCACCGGTCTGGAGGCGGTCGTGTACGAGGCGGTCGCCGCCACCACCGCCGCGTTCGGGGCCGACTTCTCGATGAGCCGCGGCATCCGGTCGCTGCCGGAGCTGGTCCGCGCGCTGCGCGCGGAGGCCTGGGACGAGATCAGCGCCTGGGGCATCACGGACTTCTTCTGCTGCGTGGTCCCCGCGCAGGAGGCCCGGCGGCACTACGGCGACTCGCTCGCCGCGCTCGCCGACACCGCCTGGGCGATGTCCTCGCGCATGCAGTACAACTCCTGGCACTTCATCGCCGGCAACCTGCCGCGGACCTCGAAGGTCCTGGAGCGCGACCACTTCGTGCCGCCCACCATCCCCGACATCGCCCACTTCTCCGACCAGCACCACCACGGGCACGTCAACAACATGGTGCGCTTCACGATCCGCAGCCCCCAGTCGGTCGAGGTGTGCGGCCGGCCCTTCAACGGATTCATGGACCTGCGCATCGTCCGCGCCGACGGGGAGCCGTACACCGAGCAGGAGATGCTCGCGGCGCACCAGGTGGCCGCCTTCATCGCCCGGATGACGCAGCAGGCGGCCGCGCTCGCCGAGCAGGGGGAGCAGGCCGATGTGACGGCCTTCGACTCGGCCTGGCACTGGAGGTCCGTCACCGGCACCCCGGTCGAGAGGGCCGCCCTGGCCGGCCCGGGACGACCCCCGTCGCCCTGACACGCCCCCTGTCGACCTCCTGACGAAAGGACGCTCCCGTCATGTATTCCAGATCATGGTCGACCCCTGCCACGGAGGGCGGCGTCGGGAGCCACGCGTTCGTCGCCGAACACGGGCTGTGGGACGACGCCCGGCTGGCGGCCGCCGAGCGGATCGGGGCGGGGCTGGACGGGATCGACTTCGTCCGTCTGGTGTGGGGCGACCCGCACGGCCTGGTGCGTTCCAAGACGCTGACCGCCCGCACCTTCCGCGGGGTGCTGCGCAACGGCATGAACTACAGCCCCGGCCCGTTCCTGAAGGACACCGCCTGCACCACGGCGGTGGACTACCGGGGCGAGCACGGCATCGGCGTCGACGAGATCGCCGGCCTGGGCAACTTCGTGCTGGTGCCCGACCCGCTGACCTTCCTGGTGCTGCCCGGCGAGGGGGCGCGCACGGCCTGGGTGATCGGCGACGAGTACCTGCGCGACGGCCGCCCCCACCCGCTGTCCTCGCGGCACGTGCTGCACCGGGTGCTGGACCGCTACGCCGGCCGCGGGCTGACGCCCGTACTCGGCCTGGAGGTCGAGTGGTACCTGGCGCGCCGCCTGGACGACGAGCCGGGCAACGAGGGGAACGGCTTCGGCCTGCAGGGTCCGGCCCCGCGGGTGGCCGCGATGAACGCGGGCTACCAGTTCAACCTGGACGCCGCGTACGACACGGTCGCCCCGGTCACCGACCCGCTGGCCCTCGCCCTGCTCGGCCTGGGGCTGCCGGTGCGGTCGATGGAGCACGAGATGGGCCCCGGGCAGGTGGAGACCACGTTCGACCCCATGTCGGCGCTGGACACCGCGGACGCGATGCTCTTCTTCCGCGTCTTCACCAAACGCTGGTGCGCGGCCCGGGGCCTGCACGCCTCGTTCATGTCGCAACCGGCGATCGCCGGGGCGGACCCGAGCGGCTGGCACCTGAACCAGTCCGTCCTGGAGACCGCCACCGGCCGCAACGTCTTCGGCGCCGAGGGCCTCTCGGTGGGGCTCTCCCCCACGAGCAAGGCGTACGCCGAGGGCCTGCAGGACTGGCTGCGCGACCTGTTCCTGCTGTCGGTGCCCACGGTCAACGGCTACCAGCGCCTGGGCACGCAGCACGCCCTGTCCCCGACCCGGGTGAGCCTGAGCCTGGAGTCGCGCACGGCCATGCTGCGCGTGGTCGGCTCGGGGGCCGGCGCGCACATCGAGAACCGCATCGGCGAGCCGAGCGCGAACCCGTACCTGAACATCGCCGCCCAGCTGTTCGCCGGCCTCGAGGGCCTCGACGGGGGCTCGGCCGACGGGCCCCGCGAGGGCTCGGACACCGTCCCGCAGTCCCTGCGCGAGGCCCTGGAGGCGTTCACGGCGGGCCGGGCCGCCCGGCTGCTGGGCGACCCGCTGGCCGCCTGTCTGGCCAGGCTCAAGGAAAGCGAGGTGCGCCGGTACGAGGCCTGGACCCTGCAGGCCGCCCCGGTGCCGGGCCAGGTCACCGAGTGGGAGCAGCGCGAGTACTTCGCGGCCTTCTGACGCCCGGGAGGCCCCGACCACGACCACCGCAACCGACGAAGGCTGTCCCATGATTCCTCATTTCACCCTGCCTGAGATGGCGCACCTCTTCTCGGACGAGTACCGGTACGAGACCTACGTCCGCGTGGAGATCCTCGCGACCGAGGCACAGGTGCGGCTCGGCCGCGTACCGGCCGCGGTCCTCGACGACATGCGCGCGGCCACGGCCCCGCGGCCGTCCCGGGTCGTGGAGATCAAGAAGGAACGCGACCACGAGGTGATCTCCTTCCTGACCGCGTACACCGAGCAGATGCCGGAGTCCTCCGCTCGCTGGGTGCACCTGGGCATGACCAGCTACGACCTGGTCGACACGGCCCTCGGCTTCATCCTGGCCCGCGCCACGGACGTGCTCACCTCCGCCGCCCAGCGGCTGCGCAAGGTGCTCGTCGACCGGGCCTTCGAGCACTGGGACACGGTGATGGTGGGCCGCACCCACGGCGTGCACGCCGAGCCCACCACGCTCGGCCACAAGCTGGGCGGCTACGCCTTCGCCGTCGAGCGGTCCCTGCAGCGGCTGGCCGCCGCCCGCGAGGCCGTCGCCGTGGGCACCGTGTCGGGCGCGGTCGGCACGTACTCGCTGATCGACCCGGCCGTGGAGGGTTACGTGTGCGAGCAACTGGGACTGGGCGTCGAGCCCTCCCCCAGCCAGGTCGTGGCCCGCGACCGGCACGCCCAGCTGATCCAGGCGGTGGCCGTGCTGGGTGCCTGCATCGAGCAGATCGCCCTGGAGCTGCGGCTGCTGCAGCGCACCGAGGTGCGCGAGGTCGAGGAGCAGCGCGTCGAGGCTTACCAGGGCTCCAGCGCGATGCCTCACAAGGCCAACCCGACGGGCAGCGAGCTGCTGTGCGGACTGGCGCGGCTGCTGCGCGGGTACGCCGGCACGGCGCTCGAGAACGTGGCGCTGTGGCACGAGCGGGACCTGGCCCACCAGGCGGTCGAGAAGGTGCTGCTGCCGGACGCGCTGATGGTGGCGCACTTCCAGACGGTCAAGGCCGCGGACCTGCTGGAGAACCTGCGTATCGACAAGGACCGCATGCGGGACTCGATCGCCGCCACGAACGGGCTGGTGTGCTCGTCGTCGGTGCTGGTGGAGCTGCTGGAGGCCGGCGTCGAACGCGACCAGGCCTACCGGGCGGTGCAGGCGGCGGCCAAACGCACCGCGGAGTACGGGCAGAACTTCGGCGAGGCCCTGGCCGAGGAGGGCGTGCAGAGCAGCCCGCGCGAGCCCGAGGACTTCCTCGTCCACCACGACGTGGTGCACAGCCGGTTGGAGAAACTTCGTGTGCTGACGGACTGATCTTGGAAAAGGCCGACCCGCTGTCCAGACTTGCCCCACCCATCTCTTGCCATCCCCTCTTCGCCCTATGGAGTCCCTCACCATGAGCTGGTCCGAGAAAGCCGCCACCACGCTGGAGAACGAGCACGTCCTGTTGACCCCGCTCAGCGAGGCGGACCGCGAGGGCATCCGCGCCGTGGCCCTCGACCCCGAGATCTGGCGCTACTTCACGGTCGTCGTCGGCGACGACGCGGACTTCGAGGCGTTCTTCGACTCGAACCTCGCCGAGCACACCGCCGGCCGCCGCGCCGTCTACGTGATCAGCGACAGGAAGAGCGGCCGGGTCGCGGGCAGCATGAGCCTGCTGAGCTTCGCCGAGAAGGACCGCCGACTGGAGATCGGGGCCTCCTGGCTGGGCCACGACTTCCGCGGCAAGGGCGTCAACCACTGGGCGAAGCTGCTGCTGCTCCAGCACTCCTTCGAGGTGCTGGAGGCCGAGCGGGTGGAGTTCAAGACGGACGAGCTCAACGTCCAGGCCCGCAAGGGCCTGCGCAACATCGGCGCCACCGAGGAGGGCACCCTGCGCTCCTTCAACTACATGCCGGGCGGACGCCGCCGCGACGCGGTCTTCTACAGCATCCTGCGCGCCGAGTGGCCGCAGGTGCTCGACGCCCTCTCCCAGGGCCCGAAGAAGGCGGCCGCCTCCGCATGAGCGTCGCGTACGTCAGGGCCGCCGGCACCCCCTTCGAGCTGGGCCGCACCCACGGGGCGGCACTCGCCGGCCCGCTGCGCGGCTTCCTCCGCGACGGCCTGGCGCGGCTGGAGCCCCTCGCCGACCGGCCGCTGACGTTCGCCGGGCTGCTGCCGTCGATCACCACGTACCGCGCGGAGATCACGGCGGCGGTCCCGGACCTCGCCGAGGAGGTCGCGGGGCTGGCGGCGGGGGCCGGGATTTCCGAGGACGAGGCGTGGCTGCTGCAGCTGCGCCGCGAGGTCATGGGCTACACCGGGGTGCCGAGCGCCGGGGACTGCACGGCGTACGCGCGCACCGGGCCGGCCGCCCGGCCGGTGCTGGCGCAGACGGTGGACCTCAACGCGGACATCGACAGCCACATCGCGGTGCTGTCGCTGGCCCGGACGGGCGGGCCGCGCCGGGTGACGGTGCTCAGCTTCGCGGGCCTGCTCGGGTACCTCGGCATGAACAGCGACGGGCTCGCGATCGGGCTGAACCTGGTGACCGACGGCCTGTGGCGGCCCGGCGTCACGCCGTACCTGACCATCCGCCACCTGCTGGACCGTGCCGGGAGCGTGGACGAGGCCCTGGAGATACTGGCCGGGCTCACCCTGTCCAGCTCGCGCAACCTGGTGCTGTGCGACCGGCGGCGCGCGGTGTACGCCGAGGTGTGCGGGACCGAGCTGCGGGTGACCGAGCCCGCCTCGCGGGAGGCCGTGCACACCAACCACTACCTGCACGAGGACTTCACCCCGCTCGACCGGCAGTCGGCCCCCGACCGCGTCAACTCCGACGACCGGCTGGAGGCCGTGACGAAGGGGCTGGCCGGACTCGACCCACAGGCCACGGCGGAGGAGCACTTCGCGGTGCTGTCCCGGCCGCCGGTATGCATCGCCGACCACGGGATCTACCGCCTGGAGAAGACGGTGGCCTCGGTGGTCATGCTGCCCGGGGCGGGCGAGCTGCACCTGCGGGCGGGCGACCCGAACCACGGCGCCACCGAGGTGTTCGCGGTGTAGGGGACGGGCCGGCCGCGGACCGGACCGGCGAGCGGCCGGGCGGACCTGGACCGGCCCTGCACCAGGATTCGACCGCACACCGCTAGCGTCGGCGCGGGAGGCGGCCGAACCGGGCCGGCCTCGCCACGACCCCCGGGGGAGGCATGAGTCAGGTTCAGGCGCAGGCACTGCCGGAGCACCAGACGTCCGCTCCGCACCCCGAGCACGATGAGCCGCGGGCCCCCGCGCCGGTACGGGAGGCGTGGCCGCCGCGCCCCGGATCCCCTGGTGCGTGGCCCCCCGGCCAGAGGAGCCCCGTCCAGAGCGTGCCCGGACCGGGCGCCCTCGGTCAGACGTCGCCCCGCGACGGACCGGGCGGGGCCGCACCCCGGCCGGCGCCCGCGGTCTGCGGTCGGCACGTCCTGGTCGTGGGCGCCGACGCCGGGGACGGGCTGTCGCACCAGCTGCGCCGACACGGCCACACCTGTACCAGGGCGACCCACGGCGGCGCGGCCCTGCAGGCCTACGGCAGCGCCGACCTCGTTCTGCTCGACCTCGAACTGCCGGACCTGGACGGGCTGGAGGTGTGCCGGGCGATCCGGTCGGTCAGCCGGGTGCCGCTCATCATCGTCACCTCCCGCGAGTCCGAGATCGACTGCGTGCTCGGACTCCAGGCGGGCGCGGACGACTACGTCACCAGACCCTTCGGGATCCGCGAGCTGATGGCCCGGATCGAGGCCGTCATGCGCCGCACGCAGTGGCAGCCGGCGGCGGCCGCGGGCCCGGCCCAGGAGATCCGGCACGGCCGGCTGCGCATCGAGGTCGGCTCCCGCGAGGTGACCGTCGACGGCACGCCGGTCACCCTCACGCGCAAGGAGTTCGACCTGCTGTGCGTGCTGGCGCAGCACCCCGACACCGTCGTCCCGCGCAGGCAGCTGCTCCAGCAGGTGTGGGGCAACTCCTGGTCGCGCCGCACCGTGGACACCCACGTCAGCAGCGTTCGCGGCAAGCTGGGCAACTCCGGCTGGATCGTCACCGTCCGCGGCGTCGGCTTCCGCCTCGGCACCGTCTGACGCCTGGCCCCCGCGCCCGTGGACCGAGTTCCTCCGGTACCGGCGGTCTGAGATCGACGCTGCTCCTGCGTCGGTTCGACCGTCCAGGAGGAACAGCCGGGCGCGGGGCGGGCGGGACTCCGCGGACACGGCCTGACCTGATCTTCGACCCCGGGGTCCCGGGGTCGAAGATCAAGTCAGGTGTCGGCGTCGAAGCGGCCGATGGCCAGCGCCCGGTCGACCAGCGGCCCGGCCGCACCGGTGTAACCGGCCGGGTCGAGCAGCGCGGTCAGCTCCGCGTGCGTGAGCACCCCCCGCAGCGCGTCGGACTCCGCCAGCACGGCGGCCAGCGGGCGTGCCGTCTCGGCCGACCGCAGCGACGCCCGCGTCAGCAGTTCCTTCGCGGCCACCTTGCCCAGCCTCGGGGCGAGCACGGCGCAGACCCGCTCGGAGACGAGCTGCCCGCCAGTGGCCTCCAGGTTGACCGCCATCCGCTCGGGGCACACGGTGAGCCCGCGGACCAGCTCCACGGCGGTGTGCGCGGCCCCGCCGGTCAGCCGCAGCGCCTCGCGCAGCGGCTGCCACTCGGCGTGCCAGACCCCCGCCGACCGCTCGTCCTCGTGCGGCAGGCACTGCACGAGGACGGCGGCCAGCGCCGGGACCTGGAGGGCGGCGGAGCGGATCAGCGTCGAGAGCACCGGGTTGCGCTTGTGCGGCATCGCCGAGGAGGCGCCCCGCCCGGCCACCGCCGGCTCGGCCAGCTCCCCGATCTCGGTGCGGGCCAGCACCAGCACGTCGACGGCGATCTTCCCCAGTGCCCCGGTGGTGTGCGCGAGGGCCGCACCCAGGTCGGCGACCGGCGTGCGCAGCGCGTGCCAGGGGAGCACCGGTGCGGCCAGCCCGGTCTCGTCCGCGAAGGCGTCCACCAGTTCGGCCAGGACGGTCGCCGGGTCGGCGCCGTCGCCCGCGTACTGGAGGTAGCCGGCCAGTGTGCCGGCCGCGCCGCCCAAGGAGACCGGTAGGCCGCCCTCGGCCAGCCGCTCCAGCCGCTCGATGGATTCCAGGACCAGCTGGCGCCAGCCCGCCGCCTTCAGCCCGAAGGTGGTGGGTACGGCGTGCAGGGCGAGGGTGCGTCCCGCCATCACCGTGTCCCGGTGGTCGGCCGCCAGGCCGGCGAGTGCGTCGGCCACCGCCCTGAGGTCCGCGACGATCAGCCGCAGGGCCCGGGTCGCCACCAGCATCGCGCCGGTGTCGAAGACGTCCTGGCTGGTGGAGCCGCGGTGCACGTACTCGGCCGCCTCCGGCGAGCGGGCCGCGACCCGTGCGGTGAGCGCCGCGACCAGGCCCACCACCGGGTTGGCGGTCTCCCGCGAGGCCAGCGCCAGCTCCCTGGTGTCGAAGCCCGAGGCCCGGGCGGCGGCGGTGATCGCGGCGGCCGCCGCCGGCGGGACCGTGCCGCACCGCGCCTGGGCGCGGGCCAGCGCGGCCTCGGCGTCGAGCATCGCCTGGACCCAGCCGTCGTCGGCGACGGCGGCCTCGACGGGCGTGCCGGCCCGGACCGGGGACAGCAGCCCCGTGTCCGGGCCCGCGGTGCGGACGGCGGCCCGGCTCATGCGACCGCTCCCGCACCCGCGTTGCCGGACATCGCCGGCCCCGCCGCGACCGCCGGCGTCCCGGGCAGCCGCAGCGCGGGGCGCGGCTCCGGCAGCGCCAGCACCGCCGCCGCGATGGCGTCGGAGTCCTCCAGCGTCACCGAGCCCACGCCCGGCCGGATGCCGGCCGCGGTCACCCAGTGCACGGCCTCGGTGGGCACCCCGTACGCGAACCGTCTGAGGTGCGGCACCCCCTGCCCCTGGAGCAGGTGGTACGGGCGCTGCGAGACGGCCAGGCCTCCGGTCTCGTAGGACGAGCCGTCCGCGCCCGCGATGCGGTGGGTCCGGGCCTGACCGGTGCCCAGCAGCCGGTCCATGAGCGGATCGGCGGTGCGCCGCACGTCGATCTCCGGCAGCCGGGCTTCGATCAGCACCGTGGCCCGCACCCGCAGGTCGGCCATGTCCGGGGAGGTGCCGATGAAGGCCGCGCCCGCGGGGTCGAGGGGGTCGGTGGACACCCGCAGCCCCGGACCGGTCACGTCGAGGATGCCCGCGTCGATCAGGGCGGCCATCTCCTCGATGCGGGAGGCCGGCGGACCGATCGACAGGAAGGCGTTGAGCGGCGTGTACCAGCGGTCGAGCTCGTCGCGGTGCGAGTCGGCGTCGAGGCCGCCGTGGTCGATCGCCAGGCGCAGCTCGTTGCGCAGGTCCCGCAGCAGGTCCAGGGCCGCCTTGAACGGGCCGCTGACGTTGCCCTCCCGGGCCCGGCGCACGTCCTCGTCGAGGTAGCCGCGCAGCCAGCCGCGGAAGGAGGCCAGGTCCCGGAAGACCTGCTCGTCGTACGGCCGGGCGACCGTGTCCCAGTTCCAGCGCTCGTCGTCGCCGATACCGGCCGCGCCGAGCAGCAGGTCCTCGGCCTCGTCATCCCCTGCCTGCAGGAACGCCTCCCCGAAGGCGGCCACCGCGGCCGGCTCCGCGCGCCGCGCGAGGAGCGTCTCGTAGTAGAGGGTGCGCACTTCCTTGGAGATCAGCGGCCACAGTTCGGTGCCGAAGCGGATCGGCTCCCCGCCCCGTACCCGGGCGCGCAGGGACGCCACGAAACGGGTGGTCAGCAGCCGCGGGTGGTAGCGGCCGTGTGCGCCCTTCTCGTTCTCGCCGCGCGCCTGGTACGGCACGCCGCGGCGGGAGCCCGCGTACAGCCGCGGTTCGCGGCCCGAGGGGCGGTACACCAGGCGGCCGTCGACGCGCTCGAACAGCCCGCCGCGGGCGTGCGTGAACAGCGCCATGTAGTCGAAGAAGTTCAGGCCCAGGCCGCGCAGCAGCACCGTCTCGCCGGGGGCGACGGTGGACAGGTCGACGTCCGCCGGGTTGCTCGGCGCGATGTAGGTCAGCCCGTGCCGGGCGGCGTACGCGGCGAACTCCCGCTCCACGTCGTTCGGCCGCACCTGCACATGGCCCTGCGCGAGCACCACCGCGCCCAGGCCCGTCAGCCGGGTGCCGTCCTCCAGGAGCACGGTCTGCGCCCCGCTGGGTCCAGTGCCGGGCTCGGCGTCCTCCAGGGCCACGGCGCGCGAGGCGTGCACGCGGACGGTGGTGTTCGCGGACGCGCTCGCGGTCACCCGGCCGAACACCCAGGTCAGGTACTGGCCGTACAAGGCGCGGGTGGGGTACGTGTCCGGCCCCAGGTCCCGGGCCTCGGCGAGGGTCTCGTCGTCGTACGGCGCGCCCGCCCCGGGCGTCAGAGCGCTGGGGCCCAGCGCCTTGGCCCACTGGTACAGGCTCGGACCCTCCTCCAGCGGCCCTTCGATGGCCACACTGGCGTCGGTGTAGACCGTGACCTGACTGGAGACGGTGTTCATCAGGAGGTGCCGGGACTGGGAGGGCCGCCAGACCCGGCCGGAGCCCGGTGGGTCCGGTTCCACGATGTGCACGGTCAGCTGCTTCCAGCGGGGGGACTTCCGCTCCTGCGCACAGAGTCGTTCCAGTACGGACAGCCCGCGGGGTCCGGCGCCGACAAGGCACACTTCCATACGTCCGCTAGTCACGAAGCACTCCGCTCAGGAGACGGGGGACGGCTGGACCGCGGGGCCGACGCGTCGGCCCCGCCGGTGTGCCTGCCCGGCCTGGTCCCCGGGGGTCAAGGTGGTGTCCGCCAACGGTCGGTCCCGCCGCTCAACCAGTGCTCGGATCCGAGTGGAAGACCGGTCCTGGACCGGTTTCGGGCGCCGTCCGAGCCGGTCCCGTGCAGCGCCGGCGCCGCCCGGGTGCCGGGGCCGCGCTGCGGACGCTGCCTCAAGCGTGCGATCTGCCCCGCCGCTCTTCGCGTTCCTCGGACGAGGAGATCGGCCCGGACGGCAGATCACCGCCGAAGAACTCGCTCAAACGGCTCCGAACCAGCGCTCCAACGCCTCATGCAGGCCGGCCTCGTCCGGGGCGGCCCAGGCGATGTAGCCGTCGGGGCGGACCAGCAGCGCGTGCGGGGCGTCCGACGCGGCCCCCTCGCCCTCGGCCCAGTCGCCGGTGACCGTGTCCACCCGGTCACCCCAGCGCGCCGCGGTGGCGCGCAGCGCGTCGGAGCCGGCCGCCGCGGGGGTCACGAACAGCACGCCGCGGGCCGGCTTGAGCAGGTCCCGCACGGTGGCGGGGCTGCCGTCGGTGAGCTTGAGCGGGGTGTCGGGGCGCAGCCGCAGGCCGAGCCGCGGATGGCTGCCGGAGCCGACGTCGTAGCGCACGTCGAGGCCGGAGACCTGGCCGGCCAGGTGGCGGGCCACCGCGACGTCCTGGACGAGTTCCTGCATGACCGCGCGCAGCGGCTCCATCTCCTCGCCGGAGAGGTAGAGCTTGGTCTGGGCGCGGGTGTTGCGCATGAGCAGCTCCCCGACCGGGTGCCGCTCGGACTGGAAGGTGTCGAGCAGGCCCTCGGGCGCCCAGCCGTTGATGGTGGCCGCCAGTTTCCAGCCGAGGTTGACCGCGTCCTGCACGCCCACGCTCATGCCCTGCGCGCCGGCCGGCATGTGGATGTGGGTGGCGTCGCCGGCCAGGAAGATCCGGCCCTTGCGGTACTGGGCGGCCTGGCGGGTGGTGTCGGTGAAGGAGCTGATCCAGCGGACCTCGGCGTCGTGCAGGCGCTCGCCGGTCATGTCCCGCCAGGTGTCGGCGATGGTCTCGAACGTGAGGCCGCTCCTGTCCTCCGGCGGGCGCAGCGACTCGTTGTGGATGACGATCCGGTGGACGCCGTCCTCCAGGTTGAAGGCCATGACCATGCCGCCGGGCACGCGCTCGCCGATGGGGCGCTGGCGTACGTCCGCCCCGACGACGTCGGCCATGTACATCCCGCGGGTGGGCTCCCAGCCGGGGAAGTCGATGCCGGCGAGCCGGCGGACGATGCTGCGCGCCCCGTCGCAGCCGACCAGGTAGCCGGCGCTCTCCTCGCCGCGGCCTGCGGGACCCTCGTACTCGACGACGACGCCGTCCTCGGTCTCGCGGAAGCCGAGCACCTCGTGTTCGCGGCGGATCTCGACGCCCAGCTCCTTCAGCCAGCCTTCGAGGATCTCCTCGGTGCGGAACTGCGGGATGCCGCGGACGCTGAAGTGGTTGTCGTCCAGCTTGGAGAAGTCGATGTGGACCCCGCCGAAGTGGCCCTGGGCCCATTCGACGTCGCCGAAGCGCTCCAGCAGGCCGCGCTGGTCGAAGACCTCGGCCGCGCGGCGGGTGAAGCCCACGCCGCGGGATTCGCCGCTGGGTGCGGGGAGCTTCTCGAGGACGACGACGTCCACGCCGCCCAATTTCAGTTCGCCGGCGAGCGTCAGCCCGACCGGCCCGGCGCCGACGATGATCGCGCCCTTTGCCATGTCCTACTCCTCAAACATCAAAGCTGCCGCGCATGGGGCAGCGCCGGGTCGGCGGTGGTCGGGCGAAGAAGACCAGCAGGTACCGGCCGATCAGTTCCGGCCCTCTGCGGGGTGGGGCGGGGTGTCGTGCGGCGGGCTGTCAGACGGCCGCGGGCGCCCCGAACCAACGGGTGAGGGCGGCTTCGAGGTCGCCGCCTGCCGGCGCCACCCAGGCGATGTAGCCGTCGGGGCGGACCAGCACGGCCTGCGGGGCGTCGTGGTGGTCGGCCTCCTGGTCGGCCCAGGCGCCGGTGATGACGTCCACGCGGTCGGCCCAGCGGGCGGCGAGTTCGGCCGGGCCGCCGTCCCCGTCCGTGACGATGAGCACGCCGCGGCCTGCGTGCAGGAGCTCGGCGACCTTCGTACGGCTGCCGTCGGCGCGCTCGACGGCTCGGTGCGGGGCCAGGCGCAGCCCCAGGAAGGGGTGTTCCCCGGCGCCCACGTCGTACTTGATGTGCAGGCCGGAGACGCGGCCCGCGAGCCGCCGGGCGGCCTCGGGCAGCGTGACGAGTTCGCGTACGACGGCGCGCAGCGGCTCCATCTCCTCGCCTGCGAGGTACAGCATCGACATGGAGTGCACGTCGCGCATCAGCTGCTCGCCGATCGGGTGGCGCTCGGCGTGGTAGGTGTCGAGCAGGGACTCGGGCGCCCGGTCCCCGAGCACGGCGGCGAGCTTCCACCCGAGGTTGACGGCGTCCTGGAGACCGACGCTGACGCCCTGGGCGCCGAGCGGGGCGTGGTCGTGGGCGGAGTCGCCGGCGAGGAAGACGCGGCCCTTGCGGTACTGGGCGGCCAGGCCGGTGGCGTTGGTCAGGGCGCACATCCAGGAGGCGGAGGCGCCGTGGATGTCCTCGCCGGTCATGCGCTGCCAGGCGTCGGCGAGCTCCGAGAACTCCAGCTCGCCCTCGCCGTGGTGCGGGCGGACGCCGGGCTCGTGGATGACGATGCGGTCCACACCCGGCTCCAGGGTGACGGACAGCACCATGCCGCCGCCCTCGATGCGCTCGCCGATGGGCCTCATGCGCACGTCCGCGCCGACGACGTCGGCCAGGTACATGCCGCGGGTGGCCACGTCGCCGGGGAAGTCGATGTCGGCCAGGATGCGCACGGTGGACTTGCCGCCGTCGCAGCCGATGACGTACGTGCCGGTGGCCTCGGTGTACCCGTCGGGGCCCTGGAAGCCGAGGACCACGCCGTCCCCGGTCTCGGTCAGGGTGATCAGGCCGTAGCCGCGGCGCACCTCGACGCCGAGCTCTTCGACCCAGCGGCCGAGCATGTCCTCGGTGACGGACTGGGCCAGGCCCATGATGCCGAAGTGGCTCTCGTCCAGGAGGGAGAAGTCGATGCGGACACCGCCGTAGTGGCCCTGCTTGCCCCAGCGGATGTCGCCGAGCCTGCCGAGCAGCCCGCGCTGGTCGAAGACCTCCGCGGTACGGCTGGTGAACCCCAGGCCGCGCGACTCGCCGCTGGGGGCGGGCAGTTTGTCGTAGACGACGACGTCCGCGCCGCCGAGCCGCAGCTCACCCGCGAGCATCAGACCGACCGGCCCGGCGCCCACGATGATCGCGCTCTTTGCCATTTCGATTCCTCCGTACAGACGGTTGAGATCATCAGAAAAGACCAGGGGGGTCGAGGGGCGGTGCAGCGGGACCGCAGGATCGCTCAGGCGATCCTTGAGGTCCGTTCCTCACCCGCGCGAGGCAACCGCCGGTGCGTGGTGCGCGGCGGGGCCGCCGCCGGGGCGGCGGGGACGGTGGTCACGGCAGCTCTTTCAGGCCGTGCTCCGTCAGCGGGTCGCGGGCAGGGTGCACACGGCGCGCCGGTCTCCGGCGAGGGGGGCTCGGTACGAACGGACACGGACGACCTCCAGGGGCGTCGGACTGCGCAACGCGATGCCGGGCCAAGGATGCCGAGTACTTCGCCCTGAACGAACCGGTCTCCGGCCCACGTCGAGCGGCCGCCGAGCAGTTCTGGGCCGGCCGTCCGGCGGCCGCCGGACGGCGGCCGCGGCGGAACTCCTGGGGGCGTGCGAGGCGTCCGCCCCGCTCCAGATACGTACAAGTCGCTTTCCAGGGCGGGTCTATTCCTCCTCCTTATCGTGGCGGGACGGGTCCCTTCCGGCGGTTGGGACAGAGTTCTCGCTCATCTGCCATGGAGGAACCACATGCCCGCTGTGCCGCCCCCCGAAGTCGTCCGCGCCGCGGAGAAGACCCGGGCGGACCTGCAGAAGCAGGTCCGGGAGCTGGCTCCGCCCCCGTTCGCCCTGCTCGAACTGGCCATGGGCTCCATGGTGACCCAGGCCCTGTACGCCGCCGCCGAACTGCGCGTGGCCGAGGCCCTGCAGGCCGGTCCGCGACCGATCGAAGAGCTGGCCGCCGAGGTCGGCGCGGACGCCGAGGCGCTGGGCCGGGTGCTGCGCCTGCTCGCCTCCCAGGGCGTGTTCACGCGCCACGACGACGGCCTCTGGGCGCTGACTCCGATGGCCGACGCGCTGCGCGCCGACCACCCGGTGACGATGCGCGACATCTGCGTGCTGATGGGCCACCCGACGCACTGGGACGACTGGAACGGTTTCCTGGACGCGGTGCGAACCGGCGAGCCGAGCCTGCCGAAGCGGCGCGGAATGGGCGCCTTCGAATACCTCATGCAGAATCCGGAATACGGTGCGGTGTTCATCGGCGGGATGGGCAACATGTCCTCCACCGAGACCGCACCGGTCGTGGCCGCGTACGACTTCTCGCAGTTCGGCACGGTCCTGGACTTCTGTGGAGCCAACGGCGGGCTGCTGGCCGGCATCCTCAACAGCGCGCCCGACACCAAGGGCATCCTCTCGGACCCGCGCATCGCCGCGAACGGCGCTGCGGAGTTCCTGGCGGCGCAGGGTGTCGCGGACCGCGTGACCCTGGCCGACGGCGACCTGTTCGACCCGATGCCGTCGGGTGCGGACGCGTACGTCCTCAAGCACATCGTGCACGACTGGCCGCAGGAGCAGGCCCTGCAGATCCTCCGCAACGTGCGCGCCGCGATCAAGCCGGGCGGCAGGCTGCTGCTGGTGGAGATGGTGGTCCCGGAGGGCGACGAGCCGCACTCCGGCAAGCTCGTCGACCTGTGGCTGCTGCTGCTCGTGGGCGGCAAGGAGCGCACCCGGTCGCAGTACGCGGAGCTGGTGGCGAAGGCCGGCTTCAAGCTGGAGCGGGTCGTGGAGACCGCCGCGGCCGTCTCGGTCGTGGAGGCCATCGCGGTCTGACGCACCGCCCCTGAACTGCCCCGGTACCGCGTTTCCCCCGACGCGGAACCGGGGCTCCCCGCATGCCCGCCCCGTACGTCGCCCCCCGCACGCCGCAGCCCCCGCCCCGCCGTCCGACCGGCGGGGCGGGGGCTGCGGCGCCCTGAGGGGGTCAGGCGGAAGTGGCTCCCAGCCACCGCTCCAGCGCGGCCGCGAGCCCTTGCGCGGGCTCGCCGGCCCAGGCCACGTACCCGTCGGGACGGACCAGCAGCGCAGGGACGCCGGCCAGTACGTCCGGGCCGTCAACCGGCTTGGCGGACACGGTGTGCACGTCGAGGCGGCCCTGCCAGCCGGCTGCCGTACGGCGCGCCCCGGCATCGTCGGCGAAGTCGAGCAGTACGGCCCGGCCCGGGTGCAGCAGCCGCGCGGTGCGCTGCTCGCCGTCGGCGCCGACCAGCAGCCGCGGTGGCATCCGGCGGCCGACCAGCGGGTGGGCGTCCTCGCCTGCGCCGAGGTCGTAGCGGATGTCGAGGTGGCTGACCGCTCCGGCCAGGTGCCGCTTGACGTCGTCGTACCGGACCAGCTCGCCGAACAGCTCGCGCAGCGGGTCCGACTCCGCGCCGCCGAGGAAGACGATCCCCTGGGCACGGGTGTTGGCCAGCAGGCGGCGGCCGACCGGCCACCGCTCGGCGTGGTAGGTGTCCAGCAGCGCCGCGGGGGCGTCGCCGCGGACCACGGCGACCAGCTTCCAGCCGAGGTTGGCCGCGTCCTGCACGCCGGTGCTCAAGCCCTGGCCGCCGGCCGGCAGGTGGATGTGCGCCGCGTCGCCGGCCACGAACACCCGGCCCCGCCGGTACTCGCAGGCCTGGCGGGTGGCGTTGGTGAAGGAGGACACCCAGTCGGCGCCGCCGTGCGAGATGTCCTCGCCGGTGATGCTCCGCCAGGCTTCCGCGACCTCCTCGAAGGTGACGGTCCGCTCGCGGCCGTGCGCCGGCCGGCCGTCGGGGCAGACGATGATCCGGTCCACGCCCTCGGCGAGCGGGGCCGCCATCACCATGCCGTTGCCCAGGCGCTCGCCGAGGAACCGCGGCCGCAGGGAGCAGCCGGTGACGTCGGCGAGGTACATGCCCTGGGTGGCGTCGGTGCCCGGGAACTCGAAGCCGGCCGCCTTGCGGACGCGGCTGGAGCCGCCGTCGGCGCCCACCAGGTACGCGGCGCGCAGCCGCTGCTCGTCGCCCTCGGGCGTACGGACGGTGATCTCGACGTGGTCCCCGTCGAGGAAGCCGTCGGCGAGCGAGACGAACTCCCAGCCGCGCCGGATGTCGGCGCCGAGTTCGGCGGCCCAGCCCTCCAGCACGGCCTCGGTCTGCCCCTGCGGGATGCCGCGGGCGCCGAAGTGGGCGTCCTCGAGGACGGTGAAGTCGAACTGGGCCCCGCCGAAGTGTCCTACGGGGCTGGTGGCGAGGGTCTCGCCCTGGCCGAACCGGGGCAGCAGCCCGCGCTCGTCGAACACCTCCATGGCACGGGCGGTGAAGCCCAGGCCACGGGACTGCCCGGTAGGCGCAGCCAGTTTCTCGATCACGACGACGCGGGCTCCGCCCAGGCGCAGTTCGCCGGCGAGCATCAGTCCGGTCGGGCCGGCGCCGACGACGATGACGTCGGTGTCCGCCGCTGTCCCTTCGGTCCCTTGCATGGGCTGTCCTTCCTGACAGTGGGGATCACTGGAGACTGGGTTGTGAGTGGGTGTGCGGCGGGGTGCGGACGTACACGTGGGGACGCGCTCGCAGGGGGAGTGCGGACGTGCCCCCGGTCCGGGGACGCTCAGGGGGTCGGTGGGCGGGCCGGGCCGAACCAGCGGCCGAGCGCCTCGGCCAGCCCGTCGCCGTCGTCGTACCGGCCCACCCACGCCACGTGGCCGTCGGGCCGTACGAGAACGGCCCCCGGCTCACCGGGGAGCGAGCCGGGCTCCGGGTCGCCGGCGACCGCGGTGACCCGGTCGGCCCAGCCGGCGGGCACCCGTACGCCGGTACCGCCCACGTCGAGCAGCAGACCGCCGCGGGCGCGCAGCAGCTCGGCGGTGCTTCCGCGCTCGCGCCCGCCGGACCGCACGACGGTGTGCGGCAGCCGGGCGCCGAGCAGCGGGTGCGCGGGGCCGGGCACCGGGTAGCGCACGTCGAGTGCGCTGATCATCCCGGCCAGGTGGGCCCGTACCTCCTCCAGGCCGGTCAGCTCGACCACCAGCGCGCGCAGCGGCTCCACCTCGGGGCCGCCGAGCAGCAGCAGGGCCTGGGCCCGGATGTTCGCCAGGACCCGGCGGCCGACCGCGTGCCGCTCCTCGTGGTAGGTGTCGAGGAGGCTCTCGGGAGCCGGCCCGCGCACGGTGAGCGCGAGCTTCCAGCCGAGGTTGAAGGCGTCCTGGAGACCGAGGTTGAGGGCCTGGCCACCGACCGGCATCTGCCGGTGGGCGGCGTCCCCCGCGAACAGGACGCGCCCGTGCCGGTAGGAGGCGAGCTGCCGGGAGGCGTCGCCGAAGGAGTTCACCCACAGCGGGGTACCGCCGCTGATGTCCTCTCCGGTGACCCGCTTCCAGACGGTGGCGACCTCCTCGAACGAGACGTCCGCGGTGCGCGGGCCGGCCGTCGAGCCGAACTCGTGGACCATGACGCGGGTGACGCCCTTGTCGTTGCGCCAGGCGATGGCCAGCCCGCGCTCCAGGCGCTGGAAACGCCGGTTGGGGATGTCGATGCCCTCGACGTCGGCCCGCAGCAGTTCCCGGCCGGCGTCGTGGCCGGGGAAGTCCACCCCGGTCAGCCGCCGTACGGTGCTGTCCTCGCCGTCGCAGGCGACCAGGTAGCGGGCGCGCAGCCGCAGGACTCCGTCCCGTCCGACGGCCTCGGCCTCGACGTACTCGCCGACCTCGCCGGCGGCGACCAGTTCGTGGCCGCACCGGATGTCGACGCCGTGCGAGATCGCCCGCTCCTCCAGGACCGCCTCGGTCTTGGCCTGCGGCACCTTCCACTGGCCCGGGTGGGTGCTGGGCAGGGTGAGGTCGAGCGGGAGGCCGCCGAAGTGGCCGCGCGGCTCGTGGGGCGGCGTGCCGACGTCGGGCAGCAGTTCCCGCGCGTCGAGGATCTCCATGGTGCGGGCGTGCAGCGTGGAGGCCCGGGACTCGGTGGACGGGGCCTTGCGCTTCTCGACCACGACCACGTCCACGCCGCCGCGTGCGAGTTCGGCGGCGAGCATCAGCCCGACGGGTCCGGCACCGACGACCAGGACCTCGGTGCCGAACCGGTCCGGGCGGCCCGCGCCGCCCGGTGCCGGCCCGGCACCGCCCGTTGCAAGGTCGGGCGCCATCCTCAGGAGGCCTTCGACTCGGCGTAGGACTTCGACTCGGCGTAGGCCTTCGCGTGCGCGAGGGTGGCGCAGCTGTTGGTGGACAGCGCAGTGTGCACGTACGCGCGGGCGTCGGCGACGGTGGCTTCGTCCCCGAGGCAGCGCGCGATGTTCTCCGTGTTGAGGCTGACGGTGTGCTGCGAGGATGCGGCGGTGCCCTCGTCGGTCTCGACGAACGTCCACTCGCCGGTGTGCAGGGTCATCAGCGCCGGCAGGGTGACCTGCTTGTAGGCGATCTTGTCGTGGGGGAAGACCACCCGGTACGACTTGGTGGTGTGCACCGAGCCGTCCTTGGCGCGGGTGTCCATCTCCAGCTCCTGCAGGCCCGGGGTGTCCTCATCGAGGCGCACCACGGCCACGTGCGGGAGCCGCTCGGCCCACAGCTGGGCCTCGTTGATGAAGTCGAACACGTCCTTGGCGGAGCCCGCGACCTGGACGGTGTCGGTGAACGAGAAGGTCAGCTCCTCGGTCTCCGCGGCGTGCGCCGCCTCGACGTTGACCTTGAGCGCGGCCAGCTCGGAGGTGCTGTTCCTGTCCACCGCCCGCGCGATCCACAGCAGGTCGTGCGCGTCGTCGTCGATGGCGCTGTAGTCGTGCAACAGCCGGACGCGGGACTCCGCCTCGCCGAGCGGCTCGATGATCCAGGTACCGCCCATGTGCTTGACGGGCTCCGCCGGGACCTCCTGGCGGAAGGTGATGCGCAGGCCCTCCGGGTCCAGGGTGCGGCGCGAGGTCCAGTTCTTCGGCCGGCCGTTGGCGGTCGCCCAGATCCGGATCTTCTCCTCGGCGCCCTCGGCCTCGATCTGGTCCACGTGGATGGTGGGCGGGAAGATGCGCGGCCAGTTGGTCACGTCCGCGAGCAGCTGGTAGACGGCGGCGGCCGGGGCGCCGACGGTGATTTCGTGCTCGACCTCACGCGTGGTCATGACGGGTTCTCCTCAGGTGGTGTTCGGGGGTGCGTGGGGCGGGCACTGCTAGAAGTTGCCCAGGCCGCCGCAGACGTTGAGCGCCTGCGAGGTGATGGAGGCGGCGGTGTCGGAGGCCAGGTAGCCGACCAGGCCGGCGACCTCCTCCGGGGTGGAGTAGCGGCCGAGCGGGATCTTCGCCTGGAACTTCTCGAGGATGGCGTCCTCGGAGGTGTCGTAGGCGGCCGCGTAGCCCTGGCGGACCTTCTGGGCCATCGGGGTCTCGACGTACCCGGGGCAGACCGCGTTGACGGTGATGCCGGTGGGGGCCAGCTCGTTGCCCAGCGCCTTGGTGAAGCCGACGACGCCGTGCTTGGAGGCGGAGTACGGAGCGCCGAGGACGACGCCCTGCTTGCCCGCGGTGGAGGCGATGTTGATGATCCGGCCGCGGTCCTTGTGCCGCATACCGCCGGTGCCGAGCACGGCGCGGGTGACGCGGAAGACGCTGTTGAGGTTCGTCTCGATGACGTCCTGCCACAGCTCGTCGGTGATGTCGGCGGTCGGTCCGCCGCCGGACCGGCCGGCGTTGTTGACCACGACGTCGACGGTGCCGAAGCGGTCGACGGCGGCCTGGACGAAGGCGTCCACCGAGGTGGTGTCGCGGACGTCGACGACCGCGCCGTCCACGTCCAGGCCCTCGGTCTGGAGCTCCTTGACGGTGGCGGCGACGTTGTCGGCGTTGCGGGCGCCGATGAACACCTTGTGGTTCTGCGAGGCGAGCAGACGCGCCGAGGCGAGGCCGATGCCACTGGTGGCGCCGGTGACGACGGCGACCCTGGGGGTGGCGTGCTGGGTCATGTCCGGATCCCTTCAGGCAGCCGTGGCAGGCGCGAGCTGCATGTTGACGACGTCGATGAAGGTCCGCGGCGTGTGCGCGTCGTTGACGGCCTCCTCGTCGAGGGAGATGCCGCACTCGCGCTCGATGAGGCTGCCGGCCTCCAGCAGGGCGAGGGACTCGTAGCCGAGCACGTCGAACTCGGTGTCGAGGATGTCGCCGTCCAGGTCGACGCCCTCGGCCACGCCCGCGGCCTCCTTCAGGATGCGCTTGAGGTCGTCGAGGGTGAACGCCTTGGTGACCATGGTGGAAGTCCCTTTCGTCATGATGCTGCGTGGGTGGTGGCGTACGTGTGGACGAGGCCGCCCTACTCGGCGGCGCGCACGACCATGGCGGAGTTGAACCCGCCGCTGCCGCGGGCCAGGACCAGTGCGCTGCGCACCGGTGCCGGGCGCGGCCGGTCCAGGACCAGGTCGAGCAGGTAGTCCGGGCACGGGTCGACGTGCACGGTGGGAGGGATGACCCCGTCGCGGATGGTGAGCAGGGCGGCGGCCAGGTCCAGCGGGGCCGCGCCCGAGTACAGGCGTCCGGTCATCGTCTTGGGCACGGTCACCGGGACGGCCCGGGCTCCGAAGACGGCGGTGATCGCCTCGGCCTCGATGCGGTCAGGACCGGGGTCGCCGGCGCCGTCGGCGAAGACGACGTCGATGTCGCCGGAGTCGGCGCCCGCGTCGGCGAGGGCGAGCTCGATGGCCTTGCGCAGGCCCGGCTCGCGGCCGCTGCCGGGCCTGGGGTCCATCGTCGAGCCGTGGCCGGCGATCTCGCCGTAGATGCGGGCGCCGCGGGCGCGCGCCGCGTCGGCGTCCTCGGTGATGAGGATCGCGCCGCCCTCGCCGGGCACATAACCGCGGGAGTCGCGGTCGAAGGGCAGGTAGGCGCGGGCGGGCTCGTCGCTGGTGGACAGCTTGCCGGTGGACAGCTGGGCCACCCAGCCCCACGGGCAGATGGAGGCGTCGACGGCTCCGGTGACGATCAGCGAGGTGCCCTTGCGGATCTGGCGGCGGGCGTGGGCGACGGCGTCCAGGCCGCCGGCTCCCTCGCTGACCACGACGCCGGCCGGGCCCTTCATGCCGTTGCGGATCGAGATCTGGCCGCTGTTGACGGCGTAGAACCAGGCGAAGGACTGGTACGCCGAGACGTACTGGCTGCCCCGGCTCCACAGGCTCTGCAGCTCACCCTGGCCGAACTCGAAGCCGCCCGCGGCCGAGGCCGTGATGACGCCCATGTCGAACTCGGACATCTTCGCGGGGTCGACGCCCGCGTCCTGCAGCGCCCAGTCCGTGGCCACCAGCGCGAGCCGGGTGACCCGGTCGGTCTGCGGCAGGATGCGTGAGGGCAGGTGGTCCTCGGCGACGAAGCCGGGGACCTCACCCGCCAGGCGGGCGGGGTAACTCGACGGGTCGAAGCGGGTGATCCGGCCGATGCCGTTCTTTCCGCCAAGAGTCGCCGACCAGTAGTCCTTGGCACCCAGCCCGTTGGGGGAGGCTATGCCGAGGCCGGTGACCACTACCGACGCGGTCATACGAGGTTCCTTTCGGGGCTGGCCAGCACCATGGCGCTCTGGAAGCCGCCGAATCCGCTGCCGACCGTGAGGACCGCGTCGACCCGCTGGTCCCGCGCGGTGACGGGGACGTAGTCGAGGTCGCACTCGGGGTCGGGCGTCGTCAGGTTGGCCGTGGGCGGTACGAGGTCGTACTCCATGGCCAGGGCGGACGCGGCGATCTCGATGGAGCCGATCGCGCCGAGCGAGTGCCCGACCATCGACTTGATGGAGCTGACCGGCGTGCGGTAGGCGTGGTCGCCGAGACTGCGCTTGAAGGCGGCCGTCTCGTGCCGGTCGTTCTGCTTGGTGCCCGAGCCGTGCGCGTTGATGTAGTCGATCGCCTCGGGGTTCATGCGGGCCTCGCCGAGGGCGATGCTGATGGCCTCGGACATCTCCCGGCCATCGGGGCGCAGGCCCGTCATGTGGTACGCGTTGGAGCGCGTCGCATAGCCGGCGATCTCGGCGTAGATGTGCGCGCCGCGCTCCTTGGCGCTCTCCAGCTCCTCCAGCACGAAGAAGGCGGTGCCCTCGCCCAGCACGAACCCGTTGCGGGTGCCGTCGAAGGGGCGCGAGGCGCTCTGCGGATCGTCGTGGCGGGGGGTGGTGGCCTTGATGGCATCGAAGCAGGCCATCGTGATCGGGGAGATCGGGGCGTCCGAGGAGCCTGCGATCACCACGTCCGCCGACCCCTCGCGGACCAGCTCGACGGCGTAGCCGACCGAGTCGAGGCCGGAGGTACAGCCGGTGGACACCACGGTGGAGGGGCCCTCGGCGCCCACGGCCCAGGCGACCTCGGAGGCGAAGGAGCTCGGCACCATGTGGTCGTAGAGGTGCGGGACCGCGTAGGCGTGGTCGACCAGGTCGAGCCGGCCGCCGTCACTGACGACCCGGTACTCCTCGTCGAGGCTCATCGTGGCGCCGACCGCGGAGCCCACCGTGACACCGATGCGGTGCGGGTCGATCCCGCCCAGGTCGATGCCGCTGTCGGCGACCGCGCCGCGCGAGGCGACCACCGCGAACTGCGCGGCCCGGTCCAGGCGGCGCACCTCCTGCGCGGTCAGCCCGTGGGCGTACGGGTCGAAGTCGATCTCGGCGGCCACCCGGGAGCGGAAGGGCGCGGGGTCGAAGAAGGTGATCCCGCGGGTGGCGGTGCGGCCCTCGCTCAGCAGGTTCCAGAACTTCTCCTTGCCGACACCACCGGGGGCGATCACCTCGATTCCGGTGATGACGACGCGTCGGCGGGTCACGCGGACGCCTCCCAGCTGTAGAAGCGTGCGGCCATCGCGTCGGCCGGTGAGCGCCAGCTCTTGGGGTCGTAGGCCTCGATGAAGGGCTTGAGGTCCTGGCTGATCCCGACGAAGCGCGGGTCGCCCTTCGCCTGCTCGATCAGCTCGCCTCCGTTGTCCTCGTCGAAGTCCTGGAGGTGGAAGTACAGGCCCCGGTACGAGAACAACTGGCGGCGCCGCGTTCCCATGCGCTGGGGCATGTCCGTCGCGTCGAATTCGGAGAACAGCTTTGCCACATCGGCGGACGAGGCTGCTGCCATCCGGGCGACAATCAACGTGCTGTGCATAAGGTTTGGCTCCTCAGCGTGTGCGCGGGAGAGCGCGGTGCGGACGCGGCCTGTGTGGCGGCCTGAATTCGCCACTGGCTTGACGGTCCCGCCTGGCGATAGGGCGCCGCACGGGGAATTCTCGAATTCCGCCGGAGCGGGTGCACAGTGCGCCTTCTCATGGATGGGGGCATGTAACGCGGGACGCCCGGCGCCCTGAGCGGGGTGCCGGGCGTCCGGGGCATTGCGGTCCCGTCGCGCCGTGGAGAGCGCGCCGGTTCACTCGCCGGCGGAGCGGGAGTGCACCACGGTGTACGAGTTGATGTACGGGGCGCCGGTGGAGACGGCGTGGACGCGGTTCTGGGCCTCCTGGCGCGCGGCGGACTGCTGCTCCGGGGCCTGGTTGCGGTAGGAGTCGAAGGCCTCCTTGCTGTCCCACTGCGAGTAGGAGACGACGAACTTGCCGTCCAGGCCGCGGGCGCGCAGGCCCCTGAGGACCACGTGCGAGCGGAAGCCGGGGACCTCGGCGAAGAAGTCCTGACCCTTGCCGAGGGCGTCGATGGCCTCGTCCTGGCCGTCGTCGGTCACGGAGAAGACGCCGAGGACGGTGTAGTCGTCGCGGTGCGGGCCGACCTCGACCCTGCCGTCGAGGGCGCCCGAGGTCAGCGTGTAGGCGACCTCGTTCTGCAGCAGCTTGATCGAGGTGGTGATCTCGCCGAAGACGGGGAGGGTGCGGTGCTTGAACTCCTCGCCCTCGTATCGCCGCTCCAGGTCCTCGCCGCTGCGCCACTGGATGAAGTTGGCGGTGCCCAGGCTGTCGACGCCCGCGTGCACGGTGCTGTTCATCCAGCCGTCGTAGGTGGCCGCGTCGACGATCTTCCGCATCTCCTCGACCAGGCTGTCCTGCTTCTCGGACGCGTCGGTGGTGAAGAGGTTGAGGACGGTCAGGTGTTTGTCCTCAAGGGAGATGAAAGGCATTCTTCTTCGCTTCCTGTGGAGGGTACGGACGGAGCGGGACGGAAAGGCACTCAGTTGGCGGGACCGAACCAGCGGGTGAGAGCTTCGGTGAAGCCTTCGGAGCCGGCGCCTTCGGGCGCGAGCCAGGCGACGTAGCCGTCGGGGCGGACGAGGATGCCGTCCACCGGGGCGTCGCAGTCGGGCTGGTCGGCGCGGACCACCTCGACGCGGTCGGCCCAGCCGGCGGCCGCCTCGCGCAGGCCGTGGGCGCCGCCGAGTTCGAGGAGCACGGCGCGGCCGGCGTTCAGCAGCGCGAAGACCGAGGTCTTTTCGCCGTCGACGACGAGTTCCCGGTCGGGCAGGCGCCGGCCGAGCAGCGGGTGGTCGCCCGCGCCGACGTCGTGGCGGATGTCGAGGCCGGTGACCATGCCGGCGAGGTGGCGGCGGACCGATTCGTGGTTGTCCACCAGCTCGGTGAAGACCTCGCGCATCGGGGTGATGTCGTCGCCGCCGAGGTAGAGGATGCGCTGGGCGAGGGTGTTGGTCAGGATCCGGGCCCCGACCGGGTGCCGCTCGCAGTGGTAGGTGTCGAGCAGGCCCTCGGGCGCCCGGCCCCGGATGTCCAGGGCGAGCTTCCAGCCGAGGTTCACCGCGTCCTGGATGCCCGCGCTCATGCCCTGCGCGCCGATGGGCAGGTGGATGTGCGCGGCGTCACCGGCCAGGAAGACCCGGCCGCGCCGGTACTCGGTGGCCTGGCGGCTGTTGTCGGTGGTGGAGCTGACCCACAGCGGCGTGGCGCCACTGATGTCCTCGCCCGTCAGGCGCTGCCAGGATGCGACCACCTCCTCGAAGGTGATCGCCTCGGGGCTCTTGCGCAGCGGCTCGGCGCTGTCGAAGTAGATGACGCGGCTGCGGTCCGGGCCCATGGGGATGACCATCACCATGCCGCCGGGGACGCGCTCGCCGCTGAAGCGCGGGCGCAGCGGTACGCCGGCCACGTCCGCGAAGCGCAGCTCGATGGCCGGTTCGGTACCGGGGAAGTCGATGCCGGCGAGCTTGCGCACGATGCTGCGGGCGCCGTCGCAGCCCACCACGTGGCGGGCGCGCAGGGTGAGGGTGCCGTCCGCGCCCTGCGCGGTGAGCGTCACGCCCTCGGCGTCCTGGGCCAGGCCGGTGACCTCGACGCCGCGGCGGATCTCGGCGCCCAGTTCGCGCGCCCAGCCGCCGAGGACGCCCTCGGTACGGGCCTGCGGGATGCCGCGGGCGCCGTACGAGCCGCCTTCGAGCACCCGGTAGTCGAGCGGGACGCCGCCGAAGTGGCCGACCGGAATGACGCCGACCTCGCCGAAGCGGGCGATCAGGCCGCGCTGGGCGAATTCCTCGATGGTCCGTGCAGAAAAGCCGAGCGCCCGGGATTCCTTAATCGGCTCGGCAAGTTTGTCAAGGACTGTCACCGAGGCTCCATTGAGCCTCAACTCGCCCGCGAGCATGAGTCCGGTGGGCCCGGCTCCCACAACAATGGCATCTACATCAAAGGTGCTCATCCCGCCTCTTCCCACTGGTGTTCGGCCAGTATCACGAGGGCCCGTGCGGGGCGTAAAGAGTGATTGATACAGACCTTCGACAATCAATGACAGAAAAGCGTCAGCAATGTCAGATCTTTGTCAGGCGGGGTTGCCCGGACGGGACGGGCCAGGCGCATTCTCAAGGATGACCTCCACCGAAATCCTCGAGGAATCCGGCACCGCAAGCCTTCTTGTGGCGGCCCTTTTGAACCGCTATCTGGTCTCCCTCGACGACGAAGAGCCCGACGACGCCTGGGCGGCGGAACTGTTCACCCCGGACGCGGTGGTGGCCTTCCCCCCGATGAGCCGGCACGAGGGCACCGAGGGCATGGCCGAGTTCCACCGCAAGGCCCTGTCGTCCTTCGCCGCCACCCAGCACCTGGGCTCCCCGGCCGTGGTCGTCCTGGACGGGGACCGGGCCACCCTGCGCGCCAACCTGATCTCCACCCAGGTGCACCACCCGCGCCACGTCCCGCCGCAGGGCGTGCTCGCGCCGCTGTTCACCACCGGCACCTTCGTCAACGGCGAGGCCCTGCGCACCCCCGCCGGGTGGCGGCTGACCCTGCTGTCCTTCCGCCTGCTGTGGGCGGACGGCACTCCCCCGCCGGCCGCGTAGGCGCGCGATACGGGTGACCGCGCGGCGCAGCCGGGACGGCCGCCGCCGCGCGGCCGGGCGCCGGGGCTGCGGTGGTGCGCAGGTACTGCTCAGGTGTTGAGGGCCAGTACCCGGTCGACCTCGATCTCGATGACCACCCGGCCGGGCGGGTTCGGCGGCGCCGACCGGTACCGCTCGGCGTACCGCCTGACCCCCTCGGCCACCCGCCCAGGTTCGCGCACCACCGTGCCGGAGCCCTCCAGCGTGACCCAGGTGAAGCCCTGCACCTGGCAGATCGCCACCCGGCCACCGGGGCCGGTCAGCAGGTTGCGCGCCTTGCGCGAGGAGGCGACGGTCATGACCCGGACAAGGCCGGCCTTCCCGTCCCAGGTGAACCGTACGGGCGCCGTGTGCAGCGTCCCGTCGGGCCTGACGGTGGTGAGCACGCCCACGTGCTCGGGGCTGTTGAGAAACGCCTCGACCGAGGGCGACACCTGCGGTGCGCCGGCGCGCTGCTTCGACAGCGACATCGGGTGATTCCTTTCTTTCGCTGGTGCTCGACGGCCGCGGCGGGGCGCCGGCGGCGCTGTCCCGCATGGGGGCGGACCCGGCGGCGGCCGAACCGGTCCGCCACGCGGTCCGGGTCCGGGCAGGCAGCGTGCAAAAGACCGCTCGACCGGGGCCGGAGCGGCGCCAGTGCTGTGACCGCCTTGGTTCACCGGGTTGCGCAGCCACCCGGGGGCCGGGGCGGCCGACGGCCGGACAGCCCTTAGTCGATACCGCGGACGATGGCGGACTCCTCGAGGAACTCCGCGTCGTCCTCGTCCACGCCGGCCAGCCGCAGCGGCGGTGCGACCTCCATCGGGACCAAGCCGAAGAAGTACATCTCGACCTCCCGGAAATCTTGCCTGTTGTCGTAGGTGAACATGGGCGGCTCCTTCACGATGAGTCGCTCCACGGTGTCAAGACCCGCTAGGGATCCGCTCGACGTCGGCTCGCTCACCGATCGAGTGAAGGCGGAAGCGGGCCGCCCGCTGGGCTGCCGAGCCGCGCCGCTGGGCGATCCGCGGCGGCTCGTCCCCTTCGAGGACGGCGAGCACCTGGGTGAGCGTCGTCTCGGCGCTGGTGGCGGGCAGTTCGCGCAGCAGCCGCGCGCAGTGGCCCACCAGCCGGACCGCGTCGGCTCCGGACATCCGGGACCGGTCGTGTGCGGCGGTCAGCGTCAGCGAGCCGTCGGGGCCGCGGTGCGTGAGCAGGGCCACGGGGAAGGCGGTGTGCGCACCGCTCGCGTACAGCGGCTCGATCCGCACGCCGTGGTCGGCCAGCACGGCGCGCAGCTCCCGCGGCGGGCGCGGCACGCTTCCGACGGCCACCAGGCTCGCCAGCAGCGGCCCGCCGCCCGTGGCCCGGCCGGTCCACTCGTGGATCTGCCCGGCGGAGACCCACTCGTACGCCGCCATGTCCAGCGCGCGGTCGCGCAGCACCGTCAGCAGCCGCCCCAGCCGGTGCGCCGGATCGACCTGGACGGACATCGGCAGGCAGTTGCGCATCGGCGCGGGCAGCCGCTCAACGGCCTCCAGGGCGATGCCGCGCCCCGAAACGGTGACGCCGAATCCGACCTGCGCGGGGCCGCTCAGGCCCGCGCCGCGGTACAGCAGCATCGCCCAGACCGCCTGCAGCGCACTGGAGTCGGGCACCGCCTGGGCCGCGGCCCAGCGGTACAGCCGCTCGGCCTCCTGGGCCGACAAGCGCACCTCGGCGCGGCCGCAGCCGCTCTCCAGGGTGTCCGGGCCGGGTACGGCGGGCAACACGGCAGGCGCGCCCTCGGGTACCGTCCGGGTCCAGAACTCCCGTGCCGGGCCCGGGTCCTGGCGCTCCAGCCAGCGCGCCCAGTCGCGGATGTCGGGCCGCCGCTCCCCTCCGGGCAGCGCGCCGCCGGCCAGATAGGCCCGGCAGAACTCGTCCAGGAGGACGAACACGCTCCAGGCGTCCAGCAGTGCGTGGTGGAAGGTGAGCAGCATGCGCGTGGCGGGCGCGGCGGGCGCCGGGTCGTCGACCAGGGTGACCCGCAGCGGTCCGGGGCCGCGCAGGTCGAAGCCGCGCAGCCGGTCGCGTTCCACCAGCTCGTCCCAGTCGACGCCGCCGGCCCGGTGGCGTACGACCTCGACGGCGGCCCGGTCGTGCAGGACCACTCGCGGCCACGGCTCCCAGTCGACGGCGGCGCGCAGCACCGTCTCCCGGTCGGTGACGGACTGCCAGGCCGCGGTGAACCGCTCGGTGTCCAGCGGTCCGCACCAGCGCCAGGACAGCTGCTCGACGTGGCGGCCGGTGCCGCGGTGCTCCAGTGAGTCCAGCAGCAGGTCGTGCTGCCACCAGGTCAGCGGCAGGGCGGAGCCTGCCTGGCGACCGCCTCGTCCCCGGCCCGCGTGCGGGCGGCTCGGCCTGGCCATGTGGTCGCCCTCCTCCGGTCCGGATCATCCCGGGGAGCGGGGCGCCCGAGGGCGCGGTACTCCCGGGTCCACCGTGGAGCAACCCGCTGCCGGAGACCTGGCAGAGCGCTGGCGCGCCTCAAAACCCGCCGCAGAGCGCCTCAAGGCCCGCACCCGGGCCGCAGGTCAGCTCGCGCTCTGGTTCATCGCCGACAGGAACCCCTGGTCGAGCATGGTCCCCACCGACGTGTCGTCCGCGGTGTACAGCCCCGCGTCGTGGCAGGCCGTGCTCAGCAGGTAGCGGCCCATCACCGGGTGCGTGGCGAAGCCCCACTCCCCCCGGGTCGCCGCGCTGCCGTCCGCGGCGTGCAGCCGCGCGCCCGTCAGGCCGGACTCCGTGAAGCCGAACTCCTTGAAGCCCAGCCGCAGCCC
This sequence comes from Streptomyces sp. NBC_01537, assembly GCF_045040445.1. Classification (NCBI taxonomy): domain Bacteria; kingdom Bacillati; phylum Actinomycetota; class Actinomycetes; order Kitasatosporales; family Streptomycetaceae; genus Streptomyces; species Streptomyces sp. NBC_01537. The sequence continues at coordinate 9,823,492 of NZ_CP109392.1, read as the reverse complement.
CTGCCCGAGCGCCTTGCTGTACGCCTCCTTGAGGGTCCACAGCTTCAGCGCGTACGGGACCCGCTCCGCCTCCGGCAACCCGGCGATCTCCGCCACCTCGGCCGGGGTCAGGATCTGCGCCTCCAGCAGGTCCAGCCGTACGTTGCGGCCGGCCGGCTCCACGTCCACGCCGATCCGGCCCGTGCGGCTCAGCCCGACGGCCATCAGGTCGCCGGTGTGGGACAGGCTCAGCTCGATCTGGTCGAAGCCGCGCAGATAGGGGCGCCCGCCCAGCCGGTAGGCCAGGTCGAGGTACTCCGGCGGGATGCCGAGCGCCGCCGCCGCCGTGTACTTGATGAGCAGCCGGGCGGCCGCGAAGCGGTAGCGCACGGTGGCGTCGGGGGTACGCCGGTAGCGGTCCCAGTCCGGCCCGAGCAGCTCGCGCAGCCGGGGTGTGGTCAGCACGCTGGGCAGCCATTCGCTCCAGGTCGTGTGGACCACCGCGTTGCCGAGCCCGGTCAGGTTCTCCTTCACCCCGTGCCACGGACCGTGCGGCCGCGGCACACGAAGGGGGGCGGCGCATCTCACCTGGTCCATCGTCGTCTCCTGCGTGTAGTGCCGTCCGTCCCGGTCCCGCGGGGCCGACGGCGATCTGGCCGAGGCGTTCGTCCACCGCCCCGGCACATCTGCGGTGCCGTGACCGGAAGGCGGCCGGGCGAGGTCACCGCACGCCTCAACCCGCCAGCGCCGTCCCGTACAGGTCCAGGCTCCGCCCCTCCCGGCACCGCTCCAGCACCTCACCGAGCACCGAGCCCACCACGCCCTCGGGAAGGTCCGGTACCACCGCACCCAGCCGCCGCACGATCCGGCTCAGCGCGAGCACGGCCCAGGCGGGCTCCTCCAGGAACGATCCGGTCCCGGCCTGCCCCTCCCACATGCCCAGTACCGCCGCCGCCGCGAGCACCAGCGCGTACCGGTCGGCCAGCGCGCAGGCCTGCGCGTCGAATCCGGTGCCGCCGACCGGCGCGCTCAACGCGGCGCACCGCGCCCTCAGCACCCGCAGCTCCGCCACGAACGCCTGCGCGAGCCCCGCCAGCACCGCGTGCGGCGACCCGTCGGCGTACCCGCAGCGCCCCTTCGCCAGCCGGCCCGCCGCGCCGACCAGGGTCGCCGTCAGCAGGTCGTCCGTACCGGAGTGCGCCAGGCGCCGGTGGTCGAACGGGGGCAACGGCGCCCCCGGTTCGAACAGCCCCGCCGGCGGCTCCGGTGTACGGAACCACGCCGTGCGCGCCAGCGCCGGCAGCTGCGGCACCAGCACCGCCTGGCATACGGCCGTCCCCGCGTGTCCGAGACCGGCCACCGGCAGGTCCCGTACGAGCTTCTGGAAGCCGCCGTGCAGCGGCCCGCGGTCGTACCCGCGGGCGCCGAGCACGGTCGCCAGCTCCTCCAGGTCCTCACGCAGCAGGTCCGGCATCGTGTACTTGACCGCGGCGGCCAGCAGGTACGAGTCCTCCGGCAGCAGGCTCATCGCCCGCAGCCCGGTGACGGCCATGCTGTCGCAGGCCAGCAGGTCCGCGAAGACCCCGGCGAGCACCTTTTGCCAGCGGCGGGCAGGCCGTCCGTCGGGCCGGTTCTCCACGGCCGCGCGCACCGCCTGGCGCAGCACGCTGTCCACGCCGGCCAGCACCACGCCCGGAATCAGGCAGTGGCTGATCTGGAAGCTGCGCAGCGCCAGCGACACCCCTTCACCGACCTCGCCGACCAGCGCCTCGGGTCCCGCGGCCGCATCGGCGAATTCGAGTCCGGAGAAGTGGGCGCCGCGCATGCCCGGCATCTGGACCCTGCCCAGCCTGCGCACCTCGCCGGAGGCGGGCGGCCCGGGGCCGAGCAGCAGCACGGAGTGGCTGCGCGGACCCTCCTCGCGCGCGGTGCGCGCGTACACGACGAAGGCCTCGGCGCGGTGGGCGTTGATGACCGCGTCCTTGTGCCCGTTGAGCATCCAGCCGCCGTCCGGGCCGGGCTCCGCCTCGACCTCGTTGCGCAGGATCGCGTTGGCGTGCGCCACCTCGCGGTGCACGATCGTGACCCGGCCGCCGTCGAGGAGGTGCGCGGCCAGCGCCCGGCGCTGCGGCTCGTCCCCCGCGGTCCACACCGCGCAGGCGGCGAAGAGCGAGGTGATGCCGAATCCGTAGCCGAGCGCGAGATCGCGGCGGAACAACGGGCGCAGTACCCGCGCCAGTTCCTCCAGATCGGTGAGCCGGCCGCCGAGGTCGTACGGGACGAACTCGGCGCCCAGGCCCGCCTCGGCGAGCAGTGTCTCGGTGGCCGCCGGCGCCTCGCGGGCCTCGTCGGCGCGCAGCAGCGCCAGGTGTCCGTGCGGGTTGTCCGGGTCAAGGGGGTCGCCGAGGGCCGCCTCCAGCCGGGCGGCGCGCTCGGACGCGGCGGCGGGCGCCGCCTCACCTGTGTCCCGTACGGGGGCGTGGGTGTCCCGTACGGGGGCCGTGGTGTCCTGGACCGCGGTCACAGGACGCGGATCGAGTCGATGGCGTACTGCGCGGCGTGGCGCAGTACGGACAGGCCTGCCTGGCCCATCGCCTCGCGCACGTGCCGTCCGGCGGCCACCGCGTCGGTGCCCTCGCCCAGCACGCTCTCGATGTTCTCCTCGCACAGCAGCACGCTGTGCCGGGCCGTCAGGTTCACCCCGGACTCGTCGGGCTCGATCGACCACTCGCCGGTGTGCGCGGTCAGCAGGGGCGAGGTCCGGGTCTGCTTGTAGCAGATGCGCTGGGTGCCCGGGAAGCAGATGCGCACCGATCCGGTGCTGTGCGCGCTGCCGTCGACGGACAGGCTGCCCATGGACATCAGCTGTACTCCCGGCTCGTCCTCGACCAGGTCGACCCGGCTGACGTGCGGGAGTTCGGCGGGCCAGTCCCGCGCCCGGTACAGGAAGTCGAACACCAGCTCGTCAGGGGCGTTGACCCGTACGGTGTCCTCGAAGGACCACACCAGGTCGTCCAGACGCGTCCAGCACTCGGCGAGCTCGGCCAGCCGGTCCAGCTGGGCGCGGCTGTTGTCGCGGGTGACCCGCTCGACCCAGGCCACGTCCGCCGGCACGTCCCGGGCGACGGTGTAGGAGTGCTGCAGGGTCACCTTGGCGGCGTACTCACCCAGCGGCACCACCGTCCACACGCCGCTCATGGACTGCGTGGGCGCGGCGGGCAGGTCATGGGTGAACTCCACGCGCAGCCGCTCCACGTCCAGGCGCCGGCTGGACACCCAGGACTTGACGGTCTCGCCCGCGGTGACCCACATGCGCAGCCGCTCCCGCGTCCCGTCGAAGTCGAGCTGCTCGACATGGACACAGGGCTGGAAGAACAGCGGCCACCGGGTGGCGTCCGCGATCAGCCCGTACATCACTCCGGCCGGGGCCGCCGCGATCACTTCGTGGACCGTGCGGTGCACACGCGCATCCGACATCTTCCACACCCTCCTCATTGGTACGCCGACCGGCACTGTGCCGGGGCGCGGCGGGACTGCGACCCCCGCCCGGCACGGTGCCGCCACTGCGCCGGTGCCCTCGCCCCGGCGAACCCGTCCGCCTGCCGCTGAGGGCCGCCGACAGACGTTGTCGTGCCGCGCCGGGCTGACGGCCGTGCCCAACGACACTGTCCGGAACCGCTCGCAGACCGCACGGGCCTGACTGGAGCGCGGCTCCAGCCACCCGCTGTGTCCGCCTTGATCCGAAGGCCCGGCCTCCCGTTCTGGCCGTACGCCCCTCTCGCGGGAGGGCCCGCGCCCCCGCCGCCCGAGCCGTCCTCGAGCCCGGCCGCCGAGACTCTCCGGGCGGAAGCCCAGGCGGCGTCGACCTGACGGACAACGCCTGCGGCGTCCCGGGGCAGCTCCCCTCCCCCGGCCCGGCTCGTGACCGCCGCCCACCCGGCCACCCCGTCCTGGTGGGCGGCTTCGGGCGGCGCGCCGCCGGGGCGTCCAAGACTTCCGCGACCCCCGCGAGGACCGCGCCGCGAAAGCACCCGGCCCCGTTCTCCTCATCCGCGGCACGGCGCAACAGGGCTCACGCTTCCTTCTGGTCCCACGAGTCCCGGACCGGCCGACAGCACCCGCCCGTCCATCAGCGTCCGTGCGGCGGTTCAGCCCGGCCGGAGCTCCACTGCGCCGCGCCAGGGCATGCACCGGGCATCCACCCGCGCTCCGGCCGTCCGCATCCGCTTCTCGGCCCAAGGGGGCGGATCGTGACCGCACATCCCGCGCGCCCGCCCGCCGGTCGGCGGCCGACGCCCTGGAGGCGATATGCCCCCCGGGCACCCGTGCCCGTTCGTGCGCGCCGTGTGGGACGGGCTGATCGCCCTCGGGCTGCTGCCTGCCGTGGCACACAGCGGTATGGACGGCTGCCCGGCCCCCCGGCCCGACGGGGGACGCGCTCCGGCGGGACACCCGGACCGGATGCGGCCCGATCTGCCGCTGACCCCGCTGGAGCGCCGGCTGCGGCGCGAGCTGAACCCAATGCCCGCTCCACGAGGGCGACGTACGGGCGCGGGGCCCCGGACTCGTCCGCGCCCTCCTCGTCAGCGCTCAGAGGCTGTCGGGCGACCTGCGATCGGAAAGCGTGCGTGCCGGGGCGTGGCCGCCCGATCGCAGGTCGCCCGACAGCCTCTCAGCCGGTCAGAAGCGCTCCGTGCGTTCTCCCTCTCCGGCGCGTGCGGTCCCCGCGGCGCCGGTCCGTCGAGCCGCCGGTCCGCGAACAACCGGCCTGCACCCTTCCGCAGGCCGGCTCAGGCATCGGCCGCCCGCAACACCGCGGCCGAGTTAAACCCGCCCCTCCCGCGCGCCAGCACCAGCACGGTCCGCAGCCCGGGCAGCTCCCGCGCCGCGCCCGTCACCAGATCCAGCGGGCAGTCCGCGGCGACCCGCCGCGTCCCGGTGGTCGGGGGCACCACCTTGTCGCGCAGCGCGAGCGCCGCCGCCGCCAGGTCCAGCGAGGAACCCCCGGCGCCCAGCCGGCCCGTCATCGACTTCGGCGCGGTCACCGGCACCCCGCGCGGCCCGAACAGCGCGGCCAGCGCCTCGGCCTCGGCCCGGTCGGCGGCCCGCTCCCCGGCCCCGTCGGCGAACACCACGTCCACCTGGTCCGGGCTCACCCGGGCATCAGCCAGAGCGAGTCCGGCCGCCTCCCTGAGCCGCTCCTCCCCGGGCCCGCCGTCGAAGGTCGCCGCGTACCCGGCCACCACGGCGTACCCGCTGACGCCGCGCGCGGCGGCGGCCGCCGCGTCCTCCAGCACCAGCAGCGCGCCGCCCTCACCCACGACATGGCCGCGGGCCTGCGCGTCGAAGGGCCGGTAGGCCCGCGCCGGATCGGGGTCGGTGCTCAGCCGGCCGTCTGCCAGGTGCGCGGCCCAGCCCCAGGGGCACAGCGCCGAGTCGACGCCCCCGGTCACCATGAGGCCCACGCCCTTGCGGATCTCGCGCCGGGCGCGGGCGAGCGTGTCGATCCCGCCCGCCTGCTCGCTGACCATGGCGGAGGCGGGACCGCGCAGCGTATGCCGGATGGAGATCTCGGCGGTTCCCGCCGCGTGGAACCAGGCGAAGGACTGGTACGCGCTGACGTACCGGGCGCCCTTGCCCCACAATGCCTCCAGCCCTCGCTGGCCGAACTCGGTGCCGCCCGCGGAGCTGGCCGTGATCACGCCCGCCCGGTAGCCGGGCAGCGCGGCCGGGTCGGCACCCGAGTCCTCCAAGGCCTCCTTGGCCGCGACCAGGCTCAGGCGGGTGACCCGGTCGGTGGAGGGGAGCAGGCGGCTGGGGATGTGGTCCTCGTCGACGAAGCCGCGGATCTCGCCCGCGATCCGCACCGGGTAGCCGGAGGCGTCGAAGCGGGTGATCGGGCCGATGCCGCTGCGGCCCTCCAGCATGGCGCTCCACCAGGCCTCGGTACCCAGCCCGTTGGGCGCGGCCACGCCGATGCCGGTGACCAGGGCCCGGACCGGGCTGCGTACGCCCCCGCTCGCGCCGTTGACGCCGCTCATGGCGTCTCCCGCAGCCGGGGCCGGGTCAGCACGGTGGCGGCGTGGAAGCCGCCGAAGCCGCTGGCGACGCTGAGCACCGTACTGGTGCGCTGCTCGCGGGCGAACAGCGGTGTGTAGTCCAGGTCGCAGGTCGGGTCGGGCTCGTGCAGGTTGGCGGTCGGCGGCACCGTACTGTGCTCGATGGCCAGCACGCTGGCCACCACGTCCAGGGCCCCGGCGGCGCCGAGTGCGTGTCCGATCATCGATTTGATGGAGCTGACCGGGACGCGCCGGGCGTGGTCGCCCAGTCCCTGCTTGAAGGCGTGTGTCTCATGCCGGTCGTTGTGCAGGGTGCCGGCCCCGTGCGCACTGATGTAGTCCACGTCGACCGGGTTCAGCCGCGCCTCGTCGAGTGCCGCCCGGATGGCGTCGGCCATTTCCTGGCCGCCCGGCCGCAGCCCCGTCATGTGGTGCGCGCTGCTGTACGAGGCGAAGCCGGACAGCTCCGCGTACGCGTGGGCGCCCCGGCGGCGCGCGTGCTCCAACTCCTCCAGGATCACCACGGCCGCGCCCTCGCCGAGCACGAAGCCGTCGCGGGTGCGGTCGAAGGGGCGCGAGGCGGTGGTGGGGTCCTCGTTGCGGGGGCTGGTGAGGCGGATGCGGTCGAAGCAGGCCATGGCGATGGGAGAGATCGGTGCCTCCGCCCCGCCCGCGAGCATCACGTCGGCGCTGCCCTCGCGGATCAGCTCGGCGGCGTGTCCGATCGCGTCCAGGCCCGAGGTGCAGCCGCTGGAGACCAGGCTGACCGGGCCCTGCGCGCCGCTGTCGCGGGCCACGGCGGCCGCCAGCGAGCTGGGCACGAAGTAGTCGTAGAGGCACTCCGCGGCCCGGGAGTGGTCGACGGTCCAGGTCCTGCCGAAGTCGCTCAGCAGCGCGTACTGGGTGGCGAGCCCGGTGGTGCAGCCTGCCGCGTTGCCCAGACTGACCCCGGTGCGCAGCCGGTTCCCTGCGGCCAGTACGGCGTGCAGGCCACTGTCGGCCACCGCCTCCCGGGCGCTGACCAGCGCGAACTGGGCGGCCCGGTCCAGGCGTTCGGTGTCGGCGAGGGTGAAGCCGTGCGCGGCGGCGTCGAAGTCGACCTCGGCGGCGACCCGCGAGCGGTAGCTGGCGGCGTCGAAGAGGGTGACGCCCCGGGTGGCGGTACGGCCCGAGGTCAGCAGGGACCAGAAGTCGGCGGTGCCGACGGCTGCGGGGGCCACCACGCCGACCCCTGTGATGACCACGCGCTTCACCGCACACCCCCCGCGCCCGTGCTCGCGCGCGCCGCCGCCCCGGCGGCATCCGCCGCCTCGTACTCGCGGCAGGCCTCGCCGACCAGGGCCGGCAGTACGTCCGCGCCCGCGAAGAAGTGGTCGCCGTCGACGGTGCGTACGGTGATCGGCCCGGTGGTCCAGCGCCGCCACTCCTCAAGGGCGGCGGGCACCGCGAGCGGATCGTCACTGCCCGCGAAGACGAGCAGGGGCAGATCCACGGATCCTCCGGTGACGGGGTCCAGGGCCGCCTGGCGCAGTGCCCGGGCCAGGCGCAGGTCGTCGCGCAGGACAGGCAGCACACTGCGGTGCCATAGCCCGCCGGGGTGGGCGGCGGCTCCCTTGGGCAGCGAGCCGAGCTCACCCAGGAGGGGCAGCAGCAGTTCGTCGGGCTGTTCCGCCGCGGCCACCAGGGCGGCACTGGCGTGCGGCGGCAGGCAGGCGCCCACCGCGAGGAACAGCGGCGGCGGCACCCCGGCGTCCGCCAGCGCCCGGGTGAGCGTGTACGCCACCAGGGCGCCCAGACTGTGGCCGTACAGCGCGTACGGTCCGGACCGGGCCGCCTCCAGCAGCGGGGGCAGCAGATCCGCCAGGAGCCCTGCGCGCTCGGTGATGCGCGGCTCCCGCCGCCGGCTGTCACGGCCCGGCAGCACCAGCGCCGCGACGTCCACGCCCGGCCCGGCCGCGACGGGCCAGCGACGGTAGCTGGCCACCCCCGCGCCCGCGTGGGCAAGGCAGTGGAGCCGTACCCGCCGCCCCACCACCCCCTCTACCGCCGTCAGCGAAGCCATCGGTCGCCCTCCTCGGGGAAGCTGTGCGGAAACGTCGGTCGTACGGCGCCGCCGCGGCCCGAGCGTCACCTGTGTGCCTTGAGCGGTACTCGATTCAGGCTGCGTACAGATCGAAGGTCGAGGTGCGCCGCGGCCCGCAGGCCACGTCCAGGCGTGGGTCGACGGCGAGCATCGCCTGGTGCAGCCGCTGGAGTTGCGGCGAGGGCTCCACGCCGAGCTCGGCGATCAGCCGCTGGCGCATCCGGCGGTAGACGTCGAGTGCGCTGGCCTGCCGGCCCGACCGGTAGAGCGCGACCATCGCCTGCGAGTGCAGCCCTTCGTGCTGGGGGTGGCGGGCGATCAGGTCGGTGAGTTCGGCGATGAGTTCGATGTGCCGGCCCATCCGCAGGTCGGCGTCGATGCGGCGCTCGCGGGCCACGAGCCGGCTCTCCTCCAGCCGCATCACCTCGATGTCGAGGATCGGGCCGACGCGTACGTCCACCAGCGCGGGCCCCTCCCACAGGTCCAGTGCCGCGCGCAGACACTTGGCCAACCGGGCGTCCTCGCCGTCCTCGAACGCCTGCTGCCCCTCCGCCACCAGGCACTCGTACGTGCGCACGTCGACCGCCTCGGCCGGGATCTGGAGCAGGTAGCCGCCGTACCGGGTGGCGAGCACGTCCTTGGCCGAGCCGGGCGCGTCCGGGCCCATGGCGGTGCCCAGTCTGCGACGCAGCTGGAGGATGTAGGTCTGAAGCGTGGTCAGCGCGCTCTGTGGCAGGTGGGTGCCCCAGATCTCTTCCATCAGCGTGGGCACGGGCACCACCCTGCCCGGGTAGAGCGCGAGCAGCGCCAGGATCTGGCGCGGTTTGCCCGCAGTCGGGACGACCGATATACCGTTGACTTCGACATTCAACGGACCCAGTACCTTGATCTTCATGATTCCCCTCCGCGCATTGCCGGCCGACTTCGGCAACAAGCCGGTGTTCGAGTTTTTCGATAGTGTCGCCTTCCGGCCCTTCTTGTCATTGCCGTAGACGGCGGACGAGGGGCACCATATCCTTCCCCGACCGTCTCATATGCAGAAATTGAGTGCGTCTTGAGCGACCTTCCAATGGGACCGCCGGACCCGGCGCACAGGCAGCCGACATAGCGCCGAGAAGACACCGGCGTGTCATGTAAAGACCCGTATCGGCCGACCGGGTTCTCTTTCGGCGCTCTAGTGGGCGCTGTTAGGTTTCCGGCCATGGCAACGGATTCGACGGCGCGCGGCGCCGACCCGTTCACCCGCGGGCTGCTGAACCGACTCGCCCGGGACCAGGCCGCAGGCCCGCCCGGGCTGCAGGGCCTGCCCGATCCGAAGACCCTGCTGCGGCTGCTGGGCGCCTGGCATCGGCGCGGGGTGCAGGTGGGCTTTCCGGACCTGACCGGCGACCGGCCATGAAGACGCCAGGCACCTGAATCCCCCTCAAGGAACACTCCACGAGTCCCCGCGTACGGCTGATAAATCCTCCACCGGCGCCGAGAAGCGCCTAGAGTCCGATAAGAGCGCAAGGATCTTTCCCCGGCCATTTCTGAGTGAATGCCGAGTACGGATCCGCGGCCGCGTACTTGCCGACTCTCCCCGTGCGAGGATGAGATGGAGTTTGGGATCCTGGGTCCCGTCCAGGTCTTCGGCGAGCGCGCCGATATACGGATCACACCGGCCGGCGCCAAGCAGCGCGCCCTTTTGGGTACGCTCGTCGTGAAGGCCGGCCAGGTCGTTTCCTCGGACCGGCTCGTCGACGAATTGTGGGGCGAACATCCGCCCGCCAACGCCGCCAATGCCCTCCAGAGCCATATCGCCCGGCTGCGCCGACTGCTGCCCGTCCCCGCACCCGGTTCCGGTTCCGGTTCCGGTTCCGGCGAGAGCCACTACGAGTGGCTCGTGACCCGCCCGCTGGGCTACGCACTGCGCCTGGGCCGGTCCGGCACCGACGCCCAGCGCTTCCACCACCTCACGGCCCGGGGCCGCTCGCTGGCCGCCACCGACCCGGCCCGTTCGGCCGAGGTCCTGCGCGAGGCGCTGGCGCTGTGGCGCGGCCCCGCACTGGAGGGCGCGGGCCGCGGCACCATCTGCTCGACCGAGGCATCGCTGCTGGAGGAGAGCCGGCTGATCACCTTGGAGACGCTGTACGACGCCTGCCTGCGGGCCGGCCGGGCCGGGGAGGTCGCCGGCGAGCTGGCGGAGCTGACGGCTTCCCACCCGCTGCGTGAACGGTTCTACGAGCTGCTCATGACCGCGCTGTACCAGTGCGGGCGCCAGGCCGAGGCACTGGGCGTCTACGACCGGGCGCGACGCCGGCTCGTGCACGACCTCGGAGTGGAGCCGGGGCCCGTACTGCGCGGCCGTATGGAGTCGATCCGTCACCGGCAGGACCCGGCACCCGGAGAAACCGGAGAGACGCAGGGGGCGGCGGGCCTGCACCCGCTGCGTGCCGAGGTGGCCCGGCTGCGCCACCAGGTCGAGGTGCTGAGCCGGCAGCAGCGAGAACTGACCGACCGCTTCGAGCAGTTGGCCATGGACCGCGTGACGAGCCGCTGACGGCCGTCCTCGGCGCCCCGTGCATGACCACTGAAGCCCTTCTCCCGGGCCCTCGTTCGAGGGCCCGGGAGAAGGGCTTCAGTGGTCATGCCGCCGGCTGTCGCCAGGCCCGGGCGGTCAGTTGGTCCGCGTCACGAGCCGCCCGCCGCCGGCCCCCGCCGGAGCGGTCACCGGGAGAGTCGCCTTGAGCGGGGCCGCACTGTCGGGGTGCGCCATCAGGATGGAGCGCTGCAGCCTGCCCAACGCGGCCGAGGGCTCAAGGCCCAGCTCGGAGACGAGCATGGTGCGCAGCCGCTGGTAGACGTTGAGCGCCTCGCCGCGTCGGCCCGAGCGGTGCAGTGCCAGCATGAACTGACCGTGCAGGCTCTCGTGCAGGCGGTACTGCTTGACCAGGACGGTCAGTTCCGACAGCAGCTCGCGGTGGCGGCCCAGGCGCAGATCCGCCTCTATGCGCTGGTCGAGCGCGCACAGGCGCAGTTCCTCCAGACGCCTGACCTCCGTCTCGATCCGGCTCCCGGCCTGTACGTCGGTGAGCGCGGGACCGGTCCACAGCGAGAGCGCGTCCGCCAGCCGGCGCGCGGCGCCCTGGTAGTCGTCGGCGTCCATCGCCCGGTAGCCCGCACCGGCCCTGCGCTCGAACTCCCGGAAGTCGACGCTTCCGCCACGGGTCTCCAGGCGGTAGCCGCCGGGGAGAGTGGCCAGAATGTCCTTCGGGGTGCAGCGCTCGTTCTCGCCGTACGCCAGTGCCACGCCGATGGCCTCGCGCAGTTGCAGGACGTACGTCTGCAACGTGGTGCGCGCACTGCGCGGCGGGTTGTGCTCCCACAACTCCTCGATCAGCGTGGCCACGGGGACCGCATGGTCGGCGTGGAGCGCGAGCAGGGCCAGGACCTGCCGCGGCTTGGGTGCCGTCAGTGTGATCGACACCCCGTTTTCATGAACGGACAGCGCACCAAGCACTTCGATGTCCACGTTTTCCCCAAAGGTCGCCTGGAGGCCGTTCCCGGCCTGCGCGTTTCCCGCGTTTCCCGCTGCCGGGGCCCGGGTGCAAAACCAACCGGACCCCTTGATAACAAAACAGCGCAGTCGGTTTGTCAATCCCAGACACCTATCCGGAGCGTTTGGCAGACTGTTTCCAGCCACTTCTTGACTCCATGACCACCCCCGCTGCTCCCATCCGGGTGCCAATCGGCCTCTGCTCCCCAGCAAGTTGGCGCAACGATCCAGCTGAACACCGGCGGAAGAGGGTCTTTACGACATGGCCGAAACCTTCCCGGCCGCCGCACGCAAGCGGCCCCGGCCCCCTCGCGTCTTCGCGAAGAGCCGGGGCCACCTGCCGAACCTGCCCTCACCTGCTGAAACGCGGTGCATGGGCAGCCGGGGCCGAGATTTCACCAGCGAACGAAAACAAACCGACCGGTCTTTCCTAGTCGCCGGCTGATCCTTCCGGTTCCAACGCCGCGAGGCGGTCCCCCGCCGCCAGCGCCGGCAGCAGCAGCTCCCAGAACCGGGCGATCGTACGCGGCGTGAGCCAGACCTCTTCCCGTGCGCCGAGCGTCTCGAAGCCCACGGTCGCGGCCACCACCGCGGTCACGGCGTCCTGCGGCGCCACCCCCGGCCGCAGCTCCCCCGCCTTCCCGGCCTCCGCCACGGCCTCCTCGACCCAGCACCGCCAGTGCTCACGCAGGCCGCCCGGCGTCACGCGGGCCATGTCGCCGCTCAGCCCGAACCCCGCCCGCAGCACCACGTCCCTGCGCAACCCGAGGGCGAGCCCGTGGGTCACATCGACCAGGCACTGGAGCCGGCCCGCCCCCTGCCTCGACGCCACCTGGGCGATGATCCGCAACCGGTCCAGCGCGGCGGTCTCCACGGCGTCGGCCAGGGCCGCCTTGCTGGCGAAGTGGAAGTGCAGCGCTCCGCTGCTCACTCCGGCCTGTGCGCTGATCACGGACAGGGACGCCACCGCGAAGCCCTCGCGGTAAAAGGTCTCGGCTGCGGATCTGATCAGGCTCTCCCGCGTTCGCACCGCACGTTCTTGTTTGGCCATCGAGTGCTCCGTTACTGCGGGGGATTGCCGTGCTTTCGAGAGGGCAGGTCTGCGTGTTTGCTGCGGAGCATCGCCAGCGAGTTGATCAGGACCTCGCGGGTCCGGGCCGGGTCGATGACATCGTCGACCAGGCCGCGCTCGGCGGCGTAATAGGGGTGCATCAGCTCGGCCTTGTACTCCTTGACCATGTGCTCGCGCATGGCCTCGGGGTCTTCGGCCTCGGCTATCTGCTTGCGGAAGATGACGCCTGCGGCGCCCTCGGCGCCCATCACCGCGATCTCGTTGGTGGGCCACGCGTAGGTCAGGTCGGCGCCGATGGACTGGGAGTCCATGACGATGTAGGCGCCGCCGTAGGCCTTGCGCAGGATCAGCGATATCCGCGGGACGGTGGCGTTGCAGTACGCGTACAGCAGCTTGGCGCCGTGCCGGATGATGCCGCCGTGCTCCTGGTCGACACCGGGCAGGAAGCCGGGCACGTCCAGCAGCGTGATGATCGGGATGTTGAAGGCGTCGCACATCTGGACGAACCGCGCGGCCTTCTCCGAGGCCTCGATGTCGAGCACACCGGCCAGCGACTGCGGCTGATTGGCCACCAGGGCGACCACCTGGCCGCCCAGCCGCCCCAGGGCGCAGACGATGTTGCGCGCCCAGCGCTCGTGGACCTCCAGGTAGTCGCCGTCGTCGACGAGCTCCTCGATCACCTTGGCCATGTCGTACGGGCGGTTGCCATCGGCCGGAACCAGGTCCAGCAGCACCTCGGTGCGCCGGGTCCTAGGATCCGTGCACGGCACGCACGGCGGGTACTCGCGGTTGTTCTGCGGAAGCATGGAGAGCAGGTAGCGGACCTCGCAGATGCAGGTCTCCTCGTCGTCGTACGCGAAGTGCGCCACGCCCGAGGTGCCGGCGTGCACGTCAGCGCCGCCGAGGCCGTTCTGGGTGATCTCCTCGCCGGTCACCGCACGGACCACGTCCGGGCCCGTGATGAACATCTGCGAGGTCTCACGGACCATGAACACGAAGTCCGTCAGCGCCGGGGAGTAGGCCGCGCCACCGGCGCACGGGCCCAGCATCACCGAGATCTGCGGGATGACACCCGAGGCCCTGGTGTTGCGCTGGAAGATGCCGCCGTAGCCGGCCAGCGCCGAGACGCCCTCCTGGATACGGGCACCCGCGCCGTCGTTCAGGGAGACCAGCGGGGCACCCGCCGACATGGCCATGTCCATGATCTTGTGGATCTTCGTCGCGTGGGCCTCGCCCAGCGCCCCGCCGAAGATCCGGAAGTCATGCGCGTAGACGAAGACCGTGCGGCCCTCGACCGTGCCCCAGCCCGTGATCACACCATCGGTGTACGGGCGTTTGGCCTCCAGGCCGAAACCGGTCGCCCGGTGCCGGCGCAACTGCTCCACCTCGTTGAACGAGCCCTCGTCGAGCAGCAGCGCGATGCGCTCCCGAGCGGTCAGCTTGCCCTTGGCGTGCTGCGCCTCGGTCGCCCTTTCACTCGGCCCGGCGAGCGCTTGCGCACGGACCGCATGCAGTTCGGCCACACGCCCGTAAGCGTCCGCCGTCTCCGCGAAGGCCCGAGGAATGTCATTCACAACGGTCACGACACGTCCCTCCCAGGGTGCGGCCCCATCGACGAACCCACCGTAACAAACCGCCAATGCGGTTTGTGTAACGGGAGTATGGCGGCCACACGAAATCAGCCATGGACAAATGCCTCACCGGCGCTACCGCCAGTGATAAGGGGAGCGATAGACCGAGCTGGACCGCTCGCGTCGCCACAGCGGGACATCGGGCAACTCGTCCCCGCCCACCTCGTCCTCCTGCGCCAGCGCCCAGCACAGCACGGCGGTGAGCGCGGCCAGCTCTTCCTCGCTGACCGACCCGCGCTCGATCCGCAGCGCGAGCTTCCCGGTGTCCGACTCGACCACTGTCCCTCCTCGGGGTCTGCGGCCACCATCGGACACCCGGCTAATGAACCGCTCTCGCCCCGCTTGAGACGGGCTCGGGTTCGGGTTCGATGCCGGCGGACGCCGGCGTCGGCAACGGCACGCCGCGCGCGGCCGCCCCAGGGCGGGACCGGCGCATCGAAAACGAGCCGCACCCGCTCCGGCGCCGCCCCGTTCCTGTGGGTCCACGAGGCGCTTAACAAACCGTCTGTGCGGGTTTTGGAGGAGCGGCCGGCCAGAAGCGGACCGCGGGTGCGGACGCCGTTGCCGGCGCCGCTCAAGAACGGCTCGCGTCCTGCTCAACGCGGTCCCGCCCGGCATCGGAGGGCCGGCGGCCGCCGGGCTCGGGAGGACGGCACCCACCAGGACGAACGGGCGAATCGGAGTAAATGCCTCCACTAATTCTTGGTGGAGGCACCTGAGAAACCCTGGAAATTAAACCGGTTGGTATGTATCTTCCCGGGCCAGAGGGGAAAAGCCGAGCACAACTCCAGCAGCACAAGGGGGAGCTATGTCAGCGAGCAAGTCTCAGATGGAGCGCACAGCCTTCGACACCTGGACGAGGGAGGCCGCCACGGTTACCGCCGTCACAGCCCGTGTCGCCGGCGCCACGACCCTGACCAGCACCGTTCCCAAGGAGTTTGTACACCGGTCGGCCGTCGCCGAGGTTCTGCTCACCGACTGGGCGCGGGTGGACGACACCCACTTCCGCATCACCGCGCAGTGGCCGCGCGGCCACAGCTTCTTCACCCCGGTGGCGGACGGGTACCACGACCCGCTCATCGCCTGCGAGACGATCCGCCAGGTCGGCATCCTGCTGGCCCATGCCGAGTTCGGTGTGCCCCTTGGCCACCAGTTCGTCATCTGGGACCTCGACATCGCCGTACGCCCGGAACACCTCCTGGTGGGCTACGCACCCGCGGCGCTCAGCATCGACGTCACGTGCACCGAGATCACCCGACGCGGCGGGCGGCTGTCGGGGCTCCGCATCGAGGCGGTCTTCCGCCGCGACGGAAACGTCGTCGCGACGGGCACCGGCTCCTACTGCTGTCTGGCGCCCGCGGTCTACCAGCGGGTCCGCGGCGACCACACGTTCGGCGGGGACTGGCACCAGCTGCCCCTCATCAGCCCGGCGGCGCCGCAGAGCGTCGGGCGCATGTCGCCCATGGACGTCGTACTCTCCCCCACCGGCGAGGAGGCCTGCTGGCAACTGCGCGTGGACACCCGCCACCCCGTGCTCTTCGAGCACCCGGTCGACCACATACCCGGCACGGTGCTGATCGAGGCCGCCCGCCAGGCCACGGCCGCCGTGCTGGGCCGGTCC
Source organism: Streptomyces sp. NBC_01537 (assembly GCF_045040445.1). Classification (NCBI taxonomy): domain Bacteria; kingdom Bacillati; phylum Actinomycetota; class Actinomycetes; order Kitasatosporales; family Streptomycetaceae; genus Streptomyces; species Streptomyces sp. NBC_01537. Next base: position 9,807,512 of record NZ_CP109392.1, on the reverse strand, counting down.
TCCTATCTGCCGCTCTCCATCGCCACCCGGTTCAAGCGGTACGTCGAGCTCGACGCGCCCTGCATGATCGAGGCCCGTCTGCTCGAGGCCGCGGCCTCCCCCGGCGAGCAGACGGTCCTCGTGACCGCCCGTCAGGGCGGTCAGTCCGCCTTCTCCGCCATCGTGACGGCGGGCTCGCACGGGCTCTGACCGGCTGCGGAAACCGGCTCCATCGACGCACGGAAAGCACTCAGATGGTGCCTGGCCCACATGCGGAAGGAACCGGCCGGCCGGCCGAGCAGGGCGGGAACGGTCCCGTCCACCTCGCTCTTGCCGCCCTGGCGCTGCTGCTCGGCCCGCTCCAGGATCGCCTCGACGATGTCCCGCGGATAGCGCTCGGCCAGCACGGTGCGCGCCTGCCCGGGACCGAGTTCCTCCAAGCGCAGCGGACGGTCCAGCAGTTCGGCGAGCTGGGCCGTCTGCCGGACCGCCGTGAGCGGCTCCGGCCCGGTCAGCGTGAGGGCCGTCCCGGCATACCGCTCCCGGTCCCCGGTGAGCGCGCGTACCGCCACCTCGGCGACGTCGCGGGGATCGACGCAGGCGTTGGCCGACGTCCCGTAGAGCGCCCGCACCACACCGTGCGTACGGACGGACTCCGCCCAGGAGAGGGTGTTGGACATGAACAGGCGGGGCCGCAGCAGGGTCCACTCCAGCCCGGACCCGCGCCACAGCTCCTCGTTGCCGCGCTGCCACCGGGTGATCAGGTCCTCGGCCTCGCCGTCCGTGACCCCGGCGGCGGAGAGTTTCACGACGTGGCGCACCCCGGCCGAACGCGCGGCCCGCAAGAAGCGCGCGTCGTCGTCCGCGATCCGATTCGTCACCAGGAAGGCGGCCCGCACCCCGCTCAGCGCGCGCATCAGCGACCCCGGGTCCTCATAGTCCCCCTGAACGGTCTCGGCCGTCGTGGATCCACCGGTGACGGCCGCCGGGTCTCTGGCCAGGATGCGGACCGCCAGGTGCGCCGGCAGCAGGCGGACCACCTCCCGGCCGATCGTCCCCGTCGCTCCTGTGACCAGAATCATGATCTTCCCTCCCTGGTTAACCGCTGTAAGATACAAACCGGGCGGTCTCTTATGGCTTCCCATGCCAGGTCGACCTGAGGAGGCAGGAGGGAACCGTGGTTGAGCAGGTACGAGCCACCCGCACACGCCAGACGATCCTTTCTTCGGCAGCCAGGATCTTTGAGGAACACGGGTACCAAGCGGCCACGATCTCCCAGATCCTGTCCGCGGCCGGGGTCACCAAGGGGGCCCTGTACTTCCATTTCCAGTCGAAGGGGGACCTCGCCCTGGGCGTGCTCGCCGAGCAGGACCAGCGGCTGATCGTTCCCGACCGCGCCTCGAAGGTGCAGGAGGTCGTGGACTCGGTGATGCTGCACGCGTACCGCCTGCAGACCGATCCCATGGTGCGCGCGGGCGTACGGCTGACCATGGACCAGCAGGCGAACGGCCTCGACCGCAGCGGCCCGTTCCTGCGCTGGGCCGAGGTCGGCCAGGCGCTGCTCGAGAAGGCCCGGGCCCAGGGCGAGTTGCTGCCGCACGTGGTTCCGGTCGAGACCGCCGAGGTGATCGTTGCCTCGTTCGCCGGCGTCCAGTCCATGTCCCAGGCCGTCTGCAACTACGGCGACCTGCCGTCGAGGGTGTCCGCGCTGCTGCGCCACCTGCTGCCGAGCGCGGTGGTGTCCTCCGTCCTGGTCTCGCTGGACGTCTCCGAGAGCCGGGGAGCCACGGTGTACGCCGAGGCCCTGAGGCTGTTCGACGAGCAGGGAGCCGAGAAAGCCGCCGTCTGAACGGCGGGGGCCCGAGGCGGGACGCATCCGCCTCCCGCCATGCCCCCGCTCCCGTCACGGAGCCCCCACCCGGGCGCCCGCGGCGAAGTACGCCGACAGCGCCACGGTCAGCTCTTCGCCGCCCGGCGCCCAGGCTATGTAGCCGTCGGGCCGCACCAGCAGCGCCTCGTACGGCACTTCGGGCGTGGGCAGGACGCTGACCACCCGCACGATCCCCTCCCACTCCCGCGCCTGGTCCCGGTAGCTGCTGCCCTTCTCGCCGAAGAGCAGCAGCTGCGGCCGGCCCGCCCGCATCAGCTCGATCACATCGCTCTCACCTGTTGCCGTGGTGATCGAGATGTTTCGCAGAAACGTTCCTGCGGCAGGTGACGGACGTCCGGTGACGGGCGGCAGCACGGTGTCCTGGCCGCTGACCATGGCGCCGAGGTGCCCATGACCCCCCTGGCCGTCCTGCGAGGCCAGCAGCCCGGTGAACACCCCGCGCAGCGCGTCGGACTCGGGTCCCGGCCGCATCAGCGCGAGCTGCGCCCGGGTGTTCTCGATGACCCGCCCGGCGGCCGGCCGACGCTCCGCGTCGTAGGTGTCCAGCAGGCCCGCACCCGCCGCCCCGAGCACCGCGAGCGCCAGTTTCCAGCCCAGGTTCAGCGCGTCCAGCACCCCGGTGCTCAGGCCCTGCCCGCCGATCGGGAAGTGCACGTGCGCCGCGTCCCCCACCAGGAAGACGCCTCCCGCGCGGAAGGTCCGGGCCAGCCGCGTGAAGTCGCTGAACCGGCTGAGCCAGCGCGGCTCCTGCATCGCGATGTCGCGCCCGGCGATCCAGGACACCTCCCGGCGCAGCTCCTCCAGGGTGGGCGCGAGCTGCCGGTCCCCGTGGGCGCCGGCGCAGTTGAGCGTCCGGATGTGGGTACGGCCCGCCGGGTCCCGCTTGGCCACGATCCAGCCACGTGCGGTGCAGTGCCAGCCGTCGGCCAGCGTGTCCGGGCTCGCGATCGTGACGGCGCCCATCAGCGCGGACACCGACGCCGGACGGGTGTCGCAGGCGATGCCCGCCTGTTCCCGGACGGTACCGCGCGCCCCGTCGGCCCCCACCGCGTACGGGGCCACGAACACGGCGGGCCCCTGCGGCCCTTCGGCCTCGACGCGCACCTCGTCCGCCTCCTGGCGGACCTCCGTCACCCGGTACCCGCGCAGGATCCGCGCCCCGGCCGCCCCGGCCCGCTGCTCGAACAGCCGCTCCAGCTCCGCCTGCGCACACTTCAGGATCGGCTCCGGCTCGTTCTCGGGGGCCGTGATGACCAGCCCCGGCAGCCCGGCGAAGTGAAAGGGCCGCCCCGCCGGGCACCCGGCGGACGGGTTCCTGCCGCCGGGCAGGTACCCCCGCCTGGCCAGGCCCTGTACCGCCCGGGCGTGCAGCGTGGTCGCCTTGGGCCGCTCGGACACCCGGTCCCGCGCCTCCAGGAGCACCGTATCGATCCCGTACGCGGCCAACTCGGCCGCGACCAGCAGTCCGACGGGCCCTCCCCCGACCACCACGACCTGCGCCCGCACCGCACACAACTCCCGCACAGCGGTACCCCCTTCGCCCCCCGGCCACCGTACGAAGCGGAAATATACCGGCTAAGCCGTTTTTATTACAGGGTTCGGGGCAGGCCGGATCCGGCCCGGTGGGCGCGCGCCCGGAAGTGGGACCCCGACAAGGGGCGGACCTTGTCAGAACGAGCGCATTGCCGAGGTGGACAAGCTCATTGAAGGCCGGTTTCGCGAGCACGAACTCGCTGACATCGTCCTGAGCGTCCCGGGTATCGGCACCGTGCTCGGTGCGGAGTTCCTCGCCGCCGCCGGCGGCAGCCTGGAGGACTTCGACTCCCCGGACGCCCTGGCGGCTTTCGCCGGCGTCGCACCCGCGCCTCGTGACTCGGGCAAGGTCAGCGGCAACCTCCGCCGGCCGGTCACCTACCACCGAAGACTCCAGCGCGTCTTCTGCACCTCCGCACTCCTCAGCGTCCGCTGCGACCCCAACTCGCGGAAGTTCTACGACCGCAAACGCGCCGAAGGCAAGAAGCACGTCCAGGCCGTGCTCGCCCTCGCCCGCCGACGCGTGAACGTCCTGTGGGCCCTGATCCGAGACCGACGGTGCTACCAAGTCACACCACCAGTGACCACAGCCGCTTGACAACAGCATGAGGAAGCTTCGCCGTGCTGGGGAAGGCGTTCGTAGTCACGGGCGTTGCGGCGAGCGTTCATGATCCATCCCAGGGTGCGTTCGACACGCCAGCGGCGCGGGAGCACGACGAAGCCTTTGGCGCCCCTGGGGCGGGAGACGGTCTTGAGGGTGATGTGGAGGAAGTCCTCAGCCCAGGTGACGAGCTGGCCGGCACAGGCGGAGTCGGCCCGGACCTGGGTGATCTGCGGGTGCGTGAGGCGAAGGCGCCAGAGCAGTTCGCGGGCGGCGTCGCGGTCCTGCATGTCGGCGGGCGTCACCATGATCATCACGGGGAAGCCCTTCGTGTCCACCGCGAGATGTCTCTTGCGCCCGTTGATCAATTTTGCGGGATCGAATCCGCGTGTCGCCCGGCTTACCGTGGTGGCGCCCTTGACGGACTGCGGGTCGATGATCAGCGTGACCGGGTAGGCGCATCGTCCCGGGCCAGTGCGCAGCCGACGACGGAGCTGGTCACGGATGTAGGTGATCACGCCGCGACGGTTCCATCGGGCGAAAAACCCGTAAACCGTTTCCCACGGCGGGTAGTCGGAGGGCAGAGCACGCCACTTGGCGCCGTTGCCGACGATGTAGCCGATGGCATCGACGATCTGCCGTCGGGGCCACTTCTCGGGATGCCCGCCGGTCTTGGTCCGGCAGGCCGGGACGGGCAGGAGCGGTTCGAGAAGGGCCCACTGGTGTCGGCCCGCAAGCTCAGGCGAGGGCGGCGACGAGCAGGGTGAAGGCGGCGATGATGACGGCGACGCGGACGTAGTGGAAGCGGAGCCAGCGGTTCATCTGCTCCTTCCAGTCCTCGGGCCGGTTCTCGGGGGTCCACGTCTTGTTCCGGTTGTTGATCGGGACGAGCAGCAGGAGCGACATGATCACGCTCAGGATCAGCAGCGCGGCGGCGATGACGACCAGGCCGGCGCCGTGGTGATGCCATCCGGCGATGGCCCAGAGCGCGCTCAGGACGAGCGAGCCGATGTACCAGAGGGGCATCAGGGCGCCGAGCATCCGGCCCCCGTGGGCGTGGCCGAGTTGGCCACTGTCCTCGGGGAGGGCGTTGAGGATCGGGTTCATGACGAAGGCGACGGAGAATTCCACCCCCACCATCAGGCCGACGACCACGGTGGTGAAGACCTCAAGTGCGTTGAGCATGACTACCCCTCCTGAAATCTAGTGTCGCTAGATGGCGAGGCAACGCTAGTACTACTGCCGCTTGATTGTCTAGCGGTGCTAGGATCGAATCATGTCGGTACAGGAACGCAAGGAGCGCGAACGGGCGGTCCGCGAGCGCCTCATCGTGGCCACGGCCCGCGAACTCGCCGAGCAGCAGGGCTGGGACGCGGTCACCACCCGCCAGCTCGCCGAGCGCATCGAATACAGCCAGCCCGTCCTCTACAGCCACTTCCGCGGCAAACGCGAGATCATCGGCGCCGTCGCCCTGGAGGGCGCCGCCGAACTGGCCGCGGCGGTGCGCGCCGCGACCGCCGCCGCAGACGGCCCGCGCGAGCGGGTCGCCGCCCTCGCCCGCGCCTACCTCGACTTCGCCGCACGCAACCCCGCGGTCTACGACGCCATCTTCCAGCTCGACGGCGGTCTCCCGTACGCACAGCAGGACACCCCGGAACCTCTCAAGGACGCTTTCGCCGCGCTGCTGGAGTGCCTCGGCGAGGTCGCCGGGGACGGCGTCCACCCGGGGCTGTTCACCGAGACGTTCTGGGCGGCCCTGCACGGGCTGGCGACCCTGACCCGGGCGGGACGGCTGCCGCCGGAGGACACCGAGCCGAGGGTGGAGCTGCTGGTGGACCGACTCGCCATCACCTGACACACCATTGACACACCATCCCGGCGGGCACCCGGCCGGGGCCCTCGGGCCCCGCCACTGCCTGCCTGCGGCACCGCTTTGGGTTACACGCGCCCACACGGCGCAGCCACAGACCGCCGGACCCCGCACCCCAGACGGGCACCCGCCCCGGAAGCTGCCATGCTCATTGGTCACGACCCGATACGCGCCCTCATAGAAGCGCTCGCGGGCGCACCACCCCATCAGCCGTCCGTGGCCCCAGCCCAGCCCAGGGCCCTCGCTCTCGTGAAGAGCTCGACGGCTCCGGCTGACCGGGAGGTGGCCCTGGGAATGGCTCGAACCACGGCACGCTACGGCGACCGAGCTCGATACGGCAGGGGCCCGGAACAGCGTCTGTCTTGTCGAAGCACCCCCGGCGCCGCATACAGACCAGACGTCCTGCCCGGCCCCCGCCCGGACTGGCTCAACGGCCAACCCACGCGCCCATGAGGCGTACGCCTCGCGCAGGAACCGCGCCCACCTGCGGCGGCACGGGATCCTCCGCACCATCGCGGACAAGGCCGACCAGGCCCGCAACCGCAAGAAACCCGGCTCGCGCGGCGGCCGGCCGCCGAAGTCCGACCCGCAGGGACTACAACGCCCGGCACGCGGCCGAGCGCGGCATCAACCGCCTCAACAGGCACCGGGCCGCCGCCACGAGGTACGACAGGCCTGCCGTCCGCCACGAAGCGACCGTCCCCATCGCCGCCATCAACCCATGGTGGTGAACGCCCGTGCTGTGGCGGCGCACGGGCTTCTTTGAAGCGAAGCGTTCTGCCGTCGGCCAAGACTGTCGCGCCTTCCATGGCATGGGCGACAGGATCGTCACATGCAGCCGATCTTCGTTCTCGTGCACAGTCCGTCCGTAGGCCCCTCGACCTGGCACCCCACGGCCGAACACCTGACGGCGGCGGGATACCAGGTGCGGGTGCCGTCCCTGCTGCACATAGGCGCCGGCGCTCCGCCCTTCTGGCCCCGCGTCGTCGACGCCATCCACGACGACCTCCGGCAGGTCCCGGCCGACAGCCCCGTCACGCTGGTGGCACACAGCAACGCAGGCTTGTTCCTCCCGGCGATCCGCTCGGGCCTGGACCATCCGGTGACCAGCTCGATCTTCGTCGACGCCGCGCTGCCGGCCCGGACCGGACCGACCCCTGTCGCCTCACCCGAGCTGCTGGAGTTCCTTCGCCCGATGGCTGTGAACGGCAGGCTGCCACGCTGGACCGATTGGTGGGACGAGGCAGACATCGCACCCATGTTCGCTGATCCGATGGTGCGGCAGACCATCATCGAGGAGCAGCCGACCCTGCCGCTGTCCTACTACGAGCAGCACATCCCGGTCCCCGACGGCTGGGATGACCATCCCTGCTCCTACTTGCTGTTCGGTCCTCCGTATGACGACCTCGCAGCCGAGGCGCGTGAACGCGGCTGGCATGCGGCACACCTGCCCGGCGCACACCTCCATCAGATCATCGATCCTGCCGGCACAGCCCGGCACCTCGTCGAACTCGCTACCACGACTTGATCCACTTCCGATGCACGCCCTGACCACCAACCAGCACAAACAGCCCTGACCAGCCCAAACGCGCACCGGGCCTTTCAGCCCTGCCGCCACCTGCAACGAACCCAGCCCCGCTCAACACACAACACACAACACACAACCCCAGCTCACACACCCTGACCTCCCCACCCGGCCCCCGCCCACCGCCTCTCAACGAACCACCACCACACCAGGCCGGCCACGACACCCAACACCAACCAGCCCCCCACCGAGCGTCACCGGATCCCCTGCGGCCCCGGGGCTGCTGCCACCCGGGGAGCGGTGGTGGCGCACCTGGCGCAGCACGCCCGCACCGAGCCCCTCGCCCCGCATCTGCGGACCTGCCGGCGCGGCGAGCAGGGGCGCCCCGTGGCACGGACGCCACCGCGGCTGCGACGGCCCGGCCCTGCTGCTTGTGGCCCGCGCCCGGACCGGGCGCACCTGGCGGCTGACGGACGCCTGCCAGGCCCGCGCCGCTGTCACCGAACACGCCGCCGCCGCCGCCGAGCCGTCCGTCCGTCCGTCCGAGGTGACGTCACCTCGAACGACCGCCTCTCCCCCGCGGCGGGCGAGGCACACCACGGGCGCGACCTCGCCGAGCAGGGCCTGTGGCGGGCCGACGCTCCGGCGCACGGGCAAGCCCGAAGACACAGCAGGCAGCCCACCCGCAGCCACTGCCTCCTGCCCGCGGATCCCCCGTCGGGGATCCGCGGGCACGCAGGGAGGGCCAGGGCCGTGCCCGCACGGCACGGTGGTGGTCGATGCGGCCACAGCGGGGCGAATACCACCGGCTCGGCACTCCCGGCCACGGACAACCGCCCCACCCCCTCCAGGAGGCACACGCCGTACGGCGGCAGACAAAAAGATTGCGCGGCGGGTCAACGTCATGCCCGCCGCGCGTCAGACCAGGAGAAGCTCGCGGACCCTGCCTTCGGGGTCGACAACCTGGATGCGGTTACCGGCGGCGGTCTCACGCTCGATGAAGTCGTACACGGCGATGGCTCGACGGACGGCCTCGGTGATGGAGATGCCGCGCCTGTCGCTGTTCTCCTTCAGGGCACGCGCCGCTTCATCGTTGAGATTGACGCTCAACCGGGTGAACAGCTTCTGCTCGGACATCCCCGACTCCTTCATTGTTCGCGAGCCCGGGACACGACAGACGCCGGAGCCGCGGCCGCCGGGCAGCCAGGACATCGTCCAGGCCCGCCCACGCCATGCAGGCTCGCCCCCGTCACACACTCCGTACGCACCGCCGGCCTCAGGCACAGCAAGGCGACTACAGCCCCCGTCGTTGTTGCCAGTCCGCCCAGGCCGACGCCCCCGTGGCCAAAAGCGATGAGACGCTGCGACCGCCGCTCCGTTGAGGCCACCGGCAGACATCTCATTCGACTGGATTCCCAAGCGTTCATCATGCCCCGGAACCCAGCTCACGTCAACATAATTCCCGCCCCTCATGGGGGTGAAACACGCTTTTTTGCCACATCTGAAGCGTACAGGATGCACACTGAGATCACACCTCATATGATAAGCTCCCCCTCAAGCCCATTCGGGCTTGCACGGCGCGGACGCTCTCCCGGAGGCGCCGCCGACAGAAGCGAGCCGGGGCATGACGATCGACGGCGCTCCCCACTCCAGCGGGAACACACCCTCACCGGGCGACCTGTGCCCGTACGTATCCGGCGCGACGGTACGGGTGGCCGCCGACCAGCGGTGCCCCTTGTTCGCCTCCCCCGACGGCCCCGTCAGCCCCTACGGGGCACCGCAGTTGACGGCCCGGCAGACGCCCGCCGACCCCCAGCACCCCGAGCTCGACGGCGACGGCGCCCGCGGCGAAGAGGAGTTCGGCGCCCTGCGCCGCACGCCGCACGATGTCGGAGCGGGCCTGGAAGGCGTCTACACCACCCGGGAAGAACCCCGGCCGCCCTGCATACCGTGCCAGCGGAGGTGCCATGACTGACCCGGACTCCCCCACCGCCCGCAACCAGCCGGCGGACCTCAGCGAGGACGAGCCGCCCGCCCCCAGCGCCGGACTGGGCGGCATCGTACGACTGCAGCCACCCCCACACCGGGAACACACCCGGCGCTTCCTGGCCATCGGCCTCCTGCTCTTAGTCGCCCTGCAAGTCCTCCTCGCCGAAACCGCCTTCGTCTTCGACAAGGACTTCACACCCGAAAAATTCCGCGAACTGTCCCTCCTGTTCACCCCCGTGGTCACCCTGGCCAGCGCCGCCTTCGGATTCTTCTTCGGCAGCGCCAGCGCAAACGCCGCAACCGGCAGCCGCCCCGAATAGCAAACCCCACCACCCACCCCCACCAACCACGCAGGCACGGTGCGGTGACGGTAGCGTTGTCGGGTGCGGGCGGCCAGCGGGTAGTCCCGGCTCGGCGGGCCGGGGATCTCCGGCCCGGGCGCGTGCTCTTGGGGTTCGGCCTCGGGGCGAGCTGCCTGACGCAGGCAGCCGTGGTGTGCCACGACCGTCTTCTGCGCCGCCTCGCACAGGTTCTTCCACAGCTGGAAGAACTCCGCGACCTGCACGGCGTCCCGTGCGCCGGCCAGGACGCCCCCGGCGTAGGCGCCGCCGCGGTCGCGGCACACGATCTCGATGCCGCGATGCCCGGCCAGCCAATTGGCCAGCGTCTGGGCCTCACGGTCCGGCAGCACCTCGATCGGCCGGTGCGTTTCCATGTCGATCAGGACGGTGCTGTAGGAGTGACGGCGCCGGATCGCGAAGCCGTCGACGCCGAGCACAGTCACCGCCGGGACTGCGGGCAGGGGCTGCACTCGGATCAGCTTGATGAGCAGGTCACGGCCGCACGGCATGCCAGCTGAGCAGCGAGCCGGGATCCGGCCCGGCCGGCCAGCGCCAGCGCGATCGACGCCAGCGCCTTGGTCAACGCCGACGTCCGCCGGGCGAACAGCGACGTGAGACCCGCGACCTGCTCGCTGAACGTTGTCTGGAGGCACGCATCATTGACGCACTTGAAGCGGCGTACCCTCACCACGACCATCACCCCACGCCCGGCAACCGACGAGTCCGCCAGCGAACGGTGGCTTCGTAGGTGACGGTTGACGCCACTTGTAGGTCAGTTCTGACTCCACCCGGTGCCTGGGAGACCCGATTTTGTAGGTGAGAAATGACTCCACCTAGCGGGCCCCGCTGCGACCGATTGAGAACCCGTATTTGAACCCCTCTCACGGGGCTGCTGAAGCTGGATGAGGCTAGGACCTGTCCGGCGGATCATGGACGGAGCCACGCCACTCTCTTCGCTGCCGGTCGCTCTCCCCGGGGTCTTCTCGGAGGTGGTGCGCCGGTCGTGCGCTGTGGCTTGGCGGCCGCGGTAGTTGGCGACCTTGATGCGGTTGCCGCACAGGCCGTGTGGTTCGGGAATTAGGGTGACTTCCCGCTGCGTTCGGCTAACAGCCACTCTTACGCCCCTGCTTCGTCCAGGAGACCTCTCCCATGTCAGAGTTGGAGGTCGATGCGGTCGTGTTCGACGTGCTCGGCACGCTCGTCGACGAACCCGCCGGTATCCGCGCCGGCATCCGTGAACTCGCCCCATCGCTTGACGATCTCAGGGTCGAGCGGCTTTTGTCGCTGTGGCAGCAGCACATCGAGCGCGAGCAGCGTCGCATCCTCGACGGTGTCCGGCCCTACCTCGCCAGCGGCGTCCTCGACCTGGAAGCCGCCCGGCTCGTCGCGGATGCCGCCGGAGTCGACGACCCGGCCGCCGTAGCGGAGCTGGCTCTGTCAGGTCGCAGGCTCCCGCCGTGGCCCGACACCGTGGCGGGGCTCGCCCGGCTCGCCGAACGGTTTCCGCTGATCGGGCTCTCCAACGCGAGTCGGACGGCGCTGCTGGGAATCAACGCGCACGCCGGGCTGCGCTGGCACCAGGCACTGTCCGCCGAGGACGCCCGGACCTACAAGCCGGACCCGGCGGTCTACCAGCTGGCCGTCACCGTTTCCGGACGACCGCCGGAGCGGCTCCTGATGGTCGCCGCCCACGCCTGGGACCTGCGTGGAGCACAGGGCCTCGGGCTGCGCACCGCCTACGTCGCCCGCCCCGTCGGTGACCCGCCCACCTCCTCGGACGGGTTCGACCTGTACGCCGACGACCTGGCCGGTCTGGCCGACCAACTCGACCATGCCTAGCCTGTCCGACGGATCATGCGAGTTGGCGGGTTGTTAGGGGCAGGGTGGTGAAGGTTCGGGTGCTGTAGGTGGTCGTTACGGATGCCACGATCTGCGGTACGGGTCAGTCCGCGTCCGTTGCGGCAGATTCAGCCTCCGGTAGCGCCGGATAGTCGGTCGGGTAGAGCCCGGCCGCGAAGCCGTACACCACATCGCCTGCGCGCGGGAGCTGCGCGTAGTCGTTGGCGAGCTCCAGGACCCGCGTCCAGAACTCGCGGGCCTGCTCCCGGGGGATCCGCACGTGCCGCACGATCGAGGAGAGTTGATCTGCCTGATGTGCGGAGGCCGACTCGGCCGCGGCTGTGGCGAGATCGTTGTTGCAGTAGGGCGCCTGGGCCCCGTCGGTGGGGCTGACCGTGCCGACGCGGAAGATGCGCGCGGTGCGGCCGTAGTAGCGCTCTTCAATGGCTCGCACCCGGCGGGTCCGCACGACTTTCAGCAGCTGGGCGTCCACCAGGACGCTCACGTGGTGCGCGACCGTGCTCTTGGGGCGGCCGAGTGCAGCGGCCAGTTCGCTCACCGTCGCGGCGCGTTCGAGGAGCAGCTCAAGGATGGCGTTGCGTAGGGGGTTGGCCAGCGCGCGGAGCTGGGCCGGGGCCGTCACATCGGTGACGTCGGCGAGGTCGTGGTCGGGGAGACGGGGATTGTTCGACACTCTTCGATTATTCTAAAGTTCCGGATCATTCGCTACTCGCAGGCAAGGGGTTTGGGCATGACAGAGGTCGTACTGTTCCATCACTCGCAGGGACTCACGCCCGGAGTCGCGGCTTTCGCCGACGAACTCCGCGCGGTCGGCCACACCGTCCACACGCCCGACCTTTTCGACGGGCGCACGTTCAACTCCCTCGAAGAGGGCCAGGGCTACGTCGAGGAGCTCGGCTTCGGCGAGATTACCGAGCGCGGCGTCCGCGCGGCCGAACTCCTGCCGCAGGACGCCGTTTACGCCGGTTTCTCACTCGGTGTGCTGCCCGCTCAGAAGCTGGCGCAGACGCGGGCGGGCGCACGGGGCGCGCTCCTGTTCCACGCCTGCATCCCCGTGTCGGAGTTCGGTGCGGCATGGCCCAACAGTGTGCCGGTGCAGGTGCATGCGAAGGAAGCCGATCCGTTCTTCGCCGAGGACATCGACGCCGCCCGCGCGCTCGTCTCCGATCGCGCCGATGCGGAGATGTTCCTGTATCCCGGAGACCAGCACCTGTTCGCGGACAATTCGCTGGCGTCCTACGACCCGGACGCCGCCAAGCTCCTGACCCAGCGGGCGATCGAGTTCCTCGGCTCGCGCTAGGTTGTCGGCGGGTCATGCGCAAAGCCAGAGGCGCAGGGCTGCGACGGTCACGGTGCCGTAAAAGACATACGCCCTCTTGTCGAAGCGAATGGCCACTGCCCGGTTCGCCTTCAATCGGTTGATCAGCCGCTCAACTTCGTTTCTGCGGCCATATCGTGCCGCATCGAAACCGGTGGGCCTGCCGCCGCTGCTGCCATGGCGCAGGCGGTGGGCCCGCTGATCACGGCGTTCGGGGATGGTGTGCTTGATCTGCCGACGTCGCAGGTAACGGCGGTTGCGGCGTGACGAGTACGCTTTGTCGCCGCTGAGATGGTCTGGCCGGGTGCGGGGACGGCCGCCGTCCAACCGGGGCACGCGAAGGCGGTCGAGAACCGGGATCATCTGTGGGGCAGATAAAAGGAGAAGCGATTCGACGCCTGACCGCTCGGTACTGCCCGGCAAGTAGAGGACTGGAGAAGGGCGCCGACGTGCCCGGCCCCGTAGGACGGCGCCGTCTTCTTCAGCCCGCGGCGACCGCGGCGGCCTTCTGTTCGGCGCGGGCGCGGGTGGCGGCCAGACGGTAGGAGTCGGTGCCGGTCTCGATGATGTTGCCGCCGAACGTCAACCGGTCCACGATCGCCGCGCAGAGCCTTGGATCAGTGAACGTCTTGGTCCACCCTCCGAAGGATTCATTGGAAGCTATCGCCACAGAATTCTTTTCCTCACGCTCCGTCAATACCTGGAACAGCAGCTCCGGCCCACGACGATCAAGCTCCATGTACCCCAATTCATCAATACAGAGAAGGTCGACGCGGCCGTAGCGGGCGATGGTCTTGGCCAGCAGCTTCTCGTCGGCCGCCTCCACCAGCTCGTTGACGAGCTCGGTGGCCAGCACGCATTTCACCCGGTACTCGCGCATCGCCGCCTCGGTGCCCAGCGCGATAAGCAGGTGCGACTTGCCGGTTCCGCTGTCGCCGATCAGGCACAGCGGCAAGCCCTTCTTGACCCAGTCGCACTTGGCGAGGGTGTGGATGGCGGCCGGGTCGATAACCGGGTTGGCGTCGAAGTCGAACTGCCGGATCGATTTCTCGCGCGGAAAGCCGGCCGCCTTGATCCGGCGTTCCGAGCGGCGCCGGGCCCGGTCGTCGCATTCGGACGGCAGCAGTTCGGCCAGGAACCCGCGATAGGTCATCTGGTCGCGGCCGGCGGCTTCTGCCGGCTCGGGGTACTGGGGGCGGATGGTGGGCAGCCGGAGCATCCGGCACGCCTGGTCCACGGCGGTGTCGGCGGCCTGTTCGGTCAGTCCGCAGTTGCGCTTGGCGGTCACGGTGCCTCTTCCTGCTATGCCTGGCCGTCGGCCGGACGCCGACGGAATTGCAGCAACTGGTCGTAGACGGCCACCGACGGCAGCGGCCTGGGATCGGGCGGCAGCGCGGCCAAGCGCCGCTCGGTCAGCGAGGTCACCGTCGCCCCGCCGTCCACCCGGCGGCGCGGGGCGTCCTGGTCGGCCGGCTGGTCGGCGCCCTGGTCGGCCTCGCCCCACTTGCGGGCCTCCAGGGCGACCGCGTCGGCGGTCAGCGCGCCGGCCCGCAGCGCGGTCGCGATCCCGGCCACCACGTGCTCGTGGACCATGTGCCGGTGCAGCAGCAGGACGGAGATGAGCGCCCGGGTGCCCTCCGCGTCGCCGTGGGCGGTGCAGGCCGCCTGCCACCAGGCGTCATGGACCGGGGTGAACTTGCCCGCCGACCTGGCCTGGTCCAACGCGGTCGCCCCCGGCAGCGCGCCGGGCTTGCGGACCAGCGCTTCCAGGTAGTGGTCCAGCTCCAGGCGGGAGCCGCCCTTGGCAATCAGCCGCTCGTGGCGGGCGACTTCCTTGTGCGCGTCGTAGACAACGAGCTCGGAGGCGTGCAGCACGACCCGCACCATCCGGCCGATCAGCCGCGCCGGCACCGGGTAGTGGTTGGTGCGCACGCCGACCTGGCTGTAGCGGTTCACCCGCAGCGAGGACACCAGCCCGGTCTCGAACTCCTCCTGCGGCAGCGCCACCAGCAGCGGGCGCTCGACGGCGAACATCTCACCGATGGTCAGCGCCCGCTGCATGATCCGGCGGGCGTCGTCCTCCTCATCCCAGCGCTCCACCATCGCATTCAGCTCCGCCAGCGAGGCGACCTTCGGGACGGGGACCAGGTGGTTCCTGCGGAACCAGCCGATCTGCCCCTCGACGCCGCCCTTCTCATGGGCGCCCTCGATGCCGGGATTGCAGTAGAACTGTTGATCGAGAAGTGAGACCGGAACGCCGTCCAGCGGTCGCTTTCCACCCGGCCCCGGGTGCGGCCCAGCACCTGGCTGACCGCGGCGCGCAAGTTGTCGTAGCGGACCTTTCTGCGCGGCACGCCGCCCAGCACTTGAAGCGCGTGGACATGGCCTTCCAGGAACGCTTCCTGCCCACACGAAGCGAAGATCTTGTGCACGGCCTTCCCGCTGAACGACAGCCGCAGCGAGAACAGGAACACCTTGGTGGACACGCCGTCCAGGTGGATCCACACGTCCCCGAAGTCGACCTCCGCCTCGTCACCGGGGCGGTGGGTCTGCGGCACGAACGCCTGCGGCGGGCCGCGGCCCTCCTCCACCCGGATCTCCGGGCGCCGCTGGAAGATATAGGCGCGGACCATCGAATACGTCACGCCCCGGGCGTCGTGCTCATCAATCAGGCGGTCGAAGACCCGCTTGACGGTATGCCGCTGCTTGCGCGGCGCGTCCAGGTCCTCCCGCAGGATCCCGTCGATCGTCACCTTGAACGGATCCAGGCGCGAGACCCGCGGCGGAAGCTGCTTGCGCGGCGCCGGCCACACCGACTCCAGCGCCATCGCAACCGTCCTGCGGCCCACCCCGTACTTGGCCGACAAAGCCCTGCTGGACAGCCCTTCGACCCGAGCGTCATGGCGAATCGCCGCGTACAACTCGACCTTCGAAAGGGGCACTTGAGCCACCCAAGGCTAGCTGATGCACTCCGATACTCCCACCGCAAGGCCCCCAGTGGAGTCAGAACTCACCGACATCAACTGTCCGCCGACACCACTGGAGTCAGAACCCACCCACCACTGGCCTCAAAACTGACCTACAAAGCCAACCTGCTGAACGGCCTGGTCGACGAGTACTGGGGGCGCCGCTCTCGCGGCCGTGATCGAGCGTGATCTGCTGCGGGGCGTCGGCGGCGGCGGTGAGGTGTTCGGAGGGTGAACCCTCGGACGCGTGCGCGCTGCAGACCGAATGAGTCGAAGACGGCGAAGGCGAGCGTGCGGAGGTCGGCGGTGTGGGCGGTGGGTTCGCGCAGCGTGCGGGTGCGTTCGATGCGTGAGCCGTCGGCGAAGGCGATGCCCAGGGTGAGGGAGTGGGCGACCTGGTGGCGGCGGCGCAGCCGGTCACCGGCGGCGACGGCCGCGTTCAGCAGCTCGGTGCGCAGGTGGTCGGGGTCGAGAGTGTCGTGGTCCAGGAGGCGCTGCTCGGTGATGTGGGAGGGCAGGCCCGTCGGAATCACGGGGCGGGGGTCGATGCCGCGGGTTCTTCCGCCAGCTTTGTGATGGGAGATGAAGGGACCCAGTTGCCCGGCCCGGCTCTGAGCAGGGAGATGTCGGCCTACTGGTGGGTAATGGATGCAACAGCGGTGTTGCCCCCACGTACGAGCTGACGTGTCCAGCTCGCAGCGTGTCGGGGGCTGGTTCGTGCCGTTGATCGGCAGGCTGTCGTGCGCCGCGATCCCTACGAGCGAACCAGGCGATCTCCCAGGCTGGCAGTAGGTGAGCACGAGTCGTACGCGCAGATTCAGTCTGCATCTCCGAGTCCTGACCGGGACAACAGGAGCAGGTCCAGGAGCCGGTCCAGGTCCCGTTCGCTGAGTTCGCCGCCGACCACTGCACTCAGCGCGAGCAGCGCATCTTGCAGGCGCTCCTTCACGAGCGACGCATCCCCCCAGTTCTTTCCGGCAAGCCGTTGAGCCACTTTCAGCACACGTGGCGATTCCATGAGTCTGCGCACCGCGTCCAGCGCCTCAGGCTCTGCCGTGTCCTCGGTCTCGCCGAGGAGACCGATCTCCAACCGGGTGCCGAGTGCGGCCGCCAACTGTTGCAGCGCGGACATCGTCGGATTGCCGCGCCCGTTCTCCAGGTTGGCGATGTAGGGCACCGACAGGCCGGCGTCCATCGCCACAGACGCGATCGTCCGTCCAGCCGCCTTGCGCCGGGCGCGCAACACGCGCCCGAGTTCAACCCTGTCCACCCGACCTCACGAACTATCTCATCAGAACACTCTTGCCGGTTAGTATCTTATGGAAATACATTGCTCGACGTGAACACGACCGTACTCAGGAACACCAGCTTCCGTCTCCTGTGGACCAGCAGCGCCGTGTCCGGTCTGGGCTCCTGGCTGCTCGTAGTCGCTCTCCCCTTCTACGTCTTCCAACTCACCGGTTCACCCACCGCGACAGGACTCGCCCTCGCGTTGGAGGCTCTGCCCTCGCTGCTGATCGGTCCTTGGGCGGGCGCTCTCCTCGACCGCTGGAACATCGCCCGCGCCATGTGGCTGGCCGACCTCGCGAGCGCCGGAGCGGTCGCCCTGATCCTGCTGGCCGACAGCGCGGCGCACCTCTGGCTGATCTACCTGGCGATACTCGGAGAGAACCTAGCCACCACGGTATTTCGGCCTGCCGCCCGCGCCCTGACACCCGCCGTCCTCGGCACCGGGCCGGAACTTGCCGCGGCGAACACGCTCAACGCACTCGCCAGCAGCGTGCTCCGCCTGGCCGCACCACCGCTGGGCGCCCTGCTGCTGGCCGGTCCCGGCATCACGTCGGTGCTGCTCATCGACATTGCCAGCTATCTGGCATCGGCCGGCCTCATCGCAAGGGTGAGCCGCCGCATCCCCGCGCCCAAGGCGCCGGAGGAAGACCGGAACACTTTCGCCGATCTGCGCGCGGGCCTCAGGCATGTCATGCGGACTTCGCTACTGCGCGGTCCCCTGGCCAGCAATGGAGTGTTCTTGACCGCGAACGCAGCCCTGACCGTGCTCCTCGTCCCGTTCGTCATCGGGCACCTGAACACGCCCGGCTACACCGTCGGCTACCTGATCTCCGGCCTGGGCGCAGGCTTCATCATGGGCTCCGCAGCCAGCCGCCACATTCTCGCCAGGTTCACCATTCGACACGTGCTGAGCGCGACCCAACTCGCCAACGGCGTCGCATACTTCGCCCTGTTCAACTCACCGAACCTCCCGATCGCCATCACAGCTGCGATGCTGATCGGCCTGCCGGGCAGCATCCTGCTCATCTCCGTGGAGACCCACATCCAACGCACCGCCCCACCCGACATGCTCGGCCGCATCGGCGCCCTTTTCTTCGCCATGGACTCCCTCGCCGCCGTCATCGGCGCACTGGGCGCACCAGCCCTCGTCGCAGCTCTCGGCCTCACCGCAGCCCTCAACACCATCAGCGCTTTCGCGCTGCTCGCAGTGCCTGTCACATGGGGTTCTCTACCACGTTCGGCGCCACAGCTTCGGGCCCCGCGAACGACACGGCCAACCAGCCCCGCTGCAACCCATGAGCACGACCGATGAAACCCCGCAACTCCGTCAATGGGTGTCGACGTACACCCCTCGATGCTCAGCCGGATACGTGGGAACGTGCTCACGCGGCGGAGGCGGCTCGTGATGGTGATGGGGATCTCTGAAATTTTCAAAGAGCGCCAACAATGGCCGGCCCCTCGCAGCGGTTCGGAGTCACCGCTGGGATCCTGAACGCATGCCCGAAGACTCGAACCTGCTGCCAGCCCTGTGGCCTCTCGCACCGGCCGGTACGACCGACTGGTTGCTGGAGCTGTGCGGCGATGGTTTGACAGGATTCATGCCGCCTGCAATGCCGGATGCGGCCTGGGTGCTCAACGCCATGTACGAGCACGAACGGGGGGCAGCCGAGATGTCGTACCACGAGTATCACCAGGCGCGTCTGGCGGATGGGAGCATCCAGCCCCACCTCGTTGCGGGCATGGACCTCGACGCTGTGGGCTTCGCCACGGGAGGCGGCCTGGGACGCGCCGAACACCCCGGCCCGGGTTGGCGGCGGCTGCCCTGGGCGGAGCTCGCCCGGCGAAACGGCGACTCCGTGGTGCCCGACGGACTGCTGCCCTCCTACCGTTGTTTTCCCTCGGTCAAGAAGGAGGGCAGCTGGCCGCTCGGCATCACTCCACCCACCGAGGGGAGCCTGGACCGTGAGAGCTGGAACCGCCTGATCGGCATCCTCACCGAGTACAGTCCCGCAGGTCCGGACACTGCCTGCCTGGCCTACTACAACCCGCTGCTGCTCAGGACCACCGACTTGGACAACCTGCACGTACTTACGGGGCGCCTCGGCGACGCCGAGATGCTGTACGACCACCCCGAGGTCGACTTCAGCCCGTCCAACCTCTGGGCCGAGGACCGCTCATGGGTCCTGTGCACCGACTACGACCTGTGGGCCACCAAGGTCGCAGGACCCCCAGCTCTGATCAATGCGGTTATCAACGACACCGAGGTCGAGGCGATACGACTGCCCTGGGCGCGCTGACGGCCGGCCGGCCCGGGCCCGATCTGCACCTCAATCGCGAGCGCCGTCACCTGTACCCGGCTGAGCACCTTCACCTGTACGCCGACAACGCGCCCAACTGCCGGCTGAAGAACCGTCTCGCCGCCGTCGAAGAAGCCTCCAGCCTTCGCCTGACGGTCAACCAGATGGACACGTGACCCTGAACCTCGACGCCTCTCTGATCACCTTTCAGGGCAGAGGCATGTGCTGCTGCCGCGGCAAGGTCCTGACCTTGGCAGCGTCGGCATCGCGCCCGGAGAGGGAGGCGTTTTCCAGCGCGAGCTGGTTCAGGGCCGTCGCATAGATCTGAAGACGGATCTCCAGGTGCCGGCAGTGCTCGCGGAGGTCGGCGTGCTGTCGCTTCTCTTCGTGGGCGTCGCCGGACCGGGTAAGGACGATCCGTTTGGCTTCCATGCGTACGGCATCGGCCTGGAACTGGTCCTTGAGGTCCGTGTGCTGGTGGGTGAGATGCCAGCGTTTGACCTTTGCCTCGATCGCGAGCTGAGTGATGTTCAAGCGCGCCCATTCGAGCGGTGCGGGGCGCTGACGAAGAGACGGTGCATCGCGGCGAGGATGTCGCGGCGGACGGGATCGGTCTCAGCGTCGAGGGGGAAGACGGTCATTCCTGAGCTCCGCGGCGGTGTTCTTCGGCGATCGCGCGGAGCCGGTCGAGTTCGCGCCGGTCGACGTCTCACTGTTCATCTCGCGCAACCGGCTCAAGGACCGCAAGACCTTCCCCCGGGCCCGCGCCCCGTGGGCCCTGGACAGCGGCAGCTTCACCGAGCTGAAGGACCACGGCCGGTGGCGCATCACCACCGGCCGAGTTCGCCGCCGAGGTGCGCCGCTACGCCGAGACCATCGGACAGCTGGAGTGGGCCGCACCGCTCGATTGGATGTGCGAACCCTGGGTGATCTTCGGCAAGAACAGGCACCTGCTGGCAGTTCATTAGGCAAGTCGGCTGTCGGGTGAAGGGCTGTCTGGCGCTGTGACGGAGATCTTTAGCCGACTGTTGTCGCAGTCAGTGGCTTTCGGCTGTTCCGTGCGCCGGTACATCCTGGCGATGGCTGCGCACTGGAGTGCCATGGACAGCGCCATGGCCAGGCAGATGCCGGGCAGCCCCGAACCCGACAGGCTGTATGCAAGCGCGAGTTGGAGTGCCACGCCGCACACGGTGATCCGTGCGAGGGCCGGGCTCCCACCGCTGCCCTCGAACACCCCGCCCAGCGCGATGAAGCAAGCGAGAAGCACCAAGTACGGCCCCAGGCAGCGTAGATAGAGGGACCCCGCCTCGGCGACCTCTCCCTCGCTGCCGAAGGCCCGCATGATCCACGGCCCGGCGGCGAGCAGTGTCAGCAGGGCCATGAGCCCGAGTGATCCGGCGAGGAGCAACACCTGTCGTCCGATGGCCCGCCTCTCGTCGCGTCCGGCACCGAGCAGATGAGCGGTGCGGATGGAAGCAGCCTGGCGTATCGCGTAGAAGGCCATGGTCGCGACGTACATCGCCTTCGTTGCGATCCCGTACGCGGCGACCTCACTGACGCCGATCCGGGCGACGATGGCGACGAGCGCGAGCGCCCCCGCCATCCGTGCGACGAAGTCGGCCGACATGGGAAGCCCGGTCGCAGCCGTCCTGCGCGCATCGGCGCTGAGCGAACCGGCCCGGCGCGGGGCCGCCTGGGCTGCCTGTCGCAGTACGCCGTTGCGGTGCAGCGCCACGAAACCGCAGATGAGCGCGACCGTCCGGCCCAGCACTGTGGCGATCGCCGCCCCACGCACCCCGAGGTCGAATCCCAGGATGAACAAGGGATCCAGCCCGAGAATCAGTCCGTTCGCAAGGATCGCGAGCTTCATCGGGGTGCGGGTGTCGCCCGCACCTTTGAGGATGCCGTCGACGACGTTGGTGGCGAAGAACACCGCGATTCCTGGCAGTGCGATCGAGAAATAGCCAGTGGCGAGAGGCAGTGAGTCGCCGCCGCTGCCGCCGAGTACGAGGTGGGCGAGCGGTTCGCGGCACAGATATCCACCGATGGCGACCAAGGGTGTGACGAGCGCCCACAGGACCCATCCGCCGCGCACGGCAGAGCGCATCGCCGCCGGATCCTCAGCGCCCCTGGCTCGTGCGACAAGCACGGTCGTTCCTGAGCCGGCGACGAGGATGACGCCGAGCAGCAGGTTCTCGACATTCGTGGCGATGGCCACCGCGGCGACGGCGCCCCCGCCGAGCCGCGCCACCCAGACCATGTTGATGATCCCGGCTGTCACCCCCGCGAGAAGCTCGAAGTAGACCGGATACGCGAGCGACACCAGCCTGCGCCGGTGTTCTGCTGCCCCCATGACCGCACCCCTCTTTTCGCTGTACCTCTAATCGAGGTATAGCGAAAAGAGATAGCATGACAGGACGGGACGGGCAAGCGCGCCGACAGGCGCAGGAAGGAGCTCGGGGCATGCTGGAGCTGTCGATTCTGGGTTTCCTCTTCGAGGAGTCCCTGCACGGATACGAGTTGAAAGCCCGTATCCAGGGCCTCAGCGGCCACATCCGCCCGGTGAGTGACGGGGCGCTCTATCCGGCCATCTCCCGGCTCGTGAAAGCGGGCCTGGTCGAGCAGCGCACCGAGCCTGGAAGCGGTGCCGCACCTCGCCGGATCCTGTCCCTCACCAAGGCGGGCCGCACCGAACTTCTGGCCCGATTGCGGCACCCCAAAGAGGCCGAAATCACGGATGGGCAGCGCTTCTTCACTCTGCTTGCCTTCCTGCACCATCTCCCGGACCATGCCGAGCAGGCTGCGGTGCTGCGTCGCCGGCAGACCTTCCTCAACATCCCGGCCAGCTTCTTCTACCGCGATGGCGAGCCCCTGCGAGCCGAGGAGGCACCCAGCCTCTTCCGGCAGGGCATGCTGCGCATTGCTCGCGCCACCGGCACCGAGGAGAAGAAGTGGCTGGCCGAGGCCATCGGCAGCCTGGAGGGCTGAGCGCGGACCGGTGGCAGCGCCCATCCCAATGGGGGATGGTCAACGACGAGACGCCCGTCGGCGCGGAGCAGGAAGACGGGTGACGTTCTGCGCCCTGACGCGTGCCTGGAACTCCTCGATGAGGTCCATGCGGTCGCCGAATGCGACGTCTTGTCTCAGCGTGGACTCGCGCAGCAGCTCGGAGGAGGTGAGCTTCCCGGAGGCTGAGCGCGTGTTCTGGAAGGCTGGTCTTGAGGTCCGAACGTCGCGACGATCGGGGTTGTGGCGTCGCAAGTGGCGGGCCAGCGGTACTGCCGGGAGTGTGGTGATCCGCTGCCGTCGACGATGGCGGCGACGGCCGCGTACTGCTCCAGTCGGTGCAGGTCACGGCATTGGCGGGCGCTTGAGCAGACCCGGCTGAGAGTGGTGGCGATCCAGCACGGGGAACAGGCCGAATGCCCGATCTGCGGGCGCTGTTGGACGGTGGGAGTCGAGCGGTCCCGGTCGGCAAGGTACTGCTCGCCGCGGTGCCGGGTGAGCGCCTGCCGGGAACGGCAGACGTCACGGAACAGCGTTACGGAAACGCCGGAGCCGAGCGCTGGCTGAGCCTCCCGGGGCGCTCCCGTTGTGCGGGATGATCCCGGTATGCGCGATCAGGAGGGGTTGTTCGAGGTCGAGCCGGCCGAGGGCAAACAGCCGCCACGTCGTGCGGCGGCGGTGGACAAGCGATTCAGGTCGTTCGACCCGCACCAGGTCCTGCTGCTGCCGCCGTCGCTGGACGACTGGCTGCCCCAGGACCATCTGGCCCGCTTCGTCGCCGAGCTGGTCGACGACGTGCTGGACCTCGGACCGGTCCTGGCCGACTACACGGAGAAGCGGGGCTACCCGCCCTACGACCCGCGGCTGATGGTGCGGCTGCTGATCTACGGCACACCACCGGCGTCCGCTCGTCCCGGGCGATCGAGCGCAAGTGCGTGGACGATGTCGCATTCCGGTTCCTGACCGCCGGCCAGGAACCGGACTACCGCTCGATCGCCCGGTTCCGCCGCCGCCACCTGGACGCTATCGCCGACCTGTTCACCCAGTCCCTGCACCTCGCGCAGAAGCTGGGCATGGTCAAGATGGGCCGCGTCGCCCTGGACGGCACCAAGCTCGAAGCCAATGCCTCCAAGCACAAGGCGATGAGCTACGGCCGCCTGGTCACCAAAGAAGAGCGCGTCGAAGCCGAGATCGCCGACCTGGAGGCCAAGACCCGGGCTCTGCTGGCCGACGCCGAGGCCACCGATGCAGCCGAGGACCAGGCATTCGGCCTCGACGGCAAAGACGTGGACCTCCCCGCCGAACACGACCGCCGCGAGAAGCGCCTGGCCAGGATGCAGGCCGCTCGCGCCCAGATCGAGGCCGAGGCCGCCGGCAAGGCCCGCCGCCACGCGCAGGACACCGAACGCCGCCGCCAAGAACGGGCCGGTACCAGCGACGAGCAGGCCGTCACCGACGTCGGCGAGAAGGCCGCCGCCAAGGCCAGGCCCAAGCCGAAGGCCCAGGCCAACTTCACCGACCCCGACTCGCGGATCATGAAGAACAGCGACGGCGCCTACATCCAGGCCTACAACGCCCAGGCCGTCGTCGACGAGGCCCACCAGGTGATCACCGCAGCCGACGTGACCTGCAATCCCTCCGACACGCTGAACTACACCGCGATGCTCGACCAGTCCGCGGCCAACACTGGCGCCCACCCCGAGCAGGCCCTCGTCGACGCCGGATACTGCTCCGAGGCCAACCTGGAAGCCGCCAAGGACCGGCAATTGGCCTGCGGCACCGACACGTTCATGGCCACCGGCCGACTCGCCCACGACGAGCAGGTCCCGCCCGCACCTCGCGGACGCATCCCCAAGGACGCCACGCTGAAAGAGCGCATGGCACGCAAACTGCGGACCAAGCCCGGCCGCAAGGCCTACAGCCGCCGCAAGGCCATCATCGAACCCGTCTTCGGCCAGATCATGACCTGCCAGAACGGACGCCAGCTCCACCTACGCGGTGAAGACGGCGCCCGAGGCGAGTGGCGCCTGCTGGCCGCCTGCCACAACCTCCGCAAGATCTTCCGGCACGTCGGAAGCGCCGGCATCACCGCAGCGATTGCATCACCAGGCGACCGCAGTGAAGCGCCGACCCGACCACCGGCCGGTTGCCCGTTACTGACCCACGCTCCTAGTTCAGAGCTGCCGGCGGTGGGCTCTGTCGGAGTGGTGACTACACGGCCCCCGACTGGGACCGCCAAATGGCATGCTCCAGTCCGCCTCTGTCGTGCCCGAGAAGCGCGGCGGCTTCCTCGTACACCGCGCGCAGTTGCTCATAGGGGAGAACCGGAACGCCAGCATCTGCAGCGAAGGTGCGCAGATGTACGTCGACGGCGATCTGCGAACGGCCGACAAGGTTACCGATGTAGTCGATGCTCTTCGGGCCTACGCCCTTCACTGTGCGCAGAGCGGCGCGATTGGCCTGCTGGTCGAGCCAGGCGTGGAGACCGTCGTAAGTGTCAACCCCGTTGGCAGCCAGGAGGTCGGTGATGGCGTGAGCCGTCGCGACCTTCTGGGCGTGATTGAACTTCATGGCGACGGCGAGGTCTTCCGTGGCGAGCCGGCTCTGGAACCCGCGAACTGTGTTCGCATCCGGCCAGTTCGTTTGCAGCCGGAGAAGCCGCGGCCGGAGGGTCGCCTCGTAGTTACACCGCGGCTGGAAGCTGACATCGCAGATGACAGCACCCATGTGAGTCCACCCGCCGGGCTGCGGAAACGGGCCACCGCCCAGAAGGTGCTGAATGTGGTCGGCGAGCCGCTGGGCAAGGCTGGGTACGGTCACGGCCCCATGATGAAGCCCTGGTCTGACAACCTGGGCGCAAAGCGCGAAGTTCTCGAACGGTTGGGCGGGGACGGCGGCGCTGCTGATTGGGAAATACATGAGCGTCCACAGCCGCGGCCAGATGACTCGCGTCTTCGTGTCCGTCGTCGCCGTCACTGTCGAGCACCCCGACAGAATCTGCCAGGACGCCCACGTCGGACACCGCTGGATCGACACCATCAGCATCTCGGGCGCCCTCAACAGCAACGACGACATGCTCCGTATCTACTACGCCGTCAACACCTGGCCGTCACCGATCACCAGGGGCCGCCGAACCCAAGGTCTGGCCGGCGGCTCCTTAAGCATGTTCACCGCCTGACAGAGCACCGAATAGTGCAGGCTCGGAACACTGCCTCTTCACCAGTCGCGCTCGCCGAAGTGCGCGGCCGGTTCACCGCCGAACCGTCGCCGGTTGTCTTCACCGCCCCTGCCGACGCGTGCGCGCGCATCGAGGGCCAGGACTACAGCAATTCCGCGTCAGGTCTGAGTGTGTTGCTCGACGCGCCCCGAATGAGCCGCCGCCTCGCCAGTGAAACCACACCAACATGCGAACCGGCATCCATGGATGAGACAGCGCATAGAGGGCGAATCAACCATTTAGCAGGCGCGCAGGTGGGAACGCCCGTGGGACGGGCAGGCGGGCGCTGCAGCCTGGTTACGAGTCGAGGTGATTCAGCCCGGAGTTGCCGACTTTGCGCTTGCTGTGTCGGTCGGCTGGCCGGTGGGGCGGGTTACGAGGTAGAGCGCCGAGGTGGCCATCAGGACCGCCATCACCGCGAGCAGCAAGCGATAGTCCACCAGTGCGATCAGAGCGGCTCCGGCGGCGATGGCAGTGGTCTGCGGTACTGCTATCAGCACGTTCAGCGCGGCGTCGGTTCGGCCCATCAGCGTGGAAGGTGTGCGTCGTTGGAAGAGGGTCGTGATCCCGGCGATGATCCAGGGCAGGCTGGCGCCGATGAGTACCGTGCCGGGCGCGACGACGATCAAGGAGGGGGCGGCGCTCAGGAGGAGGCCTGTGGCGGCGCAGGCCAGGCCGAGCGCCACGGTCCGTCCTTCCCCCGCACGTCGCATGAGCGCCGCGGCTGCCGCCCCCGCCGCTACCGCACCTGCGCCTTGCAGTGAGCTGAGGACGCCGAGGAAGGCCGGTGGGCGGTGGAGTCCGGCGTCGACGACGGCGAACATGGCTGACTCGGAGAATCCGAAGGCAACGATGGCGATCACGCTGGCGACGGTGATCTGGCGCAGGGCGGCGGTCGTGGCGATATGGCGAAAGCCGGCGCCGATTTCGGCGATCGCTTCCTGCTCCAACGGCTGCGGGCGATCCTCCCGCTGTCGGATCAGCGCGATCAGGAGCGCCGCGAGGGCGAAGGTCGCGGCGTCGCCCAGCACCAACGGGCCCAGGCCGAAGGCGGTCAGCACTCCCGCGCCCAGGAGCGGCGCGATCAGGCGCAGGCCCTGCAGCAGGGTCTGCAGGAGACCGTTGGCGTCACCCAACTGGTCCTGTGGGATCAGAGTCTGGGTCAGAGCGGTCATGGCTGAGCCGGTGACGCCGCTGGCCATCCCATAGAGGGTCATGACGGTATAGCAGATCCAGACATCGCTGCGGTCGTGTACCTGGAGCAGCGGCAGGACCAGCACCGTGGAGGCCAGGTTCAGGGCGATCAGCAGCGGCTGGCGGCGCATCCGGTCTACCAGGGGACCGCCCAAGGGTGCGGCCAGGGTGCCGAGGATGAAGGCGAAGAAGGTGAGGCCGGCGGCGGAGTTGCTGCCGGTGAGTTCCTTGACCCGGATGCCGAGTGCGATCCATAAGGCGTTGCTCCCCGCCATGTCGATCAGCCTGGCGAGGAGGAGCAAGACGGTGTCGCGGCGGGTGAGCAGGGCGCGCAAGGGTCAGTCCTCCAACGGGCGCAGGGCGTCGGCCGGGAAGGTGAACTGGATGAGCTCCATCGGGATGGCGCCCTCGGGGCGCAGCGCCGGATCTTCGAGGCGCTCGCGGTAGCGGAAGAGGAGGCCGGTCATCTCCTCCTGGAAGGTCTCGGCTTCCTCGGGAGTGAGGTAGAAGATCGACTCGGCCGCACCGGTGATCTTGTTCCAGTGCTCGGGGAAGGCGGAACGGACGGCGCTGATCTTGCGGATCCGATCCAGCCAGATATCCCAGAGCACGGTGCTCAGCGCAGTGGCGGCGATGGTGGTTTCGGGGTCGCCTGAGGGGTCGATTTCATCGATGCTGAAGCCGATGTGGGCGCGCCGCCAGGGGCGACTGCGGCCGGTGCCGCCTCCGGCTTCCTCGACGAAGCCGTACTTGGCCAGCGTGCGCAGATGGAAGGCGCAGTTGGTCGGGGACTCCCCCACCATCTGCGCGGCTTCGGTCGCTGTCAGCGGTTCGCGTCGGCCCAGGGCTTCGAGCAGGGCGAGGCGTGTGGGGTGCGCGACAGCCCGCATGGCCTTCGGGTCGGTGAGCTTGCGGTGCTCACGCGGAGCAGCACCATCGGGTTCGAAAGACATGTTTCGAGACTGTACTCTCGAAACATGTCTTTCGAAAGAATTGTGGGGATGCTTACCGCCGCCCGGGCAAGAGTCGACACGACCAACCGACCATTAAGTGCCTGTTCCTGAGCCGGTCATGACAGTGCAGTGACTGCAACTTCTCGTCATCGATGTTCACGTACAGTGCTCAGGCAGCTGGTGGACACTCGCGTACATGACGGAAACGAGGCCGGCATTCCGATGCACGTAGCGGTCGAGCGTCCCGGCATGTCGGAAGACGCGCGTTTGGCCGCCTACAGCGCTGTCTCCACGTCCCTCAACCTGCGAAGTGATCGCCAGCTGGGCGAGCTTGTGGACGCTGCCGTGACGCTTGGCTCCGGTATCGGCGGGAGGTCCGCGCTGCTGGAGGTCGGTGGGAAGCCGGTCTTCGTGAAGCGGGTGCCGCTCACGGATATGGAGCTTCTTCCGGAGCATGTACGGTCCACGGCCAACCTGTTCGGGCTTCCCACCTTCTGCCAGTACGGCGTTGGTGGGCCAGGGCCGGTCGCGCCCAGTTTCGGGGCGCGGCGGGAGCTCGCCGTCCACACCATGACGACGAACTGGGTTCTTGGAGGGCAGTACCAAGGGTTTCCGTTGATGTACCACTGGCGGGTGCTGCCAGACACGTCCGCGCTTTCCGGGGAACTCCCGGACGTGGAGCAGGCCGTGGACTATTGGGGAGGCGGTCCGAAGGTACGCCGTCGTATCGAGGCCCTTCAGCAGTCCTCTGCGAGCCTGGCGCTCTTCCTGGAGTACATCCCTCAGACGCTCCACGAGTGGTTCGTTGAGCAGGTACAGGCTGACGATGAGTCCGCCGACCGGGCCTGCTCCCTGGTGGAAGGCGAGCTGGAGGCCGGCACGTCCTTCATGAACGCTCGCGGGCTGCTGCACTTCGACGCCCATTTTCAGAACATCCTGACCGACGGCCGACGCCTTTACTTCGCCGACTACGGCCTCGCTCTCTCCTCCCAATTCGATCTGTCACCGTCCGAGACCAGCTTCTTCGAGCTGCACAGGACCTACGATCGCTGCTACACGCGCAGCTGGCTGGTGAA
Organism: Streptomyces sp. NBC_01537; assembly: GCF_045040445.1. Taxonomy (NCBI): domain Bacteria; kingdom Bacillati; phylum Actinomycetota; class Actinomycetes; order Kitasatosporales; family Streptomycetaceae; genus Streptomyces; species Streptomyces sp. NBC_01537. The sequence continues at coordinate 9,778,606 of NZ_CP109392.1, read as the reverse complement.
CTGGCTGATCACGCATCTCTACGGCTACGAGTACGAGCGGGAAGAACGCTACGCACTCATTCGGGCATGTGCGGAAGGGGAGGACCCGCTGGGCGGTCCACAAGAGGCCAGGGCGATCCTCTCCCGCCATGCACCGCTCGCCGCAGTGATGACGGACTTCTACGGCAAGGTCCAGAGTGAGAGCAGGCAGACCCCGTACCCGTTGGAGGCGCTCCGCCGGGCCCTCGATGCGGACAGGTCGCGTCGCAGCTGAGTGCCTGTTCTGATCCCGGGCCTCCTGTCGTAGGAGGCCGGAGACACAATGAGTCCGTGAGCGAGCATGGTGGGGATGCAGGCGTGGTCTGGCGGGTGCACCCAAGTTTGGTGCTGTATGCGGGGGTGTTCTGGGCGCTGATCGTGCTGGCGGCGCTGGGCGCTTGGTTGGCTTGGCTAGTGTCCCCGGGCGGTGCGCGGGCGGTCCATGCGGATGTGGTGACAGTTATCGCCTCGGTGGTTTCCCTGGCCTGGTGGTGTTTGCTGATTCGACCGCGGGTGGAACTACGTCACGACCTAGTCGTGATCGTGAATCCGCTGGCGACCTATGAGCTGCGCCGGGAGGACATCGTCGCGGTGACTGACGGGCTGCATGGGGCGCAGTTCCACCGCAGAGACGGTTTCAAGACCACCGCTGTCGCTCTGGGTGACAAGTCTGCTGGTATCAAGCGCGGGCGCCTCGCCGAGGTACGGAAGGCACTCGCGCTGTGATTCCTGTGGCGTCGACGTCTAGCCAGGGCAGTTCCACCGACGTACTGCGGGGGCTTCCCCGCACCTCGCGAAAGAAAGCGTAGGACGGGTCGTCGGCGAACATGTCCATCGAACGGGACGCCCGCTCCATCGCCGCCACACTGGTCAGAAAATCGAGCGGGTCCTCGAACCACGGAATGACCTCCGCTATCGTGACCATGCCTGGATGGCGCCACCGGCCCTGGGCGAGTAGGGACGTCAGCTGCACTGGCAGGGCCAGTCCACGGACCGTCAAGTGCTCCATAGCGGACAGCGTGGCACAGCAATGACTGCTCTCGATCGCTGCCCGGCGTTCGATGTGGTGGCCGACTTCAGAGGACGGTATGTAACTCTTCGTCCGGTTCACCGTTGTGTGTGGATGAAGCGCAGTGATCAGTGGTTTGGGGCGTGGCCGATACCGGGTGCCGAGCGACGGAACTCAGTGGGCGGGAACCGGCTCGGACGACGGCTGCCACTCCCGCCTGATCAGCCCGTAGACCCACGAGTCGGAGACCTCGCCGTTGACGACGCAGTCTTCCCGCAACATCCCTTCACGCACGAAGCCGAGCTTCTCCAGCACGCGGGCACAAGCCACGTTGCGCGTATCGGTCTCAGCTTGGACGCGATTTAGGTCCAGCGTCTCGAATGCCCACCGCAGCAGAGCGCGCGCGGCCTCGGTCGCGTAGCCGCGGCCCCACGCTGCATCGTCGAAGCAATAGCCGAGCGACGCGCTGCGGTAGTCCGGATTCCACCTGTTCAGGCTGCACCAGCCGATGAACGCCCCGTCGGAGACACGATCCACGGCCAGCCGCGCCCCGGCGCCCTCCTGTGCCATCTGCCGGCAAGCCGTGATGAACTTCTCGGCGCGCACGCGTTCGCTCCACGGTGGCGCGTCCCAGTAGCGCAGCACGTAGGCGCTGCTGTGCAGCGCGAAGAGGCCGTCCGCATCCGCGTCTTCGAAGGCACGCAGTCGAAGGCGAGCAGTGTGCAACGAGGGGGCGGGCAGCGACGTCCTCACGTTCTCTCCCTGATCGGTGAGCGATCAATCAGACATCCGATGCGGGTCACTCGCAACGGGTTTTCTCGGCGGGCCGGCACAACGACGTGTCCGCTCATCGGCGCGACCGAGCACCCCCAGAGGGCGGCATCTGAGGTGATGCCCGGTTTGGCCTTTCGGTTGGGCTGAGCAGGCTGGTTGCAGTCCGCCGGAGGGGCTACGGCCGTGGCAGGGTGAACAGCCCCTGCTCGGTCTCGGCCAGGATCCCCCGCTCGGCGAGCCGCTTGAGCTTCAGACGGACGTTGTTGATGTTGCTGGGAGCGATCTCCAAGTCCATCGCCTCCCACACCGCCCGCGCCCGCAGTGGGGCATCGGCCGCGGCGAACACCGGCTCCCTGGAGCCGGTCGCGTTCGGCGCGGAGGGCCTTGATCTCTCGCCGGGCGATTTCAAGCTCGGTGGGCAGGCCAAGCAGGGAGGGCGGGCTTCCCGTCACAGATGTTGGCGATCGTTCGGGCATGATCTGTCAGTGTGAATTGGCCCCGCCCGGGCGTCGTGGGTGTCTTGGACACTGCGTTGCTCAGGACGCGGGTGCGCTGACGATGAGGTGGGAGAAGCGTGTGATCGTCTGGGTGAACGGTGCGTTCGGCAGCGGGAAGAGCACGCTGGTGGATGAACTGCGTTCGCGTTGGCCCGAGGCTCTGGTCTATGACCCGGAGATGGTCGGGTTTGTGCTGAGCGAGATCGTCGAGGTGCCGACCGACGATTTCCAGGATCTGCGATTGTGGCGGCGCCAGGTCGCGGACCTGGCCGTGGGTCTGGTCGAGGAGTATCAACGCCCCGTCCTGGTCCCCATGACGCTGGTCAATCCCGGGTATGTCGGCGAGATCTTCGGTGCGCTGAAGGACGCGGGCATCGTCGCCCACCATTTCTTCCTCAAAGTCTCGCCGGAGGTCTTGGTGAAGCGGATCGACGCACGGAGCTTCACACCCGACGATCCCGCCAAGGATGCGCAGGTCCGGCAGTGGTGCAAAGACCGGATCGAGCCGTGCACGGCCGCGGCGGACACCTTGCCCGGCGACACCGTGTTCCTGGACGGCGAGCTGCCCCCGCAGGAACTGGCCGACAGCGTGCTGGCCCACGTCAGCCCCAGCCCGAACGGGTAATCCGCCCGGCGCGCGAGACGGCTGGCCGTTTCTGCAGGTCAACCGCTTCCCTGCTGGGTTTTGGAGTGGGCGAGGCGGTAGGAGTCTGTGCCGGTCCCGATGGTGTTGCCGCCGAAGGTCAGCCGGTCAACGATGGCCGCGTCGGCACCCGTCCAGGCCCGGGGCACGTGGACCTCGCGCAAGGTGTCGATCAGGTCGGGGAAGTCGCCGTACCGGCGGGCCTGCGCCAACCGGGAAGAGGCCTGCTGTAGACCGACGGCATGTGCGGGATCAGGCTCTCGGAGACGAGCCCGTACATCACCTGCCGGAGGGTGACCTCGCCCTCGTGCTCCCGCACGATCCCCCGGGCCCGGTCCACGATGCCTGGCCCAGCGCATCCTGCCGCCGTCCATGCGGCCCGCAGGGTTCGGCTCCACAGACCTGTGGCCAACGGAGGTGACGCACCTCCATCGGCAGACGGGGCAGTGGTACTGCACATTCGTCCCGTACTCGATGTGTTCCCCGGGGCCAGTCGGCACTCTACTATCCAGCTATGCCCCTCAACACGGCTGAACCGTCGACTTCGCACGGCGGAGACGGAGACCCCTTCCTCATCGCCATGATGTGTCTGGTCCTCGCCATAAGCATGATGCTGATCGTACGGCCGCAGCTCCTCTGGGGATTGAACAGACGATTCCATAACCTCAGCAAGCGCAGGCCCCCCCTCCCGCCGAACCCTGTGAGCTACACGCCGTTCCGGATCATCGGGGCGGTGCAGCTGGTCGCTGTTGCGACACCACTTGTCATGTCCCTTCGGTCCTAGAAACCCACGTCCTGCTGCCTCACCAACACGCACAGGGCAACCGAGGGGCATCGTGCCGGCGCCGACCTGCTTCTTCTCTTTCCGTGTCTGTTTGTCGATTCGGCCGTCCAGTGCAAGCGCTGTGCGCACGGATCGCGCGCTGACATGCCGCGGAGTGCTCCAGCGTCGTTCGGCGTCTCCGATGATCTACGAGATCGTGTGATGAGCGGCTTCGGGGTGATGGTGGATGAGCCAGTCGAGCATCCTGGCCACGGCCGGGGTGATCCCGAAGAAGGAGGTCTCGGCGCGGACGTCTCCGTCCCGTTCCCGGCCGATCGCGAACTCGTCCAGGAAGGCATGCCGGACGTCGGCAGCCACGTCATAGGGATCGACGATGTTCTTGGTGTTCACGGCCACCGTCCAGGCGAGCTCATCGGCGGCTTCGTGAACAGCCGGCTCGGTGCGGTGTCGCAGGGCCCAGCGCTTGCGCCGATCGGGACGCTCCCACAGCAGCACACCGAGGAAGATTCGGGTGAAGAGCCGGCGGATTTCGGAAGCGCCCGCGGGCAGGGAGCCATCGTCTGCCGATGCGATGGCAGCCGCGGCGCATTCGGGAGAGCGGCGGCGCTGTTCGGCCCAGTCATCGGCTACGGACCGCGCCCAAAGACTGCGGGTACGGGCCCAAGACATCGGTTTCACCCCTCGGCGGGAAACCGACGATCGCCGTCCTGGAGGACGACCCCAGCCTGCCCTGGCCCGGCCCCGATGACGGCGAACCCCTGCAGCTCGGCGATCTGCCGGTCGGCCGATGCGGCATGCTCCTCGGCGACGCTCGGGCGCGGGACGGCTTGACCGGCCCGGACAGCCAGTGCGCCAACGGCCTCGCGGACGCCACCTACTGGGGCAAGCACACCAGACACCATCCATGCGCAGTTCGGCGGTGACCGCATCCCCCAGCACCCCGGCGGACACGGGCCGCACGGATGGCTCGGCCTCCCCCTGGCCGAGGCCGAAGCGGTCGCCGAACGGCTCCGGACCCGGACCCGAGAAGGGCCCGGCAACGGGCTGATGGTCTGCGTCGACACCCACACCGACTTCCACCGATTCAACCGAGCCCGCGGGTGTCATCGGCCTCGGCGGCCGCCCAGTGCTCGGTCTCGGCTGGGACCCCGGGGACCACTCCATACGCCACCGCGGAGAGCGGGCATACGGGCAGGTCTACCCCGCCACCCTCGAATCCCGCGCAGGCGAAGCGGTACTGCGCTGGAGCATCCCGCCGTACGACCCCGACCTGTGAACCGCACCCCGGGGTGATGTGACCCGGCGCCGTCCGGACCACGGCGACCTGCCGGCTGAAACGACCCAGCAGCCCCGGTCCCTCAGCCGTGGATCGGGAAGGACGCCTGGAACGCCAGGCGCTCGTCGGCCGCGTCGCCGATGCCGGCGAGAACCCCGTCGAGCGCGATGAACTCCTCCCATGCTGCCCGGCCCGTCGCTTCGGCCAGCCGAGCCACCACGAGATCCTCCAGGTCGGGAACACGCTTGTTCTTCCAGATCTTGTCGGCGAGGCTGACCAGCAGGTCGTCCAGGCCAACCCGCTCGTCCATCCATGACGCGTGAGTCGCGGCGAAGCGCGCCAGCTCCGGGCTGATGCCGTGGCCGAGCAGAAGAGCCTGCCCGGCCTCCTCGTGCGCCGCTCCGGGCCCGGCGAGCTCGGCGAGGTGCACCGTCTTCCCCACGTCGTGCGTGGCCGCCCCGAAGAGCACCGCCTCACGGTCGAAGATCACAGCGGGGTAGTACCGTTCCACCCACTCGACCAGCTGGTACGCCACGTCATGGACGGCGCGCAGGTGGGCCGCCAGCCGCGGCGGACTACCCAGCTCTGACAGAAGCTCTGCGACACGAGCCGGCAGAGGGAGCAGGGGCGGGTTGACGGTGCCGCTCATGGCCCTCGACAAGAGGGCGTTGCTCATCACCGCGTCAGGGTACTGACGTCGGCCCCCCTTGTGTCCGCAACTGACTGTCCTGAGCCTCGCGTCCGACAAGGAGATCGTCGCCGCTGTTGCCCCAGCTGCGGGCCGAGACCGATGCCGTCAAGCAACCAGGCGACGGAACGGACCAACGCTGGTCGCAGATCGACTACCTGATCTTGGAAGGGCACAGGATCCAAGCCCTGCAGAGGATTCGCGACGAGTTCGGCGGCGGCATTCACGATGTGCTCGATCTGCTGAAGCGGCTGCAGCCGGCACCGTTCAGGATTCGCCTCAATGGGCGAGACGCAGCGACACCCTGATCTATGAGTCTTCGCCATCTTCGAACATGCAGGTCGGAGGCTCTGGCGTGGCGCTCGCTCGGGATACTCATGCTGATCTCGGGCGGGAGTCTACGGTCTTGATCATCCGTCATGTCATCGGTCGAGGCTGTCACATTTGGGTCATTGAACCCAGCCCAGCCAGCCGGGTTGTTAATGTCAAACAGCCGCTCGCAGCGGCGCGGCCCGAAGGGCACATCAGCCCCCAGCGTCATCTCCCGGTGCGGTACGCTCTCGCGGCCCACGGCCCGCGACGGCGTCCGCGAGGGTCGCAGCCAGGTCTCCGTTGTATGTAGTGTGCGGAAATGACAAGAAGCGAGCGAATCGCGGACCAGCTGGACCGGCACTGGCACAAGAACCTGCGGCCGCGGCTGCACGGTCTTGCCGATGCGGAGTACTTCTGGGAGCCGGTGCGTGGCTGCTGGAGCGTCCGCCCACGTGGCACGTCGGCCGCACCGATGTCGGAAGGTTCGGGGGAATGGACGATGGACTACGCGTCCCCTGACCAGGTGCCGGTGCCGGCGCCGGTGACCACGATTGCCTGGCGGCTGGCGCACATCATCGTCTCCTGCCTGGGCTATCGGGTCGGATGGCACTTCGGCGGCCAGGACGTCGACGCCCAGACATTCGCCTACGCGGGGACCGCCGACGAGGCGCTGAAACAGCTCGATGAGATGTATGGGAGATGGAACGCGGGGGTCCGCGAGCTCTCGGACGCTGACCTGGAGAATCCGCCCACGGTGGGTCCCGAGCGGTTTCCCATGGAGGGCATCGTCCTGCACGTCAACAGGGAGCTGATCCATCACGGCGCCGAGATTTCCCTGCTGCGCGACCTCTACCGCTGGCAGGACGGAGCCGTACCGCGCCGAATATGACTTTCCGGTAACCGGCGATCGAGCTTCGGAAACCTCGCCCGCCACCTCGGACTGGACCGCAAGACCGTGCGCCGCTACCGCGACACCAGCTTCGACGTCCTGCTCGCATCCGCCCGCGACCGCAGGAACGTACCTCTCGACCGGTTCAAGCCGTATCTACAGGCCGAGTTCGCCGTCGGCAACACCGTTGCCACCGAGCTGTACCAGCGGATCCGCGAACGTGGCTTCCGCGGCGGACACTCAACGCTCTCCCGCTACATGGGGACCCTGCGTGACGGCACAGCCGTCCCGGCCCCCGCGCCGATCCCGGCTCCCCGCAAGATCACCGGGATCATGCGGCCACGGGAGAACCTCCCACCGCGCGAAGCCGACGCGCTGGAGCACGTCCGCCTGGCCTGCCCGGACATCACCAACGCCTGCGACCTGGCCCGCGCCTTCACCGACCTGGTCCGCCGCCGCGGCCACCTGCTGGGTGAGTGGATCCGGCAGACCGAACGCTGCGACCTGAGGCCGATCCGCTCCTTCGCCAGCTTCCTCCGCCAGGACATCGACGCCGTCACCGCCGGACTCACCCTGTCCTACAGCTCCGGCGTCGTCGAGGGCCACGTCTGCAGAATCAAGCTCCTCAAACGGAGCCTGTACGGCCGCGCATCCTTCGCACTCCTCCGAGCGCGGATTCTCACCCCACCGTGATGCCGACCCACGTGCCGAACTCAGCTTGGGTAGCTGCGAGGGGATTCGTTGCGCAGCCTCCAGATCTCCTTCCACTGCCGGGCATGGCTGGCCGCCAACAGCGGGTCGCGAGCGTCGGCCTGCCGCACCGCGAGACTGACCCCGCATTCCCTGCACAGCTGATGGATCCGGTAGGCGCCGTCGTGCCAGACGCTGGTGTTGTCCCAGTTCCCGCATACGCGGCACATCAACGAAGGAGCTTCATCGAGCGGGACCGACGAACGGAGCACCCGCTCGACGACCACTGGCAGCGGCTCGTCGGGATGCATCGTCGGCTCGGGACAGTAGGCAATGTTCCCCCACCCACGCTGCCAGCCTCGCCAGGACTCGTCTGCTCTCACCTGCCGAAAGCCACGCGCTTTGTCCGTTCGGCGACTGTTGGCATAGGCACGCTCGTCAGCGAGCCAGAGCTGTCGGGCGTGGTGCAACTCCTCGACGGCGCCTATCAGCGAGCTCGGATCCTTCTCCAGATTCTTGGGAATCCCCGCGCTGAGGCAGAGGTGGTGATAGGTGGCTCGGAAGCCGTAAGGCGCGAAGTGGACAAGGCAAGACCGCAAATTCGTATGCCGAGCGCGCGCGGGCAGGCCCACGTCGTAGACCCGTCTCTGGTGCGTGCTGAAGCTGCTCATCCCAGGACGCTACGGCCTTCCAAGCCCAGATCGCACTTCACTTTGACACCCCGATGTTTCGCTCCGGCCGTGTTCTTCACGCAAGTGCTGACAGAACCAGATTCAAAGAGCGCCATCAGGCTTGGTCGTGTTGGGGTGGCGGGGTGTGTGAACGCAGGCCGTACCGGAACGACTTGTCCGACGAGCGGTGGGCTCTCATCGAGCCGATGGTCACGGCGTGGAAGGCCGCGCACCTCTCGGTGAGCGGCCACGAGAGCAAGTTCGCGATGCGGGAGATCGTGAACGCGATCCTGTATCAGAGCCGGACCGGCTGCCAGTGGGACTTCCTCCCCAACGACCTGCCGCCCCGCAGCGCGGTGTACTACTACTCCCAGGTAGGCCCGGTGGGCTCGGGACGAATACTCCTAATACGCCTCCGGCGGCGTCGCCTTGACGAACGGGATCGCGTAGACCTTCGGGTAGGACCACCACTGGCCCTTGCTGGCCTTGACCGTGCCGATGATCGCGAAGATCAGGCCGACGAGTGCGTACAGGGCCGTCAGGCCCAGCAGCACGAACGCGATGATGGGGAGAGCCATCGGCCCGCCGCCCTCGTCGTGATAGATCAGGCCGCCGATGCCGCCGGCGTAGAAGACGATGAGCAGCACGGCGGCGATCGTCTGGGTGATGGCGTAGTTGAGGGCCTGAGCCGCGTGGTGGCGGATGTACGGGTCCTGTTTGTTCTGCTCGTTGGAGCGGATCACCACCGGGGCGATCCAGCTGAGCAGGAAGCCGATGCAGCACACACTGCTGCCGACGAACAGAGTCAGCAGCGCGCCGAGGTGTGCCCACATCGCGGGCTGCGTCGGCGGCTTGGGCGGCGGCGGATAGACGTAACCCGGGTAGCCCGGATAGCCGGGGTTACCCGGATAGCCGTGAGGGCCCGGGTAACCCGCAGGGGCCGGGTAACCCGCAGGGGCCGGGTAACCCGCAGGGGCCGCGAACCCGGGCTGGCCCGCGTAGGGCGGGGGCGGCGGGGCCGCGGGCGGTATGGCGTCGCCGGGCTGCCCGGGTTGCTCGGCTTGCGCGGTCTGTTCGGGCTGTTCGGGCTGTGCGGGCTGTGCGGGCTTGCCGAGGTCGGTCACAGGGGTCCCCCAGGTCAGCGGATGATCCCGGATCGTACGTCACGGAACAGGAGGGCCGACGCCACACCCCCTATCAGGCCGAAGAGACGGCCCTGCCAGGAGACACCCCGGGCGATCGGCAGCACGCCCCACAGGATGGATCCGTAGACGACGGCGACGAGCAGGCCGACGGCTATGTCGAGCAGGCGGCGGTCTGCGAAGCCCGGACCAGCAGGTAGCCGAAGAGGCCGGAGGCGACGCCGGAGGCGCCCGCCGTGTTGGTGTGGGCCAGCGCGACGAGCCAGACGCCCAAGCCGCTGGCCTCTTCTTGGGCAAAGATGGCTACACGAAACCCCTAGTACTCAAGTCGCAGATTGTTATGCGCCCTGGTCTTGGGGCTGTCTGCCGCTGGCGGAAACTCAGGTGGCCTCAGCGCACCCTCTGGGTAGAGTCGGGCGGTGCCCGAGATGAAACGGCTGCATGCTGGCCATGCCCCGGCGGTCCTGGCCTTCGAGCTGGCGAACCGCGCCTACTTCGCTGCCTCGATCTCCGACCGCGGCGACGAGTTCTACGACCAGTTCACCGACCGCCACAGCGCCTTGCTGGCTGAGCAAGAGGCCGGCATCTGCGCCTTCTACGTGCTCGTCGCCGAGGATGGCTCGGTTCTGGGCCGGTTCAACCTTTACGACTTCGAAGACGGCACTGCCGAACTCGGCTACCGGGTTGCGCAGCACGTCGCCGGCCGCGGCGTGGCGACCGCGACCGTCCGCGAGCTGTGCCGGCTGGCGGCGGCGCGGCACGGGCTGCGCACACTGCGGGCGGCCACCTCCCGCGAGAATGTCGCGTCTCAGAAGGTGCTGACCAAGGCCGGGTTCGTCCCGGTTGGCCCGGCTGACCCGGCCGACATCGGCGGTAAGCCGGGCACCTGGTATCAGCGTGACCTAGAAGTCCAGCCGTAGAGCGTGATCTTGCTGGTGCACTGGCCGCGGGAAGGCTGCGGCCACCGCTGATCACCGGTGTGTGAAGACTAACGATCGTGCGGTGGCCGCAGGTCACGACGTAGTCCCTGCCCGCTGGCAGGAGGCGCTCGAGGTCCTGGTGGGCCGGATGGCGGGCCGGTTCGCGCGGGTGGAGCCCCGGCGCCGCGTACGGGACTGGGTGCTGGGGCTGCTGTCGGACCTGCCACGCAAGAACTGCTGGTCGATCGCCGAGTGGGCCGGGGAGACGAGTCCGGACGGCATGCAGCACCTGCCCGGCCGGGCCGTGTGGGATGCCAACCGCGTGCGTGATGACGTGCGCGAGTACGTGCTGGAGCATCTGGGCGACGAGGACGCAGTGCTGGTGGTCGACGAGACCGGGGACGTGAAGAAAGGCACGCACACCGTCGGTGTCCAGCGCCAGTACACCGGCACCGCCAGAAGGATCGAAAACGCGCAGGTCGCCTTCTACCTCGTCTACGCAGGCCGCCGCGGGCACGCGGCGGTGGACCGTGAGCTGTACATTCCGCGCTCCTGGACGTGCGACCCGGACCGCTGCCGGGCCACGGGCCTGGCCGAGGACGCCTCTTGGCTACCAAACCGGAGTTGGCCGCCCGCATGATCGGCCGGTTCCTGGACGCCGGGCTGCCCCAGCCGGGCCAGTGCCCGCGACGTTCGGCCGCGACACAGCGGTGCCCTGTCTACCCAACCGAGTTGTTTAACCTCCGGCCCCAGCGAACTCGTCGCCCTCTTGTTGGCTGATGCGTGCACACCAAATTGACCGGGTGGCCGACAACTACGCCGAGATGGTGGCGACGACGGGAATGGGCGACATCCGTCGCCATCCCTGGCTCAAGGCATCGATCGACGCTTTCGCCGACACCGTGAGCGAACTCGGGCCTGTCCTCGACGTCGGCTGCGGGCCCGGAACGGTGACCGCCTACCTCGCCGAACGCGGACTCGACGTGTCCGGAGTCGATCTCTCGCCCGACATGATCGAAAACGCCCGCCGTCTGTATCCGCACTGCCGCTTCAGCGTCGCCTCCGCCACCGACCTCAGCCTCGGTCACTGTTCAACCTCCCGCGCGGCGTCCTTCCTCAGGTCCTCGCCCTGTTCGCGCGGGCTCGGAAGCCGGGCGGACACTTCATCACCGGAACGCACGTCGGCGACGAGGACGCGGTGCGCACGGAGGCCTACGGAGGTGTGTCCGTCCGCTGGACGACGCACAAATGGCGGCCGGAACAGTTCGTCGGCTTGATCGAGCAGGCCGGACTGCGCCCCGTCGCCGAACTTCGGCTCCCGGCAGATGAGTTCAGCGGGCGGGGTGTGGTCGTCATGGCCGAGCGCCCCGCCTGAGGATTAGGTTCGCCGGGTTGCGGGTCATGCTGCGACGGCAAGGGGGCGTCCTCCCCAGCGCATACCCTTCTCGCTACGGATTCGGGCGCGTTCTCGCCGCTGGGCTGTGAGGACGTCGGGGTGACGGGTGTTGGCGTTGCGCCAGCGTAGGTATGCGTGCAGTGCGCGGGTCTGGGCGGTGTGGTTGGGGTGGTGGGAGTTTCGCCAGGGTGAACTGCCGCAGGGGCCCGAAGTGGGCCTCGATCGGGTTCGCCCAGGAGGCGTTGGTCTGGGTGAAGCACAGCTCCACCCAGTGCTTCTTCGCCCAGGCCCGGATCTTGGTGCCCTTGTGAGCGGACAGGTTGTCCGTGATCACGTAGATGAGGGCGCCGTCGGGGACGGGCGGCGCGGATCGACTTCAGAGCGGCCAGGGATTGCGCGGCGCCCTTGTGGCGGCGGTTGACGCCCCACAGGGTGTCGTTACCGATCGAGTGGCAGCCGTGGAAGTAGGTGACGCCGTGGGTGCGGTGGTAGGTCGCCGGGATCCGCTGAGGTCGGTTCTGCGGCGCCCAGCAGGATCCTGCGGTGGGGCGAATGCTGAGTGGCCCGAACTCGTCGAACGCGAAAACGCGGTCGGGTAAGTCCTCCTGGACGTGGTCGATACGGTCCAGCTTGGCGTCTCGCTGCGGGTCGGTGGACTCCTTCCAGGTCTTGGTGCTCTGGAAGGTGACGCCGCGTCGTGACAGGAGGCAGCGCAGGGCCTCGCGGCTGATGCGAATCACCCTGCCGTGGACTTTGCGCAGGTAGGCGGAGAGTTTACGGATCGACCAGCGGGTGAAAGGCTGGCCGAGTTTGATTGGGCGGGTGGTGGCCGTCGCGACGACGAAGTCCTCGTCGTCAGTGCTGAGCAGGCGGGGACGGCCTCCCGCCCACTTGGGGTCCAAGCAGGCAAGGCCGATCTCGTTGAAGCGGTGGATGAGATCGCGCACAGTGTCCTCGTCGGCCGCCACGAGCTGGGCGATGACCGGAACACGGTTCCCGCCGGCCGACGCCAGCAACATCATCGCGCGGCGGTAGCGCACCGAGCTGGTGCTGCCCCGGCGCACGATCTGCTGCAGTCGTTGCCCCTCCTGGTCGGTCAGTCTGCGTACTCGTACCGGTTCCGCCATCGCTTTCCCCTGCTGGTTGGACCAGCCACGCCCGAGCCTGGCGCGCGACTCGCTTAGCATCTCCTGCCATGAGCGATTCGGAGCCCCTTCTTGACTGGCTGCAGAACTGGTACGCGCAGCAGTGCGACGGCGACTGGGAGCACGAGTGGGGCGTAAAGATTGCCACGCTCGACAATCCTGGTTGGACCGTCGAGATCGATCTGGAGGAGACGGACCTGGAGGAACGCGATTACGCCCGCCAGGACGTCAACCGCAGCACGCAGGACTGGGTTTGGGCCTGGACTGCTGAGAAGACCTTCCACGCCGCGTGCGGCCCCGGAAACCTCGCCGAGGCCCTCACGCTGTTTCGTACCTGGGCGACCACAACCGCTCCCTGAGCCGGGGTTGCGTCCTGGGAAGTGGTGTACGGGTTCCACCTGATCCGGGGGTTTGCTCCGGCATCGGGATGGTGCCCGCATAGATGAACGGCCACCGGCTGATCTTCGAAGTGTCGAAGCCTCGAAGGAGATCAGCACGATGACCGCACCTGACAGTCTGCCCCTGCACGCCCTCGCCGAGGACAACCTCGCCGCGGCGAGTCCCGATCTGCTGCGCGCGATGGTCAAAACGTTCGCCGACGCCCTCATGTCCGCAGAGGCCGACGCTCTCTGCGGCGCCGAATACGGGCAGGTCAGCGACGAACGCGTCAACCACCGCAACGGCTACCGCCCACGCGAGTGGGACACCAGGGCCGGCACCGTCGAACTCGCCGTCCCCAAGCTGCGCCAGGGCAGCTACTTCCCGCACTGGCTCCTCGACAAGCACCTGGACGAACAGGTCGCCGCGTTCCGCAACCGGCCCCTCGACGCCGGGCCCTACGCGTTCGTCTGGGTCGACGCACTGACCCAGAAGGTCCGCGAGGGCGGCCGCATCATCAACGTCCACGCGCTGATCGCGGTCGGCGTCAACGCCGACGGCCACGGCATCGACGTCGCCACCTGCGAGGGCGGCGAGGTATTCGATTCACCAGGCGGGCGGGCAGGGACCGCGGCCGGAGCCGGGTCACGAACTGGACGCTGGCCCGTCCGCTCCGTACCGGAGGCCGTCGAGGAGCAGGTCGAGGAGGCGGCCGGCCCGTTCGCGTTGGCCTGGAGCGCTGGTGATCAACGCGACGCCGGCCAGGCTGAAGCCGACATCGAAGGGGTCGATGTCCGGGCGCAGGAGACCGGCGTGTGCGCCGGCGTGCAGCAGGGTGCCGAGCGCGGTGCCGAGCTTGTCGAGGGTCTCGGCGAAGGGGTCCGCACCGGATGCGACCGCGGCCCGCAGCACGTCCGCCATGCCCTGCTTGGCAGCCAGGTAGTCGATGAAGTCGTCCATCCACAGGCGGATCGCCTGGTCCGGTGCATGGTCGGCGAGGAGCTTCGCGGCGCTGTCGCAGACACGGGCCAGCTCGTTGCGGTAAGCCGCCTCGACCAGCGCCTCGCGCGTGGGGAAGTGGCGGTAGAGCGTGGCCGAGCCGACACCCGAGGCCTTGGCGATCGTGTCGATCGCGACGTCCGGGCCTTTCTCGGAGAAGGCGCGCACGGCCGCTTCGAGGATGCGCTCCCGGTTGCGGCGGGCATCGGCACGCAACGCGCTCGGCTTGGTGGTCAAGGCTGCTCCCTTCGTCAGGGGACCAGTCTAGCTGGACAACCGGGGAGTTCCCCGTTTACCGTTGCAGATAACCGGGGAACTCCCCGGTTGCGGCTGTCGGCCCATTGTGCTCCCCACGCAAGGAAGACCCTCATGACCTCCCCGAAGGCGGTTCTGATCACCGGTACGTCCTCCGGCATTGGCCTGGCCGCCGCCATCGGCACCGCCCGGGCGGGCTGGGCGACCATCGCCACCATGCGCGACACCGGCAAAGCCGAGGCCCTGCTCAAGGCCGCCGCCGAGGCCGGTGTCGCGGACCGGATCCAGGTCAAGCGCCTGGATGTGACCGACTCCGCCGGCCTCACCGCCTGCCTGGACGAGGTCATCACCGAGCATGGCCGCCTGGACGCACTGGTCAACAACGCCGGCACCGCCCAGGTCGGCACCATCGAGCAGAGCAGCGTCGACGACGTCCGCGCGGCCATGGAGGTCAACTTCTTCGGCGTGGTGGCGGTGACCCGGGCGGCCCTGCCGCACCTACGTGCGTCGAAGGGCCGGGTGATCACCGTCAGTAGCGTCGGCGGCGTCGTCGGCCAGCCCTTCAACGAGGCATACTGCGCGGCCAAGTTCGCCGTCGAGGGCTTCATGCAGTCCCTCGCGCCGGTCGCCGCCACCGTCGGCGTCGATGTCACCGTGGTCGAGCCGGGCGCGGTGGCGAGCGAGTTCGTCGCCAATCTCGGCCTGGACGTCCCGACGCTGCTCGCCACCGCCGGTCCCTACGGCCCGGCGCTTGAGGCCTACATCACCCGCACCCGGCAGTCGTTCGGCAACGCCCAGACCCCGGCCGAAGCAGCCGCCTCGATCATCGACGCCCTGACCGTCGCCCGCCCGCCCTTCCGCATCCAGACCTCGCAGTGGGCCCGCGACTTCGTCGCCACCACCCTCGCCGACCCCGACGGCTCCGCCGTCCAGACCCTCACCAGTACCTGGGTACGCTGACCGCCCCGCGCCCCGGCGACAATCCGATCATTCCTCAACGCTCCGTACGACCTACCACGCCCGCCAGTTGCTGCACCGATCCGGCAGGGAGACCGCCTCCGGCTCGAGCAGGCACGACTCGCAGTGGTAGAGGCATGGAGATTTAGAGTTTCGTAAGAGAGGTCGGCGCCGTGCAGCTGCCCGGTGCGACCCCTTGTCGGCAACGTCACCGGCGGCGGACTGCTGCCCGCCAACGTCCCCACCGGCAAGGCACTGAGCAACCGCACCAGACCAAACCGGGAAAGGATCACTGGGGCATTTCCAACCTGCCTGCGAGGGCGGGAAGTTGGGGTGACAGCACGACGAAAGCTCCTGGTTGACGGGTTGTCGACCAAGACCAACATGTTCCATCTGGAGCTTCAACGTGCTTGCGTACCCGTCTGGTCTGGATCTGTCCACTTCCACGTTGCGGCTGCTGCGACAGGAGCTGGCCGCGCGACGTCGCCTGACCGGGACCCGGTGGCGCCGGCTGACGTGCGGTCGCCAGGCGCTGCTGAGCCTGGCCCACCTGCGATGCGGCCATACGTTCGCCCAGCCGGCGGCCGGATTCGGCATCGGCCTGGCCACCGCCCACCGCTACGTCACCGAGGCCGTCGACGTCCTGGCCGCGCTCGCCTCCACCCTGCAGGAAGCGATGACCGTCGCCGCTACCCCGCCCCCGTCCCACGCCGGCCCCGTGACCTGCAACTTCAGGTTGGAAAAGGCTGACTGCCAGCACAGGATGCGTCGGGGAGACAGCGTACGTAGCCGCTGACCGATGGCCTCCGTCGGCGCCTCCGTTTCGACACTCCTACAGCCCCGACACCGGTTCCAGCGCCCGGCTCAGGCGCTCCAGCCACTCCTCGGCCGTACCCCGCACCTGTGGGTGGTCCGCGCGGAAGTCCTCCCAGTCCACGGACCACAGTGCCACCGCGTCCAGGCGCAGGGCGTCCGCGGCCGCCGTGTTGCCCGGCTCGTGGCGGAACACCTTGCGCAGCAGCCGCGGGGTCAGCCGCGTGGCTTCGGCCTCCGCGAGAAGAACGGCGTCGTAGAGGTCCTTGGCCTGCGCCCGGCCCTCCGTGGCGCAATCGGCGTGCAGCCACAGCAGCTTCCAGGCGAGCGACAGTTCACGGCCTGCGGTGCGCACGACGGACTGCCCGGACCCGTCACCGCGGGGTATCGCCGTCCACACGGGGGGCTCCGGGAGCCACTCGTCGCGAGCGAAGTCCACCCGCACCTCGCCGGGCGGGAGGCCTTCTGCCTCCCAGGGGATGACCAGGCGTGTACCCGGGGTGTCGTACTCCGAGTAGGTCCAGGTGCCGTCATTCCGGGCGGCGTGCGCGTCGAGTACCACCGCTGGCGCGGCCGACGGCCGTTGACGCACCAGGTCGAGCAGCGCTTCGTGCGGCGGGCAGTCCTCCGGCTCCGGCTCGGTGATCCAGTGCAGCCCGTCGGGGGGCACCACGGGCCTCAGACCTCTGGTGTCGAACTCCTCGAACTTCCAGATTTCGTACGAGTCGGCGCCGTCGGCCGCCTCGGGCCATTGCTGTACGACCTCCACTTCCTCCACGTACGGATACGGGTGCTCGGTTTCGACCGGGACCATGAGGGGCCGGGAAACGATCCAGTCCAGGTCCGCTGGCTCCCGCGCGTCGGCCCCCACCCACGCCGGCATCACCATGCTCCCCCGCAGCACCAGCGCGTCACCCAACGGGGACCCGACGACGAGGCCGAGTATGTGGTCGAGTACAGCCCGGTGCGCGATGCGCCACCGTTCGCCGTCCACGGAGCAGGTCACCGGACGTCCGTCTTCTCGTCAATCCATCCGCTGTCCAGGGCTGGGCGGTCGTCGTGCACAACGAACTCTTCCTCGACCTCGACGGCTTTGATTCCCGCCGTCGCGAGGGCATCGAGGAGGGCGTCGAGACGGCGGCGGGCCTCGGTGCGGCCGACGCCACGGCAGCGTTGGGTGACGAAACGTTCGTGACCACGCCCGTCCAGATCTCGCCGGGCGTTGCGCGACACATGGGCGGTGTGCCGCTCGGCGAGTGCGCGCACCGCCACCAACTCGGTCTCGTCGCAGAGGGCAAGCTTGACGTGGTGCTCGAAGTAGCAGCCGGGAGGGAGCCCCTGGGCCTCGGCGGCCGTCCGCGGCACGTCCTCGTTCCACGGTGCTGCCTCGATCTTCACACGGGCGACGCCGAACCCCTCGGCACACAACCGCTCGATCCATGTCAGCGCGGCCTCTCGCTGTGCTTGCAGGACACCGTGGCCGCGCACCGTCACCATCGGCTGGTCGGGGGTCGCCCCCCGGTCGAGCACGATCCGCGTGTACTTCACACGATGCCGCTCCGCCCAGCGGCGGACGCGGCCCTCATCACTGGCCATTGAGGTGCACACCACCGTGAGATGGGTCTCGAACTCCCCCGCAAAATCCTTCACTACCGCCCCGCAATTGCCCGTCTGCTCACCAGCGGCCAACTGTACTGACCACCACTGACAGCGACGGCGAGGCGACGGCGACCTTGCCCGCCGCCGACCTGCGCACGTTCTTGACCTGGGGCGTCGAACGGCATCTCGAACCGAGTCGCCCCGGTGCTCGTCATCACCTTCGCCGATAGCCATCCGGCACCGGCAGCAAATCCCGCACCGACGCCCACTCGGCGTCGCTCATGTCCGAGCCGTATCGGGGCCGGCGCTCTGGCCTGTCGGCCGCGTTCCCGAACCGATGGGCGAGACAGTCACACCCAGGAGTGGACGGACTGGACCCGGCAACCATGACCACACGACACTTCGACAACAGCGCCTCCTGCTTCTCGCTGGACTCGACAACCACGAGCTACCAAGCTCATCACCGGCACCGGCACCGTCGCCCCGCACGCCGCCGCTCACCCAGGCAACAAGTGGGTGAAGCACATCGTCGCCCAGCTCAACTCCCTCGAGTCCACCCTCGACCTCATCGCCAGTTCCTGACCTGCGGCGGGACCGCCGCACTCGTCTGAAGGCCAGCCGTCATGCGCAGTCGCTGTTACCCCTCGGACACCACCAACGCCGAATGGGCCCTTCTCGAACTGCTGCTGCCGGACACGGGCTGCAAGTGGCGGGCCCTGCCTGCGGATTACCCGCCCTGGCGCACGGTCTGGGGGTTCAGGGCCCGCTGGGCGTCGGCCGGGATCGTCGGCCAGATCCGGGACCATCTGGCGGGCCGGATCCGCCGTGACATGGGCAAAGGACCCCGAGCGGTGGCCACCGTGATCGACTCCCAGAGCGTGAAAGCCGCTGAGACAGTCTCTGAGCGCACGGACGGATAGAGAACGGCCAGTCAGACGGGGATGGCAGTGGTGTCGAAGGTCAGGTGGACGGCCTGATCGTGGAGGGCGGCTGTGCTGATGACCGCAATGGTCTCCTCTCCGATCGCGGCGAGGGTGGCCACGTAGTCGCCGTAGGTGAGCCGCTGCGCCTCGACCGCCGTTCCGTCCACGACGAGCTGACTTGCGCTGGGGGTCAGCACGTAGGGCAGGCAGACCGGTCCGTCGGGCGAACAATTACTGAAGAGGAAGTCACTCAGGAGCGCATCGGGCTCCAGGGTTGAGAACACGCGGACGTGGTCAGGCAGGCGCCGCTGGGTGGTGACCTGCACCTGTAGGGTGCGCTCCTCCCAATATCCGAGGTCGATCCGCTGGAGGAGGCCGTCGACCGACCCCTGGCCCACCAGGCGGCGCCATCCGGGCTGGGGCCGCGCGAGGACGGCCACTGGGCGGGCAAACGACCGCAGGGTCTCCAGCCAGATGCGATCGACGGGACGGCCTGGGTGGGCGGAGCTGTGGAACATGACGGCTCCTCTGGACGGCCGCGGGCGCGGTGCCCACTCATCGTGGCATCGCACCGGCGTTCGCGGGCCGGAATATCGACGACCTGATCAGGGAGCCCCCACGGCGCGAGGCACTCCCTGACTCTTCACCGAACCCGATCAGGCGTCCGTTCGCCACTCAGCGTATGCAGGCCACGGAAGTTGAGCCAGGCCCTTGGACTGGCCCCGGGTTCCGGTCTGGGGCGGCCCCGCTTACTGGCCGACGGTGAAGATCGCAGCGCGGCCCGCCTGGGCGGCTTGGTGGTAGAAGTCCTTGAGGCCTGGCAGGAACGCCTGGGTGTAGGCGATGTCCTCTTCGTTCGCGATCCCCTGGTAGTCGGGGAAGGCGAGCGTCGTGAAGCGTTCCCTCAGCCAGTGCTCGTCCAGCGGTGCCAGTGCTTCGGCGATCTCGCGGACCTCCTCGGGGGTGGTGTAGCAGACGATGTAGTCGTCGCCCTCGTGGAGGGGCAGACCGCCAAGGATCGCGTGGGAGAGCGGGAAGGTGCCGCCCTCGAAGGTCAGAGTGCCGTCCGTCAGGCAGCGGTGCAGTGCGTCCCACGACTTGTCCAGCTCCGTGAGCCAGGTGTCGTCCCAGCGCTCCTCGACGTCTTCGACGATCTCGGTCAGCTCGTCGTCGTCGCCCGCTGCCAGCAGCCGTTGTGCGTCCTGGGTCTCCAGCGCGAACAGCACCGCGCGACCGGCCATGCGCCCTCCCCGTCGTGTGGAATTCACTGGAGGGGATCCAACCACATGTTCGATCACATGCTGTTTCCTGTTCACCATGCTCAGCGGACCGCTCGCTGCCCGGGGTGGGCACACCTCCGTCACTCCGTGGGGGTAAACGGTGCCGCAGGAGTGGATGTTGGGGTCGATCAGCGGGGCCAGGGCGACGGGCGCCGCAAGGCGCTCGTCCAGGCCGAGGCGGAGTTCGGAGAGGAAGGACAGGCCGGGGCGGAAGCCGGTGAGGACGACGACCTCGTCGACCGGCCAGGCGCGGGCGGCCGTCCTCGGCCGCACTGCTGACCTCCGAGCGACGCGGCACCTGGGTCTACTACGGCGTCGCCCCGGCCGGGCCGGCCGCCATGGGTCAGCTGTTGGGCTGACGCCCGCTTCCGAAGACCAGCCCCCCACGACGGCCGTCGGTCCGTGCCAGCCCGAAGATCAGCAGGCTCAGCCCGGCCGTCGCCACCACCTCGCCGAGCAGCAGATGTCCGGCCGAGCGGTCATGGGTGGACCATGCCACCACCTGCCGGCCGAACATCGCCTCGGCCGGCATCGCGCCGCCGATGGCCCCGGCGATCTGAGCCGGGACGTACGCCAACGCCTTACGGGCGGCGTACCGGTCGGGGACGTGGGCGCCGGCCCCGGCTGAACGCGAACTCGCGCCGTACGGTCCGGCCGGCTCATCGATGTCCTCAAGCCCGCCGTCGACGTGTTCGACGAGGCCGTCGCCGTGCCTGCGGATGTCGTGCTGCAGTTGCGGGTCCTGGTCGACGCGCTCACCGCCGCGCCGTGACCCCTCGTCGCCTACATCGTCAGGCCGAAGGACTCGCCGGAGCGATAGGCCCGGACGAACCCGGCCGGGCTCACCGTGTGCACCCGGCCGAGCCCGGAGACCCGGGCTCGGCCGCTGTCGCCATCCACCGTCAGCAGCGTGTTCTCGTCGATCGCGACCCCCGAGCTCTCCCGCTGCCTGACCGCCTCGACCAGCCGCGCCAGGGTCCCCCACTGCGCCGCGTGCACCTCGACGGTCCAGGGCACCAGCCCGAGCCCCGCGCGGACCTCGACCTCCCCCAGATCCTCGCCCGCCTCCTCCGGGCACACCGCCACCCCGCCCGCCAGCCAGCCCCCGACCAGTGCTTCCCGCGCCGCCACCGCCGCCCCCGCCGAGAACCCCACGTAGGGCACCTCCGGCAGCCGGGCTCGCACCGGCGCGAGCACCTCCTGGTACGCGGGCGTCAGCCCGCCCCCGACGAGCAGCCCGTCCGCGCCCTCCAGTGACGCCGGATCCAGCGCACCGCCCA
Source organism: Streptomyces sp. NBC_01537 (assembly GCF_045040445.1). Lineage (NCBI taxonomy): Bacteria > Bacillati > Actinomycetota > Actinomycetes > Kitasatosporales > Streptomycetaceae > Streptomyces > Streptomyces sp. NBC_01537. The sequence continues at coordinate 9,757,268 of NZ_CP109392.1, read as the reverse complement.
GCGGCACCAGCACCGGCACCGGCGTGCACGGCGCGGCCCTGCGCAGGGCGGCGGCGTAGCGTACGAAGTCCGCCGCGCCGTCGCCCTCGTCGACCAGCAGGCAGGCCACGGTGGGGCGGGACCCGGCCGCGGCCAGGAACGGCCCGTAGAGAAGTCCGGAGGCGCGCTCGTCCCAGCCCCCGCCGATCAGAAATGTCGTAGCCGTCACGTCGCCGGACGCTAGCATCACGCCGCATGACCTGGTCGGGAATTTCCCTGCTCCACGACGGTGCAATGCCCAACTGCCATGGCTGACCCGTCGGCCTTCAGGAGGCGCTCTGCCGGCGGACCGCCGAGATCAGTCCGCCGGGCCGCTCCTCGCGCTGCGGCGGGGTGCTGATCGGGCGGCCGTAGGCGGCAGCGCGCTCGCGCAGGGTGTGACTGTCGGCCTCCCAGCCGTGCCCGGCCAGCCAGCCCACCGGGTCGTCGGGCATCTCCGAGACCCACATGGACGCCGCCGATCCCGGCGCGGCGTCCGCGCCGAAGCGCTCGATCACGCCGCGCGAGCCCAATGTCAGCCCCATCCGACTGCCTGCCGCCGACTGCGTGCTGATCCGGGCCAGCAGTAGCTCCACCGCGTCCTCGGGCAGATAGATCAGTAGTCCTTCGGCGATCCACGCGGTCGGCACGGCCGGGTCGTGCCCTGCGGCGGCCAGCGCGCCTGGCCAGTCCTCACGCAGATCCACCGCGACGGTGATCCGCTCGCAGCGTGCGACGGCCCGTTCCTGGCGCAGCACCGAAGCCTTGAAGTCCAGTGGCGCGGCGGTGTCGACCTCGAACAGCCGGGTGCCCTCGGGCCAGTCCATCCGGAAGGCCCGGCTGTCCATGCCGGCGCCGAGCAGCACGACCTGCCGGACCCCGGACGCGGAGGCCTGCTGCAACAGGTCGTCGAGGAACTTCGTCCTGATGACGATGGAGAACGACACGGCCAGCCGGCGGCGTCGTGCGGCCGCGTCATCGGGCAGCGGCGGCGAGGAGGGCCACAGGCCGCCGGCGGTGGCGAAGGCCTGTGCCAGTGGGTCGCGGAACAGCGCGTTCTCCCGCTCGGTCTCCAGCGCCCGCACCCTGGCCACCCCCACCGCCGTGGCCCACACTCCCGACGGCTGCACCCACTCCTGCTCATCAGTCACCGCGCCAGCCTAGAAGATCGATTCCAAGGGGCCCGATGAGGGGAGCCAGCTTCATGCGCGGCCAGCCAGCCATGCGCGCCCTGACCGCCTACGGCCACTAAAACCACCACTAGGCGAGCGGAGATCAACAGTCACCCTGTGTACGCGACCACGCGAAGTGGACCAGAGCCCGTTCCCACCTACGAAGCCAGGGCGAATTTTGTTGGCCTCGCAGCGTCACCGCCACGTAGGGTCACCGCATCCCAGGAGGTGAGGCCGTGACCACGTACGGCACGATATTGATCCCCGTGCCGCTCGAACAGGCGGCCGCAGTCCTGCGCCAGGTCTGCGCGGCTGGCTACGCGACCCCCGCCGGGCCGAGATTCTGCCTCGTCCATCCGGACCGGTTCGTCGACGAGAACAACGTCTTCGCACTCGCCGGGCCGATCAGCGCCGAATTGGGCGCTCCGGTGCTCGCCGCCTTCCAGTACGACGGTGACCGGCTGGAGTTGGAGGTCTGGCGTGACGGAGTTCGCGCCCACCGCTACGACTCCTGGCCGGGCCGGGACGATGAGGCCGCCAACGACACACCCGCGGGCGCGGACCCCGCTGCGTTCTTGGACTTCGCCACTGGGCCCGTGGACAGCCAACGCCTGGCCTCCGCGCTCGCGGACACCCCGATCGACGCGGAGGACATGGACATCGACGGCGAGCCGGGGTACGTCTGGGCCCAGGCCCTGCACTGGGACGTGCTGCGCGCGCTCAGCCACCCGGACCAGGTGATCCACCGCGCGCAGTGGGACTACTGCCACATGCGCCGCGCGCCGCAGGTACTCGCGAAGGTGCTGGACGGCACAGAACTCGTTGTCCTGGGCACGGCCGAACGCCCGTTCTGAAGCCTCGCCCGCGTGCTGGAGGAATCCCCTGACCGCGAGGCGGCACGGCACACGGTGTCTGCCAAGGGTGTACCTCTGCCCGCAGGCACCCCCACCCACTCTGCTGACCCACGACGACGTCTCACGCCTCACGAACTACAGCTGCCGTGACGGCGGGCGATCCTGGAAGCCGCCGCGGCGGTCTTCGACGAGTACGGCTACGACTGTGCGGCCATCTCGCAGATCCTTGCCCGCGCCGAGGTCACGAAGGGCGCCAGTTCACCGCCTGGTGAGACGGTCTATCACCGCACCGTGCACTCGGACCCTGACCGGGTGGCGCAACATGAGGTCAGTCCAGTGCGGTGAGGTAGCGGTTCGGCGCGTCGGGAGCGGCGGCGTTTCGGGTGGCCAAAACGCTGAGGCAGTGGTACGCAAGGTCGGTCGAGCCGTACACGTGGTGTGCGACCAAGGCCAGCTGTTTGAGCTGCTCGTCGGTCATGGACTCGGGGTGCCCGAAGTCGCGCACGTACACGACGTCGGCTTCCAGGAGTTGGTGCTGGGCACGGCGGAAGTCGCCCCCGAAGACCACAGGGGCGATGGGCCAGCCGTGTCCGTCCGCACCGTCCTGCACGGCATCGACCCGTCGAAACACACCGTGCTCTACCTGCCCAACCCCGTGATCGGAGTCCGCGGCATCCACGAAGCCATCGTCACCGCCTTCGGCCAGCAGCCCTCCCACCTCGGCTCCCGCCTCACCGCCCAGACCGGCCTGGCACTGGCCGCCGCACGCGAGGAACGCGGCCGCACGCCCGTCCTGGTCCTGGACGAAGCCCACCTGCTGTCCTGCCTGCTGGTCGGCCAGCCCACCCTGCGGCGCACGATGAAACTCGCCGTCCTGGCCGCCCTCGAACAACGCACCGCTCTGCGCTACACGATGCCGGGCATGACCTCCACCGAGACCGCGAGCTACATCAAGCACCATCTCGGCCTCGCAGGCCCCAGCGACCAGCTGTTCACCGACGACGCGGTCACCCTCATCCACACCACATCGCGCGGCTTCCCCCGCGCGAACAACAACCTCTGCCTGCAATCCCTGGTCGCCACGTTCGCCGCCGGCAAATCCCTCGTCGACGAGAAGGCCGCCCAGTCCGCCGTCACCGAAGTCCTCGACTGAACAACCGCATGCACCCGCGCGGTCGGCCTGCGATGGCCACAGGACCAGTTACAAGTCCTCTGGCACCACAACGACTTGATGCTCGTCCTCGTAGACAACCTTGCCGGGGTTCCGCGACTCGATCCGCTCGCAGGCGACCCCATGCACCGACAGAAGATCCAGATAGCCGGCCACGCGATCGAGGACCTCACCAGCCGTGGACTTGAACCAGGCAGTGGCCCCAGGATTCAAAGAGCGGTCATAGACCGACGGCTCCACTTTGCACGGATCCATCAGATTCGCCTCATACCACTCGTTGCCGTCCTGCCAGAACCGGCACTCCGCGTCAACGAGCCGACCGCTCCGCCCCAGGCCGTTGGCCAGCGCAAATACGCCAGGAAAGTACCCGCGAGCGTTAGGAACGGGCGCCTGAAACCGGACGAACAGCGCAGCAGCCACCGATGTCCCCCTCCTAAGCCTGAGCATGCCTGCCAAAGAGCTGCCCGGAGATCAACATACTGGCTCACCGCCCACCTACTGGCACCGAACCGACGGGCACCTTGCCGATAAACCCGGCACCTCGCCGACAATCGCCCCGCTGGAACCACTCCAGCGGGGCGATCACTTTCTCGGTCATCGGCATCGTGAGTGCCGTACTCATCGGCATTTTCAGCGCCGCCCAACACATGGAGAAAAGTGCGAGGCGGCGGGGTGACTGCGTTGGGGTGCGGCGGGTCAGGTGTCGTCTTCGTTGGTCAGGAAGCCGCGCATCGGCATCGGCGGCATGCCTTCGCGGAGCAAGTGCTTCCCCGGGCGTCTTGGGAGTGTCGGACAGGCAGGCACCTACCGGAGCGCAACTCCCTCGACGAAATCTCTGCGTTGACCATGGCGATGCCATCAGTACCGAAGAGCGCCAGAGTTGCCACACCGGTACCCCACAACCCCCACACGCCCCATCGCTCCTCTCCCCCGTGCCGTGGGCGCCGTAGCAGCCGGGCGTCCTGCTCCGGCCGGTACGGCGCCGGCTCAGGTGGCCGCAGGAGGAGTCGGGACGCCGCATCGGCTGCTCAACCTCGACCCGGCAGCGCCGAGCCGGCGCTGCGGCCGGCGCCCGGGGAAGGCTCACTCGGGCACGAGCGGGGGCAGCGGTTCGCGGGCGGCGTGCCAGGCGGGTGGAAGGGTGGTGACGCCCGTGCGGGCGGCGATCACCCCGCCCGCGATGGCGCAGGTGGTGTCGATGTCGCCGCGCCCGGCGACCGTGCACCACAGGCCCTCGTGCAAATCGTCGAGGTGACCGGCCGCGCACCACAGGGCGTACGGGACGGTGTCGGGCCCGGACATCCGGTAGCCGGAGCCCAGGACCTCCGCAGCATGTCGGACCGAGGTGCGCTCCGACATTCGGGCCGCGACCCGCACTCCCGACCGGACGTCACTGTCGGGGAGGCGTTCGGCGACGGCGTGGAGGAAGTCCGGGCGGGCCGGAGCGGGCTCACCCCGGCCGCGGGTTGCCAGGGCGGCGGCGAGAGCGACTGCCACCGCCGCGGCCACCGCCTCCGGGTGATGGTGCGAGACCGCGCCCTGGCGGGCGGCCTGCTCGGCGGCCGCGTCGAGATCGGCGGCATGCCAGGCTCCGAGCGGAGCAGCGCGCATGGCCGCGCCGTTCCCCCAGGAGCCCTGGCCGCCGAACTGCCCGGCGACCACCTCCCGCCAGGGCTCGCCCGCGCCGATCCGGCGGAGCACGTCGTGCATCGAGGCCCCGTACCCGCGGTGCGTGTCGCCCGCGTAGGCGACCGCGAAGCGCCCGGCGAGACGGTCCTGGTCGACGATGCCGCCGCCTTCGGCGAGTTCCTGGACGAGGACGAGCGCCTGGGCGGTGTCGTCACTCCATCGCCACAGCGGTTCCGGGGGCAGAGCCCGCGCCTCCAGGGCCGCCGGGCCCTCCCGGCGCAGGATGCCGAACCAACGGTCGCCGAAAGCGTCCCCGAAGGCGAGTCCGTGCAACGAGTCCAGCACAGCGGTAGGCAAGGTGATCACCGGGGCAGTTTCGCAGCGCGGCGGCGCCCCCCGCACCCCGGTTTCGGTGCGGACACGCAGCCGGAGTCGCCCGCGCGACCAGAATCCGGGCGTGGCGATCAAGTACGCGTGGCGCGGCGACTTCGACAACGCGACCCTCAACGCGCTGCATGCCGACGGCTTCGGCCCCCCGGTCGCTCAGACCGACTGGCGAGCCCGACTCCTGGACACGGTGGTAGCCCGGCATCGCCGGTCGAGCGGGGTCGGCTCCGCGCCTGTCGCAGTTGCGGAACACGCGACCGCGACCTGCCCCGTACGCACACGGAGGGCGAAGCCTCACCCCCTTCATCCGCCGAGGAAATCGACGTGCGTGCGTTCTCACGCGCTGTCAGGCTGCGCCGGTGAACCGTGAACAGATCTCCGGACTCGCCCATGCCAACCACCCGATCAAGTCTCCGCTGGACGACGATTCCGTGCGACAACTGCTGGAACGTGGCGTCCCACGTGGCGGCGAGCGGATACTCGACCTGGGTTGCGGCGGCGGGGAATGGCTTCTGCGCGCCCTGACCGCGCACCCGCACGTGCATGCCGAGGGCGTCGACATCTCCGAGGACGCCCTTCGACAGGCGCGTGAGGCCGCGAGCCGTCTGGGCGTCCAGGCGACGCGCCTTGCACTGCACCACCAGGAGGCCGCGAACTTCCGTTCCGCGCATTCGTTCGACCTCGTACTCAGCGTTGGGGCCACGCACGCCTTCGGCGGCCTGCTGCCCACCCTCGCGGCGGCGCGCAAGCACCTGGCTCCGGGCGGACGCGTCCTGATCGGTGAGGGCTTCTGGGAACGTGAGCCGTCCCAGGAGGCCGTCGAGATGCTCGGGGACTTCACCGATCTGGCGACCACCGTGGACCGCGTCGTCGCCGACGGGTGGACTCCCGTCCACGGGCATGTCAGCACGCGCCGTGAGCTGGACGACTACGAGTGGGCCTGCTGGGGGTCACTGGCCTCATGGGCCCTGGATCACCCTGCCCACCCGGACAGCTCGCAGGCGCTCGAAACGGCCACGACCCGCCGCACCGAATGGCTGCGCGTCTACCGGGACACGTGGGGCTTCGTCAGTCTGATCCTGCGTCAAACATCCGGCTGACCTCATGGGCCGGCGCCCTGGGTGACCTCGGCCCGAAGGCGGACGGTGGCGATGGACGACTCACTCGAACCGGGCGAGCTCCCGCCGGGTGCGCAACGTCCACGGGTGATCCTCGCCCAGGTACCGGATCCGGTCCTCCAGGATCTGCCGGAGCAGCCGGGCGGCGCGGGGGCGGTCCCCGGATTCGCCGACGAAGCAGGCGTGGCCGTTGCGGCTGCCGAGGGTGGCCGGATGGTCGTCGCCGAGCACGCGGGTGCGGTCCTGTACGAGGATCTCCAGCAGGTCGGCCGCTTCTGCGGCGCGGCCGGCGGTGCCCAGAGCGCGGGCGTGGCCGCTGCGGGCGGCGAGGGTGTGGGGGTGGTCGGCGCCCAGGGCGCGGCCGCAGTCGTCGGCGAGCCGCGCGTACAGGCCGACGGCTTCCTCGGTCCGGCCGCACCGGCCGGTGCTGCGGGCGTGGGCGGCGCGGATGGCGAACAGGTGCGGGTGGCCGTCGTCGAGGATGGTGCGGCTGTCGGTGAGCAGTTCGCCGAGCAGCCCGGCCGCCTGGTCGGGGTCGCCGGCCTCGCCGAGGAAGAAGGCCCGGTAGCGGCGCCACACCAGAGCGACCGGGTTGCGGGAGCCTTGCACTCCGCTGCCCCGTGTGACGTCCCCGTGTGCGTCGGCCAGCAGTTCGGTGAGCAGACCGGCCGCCCTGGCCGGGTCGCCGGACTCGCCGAGGAAGCGGGCGTGGCCGTGGCGGGCCGCGACGGTGTCGGGATGGCGTTTGTCGAGCACCCTGAGGCAGTCCTGGATCAGTTCCGCGAACAGCTCGGCGGCCTGGGCGGCGTGTCCGGCCTCGCCGAGGAAGTGGGCATGGTGGCGGCGGTTGTTGAGGGTGTACGGATGGTAGGGGCCCTGGGTCCGGGTGCGGTCGGCGACCAGGCTGTCGAAGAGCCGGGCGGCCTGGGCGGGGCGGCCCGCGTCACCGAGCAGGTACGCGTGGCCGTAGCGGCTGCTGAGGGTGTGCGGATGGTCGGCGCCGAGCAACCGCGTACGGTCGGCGAGCACGGCCTCGAACTCCGCGAGCGCGGGGCCGATCCGTCCGGACTCGCCGAGGAACAGGGCCAGGTTGTTACGGCTGTTGAGGGTGTGCGAGTGATCGGCGCCCAGGACGCGCACCCGGTCGGCGATCACGCCGTGGAGCAGGTCGACCGCTTCGGCGGGGTGGCCGGCCATGCCCACGTAGCGGGCGTAGGCGTTGCGATTCTCCAGTGTCTCGCGGGCGTCCGAGCCCAGCTCTGCGGTGGACTCGGCGACCAGCTCCCGATACAGGCCGGCGGCGCGCCCGGGGTCGCCGGCCTCGCCGACGCAGGTCGCGTACCACTGCCGGGGCAGCCGTCCGCGGTCCACGCCGGCCTTCTCGAACGCGGCCATGGCGTGCGCGAGGTCGCCGCGCTGGTAGGCGGTGGTGCCGATGTCGTGGGCGCCGACGGCGTCCGCGTGTTCGATGAGGGTCTGCCAGATCTCGGCCGGTATACGCGGCGGCGGGACCTGTTCGTCCAGGGTGTGGTGGAGGTAGTCGAAGGCCAGGTAGCGGCGGCCGTCGCGGGGCAGCAGCAGGCTCGAGGTGGCGTGCAGCGGCTCGGTGGCCCAGGTCAGCGCCTCTTCCCAGGGCTCCGGGCGCAGCGCCATGCCACCGCGCCGCTCCAGGTGGACGCCGTGCATCCGCAGCAGTACGTCCTCCGGCAGCGGCTGGTGGTACCCGGCTCGGCGGGCGTCCGCCGCTGCCGCCACCAGGGCGGCGGCCCGCGGGTGCGTGCCGGTCGACCAGGCGTTGTGCCACTCGTCCAGCAGCTGGGGCGCGGCGGCCAGGTACTCGGCCACCCCGCGCCGCCCCGATCCGGCGTCGTTGACCGCGGCCCTGATCCGGGGGTCCTCGGCGTGTCGCCGGGCCCTGGCGATCTCGGCGGGGCTCCAGGTCCGGTCGACCCGGACGGTGGCGGCCAGCCGGATCACCTCGCGGCCGCTGCGCAGCACATCCAGGCCCGGCTCGTTGTCGGCCTGCGACCGGGCCCCGAACCGGCTGTGCTGCTGGGCACTCATCGTCGCCAGCACCACCACCCGCGCCCCGTCGGCGTCCAGCATCCGCCGCACGTGACCCGCGCTCAGCCCACCGGCACCGAGGTAGGCGTCCAGTTCGTCCAGCCATACCACGACCCGTTGCAGCCGTACGACGACGTCGACCAGGTGCACCATCGACTCCCGGCTGTCGGGAACCACCAGGTGGTACTTCGGGAAGTGCTGCCGCATCACCTCGTACGCCAGTCTCGACTTTCCTGCCGTCGACTCCCCGACCAGCAGCACGAAGCCCTCCCCCGCGCTGAGCGCTGCCTCTGCCTGCGGCATCACATCCCGGCCGATGAACGCCGGTACGCGCCCGAAGCCCGCCGCACCGCCGCCGTTGGGCGCCGCCGGGTGCACCCCGAGCCATATCGGGTCCACCGCGTCGGCCACCGTCGGCACCCGGCCCCTCCAGGAGAACCGCAGCAGCTCCGGCAGCCCCCTCTGCCGCGCCGCCACCCGCTCCAGCGCCTCCCCGCCCAAGGCCCCCGCGGCCCCGGCAACCCCGCCGACGGCCATCCCCGGCGGCCCGAACAACAAGGTCAGGACCGGCCGTGTCACGGCCACCAGAAACCGCACCACCGTCGCGCCCACCGCGGCGAGCCGCCCCGCCCTGCGCGCCATGACACCACCCCCGTGCACCCGTTCCCTCTCCTGTTCCCTCCCTTCGCTCGCCCTACCCCGGTCGCGGCAAGGCGTCGCCCCGTCGCCCTCGCCGGACCCGCCGGCAGCCGAACTCTGGCGGCCGCTGCGCTCTGGGCGGCCATACCTGGACAGCCAGTCCGGCGGTGAGCGCTGAGGAGTGGATTACCGCGGGTTGCCGATGCCCTGGTTGTAGCGGAAGACGCGGTGGGGGTCGTGGCGGTCCTTGACCTTCTTCAGTCGGGCGTAGTTGTCGCCGTAGTAGGCGGTGTCCCAGTGGTCGAGGTCCGGGTCGGGGAAGTTGACGTACGCGGCGATGGTGTCGAGCGAGAACGGCGCGGCCGCCTGAGCCATGGATGGTCAGAAGGTTCGCACTGCCTTCCGCCGAGCAGGTGCAGGTTGCGGCTTAGACGGGGCATGGTCCCCCCACCGTTATGAACTGCGGGGGGACCATGCGCTTGACGAGGGAAGTACGCCAGCAACTGCTGGACCAGAACGAGGGCTTCGAGCTGGAGACCAGCTACGAGGGAAAGAACTTCCGCGAGTACCGGCGGTACCGGATCACGGGAGGGGAGTTGCGCATCCGCTCCAGCGGCAAGACGTCATGGGCAGACAGCCGCTTCGACAACGAAGACGTCGCCACCGACGAGCAGACGCACCGGTTCCTGCGGGAGCACCTGGCTGAGCTGAACACCGACGGGCTGTAGGGGAATCCCAAGTCAAACGCGCAGCACCCCCGCACCGAAGTCTGGTGCGGGGGCGCTGTCGGCCGCTTCCTCGCAGCACGTACCAGAAGCCGTCAGATTCTCCACGGCCACAGAACGTCCGTCCTAACAGCCCCTGAGTGCGGCATCTCGTGTCGGCGTACAGCCGAATGTGCCCAGGCCGGTACGGATGAAAGTGCACAGACTCTTTGCGGATTCCGGCTGGCAGGGCACCTGGCCCCCGCCACTTCAGGGGTGAGGGCCAGGGCCCGCAGCCAAGGGCGCCCGCCCTGCGGACGTCGCGATGTGATCCCGCTGCGGGGATCAGTGACCGGTGGCGGGCGCCAGCAATGAGGAGTCGGACCAGGTGATGCGGAGTTTGTTGGGTGAGCCGTTGAGTCGGGCCCGTACGCCGCCGGGAGGCGACACTGTCGCCTTTTCGACGCAGGTGCCGTCGAAGGCTCGGTAGAACTGCTGAGCGGCGGTGTTCTGCTCCAGCACCCACAGGTACATGGACTTGCCTGTCGCCCGTTCCGCAACGGCCTCGGCCGTCCGGGTAAGGAGTGCGGCACCTATGCCGGTGCGCTGACGGCCGTGGATGACGTGCAGGTTGTCGACGAGGCTGCCCCATCGGTCATCGTTGTCGAATACGACGTGCACGAAGCCCGCCGGTCCGGTGTCGCACTCAGCGACGACAGTCATGCTGTTGGCCGGGGTGGCGAGCCGCGACGACCATACGGACCGGCGGTTGGCGACAACATCACCGTCCAGGAATGAGTCGGAGTAGGCGCCGCGGTAGTGCCGGCGCCAACTGTCGGCGTGCAGCAACGCTACTGTCTCGGCGTCGTCGGGACCCGCCACACGGAACCGCAGCGACGTCATGCAGCCCCCTCCCAGTCTCATGAGCCACGGCTTCGCGGCCTGGAACGTCCATCTGCCTTCGATTCATGGCACGCTAGGCCCGCAAGGCACCCGCCGTCCATGCAGTTTCTCGATCTTGTGCGTCGCTTTCACTCTCGCACTCTGCGTGACCACAAGGGCGTGGGGCTTCGCCCCTCTTGACTGTGAGCTCTGTCCCAAGGACAGCTGGCAGTCGGACGCCCCCGGCACTGTGTCGTACGGCAGGTTGCGCACGTTCATCCGTACGGAGCTGAGCACGTTCGCCTGTACGCCGATATCTCGCCCCATGCCCGCATCAAACACCCTTCAGAACACGATCAAGTGCCGCCCGGCCTGCAGGTCCCCAGTTCGGCTTGCCGCCGGGAAGGCCCCGATCTCCGTTCTGCCCCATGAGCATCAGGAAGAGGCTCTTCATAGCGGCCAGCCCGCGGGCGCGCCGGATCGCCGCCTCGTCTGCATACGCGTATGTGTCGAAGAACCGTGAGGCCGTGCCTGCGGGTAGTAGCACCCATGCGGCGGCGAGGTCCCACGCTGGATCGCCGGCGAACATGTCACCGAAGTCGACGATGCCAGAGAGCGTTCCGTCCGAGACGACGACGTTCGCGGGATGGAGGTCGCCGTGCACCCACACAGGCGGGCCCTCCCACGCGTGGGCCGCAACGGCGTCGTCCCAAACAGCCCGGACGTCGGCAGCGATGTCGTCGTCGGGGGCAACGGCCTGGAAGAAGTTCTCGAAGCCGTCCGTGCAGTTCCTGGGATGGGCACCGCGGTCCGTAGCGATCGGCGCCTCGGCGGGCGCCTCCACATGGAGCGCCTGGAGGAAGCCCGCCAGCGTGTCGGCCGCGTGGGCGCCGCGGCTGATCGAGCCGTGGTCCAGCGGCTCGCCGGGAACCCACGTCATCACGGTCCAGTGCTTGGGGAAGCGCTCGGAGGGTTCGCCGAACCGCACCGGGGTCGGCACCGGGAGCGGCAGGCGGGGGGCCAGCACGGGTAGCCACCGCCGCTCCTTGAGCTGGAGCTCCGGGGTGGGGTCCATGCGCTGCATGCGCACGGCCAACTCATCCCCGAGGCGCCACATTTGGTTGCCCCAGCCGCCCACCACCTCGCGGATGGCCAGCCCCGCAAGGTCTGGATGTTGCTCCTGCAGCAGGTCGCGGACCAGGTCTGCGGTGATCTCGAACTCGGTCATGCGAAGTCACAGTACTGAGACGGCAGGCGGAGCAGCTGACCCAGGAGCCCCGGCTGCTGGAAATCGAGACCAACACCCGCCAGCATCTCGGGGAGGCTCACCGGATGCAGTGGCTCGGCGAGGTCGCCGGCCTGCAGGAAAGTCTGCGGCACATCGCTGACAAGAAACTGCAGGCTGAACGTCTACGAGCCCAAGTCGGCCAAGGCGAGGACGGGGTCACTGCCCTGGGCCAGGTCGTCACGCCTCCGCGGTGATCTGGGCCTTGAGCCGATCGTACTCGGCCACCGCATCCGGCAGGTGATCGAAGAAGGCCTCCCAGAAACCCGGTCGCTGCCACTCCCGAGGCGCCAGCGTCAGCCTGCCGTCGTTCAGCCCGGCCACCCAACAAGTCGGCATCCGATCAGACACGACCTCGAACATGTCCGCGTCCCACAGCCCCGGGGAGTCGATCGCGTCTCGGCTCGTGCTCCGGTCAGGAAGTCGGAACAGGACCCGGGTCCGGGTGGCGAAAACCTCAAGGACCGGGTACTCCTCGCCGACCCGCACACCCGGATGCTCGCTTACTACCGTCGAGGTCCCGGGCCGGATGATTTTGATGCATCGGACGATCACCCGCGCAGCCTACGCAGTAGCACGTTCCCATCAGCGTAAGGCCCGGCTCTACCCGATCAGGTTGTGGCAGCGGGCATCATCCCGGGACCGCCACGAAGCCAGAGGTTCAGTGGCACCCCGTTCAAGCAGCCAGGCAGTCGCTTCTACCAGCCCTCTGGCTGCCTCAAGAGGCGTAGGGAAGGTACCTGCCGTCTCGGCGACAGTATGGCCGCCGCAGTCCACTTCCCGATCGCATGAGACTACGACCTCCGCCTCGACCTCCCAGGGAGGACCCCATCGGAGATCCCACAGGCACCGGCGGGGAAAGTACAGCTCAGCGGTGAAAGAGACATCCGCTGCTTCGGCGAAACCGAAGAGGCCCGCTACTTCGATCCCCTCAATCCGATGGAACTCGAGGCCGCTGTCGGTCCAGCTTGCACACACACCGAGGTGCTCGGCCAGACAGGGCTGGACGCACTGATCGCTGGGGTCGAGTGCCCATCCCTCGCCATGCTGGCCAGCCTCCTCCGGAGCGAAGAGCCCGAAGCGCCAGCGCTCTTCGACCAAGTGCTGGAGGAACTGGGACTACTCTTCCGCCCACCCGCTGACCCCCGGGTCGCAAAGTGGGCGATGGCCTACTGGATCGCCGGTCAGATCGCCGACGGATCCCTCGATCCCGCCACCGGCACCCACCTCATCTGTGCAGACATCGCCTATGACCTCGCCGACCCCGAAGAGCTGGAACCACTTGTCCACAGCGCGGCCAACCTGGACGGCTGGGAGGAGAGCTGGGGAGTCTCCTTCGAGGAGCTCAACAGAGAAGCGGTCGAGGCGGCAAAGCAGTTCTTGAACAGACGGCCGGGAGGGTGGCCGGCTCCCCCAAATCAGTTCGGTGAGCCGGTGCCATAGGCTGGACATCCGTCGATAACGTGGTTCTCCGGGCGTCTTGGGAGTGTCGGGCAGGCAGGCACCTACGGGAGCGCAAGTCCCATGACGAAACCCTTGCATTGGTCATGGTCATGGAGCGGTCTCTCGGCTTTGCCCCCCATCGTGGGGCACGCGTCGCGACAGGTCGCCATCCGGTCGACGGGGACCTCACCGCGTCTCACAAGGTGGTCACCACTGGTAGCGCGCCGGCCCGGACGACAGGGCCAGTCCTGGGCGTTCAGGAGCGGGTCGCACTCGGTTCCGGGCCCGGTCGCCGTCCCTTGCAACCATCGTGTGCTGATCCGTGTCTCCCAGGAGAGGCGACCACGGAGAGGACGGACGTCATGAGGGACATACGGAGAAAGGCGGGGGCGGTGGCGGCCGTCGGGCTGCTGGCTCCCGCCGTGGTGGTGATCGGCGGGGGCAGTGCGTCGGCCGCCTCCTGTACGACGAAGACCGGGCCCTATCAAAAGCAGGTCGAGAAGTTCCTGGGGCGGCCGGTCGACGGACGGCAGTCGCCCGCCGACTGCAAGGCCATCAGGGCGTTCCAGACCAAGCACTCGATCTACCCGAACGTCGGCTACGCGGGGTCCATCACCTGGGGCGTCATGGACCTGATGAACAAGCAGAAGGCCGTCGGCAAGAAGCCGAACAAGGCCGGCAAGTGCCCGACCAACAAGGGCCGCATCGCCTGCGTGAACCTCACCCTCCAGATCAGCTGGATCCAGGACGGCTCCCGGCTGAAGTACGGCCCGGTCCCGGTCCGTACCGGACGGAACGGCTACGAGACCCGTACCGGCGCGAAGAAGATCTACTGGCGGGACAAGAACCACGTGTCGTCCGTCTACAACGTGGCGATGCCGTATAGCCAGTTCTTCGACGGAGGCCAGGCCTTCCACCAGGTCGACCTCAGCGTCTGGGCACCGCCCGGATCGCACGGATGCGTCAACATGCGCAAGAACGACGCGAAGACGTACTGGAGCCTCCTGAAGAACGGCGACGACGTCTACATCTACGGCCGCAAACCGGGAACCTGACCGATCGCTCCGGGAGCCGCGCCTACGCACCGCCCGCGTCGAGCATCTCGCCGGGCTCGGCGGGCGACGTGAGGCGGCCCGCGGCCGGCCTCGTGCGGGACGGTGCCGGAGGCCGGGTCGACGGGCAGGTTGGGCAGCTCCTCGGACAGGTGGAACGCCTGCAGCGGCCAGTTGCGGAAGCGGCCGGTGCCGTCCAGTTCGGTGCGCTCGGTGCGCAGGGCGGTGACCTGGCCGTCCTCGCCGAGGATCTCGGTCGGGGACTCGAAGAAGTGCAGGTCGCGGCGAGCCGTCCTTGTCATCGCGACGCGGGCTGAGGACTGGTCGTTCGGGTAGTCGCCGGGTCAGGCCACGTTGCCTCGGGCGACGGCCTTTCGTGAACATTCCCAAGCAGGTTGATGGCCAACTGCTGCTGACACTCATCGACGAACGCTGTCGCTGAAAGTGAACGAAGCCGATTCCCGCCGTTACACAACCGCCGGGCGCCTGTGCGGGCGCTGTGTATCCGCAGCCGCAGAAGCCAGACATCCCCTCCGTAGCGTCCTGTAATCGTGATGACGCTGAGAATGGGCTCCCGTGCGACGCAATACCGTCTCCGACGCCACCATCCTGAACCGCGATGTGTGGACCGTCACGCACGGGTGGCCGAGCCACCCCGCTGCGCGGAGTACCTCGCAGGGGCACCGGTGAGAAGGAGGGAAGCATGTCACTGACCGGTACAGCGCTGCTGGCCCTTCTGATCGCCCTGTGCACCGTTGTCGTGCTCGGCACGCTGTTCCTGTGGCCGTCGCAGGTGCCGCGGCGCCCGAGGTCCGGCGTGCGGCGTTTCATGGTCTGGCTGGCCCGGCTGCTTTTGATCGGCCTGTGTCAGGTGACGGCCATCGCGGCCGTGGCCGGGTGGATCAACGACGGGTTCGGGCTGTACACCTCGTGGGGCGATCTGCTCGGCACCACAGGTAAGACAGAGCTGACGCAGGCCGGAGGCATGGCGGGGCCCCCGGCGATCAGCGCGCGTTTCACCCGCGGCAGCGACGGGATATTCACCACCTACTTCCGCGGGCACGCCTCGCATCTGGCCGGCCAGGTACGGGTGTGGACTCCGCCGCAGTACGACGAACCGGCTTACCGCCACAGCCGATTTCCCGTGGTCATGCTCCTCCACGGCGTACCCGGTTCCCCCGAGTCCTGGATCGAGGCCGGTGGGTTCCCGCATGTGGTCAAAGCACTCCTCGCGGAGGACCGGGTCAAGCCGTTCATCCTGGTCCTGCCGGTCATCAACCCCGGGTATGTCGACACGGACTGCAGTGACATCGGGCCCGCCAAGAACGCCACATGGCTGGTGAAGGACGTTCGAGGCCTGGTCGACTACCGATTCCGTACGATCTCCGGCCCGCGTGGCTGGGGACTGATGGGCATCTCCACAGGCGGGTTGTGTGCCGCGAAACTGCCCCTGCAGTACCCGGACATCTTCCGGACAGGCGTCAGCTTGGACCCGGACGCGATGGCGGGCGACCCTGATGTGATCTCACAGCCGACGGCACGCCGGCTCAACAGCCCGCTATGGCTTGTCCGGCACCGCCGGCCGAGGGTGTCACTGCTTCTTGCCACCTCCTCCGGTGACCGGTCCAGCCCGCCCGTGAACATCGAGGCCCTTCGTCTGGCGGCCCGAAGGCCGACCCTTGTGACGGCTCTCGTCCTGGCGAGCGGCGGGCACAACTGGCACACATGGCAGCGGATGTACCCGACCGTGCTGCCCTGGCTCAGCGCCCGTCTTCCCGCGCCGGAATCGAATGCCGCCACCCTTGGGCGCCCATCAGGAGTGCCGCAACCGGTGCGGACACTCTGACCGACGGAACGGATTGGGGCCCCGGCAGGAATTCACCTGCCGGGCCCCTGAATTGGTGCGGGCGATTTCAGACGGTCGGGCAACCGTCGTCGGAGCGCAGCGCACTCCACGTGTGCTTACCGACCTTGCCGTCAACGGTGAGCTTTATGCTGCACCCCCTGTTGTTGTCCCACGTCTGGAAACCCTTTATCGCGGCCAGGGTCTTCAAGCCGAAGTCCCCGTCCAGGGAACTGGCCCGGGCCGCGGGGGTGTCGTCGTCGGCTGTGAGCCAACACACGACAGCGCTGCGCGATGCGGGACTGATCAGCAGCCATCGGGACGCGACAAACGTGCTGCACACGATGACGCCGCTCGGTGCGTCGCTGTTGCGGGGGTCAGGCGCTGATCGGGACGTCACGCCACCGGTCGCACCAGCGCAGCCACAGCCGCAGGCGCCGTCCTGACCGCCTGGGCGGAGCCCCATTTGACGGGTGGCGGCGGGGCAGTCCGGGCCCCGCAAAGGGTAAGCCCGCGTCGCCAACGCCGGGGTGGGGTGTTCAACACAGCGACGCCGAGTCCGGTGGGACTGTGGAGCGCGGTATTGCGGTGCCGCAAGGTGCGGATCAGTCCCGCTTCGCGCAGGACCGTGGCGTGTTCGCCGGCGCTGGCCGCCGGTTCACCCAGCCGTTGGGTACGGCAGCAGGCCCGCGCCGGTCTTCTCCCAGGCCGCTTTCAACTCCGCGAGCAGCTCCGGCCGGTCGGAGGCGAGGTCGGCCTGCTCGCGGGAGTCCCGCGCGAGGTCGAACAGATGGTCCGTGCCGTCGGCGTCCTGGTAGTACTTCCAATCGCCGCGCCGCAAGGCCCGGTTGGCCCGTACCCGCCAGAAGAGGTCGCGTTTGCCGGGCGCGTGGCCGTGCAGCAGATATCCCGCCAGGCTGGTGCCGTCCAGCGGGTAGGCCGGGGCCGGCCTGGCGCCGCCCAGTTCCAGGAAGGTGGCGGTCCAGTCGGGCGAGAAGTTCGGCTCGTGACTGACCTGGCCCGGATCGATACGCCCCGGCCAGCGGACGATCGTCGGCACCCGGATGCCGCCTTCGAGAAGATCGAACTTCTCACCGCTCAGGGGCCAGTTGTACGAGAAGCGCTCGCCGCCGTTGTCACTGGCGAAGTACACCAGGGTGTCGCTCTCCTGGCCGGAGCGGCGCAGCGCCTCAAGCACCTCGCCGACGGCCGCGTCCAGGCTCTCCACCATCTCGGTGTACTTGGCGACAGAGCCGCCGTCGAAGTGGCCGAGGGCGCTGAAGATCTCACCGACGTCGGTGGTCGCGCGGATCTTCGCGGCGATCCCGGCGCCGGTCTCCGCGTCGCCCTCGGCGAGCCAGGGCCAGTGCGGGGTGGTGAAGTTGAGGTTGAGCAGCCAGGGCTGTGCGTGGTCGCGGCCGATGTACTCCACGGCCCGCTCGGTCAGGACGTTGGTGTAGTAGCGCAGGTCCTGGTAGGTGGCGTCGCCCTCGTAGAGGTCGTAGTCGCCGAGCTGGCCGAGCTTGGAGAAGTACTCCAGTGCGCCACCGTGGTTGCCGAAGAACTCGTCCCAACCGGACTTGGTGGGGCTGTAGTCCGGCAGCCAGCCGCAGTGCCACTTGCCGATGAGCGCGGTGGAGTAGCCGGCCGTCCGCAGCAGCGAGGCCAGGGTCGGGTGCGTGGGGTCGAGTCCCTGCGTACGGTTGGCGATGGGCTCGGCGAGCCCGCCCTTGGTACGGCCCGGATAGCGGCCGGTGTAGAGGCTGAACCGGGTGGGCGAGCAGGTCGCGGATCCGGCGTACGCGTCGGTGAAGCGGACACCCTGCCGGGCGAGGCGGTCCAGGTTGGGGGTCTTGATATGCGGTGCGCCGTACGACGAGAGGTCCGCCCAGCCGAGGTCGTCGCCGAGGATGACCAGCAGATTGGGCCGCCGCCCGCTGCTTGCGCCGGTGCGCGCCCGGAAGGGCTGCTCGGCCGTCGTACCGGTACTGGCGACGGCCGGCGAAGCGGCGGCCGTCCCGGCTACGGCGGACAGTGCGCCACCACCGATCAAACCGCCCAGCGCACGGCGCGATAAACCGTCCCGGGCATCGGAGGAGGGCAAAAGGGAGCGTTCGGACATGCGTCTTCCTCAGGCCGGAGATGAAGGGGAACGCGCGTGGGCGCGCGGCGGGAGGGAACGGAAGAGGATCCGTGGGGTCAGCTACAGATGGCGCTGGACTGCCGGCACAGATCGACATGCCGCGCCCCACGAACACGGCAGGCGTGCCCAGGTGGTGGTGGCCGGCGCCAGAGACCATGGCGACGACGTTGCCAGCGGGACGACCGGACCGTCAAGACGGCGTCCACACGGTGGCCGAGGGCAAGGGCACCCCGGCAGACGAGGCAGCCCAGTTCGAGGCCCGCAATGCCGTAGAGGCCGGATTGGTCGATCTCCGGGGCCGGGCCGTTGTACATGCGCGCGGTCTCGAAGGACGGTCCCGGGCCGAACCGTTCCGCCAGCGCGCGGCGGCGGTGTTGATGTCGGGCACATCGATCCCCACGGACCTGCCCGGCGTGGCCGCGGAAACTCCTCCCACCAGCGCGGCCGCCACCTCGGCCGAGTCCGCGTACAGCGGCCCGATCCGCGAGGTAGCGCTGCAGTCCCGCATCACCGCGAAGCCGCGCAGTTCCCCGTCGGCCGGCGCGGCCAGCGCCGTTCGCCGCGGGCCCGCGACTACCGAACTTGAATGCTTGATGTCGGGCTCCGGCGGCGCCAGGAACTACGTGGACCAGCGTTGGCCTCTCGCGCCAGGATGGGCGGATGGTGGAGAGCGAACCGGATCTGATGACGTTGTTGCGCCGGTTCGACGACCCGAAGTGGCTGGAGTGGCCCATGGGCTACAGCCGTAGCGAAGCTGCCGTGCCGTTCGGACGTCTGGTGTTCAGGCTGGAGAGCGACTTCGGGACGAGTTGCACGGCTGAGCGGGACACTCAGGACTCCAGTGAGTACGGTCGCGTCGTTGTCCCCGCAGAGGCGACGGTGTGCGGGACTCGGATCATGGTGTGCGTGAGCAAGTTCGGGTCTCTGGCTCTGGTGTCGGCCGACAATCCCGGTGCCTTTTTCGGCACGGATGACGCTCAGGCGGAGGGCGAGCTGGACGCCGGAGACCTTGCAAGGGTGGAGCAAGCGCTCATCGGCCTGGGGTACGTGGTGGTCCCAGAAGAGGTGCTCAATCTCCGGTACGACGGGGAGAGCCAGCTTCGTCCTTGGGATAAGGATGCGTGGCAGCCCAGCTGGTGGGATCGATTCTTCGGCTTCTTCTAGCCGACGCGTTGAGCGTGATCAGCGGGCATGCTCGGCGCTGTTACTCCGGCTGGACGGGCTGTGGCGCGACGAGGACTTCGCGGGCTGGTCCCCGCTCGACGGACGCCCCGGCATCACGCCCGCCCAATTGGCCGCCGTCCGTGTGCTGCAGTTCCTGCTCGGTCTGCCGGACGCTCAGGCAGCGGAAGCGGTCCGCTGCCGCATCGATTTCACGTACGCCCTGGCCATGGAGCCGGGCCCCTCGTGGGGTCTGTTTCATTCCTTTCTCAGCGGTGTGCAAGTATTTCCGATGACACGTCCGCCCGACAGAGGGACCGCAGTGACGAAGTCCGCCAGCCTCGAAGCCCCAAGACGCCATGACCTTCTGACCTCTTCGGGGGACGCCACGTGAACCCCGTCGGATCCGATGGCACGCCGTACGCGGATGGGTCGTACGCGGACAACACGTCATACCCGCAGACGCCCTACGCGGACACGTCCTACCCGGCGGACACCTCCTACCCGGCGGACACGTCATACACCTACGACGCCCCGACCCAGGCCGCCCAGGCCTGGCCGGCGTATGTCCTGAGCGGCCGCTACGAACTGAGCCGGCTTCTCGGCCGCGGTGGCATGGCCGATGTGTATTTCGCCCACGACACCAGGCTCGGCCGGACCGTCGCCGTGAAGACGCTGCGCGCGGACCTCGCCCACGACCCCACCTCCCAGGCGCGGTTCCGCCGGGAGGCCCAGTCGGCGGCCTCCCTCAACCACCCCTCCATCGGCGCTGTCTACGACACCGGTGAGGACTGGATAGAGGGTGTCTCCATCCCGTACATCGTGATGGAGTACGTCGACGGCTCGACTCTGAGCGACCTGCTGCGCTCCGGCCGTAAGCTGCTGCCCTCAGCGGCCCTGGAGATGACCGTCGGCATCCTGCAGGCGCTGGAGTACTCGCACCGCGCCGGGATCGTCCACCGCGACATCAAGCCCGCGAACGTCATGCTGACGCGCGAGGGCCAGGTCAAGGTCATGGACTTCGGCATCGCCCGCGCGATGGACGACCCCAGCATGGCCATGACGCAGACCGGCATGGTCATGGGCACCGCCCAGTACCTGCCGCCGGAGCAGGCCCTCGGCCGGCAGGCCGACGCGCGCTCCGACCTGTACTCGACGGGCTGTCTGCTGTACGAACTGCTCGTCGTGCGGCCGCCGTTCATCGGCGAGTCCCCGGTCGCCGTCGCCTACCAGCACGTCCAGGAGGAGCCGCAGCCGCCCAGCGTGTACGACCCCGGGCTCACCCCCGAGATCGACGCCATCGTGCTGCGGGCGCTCGCCAAGGACCCCGCCTACCGCTACCAGTCGGCCGATGAGATGCGTGCCGACATCGAGGCCTGCCTCGACGGCCGGGCGGTCGCCGCCGCCGGCATCGGCGCCGCCGCCGTCACCGACAACGCCACGGTCAAGCTCGCCGCCGTCGACCCCCCGGAAGAGCCCGGGCAGCCGAAGGGCAGGAAGTCGAAGGTGCTCCTGGTCGTGGCGGCCGTCGTGGTGATCGTCGGCGCCGTCCTCATGGGCCGGCTCCTGTTCGGCGGCAATGGTACGGACGCCAGTGAAGTCAGCGTGCCGAGCTTCGTCGGCCAGACGCTGAAGGACGCCCGGAAGATGGCGGACAACGCGGATCTCACGGTCAGCGTCACCGCGAGCAAACCATGCGCGGACCAGTCCAAGGGCCACGTGTGCAGCCAGTCTCCGGCGAGCGGCGAGGTCAAGAAGGGCTCGGCCGTCTCGCTCGTCATGTCCACCGGAGCCCCGAAGGTCAAGGTCCCGGACGTCACCGACAAGGATGAGGACGCGGCCACGAGCCTCCTTGAGGACAAGGGCTTCGACGTGAAGAGCACACACGTCGTGTCCGGCAAGGACCCCGGCACCGTCCTCAGCCAGGACCCGGAGGGCGGCACCAAGGCCGAGAAGGGCTCCACGATCACCCTCAAGGTCGCCAAGGCCGCCGACAAGTCCACCGTCCCCGACCTGACGGGCCTCACCGTCAGCCAGGCCAAGAAACGGCTCGAAGACAACGACCTCGTCCTCGGCAGCACGACCGACGTCGACTCGAGCGCCACGGCGGGCACCGTCGTCGGCCAGAGCATCCAGCCCGACAAGAAGGTCAAGACCGGTACGGCCGTCGACGTGGACGTGGTCAAGGCGGCCGCGACGGTCCAGGTGCCCTCGGACCTCATCGGCATGACCCTCACCAACGCCCGCACCGCGCTGAACGACCTGGGGCTTCAGGTCGCCCTGGCGTCCGGCTCCTCCGCCGAGTCCGACGCGCTGGTGACGGCCAGCAATCCCACCCCGGGCAGCGATGTCGCCAGCGGCGGCACCGTGACCCTCACCACCCAATCGCAGAGCGGGGACTCCTCGACCGGAACCCCCTCCCCCTCGGCCTCAACCGGGTAGAGCCGCCCAGCCCTCTGCCACGCGCAGCATCGTCCTCGACCACCAGCCGGCGTCCTCGGCCGCGAACGCAGTCGCCGAGGACCGGTCGCTACGGCTCAAGGAGTACGAGGTGTACAGGTTCGGCCCGGTACGAGCCTGGCCTCGGCAGTGCACCAGCGATGCTTCGCCAGTTCTTCGCCGAACCGATAGAGCACCAGCGACAAGTTCCGCCTCGCCCGGGGTGGGCGGCACGGACCCACCAGCCGCACCCGCCACCCATCGGTTGGCAGCAGGTCCGCGACGGCCTCGGCGGTCCGCGTGACCGCCGAGGCGATGTCGCGGGGAGCCCGGTGCTTGAGCTTGCCCTCGCGTACGAGCCAGTCCTCCAGGAGGCCGAGCCCGTCGTCCAGGCGCCGCTGCACATCCGGAGTCGGATGCGGGAACAGCAGGCGGAACCGCGGCGCCCCGTCCCGCACGTCCCGCAGCGGTTTCATCCGCCGCGCCTCCACCTCCGGCTCGCTGTCCACCCAGGCCCACGGGAGACCCATGACAACGAGCCTGTCACCACTCATCTGCCGCTGCCGGACCCGCGACACCTCCAGGAACTCGGACAGAAGGCGTTCGACGTAGGCCGGTGGCACGGACTTCTTTGGCAGGCAGCAGATGACGACGCAGGAAACGTGCCCGGCTCAGTGAGGTTGAGCCAGGCTGGCCGCACTGTCGATCCAGGCGACGACCGCGCTGACCGTGGCGTCGTCGAGCCGGCGCGCCATGGTGTGCACCGCGGAGCCGTCCCCCGGCTGCGGGGGCACGCCCGCCGAAATGAGCGCGGCATGAAGCTCGACCCAGCGCGCGTCGGTGGCGGACAGGGCACAGGCCGCGCTAGGGGCGGCGGCCGGCGGGGCAAGGAAATAGTCACCGCTGACCGACTGCTGCGGAGTGTAGAGAAGGCTCATCAGGTTTACCTCTCGGATCTCGGACGATGTCGACCGGACTTGCCGTGCAGGACAGCCCCCGGCGGCCTGCCGGTTGCCTCCCACCGACGGCTTCACCCGTCCGGCCCCGCCCCGAGATCCGCAGGCCCTTCACCACGCGTAAATGCGACTCGCAGTCATGCCCAATGCCTGTCGCCAAGGACAGCCACGACTGCCCGGGCATCGTCAGAACGACCCCTGGACGGGCTACAAGTGATGCCTGCGCACCAATTACGCAGGCCGACCACTACCCCGGTCACCGGCCCGTCCCGGGCCGAGCACGCCCGCCGTGGACCGGCTCCTCTTGCGCGACATCAAGACCCGTCGCCCGCCAAGACGCCGGCGAAATCCCCGGCCCCCGTGAGGCCCGGATCGCCCGGCTCGAGGCAGAGAACACCAAGCTCAAGGACGGCTGACCCAGGCCGCGCAAGAGGTCGATCAGCTCATGGACTTCCGCAAGGCATCGCGCGTGGACGCAGGACCATGAGCGAGCCTTCCAAGGTCGCCACCATGGCAAAAGGGAACCGGTCGACCTCAAGACAGAGCGCGACGTCATCAGGATGGACTCCTTGACGCACCCCCTCCGCCAGTTCGGCGGCGGCGCGCGACTCGGCAGCGCGGCGGAGGAACTCAGGAGCATCCGTCCCAGCCTCGGTGGCCCTCCGAGCGATGTATTGAGCACACGCCAGATCTTCATCGGCCTGCCCATCGTCGCCAGTGACCACGAACGTGACACTGTCGCCCTCGCTCGTCCGCAAGAGCTGAGCCGTTGCCTCCGCCACCACGAAGCTGGCGCACAGCACCAGCGGCGCCTCCTTGACCGCAAGGGCGCCGACCGTCCCTGCCGTGGTCTTCTGCACAACGGTCCGTCCGCCAAGGTCAATAGACCGCAGCAGGCCCGGGGAGTTGACGGTGTCGAACCCGGGCGCGGGCGGACCGTCTTTGAGCGCCACCCAATCCCGGTGGCGAGCCTTGAGCGCCAGGGCTTCGTCCAGCGACTCGGCAAGCACGATCTTTTCCGCCCCCTGGGCAAAGGCCCAGGCAGCCACCGTGAAAGCACGCATGACGTCGACCACGACCGCCACGGACGGGGCTTCGACCAGATCAGCGATGCCAAGGAAACGAGCGTCCATTCCGATCATGATCGCGCTTGCCCGACCCGAAGCACCCGGAGAGTGATGGGCGTCACATCGACGGTCTCGCTGGGCATTCGTCGCATCATGTTCGCCGTCGACGACATCGAGGACGTCGTTGCCCGTCTGCGCACCCACGGGGCGCGGAACTCGTCGGGGAGCCCGTGCAGTACAAGGACAGCTACCGGCTCTGCTGACGGCTGCCGAGGGGACCGTGCGGCGCCCCATCGGGCCCCGTTGACTGCTCGATGGGACGTTCCCGCAACGATGTCGTCAGAGGATGCCGTAGGTCAGGTGCGTCGCGGTCGATGTCGAGGTCACGCTCCGCTGCACCAGCGTGCGTGGCACTCCGCCGGTGAACAGTGGCGTCCCGGCACCCAGCACGACGGGCGCGAGGTGCAGCGTCAGCACATCGACCAGCCCGGCGTCGAACGCCGAGCCGACCGTGGCGCCGCCGCCCATCAGGACGACGTCGAGGTCCTTGCCGCTGTCCGACGACGCCGCCTCGGCGCGCTCGCGCGCGGCGGTGACGGCATCGGCCAGACCGGTCGTGACGAACGTCCAGTCCAGGTCGCTGAGCCGCACCGACTCCGGCGGCGAGCTCGTCACGACGACGAACGCGGGCTTGCCGACCTCGCCGGCGCCGTAGCCGGACGTTTCGTCCCAGCCGTTCGGCCCGTCGACCAGATCGAAGAGCCGGCGGCCGAGGACGACGGCGCCCGAACGGGCGGTCGCCTCGCGCAGGACCCGGCGGTCCTCGGGGTCGTCGGAAAACGCCCAGGTGTGCAGGGCCTCGCCGCCGGTGCCCAGACCATTGTCCGGACCGGGATCGGGCCCGGTGACGAAGCCGTCGAGGGAGACCGAGATGTCAGCGATGATTCGACTCATACCAGGGCAGACCCGATCCGCCGCCCGAACTCATCGCTCACGCATGAAGTGCGTGTAACCTGCGCCACTCAGACTTCGATGGCACGCTGTCAATGCGTCCGCGCCCGTCGGCAGACGCGACGGCCTGCCCCGTCTGCCGCCCCGACCGGCCGCTGCTCCCCCGGCGGTGAGCAGCTCCGGCCAGGTCCCTGTATGGGGAACTCGGAGGCGAGGATCGAGTTGTACGCCACGATCCGTCGGGACCACTGCCGAGGACGGCCACCGCTCGCCCGCGCTCTGCGGGTGGGCCAGCCGACCTGAGGGCTCGTAACAGGATCATGGGTGGGCCTTCTTGAGGTGTCGCCAGCAGATGAGGCTGCATGCCAGGGAGGCGAAGGCGTCGTGGAGTTCGAGGCGTCGTTCCCATCGGATAGCGAGGCGTTTGAACTGGTGGAGGAGGGCGAAGGCCTGCTCGACGACGTAGCGGAGTTTGTGAAGCTCCGCTACGTCGTTCGCGAAGTTCAGCTGTGTGGCGTGCCTGCTACCGGTTGGCCGCGAGGAAGTCCTCCAGGATCTCGACAAACCGCGCCGGCTGCTCCTCGGCCGGGTAATGGCCGCAGTCGTCGAGGACGACCCCCGTGACGTCGTCGGCCGCCAGCCGCATCGTCTGGGCGGCATTCGCGCCGCTCCACAGCGCGCCGCCGACGGCGAGCACCGGCAGCGTCAGCCGGGTCTTGCTGCGCTGCTCGTTCTGCGCGATCGTCTCGTCCAGCGCCCGGTAGTACGCGAAGCTCGCCCGCAGCGCGCGAGGATCCGCGGTGATCGCGTCGACGTAGACGTCGACGGCGTACGCGGGGATCGCGGTCCGCGTGGCGGCCTTGGTGGCGAACTGCCAGCCGAAGAAGAGCCGCTCCCGTCCCCGGACCAGTTCCTCGTTGAGGTCGGTGAGCCGGTTGAAGCCGAACTGCCAGAGCTTCAGGTTGACCGCGGCCGGGCCGAAGAACGGCGGGGACGGCGTGAGACCGGGGATCACTGCTTCGAGGATGGCGAGCCGGCCCACCCGCTCGGGGTGATCGGCGGCGAGGGCATATCCGGTCCACGTACCGATGTCGTGGCCGACCACGTCGAACCGGTCGTGCCCGAGCGCGGCCATCAACGCGACCAGATCGGCGGACAGCGTGCCGGCGTCGTACCCGTCGTCGGGCTTGTCGGAGAGCCCGGCCCCGCGCGAGTCGACGGCGACGACGGTGTGCCGGCGGGCGAGTGCGGGCATCACCTCCCGCCAGGCGTACCAGGTCTGGGGCCACCCGCCGACCAGCAGCAGCGCCGGGCCGTCCCCACCGGTGACCGCGTGCAGCCGCAGTCCGTTCACCTCCACGAGCCGGCTGGTGAAGACGTCAAGGAATCCGTCAGGCAGCCGCAGCGAACTCAAGCTTGTCATGCCGGCGACCATACACATCTTTGAACGATCGGTACAAGATGTGTAAGCTGACGGACCATGGCAGGACGCAAGCAATTCGACGTGGACGAGGCGCTACGACGCGCGATGCACGTCTTCTGGCGCTGGGGTTATTCGGAGGCCTCGATCGATCGCCTGACCGAGGGCACGGGCCTGGGCCGGGGCTCGCTCTACGGCACCTTCGGCGACAAGAGCGCCCTCTTCCGGAAAAGCCTCCAACGGTACGCGCAGACCTACCACCCGCTGTACGAGCAGGCACTGTCCGGCCCCCACCCGAGCCCGAGCGCCGTTGTGGCCGCCTTCCTGCAGGTCGCCCTGAACCGTATCGCCGACCCGACAGTCCCGGATGGCTGCCTGCTCACGGTGTCGGCAACGCAGTTCCCGGCGCTTGACGCGGAGGGACGGGCGATGGTCCGCGCCATGATCGACGGTTTGCGGGCGAGGCTGGAGCAGGCGCTGCTGGCGGCGGGGGCCGGTGAGCAGGAGGCGGCAGAGCTGGCGTTGTGCACGCTGGCGACGAACAAATCTCTGGCGGTGCTGAGCCGCGCCGGCTTCTCGGGCGAAGACCTGGCGACCGTCGCGGCAGCCGCCGCCAAGAATGCCAAGGCTCCGCCGAATCGACCGGCCGAACCGTCGGGGCCGCGATAGGCGGGAACGACTCCGTCGCCAATGGATCTGCAGAGACCTTGGGGCAGCCGGCGGCTTGGCAGGAAGTGATTCGGCCCAGCCCTCATAGGGGCTGAGCCGACCCGGGCGACGAAATCGTCCCACCGGGGGAAGAAGCTGACCTGAGCCGCCTCGGTCTTCGGGCTCTTGGAGCTCGTAACAGGGTCATGGGTGGGCCTTCTTGAGGCGTCGCCAGCAGATGAGGCTGCATGCCAGGGAGATGAAGGCGTCGTGGAGTTCGAGGCGTCGTTCCCATCGGATGGCGAGGCGTTTGAACTGGTGGAGGAGGGCGAAGGCCTGCTCGACGACGTAGCGGAGTTTGCCCAGGCTCTTGATGTTCGGGGCGCCCTTGCGGGAGATGACCGGCATGATCCGGCGTGTGCGCAGTTCACGGCGGACTACCCGGGAGTCGTACGCCTTGTCACCCAGGATGGACTCGGGGCGTCGGCGGGGACGGCCCGGACGCCCGGCCACCGGCGGGATGCCGTCGACGAGTGCGAGAGTCTGCGTGATGTCGTTGACGTTCGCCGCAGTCGTGATGACGTGGAGCGGAGTGCCCTTCCCGTCGCAGATCAGATGGTGTTTGCTGCCAGTCCTCCGCCGGTCGACCGGTGACGGACCGGTCGCGTCTCCCCCTTTTTGGCGCGGACGTGGGAGCCGTCCACGCACGCGCGGGTCCAGTCGAGTTCGCCGGCCGCGTTCAGCGCCGCGAGCAGGATGCGGTGCAACCGGTCGAAGACGCCTGCCTGCTGCCAGCGGTCCAGGCGCCGCCGGCAGGTCTGCCCCGAGCCGAACCCCAGCTCCAGGGGCAGGAGCTGCCAAGCGAAGTCCTGGTGCAGGACATACAGAATGCCCTGCAGACACAGCCGGTCCGCCACCGGCTTCGGGCCCGGAGACCGCTCGGGCCAAGGCGGCAGCAACGGCTCGATCAGCGCCCACAAGCCGTCGTCCACGATCCACGGCCGAGTCGTCACACCCACCCGAACGATCAGACCGTCACAACAGTCACGCCCGACCAGGACCGCTCAACAAGATCGTGTTACGAGCTCTAAGGGCTGGTCGGCGGGGCGACGACCAACTCGGTGTCCGGGTCGTGGTCGATCTGCGAAGGGCCGGCGACGATCATGGTGGCTCGGGCCCACGGCTGTTCTCGCAACATGAACGGCAATTCCTCCAGCAGCCAGTTCGCCACGTGCTCCAGCTGCTCGGGGGTGTCACCGTCGCGGACGACCGACAAGCGCTCTTGCTCGTCGAGGTCACCCTGCATCCACATTGAGGCGTCCAACCACTGGGCAAGCTCTTCGCGGATGATGCCGGTGCCCTCGACCCAGATGAAGTCGGCACCGTTGGGGATGGTGATCGATCCGGGCCGGTCGTGGGTGATCCAGGCACCAGGGCGGAAGTCCACCGCCTCACCCCGGTGCAGGGGTTGCAGGATGTTCTCGACGAGCATGGCGCCCCAGTCGAAGTAGGCCTGCTCCCAGGCGATGTCGTCGGTGTGCACGATGGAGGAGTTGGGCACCGCCTTGCGCAGCCGCTCGGCCAAGGTCGTCTTGCCGGCGCCGCCCCGGCCGTCGATCGCGATCACCCGCGGACGTCCGGTGACGTCGGGGGATGCATCGCGCAGCTGCCGGACGGCGTCGAGCACAGTCACCACCCGCCAGCCAACGGCCTCGGTCTCGCCTGGATGCAGACGCATCGACAACCCGTCTCCGGAGGTGAGGACACGGATCCGGCCTGCCCGGACGGTCCGCCGGTCGTCCGACCCTATCGACGTCATGGTCGAGAGGCCACGGCGGTGAGGCCTCCTCCGGGCATGGACCCGCTTCACGCGGTCGGCAGGGTCCACTGCTGGTTGGCGGCGCCGGTGCAGTCCCAGATCTGCAGGCGGGTGCCGTTGGCCGAGCTGGGGCCCGTGGCGTCCAGGCAGCGGCCCGAGGCGGGGTTGACCGGGGTGTTGCCGGTGCCCTTCTGCCACTGCTGGGCGCCGGTGCCGTTGCTGGCCGTCGCTTCCGGCAGGTCCAGCGTCGAGGCTCTCCGGGCAGCCGGAGCCACCGAGACAGTCCCCGATCTACGAGGCTCGGCGCCCCTTTCTCAAGATGCTCGCCGCCCGCTGACCGCCATCTCGGAGCCGCGCGGCCCTTCCCTGTAGAGCAGCCTCGCGAGGGCCTGCGCCCGCCCGGCGACGCCTGATCCCGTACGGCCGCCCTCCCCCGAGGCTCCCATTGGTCCGTACGCCAGTTGCGGCGGCAGCGCCGCTGGGCGCCGGGCGGCCACAGGCCGGAGCTGCTGTCAGAACTCCTTGATTACAACGGTCTTGGCGGCCTTGTCGTGCAGGCACTGCTGGTACGGCTTGTCCCACAGGTGCCAGAGGACGTTGAGGAGGCTGAAGACAGACCCGAGGCAGTAGACGGCCTGCGGTCCCGCGTAGACGCCTGCCCGGGCCCAGAACTCGGCGTCGGCCGGCCGGCCGCCGTGGGCCAGCGAGACGACCCGGATCTTCATGGCCTTCTTGCCGATGGTCTGGCCGCCCTGTGTGAGCAGCATCGCGGCTTCGTAGCCGAGGGCCACGGCGGCGGTGGCCACGGAGTTGAGGAGCGAGCTGACCGGAGCGACGATCACGTAGAGCAGGATGACCGGCACCAGCAGCACAGCGGTGTCGATCAGCCGGGCCAGGAAGCGGTCACCGGAGGTGGCCAGCTGCCGAGTCCCTGGGGCGGGCGGGCCGCCGTACGCGTTCGGCGGGGACAGCCACTGCGGGTACTGCTGCCCGTACGCCGCCCCCTGTGGCTGGCTGTACGGTCCCTGCGGCGGCGGCCCGTACCCGGCGGGGCCCGCGGCGGCCTGTCCATACGGGTCGGCCGGCGGCTGCGGCGGCCCGTAGACGTTCTTGTCGTACGGGTTCTGCTGAGGGCCTGTGGGATGTTCGTGGCCCGACGGTTCGTTTGTGCTCATGCCCCCGACTCATCTCTCGCTCGGGCGGTCACCTGTGATCATGCGACCTGCCCTCACGATTTCTACACACCGGGCATCTCATACGGAAGACGGCAGGGGCAATCGTTACTGAGTAACCGTCGACCACCGATGGACCCGCGGTCGGTCAGTGCTCAGTTCAGGCTGGTGTCGATGAGTTCCCGTGCTTCCTGCGGAGCACTCGCGGTGGCCATGCCGGCGAGCGTGGCCGTCTCCCCCGCGACACCGCATCGCGCCGCCGCCGCGGTGGAGGACCACAATGCCGCGACCTACAGCATGCAGGGCGGCGGCGCCGTTCATTTGGGACCCCAGGATTGACACGGCCGGTGGCTATGCCAGGCGGGTACGGTCGTTCCAGGAGGAATGGCAACGCCGATGAGGCTGCGCTGCCAAGTTGATGCGGACCGACGGGGAGGCCACGTGGATGTCACCGAGCGCGAGCTGACCGAGCCCTGGAAAGGCGTTCTGGTCACTCCCGCCCGCGGCAGTGACATCGGTGTCCTGGTCCTGGCGGGATCCAGCGGGCGCGTCGAACGGGAGAGGGCACGCATCCTTGCCCAGCAGGGTATGACGGCCGTGTCGATCCGCTGGTTCGGCGGTCCGGGGCAGTCCCCGGGGATCTGCGAGATCCCCCTGGAGACCTTCACCACCGCCGTCGACTTCCTCCGGTTGAACGGAGCGGAGCACATCGGCATTCTGGGCACTTCCAAGGGGGCTGAGGCGGCGCTGCTCACAGCAGTGCACGATTTGCGCGTGGACGCTGTCGTCGCGATATCGCCCACGTCCCGGGTCTGGTGCAACGTCGGACCAGGCCGCGACGGAGCCCACCGCCCTTGTCGATCGTCCTGGACCTGGCGAGAGCAGCCGGTGCCTTTCGTCCCGATGGACGGCTCCTGGACTCCCGCAGAAACGGACGGTGGGCCGGTCGCCATCCGCGGGCACTACGAACTGAGCGAACGGACCTTTGCTGATCTGCTCCCTCCGGCACAGATTCCCGTGGACAAAGCACGGGCCGATCTGCTGCTGGTCGCAGGCGGCGACGATGCGATGTGGCCGTCTCTTCCCTTCGCCGAACAACTGGCACAACGCCGACGCTCAGCCGGGGCCACGGTGCGCCTGATCACCCGCCACGATGCCGGCCACCGCCCACGCTTTCCCGGTGAGGGACCAGCACCGGCATCCCCGCGCTTCCACTACGGAGGCACACCCGAAGCTGACGCACTCTTGGGGACGGCTGCCTGGCCCCACGTCCTCGACGCGCTCCGCAACAGGGGCTGACCCCTCCCTCCGGTTGATCGCGCACGCAGCTCGGAGAAGGTCTCTGACGACCCGTACCGCCGCGGCATGCTCGTCATGGCCCGCGCCACCAGCCACGCCGAACGTCCCTGGCTCCACGAGACCCTGGCCTGACGCGCCATGCGCGGTAGCCGAGTGGGCCTCCGGCCGCGGACATCAGAGCTGTGGCAGCACGCGGTTGAAGCGGCGAGAACTCCGGCGGCGTGACGCAACGTGCGTCACGCACTTCGCCCGGATGCAGGACGACCCATCGGAGTCCCTGCTTTCGAGGGGATCACCGGCCGCACCATACGTGTTGACGAGTCGACACTTGGAGTCTGACGGCTCCCTGCCCGGCAGGTTGGGTCATGCGTCAGACCTGACAGCCCCGGTCTGAGCTTTGCGTGCGAGCAGGTGAATCGACTGGAACTGTCGTCGGTCGGTGGGCTGAGGCTCACGCACCGTCCGGGCCACCTCGGCCAGCCCTGATTTGAGCAGCATCGCGGCGAGGCGGTCAGGCGACCACCGATAGGCCGGTGCGACTGTGTGATCGAAGATCTGCGTCGGGTGAGACGGATCATCGCTGGCCCAAAAGCCGAGCAGAAGGTAGCCGCCAGGTGCCAGCACGCGGTGGAACTCCGACAAGATAACGGGGAGTTCTTGCGGTGGGGTATGGATGATGGACCATCGTGACAGTGCGCCACCCAGCACGCCGTCGCTGAAGTTCAGCGCGGCCATCGAGCCCACGTCGAACTGCAGGCCCGGATATGCCTGGCGAGCCAACTTGATCATCACGGGAGAGGCGTCAACGCCGGACACCGCGAGCCCCAGTTCATCCAAGTACGCAGTGATATAGCCAGGCCCGCATCCCAGGTCCGCGACCTGACCGCTCCCACTCGCACGTGAGAGCTCGGCGAAAGCGCTCAACAACGCGCGCTCGAGGGGCTCGTCACGCAACGAGTCGGCGAACCGGTGCGCATACACGGGGGCAATGGCGTCGTACGCCTCGCGGGTAGAACTGAGGGCATCGTGTTCGGTCACGCCCGCGACCGTAGTCCCTGGCACTGACACAAGCCGAGAGAGTCACGATCTTCCCTCCGGCCCGTTCGCCCCGAGCCATAGGTAGTTCAGAGAAGTCGGAAACGACGTCCACACGGCCGGTGGCCGCGTCGAACCTCACCGCCTGGACGTGCCGCGGGGGCGTCACGCGTAGTTGCGCAGTTCGGGCCACATCTCGCCCCAGGGGCGGCGGGGGCCTGTGCAGATGTAGACGTGGCCGCCCCATTCGATGTTGTGCACACCGTCGGGGTTGGAGAGCGTGGCGGCCACGCGGACGTGCCGGAAGTACTGGCGCAGACGGGCGGCGTACTCGGGGGCGTGGTCGGGGCCGGGGGCGACGGCCACCACGGTCGTGGCGTGTGGGTTGCCGGGGCCCCACCACCAGTCGGTGTTGTGGGCGCTCACGGCGGTGGGCAGCCCGGTACCGCGGCCGAGTTCGTTGATGGCGCCGGCCTCGCCGTAGTCCGCCGCGAAGATAACCGCGTTCGCGCGCTGACCGGACGGGAGCCCGGTCCATGCCTGCCGCACCGTGCCGACCAGTTGGGGCCAGCCCAGGGATTCCCCCGAATTCGTGCTGATGTCGTACGTCCAGGCCACGTCGGAGGGCGGCAGTACCGGCAGCACGATCACGGCGAGCAGCGCGGCCGAGGCGGCGGTTCCGATCATCAGGCCGCGCGGCCGGTCCGGGCGGGAGTGCAGCCACCCGTCGAGCCCCACCGCCCCGGCCGCCAGCAGACACACGTACAGTCCGCCCAGGTAGTACACCTGCGCTCCGGTCGTCACGGCGAACAGCACGAACAGCACGGCGTACGCGGTCACCAGGCACCGCCACAGCGGCCGGCCGGACCGCCACAGGAACCGCAGACCCGCCACCCACAGCACCGTCATCGCCAGGCAGGACATGCCGAGCTGCCCCACGATCCAGGTGAGGATGTTCCCCGGGCCTCCGTTCTCGCCGTTCAGCGCCCGCGTCATCTCGAACATGGCCCAGCCGTGCCGCGACTGCCACCACAGATCGGGCAGCACGATCAGCACGGCGATCACCGCGCCCGCGAGCAGCCGGCGGTCTGCCGCGGTCCGGCGGGCCGGGCCGAGCAGCGCGGCGGCCAGCAGGACGATCCCGAAAGCAGCCGCGAGGTGGTTGAATTCCGCGCCGATGCCGACCAGCGCTCCCGCGGCGAGCCACCACCGCATGTCGCCGGTGCGGCCGATCCGTACGACCACGAGCGCGATCGCCGCCCACGCCAGCACTTCGTACGACGTGGTGTTGGCGACGTGCGCGCCGCCCAGCAGCACGGGCATGGTGCCGGTCGCGACCGCCGCGAGCAACTGGGCTCGCCGCGCGCCGCCGAACTCCCGCGCGGTCATCCCACCCACGACCACCGTGCCCGCGGCGGCCAGCGCGGGCCACAGTCGCAGGCCCGCCTCCGAGACACCGAACAGCGACAGCGAGACCCGGGCCAGCAGCGGCGCCAGCGCCGGCTGGTCCACATAGCTCGCCTGGAGGTGCCGGGCGCAGTCGAGGAAGTACAGCTCGTCGATGTGGAAGCCGTAGCGCGGGGACAGCGCCATCAGCACGGCTAAGACCACCCCCGCGACGGCGAACACCCTTCGGTCCAGCGGTGCGATCCGCCCGCCCGCCTCCCCGGCCTCGTCCGCACGCCGCCCCACGTCCGCCGCGTCTGTCGCGTCGGCCATCCCCGCCACCCCCGCTCCTCGGCCCCTCGGTCGCGTCGTCCGCGCGGCCGGGGCGGCCCGGCGCGCACGGCTCCCGGGCCGCTCGCACCTTACGCACCCGGTCCGCGCCCGGCGAAGCGCCCCCGACCAGGCTCTGACGCTCCGGTCGGTGTTGCACGACTGCGAACAGCGGATCCGCTGCCAGGACCCGCGGGATCAGAAGTGGCCGCTGGCCCCTGTATTCGCCGAACAGACTTCCGCGCCCGTGGCTCTTCGGTCAAGCGGTGGGCCGGTGCGCCTGGTTCGCCTCGCGAAGCGCTGCCCAGGCGTCCGCGATGGGGCCGACGTGCGCAAGCTTGTCCGGGTTGTTCACCGCGCGGATCGTCTGGATCCGCCCGTCGAGTACGTCGAGCGCCCAGGTGCTGAGGACCTGGCCGTCCCGGTCGCGGAAGATCGCGCCCGGCTGGCCGTTCACCTGCTGCGATTCCACGACGCCGGCCCCCCTGATGACCAGCGGGGCGAAAGCCGCGAGCAACCGGACCACGTGCTCGGCACCGAGGGTGATGGGGTTGAACCGCGGGGCCTTGCCGCCACTGTCACCGATCATCGACACGTCGGCGGCCAGCAGCTCGGTCAGCCCGTCGACATCCCCTTCCCGGAAGGCGTCGAAGAACCGTTCGGCGAGCTCCTCGCGCTCTTTGCGGTCGGCCTCGAACCGGGGTCGGCCCGCGTCCATGTGACGGCGCGCCCGTACCGCGAGCTGGTGGCACGCCGCCTCCGACCGTCCGACGGCCGATGCGATCTCCGGGAAGCCGAAGGCGAACACCTCCCGCAGCACGAAGACCGCGCGCTCGAGCGGGGTGAGCCGCTCCAGCAGGAGCAGGGCCGCCATCGACAGTGAGTCCGCCAGCTCCGCCGACCGCGCCGGATCCTCGTACGGGTCGGTCAGCAGCGGTTCGGGGAGCCACGGCCCGACGTACTCCTCCCGCCGGACGCGAGCCGAGCGCAGCACGTCGATCGAGATCCGGGTGACCACGGTCGACAGGAACGCCTTGGCCGACCCGGGCCGGGCGGAGGTGGCCTGGTAGCGCAGCCAGGTCTCCTGGACCGCGTCCTCGGCCTCGCTCACACTGCCCAGGATCCGGTAGGCGATCGAGAACAACAGCGGCCGCAGCTCCTGGAACTCTTCGGTCTTCGTCACGCCGGCTCCTCCTTGAAACTCTGCCGCCACGAGGGTGGCGCGACTCCGGGTTGCCGAAGCCGCGCCTCTCGGGTCATCAACTACCACTGCCTGCTGTCTCGCCGGCAGCAGGGCCGGCCTCGTGGCGATCCACGAAGGCGCCGTGGCCCGTGGAACGCGCTGCTGTTCAACGCCACCGTCACCAGGGCACCACCGAGCCGTCCTCGCTGAAGAACCCGGCGGTCGGTCCGTCTGCGCCGAGGGTGGCCAGGCGCACCACGACTGCGGCGCCCTGCGCGACCGTGAGGAAGCCGGTGTGGTTGTTGCTGTCCGTGTCGACGTAGCCGGGGGCGGCAGCGTTGACGAGAACGCCGTCCTTGCGCAGTTCATTGGCGTACTGCACGGTCAGCGCGGTCAGCGCGCTCTTGGACGGCGAGTACGCCGCAGACGGCAGCAGCGAGGCAAAGGGACCGTCCGGATCGCTGGTGAGGGTCAGCGACGCGGCGTGGCTGCTGACGTTGACGACGCGTGGTGCCGGTGACCGCCGTAGCAGCGGCAGCATGGCGTTCGTCACCGCGATCACCCCGAAGACGTTGGTCTCGAACACCGCCCGGACCATGTTCAGTTCGACGGAGCTGGGGATCTGATCGTGGGCGTTCTCGGGCGAGACCTGTCCGGAGCCGGTGATGCCGGCGTTGTTGATCAGCACGTCGAGGTGGCCGAAGCGCTCCTCAACCTGCTGCGCCGCCTCGCGGACGGTGGCCTGGTCGGTGACGTCCAAGGTGACCGCGTGGGCGTCGCCGCCTGCCGCGCGCAGCGCCGCTGCTGTCTCCTCCCCGCGTCGCGGGTCTCTGGCGCCGACCAGGACCGTCATGTGCAGCGCGGCAAGTTGCTCGGCAATCCCGCGGCCGATCCCCTTGTTCGCCCCGGTGACCAGCGCGACCTTCTGGTGTGTGGTCTCCCCGCTCATGGCCGGCTCCTTCTTGTCGAGGTGGGTTCGCTCAGAACCTGTCTTCGCAACCTGAGACGAGACAGCCCGGCCGTCTCTGACATGCGGACAGACGAACCCGAGCCCGTCGCCAAGGGCAGGACCATCACGGTCACCGGCAAGCTGACCCGCGCCGACTGGCAGACCCACTGTTTCCGCAGCTACGGCGGTCGAGCGGTCAAGCTGCAGTTCCGCAAGGCCGGCGCCGGTAACTACAGCACCGTCAAGACCGTGCGCGCCGACGGCGCCGGAAGCCTGAAGACCACCGTGACCGCCTCCACCGACGGCTACGGGCGCTACGTCTTCACCGGCACCAGCTCCACCGCCCCGGTCAAGACCACCGGTGACTTCGTCGACGTGCGGTAGCTGCTCCGCGCACCGGGCCCTCAGTGTCGCTATGACGGCCTAAGGGCATGGCCCCAGGAGCCCGCCGCCAACAGGAGGGGGGGGTGGTCGGCGGCGGGCCGCTCTCACTCTGACACACCGGGGGTCGTCCCCCTGTCGGAGTCGGGGCGTCCGGTGGCGGCCACGCCGCATCCGGCCAGGGGCCAGGCACTGGCCCTACGGCCCGGCGCGGTCGACGGCTCTGGGCGAGCCTGGCCGATCTGCGGGTCACCCTCGGCCGCTGAGCGGGTCAGGGCAGGAGGTCGGCGACGAGTTCGGCGAACTCGCCGGGCGACACGATCCGGACCGCGAGGTCTTCGGCTTTGGCGCGCTTGGATCCGGCGCCTTCCCCGGCGACCAGGAGCGAGGTGCGCTTGGAGACGCTGGAGGAGGACTTCCCGCCCGCGCGCTCGATCAGTTCGTTCATCTCGTTGCGGCTGAGCTTCTCCAGCGGACCGGTCATGGCTCCGGTGACGACCACAGTCATGCCGTCGAGCGGCCCGGCTGCCACCGCCACCGCGTCCTCGGCGCCGTCGGGGGCAGGGGGTGTGGCTCCGGGCTCGGTCATGTTCACCCCGGCAGCGAGCAGCTTGTCGATAACGGGCGTCAGCTGGGCGAGTTCGGAGACGATGACGGGCGCCTTCTCCACGCCGATGCCCTCGACCTGCTGCATCGCCTCCGCGTCCGCAGCCCGGATGTGGTCCATGGTGGCGAAGTGCCGGGCGATGCGCCGGGACATCGAGCGTCCGGTGCCGCGCACGCCGAGCGCGCACAGCACCCGTGACAGCGGCCGGGTCTTGGCCTGCTCGATCGCGGCGAGCAGGTTGTCGGTGCTGGTCGGGCCCATGCGCTCCAGGGTGAGGAGCTGGTCGCGGGTGAGGGTGAACAGGTCGGCGAAGTCCTTGATGAGGCCGGCGTCGGTGAGCTGGACGACGCGGGTCAGGCCCAGGCCTTCGATGTCGAGCTGGTCGCGGCCGACGGCGTAGGAGACGGAGGCGACCAGGTGGCAGTCGCGGCCGCGCTCGCACCGCCAGCGCTGCTCGGAGGTGTCGATGCCGGACCCGCACTGCGGGCAGACCTCGGGGAAAACGATGGGCTGCTCGGTGCCGGTGCGCAGGTGGGCGAGGGGGGCTTGGACGCGGGGGATGATGTCGCCGGCCTTGTAGACCATCACCTGGTCGCCGATGCGCAGGTCGCGGCGGGTGATGTCGTTGGGGTTGTGGAGGGTCGCGTAGCTGACGGTGGACCCGTCGATCTCCACCGGTTCCAGGACCGCGCGCGGGGCGATGATGCCGGTGCGGCCCACGTTCCACTCCACGTCCAGCAACCTCGTGACCTTCTCCACCGCGGGCAGCTTCCACGCGATCGCCCAACGCGGCGCCCGGGAACCGGAACCGGCGGCCTGCTGATCAGCCGCCAGGTCGGCCTTGATGACGATCCCGTCGATACCGAACGGCAGCTCGGCGCGGAGCGCGGCGATCTCCTCCACCCGCGCCTGCACCTCCTCCACCGAGGTGGCGGTGCGGCCGGGCACGGGGGTGGCCGCCGTGGTGTTCACGCCGAGCGAGGCGATGTAGGCCATGAGGTCGCTGTGCGCGAAGCCGGACAGACGCTCCGCCAGTGCGGCATCGGTGGCGGGCTGAGGCAGGCAGCCGTAGCCGAAGAACGTCATCTCCAGCCGGTACGGGCGGTCCTTGGCCCGCAAGGTGCCGGCGGCGGCGCTGCGGGGGTTCGCGAACGGCTCCCCGCCGTGCTCGGTGCGCACCGCGAGCGCGGTCTCGAACTGGGCTGCGGTCATCAGGACCTCGCCGCGCATCTCCAGCGTCACCGGTCCGGCCAGCGTCTCGGGCAGCCCGACCAGGGTGCCGATCGCGTGCGAGACATCCTCTCCGGCCGTCCCGTCGCCACGGGTGATCAGCTGGACCAGCTTGCCGTCGCGGTAGCGCGCGGCGACCGCCAGGCCGTCCAGCTTCGGCTCCACACTCCACCCGGTCACCGGCCGGCCGAGCCGGCGCTCCAGCGAGGCCGCCCACGTCACGAACTGCTCGGCGGAGAACACGTTGTCCAGACTCAGCATCGGCTGCGTGTGCGGCACGTCCCCCTCGACAGCACCGCCGGCGACCTTTCCGGTCGGCGACTCGGGCAGTACCTGCTCGGGATGTTCGTCCTCCCACGCAGCGATCGCCCGTACAAGGCGGTCGTAGGCGTCATCGTCGAGCGCGCTGTCCCCGCCCGCGTAGTAGGCGGCCGCGGCCTTCACCGCGGTCTCGACGGCGTCCGCGTAGGCAAGGTCATCGGCAATCACAGCATCGGTGGTCGTCATGCCGCCATCGTGCCCGCCACCACTGACAATGAGCGTCCCGGTCACGAGACCGGGGTGCGCTTGGGTGATCGGCTGTCGCATCGTGAGGGGCTTCGTGCACAGCGTGTCGCAAGGGCGACATGGGACAGGACAGGGCGTCATCCGATCGCCTTTGTCGGCTCTCCGGCTGGCGGCCTCTGCAGATCGAGGCTGCTGCGCAGGCTGACCGGCTTCAGCAGCGCGGCGGCGACGAGGGCGAGCACGGCCGCGGCGGCCGACAGGAGGAAGACCTGCGCCGTCGCGTCGCCGTAGGCCACGCGAATGATCGCCTGCACCGCGGGAGTCTGTGCGGCGCCGTCCGCGGCGCCGCCTCGGCCGGACAGCCCGGCGGAGGCCATCCCCTGCGCGACCTGGTCGTGGACGTGGCGGGCCAGGACGGCGCCGAGGACCGAGACGCCGATCGTGCCGCCGAGGGAACGGAAGAAGGACACCGTGGAGCTGGCCGCGCCTATGTCCTTCAGCGGCACGGTGTTCTGCACGACGAGCACGAAGTTCTGCAGCGTCATGCCCACGCCCATCCCGACACACAGCATCGCCGCGCTCAGGAAGACCATGGGCGTCTTGTAGTCGATGATGCCGAGGCCCGCGGAACCGAGTGTGAGCAGGCCGGCGCCGGCGACGACGAACGGTTTGATCTTCCCGGTTCGGCTGATCAGCCGGCCGGCGACCGTGGAGGCGATCAGAATGCCGGCCATCATGGGAATCGTCATGAGGCCCGCCTCCGTCGGGCTGTGGCCGCGGCTGAGCTGGAAGTACTGACTCAGGAACACCGCGCTTCCGAACATGGCCGTGCCGACGGCGAGGCTGCCGATAATCGCCAGGGCGGTGGTGCGCTGCTTCACGATGGCGAGTGGTACGACGGGCTCGGCAGCGTGCGCCTCCACCCACAGGGCCGCGGCGATCAGGGCCAGCCCGCCGGCCACCATGGCAGCGGTCTGCCACGAGGCCCACGCGAAGGAGTTGTCGACGAACGACACCCAGATGAGCAGCACGCTGACGCCTGCGGCGATCAGGGTGGCTCCCAGGTAGTCGATCTTCACGTTCTCGCGGCGGATGACGGGAAGGTTCAGCGTCCGCTGGAGCAGAAAGAGCGCGACGGCGGCGATCGGCAGACCGATGAAGAAGCACCACCGCCAGCCCAGCCATGAGGTGTCGACGATGACGCCGCCGAGCAGCGGCCCGCCGATGGTCGACGTGGCCGTGACGCTGCTCAGGTAGCCGCTGTACCGGCCGCGCTCCCGCGGCGGGATCATGGCCGCGAGCGAGATCTGGACGAGGGCCTGCACACCTCCGACGCCGACACCCTGCAGGGCCCGCGCGGCGATGAGCTGCCCGCCGGTCCGGCTGACCCCGGAGGCCAGGGCGCCCAGCACGAAGACGGCGATGGAGGCCTGGACGAGGGTCTTCTTGCTGAAGAGGTCGGCGAGCTTGCCCCAGATCGGGGTCGTCGCCGTGGTGGTGAGGAGGGAGGCGGTGACGACCCAGGTGTACTGGGTCTGCGACCCGTGCACGGCCCCGATGATCTTCGGCAGCGCGCTCGAGACCACCGTACTGCTGAGGGTCGACACGAACAGGGCGAGGAGCAGGCCGCTGAGTGCCTTCAGCACCTGCCGGCGGGACGTGGGCGTCGTGTCCGTGGAAGTGGACTCGTTCACTGCGGCGCTCATCAGACGGGCTCCAAGCCACCGGTTCGCCACACACGGCGTATAGCGAAATCGCTTCACCATACACCGCGTATAGTGAAGTCATGCCTCCCCCCATTGCGCAGCGGGCGGTCAGCCGGGACACGGCCTTCACCTCTGGTGCGGTGGCCGCGGGAGACACTGGGCGTATGCAGCCCACCCGCACTCCCCGTAAGAACCTGCGCGAAGAGCAGAAGAGCCTCACGCACCGCCGACTGCTCGAAGCGGCCGTCACGGTGTTCGCCGAGAAGTCCTTTCTCGACGCGCGGATGGAGGACATCGCACAGACCGCCGGGGTGACACGGGCCACGGTCTACGCCCACTTCCCCGGCAAGGCCGAGATCGTCGACGCACTCGTGGACCGCGTGTACGGCGTGATGGAAGAGGCGTACGCCGACCTGACCGCGCTTCCGCGATGGACCCGGGCCGACATCCGGACGTGGCTCGACGGCGCCGAGGCCCGCTGGCGGGAGATGGCACCCATCCGCCGGGTCGCCAACGCGGCATCCCCGGCGGCGCTGCGCAGCCTCGGCGACGGCCGCGTGCAGTACATCGAGGCGCACGAGCGCTACGTCGGCATGCTCGTCGGGCATTCCGAGCGATGGCGAGGCGTCCCCCCTGCGGAGGCTCGCCAACGGGCGCTGATGGCCGTGCTGCAGACCGAGTCGTTCTTCTCCGCGTGGATCGCCGTCGGCTGGCCGCTGGACACCGCCGACCCCCTCCACCTCCTGGCCGACTCCCTCTGCCACCTCCTCGCCCCCGCGCTGGAGAACGACGCCACACCCGTCTGACCACGAGGGAGTTCGGTGTTCGCCGTGGCCGGCTGCGGCGCTACCGCAGATAATCGCCGGCCTCGGCTCCCAGTACGTTCAGAAGAGCCAGAGCCTCGGCGCCAGGGGATCCTGGCGGCGCGCTGTAGAGCACGAGGTGCTGGTCGCGGTCCGTGAGCGTGAGCGAGTCGCAGTCGACGGTGATCTCCCCGACGACCGGGTGGCGGAAGGTCTTCGTGAGCATCGGCGCGGCCTGCACGTCGTGCCGCTCCCAGAGCCGGGCGAAGTCGGCGCTGGCGTCGCGGAGTTCGTCGACGAGGCCGGTCACCGCGGGATCCGTCGGGTAGCGGGCGAGGGTGGCACGGAGCTCCATGACGACCTGGTGCCGGAATTCGGCGGCGTCGGAGATCCCGTACAGCGTCTTGTCAGGTCGCGCGGGCCCGAGGAATGCCCGGCGCGCGAGATTGCGGTCCTTGGGGGCGAGCCCGGCAAAGTCCTCCATGAGCGCGGCCGCGAGGTCGTTCCACGCGAGCACCTCGAACGCGGCGGAGACCACGAAGCCGGCTGTCTGCGGCAGCCGTTCGAGGAGCGCGAGGATGCTCGGGCGGACGTCGCGCCGGTGCAGCCGGGTACGGGTCGGCGCGGTACCCGCGAGGACGTGGAGGTGGTCGGACTCGGCGTCGGTGAGCCGCAGCGCGCCTGCGATCCCGGCGAGGACCTCGCCCGACGGCCGCGGCGCCCTGCCCTGCTCGAGCCGGACGTAGTACTCCGTGGAGATGTGCGCCAGCACCGCGGCCTCCTCACGGCGCAGGCCCGGTGTCCGGCGTCGCGGTCCGGAGGGGAGGCCGACGTCCTCCGGCCGGAGCCGCTCGCGACGGCTACGGAGGAACGCCCCGAGTTCCTGTTTGTCCATACGCCCAGTGTGCGCGCGGCGCGGCGGCGGATCCTGGTACAGCCTGTGCCTGTATCCGGCCGGCAGCCGGCCGGACGCTGTTGCCATGACGAACAACACGAACACCACCGACAGCGCACCCATCGGCCTGCTCACCGGCAAGGTCATCTTCATCACCGGCGCCAGCCGCGGCATCGGGGCCGCCGCGGCCCGGCTCTTCGCCTCCGAGGGCGCCGCCGTCGTGCTCGCCGCCCGCAGCACCGACGCCCTCGACCGCATCGTGAAGGAGATCCGCGCCGACGGCGGCGTCGCCGACGCCGTCACCCTGGACCTCGCCGACCCCGCGAGCATCCGCGCGGCGGTCGACCACGTCGAGGAACTGCACGGACGGCTCGACGGCGCCTTCAACAACGGCGCGGTGATCCAGCAGCCCGGCCCGCTCGACACCACCAGCGACGAGGACATCGACGCGCAGTTCGGCGTCAACTTCCGCTCGCACTGGACCGCCATGACCGCCGAGGCCGCACTCATGCGACGGATCGGTGGCGGGGCGATCGTCAACACCTCGAGCATCGGCAGCCGCCGCGCGAACCCCGCCCTCCCCGCATACGGCGCCATGAAGCGCGCGCTCAACAGCATCACCGAGAGCGCGGCGGTGACCTGGGGCCGTGAGGGCATCCGGGTGAACGGCATCACCCCCGGCGGCACCGCCACAGAGATGATCGACGAGTGGGAGGCAGCGACTCCGGGCATCGTCGAGGCCAACAACGCGGCGACCCCGCTCGGCCGCATGGCCCAGCCCCGCGAGGTCGCCGAGGTGGCCGCGTGGCTGCTCAGCGACCGCGCCTCGTACGTGACCGGCGCGATCGTCCCGGTCGACGGCGGCGCCGGCGCCTGAAAGGGGTGAGGCGGTCGACGATGGCCGCGCAGAGGCGAGGATCGGTGAACGTCTTGGTCCAGCCGCCGAAGGACTCGTTGGACGTGATGGCGACGCTGTTCTTCTCCTCGCGCTCGGTCAGCACCTGGAAGAGGAGCTCGGCGCCGTGGCGGTCCGACGCGGCTATAGCGGGCGATGGTCTCGCGCGGCGGCTGCCGCCTCCAGCAGGGGCCAGCCGTCGACCTCCACCGCCCGCCGCTCCCCCGGCTGCCACCCGCGGGCCGATGCCGCGTCGAGCAGGGCCCGGACGGCGCCCGGTTCGTGCAGGTTCAGGGAAGCGCCCCGGACGTACCCCACGTCCCCGGAACCCATGGGGAACCCGCCCATGTAACGGCCCGGGCCCTCGGCAAAGACGATGCGCAGCGGGCCGCCCGTGCCGGCCGGCTGCGGATACAGCGTCAGGGTTCCGCGGCAGTCCGCGGACCGGCCGCCGTCCAGCACGCGGTGGCTATGGCGGAGCGTCCACAGGTAGACGCGCCCGTCGGCAACCAGCCGGCGGGGCTTCTTCGGGCGGGGCACGGACCCGAGGATACGCGGCCGTTTGGATCAGCGGGCAGACCAGATGAAGATGCCTGCGATGCAGAGCCCTGCCAGGTAGACGGTCGCGGTCTTCTCGTAGCGGGTGGCGAGGCCGCGCCAAAGGTGACACGTCGCAGGAGAAGGCCGCGCTACGGTCCGGGGATGCAACGGTCTCCA
This sequence comes from Streptomyces sp. NBC_01537, assembly GCF_045040445.1. Classification (NCBI taxonomy): domain Bacteria; kingdom Bacillati; phylum Actinomycetota; class Actinomycetes; order Kitasatosporales; family Streptomycetaceae; genus Streptomyces; species Streptomyces sp. NBC_01537. The sequence goes on along the minus strand of NZ_CP109392.1, from coordinate 9,713,308 downwards.
GAACAGGTCCCCGCGCTCCTTGACGGTCCGGGCGTTGATGTCTCCGATACCCGTGAACTCCTCCTCGGCTACCTGGAGTGGTACCGCGAGACGTTGATGCGGAAGCTCTCCGGACTGTCCGAGGACCAACTCCGCACCCCGGTGCACCCCTTGGGCTGGTCGCCACTCGGCTTGGTCCAGCACCTCGGCTGGGTCGAACGCCGGTGGATGCGCTGGGGGTTCGCCGCCGCCGACGTCCTTGCCTACCCGCCCGGCGGCGACGAGGCCGAATGGAGCGTTTCTGCAGGCACGCCCACCGCAGAGGTGATGGCCGCCTACCGCGAGGAGGTGTCGGCGGCGACCTCCCTGGCCACGGCGGCCAACCTGACCGACAAGGCCGGGCACGGCGGACGCTTCCAGAGCCCTGACCAGGCTCCCTCGCTTGGGCGGATCCTCTTCCACCTACTCCAGGAGTACGCCCGGCACGTCGGCCAGCTCGACGTGGCCCGAGAGTTGATCGACGGGGAGACAGGCGAGTAGCACCCTGGCCACGCGCAGCGATAGTTGGCCACCGCGCACTTCAAGTGGCCATTGGCGCCTACTGACACCGTCAACGATCATTTCCGCTCGACCCTGGCATGGGTTCGATCGTGGACCTCAAATCGTGTCCTGCTGCGTGGGCGGCAGGTCCCGGCCTGCGGGCCGGGCTCAGAGGGCCACGCGCGCGGCAGTACATCGGCCGGGGTCGACGCGGACAGGGGTTCAGCCCACCGGCTCGTGCTCGGGTGAGGACGACGGTGCGCCGGTCCATCGGTGCAGGGCGGCTTCGAGGCCGGTGACGGCGGCGATGCCGGTGGTGTCGCAGGCCCAGGCGACCACCCCGTCCGGGCGTACCAACACCCCGGTCGGCGTCGCGTGGTCGTCGGTCACGCTGCTGACGCGCCCGGCCCAGGCCGCGGCGAGGCGGGCGAACGCGCCGTCCGCAGTGCGGTCGAGCAGCAGGAACCCGCCGCTGTGACCGTGGTCGACCAGGCGGGAGCCGTCCCTCAGCCACAGGTCGGGGACGAGCCGGCCGACCAGCGGATGGTCGCCGGGCAGGTCGATGCGCTGCGTGACGCCGGAGATCTTCTTGACCGCGTAGGTCGTGCCGTCCCGAGTGCTCAGCAGATCGCCGACGACCTCCCGGAGCGCGGCCGACTTGGCGTCCCCGCGCAGCACCGCGATCTGGGCCCGCGTCCAGTCCAGCACCCAGGCGCCAAGGGGACGACGCTCGGCGTCGTAGGTGTCGAGCAGTCCTTCGGGTGCCCAACCGGCGGCCACGGCACCGAGCTTCCAGCCGAGGTTCATCGCGTCGCCGACCCCGAGATTGAGCCCCTGGCCGCCGAACGGCGGGTGCACGTGCGCGGCGTCGCCGGCCAGCAGCACCCTCCCCGACCGGTAGGTCGCGGCCTGGCGGGCGTTGTCGCTCCAGCGGGTCGCGGCGCCGCGCAGGGCGTTCAGCGTGACGTCGGTGCCCGAGACCCGGCGCAGACTGGTCTGCAATTCCTCCAGGGTGACCGGCGCCGAGCGGTCGGCGGGAGCGCCGCCGAACTCTACGGTGACCACCCGTCCGGGCTGTGGCCCGTAGCGGTACGCCCCGCGGGCCGACCACGCCCATCCGTCTCCGAGCTTGTCCGGGTCGGCGATGTCGACGACGGCCAAGTGTCCGGTGAGCTCGGGGTCGGTGCCGGGGAAGCCGATGCCCGCGAGGCGGCGCACGGCGCTGTGCCCGCCGTCGCATCCGACCAGCCACCCGGTGCGCACCGTGCCGGCAGTGGTGCCGACGAGCACGCCGTCGCCGGTGTCTTCGAGCGCGGTGACCTCCACCCCGCGATACACCGGTATGCCCAGTCGCGCGACATGGCCGGCCAGCAGTTCCTCCAGCTCACGCTGCGGCACCATCCTCGCTCCGGCGGCCGCGGCGTGCGCGGCGAGGTCGGCATCGGACCAGTCCACGAGCTCGGCGTCGAGGATCATCCCCGCGAAGTGCCCGGTGAACCGCGACTCGCGCGCTCGCCGGCCGCCACCGGGCTGCTGGTCGTCGGCCATGCGGGCGAACGACCCCACCCGCTCGAGCAGCTCTCGCTGCACCTGTTCGGCGGCAGGCAGCAGGCCGCGGCGGTCGAGTGCCTCGGCCGTCGGCAGGTTGATCGACACCGCCTTCATCGCCTCGTCCGGCTCGGCCCGTCGCTCGAGTACCTGCACCGTCGCCCCCGAGAGCGCCAGCTCCGCGGCGAGCACGAGGCCCACCGGCCCGGCTCCGACCACGGTCACGTCCACGTCCTGGTTCACATCAATATTCACGAACAGTGTTCTATAAACGAACGGTGTTCGTGTCAAGTTATAGTGGTCGGGTGAACCCGAGAGAGCGGCGCGCGGCGCGCCACCAGCCGCCGAACCCCGAGGCCGAAGCCGCCCCCAGGCCTCGGCGCCGCAAGGCCACGATCACCGTGGAGCAGGTCATCGACACCGCACTGGGCGTCATCGCCACAGAGGGCTACGAGGCGCTGACCATGCGCCGCCTGGCCGGCGCGCTCGACACCGGACCCGCCTCGCTCTACGCCCACGTGGTCAACAAGGCCGACCTCGACGAGCTGCTCATCGGGCGGCTGTGCGCCGAACTCGTACTACCCGAGCCCGACCCCGCGGCCTGGCGGGAACAGATCCGCGGCGTGTGCGCCCAGATACGCGACCAGTACCTGAAATTCCCCGGAATCTCCCGCGCCGCGCTCGCCATGGCCCCCACCGACCTGGAGACCGTGCGCGTCACCGAAGGAATGCTGGCGATCCTGCTCGCCGGCGGCGTCGCCCCGCGGGCCGCCGCCTGGGCCATCGACGCCCTCTTGCTGTACGTGGCCGCCTATTGCCTTGAGGTATCCATCGCGCGCCAACGATCAGCACACGATGACACCGTTTGGGTCCTCGACCGCGACGAACTGCAACGCCGGTTCACCGCCCTGCCTGCCGAGTCCTTCCCCCACACCACCCGCCACGCCGCCGAGCTCACCGCCGGCGAGGGCCACGACCGGTTCGGCTTCACCCTCGCCCTGATGATCGACGGCCTCGCACACCCCTAGGGCCTGTCGTCGTCCTCCCACCTCATGGGCAGGTGAGCGGCAGCTCGGTCAGATCCACTGCCGAGTCCCGTTTCCGAGAGTCGTCATGACGGTCGGGAAACCAGTGCCGCAGCCCTGTGGGTTGAGCGCCCCTGCTTCAGACCACCGCCGAGTCCCCGGCCTGTACTGGCGGCACGGCCTGAAGATGCGGGGCGGCCTCGGCGGCGGTGTAGGAGGAGGCAAAAGTGAACGCGCGCGGGGACGGCCCGTGCGCCCGCAGTTCCGCCAGCCGATCCAGGGCCTCACCGACGGTCGGGAGGTGACCGGCGGGGACCCACCAGAGCACCAGGTGCGCCTCGACGTGCCGTTTGAACCATTCGCGGCGCCGACGCATCACCTCCAGGTGCCCACTGCGGTAGGCGTAGTCCCACAGAGCCTCCTGGGTCTGCCACACCGACAGGTTGACGATGACGTCCTCGCCCATCGGGCGCAGGCCGGTGGCGTCGGCCGTCCCCTCCTCCACGAGCCGCCACACGAAGCCGGGCGCGCCGTCGGCGGCTGCATTGACCGGATCGAGCATCTCGACGAAGGGCGCCACGCGCGGGTCGTCGAAGGGGAGGCTGAGCGTGGCGACGTTGAGCTGGGCAAGGTGGGCGGCATGCACGGATGCGGTCATGGCCTCATCCCAGCACGACCCGCATTTCTATGTCAATCATCATTGTTTTTAGAAGTTTCGACCACCACGCAGCACTCCCCCGGCCGGGCGTCCATGCGAGCGCGGACGGAACCGTCCGCACCGAGCAGTCCCTCCAGCAGCGCGAGGTTCATGCCGCAGACGAGCGGCGGGAAGCGTTCGGCGACGGCATGAAAGGGGCAGTTGCGCATACGGACGACGCGTTCGGCTGCCCCGGTCGCCCCCTCGGCGCCTTCGGCGCCTTCCAGGTGCGGTTCGTAGCCGCGTGCGGCCAGCATCTCCATGGCCTCTTCGAGGCCGCCGCAGGGCTCCGCCGAGCCGCGCAGGGCCTCACCCCGGCGGCGCGCGGCCGCGCAGAGCCCGGCGTCCAGCCCGGCCTGCTCGGCGGCCTCGGCGAGCAGCTCAGCGGCGGTGCGGTAGTCGCGGGCGGGCAGCGACACCGACCGCTCGGCCCGCGCCCGCGTGTACACCTTGGCGGGACGGCCCGCCCCCGGCCCCGAGCGGCCCGTCAGGCGGCGGCTACCGCTCTCCAGCAGCCCGGCCTCGGTCAGCCTGTCCAGATGGTGCGCAGCGAGCGTGCGCGCCACTCCGGCCGCCTCGGCGGCCTCGTTGCGGCCGACCTCACGGCCCTGCGCGGCCACGTACTCGTACAGGCGGCGCCGCACCGGATCCTGCAACACCGCGATCACATCGATGTCCTCCACATGCCCATTCTAGGAACAACACAGGTTGGAGATAGAAAGGCGGGACCCGCCCCGGCTGGTGCGCCCCGAAGCCCCCCCAGCCTGTCGGCCGCGCCGGGCCCGGCAACTGGCTCCCCAATGGAGAAGTCGAGCCCCGGGTTCCCACTTGGCGTTCCATGGACCTGTGATCTCCGGGAGATCGTGAACGCGATCTTCCACCAGAACCGGACGGGCTGTCAGTGGCGCTACCTGCCCGTGACCTGCCGGCCTGGTCGGCGGTGTTCTACTACTTCACACTGTGGCGTCAGGACGGGCTCGACCGGCGGATCCAGGAACTCCTGCGCTGCCAGGTGCGGGAGAGGGCCCGCCGATCAGGTCGCCGCTGGACAGGTGCTCGACTGCGGCGAGGAAGTCGCGGAAGGCCCGGTCGGTGCGGGTGGTGTCGGCGGTGGCGTCGAGGTCCATGAGGAGACCACGGATGACGGCGAGGACGAGCGTCGCAAGGTCCGGCCGGCCGATGCTGCGCAGGCCGTCTTCGAGCGGCCCGAGCCAGTCGGTCGTGGCGGTGCGCCGAAAGTCGGGCCACAGCTGCTGCACTGCGCTCTCGCGCAGCTGACCGAACATCTGCAGGTACGGCCGCCCGTCCAAGCTGGTGATCGAGGTCCAGGCGCGATCCAGGGTGGCGGTGTAGAGCTCGTCGGGTCGCACCCGCAGGAGGTCGCCGAATGTGTCGAGCTGGCGTTGGCGCGCGTGCCGGAGGACGGCCCGCAGCAGGGCGTCGCGGGTGCCGAAGTGATAGATCAGCATTCGGGCCGAGGTGCCGGTGGCGGTGGCCAGCGGCTCGAGCCGGTCGGGGAGGCCGTGCGCGAGGGCGTAGTCGGCGCAGGCGTCGAGCAGCCTGTTCTTGATGTCTGGCTGCGGTCGTCTGCCCATGTCGACAGCTTTTCGCGTAACGGCGGCTACGTCTACCGTTGATCGAAAGGCAGTCAAGGCAGACGTGGAGGTAGCGATGAGGGTCGTGTTCGTGCATGGGGCGTGTGTGCGGGACGGGTCGTGGTGGTGGCACCGCACCGCCGAGCTGCTGCAGGAGCGAGGGATGCTGAGCGTGGCCCCGGCGCTGCCGAGCTGCGGCGAGGCGGGCCCTCCCGGAGGCGCCGGCGGTCCGGGGCTTTCCGAGGACGTCGCGGCGGTGCGGCAGGCGCTGCTGGACAGCGACGAGCCGACCGTGGTGGTCGCCCACAGCTACGGCGGCATCGTCACCGCGGAAGCCGCCGCGGGCGTCGGGTCGGTACGCCACCTGGTGATGGTCTCCAGCTACCTCCCGGAGGTCGGGCAGAGCCTGTCGGAGTTCGGGGACGGCAGCCCCGCCCCGTTCCTCGACGTCGACCCCGACGCCGGCACCTTCGGGGTTCGCCCCGAGCTGCTCGTGGACACATTCCTGCAGGACTGCGACCCCGAGGTCCAGGCGCAGGCGGCGGACCACCTCGCCCGGCAGAGCGTGCAGGTGACCGGGCAGCCGGTCGGGGCGGCCGCATGGCAGCAGGTGCCCTCGACGTACCTCATCTGTGCCCAGGACCGGGGCACCCCGCCGCGCCTGCAGCGCGAGTTCGCCCGCCGGGCCGGCAGCGTCGTCGAACTCGACGCCGGCCACCACCCGTTCCTGTCCCAGCCCACCGCAGTCCGGGACCTGCTGCTGAGCCTGTGACGGCAGCCGCGGACGAGCCGGGCCGGCGATTCGTTGGTCATCCCAGGCTGGCTCAAGCATTCGCTGACAGCGCCGTGTTCAGCCGTTCGGAGCGGAAGGCGGTCGGCGTCTGCCCGGCGTAGGCATGGAAGGCTCGGCTGAAGGCGCTCGCGCTGTCGAATCCCACGGCCGTGGCGACACCGAGGACGGTGCTGTCGCGCCGGATCAGCAGCGTCATGGCGTGCAGCAGGCGGCTGTGCAGGAGGTACTGGCGCCACGTCATGCCGGTCGCGGCACGGAACCGGCGGCGAAGGGTGCGCTCGGAGACGGCGACGGCGCGGCAGACCTCGGCGAGTGAGGTCGCGGCCAGGTGGTCGTCGGTGTACCGCATGACCGCCGTGATCAGCGGGTCGGGGCTGGCCGGCAGGTAGAAGGGCCGCTCGTGGTCCAGCCGTTCGAGGACCAGGTTGGCCAGAGCGTCGAAGAAGGAGTCGGCAACGGCGTCGCTGGCCGGCCGGCCTATCGGCCAGCGCGAGGCGTAATGATCATCTCTCGGAAGACCGGTTCGACCGGCAGGACCCGGACCCGGCCCGCAGTGTCGCGCACCAACGCCGGATCGAAGAACACCGACACCGTCCTTGCCCTGTCGAAGGAGCTGACGTGCGCGAGCCCGGCCGGTATCCACGCCGCCTGCCGGGACGGCAGGCGGTAGCGCGCCACGGCGGTCTCCACCTCGACGACCCCCTCGAAGGCGTACTCGAGCTGGTGCAGGTCGTGACGGTGCCACGAGGTGACCGTGGTGGTGCCCTCGTACGCGTAGGACCCGGCGGCCACTCCCGCCCTGCCGCGCAGTGACACCAGCCGGGCAGTGGCCGCAGGGGGCAGGGAGTCGGCCGTTCGTGCAAAGCCGGTCATGACCGGGGACTGTACTAATGAGGACATGACTTCCACCCGCCTTCACGCCGAATTACCCGCCACCGGTCCGAGCGATGCGGAGGCCGCGTGATGAACCGGTCCCACCTGACGTACCTGGCCAGCCCCGCGTGGGCCGAGACGCTGCGCACCGAACTGCTGCCCTGGCTCAAGGAGTCGGGCGACCTCGGCGACGACGTGCTGGAGATCGGACCCGGCCCAGGACTCACCACAGACGTGCTCCTGCGACTGACCGTCAAGGTCACCGCGATCGAGGTCGACCCCCACCTGGCCGCACAGTTGCACGCCAGGCTCCCCGGCACCCGCGCGCAGGTCATCCACGGCGACGCCTCCACCGTCGACCTGGCCGCGAACCGGTTCTCAGCGGCGACCTGCTTCTCGATGCTGCACCACATGGAATCGCCGCAGGCTCAGGACCGGCTGTTCGCAACGGTGCACCGCCTCCTGCGTCCCGGGGCGCCACTCCTGGGAACCGATTCCATCGACACTGAGCTGATCCGCAATGCCCACATCGACGACACCTACGTTCCTGTCGACCCGGCGGCCCTCGACGAGCGCCTCCGATCGACGGGCTTCACCGACGTGACGGTGACCACCACGAACGAGCACCAGTTCCGCTTCAGCGCAAGGAAACCGCTCGACTAGCACGGCTGATGTGTGCATGCTCGGCCGGACAGGCGGTAGCTGTCCGCAGGAAAGTGGTCCGATCGAGGTCCCTCACTTCGACATGATGAAGTCCAGGGCACTGCCGGAGGCCGTCGTCCAGTAGGTGACAAGTTGACCGTCGTCTGCGTACAACGTGTCGACGGGCATGGGGACGTCGATTGGCTCCCCCGCCTTGCTGCCGAGCTTGCTGCCGTGGAGGGTGAGGGTGATGCTTTTCGCCTCGTACTCATCCCTGGCGCCGCCGGCGACGAGCAGAGCGGCGTACGCCTCCTCACCCGGAGCGATGGTTATGGGCTTCCCCGGGTCCGGGCTGCTGTCCTTGATCACGGGGGCCGGGCCCTGGGCATCACCGATCTTTACGTAGGGATAGTGGTAGACGTTGCACTTCTTGTCGCCGGCGTTCTGGACGGTGATGAGGAGGTGCCTGGCGTCCTTGCTGTCCGCGGGCTCCTTCGTGGCGGGTCTACAGCAGACCTGGAATTCCGCGTTTCTGGAACCGGATGTCCAGGGACAGCCCGTCCGTGAAATTGACCTGCAGACCATCACAGCGAATTCCCCAATCGGTCAACTGGGACTCGGTTATGGCGGCGGCGACGATCGGATCCAGCTCCTCCTCCGTCGGCGTGATGGCGCGCCGGGTCCGCAACCGCCACAGCACCCCGTTGACCACCTGCCGGTGATCACGCCACGGGCGGCCGCGCCCGTCCATCTGCGGAAGCAGCGGCTCCATCCGCTCCCACGCAGCATCCGTCAGCTCGCCTCTGCCTGCCGCATGATCAATTATCGGGGCGGCCATCAGCGACAACGGGCACGACGGCCGGCACGAAGTGGCTCAACCGGTAGGTGGTCGATTGAGTCAACCGCCCGCAGAGCGTGTCCAGTCGGGCCGCCGTCCAGTCGATCTGCCCCTTCTCGGCTCGCAGGCGCTGAATCCGGGCGCGCCATTCCGACTCGTCCTGAGTCTCGAAGAGCACTTCCCAGCGCCCCGCCTCAGGGGCGAAGCGGGCATCACCCCGCCGGCTACCCTCCTGCTGCTGTCGCTTCCGCTTCCTCTGTCCTGGCACTGGCCCAGCATCGCGGCACCCCCTCAGACCAGCAAGACCATTACCTGCATGCCGACCTCAGCCAGCCGATGATCATTGGTCAGACACGCCCTGGCCCGGCCGCGTCCTCCAGTGCCTGGCCGAGGTTCGGTACGACACCATGCTGCCCTGCCGCCGCCGGCAGCGGATCCGGGGCCCCGAGGCCGGGGCGGGGCTGTGGACGGCTGACCGAGCTCCGGCGGCAAATTGGAATGCTCCGTGGGCAGGGCCGCGTTATGGTCATCCGCATGAACGTCACCGGCCCAAGCACCATCGCGACCGCGCGAGCGACCAGCTCGCCGGTTGCCGCCGCCTGACTTTCCCCTCCCCCGGCGACCGGAAACGGCCGTCGGTAGTGCCGTGGCGCCCTTGGCCCCGGCCGGACGACTGAACGGTCCCGTTCTCCGGTGCCTCCCCCGCTGTGACGCGAAGGAGTCATCCCATGAATACAGAACAGCTGGTCAGTACGTTCATCGAGTACTTCGAGGAGCGCGCCCATCGCCGGATCGTCGGCTCGACGCTGCTGCCACCACCCGGCGACCCCGTGCTCTTCACCACCTCCGGCATGCACCCGCTCACTCCGTACCTGGAGGGCCGCGCCCATCCGCTGGGCACGCGGCTGGTCAACGTGCAGCGTTGCCTGCGCACCACGGACCTGGGGGAGGTCGGCGACGCCACTCACCTGACGGTCTTCGAGATGCTCGGCACCTGGTCGCTGGGCGACTACGAAGGCCCACTCAGTCTCGACTGGGGATACGGGCTGCTCACCGAGGGACTGGGTATCGATCCCGGCCTGCTGCATGCCACCGTCTATGCCGGTGACAGCGAGACCGGGCCGGACACCGCTTCCCTTCAGCTGTGGCAGGACCGCGGTGTCCCCGTTGAACTCACCGTGGAGGACAACTGGTGGTCCAACGGACCTGTCGGACCGTGCGGTCCCGACTCGGAGATCTTCCTGTGGAGCGGTGACTGCCCACCCCGGTCGACACCCACCCGCGACGACCGCTGGGTGGAGGTGTGGAACCACGTGATGATGACCCACCGCCGGCTCGACGACGGTTCCCTCGTGCCTCTTCCCCAGCGCAACGTCGACACCGGACTCGGCCTGGAGCGGCTGGCCTCACTGCTCCAGGGCAAATCGTCCGTCTTCGAATGCGACGTCTTCGACCCCTGGCGCCGCCTCGTGCCGACCCGGTGGCCCCTGGAGGAGCCCTCGCTGCGTCTGGTCTGCGACCACCTGCGCTCGGCCGTCGTGGTGCTCGGCGACGGCGTGCGCCCGGCCAACACCGGACGGGGCTACGTGCTGCGCCGCCTGGTACGACGGGTGCTCACCGTGCTCTGGCGGGACGATCCCTCGCATGGCGTCGAAGACCTGCCGGAAGAACTGGTCCAGCACACCCTGGACCACTTCCGGCAGGACATGCGCCCAGGCGACGTGCTCCGGATGTTGCTCGAGGAGGAGCGCCGGTTCCGTCGGCTCCTGGAACGCGGCCGACAGGTACTCGCCCGGCCCCGGTTCCAAGGCCGGCTTACCGAGGAGGACTTCCACTACCTCCACGACACCCATGGTCTGCCACGTGAGCTGGTCACGAGCCTGCGGCAGGAGTGAGGCCTGCGGGGCGACGCGCTTCGCGAGCTGAGCATTTCATCCGGCGAATGGTGCCAGGGCGATGCTTCTGCACGGGTGCATCTGGCGCGGGCGGCCGGGGCCACTCATGTGACGGTCGCCTGCCTGGGTGCGCCGGGGCATCCCCGGGCGCGCGGGCTGTACTACAGCGTCGGGTTCCGGGAGCTCTCGCGGGACGCGCCGCTCATCAAGACCACGACCGCGGGCTGAGGCGCGGTTTCACCGTGGCGGGCGCGGGCCGTGGCGGCCCAGCGGGTTTCCGCTCGCCGGGGCTGACGACCCGGGTCGTTCGGCCCGGATCGTCTTTCGCGTGCGGGTGCGGCGGCCCCGGCAGCTGTCAGAAGTCGTAGCTGTCGATGTTGGTCTTGTCGAAGATGGTCGGGTCACCGAGCAGCACGACGCCGTTGTCGTCGATCTCGACGAGTCCCATCTGACCCGCTGCGAAGGTTTCGCCGGCCATGCCGTTGATGTGGCCCGAGGCCAGCGAGACGGCGGCGTACGCGGCCAGGGACCCGAGCTGGGCCGGGTCCCACAACTCGAAGGCGGTGACGGTGCCGTTCTTGATGTAGGGACGCATTTCATTGGGGGTGCCCAGACCGGTCAGCTGGACCTTGCCCTTGTAAGTGGAGCCGGACAGGTACTGGGCGGCGGCCTTGATGCCGACCGAGGTCGGGGCGATGATCCCCTTCAGGTCCGGGTACTGCTGGAGCAGGCCCTGGGTCTGCTGAAAGGAGGTCTGCGCGTCGTCGTTGCCGTAGGCGACCTTGACGAGCTTGACGTTCTCGTACGCGTGGTTCTTCAGCTCTTCCTTCATGTACCGGATCCAGGTGTTCTGGTTCGTGGCGCTCCGGCCGGCCGAGAGGATCGCGATCTCGCCCTTGTAGTCGATCTGCTTGGCGAGCAACTGCACCTCGCTGCGGCCCAGAGCCTGGGCGGTGGCCGGGGATATGAACACCTGGCGGCAGCTGGGGTTGGTGTCGGAGTCGTAGGTGACGACCTTGATGCCGTTCTTCATCGCCTGCCTCAGCGCGGTGCACAGCGCCCCCGCGTCCTGGGCGGACACGACGATCGCCGAGACCTTCTGCTGGGTCAGGGTGTTGACGTAGGAGACCTGGCTGGAGGTATCGGAGCCGCTGCTGGGGCCGACCTCCTTGTACGTCGAGCCGAGTTCGGTCACCGCCTTCTTGCCGCCGTTGTCGGCGATGGTGAAGTACGGGTTGTTGACCTGCTTGGGCAGGAAGGCGATGGTCAGGCCCTTCTTGATGGGCGCGCCGGGGTTGCCGGAAGCCGTCGCGGGTGCACCTGCGAAGGGGGACGCGGAGGACGAGTCCTTGGTGATGAGGCCACAGGCGGACACGCCCAGGGAGAGGGCGACGGTGGCGGCGATCGCGGTGAAGGCGGCGCGACGGGTGGTGGTCATGGTGCTGGTTCCTCTCGCTGCCTGAGCGGCAGACGGACAGGCCAAGGGCCTTGCAAGGGGGAAGGGCGTGGAGGAAGAGGTTCAAGGTCGAGCACTCGGTCGGTGCCAGGATCGGCGGGGCCTTCCTGCGCCGTTCTCACCTGCAACGGCCGGAGCCTCGCCGGGGTAAGGACATGCCTGGGTCCTCCAGGGCCTGAAAGGTTTCAACCGGATTTCCCGGAGGTTAGGGCGCGCTGGCGTAAGCCGTCAACGGATTCGTTTCGATATTGCCGAGCTGTGATCAAGACTTTGGGGCAGAGGGTCCCACCTGGACTCGCACTGGTGATCGATTGTCAAACAACAGTGCGAGCCTGCGCATCCTGGCCAGCCGGGGCCCGTGCGCAACTGGACACCCTATCCGGCCAGAAGAACGTCTTGTCCCAATCGCCGGTGACACTGGAATCCGGCGCCTCCGTAGAAGAATGTGTCACCGTTCTCCGCCAGCAGCACGCATTCCTCAGTCTCGAAAACAGTGCCGATCAAGAGGACGGGCCGACCGAGGCGGGTGGCGCGAAGGCCGACGTCCTGGGTGTGGCGTGCGTGGACTCCCTGTTCCTGTCGCCGGCCCATCCAGGTCACGGTGATCTCACGGTAGCTCTCCAGGAATTCCCGGAGTTGAGAGGTGACTTCGTAGCCTCGACGTACTGGCGACAGGGCGCCCTCGATGCCCACCGGATGTCCTGCATTTGCTGGATCGACCGACGCCCGGGGATGGCGTTCATCCGGTAAAGACCTCTCCTTCGAAAGAAGACACCCAGGTCTGGCAGATGTCGCACATCCCGAATTCTTGCCTTGCGTGTTGACGGTGACGGGTCACCAGATCGTTGTCTTGGTATTTACGCCGTCCTTGATCGCGTCGGTGAACATTCTCGGCTCACCGCACACCCCGGGGGCCGTCCGTCCTCACGCTGCGATTCACTGGGCACTGCGTCGACCACGGACTTGTGGTGGCCGGTTTCCGGACCGCTCTCACCGTAATAGACCTGTCCCGTGGTCCGGTCCCGGCCCACGGTGTAGTCGCCCCGGGGCGACTTCGTCCTCGCCGCGGGTTGTGGACGAATTTGTGATCATGCGAGGCCGAGGAGGAGCGCGAGAGGGCGTCGGCGATGGTGACCTTGCCGGTCTTGCGGTCGGAGCGGCGGCGCTTGATCCGGACCGCCTGGCGGGCGCCGGGGAAGAGCAGGTTACTGACGATGGCGACCTTGATCCGCCGGCGGCCCAGGAGGTAACCGGCATGCTCGCGCTGGGTGTGGAGCGCGTCGCTGGTGACCACGGTTCCGGCCAGGTCGGCGACAGCGTCCAACAGCGCCTGGAAACAGGTGGTCTCGCCGGTCTTCTCGCCCACGTCGAGCTGGGCCAGGACCAAGCCGGACGGGTGTTCCAGGGCGGCGAGCAGGTGGACCTTGCGGCCGCAAGCCTTGGCCGCGCCACGCAGGCTCTTCCCGTCCACTGACAGCCCGCGCATTCCGGAGCTCTCGGGGCGGCGGGGGGCGAGCCGGCCGCCCACGGCCCGGTCCGGCGCGTCGCCGTCGATGCGGGCCAGCAGGCCCGGCACCTCCCCTGGCACAACCTGGGGCCGCTCGCGGAGCTGGTCAAGGGCAGGTGGGATCAGCGAGGAGCCGTCAAACCGGCAGAGCCAAAACCCTGGTCGACCGTCGGTTCTGCGGAGGACTAAGAGGTTGCGCGGATGGGCGCGGGGCGCCCTTGTCAGCGAAGCCGGCACAGATCTTGGTGATCCTGGAGTTGCAACGCTCTGTGATCAACGGCGAGACCTGTGCCTGTCCCGCCTTCGTGGCTGACCGAACCGCTCTGGGACCAATTTGCCGCGCTGTTGCCTGAGCGGCCGGCTTACGCCCTGCCCCATCCGCTGGGCTGCCATGGCCCACGCATCAGCGACCGGATCGTTACCAGACGACCGGGCCGGTCTTGTCGAAGAAGCCGCCGGTCGGGCCGTCGGCGCCGATCGAGGCCATGCGGACGATGATCTCCGCTCCCTCCTCGACGGTGTGGGTGCCCGTGTGGCCGTTGAGGTCGGTGGCGGTGTAGCCGGGGTCGACGGGCGTTCTGCCAGGCGTGGGTCCTTTCGACCTGCCACCTCTGACTTGCCTGCATCGGTGCTTTCCCACCCTTGTGCGCGATGCGGCCGTGCAGGCCGCGCTCGTCGAGCAGGGTCCAGGCGAGGAGCGGGGAGTCGTGACGGTTCGCTCCGGCCAGCACGCGGCCCAGCGGAATTCCGTAACCATCCGTCATGCCTGAGCGTTTGAGGCCCTGTTTGCCACGGTCGACTGGTGAACGTCCGGCGACCTCACCGCCACCCGGTGCCTTGGTGATGGATCCATCGATGGCGATCTGGTCGAGCACGAGGCCGACGATCCGATCGTAGGAGGCCAGCGCGACCTGCTTGAGCCGGGCGAAGACGCCGAGCGCGATCCATTCGCGGTCCGGGCCGGGGCTCCCAGGGTGCGCCCGGCCCAACCCCAGAACTCCCCGCCCGGCTCCCGACAAGGCACCCGAGTTGGGGCCGACGACGGCGTCCGCGACAGCGAATCCGCCGGTGACGAGACCGCCGCGGCATACGACCTGGTGCGTGCGTGCACCAGCCAGACGATGCCGATCCCCGTCGTGGCGATGCCCAGACGCCCGACAGCGGCGGGAAGGACACCGAAGCCGAAGGCACGACGCCTCCCTTCGCCACCGCATCCTCCTCCGGCGACCACCACGGAGTGCAACCATCGATTACGGGACAGAGCCGTGACTGGACACACCCGCACGGCATTGAAGTGCGGTGTCGTCATGACCCGAGGCAATCCGGTCTGGGTATCGGGAAGTTGGACGATCACAGAGGCATCGACCGGGGCAGAATGACCGTACGTCTCCGGGGGGTGTGGCCATGGCATCCAGCAGGTGGATCACGGGGTTCACCGAAGAGCAGGAAACGATCATCCGTGAGATGGGGAAGGACTGGGACGCGGTCGACTGGGCGACCGGGCCGGGTGATCGCGCTGCCGCCGAGGACGGGGTCCGGGCGGTTTATCGGGGCCTCGGGCTGCCGCCCCCACGGTTCATCGTCTGGCTCGGCTCCCCATGGGCCGGCCTGATCGGGCAGGCGGTGCTTCCCGGGATCATCGCCTCGGTGACGGGAGGAAGGCTTGCCCGGGTGCGCGCCCGGTTCCGTCGGCGGATACGTGGGCAGTTGCGCACCAGATCGAAGGAGTTCCTCCACCCAGAGATCTACGACCGGGTCGAGGCCCAGGTGACCCCTGCGGCGGACAAGCGAGTGGTGACGACGGTCGTGGAAGAGCAGTCCCCCGGGCAGACCTGGCGGATGGTGGCGCAGAGCGCGATGGTGTGGCCGGCCAGCGGCAGGAAACCCGAGCCGTGGTCTCAGCCTCGGGTGCAGGACGAACTGGCTGCGCAGGTGGCCACCCAGGCAGACATCTCCCCGGTACCCGAGATGCCACTGTTCCGGCTGCCTCAACGCTGGCGGTACGAATTTCCGCAAGGGTCCTCCGTGACGTCGTTCGCGTGGGCCGACGCCATGGAACTCATCGGCGTCACCGGTCTGGATCCCCTCCACGCCCAGCGGCAGGTGACCCGGCACGCGGGCCTGTGGTGGGCCTACCGCGACTACGCCGTCCTCACCCCCCGCCCCGACGTCCTGCGGCGGGACGCCCAAGGCCGTCTCCACTGCGCCGACGGACCGGCGGCTGTGTGGCCCGACGGCTGGGTGATCCATGCCTGGCACGGCAGGGAGGTTCCCGGCGCCCTGATTGACGGGTGCTGGGACGCTGCCCGGATCCTGCAGGAGGACAACAGCGAGATACGCCGCGCCGCGATCGAACGCATGGGCTGGGCCGAGTTCATCGCCGCCGCAGGCCTGCGTCAGGTCGGTTCCAGCGAGCCCGACCCCGGCAACCCGGGTTACCAACTCGCCCTCTACGACCTGCCCACCGGGTCGATGCTCCCCTCCGTCGTACGGGTCCTGCTGTGCACCAACGCCTCGCCCGAGCGCGACGGCACCCGCCGCCAGTACGGGCTCATCGTGCCCGTCGACGCCCCCGATCCCGTCACCGCGGCGGCCGGCATGCTCGGCCTCACCCGCGAGCAGTACCTCACCCTGGCACGCGCCACCTGAATCGGAGAGCCCCATGGCCCAGCAACAGCCCACCCTCGGATACGTCACCGCCCTCGCGGGAGTCGACGTCCTGGAACACCTCGACCGGCAGGCCGCCATCCCGGTCTCCTCGGGTCTGCAGCGTCAGGGCGACGTCGGACTGATCCCGGTCGGCCTCATCGGGTACAAGCCGCCGAAGGGCGGCAAGCAGGTCCCCGTCGCCGGAATACCCCTGGTGTCATCCGGCGACGGTGCCCACACCCACCTGCTCGTGGCCGACGGCCCGGTAACCTGGGCACCGATACCCAACGGCGGCGCCGACGTCGGCTGCTTCACCGTCCACGACAGCGCGACCGCCTATGTCCTGCATCCCGAACACGGAGCCATGGGCCACGCCCCGGGTGTCTACCTCGTACGCCGGCAGGTCGAGGACAAGGGCCGCATCGTCGCCGATTGACCCGGCGGAATCATCACAAGCGACCTCAGGCGGGGCCGTGAGGACAGTTACTGGCCTCACGGCCTCCTGCCGTCAGCCCGTGGCCACTTCGCCGGACAATCCAGTCCCTTTTCTTCCAGGCGAGCGCGGTGAACTGCTGCGTGCGCTCTCGGAGCAGCGGGAATTGCTGCTGATCACGGTCCGCGGCCTCACCGACGCTCAGGCCGAGTAGGCCGACGCTGCGAACGTCAGCGGGGAAAGCACGCTCGTGCTCAGCGTAAATCGCGAGCTGCAGCAGCTGACCGCTCGCGCCCCGAATCCCTGTGGACCGGTTGCACCGGCCCGGCGTATCTTCCTTCGGCACCCGCCCGTCGGCGGGGGCTTCCGTAACCCGTGGGGGGGTTCTCGCTCGTGTCGTACGGTCCTGCTGTTCCCATGCCCGGTGGCCCGGTGCTCCGTTCGCCCAACGGCCTGGCGACGGCTGTCACGGTGCTGCTCTCGGTCGTCATCGCGGTCGATGTCTTCGCGGTCCTCGCCGACCTCAACATGTACTCGCTGATGGGCCGGATCATGTCCGACGGCGCCGGCGCAGTGACCCAGGCGGACAGGGACCGGGGCGACGCGCTGTACGGGGTGTCAGCGCTCTTGCAGATCCTGACGCTGCTCGCCACGGCCGTGGTGTTCATCGTCTGGTTCCACCGGACGCGGGTGAACGCCGAGGTCTTCGCGCCCCACGCGTTCACCAAGGGCCGGGGATGGGCCATCGGTTCCTGGTTCGTGCCCATCGGCAACCTGTTCCTGCCGCGCCGGATCGCCCGCGAGATCTGGGACGCCAGCACCCAGGCCGCGCCGGACGGATCCTGGCGTCAGGCCTCGCAGGCACCACTGAACCTGTGGTGGTCACTGTGGATCGCGTCCACGGTGCTCGGGCGGATCGCCGGGAACGTCTACGACACTGCCGAAGAGGCGGACGCCATTCAGCAGGCCTCCGCCGTGATGAGCGCGTCGGACCTGCTGGATGTCGCCTCGGCGGTCTTCGCGATCCTCTTCGTACGGAAACTGTCCGGCATGCAGCACATCAAGGCCACCCAGGGACCGGTCGCCCTCACCTGAGGGTATGGGCGCCCGCTGTTCGTGCGCCGTACCAGGGAAGGTCCGTATCCTGATCCTGACGGAGCAGCAGAGCCAGGCGTTGGATCGAGCGTTTGATGTGTGTCGCGCCGGGACACACGCCTGGGATGGCCGAGCCAGGCATCTCGGCCGGCCCGTACTGTCGCGGAATGGAATCACCGGTACTGCGGGCGACCTGGTTGGCGTGAGGCCCTTCCCTGGGCAGAGCAGGTCAACGGCTCAACACGGCCCGCCGTGTGGTGGCCGGAGAGTCACGGCCCGGACAGGCCGAGCAACGTGTTGCGGTCCCGCGACCGCTCGTTCATCAGTCCACCGGACCCATCACCTTGGTCCGACAGCCGCCTGAGCCCCAAGCAAGCAGCCGGAACCGGATATCCACCAGCATCCGCCAGGTCACCAGAGTCTGCACCATCCCCGGTGGTCCCTTCAGCCCCACGGCGCCGGCCATCAAAGCGCCGAAGGCGGCTGTGGACCTGGAGTCGCGGACGCGGATCACGAAGCCGGCCGGACGGGGAGTGTCACGGGCTCGTGACACTCCCCGTGACAGACGGGACAGAACCACGACCGGCCCGTGACAACAATCCCCGAACTCCCCCACAGCGCGCCGCATCGAACCTTGTGTCCGGCACAGAGCCGGACGCAAGACCGGAACACAACCACTGTGGGGACCCCATGCCGAACCGTCACGCCAACCTCCGTCTCCGCAAGAGCGCCATGGCCCTGACGGGCGCCGCCGCCCTGACCGCTCTGCTCACCGCCTGCAACGGCAACATCAACGGCACCCTCAGCGACACCTCGCCGACGCCCGCCACCACCAGCGCCACCCCCGCACCCGGCGACTCCGCCACCACCGGAACCACCACGGGCGGCACCACGGGCGGCAGCTCCGGCACCAACGCGGCGGCCGGTGGCTCGGCACCCGCCTGCCAGGCCTCGCAGCTCGGCTACTCCTGGGCAGGCACCAAAGCGGCCCCCTCCGGCGGCAGCGACCAGATGCAGGCCACCGTGGCGCTCACCAACAACAGCGGGCACGCCTGCTCGATGTACGGCTTCCCCGGCGTCGACCTGGTCAACAGCGGCGAGCAGTGGTCGCTGCAACGCGCTGGCACCACACCGCACACCGTCACCGTGGCCGGCGGTGCATCCGCCCACTTCACCATCACCTACCTGGTCTGGCACAGCGGCGACTCCGCCGCGTTCAGGCCGACCACCGTGGTCATCACCGCACCGAACCAGCGCACCTCCTACGACCTGCCCTGGCGATTCGGTCCCGTTCTGAAGCAGGACGGCGCCACCCACCCGGGAACGTTCATCGACCCGGTCCGCAAGTGACGTGACGGGTACCCGCGCGCCGACCAGAACGGAAGAGGGCCGGGCCGCGCCGGAGCCCGCTTCGAACGGGGTCAACTCGTCGGGGCACCGACGAGGGACTGCAGGGCGCGGACCAAGCACGTGGCGTCTGCGCTGGAGAGCGGGGCGAGGAACCCACGTTCCATCTCCTGGCGGGCGAATTCGGCATCGCGAAGGCGCTCCCGTCCCACCGGCGTCAGCTGCACGATGTTCTTGCGTCGGTCCTGGGGACTGCGGCGCCGCTCGACGAACTCCTTGCTCTCCAAAGCGTCGACGAGGGCCACCATCGTCGTGCGGTCGATGCCCAGCTTGCCCGCCGCCTCCAGTTGAGACAGCTCGTCATGCGCGTCGAGGACGGCGAGAACCGCCAGCTCACGGCCGTCGATTCCGTGCGGCGCCAAGGCCCGTGCGGACTCCTCGGTCAACCGCAGGTACGCGTGCTTGAGCAGATAACCGAGGCGCGAGGAGAGGACCTCGGGCGGTGCGTCACGAGTCATGGCCACAGCGTATCCAGAGACTGATAGTCAGCTATGCTGACGATCCGCTACGGTGATGACGGCGTCGCCGTCAACGGTGGCGCGTCGACTCGAAGGGCGCGTGGCAACCATGTCCGACCGGCACCTCCCCTCCGTGACATTCGGAATCAAGACCACCCCGATGCGGGTCCCCTACCAGGACATCCTCCGCGTGTGGCAGGAGGCCGACGACCTGCCCGACATCGCGGACGCCTGGCTGTGGGACCACCTCATGCCGATCGCCGGCCCGAAGGACGGGCAGATCCTCGAAGGGTGGACACTGCTGAGCGCCCTGGCCGCCAGGACCCAGCGGCTGCGCCTGGGCCTGCTCGTGACGAGCAATCGCATCCGGCCGCCCGCTGTCCTCGGCAAGATCGCCACGACAGTCGACGTGATCTCCGGGGGCCGCCTGATCATGGGCCTCGGCGTGGGCGGCACCGTGCAGCCACCCAACGCGGGCGGCATCGCCGGCGAGAACCCGGCCGTCGCGGAGTACGCGGCCTACGGCCTCACGCTCGTCCCGCCTGCCGAAGGCATCGCCCGCTTGGAGGAAACCATCACCATCCTCCGCGGCATGTGGACGCGGGACGTCTTCGACTTCCACGGGCGCTACTACACCCTGACCGGCAATCACAACGAGCCGAAACCAGTCCAGCAGCCAGGTCCGCCCCTGCTGATCGGCGGCTGGGGAAACAGGACGCTCCGCCTGGTCGCCGAGCAGGCCGACATCTGGAACATCCCCGGACCGCCGCACAACACGCTGGACTACATCACCGAGCGCAGTGCCGTTCTGGACGACCACTGCGCCGCCATCGGCCGTGATCCGCGGACGATCACCCGCTCCGTGCAGTACATCGTCTCCTACGACGACCCGGCCACCGACCGCAAGGCCATCACGGAGCTCATCGCCGCAGGCGTGACGCACATCGTGCTGAGCCTGCGGAGCCCCTATCCCTCACAGGTCGTGCGATGGCTCACCGACGAGATCATCACGCCCGTGCGCAGCACAATCGGAGAATTCCGATGACACGCTACTCGGCACCGCCGACTGGCATCCACTGCGACCAGTCCGCGATGCGTTCAGCGGTGACCGGCGTGACCAATGTGCCCGCCGGATGAGCAGAGGCGACGGTCCTGAACCTGCCTCGCTGAATGAGCCGGCGCTGGCCCGGCAACGGTTCGTCCACCGCGACCTGAACCACCTCGCATGTCGGCTCCCCGGGTCCGCCGAGGAGGTAGTTCACGCCTGGCTCCAGTTCTTGTGAAGGGACAGAGACCGAGAATTCCTCCGAGCGCATGGTCCGAATTGGCTCCACGAGCGTCATTGTCGGTGTCTGCGGCTCGATGCTGATCACGTAGCCACCGCAGGCGGACTCGTCGTCGTCCTCATCGTCGTCATCGGGAACGTAATCAACGTGTTCGGCTCGGCGGTTGGGCCGCTTCAGGAACCTCATGGTTCATTCTCCCCACGCCGCAGACCGGTCCTAACCGGCTTCCGCTGCGTTGCAGGAGAGGTTGTACCCGGTGAAGTCGGCGACCGGGACGTATCCGATTCGCTGGTAGAGGGCGTTGCTTGTGGGGTTGGCCGGGTTCGTGAACAGGACGACGTCCGTCGCGCCTGCGGCCAGCGCGGCCCTGCTCACCTCGACCGTCACAGCGCCCGCATAGCCGCGACCTCGGAGATGGGCTGGGGTGTAGACGGGGTCAACCCGGACCTGGCCGGCGACCATCGGGTTCGCACCCGCCATGGAGACGGGCGTGCCGTCCGGGGTCTCCCAGAAGGTATAGCGCTTCTCGGCGAAGCGGGTGCCGGCCCAGGAAGCGGCGCCGATGGAGACGACTTCCCCGACGTCCGCGGCGAACTCACGGCACCAGCGCATGAGGTGCTCATGGTCCCGCTCGCCCAGGATGCGGCCCCGGCCCGCTGGGACCGGCTCGGGCGGGGTGAGCGTGCCGAGTCGGTAGAGGCGGCCCCACCAGTCGCGTACCGGCGCTGCGCCCGTGCGCCGCTGCCATGCGTCGGCGAAAGCGGTGGCGGTGTCGTGGTCCGCGGTGACGCCGGAGAAGGGGTGGCCGAGGGCGGCCAGGTGGGCGGCGAGGGTGTCGGCCTGCTCTGGGGAGAGGGTGGTGAGGGTCAGACGGCCACGCGGAGTGCGGTAGAAGATGGCGCGGACCTCGCCCCCTGACTCCAGTCGCCCGAAGACGGTGGCTTCGACGCCGTATGCGTCCGCACCACGTGTCCGCAGTTTCTCGAGCATTGTCAGCGGCGTGTTGTGCATGACGGGGCGCGAGCGCAGGAAGTCTCCGGCTCGGGCGAGAAAGTCGTCGACGTCTTCGGTGAGGTGCCAGTCATCCGGGCGCATGCTTCATGATCTCTGATGTGCGCGGCTCGGGGGAGCACTTGCCCGGAGATGAACCGTCGCTACGACTGGTCCAAAGCCTTTCAGCCACGTGAGGTATTGAGCCGGAACTGATGGGTTTCCTACTGGATCGTGTAGCGGACGTGGCGGGTTGCGAAGTAGCTGCAGACGATGTGGGGGTGCTTCTGGCGTCGGCGCAGGAAGCGGCGGGTTTCGTGTGCGAGATCGTCGGTCGAGGTGGCTCGGGCTGCGTGGACGTGGTGCTTCAGATCAGCGTTCAGCAAATTCGTCGGGATTCGGTTCGGGGCTGTAGCCGGGCATCAGGTGCAGTTCGACGTGCTCGGCGTTCTCGGCAAGCCAGGCCCGGACGCTTCTGCTGCGGTGGACCGGGTGCCGGTCTGCGATCACACGGCTTCACGAGCGGACTCGTCGATCAACTCCCCTTCGCCCGCCGGGGGGCAGGCACCGCCGTGAGCAGTGCCTGCCTCTCTCATGCCCCGGAACGACCATGCTTCGACGCTCGTCAAATCGACAGTGGGCAGGTCGGCGAGCATGGCGACTCGCATCTTCGACGGCGGCTCTCAACGCCGCGGACGCGGAGACTGGCTCTGACCCGGGCCCGTGTCTCCCGCGGGGACCGCCGTCGTCCCGCCCCCGGCGAGGGCGTGCGGCGGTCCCCGCGCCACTTCTCAGAGCTGGATGATCGGGCGCATCGCCAGTCCCTCGGTGCCGGCCCAGCCGTTCAACCGCGCCGCGTCGTCGACGGAGACGGTGTCGAGACCGTCGGGCAGGTCGAAGATGAGCGTGCCGCTCAGTTCGGTGCCCTCGCCGGCGACCAGGGTGGCGGTGAAACGGTCGGACTGGTCGTACTCCGCCTCGCCGCCCTCGTCGTTGCCGAAGACGTACAGGCCGGCGTACGCCTTGCCGCCTCCCTCGACGACGACGGGTTCGGTGTCCGGCTCTCCGAGCGTCTCGACGATCGGGGCGTCGTTGCCGGCCTTGAGCCGCACCTGCGGCGCGTCGTTGAGGACGCACGGCCTCCTGGTGTTGTTGGTGACGGTCAGCAGGAAGTGGCGGGGGGTCTCCCCGGGGCCGTCCTGAAGCTCGACCGCGGTGTTGAGCCCGGTGGCCTCGCAGTCGGCGTACGCGGTGCCGTTACCGCCGCCGGTCTCGCCGCTGTCCCCGGTCCCCGCGCCCGTCGGGCTGCTGCTGCCGGTCCCGGAGTCGCCCGAGGGCTCGGTGCTCTCCGCCGCCCCCCCGGCCAACGCGGAACCCGAGGGGGCGGCGGTCGGCGATGCGGCTGCCTTGTCGTCACCCCCGGAGGGCTGGCAGGCGGTGGCCGTCAACAGAGCCGCGACCAGGGTCGCGCCCAGGACGGCGCCGCGCAGGCCCCGACGCGATGAACCGGCCCCGACCGTCTTTGAGTTCATGCCGTTTCCTCTTCCCCCGTGACCGACTCGGAGCCGGTCGATATGTAAGCGACATGGCTATTCTTGCCACTCGGGGAGCCGGGTCACCGGCATCCCGCGTTTGTTACAGCCCTCGCACGAACCGGCAGCCGTGGCGTGACCAAGGCTCCTCGCCCGTGAGAGCCGCTGCTGAAGATGAGAGTTGATCCGCCCGCCGACCTGCCCACTATCAGTTTGATGAGCGTCGAAGCGCGGTCGTTCCGGGACATGGGAAGTGAGAGCGGGGCTGACCAGGGCTTTCTGTTGAGCCGGAACTGGTGGGTTTCCTACTGGATCGTGTAGCGGACGTGGCGGGTTGCGAAGTAGCTGCAGACGATGTGGGGTTGCTTCTGGCGTCGGCGCAGGAAGCGGCGGGCTTCGTGTGCGAGATCGTCGGTCGAGGTGGCTCGGGCTGCGTGGACGTGGTGCTTCAGATCAGCGTTCAGCAAATTCGTCGGGATTCAGTTCGGGGCTGTAGCCGGGCATCAGGTGCAGTTCGACGTGCTCGGCGTTCTCGGCAAGCCAGGCCCGGACGCTTCTGCTGCGGTGGACCGGGTGCCGGTCTGCGATCACGTGGACCTTGCGGCCGACTTGCCAGGCAAGGCGGTCGAGGAACGCGCAGAACACCTGCGAGGTGAACCTGCCGGAAAAGACGGTGAACCACAACGCCCCTCGGGAGGCGACGGCCGACATGACGTTGGCCCTGAAGCGGCGGCCGTTCACCCGCACCAGCGGGGTCTGCCCGGCCGGGACCCACGAGCGTCCCGGCGGGGCGGTGTCCGAGCACAGACCTCATTAATCAGCCCAGACCAGCTCGGCCTTCTCCCCGTTCGCCCGGGCCCGGATCGCCGGATACTCCTCCTCCAGCCACTGGCTGACCTCGTCGTCTTTCTGCCGGTAGGAGCGGCGGGCGGGCCGCTGCGGGGTGAAGCCGTGCCGGCGCAGCCACTTGCCCACACCCCGCTCGGTCATCGACGCCCCACACACCAACCGGATGAGGGTCCGCACCGAGGCGCGGGTCCACATCACCCCGCTCTGCCCGAGGTCGACCGGTGTGTAATCACGCATCGCCCGTAGGACGGCTCCACGAGCGGACTCGTCGATCAACTCCCCTTTGCGCGCCCGAGGGGTACGCACCGCCGCGAGCAGTGCCTGCCTCCCACGGGTGCGGCTGGCCCGCCACCACGTGCCCACCGACCGCTCGGAGACCCCGAACATCTCCGCCGCCTGGCCGTACGTCCGCACCCGCCCCGACTCCAGCGCGCTCACCACCCGCAACCGCAGATCCTCCTGCGCAGCGGGCGGGAGACGCCGCATGTCCCCACCCTCGATCACACCCGATCAACGAGCAGGCAACCCATCAGTTCCGGCTGAATAACTGCTTCCGATCACGCAGGAGTTGCCACTGCCGGGTGGCGCAGCAGGTCCGTGGTGACCTCCTGGGCGGCGACCTCGTCGTCGCTGGTCAGGTCGGCGACCGCCGCCACCTGTTCGTCCACCGCTTCGTGGGCGAGGAATTCGGTCGCGCCCCGTGAGGTGAGCCGTTAATTTCCACCTGAGCGCAGTGAGGTACGAGACGCGACCGCAAAGGGAGCCAGGCATGGAGACAGAGCGCGCGCGGACCGACCGCTTGGGCTTGCTGCTCGACCAGTTCGACAAGGCCAGGGAGATGGCCCAGGTGCGGCTGACGGGGCTCAGCGACGAGGAGTACCGGTGGGAGCCGGTGCCCGGTTCCTGGTCGATCCGGCGCCGGGGCGAGGCGGCCACGCCCAGGGCGTTCGGGCCGGGCGAGTGGGTGCTTGACCTGGGCGCCCCGGACATCCCGGCGAACGAGTACGCCGAGGTCGCCCGTCAGGCGGCCGGCGGCATGAGCGTCGCCAAGATCGCCGATGACTGGAGCGTGAGTGTCGAGCGGGTCGAGCAGATCCTCGCCCACACCGGTGCGCCGGAGCCCGACGCAACGCTGGTCACGACCATCGCGTGGCGGCTGGGGCACCTTCACTTCCAGTTCGCGGGCGGATGGGAGTGGGCCTTCGGTGAACGGCTGCAGGACCCGAAGCTGATGGTCGACTTCAGCCCCTCCGCCGCCTTGACACTCGAGCGGTTCTGGGCGGTGATCGACCGCTGGCGCGACAGCGTCGCCGCCGTCACCGACGAGCAGCTCGACACGGTCGGCTTCTCGCAGTACCCGTACGGCTCCGACCCCGACGATCCGTTCGTTGCCGTGCTGGCGGGGGCCAACCTCGAGTTCATCCACCACATGGCCGAGATCGCGTTGCTGCGCGACCTGTGGCGGGCCCGCCTCACCACTCCCGGGTAGGCGGCGACCTAGGCCCACGCGACGGCGAATGCCTTATTGGGGCTACTCGTGTCCGGTGAACATGTTGATCAGGCTCTGGGGTGCGTTGTCGTCGAAGCAGAGCCGGAGAGTGTCGGCGGACTCGGTGGCGGCCGCGGCGCTGCGGGGGAACAGGGCCTGCTCGTACTCACTCAGCGCGGCCTCGACGTCATCGGGGTGATCGGCGATGGCCCTGCCGAGTTCGGCGCCGTCGTACATGGCCAGGTTGGCGCCTTCGCCGGACGGGGACATCAGGTGGGCGGCGTCGCCGATCAGGGTCACGCCGGGCAGGCGGTCCCACCGGTGCCCGATGGGCAGGGAGTGGATGGTCCGCAGAACCGGTGCGGTCTCACCGTCGGTTATCAGTGCTGTGAGCTCCGGTGCCCAGCCGTCGAACTCCTGCAGGATCCGCGCGGTGGCCGCGGCGGGATCGGTGAAGTCGATACCGGCGAACCAGTCCTGCGGCTTGTTGAGCGCGACGTAGGTGTGGAGTGTTCCGCCGCTCTCCCGGTGAGCCTGGATCCCCTTCCCCGGTTCGGGCGCGAACAGCGCGCCGCCGCCGACCGCTTTGGCGCTGGACGGGTGGCGGGTGTCACTGTCGAACAGGTAGGTCTCGATGAAGGACGTGCCGACGTACTCGGGTGTGGCGTCGGAGAGCAGCGGCCGGACTCGTGACCACGCGCCGTCGGCGCCGACCAGCAGGCTCGTGACGACGGTGGTGCCGTCGGCGAAGGTCACCTCGTGGCGGCCGTTGCCGAGGGAACGGGCACTGCTGGCCTTGTGACCCCACCGGATGGCGCCGGGGGGCAGTGAGTCGAGCAGGACCTGTCGCAGCTTGCCGCGCTGCACCTCGGGGCGTCCACCGGTGCCGTCGTCGGGTTGGTCAAGCAGAACGGTCCCGTGCCGGTCGAGGACCCGCGTCGCCTCGCGGCCCTCCAGGATGAGGCTGCGGAACTCGTCGATCAGGCCTGCCGCCTGGAGAGCCGGTTGGCCGTTGTATTCGTGGATGTCGAGCATCCCGCCCTGCGTGCGGGCGGCCGGTGAGGGCTCCGCCTCGTAGATCGTCGCCGGGATGCCGTGGACGTGCAGGACGCGGGCGAGGGTCAGTCCTCCGAGCCCGGCGCCGATGATCGTGACGTCAGTGGTCATGGTGGTTCCTTACGTGTCGCACGCCTGCCGGGCGGACACCCGGCGGGGCATCTCTGGAATGCCGTTCCAATGCCAGCCTGGAGCGGCGTTCCAGAGATGTCAAGATGGAACAGGGTTCCAGTCGTGTGCCAGGATGTACGCATGGCAACCAGGACGCGTCGTCCGGAGCGACGAGAGGAACCGCTCTCCCGGGAGCGCATCGTCGAGGCTGCGATCGGGCTTCTCGACGCGGCGGGCGAAGGCGGACTCACCTTCCGCGCACTGGCCGAGCGTCTCGCCACTGGGCCCGGTGCGATCTACTGGCACATCACGGGCAAGAACGAACTCCTCAACGCCGCCACCGACGCCGTCGTCGCCGGCGCCATGACCGCCGACACCGCCGACACTGCCGACACAACGCCGCAGGAAGCGATCCGCGCCCTCGCACTCGGCGTGTTCGACGCGATCGACGCCCACCCGTGGGTCGGCACGCAACTCGCCCGCAGCCCGTCGCAGACACCGCTGCTGCGGGTCTTCGAGCACCTCGGACGCCAGGTCCAAGCGCTCGGAGTACCCCACACCGCCCAGTTCACCGCCGCGTCCGCGCTACTGAACTACATCCTCGGAGTCGGCGGGCAGAACGCAGCCAACGCCCGCGAACACCAGCCGGACACCAACCGGACCGAGTTCCTCAACGCCGTCTCGGCCGCATGGGCAAACCTCGATCCCGACGAGTACGCGTTCACCCGAAACGTCGCAGACCAACTACGCGGTCACGACGACCGAGTCGAGTTCCTCGCCGGCATCGACCTCATCCTCACCGGGATTTCCGCCCGTCAAAAGCCGACCGACTCGGCGCCGTAAGCGGACCTAGCTTGCTAGGATGCTAGCATCGGCTTGTGGGTGATGAGGAAGTCAAGCAGTTCAACGTGTACCTGCCGATCGGGCTGATCAAGCAGGTCAAGTACCGCGCCATCGAGTCGGGCATGTCTTTGTCGGCGTTGGTCGCTGACGCGCTGCGCGCCTACCTCGACGAGGCCCAAGGGCACGGACAGCAATCGACTGAGCAGGAGACCTGACATGACGACCGAGGGAATCGAGGCCGTGTTCCTGACGACTCACAACTGGGGGAAGGCGGCGAAGTTCTTCCAGACGCTCGGCTACGAGCTGGAGTTCGCGACGGACCACAACTCCGGCCAGCTCCGCAATGGCGACGGTCCCTGCGTGTTCATCGCCGAGGTCCCCGAGGACCGGGAGCCCCAGACGCGGATCGTGCTGAAGGTGCCGGACGCAGACGCGTTCCGTCCCGATCCGGCCGTCGAGGTTGTCACGCCGTTCGAGGACACCCATTACGGGACCAGGGAGATGACGGTCCGCGACCCCGACGGGCGCCTGTGGAGCCTCCAGGCTCCCGCTCCCGCCAAGAACTGACCACGGCGAAGGGGAACACCATGGCGGACGAGCAGGACGAGCACATCGGGGCGCCGGACAGCACCGCGGTGCGGACTGCCCTCTGGCGGGCGATGCACGTCCAGGTCGACCTGCCCCCGCACGTGGTCGAGGACGAGATCGGCCTGCGGCTGGTGGGCCCCGGCGATGGCTGGCGCGACCGCCCGGACATGGACCAGCAGGCCACCAGAGGGTTCCGGGCGGCCATGGTGGCCCGCGCTCGTTTCATCGAGGACCTGATCGCCGAGCAGGCCGACCGCGGCGTCACCCAGTACGTCGTCCTGGGAGCCGGCCTGGACACCTTCGCCCAGCGCAAGCCGGAGATCGCCTCCCGCCTGCGGATCTTCGAGGTCGACCAGCCCGGCCCCCAGGCCTGGAAGCGCCACCGCCTGGTCGAACTCGGCCACGGCATCCCGGAATGGCTGCACCTGGTGCCGGTCGACTTCGAGGCGAACGCGTCCTGGTGGGAGCAACTGGCCGCTGCCGGCTTCGATCCCGGCCGACCGGCGGTCATCGTCTCCACCGGCGTCACCATGTACCTCACCGAAGACGCCACCGTCGCCACCCTGCGCCAGATCGCCGGGCTCGCCCCCGGCTC
The DNA here is from genome assembly GCF_045040445.1 of Streptomyces sp. NBC_01537. Classification (NCBI taxonomy): domain Bacteria; kingdom Bacillati; phylum Actinomycetota; class Actinomycetes; order Kitasatosporales; family Streptomycetaceae; genus Streptomyces; species Streptomyces sp. NBC_01537. The sequence continues at coordinate 9,684,539 of NZ_CP109392.1, read as the reverse complement.
GACACTCGCCATGACGTTCCTGCTGCCGACCGAACTCATCGACGACGCCGATCGCCCCGGCCTCCGGGCGAGTGCGGAAGGTGCGCGAGCATCCGGAACACCCTTCATCAGCTTCTACACCCCGCAGAGGATGCTGGCACTGGCCCGCGAAGCCGGCCTCGCCGACGCCCACCACGTGTCGGGGGCTTTGCTCGCCGAGCGCTACTTCGCCGATCGCACCGACGGCCTCCGCCCGTCAAGCGGAGAGGACCTGCTGCTGGCCACCACCTGACCCCCTCGCCGGCAAAAGCACCCGCTCCTACGGGCGCCGGAGCCTCACAGCCAGGAAGGACGGCTGGCTGTGGGTCTTGTCATAGCGACGTGGGTCAACCAGCCGAGCTGCCTCTGTGGCCCGCGCCTCCACCAGGCTTTCCAGCACGAACCCGGCACCGAGAAGCTCGCCGAGAAACCTCTCCAGCGTCATGCGCCAGTAACTGATGGCGAATCCATCCCCGATGGCGAGCTCAACCCGCTCATCGGCGAAGTAGGAATCCCCGAAGTACGTCCAGTCGCTGGTGGGGTGGGTCGTCGAGACCAGCAAGATGCCGCCGGGCCGCAGTACGCGCCTGATCTCGGCGAGCAGTTGTCCGCGTGCGTCGATGTGGTGATAGACGAGGGCCATCACGGCCAGGTCGAACGACTGATCCCCCAGGAAGGCCAGCGGCTCCTCCAGGTCGTGGTGGTGCAAGATGGCGCCGTCTCCGAGACGCTCCCGCGCAGCGTGCAAAAGGGTCTCGCTCCCTTCGACGCCGACGACCTGCACGGCCCCCGACTTCAGCAGTTCGGCTGCGTAGTGGCCGGCCCCACATCCAAGATCCAGGATCCTTAGTCCGGTTACGTCACCTGCCAGCCTCAGCATGGCCGGCCGATCGGTATGCGCGTTGTAGGCATGGTCTGTAGCAAGGGCGGCGAAATACTTACCCATGTCACCGTGGTACGCGGTCTCGGATCTCATCCGATCATCCTTGCAGCAGCCGTATCCGGCTCGGGACTCGTCGGCCACTGGCAACGGGACGGTGCGGGGTACCGGATCAGCGGCGGCGCTCAGCTCACCCGCCACTGGTGCACGGCGCTGCCGTCGTCGTCGAAGGTGAGCCAGGTGCCGTCGCCCAGGGCGGTCGCGCGGCCGGTGTTCGGGAAGGGGTAGACCACCTCCCCGCGCAGGCGCATCTCGGGGGCGTCGACGATCCAGTGGCGGCCCGCACCGTACTCCTCGTCGGTGTCCGTGGTGGCGGCCAGGACGGTGTCCTCGTCGACGTAGCCGGCATCGTAGTCCCAGAGGGTGTCCTCGGCCGTGTCCTCGTCCGGGTCGGCCCCGGGGTGCAGCGGGAGGGTCTCGGACTCCAGTTCGGCGGCCTCGGAGCCGTCGTCGGCGCGGAGGCCGACCAGCAGATCGGGCCCGCCGTGGGTGACGGCGAGGAGGGTGTCGCCGGACGGGCTGACGTCGAGCAGGATGTACAGGTCGTCGCCGATACGGTCCACGGTCAGTTCCCGGCCGTCCCAGCGCGCCCACAGCAGCGGCGAGCCGTCCTGGCCCTCGCCCACGCTCAGGCCCATCCGTCCGGGGTCGGGGGGCGGCAGGTGCTCCGAACCGAGGGTGCCGGTCCCGGTGCGCGTACGGGCCAGTACGCGGCCGTCGACGGCGTCCAGGACGAGCCACTCCTCCTCGCCCTTCTCGCCCTGGACGTGGGCCCACACCGTCGAGCCGTCGGCGCTGATCCAGCACGAGCCGATGGCGGGATCACGATGGCCCGGGTCGGCGGCGTACTCCTCGTAGGAGGCGTGTACGGCCAGGCAGGACAACTCCCAGCAGGGATGCGGGTGTTCCCACCGGACCTCACCGCCGGGGCCCACCGCCCGCAGGGCGTGCGGGCCGGCGAACACCACGAAGTCCAGGGCGGGGCCGATGGCGTGCTGACTCCTGCTGCGGGGCCAGGGCGCCGGGAAGCGTACGGGCGCGGCTACCAGATCGGTGCGGAGCCGGTCCAGGTCGTGGGCTATGAGTTCGGCGTCGGTGCGCCGGATGACCAGGCGGCGGCCGGCCGGCCACCGCACGATGCCCGGCGGGGCATCGCCCGGTCCGGCGGGAATGGCGATCGTGGCGATCAGGTGGGCGGTGACGGTCATGGAATCTCCGGTTCGGTTGAGGCCCAACCCGAACGGTACGGCCGATGGATTCCCTGCACGTCATCGAGCCCGATCCTCGTCGTTTGCGGCTGGTGACACGGTTCTTACCGGCCCCCAGCCGGATGGGCCGTGCGGTCCTTCGGCCTTCAGGCCGACGAGGGTGGTGGCGATGGCCGGCAGGTTCGGCGCGGCTTCCACCGCGTCGAGCGCGCGTTGACCGCGAGCCGGGCCGACTCGCTGGCGCCCCTTCCACGGAATCCCCGGATGCGTCGGCTCCGGCCGTGAGGGACTCCGCGTGCCGAGCCCACGCCTGTGGAGTGAGCTGCCTCACAAGCTGTCACAGCGATCGATCACGCGGTGTCTTGTGCCCGAACCCCTTGGAGCGAAGGAGACACCGTGACTGAGAACACCGATGTGGTCGTGATCGGCGGCGGATACGCCGGTGTCATGGCGGCCAATCGCCTGACGCAGCGCGACGACGTGACAGTGACGCTGATCAATCCGCGCCCGGCCTTCGTCGAGCGGATCCGTCTGCACCAACTGGCGGGCGGGTCCCACGCCGCGGTCGTCGACTACACAGACGTCCTGGCCGGGGGCATCCGGCTGGTGGTCGACACCGTGGCACGGATTGACGCGGCCGGGCGCAGCGTGGTGTTGGCGACCGGCGACACGGTCGGCTACGACTACCTGATCTACGCAGTGGGCAGTGGCAGCGCCGACCCGAGCGTGCCCGGAGCGGCCGAGTTCGCCTATCCGATCGCCGGCCTGGAGGAGGCGGAGCGGCTGCGGTCGGTCCTGGACGCCACACCTGCAACGGCCGCGGTGACGGTTGTCGGAGCCGGTCCGACCGGCATCGAGACCGCCGCCGAGCTGGCGGAGCTGGGCCGCACCGTGACCCTGGTGTGCGGCGAGGTGCTGGGCCCGTATCTGCATCCTCGGGGTCGGCGCTCGGTTGCCAAGCGGCTGGCCAAGCTCGGTGTGACCGTACTCGAAGGCCCCGACGCGAAGGTGACGGCCGTGACGCGCGATGCCGTGCGGCTCGGTGGCGGCCGCGAGCTGCCGAGCAAGGTGACCATTTGGACCGCTGGATTCGGCGTGCCGGACCTGGCCGCCCGCAGTGGGCTGAGCACGGACGCCTTGGGCCGCCTGCTCACGGACGAGACGTTGACGAGCGTGGACGACGTGCGCATCGTCGCGGCCGGGGACTCGGCGGCGCCGTCGGACCTGCCGTTCCGAATGAGCTGCCAGGCCGCAGGTCCTCTGGGTGCGCACGCCGCCGACACGGTGCTCAGCCGGATCGCGGGTGGGCAACCCGCGCCCATCGAGCTGGGGTTCGCCGGACAGTGCATCAGCCTGGGTCGTCGCGCCGGCATCTTCCAGTTCGCCCACAGGAACGACGTCGCGATGAGGCTCTGTCTCGGCGGCCGACCTGGCGCGAAGATCAAGGCGTTCGTCTGCTGGGGCACTGTCAAGCAGCTGGCTGACGAGGCACGCAAGCCCGGTTCGCTCAGCTGGGCCTGGGCCAGGGATGACAAGCGCAGTCAGCTGCTGGAGGCCAGGCGCGCCGAGGCGCCGGTCACTGCTGAACGGGCAGCCTAGCCAGGCATTCGTGGGCGGTCCGGTCGAACGAAAAAACCTTGCTGTGGATGCACACTTGAAGGCCTTCGGTAACCGGGGCCGCCCGCGAAGGAAAGGGCTCGAGAGATGACCGACCACGCCACTGACCCGGCGACCGAGACTTTCGTCGCCCACCGCAACCTGCTCTTCACCGTCGCCTACGAGATGCTCGGATCGGCGGCCGACGCCGAGGACGTCCTCCAGGAAACCTGGCTGCGGTGGGTCGAGGTCGACTTGGGGCAGGTGCGCGACCAGCGCGCCTACCTGGTCCGGATCACGACCCGGCAGTCGCTCAACCGGCTGCGCGCGATGAGTCGCCGCAAGGAGGCGTATGTCGGCCCCTGGCTGCCGGAGCCGCTGCTCACCGCGCCTGACGTGGCCGAGGACGCCCTGCTCGCCGAGAGTGTGTCGATGGCGCTGATGCTCGTCCTCGAAACGCTGTCGCCGACCGAACGCGCCGTCTTCGTACTGCGCGAGGTCTTCGATGTCGGCTACGACGAGATCGCGGCCGCCGTCGACAAGACCCCCGCGGCCGTCCGTCAGATCGCCCACCGCGCCCGCCGGCACGTCGACGCCCGCCGCCCCCGCCAGGTGGTCTCCCCCGGCGAGACCCGGGCGGCTCTGGAGTCGTTCCGGCGCGCACTCGAGACCGGGGACCCGCAGGGCCTCCTTGACGTGCTCGCCCCGGAGGTCGTCATCGTGAGCGACGGCGGCGGCTTCAAGCAGGCCGCGCTGCGCCCGATCACCGGCGCCGGGAAGGTGGCCCGCTTCATGGTCGGTGTTCTCGGCAAACACGAACGCCCGATAACCGTCGCTCCCACCGTGGTCAACGGCAACCCGGCGCTTCTCGTACGCCTGGACGGCGAGATCGACGGCGTCCTGGCGATCCGTGTCGAGGACGCCCAGATCACCGGCCTCTACTACGTCCGCAACCCGGCCAAGCTGTCCCGCGTGGAATCCGAGACCCCGCTCGCTCTGCGATGAATACCGGCGGCGGAAAAGCCACGATGAGTTTGAATTTTTTCGCGAAGCCGACGGCGCGGGAGCCGGTTGCAAGGAAAGGCAAAGAGGAATACCCACTCCTTGTCACTTTCAACTTATAACGCACTGGGGGGCTTGCGGCAAGGCCCCGGTCGTGGGGCAGAATCGCGGGCCGAGGTCAGAAGCTGCAGAAATAGGGGATTCACGAAGTGCATGTGCTGTTGTCGGTTTATGGGTCGTGCGGTCACGTCGATTCGGTGGTGGGACGCACAGCGTCCGCGGCCGCGGACCGGAGCTGATGACATGAACCCTCTGACCACCAGCGCGTTCGACCTTCCCGACCGCCTCTCCCCCAAGGCCGACCCGGGGCTGATCGACCGCGACGAGCAGCACTTCGCGGCCATCGCGGAGAGCCTCGAGCAAGCGATCGCCGAACTGTCCGACCGCCTCGAGGCCGAGCTCAGGGCTCCCGGCGGCATCGGCCGGGAGGCGATGGACCGGGACACGGAGATCCACCGGCTGACGGGGCGTCTGCGCGCGTTGCGTCGCTTCGGTCTGGACCTGTGCCTGGGACACATCGTCAGTACGGACAGTCCCGAGCCTGTGTACATCGGACGCCTCGGCCTCACCGACAGCACCGGGCGCCGGCTGCTGCTCGACTGGCGCTCCCCCGCGGCCGAGCCGTTCTTCGCGGCGACCCACGCCAGCCCGATGGGTCTGGCGAGCCGCCGCCGGTATCGCTGGGCCGGCGGCCGGATCAGCGACTACTGGGACGAAGTGTTCACCGCAGACGGGCTCGAAGGGCACGCGGCGCTCGACGATCAGTCCGCGTTCATCGCCGGCCTGGGCGGCAACCGGTCGGCCCGGATGCGCGATGTGCTCGCCACCATCCAGGCCGATCAGGACGCCGTCATCCGCGCGGGATCCCGCGGCGCTCTGGTCGTCGACGGTGGTCCGGGTACGGGCAAGACCGTCGTCGCTCTGCACCGCTCCGCCTACCTCCTCTACTCCGACCCTCGCCTCGGTCACCGTCGGGGCGGCGTGCTGTTCGTCGGTCCGCACCAGCCCTATCTGGCGTACGTCGCCGATGTCCTGCCCAGCCTGGGAGAGGAGGGCGTACAGACCTGCACCCTGCGGGATCTGGTCGCCGAGGGAGCCGGAGCGGCGATCGAGACCGACCCGGGCGTGGCCCTGCTGAAGTCGTCCGCGGAACTGGTGAAGGCGATCGAGCCGGCGGTCGGCATCTACGAGGAGCCGCCCACCGAGGGGATGACCGTCTCGACCCACTGGTCCGACATCTGGCTGAGCGCCGACGACTGGGCGGCGGCGTTCGAAGCAGTGGAACCAGGTACTCCGCACAACGAGGCGCGTGACCAGATCCGGGAGGAACTGCTCACGATCCTGATCGACAAGGACGACAGCGACGCCTCGCCCGACCTGCTCCGGAGGTCGCTGCTGCAGGACCGGGAGCTGATCAGGACCCTCAATCGTGCGTGGCCGATGCTCGAGGCTAGTGACCTCGTCGGAGATCTCTGGTCGGTGCCCGCCTACCTGCGCAAGTGCGCTCCCTGGCTCAGCCCCGATGACGTTCGCAAGCTGCAGCGTCAGGACGCTCAGGCCTGGACGGTGTCCGACCTGCCGCTCCTGGACGCGGCACGGCAGCGGCTCGGCGACCCGGAGGCGTCACGACGCAAGCGCCGGCACGACGCCTCTGTAGCGGCCGAGCGTGCGCGCAGGGCCGACGTCATCGACGGCCTGCTGGAGGCCGACGACGACGGTGAAGGTGCGGTGACGATGCTGCGCGGACAGGACCTGCAGGACAGCCTGATCGACGAGAGCGCGCTGCCCGGCACCGATCCGGAGCCTCTCGCCGGCCCGTTCGCGCACATCATCGTGGACGAGGCGCAGGAACTGACCGACGCGGAGTGGCAGATGCTGCTGCTCCGCTGCCCGTCCCGCAGCTTCACCATCGTCGGGGACCGCGCCCAGGCCAGGCACGGGTTCACGGAGTCGTGGCAGGAACGGCTGGAGCGCGTCGGGCTCGACCGGATCAACGTGGCCTCCCTGAGCATCAACTACCGCACGCCGGAAGAGGTCATGGCGGAAGCCGAGCTGGTCATCCGAGCCGCACTCCCGAACGCCAATGTGCCGACCTCCATCCGCAGCGGAGGCATCCCTGTCCTCCACAGTTCTGTTGCGGATCTGGGCTCGGTCCTCGACACCTGGCTCGCTGCGCATGCCGAGGGAATCGCCTGCGTCATCGGTGATCCCAGGTTCCGGGCGACGTCCCGCGTCCGGTCGCTGACCCCGGAGCTCTCGAAGGGGCTCGAGTTCGACCTGGTCGTCCTCGTCGAGCCGGAAAGGTTCGGCAAGGGCATCGAAGGAGCCGTCGACCGCTATGTCGCGATGACCCGGGCGACCCAGCAACTCGTCATCCTCACGGGCTCCTGACGGCGGGCAGGACAACGTGGTGGTGCCGGGCAGCGTAAACGACCTGGATTTTCGGCTGTCCGGCGTGGAACCTGATCGTGTGGATATCGCCGAGGACGGTGTCGAGTGGTCGGTCATCAGCGACGGTCATGAGTGGCGGGTGGCCTGGCACCCGCCACCCGATCCTCCACCTGGCACCGGGCACGGGTCGGCCGGGATCTGCGTCGTCGGAGACCGGGCTGTGCTGGTCACCAGCGACGGCCGGCGGTGGGGCCTGCCCGGCGGGCGGCCCGAGCCGGGTGAGGATTGGTTGGCCACCCTGCGCCGTGAGGTCGGCGAGGAGGCCTGCGCCACGGTGGTCGAGGCGCGTCTGCTCGGCTACAGCCGCGGTGCGTGCCTGCAGGGGCCGGAGGCCGGTCTGGTGCTGGTCCGGTCGCTTTGGCTTGCGCAGGTGACGCTGGATCCATGGGAGCCACGGTTCGAGATGACCGCGCGTCAGCTCGTGCCTGCAGGTGAGGCGCCGGCGTTCATGTGGATCGCGGACGGGTTCGCGCAGATGTACCAGCGGATGTTCGCGGAAGCCGCGTTGGCGACCGAGACGCACGAGCGACCGGGCGGCGGCATGTCTCGCTGCGAAAGCTGAGCTCTACCCCCGCTGGGACGGTCCCAGGAACCGGTATTCCTTGGGTGAGAGCCCGTAGGCGGCGCGGAAGGAGCGGGTGAAGTCGGAGGCGCGGGGGAAGCCCCAGCGGGCGGCGATGGCATGGATCGGCGTGGTGCCCAGCGAGGAGTCCGCCAGGTCGCGGCGGGCGCCGTCCAGCCGCCGGCTGCGGATCCAGGCCGCGACCGTTTCGCCCTGCAGCTGTTGCTGAAAGATCCGGTACAGGTAGCTGAGGGATATGTGGTGCGCGGCTGCGATCACGGGTGGCGTCAGCTCCGGGTCGTGCAGGTTCTGCCGGATGAACGCCTGGATGCGTCGCGCCATGGCCTGCTGGCGGGTCTCCGGCGGCAGGGCCGCCTCGGCATCCAGCACTTGGGCGAACCAGGCCGACATCAGGTCGAGTACGACCGTGCCCAGGCGTGGCCCGTCGGACGGCTGGAGGGCTTCGGCCTGGCGTTCCAGGCCGACGAGGAACTCCGTCAGCAGGGCGCCGAGGCCCTCCCGCCCCGACTGCCCCCGGCCCAGCAACTCGCGTACCCGGTCCGGGGGTATGGGAAGCAGTTCCTTGGGGCAGTCCACGCCCATGCCCTTGACGACGCGGCGCTCCCGGTTGTCTGCCGGCCGGAGGTCGTAGGGCCGCGAACTGTCCGCCAGGTGCAGGTCATGTGGACCGAACGTGCTGGTCCGCCCGACGTGGTCGAGAGCCAGCCCGCCGTCGAGCAGCAGGGTGAGGTGGTAGACCTCGGGGTCGGACTGGCGCACCAGTTTCGGGCTCCGCCGGTAGCGCGTCGGCAGGAACGAGGTCACCATGACGGTCACCGGCCCGAGGTCCATCAGCCGTTGCTCCGCCCAGAAGTCAGCGGCGTGGGCACTGCTCATGTCGCTGGGTGACCGCGTCCGGCCGATCAGCTCTCGCCAGTGGTCGAACCTGTCTTCCGCAGGCACGTCCTCGCTCCGGAACACGGTCCCGATCATTGCGTCCCTCCCCGATATCCCCGCCGGGCGCTCCCGCCGTAATCCTTTCACGAGGGCCCAGATCCCTGTGGGTTCACAGGGAGGCCTGGGTCATGATGACGGTCATGACGTTGTCGACGGCGTTCACGAAGTTGTTCGGTGTGCGGCATCCGATCGCGCTGGCGCCGATGGGTGGTTCGGCCGGTGGTGAACTGGCGGCGGCCGTGTCACGCGGCGGCGGGCTCGGGTTGCTGGGCTCCGGGAACGGGGACGCGGACTGGCTGGCCCGTGAGCTGCCCATCGTGGCACAGGGCACCGCGGGCCCCTGGGGCGTCGGTCTCTGGACCTGGGCGATCGATGTCGGCGCGGTCGAGCGGGTATTGGAGCACAGCCCCAGGGCGGTGATGTTGTCGTTCGGGGACCCGAGCCCTTTCGCCGAACGGATCCGCCGGGCGGGCGCGGCACTGATCCTTCAGGTCACCGATCTGGAGGAGGCGCGGCAGGCCGTGGACCTGGGCGCCGACGTCATCGTGGCGCAGGGCACGGAGAGCGGTGGTCACGGCGCCCGGCACGGACGGTCCACCTTGCCGTTCGTACCGCTGGTGGTGGACCTGGCGGCACCCCTGCCGGTGCTGGCGGCCGGCGGGATCGCCGACGGCCGCGGGGTGGCCGCGGCCCTGGCTCTGGGCGCGGCGGGGGCGGTCATCGGCACCCGCTTCCAGGCCACGGCCGAAGCCCTGGTCCACCCGTCGATCGCCACCGCGATCGTCGAGGGACGCGGGCAGGACACCGAGCGCAACCGCGTCCTGGACATCGCCCGCAGCTCCAAGTGGCCCTCGCGGTACACCGCTCGCACCCTGGGCCATCGCTACCTCGACCAATGGCGGGGCCGGGAAGCGGAACTCGCCGCGGATCCCCAGGCACGACGGGCTTACCAGGACGACGTGGCACGGGGCGAGGTTCCCCCGCTTCCCGTATGGGCCGGCGAGGCGGTCGACCTCATCACCGACCTCCCGCCTGCGGCCGACCTCGTCGCCACCCTGGCCGCGCAGGCCGAGGACGCCCTGACCCGAGCCGGGAGGCACTGACCGAGAACCGGCTCGGAAGTAGCCGCCGGTGCTCACTTCATCACGTCGGCGTCCGGGCGGCGGACGGCGCGGTCCCCTCATGGGATGGCTGCGGAAGCCCGGCGCGTATCGCGGGAAGCGCGAGGACTACGGTCACCGCCGCGATCTGCCACACCGCGCCGAAGCCCAACACCCCCGAGGTGCCGACGAGTACGGAGACGGGCCCGGCTGCGGCCAGCCCGACGGGTCCGAGGGCGAACGCCCCGAAGGCATCGTAGGCGTTGACCCGGGCGACCATGCCCGGCGGGATCTGGCTCTGAACCGCGGTCGCGTAGAGGGTGCCGCACACCGCGGATCCGATGCCGGCGACCAGTGCGGTGGCGCAGATCCACGGCAGCGACCGGCCGGTGGCGAGCGCGGCGGACGGCAGTGCCCAGCCCAAGGTGGACACCGTCGCCACAAGAAGCGGCCGGCGCGGACGGCGGCCGAGCAGGGCCAGGCCGCCGGCCACCGCACCGCCCCCGTAGAGAGCCATGACCAGGCCCCACGAAGTCGCCCCGCCGAGCCGCCGCTCGGCGACGACGGGGCCGAGGACCAGGAACGGCGCCCAGACGAAGAGGTTGAAGAGACAGACGTGCACGGTGCTGACCCAAAGCCAGATGCGGGACCTGAACTCCGACCAGCCTTCCCGGAGTTCTGTGACAAAGGACGAGGGGGTCACCGTAGACCGCGCCGCGCGGGGCAACAGGAGTAGCGCGGCAATGCTCACCGCGTAACTGGCGGCGTCCATCGCAAGGACCGAGGCCGCGCCGGACACCGCGGTCAGCAGGCCGGCGAGCATCGGGCCCGCGATGGACGTCGCCGAACGCGCGACGCCGAGCAGGGCGTTGCCGTCGGACAGCGTGCCCGCGCGCACGATGTGCGGCACAAGGGCCCCAAGAGCGGGGGTGAACAGGGCCTCCGCGGCGCCCCAGAGGGCGACAAGTCCGACCAGGGCCCACAGGCCCGGATCACCACCGAGCAGAAGCACGGCAAGGCCGAGCTGGGTGAGGCAGCGCACTGCGTCGGCCGCCAGCATCACCTGGCGGCTGCCCACACGGTCGGTGACCACCCCGCCGGCGAGCAGCACGAGAACCAGCGGCAGGATCCTGGCCGTCAGGACCCAGCCCAGCTCTGTGCCTCCGCCGCCGCTCTCCAGGACCGCGAAGGTCAGCGCGATGGAGGCCATCGCGGATCCGAGCAGGGAGGTGGTGTAGCCGATGAAGAAACGGCGGAAGTCGCGCTCCCGCAGCACCGCAAGGCGGCGATCAAGGGACATGAACGCAGGATGCAAGAACCAGGCGGCGACACGCCAGGACCCCGACGCAGAAACTTGAGTCCGGTCAAGTCAATCTATGATGGCTGAAGCCTTACAGCTGGCGTGATTTACTGCGGTAGGTGCACTTGAGTCAGCCCGTGGAGTACGCCGTCGCCGTCGACCGGTTCCTGTCCGCCGCCGACCTGGGCAATGGCTCACGCCGGATCTACCGGATCGCTCTCACCACCTGGGCCTGGGCATTGGCGGACCTCACCCCACCGATGGGCGACGGCCGCCGCAACGCCACTCCCCCGGCCCTCCCGCTGCCCCTGCTGGACACCCCGCTCGCCGCGGCCCGGCTACGGAGCGCCTTCGATGCACGGTCCGCAGCCGTTGGCGTTCGCACCGCCAACCGGGAGCTGTCGATTCTCGTCGGCGCGGTGAACTGGTGGAGGGCGCAGGGCTGGCTGACCGGTGATCCCACAGCCGGGCTGCGCCCCCTGCCCCTGCCGAAGCCACGAGGCAAGGAGTCCCGGATCGACGCGCACCAGGCCCGCGCCGTCCTGGAACTGCGCGCCCCACTGCGCGAGCAGAGCTTCTGGCATCTCCTGTACGAGACCGGGGCACCGATCGAACGCGTCCTCGCACTCGACGTCGACGACCTGAACCTGCCCGGCCGCCGCACCCGTGAGCGCAGGGACGGATCCCTGCGCTGGGGCGACGGTGCGGCCCTGCTGCTGCCTCTGCTGGTGCTCGGCCGAGTCGACGGGCCGCTGTTCACCACCAGCCGCGGACGCCTGTCGTACCGCCGCGCCGCCGAGATCTTCACCGCGGCCACTCGCCCACTCGATCCGCGCGGGCACGGATGGACGCTCCATCAGTTCTCGGCAGCGGGCCGGCACTGAGGCGACTGGGCCGACCTCATGGACGAACTCGACGTACAGCGTGCCGGAGTTGATCTCCGGCTCAGCCCGGGCGCAGGGGTTACTTGCCGTCGGCGATGAGCTTGCCGGCGACACCCCAACTCTCCGGTGAGGTCTCCTGGATCCACACCTGGACGGTGTCCGCCGGGATCTTGTACGCGTCGACGAAGGCGTCGGTGATCCGGGCGACCAGTTCGCGCTTGAGCTCGATGCTGCGGGGGCCCTGCTGGACGGTGACGATAGGCATGATCCACTCCTTGCTGCTGTGTGCTGTACCCCTCGGCGGCCGGTCCTGCCGTCCCGGCCGGGGGGGGCTTCCTGGAGACAAGTCCACACCCGGACGGCTCGCCGACCCAGACCCGATCCGCGCCTGCAGCGATCACGAGTCGAGATCGCCGCGCGCCACTGCGCGGCAGGCGTCGAGCAACGGGCGCAGCCGCGCCGTGGGGGTGGACCGGTGCACGGCCAGCACGGTGGGCAGCGCCAGGGGCTCGCCGCTCGCATCGCGCACCGGTACGAAGGCGACCCGCTCGCTGCGCAGTTGCGCGGCGTGGGACGCGTATATCACCGTCCAGGCGTCACGACCGGTGCCCAGGGTGGCCAGAGTGTCCTGCAGGGAGCCGTGGCTGGGGCCGGGGACCGGTTCGAAGCCTGCGTCGCGGCAGGCACCGAGCACCAGGTCCACCAGGGGTGGATTGTTGCGCCGGGCTGTCAGGAAGAGCGGCAGCTCGGCCAGTTGCTCCAGCCGGAGGCCGGACTCCGCCGCCAGCGGGTGACGGGCGGGCAGCGCTGCCACAAGTTCGTCGCGCCAGACCGGCACCTGTATGAGCTGCTCCGGGGCGTCGACCTCGCCGCGAAGGAACGCCGCGTCCCACTCGCGGTCTGCGACGCGGCGCAATCGCTGGTCCACCGGCCCGGAAGCGAGTTCGACCTTGATGTGCGGCGCGAGCCGCTGCAGGGCCTCCAGCACCTCGTCCAGGCGCTCACCCATGCCGGTGCTGGTGCCGATCCTCAGCAACGCGCCGCGGTCCGCGGTGAACTGCTCCACCGCCGCCAGCGCTCGCTGCTCGGCATCGAGTACTTCCCGGGCGGCCGGCAGGAAACGCTCGCCGGCTTCCGTCAGCCGGACCCGGCGCGGCGAGCGGTCCAGCAGCTCCAGGCCCAGCTCCCGCTCCAGACGCCGCACCTGCTGGCTCACCGCCGACTGCGCGATGAGCAGCCGCTCGGCGGCCCGGCCGAAGTGCAGGTCCTCCGCCACCGCGACGAAGTACCGCAGCTGTCGCAGCTCCATGCCCCTCCTGTCTGACTCCCGGTCGTGCTGCGGCCAGGCTAGGGCGTGGATCGCAGGCCTCGGAACGGACGGCCGCGTTCTCGGCGACGACCGACAGGATCTCGATGGCGGTGGGCCCGGCCGGACAGTCCTGGTTCTGCTCCTTCAGAGGCTACGGGCGGTGATGTCGCCGCGGGAGGTGGTGGCGCGGATGTCGAGTTCGGCGGTGCCATCGTTCTTGAGGGCGTTGCTGACGCGGCCGTAGTCGGTGCCTGCGTCCAGGGCGGCCGAGACGCCGGCGGCGGCGGCGACCGAAATGTCGCCGGACTGGGTGCGAAGCACGACCTTGCCGCGCACGGCCTCGGCGATCCGGATGTCGCCCCTTGCGGTGCTGATCTCCGCGGGGCCGTTGAGACGGCCGACCTCGACGTCGCCGTCGATCGCAGTGAGGCGGACGCTCGCGGCCTCGTCGATCTTGATCTGCCGGTACGCGCCTTCGAAGGCGACGTCGCCCAGGCGTCCGACGCCGCGGAGCTCGGCGCTGGCGGACTTGGCCTCGATGCGGGAGCCGGTGGGCAACTGGACGGTGACCTCCAGGGATCCGGAGGGGCCGAAGAGCTGGCTGTTGGAGGTCGAGGCCGTGATCCGAAGGACGCCGTCTGCGTAGGCGACGGTGGTCCGCTCAGCGGTCTTGACGTCGCGGCTCGTGGAGGGGTTGGCGGGCAGGACCTCGACGGTGGTGTCGGCGCGGTCTGCGGCGATGAACTGGATGCGTCCGGCGGGGATGTCCAGGACGGCGGAGATCGGGGCCGGGGTGTCGAACTTCTGCATCATGCTCTCCCGTGCTCGCTCGTTGTTTCTGACACAGGAAACGCTACGTTGCTTTCCATAGCGCGACAACATATTCGTTGCATAGAATATGCATCACCGCAGGTAGAGACCTAGAAACTGTTGCAACAGCCTTGAGAGCAACGCAACGATAATCACTCTGATCATTGCAATGGGTGAGAAGTGAACGCTATGGTGGGGATCAGGGACCGCCAGACCGCCACGAAGGATCACCAAGGAGATCGCGATGCCGGGAGGCAGGCTCACCCAGCAGGAACGCCAGCAGATCGCGCTGGGGCTGGCCGACAGCCTCCCCTACGCCGAGATCGCCCGACGCCTCGACCGTCCGACCTCGACGATCACGCGTGAGGTGATGCGCAACGGCGGCCCCACCGCCTACCGCGCCGACCTGGCCCACCGCGCCACCGAACGCCGCGCCCACCGGCGCAGGCCCGCCTCCTCCCGAGGGCCGGAGTCAGTCCCCCAGCCGCACGGACGTGACGCCGAGGCCGTGGCCGAGTACGAGGAAACGCTCACCACCGTCCTCATGGCTTCGGGCCTGACCAAGATGACGGCCCGGGTGCTGACCTGCCTGTTCACCACCGACGCGGGCAGCCTCACCGCGTCCCAACTCGCCCAGCGCCTCCAGGTCAGCCCGGCGTCCATCTCCAAAGCGATCGCCTTCCTGGAGAGCCAGAGCCTTGTGCGCCGAGAACGCGACGAACGCCGCCGCGACCGCTACGTCGTCGACGACGAGCTCTTCTACCAGGCGACGATCGCCAGCGCCCGATCCAACGACCAGCTCGTCGAAACCGCACGCCAAGGCGTCGTCATCCTGGGAGCCCACACCCCCGCCGCCACCCGCCTGGAGAACGTCGCCCGTTTCCTCGACTTCATCAGCGAAAGCATCACCCGCGCCGCCGAACAGGCCCGCGAAGTCCTCCACACCAGACCCGAAACAACCTACAACGACACCACCCAGCCAAGTCCGGACCACGGATAGACAGCCGTCTCGATCGTCACAGCCAAGAGACGCCCCAGGGACAGCTGCACGGCTGTGGGCACACCTGCGACAGATCTCAGGGCGCGCTGTCGTCCACGGCTGCGGGATTCAGCGACCCCAGCAGTTTCAGCAGCAGTGAGTGCACCTGCTCCCGCTCCGCCGGCGTCAGCGCCTCCAGAGCTTCGGCGTGGGTGGCGTCCACCTCGCGTCTGGCCTCCGCCGCGAGCCGCCGGCCGGCCTCCGTGGCGTGCAGTCGCTGCGTACGCCGGTCGCCGGGGACGGTGCGACGCTCCAGGAGCCCCCGCTCGACCAGCCCGTTGACCGCGGCGCCCATGGACTGCGGGGTGATCGCCGCCCTGCGCGCCACGGTCGCACTGGAGACGCCCGGATCGAGGATGGCCTGCGACAGGGCGCTGTTCTGGGCGAGGGTCAGCTGGAACGGGCGCAGCGTGCGCTCGACCCGGGACGCCATGATCTGGCCGATCTGCCAGGCCACATGGCCAGTGCGCCAGTCGGAATCGTTCACAGGGCGGACCCCTTTGTAAGGCAACTGATTATGATGTACAAAAGATTATCAGTTGACTTCTATTCTAGGACTGCACCCGATGTCCCAGCGAGTCTCCACCCGACAGCCTCACGAGCACATCCTGGACGTGGCCCACGCGCCACCCCGCCCCGGAACCTCGCGTGCCGTCCTGCTGCCGGTAGCGATCGCCCTGCTGATCGGCACCGTGTTCGTCAGCGTCTATCTCGCCGCCTTCCACGCGCCGCACCCCCATCGGCTCCGCGTCGGCACGACGGAGATCGGAACGCATCAGGAGCACCTGCGCCAGGACCTCGCGCGCGTCACCCCGGGCGGTTTCACGCTGGAGACCTACCCCGACGAATCAGCCGCCCGCAAGGCCGTCCAGGACAGGACCGTGTACGCGGCCTACCTCGGCGGCGGGAGCCTGCTCTACGGCAGCGCCAACGGAGCCGCCGTCACCGCGACCGTGACCACCGCCTTCGGTTCCGTGGCCCGCGCGGAGCACCAGGACCTCTCCGTCGAGGACGTCGCCCCCGCGGCGGCAGGCGACACCCGTGGGCTCTCCGTCTTCTACGCGGCCTTCGGCCTGGTGCTGGCCGGATACCTGTTCGGCATGACGACCTACCAGGTCGCGCCCCGGCTCCAGTACCGCTGGCGCATGGCCAGCCTGGCCTCGTTCGGAGTCATCGGCGGCCTCCTGGTCACCGCCATCGCCGGGAGCGCGGGCTTCGGCGCGCTGCCCGGCCCCTTCCTGCCCCTCGCCGTCGTCGTCGCCCTGATGGGCGCCGCGGTCGCCGCCACGACCATGGCGCTGCTGCGGCTGTTCGGCTCCGCGGGCGTCAGTCTCGCCTCGATCCTGCTGCTGATCCTCGGCAACAGCAGCAGCGGCGGGATCATGCCGGCCGCCTACCTTCCCGCCTGGCTGCGCCCGTTGTCCGAGATCCTGCCCGTCGGCGTGGGCGTACGCGCGATGCAGGGGCTCTCCCGGTTCCAGAACGACGGTCTGACCCGGGCCCTGGTGATCCTCCCGCTGTGGATACTCGGCGCCGCCGCCGTGCTGTACCTGAAGGACGTGTTCCGGCGCGACGCGGGCAGCGGCGCGCGGAACATGGTCAGCCAGCCCCAGCCTGCGGCGGGCTGACGCCGCGGTGGGCCCGGCGGCACCCCGCCGGGCCCTTGGTGCGACGGTCAGCGGCGCATCAGCGCGAAGACCCCCCAGCCGAGGTACTCGCGCTCGTACCGGGCATAGCGGAGGGGCGCGGTGGTGAGTTCGGCTCGCAGCTCGGCGGCCAGTTCGTCGTCGGGGTTGAGGTCGAGCCAGCGGCGGATGTTGAACCACTGCGCCGCCCGGTACCGGTCCCAGCTGTCCTGATCGGCGAGGACCATCTCCACGACGTCGTAGCCGAGTGCGCCGAACTGTTCGATGAGCTCCGGGAGCGACCGGAATTCTTCCTTGCTGCCGGCGTGGCAGGCCTCGACGATCTGCTGGTCCGGCGGCTCATGGCGCCAGTAGGGCTCGCCGATCAGCATGATGCCGCCGGGCCGGAGGCTGCGTTGCAGCAGTTCCACCGTGCCGGCCACTCCGCCGCCGATCCATGTGGCCCCGATGCAGGCGGCCAGGTCCACCGGTTCGTCGGCCACATAACCGGATGCGTCGCCGTGAATGAATTCGACCTGCTCGGTGACGCCCAACTCGGCGGCACGGGTGCGGGACTTCTGGATGCCCGCCGTGCTGATGTCCACTCCGGTCCCGGTGATCCGGTGTGCGCGTGCCCAGGTGCAGAGCATCTCGCCCGACCCGCTCGCCAGGTCGAGTACCCGCGTTCCCTGTACCAGGCTCAGTGCCTGCCCCAGGGCGGCCAGTTTCTCGCTGGTGAACGGGTTGTGGATGCGGTGGCTGGTTTCGCTGATGGTGATGCTACGTGGAAGATCCACTGGTGAGGTTCCTTGCGTCCGATGAGGTGATGGCGGTTGCGGAAGGCGTCCGGTCGTAACCGGCCGCAGTCGTCTGAACCGTCATGAAATGCACCCCATCAGGTCGCGTGGATCTCCAACTGCCGGTGAAGCTAGGGCGCTGGACATCGTGATGTCCACCGGTTTTCGTTCAGTGGGCGGTCCGGGGGACGTCGCGGGCGTTGGGCGGGGCGTAGCCGTTGGTGTCCAGGCCCCAGGCCAGGACACGGGTGGGGTGGATGCGGATCAGGTCTGAGGTGAAGCCGGGGCGCATCGGGTCGGCGGCCAGGGTTTCCGCGGTGCCGCGGATCTCGATGCCGCGCGGGCTCCAGGGGTCGATGGAGGCGAGATCGTCGATGACGATCGAGACCCGGGGGTCGGCCTGGATGTTGCGGAACTTGCGGCTGGCGGCCAGGTTGTGGCCGCCGACGTCGATGGTGCCCAGCTCACGGTTGTAGGTGAAGCCGACGGGCCGCACCTGCGGGGCCTTGTCGGGGGCGAGGGTGGACAGGCGGCCCAGGGGCTGGCTGTCGAGGTAGGCCTGCTCGGCGTCGGTGAACACGCTCATGGTTGTTTCTCCTGGAGTCGGGTGGCGGGGTGCTCAGGCAGTGGCGCTCAGCAGGGCGGGCAGCCCTTCCCGGACGGTGGGGTGCTCGAAGCGGAAGCCGAGCGAGGTCAGCCGTGCATTGGCGTACAACGCGTCGGTGGCCAGGTACTCGTAGCCGATCTGGCCGGCGAACAGCCGCATCAGTGGGGCGGGGACCGCGCGGTAGCGCGCCTGCACGCCCAGGGCCTGGGCGGCGAGCTCGTTGATCTGATGGAAGGTGACCGGTTCGTCGTCCACGACGAACAGCAGACGTCCGGTGGCCTCGAAGGAGGTGGCGGGCTGGGCTGCCAGGAAGGCGACCGCACGGCCCACGTCGGTCACCGCCACCGGGCTGGTCGCGTGCGAGGGCCCGGCGAGTTCACCGACCGGCTTGCCCGACCGCAGCGGGTCCAGGGCGTACTGCTTGAGCCAGGCGCCGTCCCCGTAGACCGCACCGGGGAAGGCGATCACCGCGTCCAGGCCCTCCTCGATCCGCAGGCGCACCGCCTCGACCGCCTCGGTGACGTAAGGGCCGAACCCGGTGGGGTTGGGCTTCATGCTCTCGTCCCGCTTGGCGCCGGGGCCGGTCTCGCCGAAGTAGCTGTTGCCGCTGATGTAGACCACCCGGGCGCCAGGTGCGACGGCGTCCAGCAGCGCATCGTCCTGGGCCAGGCGCTCGGCCTGGTACCGGCGGGCGGCGCGAGGGGTGAGCCGGCTGCCGAAGGTGGAAGGCTGTGCCGCGTGCACCACACGGTCGGCGGCCCGCACCTGCTCCTGCCATGCACCGGGGGCCGACAGATCCCCGGCGACGGGCTCCGCCCCCAGCGCGCGGACCGCCCGGGCGCTGTCGTCACTGCGGGCCAGCACCTGCACCCGGTCGCCCGCCGCATGCAGTTCACTCACCACCGCGCGGCCGATGAAGCCCGTGCCGCCCGCCACGAACGTCGTTGTCGCACTCATATCCGCGTCTCCCGCTCCTGGGCGGCCGCACTCGGACGCCCGGCATTGTCGATGATCATCTGCAACGTGCCGCCCAGCTGGGTCAGCCACTCGGCGGGAATGCCGTCGGTCAGCCGGGCCAGCGTGCCTGCCACCGTGGCCCGCATCTCGGGGTAGCGCCGCTGCGCTTCCTCGCTCAGGGCGAGCGGAGTACGCCGGGTGGCCCCGGGCTCGCCGTCGCGCACGACCAGGCCCTTGTCGACCAGCCGCCCCACCAGGCGTGAGGTCGCGCCACTGTCGGCGCCGATCGCCCGCGCCAGCTCGTTGACGGTGCGCGCACGGTCCTCGTGCAGCAGATAGATCACCGTCCACTGCGCGCCCGTTATGCCCAGCGGGGCCAGCGCCCGGTCGTGGGCGCCGTTGAGCGCGAGCACCGCCTGGTTCAGCAGAAAGCCGGGGCTGTCTCCCGGCTGCGTCAGTTCCGCCATCGCCTTCCCTCCACGTTCCACGACGGCTCGGTAGCCGCTCAGGCATTCTACTGCCTAGGCAGCAGGTGCGCGAAGACGGCCCTACCAGAACGCCACTATCGGATCGATGACACGTTCACGGCGGGCCAGGGCGCGGGCACCGTCAGCGCGGGCGCCTACAGGCTGACGGCCAGGTCGTCGAAGTGGACGACGAGTTCCACGAGCCGGGTGAGCAGGCATCGGTCGAGCGGCAGTACGTGGGCGAACATGCCGACCGGCCGGTCGAGCGGCCCGGTCGGCAACTGCTGCGCGAGCCGGGGTGCGAGCAGCGTCGAACTCCTCGGCCAGAGAGGCAGGTCCGCCGGCCACCTCCTGCTGCCCACCTCTCGGATCCGGTGCGGCACCGCAACGACCCGCCGTCGTACCGTTCGCGCTGCGGCCCGGGTGATGCCGACAATTCAGCACCCACAGGAACAACACAATTCCCACACCTCAAATCTGAGTGACGTGCGTCACGCCGGAATTGTGTCCAGTGGCACGTATTAGCCGGTTTTCGGTGGCGACAACTGCGTTCTTTTGAATCCCAATCGGGTGTTCGCCGCCACAGGCGGCAATTCAGCTGATCTTCCAGATCGGCGAATTCGGTGCCCACGACTGCCGCGGGAGCGCCTTTGGCGTGGTCGCGGGTCCGCCCGGGCGCCTGAGGGCGTGTGCCGGGGGGCCGGATCCGTAGGTCCGCACGTCTCGAAGGACCGTCGTCGACAACACCCGGCAGTAGCACGGGTGTTCGTTGCCCGGCGTGCTCGGTGATCCCCATAATGGCCGGGCTCGCTTGGGCCAAGACGGGCCGGGTGTCAGTGATGTCAGGACATCGGGCGAAGTCGGCGGGTGGATTGTGGTGTGCGGTGCGGCGGATCGGGATTCGTGAAGTCGCGGTGTGCACCCGCTCGTACGAGGGGGGGAAACGGGCGCTGCTTTGCTGCCGAGTGTCGGACCACTGAGTGAGGCCACGTATGAACAAGCATCGCCAGAAGACGAATCGCCGGAAGACAGCCGGTGTCGCGGCCATCGTGGTGGCTGCGGCCGCCGTGGGGATTCCTTCGGTCGCGCTGGCGAGCGGTGGCGGGCAGGGAGGCTGGCGCAGCGCGGCGTTCTCCTGGTGGGGATGGGGCACGTCGGGTCCGGCAGCAGGTCCGACGCCTGCCGGGTCCGCAAGCACTTCCGCAGCGGGCACCTCGGGCACTGCCGCCGCGTCCAGCATTCCGAGCGTTTCTCGTTCCGGCACCGCCCCGAGCACGTCTCCCTCGGCGTCCGCCAGCCCCACCGCTAAGCCTGCCGTCAGTACGCCCGGTACGTCTGCCTCGCCATCGAGCACTGCGAAGGCCACGAGTTCCGGCAGCGATCCCAGCGCCTCCGCCGACAGTGCGGACTCCGGTCCCACGGATCGTGTGCTGGCTCTGGTCAACGCCGAACGTGAAAAGGCGGGTTGCGCGGCGCTGACCGAGAACGCAAAGCTCACCAAGGCCGCCCAGGACCACAGCCAGGACATGGCCGATCACACGAACATGTCCCACACCGGTTCCGACGGGTCGTCCATGACCGACCGGCTCGCCCGTGTCGGGTACAGCTTCAGCTCGGCGGGCGAGAACGTCGCCGCCGGGTACACCACTCCCGAGAGCGTCATGGCCGGCTGGATGTCCAGCGCCGGCCACAAGGCCAACATCCTCAACTGTGGCTTCAAGGAGATCGGTATCGGCCTGGCGCAGCCCGGCAACTACTGGACCCAGGACTTCGGGTCGGCCCTGTAGCCGGACGGCGCCCCGGTCCGATTCATTCGCTGCAGCGGGTCGGATCCCGTCCCCGGGGTCCGACCGGGGACGCGGCGGGTCGAGCGATGACCGGAATACTGTACGGGACACGGGAGTTGCCCTGCGCATGAGCCAGCATCAGGATCGTGTACGCACCGAGCCGGGCGCCAAGCGCATCCGCGTCTACCTGGGGGGAGTCCTCGTCGCCGACACCGTCGCGCCGCTCCTGGTCTGGGAGATGCCGTACCACCCGACGTACTACATACCGGTCGGGGACGTCCACGCCGAGCTGATCCCCGACGGCCGGGTGAAACCCTCGCGCAGCCGGGGCGACGGCAGCGTCCTGACGGTGAAGACGTCCACAGCCACAGCACCCGGCTCGGCCGTCCGCTACGAGGACTCGCCGGTGGAGGAGGTGCGCGGGTACGTACGCTTCGACTGGGACGCGATGGACAGCTGGTTCGAGGAGGACGAGGAAGTCTTCTTCCACCCCCGCGACCCATACGCCCGCGTCGATGTGCTGCCAAGCTCGCGCCGGGTACGGGTGGAGATCGACGGGGTCGTCGTGGCGGACTCGGCCGCGCCACGATTCCTGTTCGAGACGGGGCTGCCGGTCCGCTTCTACCTGCCCAAGACCCATGTACGGACGGACCTGTTGGAGGCCTCCGACACCACCAGCGTCTGCCCGTACAAGGGCACCGCCGAGTACTGGTCGGCGCGCATCGGGGACACCGTGCACACCGATGTCGCCTGGGGGTACCGCACCCCGCTGCCGGAGAGCCGGCAGGTCGCCGGGCACATCTGCTTCTACAACGAGAAGGTCGACACCTACATCGACGACGTACTGCAGGAGCGGCCGTCCGTCTACACCCGCCGCCTTCGCGGATACTCCGAGCACCACGCGGAGTTCGAAAGGCGCTGAGTACTTCGCTCGGCCCGCCGGGCGCGCTGGGCGGACTCCGTGGGAGCCGATGAGTTCGGAGATCCTCGCGGGGTCAACCGAAGTGGCCTGAGGCCTCCTCGACCCGTGCTTGCAACGGCCGCTCAGCGCGCGGTACGGCGGCGTCCAGTCCGCCGCCCACGGCGGTCGCCGACGCGAGGTGTCCTACACGTGGCGTGCCGCGGCGGCGGCGAACGGGCCGCCGGCACCGAAGGCCAGGGCGGCGAAGCGTTCGCCGATGCGGTGGTGTGCGGCGGAATCCGGGTGGAGCTGGTCGGGCAGCGGCAGTTCGGCGAAGTCCGCCTCGCCGTAGAGGTCACGGCCGTCGAGATAGTGCAGATTCCGGTCGTCGGCCGACCGCTGCTCCACGATGCGGGCGAGCTCCTCCCGGATGACGTTGAGCGTCAGCTTTCCGGCGGCGCGCTCCGCGGGGTCGCCGGTAGCCCGGAACTGCAGCTTTCCGGCGCTGAGAGCGCTGAAGTCGAAGGTGGCGGGGCCGGGGGTGTCCTCGTGGACAGGACACAGGATGGGCGAGACGACCAGCAGCGGGATGGTGGGGTGCCCGTCGCGGATGGTGTCGAGGAAGCCGTGCACCGCCGGAGTGAAGGCGCGCAGGCGCATCAGATCGAGATTGACGAGATTGATGCCGATCTTGATGCTGATCAGGTCCGTTGGGGTGTCGCGCAGGGCCCGGGCGGTGAACGGGTCGAGCAGGGCGCCGCCGCCGAAGCCCAGGTTGATCAGCTCTGCCCCGCCCCCGGAAGCAGCCAGGGCGGGCCACGTCGTGGTGGGGCTTGCGGCGTCGGAGCCGTGGCTGATCGAGCTGCCGTGGTGCAGCCACACCTTGCGGCCCCGATCCGGTGCGGGCTCGACGGGGGCGTCGGTGCGCAGGGCGACGAGTTCGGTGGTCTCGTTGTGCGGCAGCCAGATCTCGACGTCCTTGTCCCCGTGGGGCAGGTCGGTGAAGCGGGCGGTGCCGACCGGGCCCGGCCGGGTCCTGGCGGATCCGGTGGTCATGTCGATGGTCAGGGTGTTGCCGCCTGTCACGCCGGCCTGGCCGGCCAGGCGGCCGTCGACGAGCAGGTCGTACACGCCGTGCGGGCGGGGCGGAGCGCCTGCGTAGATCCGCTTGGTGGGCAGCGTGTCCAGCTCGACGGCAGTGGCCCGGGTGCGGAACACCAGTCGCACGCCCGACGGCTGGGCCTCGGCCATGGCCAGTTGTCCGTCGGCGCACTGGGCGCGGGCCCGGGCGGGCAGCCGGTGCGGCAGCACACCGTGCGCGGTGTGCTCCAGGTCGAGGGCGCCGCGCAGGAGGTCCGCGGTGATGGGTGTGGTGATCCAGTTGTGCTTGGTCTGCATTGTCTCCATTGTCTCCGCCTGTTGGTCACATCAGGGTGCGGGCCAGTTCCGCAGCAGGGCGTCGAGGGCGTCCAGGATCCGTGACCAGCTCTCCTGCGCGTCGGGGGCGCTGTGGCTGAACCCTCCCGCCATCTCCAGGCTGACGTAGCCGTGGAAGACACTGCCCAGCAGCCGCACCGCGTGCGTCTGGTCCGGCTCCGTCAGGTCGTAGCCGCGCAGGATCGCCCGCGTCATCTGCGCGTGCCTGCCGCCGGCGCCGGCGGCCGCCGTCTGCGGGTCGAGCCTCAGCTGGGCTGCGGCGTACCGGCCGGGATGCTCCCGGGCGTAGTCGCGGTAGACGCATCCGAGGGCGGTCAGGGCATCCTTGCCGGCCCGCCCGGCCAAGGCGGCAGCGCCCCGGTCGGCGAGTTCCTCCAGGGCGAGCAGAGCGATCCCGGTCTTGAGGTCCTGGGAGTTCTTCAGGTGCGAGTAAAGGCTCGCGACCTTGACATCGAACCGCCTGGCCAGCGCGGAAACGGTCACCTGGTCGAAGCCGACCTCGTCGGCCAGTTCCGCCCCCGCCCGGGTCAGACGCTCCGCCGTCAGCCCTGCGCGTACCATGCCCCTCCTCCCGTTTGGCATAAGCGACTAGGCAATTGCCTAATACCCTTAGGCACGCCAGTCTATCCCTTGCATCAGGGAGCGGCGATCTGGTGCCACCACTTACGCGCCTTTCGAGTCGCCAGATACTCCATGGGCAGGACCGTCACCAAGGCCCCGCTGGCGGTCTGACCGGCCAGTTCGGCGGCGAGCCGGTCGAAGGGTCGCCGGTCCCCGTCCTTGCCGAACGGGAGAGCGGTACGCCGTCGCAGGCGCCCGCTGTCGATGAGCAGGGCGACGCAACCGAGCGCGGCAGGAACCGCGGTGGCGCCGTGGCCGTGGCGGGCGAGGAGCTGTGCCGTTGTCAGGACGTTGAGGGAGTTCGGTTCCACCCGGGCCTCGCCGCTGAGGAGTACGAGGTCCCGCAGGGTCTCCGGGGTGGGTCCGGGGCGCCGGAGCCAGCAGTAGAGGGCGAGGCGGAACGCCGTGTCGCGGGCGGCGGGGTCGGGGAGCCACGCCATGCGGCTGAGCGCCTGGCGGAGGCGGTCGAGGTTGGGTGTGACGTCCGGGTCGTGCGGCCGGAGGCCGGTCAGCAGGCCGGCCCAGGCCTGGGTCGCGTCTCCGGGTACGGAGCCCAGCAGGTCGATGACCGCCGGGGAGGGGACGGGACTTTCACGGGAGTCCGGGTCCAGTGCGGCGGCGGTGACGGCGGCCAGGTCAGCCGCGACGAATGCGCTCCAGCCGGGGCCTGCGGGGCGGAGGCGGGAGTGCGGGGGCCGTGCGGCGAAGAAGGCGAGCGCGGCGGAGGGGCCGAGCTGGGTCCGGTAGGCGGCGAGCAGCCGGAAGCGCTGTTCGTGACCGAGCGCCCGGGCCGCGTCGCACACCAGGGGTTCGGCCGCCGGCCCGGGCGGCAGCACCGTGAGCAGCCGTTCCGCCCGGGTGAGCTGGAGGGCGGCCGGAACCGTCAGAGCGGGGTGACGCAGGAGCAGGTCCCGCAGCGCTGCGGCGGCGGGCCGGGCCGGGGCGGTCTCCAGCGCGGTGGCCACGGCCATCGCCCGCCATTCCAGGGGCAGTTCGGTGGCCTCCGCGAGTACGAGGAGTCCTGCGTCCGCGCCCTCTCCGGCCTCGCGTACGAGCCGGTCCACCGCGTCGGCGGGGGCGGGGCGCCGGGCCTGGGCATGCGTCAGCAGCGCCAGCCGGGTGCCGGGGCGGACGGTACGCAGCGCGGGCGCCCCGGCCCCGGCCGCCGTCAGCAGTTCGTCCAGGCATGCGTGGTGGAACGGAGTGCGCACCGGGTGGACCCGGCTCACCAGCGCGTCCACCAGCCCGTCTCCCGCTCGGCCCGCCACGTCCCGGCCCAGTTCCCGCTGCCGGCCGGCCGGGATGCCGGACAGGCCGGCCGCGAGGCCGTCCCAGGCCGCCCGGTCGCCCGAGGCCAGCGCCTCGGCGCAGGCGGCGCGGGACTCCGGCAGCCCGATGAGGTAGTCGGCGGCGGCCGGATCGGCGAGACAGCGGGCCGCCAGCCCCGGTCCGGGTCGTACACCCCGGACCAGGCTGCGGGCGAAGGCGAGCCCTTCCAGCAGCCCTGCGACCGGCAGCCCGCCGTGGCCGTCGCTCGCGCGCAGGGCGGCGGCCCGCAACAGCCCCTGCTCGGTCTGCCCCGGCGCCATCAGGAGATCCCGTGCGTCCGCGACGACGGGCGGGACCGCGGGCAGTGCGCCCACCGTCACCGCCCCCGCCGGCGGCTCCTCCCCCGAAGCCAGGCCCACGGCGCCGAACTCGCGTGCCGCCTTGGCCGTTTCGTACGTGGAGAGCGAGATCCGCTCGAGGACTCCCGGCAGCCGCCCGCCGAACTCGGCGGCCAGTGCCAGGACTTCCGGCGGCGACCGGCGTACGCATACGGTGGCCCGGCCGCCCCCGGTCAGCAGGGCGTCGATGAACCCGGCGAGTTCGTCCGTGGAGGGCACGGGGAGCGGCGGACCCGGGGCGATGTCGGCGAGGCTGACCATCGGCAGGGTCCGCGCCCCGCCGTCGGGGTAACCCGCGTCCGGGCCGTCGCCCCGCCACCAGAAGGGCGATCCCAGCAGCGCCACGAGTCCCGCGACCGGAAGCGCCGAGCGGGGCCCGGCCAGGACATGGGCCCGGAAGTTGCCTGGCCGGCCGGCCCCGTCCTGGCCCGCGTAGGAACGGTGGAAGACGAGTCGGACGGCCCCGAGGTCCGTCCAGCCGTACGCGACCGGGGGCTCCTGGTCCTCGGCGAGCAGCCGGGGGCGGGCGTAGCGGCACAGGCGCAGTGCCGCTGTCACCGTTTCGCTGCGGGTGGCGGCCAGCCCGGGGCTGGCGGCCACCCGCTGGAATCCGGCGCGGCCGTCCATGCCGGACAGCGCCCAGGTGTAGTGCAGCTGCTCGACGCCCGTCGGCCGGCCGGCGGGGACGTCCGCCGGGGCGGTCGCGGGAGCGGCCTCGGGGGTGCTTGCGGGGGCGGTCACCGGTCCGTTCCCGGGATGATGCCGGGGATGCGGCGCAGCAGCACCCACAGGGGGTCGAGGCAGCGGAGCGGCTCCAGGGTGACGATCTTCTCGTTGACCGGGGTGGAGCCGATCGCGGCGACGGCGTGGAAGGACAGCCGGCCGGGGTCGAGGGACCGGGCGGTGGCCAGGAGGTCCCGTGCGTTGAGGAGCCGCAGGGCCCGGACGACGTCCTGTCCGGTCTCGGCCAGGTCGGTGTCCCACTTGACCGGGTCGTCGGTGGGGGCGGGCCGGCTGAAGCCGAACTCGGTGCGCGGCAGGAGGCCGGACAGCAGGTCCGACTTGGAGATCGTCACGGCCACCGGGGTCTGCGTGCGGCCATTGCGGGCCATGTCTCCCAGACAGGCGCGCAGCAGTCCGGCCTGAGGGTGGGTCTGGGCCGTCTCCAGGCCGGACCGCTCGCCCCTGCGCCAGTCGGCCCGGTCCAGTTGCTCCGGGTCGACGAGGAAAATCATGCCGTCGGCGAGTCCGACGAAGTCGGCCTCGGCGGCCCGCTGCTGACGGTCGAGCAGCACCTCGCCGGGGATGTCGTGGAAGAGCAGGGCGACGGGATCGGCGCCCTCGAAGGTCACCTCGCACACCAGCGGCCGGAGCCTGACCGGGCCTTCGCCGGGATTCGTGGGTTCCATCTGCTTGCGCTGCTGGAAGACCGGTCCGTAGTAGTCGTCCTGATAGCGGCGCTCGCTGTCCTCGTCGAGGGCGAACTCCTCGAAGCCGGCGTCGGACAGCTCCTGGTCGCGGGCGGCCTGGAGCAGCAGGCTGGTCAGGTAGTGGGTCTTGCCGGCCGTGGTGCTGCCGACCACCGCCACGGTGACGATCCGCCGGGTGTCCAGGGCCGGCGGCAGCGGCTGCCCGCAGCGGTAGCAACTGCGGGCGGGGACGTCCTGCGTCGAGGCCCTCGCGGTCACCGGCTCCAGCGGGCGCGGCAGGGTACGCCAGACGAAGCGCGGCACCGCCCGCCGCCCGGTCCGCGCCAGCCACGGCCGCAGACCCGGCTCACGATGCCCGGCGGGCGCGTTGCGCTCGGGGTCCAGAGGCGGCGCGGCCACCACCGGGTACTCCCCCGCCAGGCCCAGCACTCTGGCCCCGGTGTACGGACGGGGTTCGGGGACAGCCGCGAAGGCGTCCGGATCCGGGTCGTACGTGTCGTACCCGGACCGGACATTGGTGGCCACGATGGGGCAGTTGCCGAGCCGGATCTTCTTGCGGCAGAAGGGGCAGATCTTCTTCGTGTGGGTCAGGACGAGGCTCATCGGCTGCTCCCGGGCGCGTTCGGCTCCTGCGACTGCGACTGCTGCGGCTGTTCCTGCGGCTGCGGTTCCCGGGGCTCGCCGGCCGGATGCCGGTCGCCGCCCTTGAGGCTGATGTCGTATCCCCAGGAGATCCGCCCCAGCCAGTTCTGCGGCCGTGCGGAGCCGTTCTCGTTCGGTCCGCGGCCTCGGCGGCGCGGCGGGGCCTGCCGGGGTCGTACGTCAGCGCGATGTACAGGAAGATCCCGACGACGAAGGCGATGTTGGGCACCACCGACGGCCCCAGGCGCAGGCCATCCCTGCCGAGCGCGGTGGAGTAGATCGTGGCGAACTGGGTCGCGGCGAGCATGCCGATGAAGGCGAAGATCCGCACCGCGATGTTGCGGCTGTAGCTGAACCGCCGGGTCAGTACGTAGCCGAGGCCGACGCCGAGCGCTCCGGGGACGGCGGCGGCGGCCAGTTGGGCGGTCTGCACGCCGGGCCGGGTGCCGGACAGCGCTTTGACGGTGAACGTGGCGAAGTCCAGACCCGCGGCCTGGGCGCCGAGGACGACGAGCGAACCGCTGAAGACGGCGGCCACCCGGATGGCCCGTTCCATCCGGTCGGCGGTCTTGAAGATCACGGCGATGCTGCACCCGACGAAGGTGAGCATCGAACCGATGAGCAGGACATGCAGCAGGACGTAGAGCAACGTACCGATCATTCGCCTCTCCCCTGGGCCGGGGGCGGGCCCGGTACCCCCGACCGGGCCCGCCCGTGAGAGCAGGAGAGCGCATCCGGCCGCCCCTGGTCAGCACCGTCCGCGATTCCCGGACAACCCCGGACAGCCGCCGGACAGGCCCGGACGGACCGTGAACGGCCTCAGCAGGGCGGGCGGTAGTCCGCACCGGGCATGTACTGCTCCCATTCGGCAGCGGAGACCGGCGTCCCGGCCGTCTCACACACGTACGCGGAGACCCGCGCCGGGTCCAGGACCCACAGCCGTACGGAGCTGTCCGCGCCGGCGGTCGCGAGCATGCCGCTGTCCCGATCGAAGGCGACCGCGAAGACCCCGCCGGAGGAGGCGGTCAGGGTGGCCAGCGCGGTGGCCCGGCCGGGGCGGGGGATGCTCCACAGGTGGACGGTGCCGTCCCCGCCGGCGGCGGCGAGGGTGTGGCCGTCGGGGCTGAAGGCCACCGCGTACACGTAGTTGCGCGGCCCGGTCAGCGGCGCGCCGTCGGGGCGCGGGGCAGCCGGGGCCGACACGTCCCAGAGCCGCACGGTGCCGTCGGCGCTGCCTGCGGCGAGGGTGTGGCCGTCGGGCCCGAAGGCCACCGCGTTCACGTAGTTGCGCGGTCCGGTGAGGGGGGAACCCAGTGGCCGGGGGGCGGCCGGGTCGGCCAGGTTCCAGAGCCGGACCTTTCGGTCCACGCCGCCGGCCGCGAGGAGGTGACCGCGGGCGCTGAAGGCGAGCGCCATGACGTAGTTGTTCTTGCCGGTGTAGAGGCTGCCGAGGCGGCGCGGTGCGCTCGGCCGCGAGATGTCCCACAGGAAGACGTGGGCGTCGTCGGCGCCGACGGCCAGGGTGCCCCGGTCGGGGCTGATGGCGATCGCCTCGACGGTGCTGTGCGGTCCGGTCAGTACCGTGGGCAGAGCCGTGGTCAGGCCGGACGGCGCCCGTCGCCACAGGTGGACGGTGCCGTCGTGCCCGCCCAGGGCCAGCAGGTCCCCGGCCGCCGCTGCCGCGCCGCTCCAGCGGTCCAGGCCGGCGGGGACGTTCAGGGCGGCGCCGGTGACCGCGGGGCGCCGGGGGTCGGTGATCCGCCACAGGGCGGTGGAAGGCCCGGCCGCGCCGGCCAGCAGGGTGCCGTGCCCGAGGAAGAGCAGCGAGAAGATCCGTCCCGAGGCACCGGGCAGCACCGGCCGGTCCAGGTTCCACACCCGGGCGACCCCGTCGGCCGCGCTGGTGGCCAGCCGGTGGCCGCCGTCCAGGAAGGCCAGGGCGGTCACCGGTCCGGGATGCGGCAGCGTGCCGAGCAGGGTCCGCCCGGGGAAGTCCCACAGCCACACCTGGTTGTCCGAGGACGACGCCGCCAGTCGCCGCCCGTCCGGGCTGAACCGCAGGCCGGACACCCAGCTCTCCGGCCCGGTCAGCGGCTTCCCCAGCGGCGCGGGCACGCCGGTGCCCGACAGCCGCCACAGCCGTACGGACGACTCGACATCCCCCGCCGCCAGGGTCCGCCCGTCCGGGCTGAACGCCAGCGACCTCACCTCGGCGCGAGGCCCGCCCAGAACGGCCCGCTCCGACGGGTGCCGGGGATCGGCGAGCCCCCAGAGCCGTACGCGACGGTCGCTGCCCCCGGCGGCCAGCGTCCGCCCGTCCGGGCCGAACACCACGGTGTGGACCGCGTCCGTGGCCCCGCTGAGCACCGCGAGAACGACGGCCCCCGCCGCGGCGCCGGACAGCCCCCAGAGCCGTACGCGGTGGTCCGCGCCCCCCGCCGCCAGCAGCCGCCCGTCGGGGCTGAAGGCCACCGCGTACACCGTGCCGGCCGGATCGCCGGGCAGCGGCGCGGACCGGACCGGGTGGGCGGGATCCGCCACCCGCCACAGCGTCACCCCCTGGGCGCCGCCGACCGCGAGGGTACGGCCGTCCGGGCTGAAGGCCGCCGAGTAGACCGCCCCGCCGGGACGCAGATATCCGCCCAGGGCGCGCGGCGCACCCCGCGCGGGAACATGCCACAGCCGGACCGCTCCGGAGTCGCCGCCCGTCGCCATGGTCCGCCCGTCCGCGGTGACCGCGACGGTCTCCATCACGCCGCCCGGGCCGACCGCCCGGGTCGCCTCGGGGGCGACATACGTGTCGAGCAGCGCGCCGAGGGCCTCCGGGGTGCGCGAGGTGCGGTAGGCGGCGACGGACAACTGGGCTGCGAGAGCGGTGTCGTTGGCCCGCAGCTGACCGGCTTCGGTCGCGGCCTGCCGGGACAGCGCCGCGCGCCGGGCGATCTCGGCCTGGCGCTGCTGCTGGAGGGAGTAGACGGCGAGTATCCCGACCATGACGACGGTCAGGCTGAGCGCGACGACCAGCCGCCGCCTGCGCCGGACCTGACGCCGCGCCGCCTCGCGCTCCGCCTCCTCGTGGCTGCGGCTCGCGGCCAGGAACTCCTCTTCCCGCGGGGTGAGATGACCGTGGGCCGGGTCGGCGCTCCACTCAAGGGCGTTGGCCAGCCGCAGCCCCCGGTACAGCGTGCCGGGGTCACGCCCGGAGTCCGTCCACGCGTCGGCGGCGTCGGTCAGGCGGCGGTGCGTGAGGAGCCCGGCACGGTCGGCGTCCAGCCAGTTGCGGAGCCTGGGCCAGGCGGTGAGCAGTGCCTCGTGGGTGATCTCGACGTACTCCACGTCGGCGGTGACCAGCCGCTGATCGATGAACCGCGCCGCGACCGCCTCCGCCGCGCCCAGATCGTCCCGGGGGATCCGGCGCCGGGTGTCGGCGGTGCCCTCGGCGATGTGGACCATGCGCAGGAACATCCGTCTGGCCAGGTCCTGTTCGGGGGCGGACAGCTCCGCGTAGACGGTCTCGGCGGTACGGGCCACGGCATCGCGGATGCCGCCGCTGCTGTGGTAGTCGTCGACGGTCAGCCGCCCGCGCCGGCCGATGCTCCAGGTCGCCAGCAGGGCATGGGACAGCAGCGGCAACGCCCCCGTGTCGTGCGTGGGACGGTCGCCGTCGGCGGAGGCCGACAGCGGGATGAGATCGCGCAGCAGGAGCTCCACCAGGCCTTCCCCCAGGAGCGTGCGCGCCTTGAGGGCGGGCCGCTCGATGGCCTGGCGCAACTGGTCCCGCGTCATGGGCCCGACGACGACCTGGGACTCCTGCAGAGCCCTCGCCAGCGCCGGGTGCCGCAGCGCCTGTCCGTAGAAGTCGGCCCGCAGCCCGACAACGACGACCGCCGGCTCGGTGGTCCGGGTCAGCGCGTCCAGAACGACGGTGAACTCCTCCCGCTCCCCGGAGTCCCGGCAGGTGGTGAAGACCTCCTCGAACTGGTCGACGATGACGATCGGCGCCACCGGCCGGGCCGGGTGGTCCGGCAACGCGCCGAGCTGCGCCTGGAGTTGCCGCATCGGATGCGGACCCGGGGTGAACAGCACCACCGGCCGCTCCTCCGCGGACCCGGACCCGGCGGCGCCGAGCCGGCCACCGCGCAGCGCCGGGACCAGTCCTGCCTGCAGCAGCGACGACTTGCCGGAGCCGGACGGACCCACCACGCACAACGGTCCCCCCGCCCCCGAGGCGATCATCTCGCCCAGGCGGCTGATCAGCGTCCCGACCAGTTCCTCCCGCCCGAAGAACCACTCCGCGTCCTCCGGCCGGAACGAGGCCAGACCCCGGTACGGTGTGGCCGCCCCGGCCCCGCGCCCCGCCCGCTGCCGTAACCGCCGCAGCCCGTCCGTCCAGCTCCGGTGTTCCCGCTCCCCCACGACCCCGCAGGCGCGCAGCAGCTCCGGCAGCAGCTCCGGCTGCCGGGTCGGCGGCAGATGCCTGCCCGCGAAGTAGTCGCCCAGCGTGCTCGTCGGCACCCCGACGGCCTTCGCCAGATCCCTGATCGTCAGCCCCGCGTCCACTCGCAGATCCGTCAGCCGCTCCGCGAACTCCCGCATCGTGCCGAACTCTTCCTCCCCCGGCTGCCCCCCGGACACCCCCATGCCCCACCCCTCCCGCCCCGTCCCCTATGGGCGGCTGTATGCCCATAGGGGACGGGGCGTAAGCACGGTGTGCGGGGTGACGCGGCGTCAGCCGACCGTGCCGGCGGAGTTGAGCACACCCGCGCCCGTGGTGGTCGCCAGGGAGGTCGGCAGGTTCTTGGCGGAGGACTCCCGGCCCGCGTACAGGTGCGGGGCCCAGTTGACGCTGGTCTTGAGCTTCTTGGAGGAGCTCGCCGCGTCGTTGTAGGCGGCGGCCACATCGGTGACCGTGCCGTTGACGAGATTGCCGCTGCCCGCGATGGCGCCGGTGCCGTCGCCGTTGACGAGCTGGGAGGTCTTGCGGTCGGCGGAGAGCTTCCAGTAGTTGTTCTCCAGCACGATCTGCGCGCCGGCCCGGGAGTTGACGGTGTAGCTGTGGGCGTAGCCGTTGACCTTCGTCGTGCAGTAGTAGTTGTTGTAGATGTGCACCTGGCCGATGCGGGTCAGCGGCGCGCGCTGCACGGTCCCGGTGTAGACGTTGTGGTGGATGGAGACCCGCAGCTTGCCGACGCTGTCGGTGTCGCTGCTGCCGATCAGCGTGGTCTTGTCGTGGTTGGTGAACCGGTTGCGCTCGACGGTCACCAGGTCCGAGCCCTTGGTGATGTCCAGGGCGCCGTCGTGGATCTGGTACTCGCGTCCGAAGTAGTCCGGCTCGGCGCTGTCGAGCGTCGGGCCGTCGGCGAAGGTGTTGTGGTCGGCCCAGACATGGGTCGAGGTGCGCAGCGTGACCGCGTCGTACGCGGAGTTCCAGTTGCCCGTCGAGCCGTCCGTCGGGTCCCACTGCGGGAAGCAGTCCTCGGGGCTCTTGAAGGTCAGGTTCCGGATGATGACGTTGTCGGCGCTCTTGAGCTGCAGGCTGCCGCCGAGGAGCGTGGCGCCGCTGCCGGGGACGCCCACGATGGTGGTGTTCGACGGCACGGTGAAGGTGACGGCCTTCGCCTGCTTGGCCTGCGCGGCGGCGCGGGCGGTCTCCTGGGTGCCGGACGGCACCTTGGAACGGCCCCAGGTCGACGGGTCGTAGGCCTTGAGGTAGGAGGCCAGGCTGTAGCCCGTACCGGAGGCGTAGCCGGCGCAGGTGCCGGTGTTCGCGGTGATCGTCCCCTTGATCTGGATGATCTTCGCCGTCGTGTTCGAGGCACTGCCGAGCGCCGCCGCCAGCTGAGCCCGGGTCGACACCGCGAACACGTGCGCCGAGTCGGCCGCCGCGCCGCCGGTCGTGCCGGTGCCGCTCGCCGCCCAGCCGTCCTTGGCGGGCAGCGCCTGGTGGGCCAGGTCGGTGGCGGCGCTCGCGTTCATGACGAACGGAATCGCGCCGAGCCCGGCGGCGGTCACGGCCGCGGCGGAAATCAGAGCGGTACGCCGGGTGCGCAGCGAACGGCGGTGAGTGCGGGATGCCACGGGGATGGGTCCTTACGGTGGGGCGAACGATCTTCTTGCCCCGTCAGTAGTCACGGCGCGCCGAAAGGTTGCCGCTCGTCAGCACATTTGTGCGACACCGATCCACTGTCCGGACCCGATCCCCGAGGCCGGGCTCAGCTCGCCGGTGCGTAGAAGGCGTACGTCGCGGAGTACGCGACGCCGACCTGGTCGGTGCCGGTGCAGGAGGTGGTGGGGGCCAGGCCGCCGTGGGTGCGGAGGCGCTGGATGTAGGAGACGTCGCTGAAGAGGCCGTCGCCGCGGGTGGCGGTGGCCTTGAGGAGGAGTTCGGGCACGGCGCCGTCGCGGGGGACGCTGGCCGCGGCAGCGGCGTTGACGGCGCTGCCGTCGCGGGTGGAGATCCAGACGGGACCACGGGAGTGGAGGGCCACGGGCTGCTTGGCGCGGTCGGTCTTCTCCCAGAGGGTGGCCGCGGGCTCGAGGAAGGTCCACACGCCGTTGACGCAGGTGTAGGTCTGGACACCCTTGGCGTCCAGGACCGCGACGCGCTGGTTGCCGTCCGGGACCTGGAGCGCGGCGGGGATGCCGGTCAGCGGCGGGAGCGGATGCGCGGACGCGGCGGCCTGGCCCGAGGTGGCCGTCGCGAGGAGAGCGGCTCCGGCCGTGGCCAGGGAGGCGGCGGCGAGGGCAAGGCGCTTGGCGTGCTTCATGGTTGTGGTCTCCCGTTTCGTGATCGTTCTTCCCTGAGGTCTACGGGCCCGGCGGCCGAAGTACTCATCCCGCCGGGTCCGGGACAAATTCATTGACCTCAAGTCCGGTTTAGGCTTTAACGTTCTGCGTGCGCCCCGGGCCGCGTCGGCCGACGGGAACCGAGCGTCGGCACGCCAGACCGGAGGAACCCCCATGGACATGGAAGCCACAGCGTGGACATCGATGCACGGCGTGATGACCGCCCAACGGGAGCGCAGGCCCATCTCCCGGGTCACCCTGCGTCGCATCGTCGCCTTCTCCCGGCCGCACCGCCGCCAGATGTACCGATTTCTGCTGCTCAGCGTGGTCACCGCCCTGCTCGCGGTCGCCACTCCGGTGCTCGCCGGCCGTGTCGTCGACGCGATCGTCCAGGGCCGGGACAGTGGCACCGTCACCCGGCTGGCGCTGCTCATCGCCGTCATCGCCGTCGCAGAGGCGGGGCTCGGCCTGCTCACCCGTAAGCTGTCGGCCACTCTCGGCGAGGGGCTGATCCTCGATCTGCGTACGGCGGTCTTCGACCACGTGCAGAAGATGCCGGTCGCCTTCTTCACCCGCACCCGGACCGGGGCGCTGGTCAGCCGGCTCAACAACGACGTCATCGGTGCCCAGCGAGCCTTCAGCAACACCCTGTCCGGCGTGGTCTCCAACCTCGTCACCCTGCTGCTGACCCTCGCCGTCATGCTCAGCATCTCCTGGCAGATCACCCTGCTCGCCCTGGTGCTGCTGCCGGTGTTCGTCGTCCCCGCCCGCCGGATGGGTTCCCGGATGGCGAGGCTGCAGCGCGAGGCCGCCGACCACAACGCCGCCATGGGCACCCAGATGACCGAGCGCTTCTCGGCCCCCGGCGCGACCCTCGTCAAGCTCTTCGGACGCCCCGCCGACGAGTCCGCCGAATTCGCCGCCCGCGCCCGCCGGGTGCGCGACATCGGCATCCGCACCGCCATGGCCCAGTCCGCGTTCATCACGGCGCTCACGCTGGTGTCCGCCCTGGCGCTG
Source organism: Streptomyces sp. NBC_01537 (assembly GCF_045040445.1). Classification (NCBI taxonomy): domain Bacteria; kingdom Bacillati; phylum Actinomycetota; class Actinomycetes; order Kitasatosporales; family Streptomycetaceae; genus Streptomyces; species Streptomyces sp. NBC_01537. Next base: position 9,648,562 of record NZ_CP109392.1, on the reverse strand, counting down.
GCCCTGGTCTACGGGCTCGGCGGCTACTACGCGCTGCGCGGCAGCCTCGAACCGGGAGCCGTCGTCGCCCTCGCCCTGCTCCTCACCCGCCTCTACGCCCCGCTGACCGCACTGGCCGGCGCCCGGGTCGAGGTGATGAGCGCCCTGGTGAGCTTCGAGCGGGTCTTCGAGATCCTCGACCTGAAACCGCTGATCGCCGAGAAGCCGGACGCCCGCCGGGTGCCGGACGGGCCGGTGTCCGTGGAGTTCGACGGGGTCTCCTTCGGTTACCCCGCCGCCGACAAGGTCTCCCTCGCCTCCCTGGAAAGCGTCGCGACCCTCGACACCCGTGGCGGCATCGAGGTCCTGCACGACGTCTCCTTCCGCGCCGAACCCGGACGGATGGTCGCCCTGGTCGGCTCCTCCGGCGCGGGCAAGTCCACGATCGCGCAGCTCCTGCCGCGGCTGTACGACGCCGACACCGGTTCCGTACGCCTGAACGGCGTCGACGTGCGCGAGCTGACCGCCGACTCGATCCGCGAGACCCTCGGCATGGTCACCCAGGACGGGCACCTGTTCCATGAATCGGTCCGCGCCAACCTGCTCCTGGCCCGCCCCGACGCCACCGAGGACGACATCTGGGACGCCCTGCGCCGGTCCCGCCTCGACGGGCTGGTGGCCTCGCTGCCCGACGGCCTCGACACCGTCGTCGGCGAACGCGGCTACCGGCTCTCCGGCGGCGAGCGGCAGCGGCTGACCATCGCCCGGCTGCTGCTGGCCCGCCAGCGGGTCGTCATCCTCGACGAGGCGACCGCCCATCTCGACTCGACCTCCGAGGCGGCCGTCCAGGAGGCCCTCGGCGAGGCGCTGGAGGGCCGTACCGCCGTGGTGATCGCCCACCGGCTCTCGACCGTACGGGCCGCCGACCTGATTCTGGTCATCGAGCAGGGCCGGATCGTCGAACGCGGGACCCACACCGAACTGCTGGCCGCCGCAGGCCGGTACGAAGAGCTCTACCGCACCCAGTTCGAGCGCCCGCAGGCGGAGGAGGCGCAGCCCGCCCGCTGACCCGGCCGCCGCCTCAGTAGCCGAACTTGCGGCGCTGCCGCCGCTCGAACGCCACGCTCACCAAGGAGCTCTCTCCGTGGTGATCCCCGAAGTCGCCGAAGACGCCGCACGCGGCGATCACCAACCCGAGGAGCCAGAACAGCGGCGCCAACACATAGTCCCACGCCGTCAATTCGTAGGTCAGGACGAAATGGACTGTGGTGACGGTCCAGAATCCGAACGAGATCCACCCGACGGCTCGCATGCCGCAGATTCCGAAGAGGTGGCGAAGGGTGCCGTCCCCCAGGAGGAACCAGACGAGCAGGCCCAGCCCGGCCCAGGCCAGCATTACGTACTCCGTCAGGGTGCCCTCGGCAGGCGGGTCGAATCCGTCGCTCCTGCCCGCCACGGTGATCCAGACCACCGCCCCCCGCCAGGTCTCCAGGTCCGCACGCTCCCCGGATCCGGCAGCCTTGTAGACGGCGGAGACGACCTCCTTGCTCTCCTGCGTGCCGGACGCGCGCCGGTACGTCACCACGTAGTGGGTCTTCCTGGTGCTCCCGGACTCATCAGAGATCGTCTCCACGTAGGTGTGCCTGCCCGTCACGCTGCCGATCTCGCGCGCGACGCAGCCGTGCGCGGCGGATGCAGGGGTCGGTGCGCCTCCCGCGCACAGGTACGCATGGCGGAACGCCATGGTGTCCCGGTACGGCTCCACCGACCAAAGGACCCCGCAGACCATCGCGGCCACGCCGACCACCAGCGCCCCCGCCCGAACGATCACGATCCACCGCATCCGCCCAACCCCCACCCCGTCCGAGTCGCTCGCTACGACGCGGCGGGGATCATGCCTGGTTGCGCTCAGACGCGCCAGGTGCGCATGCGGTCCGCGGCCTGGTAGACGGTGGACTTGCGGGCCTGGATGTCACGGACGAGGTCCACCAGCGCTCCGTACGGCGGGTCGATGCCCTCGCCGCAGGCGTGCATGTAGGCGGCGGCGACCTGGCAGGCGTACAGGCTGTTGCGGTACGGCAGGGCTTCCAGGCGTACCAAAGTGTGCAGCAGGGCCGCGGCGCGCCAGGCGGGATCGGGGTCGGCGGTGGCCGGACGGGGAATGCGGGTCCTGTGGCGCGCGACGGCCGCGACGAGGGCGGAGTAGTCGGCGACGGCGAGGTCCTCGGGGACGGCCTGCTCCTGGATGTCCAGCAGCCACGGCACGTCGATGTACAGGGGCATCAGGCGGCTTCGGCTCCCCGCCGGTCCCGGGCCGGAGGGGCCTCGTCGGGGAAGGCCTCGTCGAACTCGGCCCGGCGCTCCTCGCCCCAGGCCAGGGCGTAGCGGACGAACTGCAGACGTTGCTGCTCGCGCAGGGGCAGGTCGTGGACGTACTGCTTGAGGGACTTGCCCTCGGCGGCGGCGGCGGCGCGGACGGCTTCGAGTTCCTCATCGGTGAAGGTGATGTTCAGTGACGGCATACCCGCATGGTACCTACTAGGTACCAAGGGGGTCCAGGCCCAGGGCCTGTCTTGTGGATCTCCGTGGGTGCCGCAGCACGGATCGCATGGCGCGCTCCACGGCGTGGCGCGCCCGGTCGGCGTGGTCGGTCGTCTCGAATCCGTGGTGGCCGAGCGGTACGTCGATCACCTCGACATCAGCGTTGCGGCCCTTGGCGGCGATGAGGAATTCCTCCACCGTCGCAGCCCACCCCCGGCGCCGCCCACGACTGGCTCCTCGCCACCCTGGACAACGGGACCGCCCGGCTCAGCGGAGTGTGACCTCGCTCGGACCGTTGAACGGGGCCAACGACAGCACCGTCTTCGGCGTTCGCAGCCCTGTGTTCTCCCCGAACAGCTTCCGCGCCGCGTCGAAGGGAACCTCGTCGCACACCACCAGCGATGCCCGGTCGTACAGCTCGCAGACCGCCTCCGTCATCTCCCTGCCGTCGCCGCCCGCTTCCGTGTCCGCTTCCGTCCCCCAGATGTCCCACAGCAGTGTCTCCACCTTGTTCAGCGCCGCGAGGTCCAGCCGGACGTTGCCCGCCACGAACCACTCCCCGAACATCGGCCCCTCCTCAGGGGGATGGAGTCCGAAGGTCTTCGGATCCGCCTTGCCGGCCCGGATGGCCCGCCACGCCCCGCCCGCGACCGTAAAGCGGTCGCGCGGCACGTCCATCGGATCGAAGTCCACCTTCCACGTGTCGATGACCACCGGGTCGGCCAGTTGGGGATCGGCGAGCAGCCAGCCCCGCTGATCGTCCCAGTACTCGGTCACCACGTGGTCGGCGTGGAATCCGTCCGAGCCGAAGTAGTCGGCGAAACCGGACCGCAGGCGCGCGGGTACGCCCGCGTGGCGCAGGAACGAGCAGTGCAGCAGCGCGAAGTCGCGGCAGACGCCGACGAAGCGGTCGCCCACCTCGCGCCGCCGCGTCAGCGGCGCGTCGTTCCGCCCGATGATGATCCGCAGGATGTCGTCGAGGTAGCGCGTCTCGGCGTCGTTGTGCAGGCGGTCCTGTGGGATGGCGTAGCCGAACTGCCCGCCTTCCAGCCGGTGGATCATCAGATCGCGGGCAACTCGGGCGAGCTGAGCCGGGCCGTCATCCGGCAGGTCGGCATAGAGCGGGGCGAGAGCGCCGGGATCGGTGAAGGCGCTCTGCGCGACGTAGAAGGCGGCGGCGTCCGGTGCGAGGTGAGCGGGTGATGGCATGGGTGAACCCCCGGAAGACATCGGCCACATGTTCGATTAGTGGGCCGGTGCACCTCACCGTGTCAAAATTCACCTGTGATTGTCCAGATGTCCCGTGCTGATGAGTCAGCCCCGGGCTCGTTGCGAAATCAGCTCAGGAAACCGCTGTGAGCAGGTTCTTTTCCAGGATCACCGGCAGCGACAGCGTTCGGTAGCCGACCGAGGCGAACAGGACGGTGATCCGGTTCTCCTCTTCGCTGAGGACCTCGCCGTCACCCCACTGCGGGTGGTTGACCCTGGTGCCGGGCGCGAACGGGTGGTCGTGGCGCATGGCCGAGGCGGCCCGGGGACGGGGCAGGCCCGGGACGCCGCGGGCATCGGCGCCCACGGGCTGCTGCTCGCACCTGTCGCAGTTGCCGCAGGGGGCGTGCAGCCGCTCACCGAAGTAGCCGAGCAGGAAACGCCGCCGGCAGCCGGTGGTCTCGGCCAGGCCGCGCATCATGTCGACCCGGGAGCGTTCCATGCTCTCGTGTGCGGTACCCAGTTGCACGGCCTGCGCGGCGGCTTCCTCCGGGTCGGCGCCGGGGACCGGGGCCACCTTTCCGCGTTCCGTGGTGACGGCTCCGGCCTTCTCCAGGAGGTTGAGGACCACGGTCAGCCTGCTGGCGGACAGGCCGGTCTCCTGCTGGAGTTCCGTCGGTGTCACCGCGGTCGCCCGATCCCGTACGCGGCGGGCGACGTCGGCGATGGTGTCCGGGTCCGGGCGGCCGGTGGAGAAGAACTTCTGCAGGCCCAGATCCTCTGTGCGGTAGTGAAGGATGGCCCGGGAGGGCGCGCCGTCCCGGCCCGCCCGGCCTATCTCCTGGTAGTAGGCGTCGAGCGATCCGGGCACCGAGGCGTGCAGCACGAACCGCACGTCGGGCTTGTCGATGCCCATGCCGAACGCCGAGGTGGCCACCACCACGTCCAGCTCTCCGGCGAGAAAGCGGTCATGCACGGCGGCCCGGTCCGCCGACCGGGTGCCCGCGTGATACGCGGCCGCGCTCAGGCCGAGTTCGCCCAGCTCGGCGGCGTACGCCTCGGCGTCCCTGCGGGTGGCGGCGTAGACGATGCCCGGCTTGGGCTCGGCTGCCGCCCGCTCCACCACGGCGCGCCGCTTGGCCGTGTTGTCCAGGAAGTGGATGACCTCCAGGCGGATGTTGGGCCGGTCGAACCCGGCCACCACCTCGCGGACCTTGCGCATGCCGAGCTGCTCGATGATGTCGGCGCGCACCGGCGCCGCGGCGCTGGCGGTGAGCGCCAGGATCGGAGGGCGCCCGATGGCCTCCGCGGCCTGCCGGAGCCTCAGGTAGTCCGGCCGGAAGTCATGGCCCCAGGAGGACACGCACTGCGCCTCGTCCACGACGAAGAGGGACGGTCTCAGCGCGGACAGCCGCTGCAGCACCTCCTGCTTGGCCAACTGCTCCGGGGCCAGGAACAGAAACCGGGCCTTTCCGGCGCTCACGCTCTCCCATGCCTGCTCGTTCTGCGTCTTGGACATGGACGAGTTGACCGCGACGGCGGTCTGGCCGCTGTGCCGCAGCAGTCCGGCGATCTGGTCCCGCTGGAGAGCGATCAGCGGTGACACGACGAGCGTCGGACCGGCGAGCAGCATGCCCGGCACCTGGTACACCGCCGACTTGCCCGATCCGGTCGGCATCACCACCATGGCGTCCCGACGGCCCATGACCGCTTTCATCGCGGTGAGCTGGCCGGGACGCAGCCGCTCCCAGCCGAAGACCTCCCGCGCGGCCTTGCGGAGACGGCGGGCGGCGAACAGGCTGATCGGCAAAGGGACTCCCGGAGCAGTTGCGACGCGGCCGGGGCGGAACCGGCCGGGCGGTGGTGGGTCGTGTGCCCGCTGCCGCCCGAAGCACTCCGGCCGTCGGGCACGGGCCGCGACGGCACGGTGGATCCGCGAGGTGCCGCCGACGGTCACCGTACCTGACGAATATTGCGGTGCCCCGGGACCCATCCCCATGCCAGGATGCGCCGCGTCCCGATCTCCTGCCCCTGGTGGAGCTGCCCTTGCCCGGCGATCGCCGCCCCCTCGCCGCCGTACTTGCCGCCAACGTCGTCTCCATCACCGGGAATGCGCTCACGGGGATGGCCGTGCCGTGGCTTGTGCTGCAGAGCACCGGGAGCGCAGCCAAGGCCGGGATCGTCGCATTCTGCGCGACGCTGCCGGTGGTGCTGTCCGCGATGGCCGGCGGTCCGGTCATCGACCTGATAGGGCGGCGGCGGGTCGGCATCACATCTGATCTCGTCTGCGGAGCGGTTGTCGCCGCGGTCCCGCTACTGCGGTTCGCCGGGCTGCTGCAGTTCTGGATGCTGTGCGGGCTGATGGCCGTCACGGGGCTGTTCCATGCTCCGGGGGAGACTGCCCGCGGCGTACTGCTGCCCACGCTCGCCGAGCGCGCCGGGATGCCGCTGACCCGGGCCGCGGGGCTGTACGACGGCGCCTCACGCTGTGCGGGGATGATCGGCTCGGCTGTCGGCGGCGTGCTCATCGCCCTGCTGGGCGCCGAGCACGTCCTGTTGCTGGACTCCGGAACCTTCGCCGTGTCCGCCCTGCTCCTCGCGGTCGGGCTGCACGGCCTGCCCGAGGCCCAGCCCCAACTGCGGGCCGAGCCGGCGTCCCTGCGCACCTACCGCCGCCGGCTGGGCGAAGGCTACCGCTATGTGGTGGGCACGCCGCTGCTCCTCAGCATCTGCCTCATGACTCTGGCCACCAGGGGTCTCGACCAGGGCTGGAGTGCGGTGCTCCTACCGGTTCACGCGCGTTACGAGCTGGGCGGCCCCGTCGACCTCGGCCTGTTGGAAGCCTTGTTCTCCGTCGGTGCGCTCACGGGGGCGCTGGTCTACGGAGCGGTGGGCAGCCGTTTCCGGCGGTGGCCGGTGTTCACTGTCGCGTTCCTCATTGTCGGCGCGCCTCGCTTCGTGGTTGCCGCCTTCACCGACACCGTGGCCCCGCTGGCCGTGATGATGACGATCGAGGGGCTCGCCTGCGGAGTGCTCAATCCCATCCTGGCCACAGTGATGTACGAGACGGTGCCCGAGGAACTGCGCAGCCGCGTGCTCAGCGCGACAACCGCCTCGGTCCTGACGATCACCCCGCTGGGCGGCCTCGCAGCCGGTTTCCTGGTGGATTCGGCCGGTCTGTTCACCACGATGCTGGTGATCGGCGGCGGGTATCTCCTCGCCACGCTCAGCCCGCTGATCTTCCCCGCGTGGAGGGAGATGGACGGCCGCGGCTCCACAAAGGGCGGGGTGCCGTGCCCCAGTGAGCCTGACTTCTAACCTCGGCCTGAGTCGGTGCGTGCCCACTGCGCGGCCTGGACCGTTCCCTCCTGGATGTCCTGCTGGGGCAGTTGAAGGCCGAGTGCGTCGTCCAAAGCGTGGAAGTACAGTTCGAACTCGTCGGTCAGTTCGGGGTGGTCCAGCTCGGCGCGGCGTATGGCCTGGTTGAGGAAGTCGAGTTGGCCGCCCCGGTAGTAGGGGGCACGGCCCCGGTTGTAATGGATCATTTCCAGTGCACCCCGGTCGTCGTCGATGCGGCGGCCGTCGCGCATGTAGTCGAAGGTGTAGATGGCCTTCGCCTCGCAGGCGCTCAGCCGCACGGTCTCGGTGACTCCGAGCCGGGAGAGAGCCGCACTGTCGGCCCGGGTGCCAGGTGGTGTGTCGTGGTACATCAGGAACGCCCAGTCGCCTGCCTGCCCGAAGCAGAAGGTCTCCCAGGCAATGTCCCAGTGGTCGCGGCCGGCGCCGTCCATGCCGCGCAGGTCCGACAGGCGTGTCCCGGCGGCGGTCTGTTCGGGGTCGGCTCCATGGAGCAGTGCGAGCTGTTCGGCGCTGATGCCCTCGCCGCGGAAGAAAGCGAGGTTGGTGTAGGGGTCCTGCTCGCACCATGTGCGGGCGATCCAGGCGAGGCGTTCCAGTGGGTCGCGTCCGCACGGCTGTGCCGGCCGCGTACCGTCCATGCCGCCGCTGCGGAATCTGCTTCCCCATGCGGGGTTGATCCGGTCCAGCATCTCAGCGTGCTCGGCGGGATTACGGACAGCTTCCTCGGAGGCGAAGTACAGCACCTGGTCGAGGTCCTGGGTGGCGAAAACCTCCTGGTAGGGGCTGCGGTAGCCGCGCACGGTGCCGTCCTCGTCCAGGACGAGGAAGAGGCCACCGGGATCGCCTGCCAGCTGTGCGTACTGTTCGCGTGACCTGCCGGTGGGCGGGAGCATGGTGTCGTCGAGCAGGTCAGAGCCTGCGGCTATCCGGTGCCAGGCCTGTCTGAGTGTGTGCTCCGTTATCTGCATGGGCGTCAGTATGGGACCAGGCACTGACACGACCCTGACCGTGGACATGCCGGCCGGGCCGACCCGTACCGCCATGCGCTCGGGCCAGGGGGCGAAGTCGCCGGTGATGCCTGACGGTCCGGCAGCGAGCGCTGCCCCGAACAGTCGGCGCCTTCGCCCCGCACGCGATGACTCGGGCCGGGAGCTTCCGCCTGCCCACCGACACGGACATCGTCCCCTTCACCGGCACGGTGGTCCGGGTCCGGTCGGTGAAGACGCAGAGGCGCAGCACGAGGAACCGCCCGAGGCCGGCGAGGCCGGCGGCGCCGAGGTAGACGGCCTGCTCGCTGAGCGCCCCGGCCGTCGGCCGTACCGCCTGAAGCAGGAGCACCGCGGCGGAGGTCACCGCGTAGGCGGCCGTCGCCGACCCCGCGGACTGGAGGTGCTCGCGCCATCCGGCACGCCGCCCGGTTCCGAAGGTGAAGAGTGCGTGGAGCTCGGTGCAGAGCAGCGTCGAGACGACGGTGATCAGCGCGTTCGCCACGGCCCAGGGCATCAGCGCGGCGAGCCAGGACACTCCGGCGCTGGAGGCCACGCCGACACCTCCGCCGCACAGGACGAACCGGGCGAAGGCGGCGAGCGGACCGGGAGCGGAAGGGGCCCGGCGTGTGTCCACCTCGGTCATCGTTCTTCCCTCACGTTCGGGGGCCGCACCCCACCTGAATGCCTCACCCCGAACGCTAGAATCCCGGGCATCCGAAACCGTGGTACCCCGGGGCCCATTGCGGGTGAGGCTGTAGTACCGCGGTACCACGCGGCCCGGCCGCACCGGCACTGCGTCGCACCGGACGACGAATCCGCGGGCCCCGCCGCTACAGTCCTGGCCATGAAGGAAATCGTTTCCCGCTGGCGGGAGTTCGAGGCGGCCCTCGCAGCCCAAGGGCTCGGCTGGGCGTTGGCGTACGCACCCGCGGACCTGCGCGAGGCCCGGACTCCCGACCACCCCTACGGCGCCCGCCTGGACCATCTGCTGCCCGCCGACTACCGGCGCTTCGTCGCGGAGGTCGGCTACCCGGTGCTGGGCTTCAGCTACTACGACCGGGAAGGGATATCGTTCCTGCCCCCGGAGCCGATGGCCGTGCTCTCCCCCATGGTCGCCGACCCCGACGGCGAGTTCCCCAAGTCCATCGAGGACGAGCCCACCACCTGCCGTTACGCGTTCTTCGCCGGCCAGGACCTGTCCGACATCTGCGGCTACGCGCTGGCCGAGGACGGGGTGTGGCAGATCGAGGACTCCGGCGCGGTCATGCGTCTGGGCAGCTTCACCAAGTGGCTGCTGGACTTCCTCGCCGCCCAGGAAGCGCGTATCGCCGGCCTCGCCGCCCAAGAGGTCGCGGAGCCCGACAAGGCAGCCGACCCGCACCGGCTCTTCGACTACTCCCTCAGCGGCCACACCGACGGCGACCAGCCTCCGTACAGCCCGGCGGATCTGGAGCTGAGCTGGGTCGAGCAGCAGTCCGGCGATCCCTACTCCTACGGTCTGATCGACGCGGAGTGGCGGTGGCGCATTCCGATGGGCAAACGGTTCATCAGCGTACGGCCGTTCCGCGACGGGACCGCCGAGGTGATCCTCAACGTCGAGGGCAACTCCTACGACGGCCCCTGGACCCGGATCGACATCGACGGCCGGACCGTCGACGCCTGATCCCGCCCGTCGCGGAGCGCGGGATGGGTGATCGCGCTCAGGGCCTCCTCCCAGCGCTCGTCGGCGGAGTCGGCGTAGTCCATGTCCTGGATCGAAAAGAGGTGTTCGGGACCGTGTCCGGTGAACGTCGCGGCCCGCATGGCGTCGGTGAGGGTGCCGGCGCTGTCGGTGGCGACGCGCAGCAGCACGGTGAGCCAGCAGTTGAGCTTCTTGGACGTCTTGTGGGTCAGGTCGATCCCGTGGCGGCGCAACAGCGGTCCCAGTTCGGCGCCGCGTGCCAGTGCCTCGCCGGCTTCGTTGAGGGAGGAAGCGGCCCGCAGGTCGGCGACGAAGGCGTCGTCGAAGGGCCGGGAGCCCTTGTGCCCGGCCTCGCCCCAGGGTCCCTTTCCGGCCAGCAGGTCGGCGTCGAAGCGGAACAGCGACTCGCTCAGGTCGAACCGCCACGACCAGGGAGAGAAGGGGTATTCCCCGTCCGGATCCGGAAGCCGCCTCGGCTCCCGGTCCATCAGCGCGTCGGGCGTGGCCCAGGAAGCCGGGAACAGGAACTCGTCGAAGGAGTCCGAGGCGTAGTACACGCCGTAGCGGGCGCCGGGGTCGTCGGCCGGCTTCCCACCGGGCAACAACACCGCGAAGGCGGCCCGCAGATCGCTCTCCCACGCGCTGGGGATCGTCGTCGGCACCCCGGTCTTGTCGTACACGGCATACGTGCTGCTCCTGACCGTCTGCATCGTGTGATTGATCGTGTTCCGGCAAACGTACCGGCCGCCGCTGACATCGCTCAGCGGCGGACCTGCAGCACGTCCTCGTCGTGGGGATCGACGGCCATCTGATACCCGGCGACGGTCAGCGCCTCGGCGTAGCGGCGCAACTCCGCGATGGGGTCCAGCGGTTCCGGAGCACCGTCGGTGCCGGGTTCGTCCGGCTCGTCGGCTTCGCAGAAGTACACCTCGAACGGCTGGTCGTCCTTGCCGGAGCCGACGATGAAGCCGTCGTCCCAGCGGTCGTGCTCCCGGCACCCGGCCAGGCGTAGGACATGGCGGATCGCGTCGGCGGGTGTCCTGGGTGCGTCCGGGTCGGTCTGCGGAGGGGCGGGCGCGCGGAGCAGGGACCGTCCGGCCTCGATCGCCTTCAGGATCGTCCTGCTGTCGAGGTCCCAGAAGTCGGGGTCGAGGGCGCGCAGAGCTCTGGTCGACCGTGAGCCCAGGTTCGGCAGGATCTGGCCCCGGGGGTCGCAGACATAGCCCGCCCATGCGTTGACCTGGACCTTCGCCGGGTCCGCGACCCTGAGGAAATTTCCGGCGATGCCGAGTTCGGCGCTCAGTCCGCCCTGGAACTCGGTCAGGTGCTCGTCGGTCAGCACGACTTCGGCGCGGGTGCCGCCCTTGATGACCGTGTGGCCGTGGTTGTAGATGCCGGCGACGGTCTGCGTCACCTCAAGGTTGCCCTCGATGAGGACCTCGCTGCCCGCGGTGGCGAAGTTCTTCGCCCGCACGTCGCCCCGCACCAGCAGGAAGGGGCCGAAGTCCCATTCCCAGTTGGTGATCCAGTCGGCGACGGTGAGGTCGCCTTCGACGACGACGCCCAGGAACATGTCCGGGCCGGTCTTCGTCAGCCCGGACCAGGCGTCGAGATGGGAGAAGTCGAGCGGCAGGTTCTCCAGGGCGGTGTCGCCGGTGAACACGACGACTTCCGCATCGTCGTTCCCGCCGAGGTGGAACAACGACCGAACTCCGAAGCGCTCATCGGCCTCACGAAACGGGAGCGCCTTGATGTGCTGCACGCCAGCTGTTCCTTTGAAAGACGCGTCCGCGCGCCGGCCGGCGGCTTCACGGCACCGGATCCTAGAGGACGCCTACGACAGCACCTGGTACGGAGACCGTCAGGGTTCACCGCACCACTCAGTCCAGACGGGCGAGGGCCAGCTCAACGGCCGAGGCGAGGGCCTCCGGGGCCTCTTCGGGTGCGAAGTGGCCCGCGTCCTTGAGCACGTCGAGCTCGGCGTTCGGGTACCAGCGCAGCCACGTGCCCTCCAGGGCCTCGGTTCCCATCACAGGGTCGTGGGCACCGGCGACGAGGAACACCCGGGCCGGGTTGCCCTGGACTCGGTCATGGAAGTCGGTCCGCGACCAGGAGTCCAGGTAGGCGCGGAAGGCCCGGGCGGAGGACCGTTCAAGCGAGTGGCTGACCATGGTGTCCAGCCAGGCGTCGTCGTGCCGTCCACCGGTGGTGTTGTCGATGATCGCCTTCCTGTTGGCGGGATTCTGCTCGGCCCCCGCGAACAGCTCCCAGGTCTCGCCTTCGAGCGGAAGGCCGGAGGCGGGGATCGGAGAGACGCCGATGACCGAGCGGATGCGCGAGGGGGCGTCCAGCAGCATCAGCTGGGCTGCCATGCCGCCCATGGAGTGGCCGATGACCGAGAACGTCTCCCAGCCCAAGTGGTCGGCCACGGCAAGGGCATCGCCGGCGACCTCTTCCATGGTGAAATCACCGTCGGCGTCGATCGCCTCGCCGTACCCGCGGCAGTCCAGGAAGGCGTAGCTGTACGCATCCCCGTCGAGGTGCGCGCGCATCTGGACGAAGCTCGACCGGTCCGTGAACCAGTGGTGAAGCAGGAGGACTCGTTCCGGACCGGAGCCCTGTACGTCGTGCGGAATGACCTGCGACGTCATGATTCACCTCTGAATCGACTTCAGGCGGACAGGGCGGCACGGTGGCCGGACAGGGCCGCCGCGGTGCCGTCGAGCGGGAAGCGGGCGCCGAGCTGCCCGTCGGGGCGGACGATGAAGCCGGTCGGGCCGTCGGGGCGGTAGAGCCGGGCGAACTCCCCGGCGGCGTCGCGGTATGCGGGGACGGTCAGGGTGCCGGGGGCGGTCGGTGCCGCTTCGCGGGCGAGGACGGTGATGACCTGCGGGCCGGCCCCGGGGGCCGCCGCTTCGGCGGCTTCGGCGGCCTCGGTGGCCTTGGCCAGGTCGGCCATCTCGGCCGCGTACAGCAGGAGCACGTGCCCCATGCGGCCGCGCAGGATGTCGAGCAGGCGCAGCGGGTAGGTGGCGATGGGGGCGGTCAGGCCGGAGCAGTCCGGGGCCCGGTCGCCGGGCTGGGGCGCGTCGGCGGGCCCGTACGGGGGGCCGGCCAGCGGGCCGTCCCGGTAGCCGACGAGCAGTTGGGCTTCGCGAAGCATCACGGTGCGCGGGTCGTCGGGGTCGGTCTCGATGCCTTGGGTGGCGTGCCGGACGGTCCGGCCGACGACCTCCTCGCCGACCGGGCGGCGTTCGGCGTCGTAGCTCGCGAGCAGGGCGGGCCCGGCCTCACCGCGGACGACCAGGGCGATTTTCCAGGCCAGGTTGCAGGCGTCCTGGATGCCGGTGTTCATGCCCTGGGCGCCGGTGGGCGGGTGGATGTGGGCGGCGTCGCCGGCGACGAAGACCCGGCCTTCGGCGTAGCGGTCGACGATCCGGTGGCTGATGCGGAAGACGGAGGACCAGCGCATCGCGGAGACGGTGGCCGGGCTGGGCGCCAGGCGGTCGACGACGGCCTGGACATGGGACAGCTGCGGGACACGTCCACCCTTCGGCCCGTGCGCCACGCCGTCGCCCCGCGCGGGCTGCGGGTCCGCCGGGGCCGCCGGGTCCGCCGGCTGGGCGGAGAGTTCTGGCGGGACCAGCATCGACATGCGGTAGCGGCCTGCGCCGGGCAGCGGGATGCAGACCAGCAGGTCGTCGGTGGCGCCGTCGTCGGTGCAGTGCATGGAGCGTACGGCGTATCCGTGCGGCAGATCCCAGTCGGCCTCGACGTCCGCCAGCATGTACTCCTCGGGGAAGGCATCGCCCTCGAAGTCGAGCCCCAGCCCCTTGCGGACGATGCTGTGGGCGCCGTCGCAGCCGATCAGGTAGCGGGCACGGACTTCCTCGGCGCCGCCGGAGGCGGTGCCCAGCCGGGCGGTGACCCCGTCCGCGTCCTGGGTGAACGACAGCAGCTCGGTGTCACGTTCGACCACGGTGCCCAGGCCCGCGACGTACTCCTCCAGCAGGCGCTCGGTCTCGTACTGCGGCAGCGCGGCGAATCCGTAGGGCACCTCGTCCGGCAGCGCGAGTTCGATCCGGGCCCGCTCCGCGCCATTGACGTAGATCAGCTGGCCGCGCATCGGAACGGCGGCTTCCACGATGGTGCGGGCCAGGCCCATCCGGTCCCAGAGCTCCAGGGTGCGCGGCTGGATGCCGACCGCCTTGGCGTACGGCAGGCGGGCCGGCAGCCGGTCGACGAGGCGGCAGCGCACCCCACGGCGGCGGAGTTCTGCGGCCGCGCTCAGTCCGACCGGGCCGGCGCCCGCGATCAGTACATCGGTCGTTCGGGTGTTCGCCACGGGTGCCTCCCGGTGCTTGGCCTCCGAACCGGTCCCGTGATCCATCGTCGCCCAGCGGGGCGCGGGCGGCGACCCGGGCAAGGGAGTCCGTTCATTCAACCGAGCCGGTCAGCTACCTCGATCGCCGTGCTGCGCGAGGTCATCGCACGTGTGAAGCTAGATCTGGCTTTGAGAAGCTGCTGGATGTCATTGGTCGCGGAGGTCAACCGCCACCACAAGCGACGACTCGCGCTCAGTCATTGGGCGGAAGGCTCCGACGCCCCGGGCTGCCCCCGTACCAACAGGCCCGGTCATCGTGGCGCCCTCCCCGGAGGTGAGTCGAGGCGTGGACATCGAGCTGACGTATGACAAAGGACTCTTGCGCGGAATCGGCGGCGTGGAGATCACCTACGGCCGACGGGAGTGGATGGACAGCACACCCCGCGCCCTGGGTTCCTGGACGCTCGAATACCAGCGATTCAGTTCGACTTTGCGCGCCGTGGGCGGCGTCGAGATCACCTACCGCCGGTGGTCCAGCCTGCCGCTCGCTGTCGGCCAGTGGAGCTGTGAACACAGCAGGTTCGGCGGCCGTCTGCTGCGCATCGGACCGTATGAACTGAGCTACGACCGGCACGGCAGCCGTGTGTGTGCCGTCGGACCGCTGGAGATCCTCTACGACCGACGCGGGAGCCGTCCCATTAGTGTGCGGCCGCATGGCGAGGCGCTGTCGGACGACCTGCTCCTCGCGCTTTTCCTCGTGCTGTTCTGGCAACAGCAGACCTGGGACGCGCAGTGCCAGGCCAGACACTGATCGGCGAAGGAACTGGCACGCCGTGGGCCTCTGCTGGCTGAAGGGTCTACGGTGCTCAAACCTCGGTGGCACGCAATCAGCTCTAATGTCGTGGGTCATGGATAGCACGCAGCAGCAACTCGCCCGGCATTTCGATCACTGCCCGTGGCTGTTCGCCGACGAGGCGTCCGACGATCAGCGGGCGGCGCAGCGCGAGCGGCAACGGGCGCTCGGCGGGGATGCGGAGATCGGGGAGCGGTGCTACGTCGCCGACTCGGCGGCGGTGTTCACGGACCTTCTGCGGCTCGGGGACGACTCGTACATCGCGGCGCATGCCTACGTCACCGGTGATCTGCGGACCGGCAGTGACTGCACGCTGAACCCGTTCACCACGGTGCGCGGCAGCGTCGTCCTCGGGGACGGTGTCAGGATCGGCGCGCACACATCGCTGCTCGGTTTCAACCATTCCATGGCCCCCGATCTGCCGGTCTTCCGGCAGCCGCACACCAGCGCCGGGATCATCGTGGGAGACGATGTGTGGATCGGCTCGCACGTGGTCGTCGTGGACGGTGTGACCATTGGCGACCACTGTGTGATCGGCGCGGGAGCGGTCGTGACCAAGGACCTGCCGGCCTGGTCGGTGGCCGTGGGGAACCCGGCCCGGCCCGTCCGCGACCGGCGGGACACAGCTGCCGGACGGTCCTCGGGGGCTCGTACGGGCCACGGCGGTGACAGTGACGCCTTGGCCCGGTTCGCCGACATCGCCCGTGCGCAGGCCGCTGACATCATCGGCCGGTGCTGGGACGGCGATCGGTACGTCGACCGCCCCGGGGCGACACCGACCGTGCGGGCTCACTGCGACGCCGTCGAGATCGCCGACCTGCTGCTTGGCTCCGCGCCTGAGCAGTTGGCCGCCGACGAGCATGCCAAGCGGCTGGGTTCGGCCCAGGACCCGCGGACCGGACTGGTCCCGGAATTCGGTGAGCCCGCCCCTGAGATGGATGACGACGGTTTCATCGGCGAAGGCTCCGGGCTCTACCACGTACTGTCCGTCGGCTATGCCCTCGACCTGCTGGACAGGTCCTTCCCCCACCAGGTGCGCGGAGTACGGGACATGACCGCCGGGCAGCTCGTCGCACGGCTGGAAGGGCTGCCGTGGCGGGACGGCGCGTGGCAGAGCGGAGCCTGGATCGACGCCTGGGCCACGGCGGCCCACTGGAACCTGGGCCTGGGGCAGGCTTCAGCGGGCTGCGGCACCGGCCCGGGGGCTGAACCCGGCGCGCTGGAGGCGCTGTTCGGCTGGCTGCTGACCCGGGCCGACCCGTGGACCGGGATGTGGGGCAGCCCCTCCCACGACGCCGGGCGGCTCCAAGTGGTCAACGGCTACTACCGGCTGACGCGGGGCTCCTTCGCCCAGTTCGGGCTGCCGGTCCCGCACCCGGAGCGGGTCGTGGACGCGGTCCTGGACCACGCCCGCGATCTCCGCCACTTCGGCGCGGGCCGGGAGAACGCCTGCAATGTGCTGGACGTCGCGCACCCCTTGTGGCTCTGCACCCGGCAGACGGCGCAGCGGACCGGGGACGGCGGCTACCGCTCCGCCGAGGTACGGGCCTGGGCGGAGCGCCGGCTCGCCGCCGTCCTGCCCCGCTGGCAGGACGGCGAAGGCTTCGGCTTCGGTGCCGGCGACGCGGGCCCCGGCCGGGAACCGGGGCTTCAGGGCACCGAGATGTGGCTGGCCGTCATCTGGCTCCTCGCCGACCTCACCGGGCGCTCCGACGCCCTCGGCTACCGGCCGCGCGGCGTCCACCGCCCGGAGCCCGCCCGCACCATGTGACCCGTGTCGCGGCTCATCTCAATTTTAAAACTCTTTAAATCCTGGTAACCTCAACGCGATTTCCGGGCCGGGAGGAAAAGTGGACGAAGCAGGCTCCACCGCCCGCGGCGGACGTTCGGGCGCGTCCCCCCGCCCCCGGCTGGAGGACGTGGCCTCCCGCCTCGGCCTGTCCACCGCAACCGTCTCGCTGGTGCTGCGCGGCGTGCCGGGCCCCAGCGAGCGCACCCGGCAGCGGGTCCTGAAGGCGGCCGACGAGCTCGGATACCGGGTGGACCGCGCCGCCAGCCTGCTTGCCAGCCGACGCAGCAGACTGCTGGGCGTCATGATCGACATCCACAGCCCCTTCCACGCCGAGCTGGTCGAGCACCTGCACACCGCCGCCGGGGAGGTCGGGTACGACCTCGTCCTGAGCACCCAGACCCGCACCCGCGACGAGGCCACGGCCGTCGAGACGCTGCTCGCCTTCCGCAGTGAAGCCCTGATCCTCCTCGGTCCGACCGCCCCCGCCGCCACGCTGGCCGCGCTCGACCGCAAGGCCCCCGTCATCGTCGTCGGCCGACGGATCGCCGACGCCGACCTGGACGTCATGCGCACCGCCGACGACGACGGGGTCGGCCAGATCGTCGACCACCTGGTGGGCCTCGGCCACCGCTCGATCGTCTACGTCGACGGCGGCAAGGGCGTGATCGCCACCGATCGCCGTCGCGGCTACCGCACCGCCATGCGCCGGCACGGCCTGGACGCCCACGTCCGGATCCTGCACGGCGACAACACCGAGGCCGCGGGCGAACGAGCCGCCCGCCGCCTCCTCGGCTCCGGCGACCTGCCCACCGCCGTCGTCGCCTACAACGACCAGTCCGCCATCGGCGTCCTCACCGCCCTTGTCGGCGCCGGCGTCGCCGTCCCCGGCGAGGTGTCCGTGGCCGGCTACGACGACGACGCCCTCTCCCGCCTGAGCTGCTTCAACCTGACCACCGTCAGCCAGCGCGCCGAGGAACAGGCCCGCCACGCGGTGACCGCGGCCGTCGAACGACTCGACGAGTCCCGCACCGAACCCCGCGAAGTGGTCCTGCCCCCGCGGCTGGTGGTGCGCGGCTCCACGGCCAGGGCTCGATGACCTAGGGGTTTCCGCCGGGGTGGCTTCGTCACTTCCAGGCGGCCAGATACTCATTGATCTTGTCGCGCATGAAGACGGAGGACTCCTTCGCCCGTTCTTCCCAGGCGAAGACGCAGGCGGTGAGGGTGCCGTCGAAGGCGTTCGCCTGTAGTTCCCGGAAGAGTTCGCCGAAGTCGACCTCGCCCTGGCCGATGTCGAGGTGCTGGTGGATGCGGGCGGTGGTGCCGGGCGGGTTGAGGATGTAGCGGTTGCCGGAGGAGGCGGTGTGGTCGAAGGCGTCGGCCAGGTGGACGTGGCTGAGCAGGTCTCCGGCGTACTTGACGATGCCCGGGGCGTCGTCGCCGATGTGGAAGGTGTGCGGGGCGCAGTACAGGAAGGTGACGTTGGGGTGGTTGATGCCGCGGATCAGGTTGACCGCGTCGAAGCCGTTCTCGATGAAGTCGTCCGGGTGCGGTTCCAGGGCGAGCTTGATGCCCTCGCGTTCGAAGAGGGGCAGCAGCTCGTCCATCGAACGCCAGAACTGGGCCTCGCTGCGTCCGGCCTCCTCGGGGCGGCCGTTGAACTCGGAGATCATGCTGTCCACGCCGAGGTCGGCGCAGATCTGGATGGAGCGCTTCCAGTAGCGGACGGCGGCCTGCCGGTCGTCCTCGTCCGGCCCCGACCAGCGGAAGAGGGGCAGGAGGGAGGAGATGCCGACGCCGGCCGCGTCCAGGGCCTTGCGGAACCTGCGGACCGTGGCGTCGTCGACCCGTGGGTGGCGGAAGAAGGGGATGAAGTCCTCCCGGGGCGAGAGCTCGATCCACTCGTAGCCCAACTCCGCGACCACGGCTGGTAGTTCGAGCAGCGGAACGTTCCGGATCATGTACGGGTCGAGTGCGATCTTCATGAGTGAGTGCTCCTTGGAGTCAGTAGGCGCGGTCACCGGTATCCGTTGAGGTGGGCGCGGCCGGCCATGCCGACTCCGATCACCGCCGCCCCGATCGGCCTTGCGCTCATTGCGATTCCTCTCCGGCGTACAGGCGCCGTGGACAGCGGGTACGCGGCACCACTTAAAACGCTTTAAACGCTGGTACTATCAGCGCCGTCACGGACATATGTCAAGGGTGTTGCCGCAAATCGACGGGAGTTCATGTGGACGAGACGAACTCCCCCACCCCCGCTCCCACCCCCACCACCGGCGGCAACGGCACGATCCCGCGCCCCCGACTGGAGGACGTCGCCGCGCATGTGGGCCTGTCGTCGGCGTCGGTCTCGCTGGTGCTGCGCGGCGTGCCGGGTCCCAGCGAGCGCACCCGGCAGCGGGTCCTGAAGGCGGCCGACGAGCTCGGCTACCGGGCGGATCGCACCGCGAGCCTGCTCGCCAGCCGACGCAGCAGGCTGCTCGGAGTCATGGTCGACATCCACAGCCCTTTCCACGCCGAGCTCGTCGAGCATCTGCACACCGCCGCCGAGGAGGTCGGCTACGACCTCGTCCTGAGCACCCAGACCCGCACCCGTGACGAGGCCACGGCCGTCGAGACGCTGCTCGCCTTCCGCTGCGAGGCGCTGATCCTGCTCGGCCCGCTGGCCCACGCCTCCGTCCTCGCCGAGCTCGACCGGAACGCGCCCGTCATCGCCGTCGGCCGACGGATCGCCGACGCCGACCTCGATGTCGTGCGCACCGCCGACGACGACGGAGTCGGCCAGACGGTCGAGCACCTGGTGGAACTCGGCCACCGGTCCATCGCCTACGTCGACGGCAGCAGGGGCGACATCGCCACCGACCGGCGCCGCGGCTACCGCAATGCCATGCGTCGCCACGGGCTCGCGGAGCATCTCAGGATCCTCCACGGGGACGGCACCGAGACGGGTGGCGAGCAGGCCGCCCGGCGGTTCCTGGACGGCGGCGGCCTGCCTACCGCCGTCGTGGCGTTCAACGACCAGAGCGCCATCGGTCTCCTCGCCGCCTTCGGGCGTGCCGGGGTCGACGTCCCCGGAGCGGTGTCCGTCGCCGGCTACGACGACCACGCGCTGTCCCGGCTGGCCTGCTTCGACCTGACGACCGTCAGCCAGAACGCCGAGGAGCAGGCCCGGCAGGCCGTGACCGCCGCCGTGGAGCGCCTCGACCACGGTCGCGCCGGGTCACGCGAGATCGTTCTCGCGCCCTCCCTGATCGTGCGGGGAAGCACAGCAGAGGTTCGCTGAAGAGAAAGCTTTCATCCGGGAAGAGGCCCTTGACACGTTCCCGAAACAGAAGGATGCTCTGCGCACCACTTAAAGCGATTTAAGAAGTCACCGAAGTAATAGGCCCGGCGTCACGTCGTCGGCTTGCCAGGCAGTCCGACCGGACGTACGGCAGGTGGTCGCCGACACCGCTCACGCCGATGTGCCGAGCGTGAGAGCACCGGCCACCTGGCCGCCGTACACCTCGTACACCTTCTTCACGGCTCGTCCGTGCCCGGCGCCCCGATCGGGCCCCGCACGTCCAGCACCAGCACCGCAACTCCAGGCGCTCCTCCCCTCGCTCCCCACCCGCGCCTGGCGTCACACAAAGGAGAAACCCAGCACATGGAACGCACTCAGACCCGGTCGCCGCTCGGCCGTCGTCCTGCCCGAAGAGCCCTGACTGTGGTGAGCCTGCTGGCCGCGGCCGCCACCGCGCTGGCCGGGTGCAGCAGCGGCAGTCCCACGGGCGACACGTCACAGGCAACGGCGAGCACGAGCGGATCGACCTCCGCCGCGAGCAGCAACGGCAAGAACTCCATCTACGTCATCGGCGGCAAGCCCGACGACCCGTTCTGGTCCGCGGTCAAGCGGGGTGGCGAGGAGGCGGCGAAGCTGGTGAAGGGCGCCGGCGGCTCGGTGACCTTCCTGGGCCCGAAGACCTACGACAACCTCGGCCCGGACGCCGCGAAGCTGACGCTCACGGCGCTGTCGCAGAACCCGTCGGCGATCGTCGTCCCGGACTGGGTCCCCGAGAACCAGGACGACGCGATCAAGCAGGCCGTAAAGAAGGGCGTCCCGGTCTTCATCTACAACGCGGGCGGGGTCGAAGCGGCCACGAAGACCGGCAGCATGAAGTACATCGGGTCGGACGACTACGAGGCGGGCAAGGCCGGCGGCGTCAAGTTCGCCGAAGAGGGCGCGAAGAACATCCTGTGTGTCAACACCGTGCCCGGCGCGGCCAACTCGGAGGCCCGTTGCGACGGCATCGCCGACGGCGCCAAGACCAAGGGCGCCAAGTCCAAGCAACTGCCCCTGCCCTCCTCCAACTTCGGCAACCCGTCCGCCGTCACGCAGGCGATCAAGGGTGCGCTGCTGAAGGACGACACCATCGACGCCCTGGTGACCATCGGCGTCCAGGACGCGGACAGCGCCGCCGCCGCGATCGACCAGGCCAACGTCGGTGACAAGGTCAAGCTGGGCACCTTCGACCTCTCGGACAGCCAGCTCAGCCGGATCAAGGCGGGCAAACAGCTGTTCGCCATCGACCAGCAGCCCTACCTGCAGGGCTTCTACGCGGTGTCGATAGCCAACCAGTACCTGTCCTACGGCGTGCTCCCGCCGCAGAACCCGCTCCTGACCGGCCCGCTCCTGGTCACCGCCGACAACGTCGCCGCGGCGATCGCGGGCACGAAGGCCGGCGTCCGCTGATCCGCGCGGGGGTGCCGAGCCCGGCCCGGCCCGGCACCCCCGCCTGGCGCACCCCGCGCCAGCACATCCCAGATTCACAAAGGTGGTACCAGACCGATGACAACCTCACTCCCGAAGACGACGGCCGGCGCGGAGGCGCCCGTCAGCCCACCGAAGCAGTCCGAGAGCCGCCTGGGTCAGCTGTGGCACCGTCCCGAGGCCGGCGCGCTCATCGGAACGCTGAGCGTCTTCGTCTTCTTCGCGATCTTCGGCGGTGAGAAGTTCCTCGCCGCGGCAGGGGCTTCGAGCTGGCTGAACATCGGTGCCGAGCTCGGCATCATCGCCATCCCCGTCGGGCTGCTGATGATCGCCGGCGAACTCGACGTGTCCGTCGGCTCGGTGCTGGCGGCAAGCTCGATGACACTGGCCATCGTGTCCGGGCACTGGGGCGCCCCGATGATCGTCGGCATCGTGCTCGCACTCGCGCTCGGGCTCCTGACCGGTCTTCTCAACGGGATCATCGTCACCAGGAGCAACGTCCCCTCCCTGGTCGTCACCCTCGCCACCCTGTTCGGTCTGTCCGGTCTCACCCTCGGCCTGTCGCGCGTCACGACCGGCACCACCAGCGTCGCCCTCAAGCCGGACCCTCTGTCGAAGTCGGTCTTCGGCCAGCTGATCGCCGGGCAGTTCGAAGTCGCGATCTTCTGGTGGATCGGGGTGGCGGTCGTGGTCACGGTGCTGCTGCAGATGATGAAGTACGGCAACTGGATCTTCGCCATCGGCGGCGACACGGAGAGCGCCCGCGCCAACGGCATCCCGGTCGCCAAGGTGAAGATCTCGCTGTACATGGCCAGCGGGTTCTGCGCCGCCCTGGTCGGCGTGATCCAGACCGTCCTCTACAACGGTGCACAGGTCGCCAACGGCCAGTCCTTCGTCTTCAACTCCATCATCGCCGTGGTCATCGGCGGGGTGCTGCTCACCGGCGGCTACGGCTCCGTCGTCGGCATCGTGCTGGGAACCCTGACCTTCGCCATCGTCAACCAGGGCATCTACTTCACCGGCTGGAACTCCGACTGGGCCGCCCTGATCCTCGGCGTCCTCATCCTCGCGGCGGTCCTGATGAACAACACCTTCCGCCGCCTCGCCCTGTCCTACAAGCCTCGTACCGCGAAGAAGGCCTGACCATGACCGCACCCCTTCTGCGCCTGACCGGCGTCAGCAAGTCCTTCGTCGGCACCCACGCGCTGCAGGACATCTCCCTTGAGGTGGACGCCGGGAAGGTGCTGTGCCTGCTCGGCGACAACGGCGCCGGCAAGTCGACCCTCATCAAGATCCTCTCCGGGTTCCACAAGCCGACCAACGGCACCATCGAGGTCAACGGCGAACCCGTCGTC
This sequence comes from Streptomyces sp. NBC_01537, assembly GCF_045040445.1. Taxonomy (NCBI): domain Bacteria; kingdom Bacillati; phylum Actinomycetota; class Actinomycetes; order Kitasatosporales; family Streptomycetaceae; genus Streptomyces; species Streptomyces sp. NBC_01537. The sequence continues at coordinate 9,625,732 of NZ_CP109392.1, read as the reverse complement.
TTCGACAGCCCCCGTGACGCCAGCGCCCGCGGCGTCGCCACCGTCCACCAGTTCGGCGGCACCTTCCCGCTGATGGGCGTCGGCCGCTGCTTCTTCGTCGGCGCCGAACCCACAAAGGGCTGGGGCCCGTTCAAGCTGTTCGACAAGAAGCTGGCGGGCGACATCGCCGTACGCGAGATGCAGTCCCTCGGCATCACCCGCGTCACCGACGGCGGCCGTCTCGTGGGCAGCCTGTCCGGCGGCGAGCGCCAGGCCCTGGCCATCGCGCGCGCCGTGTACTTCGGCGCCAACGTCCTCATCCTCGACGAGCCCACCGCGGCCCTCGGCGTCAAGGAGGCCGCCCACGTCCTGCGGATCATCATGCAGGCCCGGGCCAAGGGCGTCGCCGTCATTCTGGTCACCCACAACGTCCGGCACGCCATGATGGTCGGCGACCACTTCGCCGTCCTCATCCGCGGCCAGAAGGCCGACGACTTCCGCAAGGGCGAGCGCACCCGCGAGGAGATCACCGACCTCATGGCCGGCGGCGAAGCCATGGCCGACCTCGAGGCCGAGCTCGCACAGTTGCAGGCCGAGGCCTGATCCCGCGTCGATCGTCCTGTGCCGTCCTCTTGCTGGCAGGACTTAAAGCGCTCTAAATTCATTGAAAGGATAACCATCGATGTCGTTCGAAGTGCTGACCATGGGTCGCGTCGGAGTGGATGTGTATCCGCTCCAGACGGGGGTGGGACTGGCCGAGGTCACCTCGTTCGGCAAGTACCTGGGCGGCAGCCCGACCAACGTGGCCGTGGCCGCCGCCCGGTACGGGCGCTCCGCGGCTGTCGTGACCAAGACGGGCCGGGACCCGTTCGGGGACTTCGTGCGGGCGGCGCTGGACGGCTACGGCGTCGACACCCGGTTCGTCGGTACGTCGGGCATCGCGCCGACTCCGGTGACCTTCTGCGAGATCTTCCCGCCGGACGACTTCCCGCTGTACTTCTACCGGCTTCCGAAGGCCCCTGACCTGGACATACGTCCTGAGGAGCTTGACCTGGGCGCGGTGCGCGACGCCCGGATCTTCTGGATCACGGGCACCGGGCTGAGCGAGGAGCCGAGCCGTTCGGCCACCCTGGCCGCCCTCGCGCACCGGGCGAAGGCCGGTACGACGGTCTTCGACCTCGACTGGCGGCCGATGTTCTGGACGGCCCCGGAGGAGGCGCGGGCGTACTACGCCGAGGCTTTGCGCCACACCACCGTGGCCGTCGGCAACCTCGACGAGTGCGAGGTCGCCACCGGCGAGCGCGAGCCGTACGCCGCCGCGAAGGCGCTGCTGGCCGCCGGGGTGGAGCTGGCGGTGGTCAAACAGGGACCCAGGGGTGTCCTGGCGATGGACCGGGACGGCACAGCCGTCGAGGTACCGCCTGTCCCGGTGGACGTCGTCAACGGCCTGGGCGCCGGTGACGCCTTCGGGGGCGCCCTCTGCCACGGCCTGCTCTCCGGCTGGGTCACCCATCGCGCGGTGGCCTTCGCCAACGCCGCCGGCGCCATCGTCGCGGGCCGTCTGGCCTGCTCCGACGCCATGCCCACCGAGGCCGAGGTCGCGGCGAAGCTGCGCACCTCCGAAAGAGAGATCTGACGACATGCTGTCCGACAACGTGAGCCGGATCGTGGACGCCCGGGTCAACGACCCCGGTGCCATCGACGCGGCGGCCGCCCGGCGTATCAAGGCCACCTCGCCGCTCGGCGAGCACGGCAAGGCCATGATCATCGCCGCCGACCATCCCGCGCGCGGCGCCAACGCCGTCGGCGGCGACCCCGGCGCCATGGCCGACCGCTCCAGACTGCTCGACCGGCTGTGCGTCGCCATCGAGCGGCCGGGCGTGACCGGCGTGCTGGCCACCGCCGACATCCTGGAGGACCTGCTGCTGCTCGGCGTCCTCGACGGCAAGAGCGTCTTCGGCTCGATGAACCGCGGCGGCCTCGCGGGCTCGGTCTTCGAGATCGACGACCGCTTCACCGGCTACGACGCCCAGACCATAGCCGCCATGGGCTTCGACGGCGGCAAGATGCTCACCCGCATCGCCCTCGACGACCCGGCGACCCCGTCCGTCCTGGAGAACACCGCCCGCGCCGTCGACGAACTCAACGACCGCCGGCTCATCGCGATGGTCGAGCCGTTCATCTCCCGCTGGCAGGACGGCAGGATCCGCAACGACCTCTCCACCGACGCCGTCATCAAGTCGATCACCATCGGGTCCGGGCTGGGCCGCCGTACCGCCTACACCTGGCTGAAGCTGCCGGTCGTCGACGACATGGAGCGCGTACTCGCCTCCTCCACCCTGCCCGCGCTGCTGCTGGGCGGCGAGGTCACCGACCCGGCCGCGGCCTTCACCTCCTGGGGCAAGGCCCTCAAGCAGCCCACCGCGCAAGGCCTGGTCGTCGGCCGATCCCTCCTCTACCCCTCGGACGGCGACGTGGCCGGCGCCGTGGACCGGGCGGTGAGCCTGCTGTGACCGACACAAGCAAGTACCACCTCCCGAAGGGGACTTCGACCGACGGCCCGTACGACCTCCTGGTCACGCCCGAGTCGGCGGGCTGGGATCACTCCGGCCTCAGGATCCTGACCCTGAAGCCGGGCCAGGCGCACGCGCTGTCCACCGGAGACTCCGAGTTCCTGGTGCTCCCCCTGAACGGCGGCTGCACGGTCACCACGGCAGACGGGCAGACCTTCGAACTCGACGGCCGCAGCGGCGTGTTCGCCTCGGTCACCGACTTCGCGTACCTCCCCCGCGAGTCGGAGGCCGTCATCAGCAGCGCGGCCGGGGGACGGTTCGCGCTGCCCTCCGCCCGTACCGGACGGGGCAGCCTCCCCGCCCGGTACGGACGGCAAGAGGACGTGCCCGTGGAGCTGCGCGGGGCCGGGAACTGCTCCCGCCAGGTCAACAACTACTGCCTGCCCGGCACCTTCGAGGCCGAGCAGCTGCTCGTCTGCGAGGTGCTCACGCCCGGCGGCAACTGGTCCTCGTACCCGCCCCACAAGCACGACGAGGCGCGGCCCGGGACGGAGTCGGAGCTGGAGGAGATCTACTGGTTCGAGGTCGCGGGCGAGGGCGGCTTCGCCTACCAGCGGGTGTACGGCACCGAGGACCGGCCCATCGACGTACTCGCCGAGGTCCGCTCCGGCGACACCGTGCTGATCCCGCACGGCTGGCACGGCCCGTCGATCGCCGCGCCCGGCTACGACCTCTACTACCTCAACGCCATGGCGGGCCCCGGCCAGGACCGCGCCTGGCTGATCTGCGACGACCCCGCCCACGGCTGGGTGCGTACGACCTGGGCGTCCGAGTACCCCGACCCCCGGCTCCCCTTCGGCGGCGAGGAGGCCGGACGATGACCACGATCCGACTCACCACGGCCCAGGCCCTGGTGCGCTTCCTGGCGAACCAGTACAGCGAGCGCGACGAGCAGGAACAGCGGCTGATCCCGGGTGTCTGGGGGATCTTCGGGCACGGCAACGTGGCCGGCATCGGACAGGCCCTCCTCCAGGCCGCCGTCACCCGGGAAGCCGATCTGCCCTACTACCTGGCTCGCAACGAGCAGGGCATGGTGCACGCCTCGGTGGCGTACGCGAAGATGCGCGACCGGCTGGCGACCTTCGCCTGCTCGGCGTCGACCGGCCCCGGCTCCACGAACATGATCACCGGCGCGGCGCTGGCGACGACCAACCGGATCCCCGTGCTGCTGCTGCCCAGCGACATGTTCGCCACCCGGGCCGCCGACCCGGTGCTCCAGCAACTGGAGGACGCCAGAGGCGGGGACGTCACCGTCAACGACGCCTTCCGGGCCGTGTCCAAGTACTTCGACCGCGTCTCCCGCCCCGAGCAGCTGATCCCGGCCGCGCTGGCCGCAATGCGGGTGCTCACCGACCCGGCCGAGACCGGCGCCGTCACGCTCTCTCTGCCGCAGGACGTGCAGGCGGAGGCCTTCGACTGGCCGGTGTCATTCTTCCGGCGGCGGGTCTGGCACATCGGCCGCCCGGTCCCGGAACCGGCGGCGGTCGAGCGGGCCGCGCGACCGCTGCGGAGCGCGCGCAAGCCGCTGATCGTGGCCGGTGGCGGGACCGTCTACTCAGGCGCCGAGACCCAACTGCGGGCCTTCGCCGAGGCCACCGGCATCCCGGTCGCCGACACCCACGCCGGCAAGGGCGCGGTGCCGTGGGACCACCCGTGCTCGGTCGGGGGCATCGGCTCGACTGGGTCGTACGCGGCGAACGAGCTGGCCAGGGAGGCCGACGTCGTCCTGGGCATCGGCACCCGTTACAGCGACTTCACCACCGCCAGCCACACCGTCTTCGGCAACCCGGACGTCGTCTTCGTCAACCTCAACGTGGCCCGCCTGGACGCCGTCAAGCACTCGGCCGAACCCCTGGTCGCGGACGCCCGCCTCGGCATCGAGGCCCTCGCGAAGGCGCTCGGCGACTGGGAGGTTGACCAGGAGTACCGGGAACGGACACGCCAACTCATCACCCGCACACGGGAGATCGAGGAGGAGTGCTTCAACCGAGGCCACGGCCCCCTGCCCGCCCAGACGGAGATCCTCGGCGCGCTCAACGACGTCCTCGACGACCGCGCCGTCGTCATCAACGCCGCCGGTTCCATGCCCGGCGACCTGCAGCAGCTGTGGCGGGCACGAGACCCGAAGGCGTACCACGTGGAGTACGCGTACTCCTGCATGGGCTACGAGGTCGCCGCCGGCCTCGGCGCCAAGATGGCCGACCCGTCGCGCGAGGTCGTCGTCCTCGTCGGCGACGGCTCCTACCTGATGATGGCTCAGGAGATCGCGACCATGGTCTCCGAGGGCCTGAAGGTCATCGTCGTCCTCGTCCAGAACCACGGCTTCGCCTCCATCGGTGCCCTGTCCGAAGCCCTCGGCTCCCAGCGATTCGGCACCAACTACCGCTTCCGCAACGGCGATTCGGGACTCCTGGACGGCGACGTCCTGCCCGTCGACCTCGCCGCCAACGCCTCCTCCCTCGGCGCCGACGTCCTGCACGCCACCTCCGTCGAGGAGTTCCGTACGGCGATGGAGAAGGCCAAGGCCGCCTCCCGCACGACCGTCGTGCACGTCGAGACCGACCTGTACGGGCCGAACCCGCCCGGGCACGGCTGGTGGGACGTGCCGGTCAGCCAGACCTCGGCCCTGGACTCCACCCGCGCCGCGTACGAGGCGTACGCCTCCCACAAGCTCGCCCAACGTCACTACCTCTGACCTGTAAGGACACACCCATGACCACATCCGGCAAGCCCCTTTCCGTCGCGGTGATCGGGGCCGGCATGGCCGGCCGCAGCCATGCGGCGGGCTACCGCAACGTCAACACGGTCTTCGGTGCCGGCCTGCCACCGGTCCGCCTGGCCGCGATAGCCGATGCCAATGTCGAGCTGGCCGAGGACGCCGCCCGCCGCTACGGGTACGACAAGGCGCTTCCGAGCTGGGAGGCCGTCGTCGAGGACCCGACGATCGACGCCGTCAGCATCGTCGTCGGCAACGCGCTGCACCGCCCGATCGCGGAGGCGCTGGTCGCCGCGGGCAAGCATGTGCTGTGCGAGAAGCCGCTGGCCGGCTCGCTGGAAGACGCCCGCGCCATGGCCGAGTTGGAGCGCTCCGCCGACGTCGTGACCGCCGTCGGGTACACCTTCCGGCGCTCCCCCGGCATCGCCGGGATCCGTGACCACGTGCGGCACGGCGAGCTGGGCGACCTCACGCTGTTCAGCGGCCGGTACTGGTGCGACTACGCGACCGACCCGAACGGGCCGCTGAGCTGGCGGTTCAAGGGCGGTGCCGGTTCCGGTGCGCTCGGGGACGTCGGCTCGCACATCATCGACGCCGCCGAGTACGTCGCCGGTCCCATCGTGTCCGTCTCCGGCGCCTTCCTCTCGACGCAGATCCCCAAGCGGCCGCTGCCGCTCGGCGCGGTCGTCGGGCACAACGCCGCCCCGGTCTCCGACGAGTTCGGCGAGGTGGAGAACGAGGACACCGCGTCCTTCACCGCCCGCTTCGAGTCCGGGCTCGTGGGCACCTTCTCGGTGACCCGCACCGGCTTCGGCCTGCCCAACGGGCTCGCCTTCGACGTCCTGGGCGTGGGCGGCCGGGCCGCGTTCGACCAGCACCGGCCCGCCGAGTACCTCTTGGACGACGCCCAGCCCGAGGCCCGTACGCGTGGCGCCCGGCAGATCATCGCCGGCCCGCAGCTGCCGTACTTCGCGGGCGGGGTCCCGATGGAGGCGGCGGGCGTGGGCGCCAACAACGCCGACAACTTCACCTACCAGGCCCGCGCCTTCCTCGACCAGGTCGCGGGCGTCGCCGAGCCGCTGCCGGCCTGCGCCACCTTCGCCGACGCGCTGCGGACCATGGAGATCATCCGGGCCGTCGTCGACTCCTCCCGCAACGGCGGCGCCGCCGTCGCGGTTCCGCCCGTCGCCTGACCTCCCCCACACATCCAAGGAGCACCCCCATGGCCCTCAAGCTCGGCGCCTACACCGCCTGCCTGCACGACCGCCCCCTCGCCGAGGCCCTCGACATCCTCAAGGCCAACGGCCTGACCTCCGTCGAGGTCAACACGGGCGGCTTCATCCCCTCCCCCCACTGCCCGGTCGACCTCCTGCTGTCCTCCGCGACCGCCCGCGAGGAGTACCTGGCCGCCTTCGCCGACCGCGGGATGGAGCTGACCGGGCTCAACTGCAACGGCAACCCGCTCAACCCGCTCCCCGGCGTCGGGCCGAAGCACGCCGACGACCTGCGCCGCACCATCCGGCTCGCGGGGCTGCTCGGCGTAAGGCACGTCGTGACCATGTCCGGCACCCCGGGCTCGGACCCCGACGCGAAGTACCCCTCGTGGGTGGTCAACCCGTGGGACGGCGTCTACATGGACGTCCTGGACTACCAGTGGGGCGTGGCCGTCGAGTTCTGGAAGGAGATCGACGCGCTGGCCCGGGAGAACGACGTCCGGGTCGCCATCGAGATGCACCCGCACAACGTGGTGTTCTCCCCGGTCACCCTCAAGCGGCTCGTCGACGAGACCGGCGCGACCAACGTCGGCGCGGAGATGGACCCCTCCCACCTGATGTGGCAGGGCATGGACATCGTCGCCTCCATCAAGTGGCTTGGCCCGCTGGTGTTCCACGCCGCCGCGAAGGACGCGATGCTCTGCCCCGGCGCCGACATCCGCGGCGTGCTGGACACCTCGTTCACCCGCGTGCCCGCCGACGCGCCCGGCAAGGTGCCCACCGGCTACGGGTTCTGGTGCAACGCCTGGCCCGAGAACCCGGCCTGGAAGTTCGTCGCCGTCGGCATCGGACACGACGTCGCCTACTGGACCGAGTTCCTGCGCGCCCTCGCCGAGATCGACTCGGACATGGCCGTGAACATCGAGCACGAGGACGCCGCCTACTCCCAGACCGAAGGCCTGGCCCTGGCCGCCAAGAACCTGCACAGCGCCGCAGCCGACCTCTGACCGGATAGGTCCGGCCGGTCCCGGCTTGAGTCGCCTGCTAGCCGGCGACCCGGCCCGGGACCGGCCGCCTACTCAGGGGCGGAGGTCGGCGATGTCGGCCGACTGCACGATGCGGGCGATGCGCCAGAGCCCCAGCCAGCTCTGCGGGAAGACGGACTCCTCCACCAGCGCGGCATGCGCTTGCGCGTCGGGGTCCGCGCAGGCGTCGGCGCAGACGGCGACGTCGTAGCCGATGTCGTACGCCCACCGGGCGGTGGACAGCACCGTCCCGGAGGTCGCCACACCGGCTATGACGATCCGGCCGACGCCGGACGCCTGCAGCAACTCGTGCAGGTTTGTAGTGGCGAACGCGCTGAGCGTGGTCTTGCCCAGCACCGGCTCGTCCCCGACGGGCGCCAGCAGCGGGTGGATCTGACCGAGCATCGCCTCGTGGAGGACATGGAACACGGGCAGTCCCGCACCGCGTGCCGACGCCAGCGCCTTCGACGCATGCTCCGCGACAGCGGCGTCGTGGCTGAAGTTCTCGACGATGTAGGTCGCGAAGTCCAGCGCGACGAAAGCCGTCCGCGTTTTTGTCTCTTGACCGGGCAGGGTCATCAGATCTCCTTCACCAATGAAGTCAGAGGAAGCCAGAGGAAACAACCGGAGACACCGCCCCGCTTACGGCTTACGCTAGCATAATCGGAGAGAGCGCCCCGGTTAGAGCGGGGCCGAGAAGGGAGACCCGCATGGAGGCGGAGAACCGGCCCCTGCGCGCCGACGCCCGCCGCAACCGGGACCGGCTCCTGCACGTCGCGAGGCAGGCGTTCGCAGCCGAGGGACTGTCCGTCTCGCTGGATGACATCGCACGCCGGGCCGGGGTGGGTGCGGGAACCCTCTACCGCCACTTCCCCACCAAAGAGGCGCTCTTCGAGGCCGTCGTCCACGAGCGCCTGCGGGCCCTTGTCGACCAGGCGCGGGCCCTGGGCAGCGCCGATGACCCCGGGGCGGCCCTGTTCGAGATCCTCCACCGCATCGTCGCCGACGCCGCCGCAAAATCCGACCTCGTCGACGCCCTGGCCGGCGCCGGCATCGAGGTCCGCACCACGGTCGCCGCGACATCGGCCGAACTCCGCCGCGAGGTCAGCCGCCTTCTCGCTCGCGCCCAGGCCGCCGGTACGGTCCGAGGCGACATCGACATCGCCGACCTCATGGTCGTCCTGGGCGGCGTACTGCTCGCCCTGCGCCATCCCGCGAACAAGGGCGCGGACCCGGGGCGCGCCCTGGCGATCCTCCTCGACGGGTTGCGGGCCGCACCGCGGGACCAGGGCCTGTCCGGCGGATCATGCTGATCACCTGACTCCTGGATCATTGTCCTGCTCGCGGGGCGGGGCGATCCGACGAATGCCGAGTGGACACGGCCGGCACCGCATCTGCCGAAGTCCGGCTGCCGAGGCGGGCGTTGAAACGACCACCGCATGGTGGTCAACGGGATCCAGTACCGGGTCCGCACCGGCGTCCCATGGCGGGGCTTACCGGAGCGGTTCGGCAGCTGGAAGTACAAGCGACGCAACGAAGTCGAGCGGACCATCAACCAGCTCAAGCACGCAAGAGCGGTGGCCACTCGCTACGACACGCGCACCTACGTCTTTCACGGCATCGTCACCGTGACCTCGATCCGCCTCTGGCTCAAGTCGTGATCATTCGCTGTCAGAGGCGCTGGCCGCGGCTGGAGTCAGCTCAGAGATGCGAGCGTGAAGTGCCGCACCTGAAGTGGTGCAACGAGGTACTCGTCCTCGCCTGGCAGAACCACGGGCTGGTCACGCCAGTGCTCGCCGGCGTAGCCGGCCAAGTCCTCCTCACTGCGCCAGCGACTGACATACAGCAGTGAGTCAGGTGGCGCGAGCAGTACCTCGTGGTCCACCAGCCCTGGGTAGCGGCCGGGAAACTCGCGCACCGCGGAGACGATCATGTCGTGGAACGCCTGGAAGCGTTCAGGACGCACGCGTGCCTCACTCACCCTGATGATCACGGCCATCAGGGTGGCACACAAGCAGACGCGGCGTCACCTTCATGCCGCGTGCTCTCACAGCCTTCCTCTGGTCCGCCCGCTGAGGGCCCTAGGTCAGCGCATGACCAGGACCAGCTTGCCGGTCGTACGGCGGGAATCACCCAGCTCGTGCGCCCTCGCGGCGTCCTCCAGGGAGAAGGCACCGGCGATCGCGGCCCGCAGCCGGCCGGTGCGGGCCAGGTCCGCGATGGCCTTCATGCCGCCGTGGTCGTGCTCCACGAGCATGCGCTCCACCCGCACTCCACGCCGCCAGGCCGCCTCGGTCAGGTCGGGCTGACCCAGCGACAGCACCGACACCACCACCCCGCCACGGCGCAGAACCCCCAGCGAGCGACGGCAGTTGTCGCCGCCGAGGGTGTCGAGGACGACGTCGATGCCGCCGACCGCCTCGGTGAAGTCGGTGGTGCGGTAGTCGATGACCTCGTCGGCGCCCAGCGACCTCAGGAAGTCGTGCTTCGCGGCACTGGCCGTACCCACCACGTACGCGCCCCGCGCCTTGGCGATCTGCACGGCGAGATGACCGACGCCCCCGGCCGCGGCGTGGATCAGGACCCGCTGGCCCGGACGGATGTCGGCGGTGTCGGCCAGTGCCTGCCAGGCCGTCAGCGCCGCCAGTGGCAGGGCCGCGGCCTGGACGTGGTCCAGTGAGGGCGGCTTGAGGGCGAAGGCACGGGTCGGCCCGGTCACGTACTCCGCGTGGGAGCCCACTCCGTACGGATACGGCAGCATCCCGAACACCTCGTCCCCGGGCCTGAACAGCGTCACGCCCCGGCCGACCGCGTCCACCACGCCGGAGACGTCCCAGCCCAGGGTGTGCGGCGCATCGCCCAGCAGCCGCAGCGCCCGGTGCTTGCAGTCGGCCGGGTTCAGCCCCGCCGCGTGGACCCGGACCAGCAACTGGCTGTAACCCGGCTCGGGCCGGTCGATCTCCACCACCTTCAGGACTTCGGGGCCTCCGACGACTTCCTGACCCACCGCACGCATTGTCAACGCTCCACCCATGGACCCCACATTGCCTTCTGTCCACCACCGCCCACTACCGGGAACCGGCGCACACGACCAAAAGCCGAAAGATCCGTACCCGCCGTCGTCCACGCCCTAGAATCCACCACCCCTCCCACCAGGGCGCCGGAATGTCGATATTGTCATCTTGACGATAACCAGCAGCCTCCACTATCGTCTTACTGACGATAAGGGGGCCGTCATGGCCGACATCAGCAAGCGGTTCGGGCTGCGACACCTGCGCGCGGCACCAACCTCGCACATCCGCCACCTCAGACGCGGACAAGTGGTCCACGACGGGGCAGGGCTGGCCTTCTGGTTCCGGCCGCTCGTCGCGGCGATCTCGGAAGTGCCGGTCGACGACCGGGAGCTGGCGATGCTCTTCCACGCCCGGACCGCCGACTTCCAGGACGTCACCGTGCAGGCCACGGTCACCTTCCGGATCACCGACCCGGCGGCCGCGGCGACGCGGCTGGACTTCGGCATCGACCCCGACAGCGGGGTCTGGCGGGCGGCGCCGCTGGAGCAGATCGGGACGCTGCTCACCGAGAACTCCCAGCAGCACGCCCTGCAACTGCTCGCCCGCACCAGCCTCGCCGATGCGCTGACCGACGGTGTGGCGGCGGTGCGGGGGCGGATCGCCGAGGCGCTGGCGGCGGAGCCGCGGCTGACGGAGACCGGGCTCGAGGTCATCGCCGTACGGGTGGTGGCGCTGCGGCCCGAGCCGGAGGTGGAGCGGGCGCTGCGCACTCCGGCACGTGAGCAGATCCAGCAGGAGGCGGACCGGGCGACGTACGAGCGGCGCGCGGTGGCCGTCGAGCGGGAGAGGGCGATCTCGGAGAACGAGCTGGACAGCAGGATCGAACTCGCGCGGCGCGAGGAGCAGTTGGTCACCCAGCAGGGCACCAACGCGCGCCGGGAGGCGGAGGAGCAGGCCACCGCGGCCGCCGTGCGGACCGAGTCCGAGGCGAGTCGCCGTACCACCCTGGCCACCGCCGAGGCCGAGGCCGTACGCACGCTCGGCGCCGCGAACGCCGCCGCCGAGGCGGACCGGCTGGCCGCCCACCAGCAGGTGGATCCGGCGGTGCTGCACGCGCTCGCGCTGATGGCGCTGGCCGGCAACCTGCCCCAGGTGGAACATCTCACGCTCACCCCCGACCTGATCACGGATCTGCTGGGCAGGCTGGCGCGGTGAGCCTGGCCCCGCGCGCCGTCCTGGTCCACCGGCGCACCGAGTACCGGGAGCTGATTGACCGTCATGGTACGCGAGGGCAGGCGGAGTTCTTCCTGCGCAGCCGTGGTCTGGAGATCGCGGAGGTGGAACAGCGGCACCGGATCACCGAGGCCGCCGTGGCCCGGGTCGCGGGAGCGGTCCCGGCCGACTGGCGGCATGCGCGGGTGGAGCGCGGTGACCTGGCCCGCTTTCTGTTCGCGCCCGAGGACGTGGTGGTGGTCGTCGGGCAGGACGGGCTGGTCGCCAACACCGCCAAGTACCTTCAGGGGCAGCCGGTCGTGGGCATCGACGCCGAGCCGGGCCGCAATCCCGGTGTCCTGGTCCGGCACCGCGCCGGGGACACCGCGAAACTGCTGCGCGCCACGACCTCGGCGGGCGTGGAGGGGCGGCTGGACCCGCGGACCATGGTGGAGGCCGTCGCCGACGACACCCAGCGGCTGCTGGCGCTGAACGAGATCTATCTCGGCCAGCCCGGCCACCAGACGGCCCGCTACCGGCTGGAGGCCGGCCGGGCGCCGGAGGCCCAGGCCAGTTCGGGGGTGCTGGTGGGCACCGGCACCGGGGCCACCGGCTGGTGCCGGTCCGCGTGGCTGGAGCGTGCCAGTGCGCTGCCGCTGCCCGCGCCGGCGAGCCCGGAGCTGGCCTGGTTCGTCCGCGAGGCCTGGCCTTCGCCCACCACCGGCACCGAGCAGGTCCAGGGCATCCTGGACCGGGGACGGCAGCTCTCGCTCACCGTCGAGTCCGACCGCCTGGTCGCCTTCGGGGACGGCATTGAGAGCGACGCCCTGGAGCTGGCCTGGGGCCAGGTCGTCCGTATCGGGGTCGCCTCGACCCGGCTGCGGCTGCTGGCCTGACCGCGACCGCGACCGCGACAGACCTGAACAGGCGCGCGCCACCGGCTCGCGGCGCGGCGTACACCATCACCGGACGGCCCGGACCCCCTGGGAAGGCGCAAGAGCCCTTCCCCCGGGGTATCGGTAAGGGCGTCAGGGATCCGTGGGGCGGCGGAGCGGGGGCGATGGGGTCGATGGGGTTACGCAGCCGGTTACACAGCCGCCACGCGGTCCGGGGATCGGCGGACCGCGGGCGGAGACCGGCAGGGGATGCGCGGGTCCGGCGCGCGGGTGGGTACGGGCCGACCGCCCGGGAGGTGGTGCCGGGCTTCCTGGTCCTGTGCGGGGTCGTGGCAGCGCCGGTCCTGCTGTGCGGCTGGCTGTACGCGCGGTTCCGGTTCGCGGGGCTCTTACCGGCACTGGCCGTCGTGTGCGCGCTCGCCGTGCCGCTGGTGCGCTGGGGCCGTGCGGCCAGCCGCCGGCACGGCGGGATCTGGAGCGGGGACGAGCTGCTGGCCCTTCAGGACGGGCAGTTGTACGCCGCCGTGCGCACCGTCCTGCGACGCGACGGCTGGCGGATACGCAACGTCCCCTGCGGGGACCGGCCGCGCCTGGCCGGCTGCCATCCGGGCACCCGGATCCGTATCGACGTGGCCTTCCGGCTGCCCGGTGAGGGCGCCACGGACCTGGACGCTCCCGTCCCGGACGACCCGCCCGGCGGCGTGGCGCGGTTGCTGGTCTCCCGCGGCGAGTTCTCCCCCGGTGACCAGCGCCGGGCCCACCGGCACGACGGGACGCACCTCATCGGCCGCCGCCGGCTCACCGCGTGGGCGGCGGGTCTGCCCCTGGACGAGCTGCTCGGCCTGCCCGGCAGCCCACTAGGCGTTGGCGTCGTCGGGCACGGCTCCCAGCTCGACCGCGAACTGCGCGCCGGCGAGAAGGGACAGGTTGGACAGCCAGAGCCAGACGAGGAAGACGACGATGCCGGCCAGTGAGCCGTAGAGCCGGCTGTAGGCGCCCGCCAGGTTGGCGTACGTGGTGAAACCCACGGACGCGGCGAGCCACAGGAGGGCGGCGAGGATCCCTCCGGGCAGGCTGCGGCGCAGCGTGCGTGCCACCGGCGGGCCGGTCCGGAACAGCACGAGGACCAGGAACGCCACGAGACACAGCAGGGTCGGCCACTTCAGGAAGCCCCACATCGTCTCCCCCGCCCCGCCCAGTCCGAGCCGGCGGCCCAGGCCGTCGGCCACCGGACCGCTGATGACCAGGCCCAGGGCGCTGGCGACCAGCAGAACCAGCAGAACGACGGCGGTCAGCACGATCCGGGGCGCCGTGCGCCACGCCGGCCTGCGGTCCTCGACCCCGTGCAGGGCGTGCAGGGCCCGCCGGAAGACCGCCAGGTAGCTGGACGCCGACCACAGGGCGCTCAGCCCGCCGACGGCGGCCATCGTCAGGGCGGCGGAGCGCTCACCGGCCAGATCGCCCAGCGCCCCGCGCAGCGTGACGCCGGAGGACGCGGGTGCCCAGGCCGTGACGTGGGCGATCAGCGCGGCGGTGGTGGGGGCGCTGAAGACACTGACGAGGGACACGGTCATGAGCAGCGCCGGCAGCAGCGCCAGGACCGCGTAGTACGTCAGCGCCGCGGCCCAGTCCGAGACGTCGTCGCGCCACATCACCACCGGGGTCCGGCGCAGCGCGGCCCGCCACCGGGCCCAGGACGCCACGGCGGCCGGTGCGTTCTGCGGGAGGGCAGCGCCCTGTTCGGGATGGACGATCGTGCGCCGTGCCACGGTCCGGTGTTCTCCTGTCCTGGCGTCCGGTCGCCCGGAATGCCCATCTCACTCCTGGTATTTCAGCACCCCGGGCGAGTGGGGCGGCGATCGCCCCCCAGAAGGCGACCGCGGCTGCCGATCAAGTACCCCCCGTGGTGAACCGGACGCCGATGTCGCACGTATTTGAGTGAGGCACAGTCAGGCGAAGCACATTCAGAGAGGGGCCCACCGTGACGCACGCGCGGCGGAACGCGTACCGGGTGATGCGGCTCGGCGGGATCGCGGGGGTGGTGGTCGGGGCGGTCATGGCGGCGCAGGCCGTGGCCGGCGAGTCCTCGGGTACGCAGGACAGCGGGGTGGCGGCGCAGCGGGCGGCGAGCCTGGCGGCGCGGCTGGGCGAGTCGCGGGCGGCAGGGAGCTGGGTGGCGTCGGACGGGCGGGCGGTGGTCGCGGTCACGGACGCGGCCGCGGCCCAGCAGGTGCGGCGGGCGGGGGTACGGGCGAAGGTCGTGCAGTACAGCATGCAGCAGCTGGACGCGGCGGTGGACACGCTGCGGGCGGCGCCGACGGTGACGGGGACGGCGTGGTCGGTCGACCCGGCGTCCAACAAGGTCGTGGTGCTGGCGGACAGCACGGTGTCGGCGGGCGAGTGGTCGCGGATGAAGGGAGTCGCGCAGGGCATCGGCGGGGAGGTGCGGATGGAGCGGACGACGAGCTCCTTCACGACCCGGACTGCCGGCGCGGACGCGATCTTCACGCAGGAGGCCCGCTGCTCGGTCGGGTTCAATGTCACCAACGGCACGACGGGATTCATCCTCACCGCCGGCCACTGCGGCCCGCAGGGCACCAAGTGGTTCCAGGACGAGCGGGGACAGACGCAGGTCGGAGCCACGGTCACCAGTGACTTCCCGGGGCACGACTGGTCGCTCGTGTCGTACCAGAACACCTCGCTGTCCCAGGACGACGTGGTGGACGTCGGGAACGGTCAGCAGGTGAAGATCACCGGGTCCGCCGATGCCGTCGTCGGCCAGCAGGTCTTCCGCAGCGGCAGCACGACCGGGCTGCACACCGGGACGGTGACCGCGCTGGGCGCCACGGTGAACTATCCCGAGGGCACCGTCACCGGGCTCATCCAGACCAATGTGTGCGCGGAGGCGGGCGACAGCGGGGGCCCGCTGTTCTCGCAGGGGACCGCGCTGGGCATCACCTCCGGGGGCAGCGGGGACTGCACCAGCGGGGGCGTCACCTTCTTTCAGCCCGTGAATGCCGCACTCACGGCACTCGGGGTGCGCCTCAACGGAACGGCGGCCCCGTCGGCCGGGGCCAGCACCGCCCCGTCCGCGGCGGCGGCATCCTCGCCGCCGAGCGCCGCGGCGGCCGCCCCCGCCGTGCCGGGCGACCCGGGCGACCAGGCGGGCTTCTCCTTCACCGTGGCCGGTACGGTCATCACGCTCAAAGCACTGACGCCGGGGCTGATCACCGCCGGTGCCAGCCTGCTCATCATCCTCACCGCACGGTGGGTCCGGCCGACCGGTGCCGTCACCAGGAGGCGTCGCGGGGATCCCCGCGACGGGCTGGAGCGCTGGGACCCCAACGGTCCGCTGCCGCTGCCGGAGCCGCACACTCCGCGCTACTAGAACCCGCGCAAAGCCGGTGGTCCTCGGTGTGCTAGCCTCCGACACCACCTTGAAGGCGTCCGCCGAGGGCGACCCGGTGACCCCGGCGTCGCGCTGGGCCCGCCGCCTGACGTTCCAGCTCAAGTACTCCCCTGGGGCGTCCGTCGTATGAGGACGACCTCGCCGGGGGCCGGGGTCGGCGACGGGCGGCAGGGGCGGTACGGGCCGTACAACCGAACCGCACGCCGAGAGGATCCACCCCATGCAGACTGCCAGAGCCGCCCGACTGCGCAGAACCGCCGTGCTCATACCCGTTCTCGCGATCACGGCCACGGTCGCGTCGTGCGGCGGCAGCTCGAGCGGCAGCAGCTCGACGCCGACGGTCGGGATCGCGATGCCGACGAAGGACTCGGCGCGGTGGATCGGCGACGGCGCCAATCTGGTGAAGCAGTTCAAGGCCAAGGGTTACAAGACGGATCTGCAGTACGGGGACAACGACCCGGACAAGCAGACCGACCAGATCCAGAAGATGGTCGACAACGGCGACAAGCTGCTGATCATCGCGGCGATCGACGGCGCCGGGCTCGGCGACGTGCTGGTGGACGCGCGCAACGCGGGCATCAAGGTCATCTCGTACGACCGGCTGCTGCTGGCGTCCAACGACGTGGACTACTACGCCACCTTCGACAACTACCAGGTGGGCGTGCTCCAGGCCGAGTACATCGTCAAGAAGCTGGGGCTGAAGGACGGCAGCGCGACCGGCCCGTTCAACATCGAGCTGTTCGCGGGCTCCCCCGACGACAACAACACTCAGTACTTCTACAACGGCGCGATGAGCGTGCTGAAGAAGTACATCGACAGCAAGAGCCTGACCGTGAAGAGCGACCAGAAGCGGCAGACGCAGGTCGCGACGCTGCGCTGGGACGAGGAGTACGCCAGGCAGCGGATGGCACGCCTGCTGAAGCTGTACTACGCCTCGGAGAACGTCGACGCGGTGCTGTCGCCGTACGACGGCATCTCGCGCGGCATCATCACGGCGCTGAAGGCCGCCGGGTACAGCACGGACTCCAGCTCCAAGCCGATGCCGATCGTGACGGGGCAGGACGCCGAGGTCGACTCGGTGAAGCTGATCATCTCCGGTGATCAGTCGGAGACGGTCTACAAGGACACCCGGCTGCTCGCCAAGGTGGCGTTCGAGATGGGCAACGCGGTGCTCAACGGCCAGAAGCCGAAGGTGAACGACACCAAGCAGTACGACAACGGCAACAAGATCGTGCCGGCGTATCTGCTGCAGCCGGTGAGCGTGGACAAGTCGAACTACAAGAAGGTGCTGGTGGACGGCGGCTACATCAAGGCCTCCGACCTCAACTAGCGTTCCCGTCCCGGTCCCGGAGGTCGCGGGCCTCCCCGGCCGCGTAGAGCGCGTCGATCTCCGCCGTGTACGCCCGCACGATGGCGCGGCGGCGGAGCTTGAGCGAGGGGGTCAGCAGGCCGTCGGCCACGCTGAACTCGGCGGGCAGGATCCGGAAGGCGCGGATCGACTCGGCCCGGGAGACCGCGGTGTTGGCCGTGGAGACCGCGCGCTGGATCTCGGCGCGTACGCCGGCGTCGATGGCCGCGACTGCGGCGGCCCGGGTGCGGGTGAGGGTGTCGGACCGGGCGGCCATGGGGTCGCCCTGCAGGTGCCGCCAGTGCAGCAGCGCCTCGGGGTCGAGGGTGATCAGGGCGGCGACGTAGGGCCGGTTGTCGCCGACCATGACCACCTGGGAGATCAGCGGGTGGGCCCGCAGCCGCTCCTCCAGCAGCTGCGGGCCGACGCTTTTGCCGCCGCTGGTGATGATGATGTCCTTCTTGCGCCCGGTGATGATCAGATAGCCGTCCTCGTCGAGTCGGCCCAGGTCGCCGGTGGCGAGCCAGCCGTCGGGGGTGAGCACGGCCTGGGTGGCGGCGGGGTCGCCGAGGTAGCCGGCGAAGACGGTCTCGCCGCGCACCCAGACCTCGCCGTCGCGGGCGATGTTGACGGAGGCGCCGGGCAGGGGGCGTCCCACGGTGCCGTGGCGGGGGCGGTCGACGGGCTGGGCGGTGACGGCGCCGCTGGTCTCGGTGAGGCCGTAGCCGTCGTAGACGGTGATGCCGGCCCCGGCGAAGAGCAGGGCGAGGTCGCGCCGCAGCGGGGAGCCGCCTGAGACGGCGTAGCGCACCCGGCCGCCGAACACCCCCCGTATGCGCGCGTAGACGAGGTGTTCGAAAGCGGCGTGGGCGGTGCGCAGCATCGGGCCGGGGCCGTGGCCCTGGCCGAGGCCGCGGCGTTCGACGGCCTCGGCGTAGCGGCGGGCGACATCGGCGGCGCGCTCGAAGAGGCGGGCGCGGCCGGAGCGTTCGGCGTTGCGGCGGGCGCCCTCGTAGATCTTCTCGAAGATGTACGGGACGGCGAGCAGGAAGGTCGGTCGGAAGGACGCGAGGGCGGGCAGCAGGGCCGCGGGGGCGATGTCGGGCTGGTGGCCGAGGGTGACGCCGCCGCGCAGGCAGGAGACCTGGACCATGAGGCCGTAGATGTGGGACAGCGGCAGGAAGGCCAGGACGGAGGGCTGCTCGCCGGGCTCGGCGAAGATGGTGTGGAAGCAGCTGATCAGGGTGTCGCACTCGGCGGCGAGGTTGGCGTGGGTGATGACGCAGCCCTTGGACCGGCCGGTGGTGCCCGAGGTGTAGGCGATGACGGCGACGGAGCCGGGCTCCACCGTCCAGCGCAGCCGGTGGACGGCCTCGTCGTGGACCCGGCGGCCCTGGGCGGTGATGCGGGCCACGCAGCCGTCGTCGAGCTGCCAGATGTGCCGCAGGCCCGGCAGGTCGCCGCAGGCGGCGCCCACGGTCATGGCGTTCTCCTCGAACTCCACGACGACTGCGGTGACCTGGGAGTGGGTCAGGATCCAGCGGACCTGCTCGGCGGAGGAGGTGGGGTAGACGGGCACGACCTGGGCGCCGATGGACCACAGGGCGTAGCTGAACTGGGTCCACTCGTAGCGGGTCCGGGCCATCAGGGCGACCCGGTCGCCGAAGCCGATGCCGTTGACCAGGAGGCCCTTGGCCAGGGCCATGACCTCGTCGCGGAAGGCCCGGGCCGTGACGGTGTGCCACTGCTCGGGGTCGGCGGGGTCGCGGCGGGAGAGCTGGGGCAGGCCGGGGTAGCGCGCGGCCACGTCGTAGACCGAGTCGGCCAGGCCGCCCGAACTCAGTGGCTCCAGCAGGGGCGGGAGGCTGAATTGCCGCACCCGCACCCCCTTCCCCTGGTCAGTGCCGCACCACGGCCAAATGGGCGGCAGGGAGGGCAAACTACCGGTCTTCGGCACGCTTGCCTAGAGGTGTGCGAAACCTGTGCACGCCGCCTGCTCCCGACGCTTCGAGGCTACTCGCCCTGTACGTGCCTCAGGACGCAGAGTAGTTGCTCTTCGGTTGCGGTCTCCGGGGCGGGGTCGACGCAGCCGCGCAGCTCCTTGGTGAGCGATCCGGCGTCGATTCCGGCGCCGATCATCACCAGCTGGGTGGCGGGCCGCTCGGCGCGGGCCCAGGGGGACGGCTCGAAGCGCAGGTGGCCGCCGACGGCGTGGAGGGCGTACTTGCGCGTCTGCGCGTCGGGGGCGAAGTGGACGTGGCCCTTGATGCGGAACAGGCCGGCGGGGCGGGCGTCGAGGAAGTCCATGAAGGCGCGGGGGGCCAGCGGCTCGGCGGTGGTGAACTCCACGCTGTCGTAGAGGGTGTGGATGTGTCCGCCGTGGTCGTCGTCCTCGTGCGCGAGGTCGGCGTACAGCTCGTCGAAGGACAGCTGGTGCACGGGCTCGGTGTGCTCGGTGCGGGGCCGGGGGTCGAAGAGCAGGGCGGGGTCCACCCGGCCGTGCTCGGCGGTGACGACGGGGGTGCCGGGGCCGAGCCCGGCGATGGTGTCGAGGAGGCCCGCGCGGGCTTCGGGGCCGACGCGGTCGGCCTTGTTGAGGACGACGAGGTCGGCGATGCGCACATGGCGGTCGAGCTCGGGGTGGCGGGCGCGGGTCGCCTCGTACTCGGCGGCGTCGAGGACCTCGACGAGGCCGCCGTAGGTGATGCGCTCGTCGGAGCTGGAGAGCAGCATCCGGATCATGCTCTGCGGTTCGGCCAGGCCGCTGGCCTCGATGACGATGACGTCGATGCGGGCGGCGGGGCGGGCGAGGCGGTCCAGCATCTCGTCGAGGTCGCTGGAGTCGGCGACGCAGCACAGGCAGCCGCTGTCGAGGGCGACCATGGAGTCGACCTGCCCGGCGATGGCCATGGCGTCGATGTTGATGCTGCCGAAGTCGTTGACGATGGCCCCGATGCGGGTGCCCCCGCTGTTCCTGAGCAGGTGGTTGAGCAGGGTGGTCTTCCCGGAGCCGAGGAATCCCGCGAGGACGATGACCGGGATCTTCTGCTGGGGCAAGGCTCAACTCTCCGTGGGGCGGGGGCGGCGGCTCCTCATCCTAGGCCGCCGCCCCTCCCCTACGCCGTCAGCTGTACGGGATCGTGACGACGGACTGGTTGCCGAGGCCGAGGGTGGAGGTGCCGTTGCCGATGGCGTTCCAGACCTCTACGCGGACGGTGCCGTTGGTGAGGTTGCCCAGTGAGCCGGTGGTGGCCTTGAGGCCCTTGGCCTGGGTGTAGTGCTCGTAGCCGGTGACGGGGTCGGTGGCGAAGTAGTTGTAGGTCTCCGTGCGGTCGTAGGTGCCGTCGCCGGTGAGGTCGTAGCTGACCCGGAGCTGCTGGCCGTTGGCGACGGTGGTGCCGGCGTCCACGTACAGGTCGAAGGCGGTGGAGCCGCCGGTGTACGTGCCGGTGACGCCGGTTCTGGTGAAGGTCTGCTGCTGGTAGGGGGTGCCGTCGTGGTTGGTGCCGCCGGCGGAGGCGAGGGTGACGGTGGAGGCGGCGGAGGCGGCGCTGCCGAGGGAGCCGCCGCTGAGGAGGTACTGGGAGGCCGAGGTGCCGCTCGTGGCCGTGCTGGTGCTCGTACTCGTGCCGGTCTTGGTCCAGACGCCTACGTAGTCCACGAGCATCGGGTGGCCGGACTCGGTGGCGGAGGTGGGGGTGGTGGAGCCCTGGATGGCGTCGGGGAAGGCGCCGCCGATGGCCACGTTGAGGAGGATGAAGTAGCCCGCGTGGTCGGTCATCGCGGACCAGGTGGCGGCGTCCACGGCACTCTGGCTGACGCTGTGGAACTGGGTGCCGTCCACGTACCAGCGCAGCACGTTGGGGCTGACGGAGCGGTCCCACTCGAAGGTGTAGGTGTGGAAGGCCGACTGGCAGGTGGAGCCGGGACAGGCGAGGCTGTTGCCCAGGCCCGTGGTCTCGTTGCAGGGGCCGCCGGGGTTGGTGCCGCAGTGCAGGGTGCCCCAGACCTTGTTGATGCCGTTGACGTTCTCCATGACGTCGTACTCGCCGATGGCCGGCCAGTTCTGGTAGTTGCCCCGGTAGGGGGCGCCCAGGGCCCAGAAGGCGGGCCAGTAGCCGAGGGCGGCGGTGCCGGTGACGTTCGGCATCTGGATGCGGCCCTCGATGCGCAGGGTGCTGCCGGCGGCGGGTTTGAAGTCGGCGCGCTGGGTCTCGATGCGGCCGGAGGTCCAGTTGCCGGCCGAGTCCTTGATCGGGGTGATCTTGAGGTTGCCGGAGCCGTCGAGGGCGAGGTTGGAGGTGGAGTTCGTGTAGCTCTGGATCTCGCCGGTGCCCCAGTTGGCGGGACCGCCGGAGTAGGCGTGACCGGTGTCGATGATCCAGTTGGAGGTCGAGGGCAGGGTGTTGGCGGTGCCGTTGAAGTCGTCGCTCCACTGGAGCGTCCAGCCGGCCGGGGTCGGCACGGCGCCCTGTGCGGGCGACGCGACGAGGGCGGCGATCAGGACGACGGTGGCTATGACGGCGGTGCCGGCCGCGCCCAGGAGACTGCGGGGGCGGTGGCGGAGAGGGGATCTGCGCGGGGGCTGGGGGGACTGGGGGGATGGGGTGGTGCGTACGGTCGTGCTCACGGTGGAGCACCTCCTGCCGGTGAATGGAGGGAGGCTGCGGGGTTTTGAGAGCGCTCTCAGAGTTTTGTAAGTGCATTGACGGGCGGCGTCAATGACCTGCGCACGTCAACTTCTTGAAGGGATCCTGCATGGATCCGCCCCGCGGCGGATCCGACCCGTGCGGGTGAACCCGGGGGCGTGGCAGAACCCCGGGTGACGGACCGCTGTCCTCCACGGCATCCGGAACGATCGCCAGGAGGTGTGCCGGTGGATGATCACCGCGTTCCCGCGCAGCGGCGCGACGAGGGCACGGCGTACGTATGCGTCGCGGCCGAGGACGAGGAGACGGCGTACCGCATCGTCGACCTCATCTCCGAGCACCTTCCGGCGACCGCGCCGAGACTGCGGCGTACCCGGGACGGGCTGGTCGCCTTCACGCTGACCGCCGTCGCGCTGCCGCCGCCGGATTGCTGACAGCCGGCACCGGGGGGCCGTCGGACCGGCTGCCGAGGCCTGCTCGGCATACCACCCATGCCGACCAGCGATGACCGATCACCTTGTCCGGTGTGACCGGTGCTTCCTACGCTCCGAGCATCGATCAGACCCTCGCGCCGCTGCGCCGGTGGACCGAGGGAGCACGACTCAAAGGAGAGTCCCACCATGACCGCAAGACCGGCCACGGCCGCCCCGCACCGCATGGCACGGGTCACGGGCGCTCTCTGTGCCGCGACCGTGCTCACGCTCACCGCCGCGGGCTGCAGCAAGTCCGACGCCGACACCGCCGGCTCCACCACCGGCTCGTCCTCCTCGTCGGACTGCGGCACCGTGCCGACCGCGTCCTTCAGTGACGCCGCAGGCCTGGTCAAGGCCCTGGGCTCGGACTACACCACCGCGTACAGCGGCTACTCCGGCACCGTCCAGAAGAGCGCGTGGGCGAACTGGGAGGGCAAGAAGTCCGGGACGATCACCGTCGGGATCTCGGAGTCCCAGCTCACCAACCCGTACCAGACGCTGATCAACACCGCGCTGCAGACGTATCTGAAGGCGGAGGGCTACAAGGTCATCGACCTGGTGTCCACCAACGAGGTCACCAACCAGATATCCCAGTTCAACCAGCTGATCACCGACAAGGTCGACCTGATCATCTACCAGCCGCTGGCCTCGGGCTTCGAGTCGGTGGTCGACAAGGCGGCCAAGGCCGGCATCCCCTCGATCTCGGTGCTGAACAACGTCGTGGACGCCAACACCGTCAACGTCGTGCCGAACTCCTTCGCCGCCGGCGAGGCGCAGGCCGCCGCTCTGGCGAAGAACATGGGCGGCAAGGGCACCATCCTGGGCGTGCACGGCATCAAGGGCGTGCCGATCGACACCGACACCTTCAAGGGCGCCAAGGCCGCCCTGGCCAAGTGCCCGGACGTCTCCCTTGAGGACTCGACCTACACCGACTTCTCGCCGACCACCGCGCAGACCAAGGTCCAGCAGTACCTGGCGGCGAACCCGACCAAGACCATCGGCGGCGTCCTGGAGGGCGGCCCGATGACCACCGGCATCATCTCGGCCTTCCAGAAGTCCAATGTCACCGTGCCGCCGATCGCGGACAACGGCCTGACCAAGGGCGGCGTGGCCTACTGGAGCGCCAACGAGAGCAGCTACAAGGGCGTCGGCCTGTTCAACCCGGCCGACGGTCTGGCCAAGGCCGTGGTCCAGGTCGCGAAGCACATGCTCGACGGCGACGGGGTGAAGGTCTCGGACATCGTGATCAACCCGCCGCTGGTGACCGCCGACAATCTGTCGAAGTTCACGAAGTCGAGCTTCAAGACCGGTGACGCCTCGACGATCACCGTCGCCGACGTCAACCAGACGTTCGCGGAGGACAGCTACATCGACGGCTTCTTCGGCTAGGGCCGAAAGGATCCGCCGATCCGCCGTACGAGGCACGAACGGAGAGAGTTGCGTTGAGCGAGCAGAGCCAGGTGACGCTGGAAGTCACCGGCCTCGCCAAGTCGTTCGGGGCGACCAGGGCCTTGCGGTCCTGTTCGCTCCGGCTTCTGGCGGGCGAGGTGCACGCCCTGATGGGCGAGAACGGATCCGGGAAGAGCACCCTGGTCAAGATCCTGACCGGAGTGCACGCCCCGGACACCGGCGGCTTCCAGGTCGGTGGCCGCGCCGTCCGCTTCGGCGGTCCGGCGGCGGCGATCGACGCCGGGGTGATGGCGGTCTACCAGGAGGTCCTGGTCGTCGGGCCGCGCTCGGTGCTGGAGAACGTCTGGCTCGGGGCCGACGGGGTCTTCCGCCGCAAGGTGTCCGAGGCCGACAAGCGGGCGAAGGCCGCCGCCGTACTGGGCGAGCTGCTGGAGCAGGTGCCCGGTCTGGACACCCCGGTCGAGCAGCTCTCGCTCAGCGACCGCCAGGCCTGCGGCATCGCCCGCGCTCTCGTACGCGAGCCGAAGGTGCTGATCCTGGACGAGGCCACCAGCGCGCTCGACGTGGCCACCCGGGACCGGCTCTTCGCCGCCCTCGCCCGGCGCAAGGCGGCCGGCATGTCCGTGCTCTTCGTCTCCCACCGCATGGACGAGGTCGACGCGATCTCCGACCGGGTCTCCGTGCTGCGCTCCGGCGAGTCGGTGGCCACCCTGGATGCGGCCGAGGCCACCACCGGCGAACTCGTCCGCCTGATGACCGGCGCCGAGCACCTCACCGTCACCCCGGACGGCGGCAGCCTCGCGCACCGCTCCGGCCCGGCAGCCGACGCGCCGGTGCTGCTGCGCGTACGCGGGCTGCGGCTGCGGCCGGACGCGGAGCCGGTGGACTTCGAGCTGCGGGCCGGTGAGCTGGTGGGCCTGGCCGGGCTGGAGGGGCACGGCCAGGACGCCTTCATCAAGGCCCTGTGGGAGGGACCGTCCGGCGACGGCTCGGTCCTGCGAATCCAGGACGGGGCACAGACCGAGGTCCGCTCCGAGCAGAAGGCCGCGGCGGCGGGCATCGGCTATGTGCCGCGCGACCGGCGGGCCGAGGCGCTGTTCGGGACGCTGTCCATCCGGGAGAACTTCGCCGCCGCGACGCAGCGCAAGGACACCCGCTTCGGACTGCTGTCGCGCAAATCCGCGCTCGGCCGCTTCGCCGAGTACAAGGCCGGCCTGAAGGTCCGGATGGGCCGGGAGTCCGACCCGATCACCACCTTGTCCGGCGGCAACCAGCAGAAGGTCGTCATCGCCCGCTGGCTGGCCCGCCGCCCGGACGTGCTGCTGCTCAACGACCCCACCCGGGGCGTGGACATCGGCGCCAAGCGGGACATCTACGCGCTGCTGGACGAGCTGACCGGCAAGGGCGTGGCCGTCGTCATGCTGTCGACGGAGGTCGACGAGCACATCGAGCTGATGGACCGCGTCCTGGTCTTCCGCGAGGGCTCGCACTCGGCGTCCCTGGACCGCAAGGAGCTGACCCGGCAGTCGCTGGTGGCGGCCTTCTTCGGCCGAACCGTTTCCGCAGCCGCCGCCCCTGCCGCCGCCCCTACGGATGGTGCCGCATGACCACCCTGACCACCCCGCGATCCCCGCGCTCCCCGCGCTCCTTCCAGGCTCTGCTCGGCTCGCGCCCGTACGCCTTCGCCGGGCTGCTGACGCTGCTCCTGCTGGTGGTCAACACCGCGCTGCAGCCCGCCTTCCTCGCCTTCGGCAACTGGGCGGCGGTGCTCGCCTCCTTCGCGCCGCTGGCCATCGCGGCGATGGCCAGCACCCCGGCGATCCTGTCCGGCGGCGGCGGTATCGACATATCGATCGGCCCGCTGCTGACGCTGGTCAACATCGTCATCGTGGCCAACCTGCTGCCGAACGGCCTCACCTCCCCCTTCGTGGTCATCCCGATCTGCCTCGCGATCGGCGCGGCGATGGGCGCGCTCAACGGCTTCATGGTGGCCGTGCTGCGCTTCCAGCCGGTCGTGGCCACCCTCTGCGCCAACATCATCATCGGCGGCCTCGCCACCCAGGTGCAGGGCGACGACGTCCCCTCCGGCAGCACCGGCTGGACCAAGGCCCTGGCCGGCTCGATCGGCCCGGTGCCCGGCGCGCTGCTCACGATCGGCGCTCCGCTGCTGATCTGGTGGGCCCTGTCGCGTACGCCGTTCGTCAAGGCGCTGTACGCGGTCGGCGGCGACGACGCCACCGCCTTCTCCGCCGGGGTGAACGTGCCTGCGGTCCGCATCGCGGCGTACGCACTCGGCGGGCTCTACGCGAGCATCGCCGGCATCGCGCTGATGTCCCTGATCAGCGAGGGCGCGGCCAGCATGGCCGGCCAGTACACGCTGCTCGCGATCGCCTCGGTGGCACTCGGCGGCACGTCGCTGGCGGGCGGGCGCGGCTCGCTGCAGGGCTCGCTGCTGGGCGCGGCCACCATCTACCTGATCAACAACCTGCTCAACGTGGTGAAGGTGTCGACCCTGTGGTCCACCGCGATCTACGGCGCGATGCTCGTCTTCGCCGTCGTCGTCGGCGCCGTGTTGACCAACGCCCGCAGGAGGGCCGTCGCATGACCACCGCTGAAGCAGCACCCCGGGGCGTCCCCTTCCTCCAGACGCTGAGCGAGTGGCAGCGCCGATTCCCCGTCCTCCAGATCGTCGCGCTGGTCTCCCTCTACGCATACGGGCTCAGCACCATCGAGGGCTTCGGCTCGCAGCGCGTGCTGTACGCGATCCTGATCAACGCCTCGCTGCTGGGGCTGGCCGGGGCCGGGCAGACCATCGTCGTGCTCGTCGGCGGCATCGACTTCTCCATCGCCGCGTTCATCTCGGCGGGCAACGTGATCATCGCCGAGCTGTGCGGTACCTACCACTGGTCGCTGGGCACGGCCGTCCTGGTCGCCCTGGCGGTCGGCGTGGCGGGGGGCTTCCTCAACGGCCTGATCTCGTACCGCTTCAAGGTCGAGCCGCTGATCGTGACACTGGGGATCAGTGCCCTGCTGTCCGGCCTGATTCTGAAGTGGATCAACGGCGCGGCCACCGGCGTGGCCCCGGCCTCCCTGGGCAAGCTGACCGCCGCCAACGGCACGGTCTTCGGCATCGGCATCCCGCCGGTCATCCTGATCTGGGCGCTCGTCGCCCTCGTCATCGGCCTCGTCCTGACCCGCACCAACGCCGGGCGCAACCTCTACCTCACCGGCGTCAACCAGTCCGCCGCCAGGTTCGCCCTGGTCCGCGTCGGCCGCACCTGGATCCTCGCCTACGTCGCCAGCGCCGTCCTGGCCGTCTTCGTCGGCGTCCTGCTGGCCGGCTACTCCGGCTCCGGCAACGTCACCATCGGCGACCCGTACCTCTTCCAGTCCCTGGCCGCGGTCATCGTCGGCGGCACCATGTTCGGCGGGCGTGGCGACTACTGGCGTACGGTCCTCGGCGCCCTCGTCCTGTCGGTGGTCGCGCTGCTGCTCAGCGCCAACCAGCTGTCGTCCGCCTCCCAGGACATGATCACCGGCGCCCTGATCCTTGCCGTGGTCGGGCTGTACGGGCGGGAGCGGCGGCTGCGCGACCGGATCTGACCCGCGACCGGATCCCACCAGGGCGGCCCTGGATCCCGTACCCACGCACGGTTGCTTTTCGCGCCTGCCGAGGAGACCGCCGTGGCCGGACCGTTCCCGCTCGTCGAACCGTACGCACAGGGCCTGCAAGGTGTTCGACCCCGAGGTCTACCGGGTCTTGACGTTCGACCAGCGCGGCTGCGGCCAGAGCCTCCCGCACGCCTCCGACCCGGCCGTCAGCTTGGAGCACAACACCACCGGGCACCTGATCGCCGACATGGAGCGGCTGCGCGAGCACCTGGGCATCGAGCGCTGGCTGCTGTACGGCGGCTCCTGGGGCTCGACGCTGATCCTCGCCTACGCGCAGCGTCATCCCGAGCGGGTCACCGAGGTCATCATCAACGGCGTCACCATGACCCGGCCCGAGGAGACCAACTGGCTCTACCACGGTGTCGGCCGCCTGCTGCCCGGCCCCTGGGAGGCGTTCCGCGACGCGGTGCCCGCCGCGGAACGGGACGGCAATCTCGTGGCCGCCTACAACAGGCTGGTCAACAGCCCGGACGAGGCGGTCCGGGCCAAGGCGACGCGGGACTGGGTCACCTGGGAGGACGCGGTCATCGCCCATGAGGTGCTCGGTTCGCCGGCTTCCTACAGCAACAGGCCGCCCGACGCGCTGACCACCTTCGTCCGGATCTGCGCGCACTACTTCGCGCACGACGCCTGGCTGGAGGACGGGCAGCTGCTGCGCGACGCGCACCGCCTGGCCGGGATCCCGGCCGTGCTGATCCACGGCCGGCTCGACATCGGCAGCCCGCTCATGACCGCGTGGGAGCTGGCCAGGGCATGGCCGGACGCGGAGCTGAAGGTGATCGACGACTCCGGCCACACGGGCAGCCCGGCCCTGCGGGACGCGATCCTGGAGGCGACGCAGAAGTTCGCTACAGGACGCGCTGGCCCTTGCCGAGGGCGATGATGCCGTTAGGGGAGGCGTGGTAGAGCTCGCGGTCCCGGTCGGGATTGACCCCGACCAGGGCCCCTGGCGGGACGACGACATTCTTGTCGAGGATGGCGCGGCGGACGATCGCGCCGCGTCCTATGCGTACGTTGTCGTGCAGGACCGAGCCCTGGACGACGGCACCCTCCTCCACGACGACGCCGGGCGACAGGACGGACTGGGTGACCTGGCCGCTGATGATGCAGCCGGGGGCGACCATGGACTCGCTCGCGATGCCGCCGGCCACGAACTTGGCCGGCGGCAGCCGCAGGGAGTGCGTGTAGAGCGGCCACTCGCGGTTGTAGAGGTTGAAGACGGGGTGGACCGAGATCAGGTCCATGTGCGAGTCGTAGTACTGGTCCAGGGTTCCGACATCGCGCCAGTAGCCGTGGTCGCGGGCGGTCTCGCCCGGGACGTGGTTGTCGTCGAAGTCGTAGACCTGGACCTGGCCCTTCTCGGTGAGCATGGGCAGGATGCTGCCGCCCATGTCGTGGATGGAGTCGTCGTCCTCGGCGTCCTGGTACAGCGCGTCCAGCAGCACCTTCGTCGTGAAGATGTAGTTGCCCATCGACGCGTAGACGCGGTCCGGATCGCCGGCGAGGCCGGGCGGGTCGGCGGGCTTCTCCAGGAAGCGTTCGACGCGGCTGCCGTCCGGTCCCGGCGTGATGATGCCGAAGGACGAAGCCTGTTCGCGGGGGATGCGGATGCCCGCGACGGTGGCGCCCGCGCCGCTCTCGATGTGCTGGCGCAGCATCTGCCGCGGATCCATCCGGTACACGTGGTCGGCGCCGAAGACCACGATGTAGTCGGGCTGCTCGTCGTGCACGAGATTGAGCGACTGGTAGATGGCGTCCGCGCTGCCGAGGAACCACCGCGGGCCGAGGCGCTGCTGGGCGGGGACCGGCGTCACGTAGTTGCCCAGCAGGTTGGACATCCGCCAGGTGGTGGTGATGTGGCGGTCGAGGGAATGGGATTTGTACTGGGTCAGGACGCAGATCCGCATCACGTCGCCGTTGACCAGGTTGGACAGCACGAAGTCGACCAGCCGGTAGGCGCCGCCGAACGGCACAGCCGGTTTCGCCCGGTCCGCGGTCAGCGGCATCAGCCGCTTCCCCTCTCCGCCCGCCAGTACGATTCCCAGCACCGAAGGTCCGCCACGCATCGCGCCCCCTTGCAACTGCCTTGCTGTTCAGGACTTGAGAACCGACTCATACACCTTCACCGTGCGCCTGGCCACCGCGTCCCACCCGAAGGTACTCACCGCGCGCGCCCGTCCGGCCTCGCCCATCCCCGCCGCGGCCGCCGGGTCGGCGACCACCCGGTTCACGGCCTCCGCCAGTGCTGATTCGAACGCCGCCGGTTCCTTCTCGTCGTACCCGACGAGAACCCCGGTCACGCCGTCCTCCACCACCTCAGGAATCCCGCCCACCGCCGAGGCCACCACGGCCGTCCCGCACGCCATCGCCTCCAGGTTGACGATGCCCAGCGGCTCGTACACCGACGGGCACACGAACACCGCCGCGTGCGTCAGCAACTGGACGACCTCCGGCCGCGGCAGCATCTCCGGAATCCAGATCACCCCGTCGCGCAACGCCGTCAGTTCCGCGACCAGGTCCCGGAACTCCCGGTCGATCGCGGGCGTGTCCGGCGCCCCCGCGCACAGCACCAGCTGCACGGCCGGGTCGAGTTCACGAGCGGCCCGCAGCAGATGCGGCACGCCTTTCTGGCGGGTGATCCGGCCGACGAACAGCGCGTACGGGCGTTTTGCGTCCACCCCGTGGCGCACGAGCGCCTCAGTGCCGGGGTCCGGGCGGTAGAGGTTGGTGTCGATGCCGTTGTGGACGACGTGCACCCGGCCGGGGTCCAGGACCGGATAGCAGTCGAGGATGTCCGCACGCATGCCGTGCGAGACCGCGATGACGGCGTCCGCCGCTTCGATCGCGGTGCGCTCCGCCCAACCCGATACGGCATACCCGCCGCCCAGCTGCTCCGCCTTCCAGGGGCGCAGCGGTTCGAGGGAATGCGCCGTCATCACGTGCGGGATGCCGTGGAGAAGCTTCGCCACATGACCGCCGAAGTTGGCGTACCACGTGTGGGAATGCACGAGGTCCCGGTCGGTCAGTGCAGCCGCCATCGCCAGGTCCACGGACAGGCTCCGCAACGCCTCGTTGGCGGCGGCCAGTCCCGGCGCGGGCGCGTGGCGGGTGACGGCGCCGCCCTCGCCGCCCTCGCCGTCCTCGCCGTCCTCGCCGACTTTTGCGCTGGCCCAGCAGTGAACCTGCAGGTCAGTGAGCCCTCGCAACTCCTTGGCGAGGAACTCCACGTGGACTCCCGCGCCCCCGTACACATCCGGCGGGTACTCGCGAGTGAGCAGTCCCACCCTCATGGGCGCCTCCTGGTTTTGCCGGCCCTTGTCGCCGCGTACTCACACTGATGCCCAGAGGAAGGTCGTTTGATCCGCACGAACGTTTGCCTTTGCGGTTGCGGTGCGGTTTGCCGTGGCTGGCGGTGCGGTTGCGGTGCCGTCGGTGATGGTTGCCGGTCCGTCCTCAAGCGCCGGACGGGCTGGGTTGGCCTGGGGGTCGGTGCCACCACCGGGGATCTCTCCTCGGCGCTCGCGACTCTGGTCGACCCGATCCGTGTCCGGGATCCTCGCTCGTCGCGCTGCGGGAGAACCCCGGCGTGTCCCCTCCCGGCCGGAGACGTTCACTTCAGCCCGTCCGGCGTTTGAGGACACGCCCGCAGGGCGTTCGGGGTCCGGGGGCTTGCCCCGGCGGGTCCGGGCGGAGCCCGCCACGCGGCGCCAGCCGCTGATCGGATGCAGCGGGAAGGGGCGGGGTGGGGGAAACCCCCTCACCCACGGCCCCGGCGGCCGGAGGCCGGCGCAGCGGTCCGAAGCCAGCACAGCGCCCGCGAGGACCGCACGAGGAAAAGGGGCCCCCGGCGTGTCCCCTCCCGGCCGGACGGCAACTTTCAGCCCGTCCGAGGGGGAGCGATCCCCCTGGCCCTCCGGACGCCCTCGGGCGTGTCCTCCGCCGCAACTTCGACGGAGCGATGGCCTGGTCCAGATGTTCGCCTCGTAGCGGCAGGCGAGCTTGTCCGCCGGCGGACCCGTTCCACGACCTTGATCAACGCTTCGAACAGGCCCTAGTGCCGGACGCGGACGACGAGTTTGCCGGTGGCGCGATCGTGCTCCATGTCGTCATGGGCCTGCGGCACCTGCTCCAGGCCGTCGTAGACGCGGTCCACGGGGAAGGCCAGCCGGCCTGCCGCTACCGCGTCGAGGATCTCCTGGAAGGTTTCCCGGGGCAGGTCGGCGGCGTCGCCGAAGTAGCCCGCCAGGCGCACGCCTTTGGGCAGGTACTCGTTCGGGGAGAAGTCCCGCACCGTCCACTGGTTGGACAGGCTGCCGCCGAAGCA
The DNA here is from genome assembly GCF_045040445.1 of Streptomyces sp. NBC_01537. Taxonomy (NCBI): domain Bacteria; kingdom Bacillati; phylum Actinomycetota; class Actinomycetes; order Kitasatosporales; family Streptomycetaceae; genus Streptomyces; species Streptomyces sp. NBC_01537. Next base: position 9,593,818 of record NZ_CP109392.1, on the reverse strand, counting down.
GGCCGTGCCGTGCACGCGCACCGCGCGCAAGGTGTCGGGGAGGGTCGGCGTGCCGACAAGATCAAGGGCGGCGTCGACGCCGTCCGGGTACAGCTCTCGCACGGCGGGCGCGACCTCGCCGGTGTCGAGCAGAGGGTGGTCGACACCGTGCTCCTTCAGCGAAGTGAGGCGGTCGGCTCGCCGGGTGGTGGACAGCACAGTGGCGCCGCGCCATGCGGCCAGAGCGGCGGCGGCCAGGCCCACCGAGGAGGTGCCGCCGCGGATCAGCACGGACTGGCCGGGCTTCAGGTCCAGGCCGATGGTGAGCGAGCCGTTGGCGGTCTGCACCATCTCCGGCAGGGCGCCCAGCACCTCCCAGGGCAGGTCGGTGTCGACGGGGATGACCTGCGACAGCGGCACTGAGGTGTATTCGGCATAGCCGCCGTCGAAGGTGCGCCCCATGTCCCCCATCATGGCGACAACCTTCTGCCCAGGAACCAGCCCGCTGCCGGCCGGGGCCGCGTCGATGGTGCCGGCGGCCTCGATGCCCGGCACCCGGGGAAAGCTGACACCCACGCTCACACCCAGCCGCAGCTTCAACTCCGAGCGATTGAGGCCGAACGCCTCGACGCGGATGCGCACCCAGCCGTCCCTCTCGGACGGGAGAGGGAGCGTGGTCAGCCGCAGGTTGTCGACGGGGCCGGGGGCGGAGAGTCGAACGGCGCGCATAGTGACCGGCGAGGACGTCATGGGCCTTCCTTCTTCCCGAGCGCAGAGAGTCGGTCAGCGGTGGTCAACATGCAGCCGCTGCGGCTTCATTCCCGGCTCAAGGCCGACGGCCGACTGCGATGCTCAGAATGGCCAACCACCGCTACCGCACCGCTGCCCCGGCAAACGGCACGAGCCGGACCGCGCTCAACGCGACCGCACGGATCCCCGTGACGCCGAGCGCCAGCGCGTCGCACATGGCGTGGGCGGCGTCCGACAGGACCGCGGGATGGGCGGTCGGGGCCGCGAGTGTGCGGGTGCGGTCGAGGGAGGAGCCGCCTGAGAGGCTGACGGTGAGGGCGAGGGTGAGGGCGGAGCGGCCCGAGCCGTGGAGTTGGCGGGCGAGGGAGTCGGCGAGGAGGGGGAGGGTGCGGCGTACGGCGTCGGGGTGGGTGCCGTAGGAGGAGAAGAGGCGGTCGGCGGTCAGGCTTTTGGGCGGGGTGTCGGCGGAGACGCGGTGGGGGTCGATGCCGTGGGCGCGTTCCCAGGCGGTGAGGCCGGCGGCTGGGCCCAGGAGGGTCTGGAGGACGGCCGGTGGGGTGGCGGCGACCTGGCCGACGGTGCGGAGGCCGTGCCGGGCCAAAGTCGTGGCGGCGGCCTCGTCGATGCCGTGGAGGTCCGCGACGGGGCGGGGGCGGAGGAAGTCGGCGACCGCTTCGGGGTCGGCGTCGACGGCCCGGACCCGGCCGGGCCGGGCCGCCGCGGCGGCCATTGCGGCGACCGCCCGGTTGCCGGCGGCGCCGATCGTGAGGTGTACGTCGTACATCGCGGTGGCGCGGGTGCCGATCATGAGGGCGAGTTGCTCGGGGAGGCGGTCGAGGTAGCGCACGGCGGCGCTGATGTCGGCCAGGATCACGTCGGGCGGGGCGGTCTCCACGAGGGGGGTGAACTGGCCGACGAGCTCGGCCAGGGCTGCGTAGGTCGCCCGGTCGACGGCTCCGCAGCGGATGTAGAGCACGGCCATGGTGCGCCCACCTCACATGTTCGAACGTATGCTCGAATTCGAGTGTAGGGCACCGGCCGGGTGTCGTACCCCGGCTCTACAGTTCGGGTCATGGCCGAGGCACTGTCCGGCGCCCAGCGGCGCGCGATCCTGGAGTCCGACGCCGGCACGGGCCGGCTCGGGGCCCGCGTGCCGACCTGCGAGGCCCTGGCACGGTTGGGCCTGGCCGTCCGGTACGGCAGGGTCGGCGGCTACTACCTCACCCCGGAGGGGCTGCGCGTGCGCGACGTACTCGCCCGGGTCGGGCCGGAGCCGGGGCACAGACAGGAGCCCCCCGTTCCCGCGGCGGCCCCCACGGCCCCCGCCACCGGCTTCGCCGCCGATGACGGCACCGGCGCGCCGGGCCCCGGGCCCGCTTCCCCCAGCCGGGCGGCCGAGGTGGCGACGGCCTGGTCGGGACTGCTGGAGATCCGCCGGGTCCTGCAGGACGGCGACGTCACCAGGCCCGCGCCCTGGGAGCGGGAGCGTCCCGTGCACGCCGTCGCGCTGGCCCTGGAGGCCGCCGGCCACTCCCCCGCGAGCGGCGCGGCCGGCACGGACGGCTACTCGGTCTCGCCGGCCACCCAGCAGAAGGGCCTGGTGGAGGTGGCTTGGCACGGGAGCGACGCCGTGACGTCCCTGACCGCGTGCCAGCGGCTCCTGGAGCGGTACGGCTGGCAGTGCACACTGCACCGCGACCGGCACGGGCGGAGCTTCGTCCTGGCGTCCCCGCGCCGCGCCTGAGCGGGCCGGAAGTGGCAGGCTGGAGGTGGCAGGCTGGAGGCGCGGGGGAAGCAGGGAGGCTCGTGATGCGCACACCGGAAGACCAGCTGTACCAGCGGACCCCCTCCCAGGCGGAGGGCGAGCGCGACGAATCTGACGAGTTCGCCGCCCACGAGGTCCACGCCGAGGTACCCCGGACGACGCCGTCCCAGGCCGAGGGCGAGAACGAGGAAGAGGGCGCGGGCACGACCGGCTGACGCCCGGGCACGACCCCGGCACGACAATGGGCGCATGCCACAGAGCGAGTACCGACCCATTGACCTCCGCAGCGACACCGTGACCCGCCCTGACGAGGGCATGCGCGGCACGATGGCGCGCGCGGAGGTCGGGGACGACGTCTTCGGCGACGACCCCACCGTCAACGCGCTGCAGGAGCGGATCGCCGCGCTGCTGGGCTTCCAGGCGGCGCTGTTCGTGCCGACGGGGACGATGAGCAATCTGTGCGGGATGCTGAGCCATTGCGGGCGCGGTGACGAGTACATCGCAGGCATGTCCGCCCACGTGTACCGGTGGGAGGGCGGCGGCGCGGCGGTGCTGGGCGGCATACAGCCGCACCCACTGACCGCCCGGGCGGACGGGACGCTGGACCCGGCCCAGATCGAGGCGGCGGTGAAACCGGACGACCCGCATTTCGCGCGCACGCGGCTGCTGTGCCTGGAGAACACCGCCGAGGGAAAGGTCATCCCGGTCGAATACCTGGAGTCGACGGCCAAGCTGGCGCGCGGTCTCGGGCTCGCGACGCATCTGGACGGTGCCCGGCTGTTCAACGCGGCGGTGGCGTCGGCCCGGAGCGGGGATCCCTTCGACGAGGCGCGGCGGATCGCGGCGCCCTTCGACAGTGTGTCCGTGTGCTTCAGCAAGGGCCTCGGCGCACCGGTGGGGTCGGCGCTGCTGGGCTCGGCGGAGTTCATCGCGCGGGCGCTGCGGTGGCGCAAGGCGCTGGGCGGCGGGATGCGGCAGTCCGGGGTGCTGGCGGCGGCCGCGTCGTACGCCCTGGACCACCACGTTCCGCGGCTGGCGGAGGACCACGAGAACGCGGCGGCCTTCGCGGAGGGCGTCACGGGCCTGCAGGGACTGGCCGTCGAGCCCGCGCGGACCAACATGGTCTTCGCCGGGACGACCGGGGGCCTGACCACGGAGGACCTCGCCGCGCGGCTCGCCGCGCGCGGTCTGCTGTGCGCGGGGGCGGGGCGGCTGCGCTTCGTCTTCCACCTGGGTGTGTCGCGTACGGACACGGCCGAGGCCGTACGGATCGTGCGCGAGACCCTGGCTTCCTGACGGGTCGTCATGAGACGGTGCGGCCATGAGCCAGTCCCTGCACGGCCGCACCGCCCTGGTGACCGGCGCCTCCAGCGGCATCGGGCTGGCCGTCGCGGAGGCCCTCGCCGGGGCCGGGGCCCGGGTGCTCCTCACCGCCCGGGATCCGGGCCGGCTGGACGCGGCGGCGCAGCGGCTGCGGGGCGCGGGACACCGGGCGGCCGCGCTGGCCGGCACGGTGGCCGATCCCGGCCATCCGGCGGCCTGCGTGGCGTACGCGGTGGAGGAGCTGGGCGGCCTGGACATCCTGGTCAACAACGCGGCGACCAACCAGCCCTACGGTCCGCTCATGGAGGTGGACCCGGATCTGTGGCGGGAGGCCTTCACCGTGAATGTCGAGGCCGCGCTCCGGCTGGTCCAGGCGGCCTGGCGCGGGTGGATGCGGGAGCACGGCGGCTCGGTCGTCAACATCTGCACCGAGGGAGCGGGCCATGTCGGCCCGAACGTGGGCGCGTACGGCACCAGCAAGGCCGCCCTGCTGCACCTGACCCAGCAGCTCGCCGGGGAACTCGGACCGGCCGTAAGGGTCAACGCGGTCTCCCCCGGGCTGGTGCGCACGGAGATGGCCCGCTTCATGTGGGAGCCGGCCGGGCAGTCCATCGCGGCCGGGCTGCCCCTGGGCCGGATCGGTGAGCCGGCGGACATCGCGCGGGCCGTGGTGTGGCTGGCCTCGGAGGACGCGGCCTGGATCACCGGCGCGGAACTGGTCGTCGACGGGGGCACGCGGGTGCGGGCCGCTCGTGTGCCGCGGTGTGGCTGAGCGCTTCACCGGGTTCAACCTCGTGGGAACGCCCTTCCCGACCTGAGACGATCAGCAGGACCGAACGAATGAACGCAGAGGTGGGGAACATGATCGTTCTGGTACTGCTCGGCGTCTTGGCGCTTACTGTCGGCGGGTGCGTGTGTGTGGTGTGGGCGGAGCGTGGCGGGCCCCGCTGGGTCCGTGCCGTAGCGACCATGACGCTCGCCGCAGGCGAGGGGGTGCGCCGCTCTGCGAGGAACCGGCATTCGGGTCCGAACGGGACCACCAGTGACGACGGCTAGGCCGTTTCTGATGGATCTCCGTGGCTGAAGGAGCGGCCCGCCGTGCAAGCGGCTGATGTGTCACTGCGGCGCCTGCGATCGCAAAGCGCCGGAGCGCCCACAAGGTGGTTTCCTGTGGGCGCTCCGGCAACGCCGCGAGCGCTGGTGCCAGGGCACGCGATGCCACGGAGATCCATCAGAAGCGGCCCAGGCCGTGTCTGACAAATGGCGCCGGCCGCCCGAAGGGCGGGCCCCACAGCGTCTGGTGCGTGCGATCGCAAGGCGGAGGATCGCCCTCGCAGTGGGCTACTCGGGCGACTCCGACAACGCAGCGAGCGCGCGCCCGCCGCGCCGGCGGCTGATGTCACTGCGGCGTCGTGGGGCAGGCGGGATTTGTCAGACACGGCCTGGCCCTGTCCGGGCGATCATGGGCGCCCTCCGCGCCGGCGGCTGATGTCACGGCGGCGGCGAAGGGGCCGTTCATGATCGCCCGGACAGGGCCTGGAGGGAACGACCCGCACGAGCGGCTGAGCACGAGCCGTGGCACTGAAGCATGATCCGCCAACTCCGACGCTCGACCCACCACTTCAAGTGCTCACCCGCCAGGTGAAGCACTCAGTCACACGCGGGCGGCCGAATAGCGGTGGCGAGGTCGCCTCAAATAGGCGCCTCAAGAAGGCGTCTCAAAAAAACACGCCCCGGCCAGGACGGGGGGATCTGGCCGGGGCGGTGGGGCCGGCGCGGTTACGCGCTGCAGCCCTTGTTTAGTTTAGGACTCAACAGCTAGGGGTACTGACCACAACTGCCCTGTGGATCTGTGCCGTTGACCACACAGGATGACAGGTCAGTGCAGCCTGGGGTCCAGCACCCGCTGCAGGCGGTACGCGACCGGCTTGAAGCCCACCGCCGGCCAGTGCCCCGCGGCGACCGGGGACGCGGCGTGCCAGCGTGCCGTGATGTTGCGGTAGCCGTTGTCGAAGGCCCAGGCCAGGGCCGTGGCGAGCAGGATCCGGCTGATCCCCTCGCCCCGGGCGGAGGGCGCCACGTAAGCCAGGGACAGCTCGGCGCAGGGCTCGGGCAGGACGGGGCTGGGCTCGGCCCGGGCGAGCACCACCATGCCGATCTCCTCGCCTCGGCGGGCGGCGATCCAGGCGGCACTGCGCGGGTCACCGAGGGTGACGGCGTAGCGCTTGCGCAGGGCGGCGAGGGCGGGCTCGGGCTGCGGGAGGAAGACGGCGGAGCGCTGCTGCTGGCGGGCGGCCTCGGCGGCCATGCGGCCGATCCGGTCCAGGTCGAGTTCACCCGTGCCCGCCCGGCGGATGGTCAGGGCCTCCACGCCCCGGGGCTGACGGCCGCGCGGCTTGACCGGCATCAGCCCGCGCACCTGCGCCAGCCCGAAACCGAGCCGGAACCAGGCCATGGCAGCCGACTCGTCGGCCGGGAGGTCGACGTAGTGGACGAGGCGGCGCTGCGCGACCAGCCGCTCGGCGACCACCGTGTACAGCGCGCGCAGCGTCTCCGTCTCGCGGCCGCCGCGCAGCGCGTGCCCGCCGAAGGGCACGAGCGCGGAGCGCGGATGGCTGTCGAGGACCTCGGGGTCCTCCAGGGCCAGGTCGAGCGGAAGGGCGGCGAGATAGCCCGCGAACACGCCGCCGCTCGCCCGGGCACAGGCCGCCTCGGTGTACGGCTCGGCGAGGATCTTGCCCAGCAGTTCCTCGCCGGTGGGCGGCACGGCCGGACGCGGCCGTGCCGCCCGGTTGTACCAGCGGTCGAGCAGGACGGCGGCCTCGGGTATGTGCTCGGCGGTCAGCGGCGCGGTGGCGAGTGTCATGGTGCGACGGGACGCTAACGGTCCGGGCCGTCCCCCGTCCAGGCAGGGCGGTTCGGGTCGTCGGTATGGACGAGGATGTCCGCTGTCTCCGCGGGCCGCATCTCGGCCTCGTAACGCGCGAACGCCGGCATGGTCCACCGCTCTTCCGGCGGCGTCCGGCGCTCCAGCGCCGCCGGGGACAGCCTGAGGTGGACCGTCAGGTCCAGCGGGAAACCGTGGCCCTGCAGGAAGGCCCCGTCCAGCAACAGCACGCCGCCGGGCGGCAGTTCCTCGTACGCCGCCCGGGTCGCCCGGTCGGTCCCGGGGTCCCACAGCGAGGGCAGTACGCGCCCGTTCCCGCCGGGGCCCAGCGGGCCGAACACCTCCCGCCACAGCGCGCCGGTGTCCAGCCAGGTGTCGTAGTACGCGTCCGGGTCCTGGCGTCCGTGCTCGTAGCGGATCGACGCCGGGCGCCAGTACGTGCGCGCGCTGACGCGCAGCGCCGGGCGGCCGAGCGCGCGCAGCGCCTCCGCGACGGCCTGGGCCGGCGCGTCGGTGCGGGCGGCGGGGGCGCCGTCCAGGGCGACCCGGGGCCAGGGGCCGCCGTCGAGCGGCTTGAGTGCGGCGATGCGGTCGGTGAGGGCTTCGGTCAGGCGGGGCCAGGTGATCGCGGTGAGTCGCACCGGGCCATCCTGCCCCAGCCTCAGTGGTCAGTCAGCGCGGCGTAGCCGGGCAGGACGACGTCGCGGATGAGGGCGTTGCGCTCGTCGAAGGGGATGAAGGCGCTCTTGAGGGCGTTGACGGTCACCGTGCGCAGGTCGTCGAGGGTCCAGCCGGCCTCGGTGACGAGCAGCGACATCTCACGGGTCATGGTGGTGCCCGAGACCAGGCGGTTGTCGGTGTTCAGGGTGACCCGGAAGCCGAGGTCGCGCAGCAGGGTGATGGGGTGCTCGGCGATGGAGGTCGCGGCGCCGGTCTGCAGGTTGGAGGTCGGGCACATCTCCAGGGCGACGCGCCGGTCGCGCACCCAGCTCGCCAGGGGGCCGAGTTTGCCGCCCGCGATGTCCTCGGTGATCCGGACGCCGTGGCCGATGCGCAGCGCGCCGCAGACCTGGACGGCCTGGTGGATGCTGGGCAGGCCGTGCGCCTCACCGGCGTGGATGGTGAAGGGCACGCTCTCGCCGCGCAGGTACTGGAAGGCGTCCAGGTGGTCGGCGGGCGGGAAGCCGTCCTCGGCGCCGGCGATGTCGAAGCCGAGTACGCCGCTGTCCCGGAAGGCGACCGCGAGATCGGCTATTTCGCGGGCGCGGTCGGCCATGCGCATCGCGCAGAGCAGGGTGCCGACACGGACCGGGGTGCCGGCGGCCGCGGCCTTGGCCATGCCTGCGGCCAGTCCCTCCTGGACGGTCCCGACGACCTCGGGGAGGGTGAGCCCGCCCTGGAGCATCAGCTCGGGGGCGTAGCGGACCTCGCCGTAGACGACCCCGTCGGCGGCGAGGTCGAGGACGTACTCCTCGGCGGTGCGCAGCAGGCCTTCCCGGGTCTGCATGACGGCGAGGGTGTGCTCGAAGGTCGCGATGTAGCGGACCAGGTCACCGGAGTTGGCGGCCTCGTAGTACCAGGCCGCGAGCGCCTCGGGGTCGGTGGTGGGCAGGGTGTGACCGATCGTCCCCGCGAGCTCCACCAGGGTCTGCGGGCGCAGGCCGCCGTCGAGGTGGTCGTGCAGGACGGCCTTCGGCAGCCGGGCAATGGCGTCGAGGGCGGGGGCGGGGGACGCGGCGGTCATGCGGTCTGTTCCTTCGGGTGCGCAGGTGTGCGGTGGTCGGGGTGGTCGGGGTGGTCTGGGTGTGACGGCGGTCGACGGCTATGCGGGGTGGCCCAGCAGGTCCCAGCGGTTTCCGTACAGGTCCTCGAAGACGACGACCGAGCCGTACGTCTCGTGCCGGGGCTCCTCCAGGAAGGTCACTCCGGCCGCGCGCATCCGCGCGTGGTCACCGGCGAAGTCGTCGGTGTTGAGGAAGAAGCCGACCCGGTTCCCGGTCTGGTCGCCGACCCTGCCGCGCTGGGCGTCGTTGTCGGCGCGGGCCAGCAGCAGCCCCGTGCCGCCGTCGCCGGGCGGGCGGACGACGACCCAGCGGGAGCCGCCGGGGCGGGGCTCGTCCTCGACGAGGTCGAAGCCGAGCGCGCCGGTGTAGAAGGCGATCGCCTCGTCGTAGTCATCGACGACGAGGGTCACCAGGGAGATGCGGGACATGGAGAGACGTTATACGTAACACCCCTGCTGGGGCAATGTGCGGTTCGTCTCCCTGCCGTACCGGCCGGATGATAGAAGGCTGACGAGAGCGAGAGGACGGGTGCCCCATGGCGTACCAGCAGCCGGCGCTGGACGATCTGGACCGGAAGATCATCGCGGCGCTCGTCGCGAACTCCAGGACCAGCTTCACCGAGATCGGCCATGCCATCGGGCTCTCGGCCCCCGCGGTCAAACGGCGGGTGGACCGGATGCGGGAGACCGAGGTGATCACCGGATTCACCACGATCGTGCAGCCGGCCGCCCTCGGCTGGCGCACCGAGGCCTACGTGGAGGTCTACTGCGACGGCGCGGCCCCGCCGCGGCGCCTGGCCGAAGTGGCGCGCAACCATCCCGAGGTCGTGGCGGCGGTGACCGTGACCGGCGAGGCGGACGCCCTGCTGCACATCAGGGCCGCCGACATCGGGCACTTCGAGGAGGTGCTGGAGCGGATCCGGGCCGAGCCCTTCGTCACGCGGACCAACAGCTTCATCGCCCTGAGCCACCTCCTGCCCAACAGCCCCGAGGCCGGGAGCCCCGCCACGCCGCCCGCCGCACCCCCTGACTGACGCAACGAACAGCCACTGACCGGGCCTACAACGCAAGAATGCTGCGCACACACGCAATTCCTGTTCCTTGTTGACCGTCACCCGCACTTCCTATCGTTGAGGGCGTCCCCCACCGACGAAAGGAAGGTTCCGTGCCGCCCATGCGCGTGGTCCGCCCGAGGCGCTATCTCACCTGCGAACCCAGATTCTTCGACGTGAAGTACGCCATCAACCCCTGGATGCGCGAGGACGTGCCGGTCGACACCGCCCTCGCCCTCGCCCAGTGGGAGTCGCTGTGCCGCACCTACCGCGACCTCGGCCACACCGTGGACACGCTGGAGCCCGTGGCCGGGCTGCCGGACATGGTGTTCGCCGCCAACGCGGCGCTGGTGCTCAAGGGCAGGGTCTTCCGCTCCCGGTTCCACGCGGAGCAGCGGCGGCCCGAAGCGGCGCTCTACGCGGCCTGGTTCAAGGACGCCGGGTTCGACGTCCACGAACCCGAGTCGGTGTGCGAGGGCGAGGGGGACCTCGTCCCGGCCGGCGGTTTCATCCTGGCCGGCACCGGATTCCGTACGACCGTTCCGGCGCACCAGGAGGCCCAGGAGTTCTTCGGCGTGCCGGCCGTCAGCCTGCGGCTGGTCGACCCGTACTTCTACCATCTGGACACCGCGCTGTTCGCCCTGGACGACGAGAACATCGCCTACTACCCCGGGGCGTTCTCGCCCGGCAGCCGCGAGGTGCTGGAGCGGCTCTTCCCGGACGCCGTGACCGCCACCCGGGACGACGCGATGGCCTTCGGGCTGAACTCCGTCTCCGACGGCCGCCATGTGGTCATCGCGCCCCAGGCCACGGGGCTCATCGGCCGGCTCGCCGAGCGCGGCTACGTCCCCGTCCCCGTCGACCTGTCCGAGTTCCGCAAGGCGGGCGGCGGCGCCAAGTGCTGCACCCAGGAGGTTCGCGTCCCATGACATCCACCACCAGCGCCAGCACCGCCACCACTGCCGCCGCCCCCGCCCGTTCGTCGGCGGAGCTGATCCACGCCGAGGCGCGGGTCCTCGCCCACAACTACCACCCGCTGCCCGTGGTGGTCGCCCACGCCGAGGGGGCATGGGTTCGCGATGTCGAGGGCCGCCGCTACCTCGACATGCTCGCCGGGTACTCCGCCCTCAACTTCGGCCACCGGCACCCGGCGCTGATCGCCGCCGCACAACTCCAGTTGGAGCAGGTCACCCTCACCTCCCGCGCGTTCCACAACGACCGGCTCGCCGGGTTCGCCGAGGGGCTGGCCGAACTGACCGGCCTGGAGATGACGCTGCCGATGAACACCGGCGCGGAGGCGGTGGAGAGCGCGATCAAGGTGGCCCGCAAGTGGGCGTACGAGGTCAAGGGCGTCGCCCCGGACCGAGCGACCGTCGTCGTGGCCGGCGGCAACTTCCACGGCCGTACGACGACCATCGTCAGCTTCTCCGACGATCCCGTGGCCCGCTCCGGATTCGGCCCCTTCACCCCGGGCTTTCGCACCGTCCCCTACGACGACCTCGCGGCGCTGGAGGCCGCGATCGACGACACGACGGCGGCGGTGCTCCTGGAGCCGATCCAGGGCGAGGCCGGTGTCGTCATCCCCTCCGACGGCTACCTCACCGCCGTCCGCGCGCTGACCCGGCGCACCGGCACGCTCTTCATCGCCGACGAGATCCAGTCCGGCCTCGGCCGCACCGGCACCACGCTCGCCGTCGACCACGAGGCCGTGGTCCCCGACATGGTGCTGCTCGGCAAGGCCCTCGGCGGCGGCATCGTGCCGGTCTCGGCGGTCCTGTCCAGCCGCGAGATCCTCGGAGTGCTGCGCCCCGGCGAGCACGGCTCGACCTTCGGCGGCAATCCGCTGGCCGCAGCCGTCGGTTCGGCCGTCGTCGACCTGCTGCTCACCGGCGAGTTCCAGCGCCGCGCCCGCGAGCTCGGCGCCGTCCTCAGCTCGGGGCTGGCCGCCCTGGTCGGCCGCGGCGTGACCGGCTTCCGGTCCCGCGGGCTGTGGGCGGGCGTCGACGTGGACCCGGCCGCCGGCACCGGCCGTGAGATCTGCGAACGCCTGATGCGGGAAGGGATCCTGGTGAAGGACACCCACGGCTCGACCATCCGGCTCGCCCCGCCCCTCACCGTCACCCGCGAGGAGATCGAGACGGCTCTCGGCGCGCTGGAGAAGGTGCTCGGGCGCTAGCGCGGCGACCGGTACGTCTGCCGGGTTGCGCAGCCCGCCGGCTCCGCTTGTCCTCAATCGCCGGACGGGCCGAATTCAGCCCGTCCGGCGATTGAGGACGGAACCGGCCACCCGGACGGGCCCGCGAACCACTCCGGTCAGAACACCGACAGTCCGCTGGCGGTGGTGAAGGCGTCCAGCGCGGCGATGGCGGCGACGGAGTTCCCCGCCGGGTCGAGGCCGGGGCTCCAGGCGCAGATGGTGCCCCGGCCGGGGATGACGGCCAGTACGCCGCCGCCGACGCCGCTCTTGCCCGGCAGCCCGACCCGGTAGGCGAACTCGCCGGCGGCGTCGTAGGTGCCGCAGGTGAGCATGACGGCGTTGACCCGCTTGGCGTCGCTGCGCGACAGCAGGCGTCCGCCGCCTGCCCGCATCCCGTGCTGGGCCAGGAAGAGCCCGGCCCAGGCCAGGTCGCGGCAGCTCGCCTCGATCGCGCAGTGGGCGTAGTAGTGCTCCAGGACCGGCTCGACCTCGTTCTCGAGGTTTCCGTGGCTGGCGATGAAGTGGGCGAGGGCGGCGTTGCGGTGGCCGTGTTCGGCCTCGGAGGCGGCGGTCGCCGGCTCGGTCTCCAGGAACGGGTTGCCGGACTCGGCGCGCAGGAAGTCCAGGACGGATCCCACCGCGTCACCGGTGAGGCCGAGCAGCCGGTCGGTGACCACGAGGGCGCCCGCGTTTATGAAGGGATTACGCGGGATGCCGCGCTCGTTCTCCAGCTGGACCAGGGAGTTGAAGGGGTTGCCGGAGGGCTCCCGGCCGACGCCCCGCCAGACGTGGTCGCCGCCGTGGGCGAGCGCCAGGGCCAGGGTGAAGACCTTGGAGACGCTCTGTACGGAGAACGGCCGGTCGACCTCGCCGACGCCGTGGAACTCTCCGTCGACGGTGACCAGGGCCATGCCGAACGCCTGCGGATCCGCGTCCGCGAGAGCGGGTATGTAGTCGGCCACCCGGCCGCGCCCGGACACGGCTCGGCCTGCGGTCATGGCGTCGTGCAGAAGTCCCTGGTAGTCCACGCGCACCATTGTGCGTCAGCCCGTGACGGCGGTCGTGCGGCCGTGTTCCCATCCTGGACATCGCTCGTAACATGTTCCAACCGCTCACGTAATACATTCCTCCGAAGGTGAGGCATGAGCGTCGAGCGGATTCAGACTCTGGTGGACGCCCTGGCCGAACGGCTCGGGCGGGCGGTCGTGGTGGATGACCGGGACCTGCGCCTGGTCGCCGTGAGCGAGGACTTCGGGATCACGGATCCGGCCCGGATCTGGTCGCTGCTGCACCGCAGGACCCGGCCGGAGGACGTCCGGTACGAGGAGATCAAACGGTGGACCGGGCCGGGGTACATCCCGGAGAACCCGGCGCTGGAGCTGTGGCGGCGGCTGTGCGTCCCGATCCGCTGCCGGGGCGTGCTGCTCGGCTTCGTATGGGTCACGGACCGGTGCGGGGATCTCACGGCGATGCAGATCGCCGAGGCCTCCCGGGCGGCAGAGGCGATGGGGCTGGCGCTGCACGACAGCACGCCGGCGACGGGCGGCCAGCAGCGGGAGCTGAGCCAGCGGCTGGTGGAGCATCTGCTCGGCCAGGACCCTGTGTTGCGGCGCGGAGCGTGGGAGGAGGCGCTCGACCGGGGTCTGCTCGACGATGTCGGGCAGGTGGCGGTCCTGCTGGTGAGCCGCGGCCCCGGCCCCGGGGAAGGCGGCGGCGCGCCGGACAACTGCCGGGCGGTGCTGTCGGAGTCCGTGGAGCGGCTGTGCCGTACCGGCCCCGGCGAGGCCGCGCTCGGCGCCGTGTGGCCTGGGCGCGCCACTGTGATCCTGGCCCGCAGGCAGGGCTTCGGGAACGGCCGGCTCGCCGATGCCGCCGCCACGCTGCTCACGGAGCTCACCACGCGCTCGGGGCAGGCCGGCGGCTGGCGGATCGGGGCCGGCGGCCCGGTACGGGGGCTGGACGGGCTGCCGCAGGCGCGGCGGCAGGCCGAGGTCGCGCTGTCGGCGGCGGCCGGCGAGGGCGGTGCTGCCTGCTGGTCGCAGCTGAGCTCCGACGCGCTGCTGGCCCAACTGGCGCCACGGGCCTGGGAGGAGGCGCTGCTACCGGAAGGGCTGGCCGCCCTGTTCACGGATCCGTCGGCCGCCGTGCTGATCCCGACCCTGGAGACGTATCTCGACTGCGCCGGGGACGCGCAGCGCACCGCGCGCGAGCTGTGCGTGCAGAGCACCACGCTGTCCTACCGGCTGGGACGGGCCGAGCAGATCTGCGGCCTGAGTCTGCGCGAAGGCCGCGACCGGCTGCTGCTGCACCTCGCACTGGGCCTGCGCCGGCTGCACGGAACGCATCAGCTGCCCGCGCTTCCCACCAACGTCGAATCCCTGAGCGCGCGTCGCCGGGCCGGATGAGTAGGCCGGATCGGGTCAGGACGCGTCGGACAGCCAGGGACGGACTTCTTTGCGGGCCTGGTGCAGACGGGACTTGAGGGTGCCCAGCGGGACCCCGATGCGCTCGGCGATGTCCGCGTAGTCCAGCTGGCAGATGTCCCGGTAGACCAGCGGCGCCACCAGATGGGGATGCTCCCGCTCCAGCCGTTCCAGGGCCTCCAGGAGGTCGAGGCGGGAGCCCGCGATCACGCTGGTGGTGCGCGGGTCCACGTACCGGTCCGCCTCGATGGCGGTCGGCTGCTCGGCGGCCCTCCGCTTCAGGTCGCGGTACTTCTGGCGGGAGCAGTTGGCGACCACCATGTACAGCCAGGTGCTGAAGCGGCTGCGGCCCTCGAAGGTGGTGATCCGGCGGGCCACCTGCAGCAGCACGTCCTGCGCCGCTTCCTCGGCGTCCTCGCGGCACGGCAGGAAGCGCCCGCAACGCCGGTTGACCTCCGGGCCGATCAGCTGCAGCAGCCCGTCCAGGGCCGCCGCGTCGCCTGCGGCGGCGCGTATGGCGAGGTCCTCGGCATCGGCCGCGTAGTGCAACGGGGTGCTCCTCTCAGTGACGATCTGACGCCAGGCATGATAGCCGTATGCACTCCACCGAGCGGATCGGCCGCTACCGTCTGGAGCGACGGCTGGGCGCCGGCGCCTTCGGCGTCGTCTGGCTGGCCCACGACGACGTGCTCGAAGCCACCGTCGCGGTGAAGGTCCTCGCCGAGAACTGGACCGACCGGATGGACATCCGGGAACGGTTCCTCTCCGAGGCGCGGCTGCTGCGCCGGGCGGACTCCAACCGCGTCGTCCAGGTCTTCGACATCGGCGAACTGCCGGACGACCGGCCGTACTTCGTGATGGAGTACGCCGACCGGGGCACCCTGGCCGACCGGATGACCGACGGCCCGCTGCCCGGGCCCGAGGCCCTGCGGCTGACCGCCGAGGCGGCCCGCGCCGCGGCCGCGCTGCACGAGGCGGGCATCGTGCACCGGGACATCAAGCCGTCCAACGTGCTCTTCCGGGCCTCGGCCGGCGGCGACCGGCTGCTGCTGGCCGACCTCGGCCTGGCCAAGAGCCTCGCGCAGGCGTCCGGCCTGACCATGGCCGCCGGTTCCGCCGGCTACATGCCGCCCGAGCAGGCCCAGCCCGGGGCGGGCATCGACGCCCGGGCCGATGTGTACAGCCTGGGCGCCCTGGGCTACCACCTGATCACCGGTACGGTCCCCGGGCCGCCCGGCAAGGTGGTCCGGCCCGACCGGCTGCGTCCGGACCTGACCCTGGGTCTGGGCCCGGGCGTCCAGCGGGCGCTGATGCGCGCCCTGGAGCCCGACCGGGAACGGCGCTGGCCCACGGCGCAGGAATTCGCTGACGAACTGGACCGGCTGGCAGCCGAGTTGTCGCAGGAGGAAGCGGTAGCGGAGGCCGGAGGCAGGCGCAGGCCTCGGGGACGTCGACGGAAGGTCGTCGCCGCCGTCACCGCGGCCGTGGTCGTGACCGGCGGTGCGGCCGTCTCCGCCGTGGTGCTGTCCGCGCGGCAGGCCTCGGCGACCACCGTGCGGGTGGCGGACAGCTCGGGCCGGATCACGGTCAAGGTCCCCGGCCGGTGGGCCGGCCAGCTGCGCGACTCCGGCTGGACCCCGAAGGCCCTGGCCCCGGGGCTGCGGGACGGACAGGAGCCCGGCCTCGCCGTCGCCGACGACCTCGCCAAGTGGCAGAAGCCCGGATCGGACGTCAACGGCGTGTTCATCGGCCTCAGCGAGCAGGGTGACCTCGCCACCGAGGTCGGCGCCATCACCCACAGCGGCTGCCACTACGCGGGCAGCCGCAGCTTCACGGGCATGGGCTGGCAGGGCCGGGTGCGCAGCTGGAGTTCCTGCCCGGGCGGCGGCTCGTTCACGGAGACCGGTCTCTCACCCGCGGACGGCGCCGAGCAGCCGCAGGTGTACGTACAGATCCGGCAGCACGGCGGCGACGACGCGACCGACGGCATACTGAGCTCCCTGACGATCAAGGACTGACACCGGACCGGCCCTCACTCTCGTCAGCACGAACCTTTCGTGGCCGTTTCGCATCACACACTGGTGACGGGGCACAGCGCGCCGTTCGCCGATCTTCGAGGAGACCTCACATGACGAGCCTGCCGATCTTCAGTGGCGGCCGGGCGACGAGGATCGCGGGCGCCGCCGCCCTCCTGGGCCTGCTCACCGCCTGCGGAAACGGCAGCGGCAGCCCGGCCACCGCGCCCCGGACCCTGCCCGGCACCGCCCAGCCCGCCACCGGCGACCGGACCGGGACGCCTACGCCCACGGCACCCACGGCACCTACGGCCCCGGTCAGCAGCGCCGCCGCGTCGACGGCACCGGCCGTCACCGGAACCGCCGGCACCACCCGCTGCCACACCACGGAACTGCGCGCGTCGGTCGGCGCCAACGACCCGGGCGCCGGCCAGGAGAACTTCCCCATCGTCCTGACCAACACCTCCCAGCGCACCTGCACCCTGTACGGCTACCCGGGCGCCGCCTTCATCGACTCCTCCGGCCGGCAGGTGGGGCCCGATCCCAAGCGCAGCTCCGCCGGCCCGACGACCGTCACGCTCGCCCCCGACGGCAGCGCCTGGGCCGGCCTGACCTTCAGCAACCCGGAGATCAGCGGGGCGAAGACGGCCACCCCGGCGTCGCTTCTCATCACACCGCCGGATGAGCTGTCCCAGCTCAAGGTGAAGTGGACCCAGGGCGCGGTGCCCGTCTCGGGCAACGCCTCGTCGGTCCATCTGACCGTCTTCCAGGCGGGCACCGGCAGTTAGGGCCTGTCCGGCGACGGGCCCTAAGGCCCGTTTGTCATGAAGGCGTAACAGGTCCCGCTTCCTCCGATCCTTCTCGCGTCGCCCTCCATCGAACGGGATGAACGCAGATACGGCATCGAGAATCGGGGAGCGGTCATGAGCGGTGTTTCACGCAGGAGCCTGCTGACGGGTGGCGCCTCGGCGGCGGTCCTGGGCGCGCTGGGGGTCTACGCCGGACGCGAGTGGGCGGTGGCCGGGACCGGATCGGCGCACGGCGCCGGGGCCATCGGAAGCGCCGTGAGCAGCCCGAACGTGCCCCGCGTCAAGCTGATAGGCGACGGCTCCACCGCCGACACCGGGGCCCAGCCCAAGCAGCCGAAGCCGGAGCGGCTGAAGGCCGGGGAGCGGCCGCCGCAGTTCGTGGTGTTCTCGTGGGACGGCGCGGGGGAACTGAGCAACGGGCTGTTCTCGCGGTTCCGCAAGGTCGCGGCGGAGCACGGCGCGTCGATGACTTTCTTCCTTAGCGGGATCTATACCCTGCCGGAGTCCAAGAAGGGGCTCTACGCTCCCCCGCAGCACCCGGTCGGGGCGTCCGCGATCGGCTATCTCTCCGACCGGCACATCCACGCCACGCTGCAGGAGGTGCGGGCCGCCTGGCTGGAGGGACACGAGATCGGTACCCACTTCAACGGCCACTTCTGCGGTGCGGACGGCGTCGGCCGCTGGTCGCCCGCCGAGTGGCGCAGCGAGATCGACCAGGCGAAGCGTTTCGTCACCGAGTGGAAGACCAACACCGGCTTCACCGACCTCGAACCGCTGCCCTTCGACTACGAGAAGGAGCTGATCGGCGGCCGTACGCCGTGTCTGGAGGGCCAGGCGAATCTGCTGCCGACCGCGGCGGAGCTGGGCTGGAAGTACGATGCGAGTTCTCCGGGCGGTCTGCAGATCTGGCCGGGGAAGGTGCAGGGCGGCAGGATCTGGGACTTCCCGCTGCAGTCGATTCCGTTCCCGGGCCACTCTTTCCAGGTGTTGTCGATGGACTACAACATGATGGCGAACCAGTCGGACGCCAATCCGCTGGGCGACCGCTCGATGTACGAGGCCTGGCGCGTGCAGGCCCGCGACTCCTACCTGGCCGGATTCCGGCGGGCGTACGAGAGCAACCGGGCGCCTTTCTTCATCGGCAACCACTTCGAGCGGTGGAACGGCGGTATCTACATGGACGCCGTGGAAGAGGCGATCGGGCGGATCGCGCAGTACGAGGACGTACGGCTGGTGTCCTTCCGGCAGCTGGTGGAGTGGCTGGAGGCCCAGGACCCGGCCGTGCTGGCCAAGCTGCGGACGCTCAGCCCGGGGCAGGCGCCGGTCGGGGACTGGGCGGACTTCCTGGGCCCGGTCGCGACCGGTTCGCCCTCGGCGAGCAGCGGGTCGGTGGCTTCCTGATGCGCGTACGCCCCCCAGGGCCTGTCCGGTCGATGCTGGCCGGGTCCGCGACGCCACAGCGACATCAGCCGCTGGCGCGCCGGGCGGCACCTCGCGGCGTTGCCGACGCCGACATCAGCCGCTGGCGCGGCGGGCCCACAGGAAACCACCCTGCGGACGCTCCGGCGCCTTGCGATGCACCACCCCAGACGCCGCGGCCTGTCCGACCAAGATCGACCGGACAGACCCTAATCGGCGCTGTGCTGGCCGCCGGGCTGCTCCTCGCCGGCTGCGACACCCACAGCACCCCGGGGGTGAGCCGGCCCGCGTCCTCGGCCTCACCGTCTGCCTCGCTGTCTACCTCGCTGTCTGCTTCTCCGTCTGCTTCGCCGTCGGCCTCGTCCTGCGTCGACCGCGTGCTGTCCTCGATGACGGCCGCCGAACGGATCGGCCAGCTCTTCATGGGCGCGGCGCGAGTGCCTACGACTTCTGCCGCCGACCTGGCGGTGCTGCGCCGCTACGACGTCGGCTCGGTGATCCTTTTGGGCCGCAGCCAGGTGGGGGTATGGCGTACCCGGGCCCTTGCCGACCGTCTGCAGTCGCTGAAGCGGACGACGAAGGCGGGGCGGGCGGGCCTGCTGGTCGCCGTGGACCAGGAGGGCGGGCAGGTGCAGTCCCTCAGCGGCCCGGGGTTCTCCGCCATCCCGGCCGCGCTGGAGCAGGGCGGGTGGTCGGTGGCCGGACTGCGGGAGCGGGCGGCGCAGTGGGCGGCCCAGCTGCGCTCCGCGGGCGTCAACGTGGACCTCGCGCCCGTCGGCGATGTCGTGCCTGCGCGGATCGGGACGGCGAACGGCCCGATCGGCCGTTACGGGCGCCAGTTCGGCGCCACTCCGGATGTGGTGGCCCGTCAGGGAGCCGCGTTCGTGCAGGGGTTCAGCCGGTCCGGGGTGCTGACGACCCTCAAGCACTTTCCGGGTCTGGGCCGGGTGAGCGGCAACACCGACACCACGGAGCAGGTCACGGACACCACCCTTACCCGGGACAGCGCCGACGTCGCGTCCTTCCGCTCCGGCATCGTGTCCGGCGCCGGCCTCGTCATGGTCTCGCTGGCGACGTACGCCCTCATCGACCCTGCGCACAAGGCCGTCTTCTCCCCCACCGTCGTGACCGGGATGCTCCGCCACGACCTGGGCTTCCAGGGCGTCATCGTCTCCGACGACCTCGGCAAGGCGGCCTCCGTCCGGTCGGTGCCCCCGGCGCAGCGCGCCGTGTCGTTCCTGCGGGCCGGCGGGGATCTGGTGCTCACCGTGAACAACGCGGTCCTCCCCCTGATGGTCGAGGCCGTGAGCTACGCCGCGCGGCACGACGCGGCTTTCAGGGCCCGTACGGACGCGAGCGTCCGCCGGGTCCTCACGGCCAAGGAGGCCGCCGGGGTGCTTCGGTGCGGCTCATAGGGCCGCGCGGATGGCTCGGGGTGACCCGCCCAGCTCGCGGCGGCAGGCCTTGTTGAAGGCCTGCAGGTCGGGGATGCCCACCGCGGCCGCGATGGCCGGGATGGGGAGGGTGGAGGCCCGCAGGAGGTGGCGGGCGCGTTCGAGGCGGCGGTGTCGGAGGTAGGCGACGACCGTGTCACCGGTCTCGGCGCGGAACAGCCTGGTGAGGTGGTTGTGGGAGACCCGGGCCGCCCGGGCGATCTCGGGCACGGTCACGGGCACGGCGAGGTGGGCCTCGATGTGGGCCATGGCGGCGGCCACGGCGGTGTGCGAGCCGCCGGACGGGTCTGCGGGGGTCAGCTCGGCGACGCGCCACAGGGCCGTCCAGACCTCGGCGTCGGCCCGGGCGGGGGTGCCGGGCGCGGCCATGACGGCCTGGCGCAGCAGACCGGACAGCAGGGGCGCGGCGCGGCCGGCGTCCTGCATCACGGGGACGGTGCGCGGCTCGCCGGTGGCGGGCAGGCGCAGGTGCGCGTACAGGTGCTCGGAGCGGCCCCGGTACCAGAAGTGGGCCTCGGTGCCGGGCGGGATGAGGCTGACGTGGCCGGGCCGGACGGGGTGGGTGGTGCCGCCGACGGTGAGCTCGCCGGACCAGCCGTACAGGTGCAGCTGCCACAGGTCGGGGAGGCGGAACACATCGTGCGAGCGCGGGCCGAGTGTCCCGTGCACGCCGACGCCGACGCTGGCCACGCGGGGCGGTTCGTCCAGCCGGATGGTCACTTGCTCCATGGTGAAAATCTACCAGTGGTGGAGGAATCCAACCCACGACAGGGCAGCGTCTCGCCTCTAGCGTTGCCGTATGTCAACCAGCAAGCAGCTTCTGACTTCCGTAGAGATGGCGCGCTTCGTGGCGCACGGCTATCTGCGCATGGACGCGGTCGTGCCCCCGGAGATGAACGAGCGCGCGATGGACGTGCTCGCCGCCGGAATCCCGCCCGTCCCCTACGGCACGCCCCTCGAAGAGGCATACCCGCAGGGCTCGTTCGCCCACGAGCTCGTCGGTCTCCCGGCGGTCGCCGGGGCGCTGGAGAGCCTGGTTGGGGCCGCCCCGACCGTCGACCACCACTTCGTGCACATCCGCGAGCCGCACGAGGGCAAGGCCCAGCCGCTGCACGGCGACGCCATCATCGACGTACGCCCCGACGCCTTCGACGTCCAGCTCATGTACTACCCGCAGGAGGTGACCGCCGACATGGGCGGCACCCTGAGCGTGCCGGGCAGCCATCTGCGCCGCACCAACGAGACCGACACCGGCCGCTACCAGAACCTGCGCGGGCAGACCCGGCTGACCTGCCCGGCCGGCACGGTGGTGATCCTGCACCACGGCATCTGGCACGGCGGCCGGCGCAACGACAGCGACATCCCCCGCTACATGTTCAAGATCCGCCTCAACCCCACCGTGCCGCAGGTCCGCCTGTGGAACACCGACGACCTCGCCGACCCGGCCGTGGCCACCGAACTCTCCGCCACCTTCCCCTGGTACGAGCCCGCCACCGGCCGGCTGGAGGTCCACAACCGGGTCCTGCTGTGGCGGACGCTGACCGGCGACGACAGCTTCGACATCGACTACTGGGTCACCCGCATCACCAACCGCCCGACCCTCGCGAACCAGGGGAGCCACGCATGAAGCAGCAGGTCCTCGTCCTCTACCTGGCCACCTCGGCCCTCGACGCGGACGTCGTCGGCTGGTCCGTCTACGACGGCACCGGCGCCTCCCGCCCCACCACCGGCGACAGCGACGAGCCGCCCTACAAGACGGGCGTCGCCGCCCTGGAGGACGGCTGGCGGCTCTTCCAGGCCTCCCAGCTGATCCCGCCGTACCCGGGGCACGAGCACGACACGTCCTTCCTCAAGCACGAGTTCTTCTTCGAGAAGCTGCAGCAGGACAGCTCCGGTTCAACCGTTTGACGGACAGCCGCTCCAACCTCTCGTACGCGCAGGACCAGCCGTCCGCACGACGCGCGGCGATCCACGCCCACGCCATGATCATGCGGGGACCGTACGAGAGGACATCCGATGACCAGTTCCTTCAGCAGGCGCCGCGTACTCACCACAGGTGCCGGCGCCGCCCTGGGCGCCTCACTCGCCACGAGCGCGGGGGCGGCGACGGCCACGGCGTCCCCGCGTTCGGGACCTCATGTGGCCGAGGAGACCCGATCCCTCGACGAGCTCTACCAGGCCGCGCTGGCGGAGGGCGGGGAGCTCGTCATCTACGCGGGCGGCGACACCCCGACCCAGCAGGACTTCACCAAGGCCGCCTTCCAGGCCGCGTTCCCCGGCATCAAGCTCCAACTGATCGTGGACTACAGCAAGTTCCACGACGTCCGGGTGGACAACCAGTTCGCGACCGACACCCTGGTCCCCGACCTGATCCAGCTCCAGACACTGCAGGACTTCACCCGGTGGTCGCGGCAGGGCCGGCTGCTGCACTACAAGCCGGCCGGTTTCGGCGGCGTCCACACAGCCTTGAAGGACCCACAGGGAGCCTGGACGGCGATCGCCGTCATCGCCTTCAGCTACCTGTACGACTCCGCCGCGCTGGGCAGCGCCGCCCCGGCGACCCCGAAGGAGCTGGCCGACCCCCGCTGGAAGGGCCGGATCGCCTCGTCGTACCCCAACGACGACGACGCGGTGCTGTACCTCTACTCGCTGTACGCACAGGCCTACGGCTGGGACTGGATCGCGAAACTGGCGGCCCAGGAAATGCAGTTCGCCCGTGGCAGCAACACCCCCGGGGTGGCGGTCAACGCCAAGCAGAAGGCGATCGGCATCGGCACCTCGGGGTCGCTGACCTCAACCGCCGCCACCAAGTGGGCCGTGGCCGACGGGCACCCGTTCATGGCCTGGGGCCAGCGCGCGGCCATCTTCGAGGACGCCAGGCACCCGACCGCCGCCAAGCTCTACCTGAACTGGTCTCTGTCCGAGGCACGCCAGAAGGCCTCCTTCAACGGCTGGTCCGTGCGGACCGACGTCACCCCGGCGGGCGGCCTCAAGCCGGTGTGGGAGTACCCGAACGCGCATCTCGGCGGCTTCCCCGAGTTCATGGCGGACCGGGCCGGAGTCGAGCGGTGGAAGCAGACCTTCGCCCTCTACTTCGGCGAGGTACAGGGCGACCCGAGCCCCGGCTGGCTGGGCCTGCACCCCGGGGCCTAGGGCCGGCGTCACAGGGGGCACATAGACTCGTCGGGCCAGTCGATCTCGACCCGCCCGAAGGGAGCCGAGGTGTCCCCCACCGCCCCGGTCAGCCGTTTAAGGCCGCCCCGCGCCCGGCATGTGCTGCACGCGGCGTTCTTCCTGCTCGTCGGCAGTTCGGCGGTGCGTCTGCTGAGGCAGAACGACCCGCTGTGCGTGTCCGTCCTGGTCCTCAGCTCGCTCCTGGCGGTCTGCTACGCGGCCGGGCCGGCCCTCGGGGACCGGCTGGGGCGGTGGCGGCCGGTCTGGCTGGGCGTCCTGCTGTCGCTGTGGCTGCTGATCGTCTGGCTGGTCCCGGCCTCGCTGGCGACCGCGTACGCGTGGTGTGCGGCGCCGCTGGCCTGCGTCACCCTGCGAACGCTCGGGCGGCGTGGGTCGGTTGTCGTGGTGAGCGTGATCAGCGGCGTACTGGTCGGGTCCCTCCTGCGGGAGCAGAGCGGGGCCTTCGAGCCCGATCTGGTGGTCGCGCCCGTCACGGCCGTCTGGGCCACCCTCGGGCTCTACCGGGTACAGCAGCGGGATGCCGCCGAGCGCCGGCGCATCATCGACGAGCTGCACAGCACCCGCGCCGAACTGGCCCTGCGGCAGCGGGAGGCGGGAATGGACGCCGAACGCGCCCGGATCGCGCGGGAGATCCACGACACCCTGGCCCAGGAGCTGGCGGGCAGCCGGATGCTGCTGCAGGCCGCCGAGCGGGACTGGCGGCGCAATCCGGAGAGCGCCCGGGCCCGGGTCCGTACCGTCACCGAGTCGCTGGGCGAGAACCTCGTGGAGACCCGGCGGATTCTCGACGATCTCACTCCGCCGGCCCTGGACCGGCACGACCTGGAGTCCGCGCTGCGGGCCCTGTGCCTGCGGGCGCAACTCTCCGGCACGGCGCCCCATGTCACCTTCCGCGCCATCGGCGACGCCCGGCCGGTGCCGCCGGCCACGGCCGCGACACTGCTGCGCATCGCCCAGGGCGCGCTGGCCAACGTACGCGACCACGCCCGGGCCGACAGCGTGCTGGTCACCCTCGGCCGGCGGCGGGCCGGCCTGCTGACCCTGGAGGTCCGCGACGACGGGATCGGCTTCGCCGCGGGCCGTACCGCCGAAGCCCCGCCCGGACGGGGCTTCGGCCTCGACGCCATCCGTGAGCGGCTCCGGGCGTGCGGCGGCTCGGTCACGCTGGACAGCGCACCGGGCCGCGGCACGACCCTCATCGCCGCCGTCCCGCTCGCGGTCGGACCGCGCGCCCGTCTCACGTCGGCCACCGGATGAGCCCGGTGCCGCTGCGGATCCTGTTGGTC
The DNA here is from genome assembly GCF_045040445.1 of Streptomyces sp. NBC_01537. Lineage (NCBI taxonomy): Bacteria > Bacillati > Actinomycetota > Actinomycetes > Kitasatosporales > Streptomycetaceae > Streptomyces > Streptomyces sp. NBC_01537. Next base: position 9,569,481 of record NZ_CP109392.1, on the reverse strand, counting down.
GACGATCACGCCGTGGTCCGGGCCGGGCTGCGGGCGCTCATCGAGGGCGAGCCCGGCCTCGCCGTCGTCGGCGAGACCGGTGACGGCCAGGAGGCCGTCCGCCTGGTCCCCGCGCTGCGCCCGGATGTCGTCCTGATGGACCTGCGGCTCGCCGGTGGCGACGGCGGCGGCATCGACGGCGTCGAGGCCACCCGCCGGCTCGCCGCCACCGCGCCCGGCACCAACGTGGTGATGCTCACCGGTTACGGCACCCGCGCCGACGTGGTCCGGGCCATGGAGGCCGGAGCGCGCGGCTACGTACTGAAGGCAGGCCCCCCGGAGGAGCTGTTCCGCGCGGTGCACAGTGCGGCCTCCGGCAGCATGGGGCTCGCCCCGCAGGCGGCCGACCTGCTGGTGAGCCAGGTGACCGATCCCGCGCGGGCGCTGAGCGAGCGGGAGATCGAGGTCGTCCGGCTGCTCGCCCGTGGCCTCGGCAACCGGGCCATCGCCGCTGCCCTGTTCGTCACCGAGGCCACCGTCAAGACCCACCTTGTACGTGTCTATCGCAAGCTGGGCGCCGACAACCGCGCGGGCGCGGTGTCGGAGGCCGTCCGGCGCGGGCTGGTCGAGCCCGGCCGGTAGGAGACCGGCCGGGCCAGGGCCTGTCCGATCAGCTGGAGGCTGCCTCCGAGCGGTCGCCGCCCCAGAGGGTGTGGAAGGAGCCGTCACGGTCGGTGCGGCGGTAGGTGTGGGCGCCGAAGAAGTCGCGCTGGCCCTGGATGAGGGCGGCGGGCAGGCGCTCCGCGCGCAGGCCGTCGTAGTAGGCGAGGGCGGCGGAGAAGCCGGGGGCGGGGACGCCGAGCTGGGCGGCGGTGGAGACGACCCGGCGCCAGGCGGCCTGGGCGCCGCCGAGGGCTTCGGCGAAGTGGTCGTCGGTCAGGAGGGTGGGACGGCCGGGCTCGGCGTCGTAGGCCTCCTTGATGCGGTTGAGGAACTGTGCGCGGATGATGCAGCCGCCGCGCCAGATGGTCGACATGGCCCCGGGGTCGACATCCCAGCCGTACTCGTCGCTGCCGGCCTGGATCAGGTTGAAACCCTGCGCGTAGGCGACGATCTTCGACGCGTACAGCGCCTGCTCGACGTCCTCGGCAAAGCGGTCGCTCGCCGCGCTGTCCAGCCAGGTCTCCGTGGGCCCGGGCAGTTCCCGGGTGGCGGCGCGCAGCTCGGCGCTGCCGGACAGCGAGCGGGCGAAGACGGCCTCGGCGATGCCGGAGGTCGGCACGCCCAGCTCCAGGGCGTTCTGGACGGTCCAGCTGCCGGTGCCCTTCTGGCCCGCCCGGTCCTGGACGATGTCCACGAAGGGGCCGCCGGTGGCGGCGTCGGTGTGGGAGAGCACCTCGGCGGTGATCTCGACCAGATAGGACTCCAGGCGCCCGGAGTTCCAGGTGCGGAAGACCTCGGCGATCTCGGCGGGGCGCATCCCGGCGGCGTGCCGCAGCAGGTCGTACGCCTCGGCGATGAGCTGCATGTCGGCGTACTCGATGCCGTTGTGCACCATCTTCACGAAGTGCCCGGCGCCGTCGGGGCCGACATGGGTGCAGCAGGGGACGCCGTCGACCTTGGCGGAGATGTCCTCCAGCAGCGGGCCGAGGGCCTCGTACGCCTCGACGGAGCCGCCCGGCATGATGGACGGGCCGTTGAGGGCGCCCTCCTCGCCGCCGGAGATGCCGGTGCCGACGAAGTGCAGGCCCTGAGCGCGCAGGGCCGCCTCGCGGCGGCGGGTGTCGCGGAAGTCGGCGTTGCCGCCGTCGACGATCATGTCGCCGGGTTCCATGAGCGCGGCCAGTTCGTCGATGACCGCGTCGGTGGGGGCGCCGGCCTTGACCATGATGATCGCGCGGCGGGGACGTTCGAGGGAGGCCACGAACTCCTTGAGGGTGTCGGCGGGGTGGAACTCCCCCTCGTGGCCGAACTCCTCGACGAGGGCGTGGGTCTTGGCCTCGCTCCGGTTGTGCACCGCCACCGGGTGGCCGTGGCGGGCGAAGTTCCGGGCAAGGTTGCTGCCCATGACCGCCAGTCCGGTGACGCCTATGCGAGCCTGCTCCGCCATCTGCGAGTCCTCTCACTTCGTCGTACGGGAGTACGCGACGCTAACGGGACTCCAGCCTTGCAGGTCGCGGGCAATGCGTCCGGAGTTCCCACATAAGCGCCTCCCGGTGTGCTAATGCCCGGACAGGCACTGGCCCGGTTTCTACGAACCGGTGCCTATGCCGGCGCGGAAGCCCGGGCGGGCGGCCGGCCGACGCTGTCGGCGACCACGACCGGCGGCGGGGCCGGGGCGGGGGCGGGCGCGCGATCCGGGCCGCACAGCGCCTCGCGCAGCCGGCGGGCGTCCACCGGCAGGTCGCGCCGCCAGGCCATCGCCATGAACGGGGCGAGCAGCAGCAGCCCGCCGCCGAGCGTGCAGGTGACGGTCAGCTGGACGAAGGTGCCCCGGGAGTGCGGCAGCAGCCGGAAGGCGTAGTGCGGGATCTGGGTGCCCAGCGGGCTCCACATGCGGCGGCCGCGGAACTCCACGGCCCGGCAGGGGCGGTACGCCGTGCATATCAGCCGGTGCTCGCGGTGCCGGCCGGGGAAATGGTAGCGGTACTCGGCGCCGTCCCCCGGGCGCACGGCCTCCGCCGCGACCCTGTGGACGCCTGAGCTCCAGAGGGCGAGATTGCGTGCATCGGCCAGGAAGTCGAAAACCTCTTCGAAAGGCCGGGAAATGATCACACTTGTGGCCACCGTCGGCATCGCGAACCTCCCCGGTGCCGAGCCCGGGGGCCGGCTGTTGCGGAGTTCCTTCTTGGCTCCTCACCGACAGCCTGCTGCCCAATCCCCGGTGTGTCGTGGCGGGTGGGCCGTCCGGGTGAATCAGCCGGCGGAGGGCGTGCCGGGAGGCGCGGATAACGTGGACGGCGCGGGTGAGCGGAACTCGCACCACACCGACTTGCCCGAGCCGTGCGGCTCCACGCCCCACGCGTCCGCGAGCTGGTCCACCAGCAGCAGTCCGCGTCCCGAAGTCTCGCCGTCGCCCGCCTCGCGCCGGCGCGGCCAGTTGCTGGCCAGGTCGTGCACCTCGATCCGTACCCGGCGTGTCGTGTCGGGCATCATCCGCACCGTCAGCACGGCGCCGCCGTCGGTGTGCACCAGGGCGTTGGTGATCAGCTCGTCTGCGGCCAGCTCGGCGTCGTCCAGGCGCTCCGGCATGCCCCAGGACGTTATCGCCTCGCGGATCATGCCCCGGGCGGCGACCAGCGCCTGCGGATCCCCCGGGCCGACGTGCTGGTGCAGGCGGCGCGAGGGCTGCGGCGCGGCGTCGGTGTCCCGCCGCAGCAGGAGCAGTGCCATGTCGTCGTCGGTACCCGGGGCGCCCATGACCGAGCTGATGTGGTCGGCGAGCGGCTGGACGCCCTGGGGGCCGTCGCTCAGCGCCTTGGTGAGCCGCCGCAGCCCGTCGTCCAGATCGGTGCCGGGACGCTCCACCAGCCCGTCGGTGAACATCAACAGCGTGTCGCCGGGGTCCAGCTCGGTCTGCGTCACCGGGTAGTCCAGCTGCCCGAACTGCGCCGACAGGCCCAGCGGCAGCCCCCCGTTGGTGCTGAGCCGGCTGCAGCTGCCGTCCGCGTGGCGTACGAGCGGGTCGATGTGGCCCGCCCGGACCACGCATGTGCGGCCGGTCTGCGGGTCCACCTGCGCGTACAGCGCGGTGGCGAAGCGGTCGGTGTCCAGCTCGCACAGGAAGCGGGAGCCCCTGGCCATCACGGTGGCCGGCGGATGCCCCTCGGCCGCGTAGGCCCGCAGCGCGATGCGCAGCTGGCCCATGACGGCGGCGGCATGGGTGTCATGCCCCTGTACGTCGCCGATGATGGCGGCGACCCGGCCGCCGGGCATGGCCACCACGTCGTACCAGTCGCCGCCGATGTCCCGGGCCAGGCGGGCGGAGCGGTAGCGCACCGCGAGCTGCGCGCCGGGGATGCGCGGGATGCTGCGGGGCAGCATGGCCGTCTGCAGGCCTTGCGCGATGTCGTGCTCCTGGTCGAACAGGACGGCGCGCTGCAGGCTCTGGGCAATGCTTCCGCTCAGCGCGATCAGCAGGTTGCGTTCCTGCGGGGCGAAGGAGTACTTGTGCCGGTAGAGCAGCCCCAGGGCCCCGATGGGCTTGCCCTGGGCGATCAGCGGCAGATACGCGGCCGCGGAGGCCCCCAGCGGTTCTATGTGCGGCCACAGCTTCGGATACCGGCGAGCGAACTCCTCCGGCGAGGTGATGAAGCGCGGCTCCAGGGTCTGTACGACCTCGCTCATCGGGAAGCCGTCCTCCAGCCTGGTGTACTCCAGCGCCGGCACCCAGCTGTCCACCTCCGCGTCGCTCACGACCCGGATCCGGCCGCCCTCCACCATCCCCAGGAACAGGCTCGCGATGCCCAGCCGGTCGAGCCGGCGGTGCGCGGTCAGGGCCGCGGTCACATCCCGTACGGTCACCGCCTCGGACAGCGAGGCAGTCACCTCGACGACGAGGTTGTGCTCGCTGTCCGGATGCGCCTCCTCGCGGCGCACGCAGTCGGCCGCCTGGGCCACCTCGTCGGTGGAGTCGCTGACGATGCCGATGATGCGGCAGGCCCGGCCCGCGCTGTCCCGCACTATGCGGCCCCTGGCGTGTATCCAGCCCCGGTGGCCGTCCTCGCGCGTCAGCCGGAAGTACACGCTCCAGGAGGACTGGCCCTCCTTCAGCGCCACCGTGAGCGCCCGGTCGATGCCGTCGGCCTCCTCGGGAGGCAGCCGCGACAGCAGCGCCGCCGGACTGCCCGCGAACTCCTCCGGGTCCAGGTCCAGCACCCGCAGCGCCACCGGGTCCAGATGGAGCCTGCCGCCGTCCAGGTCCCAGTCGAAGCCGCCCAGATTGTTCAGGGCCAGATGAGCCGCCGCAGGAGCCGGCCACCCTCCGATCGCGGGGGCCGAAGCCGTCCACTCCCGCTGATCAGCCATGTCCGCACGCTCCGCTGGATTCCGGCGTGGATGGGTGAATGGATGCCTGGTGCTCTTGGAATGCCGGAGTGAGGACAGCGTACCCATACGCCACGGCGGTGACATGCCGTGCCGGGCGGACCCATGGGATCCGCCCGGCATTGTTCCCGGCCTCGGAACTTCAGAAAGAGACCGGCGCGTATTTGTAGCCGACCCTGCGCACCGTGACGATGCTGCCCCGGTGCTCCGGGCCGAGCTTGCGGCGCAGCCGCGCGATGTGGACGTCCACAGTGCGGCCGTCGCCGACGTGGCCGTACCCCCACACCGTCGTGACCAGCTGGTCACGCGTGTGCACCCGGTGCGGGTGGCCGACCAGGTGGGCCAGCAGCTCGAACTCCAGGTACGTGAGGTCGAGCGGCCTGCCGTCCACCTGGGCGATACGGCGGTCCGTGTCGACCCGTACGGCTGCGGTGGCTGAGCCCTGTACAGGCGGGATCGTGTCCGGCTCCGCCGGGACCAGCACCAGATAGCCGACCATGGGCGGCTGCCCGGCGACGCTGGGCATCACATGCCCCGGCGCCGGCAGCCAGGTCGCGCCGGGCGGCAGGAAATCCGGTACGGGGCCGGCAGGCGCGGCGGGGGCCTCGTCGGGCCGAACGGCACGCAGCCGCTGGCGGTTGAGGGAGGTGGGCGCAGGCAAGGACTGGGTTGAGGACATGAGAGGTCTCGGCTCTTTCGCGCGCAGGGAGGTGTCGAATGGACGCCGTATTGCGCGGACCGGGACGCAGAGCTGACGAAAAGCGGCCGATGATCGGCGGGGTCAGCCGTGGGTGCGGGTCCGCGCGGTAGTCGCGCGACAACACTCCCGATCGAACTGGTACTCCTGCCGAGACGGCCAGAACGGCTCCAGGTCGCTGCGACCCGTAGCGGTGTCAATGAGGCTGGCCATGGACCCATTCAACCAGAAACCACGGCCCCCGCGGCAGCCGGTTCCACAAACGCCCTGTCCTACACGGGCTGCGGCAGTGGCTCCGGCTCCGGAACGGGGCGCGGAACCGGCACCGGATCCGGCTCCGGAATCGGTGCCGGTGGCACCGGCACCGGGTCCGGCGGCACGGGCACCGGCCTCGGCTCCGGAACGGGCGGCACGGTTGCGCGGCGCGTCATGTCGTCCTCCTCGCGTTGCGCTTGCGCTGCGCCTACCCGGGCGGCCTGCGGGTATGCCGCTGCGGTGCCGCCTGTTGGGGTTGCTGGTTCCGTCCTCAAGCGCCGGACGGACCTATCCTTTTGCGCGGTCCTCGCGGGCGCTGTGCTGGCTTCGGACCGCTGCGCCGGCCTCCGGCCGCCGGGGCCGTGGGTGAGGGGGTTTCCCCCACCCCGCCCCTTCCCGCTGCATCCGATCAGCGGCTGGCGCCGCGTGGCGGGCTCCGCCCGGACCCGCCAGGAGCTTCGCCCCCGGACCCCCGGACGCCCTGCGGGCGTGTCCTCAAACGCCGGACGGGCTGAAGTGAACGTCTCCGGCCGGGAGGGGACACGCCGGGGTTCTCCCGCAGCGCGACGAGCGAGGATCCCGGACACGGATCGGGTCGACCAGAGTCGCGAGCGCCGAGGAGAGATCCCCGGTGGTGGCACCGACCCCCAGGCCAACCCAGCCCGTCCGGCGCTTGAGGACGGAACCGGCAACCCCGACCGGGGGCACCGCAACGGCACCGCCGCTACGCGGCGTCAGCGGATCGGGAGCCCCGAAAGCGTACGGGCGATCACGAGCCGCTGGATCTCGCTGGTGCCCTCGAAAATGGTGTAGATCGCCGCGTCCCGGTGCATCCGCTCCACGGGGTACTCCCGGGTGAAGCCGTTGCCGCCGAGGATCTGCATGGCCTGCCCGGTCACCTTCTTCGCCGTCTCGCCCGCGTAGAGCTTGGACATGGAGCCCTCGGCGGAGCCGAACGGCTTGCCGGCGCTGGCCATCCAGGAGGCGCGCCAGACCAGGAGGCGGGCGGCGTCGATCTGGGTGCGCATGTCGGCGAGCTGGAAGGCGATGCCCTGGTTGTCGATGATGGGGCGGCCGAACTGGACGCGGGTCTTGGCGTAGTCGAGGGCGACCTCGTACGCGGCGCGGGCGATGCCGACGGCCTGGGCGCCGACCGCGGGGCGGGAGGCCTCGAAGGTGGCCATGGCGGCGTTCTTGACGCGCTCGCCGCCGGTCCTGGCGCGCTCGCGCACTCGCGCGAGGCGTTCGTCGAGCTTCTCCTTGCCGCCGAGGAGGCAGGAGCCGGGGATGCGGACGTCCTCGAGGACGACCTCGGCGGTGTGGGAGGCGCGGATGCCGTGCTTCTTGAACTTCTGGCCCTGGGAGAGGCCGGGGGTGTTCGGCGGGATGACGAAGGAGGCGTGGCCGCGGGCGCCGAGGTCGGGGTCGACCACGGCGACGACGACGTGGACGTTGGCGATGCCGCCGTTCGTGGCCCAGGTCTTGGTGCCGTTGAGGACCCACTCGTCCTTGGCCTGGTCGTAGACGGCGCGGGTGCGCATCGCGGAGACGTCGGATCCCGCGTCCGGCTCGGAGGAGCAGAAGGAGGCGAGCTTGACGTCGTTGACGTCGCCGTACATCTGGGGGATCCAGGTGCCGATCTGCTCCTCGGTGCCGTTGGCGAGGACGCCGACGGCGGCCAGCGCGGTGCCGACGATGGACAGGCCGATGCCTGCGTCGCCCCAGAAGAGCTCTTCCATGGTGATGGCTATGCCGAGGCCGGTCGGGTCGAAGTACTGCTGTGCGTAGAAGTCGAGGGAGTACAGGCCGATCTTGGCGGCCTCCTGGATGACCGGCCAGGGGGTCTCCTCGCGCTCGTCCCACTCGGCGGCGGCCGGGCGGATCACGTCGGCGGCGAAGCCGTGGATCCAGTCGCGTACGGCCGTCTGGTCGTCGTTGAGCTCGAGCGAGAAGTCGCCCATGAGTCCCCTCCACGTACTTGTTACTTGCGGTAACACCAAGTCTGTTACCGACTGGTATGACTGTCAACTCGGGACGCCGCACGTGCAGGGTGTCGTCGGAGTGTTACGTTGCGCATGCGTGACGAAATTCGAACGGGCGGGGAGGCTCAGGTGGACAACACCACCAGCCAGCGGCAGGAGCAGAAGACAGCCGCACAACGACGGCGCAGGGAGCTTCTGGAAGCCGCCGACCGGGTCGTGCTGAGGGACGGTCCGGAGGCGTCGATGAACGCCATCGCGGCGGAGGCCGGCATCACCAAGCCGATTCTTTACCGGCACTTCGGCGACAAGAGCGGACTGTACCGGGCGCTGGCCGAACGGCACACCAACGCCCTGCTGTCGACGCTGCGGGCGGCGGTGGACAAGCCGAACGACCGCCGGGACCGGGTCGAGGCGACGCTGCACGCGTATCTCGCCGCGATCGAGGCGGCGCCGCAGGTGTACCGCTTCCTGATGCACCCGGCGGAAGTGGCGGGGGACGGGGAGAAGGGCTTCGACTTCGGCGGGCACTCGGCGCCGCTGCTGCGGAGAATGGGCGAGGAACTGGCGCAGGTCATCATCGAGCGGTTGGATCTGGGCCCGGACAGCGAGGTGCTGGCACGGGTGTGGGGGCACGGGATCGTCGGCATGATGCACGCGGCCGGCGACTGGTGGCTGGCGGAGCGGCCCACGTCGCGGGACGAACTGGTGCGGCATCTGGCAGATCTGCTGTGGGGGCGGCTCGCGGCGGCGGCCGACCGGCCGGGCGGGCCGGGGCTGTGAGGTTCGCTTCGTAAGGCAGTTTCCTTACAAAGTTTCACTTTCCGCACAAAGCTTCGTTACGGAGTTTCCTTACGAAGCCCAGGGCGCCCTGCGTGCCGCACGCAGGGCGCGGCGGCGGCGCCAGCCCGTCACGCGGTCCGTGAAGAGCAGCCCTTCGAGGTGGTCGCACTCGTGCTGCAGGCAGCGGGCGAAGAATCCGGTGCCCTCGATGCGCAGCGGCTCGCCGCGCAGGTCGAAGCCCTCCACGACGGTCTCGTCGTGCCGGGTCGTGCCCGCCTCGATCCCGGGGAGGGACAGGCAGCCCTCCGGGCCGGTCACCGTGACCCCGTCGGCGCGCACGAGCCGGGGGTTGACGACATGGCCGAGGTGGCGGACCTCTTCGTCGTCGGGGCAGTCGTAGACGAACACCCGCAGGGGCACGCCGAGCTGGCTCGCGGCCAGGCCGACGCCGTCGGCGGCGTACATCGTGGCGAACAGGTCCTCGATCAGGGCGGCGAGCCCGGAGTCGAAGGCAGTCACTTCGCGGCAGGGCTCATGGAGAGCGGGGTCGCCGAGCAGCCGTACCGGGCGGACGGTTCCGGTGCTGCCGGGGATGGTGCCGTGTCGCATGGGGGTCAGCGTACGGGGCAGGGCCGCGGGTCAGGGCCATGGGTTACGGAGTGCTTCCCGGCGGGAAATCCAGTCGTAACGCCAGCGCCGTCTACTCATATGCAACGGTGATTCATCACAGTAGACACGCTCCGGCAAACGGCTGAGGAGAGAGCCCCATGACGACCGACGGATCCGCACCCGGCCCGCCCGGCCCGCCCGACCTCGCCGAGCTGGCCCGCGCCGACGGCGTGGAGTTCGTGCTCGCGGTCTTCGTCGACCTCAATGGCAAGCCCTGCGCCAAACTGGTGCCCGTCGAGGCGATCGGGGAACTGCGGGACGAGGGCGTCGGGTTCGCCGGCTACGCCGCGGGCGCGCTCGGCCAGCAGCCCAGCGACCCGGACGTGGTGGCACTGCCCGATGTCTCCTCCTACACCCCGCTGCCCTTCGTACGCCAGGGCCTGGCCCTCGTGCACTGCGATCCGCACGTCAACGGCAAGCCCTGGCCGTACGCGCCCCGCGTCATCCTGCGCGCCGCACTGGAGCGGGCGCGGGCGCTCGGGCTGTCGCTCGCCGTAGGCGCGGAGATCGAGTACTTCCTGGTCAACCGCGACGAACACGGCAGGCTCTCGGTCGCCGACACCCGCGACACCGCCGCCCAGCCCTGCTACGACGCGCGCGGCCTGACCCGGATGTACGACCACCTCACGGCCGTCTCCAAAGCCATGAACAGTCTCGGCTGGGGCAACTACGCCAACGACCACGAGGACGGCAACGGCCAGTTCGAGCAGAACTTCGCGTACGCCGACGCCCTCACCACCGCCGACCGCGTGATCACCATGCGCTACCTGGTCTCCATGCTGGCCGAGGAGCGCGGCATGACCGCCACCTTCATGCCCAAGCCCTTCACCGACCGCACCGGCACCGGCATGCACATGCACCTGTCGCTCTGGCGCGGCGCCGAGCCCGCCTTCCCCGACGCCGCCGACCCGCGCGGGCTCGGCCTGTCACCGCTCGCCTACTCCTTCATCGGCGGGCTGCTCGACCACGCCCGCGCGCTGCAGGCCGTCATCGCGCCGACCGTCAACTCCTACAAGCGCACCGGCGCCGTCTCCACCCGCTCCGGCGCCACCTGGTCCCCGCGCAGGGCCGGTTACGGCGGCAACGACCGTACGCACTTCGTACGCGTCCCCGACGGCAACCGCGTCGAGCTGCGCGGCGGCGACGGCTCGGCCAACCCCTACCTCGCGGCGGCCGCCGCCCTGACCGCCGGGCTCGACGGCATCGAGCGCGGCCTCGACCCCGGCGCCCCCGGCGACGCGGCGGCCACCGCGGCCCGGCCGGAGCTGCCTCCCACGCTGCTGCACGCGGTGGAGGAACTGGCCGCCGACCAGGTGGTGAGTGCCGCCCTGGACGCGGCGGGAGCGGGCGTCAGCCAGTACTTCGCGGAGATCAAGCGCGAGGAGTTCTTCGAATGGCACGGCACGGTCGGCCAGTGGGAGCTGGACCGCTACCTGACCGCCTTCTGATCACCCGTCATGAGGAGAGCCGCATGTGCGGAATCGTCGGGCTCCATCTGCGCGAGCCCTCGCTCCATCCCCGGCTCGGTGAGCTGCTCACCGCCATGCTGGGCCAGGTCGTCGAGCGCGGCCCGGACTCCGCGGGCGTCGCGGTCTACGGAGACCCCCGGCTGAGCCCGCCCGGCCGGTCCACCGTGTCCCTGCTCGGCACCACCCCGGACGAGGTCCGGGCCGCGCTCCCGGACGCCGTGGCCATCGCCGCCGACGCCACCACCGTCGTGCACGCCGCCGCCCCGCCGGAGGCACTGCTCGCCGCCATCGCCGCCGCCCTGCCGCACGCCACCGTCATCGGCTCCGGCGAGGACGTCGCCGTCCTCAAGGGCACCGGGCACCCCGACACGCTGGCCGACGCCTTCGGGCTCGCCGGAGTCCAGGGCTGGCAGGGCGTCGGCCACACCCGGATGGCCACCGAGTCCGCCGTCACCCCGGCCGGCGCGCACCCCTTCTCCGTCGGGCCCGACCAGTGCCTGGTGCACAACGGCTCGTTCGCCAACCACGCCACCATCCGCCGCGAGCTGCGCGCCCAGGGCGTGCGCTTCGACAGCGAGAACGACTCCGAGGTCGGCGCCCGCTTCGTCGCCCACCAGCTCGCCGCCGGAGCCGACCTGGACAAGGCGCTACGGCTGCTCTGTGAGCGCTTCGACGGCTTCTACACGCTCCTCGTCGCCACCGGCGACTCCTTCGCCGTCGTCCGCGACGCCATCGCCTGCAAGCCCGCGCTCGTCGCCGAGACCCCGCAGTGGGTGGCCATGGCCTCGGAATACCGCGCCCTGGACGTCCTCCCCGGCATCGAGAACGCCCGCATCTTCGAACCCGAGCCGGAAGAGGTCTACGTATGGAAGCGCTGACCGGCGCGGTCCCCACCGAGGTGCACGACCTGGCCGCCGCCTCGGTCCGTGAGCTCAACCAGGCGCTCCACACCCCCGGCGTCGCCAAGCGCGCCGCGCACTGGCGGGTGCTCAATCCGCGCGGCGCGCACAGCGTGGCCTGCGGCCTGAACGAGGAACTGACCGTCGCCGTCGAGGGACATGTCGGCTACTACTGCGCCGGGATGAACCAGCTCGCGGCCGTGACGGTGCACGGGAACGCGGGTGTCGGCGTCGCGGAGAACATGATGTCCGGCTCGGTGCGCGTGCGCGGCAACGCCTCGCAGTCGGCGGGCGCCACCGCGCACGGCGGGCTGCTCGTCATCGAGGGCGACGCCGCCGCCCGCTGCGGCATCTCCATGAAGGGCGTCGACATCGTCGTCGGCGGCAGCGTCGGCCACATGAGCGCCTTCATGGGGCAGGCGGGGCGGCTGGTCGTCTGCGGCGACGCGGGGGACGCGCTCGGGGATTCGCTGTACGAGGCCCGGATCTACGTGCGGGGGCGGGTGAAGTCGCTGGGCGCGGACTGCGTCGAGAAGCCTGTGCGGGAGGAGCACCTGGCGGAGCTGGCCGGGCTTCTGGCCGCCGCCGGCATGGATGCGGACCCGGCTTCCTTCCGCCGCTACGGGTCGGCGCGGCGGCTGTACCACTTCCAGGCGGACAACGCGTACTGACGCCTGCGGGGTTGCTCTCCCCCGCCCCTGACATCGGAGGACCGAGCCATGAACGACGACCACCAGCCCACCCACCCCGGCAACGGCCTGCGCGAGTCCGCGACCTTCGACCGCGCCACCATCCACGCCATCCAGAGGGCCGCCGCCACCGGGGTCTACGACATCCGGGGCTGGGGCGCCAAGCGCAGGCTGCCGCACTTCGACGATCTGCTGCTGCTCGGCGCGAGCATGTCCCGCTATCCGCTGGAGGGATACCGCGAGCGCTGCGACACCGACGTGGTCCTCGGCGCCCGCAACGCCAAGCACCCGCTCCACCTGGACATCCCGGTCACGATCGCGGGCATGAGCTTCGGCGCGCTGTCCGCGCAGGCGAAGGAGGCGCTGGGGCGCGGGGCCAGCGAGGCCGGAACCTCCACGACGACGGGCGACGGCGGGATGACGCGGGAGGAGCGCGGCCACTCCAAGCATCTGGTGTACCAGTACCTGCCGTCGCGTTACGGCATGAACCCGGACGATCTGCGGGCGGCGGACGCGATCGAGGTGGTCCTCGGCCAGGGGGCCAAGCCGGGCGGCGGGGGGATGCTGCTGGGGCAGAAGATCACCGAGCGGGTGGCGGGCATGCGCACGCTGCCCGTGGGGATCGACCAGCGCAGCGCATGCCGCCATCCGGACTGGACGGGGCCGGACGACCTGGCGATCAAGATCCGTGAGCTGCGCGAGATCACCGACTGGGAGAAGCCGGTCTACGTCAAGGTCGGCGCCACGCGCACCTATTACGACGTGAAGCTCGCCGTGCACTCGGGGGCGGATGTCGTCGTGGTCGACGGTATGCAGGGCGGGACGGCCGCGACCCAGGACGTGTTCATCGAGCATGTCGGGATACCGACCCTGGCGGCTCTCCCCCAGGCCGTACAGGCGCTGCAGGAGCTCGGCGTGCACCGCGAGGTGCAGCTCATCGTGTCCGGCGGGATACGCGGCGGTGCCGACATGGCCAAGGCGCTGGCGCTGGGGGCGGACGCGGTGGCGATCGGCACGGCCGCGCTGATCGCGCTGGGCGACAACCATCCCCGGTATGACGCGGAGTACCGCGAGCTGGGCTCGGCGGCGGGCTTCTACGACGACTATCAGGACGGCCGGGACCCGGCGGGCATCTCCACGCAGGACGAGGAGCTGGCCGCCCGTCTGGACCCGGTCGAGGGGGGCCGCCGGATCGCGAACTTCCTGCGCGTGATGACGATGGAGGCGCAGACCCTGGCCCGCGCGTGCGGCAAGGCGCATCTGCACCACCTGGAGCCCGAGGACCTGGTGGCGCTCACCATCGAGTCCGCCGCCATGGCCCGGGTCCCGCTGGCGGGTACGAGCTGGATCCCCGGCATGACGGGGAGCGGTCTGTGATCGTGGTCGTCGGCGCCGGGCTGACGGGCGCGGCCACGGCGTGGCGGCTGGCCCGGCGCGGGCATGAGGTGACGCTGGTCGAGGCGTACGAAATCGGCCACCGCAACGGCAGTTCGCACGGCAGCTCGCGCATCTACCGCAGGGCGTACGCCGATCCGTTCTACGTGGAGCTGACGGGCCGGGCCGGTGAGGGCTGGCGTGAGCTGGAGGAGGATTCCGGGGCCGCCCTGCTGCGCACGACGGGCGGGCTGGACCTGGGCGCGGGCCGTGACCCGGAGGGGCTGGCGGCCAGGATGGCGGCGGCGGGGGTGCCGCACGAGCTGCTCACCGCGCGGGCCGCCGCCGAGCGGTGGCCGCAGATCCGCTTCGACGGGCCGGCGCTGTTCCACCCGGAGGCGGGCGTGGTGGACGCGGACGCCACGGTGGCGGCCTGCGCACGCCGCGCGGCCGAGCTGGGCGCCCGGGTCATAACCGGCGTGCGCATGACGGGTATCGAGGTCCTGGGGGACACCAAGGCGTTGCTGCGGACCGACGACGGCGGTGAGCTGCATGCGCAGGCCGTCGTCGTCGCCGCCGGGGCCTGGCTTCCCCAACTGGGCCTGCCCGTGACCCTGCCGGCGCTGCGCGTCACCCAGCAGCAGGTCTTCCACTTCCGGCAGCGCGACGAGCGGGCGTCCTGGCCGATCCTGGTGTCCAAGGACCATATGCAGGTCTTCGGGCTCCCTTCCGGAAGCGACGGGGGGCCCGCGCCCGCCATGAAGGTCGCCGAGCACGACAACGGCACCCCCACGACCGCCCGCACCCGCACGGGCGTCCCCGATCCCGCTTCCCGCCGGCGCGTCAGCGGCTTCGTACGGGACCGGCTGCCCGGGCTGGATCCAGAGCCGGTCGCCGAGGCGAGCTGCCTCTACACGACCACGCCCGACGAGGACTTCGTGCTGGACCGCCGGGGTCCGCTGGTGATCGCCTCCCCCTGTTCCGGGCACGGCGCCAAGTTCGCCCCGCTGATCGGGGCGATGGCCGCCGACCTGGCCACCGGGCGGGCGGCGGCCCATCCCCGGTTCGCGCTGCCCGGCTAGGATGCGCCGGTGGAGCACACTGAGGAGGACGACAAGGCCCTTGAGCGGATCATCGCGGTCAGGACCCGCGAGTACCGCCAGGCGGCCGGACTGTCGATCGGCGAGATGGCCCAGCGGGTGGGCATCTCCAAGGCGATGCTCTCCAAGATCGAGAACGCTCAGACGGCGTGCAGCCTGACCACCCTCTCCCGTCTCGCGCGCGGCCTGGACGTGCCGGTGACCGCGCTCTTCCGGGGCATGGACGACGAGCGCGAGGCGGTCTTCGTGCCCGCCGGGCACGGCGCGCGGATCGTACGGCGCGGCACGCGCGTCGGCCATGAGTACGCGCAGCTCGGGGCCCTGCGCGGCAGCCACAAGCGGATGGAGCCGCTGCTTGTCACCCTCACCGAGTCCAGCGAGGTCTTCCCGCTCTTCCAGCACGCGGGCACCGAGCTGATCTACATGCTGGAGGGCGTCATGGTCTACGGCCACGGCAAGTCCAGCTACACCATGCGCGCCGGCGACGCCCTGCAGTTCGACGGCGAGGCCCCGCACGGGCCGGAGAAGCTGCTCGCCCTTCCGATCCGTTTTCTGGCCGTCACGGCGTTCGGCGACAGCCCGCAACACTGAACCCCTGTCCGGAAACCGGTGTTTAACCCGCCGCGCAGTGGTCTCGTAACGCACCTTGGGTCTACTCACATGAAACGTTGATTCATTTCATTGGACCCATCCGTACGGAGAGCCCATGGACACCGGAAGTACCGCCTGGCTGCTGGCCAGCACCGCACTCGTCTGCCTGATGGTGCCGGGGCTGGCCCTGTTCTACGGGGGCATGGTCTCCTCGAAGAGCGTGCTCAACATGACGATGATGGTGTTCGGCGCGGTCGCCCTCGTCGGCTGCATCTGGATCGTCTACGGCTACTCGGCCTCGTTCGGCGACTCCATCGGCGGCGCCGGGCTGCTGGGCAACGTCGGCGAGTACTTCGGCATGAAGGGCGTGATCGCCGACGACCCGAAGGCCGTGATCCCGGCGTCCGTGTTCGCCGCGTTCCAGGCGCTGTTCGCCGCCCTGACCGCCGCGCTGATCTGCGGCGCGATCTCGGACCGGATCAGGTTCGGCGCGTGGATGGTCTTCACCGGTGTGTGGGTGACCCTGGTCTATCTGCCCGTGGCGCACTGGGTCTTCGCGTTCGACGGCAAGGGCGTGACCGGCGGCTGGATCGTCAACAAGCTCGGCGCCGTCGACTACGCGGGCGGCACCGCCGTGCACATCAACTCCGGAGCCGCGGCCCTCGCGATGGTCCTGGTCCTGGGCAGGCGGGCCGGCTGGCCGGGCCGCACGACCCGCCCGCACAACCTGCCGTTCGTGATGCTGGGCGCGGGCATCCTGTGGTTCGGGTGGTTCGGCTTCAACGGCGGATCGGCGCTGGCCGCCGGGAACGCCGCCTCCGTCGTGGTGCTCAACACCTTCGCCGCCACCTGCTCCGCGATGCTCGCCTGGCTGCTGGTGGAGAAGCTCCGCGACGGCCACGCCACCAGCCTCGGCGGGGCCTCCGGCGCCATCGCCGGCCTGGTCGCCATCACCCCGTCCTGTGGCGCGGTCACCCCGCTCGGCGCCCTCGCCACCGGCGCGATCGGCGGGGCGCTGTGCGCGCTGGCCGTCGGCCTGAAGTACCGGTTCGGTTTCGACGACTCCCTCGACGTCGTCGGCGTCCACCTGGTCGGCGGTCTGGCCGGCACACTGCTCGTCGGCATCCTCGGCACGGCCGACGCCCCCAGCGGACGCGACGGGCTGTTCTACGGCGGCGGCCTGAAGCTGCTCGGCCAGCAGGCCGTCGGCGCCCTCTCGGTCCTCGCCTACTCCTTCGTGGTCACCTGGCTCATCGCCAAGGTCCTGGACAAGGTCATCGGCCTGCGGGTCACCCCGGAGGCCGAGGAGGAGGGCGTCGACGTCCACCTGCACGCGGAGAGCGCGTACGACCTGCTGGGCGGCACGGGCGGCGCCGCCGTCCGTCCGGCCCCCGTCCCGGCCGCGGCCCTGGTTCCGGCTGGAAAGGGCGAACCGGCCGGGGCATGAACCCGGTCCGGCCTCCTCCCCGGCCGCCGGGCGGGCTCATCCGAGCCCGCCCGGCGGCCATCCGGGTTTCTGGCCAGGCACACGGAGTCGATAGGCTGATCCGCGACCGGCTCGCGAGGCAGGCGCGGGGGCGGACACAAGGAGGTTGTGGAGACGATGGCAGGCAACTCGGAGCCGCTGTCGCCGCGGGCCAAGCTGGCCGTGACGGCGGGCAAGGCCGCCGCGGCGGTGTCGCGTGCGGCGGGGCGGGGCAGCGGATCGGTGATCGGCGGCCGGGTGGCCCTCAAACTCGACCCGGACCTGCTGGCGGCGCTCGCCACCCACCTCGACGTGGTGCTGGTCTCGGCGACCAACGGCAAGACCACCACCACCCGGCTGCTGGCCGAAGCCCTCAGGGCCGCCGGCCCGGTCGTCTCCAACGCACTGGGCGCCAACATGCCGGCGGGCATCACCTCCGCGCTGGCCGGCGGCTCCGACGCGCGCTACGGCGTGATCGAGGTCGACGAGAAGTACCTGGCCGGGGTGGCCCGTGACGTCAACCCCAAGGCCATCGCCCTGCTCAACCTCTCGCGCGACCAGCTCGACCGCGCCGCCGAGACCCGCATGCTCGCGGAGAAGTGGCGCGAGGGCCTGGCCGGCACCGAGGCGATCGTCATCGCCAACGCCGACGACCCGCTGATCACCTGGGCCGCCTCCTCCTGCCCGACCGTGGTCTGGGTGGCGGCCGGCCAGGAGTGGAAGGACGACGCCTGGTCCTGCCCCTCCTGCGGCGGTGTCCTGCAGCGCCCCTCCGAGGACTGGTTCTGCGGCGAGTGCGGCTTCCGCCGCCCGATCCCGACCTGGGCCCTGTCCGGCGACCACGTCATCGACCCGTACGGCGCCGCCTGGCCGATCCGCCTGCAGCTGCCGGGCCGGGCCAACAAGTCCAACGCCACCGTCTCGGCCGCCGCGGCCGCCGCCTTCGGCGTCGAGCCCAAGGTCGCCCTGGAGCGGATGTACGCGGTACAAGCCGTCGCGGGCCGCTACGACGTGGTCAGCTTCCTCGGCCGCGACATCCGGCTGCTGCTGGCCAAGAACCCGGCCGGCTGGCTGGAGACCTTCTCCCTCATCGACGGCCCGCCGGCCCCGGTCCTGCTGTCGGTGAACGCCCGCGGCGCCGACGGCACCGACACCTCCTGGCTGTGGGACGTGGACTACACCCGGCTCGCCGGCCACCCGATCTTCGTCATCGGCGACCGCAAGCTGGACCTCGCCGTCCGGCTGGAGGTCGCGGGCCTGCAGTTCCGGGTCTGCGAGGACGTCGACGAGGCGGTGCGCAACGCGCCCGCCGGCCGGATCGAGGCCATCGCCAACTACACCGCCTTCCAGGACCTGCGCCGCCGCGTCGGCAACTGAGGGAGAGACGAATCATGAGCGACTCAAGTCTGCGTGTCGTCTGGGTCTACCCCGACCTGCTGAGCACCTACGGCGACCAGGGCAACGTCCTGGTCGTCGAGCGCCGCGCCCGCCAGCGCCGCGTCCCCGTCACCCGGCTCGACGTACGGTCCGACCAGGCGATCCCGACCTCCGGCGACATCTACCTCATCGGCGGCGGCGAGGACCGCCCGCAGCGCCTGGCCGCCGAGCGGCTGCGCCGCGACGGCGGGCTGGCCCGCGCGGTGGAGAACGGCGCCATCGTCTTCTCGGTGTGCGCGGGCTACCAGATCCTCGGCCACGAGTTCGTCAACGACCTCGGCCGCCCCGAGCCGGGCCTGGGCCTGCTCGACGTGGTCAGCGTGCGCGGCGAGGGCGAGCGCTGCGTCGGCGACGTGCTGGCCGACATCGACCCGGCGCTCGGCCTGCCCCCGCTGACCGGCTTCGAGAACCACCAGGGCGTCACCCACGTCGGCCGCGGCGCCAAGCCGTTCGCCCGGACCCGGTTCGGCAACGGCAACGGCACGGGCGACGGAACCGAGGGCGCGTACAACGACACCGTCTTCGGCACCTACATGCACGGCCCGGTCATGGCCCGCAATCCGCAGATCGCCGACATGCTGATCAAGCTGGCACTGGACGTGAAGGCCCTGCCGCCGGCCGACGACCAGTGGTACGAGGCGCTGCGCGCCGAGCGCATCGCCGCCGCCAGCCAGCCCGCCTGACCGGCTTCCCGCACCGGGCCGGCACCGACCTGTAATCCTCTGTCCGCACTGCGGGCGCTTAAGCGCCATTTGACCGGCGATAAGTATCGTAAGAATTGCGACGGCTTCGTCGCGGTCCATCCGGACGACGGTGTCCGGTCGCCCGGATCGATCTGTGGGAGTTACGAGCAATGCGTATTGGTGTGCTGACGAGCGGTGGCGACTGCCCCGGCCTGAACGCCGTCATCCGGTCCGTGGTGCACCGCGCCGTGGTCGACCACGGCGACGAGGTCATAGGCTTCCACGACGGCTGGAAGGGCCTGCTCGAGTGCGACTACCGCAAGCTCGACCTGGACGCCGTCAGCGGCATCCTCGCGCGCGGCGGAACGATCCTCGGCTCCTCCCGGGTCCGCCCCGAGCACCTGCGGGACGGCGTGGAGCGGGCCAGGGGCCATGTCGCCGACCTCGGCCTGGACGCGATCATCCCGATCGGCGGCGAGGGCACCCTGAAGGCCGCCCGGCTGCTGTCGGACAACGGGCTGCCGATCGTGGGTGTGCCCAAGACCATCGACAACGACATCTCGTCGACGGACGTCACATTCGGCTTCGACACGGCGGTCGGCGTGGCCACCGAGGCCCTGGACCGGCTGAAGACCACCGCCGAGTCCCACCAGCGCGTCCTGATCGTCGAGGTCATGGGCCGCCACACCGGCTGGATCGCCCTGCACTCCGGCATGGCCGCCGGCGCGCACGCGATCGTCGTCCCCGAGCGGCCCTTCGACATCGTCGAGCTCACGGCGCTGGTCGGCAAGCGGTTCGAGGCGGGCAAGAAGTTCGCCATCGTCGTGGTCTCCGAGGGCGCGAAGCCCCGCGAGGGCACGATGGAGTTCTCCTCCGGCGTCAAGGACGTCTACGGCCACGAGCGCTTCACCGGCGTCGCCAACCAGCTCTCCGTCGAACTGGAGGAGCGGCTCGGCAAGGAGGCCCGCCCGGTCATCCTCGGCCACGTCCAGCGCGGCGGCACGCCCACCGCGTACGACCGGGTCCTGGCGACGCGCTTCGGCTGGCACGCGGTGGAGGCGGCGCACGCGGGTGCGTTCGGGAACATGACCGCGCTGCGGGGCACCGACATCGTGCTGGTGCCGCTCGCCGAGGCCGTGGACCACCTGAAGACGGTGCCGGCCGAGCGGTATGTCGAGGCGGAGTGCGTGCTCTAGTCCGCAGGCTCCCAGCGTTGAAAGCCGCCCCGCAGCTCCGGCTGCGGGGCGGCTTTCGTGCGAGGTCTGTTTAGCTCGATCGTGTGATGGTCGGTTTCCTGGCTTGCGGTGCCCTGTGGAGGCGGGGGTAGCGTGAGCGGTGCGACCTGGGACGCCGGATGTGGTGCCAGCGTGCGGGGCCCCTGCTCCACCGGAGTGACGGTTCAGGGCCTCCCCGTCGCCTCTGGCCGTGTCCACATGGCCAGGTCGTGAAGGACTCCGCCCTTCCGGGACCGGACCACGGACAGGATCCGTGTCGCCACCTGGCAGCGAAAGCGGACGACCAGTGCGCCCAAGACCGTTCGGGGCGTGCCAGTGCGCGGACTCACCCCCGCTCACTGCCCAGGAACGGTACATCCATGTTCAGGGACACCCGGAGACGTCCTGTCCGTGCTCCGGAAGACGTGAGCCGTCGCCCCGAACCACCGGGCCGCCCCGCCGCCGTTCCGGTGGCGGGGCGGTCAGCGCTGCGACCGCATTGGTTCGGCGGGTCCGTCCGGTGGCCGGTTCCGTCCTCAATCGCCGGACGGGCTGAATTCAGCCCGTCCGGCGATTGAGGACAAGCGAAGCCGGCGGGCTGCGCAACCCGGCGAACGCCTCCGGTCACGGCACCCCTAGTCTGGTGCGGGCAGTACGCACGACAGGAGAGTGGCAGGGATGGACCACGGCGGGCACGGCACCATGACGGATTTGCCGCCGTTCACGTTCGGGCGGGGGCTGGAGTTCGCCGGAGGCGGGGATCCGGTCTTCCTGGTGGGGTGTGTGCTGGCGCTGGCGCTGTACGGGTGGGGCGTGGTGCGGCTCCGCAGACGCGGGGACAGCTGGCCGGTGGGGCGGGGGGTGGCGTTCGCGGCGGGAGTGCTGACGATCGCGGCGGTGATGTGCACGGCGCTCAACGACTACGGGATGGTGATGTTCAGCGTCCACATGGTGCAGCACATGGTGATCAGCATGGTGTCTCCCATCCTGATCCTGCTGGGCGCGCCGGTGACGCTGACGCTGCGCGCTCTGCCGACGGCGGCCCGGGGGCGCAAGGGGCCCCGGGAGCTCCTGGTGGCGCTGCTGCACAGCCGGTACATGAAGGTGATCTCGCATCCCGCGTTCACCATCCCGCTGTTCATCGCGAGCCTGTACGGGCTGTACTTCAGCCCGGTCTTCGACTTCCTGATGGGCAGCCGGGCCGGGCACATCGTGATGATGACGCACTTCCTGGCGGTGGGCCTGATCTTCTTCTGGCCGATCATGGGCGTGGACCCGGGGCCGAACCGGCCGGGGTACATCATGCGCATGCTGGAGCTGTTCGCGGGGATGCCGTTCCACGCGTTCTTCGGGATCGCGCTGATGATGGCGAGCGAGCCGATGGTGACGACGTTCCTTCATCCGCCGGCGTCGCTGGGGATCGATCCGCTGGACGACCAGACGGCGGCGGGTGGCATCGCATGGGCGTTCAGTGAGATCCCGTCGGTGATCGTGCTGGTGGCGCTGTTGTTCCAGTGGTACATGAGCGAGCAGCGGCAGGCGAGGCGCAAGGACCGGGCGGCAGACCGTGACGGGGACGCGGAACTGGCGGCATACAACGCCTACTTGGCATCCTTGGAGGCACGGGGCCGCGGCTGACGGGGGCGCGGCCTCCCGGAGGGAGGCCCCGATGGGCGGCCAGGTACGGATATCGGGCTCGGCGCTTCAGCTGCCGGGCGGAGTGACGGTGCGGTTCATGCGCACCCTGAGGCTGCCCGAGACGGGCACGCATCCGCTGCCACCGGGGCTCGGGACCTTCCCGCTGCGCTCGGTGGCCGACTACCCGGACCGGGCGCCCGCGCAGTGGCTGGAGCGGGGCGGGGTGATGCTGCCGGTCTACCAGCGCGAGGCGATGTGGCTGAGCTTCTCGGCGACCGCGCCCGCCGCGCTGCAGGTGGGCGTCGGCAAGGTGTGCGCGGTGTCGGGCCGGCCGTGGAGCGACCGGCTGTCCCGGGATCCGCAGAACTACGTGGTCCTGCCGCGCCAGCCCTGGCTGGACGGCATCAACTCCGGCGCCGGCACGATCCGGCAGTTCGTGGCGGTGCCGCTCGGGCTCGGCGCGACGGTGGAGGGGCAGGTCTCCGGCGAGGAGGTCTGGGGCGGCGTACAGCTGCAGGTCTTCGAGCTGGGCGAGAGACCGCTGACCACGTGGCGGGCCGAACAGCGGCGGCGCCGGGTCTCCCAGCGAGGTCCTTGGGGCGTGCCCGCAGAGGAGAAGCTGGAGACGATACTGACGGGGAACGTCTTCGGAAGCCTCGCGCCGCGCGCCGCACCCGCCATGGGTCTCGGCGCGGGCGGCCGTATGCGGCAGGAGGTGTACCGGGACGAGCGGCCGCTCGCCGACTGGCGGGAGCAGGCCTCCGGCCGGGTCTTCGTACACCTGGCGACCGCCCCGCAGTGGCGGCACATCACCGGCGAGGCCCCGCCGTCGTCCCCGGTGGACCGGGCGGCGTACACCTCGGCGGGTCTGCCGTGGTTCGACTACTACGACGCCGACGCCGACGACCTGGCGGCGGCCGGGCCGCTGGCGGAGGTCGAGCCGGTCGGCGACTGGCTGGGCGACGACCAGCAGCCGTGGACCGAGCCCGCGCCGGGCCAGGTGCACCAGCTCAAGGACGGCGGCCAGGTCACCGACGGCGACTGGTGAGGATCGCCGCCGCACGGCAGTGGCGCCCGGCCGCTGCCGGGGCGACCATGGAAGCCGGCCCGTCGGGGAGGAGCACGTGGATGCGAGCACCTGGGAAGGTGATGGCACTGTGCACCATGGCATGCCTTGTGGCGGTCACCGCCTACACCGTCGCGCTCGGCGCGAACGGCTGGCTGTGGTTCGCCTGGGTGGTGCTGGGGCTCGCGACCGCGGGGGTGCTGGCGATCAGGGTGCCGCGCTGAAGCGCCGCATGCGCGGGACGCGCTACGGTGCGTACGTCATCAGGGGGAGGCGGCTGCCATGTTCTACCGCGTACTGAAGTACGTCTTGCTCGGTCCACTGCTGCGGCTGATGTTCCGGCCGCGCATCGAGGGGCTGGAGCACATACCGGCCGAGGGCCCCGCGATCGTCGCGGGCAACCACCTGTCGTTCTCCGACCACTTCCTGATGCCCGCGATCCTGCCGCGGCGGATCACCTTTCTGGCGAAGCAGGAGTACTTCACCGGTCCCGGCATCAAGGGCCGCCTGGTCGCCGCGTTCTTCCGCAGCGCCGGCCAGATCCCGGTGGACCGCTCCGGCGGCAAGGCGGGCGAGGCCGCGCTGCGCGAGGGGCTCGGTGTGCTGGGGCGCGGCGAGCTGCTCGGCATCTATCCCGAGGGCACGCGCTCGCACGACGGGCGACTGTACAAGGGCCGGGTCGGGGTCGCGCGGATGGCGCTGAAGGCTCAGGTGCCGGTGATTCCGTGCGCGATGGTCGGCACCTTCGAGATCCAGCCGACGGGGCGGGTGATGCCGAGGATCAGGCGGGTGACCATCCGCTTCGGCGAGCCGCTGGAGTTCTCGCGGTTCGCCGGGATGGACGGCGAGCGCCATGTGGTGCGCGCCGTCACGGACGAGATCATCTACGCGATCCTCGGCATGTCCGGGCAGGAGTACGTCGACCGCTACGCCACCGAGGTCAAGGCGGAGCAGCAGGCCGAGGCGGCCAAGGCGAAGGGCAAGGCCGCCTAGGGCCTGTCCGGGCGATCATGAACGGCCCCTTCGCCGCCAGGCACGGCACCTCGCCGCGTTGCCGAAACGCCCACAGGAAACCACCCTGCGGGCATTCCGGCGCCTTGCGATGCACCACACCAGACGACGCCTGGACCGCCCCTGATCGCCCGGACAGGCCCTAGGGCCGCCGCGGGTCAGCCGCTGAAGAGCTTGGCGGCCTTCAGGAACAGCTCGTACAGGCCGTAGGCGAACGGCGCCGAGACCCACAGCCACGCGAACGCGATCAGCGGGCGGCGGTCCTTCTCAGGTGTGGGCGTGCTCATGCGGGGCCTCCTTCGGCTCGTGGAAGCGGGGGTGGACCGGGCGTACGAACTCGTTGGCGGCGAAGCCGACGGCGAGCAGCCCGACCATGATGTAGACCGACATCGTGTAGAGGGCCGGGCCGGTGCGCCCGGCGGACTTCTGGGCGTCGGCGATCGCGTTGACGATCAGCGGGCCCAGGACGCCGGCCGTGGACCAGGCGGTGAGCAGCCGGCCGTGGATGGCGCCGACCTGGTAGGTGCCGAACAGGTCCTTGAGGTAGGCGGGGATGGTGGCGAAGCCGCCGCCGTAGAAGGACAGGATCAGCATGGTGCAGATGATGAACAGCGGCTTGGACGCGTTGCCCGCGATGGCGATGACCAGGTAGCTGAGGGCGCCCGCGCCGAGGTAGAGACGGTAGACGTTCTTGCGGCCGATCAGGTCGGAGGTGCTGGACCACACGAACCGGCCGGACATGTTGGCGAGCGAGAGCATGGCCACGAACCCGGCGGCGGCGCTGGCTCCGACGGGTACGGAGGTGCCGGCGAAGAAGTCCGTCACCATGGGGGCGGCCTTCTCCAGGATGCCGATGCCCGCGGTGACGTTGCAGCACAGCAGCACCCACAGGCACCAGAACTGGGGCGTGCGGATGGCGTTGCGGGCCGATACGTCGGCTCCGCTGACCAGCCGGGGGACGGCGGCCGGGTCCGGGGCCGTCCATCCGGCGGGCTTCCAGCCGGGCGCCGGTACGCGGACTAGCAGTACGCCCAGTGACATGAAGACCGCGTAGGCGAGGCCGAGGACGAGGAAGGACAGGGCGATGCCGGAGGAGTCCGAGCCGAAGGACTTGAGCATCTGCGCCGACCAGGGCGAGGCGATCAGCGCGCCGCCGCCGAAGCCCATGATGGCGATGCCGGTGGCCATGCCGGGTCTGTCGGGGAACCACTTGATGAGGGTGGACACCGGCGAGATGTAGCCGATGCCCAGGCCGATGCCGCCGACGAAGCCGTAGCCGAGGACGACCAGCCAGTACTGGCGGGTGGCCGCGCCCAGGGAGGCGATCAGGAAGCCGGAGGAGAAGCAGACCAGGGACACGCACATCGCCCAGCGCGGGCCGTTGCGCTCGACGAGCGTGCCGCCGAACGCGGCGGACAGTCCGAGCATGACGATGCCGAGCTGGAAGGGCAGCGCGCTGAGCGTGCCGGAGAGGTTCAGCGAGGATTCCAGCGGCGGCTTGAACACGCTCCAGGCGTAGGCCTGGCCTATCGCGAGGTGGATGGACAGGGCGGCGGGCGGGACCAGCCAGCGGCTCCAGCCCGGCGGGGCGATCGACCGCGAGCGGTCGAGGATTTTGGGTACGGGTAAGTCCCAACTGCCCATGTTTTCCTCCGTGTTGATACCCGGAATGTTGAATGAGGAATCAGTATTCCGGTGTGACGGGTGGGCGTCGAGGGTCCAGACCACTCCGGGTGGGTTGCGCCCGTGGCGGATCCGCGCTCGGCGAACGCCACTGGGCCGGCGCGCCGTCCGCCCGTAGCGTCACCGGCATGACATCAACCGCATTCGTGATCGGGGCGACCGGGCAGATCGGGCGGGCAGCGGTGCGCGCGCTGGCCGAGGACGGGTGGGAGGTGCGGGCCGCCTCACGGGGCGGCGGCGCCGACGAGGACTGGCCGGAGGGCGTACGGCCGGTGCGGGTGGACCGGGCGGACGGCGCGGCGCTGGCGGCGGCGCTCGGCGAGGGGTGCGACGTGCTGCTGGACTGCGTGGCCTACGACGCGGGCCACGCACGGCAGTTGCTGGGGCTGGCGGACCGGATCGGCTCGGCGGTGGTGATCTCCAGCGCTGCGGTGTACGAGGACGCGGAGGGCCGCAGCTTCGACACGCAGGAGGAGCCGGACGGTTTCCCTCGATACCCCGTGCCGGTCCCGGAGGAGTATCCGACGGTGGCGCCGGGTGATGCCACGTACGGTACGAAGAAGGTCGCCCTGGAGCGGGAGTTGCTGGCTGCGGGCGACCGGCTGCCGACGACGCTGCTGCGCGCCGGGGCCATCCACGGGCCTCACAGCCCGGCGCTGCGCGAGTTGTGGTTCATCCAGCGGGTGCTGGACCGGCGGCCCGTGCGCGTGCTGGCGTGGGGCGGTGAGAGCCGCTTCTCCCCCGCGAGCAGCGCCAACATCGCGGAGCTGGTGCGGCTGGCCGCGCGCAAGCCGGGCTCCCGGGTGCTCAACGCCGTGGATCCGCGCACCCCGACCGTGGCGGAGATCGGTGCCGCGATCGACGCCGCGATGGGCTGGTCCTGCGAGACCGTGCTGGTGGACGGCCCGCCGCCGGTCGGCCGGGTCGGGGAGACGCCGTGGTCCGTGCCCCACCCGCTGGTGTTCGGCATGGCCGGGGCGGAGCGCGAGCTCGGCTACCGGGCGGTGACGTCGTACGAGGACTCGCTGCCGGCCACGATCGACTGGACGGTGGCCGCGCTGCGCAAGGGTGATTGGCGCGAGGTGTTCCCCGTCCTTGCGCAGCGCGCGCAGACGCAGGGCGATCCGTTCGACTACGCGGCCGAGGACAATTGGCTGGCGAGCCGCTAGTCACACCGCCTAGCCTCGTCCGAGATGACGGGGACGATGACGGGGAAACGAACATGAGCGCCCGCCTGCGCGGTATCGCCAAGGAGAACGAGGCCATCGTCGCGGCGGGCGGCTACCGCTCGGCGCTCGGCCGCGAGGTCACGCTCGGCGCCTTGGTGGCCCGCGCCGCCGAGGGAACCCGGGTGTACGGGCCGGGCCCGGTCGCCGTATCCGACGACACCACGCCGTGCCCGGCCACGGCCTTCGAGGTGACCGGCGAGAGCAGCCTGGAGGCGGCCCGCCGGATCACCGCCGAGGCCCCGGATCCGGTGGCCGTGCTGAACTTCGCGTCCGCCCGCAATCCCGGCGGCGGCTACCTCAACGGCGCCCAGGCGCAGGAGGAGGCGCTGTGCCGGGGCTCGGCGCTGTACACCTGCCTCCTGCGCGTGCCGGATTTCTACGCGGCCCACCGCGCCGACCGCAGCCCCTTCTACTCCGACCGCGTCATCCACTCCCCCGCCGTCCCCGTTTACCGCGACGACCGGGGCCGGCTCCTCGAAGAGCCGTACGCCGTCGGCTTCCTGACCTCGGCCGCACCCAACGCGGGTGTCATCGCCCGCCAGAGCCCGGCCGACGCCGCCCGGATCCCCGCCGCGCTGGCCTCGCGCAGCGAGCGCGTACTGGAGGTGGCAGCCGCCGAGGGCTACCGGCGGCTTGTGCTGGGTGCCTGGGGCTGCGGGGTGTTCCGCAACGACCCGGCGCAGGTGGCCGGGGCCTTCCGTGCGCTGCTCGCGGACGGCGGGCGCTTCGCCGGCCGCTTCGAGCGTGTGGTCTTCGCGGTGCTGGACCGGCACGGCGACTCGCCTGCGCGCCTGGCGTTCGCCTCGGTCTTCCCCGCACCATCCCCGTCCCGGAGGTAGCAACGTGAGCGACAAGCTGAACATCGACAGGGTGATGGACGCGGTGCCGGAGAAGTGGCTTCCGCATGTCCTCGCCGAGGTGAACGACTACGACGTGAAGGTCGCCAACGTCGAGGGCGACTTCGACGAGCACGTCCACGCGGACACCGACGAGTTCTTCCTGGTGCTGGCGGGCCGGCTCCATCTGGACCTGCCCGGCGGCACCGTGACCCTGGACCCGCTGGACGTCTGTACGGTGCCCAGGGGCACCCCGCACCGGCCGCGGGCCGAACAGGGCACGCGGATCCTGATGTTCGAGCCCCGGGGCACGGTCAACGCCGGCGACGGCAACGAGGACAAGGGGACGACCGGCGTACGGGTCGCCTAGGGCGCCCTAACTGGCCGTACGGCGGATCCGCCCCGCGTAGTGCTTCTCCAGTTGGAGGTTGCCCTCGAAGCCCCCGGGGACGTTCGCGGAGACGTACACCGGGGGGCGGCGGCCGTCGGCGAGCAGGAGGGCGCCGGCCTCGGCGACCGCCATCTGGACCAGCATGACGGCGGTGAGGCTGGAGATCGCGCAGACGGCTCCGCCGCCGGGGAGTTCGAGGAGGGCGTCGCCACTGGGGGCGGCGTTGTCCAGGACGACGTCGGCGAGGTCGACGAGCTTGCGGCCGCTGGGGTGGGTGGCGTCGACGGACCGGGTGTGGGCGAGGGAGGTGATGGCGAGGATGCGGTGGCCGTGTGCCTTGGCCCGGAGCGCCATCTCCACGATCACGCTGTTGACCCCGGAGTTGGAGACGATCACGAAGAGATCCTCGGGGCGCGGCGAGGCCAGCGCGTAGAGGCGGTCGGCGACGCCGGGCCGCCGCTCCAGGAGCGGGTCGTCGAGGACCGAGGGGTCCTCGCGCCCGAAGAGCACCAGATCGGCGATCTGCAGCCGGTTGGTGGGCACCAGGCCGCCGGCCCGGCCGGCGATCTCCAGTACGGCGGCCTGCGAGTGGCCGGTGCCGAATGCCTGGATCACACCGTCTGCTGACACGCAGTCCGCGATCAGCCGCGCCGCCGCCGCCACCTGGGGCCGGGCCGCTTCAGTGAGGTCCTGAAGGACCGCCAGGCTCTCGCGGGCAAAGCCGGCGGCGTTGACGGATTCAGCGGACACGCGACACTCCCGGTGGCTTGAGTCATCAAAGATACGTAACTTATATGAATCACTGAACCATAGAGCCGCACCAACGGACAAGCTTCAGCCGGTCCGATGCCCGCACGCGGTCGTGAATTTCAGGTGGTCACGCCTTTGGTGGCTGGTACATTCGTGCTCTTGAGCATGCACAGAACGAGGAGATCGCGAACACCATGGAACGGACAGCCCCCGGCCCCGCCGTGGCCTCCACAGACGTCACCGTGCTGATCCGGACGGAGCTGCCCCGGCTGGCCGGCTCGCTGCGGAAGGTGGCGGAGCTGATCCTCGCCGACCCGACCGCCGTCGCCCACACCTCCGCCGCCGAACTGGGCCGCCGCACCGGGACCTCGCAGGCCACTGTCACCCGTTTCTGCCGGGCCATCGGCCTGGACTCCTACCAGCACCTGCTGATCGAACTGGCCAAGGAGCGCGGGCGCGGCGAGACCTCGGACTGGAGCAATGCCGAGATCGGCCCCGACATCTCTCCCGACGACAGCCTTGAGCGCGTGGTCAACGTCGTCGGCCACGCCGATCTTCGGGCCGTGCAGCAGACCATCGAACGCATCGACCTCGACGCCCTGGAGCGGGCCGCCCAGGCCATCGCCCGTGCCCGGCGGATCGACGTCTACGGCGTCGGCGGCAGCGGCGCCGTGGCGCTGGAGACCGAGGTGCGGCTGTTCCGGATCGGCTGCGCGGTGCGCGGCTGGAACGAGGTGCACGCCGCGGCGACCTCGGCCGCCCTGCTCACCCCGTCCGACGTCGCCATCGGCATCTCCCATTCCGGCTCCACCCGGGAGACCCTGGAGCCCTTCGAACTGGCCAAGGAGCGGGGCGCCACCACCGTGGCGATCACCGCGGACCCGCGGTCGCCGCTCGCCCGCGCAGCCGACATCCGGCTCATCTCCTCCTCCGCCGAGACCAGCTTCCGCACGGGCAGCATCGGCGCCCGGCACTCGGTTCTGGTTCTGATCGACTGCCTGTACGTACGGGTCGCCCAGCTGTCGTACACCAGGGCCAGCGCCTCGCTCGCCCTCACGGATCACATCAGCCCGCAGCACTCGGCGAAGTCGCGCCGCAACCGGTGACACGGTCGCGCTGCAGATTTGATCCACCACAATTTTCTCTGGATGGTTGATTGAACCAACCGCCGGTGCCAGGATTCCCCCATGCGCGTCAACTCTGTGGAGTCCACCCAGCTCTTCACCGGCACCCTGGAGCAGCCCCTCCAGGTACTGCTCGTCGAGACAGCCCACCTGCCCGGCCGCACCGTCCGGCTGACCGTCGAGGGGCCCCAGGTCCGCGGCGTTGGGGAGACGACGGCCACGACCGGGGACGACGGCACCGTGCGCGCCGAGGTCCCGGTCACCACCGGGCTGCGGCCCGGGGAGCGGTGCCCGGTGACGGTACGCGCGCAGGACGCCGACGAACCGGATCAGTCGGCGCAGTGGCAGGGCGAGTTCGAGGCCGCCGAACCGGGCTGGACCATGTTCATGGTCAGCCACTTCCACTACGACCCGGTCTGGTGGAACACCCAGGGCGCCTACACCGAGACCTGGGACGTCGCGGACGACCCGGGCCGCACCGGACTGCCGGCCCGCACCTTCGACTCGCGCGGCCAGTCCGGGTTCAGCCTGGTGCGGGCCCACTGCGACCTGGCCCGACGCGACCCCGCGTACACCTTCGTACTCGCGGAGATCGACTACCTCAAGCCCTACTGGGACGCCTTCCCCGAGGAGCGCGCCTTCCTGCGGGAGCTGATCCGCACCGGCCGCGTGGAGATCATGGGCGGCACCTACAACGAGCCCAACACCAACCTCACCGGCGCCGAGGCCACGATCCGCAACGCCGTCTACGGCTCGGGCTTCCAGCGCGACATCATGGGCGCCGACCCGAAAACCGCCTGGCAGCTCGACGCCTTCGGCCACGACCCCCAGTTCCCCGGACTGATGGCCGACGCCGGGCTCGACTCCAGCTCCTGGGCGCGGGGCCCCTTCCACCAGTGGGGACCGACGCTCGCCGTCTTCGGCGAGCAGCCCAAGGACCCGACTCGCATGCAGTTCCCCGCCGAGTTCTCCTGGATCGCGCCATCGGGGCGCGGGCTGCTCACGGCGTACATGGTCAACCACTACGGGGCGGGCTGGGCGATCGACAACGCCCCGGACCTCGCCGGGGCGGAAGCGGCCGCGTACCGGCTGTTCAAGGGGCTCAAGCAGGTCGCGCTCACCAAGAACGTGCTGCTGCCGGTCGGCGGGGACTACGCGCCGCCGTGCCGCTGGGTGATGGACATCCACCGCGACTGGAACGACCGGTATGTGTGGCCGCGCTTCGTCAGCGCCCTGCCCCGCGAGTTCTTCGCCGCCGTACGGGCCGAGCTGGAGGCCGAGGGGCGCCGGCCCTCGCCGCAGACCCGGGACATGAACCCGGTCTACACCGGCAAGGACGTCTCGTACATCGACACCAAGCAGGCGCAGCGGCGCGGCGAGACCCTGCTGGCCGACGCCGAGGCCTGGGCCACCCTCGCCTCGCTGCTGACCGGCCGGGCGTATCCGGACGCGGCTCTGGACAAGGCCTGGCGGCAGCTGGTCTACGGCGCCCACCACGACGCGATCACCGGCTCGGAGTCCGACCAGGTCTACATCGACCTGCTGACCGGATGGCGTGAGCTGGTGGACCTCGCCGAGGAGGTGCACGCCGACGCGACCGGGGCGCTGGCGGACCTGGTCGAGGGCTCGGACACGCCGGACCTGGTGGTGTTCAACCCGGCGACCTGGGAGCGCCGCGACGTCCTGACCGTGGCCGACCCCGGCATGGTGCCGGTCGGCGACGACGGGGCGCCGCTGCCCGCCGTAAGGGAGGACGGCTCGCTGAGTGTCGTCGTACCCGAGGTGCCCGGGATGGGGCTTCGCGCGCTGTCGCTGGCCGGCGGGCAGGTGCCCGGCTGGGAGTCCGGCGAGGGGCTGACGATATCCAACGAGTTCTACGAGCTGACGGTCGACCCGGCGCGCGGCGGCGGGGTCAGCTCGCTGAGGTCTCTGCCGGACGGGCGGGATCTGCTGCGCCCCGGGGACCTCGGGAACGAGATCGTCGTGCAGGAGGAGTACGCGCGCCACCCGAAGTTCGGGGAGGGACCCTGGCACCTCACGCCCACCGGCACGACGGCGGCCCGCAGCCGGGACGTCGCCGCGCAGGTGACCGTCGAGCACTCCCCCGCGGGCTCCCGGATCACCGTGACCTCGGACCTGGGCCTGTTCCGCTGCACACAGCGGCTGACGCTGTGGGCCGGGGTGGCGCGGGTCGACGCGAGCACCACGGTGGACGGCTACGACGGCGCGGACCGGCTGATCCGGGTGCGCTGGCCGTCCGGCGTCCGGGGCGGGCTGCCCGTGCACGAGGTCGCGGACGCGGTGATCGGGCGCGGCTTCGGCTTCGTCGACGTGGACAGCGAGGAGTTCCCCTGGACGCTGGACAACCCGGCGAACAACTGGTTCGGCCTCGGCGCCACCGCCACGGCGGCGGTACGGGACGGACAGGGCGGGCTGCTCGGCCGCCGGGCGGTCGGGGTCGCCGAACTGGTCTTCCCCTCCTGGGACGAGGCGGGCGATCTGGGCGCGCCCCTGGCGGCCGCGCTGGTACGGGCCGGGGTGACCGCCACGTCCTCGGTCGCGGGCGGTCCGCGCTACGGCAACCTGGAGGTGGACTCCAACCTGCCCGACCTGCGGATCGCGGTGGGCACCCCGGAGCGCAACTCGGTCGTCGCGGAGGCGCTGGGCGGCGACACCGCCGAACTCGACCGGCAGTTGGAGGCCCGGGGCGTGGCGGCCGTATGGGTCGCGCCGCGCGCGGGGCTGCGGGAGGAATGGGTGCCCGGGGCGGACCTGCGCCGGCTCGACCAGCTGCCCCTGCTGGTGGTCGCGGGCGTCCGGCCCGAGGACGACGCGAAGGCGGTGGCCGAGCTGATCGCTGACCTCGACGACGCGTCCTTCCAGGTCACGGCGCCGGATTCCGGGACAGCCATCCCCGAGGGCGACGCCTGGGACGGCCACACCTTCGCCGTGCTCAACCGGGGCACCCCGGGGTGCGTCGTGACGACCTCGGGCGACCTGTACATGTCGCTGATGCGCTCCTGCACCGGCTGGCCCTCGGGCATCTGGGTCGACCCGCCGCGCCGCACCGCGCCGGACGGCTCCGCCTTCCAGCTCCAGCGCTGGACCCACACCTTCGACTACGCGGTCCTCGGCGGCGAGGGCGACTGGCGCGCCCTCGGGCTCCCCCGTCACGGGCACGACTTCAACCACCCCCTGACGGCCCGGGTGCGTGACGGCGCCGACGGCACCCTGCCCGAGTCCCTGCCCAGGTCCCTGTCCAGGTCCGCCCGGCTGCTGGCCGTCGAGCCGGAGGGCGAGGTGATCGTGGATGCCCTCAAGCCGGGCGGCTCGCCGCTCGCGCGGGGCAGTGCGGTGCCGTCCGACCCTTCGCGCGGGATCGCGGTACGCGTCCACGAGGTGTCCGGACGGCCGGTACGGGCCCGGCTGAGCGGGCCGCTGGCCTGGACGGAGGCGGCGACCGCCGACGTTCTGGAGAACCCGGGCGAGGCACTGGCGCCGGATCCGGACGGCGGGGTGAGCACCTGCCTGGGCGGCTATGAGGTCGCCACCGTACTGCTGACCCCCG
The DNA here is from genome assembly GCF_045040445.1 of Streptomyces sp. NBC_01537. NCBI lineage: Bacteria > Bacillati > Actinomycetota > Actinomycetes > Kitasatosporales > Streptomycetaceae > Streptomyces > Streptomyces sp. NBC_01537. The sequence goes on along the minus strand of NZ_CP109392.1, from coordinate 9,535,856 downwards.
CCGACGGGGCCCGGCCCGCCGGTCCGGGGCCCGGCGCGGCCGCGTACGAGCCCTCCCAGCCCGTCCCCGCCCGGTACTGGCTGCAGAACTCCGGCCCGGCCCCGCGCGGCAATCTCCCGGTCGGGGCCTATCTCTCCCCCATCGCGCTCACCGCCACCGGCCCGGTCACCGCGACCCTGCGGATCGGCTCGGAGTACACCGACGCCCCGGTCTCCGGCACCGTCTCCCTGCAGGTGCCGCCGGGCTGGCGGGCGGAGCCGGAGCAGGTGCCCTTCGCCCTGGGCCCCGGGGGCTTCACCGTCGGCGAGGTCACCGTCGTGCCCGCGCCGGACGCGGCGCCCGGCCGCCACTGGCTCACCGCCCGCCTGGAGCACGGCGGCCAGGCGTACGAGGACGTGGTCGCCCTCGATGTCCCGGGCGCCGGCGCACCGGGGCCGGCTCTGGTCTGCGCCTTGGCCGTCGACCGCGTCACCGTACGGAAGGGGGAGCGCCGCGAAGTGCCCGTGACCGTACGCAACACCAGCCGCGGACCGGTGAACGGCACCGTGTGGGCGCTGTCCCCCTGGGGCACCTGGCCCGGCGTGGCACCCGCCTGCCAGGGCTTCACGGCCGCCCCGGGCGAGGAGACGGAGGTCCCCGTCGTGGTGGACGGCGCGGCCGTGCCCCCGGGCTCGTACTGGCTGATGGCCAAGATCGCCTGGCACGGCAGCGTGGCGTACACCGAGGCCGTGGCCCTGGAGGTGACCGAATGACGCACGCCCACACCCACACCTATGAGGGGGTGGCCGCGCTGGTGCACGGCGCCCCGCTCGGCACCGACCGGGTCGAGGCGCTGCTGGCCGTCACGCCGCCGCGTGACCCGGAGGCGTACCGCGAGGGCCGGGCCCGCGCCGTCCGCCAGCACCGCCGGTGGGCGGCCCAGGTGGTGGTGACCGACGAACTGGCCCGCCGGGCCTGCGCCGAGCTGGGGCTGCGTCCGCCCGAGGACACCGCCCCGCCGGACGTGCTGGCGGTGGACGAGGCCGATGCCGCCGAGCTGGGCAGCATCGTGGCGGCGGCGCTCGCGTACTCCCCCGCCGCGCGGACCCTGCTCGCCCATGTCGAGGCGCTCCAGCACCTTCCCGAGGCCACGCTCCGGGACTACTACCTCCGCAACCCCGACCGCTTCCTGACCCCCGACGCCCTCCGGCGCGGGGCCGACCCCTTCGGCGTTACGGCTCCGGAGGATCTGACGCCGTACCAGGAGGTCCGGGCCGGTATCGAGAAGGAGCTGCGCCAGGCGATGGGCCGGCGTGCGTTCTTCCTCTGGCTGGACCGCGAGCGATCGGACGTCGCGTACTCGCCGGGGTACGAGCATCCCGGCGACCCCAGCCATCCGGATCACGAGCACCGGCACTGACCTGCCGTTTTGCGGATTCGACGCAGCTCGCGACCTGAGCGTCGGAACATAAACGCAACATTGCGGGGCATTGACCTCCGATGAATTCTGGTCCACTGTTTCACCAATACTCGTCCACCTTGGTGGATTGAACCAGCATTCGAGGGCGACTCCCCTGCCGACGAGGTCAGCGGTCGAGGCAGCCCGAACCCCCGCAGGAGGGCCCAGCAATGCGTGTAGGAAGACTGACCGGAACCCTGGCCGGAGTCGTCGTACTGACACTGACCGCGGCAGGCTGCGGCCTGTCGGGCGGCGACTCCGGCAGCGGTGACGCGACCGCCGGCGGCTGCAAGGTCGACAAGGGCAATGTCGGCTCCGGCGCGCTGACAGGTGACATCACGGGCAAGATCACCTTCCAGACCACCAACCTGAAGAAAGACTTCGGGAGCTTCTTCAACGGCGTCATCAAGGCGTTCGAGAAGGCCCACCCGGGCGCCTCCGTCAAGTGGATCGACGACCCGGGCGACTCGCAGTTCACCCAGCGCAATGTCGCGGACGCCCAGGCCTGCACGCTGCCCGACGTGATCAACCTCAACTCCGAGACCGCGACGCCCCTCACCAAGGCCGGCTACCTGCTCAACCTCGCCGTCAAGGACCCCTCCGCCTCCAAGCCCTTCGTCCCGGCGTTCTGGAACTCCAGCACCATGAAGGACGCCTCGGGCGCGTCGGTGCACAGCGTGCTCCCGTGGTACACCGGCGGCATCCTCCTGACGTACAACACCGAGATGCTGAAGAAGTCCGGGATCGACCCGGCGAAGCCGCCGACCACCATCTTCGGGCTGTTCGCCGACTACGAGAAGGTGGCCAAGGCCGCCAAGGGCAAGTACTTCGCCACGATGGCCAACCCGATCTGGCGGATACCGGCCGACTGGGACCAGATGAACATCAAGACGCTGTCCTCCGACGGCAAGTCCGCCGTCTTCGCCAGCGACCCCAGAGCCACCGAGTGGGTCTCCTGGATGGCGAAGCTGTACAAGGAGGGCGCCATGCCGAAGGACTCGCTGTCCTCCAGCAACGACCCCTCCACGCCGTACAGCCAGGGCCAGGTCGCGTACGGTTCGACGAACCCGAGCTTCGTGCGCTTCGTGAAGCAGAACAGCCCGTCGGTCTACGCCAAGACCGGCGTCGGCCAGCAGCCCTTCGACGCGCTCGGCCACACCACCGGTGCCCCGCAGTACATCGGGGTCGCCGCGACCAGCAAGCACGCCGCCACCGCGCTGTCGTTCGCGGAATTCCTCACCAACGCGCAGAACCAGACGGCCTGGTGCAAGGACCCCGCCGTCGTGATCTTCCCGACGACCAAGGCCTCGCTGGACGACCCGTTCTTCACCACGGTGACCGGGAACGATCCCTTCGCGCAGGCCCGCAAGCTGGTCTCCGAGCAGCTCAAGACCACCACCGCCTACCAGACCAACCTCTCCCCGGCCGTGCAGACCGCCATCGTGGCCCAGGTGCAGCTGGCCATGCAGGGCAAGAAGACCGCGGCTCAAGCGGTGAAGGACGCCCAGGACAAGGCCAACGAGCTGCTGAAGCAGGGCAGCTGACAGTGGCGACTCAGATCGTGAAGCCGGTGTCCGGGCCCGGTACGGCGGACAACACCGCCGTACCGGGCGCGGCCCCCGGCCGTCTCGCCCGCCTGGGCCGGGCGCTGCGGCCCGGCCCCGAGCCGGGCGCCAACGGCGCCGCGCTGTACCGCCGCTGGTGGCTGCCCTGGCTGTGGACGGCGCCGGCGGTCTTCTGCGCGGCGGTGTTCGGCGTGTTCCCGTTCTTCAACACGCTGCTGCTGTCCTTCACCAACGCCAAGCCGCTCGGCGGTGCGGCCGGCTTCGTCGGGTTCTCCAACTACACCCGGATGTTCGGTGACTCCGACTTCTGGCTGGCGACCCGCAACAGCCTGCTGTACGCGCTGATCGTGGTGCCGCTGATGGTGCTGCTGCCGCTGCTGCTCGCCGTCCTGGTGGAGAAGAAGCTGCCCGGCATCGGGTTCTTCCGGTCGGCGTTCTACACCCCGGTCCTCGCCTCCAGCGTGGTCGTGGGTCTGAGCTGGCAGTGGCTGCTGGCCGACCAGGGCATGGTCAACACGTGGCTGGAGAAGGCCCATGTGATCAAGGAAGCCATCCCCTTCCTGTCCGACTCCTGGCTCATCCTGCTGTCCGCCATGGGTCTGACGCTGTGGAAGGGCCTCGGCTGGTACATGGTCTTCTACCTGGCCGCGCTCGGGAACGTACCGCAGGAACTGCACGAGGCGGCGTCCATGGACGGCGCCGGCGCGGTCCGGCGCTTCTGGCACATCACCGTTCCGGGCGTGAAGCAGGCCATGATGCTGGTCGGCACCCTCACCGGCATCGGCAGCCTGCGGGTCTTCACCGAGGTCTACATGCTCGGCGGCCCCACCGGCGGCCCCGGCGGCGCCGACCGCACCCTGCCCTTCTACATCCGGGACGTGGGTCTCGACCCGATCACCGGCAACGCCGGCTACGGCTCGGCGGTCAGTGTCGCACTGTTCCTGATGACCCTGGGGCTGACTCTGCTGGCGCAGCGCCTGACGAAGGAGGACGAGTCATGACCAGCCTCACCACCGGGACGGCGGCGGTCCGCGGCGAGCGCCGCGAGCGCCGCGAGCGCCGTCCGCGCTGGCGGGACTACGGCCGTCCCCGGGAGCTGGTGGTCCGCTACCTGCTGCTGCTGTTCGTCCTGGCCATCACCGTCGGGCCGCTGGTCTGGCAGTTCCTGGCATCGCTGAAGGGGACGAGCGAGGACGTCTTCGGCCAGAACGCGTCGCTGCTGCCGCACCACCCGACGCTTCGGGCCTACCGCGAGGTCTTCGGCCAGGTGCCGGTGGACACGTACATCAGGAACAGCCTCATCGTGGTGGTCCTGTCGATCACCAGCCAGCTGCTGTTCTCCACCACGGCCGGCTACATGCTCTCCAAGCCCGCCTGGAAGGGCCGCCGGGCGGTCTGGGTCCTGCTGATCGCCTCCATGATGTTCCCCTTCGAGTCGATCATGGTGTCGCTGTTCCTGAGCATCCACGACCTGGGTCTGGTCGACAACCTGGTGGGCGTCTGGCTTCCCGGGTTCGTCGGTGCCATCAACGTCATGCTCATGCGCGGGGCGTTCCTCGCGGTTCCGCGCGAGATCGAGGACTCGGCGATGCTCGACGGCGCCGGGGAATGGCAGCGCTTCCGGTATCTGTACCTGCCGTCGGCGTGGGGCGCGATCATGGTGGTCACCATCAACACCTTCATCAGCGCCTGGGACGACTTCCTCTGGCCCCTGATCGTGCTGCGCTCTGACAGCCACTTCACGCTGACGCTGGGGCTGGCGCGACTGCAGAGCTCCTCGTTCGGCTACGACCAGCGGGTGGTCATGGCGGGGTCGGTGATCTCGGTGGTGCCGGTTCTGGTGCTTTTCGCGATCACCCAGCGGTGGTTCTACCGGGGGGTGGCGTCGGGGGCGGTCAAGTTCTGACCGGTGCGGTTTCGGTGCCGTCGGTCGGGGTTGCTGGTTCGTCCTCAAACGCCGGACGGGCTGGGTTGGCCTGGGGGTCGGTGCCACCACCGGGGATCTCTCCTCGGCGCTCGCGACTCTGGCACCTTGCTTGTTTGTGCCCGGGATCCTCGCTCGTCGCGCTGCGGGAGAACCCCGGCGTGTCCCCTCCCGGCCGGACGGGAAGTTCAGCCCGTCCGGCGTTTGAGGACACGCCCGCAGGGCGTTCGGGGGTCCGGGGGCTTGCCCCCGGTTTCGGGAAGGGGCGGGGTGGGGGGAAACACCACCGTCAGCCGGTGACGTGGAGCCGCGCGGGCGGCGCCGCGAGCGCGTCGCGCGCGGAGGCGGCGACGCGGATCTCCAGGGTGCCGGGCAGGACGGCGGTGCGGAGGTCCGGGCCGACCTGTTCAAGCTGCTCCGCGCCCAGGGCGAAGCGGACGGTGCGCCGCTCGCCGGGCGCCAGCTCGACCGCGCGGAACGCGCGAAGCTCCAGGGCTCGGGGCCAGACGGGCGTGCGCAGGCGCCGTACGTAGAGCTGCGCGACGGCGCGGCCGGGCAGGGGCCCGGCGTTGGACACCGCGACCTCGCAGGTCAGTTGACCCGAGGCGGGGATCGAGGCGTGCGAGAGCCGGGGCGGGCCGTAGATGAAGCGGGTGTAGGCCAGGCCGTGGCCGAAGGAGTAGAGGGGATCCGCCGAGGTGTCGGCGTAGCCGGTGTACTCGGTGTCCTTGTGGTTGTAGTAGACGGGCAGTTGACCGGCGGACCTGGGTACGGAGACGGGGAGCCGGCCGGTGGGCCCGGTGTGGCCGAGGAGCACCTCGGCGATGGCCTGGCCGCCCCAGGGGCCCGGGTACCAGGCCGTCAGCAGCGCGGAGGCGAGCTGGGCGGCCTCGGGGACGGCGTGCGGGCGGCCCTGGAGGAGTACGACGACGGCCAGGGTGCCGGTGGCGGCGACCGCGCGCAGGAGTTCGCGCTGGGCGGCGCCGAGCCGCAGGGAGGCCAGGTCGACGCCTTCGCCGCAGGTCATCTCGGACACCGGTGCCAGGGCGGCGCCGTTGGCGTCGAATTGGGTGTCCGTGGTGCGGGCGCTGCTGCCGCCCAGGACGAGTACGGCGATGTCGGCCGCGCTCGCGAGGGCGACCGCCCCGGGGATGCCGGAGGTGTCACCGCCGGTGAGGGCGCAGCCGGCGGCGTGGCTGACGAGGGTGCCCGGCGGGGCGAGCCGGAGCAGTCCGTCGAGGACGCTGGTGCCTGTGCCGTCCCGCTGGGGGGCCGTGTAGTCGCCGAGCTGGTGGGCGGTGGTGGCGGCGTGCGGTCCGAGGACGGCGATGCGGCCGGTGCGGGGCGGGATCGGAAGCGTGGCGCCGTCGTTGTGGAGCAGGGTGACGCAGGAGCGGGCGAGCGCGGTGCTCAGCTCACGGCCGGCTGCCGGGTCAGCGGGGGGACCGGCGTCGTAGGGCCGTTCGAACAGGCCGAGGCGGAACTTGAGCCGCAGGATGCGGGCGACGGCGGCGTCCACCGTGCGCTCGTCCACCAGGCCCTGGGCCACGGCTTCCTCGAGGCGGGTGAAGCCCTCGTCCCACAGGCTGAGGTCGATGCCGGAGTTCAGGGCGAGGGCGCCGGCCGAGACGGGGTCGCCGGTGATGCGGGCGAGCCGGTCGATGGCGAGGCCGTCGGCCATGACGAGGCCCTGGAAGCCCCAGTGGCCGCGCAGCAGCCCGTCGAGGAGGGCGCGGTTGCCGGTGCAGGGGAGGCCGTCGACCTCGTTGTACGCGGACATGACGCCGGCTGCTCCGGCCCGGACTCCGGCGCGGGCGGCGGGGAGGTGGATCTCGTGCAGCTCGCGCGGTCCGAGCTCGGTCTCGGCGGAGTTGCGGCCGCCGACGGTCGCGCCCTGCCCGGCGAAGTGCTTGAGGACGACGGCGGCCCGGTCGGGTGCGAACGGCCCGCCGTCGCAGCCGGATTCGCCCTGCATGCCGCGTACGAGCGCCCCGGTCAGCTCGGCGGCCAGGTGCGGGTCCTCGCCGAAGCACTCCTCCGTGCGGCCCCAGCGGGGGTCGCGGGCGATGTCGAGGGCCGAGACGAGGGCGATGTGGCCGCCCCGGGCGCGCAGTTCGGCGGCGGCGTGGGCGGCGGCGCGGCCGTACAGCTCCGGGTCCCAGGTGGCGCCGACGGCGAGGTTGACGGGGAGGACCGTGCCGTCCAGGGCCATGTGGCCGTGCGGGACCTCCTCGACGAGCAGTGCGGGGATGCCGAGGCGGCTGCTCGCGATAACGTGCCGCTGTACCAGGGCGGCGAGCTCGGCGCCGGTGTCCGCGCCGGGGCCGGTGCCGGGGCCGACGCCCGACCAGGCGTCGGCGCGGAAGAGTCCGTACAGGGCGCCGAGTCCGGCGAAGCGCTCGGTCTCGGCGTGGAGGGCGTCGGTGAGCTCGAAGCCGCCGGGGGTACGGCGGTAGGCGTCCCAGCCGTACATGCGCTGGTTGAGCTGGCCGACCTTCTCGCGCAGGGTCATCCGGGCGAGCAGGTCGCGGACGCGGTCGTCGACGGGGGCGTGAGGGTCGCGGTACAGGGCGGCGTCCTTGGCGGCGTCCCGAGCGGGGGTCAGCATGCCGGCAGCCGTCGGTACGCGATCCGGGCGAGGGCGACCGCGCCGCGCCGTCCGTCCTCGGCCCAGTCGGCGCGCAGGCCGAGGGCGTCGAGGTGCGGGGCCAGGCGTGCGGTCAGCGGGCCGTCGGGGCCGAGGAGGCCTCCGGTGCCGACGAGGCGCTCACCGGGGCGGGGGTGCAGGGTCCGTACGGTGTCGGCGAGGAGTTCGGCGGCATCGTCGAGGATCGCCGCGGCCACCGGGTCGCCGTCGCGGGCGGAGTCGGCGACGAGCGGGGCGAGCCGGGCCAGCCGGACGGGCGGCTCGGACATGACGGCGGGGAGCAGCCGTGCCCGGTAGGCCTCGCGCTGCGGGTCGGACCAGGCTTCGGCGGGGCCTTCGGGGAGCTGCCTGCCGGGCAGCAGGGCGTGGCCGACGGCGGCGGTGAGTGCGGTGGGCCTGCCGCGCCCGTGCCCCATGTTCAGTGCCGCGCGCACCGCGCTGCGTCCGATCCAGAAGCCGCTGCCGTCGTCGCCGAGCAGCCAGCCGTTGCCGTCGGCTGTGGCGGTGATGGCGCGGTCCTGGATGCGGGCGGCGACCGAGCCGGTGCCGGCCACGAGGGCCAGTCCCTCGGCGGGGGTGCCGGGGGCGGAGGCGAAGCAGGCTTCGAGGTCGCTGCAGACCTCGACCACGGCCGGGGTGATGCCGAGCCGGCGGCAGGCCGTGGCCAGCGCGGCCAGGGCGGCCACCCGTCCCGGTTCGTCGTCGGGGGTCCGGGCCGCACCGGCGAAGCCCGCGCCGACGGCCACGACCTGGCCGCGCAGGCCTGCCGGTACCGCTTCCCCGATGGCCCAGGCGAGGTGATCGGCCAGATCCGCCGGGGTGACGGTGAGGGCGTTGCCCGGCCCGGCGACGCCCTCGGACCACACGGCGCCGCTCGCGTGGGCGAGGACGGCACGGGTACGGGTGCCGCCCGCGTCGAGGCCGACGACGAGATTCTGGTTCAAATTATTGTTCATTGGCAACCATGGTGGTTGATACATTCACGGGACACAAGCCCCGAAGGAGGACCCCATCAGTGCTCCCCCGCGCTTCGGCGTCAACTACACCCCGCGCCGCGGCTGGTTCCACGCGTGGCACGACTTCGATCCGGCGGCCGCCCGCGAGGACCTCGCCCAGATAGCGGACCTCGGCCTGGACCACATCCGGGTCTTCCACCTGTGGCCGCTGCTCCAGCCCAACCGCACCCTCATCCGCTCCGCCGCCGTGGACCAGCTCGTCGGGCTCGTGGACCTGGCCGCCGAGGCGGGGCTCGACGTCATGGTGGACGGCGTCCAGGGCCATCTGTCGAGCTTCGACTTCTACCCGTCGTGGACCCAGACCTGGCACCAGCGGAACGTCTTCACCGACCCCGGGGCCGTGCAGGCGCAGGCCGAGCTGTTGCGCGTCCTCGGCCGGGCCATGGCCGGGCGGCCGAACCTGATCGGGCTCCAGCTGGGCAACGAGCTCAACAACCTGGTCGAGCACAACCCGGTCACCGTCGAGCAGGTCGACGCCTACCTCGACACCCTGCTCGCCGCCGCCCGCGACGGCCTGTCGGGGGGCCGCCCCGGACTGCTGGCCACCCACTCGGCGTACGACGCCGCCTGGTACGGCGACGACCATCCCTTCACCCCCGAGGCCTCCGCCCGCAAGGGCGACCTCACCACCGTCCACCCCTGGGTGTTCTCCGGCGACTGCGCCCGCCGCTACGGCCCCCGTTCCCCCCAGGTGCTGCACCTCGCCGAGTACGGCGTCGAGCTGGCGAAGGCGTACGCCGACGACCCCGCCCGCCCGGTGTGGGTGCAGGAGACCGGCGCCCCCGAGCCGCACATCCCGGCCGAGGCGGCCCCGGACCTGGCCCGCGCGACCGTGCTCAACGCGGCGGACTGCACCGGGCTGTGGGGGGTGACCTGGTGGTGCTCCCACGACGTGGACCGTTCCCTGGCGGACTACCCGGAGCTGGAGTACACCCTCGGGCTGTTCGACTCGGCGGGCGCCGCCAAGCCGATCGCCCACGCGCTCGCCGAGACGGTGGCTCAGCTGCGCAAGAACCCACCCGCGCCCGCACCGCGCGACTCGGCGCTCGTGCTGGACTGCACGCCCGCCACCCGGTCGGTCTCCGGCCCGGGCGGGGCGTTCTTCGAGACGTGGATGCGGCTGCGCGAGCAGGGGGCGCGGCCCGCCGTGGTCCTCGCCTCCCGCGCGCAGGACGCGCCCTACCTGGCGGCGCGCGGGATCACCGAGCTGCTGCGGCCCTGAATCCGGTGAGCACCTCGGCCGCGGCCCGCAGATTCGTGCGGCCGCGGCCGTAGGTGCACAGCATCTCGTGACCGCCGGCGCCGGGCTCCGGCAGGCCGGTGAACACCCGTACGGCGTCCGGCCGCGCGGACAGCAGGGCGTCCCGGAGCCGGGCCTGCCACGGATACAGCGAGGCGTCGCACTCGGCGACCACCAGCGGCCTGGCCGCGGCGGCCCGCAGCAGGGCGGCGGCCAGGTCGCCGCCGGCCTCCGACGGGTTCGTCACCGCCACGCCCATGGACATCGGGTCCCGGGCCTGAACCTCGGACGCGAAGTCCTCGCCTCCCCAGTTCAGCGCGGGGTGCGGCGGCGGGAACAGGTCCACGACGAAGGCCCCGCGCACCGCCGCGGGCACCGGGCGGGAGCGGACCGCCCGGCGAGCGGCCTCCAGCCCGGCCGCGGCGTCCCAGGGCCCCGGATCCGCGCCCGGGGCGGTGTAACGCCCGGCCAGCCGCCGGACGCGCCCCGCCGCCTCGATGACCCGCTCGGCGGGCAGCCGGCCGTCGGCCAGCGCGCCCAGCACCGCGTCCCGGCACTCCAGGGTCGTCCGCAGCTCCGGTACGGCGACGATCACCTGGTCGGCCCCGGCCGCGAGCGCGATCCGGGCTCCGGCCGACTCGCCGTAGCTGTCGGCGATGGCCTTCATCTCCAGCGCGTCGGTCACCACGACCCCGTCGTAGCCCAGTTCGCCGCGCAGCAGTTCGGTCAGGATCCGGCGGCTCAGCGTCGCCGGGCGGCCCGGGTCGAGCTGGGGGAACACCACATGCGCGCTCATCAGCATCGGCACGCCCGCCTCGATCGCGGCCCGGAAGGGGTCCAGGTCGAGCTCCTCGTACGGGCGCGGGTCCACCGCGATGTCGTGGTGGCTGTCGGTGGTGGTGCCGCCGTGCCCGGGGAAGTGCTTGGCGCAGGACGCGATGCCGCGCGCGTCGGTGGCGGCGATCCAGGCCCGCAGATGGCGGGCGGCGAGAGCGGGGTCCACGCCGAAGGCCCGTGTGCGCACGATCGGGTTGCGCGGGTCGTGCTGGATGTCGGCGACGGGCGCGTACGAGGCCGTGATGCCGAGCGAGGCCAGGTGGCCGGCGAGCGCGTCGGCGCAGCGCGCGGTGAGGCCGGTGTCGTCGGCCACTCCGAGCGCCCAGTTGCCGGGCACTTCGGGTGCTCCGGCGGCGGTGAGGTGGCCGATGCCGCCGCCCTCGTTGTCGATGGCGACCATGAGGTCGGGCCGCAGGGCCCGCAGGCTGTCGGTGAGCGCGCGGACCTGCCCGGCGTCCCGGACATTGCGGGTGAAGAGGATGACGCCGCCCAGGCCGCGTTCGATCAGCCGCTTCAGCGGGTCCGGGACGGTGGTGGTGCCGTCGAATCCGGCCACCAGGCAGCGGTGCGCGGCCTCGTCGAGGTCGGCGGGCAGGGACGGGGCGGATGCGGCGGGCGCGAGTCGGGTCACCCTTGACATCTTTTGGTTTATCGAGCCGAAAGTCAACGCACTCAAGGAATGATTCAACCGAAACTCCGGACGGGCCCCGGCGACCCGGGGCCCGTCCGGCAACTGAGAACAACTAGCCGACGACCGTGATCCCGATCGGATACGTGCCGACCTTGATCGCCGGGCCGGTCTCCCCGCTGGACATCACGATCGGCACCACCTCGTTGACCGCCCCGACGGCCGCGTAGGCCACCGTCCCGTCGGCGCTGAAGGCGACCTGCGTGGGCTGCAGGGCCAGCAGGACGGTCCGGGCCACCCTGCCCGTGGCGAGGTCGACGAAGACCGCGGTGTAGGCGTTGTTCACGCCCACCGCCAGGGTCTTCCCGTCCGGGCTGACCGTGAGCCCGAAGGGCGCGCCGCCGACGTCGATCGGGGTTCCCGGCTGCCGGGTGGCGGTGGAGATGGGCAGGACCGTACGGGCGGTCTGCTGCCCCACGTAGACCGTGCTGCCGTCCTGGCTGATCGTGATGCCGAACGGGCTGTCGGCGACCGGGATCGGGGTCTGCGCGGTACGGGAGGCGGTGTCGACCGGGACGACCGCGTTGCCGCTGCGGCAGGCGACCCACAGGGTGCTGCCGTCCGGGCTGATGGTGACGTTCTCCGGGCCGGCGGCGACAGGGATCTCGGGGCCGGCGGTGAGAGTGGCGAGGTCGATGGGCTGGACGGCGTTGTCGCTGTAGGCGGAGGCCCAGAGCGTCTTTCCGTCGGGTGACAGGGCGAGGCCGGCCGGGGTGGTGCCCATCGGTACGGTCGCCGTGACCCTGCGGGTGGCGGTGTCGATCACGGTGACCGACGCGGACCCCTGGTTGGCGACGTAGAGCGTGCTGCCCGAGGGGTCGGCGATGACCGTGCCGGGCAGCTTGCCGACGGCGATGGCGTCGCCCGTGGTGTTGGTGGCCAGGTCGATGGGGGTCACGGTGCCGGAGACGAAGTCGGCGTCGAACGCGGTGGCGTCCTTCAGACTCGCGGCGGTGGTCATGACGGTGCCGGTCGCGCCCGCGTCGAAGCCGCTGCCGCTGATGACGGCGCGCAGCTGCGTGAAGTCGGTCGTCACGTCCTCGGGTGCGGTCACCGTCCACTTCAGGGTGGCGCTCATCCCGGCCTCCAGCCGCGAGGGCGTGGTACCGGTCTGATCGGCCGTCCAGCCGTCCGGCATGCGCAGCGAGACGTCCGTCAGGGACACCGGCCCGCTCCCGTAGTTGGTCACCGACGCCGAGGCCGTGGTGCGGCCGCCGGCGGGAACCACCGCGTCGGCCGGGGTGAGCACGGCCGCCACCTGGGAGGCCGCGGCCCGCAGCGTCCATCGCTGCCCGGCGGCGCCGGTGTCGTAGCGCTGTACGAACGCCGAGCCCGCGGCGCCGGCCGGCGCGGTGAGCACCCGGCCGCTGAGGACCGACCGCAGGATCAGTCCCGACGAGGTCTGCTCGGCAAGCCATTTCTGGCTGTCGGGCAAGGAGTCGCAGTCCGTGGTGACGATCTGCGCGTCCTGGCCGTACGACTCACCGGCCACCGTCGCGCAGCGGCCGTCCGCCGCCGAGCGGAGCGTGTAGACGCCCTCGGAGTCCTCGGTGAGCAGCCAGTCGCCGGTGCCGCCGGGCGCGGCGCCGGTGACGACGGATCCCCTGCGGTCCTCGGCCCCGCTCGCGAGGGCGTACGAACCGCTCGCCGCGCGCAGGGTGTAGACCTTGTCCGCCGTGACGGCGCCGGAGTGCGTGTAGCCCGGCGCGTGGCCGATGGCCTGCTCGACGGTCTGGAAGTCGGCGTAGGAGGCGACGAGCGGGGTGCCGCCCCAGTTCTTCTGCGCCAGCGCCCGCAGCGGGCCGAACATGCCCTGCTCGGTCTGTGCCTGGCTGTCGCCGTGTGCGGCGGGCCATACGCCCATCGCCGAACCGAGCAGGTGCGGGTCGTCGGCGGGGAGGGTCTGGCCGCCGCTGAACAGGCCCGGGGTGAAGGTCTCGTAGATCCACTGGGCGTTGGGCGGGCCGCCCTCGGCGTAGTAGAGGGAGTCCGAGACGTTGACGATGTCGTTGCCGTTGGCGCTGATCTGGGCCGGGGTCATGCGGCCGTCCTGCTTGATCCAGTAGTCGACGACGACGCCCGGGTCCAGCTTGGTCGGCATCCCGGTGAAGTACTGGTCGTTCCAGACGTGCAGGGTGCGGTGCTTGGCCGCGATGTACTTGTGGATCCGGTTCTGCCACAGCACCCAGGAGTCCGCGGCGGGGGCGCCCGAACCGGCCTGGCTCTGCGTCCACTTGACCAGCTCGGGGTACTTCTCGTAGTCGGCGGCGCTGCTGACGTACTCGTCGCCGCCGCCGTACCACTCGGTGCCGGGGAACTGCGGCAGCTGCTCGTCGACCAGGCTCTTGACGTACGGAAGGGCGGCGGGGTCGGCCATGTTCAGCTTGTCCGGCTTGGCCGCGCCCGTGTCGTCCACGGCCTGGAGCTCGGGGTGGGCGGCCAGGTAGTAGTCCATGTGGCTGGGCGAGGTGACCTGCTGGACGACCTGGACGTGGTAGCGCCGGCCGGCGCTGACGATCCGCTTCACCTGCTCCGGCGAGTACAGCGGGGCGCTGGTGGAGTTGTTCTCCGGGTGGACCGTGCTGGAGATCCGCATCTCCAGGTGCAGCTGGTTGTACTTCAGGTACGACATGTCCTTGATGAGCCGCTGCAGCCAGGGCACGGAGAAGAACTTGGCGCAGTTGCAGACCGAGATGCCGCGATACGGATAGTCCGGCCAGTCCTTCGCCGAGCCCGCCGGGACCGTGAGGCCCTGGGTGAGCAGTTGCAGCATCGAGCGGGTGCCCCAGAACACGCCCTCGCCGGTGGCTCCGGCGATCACTGCGGTGGCGCCGATCGTGAGGGTGTATCCCTCGGCTCTGGGCCGTACGGAGGTGTCGGTGCGCAGCACGATGTCGTGCGGGCGCGGTGCGCCCCGCCCCACCCGGACATGGTGCCCGGTGAGTTCGGACAGGTCGGCGGCGAAGGTCCGGGCGGTGGCCGCGAGCGCCGGGTCGGCGGCGATGACGCGGGTGGCGGGGCCGGCGGTGAAGGACCCGGCGGCGCCGGTCCACTGTTTCAGCGCCGGTACGGTCCAGGGTCTGGCGCTCTGCGCGGCGGCGGCGCCCGGCGGCCCGGCGGGCATGATCCCCAGGGCCATGGCGAGGGCCGCGACGAACGGCAGCAGAAATCGGCGGATCGTGCTCATGCGGAACTCCTGTCGGACGGCGGATTCCGTGCTCCTGAGACACAGCGCTCCAGATGATATGAGCCACCAATTTCCGCGCACAAGATGAATCATTGATTCATCACAAGTGACAAAAAGGTCCGGTCCGCCCCCATCGGGACGGACCGGAACCTGAGTTGGCGCGCCAGGGCCTGTGTCAGCCGGCGGCCGGCGGGACGGGCGTGGCGTGCGGGGTGCACGTCACGTCCTTGCCGTCGAGCGTGCCGCTCACCAGGTAGGCGGTCACGCGGTCGTTGATGCAGGAGTTGACCAGGCCGGTGACACCGTGGGAGCCGGCGTCCTTCTCGGTGATGAGCTCCGAGCCCTTGAGCCGGTGGTGCAGTTCGACGGCGCCGGAGTACGGGGTCGCCGCGTCACGGGTGCTCTGCACGATCAGGACCTTGGGCAGGCCCTTGCCCGTACGCACCTCGACCGGGGTCTGCTGGGGCACACCCCAGGTGGCGCAGGGCAGGTTCATCCAGGCGTTGGCCCAGGTCAGGAAGGGGTACTTGGCGTGCAGCGCGGTGTTGTCGCGGTCCCACTTCTTCCAGCTGGTCGGCCACTTGGCGTCGGTGCACTCAACCGCGGTGTAGACGGCGTTGCCGTTCTCCGAGGTGATGTTGCCGGCGGTGTCGCTGAGGTCCGGGGCGGCCGCGTCGACGAGCGCCTGGGTGTCACCGGCGGCGTACTTGCTCCACACACCGGCCACGGTCGCCCACGACGAGTCGTAGTACGGCGCGCTCTGGAAGAAGCCGAGCAGCTCGGCCGGGCCGACGACCCCGCCGATCGGGTTCGCCTTCGCGGCGGCCCGCAGGGTCTCCCAACCGGCCTGGACCTTCGCCGGGGTGTCCCCGAGGTGGTAGACGGAGTCGTACTTCGCGACCCACGCCTCCCAGTCGTCCCACCGACCCTGGAAGGCCACGTCCTGGTCCAGGTTGTTCTGGTACCAGATCTGGTCCCGGGCCGGGTTGACCACGCTGTCCACGATCATGCGGCGAACGTGGGCCGGGAAGAGCGTCGCGTAGACGGCGCCGAGGTAGGTGCCGTAGGAAACGCCGAGGTAGTTGAGCTTCTTCTCGCCGAGGGCGGCACGGATGACGTCGATGTCCCGGGCGGTGTTCGCGGTGGTCATCTGCGACAGCATCGCGCGGCCGGTGCGCTCGACGCAGCCCTGCGCGTACTCCTTGGCCAGCTTGCGCTGGGCGGTCTTGTCGGCCTCGGTGTCCGGGACCGGGTCGGCCTTGGGCGCCTTCACGAACTCCTGGGGGTCGGCGCAGGAGATGGGCGCGGAGTGGCCGACGCCGCGCGGGTCGAAGCCCACGAAGTCGTACGCCTTGGCGGTGTCCGCCCAGATGGCGCTCTTGGTGGTGACCCGGCGCGGGAAGCGCATGCCCGAGCCGCCGGGGCCACCGGGGTTGTAGATCAGCGCGCCCTGGCGCTCGGCGGCGGTGCCGGTGTTGCCGATGCGGTCGACGGCTATCTTGATCGTCTTGCCGTTCGGCTTCGCGTAGTCCACCGGGACGGTGACATAGCCGCACACGATGGGCGACTCGAATCCCCAGTCCGCCGGACACGCCGCCCAGTCGATCCCCGCCTTCGCGGCCCGGGCCGCCGCGACCGTCACGCCGTACGCCTCGGCCCGGCCGCCGTACGCGCCGGCGCTGCGTCCGGCGGAGGCGGCCGTTGCCGTGGCCGTGGTCGGTGCGGCGGCCGCCACGGCGCCGGTTATCAGCGCGCCGGTCACGCCGAGCACGGCGATGCGTCTCACGATGTTCCCCCTGGTTGTCTGTCTGTCGTCCTCACGGTACTGACGTTCACAGACAACGGGCAGGGTTCGCGGGCCGGTTGGCAAAGGCGAGGGTTTTCCCCCGCCCTGCCCCGGCCCTGTCGTTCAGCGCCAGCCGTAACGGTCCTTCAGGCGGTTGGCGACCAGGTTGAAGCGGCCCCGGTCCAGCGCGCAGGCCTCGCGGCGCATGCCGTCGGGGTGGACGCGCAGCACGCGGTCGAGGTTGACCCAGGAGGGGCGGCCGGTACGGTCCCAGGGGCCGATGCCGATGGGCTGCCATTCCTGGTCGTCGTTGTGCTCCTTGCTGGAGAGCTGGACGGCGAGCAGGGTGCCGGCGCGCTCGCGGGCGACGACCAGGACCGGGCGGTCCTTGCCGCGGCCGTCGTTCTCCTCGAAGGGCACCCAGGTCCAGACGATTTCGCCGGGGTCGGGGTCGCCGTCGTGGGCCGGCGCGTACTCCATGCGGACGGCGCCGACGCGCTCCGGGTCGGCCTCGGTGGTGGCCGAAGGGCCCTGGCGCCCGGGGGACTCGTTGTTGATCGAAGTGGAGGTCACGGGGCCACGCTAGCGGAGAGCAGCCGGCGCACCCGCAGCCCGTCCGGCGCTACGGCGGTGACCAGCGCGGCGGGGCCGGCCAGCGGGGTCAGGACCGCCTCGCCCTCGGCCGGGTCGGCGGACAGGATCCGGGCGTTCAGGGGCTTGTCCGCGTACTCCGGGTCCACGAGCAGCAGCTGGCCCGCCGCGCGGTGGGTGTGCAGCACGGCCGATCCCGGCCAGCCGGGGACGTCGGGGCCGAAGGACAGCTC
Source organism: Streptomyces sp. NBC_01537 (assembly GCF_045040445.1). Taxonomy (NCBI): domain Bacteria; kingdom Bacillati; phylum Actinomycetota; class Actinomycetes; order Kitasatosporales; family Streptomycetaceae; genus Streptomyces; species Streptomyces sp. NBC_01537. Next base: position 9,518,704 of record NZ_CP109392.1, on the reverse strand, counting down.
CTGGTCCAGCAGCGGGCGGCCGGCAAGGCGGACGGTCAGGCGGGTGGTGAGGCGTCCCGTCTGCTCGCCGGTGCGGCCGAGGATCTGCTCCTCGCGCAGCACCAGGCGTGCCCCGGGGGCGAGTTCGACGGTCGTGGTCATGCGCAGGTCGCTGCCCCCGGCGGCGATGAGCGGCTCGGGCAGCCAGTGCAGTTCGGCGCCCTCACCGACGGTGAGGCGTACGTCGTAGTGCGCCCGCTCGCCGGTGCGGCCCGGCAGCGACACGGTGGCCGCCGCCGACCCGACGCGCAGGACCGCACCGGGCTCGACCACGGCCTCCACGGCCAGCCGGTCACCGCCCAGCGGCGCGCTCATCGCGCCGACGAGGGTGACGTGGGCCTCGTGCGGCCCGGTGGAGCGCGTACGGCGCGGGGCGAGCGGGCCCTCGCCGGTGAGGAGCGGGAGCGCGGTGCCGCCGCGGCCGTCGGCGACCGCCCTGATGCGGGCGGTGGCCTGGACGCCGCTCACGCCGGGACCGTGGTCCAGGCCGCGAGCCGCTCGTGGATCCAGTCGGCGACGGGCGCGACGCCGTTCGCGGCGACGAGCGAGGTGAAGGCCACCGGCAGGTCGCCGCGCTGGGCCTTGGCGTCGCTGGCCATCCGCTCCAGGTCCGAGCCGACGTAGGGGGCGAGGTCGGTCTTGTTGACGACCAGCAGGTCGGCCGTGGTCACGCCCGGACCGCCCTTGCGGGGGATGTCGTCGCCGCCCGCGACGTCGATGACGAAGATCTGGGCGTCGACCAGGCCCTTGGAGAAGGTCGCGGTGAGATTGTCGCCGCCGGACTCGACCAGGATCAGGTCCAGTGGGCCGACCTTCTCCTCCAGGTCCTCCACGGCCTCCAGGTTGGCGGAGATGTCGTCCCGGATCGCGGTGTGCGGGCAGGCGCCCGTCTCGACCGCGCTGATCCGCTCGGGCGGCAGGACGGCCTCGCGGAGCAGGTACTCGGCGTCCTCGCGGGTGTAGATGTCGTTGGTGACCACGGCGATCGACAGCGAGTCCCGCAGGGCCCGGCACAGCGCGGCGACGGTGGCCGTCTTCCCCGAGCCGACCGGTCCGCCCAGGCCGATGCGCAGCGCCCGGCGGCTGCCGTCCGGGCGGGTGGCAGGGCTGCCGTACGTGTAGCGCTCGGGGTAGTCGTGGTCGTGATCGAGGTGCATGGTCGGCTCCGGGGTTTGTCAGGAAGCTGCGTCAGGAAGCGAAGAGGCGTACGGGCCACGCGGCGTGCTGCTCCGCGTAGATGTCCAGCAGCGGCGCGGACGCGGCGGGCAGCGCGTCCACGCCCTCCTCCAGGGCGTTGGCCGCCGCGACGGCGGCCCGCGCCGCGACATCGTCCAGGTCGGCGGTCAGGCGGGCCAGCACCGCCGTCACCGCGAACGGGTCCAGGCTCAGCAAGCGTACGGCGGCCGTCGCCGGCCCCGTCACGGACTCGTACGCCGCCACCTGCGCCGCGTCGGCCGGCGTGAGCCCGGCCGCGCGGGCGGTCAGGCCCAGCACGACGGGCTGGTGAGCGCCCTGCGGGAGGGCGGCGGCGAGCGCCTCCAGCTCCGGCGACGGCCAGGCCGCTCTGGCCGCCCTCAGCATCTGCCGGCCCAGCTTGCGGGCCGTGGCGCGCAGCGCCGGTGAGGGCGTGCGGGCGTCGGCCGCCTCGTCCAGGGCCTGCGGGTCCACGCCTGCGGTCGCGGCGGCGGCCAGTGCCGCCGCGACCAGTCCCGAGGTGTGCAGCCTGCCCCGGCAGAACGCCTCCAGCGTGCCGGGGCCGGTGATCCGGCCGGCCTTGACGGCGGCTTCGGCGCCGCCGCTGTGGGCGTGGCCGCCCGCGGGAAAACGGCCGTCGGCGAGGACGAGGAGCGCGGCTTTTCGGCTAGCGGTCACAGATGCCGTCCATCAGAACAGGAAGTACCGCTGGGCCATCGGGAGCTCCGCGGCCGGAGCCGGGTCGATGACGTCGCCGTCGATCCGGACGGTGAACGTGTCGGGGTCGACCTCGACCCGCGGCAGGGCGTCGTTCTCCCGCATGTCGGCCTTGGTGACGGCGCGCGTGTTGCGAATGGCGACGAGCTTCTTGCCGAGCCCCAGCCGCGCCTCAAGGCCGTCGTCCAGGGCCGTCTGGGTGACGAAGTTGAACGAGTTCGCGGCGGGGGCGCGGCCGATCGCGCCGAACATGGGGCGGGGCATGACGGGCTGGGGCGTGGGGATGGAAGCGTTGGCGTCGCCCATCTGGGCGTAGGCGATCTGGCCGCCCTTGATGACGAGCTGGGGCTTCACGCCGAAGAAGGCGGGGTCCCACAGGACGAGGTCGGCGAGCTTGCCGGTTTCGACGGAGCCGACCTCCGCGTCGAGGCCCTGGGCGACGGCGGGGTTGATGGTGTATTTGGCGACATAGCGACGGGCCCGGAGGTTGTCGGCCCGGCCGTCGCCCGGGAGGGATCCGCGGCGCTTCTTCATGACGTGGGCCGTCTGCCAGGTGCGCAGGATGACCTCGCCGACCCGGCCCATGGCCTGGGAGTCGGAGGAGATGATCGAGATCGCGCCCATGTCGTGGAGGAAGTCCTCGGCGGCGATGGTGCTGGGCCGGATGCGGGACTCGGCGAAGGCGAGGTCCTCGGGCACGGCGGCGTTGAGGTGGTGGCAGACCATCAGCATGTCGAGGTGCTCGTCGAGCGTGTTGACGGTGTGCGGGCGGGTCGGGTTCGTCGAGGACGGGAGGACGTTGGGCTGCGAGACGACGGTGATGATGTCGGGCGCGTGCCCGCCGCCCGCGCCCTCGGTGTGGTACGCGTGGATGCCGCGCCCGGCGATCGCGGCGAGGGTGTCCTCGACGAAACCGGCCTCGTTGAGGGTGTCGGTGTGGATGGCGAGCTGGGCGCCGGTGGCCTCACAGACGCGGAGGCAGGCGTCGATGGCGGCGGGGGTGGAGCCCCAGTCCTCGTGGATCTTGAAGCCGAGGGCGCCGCCGCGCAGCTGGGCGTGCATCGACTCCGTCGAGACGGTGTTGCCCTTGCCGAGGAGGCCGAAGTTGACCGGGTAGTGCTCCAGCGCCTCGAACATCCGGGCCAGGTGCCAGGAGCCGGGGGTGATGGTGGTGGCCTTGGTGCCCTCGGCGGGGCCGGTGCCGCCGCCGACGATGGTGGTGATGCCCGCGGACAGCGCCTCGTCGACGATGGTCGGGGAGATGAAGTGGACGTGGGCGTCGATCGCGCCGGACGTGACGATCTTGCCGTTGCCGGCGATGATCTCGGTCTCGGGGCCGATGACGAGGTCCGGGTGGACGCCGTCCATCGTCTCGGGGTTGCCGGCCTTGCCGATGGCGGTGATCCGGCCGTCACGGATGCCGATGTCGGCCTTGACGATGCCCCAGTGGTCCAGGATGACCGCGCCGGTGATCACGGTGTCGGGGGTGCCGTCTGCGCGCGTAGCGCGTGACTGGCCCATGGACTCGCGGATGACCTTGCCGCCGCCGAAGACGACTTCGTCGCCGGAGTTGCCGGGGCCGCCGGAGAGATCCTTCTCGACCTCGATGAGGAGGTCGGTGTCGGCGAGTCGTATACGGTCGCCCGTCGTGGGCCCGAAGAGGTCGGCGTATACGGCGCGGGACAGCTCAGGCATCGAGGGAACCTCCGGTCTCGCCGCGCAGGCCTGCTACGACGCGTTCGCCGCCGAGCGGCACCAGGTCGACCTCGGCCGGGATGCCGGGCTCGAAGCGCACGGCGGTGCCGGCGGCGATGGCCAGGCGCTTGCCGCGGGCGGCGGCGCGGTCGAAGTCGAGGCCGGGGTTGGCCTCGGCGAAGTGGTAGTGGGAGCCGACCTGGATGGGACGGTCGGCCGAGTTGACGACGGTCAGGGTGGTGACCGGCTTGCCGGGGTTCAGGACGACCGGCTCGTCTGCGTAGAGGATCTCTCCGGGGATCATGCTGCCGTCCTCCTCAGGCGATCGGGTCGTGGACGGTGACGAGCTTGGTGCCGTCCGGGAAGGTCGCCTCGACCTGGACGTCGTGGATCATCTCGGGGATGCCCTCCATGACGTCGGCGCGGGTGAGGACCTTGCGGCCGGACGCCATGAGCTCGGCGACGGTGCGGCCGTCGCGGGCGCCTTCCAGGATGTGCGAGGTGATCAGCGCGATCGCCTCGGGGTGGTTCAGCCTGAGTCCCCTGGCCCGCCGCTTCTCCGCCACGTCGGCGGCGACGTGGATGAGCAGTCGTTCCTGCTCGTGGGGAGTCAGTTGCATGGCCACACCTCACATTTACGGATCCTGGCTTCCGTTATCCGGAAGTCGCAGGCTAGTTCGAAGCCATTACGGCAGCGTTAATTCACGTTACGTGCACAGCACCGGCGGACGGCAACCCGGGATCACGGCGTACCTCGGCGAGTGAGCCAAAGCGGAGCGGCCGCTGTCGAAAGGGAGAGCGCGCACAGGGAGCGAGGCACGAGCGACCGAGCACGTCGACCGTCGACAGCAGCTGAGCGCAGCGGCGGCGAACCGAGCCCCCAAAAAGAGGAGACAGCGGCTGAGCGCAGCGGCGGCGAACTCGCCGCTAATGAGGGGAGCGGTGCTCGGCCGCGATGCCGAAGCGGCGGCGTTCGCCCGTGGCGGACGCCGCGGGGCGGACGGCGGAGACCGTACTGATCACCTGCTCCTCCTCCGGGAGCTCGAGCTCCTGGAGTCGTTCCAGGTCAGCGGCCGACACGAGGGCGACGAGCGGCTTGCCGTGGCGGGTCAGGACCACGCGTTCACCGCCGTAGACAACGCGGTTGATCAGTTCCGCGAGCTCGGCACGCGCTTGTGTCACCGGGACTTCATGGGCCATGCTCACCATCATAACCGGATGTACGTCCTGTACATTTTTTACGCACGGAGGTGCAGCGATGCTTCGCCCGACCGCCCGCCACGTCCTGCCGGAGTTCAGTGAACGCACCAGTAGCGGGGTGCGCACCATGGACCCGTACTCCAAGCTCCTCCAGGAGCGGATCATCATCCTCGGCACCCCGATCGACGACACCTCGGCCAACGACGTGATGGCGCAGCTCATCCAGCTGGAGAGCGCGGCCCCGGACCAGGACATCAACCTCTACATCAACTCCCCCGGCGGCTCGTTCACCGCGATGACGGCGATCTACGACACGATGCAGTTCGTCACCTGCGACGTGTCGACGGTCTGCATCGGCCAGGCCGCCTCGGCCGCCGCCGTACTGCTGGCGGCCGGCGCGCCGGGCAAGCGGCTGGCGACCCCCGGGGCCCGGATCCTCATCCACCAGCCGGCGTTCGGCGATGTGATCCAGGGTCAGACCACCGATCTGGCCATCCAGGCACGGGAGATCGAGCGGATGCGCGAGCTGCTGGAGCAGCTGCTGGACCAGCACACCGGGCGGGGCGTCGAGCGCATCCGGGCCGACATCGAGCGCGACTGCTTCCTGGACGCCGAGGCCGCGCTCGCCTACGGACTGGTGGACCAGATCACCCTCAGCCGCAAGACCGGGTGACCGCGGTGGTGCCGGAACCGCCGCCGCTGCCCGCGCTGACGCGGGCCGAGGGTGAGCTGATCGACGCCTATCTGGCCGTCGTCGATCTGCTGGGAAGGATCAATCCGGCCCGGTCCAGGGACACCTACAGCGGGCTGCGCGCGGCGCAGGCGCTGGTGTCGCGGGCCGCCGAGCTGCGGGACGCACTGACGCTGATGCACACGCGCGGCGAGAACGAACTGCACACCGCGACCCTGGACCGCGCCCTGCGCGTGCTCGACGGGGAGCGGCGTGCGGGCCAGGTGGCCCTGCCGCCCGATCCGCCGCGCTGAGGCATCCGGCAGGGCCCTGCGGGAGCCGACGGGGCACCACACGGCGTCACCCGAATGGTGGAGTGCGGCGTAGGCGCAGCACAGGGCAGAAGTTGCACAAAGCGGCCGCACGGGGCGCGCGGGACAGCGCTGCGTCCCTGGTGCGCGACTCCCTCCGGGTGGCCAATGAGGGTGCGTAGAACAGAAGTCCACCCGAATAGGTGAGCCGTGAAGAGGCTCACATTCGACCGTTTGAGTTATGTATCAGCCGGTTCAATGGGTGACCATCCCTTCGACGACAAGCCCCCGCCAACCCGGCGGGGCGGTCCGGGTGGACGCCGAGTCCTGCCGCCTCCCGGATGCCAGGTCGACACGGTTGCATCGGCAGGAACGGAGGACCCAGGCATGACGGGGCCGACCGGTACCCACCGGGCCGTCCCCTTGGGGTGAAGCCGCATCAGCGGCCGGGCATCTTCGCCTGCCCGAACCCGACAGGTCATCCTTCGCAGGCGGTCGACGAAGGGTTGCGCATGACTGCGCGAACTGGCGTGTCCGCACTTCTGTCCAGGGTGGGGGCCACCTCGGCTCTCACCGCCGCAGCGATGGCCATCCCGGCGCTTCTGCCGGGTCTCGGCTCGCAGGCGGACGCGGCGACACTCTCCATCAAGGCACTCAACATCGCCGCGTCGAAGAAGGGATCGCCCTACAAGTACGGAGCCGCCGGACCGAAGAGGTTCGACTGCTCCGGGCTCGTCCTCTACTCCTACAAGAGGGCGGGCAAGAAGCTGCCGCGTACGGCGGCGTCCCAGTACAACAAGTCGCATCACCTCTCCGCGTCTCACCGCAAGGTGGGCGACCTGGTGTTCTTCCACTCCGGGCGGAGCGTCTACCACGTAGGCATCTACGCGGGTCACAACAAGATCTGGCACTCCCCCAAGCCCGGCACCAAAGTGCGGCTGGAGAAGATCTGGACCCGCAGCGTCTGGTACGGGCGGGTGAGCTGATGTGCTGAGATGACGTGAGCGTGAGCCGGAGGTGCAGGGCCCGCACCTCCGGCTCCCCTGCCACGAGGAGTCCCCGCTTGAGCCTGGAACAGATCCTGGCCGACGCCGCGAAAGGCGTCTTCCCGCCCGCGGACGGCGGCGTGACCGTGGTCGCGCAGCCCTCACCGCGCGACGCCGGGGTCCTCAACCTCACCGCGCACGCCGTGGTGTTCGCGGACGCGGACCCCCGGTGGATCCGCTCTCTGCTGCCGCCCGGCGACTTCTCGGCCCCGCTCAATCCGCCGTTCCTCACCGCGCTGTGCGAGCGCCTCGGGCGGCAGGTCAACAACATCGACCTGCTGACCCTCACCTCCGCCCTGCCGGGGCCGCCCCAGTCCGGGCTCGGCCTCGCCCTGAGGCCCACCGAGGACCGCACCCACCCCAGGATCACGCGAGCGCTGCACCACCGCGACGACATACGGGCCTGGACCGTGCCCGGCGGCACCCTGCTGATCGGGCGCGGCGTCGCCGGCCGCTGGGAGGTCGCCGTCGAGGTCGAGCCCCAGGCCCGCGGCGCCGGCCTGGGCCGCCGGCTGGCGCTGGCCGCCCGGCACCTGGTGCCGGACGGGGAGCCGCTGTGGGCCCAGATCGCGCCGGGCAACGCCGCGAGCGTACGGGCCCTGCTGGCCGCCGGGTACGTGCCGATGGGCGCCGAGGCGCTGCTGGTCGGCTGAGCGGGACCCGGACGGCGGCGCGGGTCACTGGACGGGCAGGCGCCACGGAAGAGTGATCCAGACCGTCTTGCCGCCTTCGTCCGTTGGGGTGACGAGGAGCTTGCCGCCGGATTCGGCGGCGAGGTGGCGGACGATCACCATGCCGCGCCCGTTGTCCTGCTGGACGGCGGCGGGCAGGCGTTGGGGCCAGCGGGGGTGGCTGTCGGTGACGCCGATGCGCAGCCGCTCGTCGCGGTCGAGGACGACGTCGACGGTGAAGGTCGGGGACTGGCCGAAGGTGTGCAGCACGGCGTTGGTGGCCAACTCGGACACGATCAGCCGCACGGCGTCGACGGCGGGCGCGGTGTCGGACATCCCCCATTCGGTGAGCAGTTCACAGACGTAGCGCCGCGCCGCGGGCACCGAGGCGGGGTCGCTCGGCAGGGTGACGGATGCTTCCTGGTGGTCTGCCATGGCGACGCTGTCCCTTTCCGCCGTGACCGGTGACCCCGGCGTGCGGTACGTCCAGGGACGGGTGCTTCGCGCCGGGGTGTACTCATCGTGCCGTTATTCCGGTCCGTCCACAGCGTTATGCATATATCTGTCCCTCAAAGCGGTGAACTCTGCTACGCGAGAGCGTAATTGCGCGGCAGACTTCGCAGCGGCGCGCGGCGCCCCCGACGAGCCGCGCCCAGGAGGAGTGACCCAGCATGCAGCACATGCCCGCCGTACGCCGCCGCAAGCTCGGCACCGAGCTGCGCCGCCAGCGCGATCAGGCCGGGCTGACCAGTGGCGACGCTGCCCGACTGGTCGGCTGGCACCAGTCGAAGGTGAGCCGGATCGAGACCGGGCGCAGCAGCGTACGCCCCGAGGACGTGGCCGCGCTGCTGGACGCGTACGGGGTAAGAGATCCGGAATTACGGGAGTTGCTCGACGCTCTGGCCGGTGAGGGCGCACGGGGTGGGTGGTGGCAGGAGTACCGGGAGGTATTGCCTGCGGCATATCGCGACTTCATCACTCTGGAAACGGACGCACTCCGGGCCCGGACGCTGGAGACCACGGTGGTGCCGGGGTTGCTGCAGACACCCCAGTACGCCCGGGAGCTGACCCGTTCGGTGCTGCCGCAGTTGGGGCCGCGCCAGGTGGAGGCGCTGGTGGACGTACGGATCGCGCGGCAGGTGGTGCTACGGGCGGATCCGCCGCTGGAGCTGTGGGCGGTGCTGGACGAGGCGGTACTGCGGCGCGTGGTGGGCGGGCCGGAGGTAATGGCGGCGCAATTACGCCATCTCGTCTGCATCGGGTCACTGCCGCACGTGCGGCTCCAGGTGCTGCCTTTCTCGGCGGGCGGTCACATCGGGGTTACCGGGCCTTTCGTAATCTTCTCATTTCCGCGCATTGCTGATCTGGACGTTGTTGTTCTCGACCATTTGATGAGTAGTCTCTATCTGGATCGGAAAGAAGACATCAGGGCGTACAGCGCCGCGTTCGACCGATTGCACTCCCACGCCCTGCCGCACGAAGACTCGTTGGCTCTCATCTCCAGCATCGCCGGGACCGGCAAAGGCGTTTAAGGAGGCACGCACCATGCCACCCGCACAGCCCCGGTACGTATCGTCCAGCAAGGCTCTTCTCCTCGCCGAGACGCTGTGGCACCGCAGCCGCCACAGCACAGCGGCGAACAACTGTGTCGAGACGGCCCGTCTGCGCTCAGGGCAGCTGGCCGTACGCGACTCCAAGGCCCCTGAGGGACCCGCACTGCTCTTCGGGCCTGCCGCCTGGAACGAGTTCCTGCGCTCGCTCCTTTGAACCGCAGCTGAGATCAGCCGCGCGGCGCCGTGCGCACGATCGTCCCGACGGCATCGGCGATCTGTCGGTCCGTCAGGTCCGCGCGCGCGGTGAGCCGCAGCCGGGAGACCCCGTCCGGCACGGACGGCGGACGGAAGCAGCCGACCGAGAGACCCTCGGTGCGGCAGTCCGCCGCCCAGCGCACCGCCGCCTCCGGTGAGGGGGCACGCACCGACACCACGCAGGCGTCCGGCCTGACCGCTTCCAGCCCCTCGGCGGTCAGCCGGCCGTACAGCTCACGGGCGACCGCACGGGCCCGTTCGGCACGCTGCGGCTCACGCTTCAGCAGCCGCAGCGCGCCGAGCGCGGCACCGGCGGCGGCCGGGGCCAGTCCGGTGTCGAAGATGAAGGTGCGGGCCGAGTTGACCAGGTGCTCGATCACCCGCGCCGGGCCGAGGACAACGCCGCCCTGGCTGCCCAGCGACTTGGACAGCGTGGCCGTACAGACCAGGTCGGGCGCCCCGGCCAGCCCGGCCGCGTCCGCCGCACCCCGCCCGCCCGCGCCGAGCACCCCGAGCCCGTGGGCGTCGTCCACCAGCAGGGCCGCGCCGTGCTCACGGCAGGCGGCGGCCAGCGCCGGCAGCGGTGCGGCGTCGCCGTCCACCGAGAAGACCGAGTCCGTTACGGCGACGGCCGGGCCGTCGTGGCCGTCCAGCGCCTTGCGCACCGCGTCCGGGTCGGTGTGGGGGACGACCTCTCTCGACGCACGGGAGAGCCGGCAGCCGTCGATGAGCGAGGCGTGGTTGGCGCTGTCCGCGACGACCAGGGTGTCCGGGCCGGTGAGCGCGGTGACGGCGGCCAGATTGGCCGCGTAGCCGGAGGCGAGGACGAGGGCCGCCTCGAAACCGCAGAAGGCGGCGAGTTCGCGTTCCAGCTCGGCGTGCAGCTCGGTGCTTCCGCTGACCAGCCGCGAGCCGGTGGCGCCCGCGCCCCAGCGCAGGCAGGCGTCGGCACCCGATCGGGTGACTTCCGGGTGCCGGGCCAGGCCCAGGTAGTCGTTGCTCGCCAGATCCAGCAGCGGCGAGTCGGCCGGGCGCGGGCGCAGGGTGCGCACCAGACCGGCGCTGCGGCGCAGGCCGGCCTGCTCGTCGAGCCAGTGGAAGGGATCGGAGGTGCCGCGGCTCATGGTCGTCCCTGGTCGGTCGGAGGGCGCTCGGAAGGGCTCGGGGAAGGCTCGGGGGGCTCTCGCGACGCCCTGGCAGCAACGTATCGGTCATGTCGTGGTGACGGCGTGTGGGGATGCCCACACCCCTGCTCCCCCGGTGTTGTGGCTTCCGGCCTTGGCCCGGAGCGGTGCATTGCGTCAGGATCGCGGCTATGGATCTGCTGAAGACACTGGTCGACAAGGGGCTGCGACGAGAGCTGCCCACCCGGGACGAGGCGCTGGCCGTGCTCGCGACCTCCGACGACGACCTGCTGGACGTGGTGGCCGCGGCCGGCAAGGTGCGCCGCCAGTGGTTCGGCCGCCGGGTGAAGCTCAACTACCTGGTCAATCTGAAGTCCGGGCTGTGTCCCGAGGACTGCTCGTACTGCTCGCAGCGGCTGGGCTCCAAGGCCGAGATCCTCAAGTACACCTGGCTCAAGCCCGACGAGGCGTCCAAGGCCGCCGCCGCCGGGGTCGCGGGCGGCGCCAAGCGGGTCTGCCTGGTGGCCAGCGGGCGCGGGCCGACCGACCGGGACGTGGACCGGGTCGGGCAGACCATCGAGGCGATCAAGGAGCAGAACGAGGGCGTCGAGGTCTGCGCCTGCCTCGGCCTGCTCTCGGACGGCCAGGCCGAGCGGCTGCGGGCGGCGGGCGCGGACGCGTACAACCACAACCTCAACACCAGTGAGGGCACGTACGGGGACATCACGACCACCCATACGTACGCCGACCGCGTCGACACCGTCCAGAAGGCGCACGCCGCCGGGCTGTCCGCCTGCTCGGGTCTGATCGCGGGCATGGGCGAGTCGGACGAGGATCTGGTCGATGTCGTCTTCGCGCTGCGCGAGCTGGACCCGGACTCGGTGCCGGTCAACTTCCTGATCCCCTTCGAGGGCACCCCGCTGGCCAAGGAGTGGAACCTCACCCCGCAGCGCGCCCTGCGGATCCTGGCGATGGTGCGGTTCGTGTGCCCGGATGTGGAGGTCCGGCTCGCGGGCGGCCGCGAGGTGCATCTGCGCAGCATGCAGCCGCTGGCCCTGCACCTGGTCAACTCGATCTTCCTCGGCGACTACCTCACCAGCGAGGGCCAGGCAGGCCAGGCCGACCTCGACATGATCGCCGACGCCGGTTTCGAGGTGGAGGGCGCGGGCGAGGTGACGCTGCCCGAGCACCGGGCGCCGGGCGGCGGCTGCGGCTCGGGCGGCGCCTCGCCGTGCGGCGACCACGCCGAAGCCGAACCGGCCGTCGTGGCCCCCCGCACCGACCTGGTCGCGGTGCGCCGCCGCGGCGCCGGGACGGACCTCGCGCCGAATGCGTGAGCCGCGTGGGCTCGGCCCGGCCGAGCTGCTCGACCTGGACCGGCAGCACGTGTGGCACCCGTACGGCCCGATGCCCGGCCGCACGGACCCGCTGATCGTCGAGTCGGCGTCAGGCGTACGGCTGCGGCTCGCGGACGGCGGCGAGCTGATCGACGGCATGTCGTCCTGGTGGTCGGCGATCCACGGCTACAACCACCCGGTCCTCAACGACGCCGTGCGCGAGCAGCTGGGCCGGATGAGCCATGTGATGTTCGGCGGGCTCACCCATGAGCCCGCCGTGCGGCTCGCCGCAAAGCTCGTCGAGATCACCCCCGAGCCGCTGCGGCATGTCTTCCTCGCCGACTCCGGCTCGGTGTCGGTCGAGGTCGCGGTGAAGATGTGCCTGCAGTACTGGCGTTCGCTCGGGCGGGGCGGCAAGCAGCGGCTGATGACCTGGCGCGGCGGCTACCACGGCGACACCTGGCAGCCGATGTCCGTGTGCGACCCGGACGGCGGTATGCACGACCTGTGGTCCGGGGTGCTGCCGCGTCAGGTCTTCGCGGACGCGCCCCCGGCGGCGTACGAGGAGGCGTACGCGGAGCACCTGCGGGAGACGGTCGCCCGCCATGCCGGTGAGCTGGCGGCGGTGATCGTCGAGCCCGTGGTGCAGGGCGCGGGCGGCATGACCTTCCACTCCCCCGCGTATCTGCGGGTGCTGCGGGAGGCGTGCGACGCACATGACGTACTGCTGGTCTTCGACGAGATCGCCACCGGGTTCGGGCGTACGGGCGCGCTGTTCGCGGCGGAGCACGCCGGGGTCTCCCCGGATGTGATGTGCGTGGGCAAGGCGCTGACCGGCGGCTATCTGACGATGGCCGCCGCCTTGTGCACGTCGCGGGTCGCCGAGGGCATCTCGCGGGGCGAGGTCCCCGTGCTCGCCCACGGCCCGACCTTCATGGGCAATCCGCTCGCGGCGGCGGTCGCCTGCGCGTCCATCGACCTGCTCCTCGGCCAGGACTGGGCCCAGGAGGTCAAGCGCATCGAGGCCGGGCTCCGGGACGGGCTGGCGGGCGCCGCCGATCTGCCGGGCGTACGCGATGTACGGGTGCTGGGCGCGATCGGCGTCGTACAGCTGGACCACGAGGTGGACATGGCGGCGGCGACCCGTGCGGCGGTCGGAGCCGGGGTGTGGCTGCGGCCCTTCCGGGATCTGGTCTACACGATGCCGCCGTATGTCACGGGTGACGGGGACGTGGCCCGGATCTGCGCGGCCGTGCGGGCCGCGGCGGCAGCGGGCTGAAAGGCCTCAAAAACCGGAAAGAGAGTCGGAGCTTCATGGCGATTGTCGTTGTCAGCGGCACGGGTACGGAGATCGGCAAGACGGTGGTCACCGCCGCCGTCGCGGCGACCTCGATGGCGGCCGGGCTGAGCGTCGCGGTTCTCAAGCCCGCCCAGACCGGTGTCGGCGCGGGCGAGCCCGGCGACGCCGCCGAGGTCGCCCGGCTGGCGGGCGACGCCGTCACCGCCGTCGAACTCGCCCGCTATCCCGAGCCCCTGGCCCCCGCCACGGCCGCCCGGCGGTCCGGACTGCCGGCCGTCCGCCCCGCGGACATCGCCGAGGCCGCGGCCAAGCTCTCCGCCGTCCACGATGTCGTCCTCGTCGAGGGCGCCGGCGGGCTCCTCGTCCGCTTCGACGAGGAGGGCGCCACCCTCGCCGACGCCGCCCGCCTCCTCCACGCCGGTGTCCTCCTGGTCGCCCCGGCCGGCCTCGGCACGCTCAACTCCGTCGCCCTGACGGCGGAGGCGCTCGCCGCTCGCGACCTGAGCTGCCTGGGCCTGGTCATCGGCTCCTGGCCCGAGGCGCCGGACCTCGCGGCCCGCTGCAACCTCGCCGACCTCCCGGGGGTCGCCGACGCGCCTCTGCTGGGCGCGATCCCGGCGGGGGCCGGTTCGCTGGAGCCCCCGCTGTTCCGCGCCGCCGTTGGCGAGTGGCTCGCGCCACAGCTGGGAGGGACGTGGAACGCGGCGGCGTTCGCCGAGCGATGGGCGCCGGCGCCCTGAGGGGCGTTCTTCCCCCACCCCGCCCCTTCCCGAAACCGGGCTCCGCCCGGACCCGCCAGGGGCTCCGCCCCTGGACCCCGGTCCTCAATCGCCGGACGGGCTGAATTTCAGCCCGTCCGGCGATTGAGGACACGCCCGAAGGGCGTTCGGCGTCAGGCATCCGCGAGGAGCCGCACCAGCTCGATGCGGGAGCGGATGCCGAGGCGGGCGAAGACGCCGCGGAGGTGGTGGTCGATGGTGCGGTGGCTGAGGACGAGGCGGGCGGCGATCTCGCGGTTGGTGGCGCCGTCGGCGGCCATGCGGGCGATCATGAGCTGCTGGGCGGTGAGGCGGGCGGTGACGTCGGTGGGCGGGACGGCGCCGGATTCGCCGCTGCCGCCGAGGGCGCGCAGTTCCGCGCGGGCCTGGGCGGCGCAGTGCGGGGCGCCGAAGTAGACGAAGGCTTCGTGGGCGCTGTGGAGGCGGTCGCGGGCTTCGGCGCGGCGGCGCAGTCGGCGCAGGGCGGAGCCGTACAGCAGCTCGGTGCGGGCGCGTTCGAAGTCGCGGGTGCCTGCGGCGTGCAGGTCGAGGGCGGTGCGGTAGTGCTCGTCGGCCTCCGCGCCGGGGGCGAGAAGGGCGCGGGAGCGGGCGGCGAGGGCGAGGTCGGCGGGGCTGCGGACGGCGGTGGCCCAGCGCTCGTAGTCGGCGAGGGCGGCGCGGGCTACGCGCGTATCACCGGTGCGTACGGCGGCTTCGACGTAGTGCGGGGTGGCGAGGTGGCGGATGGCCCGGTGGCCGTGGCCGGGGCCGAATCCGGCCAGCGCGCGCAGCCGGGCGGCGGCCTCGGCGGGGTGGCCGCTGCTCAGGTCCAGGAAGGCCAGGGCCCAGACTGCGAGGGCCGCGGCGAGGCCGAGGCCCCGGGGCAGGGCGTACGCGCGGGCGGCTTCGGCACGGGCACGGCAGGCGGCCTCGTCGCCGGTGACGGCGGCGAACATGGCCAGCGCCGCCTGCAGATGGCAGGCGCCGTTGTCCTGGCCGGTCTCGTGGGCCTGGCGCAGCGCGTCGAGCGCGGCGGCCTCGGCCGCGTGCGGGCGGCCGGTCCAGAATTCGGCGTACGTACGGAATTCCAGCGCCTGCGGCACGGCGACGGCGTCGCCGCGGGCGCGGGCGGCGGTCACGGCGCGGGCCGTGGCGAAGGCGGCCCGGGTGTGGTCGCCCAGCAGCAGGGCGGCGATGCCGCTGTGGGTGAGGTGGCTGGGCCCGTCGTCGGGGCCGTGCCGCCGGGCGGCGGCGGTCAGCGCGTCGCGGGCGTCGGTATAGCGGCCGTCGGCGGCGGCGGCGAGGCCGCCCAGCGTGCCGGGCGGCACGAGGCCGTGGTGGGCGGCGACCGCGGCCGCCTCGCGGCAGCGGCGCAGGTCGCCGGTGTAGATGGCGGCCTCGACGGCGCGGGCCAGCAGTTCGGTGGCGTGCTCCGGGTCGCTTGACGCCAGCCCGGCGGCCGCGTCCAGCAGGTCGTCGAAGGCGTCGGTCGCGGTGCCGCACCGCAGAGCGAGGACGGCGCGCAGCGGGCTGTCGTGCACGTCGGCGACGAGGTCGCGGGCCCGGTCGCTGTCGCCGTCCTGCCAGGCGTCGGCGGCGGCCTGTTCGAAGAGCCGGGGCACGGCGGCGGGGTCGGGGCACAGCTCCGCCGCCCGCTGGGTCAGGGCGCGGGCGAGGGCGGGCTGCCGGTGCCTGCGGGCCTCGGCCGCGGCGGCGACCAGCTCGGCCGTCAGCCGGCGGCTGGGCCCGAGCGCGGCGGCGCCCCGGTGCCATGAACGCAGCCCCGCCTCGCCCGCCCCGCCCAGGACCCGGGCCAGCAGGTGGTGGGCCTCGCGCCGGTCCTGCGCGGAGGCGGCCTCGTAGGCGGCCACGCGTATCCACGGGTCGCGGAAGGTGACCCCGGCCGCCGAGACATGGGCGATGCCCGCCGTCTCGGCCGGGTCGGCCGAGGCGGTGTCGAGCCCGGCGGCGGCGACGGCCCGCAGGAAGGCGTGGGTGGGCACCGGGTACTGGTCCGCGGCGGCGACCAGTAGCAGATGCCGGGTGTCCTCGGGGAGCCGCCGGATCCGTCTGCGGTGCCCGAGCAGCAGTGCGGGGGCCAGTTCCGCGGGCTCGTACGGCAATGGGTCGAGCCCCGACACCTGACGGCCGCTCAGCGCTGCCGCCGCCTCCGCGGTGGCGCGCGGATTGCCGTACGCCGAGCGCGCCAGCCGCACTCGCACACCCTCGGGAAGAGATGGCGACTGGTGCTGGGGATGCGGGGGGTTCACCACGTTCACCACACGATTGACGTTACTGGTGAGTCACCTGGCCGTAAAGACCGACAGAGACCGGCCGAGAGCGGCAACGACCGGCGAAGACCGGCGACTTCGCCGATGGCGGCACGCGTGAACCGCCTCACACTCCTGACTGACCCCCCACGACTATCTGGAGGCACCATGCAACGCCGCCTGGCCCGCTCCGCCGTCGCCGTCATCACCGCGACGGTCGCCTCGCTGCTGCTCGCCCTGACCGCAGCGGCCCCCGCGCACGCCGCCACCCACAACCCCGTCATCTTCGTGCACGGCATCAGCAGCAGCTCCAGCAGCTGGGACGACTGGGTCGCCGACTTCAAGGCCGACGGCTACACCTCCGGCGAACTGGACGCCTGGACCTACAGCTGGAGCCAGTCCAATGTCACCACGGCCTCCCAGCTCGCCACCGAGGTGAAGCGGGTACTGGCCGCGACCGGCGCGTCCAAGGTCGACATCGTCGCCCACTCGATGGGCGTCCTCAGCTCCCGCTACTACCTCAAGAACCTCGGCGGCACCGCGTACGTGGACGACTTCGTGTCGACCGCCGGAACCAACCACGGCACCACCGTGGCCTCCTGGTGCGCGTGGCTCTACACCTCCTGCGCGGAGATGTACACCGGCAGCAGCTTCCTGACCGCCCTCAACTCCGGTGACGAGACGCCGGGCAGCGTCAGCTACGCCAGCTACTGGTCGAACTGCGACGAGGCCCTCACCCCGGACACCACCGCGATCCTGAGCGGTGCGACCAATGTCGAGGTGGGCTGCATCTCGCACGACGAGATGAACAACGACTACGGCGTCTACGAGCAGGTGCGGGACTTCATCGCCTGATTGGCATCCGCGTCGGCGTCAGGCCGGGGAGTCACCTGACGCCGGCGCCGAAACCGCTCCTTGATTCTGTACCTACTGGTATGTACAGTCCGGGGCATGGAGACCACGGCCTCGGACCGCCTGATCGAGAGCACCCGCGAACTGCTCTGGGAACGCGGCTACGTCGGCACCAGCCCCAAGGCCATCCAGCAGCGGGCCGGTGTCGGCCAGGGCAGCATGTACCACCACTTCACCGGCAAGCCCGACCTCGCGCTGGCAGCGGTCCGCCGCACCGCCGAGGAGCTGCGCGCCGCCGCCGAGGCGCAGTTCGCCTCGCCGGGCACGGCCGTTGAGCGCGTCACGGCCTACCTGCGCGGCGAGCGCGACGTCCTGCGCGGCTGCCCCGTCGGCCGGCTCACCCAGGATCCCGAGGTCGTCGCCAGCCCCGAGCTGCGCCGCCCGCTCGACGAGACCTTCGACTGGCTCCGGCGGCGGCTCGCCGGCGTCCTCGCCGAGGGCGTGGCGCGCGGTGAGCTGCCCGGCTCGCTCGATCCGGCCGACACCGCCGCGACGATCGTCGCCGTCCTCCAGGGCGGCTACGTCCTGGCCCGCGCCGCCGGGTCCACGGATCCCTTCGACCGCGCCGTCGACGGCCTCCTCGCCCTGCTCGCCGCGTCCGTTCAGTCCTAGGGAGCCGCATGTACGCCATGCAGTACGAGATCACTCTGCCCGCCGACTACGACATGAAGGTCATCCGCGACCGCGTCGCCACCCGCGGCCATCTGATGGACGCCTACGAAGGGCTCGGCCTCAAGGCCTTCCTCATCCGCGAGCGCGGCCTCGACGGCTCCCCCGTGAACCAGTACGCCCCCTTCTACCTCTGGGACGACACCGGCGGCATGAACCGCTTCCTCTGGGGCGGCGGCGGCTTCGGCGGCATCGTCGAGGACTTCGGCCGCCCTGCCGTGAACCACTGGACGGGCGTCGCCTTCGGGTTCGGCGCGGCGCGCGGCGCGTTGCCGCGCGGCGCGAGCCGGCTCGTCGAGCGGATCGCGGCGGGTGCGGATCCCGCGACCGCGGTGGGCGCGGCGGTCTCGGCCTGGGAGCAGCGGGTCACCTCCCCCGGGGTGCACAGCTCGGTGCTCGCCGTCGATCCCCGGCGGTGGGAGATCGTGCGCTTCACGCTGTGGGAGGCCGCCGCCCCGGCGGGGGTGGACGGCGAGCGATACGAGGTCCTCCATCTGGCCGCACCCCACCTCGGGGAGGTGCCGGTCGGCAGGCAGTGGGCGTAAGAGGCCGCGGCGCGGCCTCTAAGTCGGTGGGCGTGCGCCCCTCCCCACGGACGATGCCCGGCACCGCGAAACGCTCTACGCTCGGTTGCGGTAGTACGACAAGCGGGCACTTCCACACGATGGGGGATGAACATGTCGACACCGGGCACCGGCGTCGCCGCCAGGGCCGACGGACTCACCAAGACCTACGGCACCGGGGAGACGCGGGTCGTGGCCCTGGACGCGGTGGACGCGGAGATCGAACGGGGGCGGTTCACGGCGGTGATGGGTCCGTCCGGGTCGGGGAAGTCCACGCTGATGCACTGCCTGGCGGGCCTGGACAGTGTGACGTCGGGGCAGGTGTGGGTCGGGGACACGGAGCTGACGGGGCTGAACGAGCGGGCGCTGACGCGACTGCGGCGGGACAAGATCGGTTTCATGTTCCAGGCCTTCAATCTGCTGCCCACGCTCAACGCGGCGGAGAACATCACGCTGCCGATGGACATCGCGGGCCGCAAGCCGGACCAGGAGTGGCTGGACCGGGTGATCGACACGCTCGGGCTGCGCGACCGGCTGAAGCACCGGCCGGCGCAGCTGTCCGGGGGCCAGCAGCAGCGGGTGGCGTGTGCGCGGGCGCTCGCGTCGCGGCCCGAGCTGATCTTCGCGGACGAGCCGACGGGGAATCTGGACTCGCGGGCGGGCGCGGAGGTGCTGCGCTTCCTGCGGGACGCGGTGGACGAGCTGGGCCAGACCGTGGTGATGGTGACCCACGACCCGGGTGCGGCGGCCCGCGCGGACCTGGTGCTGTTCCTGGCGGACGGCCGGATCGTCGACCGGATGGACCGGCCGACGGCGGAGGCCGTGCTGGAGCGCCTCAAGCGGTTCGACGGGCTGCGGAAGAGCTGAGGGGCGGGCCGTGTTCCGGGCGACGCTGCGGGGTTTCCTCGCTCACAAGGGCCGGATGCTGCTGTCGGCGCTGGCGGTGCTGCTGTCGGTGGCGTTCGTGGCTGGGAGCCTGATCTTCTCGGACACCGTCAACCGCACCTTCGACCGGCTGTTCTCCTCGACGTCCGCCGATGTGACGGTGAGCCCGAAGGAGGCCTTCAGCGAGGACGACCAGTTCACCTCCGGCGAGGTGCCGACCCTGCCCGCCGCCCTGTTGCGCCGGGTCGCGGCGGTGGACGGGGTGGCGGACGCCAGGATCGATGTCAGCGTGCAGAACGCGACCGTCGTGGACGCGCGCGGCGCGCAGGTCGGCCCGACGACCGGCGCGCCGACCATCGCCACCAACTGGTCGGTCTGGCCGCGCAGCCCGGTGAGGCTGACCAGCGGTCACGCGCCGCACGGCGGCGGCGAGGCGATGGTCGACGCCGACACCGCGCGCAAGAAGCACCTCGCCATCGGGGACACGCTGCGGGTGATCGCCCAGCCCGGCACCTTCCCGGTGCGGATCACCGGCATCGTGACCTTCGCCACCACCAACCCCGGCGCCGCCCTGCTCTTCCTGGACACCCCGACCTCGCAGACCCGGCTCATCGGCCGCTCCGGCGTGGCGACCTCCGTCAACGCGGACGCCCTGCCCGGCGTGTCCGACGCCGCGCTGAAGCGGCGGATCACCGCCGAGCTGGGCTCCGGCTACGACTACACGACGCAGGACGAGCAGGCGAAGTCCGCCGCGGCGAGCCTGTCCACCTTCCTGGATGTCATCAAGTACGTGATGCTGGGCTTCGCCGGGATCGCGGTCCTGGTCGGCGTCTTCCTGATCGTCAACACCTTCTCCATGCTGATCGCCCAGCGCACCCGGGAGCTGGGCCTGCTGCGCGCCCTGGGCGCCGAGCGCCGCCAGGTGCGCCGCTCGGTGCTGGTCGAGGCGCTGCTGCTGGGCCTGGCCGGCTCCACGCTGGGTCTGGCCACCGGGGTCGGCCTCGCGGTCGGCCTGATCCGACTGATGGGCGTGTTCGGGATGAACATCAGCGCCGCCGAGATGGTCTTCCGCTGGCCGACGCCCGTGGCGGCGTACGCGGTCGGGGTGCTGGTGACGCTGGTCGCGGCGTATCTGCCCGCCCGCCGGGCGGCCCGGGTCTCCCCCATGGCCGCGCTGTCCGACGTCGAGACCTCGGGCAGCGGCCGCCCGCTGCGCATACGGGCGGTGGGCGGGGCGGTGCTCACGGTCCTGGCGGCCGCCGCGCTGGGCGGCGCCGCCGCGAGCACCGACACCTCGGACGCGGCGTCGCTGCTGGGGCTCGGGATCCTGCTGTCGCTGATCGCGGCGGTGGTCGCGGGCCCGCTGCTCGTACGGCCGGTGATCCGGGTGCTCGGCGGGGCGTTCCCCCGGGTCTTCGGCCCGGTGGGGCGGATCAGCCAGCGCAACGCCCTGCGAAATCCGCGCCGCACCGGCGCCACCGCCTCCGCGCTGATGATCGGGCTGGCGCTGGTCACCGGCATGTCGATCGCCGGGGCGTCGATGTCGCGGTCCTTCGACCACGAGATCGACAAAACCCTCGGCGCGGACTTCATCGTCCAGGGCGGCAGCAGCTACATGCCGTTCACCCGGGAGATCACCGACCGCGTGCGCAGGGTGCCCGGCACCGGCGCGGTCGTCACGCAGCGCTACGCGCCCGTACGGCTCACGCTCCCCAGCGGGCGGACCGCAAAGGTGGTCGGCACGGCCATCGGCTCCGGCGCCGATGATGTCCTCAACTTCGACTACGCGGCGGGGAACACCGCACGGGCACTCGCTCCGGGCGCGATCTCACTCGACAGGGACTACGCCACAGGGCACCGTCTGCGGATCGGCAGCCGGGTGCCCGCGCTGTTCGCCAACGGCCGGACCGCCACCTTCACCGTGCGCGCGCTCACCACGCAACAGGGCGCCATCGGCGGCTTCGACGACGCCGCGCTGATGATGGGCCTGTCCACGGCCGAGCGGTATCTGCCGGACAGTCGGGACGCCGCGCTGTACGTCAACGCCGCGCCCGGCACGGACACAGACGCGCTTCGGGCCTCGCTGGAGAAGACCCTCAAGCCCTATCCGCAGGTCGAGGTGCGCGACCAGGCCGACTACAAGGCGCTGGTGCGCGGCCAGATCTCGGTACTGCTCAATCTGGTCTACGGGCTGCTGGGGCTGGCGATCGTCATCGCGGTCATGGGCGTGGTCAACACCCTTGCCCTGTCGGTCGTGGAGCGCACCCGCGAGATCGGGCTGCTGCGGGCGATCGGTCTGTCCCGCTTCCAGCTGCGCCGGATGATCCGGCTGGAGTCGGTGGTGATCGCGGTCTTCGGGGCGGTGCTGGGGCTGGGCCTCGGGCTGGTGTGGGGTTTCGCCACGCACGAGGTGCTCGCGCTGGAGGGCATGGCGGCGCTGGCGGTGCCATGGCCGACGGTGGTCGCGGTGGTGGCGGGTTCGGTTCTCGTAGGGCTGATCGCGGCGCTGTTGCCCGCGCTGCGGGCCTCGCGTATGAACGTACTCGCGGCGATCGCACACGAGTGACCGACCATCAGGGGGATCTCATGGCACGGGAGTTCAGGTTCGGCGGCGCTCTGCTGGAAGCCGACTCGGGCGAGGGCTGGGCGAAGAAGTGCGAGCGGGTCGAGGCCGCCGGCTACGACGTCCTGCTGGTCCCCGACCACCTCGGCTGGCCGGCGCCCTTCCCCTCGCTGGTGGCCGCCGCCGGGGCCACGGAGCGGGTGCGGCTGGGGACCTTCGTCCTCAACGCCGCCTTCTGGAACCCGGCGTTGCTCGCACGCGAGGTGGCCACCACCCAGCAGCTCACCGGCGGCCGCCTGGAACTGGGGCTCGGCACGGGTTACGTACGCGAGGAGTTCGAGCGGGCCGGTCTCGACTACGGGACCCCGCGCAGCCGCGTCGACCACCTGGAGCGCCTGGTGGCCGAGCTGGAGCCGCTGCTCCCCGAGCCACGCCCCCCGATGCTGCTCGGCGGCAACGGCGACCGGATGCTGCGGCTGGCCGCGCGGCACGCCGGCGTCGTGGCCTTCACCGGTGCACGGCACGACACCGACGGCGCCCTGCGCCTGCTCACCGCCGAGGCCGTGGACGAGCGGGTGGCCGCCGCGCGGCGCTTCGCGGCGGAGCAGGGCACCGACCCGGAGTTCAACATCCTGGTGCAGCGGGTCGTGGTGACCGACGACCGCGAGGCGGCGGCCGCCGAGGTCGCGCCGCGCGTCCCCCATCTGAGCATGGAGCAGCTGCTCGACGCGCCGACGCTCCTGTTCGGCACCGTCGCGCAGATCGCCGCGCAGGTGCGGGCGAACCGGGAGCGCTTCGGGTTCTCCTACGTCACCGTCCTCGAGCCTTCGATGGAGGCCTTCGCGCAGGTCATCGAGGAGCTGCGGGCGTGCTGAATTCTCCGGGGCGCCTCTCCGCAACGGCTGCCAGGCGGCGACCGGATGACAGTGCGGCGTGCGGCGCGGCAGCGCGGTGTCCAAGTCCCAGGCTTGGTGGCCGCCAGGACGAACACGCCCTCGTTGGCGGCCGCGTGGAAGCCGTCCAGTTCGGCGCGGAGCTGGTTGACGGCAGCGCGCAGACCGCTGTGGCGTACAAGGCCGCGCTTGGCGCCGAGCGCGTCGAGTTCGTCCAGGAAGACCACACAGGGGGCGTTGCGGCGGGCCGTCTCGAATACCTCGTGCAGGTTGCGTTCGGACTGGCCGATGTCCAGGTCGAGCACGTCGTTGAGGCCCACGCTCATGAATCGCGAGCCGAGTTCACCCGTGACGGCACGGGCGATGAAGGCCTTCCCGCAGCCCGGCGGACCGTACGGCAGGAGGCCGCCGCGCATCCGCTTGCCGTACAGCTCGCGCACCCCGGGGTTGCATCGGTGTCAGGCACACGGCTTCGAGGTGCTGTTTGACCTCGGTCATGCCCCCGACGTCCGCGAGCCGGACCCGGCCGGCCTCCTCCACGTCCCAGCGCGGCGGGTCAGCTGTCGAAGTCGACGGTCAGAGTGTCGGAGAGGGCGCGGGCCTGGCAGGTGAGGACGTAGCCCGCCTCCACCTCCGCGGCTTCGAGGGCGTAGTTGCGGCGCATGTCGGCCCGGCCTTCGGTGATCAGGGCGGTGCAGGTGCCGCAGACGCCGCCCTTGCAGGCGAAGGGGAGGTCGGGGCGGGTGAGCTGGGCACCGTCGAGGACGGTGCGGTCCCGGGGGAGGGTGAAGCGGGTGGTGCGGCCGTCGAGGGTGACCGTGACCCGGGCGGCAGGGCCGTCGGAGGCGGCGGCCTCATCCCGGGCGGAACCCAGCGGGACGACGGGGGCGTCGTCCGCGTGGAACAGCTCCTGGTGGACGCGACCGGCCGGTACTCCGAGGCCCGTCAGGACCTGCTGGGCGTCCCGGACCATGCCGTACGGGCCGCACAGCCACCAGTGGCCGATGCCGGGGACGTCGAGCAGGGCACGTACGAGCGCGGTGAGCCGGCCCGTGTCGAGGCGACCGGACAGGAGATCGGATTCGCAGGGTTCGCGGGACAGGACGTGGGCGAGCTGGAGGCGGGCCGGGTGGAGGTCCTTGAGGTCGGCGAGGTCGTCGGCGAACATCACGGTGCCGGAGTGCCGGTTGCCGTACAGCAGGGTGACGCGGGAGGAGTCGTCCGCGGCCAGGACGGAGGCGGCGATGGAGAGCATCGGCGTGATGCCGGAGCCGGCGGCGATGAGGACGTGGTGAGCGGGGGTGCTCAGGTCCGGGGTGAATGCTCCGGACGGTGCCATGACCTCGATGGTGTCCCCGCGCTGCGTGTCGTGGACGAGCCACGAGGAGAACAGGCCACCGGGCACGACGCGCACGCCGATGCGCGGCGCCGTTCCGGTGGGTGAGCAGATGGAGTAGGAGCGGCGTTCGTCACGGCCGTCGGTGCGGCGGCGCAGGGTGAGGGACTGGCCGGGGCGGAAGGCGAAATCCTCGGCGAGGTGGTCCGGTATCTCGAAGGTGATGGCCGCGGCGTCGGCGCACAGCGGCTCGACGGCGGCGACGCGCAGGGGGTGGAAGGCGGGGCGGCGGCGGGTCATCAGATGTCCTTGACGTGCTCGTACGGCTCCAGGCAGGTGCGGCAGCGCCGCAGGGACTTGCAGGCGGTGGCGGCGAACCGGGAGAGCTCCTCGGTGTCCGGCGAGCCGCACTGCGGGCAGGGAACGGCAGCGGGGGCCGGACCTTGGGCAAGGGTCAGCCATACCCGCCCGGCGGGGCTGGGGTTGGGGGGCGCGATGCCGTGCTCGGCGAGTTTGCGGCGGCCTTCGGCGGTGATCCAGTCGGTGGTCCAGGACGGGGCGAGGACGGTGCGTACGCGTACGCCGGCAAAACCCGCCGCGCGCAGCCGCGCGGCGACCTCGGCCCGCATCTCCGCCATGGCCGGGCAACCGGAGTAGGTCGGGGTGAGACTCGCGACGACCGTCCCGTCCTCCTCGATCTCGATGCCGCGCAGCACTCCGAGGTCGGCCAGGGTCAGCATCGGCAGCTCGGGATCGGGGACCTCGGCGGCGATCCGCCGGGCCCGCCGCTCGTCCAGCCGGGGCGGCGAGGTCACCATGCCGCCTCCGGGTGGGCGCGGGCCACACTCTGCAACTCGGCCAGCAGCGGGGCGAGGTGCTCGGTGTGCTGCCCGTCCCGTCCGCTGCCCGGCTCCGGCGCCGCGTCGGGCAGGGTCAGCCCGGCCCGGTCGAGTACCTGGAGCAGCGCCTGCCGGATCCGCTCGGCCACGCCGCCCGGCGCGAGGCGGTCGGTGAGCAACTCGTCGAGCCAGGGGACGATCCGCTCAAGCGCGCGACACATGCGGCGCCTGGACTCGGCGGTGCCGTCGCCGAGGCGGACCGTCCACTCGGCGGCGTACCGACAGTGGTAGGCCAGTTCCTTCACGCCTTTGGCAGCGACGGCGGCCAGTACGGGGTCGGCCGTGCCGGTGAGCTCCTCGAACACGGCCAGCCGCCAGATCGACGTTACCAACAGCCGGACGATGGTGAACGCGAAGTCGCCGTCCGGGAGTTCGGTTAGCCGGACGTTGCGGAAACTCGCCGCGTCTCGGAAGTAGGCGTACGCGTCCTCGCCGAAGCCCGTGCCATCGGCCTGGCCTGCGCGGGAGTAGAGCAGGCGGGCCTGGCCGAGCAGGTCGAGGCCGATGTTGGCCAGTGCCAGTTCCTCCTCCAACTCCGGGGCGCGGGTGCACCATTCGGCCAGCCGCTGGGCGGATATCAGGGCGTCGTCGGCGAGGGCCACGCAGCGGGCGGCCAGTTCCCCGGCGTCGACGCCGTCGGGGACGGCGGTGTCGACGCCGTGCAGTGGATCGGCGAAGCCGGTGCCGAAGGCCCACCTGATGTTGTCGGGGGACGTGTCGTCGTCCTCGGTCACTGGTGCTCCTAGATGTGGGGGACGTCGCCGGGGATGTCGTAGAAGGTGGGGTGCCGGTAGACCTTGTCGCCGGCCGGGTCGAAGAAGGAGTCCTTCTCGCCGGGCGAGGAGGCGGTGATGTCCGCTGACCGGACGACCCAGATGCTCACGCCCTCGTTGCGGCGGGTGTACAGGTCGCGGGCGTGGGTTAGCGCCATCCGCTCGTCGGCGGCGTGCAGGGAGCCGACGTGGACGTGGTTCAGGCCGCGCTTGCCGCGTACGAAGACCTCGTACAGGGGCCATTGCCGGTTCATGCTTGTGCTCCCTTCGCTGCCGCCGCCCTGTCGGCCTGCTTGGCGGCGTGTGCGGACGCGGCCTCGCGCACCCAGGCGCCGTTCTCATGGGCCGCCCGTCGGCGGGCGACGCGTTCGGTGTTGCACGGGCCGTCGCCGGAGATCACCCGTTGCAGTTCGGTCCAGTCCGGGGCGCCGAAGTCATGGCGCCCGCGCTCGGCGTTCCAGCACAGTTCCGGATCGGGGAGGATGACGCCGAGCTTCTCCGCCTGAGGGACCGTCATATCGACGAAGCGCTGCCGCAGTTCGTCATTGGAATGGCGCTTGATCTTCCAGGCCATGGACTGCGCGGAGTTGGGAGAGTCGTCGTCGGGCGGCCCGAACATCATCAACGACGGCCACCACCAGCGGTCCACCGCGTCCTGGACCATGGCTCGCTGGGCGTCGGTGCCACCCATCATGGTCATCAGCAGCTCGTAGCCCTGCCGCTGGTGGAAGGACTCCTCCTTGCAGACCCGCACCATGGCCCGCGCGTACGGACCGTACGACGACCGGCACAGCGGCACCTGGTTGCAGATCGCGGCACCGTCCACGAACCAGCCGATCACCCCGACGTCGGCGAAGCTCGGCGTGGGGTAGTTGAAGATCGACGAGTACTTCTGCCGTCCGGTGATCAGCCGATCGGTGAGGTCGGCACGGTCCGCACCGAGGGTCTCGGCGGCCGCATACAGATAGAGGCCGTGCCCAGCCTCGTCCTGCACCTTGGCGAACAGGATCGCCTTGCGGCGCAGCGACGGGGCCCGGGTGATCCACTCGCCCTCCGGCTGCATGCCGATGATCTCCGAGTGGGCGTGCTGGGCGATCTGCCGGATCAGGGTTGCGCGGTAGCCGTCCGGCATCCAGTCCCGGGGCTCGATCCGCTGGTCCCGGGCGATCGTGGAGTCGAAGTACTCCTCCGTCATGGTCCTTCCTCTCTGTGGGGTTCGGCCGGCGCGGTGACTTCCGGGGGCCTCGTTCATTCCCATGCGTAGAACCCCTGTCCGGTCTTGCGGCCCAGTTCGCCGCGGGCGACCTTGTCGCGCAGCAGTCGGGGCGGGGCGAAGCGGTCGCCGAGGGTCGCGTGCAGGTGCTCGGCGATGGCCAGCCGTACGTCGAGGCCGACCAGGTCGGTCAGTCGCAGCGGGCCCATCGGGTGCTTGTAGCCCAGGCGCATGGCGTCGTCGATCGCCGCCGGTCCGGCGACGCCCTCCTCGGCCATACGGATGGCCTCCAGGCCGAGCGCCACGCCGAGGCGGCTGCTGGCGAAGCCCGGTGAGTCCTTGACGACGACGTCCTTCTTGCCCAGGGCGTGGGTCCAGGCCAGCGCCGCCCGGACGGTCCCGTCGGAGGTGCCCGGGGCGACGACCAGCTCGATCAGCTCGGAGGCGGGCACCGGGTTGAAGAAGTGCATGCCCAGGAACCGTCCCGGGCGGGCCAGTACGGAGCCGAGGTCGGCGACGGACAGGGAACTGGTGTTGCTGGCCAGCACGGTGTGCTCACCCACCGCCTGCTCGGCCGCCGCGAGAAGCCTGGACTTCAGGGCGGCGTCCTCGGGAACGGCCTCGACGACGAGGTCGGCTGCCGCGGGCAGTTCGTGCGGCGAGGCCACCGTGGTCACGCGGCCGATCACCAGCTCGGCCGGCTCGTCGAGGAACCCACGCTCGGCGGCCAGCCGCAGACCGGTGGCGATCCGGTACAGGGCGGCGGCCGCGGCCGGTTCGCCGCTTTCCACGATGACGACGGTCGAGCCGGCGGCCGCGAAGGACTGCGCGATACCGGCGCCCATCCGGCCTCCGCCGATCACTCCGACGAGCCTGGGGGCACGCGTCACGGCCTGCCCCTTCCGGCGAGGAACCGCGTCATGCGCTCCTTCTTGTCCGCTCCCTCGAACAGCACGGCCTGCGCGAGGTCGTCGGCCGCCGGGTGGGCGCCGTCCGCGTCGACGACGAGCTTGGTGAGCCGCAGTGCGAGGGCCGAGGAGCGGGCCATCCGGTCCAGCAGCCGGTGCGCCTCCTCCAGCAGTACCGAGGCGGGTACGACGTCGATGACCAGGCCTGTGGCCAGTGCCGTCGCCGCGTCCAGGGTCCGCCCGGCCAGCAGCACCTGCTTGGCCACGGACTCACCGACCAGTCGGCTCAGCAGCCGGCAGGCACCGGCGGCGGCCAGGATGCCCAGGCCCGGTTCGGGGTTGCCGAACACCGCGTCCGGTCCGGCGATCCGCAGGTCGCAGGCGTACGTCAACTCGGCCCCGCCGCCCAGCGCCCAGCCGTCCACGGCGGCGACGGTCGGCATCGGCAGCCTGCGCACCCGCTCGAACAGCCGGGCGTTGATACCCCGCAGTGCCTCGTCACGGCCGCGCTCCAGGAGTTCGGCGATGTCGGCCCCACCCGCGAAGACCTCGCCGTGGCCGGTGAGCAGCAGCAGCTTCGGTTCGCGTTCCAACCGGTCGCACACGGCATGCAGTTCGCTGATCATGCGGCCGTTGATGGCGTTGCGGGCCTCGGGCCGGTGCAGGGTGACGACGATCCGGTCCGCGCGCTCCTCGACCAGCAGCGTCTCGTATGGCGTGTTCATACGCGCTCCACCAGCATCGCGACACCCTGGCCGACGCCGACACACATGGCGGCCAGGCCGCGGCGGGCGTCCGCGCGCTCCAGCCGGCCGAGCAGCGTGAGCAGGATCCGGCTGCCCGAGCAGCCCAGCGGGTGGCCCAGCGCGATGGCTCCGCCGTCGGCGTTGACCCGTTCCGGGTCCAGCTTCAGGCGCCGGACGACGGCCAGGGTCTGGGCGGCGAATGCCTCGTTCAGCTCCACCGCGTCCAGGTCGTCGACGTGCCATCCGGCGCGGGTGAGTACCTGCTCGGTGGCCGGGACGGGGCCGAGGCCCATGAGGTGCGGCTCGACACCGGCCGAGGCGGAGGTGACGATCCGGGCGCGGACCGCCAGGCCGTAGCGCCTCACCGCCGCGCCGCTCGCCAGGACCAGGGCCGAGGCGCCGTCGGACAGCGGCGAGGAGTTGCCCGCCGTCACAATGCCGTCCTCACGGAACGAGGTGCGCAGCCCCGCCAGCTTCGCCGGCGACGTGTCCGGGCGCGGGCCCTCGTCACGGGTGACCTCACCGCCCTTCACCGGCACGGCGACGATCTCGCGGTCGAAGCGGCCCGCCTGCTGGGCGGCGACGGCCCGCTGGTGGCTGCGCAGCGCGAAGGCGTCGGACTCGGCCCTGGTGATCCCGTCGAGCGCGGCGATCTCCTCGGCGGTGTCGCCCATGGACATCGACTGCGTGGCGGTGAAGCGGGGGTTGGTGAAGCGCCAGCCGATCGCGGTGTCGTACGCCTGGCCGGGCTTGGCCCAGGGGCTGCCGGGCTTGGCCATCACCCAGGGCGCGCGGGTCATCGACTCCACGCCGCCCGCCACGACCACGTCCGCCGCACCGGCCCGGATGGTGTGGGCGGCGGAGGCGACGGCCGTCAGCCCGGACGCGCACAGCCGGTTGACGGTGTAGCCGGGCACGGTGTGCGGGAGCCCCGCCAGCAGCAGGGCCATCCGGGCCACGTCCCGGTTGTCCTCGCCTGCCTGGTTGGCGGCGCCGAGGATCACCTCGTCCACCGCCTCCCCCGCGATTCCGGCGCGGCGTACGGCCTCGCCGACCACCAGGGCCGCCAGGTCGTCGGGCCGTACGGAGGCCAGGGTGCCGCCGAAGCGGCCCTGCGGGGTGCGGGCCCCGTCTATCAGATAGACCTCGTCAGACATCGGTGCTGCTCCTCTCGGCGGGGGCGGGCCGGCGCGACTGCAGCGTCACGAACCGTCCGGTGACGAAGGCTGGGTCGGAAAGGGTCGCGGTGGCGGCGGGGTTGGCGGCGCTGCCGTGGAAGTCGCTGAAGGCAGCGGACTGGTTGACGAACACGCCGCCGGTGAGGTTCTCGGACAGGTGCACTCCGGCCTGCAGCGCCGCCGCTTCGGTGGCATCCAGGACGGCTTCGCTCGTGGAGTGCACGGCGGCCGTCAGCGCCCCGTAGGTGCGGACCGTCTCACGGAAGATCCGCAGGCTGTGCTCGGTGGAGTCGGTGCCGATGACGAAGGAGACCGGCCCGAACCACTCGCGGGTGTAGGTCTTCTCGTCGCGGTCCGCCTCCAGCCGGGCCACCAGCGGGGTACGGACGATGGCGCCCGGGTGCTCGGGGTGCTCGACGGCCCTCGGCTCACGCACCGTGCGGCCCGGCCCGGCGGCCTCCTCCAGCCGCCGCAGTACGCCCTCGCCCACGATCGCGCCCAGTGTGCCCGCCGCGCGGGCCGGATCGCCGAGCAGCCGGTCGATCGCCCCGGCCAGGTCGGCGGCGAACTCGTCGGCGGTGCACGGTCCCTGGTCGGTGGCGAAGCCGTCCCGGGGGACCAGGATGTTCTGCGGCGTGGTGCACATCTGGCCGCTGTACAGCGACAGGGAGAAAGCCAGGTTGCCCAGCAGTCCTGCGTAGTCGTCGGTGGAGTCCACGACGACGGTGTTCAGGCCCGCCTTCTCGGTGAAGACCAGGGCCTGGCGGGCGTTGGCCTCAAGCCAGTCGCCGAATTCGGTGGAGCCCGTGAAGTCCACGATGCGCACGCTCGGATGGGTGGCCAGTGCGGGGGCGGTCCGCTCCTGCGGGCCCTCGGCGGCGAGGATCACCACGTCCGGGTCGAAGCCCGCCTCGGCCAGCACCGCCCGCGCGATCCGCACGGTGATCGCGAGCGGCAGTACGGCCCGCCGATGCGGCTTGACGATCACCGGATTGCCGGTGACCAGGCTGGCGAACAGGCCCGGATAGCCGTTCCAGGTGGGGAAGGTGTTGCAGGCGATCAGCACGGCCACACCGCGTCCGACGGGGGTGAAGGTCTTGTCCAGCGCCAGCGGGCCGCCCTTGCGCTGCGGTTTGCTCCAGCGTGCGGCGGCCGGGTGGCGCCGCTGCTCGGACCAGGCGTATGCCACCGCTTCCAGGCCCCGGTCCTGGGCGTGCGGGCCACCTGCCTGAAACGCCATCAGGAACGGCTGCCCGGTGGTGTGCTGGACGGCGTGCGCGATCTCGAAGCTCGCCTCGTTGAGCCGCGACAGGATCTCCGCCGCGACCCCTGCCCGCGTGTCGGGGCTCGCGGCACGCCATCCGGTCGCGGCCGCTTCAGCGGCGGCGACGGCCTGGCCAGGGGTGACGCGCGGATAGGAGATGCCGAGTTCGAAGCCGTACGGCGAGATCTCACCGGCGGGCACGGTGCCGGAGCCGGGGTGCCCTTCGAGCTCGAAGAGCTTGCCGAGCAGCGCCTTGAAGGCGGCCTCGCCTCGCGCGGGCGCCTCCGTTCCGTAGGCCGAGGGGCTGGGCGTCTCCACGTACGGACTCCAGTGGCCGCGGTCGGCGGTGGCGGCCACCGCACGGCCCAGCAGTTCGTCGTGGTGCAGGAAGAAGTCGGGCCGCCGGGGGCCTGGGTGGGACATGTGCTTCACCTCTCCGAGGTACGAGCCAGGATCCACCGAACGTTCGGTAGGTACATGGGCGCAGTTGGGCAGGGCGGTTGGAAGTGTGGCCACGTCAGATGTCGGCCAGCAGCGTGGCGGGGTGCTCGACGCAGTCGGCCACGAAGCGCAGGAAGCCGCCGGCGACGCCGCCGTCACAGACCCGGTGGTCGAAGCTGAGCGACAGCTGCCCGACCTTGCGCACCGCGAGGCCGCCGTTCACCACCCACGGCTTGTCGATGATCCGGCCCACACCGAGCAGCGCGGCCTCCGGGTGGTTGATGATGGGCGTCGAGCCGTCCACCCCGAACACGCCGTAGTTGTTGAGGGTGAAGGTCCCTCCGGTGAGCAGCTCGGGCGGCAGGCTGCCGGTGCGGGCCAGCTCGGTCAACCGGGCCAGTTCGGCGGCGAGTTCGGCGGTGCTCATCCGGTGCGCGTTCCGTACGACGGGCACGACGAGGCCGCGCTCGGTCTGGGCGGCGAAGCCGAGATGCACCTCGGGGTAGCGGACGATCTCGCCGCGCCCGGTGTCGACGGTGGAGTTGAGTTCCGGGAAGCGGGTCAGCCCCGCGACGACGATCCGCGCCAAGAGAGGCAGTACGCCGATGCGGCGGGCCGGGCCGGCGGCCTTGAGTACGTCCTTGGCCTCCAGCAGGCCGGTGGCGTCCACGTCCACCCAGGTCGTCGCGTCCGGGATCTCGGTGCGGCTGCGGGACAGCTTCTCCGCGATGGCGCGGCGCAAGCCTCGCAGGGGGATGCGCTCCGGCTCGGACGGCGCCGTGGGTTCGGCGGGCGCCGTGACCACCGGCTCGTGCGGGAGCACCCGCACGGCCTGCTCCACGTCCCGCCGCAGCACGACCCCGGCTGCGCCGGTGGGAGTCAGCAGGGCGACGTCGATCCCGTGGTCGCGGGCCAGCTTCCGTACCAGCGGCGAGATCACCCGCGGTGCGTCTGCGCCCGCGGTCGCCGGGTGCGGGCTGTCCGCGCTGACGCTCGGGGCCGCCGCACGGCCTCGCCGCCTGCGGCGGGGCACAGGCCCGTGGCCCGTGCCGTAGCCGATGAGCACGTTGCCGGAACCGGCCTGTTCTTCCTCCCGGTACTGCTGCGCGGCTCGCGGCTCGGCCGCGCCGACCGTGATCAGAGGCTTGCCCACCGCGAGGGCCGTACCGGCGTCGGCGTGGAGCCGGACCACGGTGCCCGCGAAGGGCACGGGCACCTCGACCGCGGCTTTGGCGGTCTCGACCTCGACCACGACCTGGTCGATGGTGACCTCGTCGCCGACGGCGACCTTCCATTCGATGATCTCCGCCTCGGTCAGTCCCTCGCCGAGGTCGGGAAGACAGAAGACGCTCACGCCACGCCCTCCACGAGATGCAGCGAGTCGGGACGGTCGGTGAACTGCAGCCGGTCGACGGCGTCCAGAACGCGGTCCACGCCGGGCAGGTGCGCGTGCTCCAGCTTTGGCGGCGGATACGGGATGTCGAAACCGGCGACGCGCAGGACGGGCGCGGCCAGCGAGTGGAAGCAGCGTTCCTGCACCCGGGCGGCGATCTCGGCCCCGACGCCGGCGAACCCCTGGGCCTCCTGGACGACCACGCAGCGGCCGGTCCGCCGCACCGACGCCGCGACCGTCCCGTCGTCGAAGGGGACCAGCGTGCGCAGGTCCACGACCTCCAGGTCCATCCCGTCCGCCGCTGCCGCCTCCGCCGCCGCCAGGGCGACGGGCACCGACGGCCCGTACGCGACCAGCGTCGCGTCACGCCCCGGGCGGCGGACCACGGCCCGGCCGAACGGCGCTGCGGCGCGCTGCCCGAGGCCGACTTCCTCCTTCGACCAGTACAGCTTCTTCGGCTCCAGGAAGACGACCGGGTCGGGGTCCGCGATCGCGTCGCGCAGAAGCCAGTACGCGTCCTCCGCCGTCGCCGGGGTGACGACCTTCAGCCCGGGGGTGTGCGCGTAGTACGCCTCGCTGGAGTCGCAGTGATGCTCGACGCCGCCGATTCCGCCCGCGTAGGGGATGCGGATGACCATGGGGAGCGATACCCGGCCGCGCGTGCGGTTGCGCAGCTTGGCGACGTGCGAGGCGATCTGCTCGAATGCGGGGTAGGCGAAGGCGTCGAACTGCATCTCGACCACGGGCCGGAAGCCGCCCATCGCCATGCCGACGGCGAGGCCGACGATGCCCGCCTCGGCGAGCGGGGTGTCGAAACAACGCTGCTCGCCGAAGTCACGGGTGAGGCCGTCGGTGATCCGGAATACGCCGCCGAGGGCGCCGACGTCCTCGCCGAAGACCAGGACGCGTTCGTCCTCGGCCAGTGCGTCGCGCAGCGCCGTGTTGAGCGCCTGCGCCATGGTCACGGTGACCGTACTCAGGTCCGTACTCATGTCCGTCAGTCCTCCTGTGCCTTCAGCTCGGCCGCCAGCAACTCGCGCTGCTCGCGGAGTTGGGGGGTGGGCTCGGCGTAGACGTGGTCGAACAGCTCCATCGGGTCGGCGCTTCGTTCGGCGTTCATCCGGTCGCGCAGGTCGGCGGCGAGGGCTTCGGCCTCGGCGTGGGCCACTGCCACGTCCTCGTCGCCGAGCTCGCCCCGGGCCCGCAGGTGGGCCTCCAGCCGTGCCAGCGGGTCGGCGGCGCGCCAGCGCTCCACTTCGGCGTCGTCCCGGTAGCGGGTGGCGTCGTCGGCGTTGGTGTGCGCGTCCATGCGGTACGTGTGCGCCTCGACCAAAAAGGGCCCCTTCCCACTGCGCGCATGCCCGACGGCCGCGCTCAGCACCGACAGGACGGCCACCAGGTCGTTGCCGTCGACCTGCTCGGACGGCACTCCGTAGCCGACGCCCTTGTACGCCAGGGCCGGAGCCGCGCTCTGCCGGGCCAGCGGCACGGAGATCGCGTACTTGTTGTTCTGCACGAAGAAGACCACCGGAACGGCGAACACCGCGGCGAAGTTCAGCGCCTCGTGGAAGTCGCCCTCACTGGTACCCCCGTCACCGATGAGGGCCATCACGACGGCGTCCTCGCCCCTGCGGCGCAGCGCCTCGGCCATTCCGGTGGCGTGCAGCACCTGGGTGGCAAGCGGCGTGCACTGCGGCGCCACCCGGGTGGTCATGGGGTCGTAGCCGCAGTGCCAGTCGCCGCGCAGCAGCGTCAGCACCTCGGCCGGCTCGACACCGCGGGCCACCAGGGCCATGGAGTCGCGGTACGTCGGGAAGAGCCAGTCCCGCTCCTCCAGCGCCAGGACGCCCGCGATCTGGCAGGCCTCCTGGCCCCGGCTCGACGGATAGACGGCGAGCCGGCCCTGCTTGGTCAGGGCGGTCGCCTGGGTGTCGAACCGGCGCCCCAGCACCATCCGCCGGTACGCCTCGCGCAGTAGCGCGACCGGCGGCTCGGCGTATCCGGCAGGCGGCCCGGCGGGGGCCGCGGCGCCGTCCTCGGCCACGAAGCGCACCGGCTGGAGAGACGGCAGGAGCCCCTGGACCGTCTGTCGGAGGGTCTTCACTGACATGGAGGCCGCTCGCTTTCTCAGGATTTTTCTGGACTGGACACTTGACAGGAGAATGGTCGGTGCTGGCGAATATGTGTTCAAGGCTTCGGCGAAACAAGCGATGAACTGCCGGAGCAGGTTCCCCAGGAGGGCAATGTGTCGCCACAACCGCCGTCGGTGAGCTCCGCGCCCGGACGTTCGGCCGCCCCGCTCGACGACATCGACCGCCAGATCCTGGCGGAGCTGCTCCGCGACGGCCGGATGTCGATACGCGCACTCGCCGAGCAGGTCCACATCTCCCGGGCCAACGCGTACACCCGGATCGGCCGGATGGTGGACGACGGGGTGATCTCCGGATTCACCGCCCGCCTCAACCCGCAGCGCGCGGGCCTCAGCACCAGCGCGTACATGACCGTCACCATCGAGCAGAACGCCTGGCGCCACGTCTCCAAGGCGTTGCGGGAGATCCCCTACGTCGAGAACTTCGCCCTCGTCGGTGGGGACTTCGACGTGCTGGTGATGGTCCGGGCTCCGGACAACACCGCGCTGCGCCACGTGGTGCTGGAACGCATCCAGGAGGTGCCCGGCGTCCGCTCGACCCGGACCTGGCTCGTGTTCGAGGAATCGCAGGGCCGTGGCGCCGTGTGGGACGCCTGACGGCCGCCGTCACACCACTGCCAGTGCCGCGTTGCCGGCCGTCTCCACCACGTGCCGCCGGGACTGCAGCACCAGGAACCGGCCGGTGACGAAGGCGGGGTCGGTGGGTGCCGCGTACACCGCCGGGTCGGCGCCGGTGCCGTGGAAGTCGCTGAAGACGGCGATCTGGTCAGTGAACACCGACCCCGCGCGGTTCTGGGACAAGTGCACCCCCGCGTCCAGGGCGGCGACCTCCGCGGCCGCCAGCACCAGCGGATCGGTGGAGTGGACGGTCCCGAACACCGCGCCGTGCCTGCGGACCGTACGGCGGAAGATCTCAAGGCTGTGCGCCGTCGACCCGGTCGCCACGACGCATGAGACGGGGCCGGACCAGTCGCGGGTGTAGAGCCGCTCGTCCCCCGCCCCGACGCGCACCACCAGGGGGGTGCGTACGTCGGCGTCCGGATGGTCCGGGTCCCTGACCGGCTTTGATGGGTGCACCATGACACCCCGCCGTTCGGCGTCCGCCAGCCGTTCCCGTACGCCGTCGTCCACGAGCGCTCCGAGGATCCCCGCCGCTCTGCGGGGAGTGCTCAGCAGCCGGTCCAGAGCGTGGCTCAGGTCGGTGCAGAAGTCCCCGAAGGCCTTGCGCCCCTTGTCCGTCCCGATTCCTCCGGCCGGTACCAGGATGTTGCGTGGTGTGGTTCGCAGTTGGCCGCTGCACAGGGAGAGGGCGATCGCCAGGTCCCGTAGCAGCCCTGCGTAGTCGTCGGTGGAGTCGACGACCACGGTGTTCAGGCCGGCCGTGTTGCGGAAGACGACGGCCTGCCGGGCGTGGTGCTCCAGCCAGTCGGCGGTTTCCGGGCGGGAGGAGTCCGTGTGGTCGACGATCCGTACGGCGGGATCCGTAGCGAGGCGGCGCACCAGCGCCTGGCCACCACCGGGCCGGGCGACGGCGAGGGTCACCGCGTTCGGGTCATAGCCGGCCTCGTCGAGCACCTGCCGTGCCACCTGCACGGTGATGGCCAGCGGAAGGACCGCGCCGGGGTGCGGTGCGACGATCACCGGATTGCCGGTGACCAGGCTGGCGAACAGGGCCGGATACGTGTTCCAGGTCGGGAAGGTCCGGCAGGCGACCAGCAGGGAGATTCCGCGCGGCGCGACCGTACTGGTGCCCTGTGTCAGCAGCGGTCCCCCTCGTGCGTGCGGCTTCTCGCACCGGATGGCGCTCGGCCTTCGGGTGGACTCGGCGAGAGCGCGGGCTACGGCCTCAAGACCGCGGTCCTGGGCGTGCGGGCCCCCGGACTGGTGCGCCGTCGCGAAGGCCACACCCGTGGTGTGGTGCACCGCGTGGGCCATCTCGAAGCTGCGCTCGCTCAGCCGGTGCAGGATCTCCGCCGCGACCCCGGCCCGCTCGTGGGCTCCGGCGGCCCGCCATCCGGCCATGGCCCGGGTGGCCGCGCCGATCAGCCGGCCGGGTTCACAACTCGGGTAGCCGATGCCCAGGTCGATGCCGTACGCGGACGATTCGGTGACCGCCGTGCCGTGGTCGGCGGGCTGGTCGAGCGGGAAGTCATCGCCGAGCAGGGACAGGAACGCGCTCTCCCCGCGCCGGGCCGC
Source organism: Streptomyces sp. NBC_01537 (assembly GCF_045040445.1). Lineage (NCBI taxonomy): Bacteria > Bacillati > Actinomycetota > Actinomycetes > Kitasatosporales > Streptomycetaceae > Streptomyces > Streptomyces sp. NBC_01537. The sequence continues at coordinate 9,481,583 of NZ_CP109392.1, read as the reverse complement.
GCGCCTGCCGTACGCCGCGACGGTCGGCGCCTTGGTGAACGGGGAGAAGTACTCGTCGCCGTCGACCGCCCGTACGGCCTGCCGGAGCAGGTCCTCGTGCCGTGCGTAGAACATGGCGGTCAGTCCCGGTCCTGCCAGGAAGCGGCGAGGGCGAGGAACGCCTCGTTCTCCCTCTGCAGACCGACCGTCACCCTTACGCCCTCACCCGGGAAGGGACGCACCACGACGCCGCCCCGCAGGCAGTGCCCGGCGAAGTCCGCGCTCGCCCCTGCGAGCGGCAGCCACACGAAGTTCGCCTGCGAGGCGGGGACTTCGTACCCGAGGGCACGCAGCCCCGTCCGCATCCTGCCGCGCTCGGCGACCGTGAGGGCGGCCCGCCGCGCGACCTCCCGCCCCTCGCCGAGCGCGGCCACGGCCGCTTCCTGGGCGAGCGCGGTGACGCTGAACGGCACCTGGGTCTTGCGCACCTGCGCCGCGACGGCGGGCGCCGCCACGCAGTAGCCGACCCGCAGGCCCGCCAGTCCGTACGCCTTGGAGAAGGTACGGGTCACCACCACGTTCGGCCGGTCGCCCAGGAGCCGCAGGCCGTCCGGGACGAGGGCGGGGTCGGCGTACTCGCGGTAGGCCTCGTCCACCACGATGAGCACGTCGTCCGGCACACGGTCGGCGAACCGGCGCAAGTCCTCCGCGCCGACGGCGGTCGAGGTCGGGTTGTTCGGATTGCAGACGAAGACCAGCCGCGTGCGGTCGGTCACCGCTGCCGCCATGGCGTCGAGGTCCAGGGTGCGCCCTTGCAGCGGGACCCTCACCGCGGTGCCGCCGGCGACCGTCGTCAGGATCGGATAGGCCTCGAACGACCGCCAGCCGAAGACGACTTCGTCCCCCGGGTCCACCACGGCGTGCAGCAACTGGCCGCAGACCTCCGACGACCCCGCGCCGACGGCGATCCGGGCCGGGTCGACCCCATGATGCTCCGCGAGGGCGTTCACCAGGCCGGTGGCGCTCATGTCGGGGTACCGCGACACCCCGCCGGCCGACGCGGCGAGCCGGGCCGCGACGCCGGGCAGCAGCCCGTACGGCGACTCGTTGCTCGCCAGGACCGTGGTGCCGGGCACCTTGCGGCCTGGCACGTAGGCAGGAAGTGCGGCCAGGGACGAACGGATGCGCACCATGCTCGGATCGCTTTCCCAGGGAGAGACAGGGGAGGTGACACCGGGGTGGGACAGAGGAATGACAGAGGCGGTGTCAGGAGAATCGTGAACACCGCGCGACGAGTGTTCAACGCCCTGCGGAATTCGCCGACGGACTGCCGGGTAACCCCCTTGCCTCCGGCAGTCCGTCCCGTCCCGGGTGGGACAAAAACCCCTTCCGCGGGACGAACAGCCAGGATGCGTGCGTCCCGGCGGCGGAGACCGTACGTTTCACCCACTTCACCCCTCCCCTCTCACACCGACCGGCGCGCAGTCGTGCGCTCCGGCTCCCTCCGGCCTTGAGGAATCGCTGATGACACGCGCCCGGAAGAGATCCTCGAAAGCCCTCTCCGTCATCGCTGTCGCCACCGTGGTCGCCGCCGCCTGCGGAATCGGCGTCGCCACTCGGCTCTCGGGCGGTGGCGCCCCCATCCGGATCGGTGTGGTGGCGCCGTTGACCGGCCCCTCGGCATCCGTCGGCCGGGACATCGTCCGCGCCGCCCGGCTGGCGGTCGCTCAGATCAACCAGCACGGCGGTCTCCTCGACGGCCGTAAGGCAGAACTCGTCGTCGCCGACGACGCCTGTGACACGAAGAAGGGCGCGGCGGCGGTCCGGCGCCTGATGGCGCAGCACGTCATGTCCGTGGTGGGGGGTGCCTGCTCCGGAGCCGCACTCCCCGAGACCGCGATAACCGACAAGGCGGGCATCCCCTTCATCGCCGACGCCCAGACCAATGCGATGATCACCCGCCGCCGGCTACTGCATGTCTTCAGGACCATCGGCTCGGACGAGGATCAAGGCGAGTTCGCCGCCTCCTACCTGGTCAGCCGTCTCAAGGCGAAGCGGGTCGCGGTGGTCGGCGACAGCTCGGCATACTCCACGGGACTCGCCAGGTCGGTGGACTACAACCTGCGGCAACTCGGCAGCACCACGGTGTCCAGCCAGTCCTTCACCCCCGGCACCAGGGACTTCGCCCCCCTTCTGGCCCGCGTGAAGGCGGCCGCTCCCCAGGCCGTCTACTTCGCGGGGTACTACTCCGACGCCGGGCTCTTCATCCGTCAGGCACGCGGCCAGGGGATCGGCGTTCCGCTGCTGGGCGGGGACGCGACCGTCGAGACATCCGTCATCACCACCGCGGGCACGTCCGCCGAAGGATTCACCGCCACCACCTCACCATCGGGGTCCCTCCTGAAGTCACCGGCCGCGAAGACGTTCGCCCGGGACTACCGCGAGATGTTCCACACCGAACCGGGAAGCTACGCCCCCTACGAGTACGACGCCGTCAACATCCTCGCCTGGGCCGTCAAATCGGCCGGCTCCCCCGATCCGGAGGCGGTCACCTCCGCCCTGAACAACGTGTACCGCTTCAAGGGCGTAACCGGCGAGATCAGCTTTGAGGCGACCGGCGACCGGCTGCTCCCGGTCTACATGACCACAGTCGTGCGGAAGGGCAGGTTCGTGCCCGGTATGACCCAGACCCCCGACGGAATCTGGACACGGGCGGACTGAACGCGCATGCGCGCAGGCCACGGGAACCGCCCATGCCCGGTCCTGGCGACAGGGCACGGGCACTTCCCTCCCCGGTTCCGGTGGTGCGTTCAGCGCCCGCGCCTTCGACTTGGCACACACCGACGGACCGGACTCGGTGACGAATTCGACCGTCGGCCGGTAACTCAGTTCTGTGCTCGTATCGTTGGTCCCGGTCATATTCCCCGAGTCCGGCTGCCGTGGTGACCGGGCGGACAGGCCTGAGCTGGTGCTGTCGGCGGGGCTTGGGTGCGATGCGCCAGGCCACGTCACGGCAACGGGCTTCCGCCCCCGGTCGGAAGGCAGCCCTCCGACGATCGGCGATCACCAGCCTCACAGCCCAACCCCCGGCTCGCTCCGCCTTTGCTCTCCGGGCACACGTGTGGTGGAAACCGGGAACGCACACGGCGATCTTGACGCATCCCATGGCCATGGCACCACCGTGAAACTACGTACTCATCCACCTCCCCTCGCCGTGAACGGGCTGATGGCTCGCTGCCGTCGACGACGGCCGGACAGCGCGACGTCTTCCACCCGACGGGGCAGGGACCACCAGGCGCGCCGCCGCGAAGTCCGGTGCGGCAAAACGCTGCTGGGGAGACCCCGAAGCCCTGCTCCTCGTCGGGCGTCGGCACATTTTGTAAGAGACATTGACGAATAGAGGGAGGGCCCCTGGCTTCATGGCCGTCGTACTCCATACGTCATATACGAAACGTTGCGCAACGGAGGAGCCGCCGCCTCCGGCGCGACGCCTCAGGTGGGCCGCCGCGGCACGCGGGCACGCATGCCGCCAACAACAGAAATGTCATGCCCTTAACAAGATTCTCCCGACGTGCGGCTGCCACCGTCGCAGGCCGGTTGGCAGGGACAACGGCGATGAACGCACCCGCCGCGAGGAAGGAACAATATGCGCAGAACGGCACATGAATCTCCGAAGTCCGCATTACGCCGCACACCCCCTCCGTGGCACAGCCGCCGGGCGCAGTCCGCTGACGGTGGCCGCGCAACCGTGCCGCGAGTTCAGCCGGCGGGCTCGTGGCTTGCACGAACCCGGAATCACGCCCGCCCCTCTCTCGGTTCCTCGGCACGCAAACCCGCTCGCCAGACAGGCCGGCGCTCTGCTTGGCTCGACCCATGAGCGATCTCCGCATCCGCTGCGCCACCCACTCGGACATCGACACCGTGTTGCGGTTCTGGCGCGAAGCCGCAGAAGGAACGAGCATCAGCGACGACCACGACGGAGTTGCCCGACTCGTCACACGAGACCCCGAAGCCCTGCTCCTCGCAGAGCGCGACGGCCTCCTCACGGGGACCGTGATAGCGGGCTTCGACGGATGGCGATGCCACGCCTACCGACTGGCCGTACACCCGGACTGCCGCCGGCAAGGCATCGCCACCGCCCTGCTGGAAGCGGCAGAACAACGATTCATCGCCCTGGGCGGGCGACGCGTCGACGCCATGGTCCTGGAAGCCAACGAACGGGCACACCACACGTGGGCTACGGCTGGTTACCATCGCGAGGACCACTGGCGGCGCTGGGTCAAGCCGCTGTAAGCAGGGCAGGGCGAATGTTTGCGGGCTGCCAAGATGCGACGGCTGGCGCTGTCACCTCTACCGCCTCGCCGTCCACCCCGGCCACCGCCGCCAGGGCATCGCCCTGCTGGACGCGGCCGAGCAGCGCTTCGCTCTGGACGAAGCCGCCCACCGCCTGACGGGGGTCCGGGGGCGCAGCCCGCAGCGGGTCCGGGCGGAGCCCGCCACGCCTCACGATTTACCCTTCCTTTACCATTGTCCGACCCTGTCACCCCCGAGAAAGGTGTGAGCGTCCTCCATGGGCGAACCCCCGAGTCGCGCGAACCGCAAGTGTCTGGCCGATCATGGGACCGAGGTGTCCCGATGATCGAAGTGCTGCTCCTGGCCGTCGCCCTGCTGCTGACGCTGGCCTGTGCCGTGTTCGTGGCGGCGGAGTTCTCGCTGACCACGGTCGAGCGCACCGATCTGGAGCGAGCGGAGCGGGCCGGCGAGCGGGGCGCGGGCGCGGCACTGAAGGCGGTGCGGACGCTGACGGTGCAGCTGTCGGGGGCGCAGCTGGGGATCACGGTGACGGGGCTGGTGATCGGCATGCTGGCCGAGGGGTCGGTGGGCAAGCTGCTCGCCGGGCCGCTGGAGTCCTTGGGCCTGTCGGCGTCGACGGCGTCCTCGGCGGCGCTGGTGCTGGCCACGGCGCTGTCGACGGTCGTGCTGATGGTGGTCGGCGAGCTGGTGCCGAAGAACTGGGCGATCTCCCGCCCACTGCCGGTGGCGAAGGCGGTGGCCGCGCCGCAGAGCGCGTTCACGGCGGCGTTCGGTCCGCTGATCGTCCACCTGAACAACACCGCGAACCGGATTCTTCGCCGGCTGGGCCTGGAGCCCGCCGAGGAGCTGGCCTCGGCGCGCAGCCCGGAGGAACTGGTCGCGCTGGCCCGGCACTCCGCGAAGGCGGGCGCGCTGGAGGCGGACACGGCGGAGCTGTTCGTGCGCACGCTGAGCCTGGCGGAGCTGACGGCCGAGAACGTGATGACCCCTCGGGTGCAGGTCAAGGCCCTGGACGACCACGCCACCGCGCAGGACGTGGCGGAGGCGACCCGCTCGACGGGGCTGTCGCGGTTTCCGGTGTACAGGGACAATCTCGACGACGTGATCGGGGTGGTCCACATCAAGGACGTGCTGGCGGTGCCCTTCGAGCGGCGCGAGCACACACCGGTCACGGTGCTGCTGCAGGAGCCGCTGCTGGTGCCGGAGTCGCTGACCGTCGACCGGCTGCTGGACCGGCTGTCGGGGAAGGTCAGCATGGCCGTGGTGATCGACGAGTACGGCGGTACGGCCGGGGTCGCCACCCTGGAGGACATCGTCGAGGAGGTCGTCGGCGAGGTGCGGGACGAGCACGACCCGCACGAGGCCCCGGACCTGGCGCTGCTGCGCAGGGACGCCGAGGGACGGCGGGTCTACGACGCGGACGGGGCGACCCGCACCGACCAGTTGGAGGAGATCGGACTGCACGCCCCCGACGGGCCCTACGAGACGCTCGCGGGCCTGGTCGCCCACCAGCTGGGCCGGATCCCGGCCGTCGGCGACACCGCCGAGGCCGACGGCTGGCTGATCGAGGTCACCGACGATTCGGGGCGCCGGGCGGCGCGCGTACGGCTGCTGTCGCCGCACGCGCAGGACGGGCAGCGTACGCAGGAGGCGGCGCGATGACCGCTCTGCAGTTGTTCATCGGTGCGCTGACACTCGTGGTCAACGCCTTCTTCGTCGGCGCCGAGTTCGCCATGATCTCCGTACGCCGCAGCCAGATCGAGCCGCGCGCCGAGGCGGGCGAGCGCGGCGCGCGCAGCGTGCTGTGGGGGCTGCAGCACCTGTCGCCGCTGCTGGCCGCCGCCCAGCTGGGCATCACACTGTGCACCCTGGTGCTGGGCGTGGTGGCCGAACCTGCGATCGCGCACCTGCTGGAGCCGGTGTTCCACGCGGTGAACGTGCCGGACGGGGTGATCCATGTGATCTCCTTCGTCATCGCGCTGACGGCCGCGACCTATCTGCACATGCTGTTCGGCGAGATGGTGCCCAAGAACATCGCGCTGGCCGACCCGGAGCGCACCGCGCTGCTGCTCGGGCCGCCGCTGGTGGCGACCGCGCGGGCGCTGCGCCCGGTGATCTTCACGATCAACGCCTTCGCGAATTCGCTCCTGCGCATGCTGCGCGTCGAGCCGAAGGACGAGGTCACCTCCGTCTTCTCCGACGACGAGCTGTCCCGGATGGTCACCGACGCCGGCCAGGCCGGGCTGCTGGACGAGCGGGCCGCACACCGCCTCCAGGACGCCCTGGAACTGGGCCGGCGGCCGGTCGGCGAGGTCGTGCGGCCGCCGGAGAGCGTGGTGCGGGCGCCGCTGGGCATCACCCCGGAGGGCCTGGAGCGGCTGGCGGCGGAATCCGGCTACTCGCGCTTCCCGGTGGCCGACGCGGACGGCCGGGTGGTGGGTTATCTGCACATCAAGGACGCCCTTGACGGCGCTCCGAGGGACCGCTCGTTCCCGTCGTCCGCGCTGCGCAGGATCACCCGGGTCAAGGCGGCGATGCCGCTGGACGACGTACTGGCGGCGATGCGCGCGAGCGGCGCGCACCTGGCGGCGGTGGTGGACGAGCAGGGGCGCGGGATCGGGCTGGTGACGATGGAGGACGTACTGAAGGAGCTGGTCGGCAGCCGGTAGGCCCAAGGCCTGTCCGGCCGATACCACCCGGTAGGATCACCCGCGCTATGCAGACCAATGCCACGTACACCAGTTTCGTCGCGCTCGGCGACTCCTTCACCGAGGGAATGTCCGACGGACGCCCCGACGGCTCCTACCGGGGCTGGGCGGACCTGCTCGCCGCCCGCCTCGCTGCGCGCACGCCGGATTTCCGGTACGCGAACCTCGCGGTGCGCGGGAAGCTCATCCGCCAGATCGCCGACGAGCAGGTGGAGCCCGCCGCCACGATGAGCGCCGACCTGGTGACGCTGGTCGGCGGCCTCAATGACACGCTGCGCCCCAAGTGCGACGTGGACGAGGTCTGCGCGCTGCTCCAGCGCTCCGTCGAGCGGCTTGCGCCGAGCTGCCGTCAGCTGGTGCTGATGCGCAGCCCGATCCGCCGCGGACCGGTCTCGGCGCGCTTCCTGCCGCGCATGGAGCAGCTGTTCGACTTCATCGACGAGCTGGCCGCCCGCCACGGCGCCCTCGTCGTGGACCTCTACGGCGCCGAGACGCTCGGCGACCGCCAGATGTGGGACGAGGACCGGCTGCACCTCAACGCCGAGGGCCACCGCCGCGTCGCCGAGGCCGTCTGGCAGACCCTCGGCCACTCCCCCGAGTCCGACTGGACCGAGCTGCTCCCCGCCCCCGTACCGCCCGCCTGGCTCGCCCGGCGCGCCGCCGACCTGCGCTTCACCCGGCAGCACCTCGTGCCGTGGATCGGCCGCCGCCTCACCGGCCGCTCCTCCGGGGACGGGATGGCGCCCAAGCGCGGTGCGCTGCTGCCGTACGAGGCTGAGGCCTGAGCCTAGACCCGAGGCTACCCGCGTAGACCTGGCCTCGGCGCTGACCTGCGCCTACGCCAAGTAGACTCTCGCCACGTGACGAAGCCCCGCATCCCCAATGTCCTGGCCGGCCGCTACGCCTCCGCGGAGCTGGCCACCCTGTGGTCCCCCGAGCAGAAGGTGGTGCTGGAGCGCCGCCTCTGGATCGCCGTCCTGCGGGCCCAGAAGGACCTGGGCATCGAGGTGCCGGAGCAGGCCATCGCCGACTACGAGCGGGTGGTCGAGCAGGTCGACCTCGCCTCCATCGCCGAGCGCGAGAAGGTCACCCGGCACGACGTCAAGGCGCGCATCGAGGAGTTCAACGCGCTGGCCGGGCACGAGCAGGTCCACAAGGGAATGACCTCGCGCGACCTCACGGAGAACGTCGAGCAGCTCCAGATCCGGCTCTCCCTGGAGCATGTGCGCGACCGCACGGTGGCCGTCCTCACCCGACTCGGCAAGCTCTCGGCCGAGTACGCGGAGCTGGTCATGGCCGGCCGCTCGCACAATGTCGCCGCCCAGACCACCACCCTGGGCAAGCGCTTCGCGACCACGGCCGACGAGCTGCTGGTGGCCTTCGAGCGCGTCGAGGACCTGCTCGGCCGCTACCCGCTGCGGGGCATCAAGGGCCCGGTCGGCACCGCCCAGGACATGCTGGACCTCCTGGGCGGCGACGCCGCCAAGCTCGCGGATCTGGAGCACCGGATCGCCGAGCACCTCGGCTTCTCCCGCGCCTTCACCTCCGTCGGCCAGGTCTACCCGCGCTCGCTGGACTACGACGCCGTGACCGCGCTGGTGCAGCTGGCTGCCGCGCCCTCCTCGCTGGCCAAGACGATCCGCCTGATGGCCGGCCACGAGCTGGTCACCGAGGGCTTCAAGCCCGGCCAGGTCGGCTCCTCGGCGATGCCGCACAAGATGAACACCCGCTCCTGCGAGCGCGTCAACGGCCTGGCCGTCATCCTGCGCGGCTACGCCTCCATGGTCGGCGAACTGGCCGGCGACCAGTGGAACGAGGGCGACGTCTCCTGCTCCGTCGTACGCCGGGTCGCCCTCCCGGACGCCTTCTTCGCCTTCGACGGCCTGCTGGAGACCTTCCTGACCGTTCTCGACGAGTTCGGCGCCTTCCCGGCCGTCATCGCGCGCGAGCTCGACCGCTACCTGCCCTTCCTCGCCACCACCAAGGTCCTGATGGGCGCGGTCCGGGCCGGGGTGGGCCGCGAGCTCGCCCACGAGGTCATCAAGGAGCACGCCGTCGCCTCGGCGCTGGCCATGCGCGAGAAGGGCGCCGAGCGCAACGAGCTCCTCGACCGCCTCGCCGGGGACGAGCGCATGCCGCTGGACCGCGCCCAGCTCGACGCCCTCATGGCCGACCGCCTCTCCTTCACCGGCGCCGCCGCCGGCCAGGTCGCCGAGGTCGTCCGCCGCATCGACGAGGTGGCCAAGCGGTACCCGCAGGCCGCGTCCTACACCCCCGGGGCGATCCTCTGACGCCTGAGCAGCTGCAGGCCGCCCGCGACCGCACCATTCCGGACGTCATCGCGGGCGGCCTGCGCGTGCTGTTCTGCGGCATCAATCCCGGCCTGATGTCCGCCGCCACCGGGCATCACTTCGCCCGCCCCGGCAACCGCTTCTGGCCCGTACTGCACACCTCCGACTTCACCCCGAGGCAGCTGAAGCCGGCCGAGCAGGGCGAGTTGCTCGCGTACGGGCTCGGGATCACCAATGTCGCCGCCCGCGCCACCGCCCGCGCCGACGAGCTCAGCGAGGAGGAGATGCGCGAGGGCGGGCGTCTCCTGGAGGCCACGGTGCGGCGGTACGAGCCGCGCTGGCTGGCGGTCGCCGGCATCACGGCGTACCGGGTCGCCTTCGGCGAGAAGAAGGCCGTCATCGGGCCGCAGGAGCGGACGATCGGCGCGACGCGGATCTGGGCGCTGCCCAACCCGAGTGGGCTGAACGCCCATTGGACGGTCGAGACGATGGCCGAGGAGTTCGGCCGCCTGCGGGCCGCTGCCGCGGCGGCAGCCTCCAGCCCGTCCGGCGTGACCCCCGTCTAGAGCGGTGAACGGAATGGTTCGCCGGGTCCGTCCGGCGACCGGTTCTGTCCTCAATCGCCGGACGGGCTGAATTCACCCCGGCGGGCCGGAGGCCCCCGGTACGGCCAGCCCCGTTTCGTAGGCCACCACGACCGCCTGGGCGCGGTCGCGCAGCCCGAGCTTGGACAGGATGCGGGCCACGTGTGTCTTGACCGTGGCCTCGCTCAGTCCGAATCGCGCGGCGAGCTCCGCGTTGCTCAGGCCCTTGGCCAGCAGCTGGAGGACCTCGAGTTCACGGGGTGTGAGCGTGGACAGATCCCGGTGGAGGGTCGCCGCGGCCTGGCCGTCCCGCGCGGCGAAGCGTTCGACGAGGCGGCGGGTGATCGCGGGGGCGAGGAGCGCGTCCCCGGAGCGGACGAGGCGGACGGCGGCGACGAGGTGTTCGGGGGTGACGTCCTTGAGGAGGAAGCCGCTGGCGCCGGCGGAGAGGGCGGCGTAGACGTAGCGGTCGAGGTCGAAGGTGGTGAGGATGATGACGCGCGGGGCGGTGCTGTCGGCGGCGGACAGGATGCGGCGGGTGGCCTCCAGGCCGTCGATGCCGGGCATGCGGATGTCCATGAGCACGACGTCGGGGAGGGTGCGGCGGACGGCGTCGATGGCCTGGGCGCCGTCGGCGACCTCGGCTACGACGTCGATGCCGTCGGCGGCGAGGATCATCCGGAAGCCGGTACGGACCAGGGCCTGGTCGTCGACGATGACGACGCGCGTCGGCTCGGTCAAAGGTCCTCCACGGGGATGACGGCACGCAGGCGGTAGCCGCCGGTGGGCCGGGGGCCGGTCTGCAGGGTGCCGCCGTAGACGGCGAGGCGTTCGCGCAAGCCCGTGAGGCCGCGGCCGTTGCCGGAGCGGGCCGTGGAGGTCGGCCGGCCGCCGGTGTCGGCCACCTCCACGCGTACTTCTCCGGGAGCGTAGTCGACGGCGATCCGTACGCTGGCGCCGGCGGCGTGCTTGACGGTGTTGGTGAGGGCCTCCTGCACCACCCGGTACGCGGCCAGGTCCGCGCCGGGCGACAGCGGGGCCGGGGCGCCGGTCACGGTCAGTTCGACGGGGACGCCGGTGTCGCGGATGCGGTCGGCCAGCGCCGGCACCTGGCCGAGGCCGGGCTGCGGGGCGAGGTCGGCGGTGGCCGCCGGGTCGGGTCCGTCGCTGTCCATGGTCAGCAGGCCCATGACGTGGCGGAGTTCGGCCATCGCGGCGCGCCCGCCGGACTCGACGGCGAGCAGTGCCTCGCGGGCCTGGTCGGGGGCGGCGTCCATCACCTTGCGGGCGGCGCCGGCCTGGATGACCATCACGCTGACGTTGTGGGTGACCACGTCGTGGAGTTCGCGGGCGATGCGGGAGCGTTCGTGTTCCACGGCACCGCGGGTCGTGGCCTCGTGTTCGGTTTCCAGGACCCGTACGCGCTGCTTCCAGGTGTGGATCGTGTTCGCCGCCAGTCCGGCCGCGATCAGCACGAAGAACGGGGCGTAGCCGGGGGTGACGGCCGGTTCGCCCGGGCTGTTGTCGGCCGTGATCAGCACCGCGCCGGTCACCAGGCTCGCCACCGTGGCCGCCCGGTAGGGGCTGTACATCGCTGCGCTGTAGCCCGCGATCAGGCAGCTCAGGAAGATGTTCACGGAGGTGTCGCCGCCGGATTCCCGGGGCAGCAGCAGCGCCGCGAGGGTCACGGCCCAGAAGGCCGACAAGGGATACCGACGGCGTACGACCAGAGGCAGCGCGGTCAGCACGGCCAGGACCAGCAGCTCCGTGGGGACCGTTCCGTCGCCGGGCACAACGATGGCCGAGCCGCCCGGAGGGGGTGCCGGGACATCCGGAATCACCGGGACCGGCCCCAGCCGCACAACCTTCTGGACGTCGGTCTGGTCGCCGACATTGCCCAGGACGGCGACGGTCAGGACCAGGGCGAGGATCGCGTCGGCCGCCCAGGCCCAGCGGGACACCTTCGGCGGCGGGCTCGTGGCATGCGTCAGTGCCGCGGTGCCCGCCTTCCAACGCTTCGCGATCTCCGCCCTGTTCACGGGCTCAGTGTCCCAAGCCGCCCGGCCCGGCCGCATCCTCCGGGGTGATCAGGCCCGTACACCGTCCGCGTACATCGCGGGGATGACCCCCGCGCCCATGGTCCGTAAGCGGTAGCCGAATTAGCCATCGCGGCCGACGTGCCGCGCCCCGGGCCGCCCCTAGCTTCGGGTCGCACACCAACCGCACCGACCCGTCGAGCCGTGGAGGCAACCAGTGACCACACCCGTCATCGACATCCGCGATGTGAGCAAGAAGTACGACGACGGGCCACCGGCTCTGGCCGGCCTGTCGCTGGCCGTCCAAGCCGGTGAGGCGCTTGCCGTGCTCGGGCCGTCCGGGAGCGGGAAGTCGACGCTGCTGAACCTGGTCGCCGGACTGGACCGGCCGAGCGCGGGCAGCGTCACCGTGGACGGGCTGCGCGTCGACGAGCTGGGCGAGGCCGGCTCGGCGAAGTACCGGCGGACGCGGATCGGGATGGTGTTCCAGTTCTTCAACCTGCTGGACGACCTGACCGTCACCGACAACATCACGCTGCCCGCACAGCTCGCGGGTCTTCCCCGGGCCGAAGTCCGCGTCCGCGCCGCCGAGTTGCTGGAGGCCCTGGGCATCGCCCGGCACGCCCGCGCCTACCCCGGCCGGCTCTCCGGCGGGGAGCGGCAGCGGGTCGCGGTGGCCAGGGCTCTGATGAACCGCCCGGCGCTGCTGCTCGCCGACGAACCGACCGGGGCGCTGGACACGGCCTCCGGCGAGGACGTACGGGACCTGCTCGCGGAGCTCAACGCGGACGGGCAGACGATCCTGCTGGTCACCCATGACCTGGCGCTGGCCGAGTCGTGCGCGACCCGGACCATCGAGCTGGTCGACGGCCGGATCGTCCGCGACGTGCCGGCGGTGGCCCGATGAGCGCCCTGGGGCGGGTCGTGCGGGCCGGTGTGGGGCGCCGGCGCGTGCAGACCCTGGTCATGACGCTGACCACGCTGATGGCGGTGACCGCGTCGGTCCTGGCCCTCGGGCTGCTGGTGGCGTCCCGGGCGCCGTTCGACCATGCCTTCGCCGCGCAGAAGGGCCCCCATCTCACCGGGCAGTTCGACGGGACGAAGGCCACCGCCGCGCAGATCGCCGCCACCGCGCAGGCGCCCGGCGTCACGGCTGCGGCCGGGCCGTTCCGCAGCCTGTCGCTGAGCCTGCGCACCGGTTCGGGCTCCGGGGAGATGTCGGGCATCACGATGCCCCCGCTGACGGTCGTCGGCCGCACGGACGCCGACGGGCCGGTCGACGACGTCGACATCGTCAAGGGCCACTGGATCACCGGTCCCGGCCAGATCGTGCTGTCCTCGGACTACGCCGCCCCGGACGTGCAGCCGGGGGCCCGTTTCCAGGTCATGGACCTGCCCGGCCACCCGACCCTCACCCTGGTCGGCTACGCCCGGTCGGTGGGCCGCAGCGCCGACGGCTGGGTGTCACCCGCACAGATCGGGGCACTGACGGCGGCGGGCACCGCACCTCAGTACCAGATGCTCTACCGCTTCGCATCCGCCGGTACGCGGGCGCAGGTGGCGGCCGGCCGGTCCGCGATCGTCGCCGCCGTGCCGGCCGGGGCGCTGTCCGGATCGCAGTCCTATCTGACCGTCAAACTGCAGGCGGACGGCAGCACCGCGGCGTTTGTGCCCTTCGTGCTCGCCTTCGGCATCCTGGGGCTGGTCATGTCGGTGCTGATCGTCGGCACGGTGGTCAGTGGCGCGGTCGGTGCCGGCCGGCGGCGGATCGGGATCCTCAAGTCGCTCGGCTTCACCCCGGCGCAGGTGGCGCGCGCCTACGTCGGACAGGCGCTGATCCCGGCGTCGGCCGGCACCGTGCTGGGGGTCGTGCTGGGCAATCTGCTGGCGGTACCTCTGCTGGCCGAGGCCTCGGACGCCTACAACACCGGGTCGCTGACGATCGCCACGTGGGTCGACGTTGCGGTGGCCGCCGCTGCCCTCGCGGTGGTCCTCGTCACGGCCCTGGTGCCCGCGCTGCGGGCGGGGCGGCTGCGCACGGCCGAGGCGATCAGCGTGGGGCGCGCTCCGCGTACCGGTCGCGGGCGCGGGGCCCAGCGGCTGGTGGGCCGGGTGCCGCTGCCGCGTGCGCTGAGCCTCGGTCTGGCCCACCCGTTCGCCAGGCCCGCGCGTACGGCGACGACGGCCGCCGCCGTGGCGTTCGGCGCCATCGCGGTCACATTCGCCTTCGGCCTGGCCACGACACTCCAGGGCATACAGGAGGGCATCAACCGGGGCACCTCCGGCGCGGTCGTCGTCCCGACCGGTGCACCGGGATCCGGTCCCGTCGAGGTCCGGAAGCCCGGGAGCGGCCCGGCCCCGCAACCGGCCGACCCGGCCGCGGTCGCCGCCGCGATCGACGGTCAAGCGGCGACCCGGGCGTTCTACGGCACCGCCCGGACCGAGCTCAGCGTGGCCGGGCTCGCCGGGGCTACGACCGTCGTGGGGTATCAGGGCGACGCGTCCTGGGCCTCCTACCCGGTGATCTCCGGGCGCTGGTCCACGGGCGCCGGCGAGGCCGTCGTCAACACCCGGTTCCTGGAGGCGGCCGGTATCGGGGTCGGGGACACCATCACCCTCACGGGCGGCGGGCACACCACCTCGGCGCGCATCGTGGGCGAGGTGTTCAACACCCATGAAGAGGGCATGGAGGTGCTGACCGGCCTGTCCACCCTCACCCGGGCGGGATTCGATGTGTCGGTGAGCGAGTTCCGCGTCGATCTGCGGCCCGGAACAGGCGTGGCGGGTTATGTCGACGCGCTGAACACCGCGCTGCGGCCGACCGGCGCCCAGTCGTTCGCCAACCCCGACAACGGGCAGAGCACGACGATCGTGATGATGAACGCGCTGATCGCCGCCCTCACCCTGATGCTGGTCGCCGTCGCGGGTCTGGGAGTGCTCAACACCGTGGTGCTCGACACCCGTGAACGGGTCCACGACCTGGGCGTGTTCAAGGCGCTCGGCATGGCGCCGCGCCAGACCGTCGCCATGGTCCTGACCTCCGTGGCCGGAACCGGCCTGGTGGCGGGCGTCATCGGGGTTCCCCTCGGGATCGCGCTGCACCGCTGGATCGTGCCGGCCATGGGCCACTCCATCGGCACCAACATGCCCCCGGAGGACCTCGCCGTCTACCACCTGCCCGGCGTCGTCCTCCTCGGCCTCGGCGGCCTGGTCATCTCGGTGGCCGGTGCCCTGCTCCCGGCCGGCTGGGCCGCCCGGACACGTACCGCCACGGCTCTGCGCACCGAGTGAGCTACCCCCGACCCGGAGGTCAGGGGTACGATCCGGCCAAACACGGGACCCGGACAGGGCCTGGCTGGGAGGATGTACGTTGGGCGGCCGGCTCACCGGCGGGGATCCTTCCCTGCTCAGGCGGATCAACTCCGCGGTGGTGCTGCATGCCCTGCGCGACGCCCGCACCCCCAGCCTGACGGAACTGGTGCAGAGCACCGGCCTGTCGCGGCCGACGGTCGAGGGCGTCATCGAGGGCCTGGCCGAGTCGGGCCTGGTGGTGGAGGCCCCGGCCGATGCGGGGGACGTACGCAAGCAGGGGCGGCCGGCCCGCAGATTCCGGTTCCACGCGGAGGCCGGGCATGTGCTGGGCATCGAGGTCGGCTCGCACCAGGTACGGGCGGTGCTGTCGGACCTGAGCGGCGCGATGGTGGGCTCGTACGCCCACGACGTGGCCGAGAAGGCTCCGGCGGAGGAGCGGCTGGATCGGATCCGCAGCACGGTGGCGGAGCTGCTGCGCAGGGCGGGGGTGGCGCGCAGCACGCTGTGGGCGGTGGGCGTCGGCAGCCCGGGCATCATCCAGGCCGACGGGGTGGTGCGGCTGTGCACCGCCCTGCCGGGCTGGACCGGACTGGCGCTCGGGGAACGGCTGCAGCGCTCGTTCCGCTGCCCGGTGCTGGTGGAGAACGACGCGAACGTGGCGGCCGTGGCCGAGCACTGGAAGGGCGCCGCGGCCGGCACCGACGACGTCGTCTTCGTACTGGCCGGGCTGAGCCCCGGCGCCGGGTCGCTGATCGGCGGGCGGCTGCACCGGGGCTTCATGGGCGCGGCCGGGGAGATAGGGGTGCTGCATCTGCTGGGCCGCGAGGCCACTCCCGAGCATCTGCTGTCCACCACCGGCACGCCGCTGCACCCGCTGGACGAGTCGGCGGTGGCCGAGGTGTTCGCACTGGCCCGGAGCGGCGACGTACAGGCGGTGGAGGCCGTGGAGCGCTTCTTGCGCAGGCTCGTGCACGACGTGGCCGCTCTGGTGCTGGCGATCGACCCCCAACTGGTCGTCGTGGGCGGCTGGGCGGCGGGGCTCGACGACGTACTGGAGCCGCTGCGCGAGCAGCTGACCCGCTACTGCCTGCTCCCGCCGAGGGTGGCGCTGTCCGCGCTGGGCCCGGACGCGATCGCGACGGGGGCGCTGCGGCTGGCCCTGGACCAGGTCGAGGAGCAGCTGTTCGCGGTGGCGCGGCCGTCGTTGCCACTGCGCTGAGCCTTTCGCGCGCCGGGCATTCGGGCGAACTTGCGGCCGCCTCCCGGCATGGCTGTTTTGACGGTTTGTCCGACCAGCCGACGATCCCTCTCATCAGCGGTCTTGTGTGATCTTGAGAGGACGTCCCGCGTGCGGCGAGCAGTCATCCTTGGTGTGTCCGCGGTGCTGGCGGCAGGGGCACTGACCGCTCCGGCCGCCGCCTACGCGCCGGACCCGGTCTCCGACGACTACCAGGCTGCGGCGGGCGCCGCCGTTGCCGCAGAGCAGGCCGCTGCGGCGGACCTGAAGTTCGGCGCGTGCCCGGCCGGCACCCGCCTCAAAGCCCCCATCCAGTGCGGCCGGGTCGAGGTGCCGGTGGACTACGCACAACCCCAGGGGGCCAAGATCCGGCTCCTGGTGAGCCGCCTGAAGGCCTCCGGCCCGGCCTCCGCCCGCCAGGGCGCGCTGCTGTTCAACCCCGGCGGCCCCGGCGGTTCCGGCCTGTGGTTCCCGCGCCTGGGCCAGGCGGACATCCCGGCGCCGACCCGGCAGATCTGGGCCGCCTCGGCCCGGGCGTACGACATGGTGGGCTTCGACCCGCGCGGGGTGGGCTACTCAGCGCCGATCTCCTGCGTCAAGCCGTCCCAGTACCAGCACGCTCCGACGCCCGACCCGCGCCACCCCACCGCCAAGGTGAAGGCCCGCGAGCGGGCCGCGGCCAAGGCCCGCGCGGCGGGCTGCCTGAAGCGTTCGGGCGCCCTGCTCGGCCATATGACCACCGAGGATCTCGCTCGGGACCTGGATGTCATCCGGGCGGCGCTGCACGAGCCGAAGCTCAACTACTTCGGCGTGTCCTACGGGACGTACCTGGGCGCGGTGTACGCGCACATGTTCCCCTCGCACGTCCGGCGCATGGTCTTCGACAGCGTCGTCAATCCCGACCCGCGCGGCATCTGGTACGGCGCGAACCTGGAGCAGGACATCGCCTTCGAGAAGCGCTGGGCGGACTGGCGGGCCTGGGCCGCCCGGCACAACAAGGTCTACCGGCTCGGATCGACGCCCGCCCGGGTGATGGCCTCCTTCAACAAGGCCATGCGCAAGCTCGCCAAGCACCCGGCCGGCGGGAAGGTCGGGCCCGGCGAGCTGCACGCGCAGGCGGTGCAGGCGGCCTACTACGACCCGCAGTGGGTGCCGTTCGCCTACCAGCTGTCGCGCTTTCTGCACGGCGACGCCAAACCGCTGACGGCGGCCGCGACACCCGACCCGGGCAGCGCGAAGAACGACGAGAACAGCGAGGCGGTGTATCTCGCGGTGCAGTGCGGCGACGCCTCCTGGCCGCGCGACTGGCAGACCTGGGAGCGGGACAACTCGCGCCTCGCGAAGAAGTACCCCTTCGAGACCTGGTCCAACGCGTGGCTGAATCTGCCCTGCGCCTCCTGGCCCGTCCATTCCTCGCACCCGGTCGATGTGCGGGTGCCGCACGGCGCCGGGCTGCCGCCGGTCCTGATCGTGCAGTCGGAGCGGGACGCGGCGACGCCGTACGCGGGCGCACTGGAACTGCACCACAGGCTGGCCGGGTCACGGCTCATCACGGAGGTGGGGCGCGGCTCGCACGGGCTGATCAGCTTCCGCAACCGCTGCCTCAACGACCGCGTGGACCGCTACCTTCTGACGGGCCGCACCGACTCGCACGACGTGCGGTGCGCCGGGCACCCGCTACCCGTTCCGGCGGGCGCGCAGGGTGCGCGGGACGCGAACGCGGGCCGCTGGTACTAGGGCCTCAGGGCCTGTCCGGAGACAGGCCCTGGGCTCCGCTCAGGAAGCGGCCAGGGCGATCTCCGGGCCGGTGCCGCCGAAGGTCAGGCGGCAGGTGTCGGCGCGGTAGGTCGCCACGGCCACCGCGGCGACCTGGCCGGCACTCACATAGCGGGTGGTGACGACCAGTACGGGGGCGCCGGGCAGCCGGTCGAGCTGCTTGGCGTCCTCGGCGCGCGCGGAGCCGAGCTCCACGGAACGGTCCTCGCCGGCCAGCGGCAGCATCTGCAGCTCCCGCAGCACGGCGGGGGCGTGGGCGGCCGGGGTGAGGTCGCCGGGAAGGTCCGGTACGGAGGCCGGGGGCACGTACAGCAGCTCGGTGGCGACCGGCTGACCGTGCATCATCCGCTCCCGGCGGACGGTGTGCACGAGCTGGTCGCCGTCGGTGCCCAGTATCGCGGCCACGGCTGCCGGGGCGGCCGCCTCGACGCAGCCGACCGTGCGCCAGGTCTCGCCGCCGACGCCCGGCCATTCGCCCTGCGTCGGGTCCACGGACACGCCCATGCGCGGCGGCGCCACCGTCGTGCCGACCCCGCGGCGGCGCTGCAGCCGGCCTTCCAGCTCCAGCTGCTCCAGGGCCTGCCGGAGGGTGGCCCTGGCCACGCCGAACCGCGCGGCGAGCTCCCGCTCGTTGGGCAGGATCTCACCGACCGTGAACTCGGAGTCCAGAGCGTCGACGAGCACCGTCTTCAGGTGCCAGTACTTGGGTTCCGGCACCGTTTCGAGCTGCGTGGTCCCCACCCTGTCCTCCGATTTCCGAACCGCTCTTTATTAAAGGTCCTTGCACTATTACGCGACGATAGGGCGGCTCCCCGTCTCTGGTCAAGACCAATGCCGGGTGCCGCCGCGCCGGTAGCCTCGCGATCATGAATCCAGTGACAGTGGTGACCGGCGCGAGCCGGGGAATCGGCGAGGCCGTCGCGCTGCGGCTGGCCGCGCTCGGGCACAGTGTCTGCGTCGGCTACGGCAGCCGTCGCGAGGCCGCGGAATCCGTTGTCCGGCGGGTGCGGGAGGCCGGGGCGGAGGCAATGGCGGTTCGGGCCGACACCGCCGACGAGGCCGAGGTGGACGCCCTGTTCGACGCCGTACGGGACCGGCTCGGGCCGGTCACCGGGCTGGTCAACAACGCGGGGATCACCGGCCCGCTGGGGCTTTTCACCCAGACGCCGGTCGAGGTCATGCGACGGGTCGTGGACGTCAATGTGATGGGCACGATCATCTGTGCGCGGCGGGCCGCGCGCGAGATGTCCACGCGGTACGGGGGCGGGGGCGGCGCGATCGTCAACATCTCCTCCCGCGCGGCGACGCTGGGCGGTCCCGGCGAATACGTCCACTACGCGGCGAGCAAGGCCGCCGTGGACACCCTGACGGTCGGGCTGGCCACCGAGCTGGGCCCGGACGGGGTGCGGGTCAACTCCGTACAGCCCGGCGTGATCCTGACGGAGATGCACGCCGCGATGGGCGATCCCGAGCGGGCCCACCGGATGGCCCCGGCCGTCCCGCTCCGGCGGGCCGGCGAGCCGCACGAGGTGGCGGCGGCGGTGGCGTGGCTGCTGTCGCCGGAGGCCTCGTACACGACGGGGACGGTGCTGCGGGTGGCCGGCGGGCGGTAGGTCAGGCGTCCGGTTTGGGCGGCCTGACGCCACCGAGCTTCTCGGGGTTGGTCAGGACGTAGACGCAGGAGACCAGGCCGTCGGTGAGGTCCAGGGCGAGGACGGTGTGGGGTGCGCCCTGGGAGGTGATGACGACGGCGGGGGCGCCGTTGACCTCCTGGAAGGTGAAGGCGGGTTCGGGGAGGGAGTTCCCGGCGATGGCGTGGAGGAAGCGGCCGACCTTGGAGGCGCTTTCGATGACGCGCAGCGGGGCCTTCTGGAGGCCGCCGCCGTCGCCGATGAGGCGGACGTCGGGGGCGAGGAGGGTGAGGAGGCCCTGGAGGTCGCCGCCGAGGGCGGCGGACAGGAAGCGTTCGGTGACGGCGGCGGTCGCGGCGGGGTCGGCGTCGTAGCGGGGGCGGCGTTCGTCGATGTGGCGGCGGGCGCGGGTGGCGAGCTGCCGGACTGCGGGTTCGGCGCGGTCGAGGGCGGTCGCGATGTCGGCGTAGTGGAAGCCGAAGGCCTCGCGGAGGACGAAGACGGCGCGCTCCAGCGGGGAGAGGGACTCCAGGAGGACGAGCAGCGCCAGGGAGACGGATTCGGCGAGGACGACGCGCTCGGCGGCGTCGGGGACGGTCTGGCCGAAGTCGGTGGCGACGGGCTCGGGCAGCCAGGGGCCGACGTAGGACTCACGGCGGGACTGGGCCTGCCGCAGGCGGTCGATGGCGAGGCGGGTGGTGACGGTGACGAGGTACGCACGGGGCTCGCGCACGGCGTCGCGGTCGGCGTCGGCCCAGCGCAGCCAGGCCTCCTGGACGACGTCCTCGGCGTCGGCGAAACGGCCGAGCATGCGGTAGGCGACGCCGGTGAGGAGCCGGCGGTGCTCCTCGAAGACCTCTGCCGCCGCTGACGTCGCTGTGTCGTCGGTCACGGGTCCTATTCCACCACTCCGGCCGTCCCCGTCAGACCGAGCCCTCGCCGGATGGCCGCCTCGACGGGCGAGTACGCGCCGTCCGGCCGGTCGATGCGCAGCGGCCGCGTCGGCTCCAGGCCCGGCTGAGCCATGAACCGTACGCGGGTGCCCCGGTGCGGCTGGGCGGCGTGCACCAGGAAGGGGTGGCAGAGGTAGACGTCTCCGGCGCGCCCGGTGGCGCAGGTCTCTGGCCGGTGCGCGCTGGCGGCGTCGACGAGGGGGCCGAGGGCGAAACCGTCCATGCCCTGTTCCCCGGCCGGCCGGAGGACCTCGGGCACGTCGAGGTGGGAGCCGGTCCGGACCCGGGTGGGGGCGTCGTCCTCGCCGGTGTCGGTGAAGAGGAAGAGCATCAGGAGGGCACGGTCACGCGAGAAGACGTTGGTCCAGTAGTGGTGCGCGCCTTCCGGCGTGTAGCTGCCCTCGACGTGCCAGCCGCCGTCGCCGGGATCGTCCGGGTGCGGGAAGCGTACGGGGAAGGTGCCGAGACCGGTGCGCGGCACCCAGCGGCCCGGACCGGCCAGGAGGTCGTACGCGGCGTGCAAGGCGGGCGCGGTGACGGCCTCCTCGAAAGGGCCGCCTCCGTATCCGGGGAGGCGTACGACCGGCCGGGTCCAGGTGGCCGGGTCGTCGGGGCGGCAGCCGGTGTCGGGCCACATGATGTCCACGCAAGCCTGCGCGGTGGCGGCGGGGAAGGCGCCCTCGATGCGCACGAAGCCGTCTTCGGCGAAGCGGCGCAGCAGTTCGTCATCGTCCACGTGTCCATGGAATCGCGTCCGGCTCGCCGGCACGAGCGGTTTTCCAGGGCAGTAAGAGCCCCGACCGGGACGGGGGCGCCCGGTCGGGGCCGCTGGCCGGGCCCGCGCTGTGCGCCGGCCCGTGTCTGTCCAACTAGCGGCGCGCGGCGGGAGTTCCCGGGCGGTCCGGGCTTTTCACCGGAACAGGGCGCCCAGCTCTTCGGCGGCGGCGGTGAGGTCGGCGCGCAGGGCGGGCTCGTCGGCGGCCAGGCCGTGGCGGGGGCCGAGGACGGCGAGGGCGGCGCGGATGCGGGAGTGGCTGTCGCGTACGGGGACGGCGTACTCGGTGACGCCGTGCTCGAACTCGCCGTGGGCGGCGACGACACCGCCTGGGCGGTCGCGGTCGTTGGCCCGGACCAGGTCCTGGACGGAGCGGGCGGCCTGGGGGCCGCCCACGCCGATGAGTTCGTAGCCGTCCAGCAGGTCGGCGAGCTCGTCCTCGGTGTGGTCGAGCAGCAGGGCCCGGCCGGCGCCGGTGCACCAGCACGGGGTGATCAGGCCGGCGTGGGTTCGCCACTGGTCCGCGGCGCCGTAGGCCGAGGCGGCGGCGGACTCCGAGCGCAGGAGGCGGACCAGGACGCCGTCGCGTACGGAGAGCCGGGCGCCGGCCCCGTACTGGACCGCGAGCCGGCGCAGGACGGCGCGGGCGCGCCGCAGCGGTCCGGCGTCGAGGGCCCCCGCCAGCGCGAGGAACTCGCGGGAAACGCGCAGCGTGGCGTCCTCGCGGCGTTCGAGCCAGCCCTTGTCGCACAGCTCCTGGGTCATCCGGGACGCCTTGCTGCGCTCCATGCCGACCTCGTCGGCGAGCCTGCTGACGTTGAAGCCGCCGCGTCCGGAGACCTCGCGCTCCAGGACCGTCTCGATGACCCGCAGGCCCGTCCGTAGGGAGGAGGAGGCGGGGGCGGCGGGGTCCCGTGCTGTCACGTCCGCACTATAGGTCAGTCGTCGATAGGTCAGTCGTCGATAGGTCAGTCGTCGATGTGCAGGGCGAACACCCGGGCGGGGAAACCCGATCCGCCCTGCGGCTTGGGCCAGGTGGCGACGATCAGGCCCCCGGCCTCGGGCACCCGGTCGAGGTTGGCCATCAGCTCGATCTGCCAGCGGTCCCGCTCCAGGACGTAGAGCTCCAGGCTGAAGTCGCCCGCGGAGGTGGCGAGTCCGGGGTCGGTGTCGGTCTGCTCGTGGCCGATGGCCGTGACGCCGGCGTCCTCGAAGAGGTGGCGCAGCACGTCGGCCGACCAGCCCGGCGCGTGGCTGACGCCTGCCTCGTCCCGGTTGGCCATCGCGGCGGCGTCGGGCCAGCGGCGGCCCCAGCCGGTACGCAGTGCCACGAACGAGCCCGCGGGTATCCGGCCGTTGCGCGCCTCCCACGCGGCCACGTCGTCGAGCGTGGGCACCGCGTCGGGGTCGGCGTCGACCCGGCCGGTGATGTCGAGCACCACCAGCGGCAGGATCATCTCCTCGACGGGGATCTCGTCCAGCGTCCGGGCCCCGGCCACGAAGTGCGAGGGCGGGTCGACGTGCGTGCCCCACTGGCCGACGATCGTGTAGAGGTGCACGTTGAAGCCGTCGCCGCGCGCCATGTCGAAGGGCATGCGCCGCGTCTCGTCGGGGAAGGCCGGGAAGTGCGGCTGGCCCGGGTGGAACGCGTGCGTGAGGTCGGTACGGGTCGCCTTCTCGCTCAGCTCGCGGAATGCGGCCCACAGTCGGGGTTCGGCCACGGTGGTGTCCTCAGTTCTCGTTCGGGCGGGGCTTCAGGCGGGGCTAGGGCCTGTCTTGTGGATCTCCGTGGGGAAGGAGCGGCCCGCCGCGCCAGCGGCTGGTGTCACTGCGGTGCCTGTGATCGCAAGGCGGAGGAGGGAGGCAACGCGGTGGGGGCACCTCCCAGCGTCTAGCTGGGGGACGTCGTTGACCGACGACAACGCGGCGAGCGCTGGTGCCAGGGCACGCGACGCCGCGGCCACGCCGCGCCAGCGGCACATGGACCGCAGCCACAAGACAGGCCCTAGGCGCGGGATACGAGCTCCAGCGGGGCGGAGAACTCGACCACCGGGACCTCCCAGGGGTGGGCCGCGACGATCCGGGCGAGGACCTGCGAGATCTCGTCCTCCCCCGCCGCCGCGTCGATGTACGTGGTGAGGGCGAGGGTGGGCGAGAGCGTCCGGCCGCCGACCGCGCCGAAGGCGGGCAGGGCGCCGTCCTTCGGGGTGAAGCCCTCGGCGCCGATGCTCACCTCGAAGACGTCCTCGTAGAGACCGAAGTCCCCGACGCCGGGCGACGCCCTGAGTTCGCGGAGCAGCGCCGCGAGGGACTCGTCGTCGCGGAGCACCTCGACGTCGCCGGCTCCGACGGCGGCCACCGTACGGTGCGAGACCGGCCAGTGGATCTTGATCGCCCGGACCGGCCGACGCCGGATCAGGTCCCGTCGGCCGGTTCCCGGCATCGTCATCGCGGTCATGTGCGCGCGTCCCCTCTCGGTCTCCGGCTCTCGGTCTCCGGCTCTCGGTCTCCGGCTCTCGGTCTCCGGCTCTCGGTCTCCGGCGCCAAAACTAACACGCTACGCCGCAATTTCGTGCATCAGATGCATCACATGATGCATATTGCGCACACCAGCATCCCGGATAGGGTGCGGCAATGGACTCAAGCGTGGGGAAGGGGCTCGACATCCTGTCGGCGCTCGCCCGCGGGACATCCGGTGTCTCCGCCACCGACCTGGCCCGCGACATGGGCCGCGACCGCAGCCGGCTCTCCCGCAACCTGCACGCGATGGCCGACGCGGGATTCCTGCTCCAGGAGCCGGCCCCGCGCGTCTTCGCCCCGCACTGGCGGCTGTACGCGGAAGCGCAGGAGGTCACCGCCCACCGGCTGCGCACCGACGGGCTCACGGCGCTGGAGGGAATGGTGAGCGACACCGGGGAGAGCTGCTACCTGGGCGTACTCGTCGGCGACACCACCGTCACCATCGCCGAGCGGGTGCCCCCCGGCAGCAACCAGGTCGGCTCCTGGATCGGCCGCCCCTACCCGGCCTACTGCAGTGACAGCGGCCAGGCCCTGCTCTGCGACGCCGACGACGAGGAGGTCGCCGCGGTCTTCGCCCGCACCGATTTCGTACGTCACGGCCCCAACACCCCTGCCGGGCTGGACGACTTCCTCGCACGGCTCGCGGTCACCCGCGACCGCGGCCACTCCGTGGTCGACGAGGAGGCGGAGCCCGGCCTGTACGCCGTGGCCGCCCCCGTCCGCGACTTCCGGGGCGAGGTCGTCGCCGCCGTCCAGGTCGTCGGCCCCCGCGTCCGGCTGGCCCCCCGAACCGATATCTGCGCCGCCGCCGCGCTGCGCTGGAGCCGGTGGCTGGAGAACACGCTGCGAGGGGCGGGCTGATGCGAAAAGCCCTTGGCGGCCCCGCTGCCCTGACGACATCCTGTCCGTCATGCTGATCAGGGAAGCCGACACCGAGGACTGGCAGGCCGTCTGGCCCTTCTTCCACGAGATCGTCGCCGCCGGTGACACCTTCACCTATCCGGTCGATCTCAGCGAGGAACAGGGCCGCGACTGGTGGCTCCTGCCGCCTCCGAACCGTACGGTCGTCGCCGTCGACGAGGCCGGAACGGTTCTGGGCACGGCGAAGATGAACACCAACCACATGGGCAACGGCTCGCACATCGCGAGCGCCAGCTACATGGTCGACCCGGCCCACTCCGGTCGGGGCGTGGGCCGGGCACTGTGCCGGTACACGATCGAGTGGGCGCGCGCGGCCGGCTTCCGGGCGATGCAGTTCAACGCGGTGGTGGAGACGAACGTCCACGCGGTGAAGCTGTACCGGTCCCTCGGCTTCGAGGTGCTGGGCACCCTGCCGGAGGGCTTCCGGCACCCCGCGAAGGGCTACGTCGGGCTGCACATCATGCACCGCACGCTCTGACGCGGACGTCGAACGCGATACGCGGACGTAACCGAACAGGCGAACAGGAAACCGCGAATTCACCCTTCCCGCGACCGCCGATGACAATCGCCCGAACGGCATCGCCGCAGGTGACGCGGCGGAACGCGCAAGGCCTCATCGCGTTACAGCGTGATACTGCACCTCATGTCCCAGGGCTCCTAGTGTCAGCCGTCAACAGCCAAGAGTTCAGCTCTGGAGGGCAGACCCATGAGTCGAGTAGTGCGCGCCGCGCTGGTGCAGACGAAGTGGACCGGCGACATGGAATCGATGATCGCGCTGCACGAGCAGTACGCCCGTGAGGCGGCCGCTCAGGGCGCGCAGATCATCGGCTTCCAGGAGGTCTTCAACGCCCCCTACTTCTGCCAGGTGCAGGAGGCCGAGCACTACCAATGGGCGGAGCCGGTTCCGGACGGGCCGACGATCGTGCGGATGCAGGCGCTGGCCAAGGAACTCAACATGGTCATCGTCGTGCCGGTGTACGAGGTCGAGCAGGCGGGCTTCTACTACAACACCGCCGCCGTGATCGACGCCGACGGCTCCTACCTCGGCAAGTACCGCAAGCACCACATCCCGCAGGTCAAGGGCTTCTGGGAGAAGTACTACTTCAAGCCGGGGAACCTGGGCTGGCCGGTGTTCGACACCGCGGTCGGCAAGGTCGGCGTGTACATCTGCTACGACCGGCACTTCCCGGAGGGCTGGCGCGCGCTGGGCCTGGCGGGCGCGGAGATCGTCTACAACCCCTCGGCGACCTCGCGCGGCCTGTCGGCGTACCTGTGGCAGCTGGAGCAGCCGGCGGCGGCCGTGGCGAACGAGTACTTCGTGGCGGCGATCAACCGGGTGGGCGTCGAGGAGTACGGCGACAACGACTTCTACGGCACCTCGTACTTCGTGGACCCGCGCGGGCAGTTCGTCGGCGACGTGGCCTCGGACAAGGAAGAGGAACTGGTCGTCCGCGACCTCGACATGGACAAGATCGAGGAGGTCCGGCAGCAGTGGGCCTTCTACCGGGACCGCCGCCCGGACGCCTACGGCCCGCTGACCGAGGCCTGAGGGGAGGGCGAGGTTTCCCAGTGAGTCCCTTGAGCCGAACCCTGATCCGCGGCGGTCTGGTGATCACCGCCGCCGAGGAGGTCCACGCGGACGTCCTCATCGAGGGCGAGCAGATCGTCGCCCTGGCCGCCACCGGCAGCGCCGTCGCGCAGGGCTGGACCGCCGAGACGGTGATCGACGCGACCGGCCAGTACGTCATCCCCGGCGGCATCGACGCGCACACCCACATGGAGCTGCCCTTCGGCGGCACCTCGGCCTCGGACACCTTCGAGACCGGCAGCCGGGCCGCCGCCTGGGGCGGCACGACGACCATCGTGGACTTCGCCGTCCAGTCGGTCGGTGAGAGCCTGCGCAGCGGCCTGGACGCCTGGCACGCCAAGGCTGAGGGCAACTGCGCGGTCGACTACGCCTTCCACATGATCATGTCGGACGTGACCGAGAACAGCCTCAAGGAGATGGATCTCCTCGTGGACGAGGGAGTCACCTCCTTCAAGCTGTTCATGGCCTACCCGGGCGTCTTCTACAGCGACGACGGCAAGATCCTGCGTGCCATGCAGCGTGGCGCCGACAACGGCGGCCTGGTCATGATGCACGCCGAGAACGGCATCGCCATCGACGTCCTGGTCGAGCAGGCGCTCGCGGCCGGGAAGACCGACCCGCGCTACCACGGCGAGGTGCGCAGGGAGTTGCTGGAGGCCGAGGCCACCCACCGGGCGATCAAGCTCGCCGAGGTCGCCGGCTCGCCGCTGTACGTCGTGCACGTCTCGGCGGCGTCGGCGGTCGCGGAGCTGGCGGCGGCCCGCGACCGGGGGCTGAACGTCTTCGGTGAGACCTGCCCGCAGTACATGTTCCTGTCCACGGACAATCTGGCGGAGCCGGACTTCGAGGGCTCCAAGTACGTCTGCTCGACCCCGCTGCGGCCCAAGGAGCACCAGGCCGAGCTGTGGAAGGGCCTGCGCACCAACGACCTCCAGGTGGTCTCCACCGACCACTGCCCGTTCTGCTTCAGCGGGCAGAAGGAGCTGGGCCGGGGCGACTTCTCCAAGATCCCCAACGGTCTGCCCGGCGTCGAGAACCGCATGGACCTGCTCCACCAGGGAGTCGTGGAGGGCCGGATCTCGCGCCGCCGCTGGATCGAGATCGCCTGCGCGACCCCGGCCCGGATGTTCGGCCTCTACCCGCGCAAGGGCACCATCGCGCCGGGCGCCGACGCCGACATCGTCATCTACGACCCGGAAGCCGAGCAGACCATCTCGGCCGCCACGCATCACATGAACGTGGACTACTCGGCCTACGAGGGCATGCAGGTGCGCGGCAAGTCCCGGACCGTGCTGTCGCGCGGCACCGTGATCATCGACGACGACCGGTACCTGGGACGGGCCGGGCACGGCCGCTACCAGACCCGCGAGACCTGTCAGTACCTCATCTAGCCTCATTCAGGGAGCAGCAGAGCAATGGATTTCGGTCTCGTACTCCAGGCGGATCCGCCCGCGTCGTATGTCGTCGAGCTGATGAAGCGCGCGGAGGACCAGGGCTTCACCTACGGCTGGACCTTCGACTCGGCCGTGCTGTGGCAGGAGCCGTTCGTCATCTACAGCCAGATCCTCGCCCAGACCGAGCGGATGATCGTCGGCCCGATGGTCACCAACCCCGGCACCCGCACCTGGGAGGTCACCGCCTCCACCTTCGCGACGCTGAACGAGATGTTCGGCAACCGGACCGTCTGCGGTATCGGGCGTGGCGACTCCGCGATGCGCGTGGCGGGCCGCAAGCCCAACACCCTGGCCCGGATCGAAGAGGCCATGCACGTCATCCGGGAGCTCGGGGAGGGCCGCGAGGCCGACCTCGGCGGCACGGTGATCCGGATGCCGTGGATCAAGGACGGCAAGCTGCCGGTGTGGATGGCGGCGTACGGCCCCAAGGCCCTCGCCATGACCGGCGAGAAGGCCGACGGGTTCATCCTGCAGCTCGCCGACCTCTACCTCACCGAGTGGATGGTCAAGGCGGTCAAGGACGCGGCCGTCGCCGCCGGCCGGAACCCCGACGACGTCAAGATCTGCGTCGCGGCGCCCGCTTACGTCACCGAGGACGACTCCCCCGAGGCGCTGGCCCACGCCCGTGACCAGTGCCGCTGGTTCGGCGGCATGGTCGGCAACCACGTCGCGGACCTGGTCAGCAAGTACGGCCAGAGCTCCGACATGGTCCCGGAGGAGCTGACGGAGTACATCAAGGCCCGGCAGGGGTACGACTACTCCCACCACGGCCGGACCGGAAACCCGGACACGGCCTTCGTGCCCGACGAGATCGTGGACCGCTTCTGCCTGATCGGCACCGCCGAGCAGCACATCGAGAAGCTCAACGCCCTCAAGGCGCTGGGCGTCGACCAGTTCGCGCTCTACAACATGCAGGACACCAAGGAGTCGACCATCGACATCTACGGCACGACGGTCATCCCCGCCGTCAACTCCTGACGTCCAACGCCCGACCCCCAGAACCCGCCACCCGCACGGCAAGCGTTCGACCTCCCCGTCCCCGCCTCGAACGAAGGGGCTGCAGTCATGACAGCCACCGCGCCACCGCCCCCGTCCACTCCCGAGAGAACCGTGGCCGACGGCCGCGTCGAGCTTCCCGCCGACGCGGTCCCGTCCGGCGCCTACGCCAACGAGGACCTGCTCCCGGTCCCGCTGGCACAACGCAAGTGGACCACCTACAACTTCGCCGCGCTGTGGGTCGGCATGGCCCACAACGTCGCCTCCTGGACGCTGGCCTCCGGTCTGGTCGCCTTCGGCATGGACTGGAAGCAGGCGGTCCTGACGATCGCCCTGGCGAACGTCATCGTGCTGGTCCCGATGCTGCTGACGGGCCACGCCGGCCCCAAGTACGGCATCCCGTTCCCGGTCTTCGCCCGTGCCTCGTTCGGCATCCGGGGCGCCAACCTGCCGGCGCTGGTCCGGGCCGCGGTGGCCTGTGGCTGGTTCGGCATCCAGACCTGGATCGGCGGTTCCGGCATCTTCCTGCTCGCCGGAAAGATCTTCGGCGACGGATGGTCAGGCGCGGGCACGGTCGGCGGGTATCCGTGGACCCAGTGGCTGTCGTTCGTGATCTTCTGGGCGATCCAGATCGCGATCATCATCCGCGGCATGGAGACCGTGCGCCGGTTCGAGAACTGGGCGGCACCGTTCGTCATCGTCGGCGCGATCGCGCTGCTGATCTGGATCAGCGTCAAGGCGGGCGGCTTCGGCACCCTGCTGGACCAGCCGTCCAAGCTGGGCTGGGGCGGCGACTTCTGGAAGGTCTTCTTCCCGTCGCTGATGAGCATGATCGGCTTCTGGTCGACCCTGTCGCTGAACATCCCGGACTTCACCCGCTACGCCGCCAACCAGAAGGCGCAGCTGCGAGGCCAGGCCTTCGGCCTGCCGACCACGATGACCCTGTTCGCCCTGCTGTCGGTCCTGGTGACCTCGGGCTCCGAGGCCGTCTACGGAGAGGCCATCTGGGACCCGGTGGCGCTGTCCGCCAAGATCGACAACTGGGCGGGCACGCTGTTCGCCCTGGTCACGGTGCTGATCGCCACGCTGTCGGTGAACATCGCCGCCAACACGGTCTCCCCCGCCTTCGACCTGTCCAACATCGCCCCGCGCAAGATCAGCTTCCGTACCGGCGCGCTGATCACCGCCGGGCTCGGTGTGGCCATCTTCCCGTGGAAGCTGCTGGCCAGCCCGGAGGCGTACATCTTCACCTGGCTCGGCACCGTCGGTGGCCTGCTGGGCACCGTGGCGGGCATCCTCATCGCCGACTACTGGCTGATCCGCCGCACCGAGCTGGACCTGGAGGACCTCTACAAGGCCGGCGGCCGCTACTGGTACGACGGCGGCTGGAACTGGCGGGCGCTGGTCGCCTTCGCCGTCGGGGCCGTCCTGGCCATCGGGGGCTCGTACTCCAAGCTGGACACCAAGGGCGTCAAGCAGGGGCCGTTCCCGGTGGACGGGATCATCTCGTTCCTCAAGCCGCTCGCGGACTACGGATGGGCGGTCGGCCTGGCCGCGTCGCTCGCCGTGTACTTCCTGCTGACCCGGTACGTCCCGGACAGCAAGAGCGCGGAGCCCGTCAAGAGCTGAACGCACCAGCAGAGCGGGGCCCGGGTCAGCGGTCTGACCCGGGCCCCGCCGCGCGTTGCGCCTCGTGCGCGAGCAGCGCCACATAGAGGGATGTGAGCTGCTCCCAGTCGTCCAGGTCGATGCCGAGCAGCGTCTCGATGCTCTCCAGCCGCCGGTAGAAGGCGGGCCGGCTGACGTGGCTGACCTGGGCGGCCAGGGACTTGTTGCGGCCGGTCTCCAGGTAGGTGCGCAGTACGTCCAGCAGCATCGGGTTCTGCAGCAGCGGCCCGAGCTCGCGCTCGATGAAGGCCTGCAGCTCCGGCTCGTCGCGCAGCAGCCGTACGAGTCCGCGCAGCCGTACGTCGCGCAGCCGCGCCACGGGGGCCTTCGGGGGGCCGGCCACGGCGGCGTCGGCCACATGCACCGCCTCGACGAAGGAGCGGCGGATCCCGTCCAGCTCCGTACAGCCGAAGCCGGCCCCGGCGACGGCGGTGCGGCCGGTCGCCGCGAGGCCCTCGTGCACCTGTTCGGCGACCCGGTGGACGGCGGCGTCCGCGTCCTGGTCATAGGGAATGCTCAGCAGGACGGCGGTGCCCGAGGCCCCGATCCGGGCCACCAGGCCGGCGACGGCCGGATTCTCGGCGAGCACGCGGTCGATCAGTTCGGGCATGTCGTCCCGCCCGGCGGTGGGCTCCTGGAGGAGGCGTACGACCACGGGCACGAAGGTGCGCCGGTTGACCGGCAGCCCGGCCGCCCGGACCCGGGTCAGCAGCTGCTCGGGGCGGGCCGCGCCCGAGGCCAGGTCGAGCAGCAGGGACTCGGCGGCCTGGTCCTCCCAGCCCCGGTCGAGGTCGTCGCCGAGCAGGCGGTGCATGACCAGGGCCTCGGCGGCCCGGGCACCCAGCACGCGGCCGAACTCCTCGGAGCCCTGGTAGCCGAAGAGCACCAGCCGCCCCCACTGCCTCCCTCGCGCCTCCAGCGAGGCCACGATCCAGCCGTCCGGCCCGACGATGACCGGGCTGGTGGCCGTCGCGGACGCGGCCGTGCCGATCAGGCCCGCCACCTGCCGGGACACCCGGTCCCAGTCCCGCATCAGCTCGCTCAGCGACCCCTTGTCACCGGCCGAGGCGAGCACCCGCTGGGCCAGGTTCACCAGGACGGCCGGGCAGCCGCTGTAGGAGGCGATCTCGTCGAGCACCTGCTGGAGCGACGCGCCGGACAGGTTCAGCGTCGTCAGCGAGGACCGGACCCGGTCGGAGAGGTTCAGCGCCGCGAAGCGTCCGTGCACCAGCCGCGAGTGCACCTCCTCGGTCAGCCGGGCGAAGGGCGCGGGCCGGTGCAGCACGATCAGCGGCACCCCGCAGCGCTCGGCCGCCCGGCGCATCGGCTCCGGGGTCGTACGGAAGGCCCGCCCCAGCCCCAGCACCACGGCGGACACGTCGGCGCGCTGCATCGACTCGATGTACTCGCGCTGGGCGCGCTCGTCGCCCGCCAGCAGCAGCCCGGTGGTGAGCACCATCTCGCCGCCGTTGAGCATCACCCCGACGTCCAGCGCCTCCGCCACATGCAGCCATCGCACCGTGCGGTGCAGATGCGCCGCGCCCGCAACGACCTCGGCTCCCCATGGCGCGACCAGCTCCAGGTCGAGGATGTCGCGCACGGTGAGCCGCTCCGCCGTGGCCTGCGGCGGCTGGGTGGCCGGATTCTGGTCGCTCAACGCGGTACGCCCGTCCTCGTGCTGCCCCCGGGAGTCCCCCGGGAGTGGAGTGTATGCGGTGTTGTTCACCGGTCGTTGGGGCCCAGGGCATGTGGCACCAGTAGGAACGGATCGAGACAGACGACGAGCGTTGTTACGGGAGGACACAGATGTCGAACGAATCCGGCTCCGGCTCAGCCGCGGTGGGCCGCCGCTCCGTACTGCGCGGCGGGCTCGCCGCCTCGGGGGCGCTGCTGGTGCCCGTGGCGGTGGCGGCGCCCGCGTTCGCCCGGTCGGGGCGGCCGTCGGCGCCCTGGGGCGTGCAGGCCGGTGACGTGACGGCGAGTTCCGGCCTGGTGTGGGTGCGCTCGGACCGCCCGGCCCGGATGGTCGTCGAGACCTCGGCCACCGGCTCGTTCCGGGACGCCCGCCGGTGGCGCGGCCCACTGCTGGGCTCCGGGAGCGACTTCACCGGTACGGCTGCCCTGCACGGCCTGCCGTCCGGCGAGCAGATCCACTACCGGGTGACCCTCGCCGACCCCGACGACCCCCGCCGCACCGGCGAGCCGGTCACCGGCACCTTCCGTACGGCCCCCGCCCGCGCGGGCGGCGGGGTGCGCTTCGTGTGGTCCGGGGACCTGGCCGGGCAGGGCTGGGGCATCAACCGGGACATCGGGGGCTACCGGATCTACGACGCGATGGGAGCGCTGGACCCGGACTTCTTCCTGTGCAGCGGCGACAACATCTACGCCGACGGCCCGATCTCCGCCACCGCCGCCCTCCCGGACGGCTCGCTCTACCGCAATGTCACCACCGAGGAGAAGTCCAAGGTGGCCGAGACGCTCGCCGAGTTCCGCGGCAACTTCCGCTACAACCTGCTCGACGACGCGCTGCGCCGCTTCAACGCGCAGGTACCGTCCGTCATCCAGTGGGACGACCACGAGGTCCGCAACAACTGGTACCCCGGCGAGGTCATCGCCGCCACGGACACCCGCTACACCGAGAAGAACGTGGATGTGCTGGCCGCCCGCGCCCGCCGGGCCTTCTCCGAGTACTTCCCCATCTCGACCCTGCGCCGCCCCGACGGGCGGGTCTACCGGGTGCACCACCACGGGCCGCTGCTGGACGTGTTCGTGCTCGACATGCGCACGTACCGCAACGCCAACTCCCCCGGCACCCAGACCGACGACCCGCAGGGCATCCTCGGCCGCGAGCAGCTGGAGTGGCTCAAGCGCGAGCTGGCCCGCTCCCGCGCGACCTGGAAGGTCATCGCCGCCGACATGCCGCTGGGCCTGGTCGTCCCCGACACCACGGAGGGCAAGGCCAACATCGAGGCCGTCGCCCAGGGCGACCCCGGCGCGCCGCTCGGCCGCGAGCTGCAGATCGCCGAGCTGCTGCGCTTCATCAAGCACCGCCGCATCACCGGCACCCTGTGGCTCACCGCCGACGTCCACCACACCTCCGCCCAGCACTACGACCCCTCCCGGGCCTCCTTCACCGACTTCGAGCCCTTCTGGGAGTTCGTCTCCGGCCCCCTCAACGCCGGCGCCTTCCCCGCCAACGCGCTCGACGGCACCTTCGGCCCCGACCGCGTCTTCGTCAAGGCACCCACCGTCGCCAACGTCTCCCCCGCCGAGGGCTACCAGTTCTTCGGCGGGGTCGACATCGACGGCGCCTCCGGCGAGCTCACCGTCCGGCTCCGCGAGCAGGACGGCACCGTGCTCTTCACCCAGGTGCTGCAGCCGGGGCGGGTGGGCCAGTAGCCCCTGCCGTACGTCCTCTTGAGAGGATGGCCGCCGTGACGGACGGCTTCACGTACGCGGAAGTGGGCGCGACCCGGGACCCCGGGTCGCTGCCGCCGCCCGGCTATCACCTGCTGCGCGAACGCACCCGGCTCGGCGACGGGCAGGAGGCCTTCGCGGCGGCCGGGCGGGCGCTGCTCGCCTGGCGGATGCAGCGCGCCGCCGGGCTGCGGGTCGACGCGGCCGCGCCCGATGCGGCGCCGGGGGTGCGGGTCGTGATGCGGGCGGGGCCGGTGCGGATCCCGTGCGAGGTGGTCTGGACGGTGCGCGAGGAGCGGCGGACCGGCTTCGCGTACGGGACGCTCGCCGGGCACCCGGAGTGCGGCGAGGAGTCCTTCGTCGTGGAGCGGGAGGCCGACGGATCGGTGTGGCTGACGGTGACGGCGTTCAGCCGCCCGGCGGCCTGGTATCTGCGGGCGGCCGGGCCGGTCACCCGGATGGCGCAGCGGGCGGCTGCACGCCGGTACGGCCGGTGTCTGCGCGGACTCACGCTGGACCAATCAGCGGAAAGGTGAACTCAACGGGCATGAAGCACCCTTTACCCATCGGTCATAGAGCGTTTGTGATCACGCAACAACCCTTAGGGATGGTGGTTGCATGACGCATCTGCCTTCCTCGAACGACAAAGCCCGCCGCCAGCGCCGGCGGCGCGACCTGATCGAACTGGCTGCCGGTTTCCGTACATGGTGGGCACGCCGCCACGGTCATTCGCCGCCACTCGCGCCGGAGCCGGCCGCCGCGCCGGCCGCTGCCGAGGGGCCCGCCGTCCTGTGGCGGATGCGTACGACCGTGCGCGACACGCCCGGCAGTCTGGCCGCAGTGTGCACGGCGCTGGCCGGGCACGGCATCGACATCCTCACCCTGCAGACCCATCCGCTGGCCGACGGCACGGTGGACGAGTTCCTGCTGCGTGTCCCCGCCGCCATGGCGCCCGGGGGGCTCGCGCAGACCGTGGGCGGCGCGGGCGGGCGGGACACCTGGGTGGAGCGGGCCGACGCGCACGACCTGGTGGACACCCCGACCCGGATGCTCAACCTCGCCACCCGCACCGCGATGGACGCCGCCGAACTGCCATTGGCGCTAAGGCAGTTGTTCGGCCGGTGCAGCATCCGATCGCTGCCCGCGGCACGCTCCGACGCTCCGCACGAGGACGTGCTGGAGGGGACCGTGATGCGGCTGCGCGACCCGTCCGGAGGCAGCATCACCGTGGAGCGCGCGTATCTGCCGTTCACCCCCACCGAGTTCGCGCGGGCCCGCGCGCTGGTCGAGCTCGACGCGCAGCTGGGCGTACGGATGCCCGCGGGCCGGGACACCATGACGCTGGCCGAGGGCAACGAGATCACCATCCGCCGGGCCGGGCCCGAGGATCTGCCGGCCGCCCGCGCGATGCACCGGCGCTGCTCGCCCGCGACGCTGGCGAAGCGCTACCACGGCCCGGTCGCGGACGCCGACCGTTACCTGGAGCACCTGCTCAGCCCGCGGTTCGGGCAGACGCTGGCCGTGGAGACCGCGTCGGGCCGGATCGCGGCGCTGGCGCACCTGCTGTGGGACGGCGACGAGACCGAGGTCGCCCTGCTGGTCGAGGACGGCTGGCAGCACCAGGGCATCGGGGCCGAGCTGCTGGGCCGGCTGACCGTCCTGGCCGCCGAGGCGGGCTGCGGATCCGTCTACGCGGTGACCCAGGCCACCAACACCGCGATGGTCGCGACGATGCGACGCCTGGGCCTGCCGCTGGACTACCAGGTCGAGGACGGCACCCTGGTCATCACCGCGACCCTGGCGCCCGCGGACGCCCCCGCCCGGCCGCACCGCTGAACCACACCGGTCCAGGGGCCCGTCCCCTGGACCGGCCCGGCATGTGATCGGTAATGACGATGACGCGGCCAGCTGTCACGTACAAAGATGTCCGCATGTCCACCACCGCAGACAGCAGGCTCCCGCGTCAGATCGCCGACGCGTACGTCGACGCCTACACCGAGCTCGATCCCACCGCCGCCACCTACCTCGGCCTGCGCTCCGGCCAGGACCGGCTGCCCGACTACTCCCCCGCCGGGCTCGAGGCCGTCGCCGACCTCGCCCGCCGCACCCTCGCCGAACTCGACGCCTGCGGACCGGTGGACGACGACACCGAGCGGCGCTGCGCCCGGCTGCTGCGGGAGCGGCTGACGGCCGAACTGGCCGTGCACGAGGCGGGCGAGAACCTGCGGCAGATCAACATCCTCTTCAGCCCCGCCCACTCCGCGCGAGGCGTGTTCCAGATGATGCCGACCGACACCGACGAGGACTGGGCCGCGATCGCCGCCCGCCTGCGGGCGGTGCCGGCCGCGATGGCGGGCTACCGCGAATCGCTGGCGGCGGGCCTGTCCCGCAAGCTGCACGCGGCCCCGCGCCAGGTGACCACGGTGGTCGAGCAGTTGGACGAGTGGCTGGACGAAAGCGGGGACAACGGCAGGAGCTGGTTCGCCGAACTGGCCGCGGGCGGCGCCGAGGCGCTGCGCACCGAGCTGGACGCCGCCGGCGCGGAGGCCACCGCCGGGATGCGCGCGCTGCGGGACTGGCTGCGCGATGTGTACGCCCCCGCCGTGGCCGGCACCCCTGACGGCGTCGGCCGCGAGCGCTACGCGCGCTGGGCGCGCTACTACACCGGCTCGGACCTCGACCTGGACGAGGCGTACGCCTGGGGCTGGGAGGAGTTCCACCGCCTGGACGCCGAGATGCGCGAGGAGGCGGAGAAGGTGCTGCCCGGCGCCACCCCGCTGCAGGCCCTCGCCCATCTGGATTCCGACGGAGAGGCCATCGAGGGCGTCGACGCCGTGCAGCAGTGGCTCCAGGCCCTCATGGACGAGGCCATCGCCGCGCTCGACGGCACCCACTTCGACCTCGCCGAGCCGGTGCGGCGCGTGGAGTCGCGGATCGCCCCGCCCGGCAGCGCCGCCGCGCCCTACTACACCGCGCCCTCACTGGACTTCTCCCGGCCGGGCCGCACCTGGCTGCCCACCCTCGGCGAGGAGCGGTTCCCCGTCTGGGACCTCGTCAGCACCTGGTACCACGAGGGCGTGCCCGGACACCACCTCCAGCTCGCCCAGTGGGTGTTCGTCGCCGACCGGCTCTCCCGCTACCAGGCCACCCTGGGCCGGGTCAGCGCCAACCTGGAGGGCTGGGCCCTGTACGCCGAGCGCCTCATGGACGAGCTCGGCTTCCTCACCGACCCCGGCCACCGCCTCGGCTACCTCAACGCCCAGATGCTGCGCGCCACCCGCGTCATCCTCGACATCGGCATGCACCTCTCTCTCCCCATCCCGGCGCACAGCCCCTTCCGCCCCGGCGAGCGCTGGACCCCCGAGCTCGGCCGCGAGTTCTTCGGCCTCTACAACGGTTTCTCCGCCGCGATGCTCGACAGCGAGCTGGTCCGCTATCTCGGCATCCCCGGCCAGGCCATCGGTTACAAGCTCGGCGAGCGGGCATGGCTCGCGGGGCGCGCCGCCGCCCGCAAGGCCCACGGCGACTCCTTCGACCCCAAGGCCTGGCACATGGCCGCGCTCTCGCAGGGCTCGCTGGGCCTGGACGACCTGGTCGACGAGCTGTCCCGGCTCTGATCCTCGCGCTCCCCCGCTGATCTACAGAACGGTTCACTTCCCGATGCTTTTGCACGCCACTCACGCCGACGACGGCCGCCTCGTCCTCACCGACGGCCGCGTCACCCTGCGCGAGCAGCTCCCCGACGAGGCCGCCCAGCTCGCCGAGGGCAGGCCCTCCGCGCTGACCTGGCTCGACGGCGTCCCGGGCGACGGCACTGTCACCGCCGCCACGATGACCGTCAAGGCCGCCGTCGCCGGGCTGTACGCCCCGGGATGGGGGCTCTTCGCGATCCAGCGCTCCGACGACCTGGTCGCCCTCGGCGGCATCGGCTTCCACGGCCCGCCCTCCGACGACGGCGTCGCCGAGATCGGCTACGACCTCGTGCCCGCCGCGCGCGGCGGGGGCTGGGCCACCGACGCCGCCCGGCTGATATCCCGCTGGGCCCTGAGCCGCCCGGAGGTCCGTACCGTCCTGGCCACCACGGATCCCGAGAACGCCGCCTCCCAGCGCGTGCTGGCGCGCGTCGGCTTCACAAGGGTCGGCGACCGCGACGGCCTGCGCGCGTACGAGCTCGGCGGCCCGTCCGCCGCATGATGCCGATGCTCAGCAGCCGCAGGCGTCCGCACCGACCGGCGCGGTGAGCGGGTCGGCGGGGCGCTGGGCGGCGCCGTCGGCGGTGTCGTAGGCGAAGCCCTCGCGCAGCCAGTACTCGATGCCGCCGAGCATTTCCTTGACCCGGTAGCCGAGCCCGGCGAGCGCGAACGCCGCGCGGGTCGCGCCGTTGCAGCCCGGGCCCCAGCAGTACACGACGACCGGGCGGGCCGGGTCGAGGAGCTCCGCGGCGAGCTGCGGGATCCGGCCGCCCGGGAGGTGGACCGCGCCGGGGATGTGCCCCTGGTCCCAGGCCTGGGTGGAGCGGGAGTCCACCACGGTGAAGCCCGGGTCGCCGCCGGCGGCGAGCGCCGCGGCGACATCGGAGACGTCGGCGTGGAAGGCGAGGCTCGCGCCGAAGTAGGCGAGGGCCTGCGCGGGGGCGGCCGGGGGGATGCTCAGGACCGGGTTGTCCGTGGTCGCGGCGGTGATGGTCGTCTGTGTCATGAGCGGAAATCTACGGATCCCGGGACAGGCCCGGAAGTGGAAATCCCCCGGGATCCCGTTGCCTGGCCGTGGAATCCCCTGCTAGACACCACCCATGACCGTTCATTCCCTCGACGCCACCGACTGGCGCATCCTCGAAGCCCTCCAGAGCGACGGCCGCGCCAGCTACGCCGAGCTCGCCCGTGCCGTCGCCATGTCGCCGAGCGCCGTCACCGAACGCGTACGCCGCCTGGAGGAGGCCGGTGTGATCAGCGGCTATTCGGCGGTGATCGACCACGACCGGGTCGGCCTGCCGATCCTGGCCTTCGTACGGCTGCGCTACCCGCACGGCAACTACAAGCCCTTCCACGATCTGCTCGCGACGACGCCGGAGGTGCTCGAGGCCCACCACGTCACGGGCGACGACTGCTTCGTCATGAAGGTCGCCGCCCGGTCGATGCGGCATCTGGAACAGACCGCGGGCCGCATCGCCGGCCTCGGGTCGGTGACCACCAGCGTCGTCTACTCGTCACCGCTCAGCCGCCGTGCGGTGGCGCAGGGTTGAGCCGCGCTGGCCCTTGAGGAGCTGGAGCTGGACGGGGATGCGCTGGCGGAGGTCGGCGACGTGGCTGACGATGCCGACGGCGCGGTCGCGTTCCCGCAGGGCGTCCAGGACGTCGAGGACCTCGTCGAGGGTCTGTTCGTCGAGGCTGCCGAAGCCCTCGTCGATGAAGAGGGTGTCCAGGCGCATGCCTCCGGCCTCGTCGGTGACGACGTCGGCGAGGCCGAGGGCGAGGGCGAGGGAGGCGAAGAAGGTCTCGCCGCCGGAGAGGGTGGCGGTGTCGCGGGCGGTGCCGGTCCAGGAGTCGAGGACGAGGAGGCCCAGGCCGGAGCGGGAGCCGCGGGAGGCCTTGGCGTCGGTGTGGACGAGGGTGTAGCGGCCGGAGGACATGCGCAGCAGGCGCAGGCTCGCGGCGGCGGCGACCTGTTCGAGGCGGGCCGCCAGGACGTAGGTCTCCAGCTCCATCCTGAGCTGGTTCTCGCCGGAGGTGCCGGCGGCCAGGTCGGCGAGGCGCCGCAGGCGGGCGTGGTCGGCGCGGGCGGGGGCGAGTTCGGTGGTGCGGGTTGCCGCCCGGGCGCCGAGGCGGTCGAGTTCGGCGCAGCGGTCCAGGGCTGCGGAGTTACGGGCGGCGGCGTGCTGGAGGCGGCGGTTGGCGGCTTCGGCGGTGCGGTCGGCCCGGTCGGGGTCGGCGTGCGGGAGGGCGGCGGCGTCGGACAGGTCGAGGGCGGTGAGGTCGGCGGTGACGGCGGCCTCCTCGCGCTGCCACTGGTCGGCGTCCTCGCGAAGGCGCCGGGCCTCGCCGTCGGGGAGCAGGGCAGCGGCGGCGGCCTCGGGCGTGTCGAACCCGGCGCGGTAGGCGGCGTCGGCGAGCCGGGCGTCGGCTTCCTTGACGCTCTGGGCGGTGTCGTTGGCGGTGCGGACCGCCCGGGCGGCCTCGGCGGAGCGGGCGATGTCGGCGGCGAGGGCGGTGCGGCGGTCGGCGACGGTGGCGTACGGGCCCCGGGCGCGGGTGAGCTGGGCAGTGAGGTCGGCGTGGCGGAGGTCGAGGCCCTCGCGGTGGGCGGTGAGGGTGGCGATGCGGGTGGCGGCGTGCTGGCGGTCGGCGAGGCGGCGGGTGTGCTCGGCCTCGGCGCGGTCGAGGGCTTCGCGGGCGGGGCGGGCGCCGGCGGCGGTCGCGGTGGCCTCGGCGTACTCGCGGTCCACGGCGGCGTGGGCGGCGGCGAGTTCGGCCAGCGGGGTCTGCCCCGCCTCGGCGCGGGCGGCCTCCAGGGCGGCGACGGCCCGGCTCACGGCGTCCTGGGCCTCGCTCTGGACGGCCTGGGCCCGCTGGTAGACCCCCTGGGCGCGGTCCTCGTCGTCGGCGGTGACCCGGCGGCCGGAAGGGCGGGCTGGGGCGGGGTGCCGGTCGGAGCCGCAGACCAGGCAGGCGTGGCCGTCGTGGAGCTCGGCGGCCAGTTCGGCGGCGATGCCTGCGATGCGGGCCTCGCGCGTGTCGTGCCAGGCCTCGCGGGCGTCGGCGGCGGTGTCGCGGGCGGTACGCAGGCGGTCCTCGGCCCCTTGCAGGGCGCCGGCGTGCCGGTCACGCGCCTGGGCGGCCTCCAGACGGCGGCGGGCCCGGTCGCGTGCGGCGGTGAGCTCCCCGGCGTGCAGGGCTGCTGTCTGGGCGTCGTCCAGGCGCTGTCGCAGCGCCTCGCGCCGGCCGTCCCAGCCCTCCAGCCAGGCGTCGGCGTCCGCGACGAGCTGCTCGGCGCCGCGCGCCTCCCGTTCCAGGGAGCCGCGTTCGGCGGCAACTTCGGCGGCCTGCTGTTCGGCGCGCCCGGCTTCGGTCAGGGCGCCGAGCTCCTC
Source organism: Streptomyces sp. NBC_01537 (assembly GCF_045040445.1). Taxonomy (NCBI): domain Bacteria; kingdom Bacillati; phylum Actinomycetota; class Actinomycetes; order Kitasatosporales; family Streptomycetaceae; genus Streptomyces; species Streptomyces sp. NBC_01537. The sequence goes on along the minus strand of NZ_CP109392.1, from coordinate 9,440,339 downwards.
GCGCTGCCGGTTCTCGTACTCGGTGAGCTGGGCCGCCCCGGCCTCGGCCAGGCCCAGGCCATCCGGCAGTCCGGTTCTGGCCGCGCGCTCGGCGGACTGGGCGGCGGTGTGCTCGCGGGCGGCCTTCTCCCGCAGTTCCAGGGCGGGTTCGACGGCGGCGGCGCGGCGGGCCCGTTCCAGGCGGGCGAGTTGGCCCTCGCGCTCGGGGCGTACGGCGGCGAGAGCGGCGGCGCGGCGGACGGCGGCGGCGTGGCGCTGCTGGAGCGCGTACAGCTCGCGTACCGCCTGCGCCTGATGCTGGGCTCCGGTGTGCGCGGCCTCGGCGGTGTCCAGCGCGAGGCGGGCGATGGCGGCCTGTTCGCGGGCGCCGCAGCGCAGGACCGCGGCCCAGGCGAGGATCCGCTCGGCGAGGTCGGGCTCGCCCGCCGCCCAGTCCTGCGGGGGCTCGGCGCCCTCGCCGGCCTCCTGCTGGATGCGGTGGGCGAGGTTGAGCAGTTCCTCGTCGCCGGTGCGGATCTGCTGCTCGGAGGCGCGGCGGCGGTCCCTGAGCCAGTCCTCGACGGCCTTGAAGCGGCTGGTGTCGAACAGCCGGCCGAGCAGGGCGGCCCGCTCGGCGGCGCCGGCCCGCAGGAAGCCCGCGAACTCGCCCTGGGGCAGCAGGACGACCTGGCAGAACTGCTCCTTGCTCATCCCGATCAGCCGCAGCAGTTCCTCACCCACCTCCTGGTGGGACTTGGACAGGGCGCGCCACGCCCCGCCGGTGTGCTCGCGCAGCAGCGTGACCGCCTTCTCGGGTGTCATGCCGCTGCCGCGCTTCTTCGGGCGCAGCTGCTCGGGCCGCCGGGTGATCTCCAGCCGCCGTCCGCCGACGGTGAGTTCGAGGACCACCTCGGTCATCGTCTCCGGGTCGGCGTGGTCGCTGCGCAGCCTGGCCGCCGTGCGGCTGCCGGGCACGCCGCCGTAGAGCGCGAAGCACACCCCGTCCAGGACGGAGGTCTTGCCGGCGCCGGTCGGGCCGTGCAGCAGGAAGAGCCCGGCCGAGGACAGCTCGTCGAAGTCGACGCTCTGGGAGTCCGCGAAGGGGCCGAAGGCGGTGAGGGTGAGGCGGTGCAGGCGCATCAGTTGACCTCCGCCGCGGCCTCGGCGGTGCGCACCGCGTCGAACGCGTCGCGCAGCACGGCCCGCTCCCGGGCGTCGGCCGCGTTGCCGCCGCGTACGTGCGCCACGAAGTCCTCCGCGATCTGCTGGTCGGTGCGGCCGCGCAGCCGCTGCGCGTACGAGGCCGGCGAGTCCTCGCCGGTCCGTTCCGGCTCGAAGGCCAGCGCCAGGGCATGCGGGAACCGCTTGCGCAGCCGCGCCATGGGCTCGTGCGGGCGGGCCGGGTCGGTGAGGGTCGCCTCGACCCACGCCTCCTCGTGCCTGTCGTACGCCGGGTCGGTCAGCAGGTCGTCGAGCCGGCCCCGGATCCTGGCCAGCGGGCGCGGCACCGGGCAGTCGACGCGCTCGGCGCGGACCGCCCCGTCCGCGCCGAGGTCGACCAGCCACATGCTCTTGCGGTGGTCCGCCTCCGAGAAGGAGTACGCGATCGGCGAGCCGGAGTAGCGGACCCGGTCCGTGATGCGCTGGCATCCGTGCAGATGCCCCAGTGCCGCATAGTCCACCCCGTCGAAGACCTCCGCCGGCACGGCCGCCACGCCGCCCACCGTGATGTCCCGCTCGCTGTCGCAGGCCGCCCCGCCGGTGACGAAGGCATGGGCCAGCACCACAGACCGGGTCCCCGCCGGACGTCCCGCCAGGTCGGCCCGCACCCGGTCCATGGCGGCGGCCAGCACCTCGGTGTGTCCGGCGCGCCCGAGCTCGAACTCCTCGCGGACCAGGGCCGGTTCGAGATACGGCAGGCCGTAGAAGGCGACCTCGCCGTGGGCATCCGCCAGGAGGACGGGGGTCGCGCAGCCCGCCGGGTCCGTACGGAGGTGGATCCCGGCGCGCTCGATGAGCCCGGCGGCCACGCCGAGGCGGCGGGCCGAGTCGTGGTTGCCGGAGATCATGACCGTGGGCACGCCCAGGGCGGCCAGCCGGTGCAGGGCGTCGTCGAACAGCTCGACTGCGGGCAGCGAGGGCAGCGCCCGGTCGTAGACGTCCCCGGCGACGAGCACGGCGTCGACGCGTTCGTCGCGCACGGTGGCGATGAGGTGGTCGATGAACGCCGCTTGGGCGTCCAGCAGGCCGACGCGATGGAAGGACCGCCCCAGGTGCCAGTCGGAGGTGTGCAGAATTCTCATGGTGACGCTCCGACCCGCACTCTTTCCCTCGTCCGCCCCCCGGAACCGGCATGAACCGGTATGAACCGGCGTTGGGTCCGGATGGGGTCCGGCCGCCGGCACCTGACCACGCTAGCGCCGGTCAGCACCTGGTCCACCACTGACCTCAGTTTTTCACCGGATTCAGGGGCCGGATGACCATAAATGTCCGCTGTGTTGCGGATCTCCCGCTCAGGAGAGCGAGGGTGAGGGCGAGCAGTACGGTGAAGGCCGCCACCCCGAGGGCCGGTCCGGACGCGCCGAGCAGGGTCCGGCCGCGTAACCGCAGCAGGTTGCATACCGCGAGGCCGGCGACCGAGCGGACCGGCAGAACCAGGGCCGCCTTCGCCGCCGAGCCGAGGCCGGCGCGGCCTGTCCGACGCCCAGCGGCTCGCCCCGCTCGCCGAGCGCAACGCCCGCGGGCCGGCGAGAGCGGACGCACTCGAACAGGACGAGCGGACGCCGCACCAGCGGGGTGCCTGACGGCACGGCAGATCGCCGAATCCGCATCCGCGCGTTGGACAGAACGCCCTGATCGTCACAGGCTGGGAGAATCCGCCAGGAGAACGAGGTTTCGGAGCGTCCCGTGCTTGTCGTGCTGCGCGAAGCGTGGACCACCCTGGTCCCGGACATGAAGGACCGTCACGGCCCGCTGCCGCCGCTGATGCTCGCCCTGACCGTGGTCACCGGCCTCGTGGACGCCTTCAGTTTTCTGGCGCTGGGGCACGTCTTCGTCGCCAACATGACCGGCAATGTCGTACTGTCCGGCTTCGCCCTCGCCGGGGCCGCCGAGTTCTCCCCGGCCGCCTCACTGACGGCCCTCGGCGCGTTCGTCCTGGGCGCCCTGCTCGGCGGCCGCATCGCCCACCGCGCCCACGCCGACCGCGGGCGGTTGCTGTTTCTGGCGCTCGTGTCGCAGACCGGACTGGTCCTCGCGGCATACGTGATCGCGCAGGCCGGCGATGCCCCGTTCACGGGCGGTCCGCGCTACTGGCTGATCGTGTCGCTCGCCCTCGGCATGGGCGTACAGAATGCCGCCGCCCGCGCGCTGAAGGTGCCCGACCTGATGACCACCGTCCTGACCTTCACCATCACCGGCATGGCCTCCGACAGCCGGGCCGCGGGCGGCAGCGGCAGCAAGGCCGGCTCACGGCTGCTCTCGACGGTGGCCATGCTCACCGGCGCCCTCTGCGGCGCCCTCGCCATCCTGCACGGCCACCCCGCGCTGCCCCTGCTGTTCGCCGCCCTTGTGCTCACCATCACGACCGCCGCCACCTTCGCGCTGACCCGCACCGCCGGAAGCTGGACCGCCCCGCTGCCGGACAGGCCCTAGGGCGGCCTGTCCGGCGGATCTTGGCCCGGTCCGCGCCAGACCCGCCGGACAGACCCTAGACGTCGACGTACGCCGTTCCGGTCGCCACGGCCGTCGCCGACCCGGCGGTCGCATCCGCCAGCCAGGCGCGGAACTGCGGGAGTTCCTCCTCCGGGATGCCCAGGTCGATCGTCACGTCCGAGCCGTAGGAGACCCCGCGCACGGCGCGGCCCGCCGTCCGCAGGTCGTTCTCCAGCTTGCCGGCGCGCTGGTGGTCGACGGCCACCGCGACCAGGGCGAGCTTGCGCCGCTCGATGACACCGAGGGCGTCGAGGGCGGCCGAGACAGCGCCGCCGTACGCACGGACCAGGCCTCCGGCGCCGAGCTGGACACCGCCGTAGTAGCGGGTCACGACGGCCACGACATCGCGGATCTCGCGGCGGAGCAGCACCTGGAGCATGGGGGTGCCCGCGGTGCCGCCGGGTTCGCCGTCGTCGGAGGCCTTGTGGAGGCGGCCGTCCGGGCCGATGACGTAGGCGAAGCAGTTGTGGGTGGCGGTGGGGTGGTCCTTGCGGATGCGGGCGATGACGTCCTGGGCGGCTTCCTCGGTGGCGGCCGGGGCGAGGGTGCACAGGAAGCGCGAGCGTTTGATCTCGCTCTCGTGGACGCCTTCGCGCGCGACCGTCAGATACCGCTCCGCCATGTCCCCACCCTATGCGGCGGGGACATGGCGGGATACGGGGGTCAGCTGCCCAGGGCGCGCCTGAGCTGGGCCTCCTTCACGAGCTCTACCAGCGGTACCAGCGCGACCTGCCCCCGCCGGGAGCGGAGCCGCGCGTGACGAAGCCGAGCAGCCAGAGCACCAGCACGATGAGCGCGATCCACCAGAGAACCTTCAGGGCGAACCCCGCGCCGAAGAGCACCAGGACAAGAAGCAGTACCAGTAGCAGCGGAACCATTTTCTGCACCTCCTCGAAGGTGCGCGTGCCCGAAATGCACCGCTCTACGCGTCAGCTGTGCGCGTCCGCTGTACGGTCAGCGCAGCCTCGGTATCTCGATGGCCGGGCAGCGGTCCATGACCATCGTCAGGCCCGCGTCCCGCACCCGGTCGTAGGCCTCGTCGTCGATGACGCCGAGCTGGAACCAGACCGCGCTCGCGCCGATCTCCACCGCTTCGTCGGCGACGGGCCCGGCGAGCTCGGAGTTCACGAACACGTCCACGACATCGACGGGGAAGGGAATCTCCGCGAGCGAGGCATACCCCTTCTCCCCGTGTACGGTCTCCGCCTTCGGGTGGACGGGCACGATCCGCTTGCCGTAGCGCTGCAGCACGGCCGCGACGCCGTACGCCGCGCGCCGCTGGTTGCCCGACAGGCCCACCACGGCCCAGGTGTCACCGAGCTCCCTGAGGATCTTCTCGACGGTGTCGGGATCGCCGTACACGGCTGCCTCCTGCGGGTTCACCGGACTCATGTCCTGGCCAACGAGCCTCGTCCCGCGGAGATTCCCGGTAGCGTGCGGCCATGATCGACGCACGCCTCGCGATACCCGGCGACGCCCCCGAGCTGGTGCGGTTGCGCCGGCTGATGTTCCACGCGATGAAGGGCGTCGACGAGCCCGGCGAGTGGGAGGCGACGGCCGAGCGGCTGCTCCGCGCCCAGTTGGCCGGGCAGGGCGCGGTGCTGGGCGCGTTCGTCGTGGACGGCGACCCCGGCGACGGCGGGCCGCATCTGGCCGCGTGCGCGGTCGGCACCATGGAGCAGCGGCTGCCTGCGCCGGGGCATCCGACGGGCCGGTTCGGCTTCATCTTCACCGTGTCCACCGACGAGCGGTACCGGGGCCGGGGTTACGCGCGGGCGACGACGGAACGGCTGCTGGAGTGGCTGGCCGGGCACGGCGTCTCGCGGGTCGACCTGCACGCCTTTCCCGACGCCGAGCACATGTACCGCAGCATGGGCTTCGCGGAGCACTCGACCGCGCTGTCGCTCGACGTCCGCCTGATCTAGGCCCTGTCCGGGCGATCAGGGTCGGATAGGCCGCGGCGTCTGGCGCGGTGCATCGCAAGGCGCCGGAATGCCCGCAGACTGGTTCGTCTGTGGGCTTTTCGGCAACGCCGCGAGGTGCCGCCCGCCGCGCCAGCGGCTGATGTCACCGCGGCGTCGCGGACCCGGCCATGATCGCCCGGACAGGGCCTAGGGGGATGGTTCGGCGATCAGGGCCGTGCCGACGCGGCGGAAGCCCAGCCTGGCGTAGATGCGGGCGACGTCCTCGTCCCCGGCGGACAGGAAGACCGTGCGCAGGCCGTGCGCCAGGGCGTCCTCGACGAGGGCGGCGGTGACGGCGTAGGCGAGGCCGCGGCGGCGGGCGGCGGGGAGGGTGCCGATGCCGACGATCTCGCAGACCTCGCCGACGGGGTTGTACTGGCCCGCGCACAGCGCCGTCGTGCCGTCGACGGCGGCGGCGAAGACGGTGAGCCCGGCGTCGATGCGGGCGGTGGCCCGCTCGACGGCGGCGGGGTCGGCGTGCAGCGGCACCAGGGCGGTGAGGCTGTTGGTGCCGGCGGTGCCTATGTGGGTGCCGGGGTCGGCAAAGGCCAGGTGGGGGACGGTGAGGGCGGTGGGCAGCGCGGGGTCGGCGGACGTCAGGATGCGTACGGACAGGCCTTCGGACAGCACCGACGAGGCGGGCGGCCCCGGTTCGGCGGCGGCCGGGTCCAGGACCATCAGGGGGTGCGCGTGGACGGCCAGGCCGGCCTCCTCGGCCGCCGCGCGCAGCGTGGGCGCGGTCTCGTCGACCCACTCGAAGGCCTCCGGCACGCCGAGTTGGCGCTGCCGGGCGCGCACCCGCGCCACGTCGGCCGCGCTGACCGGGCCGGGGTGGCCTAGCGCGGGGCGCGCGTAGAAGGGCCAGCCCGCGCCGTTGCGCACGAAGAGGGTGAGCGGCCCGTGGTCCTCGGTGCGCGCACCGGCCCGGGGCACGGCGTCGTAGAAGCCCTCCAGCTGTTCGAGCACGCTCATACGGCCACGCCCAGGCCTTCGAGGACGACGGCGCCGGGCAGTCCGGCCAGGGCCTTGCCGGGTACGAGGAGCTTGCCGCGCCGACGGCCGCTGCCGATGACGACGTACGGGGAGTCGGCGACGGCCGCGTCGATGAGCAGCGGCCAGCCGGGCGGCAGGCCGATGGGGGTGATGCCGCCGTACTCCATGCCGGACTCGCCCACCGCGGTGTCCATCGGGGCGAAGGAGGCCTTGCGGGCGCCGAGGTGGCGGCGGACCAGGCCGTTGACGTCGGCGCGGGTGGTGGCGAGCACGACGCAGGCGGCGAGGGTGACGTCCTGGCCGCGCTTGCCGGCGACGACCACGCAGTTGGCGGACTGCTCCATCGTCACGCCGTAGGTCTCGGCCCAGACCGCGGTGTCGGCCTTGTCGGGATCGCTGTCGACATGGATCAGCTGCTCGGCCGGCACCTCGCCCTGCCAGGCCGCGAGCGCGGCGGCGACGGGCGGGGCGAGCAGGTCGAGGACGTCCGCCGCGGGGCGGGCCTCGTCGAAGTTTCCTATGGGCGCGGTCATATGAAGCACGCTAGGCCCTGTCGTCAAAATCCCGCCTGTCCCGCGACGCCGCAGTGACATCAGCCGCTGGCGCGGCGGGCGGTGCCTCGCTGCGTTGTCGAATCGCCCGAGTAGCCCACTACGAGGGCGAATCTCCGCCTTGCGATGCACCACGCCAGACGCCGCGGGACCCGCCCTCCGGGCAGCCGGCGCCATTTTGACGACAGGGCCTAGCCCAGCCGCTCCGCGCCTTCCGCATCCGATTCCAGGGCGGCCGCCAGCGCGATGAGCTGCTGCGCCGTCGCCCCGTCGGGGATCGGCACCGGCGGGGGCGTGCGCAGCGGCGGCTGCCAGCCGGCGACGGGGTCCCAGCGGCGTACGACGCGGGCGGGGGCGCCGGCGACGACGCAGTGGTCGGGGATCTCGCCCCGTACGACGGCGCCGGCCGCGACCACGACGTTGCGGCCGAGCCGGGCGCCCGGGAGGATCACCGCGCCGGCGCCGAGCCAGCTTCCGGAGCCGATCTCCACGGGGGCGGAGCGCGGCCACTGGCGGCCGACGGGCTGATCGGGGTCGTCGTAGGAGTGGTTGTCGCTGGTGACGTAGACATAGGGGCCGCAGAAGACGTCGTCGCCGAAGACGACGGGCCGCGAGGCGATCACATGGCTGCCGCGGCCCAGGACGACACCGTTGCCGAGCCGCAGGACCGGGTCGGGGCCGAGGTCGAGGCCGGGCATCATGCCGGCGGTGAGGGTGACCTGCTCGCCGATGATGCAGTGGTCGCCCAGGTGGATCCAGGGCTCGCCGAAGACGGTGCCCTGGGGGAAGGCGAGGCGGGTGCCGGTGCCTATTCGGCCGAAGCGCAGCGGTCCCGGGCGCTCGGCGGTCACGGCGCCGGCGGACTGCACCCAGCGCCACCCGAGGTGGACCGCGCGGGAGGCGGCGCGGCGACGCCAGGCCCCCAGGGAAGAGAACAGGTTCTCGTTTTTCGGCACATGTTCACCGTACCGCGCAGGCGTATCGCCCAGCCGTTCCGCACCCGCCACCGGATGACCACGGCGGTGACGCTACGGTGCTCCACGGCACACCGTAGGCGACGAGAGCGAGGCGGGAACCTCATGGGCGAGCGGACGGGCGCGTTGGTGGCGGGCGTGGCGGGACACCGGCCGGAGCTGGATCCGGAGGCGTACACGGCGCCGACGTCAGTGGTCCTGGGCAATGTGCGGATGGGGGCCGGATCGAGTGTCTGGTACCACGCGGTGCTGCGCGGCGACTGCGAGTCGATCACCCTCGGCGCCGGCAGCAACGTCCAGGACAACTGCAGCGTGCACGCCGACCTCGGCTTCCCCGTGGTCCTCGGCGAGCGGGTCACCGTCGGCCACAACGCGGTCCTGCACGGCTGCGTGATCGAGGACGACGTCCTGGTCGGCATGGGCTCCACCGTCCTCAACGGCGCCCACATCGGCACGGGCTCCCTGATCGCCGCCAACGCCCTGGTCCCGCAGGGCATGCAGGTGCCCCCGGGGTCCCTGGTGGCCGGGATGCCGGCCAAGGTGCGGCGCGAACTGACCACCGAGGAGCGGGACCTGATCCGGCTCAACGCAGACCACTACGTGCTGCTGGCGACGGCGCACCGCGATGCCTTCGCGGACGGCCAGAGCCTTGAAACCTGAGCCTCAGTCGGCGGTGGCCGCCGCGGGCTCGGACTCGGACTCCGCCCCGGACCGCATGGCGGCCTTCGCCCGACGCCGTACGAGCAGGAAGGAGCCGGCGCCGAACAGCACGGCCACGAGCAGGCCGAGCCAGGAGAAACGCTTGAGCCATGGTTCGGCCACCACGCCGACGTAGTAGATGACCGCCGTGGTGCCACCCGCCCAGCCGATGCCGCCGAGCACATTGGCGGTGAGGAACTTCCAGTACGGCATCCGCAGCACGCCCGCCAGCGGTCCGGCGAAGATCCGCAGCAGCGCGACGAAGCGGCCGAAGAACACCGCCCACATGCCCCAGCGCTCGAAGGAGGCCTCGGCGGTGGCGACATGGCCGGGCGAGAAGTGCTTGGGGAAGCGGCGGCCGAGCTTTTCGAGCAGTGGCCGCCCGCCGCGGCGGCCGATCGCGTAGCCGATGGAGTCGCCGACGATGGCCCCGGCGGTGGCGCAGGCGCCGACGATCCAGGGGTTGACGTGCCCCTGGGAGGACAGGAGGGCCGAGCTGACCAGGATGATCTCACCAGGCAGCGGGATACCGAGGCTCTCCAGGCCGATCACCAGCCCGACCAGCAGATAGACGCTGATCGGCGGGATGGTCCCAAGCCACTCCTGGACGTGCAAGGCCGCTTCCTCCCCGAAGGCGCTGGGTGTTACGGCAGCCTAGCTCAGGAGTTGGGACGCAGCGTCCAGACGATGATCATCTCGCCGGTGACGGCACCGTCCTCGCGCGTGATCGTCACGTTGACGGGGAACTCGGGGCGCTCCCCCGCGTCCAGCTCGGCGACGACGTCCGCGGCCGGGCGGCCGAGCTCGGCGGTGGCGGTGACCGGGCCCATGGCGAGCTTGCGGTACCCGATCTCGGCCTTCACGGCGAGCGGCACAGCGCGTGACAGCTGGTCGCCGAAGGCGCTGAGGACGATGGCGCCGCTGGCGGACTCGGCGAGGGTGAACATGGCTCCGGCATGCGGGCCGCCGACGTGGTTGTGGAAGTCGGGCTGGTCGGGCAGCCGGACCACGGCGCGCTCGGGGGTGGTCTCCGCGAACTCCAGATTGAGGGTGCGGACCATGGGCACGGTGGCCGCCATCACTTCGCCCGTCGAGGGCAGTGTCTTGGACATGGGCCGGATGTTACCAGCAAGTAATGAAGAGTGGGAGGGCGGCGCGGAGGGCTGCCCGGAGGACTGCGAGGAAGGCTGTCAGGAAGGCCGTCACCTGCCCGGAAAGTCGCTTGGCATTCGCACCCGCCCACCGCCATAGTCCACCCGGTGACCTCCCGCCCCGCACCCTCCCCCCACCCGCGCCTGCCCGCCTGGGCCGGGCGGAACTTCCAGCTGCTGACCGCCTCGGCCCTCATCTCCGGCCTCGGCTCCTCGGGCGTGACCATCGCCTCCGCCTTCGCCGTCCTGCAGGCGGGCGGCAGCGGAACGGACATCGGGCTCGTCGCGGCGTCCCGGACACTGCCGCTCGTGGTCTTCCTGCTCATCGGCGGCGCGCTCGCCGACCGGCTGCCCCGGCACCACGTCATGGTCGGCGCCAACCTCCTCAACGCCGCCTCGCAGGCGGCCTTCGCCGCCCTGGTGCTCTCCGGGTCCGCCGCCGTCTGGCAGATGGCGGCGCTGTCGGCCGTCGGCGGCACCGCGCAGGCCTTCTTCTACCCCGCCAACGAGGGCATGGTCATGGCGACGGTGGACCGTGAGCACGCCGGGCGCGCCTTCACCGTCTACCGGATGGGGGTGAACGGCGCGAACATCGGCGGCGCCGGTCTCGCCGGAGCCCTCATCGCCGTGTTCGGCCCCGGCTGGGTCCTCGCCATCGACGCGACCTCCTTCGCGCTGGCCGCGCTGCTGCGCGCCTTCCTGCGCATCGGCGACCTGGCCCGTCCCGAGCGGGGCGACGGCCTGCTGCGCGACCTGCGCGACGGCTGGCGGGAGTTCGCGTCGCGGCGCTGGCTCTGGGCCATCGTGGTGCAGTTCTCGGTGGTCAACGCGGTCACCGCCGCCGCCCTGGCGGTCTACGGTCCGCTCGTCGCCGACACGCACCTCGGCGGCGCCGGCCCCTGGGGCATCGCCCTGGCCGCCTCCGGGCTCGGCACGGTCGCCGGCGGCTTCCTGATGCTGCGCTGGCGGCCCCGCCGGATCCTGCTGGCCGGCACCCTCTGCATCTTCCCCCAGGTCCTCCCGCTGCTCGCCCTCGCGGCCGCCGCACCGGCCCCGCTGGTCATCGCCGTGATGCTGGTCGAGGGGGTGGCCATGGAGGTCTTCGGGGTCACCTGGATGCTCGCCCTGCACCAGGAGATCCCCGAGGACAAGCTCTCCCGCGTCGTCGCCTACGACATCTTCGGCTCCGTCTCCCTCGTCCCCGTCGGCACCGCCCTCGCGGGCCCCGCCGCCGACGCCTTCGGTGTCTCCTACGCCCTGCTGGGCTGCGCGGGACTGACGGTCCTGCTGACGGGCGCCGTCCTGTTCGCCCCGGAAGTACGCGGGCTCACGCGTACGAAGGCACCCGCCGCCGTGCCTCAGCCCACGCTGAACGCGCCGTCCGGCGGCTCCGGCGACGGCACCGCCGCCGTGTCGTAGACCGGTCGCGCCCCGGCGGCGAACCGTTCCAGCGCGCTGCCGTGCATCACCCGCGCCGGGAACGCGTCCGCCGCCACCCGGCGCGCCAGGTGATACAGCGGCAGCTCATGGCGGGCGGCCACCAGCACCGTGTTCCCGAAACGCCGCCCGCGCAGCACGCCCGGCTCGGCGATGACGCACACCTGCCCGAAGACGCCCCGCACCGTGGCGATCTGCGAGCGCAGGAAGTCGAACGGCGCGGCGTCCGCCAGATTCGCCAGATACAGCCCCTGTGGCCGCACGACCCGGCCGGCCTCCCGCAGGAACTCCGCCGACGTCAGATGCGCCGGCACCCGCGCTCCCCCGAACACATCCGCCACCAGCACATCCGCGCTCCCGTCCGGCGCCCCCTCCAGCCACGCCCGGGCGTCCTGCGTGTGCACCGCGATCCCGTCCGCCGCGCCGTCCAGCGGCAGATACTCCGCCACCAGTGCCGCCAGCCCCCGGTCCCCCTCCACCACGTGCTGCCGCGACCCCGGCCGGGTCGCCGCGACATAGCGCGGCAGCGACAGCGCCCCGCCGCCCAGGTGCACCGCCTCCAGCGGCGCCCCGGCCGGCCCGGCCGCGTCCAGCGCGTGCGCGAGGCGGCGCGTGTACTCGAACTCCAGATACGCCGGCTCGTCCAGGTCCACGTACGACTGCGGCGCCCCGTCCACCGTCAGCAGCCACGCCCGGGGCCGGTCGACGTCCGGCAGCAGCTTGGCCGTGCCGAAGTCGACGGTGCGCGTGACGGGTATCGGATCGGGGAGGTCCACCGCGCCATTGTCGCGCAGCGGCCCCGCCCCTTGAGGCGGGACCGCCGGCACGGCTCTCCCCTACTCGGCCAGCGCGGTCACCGTGCCCGCGCCGACCGTACGGCCGCCCTCGCGGATCGCGAAGCCGAGCCCCGCTTCGAGCGGCACCGCCCGCCCGAGCTCCACCGTCATCTCGACGGTGTCGCCGGGCAGCGCGATCCCGCCCTCCCCGAGGTCCACGTCCCCGACCACGTCGGCGGTACGAATGTAGAACTGCGGCCGGTACCCGGTGGCGACCGGCGTGCGCCGCCCACCCTCCGCCGCCGGCAGGACGTACACCCGCGCCCGGAACCGCTGACGGGGCGTCATACTGCCCGGGGCCGCGACCACATGGCCCCGGGCCACCGCGTCACGCTGCACCCCGCGCAGCAGCAGCGCCACATTGTCCCCGGCCTGCGCCTCCGACATCCGCTTGCCGAAGGTCTCCACACCGGTGACCACGGTCTCCACGTCCGCGCCGAGCACCTCCACCCGGTCGCCGACCCGCACCGTGCCGCGCTCGACGGCGCCGGTGACCACCGTCCCCCGGCCGGTGATCGTGAACACGTTCTCCACCGACAGCAGGAACGGCGCCTGTGTGTACCGCACCGGCACCGGCACGAACGTGTCCACCGCGTCCAGCAGCGCCTCGATCGCCCCCGTCCACCGGGTGTCCCCCTCCAGCGCCCGCAGCCCCGACACCCGCACCACGGGCAGCCGGTCCCCCGGATACCCCTGCGCGGACAGCAGCTCCCGCACCTCCAGCTCGACGAGGTCGGTGAGCTCCGGGTCGCCCGCGTCGGCCTTGTTGAGGGCCACCACGATGTGCTCCACGCCCACCTGGCGGGCCAGCAGCACATGCTCGGCGGTCTGCGGCATGACCCCGTCCAGCGCGGACACGACGAGGATCGCCCCGTCGAGCTGCGCCGCCCCGGTGATCATGTTCTTGACGTAGTCGGCGTGCCCCGGCATGTCGACATGCGCGTAGTGCCGGGTGTCCGTCTCGTACTCCACGTGCGCGATCGTGATCGTGATCCCGCGCGCCGCCTCCTCCGGGGCCTTGTCGATCCGGTCGAACGGCACGAAGGTGCCCCCGGTGCCGCGCTCGGCCAGAACCTTGGTGATGGCGGCCGTCAGGGTGGTCTTCCCGTGGTCGACATGGCCCATGGTGCCGATGTTCAGGTGCGGCTTCGTGCGCGCGTACTCCTGCTTGGACATGCTGCGTTCCTCGATACCTCGATACGAGATTCCCTGCGGGACCCCTGGGCCGGACCGACCCTCCCCCTGCGGGGTCCGCCGGAATGTCCGGGGAGGGTCAGCGTCGGGCGCCGTCGAAGAATGCGGCCAGGGCAGCCTTCAGCGCGTCCGCGACTGCGGACGAATCTGTGAGGAAGGCGTACCGGAACATGTGGACGATGATCGGCTACGGGCCCGCGTCCCGTCGAACGGTTTTCAGCGCGGCTTTCAGCGCGGCGCGTGCTTCAGCGCTTCGCGCACCGACAGCGGCGACAGCCGGTCCCGCGCCGAGTCGACGAACGCGTAGACCGCGTCCGGATCGGTGTACGCGTACTCCCGCAGCGCCCAGCCGATGGCCTTGCGGATGAAGAAGTCCGGGTGCGCGGCCTGCCGGAGGCAGTAGCCGAAGAGCCGGTCGGGGTCGGTGGCGGACTTGTAGCCGAGCTGGTGCAGGAGGGCGGTGCGGGCGACCCAGAGGTCGTCGTCGTCGATCCAGCGGTCCATCAGGGCCGGGAGCGCGGGGTCAGCGGCGACCAGGGGGCCGACGACGTGGGCGGCGAGCTGGTCGACGGTGTCCCACCAGGACTGGGTGGTGATCAGGTGGCGGGCGGTGGGGAGGAAGCCCGAGGTACAGCTCCTGGCGACGTGGCGGCGCAGGTAGTCGACGGCGAAGTAGCGGTATTCGCGCTCGGGCAGGGCCCAGCAGCGCAGGGCGATCGCCGTGCAGTCGGCCTGGTCGGGCCGGGGCGTGCCGGCCAGCACCTCGCGGGAGAGCTTGCGGCGGTCGGGGGTCATGATGCCGAGGAAGGGGAAGGCGCCGCGCATGTACGCGGCCGCCGAGGCGGCTCGCTGCGGGTCGGCGGCGGCTGCGTACGCGCGGGTCAGGCGCGGCAGCACGGTGTCGGCGAGGGCGCTGGCGGGCGGGGTCGGGGCCATGCGGACACCGTAGGGGGCTAGGGCCTGTCTTGTGGATCTCCGTGGCGTCGCGTGCCCTGGCACCAGCGCTCGCCGCGTTGTCGTCGGTCGACAACGTCCCCCAGCTAGACGCTGGGAGGTGCCCCCACCGCGTTGCCTCCCTCCTCCGCCTTGCGATCACAGGCGCCGCAGTGACACCAGCCGCTGGCGCGGCGGGCCGCTCCTTCCCCACGGAGATCCACAAGACAGGCCCTGGGCCGTGACGGCCGCGTAGCAGGTCGGCAACAGGGTCGCCGGAAGACACCGGACGCACACCGGACGGACAGCCTCCTCGGCTACGCTCCTGCGGATGCTCGATACCGCTGCCCCTCCCGTCCCCGTCACGGTGCCCGCCGCCGTGCGCGCGACGCGTGCGCTGCTGTCGCCGTGGGCACGGCTGGCCCTGCTGGTCGCGCTGCTGGTTGGCGCGGGGGCGTCGGTGCTGGTCTGGGAGCCGCAGCGGCTCCTGGCGCACGGGTGGCCGGTACAGGTGACGGGCACGATGGCGGTGCTGCTGTTCGGGGCGGCGTACGGACTGTGCTCGGTGGCGTTCGTGCCGAGGCCGCTGCTCAATGCGGTGGCCGGTGCGCTGTTCGGGGCGCAGGCGGGGCTTTGGGCGGCGATGGCGGGCACGGTGCTGGGGGCCGGGCTGTCGTTCGGGCTGGGGCGGGTGCTGGGCCGGGACGCGCTGCGGCCGCTGCTGCGGGGGCGGTTGCTGCTGTCGCTGGACCGGCAGCTGAGCCGGCACGGTTTCCGGAGCATGCTGGCGATGCGGCTGTTCCCCGGGGTTCCGTTCGCCGCCGCCAACTACAGCGCGGCCGTGTCGGAGATGCGTCTTGGCCCCTTCCTGCTGGCCACGGCCCTGGGCAGCGTCCCGAACACGGCCGCGTACGTCATCGCGGGCAGCCACGCCTCGTCCCCGACGTCGCCGGCGTTCCTGCTGGCCATGGGCTTCATCGCGGTGACGGGTCTGGCCGCCGTGGTCGTCGCCTGGCGACGGCGCCGACCGCGCAGTCAGTGACAGCGAAGTCAGTGACTGCCCAGCGCCTGCCAGAGTGCTACGGCGAGAGCGCAGAAGCCGGTGAGCGCGGCGATGCTGGGGAGCGGCCAGCGGCCGTGTTCGAGGTGGCTGACGCGGGTTTCGAGTTCGTCGACGCCCTTCTCCAGGTGTTCGCCGCGGTGCGCCAGCAGGGCGAACCGGCCGTCCATGCGGGTGAAGCCGACATCGAGGCTGCGGCGCAGCTCCGTTAATTCCGCGGTGATGGTGGCGTGTTCGGGCTCCGTCATGGCCAGGCTCCGGGCTTCTGCTCCGTGGTGCGGACGCCAGGGGGCGGTGCCGTCCGCCCGCCGTGGGGGAGGCACGACGGGCGGACGGCCGTCGGGGCGGTCTCGGGTCCGCCCCGACCACTCAGCGGCACGCTCAGTGAACCGCGTCCGCGCGGGCCGGGTAAGCGTGTGCGACGCACGGAGTTGGGTGTGCGAAACACACCCCGTGCGAACAGGGGGAGGGCTACGATGCCGGGCACCGTGCTACACCTGGCCACATCAGGGGGGCGGCCATGGAACCCAACATCCTGCTCGACGCGCTGCTGTCGGAATCCGGCCTGTCGCACGCCGGTCTCGCGGCCCGGGTCAACGCGGCGGGACAGGCCAAAGGGTTGACGCTCAGTTACGACCGTACCGCCGTCACCCGCTGGATCGGCGGCCAGCGGCCGCGCGGCCGGGTCCCCGATCTGCTCTGCGAGGTGCTCGGCCGCGAAGTGCGGCGCCCCCTCGCACTCGGCGACATCGGGATGCGCTCCCCCGGCGCCCTCCCGGTCACCCCGGCCGGGATCCCGCTGTCGGGCTTCATGGACGCGGCCACCGCGCTGTGGCGCTCCGACGAGAAGCGCCGCCCCGCCGTGCGCAACGCCTCGCCCCTGACCGGCACCGATGCCGTCATGCCGGTGTGGGAGTGGGAGAACCCGCCCGAGGACACCGATGTCTCGCGCGGCGGCCGCGACCAGGTCGGCATGGCCGACGTGGCGATGCTGCGCGCCGCCCGTACGCACTTCGAGGGCCTCTACCGCAGTGCCGGCGGGGTCGCCACCCGCGACCGCGTCACCGGTTTCCTCACCGCCGAGGCCGCCCCCATGCTGCGCGGCCGCTACAGCGACGCCGTCGGCCGCCACCTGTGCCGCGCCGTCGGCGGCCTGGTCGGCATCGCCGGCATCTGCGCGTACGACGCGGACGCGTACGGCCTGGCCCAGCGCTACTTCCACCAGGCCCTGCGCCTGGCCAAGGCCTCCGGCGACCGGCGCCTGGGCGCCTGCGTCGTCGGGATGCTGGTCTACCAGTCGCTCTGGCTGCGCGACCACCGCCAGGCCGTCGCCTTCGCCGAGGCCGCGCTGCGCACCGCGGGTTCGCAGATCACCCCGGCGCTGGCCGCCGACCTGTACGCGATGCAGGCCAAGGCGTACGGACACCTGGGCGATCCGTCCGGAGTCGCCCGCTGCGCACGGCTGGCCGTGGCTGCGGAGGGACGTATACGCGCCGACGAGGAGCCGTCGGAGACCGGCTACGTCCAACCGGGCCTGGTCGATGTGCAGTTGGCGGAGGCGTATCTCAGCATCGGCGCCCTGGCCCCCGCCCACGAGCACGCCCACCGCGCCGCCGCACTGCCCGCCCACCCGCGCGGGCGCGTGCACCGGCTCGCGGTGCTGGTCCATGTGGAACTGCGCCGCGGGCAGGCCGAGCACGCCTCCGAACTGGCGGCGGCCATGGTCGAACAGGGGCGCGGCATGGAGTCTCAGCGACTCCGTGACCGTTTCCGGTCCGTACGGCACCATCTGGCCGCATATGACGGGGCCATATCCGCACAGGCCGTCGAACTCCTGGACGAGGCTCTGCGCGTCCCGCTGTGACCTTTCCCGCGGCCTCCGCCCGGGCATCCGCCGTGTTGCGATGTCAGCAGCGAAGCGGCGGAAGGCGGCGGCACCATGCGTTGGAAGAATCTCGGGGAGCACACCGTGTACGAGAACCGATGGTTCCGGGTGAACCTCGCCGACGTCGAACTGCCCGACGGCAGCCACCTGGACCACTACCTCATCCGGCTGCGCCCGGTCGCCGTCGCCACCGCCGTCAACCCCGACAACGAGGTCCTCCTCCTGTGGCGGCACCGCTTCATCACCGACAGCTGGGGCTGGGAACTCCCCGCCGGCGTCGTCGAGGACGGCGAGCCCATCCCCGCCGCCGCCGCCCGCGAAATGCTGGAGGAGACCGGCTGGCGCCCCGGCCCCTTACGCCACCTCTTCACCCTCGAACCCTCCAACGGCCTCACCGACGCCACCCACCACGTCTACTGGGCCGACGAGGCGCACTACGTGGGCCACCCCGAGGACGACTTCGAGTCCGACCGCCGCGAATGGGTGCCCCTCAAAGCCGTCCCCGACCTGGTCGCGCGCGGCGACGTCCCCGCCGCCAACATGGCCGCCGCGCTGCTGATGCTGCACAACGTACGGCTCGGCTAGGGGGTGTCCGGGCGGTGTCGTCCGTCAGGTCGCTCAGTTCTTCGGCCAGTCCTCGAAGGGGATCCGGGAGATCTCCAGGATGTCCCCCATCGTCCCCCACTCGTCCTTCCCCAGCCTCGTCAGCGGCCGCAGCTTCCGTACATCCGGATGCCCGTCCACCAGCACCGCGTCCGACACCGCCGCGTACACAACCCGTCCGAACACCACCGTCGAGTCCCCCAGCAGCACCGTGCTGTGCAGCTCGCACTCCAGCGCCACCGGCGACGCCGCCACCCTCGGCGGCTTCACCAGCCGACTCGGCTCCCGCGCGATCCCGACCGCGTCGAACTCGCTCACCCCGTGCGGAAAGTCCGTCCCCGTGGCATTGACCTGCTCGAACAGATGCTCCGGCGCCAGATTGACCACGAACTGGCCGGTGGCCTCGATATTGCGCAGCGAATCCTTTCGCCCGACCGAGGTGAACTGCACCACCGGCGGGCTGACACACGCCACGGAGAAGAAGGAGTGCGGGGCAAGGTTTGCACCAAATGGGGCTACCGCCGAGACCGTGGAGACCCAGGCAATGGGCCTGGGCACCACCACCGAGGTCAGGAGCCGGTAGAACGCAGCCCGTTCCATGGTCTGTGGGTCGAAGTCGATGCGCATGACGGCCAGTATGCCGTCGATCGACCGCACACCATGGCAGCAGGTCAACGGCATGACCACCTGTGACACGGACCGCCTCACGACGAACGCGCGGCCTCCGCGTCCGGCCGTGACCGTGGTCGGAGGCGGACGCCACCGCCCGGCTCGGGCAGCGCGCGCCGGCGGGTGGCCAGTGTCCAGCCGGCGGCGGTGGCCGCGGCCACCGCGAGGGTGGCCAGCATCAGGGTGGTGTGGGATCCGGCGCTGTCGGCCGCCCGGGCGACCGGGTTGGGTGCGCCGAGCCTGTCGACCAGCCATCCGAGGGCCGACGTGCCGGTGAGCAGCGCGCCGCACACCCGCAGGGTGGGCTGTACCGGCAGCCGCACGATCACCAGCAGCGAGGGCAGGGCGAGGCAGACCAGCAGGAGCTGGACCAGCTCGATGCCGAGGTTGAAGCCGAGGAGGCTGAACACGAGCTGGCCGGTGGACAGATGCATCTCGGCGAGCACGAAGGAGAAGGCCATGCCGTGGCCGAGGCCGAAGACGCCGGCCACGAGCGCTTCGCGGCCCGGGAACAGGGGGCGGATCGCGTGTACGGCGCCGACGAGGATGCTGGCGGCGATGAACGCCTCGACCGGCCGGCTGGGGATCTGCAGGCGACCGAGGGCGGTGGCGGCAAGCGCGACGGAGTGGCCGGCGGTGAAGGCGATCGTGATGCGGCCGATGCGCCCGAGTGCGGCGCGCGCGCCGACCAGTCCGTGCCAGCGTCCCCCGGCGGCCCGCAGCGGTGCGGGCAGCAGCAGGATGAGCAGGAACAGCAGATGGTCGGTGCCGGTGAGGATGTGGTCGCCGCCGAGTTCGACCATGGCGAGGAAGCCGCGCCAGGCGCTGCCGTCGCCGAGGTCGACGGTCAGTGGCGGGACGGTCATGTGCCGGATGTCGAGACGGACGGTGCCGACCTGGGTGGCACCCTCGCCGCTGACCCGGCCGGCGGCCCAGTCCTGCCGTACCGACACCAGCGCCACGTGTGTGACGACCTGATGGACGATCACGTCGTAGTTCAGGGTGAAGTGCCGCACGTCAGCGCCGGCCGGCGGGGTGAGCACGGCCTTGACGATCAGCTCGCGGTACGGGCCGGTGGAGGTCTGCTCGGTGCGGCTGAGGCTCAGCGCGCCGATGCCGACCCGCCATGCCTTGCCCTTGAGGGTGGTCGGGCGGATGTGCTTGCCGAGGTAGGTGCGGATGGCCGTTGCCTTGGCGGGCAGGGCGGACGGTTCGATGCTGGTCAGATCGATCCCGCTGGCCGTGGCGAAGTCACCGACCGGCAGTTCCAGCTGCGCGGTGACCGAGGACTTGTACACGTCGAGCTGGACCACTGAATGCGGCATCGGGTGCGCGGCGGCCGGCGACGCTCCGAGCAGGAGCGCCGCCGGTACCGCGATCGCGATCCCGGCCACCAGGCGAAGTGCTGTGGTCAGCCAGATTCGCGGTCCGGTCATGAGAAGGTGAACTCGCTTCCGTAGTCGCGGGTGTGGTCCCGGTACACGGTGTGGTAGTGGATCTGGTCCCGGAAGACGACGCCGCCCTGGCAGACGAACTCGATCCACACGCCGGGGCCGTCGATGCGCACGTAGTCGCCCTGGGCGTCCAGGCCGGTGCCGCCGGAGTAGCTCACATAGGTCTCGTTCAGCTCACGCTCGTACGTCTTCATGAGCTGATTCGCGGTGGCGTCGTCCACGTTGGCGACCCAGGGGTGGATCGCCTTCAGGACCAGCTTCTTCTGCTTGGGCGTCAGCTCGCTGACCGCGATGCCTTCCTTGGTCTCCGGGAACTGGCCGTCCTCACCCGGGCCGAGGAGCACGTCGCTGTACGACGCGGACAGCTTGGCCTCGGCCAGCTGGTCCGTGCTCAGGCTGCCGGTCAGCGCGAGGAGGCCGTTGCGCTGGGCCTCCAGGGGTGTGTACGTGGTGCCGTCGTCGTCGGTCCAGGTGGTCGGCTCGACCCCGAGGAAGAACGGGCTGGCGCCTGCCACCTTGCCCTTTTTGTAGGTGAGGTTCACGGCGAGGTGGTGGCCGCCGAAGTGCAGCTGCCAGGTGCCGTCCGCCGAGGGGGTGCCCAGGAACGCCAGGAAGTAGTCGCCACTGCCGTAGCTGAAGGTGCCACCGCCGGTGCCGCCGGACGGCGGGGTGCCCGTCGGGGCGTCGGTGGCCGACGAGCTCGGGTCGGCCGAGGCCGACGGGTCCGTCGAAGCGGACGGGTCCGTCGAGGCCGTGCTCGACGCGCTGTCCGTGGGCGCCGCGGACGCGGAGCTGGAGCTGGAGCTGGAGCTCTCCGCCGCGGCGAGCACGTCGTCGGCCTTGATGATCTGCGTGATCTGGTCGTACCCGGTGCCCTTGCCGGACCCTGTGGCCACCTTCAACACCTTCATGGCGGCGGTCAGCTGAGCGTCTGTCAGGGAGCCGAGCTGGATCCCGGGCCGGCAGGACGACCCGCACGGCAGGTTCGACCACGCCGTCGCGTTCGCCTCGGAGAAGTCCAGCAGCACCTCCGCCTGCTGGTCGGCGTCCAGCGTGTTCAGGAACGCGTTGGCAGCGCTGACCACGGCCTCGACGCCGGTGGCATGTTTGTCGACCGGGCGCTTCACGCCTGCGGCCGATTTGTCTGCCGGCACATCCGTCGAGGCGTTTGCCGCAGCAAAGCCGCCACCGACCAGCGCAATTGCCGCGACGGCACCGGCTATGCCCCGCCAAGTCCGTCGTGTGCGTACTCGACGGGTTCTTTCTCTACTCACGAACCACTCCTTTTGAGCCTGGAATGACGTCCCGGCCATGCGGGCAGCGCCCATCGACCGGCCTCGAGATCGCTTGCATCCGTGTAGACAACCGGACGTTTCCCATGGCCAACGGCCGCTCGTCAGCGGCCACGGGCAGGGCTGAAACGCACGACAGGCACCTTGTCGCCCGTCCTACGATTGTTGACAACATTAACAACACTCTTGCCGAAATCTCAATGCACCATCAGATGAACAAAATATTCTCGAGTCGCGCCCGCAGTGCTGTGCGAATTCACGGAATGCGCTTATGGAATTGACAGGCTGCTCTTATCGCGCGAATAGGGTTCCCTGCTATTGCGGAAAGCGAGCGGCAGGCCGGTCGAGCAGGGTTTGCCCTGAAGATTGCCTATACGGACGGGGGCGGAGCCGGCGAGCATCGCCACGAAGGCCGCGTCGTCCAGCCCGAGCCAGAGGATCTCCGACAGGTGCATGTGACCGGGGACGGTCACGAACTGCGGGATCACACCGGTCCTGCGCCGGGCGGCATCGAGCAGGGCGACGGTCTCCGGCAGACGACGAGACCGCCGACCAAGTTCCACCGAACGGCCGTTGTGGGACGTGCGCATGACGTGGCATCAGTAAGCGCGGTCCGCGTACGATCCCCTTCACGTACCTGATCAAGGGGAGCTCATGACTCAGTTGCCGTCGTTGCCGTCGCGGCGTGCCGCGCTACGCGGGCTGGCCGTCGCCGCGGGGGCCGTGGTCATCGGCTTCGACCCGGTCGGCCGGAGTTGGGCGGTGGCCGCGACGGGGTCGGACACCGCGGCGGGCCACGGGCTGGTGGGCCTGCCCCGACTGGACGGCACGCTGCTGACCGACGACGCGTCACTCGCGGCGGACGCGGACGACTTCGGGCACATCGTCCACCGGCGGCCGGTCGCGGTGCTGCGCCCCGGTTCGGTCGACGATGTCGTGGCCATGGTCCGCTTCTGCGACGCGCACGGCCTGAAGGCCGCCCCACGCGGCCAGGGCCACGGCGCGTACGGCCAGGCGCAGGTCGAGGGCGGGCTGGTCATCGAGACGACGCCCCTGGCGGAGATCGGCGCCGTCGGCCCGCAGAGCCGTACGGTCACGGTCGGCGCGGGCGCCAAGTGGAGCGACGTCACCAAGGCAGCCTTGGCCCACGGGCTCACGCCGCCCGTCTTCACCGACTACCTCGAGCTCTCCGTCGGCGGCACGCTGTCCGTGGGCGGCCTCGGCGGCCAGACCCACCACCACGGCGGCCAGGTCGACAACGTCACCGAACTGCGCGTCGTCACCGGTGCCGGCGAACTGGTCCGCTGCTCCCCGACCCGGCACCGCGAACTGTTCCACGCCGTCCTCGCGGGCCTCGGCCAGTGCGCGGTCATCGTCGGCGCCACCATCCGCCTGCTGCCCGCCCCCACGACCGTACGGCACTATCTGCTGCCCTACGACGACCTGAACACCTTCCTCGCCGACCAGCGGCTGCTCGTCACCGACGGCCGCTTCGGCTACGTCGAGGGGCAGGTCGTCGCCGACGCCAACGGCGCCTTCCGCAGCTACGTCCTGGAGGCCGTCTCGTACGACGCGCACCCCGATGACGCCGCGCTCCTGGCGGGCCTGCACCACAACCCCACCGGCGTGCAGACCGCCGATCTCGCCTACTACGACTTCCTCGACCGGATCGCCCCCGCCGTCGCCGCACTCAAGGCAGCCGGCCTGTGGACGTACGCCCACCCCTGGCTCAACCTCCTGATCCCCGGCGACAAGGTCGCCTCCGTCGCCGGCGGCATCCTCGACGCCCTCACACCCGCCGACCTCGGCCCGGGCGTCGTCCTCCTCTACCCGCTGCTGCGCGAGCGCCTGCACACCCCGCTGCTGCGCGTCCCCGACGACCCGGTCCCGTACCTTCTCGCCGTGCTGCGCACCACCCCGCCCGACGACACCGCCACCGTCAACCGGCTGCTCACCGCCAACCGCACCGCGTACGAGGCCGTCCGCGCCGCCGGCGGCACGCAGTACCCGGTCGGCGCCATCCCCTTCGACCGCGCCGACTGGCGCACCCACTTCGGCTCCGCCTGGCCGGCCCTGGCAGCCGCGAAGCGGCGCTACGACCCGCGCGGCGTCCTCGTCCCGGGTCAGGGAATCTTCTGATCGACGGCCGGTCAGCGGCGACGTCCAGCGGTCCGGCTTCGAGGCGTGCGGCGGTTCCCGCGAGGGCGTCCCGCAGTTGCCGCATGGGGCACGGAGCCGTGCACGGTCCGGCCCCCGCCAATGGGGCCGGTACCTCCCGTCCCGCGATCCGGCGGGCCGGCCCGCCGATCATCAGGTACGCCTGCTTGCCCGCCTCGTTGCCCAGCCCCGCACCCACGGTTCCCAGCATCACCGTGGCCGTCGCCAGCGACATGAGCTCCAGCATCCGGCGCTTCCCCGTTCCCACGCGGCGCCTACCGGCGTGACGTGCGCTTCGCCTCGATCAAAGCCGTGTCCTACGAGGTGAGCCGGGCCCGCCGCGATGGCAAGGGGATGGGCAGGATATTGGCAGTCCATGGGGCGACGGCAATCGGTCGTTCAGCCGCCGCTGCCAGCCTGCCGCCCATGAACACTCCCCGCATGGGACTCCCTGACCGGCTCGCCGACACGCTGAGCATGCCCGAGCAGCACGAGTACCTCCGCAGCGCCTTCTCCCGGCGCGGTCTGCTGCGCGGTGGCGCGGTAGCCGCGGCAGGCGTCACCCTGGCCGGCGGTGGCGGTGCCGCGGTGGCCGCGACGCCCACGCTCGTGACGGGATCCGCCACCGCCGACGTGGACGGTTCGCTGGTGGCGCCGTTCGGGCGGCACCTGGCCTACGGGGCCGATCCGCGTACGCAGATGCGCGTGTCGTGGCAGGTGCCGCTGCCGGTGCGCAGGCCCTTCCTGCGGATCGGCCGCAGTCCCCTCGACCTCAGCCACCGGATCCCGGCCGAGGTGCGCGACCTGTTCACGCCGACGGGCATCGGCAAGAGCGCCGACATCGACCAGTACTACGTGCACGCGGCGCTGGACAACCTGAGCCCCGGTACGACGTACTACTACGGCGTCGGCCACGACGGCTTCGACCCCGCGGATCCCGGCGCCGCGCACACCGTGTACTCCTTCACCACCGCTCCCCGGGCGTACAGCACCCGGCCCTTCACGTTCACCGCCTTCGGCGACCAGAACCCCGGCTACACGTCGATCGGGCTCAACGCGCTGGTCCAGGCGCAGAACCCGGCGTTCCACCTGCACGCGGGCGACATCTGCTACGCCGAGGAGACCGGCCACGGCCTGCCCGGGGACGCGGGCAACTACGACGCCCGCCAGTGGGATTCGTTCCTGGCCCAGATCGAGCCGCTGTCGAGCCGGGTGCCGTGGATGGTGGCGTTCGGCAACCACGACATGGAGTCCTGGTACTCGCCCAACGGGTACGGCGGCAACGAGGCCCGCTTCACCCTGCCGGGCAACGGTTTCGACCCCGCGTCGGCGCCCGGCGTCTACTCCTTCGTCCACGGCAACGTGGGCGTGGTGTCGGTCGACGCCAACGACGTCTCGTACGAGATCCCCGCCAACATCGGCTACACCGGCGGCCGGCAGACCGCCTGGCTCGACCAGCGGCTCGGCGAGCTGCGGGCCCGCGCGGACGTGGACTTCATCGTCGTCTTCCACCACCACTGCGCCTTCTCGACCACCAGCTCCCACGCCTCCGAGGGCGGGGTGCGCGAGCAGTGGGTGCCGCTGTACGAGAAGCACCAGGTGGACCTGGTGGTCAACGGCCACAACCACGTCTACGAGCGCACCGACCCCGTCGTCCAGGACAAGGCCGTACGGGCCCTGCCCATCGGCGGCACCCACGAGCCGGCACGTGGCGGCGTGGTGTACGTGACGGCGGGCGCGGGCGGTGAGAGCGTGTACAGCTTCCCGGTCGCCGACAGCTACGAGGGCCACGAGGACGAGGTCGACTCGGTGCCCACGTACTGGACGGGCAAGGACGGCAAGGTCACCGAGAACGTCGACTGGTCCCGGGTCCGTTACACCGGCTACTCGTTCATCCGCGTCGACGTCGCCCCCGCCACGCCCGGCCGCACGGCGACCCTCACCGTGCGGGCCCTGGCCGCCACCGGCGCCGAGGTCGACCGGTTCACGGTCTCGCGTACGGCGGCCGGACGGCACTGAACAGATGTCCTTGCCCCGGTCCGTCGCGCGCCATGGTGGCATCGCGCATGGGGGCTGTGCGCGATGCTTCCGGGCGCTGCCGCCCTGCTGTGGGCGGTCGATGGGTTCACCGCCCTGCCCACGGCAGTGGCGGAGGAGCGGGGGTTTGCCTCGGCGGTCCCGTGCACCGCGGCCGGAGCACATGCCGACCAGGCGGACTGCCTGCGTACCGTACGAGCCACCGTGACGGGGACAGTGATCCAGAGCTCCGGGCGAGAGCAGACGTACCGGCTCGAACTGTCGGGCCCCGCTCCGGCATCCGGCTCGCTCGACACGACCCCATTGGTGACCCGAATATAGACACCGCTCTGGCGCTGGGTTCACTGGCCTGCGGATCGTACCTACTGGGCGCTGGCGGCGTGGCCGGCCTGTCTTGTCGGCGTCGGGTGGGGAGGGCCGGTGGCGGTGGCCTGGCTGGTGATGCCGGCGGTGATCGGGCGGATCGTTGTGGCGCGGGGGCGCGACGCATGGCGCCGCTGAGCATGGCTTCAGCCGGCGGCATTCCCCAGTATTCGTTGCGGCGTGATCCGGACCGTGACGCGTATGACCTCGGGCGGCAGCTGCAGATACTCCTCACCGGCACCTGGACCCTCGTACTTCTCAGCCAGCGAAACGGCCACCTGGCGACCGGCGTCCTCGGTGACCGTGGCCAGGCCGCGCACCTCGACATACTGGAGCGGATCATCCCGGTCGTACACGCTCAGACTGGCCCGGGGATCACGTCGCAGATTCTTCTCCTTACGCCGACCGGCCTGCGTGGAGATGAGCAGGTCATCGCCATCTGTTCCCACCCAGACCACCGAGGTCTGCGGGCTCCCGTCCGGGTTGATCGTGCCGAGGACCGCGGGGTTGGGGCCGTCGAGGATCTTCCGCGCGGCTTCGCTCAACGAAATGGGCATGATCGAGAGGGTAGGCCCGCCGTTCCCGGGCGTCGACCCATATCGGTCCTGGAACCGTCCTTCCAGCCCCACACCCCCTCAACTGCCCAGTACCGGACCGCTGCGGCGCGAAGGAGCAGTCAAAAGGTCTGCCCTTTGTATTGTTAGCTATCTCACACATTTGTTCGCGTCCAATGGCTTGCCCGTTATCGACCGTTGTCGATCTCCCGCCATCGGCGGACGCCCGGCGCAGCCCGCCCCACCCCCGTACGCAGCCGAAACGTCACCGACGGGGGTGCCGCGGACACCAGTTGTAGTCGCGCGGCCTGCGCGCGTAACAAAGCTCCCGCCATAAAAGGGCGTTCGGTGCGCATCCCGGACGGCTTGACCCCTGTCGTCAGGCTCGGTTACATACCAACCCAACCGCGCGGTGGGCACGGTCGCCCGCCACGATTCCACAGGCGTCCGGCATGTCCGCCGTACTTCCACCACCCCTAGCCCCTGTTGGCATGCCCGCATGCCCGCATGCCCAGCCGGTCCGCCCGACGCACGACGCGCCGCCCTGGAAAGGAATCCGCCGGTGCTCCAGCCCCAAGCCGCAGTTCCCGCCGTTTGCCGCGCCACTGGACGCCGGAGGGGGCGGTGAGCGGGCGCCGGGGCAGGTCCGTGCACAAGAGAGCCGGTACGGCCCGCAACCGCAGCATCCGGGGCTCGCTGATCGCGCTCGCGCTGGTCCCGGTGATAGCCCTGACCGCGCTGTGGGCGAGTGGCTCCGCCGTGCTGCTCAACCAGTGGCTGCAGTCCGACGAAGCCACGAAGGCCTCGAAGACCACCTTCGCCCTGGTGCCCGTCATGGCCGAGCTCCAGAAGGAGCGTCAGCAGACGATCGTCCGGCTGGCGTCGGACGGGAGCCGCTCCGCTCTTGCCACCCAGCGGCGCCGGACCGATGCCGCGCTCACCGCCTTCCGCCGGACCGATGCCGTCTCCGGCGGTGACGGGTCGGCACAGTACCTGGCCGGGCTCGCGACCGTACGAAAGCAGCTCGACGGACTGACCGCCGAACGGGCGGCGGTCGACAGCGGGAAGGACACCCGGCAGCACGCCTACGCCGCGTACTCCGCCACCGTGCTGTCCGCGCTGAACCTGTTCGGCACGCTGAGCAGCACCGACGGTGACATCGCCACCAAGGCCAGCCATGCCCTGGCGTTCTTCCGCGCGACGGAGGCGCTGTCGCAGGAGAGCGCGGTCCTCGCCGGAGTCGCGCAGTCCGGGCGGCTGAGCACCCAGGAGCGGGCCGGCCTGACGTCCGCGTCGGCAGTACGCGACTACATCCTCACCAACCAGGTGGCGCCGTACGTGCCCGCGGACACGCAGGCCGCGCTGGAGAAAGTCATGGACGGCCGGGACTGGGCGGCCCTGACCGCCTTCGAGGCGGCCATCCCCACCGCGGCCAAGGCGCACGACGGCACCATCACCGTCCCCCGGGTCCCGGCGGCCAGGGCTGCGGCCCCGGACCGCGTGGCCGTGGCGGTGCAGGGCGTGCAGAACCAGTACCTGGCGCTGGTCATGGAAGAGGGTACGGACAGCACCGACACGCTGTTCTCCAGAGTGATGCTGGGCAGCGCCCTCGCGCTGGTCGCGGTGCTCGCGGTCACGGTGATGTCCTTCCGCATCGCGCGATCGCTCATCGGCCGCATGTCCAGCCTGCGAAGGGCGACACTGGAGCTGGCCCAGGACCGGCTGCCGGAGCTGGTCACCAGGCTGCGCACCGAGGGCAACCGGGCCGACCTCGACGATCTGCCCGAACTCGACTACGGGTCCGACGAGTTGGGGAAGGTCGCCGAGGCCTTCAACGCCGCCCAGCGCACCGCCGTGACCGTCGCACTGGAACAGGCCGAGCTGCGCGAGGGCGCGCGGCTGGTGTTCCTCAACATGTCCCGCCGCACGCAAGTCCTGGTGCACCGCCAGCTCACGGTGATCGACGCCATGGAGCGCAAGGAGCAGGACCCGGAGCTCCTCGCCGACCTCTACACCGTCGACCACCTCGCGACCCGCATGCGGCGCAACGCGGAGAGCCTGACCGTCCTGTCCGGTGCGACCCCGCGACGCCGCTGGAAGCATGCGGTGCCGCTCGGCGACGTACTGCGCAGCGCGGTCTCCGAGATCGAGGGCTACGCCCGTGTGGTGGTCGAGCCGATGCCGCCGGTCGCGGTGACCGGACCCGCGGTCGGTGACACGATCCATCTCATGGCCGAGCTGATCGAGAACGGCGTGGCCTTCTCCCCGCCGCACACCGAGGTACGGGTGCGGGTGCTGCCGGTTGCGCAGGGCATGGCTGTCGAGGTGGAGGACCGGGGCCTCGGGCTGTCGGAGCAGGAGTACGCGACGGCCAACGGACTCCTGCACAATCCGCCGGACTTCAGCTTCACCGCACTGGGCGACGACCCCCGCCTCGGGTTGTTCACCGTCGGCCACCTCGCGCACCGTCACGGAATCACCGTCACCCTGCGACCCTCGTCGTACGGCGGGTCGATGGCCGTCGTCGTGCTCCCGCAGGTCCTGACCGAGGAGGTCGCCGGCACCGCGCCGCTGCCGTTGGAGACCCGGGCCGACCGCCACCTCGCCCCCGTCGCGAGTCCGGCTCCGGCCGGGGTGACGGCCAGCGGGATGCCCATACGCTCCCGTACGGTGCCGCGCCCCGGCGCCGGCCAGGCCCCTGCGGCCCCGGCGGTCCCGGCGGTTCAGGCCCCCGTCCAGCCCCCGGTCCCCGCTCCCTCCCCGGGCCACCGCACCGGCGGCGCAAGCCGCCTCCCGCGCCGGGTCCGGCAGACCCACCTCGCGCCGCAGCTCCTGGAGGGGCACGGCGCCCCGGCCCGGGGCCACGCCCCGGCGCAGGAGGAACGCCGACCGGAGCAGGCACGCTCGATGCTCGCCGCCCTCCGGGACGGCACCCGCCGGGCCCGCGCCGAGGAAGAGGTCCCCCTTCCCGACTGGCCCCCGACGCCGCCCGAGCAGCGTCCGCTCACCACCCGCCCCCGTCCGACAAGGAACACCCCATGACAGCGACCAACACCACGCAGAGCGGGCTGGCTTGGCTCCTGGACGGCCTGATCACGCGGATCCCGGAGACCCTGCACACGATCGTGCTGTCCGAGGACGGTCTGCTCGTCGGCGCCTCCGAGGGGCTGGCCCGCGAGGACGCCGAGCAGCTCGCGGCCATCGCCTCGGGCCTGCAGTCCCTGGCCCAGGGCACCAGCCGCCACTTCGGCGGGGGCCGGGTGCAGCAGACCGTCATCGAGATGGACGATCTCTTCCTGTTCGTCACCACCGCGGGCGACGGCGCCCGGCTCGCCGTGCTCGCCACCTCGGCGGTGGACGTGGCCACCGTCGCCTACGAGATGACGATGCTCGTCCGGCAGGTCGGTCAGTTCCTCAGCGCCGCCCCGCGCTTCCCCGAGTACCGGCTTCCCATCCCATCGGACGGGGGTGAGCATGGATGAGGCACTGGTCTCAGGAAGACCCCTGGTCGGATGAGAACGCCGGCCCTCTCATCCGCCCCTACACACTGACCGGTGGCCGGACCCCGCCGGCCCGCACCGGCATCGAACTGATCTCGCTGGTCAGCACCATCCGGCCGCCCACCCGCGCCGAC
This sequence comes from Streptomyces sp. NBC_01537, assembly GCF_045040445.1. Taxonomy (NCBI): domain Bacteria; kingdom Bacillati; phylum Actinomycetota; class Actinomycetes; order Kitasatosporales; family Streptomycetaceae; genus Streptomyces; species Streptomyces sp. NBC_01537. The sequence goes on along the minus strand of NZ_CP109392.1, from coordinate 9,410,206 downwards.
CGGCTGCAGCCCGAGCAGCACCGGTTGCTCGCGCTGTGCCGCACCCCGACGGCCCTGGTGGAGATCGCCGCCCGGCTCGACCTGCCCATCGCCGTGGTGCGGGTGCTGCTCGGCGACCTCCTGGACCACGAACTCGTATCCGTCTCCTCACCCTCCGCGGCCGGGATCCCCGACGCCCGTTTCCTCCAGGCAGTGATCGATGGCATTCGCAGACTCTGACCCCGGCCCGACCACCCTTGCCCCCAACGCGACAGCGGCCAAGATCCTGATAGCCGGTGGCTTCGGAGTCGGCAAGACCACCCTGGTCGGCGCGGTCAGCGAGACCGTGCCGCTGCGCACCGAGGAGCTCATCACCGAAGCCAGCGTCGGTGTCGACGACATGGTCGGCATCGAGCAGAAGTCCACGACGACGGTCGCCATGGACTTCGGCCGGATCACCCTCAGCTCCGCGCTCGTGATCTACCTCTTCGGCGCACCCGGCCAGGACCGCTTCTGGTTCATGTGGGACGACCTGTCCCGCGGCGCCCTGGCCGCGATCGTGCTGGCCGACACCCGTCGGCTGGACCAGTGCTTCGCATCCGTCGACTTCTTCGAGCTCCGCGGCATCCCCTTCGCCGTCGGCGTCAACTGCTTCGACGGCCGCTGCGACGAGGACCCGGACGAGATCCGCGCCGCGCTCGACCTCTCCCCCCACGTACCGCTGGTGCTGTGCGACGCCCGCGACCGCGAGTCGGTCAAGTCGGTGCTGATCACGCTGCTCGAACACGTCATGCGGGGACTGGAGGCCGAGGTCTCAACGGCCCAGCAGACGGTGTAGGCGCTCGTCACGGTGGCTGCACGCGGCGCGCCAACCTGCGGCCCCAGGTCTGGCTCGGCGCTTCAACGTAACGGTAGGTCAGCAGGCACAGGGGCAGCAGCACGGTGAAGAACGCCACTTCGAGCGCGAGGCTGTCCTGCCGCCGTCGGCCGATGGTGCTGTCGATCACCGCCAGCAGCACCGGATGCACCAGGTAGACCGAGTAGCTGATCGTTCCCAATCCGGTCAGCATCCGCGGTATGCGCCGGCGGCGCGACGCGAGTCCGACGCCGAAGGTGAGCACAGCCAGCAGGAATGCGACGATCCAGCCGCGCCGTGTGAAGTGCTCATCGTCGCCGTACCAGTACGCGCTCCCCACGGCACAGGTGACCACCATGACGGCAGTGCCAGCCGCACAGCGCCAGGTGCTCTGACCGTTCTCGGCACGGTAGACGGCCGTGCCGAGGAACATCACGGCGAGGATCACCAGGCCCTCCCACATCGGGACCGTGCCGTTGAACGGGACCAGGACGAGCGCCAGCACCCCGCCCAACACACCCCCGAACCCCCGGAGCACGGGTGACCTGGCGCTTGCACAGCAGATGGCGACCCCCATGGCGATCGAGGCAAACGCGATCAGCGGGCCGGTGCCGACCAGGCCGGACAGGGCAGAGGCCGGCAGCACCACCCCTGCCGTCACGCTCACAGTGGCGAGCACGGCCAGGACGACGGCGACCGCCGCAGACTGCTGGTGAAGGCGAACCGTGAAAAGAGCGACGACCAGCAGGTAGAAGGACATCTCGTACGAGAGCGTCCACAGGACGAGCAGGAGACTGGGTGTCCCCAGTAACTCCTGGAGCATTGTGGCGTGGGCGACAGCCACGGTGGCGGCACTCTGCTGACCGAAGTCACGCATCTCCGCAATGCCCAATTGGTTGACGGCAAGGAGCACAGTGACGACAGCCGCCCACAGCGGGTACACACGGAAGATCCGTCCGATCCAGAACGTCCGGACGCAGCCCCGGCGCTCCAGCGACGCGGGGATGATGTAGCCGCTCACCAGGAAGAACACCATGATGCCGTAGCGGCTGGTGTTGAACTGCGGCATCAACTCCTGCCGGAAGTCCGCCATGAAGGCATACGACGAGTGGTCGAACACCACGACGAGCGCGGCGATGCCGCGCAATGCGTCCAGCCAGCCCAACCGCGACGGACCAGCCGTCGCAATGGCTGCCAGTAATCGTGTCATAACGGAGAGTGAGTATTCCGGTGAAGCAGGGACGCGGGATGGGGATTCCATGCGTGGACAGAGTCCTCTTTGGTGAGGTGTTCGTTGGGGTTGTCGTGAGGCGGGTGCCGGCGCCAAGCCTTCGATCCTGCTAACGAGGGTGCCGCCGTTCAGTGGCTGCACCTGGCCCCTGTTCACCGGCCGCCTCGGGCTCGGTTCCTGTGCACTGCGCTCACATCACCGAGTCCAGCGGCTGGAGCATTGTTCGGCAGTACCGTTCTGGCGGCCGAACAAAGAAACGGGGTGCCCGAGCCTTTCGGGTGTCATAGAGGTACAGGGGCGGCTGGAGGGGGTGAAGGTGTGGCGGGGCGTCGTGAGGTGCCGGTGGATCCGGCGGCGGGTCCGGTGCAGCGGTTCGCGTTCGAGTTACGCAAGCTGAGGGCGGAGGCGGACGGGATCACCTACCGGTCGCTGGCCCAGCGGGCGGGCTACTCGATGACCACGCTGTCGCAGGCTGCGGCGGGCGAGCAGTTGCCGACACTGCCGGTGGCCCTGGCCTACGCGGGGGCGTGCGGTGGAGACCTGGCGGAATGGGAGGCCCGGTGGAAGGAGGCGGTGGAGGAGTCCGCCGGTGACGGCTCTCGGGACGACGAAGGATCACTCACGCCGTACCGGGGTCTGGCACGGTTCGAGACCAGGGACAGCGGCCTGTTCTTCGGCCGGGAACAGCTCACCGCCGGCCTGGTCGACCTGCTGCGCCGTCGGCGGTTCGCCGCGGTCTTCGGCCCCTCCGGCAGCGGCAAGTCCTCCCTGCTGCGGGCCGGCCTGATACCCGTCCTCCGGCGCGCTCAGCAGCCGGGCCCGCGCCCGGCCGCGATCCGGATCCTGACACCGGGCGAACGCCCCGCCCGCAATCTCACCTCTCTGGAACAGTCCCGCTAACTGCACGACCAGTCCTCTGAAACCGGCTGCCGGCGACCGCGCGATAGGACCTCACCGCATCACCACGCAATCCGGCGGCCTGCGGGGTCAAGGCGGGCGAGCCGGTGCTCTCACCTGCGGTGACCGAGCAGCCGGCTGGGCGAGCGGGAACGGGCACCGCCCGCGCCGCGGCCAGCTGGGTGGTTGCGGGTGCGTTGGCGGCCGCCGGCCTGTGGGCGAGGGGCTTTCCCCCACCCCGCCCCTTCCCGCTGCATCCGATCAGCGGCTGGCGCCGCGTGGCGGGCTCCGCCCGGACCCGCCGGGGGCAAGCCCCCGGACCCCGAACGCCCTTCGGGCGTGTCCTCAAACGCCGGACGGGCTGAAGTGAACGTCTCCGGCCGGGAGGGGACACGCCGGGGTTCTCCCGCAGCGCGACGAGCGAGGATCCCGGTTACCAACAAGGCCGACCAGAGTCGCGAGCGCCGAGGAGAGATCCCCGGTGGTGGCACCGACCCCCAGGCCAACCAGTCCGTCCGGCGCTTGAGGACGGAACCGCCAACCCCGACCAACGGCACCGCAACGCGGCCACCGCACCGGGCTCAGCCGACGTGGACCCGGGGCCGGCGGTCCCGGTCCGGCTCGGCCTCCCGCAGGACTTCGCGGGTCGTGGGGGCGACTTCGCCCTGGCCGAAGAGGAAGAAGCGCAGGAACTGGGTGAAGGGGTTGCCTTCGGTCCACTCGAAGTACATGTGGGGCCGCTGGCCGGTGGTGTCGCGTACGTGGAGGAGCAGCGCGGCGAGGGCGTTGGGGATGGAGGAGCTCTCCAGGCTGAGGACGCGGTAGCGGCCGTGCAGCACCTCGCCCCGCACGGTCAGTCCGGCTTCGAATTCGGAGGCGTCCAGGACGGTGACCTCGACGAAGACGAAGTCGTCGGATTCGGAGAGGTCGTTGTCGGCGCGGATCTGCTGGGTCTTGTCACGGTATTCCGCGACATCGCGGCGGTCGGGCTCGTTGGCGATGAGGCGGATCTTGCGGCTGGCGATGTCGCGGACGAATCGTTGCGCCATGTCGTCGAGTTCGACGCTGGTGACGCGCAGTTCGAAGGCGCGGGCGAGCCGGGACAGCAGCGAGACGAGCATGATGCCGGCGATGAAGCAGGCGCCGATCTTCACACCGTCCGGCCGCTCCACGACGTTCACGGCGGTGGTGTAGAGGAAGACCACGGAGATGACCGCGAAGCCGATCATCCAGTTGCGCTGCCCGGCTTCGCGCGCGGCGATGGTCACCGCGATCGCCGCGGAGCTCATCAGGACCAGCACACCGGTGGCGTACGCGCCGCCCTGGGCGTCCACGTCCGCGTCGAAGATCCAGGTCACCAGGAAGGCGACGAGGGTGAAGACCAGCACCATCGGGCGCACCGCGCGCGCCCAGTGCGGGGCCATGCCGTAGCGGGGCAGGTAGCGGGGCATCAGGTTGAGCAGCCCGGCCATCGCCGAGGCGCCGGCGAACCACAGGATGGCGATGGTGGAGAAGTCGTAGACGGTGCCGAAACCGCCGCCCAGATACTGGTGGGCCAGGTAGGCCAGGGCGCGGCCGTTGGCGGGGCCGCCGTTCTCGAAGTCCTTCTCCGGGATGAGCAGGGTGGTGATGAAGCTGGTGGCGATCAGGAAGACGCTCATGATGACCGCGGCCGTGGTGAGCAGCTGCTTCGTACCCCGGATACGCCCGGCGGGCCTCTCCTCGGTGTCACCGGGGTCGCCCTCGACGTGCGGCATGACCGCGACCCCGGTCTCGAACCCGGACATGCCCAGCGCGAGCTTGGGGAAGATGATCAGAGCCACGCCGATCATCACGAAGACGTTCCCGTGCTCGGCGGTCAGCCCGTGCGTCCAGTCGGTGACCACATGCCCCTGCGTGGCCACATGCCAGAAGCCGACCACCACGACGACCACATTGAGCGCCAGATAGATCCCGACCAGGACCACGGCAACACCGATGGCCTCCAGGAAGCCCTTCATGAACACCGCGCCCAGCAGCGCGACCAGCACCAACGTGATGACCATCTGATAGCTGTGCAGCACGCTCGTGAAATGCGGGTTCTCCACCAGGTGGGTCGCCGCGTCCGCCGCCGACAGAGTGATGGTGATCAGGAAGTCGGTGGCAGCGAAACCCAGCAGCGCCAGCACGAACAGCTTGCCCTGCCAGAACGACAGCAGCCGCTCCAGCATCGCGATCGAGCCCTCACCATGCGGACTCTCCTCCGCCACCCGCCGGTACACCGGCAATGCCCCGGCGAGAGTGACGATCACCAGCACGATCGTCGCGATCGGCGACAGCAGCCCGGCGGCCAGGGCCGCGATGCCCGGCTGATAGCCGAGCGTCGAGAAGTAGTCGACGCCGGTGAGGCACATCACCCGCCACCACCGCTGCCCCTTGTGCGCGGCAGGAGCCTGCGCGGCAGTGCCCTTGCCGGACTGGTGCCTGGCCATGTCGGACAGACCTTCCAGCATCCACGCGCGCAAACGGCTGGTATGGACGGGGGTGGCCATCGACGTGCTCCTGTCGTACTCGTACGGCGAAATGATCCCGCCATCGACGAGACGGCCAGGTCAGAGTACGCAGCCGGACCCAGGACACCCGCCGGCGAATAGTGAGTATTCAGCGGGTTTGAGGCGAGGGCCACTTACCTGTGTCCGAGTCGGCCGCGGGGTACCCACGGCTCCGGTGCGACGACGGCTCTCGCTTCGCGCACCCAGGTGTCCCGGCCCTCGCGATGTCCTTGACCTGTGAAAACGGCGGTGAACGCGCCCTGTTCGGGGTTGCGGAGACCTCGGCTGACGCACCGGACTCCGGAGGATTTCGCCCTACTGAGGCACCTGCGCGGAGCCGTGGCGTGACGCAGAGTCCCTCACGGCGTCCCGACGGGTACCCGTCGATTCCATACGCGTTCTTAACGCGCCTTTTACGGTCCTGGGGGCGTCCTGGCGACGACCGCAGTCAGGACACGCACGGCGGCCGCACCGGTGTTGGTCAGCAGGGCGACCGGCGGCGCCACCCACCGGTCCAGGCTGCGCTGCACGTCCGGATCCAGCTCGATGGTGATCCGGACGTACCTGCTGCTCAGCGTGGTCACGTTGGGGGTGCGGGGTCCCGGGTCCGCCTGTCCGCGCTGCAGGGCCGCGCGGTAGTTGTCCTTGCGCTGGTTCATACGCCTTCCTGACGCTTGAGGAGTTCGTTCGCGAGGTCCATGTAGGCCGTTTTCTGGGCGCGGACCGGGCCGCCGAACGACTGGGAGTACAGGTCGAGGCGGGCGATCTGGGTGTCGAGCACGTCGAAGCCCCGTTCCGCGAGCACCTCCCGGGCGTCGGCGTCGGGACCGGTGCGGGTGGTTTCGGGGCGGTTGGTGCGGTTGAGCAGGACGGCGGTGCGGGCCGGTTCCGCGCGAAGGGACTGGACGTCGCCCATCTCGGTTTGGATGGGGGCCATCCGGTCCAGCTCGATCGGGGCCGGAGTGACCGGCACGATCCACTCGTTGGCGTGGCGCATGACACTGCGGGCGATGCGGGCGTGGTCCTCCAGTTGCGGGGCGTCGTGCACCACGGCCTGCCGCCCGCCGAGGAAGTCGTCGACGCGGCGGTGCACATCGCCCACCGGAAGGGCGATCACCGGAAAGGGGAAACCTCCGGCGAGTTCGCTCCAGCGCAGGGCGGAACCGGCCGGGTCGCCGTCCACCAGCAGCGGGGGCACCCCCAGCTCGTACAGCGCATGGGCCAGCCAGACAGCGCTGGTCGTCTTCCCGACACCGGGCTTCAGATTGATGAACGCACAGCTCAGCAGCACATCCGCCACCGTATTGAGCCCGGCCGGTCCACGCCGCCCGGCGCGCGGAGACGATGCCAGGGTTCACCCGACCCGATGTCCTCAGGCGTGCGGGGGCCGGCCACTGAGGTGGTGGTCGGCGAGGTTCAGGGCCTCGTCGACCATGCGCGCGAGGTGGCCGTCGCGCAGACCGTAGATGACCCGGCGGCCGTCCTTGCGGGAGGTGACCAGGCCGGCGAGGCGGAGTTTGGCCAGGTGCTGGCTGACGGCGGGCCGGGCCGCGCCGCAGGTCTCGGTGAGGGTGGTGACGTCGGCCTCGCCGGTGGTCAGGGCGTGCAGCAGCATCAGCCGGGTGCGGTCGGCGAGGAGGGCGAGCACCTCGGCGGCGAGGGTGAACTGTTCCTCACCCGGGGTGCGCGGGTGCGCATCGTGAGCAGGTGAGAGGTGCGTGCGTGCGCTCATACGCACATAATGGTGGCGTACGCACGCCGCTGTCCAGCGCGTGCCCCCTGCCCGGCGTCCGGCCCACCGGAGGAGAACCCGACGTGAGCGACCACTCCCACCACCACTCCCCTGCCGGCCACACCCACGACCATGAGCACGCCCACGCCCACGACCACACCCATGACCCGGTCCGCCGGTCACGGCTGAGGCACCGGCTCACGCACGCGGTCAGGCCGCACTCGCACGACGCGTCCGACAAGGTGGACGCCGCGATGGAGACCTCCGCCGAGGGGATGCGCACGCTGTGGATCTCGCTCGCGATCCTGGGAGTGACCGCCGTCCTCCAGCTGGCGGTCGTGGTCCTGTCCGGGTCGGTGGCGCTGCTGGGCGACGCCGTCCACAACGTCGCCGACGCGCTGACCGCCGTCCCGCTGGGCGTCGCCTTCGTCCTGGGCCGCCGGGCGGCCAACCGCCGCTTCACCTACGGCTACGGGCGGGCCGAGGACCTGGCGGGCATCGTCATCGTCCTGACGATCGCCGCATCGGCGGCGTTCGCCGCCTGGACGGCGGTGGAGCGGCTGCTGCACCCGCGCGAGATCGGCTACCTGCCGGCGGTCGCCGCCGCGGCCGTGATCGGGTTCGCAGGCAACGAGTGGGTGGCCCGCTACCGCATCCGTACGGGGAAGCGGATCGGCTCGGCCGCGCTGGTCGCCGACGGCCTGCACGCCCGCACCGACGGCTTCACCTCGCTCGCCGTGCTGCTCGGCGCCGGCGGCGCGGCGCTGGGCTGGCGGCAGGCCGACCCGATCGTGGGGCTGGCCATCACCGCCGCGATTCTGCTGGTGCTGCGCGACGCCGCCCGCGAGGTCTTCCGCCGGGTGATGGACGCCGTCGACCCCGCCCTGGTCGACGCCGCCGAGCAGGCGCTGCGGGAGGTGGCGGGCGTACGCGAGGTGGGCGAGCTGCGGCTGCGCTGGATCGGGCACACGCTGCGCGCCGAGGTCGCGGTCGTCGTGGACGGCGAGCTGAGCGTACGTCAGGCCCACCATGTAGCCGTCGACGCCGAGCACGCCCTGCTGCACACTGTGCCGAGGCTCACCGCCGCCCTGGTGCACGCCGACCCCGCCCCGGCGCCGGGCTCGGAGGACCCGCATCTGGTTCTCGCGCACCACAGCGGCTGAGGCCCGACGCTGCGCTGGACCGCGTACACCCCTCCCTGAACTGACCTGAGCAATCGCTGTCAGACAGCTTTGGAAAGTCTTTGTGCCGTGGTTGCCAGGGGCAATAGCGTTGGCGCGCATTGTCACTGTTGATCAAGAGGGGGTAGTGGGATGTTTCGTCAGAAGTCCCGAAGAAAGCCGCTGCGGGCATTGGGAATTAGCCTGCTCGCTTCGCTGACTCTGGTGGCCCTGGCAACCGCGGTGGGACAGGCTCAAGCGGCGTCCGGTACCGACTCGGTTGCGGCCGTTGCCGCTACCGCGAATGCCGCCGATGCCACCGAGGCCGGTTCGTTCTCCGAATCCGAGTTGTGGGATTCAACCGATGATGACGCGTACGCAAACTTTCATGTGCAGGGCCTGTCGGTGATCCCCGCGGGAATCGTGCCGCCGGCGGGAGGGCAGGCGCTGCCCGACGACGTGGTGCTCACCTTCACCGAGGGCCGGACCCTTGCCAGCGACTCGAGCCCGAAGGATCTGCTCCTTCGCCGCAGTGTGGACGCGGGGCGCACCTGGTCCGCCAGCACGGTTGTGGTCTCGCGTGATCAGGACAACCTGAGCGGGGGCAACCCGACGCCGGTGGTGGACAAGCAGACCGGCCGGGTGTGCTTGTTCTACAAGGGGCCCGGCTCGACCATCTACGTCAAGCGAAGCGATGACGCCGGCGCCACGTGGTCAGCCGCCGAGGATCTGACTCCGCTGTTCGCCTCGAACCCGCACAGCTGGACGCTCAACAGCCCGGTACCGGGCCATGGAATACAGCTGCAGAACGGTCGGCTGCTGATTCCCGTCCAGCACCGCGCTTCCAGCGACGACGTCCGCAACTACGGCGTCGACTTCCTGTACAGCGACGACCACGGCAGCGCCGGTTCGTGGCAGCGGAGCGCCGAGGTGCCGATGGATCCCGCCTATCCGATCAACGAAAGCCGCATTTTTGAACGCGAGGACGGATCGGTCGTCATCAACGGCCGGTGGGGACCTGGCGGTACCCGCTATCGCATCACCTCGACCAGTACCGACGGCGGGCTGACCTGGGCCGCGCCGGCGATCGACGGCGCGACCGGAATCTTCGGCGCGGTCGATGCGGGCATGCTCCAGTACAGCAGTGGCTCGGTCGACCGACTGCTGTTCAGCCGACCGGATTCGTCGGTCCGGGAGAACATGACCGTCTCGATCTCCTACGACGAGGGGGCGAGCTTCCGCTACAGCCGAGTGGTCAATCCGGGCACGTCCTACTACTCCGACCTTGCCCGGTTGTCCGACGGAACGATTCTGCTGGTCTACGGCCGCGACGGCGACGTAGCCACCTACCCCGAGCGCATCACGGTCGCCCGGTTCGATCTCGAGTGGCTGACCAAGGGCAGGGACAGCCTTGCCTCCGGCCCCGGGCTCACCCAGTACTCGTACGAAATGGCCACCTCGGACGCCCGAACCGAAACGGGCGCGTCCGTGCCGATCCTGTCCGATGCCAACGCCAGAGGCGGCAAGGCACTGCGCTACGGGGCCTCTGATGTGGGCGACGACTACATCGAGGTCCCGTTCAATGTCGCGCAGGCAGGCGACTACGAGGTGGCCGTGCGATTCCACCGCAGCTTCGGCCAAGGGCAGATTCGCACGAGCATCGACGGCGCAGCACTCACCCAGGGGCTGGTCGACCCGACGCTGACGATGAGTCTGAAGACGACCGATGCGGTCTATCAGGATCAGGGCTATCAGGTCTATCAACTGGGATCGGACACCCTGACCGCCGGCCAGCACACGGTCCGGTTCACCCTGGCCGCCGTGGGGCGTGCCGGCGGCAAGGCCATCGCTCCCGACCAGCTGACCCTGACCTCGGGCGGACAGCCCGCGGACATGCCGAAGACGGTGGCGGACAACGACTTCGTTCCGGGCTTCGAGGATGTCTCGGACTCCTGGACCGACGTGAACAGTGTCACCGGGGCCTACGGGCGCAGCCATGCCACGCATGCCGCGGGGACCGGCACCAACAAGGTACGGTTCCGGCCCGATGTGCCGATGAACGGCGTGTACGAGGTCTCCACCTGGTTCAGGGCGCAGAGCGGCCAGGCGTCGAATGCCTCCTACGTGATCAACCACGCCGACGGCCAGACGACGGTCCCGGTGAATGAGACGTCCGGCGGCGGCCGGTGGGTGGTACTCGGCGAGTACACATTCTCCGGTGGTGGCGACGGCACGATCGAGCTCTCGGATGACGCCGACGGTACGGTCATCGCCGATGCGGTCCGCCTGGCCTATCGGGGCGCCGTCACGGACAACGACTCGACCGGATACACAGCGGTCTCCGGCACCTGGAACGCGGGGGCCACCGTCACCGGGTTCCAAGGGCAGAACTACCGCACCCACGCCGCCGGCACCGGGACCTCGGTCGTGCGCTGGCAGTCGCCGGTCCGGGCAAGCGGCGGCTACGACGTGTCCGTCTGGTACACGGCACACACCAACCGCGCCTCCAACGCGCCCTATACCGTCAAGGACGCCAACGGCTCCACCCTCGTGCACCGCGACCAACGCGTAAACGGGGGCCAGTGGGTCTCCTTGGGCAAGTTCTCGTTCACGGCCGGAACCCTGGCCACGGTCGAGCTGTCCGACGCGGCCGACGGGTATGTCGTGGCCGACGCTGTGCGCTTCACCTACCAAGGTGTGGTCGTCGACGACGAGGATGCCACCGGCTATTCCGTGGTCTCCGGCACCTGGATCTCCCCAGCGACCACCGTCGACGGGCACTACGGGGACAGCTACAGCGCCCACGCCGCGGGCACCGGGACCTCGGTCGTGCGCTGGCAGCCGGCAGTGGCGGTGAGCGGCGTGTACGACGTAGCCGTCTGGTACACGGCACACACCAACCGCGCCTCCAACGCGGCCTACACCGTCAAACACGCCAACGGCTCCACGGTCGTCAAGATCGACCAACGCATACACGGAGGCCAATGGGTCTCCTTGGGCAGCTTCTCGTTCACCGCCGGAACCCCGGCCACGATCGAGCTGTCCGACGCGGCCGACGGATACGTCGTGGCCGACGCCGTGCGCATCGTCGCGTAGATACGTACCGCTCGGGCCCGCCGGAACACCAACCGTTCCGGCGGGCCCGTGTGCTTCGGTCGGTCCGACTACGAGGTGCAGGCCGCCGCGTTGAGGGAGAAGGCGGTCGGGGCGGCGCTGTTGCCGGTGTGGGTGGCCTGGTAGCCGATGGAGGCGGCGGCGCCGGGGGCGATGGTGGCGTTGTAGGGGGCGTTGGTGGCGGTCACGGTGCCGGTGGGCGGGCTGTAGGTGGCGTTCCAGCCGGAGGTGATGGTCTGGCCGGGGGCGAGGTCGAAGCGCAGGGCCCAGCCGTTGACGGGGGTCGTGCCGGTGTTGGTGATGGTGAGGGAGGCGGTGAGGCCGGTGTTCCAGGCGTTGGTGGTGACTGCCACCCGGCAGGTGGTGCCGGGTGCGGGCGTCGTGGCTCCGCCGTCCAGGCCGAAGAAGGTGATGGCGCGGGCGGCCATGCCGCCGGAGGGCAGGGCATGGCCGACGCCCTGCACGCTGATGGCCTCGACGGGCGCCTGGTCGCCGGTGGAGCCGTAGCGGGTGCGGGTCCAGGCGGTCTGGGGCGAGTCGGTGAGGGCAGGGGTCTGGGTGAGGCCGTGGACGTTCGTCCATTGCTTGATCTCTTCCCCGAAGTTGGGGTAGCGCAGGATGTCGTCCTCGGTGCCGTGCCAGAGCTGCATACGCGGCCGGGCCCCTGTGTAGCCGGGGTAGGCGGCGCGGACCAGGTCGCCCCACTCCTGCGGGGTGTGGGTGACGGTGCCGTTGGCGCAGGCGCTGTTCCACTCGGAGCCGTCGGTGGTGGCGAAGCAGCCGAAGGGGACGCCCATGAAGGCGGCGCCGGCCGCGAAGACGTCCGGGTAGTCGCCCAGCAGGACGTTGGTCATCATCGCGCCGGAGGAGGCCCCGGTGACGAAGACCCGGCCGGGGTCGGCTCCGTACGTACGGGTCACCCAGTCGACCATCGACCGGATGCCGACCGGGTCGCTCCCGCCGTCCCGGCGCAGCGCCTGGGGCGAGGAGACGTCCCAGCACTTGCTGCTCCGGGTGACGGACGGGTAGACGACGATGAAGCCGTAGCGGTCGGCGAGCGAGGCGAACTCGGTGCCGGAGTAGAACACCGGGCCGGTGCCGCCGCAGTAGTGGGCGGCCACCAGGACCGGTGGGTGCGCGGTGACGCTGTCGGGGACGTACAGGTACATCTGGAGGTTGCTGGGGTTGGTGCCGAAGTTCGTGACCTCGGTGAGGGCTGCGGCGGAGGCCGGGGGCGCGGTGAGGAACATCGCCGCGAGCAGGGCGCTGAGTAACGCGCCCAGGAAGGATCCGACGGGCGCCGGTCGGGGCTTGGTGGACATGTCGCCGGTCCCTTCAGCAGGAGGAGTTGGTCTGGGTGAGCAGGCCCAGCCGCCACGGCAGTTGGGAGTAGTCGCCGCTCGCCGCCGGGTCCAGTCCCTGGTAGAGGTAGCGGAGACGGCAGGGATCGATGGTGAGGGTCTGGTCGACGCCGTCGCGGATCATCTCTCCGTGGCTGAAGTCCTTGGTCCAGGCGGTCTGGCCCGGCGCGAAGGTCACGTTGGCGGATCGGATGAACGCATTGGCCTCGGTGTCCGCCAGCGGGGTCCACGTGCCGCCGAGGCTGTCCGCCGTCCAGGCCCGGAAGTACCGTCGCCAGTCGGAGCCGGTGGCCAGGGCCTCCACGAGCATGAGGTACGTGCCGGTGCTGCCGACGCGGTAGACGTTGCTCGCCTCGAAGAGGTTGAAGCGGTTGGGCTCGGAGAGCACGACGGCGGTGTCGCGCCAGCCGTTCGGGAATTCGGCGAGTGTGGTCCGCGCGCGGTATTCATGGCCGTTGTCGTCGGAGAAGAACAGGTAGCAGTCGCTGTTGTCGCAGATCGTCCAGAAGTCCAGCCAGAAGCCGGTGCCCTTGTTCTGGGTGACGACCGGCGGCTCGGTCTGCATGAAGTAGCGCGGCGCGCTCCAGCTCAGCGGGTCCGTGGGATCTTTCGTCGTGGAGTAGGACGGCGGGCCGGTCTGGTAGACCATGTACCAGGTCTGCTGGGGCGCGAAGTAGAACACCTGGGGCGCGGCGGCGTACCGGCTGCCGATGTTGGGGTTGGTGTCGAGGAAGGTCTGCGGTGCGGCGGCGGCCTGGGACCAGTCGGTGAAGCTTGTGTACGCCAGGCTCCACTGGCCGGAGGTGTTGGCGGTGGTGGCGTAGACGTTCCAGCGGTTCTTGTACCGGAAGACCGTCGGGTCCTTGACGGAGACGATCGGGTGGGCGGCGTCCGGCTTGGGGCTGATCAGCGGCCCGCTGGAGGACCAGGTGAAGGAGCCGGGCAGCAGCGACGGGCCCGCCGCGCCGGCCGCCTGGCCGGCCGGGCCGGTGAGGGCGCCCAGGGCGAGCAGCCCGAGGATCATGCCCAGGGTCACGAGCTTGCGTCGAAGGTTCATGACGTACCGCCCTGGATCCCAACCGGAGCCTGTCCCACGGCGGGCGCGACGCGGGCGGCGGCCGCGGTGCCGGGGATGGAGCAGGACTTGCCGTTGAGGGTGAAGCCCGTCGGTGCCGGATTGGTGCCGGTGTACGCGCCGTTGAAGCCGATGTCGGTGGAGGCGCCGGTGGCCAGGGCGGCGTTCCAGCCGGCGTCCTTGACGGTGACGGCGGAGCCGGTCTGGGTCCAGGTGCCGCTCCAGCCCTGGGTGACCTTCTGGTTGCCGGCGAAGGAGAAGCCGAGCTGCCAGCCGTTGATCGCCGGGCCCTTGTTGGTGATGGTGACCAGGGCGGTGAAGCCGGTGCCCCAGTCGGTGGCCGGCCGGTACGCGACCGTGCAGGCGGGGGCCGTTGCCGTTGCCGTCGTCACCCGCACCTCGGCCGAGGGCGGGGAGCTGCGGCCCGCCGTGTCCTTGGCCACGACGCGGAAGGCGTAGGCGGTGGCCGGGGTCAGCCCGGTCACGGTGGCGGTGGTGGCGGGGGCGCTGACCGTGGCGACCGGGGCCGTGGTGGCGGGGTCGCCGGAGTAGACCTGGTAGCTCGCCACCGGGTCGGTGCCGGCGGTGGAGGCGGTCCAGGTCAGGGTCACCCGGTCCGAGCCCACGGAGGTGGCGGCCGGGGTGCCGGGCGCGGTGGGCGGCGTGGCGGTGGCCGTTCCGGCGGGCAGGACGTAGGTGGTGATCGAGTACGCCGGGAAGGTGGTGGTGAAGCCGCCGCCGGTCAGCGGCTGGTCGGCCGGGTGCTGGATGGCGGTGAGGTCGGACTGGCCGTAGCGGTAGACCTGGGCGGCGGTGGCGGTGGACGCGGAGCCGCCCGTCACGGACACCGGGGCGGTCAGGTCACCGGTGGTCTTGTTGATCACGGTCACGGTCAGCGCGTGGTCGCTGCTGCGCTCGGCGGCGTAGACCGACAGCTTCTCCTGGTCGGCGCTGGCCGCGCGGACAGAGGTGTCGCCGAAGGAGCCGCCCTGCCCGTCGTAGTTCCGGAACATCCGGAAGGCGTACGCGCCGGGTTCGTCGGCGGTCGGCGGGTCCCACAGGGTCGCCAGGTCGAGTCCTTCGCGCCCGAAGATGCCGAGGACGTCGGCCTGGGCGAGTGCCCCGTCGATGTGGTCCAGTGCGCCCCAGTTGTACTCGGTGATGGCGGTCTTGGTGCCCGGGTAGTTCTGGTCGACGAGGGAGCGCAGGCGCGGGATGAACTGGATGGGCTGGTTGATCCAGCTCTCGTCCACGTAGGTCGGGTCCCACAGCTGGCGGGTGGAGCGGAGCCGCAGCGCCTGGGTGGCGGCGTCGTTGCTGCCGCCGAAGACCCCAGTCTGCTGGGGGTAGATGTGCTCGTCGAAGTAGTCCAGGATGCGGCGGCCGTGGGCCTGCTCGTACGCCTGCATCTGCTGGAGGTACCAGGGGGCGAACTGCACTCCGCCGTGCGCGGCCCGGTCCGGTGGGTTGGACCAGCAGTCGCCGCCCACTTCACTGCAGGTCTTCTGGTCCAGGCCGGAGTAGACCAGCGAGTTGAAGCCCCAGCCGACCGGGCCGAGGGTCTGGGCGGCCGGGTCGGCGTCCTTGATCGCGGCGGCGGTGGCGTAGGTGCTGTCCCGCATCTCCTCGTAGCCGGTACCGGCCGGGTGGACGTCCCGGTGGGTGCTGAACCACAGGTCGGGCTCGTTGTCGAGGTCGTAGAAACGCACTCCCCCGCTGTTCGCCGTGCCGTACGTGCTGTCGAGGTACTGCACCCAGCCCTTGGTGAAGTCCGGGCCGGCGGCGACGCTGGTTTCGGCCGGGATGTTGCCGGTGACCTTGGTGCCGTCGCTCTTCACGCCGTTGCCGCAGTCCGGGCGCCACTGGGCGTCGCTGCCCTGCTGGGGGCCGTACTTGGCGATGCTGAAGCCGCAGGCGTCGTCGCGGGCGGCGGTCGTCCAGCCGACCATCGGCACGGTCAGCACGGTGCCGGTGCCGGTGCGGAGGTTCTGCTCGACGAACTTGTCGGCCTCCGAGCCGTCCGGCAGAGCGGCGGGGTCGTTGCTGTAGTGGAGGTTCTCGAAGTACCAGTCGGCGCCCGCGTTGTAGGCGTCGAGCTTGTAGTTGTAGCGCGTCGTGGCATTGCCGCCCCAGCGGCGGACGGGCAGGCGTAAATCTGCCGCCAGCGCCTCGTCGGCGAAGTTGATGCCGTAGATGTTCGGGTCGATGGCATGGCGGGCCGTGGTGGCGTCGACGGTGATCGCGGGGCCGTCCGCCGCGAGTGGCTGCGCCTGCGCCTGGCCGGTGGGGGCGATTCCGGCGGCCAGCAGGATCGCGGCAGCCAGTGCGGCCTTCTGTGCTCTGTTCATGGTCTCCTTCTCAACGGCCGTACGCACGCACGGCCTTGTGCGG
Organism: Streptomyces sp. NBC_01537; assembly: GCF_045040445.1. Lineage (NCBI taxonomy): Bacteria > Bacillati > Actinomycetota > Actinomycetes > Kitasatosporales > Streptomycetaceae > Streptomyces > Streptomyces sp. NBC_01537. The sequence continues at coordinate 9,393,879 of NZ_CP109392.1, read as the reverse complement.
GGGGCGAGCGGAGAGAGAGGAAGAGCGTGGGAGCGCTCCCACTATGAGAGCGCTTACCCGCACTGTCAATGCGTTTGCCATGTCACAACTTCCTCGTGAGCTTCTCGCTGCACAGGGGTTGCTACAGTGCCGCCGTGTCCGCCTCTTCACGTGATTCCCTGGCCGGTGCCGGTTGGCAGAGCCAGGAGCCCGGTACGTACCGGGAGTTGATGCCCCCTCGGGTGGCCAAGCTGTCGTGGCTGAATCCGTCGACGCTGTGGAAGGCACGCAACGGTCCGCTCGCCGCGCTGCTGGGCGATCCGACCGGAACCGACCGACAGCGTTGGGTGCAGCGGCAGTTGGACGGCGGGGCCGCCACCGCGGACCTGGTGATCGAGCGGGACGACCCCGACGAGTACTCCTTCGTACTGATCGCGGACACCGGTGAGGGCGACGACTCGCAGTACGCCGTCGTGCCCGGCCTGCTCAAGGCCGGGGCCGGCACGCGCTTCGCCGTACTCTCCAGCGACGTGCTCTATCCCGTGGGCAGCGCCAACGAATACGGCACGAAGTTCTTCCAGCCGTACCGGGACTACGACGCCCCGATCTACGCCATCCCCGGAAACCACGACTGGTACGACGGCCTCACCGGCTTCATGCGGGTCTTCTGCCGCGCGCCGGCACTGCCGGCCCCCGCCCGCCCACGGCCGCTGGTGACGGCGGCCTGGTGGCGGAACCTGCTGTGGAAGGCGTCCGACGAGCCGGACGACGCGCTACTGGACGAGGCCCGGAAGCTGCGGTCCGCCCCCTCGCAGGCCGCCTCCCAGCCCGGGCCGTACTGGGCGCTCGACTCGGGCCCGATACGGATTATAGGCATAGACACCGGGCTGCTCGGCGGCATCGACAGGGCACAGGGCGAGTGGCTGCGGCGGGTCTCCCTCGGGCCCCGGCCCAAGATCCTGGTCACCGGCTCCCCGATATACGTGGACAACGAGCACCACCCGTGCGCCATCGAGGGCGGCGGGACGGTCGACGACATCGTCCGCGACCCGAAGCACAACTTCGTTGCCGCGATAGGCGGCGACATCCACAACTACCAGCACTATCCGGTCGATGTGGACGGCCGCCGGATCGAGTACGTCGTCTCCGGTGGCGGCGGGGCCTTCATGCACGCCACCCACACCATCCCCCGGGTGACGGTCGGCGGGGTCACCGAGGAGCAGTTCCGCTGCTATCCGCTGCGGTCCGACTCCCTCGCGTTCTACAGCGGGCTGTACGGGCGCCGGCTGCGCCTGCGCCGGCTGTTCGGCCTGACGGCCGACGAGGCGGGCGCGGTCCTCGCCCAGCGCCTGGACATGAAGCCCACCCGGGCCACCGGCGCCGCCGTGACCTGGCGTACGCGCTTTGTCGCGTCCGCGCTGGGCGCTCCCCCGCGTCCGCACAGCAGGGCCCGGCTGCGGCTGCCGGTCCGCAAGGTGCTGACCCAGGTGATCTCACCGGGCGGGGCGACCTACAGCCCGCCGTTCTTCAAGAGCTTCCTGCGCCTGGATGTCAGCCCGGCCGGTGTGCGGGTGCGGTGCTTCGCCGCCACCGGCCTGCGCGGGCAGGAACTCGACCCGCCGGTCGAGGACGAGTTCACCATCGCGCTGCCGCCGGTCGCCGGCGTCTGATCCCCCGGGCTCAGCTTTCCCCGCCGAAGGTCACCTTCGCCGTGTCGACGGTCCCGCCGTGGCGGCCGGGCGCGCTCTGCCACCGCCAGTAGAGATTGGTGTGCGCTATCACCTGCTCCGCGGAGGGCGCGCCGTACTCGGAGAGGTCCTCCGTGGTGTGGGCGTCGCCGACCAGCGTCACGTCGTACCCCCGGACGAAGCCCCCGTGGAGGGTCGAGCGGATGCAGGCATCGGTCGCGGCGCCCGTGACGACGAGCCGGCCCACACCGCGCTCGGCGAGCAGCGCCTCCAGCTCGGTGTCCTCGAACGAGTCGCCGTAGAGCTTGTGGACGACAGGCTCCGCATCGCGGCGGACCAGCTCCGGCACGTACTGCCAGCTCTCGCTGTCCCGCTTGAGTTCGTCGTCGGAGTGCTGGACCCAGACCACCGGCACGTCCTCGGCACGAGCCTTGTCGACCAGGGTGTTGATATTCGCGATCACGCCGTCGCGGTTGTGGGCGGCTGCCACCACCCCGTTCTGGACGTCGATGACGAGCAGCGCGGTGTTCGGCCGATCGGGCAGGGTCGTCATGGGCACTTCCTGTTCCTCGTCGGGATTCCGGTGTCGTCTCCCACAGTAGGACGGGCCACTGACAACGGCCCTGAGGCCGCCGTCAGGCGAAGCCGCCCTTGACGAACTCGGTGCTGGAGGCGGTCGAGGTGGCGGTGACGTTGTAGCGGTCGCCGCCGGCGTCGCGGTTGCCCTGGCTGTGGTTGTACTGGAACTGGAAGACGTAGGTGCCGGCACCGATCGTGACACCGGACTTCAGGGTCACGACGTACGCCAGCTGGCTGCTGTCGGCGGCGGCGGACACGCTGACCTTGTCCCCCAGTGAGGACCAGGTGCCGGTGCTGGCCACACTGCCGGTCTGGGCGATGCGTACGACCACCTTGAGCGCGGTGAGGGCCTTGGTGGTCCTGACGGTGATGGAGCTCTGGTCCCAGTAGTCGTTCGAGTCCGTGTCGACGTTGCCGTCGGCCCAGAGGTAGGCGGTGGCCGCCTGCGTGGTGGCCGGGGTCGAGGTCGAGGAGGTGGTGCCGGTCCTGCTCCCGGTGGTGGTTCCGGTGCCGCCGCCGGACGAGGTGGTCTGCGACGTGGAGTCCTGGCCGGAGTTCACCGCCGGGCCGGCGCCCGCGCCGGGGGCGTACACGACACCCGGGGAGGCGTCCCTCGAGCCGGGCGATGCGCCGGGGGACGGGGTGCCGCCCCGCTCCTTCTGCCCGGTGCCGGCGGGACCGGGGGACGCCTTGGTGCGCTGCCCGGCGGCGACCGTGGTCACGTCTTCCGCGCCGCCGCCCCAGTCGATTGCCGTGACGAACGCGCCGGTCCCGGCGATCACCACCACGGCGACGGCGGTGCCGCCGACCGCGGTCCAGACCCGGCGGCCCGGCAGGAAACCACGGAGCGGGGTGCGCGCTCGGCGGGCGAACAGGGCGGCGAACTCGCCTTCCTGGTGGCGGTCTGGCTGCATTGACTCGGGTCCTTAGGGAAGTTACGGAAGGTCTTCGGGCTTGAGGGTCATCAGGTCCGACTCCGTGGAGTCGGACAGCTCGGCCACGCGGTAGGCCTGGCGCTCGGTCATGGCCTGGAAGAGCTGTCGGGCGGCGCGGCCGTTGCCGAAGCCGCGCGCCTTGGGCGTGGCGTCGAAGTGCGCGGACAGCGCCTCGCGGGCGGGCGGGGTCAGCTCGTACTGGTGCTGTGCGGCCTGGTGTTCAAGGATGCTGACGAGTTCGGCGGTGCTGTAGTCCTCGAAGACCAGGGTGCGGTTGAAGCGCGACGCCAGTCCGGGGTTGGAGCGGACGAAGACCTCCATCTCCTTGGGGTATCCGGCGACGATCACCACCACGTCGTCGCGGTGGTCCTCCATCAGCTTCACCAGGGTGGCGATCGCCTCCTGGCCGAAGTCGTTGGTCCCGGCGTACTGGGTGAGCGAGTACGCCTCGTCGATAAAGAGCACGCCGCCACGGGCCTGCTGGAAGACCCGGCTGGTCTTGGGGCCGGTGTGGCCGACGTACTCGCCGACCAGCGCGGAGCGGTCGGCCTCCACCAGGTGGCCGCGCTCCAGCAGGCCGACGGCGGCCAGGATGCGGCCGTAGAGGCGGGCCACGGTGGTCTTGCCGGTGCCCGGGTTGCCGGCGAAGACCAGGTGACGGCTGAGCGGCGGCGGGGCCAGGCCCATCTCCTCGCGGCGGCGCACGGTCCGCATCAGCTTCACCAGCGAGGAGACGTCGTGTTTCACGCGGTCCAGGCCGGCCAGTCCGCCGAGTTCGGCGAGCAGGTCGTCCAGGGTGTCCTCCGTGGGGGCCTCGGTCTCCCGGGCGGAGGTCCCGGTGTCCGCGCCGGGGCCTGCGGAGGCCGAGGGCAGCGCCGAGGCCGGACCCGTCGGGAGGGCCGGGTTCTTCACGTCCCGCGCCAGGCAGTCGTCGAAGACCGCGCGGGCGCCCTTCTCCAGGGCCACGTCCTCCTCGGTGTCGCGGATCAGGCAGCCGCGCAGCACCGGGGCGGCGGCGGCCGACACATGCACCGCCGGGAACGCCGGGCCCGCGTTGCCCGCCCCGGCGAATACGCAGTCCTCGAAGGTGCCCCGCGCCTTCTCACCGACGAACAGGCTGTTCTTGCCGCTACGGGCCACGGTGACGGCCCGGACCCGGGGCTCGGCCTCCGGTCCCACGACCATCCCGGAGCCGGCGGTGTCGCGCACCGTGCAGCCCTCGATGCTGGGGGTGGCGCGTTCACCGACCACCAGCCCCGCAGTGCCGGTGCCGTTGATCCGGCAGTCCCGAAGCACCGCGGCCGATTCCGTCCCGCAGGAGATCCCGGCCCGCTCGGCGTCGGTGATGTCGCACTCCTCCAGGACTACGGTCCCGGTGGACTCGGCGTTGATCCCGGTCCGGCCGCGCACGACGGACAGCCCGCGCACCCGGGCCTCGGCCGCGGTGTCGATCTGGAGGCCGGACAGCCCGCAGTCGGTGATCCGGCCGCCCTCGACGGTGAGTTCGGCCCGGTCGGTGGCCCGGACGCCGTGCTCCGGAGTTTCCCCGATACGGCAGGAGGTGAGCGTCACCCGGGAGTCGTCGCAGGCGTGCACCGCGCTGAACGCGCAGTCCCCGACATCGCTCGCGGCCAGCTTCACGCGGGAACCGCCGCCCGCCAGCAGCCCGTTGGCGCGGCTGCCGGTCACCGAGGTGCCCTCCGCCGCCAGCCGGGCGCTGCCCCGCGCCACCAGGCCCGAGCCGCCCGGCCGGTCCACCTGGCAGTTCACCAGCTCGGCCCGGCTCTCGTCCTCGGCGGTCGCCCCGGGGCCGGAGCCGGCCCGCAGCCGGCAGTTGAGCAGCAGTACGTCACCGGTGCCCGAGACGGCCACCGCGTCAGCGCCGGCCCGCAGCACCTCGCAGTCCTGGAGCACCACTCCTCCGACGGGCCGCTGCGAACTGCCCAGGACGCGTACGCCCTCGGCGCCCGTCTCCGTCAGCCGGCACTCCTGGGCGGTCACCGACGCGTCGTCCTCCACCAGCAGCCCGCTGCGGCCGGGGCCGCTGATCCGGCACTCCCGCAGGATGGCCCTGGCCCGGCCCCGTACGCGTATGCCGGAGCCGGTGACCCTGCGTGCCGTGAGCGCGTCGGCCTCGGCCGACGCCGTGGAGCCGATGACGACGCCGGTGCCGTCGATGTCCTCGACCACGACCCGGGTCAGCCGTGCCGTGCCGGTGGTGTTGACGTGCACGGCGGCCAGTTGGGCCCCGGATATCCGGCAGTCCGTCAGCGTGAGGGAGGCGTCGCCGCCCGCCTCGACCCGGCCGCCGGAGATCTCGCACAGCGACAGCTCCAGGCTGCCGGCGGCGGCCAGGACGGCCGGAAGGCCGGGGTCCTGGCCGGTCAGGGCGATGCCGCCGACGTGGACGCCGGGGGCGGTGACCTCCAGCACGGGCCGGCCGGGGGCCGCCGCCAGGACGCGTACGGAGTGCGCCGCCGAGCCGTCCTCCGGGAGCAGGCGTACTGCACGGTCCAGGACCAGCAGCTCGACGTACTCGCCGGGGGCGATCCGGATCTCGTCGCCGTCGGAGGCGGCGCGCAGGGCGGCGGTGATGCTGCGGTGGGCGCCACGGCCCTTGGGGGCAACCCGGTGCACGGTGGGGGTCACGGGAGCTCCTGCTGCTGCGTTGCGGTGGTGGTGGCCGGGGTTGTGGCCGGGGTCGTGGGCGGGGCCGGGGTCGTGGGCGGGGCCGGGAACGCCCGGCCGGGGCTGGGCAGGTTGTCGCCGCCCCGCTGGGTGATCAAGTAGTTGATGTACCGGGTCAGGAACGATTCGGCCCAGGTCAGCCCCAGGTCGCCGACGCCGCCCTTGTGGAAGACGCGGGCGCCGGTGGTCGTGTGGAAGATGCTCCTCGCCATACCGGTGCCCACCCCGCTGAAGAGCGAGGAGGCCGCGCCCCAGCCGCCGGCCAGCAGCGCGTCCGCGCCCTTGACCTCGTGGCCGTTGACCCCGAAGACGGCGGCGCTGATGGCGTTGCTGACGAAGCCGCTGAGCGCTCCGGTGGCCAGGCCGACGGTGTTGGCGTAGGTGGCGCCCCGCCAGCGGGTGGGCTTCTCCTGGGCGGCCCAGTCGGTGGCCCAGTCGTCGGTGTTGCCGGCCATGGACTGCTTGGGGTGCGCGCCCCAGTCCCGGGCGCCCATGCTGGTCCTGAAGTAGCCCAGCGGGGTGCGGTTGTAGAGCAGGTTGAGCCCGCCGCTGAAGGTGCCGCCGACGGTGCCGTTCAGCAGCGCCTTGTACACGTCGAGCGGGCTGACATCGCCGTTCTGGGTGATGGCGGTGACGACCAGGCCCGCGGTGAAGTCGGTCACGAAGCCGGTGGTGAACGTGGTCGCGAGGCCGCGCAGCTCGCGTGCCCACACGGGCATCTCGACCGACTCGCCCGCCCTGACGCCTCTGAACACCCCGTGCCAGGGGTCCTGGACCTCTCGCAGGAGGCCCAGCGCCTCGATGTCGTGGCCGCGGAAGTCGGCCTCCCGGCCGATCAGCCGCCACGCGCGGTCGCCGGTCAGGCCGACCTCGCCGCGCACCGCGGGCAGGGCCCCGGCCAGGAACTCGGGGATCGAGGCCGGGCCCGAGGAGCCCCAGCGGCCGAACGGGTCGGTCTTCCAGACCCGTCCGGTGAAGGTGCGCTGCTCGACCAGGTGCCCGTCCTGGAACTCCCGCCACTGGCCCCACTGCTTGTCGGTCTCGCGGAACCGGCCGGGCATGTCGGGCACGGCGGTCCGCTCGCGGAATACCTTGCCGAGGTCGTACTCCTTCCAGACCTGCGGGTCGACGCGGACGGTGGTGGGCGGCTCGAAGTGGCGGGCGGACTGCGCGAGCAGGTCGAACATGGTGAGCCGGCTGCCGGCCTCGCCGGGCAGCGCCGCCGGGGGCTCGTAGGCGGTGACTTCGTACTGGTACTCGCGGACCCGGCCGCCGTCCCGCCGCCTGACCACCTGGTCGTCGGCGAGGTCGCGCCAGCGGCCCCGGGCGGGGTCGTCGTGGATCCGGACGCCCTTGGAGTGGACCGTGCCGTCGGCGGCGGTCCTCGTCCATGTCCAGCCGCCGTCCGGCTGCTTGACCGCGTCGACCCAGGAGGTCGCGGCGTCGGTGGCGTTGCGCTCGCGCACCGGGTTGCCGAGCCGGTCGAGGTCGACGAACGAGTCGTCCCAGGTCGTCGAGTAGAGGGAGCCGCGGTTCTGCTTGCGCACGCCCTCGGCGACCACGGTGGCCGGTTCGGCCGGGTCGTACGCCTTCCAGTGCCAGCTGGTGCGGTAGGGGCTGCCGGAGGACTCGACGATCCGGCCGCCGATGAGGTCCCGGCGGCCGGTGATGTGCAGCAGGGAGTTCTTGTCGACCCACAGGCCCGTGTTGTCGTGCAGGGCGAGGTCGGCGGTGGACGGCGCGTCGAAGACGTACTCGCGGCTTCCGGTGCCCTCGCTGCGCAGCCGGACCCGCTCGACGCCCTGGTCGTCGGTGAACAGGTCCCTCCACCGTCCGTAGCCGTCGACGTGCCGGGTGCCCTGGACGTCGCCCGTCGTGTCCCGCCAGGACAGCTCGTACGAGCCGCCCTTGCGGTACTCCGGGACGGGTGCCCAGCGCGTGGGGTCCTCCAGGCTGCGCCCGACCTCGATGACGTTGCCGTTGTCCAGCTTGCGGGTCTCGCGGACGACGCGGCCGAACTGGTCGACATCGACCCAGTTGGAGCCCGACGGGTTGAGCCGGACGCCGGTGACCTTGGTGCCGTCGGCGGCGGTCTGCGTCCAGTGGCTGACGCGGTGCAGGGAGTCGCCCGCGAACAGGTCGCGGAAGAAACCGTCGAAGGGGTTGCGGCCCGCCGCGCCCTTCCAGAGGAAGGCGGGGGGCCGCATGTCGGCGAACCGCTGGACGAGCAGGCTGCCGCCGTCCGACAGCGCCTCCAGGCTCTGGATCTGGGCGTTCGCCGGGCCGGTGCCGGTGTGCGCGCCGGGGTCGATCCGTCCTCCGGCGGGGAACTCGCCCGGCACCACCGCATGCTCGGTGTACATCCGGGAGCCGTGCAGGCCGCCGAAGGGCCAGGTCTGGGCCCGGCGCTGGGCCACCGTCTCCAGGCCGGTGACCGGGTCGGTGAAGGTGTCCTTGAAGGCGACGTGGTTCAGGCTCCAGTGGCGTGTGCCGGACAGCGCCTCGGCGCCGTCCTTGTCGAACCGCTGCCAGGTCCAGTGGCCGTCGGCGCCCTTCTCCGCGCGGACGAGACCGCCGTCGGCGGCGCGCGTGTACGTCCTGACGTCGGTGATGTTGGGGCGGAGCCAGTTACTGTCCGGCACGTCGTGGAAGGTGCGCTGGTCCGCGTCCGCGATCCGCTCGCCCTGCCGGAACCGGCTGCCCGCGCTGTCGAACTCGGTCCAGCGGGCGCGGCCGAAGCGGTCGAGGTCGATATGGAGGGTGTTGCCGTTCCTGAGCACTTCGCGCTCGAAGACGGTCACCCCGCCCGCGGTGGTCAGCCTGAACTGCCCGGTGCCGGACTTCCCCACCGTGACGCTGCCGAAGCGGCCGGGGAGCTCGGTGCCGGAGGAATCGGTGCGGACGGCGGTACCGGCGACATGGTCGATCCTCCAGAACTCGCCGCCGGGCCTGCCGCCCACACCACGGATGGCGATGGTCTCGTCCAGCAGCGTGCCGGAAGGATCGAACACCGTCCGCTCCAGCGGGTGGGCGCCCTTCCCGATGGGGATGACGGCGATCCGGCCGTCGTCCAGGGCCTCCGCGCGCACTCCGGGCAGCGGACCGCCCGCCGTGTCCAGCAGATGCGGTACGCCGCCGGGGGCACCGGCGTCGAATCGGAAGACGCCCCGGCCGCCGGGGAGCTGCACATCGCGCAGAGCGAGCACGCCCTCGGTGCCGTAGTGCCAGCTCGCGCCGTGCGTGTCGGTGACGGTGAAGCCGCCGCGTTCGGCGATGCCGACGGTGAAGAGGTGGTCCGCCGGGAGCGGGCCCACGAACTCGGCCGAGTGGCCCGTGAACCCGAGTTTCAGTCCGTCCAGGCCTTCCGGGCCGCCGCTGAGCCGCACCTCCTGGTAGAGCAGTTCGCGGTTCGGGCCGAAGCCCGTGGTCAGGTCCGTCGGGTTGTGCAGGACGGTGTAGCGGCTGCCGCCGGGCCCGCCGTGCGGGGTGGGCGTGACGGTGAAGTCGCCGAGGACGCGGCCCGGACCGCCCCCCGCCACGGACCGGAGGTCGTCCAGGCGGGTGGGCAGCGGCAGGTGGAGGTACTCGCGCAGGGTGGTGACGGCCTCCTGCCGCAGCGCCGTCCGGGCCTGGGCCGTCATCTGCCGCAGCTGGTCGCTGAGCAGATCCGGGCTCAGGCCCATCCTGTTCAGCGAGCCGGCAGCGTCCGCGCTGAGCTGCTGGACGCGGGGCAGGTCCAGCGCCTGGAAGGCGTGGGAGTCCGGCGCGGCCCGCAGAAGGTCCATGGCCCCCGCGATGCCCGACAGGTCGGCTGCCGGGCCCTCGGGCAGGGTGCGTACGCCCGCCGCCTCGTCGAGCGTACGGTCGAAGAGCTGCCCCAGGTCGGTGACGGCCTCGTCCAGCGGTTCGGCGAGCCGGGTGGGGGCGGTGCCGGGCGCCGCGCCCTCGGTATGGCGCAGGAGTCCGGAGCCGTCCTGCGCGGGCAGGTCGCGGAAGACGAGGTTGCCGTTGAGGTCGAAGTGGAAGCGGCTGCCGGTGACCGTGTCGGTCACGGTGAAGCCGCCGGGCAGCCGCGCGGCGAGCGGGCCCTCCAAGGGGGTGATCCGGATCGAGCCGAGCGCGCCGGGCGGACCGAGCACATCGACCATGGTCCGTGCCACCCCGTCCACGTCGGGACCGACCGTCACCCGGAGCCGCAGCCCCTCCGGCAGCCCCTCCCCCGTGAGGGCGCTCTCGCGTCCGAGGAAACCGCCGTCGTGAGCGAACGTGAACCGGGTGTCTCCGGCCGGATCGATGACGGCGAACCGGCCACTGTCGTCCAGCACCTCGACCGTGAGGTCCGATGCGCGCACCCGGCCGGCCCCGCCCGGGGCACGGTCGACCGCTTCCAGCCGGAATCCGCCCAGCGGCGACGTCTCGGACGCGGGGACGTTCACCAGCCGCACATCCAGGCCTGCCAGCTCGTCCACTCCGGACAGGGGCACGTGGAGCAGCGGTTCCAGGGTCTGCCAGTGCTCGTCGAGAGTGGCCCTGACAGCGGCGAGGTCGATGTCCGGCAGATCGCCGAGGCCGGAGAGATCGGAGAGCGAGTCCGTGAGCCGCCCGTCGGTCGGCCCGTCCACGCGGGACAGCGGCAGGTCGGCCGCGTCCGGCAGGGAGTGCGGTACGGAGTCCGGCACGGCACGCATGCCCGCCGCCTCGTCGAGCGTGCGGTGGAAGATCTGCTGCAGCCCGTCGGGCGTCGTGCCGAGGCCGTCGAGTTCATCGAGTCGCAGTGGCGGTGTGCCGGGCGCCGCGCCTTCGGTGAAGCGTACGAATCCGGAGCCGTCCCGCGCCGGCAGGTCGCGGAAGGCCAGGCGGCCCGTGCTGTCGAAGTGGAAGCGGCTGCCGGTGACCGTGTCGGTGACGGTGAAGCCGCCGGGCAGTCGCGCGGCGAGCGTGCCGTCCGTCGGAGTGAGCCGGAAGGAACTGATGAGGTGCGACGGACCGGTCAGTTCGACGAGCCGGGCCGTCGTCCCGCCGGGCCCCGGGGTGACCGTCACCCTGGCCGCCAGGCCGGACGGGCCGTCGAGTCCGGGGAAGGTGAGGGGCAGCTCCTGCCGGCGCAGTACGCCGCCGGGGTCGAACCGCCAGGCGGCCGTGAGGTCGTGCGTGCCCGCCATGGGCACCCGTACGTCCAGCCCGGCCGGCGTGCCTGAGGCATCCCGGAGCGGTGTGATGACCCCGCCCGTGACGGGGACCCCGTCCGGGCCGACCACCTGCGGCATCGGATGCGCCACGTCGTCGGTGAAGCGCAGGGCGAAGTCCGTGCCGGAGAGCGGCAGATCCCGGAATTCCAGCCGTCCCATGGGGTCGATCTGCCAGCGCACGCCGCTCTGCGGACCGGTGATGCTGAATCCGCCGCCCTCGCGGGGGGTCACCGTGACGTCCGGGAGCCGCACCGGACCGCCCGGGGCGCCGAAGTCCATCACGTCGATCCGGTCCGACGTGACATGCAGGCGCAGATTCGTCAGCTCGTCGAGCCCCGACAGGGGCACCTCGCGGACCGTGAAGTCGAGGCCTTCCCGCAGATCGAACGCGTCGGGCCCCTGCAACCGTCCCGTCCGCAGAGCATCGGCTACGCCGGAATCCAGCGCACCCGGTGCATCCAGCGAATCCAGCGAATCCAGCGAATCCAGCCGGAGATCCTGGAGTGTCAGCGGCGGCTGACCGGCGGCGCGTGCCTCGGGCATCGGCATGCCGGCGTCGTCCAGTCGCACCGGCAGGCCGTCCGTGCCTTCGGGGAACCGCCAGAAACCGGAGCCGTCCGTCTCCGCCACGCGGACATCGCGGAAGCGCAGCTGTCCGCCTCCGTCGAAGGTGTAGCGGGTGCCGGAGACCGTGTCGGTCACCGTGGACCCGCGAGGCGCGAGCCCGGCCAGATCGCCGCTCACCGGCCTGACGGTGAACAGGCCGTCGCCCACTCCCGGTCCGGTCAACCGCACCGTAGGAAGCGTCCCGCCACCGGGGACCTGGGTGAACGTCGTCGTCACCCGCGCCCCGGCCAGCGGTCCGGCCGGGGCGCCGGTCAGTGCCACGTCCTCGGACAGCCGCGTCCCGTCCAGGTCGAACCGGGCCGTCCAGGCCCCGTCCAGACCCCGCGCCTCCACGCCGGTGACCACGCCCAGCGCGCCCCGCACCGGATCGACCACCACACCGGTCCCGGACAGCGGTATCCCGTCCGGGCCGACGACCCGGGGCAGCGAGCCCATCCCGGGGACCGCGTCGAACCGCAGGAAGCCGTCCATGCCGGGGATCCGCATGTCGCGCAACTCCAGGACATCGGCGGCGTCGTACTGCAGGCGTACATCCCCCATCACATCGGTGAGCGTCACCCCGCCTCCGGCACGCGGCGTGCTCTCCCACTCCACGCGCAGCCCGCTGGACCGCCCCGGATCCAGCACCCGCAGCTCGCTCTGCGGAAGCGGCGCACCGAGCCGGTCCAGGTGGAGCCGGCCGATGTCCGGGCGTACGGGATCGCCGACGGATGCCATCCCCCTGGGGTAGGGGCCCTCCAGGTAGTTCTTGGGAATGACGCCCTTGATCAGCCACTCCTGGTCACGGGTGGTGTTGAGCAGCACACGGACATTCGCGGAGACCTTGGTGGTCATGGTCTTGCCGCCCTTGCCCACCAGATTGAGGTCATGGCTCTTGAGGAAGTCGATGACCTCCTGCCGGCCGCTGTCGGCGGTGAGCGCGGAGTGGAAGTCGAGGCGTTTTCCGATCATCCGGTCGATCTGGTCGCCGATGATGTTCTGCAGGTCCCGGGCCGGGATGATCCCCACGCCCGGCAGCTTCCCGGACTTGATGTCCAGCCCCAGCTTGTAGACGTCGAGGGCGAACTCCGTGTCGCCGTAGACCTTGGGAGCGCCCGCAGGGGCGAAGGACGTGTAGGGACTGCTGCCCTTGCGGGCTGCGAACTCCGCGCCCACCACATGCTGGAAGGCGTTGGTCCTGCCGTTCGGGTCGGCCGGGAGCATGCCTATGTCGGGATCGTAGAACGACTTGCCCAGGCCCTTGCTGTCGACCTGGCTCAGATGGAAGTCGTCCTGCCGGACGAGCTTGACGCCCCGCAACGCCTCGACGTCCAGCTTCGACATGTAGAAGTCGTCGGTCCTGACGGACAGGTCCGCCTCGACGGACGGGAGGCCGGAGCCGGAGCCGGATCCGGAGGCCCGGCCCGCACCGTCCAGACCGCTTCCGGGTACGGTGACCGGCCGGCTGGGCGCGGGCGGTACGAATTTCAGGGAGTCGGCGGTCGCGTAGGGGCCGGTCAGATACTGCTTGGGAATGGCCCCCTTCACCAGCCAGGTGTTGTCACGGCGCACCTGCAGCAGCACCTTGATGTCCGTGGTGACCTTGGTGGCGGCGGACTTGCTGACGCCGTTCTCGGCGAGGAACTTCTTGATGTCGTTGGTGCTGGTCAGGTGGCTGAACGTCGTCGGGATGTTCAGCTGGCCGTCTCCGGTGGTGACCCGGATCTCGGCCAGGATCTCGTGCTGCACCTGGGCGTTGGAGAGGATCCGTACATTCCTTACGCTCTCGGCGCCGGATCCGATGTCGTGGCTGAGCGATACCAGGTCGAGACCGATCTCCTGGTCCCCGAACTTCTTGGGGATGCTGCCCGGCGGCGAGAACGCGGTGAACGGGCTGTGCTCCTTCAGTGCTTTGGCGTTGACGGTGGAGGCCGCCTGGAGCGGTGTGATGTTGCCGCTGAGGTCGACCGGGATCAGGCCGTCCTCGGTCAGCCGCGTCTTCATGCCGGATTTGAGGCTCGCCGCCGAGAAGTCCACGTCCTGCCGCACCAGCCAGTGGACATCCGGTACGGAGGGAAGCGTGGCCTCAAGGGCGACGGGCACGGGCGCGGGACTGCCGTCCGGGAGGATCTTGGTGATGAGGCCGTCGAGGGCGGTGATGGTGAAACCGTCGGCGGCCATCTCCACCTGGACACCGGGGACGATGCCGGTGTCCGTTCTGAGGACCCAGTTGAGATTCTCCCCGGGCTCGGCCGTGATCCACTGCCCTGTGGGCCGCCCGAGGCCGTCCGACAGCCGCAGTTCGCCGGTGGGCATCGCGGGGATGTCCGTGCGGGCCATCATCACCGTGATGTCCTGGCGGACCGTGTCCAGGTTCATGCCGAGCCTGCCGAAAGCGCCTCGTGTCCGGTTGAACTCCAGCTGCGCGGCGCTCAGGTCCAGTTCCGTCTTGGCCAGGTGCAGCGGTTCCACCTCGCCCAGCTTGCTGAGCTCGGTGAGTTTTCCGCCGGCCAGGTCCAGCCGGGACTGGGCGCTCTGCGTACGGATCCACGCCTGGAAGCGGTCCGTGGCGAGCTTGCCGGTCGCCCCGCCCGTGACGATCTCCCGCAGGGTCAGAGGCGGGGAGGAGGGTTTGACGGTGCCGGGCGCGGCCACGAGGTCGGCGCGGGCGGGCCCCAGACCGAACAGCTCGCGTGTGGTGCGGATGCCGTCGGTGCTGTTGGGGACCAGGCGCGAGAGATCGTCGAGTTTGATGCCCAGGTCGGTCAGCCGGCCGGGCCCGGTCACCGATGCCCAGGACGGGGGCAGCACCGAGGTACCGGCGTCGGCGGTGTTGATGACCTTGATCGTGACCTCGTCGTTCAGCTGGACGAGGACGTCCACGGGGTCGGTCTTCCCGATGCGCAGGAGCACCCCGTCCGGTGTGACGTTCACCAGGTCGATCTCACCGTCGAGGATCTTGCCCAGCTCGGCCTCGCCGAGGCCGCCGAACCGGCCGTCGATGCTGAAGGGTGCCAGGTCGGCCAGGTCCTCCAGGTCGTCCATGGGCTTGAGCAGTCCGGCTCCGGTGCGTTCCATGCCCGTCAGGGAGTCCAGGTCCTGCAGGCGGCCGACCGCGTTCGGCGGCGGCAGAAGGGCGGAGCGGACCCCGGGCAGGGCAGGTGCGCCGAACCCGTCGAGGCCGTCCAGCGCGGTGCGTACGCCGCGTGAGCCGACGGGCAGACCCGCCCTGTCGAGGGAGTCGAGGGAGCTGACGCCCGGGGCGCCGGGCATGGCGAACGGCCGCGCCATGGTCTCGGTGAGGCCGCCGAACTCCTTGTCCCAGCCCGCGGTGCCCGGAACGAGCAGCTTGCCCGCGGTGAGGTCGTCGAGCGGGCGCAGGGCGCCGGGCTCGGTCAGGCCGCGGCCCGTCAGCGCGGCGATGTCCGCAGCGGTGGCGCCCGCTCTGGTGAGCGTGGTGACGCCTTGCGCGGGCCTGAGCAGACCGCGTTCCAGGATGCCCGCGCGGAAGGCGCCCCGGTAGCCGAGCGAGGCGAGCTCGGCGTATCTCAGCGGCAGGATCGCGGAGACGGCGAAGTCGAAGGCCCGGCCGGTGTTGATGATCGCGTAGACGCCCAGCCGCTTGCCCATGCTGCCGCTGACGAAGGCGGTGGACATGAAGAAGTCGCGGCGCAGCGCGAACCGGGCCTGCTGGAAGACACCGCGGGCGAAACCGGGGATGAACCTCATGGCCGTGGCCAGCATCTGGGGGCCCCTGGTGGCGAGCCGGGGCAGCCGCGACAGTCCGCTGAAGACCCGGCTGCCCGCCCCGCGCATCGCCCCCGCACCTCTGGCCAGGCTCATTCCGGCCAGCGCGAGGAGGGTGCGGGGCGAGGACAGCAGCCGGCCGCCCGTGAGCAGCAGGCGCCCGCCCGCGGTCAGCGCCCTGCCCGCCAGCCGTCCTCCCGCCGAGGCCATCCGCAGCAGCCCGCTGATGGTGGTGAGGCCCTTGGTCGACGGGAAGAGGATGCCCAGGAAGGCCATGCCCAGGCTGAGGGCGCTGCCGTTGCCCATCGCGTAGTCCACCAGGGCCTTGACGAAGAGCACCGCGCCCAGGCCGAAGGCGATGAGCCCCAGCGGGCCCGTCAGGATGGCGGCGGCGACGGTGAGGATCATCGTCAGGATCTCAAGGGCCTTGAAGAAGTTCGCGACGAACCTCTTCCAGAAGCTCTTCTTCGGGGACTTGACGGGCCGGGACACCAGGTCGGCCGCATCGCGCAGGGCAGCCTCCAGGATTTTGGCCTCGGCCTCGATGTGGCCGACCTCGGCGTCCACGTCCTTGCGCGCGGTGGCCAGTTCCGGATCGTCCGGCGTCAGCCCCAGCGCACCGACCCTTTCCGTGGTGCTCTCCGCCCTGGCCCGCGAGTCCTTCAGAGCGTTGCCGTACCGCGCCACGGCCGAGGCCGCCAGCTCGAAGGAGCGGGTGACGTTCGCCATGAACGTCTTGAGCTCGTTCTTGACGTAGTTGCGCAGGGCGTCCGCGGTCTTCCCTTCGAAGCCCCCGTTCTCGGCCTTGAGCAGAAGGGCGTCCAGTCCCGAGTCGACCCGGCCGGCCAGGTCTCCGAGGCCGCGCAGTTCCTTGGCGATGCCGTCGATGACACCCGGGTTCCCCGTGACCGGATTTCCGGCATGACCGACCTTGCTCCAGTCGTCGGGGCTGGCCACAGAGTCCTCCGCATTGTCCAGGACTTGAGGGTCGGCACGGATGCATCAACGTGCAGGTGACGTAATCGGAAGGACCCGCAGTTCACCGGTGTGACGCATGCCACATATATGAACCATCCGGACCTGCGGCCTCGTCTACACGGCGTCCGTTCCGCCACCGCTCCCGAAGAAAAGGACGGAACACGTGGCTCGCTTTTCCATCGACTACGACCTGATGACCGTCCTCGCCCGGGATATGTGGCATCTGCGTGACGAAATGGATGTCTCCTCCAAGGCGAACCACACCTTCGCCGAGTCGGATATCAGTCCCCGCCGGGAGACGGCCGAGGCGCTGACCGACTTCTACGGTGCCTGGCGGAAGTCGTTCGACCAGGCGTGGAAGGTCATGACGGACCTCGGCAATCTCCTCGACGAGGTGGGCAAGGCTTTCTACGACCAGGACGCGTCGACCTCCGTCGGCGCGGCCGAGCAGGTCGCCGCCTTCCAGCGGCAGAAGGCCTCCTCGGAGCAGGAGGCGTACGAGCAGCAGAAGGACGCCCTGCGGCGCAAGGAGCTGGCCTGGGAACTGGAGGCCCGTTACAAGACCAGGCGGGCGCTTCTGCTGAAGCAGCAGGGGGAGTTCCAGAAGAAACAGCAGGTGCTGGACAAAGAGCAGGAAGCGCAGCAGAAGAGGCAGGAAGACCTCAACAAGGAATCCGACGCGCTGTCGCGGCAGCAGGAGCCCCTGCAGAGGAAAGCGGACGAGCTGCAGCAGAAACAGCAGGCGCTGTGGGCGCAGGAGAAAGCCCTGCGCAATGAGCAGGAGTCGGCCTTCCAGCAGAAGCAGGACGCCCTGCAGAAGGAACAGGACGCGCTGCAGAAGGAGCAGGAGCCCCTGCTGAAGAGGCAGCAGGAGCTGCAGCAGAGGCAGCAGGCCCTGTGGGCGCAGGAGAAGGCCCTGCGGGAGGAGCAGCAGTCGGCCTTCCAGCAGAAGCAGGACGTCCTGGAGCGGGAGCAGCGCGCCTACGACGCCAAGGCGGACGCTCTGCGGCAGCGGCAGGAGGCCCTGTGGCGGGAGCGGGACGCCCTGCTGGGCGACGACAGGACGACGCAGGCGGACCTGGACGCCTGGCAGAAGAAGCAGGACGCCCTGTGGAAGGAACAGGACGCGCTGTGGAAGGGGCAGGGCGAGCCGCTGCAGAAGAAGTGGGAAGCCCTGCAGAAGGAGCAGCAGGACCAGGGGAAGGCGTTCGATCCTCTGGAGAAGCGGCAGGAGGAGCTGGACCGGGAGCGGGACGCCCTGGACCGGGAACAGGAGCCCCTGACGAAGAAGCAGGAAGAGCTGGAGAAGAGGCAGCAGGCCCTGCAGAGCGAGCAGCAGACCCTGCGGGACGCCCAGGACAAGGGCTTCGAGGAAAAGCAGGCGGCCCTGGACCGGGAACAGGACGCCCTGCGCAAGGAGCAGGAGCCGCTGACGAAGAAGTGGGACGACCTGCAGACACGGCAGCACGCCCTGTGGCAGGACCAGTCGGCCAACGATGACGCGCAGGACGCGCTGAGCAAGGACCAGGAGCCCCTGCTCCAGCAGCGGGCGGACCTCGATCAGACCTACGCCGAGCAGCAGGACAAGCTGCGCGACTACCACTACGACCCGGCCAGCGGCGAGGGCGACCCGCTGATGAGAAGGCGCGGGATGGACGACGGGCTGGGGGATCCGCCGCCTCCGGTGCCGGGCGGCTACACGACGGAGACCGCCGAGAGCACCACGACGGTCTCGTACAAGCTCGACGCGAGCGGTCAGGTCGAGGTCGACAAGAACGGCGACCCCGTCGAGACGACGACCACCGTCACCGACAAGACCACCGGGCTGGTCTACTCCGAGACCCACCACGCACTGTCCGACGACGGCGACTCCGTGACGACGATCCGCAGCTCCGACGGCTCCGTCCGCAAGGTCTACCTGGACGTCTCCCCCGCCGACGGGCCCGCGGGATCCATGGAACGCTTCGTCACCGACGGGAACGGCGACACCCTCCAGATCTGGTCCAAGGACCCCGACGGCGACTGGGTGCTGAGGATGGACAAGGACACCTACCTCGCCTCGGAGGCCGGCCAGCAGGACGACCAGCAGTTCCTGGACAGGCCTCCCGCCTACCTGACGGTGGAGAACCCGCTCGTCGGCGCGGACGGCCGCCCGGCCGGCGATCCCCCCTCCCAGGAGACGACGACCACGCTGGCGGACGGCAACACCCGGACGGAGTTCACCCGCGCCGATGGCTCCGACCTGAAAGTCGTCACGACACCGACCGCGCGCTACGTCGCCGGCGCGAACAACGAGATCCAGGAGATCTGGCTGAAGCGCGCGGACGGGACCGGCTGGTACCTCAAGGACTCCATCACCCAGCACGTGCGTTACGGCGACGAACCCCCGCTCGGAACGCTCGGCGAGAACTGGCGCTGACCTCCCTCCCCCGCTGATCCCCTCCCCGAAGCTCCCCGCGTGCGCCTCCCCTCGGCGCACGCGGGGCCCCACCGAAACAGAGAGAAGACCACCATGCCCCGTAACGTCGTCGACCAAGAGCAGATCAACGCCACGGCCGCCAAGCTCAACAACGCCGTGAACAGCACCCTGGTGCCGGAGCTGAAGAGGCTGCAGGACGAGGTCGACGCGCTGCTCGGCGACGGCCTGGTGCTGTCGCAGACCAGCCCGAAGCTCCGTGACTCGTACGCGAACTTCAACACCTCGGTGACCCAGGCGGTGAACAACATCACCGAGTTCGCCAAGCAGTTCCAGCAGATCGGCGACTCCGTGACCAACCTGGACAGCCAGATCGCCGGCGGGATCCCCTCCTGACCCCTGAACCCACCTGACCAGGGGTGCCCACCTGCCCGGATCCCCCTCCGGGCGGGCATCCCCTCCGAAGGGGCGCCGGTCCTCTCCCCCTGGGACCGGCGTCCCTTTTGTTACTTCCGGATCAACACTCATCAGTAATCTCAGAATCACCTCAAGGACTCTTGAAACCCGCAGATTCACTCATAGACTCCGAAGAGGAACCGATCCCTCCGCTCCACCCATGACTGTGGGGGTCGCTCCGGGTACCCGTGCTCGCTCTGCCCAGCTCTCGCCGCACGCGCGGCGTCCGACCGGACCGGCTCATGAGATCAACGCCGGTCTTGGGGGAACTCTCATGAGACCGTCGATACCCAGCCCACTCCCAGGTGGGAGCGCTCCCGTCGAGCGGGACCGACATCCCGGCGACACCGGCGACACCGGCGACACCGGCGACACCGGCGACGAAGCCGTTCGCAGACTCTACGAAGAGCACCACGGGCCGCTGCTGCGCTATGTGTCCGGTCTCCTGCGCGGCGACCGTCAGCGCGCCGAGGACTTCGTCCAGGAAACCCTGGTACGCGCCTGGCTGAGCGCCGCGGACCAGCCGCCGGGCTGGTCGCCGCCCCGCGCCTGGCTGTTCAGGGTGGCGCACAACCTGGTGATCGACTGGGCCCGGCGGGAGCAGTCACGCCCCGAACTCCACCAGGAACACGTCCTGGAGACGCACAGCGATCCCGTGGACCCGATGAGCCAGGCGGTCCACCGGCGCTTCATCGTGCACGCCCTGTCCCGGCTCTCCCGCCCCCACCGCGAGGTGCTCTTCTACGTCTACGTGCTCGGCTGCAGCGGCCCCGACGCCGCTGACGCCCTGGGCATCCCGCCGGGAACGGTGAAGTCCCGCACCCACCACGCCCTCCGGGAACTGCGGCGCCGGCACCCCCAGCCCGAACTGGCGGCGGCATGACGGGGATGGCGCTGGGCAAGCCCGGCGGATCGCTGGTGACCGCCGGCCTCGTCGCCTTCGTCGTCCTGGTGCTGCTCTTCCTTCTCCTGCGGCACTTCGTACGCGGGCAGGGCGGCTGGCGGCGGTTCCGGCGGCGGATCGCCCAGGAGACGGCGCTGACCCGGCGGGCGTTCGGCGAGCCGCTGCGCGCCTTCCGGCGGCACCGCCGGGGGGTACGGGCCCTGGCCCGCCAGCTGTCCGAGCCCCGTACCGGCCTGCTCGTACGGCGGCTGCTGGACTCGGCCGCGGCGGCTCTGTCCGATGCGCCGGGCGCCTTCCCGTACGCCCTGTGGCTGGCGCCGGAGACGGCCGCCGTCCAGATCGCGGCCCGCCGGCTGCCCGGTCCCCCCGCTCCCTGGGAGGACGGCGCCGGGCCGGGTGCGCACGTCTGGCTGCTGGCCCTGGACGAGCAGGAGGCACTGCCCGAGGGCGCGCCCCGCCCGGGTTCGCGCGCCAGGCCGCTGCCGGTCGCCGTGGGCATGGCGGACGACGCCTGCGTCCATCTCGACCTGGCGGCCGGGCCCCGGCTGGTCACCGTCGAGGGCGACCCCGCCGCCCGGCTCCGGCTGCTCCAGGCGCTGGCCGCGCAGCTGGACCGGTCCGGCAGCGGAGTGTCGGTCACCGTGACGGACAACGTCCATCCGCACCACCCGGGGGAGCGGCTCGACTCCGTACTCCGGCGCCTTGAGGACACCCCCGCCCCGGCCGGGGACCTGGACCGGCCCGCCACCACGGAGGCGGTCGTCTGCGCCGCCCCCACCGGGGACCAGGCCCGCCGGCTCGGCGCGCTGGCCGCCTCCGGCTCCGTCGTCGTCCTGGTCGACGGCCGGGCGGCCGCCCACAGCTGGGCCCTGCGGGTGGACGCCCGGGGCCGGGTCACCGCCCCCGAGCTGTGCCTGGACGCCGACTCCGGCCCCCTCGGCAGGGGCGTCGCCGCCGCGATCCGCGCCGACCGGCGCCGTACCCGGCGGATGCCCGCCGCCGCGCCGAGGCAGCTGCCGCCTGAGCTGCCGGAACTGCCGGATGAGCCGTCGGTCGCCGCGTCCGGATCCGACCTGCTGTCCGAACCGGCCACCGCCCGCGAACAGCCCATGGCGGCTTCCTCGAACGCCCCGGGCGAACTCTGAGCCTGCGCCTGCTCGACCAGCCGCCCATCACCAAGCCTCCCGAAGGGGAGACATGAAACTTCTCGTCACCACCGTCGCCGACGGCGATCCCGCCACCCGCCAGGACATCCTGCTCGACGCGGCCGGCACTACCGCGCTCAAGGACATCGCCTCGCATCTGGCCGAGGTGAGCGGCGCCGGCCGGCGCGGTGACCTCTACCTGGGCGGCGAGCCGCAGGCACCCGGCACCGCGCTGGCCGGCAGCCAGGTCATGGACGGCAGTGTCATCGGCCTCGGCGCGGCCGTGCCGCCGGCCGCCGCCGCGTACGGGCCGGAACGCGCAGCCATGCCGCAGCCGCACCAGGTGGACCACTCGCCGGTGGTCGAACTGCAGGTGGTGGGCGGACCGGATGCCGGCCGGGTGTACCCCCTGGGCCTCGGCACGCACGGCATCGGCCCGCTGGAGGACTCGGCCGTGCCGCTGCAGGGCCGCGGTGTGCCGTCCGACGGTGTCCGGGTGACCGTACGCCCCGACGGATCCGCCCTGGTCGAGCTGGACGGGGACGGCGAGGTGCGGCTGTCCGTCCCCGAGCCGCCGGAGCACCGGGGCAGGCCCAATGTGGAGCTGCTGCCCCTCGCGGGGGACGACGGGGACGAGACGCAGGAGGAGGCCGCCGCGGTCGCCGCCGGTCTCCCCGAGGGCTGGGAACTCTGGCCGCTCGGCGGGGAGCTGGCCATCGGGGAGTCCCTGCTGCGGCTGTGCGAGCCGACCGTGAGGGACGCCGCGGTGCTGCCGTCCGAGGGTGGTGGCGGCCTGGACTACAACCGTCCGCCGCGCATCCTGCCGCATCTGGCACCCGAGCGGTACCGGCTGCCCGGGCCGCCCGAGCCGCCCGGTCGGCGGCCCATTCCGCTGCTGGCAGCCCTCGCCCCGATGCTCATGGGCGTCGCCATGGTGCTCTTCTTCAACTCGTACTTCTATCTGATGTTCATGCTCCTGACGCCGCTGCTGATGGCGGCGAACCATGTCAGCGGGCGCCGCACGGCCCGCAAGGACTTCGAGGAGAAGTCCCGCACCTACCGGCTCCGCCGTGCCTCGCTGGAGGAGGACGTACGGCAGAAGGTGGCCAGGGAGCGGCAGCTGCGGACCGAGAGCGCCCCCGACCCGGCCGTACTCGGACTGTGGGCGGTCGGCCCCGGCAACCGGCTGTGGGAACGCCGCCGTGGCGACCCGGACCATCTGGCCCTGCGCGTCGGTACCGCCGGGCAGCCGTCGCTGCTGGGTATCGACGACGCGGCGCGCGAGGAGAACCACACCTCCGTGCACTGGACGATCCCCGACGCACCGGTCAGCTTCGACCTCGTCGGCTGCGGAGTGGTGGGCCTGGCCGGCGAGACCGGGACGGTCCAGGGCCTGGCCCGCTGGCTGACGGCCCAGGCCGCCGTCCTGCACACCCCCCGGGATCTGCGGATCGTCGTACTCACCGACAAGACGGCGGAGGAGTCCTGGGACTGGGTGCGCTGGCTTCCGCACTCCCGGGACGGCCTGCCGGGCTCACGTGGCGGCGCAGTCACCCTCATCGGCAACGACCCGGAGACGGTGGGCAACCGGGTGGCCGAGCTGGTCTCCGCGCTGCGCACCCGCCAGCGGGCGGCCGAGTCGACCATGAGCAAGGCGCTGCTCAGCGAGCCGGACGTGCTGGTCGTGATGGACGGCGCCCGCCGCCTGCGCGACGTACCCGGTGTGGTCTCCATCCTCAAGGAGGGCCCCTCGGTCCGGATCCTCTCGATCTGCCTGGACCAGGAGGAGCGGCTCCTCCCGGAAGAGTGCACCGCCGTGGTCCGGCACGAGAACCACCTGGTCACGCTGCGCCGCACCGGACAGCCCGACATCCCCGACATCCGCCCGGACCTGGTCGAGCCCGCATGGTGCGAGCGCCTGGCCCGGGGCATCGCGCCGATCCACGACGTCACCCCGGACGCCGCGGAGGGGCTGCCCGTCCACGTCGGGCTGCTGGAGCTGCTGGGCCTGCCGGAGCCCAGCGGCCCCGAGATCGCGGCCCGCTGGGCGCAGCTGCCGGCGTCCACCGCCTTCCCGCTGGGCGCCGGTTACGACGGTCCGGCCGCCTTCGACCTGGTGAAGGACGGCCCGCACGGCCTGGTCGCGGGCACCACCGGCTCCGGCAAGTCGGAACTGCTGCAGACCTTCGTGGCCTCGCTCGCCGCGGTCAACCGGCCCGACGAGCTGACGTTCGTCCTGGTCGACTACAAGGGCGGCAGCGCGTTCAAGGACTGCGTACGGCTGCCGCACACCCTCGGCATGGTCACGGACCTCGACAGCCACCTGGTGCAGCGCGCGCTGACCTCGCTGACGGCCGAGGTGGTCCGCCGGGAGCACATCCTGGCGGACGCCGGGGCCAAGGACCTGCCCGAGTACCAGAGCATGCGCCGCCGTGACCCGGAACTGGCGGCCGTGCCCCGGCTGGTGCTGGTCATCGACGAGTTCGCCACCCTGTTCCGGGAGATCCCCGACTTCATCCCCGGCCTGGTGAGCATCGCCCAGCGCGGGCGGTCCCTGGGCATCCACCTGATCCTGGCGACCCAGCGGCCGGCCGGCGTGGTCAACGCGGACATCCGGGCCAACACCAACCTGCGGATCGCCCTGCGCGTGACCGACGCCGGCGAGAGCCAGGACGTCATCGACGTCAAGGACGCCGTCAGCATCTCCCCCACCACGCCCGGCCGCGCCCTGGCCCGCCTGGGGCACGGCACCGTCGTCCCCTTCCAGACCGCGTACTCCGGAACCCCGCTGCCCGGGGCCGCCGGGGCCGCGCCGGCCCAGGAGCCCGACAGGCCGCAGGAGCCGACCCCGGTCCGGACCACCGAACTGCCCTGGCAGCGCCTGGGCCGCACCGCCGGGCTGCCCGACCTCGCCGCCGCCCCTGGTTCCCCCGCGGCGGACGCCGATCTCCCCACCGCCCTCAACGCGCTGGTGGAGGCGGTGTCCGACGCGGCCGAACTCACCGGCTGCGCCCCGCAGCGCAGCCCCTGGCTCCCCCCGCTCGGCCGGTGCGTCCTCATCGACGACCTGCCGCAGCCCGATCCCGAACACTCCGGCGGCGCCCGACTGGCCCCGGTGGCCTGGGCGCTGTCGGACCTGCCCGCCTCGCAGGCCCAGTTGCCGGTCCAGCTGGACCTCGACTCCTTCGGGCATCTGTACGTCGTCGGCATCCCCCGGTCCGGACGCTCACAGGTGCTGCGGACCATGGCCGGGTCCCTGGCCCGCGGCCACTCCTCGAAGGACGTCCACCTGTACGGCGTCGACTTCGCCGGCGGCGCACTGTCCGCCATGGGCGTGCTTCCGCACTGCGGCGCGGTCGTCCCCCGGGGCGACATCGAGCGGCTGGAACGCCTGCTGGGCCGGCTCGACGCAGAACTGGACCGCCGCCAGGCCGAACTGACGGCGCTTCATGCCAGCAATCTGGCGGAGCTGCGCGAGATCCTGCCCGCCGCCGCCCGCCCCGCGCACATCATGCTGTTCGTCGACGGCTGGGACGCGCTGGCCGAGCTCGTCTCCGAGCACAACGGCGGCCGGCAGATGGACCAGCTCAACCGGCTGCTGCGGGAAGGCGCCGCCTCCGGTCTCCATGTCGTCGCGACCTCCGAGCGCGCCCTGCTCTCCGGACGGGCCACCGCCCTCAACGACAACAAGCTGCTGCTGCGGCTCAACGACCGCGCCGACTACCACAGCGTCGGCAAGCGCCCGCGCGACATGCCCGACCTCATCCATCCCGGACAGGGCTGGACCTCCGACGGCGCCGAGATCCAGGTCGCCCTGCTCGCCCCCGGCGCCGCCGGCCAGGACCAGGCCGAGGCCCTGCGCCGCATCGGCGCCGAGGCGGTCCGCCGCGACGCCGGACTGCCCGAGGAGCGCAGGCCCGCCCGGATCGGCACCCTCCCGGCGAAGGTGGCTTTCACCGACGCGTACGAGAAGGTGCGCGAGGAGCTGCGCCGCCCGATGTGGGGCCTGCTGGGCCTGGGCGGTGACGACGTCTCCCCCGTGGGCGTCGACTTCGCCGACGCCTCCCCGACCCTCGTCGTCGCCGGACCCCCCGGATCCGGCCGCAGCACCACCCTGGCCTCCCTCGCCGTCTCCCTGCTCTCCTCCGGCACCCGCCTCGCCGTCCTCGCCCCCCGCGACTCGCCCCTGCGCACCCTCGCCTCTCACCCCGGCGTACGGTTCCTCACCTCGGCGGACCCCACCGCCCAGGAGCTCGCCGGCATCCTCGGACCCGACGGCGCGCCCCGCGTACTCCTCGTCGACGACGCCGACATGCTCGGCCAGGCACGGATCGACCAGGAACTCCGTGACCTCGTCGAATCCGGCCGCGACCGCGGCATCGGACTGGCCGTCGGCGTCTCGGCCGAGGCCATGTCCGGAGCGATGGGCTGGCTGGGCGCTCTCAAGCGGCGGCGCCGAGGTGTGCTGCTGGGCCCCCAGAGCCTGCTCGAAGGCGACATCCTCGGTGCCCGGCTCACACACGCCCACCTGCGCAACCGCATGCTGGGCCGGGGTCTCACCGTCGACCAGCGCTCGGGCGGGCTGATCAATGTGCAGATCCCCGAGACCGTGCTGGAGTAACGGAACGGACGGACCGTCAGTCCTTCGTGGCGTCGGAGTCCGCGGCGGCCGCCGCGCTCTGTGCGGCGTCCACGATGCGGGTCAGCTCGGCGACACCGGGGCCGGAGCCGGTGGCGGACGGCGCCGGTGTGACGGTGGCGGTGGCGGGCGGTCCGCCGCCGTCCGCCGCGCCGGCGTGGCCGCCGCAGGCGGTGGTGAGGGCCGCGCAGACGACGATGACGGCGGCGAGAGCGGCCGTGCGGACGGTGCGGGTCACGTGGTGGCTCCGTTGTCGTTGGCCTCGCACCAGTCCTGGACCTCGGCGAGGTCTTTCTGCCTCTGCTGGAGCGTGGGCACCAGGGACTTGCGGAAGGTGAGCCGGTCCTTGAGGTAGGTCTCGATCTCGGTGTGGCCCGCGGCCTTGGCGTTGTCGACGCGCTGCTGGAGCCGGGCGATCGAGCCGCGCGTGGTCACCGGGCCGTTCAGCCGGGTCAGGGCGCGGTCGATACGCCGGTCGATCTTGGTGGCGCGGTGGCAGAGCGCCTGGGCTCCGTCCGTGCTGGGGACCGGTGCAGGGCTGCCGCTGTCGGCGGCCGCCGGCCCCGCGAGCCCGAGGAGTGCGGCGGCGGTGGCGACCGCTACTACGGCGGTCCTGTGGCTGTATGGCATGACGTACTCCTTCTTCCTGCTGTACGCGGTGGTGACGCCGCGCGGTACGGAAGTTAGGAGCCTTCTTTGTGGAAACCTTGTGGCCCGCCGGCGGCGCTGAGCCAGTCACGGCGCAGCAGAGGCAGCGTCGGCGTCCGGTCAGTGCCGGTGCCGGCCGGGCCGGTGAGCGGGAGGCGCACCTCCAGGCGGGTCCCCGGCCCGCCCGGCCGGTCGTGGATGGCGATCCGGCCCCGGTGCAGGGCGATCTGCTGGGCCACCAGCGTCAGTCCGAGGCCGGAACCGGGGCTGTCCGGGCGGCGGTGGAAGCGTTCGAATACCGCGGTGCGGGCATCGGGCGCGATGCCCGGGCCGCGGTCGTCCACGGTGATGACGGCGGCCGGGACGTCGCGGTCGCCGCTGCGGCGCAGCGTGACCTCCACCCGGGCGGTGCCGTCGTCGTGGTTCCGGCCGTGCACAAGGGCGTTGGTCAGGAGGTTGTCCACGGCGGAGCGCAGTCCCTGCTCCCAGCCGTGTACGAGCAGGCCGGAGGCCAGGTGCGCCGTCACCTCGGCGCCCGGGTGCCGGCGCCGCAGGTCGGCGGCCGACCCGTCGATCAGTTCGGCGAGGTCGACGGGACCGAAGGTGTCCTCCTCGACCAGGTCGCCCTGCGCGAGGGCTCTGAGCATGACCAGCATGCCGAGCAGCCGGGCGTGTTCGTGCCGCAGATCCGCCAGCACCTCGGTGCGTTCGCCCTCCGGCAGGCCGGGGTGGCCGGTGAGGATGTCGAGGTTGGTGCGCATGCTCATCAGGGGGTTGCGCAGTTCGTGCGAAGCGGCGGCGGCGAACGAACGCGCCGTGGCCAGCGCCTCATGGGTCCTGGCGGCCTGCTCGTCGTAGCGGGCCAGCACCGTCTGCAACGTGCTCGCCAGGTCGTCCACCTCGGAGATCCCGGTCGGCGTGTGCTCCAGCCGTACGCTGCTGGCACCGGGGTCCAGCCCGCCGGCCCTTTCCTGGAGGCGCCGCAGGGGACGTACCGCGCCCCGGGCGACCGCCCAGGCCAGCAGCCCCGCCACCGGGGCAGCGAGCAGCGCCACCATCAGCACGCGTCTGCGCACCAGGCGCAGCTGGGTGTCGGCCGCGGTGTCGGGCGAGAACAGCCACAGCGTGCCCAGGGCTTTCCCGCGCGGGCCGGTCACCGGGACCGACATCACCCGCCAACTCGTGCCGCCGGCCCGTACGGTGACCGGCACGGACGCGCCGGTCAGCGGAACCGACGCGGCCGGCTGCGGGCCGCCCGACGCGGTCACCGTGCCGTCGGGGCCGGTCAGCCGGATGCCGACGTCCAGCGCGGTGGCGAACAGCCGCCGCGAGCGGGCCTGTTCGGCAGCCGGGCGTTCGTTCGCCGTGGCGCGCAGCACGGCCTTGGCGTCCTTGGCCACCGCTGCGGCGCGGTCGCGCAGATGGGCGTCCTGTTCCCGGTGCAGGTCGGTGGCGACCAGGCGCAGCAGCAGTGCGCCGGAGGCCAGCACCAGCAGCGGCACCACCGCCCCCACGGCGAGCGCGATCCGCGTCGACAGCCTCATGGCCGGTCGGCCCTGAGCACGAACCCGACCCCGCGTACGGTGTGCAGGATCCGCGGGCGCCCGTCGGCCTCCAGTTTGCGCCGCAGATAGCTGACGAAGGTGTCCACGGCGTCGGTGCGGACCTCGAAGTCGTATCCCCACACGCGGTCCAGCAGCTGGTCGCGGGTGAGCACCAGCCCGGTGTTGCGGGCGAGCATCTCCAGCAGCTCGAATTCCCGCCGGGTCAGCGTCAGCGGCTCGCCGTCGATGCGCGCCTCGCGGGTGCGGGGGTCGATCTCCAGGCCCGCGGCCCGTACGGGACCGGTGGCGGCGGGCGGGCGGCGGCGCAGCAGCGCGTGCAGCCGCAGCACCAGTTCCTGCAGGGCGAAGGGCTTGACGAGGTAGTCGTCGCCGCCCGCCTGCAGCCCCGCGACCCGGTCGGCGAGCTCGTCCAGCGCGGAGAGCATCAGCACGGGGACGTCGTTGCCCTGTCCGCGCAGCGTCCGGCACACCTCGATGCCGTTCAGGTCGGGCATCGAGATGTCCAGCACCACCGCGTCGGGTTCCGCGTCCCGTACGGCGGCGAGCGCGGCCCTGCCGCCTGCGGCCAGGCCCACCGAGAAGCCGTTCAGCCGCAGGCCGCGCTCCAGCGACCGCCGCACGGCGGCATCGTCATCCGCCACCAGCACCCGTCCGCCCGTATGTCCGTCCGTGCTCACAGCGGCGATCGTACGTCCAGGGGCACATCTGGGGAGAGGGACTGCTCGGCCCAGATGGTTTTGCCGGACCGGCCGTAGCGGCAGCCCCAGCGGTCGGTGAGCTGGGCGACGAGGAAGAGACCGCGGCCGCCCTCGTCGGAGATGTGGGCGCGGCGCAGGCGCGGCTGGGTATTGCTGGGGTCGGAGACCTCGCAGGCCAGGACGCCGTCGTGGATGAGGCGCAGCCCGACCGGCCCGGCGGAGTAGCGGATGGCGTTGGTGATCAGTTCGCTGACCACGAGTTCGGTGGTGAAGGCGAGGTCGTCCAGACCCCAGGCGGACAACTGCCGACGGGCGGCGGTCCGGGCGTCGGCGACTGCCGCGGGGTCGCGGGCGAACCGCCAGTTCGCGACTCCGGCCGGCCGGATGGCGCGGGTGCGGGCCAGGAGCAGGGCGATGTCGTCCCGGGGCGGAGCGTCCCCGGCGGTGGCGAGCAGGGCCCGGCCCGTCTCGTCGAGCGGCCGTCCGCCGCCCCGCGCGGACAGCGTCGTGAGGGCGCGGGCCAGCCGCCGGGTGCCTGCGGCGATGTCGTCGGCGCCGGTGCGTACGAGCCCGTCGGTGTACAGGACGAGGACGGTCCCGGCGGGCAGCACGGTCCAGGTGGTCTCGAACGGCAGGCCTCCCACGCCGAGGAGGGGGCCCGGGGAGATCTCGACGGCGTGGACGGTGCCGTCGGGCAGGGCCATGAGCGGCGGCGGATGGCCCGCGCTGGCGAGGTCGAGGCGGCGGGTGACGGGGTCGTAGACGGCGTAGAGGCAGGTGGCCCCGATCATGTCCTGCTGGCCCGGGGGCGCCTCGTTGGCCAGTTGCTGGACGAGGTCGTCCACGTGGCTGAGCAGTTCGTCGGGTTCCATCTCCAGCTCGGCCAGGGTGTGGACGGCCGTGCGGAGGCGGCCCATGGTGGCGGTGGCGTGCAGGCCGTGGCCGGACACGTCGCCGACGACGAAAGCCACCCGCAGGCACGGCAGGGGGATGACGTCGAACCAGTCGCCGCTGATGCCGGAGGCGCCTGCGGCGGGTACGTACAGGCCCGCGGTGGCGGCTGCCGGGGTGTCGGTGGCCGGGCGGGGCAGCAGACGCCGCTGCAGGGCGGCCGCCGCCCGGTGTTCCCGGGTGTACCGGCGGGCGTTGTCCACGCTCAGCGCGCCGCGGGTGACGATTTCCGTCAGCAGGTCGGCGTCCCCCCGGTCGAAGGGGTCGCGCCCGTCGGTACGCCAGACCACGGTCGCGCCGAGCAACAGGCCGCGGGCGAACAGCGGAGCCGCCACGGCCGACTGCCCGTCCTCCGGGATGAACTGCGGGATCATCTCGGGGTGCCCCTCCGCCACGGCCATCGCGGCCGCCCGGTCGGGTATGACGATGGTCTCCCCCTGCTGGATCATCTCCAGCACCGGCAGGTTCAGCACCGGCTGGGGATCCACCCTGCCCGTCCCGGGAAACCCGGCCGGCCACGGCCCCGCCGAGGCGGTGGCCACCCTGCGCATGTGCCAGTCCCCCATGCGGGCCAGCTTCGGCGGCTCGTCGCCGTCGAGCACCGCCTCGGCCAGGCTCACCCAGGCCAGGTCCCCCAGGGCCGGTACGAGGACATCGGCCAGGTCCTGCGCGGTACGCACCACATCGAGGGAGCCTCCGATCCGGGCCGCGGCCTCGTGGAGCAACCGCAGGTGGCGGCGGTCCCGCAGGTGCTCGGTGATGTCGGTGAACATGGTGACGACACCCGCCGGACGGCCTCTGCCGTTGTC
Organism: Streptomyces sp. NBC_01537; assembly: GCF_045040445.1. Taxonomy (NCBI): domain Bacteria; kingdom Bacillati; phylum Actinomycetota; class Actinomycetes; order Kitasatosporales; family Streptomycetaceae; genus Streptomyces; species Streptomyces sp. NBC_01537. The sequence goes on along the minus strand of NZ_CP109392.1, from coordinate 9,363,259 downwards.
GAGGCGGAAGGCGGACAGCGACAGGGCACGCCGCCGTCCGGGCTCGGCCGACGACCGGACCCACCGCTCCAGACCTTTCACCGGCACACCGGTGTCGATCACCCTGCGAAGGGCCTTATCGGTGCTCCGGGCGTCCTCCGGGGACAGCAGATCGCTCAGCCGCCGGCCGAGGACCACGGTGTCGGCCCAGCCGAACCGCCCGCCGCTCAGATTGGTCCGCACGATGGTCAGCCCGGCGTCCTGGACGCAGATCCCGACCCGGTCCTGCGCGAGCAGGGCGCGCGCGAACGTCGCGTCCCGCCCGCAGTCGTCGACGAGCCCGGCGGGAACCGCCAGCATCACCGTCCCGGCGGACCCCTCCATCCGCTGCACACGCCAGGCGACCTCGACATACCGCCCCGAACTGTGCCGGAGCATTCCCCGCCCCGCCTCCGGCGCCTCCGGCCCGCCGGGCGGGGCGAAGGGCCCGCCTTCCTCCCCCGGCGCCCCGGCGAGCAGGTCCCGTACGGGCCGGCCGCAGGCCTCCCCAGCCGTGAAGCCCAGCAATTCGGCGGCGGCACCGGACCACCCCAGCACGATGCCCCCGCTGTCGACCACCACGGCGGCCGTACCGCTGAAGGCGTCCATCCCACTTCTCCCCGCCGCCGGAGCCAGGGCCTGTCCGGCGGAACCCGGCGATTAGACCCTTGTATTCCGGTATACCCGCCTTTGCACCGAGCCACCTCACGTGGCCGGTCATCACGTGACGCCAGAGGGGAAGCAGGCGCCTACGGAATGAGTTCACGAGGTATGGCGATCATCCACAACACCACAATGACCCCCGGCAAGCTGGAGCTGCTCGCATCCTGGCTGCCCGCGCAGCCGTGGTACCTCGGCACGGAGCGCGAGCCGGTACTGACCAAGGCCGGCGGCTTCCGGCTCGACGACCCGGAGGGCGAGGTGGGGATCGAGTTCATGGTGGTCAGGGACGAGTCCGGTGACCGGCCGGTCTCGTACCACGTACCGCTCAGTTACCGTGGAGCACCGCTCGACGGAGCCGATCAGGCCCTCGTCGGCACGTCCGAACACGGGGTGCTGGGACGGCGGTGGCTGTACGACGGGACTCACGACCCGGTGCTCGTCGCCCAGTTGCTCGCCCTCCTCCAGGGTCTCGCCGAGCCGCAGGCACAGAGCCTGACCGATACTCCCGACCCCTCCGTCACCTCCTCCTTCGCCGGATCCGGCTTCCCGACCGCGGTCAAGTCGATCGCCGTCGCCAACGGCTCGCACGGCACCCGCCTCACGGTGGAGACCGGGGCGGCGAGGCAACTGTCCGTCCGGGTGACCCGCGTCCTCGAGCCGGATCCGCAGGCCCCCGGCACGAACCCGGCCGGGGCCCAGGGCTACGTCACCGCCGGGTGGCGCCTGCCGGACGGCGGCGAGAGCCGCGGCGTCTTTGCCGTCCTGGGCGACCCGGCGCCCTGATCAGCCGATGGCCGTGGGGCGGCGCTTCCGGCAGGATACTCAAGTGGCCAGAAACCAACCGTCCTTGACCGGCGGCGACCCCGACGATCCCTTGCTGGCAGTGGCCTTGGAGGACCTGGCCTGGTACGCACGGTCGCGCGACACGGCGCGCAGGGCGAACCGGGCCACGGAACTGGCCGGGCTGCTCGCCGGAGCCGCCACCGTCGTCACCGCCGGCATCTCCGCCCCCGCGGCCGTCACCGCCACGGTGGCCGGCGCGGCGGTCTTCATCGGGGGCTACCGCCAGGTCTTCAACCACAACGAGCGCTACGTGCTCGCCGCCGAAGCCTGGTCACGGCTGCGTCTGGCGATCCGTCGCTACGAGCTCTCGGAGCGCGACGAGGAAAGCCGCCGCCAACTGCAGGAAGAGGTCGAGGGCACGGCGACCTCCGAACTGCAGGACTGGGCCGCCTCCCGCCGGGGCCTGCGGCCCGGCCCGGCACCCGGCGGTCAGCAGCCCTAGGACCGGCCCCGTGTCACAGGTCGAGGGCGACCGCGGTGTCCAGGGCGACCTCGATGCTGCGCACCCAGCCGTCCTTGAGGCGGGCGTTCTTCTCGTCGTAGAGGCTCGCGCCCGCCACGAGGTTGCTGGAGCACGCGCACACCATGCCGGCGCGCAGTCCGCGAAGTCTCGCCACGACGTAGAGGGCGGAGGCCTCCATCTCCACGTTGAGAATGCCCATGCCGCTGAGCCGGCCGATCCACTCGGGGCCCTCTGCGTAGAAGGCGTCATCGGAGGCATTGATGCCCGAGTGGACGCGGAACCCTCCGCGCGCTGTCTGCAGGCGCTCCGCGGTGCGTCTGAGCTCCAGGGCGATGGACAGATCCGGGACCGCGGGGTATCCGGGGTGCACATAGGCGGCGGTGGTGCCGTCGTTGCGGAGCGCCCCTTCGCTGACGAGCAGGTCGCCGGGTTCGATGCCCTGCTGCAGGGCCGCCGAACTCCCCACGCGGATGAAGGAGGTGACGCCCACACGGGCCAGTTCCTCCACCGCGATGGCCGTGGAGGGGCACCCCATCCCCGTCGAGGTGGCGGTGATCAGCTTGCCCTTGTACAGCCCCGTCATCGTCCGGTGCTCCCGGTTGTGGGCGACCTCCCGCACATCGGTGAGGAATTCGGCGATGAGGGGAACGCGGAACGGATCGCCGGGCAGGAGCGCGACGCTGCCGACCTCTCCGGGAGCGATGCCTATGTGGTACTGGCGGGCGTCGCGGCCCTCCGCGTTCTTGTCGACGAGCTGTTGGGGCATCTGCCGTTCTTCTCCTTCGTCTGCATGCCTACCAGCCGTGGCGCAGGGTGCGGGCCAGTGCGTCGACGAAGAAGTCGGCGCTCTCGGTGGTGAGGCACAGCGGGGGCTTGATCTTGAGGACGTTCAGGTGGTCGCCGGTGGGCTGGACGATGACGCCCAGTTCGAGGAGGCGTTCGCAGATGGCGGCGGTCTCCTCGGTGGCGGGTTCGAGGGTGCCTGGGTCCCGGACGAGTTCGATGCCGAGGTAGAGGCCCATGCCGTGGACGGCGCCGATCAGGGGGAGTTCGCGGGCCAGGGTCTCGACGCCGCGGCGCAGGTGGTCGCCGGTCCTGGCGGCGTTCGCCTGGAGGCCCTCGTCCTCGATGACGTCCAGGACGGTGAGGCCGACGACGCAGCTGACCGGGCTGCCGCCGGCCGAGGAGAAGAAGTAGCCGTCCTCGGCGAAGGCGTCGGCGATGTCGCGGCGGGTGATGACCGCGCCGAGGGGATGACCGTTGCCCATGGCCTTGGCGACGGTGACGATGTCCGGGGTCGCGCCCTGCTGCTGGAATCCCCAGAAGTGGTGGCCGAGGCGGCCGTAGCCGACCTGGACCTCGTCGGCGATGCAGAGGGCCCCGGCCGCGCGGACGGCGTCGTGGACCGCGGGCAGGTATCCGGGCGGGAGCGGTACGCCGCCGGCGTTGCCGTAGAGGGCCTCGCAGATGAAGGCGGCGGGCGGGCGGCCGTCGGCGATGGCGGCGTCGATGACGCGGTGGGCGTCGGCGAGGTAGCGGGCGGTGGCGTCGGGGCCGCGGAACTCGCCGCGGAAGGTGTTGGGGGCGAGGAGGGTGTGCACCCAGTCGGGGCGGGTGGTGAGGGCGCGGGGGTTGTCGGCGAGGGAGGTGGAGACGGCGTCGGAGCCGATGGTCCAGCCGTGGTACGCCTCGGCGACGGCGATGACGTCCTTGCGCGCGGTGAAGGTCTGCGCGAGCCGGAGCGCGAGGTCGACGGCCTCGGAGCCGCTGTTGACGAAGAAGACGGTGTCGAGCGGATCCGGGAGGAGACCGGCGAGGCGTCGCGCGAGATCGGAGACGGCCCGGTAGTTGAAGCGCGAGTTGGTGTTGAGCAGGTCCCACTGGCGGGCGACGGCGGCGGTGAGGCGGGGGTGGGCGTGGCCGATGGAGGCCACGTTGTTGATCATGTCCAGGTAGGTGCGGCCGTCGAGGTCGGTGAGGTGCTGGCGCCAGCCCCGTTCGATGCGGGGCGGGTTGTCGTAGTAGTGCTCCTGGACGCCGGCCACGGCCGCGCCCCGTTGCCGCAGCAGCTCCGCGCCGGATGGCTCGGACGGCTCCTCGCGCGCGGTCGTACGGTCCGGGGCGAGCAGCGGCGAGGGGTCGGGGCAGACGGTGAGCCAGGCGAGGGCGGACTCGGCGGTGGCGTAGGCGGGCGGCACCGTGCCGGGCAGGGTGCACAGCTGGACGTGGAGCCTGCCGTCGTCGCCGACCTCGCCCAGCCCGGCGCCGGGGGCCAGGGTCTGTCCGGTCGATCTTGGTCGGACAGGCCGCGGCGTCTGGTGCGGTGCATCGCAAGGCGCCGGAGCGCCCTCAGGGTGGTTTCCTGAGGGCGCTCCGGCAACGCCGCGAGATGCCGCGCCAGGCGTCGCGGACCCGGGCAAGATCGACCGGACAGACCCTAGGCGCTGTCCGGGGGCCGGTGGCGTACGCAGTCCCGTGAGGTGCAGGTCCGCGTCGGTGCCCGCCAGGACCAGGCCGGTCGCCTCGGAGCGTACGACCCCCGCGAAGGGGGCCGTCACAGCGCTGCCGGGGGCGCAGAACACCTCCACGCCGAGGGCGATCGTGGCGGGCGCCTCCGCGCTGTGCAGACGGGTCCGGGTCAGCCGGGCCTCGCCATGCCGGGCGATCGCGACGCCCTGGCGGGCGGCGAGGCTGGCCTCGGCGTCCGGGGCCAGCCAGGCGCCGTCGGAGAGGTCGGGGCTGAGCGTGGACAGGTCGAGGACCGCCGCCGGGGCCCCGGCGGCGAGTCCCGGGAGCAGCGGCGCCCGGACGGCCGGGGGGCGGGCCGCCGGCACCGGCAGTCCCAGCGCTGCCCGGATCGCGGCGTGCGCGACCTCCGCGGGCAGGGAGACGGCGGCCTCGAAGGCCCGCCACTCCTGCTCCTGGGCCCGCAGGACGTACGCGTTGCCGGGGTCGATGCGGCCCTGGTGGAGGCCGCTGACCACGAGCGCGGCGGTACGGGCGGTGATCGCGGGCCACAGGGCGGCGAGTTCGGGCCCGGTGAGCGGAAGGACCGCGTGGAAGGCCCGTACGGCGGCGAGCACCGCCAGCGGCCGGGTGGGCGTGTGGTGCAGCAACGAAGCACAGGCGGTGGCGAGTTCGGCGACGGTCCAGCCGAGGCCGACATCGCCGAAGTCGATGACGCCGGAGGGGGCCGGGCGGCCGTCCCTGTCCTGTACGCAGACCACGTTGTCGTCGGTGATGTCGCCGTGGACCGGCTGGACGCGCAGCTCCGGGGAGAGCGCGTCCAGCCGGTCGCAGGAGTCCTCGACGGCCCGGCGCAGGATCGCGGCCCGGTCGGGATCGGCGACATGACCGGCGAGCGTCTCGTGGACCCGGCGGGTGTTGCGGATGTCCCACTGCAGGGTGCGGTCGAGCCCGGGGTGGCGGCAGTCGGCCAGTCCGGACGCCACCCGGGCGGCGAGGTCGCCGAGCCGGGCCATGACCACCGGGGCCAGATACGCGGCGTCCGCGAGAGGTCTGCCGGGGACGAAACTGAGCAGCCGGGCCCGCAGGGCGACCCCGCCGGACTCGAACCGGGCGACGAAGCCGCCGTCCCGGGCGGGCTGGGGCCGCGGGATCACCAGGTCCGGCGCGGTGCCGGCCCGGACAGACCCTAGGTGCAGCAACGCGTGGTCCTGGGCGGCGAGTTCGGCGTCGGAGAAGGCCGGGTTCGCGATCTTGAGGACGAACCGTCCCGCCGGGCCGTCGATCACGAAGTTGCGGTCCTGCTGGCTGCCGACCTCACGGAAGCGCCCGCCGACCCCGAAGTACTCCCCCGCGACGGCCTCGGCCGTACCGGAACCCACCTCCGGGCGCGGCAGGTCCGGCTCGGCGAAGAAGTCATGCCGGTCCATCCGCTGCTCAGAGCCCCTCATCGTGCACGACCTTCCCCGCCGCCACCGTGAGCCGGACCCGGGCGTCGGCGACGGGCGGCGCGCCGGGTGCGAACAGGTCCGTGTCCAGCAGCGCCAGGTCGGCACGACGGCCGACTTCCAGGGCGCCGCCCTGCTCGTCGTGGTTGACGTACGCCGAGCCCGAGGTGAAGGCGTCCAGCGCGTCGTCCAGGCGCAGCCGCTGTCCGGGAAGGAAGGGCTCGTTGCCCCGGTGCGCGGGGTCGGTGCGGGTGACGGCGACCTCGATCTGCTCCAGCGGGTCGGCCGTGGTGACCGCCCAGTCGCTGCCCATCGCCAGGCGCGCGCCGGAGGCGAGCAGGTCGGCGAAGGGGTACTGCATCCGGGCCCGTTCGGGGCCGAGGTAGGGGATGGTCAGCTCGTCCATCTGCGGCTCGCTCTGGGCCCAGTACGCCTGGCAGTTGACGACCACGCCGAGTTCGGCGAAGCGCCCCACGTCCTCGGGCTGGACGAGCTGGACATGGGCGATGTGGTGCCGGTGGTCGCCGCCCGGCCCGTTGGCGGCGCGGGCGGCGGCGACGGCGTCCAGGGCCTCGCGCACGGCGCGGTCGCCGATGGCGTGCAGGTGGACCTGGAAGCCGTGCCGGTCGAGGGTCGTGACGGCCTGCCGCAGCAGCTCGTACGGGAGGTAGCTCAGGCCCCGGTTGTCGGTGTGGCCGCCGCAGCCGTCGCAGTACGGCTCCAGCAGGGCTCCGGTGTGGTTCTCCAGCACCCCGTCGGTCATGATCTTCACCGTGGTGGGGTGGAAGCCGGAGCCCAGCGCCGCGCCGGGTGCGCGTACCGCGAGGCCCTGTTCGCGCCGCTCGCGCAGCTCGTCGATCTGCTCCAGGCCGCGGTGCCGGTCCCACCACAGGGCGCCCACCACGCGGGCCGTCAGCCGGCCGTCGGCGGCGAGCGACTGGTAGGCGGCCTGGGTGCCCGGGGTGACCCAGGCGTCCTGCCAGCCGGTGATGCCGAGGGAGTGCAGATACGCCTGCGCGTGCAGGATCGCCGCCCGCCACTCCTCCTCCCCCGGCGCGGGCACGACCTCGGCGTCGACCCGGTACGCGGCGCCCTCGTGCAGCGTGCCGGTGGGCTCGCCAGTGGCCGGGTCACGCTCGATACGGCCGTCGGGCGGATCCGGGGTGTCCCGGTCGATGCCCGCGGCCTCCAGCGCGCGGGAGTTCACCCACGCTCCGTGGACGTCCCGGTTGAAGAGGAAGACCGGGCGGTCCGGGACGATCGCGTCCAGGTCCTCCTTGCGCGGGGCGCCGCCGGGGAAGTACTCCATCGCCCAGCCGCCGCCGATGATCCACGGCTCCTCGGGATGCGCGGCCGCGTACGCGCTGATGGCATCCAGGTACGCCGCCCGGCCCGCCAGGTCGTTGAGCCACAGGCGGAGCCGGTTGCGTCCGGCGAAGGGCGCGTGGATGTGGCTGTCCTGGAAGCCGGGGACGACCAGCCCGCCGGGCGTGTGCACCACCCGCGTACGGGGTCCGGCCAGGCCGCGCAGTTCGGATTCGTCCCCGAGTGCGTGGATCCGGCCGCCCCGGACCGCCAGGGCGGAGACCCAGCGGCCCTCGCCGAGACGTACCCGGGCGCCGGTGATCAGCAGATCGGCGTCGTCGGTGGACAAGGTCGGGAGTCCTCTCCTCGGCTGCGATCGCCCGCTGGGCCGCTGAGCCGCCAGTGTGGAAGATAGTCAGTCCCATAGTCAATGGCATCGACTATCGTGGCGATGAACGACAACGGGCGACGAGAGGACACGGCGGGATGGCGGCCACCCCCAAGGCGGGCCCGGGACGCGCCCGGCGGCCCCGGGGCAGTCTCAACCAGCAGGTCATCACCGAGGCCGCCCTGCGGATCTGCGACCGCGCCGGGATCGAGTCACTCACCTTCGAGGCCCTGGGCCGGGAGCTGGACGCCCACCCCACTGCCATCTACCGCCACTTCCGCGACAAGGACGAGCTGCTCCTCGCCCTCACCGACGCCCTGCACGCCGAGACCACCGCGGGCGGTCTCCCCGTCACCGACGACTGGGCCGAGGACCTGCGCACCGTCGCCCAGCGCATCCGGGGCGCCTTCATGGCGCACCCGCAGGTCGGCCAACTCGTCGCGGCCCGCACCACGCGCCGCCCGCACGAGTTCGAGGTCGTCGAGCACATCCTTGGCTGCATGCGCCGCGCCGGGCTGCCGGACCGCGACGCCGCCCGCTGCTACCGGGTCTTCGCCGACACCGTACTGGCCTACTCCAGCATGGAGGCCGCCCTGCACGCCCTGGACGCCCCGGCCCGCGAGGCCGACCTGCGCGCCTGGCAGGTCGACTACCGGGCACTGCCCCCGCAGACGTACCCGAACCTGGCCGCGCTGATCGACGACATCCCGCCGCTGGACTCCCCCGACAACTTCCGGCTCGCCGTCGACCTCCTCATCGAATCGATCCGCTCCCGCGCGCGGTGACCGATCGCGGCGACGTCACTGGCCTCGCCAGATGTTGTCGAAGGCCGCGTCCTCGATGGCCTTGCGCTGCCGTACGGCTTCCAGTTCCATCACCGCGTCGCCGACCGCGGCGAGCACCGTCACGACCGCCTCGTCGGCCACACCCGGGAAGTCCTCGGTCGGCTTGTCATGGATCCCGACGGCGGCCGCGAGGACGGCGAGGACGGGCTCACCGGACGTCCAGCGGTCCGCCGCGTGGCGGCGGGCGGGTGAGTCGGCCAGTGCCGTCCGGCCGGTACGGATCGGCAGCCAGCGACCGCGTTTGCGGGTGACGTGCCCTTCCGCCTCCAAAGAGGCCAGGTAGGCCAGCGACAGCCCCCGGCCCCGCCGCCACAGCCAGTCCTCGACCGACTCGTAGGGCACCTGCCGGACGAGGGACGACGCGGCCCCGTCCAGCAGCGGGTCGGCAAGTGTCCGAGGGGCGCCCGGCACGATGCGGTCGCCGTCGAGTGTGAGCGCCTGGGCCTCGATGAGATCGATCACCTCGGCTCCCGCGAGGGCGAGCGACAGATCGCCCGGCTCCAGGGGACGGCTGGGCACCACGTCCATGGCGACGATCAACAGGTCCTGCGGTGTGGTCATGAACGGCTCCCCGTCAGAGGCATCGGTGGCGCTGCACGTCGATCAGTAACGGATTCTGCCGCAGCGGGGTTCGCGCGCTCACACCTTCGGGCCGTGCGGGTCGTTCGGATGGGGTTCCAGCGGGGTGACGTGCAACGACATCCACGGGCGCAGCGGCAGCGTCCCGAGCACCTTCTCGTGAAGCTCCTCCTCATCGGCGGCACGCCACAGGCCGATGCTGCGCAGCTCGCCGACCGGGCGCCACAGCCGCGCCAGGTTGCCGGTCGCGGCCAGTTCCCCGGCGCGTACGGCCTCGGCGGCGCGCCGGCGGTCGACCTCGTCCTGGCCGGTGCCCTCGGGGACGGTGGTGGTGATCTCGACCAGGAACTCGCGCATGGTCCCGCTCCGTTCGATGAGGTACGTGGCATGGTGCGGCGTGGGTGCCGGTGCCACACCCCCATCCTGCGCCCATGACCTGGTCCGGCGCCCGGTCGTCGCAGCTGAAACGCGGGTGATCCGGTGAGCCCTGGTCGGGGCTCACCGGATCACCGGTTGCTCGTACGGGCTAAGAGGTCCACTTGACGTTCGGGTTGATGTGGCCGGTCCAGTCGAAGGTGGCCATGTTGTCCCAGCCGTCCCCGCTGTTGCTGATGTCGGCCGGATCCCAGCCGTTGCCGGTGACCGCGTACCAGGTCGGTTCCCAGTAGAAGACGCCGATCGCGCCAGCGCTGCGGGCCGTGTTCTGCACGGCGGTGAACTCCGCGCCCTGGCCCGCCCAGGTGAGCGGATAGCCCGAGCATCCCGACGTGACGGAGTTGGCGGTGCTGTCCGCGTTCCCCGTGGTGAAGGGGTAGGCCGTCTCGGCGATGATGACGTCCTTGCCGTACCGGGACTTCATGTCGGAGACGACGCTGCCCATGTTGGCCAGCGTGCCGTGCCACATGCAGTAGTACGACAGCCCGGTGATGTCCCAGCTGACGCCCTTCGCCTTGATCCCGTCGTAGAACCAGCGCGCGTTGCTGTCGCTGTCGGCGTCCGCGGTGTGGATGATCACCTTGGTGCCGCTGTTGCAGGCCTTGGTCGCGTTGTAGCCGGACTTGAGGAGCAGGCTGAGGTTGGTGAAGTCGTTGTTGACCACCTTGCCGTCGTTCCACAGCATGCCGACGTTGATCTCGTTGCCGATCTGGACGCTGTCCGGCGTGGTGCCCTGGGCCTTGAGGCTGTTGCAGACGTCGTAGGTGTAGTTGTATACGTCGGTCTGCAGCTGGCTGATGCCATGGCTGGACCAGGCCGCCGGCTTGTACTGCTTACCGGGGTCGGCCCACGTGTCCGAGTAGTGGAAGTCCACGAGCAGCTTGAGGCCCTTGGCCTTCACCGTCTTCGCGTACGCCAGCACCTTGGCCTTGTTGTTGTAGCCGCTGGCCGGGTTGTTCCAGACGCGCAGGCGCACGTAGTTGACGCCCGCGCCCTTGAGTATGTCGAGCGGGTCCTTGGCTGTGCCGCTGGCGTCGTAGTACTTGGCGCCGAGGTCGAGGGCGCGCTGCGCGGTCGAGACATCGGCGCCGAGCATGCTCAGCGAGTTCGCGGCGGAGGCGCTGGTGGACGTGGTGAGCGTGGTCGCCGGCAGGGCGACCGCCGCCAGGAGCAGGGCGATTTTCGCGGTGCGGCCGAGGCTGGACGCGGTCATCCCGACCTCCTTGTCGAGTTGCGGGAAGGGGAGTTCAGCTCCTTTCGATGGCCTGGCATGGACACACCGGAGGGCTGTGAGCGTTCACAGTAAGGGAGATGAGATCCGCTGTACATACATTCGTCACAAGCTGGGAACGTTCACAGAGCAACCACTCTTCGACCACTAGGCCCAAGGCGGAGATTCGCTCTCGTAGTGGGCTACTCGGGCGATTCGACAACGCAGCGAGGCACCGCCCGCCGCGCCAGCGGCTGATGTCACTGCGGCGTCGCGGGACAGGCGGGATTTTGACGACAGGGCTTAGGGCCTCTGCGCCGCCCAGCTGGAACGCCGCGCCCGCGACGGCGCTGACGGTCATGTCGAGGGCCGGTTCGCTGGACTGCCACGAACGGACATCGTCGACGTACCGGCTGCCGTGCCCGGTGTACGTGTCGTACGGATCGCCGCTCGCCGGGCACTTGGTCATGCCGTCCTGGTAGTCGCCGAGCCCGTCGGAGAACTGGTCCGTGCTGTTGGGGCCGTTGACGACCGCTCCGGTGGCGATCGGCGCGGAGCTGTCAGTACTGCCCTTGAGGTTGGCGACCTGGTGCTGCATGCAGCGGGGGAAGGTGGTGCCCTCGCCGACCATGAAGCTGGTGCCCCAGGCGTTCGCGCCGAGCAGCCAGTTGCGCTGGTCGGTGGCGAAGGTGTCGTACGAACTGTCGCCGCCGGCCTGCTTGTAGAGCGCCTCGGTGGTCAGGAAGCCGAAGGTGTGCGAGTCGGCGTCGAAGTCCGTGTAGACGCCGCCGGCGCGGAAGATGTCGGCGGCGGAGCGGGTGGCGCCGGTGCGCACCTGGCGCTTGAGGTCGCGCACGAGGTCGGAGGCGGTGACGGCGAGCCCGGAGGGGTTTCCGGCCGCGTGGATCGCCTGGATGAGGTCGGCGTGCGCGAGGGCGCTGGTGTCGTAGAGGTTGAATGTGTCGCCGGTGTCGCCCGCGATGTAGCTCTTGGCCCAGGTCGCGGCGGCGGACAGATACGAGGCCGGGTCGTGGCCCAGCTTCTGGGCGGCCAGGGCGATCTCGGAGGCGCCGAACTCCATGTCGTCGCGCCAGGTGTCCTCCGGGTAGAAGGCGTGGGGCAGCGCGGTGGTCAGCGGGTCGGGCGGACTGGCGGTGTTCGCCATCGCGTAGAGCGAGGTCGCGGCCCGGTACTCGGCGGCGGCCCGCTGGGGGTGCCGGACCGAGTCGACCTGTGCGGCGAGCGCGAAGGCGGCGGAGACCCGGCCGGCGAGATTCGGGCTGACCTTGGCGCCGGGCGCGGCGGCCCGGAAGACCGGGCGGTGGGCGGTGGCGAAGCGGTCGGCGGACGAGGTGTCGGCGTCGTCCGTCTCTGGCAGCCGCCACAGGTCGTGGTCGCCGGTGAACGTGCCGGCCTCGTTGCCCGAGCCGATGCCGACCTGGATGTAGAGCGTCTTCGTCTTCTGGTCCCACATCTTGTCCAGCCAGTCCACACCGTGCCTGGCCTCGGCTCCGAGCGCGGCGGGCGCGGCCGCGCCCAGTGCCCGCTGGGAGGCGAACAGCAGCGCGTCGGCGTAGGCCGTGCTGTGCGTGAACTTCAGGTAGTCCCCGGCGTCGAACCAGCCGCCCTCGGCGTCCACGGCCGGTCCGGCGATCCGGGTGAGGCCGGTGTCCGTGATGACGTCGGAGTCGGTCTCGTAGTGCGGGACCTGATAGACGGCCGCGCGGGCGTCGTTGAGGTGCGCCGGCTTGCGGCCGAGGGCGCCGGGGATGACGTCGGAGCCGTCGCGCTGCGTCTGAAAGAACGTCACCCCGTCGGCGGCCAGCCGCCCGTACAGCGCCGCCGGGCTCTCGATCCTGAACACCGGGGAGACCGCGACGGCCCCGCCGCCGACCCGGAGGCGGTAGACGCCCGGGGTGGTGAGCCTGCTGAAGGTGATCGGATAGACGTCCTTGTACGAGGAGTTCCACGACCCCCGGCTCGCCGATCCGACGGATCCGGTGAGGACCGTCTTCCCGGACGCGTCGATCACGCTGTACGTCGACGAGGAGACCTGGCCGGCCGTCATGAGGTAGGCGTGTTTGACCTCGCCGGGCAGGTAGCCCGCCTGGTCCACCCGCACCTGGGGCGCCGCCGCGCCCTGCGCCGGCTGGGACGGGATCGCAAGCGTGGCGGCCAGCACGCCGGCTGCCACCACGAGTCTGGCCGTGGACACTGGCTCCTCCAGATTGACAGGAAAGTTTCCTTACTGTCGGCGGCGACGGTACTGCGATGCCCGCAACGCGGTCAATAGGCCCTCCACTCGGCCATGTTGGACCAACCCCGGCCCGGCCCGGGCGCTGGTGGTCGAGCGCCATCTGCCGGCCACCGCCATCGAGGAGGGCCGGGACCTGTCCTCGATGACGGCATCCTGGCCGACAGCGCCTACCGGCTGCTGCCGGCCCGGCGGCCCGGCCTCACTTCAGGTGCCGGCCGAAGAACCGGTGCCCGTCCTCCACCTCGAACCACGGGGTGCCGGTGTGCCCGCCCAGATTGGCGTGCAGCGTCTTCTCCTTGGTGCCGAAGGCGTCGAACAGGTCCAGGGCCCGCTGCCGGGGGTTCCCTTCGTCGTCCCACTGCAGCAGGAGCAGCAGCGGAACGGTGACCTGCCGGGCCTCCTCGCGCTGGGCGCGGGGCACGTAACCCCCGGCGAAGAAACCGGCGGCCGCGATGCGCGGCTCGGCCACCGCCAGCCGAATGCCGACGGCGGTCCACCCCGAGTACCCGACCGGGCCGCCGATCTCGGGCAGCGCAAGGAGGGCGTCCAGGGTGGTCCGCCAGTCCGGGACCGCCTTTTCGACCAGCGGGCCGATGAAGGACTCGAAGATCTCGTCGACCGGCTCGCCGGCCTGCATCGCCCGGCGGAGGTCGGCGCGGGCCTGCTCGTCGGCGGCGGAACGGGGCCGGTCGCCGCACCCGGCGGCGTCGATGGTGGCCACCGCGTAGCCGGAGGCCGCGGTGCGCCGGGCCCGGGCCACCAGCCGGGGTTCCCTCTTGGGCAGGCCGTTGTTGTGGGCCATCAGGATCAGCGGGGCCGGTGCGGCGGATTCAGGCGTCCACAGGGTGCCGGGGATCTCGCCGAGGGTGAATTCGCGTTCCAGGACGCCGCTGTCGAGGTGCTGTTCGGAAGTGAACTGCATGGTCGTGCCTTTCGGGAGTGCTCGTGAACGGCGCTCCCGGACGACCTATCGCCCGACCGTAACCCCGGAGGGGAGCACCCATGTCGATACTGCGTTCACGGGTACCACCTCCTCGTTCTCTCGCACGGCCTCCGGAAAAGTAGCAGTGGTCGCCGTGGTCCGCCAACGGGTTTTTTCGGAGGCTCCGTGGCCGGTCAGGGACAGTTTTGCCCGGGCCTGGTACAGATGCGACGCCACCGGCGCAGGCACGCCACGAAGTACTACCCAATCGGTCTGACCTTTGATATCTTTCAACATCAACCGGGTCATGGAGGTGTCCATATTGTGGACTTTGAGCTGACCGAAGATCAGGAGACCATCCGCAAGGCGGTCGCAGGACTCCTGCGCGATTTCGACGACCGGTACTGGATGGAGAAGGACCGGGACCACGAGTTCCCCGCCGAGTTCTACGCCGCCGTCGCCGGCGGCGGGTGGCTGGGACTCACCATCCCGGAGGAGTACGGCGGTCACGGCCTGGGCATCACCGAGGCCACGCTGCTGCTGGAAGAGGTCGCGCGGTCCGGCGGCGGTATGAACGCCGCCAGCTCGATCCACATGTCGATCTTCGGGATGCAGCCCGTGGTCGTGCACGGCTCCGAGGAGCTGAAGCGACGGACGCTGCCCCGCATCGCCGCGGGGGATCTGCATGTCTGCTTCGGAGTGACCGAGCCGGGAGCCGGTCTGGACACGGCGAGCATCACGACGTTCGCCCGGCGGGAGGGCGATCACTACATCGTCAACGGCCGCAAGGTCTGGATCTCCAAAGCCATGGAATCCGAGAAGATCCTGCTGCTGACCCGTACGACGAAGGCCGGCGAGGTCGCCAAGAAGACCGACGGGATGACGCTCTTCCTCACCGATCTGGACCGGAGCCGGATCGACATCCGCCCGATCCCGAAGATGGGCCGCAACGCCGTCACCTCGAACGAGCTGTTCATCGACGACCTGCGGGTGCCGGTCGAGGACCGCGTCGGCGAGGAGGGCCAGGGGTTCCGGTATCTCCTGGACGGCCTGAACCCGGAGCGCATGCTGATCGCCGCCGAGGCCCTCGGGATCGGCAGGGTGGCGCTGGAGAAGGCCGTCAAGTACGGCAACGAGCGTGTGGTGTTCGGCAGGCCGATCACCATGAACCAGGCCGTGCAGTTCCCGCTCGCGGACTCGCTGACCCGCCTGGACGCGGCCGAGCTGGTGCTGCGCAAGGCGACCTGGCTCTACGACAACGGCAAGGCGTGCGGGCGGGAGGCGAACACCGCCAAGTACCTCTGCGCGGAAGCCGGATTCACCGCCGCCGACCGCGCGCTGCAGACCCACGGAGGCATGGGCTACTCCGAGGAGTACCACGTCGCCCGCTATTTCCGTGAGGCCCGCCTCATGAAGATCGCGCCGATCAGCCAGGAAATGATTCTGAACTACCTGGGATCGCACACTCTGGGAATGCCGAGGAGCTATTGATGACCGCCACTACCGGACTGTTCGACCTCACCGGACGCTCCGCATTGGTCACGGGAGCCGCGGGCGGTATCGGCGCCGCGGTCGCACAGGCTCTCGCCCTGGCGGGAGCGGCGGTGCTCGTGACCGACATCGACGGGCCGGCCGCCGCGGCCGTGGCGGAGAAGATATCCGCCACGGGTGCGCGGGCGGAAAGCGTCGCACTGGATGTACGGGACCGGGCGGCCGCCGATTCCGCGGCGGAAAGGGCCGCCGCTCTCACCAACGGGACCCTGAACATTCTGGTCAACAACGCGGGGGCAACGGCGCCCGCGATGTTCGAGAAACTCCAGGAGGAAGAGTTCCGCCTGATGGTCGACATTCACCTGATGGGCGCCTTTCACTGCTCTCAGGCCGCACTCCCCTTCCTCCCCACCGACGGCACGGGCCGGATCATCAATGTCACGTCGTCGGCCGGAATCGTCGGCACTCTCGGCCAGGTGAACTACTCCGCCGCCAAAGCCGGAATCATCGGCCTGACGAAGTCCCTGGCCCGTGAACTGGCGCGCAGGCAGGTGAAGGTCAACGCGCTCGCGCCCCTGGCCGCCACCCCGATGACCGAGACCATACGCACCAACGAGAAGTTCGCGGCCACGATGCTCGCGCGTATACCGCTGGGGCGATGGGCGGAGCCCGAGGAGATAGCCGGCAGCTTTGTCTTCCTCGCCTCGGACGCGGCGTCCTTCATCACCGGCCAGGTGCTGCCGGTGGACGGCGGCATGGTGATGTGAGGGGCGGCGGGGGCGCTCTGCAGCGGAACGGGTGATCGGGTGACAGCCCGCTCCCGTATTATGTTGAATGGTTCAGCCAAAGTGGCGGCGCCGATCACTGCCAGCGGATCGGTGTCCGGACGAGCGCGAGAGGCCCGAACCCATGCAGAGCGCCGAGCACCCTTCCCGAGCGGCCGAGGGTCATGAGAGGTCCGATGGACCTCGACCGCGCTTCGACACACTGACGGTCCCGAAGGCATCGGATGTCCTGGCGGCGGAGGTGCGCGAGCGGATTCTCTCCGGCGAGCTCACCGAGGGTACGGCGCTGCCGTCCGAACGGCAGCTGGTCGAGCAGACGGGCCTGAGCCGTGCGACGGTCCGGGAGGCCCTGCGCATTCTCGAAGTCGAGAAACTCCTCCGCATCAGGCCCGGGCGAGGCGGCGGGGCTTTCGTGCACCGGCCCAACCGTGAATCACTCGCGAACACGGTGCAATTGGTCATCCGGGGTCAGCGAATCCGGCTCGAAGCCCTGCATGAGACCCGCGAAGCGATCGAACCCACCTGCGCCGCGCTGGCCGCGAAGCGCCGTACCGACGAGGATCTCGCGGATCTGGACGCCGCGAACAGGGATCTCGTCGAAGCGGGCGATGACATTCCGCGATTCCTGCGGGCGAATATCCGCTGGCACAATGCCGTGGCGAAGACCAGCGACAACGAACTCCTGATCGGGTTCATGAGCGCGCTGTCGCAGGCGATCTACGCCGCCACGGATATCGAGCAGTTCATGGACGCGGAAATCCGCGAGATCACCGCCCGCGCGCATACGAAGATCACCGATGCGATCCGCGAGCAGGACAGTCCGGCCGCGATGCGGCGAATGGCGCGGCATGTGTGCGGATTCGCCCATGCCATCGCCCACATCGACCGGCGTGAGGGCGTGGAATTGTCCGAGTCTGCCGAAGACTGATCCACGGCCACACCCGGCCACACTCCGCCGCACTATTGACGCAACTTCGGTCTGACCTTTAATATCATCTGAGATTGGGGCGACTGAGTCAGTGTCGTGACGGCGTACGGCTGAGGCGATCCCGCCACCGAGCGAGAAGTGGAGATGGGGTCCTCATGGGCGAGGTGAACTCCGTCCTGACCGTGACCGCCGACGGCGATGTCCGGATCGTCACGCTGAACAGGCCCGAGCGGCTGAACGGCGTTTCCGAGGAGCTCCACCGGCGGCTGTCCGAGGTGTGGCGCGAGCTCGCGGACGATCCGGGCGCGCGGGCCGTGATCCTCACCGGTGCGGGCAGGGCGTTCAGCGCGGGCGGCGACTTCGACCACCTGCGGCGGCACCACAGCGATCGGGAGCTCCGGGAGCGGTCGATCCGTCTGGACCGCATGATCCAGACGGAGATGATGCGCTTCCCCCTGCCCGTCATCGCGGCGGTGAACGGCCCCGCGGTCGGGCTGGGGTGCAGTCTCGCCCTCGGCTGCGATCTGGTGCTGATCGCCGAGGACGCCTACCTCGCCGATCCTCATGTCTCGGTCGGCCTGGTGGCCGGCGACGGCGGGGTGACCCTGTGGCCCATGCTCACGAGCCTGCTCCGCGTGAAGGAGTATCTGTTCACCGGGGACCGGATACCCGCCGCCACCGCGGTCGAACTCGGCCTGGCGAACCGCACCGTTCCCCCCGAGGACCTCCAGAGCGAGGCCCTCGCGCTGGCCCGGCGCCTCGCGGCCCAGCCGCCGGACGCTCTGCGCGCGACGAAGATGGCCCTGGCCGTGGTGGTGGAACAGCTGACGCGGGGCGGCATGGAGGCGGCGTTGGCGGCCGAACGCGAGACGATGACCAGCCCGGACCACATCCGGATCGTCGAGAAACTGGCGTCCGGGGCGCGGCGGCCGGCGGCCACGGCCAAGGAGGCCTGACCGTGGAGGCCGGGGAATTCCTGCTGGTACGCGACATGTTCCGCTCCTTCGCCACCCGCTTCCGGGCCGGCTCGGCCGATGTGAAACCCGCGACGCGCGCGGCCGCGCAGGAAGCGCTCGGCGAACTGGGCCTCGGCGAACTGCGCCGGACCTCGCCGCCCGACGCCACCGTCCAGGAGTGCGCCCTGCTGGCCGAGGAGCACGGCAAGCAGCCCCTGACCACCTCCCTGATCGGCACGACGCTCCTCGCCCCCGAGCTGCTCCGGCTTCTCGGCGACGATGCACCCCCGTCGCTTCACGGCACGACGCCCACCATCGCGCTCGCCCGCGATCTGCGCTTCCCGGGTTCACACCCCGGCGAGCTGGTCGCCTGGGACTGCGAGGGCGCCGACGGAGCGCTCTGCGTCACCTCCGACGGCACGGTGACCGGCGTCGCACTGGGCGCGCCCGCACCGAGCGCGGACCTCCTGCGCGGCATCCGGTCCGTACCGCCCGGATCCCCGTCGAAGACCCTCGGCCGGCTCGAACCGGCGCTGAAGCGGCGCTGGCAGGCGTACGCGCTCGTCATTGTGAGCAGCGAACTCGTCGGCGCGGCGGGCTCCTTCGTCCGGCAGAGCGTCGAGTACGCCCGCGAACGGCGGCAGTACGGGCGGGAGATCGGGTCGTTCCAGGCCGTACAGCACCTCCTCGCCGACGCCACGGTCCTGGTGGAGGCCTGCACCAGCGCCACCCGGTATGCCGCGTGGTGCCTGGACAACGAGCCGCCCGCGACCGCGCTGACAGCGGCGCGGGTCGCGAAGGCCGAGGTGAACGAGTCGGCCCTGGAAGCGGTCCGCACCGGCATGCAGGTGTTCGGCGGGATCGCCCAGACCTGGGAGCACGACGCGCATCTGTATCTGCGCAAGGTCCTCACGGGCGCCACGACGCTGGCGACGACGGCCGATCTGCTGACGACGCTGGCCGAACCGGAGGCAGTGCGATGACCGACACCCCCCTGGACTTCGGCGACCCGGCCGACCTCGACCAGCTGCGCCGCCGCTTCCGCGCCTGGCTGGCCGACCACCCCCTCCCCCAGCGGCAGCCGGACGAACCGGTCCCGGTCTTCCTCCGCCGTTGGCACCGTCTGCTCCACTCCGGCGGCTGGGTCGGCCTCGACGTCCCCCGGCAGTACGGCGGACAGGGCCTCACCGCGCTCCACCAGGTCGCGATCAGCGACGAACTCGGGGCCTGCCACGCCCCGGGCGTCCCCCGGATCGGCTATCTCGCCCACGCCCTCCTGGAGTTCGGCTCCGAGGAGCAGCGCGGGCGGCTGCTGCCCCGGATGCTCGCCGGTGAGGACGTCTGGTGCCAGGGATTCAGCGAGCCGGGAGCCGGATCGGACCTGGCCGGGATGACCACCTTCGCCGACCGCCACGACGGCCACTACACCGTCCGCGGCCAGAAGCTGTGGACCAGCTACGCCCAGTACTCCGGACTCTGCCTGCTGCTGGCCCGCACCGACCGCTTCCTGCCGCCGCACAGGTCGATCTCGGCGTTCATCCTGCCGCTGGACCGCCCCGGCGTGACGGTGCGGCCGCTGCGGGCGGCCAACGGCGACGACGAGTTCTGCGAGCTGTTCCTGGACGACGTGCGCATCGGGGCCGACGAGCGCATCGGCGCCGAGGGCGACGGCTGGCCGCTTGCCATGACCACGGTGTCCTACGAGCGCAACGCGCTGGACACCGGCCACATCTCCAAGTACGGGCTGCTGGTCGAACGTCTGCGGCGTATCGCCCACGACCGCCGGGGCGCGCTCCCGGACGGGCTGGTCTCCGACATCGGGCGGTGTGTAGTGGACTACGAGGTCCTGGTGGCCCATGCCCGGCGCCGGACGGCGGAGCGCCGCAGCGGGCAGGTCGCGGGGCCGGAGTCGTCCGTCGACAAGCTCCTGATGACCAGGACCGAGCAGCGGCTCTACGAGACGGCGCTCAAGGTCTTCCCCGAGGAGGTCTTCGGGGAGGGCGGCGAGCTGTTCGGGGACTACCTCTATTCCAGGGCCGCTTCCGTGTACGGCGGGACGTCACAGATCCAGCGGAACATCATCGCGAAACGGATCCTGCGCCTGCCGTCGGGCGGCTGAGCCGGGCCGATAGGAGCCACTCGTGCGATATGACGAAGAATTTCTGAGCATTCCCCACGTGGTCAGACGTGCCGCCCTGCGGTTCGGGGACGCAGTGGCCCTCGTCGACGGGGACCGTCGGTGGACCTTCCGTGAACTGGAGGAAGGGATGGTGGCGGCGGTGAAGGCCGCCATCGCCCTGGGAATCGAGCCGGGCGACCGGGTGGGGCTGTGCGCCCCGAACTCGGCGGAGTGGATCCTGGCCGCGCTGGGCATTCACGGGGCCGGAGGCATCGTCGTCCCGCTCAACACCAGGTTCAAGGCGCGGGAACTCTCCTACATTCTGCGGAAGTCCGAGGCGAAGGCCGTCTTCGCCTCGTCCTTCCTGGGCAACGACTACATCGTCGCGCTGATGAGCGCCGACCCCGGCCTGCCCGCCCTGCGCAGGACCGTGTCGATTCTCGGCCCGCAGGGCGCCGCCAGGCAGTCCTGGCCCGATTTCCTGCGCGCCGGTGAGGCCGTGCCGTCCTCGCTCGTTCACGCCGCCATCGACCGGCTGACCCCGGACGACATCTCCGACGTGATGTTCACCTCCGGGACCACCGGCCACCCGAAGGGCGTCATCCTCACGCACGGCCAGTCGCTGCGGGCCTACGGCTGGATGTCGCAGGAGTACACCTTCACCTCCTCCGACAGCTTTCTGGTCATCCCGCCGTTCTTCCACTGCTTCGGTTACAAGGCGGGGTGGCTCGCCTCCCTGATCCACGGCGTCACCGTCATCCCCATGGCGGTCTTCGACGCCGGGCGGGCGCTCGCGCTGATCAGCGAGGAGAAGGTCAGCGTCCTGCTGGGGCCGCCCACCATCTTCCAGGACCTGATCAACCATCCGGACCGCTCGCGGTTCGACCTGTCGTCGCTGCGGGTCTCCATGACCGGCGGCACCACCATCCCGGAATCGCTGATCCGCGCCATGAAGTCGGAGCTGTCCTTCGACATCGTCATGAGCGCCTACGGTCTGACCGAGTCGACGGCCCTGGTGACGACCACCCGGATCGGGGACTCCGAGGAGACGGTCGCCGCCACGACGGGCCGCCCGATCCCGGACGTCGAGGTCGCCATCGTCGACGGCGAGGGCCAGGAGGTCCCGCTGACGGACCCCGGCGAGATCCTGGTACGCGGCTACAACGTCACCCGGGGCTACTGGGACGACCCGGAGGCCACCGCCGCGACCATCGACGCCGACGGCTGGCTGCACACCGGTGACGTGGGGCGGCTCGACAAGGCGGGCAACCTGCTGATCGTCGACCGCAAGAAGGACATGTACATCGTGGGCGGCTTCAACGCCTACCCGGCCGAGATCGAGAGAACGCTGCTCGCCTACGGGCCCGTCGGGCAGGTCGCCGTCATAGGGGTCCCCGACGAACGGCTCGGCGAGGTCGGCTGCGCCTTCGTCGTCGTGAAGCCGGGTCACCTGGTCACCGAAGCCGACATCATCGCGTGGGCGCGGGAGGCCATGGCCAACTTCAAGGTCCCCCGGCACATCCGGTTCGTCGACGCGCTGCCCCGCAACGCCAGCCAGAAGGTACTCAAGGACGAACTGCGCGAGGCGTTCGAGCAGGAGGTCACCCCGTGACGCACGGACCGCTCGCCGGGGTCACGGTGGTGGCGCTGGAGCAGGCGATCTCGGCGCCCATGTGCACCCGTACGCTCGGCGACTTCGGCGCCCGCGTGATCAAGGTGGAGCACCCCGGTGGCGGGGACTTCGCCCGGTACTACGACGACGTGGTGGGCGGCCTCGCGGCGCACTTCGTGTGGGTCAACCGGGGCAAGGAGTCGGTGGCGCTGGACCTGAAGCGGCCGGACGGCATGGCGGTCCTGCACCGGCTGCTCGACCGCGCCGACGTGCTCGTCTCCAACCTCGCCCCCGGTGCCACCGCCAAGCTGGGCATCTCACCCGCCGACCTGGAGGCGCGCCACCCCGGGCTCATCCCCGTGGAGATCGACGGCTACGGCCCCGGCGGCCCCCTCTCCCACAAGCGGGCCTACGACCTCCTCGTCCAGGCCGAGTCGGGAGTCTGCTCGGTGACCGGCCACCCGGGGGCCCCGGCCAAGCCCGGACCGCCGATGGCCGATGCGTGCACGGGCCTGTACGCCGCCCTGTCGGTCATGGCCCTGCTGTACGGCAAGGGACGCGGGCAGGCCCCCGCCCCCGTCGCGGTGAGCCTGTTCGACACCATGGCCGAGCTGATGGGCTACCCGCTGACCTACACCCGGCACTCGGGCGTCGAGCAGCAGCCGCTGGGCATGAGCTCGCCCGCGGTGTCGCCGTACGGCGCCTACCGCACCGCCGACGGCCACACCGTCGTGCTCGGCACCACCAACGACCGTGAATGGCAGCGCCTGGCACGGGAGTTGCTCGACCGTCCCGACCTCGCGGACGACCCGCGGTTCGGGACCAACTCCGGCCGGGTCGAGCACCGCCCCGTCCTCGACGAGGCGATCGGCGCCTGGTGCGCGGGGCACGATCTGGCGTACGTCCAGAACCGCGCCGACGCCGCCGGGATCGGCAACGCCCGCTACAACACCGCCAACGACGTCCTCGCCCATCCGCAGCTGGCCGCCCGCGACCGCTGGCGGGAGATCGACACGCCGTCCGGGCCGGTGCCCGCGCTGCTGCCCCCGCCGGTGATCGCCGGGTTCGACCCCCCGATGGGCGCGATTCCCGCACTGGGCGGGCACACCGATGCCGTGCTCGCCGAACTCGGCCTGACGGAAGCGGAGATCGCCGCCCTCCACGAGCAGGGAGTGGTGCGGTGACCGGGGAGCCGGTGCTGCTGTCGTCCGACGCGGACGGCGTACGCACCCTCACCCTGAACCGGCCGCACCGCAGGAACGCCATCGACGACGAGCTGTGGAGCGCCCTGCGGGACGCCCTCATGGCGGCGGGGAACGACCGGGCGGTGCGGGCTCTGGTCGTCACCGGCGCGGGCGGCGCCTTCTGCTCCGGCGCCGACGTGTCGGGCGGCCTGCGCAGCACGCACCCCCTGTACCGGATGCGCACCCTCAGCGAGGTCGCCCTGCTGCTGCACGAACTGCCGGTCCCCACGATCGCCAAGGTGACCGGGGTCGCGGTCGGCGCGGGCTGGAACCTCGCGCTCGGGTGCGACCTGGTGGTGGCCACGCCCGAGGCGAGGTTCTCGCAGATCTTCGCGCGGCGCGGACTGTCCCTGGACCTCGGCGGCTCCTGGCTGCTGCCCCGGCTCGTGGGGCTGCAGCAGGCCAAGAGGCTCGCACTGCTGGCCGAGACGATCGACGCGGAAGAGGCCAGGGCCCTGAACCTGGTCACCTGGGTGGTGCCCGAGCCCGAGGTCGACGCCTTCGTGGACGACCTCGGCGCCCGGCTGGTGGCCGGTCCCCCGGTCGCGCTGGCCCAGAACAAGGCTCTGCTGAACGAGGGGCCCGACCGCACGCTGCGCGACGCGCTCGCGAACGAGGCGCGCGCCCAGACGGTCAACTTCGCCACGGCGGACGTCCCCGAGGCGTACACCGCCTTCACCGAGAAGCGCATCGCGCGCTTCACCGGTGACTGGGCGGTACCGAAAGCCGGCCACGTCCGGCCGAAGAGTGGAGGCTCCCATGCGTGAGGCAGTGATCGTGGAGGCGGTGCGAACCGCCGTCGGCAAGCGGAACGGAGGGCTGTCCGGGATCCACCCGGCCGATCTGTCGGCGGTCGTCCTGAACGCCCTCGTCGAGCGGACGGGCATCGACCCGGAGGTCGTCGACGACGTGGTCTGGGGGTGCGTGTCCCAGGTCGGGGACCAGTCGAGCAACATCGGCCGCTACTCGGTGCTCGCGGCGGGCTGGCCCGAGTCCATCCCGGGGACCACGGTCAACCGGGCCTGCGGATCCAGCCAGCAGGCGCTGGACTTCGCCGCGCAGGCGGTCATGTCCGGCCAGCAGGACGTCGTCGTGGCGGGCGGCGTCGAGACCATGAGCCGGGTGCCGCTGGGAGCCGCGAAGGCCGGCGGTGCACCGTACGGGCCCCGGGCGCTCGCCCGCTACCAGGACTTCTCCTTCAACCAGGGCGTCTCCGCCGAGCTCATCGCGCAGAAGTGGGGCCTCGGCCGGACCGAGGTCGACGCGTTCGCCGCGCTCTCGCACGAGCGGGCGGCAGCCGCGCAGGACAGCGGGGCCTTCGAGGCGCAGATCGTCCCCGTGGCGGGAGTGGAGGCCGACGAGGGGATCCGGCGCGGGACGAGCGTCGAGACGCTCGCCAAGCTCAAGCCGTCCTTCCAGGAGGACGGCGTGATCCACGCGGGCAACTCCTCCCAGATCTCCGACGGGGCGGCCGCGCTGCTGGTGATGACGGCCGAGAAGGCGCACGAGCTGGGGCTGACACCGATCGTGCGGTACCGCGCGGGTGTGGTCACCGGCTCCGACCCGGTGCTCATGCTCACCGGCCCGATCCCCGCGACGGAGAAGCTGCTGCTCAGGGCCGGCGTCGGCCTGTCGGAGGTCGGCGTCTTCGAGGTCAACGAGGCCTTCGCGCCGGTGCCGCTCGCCTGGCTCGCCGAGACCGGCGCCGACCCGGCGCGGCTCAATCCGCTGGGCGGCGCCATCGCACTCGGGCACCCGCTGGGGGGTTCGGGCGCGGTCCTGATGACCCGCATGGTCCACCACATGCGGGCGCACGGGATCCGCTACGGCCTGCAGACCATGTGCGAGGGCGGCGGCACAGCCAACGCCACCCTCGTCGAGCTCGCATCCTGACGGGAGACGCCGTGCGCAGAGATGTCTTCACCGCCGACCACGAGGCCTTCCGGCAGCTGGTGCGGACCTTCGTGGCCAAGGAGGTGGTCCCGCACTACGCCTCCTGGGAGGAGGCCGGCCGGCTGCCCCGCGAGGTCTTCGAAAAGCTCGGCTCCCTCGGCCTGCTGGGGATGGCCGTCCCCGAGGAGTACGGCGGAGCGGGGCTCAACGACTACCGCTACAACGTCGTGCTGCAGGAAGAGGCGGCCCGCGCCCTGGTCACCCTGGGCACCGTACGGACCCAGCTGGAGGTCGTCCTCCCCTACCTCCTCGCCTACGCCGGCCAGGAGCAGCGGGAGCGCTGGTTCCCCGGTCTCGCGGCCGGGCGGCTGCTGACCGCCATCGCCATGACCGAGCCCGGCACCGGCTCCGACCTCGCGGGCATCCGTACCACCGCCGTGTGCGACGGGGACCACTATGTCCTCAACGGCGCCAAGACGTTCATCACCGGCGGGCTGCTGGCCGACCTGGTGATCGTGGTGGCGCGTACGGCCTCCGATCCCGACGACCGGCGGGCCGGGCTCACCCTGCTGGTCGTCGAGGACGGGATGCCCGGCTTCACCCGCGGCCGCGTCCTCAGCAAGATGGGCATCAAGGTGCAGGACACCGTGGAGCTGTCCTTCGACGACGTGCGGGTCCCCGTGGCCAACCGGCTCGGCGAGGAGGGCGCGGCCTTCGGCTACCTCGGACGCAACCTGCCGCAGGAGCGGATGACGGTGGCGGTCGGGTCGGTCGCCCAGGCGACGGCCGCGCTGAACACCACGATCGAGTACGTCAAGGAACGCAAGGCGTTCGGCAAGCCGGTCGCCTCCTTCCAGAACACCAAGTTCGAACTCGCGGCGGTGGCCACCGAGATAGAGGCCGCGCAGATGATGCTCGACCGCGCGGTGCTGGAGCTCGTCGACGGCCGGCTCTCGGGCGCGGACGCGGCGAAGGTCAAGCTGTTCTGCACCGAGATGCAGGCCCGGGCCGTCGACCGCTGCCTGCAGCTGTTCGGCGGCTACGGCTACATGCTGGAGTACCCCATCGCCCGGCTGTACGCGGACGCGCGGGTGGCCCGCATCTACGCCGGCACCAGCGAGGTCATGAAGGTCATCATCGCCAAATCCCTGGGGCTGTGAAGCACATGGACTTCTCCGACAAGGCCGGCGCCGCGCTCATCGCGGGCGGCACCGGCGGCATCGGCGCCGCGATCGTGCGCACCCTGGCCCGGCGGGGCAGCGACGTGGCGTTCACCTACCGTGCCAACCAGGCCGCGGCGGACGGGCTCACCGGAGAGATCAAGGGGCACGGGCAGCGGGCGCTGGCGCTCCAACTCGACCTGAGCGACGAATCGGCCACGGCGAAGGCCGTGGCCGAGGCCGCCGAGGCCTTCGGCGGCATCCATACGCTGGTGTACGCGGCGGGACCGCATGTGCCCATGACGCACCTGAGCAAGGTGACGCCCGGTCAGTACCGCGCCCAGCTCGTCGAGGACGCGGCGGCCTTCTTCAACCTCGTTCATCCCGCGATACCGAGGCTGCGGGAGAGCCGGGGCAGCATCGTCGCCGTCACCACCGTGGCCACCCGCCGGTACCCGGTCCGCGACGGGCTGTCCTCGGGCACGAAGGGGGCCGTGGAGGCGGTGGCGCGGGCGCTGGCCGCCGAGGAGGGGCGGTTCGGCGTCCGGGTGAACTGCGTCGGGCCGGGGATGCTGACCGACGGGATAGCCGCGCGCCTGATCAGTTCCGGCGAACTCGACGAGGCGGCGCTGAAGATCACCCTGCGCAACATCCCGTTGCGCCGCTTCGGCGAGGCGATGGACATCGCCGAAGCGGTCGCGTTCCTGGCCTCGGACCGGGCCGGGTTCATCACGGGCCAGGCCCTGGGCGTCGACGGCGGATACAGCGTCTAGGGCCCTTCTGATGGATCTCCGTGGGTGAAGGAGCGGCCCGCCGCGCCAGCGGCTGATGTCCCAGCGGTGCCTGTGATGGCGGGCGCGGGCCGGTTGCGGTCGGAGTGGCGGCGGGCCTTGGCGCGGTTGCCGCACAGGGCCATCGAGCACCAGCGGCGCCGACCGCGCGGGTCGGCGAACAGCCAGCCGCAGCCGTGTCCGGGGCAGGCCGCGACCGTCCGGGCGGCCGGGGTCGTCAGGAGGTCCGCGGCGGACCGTGCGACGGCGAGCAGAGGGAGTTCGGCCCCGGTGGTCACCGGCAGCTCCCAGGTGGCGGCGGGTGTGCCCGGCCGCAGCACCGCCACTGCGGCTGCCCGCTGGGCCTCGGCGCTGACCGCTGCCCAGTTGGCCGGCCGGGCCAGGCCGGCCAGTACGTCGTAGAGCGCCTCGCGGAACCGCACCGCACGCCGGAGGACAGCCGTGGCCTCGGCGGGGGCGTGCGCGGCGGCCTGGTCGGTCTGCTTCGCGGCGGGTGCGGTGACCAGGCCGTTCTCGCGTGCCCACAGCAGGAGGTGGGCATGGCTGACGAGGTACTCCTTGGGCCGCGGCTCGCCCCAACCGGCGCGGGTGTTGCAGAAATCGAGAGCCGGGTGCCCGCCGAGCGCGACCGGCAGCACGAGCCCCTCCACGACGACCGACGCCACCCTCCACCTCTCTCCCCGGCGCACCCCGCTACCGGGCGTGCTAACCTCTCGGCACCAATCTACCGGTTAATTCCAGCCCGGTCGGGCCCGACCGCACGTGTTTCGGGGGAGGGGGTCGCCGCCGTGACGCTTCTCGTCTGGCCGCGTCTGCGCTACCGGCCGGCGCGGCGGCTGCTCATCGCCCTGGGGGTGGCGGCAGCCACCGTGCTGCCCGTTCTGGCGCAGGGCAGCTCGACGATCGTCGTCTCCCAGGCACTGCGGCACGGCATCCAGCAACTGCAGCCGGGCGAGCGGAGCCTGACGGTGTCCTACTCCGGCTCGCGGTTGTCCGCCCAGCGGTACGCGTCGCTGGACCGCACCGCCCGCCAGGGGCTGGCCCGGCTCGCCGCGAGCCCGTCCCGTGGCCAAGTGCTCTTCCGTCAGCTCGGCTCCACAGGCGGATCGTTTTTCCTCGGCGCGGCCGACGACCTGACGGGCGCGGTACGGATCACCTCGGGCAGGGCGCCCACCGCCTGCACACCGCGCCGCTGTGAGGTCCTGGTCGTCGGCAACGGAACGCCCGGTGCCGGCCCCGCTCCCGACGCCGCGCTCGGACTGGTGATCGTCGGCCGCGCGGTGCGCACCGACCCACTGCTCCTGACGGGGACGTTCGACCCGGGCGCCGGCGCGCCTCTGCTGCTCGCCGACGGCGTCGGGCGCGTTTCGCGGCTGGCCTCGCTGGACGGCTTCCAGCGCTCCTACGGCTGGGTGACGCCGGTCGATCTGGACCGCGTGCGCGCGCTCGGGGTGAACGGCTATCTGGCTCTCAGCGCCCGTGCGGACGACGAGCTCGGCGCGTCGACCGCCGGGGCACTCGTGCTCACCGCGCCGGACGACGTGCTGCGCGCGCAGGACGTACGGGCGAGGGATTCCGCACGGCGCTTCGCGCTGCTCGGCGGGGCCGCGACGGCGCTGCTGCTCTGCTTCGGCGTGATCGCGGCCGTCGGACTGCGCCGGGACCACGCCGCGGTCGCCGAACTGCTGCGCCGTCGTGGCACACCGCGCCGCGCGCTGCTCATGCTGACGGCGGCCGAGTCCGCGGCGCCGGTCGCGGCGGGAACGGCGGTCGGGCTGCTGGCCGGCTGCGCCCTGGCGGCGTGGCGGGCGGCGGCCGCCGGTCTTCCGGCGCTGGCGTCCGGGGTGACGGCCGTGCAGGGCGCTTGGTCCGCGGTCCTGCCGGGATCGGTGCTGGCCGCCGCCGTCGTGGCCGCCACGGTGGCCTGGCCGGCCGCCACCGCGCCGGGTGCGGCCTGGCGGGTGGTCGACCTCACCGTGCTCGCCGGGCTCGCGGCCGCCGCGCTCGCCCTCGCCCGGGGCACGGTGAGCGCCGGCGCGCTCGGCGAGCGCGGGGATCCGCTGCTCTTCGCGCTGCCGGTGATCTGCGTGGTGTGCGGCGGCCTGCTGGTGGGGCGGGCCTGGCCGGTGTTGGCGGCGCTGGCCGCCCGCGCCGTTCCCCGCCACTGGCTGGGGCTGCGCATCGGACTGCTGGGAGGACTGCGCAGGCCGCTGCGCCCGGTCGCGAACGTCGCGTTCCTGGCCGCCGCCACCGGCGTCGTGGTCTTCGCCGGGGCCTACCAGTCCACGCTGCACCAGGGCGCCGCCGACCAGGCCGCGTTCGCCGTTCCGCTCGACGCGACGATCGGCACCGGTACGGACCTCAAGCGGCCACTGGACGTGGCCTCGCCGGCCGGGTTCGCCGCCACCGTACCTGGTGTCACCGTGCATCCGGTGCTGCGGGCGGCCGCGGGTGTCCGGGCCAACGCCGCCCAGTCGCTGACCGCCGAGGTGGTCGGGGTCGATCCCGCCGCGCTGACCAGGATCCGGTACTGGGATCGCGTGGTAGGAGGACACAGCCCGGCCCGTGCGGCCGCGCTGATATCCCCTGCGACGTCCCCGGCGGCGGCGCGGCAGGCGGGGATGCCGGTCCCGGCCGGCGCCGGCGCCCTGTCGTTCCCGGTCTCGGGGGACACCGCCCAGGTGACGGTCACCGTCTGGCTGCGCTCCGCCGACGGCCGCGACACCGGCCTCGCCCTCCTGCTCCGGTCCGGGCGGCTGGTCGCTCAACTGCCCGCGGGGCTGCGCGCACCGACCCGGCTGTTCGCGCTGACGATGGCCGAGTCGCAGGACTACGCCACCTACCACCAGCACAAGATCGGGGAGAGCGACACGGACGTGGAACTGCTCACCGGCAGCCTCACCCTCGGGGCGCCGCAGTTCACCGGCACGGCGGTGTCCGGGGCGGCCACCGCCTGGTCGGGCTGGGGATCCACGCTCGCGCGGGTCACCGCTGCGGACGGCCGCCTCTCCATCGGATACCGCTTTACCGGCGCCCGGGTCGTGGTGCGGGCGAACGCCGGGGCCGCTTCCGCGCCCATCCCCGTACTCACCGATCCGGTCACCGCGGCCGCCGCGGTCGACGGGGTACTGCATCTGGTCGTCAACGGCAACGACCCCATCCGGGCCCGCGTCGTCGGTGTGACACCCCGCTTCCCCACCGCCGGTACCCGGTTCGTGGTGGCCGACGTCGATGTCTTCGCTGCCGCGCTCGACGCCCGCGAGCCCGGCACCGGATCGGTGTCGGAACTGTGGCTGCGCGCTCCGGACGGGCAGGCCCGCGCCCTTGACCGGGCGCTGTCCGCCGCCCCCTACGACCAGTTGCGAGTGGACACCTGGCAGGCCCGGCAGGACGAGCTGACCGGTGACCCGGTCGCACGGGCGGCTTCCGGGCTGCTCACATCGAGCGCACTGGCCGCCCTGCTGGTAGCGGTGCTGGGGATGGTGATGCTGGTCGTCGCGGAGCGCAGGGACGAGTCCGCGGAACTGTACGCGTGGGAGAGCGACGGCGTGGCTCCCCGGACGCTGCGGGTGTCGCTGCTGGTCCGGGCGGGCGCCGTCGTCGCGGTGGGGGTGCCGGGCGGACTACTGGTGGGACTCGTCCTGTCGCTGCTCGCCACCCGGCTGGTGGCGGTCACGGCGGGCGCTACGGCAGCGATGCCGCCGCTGGCGCTCTCCGTGGGGCCGGCCTGGGTCGCCGCCGTACTGGTCATCGGCGTCCTGACCGGAATGGCGGCCTGCGGCGCGGTCGCGGCCGCCGCACTGCGCGAACCGATGCCCCGACGGCCGGAGGAGCACCTGTGGTGAAGCCCCCCGACGCGACGGCCGGCCGGCCCGCCGACGCCCCGACGGCGGTCCGCGCCCGCGACGTCTTCTGCCTCTACGCGGCCCCGCGCGGGCACGTGGCCGCGCTGCGCGGGCTGACCCTCGACGTCGCGGCCGGCGAGCGTGTCGTAGTCCACGGGCCCAACGGCTCGGGCAAGACCACACTGCTGCGGGTCCTCACCGGGATGCGCGCGCCCAGCGCCGGCAGCGTGACCGTCTGCGGCATCGACCTCGCCGGCGCCCCGGAACGGGACCGGACGGCGCTGCGTGCGCACCGGCTCGGCCTGGTCGACCAGCACCATTCCCGCATGCTGCGGCCGGAGTTGTCGGTGGTGGACAATGTGGCGCTGCAACTGCGCGTCACCGGCATGGGCCGTGCGGCGGCCCGCGAGCAGGCGCGGCTCGCGCTCGACCGGCTGGGGCTCTCCCATCTCGCCCGGCGGCGCCCGGTCACCCTCTCGGGCGGCGAGGCGCAGCGGGTCGCGGTCTGCGCGGCCGTGGCACACCGACCGGCGCTGGTCCTCGCCGACGAACCCACCGGCGAGCTGGACCGCGCGGCCGCCGACGCGGTGTACGACCTGCTGTCCGAGGCCGCCGCCGGCTCGGGAGCAGCCCTGTTGATGGTCACTCATGACCTGCGGGCGATGCGGGTCGCCGACCGTGTCGTACGGATCCGTGACGGGCGGCTGAGCGAGGAGTGGACGCCGGCCGACGCCGGTCACGAGACACTGGTCGTCGATGACCGGGGCTGGGTCAGACTCCCCGAGCAGCTGCGCGCGAAGGCCGGTATCACCACCAGGGTCCGCGCGAGAGCCGAGGGCTCGGCCGTCGAGCTGTCCGGTGTAAGCCCGCCCCCGTCCCCCGCTGCCCCGTCCACCCCGCAGGAACAACCGCCGCCTGCTCCGCCCGGCCCCGGCGAGGAGGCGGCGGTGCTTCTCGGCATCACGGTCGACCGCGGGGGGCGCAGGATTCTCGACGGGCAGAGTCTCCACCTGCGCAGAGGTTCGCTCACCGTCCTCCACGGCCGGTCCGGCTCGGGCAAGACCACACTCCTACGGGTGCTCACCGGACTGGAACGGCCCGACTCCGGCACCGTCCGCATCCTCGGCACCGACCTGTCGGCGCTGGACCGGGCGGGCCTCGCGGCCCTGCGCCGACAGCACATTGCCGTGGCCGCCCAGACGGCGGCCCTCGTGGAGACCGCCGACGTGGCCGGAAACCTGGAACTGGTGCGGCAGGCACGCGGCCTGGAGCCCGCTGCGGACCGCGTCGGTTCCCTCCTCGGCTCCCTCGGGCTGGCCCCGCTCAGCGATCGGCCGGTCCGCACGCTGTCCGGCGGCGAGCGCCAGCGGGTGTCGGTGGCCCGGGTCCTCGCGGCGGAGCCGGCGGTGGCCGTCCTGGACGAGCCGACCTCCCAGCAGGACGAGGCCAACGCGAAACGTCTGCTGGAGACCCTGCTCGACGCCGCGCGCCGGGGCACCGCCGTTCTCGCCGCGACCCACGACCTGCTCCTCGTCGAGGCCGCAGACGCCGCCGTGCCGTTGGACGGCCGGCCCTAGGTGTACTCAGCCGGGACGTCGGTGACACGGCAGGGTTGCATGACCGCTCCAGCCGTCCCTTGACCTGTCGTCCCGGGCGCACGTCCGCAACCGTGGAGGCCGCGGTGGTGACCGCATCGAACGCGTGCTCAGCGACAACGCCTGCCCTACCGCAAGAGGAACACCTTCCGCCAGGTAGTGACCGCGCTCGGCGCACGCCACAAGTTCATCCGCCCGCACTGCCCGTGGACCAACGGCAAAGTCGAACGCTTCAACCGCACCCTGCAAACCGAATGGGCCTACCGCCAGGTCTTCACCAGCAACGCCGAACGCACCACCGCCCTGGCACACGGGCTGGAGTACTACAACACGCAAGGCAGACACACCGCGCTCGGCGGCCGGCCCCCGACCAGCCCACTGTCACCAACCTCATGACCGAGTACATCTAGGGCCTGCCGTCACAATCCCGCAGTCGCCGGACGGGCTGATCGCAGCCCGTCCGGCGGCTGAGGTCAGCTGCCCGTCCACACCGGCGCTCTGCGCTCGGCGAAGGCCCGGGCGCCTTCACCCGCGTCGGCGCTGCGGAAGACCGCAACGACCTCGGCGGGCTCGCCCCAACGGCGTTCCCGGATCAGCTTCTTGGTCATGGCGACGCCCAGCGGGCCGTTCTCGGCGATCCGCCCGGCCAGGGCCAGGGCCTCGTCGCGTACCCGGTCGGCGGGAACGGCCCGGTTCACCAGGCCGATCTCGCGGGCGTGCGCGGCGGTGACCGGATCGCCGGTCATGCCCATCTCCAGGGCGACGGCCAGCGGCACCCTCGCGGCCAGCGTCGTGCCGCCACCGGCCGCGAACAGGCCCCGCTTGACCTCGCTCATGCCGAGCTTGGCGTCCTCGGCCGCGACGACCAGGTCGCAGGCCAGCATCAGCTCGAAGCCGCCGCCCATGGCGGAGCCGTTCAGCGCGGCGATGACCGGGGTGGCGATGCCCTCGCGGAAGAACCAGACCAGCCCGTCGAACTTGCCGCCCTTGGTGAAGGCCTTGAGGTCCATCCCGGCGCAGAAGACCGTTCCCGCGCCCGTCACGACGATGGCCCGGATCTCCGGGTCGGAGTCCGCCGAGCGCAGCACGTCGGACAGTTCGTCGATCAGCTCGGGGCTGAGCGCGTTGCGGGCCTCGGGCCGGTTCAGGGTCGCGACCAGCACATTGCCGACCCGTTCGGTCAGCACGACGTCGCTCATCAGGAGGCCGCCGTAGCCGCGCGCGCCCGGGACCGGTACGCCTCCAGCTTCTCTTCCGGCTCGATGAGACGGTGGCTGCGGGACTGAATGCTGACGTCGTGTCCCTTGGCCTGCGCGCGCAGCGCGCCCACGGTGGCCTGCTCGCGCGGGATGTGGGAGAAGGGGTCGAAGGAGTACCAGCGCATGGCGTTCTCGTGGGTCATCTTGGCGATGTCGTCGTCGGGCACGTCGTAGCGGTTCATCACGCCCAGGAGCTCCTCGGGCGCCTCCGGCCACATGGAGTCGCTGTGCGGGTAGTCGCACTCCCAGGCGATGTTGTCGATGCCGATGTCGTGGCGGAGCTTGATGCCCATCGGGTCGCTGATGAAGCAGGTGAGGAAGTGCTCGCGGAAGACCTCCGACGGCAGCTTCCCGCCGAAGTCCTGGAGCGTCCAGGCCGAGTGCATCTCGAAGGTCCGGTCCACGCGGTCCAGGAAGTACGGGATCCAGCCCGTGCCGCCCTCGGACAGTGCGATCTTCAGATCGGGGTAGTCCTTGACCGGCTGGGACCACAGCAGGTCGGCGGCGGCCGAGACGATGTTCATCGGCTGGAGGGTGATCATCACGTCGGGCGGTGAGTCGACCGCCGGGATCGCCAGCTTGCCGGAGGAGCCGATGTGCACCGACATGACGGTGCCGGTGTCGGACAGGGCCTTCCAGAGCGGGTTCCAGTACGGGTCGTGGAAGCTCGGGTAGCCCAGGACGGCGGGGTTCTCGGTGAAGGTCAGCGAGTGGCAGCCCTTGGCGGAGACCCGGCGGACCTCGGCGGCGCACAGTTCGGGGTCCCAGATGGCGGGGATCGCCATCGGGATGAACCGGCCGGGGTGGGCCCCGCACCACTCGTCGATGTGCCAGTCGTTGTAGGCCCGCACCAGCGCGAGGGAGAAGTCGGGGTCGTCGGTGGCGAACAGCCGGGCCGCGAAGCCGGGGAAGGAGGGGAAGTTCATCTGGGCGAGGATGCCGCCGGCGTTCATGTCGGCGACGCGCTCGTTGACGTCGTAGCAGCCGGGGCGGATCTCGTCGAGGGCCTGCGGTTCCAGCCCGTACTCCTCCTTGGGCCGGCCGGCCACCGCGTTGAGCGCGGCGGTTTTGATCACCGTCTGCCGGAACGTCCAGGTGTCGGTGCCGTCGTCCTGGTGGACCAGCCGCGGCGCGTCGGCCTTGTAGCGCTCGGGCAGGTGGTTCACGAACATGTCGGGCGGTTCGATGATGTGGTCGTCGACGCTGATGAGGATGAGGTCGTCCTTGTGCATGACGGGCTTCCTTCAGTCGGAGGCGGGCAGCGGCTTGGCCGCCTTGAGGGTCATCGGGACGCCGTCGCAGCTCAGTTCGCCCGCCCCCGAGGAGGTGCAGAGCAGTTCGAGCGTCCCGGAGGCGTCCACGTAGCGCTTGCCGATGAGCGTGGCGGAGGCGGCGTCGCCGGAGGGCGGGGGCGGCGCGGAGGCGGCGGGAACCATCGGGCTTCCGCCGCAGGCGATCACCGGCGGCTGTCTGTCGGCGGAGGCGCGGATGACGACCACGCGGGCGGTGCAGACGGTGCTGGCGAGCTGGTCACCGGGGCGCGGCGTCGGTACCGGTGAGGTCATGGCGGATGTCCCTTTCGAGCAGGCGGTCGGCGAGCAGAGTGAGGTCGTAGGACTGCCGGGCCATCCAGAACCGCAGGAAGCCGGTCAGCGAGTAGCGCAGGAAGAGGGCGGAGCCCACGACGCTCGCGGCGACCCCGGCCAGGCCGAGGGTGAGGGCGTCGTTCTGGACGAGCTGGTCGCCGGTGTTGTGGGAGATGAAGTAGGCCGACACCACGAGCACCAGGCCGAGGGCCATCAGCGCCATGCCGATGCGCAGCCACAGGCCCGCCCTCGCGGCGGCCGGGTCGGGGATCTTCAGGACCGCCAGTTCGGACACGAAGCGGTCCGCGCGCGTCTCGGTGGATGTCATGCGGAACTCCCCAGGTAGAGGGCGGACAGTTCGGCGCGCAACCCGCCGTCGGGGTGGCCCTGCCGTTGGACCCGGCCGCGCACCAGTACGGCCGCGTGGTCGGCGATGCCGAGGACGGCGGCCGCGAACTGCTCGACGACCAGCACGGCGACGCCCTGCCGGGCGATCTCGGCGACGTGCTCGTACAACTGGCCGACGATCAGCGGGGCCAGCCCCATGGACAGCTCGTCCAGCAGCAGCACGGCGGGATCGGTGGCCAGGCCGCGGGCGAGGGCGAGCATCTGCTGCTCGCCGCCGGACATGGTGCCGGCCGCCTGTGAGGCGCGCTTGGCGAGGATGGGGAACCGGGTGAACGCGGTCTCCTCGATCTCCTCGCGGCTGCGGCCGGTGAAGGTCATCATCAGGAGGTTGTCGCGGACCGAGAGGTTGGGAAACACCCCGCGCCCCTCGGGGATCAGGCAGACCCCCGCGCGGGCCAGCCGCCGGGGGTCGGCCCCGGTGACGTCCCGGCCGCCGAGCAGCAGTTGGCCGGACGCGACCGGGTGGACGCCCGCGACGACCCGCAGCGCGGTGGTCTTGCCCGCGCCGTTCGGGCCGAGCAGGGCCACGACCTGCCCGGCGGCCACGCTCAGGTCCAGTCCGTGCAGGACGGTGATCCGGTCGTGGGCCGCGCGCACGTCGCGCAGTTCGAGCAGGGCTGTCACGCGTCCCCCAGGTAGGCCGCCAGGACGGTCTCGTCGTTACGGATCACCGCGGGCGGGCCGACGGCGATGACCTTGCCGAGGTCGAGTACGTACACCTCGTCGCACACGCCCATCACCAGGCCCATGTCGTGTTCGACGAGGACGACGGCCGTCCCGTCGTCCGCCAGCGAGCGCAGCAGCGCCGCGAAGCGTTCGGTCTCCTCGCCGTCCTGTCCGGCCGCGGGCTCGTCGAGCAGCAGCACCTTGGGCCGGATGGCCAGTGCGCGGCCCACCTCGACCAGGCGGCCGGCTCCGGTGGGCAGGGTGTCGACGGCGTCGTCGGCGATCCCGGTCAGGCCGAGCCTGTCGATGATCGTCGTGACGGTGCGGGCCGCTGTGCGCCGTTCGGGCCCGAGTTCGGCGGCGACCAGCAGGTTGTCGCGGACGCTGAGCCGGCCGAAGAGCTCCAGCCGCTGGAAGGTGCGGGCCAGTCCGCAGCGGGCCCGGCCGGAGGGGGTGGTGCGGGTGACGTCCCGGCCGTCGAGGAAGACCCGGCCGGTCGAGGGCCGGCGGAGTCCGGACACGACGTCGAACAGGGTGCTCTTGCCTGCCCCGTTGGGCCCGATCAGCCCCGTGACCTGCCCGGGTTCGGCGGTCATGGCGACCCCGTCGAGCGCCCGGTTGCCGCCGAAGGCGACGGTCACCTCACTGATGTGCAGCGATGCCACGGTCCATCACCTCCTCGTCCTCGGGGCGCCAGGCACGCCGTACGCCCCACCACTCGACCGGGATCTCCGGTTCGGCGATGGCGGTGGCGGCGGCCTGCCGGGTGGTGGCCCAGCCGCGCAGGGCCAGTGCCAGGACCAGCGAACCGCCGAAGAAGGTCCAGCCGTTGATCGCGTCGCCGAGCCACAGGGAGTACGCGAGCGCGAGCCCGCAGAGCAGTGCGGGCAGGGCGATCCGGTCGCGGGCCACGGGCTCCCAGCGGCTGCGGAGCCCGGACACGACGCCGTCGGGGTAGTGGCCGAGACCGAGACCGGCCAGGCCGGGCATCACAGCGACGAGGTTCTGCGACCAGGGCGCCACGGCGGTCAGCACGTTCATCGGGCCGATCAGGGCCGTCCCGGTGAACAGCCCGCCGCCCACGGCGCCGAGGCCGCCGACCACCGCGACCAGGAAGATCGGCAGCCCCGCCAGGAGACTGAACTGCTCGGCGGTGACGGACTGCTGCTGCATCCCGTACAGCGCCCCGCCGAGGCCTGCGATGCCCGCCGCCAGTGCGAACACCAGCACCTTGGCCACCAGCAGGTTGCCGCCGAGCGTGGCGTACGCGGCCTCGCTGTCGCGCAGCGCGATGAGCCGCCGCCCGAACCTGCCGCGGCGCAGTGCCGCCACCCCGAGCGAGGCGAGGGCGAGGCAGACCGCGGCGAAGACCATCACGTCCGAGCCGCTGTCCAGCCGCAGGCCGAACAGCCGGGGCCCGGCCATTTCCACCGAGCCCTGGTCGAACAGTGCGATCCGCACCCCGAACAGGTGGAACGCGGGCAGGGTGAAGATCCAGCGGTCCAGGACGACCGCGAAGGCGGCCGTCCCCAGGGCCAGATACACCCCGGACAGCCGCAGCGCGGGCAGTGCGATCAGCGCCCCGGCCACCGCCGAGATCCCGATCGCGGCGAACAGCGCCCACCACTGCCCGTGCCCGCCGAGATGGCCCCACACGATCGCGCCGATCCCCGCCATGCTCAGCTGGCACAGCGAGATCTGGCCCGCGTACCCGGCCAGTGGCACATAGGACAGCGCCACCACGCCGAACGAGAAGATGGGCCCGTACGTGATGAGATCGGAGTCGCTCAGCATCGAGGCCAGCACCACCCCGAAGGCGATGGTCGCCGCGGCGAACACGGCCGTGCCGCGCAGGGTGGGGACCGGTACCTGGCGCAGCCGCCGGTCCCGGCCGCGCAGCCGCCGGTGCGGGAAGACCAGCAGGGCCGCGAACAGCAGCAGGGCGGGCGCGGCCAGGCGCAGCCCCGGCAGGTAGGCGTTCTGCGGCAGATAGCCGGTCAGATAGCTCTCGGTGCAGCCGACGACGACAGCGCCGAGGAAGGTCAGCGGAAGGCTGCGCAGCCGGCCGAAGACGGCGGCGGTGTAGGCGCTGACGATCAGCAGCGAGAGCTGGGAGGCGTCGAGGGTGACGGTGGGTGCGATGAGGATGCCGCCGACCGCCGCGAGCTGGGTGCCGAGGATCCAGGCGGTCCGGTTGGCCCGGACCGGATCGGCCCCGGTGAGTCCGGCCAGTGCCCGGTCGTCGACGGTCGCCCGCATCTCGGCGCCGGTCCGGGTCCGGTAGAGCAGTATTCGCAGGCCCGCCGCGACAGCCACGGCGACGGCCATCGTGACGGCCTGGTGCCAGGTGATCGTGGCGGGCCCGATGTGGATGGATGCCCGGTCGGCGAAGAACGTGGGAAGCGGGCGCGGGACGTTGGGGTCCCAGATCCACCGGGCGGCGGCGATGAGGCCGCTCAGCAGCGCCACCGTCATCACCAGCCGTTCGGCCTCGCCCAGGCCCTGGACGGGGCGCAGCACGAACCGTTCGACGAGGAGACCGAAGCCCGGGGCGAGCACGAGCAGGCAGAGGACCAGGGCCACCGGGACGGGCCAGCCCCAGCCGACGGTGAGCTGCCAGTAGGCGAAGGCGGCCAGCATGCCCGCCGCGCCGTGCGCGAAGTTGAAGACGCCGGTGGTGGTGTAGGTGAGCACCAGCCCGCTGCCGATGATCGCGTAGATCGCGGCGGTGCTCAGGCCGACGATCCCGAAGGTGAGGAACTGCTCCATGGTTCGCCGTCGCTCAGGCTCTCGCCGCCGACGGCGACGGTGGAAGGGACGGTGAGTCGTAGGCGGACATGCGCTTGAGGGCCTCTCCACGCAGTGCGGCGGAGGTGGCGAACAGCAGGGGGGAGGAGAGGGCGCTGAGCGCCGGAAGGTCCATCTGTGCCTGGGCGTACCTGGCGACCGCGGCCAGGGCGGCGAAGGCAGTCGGGGGTTTCACGGGGGTCCCTCCACGAGGTCGGCGCGAACTTGGCGGTTCTCCTCCTCTCTAAGTGTGGAAACTAGCTTCTCGTCAGTAGAGAATCAACCATTCGGACAAAGGAGTGAACGATGACCGGACAGCGCCGGGGAACCGCCATCGCCATGACCGACGACGAGCGGGACACCTTTCTGCGGACCCAGCCCGTCTGCCGGGTCGCGACCGTCGGCCCGGGCGGGCATCCGCACGCCAGCGCGCTGTGGTTCGTGTGGGACGGGACCGCACTGTGGCTCAACTCGCTGGTGCGCAGCCAGCGCTGGACCGACCTGGTCCGCGATCCGCGACTCAGCGTGATCGTCGACGAGGGCGGCGCGGACTTCCTGGGCCTGCGCGGCGTGGAGCTGCGCTGCAGCGCCGAAGTCGTCGGCGAGGCGCCCCGCAAGGGCGAGCCCCTGGACGAGCTCCGCGGCCCCGAGCGGCTCTTCGCGGACAAGTACGCGGGCGGCGGCGACTTCCGGTACGACGGCCGGCACGGCTGGCTCCGGCTCTCCGTGGAGAAGGTCGCGAGCTGGGACTTCGCCAAGCTCCGGCCCACCCGTTGACGCCACGGCCCCCACCATGGAAACCTTCTATTCATAGACGAGAATGACATTCTCATCAGCTGTGCGGATGTGCACGGCCCGTACGGATCGCGATGAAGGGCGGCAAGGTCCTTGTCCACTGACGACCTGATGGAGATCCAGCAACTGCTGGCCCGTTACGCGGTGTACATCACCCAGGGCGACATCGAGGGAGTGATCGCGGTCTTCACCCCCGACGGCCGCTACAGCGCCTTCGGCGACAGCTACCCCCTCGACGAGTTCCCGGCGCTCGTCGCCGCCGCCCCCAAGGGGCTCTTCCTCACCGGCACGCCTGTCATCGAGCTGTCCGGGGACGGGGTCACCGCGACCGGCACCCAGCCGCTGTGCTTCATCGACCACGCCACTCACGACATGCGGATCGGCTACTACAGCGACGTCTACGCGCGCACCACCGACGGCTGGCGTCTGCGCACCCGCGCCATGACCTTCATCCGTCGCAGCGGGGCCCACGACTCGGGCCGCCCGCACGCGTACGAACGCCCCCAGGCGTGAACGTCACCGAATTCCGGTCGGGCCTTCGGGACTGGCTCGACCGGAACGACCTGACACCGGGCCCCGACCACTCGCTGGACGGTCAGGTCGCGCAGCTCGCCCGGGTGCGCGCCGCGCTCTACGAGGCGGGCTGGATGCGTTACGGCTGGCCCGCCGAGGTCAGCGGCCTCGGCGGGCCCGCCGTGCTCCGGGCGGTGCTCGGCGAGGAGGTCGCCACCCGCGACCTGGCCGAGCCGGGGATCTACTCGATGATCGAGGTCCTGGCGCCGACCATGATCTCCTACGCCCGGCCGTCGCTGGCCGCCGAGATGGTCCCGCGGCTGCTCGGCGGCCGCGAACAGTGGTGCCAGGGCTTCTCCGAACCCGGCTCCGGCAGCGATCTGGCGTCCCTGACCACCCGCGCGGTCCCCCGCGGCGACGACTGGGTGGTCACCGGCCAGAAGGTCTGGACGAGCCTGGCCCAGTACGCGGCCCGCTGCGTACTGCTCACCCGTACCGCGCCGGGCCACGGCGGCATCACCGCCTTCTTCGTCGACATGGACACCCCCGGCATCACCGTGCGCCCGCTGCGGACCATGCACGGCGTCGACGAGTTCGCCGAGGTGTTCCTCGACGACGTGGTCGTCCCCGGCGACCGGATGCTCGGCCGCCCCGGCGACGGCTGGCAGCTCGCGATGGACCTGCTCCCCCACGAGCGCTCCACCTGCTTCTGGCACCGGATCGCCCACCTGTACACCCGGCTCGACCGGCTGCTCGCCGAGACGGCCGACCCGGACGAGGCGGACCTGGGCGCGGCCTACCTCGCCCTGCACACCGCCCGCTGCCGCTCGCACGCCACCCAGCGACGGCTGGCCGACGGCGCCCACCTCGGCCCGGAGACCTCGGTCGACAAGGTGCTGCTGGCCACCGCCGAGCAGCGGCTGTTCGACACGGCCCGCGATCTGCTGCCCGGCGTAATGGAGCTGACGGACTCCCCGTGGCGGACGGGGTTCCTGTACTCGCGCGCCGCGACCATCTACGGCGGCACCGCCGAGATCCAGCGGAACATCATCGCCCGCCGGCTGCTCGGCCTGGGGAAGGATTAGGGCCCTGACCATGGACGCAACCGAACGGGAACTGCTCGCCGAGACCCTCCGCAAGACCATGCTGGCGGCCTCCGGACAGGCCCTTGCCACGGCCCTGGACGAACTCGGCTGGCCCGACCTGCTCGCCGAGGAAGCGAAGGCGGCCGTCCCGGCGGTCTTTGCGCTGCTGGGCGAGACCGGCGCCCAAGCGCCCCTGCTGAACGACGTGCTGCTGGCCGCCGCCGGACGCCCCCTCGGCGGCACCCTCCCGCTGCCCTACGCGGGCGGTTCCTGGGTCGTGTGGGACCGCGCCGACGGCCCGGGCGCCGCGCTGGACGGCGACCTGCCGCTGCGCCCCGTCCCGGCAGGCAACACCGTCCCGCTCGCCGCCGGCCGCCGGGCGCTGGGCTGGTGGCTGCTGGGCACCGGCCGCGCCATGCTCGCCCTCGCCCGCACCCATGTGCTCGACCGCACCCAGTTCGGCCGCCCCCTGGCCTCCTTCCAGGCCGTACGCCACCGGCTCGCCGAAACCCTCGTCGCCCTCGACGGGGCCGAGGCGACCCTCGTGGCCGCCGACGATGATCTGGGCTCGCTGCTCGCCAAGGCCGCCGCCGGCCAGGCCGCCCTGACGGCCGCCCGCCACTGCCAGCAGGTCCTCGGCGGCATCGGTTTCACCGCCGAGCACGACCTGCACCGGCACGTGCGCCGAGCCCTCGTCCTGGACGGCCTGCTCGGCAGCGCCCGCGAACTGACCCGGGAAGCGGGGGCCCTGCTACGCGAGCAGGGCACGGCCCCACGGCTGGTCCAGCTGTGAGCTCACCGGGTCTGTGAGCGGCCCCGCGCCGTGACCTCGCCGCGCCGGGCGGCGACGTGGCTCGTCCCCGGTTGCCAGGTCTCGGCCATCAGCCCTTCGATGAGGTGCGCCTCGTCGAGGGTGGCGGCGTTGCCGAGCTGACGGTAGTGCCGGAGCAGCCGGCGCACCGCGCGCTGGTCGTTGCTCACGATGTCGGCGGCGAGCCCGCGGGCGTAGGGCAGCAGCTCCTCGTGCGGCACGACGTGGTTCACCAGTCCGGCGCTCAGTGCCTCCTCGGCGGTCAGGAAGTTGCCGGTCAGGGACATCTCGACGGCCCGGCGCGGACCGATGGACCGGGCGAGCAGGACGGTGGCGCCGCCGCCCGGCATGATTCCGAGGCGGGCGTGGGTGTCGGCGAAGCGTGCCCGCGACGAGGCCACCAGGAACGTGCACTGCAGGGCCAGTTCCAGGCCGCCGGTCACCGCGACGCCGTTGACGGCCGCGATGACCGGCTTGTCGATGACCGGCAGGAACCGGTAGAGGCCGTTGGCGCCGCGCTCCGGCCCCCGGCCGGCCGGCCTCGGGACAGCGGTCGGGGGCGACTCCCCCGAGGCCTCCTTCAGGTCGACGCCGGCGCAGAAGGCGGGATCGGTCCCCGTGAGGATCACGGCATCGACATCGGGGGCCTTCCCCGCTGCGGCGACCGCGTCCCACAGCACGTGGGTGAGCTCACGGCTCAGCGCGTTGCGTACGCCGGGCCGGTTGAGCGTCACCGTCGCGATGCGCTCTTCGACGTCGACGAGTACGACGGGCTCTGTCCCGGCCACCTGGCGCCTCCATAGGTTGGTAGAATTGCATTCTCTCAATCTGCATAGCTTAATATCGAAAAGTGAAAATCGACGCTACCCTCGGCGGGCTGGCCGATGCCGCCGCCCGCGCCCGGACCTTCGAGGACGAGGGCTACGACGCGGCATGGGCAGGAGAGGTCAATCAGGACCCGTTCCTCCCCCTGGCCGTGGCCGCCGAGGTGACCGACCGCATCGAGGTGGGCACGTCGATCGCCGTCGCGCTCGCGCGATCCCCGATGGCGCTCGCCTACACCGCCGACGACCTCCAGCGGCACAGCCAGGGCCGTCTCCTGCTCGGTCTCGGATCGCAGGTGAAGGCGCATGTCGTACGGCGGTTCTCCATGCCGTGGGACCGGCCCGCCGCGCGGATGCGCGAGTTCGTCCTCGCCATGCGGGCGATCTGGTCGTCGTGGCACGACGGCACCCCCCTGGACTTCCGGGGCGAGTTCTACCGCCACACGCTCATGCCCCCGGACTTCGTACCGCCCCGCCACGGCTTCGGCCCGCCCCGCGTCCTGCTCGCGGGCGTCGGCGATCTGATGACCCGGGTCGCCGGCGAGGTGGCGGACGGATTCCTCTGCCACGGCTACACCAGCGAGCGCTGGATCCGCGAACGCACACTGCCCGCGCTGCGTGAAGGGCTCAGGCGGGCGGGAGCGACCATGGACGGCTTCGAGGTGGCCGGCACCCCCTTCATCGTCACCGGCGGCGACGAGGAGATCGAAGCCGCCATCCCGGCGGTCCGGGCCCGGATCGCCTTCTACGCGTCGACGCCGGCCTATCGCGACCTCTTCGAGCTGCACGGGTGGGGCGCGGCGAGCGAGGAACTGACCGCGCTGTCGAAGGCGGGGCGCTGGAAGGACATGGGCGCCCTGATCAGCGACGAGATGGTCGACGCGTTCGCGATCACCTGCGGCCCGGACGACCTGCCGGCCCGCGTCGCGGAGCGCTTCGGCGGGATCCTGACCCGTATCTCCTTCGTCCCGCCGGCCGGCCTCGGCCGCGAGGCGGCCGCGGATCTCGTCAAGCGGCTGCGGGGCTGCTGCTGAGCGCTGCGCGACCGCCGCGACCGCCGGGGCCGCCGGCTCACTTCACATGCACCGCGACCTGCGTCATGAACCGCCGGAAAACGGCCGGATCCCGGTAGTCGTGGAAGCGCAGTACGAACATCTCGATGCCCTTCTCGCGCTCGGCGCGCAGCAGTTCCACCAGCTCGTCCGGGGTACCGATCAGTGGGGCACCCCAGCCCCCCTCCGGCAGGTGGTGTGCCATCCAGGCGGCGGCGGTCTCCCGGTCAGCGGAAGTGCCCAGCAGGCCGACGGCGTACTGGGCGGAGATGCGGGCCGGGCCGCGCAGGGGCGCGAGTTCACCGAGGCGCTCGCGGGCGGAGCCGACGCAGTTCCACCAGTCGGCGTGCCGGGCGACCAGGGGCATGGTCAACTGCCGTCCACCGCCGCCGATATGGATGGGCAGCCCGCGCTGCACGGGCGTGGGCCGGCCGATGGCGCCGCGCATACGGAAGTGGCGGCCGTCGTAGTCGAAGGGCTCGCCGGCGAACATCAGCTTGACGATGTCCAGGCTCTCGTCGAGCTCCCCGGCCCGTTCCTTGCGC
The DNA here is from genome assembly GCF_045040445.1 of Streptomyces sp. NBC_01537. Taxonomy (NCBI): domain Bacteria; kingdom Bacillati; phylum Actinomycetota; class Actinomycetes; order Kitasatosporales; family Streptomycetaceae; genus Streptomyces; species Streptomyces sp. NBC_01537. The sequence continues at coordinate 9,318,667 of NZ_CP109392.1, read as the reverse complement.
GACTTCCCGTCGAATCCGAAGGCGCCCAGTTCCGGCTCGTACGAGCCCCATCCGATGCCGAGGTCCAGGCGTCCGCCGCTGATCCGGTCGACGGTGGCGGCCATTTTCGCCAGCACGGCGGGGTGACGGAACGGGTTGCAGCCCACCAGCAGCCCGAGCCGGATGCGCGAGGTCGCGGTTGCCAGGGCGCCGAGCAGGGTCCAGCCCTCCAGGACGTCGAGCCGGGGCGCTCCGGGGCCGATCAGGTGGTCCATGAGCCAGAAGTTGTCGAGGCCCGCTTCGTCGGCGGCGACGGCGAGCGCGGTCATGGTGGCGACGTCGCTGCGGATCTGGGGGACGTGGGCGCCCCAGCGGGGGCCCTCGCGCTCGGCGTTGACGCTGATCATGCGGCTCCCTCTCGCACGGTGGGCATTGACAACCGAGAATCACATTCTCATTATCGGATAACCATCCTTACACTCCTCCGCCCCGCTGGGAGCGTTCATGACCATCGTGTGGAACGACCTTCTCTCCTGCCTCGAACTGCGTGCCCATACCTCCGCCTTCGAGGGAGGCGACAACCTGCCGCTGCCCTATCACCGGCTGTTCGGCGGACAGCTGCTGGCCCAGTTCGTCCGGGCGGCCTCCCTCACCTGCCCCGGCAAGACCGTCAAGTCGCTCAATGTGCTCTTCGCGCGCGAGGGCCTGACCGACGAGCCGGTGCGGTACGAGGTGGCGGTCCATCACGAGGGCCGCACCTTCGCCACACTGACGATCACCGGCCGCCAGACGTCCGGGGTCGTGGCCAGCGCCGCCGTCTCCCTGCACGCCGCCGAGGACGGGCCCGAGCACCAGATCGAGTTCCCGGCCACCGCCGTCCCCGGGCCGGAGCACGAGGTGCGGCTCGACCTCATTCCCTGGGAGCTGCGGGCCGCCACGGAGCTGGACACCCCCAAGCCGGAGGCGCCCGAGTACGAGCTCTGGATGCGCACCCCTGAGGTCGCCCCCGAGCTGGCCCCGGCGCTGACCGCGTACGCGACCGATCTGAGCCTCATCGGCACGGCCCTGCGCCCCGTGGAGGGGATCAGCCAGCACGACGCGCGCACGGCCTTCACCTCCGCCGTCACCTCGCACAGCGTCTGGTTCCACCGGCCCTTCCGCACCGACGAGTGGCTGCTGCTGCGCCAGCACAGCCCGATCCTGGCGCACGGCCGCTGCTTCGGCCGGGGAGACGTCCTCACCGAGGACGGCTCCCTCGTCGCCTCCTACGCCCAGGAAGCACTCCTGCGCTTCCGGTGAGCCCCTGTCACCTCAAAGGGCCGGCACCTCACGGGGCCGGGACCTCGATGACCGTGGCCGAGCCCATGCCGCCACCCGCGCACATCGCGGCGACGCCGATGCCGCCGCCGCGACGGCGCAGTTCGTGCACCAGCGTGACCAGCATCCGCGCGCCGGTGGCGGCGACCGGGTGGCCGAGCGAGCAGCCGCTGCCGCTGACGTTCACCCGGTCCGGGTCGAGGCCGAGCAGCTTGACGGCGGCGACGGCCACCGAGGCGAAGGCCTCGTTGATCTCGAACACGTCGACGTCGGCGGCCGTCAGCCCCGCGCGGCCCAGGGCCTTGGGGATCGCCTTCACCGGGGCCAGCCCGGTCTCGGCGGGGTCGACGCCGACGGACGCCCAGGACCGTACGGTGGCCAGCGCGGGCAGGCCCAGACCCGCCGCCAGGGTGTCGCTCGCGACGACCAGGGCGGCGGCGCCGTCGTTGGCGCCCGCGGCGTTGCCCGCGGTGATGCTGAAGCCGTCGATCTCCGGGTGCAGCGGCTTGAGGGAGGCGAGCTTCTCCGCGCTGGTGCTGCGGCGCGGGTGCTCGTCCACGGAGAAGAGCCCGTGGGGCGTCTCGATGGGGACGATCTCCGCGTCGAAGCGGCCCTCGTCGATGGCTTGTACGGCGTTGCGGTGCGAGCGCAGCGCCCAGGCGTCCATCTCGGCGCGGGTCACGCCCGCGGCGACGGCCGCGTTCCAGCCGACGGTGATCGACATGTCCGCGTTGGGGGCGGCCGGCCGGTCGGGGTGGGTGGGCGGCATCCAGGGGTCGGTCCACTCCCCGTCCACCCGGAAACGGGACTTGGGGGAGGTGGAGGAGGAGTTGACGCCGCCGGCGATGACGAGTTCGTCCATGCCCGCGCGTACGCTCGCGGCGGCGGTCTGGACGGCGGCCAGGCTCGCCGCGCAGTGTCGGTTGTGGGCCAGCCCCGGGGCCGAGGTGAGCCCGGCGGTGACCGCGGCGTGCCGGGCGATGACGCCGCCGCCGTAGAGGCCCTCGCCGAGGATCACGTCGTCGATCAGGGCCGGGTCGAGGCCGTTCGCCGCGGCGGTGACGATGTGGTGGGCGAGGTCGAAGGCGGTGGTGTTGCGCAGGGTCCCCTTGAAGGCGGTGCCGACGGGGGTGCGCAGGGCGGACACGAGGACTGCTTCAGGCATGGGTGGTCTCCAACTCGGCGAGCAGGGTGCGGCGCAGGAGCTTTCCGGTGTCGGTCTTGGGCAGTTCGGCGCGGAACACGATGGTGTCGGGGGTCTTGGAGGAACGGAGCCGGTCCCTGACCCACTGCCGGAGCTCGGCGGGGTCCGCGTCGCCGACGAGGATGGCGACGATCCGCTGGCCCCACTCGGGGTCGGGCACCCCGATCACCGCGGCCTCGGTGATCCCGGGGTGGGTGAGCAGGACGTCCTCGATCTCGGCGGGGGCGATGTTCTCGCCGCCCCGGATGATGGTGTCGTCGGCGCGTCCCTCGATGAACAGATAGCCGTCCGCGTCGAGCCGCCCCCGGTCCCGGGTGGCGAACCAGCCCTCCGCGTCCAGGGCGCTGCGGCCGCCGTACTCGCCGGAGATCTGATCGCCCCGGACGAACACCAGCCCGGTCTCCCCCGCGCCGAGGGGCCGGTCCTCGTCGTCGCGGATCTGGAACTCCACGCCCGGCAGTGCCCGGCCCACCGATCCGAGCCGGTCGCGGATCGCCGGATCGCCGGCCGCCAGCGCGGCCCGGTGATCCTCCGGTCCCAGCACGGCGACCGAGGAGGCCGTCTCCGTCAGCCCGTAGGCGTTGACGAACCCGGTGTCGGGGAAGAACCGCAGCGCCCGCTCCACGACGGGCCGGGGGGTGCGTGAGCCGCCGTACGCGAGGCTGCGCAGCGTCGGGGTGCCGGCGTCGTCCCCGTGGACCACGTCGACGATCCGGGCCAGCATCGTCGGCACCACCAGGGCGTGCGTGACGCGCTCGCGGCGTACGGTCGCCAGCCACTCCCCCGGGCTGAAGGTGTCCAGGTAGACGATCCGGCGGCCGGTGTAGAGGTTGGTGAGCAGGTTCATCAGCCCGGCGATGTGGTAGGGCGGCACCGCCACCAGAGTCGCGTCGCCTTCCTCGGCGGACCCGAACTCCTGCGTGTTCAGCACATACGCGAGCAGGTGCCGGTGCCGCAGCAGGGCCGCCTTGGGCTCGGCGGTCGTCCCGCTCGTGTAGAGCGTCACCGCGACGGCGTCCTGGTCCTGCCCGGGGGCCTGGTCCGGCTCGGATGCCGTGGCGTCGAGGAGGGCGTCCAGGTCTGCGGGACGCAGCACCAGAGCGCCGGGGTGGCGAGCCAGAAGGGCGGCCAACTGGTGTTCGCCGAGACGGTAGTTGAGGGGTACGAAGGGGACGCCCGCCACGGCCGCGCCGAACAGGGCCACGGGGTAGGCGAGGTGGTTGGCGCCCAGATAAAGGACGGCGGTGTGCCGCCGGAAGCGGTGTGCGGCTGCATGGGACAGGCGCAGCAGACCGGACGCGGTCAGTGAACGGTCGCCCGCCGTCACCGCCGCCCGGTCACCGGCCGAAGTCGCCATCTCCAGGATCATGGTGATGTTCATGAGAATGCTATTCTCATACCCGAAGAGCCTTACTCGCAAGAGAGGAAAACCTTCATGCAGATCAGTGGGAGCTCAGCGATCGTCGTCGGCGGGGCGGGAGGCCTGGGCGAGGCCACCGTCCGCCGCCTTCACGCGGCGGGCGCGAAGGTGGTCGTCGCCGACCTCGCCGACGAGAAGGGCAAGGCGCTGGAGCAGGAGCTGGGCGTCCGCTACGTACGGACCGACGCGACCGACGAGGACGACGTCCTCGCGGCCCTGGCCGAGGCCGAGGCGGCGGGACCGCTGAGGATCTCCGTGGACGCCCACGGCGGCCCCGCCAGCGGCGGCCGGCTGGTCGGCAAGACCGGCGAGCCCCTCGGCCTCGCGGGCTTCAAGCAGACCATCGACATCTACCTGACCGGCGTCTTCAACGTCCTGCGCCTGGCCGCCGCCGCCATCGCCCGCCAGGAACCGGTCGACGGCGACCGCGGCGTCATCGTCAACACCGCCTCGATCGCCGCCTACGAGGGCCAGATCGGCCAGCTCCCCTACGCCGCCGCCAAGGGCGGGGTCGTCGGCATGACCCTCGTCGCCGCCCGCGACCTGTCACCGCTGGGCATCCGCGTCGTCACCATCGCCCCCGGCACCTTCCTGACCCCCGCCTACGGCAAGGCCGGTGACCAGCTGGAGGCCTACTGGGGTCCGCAGGTACCGCACCCCAAGCGGATGGGCCAGTCCCCCGAGTACGCCGCCCTCGTCGAGCACATCTGCGAGAACGGCTACCTCAACGGCGAGGTCATCCGCCTCGACGGCGGCCTCAGGTTCCCGCCCAAGTGAGCGGCCGACCGGAGGGGACCCTGAAGGGGAAGGTCGCGTTCGTCGCCGGGGCCAGCCGGGGCATCGGCCGGAACATCGCGCTCGCGCTCGCCGAGGCCGGCGCGGCGGTGGCGGTCGCCGCCCGCTCCGAGCAGGAGGGCCGGGTGCCCGGCACGATCCACGCGGTCGCCGACCGGATCACGGAGTCGGGCGGCCGCGCCCTCGCCGTCCCCTGCGACGTCGCCGCCGAGGAGTCCGTCGAGGCCGCCGTGGCCGCCACGGTCGCCGAGTTCGGCGGCATCGACATCCTGATCGCCAACGCCGGGGTGATGTGGCTCGGCCCGGTGGAGACCACGCCGCTCAAGCGCTGGCAGCTCTGCCTGGACGTCAATCTGACCGGGGTGTTCCTGGTCACCAAGGCCGTCATCCCGCATCTCAGGGCCCGCGGCGGCGGCTCGATGGTGGCCGTCACCACCAGCGGGGTCGGCATGACCGACCGGGGCGCCAACGCCTACTGGGTCTCCAAGGCCGCCGTCGAACGCCTCTACGTGGGCCTCGCGGCCGAACTGAGGGGCGACAACATCGCGGTGAACTGCCTCGCCCCGTCCCGCGTGGTCGTCACCGAGGGCTGGCTCGCGGGCGGCGGCGGCCGCGAGATCCCCCCGGAGATGATCGAGCCCCCGGAGGCCATGGCCGAGGCCGCCGTCCTGCTGGCCCAGCAGGACGCCACCGGCATCACCGGCACGGTCCAGCGATCGGAGTCGCTGGGCTGAGCGGTCGGCGGGAAGCGGGTTCCACATGACGATCGCCGCCCGGCCCGGAAAGGGCAGGGCGGCGATGGTCGGCCGGAGAGGAACCGGCTACCGCGCCAGCCGCTTCGCGGCCAGTTCGCGGAGTTCGCCGGACTTGATCTTGGCGCTGCCCGTGAGCGCGATCTCGTCGTCCCGGAAGAAGAGCACCTGGCGCGGCACCTTGTAGCTCGCCAGCCGTTCCCGCAGGAAGGCGCGGATCCCCTCGGCTTCGAGGCTCGCGCCCTCGTGCGGCACGACGCAGGCGACGACGATCTCGCCCAGCGTTTCGTGCGGCACGCCGACGGTCTGCGTCACCTTGACGCCGGGACAGGCGGCGAGCGCCTCGTCCACCTCCAGCGGCGAGACGTTCGCGCCACCGGTCTTGATGATGTCGGTGAGCCTGCCCTCCCAGAAGAGCAGGCCGGCGTCGTCGAGATAGCCGCCGTCGCCGGTACGGAGGAAGCCCTCGGCGTCGAGCGTCTCGTCCAGGGGCGTGCCGAGGTAACCCAGCATGAGCGTGGGGCCCTTGACGCAGATCTCGCCGCGCTCGCCGCGCGGGACGACGACGCCCGTGAGCGGATCGACGATCTTTACCGTCACGCCCGGCAGCGCCTCGCCGCTGCTGCCGCGGTGCACTTCGGGCGGTGTGTTGGCCGGGAAGCACGTCGCGAGCGTGAAGGTCTCCGTGTTGCCGTAGGCGTGGTTCGGCTCGAACCACTTGGCCGACACCGTGGGATGGCGCGCGATGAGGCTGTTGTGATCCACGAACCGCATGCTGCTCAGATCCGTGTCGCCCCAGTTGGGCGCCCCTTCGAGCTGGGCCCACTGGTGCGGCCAGGCGTACAGGAAGTTCACCCGCTCCGCCTGCATCAGCTCAAGTGCCTCCGCGGGGGCGAAGGTCGGCTGCAGCACGATGGCGCCGCCGCTGGAGAAGGTCGCGCCGAGCGCCATGGCGAAATTGCCGGACCAGAAGAAGCCGTTGGCGGTCCAGCAGCGGACCTCGTCCTCCGGCTGGAATCCGTACATGCGCCCGCAGCGCCACAGCTGGACGGAGACGCCGCGATGCGCGCTCAGGATGCCCTTCGGCCTGCTCGTGGAGCCAGAGGAGAAGAACAGCACGGCCGTGTCGCTCGGGCGCACCGACGCGGCCGTGGCCTCGACCAGTTCGCGCGGCTGATCGCGGCCCAGCGCCAGGAAGTCGTCCCAGGTGTCGATGCCCGTGCCCGGCGAGGCCGCCCCGACCGTCGCCAGGCGGCGCAGGAAGGGGAACCTCGCCGACTGCAGCGAGCCGGGCGCCGCCTTGCCGATCTCGGGCTCCAGCTCGGTCAGCACGGCCGCGAAGTCCGTCTTCAGCACGTTCCGCTCGAACAGCAGCACCGAGACGCCGGAGACCCGCAGCAGGTGGTCGAGCTCGGACGGCGTCGAGAAGGTGCTCAGCGTGACGACCACGGCCCCGGTGAGCGAGGCGCCGAACGCCGCCGCGATCCATTCGGGACGGTTGGTCATCAGGACGCCCACGCGGCTGTCCTTGCCGACCCCGCAGGCCCGCAGCGCCCGCGCCACCTCGATCGCGCGCTCCCACAGCTCGGCGTACGTCCAGCGTGTGACGCCCTCGGCCGTGTGCATGACCAGCGCCTCGCGCTCGCCGTACGCGGCCGTCACCTCGCGCAGGAAGCCGGGCAGGGTGAGTGCCCCGAGCCCCGGTTCGTCGGCGAGCGGCGGGCCCGACACGACGGAGGGCGGTCTCGCCGCTCCCCGTTTCACGTCTTTCGCACCGTCAGATTCGGCGTCTACCATGGCAGTTCGACCTCCGCGGTGCAGGTCACGAGCACGCCGCCGTCCTGGTTGGTGAGGCGCAGCTTCACCTGGACGAGCGGCACGCCCCACACCGACTCCGCCTCCTTGCCGACGACCTCGGCGTCGAAGTAGGTCACATCGCCCTCGAAGGCGGGGCCCCGGAAGTCTGCCTTGGAGTGGCGGACCATGCCGTCGTTGCCGGCCCAGTAGGCGAGGAAGTCGGTGCACCAGGCGCCCATCGTGGCGCCGTAGCCGTAGGCACGGGCCATGCCGACCTCGCTGGCCTTGTCGGCGTCGATGTGGCCGCGGGAGGGGCCGACGTAGAGCCCGTCGCGCTTGCGCGGATCGATCTTCGCGCCCTCCTCGTCGAAGGCGAAGCCCTCGACCCAGCCCGGGTCCTGGTTGACCCAGGGATCGGCGACGCCCTCGGGCGCGACCCAGCCGAACGTCCCCCAGATGTTGAACAGGAAGGCGCGGTACTCGGTGGTGAAGCTCGCGATGCTGTGCGGGCCGATGACCCGCCTCGGGAGCTTGTCGCCGACCTTCACGTCGTCGAAGTGCGGCGAGACGCCCAGGCGGTTGGACAGCAGCCAGTCGTGGCGCAGCTTTGTGATCTCCGCGAGCTCGGCCTCCGTCCAGCGCTTGACCTCGCCGAGCTGGTTCTCGTACATGCCGCGCTTCTCCGCTTCGGCGGCCAGATAGCGGATCGCGGTGGAACGCTCGCGCGCCACGAGGGCGCCGTGCTGGTTGGTGTGGGTGGTGTCGCCCCGGGAGAACATCGTGGGACCGGCGAACTTGGTGTCCGCGACCTTGTAGTCGTGGAAGCGGCGCTCCTGGAACAGCGTGTCCCCCACCCGCACGCGCGAGCCGTAGAACCACCACTCCTCGCCGCCGAATATCAGGTGGCTGCCGGGGATGTACCCCACGCACGCGGGCGCCGCGCCGTGGCCGTAGTCCAGGCCCACCGCGATGGACTGCGGCGCGACGAGGCCGCCGAAGGCGGACTCGCGGGCGAACTCCTGGTCCCAGTGCAGCGGATTGGGGTAGTCCATCGCCATCACCCAGCGGCGGATGTCGGACGCGCTGCAGGGCTCCCACAGCTGTCCGCCGCCGATCGGCTTGCCCACCCGGTGGTCGACATCGGAGAGGTCGAGTTCGGTGATCTCCGCTTTGGTGGATTTCTCGTTCACGCGTACTCCCGCTTATCGATTGACGTCGACGACGATGCGCCCGCGCACCTTGCCGTCCATGAGTCGGCCCGCCGCGTCGATCGCCTCTGCCAGCGCGATCTCCTCGGCGATCGTGTCGAGCGCGTCCACGTCCAGCTCGCGCGACAGGCGGTCCCAGGCGGCCAGGCGCGGCTTGCGCGGCGCCATCACGCTGTCGATGCCGAGCAGGGACACGCCGCGCAGGATGAACGGGGCGACGGACGCGGGGAAGTCCATGCCCTGGGCCAGGCCGCACGCGGCGACGGTGCCGCCGTAGCGGGTCTGGGCGCAGGCGTTGGCGAGCGTGTGGCTGCCGACGGAGTCCACGACGCCCGCCCAGCGCTCCTTCTGCATCGGCCTGCCAGGTGCGGCCAGTTCGGCGCGGTCCAGCACGGTGGCGGCCCCGAGCCGCTGGAGATATCCGGCCTCCGACGGCTTCCCCGTCGCGGCGGCCACCGTGAAGCCGGCCTTCGCCAGCAGCGCGACGGCGACGCTGCCGACGCCGCCGGTGGCCCCCGTAACGAGGACCTCGCCCTGGTCCGGGCGCACACCGTGGCCCAGCAGAGCGTCCACGCACAGGCTCGCCGTGTAGCCCGCCGTGCCGATCGCCATCGCCTGCCGGGCGGTGAAGGCGGCGGGCAGCGGCACGAGCCAGTCCCCGTTGAGGCGGGCGCGCTGGGCGAGACCGCCCCAGTGGGTCTCGCCCACGCCCCAGCCGTTGAGGACGACGCGGTCGCCCTTCTTCCACTCCGCGTGCGTGCTCCCGGTGACCACGCCCGCGAGATCGATGCCGGGGACCATCGGGAACCGGCGGACCACGGGGGACGCGCCGGTGATGGCCAGGCCGTCCTTGTAGTTCAGTGTGGAGTATTCGACGTCGATGCTGACATCGCCGTCCGGGAGGTCGGCTTCGTCCAGGTTCGCGAGCGCGACGGTCTGACCGGCCTCGCCCTTGTCGATCAGAAGTGCCGAGAACATCGGGGATGTGTCCTTCCTCAGGGGGCTACGCGTTCGTTCGAGTGCACCGCCGGGCCGTCGTGCTCCCCCAGCCGGGGCGGCGGCCCGTAGTCGGGTTCGTGTCCGGCGATCCGGATGGGGCTGGCGACCAGGCGGAAGCCGCCGGCGCTCACGACCATCTCCGGGGTGGCGGCCAGGGCTTGCGGCAGGGTCCGTACGGCGGCGGCCGGGACTCCGAGCGGGCGGAGCCGGGACTCCCAGGAGGCGGCGGTGTCGGCCGCGAGGGCACCGGTGACGGCGGCGAGGACCTCGTCGCGCCGGGCCGCGCGCTCGGCCATGGTGGGAAAGCCCGGGACGCCGGCCTCGGCGGCGAAGGACTTCCAGAAGGCGTCATGGGTGATGAACAGGGCGAGGTGGCCCTCGGCCGTCGGGAAAAGCTGGGCGGGGACGTAGTAGGAGTGCGCGCCCAGCGGCAGGCGCCGGGGCTCGACGCCGTCGTTGAGGTAGGCCGAGGCCCGGTAGTTGAGCTGGGAGAGCATCACATCGCGCAGGGACACCTCGACCTGGCCGCCGCGCCCGGAGACGATCTGGGCGAGCAGGCCGATCGCGGCGGTGAGCCCGGAGGAGTTGTCGGCGGAGGAGTACCCGGGCAGGGTGGGCGGGCCGTCCGGGTCGCCGGTGAGCGCGGCGACGCCGGTGGAGGCCTGGACGACGTAGTCGAAGGCGGGTTCGTCGCCCGCGTCGAGGCCGTACCCGGTGAGCGCGACGCAGACGATCCGCTCGTTGAACTGCCGCAGGTCGTCGTAGGTGAGCCCGAGGCTGTGGATGGACGACGGCTTGAGGTTGACCAGCAACGCGTGTGCGTCGGCGACGAGTTCGCCCAGGCGGGCGCGGCCGTCCGGGGAGGCCAGGTCGAGGCGGACGCTGCGCTTGCCCCGGTTGAGGCTGGCGAAGTAGGAGTCGCTGACCTGCCGGGAGATGTCGCCGCCGGGGGGCTCGATCTTGGTGACCTCGGCGCCGAGGTCGGCCAGCATCATGGTGGCGTAGGGGCCCGCCAGCATCGTGCCGACTTCGAGCACGCGGATGCCCGCCAGCGGTCCGGACGGTCCGGCGGCGCGGGTCATCGCAGGTCCGCCGCTATCCCGGCGAGGACTTCGCGGGTCCGGCGTTTGGAGGCGACGAGTTCGTCCCGGCCCTCGCCGATGGGCAGCAGCCGTACGGACAGGTCGGTGGCCCCGGCGTCGGCGAAGCGGCGGAAGCGGGCGGCGATGGCGGCCTCGTCGCCGACGGCGCACAGGTCGCCGATGTCGCGGGCGTCGCCGTTCTCCAGCAGACGCTGGTAGTTGGGGGAGATCTCCGCCTCGCCGAGGATCCGGTTGGCGCGCTCGCGCGCCGCGTCGACCTCGGACGGCCGGCACAGGCAGACCGGGATGCCGGCGACGACGCGCGGAGCCGGACGGCCCGCGCTCTCGGCCGCCTTGGTGATTCGGGGTACGACATGCTCGGCGACCGCGCGCTCGTCGGCCATCCACAGCACGGTCCCGTCGGCCCGCTCGCCCGCGAGCGCCAGCATGACCGGGCCGAGCGCGGCGATCAGGACCGGCAGCGGGGCCACCGGGCCGAGGTCGAGCGGGTTGTGCACGGTGAAGGTGCCGTTCTCGACGTCGACCGGGCCGGGCCCGCGCAGCGCGGCGTTCAGGACGTCCAGATAGTCACGGGTGAAGGCGGCCGGCTTCTCGTAGGGCAGCCCCAGCATGTCCCGCACGATCCAGTGGTGCGACGGCCCGACGCCCAGCGCGAGGCGCCCGCTGGTGGCGGCCTGCGCGACAAGCGCCTGCCGGGCCAGCGCGATCGGGTGCTGTGCCTGCAGCGGCACGACCGCGGTCCCGATCTCTATCCGCGAGGTGCTCGCACCCATCAGCGCCACCGCTGTCAGCGCGTCGAGGTCCGTCGGGATCTGCGGCACCCACGCGGTGTCGAGACCCGCGTCCTCGGCCCACTTCACATCGTCGATCATCCGCGCGATCTTCCGCGCGGAGTCCCCGCGTTCCGGCCCGATCATCACACCGACGCGCACAGTTCCTCCAGGCTTTCGACATCCGGTCGGTCAGGGCGACGCAGGGGCGGAGGTCAGCTTGCGGACCTCCACCACGATGGCGTCGAGAGGGGTGCCGGTCGGAAAGACCGCGGCGGCACCGGCGGCTTGCATACGGGGCACGTCTCCCAGCGGGATCGTGCCGCCGACGATGACGGCGATGTCGGCGGCGCCGGCGGCCCGCAGGCCCTCGACCGTGCGGGTGGTCAGGGCGAGATGCGCACCCGACAGGATGCTGAGCCCGACGACGGCGACGTCCTCCTGGACGGCGGTCGCCACGATGTCGTCGACCCGCTGGCGAATGCCGGTGAAGATGATCTCGAAGCCCGCGTCGCGCAGCCGGCGCGCGACGATCTTGGCCCCCCGGTCGTGGCCGTCCAGACCGGGCTTGGCGATCAGGATCCTGTTGCGCATCAGAACACCACCGGCTGCTGGAACTCGCCCCAGACGGCCTTGAGGGTGGTGACCATCTCCCCCACCGTGCAGTAGGCGTTGGCGCAGTCGATCAGAGGACCCATGAGGTTGTCGGTGCCTTCCGCCGCTCGGGCCAGGTCTGCCAGACGGGCTCGGACCGCCGCGTCGTCACGCTCGGCCTTCACCCTCGAAAGCCGCTTCAGCTGCCGTTCGCGGCCCTCGGCGTCCAGTTCGTAGGTGGCCAGCTCGGGGGCCGGCTCGTCGGACACGAATCGGTTGACGCCGACCACCGGACGCGTACCGTCCTCGACCTCCCCGTGGATCCGGTAGGCCTCGTCGGCGATGAGGCCCTGCAGGTAGCCGTCCTCGATCGCCCGGACCATGCCGCCGTGCCGGTCCAGGTCCTCCATGATCTCCACGATCCGCGCCTCGGTGGCGTCGGTGAGCGCCTCGACGAAGTACGAGCCGCCGAGCGGGTCGGCGACACGCGCGACGCCGGTCTCATGGGCCAGGATCTGCTGGGTGCGCAGGGCGAGCGTCGTGGACTCCTCGCTGGGCAGGGCGAAGGGCTCGTCCCAGGCGGCGGTGAACATCGACTGGACGCCGCCGAGCACCGAGGCCAGCGCCTCGTACGCCACCCGCACCGTGTTGTTCTGCGCCTGCGGGGCGTAGAGGGAGGCACCGCCGGCCACGCAGCCGAAGCGGAACATCGACGCCTTGTCGGTGGTCGCCCCGAACCGCTCGCGGACGATCGTGGCCCAACGCCTGCGCCCGGCCCGGTACTTGGCGATCTCCTCGAAGAAATCGCCGTGTGTGTAGAAGAAGAAGGAGATCTGCGGGGCGAACTGCTCGATCGTCATCCGGCCCCGGGAGAGCACGGTCTCGCAGTAGGTGACCCCGTCGGCGAGGGTGAAGGCCATCTCCTGTACGGCGTTGGCCCCGGCGTCGCGGAAGTGCGCGCCGGCCACCGAGATCGCGTTGAACTTCGGCACCTCGGCCGCGCAGAACTCGATGGTGTCGGCGATCAGCCGCAGGGACGGGTCCGGCGGCCAGATCCAGGTGCCGCGGGAGGCGTACTCCTTGAGGATGTCGTTCTGGATCGTGCCCGTGAGCTTCGCCCGGGGCACGCCCTTGCGCTCGGCGGCGGCGACGTAGAAGGCGAGCAGGATGGCGGCCGTGCCGTTGATGGTGAAGCTGGTGCTGATCCTGTCCAGCGGGATGTCCTCGAACAGGATCTCGGCGTCGGCCAGGGTGTCGACGGCGACGCCGACCCGGCCGACCTCCTCGCTCACCTCGGGGTCGTCGGAGTCGTAGCCGCACTGGGTGGGCAGGTCGAGGGCCACCGACAGGCCGGTGCCGCCCTGCTCCAGCAGGTAGCGGTAGCGGCGGTTGGACTCCTCGGCGGTGCCGAAGCCGGAGTACTGCCGGAAGGTCCACAGGCGGCCCCGGTAGCCGGAGGCGTAGTTGCCGCGCGTGAAGGGATAGCGGCCCGGTTCGGGCGGCTCGGCGGGCCGGTCCGCCGGTCCGTAGACCGGCTGGAGTGGAATGCCCGAGGAGGTGTGGGCGAAGTCATTCATGGACGGGTACGTCGCTTTCGTCTTCGTCGTGGACGAGCGTCATCGCAGCTGGTCCTTCATCACCTTGCCCGTGGCGTTCAGCGGCAGTTCGTCGAGGAACTCCACGGACCTGGGCACCTTGAAGCCGGCCATCCGCTCGCGGCTCCAGGCGATCAGCTCGTCCGCCGAGGCGGGGCCGCGGCGGACGACGAAGGCCTTGCCGACCTGTCCGAGCCGCTCGTCCGGGACCCCGATGACGGCGGCCTGGGCGACGGCCGGGTGCTGCAGCAGGAAGCCCTCGATCTCGGCCGGGTAGGCGTTGAAGCCGCCCACGATGAACATGTCCTTCTTGCGTCCGACGATCCGCAGATGCCCTCGCTCGTCGAGCGTCCCGAGGTCCCCGGTGTGCAGCCAGCCGTCCGCGTCGATCGCCTCGGCGGTCGCGGCCGGGTCGTCGAGGTAGCCCCGCATGACGCTGTAGCCGCGCACCAGCACCTCGCCGTCGTCCGCGATGCTCACCTCGACGCCGTCGCAGGGGGTGCCGACCGTCGTCGCGATGTCCTCGTAACTGTCGCCGGGGCGGGACGCCGTGGCCGTGCCCGCCTCGGTCAGCCCGTATCCCGTCATGATCGACCGGAAGGGCAGTTCGGTGGTGATCCGCCGGACCAGTTCGACCGGGATGTCGGCGGACCCGGTCACGGCCACCCGCAGGGAGGACAGGTCCCGGTCGCCGGGTGCCTCCAGCAGGGAGTGGTAGAGCGTGGGCGGGCCGGGCAGCACCGTCACCTTCTCGCGTTCGACCAGTTCGAGCACCCGGTCCACGTCGAAGACGGGTACGGGAAGGATGGTCGCGCCACGGATCAGGGACGCGATGCAGCCCGCCTTGTACCCGAAGATGTGGAAGAACGGGTTGACGATCAGGTAGCGGTCGCCCTCCCGCAGTCCGGCCAGGTCGCACCACTCGGCGTAGAGCCGGAGTGTCTGGGTGTGGGTCATCAGGACGCCCTTGGGCCGGCCGGTGGTCCCCGAGGTGAAGTTGATGTCGGAGATGTCCTCGCCGCTCACCTCGCGCTCGAACGGCGAGCCGCTCGCGAGGAAGTCCGACTTCAGGTCGATCACCGGGACACCGGCCGGAGCCGCGAAGTCCAGGCCGAGGAAGCCTCCCTCGACCAGGACGGCCTTGGCGCCGCTGCGGCGGATGATGTCGTGCGCCTCGTCCGCCTTGAAGCGGGTGTTGACCGGGACCAGCACCCCGCCGGCGGTGAGCAGGCCGAACGCCGCGATGATCCACTCGGCGGAGTTGGGCGCCCAGACCGCCACCCGGTCGCCCTTGCCGATCCCGGCGGACGCGAAGGCTCCCGCTGCCACGCGTACCCGGTCGGCCAGTTCGGCGAAGGTGATCCGGAGCGGGCCGTCCACCACGGCTTCGGCGTCACCGAAGCGGTCGGCCGCGCTCAGCACCATCTGCGGGATGGTTTCCCACTTCATCCGTCGATCAGCCTGGCGAGGTTGCCGCCCATGATCTTGGCCTGGTCCGCCTCGCTGAACTTCTTGAGAGCGTCGATGTAGGTGACCGGGTCGGCCAGTCCTTCGGGGTGCGGGTAGTCGGAGCCGAACAGGACCCGGTCGACGCCGACGATCTGCGACAGCTCGAACATGTCCTCTTCCCAGAAGGGGCTGATGTGGATCCGGTTCTTGACCTCTTCGACCGGGTCGCCGAGGAACCCCTTCGGCTGCTTCTTGTAGACGCTGGCCAGTTCGTCGAGCAGCGGCACCAGCCAGGCCGAGCCGTTCTCGATGACCGAGACCTTGAGCTCGGGGAAGCGGAAGAGCGCGCCGTGGCAGACCCATGAGGCCACCGCGTCGGTGACCGGCCGCCACTCCGCCATCATCCGGAAGACCTGGGCCTCGAAGGGCTTCATCTCGCTCCCGCTGCCCTCCCAGTCGTTGGCGTAGCGCGCGTAGCCGCTGTCGGAGGAGTGCATGGCCACCAGCACGCCGGCCGCTTCGACCTTCTTCCAGAAGGGATCGAACTCCGGGAGCGCGAAGGACCGCGAGCCGCCGAAGCCGGGCACCGGGGCGGGCCGGACCAGGATCGCGCGGGCGCCGCGCTCCAGGCACCAGTCCAGCTCGGCAATCGCCTTGTCCAGGATCGGCAGGCTGATCACCGGGGTGGTGTAGATGCGGTCCTTGTGGTTGAAGCCCCAGGTCTCGTACAGCCACTCGTTGAGCGCGTGGACGACCACGTGGATCAGGTGGGGATCGTCCCGCATCCGCTCCTCGATGAGGCTGGCCAGCGTCGGGAACATCAGGGCGCGCTGGATCCCCAGCTCGTTCATCAGCTCCAGGCGCGCGACCGGCTCCCGGAACGCCGGGATCGAGTCCATCGGCGCCCCGAAGAGCTCCCGGTGCGACTTGCCTTCGGGGTTGCCCTCGCGGAAGTACTGCTCCCAGGCCCCGGGCCGGGCCACCCTTTCGAAGGTGGGGTTGGGGATGTAGTCGCTGATCTGACCGCGTACCGCGATCTTCTTGCGGCCGTTCACCAGCGGGTACTGGATCACGCCCTCGTAGGCCTTGGGCAGGTACCTGGTGAGCGCGTCCTCGGTCTCGTACAGGTGGTTGTCCGCATCGAACAGCGGATACGGCAGGTCACGTGACGGCATGAGATCCTCCTTCGCTGAATAAGAGAACCTTATTCTCCGTCGTGGCGCACGGCAATGTCCTTACGGAGATGAAACTTCTGGATCTTGCCGCTCGCGGTGCGCGGGAACTCCTCGACGGCGTGCAGCTCCTCGGGCCACTTCTGCCGGGCCAGGCCCGCCTTCTCGAAGTGGGCGCGCATCTCGTCGAGGGTGGGCAGGGCATACCCGGACCTCAGCCGCACGACGGCCGCGGCATGTTCGCCCAGGCGGGCGTCGGGGGCCGCCACCACCGCGGCCTCGGCGACCTCCGGCATGGCGAGCAGCACCTCCTCGACCTCCACCGCGCTGATGTTCTCGCCGCCGCGGATGATGATGTCCGCCTTGCGGTCGGTGATCGTCAGATAGCCGTCCTCGTCGATCACCCCGATGTCGCCCGTGCGGTACCAGCCGTCCTCGTCGAACGCGGCCTCGGTCAGGGCCGGATCGGTGTAGCCGATGCACAGGTCCGGGCCCCGGCTGAGGATCTCGCCGTCCTCGTCCAGCCGGAACTCCACGCCCGGCAGGGCCTTCCCGTCGGTGTACAGCCGCTTGCGCTCGGGCGCGGTGTACAGGGAGCCGCTGACCGACGGGTGCTCGGTGCTTCCGTACGAGCGGAACGCCGTGATGCCCAGCTCCGCCAGCCGGGTCATGACCGACACCGGGACCGACGAGCCGCCCAGACCCGCGTACTTCATGTGGGCCAGATGCGCGGGCGTGAAGTCGGGATGGTCGAGCAGGCTCGTCATGTAGTACGCCGCACCGCCGCCCACCGTGAGCCCGTCGCTCGCCATCAGTGCCAGCGCCTGCCCCGGGTCCCAGGTGTCGGCGAGGTTGACCGGCGTACCGTCCAGCACCGGGATCAGGAAGGCGTTCACCATGCCGATGAAGTGACCGACGGGAGCGGCGGTGAGCTGCCGGCCCCGGTCGGGCGGGTAGAGCCCGGCGAGCTGGCGGGTCTCGAACCCGAGACTGCGATGGCTGTGGACCACGCCCTTGGGGTCGCGCGTGGTGCCCGAGGTGAAGGCGATCAGGGCGGGCCCCGCCGGGTCGGCGGCGAGCACGCCGGGCATGGGCTCGTCGGCGAGCAGCTCGTCGAAGTTCCTGTCGACCACGCCGACCACGGGCACGTCCGCGTACAGGTCCGGCTGGTGCTCCATCCGCCCGAACCGCTCGGCGGTGACGAAGACCCGCGGCCGGGTCGCACCCAGGATGTAGCCGACCTCCTTACGCCCGTAGAAGTGGACGATCGGCACCACGACCGCCCCCAGCAGCGCCGATGCCCAGAAGACCGCCGCGGCCTCGATCCAGTTGGGCAGCTGGAACGCGATGACGTCTCCGGGTCCGACCCCCCGGGCCCGCAGTCCGGCGGCCAGTCTGCGCGCGGCGTGCTCGACATCGCCGAAGGTCCCCTCCCAGGGCCGCACGGACGAGTGCACGCGGAAGGCGGTATCGGGAGCGGCTTCCAGGCCGCGCGCCAGCAGGTCGCCAAGCGTGTCCCGGGTCCACCAGCCCTCCGCCTCGTAGTGCTTGACCAGTTCGGCGGGGATCGTTCGCACGGTGAGTACTCCCTCCACTTGAGAGAATTGCACTCTCTCAGAGAGAGAAGGTAAATTCCATACATGGGACGAGACCACGGCTTCCACCCGGTCCGGATCACCCGGATCATCCAGGAGACGGCCGACACGCGAACGTACGTACTCGACGCGCCCTACTCCTACCGGGCCGGGCAGTTCGTGACCATCAAGGCCTGCGGAGCCATGCGCAGCTACTCGATGTCCAGTTCGCCGGCCACCGACACCGAACTGATGACGACCGTGAAACGGGTCCCGGGCGGCCTGGTCTCCAACTGGATGCACGACCATCTTCAGCCCGGCGACGTCGTCGAGACCACCCTTCCCGCCGGGATCTTCTGCCTGCGCGAGACCGCCGCGCCCCTGGTGGCCTTCTGCGGAGGCAGCGGCATCACGCCGATCCTGTCACTGGCGAAGACCGCACTGGCCACGACGGACCGGCGGGTCCGGATGCTGACGGCCAACCGGGACGCCGACTCGGTCATCTTCGAAGCCGCGCTGGACGAGCTGACCCGGCGCTATCCGGACCGCTTCGACAACCACCACCACCTGGACACCCGGAACGGTTTCGTCACCGACCGGCAGGTGTGGGACTTCGCCGGGGGCGACCGGGACGCCGACTTCTACATCTGCGGGCCCACGCCCTTCATGGACCTGACCGAGCGGGCCCTGCTCGACCACGGCGTGGACCCCGGGCGGATCCTGATCGAGCGCTTCGGGAGCCAGCCCGAGGCCCCCGCCGCCGACCAGCCCGTGACCGGCCAGGGCGAGACCGGGGGCACGGTCGCCATCGTGCTGTCCGGCAAGCGGCACACCGTCCCGCAGCACTCCGGCGAGACCCTGCTGGAGAGCGCCCGACGGGCCGGTCTGGCCCCGCCCTTCTCCTGCGAGTCCGGCAACTGCGCCACCTGCATCGCCCAGGTCACCGAGGGCGAGGCGAAGATGCGGGTCAACAACGCACTGGAGGACGACGAGATCGCCGACGGCTGGGTCCTCACCTGCCAGGGCGAGCCGGTGACCCCGCACGTCACCGTCGTCTACGAGGACTGAGCCGGGCGCGGCGGTATGGACTGCGCCACCCTGTTACGAATATGCTACTTACCAAATACGAGAATGCGGATCTCCCATTTGGAGAAGCATGGACGTCGATCTTGAGCTCGATGAAGGCCTGGCGGTCATCACCATCGACCGTCCGGAGGCCCGCAACGCCATCGCGCCGGCCACCATGGACGAGCTGGACAAGGTCCTCGACGCCGCGGCCGACGCCCGGGCCCTGGTCATCAGGGGCGCGGGCGACCGGGCGTTCGTGTCGGGCGGCGACCTCAAGGAACTGGCAAAGATCCGCACCGAGGACGAAGCCGTCGCCATGGCCCTGCGGATGCGCGGGATCTGCGACCGGCTGGCCGCCTTCCCCGGCCCGGTGATCGCCGCCCTGAACGGCCACGCCCTCGGCGGCGGGGCCGAGGTCGCGGTGGCCGCCGACATCCGGGTGGCCGCCGACGACATCAGGATCGGCTTCAACCAGACGGCCCTGGCGATCATGCCCGCGTGGGGCGGCGCCGAGCGGCTCGCCGCGCTGGTCGGCAGGGGCCGGGCGCTCATGCTCGCCGGCGCCGGGACCCTGCTCGGCGCCGACGAGGCCCAGCGCCTCGGGCTGGTCGACCGGGTGCTGCCGCGGGCCGAGTTCGAGCAGGGCTGGCGCGCCCTGGCCAGGTCGCTGGCCACGCGTCCGGCACAGGAGATCAAGCAGGTCATGTCGGGAGCCGTACCGGCGCAGGAGGCGGCTCGCGCCTTCGCGCGCCTGTGGGTGGCCGACGAGCACTGGCAGGCAGCGGAAAGGGTGATGTCCCGTGGCAAATGAGATCCGGGTGGATTCCAGCCCCGTCGGTCCGGTCGTACGTCCGCCGGACCCGACCGAGTCGGTCATCCTGTACCTGCACGGCGACCGGCAGCTCTCCGGCTCCCCCGAGGCGGCGCTCGGCCAGGCCGAACGCCTCGCCCTGCGAACGGGATCCGTGGTCGTCTGCTCCCGGTACCGCTCCGCCTTCCCGGCCGCGCTGGACGACGTCCACGCCGCGTACGGCTACTGGCAGGCCGGTGGCCCGGTGGCGCTGGCGGGCAACCGGCTTGGAGCCGGGCTCGCGGCCGCGCTGCTCGTCCGGCTGCGGGACATGGGGGCCGAGCCGCCGCACTGCGCGGTGCTGATCTCGGCGCTGCTCGACCTGACCATGGACGCGCCGAGCCTCATGCTCAACGCGAGGGCCGATCCCACCTTCGACGTCGCCGAACTCCGGCGCCGCGCCGAGCGCTACGCCGCCGGCACCGCGCCGACCAACCCGCTGCTGAGCCCGCTCCACGCCAACCTGCACGGACTGCCGCCGATCCAGCTCCTGGTGGCGGGCTCCGATCCGCTGCTCGACGACTCGCTGGCGTTCGCCGCCCGCGCGGCCCGGTCCGGCGTCACGGTGGACCTGCGCGTGCAGCCGGACGCGGCGAGCCTGCGCGCCGGGACGATCACGGCCGTGGCCGACTTCATACAGGCGTGGACCCCAGCAGCACGGACAGCACATCCCGCATGATCTCGGGGTGGTCGCTCTGGTCGGGGTCGAGCAGCCACTGCTGCTCCATCCCCTCCAGCATCGCCACGCAGGCCAGCGCGGCGGCCCGCGGTGTCAGGCCGCTGGGCAGGCGGTCGCCGTAGCGATCGGTGAGCAGCTCCTCCGCGTGCTCCAGCGCCATCTCGTAGTGGTCGTGGAAGTACCGCTGGGCCGCGCCCTCCCCGGCGAGCATCTCGGCCATCAGCACGCTGTGGACCTTGGCCAGGCCGGGATTGCGATGCCCGTAGGCGACCACCTCGGCGACCTGGCTCGGCAGGTCCTTGTCCGCGTGGTCGAGCGCCAGATGCCTGCGGTTGAGCTCCTCCCTGAGCCGCAGGACCGCGAGGAGCAGTTCCTTCTTGCTCCGGAAGTAATGCAGCAGTCCCTGCCTGGTCAGCCCTGCCCGCTCGGCAACCGCGTCGAGCGAGGTCCCCTTGTAGCCGCGCTCGGCGAACACTTCCAGAGCCGCGGCCAGGATTTCCTCGCGCCGGTCCGCCACCATTCGGCACTCCTCCCGACACAGACAGTACCGACGTAACACTACGTTCACCGTGGCGGCGGTACGAGCATCCTGACAGAGCCGTGACCGGACCGGGGCGAGTTCTTCTCAAACCGCCGGCGGCTGCTGCTGATGCGCGGAGGCGAAGGCACGCAGCTCCCGGGCCGGGTCGGGGCCGGACGGCGTGTAGATGATCTCGCGGAAGCCGGCCCCGGCGAACCGGGAGAGCTGCCTGCCGACCCGGGCCGCGTCGCCGACCAGGGTCTTCACGTCGATGTGCTCAAGGAGCCGGCGGTCGCGGTCGGGGAGGTGGGTGACGTGGCCTTCGAAGGTCAGCAGATGGCGTTCGCCCTCGGGGGCGCGTGCCTCCAGGTCCTCCCGCCAGGCCCGGCCGCCGGGCATGGCGTCGACGGCCTCGGCACCGCCATGGGCGTACGCGTTGTGCCAGTCGACGACCCGCCAGGGTCCGACCGCCTGCCGGACCCGGTCCGACCCCGGGTCCTCGCCGGCGTCCAGCACCGTGCCGGACGCGATCATGGCGGCCGGAAGCGTGGGATGCGGGGGCCCGATGATCCCGTCGGCGACTTCGCCGGCCAGCGCGGCGCCCCGGGGGCCGAAGACGCTGATCCACAGGGGCACCTTGAGCGGCCGGGGCCCGGTCAGGCCGCTCGCGTGCAGCATCCGGGACGGCTTGCCGTCCACGCTCACCGTCTCCCCCGCCAGCAGCCCGCGCACCGCGGTGACGTAGTCGCCGAAGGCCTTCAGCGTCATGGGCCGCCGGCCCACCGCCAGGAGAGCGGTGAAGCCCGTGCCGAAGCACGCCCGGAACCGTCCCCCGGAGATCCGGTCGACCGTGGCGATCCCGGACGCCATGGCCATCACCGACCGCTGGCCGGGGACCAGGACGGCGCTGCCGAGGCCGATGGCGGTCGTCCGCCGCGCGGCGAGGGCAAGGTGGACGAAGGGGTCCTCCCACAGGGGGGCCGAGTCGAAGACCCACGCCCGCGCGTAGCCGAGCTCCTCGGCCAGCACGACCAGGTCGGCGAAGTCCGGGCCCGGCGGGAACCCGCAGGACAGCTCGAAGAAGCCGGTCACCCCGGTGCTCATCCCGCCGGGGGCAGCTCGAAGCCGGGGACGATCACGGCGTTGGTGTCGGCCGCCGCGTGCCGCAGCGGCTTCGCCTTCCCGTACTCGGCCGACTCGTACCAGGCGCGGGCCGCCTCCACCGATGCGAACTCCAGGATGACGGTCCGGTCGCCGTGCCACTCCCCCTCGACGACCTCGGGCTGTGTCACCGCCAGGACGGAGGCGCCGCTCTGAGCGATCGTCGGTCCGGCTGCTCGCATGTAGGCGTCCATGCCCGACGGGTCCTTGATGACCTCGGTCAGGATGACGTATCCCTTCGGCATCGGCTCTCCTTCGGTGGGTGTCGGTCGGCTCACGGTGATGGCGTGCTCGCCGCAGCCGGGACCGACTGGGGCTGCGGCTGTGGGCGCCAGAACAGCCCGAGCAGACCCGCGGTGGCCGCGACGGCCACGCCGAGGGCGATACCGCCGCCGGCCCAGCCGGTCACGTCGATGCCGCTCGCGTTGTCCACGGAGAAGCGCCCGGGGCCCAGCACGGCCAGCGCCAGGCAGACCACGGACAGCACGAGGACGTACTCGTAACCGTCCTTGAAGACGAAGAAGCCGTTGGTCCGGTGTGCGAGGATGCCCGCGACCAGCATCACCGAGATGACCGCCGCGCAGGCCAGCGGGGTCAGCAGCCCGGCCAGCAGCAGTGCGCCCGCGCCCACTTCGGTGCCCACGCTCATCCAGGCCTGGAGCCGGCCGTGCCGCAGGCCGAGGCCGGTGAACCAGCCGGCGGTGCCCTCGATGCGGCCGCCGCCCCGCCAGTGGTTGAGCCCGTGCGCGATCATGGTGATGCCCAGAATCGCTCGTACGAGCAGCAGCGCGACAGCGTCTGCGTCGGTCATATCGCCCTCCCGCGGGCCAGTAGGCATTCCTCGACGAACGACAGGACCTTCAGGTGGTACGCCAGGGCCGACAGCCCGAGGCTCAGGTTGTGGCCGCCGTCCTTCTGTTCCTCGACGACGACCCGGGGGGAGCCGGTGAACAGGGTCGCGAGATCGGCCAGCGCCTCGGGACCGGACCGCCACACCTTCTCGTGATCGCCGAGGGTGAAGTGCACGGGGATCCGTACCCGGGCGGCGTGCTGTGGGAATTCGGGCGCCCAGGTCCGCGCCAGCACGCCCTCGTAGGGCGGGCCGGGAGACAGGATGCGGTAGCCGCCGACGACATCGGCCGGGTAGAGCCAGGTCGGCTCCCACAGCAGCTCGCGCAGGCTGCGGCCGGCCGGCCTCGGCACCGACCTGTCCTGCCGCCACTGCGACATGGTCTCCAGCGCGCCGTCATGGTGCTGCCGTCCGGTCCCGGAGAGTTCCACGCCCAGCAGGCCCGTCCCGCGCTCGTCGCAGGCCATCCGGACCGCCAGTTCGCAGCCGATCGAATGCGCCAGCAGGAACACTCCGGCGCCTCGCGGACGCGACGCCAGCAGCCGGTCCACAGCCGCGTACGCGAGGTCGACCCGCCGCTGGGGATGGGCCATCTCCTCCCCGTGACCGGCGGAGTCGCCGTATCCGGGACGGTCGAGGGCGATGACGGTGTAGCCGAGGGCCGCGCCGGTCCACAGCAGGGACTGCCGGGGCCGGTCGGGATAGTGGTAGTACTGCGAGGTCACCGCCCCGCCGTGCAGGGCCACGATGACGGCGCGCGGCTGCGGCGCTTCCCGTACCAGCGCCGACATCGGGATGCCGTCGACCTCGACGACGACGCGGGACACACCGGTGCCGTCCTCGGTCAGCACGGCGAGATCGGGTTCGCTGGAGGTCAATGGTCCGCCTTGAGTAGGATCACGCCGCTCGTGGCGAGACCGCCGGTGCTGGCCACGGCGACCCGTGCGCCCGGCACCTGCCTCGGCCCGCCCTCGCCGCGCAGTTGGACGACCGCCTCGTGGATCAGCCCCATGCCGTGGGTGCGGCCGTGGGAGAGCTGGCCGCCGTGGGTGTTCAGCGGGAGCAGTCCGTCCCGGGCGATGTTCTTGCCGCCGTCGAGGAAGTCCTTGGCCTCGCCGATTCCGCAGAAGCCCAGCGCCTCGATCCAGGACAGGCAGTTGAAGGTGAAGCCGTCGTAGAGCTGGGCCACGTCGACGTCGGAGGGACGCATCGACGTACGCGACCAGAGGTGGGCGGACTGGCCGAGGACCTGCGGTTCGTGGGTCAGGGTGCTCTGGTCCCACTCGATGCGCTCGATGACCTGGGTGCCGACGGCCTCGACCAGGACGGGCGGCTTGGCCAGGTCCCGGGCCGCGTCCACGGCCGACACGATCACCGCGACGGCTCCGTCGCAGGGGACGTCGCAGTCGTAGAGCCCGAACGGCGTGGTGACCGTCCTGGCCTGGAGGTAGTCGTCCATCGTCATCGGATCGCGGTAGACCGCCGTCGGGTTGAGGGCGGCGTTGGCCCGCTGGTTCAGCGCGATCCAGCCGAGCGTCTCGCGGGTGCTGCCGTAGAGCTGGAAGTGCCGCTGGGCGTTCATGGCCAGGGTGTGCGCCGCCGAGATCGCCCCGAAGGGCTTGAGCCAGCCGGCGTCCCCGGAGCCGCCGACCGGGCTGAGCTTGCCGCGCTTGATCAGTTCGCCCTGCGTGGCCTCCCAGACAGTGCGGAAACACAGCACGTGCCGGGCCAGCCCGCCGGCGACCGCGAGCATCGCCGCGATCAGCGAGCCGCCCGGCCCGAAGGTCTCGCCGCCGCCGTTGTACCAGGTGGGCCGCAGGCCCAGGGCCGCCTCCAGGGCGTTCACTCCCCCTTCGGAGAACCCGCCGAACGCCCCTGCGCCCGGATACGTCGCCAGGCCGTCGATGTCGCCGAGGGTCAGGCCGGCGTCGGCGACCGCCCGTTCGCAGGCCTGGACGGTCAGCGACAGCGGGTTGACCATCAGCCGGCGTCCGATCTCCGACATCCCGATGCCGCTGAGCGCGACCTTGTCCTCGAATTTCTCCGTCGTGGCCATCGGGCGTACGTGATGCCGCATCCGCTCCGGCGCCACCTCGTCCGACGGGATCGGAGCAGGTGCGGGCTGCTCCGCCGCCGGGCGGAACAGCGGCAGCCACACCTCCCCGTGCCGCTCGAAGACGACCTCCATGCGCATGCCCAGTTCGAGCTGCCCGGGGTCGCACTCGACCGCGGTGGTCGTGAGCCGGACCCGGGGGTCCTCCTCAATGGCGACCTGGGCGACGACGTAGGGCGCGGGCAGTCCGGGCATGCTGAACCGGTGGTTGACGGTGAACCCGATCAGCGTGGCGAATCCGGAGACGGCCCGTATGCCGGACTCGTGCGCCCGGCAGTACCGGCATACGGGCTGGGGCGGATGGATGAGAGCCGCGCAGGACCCGCACTCCTGGAAGCGCAACCGGCCATCCGCCCCGGATGTCCAGAAGAACTCGTTCTGCTCCGTGAGCTGCGGCAGGGGGCGTCCCGACGGTTCGGACAACTTTCTCTCCTCGATCGGTTCTCCGCGATCAGTGATCGATCTTCGCCTTGTCCTTCCGGACCGTGACGGGCTCGGCGAGCCGCTGTTCGTCACAGACCTTCTGGAGGGTCTCCAGGGTCTCGTCGAGCCCGGGCCCGAGCCGGCGGCCCGGGGTGAAGGTCGCCGGAAGGTGACGCATGCCCTGGATGACGCCGATCGTCTCGTAGTGCTCGGCGCCCTCGGGGTCGCAGCGGTAGTCCGGCATCCGGTCGAGCACCTGGACGACCATCCGCTTGAACACCGTGCGCGCGACGTTGGAGCCGATGCAGCGGTGGATGCCCAGCCCGAAGCTGGTGTGCCGGTTGCCCTTGCGTTCCATGTCGACGGTGTTGGGCTCGGGGAAGACCGACGGGTCCCGGTTGGCCATCGCCCAGGACAGCCACAGACGTTCGCCCTCCTTGAACTGGGTGCCGACGATCTCGCAGTCCTGGGAGATCGTGCGTCCGTCGCCGGGCGCGGGGGTGAAGTACCGCAGGAACTCCTCGGTCGCGGAGTCCAGCAGCGTGTCCCGCTCCCGGCTGAGACGGTCCCGGTCCCCCGGGTTCTCCGAGAGCCACTCCAGGGCGTGCGCGGTGAGCGCCGTGGTGGTGTCGAAGCCGCCGCCGATGAGCAGGGCCAGTACGCCCAGGAGCTCGTCGTCGGGCGGGGTCTTCCCGTTGATGTCGGCCCGTACGAGGGCGTCCACCAGACCGGGCCGGGGGTTCGCCCGGATCTCCGCGATCGTGGCGAACAGGTCCCGTCCCATGTTCTTCTGAAGCTCGGTGACACGCGCCTGGTCGGGCGAGTTCGGCGGCGTGTAGACCGAGGCGTGCGCCGGTTCGTTGTAGACGACCCACTTCTTGAGCTGGAGGCCCATCATGCCCATCGTGAGGACGGCCGGCACGATGTTGGCGAGATCGTCGACGAAGTCGATCCGCCCCTCCTCGATCTTCTCGTCGATGGAGGCGCGGACCACCTCGTCGATCAGCGGAATCCAGCGGCTGACGGCGGCCGGGGACAGGTACGGGTTGAGCGTCTGCCGGTAGTAGCGCTGTTCGGGCGGGTCCATCTCCAGGAAGCCGCCCCTGGAGGACTTCGCCCGGGGCGGCGCGGGGATGCTGATGCCCTCGTAGCCGCGCCGCTCGCCCTTCACATCGTGGTCGTTCGACAGGAACTCGGCGGACCGGGCGATCTCGAAGACCTCGCGCTGACCACTGGCGACCCAGTGGCCGTCATAGGTGTCCGACCAGGCGATGGGGCACTTGGACTGCAGCTCCTGGGTGACCGCCTCGAACTGGTGGCGGTACTCGGGAGTATGGCGGTCGAAGCGGATCCGGTCCTTTTTGCGATCGTCGTCGTTGACGACTTCGTCGGTGGTCATGCCGTTGCCTCCACGGGTCAGGAGATGGAGATCGCTCGTTCCGGACAGGACATGGCGGCCTCGGTGACGTCGTCCTCCTGATCCGCCGGAACGTCTTCGTTGATGACCGACGAGTGACCGTCGACCTCGCTGAGCTCGAATGTCGCCGGAGCCCGCATGGCGCAGAGCGTGTGGCCCTGGCAGCGCTCGGAGTCGACCTGCACCTTCACGATGTGTCCTTCCCGCCGCGTACGAGCGGCTACTTCAGATCCGCGATCGCCTTGCCGACATCGGCCAGGGTGAGCGGCTTGCCGTAGGAAGCCTTGAACTTGTAGGGGGTGAGGTTGCAGCGGTAGGCGCCGTCGTCCGGCTTGAAGTCGGCCACGGTCCAGCCCTTCGCCGTCGCCGTGACGACGTTGAAGCACTTGCGGGGCGAGGTGTTCGAGGAGAGGTCCGCCGGGGCCTGCAGTCCGCCGGCCGTCCACGCGGTCTGCTTCGCCGCGCTTTCGAGCACGCACTTGCGGGTCAGCTCGGTGCAGCTCCGGGCGGATTCGGCGAACAGCAGCCAGGCGGAGAACGCCTGCACCGCCGGCAGGGTGACCTGGGCGTCGGGCGCGTACTTGGCGTACAGGTCCACGACCTGCTTGGTCGCCGGGTTGTCCGCCGCCTCTTCCACCGGATAGACACCGGGCAGGGCCGCGTAGTTGTTCTGCGACGCGAGCGAGCCGGCGGCCAGCTGCAGGAAGGCGGGGCCGTAGGCGTTGCTGTTGGCGTCGATCCAGTCGGGCTTGTAGCCGATGCTGGTCAGCACCTGCTCCAGCTTGGCCAGTTCGCTGAAGGAGCCGTTGAAGATCAGGCCCTTGACCTTCTTGCTCTTGATCTTCTGAGCGTAGGGTGTCCAGTCGGACACGCCCGCAGCCGGGTACAGATCGTCGTAGGAGATCTTGGCACCCAGCCCGGCCAGTAGTTCCTTGCCCTGCGCGACGGTGGCCGTGATGGCCGGCGAGTCCCCGGAGATGATGCCGACGCTGCTCGCCGACGACGGGTACTTCTCCTTGGTCAGCCAGGTGTAGTAGCCCCCGTAGGCCGCGTAGCCGAGTGCGGGGCCCAGCGGATACGCCTGGAGGTCGGATCCGACGTTCGGTATCTGGACGACCTGGGCGGGGAAGTCCGGGAGCAGGCAGTTCAGCCTGGCCTTGGTGCCCAGGCTGTCCAGGGCGGAGCCGCCCCCGACGAGTGCGAAGTCCGTCTTGCAGGCCTCCAGCATCCGCTGGGCCACCTGGAAGAGCTTGCTGTCGTGGGTGACGGGGACGAGCTTGCGGCCGTTGATGCCGCCCGCGTCGTTGCACCAGGAGGTGAACACCTTGGCCGCGTTGACGAACTCCGGGTTCTTGGTGAATCCGAGGTCGGTGAAGACACCGACCTTGATCTCACCGGCGGTGACTCCGGTGCCGGTCACGGTCTTGGCGGTGCCGGCCCCGCAGACGTTCTTCAGGGTGCCGAAGTCGGCCTGGGAGGCCGAGGAAGCGGAGGCGGACGGACTACTGTCCGCGGTGGTGGCGGCGCGGCCGCTGCATCCGGCCAGGGCCAGGGCAGTCACGGCGATGAGCAAACGTCTTGAGCGTCTCAACGGGTTCTCCTAAAGGATTGGTCCCCGAAGTGCGGTGATCGGTGCGGTGATCCGTGCGGTGATCAGGTGACTGCGCCCGCCGCCTTGAGAGCGATGATGCGGTCCCAGTCCAGGCCCAGTTCGAGGAGGATCTCCTCGGTCTGGGCGGCGAACTCGGGGGCCGGCCCGAGTTGTGGAGCGCTTACGTCGAACTGCACAGGGTTGGTGGCCAGTTCGAGCTCGCCGGCCCGGACCACGTACTCGTTCGCCCGGACCTGCGCGTCGTCGGCGACCTGGCGGGAGTCCTGGACCGGGGCCCATGGCCCGGACAGGCTCGCGAAGCGCTGGCTCCACTGGGCGAGGGTGCGGGAGGCGATCACCTCCCGCACGATCTTGACGGCCTGTTCGGTGTTCTCGGCGATCAGTTGGGCAGTGGCGAAGCGCGGGTCGTCGGCCAGTTCGGGCCGGTCGATGTGGTGGCAGAAGTCGGCCCAGAACTTGGCCGGCTGAAGCATCGTCAGGGTGAGGTGGGACCCGTCGGCGGTGGCGTAGGTGCCGGACAGCGGATTGGTCGGCGAGGCGTGGCCGCCCTGCGCGGCCGCGATGAAGGGCTTGTCGAGCCGCAGGGACAGGGCGATCCCGTGACCCATCGCCCACACGCCGCTGCCGAGCAGGGAGACGTCCACGACCGACGGCTCGCCGGTGCGCTCGCGCTTGAGCAGGGCCGCCGCGATGCCTCCGGCGAGGTTGGTGCCGGAGATGGTGTCACCGAACGCCGGCACGGGCGGGCCGATCATGCCCTCCGAGTTCGGCGGGGTGACGCTGGCGGCGATGCCGGCCCGGGCCCAGAAGGCGGTGAAGTCGTAGCCGCCTTTCTCGGACTCGGGGCCGCGCGGGCCGAAGGCGCTGCCCCTCGCGTAGATGATCTCCGGGTTGACCGCGCGGACGTCGTCCACGTCGAAGCCCAGCTTGCGCCGGCCGGCGGGCAGGAAGCTGGTCAGGAACACGTCAGCCTTGCGGATCAGGTCGTGCAGCACCTCCTTGCCCTCCGGCTTGGCCATGTCCAGGCCCAGGCTGCGCTTGCCCCGGTTGGAGTGCTCGACGTTGGGGTTCGGGTCGCCCTCGATCTTGAAGGTGCCGGTCTGCCGCAGCCCGCGCTGCGGGTCGCCGGTCACCGCGTGCTCGACCTTGATCACATCCGCGCCCCAGTCGGCGAGCACGGCGCCCGCCGACGGGACGAAGCCGTACATGGCGACTTCGAGGACGCGGATGCCCTCCAGCGGCCTCATGACGCCTCTTTCGAAGCCGGGAGCACCGTCGCGAAGGACTTGGTCTCCAGGAACTCCTCCAGGCCGGGTACGCCGCTCTCCCGGCCGATGCCCGACTGCTTGTAGCCGCCGAACGGGACGTCGGCGGCGAAGTAGTTGCCGCCGTTGATGGTGAGCGTGCCGGTGCGGATACGGCGTGCCAGCGCGATGGCCCGTTCCTCGTCGCCGCTCTGCACCCCGCCGGACAGCCCGAAGATCGAGTTGTTGGCGATGCGGACGGCGTCGTCGTCATCGTCGAAGGGAATGACCGCCAGCACCGGCCCGAAGACCTCGTCCTGGGCGATCTCGCTGTCCGGGTCGACGTTGGCGAGCAGCGTCGGCTTGTAGAAGAAGCCGGGTTCGACCTTCTCGCCCCCGGTGACCAGGGTCGCGCCCGCCTCGACGGCCCGCTGGACCATACCGTCGACCTTGTCGCGCTGGCGCTCGCTGATGAGCGGGCCCGCGAAGGTCTTGGGGTCGGTGGGATCGCCCAGGGTGACGCGGCCGAGGCCGGCCGCGACCATCGCCACGATCTCGTCGTGGTGCTCCCTGGGCACCAGAAGCCGGGAGGTGAGCGCGCAGCCCTGCCCGGCGTGGGAGCAGATGGTGAAGGCGGCGAACATGGAGGCGGTCGCGAAGTCCGCGTCGTCGAGGATGACCATGGCGGACTTGCCGCCGAGCTCCAGGAAGAGCTTCTTGATCGTGCGGCTCGCCACCTCCATGATCCGGCGGCCGGTGGCGGTGGAGCCGGTGAAGCTGACCATGTCGACATCGGGGCTGCTGGTGAGGACCTCGCCGACCTCGACGCTGGTGGAGGTCAGGACATTGACCACACCCGGCGGGATGTCGGTGTGCTCGGCTATCAGCTCGCCGAGGAACAGCGTGGTCAGCGGGGTGTCCGGCGCACCCTTGAGGACCACCGTGCAGCCGGCCGCGAGCGAGGGCGCGAGCTTGGCCAGGGCCAGCTGGTTCGGGTAGTTGTACGCGGTGATCCCCGCGACGACCCCGACGGGCTCCTTCTCCACCCACCGGCGGTGGCGCTGGCCCCGGATCTCGATCTCGCCGAGCTCCTCGGACATGGGGTACTTGCGCAGCAGGTCGGCGTAGAAGCGGACCAGCTTGACGGGATCCTCGAGCTGGGGGCCGTAGGTGAGCATGCGGGGCGCGCCGACCTCGGCGATGGTCAGCTCGCGCAGCTCCTCCAGGTGGTCGGTGAGGGCCTGGTGCAGCTGGTCGAGACACCGGATGCGCAGCTGTACGTCGGTGGACCAGCTCGTTGTGTCGAAGGCGCGGCGGGCGGCGGCGACGGCGGCCTCGGCCTGGGCCGTCGTGGCGTCGGGTGCGTGGTCGAGCACCTCGCCGGTGGCGGGGTTGAGGGAGGCGAAGGTCTTGTCGGTTCCGACGAGTTCTCCGTCGATGAGCAGGCGCTTCACAGCCGCACGACCTGTCCGCCGTCCACGCTCACGACCTGGCCGGTCAGCCAGCTGGCGGCGTCCGAGAGCAGGAACAGCACGGTGTTCGCCATGTCCTCGGGCGTGCCCATCCGCTTGAGGGCCAGGCCCTGGACCATCGAGGACCGGTACTCCTCCGGCACGATGCTCCGGGTGGCGTCGGTGTCGATGGGGCCCGGGGCGATGCCGTTGACCCGGATGCCCCGGCCGCCCAGTTCCGCGGCGAGCGAGGCGGTCAGGCTGTTGATCCCGGCCTTGGCCAGCCCGTAGTACCCGGCCCCCATCCAGGCGGCGGTGGAGGACTGGTTGACGATCGCCGCGCCCTCGGTCAGGTGCGGGAGGACCGCCCGGGTGACATGCAGTGCGCCCAGCAGGTTCACCTGCAGGAACCGGTTGAGGTAGTCCAGGGGGACGGTGGTGAGCCCGTCGCGCCGCATGCTGTGGAAGATGGCGGCGTTGTTGACCAGGTAGTCGATGCGGCCGTACTCCGCCATCACGGCGGCGGCCAGGGCGTCGGCCGACGCCGGGTCGGCCACGTCCACTTTCACGAACAGCGCGCCGAGTTCCTTGGCGACCCGCTCGCCCTGTTCCTCGTTGAGTTCGGCCACGACGACCTTGGCGCCCTCAGCGGCCAGGGCACGGGCATAGCCCTCGCCGATCCCCTGTCCAGCGCCGGTGACGATCGCAACCTTGTCCTGGAACCGCATCCTGCCTCCTTGCTCGGATGTGGTGGAAACTACATTCTCACCTTACGCAAATCAACCATCCGGTAGTGAGAACGTCATGGGTCTACCGAACTACAGGACAGCGAGAATAGGATTCTCGTATCCGGAAGGGAGACTTTCATGATCGAGACGAAGGCCCTGAGTCCGCACCTGGGCGTAGAGGTCACCGGTGTCGAGGACCTGCTCGAGGACACAACCATCAGCCGGTGCGCGGAGGCGCTGAAGTGGCGGGGCGTGCTGCTCGTCCGCGGGCTGCACCTCGACGACGAGGCCCAGCTGGCCTTCAGCCGCAAGCTGGGCGAGGTCGTCACACTGGGCGGCAGCGAGATCTTCAAGGTCTCGCTCGACCCGTCGAAGAACCCGGCGGCCGAGTACCTCAAGGGCACCTTCCACTGGCACCTCGACGGCACGACGGACAAGGTGCCGATCAAGACCACCACGCTGACCGCACGGCATGTGGCCATGGTGGGCGGCGGAACCGAGTTCTCCAGCACCTACGCGGCGTACGAGAACCTGCCGGAGCAGGACCGCAAGCGGTACGAGGGCCTGCGCGTCGTGCACAGCCTTGAAGCGGCGCAGCGGCTGGTGAACCCCGATCCCACCGAGGAGCAGGTCGCCCTCTGGCGCAGGGCGCCCAGCCACGAGAACCCACTGGTCTGGCAGCGGCGCGACGGCCGCCGCTCCCTGGTGATCGGCGCGACAGCGGACCACATCGTCGGACTGGAGCCCGCCGAGAGCCGGGCCCTGCTCGACGAGCTGCTGGCCTGGTCCACACAGGAGCGCTTCCGCTACAGCCACGAGTGGCAGGTCGGCGACCTGGTGATGTGGGACAACACCGGCATGCTGCACCGGGCGCTGCGGTACGACCCCTCCTCGGAGCGGACCCT
This sequence comes from Streptomyces sp. NBC_01537, assembly GCF_045040445.1. Classification (NCBI taxonomy): domain Bacteria; kingdom Bacillati; phylum Actinomycetota; class Actinomycetes; order Kitasatosporales; family Streptomycetaceae; genus Streptomyces; species Streptomyces sp. NBC_01537. The sequence goes on along the minus strand of NZ_CP109392.1, from coordinate 9,285,918 downwards.
GCACCGGACCACCATCTTCGGGGACGAGGCCTTCGCGTGAAGACAGCGGTCGTAACGGGCGGCGGTTCCGGCATCGGCCGGGCCGTCGCGGAACGTCTGAAAACCGACGGATACCAGGTCGCCACCCTCGACCTCAGCCCGTCCGACGAGAAGTTCGCGTACGCGGCCGACGTCACCGACCGGGCCCAGGTGGACGCGGCGCTGGCCGCCGTCAGGGAGAGCCTGGGGCCGGTCACCATCCTGGTCAACGCGGCCGGGATGGACGGCTTCAAGCGCTTCCAGGACCTCAGCTTCGAGGCCTGGCAGCGGTTGATCAACGTCAATCTGCACGGCGTCTTCCACTGCATCCAGTCCTCGCTCCCCGACATGTTCGAAGCCGGCTGGGGGCGGATCGTCAACATCTCCTCCTCCAGCGCGCAGTCGGGCCAGCCGTTCATGTCGCACTACGTGGCGTCCAAGTCGGCGGTCAACGGACTGACCAAGTCGCTGGCCCTGGAACTGGGCCCGTCCGGCATCACCGTCAACGCGGTGCCGCCGGGCTTCATCGACACCCCGATGCTGCGCAAGGCGGAGACCCGCGAGCTGATCGGCGGGACGGTCGAGGACCACATCCTGCGCACACCGGTGCGCCGCGTCGGCCGCCCGGAGGACATCGCCGCGGCCTGCGCGTTCCTGATCTCGGAGGAGGCCGGGTACATCACCGGCCAGATCCTGGGCGTCAACGGGGGGCGGAACACGTGAACCGCATCGATCCGGTCCCGTACGCCGAGTGGGACACCGACGCCCTGTCGGTCCTGGCGCCCGGCCGAAAGCTGCCGCCGTCCAACGTGCTGGCACTGCTCGCCAAGCACCCGGACCTGGCCAGGTCCTTCCTGACCTTCAACAAGCACCTGCTGGGCTCCTCCACGCTGCCGAAGCGCACCCGCGAGCTCGCGATCCTGCGGGTCGCCTGGCGGCGGCACTGCCGGTACGAGTGGGCGCAGCACGTCCTGATCGCCCGGCGGGCCGGCGTCACCGACGCGGAGATCGCCGAGGTCCGCGCCGGATCCGACACTCTGATCAACCGCGCTGTGGAGGAACTGGAGACCGACTCCCGCCTGTCCGACAAGACCTACGCCACGCTCGCCGAGGACCTGGACGACCGCCAGCTCATGGACCTGGTGTTCACGGTCGGCGCGTACGGCCTGCTGGCCATGGCGCTCAACAGCTTCGAGGTGGAGCTCGATCCCGGACTCGATCCAGGCCTCTCTGGCGAGAACTTCAATTTCGCCGAATGAGAATGCTATTCTCATTCCAGAGAACCGAGAGAGGGGTGAAACCATGCCGCACTTCGCCAAGCCGGCTGCAGGGAGCTGGACCGAGCAGCATCCCGAGCTGGGTACGGGGCCGGTCAACTACGAGGACTCCGTCGATCCCGCCTACTACGAGGCCGAGCGCGAGGCCATCTTCAAGAAGACCTGGCTGAACGTGGGCCGGGTGGAGTCGCTGCCGAAGGCCGGCAGCTACTTCACCAAGGAGCTCCCGGTCGCGGACACCTCGCTGATCCTGGTGCGGGGCAGGGACAAGGAGATCCGCGCCTTCCACAACGTCTGCCGGCACCGGGGCAACAAGCTGGTCTGGAACGACTTCCCCCAGGAGGAGGTCAAGGGCACCTGCCGCCAGTTCACCTGCAAGTACCACGCCTGGCGCTACGACCTGGAGGGCAAGCTCACCTACATCCAGCAGGAGGGCGAGTTCTTCGGCATCGACAAAGGCGACTACGGCCTGGCGTCGGTGCGCTGCGAAGTCTGGGAAGGGTTCATCTTCATCAACCTGGACCAGGACGCCCAGCCGCTCACGGAGTACCTCGGCGAGATGGCCAAGGGCGTGGAGGGCTACCCGTTCCACGAGATGACCGAGGTCTTCAGCTACAAGGCCGAGGTCGGCAGCAACTGGAAGCTGTTCATCGACGCGTTCGCGGAGTTCTACCACGCGCCCGTGCTGCACCAGAAGCAGGCCACCAAGGAGGAGGCCGAGAAGCTGCTCGCCGTCGGCTTCGAGGCGCTGCACTACGAGCTGCACAGCCCGCACTCGATGATCTCCTCCTGGGGCGGGATGGCGCCGCCCAAGGACCCCATGATGGTCAAGCCGATCGAACGCGTCCTGCGCAGCGGCCTGTTCGGCCCCTGGGACCGCCCGGCCATCGAGGGCCTCGACCCGCTGCCGCCCGGCCTCAACCCCTCGCGGCACAAGGCATGGGGCACCGACGAGTTCGAGATCTTCCCCAACTTCAGCCTGCTGGTCTGGGCGCCCGGCTGGTACCTCACGTACCACTACTGGCCGACCGCCGTGGACAAGCACACCTTCGAGGCCAACCTGTACTTCGTGCCCGCGAAGAAGGCGAGCGAGCGGCTGGCCCAGGAGCTGGCGGCGGTGACGTTCAAGGAGTACGCCCTCCAGGACGCCAACACCCTCGAAGCCACCCAGTCGATGCTCAAGGGCCGGGTCGTCACCGACTTCCCGCTCAACGACCAGGAGATCCTGCTGCGCCACCTGCACAAGGTCGTCGCCGACTACGTCAAGGAGCACACCGATGCTGCCAAGTGAGTTCAAGGAGCTCGAAGCGTTCGACGACTGGATCCTGGGATCCGAGCCCGAGCGGTACGCCAAGCGGCTGGCCAGCTCGATGGAGGAGATGCAGGCCCTCTACAACGCGGCGTTCCCGCTGCTGGAGCGGGCCGGCGCCCACCTCGACACGTTCCCGCTCGCCGATCTGCCCGAGGCCGAGCACAACCTGCTGCTCCTGATGTACTCCCTCGTCATGGTGTCCTTCCCGGTCGAGGTCTGGAAGCAGGCCCGGGTACCGGACAGCGGCGCCGCCTACCTCGATCTCCTCGTGGAACCGAAGGTCTGAACATGATCACGCTCAAGGCCGCCCGCGTCCTGCACGTCGAGACAGGGGCGATCGAGGAGCCGGGCCTGGTCACCGTCGACGGGGACCGCATCACAAGCGGCGCGGGCGAGGGTGAGGTGCTCGACCTGGGCGACGTCACCCTGCTGCCCGGCCTCATGGACATGGAGGTCAACCTCCTGATGGGGGGCCGGGGAGAGACCGCTGTGCTCTCCCCGGTACAGGACGATCCGCCGCTGCGGATGCTCCGCGCCGTAGGCAACGCCCGCCGCACGCTCCGCTCGGGCTTCACCACCGTCAGAAACCTCGGCCTGTTCGTCAAGACCGGCGGCTACCTGCTCGACGTCGCCCTGGCCAAGGCCATCGACGCCGGCTGGATCGACGGCCCGCGCATCATCCCGGCGGGCCACGCCATCACCCCGACCGGCGGGCATCTGGACCCCACGATGTTCGCCGCGTTCGCACCCGGGATCATGCCTCTCTCCCTGGAGGAGGGCATCGCCAACGGGGTCGACGAGGTGCGCAAGGCCGTCCGGTACCAGATCAAGCACGGCGCGCAGTTGATCAAGGTCTGCGCGTCCGGCGGCGTCATGTCGCACACCGGCACCGCGGGCGCGCAGCACTACTCCGACGAGGAGCTGCGCGCCATCGTGGACGAGGCGCACCGGCGCGGCCTCAAGGTGGCGGCCCACACCCACGGGGCCGACGCCGTGCGGGGCGCCGTGGAAGCCGGTATCGACTGCATCGAGCACGGCTTCCTGCTCGACGACGAGACCATCGAACTGATGGTGGAGCGCGGCACCTTCCTCGTCCCGACCACCGCCCTGATCGACGGCATGGACCTGTCCAGGGCCGCCCCCGAGCTGCAGGCCAAGGCCGCCGAGATCTTCCCCCAGGCCCGCACCGTGGTCGCCAAGGCCGTCAAGGCCGGCGTCAAGATCGCCGTCGGCACCGACGCGCCGGCGATCCCCCACGGCCGGGGCGCCCAGGAGCTCATCGCCCTCGTGGAGCGCGGCATGACGCCGCTCGAAGTGCTCCAGGCGGCCACCGTCAACGCCGCCGAGCTGATCGGCGTCGACAACCGGGGCCGCATTGCCGAGGGGTTGCTCGCCGATCTGATCGCGGTACCCGGGAACCCGCTGGAGGACATCTCCGTCATGGCCGACGTCATGTTCGTCATGAAGGGGGGAAAGGTCTTCCGCGGCGGCCCCAGCTGAGCGACAAGGGGGATGGCTGTCCCCCCGCGTCGCACGGCGGGCGTGGCGGAGTGATGACAGGGGCGCGGCACCGGATCCGAGATCCGGTGCCGCGCCCCTGTCACGTGTCCGGCAGTTCCCCGTGCCCCCGAAGGGGCGCGGGGAACTGCGCGACCAGCCCACCGCTGCCCGAGGCCGGGCACGGCGCCGCACCACCGGCTCACTGATTCCGGATCTTGTCCTTCATGTCCTCAAGCTGCGTCAGGATCGGGTAACCGCCCACGCTCAGCGCGTTCCCGTGCCCGGTCTCGTGGATGTCGAACACCGACTGGACGGCCGCGTAGAAGCCCTGCACGTCGAGGGTCTGGTTGACGGCCCGCTTGGCCTGACGGAGCCCGAAGGACGGCATCCGGGAGATCTGCCGGGCCAGCTCCATGGTGGACGCGTCCAGTTCCTCCAGCGGCACGACACGGTTGACCATCCCGGCCTTCTCCGCCTCCTCGGCGGTGACGGCACGGCCGGTGAAGAGGATCTCCTTCGCCTTGCGCGGGCCGAGCTCCCAGGTGTGGCCGTGGTACTCCACCCCGCCGATCCCCATGTGCACCACGGGGTCGGAGAACTCCGCGTTCTCCGCCGCCACGATCAGGTCACAGGGCCAGCAGAGCATGAGCCCGCCGGCGATGCACTTGCCCTGGACGGCGGCGATGGAGGGCTTGGGGACGTTGCGCCAGCGCAGGGTGTACTCCAGGTACCGGCGGGTCTCGGCGCTGTAGATCCACTCCAGGGTGATCGTGCCCGGGTCCGGCCAGCGGTCCTTGAGGTCGTGGCCGGCCGAGAAGTGCTTGCCGTTGCCCTTCAGGACGATGACCCGTACGTCCTCGTCGGCCGCAGCCCGGCTCCAGGCCGCGTCCAGGTCGTCGAGGAGCCCCATCGTCTGGGCGTTGGCGACATGAGGGCGGTTCAGGGTGATGACGGCCACGCGGTCGGTGACCTCGTAGAGGATCTGGTCCTTCTGGTCCATCCGCGTCATTCCTTATCTGGGGAGGCCGAGAATGCGCTCGGCGATGATGTTGCGCTGTATCTCGGAGGTGCCGCCGGCGATCGTGCCGCCGAAGCTCCGCGCGTACCGCTCGAACCAGCTGGCGGTGAACGACGGCCAGCCCATGTGGTTGGCCGGGGCGGTCAGTTCGGGATGGACCAGGCCGTCGGCCCCGCGCGCCTCCAGGGCGCTGAGGGCGGCCGCCTGTACGGCCTCCGAGCCGAACAGCTTGAGCACCGACAGCTCCGCCTCGTCCCGCTTGTCCCCGAGCTGGCGGTAGCCGAGCAGCTTGAGCGCCTGGAAGTCCATGAGCAGCGTCGCGTACCACTCCTCGTCGCTGGGCGCGTCCTGGATCAGGTCCTCCATCCGCTCGGCGTAGTGCAGCCACAGCAGGGTGCGCTCGTGGCCGAGCGAGCCGTGGGCCACGCCCCAGCCGCCGTGCAGCGGGCCGACCAGGTTCTCGCGCGGTACCCGTACGTCGGTGAAGAACACCTCGTTGAAGTCCAGGTCGTCCGGGGACGCGATGGAGCCGAACGGCTTTCTGACCACGCCTTCGGTGTCGGTGGGGATGAGCAGGACGCTGATGCCCTTGTGCTTGGGCGCGTCCGGATCGGTGCGTACGAAGGTCAGCAGCACATCCGCGTCGTGCGCCCCCGAGGTCCACACCTTCTGCCCGTTGACCACGAAGTGGTCGCCGTCGAGCACCGCTCGGGTCCGCAGGCCGGCCAGGTCGGACCCTGCCTCGGGCTCGCTCATCCCGAGCGCCGCCGTGAGATCCGTCCGCAGGATGGGAACGGCCCAGCGGCGCTTCTGCTCCTCGGTCCCGAAGGTCAGGATCGAGGCCGCGATGATGCCGAGACCCTGCGGGTTGAAGCTGTGGTTGATCCGCCGCCGGGACAGCTCCTCCAGGTGGGCGAGCTGCTGCGGCAGCGTGGCGTTGCGCCCGCCGTACTCCGGGGGGTTGCCGGGCAGCAGCCAGCCGGCGTCGAAGAGCGCGCGCTGCCAGCGGGCCGCCCATGGCGGCACGTCCGCGGTCGACAGCGGAGCGGGTACGGCGTCGGCCGCGGCGGGCAGGTTGGCGTCGATGAAGGCGGAGAACTCGGCTCGGAACTCCTCGACCCCGGCGTCGGATTCGGAGGTCAGCTTCATGCCAGCAGCGCCCTTCTGTGTACGGCTGCCGTCCCCAGCAGCTGGTCGCCGGCCTTGGCCCGCTTGAGATGGATCTGCAGCTCGTTCTCCCAGGTGTAGCCCATGGCCCCGAACAGCTGGAAGCCGTGCTGGAAGCACAGCCGCTGGCACTCCCCCGCCGCGGCCTTGGCCATCGAGGCCGCCTTGCCGCGTCTCGGGTCGTCCTCGGCGATGGTCAGCGCGGAGAAGTAGGCCAGTGCCCTGGCCCGTTCGATGGCTACGTACATGTCCGCGGCCTTGTGCTTGACGGCCTGGAAGGAACCGATCGGCTTGCCGAACTGGACGCGCTGCTTCACGTGCCCGACGACCAGGTCCAGGATGCGGCGGCAGCTGCCGACCGTGGAGATGGCCAGGCCCATCAGGGCGAGGTCGGGTACGCCGGGGGCCAGATCGGGCGCGTCCACATGGGCCAGGTGCAGGGTCGGGTCGAAGACGTCGAGCCGCCGGGCGTGCACCTGCCGGCCGTCCAGGACGACCACGCCGCTGTGGGTGACCAGGGCGATCTCGTCCGCCCGGTCCGCGTCGAGCACGAACCGCCCGGCTCCGTCGAAGACACCGGTTCCCGAGCCCCGGGGCAGCCGGCCGGCGAGCGGGGCGAACCAGGTGGCCGTGGCGAGGAAGGGGGTCGGATCGGCGGCGTACCCCAGCTCCTCCAGCACGATGGCCAGTTCCACCGGAGGGGCCTCCAGCCAGCCCAGGTCCAGATACGTCGTCCAGAGCTGATCCTCGGGCAGCGACCGCGACTTGGCGACCGTCTCACGGACCATGCGCTGCAGCAGCTGCTGGTCCTCGTCGAACTCAAACTCCACGGGCCACCTCCAGAAGGACCTTGCCAATGGCGTCTCGGCCCAGGCTCAGGGCCGCCGACACCTCGTCGAGCGGGTGGACGGCATGGACGCGGGGGTGGATGAGCCCGTCGGCGAACATGCGGTGGAGCTCGGTCCGGGAGGCGACCAGCCTGTCCCGGTCGTGCCGTGCCCAGCCGCCGAAGTCGAAGCCGTGGATCGTCACGCCCTTGAGCATCGCCAGGTTGAGCGGGATACGCGGGATCTCGCCGCTCGCGAAGCCCACGTTGACGAACCGGCCGCCCCAGCGCATGGCGCGAAGCGCCTGCTCGGAATGCGGCCCGCCGACCGGGTCGATCACCACATCGGCTCCGCCGGCGTCCCGCAGCCCCTGCTTGAGGTCTTCGTACGGCAGGGTCACCTGGGCGCCCTGCTTGGCGCAGACCGCCCGCTTGTCCTCGGTGGACGCCACCGCGATCACCTCCGCGCCCAGCAGGGCGGCCAGTTCGACCGCCGCCAGCCCGACCCCGCCGGCCGCGCCGAGCACCGCCACCCGCTCCCCCGGCCGGACGCCGGCAACCAGCTTCAGCGCGTTGAACGCGGTGGCGTGGGAGACCCCGAAGGCCGCCGCCCGGTCGGTCGGGACCGAGTCGGGGACGCGGTGCAGGCTGGTCGCCAGGACGGCGACGCGCTCGGCCCAGGCCCCGACGAACACCGAGCCGAAGACCCGGTCGCCCTTGGCCAGTCCGTGCCCGGACTCGGCCACCACCCCGGCGAACTCACTGCCGGGGGTGAAGGGCGGTTCCGCCCTGACCTGGTAGTTGCCCTCGACCACCAGCAGGTCGGCGAAGTTCACCGCCGCGTAGTGCACGTCGACGGGCACCTCGCCCTGCGGCTCGGGGATGTCCTCGACGGTGACCGGGCCGCCGATGGCGTTGCAGCGGACCGCTCTCATGGCCGTCGCCTCACAGCCGGGTCGTCGCGGCGAGTTCGGCCGCCTGGGCGGCCATGTCCAGGACGGCCTTCCCGTAGTACGCCATCTTGGGGTTGCCGCCCTCGCCCTTCACATGCCGGGCGTAGCCGCCTTCCAGCACGACGGCCATCTTGAAGCGGGCCAGGATCACGTAGTAGTCCATCTCGCTGACGTCCCGGCCGCTGACCTTGGCGTAGTGCTCCAGCAGATCGGCCCGGTCCGGCATGCCGGTGTAGTCGACATACCCCTTCTGGGTGCGGTCCTCGTCGGCGTCCGGCCAGCCCATGAGCACCCAGCCCAGGTCGAGCAGCGGGTCGCCGACGGTGGACATCTCGAAGTCCACCAGCGCGGCGAGCCTGGCCGGGGTGCCGTGCTGGAACATGACGTTCGCGAACTGGTAGTCGCCGTGGATGATGCCCGGCTCCCAGCTGCTCGGCCGGTGCTCGCGCAGCCAGGCGGCGGCCGCGTCCAGCCCCGGGATCTCGCGGAACCGGAACTTGGCCAGGTGTGCCAGCCAGCGGTCCACCTGCCGGTCGTGGAAGCCCTCGGGCTTGCCGAGTCCTTCCAGGCCCTGGGCCCGCCAGTCGACGTTGCCGAGCCGGGCGATGCCCTCCACCAGCTGGTACGCGAGCTGCGGCCGCAGGGACAGGTCACTGCGGAACGGCTCGGGCCAGCCGTCGGAGCTCATCGGCGACCAGCCGTCGACGTATCCCATGAGGTAGAAGCACGAGCCGAGCACGTCGGTGTCGTCGCAGACCGCGACGGCCTCCGGGTGCGGGACGTCCGTCCCGTTGAGGGCCTTGAGCACGCGGTACTCGCGCAGCATGGTCTCGTTGCGGCCCGGCGGCACCTTCTCCGGCGGCTTGCGCAGGACGAGGCGCCGGTCGCCGCGGGTGATCGAGTAGATGTCGTTGGAGGTGCCCCCGGAGATGTAGGACGCGTCCACGGGTTCGCCGGGGGCGATGTGCTGGGTGTCCAGCCAGCGGCCGAGTGATTCGGTGTTCAGGGGGTTCACATGTCCTCCAGCTGCTTGCGGGCCCACTCCCGGCGAGTGGGCAGGTGCTGGGTGGGCCAGAGCCCGGGTGCCGCCTCGCGGCCGCGCAGAACCTCGCGGGCCACGGTGATCTTGTGGACCTCGGTCGGTCCGTCGACGACCGCCATGACGGCGGCGCCGGTCCACATGTCGGCGAAGGGCATCTCGTTGGAGACCCCCAGCGCGCCGTGCAGGTGCATCGAGCGGTACACGATGTCGTGCAGCACCTTCGGCGTCAGGAACTTGATGGCGGCGATGTCCTTCTTGACCCGCTTGTAGTCGTTGTACTGGTCGATCTGCCAGGCCGTGTACAGGACGAACAGCCGGAACTGCGCGAGCTGCGCGTAGGAGTCGGCCAGGTCGGCCTGGACCAGCTGCTTGTCGCCCAGCCTGCTGCCCTGCGTCTCCCGGGAGACGGCACGCTCGGCCATCATGTCCAGCGCCTTGTTGCACTGCCCGACGACCCGCATCGCGTGGTGGACCCGCCCGCCACCCAGCCGGGTCTGCGCGATCGCGAACGCCTGGCCCTCCCCGCCGAGCAGAGCGTCCGCCGGCACCCGGACCCCGTCGTACGAGATCAGCGCGTGCATGCCCTCTTCCGGGTCCTCGCCCAGGGTCCCGACGTGCCGCTCCACCCGGATCCCCGGGGTGTCGCTGGGCACCAGGAACATGGACATGCCCTTGTACGCGCTGACGTCGGGATTCGTCACCGCCATGACGATGACGAAGCGTGAGGTGCGCGCGTTGGAGGAGAAGTACTTGCGTCCGGTGATGACCCATTCGTCGCCGTCACGCACCGCGCGCGTGGTGAACATCGTCGGATCGGAGCCGGCGTGCGGCTCGGTCATGGAGAAGCAGGAGAAGCACTCGCCTTCGAGCAGCGGCTGGAGATAGCGCTCCTTCTGCTCCTCGGTGCCGTAGCGGGCGATGATCTCGGCGTTGCCGGTGTCCGGCGCGGCCGTCCCGAAGATGACGGGGGCCCAGCTCGACGCGCCCAGGATCTCGTTGATCAGCGCCAGCTTGACCTGTCCGAACCCTCGCCCGCCCAGCTCGGGACCGAGGTGCGGGGCCCACAGCCCCTGATCGCGCACCTGCTGTTTGAGGGCTCGCACGACCGGGCCGGTCTCGTCGTCGAGCGGATGGAAGGCCCGGCCCGGATAGAGCAGGTCCAGCGGTTCGACGCGCTCGGCGCGGAACCACCTGATCCACTCCAGCTTCTCCTCGAACTCCGGCTCGGTGCGAAAGTCCCATGTCATTCGGACATTCCTCGTCTCGTGGCTCTGCCGGTACGTTGGTGAGAATAACATTCTCACCTGGCGTAAGTAAGAGTCTCGCAACCTGCGGTGGGGGGTTCGGTAGGGAGATGCCCTGGCTTACCGCTGAAGTGGAGTATCGTTCTACTGTGACCGCCGTCCCCGCAGAACCTGTCGAGCCCGCCTGGCGCCAGCGCGCCGTCGAGCGATCCACGCGTGCCGCCAAGCTCCGCGCCGAGCAGCGCGTGCAGCGCTTCCTGGACTCGGCACAGGAACTCATCACGGAGAAGGGGACGACGGACTTCACGGTCCAAGAGGTCGTCGAGCGTTCAAAACAGTCGCTGCGCAGCTTCTACCAGCACTTCGACGGCAAGCACGAGCTGCTGCTGGCCCTGTTCGAGGACGCGTTGTCCACCTCGGCCGTGGAGATCCGGGAGGCCGCCGACGCCGAGGACGACCCGCTGCGGAGCCTTCAGGTGGCCGTCGAGATGCTCTTCGAGCAGTCGCATCCCAACCCCGGCGTCCAGCGCCCGCTGTTCAGCGACTTCGCCCTGCAGCTGCTGGTCAGGCACCCCGCTCAGGTGGCCACCGCGCACCTTCCGCTGCTCGCACTCTTCACGGAGCTCATCGACGAGGCCGCCAGGGCCGGCGCGATCCCGGTCGGCAAGCCCCGCCGACAGGCCTCCCTGGTCATGCAGACCGTCCTGTTCGCCGCCCAGGCCCACGGCGTCCCCGCCAACGGGCATGCCCACCCGGTCACCGCCGGGGAGATCTGGCACTTCTGCCTCGGCGGCATCTCGGCGCCCCCCGCGGCGTCCTGACGGGACGCCGGACCGACCCCTAGCGCTCCCCTACAGCTCTCCTACCGCTCCTCCTCGGCGACGTACGCGAGGAAGTCGTCGACCATGCGGTGGAACTGCCCGGCCAGCTGGTGGAGTTCCTGCGGCGACCAGTCCGCCAGGGCGTCCCGCATGGCCGCCGCCGCCACCTCGCGGATCCGGACAGCGGCCTGCCTGCCCGCCGGGGTCACCTGGACCAGCTGCGCGCGACGGTCCCCCGGGTCCACGACCCGGCTGACGTACCCGGCCTTCTGCAGGCGCTGCAGCTGCCGGGTGACGTGCGGCGCCTCCACCTGCAGCCGCGCCGCCAGCTCACTCGGGCGCAGCGCGTCGGACTCGGAGAGCATCCGCAGGATGATCACGGCGGCGCGGTCCAGCGGCACACCGGTCGCGGCCTTGACGTGGTCGTGCCGCCGGGCCCGGGTGATCAGATGCGCGATGCGTGTAAGTGCCCGCTCGATCTCGGCGACGTCATCGGCGGCCGAGGAGCCGGCGCCCACCGGCTGGTCTGTTGGCATGGAAGCTACCCTACGGTCACTTGCCTAAGTTAAACAATTCCCCAAGGACGTCGAATCCGGTGGCAGCTACTTGCCTAACTCAAGTAACATACTGTCCCGGAGGCCGGCTCCGTCCTCCTTGTCGCCTACCGGCAGGAGAACGCCATGCTCGCTGTGGCCCTGGCGCTTGTCTCGATCCTCGCCTACGCGGCCGCGGCCGCGGCCCAGCACCGGCTCGCCTCCGGCCCCGCCGGCACCAGCCTGCCCGGCATGATGCTCCGGGGTGCCTGGTGGGCGGCGGTGGCCATCAACGCGGCGGGCGCCGTCTTCCATGTGGTCGCCCTGAAGTTCGGCTCGCTGACGCTGGTCCAGTCGCTCGGCGCGCTCACCCTGATCGCGGCGCTGCCGATCAGCGCACGGACCACCGGCCGGCCCGTCAGCCGCAAGGAGTGGCGTGGCGCCGCTCTCACCCTCCTCGGCCTCGCCGCCTTTCTGCCGGTCACCGCGGGCAGTGGCGAGCCCACCCACAGCCTGGGCGTCCCGGCCGCGGTCGCCGTCGCGGTCATCGCGATCCTCTCCGTCCCCGCCGCGCTGGCCACCCGGCGCGGCAATACCCGTTCCCTGAGCCTGGCGGCCGCCTCCGGCATCCATTCCGGGGCCGCCTCCGCGCTCTTCCAGACCGTGCTTCTGACGGGCGGCCTCCTTTCCTGGCATTCCGTCACCATCGGCGCGTTCGCCATCTCCCTGGCCGTGGGCGGCCTGCTGCTGTCCCAGGCCGCATACGCCGGCGGGCTGGGCGCGCCGCTCGCCGTTCTCACCCTCGCCAATCCCGTCGCCGGAACGGTCATCGGGATGACACTGCTCGGCGAGGGGATCCGCGGCGGCCTCGCCGGTGCGGCCCTCGCCGCCGTCAGCGCCCTGGTGGCGGCGCGTGGCGTCATACTGCTGACCCGCTCCACGACCGTCGAGCTGGCCCGCGGTATCCCCGCGACGGTGTGAGGCCGGCGCCCAGCAGGGGCGCGGGGAACTGCGCGACCAGCCCACCACGGGCCTGCAGGTGTGCACCGGCCTTGACTCGGAGAACATCCGCCGGACGAGCGAATCGGCCCGTCCGGCGGGTTGCGTCGAGGCGCCCGGACAGGGCGGCCGCGAACGCTCGCCGGGTTGCGCAGCCCGCCGGCTGCGCTTTGTCCTCAATCGCCGGACGGGCTCAATTTCAGCCCGTCCGGCGATTGAGGACGGAACCAGGACCCGGACAAACCGGGCGAATCGCGTCCCGGTCACCGCGCTAGGTGTATTGATCACGAGCGTTGTTGACACGTGTCGTGCTTGATCAAAGGTGAAGACCTCCGGTGTGGTGGAGCTGTCTAGGACCGCACCACACCGGAGGTCTTCGTGTCCCACCGTAATGCCCGGCTGACCGTTCACGGCAGGCGACTGCTGGTCGAGCGTGTCACCTCGGGCCGGCCCGTCGCCCACGTGGCCGCTGAGATGGGTGTCTCCCGCGCCACCGCCCACAAATGGGTCCGCCGGTGGCGGGCCGAGGGCGAGCCGGGCCTGCACGACCGGCCCAGCAGTCCCCGCACGACCCCGCACCGCACCCCGGCCGCGACCGAGCAGGACGTCTGCCGTCTGCGCCGCGAGCGCAAGCTCGGCCCGGCCCGCATCGGCCCGATCCTGGGCCTGCCCGCCTCGACCGTGCACCGCATCCTGACCCGCCACGGCCTGCACCGCCTGGCCTTCCTGGACCGCCCCACCGGCCAGGTCATCCGCCGCTACGAACGCGACCGCCCCGGCGAGCTCATCCACGTGGACGTGAAGAAACTCGGACGGATCCCCGACGGCGGCGGCCACAAAACACTCGGCCGCCAGGCCTCCCGCGCCACCAAGACCGGCGTCGGCTTCGACTACGTCCACTCCGCCGTCGACGACCACACCCGCCTGGCCTACAGCGAGATCCACCCCGACGAGAAAGCCGCCACCTGCGCCGACTTCCTCCGCCGGGCCGCCGCCTTCTTCACCACCTGCGGCATCCACCGCATCGAACGCGTGCTGACCGACAACGCCTGGTCCTACCGCAAAAGCACCCAATGGAAGCAGGCCCTCACCGACCTGGACGCGACCGGCAAACTCACCCGCGCCTACCGGCCCCAGACCAACGGCAAAGTCGAACGCTTCAACCGCACCCTGCTCGACGAATGGGCCTACCTACAGCCCTACACCAGCAACGACCAGCGCACAGCCGCCCTGACAGACTTCCTCCACAGCTACAACCACCATCGCAGCCACACCGCACTCAAAGGCCAGCCCCCGATCAGCCGCGTCAACAACCCTGCGGGTCAATACAGCTAGGCCGTGTCTGACAAATAGCGTCGGCCGCCCGAAGGGCGGGCCCCGCGGCGTCTGGTGCGTGCGATCGCAAGGCGGAGGACCGCCCTCGTAGTGGGCTACTCGGGCGACTCCGACAACGCAGCGAGCGCGCGCCCGCCGCGCCAGCGGCTGATGTCACTGCGGCGTCGCGGGGCAGGCGGGATTTGTCAGACACGGCCTAGGCGCCGGCCGCCGCCGCATCGCGTACGGCCTCGCTCCACGGGGTCCGGGCCGCGATGGCCTGCCGCCAGCGGTGAATCGCCTTGGGCGGCATGCCGACCGCGAGGGCACCGGACAGGCGGTCGCCGGTGCGGTAGGCGGCCACGAAGCGGCGCGCGTCGAGATCCCCGTCCACGACGGCGGCCTCGTCGTGGCCGCGCAGGTAGCCGTACGCCTGGATCTTCATGTCGTACTGGTCGGACCAGAAGTACGGCACCGGGGCGAACGGCTTGCGCGCCTGCGGGTGGAGGATGTTACGGGCGGCGGCCATGCCCTGCTCGGCGGCGTTCGTACGGTGCTCGATGCGCATCGGTACGCCGAACAGCGGGTTGTGCCAGCGGGCGACATCCCCGGCGCCGTACACGTCGGGCGCGGCGGCGCAGTACTCGTCGCACACCAGGCCGTCGGTCACCTCCAGACCGCTGTCCGCCAGCCATTCGGTGTTGGGCAGGGAGCCGATGGCGACCAGCACCTCGTCGGCCTCGATCAGCTCGCCGTCGGCGAGCCGTACGCCGCCACCGGTCGCCTCGGCGACGGTGACCCCCGTGCGCAGATCGACTCCGTGGTCCAGGTGGGCCCCCGAGAGCACCCGTCCGACCTCCTCGCCGACCGCGTGGGCCAGCGGCACCGGCGCCGGTTCGAGGAGGGTGACCTCGGCGCCCATGCCCCGGGCCACGGCGGCGGCCTCCGCCCCGAGGAAGCCGGCACCGACCACGGCCAGGCGCCGCCCCCGGCCGAGCCGCCCCCGCAGGGCCAGGGCGTCGGAGAAGGTGCGCAGCACGTGGGCGCCCTCACCGGGCAGGCGGCGCGGACGTACGCCGGTGGCCACGATCAGGCCGTCGTAGGGCAGTTGCGTACCGTCGGCGAGGAGCAGCGTACGTCCGGCCAGGTCGAGGCCGCTCGCGGTGGCGCCGAGGCGCAGGTCGAGGCCGAGTGCGTACAGGTCGGCCACTGAACGCAGGGCGAGACGGTCGGGTTCCCACTGCCCGGCGAGGATCTGCTTGGACAGCGGCGGCCGGTCGTAAGGTGGGTGCGGCTCGTCGCCGACGAGGGTGATCGCCTCCTCGTAGCCCTCCCGGCGCAGTGTCTCGACCGCCGCGAGCCCCGCGGCCGAGGCGCCCACGACCAGGATCCGTTTCACTCCCCCACCAACCGGATCGCCGCCGCCGGGCACAGAACCGCCGCATCCTTCACCGCGGCGTGCAGCTCGGCGCCGGGATCGTCGACCAGCAGGACCACGATGCCGTCCTCGTCCCGCTGGTCGAACACCTCGGGAGCGCTCAGGACGCACTGGCCGGCCGCGATGCACTTCGGTTCGTCGACTTCCACACGCATGGTCGTTTCCTTGCTCGTCGGGCTCGTCGGGCTCGTCGCCGCGCTCACCAGGTGACCGGCAGTTCGTAGACGCCGTAGGCGAGCCGGTCGTGCTTGAACTTGATCTCCTCCAGCGTGGTGGCGAGGCGCAGGGTGGGAACGCGGCGGTAGAGCGTGCCGTAGACGATCTGGAGCTCCACGCGGGCCAGCAGCTGCCCCAGGCACTGGTGGATGCCGAAGCCGAAGGCGTTGTGGTGGCGGGCCGACCGCTGGAGGTCGAGCCGCTCCGGCTCCGGGAAGGCGTCCGGGTCCCAGTTGGCGCTGGAGAGGGGGAAGACGAGGCCGTCCCCGGCCCGGATGACCTGGCCGCCGATCTCGATGTCCTCCCGGGCGATACGGCGCTGACCGGTGTGCGCGATGGTCAGGTAGCGCAGCAGTTCCTCCACCGCGCCCGCGACGATCTTCGGGTCGTCGGTGTCGCGCAGCAGGGCGAGCTGCTCGGGGTTCTGGAACAGGGCCAGGGTGCCCAGGGCGATCATGTTCGCGGAGGTCTCGTGCCCGGCGATGAGCAGCACGACGGCCATGAGGGCGGCTTCGGGCGGAGTGGTCTCGCCGGCCCTCACCCGCTCCGCCAGATCGGTCAGCAGGTCCTCGCCGGGATCGGTGAGCTTGGCGTCGATCAGCCCGATCAGATAGTTGAGCAGCGCGCCCGCCGCCGCCTGGCTCTCCTCGGGCGTCGCCTCGCTGCTGACCGCGGTGACGCTGTGCTCCTGGAAGAAGTCGTGGTCCGTGTACGGGACTCCGAGCAGCTCGCAGATCATCAGCGACGGCACGGGCAGGGCCAGCGCGGTGACGAGATCGGCGGGCTTCGGTCCGGCCAGCATCGCGTCGATGTGGTCGTCGGTGATCTTCTGGATGGCCGGCCGCAGCGCCTCGACCCGCTTGAAGATGAACGGAGCGGTCAGCATCCGGCGGAACCGGGAGTGCTCGGGGGCGTCCGTGTTGAAGATGGTCGGCGGACGGTGGTCCAGGGTCTCCGCCATGGCCCGGGTCTGGTGCGGGAAGCCGGGCTGATGCTCGTCGGTGCTCACCCGGGCGTCGGCCAGCAGGGTCCGTTGATCGGCGTGCCCCATGACCAGCCAGGGTGTGCTGCCGTCCCAGATCCGTGCTTTGGTTAGTGGCGTCTCGGCATGCAGCGCGCGCAGGGCCGGGGGCGGAGCGAACGGGCATTCGTCCGCCCGGGGCATCGGGAACTCGGGAACGGACTGGGCCCCATCATTGACAGTGTCTGCGAGTGTGTCAGCCATGTCTCTCCTCGGATGTGGGGGCTCCGGTAGGAACGAAGTGCCGGGATCCGGCAGGCAGCCGAAGGCCTCGACGATCGCCATGCAACCGGACGGGGCTGACACCCCCCTGCCGGTTTCCTGACAGCAAGCTGACGTGACGAAGGTCACAGCCGGAATTGTTCCATGGCAACGGAAGGCCCGGCGCGCGCCTTGAAACCGGGTCGGCACCCCGCTTGCAACCGGGTCAGACGCCGCCCAGCCAGTAGCCGAAGCCCCGGCGGTTGTGGATCAGCGGCGGCTGTTCCTGGTCCACCTTGGAGCGCAGGCGGGAGACGAGCTTCTCGATCGCGTTGTCGGCGCGGCCCTCGCCCCAGACGTACCGGCCGATCTGCTCCTTGGAGAACACCCGTTCCGCGTTGACCATCAGGTGGCGCAGCAGCCGGTACTCCGCCGGGGTGAGGTCGAGCTCCCGACGGCCGCGCCGCGCCTGGCAGGTGGCGTCGTCCAGGGCCAGGTCGCCGTAGCGCGGCGCCTTGTCCCGGCCGGGATTGCGGCTGTTGAGTAACACCTGCGCCCTGGCCAGGACTTCGGCGATCCGCAGCGGCTTGGTGACGTAGTCGCTGGCGCGCAGGCCGCCGAGCCCGGGGGCGAGGCTGCCCAGGGACTCGCAGGTGGTCAGGAAGAGCATGGGCGGCCGGTCGGCCGCGGCGAGGCGGGGGCGCCCGTTGAAGTCCTTGAGGTCCTTGAGCACGATGTCCAGGACCAGCAGGTCGAACCGCTGGTCCGCCAGCCGCGCCAGCGCCTCGGCGCGGGTGGCCACCCTCACGACCCGGTAGCCCGCCAGCCCCAGAGTCGTCGAGAGCAGTTCGAGGGTCCCCGGGTCGTCGGCGACGATCAGGACACGCTGCCCCGCCCCGCGAGTGGGCGAGGACCTGTGCGAAGACTTACCACTGACAGTCACGTTCATCGATGACCATTCGTGTAGGGCTCACGCTGGTGGAGTCAGGCGGTGGGGGCCGCCTCGGCGCCCTCTTGTGCGGGCTGCTCTGCCTGCTCGCCTTGCTCGGCTTGATCTGCCTGCTCGGCACTGTCGTCCTCGGCCGCGAAGCCGAGGAAGTCGTCGACCATCCGGTGGAACAGCGCGGCGAGCTGCCGCAGATCCTCCGGCGACCACTCGGCCAGCGCCAGCTGCATCCCCCGCCAGCTCGCCTCGCGGATGCGGTCGTACGCCTCCTGACCGAACGAGGTGAGCTGGATGCGCTGGGCACGGCGGTCGTCCGGGTCCGGGACCCGGGTCACGTATCCCGCCTTCTGCAACTGCTGCACCTGCCGGGTGACGTGCGACGCCTCCACCGCCAGCCGGGCCGCCAGCTCGCCGAGGCGGAGCGGTTCGGAGTCGGCGATCTGCCGCAGGAGCGCGACGGCGGCACGGTCCAGCGACACTCCGGCCACCGCCACGAGGCGCTCGTGCTGCTTGACCCTGCTGGTCAGATACGTGATGCGGGTGAGAGCCCGCTCGATCTCGACCACGTCCGTCGAGACCTGGGCTGCGTCTGGCAATCGTGTGGACATGCAAGCACTTTACCATCCAATTGCCTGACTCAAGTAAATCTGGCGCCATGTTTTGCTTGACTCAAGTAAGCCAAATATGGTTGCCTGACTTAAGTAAGCCACTGCCCGCAGCGCCCAGCGCCGCGGGCATCCAGACCGGGGCCTCGCAGCGGAGGCGGCCCCGCCGCGCCCGACCCGTGGGGACGGGGAACGGCGCACTCCTCGGGCCGGCGGCCGGACAACTCCCCCTGTCCACCGCCGGTCCCGGGGCACCGGGCCAACGTTGTCCCGCCCTGTCCCCGAGTCCTTGTCCGCGAGCCCCTGTACCCGAGCCCCCTGTCCCCCGTGCTGCATCCCCGAAGCCGATCGTCGGCAACCGCTCCGGGACGCCGCCTCACCCCAACCGCGCACACCGCCGTGCGCGCGCTGGCGGCGCCCGACCCGCAGTTGAGCATCCACGACGAAGACAGGACATTCCATGGGAACCTACGCACGAGCCGGGCTGGCGGCGGTACTCGCATTCGGCGCACTCCTCACCGTGATCCGCATCAGCCAGGACGGCAGTGCCACTGCCACCACCCCGCCGAGGGGCCCCTACGTCGCGCTGGGCGACTCCTATACGGCCGGCCCGAAGATCCCCGGCCAGACCGGAAAGCCCGCCGGGTGCGATCGCTCGGACCGCAACTACCCCGCGCTGGTGGCGCAGAAGCTGAACCTCAAGGCGGCCGCCTTCCGCGACGTGAGCTGCAGCGGCGCCACCACTGCCGATCTGTCCGCGCCGCAGTCCACCGGCAACGGTGTCAACCGGGCCCAGTTCTCGGCGCTGTCCGGCAGGACCCGGCTGGTCACCCTCGGCATCGGCGGCAACGACATCGGCTTCAGCTCACTGATCACCCAGTGCGTCAAGCGCGGTGTGTTCTACCTCGCGACCGGCGGGGACAAGTACTCCTCCGACGACGCGCCCTGCAAGGCCCAGAACACCTCCGACGGCACCGACCGGGTACGGGACAGGATCCAGGCCGCCGGGCAACGGCTGGCCCGCGCTCTGAGCGAGATCAAGCGCCGTGCCCCGCAGGCCCGGGTGTACGTCGTGGGATACCCGGCGATCCTGCCGTCCAGCACCACCGGCTGCGGCCGTGAGATGGCCCTCGCACCGGGCGACGTGAGCTTCCTCCGCGAAAAGGAGCAGCAGCTCAACGACATGCTGCGGCGGCAGGCGCAAGCCGCCGGGGCCGGATACGTCGACACGTACGCCCCCTCCGCCGACCGGGACGCCTGCTCCGCGTCGGACACCCGCTGGATCGAGCCGCTGATCCCCCTCGCCCCCGCGGCCCCCGTCCACCCCAACGCGCGTGGTGAACGCGGCATGGCCGACGCCGTCCTGAGCACCATCGGCGCCAAGGTATGACGGGGCTGACCGGGATGAAAACGAACGGAGAAGGGGAGCACGCCATGAGCGGCCGCGGCCATGAGGGACGCAGCGTCATCGTCACCGGGGCGGGATCGGGAATCGGCAGGGCCACCGCATTGCACTTCGCCCGGGAGGGCGCGAGCGTACTGGTGGTGGATCAGCGCCACGAAGGCGCCCAGCAGGTGGTCAAGACGATCGAGAACGCGGGAGGCCGCGCCCAGGCGGTCGTCGGCGACGTCAGCGACCAGCAGGTTGCGGAGGAGGTCGTCGCGACGGCGATGGGCACCTTCGGCAGCCTGGACGTCCTGGTGAACAACACCAGCCTCATGGACCGCGCGCCGACCCCGGGCGAGACCGACGACGCCGAGTGGGAGCGCATCATCCGGGTCAATCTGACCGCGCCCTTCCTGCTGACCCGCGCCGTCCTGCCGCACATGCTGTCCGCCGCGCGCGGCGCGATCGTCTGCACGGCGTCGGAGGCCGGTCTGCGCGGCAGCGCGGCCGGCGACGCCGCCTACACCGTCTCCAAACACGGCATCGTCGGCCTGACGAAGTCCCTCGCCGTGATGTACCGGGACCAGGGCATCCGCGCCAACGCCATCACCATCGGCGGCGGCGTCGGCGTCGGCGCGAAGGCCGGGCGTCCCGACCGCACCGGCACCCGCGACCGCCCCTCCCATGAGCTGACCGACACCCAGGCGCAGGCCGCCACCATCGTCTTCCTCGCCTCCGACGCCGCAAGCACCGTCAACGGCGCCATCCTGCCCGTCAACAGCGGCTGGTCCGCCGGCTGACGAGCGAATCCTTCTCCATCCCCTCAGAAAGCGAGCTATTCCATGTCAACGATGAAGTCCGTTCAGACCGGTGCGCAGGGCACGGTCGACGTGGTGGACATCGAGCGTCCCGTCCCCGGCCCCAAGGACGCGCTTCTTCGCATCCGCGCCTGCGGCATCTGCGGCACCGACACGCACTTCCTCCACCTGGGCGGCATCCCCTTCGGCCCCGGCGGATCCATGATCCCCGTAGCCCTGGGCCACGAACCCGCGGGCGAGATCATCGACATCGGCGCCGACGTCACCGACCTGAAGGTCGGCGACCGCGTCGTCGTCAACCCCCAGGGCGCGCCCTCGGGGATCATCGGCTGCGGCGGCAAGCTGGGCGGCATGAGCGAGTACCTGCTCATCGAGAACGCCGTCGCGGGCAAGAGCGTGGCCGTCTTCCCCGACACCGTGCCCTTCGACGTGGCGGCCCTCAACGAGCCCATGGCCGTCGCGCGCCACTGCGTCAACCGCTCCGGCGCCACCCCCACCGACAAGGTCGTCATCTTCGGCGCCGGACCCATCGGCCTGGGCGCCGCGATCTGGCTCAAGCTGCGCGGCGTGGAGCACGTCGTCGTCGCCGACGTCATCCCCGAACGCCTCCAGACCGCCCTGGCCGTCGGCGCCGACGCCGTCATCGACTCCTCCAAGGAAGACGTCACCGCCCGCCTGACCGAACTCCACGGCCCCGCCGCCAACGCCCTGGGCCAGCCCCGCCCCGGCACCGACATCTACATCGACGCCGCCGGTGCCGCCGCCGTCTTCAACACCGTCCTGGCCTCCGCCAAGTGGCACGCCAAGCTCGTCATGGTCGCCGTCCAGAAGAAGTCCGACGACATCGACCTCGGCTCCATGCTCCGCAGCGAGCTCACCCTCATCGCCTCCCAGGGCTACCCCACCGAGATCTTCGAGGTCACCGCCGAAATCGCCGAACACCAGGAACGCTTCGCCAAGCTCATCAGCCACCGCGTCCCGTTCTCGGAGGTCGACCAGGCCTTCCAGCTCGCCCTGACGCCGGGGGCGGCCGAGAAGGTCGTCGTCACCTTCTGAACCATCTGAACCTTCTGACGCGGTGACATCACAGATCGCCGGACGGGCTGACTTCAGCCCGTCCGGCGATGTGTTCGGTCGCGCTACCTCACCTGGCGGTGAGCTTCCACAGGTGGTCGGCGGTGCCGTTGTCGTCCCACTGGAGGACCTGGGCGCCGGAGGTGGTGCTCATGCCGTTGACGCCGAGCAGGAGACCGCTGTTGTAGTTGGCGATCTTGTAGTAGCCGCTGCCTGCCGGGATGAGCTGCCAGAGGTGGTCGGCGGTGCCGTTGTCGCCCCAGATCAGGGCGGTGCCGCCGTCGCTGGTGCTCATGCCGTTGATGCCGAGCAGCAGGCCGCTCTTCTGGTTGACGATCTTGTAGAGGCCGGAACCCGCGGCCGTCAGGGTCCAGTTCTGGTCGGTGCCGGTGGTCGAGGTGGCCTGGACGACGGAGGTGCCCTGCGCGGTGGCGGCGTTGAGGGTGTCCAGGGCGAGGCCGCTGTTCTTGTTGGTGATCTGGTAGCGCCCGGCCAGCGAGGTGGAGGTGCCGGTGGGGGTGACGACCAGGTGGTAGCCGTCCGAGGCGTTCATCGTGACGGGGACGGTGATGGAGCCGCCGCTGACCGTGTAGTCGGTGTCGGAGATGGTGATCGGCCCGGAGGAGGCCGTGGTGCGGCCGGTGTTGGGGGTGTACTCCAGCTTGACGTGCACGGTGCTGCCGAAGGCCGACAGCGAGGAGAGGCCGTTGACGGTGATGGCGTTGGAGCCGGCGCCGCCGCCGGCGATGACGCTGATCTGGTTGCCCGCGCCGTTGAGCGAGGCGATGCCGTCGATGCCCGTCTGGGCCGGGGGTGTGGTGGTGATCATGTTCCCGGACATGTCGCCGTACCACTTGTACATCCAGTAGGAACCGTTCGGTGACCCGCCGGTGTCGGTCAGGGTGTCGCCGAGGGTGCCGTAGTGGTTCCAGAAGGCGAGTTCGGCGTCACGGACGCCCGCTCGCTCGAACTTGGCGACATAGCCGATGAGAGCGCCCGGTATGCCCATCTCGCTCGGC
Source organism: Streptomyces sp. NBC_01537 (assembly GCF_045040445.1). Taxonomy (NCBI): domain Bacteria; kingdom Bacillati; phylum Actinomycetota; class Actinomycetes; order Kitasatosporales; family Streptomycetaceae; genus Streptomyces; species Streptomyces sp. NBC_01537. Next base: position 9,263,169 of record NZ_CP109392.1, on the reverse strand, counting down.
TCGGCGTACTCCTCGATGGAGATCGGCCGCGGGCTGATGCCCAGACTCGTCTCCAGGGAGCGGTACGCGGCGACATGGGCGGCGATGTCCGAGCTGCCCTGGAGCTCGTGCCAGGCGATGATTTGGGGAACGGTGCCGGCGGCCTTGGCGTCGGTCAGGAACTGGGTCATCCAGCTCAGGTTCCACGCCGAGTAGCTGGGGCCCTGGATGGGCGTGCTGGAGTCCTTGGAGCGCACCTCGTTGTACGTGCGGGTCCAGCCGGCGTCGAAGGCACCGGCGTTGGTGGTGTCCCAGGTCCAGTCGGGTTCGTTCCACAGCTCGTAGGCGCTGATGTTGGTGGCGCCGGAGGACTTCACCGAGGCGACCTGGGTGTCGACTGCCGACAGCCAGTTGCTCCAGCTGACCCACCCGTACGGGAAGGCGGGATACCAGTCGGGCATCCGTACGACGACCTTGGCCCCGGCGTTGGCCGCCTTGGAAGCGACGACCAGGGCGTCACCGGCGGGGCTGGGCTCGCCGTTGGGCAACTGGCTGCCGCCCGGGGCCATCTGGACGAAGGTGTTCGGCTTCAGCGGCTGGACGAGACTGTCGGCCGGGGTGCTCGCGGTCGCCAGACCGTAGAGGCTGCCGGTGGCGACATGGGTGACGGACCGCAGTGTCTGCGCGGCGTTGACTACCAGGGTCGTGGACGAGGTTGGCGCCGCCTGGGCGGGGGCGCCGGTGAGGACGCTCGCCGCGGCGAGGACGGCCGCCAGGACGGCGGCGGTACGGGGAAGGGGTTTCAGGTGGGACTTCATCGGCTCTCCTGAAGGGTGACGTGGAAGGGAGCACCGGCGCGCACGCGCGCGCCGGGGAATGCGGCCCCGCCGCCCTGGGTGGCGGTGCGCGCCCGGCTGTGGAGCCGGTGGGGCTTCTCGCGCAGTTCCCCGCGCCCCTGGCGGGGTCCGGGGCGGAGCCCCGGGGGCGCTCAGTCCTTGACCGCGCCCGCGGTCACACCGGCGGCGACGTAGCGCTGCGCGAGGACGAGAAGGGCCGCCGCGGGCAGGGAGGCGATGACGGCGGTCGCCATGATGGCGTTCCATTCCTGGTTGTTGTTGCCGATGTAGTGGTAGATGCCGAGCGTGATGGGGCGCAGCTCGCCGCCGCCGTCGAGGGTGTTGGCGAAGACGAAGTCGGACCAGGCCCACAGGAAGCTGAAGAGGGAGACGGTGACCGCCGCGTTGCGGCTCACCGGCAGGACGACGGACCAGAAGGTGCGCCAGGTGCCGGCGCCGTCGATGCGGGCGGCGGCGATGAGTTCGCCGGGGATGCCGGACATGAACGCGGTGAAGATCATGACGGCGAAGGGGACGGCGATGGTGGAGTCGGCGATGATCAGGCCCCACCAGGTGTTCAGCAGACCGCCGCCCAGGAAGACGGCGTAGAAGCCCATGGCCATGACGATGCCGGGGATCATCTGGGCGATCAGCAGGGCCATGCTCAGGATGCCGCCGCCGCGGGGGCGGAGCTTCGCCAGGGCGAAGCCGGCCGGGGCGGAGAGCGCGAGGGTGACCGCCACGGTGCCCAGGCCGATCAGCAGACTGGTGGTCAGGTAGGGCAGCTGGTCGTGGAGTACGGCCCGGTAGCCCTCGAAGGTCGGGTGCAGCGGGAGGAGGTCGGGCGGGCTCTTGCGCATGTCCTGCTGCGGGGTGAGGGACACGTTCAGCATCCAGTACACCGGGAACAGCATCAGCGCGGTGAGCAGCAGGGCGATGACAGTGCTGCCGGCGGAACGCCGGGGCCGGTTGTGGCGCGATTTCACAGTTCCTGCCTTCTCTGGACGCGGATGTAGAGCAGTCCGAAGACGAGGGCGATGAGGATGAGGATGTTGCCGACCGCCGCGCCGGGGCCGAACTGCGGCAGCAGGGAGCCGAATCCGAGCCGGTAGGACCAGGTCGCCAGGGTGGACGAGGCGTCGCCCGGGCCGCCCTTGGTCATGATCCAGATCAGGTCGAAGACCTTGAGGGTGTAGATGAGGCCGAGCAGCACGGTGATGGCGGAGACCGGACGCAGGAGGGGGAAGGTGATGCGCCGGAACTGCTGCCATCGGTTCGCGCCGTCCAGCGCGGCGGCCTCGTACAACTCCCCCGGGATGTTCTGCAGGCCGCTGTAGAGGATCACCAGGTTGAACGGGATGCCGATCCAGATGTTGGCGATGATGACGGAGGTCAGCGCCTGGTCCGGTGAGGTGAGCCAGTTGACCGGGCCGACGCCGATCACGTGCAGGAAGTAGTTGATCACCCCGGACTCGCTGTTGAACATCCACGACCACGTCGACGCGGAGACGATCAGCGGCAGCAGCCACGGGATGAGGAACAGCGCCCTGAGGGTGCCCGAGAGCGGGAAGCTGCGGTTGAAGAACACCGCCAGCGCCAGGCCGGCGGTGTACTGGAAGAGGATCGACACCAGGGTGAAGACCATGGTGTTGCGCAGCGCGGGCCCGAAGGCGGGGTCGTTCAGGACCTGCGAGAAGTTGTCCCAGCCGGAGAACGGCGCGTCGTTGTCGACGAACGAGCGCACCGTGTAGTGGCGCAGGCTCAGGTCGAGATTGCGGTAGAGCGGATAGACGTAGAAGGCGCCCAGGTACGCGGTGAGCGGGGCGATGAACGCCCAGGCGGTCAGCTGGCTCCTGCGGCGCTGCCTGCGCCCGGCGTAGGCACTGCCGGACACAGCCTCGGACCGCTGAACTGGGGCGGCGTGGGCAGTGGTCATGCGAAGGGACACTCCTCGGTACGGCGGCGCGCCAGAGGGGCGCGGGGAACTGCGCGGCCGGCCCGCCACCGGCCCGCAGTCGCCCGCGAGACCGCGTCCGACCCCTGCAGGTGGCGTATCGCGCGCTGGCCACGTCCTACTTCGTCGCCGCGGCCTGCGCCGCGGACAGCGCGGACTGCGGGGTCTTCCCGCCGGACAGCGCACCCTGCACCGCGGCCCACAACTGCTGGGAGATGACGGGGTACTTGACGCCCAGCCCGCCGCTGGTCCGGCCGCGCGCCGCCGCCACCGCCGACACCCAGGGCTTCAGCAGCGGGTTCTTCGCGACCTGCTCCGTCTGCACGGCCTCGGTCGGGGCGACGTAGGAGAGCGTGGTGTCGGTGGCCAGCAGGTTCTTGGCGCTGGTCAGGCAGGTGACGATCTTCTTGCTGGCCTCGTAGCGGGAGCTGTCCTTCTGCACGGGCACGGTGACGAACTCGCCGCCGGTGGGCACCGGCGCGGCGCCGCCGTTCTCGGCGGGGATGCTGATGACGCCGTACTTGAAGCCCGCCTTCTGCGCGTTGCCGAGCTGCCAGGTGCCGTTCTCGCCGAAGGCGTACGTGCCGGTGGCGAACTCCTGCCAGCTGGTGGTCTGGGTGTTGGTCAGCACGTCGTTGGGCGCCAGGCCGTCGGCGACCCAGCCCTTCCACAGCGACAGGGCCTTGACGCCCTGGGCGGCGTCGAGCTTGGTGAGGTCGCCGCCGGCGCCCCAGAACCAGGGCAGGAACTGGAAGCTGCCCTCCTCGGTGCCGATGGCGGAGAAGGTGATGCCCTTCTTCCCGGCCGCCTTGACCTTCTTCAGCGCGGCGGTCAGGGAGGCCCAGTCCTTGACGGCGGCGGGGTCGACCCCGGCCGCCTTCAGGAGGTCCGCGTTGTAGTACAGGGCCAGGGTGTTCGCCCCGATCGGTACGCCGTAGGCGGCTCCGTCGACCGTTCCGGCGCCGATGATGTTCTTCTGTATGGAGGTCGTGTCCAGGCCGATGTCACTGGTCTTGTTGAGGATTCCGGCCTCGACCAGCGTCGAGACGACCGGGTTGTCCACCAGCATCACGTCGGGAGCGTTGCCCTGCTGGGCGGCGAGCAGGGCCTTGTTGCCCAGGTCCGTGGTGTCGTAGCCGGTGCGCTTGACGGTGACACCGGCCTGCTTGCCGCACGCGGCGACGGCCTTGCCCCAGTCGGAGGTGGCGTCGAACTGCGGGTACGGGTCCCAGAAGGCGTAGGTGGCGGACGAGCCGGACGAGGTGGTGGAGGAGCCGGAACCACTGCCGCCGCAGGCGGAGACGGAGGCGAGGGCGCCGGCGACGACAGCGGCGGCGAGGACGGTACGACGGGTGTGTCTCACGGGGATGACCTCATTGTCAGGGGGTGGGACGTGCGGGAGGGTCAGGAGGTGGGCAGCCAGACGCGCATGCTGCCGTCCTCCCGGTTGGCCCAGGCGTAGTAGGGGATCGCGGTCAGTTCGAGAGGTTCGGCGGCCTGCGCCGCCTCGGCGCCGGCATCGGCGTCGGCGGATCCGTACGGCCACCAGCCTGCGGCGGGGGCGGGAAGGCGGCGGCGGTGCCCGGCGGCCACGACGGTGGTGACGCCGCCGAGCAGGTCCGGGCGGTGCTTGACGGCGAGCGGGTGGGCGGTGTCGATGACGATGTCGTCCAGTCCCCCGCCGGGCTGGTCCACCTGTTCCAGGCAGTACACGAGCGGGCCGCGCTCGATCGCCACGCAGCCGCGCACGGCGTCCACCCTGGGGTCGGCCGCGGTGAGGCGGGCTTCGAGGCCGAGCTCCAGGACGACCCGGTCGCCCGGCGCCCAGGGGCCCTCCAGGCGCAGCCAGCCGTCGGTGACGGGGGCGTCCGACTCGTCGTACGTACGGGCGCCGCGGCGCACCCGGTAGGAGCCGCACCACTGCGGGATGCGCAGGGACAGGGTCCAGGGCCGGTCCGCCGGGGTCTCCTCGACGGTCAGGGTGACCGTGCCCTGCCAGGGGTAGTCGGTGTCGGCCCGTACGGCGACGGGGGCGCCGTCGAGGTCGCCGCTGTAGCGGCCGGTGACGTACTGGTGGATCTGGATGCCCTCGGTGTCGGTGGAGGACAGGTAGTGCTCCAGGCCGGCCAGCAGCCGCATGACGTTCGGCGGGCAGCAGGCGCAGCGGAACCAGCGGGTGCGGCGGGCGGACTGGTCGCCGCCGGGGTCGGTGTGGCCGTCGCGGACCTGGAGGGGGTTGACGTAGAGCCAGCTCTCGCCGTCCAGGGAGACGCCGGCGAGGAAGCCGTTGAACAGGGTGCGCTCGATCAGGTCGCTGTAGCGGGCCTGCCCGGTGAGCAGGGCGAGGCGCCAGCTCCACTGGATGGAGGCGATGGCGGCGCAGGTCTCGCAGTAGGCGCGTTCGTTGGGCAGTTCGAAGGGGTCGCCGAAGTCCTCCTTGTCGTGGTGGGCGCCCAGCCCGCCGGTGATGTGGGTCTTGGTGGTGGTCATGGCCTGCCACAACCGCTCGGTGGCGGCGCGCAGTTCGGCCTCGCCGGTCTCGGTGGCCAGGTCGGTCGCGCCGGCCAGCAGGTACAACTGGCGCACGGCGTGGCCTTCGACGTTCTCGGCCTCGCGCACCGGCACCCGGTCCTGGCAGTACGCCTCGCCGCCGAGCAGGCCGTGGCCGTAGCGGCCGACGAAGTACCCCGCCAGTTTCAGGTAGCGCTGCTCGCCGGTCTCCCGGTACAGCTCGACCAGGGCGGTCTCGATCTCGGGATGGCCGTCGATGCCGTCGATGGGCCGGCCGCTGCCGGGCGGGCCGAAGACCGTGTCGATGTGGTCGGCGAAGCGGCGGGCGACATCGAGCAGTTCGTCGCGTCCGGTGGCCCGGTGGTGGGCGACGGCCGCCTGGATGAGGTGTCCCGCGCAGTACAGCTCATGGCCCCAGCGCAGGTCCCGGTAGCGCTCGCCGCCCTCGCGGAGCTGGAACCAGGTGTTCAGGTAGCCGTCGCCGCACTGGGCACCGGCGACCAGGGCGATGATCCGCTCCACGTCGGCGGCGAGCCGCGCGGTCCCGGGGCCGCCCTCCCCCGGCGCCCACTGGGCGAGCTGCCAGGAGGCGGCCTCCAGCCACTTGTAGACGTCGGTGTCGACGAACGGGTACGCGCCCTGGAACTCGCCCTCTGCAGTGCCCGCCGCCAGCCGCAGGTTGTGCAGATTCCCCGCGGACTCCAGCAGCCCGGGGCCCTGCGGGATGGAGGTGCTCGCGTTGGCCTCGCGGCGGGCGTACCAGAAGCCGGACTGCACCTCGGCGGTGGCGGGGAGCAGCGCGGCGTGGGCGTCCGGGCCGAGGCGGACCGGGCCCGTGGCGGGCAGGGCGAGGCGTGTGCGGGGCATGGCTCTCCGACTCCCGGAACTCGTTTGAGCAAACGTTTTTCTGCCGGAAAGCTAGAGAGAGCACGCGTTCCGGTCAAGGGGTACGGACAAGTATTTTCTCAAGCGCACCCAGGGCTGGCAGGCGGCGCGGAAGACTGCCAGGATGTACGTCGATGTTCGCCGGTGTTCCGTCGGTATCCGTCGCCACCGTCATTGAGGAAAAGGATTGCTCGTGGCCGATGCTCCACGTTCCCGCTCCACCGACCGGGCGAAGCTCGCCGATGTCGCCGCTCTGGCGCGCGTCAGCGTGGGAACGGCCTCGAAGGCCCTGAACGGCGGCGGCCGGATGCGGCCCGAGACCCGGCAGCGGGTCCTGGCGGCGGTGGAGGCACTGGACTTCCGGCCCAACCAGCACGCACAGAGCCTGCACACCGGCCGCAGCTGGACGGTCGGGCTGATGACCACGGACGGCATCGGCCGCTTCAGCACCCCGGTACTGCTCGGCGCGGAGGATGCCCTCGGGGCCGGGAAGATATCCGTACTGCTCTGCGACACCCGTGGCGACGCCATCCGCGAGCAGCACCACCTGCGCAACCTCATGGACCGGCGGGTGGACGGCATCATCGTCACCGGCCGCCGCACCGACCCCCGGCCCCCGCTGACCGGCATCGCGCCGATCCCCACCGTCTACGCGCTCTCCCCCTCCGCCGACCCCGCCGACACCTCGGTGGTCTCCGACGACCGGGGCGGCGCCCACCTCGCCGTCGAGCACCTGCTGGCGACCGGGCGCACCCAGATCGCACACGTCACCGGTCCCGCACACCACGCCGCGGCCCGTGACCGCGCCCGCCACACGGTCGAGCTGCTGGAGCGCTCCTCACTGGGCCTGGCGACCGGCCGCGTCCACTTCGGCGAGTGGAGCGAGGCCTGGGGACGCCACGCCGCCGAGGCGGTGCTGCGCACCGCGCCCGACACCGACGCCTTCTTCTGCGGCAACGACCAGATCGCCCGGGGTGTGGCGGACACCCTGCGGGAACGAGGCGTGAACGTCCCCGCCCGGATCGCGATCGTCGGCTACGACAACTGGGACACCATGGCCCTGGCCTGCCGGCCGCCCCTCACCACCATCGACCGCGACCTCACCGAGATCGGCCGCATGGCAGCCCTGCGCCTGCTGGACGCCATCAACTCCGACCCGGTGCCCGGCCTGCACACCGTTCCGTGCCGCCTCGTGGTCCGCGAGTCCGCCTGACGCGGTCGGCCAGGCACCGGCCGTCGTTCAGCGGGTGGCCGTCCGACGCGGCCGGATCACCTGGCGCGGTGACCGCGTACGTTCGCCGGGTTGCGCAGCCCGCCGGCTGCGCTTGTCCTCAATCGCCGGACGGGCTGAATTCAGCCCGTCCGGCGATTGAGGACGGAACCGGCCACCGCACGGACCCGGTGAACCGTTCCGGTCGCTGCGGCGGCGAAGGGGCCGTTCGTGATCGCCTGGACAGGGCTACGCGCAGGACGGGCACAGCCCCCGGTAGGTGACCTCGACCTCGGACACGGCGAAGCCGAACCGCTCCTCGGCCGGGAGGTCGGCCAGCGGGTTGCCGTTCGGGTGGACATCGCGGATGGTGCCGCAGTTGGAGCACACCAGGTGCTGGTGCGGGTGGTGGGCGTTGGGGTCGTAGCGCTTGGCGCGGCCGTCGGTGGCGACCTCTATGACCTCGCCGAGGGAGACCAGTTCGCCCAGCGTGTTGTAGACGGTCGCCCGGGAGATCTCGGGCAGCCGCTGGGTCGCACGGGCGTGCACCTCGTCCGCCGTGAGATGCACGTGGTCGCCGTCGAGGACCTCCGCAACGACACGTCGCTGGGAGGTCATCCGCCAGCCACGCCCTCGCAGTCGCTCCAGCAGGTCACTCATATCGGTTCACCTATTCAGGTTCGGTGGGAAACCCGGAGTTTACCAGTGGAGGTCCGGGTTCCGACTGGATATGGGTTTGGCGTGCTTCTTGACTTAGACTCTGTCCATCGTAGGATCAGTTCCGGCGATAGCCAAGGGACAGGATGACTCCAGTAGGGCAGGAGACACAGACGTGACGGGACCACCGCCGGCGAGCCGCGCGGTGCCGGACTGCGGGTGAGCCGTGCGTGAGAGCCTCCACACGCTCACCGCCACCACCACGTCGTGTGCCGGTCGTACCGTGTCATCACCAGAGTCGACTGTGCCCAGACCGTTCCACCGCCCTCAGTGCCTGAGCACCGTGATCCGTTTAGTCCGGAAGGATTCCCATGTCCGAGAACAACGACGCAATCGTCACCGACGCGAAGACGGAGGGTGGAGGTGGCTGCCCGGTCGTGCACGGGCGTGCCCCGCACCCGACGCAGGGCGGCGGAAACCGCCAGTGGTGGCCGGAGCGGCTCAACCTGAAGATCCTCGCCAAGAACCCCGCGGTGGCCAACCCGCTCGGTGAGGAGTTCGACTACGCCGAGGCGTTCAAGACCCTCGACCTCCCGGCCGTGAAGCAGGACATCGCCGAGGTCCTCACGGACTCCAAGGACTGGTGGCCGGCCGACTTCGGCCACTACGGCCCGTTCATGATCCGTATGGCGTGGCACAGCGCCGGCACCTACCGGATCAGCGACGGCCGCGGCGGCGGCGGGGCCGGCCAGCAGCGCTTCGCCCCCCTCAACAGCTGGCCGGACAACGGCAACCTCGACAAGGCCCGCCGTCTGCTGTGGCCGGTCAAGAAGAAGTACGGCCAGAGCCTGTCGTGGGCCGACCTCATGATCCTCGCGGGCAACGTCGCGCTGGAGTCCATGGGCTTCGAGACCTTCGGCTTCGGCGGCGGCCGCGCGGACGTCTGGGAGCCCGACGAGGACGTCTACTGGGGTCCCGAGAAGGTCTGGCTCGACGACGAGCGCTACACCGGTGACCGCGAGCTGGAGAACCCCCTCGGCGCGGTCCAGATGGGCCTCATCTACGTCAACCCGGAGGGCCCCAACGGCAACCCGGACCCGCTCGCCGCGGCCCGCGACATCCGTGAGACGTTCCGCCGCATGGCGATGAACGACGAGGAGACGGTCGCCCTCATCGCGGGTGGTCACACCTTCGGCAAGACCCACGGCGCGGGCCCGGCGGAGAGCGTCGGCGTCGAGCCCGAGGGCGCCCCGATCGAGGCGCAGGGCTTCGGCTGGAAGAGCACCTACGGCACCGGCAAGGGCGGCGACGCGATCACCAGTGGCCTTGAGGTCACCTGGACCCAGACGCCGACCCAGTGGAGCAACAACTTCTTCCAGAACCTCTTCGGCTACGAGTGGGAGCTCACGCAGAGCCCCGCCGGCGCCAACCAGTGGGTGGCGAAGGACGGCGCAGGCGCGGGCACCATCCCCGACGCCCACGACGCGTCGAAGAGCAAGGCCCCGACGATGCTCACGACCGACCTCTCGCTCCGGTTCGACCCGGCGTACGAGCAGATCTCGCGTCGCTTCCTGGAGAACCCGGACCAGTTCGCGGACGCCTTCGCCCGCGCCTGGTTCAAGCTGACCCACCGCGACCTGGGCCCGGTCGTGCGCTACCTCGGCCCTGAGGTCCCCAGCGAGACGCTGCTGTGGCAGGACCCGCTGCCCGCGGTGACGCACGAGCCCATCGGCGCCGAGGACATCGCCGCCCTCAAGGGCCAGATCCTCGCCTCGGGCCTGTCGGTGTCCGAGCTGGTGTCCACCACGTGGGCGGCGACCTCGTCCTTCCGCGGCAGCGACAAGCGCGGCGGCGCCAACGGTGCACGCATCCGCCTGCAGCCGCAGAGCGGCTGGGAGGTCAACGAGCCCGACCAACTGGCGACGGTGCTGCGCACCCTGGAGGGCATCCAGGAGTCCTTCAACTCCGGCGGCAAGCAGGTCACGCTGGCCGACCTGATCGTGCTCGCCGGCGCCGCGGGCGTCGAGAAGGCCGCCAAGGACGCCGGTTTCGACGTCGAGGTTGCCTTCACCCCGGGCCGCGTGGACGCCTCGCAGGACCAGACCGACGTGGAGTCCTTCGCCGCGCTCGAGCCGGCCGCCGACGGGTTCCGCAACTACCTCGGCAAGGGCAACCGCCTTCCGGCCGAGTACCTGCTGATCGACAAGGCCAACCTGCTCAACCTGAGCGCCCCCGAGCTGACGGTCCTCGTCGGCGGCCTGCGCGTCCTGGGCGCGAACCACGGGGACACCAAGCACGGCGTCCTCACCACGACCCCCGGGTCCCTGACCAACGACTTCTTCGTCAACCTGCTCGACCTGGGCACGACGTGGACGCCGACGTCCGAGGACCAGAACACCTTCGAGGGTCGCGACGACGCCACGGGCGAGGTGAAGTGGACCGGCACCCGTGCCGACCTCGTCTTCGGCTCGAACTCCGAGCTGCGCGCGGTCGCGGAGGTCTACGCGAGCGATGACGCGAAGGAGAAGTTCGTGAACGACTTCGTCGCGGCGTGGGTCAAGGTCTCGAACCTCGACCGGTTCGACCTCGTCTGACCGTCACGAGGACGTCCAGGCCCGGCCCGCAGCGGCCGGCCTGGACGTCCTCGTTTTTGAGCACCTCGTAAACGGGGGCCGCCCGTCCGCGCGTACGCCCGCTCGCCTAACCTGATCAGCATGCGGAAGACGGTGTGGCAGGCGGCGCGGGCCACGTTCCAGCTGGCCAAGGCCGCGGTGCTGGCCTTCGGCTCGATCATATTCATCACCGTGCTGCTGATCACGGCCACCGCCACGCTCGCGGTGGTCGGTGCCGGGCTGCTGCCCGAGACGGTGCTGCTGATACGGCGGATCGCCGGGGCCAAGCGGCGCCAGGTGGCCGGATGGACGGGCCGGGAGATCCCGGAGGCGTACCAGACCATCACGGGCCCGCTCCGCGAGCGGCTGCGCACGGCGACCCGCGACCCCGGCACGCACGCCGACCTGCTCTGGATGGTCGCCTACTACGGCTACGGCTTCCTCCCGTGCCTGATGCTGCCGCTGTGGCCGCTGGGCCTGCTCGTGGACGGCGTGTGGAGCGGCCTGCTGGGCCGCGAGGCGGTCATCCTCCCGCTGATCAGCCGGCTCGCGGACCTCGACGCCGCCTGGTCGCAGTCGCTGCTCAAGCCCTCGCCCAAGGCGCAGCTCGCCGTGCGCGTCGAGGAGCTGACGCAGACCCGGGCGGGCGCGGTGGCCGCCCACGGGGCGGAGCTGCGCCGGATCGAGCGGGACCTGCACGACGGCACGCAGGCGCGGCTGGTGTCGCTGTCGATGCGGATCGGCCTGGCGAAGCGCGAGTACGACCGCGACCCGGAGGCCGCGCGCAGGCTGCTCGAGGACGCGCAGGACCAGGCCGAGGAGGCGCTGACCGAACTGCGGCACGTCGTACGCGGCATCCACCCGCCGATCCTGACCGACCGCGGTCTCGCCGGGGCGGTACGCGCACTGGCCGCGAGCAGTGGGCTCGATGTGACGGTGGCCGTGGACGGCCTGGAGGACGGTGCCGGGGAGGGCGGCCCGAGGGCCCCGGCCGCGGTGGAGGCGGCCGCGTACTTCGTGGTGGCCGAGGCGTTGACGAACGCGGCCAAGCACAGCGGCTCCGAGCGGGCCGAGGTGCGGCTCGCGCGGGCGCCCACCGGGCTGCGGGTGCGGGTGCGCGACGAGGGCCGGGGCGGCGCCGACGAGTCGGGCGGCTCGGGGCTGCTCGGCATGCGCCGCCGGGTGGCGGCGCTCGACGGAACCGTCGGTGTGACCAGCCCCGTCGGGGGCCCGACCGTGATCGAAGTGGAGCTGCCGTGCGTGTGGTGATCGCCGAGGACAACGCCCTGCTGCGGCAGGGGCTCGTCCTGCTGCTCACCTCTTCCGGGCACGAGGTCGTGGCCGTCGCGAGCACCGGGCCCGAGGTACTGCCCGCGCTGCTCGCGCACCGCCCGGACGCCGCCGTCCTCGACGTCCGGATGCCGCCCGGCTTCCGCGACGAGGGCCTGCGGGCCGCCCTCGCGGCGCGCAAGGAGATCCCCGGGCTGCCGGTGCTCGTGCTCTCGCAGTACGTCGAGGAGTCCTACGCCGCCGAGCTCCTGGGCGGGGGTGCGAGCGGCGTCGGCTATCTGCTCAAGGACCGGGTTGGCCGGGTGGACGAGTTCCTGGACGCCCTGGACCGGGTCGCGGCCGGCGGCACGGCGCTCGACCCCGAAGTGGTGACCGAACTCCTCACCCGCCGCCGCAACTCACCGCTGGACCTGCTGACCCCGCGCGAGCGCGAGGTCCTCAAGCTGATGGCCGAGGGGCACGACAACACCACCATCGCCAAGGCCCTGGTCGTCACCGAGCGCTCGGTCAGCAAACACATCGGCAACGTGTTCCTGAAGCTGTCGCTGCCGCCGAGCGACAGCGGACACCGCAGGGTGCTGGCGGTGCTGGCGTACCTGAACAACTCGGACAGTTCCTAGGGCCTGTCCGGCCCGTGGCGTCAGCCTCCGCTGACCCGCCGGGGCTGCGGCCGCTCGACCTCGGGGAGCGCGTCGATGACGCTGCGCAGGTGACGTCTCATCGCGGCCTCGGCGGACTCGGGATCCGCGTCGCAGAGCGCTTCGATGATGTCCAGGTGCTGGGGCAGCGAGACATGGGGCCGGCCGGGGTGCATGGCCAGCCTGAACTGGTGCCTGACATTCTGCCCGCGCAGGCGTTCGAGCACGTCGCAGGCTGTGCGCTGCCCGCTGACGGCCAGGATCAGGGCGTGGAGCTGCCGGTTGAGATCGGAGTACCCGAGCACGTCCCCGGTGGCCACCGCGTCCTGCATCTTCCGCCCTATCTCCCGCAGCGCCCGGCGGTCGTCCTCGGTGGCCCGCTCGGCCGCCTTCGCCGCGCACAGGCCTTCCAGGGACATGCGGACCTCGGTGATCTCGATGGCCTCCTCGAGCGACACCGCCCGGACCCGGGCACCGCGGTTCTGGATCCGCTCGACCAGACCCTCGCCGGCCAGCTGCACCAGCACGTTCCTGACGGCGGCCCGGCTGGCGCCGAACTGCTCGGACAGTTCCGCTTCGACGAGCCGCTGATTGGGCCCGAAGTCCCCGCTCGTGATGGCATCACGGATCGCGTCGACGAGCGGTACCGGTCCGACGGTTTGCGCCGCCTGTTGAGCCGCGTCCCTGCTTGCTGCCATCCCTGCTCACACCCCACGCGCATTGGCGACAATATTGTTTCGCTCATGGTAGCGGTCCGGGATGGCCGTCGATGCGCGGCGGGGTGGATCCGGCGCCCAGGAAGCACCGCCACACATGGCGGCAACATAGCTGACAAAATTGTTGACATTCCTGTTCTGCTGGATTTAACGTCGAAGGCACGATCGAAGCGATCCGGGCACGGGTCCCCGGCCCGGCAAGGAGATTTCAGCAATGACGCAAGGCAACGCGCCCGAACCCGCACGTTCGACGCTGGTCGTCACCGCGCACGCCGGAGACTTCGTGTGGCGGGCCGGCGGAGCCATCGCCCTGGCCGCCTCGCGCGGCGAGAAGGTCACCATCGCCTGCCTGACCTTCGGTGAGCGCGGCGAGTCCGCCAAGGCCTGGCGCGAGGGCAGAAAGCTGGACGAGATCAAGGCGATCCGCCGTGAGGAGGCCGAGAAGGCCGCCGCCACCCTGGGCGCCGAGGTCCGCTTCTTCGATGCCGGTGACTACCCGCTGCTCGCCACTCCCGAGCTGACCGACAAGCTCGTCGAGGTCTACCGCGCCACCCAGCCCGATGTCGTGCTCACCCACCCGGTCGAGGACCCGTACAACGGTGACCACCCGGCCGCCAACCGGATGGCGCTGGAGGCCCGCGTGCTCGCGCAGGCCATCGGCTACCCCGGCCCGGGCGAGATCATCGGCGCCCCGCCGGTCTTCTACTTCGAGCCGCACCAGCCCGAGATGAGCGGCTTCAGGCCCGAGGTCCTCCTGGACATCACCGAGGTATGGGAGACCAAGCGCAAGGCCATGGAGTGCCTGGGCGCCCAGCAGCACCTGTGGGACTACTACACCGACCTCGCCGTCCGCCGCGGGGTCCAGCTCAAGCGGAACGCCGGCCCGAACCTGGGCCTGGCGCACAAGACCATGGCCGAGGCCTTCATGCGGCCCTACCCGCAGATCGCGAAGGAGCTGGCATGAGCGGCGTGATCGTCACCAACCCGCCGAAGGCGGACGCGAAGGACGTCGAGGCCCTGGCGGGCTTCGGCGTGGCCACCATCAGCGAGGCGCTCGGCCGCACCGGCCTGCTCGGCCCGGAGCTCCGCCCGGTCCAGCAGGGCGTACGGGTCGCGGGCACCGCCGTCACGGTGCTCAGCTGGCCCGGCGACAACCTCATGATCCACGCGGCCGTGGAGCAGTGCGGCGAGGGCGACATCCTGGTCGTCACCACCACCTCCCCGTCCACCGACGGCATGTTCGGCGAGCTGTTCGCCACCGCGCTGCAAAGGCGCGGGGTGCGCGGCGTGGTGACCAACGCGGGCATCCGCGACACCCAGGAGCTGCGCGAGATGGGCTTCGCCGCGTGGTCCAGGGCCGTCTCCTCGCAGGGCACCGTGAAGGCCACGGGCGGCTCGGTCAACGTACCGATCGCCATCGACGGCCAGGTGATCCGGCCGGGCGACGTGATCGTCGCCGACGACGACGGTGTGGTGGTCGTGCCCCGTGAGCGCGCCCGCGAGGCCGCCGAGAAGTCCGAGGCCCGCGAGGCCAAGGAGGCGCAGACCCGCGCCGCCTTCATCGAGGGCCAGCTGGGCCTGGACCGCTACGGCCTGCGCGACACCCTCAAGCGGCTCGGCGTGGAGTACCGGACGTACGAGGAGTACAGCGGCGAGGGAGCACAGTCGTGACCGGGCCCGCGGAGGTGCCCTGTCTGCTGATGCGCGGGGGCACCTCCAAGGGCGCCTACTTCCTCGCCGAGGACCTCCCGGCGGATCCCGCGGCCCGGGACGACCTGCTGCTGCGGATCATGGGCAGTCCCGACCCGCGCCAGATCGACGGCCTGGGCGGGGCGCACCCGCTCACCAGCAAGGTGGCCGTGGTCTCGCCCTCGTCCGGCCCCGGGTGGGACGTCGACTACCTCTTCCTCCAGGTCGGCGTCGACAAGCCCGAGGTGACGGACCGCCAGAACTGCGGCAACCTCCTGGCCGGCATCGGTCCCTTCGCCGTCGAGCGCGGTCTGGTCCCGGCTCAGGACGGGCAGACTCGCGTCCGCATCCGGATGGTCAACACCGGGGACTTCGCGACCGCGACCTTCCCCACGCCGGGCGGCCGGGTGGACTACACCGGGGACGCCGAGATCTCGGGTGTCCCCGGCACGGCCGCCCCCGTGGTGATCGAGTTCCCGCCGGGCACCGGTCCCCTGCTGCCCACCGGAAACGCCCTCGACGTGATCGCCGGCGCTCCGGTGACCTGCGTGGACAACGGCATGCCGACCGTGCTGATCGCCGCGTCCTCCCTGGGTGTCACCGGCTACGAGGCCCCCGGGGACCTCGAAGCGGATCCGGCCCTCGGCGATCGCCTCCACAAGATCCGGCTGGAGGCCGGAGCACTGATGGGACTGGGCGATGTCAGCGGGACGACGGTACCCAAGCTCACGCTGCTCGCCCCGCCCCGCGCGGGCGGCGCGATCTCCACGCGCACCTTCATCCCGGTGCGCGTCCACACCTCCATCGGCGTGCTCGGCGCGGCCAGTGTCGCCGCCGGGCTGCGGATCCAGGGCGGCGTCGGCGCGGAGCTCGCGGTGCTGCCCACCGGGAACGACCGGATTCGCATAGAACACCCCACCGGATTCCTGGACATCGAGAGCAGTATCCGAACCGCCCCGGGAGGCGAGCCCTCCGCCGCACGTACCGCCGTGGTCCGCACGGCCCGCAAGATCTTCGACGGCCGGGTGTTCCCCAGGGCCGCCGCCACCGCACCGATCCCCCCACAGCCCTACCAGGGAGACGTTGATGACTCCGCCTCTGGGTGACATCGCCCATGTCGGTCACGCCGAACTGCTCACCCCGGACCTGGACGGCAGCGTCCGGTTCTTCACCGAATACCTCGGCCTCACCGTCAATGGACGGTCCGACGGCGGCTCGGTCTACCTGCGCACCTTCGACGACTACGAGCACCACAGCCTGGTGCTGACGGCCGCCGAGCAACCGGGCCTGCGCCGCACCGCCCTGCGCACCTCCAGCGAGGAGGCCCTGCAGCGCCGGGTCATGGAGCTGGAGTCGGCCGGCCACCCCGGGCACTGGGCGGAGGACGAGCCCGGCATCGGCAAGCTCTACATCACCTCCGACCCCGACGGCCACGAGATCGCCCTGTACTGGGAGACCGAGTGGTACCAGGCACCGCCGGAGCTCAGGCCCGCGCTGAAGAACCAGCCGCAGGCCAAGCCCGGCCACGGCGTCGGCGTCCGGCGCCTTGACCACATCAACTACCTGGCCGCCGATGTCGCGGCCAACGCCGACTTCCACCAGTACGTGCTGGGCGCCCGCCCCACCGAGCAGATCCAGCTCGACAGCGGCAGGATCGGCGCCAAGTGGCTGACCTTCAACAACAAGTCGTACGACGTGGTCTACACGTCCGACTGGACCGGCTCGCAGGGCCGCCTGCACCACATCGCCTTCGCGACCGACACCCGCGAGGACATCCTGCGCGCCGCCGACCTCGCCATCGACACCGGTGTGTTCATCGAGACCGGCCCGCACAAGCACGCCATCCAGCAGACGTTCTTCCTGTACGTCTACGAGCCCGGCGGCAACCGCATCGAGCTGTGCAACCCGCTCACCCGTCTGGTGCTGGCCCCCGACTGGCCGCTGGTCACCTGGACCGAGGCCGAGCGCGCCAAGGGCCAGGCGTGGGGTCTGAAGACCATCGAGTCCTTCCACACCCATGGCACGCCGCCCGTCGGCTGACTTCCGGCTGGTAACCGGATTGTTTCTTAGATTGTTGACAAAAGCGTTGACATTCATCGTGGGCGTTTCTAGCGTCTAGCCCACATCCGGGTCGGCTCGAACCGCACCGACCCGTCTCACCACCCAGACTCCGGGGTGCCCTCCCGGACGAGAGGAAACAACGATGTCCTCCTCTGCCGCCCTGTCGCCCCGCGGCGCCAGACTCGCGACCCTGGTCGTCGGCCTGTGCTGGCTGGTCGTCCTGTTCGACGGCCTCGACATGTTCATCTACGGCTCCGTGCTGCCGCACATGCTGGAGACCAAGGCCCTCGGCATCACTCCCGCCAAGGCCGGAGACGTCGGCTCCTACGCCACCTTCGGCATGCTGATCGGCGCGCTGTCCTCCGGCACCGTCAGCGACTGGGTCGGCCGCAAGAAGACCATCGTCGTCTCCACCGCCGTCTTCTCCCTGGCCTCCGCCGTCTGCGCCTCGGCCTCCAGCCTCGCTGTCTTCAGCCTCGGCCGCTTCCTGGCCGGTCTCGGCCTCGGCGGCCTGCTCCCGAGCGCGATCACCATGGTCACCGACTACGCCCCGCGCGGCCGCCGCGCCCTGATCGTCGGCTCCCTGATGACCGCCCACCAGGCCGGCGGTATCGTCGCCGGCTTCGTGGCGCTGTGGACCGGCGACTGGCGCGTCTCCTTCTGGATCTGCGTGATCCCGCTCTTCATCGGCGTCCCGCTGGCCATCAGGTTCCTGCCCGAGTCGATCACCTTCCTGCAGGCCAAGGGCCGGACCGCCGAGGCGCGCGCACTCGCCGACCGCTACGACGTCGCACTGCCCGCCCCGAAGGAAGCGCGCCCCGCCGGCGCCGACCGCTGGAGCGCGGTCGCCGCCCTGTTCCGCGGCGGCCTGTGGGTCCAGACCCTGCTCTTCTGGCTGGCGTCCTTCGGCGGCCTGCTGCTGGTCTACGGCGTCTCCCAGTGGCTGCCCTCGCTGATGAAGGCCAACGGCTACGACCTGGGGTCCTCGATCGGCTTCATCATCGTCATCAACCTCGGCGGCATCGTCGGCATGCTGGTCGGCGGCAGGCTCACCGACATGTTCGGCGGCTCCCGCATCTCCACGATCTGGTTCGCCATCACCGCCGTCGGGATCTACACACTCAGCGTCCACATGCCGCTGGCCCTCACCTACACCGTGGTCTTCCTCACCGGCATGTTCCTCTTCAGCGGCCAGGCGATGATCTACGCCAACGTGGCCGGCCGCTCCAGCGACGAGAACCGCGGCACCGCGGTCGGCTGGGTCTCCGGCATGGGCCGCTTCGGCGCCGTCTTCGGCCCGTGGCTCGGCGGCCAGCTCCTCGCCACCGGCTCCACCACCGCGGGCTTCACCGCCTTCGCGATCGCCGCGGTGTTCGCCGCTGTCATGATCAGCCTCACCGGGCTGCGCGCCGTGCGTCAGGAGCCGGCCGAGGTCGGCGAGCTGACCGCCGTCGGCTGACCGGGTTAGGCCGAACAGGCCTACAGCCCGTCCGGCGATCAATGACAAGCGTGTCCCGCCACCGTCACCGCGGTCCCCCGCGGCGGCGGTGGCGGTGGCATGTCCGGGGACGGCCGGGCGTCGCGCTGCCGGCCAGCCTCTATGGTTGAGCGGTCACGCGGGTAGCGGGTGCGCTGTACTGCGTTCTCAGTAGACAGGATTGTCAGCAGACGCACGACGACATGGCAGGCCTGGACCAGGGAGCCTGGGAAACCGGCCCAGACAGGAACCCCCGCGATGATCAGCAAGTGGCAGCGATACATACGAGAGGGCCCCGCCAGCAACACGGCGGTGGCACTGCTCCTGTTCGCCGCGTCCGTGCCGGCCAGCCTCGCCACCACTCGGAGCGCCCCCACCCCGACCGCGTGGTGGCCCGTCGTGGTGGTGGGCCAGGCCGTCGCCTGCGCCGCTCTGCTGTGGCACCGCAGCCGCCCCCGCACCGCCGTCGCAGTGGCCACCGCCTCCGCCGTGACCGTGACCGCGCTGGGCTACCCGCCCACCGTGCTGATCCTGGCGCCGCTCATGGCCGCGCTGTACGCGCTCGCCGTCCGGGCCGACCGGGCCACCACCCGCGCCTACGCCGTGGTGACCGTCGTCCTGCTCGTGGGTACGGCGCTGATCGCCGGACCCGACGACCAGCCGCTGGGCCTCGAAACGATCGGCCCCGCCGCCTGGCTGCTGCTGGCCGCGGCCTTCGGCACGTCCGTCCAGCTGCGGCGCGCCTATCTGGCGGCCGTGCAGGCCCGCGCCGAGCACGCCGAGCGCACCCGCGAGGAGGAAGCACGCCACCGGGTCGCCGAGGAGCGCATGCGCATCGCCCGCGAGCTGCACGACGTCGTCGCCCACCACCTCGCACTGGCCAACGCCCAGGCGGGCACCGCCGCGCACCTGGTACGCAACCGTCCCGACCAGGCCCAGCAGATCCTCGCCGACCTCATCGGCACGACCTCGTCGGCGCTGCGCGAACTGAAGGGCACCGTCGGCCTCCTGCGCCAGGCGGGCGACCCGGACGCCCCCCTGGAACCGACCCCCGGGCTCGACCGGCTTCCCGAACTGACCGACGCGCTGGCGACTGCCGGGCTCAAGGTCAACGTCACCACCGAAGGCGAGCCGCGGCCGCTGTCCCCGGGCGTCGATCTCACCGCGTACCGCATCGTGCAGGAAGCGCTCACCAACGTCACCAAGCACACCGCCACGCGAGCGGCCGAGGTACGGCTCTCGTACTCCTACGACCTCCTGACCATCGCCGTCACCGACGACGGAGGCGGCACCGCCCCCTCCCCCGCCACCACGGCCCCGGGCAGCGGATACGGCCTGATGGGCATGCGCGAACGCGCCCACTCGGTCGGCGGACAGCTGTCGGCGGGCCGGCGTCCCGGTGGCGGTTTCGAGGTCACCACCGAACTGCCGCTGCACCCCCAGAACCCGGAGGAAGACCGAACCACATGACCATCCGCGTACTGCTGGCCGACGACCAGGCCCTCCTGCGGGCCACCTTCCGGATCCTCATCGACTCCTGCGACGACATGGAAGTGGTCGCCGAAGCCGCCGACGGCGAGGAGGCGGCCGAGCTCACCCGCACCCACCACCCCGATGTCGTCGTCATGGACATCCGGATGCCCGGCACCGACGGCCTGACCGCCACCGCCACCATCTGCGGCGACCCCGGCCTGTCCGCCACGCGTGTCCTCATCCTCACCACCTTCGAGATCGACGAGTACGTCGCCCGCGCGCTGCGCGCCGGTGCCAGCGGCTTCCTCGGCAAGGACGTCACCACCGACGAACTCCTCACGGGCATCCGCACCGTGGCCTCCGGTGACGCCCTCCTCTCCCCCCTGGCCACCCGCGCCCTCATCACCCGCTTCCTCACCGCCCCCGAACCCGGCGACCCCCTCGCGCCCCCCGAGCGCCTCGCCGCCCTCACCGCCCGCGAGCGAGAGGTCACCGCCCTGGCCGCCGAGGGCAAGTCCAACACCGAGATCGCCGAGAAACTCGTCGTCAGCCCCCTGACCGTACGCACCCACGTCCACCGGGCCATGACCAAGCTCGACGCCCGCGACCGCGCCCAACTGGTCGTCATCGCCTACCAGTCCGGCCTGGTACGGCCCGTCCCGCCGCCGAACTGAGTCAGTCAGGCAGCCCTGCGGACACCGTGAGCAGCGCGTCGGCCATGGCCTCGTGCACGCCTTCGGACGCGTCCTGCGCGCGGCCGTGCCGGGCGTAGTGCTCGATGGCCACGCGCAGGGCGACGTTGATCATCGCGGCCCGCACCTTGACCTGCAGGTCGTCGGCGGAACCGCCGGACCGCTCGGCGACCAGCTGGGCGAACACGGGCTCGGCCGCTTCGTGTGCCTGGAGCCACACGGCCCGCAGGCCCGGCTCGTGCTCGGTGAGGCGGACGAGGGCCATCATCGTCGGCACGTCGATCGCGGCCTCTTCGCTCAGGATGTCGTCGCGCCGCAGCCCGCGTACGACATCCGCCAGGCCGAGCTCCGCCGACCAGGCGCGCAGGCAGCGCGCGGTCATCTCCGCACCGGCGGTCAGCAGCGGCAGGACGCAGCTCTCCTTGCTGGGGAAGTAGCGCCACAGCGTGCGGACCGAGACCCCGGCCGCCTCGGCGATCTCCTCGGCGGAGGTCGCGGCGACGCCCTGGGCTGTGAAGAGGCGGACCGCCTCGCGGGCGATCTCCAGGCGGGTGGCGGCCTTGCGCCTCTCGGTGAGCGGCGGGCGTCCGGTTCTGCGCCCGCCACGGACCGCGGCCACAGGTTCGTGTGACACATCTTCCCCCTACGTCTTGCTCGGTCCGTCGTATCGTACGAGCCTATGCGTTTTTGGCATCATGCGACTTGTTGGCACTTCACGCCACAAAGTCGTAGGGTCGCCGCAGTACCGCACCGTGCACCACGGCACCAAGGACACCTGGAGCAGTCATGAGCATCACCGGCCTGGAGAACAGCAGCGTCGTCGTCACCGGCGGGGGCTCCGGCATCGGGCGGGCCGCCGCCCTGCGCTTCGCCGGCGAGGGGGCCAAGGTCGTGATCGCCGACCTCAACGCCGACGGGGCCAAGGCCGTGGCGGAGGAGATCCGGGCGGCGGGCGGGACCGCCGTGACCGTGGTCGGCGACCTGAGCGAGCAGGCCGTGGTGGAGGAGGTCGTCGCCACCGCCGTCGAGTCCTTCGGCGGGCTGGACGTCCTGGTCAACAACGCCGGGATCATGGACCGGATGTCCGCCACCGCGGATGTCACCGACGCCGAGTGGGAGCGGCTCATCCGCGTCAACCTCACCGCGCCGTTCCTGCTGACCCGCGCGGCCCTCCCCCACATGCTGGCGAAGGGCAAGGGCGCGATCGTCAACACCGCCTCCGAGGCCGGCCTGCGCGGCAGCGCCGCCGGCGCCGCGTACACCGCCGCGAAGCACGGCGTCGTCGGCCTGACCCGCTCCACCGCGGTCATGTACAGGGCCCAGGGCATCCGCACCAACGCGATCGCCCCGGGCGGCACCCAGACCGGCATCGTCGTCGACGTGGACCCGACCGCTCACGGTGCGGCCGTCCTCCGCACGTACATGGGCGCGATCGGCCGGCTGGCGGAGGCGGACGAGCAGGCCGCGGCCATCGTCTTCCTGGCCTCCGACGCGGCGAGCAACATCAACGGCGTCGTCCTGCCGGTGGACAACGGGTGGTCCGCGGTCTGACGGTCCGGGATTGCTTGGTGAACGTGTATTCACCTAATGTGGTGAATACACGTTCACCTCATCTCGCGATCCCCGGAGCAGCCCATGCAAGGCCTCAGAGAGCGGCTCACCATCCCCGCCCTCGCATTCGGCGGAATTCTGATGGCGGTCATGCAGACCGTCGTCGTGCCGCTGCTCCCGGACCTGCCCCGGCTGACCGGGGCCTCGGCCGGCAGCGTGTCCTGGATGGTCACGGCGACGCTGCTCGCCGGGGCGGTGCTCACACCGGTCCTCGGCCGGGCCGGCGACATGTACGGCAAGCGGCGGGTGCTGCTCATCGCCCTGGGCCTGATGACGACGGGCTCGCTGATCTGCGCGCTCACCTCCGACATCCGGCTGCTGATCGCCGCCCGGGCACTGTCGGGCGCGGCCGCCGCGGTCGTGCCGCTGTCCATCAGCATCCTGCGCGACGAACTGCCCCCGGCCCGGACCGGTTCGGCGGTCGCGCTGATGAGCTCCACCGTCGGCATCGGCGCGGCGCTCGGACTGCCGCTCGCGGCGCTGATCGTGCAGTACGCCGACTGGCATGTCATGTTCTGGGTCACCACCGCCCTCGGCGCGTTCGGCCTGGCCGGGGCCTGGTGGGCGGTGCGGGAGTCGCCCGTGCGCAACCCCGGGCGCTTCGACTTCACCGGCGCGGCCGGGCTGGGCGCGGCGCTGGTGTGCCTGCTCATGGCGATATCGCAGGGCAGCGACTGGGGCTGGACCAGCCCGGCCGTCCTGGGTCTGCTGGTCGCGGCCGTGGTGGTGACGGCGCTCTGGTGGCGGCAGCAGATGGGAACCCGCGAGCCGCTGGTGGACCTGCGGCTGGCGAAGCAGCCCCGGGTGGCCCTGCCGCACCTCACGGCACTGGTCGTCGGCTTCGCGTTCTACGCCAACTCCCTGGTCACCGCCCAACTCCTGCAGGCCCCCGAGGCGACCGGCTACGGCCTGGGGCTGTCCATCTTCGCCACCGGCCTGTGCATGCTCCCGGCCGGCCTGATCATGCTCGTCCTCTCCCCCGTCTCGGCGCGGATCTCCGCCGCCCGGGGCCCGAAGATCACCCTGGCCCTCGGTGCGGCCGTCATCGCGACCGGGTACGCGACACGCATCGTCGACAGCCGGCACATGTGGATGATCATCGTGGGCGCCGCGGTGGTCTCGGTGGGCACCACGCTGGCGTACTCCGCCCTGCCGACCCTCATCCTGCAGGCCGTGCCCGCCTCCCAGACCGCCTCCGCCAACGGCGTCAACGTCCTGCTGCGCACCATCGGCCAGGCCACCTGCAGCGCCGCCGTCGCCGCCCTGCTCACCCACCACACCGCCCTGCTCGGCGGGACCGCGGTCCCCACGCTGCACGGCTACCTGATGGCATTCGGCATGGCTGGTACGGTCGCGCTACTGGGCTGCGCGCTGGCACTGGCCATCCCCCGCCCGCGCCCGGCGGCCGGCCTGCCCCGGCAGCGCGACGAGGCGGCCGCCGCGAGCCCGGCCGGGACCGCGCTGGAAGGGGCATGATCATGAGCGGCACCGCCACCGCCGAGCCGGGCGCCCGGCGCCGGGACGCCGAGGCCTCCCGGGCGGCGATCCTGCTGGCGGCCCGTTTCATGTTCGCGCGTCACGCGTACTCCGACATCACCCTCAAGGCGGTGGCCGAGGAAGCCGGGGTCAGCGCGCCCCTGATCGTGAAGTACTTCGGCAGCAAGGAGCAGTTGTTCTCCCGCGTCCTGTCCTTCGAGGAGGACGCCGTCATCCTGCTCGACGCCCCCGTGGAGGAGCTGGGCCGCCACATGGTCACCCTGGTCCTCACCAGCCAGGCGGAGGGCCGGGGCGCCGCCGCCCTGCGCATCGTCTTCGCCCCGCTGCACAGCGGCCACGGCGACACCCTGCGCGCCAACTTCAAGAGCCAGGTCATCGCCCGCCTCACCGCCCGCCTCATGGAGGCCGGCCCCACGGGCACCACGGATGCAGCCGATGCCGCGGATGCCGCTGACGCCGCACTGCGCGCCGAGCTCGCCCTCGGCATGCTGCTGGGCCTCGGCGTGATGTACGGCCTGGCGCGGGGCGACGCCGTACGCGCGACCCCCGTCGAGGAGCTCGCCGACCGCTACGCCCCCGCCCTGCAGGACTTGCTCACCGGACCGGGCGCGCCGGCAGCGCGCTGACACCACCAGGACCTCCACCCCTCGAGCGATCCGCTCGGTCAGGGTTGCCGCGATCGCGATGCGTACGATACCGTTTCGTTTAGATCGTAAGGATGTCCTACGGCGGCCAAGGAGGCCCGGAGATGAGTGCGCTTACCCTCGCCGTCGCCCTCTCGCTGCTGTCGGCCGTCTGCTACGCCGCGGCCGCCGTCGCCCAGCAGCGCATCGCCACCCACGAGGCCCACGCGTCCTGGCCCCTGGCCCTGGCCCTGACCGGCCTCGGCGCCGGACTGCACGTGGTGGCGCTGCCGTACGGGCCGCTCACGCTGGTGCAGCCGCTCGGCGCACTGTCGCTGGTGCTGGCCGTACCGATGGGGGCCGCCGCGTACGCCCGGCATGTCACGCCCGGCGAATGGCGGGGCGCGGCGCTGACCATGCTCGGGCTCACCGGGCTGGTGCTGACCACGTCATCGACGGCCCACACGCTGAGCCTGCGGTCGACGCTCGTCCTGGCGGTCGTGACAGCGGCGGCGATCGTCGTCCTGACCGCCATCCCGGCCGGTTCGCGCACCACCGTCACCGCCGGCCTGCGCTACGGCGCCGCCTCGGGAATCGCCTTCGGGGTGGGGTCGGCCATGACCCAGACAGCCCTGAACCAGCTCACGAACACCGGCATGCAGGGTCTGCTCACCGCCGACGTCCTGCTGCCCGCCGCCCTCGTCGTCCCGCTGTCCCTCGGTGGCGTGCTGCTGTCCCAGGCCGCCTACCGCGGCGGCCTGGGCGCTCCGCTGGCCACCGCCACACTCGTCAACCCCGCCACCGCGGCGGCCATCGGTCTGCTGCTCGCCGGGGACCAGTTCCGCGGCGGCACCACCGGCGCCCTCCTCGCCCTCGCCGCCGCCGCGGTGGCCGCCCGGGGTGTGGTCCTGCTCGTCCTGCCGTCCCAGCCCGGCGCGGCACAGCCCGCCCCGCTGCCCCAGCCCGTACCGGCCCCCGACGGCACAGACCTTCACGACCGCGACGTGAACGCCCTCCTCGGCTCGCTCCGCGTTCCCGCCCACGCGCATTCCTAGAATTCGGCCCGTCCGGCGATTGAGGACGCCAACCGGTCGAGGAAGATCCGCTGGCCCGAAACGAGCCTGTCGCGGGCCTCCGGCAGGCCGAACCAGGCGGCCCTGTCGATCTCCGGGAACTCCTGGATCCGCCCGGACCCCCTGGGCCACTCCATCGTGAACGTGCCGGGCACGACCAGTCCCGGGTCGAGGTCGCCCTCCACGGCCCACACGGTCACGATCTTGCCCCCGGACTGCCGGGCCTCTCCGAGCGGTACCCGCTCACCGTCCGGCACCGGCAGCCCCAGCTCCTCCAGGAACTCGCGGTGCGCGGCCGCCAGGGGCTCCTCCTCCGGCCCGTACTCGCCCTTGGGCACGGACCACGCGCTCTCGTCCCGCCCGGCCCAGAACGGCCCGCCCATATGCCCGATCAGCACCTCGACGCCCCGGTCCGAGGCGCGGTGGAGCAGAATCCCCGCGCTGCGCCTGGGCCCTGTCCTGACGACTGCCACGCCCCAAGTCTGCCGTGCCGCAGCCCGCCCCGCGCCCGATACTGACCCCATGACGGCGTCCCGCTCCCACTGCCGCTGGCTGCTCGTGCGCTCGCTGCTGCGCTCCGCGGCGAGCGCCGCCACGCTGCTCACCGTCTACTACCTGGCCCCCCTGGACCGCACCCGCGGCGGCACCGCACTTGCCTTCCTCGGAATCGGCCTCGTCCTCTTCGCCGCCCTGATCATCTGGCAGGTCCGCGCCATCTCGGGCGCCGAGCACCCCCGGCTGCGGGGCGTCGAGGCGCTGTCGGTGGCCGTGCCCCTGCTGCTCGTGGTCTTCGCCGGTGCGTGCATCCTGATGGAACGCGCCCATCCGGGTTCATTCTCGGAATCGCTGAACCATACGGACGCCCTCTACTTCACGGTCACCGTCTTCGCCACGGTCGGCTTCGGCGATATCACCCCGGTGACCGGAGCCGCACGCGTCCTCACGACCGTGCAGATGCTCGTCGACCTGGCGGCCGTCGGCGTGATCGCGAAGGTGATCTTCGGCGCCGTCCAGACGGGCCTGCGACGCAAACCGGGTCCGGACCAGGGGCCTATGACGTGACCGCGACCGCCCGCCGGACGTACTCGTCCTTGCCGAGCTGCTCCAGCATGAAACCCGCGACATCGGCGTACGAGATCCGGGACGTGAGCCCGAGCCGCAGATCCGTGCCCGCGCGGTAGCGCCCCGTGCGCGCACCGCCGCCCAGGACGGCCGGGCGGACGATGGTCCACTCGTCGTCCGCCGCCCGGATCAGGGCCTCCTGGCGGTTCTTGTCCAGCATGACCTGACGGATGGCCAGGGACATCGCGTAGTAGTAGAGATCCTTGCGGCGGTCCTCGCCCGTCCCGTAACAGCCGACCGCGACCAGCCTGCGCACCCCGTGTGCCTTCATGGCCGGCAGGACGGCACGCATACCGTCCGTGCAGACCGTGACGCCCCACAACTTGCGCGTGCCTAGCGCGCTGAGGACCGCTTCGGCGCCCTGGACCGTACGGGCGACCGCCTCGGCGTCCTGTACTGCGCCGGGGACGACGGTCAGCCCCTCGCGGGCCGGTAGCCGGGCCGGGTCGCGTACGAGGGCGGTGACCTCGTGGCCGGCGGCGAGGGCCTGGTCGACCAGGTGGCGGCCGACGTGGCCGGTGGCTCCGAATACCGCCAGATGCATGGTCATGACGCTCAGGCTACTCGGGGGTGTCCGCCTTCC
This sequence comes from Streptomyces sp. NBC_01537, assembly GCF_045040445.1. Classification (NCBI taxonomy): domain Bacteria; kingdom Bacillati; phylum Actinomycetota; class Actinomycetes; order Kitasatosporales; family Streptomycetaceae; genus Streptomyces; species Streptomyces sp. NBC_01537. The sequence goes on along the minus strand of NZ_CP109392.1, from coordinate 9,235,980 downwards.
CCTCGGCGGCCCGGGCGCGGCTCTCCAGGACCTTGGCGCGGCGGGTGAGGACGACGCCCGCGGCGAGGGCGCTCACGGAGAAGGCGACGGCGACGACCCAGGGGCGGTCCACGGCGTGGCCGGTCAGGTGGTCCAGGGAGTAGCGGCCGGGGCCCGCGAGACCGATACCGGCGGCGGTGTAGCCCAGGAACGCCGGGTACTCGAATCCGCCGGACATCGCGAAGAAGCCGGCGGGGGCGTGCACGGCGACGGCTCCCGCCATGGCGCCGGCCGCCGCCGCGCCGGCGGCCGGCGTGGCCAGGCCGAGCGCGAGCAGCGCGCCGCCGCCCGCCTCGCCGAGCCCGGCGGCCAGGGCGCTCTGCTTGCCCGGCTCGAAGCCCATGTGCTCCATGCCGGCGCCGGTGCCCTCCAGCCCGTGGCCGCCGAACCAGCCGAAGAGTTTCTGCGCGCCATGGGCGAACAGCACGCCGCCGATTCCGATCCGCAGCGCGAGCAGTCCGACGTCCTTGCGGTGGTACTGGTAGTGAGCAGCCATGCCGCCCAGTCTTCGCCGTCCCACGCCGCCGCGCCGCCGGGGCTGGGCCGATCGGGTCCGGAGGTGATCTCGGCCGGGTTCGCGGGTACGACCCCACGGCGGGCCCGGTACGAAACCCCGGAAGGACCTGGGCGGAACCCGGAAATAAACAGCCTCCGGTCTGCGGTTCGTTGGCACAGAGAGCAACTCGGAAGGAGCCCTGATCAGGGTGAGTACGACAACCGGAGCGGTGTGGCGCAACCCGCTGCGCGACGCCTCCGACCGCAGGCTGCCGCGCGTCGCCGGCCCGTCCGGCCTGGTGATCTTCGGCGTGACCGGTGACCTGTCCCGCAAGAAGCTGATGCCGGCCATCTACGACCTCGCCAACCGCGGCCTGCTCCCGCCCGGCTTCTCACTGCTCGGCTTCGCCCGCCGCGACTGGGCCGACGAGGACTTCGCGCAGATCGTCCACGACTCGGTGAAGGAGCACTCGCGGACCGAGTTCCGTGAGGAGGTCTGGCAGCAGCTCGCCGAAGGCATGCGCTTCATCCCGGGCGAGTTCGACGACGACCAGGCCTTCGAGCGGCTCCGCGAGGCGGTCGTCGAGCTCGACAAGGAGCGGGGCACCAGCGGCAACTTCGCCTTCTACCTCTCCGTGCCGCCCAAGTTCTTCCCCAAGGTCGTCCAGCAGCTCAAGAGGCACGGCCTGGCCGACCCGCCGGCCGGCTCCTGGCGGCGCGCGGTCATCGAGAAGCCCTTCGGCCACGACCTGGCGAGCGCCGAGGAGCTGAACCAGGTCGTCCACCAGGTCTTCCCGCCGCAGGACGTCTTCCGCATCGACCACTACCTGGGCAAGGAGACGGTCCAGAACATCCTGGCGCTTCGGTTCGCCAACACGATGTTCGAGCCGCTGTGGAACCGGTCCTACGTCGACCACATCCAGATCACCATGGCCGAGGACATCGGCATCGGCGGCCGCGCCGGCTACTACGACGGCATCGGCGCCGCCCGCGACGTCATCCAGAACCACCTGCTCCAACTCCTCGCTCTCACCGCGATGGAGGAGCCCGCCGGCTTCGACGCCGACTCCCTGGTCACCGAGAAGCTCAAGGTCCTGCGGGCCGCCAAACTCCCCGCCGATCTGGGCAAGCACACCGTGCGCGGCCAGTACGCGGCAGGCTGGCAGGGCGGCGAGCAGGCAGTGGGCTACCTCCAGGAGGAGGGCATCGACCCGCAGTCCAGGACCGACACCTACGCCGCCGTCAAACTGGAGATCGACAACCGCCGTTGGGCGGGCGTCCCCTTCTATCTCCGTACCGGCAAGCGCCTCGGACGCCGCGTCACCGAGATCGCCGTGGTCTTCCAGCGCGCGCCCCACTCCCCCTTCGACACCACCGAGACCCAGGAACTGGGCCAGAACGCCCTGGTCATCCGGGTCCAGCCGGACGAGGGCATCACGGTCCGCTTCGGCTCCAAGGTGCCCGGCACCTCGATGGAGATCCGGGACGTGACGATGGACTTCGCCTACGGAGAGTCCTTCACCGAGGCGAGCCCGGAGGCGTACGAGCGGCTGATCCTGGACGTGCTCCTCGGTGACACCAACCTCTTCCCCCGCCACCAGGAGGTGGAGGAGTCCTGGAAGATCCTCGACCCGATCGAGGACTACTGGGAGAAGCACGGCAGGCCCGAGCAGTACATTTCCGGGACCTGGGGCCCCAAGGCAGCGGACGAGATGCTCGCACGAGACGGCAGGAGCTGGCGCCGGCCATGAACATCGACCTGACACAGACCACATCGAGCAAGATCAACTCAGCGTTGGTCAAAGCGCGCAGGACCGCCGGAAGCCCGGCCGTCGGCATGGTGCTCACCCTCGTCATCGTCACCGACGAGGGCAACCACTACGACGCCCTCAAGGCCGCCAGCGACGCCTCCAAGGAGCACCCCTCCCGCATCCTGGTCGTCATCAAACGGCCCGCACGCACCCAGCGCGACCGCAAGAACACCCGCCTGGACGCCGAAGTCCGGGTCGGCGGCGACACCGGCACCGGCGAGACCATCCTGCTGCGCCTGCACGGCGAACTCGCCGACCACGCCCACAGCGTGGTCCTGCCCCTGCTCCTCCCCGACGCCCCGGTCGTCGTCTGGTGGCCGGTCGACGCCCCCGCCGACCCCGCCCAGGACCCGCTCGGCGCCCTCGCCCAGCGCCGGATCACCGACGCCTACGCCGTCGAGCAGCCGCTCAAGCAACTGGCCCTGCGCGCCGGCTCCTACCACCCCGGCGACACCGACCTGGCCTGGACCCGCCTCACCCCCTGGCGCAGCATGCTCGCCGCCGCCCTCGACCAGGCCCGCGCCACCGTCACCTCCGCCGCCGTCGAGAGCGAAGCCGACAACCCCAGCGCCGAACTGCTCGCCCGCTGGCTCGGCGCGCGGCTGCGGGTCCCCGTCGAGCGAGTGGTCACCGACGGGCCCGTGGTCACCGCCGTACGGCTCAACACCGCCGACGGCGAGGTCCTCATCGACCGCCCCGAGGGCGTCTCCGCCAAACTCTCCATCCCCGGCCAGCCCGAGCGCCACCTCGCCCTCAAGGTCCGCACGACCGCGGAGCTCATCGCCGAGGAACTCCGCCGGCTCGACCCGGACGAGGCCTACGCGGAGGCGCTGGGCCACGCCGAAAAGGCGAAAGCGGCGGCCTGAGTCACCGGCATTACTTCAGGAGCCTGGACAGGCGGCGGTCCGCGAGGGGCTTGCCGCCTGTCTGGCACGTCGGGCAGTACTGCAGCGAGGAATCACTGAAGCTGACCTCGCGCACGGTGTCCCCGCACACCGGGCATGCCTCACCGGTCCTGCCGTGCACGCGCAGGCCGGTTTTCTTCTCGGCCTTCAGCTTGCTCACGTCGATCCCGCGCGAGCGCTCGATCGCCTCGGCGAGGGTGCTCCCTATGGCCGCGTACAGCCGGGCGCTCTCCTCCTCCGTGAAACTCGCCGCGAGCTTGAAGGGCGACATGCGCGCGACGTGCAACACCTCGTCCGAGTAGGCATTGCCGATCCCCGCGATGGTGCTCTGATCGCGCAGAACGCCCTTGATCTGCCTGCGTTCCCCCTCCAGCAGCTCCCTGAACGCCTCCACCGTGAACGCCGGGTCGAGAGGGTCCGGCCCGAGCCGCGCGATACCGGGGACATCCTGCGGCTTGGCCACGCAGTACACCGCCAGGCTCTTCTTCGTACCGGCCTCCGTGAGGTCGAAGCCCGACCCGGACGGCTCCGCCAGGCTCACCCGCAGCGCCAGCGGCCCCTTCCCCGGGCGCGGCGGCGCATCCGGCAGCTTCTCCTTCCACTGCAGCCACCCGGCACGCGCAAGATGGAACACCAGATGCGGGCCGTCCTCCCCCTCGGTCGCGATGCCGAGGAACTTCCCGTACCGGCCCACCCCGCTGACCCTGCGGCCCTCCAGCGCGCTCAGCGGCGGGTCATACGTCTTCAGGACACTCACCGCCACCGGCAGCACCCGCCCGATCGCCCGGCCGGTCAGCCGCTCGGCCAGGAATCCGGCCAGCGCTTCGACTTCGGGCAGCTCCGGCATACGACCAGTGTGCGGCACCGCGCGCCCGGCCGCCCGCCCCTGGACCCCACTGGGGTTCCACCCCAGACCCCGAACGCCCTCCGGGCGTGTCCTCAAACGCCGGACGGGCTCAATAGGTGCCCCACGACGGCGGGAAAGCCACCGACGAACGGGAGGGCCGGGGTCGCAGGGGTGGGGGACTCCTATCCCGGACGCCCCCCTCGCGGGCGCTGCGCTGGCTTCGAGCGGCTGCGCCGGACTCCGTCCGCCGACAACGAACGGGAGAGCCGGCGTCGCAGGGGTGGGGAACTCCTATCCCGGACGCCCCCCTCGCGGGCGCTGCGCTGGCTTCGGACGGCTGCGCCGGACTCCGTCCGCCGACAACGAACGGGAGAGCCGGCGTCGCAGGGGTGGGGAACTCCTATCCCGGACGCCCCCCTCGCGGGCGCTGCGCTGGCTTCGGACGGCTGCGCCGGACTCCGTCCGCCGACAACGAACGGGAGAGCCGGGGTCGCAGGGGTGGGGGTCCTGGACGCTCCGCATATTTGTGTGCGGCATGCCGGGCAAGACAGCGGCCGACCCGCCATGCACGTAAATATGTCGGTCCAGGACCCCCACCCCGGAGGCCCCGGACCGGCACCGAGAGTGGCCCCCAGCGGCAACTCCCCGCCCACCCGCCACAGTTCGTTAACCTGGAAAACTGGACATCGGACGATCCGGCATGAATGATCAGGGACCATGGCCGACCCTCTTCCGATGCCCGCCCGAGCGAACGGCGTGGCCGAACGCGCGCTGGATCCGACCGAGGTGATACCGGGGCCGCAGCCGCTGGACCGCAGTGGGGCCGACGAGGCCAGGGTGATCAGCGGCGAGGTAGTGGGCGCCGCGCGGCATCGCGGGCCGCGACTGAGGCGCCCGGGACCGGGCTCGGTGGGTACGGCGGTGCTGTCGGCGACCGGTGCCGTGGCAGGGCTGTCGTTGCTGATGCCGCACGGAGGGTCGTCGGACGGCGCGGCGGCACCGGCCCATCAGCCGCTGAAGGCCTCGGCCGAGGACACCGCGCAGGTCGCCCCGGAACCGGCGGCGAGAGCCGCATCGGTGGGCGCGAAGGCCGAGGACACGGTGCTCACGACGACGATCTCGGCCCGTACGGAGAACTCGGGGACATCCTCCACCACCACCTCCACGTCGACCTCGAACTCTGCCTCGGCCTCGGCCTCGACAACATCCGGCAGCGGCCGCCACGCCAGGACGAGCGGCACCTGGGACAGCAGCGACTGGCAGGAGGCCGTCGCGCGCGCCGGGGCCGCGCAGCAGGCCCAGCAGGGGCAGACCGGCCGTCACCGGGCGGGCGGCGGGTACGGCGGCCAGACGTGGAGCGGGCCCAGCACGACCGGGACCTGGCAGCGCTGACGCCACCGCACACGACACCACGCCGCCGCGTCAGGGAAGCGCCTGCTCCGCCCAGATCGTCTTGCCGGCCTCGGTCTGCCGGGTGCCCCACCGCTGCGTGAGAGCGGCGACCAGCAGCAGCCCACGGCCGCCCTCGTCGAAGGTCCGGGCGCGGCGCAGGTGCGGGGCGGTGCTGCTGGTGTCGGACACCTCGCAGATGAGGGTGGCGTCGCGGATCAGCCGTAGCCGGATGGGGCCGTTGGCGTAGCGGATGGCGTTGGTGACGAGTTCGCTGACCACCAGCTCGGTGGTGAAGACCAGTTCGCCCAGTCCCCACCTCTCCAGCTGCTCGGCGCCGTCCTTGCGGGCCTCGGCCACGATGGCCGGGTCGGGCGGCAGCTCCCACGTGGCGACATGGCTCGCGTCAAGGGCCCGCGTACGGGCCACGAGCAGGGCGATGTCATCGGCGGGGCGGTCGGGCAGCAGCGAGTAGAGCACGTTGTCGCAGGTCTCCTCCAGCGAGCGGGCCGGGCGGGTCAGCGCACGGGCCAGGAGGGCGAGTCCGGCGTCGACGTCGTGTCCGGCGGACTCGACCAGGCCGTCGGTGTAGAGGGCCAGCAGGCTGCCCTCGGGAAGCTCCAGCTCCGCCGCCTCGAACGGCATACCGCCCAGGCCCAGCGGCGGCCCGGCGGGCAGTTCGGGGAACTCGACTCGGCCGTCGGGGTAGACCACGGCGGGCAGCGGGTGCCCGGCCCGGGCGAAGGTGCAGCGCCGGGACACCGGGTCGTAGACCGCGTACAGGCAGGTGGCACCGATCTCGCCGGCGGGCCGGCCGGGCTCGCCCGCCGATTTGGGCCCTTCCTCGAGGTCGAGGCGGATGACGAGGTCATCGAGGTGGGTGAGCAGTTCGTCCGGCGACAGATCGACGTCGGCGAGGGTGCGCACCGCCGTACGCAGCCGGCCCATGGTGGCCGAGGCATGGACGCCGTGACCGACGACATCGCCGACGACCAGCGCGACGCGGGCGCCGGACAGCGGGATCACGTCGAACCAGTCGCCGCCGACGCCGGCCTGGGAGCCGGCGGGCAGATAGCGGGAGGCGACCTGGACGGCGGCCTGGTCGGGCATGCGCTGCGGGAGCATGCTGCGCTGGAGGGTGAGGGCGGTGGCGCGCTCGCGGGAGTAGCGGCGGGCGTTGTCGATGCAGACGGCGGCGCGGGCGGCGATCTCCTCGGCCAGCAGCAGGTCGTCGTCGTCGAAGGCGTCGGGGGTGCGGTGCCGCAAGAAGAGCGCGAGCCCGAGCGTGGTGCCGCGGGCGCGCAGCGGCACCACCATCATCGAGTGGATCCCGGTCGCGCGCACCCGCTCGGCGCGGGCGGCGTCGTTGTCGAGCCAGCGCTTGCTCCCGGAGTCGTCGACGACGTGCCGGGTGGCCTTGCCGGTGGCCAGGGCGCGGGCGGGCGGAGAGTGTTCCGGGTAGAGGTCCACATCGCCCACGGCGGCCGCGGACTCCGGGATGCCGGGGAGGACGGACTGCTGGGCGGTGCGGCGGAAGACCACGTCCCCGCCGGAAGCGGCCTCGACCGGCTCCTCGCCGCGGACGATGGAGTCGAGCAGGTCGACGCTGACGAAGTCGGCGAACCGCCCGGCGGCGAGGTCGGCGAGTTCCTGGGCGGTGCGGGTGACGTCGAGGGTGGTGCCTATGGCGGTGCTCGCCTCGTTGACGACGGCGAGGCGCTCGCGGGCCCAGTACTGCTCGGTGGTGTCGAAGACGACGGCGGACATGCCCCGTACCTGCCCGGCGTCGTCCTTCAGCGGGAAGAAGTACATGGACCAGGCGTGCTCGCGGGTGTCGCCCGGGGCGCGGGCGTAGTTCTCCACGCGCATCATCTCCCCGGTGTCCACGACCTGTTGCTGGAGCCTGTCGAACTCGTCGAAGCGGTGGCTGCCCGGCATCTCGGCCAGCCGGAGGCCGATCTTGTCGTCCATGCGCATGCCGAGCAGCCGCTCCATCGCGGCGTTGAAGCCGGCGAGGCGGACTTCGTGGTCGTAGACCGCGACCGGGATGGGGAGCTGGGCCAGGGTCCAGGCGTTGAGCGGCCGGAGCGGTTCCGGGGGCGTGCCGGTGGTCAGGAACCACTGGACGGCGCCGTGGGCGTCCAGCAGCGGATGGGCGCGGACGATGACGTCGACGCGGCTGCCGTCGCGGTGCCGGAGCGGCAGGAGGGCTTCCCAGGCCTCGTGGCGGGCGGCGGCTCGCACGACGACGGCGGGGGGCGGACCGGCGAGCAGTTCGCGGACCGGGCGGCCGATGGCGTCGGCGGCCTCCCGGCCGAGCGGCCGCAGGGCGGTGGGACCGCAGGCCGTGATGATCCCCCGGTCGTCGGTCGCGACGGCAGGGACCACGGGCTCCGCACGCCCGCGGCCGTCTCCCGCTCCGCCTTGCGCCTCTTGACCGCTCTCCGTCGCCATCGGCAGGTCTTTCGTCTCCTCACCACGCCACGTCGCGTCGCCGTGCCATGCACCCGCGCCACGTCACCAGTCCCAGGATGATCCCTCGCCTGCTCAGTCTCAAGCCGCGCGTCGCGCCCTGTGCACAACGCGCTTCAGCGTCGACACTGGGGCAGGGCGATCGTGAGGAGCGCGTGTGACCATGACGACCGGTGGCAAGGCAGTGGCCCGGACCTCTTCGGGACCGGCCTCGCCCTGGGCGCGGGGGGCAGTGGCAGTGGCGGCCGGCGCGCTGCCCGCGCTGGCCTTTCCGGCGCCCTCACTGTGGTGGCTGGCCTACGGGGCCCTGGTGCCCTGGCTGCTGCTGGTCAGGTCGGCGGGTACCGGGCGGCGCGCTGCGCTGGACGGGTGGCTGGGCGGGGCCGGGTTCATGATCGCGGTGCACCACTGGCTGTGGTCGAGCCTTCATGTCTTCATCGTGGTGCTGGCGCTGCTCCTGGGGGCCCTGTGGGCGCCGTGGGGCTGGCTGGTGCACCGGCTGCTCGGCGGGGTCCCGTCGGGCCGCTCCGCGGCGGCGGCCCTGGTGCTGGTGCCGTGCGGCTGGCTGATGGCGGAGCTGGCCCGCTCCTGGGAGTACCTGGGCGGCCCGTGGGGGCTGCTGGGCGCCAGCCAGTGGCAGGTGGGGCCGGCGCTGCGGCTGGCGTCGCTGGGCGGGGTCTGGCTGGTGAGCGCGGTGGTGGTCGCGGTGAACACGGCGCTGGCGGTGCTGATCGCGGTGCCCCGGGCGCGTATGCCCGCATGCGCGGCGCTGGCTCTGGTCGCGGCCGGTACGACGGGGGCCTGGCGATGGGCCCCGGTGCCGGGCGGGGACGGGGAGACGGTGCGTGTGGCGGTGGTGCAGCCGGGGGTGATCGTCGGTGCGCAGGCGCGATTCGACCGGGGCGAGGCGCTGACCCGGACTCTCGCGGGCCGGGGCGTGGATCTGGTGGTGTGGGGCGAGAGCAGCGTCGGCTTCGACCTGACCTCGCGCCCGGACATAGCGCAGCGGCTGGCCGCCCTTGCGCAGGACGTGGGCGCCGATGTGCTGGTCAATGTCGACGCCCGGCGCGCCGACGGGCGCGGCATCTCCAAGACCTCCGTCCTGATCGGCCCGGACGGGCCGGTCGGCGAGAGCTACGACAAGATGCGCCTGGTGCCCTTCGGCGAGTACATCCCGCTCCGCTCGGTGCTCGGCTGGGTCACCTCCGTGGGCAAGGCGGCCGGCGAGGACCGGCGGCGCGGCGACCATCAGGTGATCATGGACACCGGCGACCTGCGCATCGGGCCACTGGTCTGCTTCGAGTCGGCGTTCCCCGACATGAGCCGCAACCTGGCGGGCAAGGGCGCCCAGCTGCTCGTGGCGCAGTCCTCGACCTCGTCCTTCCAGGACAGTTGGGCGCCCGCGCAGCACGCCTCGCTGGCCGCTCTGCGCGCGGCGGAGTCCTGGCGGCCGATGGTGCACGCCACACTGACCGGCATCACCGCTGTGTACGACGCCCGGGGCCGCCAGATCGGCCCGCGGCTCGGCACTTCGCGCAGCACCGCTGCCGTGTACGACATTCCGCTGGCCGACGGGCGCAGCCCGTACGACCGGTACGGGGACTGGGTGGTGAAGCTCGCCGTGCTCCTGCTGGCCGTCGCGGCGGCGTACGAGGTGGCGGTCAGGCGGTCCGCTCGCCGATCCGGGTGATCTCGGTGACGATCCGTTCGCACAGTTCGTGCGTGCGCAGGCTGTCCTGCGCGTCGAGCAGCTTGCCCGCGCGCACGGCGTCCAGGAAGGCCTGGGTGATCTGCTCGAAGCCGCGCTGCCGGGCGACGGAGACCCAGTCGCCCCGGCGGCGCAGCGTGGGCTGGCCCTTGTGGTCGATGACGTCGGCGATGTTGACGACCTCGCGCTTGGTGTCGTCGCCCGAGACTTCGAGCCGTTCCTCGGCGGACCCGCTCATCCGGTTCATGACGCCGATGGCCGTGAAGCCGTCGCCGGACAGCTCCAGCACGATGTGGTGGGTCAGCCCGCCGCGCACCTTGGCCCGCACCGTCGTGTGCTCGACCGCGCCGGGCAGCAGGAAGCGCAGGGTGTCGGCGACATGGATGAAGTCGTCGTAGACGAAACCGCGCGCCTGCGCGGGGAGGCCGACCCGGTTCTTCTGCATCAGGATCAGGTCGCGCGGGTGCTCCAGGACCTGCGTGTACGCGGGCGCGTAGCGGCGGTTGAAGCCCGTCATGAGGCTGACGCGGTGCCGCTCCGCGAGCCGTACGAGGTGCTCGGCGCCCGCGAGGTCGGAGGCGAGGGGCTTGTCGAGGTAGACCGGGACACCGGCTTCGATCAGGCGCCCGGCGATCTCGACATGGCGGTCGGTCGGTGCGTGCACGAAGGCCGCGTCGGGTTCCTGCGCCAGCAGGTCGTCGAGGGCGGCGTGGCGGTGCGGCGGGGGAATCCGGTGTGCGTCGCCGATCCGGTCCAGGGTGGCGCGGCTGCGGGTGTGCAGATGCAGCTCCAGGCCGGGCTGTGCGGTGAGCACCGGCAGGTAGGCCTTCTGGGCGATGTCGCCGAGTCCGATCACACCGATCTTCATGGGCTCAGCATATGGGCATACCGATATCGCCTCGCGGTTGCCGGACTCGACGGCGGATGATGACCGCCATGACGACGAAACGAACCGATCCGCCGAATGTCGCCGATGAACGGACCCTCCTGGAGAGCTTTCTGGACTTCCACCGCGACACCCTGGCCCTGAAATGCGAGGGGCTGACGGACGCGCAACTGCGTGAGGCGACGGTGCCTCCGTCGGAGCTGACGCTGCTGGGCCTGGTCAGGCACCTGGCGGAGGTCGAGCGCGGCTGGTTCCGCCATGTGCTCGCCGGGGAGGACGCGGAGCCGCTCTACTACAGCGACGAGGACCCTGACGGCGAGTTCCACGCGCTCGACAAGGCCCTGACGGAGGAGTCGTTCGGCACCTGGCGGGCGGAGGTGGCGCACTCCAGGAAGCTGGCGGCGGGGCGCTCCCTGGACGACCTCGGCAGCCGGGTGCGCAGGGGTGAGCGCGAGGAGTACTCACTGCGCTGGATCTACATCCACATGATCGAGGAGTACGCGCGCCACAACGGCCACGCCGACCTGATCCGCGAGCGGATCGACGGCGCCACGGGCGAGTGACGCACTGGTCGGCGCCGCTTTGGATCACTCTTGCGGGGCATTCCCAACATCCGCCCCGTACGTGAGAGTTGTCCGGGTGCGTCGACTCACAGCAGTGGTGATCCTGGCGGCTGCCTCGGCCGTCTCCGGGTGCGTGACAGTGTCCCAGCCCGCCCCCGGATCCGGGGGCGGGCTGATCTCCGGGCAGGTGGCGCCGTCCGGGGCGGGCGGCCCGGCGCCCATCGTCCAGGCGCCCGCGCATGAGGCGCTCGCCAGCGTACGGCCGGAGCCGTCCGGCAAGCCCCGGCCGAAGGACGCGCACCGGCAGCACGTGGCGCCGCCGGTCCGGCCGCAGCACCCGGCGGCCGCCCCGGCTCCCGCGCCCAGGTCCGCCAAACCCCGGCCCCGCGCCGCCGCGCCCGGCGCCGGCGCCGCCAATGTCTGCGACATGGGCGAGGCGTACGGCGGCTGGGCGGGCCAGGGCGACGCCGCGCGGATCTGCCGCCAGGCCTATGGCAGCCGGACCTACGGCAACTGATCCGACCCGGTCAGCCGCAGCTCCATCCGGCCGACGGCGGCTCGGATCCGGTCCCCGTACGCGTCCTCCCCGAGCGCCGAGCAGAACTCCCGGGCCCGCCCGAGGTGGCTGAGCGCCATGCGCTCCTCGCCCACCCGCCAGTAGGACGCGGCGAGGTTGAGGTGCAGCGAGGGGTAGAAGCCCCGGGCCGCCTCGCCGCTCATCCCGGAGGCGGCGCGCAGCGCCCGTACGTCCCAGTCCAGTTCGTCCTCCGGATCGTCCTGGGTGTCGGCCATGTGGTGCGCGACCATGCAGCGGTGGAGGGGGTCTCCGTCCTCCCCGATCTGCTCCCACAGGGCGGCGAACCGATTGCGCGCCTCCTCCCGGTCCCCGCCGTGCAGCAGCATCACGACCTGGCCGATCCGCGTCATGACCTCGTCATTCACCACGACGACCAAGCTATACGCCCGGTGTGACAATCTGCGTCAGGCGCGTGCCACGGTCAGCAGATGGCCGCTGACCCCCAGCAGTGACGGTTCGGTGCTCGTGGCCATCAGCGCCTCCAGGACCATGGCCCGGCGCCCGGGGTCGTCGAGATGGCCGTCCATGCCCCCGACGAGCCAGGCGGCGCCTTCCAGGCCATGGCGGACCGGGCCGGCGAGCCCGGCGTCGGCGAATTCGGCGAGCAGTTCGCCGGGCTCGTGGAAGTACGCCGTGGTGAACACGTGCTCCTGGTGGAGCACGCCCGTCGTGAGGATGCGCAGCATCCGGTCGTGGACACCGGGCTCGGCGAAGCCACCCGTTCGCCAGTGGTCGTGCAGCGCCGCGTACCGGCTGATGGAGGCCGCCGCGACCAGCCCGCCGGGCCGGGCCACCCGGCGGGCCTCAGTGAGGACCTGGATCCGGTCGGCCCGGTCGGGAAGGTGGTAGAGCGGCCCCATCAGCAGCACGGCGTCGTAGGAGCCGTCCTCGTACGGCAGCTCGCGTGCGTCCCCAAGCCGCGCGGTGACCCCTGTACACCGCGCGGCTTGCTGGACGTGCAACGGCACGGGATCGAGGACCTCGGTCTCGTATCCGTCCGCAGCCAGCCATTCGGCGTGCACACCGCTGCCCCCGCCCACGTCGAGCACACAGGCCGGGGCGGGCGGCAGCGCGCGCCGAAGGACATCCTGGGTGCGCCAGAATTCGAGCCGGTTGACGCCATCGCGCAGCCGGCTGTCCTCCTTGCCCTGCTCGTAGTAGGCGAGGACGCGTGAGTCGAGTTCCACCATCCACCGATGATCGAATCCGCGCCGCCCGCCCGGCAACACAATTACCCGGCTACTGGGCCAGGTCCGGGATCCGCCAGTCGATCGGGTCGTGGCCCTGGGCCTTGACGGCCTCGTCGATCTGGGTGAAGGGCCGGCTGCCGAGGAAGAGCTTGGCCGACAGCGGAGAGGGGTGCGCGCCCTGGACGACGGCGTGCCGCGATGTGTCGATGAGCGGCAGCTTCTTCTTGGCGTAGTTGCCCCACAGGACGAAGACCGCCGGGTCGGGGCGTCCGGCGACGGCCTTGATCACGGCGTCGGTGAACTTCTCCCAGCCCTTGCCCTTGTGGGAGTTGGCCTCGCCCTCACGGACGGTGAGCACCGCGTTGAGGAGCAGGACGCCCTGGTGGGCCCACGGCATCAGGTAGCCGTTGTCGGGGACCGGGTAGCCGAACTCCTCCTTCATCTCCTTGTAGATGTTGCGCAGCGAGGGCGGGGTTTTCACGCCGGGCCGCACCGAGAAGCACAGGCCGTGCCCCTGGCCCTCGCCGTGGTAGGGGTCCTGGCCCAGGACCAGCACCTTGACCTGGTCGTACGGGGTGGCTTCGAGCGCCGCGAAGACCTCGTCCCGGGGCGGGAAGATCTTGTGCTCGGCGCGCTCGGCCTCCACGAACTCGGTGAGCTCCTTGAAGTAGGGCTTGTCCAACTCCTCACCGAGGACGGCCTGCCAGGACTCGGGCAGCATGCTGGGCACGTCAGGAACCTCCGGTACGCGATCCGTTACTAGGAGAGAACGTACCGGGGGCCACTGACAATCGTTCACGCGGCGTCGAGCCGGGCCCTCAGCTCGGGGGCCAGGTCCAGTTCGGCGGCCGGAAGCAGCTCTTCGAGCTGGGCGACGCTGCTGACCGCGATGACCGGCAGCACCGGGACGGTCCCGCCCAGCAGCCAGGCGAGCACGACCTGGTTGGGGGTGGCGCCGATCTCGTCGGCCACTTCGCGCAGCATGCGCAGGCGGGCCGGGGATCCGTCGTGCGCGTACTGCGCAAGGAGGGGTTTGTCGTCGCGGGTGTAGGCGCCTGCCATGAGCGTGGAGTAGCCGAGGACGGTCAGGTCGTCCTGGGTGCCCGCGTAGTCGAGCAGTTCGTCGTCGACGTGGCGCTGGCAGCCGAAGCGTGCGTCCTGGTGCGGCTTGAGATAGGTGTGCTTCTGCTGCACGACCTGGTAGCCGGGCAGGGTGCGCTCGGCGGCGAGGCGGCGGGCCTCGGCGATCCGCCAGGTGGCGTGGTTGCTGACCCCGAGTGTGCCGACGGTGCCCTCGGCCACCAGTTCGGCGAATGCCTCGACCGTTTCGTCCAGGGGGACGCGCCGGTCCTCTATGTGGGCGTAGTAGAGGTCGAGCCGGTCGGTGCCGAGGCGCCGCAGGCTGTCTTCGAGGCCCTGGCGGATGGTTTTGGCGGCGAGGCCCTCGGCGTTGCCGAGGTCTCCGTCGTCGCTGATCCAGCGCGTGCCGCGGGCGGGGTCGGGGCGGGCACCGACCTTGGTGGCGATGACCATCCGGTCACGGGCCCTGCGGCTGTCCAGCCAGCGTCCGAGGGCCAGTTCGCCCTCGTCACCGGTGCTGCCGTCCAGCCAGCAGGGGTAGTTGTTCGCGGTGTCCAGGAAGGTCCCGCCGGCCTCGGCGAAGCGGTCGAGGATGGCGAAGGAGGTCTTCTCGTCGACGGTGGTGCCGAAGTACATGATGCCGAGGCAGAGGTTGCTGACCTGGGGTCCGGTGGTGCCGGCGAGCGGGCGAGAGCGCATTGGTGCGTACTCCTCGTACGGGAAGCGGAAAGGTGCACAGTCCCTGTGCCTGTGACAGGGACTGTGCACCTTGGAGTACGGACGAGGGCAAGCCCTCCCGCAGCGGATCAGACGAACGCGTTGAGGAACATGCCGCCGTCGATGACCAGCGTCTGGCCGGTGATCCAGGCGGCCGCGTCGGAGAGCAGGAACGCGGCGGCGCCGCCGATGTCCTCGGGGACGCCGAGGCGCTTGAGGGGGTAGGCGGCGGCCGCCTCCGCCTCGCGGCCCTCGTAGAGGGCGGCGGCGAACTTGGTCTTGACGACGGCGGGGGCGATGGCGTTGACGCGGATGCCCGGGGCCATTTCGGCGGCGAGCTGCTGGGTGAGGTTGACCATCGCGGCCTTGCTGATGCCGTAGGCGCCGATGAAGGGGGAGGCGCTGAGGCCGGAGACCGAGGAGATGTTGACGATCGCGCCGCCGTTCTCCTTCTGCCAGGCCTTGTAGGTCTGCTGGGCGAAGCCGAGCGCGGAGATGACATTGGTCTCGAAGACCTTGCGGGCGACGCCGAGGTCGAGCTCGGCGATCGGGCCGAAGACCGGGTTCGTACCGGCGTTGTTGGCGAGGAAGTCGACGCGGCCGAAGGCCTCGATGGTGCGCGCGACGGTCTCGGCCTGGTGGGCCTCGTCGTGGGCCTTGCCGGCGATGCCGAGGACACGGTCGGAGCCGAGCTTGTCGACGGCCTCCTTGAGGGCGTCCTCGCTGCGGCCGGTGATGGTGACGCGGTCGCCGCGGGCGACGAGCGCCTCGGCGATGGCGTAGCCGATGCCGCGGCTGGCGCCGGTGACGATGGCGACGCGGCCGGAGTCGGGCTGGGTGCTGCTCATGGTGGTGTGTCTCCTGTACGCGTCGTCAGTTGAGCGGGCCGCCGGCCACGTACAGGACCTGGCCGGAGACGAAGCCGGCGGCGTCGCCGGTGAAGAAGGCGATCGCGTTGGCGATGTCGTCGGGCTTGCCGACCCGCTGGACCGGGATCTGGGTGGCGGCGGCGGCCTGGAACTCCTCGAAGCCCATGCCGACGCGGGCGGCGGTGGCGGCGGTCATGTCGGTGACGATGAAGCCGGGGGCGACGGCGTTGGCGGTGACGCCGAACTTGCCGAGCTCGAAGGCCAGGGTCTTGGTGAAGCCCTGCAGACCGGCCTTGGCGGCGGAGTAGTTGACCTGGCCGCGGTTGCCGAGGGCCGAGGAGGAGGACAGGTTGACGACGCGGCCGAACTTGGCCTCGACCATGTACTTCTGGACGGCGCGGGTCATGAGGAAGGAGCCGCGCAGGTGCACGTTCATGACCGTGTCCCAGTCGGACGCGCTCATCTTGAACAGCAGGTTGTCGCGGAGCACGCCCGCGTTGTTGACCAGGATCGTCGGCCCGCCCAGCTCCTCGGCGATACGGGCGACCGCGGCCTCGACCTGCGCCTCGTCGGCCACGTCGGCGCCCACCGCGATGGCCCGGCCGCCCGCCGCGGTGATCTGCTCGACGGTGTCCTTGCACGCGCTCTCGTCGAGGTCCAGCACGGCGACGGCGCGGCCCTCGGCGGCCAGGCGTACGGCGGCGGCGGCGCCGATGCCACGCGCGGCCCCGGTGACAATCGCTACGCGCTGCTCGGTGGTCGACATCTATTCTCCTCAGCCCTGTGATTCAGCCCTGTGGTCCGGCCGCCGCGACATGAGCGACCGCTTAGTAGGTCCCGTAGTCGAAACCGTAGGAGCGCCGTGACCCTGTGTCAACGCCAGCGCGCCCGATGTGGCCCAGGGCACCGGCTCAGCGCACCAGCAGATCCAGCAGCCGGTCCACCTCGGCGGCCGGGTCGGCCGTCAGACCGGTGTGGATCGGCCCCGGCTGCACGATGGTGCTGCGCGGCGCGGTCAGCCACCGGAACCGCCGGCCCGGGTCGTCCCCGGCCGCCTGGCCGGCCCGCTCGCCGCCCGCACAGATGCCCTCGTACCCGCGCAGCGCGGCCCGTACGCCGTCCACGTCCGCGTCGGCGTCCAGGCACCGCAGCCGGGCCTCGTCCAGGTACACGCGAGCCCCGACGAAGGACTTGGCGCGGCAGTACACCAGCACCCCCGCGTTGATCTGCTCGCCGCGCTCGATGCGCGGGACGACGCGCACCAGCGCGTACTCGAACACGTCACGCTCGCTGCGCACGCTCACTTCGCGGCCTTCCCCTCGACCCAGGTGCGCAGCCACTCCGGCGGCGGCTGCTTCTCCTTCTGCTCCGGCGCGAGCTTGATCCGCTCGTGAACGGATCCGGCACGGGCGGCGAGCACCTTCTCGTACGCCCGGCGGACCTCGTCGGGGCTCTCGAAGCCCGGCTCGTCCGCCAGCCACTCGTCGGGGACGAGGGCGGTGACCTCGCGCAGCAGCTCGGGGGTGACCTCGGGCGCCAGGCCGGCGGCAGCGGCGGCGATGTCCGGGGAGAAGCGGGAAAGGGCGTGGTCGGAGGCATCGTAGGGCTTGTCGGCGGCCTGGTCGGCGCCGCGCCAGCTGTGGTGGAAGATCAGCGAGGCGCCGTGGTCGATCAGCCAGAGGTCCTTGTGCCAGACCAGCATGTTGGGGTTGCGCCAGGAGCGGTCGACGTTGCCGATCAGCGCATCGAACCAGATGACGCGCCCCGCCTCCGCCGGGTCCACGCCGAAGACCAGCGGGTCGAAGCCGAGCGAGCCGGGCAGGAAGTCCATGCCGAGGTTGAGGCCGCCGCTGGCCTTGAGGAGATCCTGGACCTCCTGGTCCGGCTCCCCGAGAGCGATCACCGGATCGAAGTGGAACCGCACCAGATCCGGCACGCGCAAGCCGAGCCGCCTCGCCAGCTCCCCGGCGATCACCTCGGCGACGAGCGCTTTCCGGCCCTGCGCGGCACCGATGAATTTCACGACATAAGTGCCGAGATCGTCGGCCTCGATGAGGCCCGGCACGGATCCACCCTCCCGCAGGGGCGTGACATAGCGGGTTCCGGTGACATCAGTCAACAATTTCCCAGGCCATCCGAGTCTTTAGCCTTACAATCCACGATCAACTCCAGGCATCCACACTCCAGGGAGTCTGCCGCGATCAGCCCTGGGGAGAATCTGGGGAGTTTCGACTGACATGCCGATCTCCCTGCCTCCCGAGCATCCCGTCAATGACGGTGCGCCCCTTGCTGCCGGCCTCCGGCATGAAGTGAGCATAGTAACCGAGCGTTATAGCTGGCGAGGAGTGCCCCAGCCACCGCGCCAAAGTCACCACCGACTCCCCCGCCTCCAGCATGACCGAGGCATAGGTATGCCGCAGCACATGGAAGCCGTCCTTCGGCGCCGCCTCCCACTGCCACTGCTTTGCTCCCTTGGGGCGCGGTGGGATGACGCCGGCCTTGGCCAGCGCGGGTTTCCAGGTGTAGGTGTTCCATGTGTTCACGGCCACGGCGTTGCCGAATCGCGTGGTGAGAAGAAGGGAGAACTTCCTCGTCGGCCTGTCCGCCCCCGGTCTCTCCCACGGAAGCTCCACCTCCACCGGCGGAAACGCCTTGACATGACGCTTCAACTCCTCAGCCACCGAGGAAGGCATGTCGACGGTACGCGTCTTCGCCCCCTTCGGCAGGGCGAAGTACAACCTCCCGTTGATCGCCTGAACCTGGCGGCGTATATGAAGCACACCTCTCGCATGGTCGATGTCCTCCGGGCTCAGCCCGAACACTTCACCCTGACGAAGTCCGCACCCCAGAGCGAGCACGACGGCAATCCGGTTTCGTGGGTTGATCAGGTCACGGACTCGGAGCGCCGTCTCCAGTGACCACGCCCCGCGTCGCTCTTGCGGCGCCTTGGGCCATCGCACGGACTTCGCGTGCATGGGGTTCCTGGCAAGCCGCTTGTCATCGACGGCCGCCTCCAGAATACTGGACAACTCGGACAAGATGCCTCGTCGGTAGTCGACCGAGGAGACGGTGGCGTCCAACTTCGCCGTGTACGCACGCAGCTCCGACGCCGTAATGTTCCCGAGCGGGAGTTGTCCCAGATGCGGAACGATGTGAAGCCGCGCTCGCCGCTCCTGGTTCTGCTGGGTCTTCGGAGCGCCTCCTCTACCCGGCGCCCAGTGCATCGCGATGTAATCGGCCAGCGTGATGGATCCGTCGCGCGGGTCCACGAACTCCCCACGCTCCTCGTCCGTGGCGGACCGACGAAGCCACGCTTTGGCGTCCTCCAGCGTATCGAAGGAACGATCCCGGACCCCGGGGATACCAGCGACCTTGTATCGCTTCCCCTTACCGTAGCGAGCGGTTCTTTCCCTCTTCGCAGTTACGGGGTCCTTCTTCTTCTTGATCCAGCGATCTTCTATGTAGCCGGCCAAGCAAGTCTCCTTATTAACGAGGGTTGACACAGCGCCCTACGACGCATGGCGCGTCAGGCGCAGGCATGGGCTGGAGCGATGCTGCGGAACGGCGCTCAGCGGGCTCGGGGCGGTGTTGGAGCGAAAGTCGGCCTGCTCCTGTTCACGGATCCAGGCATCGAGCGCCTCCCGCCGGCGCATGACACGACCACGACCCTCTACGAGGCGCCTGCATCAAGCGCTTGTCGTATAGCCGGATCGATGCTGGGGTGCAGCACTCAGAGGGCTCAGGGCCGTGTTGGAGCGCGAGTCGGCCCGTTCCTGTTCCTGGATCCAGGCATCGAGCGCTTCCAAGCGGTACATGACGCGGCCGCGTTGGCCCATGCGGAAGCTGGGCGGCCCTTGGCGCCGGTGCCGCCAGACGTAAAGGGTGTGGGGCGAGAGGCCAAGATACTCGGCTGCGTCCCTGACATTCAGGAACGCTTTGCCGACGACTCCGGGCGCGTCCGGCTCAGCGGAGGGAGAAGATATCGGGCGTGCAGGCAACGGAAGTCCTGTGTGAGAGGTGAGGAGCCGCGAGCTAGTGAAGCGCGAGGCTCCTCCGCCGGCGGCCTTTGCTGGAAACGCGGTGAGATCCGTGGTCAAGCCGCAGATCGACGCACCGCTACGGATTTAGGGCGGCGCGCGTCGGTTCGCACTCCAGGCTTTCGACGTCGGCCCACTCGACCAGCGCGGCCCTCGACCGAGGTATCGCCACTGCGCCAACGTGGCCTCTGGTATGCCGAGATAGTCGGCGAGATCCTTCGGAGTCATCAGTGTGCGACGTTCCGTCATACGTACTCCCGTATAGCGAGTCAGAGGCCCTACCCTTCAGAGCAATGTTGAGCATGCGCCGGACCTGTCCACCTCTCTCTGATTAGCGGTCAAGCGCTGCCACCTGGTCCGAGGCACGGTTCCACCGCCAAGCACAACCGGTGCGGACTAGACACCATGGTGGTGAGAAATCCCTGTTTTGCTAACCGGCGATCTGCTGCTATAAACGGGCTCTCCTGCGTGCAGAGGCGTCATCGTCATTCCACGCCTGCGGCACCCTCAGGGGTGCGAAGGGGAATCGGTTAGTGGTCCACACTCACAGGCACTCGGATGAGGGCAAGGAATCCGGCAATCGCCTCATAGGCGACGTCGTCGCCGAATATCTGCGTCTAGCCGCGCTACTCCTTGGTATCGGTTATGCGATCCGCCAGACGTTTCCGTCGCGGTAGTTGTCCGTGCTGGGTGTTGTCCTTGGGGGTGTCGACCACGGACCAGCCCTCGGTCCGCAGCGGCCGAGAACCACGTGGCCGGAGTCCGAGCTCCATGCATCCACGAACGCAGAGTGCGCTGGTGGTTGACGGGGGTGGCCGCTATAGCGTGCATGGGCGTGGTTCCGTTCGCTGACCTGCGGTTTTCTCCGGGGTCCGTACATTGACATGGTTGGCGAAGGGTGTTCCAGTCGTTAGCCGCTGTTAGGCGTCTGCCGTAGGCGAACTTCCGCCATCGCGGCTGCCGCCATCGCTCACGGCGACGTCATCAGTAGCCGAGCGGCACCATGCTTGCCGGGGCGCGCGGTGCCTCCCAGCAGCTCGCAATTACCTGGATCACGCTGAGGCGCTCGACCGCAGCGTCGATGAGGGCCTGGGTGAGAGCGTGCTGCAGCCAGTTCCATCGGGTGTGTTGAGGAGCGGTGCCATGACCCCCTCACCTTCCGTTACTAGCCTCGGGCTTTCACGAACCGGGCTGTCCGAGGCTTGATCACAGCTGCGAGAAGTACTTCTGACCAGCGATATTGGGACTTGTGGAGGGTCCTGTTGGGTGCGGGGAAGGAAGCACTTCTCAGGTGAAGCGGCATGCCGCCTTCCCCACCCGGGCACTCCGCGGCTGCCGTCCCCGTCCGTCTATGCTCGCAGTGATGAGGTCGCCCGCACGGTAAAGAACGGGACCCGGGGTGCGGTCAGGGTCGTTTGCCTCATCACCTTCGCGTGATCGGCTCCGCGTAGTTAACCTCGCGGAGTCACCTGAGCGGCTTGTCCGACGGGTGGTCAGATGAGCAGAAAGTGCCTCTGACCAGCAAGAATAAGGATTGTCTAGGCCCTTGTTCCCGCGCCTGTCGGAGGCACTTTCCAGGTGAGCAATCGTATCGGGTTGTACCCGCGTGTCCGCGTCGAGGGCGGGGGTCGCGGCGTTGTTTCACAGGCCGGGGCCGTCCTGCTGGTCGAGACGGTCCGCAAGGCTGGGCTGGATGCGGCGATGTCGACGGCCTTGGTGCCGTGGCGCAAGGCCCGCGCCGTGCATGATCCCGGGAAGGTACTGCTGGACGTCGCGCTTGCCGTGGCCCTGGGCGGGGACTGCCTGGCGGACATCGGCGTGCTGCGGGCCGAGCCCGCTGTGTTCGGGCCGGTTGCCTCCGATCCGACCGTCTCCCGCCTGATCGGTGTGCTGGCCGCGGCCGGTCCCCGTGCGCTGGCGGCCATCCGCCGGGCACGGGCCGAAGTCCGCGAGCGCGCATGGCGATTGGCCGGCGAGGCGGCCCCGGATACGGGCGGCGAGGTGATCGTGGACATCGACGGGGTGCTGGTCCTGGCGCACTCCGAGAAGGAGGACGCCGCCGCGACCTGGAAGAAGACCTTCGGGCATCACCCGCTGCTGGCGTTCGTCGACCACGGTCACCAAGGATCCGGGGAACCGGTGGCGGGTCTGCTGCGGCCGGGGAACGCGGGCAGCAACACCGCCGCCGACCACATCGACATCGCCCGCCTGGCCCTGGCCCAGCTGCCGAAGAAGTACCGGCGCGGACGAGCCACCCTGGTCCGCACCGACTCCGCCGGAGGCACCCACGAGTTCCTCGACTGGCTTTCCACGCGCGGCCGGTGGCTGTCGTATTCGGTGGGGATGACCATCACCGACGCGGTTCACCAGGCCGTGCTGAAGGTCCCGGCTTCGGCCTGGACGCCGGCCGTCGAACCCGGCGGCCAGGTCCGTGACGGTGCCTGGGTCGCCGAGCTCGCCGGGGACGTCCTGACCGGCTGGCCGAAAGGGATGCGGCTGATCGTCCGCAAGGAACGGCCCCACCCCGGCGCGCAGTTGCGCTTCACCGACGCCGACGGCATGCGGCTCACCGCGTTCGCCACCAACACCAAGCACATCCCGATCGCCCGGCTGGAGCTGCGGCACCGCCAGAGGGCCCGGGCCGAGGACCGCATCCGCGCCGCCCGCGACACCGGCCTGCGCAACCTGCCCCTGCACGGCACCGCGCAGAACCGGATCTGGCTGGAGATCGTCCAGATCGCGCTCGACCTGCTGGCCTGGATGCCCATGCTCGCCCTGACCGGGCCCGTCCGCCGCTGGGAGCCCAAACGCCTACGGCTGCGGCTGTTCTCCGCCGCCGCCCACCTCGTGACGACAGGCCGCCGCCACTACCTCCGCCTCGCCCGCCACTGGCCCTGGACCGACCTGATCACCAGCGCGTTCGCCCGCCTGCAAGCCCTCCCGAAGCCCGGCTGACCAGCGGCAAAGCCCCATCTCGACGAGCACTCCAACGGCCGGAGCCGTGGAACCCGGCGCCCACCCGACGCGACAGACGGGCCCTCACCCTGCCCGCGACCGGCCCAACAAGCCAAAACGGCCCGCCGGACAAGCCGACGGGTCGCTATGAAAGATCGAGGCTAGTTGCTGACTTTTGGTATCAATAGCCTGGTTGTCGTATGGGCATGTCAGGGTTGAGGCTGGAGTCCGCGCCGAGGCAGGGAGTGACGTACGTGCCGCAGCTCGATGGGTCAGGTTCGCCGGATTCCTTTGATCTTGATGCTCTGGCGGTCGGTGACCGGTTGAGGTTGTTCAACTTCACCCAGCGCGATGATGCGGCAGCGTATTTGTGGGTTCTGCGGGCGATGAACGTACTGCGGGCGGTCCACCAGGTGCAGGTGCATACCAACGATGTGGCGGCGGCGCTGGAGGAGCTGGCGGCCACTCATGCCGATGTTCCGGCCCCGGTCGATCTGAACCTGAGGGCGATGCTGGACGTCCTGTCGGGCGAGAGGGACCGGGATCGAGAGAGGGAGGGCGGCCGGGTTCTGTACCGGGTGGAGGACGCCTCCCGTGCGGGCAGCTTGGCCGCGTATCGCAACCGGCAGTCTGTGTACCAGTTCACGGAGATCGGCTACCGGGCGTATACGGCGGTGGAGGACGTGCTCGGCGCTCGGGTGGAGGACGCGAGCCTGTCCCGGCTGGTCTTTGCTGACATCCTGGCCGATCTCAAGGCTCTGGCCGCAGCGAACCGCAGCGCGGACCGCGAGGAGATCTACCGCAAGCTCTCCCGGCTGGACAGTGTGCTGGAGGATATGACCCGCCGCGCCGCTCGCTTCTATCTCACCCTGAACGATGTGGCCCGGACCACCGACATTTCCCCGGAGACCTTCCTGCGCCACAAGCACACCTTGCTGGCACACATGAGCGATTTCTCCGCTGAGCTGGAGCGCTACACGCCCCGCCTGGCCGATGCGGTCCGCGAGGTGGAGGACAGCGGCATCGAGACCATGCTGGAACGGGTCGCCGAGGCCGACGAGCGCCCGATGATGCGGCCGGAAGCCCGCCGGGAGGACTGGCGCCGGCGATGGATCGGGCTGCGCCAGTGGTTCCTGGCCGACGGCACCGAGGAGTCCCGGGCCGCGCAGTTGCAGGGCGCGACGCGAGCCGCGATTTCCGGCGTCATCGCGTTGCTGCGGCAAGTCACCGAGTCCCGCCGGGGCGGGGTGAGCCGCACCACACAGCTGCGGCATCTGGCGGCCTGGGTCGCTGGAGCCCCCGACGAGCGGGCGGCGAACGCGCTGATGGCTGCTGCCTTCGACCTGCGCTCCGCCCGGCACCTGGCCGGTGCCCACGACGACGGCGAACAGATCTCCTCGCGTTCGACCTGGTGGGACGCACCCGGTGTCGAAGTGAGCATCAGCCTCTTCCGGCACGGCAAACGGCCCCCGCCCGGTGGTCCGCAACCAGTGCGCAGCGAGCGCGGTGCCCGCGCCCGGCTGAAGGAGAAGCAGCTGGCAGCCCGAGCTGCCGAACGTGAGGCAGCCACCGGGTTGCTGGAACAGGGGGCGCACGACCGCGTCCTGGACGAGGCCGAGACCCGCGCCGTGCTGAAGCTACTCACGCGGGCTCTGGAGGCTCGCACCGTGGTCGCCGGACGGTTGCGGTCGGCTACCGGGGCAAGCGACGTGATGATGATGCGGCTCGTCCCCAACCAGACCGGCAGCAAGCTGCGCACGGTGCACGGCACCTTGCACCTACCTGGCTTCGCCCTGGAACTTACCCCCGCCGGACCGGTCCGTCGCCGCGGAACGGGGGCGACCTGATGGCTGCGCACCGCGTCGCCGCGACCGTGGAGTCGGCCCAGCTCGGCTCGTACCAGCAAGCCGCCCGGCTGATGCTGCTGCACAGCGTAATCAGCGATGCCCACCCCCGCCCGGGTGCCTTGTCATCCGTCCTGCGGTGGGCGGATGAGCTGGCGGAGGACTTTCGCTCGCTGTTCGGCTACACCTTGCACACCACCGCCCGTCACGCCCGCCTGATCCGGCGGTTGGACGCCTTCGACGGCAGTCAGGCCATCGTCGCGGCCAACAGCGGAAAGAGGCCCTTCGACCGACGGCGCCTGGCCTACTTGTGCCTGGTCCTGGCGTGCCTGCACCGGTCCCGCATCGAGATCACCCTCGCCGACCTGGTCAAAGACTTCGCCCCATACGCCAATGCCATCGACCACTTGGGGTTCGACCCCACCGCCCCCGGGCACAAGGACGCTGTCGTCGACGTGATGGACTGGCTGGCCGACCGCGGGGCCCTGCGCATCTCGGACGGCTCCACCCAGGCGTGGGCTCGCGATCCCGACCGCGGGGACGCCCTCTACGACATCGACCACGACGTGTGCACTGCCCTGTTCCGCCCCGGCAAGCCCTTGCAGCACCTGGCCAGCGCCGTCGGCCTGTTGGAAACCCCTGCCGGCGGCACCGGACGCGATGCCCGCCGCCGCCACGCGGCCCAACGCGCCCGCCGGGCGGTCATCGAGCACCCGGTGGTCTATTTCGCCGAAACCGATCCCGAGACCTCCGTCGCGCTGCGCCAGCCCACCTTGGCCGAAGACCTGGTGCGGTTCACCGGGCTGCAGATCGAACGACGCGCCGAGGGCATCATGCTCGTCGACACCACCGGGCACTTCACCGACAAACGCTTTCCCGGCCGCGGCGGATCCGTCAACCGCACCGCCGGCCTGCTGCTGGCCAAGATCGCCGACTTGCAGGAAGACCCTGACCGCGCCCGCCTTCTCAAGCGGATGCCGCCACCGGCCCCGGGAGAGGAACAGGCCAACCTGCTCGCGTGCATCGACCTCGCGCTCCCCCAGTCCGGCACCCTGACCGCCCTGTCCGTGGACGCACCCGCAGCCGCGCACGACGCCCTCCAGGAGCTCGACGACGCCGAGGCATCCGACTCGGCGCGAACGGCGGCGCTCCCGCTGGTGGAACGCGCCCGCCTGCAAGAAATGATCACCGAGCTCTACGAGGAGTTCGGCCCGACCTCGTTCACCAGCAAGTGGCAGGCTGATCCCACCGGCCTGCTCGACGCAGCGGTCACCCTTCTCGCGGACCTGCGCCTGGTCCACCCGCTGCCCGGCGGCGTGCTGATCCGCCCGGCCGCCGGCCGTTACCGCAACATCACCGCCGTCCTGCCCCGGCCCAATACCGATGGACAGTTCGCGTTCGACTTCGCCGCCGCTGAGGACGCCCCCTGATGACAACCCTCCCCGCCGCTTTCCTCCGCCCCGGCACACCAGCCATCCGCTTCAAGCCCACGCGGGCCGGGATCATCGGCCTGTGGGACTACCGGGACGAAGAGTTCGTCTTCGCCGACGGGCGCCTCGTCCTTCGCGGACACAATGGCTCCGGCAAGACCAAGGCCCTGGAGGTCCTCTTCCCTCTCGTCCTCGACGGCAGCATCGACCCCCGCCGCCTCGACCCCTTCAGCGGCGAAGAGCGCACCATGAAGTCCAACCTTCTCTACCGCAGCCAGGAATCCGCTTACGGCTACGTATGGATGGAATTCACCCGCACCGACCCCGACTGCGGGATCCTGGAGGCCGTTACCGTCGGCATCGGTCTCCTCGCCCAGAAGAGCAAGGAGCGCCCCGGCCGCTTCTTCTTCGTCACCGACGGCCGCATCGGCGTGGACTTCGGCCTGCTCAGCGCCGACTCCCGGCCGTTGCGTAAGAAGGAACTGGAGACGATTCTCGGCGAGAACGCCCTCCAGAAGACTGCCACCGCCTACCGGGACGCCATCGACGAGCGCCTGTTCGGCCTCGGCCGCCAGAGCTATGCCCAGCTGATCAATCTGCTCCTGCAGCTGCGTCGGCCCCTGCTCGCAAAGGATCTCGACCCTGACAAGCTCTCCGACACCCTCACCGCCGGCCTGCGCCCGGTCGACGAGAACCTCATCGTTCAGGCCGCCCGGGATTTCGAGAACCTGGCTGAAATCCAGGCAGTCCTGGAATCCCTGACCAAGGCAGATTCCGCCGTCCAGGATTTCCTCCGGGACTACACCGCCTATCTGCGGGCCCACGTCCGCGATCGCATCGACAAGACCGGTGAGCGGATCGAGACCACGACCAGCCATTGCGGCAAGATCGCCGACGCCGCGAAGGAACGACGCGAGGCCATCGCCGCTCTGGGGGCGGCGGTGGCAGCCCGCAGCGAGGCAGACGGGGCTCGCAAGAAGCACCAGGCCCACCTGGACGGACTGCAGAACCACGATGCGGTCAAGAGGGAAGGCGGGCTGACTGAACTCCGCGAGCGTGTGCGGCGCGAAAGCGATGCCATCGCCGAGAGTGAGATCTACCTCGGGCGGGCGCAAAAGCGCGTAGCCCAACTGGAACACGAGGCCAACCAGGTCGACAAGCAGCTCGGCGAGCTGCGGCAGTCCGCCGACCGGCATACCCAAACTCTGCTGACCGCGTCTCAGCTCGGCGGTCTGGTCAACGACGACGACCCCCTGGACCTCGCTGGCGATCTGCCGACACAAGTCCAAGGGCGGGTGGCGACCCGGCGCCACCAGCTCGGTGAGGTCCGCCGGCACCTCGAGGCAGCTGAGAAGGCCCGAGGAGACCAAGACCGGGACCAAAGCGTGTTCGACAAGGCCGACGGCGAGGTCACCACCTACGAGCGTGAGTGCAGCGAGGCGACCGGACGCCTCACGGACGCCCGGGCCCAGGCCAGCGCCGAACTCCAGACGGTGATGGGCCGTTGGACCGGCACCGAGGCCACGTCCGTCCTGGCCCCGGCTGATGCCGCCTCCTTGACCGCCGCTCTCGATGCGGTCGGCGAGCCGGACGCGCCCGCGCTCCCCGAGGTGTACCGCCGCCTCACCGACACACGCCGCACCACCGCCCTGTCCCGGCGAGAAGCCCTCGACCGGCGCTTCGCACACACCGAGCAGGAACTCGCCACAACCCGCGCCGAGCGTGCGAAGGTGGCCGCCGAACACGACGATGCTCCGCCGGCCAGCGACCTACGCCCGGCCGACCGCGCCGGCCGTGCCGGCGCCCCGCTGTGGCAGCTCGTCCGCTTCGCGGACAACTTGCCCGAACCCCAGGCCGCCGCCGTGGAAGGCGCCTTGTACGGGGCCGGCCTGCTCACTGCCTGGCTCCACCCGCACCCCGGGGCCACCGACCAAGCCCTCGCCGACAACGAGCCCGACGGCTATCTGCTGCCCCTGCCCGCCCCGGACCGCCCCACTGGACGCACCCTCGCCAACGTCCTCATTCCCGAGGACCAGCAGCACGTGCCAGCCGAAATCATCGCAGCCGTCCTGGCTTCCGTCCGCCTGACCGACGATCTCACCACGGACATCCACGACACCCCGGCCG
The DNA here is from genome assembly GCF_045040445.1 of Streptomyces sp. NBC_01537. Classification (NCBI taxonomy): domain Bacteria; kingdom Bacillati; phylum Actinomycetota; class Actinomycetes; order Kitasatosporales; family Streptomycetaceae; genus Streptomyces; species Streptomyces sp. NBC_01537. The sequence goes on along the minus strand of NZ_CP109392.1, from coordinate 9,208,039 downwards.
TCACCACCCGCGCGCAGTTCACCTTCGGGATCCATCTCGGCACCCATCCCAAGACCCGCCCTGAGTACATCGGCGCCACCGCACGCGCCGCCCGCCGGCGCGAGCGTCTGCGCACCTACGACCAGACAATCACGGACCTGGAAACCCTCCTGACCGGCCTCGCCACCAAGCAGCAGACCGCCGCTGAGGCCGTCGCCGACTTCGATACCGCCCGTACACAGCTGCCGCCCACCGGCCCCATCACCACCGCCGTCCAGCAGGTCGGGGTCGCCGCCGGACGCCTGGCAGACGCCCGGACCCGGCGCACCGACGCCGGCAAGGACCTCGACGCCGCCATCGCCGAAACCCACGACAAGGAGCGCCAACTACGCCGCGCAGCCGCCGCGGCCTCGCTCCCCACCGGCTCTGAGGACCTCACGGCTGTCGAATATGCAGTCAGCGACTTCGCCACCGCGGCCAAAGACCTGCATACCGGCCGCACCGCCATCACCCAAACCGAGCGTGATCTCACCGACCGCCGCAAGAACATCACCGGCCTGAACGCCGACTGCACTGAACAGGCCGAGGCCCTGCAGGCCCGCAAGAGCGACCACGAGGCCCTCGCCGAGCGCCTGAGCACCGAGGAAGGCACGCTCGACGCCCCCCTGCGGGAGATCCACGCACAGATCGCTGCGACCCAGACGAAGCTGGCGCAGGCTGACACCACCTACGACAAAGCCGACCAGGAGGCCCGCGCCCAACAAAACCGGCTCACCGGCGCCGACAACGCCCTTCGGTACATCCGCGAGGCCCTCACTACCTCGCTGACCGAACAACTGCGCACAACCGCAGGGCTGGAGCCCTACACCCGACCCGACCTGCTCCGTCTCCTCGGCGCCAGCATCGACACCGCCTGGCCCCCGGTCGGCCTGTGGCCGACCGCCGAAGAGGCCGCCAGCCGCCTGGTCACGCAGCTCACCGCATCCCCGCCGCAGCTAGCCCCGGAACATGCCGCCCGCAGCGCCCTGCCCGCAGCCACGACCGTCCTCCTGGACACCCTCGATACCGTCACCCGAGGCCGCCGGGCCACCGAGAGCGTCCTGAAGACCACCACAACGAAGATCTCCACCGCGCTCACGGCCCTGGAGACCGCGCTCGCCGAGTCCGACCAGGGTTACCTCATGGAATGGGACGTGGACGGCGACATCATCCTCGCCCGCGTCTCGGACAGCGACGGCCCGGCCCCCGTCTCCGAGTTTGGCCGCCGCCTGGCCGAGCAAGTCGCCGACCAGCGCATCCTGCTGGAAGACCGCGAACGCACCGTCCTCGAAGACGCCCTCCTGACCGGCCTGGCCGACCAGATCCACTCCCGCACCCGCGATGCGCGCGACCTGGTCAACGACATGGACACCGACACCCGCGCCAAACCCATGTCGTCCGGAACCACGATCGGCATCCGCTGGGTGCAATCCGAAGGACTCACCGACGCCCAGCGTGCTGTCAACAAACTCCTCAAGAAGGACGCCTCCGCGCTGGGACCCGGCGGACTGGCCGAAATGCGCTCCCTGCTGCGCAGCCAGATCCGTGCCGGCAAGGCCCGCGACCGACGCAAGACCTACCAACAGGTCATCGCCGAAGTTCTGGACTACCGGGCCTGGCGCAAATTCGAGCTCCTGCTGTCCCGACCCGGAGAGAAGGAGGAGAAACTCACCCGCTCCAAGCACAGCGAGATGTCCGGAGGCGAGAAATCCGCTTCCATCCACCTGCCTCTGTTCGCCGCCGCCAACGCCCAGTACGGCTCCGCCCACCCCACCTGCCCCCGGCTGATCGCGCTGGACGAAGCGTTTGCCGGCATCGACGAGCAGTACCGGCCCGACCTCCTCGCTCTGACCGTCAAGTTCGATCTCGACCTGTTCATGACCGGCCACGACCTGTGGATCACCTACCCGACCGTCCCAAGCATCGCGCACTACGACATGAACTATGACAAAGCGAGCCACACTGTCTCCGCCATGCTGATGCTCTGGGATGGCCAGCAGATCCTCGACGACCTCGGCTACCCCGGATCCGACGAGCTGGCCGCCGACATCCTCGGCTTCACCCCACGCCGCCACGCCCCCGTCACCGACGGACTCCTCGCCGGCCTCACCGACCACGACACCCCCAACGACGCCACGGATGAGGACAGCGAGGCATGAGCACCCCCACCCCACCCGGCGAGCGCTACCTGCAACCCGCATACGAGCGCCTCCTCGCCGCAGCCCGCCGCTCCCTGGAACGCACCGGCGGACAACTCGATGGCACCATCAGCGTCACCACGCCCACCAACGCCGAGCGCGAAGCCCTCATCGGCATCACCGGCACCTACCGCCCCGCCGGAACCACGAAAATCACCGTGCGACTCACCGCCCTGGATACCGCCGTCCGAGCTGCCACCGGAGCCCCACTGACCGATCTCCTCACCCGGGTTGGCGGCCCACTGCGCAACCGCCCCGCCGAGAAGGCCGCTCTCCAGCACGCCAGAAGCCAACTACTCACGCACGCCGAGGCCAGCCCCCTCCATGCTGCTCACGCCTGGTACCAGGACTGGCTCACCGCCCTCGCCAAAGACGGCACCCTGACCGGACTGATCAACAAAGACGACACGCAAGCACTCACCTACGCCATTCGCGTCCTCGAACACCTCCACGCCCGGCCCGCCGACGCACCGCCGCTCATGCTGCCGGCCCTCGCCGAAACAGCCACCGGCGACACCAAAGCCCTCAACCACGGCCGCGGCTCCCTCCCCACCCTCGTCCTGCGCGCCCTGGCCCAAGCCCAGAACACCGCCCTGGCGCCCGGAGCCGAAGCACGACGTGACCTGTGGGACGCCTTCGACGTCATCGTGGACGACCTCGCCAGCCGGGTCCTGGTCCTCAATCTCCCTGCCGAAGGAAAGGGACTCGGCGAGTGGCTCACCAGCGCCGCCACCTACGGCACCCCGTTCCAGATCACCCTCCACCAGCTCATCACCCTGCCCATCGCCGTAAGCTTGCCGACCGTCTACGTGTGCGAAAACCCGGCCGTCCTACGCCGCGCAACCGGAGAACTCGGACCCGACAGCCCCCCGCTGATCTGCACCGAAGGCCGTCCCTCGACCGCCTTCCACCGACTGGCCCGCGCCATCATCCACGGTGGCGGAACCCTGCAGTATCACGGCGACTTCGACTGGCCCGGGATCGACATGACCAACCAGCTCATCACCCGCCACCAGGCCCGCCCCTGGATGATGACGGCAGCGGACTACCGAACCGGCATCGCCACGGACAACGACCACATCCCGCTCAGCGGCAAGCCCTACCCCACTGCCTGGGATGCAGAACTCGCCCGAGCCATGCAACAGGCGAACCGCGCCCTCTATGAGGAAGCGGTCGCTGACGCTCTCCTCAACGATTTGAGCAGCACCAGCCAGACCTGAGGCATCAGACGGCAGCTCGCGCGACGGACGGACGCGACGAGGCGCGCATCGGAGGATCCGCCCCAGGGTCGCGGCCGCGGCCGCAAGTCGAACGCTCGACTACCGCACTCGTCCCATGGGCCCTCTCGATCAAGCAGGCCGCCGTCCGTAGAGCGAAGCCCAAAGGCTCTCAGACCACCAGCCCAGCCAGTTAGGGTGATCGAGAGCGATAGCCCTGAGCGGAGGGGCGCGGGCGAGAGGTGAGTTGGGACTGATGAGCGCGGCACCTACGCGGATTGGCCGCTATACGGTGGCGCGGGAACTCGGCTCGGGCGGGATGGGTGAGGTGTACCTCGCCTATTCGCCGGCGGGCGACCCGGTGGCGGTGAAGGTGATCCGCAGCGACAAGCTGGATCCCGTGACGCGGGCGCGCTTCGAGAAGGAAGCTCTGATAGCCCGGACGGTGGTGGGGACCAACAGGGTGGCCCGGTTCCTGGATGCCGACCCGTATGCGGACCGGCCCTGGCTCGCGATGGAGTACGTGCCTGGCCGCACTTTGCTGGAGTGCGTGGACAGCGATGGCGCGTTGCCGATGGTGCTGGTGGCGAGTTTGGGTGCGCTGCTCGCCGAGGGGCTGGGGGCAGTGCACGCGGCCGGTCTGCTGCACCGAGATCTGAAGCCGCAGAACATCATCCTGGGTGACGACGGCCCCATGATCATCGACTTTGGGCTGGGGGCGTTCATGGACGCCTCGCAGGAGTCGTTGTCGCACAGTGGGATGATCATCGGTACGGTGCGCTGCATGCCGCCGGAGCAGGCCGGCGGGCACCCGCAGGTGACGCCGGCGGCGGATGTCTACGCGCTGGGGACTGTCCTGCTGTATGCGGCGACGCGTCACTATCCGTACGACGGGTCGCGTTGGGAAGCCATCGCAGCTCAGGTCACAAACGCCGAGATCGCCCCAGATCTCAAGGGTGTGCCGACCGGGCTGACGCCCCTCCTCGGATCGATGCTCGCGCATGAGCCGGAGGCCAGGCCGACGTTGTCCGTCGTTGCCAAGACCTGCGCGGAACTGCTGTCTGCTGCAGGGGTGGCACCGGCGGAGGCGCGGCTGGCCCTCATCACGCGTACGGCTGCCCCGCACGCCGCCGCACGTTCCGGTGAGCCCTTGTCCCCCTCGTTCGAGAAGCTGCTTGAGGAACAGGGCGCGGTTGCTGAGGCTGAGGATCTGGCCAGCCCTCTCGATGTCCCGCCCGGGGTCCAGGCGGCGGGTGAATCAGAAGAGCCTGAGGAACGACAGCCCGAGCCCGAACCGATGGAACCGCCGACGGGGCCGGAGGCACCACGGCGGCCCCGTCCACGGCCGGGCCGGCCCCCAGCCTCACGACGAGTGGCGCAGGAGCTGCGGGCGGAGTACGCAGTACATCCGGCTCTGTGAAGGGTGGGCGGCGCTGTCGGCGCTTGATGAGAAGCTGATGGGACCGTGTGCGCGGGGTGGGCCGCGCACGGCGGGTATGGGCAGCAGTCGGTGCTGCTGGTGAAGGATCGGAGCGGACGTTGAGCGTCGAGGCTGGCACTGGGGCTGAGGCCGGTCAGGGCGATGGCCTGTGGGAAGCCTGGGAGCCCGAGGAAGCCACGACGGACGGGCGGTATTCGTCGGTGGGCTACGCGCCCGGCGCTCAGGTGCTGGTCCGCGACGAGCTGTGGCTGGTCCGCAAGGTCACCCGCACCCGGCATGACGGGTGGATGGTCGAGGTCACCGGTGTCTCGTCGTTCGTCCGCGGTGTCGATGCCGTCTTCTACGACCGGCTGGACGCGATCCAGGTACTGGATCCGCGTGAGACGGAGCTGCGGCCCGATAACTCCCCGAACCACCGCAAGGCGCGGCTGTTCCTGGAAGCGGTCATGCGCAAGACGTTCCTGCCGCAGACCGAGCACGGGCTGGCCTTCGCGGACAGTTTCCTCATGGACCAGCAGGTCCACCAGCTGCGGCCGGCGGAGCTGGCGCTGTCGATGAAGAACCCCCAGCCACGGATCCTGATCGCGGACGTGGTGGGACTCGGTAAGACCCTGGAGATCGGGGTGCTGCTGGCGGAGCTGATCCGGCGCGGGCGCGGGGAGCGCATCCTGGTGGTGACGCCACAGCATGTGCTGGAGCAGTTCCAGCGCGAGTTGTGGACCCGGTTCGCGATCCCGCTGGTGCGGCTGGACTCAACGGGCATTCAGCGGGTGCAGCAGGAGATCCCGGCCGGCCGTAATCCGTTCGCGTATTTCAAGCGCGTGATCATCTCCGTGGACACGCTGAAGAGCGACGTGTACGCGCACCACCTGGAGCACACCGACTGGGACGCGGTCGTCATCGACGAGTCGCACAACCTGGTCAATCGCGGAACGAAGAACAACACGCTGGCCCGACTGCTGGCCGGGAAGACCGACGCGCTGGTGCTGGCCTCGGCGACACCGCACAACGGTGACGCGTCGTCGTTCGCGGAGCTGATCAAGATGCTGGACGAGGCTGCGATCGCCGACCCGTCCAAGTACGAGGTGAAGGACCTCGACCACCTGTACATCCGCCGCACGAAAACCTCGGCGGAAGTGCGCGACTCTCTCAAGGGCGCGTGGGCGGACCGTGGACCGTCGCAGCCCATCCATGCGCCGGCCAGCGAGAAGGAACTGGCTGTCTTCGCGGAGCTGGCCTCGCGCTGGATCCCCGGCGACCCGGCGGTACCGTCTGCCAGCACCTACCAGCTCATCCCGTACCAGCTGCTGAAGTCGTTCCTGTCCTCGCACGAGGCCCTGCGGGAGACGGTCAAGACCCGGATCAAGACCCTCGACAAGCCGCCCGCGGAGAAGCCGACGAACGGCGGCAGGCAGCAGATGCGGCCCGTGGACCCGGCGGTCCGCGAGGCAGCCCGAAAGGCGGAGCGAGCGGCCCTGGTGGACCTGCAGGCGCTGGTCGAGCAGATCCAGGACCAGGACTCTGCGAAGCTGGCCGCGTTGCTGGACGAGCTGCGCGCCCTGGACGTCGGGCCCGGCTCGGAGACCCGGGTCGTGGTGTTCTCCGAACGGATCCCGACCCTGAAGTGGCTGGCCGAGACCGTGCCGGCGGCCCTCGGCTTCCCCCGAGGTACCAGCCCGGATGAGAACAAGCCCTGGCTCGGCTTCGGCGGTGCGGTGCAGGTCATGCACGGCGATGCGACCACCGACCAGGAACAGAACGCGATCGTCGAGAAGTTCGGGCTCCGCGATGACCCGGTGCGCCTCCTGTTCACCGGCGACGTCGCCTCCGAAGGCGTCAACCTGCACCAGCAGTGCCACCTGCTGTTCCACTACGACCTGCCCTGGTCCCTGATCCGCATCGAGCAGCGCAACGGCCGCATCGACCGCTACGGCCAGGAACACCAGCCCCAGTTCCGCGCGCTGGTCCTCACCAGCGACATCCCATGGCGTACCGATGAGACGACCGGGCAGCCCCGCACGCTCGATGACCGCCTGGTGGGCGAGAAGCTCCTCAAGCGTGAGGAGGAGGCCCATAAGATCGAAGGGTCGGCCGAGGCCGTCACCGGCTTGTACCGGGCCCAGGAGGAAGAGACCCGTCTCACCCAGGACCTGATCGCCGGCCGCACCGTTGAGGAGTCGATCAAGCAGTCCCAGCAGAGCGGCGCCTCCTTCCTGGCCGGCCTCCTCGGCCAGGTCGGCGCCGTGCCCGAGCACCCGGAGGTCCCCCGCGCGGTGGTCCCGACGGTCTTCGGCTCCACGGCCGACTACTTCGACGAGGCGCTACGGCAGATCTGCCACCCCAACCCCGAGGACCAGCTGTCCCTGCGCCGGGACGACGACGGCACCATCGCCTTCGAGCCCCCGCGCGATCTGCTGTACCGGCTGAAGTCGCTGCCCAAGTCCTACCTGGACGAGCAGCGGATTCTGCCCAGTAAGACCGAGCCCGGGCGGATGCGCGTCACCTTCTCCAAGAAGCTCGCCGCCACGCGTCTGAAGGCCGCCCGTGACTCCTCCAAGTCCCAATGGCCGAACATCTCCTACGTCACCGACGTACACCCGGTCCTGGACTGGCTCACCGACAAGGTCCTCGTCGAGATCGGCCGCCACCAGGCCCCGGTGCTCGCCGCCACCGTGGACGGCCCGGTGTTCCTGGTCCAGGGCATCTACTCCAACACACTCGGTCGGCCCACGGTCGTCGAATGGATGGCCGTCACAGGCCTCCCCGATAACCCGGCTACATTGCCGCTGACCGCGGACCTGTTGGAGCGTTACGGCGTCGGCCCCAGCATGCCGGGTCGCGCCACACCACGTGACATGGCCGGTCTCAAGGCCCTCGTCCCTGGTGCCGTCGACGAAGCTACTCGCTACCTCAAGGCCCGCGAGAACGACTACCGGCAGCAGATCGAGACCACCCTGGCTCCCTACCGCAAGCGCGTCACCCACTGGAAGCAGGAAGCCATCTTCGCCAGCGGACGTCCGGACAAACGGGGGGTCGACCTGACCGCCAGCCGTAGGCTCAGCCTGGTCAAGTCCCTCGAAACGGCGGGCGATCCCATGCTGCGCCTGCTGGCCGTCCTTGAGCCGCTCGCCGCTACCGGAGGGGACACCGCCGCAAGATGAGCACTGACTTCGACTCCTTCACCAACCGCGGTGAGTACCTGTCCGCGCACTACTTCGCCGAGCAGCTCGGCACTGACCTGAAGAAGGGCCTGTTCACCACCTGGGCCCTGCGCGAGGGCGACGAGAACGACCCCCGCAAGACCCCACGCGAGGTACTGCGTGCCCTACGCAGCGTCTACCTCGCCGAGGACGTCCGCGGCTATTTCGCCGAGAGCACCCAGCGTGATGTGGATGACGACGCTCGGCTGCGCACCCACAACAATCCCGAGTGGACCAAGCGCCTCGCCGCCTGGCACCAGGACATCCTGCGCGCCCTCGGCTACGCCGGCGCACCCACCGATCTCACCGTCCACCGCGCCGGCCGCGACATCGCCCTGCCCGTGGCCTTCCACGGCCACGGCATCGTAGCCATCGACTGCGGCTGGGCCGCTGACAACGACACCGCCCTCGACGCCGACGGCCCCGGGCGCCTCCTGTCGCCCCTGCGTGTCAGCGCCAGCGAGATCTACGAGACCGGTGCCGCCCTGGCCTCCTGGCTGTTCCAGAGCGAACTCGGCGAACCCGGCGGACCGCACCCGCGGTTCGTCCTGCTGCTCCACGGCGGCGTGATCCTCCTCGCCGACCGCAACGCCTGGAACGAAGGCCGCTACCTCGCGGCCAGCCTCGACGCCGCCCTGGAACGCAACGACCGCACCCAGCAGGGTGAACTCGCCACCATCGCCGCACTGTTCAGCCTGGACATGCTCCGCCCCGGCGAGAACGACCAGGCCCCGCTGATCGACAGCCTCCTCAAGGCATCCAGCGACAACGCCGCCGGTGTCTCCGGAGAACTGCGCTTTGGCCTCCAGCGCTCTGTCGAGATCATCGCCAACGAAGTCCTGCAGCGGATGGCCGAGCCCGAGAACGCCGCCACGCCAGCCGACATCGAGAGCCCGAAGATCCCCTTCGCCCGGGAACTCACCCGCGAATGTCTGCGCTACCTCTACCGCATTCTCTTCCTGCTGTACGCCGAGGCCCGCCCCGAACTCGGCATCCTTCCCGCCGACGACGGAAGCTACGAGGCCGGCTACTCCATGGCCCGGCTGCGTGAACTCGTCGAGCGCGACGAGGAACTCATCGAAGAGGAAGCCAAGAACGGCTTCCACCTGTACGAATCACTCGACGTCCTGTTCGCCAAGGTCAACTTCGGTCACCGCCGGTACGGCAGCGAAACCGACGACGATCAGCCCGGCGACGACGAAGAGACCCGCAAGGCCAAGGCTGCCCGCCGCAGCGAAGACCGCGGCCTGCGCTTCGAACCCCTGCGCAGTGAACTCTTCGAGCCCACCGCCATCCGTCTCATCGGGCGCGGCGTCCTCGATCCCCGTGGCGACGAGGACGACGACCCGCGCTGGCTGGACCTGCGTCTGCGCAACACCGCCCTCCACGAAGTACTGCGGCTGCTGACCACGAAAAAGGCCAGCAAGCGCGGCGAACGCGGCGGCTTCATCTCCTACCGCAACCTAGGCATCAACCAGCTCGGCGCCGTCTACGAAGGCCTGATGTCCTACACAGGCATCATCGCCAAAGAGGAACTCTGCGAGGTCGCTAAGGGCGGCGACTCCGAGCAAGGGTCCTGGCTCATCCCCTCCCACCGACAGAACCAGTACCCCGACAACACCCTGGTCCACTACAGCGAGAAAGACGCCCGCAAGGGCCTGCGCGGCCCCCGGAAATACGCGAAGGGCGAGTTCGTCTACCGCCTCGCTGGCCGAGACCGCGAGACCTCCGCCTCGTACTACACCCCTGAGTCCCTCACTCAGGTCACCGTCGAACTCGCCCTCAAGCACCGCCTCGACCAAGAGCGCGACAGCGACGGCAACACAATCACCACCCGCGCCGCCGACCTGCTCAAATACAAGATCTGCGAGCCGGCCCTGGGCTCTGGCGCCTTCTTGAACGAGGCTATCAACCAAGTCGCCGACGAATACCTCCGACGCCGCCAAGACGAACTCGGCAAATCCATCCCCAACGCCGACGTCCTCACGGAGAAGCAGAGAGCCCGAGCCTACGTCGCCCTCCACAACGCCTATGGCGTCGACCTCAACCCCACCGGCGTCGAACTCGCCGAGGTCTCGCTCTGGCTCAACACCATGCACCCCGGAATGCAGGCCCCCTGGTTCGGCCTCCACCTGCGCCGAGGCAACTCCCTCATCGGCGCCCGACGGGCCGTATACGCCGGCGACGACGTCGCATCGAGCGACAAGGCGTGGCTGAAGGCCAAAGGCGCGCTCGCCCCAACCCCGCTGCCCTTCCTCAAGGACGGCGAACCCCAACCGCTGCCGCAGGACGCCGTCCACCAGTTCCTGCTGCCGAGCCCCGGCTGGGCAGCAGTCACGGGCTCCAAAGAAGCCAAGGACCTCGCCTCGGGCCAGGTCGCCCAGCTCGCCACCTGGAAAAAGGGCATCCTCCAGCGGCCCCGACGCAGCACCACCCACCTAAACAAGGACGGCACCCCCAAGCTCCACCCCCAGACACGCAAGCCGAGGGAAGAAGCCTCCTCGCAGTTCACGCGGCTGCGTGACGCCACCCGGCGCGCCGAGTTCCTGTGGTCCGTCGTCGTCAAGCGAATGAAGCTCTCCGAACAGGAGATCTCCCGCAGGATCGACGTCTGGGGCGCCGAGCCCACCGACCCCGAATATGCCTTCCTCCAGCATCCCGACCAGGCCGTACCGAAGGAAAAGGTCTACCAAGACCTCTTCAACGCCGCAGACACCCCCTACTGGCGGCTCAAGAAGGTCATGGACGCCTGGTGCGCCCTGTGGTTCTGGCAGGTAGACAAGGCCGCGCTGCTGGACGGCACGGACAGCGAATACACCTCACGCACCACGTTCAGCGGGGTGGACAGCCTCAGCAAACTGCTCGGCGACGTGCCACTGATTCCGGAACCGGAACCAGCAACTGCCGATTCTTCAGCACCGCCGGTCCTGAAATCGGAGCCGCGCTTCGTCGAGGCCACCGCGCTGTTCGCGCTGGGGCCCGAGCAAACTTCCTTCGACGACCTCGAACTTACCGCCGACGACGAACTGGTCATCGAGACCAAACAAATCGGCACGAGCACGCCGAAGAAGACCACGCCGAAGGCGAAAGCCCCAGAGCGGCGTGCGTCCATTCCTCTCAGGGACCTTGACGACTGGCTGGACTTCCTGGAGGCCATGCTCGGCACAGCAGACGTCCCCGACGGCACTCTCCTTGACAGCCTCAAAACGCTGCCTGCCCTCAAGGCCTTCGAAGAGACACTCCCTGGCTTCATGGGCATGGACACGACTGACCCAGGACAACGCTTTCCCTGGATGCGGGCCGTGCGCGACATCGCCGATGAGCAGGGCTTCCTGCACTGGGAGCTAGAATTCGCCCTCGTCTTCGCACAAGGCGGAGGCTTCGATCTCCAAGTTGGCAACCCCCCGTGGGTCCGGCCCCGATGGAACGAGTCGGCTGTCCTCGCCGAACACGAGCCGTGGTTCGAATTGGAGCCCAAGGCGGCCACAGCTGAGAAGGAACGACGACGCTCAGCTCTCTTGGAGTCCTCGGTGGTGTACCGGTACGTGCTCGGGGAGCTGACCAACACCAGCGCGCAAGTGGCGGTGTTTGGCTCTCCCCAGATGTACCCGCTGCTGACGGGAACCCAGCCCGACCTGTACCGGGCGTTTATGTGCCAGGTCTGGGCGCACATGTCGGCGGACGGGACTGCCGGGATGGTTCACCCGGACACGCACTTCACCGGTGACAAGGAGGCAAGCCTGCGCCAGGCAGCGTACCGGCGACTCCGGATTCACGGTGACTTCGTCAACTCCGGGCAGCGTTTCTTCCCCGAGCCGGTCGGCCATACTGCCCACTTCGGGGTGCATATCTACGGACAGCCTGGAGAGATCGGTTTCGACCATTTGTCGTGGCTGGTTTCCACGGACGCGCTGCGGTACTCGGCGCAGCACGATGGTTCGGGTGATGTGCCAGGTGTCCGCTATCGCAATGGTGAGTTCGACGAGCGGCCGCACCGGGCCCGCCTCGTCCGGGTCGACAGGGGGCTACTCTCGGTATGGCAACGCCTGTTGGACGAGGAAGGGCAACCCGTCGAGCAGGCCCGTCTACTCTTCCCCGTCAGTACGGGGGAAGCTTTGGCAATCGAGGCCCTGGCGGACTACCCGCTGCGGCTTGGCCCACTGTTGCCGCAAATCACACGCGGATACGACGAGAGCGGTGCCAAAAAGGACAACCTGATCGACTACAACCGACCCGAACCGACCACGGGCCAGGATTATCAGCCGGACCGCTGGCGCAAGGTGATTCTCAAGGGCACCCAACTGAGTGTCGCCACCCCTGTCTTCAAGCGCCACGACGCCAATAGCAACGATCCGTACGGCGCCGATCTCGTCGTGCTCCCGTCGGACTTCGTGCCTGATACGGCGTACGTACGGGCGAAGGGCCGGACCTCTGAGTATCTGGCCGAGCAGGACCGTTGGATCGATCACCAAGCCCTTACTCGAATGAGAGCAAGCGACAGAGCAGTCACTCGCGCACGACAGCAGATCGCACGCATTGACCACGTCGCTGAGGAGCAGGTCAGCCCGGAGAAGATCGATGCGCTGCTTGAGCAGAGAGCCCGTCGGCGCTATGCCGCCTTCCATCGACTCGCCTGGCGCCGGCTGGTCGCTCCCAACACTGAGCGAGCCCTCTACTCAGCCCTTGTTCCGCCCGGCACGGCGCATATCCATGCCGTACATAGCCTTGCAATGCCCGATAACGGCCTCACCGCGCTGGTCGCCGGTTTCTGGGCCTCGCTTCCATTGGACTACTTCCTCCGGGCAACCGGTCGAGGCGATCTACAGGTCAAGGGCGCCAAAGCCATGCCAGCCCCCGCCCCCAACCATCCCCTTGCCTCCGCCCTCCTACTCCGTGCCCTGCGCCTCAACTGCCTGACTCGGGCCTATACCGACATCTGGTCTGAGCTGTACGACCCCACCTGGCCCGACCGCGAACGCTGGGCCCGCCCCTGGCCCGGCCTCCAGCCCCTCCACGGCGTCACGCCGTCCTGGCGGCCCGATACCCCCCTCCGAACCGAGCGGGCCCGCCGATCCGCGCTGGTCGAGATCGACGCCTTGGTTGCTGTCTGGCTCGGGATGGACGCCGACGCACTCATCGCCGCGTACCGGGGCCGGTTCCCCGTGCTCCAGAAGTACGAGGCCGTGACCTGGTTCGACGCCGACGGCTCCAAACTGGCGGGTAACGCGCGCACGATCGGACAGCGGCAGTCGAAGGAGACATGGGCGCAGTTCGAGGCGTACCGAGCGGCCTCGGATAGCGCCCCCGTGCCAGAGGGCTACAAGGCCCCGTTCTACAAGGCGGACCGTGAATCGGAGATGCGCGAGGCGCACGCCGTGTTCCAGGCCCGGCTGAACGCCGCCGTTGCACGCGGTGAGTGGGACCCGGAGCGACAGGAGGTGCCGAAGCCGTGAGGCCGACTCTGGAGGCGCGAGGGCTCAAGGAGAGCCTGCTGCAGTACCTGTCGACGACGTATGCCCTCGCTGACGAAAGGGCGCGGGAAGCGCTGCACCGGTTCCTCGGGGATGAGACCTCGGGGATGTTCCGGGGACCGTACCTGCGGATCCGTACACCGTTCACGGTCGCTGGCCCGGAGTGGCTGGAGCATCTGGAGTGGCAGCGGGAGGGCTGGACGCCGTATGTGCATCAGGCAGAGGCGTTCGCGCGGCTGACTTCAGCGAACGGGCATACGCCGGAGCCGACGCTGGTAACGACGGGTACCGGCTCGGGTAAGACGGAGTCGTTCCTTTACCCGGTGCTGGACCATTGCCGGCGCGAGCGGGCGGCGGGGAAGACCGGCATCAAGGCGGTGTTCCTGTACCCGATGAACGCGCTGGCCACCGACCAAGCGCAGCGCATCAACGAGTTGCTGACGGGGAACGAGGCGGAGCTCGGGAAGCTGTCGGCCGGCCTGTATATCGGTGACAAGGCTGCCATTCGGTACGACAAGGTCCGCACCCGGCGCTCGGACATGCAGCTGTCGCCGCCGGACATCCTGATCACGAATTACAAGATGCTGGACCTGCTGTTGCAGCGTTCGGATGATGTGCCGCTGTGGCGGGATGCGGATATCCGGTACGTGGTGGTGGACGAGTTCCACACCTACGACGGTGCGCAGGGCACGGATGTAGCGATGCTGCTGCGGCGATTGGCGTCTGCGGTAGGGGCGTCCGAACCGGGGCGTCCGCTGGGTCGCATCTGCCCGGTGGCCACCTCGGCGACGCTTGCGTCAGGCACGGACCGGGACGGGTTGGCGGACCTGCTGGAGGTGGCGACACAGGTCTTCGGGACAGAGTTCACGGCGGAGTCGATCGTCGGGGAGAACCGGCTGTCGGTTGCGGAGTTCATCCGCCTTGATGAGCTGAACATGCGTATGCCGCAGCCGTCGCCGGACGAGTTGCTGGCGCTGCCGGACCCGACGTCGGACGAAGAGGCTTTGCTGGACCTGATCGAGGCGGTGACGGGGACCCGCGATGACGATCCGTTCGTGCTGGGCGGGAACCTGAAGCGGCATCTGTTCACCCAGGCGGTGATGCATGCGCTGGGCGGTGAGGTGAAGACCAGCGCCGAGGTGCTGGACATCATGTGGCGGGCCGGGGCGGCTACCTGGACGCAGTCGATCGCCCAGCACCCGGAGCAGGCCGCCGAGGCGCTGGCGCGCCTCGTCGCGCTGCTCTCCTACGCCCGCGATCCGGACTCGGCGCCAGGCGAGCCGCGCCCGTTCGTCCATGTGGAGGTGCATCAGTGGGCGCGGTCGGTGTCCCGGCTGCTGCGTGGCGTGCTGCCGTGGCCGAACGCGGAGTTCCGCTGGGACGTGGCCGGGACGGGCGATGGTGGGGCGTCGGACGGTGACCGTACGGCGCCGGTGACGACCGCGACGTCCGGGCAGAGCGCGAACCTGTTCTTGCCGGCGGTGTACTGCCGGGACTGCGGGCGGTCGGGCTGGGCGGTGTTCTCGCCGGAGAGTGACGACCGGGACGTCCAGTTCGACACGTACAAGATCCGTCGTGCCTCCACCGGCCAGGACAAGATCCGGGTGCGGAATCTGATCGCGGCCACCGACCGGGAGGCTAGGGAGGGTTCCGGAACGCAGGTGATGCCGGCCAGTGGGCGTACGGGCCGGGGCGGTTCGTCGGCGTTGCAGAGCGCCGGCGGGTTGCTGATGGTGCTGGATGGCGCGCATAAGCGGCTGCGGCTGCCTGACCCGCTCAACGACTACGACAAGGAGAGCAAGGATCCGCGGCTGACGGACCGGGACTCAGCGTTCGTCCTGGTCCACTTCGGTGAGACGGCGAACACGGCGGCGAAGGAGGACTGGTGCCCGGCTTGCGGTGAGCGCAATGCGATCCGCTTCCTGGGTACCGGGGCGGCCGCGCTGGCGGCGGCGTCGATCACCCAGCTGTTCACCGGCGGGGAGCTGGACAAGAAGCTCCGCGAGGACAAGACGCTGATGTTCAACGACTCGGTGCAAGATGCCGCGCACCGGGCGGGGTTCGTCGCCAACCGCTCCTACACGTTCTCGCTGCGGGCTCTGCTGGCCAAGCATCTGAAGCACGACGAGCCGACGGCTCTGCATGACTTGATCGCGGACGTTGTGGACGCGACCACGGACAAGGACACCCTGGCCGCGGTGGTGCCGCCTGATCTGCATGGCTTCAAGGGCGTGGACCGGCTGCTGTCGGGCCAGGGGCGCGGTGGGGATCTGAAGACGTGGCGGCTGATCGGGCAGCGGCTGGCGTTCGAGACGCTGATGGAGTTCGGGTTCCGCTCCCGTAACGGCCGGACCCTGGAGCTGACCCGTACCGCCGCAGCGCAGGTGCGGATCGAGGATCCGGCCGCGGCGATCGAGCTGGTCAAGGCTGTTCATATGGATCCCGAGCGTGCCGGTCTGCCGCCGGTGGAGCAGGACGACGCCCGGTATCTCGCCTTCCTGCGGGTCTTCCTGGAGCGGCTGCGGACCCGGGGCGCGGTCAGTCACACGTGGCTGAGCAAGTACGTCGACGAGGCCGGCACCAGCCGGTATTTCATCTGGGGCCAGCGCGCGCCCGGCATGCGGGCCTTCCCTTCCCGTGTCGCGGCGCCGGTGTTCTTGCTGAGCCAGCCCAAGGGCGGCAGTGAGTTCGACTTCGCCACGGGCCGGCTGTCCTGGTACGAGCGGTGGGCCGGGCGCTGCCTGGAACTTCCGCGTGAGTCAGCCCCGGAGTTCTGGAGCCGCCTTCTGCCGGAACTGGCGTCCGCCGGGCTGCTGTCGGCGCGGACCCCGAACGACACTTCGGTGCGGGTGTACGGGCTGAAGCCGGGGAACATTGAGGCGCTGCTGCTGGACGACACGCAGGTGGGGCAGGCGTATGTGCGCTGCCCGGTGTGTTTTTGGGAGCAGACGGTCCATCCGTCGCTGCTGGATCAGTGGCACGGGCAGCCCTGCCCGTCCTACCGGTGCCGCACCGGCCGCCTGGTGGCCGGCGACCGGCCCGAGGGGCTGGGCAAGCACCATCGCGACCGCGACTACACCAAGGACTACTACCGGCGCCTGTACCGCAAGGCGGGCACCTATCAGGTGGTGACTGCCGAGCACACCGGCATGCTCACCCGCCCGCAGCGGGAGAAGGTGGAGGAGGCGTTCAAGCGGGGCGGGGGGTTCAAGGACCCCAATGTGCTGTCCTGCACCCCGACGCTGGAGATGGGTATCGACATCGGTGACCTGTCCGCCGTGGTGCTGGCCGCGCTGCCGCGCCGTCCGGCCGGCTACGCCCAGCAGGTGGGCCGGGCCGGGCGCCGTACCGGCAACGCGTTCTTGCTGACGATCCCCGACCGGCGCCGCCGGGACCTGTACTTCCTGGAACGGCCCAAGGACTTGATCGCCGGGACGATCGTCCCGCCGGGCTGCTACCTGTCGGCGGTGGAGATCCTGCGCCGCCAGTACCTGGCACACCTCCTCGATCTCGCAGCGGCCGGACGGCTGGTGCGGGCGGACGGCATCGTGCTGCGCGCGCTGCCCAACAAGGCACCGGCGCTGTTCGGGCCCTCGGGCTATCTCCTGGATCTGGTGGATCTGGCGATCGCCCAGGGCGACACCCTGGTCGAGGGGTTCCTACAGATGTTCCCCACCGGCGTCAATGACCAGGCCCAGGCCGACCTGCGCAAGTACGCGACGCATGAACTCCGCGGCAAGGTGGAGGATGCCGAACGCGAGTGGCGTCGCGGCGGGCAGGCACTGCGGGATCGGCTGAGGGCGATCGACGATGCCCACGACGAGCTGCACGACACCGATCCCGAACAGGCACGGCAGAAGGCCGAACTCGACGCCGAACGCCGCGGGGTGGGCAAGCGACTGCTGGACCTGGGCGACACCACTGCCCAGAGCGCTCTGTGCGACCTGGGGCTGCTGCCCAACTATGAGCTGATCGACTCCACGACCACGCTGTCCGCGACCCTGTACGGGGAAGAGGGCGTCGACCCCAAGACGGGAAAGGTGGTCTTCAGCTCCAAGACGACCGCATACGAGCGGCCCCGCCGCTACGCCCTCTCGGAGCTGGCCCCGGGCAACACCTTCTACGTCAACGGCCACCGGCACGAGATCACGGGCCTGGAGATCGCCACCGGCGGCCGGCAGGAGTGGCGTACCTGGCGGGTGTGCCCGGGCTGCGGCTTTGTGCGTACCGAGAACGCCACCGACGACCGCTCCCCGTGCCCGCGCTGCCACACCAGCCACATCGCCGATGACGGGTCATGCCTGTTCCAGGTCGTCGAGCCAGCAACGGTGACCTCGCGCGACAAGCGGGAGGATGCCCGCATCCGGGACGACAAAGACGAACGCGACCGGCGTTTCTACACCGTCGTGGACGCGGTTGACATCCCGCTGGAGGACATCGAGCCCGGCTCGTGGCGGCACGAGCACCAGACCTTCGGTGTGGACTACTGCCGCAGTGCCATGATCCGCCGGATCAATGTCGGTCCGGTCCGTTACGACGCCCCAGCCCGCGATGACTTCGCCGGGCACCTGGTGCGCCTGAACCCCTTCCATGTGTGCACCGCCTGCGGGGCGGCCAGCGCGGACGGCAAACCGGTCTTCGACCACGACACCGACGCCCTCAGCTCCTCGGCCGCGCGCAACCCCCAGCTCAAGCATCACCGCCCGTGGTGCCCGCTGCGGCGAGGCAAGCGCGACGGCACTTCGCAGGAGCCGGTGCTGCTCGCCCACAAGCTGCAGACCGAAGCCCTGCGGGTGCTGATCCCGGCCGCGACCGCGGACGTCGATGCCAAGGTGCACTCCTTCCGCGCCGCCCTGCGCCTGGGTGTGGACCTGCACTTCGGCGGCGATCCACAGCACCTGGACACCACCGTCGCTTCCATGCCGGACACCGACAGCGGAGAGCGCCGCTGGTTCCTGGTGCTCTTCGACTCCCTCCCCGGCGGCACCGGCTACCTGGACCGGCTCACCGACCGGGACGCCTTTCGCGAGACCCTTGCCAAGGCGTACGAGATGCTCAAGCAGTGCGAGTGCGCCGGGGAACGCCGCCGGGCCTGCCACCGCTGCCTGCACCGCTACACCCCCGAGCAGTTCCAGGACATCGTCTCGCGCGCCTCGGCGCTGGCCATGCTGGAGTCGCTGCTGTTCAAGAGCAACGGCGAGGACGGCTGGAACATCACCGACGTCGACCACACTGGGCTGGTCGGCCTGGACAAGCAGGTTGAATCCGACCTGGAGGCCCGTTTCCTGGCCGCGTTGCGCGACTGGGTCACCGTCACCGACGATGCTGCCCTGGAGGAGGACGGGCACGCCAGCGGGCACCTGCGTTTCACCAGCGGCTCCGAGGTGGTCCACTGGCGGCTCACCGCGCAGCAGCAGCTCGAAGGCACCCGCACCGACTTCACCTTCACCCGGGTCGACGGCCCCACCCAGAGCATCAAGGTCTACCTCGAAGGGTTCCGCTTCCACGCCAGCAGCGAGCACAATCGGATCGCCACCGACGCCGCCCAGCGCACCAGGCTGCGCGCCGCCGGTGAAACGGTCTTCCAGGTCACATGGGCCGACATCGACCTGTTCGAACAGCGCCCCACCCGGGTCGAGCCGGTCTGGCCCCCCTACTCCGGCACCGCCCAGGAGCAGGCCAAGGCCGCATACGAGCAGTACGGAGGGCAACGCGCCCACTTCACCGAGGCGGTCTTCGCTAACCCCATCGACACGCTGATCGCCTACCTGCGCGACCCCGAGCCCACCCGCTGGGCCCGCCGGGCCCGCGCACTGGTCACCGGCCTGGTCGCCACCCCCGGCGCCACTCCGGTCGCCGCCACCGGACGGCGCAGTGAACTCGTGACGGCGCTGCGCGAGCAACTGGCCGCCTTCACCGCCACCGGACGCCACGACAAACCGGTCGCACCCGATGCCGCCGGCATCGGACCCGTCCACGTCTTCCGCACCCAGGACGCCAGCGGACTGCCGATCGTGTTCGCCCTGGATGCCGCCGACCCCGAGACCCCACGCTGGACCGCCTTGACCGTCCTGGACGACGCGGACGCCGTGCTGGACAGCGACGAGCACAAGCTGCGCTGGCGGGCTTGGCTGTACTGGACCAACCTCACCCAATTCCTCTCCCTCGCAGGCGGCGACGGCGTCCAGCTCGCCACCAGCCGCGCCGCCGACTTCGAGGTCGAGATCCTCGCGGCCTGCGGCGGCCTCGGCGAACTCGACTCCCTCATCGGCGCCCCCGCGCCCGTCACACCGGGGCCCACGGACCAGCCTGCCCTACGCGATCCGGGCCACGACTCGGCCGCCGAGGCCGCTATCGACCGCATGCTCCGCGACGCCGCCTGGGACGAGGAGATCCTGGAGATCCTGCGCGAGGAACCCGACGAGGCACCCGACCTCCTCCGCATCGCCGAAATCCTCGCCGCCCGCGGCAAGCGCGCCCCGGTCTTCGGCTTCGAATTGGGCAGCAGCCGCTGGCCAGCCGACTTCGCCTGGGACGGCTCCGGCATCAAAATCGCCATCGTGCCCGCCCACCAGGGCGACGACGACCACGAGGCACAACGCCGCGACACCGCCTACGGCGAAGCCGGCTGGACCGTACGCAGCGCCGCCGACTGGCTGGACCACCTCGACGAGCTGATCGACCAGCTCCCCGACACAGAAGGCACCACCCGATGACCGCCCGGCTCAGCCTGTACCGCAAGGCCGAACAGGAGCTGTACAAGCTCGACCGCTCGGTCAAGGCCCAGTTCTACGACTTCTGCCACATCTTCCGGAAAAACCCCGACCAGCCGGGGCTGGACAAGAAGAAACTCAAGGGCGACTCCCGGATCCACCGGGCCAAGATCAACCAGTCGTACCGGGCCCTGCTCACCCCCACCGGGGTCGACGCCGACGGCACCGAACACTGGCTGGTCATCGCCGTCCGCCACCGCAGGGACGTCTACGAAGAACTCCAGGTCGCCGTCAACCGCGTCACCGGCGAGATCGAGTTCGTCGACCTCGCGGTCGTCGGTGACAGTGCCCTGCGCCGCGCCGGCATCACCCTCACCCCCGCCGAACCCGACGGCACCGCTCCAGCCGTCACACCCGAACCCGCCCCTATCGCGCCGGAACCGGAGCCGACGCCACCGCTGCTGGCCGCGTACGACGCCGGACAGCTGCGCGAACTCGGCGTCGCCGACCAGCTCATCGACCTTGCCCTGGCCGTCACCGACAGCGTCGAACTCGACCAGCTCCTCGAAGGCGCCCCGCTGCTGTCCAAGGACATCCTGTACGGCCTCGCCGCCGGCCTGGACATCGAGGACGTCCGCAAGGAAATCACCGCCCCCGTCGAGCTCCCCCACGAGCCCGACCCCGACGACCTCGCCGCCGCCCTCATCCGCACCAAGGTCACCGCGGTCGACGAGCACGTACAGGCCGCCATCGACGAAGGTGACTTCCGGGCCTGGAAGGTCTACCTCCATCCCACCCAGGAACGCATCGTCCACCGCGACTACAGCGGCCCCGCCCGCGTCTCCGGCGGCCCCGGCACCGGCAAGACCATCGTCGCCCTGCACCGGGTCAAACACCTCGCCGAACGCCTTCCCCCCGGACACAACAAACCGATCCTGCTCACCACCTTCACCAAGAACCTCACCACCGACCTGCGGCTGCGCTTGTCCTCCCTCATCGCCCCCGAACTGCTGGCACGCGTCGAGATCGTCAACATCGACCAGCTGGCCGCCCGCGTCCTGGGAGAAACCACCGCCCCCGGCCCCGCCAAGCAGCGCGCCTACGACAACGTCGCCCTCGGCGAGATGCGGCAGCTACTCGCCGAACTCGACGACCGCCGCTGGGAGCCGGAGTTCCTGCTGGAGGAGTGGGAACAGGTGATCCTCGGCCAGTCCGTCCCCACCCGCTCCGCCTACTTCCAGGCCCGCCGGGCCGGCCGGGGCCGCGCCCTCACCCGCCCCGAGCGCAACCACGTCTGGAAGCTCATCGAGCAGTTCACCGCCCGCCTGGACAAGCTCAGCATCGAAACCTGGAGCCAGGCCGCCGAACGCGCCGCCCGCCACGAGATCGAGCGCGCCGCCAAGATCAAGGCCCGCCGTGAGTACAAGGAAGAGATCGGCGGCAAGGACCTCATCCACCGCGACGACAGCTCCGGCATGCGCTACCTGGAGTACCGCTACCGCCACATCGTCGTGGACGAGGCCCAGGACCTCAGCCCGGCGCACTGGAAAATGCTGCGAGCCATGGCCGACCCCACCCT
Source organism: Streptomyces sp. NBC_01537 (assembly GCF_045040445.1). Lineage (NCBI taxonomy): Bacteria > Bacillati > Actinomycetota > Actinomycetes > Kitasatosporales > Streptomycetaceae > Streptomyces > Streptomyces sp. NBC_01537. Next base: position 9,186,202 of record NZ_CP109392.1, on the reverse strand, counting down.
CCCCAACGACATGTTCATCGCCGGCGACACCCACCAGCGCGTCTACGACCACCAGGTCACCCTCGGCGCCCTGGGCATCAACATCCGCGGCCGCGCCTCACGCCTGACCCTCAGCTACCGCACCACCCGGGAAATCCTCGCCCAGGCCCTGCGCGTCGTCGACAACAAACAGGTCACCTATGACGACCTCGACGACGGCACCGACAGCCTCGCCGGCTACCGCTCCGTCCTCCACGGCCCAGCCCCCACCTTCATCCCGTACGACTCCTGGGACGACGAACTCGCCGGGCTCGTCACCACCCTGACCACCTGGCGCGCGGAGCTGTCCACGGACGAACACGGCGTCTCCCGCGACCCGAGCGGCCGCATCGCCGTCTGCGTCGCCGACCACGAACTGGTCAACCAGACCATGTACTACCTCTTCGACAAGGCGGGCATCACCTGCGCCGAACTCACCAAGGACGGCCCGAAGGGCACCGGCGAGGTCCACGTCGGCACCATGCACCGCTTCAAGGGCCTGGAGTACCAAAAGCTCGCTGTCGTCGGCGCCAGCAACGGCATCATCCCGCGCACCAGCAGGATCGAGCGCTACCGCACCGAAGACCCGCCCCGCTACGAACGCGAACAGCGCAAAGCCCGCTCCCTTCTCTTCGTAGCCACCACCCGTGCCCGCGACGCCCTCACCGTCAGCTGGCACGGCAAACCCAGCCCCTACCTGCCGGTGTGACACACCCGCTCCGGCACCTGTCCGGCCCGATGCCGCTAGTGAGTGGACACCCGGGTTGGCAGGAGCCGGGGGCCGCGGCACGTACGCCGCCATCAGGTGCGGGACAGCGAGCTCGCCTCATACCGCAGCTGGTAGGCGCGCACGCCACCACCGTTCATCCGGTAGATCGTGATCGTCGACAGGAACTGCTCCTTAACCTCCAGCGTGCGCCGACGCTCCTTCCCGGCGACGTCGCTGATCCACCCCTCAACATGCTCCGGCAGCTTGAACGTCAGCTCATAGGCCGCCGCCGCACTCAACGGCGACAAGGTCCACTCCGCGGCCCCTCCCGCGCCCCTGCGCCGGATGCGCACCGCGTGGTCCGGCTTCTCCTCCGCGTACGCCAGAAACCGCCGGTGGTCATCGGCAACCAAGGGAAGGATGAACGGAGCTGACGGGAAGCCGAGCAGCAACTCGGAGTCGCTGCGCTGCCGCAACACAGCGACAAACTGCACGATCGCCGCGCCAGCAACTTGCTTGAACTTCCCCTCGGTGACCGTCGCCTGAGGCAAGAGGTTCACCGGGGACGTCTCCAACGCCTTGCGCAGCTCGGCACGCATCCAGGTCACGGGAAACGGCTCGGACTCAGCCAGATGCTTTTGCGCCTCGTACAGCATCCACGCCGTACTGCTGATGGCCCCCACCAGCCAGCTCAAGGAGGCACCAGAGAGGTCAACCAGCGAAATCTGGTGGGCGAGGGCGTACCGCTGCGCATCCGCCGTGAATCCGTTGGCCGAGAACAGCGCGTACGAATACTGGTACCGCTGCCGGGGCCGCGTACCCGCGTGCGTCATGAAGTTCTCGTTCACGTCATGCACCACGCCATGGGCATTCCGGACGATCTCCAGCCCGCAAGGATCCTTGTAGAACTTCGCCTCCAGGAACAGCCGCACCGGCATGGAGAACGCTGGCGTGAACACGAACTCGCCAAGGACGTCCACCTGGTGCAGTGCGCCGCGCCCCCGGACCCGCAGCGTCTCACCTTGCGTGACCAACTCCACCGGATCTTGATCCTCATGGACCAGAAGCCGGTACCCGCTGAACCGCAAGAGCCAGGCCAGCGACTCCTCCAGCAGATACCCCCTCAAGGCGGAATCCTTGGCCACCCTGCCCCCTTTATCGGCGAACTCAAAGCACACATTCCTTTGCGATCATCCCATCACCTTCCGCACTCGAAGCCATCCCCTGTCCGTCAACCGGCCGCAGCTCGCGACATGCACATGCACATGCACATGCACATGCACATGCCAGAATGATCACCTGGGTGACGGGGCGGCGAATCTGTCTCATACCGCGTACATGGGCACACCGCCTGTTGAGCTCCGCACAGGCGGAGGGCACACCCCGGGCTGCTCGGCCGGCTGAGCTCCGCGCAAGCGGAGTGGACATCCAACTCCGCCGCATCCCCCTCCGCGAGACCGGGTGAGCTCCGCGAGACGGAGAGGACCTCGTGGCCGCGGCGCTTTGTGAGGATGGTGGCGAACTCCCGGACCAGTTCGGTAAGGGTGGTCATCTCGCGGCAGGTTGAGGCGAGTTGGTCGAGGTGGCGGCGTCGGTGGGCGGTGAGCTGACTGGGCCGGCTCGTGATCCAGGAGGCGAGGCGTCGGGGCGATGGGGCGCGTGGCCGGGGTTGGCGCGTCCGTCGCTCAGGTAGCGGACCAGCAGATTCGCGCTGCCCGGGTAGCCAAGAGCACGGATCTCGGCGAGCAGACGCGTGACTGGGACGTTGGGTTGCTCGGTCAGGCGGCGGCGCAAGTGGTCGCGGTAGGGGCAGACGAGCGTGGGACGAAATGAGGCGGGGCGGTGCAGGTCCTCCGCACTGGCGGCGCGCGCGTAGCGTTTGACGGTGTTCAGGCCCCAGCCGAGGCGGCGGGCGGACTCCAGGAGGCCGATGCCCTGGTCGAGGAGGCTATGGACGGCCGCGTGGCGCTGTCAGGTGAGGTCGGCGCGTCGCCCGCTGCTGCGGAGCGGGCAGGTTGTGTGCCAGCGGGTGCTGTGGGCGACGACCGTTTTCTCCACGGCCGTGGCGAGGTTGTGCCAGATGTGCCAGCGCTCGCTGACCTGCACCGCGTCAGGGGCTCCCTGGCGGATCGCCTCGGTTAGGAGTGGACCCGTCGCGGCACACGATCCGCGCGCCGGGATGCTCGCGCAGCCAGGCCGTCAGTGTGGTCACCTGCCGGTCGGGAAGGACGTTGATGCGGCGGTGTGTGACGGCGTCGAGGATCAGGGTTGCGTAGCGGTGCCCGCGCCGCAGGGCGAAGTCGTCCACACTGAGCACTTCCGGCACAGGAGCGTCGGGTGTCGGCACGGACATCAGCGTCCGCAGCACGGTGGAGCGTGAGACACGGACGGCGAGGCGGTGCAGGAAAGCTGTCCCGGCACAGCCCGCCAGTGCGACGCCGTCGCGGGCGATCAGCCCGGCCAGTTGGGGCGTCCGGCGGGCATACCGCCTGGTGACGCCCTCGATCTGTTCACGGAACGTGAGCCGGGCACAGGCGGGGTTGTCACACCTCAGGCGTCGCACCCGCAGTTCGACGACAACACTGCGTTCACCGACCGGCAGATCGGCCAGCTGTCGCAGTGGTAGCCGTGCACTCGCTCGGAGGGCGCATCGCAGCCTGGACACACTGCCGCCGTCGCCCGGGTACGGACCGGCACGCGAATGACCTGGCCTTCCGCCGCCACATGGTCGACCACCACGGGAACCAACCGAGGGAACAACGTCTTCAAGGCCGATCGCGTTGCGGTCAGACGGGCGCACTGCGCCGAACGTCGACCGCAGCTCCGGCAGATTCCAGAGCCGCAGCGGCCTTATCTGCGATGTCCTTACGAGCTCGTTCGAGTACCGCTTGCGACGCACTGTCGACTAGATCTTTGGCTTCCTTAAGACCCAACGAGGTCAGCTCACGCACGACCTTGATGACTTGGATCTTCTTATCGCCGGCACCGGTGATGATTACGTCGAACTCGTCCTCTTCCTCAGCTGACTCGGCGGCCGAGGCACCCAGACCTGCAGCGCCAACAACGGCAGCCGGGGCGGCTGCGGTGACGTCGAACTTCTCCTCAAATGCCCTCACAAATTCGGCGAGGTCAATCAAGGTCATTTCCTCAAAGGTGCCCAGCAGCTCCCTGGTTTCAAGTGCATGTTCTGAACTTTCAGACCGCATTTCCGGTTGCCCAACCCTATCCAACAGACCTAGTTCCCGAGCCGAGTCGAAACATGCCACGTCAAGGGGTTCTAGGAAGCCAGGCTGCTTGTCGATGGCGAGCTGAAGCCGCCAGAGGACGCCCTGCACTCTGATGGCATGCCCCCTACCGAAGGACCGAAATACCTTTGTCGCGTGAGATTGGTAGCTATCTTCAATTCGCCTAACAAGGCTATGAAGTGCCGGCGGAGATGAAATCTCGAAGCCCATTTCCAATAGTCGCGCAATCTTTACTGCATCCGCCGAAAGAAGCGTGATTCTATCAGGCGTGTACACGTCGCTAGCAGCGGCGGGCACAGCACAACCCAAAGCCGTGCAATTATACTTAAGGGCAGCCAACAGAATGTGCCCTTTATTCACCTTGATGGGTAGTTCAATTACGCCGCCAGGATCCGATGCCGCGTACTCCACAGTTGCATATTCTGCCGCACCCACGCAGTCGTGTGCGACCAGCGCATCAATCTCTCCGACGGCCATCCCGTCCTCTTTGGCCAGATCCGTGGCGTGCCGCCTACTAGCACTTAGCGAATCCCCTTGGAAGGCGAACAGCCCAACGCTTTCTAGCGCTTGGACCACGGAAGCTTGCGTCGTTGTATCCATGCTGACCTCCAGCGCCTGATCCGCCTCAAGACCCTATAGCCTCGGATGCTATGCACACCAATCCGTAACTCAGATTCCAGATGGAAAGGTTGAAGAGCAGCGCTGCCACCACTTGCGTGCGTCGCCCTGGCAGGGAAAAAGCACATAGAGATACAAGCAAGAGTCCCATACTCACACCGAAGGCAAGCGACCCAATACCAACCTTGACAGTTACAGAGGAGGTCGCACCATTATTGAATGCGAAGACAAGACCAAGAACAACTCCTTGGACCGTGACTACGAGGGTGCCGGCCGTCACCATAGATTGAGCGGCACGTTCCGCGCTGGCGAATACATCAACAACAACAACACCCCCTTTAGCTTCGAGCTCTTCTGCATCGCGCATTGCGATCTTTACCCACCACTTTCGCGCCACCCAATAAAGTAGAATCAGACCGGTCAGAATTGCAGTCGCAACAATCAGACTTCCCTTCCCATGCAGGACTATTAGGAATGCTGTACTGATGCCCGCAATAACGGCCCCCAGGAAGGACGCCCACATCAATACGTGGCTCCAACCATCATGCGGCCGTTCACCTTCGACCACCGGCTGCCCAACAGGCGCATCCCCGGCCACCACCGCCTGCCCAACAGGCGCACCCCCGGCCACCACCGCCTGCCCAACAGGCGCACCCCCGGCCACCACCGCCTGCCCAACAGGCGCACCCCCGGCCACCACCGCCTGCCCAACAGGCGCACCCCCGGCCACCACCGCCTGCCCAACAGGCGCACCCCCGGCCACCACCGCCTGCCCAACAGGCGCACCCCCGGCCACCACCGCCTGCCCAACAGGCGCACCCCCGGCCACCACCGGCTGCCCAACAGGCGCACCCCCGGCCACGGAAGACGACCGGGCGTCCCGGCCAAAGCGCGGAAGACGGGGCACGGAACCTCCCGAGGAAGTTTGATGTTGAGCACGCATCATTCACACGTACCACTTCCATGCTGAACCACTGGCCAGATGATCACCACTCGGCAGTCCAGTGCCGTTGGGGTACCGCAAGTAGTTCTTCGTGGTCGAGGTGACCTGGCTGCGGTGTGGTAGCGGTCCGGGTATGCATCCTTGGGCGCGGCTGTCGGAGCAAGTGCAACTTGGGGTGCCCACCCGGTCATCGCGCAATCTCTAGATCACCGATACGACACGGGCAGAGTCCTCGGCATTGAGGCCGCGGTACAACAGATTGCTCGGGTTGTGTTGCTCGATGGCGCGGTGCATCGGCTGCCTCCTGCAGTGGCCGTGTCCGGTCGGGGATAAGTCGGACAGGCGTCCCAGCAGGACACCCTGGCCGGACTGGAGGATGTGGGCGGCCTCCAGCGGGATCCAGAAGCACTTGAAGTGCGTGGGCTCCTACTTCCCGTCGTGGTTCTCCTGGCTGGCCCACCGCTCCGGGATAGGCTCGGTCAGCTCCAGGTGGAAGACGTGCCGGTCCTGGAGCTCTGCCCGATACGGGGTCATGTCGTACTCGGTCTCGCCGAACTTCCGCACGATCTTGAAGTCCTTCAGGCCCGTCTCCTCGCCTGCTTCGCGCGGGGCCGCTGCTTCTGGCGTCTCGCCCTCGCGGATGCTGTCAGCCGGGACTGGGATGCCAACCTGCTCATAGGTGTAGTCGGTATGTCGGCACGACGCTGGGCAATGCCTACCAGCGTCGGCCAATGTTGATTGTCGGAGGCGAACCCGCCGATCTCCATGTCCAGGTAGGTGTCTAGAGCGAAGGTACGCAGTTTGATCACTGCATTCGCTTTGTGGTTTCCCGTAACCACGGTGGGAACCAGGTTGGGCGCCGCCTGAGCCGACCGGAGTGCTTCGATCGCGCCGGGCAGTGGTGTCCCGCTCCGCAGTATCTCGGGTACATGATGGGAAAGCTGCGCCGGCAACAAGTCCACCATCTCGGCCACCACCTGCGGTACCTCCTCCGCAGGGACCCCGTTGTCGAGTAGCAGGTAGCGGATCGCCAGGGGCATGGTCATCCCGGTTCCTCGCTCGGGAAGCTTCTTGGGAAAGCGCCCCAAGAGTTTCCTGAAGACCTCGCGATAGACCTGTCGATCGATGTTCCCTACGTATAGCAACGTCCGGCCGATGTCCCACAGCACCAGCGTGGTGTCGCTCACGATCTCAGACCTCCGCGATCGGCGTGATGGTCCGAGGAGGGGAAGCCCACACGCAGCACGATGAAGGCTTCGCCCGAAGCTCGGTGGCGACTCATGGGAGTGCGGGATCACCGCGCATGGCGGAGACTCCCCGCATCAATGGCGCTGACGAAGGCGGAGAAGCCAGCGCTGGTGAACAGCAAGACTGGGCCATCTGGGTTCTTGCTGTCGCGGATGGGAATCAACCCGGGTACGTCAGTTGTGATCTCAACGCAGTTGCCTGATCCTCCGCTGTGGGAGGATCTCCACCATCGGACGCCGTCGAGACTAGGCGCGCCTGGGCCGGTCTTGCCGTTCTTCACAGTTGCAGCTCCTCCATCTTGTGCTTGAGGTAATCGGACGTCTCGGCGGTGGTGAGCGATCTCTTCCACAACCCGTTGAACGTATCGTGGTACTGCGCGACTTCAGCCTCGTCGTCCAGGTATACGGAGCGGCGCATGAGTTCCACGCACACAACATCGCGTGCGGCAGCCGAGGGGAACTCCATGATCACGAATGACCCGGCAAGACCTGGATGCAGGCCGGCGGATTCGGGACTCATACGAAGGGCGATCTGTGGATGATCGGACGCCTCGATGAGCCGCTGCATCTGTCCGCGCATGACGCAGGCACCCGCTGTCGACGGCTGGAGCGCTCTCGCGTCGAGGAGAATCATGAGGTTGGCGCGAGGCGAGGCGTTTTCCCCGATGTCGGGCGTGCCCGGCTGCAGGATCCTGCGCTGACGCGAGAGCCGGATCTCGACAAGCCGCTTCACTTGTGCTGCCGTAAAATCCGGGCGCATGGCCGGGATGACTGCGTGTGCGTAGTCGGCGGTCTGAAGGATGCCGGGGATCAGCAGCGGTTCATAGGTCCGCTGTCCGACCGCTGCTGCTTCCAAGGCCAGGTAGTTGTCGAACGCGGTCGGGCTGAGGACATCAACGTGCCGCTTCCACCACTTCGGCTTGCGACGGAGGGAAGCGTCCAACCGGATCAGTTCGAGGATCTCAGCGTGGACTCCGGGCTCCGTGACGCCGTAGCAATCCAGCAGACGTTGAGCGGTCGGGGGCGTGATTCCACGCGTACCCCCCTCAATGCGGCTGAGCCCTCCTGAGTCCAGCTTGGCTCGAAACGCAGCCTCGCCCTGCAAAAGGCCGGCCTCTTCGCGGAGCTGAGCGAGCCGCGCTCCCAGCTGTGCCCGAACGATCGAGGGCGGGGGCGAGTTCGTCGACATGCCGACAGTGTGACGCTAGGGCCGTCACCCACACAACCAAAACAACGAGCAATTCTGCTAGTCCAGTTGCTAACACGGCGCTGCGGCGCGCATCCTAGCCATAGTCACGAAACGTGCGGCTTGTGTCGCCACACGTGGATGCCGTCCTGCCGTCCTGCTGCCCGCACTCTCCCAGGGAGGACCGCCGCAATGCGTCGCACGCTGTTCAGCCTCCTGCTTCAAGAGCGTCGTCTGTACAGCTGGGAGGCGTTTTGCGTCCATTTTGCGGCAGCGGCTGGGGAGTTGGTTCGGGAGACCGGACGACGTCGTCTGGCATCTGCGAGCGTAGCGCGTACGACGTTCGACCGATGGGCCTCGGGCGATTGGTACGGCCGCCCCAGGGCGGAGGCTGCGGAGATCCTCGAGCGCATGTTTGGGTACTCGGTCGATGTGCTCTTCAGCCCGGCCGCCGGAGCGGTCAGCATGACGAGGTCATCGAGCGAAGCCGCGGCGACGATCGGGCGCCGCTGGTCCACTTCGCGGCTCCTGCTTCCCACCTCCGAACCCGTAGGTATCTGGGAGTTGACTGGTCGGCAGACCTTGGACGGCACGGCTGCCGCAGTTCGCTTCCTTCCGGCATCCCGCCACGGGGAGAGAGTGGACCTTCAAGGGTCGGGAGAGGAAGAGCTCCAGGCGCTGGAGCAGTTCTTACGACCGGCGCGCCGAGGCTTTCTCGTGGGCGTCGAAGAGTTGGACAACGATCATCGCCTCTACATTCTTGATACGGCCCCTGTACGGCGTGCCGTGGAGCCTGCCGTGTCTGAGAAGGCGGTATCCATTCCCGCTGCGTATCTCTTGGATGACCTCACCTACGGCATCCTGTGGGCGCTTACACAGCTCGACGACGGCCTGTTGGCAGACGATCAGGCGCTCGATGCGGAATGGCGCGTGCTGGGCACCTACCTCGCTTTGCCACGATCGGCCCCAAGTCGACTGTTCCTGGACATGACCTCCGTTGGCACCAGTTGGATGGGATCGGCGTTCTGCGCTCAGCACATCCAGCAGCAGTTGCACGACGCCACCGAGGTTCCGATTTTCTGGACGCGTGAGCAGAGCGGCGAGGAAGCGGCGCCGTGGCTGTTCTTCCGGCACAAGATCGAGTACCTGCAGCGGCTGGAGCGGTTCAACGACAGCACCTCGCCGTCCTCCCGCGTGTTCTGTATCCCCGAGGCTTCGGTTGCCCGGAGTGAGCGGTACGAGCGCGTTCTGCTGTTCTTGGCCATCGCCCTCATGGAGCAGTACGGCATCCGAGTCCGCGTGATGGGGAAGCCGGAATACGCGGACGTCGACGGCGTGGCCCTGGTACCTGGCCAGCGGGCGGTGGTCGCGAACTGGGTGAGGGTTCGAGGTGAGGCGTTGTGGGCCGCCAGCACCACGACCAGTCGTGGGGACCTGCGGACCTACACTGCGGCGTTCGGCGACGCCCAGGACGCGGATGTGCTGTCGGGGCCTGACCCGGAGGCTCGCCTGAAGTCACTAGCGCAGTATCTGGACATCGACTGGGGGTGGCTGACCCGGCGCTGCCGCGAACTTGGCGAGCATGGTGTCTCGGGCTTGGTCCGGCCGCGAAGCCGCCTGCTGACCGTGGACGCTGTGGATGATGTCCTATCGTTCCTCGGCACGCTGGTCCCCGACCGATGAGCCCCACGCGTACGCGACCGCTCCGCCTCCGTTCCCCGAAAGGCCGCCCGTGCCCACCGCTTCTCCTGACTTGAACCGCACCGTCCTGGTGCTGACTCTCGGCGGGACCATCGCCATGACCCGTACCGACGCGACGCCGGGCGGTGTGAAGCCGCGCCTGTCGGGCGCCGATCTCGTGGCCGCAGCGCCGGCCTTGAAGGATGTCGCGGAGATCACCGTCGAGGACTTCCGGCAGATGCCAGGCGCATCGCTGACGATCAACGACATCGTTGCCCTCGTGGAACGGCTCACCACGGCTGACGCCGACGGCATCCACGGCGTTGTCGTTACCCAGGGTACGGACACCCTGGAGGAAACCGCGTTCCTGACTGACCTCTACTACCGGGGGAAAGCCCCCGTCGTCTTCACGGGAGCGATGCGCAACCCGGCGATTCCCGGCGCTGACGGCCCAGCGAACCTCCTCGCGGCAGCGCAGACGGCTGCTGCGCTCGACGCGCGTGGGCTCGGAGTGCTCGTCGTCCTGGGTGATGAGATCCACGCAGCCAGGTACGTCCGCAAGACGCACACCATCAGCACGGCCGCGTTCGCGTCCCCCGAGGCCGGCCCCATCGGGCACCTGGTGGAGGGAGTCCCCCGTATCCGTTGCTCCGTCGAGCCTGGTCCGACCGTACCGCTCCCGGACGCCCAGGTCCCGCGCGTCGAGGTGATCGCCGCCACGCTCGGCAGCGACGGGATCCTTCTCGAAGGGCTCGAAGACAAGGTCCACGGGCTGGTGATCGCCGCCTTCGGCGCCGGCCACGTACCGGAAACCTGGTGCGCCCGGCTCGAAGCCCTAGCTGACACGATGCCCGTAGTGCTCGCCTCTCGCATCGGGGTCGGGTCCGTCCTGGCCAGCACCTACGCCTTCCCGGGCTCGGAGAGCGACCTGCTGGGCCGCGGCCTTATCGGTGCGGGCGCCCTTGATCCCTACAAGGCCAGGCTCCTCCTCAGCGCACAGCTCGCAGCCGGCGGCTCCCGCGCAGATATCGAGAAGGCATTCGCAGCCCGCCGCTGAGCATCCCGACGACCAGAAGGATTCCCCACATCATGCGTTCCACCGAGATCACCACCGGCAGAAGCTTCGTCCTCGCGCTGGACCACGGCGAGGACTTCTTCGCCGGCCTTGCGCAGTTCTGTGCCGAACGGAATATCCGCTCGGGCTTCATCCCGTCCTTCGTCGGCGGCTTCAGCTCGGCGCGCCTGGTCGGAACCTGCAAGCCAATGGAGAACCCCGAAGCCCCCCTTTGGGACGAGATCACGGTCGAGACTCTCGAAGCACTGGGAGGCGGCACCCTCGCTTGGGACACCGAGCAGGACTGCCTGGCCCCCCACATCCATGTGGCCGCCGGGCTGAAAGGGGCCTCTGCAGACGGGCGGGTTTCTCACCTCCTCGGCGCCACCGTGCAGTTCATCTGCGAGATCCCCGTGGTGGAGACCGTGGGGGACGAAACCGGGCCCGCGCTGACGCGTCGGCGGGCCCCGGAGCTGTACGACGTGCCTCTGCTCGGCTTCGGCACGGCGCGCTGACGCCAGGAGGCAATAATGCGCAGGGCGACTCGCTTCCAGCAGCTGATCCAGGAACGGCATCTGCACATCTACGAGACGTTCTGCCTCCATTACAAGCGTGCCGCCAAGGAAGTGGCCCAGTTGGACGACAACCCTGGGCTCGCTTCCGTCTTCGTCTCCCGCTCAGCCTTCGACCGATGGGTGATCGGAGACATCAAGGGGCTGCCCCGGGCACCTACATGCAGGGTGTTGGGCCATCTCCTTGGAGAGCCTGCAGAGGTACTGTTCGGCCCCCCGGACCCGGCAGACGGGGCAGTGGTCGCTGGGGAGGCAAATGTCGTCCCCGTCATCCAGGAGGTCGGGAGCACCGGGTCGGCTATGGAGATATCGCCGCATCTCGCTGCCATGGACTCCTTCCGATTGGCAGACCGCCAGCTAGGCGGCGGGCATGTCTACCGATCGGTGATGCATTACCTTCGCACGGTGGTCGCCCCCGGGCTTTTCGGCACTGAGGAACAGCCGAGCGGCGAGCAGGCGTTCTGCGCGGCAGCCGTACTCACCGAAATGGCGGCCTGGATGGCCCACGACTCGGGCCGCGATGATCTGGCGCGCGGCCACTTCGCCGGAGCGCTGCGGCTCGGGCAGACAGTAACCGACGCCTCGGTCGCCGCCAATATCCTGGTCGGCATGAGTCATCTGGCGCTGCAGAGCGGCCACGCTGGTGAGGCCGCCGATCTGGCCCGCGGCGGTCTGGATCGCATCAGCAAGTCCTCCCCAGTGCCAATGCTTTCCTCCCGGCTCCACGCGATGGAGGCTCGGGCGCTCGCCCGGCTCGGCGACGCGACACATGCGCAGCGCGCCCTGGAGGCCGCCCACGAGGAACTCGGCCGTGCAGGCACGTCGATCGCTCCGGAATGGGTGGCCCCCTTCGACGAAGCCGCGCTATCGAGCGAGAGTGCATCCACGCTTCTTGACCTCGGCGTGCTACCGGCAGCGGCGCGCGAAGCGGAACGGGCGCTGGCCCTGCGAGATGCAGGACGGGCGCGCAGCCGGGTGTTCGGTCAGATCGCGCTGACCCAAATCCTCCTCGCCCAGGGTCATCTGGAGGCGGCCTGCGCCGTCGGAAACGACCTCTTGGGAGCGTGCCAGTCACTCGGCTCCCTGCGCATCAGTCACCAGCTCGCCGACTTGGGGCGGCAATTCACGCCCTATCGCAACGTCGGGGCCGTAGGTGATCTGCTCGACCGCATGGCCGTCGTCGCCCAGCACCGTAGATTGCTGCTCGCCAGTCTCGCTCTCCCGGAAGGTCCCCAGGCATGACCGCCGCACCCAAGCCGGGAGATCCCGGGCGCGATGCCTACCTCGCTGAGGGGAACGCGAGGCAGGCCCGGAAGCGGGTGGTCGCCGACGCCCTGATCAGGGACGACAGAGGACGTCTACTCCTGGTAAATCCCACGTACAAGGAAGGCTGGGATCTGCCCGGGGGCATGGCCGAGGCGAACGAGACGCCGCTGGAGACCGTTCGCCGGGAACTCCGCGAGGAGCTTGGCCTCAATGTCCACGTACGCGGTCTTCTCTGTGTCGACTGGGTAGCGCCGCACGGCCCCTGGGACGACCTTCTCGGGTTCGTATTCGACGCCGGTGACCTGTCGTCGGAGCGGGTTGCGCAGCTGTCCACCCAGGACGACGAACTGTCGGAACACCGCTTCTTCGACATCGATGAGGCTTTGCGGCTTCTCCCCACCCGGCAGCGTGCGCGCGCCGAGCAGGCGCTCCGGGCCCTGGACGACGGGCTGCCGCGCTACCTTCAGAATGGGGCTCCTCCTTGGTGAGCGGTGAACGATCACCTCTGACAGCGCTGGCGGCGGGCACCTCTTTCCCAATCGGACCACCGGGGGATCTAGACAATCCGGGCCTGATCGTCGAGCACGACTGGGCGGCATTCGCCGGGCTGGACCGGATGGTCGACCACTGGGCGCGCCCCGATTGGGCACAGGGACAGCATCATTTCTACTGGCTGATCACCGGCTTCGGCTCGCCACTACTAGCCAGCCGAACGGCTGAGTGCCAGGCACAGCTGGACCATCTGGGCATGGATCCCATCCCAGCCGACGGTCTGCACATCACTGTCGTCAAGGTAGGTTCATCCTCCCAGATCGGGCCGTCGCTTCTGGATCGGCTTGGGGAGGCTGCTGCTGGCCTGGCAGTGAAGCCTTTCCACCTGCTGGCCCACCCTCTGGCTGGCTCCCGAGGCGCGGTGCGCTACACCCTCACGCCATGGAAGCCGCTGGTGGCGCTGCACGCCGCCCTGGCCGACCTTGGCCAGCGCATTGGAGTTCCTGGCGGGCCTCCAACATCTGATTACAGGCCGCATCTCGGAGTTGCCTACAACCCGCGTCCCCGTCCGGCCACGCCCGTCGTAGATGCCGTGCGGGAGTTGCGACATACGTCGGCTGTGCCACTGTTTGTTACATCGGTTGATCTGGTGCAGATCAGTAGAAAAGGTGCGGCCTACCGCTGGGACGTGATCAAAACCGTGCCCCTCATCGGGTGAGTCGCCGCTCACCCCTCTCGCTCTACTCAATGGCGCTGGAGTTGAGGCACTTGAGCCGATGCACTCACCTGGCGAGCCGGAAGTCACGAGAGCATGGCGATCGCGCGCTGAGCGACGTGCACGTAGGTTCACACGCGCATGTCGGCAACGGGAAAGCCTCCGGAAATTCCTTGTAAGCCGATTCGCATATGCGCGAACACGTCCTCGACCTGGGCGAGTTCATCCTCAGAGAGGGGCGCACCAAGGCAGCTGAAGTACCGATCGACGTGCTGTTCATCGGCGACACCCACGGTCACGACCGCGTTGGCGGCCCTCTGAAGGCACGAGCGAAGGGCCAGGCGCACCAGCGTTCCGGGAGCGCGCCCGAACAGATCAGCCAGTTCTTCCAGTCCGCCGGCAATCACGGCGGCTGCCAAGTCCGCGTGGTGACTGCCGCAAATCCGAAGGGCCGCCAATTCCGCTGGGCTACGGCTTCCGGTAAGGAGCCCATGCGCCAACGGGGAAGCGAGCACAAGGCCCACCCCATGTCGCGCAGTGAACGCACACAGGTCTTCCCCTCCTTCCAGGACCGCAGGAGGGAGCAGACCGTTGGCCTGCGTCCAGACAACGTCTGGCCTGATCAGGTCAAATAGTTCACGGAAGCGGTGGACAGTCGGCATGGGGTCAGTGGAGGTGGGGCCTCGGAGACCGACGGCCTTAATCTGCCCGAGTTCTCGCATAGCGTGCATCTGCTCAACCGCAGAGTCGAGATACCGGTCTCCTGGGCCGAAGTCGTAGGAGTCCAGGGTGTAAACGGCCAGTTCCTCTAGGTACAGATTCTCCAACGTCTGCTCGAGCTGGTGCCGGACCCGGGGGCCGGCGTACGGGTGCACCGCCGAGCCGCGCAAGCTTCCAAACTTGCTAGCGACCTGAACATGGTGGCCGCGATACTCCCGGAGCACTTTGCCGATCAGCCGCTCAGCGTGCCCGTCACCGTGGCTGTCGGCGGTATCCACAAAGGATGCTCCCAGCTCCACCGCGCGCCGCAGCCCATCAAGTACCTGCCCGTCGTCCAGCAGGCTCGACGAAGGGGAGATCCACCGCGAGGTGCCACTGCCGATGCCCAGGGGGTGGAGAAGGAGATCCCTGCACAGGCGCCGTGGGGGAAGATCAGGAAGGATCATCGGCGCTTACCCGGCCGCTTGGTGGAGGAAGACTGCGATGACGATCTTGCCCGTGCTGGACGCCAGCACTCCCCAGGCCGTCGCCAAACTGTCCACCAGAAAAAGCCCACGACCGCCTTCCGCTTGCTCATCAGTGACCTTCGGCGGGTCGGGGACGGCCCCGGCGTCGGCACCACCGTCACTGACTTGCACTGTGGCTCCCCACACGTACAGGTCGAGCGCGATCCCCATCTCGCCGGCCGCCCCCGCGTGCTGATAGGCGTTGCCAACCAGTTCGTCGGCCGCCAGGGTCACGTCATCCACCCAGTCTTGATTGGCGATCCCCGAGAGGGCGTCACGCACTAAACCGCGTGCGGCTCGCTGCGGAGCCGCGAAACCGGTGAGGTCGATGGCGGCGTGCGCGAGAGGTTCGCCGTGGCGGCCCGAAGCACACGTCGAGCTGGTGGTAGGGATGAGCATGGGCAGCACCCTCGTCTCCTTGCTGCATTCGAGACGCCCAGGGGCGTGGACCAACAAGGTCCTGATGAACACGGTGGACCATTCGACGACCCCAGCGGTACCGAAACTGGCCCCCACTTCTCCCCACTTTCCTTGGCCAGTTGCACTCGCTCCCCGCGAGTGGAGAAACGGGCATAGGTCGGCTTCTGTTGCACAGCTCGAAAGTGGGTTCGGTAGACGATGGTGCCGGGGAGCATCTCCCGCCACACAACGCCAACGGTCAAGAGCAATGCCTGATTGAGGGGAGAAGCCGGTCGCGCGAGCTACGACTGACATGGTGCTGATGTTCGCCGCAGTGCGAGCGGATTTGGATTCGACTTCGATCTGGGTCGATTTACCGCAGCGGGCACGGCCTGTCAACCGGTTCAGGTGAAGTGGGGTGAAGTGGGGCGCCACTGGAACGCCCAGTCGTACTGCTACCTCTGTGCAGATTATGTCTGCAGGTGATGTCCAAATTCTCCCTTGATGTCTGCTTGGGGTTGCGCCATAGGTGCTCTCTTCGCCGTGGTCGGCTCGGTGAAGTGGGGAGAAGTGGGGACCGTTTCGGCTACCGAACGACACAGCTGAACGGCGACGCTGGTCCTCACGACTTCTACCCGGCCCGAGGAAACGCCTCGGTCGGCACTTGCTCCCTACCGGAAAGCAGTTCAGATCAGGGGACCTGTCAATGGGCTAACGCTGAGGGAACTTCGTGGACTTGCGCACCCGGCTGTGAGCCACCCCGTCCTCGCAGTCGGGCGCGGAGGTCCGCGCATCCACCCCCACTGGCCCTCGGAATAGGAGATGACGACGTGAACGGCGAGGGTTCGCTGTGGCCAGACATCCAATTAGAACTGCTGCATTGCAAGCGGGCCGATGAGAACGCTTTGTCAGTGCAGGTTCGGAGTCATGTCGAGGTGCAACGTTTCTTCGTCGCCCTGGAGATGCCATCTCCCGGGTTTGTGGTGGTCTCCCGCTGCAGGCCCCGAGAGCCAGCCGAGTTCATGGATGGTGCCGTGTCCTGTGACGAGCCGTGGCGCGCGTTGGCTAACCAGCTCTTCCCCCCACCACATTGCTTGACGGAGCTGTCCATGAAACTCGCCGCCGCTCTCTGGCGGGTCCGCCCGGGCGATCGCCCTCGCCCGGCCGCCCTGACCGGGGGTCTGCACTGGGATGTTCTGTCATTGAACCAAAAGCTCGACCTGCTCGCGCTTGAGTCGATGCAGGTTCGAGGAGTGTTAGTGGGGCCGGTTCTGAGTTGCACCGTGCACGGCTTGGTGCACATCCCAGTGACGCCCTGGACGGGTTTTCCGCTGGGCCCTGGGCTGTCGGTGCGGCCGTTCGACACGTCCTGCCCGAGTGATGGCTGGTCGTACCCCGACTGTGCCGGCCGGATGTGGCTGCTGCCGCCGCGACCGGAGGACGAGGTCGTGCTCACGGACTTCGTGGAGGTCTCCCACGCGATCCATCTCACGCGGTGCGGAACTTCCTGATGGCCCTGTCCATTTCCGCTGCCCTCCTGCTCCTGGTCACCGTCTTGATCCTGGTGCGGAAGGGCGGTCTGAAGGCCGGCCATGCCATCGTCTGCGCGTTACTGGGCTTCTACCTGGCCAGTTCCTCACTCGCGCCGACCATCCGCGATCTCACGAACAACATCGCACGCGCGATCGGCAAGTTCGACCCCTAAGACCGGCCGCCGGGGTGCAAACGACCGCCTCGGGCCGCACGGCCACCCCCAGCCGTGAAGGCCCGCAGGTTGCGCCCCGGTGGCCCGCATCCACCCACTGTCCCGGATTAGGAGATGACGACGTGAACGGCGAGGGTTCGCTGTGGCCGGACATCCGTCTGGCGCTGCTGCGCTGTAAGCGAGCCGACGATGAGGCTCGCGCAGGCGGAGAGCCGACAACCGCAGCCGAGGTGGCGGCGATTGTCGCTGTCGACAGAGCGAACACCGCAGTGTTGGCTGGAATTCTCCAGCAGTACGGATGGCCCGGTGTCTCCCTTGTCGGGGAGGAGGCTGCGGAGGCGGCGTGGATCATCGCCCAGCACGCCGACGCAGACCGTGAATTCCAGCGGTGGGCCCTTCTGTTGCTTTCCGGGGCCGCGAAGCTGGGAGAAGCCTCGCTGAAGCATTTGGCGTACCTGACCGACCGGTGTCGCATGCATGCCGGGCAGCCCCAGGTGTACGGCACGCAGTACCGGATGCGGGACGGGCAGCTGGTCCTGCACCGGGTGGAGGATCCCGAGCGGCTGGACGTCCGTCGCAGGAGGGTGGGGTTGGGGCCCTTCGCCGAGTACGACGCCCGGATCCGGGGCGGAGCCGGCTTGCTGATTCGGAGGCCGCAGTGGTGAGCGCGGTTCCTTCCGCGCACGCCGCCGCCGTGTCTCCTGGCATGGGCCTGGAGGGCGTGGGTGGCATCCGGCTGGGACGGGTCATCGGGGCACACTTCCGGGACGGTAGGCCGTTCCGCGTCGGTGACGGCTAAGGCCCGTGTTCCGAGGCCCTGTTCCTTCGCTGCCCACCTGCTGAAGATCCGATCTGGTCAGCCCGTCCCGGGCTGTCAACTGGCCAGGTCTGCGCGCGGCTCCTTTCCCCTGACGACCACCGCCGTTCCCGAGGATGCTGATGTCTGACCGCTTGTCTCCTTCCGTTCCTGCCGAGCACCGCCACGGCCGGCGGCGAGGTATGTCTTCTGCCGGCGGCCCGATGACTGAGCAGGGCCTTCGGTCAGGGCTGCGGATCCTCTCGGCGGTGCGTGCCGTGTCGGTGATGGCGTGGCTGTGTGCGGCGTGGGTGGTGCACGTCCTCGCGGGGCTCCCGCGGGAATGGACCGCGGTGGTGGCCGCGCTGGGGTGCGGCGTGGTGGTGTTCGCCGGTGATCGCGGAGCCATCTCGGCGGCACGGGCCATCGGGGAACACCTTGACCGCGAACTGGCTCGGCAGCGGACCGAATACCAAGAGAGCCAGAAGAGGACGGGCGAATGGCTCCTGTACTACGAGTCGGTGGTCACCGACGGGCGCAAGGGCATCGCCTGGATGCTGGAGCAGATCAATCGCGGCGAGTGTCCTTCCGTCCCTGACCTGGCCGTGGCGGAAGGCCGAACCGGTGACGTGTTCGCCGACTTCGCGACCGTCCTTCGCCAGGTGAAAGACGAGGCGCTTCAGGCCGTCGCTGCTGCCGCTGCGCGACAGCAGCCCCCTGGTGAGCCCGCAGACAATGCTGCTGCCGGGCCCGATGCGACGGGGCGCATCGGGCCTGAGCAGGCTGAGGTGCTGGTGTACATCGCTCAGCGCCTGCACACCCTGGTCAGCCGGACACTGGCGGCGCTGTCGGCTCTGGAGAACGTCGTGGAGGATCCCGATCTCCTGCACGGCGTGTTCGTCATCGATCATCTGGTGACCCAGACCCGGCGCGCGGTGGAGAGCCTGGCGGTGCTCGGCGGCAAGACACCACGTCTGGTCATCAAGCCGATTTTGGTGTCGACGGTGTTGCGCCAGTCGGTCGCGGAGATCGAGCAGTACAAGCGGGTCCGGGTACCTCACTCGCGGCTGGAGTTGGCTCTGCCGGGATATGCGGGGCCCGACGTGATCCATTTGCTGGCCGAACTGGTCGAGAACGGCACTAGGTTCTCCCCGGGGACGACGCAGGTGCTGATGCGGGCAAGTGAAGTGCATGCGGGCCTGGCCATCGAGGTCGAGGACCGCGGCAACGTGCCAATGTCGCCGCAGAAGATGGCGCAGATGAACCGGTTGCTGGCCGCTCCGGAGGACGTGAACCTGCGCGACCAGTTGAAGTCCGGGCAGATCGGCTTGCTGGTCGCCGCGCGGCTCGCGCAGCGGCACCGCATCAAGATCGAACTGCGGCCGAATCTTCTCGGCGGCACGCAGGCGCTCGTCGTCCTGCCCCACAGTCTGCTCGTCGCACCTGAGCGGCCGAAGCCGCTAGCACCGCAGTCGGGCCCTGCCGGGGCCGTCCTGACCGCGGAGGCTTCCGGATCGGGCGCGATGGTCAGCCCTTCCCTGCCTGATGAGCCAGCCCCTGCCGCGACACCAACTGCACGACCCGGTCAAAGGGACACGTTGGTGGCCGAGCCGGACGCTGCCCGGCTGCCACAGCGTCGCAGGAACACAGGCTCACCAGGGGAACCCAACGTCGGGCCCGCTGCGGAACACGGCACGCAGCACGCCAGCAGGCCGGCTCTTCCGCAGAGAAGCGCCGCGCCTCAGACGGCGGATCCACTAGCTCCCACCACGCGGCACGGCGCAGCAACACCGGCCCGTCCGGCTACTGCGGGCTTGATGGCCAGCTACACCGCCGGTGTCCGTCGCGGCGTCGAGGAGACCGACCCCCACCCGCCACAACCCAGTGGTTCCGCGGACTGACGCCGGACACCACGGCACCTATCGACTCGGGCTCGGCCCCCCACGCCGAGGCCCCCCACCTACGGAGATTGTGATGACCAACAGTACGACTGCGAACGACACGGGCCTCGGGTGGCTGCTGGAGGACTTCGTCCGGCGGGTTCCCGGAACGGACAGCGCCATCCTGGCCTCGCGTGACGGACTGAAGCTGTCGTTCGCGGGAGTGACGACGAACCAGGCAGACAAGACGGCCGCGCTGATGTCCGGCCTGCACTCCCTGTCCCGGGGCATCGGTGAGATCAACGATTCCCCCGAGGGGCACGTGCGGCAGGTAGTCATCGAGCACGACGCCGCGTTCATGTTCGTGATGAGCGTCGACGGCCTCCCCGAGCAGACCTTGCGGGAACTCGGCGCTGATCCCAGGACGGCCAGCACGCTCCTGGGGGTGCTGGCCGGGCCGAAGGCGGACGCGGGCATGGTCGGATACGAGATGGCGATCCTGCTCAAGAGCGTCGCCGAGCACCTGGTGATTCCCACCCGCCACAGCGACGCGCCCTCCGGCGACGGCCAGTGAGATGGCGGCCCTCGATCAAGGCGCGTGGAGCGACGAGGACGAGCAGGACGTTCGCCCCTACGCGGTCACCGGCGGACGGACCCGGCCCCGGCACACGATGCGCCTGGTCTCCTTGCTGGCGGCAGGACGCACGCCGCCTCCCGGCGGCCTCGGCCCGGAGGCCGAGCAGGCCCTCGCACTGTGCCGCCGCGAGCGGCGGTCGGTCGCCGAGATCGCCGCGACGCTCCAGCAGCCCGTCCAGGTCACCAAGATCGTTCTGTCGGATCTGATCGATTCCGGCGCGCTGATTATCGCGGTGCCCGACACCGTCTCTGACCCCGCCAACAACCCGCAGGTCCTGGAGGCAGTCCTTGCCGGCCTACGCCACAAATTCCCCGATGTCGCCTGACCACGCCCCCGCCACGGTCCCGGTCCTGCTGAAGATCGTGGTCGCGGGCGGATTCGGGGTCGGCAAGACCACCCTGGTCCGAGCGGTCAGCGAGATCCCCCCGCTGACCACGGAGGAGTACCTGACCACCGCCAGCAGCAGCACCGACAACCTGGACGGAGTAGCGGCCAAGACCACCACGACGGTGTCCATGGACTTCGGCCGCGTCACCTTCGACGAGCCGCAGCCCATGGTGCTGTATCTGTTCGGCACACCGGGCCAGGAGCGGTTCCTGTTCACCTGGGACGACCTGTCCCACGGGGCCATCGGCGCGGTCGTCCTGGCAGACACCCGCCGGCTGCAGGACAGCTTCACCGCAGTCAGCTACTTCGAGAAACACCGCCGACCGTTCGTGGTGGCGGTCAACCAGTTCGACGGCGCCTACGACTACACCTCCGGCGAAGTCCGCCAGGCCCTGGAACTGCCAGAGGACGTCCCCGTTCTGCTGTGCGACGCCCGCGACACCCGCTCCGCAGTCTCCGTGCTGATCACCCTGGTCCGATACGCCCTGTCCACCGCCCGGAACAACCAACCCGCCACTGCTCTGGGAGCCCACACATGACCGTCTTCGATGCCGAATCCAGCCTCTACGTCCCCTCCGCCGACCCTGGACGCGCGCAGCGGATCAAGGTGCTCGACGACCTCGGGCTCGGTGCTCCCGACCCGGAGTTCGACGCGTTCGCGGCCGAACTCGCCCAGGAAGCCGGTCTGCCCTACGGCATGGTCAACCTGTTCAAGGACCGGCAGCTCTTCGCCGGCCTGTACTGCTCACCGGAGGGCGACTTCCCCGAGGTGGACCGGAGCATGCCGCTGGACCACGGCTACTGCCCGGCCACCATCGAACGCGAGGCGCCGCTGGTCCTTCCCGACGTCCTGGACTCCCCCCGGTTCGCCAGCAATCCCGTGGTCGACAAGATCGGAATCCGCACCTACGCCGGGGCCAAGCTCGTCCACGAGCCCACCGGCACCGTGCTGGGGACCGTGTGCGTCGTGGGCACCCTCGAACTCCCCCGCGCATCCGGCAAGCCGATGCTCGCGCTCATCAAGGCCCGCCGGGACGCACTCATGGAACTCATCCACCAGCGCACACCCCACGTACCGCAGTAGCGGAAAGCCTCTGCCGGGCGAGCCGGCAGACGCCCGAGAGGCAGGGGAAGAGGAATGTCCGCCGCGTCATATCTGACAAAAGAACACGAGCGCCTTCGCCAGCAGGTGAGGGCCTTCGCACAGGCCGAAGTCGCGCCTAGCGTGGAGCAGATGGAATCCTCCGCGTCCGTTGAACGTGAGCTGTCAGCATTGATCGCCAAACAGGGGTGGATCGGGGTGACCATCGACGCCTCGCACGGCGGGATGGGCGCCGGCCACCTGGCCAAGACCCTCATCATCGAAGAACTCTCGCGCGTCAGCGGCGCCATGGGCGCCATAGCGCAGGCGTCCATGCTCGGCACCGCCAAAATCATCCACTTCGGGAGCGAGGAGCAGAAACGGAACTGGCTGCCCCGGATCGCCGACGGATCATGCCTGCCCACCATCGCGGTGACCGAGCCCGGATCCGGCGGCCACGTCCTCGGCATGCAGGCCAGAGCCCGGCGCAAAGGCAAGGACTACGTGCTCACCGGCCGCAAGGTCTACGTCGGCAACAGCCACCTCGGCGACCTGCACGGCATCGTCGTGCGCACCGGACGCGGCTCCAAGGGCCTGTCCGCGTTCCTCGTCGAAGCCGACCGACCCGGCTTCTCCCTCACCCCCCACCGGCGGGCCATGGGCCTGCACGGCTTCTCCTTCGGCGAGATCGTCCTGGACCGTTGCCGAATACCGGCCGCCAACCTGGTCGGGGACATCGGCGACGGCCTGGCCATCGCCTACTCCTCCAGCATCCTGTATGGCAGACCTAACCTCACCGCCGTAGCCCTCGGCCTCCACCAGGCCATCATCGAAGAGACCACGAGCTTCGTGCTGGAACGCAAACGGTACGGCGGCCCGCTGGCCGACCTCCCCACGATCCAGCACAAGGTTGGACAGATGCAGTCCCGGCTCATGACCGCGCAGCTGGCCGCTTACCACGCCGTGCACCTGCTCGATCAGGGCCAGCCTTGTGACGAGGACCTGATCAACGCCAAACACCTCAACGTCGAAGCGTCAAACGACTCCGCTCGCACCGCGATGGAAATCCACGCGGCCGCCGGCCTGCAAACCGACCGAGCGCTCGAACGCCTCGTCCGCGACGCTTTCCACACCTACGCACCCGCCGGAACCGGCGACATCCAGCTGCACCGCCTCGCACAGAAGGCTTTGGGAGCCTCCCGCGGCCAGTGGTCACAACGCCTTGCCCCCGCGACCACCGCCTCGCCAGGGACGCGCGGCCACAGCCCCGGCCGACTGACATGGCCGTCCACGAGTCCCGAACACCTCTGAACCAGCCCTCCACGCCCTCGACTTAGTCCGTTCCTTCATCCCACCGTCGAAAGGCCCACGCGGCATGACCGAAACGATCACCGCACTGAACTGGAACCTGGAGAAGGGCATCAACCTGGAGGCGGGCGCCCGCTGGATCCGGGAGCAGCGTCCCGACCTCTTCTTCCAGCAGGAGGTGCAGCCGGGCCAGCTCGCCCAGCTGGCAGATCTGCTCGACATGGACGGCTACGTCGCCGTTCCCCTGCCGGGCAGCTCGAACGACAACGCGATCTTCGTTCGCCGTGGCGGGCCGCTGGTGTTCACGGAGGACTATCCGCAGGCCTGGGCACCGTGGCACGCCCCGGCGAACATCGCCGTCCGGCTCCGCGACCCCGACGGCACTCTCAGCCCTCGGCAGATCAGTTGCGTCAGCGTGCACACCTGCTACTGGTCGCCCGAAATCCGGCTGAACGAAGCACGCTGGTGCACAACCCTCGCCAAACCCGGCTGGCTGGCCGTGCTGTTCGGCGACTGGAATAGCTACCGCGTCGGCACGGACATCACGTGGCAGAGCTACGCGGACGACGCCTTCGTCGCCAACCGCACGTACGAAGAGAACGGCCGTCGGCACACCGACGTCCGTCCCGACCGCGAACTGCTGGCCGCCGGCTACATCGAGATGGCCCGCCACGCGGCCGAGCACCTTCAACAGCCCGACGCCACGGCCGCCAGCTCCGGCTACCGCGACCACCCCGGCCGACCCTCCGGTGCCCGGTACTGCATCGACCGCGGCTACGTCAGCCCCGAGCTCGCCCCTGCCCTGAACAGCTACGCCGTCTGCGACACCCCACAGCTGCGGCGCCTGTCTGACCACCTCCCCCTCCGCGCCGCCTTCGACCACGCACGACTGCGAACGGTCCTGCACAGCACCCCCGCGATGTACCGGCCGCACGACGAACGCCCCAACTCCCGTGACAGCCAAGGAGCACCTCGCGCATGAGCACCGTCACCCTCCTCTGCTGGAACTTCGAGAACAACGGCAAGAGCGACTCCCGCCGTCGACGCGCCGGCGACGAGAAGCTGAAAGCGTTGAACCCGGACATCGTCTTTCGCCAGGAACTCTGGGATGCCGACGCCAACGGACGCACGATCTTCAACGACCAGGCCCGCGCGCTCCGCCTGCAGGGCGTCCTCGGTGAGAGCTCCTGCACGGCCGTCTTCTTCAACCCGGCGAAGTTCTCCGTCGTCCGGGACTGGTCGCAGAGCCGAGGACCACACTGGGTCCTCCCGCCCACCGCCCTCACGCTCCGCTACGAGGACGCTGGCCCCGAGGCCCTTCCCTTCAACGCCGTCTCCTACCACCTCAACTACGCCAGTGCCACGCAACGGCTTCTGGAGAGCGAGTGGCTGACCACGTGGGCGGACAAGGGATGGAGCACGGCCGACGGCACCCATGTCACGCTGCCCGCGTTCCTCGCCGGCGACAACAATTCTTACCCGACACCCGGCGGTCCGGGTGATCCGGCCCTGCCGGACCTCGCCTCCATCAAGAACGAACCGCATCGCCTGCACCGCTCCTACGCCGGGCCGTCCGGCACCCAAGTACCGGACACCCGCCCCGACGCCGCTTTCCGCATGGCTGGGCTCAAGGACGTAGCGCTCTACTGGGCGACCGCCCCGCACGGCGCCCCGGCCGCGCTCTCCCGCACCGTCAACGCCTGCGACACCCACGGGCCGGACAGCCGGGTCGACCGCGCCTACCTCACCCCCGAGCTGCTGCCCGCAGTATTGGGATTCGAGGTGATCGAAGTCGACGAAGACCTCTCCGACCACCACATCCTGCGCTTCACCCTCGACAGCGACCAGTTCGCCGGCGTCCTTGCCCGAGGGGCCACCGGGGAGCCGGGGTGACCAGTCGCTCTCAGCACCACCTCGGCCGACGCCGACGCTGTCGGCCGAGGGTCGCGCCGGTCGGCACAGGAGACGGCTCGGGAACCTGGTCCCTGACCTGGTCCGGCCTTCCAGTAGTGACGCGCCTCATGCTTCGCCGCTGCGGGGGCCGCGCGTCGAACTGCCGCACGAACCGAAGCAGCCCGGTCTGCTCCCACCTAGGGCTCCTCCAGGCACAAATGCGATGGGCGGCGTGATGACGGGTCTGAAGGCAGAACACCACAGCCGCAACGAGGTGTTACTCAAGCACCTGGACTACCTGGATTGGTCCATCAGCGGCTTCGCGCGCCGAATCAAGGAGCGGTGCGAGGCGATGGGCCTGCCCTACACGGTGAGCCCGAGCACCGTATCCCGATGGTGCAAGGGCGCCATTCCCAGCGCGGAACTCGCGGCCGCCGCCTGCCACGTCCTGTCCGCGGCGCTGCACCACCACGTCACACCCGAGAGCTTGGGCTGGCCGTCGGACACTGCACTGGTCGCGACGCAATCGCTGGAGTACCGGGATGTCGCCCATGCCGTGCGGATGCTGTCGAGGCTGTGGGCTTTGGACTCCATGCGGCGACGCAGCGTCGTCAAGAGCGCGTTCTCGGCGAGCGTGTTCGGGCCCGCCTCGCGCGAAGCGCTCGTCATGCCACCGGACACCGTCATCGGCGGTCGTGGACTGCACAAGGTCACCGCAGCGGACATCGACCTGCTCGACGAACAGACCCAGCTGTACGGGAAGCTGGACTCCCAGCACGGCGGAGGCAAGTTCCGTGGCGTGTTCGCCTCCTTGATGGACACGCACGCCACGCCGATGCTGAACGGGACCTTCTCCGCACGGACCGGGCGGCGGTTGTACGGCAGCGTGGCGGACGCGGTGCTCGCGATGGCGTCGATGGCCTATGACGATCAGCTTCCGGGCCTGGCCCAGCGCTATGACCTCCAGGCGATGCGCCTGGCACAGGCCATCGGCGACCGCGCCCGCATCACTCGCGTGCATATCCACCAGGCCCGGCTGGCCGCCACCCAGGGTGGCGGAGACGATGTTCTGGCCCACGCCCGGAGCGCGGTCCTGGCGGCCGATGGCGCGCCGCCGTTGGTGAGGGCGTACGCCTGCGTGACCGAGGCCCGGGCGTGGGCACTCAACGGCCACCCCGACCACGTCATGGCCGCAGTGAAGCGGGCCCGGGAATTCTTCAGCCGTGCACACCCGTCAGCCGGCCCTTCCTGGCTTGAGTGGTTCGACCGCCGCGAGCTGGAAGGGCAGGCCGCCTGGGCGTTCGCGGTGGCCGGGCTCGCCGAGCACGGGGTGCAGGCGCTGAAGGAGGCGTCGGCGTTTTCCTCGGGCGGCACCCGTGACACCGTTGAGCTCCTGATCACGGAGGCCGAACTGGCGCGGCTGTGCGGGAATGTAGCCGAGCACTCGGCCGTGGCCCGGCGTGCGTCCCAGCTCTCCCAGCATCTGATGAGCAGAAGGCTCGCAGAGCGCATAAGCCGGCTAGCAGGAGGCCAGCCGCTCCACGACTTCTGAGCGTCCCGGACCGCTACGGCCTCGAAGAGGGCGAGTACGAAGGATCGGGGCTCCCGGCTGCACGGCCCGGTGAGGGACTGGTGCGCATGGGAGACGGTGAGGCGTACACCGGGAGCGTCGCACATTACTTTCCGTCGCGGAGTCTTGATCTCTGCTGCCGGGCTTTTACAAACTACCGCTGGCCTGTTGGAAATAGCAGCCGATAAATCGGATGCGCTCTAAAGGAACCACCGTGGTGCGGAGAGTTGAAGGAGCCGCAGCACTCCCGCCCATCTGCCGTGTGCAGCGTGGCTGACAGTTGATAGTCCGGATGAACGCCATCGTCACCGATGGCCATAGCGAAAGTCAGCTCCAGGACGTCTCCGGTGGTGACCGACAGCGGGGTTTGGAACAGTGGGAAGTAGATCGAAGCCCAATTACTCGTCATTCGCAGCACATCGAGTGGCTCTTCGTCAGGTAGGCACCATAGTTGGAGCCAGGTCAGCACACCGTCAATCCTGCCCGGCCGCTTGATCTCCAATCGCGTTGTTGTCTGTTGCCTGGTCCGGAGCTTGCCGTTGAAGTCGAGTTCCTCAATCGCTGCGCTCTCGGAGAGCAGCGCATCTGGCGGCGCGTTTTCGACCCGGAGGCGCACGTCGAACGGTGCTCCGTTCCAGTTGAAAATGCTCTGCAGGTACTTGACAGATGAAGCGGAGAACGCCACGGGCTGCTCAGCGAATAGGTCGGAGAGGCAAACTGCCGCAGCCTGAGTCACCGCCCGGTGCGGCACAATCACTCCCTCCGGTACTAGGTGCCTGCGTTTCGCGTCGTCCAGAACGACTGCAGCGCCCTCGGCGCTCGCCAGTGAGCCGATTATCTCGGCTACGCATACGTCGACTCTGGGCGCGAACTCTACCTTGGTTGATTCGCCGCAGAGTAAAGTGACCCGGTCTTGCAAACCGTAAGCATGCAGATTCGCCGCTGCCTTATGAAATGAGTCCGCGATGACCTCCACGGCCAGTACCTGCCGGGCGCCCGCCTGCACGCTCTCTCGTGCCCAGAGAACGTCTTGTCCGGTCCCGAGGTCCAGGACGCGCTTGCCTGGCGCCAGCTGAGCCAGTGCTGCGCGGAACCGCTTGTTGCGTTCCTCGTCAGTCGTCATTGTCGTGTAAAGAAACGGGTCATAGATGGGATACTCCCCGATGCTAGGCCACAGAGCAGTCCGATCTCCTTGCTCGGGTTCAGAATTCACCAGCACCCGCAGGGTTTGTCCGTTTACTTCAATCTCTTCGATCACTAGCGTTTGCCACCTCTCCATATCTCAATGCGGCATATTCTTCGAAGTGCCAGCCGCGCCGCATCGACGCTCACAGGCCGGCGGATGCGTATGTCCAGCTGATCTTGGTGCGGACGTCGAGAGGCAGGCGCTCCCGGACTGTGTCGGTCTTGGGCCGGGTGCCGATGTACAGCCAGCCCAGTAGCTGCTCCTCATCGCCGATTCCGAGGTGCTTGCGGACCTGTGGCGCTTCGACGGCCGTGCCGGTGCGCCAGATCGAGCTCCAGCCGCAGCTGTCCAGCAGCAACGACAGCGTGGCGACCATAGCCGCGGTGGCGGCCAGTTGTTCCCACGCGGGCACCTTCGGGTGGTCGGGCACGGGACAGTGCACGATCGACAGGAGCAGCGGCGCGCGGAGCGGCTTCGCGGCGGCGCGGTGGGCCTGGTCCGGTGTTGCCGCGGCCTCGCTGAGCACGTGGCCGAGGCGGACACGCTCGTCTCCGGTCACCGGAATCAGCCGCCAGGGCCGCAATCTCCCGTGATCGGGAGCAGTGGCGGCAGCCTGTACAAGGTGCTCCAGTTCCTCGCGCCGGGGCGCGGGTGTGGTCAACCGGGCGGCGCTGCGCCGCGTGAGGACCGCGTCCAGGACCGGGGCCGAGACCGCGGTCATCCGGTGACCTCCCGAGTTCGCTCGTGCGCCGGGTCGCCTGCCGGTGCTGGCGAGGTCATCCTCGGGTCACGGCCCGCCAGGCGGCTCAGCACCGGAGCGGTTGCCGCGGTGGTGACCACCGCCATCACCACCAGGAGGGTGAACGTCTGCTCCGTGATGACGCCGATCTGGCGGCCGATGCCGAGCACGACGAGTTCGGTCAGGCCTCGGCAGTTCATCAGCGTGCCGACCGCGGCCGACCACCGCCAGTCGGAGCCGGTAAGTCGCGCCGCGCCGGCCGCCCCGCCCCACTTGCCGACGACGGCGACCGTCAGGATCGCCGTTCCCCAGCCCCACTGTCCCGCCGGGAGGTTGGAGAGGTTGGTGTGCAGGCCGGTGTCCACGAAGTACAGCGGGAGCAGGACGGGCAGGAACACGGCGCGGATGCGGGCGGCGCTGCGCTCGACGGCTGGCAGGCCGCGGGGTGCCACGGCTCCGAACAAGAAGGCGCCGAAGGCCGGGTGGACGCCGATCCTGTCAGTGGCGTAGGCGGTGAGGCACAACCCGGCGAACAGCACCACCAGCACGAGGTCGTCGGAGGTACGGCCGGCGCGCTTCAGCAGCGCGAGCAGCACCGGGCGCAGGAGGGTGAGAGCGGCCATGAGGACGGCGGCCCAGGCGAGGGTGGTCAGGGCGGACAGCGCCGTCCCCGCGGTGCACAGGGCGACGACGGCGGTAAGCAGGCACCAGGCGAGGGCGTCATCCACGGCGGCACAGGCCATGACGAATGTGCCAAGGCGCGTGGTCTCCACGCCTCGGTCGGCGAGGATGCGCGCGAGGACGGGGAACGCGGTGATGCTCAGCGCGACGGCGACGAACAGGGTGAACGGCAGGCGTCCCACACCGGGCGGTGCCAGGTGCGGGTACATGGCCGAGGCGAGAGCGGTGCCCAGGGCCAGGGGCAGCAGGAGGCTGCCGAGGCTGACAGCGACGACCGCGCGTCTGGTGGTGCGCAAGGAGCGGAGGTCGAGTTCGAGGCCGATCAGGAACAGGAATGCGAGGAGGGGGATGTTACCCAGTGCCGAGGTGACCGGGAGGACCGAGGGCGGCAGGAGGTGGTGCTGGACGCCGGGGGCAAGCCAGCCGAGAAGGGAGGGGCCGAGCAGGATCCCGGCCAGGATCTCGCCGATGACGGGTGGCTGGCCGATCAGCCGAACGGCGCGGCCGCCGGCCTGGCAGGCCAGCACCACGGCCGGGACGGCAAGGAGCAGGGGCAGCAGTGGGTCGGACACGGGAGCTCCTGGGTGCGAGGGCGGGATGGCTGCGGGTCCGGTGCGCTCAACCGCCGGACAGCGGAGGAGTGCGGGCACTGTGCGGCCCGGGGCCGTACGGGGAGCGAGTCAGTTTCGGTTGAGCGGCAGGGTGGTGCAGCGCAGGGATCCGGGGATCCGGGTGACCTCGGAGTAGTCGATGGTGAGGACCTCGATTCCGCGCGCGGTCAGCTGGGCGGCGATGCGGTCGGTGCCGGCGGCGACGACGACCGTGCCTGACGCGATCGCCAAGACGTTGGCCTGCACGGCACGTGCCTCGTCGTTGCTGACGTCGATCAGGTCGAGGTGCTGCTCGAACCAGTGGAGCTGGGCGGGCGGGAAGACCGTGCGGTGGATAAGCGCGGTGTCGGGGGCGACGATGGTGAAGTGGTCGTCCAGGTGGACGATGCCGGGGGCGCTGAAGTCGATCGGCCTGACCTCGCGGTCGATGCCGCGGCTGGTCAGTGCGGCCTGCAGAGCCTTGATGCCCGCCGCCGAGGTCTCCTCGCTGAGGCCGACCAGGACCGAGCCGGAGTGGAGCATGACGTCGCCGCCCTCGATGGTTCCCTCGGCCAGGTGGACGACGTTGGGGGCGCCGACGGCGAGCTGCGCGAGCGCGTCGGCCTCCGGTAGGCGGTGAGCGGAGTTGAGCCGCGCCATGACGAGGATGTGGTCGATGACGAAGGCGATGTCTCGGGGGTAGTGCTGGACCGAGCAGCCTGGGGCCTCATCGAGGAGAATCACCTCGGTGCCGCGGCTGCGCAGCAGGTGGATGAAGGCGTCCTGCTGCTTGCGGACCGTAGGCGGGGAGTACTGCGTCCAGGTGCTGGTGGTCTGCTGGCGGGCGAGGACGGGATGTACATCGGGGCCGTCGAGGTCGCGGGTGAAGTCGCCGGCGTAACGCATCGCGACGCGCTGAAGAGTGCCGTATTCGCTGGTGGCGTGCGGGGTGAGCACGGTGTGTCTCCTGGGGCCTGGGCTGGGCAGGACGGGCTCCAGGTGGAGCCGGGCGCGGCGCGAGGTTCCCAGACTGGGCCCGGGAGCTGGCAGGTCAGGCTGCCGGGCCCCCGGACGGTGCCCACTGGCGTTAGCCGGCGGTGCTGTGCTGGGTGTCCGGCACCTGGTCCAGCCAGGACACCGCGTCGCCGCGGAAGGACTGGTTGACCGGAATGAGGTCGGCCCCATCGGGCTCGTCGAGCGCGGGGATGTTGACGCCCATCCAGGTGTCGCCGTAGTCGAAGGCCGCGATATGGGTGCCGCAGGTGGGACAGAACCCGCGCTTGGTCTCGCCCGGGAACGTGTCATACCAGGTCGGCTCGCCGCCCTCGCCGGTCCACTCGAAGGTGTCGAGGGGGAACGCCACCCACGACATCATCGGGCAGCCGCCTCGCTTCTTGCAGTCCTTGCAGCTGCACGTGTGGGGGTAGTCCGGCTCGCCCTTCGCGGTGAACCGGATCCGCCCGCAGTGGCAGCCGCCGGTGCGGGCCGCGGCGACGATGTCGGGGGTGGCGTTCATCAGTTCATCTCCCGTGCGCGGTGAGCAAGTTGAGCCCACCAGTGTGTCATTCCCTCGGTGATCGTCAGGAAGCCGTCGAGGGCCTGCGGGAGGTCGACGTGGAAGAGTTCACTCTCCTTGAGGAACCGGGCCAAGCCCTCGATGTGGGCGGCCTCGACGCTCAGGCCGCCGACCTGGGCGGCCTCGTGCTCGTCGTCGAGGTGGAGCTCGTAGTAGCAGTGCAGCTTCTTGAGTTCGCTGCCGCTGCGCTGGATGGTCAGCTCGCCGTAGCGGTTGGTGATGTCCCGAAGGATCTCGGTCTCGGCGATGGCCACGGCCTCCGTGGCGTAGTAGGCGCCGGCGATCAGGCTGGGCATGTGCGAGCCGACCATCCACTGGTGGAGGTCGACCAGCAGGGCAGTCTCGGGGGCGGGGACGTGGCCGTTGACGAGCAGCCCGAGGTCGGACAGTAAGGCGTTGGTGTACAGCACGTAGTGCGCGGGCACCTTGCCGCGCTCGCCCCCTTCCTCCAGGTGGTTGCGGCGCAGCTCGTGCGCGAGCTCGGGGCAGAAACCCTCGACGTTGGTAGCGGCCGCCTTGAGGAACTGGGCGTTGTAGCGCGCGAACACCGAGAGTTCCTCGATGTACATCCGGGCCTGGCCCACGGTGAGCTCGGCGGCGCCGACCTGGTCGGCGATCTTCCCGTAGATCCAGTCGATCATCGGGGCGAGGTGTGCGGTCACCAGGGCTTCGCCAGTGGGGAAGTTGCCGAGCAAGGTGCCGTGGACGGCGCTGCGGGTCTCGGGGAAGGCCTTGAGGTAGGCGTGGACGAGGCTGTTGTCGGGGGTCATGACGCGGTGTCCTCCGTGTCGGCGGAGCGGGCGTGCAGGTGCAGGCCGCCGGTGGCGCCGAGGGCCCGGACGGCGGTGAGGAGCTCCTCGGTGTCGGGCAGGGTGATGCTGGTGCCGGCGTTGAGCGCGGAGACGGTGTTCTCGTCCAGCGTCGCGGAGTCGATGCCGGTCTCGAAGCCGCGCAGCAGGACCCGCTCGCCGTCGACGATCACCTGGTAGGGGGTGATCAGCGAGATCTCGGCGCCGGGCATGACCTGCTCGGGGTCGAAGGCGGTCGCGGCTTCCTGGCGGGACAGGTCTGCCTCGGTCAGCTCCCAGCCGCCGTTGCTGCGCAGCGTGGCCCACCGCTGGGCGGCGTGCTTCCGGGCCGCCTCGGGGACGCGGTCTGCGGCGACGAGCAGCAGTTCCCGGCCGACGCCCGCCAGACGCTCTGCCACGGCGCCGGGGTCGGAGGCCGCATTCGCCATCTCGGAGGGCTCATTGAGCGGGTCGTCGGGCCCCTGGCCGGCCAGCGAGGCGAGGACCTCCGGGAAGATGCGGTCCTGCAGGATCTGCGCGTACGGGTAGGTGTACAGCGGCATGGCCACCGAGACGGAGAACGTCTTCTGGGTGCCGACGTGGAAGACCCGACGGGGCAGGAACAGGGCGTCGCCGGGTTCCAGCAGGAAGTGCTCGCCCTCATCCAGCAGAGCCTGGTAGTCGCCGTACGTCGGCTTCTTGTCCCCAGTGAGCTTCTCGTACTGCTCGGCGGGCCAGCAGTAGAAGTTCTTGGCGTTGGGGCCGAGGTGGATGAGGAAGGCGTCCTCATAGCCCTCGTGGATGCCGAAGGCGGTGCCGGCGTAGTTGCCGGCGAAGGCGACCTGCTCGGCACCGCCGAGGGGCAGGCCCCACCCGTCGATGAGGCTCTCCAGGAAGGCGCCGAGGCCGGCGGCGAGGCCGGGGCTGACGGTCTCCAGGTTGTTGATGACCAGACTGAAGCGGTCGGTGCCGAGGAGGTCCTGCATCCACGGCACGAAGGTGTCGTCGCCGTCGGTGTCCCAGGGGGTCGCGGTCAGCACCGTGGGCAGGAGGTCGTCGCGGCGGTCCTCGCCGACGTAGACGCGGGCGTGCGCCTTGATGCCGGCGCCCGCGGTGTGGGCCCGGCGGATGGCCTCGAACCCGGCCAGGACGTACTCCGGGCCGGCTGCGGTAGCGGGGATGATGCCCTTGAACAGGTAGGGCGTGGTCCTTGTGGTGGTGTGGTCGGGGAAGGTGCCCGTCCAGAAGGTGCGGTCGGGCGGCCAGGCGTAGCTGGGCATCGGGGAATCTCCTGACGTTCGGGCAGGCTGCCGTGATCGGGGTGGCGCGAGAGGGGCCCGGTTGGCCGGGCGGCGGGCAGTCAGGTGAGGTAGTTCTCGGGGCCGCCATGGCGGACGGTGTCCAACGTGAAGCAGTGGAAGCCGCCGCCGAACAGCCGCCGGTGCCTGTGGCGGACGGGGGCGACGGTGAAGCCGCGGCTTTCCAGGACGTCGATCAGCTCCGGGTACAGGGAGTTGACGATGACGGTGTTCTCGTCGACGGAGAGGAGGTTGATGTCCATGTACCGGCTGCCGATGGGGATGACGAAGCCGAGGTCCGTGTAGTCCGGGAAGTTCTCGTCGTCGGCCTCCGGGGCGTAGATCACGTCCCAGGACTGCATGGCCTCGGGCAGGTACCGCAGGTACTTCGGCGAGCGCAGCAGCATCAGGCCGGGGCGCAGCGGGACCAGGACGCTGTCGATGTGGTTGTCGGCCATGGCGTCCAGGCGGTGGAACCGCAGGTTGCGGAGGTTGTCCCGCAGCCAGCGCAGGGCGAGTTCGTGGTTGTGGTTGGCGACGTTGACCAGGACGTCGCGGCCCAGCCGCATGCACTGGGCGCCGTCGAAGACCATCTCCAGGCCCAGGCCCTCGATGTTGCCGGCCGTCTCGCCCTCGGTGGCGCGGGTGACGTCGAGGCCCTGGCGGGTGAAGTAGGTGGTGTCGAGGGAGTCGCGGGTCAGGGCGGGCCGGGGCATGCTCAGCCACTTCGCCCCGGCCTTGTAGTAGCGGTAGAAGACCGGCTTGAGCAGGTCGTTTTCGAAGATCCGGGCGCGCACGTGGGGCGCGGTCTCCACGATGGTGTTGCCGAGGATGATGGTCTGATCGCGGACGTTGAGGGGCGGGGTGGCCCGGGCGTCCCAATGCGGGGAGCGGATGTCGACGGCTTTACCCGGGGCCGCGGGCCGCAGGACGTTGACGCCGCACCCGGTCAGGGCGTCGGCCAGGCCGGCGATGTCCTCATTGAGCTCGTCGACCAGCTGCGCGGGGATCGGCAGAAGTTCCTCCCCCGCAGGGGTGGTGTGCCGGCCCAGGGCGGGGGCGACGTTGTCGTAGAAGAACAGCCGCCACGAGGGGTCGGTGTGGTGGTCGGTGTAGTGCTCGGCGCGCCCGAGGACGACCTCGTCGAGCCGGGTGAACTCGTCGAAGCTGTTCAGCGCCGGTGGAGGGGCAGAGATGGGCTGGGGCATGGTCTGCCGCCTCCTCGGCGGCGGGCGACGGCGCGCCCCGTCCTGACGCACTCGTGTGCGCCCCGGAGGATCGGTGCCGTGCGGGTTCAGTGGGCGGGTTCGGGGTGGGTCAGGCGGCCGGGGCGTGCCCGCGCGCCGGAAGGGTGGCGCTGGGGGCGGCACTCAGGCGGGTGATGATGTCCTCGATCACGCACGGCTGGTCG
Organism: Streptomyces sp. NBC_01537; assembly: GCF_045040445.1. Taxonomy (NCBI): domain Bacteria; kingdom Bacillati; phylum Actinomycetota; class Actinomycetes; order Kitasatosporales; family Streptomycetaceae; genus Streptomyces; species Streptomyces sp. NBC_01537. The sequence continues at coordinate 9,151,306 of NZ_CP109392.1, read as the reverse complement.
GGGGTGGAGCGCCGGCGGAAGAAGTAGCCGGAGCACCAGGGCACTTCGTCCCAGCGCGGTAGGTGCCGGGAGGTCAGGGTGCGGGCCTCGGGCAAGCGCCGCCAGGGGATCTGCGGGCACCAATGGTGGATGGGGTGGAACATGTCGTCCCGGTGGCCGCCGAGCAGGTGCCGGGTGAGCCAGTGGGAGGTCCAGCCCCGGGTCTGCAGGAGGATGTCGTCGTTCTCGATCAGGCCCGCGTGGTTGCCCAAATCGGTGATCCAGGTGACGACGGGCCGCACTAGGACGAGGGGGGGTAGCCAGTAGAGCAGGAGGTATGGCACGCCGCCCACGGGCCAGAGCGCGGTGACGACGGCCGCCCACAGTACGGCCCGGGCTGCGAGCGCCCGCCAGGTCTCCTCCGGCGCGCGGGTGAGCAGAGTCAGAGCGGCGGTCTTCGGCAGGCGCCACACGGCGTTGCGCACGATGACCCGCAGCACGAAGGAACGGCGGCTGGGCGTCGTGCCGGCGGCGCGGATGTCGCCAGCGCGGTAGGACTGGAACATCGGGTCGTCGTGGCTGCCGAGCTTGGCGTGGTGCACGTAGTGGCTGCTGCGGTACGGCTCGAAGCTCTCGCCGAGCAGGCCGGTCAGGATGTAGCCGATGAACCGGTTGCCGCGGCGGGTGGCCATGAGCTTGGAGTGCACGCACTCGTGCGCGAGGTTGGACAGGTGCCGCTGGCGGACGCCGATGTAGCAGATGGCGAGTAGCGGGCCGACGACGTAGCCGACGGTGTGGCCGACGATCGCCGCGGCGGCGATCGCGACGAGGTCCCAGGCAACGTCCCACAGCCCGATGGTCGGACGTCCGCAGAGCTTCTCCAGGTCGGTGATGAGCTGCTGCCCGAGGGCCTTGCGCACGGGGCCGGAAGCTCCGGTGCCGTTGCGGGTCCTGCCAGCGGCGGGGCTGCCCATCAGGTCCTCCAGTCGATGCGGTGCGGACGGGGTGGGGAGTGCGGCGCTCCGGCGCGCCCGCGGGCGGGCAGTGGGCTGGCGAGCACGCTGTTGGCGGGCGCGCCGGAGCACGACGGGAGGCGATTCAGCCGCAGATCAGGCGGCGATGAGGGCGTCCGGGCGCATGCCGGCCTTCAGGTCGGTCGCGTCGGGGCGCATGCCGAGCTTCAGCGCGGGGGCGTCCGGGCGCATGCCGGCCTTGAGGCCGGTCGCGTCGGTGCGCATGCCGAGCTTCAGGACACCCGCGTCGGGGCGCATGCCGAACTTCAACTCGGGGGCGTCCGGGCGCATGCCGGCCTTCAGGCCGGTGTCCGGGGTCATTCCGGCGGTAGCGGTCATGAGAGTTCTCCCTCTTCGGTCGCGGGTGATCCGCGAGTCCGTGTGATCAGGCGATGGAGCTGCCGGGCCGCAGTCGGGATGAGGTGCTGAACCGTCGGCTCGGCACGCCGTGGGTCGCAGGCGCACGCCGGTGGAGAAGGTCGCGCCGGAGCACGTCCTCTCCATCCGTGGATGAGCGTTGCGTGACGCGGTTGCACTGGGCGCTTGGCCAGTCACGCTAGGGCTGTGCCAGAGGGAGCCGCAACGGCTCTGGCCGTTGCGCCGGTTGCACGGGGCCGTTGCGCGACCATTGCGCGCACACACTCTCTGATCTGCGGAAACTCTGAAATCTGGTCCTGAACGAGCCGCAGATCGGGCTCACCGGGCGCTGCGCGGGATGCGGCAGGACTTCTGCTGCGCGCGCTGCCACGACTAGCTTGTGACCCCGCCGAGGAGAACCGGATTCGGTGCCCTGGCACCCAGATTCCCCCCATCTGCCGTCGGAAACACGGACCTTGAGGAGGACGCGTGCTCAACCCCGTCGTCATGAAGTCCGACCTGCTGTTCAGCCTGCGTGACACGCTGCGCTCGGAGACGTTTGTCGAGGTGGTCACCCCGACGCTGCGCAGGGTCGACCTCGGCCCGGGACGCCGCGTCCCGGTCGATCTCGACGGGGGGCGGTTCCTGCGGGCGATGATCGGCCCGGCCTTGCGCGTGAACATGGAGCACCACCGGCGGGTCTTCGAGATCGGTCCGTGCTTCCGGCCCGAGAAGCCGGACGAACTCCACGCACCCGAGTTCCAGATGCTCGACCTCTATGCCGCAGACGAGGACTTCGAGTTCCTGTTCGCGCTGGCTGAGCGGCTGGTCGCGCCGCACATCCGCTACGCCCCCCAGCGGGTCTCCGTCGCCGGCCACATCCGTGACCTGTTCGGTATCGACCTGTGCCGCGAGCCGCTCGGCGACCTGCCCGCGCGGATGTCCGCCTACCTGAATCTGAGCGCCGACGTGCCGTTCGAGGCGGTGCTCGGGCAGTTCGTGGAGCGCGAGTTGGAGACACAGAGCACAGGCGCCGCGCTGTTTTTGACCGAGTATCCGGTCGGCGGGGACGAGCCGTGCGCCCGTCTCGCCCCAGGCACGGCTGCCGTCCTCAACCGCTTCGAGCTGGTGGTCGACGGCATCGAGGTCGTCCACGGCTACGAGGACGAGCCCGACGGGGACGCGTTCGTCGAGCGGGCCCGCGCGGTGGGCCTGTACGACGACGAGCAGGCTCTGGCGTGGAAGGCGATCGGCGCCGGGCGGGTGCCGGCCGGCAGCGTCGGACTCGGCATCGGCATCGAGCGGCTGTGCATGGCCGCCTCCGGCCTCAAGGACATCACCGTCTTCCAGCAGTCGCCCCGGTTCTGACCCCCGTCCCCACCAGCGTCCGGAAGGAGCCGCGATGTCCTTGTCGCTGCGCCCGCTCAACGGCAGCGGCTTCGGCGCCGTCGTCGACTGCAGCCTCGCGACCGAGGCCCGAGACCTCGCGCCGTACTTGGCGCAAGCCCTGCACCAGCACCGGCTGCTGATCGTGCCCCGGCAGCACCTGACCCACGCCGATCTTCTGGCGGTCGCCTCCTGCTTCGGGACGGTGGACACTCACGTCGACCGCCGGTATGCCGTCGGCGGCTTCCCCGGCCTGACCGTAATCAGCAACATCGTCGAGGACGGGGAGCATGTCGGTGTCTACGACGGGGACGACGAGGAGGAGTGGCACGCTGACAACAGCTTCAAGCCCGAGCTGACCCGGGCGACGTTGCTGTACTCGGTCATCACCCCCGAGCACGGCGGACAGACCCGGTTCGCCGACGCGACCCGCGCCTACGCCGACCTTCCCGAGGCAGTGAAGCAGCGGGTCAACGGGCTGAGCGCGGTGCACTCCATCGAGCAACTCGGCGTACTGCAGAGCCAGGCCAGCGGCGGCCAGTCGTCGGCCGCGATCGGCAGTCTCGCCGCCCACCCGGACGTGGAGCACCCGCTCGTCCTGACACATCCGGTCACCGGCGCCCGCTCGCTGCTGCTCGGCTCCATGGTGATCCGCGGCATCACTGGCCTGGCCGAGGAAGACAGCCGCGTCCGGCTCGACGACCTGCTGCAGCACACGACCAGCAAGCCGTACGTCTACAGCCACCGCTGGAGCCAGGGTGACCTGGTCGTGTGGGACAACCTCGCCACCCTCCACACTGCCTCCCCGTGCGACAGCTCCTGCCACCGCCGCCTGCTGTACCGCGCCGCCGTCCGATAGCCGACAGCCTCGCGTCACACCGCTGGATGACCCGCGGCGAGAACGCGAGGGCCGCCCCTGCAGCCGGCCCTAGGGTTTGCCCATGACCGTGAAGGTTCCCCTGAAAGAGACCGCCCTCAACGCCGTCCGCATCACCCGCATCGGCCGCGAAGTACAGAGCGCGTGCCCTGAGTTCAACTCCGACGCCTTCGTGCGGGAGGTGATGACCGACCTACCCCGGCTGGAGCTGAAGGACCGGATCACCCGCACCAGCCAGGCCCTGCACACCCACCTTCCAGTCACCGGCACCGAGGCCCTCGATGTGCTGCTGCGCTCGCTGCCGCCGACCCCTGAAGCCGCCGGCGTGACGAACGACTTCGGGCTGCACATCTACTCACCGCACTCCGACTACGTCGCCCGCTACCTGCGCACCGGCGAGCACCTGGACCGGGCCCTCGACGCCCTCGCCCGCCTGACCCGCTACTTCACTGCCGAACTTGCCGCGCGGCACTTCCTCACCACCTCCCCCGACGAGACGATGAAGGCGGTGAACGCGTGGGCCCGCGACGAGGACCACCGGGTCCGCCGGCTGGCGAGTGAGGCGACCCGTCCCCGCCTGCCCTGGGCGCCTCGGATCACGCTGCCCGTCGATGCGGCGCTGCCCGTCCTCGAGCAGCTCTACGCCGACCCCAGCCCCTACGTCCGCACCTCGGTCGCCAACCACCTCCACGACCTCTGCGCCGATCGGCCGGACCTGGTGCTGACCACCCTCCATCGCTGGAAGGAGTCCGGCCGCGCCGCCGACCAGCCCTTCACGTTCATCGCCCGGGAATCTCTGCGTAGCAGGTTGAAGGCAGGATGGCCAGCCGCGTACGCCTTCCTCGGGTACGCGCACGACGCGCCGGTCGAGCTGACACCTCTGGTCCTGGAGTGCACCGAGCTGTCCGACGGCGACACGCTCAGCTTCTCAGCCGCCCTCACCACCACCGTCACCGCGCCGGTGCACGTGATGTTCGTGATCTCCTCAACCACCCAAGGCGGCAAGCCGCGGGAGAAGGTGTACTTCCTTCTGCGCGGCACTGTCGAGCCGGGCCGCGAGCTGCAACTCGCCAAGGACCACGTGCTGCGCTCGACCGCCACCGTGAAACTCACCCCGGGCGCGTACTCGGTCGCCTTCCAGGTCAATGGGCGACGTTTCCCGGCGACGGCCTTCCACGTCCGGGAGGCATGACGAGCTGCCCGCTCCCATGAACTGAACCCGACCCCACCCAGGAGCCCGGAGGGCGTGGCGAGCCTGCCGCCACGGCCCGGTCAGCCATGCCCATCCCGGCGTCGGACGTCCGACGCAATCCCCCGAAGGAGTGACCCAGCCTGATCGAACGAGTTTGAGACTCGGCCGCCCCAGCCCGCCGACCAATCCCCGCCATTAGAACTCGCGTTCACAAAATGCCCCTCGATCCGGCCGTGACGGGACCAGATCCGGCGCGTTTTTAGAGCACCAGTGCCACTCGCCCAGGTGGAGGATGCCATGTACCCCACTCCTGCTCCCACGTTCCAGCCCCCTGGATTCGAACGGCAGCTCTGCGCGACCACATCCTGCGTTGACGGCACCATCAACTCAACGCGACCGGATACGGGGTGGGCGGCATGAGCGAGCCCACCGATGCATCAGCCGACAGGAGGGCAGGATCGTGCAGGAGGGCACCTACCGAGAGCTCGCCGAGCAAGAGGGCTTGTTCCAACAGCTGCTGTCCTACCAGGTCACCTCCGATCCGGACGGCGAGAAGCACGGGACGCGCGCATGAGCCGCCCCCGTGTCCGTGGAGGAAGCCCAGTTGCGGTGATTCCGCATGCGGCTACGTACTCCATCGACCGTCCCACGCCCCTGTTCCACGACTCCCGAGGTGAACACGTGCCGCTCACCCGTTCCCACGTCCGCGCGACCGTCGAGGCGTATCTCGTCCGGCATCCGCATGAGCGGAAGGCTCTGGCCGGGCTGTCGGACGTCCTGGACGGCATCGGAGATCCATCCAGCCACACGACCCTGCCCGTTCACGTCACCTGCAGCGCGGTCGTCATCGACCGCTACCGTCGTGTGCTGCACATCGGCCACAAGGCCACCGGGTTGCTGCTCGCGCCGGGCGGCCACGTGGAGGCGGATGACCGGAATCTCCTGGCTGCGGCCCTGCGGGGGGTGTGCGAGGAGGCAGGGCTCCGGCCCGGGGACCTGTGCCTGACCCCGCAGTTCCTCGGTGCTCCGATCGACATCGACGTCCACGACATCGACGCCAATCCGGCCAAGGGCGAGACCAGCCACCGGCACTTCGACTTCCGCTTCGCGTTCTACCTCACAGCCGAACAGCCGCCGCGGCTCGGACTGCAGGACGAGGAGGTCTCCGGTGCCCAGTGGCTCCCGTTCACCGACGTCAGATCGCCGACGCTGCGCGCCAAGCTCCTGGCCGCCGACGGCGACGGGCTCGACGGGCAGCCCCAGCCCGTGAACGCCTCGGCCGTGGTCTTCGACGACACCGGCCGCTACCTGCTCCACCTACGCGACAACTACCCCCACATCTGGGAGCCGGGAGCCTTCGCCCTGCTCGGCGGCGGCCGGGAGCCGCACGACAGCTCGCTGGAAGCAACGCTCCGGCGCGAGCTCGCCGAAGAGGTGCCAGGGCTGCACCCGTCCGACTTGGCGCCGTTCGCCGTGGAGAAGGCCACCGGCGTCGACGGCCTGTGCGTCCCGATCCAGGTCTTCGCCGGCCGCTGGAACGGCAACCCCAACACCCTCACCCTCAACGAGGGTGTCCTGCTGCGCTGGTTCGAGCCGGATGTACTGCACCGGCTGCGGCTGAGCCCGTCGACGATCGACCTGCTGCACCGGCACGCAGCCCAGACGGGTCCGCCCAAGCGAACCGCCACCGGCAAAACGGTGCGCAACGTGATCGGCGTCCACCTGTACTTGGAGGACGCCGAAGGCCGGATCCTGCTCGGCCGGCGCCACCCCGGCTCGGCCTACGCCGGCGGACAGTGGCACTTCCTCGCCGGCCACCTGGAACGCGAGTCCGCGGTGCAGTGCCTGGTCCGCGAGGCCAGTGAGGAAGCGGGCCTGGACATCGACCCGGCCGACGTCGCCCACGTGCACACCGTGCACCTGAGCGACACCCCCGATGCGGAGCCCCGCATGCAGATGGTGTTCCGCGTCCGCACCTGGAAGGGCACTCCCCAGGTTCTGGAGCCCGACCGGTGCCTCGAATGGAAGTGGTGGCGGCCCGAGGCCCTGCCCGAACCGATCGTCCCCTACACCCGGCAGGCCATCGGGCAGATCCTCGCCGGCCACCCGTACTCCGAACTGGGGTGGTGAACAGGTGACCTCCCTGAACACCGGCTCCGCTCCCCCTGTCCGGGCCTCCGTAGCTCCGCCATGTGCCGAAAGAACCTCGGCCTTGCAACCGAGCATCGCGCCCGACCCGGCTGCTGCGCGGGCCGCGATGGTCACCCGGCTGGAGGCCGAAGGCGCTCTTCATCCGGGCCCGGTCCGCCACGCCCTGCTCGCGCTGCCCCGTGAGGTACTGATGCCGCAGGCCTACGTGCGGCGCAGCGCTCCCGGCGAAAAGCCGCCGCGGTGGGATCTGCTGGACTGGGCGACGCTGCAGGACCGCCCGGAACTGTGCGAACTGCTCCACGGTGAGGGCAGTGTGCTCGTCCAGCACGACGGGGAGCCGCTCCTCGGCCGGGCTCGCGGATCCAGGTCGGGCGCGTCGATGACGTCGATGTCGACGGTGATGAGCCTGACTGCCTCTCTGCTGGAGGAACTGGACCTCCGGCCCGGGCAGCGGGTGCTGGACGTCGGCACGGGACCGGGAGTGACCGCTGCGGTGGCCTGCCAGGTCTGCGGGGACGGCGGGGTGGTCACCCTTGAGCGCGACCGTCACCTCACCGATGCTGCTGCGGCGCGGCTGGGCGAGTTCGGGTACCGCCCGGCGGCGGTGTGCGGGACAGGCGAACAGGGTTGTCCTGAGCGGGGCCCCTACGACCGCATCTTCGTGTCGTACGCGGTGCCGCGCGTGCCGGGCGCCCTCGTCGATCAGCTCGCTCCCAGGGGACGCATGCTGATGCACATCACCACCGGGTCCCCGTCGTGGCCCGCCCTCGCCGTCGTCGAGCGCGCTGCTGACGGGAAGCTCCGGGCTGAACTGCGGGCCGTGGAGTCCGCCCACCGCGCCGGGCACGGCATGCAGCGGATCTTCCTCACCGAGGAGTTCCGGAACCTCATCGCCACCGATCCGGGCACATGGAGGCAGCGCAGCATGCTGGCCCCGCCCGCCGTGACCGACCGGGGCTTGTGGCTGGCAGTCGACCATCTCCTGGGCGGAGGGCTGGTGCGGGACTTCAGCACCGAGCACCTCGCGGTTGGCGCGCCCGGCTGTGGATCGTGGCTGCGCGTGGAGCCGGTGGGGCACCGGCGCTGGGACGTCATCACGAACGGGCCGCGCGACATCTGGAAAGAGATCCAGGACCTCACTGCCCTGTGGCGGGCGGCCGGTTGCCCCGACCGCTACCGGCTGTCCTTCGGGCCGGACGGCGCGCAGCGGGCCGTGTCGGCCTGCGGCCGCCTGTCCTGGCAACTGTCAGCACCTCGCCCGACTGATGAGGAAGCAGCATCGTGACCTATCCCCATGGGCCCTTTCCGAGCCTCCCGCCGGAGGAGGAGGCGCTGTTCGCGGCAGCGGCCGCCGGCTACGCCCGCTACCGGCCAGGGGTGCCGGACGCGGCGGCCCGCCTGCTGGCCGGCGCCCTGCGCGGGCGGCCGGCGCCGGTGCTGCTGGACCTGGGCACCGGCACGGGGCAGGTTCCTCGCGCGCTCCTGGCCGCCGTTCCCGGCTTGGCGCACATCGAGGCGGTCGACGTCAGCCGGCGGATGCTGGACCAGGCCCGGGACTCGCTCGCGCCGGTGCTCGGCCGCTGCACGCTCCGCCTCGTCCATGCCACGGCCGACACGTACGCGCCCCTGGCACCGCTGCCCGGAGAAGCGCAGCGGGCACCGGACTTGGTCACCTGCTGCCGGGCGTACCACTGGATGGACGGGCCGGCGGTGTTGGCGATGGCGGATCGGGTCGCCGCACCCGATGCCACAGTGGCGATCATGGGCGACGGGAGCCTGTGGACGCACGACTGCGACTGGACCCTGGCTCTGCGCGAGCTGATCCAGCGCTACCTGGGCCCCGGCCGCCGGGCGGGCGCCCGCGGTGTCTACGCCGAGCCCAGCCGCTCGTTCGAGGAAGACCTCGCCGCGTCGGCATGGACCGACCTCACCGAGCACCGCATCCCCATCGCCCGCACCTGGACGCCCGCGGAGGTACTCGGCTATCTGCGCACCACGTCCTTCGCGGGCCCGACGCTTTTCGGGGAGCGTCACGCCGCGTTCGAAGCCGACGCCCGCGCGCTGCTCCACGCTCACGCTTCCAACGGATCCCTGGTGGAGAACACTGTGTTCACGGTCCTGCTCGCCCGGCGCCCCGGTGGTGCGTCATGATCAGAGCGCAGCGGCACACCGAGCCGCTGGACGTCCACCTGATCCTGCGCAAGGACACCCGCGACGGGCCGGAGGTCCTGCTGTCCCGGCGGGCCAGCGCGGTCTACGCCGCCCAGCTGTGGCATCTGCCCAGCGGCCATCTTGACGGCCCGGCGGAGGACGTTGTCACCGCGCTGGTGAGGGAGACCCTGGAGGAGACCGGCGTCCTCGTCGACCCCGCTGATGTCCGCGCGGCCACCACCGTGCACCACCGCTCCCCCGGCGGCGGCGCGCGCGTCGGGTTCTTCCTCGAGGTCCGACGCTGGCACGGCACCCCGCGCGTCATGGAGCCGGACGTGTGCGACGGCATGGACTGGTTTCGGCTCGGCGCCCTGCCGGAGCCGATGGTCGCGTACTGCCGGGCCGGGCTGGATGCCTACCGGGCCGGGGCCCGGATGGCCGTTCACTTCCAGGAGCCCGGCGATCCGATCGCCTACACCCCGGACCTCGACCGGCTGCGCCTGGTTCCCGACACCGGCCCGGGGGGCGGGAGTCCCGAGGCTACGGTGCGGGACTTCGCCGAGCGGGCGGTCGGCCGGATCATCGACTGGACGGACGTCTCCTGGGCACGGGAGGGCAGCCGGGTGTGGCGGGCGCACGGCGCCGAGGGCGGGATCTGGTTCGTCAAAGTCCACCAGAGCGACCGATTCCACCAGCGCGAGGTGGGGGCATTGCGCGGCTGGGTCCCGCATCTGGGCGCGGCCGCGCCGCGGCTGGTGGCCGCCGACCCGGCGTTGCGGGCCGTCGTCATCACCGCGGTGGGAGGCCGGTCCCTGCATGGCGCCGTCCACCCGCCCCAGGAGCAGCGGCGGATCTTCTACCGCATCGGGCAGCTCGCGGCGGCCATCCACCGCAGTGCCCCGGCCCGACCGGCCACCGGCACGCTGCCTCTCGGGAAATTGGAGCGGCACCTGGCCGGGGCCCGCGCCCATCTCGCGCCCGGGGATGAGGAGTTCGTCCGTGCCATGGCGGCGAAGGCCGCCGGCCTGCCCGCTCTGGAGACGGTGCCCACGCATGGCGACTTCCAGCTCCGGAACCTGCGTTGGGACGAGGTGACCGACACCTTGTACGTGATCGATTTCGAGCGGAGCGAGGAAGGCCCGGCCGTACGGGACTTCGTGCGCCTTGCGGACGCGTGGGGCGGGCGTCCGGACCTCTTCGAAGCAGTGATGGACGGCTACGGCCGCCCCTTCACCCCGGCCGAAGAGGAGCATCTGGGCGTTCTTGCGGCGCTTGATGCCGTATCCGGCATTCAGTACGGCGCCCACGGCCACGGCGACATGGAGCTTGTCGAGCGTGGCCGCCGCACCCTGGCCCGTCTGCGCGCCACGGGCCGCCCGTGAACACCACACCGCCCACCGCATCGGACCAGTTGAGGAGCAGCACCGTGGGGTACGTCGTCCGTGAGCAGTGGCAGGAGCACTTTGCCGACGGGAAGGGGTTTCGGCCGTTGGGTGACAGCGAGCGGGCGCTGCTCGCCGAACACACTCCCGTGCCTGACGGCGGCGGGCGCGCGCTCGACCTGGGCTGCGGCGCCGGGGGCCTGGCCGCCTATCTCGCGTCTCTCGGCTACGTGGTGGACGCCGTGGACTTCGCCGACAGCGCCCTCGCGCGGGCTCGGGAGGAACACGCGGACGCCGTGGGGGTGAGCTGGATCTGCCTGGATATCGAGCGCGACGACCCGGCAGAGCTGCATGAGGACGGCTACGACCTGATCACCATGCGCCTGATGTACCCGTTCGTACGGGACCGCAGCCGCGTCCTGCGCGGGCTCGGCGGGCGCCTGCGGCCCGGCGGCGCGCTCGTGGTCATCACGCCCACCGTCGAACACACGCCGGACGAGCGGCGGGACATCGCCCTGGACGAGGACGAGATCAGCGTGCTCACCGAAGGCTGGGAGACGGTCGAGCGGCTGGACGCGGACCAGCTCGCCGTCCTGGTCCTGCGCGGTCCCTGCCACGCCGGCACCCGGGCGGCCGAGAAGCGACCACCCACGGGCCACGCCCTGACCGGAGCCCTCGCCGTCGTCACCGACGAGGCCGGGAGGGTCCTGCTGGGCCGGTCCGCCCGGGGCATGTGGGAAATGGCCGGGGGCAAGAGCAGCGGTTCGGAATCCTTCGAGACAGCGGCGGTGCGGGAGCTCGCGGAGGAGACCGGCCTGACCGCCGACGCTGCCGATGCGCACGTGGTGACGATGCTCGTCGATGACAGCCACGGCGTGCCCCGGCTCACCGCGGTCGTACGCATCAGCGCCTGGTCCGGCACCCTCACGAACCCGGAGAAGCAGCTGTTTGACCGGTGGGAGTGGCACGACCTGCACGACCTGGCCTGCATCGGCGACATCTTCACCCCGGCCGCGCAGGCCCTGGACGCCATCTGGCCGGGGACGATCCCCGGCCTGCCGCCCGTCCACTCCTACCCGCTCGCCGTCGGCCAGCCGCCCGTGCCCGGCGAACCGGCCGAAGCTGTTCGCCTGCGCCGCAAGATGACCGACGCCGTCATCGCCGGCGACTGGGCGCCCTCCGAGCCGGTCCGGGAAGCGCTGCGCACGGTGCCCCGGCACCGGTACGCGCCGGAGAAGGACCTCACGACGGCCTACGACGACGACCTGGCCGTTGTCACCCGCCGCGACGAGACCGGGCGGGCGACCAGCTCGGTCTCTGCCGCCTGGCTCCAGGCCGACATGATCGAAAGCCTCCGGCTGCGGCCGGGCGCGATCGTGTATGAGGCGGGATCCGGCGGCTACAACGCCGAGCTGCTCGCCCACGTCACGGGCGGCCGGGTCGTCACCGGCGACATCGATCCGTTCGTGGTGCACCGCACCCGTCGGCTGACCGCGGAGGCCGGGAGCGGACGCGTCACCCCTTTCCAGGGCGACGCGGCGCTCGGCGCGCCCACGCACCTGGTGCCCCGGGGCGGGTTCGACGGGAGCATGATCACGTACAACGTGTGGGATATCGCTCCGGCCTGGCGAGAGCAGCTCGCCGAGGGCGGGCGCCTGGTCCTGCCGCTCGAGATCCACGGTTACACCCGCGCGATCGCCTTCCGGCGCAGCGGTGACGTGCTGCACGCGCGGAAGTTCACGCACTGCGGATTCGTACGGGCCCAGGGCGAGCATGCCCGCAACGCCCCGGTCGTCGACCTCCTCGGCGGTGAGTTGCAGATCCGCTTCGAGGACAACGCCCCCGCCTCCACGCAGGGGTTGGAGGAGGCGCTGCGCGGGCCCCGCCACGAGGTCGCCACCGGGGTGACCATGGGGCCGAACTTCTACTTCGGCTCGCTCCAGCTCTACGCGGCCACGACGCTTGCGTCGTTCTGCCGTTTGGCTGCTTACCGGGACAAGGGCACCGGCGTCACCGAGATCGCGAAGGACGGCGACGCGCCGGCGATCCTCGGCGACGCGGGACTGGCCTACCTCATCCACGTCCAGACCCGTCACGGTGACAGCCCGGCCGAGAAGGAATGGGAGTGGTTCGTCCACGCCTTCGGCGAGCAGGGCCCGCAGCTCGCCGAGCAGCTGGCGGCCACGGTCCGGGCCTGGGACCGCGACGTGCGCGACGGCGCTGACCCGGTCCTGACCGTGCACCCGGCCGACACCCCCGATCGCCTGCTGCCCGCCGGGGACGTCCTGGACAAGCCGCTGTCCCGTCTGGTGTTCCAGTGGCCGGGCCGTGACGGCCTCCTCCCGGCCCCCGTTCAGCGCACCGAAGCAGTCGCCGCGGCCGTGGGGGGTGCGTGATCACAACGTCCGCTCCGCCGTCCCTGCTCGGCGTGTTCGCACACCCCGATGACGAATCCCTCCTTGTCGGCGGGGTCCTGGCCCAGCACGCCTGCGGCGGCGCGCGCACCGCGGTCGTCACCACCACCTGGGCGCCGGACAGCCACCGGGCCGCTGAGCTCGCCGACGCGCTGCGCGCCCTTGGTGCAGGCGAGCCCCGGATGCTTGGGTACGGCGACGCCCGCAACCCCAAGTCGGCGCCCGGGCGCCCCCGGCTCTGCGATGCGCCGTTGGACGAGGTCATCGCCCAACTGGTCGCGCACCTGTGGGAGTTCCGTCCCGATGTCGTCGTCACCCATGACGCCCTCGGTCAGCTGACTGGTCACCCGGACCATCGGCGCACCCACCAGGTGACTCTGCTGGCGGTGGAGGCTGCCGGGCTCGCTCACCTCTACCCGCAGGCCGGTGAACCCTGGCAGGCCCCCGCCCTGTTCGCGGCCACCCATCCGCACTCCGGGGTCGCGTACCTGGGGCCGCTCCTGACCGGGGTCGGCAAGACCGTACTGAGCGCGCCGGACGAGTACGCCACCGCGACTGTGGACGTGATGCCGTGGCTGGACCGGAAATGGGCCGCGGTCCTGGCGCACCGCAGTCAGCGGGAGCGGGAGCGGCCGCTGCCCGGAATCCTGTCCCGCCTCGACGAGGAGAGCCGGACCCGGATCCTCGGCACGGAGTACTGCACCCGCATCAGCCTCACGCCATCTCCGGCCGGTCTGAGGCAGCTCACGACGTGACCTGCCGCGTCCGCAAGGCCCAGCCACCCTGCCTCCGCCCGTTATCCCCTGCCCCCCAGAGAAAGGAGCGTCATCGTGCCGACTCCGGCTCGCGCCCAGCTGCGGCTCACGTTTCCCATCAGCCCCGCCGACGCGGAAGGCAACGGCCGGGCGGTGCTGCCGCCCTCGCCCAGCTCGCAGAAGGCGGATACATGAGCGATGCGGAGATGCTGATCACCACGGTCACCGGCACGCTGACCCTCGCCTACGGGGTACATCCGGCCGAAGTGACCCAGATTCCCGCAGGCACCGCGACGGTCAACTACCACGTCACCGACCAGACGGGCGGCGAGTGGTTCGCCAAGGTCTACCGCGACCGCACGGCCCTACCGCGCGAGCGGGCAGCGGTGGAGCTGGCCGAGTTCGCCCGCGCGGGCCACGTACCCGTCCCGGCCGTGCGCCGCACCCGCGAGGGCGATCTGATCGAGGAGATTGGGGAGCTGGCGATGTCCCTGTGGGAGTACGTCCCCGATGCCGTGACCGCCGAAGGCGGCCTCACAGCCAGGCGCTGGCCGGCGGTCGGAACGTTCCTCGGCCGGCTGCACCGCCGTCTCGCCGACCACCCCGCAGCCGCGCCCGCGCTCCGCCCCGCGACCGGGGTCTGCGACCTGGAGCGGGCCCGCAGCCGCTACGGCCGCCTGATCACCGAGTACGGCCGCCGGGGCGATCTCGGCCCGTTCGAGGCGTGGGCACTGGATGCCGCACGTCAGCGGCTGGCCCTGCTGGACCGCGCCGCCGTCATCCTGGCCGGACTGCCCGAGCTCACCGAGCAGATCGTCCACGGCGACCTCGCATCCCCCAATCTGCTCCTGCGGGGCGACCAGGTGGCCGCCGTTGTGGACTTCCAGCCCCCGCGGCCGCGCTTCCTGTCCTGGGAGATCGCCCGGATCGCCTGCGACCCGCGCACGGTCCTCCTCGGCGACCAGTGGCTGACCGGGCTCCCCGCACTCCTGGCCGCCTACCGGGACGAACACCCCAAGGCGCGCGTCGACGACCTGGTCTCCACAGTCGCCGTCGGCTGCGCCTACACGCTGGCCTCGACGTACCCGCTCGCCGAGCCGCTGGACAACCCGGGCGCGGTGGACGCGGCCCTTCAGAGGTACGGGCGGGCCCGGCATGAGGCGGCGCTGGTGCTGCTGAACCGGCTCGACGAGGCAAAGGAGGCACTGCGTGACAGCGTGCGATGAACCGGTCCCGGCCACGGCAGCCTCCCGCCCTGCGCCCACGGCGGCGGAGAAGACGGTGCGCCGTGATCTTTCCTTGTACAACAACGGGCTTGCGGTGGGGGTGTTGGGCGGGGCGGTCACGTCGGTGGCGCTGCCGTCCCTGGCCCTGTTCACGCTGAAGGCCACACCGATGGAGATGAGCGTCCTGTACGCGGTGCAGCGGTTTCCTCCGGCGGTGACCGCGCTGTTCGCCGGGGCGCTGGTCGACCGGCACCGCAAACTCCGGCTGCTGAGGTGGGGCAAGGTCGTCGGCGGCCTGCTGCTGCTCGTCGTGCCGGTGACGGCGTTGACCGGCTCCCTGTCGCTGGTGGTGCTGTGTGTCATCGGGTTCGCTCTCGCGGCGGTCAACGACATCTCCAGTACCGCCGGGATCAGCTATCTGCCCTCGCTGGCCCGGGGCAAGAGCCTTGCCGCCGCCAACTCCCGTATGGGCGCGCTGTTTTCGTTCACCGATGCGGCCGGGAGCTATCTCGCCTCCGGGCTGATCGCTGTGCTGGGCACCAGCCGGGCGATCCTCGCCGATGTCGCGTCCTACTTCATCAGCGCTGTCTGCATGGCGAAGATCCGCACCCCGGAGCCGCACCCCGAGGCCCGTCCGGCCGGCAGCACACTGCTACGCGAGATCAAGGAGGGGCTCGGCTACGCCCGCCGCCATCCGGTCATCCGGCCGCTCGTGCTCTCCAACACCGCGCTGGCGTTGGCGATGACCGCCTGGGACGTTCTCTTCCTGATCTACGTCGTGCGGCAGCTGCACTGGTCGCCGGTTGTCCTCGCTGTTGTCATGGGCTGCGCGAGTGTCGGCGGCGTCGCGGGGGCGCTGGCGGGACGACGGCTTGCCGAGCCGCAGGGCACCCGCTGGGGGGTCGGTCCGTTGATGCTGTGCGCGCTGGCGCTTCAGCCGCTCGTCCTGGCGCCGGTGCTCCTCGCGGGTCCCGGCCTCCTCTGGCAGATCGTCATCGGCGCGTGCGTCACCTGCCGCTTCGCGGGCGCGACCGCGCACGGCTCCAACCAGCGCTCGGTCCGCCAGAGCGCATGCGATCCGCAATACCAAGGACGCCAGCAGTCCATCGGCACCTGGATCACCTTCGGCCCGAGGTTCCTCAGCGCCCTCGGCGCGGGCGCGCTCGTCGGCGCCATCGGCCTGAAGCCGTCCATGACCATCGCCGCCATCGCCACGGCCAGCGGGTTCGTAGTCCTGCTGCTCTCCCCCGTCCGCCGCCTTCGGGCCATGCCAACCCCTGCTGGAGCAAGGCGGGCCGTGATCGACTCAACTTGATCGGTCGCAGCGATAAACGCAGGGCGCAGCCATCCTGAACGTCATCAGCTGGCCGAATCAGATCGCCGGTGATCGCCCATCGGTGACGCCATGTCAGTGCCGCATGCTGTCATACCCCGTGCGGATAACTGCCGTCCGCGACGGGAGGGGAACGCCCATGGAGCAACGCGTCAGCAACCGGGCCCGAGAGCGGGCACCACACCGTGCAGAGCCTCAGGGAGCGGGTGGGCGCCGCGGAGGGATGCGGCCGCGGTCCCGTATCCGGCTCGACCGGCTCAGCGCTCTTCGCCCCTCTTCCCTCCGCTGGGTCAGGTCCGTTCGCCGCGGCCCGGCGAAGCAGCGCGGGACGGTCGACCGCGCGCGCCACGTCCGGATGGTGGTGTGGCGAGCGGCGTACCGGGGTTCGGGTTGGTGCTTGGTCACGTTGAGCGTGTGCGTGCTCGGCCTGCTCGCCGGCCGGTGGACGGGCTGGTGGCCCTCGCCGTACCCGGACGCGGTCGACCTTGTCGGCGTGCCCGTTCTCCTCACGTACGCCGTGTGGATGCAGCAGCGCATCGACCGCGACAGGTGGAACGCCACCCACAAGGACAGCTCCTTGCCGGAGATGTCACTCGAGGACCTCGATGGCGTGGACCATGAGGAGTTCGAGTTCGCCGTGCGGGACCTGTTGCGGCGCGACGGCCTCGCGGCGGAGCGCGTCGGCGGGGCCAACGACGACGTATGCGACGTCCGCGGCGTCGACCTCGACCGTCGCATTTGGGCCGTGCAGTGCAAGCACCGCCGCGATGGGAGACGCGGCGACGCGGTCGATGTCCGCGTCGTCCGGGAACTGAAGGGCACGGCTGGCGAGGTGCACAAGGCCACATTCGCCCTGATCGTGACAAACGGGAAGTTCACCAGCAAGGCCGTCCCTTCGGCCCGGAGGCTCGGCGTCCACCTGGTCGACCGGGACCTGCTTGGCCAGTGGGTCTCCGGCCGTCCGTTGTGGGAATTGCTGCAACGTGTGCCGCCGCCACTACGCCACCCCGCGGACCGGCGCCGCGCGACCGCGTAGGCGGAGCTGTATCAACGACGCCGATCCACCAGTTCGTGCTCGGCCTCGGAGGAGCCGTCGTCTGCGAGGCCGGGAGATCCGCGTGTTCCAGCCAGGGACGACCGTCCAGTTCATCGACCTGCATGAGGATTGGGGCGCGCGACGGCATCGTCACCGGTGACCTCGGTGACGGCGAGGCCTCACAAGCTAGATCCGCGACTTGCGCAGCGAGTGCCACGCAGCTCCGGACAGGGCCAGCGTCGACCGAGGAGCCGAGAGTCGTTCGTGATCGCGGTAGAGCTTCCAGTTGTAGGGAATGAGCGCCAGCTTGTTCGATGAGAGCGATCCCGGCCGTTGTGCCCTGTATACCGCCAGCGGCTCCTGCAGGCCCCGAGCGGGAGTGCCATCACGCATGATCGACAACCACAATGCGTAGTCCTGCCGTTTGGGCATGTCCGGCATCAGCCTCGTGCCGAGGACGGAACGGTCGTACATAGCGGTCAGAGCCCCGATGTGATCTTGGATCAACATCTCTCGGTAGCCGACGCGCCCTCGCGCCTGCACCACACGTCCGTTCGGGATGAAGTCGGCGGCCTCACCGTCGTACTGAGCGTCCACCTTGTAGTAGGAGGTGAACGTCAGAGGCGCATCGGCCGTCGCAGCGAAAGCAAGCTGCTGCTCAACCTTGGTCGGGAGCCACATGTCGTCACTGTCGAGAAAGGCTACGTAGTCCCCCCGGGCGCGTTCCATAGCAAGGTTGCGTGCCCTGGCCGCGCCACCCTGCTCGGGCGCCGATTCCGGCAGGACGCGCTCGTCCTGCCGGACGAATTCCCTGAGCAGATCCATGGAGCCGTCGCAGGACGCATCGTCTGTGACCAGCAGCTCCACATCGGTGTGAGTCTGCGCAAGCACCGACCGGACCGAAGCACCGAGAGTAGCCGCCGAATTATGCACGGGCATCACGACCGAGACCAGCGGCACGGTTCTCCTCCAAGCCAGACCAACGACGACAGCGCCCAACCAATGTAGTCGGGAGCAGCTCTCGGTCGGGCAGCCCTGCACGCAGCCGTCATGTACCCAGGGCTTCGGCGTAGTCGGTAGGGGCCGGAGTCACCAACATCGCCGCCTGCCTCCGCCACAACGCTCGAAA
The DNA here is from genome assembly GCF_045040445.1 of Streptomyces sp. NBC_01537. Lineage (NCBI taxonomy): Bacteria > Bacillati > Actinomycetota > Actinomycetes > Kitasatosporales > Streptomycetaceae > Streptomyces > Streptomyces sp. NBC_01537. Next base: position 9,132,925 of record NZ_CP109392.1, on the reverse strand, counting down.
CCCGAGCCGACCTCTTCAGCTCCTCGGGCTCACATGATCACGAAACAGACATCGGCAGACTTCGCCGAAGCCCTGGAAGCCCCGTGAGTCGTCAGCGGCCTGCCGAATCTGGTGGATGGGTCGCTTTGCGGTACTGGAGAGTGCCTTGACCGATGGCCTCTCGTCTTCGGTCGTCCGTTGGCTGGACGGTCGAGTGCCCGGACCAAGACTGCGAGCCTTTGAAACAGCGAGCCTCTCATCAGGGCGCCCGCGACTACGGTGGCGCCGCCGCAGGCACGATGACCGTCTTCGGTTGGCCGACCCGCTACAACACGCGCGGCAGGCACTCCGCCAACGGGGACCTCAGCCGAACATCTGTGAAGCTCTGTTCCTCACCGGAGGTGGTAGATCAGATCTCGTCGGCAGGGTGCCCGGCGCAGGGAGGGTCTTGTCGATCTCCCTCAGGTCGCGGTGGATGGTCTTCAGGAGTTCGATCCGCTGCTGCAGCTGCGGCACGAGTTGCTGGATCTCGGCGACCGCCTGCCCAGGCTCGGCCGGTAGAACCGCGCGGGTCAACAGCAGCAGCTCCTCTCTGGCAGCTTCGACCAGGGCCGCGTGGGGCATGCGCACGATCACCGTGTAGGCGTCCACCTCCGAGATGCCCCATTGTCCGTCCTCCTCCCGGACTGCCCAGATGACGGACTGTGTCGACGGGGAGAGAGTGAGCTGGGTATCGGAGCCGATCATCGCGCTCAGGACGGGAAGGCCCATGCGGTCGTCACCGGCCAGGGCTGCGGCTTCCTCGGCCGTGGCGACCGCGAGACGCCAGGTCCCTGTGTGCGCGACTCTGCGGCGGGAGGAATTGTCGAGGTCCTTCATCGCCTTCTGCTCCACGGGGGTCGACGGCTCTTTCGTCCAGGCGTTGCGTACGCCGCCGAGCGGATCCTGCTCGTCGTCGTCTTCGTTGGTCCACCAGGTGATCACCACGAGCCGGCAGTCGGGCAGGCTCGCCGGGTACATGACGTGGCTGACCACATCCACGATCTCCCAGTTCAGCGCGGGCAGGGACATCTTGAAAACGTGGCCGTCGCGGTTGACGCTGTGCTCGTGGACCGTGTCCCAGATGTGGCGGACATCGGCGTCCTTGCAGACGTCCCCGATCAAGCCCAGCAGCTCAGGGTCCTCCCCGTTGCCGGCGAGCGCGTACTTCAGCAGCCGGACGTACGCCGCGGCGTGCTGGTGCCAGTTGTGGTACTGGGCCCGGGCCTCGGGGTGGGTCAGGGCCCAGCGTATGAGGTTGGCGCCGGGCTCCATCACCCACGGCCACCAGTCGGCCATCGCCTGGTTGTAGGCCAGGATGTTCCACTTGTTGTCGCACAGGTAGGTGGGGTCGGGCATCTGCTTGTCGATCAGAAGGCGCAGTGCGCTGCGTACCCGGGAGTCGCCGGCCGTCGAGGTGTCAGCGGTGTTGAGGTTGTTGTACAGCAGGAGCGCATGGTGTTCGTCGCGGTCCAGCCGGAGAAGCTCGGCCAGCGCGTCGCACTGTTCGCGGTCCAGGCGGCGTGTGGTCGCGCCCGCCTCCAGTCCGCGGTACCAGCGCTCTGACTTGGCGAGGACTTCCGCGACCTCGGCCTGGGTGACCGTGCGCCCCCGGCGTCGGCTGGCGGCCCTGCGCCAGGTGCGCAGTTGGCCACCGAAGCCCATGACCTGGCCCGCGTGAGGAGCCTGCCGCTGTCGGCCGTCGTCCCCCGGCGTCACTCCTGAGGGAGATGTTTTCTCAGTGTTTACTTTCTCGCCGGTGGGGTGGGGCCCATTTGCTCCCATGAGAGATCCGCCCTCTCGCACTCAGTGGTCCATGGGGATAGGAAGACGGGCGCCGTCGCCCTACCCAGAGGCATGGAATAGCGGGCTCAACGCTAATCAGCGTCACCCCTGCCACTGGCTTCTCGTAAACCATACGAGATTCCGAATTGATCTTGACCCGCCAGGATCAATAGCGGTTGTGACCGGGATCACATCCCCAACTCACGTGGGACCGAGCGCATTTCAACGTCACATCGCACGCGTTCATCCGCAAACCGGACATCTTGACCGGCAACTAATTTCCGGTTTTGCAACCGGCAAAAGATTGCCGCTTTTTCGTTCCGGCACCCATTCTCGGTTTCCGCGCCACGGGAAACCGGTTGACCGTGGACCTTTCGGGGCATCAATTTCCCTTTACGTTAACCAAGTTACTTGCCCGTAATCGATTCGAGGGGTCTCTCGCCCGAACTGTCTACGCGTGTCAACGGGGTGGTTTCCGCGCGTTGACGATGCCCTGTGATCGGGCTTAAATCCTTCTGACCAGCCAGTTCGGCGGAGCGATGTGGCTCGATGCGCAGGTGAGAGAGGTGAAGATCATCACCAGGGTACACGGGGTGATCCTTCTGCCGTCCGCATCGCGACTGGCCGCGGCGACGTCACGACGCGTGGGCCGCTGGTGTCAACTGCGACTTGTGGAGAGTTCTTTAGCTAAGTCTGGATCTTGACGCGGGGATCTGCTTATGTTCGTCGTCCCTCGCCGGGCAGCCCGCCCGGCTACGACGACGGCAAGGGAGTCATATGCGGAACGCGCGGACCTGCCGGGCAGGCTAAGCCCGGGAAAACAGCGGCGGCGCCTGAGAGAGGCAACTCTCAGACGCCGACCGCGAGATGGCACTCCTGCCCAGGCAAGGGCTGGAGATTGACCCACCAGTACCGCACCGGCCCTTTCCACGGGGCATACCGGCGCGGCTTCACTTCGAAGGAGAGTGTTGCATGTCGACTGCCCTGCGCAAAAGGCCCAAGTTTCTGGCCGGCGCGGCAACCTGCCCCCCTTCCGCCCTCCACCTCGCCCATCCGTGGTGGACAGGGCCGTTCCGGATCGGCAACGGGGACGCCTTCCGATGAGCTACCACGCCCGCGAATGGGTGTGGGACCACAGCGGCAGCAAGGGCACCGCTCGCATGGTCCTGGCTCTGATCGCCGACCGGTGCGTCGATGGCCGTTGCATCGCGTACGCGTCGGTCCCCACTCTCATGAAGCGCGCGAACGCGTCCCGGACCGCCGTGCGCGACGCCCTTGACAAACTGATCGCCGGCGGCGAGCTCGTGCAGCTCGACGGTCGCAAGGGACCGCGAGGAGAAACGTTCTACCACCTCCCGGTCGCGGCCCGGTTCCTCGCCGAGCATCCCGCCGAGGAGGACCGGAATCCGGCCCTCTCGGGACCGGATTCCGACCCCGGTGGGCCGTTTGAGACGGGGCCGGAATCCCACCCCGGGGACCGGAATCCGACCCCAGCGGGGACCGGATTCCGACCCGGACAGGGGCCGGAATCCGACCCCCAGAACGGTAGTGAACCGAAGGTGAACGGTCAGAGCAGTTCTGCTGCCTTCATCTCAGCCGCCGCGTGGCAGATCGACGACGAGACCCGCGCCTGGGCACAGCAGCAAGGTCACCTCGCCCGACTCGGCGAGCACGGCCTGCGCGCCGCCGACGAGAAGTGGCGCTCGTACCGGGCCACCTGGGCTCCCCGTCCCGCCGCGGCCTGGGCCGCCGACTGGCGGGCCTGGACCGCCCGCGAGCGCAGCCCCGCCCCCAGCCGCCCGAACCTCTACGCCCTCCCCGGCGGCGGCACCACCGCTTCGGCGGGCATGACGCGCGCCGAGGCACACACCGCCGCCCTGCTCGCCGCCCTCGGCGAACCGACCGGAACGGACTGACCGCCTTGGAACGCCGCGAAGTCGCCGCTGTCCTGGCCTACATCGGCCGCCTTGACCCCCGCACGATCCGCACCGATGCCGGTGAGGCCCGTGATCAAATCGCCCAGTGGTACGAGCTGCTCAGCGACGTGCCCTTCACCACCGACCACCATTGGGACGTCCGCGACGCGATCCGGGCACACATCCTGGACTCCCCCTACCCGATCCTGCCCGCCGACGTCGCCCGCCGGTGGCGGAGGTACCGTCGCGACCGCCTCCATCGGCACACTGACCCCACACCGGTCGCCAACCCCGACGACCCGGTCGCATGGCGTACCGAGTTGCTCGGCACTCGGCACGCCGTCGCCGCCGGAACGCTCGCGCCCTCAACGCACCGGCAGATCACCAGCGGCGGCCCGTCCCCGGACGTCGAAGCCCGCCTGCGCGCCATCGGATCGTGCATCCCACCGGCCGTCCGCACCGAACTCGCCCGCTACCGCCCATCTCGCGCCGTACGCGAAGCCGCCGTCGCCCAGGGACATCCCGACCCTTTGAGCGTCCGGTGTCCGTGGTGCCAGGCCGGCGAGGGCGAGCCCTGCCGCAGCCGGCGCATCGGCCTGGACGGCCATGCCCGGGGCAACGCCCCCCGCGTCACGCCGCACCCCACCCGCGCTGACCTCGCTGGGGCAGCACAGGCCCGGAAGGAGACCGCGTGATCATCTGCCGCCCGCTGCCGTGCACAACCCCGCCACCCGCGGCGCGCACCGGGTGTACAGGCCGCCCCGCTCGCTGACCGGCGTCCGCTGAGCCACCGCTGCCCGCAGCCGCTTCTCCCTCGGTGCGGCCAGAGCGCCGTGTCCCTGACCGCCTGGATGCCGCGTCTGCCGCACCCGACCGCGCTGACCGCCCACCCGCCCGATGAGGCAACTTCCGGAGCCTGCCTTGCGCAACATCACCACCAACGACACACCGTCGCCGTCCCTGCGCGGCATCGCCGACCGCAGCTGGCACGTCCGCGGCCTGTGCCACGGCATGCCGGCCGCCGACGCCGACGAGCTGTTCTTCCCCGCGCCACGCGATCACGAGGCCATCGCCGAGGCCAAGTCGATCTGCGGCCGGTGCCCGGTCAAGAAGGACTGCTTCAACCACGCCCTGGACAACGAGATCCGCCACGGCCTGTGGGGCGGACTGACCGAAGCCGAGCGCCGCCCCTGGCACGCCAAGGTCAACAAGCGCCTCGACTACAGCCGCGTCCGCGCCGCTCTCCAGGGCCGCGACGTCCACCTCAGCACCCCCGAACGCGACACCGTCATCCGCCACGCCTACCTGCGCGGCTGGAGTGCCGAGCGCCTGGCCTACCTGCTCCAGGCCGACCTCGACTGGATCCGCGACCTGCTGCGCCAGGCCGGCCACGCCATCACCGACCGCGACCGGTACTGGGACCTGTACGACGACGCGGAGGCCACTGACGACGACGCGGAAACCAGCGACGACAAGCACATCCCGGAGGACGACGAGACCACCTCGCCCGTCCCCCGCCAGGTGCACACCCAAGCCCTGATCACCGCGCTCGGAAAGGCCGCATGACCTACCTCGCCACTGTGCCCCTCCCCATCGCGCCCGTCGGGAGCCCGGGCCTCCTCGCGATCGGTGCCCTGTTGCTCGCGGTCGCACTGCTCCTGGCCGGATGGCTGCTCCGGCGGGGCCGGGTGCGCACCGGCAGCAAGCGGCGGCCTGGCACTCCCGCAGTCAGGGTCGCGGCCCTGGCCGCGGCGGGCTGTACCGCCTACAGCGCCGACACCAGCTGGCGGTTCGCTGCCGATTACCTGGACATGGGCAGCACTGCGGAGCGGGCGGCCATGTTCGCCGCTGCTGAACTCGCCTTGTTCGCCACCGCGTTGATGGCCCGCCAGAACCTCAACAGCCCACGAGGGACGCCGGGGCTGCCCGGGGTGCTGGTCTGGGTGATCACCGGGGTGCAGGCCATCCCGGCCTTCGCGGAGTCGGGTCCTGTGGGCGGAACCGTGCGAGCGTTCGTGGGCCCGATCATGGCCGCGATGCTCTGGCACCAGGCCATGGGAATCGAGCTTCGGCTTCACATGCCAGAGGCGGCCTCCCATGGCGTTCTCGCCAGCGCTGGCCGGGAGGTGCGCGAGCGTCTGCTCTCCCGTATCGGGATCGCCGAGCGCAATCGCGACGCCGCCCAGATCACCCGTGACCGGGCCACCGTCCGAGCCGTCGCTCTGGCCACCCGCCTGGCGGACAGGACCCCGAAGCGGCGGGGAAACTGGCGGGGCCGGCGGATCGCGCGTCGGCTGTCCGTGGCCATCGCGCGAGCCGCGGTGGGCACCGACCCTCAGCAGCGGCACGCACTCCTCCTTCAGCTCGCCGCACGTCGGCATGCCACAGCACTGGCAACCGTCAATCTGCCCTCGCCCTGGACGCAGTTCATCCCGGATGAGGAGGCCGACAGCGCCGACCAGACCGCCCCACATACTCCCCTCCCCCGCCAGCAGGCAGGTGCGGACCAAGCCACCCACCGACTCCGCGCCGTCCCCACCGCCGGTCCCCAAACGGACCGCTCGTCGGTCGGGGACCGTCCCGACGGGTACCACACGGGACCGTCCCAGCTGAAAGACGGGGACCAACATCCGGTCCCGGACCTGGTCCCGGACACGCGCGGAGCCCAGCCTTCGGCTGGGGACCGTCCCGCTGCGGACGACTCGGGCCCGGCTGACGGGACCAGCCCTCGGGCAACCGAGGACACGGATTCGGTCCCCCCTGAGCATGGGGACCGTCCCCGACCGGTCCCCGGGACCTACGAGTCAACGGGCCACGCGGCCGGGACCGCTGAATACGCAGGCGAAGAGGGTGCCTTGGGGACCGTCCCCGGGACGGCAAGCGTCGAAGGCCCTTCCGCAGCGGTCCCGGTCCCCGTCCCCGAGGACGGGGACCGGGACCAGACAGGCACGGTCCCCGGGACCGACACGAACGGGGACCGCCCACAACCGGTCCCCGCGAACGACGACGAACCCCGCCCCCACCCGGTCCCCAAGCCCAAGCCGAAGGGGAAGGGGGACCGGTCCCGAAACGGCAGGGGCAGACAGCCCCGGCTCTCCGAGGACGAGATCGTCGCCCGGATCCGCCCCCATGTGCCCGCCGTCCTGGAACGCGACGGCAACAGCGACATCACCCGCGTCCAGCTGCGGCAGATCATGCGCGCCCAGCGCATCTCCATCCGCAACGAACACCTGTCACCCGTCCTGCAGCGCCTGCGCAGCGAAACGGGCAGCAAGACCAGGAAGAGGAGCAGCGCCCGATGAAGACCTGCCCGCGCTTCACTCGCATCAAGTCCGGCTACGAACGGGACATCTCGTACCTGCGGAGCCACTCCGAACGTCACCAGGGCACCGCCCCGGCGAAGACCAGCGCGAAGAACGCGATCACCGTGAAGCGGAGCATGGCCAGAGCCCTGAACCGGCACTTCGAGCGCTGCCCCGAATGCGGCTGAAACCCGCATAGACGCAGGTCACCCGCCCGCACCTCGCACCGTTCGCTGCGGTGGCCCGGCACGGCACCGGGCCACCGCAGCGAACGTCGCCGAGGCCGACGCCTGGGCGCACGTTCTGGTCCGCTACCGGCTCCTGCACGCCGCCATCCCGGCCCCGAACGGCCAGTGGCTCATCCAGCACACCCACGAAGCACCGGTCCGCCTGCTCCACGGACCGGCCGCGATGGTCGAACTCGCCGCCGCGATCCAGTACCGAACCCGCTCCACGAGGACCCACAACTGATGACGAACCCGAACACACCCCCTGCCCACGAGACGGGTGAGCCGGACACCAACTCGACCTCAGGGCGAGCAAGTTGGGGCGGAAGCGTAGCTTCCGCCGGTCCCGCCCCCGAAGGGGCGGGACCGGACCTGCGCCAGGGGGCGCAGGTCCGTCAGGCTTCGGCCGAGGGCGGACCGAAGCCTGGACAGGGAGATGCGCGAGCCAACCGTCCCAGCCGCCGCGATCCAGCCGCACACCGAGCCCGTCAGCGACCCCGCCAGCCGCCCGCGAAGAAACGCCTCCACCAACCCAATACGCGCTTCAACGAAGAAGAGTTCGCCCTCGTCAAGTCCGCCGCCGCCCAGTGCAACCTGTCCGTGGCCGGGTTCCTCGCACGATCCGCCCTGAGCGCCGCACGCGATCTCCAGCACACGGCCGCCGAGATCGCCGACGAACGCGAAGTGCTTACCGCACTGTTCGACAGCCGCCGTCGGCTCGGCTGGGCCGGCAGCAACCTCAACCAGGCCGTCAAGGCGCTCAACTCCGGTGCCGAAGCCGCCGAACTGCGCCAGACCATTGCCGCTGTACGACGCGCTGCCGACCGCGTCCACGAAGCCACCTCGCAGCTCCTGCGGCGGCAGGGACCGGCGTGATCCCCAGCGTGCACAAGCCGGGCACCCGCACCATCGGCCTGCTCGCGTACCTGTACGGCCCCGGCAAACGCGAGGAACACGTCGACCCGCATCTCGTCGCGTCCTTCGACGGGTTCGCTCCTGATCCCGGACGCGACTCCTCGGCCACCCTGAAGGACCTTCAGCTGCTGCTCGACCAGCCGGTCCAGGCCCTGCCCGAGAACAGCAGGCCCGGCAAGCATGTGTGGCACTGCTCGGTGCGTGCTGCCGCCGACGACCGTCTCCTCAGCGATGACGAGTGGGGCGAGATCGCCCGCCGCGTCGTGGCCGCCACGGGCATCGACTCCGGAGGCGGCGAGCCGGCCTGCCGCTGGGCGGCCGTCCGGCACGCCGATGACCACATCCATATCGTCGCCACGCTGGTGTGCGAGGACGGAAGCCGCCCCGACGACTACCGCTCCGGCAAGCGCGCGCAGGCCGAGTGCCGACTCATCGAGAAGGAACTCGGTATCACCGCTGTTGCCGCGGGCGATGGCACCGCGGCTCAACGGCCCACCAGCGCCGAGCAGTACAAGGCCGAGCGGAAGAGCAGAGCGCGTACCCCGCGGGAGGAACTGCGCGAGACGGTCCGCCGCGCGGTGGCCGGCGTTGCCGGCGAGGAGGAGTTCTTCGACCGGCTCGCCGCCGCCGGACTGCTGGTCCGGCCGCGGCTGGCGCCGTCCGGTGATCTGCTCGGCTACACCGTTGCGCTGCCAGATGACCGCAACAAAGACGGCGAACCGGTGTTCTATTCGGGCTCCAAACTCGCCCCTGACCTGTCGTTGCCCCGGATCCGCGAGCGCTGGACCGGAGCCGCCGACCCTGGCCATAACGAAGACGTGCAACCGGCCCGAAGCCCTCGGTCTCCTGCGACCGGGCCGGCGTCCGCCCGCCGCCGTGCGGCCGGTGCAGCGTGGCAGGCGATGCTGGTCATCGATCACGGCGGCGATGGAGCGGTCGCCGCGCAGATCGCGGCGGCCGGCGAGGTCCTGGACGCGCTGGCCAAGACCTCCGCCGCCCACACCCGCCGCGAACTGCGCAAGGCTGCCTTCGCCTTCGAGCGGGCCTGCCGTTCTCACATCCGGGCCGAACGCGGGCACGACCGCGCCCTGCGGCAGGCTGCCCGCGACCTCATCTACAGCGGCCCGGCTCTGGGCCGCGGGGAAGACGGGGCCACCACGGCGATGCTGATCGACATGGCGTTCTTCCTCGTCATCGCCGCCGCGAACTGGCACGGCAAGAAGGAACACGCCCAGCAGGTCGCCGCCGCCCGCCAGGCCGCCAACCACCTGCGCGCCGCCTACCAGGCAGCCGCCGGCCACCCCATGGGCGCCCTCCACCAGCGGGGCCGCCACCTGCCCCCCACCCTCCAGCGCAAGCTCGCCGCCCACCTGCGCCGGGCGGTGCCAGAACTGGCCGAGCAGATCCTGGCCGAGCCCGGCTGGCACGCTCTGGCCGCCACCCTCGCCGATGCCGAAGCCGCCGGCCACGAACCCGCCACGCTGCTCGCCGAGGCCGCCACCCGCCGCGAACTCGGCACCGCCGAATCGGTCAGCGACGTGCTGGTGTGGCGGCTGCGACGCATCGCCGATCTGCCGGCCGATCCCACGCCCGTCCCGCCGGCCACAACGTCCGATGCCGCCCCGGTGCGAAGGCCGCGCACCACCCGCCCCGGGCGCGAGGGGAAGCGCCGGGACCGCTGAGGTGATGGAGCGTCCGACATCGAAAGCAGCGCCGACCACCGCCAGACGCAGATGTCGGGGCGGACCGTCGAGCCCCTGCAGGGCCATCGTGGCAGGCCGCTGGAGCGGCGAAAACCACGTGCTCGGATCCGCAGAAACCGGGCGCGACGGCCTGCGAGCTGTGCAGAAGAGCACAGGGGCGGTGAACGTGATCGTGCCCTGGAGACGGGCCGCGCGTAGCCACGCGTTCCGGTAGTGAGCCGCTGCAGTTTGGCCCCATAAAGCCGTAACCAGTTCGAGCACGGTTGCCGCCCCGGGATCGGGCGTGGCCGCGCTGGTGCAGGTACGCACTGGCAGCGGCTTGACCCTCCAGTCTGGTACCACCTTCCCGGACTCTTTCAAGACGTCCTGAGACGTTCTGCGCTCCGTTGCCATTCGCGCCTTAGCCTGCTGGACATGGACCTCACTTCTTGGGCGCACGACCTGGCCAGGTCCCTGCTCGCCGAACCCCTGCCGCGTCGCTGGGTACATTCACAGGGTGTCGCTGCTAAGGCCCACACGCTGGCGCCGATCCTCGGTGACGATGCCGACCTACTCCAGGCTGCGGCGGTGCTGCACGACATCGGTTACGCGCCGCCGATCGCCACGACCGGGTTCCACCCGCTGGACGGCGCCCGCTACCTCCGGGATGAGACCAGCGCGGACCAGGCCTTGGTCCGTCTCGTCGCCAACCACTCCTGCGCTCTGCTCGAAGCCGAAGAGCGGGGTCTGCGCCACGAACTCCAGTCGGAGTTCCCGCTCCTGGACCGCCCCGATCTCATGGACGCGCTGATCTACTGCGACATGACCACCACCCCGAACGGGCAGCTGACCGGTGCGCCACAGCGCCTTGCGGAGATCAGATCCCGGTACGGCGGCGACAGCGTGGTCGGCCGGTTCATCCGGCGCGCTGCCCCTGACCTCCTCACTGCCGTGCGCAGCGTGGAACGCCGGATTGCCGCAGCCGCGTAGCCGAGACCTTCTCGGACTCAGTCGACGTGCGGGTACGCGCCGTCCAAGTAGTGGCCTATCTGACGGCGCATCGACGGATGGATGTCGAGCGAGTCGAGATCGGCGGGCAGTACCCAGCGCACTGCATCCGCTTCATCGTTGATCGTCGGCTTGCCGCCGACCGGTCGCCCGATGACGGTCACCTCGTACGCCTGCCGGATCTCGCCGTCCGAGTACGCCACCACATGGTCGGGCGGGGAGTACACGCCCAGCAGCCCGGTGGGCTCCGCGTCGATCCCGGTCTCTTCTTTGCACTCCCGGACCGAACACTGCGCCGGCGACTCCCCGATGTCCATCGCCCCGCCCGGCAGCGCCCACTGCCCGGTATCCCGGCGGCGCTGCAGGAGAATCGCCCCATCCTCAGGACGGGCCACCAACATGTTGCACGCCGGGATCAGGGTGTTGGCCTTCGGCGCGGCGGCGTCGTACCAGTACTCGGTGCGTCCCATCGCTCGGGCACGCTCCTCACATGGACTCAGGTGGCCTGGGCTTGGCAGTCTCCCAGACCGCATCGAAGCTTTCGGTGTAGTGGTTGAGCCAGCCCGCACTGCCCCCGTACGGGCAGCAAAGGAGGAATGCGACACAGCGAAATAAGTGATCTCCATCGGTATAACAGTCGGGCTGACGTCCCGTGCAACTTCGTGACGACGCCCGCTGGGGGACACAGCTGAGCTGTCAGCGCGCGTGGCGTTCATCCTCTTCCTGAACTTCGGCCAGGTGAACGAGAAAGAGCGACTGCAATTCTTCTGCGGGAGCGTCCGGAAGGACTACATCGGGCAGCTCCCACTCCATGCCCGCTTCGGTGTTGAAAGTGATCTCTGCTGTGTCAGGGACAATGCGCTGGCGAAGCCACTGGGCGAACTCGGCTGCGTGTGCGGCGGTGCAGTCTTTGATGGAGGCCCCCTGCGGGGTGGTCAGGGCGATACCTTCGAAGTCCTCGTCACCCAAGGTGATGCCGAAGGACAGGGAGGGCCCCCTCGGTCCGGGGCCCGGTTCGTCATCCCAGACCTTGATGAACTCGTCCGGGTTGCGCTCGCGCAGGGCCTCGGCGAAGGAATCGAGGGTCATGCCCCAGCCGCCGCCTTCGGGTGCGGTCAGGATGAACATCACGCGGATCTCTTCCAGCGGCGTGGGGGGCAGTGCCATGGTCATCTCCGGGTTGTGGGCCTGTGTGCTGTTGCTGGTTACGGCACGTAGCGGGCGTAGCCCTTGACGCCGTACGCGGCCATCATCGCGCGCCAGTACGCTACGGAATCCTGGTTGTCCGTGTCGATCTCGACCCCGCGCATTTCCTTGTTGCGGGGATCGGACATGGCGGCGGCGTACTTGCCGAGTTCCTCGCGGTCGTCTCTGTACAGGAAGTCCTTCTTGCCGGTCAGGTGGGACGTCCGGATCGCGTCAATGGTGCGCGGGCAGGTCCGCTGGTTGCGGACGTGCTTTGCTTCGATCGCCATGCCGTCCGTGGTGCGGAAGCCGTCCACCATCAAGGTGTTGTTCTTGGACAGGCCCGCCGGGAGCGGCACCTCTTTTTCTGGGTAGCCGGCCACTCGGTACTGGTAGTCCTTGTCCTCGGGCAGTCCGCCTGAGTAGCCCCCGTCGGTCAGACTGTCCAGCCAGGTGCTGAACCTCTTGCTGTCGGGCGCGGACAGCGGCGGGAACCGGGGGTCCGGGGGGACCGGGGGTGCGACGGGTTGCTTGTACCGGATGTTGGGGTTGGGGACGGTGTAGCCGGCGGGCACCATGATGGGCACCCGGATGATCGGCCCCAGGAAGGGCGGCACGGTCGTCCCCGCGGAGCCGTTGTCCTGCTGGGGGACCTTGATCCGGGCTTGGGAGCTGTCCAGGGCGTGGGGCACGTTGGCCAGGCGCAGGATGGTGGAGTCGCCGGCGACAAGGTCGCTGAGGCCACCGTCGTAACCGTTGCCGCCGAGCTCGGCCTTCTCCCACGGCCACAGGAACTCGCCGGTGAGAGGGTTCTCGTCCTTGGGTATCTGCCGCAGAGCGGTATCGATGTGGTCGGCATACTTCTCGCAGGCCGCCGACAACGCCCGGCAGGAGGCGTAGAGGTTGGGCAGCAGCGGCTCGTCCTCCTGCGGCTGTCCGGGTGGGTCGCCCTTGCCGACGAAGCGCTTGAAATAATCCTCGATGCCGTCCGCCGCCACGCCCTCGTGACCGAGGTTCGCCCGGCGCCAGTGGTCCTTGGCCTCGTGGAAGGCGATCTCCACGACACCGGCGGCCTTACGCCAAGTGGTGGAGACCGTACGGACCTTCCCCGGATTGCCGCGGTAGCGGTCGCCGAAGACGAACTGATCGACACCACTGGTCTCGCCCACCACCTCGGGCAGATCCTCGCCGTGATGGCTGGGCCGGGGCGAGCAGTCCTCATTCGACGGCTGCGCCGCGACACCAGTGTCGGAGGTGTCGCCGAGCAGCTGCGCGGCAGCGGCGCTCTCGGCCGCCATGTAGTTCTGGGCCGTGTCCAGCAGCCCCTTGGCGCCACTGCTCATCACGACGGACGCGTAATTGAGTTGGTCGACCACCGTGCGGGACGACTCCGTGTAGACGCTGGCGAAGGTCTGTCCCGCATCGTCGTCTCCGGCCATGGCGTGCTGCTCGGAGAGTTCGGCGACCAGCGCGGAGAGCATGTCGAAGATCAAGTCCCGCAGGCGCAACATCCCCCAGGAGGATTCCACCAGGTTCACCATCTCGACCCGGTACCCCAACTGCCCCTCCTGCACAGTGAATTAAGTCCTTGGACTCTACAGCCAGTGGGATGGTCCACGCTGGATACGGCGGGTAGGGGCAACGTCACGGCTACGGGATGACGTCGTCGCCCTCCGCTGACGCAGTGGCCGGAAGGACGGCAGGGTTGGCGCGATCAGGGGAGCGACGAACTGTCGACTCGCGAGAAGAGGGCCACTCGTGGGACTCAGCCATCGGGAGTGGCAGACGCTCACGCAGCTGGCGGCGTAGAGAAAGAACACCGCACACGGCTGGGCTGCGCAGGAGTCCGGCATCGACCAAAAGAGCATCGAGTCACTGCACCGACTTGGCCTGTGCGGCCTCGCCGACGACGTGGTCAGGGCCACCCTGGCCTCGCCCGACGCCGTGCCCTGGGCGGCCCGCCTCACCTGCGACGGCAACGATGTCCCGGTGTATGCCGCCGCCCGCAGCGCTGGGCTTCCGGAGGAGTAGCCCGTCGAGCCCAAGCGCGGCCACCAACCCGCCACGCTGCTCGCTGAAGCCGCCACCCGCCCCGAACTCGGCACCGCCGAATCGGTCAGCGACGTACTGGTGTGGCGGCTGCGGCGCACGGCCGATCTGCCGGCCGACACCTCCACCATGCCCCGACAGCAGCGCCACCACACGGTCCACCGCGAGCAACGGCCCGCGTGGCCGGGGACCGCCAGGACCAGCACGGCAAGGCCAGATGATTACAGAATTTGAGAGTTGCAGCAGGTCAGACACTCGGGGCACGCTCGTCGTAGCCCGCAGGACGAAGGAAAGGGAGACGGCATGTTCGACCGCATACGCGCCCGTAGAGAGCACCGCGCATCCCAGCGCGTGATGGACGAACTGCTTAAGTTCGCGTACCAAGAGCCGCCGGTACCCAACTACCCCGAGGCGGACCGCGCCAGCAGCCCGCTGGCCCCGGCAGTCCCGGTGGTGGAGGACTTTCTCCCGCCGGACCTGCGGCTGCCGACGCGTGAGGAGATCGCCGGGATGATGATGCGCTGGGACACCCCGCTCGTCATCGGCGGCGAGATCCGCGAATGCCCGCAGTGCGGCGCGTACCGGAACTGGGTGCTGCTCAGCGTCCGCGACCAGGTGTGGCTGCGCTGCCGCGCCGGCCACGAGACCCTGGAGCCGGCCCTGGACACCGCCTGGTACAACCGCGCCAGCGGCCCCATGGACCGCTGGCACCCAACCCTCGAAGACGGCCTCAAGCATCTCGGCCACTGAATCCCCTCGACCCCTGCTCCTGCCGAACCGGGCACCGTCCCCGTGTCGGCTCAGTCAGACCTGCCGCACCAACCCAGGGGTTTTGCATGCGCCTTCGCTCCACCACCGTCCTCGGCCTGACCGCCCTCACCGTGCTCACCCTGCCAGGCTGCTCCCACAGCCCCACCACCTCCACCGGGACCAATTCCTCCCAGGAAGCAGCACAGCCGACGCAAGGGACAGGCGGCACGAAGCCCACCACGCCCCTGTCCTCGGCCACGCTGCGCGAGCGGCTGCTGGAGACCACCGACCTCGGCACCGGCTACACCCGCACGCCGGAGCACGCCTCGGGCCACGACGACGTCACGGTGATCGACTGCCCCGCCCTGGCCAAGCTCGGCGGCGACGCCGCGACCGGCGGATCACTGGACTTCCCGCGCAGGGCGAAGGCTTCGTTCACCTACGCGGGCGGCAGCGACGCGCAACTGGCCGAGGAGTTGTACAGCGACACCGCAGCAAAGCTCTCGCAGGGCGTCGGCCGGATCTTCGACGCGATGGCCTCCTGCCCGGCCTACCAGGTGGTCGTGGGCAGCACGCCGATCGAAGTGACCACCGAGAAGGCAGCCGCTCCCCAGCTCGGCGACGAGCAGTGGAGCCAGCTGCTGACCTTCACCGTCGCCGGACGCAGCAGCGTGGTCAAGCAAACGGCCATCCGCAGGGGAACCCTCGTTGTGGTTGTCTCCGGATCGCCCGCGTCGTCTTCCCTGTTGGAACGACGTGTTGAGGCGGATTGAACAGGGGATGTGTGCCAAGCCGGCGTAAGTGGCCGCCGTCCCCGACGCGGCTGCTCAGTCTGGGATGTCGTCGCCCGACTGCCGCGCAGTGAGCCGTGCAAGCATCTCCCTGAACAACGAGTCGTAATGGTCTCCGTTGTAATGGTCCTCCAGGAAGCGATCTTGGGATTGGGGAGGGGGCCCATCGTAGGCCACCAGATAGGCAGCGCCACCGTCTTGATCTTTGTCTATGCTGGCCAGCGCACGTACCGCCTCCTCCCGAGGAACGAGCGGCAGGCTGGCGTCCTCGGCGAGGGTCCTGAGATGTTCCGCGCCTTCGCGTCGATGCCCCTCCAGCCCGGCCAACGCAAGCGCCGCCACCACACGCCTGTGGCCCCAGAGGGTGGCGTCCTGAGCAAGGAGACGTAGCTTGCTAGCACCTACGTCTTGGTACCCCTCCAGCCCGGCCAGGGCTCGGGCCGCCGCTACGCGCTGGCTGCCCAGGGCGGCGTCCTCGGCGAAGGTCCTGAGATGTTCCGCGCCTTCGCGTCGATGCCCCTCCAGCCCGGCCAACGCAAGCGCCGCCACCACACGCCTGTGGCCCCAGAGGGTGGCGTCCTGAGCAAGGAGACGTAGCTTGCTAGCACCTACGTCTTGGTACCCCTCCAGCCCGGCCAGGGCTCGGGCCGCCGCCAAGCGGTCGTCCCCCAGGGCGGCGTCCTCGGCGAGGGTCCTGAGATGTTCCGCGCCTTCGCGTCGATGCCCCTTCAGCCCGGCCAACGCAAGCGCCGCCACCACACGGAGGGGGCTTACCACCCGGGCAGTGCCCTCGGCTGCCGCTATCAGCCAAGGAACGGCGTCCTCTTGGTAGACCCCCATCCTGACCAGTTCAATCGCCGCCGTCACGCCGTGAGGATTAGAGGAGTTCGTGTCCTGAGTCATGAGATGAAACTGATTGGCAGCTTCGTCTCGGTACCCCTCCACATCGGCCAGTGCCTCCGCCGCCCTCATCCGGTCATACGAGTCCTTGGTAAACGCGATCAGACGGGCAGCGCCGTCGTCTCGATACCCCTCCACATCGGCCAGCGCACGAGCCGCCTCCACACGGTCAGAGCTGTGCAGAGTGGTGTCTTCGGTAAACGCGATCAGACGGGCAGCGCCGTCGTCTCGATACCCCTCCACATCGGCCAGCGCACGAGCCGCCTCCACACGGTCAGAGCCGTGCAGGGTGGCGTCCTCGATACGGAGACGGGCCTGTTGAGCAGCGCTGTCATCTCGATACCCATCCACGCCCGCCAGCGCACGGGCCGCCGCCACACGATGAGAGCTGTGCAGAGTGGTGTCTTCGGTAAACGCGATCAGACGGGCAGCGCCGTCGTCTCGATACCCCTCCACATCGGCCAGCGCACGAGCCGCCTCCACACGGCGGTCGCCGTTGAGGGTGGTGTCTTCGGTAAACGCGATCAGACGGGCAGCGCCGTCGTCTCGATACCCCTCCACATCGGCCAGCGCACGAGCCGCCGCCACACGGTCAGAGCCGTGCAGGTCGAGGTCCTCAGCAAACGCGATCAGAAAACCAGCACTGTCGTCTCTGTATGCATCCATCCCAGCCAAGGCCAGGGCGGCCTCCACACGGTGACGCACGCCGAAGGTTGTGTCCTGTGCGAAGAGGCGGAATTGTCTGGCAGCTACGTCTAGGTACCCCTCCATCCTGGCCAGTGCTCTGGCCGCCTCCACACGGTTGGAGCCGTGCAGGGTGGCGTCCTCAGCAAACCTGATCAGGCGAGATGTAATTGGTCCCGGGGGAAAACACGTTCCCAGCTCCACTTGGGTGGTGAGGAAAGAACAGACGGCCGAACTTGGGTACGCCGTGACTTCTTCCAAGAGTTGGACGGCTTGGGACGTTATTTGGTCCGATGGAGCCGTAAGCTTGTCGAGGAGAAACCCAAGGTAGGAGGGGTCCAGGTCCGGCGGATACCAGCGATTGCTGTCGGATTGGCGTGCGCGGGTGAATAGGTAGTAAAGCAAGTCGGTGCGGGCCTGCTGACTACGGGTGACATGGCGGGCTGCGTGGTATTCGAGGAGGGTCTGGTGAAGGAAGTCGAAGTCGTCCGCGCGCTGAGCCAGCAGGCCGGTGGGCCGCAGTAGATCGCCTAGGAAGTCGTTCCACAAGATTTGATTGACCTTGACCGGGCGGCTGACGTGCAGGTGTGAGGCGAGCACTTCGATAGCGGGGGCGGTGTTTCCGTTGATCCTTTCGTAGGCCAGATAGTCGATGAGTTCCAGCAGATGATCACGTACCTGTTGTGCGGCCTGCTCAGCATTCTGGTTATCTATGGGGATCTGGTGGCGATCCTTCAGGCGACGAATTGCCGCGTCATGGGTGCTCTTGATGTTCTTGTGAACGTTCTGTTCATAGATGAGCTGGACGAATTCCTGGTAAGCACCGGTTCGACCATCGGGCAGCGGGCGGACGGGATCAGCTGCGTAGAGCTGGCACAGCATAGTGGCCATTAGCGGAGTGCGGGCCAGGACATCCAGACGAGAGCGCTTAAGTCGATTAATGAAAACCTCGGCGTGGCGGCAAGGGTTGTTCAAACCGTGGAACCACTTGGTGGCGTAGGTGCGCAAGTCGTTCGGGGAAAAGGGCTGCAGTTCGAAACACGGCACGTGCATGCCGAGGCCCTGGAGTTCCCGAGCAGGCAGGGGGCGGGTTGCTATGACGAATCGGTACAGGCGGGGCTCGGCCGCAGCGATGTCGGTCACCATCTGCAGGATCGCGTGGCGGTCGTCAGAGCTGGGAATCTCGTCGAGGCCATCGATCAGTACCAACCAGGACGCCCCGGCGCGTGGGAAGCGCAGGAAGAGGTCCGCTGTCAGCTCCTCGAGCAGGGCGAACTGCTTGAGCTCACAGGTTGCGGCCTTGGCGACTGCGGCAGGCAACAGGTCCGTGGTGGCCAGGGAGTCGGCTCTCACCATGACCGACACTGTCTTGCCCGGCACATTGTCCAGCCAGCGGCTGGCCGATTCGGCCAGGTGGGCGCGCAGCAGGGTGGACTTGCCTGCACCGGGCCCGGCTACGAGCAGGCAGACACTGCTGTCGGCCTGGAAGACTTCCTCGGCAGGCAGCGCGGGACCGATGTGGCTCCTCGCCGGAACGGTGTCGTTCAGACCTCGGACTCTCTGCCCACCGGCTTCGTTGAGGTACGTCTGTTGTCGTACGTACACGTCGGCCAGCACGGGCAGATCTGTATCGCCTGGGATACCGGGATAGGGGTGCCGTCTGGCAGCCTTCCGCGCCGCCGTCAGGTACGCGGCTATCAGCGGTGTGTTGGCTTGCCCGACAGCAGTGCTTTTGCGGGCCTCATCCCACAGTTTCCTCCAAACCCTCCTTCTCGCTTCGGTGGGTTGCTCCTTGCTCCAGACCAGCATCACCTTTACCAAGGTCCACAGTCGCTCGAAGTTCTCCGGGGCGCTTCCTTTTGTGAACCACTCACCAACTGTCTGTTTCGTCAGCTTCGGCAGTTTCTGCTTCTCGAGGGCGAGGCTGGCTTTTCCGATGGCCGCCTGGCGCGAGTGCGCACCTCCAGAAGTGCAACCAGCGGCTTCCTCCAGCTCCTTCAAGGCCCTTCGTAGCGCGGTCCGGCCAGGGTGGTCGTTCCTCCGGGCCCTTGGCATCACGTGCCCCCGTCTGCCGCCTGAGGCGGCCTAGCTCCGCGCCCAACGTGTCCGGCACGTCCGGCAACGGACACCCCCCACAGCACCTGTGGCCTGCGGCGTTGGGGGGAAGCTGTCCGGGCAGTCCGGAAAGTACGGACGCGCCGCGTGCCATCGATGTCTGCTCGATTGTGCCCGCCCTGCTACGGGCGGCGCAGGGGAACGGCCCACGTAAAGGAGACGGTGTGATGGACCCTCAGCTGGCTCTGGTGCTTTCGGCAGCGGCAGTCGCCGCGGTGGTCATCGCGATCGCGGCAGTCGCGGCCATCCTGATCTCGCGGACGGCCCTGAAGGGCACCCACTCCCACGACCGCGCCGCGGTGCTCACCGCTCTTGCCGCGGTCATCCGAGCCCTGCGTGGCAAACGGTAAACCGGCGATGGAGCGGCATGTGGCGCAGTCCGCGCGAGGCTTGTGCTTCAGCTTCTTGCCCTCGCCGGGTCATGCGGGTTCGTTCTCCCTGAGGTTCGAAAGCCCTGGCCCCAGTCCGCACGGGGCGGCCGGGGCCAGAGGGATGAGCGAGGCGAGGCGGTCGGTGGTGGGCTCGGTGGTCATCTGCGGATCGCCTCCAGTGCCTGCGCGTCCAGGTCAGCGCGGCCCTCGGGGTCGTCGCCCCAGGCGTGGTCGTCGGCCTCCTGGTCGACGTCGTCGAACCCACCATGGACGGCGCAGACGATGTCCTCGCTGATGTCCAGCTCGCCGGTGAGCGCGCGGTGGAGGCAGCTGATGCTGTAGGCCGGCACCCACGCGGAGCCGCCGCACTCCGGGTCGAACGGGCAGGGCAGCAGGGCGTCGAAGCCGACGTCGCCCTCGCCGTCGACGTCGTTGCGCAGGGCGAGGGTGAGGTACTGCTGACCGAGGCGGATCTCCGCGACCCGGTCACCGCCCGCGACGGTCGAGCCGTTCTTCCTCCGCCACATGGGCAGGATCTCCGGGCCGAAGATGCGGCGGGGCAGGAGCATGTCGCCCAGGCCGTCGCCGCCGTCCAGTCCGAGGTCGGCGGTGCGGGCCTCGCTCAGGCGCTGCAGGAACGGCTTAAGCCGGTAGAGGCTTTCGGCGAACACGACCTGGGTGAAGCCCTCTCCCGCGAGGTTCTTGTGGGAGTAGACCATCGCCTTGTGCTGGGCGAGGACGGTGTCGTCGGGCACGGTCCGGTTGTCCGGGCGCGGGCCCTGGCGGTCGACGCACACCGCCGCTGGCGTCGCGACGATGATTGCGACGGCGGGCATGTTGTGGCGCTTGGCGGCGGCGACCAGCGGTTCCCTGGCCCTCCAGGACACGTTCGTCGCGTCGACGACTGTGTTCAGCCGCCGGGCCATCCTGCGGTCCACGAGCAGGTGCAGGAGGTCGACCGCGTCGCCGGTGGCCTCCTGGCACCCCGGACGAGATTCCCTGTTGAATCGGCGTGTTGAAGCGGATCGAGCGGGGGTGGATGCGTGCCGGGTTGGTGTACGTTCTGGGTGCCGAAAGACCGTCGGGTGGTGGGGGGTCGGGTGCCTGTTCTGGCCGGGTGGGAGGACCTGGCCGTACGTGAGGGTCGTGTCCGGATTCATCCGGGGGATCCGATCCTTCTTTCTCCGGACTACCGGATCGATGAGGCGCTGAGCGGGTACTTGTGCCGGTCGTCGTTCGCTCGTCTTGCGTCGGAGACGAAGCGGAACTACACGGACGACTACTGCTTGTTCTTCGATTTCCTGTGGGGTCACGGGAGGTGGTGGAGTGAGGCGTCGGCGGACGATCTGTGGGACTTCGAGGACTGGCGCACCCGGTCTCCGCGGAATCCGTACAGGGTTGGTGGGGCGCGGTGGAACCGGGGCCTGGCTGCGCTGGCGCGGCTGTATGAATGGGCGGTGCAGCGCGAGTACGTGCTGGTGAATCCGGTGCTGGTGAATCCGGTGCTGATGCGGTCGGTCGTCGGTCGGGCCGGCGAGGCCGTTCTGGTGCCGGCGGCCCGGGCGAAGAACGCGCGGACCAGCGAGGTGCGCTGGCTGACTCCGCGGGCGTTTCGTCGCTGGGTGGATGTGGGCTTGCACGGGTGCGGAGCGGACGGGCTGGCGGCGGCCGGGTCGGCGGGTCGGCTGGCCGATCGCAATGCCGCCTTCGCCGATCTGCTGTTCTCCTCCGGTATGCGGCTGACGGAGGGCGCCTCGCTGCTGACGGTGGAAGTGCCGCGTCTTCAGCTGGAGGGTGGTCGCTACTACGCGGGGCGCCTGGCCCGCGCGGTGACGAAGTCGAAGCGGGCACGCACGTTTTATGCCTCCTCTGGTTCGCACCGCGCGCAACGCGGCACTGGCCGCCCTCGCAGCCGACCTCCCCAGCCCGATCCTCGCCGACGTGACCGGCATGCACCGCCACACCGCACTCCGCTGGGTCGCCTACGCCCGACGCGACTGGGCCGAATACCTCGCCGCACGCGCCGAGACTCACACTGAGAAACTACAAGAAAGGAATAGCAGGGCATGACGACACGATCAGAGCGTGAACCCGAAAAGAAAGAAAAGCCACGCACGGTTAGCATCCCAGGTCGCCTTGAATATCCCGAAGACCTGACTCCCGGGAAAACGGAAAAAGGCGGACTCCATCCCAACCTCTACAACAGCCAAGGGCGCCTCACGAGCCATGCCGACTTCTTTCCCGACACTGAGAACGAAGCAGCAGGCAGAGAATACAGGCCAACTCCGCGAAAAAAGGGGCGCGGTGAGTTCACTGAGGCGATCCGTGATGAGATCCGTGATGCGATCCTTGATTTCCTTGGTCGCGCTATCGACCATGCTGTCGTTGCGGCCGAGTCGCGCATTGAGAGATGGTGGGACGATCAGGCACTTCCGGCCATAAAGTCTCGGTGGAACAAGATGCCTCGACGGAACAGGCTAGCTAAAAGTCGCGAAATCGACAGTCAGCCCTCCACTGCCGAAGCGTCGACCGTGATTGAGGCCACAGTCGCAGATTCTTCACATGGGGCGATTTCCGTGCTCGACGGGAACAAAGTCAACATGAGCGGCGCGGAAGCGCAGATGCGCCTTCTGTTGGCTCTAATGGCTAGAGCATTCAGCGAGGAGCAGGTAAGAATAGTATCTAATGCCCTCATTGAAGATGATGACTTCGCGGAACTGAAACGCACAGTCGGCGAGCTTACGCCTCAGCAGGTTGCGAGCATTATCCAGACGCTTGAGGTAAATCCATTGTTCCTCAACAATGAGACATTGACTGAACTCGAGAAGGCTCTCGGGAGAAACGAGAAGATCAACGAGACACTTCGTCTGACTGATTCCGAGAACCAGCTACGTAGCTCTGACGAGCACTGACGCCCTGTCTACGAACACGGCCTCAAACAGTGCAGCTCCGCGAGAAATCATCCCTGTCCTGTGGTGCCTGTAACTGTTCCCCACCGAGTTCTCGACAGAGCGGGCCCGGTTGGCACACGAACTGGATACGTCTGCCATGGTTGGACCTGAGGCGATACAGAACGCACTCCGCGAAGGTAACGAATGGATAGGTTAAGTAAAGCGTCAAACGCAAAAGATGAAACGAGCAAAAACGCTGGCGACCCAGTAGATACCAGCGAGAATCTCATGCGGCGGATTCAGGCCGTCGAGGAGTTTGTCGAACTAGCCGATCGACTGATTGACGTCGGCGACCTTAAGTGGTCAGAAGTTGAGGCCGACTACCGCCGTCTCGCCGTAAATGCCTGTCTTCGTCGCCAGATCGAAAGCATGACGGCCGCCACAGTTCTCGCACGGCGAGACTTGGGGCATCTTGCCGTCTCGTTTGTTCGCGCATCGCTTGAAGATGTCTTGTACCTTGGCTTCTTTGGGTCGCTGCCGCTTGAAGATTCGCAGGAGCTCTTTCTACTTCTGGGCAACTGGGACGCGACGAGGTCGCTGCTGGCCCAGCGCGCCTATGTCGGGGATGACGTCATGAAGGATCTCTGGTATCCGGAAGGATTTCTTGATGCCGCAGAGCTCAAGCGAGACGAGGTTCGATCGAGCCTGAAAAATCTACAGAAGCGCTACAAATGGTCGGGAGGTACCCTCCCTGCTGCCGACTGGATTGCTGAGCGAGCAGGAAAGAAGGAACTCTACGACTATCTCCATGCCGCTACTAGCCGAGCGCTGCACTTTTCTGCCGGCGAGATTATGCGGCGAGGCTGGGGCCACCCATCTGGCAGAATGACTACTAGCAAGCCAGAGTTCCGATCGCATCTCGCATCGTTCGCACTTGATCAGCTCTGGCGGCTTCATGTGGAGTCCTGGGATGTCACTTCGCCCTTCTGGGAGAGTGCGGGCGTTAGCGGCGACGATAACTTGAACTTCTCTGATACCGAACCTGTGCTGAATCGCCTGCTTTCATTGGGAAAGGTTCCACTTGTCCATGCACATGAGTGGAACCTGACTCCCGAGGGGCCCTTGCGCTGACTCCGAAACCAGCGGTGCTGCGATCGGCTGCTCCAATCCCGTCCAAACCGGGCGGGACTGGGTCGGCAGACCTGCCGTCAAGTCGACGGCAGGTCAGGCGCAAAGGCCCTCCTCACACCCCAGGAACGTCACGTAGCGAGGGAATAGCGCACGGTCGGAATAACCCCCTCCCGCCAGTAGTGCTGGGACTGGAGACGGGGTGCTGCCCTGACCCTGCCTCGGGCCGCCACCTGATCTACGGCCGGGTGTTCAAGAACGCCTCCGACCAGGACGGCAATCACCACTCCGCCGGATACCTGCGCGAGGTCCCCTGGGTCGCGATCCCGCCGGTGGTCACGGCGATCCGCGTTCTGGAGAAGATCGTCCCCGACGGCGGGCTGCTGTTCGACACAGCCGTGCACGCCTTCAAGAACACCCCCGCCGAACCGGCCGCCTCCATCAGACCGAACTCGCTGCGCGGGCGCATCGAGGACTTCGCCACCTGGGCCTCCAACCTGGCCCGCTGCCTGGGCCGCGACCACGAGTCCGTCCCCGCCGACCCGCACGGCGCGATCGGACTGGCCCGCTTCCGCCGCACGCTGGCCTGGCACATCGCTTGCCGCCCGGGCGGGCTCGTGGCACTGGCCATTCAGTACGGGCACATGCGCACCGCGATGAGCGCCGGGTACGCCGCCCGCGGCCGCGACGGCATCCACGAACTGCTCGACATCGAAACCGCCCGGGCCACCGCCGACACCCTCACCACCCTCCACGACGACCTCACCCACGGGGTCGGCATCTCCGGGCCCGCCGCGCGGCGCGCGATCCACGCGGCCGCGCAGGCACCCACGTTCGCCGGGTCGATACGTACCCACCGCCAGGCCCGCGACATCCTCGGCAACCCCGCCCTGACCGTCTACGACAACCCGCGCTCCTTGTTGATGTGCGTCTACAACCGGGACCGGGCGCTCTGCCACCGGCTGGCCGCCACCGACGCCCCGCGGTTGGACCGCTGCCAGCCGTCGTGCGCGAACATCGCGCGCACCGACCACCACGCCGCCGGGCTCCTTGCTCACGCCGAAGCCCTGGAGAAGCAGTCCGTCTCCGAGGTGCTGCCTGGTCCGCTCACCGACCGGCTGGCCCGGCGTGCCGGGCAGCTGCGCGAGCTGGCCGACCGCCACGAGCACGACCGCATCCACCACCAGGAGCCGAACGCATGAGCCCCGCCCCCGACGAGCGCGACCGCATCCGCGCCGCGATGGACCGCATCCTGAGCGGTACGCCCGAGCAGTCGAACGGCGCGCTGACGATCGTCGCGCTCGCCGCCGAGGCCCAGGTTCCTCGCAACGCACTCACCCAGCGCCACCCCGACCTGAAAAACGACTTCTACGACCAGGTCCGCGCCCGCGGGCAGACGCCGGACAGCGAACGACGGCTGCGCCAGCAGGTCCGGCGGCTCAAAAAGCTGCGGGCCGCGGACGCCGAAGGGCTCGCCCAGCTCAAGGCCGACGTCGAGGCGCTGGTCGGCGCCCTGCACCAGTCGATGATGGAGAACCGAGTGCTGCGGCAGACGCTGTCCGAAGGCGTCGCCGGCGTGGTCCGGGTACTGCCGCAGCCGAGGAACGGCCACACCACACACCCGGTGCCGCCCGACCCCACGTGATCGTCCGCTTCGACCTGCTCGGCGGGTCGCGTCTGCGTTCGGTCACTGGCGGGACAGCTGGGGTGTCGGGTGCTTAGCGTTCCGGATTATGAGTGTTGAGTACCTGCCAGATGATCAGGATCGGGGAGTACCGGTGGGCTACCGGCTGCTGCCAGCCTGGCGGCCCGGCCTCACTTCAGGTGCCGGCCGAAGAACCTGCCCCCGTCCTCCACCTCGAACCACGGGGTGCCGGTGTGCCCGCCCAGATTGGCGTGCGGCGTCTTCTCCTTGGTGCCGAAGGCGTCGAACAGGTCCAGGGCCCGTTGCCGAGGGTTCCAGTTCAACACGCTGAACTTGACAGAGAATCTCGTGGACACCCACGTCAGCAAGGCGCTCGATGAGGCCTGCGCCGCGAGCTGACCTGCGCAACGCCGCTGGGAGTCCTGTCGCCAACAGGGTGTTTGCGACAGGACTCCGCCGTTACCGGAATGGGCCCGATTTGCGCCGAGCCCGACGCCGCTGCAGGTCCTCGACTGTCAACACGCCCTACGCCGCTGCCTACGGGCGGAATTCGGCGAGCGGATTGGTGACGGCCTCCCGCCACCGCTCCCGGTGGCCGCTCGCGTGGAGCCGGTAGTACACCGTCTCGCGCCGCCCCTCGCCGGTCGCACCGTCGTGGCCACCGATGTTGTGGGCGAGCAGGTAGTGCGCGAACAGCACGCTGCCCGCGCTGCCCAGCGCCTGTGTCGGCTCGCCGAGCTCGATCTTCGGATAGGGGCCCGGATTCATCTCATCGATCCGCGTGAGGGCGTCCGCGCCGTGTTCGGCGAGGTACTGCCCGAAACGCAGATGCGTACCCGGCCAGATCCACAGGTTCCCACGGTGCTGCCGATTGTGATCGGTGAGCCACGCGCCGGCCAGCAGCGAGAAAGTGCCGGGGCGTCCGTCCGGTTCGCCCGGCGTCAGGCCGTCGACGTGCGGGCCGCCCGGCCGATGCGGCCAGGGCGGGATCGTTGTCGCCACCTGCGCGAAATCAGGATCCCGCACAGCCAGATCCGTACGCAGCAACTGGCGGGCGAGCTCCCCGATACCCGTCTCCCGATAGAAGTCGAGCAGCGGATGACCTTGCGGGGTGAAGCGCGGCCACAGGAAATACGGTCCGACGTGATCGTCGGCGACAGGCTGCTGCTCCAGCATCGCGGAGACGATCTCACGGCCTGCGGCGATCTCCTCGCCGCTGAGCACGTTGGGAATGACCACGAACCCCTGCTGGCGGAACGCGGTCCGCATCTCGCCAGTGATTGTCATCATGCCGTTCAGTGCACCAAGCAGCGTCTTCCCTCAGCAACCCAATTACCTTGGCCCTCCGCGCCCACACGCCGTCGCAGCCAGCACCGACACTCCGTCACAAGATCCTCGGCCGAGCCGAATCACATGACCGTGGACAGGTGCCTGCTGGGGCACAACGTGAAATTGCCCGGCAGACCACGAACGTGGTCTGCCGGGCAAGCGGACGCGGTTGTCCGGCGCCGGACATCAAGGCCGAGGCATGCCGGCCTCGGGGAAAGGCGGGCGCTGGATGGTGATGAGGCGATCACAACGGATGCGGGCATCGGCGGTCCGGTCCTCGCCGGGTAGGTAGACGAGTAGGTCGATGTAGCCGATGTGGCTGCGGTCGGTGACCGCGACAGCATGATGTTCCTCGGCGCAGCCGGACAGGCTATAGACGTCACCGGAGTTGAGAGCGGCGGGTCGGTCGTCGAACATCTCCAGCTCCCGCCGCTGATGCCACCAACGGGCCCGCTCACGCATCTTGGGGACGGTGTAGGTCCGTCGGACGCGCTCGGATTCCTGCCGATTCCGCCGACAAGGGGTGCATTCGTTGGTGGCGCCCGGGTTCGGGCCAGAGAGCTGCTGGTCGCAGAACGCCCTGCCGGTTTCGCCGCTGTGACGATGCCCGGTCACCAGGTTGCCTCGCCCCTGGGGAGCCCACAGCAAGGTGTCGTCGCCGTGGCAGGGCTCGCCAGCGGGCAGGGCCAGCTGGCCTGCACGTCGGCGGAAGCGTTCGAGGGCTTCGCCGAGCCGGGTGCAGTTGGCGCACACACGCCTGCTGACAGCGCGGCGGGAATCCAGTGGTTTCCCGCAGTAGCCGAGCAGGTGGCCGGGGATGGGACGGTGCGCAACTGCGCTCCTTCCGGCCCCGGACGCGGCCCGGGTGTCGGGTTCACCACTGGGGTGAGGCGCCGTGGTAATGATCAACAAAGCGCGGGTACAGCTCTGGCACAGCTGATGCGCCGTGTTCTCCGCGATAGGGCCGAGGTCTGGCGAATGCGTGGCGCAGGCTGTCACGGGCCCGGTGCCGTTGAGGAGTACACCGTGATGGGCTGTGCCGTTCGTACGGCCGATGGCGAGCCGGATCAGCGGCAGGGACAAGGGAGCCTCCTGGGCGTCGGGGAGATGGGGCAGATCGGTCCCGCTTCCGCGCGTGCAAGGCCGAATGCTGGCGGCAGCAAGCAGCCCGCGCGTCCAAAGGCGACAGGCGGCGTGGACGCTCGGGCCGCATACGGGGGGAGGGAAGGTGCGGCGGACCTCAGCCCAGCGGGACGACGGTGAGCAGACCTTGAGCGCTCTTGGGCAGCGTGTGCCGGAGAACGGGGACCGGCGAGGCGAGCGAGGAGGCGAAGGCCGCGACCAGGTCGTGCGGGACGCTGGCGCTGAAGGTGGCGCACCACAGATACGGTGCGCCCAGGACCGGTTCCGCCCATGCCTGCCAGCCGGCCAGGTCAGGCCGGGGGTCGGCGTCCTGGATGAGCGGCGGCACAGGGCCGAGCGAGACGCTGGAGATCAAGCTCGGGTCCGTGGCGGTAGTGGCGGGGTTGTCGATATCCCGTATCCAGCCCTGGGCGGTCAGCGCAGTCAGGACGGCCTCAGGTCCGTCGAAGCCGACGGCTGGCTCGGTCCGCACGTCGAGTGCGAGGAGGAAGTCGGCGAGCGCCTCGTGCGGCACGTCGCAGGTGAAGTAGGCATTCCAATCCGTCATTGCACTGGCGGGGTGCGTGCGGGCCGACATCTGCCAGGCCACGGGCAGCCCGCCGAGCTGGAAAGGGTAGGCCGCCAGAATCCACTCGGCGCCGCACAGCGCGTCCGGGCTCACATACAGCAGGGTGCTGTGGGCGGTCGGCCAGCTCGTCCAGCCGGCGCCGCTGAGGAGGGCGCTGATCTGGTCGGCCAGGATGCCGTCGTCACCGGCCAGATGGCGCGGGGTAACCCAGTACACCGGGTCCGCAGGGCCGGGGGCAGGAGGATCGAAGGGGTGGTGCGGGTGCAGGGGCACCTCCGTGAGCTTAGGGAATGGGTCACTGGCCGCCCCTGGGACGGGCCACGCCGCGCCGCTTGCGCGGGGGTGCCTCGACCGGCTCCTGCCAGGTGAGCTCGACGGCGACCTCGGGTGGAAGGTGACCGAGCTGCTCACCGTCGTCGGCGAGAAACACCACCGGCCGCCCGTCCTCGTCCTGGGCCCCGATGACGGCGGCCAGCCGGTGCGCCATGGGGAAGAACGGGTTGATGGCCAGCCGGATCGGTGCTTCGCGGTCGTAGGCGGACAGGCGGTCCAGGAGGGCGCCGACGGTCATCTCCGGCATCTGTGGATCCAAGTGATTCTCCTTGCGATAGGGGGACAGGGGACGCTGCGAAGGGCAGCGTACGGGCCGTACGGATCGGTCCGTATCAGGCGGCATAGAAGGGCAGCCGGGAGTCGCAGGAGCGCAGATGCTACGCGGGTGGCGTCGAACCGTGATGCCCAGGTGTCCGTCCATGCCACCCGGTCGCCGACCTGCCGGGCTGCATCCAGTTGCTCGCCGATGCGGCGGTCGAGGAGATACGGGGAGAGCAACACGCTCCTTGACGTGCCGTGGCCCGCTCAGGCAGGCCGGGAGGTGGCCAGGACCCGGGCCACGGTGGTGGCAACGATGTCGGCAGGGGTCTCGATGTCGAACGACACCTGGTAGCCGGGAACCTTCGCAGTGCCCGTGACAGCGAGCTTCCAGCCCTCGCCATCGGTGCCGGGCCGGCCGAGCGGGAACCAGCCGAGGTAAAAGCGGCCGTCCTTGGAGCTGATGTGGACATCGGCACGGTCGTCCACGATCAGGTTGAACTCCTCGGCACTGAACTGGTCGGTGACCAGCGTCGGCTGGCCCGGGCCGACCTGCCAGGTGCGCAGCCGCAGGGTCTCGACGGTCGTAGAGAATCCAGCCGTGGTCACGTCCACAGTCACAGGCAAACACCTCTCTGACCTGGCGTTTTCTGGGGAAGACACCTACGTTGACATGCCGCTGCGGCTTTGCACCAGTCCTTTCGGGATCTTCCCTGTCTGCCCCAGGCGAACTGGTGTCCCTTGTCATCCAATCGAGGCGTTTGACAGCGAACCCAGCCGTTTCGGCTTCTCTGACAGTGAATCTAGTCGTGAGGGGTGCTCCGTGGCACCTTGGGTGCCTAGCGGGCTCACGCTGTGACTTCCGGTTGTTCTGGGCTGAGGTAGTGCACGTGCGTCTGCTCGGCGTGGAGCATCAGCAGGCCGTGCAGCTCCTCGGCGGCGATCTTGAGCAGGTGGCCGTCGCGGGCGGCGTGGAGGGTTTCGAGGACGAAGGCGACGCGGGTGGAGTCCTCGGTGACGCGAGTGCGGTGGGCGTCGCGGTGGTTCCAGTGCCGGGTCAGCACGCCGGTGGCGTCGGTGTAGATGATCTCGCCGGGCTTGGGGTTCTCAGTGGTGTCGGGTTCGCCGAGCGGGGTGAACTCCTCGGTGCCGTCCGCGTACCGAATTTCGACGGCGCCGGTGACGTGGTCAAGGTCGAAGGCTCCTGCGGGCAGGCCGTGGTGGACGGAGACAGCGTTGTAGGAGTCGACGGCCGGATTGATGCGCGGCAGGGTGCCCTTCTTGGCCATGCGGCGTCCCAGGGCGTCGACACTGGGGCGGATGCGGCGGGGGTTGGTGCCGAAAGAGCGGTAGGCGGTGTGCCACGCCTCGATCCGCGGGTCGCTCTCGTCGGCCGGGGCCCAGGCGCCGGCGGCCAGCTGCTGCTCAAGGCCGTCGAGTGCAGCGGTGGTGTCGGGCCAGGGTTCGTGGCCGCGCAGTCCGCTGGCGGTGACCACGGCGATGAGAGTGTCGGGGAAGGCGTTGGCGACGGCGGGGGTGATGCGGAAGGCGGTCATGGGTAGAGCTCCGTTCCGAGTTGGTGCGGGGTGGGCGGGGTCAGGGTTTCCAGGGGCCGATGCGGTCCAGGCGGCGCCGCTGCTGGCGGGCCGTGGGCTCGTCGAGGGCCTGTTTGCGGTCGGTGAGGCGGTCAGCGACGGTGGCACGGTGCTCTACGGGCTTGTGTTCGTCGTACTTGAATTTGGGCCGGACCTCCGTCACCTGCAGCGTCAGGCCGCGGATGCCGGGCAGCTTCCGCCCGTACGGCGCCTGGTCGACCTCGATGGGGGCGTGGTCGCCGTCGGGCTGAAAGTGGGCCATCTGTCGGCGCAGTAGCTCGGCCTTGGCTTCCGGCTCGTCGACGATGTGGGCCTGGCAGATGAACTGGACGGCGGCGTAGTAGCTGGTGGGCACGCCTTCGGTGGGGGTGGTGTCGGGCTTGGCGCGCCAGGGTCCGGGGACGAAGGCGTAGTCGCCGGTCACGGTGAAGGTGACGTTCGGGTCGTACTCGATCGACTCCCAGACCGGGTTCGGGCGGGCCAGATGGATCAGCAGCTGATTGCCGTCGGGGACGAAGTGGGTGGGCACGGTGGTGGGTGCGTGGCCGGGCAGGCCGTTGACGCTGAGTAGTCCGAAGTCGTGGCCTTCGGCGATCCAGGTCTGCCATTCGGCCTCGTCCAGGGCGGCGTCCCAGGGCTGGATGAACATGCGGGGCTCCTTGAAGTGTGCAGGGCGGTCAGGTGAGGGCGAGGAGGCTGACGGCGACCGCGGCGGCGCCCAGGCCGACGACCTGTCCCTTGTGGATGCGTTCGGCGAGCACGCTGCGGGCGAGCAGGACCGTGCCGGCCGGGTAGAGGGCGGTGATCACGGCGACGACGGTGAGGTCGCCGCTGCGTGCGGCGAGCAGGAACAGCAGGTTCGCCAGCGAGTCCAGCACACCGGCGGTGGCCGACAGGGCGTAGGCGGGCCTCTCGGGGCCGAGCCTGCGGTGCAGGAGCCCGGCCGCGGTCAGCGTGACGGCCGAGGAGACCGCTCTGCTGGTGATCAACGGCGCCACGCCGCTGTCGGACGGCGCCTGGTGCAGGAAGATCAGCTGCAGCGCGATGGCCGCGCCCGCGCCGAGGGCCAGCAGCAGCGCCGTACGCGACGGCCGGGACGAGCCCGTCCCGTGTCCGGCACTGACCAGCACGACCGCGACCAACGCGAGCGGCAGACCCAAAAGGCCGGCCATCCCCAGGTGCTCGCCCTGCAGGAGGCCCACCGCGACCGGGAGCGCGGCGGACACCAGCGCGGTGACCGGGGAGAGCACGTTCATCGGGCCGATGGCGAGGGTCTTGTAGAGCAGGGCGAACGCGGCGGCCGAGGCCACGCCGGAGGCGGCGCCCCAGCCGAGCGCGGCGGGGCTGAACGAGGCGCCGAGCACGGGCCACAACAGCAGCTCGACCGCCAGGCTGGCCGGCGCGGCGACCATCACAGTGCGGAGCACGTGGGCCTTTCGGGCGCCCAGACCGCCGAGGAAGTCGGCGCATCCGTAGGCCAGTGAGCTGCCCAGGGCCAGCAGTAGAGCTATCACGAGACGATCCCTTACGATTACAGCAGAACGACCAAACCGTACAACGGAACGACCGCCCTCTGTCAACCGAACGACCGGGGGGTGCATTCCACTGACCGACCGATGGGGATGGTGACCAGGTGACCGAGACAGAGGCGGCCCTGCGCACGCTCGCGCACAACGTCCGCTCAGCTCGCACTCGCGCCGGCCTGTCCCTGGACGAGCTCGGCCGCCGGGCCAAGGTCAGCAAGGGGGCCCTGGTCGGGCTGGAGAAGGCGCAGGGCAATCCGAACTTCGCGACCCTGGTCCGGCTGGCCGACACGCTGGGCGTCTCGGTCTCCGCGCTGATGGAAGGTCCGACCGAAGAGCGCGTCCGTGTGGTCTCGGCCAGCGCCGTGATGCCGCTGTGGGCGGGCGAGCGGGGCAGCGAGGCCCGGCTCATGCTGACGACCTCGAGCCCCGCTCCGGTCGAGGTGTGGCGCTGGCGCCTCGAGCCGGGCGAGGAGTACCCCAGCCACCCCCATCAGGCCGGCGTCGTGGAAACCGTCAGCGTCACCGCGGGGCACATGGTCCTGGTCGTCGACGGTGCGGAGCACCGGGTCGAAGCCGGGCAGACCGCCACGTTCAACGGTGACGCCCCCCATACCTATCGCGGGGTGGGCGACGAGCCCTGCCATCTGATCATGACCGTCCATCTGCCGCCCGGGCCCGCATCCGCGGCCTGACCAGGCCGCGGATGCAGGCCGGCTCCGCTCGCCCTGGACGACTGGGTTCGATGTCAAACGCCTTGATTGGATGTCAGAGGACAACTGGTGTCCTTCGACGGCTGTGGGATCTCAAGTTCGGCTGCACAATCTCACCGCCCGCTTCATATCGACTGCACTCTCCGTGTTCCTCGACGAAATCGCCCACCGCGCACGGCACATCGAACTGGCCGGCGAGCCCCGCCGCAACACCTCCCACCATGTCTGGGGTTACACCTCCCTGCCCGTCTCACTCTCCGCGCGTGCGGATCACGGGTGAGCTACCCTGCGCGCATGCGCGGACAGTTCACCGGCTGGCCGGAGCAGGCCATGGACGTGTTGTGGCAGCTCCAGGGCGAACCGACCCACGCGACCCGCGAGCGCTACCGCGCGGACCGCGAACGCCTGGTCCGACAGCCGATGATCGCCCTGCTCAACGAGGTCGCGGACACCGACCCCCGGTACGAGGACTTCTCCGTCTGGCACTACCGCACCGACTCCTGGTGGTGGCAGCACCAGGGCGCGGTGATCCGACTCGGCCGCAAGATCGAGATCAATCTCCGGTTCGACCTGGACGGCCTGCGGATCCAGGGCGCCTGGTGGTACCCCGATCCCGGCCAGGTGGACATGTTCCGCAAAGCCGTGGCCTCCGAGGGGAGCGGCCGCGAACTGTCCGCCATCGTCGAGGACGTGCGGAAGAAGGGCTACGACATCTCCGGGGACGTGATGAAACGCCCCCCACGCGGCTATCCGACGGACCACTCCCGTACGAACCTACTGCGCCACCGTTCGCTGATCGCCGCCCGCCCCCTCGGCTGCGAGGAGTGGCTGCACACCCCCGAGGCGGTCGACCGGGTCCTCTCGGCCGCCGCCGACCTGGACGCCCTGCTGATGTGGCTGGTCCGCCACGTGAAGCGCGCCGCCTGACATCACGAGGACGCCGCGCGGCACGGGAGGAACCACACCCGTGCCACCGGCCCTCGCGCTCAGAAGGTGATGCGCACCTTCAGCGAGGACCGGTCGTCCATCGCCCGATAACCGTCCGGCACCTCGGCCAGGGGGACGGCACGGTCGAAGACGGGCCCCGGATCGAGGGCCCCGGAGAGCACATCCGGCAGGAGTTTGGGAATGCAGGCGTGGACCGGGGCGATGCCACCGCGCAGTGCGATGTCGCGGTCGAACATCCGGCGGCAGACCCCGTTATCTTCTTCGCGGTCCTGCAAGAGGGCCGCTGGCCTCCGGGCCCGGCATGACTGTGTCCCCCTGTCGAAGGCATGACCTGGGGGGTGGTGTCACCGGGCCCGGGAGGTGCCGTCGGAGACGCTGATGAGAGGTCCGACCACCGCCCGGTCCGGCGCAATGCCGGGCAGCTCGCGGGCGGCAGGTCTGCATAACGTGGATGCGCGCGTACGGCACCATCGCCGAGGCCGGCACGTTCAACTCCCCTGGAAGGGCGCGATGTTCGACACCGAAGACGTGGGCGTGTTCCTCGGCCTGGACGTCGGCAAGAGTGCTCACCACGGGCACGGGCTCACCCCGGCCGGGAAGAAGGTCCTCGACAAGCAGCTGCCCAACAGCGAGCCGAAACTGCGGGCCGTCTTCGACAAGCTCGTGGCGAAGTTCGGCACCGTGCTGGTGATCGTGGACCAGCCCGCATCCATCGGCGCCCTCCCCCTGACCGTCGCCCGGGACGCGGGCTGCAAGGTCGCCTACCTGCCCGGCCTGGCGATGCGCCGGATCGCCGATCTCTACCCGGGCGAGGCGAAGACCGACGCCAAGGACGCCGCGGTGATCGCGGACGCCGCCCGCACCATGCCGCACACCCTGCGCTCGCTGGAACTCACTGACGAGATCACCGCCGAGCTGACCGTGCTCGTCGGCTTCGACCAGGACCTCGCGGCCGAGGCCACCCGCACCTCCAACCGGATACGCGGCCTGCTCACCCAGTTCCACCCCAGCCTGGAACGCGTCCTCGGCCCGCGCCTCGACCACCAGGCCGTCACCTGGCTGCTGGAGCGCTACGGCTCCCCGGCCTCGCTGCGAAAGGCCGGCCGCCGCAGGCTCGTCGAGCTGATCCGGCCCAAGGCCCCGCGCATGGCCGCCCGGCTGATCGACGACATCTTCGCCGCGCTCGATGAACAGACTGTGATCGTGCCCGGCACCGGCACGCTCGGCATCGTGATTCCCTCCCTGGCCGCATCGCTCGCCGCCGTCCACGCACAGCGCCGGGCCCTGGAGACACAGATCAACGCCCTGCTGGAGGCTCACCCTCTTTCCCCGGTCCTGACGTCGATGCCGGGAGTCGGCGTCAGGACCGCCGCAGTCCTGCTGGTCACCGTCGGCGACGGCACCAACTTCCCCACCGCCGCCCACCTCGCCTCCTACGCCGGACTCTCCCCGGCAACCAAGTCGTCCGGGACCTCGATCCACGGCGAACACGCACCCAGAGGCGGAAACCGGCAGCTCAAACGCGCCATGTTCCTCTCCGCCTTCGCCTGCATGAACGCCGATGCCGCCTCCCGCGCCTACTACGACAGACAACGCACCCGCGGAAAGACCCACACCCAAGCCCTCCTACGCCTCGCCCGCCAACGCATCAGCGTCCTGTTCGCCATGCTCCGCGACGGCACCTTCTACGAACCCCGCACCCCCGAAACCGCCCCCGCCTGAGCCCTTCAACCTTGACGAAGGACATAGAGGCCCCCCCCCGCGTTTCCCGCTGTACGGCACCCCCAGACAGCCGACCGCACCGCCGTCCCGGGTGATAGCGGGCCGTGAGACAACGCAGGTCAACGATCTGCCCGTCGGGAGCGGCCTCAGTAAACCTGGCGGGGATGCACCGAGAGCCGAGACAACCGCAGGTTCTGTCGGTCCAAGCGGAAGGCACTTTCTGCGTGCAGGGTATCGAGAGCACGAGCTGCGCGATCGACTCGATCCTCCGGCGGGCGTATGGTGCGGCGGCGCGGGCACCCTCGCATAGGCTGGCCGTCTCATTCGACGCACCGCGACCAGGATCAGCCCATGCGCAGCAGCACCAGGATCCGCCTGATCGAGCCCACCGACGCCGTCCCGATCGCCGCGCATCGGGTGCGGGACTTCGAGGCTTTCCGGCCGTGGGAACCTGCCCAGCCAGCTGACTTCTTCACCCCGGAGGGCCAGGCGGAGCGGATAGACAGCCTGCTGGCCGGATACCGGGCCGGCGCGGTCTGGCCGGGCGTGGTGCTCGCCGACGACCAGGTGATCGGGCAGGTCACCGTCGGAGGCATCCTGCCGCAGCCGCACCTGCGCCGCGGCTCCGTCGGATACTGGATCGCCAGCGTCGCCCAGAATCAAGGGCACGCCGGGCACGCCGTCGGGCTTGTACTCCGGGTGATGACGGACGAACTCGGGTTGCACCGCGCCGAGGCGTCCACCAATCTGGAGAATCTGCCGTCGCAGCGGGTGCTGCGCCGCAACGGGTTCAGCCCGTACGGCGTCGCGCACTCCTCGATCTTTCTCGACGGGAGCTGGCGGGACGGGCTGCTGTGGGAGCGGGTCCTCGGCGACTAACCTCGCCGCTTCGGTTGAGATGAGGCCGGAAACGGGGAGGACATACGAAAGTGCCTTCTGAGCTGGGACGATGAACCTTGTCGACGGGTTCTGTCGGTCCAAGCGGAAGGCACTTTCTGCGTGCAGGGTATCGGTTCTCGTCCCACGCTCCACGTCTCCACTGACGGTTCGGGGGTGGTCGGGCACGCGGGCACACGTTTACTGGCGGATCTTGCCGATGCCACCGGTCTGACCACCGCCTACTCCACTGCGCTCAGGCCGCTGCGACCGCGTGGTACCGGGCACGATCCAGGTCGGACCGCCACCGATCTCGCGGTGATGCTCGCCGACGGCGGTGAGGCGATAGCGGATCTGGCCGTGCTGCGGGACCAGGGCGAGGTATTCGGACCGGTCGCCTCCACGCCCACCGCCTGGCGGTTGCTCGCCGACACCGACGGGGCAGTACTCGCTTCGCTGCGAGCGGCCCGAGCCTCAGCCCGGGAGGTCGCCTGGATGCAGGCCGCCGAGACCGGCCAGGGCATACCCGCCGTCCAGGCCGGCGGACGAGAACTTCCCGGCCTGGTTTTGGACCTCGACGCCACGCTGATCACCTCCCACTCGGAAAAGGAACAGGCCGCGCCCACTTACAAAGGCGGCTTCGGCTTTCATCCGCTGCTGTGTTTCCTCGCGAACACCGGCGAGGCCATGTCTGGCCGACTGCGGCCCGGCAACTCCGGAGCCAACACCGCCGCCGATCACATCGCGGTGCTGGACGACGCCCTCGCACAGATCCCCGACGCTCACCGGTACGGCACCCAGATCCTGGTCCGCGCCGACAGCGCCGGATCCGCGAAAGCCTTCCTCACTCACATCCGGACCTTGCGCGAGCACGGGTTGAACCTGAGGTTCTCGGTCGGATACGCGGTCACCGAGCCAGTCCGTCGTGCAATCCGCTCACTGCCCGAAGCTCTCTGGCATCCCGCCTTGGACCAGAACGGGACACCGCGAGACGGCGCCGAGGTCGCCGAACTGACCGGCATGGTCGACCTCGCCGGTTACCCGGTCGGCACCCGCATCACCGTGCGGCGCGAACGACCGCACCCCGGCGCCCAACTGTCCCTATTCGACCACGACGAGGGCCTGCGGCACCAGGTATTCCTTACCGATACCTCATACTCCGGCGGCGGCTCCGCACAGTTCCTTGAGGTCCGCCACCGCGGACACGCATGCGTCGAGGACCACATCCGGTGCGGCAAGAACACTGGCTTCGGCCGCTTCCCCTCCCGCCATTTCGACGTCAACGCCACCTGGCTTGAACTCAGCCTCACGGCGATCGATCTCCTCGCCTGGGCCCGCGTCCTCCTACTGGATGGCGAACTCGCCGCCGCCGAACCCAAGAAACTTCGCTACCGGCTGCTACATGTTGCCGCCCGCCTCACCCGCGGTGGACGCCGCCTCCGCCTGCGGATCTCGGCGACCTGGCCATGGAGACACGAACTGGCCACGGCCTTCCACCGCCTTGCCGCACTGCCCCGACCGGTTGACTGACCTGCGGCCCCCGCCCACCCACGATCCGAAGGACCCGGAGAACCCGACCATTGCGCCGGGACTCCACCATGCCCAGGCAACAGAATCGCCTCGACCACCCAACAGCTGATGATCAACGCAGCCGCCTCAGCCCAACCGAAACGGCGAGGTTAGCGTGTCTACCACGGCTATTCCCGGTTGCGGTGCGCACGCACGTTTGGCCTACTCGTGCTGTCAATGTCCCATGGCCCACCAGTGTTCTCTGTCAAGTCGTTATCCTCGACTTCTAGACCACTATTATCCTGGACCCATATCGCCTTTTGGCCGTTCCCGTTGATGCGGTTTCGACGCAGTGTCACACTCTTCCCTCCATTGACATGGACACCGGCATAGGCGTTGGCGTGGATGTCGCAGTCGGTGATGGTGCCCCGGCCCTGCTCGTACACGTAGACGCCATTGCTTTTTCCGTCGTGGATGCGGCAGCCGCGCACGGTGGGGTCGCCGCCGGATGCGACCGTGATGCCGGCATGGGCGTTGGCGTGGATGTCGCACACGGTGATGGTGCCCCGGCCCTGCTCGTACACGTAGATGCCACCGCTTTTTCCGTCGTGGATGCGGCAGCCGCGCACGGTGGGGTCGCCGCCGGATGCAATCGCGATGCCGGCGAGCGCGTTGGCGTGGATGTCGCAGTCGGTGATGGTGCCCCGGCCCTGCTCATTCACGTAGATGCCAGCCTCTTTTCCGTCGTGGATGCGGCAGTCCTGCACGGTGGGGTCGCCGCCGGACTTCACCACGACGCCGGCGAACGCATTGCTGTGGATGTCGCAGTTCTCGATGGTGCCCCGGCCCTGCTCTTCCACGTAGATGCCACCGTTTTTTCCGTCGTGGATGCGGCAGTCCTGCACGGTGGGGTCGCCGCCGGACTCGATGAGGACACCGGCGAGCGCGTTGGCGTGGATGTCGCAGTCGGTGATGGTGCCCCGGCCCTGCTCATTCACGTAGATGCCAGCCTCTTTTCCGTCGTGGATGCGGCAGTCCTGCACGGTGGGGTCGCCGCCGGATTCGACCGTGATGCCGTCGAGCGCGTTGGCGTGGATGTCGCAGTCGGTGATGGTGCCCCGGCCCTGCTCGAACACGTAGACGCCGCTCTGTTTGCTGTCGTGGATGCGGCAGCCGCGCACGGTGGGGTCGCCGCCGGACTTCACCACGACGCCGGCGAGGGCGTTGGTGTGGATGTCGCAGTTCTCGATGGTGCCCCGGCCGTGTTCGTACACGAAGATGCCGGCCTTTTTGCCGTCGTGGATGCGGCAGTCGCGTATGACAGCTGTGGTCTCTGGACCATGGATTGCTACACAGGTCAATGAGTCAGAGGTGATATCGCAGTCTGCGAGTGTTAGACACCCCTGGGCGGCATCGACCGCGAAGAACTCTCTCTGCGTCGTGCCTGCCCAGCCGTGGAAGGCGATTCCGCGGACGTGTGCGTAGTCGGTTTTCATCAACAGGCAGTTGGCGGTGGTGGCTTCCACCACGAT
The DNA here is from genome assembly GCF_045040445.1 of Streptomyces sp. NBC_01537. Taxonomy (NCBI): domain Bacteria; kingdom Bacillati; phylum Actinomycetota; class Actinomycetes; order Kitasatosporales; family Streptomycetaceae; genus Streptomyces; species Streptomyces sp. NBC_01537. The sequence continues at coordinate 9,093,514 of NZ_CP109392.1, read as the reverse complement.
TTCGCCGGAGGGGCCGTCGCCCAATATTTCCAGCGGTTTGTCAAGGACGAGACCCTCGCTGTAGCGACCGGGTTGGACCAGGATGCGGGCGTTGGGGGGCGCGGCGGTGATCGCTGCGCTGATGCTGCGATGGTCGGCGGGACCGGTGGGGGCGACGACGAGCACGGCCGGTGGCGGCGTGGCGGGTTCAAATGTCGACACCAACTGTGGGGCATGGTCGTCGGCTTGGGACTTTCGGCCGCCCTGGCCGATGGGGGGCGCTTCGCACCAACGTGCCGTCACGTCGAGCACGAGTCGATCGGTGGTGGTCTCGAGGGCGATGGTGCTCCACGTCATGCTTCCCGCGGGCGCGGGATCCAGCCGGATGTGGAGGGTTGTCTCCTCGGGGCCGAAGGAGACGGGTTCGACGGTGATGCTGTCGGAGCCCGGCGTAACGGTGCCGGGACCTCCGCGCACCACCACTTCGGCGGTGCCGGGTGTGTCCAGGGGGCAGTCTCCGGCGGCGATGGTGTGCGAGCTGACCCATATAGTCTGACTCTCTTCAAGACTGGCGGCGGCGTCCGCAACTGCGGCCCGGGCAGTGGCCTGAGGGATGCCACGAAGGGTGAGAGCGCGTACACCGAGGTCTTGACCGGCCGCCGACTCGCCGTGGTGTGCTGCTCCCAGGATGGCGGCCCATCTGCGCAGTTCCGGGTCGGCCCACTGCAGGTCTGTGTCGTCGATCCCTGCTCCGAGGCACAACGCGGCCCGCGTTGTCCCGTCCGCCTCGGTGCCCTGGCCGATGAGTTCAGCGAGGTGGCGCAGCAGGGGGATGAGCCGCTCCAGGTCCGGGGGACGCAGCGGGCTGGTCGCAGACATCGTCGGCTCATCCCCCTGGGTCGTCGACGATAGCCGCGCGTTGTCCGGCGCCGAATCGGATCATCGTGTGGGCGTGAAGGGGTATGGACTGGCCGCGTGAGGTGCTGTGGTGCTGGGAGCCTCGAAGGACGCTGGCGCGAGCCGCGCTGGCATCGTTGATGACGCTGCTCCAGCAAGCGTCGCCGTCGTTGACGATGCGATAGCCGCCATGCGCGGCGTCCCATTCGATGTGGCCGATGGCCTTCGTTGACGCGCGGGTCCAGGGCGGGACCTTGTGGGGCTCTGCCATGTCCGCGAAGAACCGTGAGCCGTTCCCGAGGATCAACGTGCGTCGTATGGCTGTGAAGTCGCCGGTGCTGCGTTCTTCGAGCAGGCTCATCACGACGGGCAGGGGTCGCCGGCATCGCTGGCCGCAGAACGGGCACCCACGCAAGAGTGGCTCATCTTGCCAGTGGGGGTAGGGATAGAGCTGGTCGCAGAGGGGGCAGTGCCAGAGCTGGTCGATGCTCTTGGCCAGCGCGTCGAGCCACTCGTGGACCATTGGCCGGCTTGCGGGATCATGGAGCCCTGGCATGAGGGAGCGTTCGGTCAGCCACTGAAGCTCGGGCGTGAGCATCTGATAGCTCAAGGTGCCCCTCTTGTAGAACGGCTGACCGAGATTGGGCGGCCGGTGGCGGGGATCCTGTGGATGCTCGCTGAATAGGGCGTGCGCGCCCCAGCCGAGGCTGTCGCTCTCCGCCGGGTCCTCGGCGTATTCGATTAGCGGCTCGAGAGGGTTGCGGAACAGGAGCGTATGCAGGATGAGGATCGCCAGGCTGTGCCGGTCGGTTCTTTCGGAAGGCTCAGCTGCGCGGGCGAGGATCTCGGGTGCCATGAAGCCCATGAGGCCGTTCACCCGCGACTTGTAATAGCCCGCCGTGACAAGGCCGTCGGCCTCCATCATCACTGCGTCACCCTCGTCGATGTCAACGAGAAAGTTCTTGTAGTGGATGTCGCTATGGGCGCACCCCATCTTGTGCACCACATGGATAGCTCTGCTCATGCTCCGGGCCGCAAGAAGGTAGGACCCCCAGGTTCGGCCGCGCTGGAACTGCACTTTCGCCTGTGCGGGTGCCAGAACTAGTTCGATGGCCTCCCGGTATCGCGGAGGGACTCGGCGCATCACGAATCCCTGCCTGGGATGGCCGTCGTAGCTATCGAGCAGCGCGAGTGGAGGAAGGATGAACCGCTCCTGCTCGCTCGTGAGGTTACTGAGCACCACCTCCATGACGTGGCGAAGGTGCTGCTCGAGTCCCGCGTGGTCTTTGTGGAAGACTTTCAGCGCATGCTTCCCATCCGTTGTGAAATACACGGATCCTTCTCCGCCGACGTGCGCCTCGTCATCCAGGAGAAGGGTGCCGTTCAACCCTGGGTGAGGCGGTCGCAGGGACGCAGAGTGAGACATTTCAACTCTCCGGGTCAGGCATGTGCCCGCCGGGCTCGGGGACTTCCGTCTCCGTGCGCGGTTGTGGGGTGGCGGCTGCTGGGCGGCCCGGCTCAGAGGAGGGATTGGGCCCCTCGCTGGTGAGGACCGCGACAAGAGTCCGGTCATCGAAGCTCCCTGGGTGCTCGTATTGAGCGAGCCAGTAGAGGAGACGCAGGGAGGCGAAGGGGGCATCGGTCTCACGCAGGCGGGCGTCCATGTCACAGCACCATTGTTCGAATATGCCTTCGGGTGGAGGGTACAGATAATCCTCCGATACTCCGTCAGTCATGATCATGATGCTGGATATGCCTGTCGCGTCGTCGCCGGTGAGGACGGCCGTTTCCAGGTAGTCTCGCCAGTCGTTCTGCGTGATCACGTACGTTGCTCCGGCCTCATCGGGCGCGGGCGCCCACAGCATGGGGTGGGCGCCGCGTTTGCCGTCGAGTACGGAGATGAGTCCGTCGCCTACTTGGCCGCAGGCCGCTTGGCCAGATTCGGTGTCTATGAGAAGGCCGAGCAGAGTACACGACACGGCGTGGAGATCCAGCTCCCTTTCCGCGACGAAGCCAGCCAGTCGGGAGCGGGTCGCCTCGAATGCTCGGATGACATGCCCTTGAGCGTCCGGCTCGTTTTCCGACGCAGCCGGGTGCTGATCGGCGCGACGGGGGGTGTGCGGGGCGAGTCTGCGGTTCCAGGCCAAGGTTCCGGCGTGGTGGGCGCGCATGTCGAGCTGGGCGATGGTCGGATCTTCAAGGCGTCGTCCAGACAGGGAGGACAATCCTGCCCGCAAGTCGTCGACGCCCCCCTGCACCGCGGCCGGGGAGTGCGGATCTGCCTCTGCGACATATGCAGGGAGTGTCGATTGGCCGTCGAGGTCTCGGAGTAGCTCTTCACACAAGGCTTGGACGCAGAAGGTCGAACCATATCTGGAAAGCCTCCTGGATCCCACGCCATCGGAAACAGCGACGGCGAGCCATCGCCCTGCCGAGCGCGCGGCGAATGCGTCATCGCGGGGCACCTTGTTGCGCAGGTGCAGACGTCCAACCGCGCTGGCCCCGATGACCAAGTATCCCCCGTCCTGCGCATAACCAGCGCACCAATCGGGGTGCGCGTCGGCGGAGTCCGCCAGCGTACGGTCGCCGACCGACAGCGCCGCACCGAACTGCGGCGCGATCGCGAACAAGGACCTCGGTGAGCTGCCCATAACGGTCAGAAGCTGAGTTGCTTGACTTGGGCGGGTGCCGGCGGGAGGTCCACGACACGGCGATCACCACCACCGGGAATGGATACGGTGCGAGCTACAGCGCCGACGCTCTGAGTCATCCAGCGGAAGTAGGCGCTGAAATGTTCGTTGTCTTTCTCGTCGAGCACATACGTATCGCCCATGCAGATCTCTCTCAGCGTCTCTCGATCGATGCTCCGTCCGCACCCCACTGTGACCAGATTGATCAGTCGCTTGCTCTCACGGGCGAGGACTTGTTGACGTGGCTTCTTCCAGTCGTCGGTAGGGTTTCCTTCGGCGTCAGTGGGCTGACCGTCAGTGAGGATAAATATGAGCGGCTTCCAATCTCCTTTTTGCTTGCCCACGACCCTGGGCGCCACATCATTGTCGATGGACTTGTTGAGCTCGCGGAGAGCGGCACCCAGAGGTGTGGTGCCCTCTGCTTTGAGCTGCGGTGGAACGAAGTCCTCGATGGACACAAGTCCCGGGGCGCCCTCTGAGTTCTTGGTTACAAGCAAGGCCCCGTCCTTCTTGCCAACTTCGAGCACCCGCCCGAAGGTGATCACACCTACGCGGACGGTTTTGGCTGAAAATTCATCGCCCTTCGCCTCCCGATCGAAAATCTCGAGACCCCGCCGCACCGCTTCAATGGGCTCGCCGTCCATACTCCAAGAGCAGTCCAGTAGCAGGTACACGGGCAGGTGCCGCACCCCGGTCGGCCCCGCCACATCCATCTCGATACCGACAGCACTATCAGCCATCACGCCTCCTCCACGGTTCAATGAGGAGCCTCGCCGAAGATTCCGCCCTGTTACGGATAATAACGCTCGGTGCAAGGTCCGATGAGGCATGCCACCAGTGGTGGCCTAAGCTCTAGCCCGGCACGAAAGCGTTCCATCGCGGATCATCGGAAGCCGCTTTATAGCGTCGCTACTTCCAGGGTTGCGCGCTGAGCTGTAGATGTCTAATTAGACCTCCTGCTGGACCGCCTCACCCAGTTCGACCCCAACATGATGCATGCACAGCCCTGCAGCGCGAGTTCGGCGGCCTTCGTCACGCGTACGAGTTCTCCCACGATCCTTCTCCCTGCCTCGTCAGCGCCGGTGGGGAAGATCCGGCGGACACCCCGGGGGCGGGGCGTTTCGGCTCTTGGTGCGGGTAGTGGGGCCTAGCCTGCGCGTTTCACTTGGGACCGTGTCCGGATCTTGATCGGAAACGCGAAAGTGCCTTCTGAGCTGGGATGATGAGGCTTGTCTAGAGGGAAGCTCCGAGGCAATGCTGCGGTTACATTAGCGATCTGGGCTACGAGGACAGCTGGTCCAGGAGCCAGGCGGTGACGGCTCGGACGATTCCGGAGACAGCGCCATTCAAGGTAGCGCGGGCCAGGGCCAGTCGCTCGCGGCGAGTCAGGCGCTTGCTGGACATGGGGACCTCCACGAATACGTGGGGCGGATGGGTGGACGGCCGGCCTGGCTTGCTGTCCACCTTCAAGGTCCTCTGAAGATCCGCTACAAGTTGCGACAAACTCTCAACGAGTAGCAGTGCGCGGGCTGTTCACGCTGTGTGCTGGGCGGGATCCCGTCATGATGGTGCGATGAGTGGCGACAGGCGGAGCGGCCCGGCCAGGCGCCCGAAGAGGCTGACGCGTGCCGTGATTGGACCGGGTCCGTTACGGGAGTTGAAGGACCTGCTCTTCGAGGTCTACACGGCGGCCGATGAGCCGAGCCTCGATGCGATCGCCATGGCTATAGCAGACGACGACAGTCTGCTTGGAGCGCCAGGGCGAGACACGATCCGGCGGTGCATCAGCGACCAGAGCGTCCCCACTCAGCGAGCCGACGCAGTGGCTGTCGCCGTTGTCCTGGCACGATGGGCAGGCTGGGATACCGACGCCTTGGCCCCCCAGATCGGCGAATTGTGGATCAAAGCCCGCCTCACGACCCCACCGGGCGACCCTCTGGCTGCAGTGACCGATCCGTTCGCGCTCGGGGTACACCACGCCATCAGCACCGACCTGCTGAGCACCGGGCCGCCACTGCCTCTCCTGCCGGTCTACGTGGAGCGGGATCATGACGCTCGGCTGCGAGCCATCGCTGACGAGGCCAAAGGCGGGGTGAGCCGACTGGTGATACTGACCGGCGGATCCTCCACCGGCAAAACCCGTGCCTGCTGGGAACTGCTGCGCTACCTCCCCGGCGACTGGCGGCTGTGGCACCCGTTCGACCCCGTCCCTGTCGAAGCCGCCCTCGGGGCCATCGAGCGGATCGCGCCGCGCACGGTGGTATGGCTCAACGAAGCCCAGCACTACCTGCTGACCGCTTCCGATCTGGGTGAGCGCCTAGCGGCGAAGCTGCGCACTCTGCTGGTCGATCCGGGCCGCACGCCCGTGCTGATCTTGGGTACGTTATGGCCCCACAACTGGCGCACCCTAACCGCCCAGCCGTCAGACGATGCCGACGATGACCCTCACGCCCAGGCCCGCGTTTTGCTGGCCGGCCGCGGCTTGATTATTCCGGCGGACTTCGGCAGCTCCGACCTACGCACCCTGGCCGACCGTGCGCACATGGACACCCGGCTGGCCTACGCCGCCAACCACGCCGAGAGCGGTGCCATCACCCAGTACCTTGCCGGGGGCCCGGCTCTGCTGGAGCGATACACCACCGCTAACGCTGGCGCACGGGCGCTGGTGGAGGCGGCCATGGATGCCCGCCAGGTCGGCCACGGGCCCGCCCTCCCTCTAGCTTTGTTGGAGGGAGGCGCCACGGGCTACCTTAACGACGCCCAGTGGGACCTTCTCGACGAGGAGTGGTTCGAACAAGCCCTGGCCTATAGTGCGAAACCCCTGCGGGGCGCACGTGGGATGCTCACCCTCATCCGCCCGCGTACCGGGCAGCCTGCCGCTGCGCAGCCCCACTACCGCCTGGCCGACTACCTCGAACAGCACGGCCGCCACCACCGTCTCCCCAACCGCCCTCCCGCGACGCTCTGGAACGCTTTCATTGAGCATGCCGCCGACTCCGACCGCTTCGCACTCGCCAACACGGCGCGAGAACGCGGCTTGCTCCGCATCGCCTGCAGTCTTTATGTCACTACCCGCGGCAAAGACAGGACCAGCGCATGGCAGGAAGCGGGCGACCTGCTTGCGGACGCCGGACGGTGGGACGAAGCACTCGCCTGGTTCGAGCGCGCCGCTGACGCCGGTGATGTCGGGGCCCTGCACTGGGCGGCCAACCTGCTGGCAGCGGCTGGACGATGGGACGAGGCACTGACCTTGTACGAACGGGCCGCGGATGGCGGTGACACCGACGCCCTACGTGGGGCGGCCCTGCGGCTGGCGAACGCCGGGCGTCTGGACGAGGCTCTGACCTGGTATGTACGTGCCGCAAATAGTGGAGACACATGGGCCCTACGGCGGGTAGCCACGTGGCTAGTGTATGACGCACCAAGGCAGCCCGGACTGTGGGCGGAGGCGCTGGCCTGGCTCGAGCGCGCCACCGACGCTGGCGACACCAAGACACCAGGGTGGGCAGCCGACTGCCTAGCGGAGAACGGTCGTCTGAACGAAGCCTTGACCTGGTACGAACGCGCCGCCGAGGGCGGTGACACCGAGGCCCTACGGGCGGCAGCCGACCGACTGGCAAAGGCCAGCCGCCTGGACGAAGCCTTGACCTGGTACGAACGCGCCGCCGAGGGCGGTGACACCGAGGCCCTACGGAGGGCAGCCGACCAGCTAGCGTGGGCCGAACGGTGGGAGGAGGCACTGGCCTGGTACGAACGCGCGGGCCGCGCCGGTAACACCCAGGCCCTCGTTTCGGCAGCCGACCTGGTAGCGCGGGCAGGACACCTGGACGCAGCCATAACCTGGATCGCGGGCGCCGCCGAAGGGGGCCATAGACCGGAATCGGGGTTGGCGCTCAAACGGTGGTTGGCCCTCGATTGGGCAGTCGATGAACTGACTAAGGCCAGACGAACGGACGAGGCAGAAACGCTGTCGGCGCTACGGCTGGGAGCCTGACCTATCGATCGCCCAGCCATGGACACCACCAACGCCCCACACTGCTTCATGACGTGAAGCCGCCAAGTATGCGGCCATGGCGCCGCTGACCGAGATCTCCGCTCGCTCAGTGTCCGGGCCGAGCTGGCCCGTCATGGGCGTCTGCGGCGTCGCTCACGCGATGACGTCGTGGACAACTCCGCTCCCCTGCCAGCTTTCTGCATGAGGTCAGGAGGCCGACCGATAGGTGGCGGCCGGACCGATCGAGCCGGGCCCGAACTTCTCCCGGATCTGGTCGACCGCTCCCTCAGCAACAAGCCGTGCCTGCCGCGCTGCGTCGAGACTGAGCTGTTCGGCGACCTGGTCGCCGTCGACCAGGTCCTCGCCGCGCAGTGCGAGACCGGTCAGCCGACCTCGCTGGAGACCTGCGGCATCCATGATCTGGTAGGTGAGCTGGCGCAGGTCGTCCTCGTGCCCAGACGGCTCGGCCAGGCGACGGGTCCTCTCCCACGCCGGTCCTCCGGCAAAAGTCAGCGTGAGCGTGAGAGCGCGCGCGGCCTGCCCGCGGCGGCGCAACTCGACACCGAGCTGCACGACGAGGCCAAGCAGGGCTGAGCGCGCCACGGCGCCGTCGAGGACGTCGTAGGGGAACCGGTGCCGGACGCTGACGGAGGCCGGCAGGCGGCGCGGGGTGACGGTACGGGGGTCGATACCGCGGGCCCGGTTGACGGCCGTACGGCCCGCTTTCCCCAACAGGCGCTGCACGGTCGCGGCCGACAGTGCGGCGAGTAGGCCGACGCGGTCGACGCCGTAGCGCTGGAGAGTGGTGGCCTGGCGGGGGCCGATGCCGTGCAGTTCCTCCACCCCGAGCAGGGCGAGCCAGTCTGCGACGTCGGGGGCCTCGATGGCCAGGACGCCGCCCGGGTGGCGGACCTGCGCGGAGGCGGTCGCGGCGACGGTGATGGTCGGGCCGATGCCGACGCGGACGTCGACGCCGTAGCGGGAGACCGTCCGCAGCCGCAGGATCTCCCCCAGGTGGGAGGCGGTCGCGCCGTGGTAGCGCAGCGCGCCGCGCAGGTCGGCCAGCGCCGCCGTGGGCGGCAGTGCCTGCACCACCGGCGACAGCTCCCCCAGCTGCCCCAGAACCTGCTGGTAAGTCTCCTCCGGTAGCCGGTCCGGGCAGCGCACATGCATCACCACACCCGGCCGACGCTCCGTCGACGTGGCACTCACCCGGCACTCACCTCCCCAGCCACAATATAGAACATACAATCGAATACGCGAGCGCGAAGGGCAGGTCGCGCGTCTAGAGTGGAAAATATGTTCGATACCTCGCGGGATCTTCCGGACGACCTGGCGCGGCTCCAGACGCTAGAAGTTACGTGGAATCTGCCTGGGTGATCATGTAGCCCGACTTCGTCCACGACCCTGGGGAACAGCTTGAGGAGCACATCGGCACTCGTGGCCAAGTGGCCGGTACTGGCCCGGCATGAGCATGCAGCGACCTGGTTGCAGGCGTGGGAGGACCTCGGTCGTGCGCCGCGGACCTTGGACGCGTACGCACGGGGTCTCGCTGAGTATCTGAGCCTGTGCGAGCGAGAGGGCGTCGATCCGCTGGTCGCCGGCCGGGCGCATGTGGGGGTGTTCGTTCGCGAGTTGACGTCGCGGCCTCACCGGCGCGGGGCGAACGTCGTCTCGATCACTTCCGGGGTGGGGCTGGCGAACGCGACGGTCCAGCAGCGCCTGGTGCCGGTGCGTCTGTTCTACGACTTCCTCATGGAGGAAGGGCTGCGTGCTTCGAACCCGGTGGGCCGCGGGCGGTACACGCCGGGCCGACGCGGCAGCACTCAGCAGCGGGGACTGGTATCGCGCTTTTCCAAACTGCCGTGGATCCCCGACGAGCAGCAGTGGCGGGATCTTCTGGATGTGGCGCGGTGTGAGCCGGTGCGCAACCGGGTGATGCTGGCGCTCGCCTATGACGCGGCACTGCGGCGGGAGGAGCTGTGCTCGCTGCGGACCGATGATCTGGACCCGGCGCACCGGACGGTGCGGGTGCGGGCGGAGACGACGAAGAACCGGCTCGAACGGGTGGTGCCGTACTCGGCGCCGACGGGTGTCCTGCTGAGTGAGTACCTCGTGCATCGTGCGACGGTCAGCCGGGCACGGGGGCCGCTGTTCCTGTCGGAGTCGCGGCGCAACCACGGCCAGCCGCTGAGTCTGTGGACGTGGTCGAAGGTGGTCCGGCGTCTGGCGCTGACCGCCGGTGTCGAGCGGTTCTCCACCCATACCACCCGGCATCTGTGCCTGACCGACCTCGCGCGTATGGGCTGGGAGTTGCATGCCATCGCCTTGTTCGCCGGACACCGGCATACCGAAACGACTCTCCAGTACATCCACCTCTCCGGGCGCGACCTCGCCGAAAAGCTGAAGAGCGGGATGGAGCACATCCACTCCTGGCGGGTCCAGATGCTCGCCAGCGCCGACATACCCCAGGCCACGGTGGGAGGGACCTCGCGTTGACGGCCACTTCCCTGCCCGAGGACACGCACGGGCCCCGGCACTCCCCGATCGACCTGCGCCGCTACGACCGTTCGTCGGCGCTGGCCGGGGTGGAGCAGCGCGCCATTCGCGAGCTGGGCCTGCGCAACCTGCGACGACAGCGCTACCACGACCCCGACGCCCCGCAGTGGGCTGACATCAGCCGTCTCACACGCCCGCTGCAGGACGTCAACTCCAGTTTCGACGTGCCTCCCACCGAGCATGTACGTCGGGCCACGAACGACGCGGTCGCCGTGGTGCTGCTGCGGTGCGCGAATACGGGCCGTGCGTACTGGGACTGGGACGACGAGGAATGGCTGCGCTTCCTCGGCCACAACCACAGAGCGTTTCAAGGGCAGGTACCCAACTGGACCGCGGGAGCCGTGCGTCCGGCTCTGTGCGGGTACGCCTACCACCTGGCAGGCTTCACCAGTTTCAATCGGCTGGGGCACTTCGACCGGCTGGCACTCGCCTGCCGCATCTTCGGCCGCCGCCTGGTCGAAGCGGAGATCAGACAGGTCCGCACCGTACTGACCGGCTGGGGCTACCAGTACGGCCAAGACCACGACAAGGGCGTGCCCTCCGTGATGAGCCAGCTCTTCCTCCTCAACCGCAGTCCCCACAGCAGCGACCTCACCACCGCGTTCTTCGACCGTGTTCGGCGGGAGGATCTCCTGACCGACGGGGGGCACGAGGGTCCTGTTCGCGGTGCAGCGGGCTGGTGCCGCGCTCGGCCACTGCGAGGCGCCCGCGCTTCGCTCCGGGGCTGAACGGGCCGGCCACTCCGGGGTCCCACCGACATGGGGCGAGTGGGTGGAACGGTGGACGGCCACGACGACCATGACCCACCGGCCCCGTCTCCACAGCCGGGCCGCGCTCTTGAAAGCCGGCCGGTGGGTTGCAGATCAGCAGCCGGAAGCCGCTGATCCTGCGGCCTGGACGCGGCAGACCTGCGCGGCCTGGATCGCGGCCGTCGACCGCATGAAGATCGGCGACTACGTCCTGCGCACCAGCAGCCTCCAGGAGCGCCTCGGCCAGCCGCTCCAAGCCGAATCGAAAGCCGGCCTCATACGTGCCGTACGCGTCTTCTTCCGCGATATCCAGGACTGGGAGTGGCTGCCGCGCCGGTTCGACCCCCAGCGCGCACTCGCCCTGCCGCGCAGTATCAACGCCCTCATCGGCCCCCGACCTCGCGTCATCGCCGACGACGTCTGGGCGAAACTGCTGTGGGCCGGGCTCAATCTGGAGGCCCACGACGTCCCGTGCGGTAAAGGCGGTCCCACCTACACCGTGGAACTGGTCCGCGCCATCACGCTGACCTGGCTCTTCTCTGGTCAGCGCAGCAACGAGATCGCGCGCCTACGCCTGGGGTGCATCCGATGGCAGCACGACGGGGACCCCGTCGCCGGCAACTCCACACAGATCCTCGCCCGCGACGCCGTCTGCCTCCTGGACGTGCCCGCTCACAAGACCGGCACAGCGTTCACCAAGCCGGTGGACCCGCTGCTCGGGCAGGCCATCAACGTCTGGCAGGCACTCCGCCCCAGCCAGCCCAAACGCACCGACAAACGCACGGGAGAACAGGTCGACCTCCTGTTCTCCTACCGCGCACGCGCCGTCTCCAGCGGCTACATCAACAGCAGCATCATCCCCATGCTGTGCCGCAAGGCCGGCGTTCCGGCAACTGATGCCCGCGGCAGCATCACCAGCCACCGGGCCCGCTCCACCATCGCCAGCCAGCTATACAACGCGAAGGAGCCGATGACCCTGTTCGAACTGCAGGCATGGCTCGGGCACCGGTCTCCCGAGTCCACCCAGCACTACGCGAAGATCAGCCCCAACACGCTGACCAAGGCATACGAGGACGCCGGGTATTTCGCCCGCAACGTACGCACCGTCGAGGTCCTCGTCGACCGTGAGGCTGTCGTATCCGGCGCTGCCGCGGCTGGGGAACCGTGGCAGCACTACGACCTGGGGCACGGCTTCTGCACCTACACGTTCTTCGAGCAGTGCCCGCACCGCATGGCTTGCGCCCGCTGCGACTTTTACACCCCAAAAGACTCCACCAAAGCCCAACTGCTCGAAGCCAAGGACAACTTGCAGAAGATGGCAGTCTCGATCCCGCTCACTGAGGACGAACAGGCAGCCGTCACCGACGGTCAGACCGCGATCGACCAGCTTCTCGGCAGACTTGCAGATATCCCCACGCCTTCTGGTCCAACCCCGCGCCAATTGCTGCCGATCGTCGAAGTCCGACGGGACACGGACGACGACCGTGACGTGCCGCTGGGGCGGTGCCACACTCGCGTCCATGAGCGACGACAGCGCCAAGAGCCTTGACGGAGCCATCGGCACCCACGTCATCGCCATCACTTACGAGGTGATGGACTGGGCGACGGAAGCACTGCCCGCGCACGTACCGGCGAAGGACCTGAAAGAGTTGAAGCTGCCCGCGGGCGAGCATCTCGCGGCGATGCTGACGACCGCCTATCTCGGCATCGTGCCGGTAGCTGTCGACGTCAGCGGCGGTGTAGATCTTGTCTACCGCGTGGCGGACTCGGACAGCCAAGCACTGCCTTCGCTGCTCGGCCGCAACTGTGTTGAGTTCGCCGACTTCGAGGTGAAGTCGATACCTGGTGACTTCCGCGAGCACGACGCAGCAGTCTCGCGAGCGCTGAAGCGAGGTGAGGAGCCAAGCGCTCATGGGGCGGCGGTCGTGTCAGCGAACGGTGTCATCGGGGCGGCCCAGTCGATGATCCTCAAGGCCGCAAAGCAGTTGCGGGACAAGTCCTCGCCCGATAGGGCACGGGTGGTGTTCATCGTGTCCCACTTTTTCGACCGGCCCTACGTGGAATGTCTCGACCCACTGATCGCGCACACCTTGGCTGCCCCGACACTGGCAGACGAGATCGACGCCATGTGGGTATTCTTCGCGCCCTCGCACCTGGTGGTGTGGTCAGTTATCGATCAGCGCTGGACGCAGCTTCTTCTCGGCAGCTTCAAGGAGGACGGGACGGCCCCGGAGGTCGACTCCGGCATGGAGCTGCTGCAGCACTACGAGGCGCTGTTCCTGGAGCGTGCGGGAATCGACAGGCCTTCGCCTTTCTACTACAGCCTCGGAACTGGTGAGGACGCATCATTGGATGACACAGAGTGACGGCCGCTGAGCCGTTCTGCGGCGCCTGCTGAACCCGCCAGTCCCCGCGGTTGTTGCGGGATATGGCTGGCTACGCCAGGCCTGGCCGCTCAATCCAAGTCATCCCACGTCCACGACGGTGCAGCCCTCCCGTCAGGTTCACGTCCGAGTCTGAAGTGCTTCTGGTTTTCTCCGAGGTTTATGAATAGGTCGAAATGCCCTGCGGCAATCAACCGCTCTGCCAGCGTGTCGGCCTGCCCCGCCGCTCCCACTTCCCGCACTACCGGCAGCAAGGCTTGGACGGCGGTCAGGTCGTTGACGGCTACGTCCCTGGCGACCCGGTTGGCGAGCGCGATGACCTGTTCACTCGCCCCCACCTCCCGCAACGCTCGCAGCACCTCTTTGAGGGCGGTCAGGTCGTCGAGGGCTACGTCCCTGGCGACCCGGTTGGCGAGCGCGATGACCTGTTCATTCGCCCCCACCTCCCGCAACGCTCGCAGCAGCTGGGGGACGGGGGACGGGTCGTCGACCGAAACGTCTGTGACGACGGGGTTGGCGAGCGCGATGGCCTGCTCGGCCGCTCCCATTCGCCGCAACACCCCCAGCAGCTCGCCGACACTGTACGGGTTGTCGACGGCGACGTCCGTGACGACCCGGTTGGCGAGCGCGATGGCCTGCTCACTCGTCCCCCACACCCGCAACGCCGACAGCAATGCATTGACGGCGGCCGGGTCGTCGACTGCGGCGTCCGTGACGACCCGCTCGGCCAACGTGATGACCTGCTCGGCCGCCCCTACCTCCCGCAACTCCCACAGCAAGTTTGCGATGCCGTTATGGTCGTCGAGGGCAACCAGCGCAGCGGGGCAACGGGTCAGCAGCCGGGCAACTTGCTCGGCTGCCCCCACGAACTTCAAATGCTGCAGGAGCGAGACGACGATGGACGGCTGGTCGAGGGCGATGTCCGTGACAACCCGCTCCGCGAGCGCGATGACCTGCTCACCCGCCCCCGCCACCTGCAACAACCGAATCATGTCTGGTGTGTCCGGGTTGTCGATGGCGATGTCCGTGGCGACCCGGTCGGCGAACGCGATGACCTGCTCCACCGCCCCCACCTCCCGCAACGCCTGCAGCAGCCCGTGGACGGCGAGGGCGTCGTCGACAGCGACGTCCGTGACGGCCCGGTCGGCGAACGCGATGACCTGCTCCACCGCCCCCACCTCCCGCAATACCGGCAGCAACGCGTTGGCGGTGAACGGGCCGTAGAGGTCGACGTCCGTGACGACCCGCTCGGCGAACGCGATGACCTGCTCCACCGCCCCCACCTCCCGCAACACCAGCAGGAGGTTAGCGATGCCGTACGGGGAGTTGACGGCGACGTCCGTGACGACCCGGTTGGCGAACGTGATGAGCTGCTCACCCGCTCCCACCTCGCGCAACTCCGGCAGCAACGCTCTGACGGCGGCCAGGTCGTCGACTGCGACGTCCGTGGCGACCCGGTCGGCGAGCGTGATGGCCTGCTCACCCGCCCCCACCTCCCATAACGCCAGCAACAGGCTGGCGATGCCGTACGGGTTGTCGAGGGTGACGTCCGTGACGACCCGGTTGGCGAGCGCGGTGAGCTGCTCACCCGCCCCGACTTGCTCCAATGCCTGCAGCAGACCGGGGACGGCGAACGGGTCGGGAAAGGCAACGTCGGTGGCGGCCCGGTTGGCGAGCGTGATGACCTGCTCCGTCGCCCCCATCCTCCAAAACGCACGCAGCAAATCTTCGAGGTCGGAGGCTTCGTCGACGGCGCCGTCCGTGACTAGCCGCTTCGCTAGTGTGATGGCCTGCTCGGCCGCCCCCATCCTCCACAAGGTATCCAGCAACTTTCGGACGGCAGCTAGATCGTTTAGGGGGGCGTCGGTGGCGGCCCGGTTGGCGAGGGTGATGAACTGCTCGGTCGCCCCCACCTCCTGCAACGTCCTCACCAATGCTTTGAGGCCGGAAGAGCTGAGGTCGAGGGCGACGTCGGTGGCGGCCCGGTTGGCGAGCGTGATGAACTGCTCCGTCGCCTCCATCTCCTGCAACACCCGCAGCAGCCCGTAGACGTCGCGGGGGTCGTCGAGGGGGGCGTCGGTGGCGGCCCGGTTGGCGAGCGTGATGCCCTGCTCCACCGCCCCCGCTTCCCGCAACACCCGCAGCAAATCGTCGAGGGCGTGGAGGTCGTCGAGAGCGGTGTACGTGACAGCCCATTGGGCGGGGCGGGGGTCGGTGGGTTGAAGGATGCCAAAGACCTTAACTAGCGTGCTCGCGGCCCGGGCGGAGCCGTAGCTGGCCGCGTGCTTGAGGAGCTGGGCGGCATCGCGGTAGAGACCGCGTTCCCAGGCGGAATTAGCCAGCTCGGTCATGTCGGTGGGGTGCGCATGGCGGGCGGCCGCGGTCCAGAAAGCGATGGGCGGAATGATCCCGGAGCGATGGTGGCGGCCGTGCTGGTTAAGGTAGTCGGCCAGCACGTAGTGCTCCCCCTGCTGACGGGATGCGGACCGGTCAGCGGGGGTACCCCTCGCGTCGGGCCGACGGCGGGTGCGCTCGTTGGGGGGACTGCTGGCGGTAACGAGAGTGAGGATGCCGCGGATACCGTTGCAACGCTCGGTGACCCAGGCGAGGGCATGGGCCCGCCAGCCATCGTCGAGAGTCTCGGACTCGCCGTCATCCAGGTACCCGGGCGCGGCGTCGGCGAGCCAGGCCAGCGGAATGTGAGGGCCAGCGCCCAGGCGGCGGGCGTCCATCGCGGCATGGACCAGCGCCAGGGTGGCGCCTCGGGTCGCCTGGTAGCGGTCCATCAGGTAAGGCACGCCGGCCAGGTACTGGGTGATCTGCGCACCCCTGGCATGCTGGGCGGCCTGTGCGAGCCGGGGGTCAGCACCGTCGAGTGCAGTCATGTTGGCCGGAGTGAAGGCGTCCGGTACGTCGATCTTGTGCCCGACCAGGAGTTTGCGGGCACCGGGGTGCCGGTCAGGGGTACGGCGGGTGGTCAGGGTGTTCCAGTGTTCGGACCACAGGGCGCCCAGGACCAGCACCGGAGCTCGCAACGGGTCGTTGAGCAGCTCCCGCAGGCCCGTCGCGACCTGCTCACCGAGCGATTCCGCGGCCAGGTAGTTCTGTGCCTCGTTCAGCCACAGCACCGTCTTCGGAGCGACGTCTGGCAGGGCGGCCAGGACCGCCTCAGGGGCGGTGGGGGTGAGAGGATGCCACAGCCGCCAGTCGTCCGGCAGTTCACGGACGGCCTCCCATAGGGCACGGGTCTTGCCCGTGGACGATGCCCCTACCAGAACCGCGATCCCGCTACGCCCCTGTGCCGCCGCCGCAACGACGGCCTTCAGCTGAGTGTCGTGCCCTCGTTCGATGTAGACAGGCAGCACCCCGAACCGGTCGCGGGCGCCGCCGATGTCCAGCGCCGGGTGGATGCCCAGACCGCGGTCCAGGACGAGCTCGGGATCGCCGCGGAACTCGTCGATCAGGCGGCCAGCGCCCTGCGCCATCCGGGCCCGTACCCACAGCTCCCGCACCCGGCGCGCCAGATCCGGAGCATCCCACGCTGCGCGGCGGGCCAGCACCGTGGCCACAGCCACTACGTCGGCCTGCTGACCGGGTCGTTCGACGTCGGAGATAACTCGGCGGATGGTGTCCCGGCTCGGCGCCCCCGGCAGGCTGTCATCGTCTGCGATGGCCTTGCTGATCTCATCCAGGGCAGGGGCGCCTGCCGCCAGGTACACCTCGTACAGCAGGTCCTTGAGCTCGCGCAACGCCGGCGGCCATCCCACCCGCGCTCGCTGCAACTGCCGCGGCCGCCTCGCGCCCTCGTCGTTCCGTTGCGGCCGGCCGCCCCCCGTGTCGCCACTCATCTCACCATCGTCCCGGATCCTCCTCTCCGCGATGGTCTGAACAGCGGTAAAGGGCACGCCCATTGGAGACTCGTCGCAACTCAGAGTCGATCTCTGCAGGGGGCTCAGGGTGGACAGCAAGCCGGCCGGCTGTCCCAACCACCCACCACACTCCTGTGGAGGACCTCATGCCCCGCACGCGCCTCACCCGCAGCGAGCGCATCGCCCTGGCCGGAGCAGCCCTGCGCGGTGCCGCCTCCGGCATCGTCCGCGCCATCATCGCCCGGCTCCTGGACCACCTCACCTGACCACCCCCGGCCGGCCGCCACGTGGCGGCCAGCGTCCGACCCCGCCTAGTGCTGTGACCGCGTAGGTTCGCCAGTTCTCGGTCGCGACGCTTGGATGTGCGGTGACGTCCATTGAGAGGTGTGCATCAGGAAATCACAGGTCATGGGTCTGGTGTGAGTGGCGATTCGGGTACTCGTGCCAGTCGGCGGCTGATGACCATGGCGTAGATCATCGGGCATGTCCGGTTCCGATAGTTTGCCGGGTTCGGCTGCGCCCGTGACGGGCCCCCGCCTACGATCCGTCAGCAAGTCGGCACGCCATGAGACCGCGGGAGGCTGCGGAGATGCAGGAGCGGCAGTGGAGCACCGCTCGCCGAAACGAACTGGACGCCCTCGCCGAGCAGTTGACCAAGCAGCTGCAGGAAGTGCAGGTCGAGCGGAAGGAACTGGCGATCGCGGAGCGGGTGTTGAATCGTCTGGCTGAGCAGGCCCAGGCCGATGTCGAGGCGGTCGCTCCAGTGTCGGCGGAGGTGGCCGGGCGGGCGATCCTACTGATCCCGCACCGCAGCGACGCGGCCGACGAGGGTGCGGCCCGGTGAAGGTCAGGACGGTTGGCGAGCAATTGGGCCTGGATGTGTCGGTGCGCGGCAGGCTGGAGCCGCTTCGGACGAAGAGACCAAGCTCGCCGACCGCGGCTGGCTACTGAGCCGCGGACTTGACAAAGCTGATTCCACAGAATACGGATCTGGCATGCCATGTGGTTGGAGCGCATCGACCGCAAAGCCGTGGAACTGCGGCGGCGGCAGGCCGAAGAGGAGCGCGGCCGGGCTCGCCGTCCTCCGGTGCCGGACTGGATCCTCGAACTCAACCGCGCCACGGGACACCCACTGGCCGTGCATGTCGGCGACTGCGGCATGGCCGGCCGCCGAACACGGTCGGTCGGCCAAGATGAGGCCCGCCGCCTCCTCGCCACCGCCGGGGTGCCGGCCTGCCCGATCTGCCGACCGGACACCTCACTGCACATCGCCGGCTTTGCCAGCCCCCTTGTGGCACCCGACCGCAGGTCAGCGCGGATCAGGCCGAGGAATCAAGTCGAGCAACTTCTCGGCCTACCCGATCACCCGGCGGGGAGATTCACAGAGCCTCATCACTTGCGACGGCAGGCAGGGACGCCGGACTTCGACGTCCCTGCCCACAGGTCACCGGCAGTAGTCGCCGTTCCTGAGAACTGCCTTCCTTCCCCGAACCTGCAGATCACCAGGATCCGGCGGAGAGATGAAGAAAGTGAAGCAGCGCGCGAACCAGCCCGCCGACCAGCGTCGTGGTACCGGCGTAAACCGCTGTCTGGCCGAGGCCAGAAGGAAATGGACGGTCGGCGCGCTGCCGCTTCGTATCAGCGCGGTGCGTACGGTGGGACATGACGGTCTCCATTCTGGGGACGGGTCGGCTGCCCCCGCACCGCTTGTTCCTTGCCGGGATACGGTGCGGGGTGCAGTTTCTACGTCTCTCAGCCTTGCTGCTGGAGGTCGGCGAGTGCAGCTCGCAAGGGCCGAATCTGGATGTAAGTTCGGCGCCATGAACGGAGATCAGGTCACCGCGCGGGTCGAGGGCACTTCGGCCGATCTGGTTGCCGACGCGCTCGCGCTCGGGGTGAAGGCCACTGCCCGGATGGTGACCTCCTGGGTCGAGGAGGGGCTGCTCGCCAACCCGGAGCCGCGCAAGACCAGCGCGCACGGCAGCGATCCGCGGGTCTTTCCGCCAGAACAACGCGAGTTGTTCACCAAACTTCTGGAGGCCCGCGAGCGCTCCCCGCTGGGACGTGTTCCGCAGCGCTCGCTGGTCCGCGTGGTGCTGTACCTATGGCTGATCGACGACACCGTGGTGCTCACCCCGCAGGCGCGTCGGGCCTGGCGCACCCATGCCCGCGCCACAGGCCGGGTAACAGCCGCCAAGCGGAGCGAAACCGCTCGCGCCGTCGTTGATCAGCTCGCCCATCCCTTGGCCAGTTTGAAGCAACGCCGCGCTGCTCAGTTGGTCCTGGAGGAGGGTGAACGGACCGGGCGGATTGACCTGGAGAGGCTGACTTCGGTCCTGACGGAGCTGTACTCGCCCTGGCCGGCTCTGCCGGGTTCGCCACGGATCGAACGGGCGCAACCAGGTCCTTTCGGACCCGTCACGGTCCAGCACCACATCGCGATGTGGAAGGCCAAGCAACAGACGATCACCCGTCTTCGACATGAGGAGATCGACGAATCAGCTCTGGACCGGGTGCGCGCCGTTCATCGGCCGATGTGGGCGGACTACGAGGCTCGCCGGCCCATCCTGGCCGCTGGCACCGGTGCGTTCGCGGCGACGTTTGCTGAGCCGACCACCTTGGAGGGCCGCGCCATTGAGGCTGTCGACGCCTTCGTCGGAACGCTCGCCGGCGAGCTCGGGTTGATTGAAGCCGCGTCCCACGCCGCAGAGGCAGTCCGCATCCGACAGACGCGCTGACGGACCACGTGCAACCGGTCGCGCCCCGTGAGCACGCCTCGTCAAGAACGGGGCAGGGGATTTGGTGACCCCACGTTCCATGCTCTCGGGCACGTTGGGCCACGGGACCACACGCCGGTCAAGTCGACGTGTGGCGAGCTGGGATGCTTGCCCAGGTGGCGCAGAGTTCCGCGAATCGCGCGCGGAGCACTCCGCGCTGCTCTTCCAACACCTGCGAGGCGGGCGAGAGGAGAAAGACGTTGTCCCGGTAGAGCCGAAACCCGATGCGCTCCCACCCCTGGGCCATCTTGGCGTACACCCGGTCCCACTCGGCCCGGTCCTTCAAACGGCTTCCGCTGAGGTCGGTGACGCCGGGCGAGCACGCCACAGCTCGGCAGCCGGCCATGAGCCGGTGAATGGCCTCCATGGCGAGCACCGCGCCGAGGCCGTGGCCGCGCCACGGCTCCTGCAGGGTCACCCTGTCCATGACGAGCAGGGCGGAGCCCACGTACTCCAGCACCTCGCCGGCATCGTCGGTGAAGTTGCCTGTCGCCGGGTTCAGGAGGACCTGGGCGGTCTCATACAGTTCCTCGGACTCCTCTTCCATGGCCCAGAACGCGTTCCTGCCTCGGTCGAGGTGCACCTTGAAGAAGGTCATCGACCCGACCGCGACATCCTGCACGGCAGTTGCAGAGCATTCCGGGGTGGCGCATTCACCGGGCCTCGCCCAGCAGCGACCGGCGTCGTACACGCGGCGGCGATGGAGGATGGACACATCCCACCGCTCCAGCGTGTCGGCCTGAGGGGTGTCGAAGAGCACGTCGTCGTAGGAGATGTGCAGGCGCAGCTCGGAAGGGTCTCCGGGCAGCGTGGAGGACTCGGTCACTGCAGAAGCCTAGCCAGGCACAATGCAGACAGCTGCCTTGGCCGTCCCGGCGTCCGGCGGGCGTTCTCTGAGCGTCGAGTGCGGCCACGAGCCTGACGGGACAGGGCAATCAGCCCGTTGCCCAAAGGCGAGAGAACCACCCTCTACGTCCCCACCCATTGGGTACGTCGGCCAGGTACCCGATGGTTTTGATCGAACTGGCCCGTAGATCACACAATTCCGATACCGTCATCCGCGCGGTATCACCGCTCATGACATCGTTGGACCGGAAAGTGACGAATGTTCATCGAGAAGCTCGTGCTGAAGAACTTCAAGTGCTTCGGACCGGAGGGCACCTCCGTCCGCCTGGATCCGGGCATGACTGCACTCATCGGCGCCAACGGCTCGGGCAAGACCGCGGCCTGTGAGGCGCTGCTGCGGTTGTTCGGGATATCCGCGAAGGAACGGGCCGTACGCGTGGACGACTTTCACGTCCCCCTCGACGAGACCGACACGCCTCCCACTCGCGAGTTGACGATCGAAGCCGTGCTCGCCTTCCCCGAACTCAACGGAGATGACGACGGTGGCGCCGCAGAGGGCGAGAAGCGTCAAGGCCAGGACGAAGTGCCGCGGCTGGTCCCGGAGTTCTTCAGGCGCATGGCCGCCACGGAGGAGGGCGACCTGAAGGTTCGGGTGGTGCTCCGGGCCGAATGGGTCGATGACGGCACGGCAGAGGGTGCCGTCACCGAGACGCGGGTGATCGTCAACACCCTTGCCGAGGAGTACGGCGAGGATGACTACGCACCGCTCACTCCGGTGGAGCGCAGCCGTATCCAGATGGTCTACATCCCAGCGTCCCGCGACGGCGTGCGCCAGGTGACGTCTTTCCTCCGCAGCCGACTCTGGCGAGCCGCGCAGTGGTCGAGCGGCCTGCGTGACCTCGTCAGCGAGAACGCGGCCGAGGTCGCCGAGAAGTTCACCGACGAACCCGTCGTCCAGGCGGTCGAAGGAGCGCTCACTGCTCGGTGGCAGGAACTGCACGACGCGGGAGTGCACTCGGACCCCAAACTGCGCCTCCTCGATGGCGACTTCAACCAGTTGGTCCGCGATTCCGAACTCGTCTTCGGGCCCGACCACAACGGTCGCCCCCGCCCCGCCCGCGCACTGAGCGACGGGCAGCGATCACTGCTGCACCTCGCCCTGGTGGCAGCCGCCCTCGACGTCGAGGCCGCGATCAACGACGGCCAGCACGCCGATGACTTCGCGGTGGACAGCGCCCACTTGCCGAACCTGACCCTGATCGCGGTCGAGGAGCCCGAGAACAGCCTTTCACCGTTCTTCCTGTCCCGGATCATCACCCAGCTGCAGGAACTGAGCGGCAGCACGGCAACGCAGACGGTCCTCTCCAGCCACTCCGCCAGCGTCATGGCGCGTATCCGTCCCGAAGACGTCCGGTACTTCCGCACAGAGCCAGCCACCACGACCGCATCGGTCCGTGAGATCACCCTCCCTGAAGACACCACGGAGGCCGGCAAGTACGTGCGCGAGGCCGTGCGCGCTCACCCGGAGCTCTACTTCGCCAAGTTCGTGGTGCTCGGCGAAGGCGACACCGAGCAACTGGTCATCCCCCGCATCGCCCAGGCCCACGGCGTCCAGCTGGATCCGTCGTTCGTCGCCATGGTGCCGCTCGGCGGCCGACACACCAACCACATGTGGAAGCTGCTGAACGACCTGGACATCCCGCACGCCACCCTGCTGGATCTCGACTACGGCAAGGAAGGCGCAGGGCCTGCCCGGCTGCGCGACGCCTGCAACCGCCTTGCCGCCAGCGGGCTGAAGCCCTTGGAAGGGCTCGCCGGCTACGACGACATCAGCGACATCACCGACGACCTCGAAGTCGATGCCATTCGCCCGATCCTGGCGCACCTGCGTACGTTCGGCGTCTTCTACGCCACGCCCCTCGATCTCGACTACGCCATGCTGAGGGCGTTCGAGGACGCCTACACACTCCTCGACTCGGGCGAACGTGGGCCGGGTGCCGGCGATCCCACCATCACGGTCATGGGCGAGAACGGCACCAGGGCGGACTACTGGAAGAACGCCAAGCGCCTTGAGCGGCTGGGCTGGTACCGCTATCTGTTCGTGAACCGGTCAAAGCCAAGCTCGCACATGAGCGCGCTCGGCCGCCTGAGCAACGCGGAGCTGAAGGCGGATGTGCCCAACGTGCTCCGGGCCCTGGTGCGCCATATCCAGGAGAAGATCTCCCTGTGAGCGTCCCCGGCCAGCCAGGCCCTGTGAGCCCGCCGGAGCCGCGTGCCACCACACTGATTCCTGCGGAGGATTGGCGGCCGATCGGGATCGCGGACCTCGAACCGGTCGCGTGGGAAGCTCTGCGGGACACCGGCAATGTGGCAGTCGTGGCAGGTCCGGGCGCGGGCAAGACCGAGTTCCTCGCTCAGCGCGCCGCCTACCTCCTGCAAACCGGCATCTGCCCGTGGCCCCAGCGCATCCTGGCCATCTCGTTCAAGAAAGATGCCGCGGCCAACCTCGGCCGCAGGGTCGCCTCCCGGGTTCCGGAACACGCGCGTCGATTCACGTCCATGACGTTCGACGCGTTCACCAAGGGGCTGGTCGACCGGTTCGCGGCGGCGCTGCCCGTGGACTGGCGGATGAGCGACGGGTACGACATCCGCTTTACGACCGACTCCGAGGTAAGCCAATTCCTCAACGGCGTCGCCTTCTCGGCACCGCCGACCCTATCCGGGAAACTCGGCTTCCAGCCCAAGCGCTTCGTCCCCGACAACGTGGGCGGCTGGGACCTACCCGAGAGCCTGCCGACGGATGACGAAGTCGATGCCGTCTCCTACGCCGTACGCGAGTGGTGGCGCGCCCGCTACCTACGGTCAGGAACAGCCGAAGTCGACTTCGTCATGCTCAACCGGCTCGCCGAGCTGCTCGTCCGGGCGGTGCCGAAGCTCAGACGCGCCCTGCGCCTAACCTACCCCGTGGTCTTCGTCGACGAGTTCCAGGACACGACCAGCGCGCAGTTCTCCTTCCTCACCTCCGTGTTCGGAGAGAGGACCGCGGTCACCGCGGTCGGGGACAGCAAGCAGCGGATCATGGGCTGGGCCGGCGCCCTACCCGAGGCCGTCAAACGCTTCGCCGAAGCCTTCGACGCCACTTCCTACGCCCTGGCGTGGAACTTCCGATCCAGCGACGCCCTCGTAGAGCTCCAGCACGTCATCGCTAGCAAACTGGACCCGACCACGGTACGGGCCACCTCGAAGGCCACCGCCGAAGTCGGGCATGAGCCGGCCGTCTTGTGGACGTTCTCCAGCAGCGACGAGGAGGCAACTTTCATCGCCGACTGGATCGCCCGGGATATCGCCGCCTCGGACCGTACGCCGTCGGATTTCGCGCTCATCGCTCGGCAGAAGATCACAGACTTCGAGTCGCTGTTTCGTGCCCGCCTTGCCGCCCACGGCATCAGAGTCCGCAACGACGACGCCCGTCTCGGCAAGATGACCCTGCAAGACCTCCTGAAAAGCGATACCGCCCGTCTCCTGCTGGGTCTGTTCCGGCTGGCCAACGAACCTCGTGGCCTCGCCAAGGTCTGGCGGGACGTATCGGCAACTATGGAACGCGTCCACGGAGCAACCGACGACGACGTAGCCCAGCACCGCGTCGGCGAGAACCTGGCCGAACTGACCACCCAGTTGCGCGCATGGCTCCGCTCTCACCCACCGGCGACCACGTCGGCCACCGACACCGTCAAGCAGGTTGTCGGCCTCCTCGACGGCGCTGCCCTCCGCCGCTACGTGAAGTCGGCAGCCCCCGGGGAGGATTTCGATATTATCCTTGGCGCATTCGAGGCGCGCCTTGAGACCGCGATCAACGGCACCGCGGATTGGGGGGACGTGCTCGACGAGTTCGAGGGCGCTGATGCCGTCGTCCTGCTCACCGCCCACCGCAGCAAGGGCCTCGAATACCACACCGTGTTCTTCCTGGGCATCCACGCGAGACAGTGGTGGGCGTACGGGAGCGACCGGCGAGAAGGGACATCGACCTTCTTCGTCGGCTTGTCCCGGGCTGCACATCGGCTGATCTTCACCACGGACCGGACCGACCGTAACGGCCCCATCGGCGACCTCTTCACGATGCTCACTGAGGCGGGCGTGCCCGAGATCGACCACGGGTAGCGGCGCCTGCCGACCACTTCGCCGCCATCTGAGAAGACGAAGGGCCCAGGAGTCGTCATAGACTCCCGGGCCCTGGTGTCAGAGTTGGTGCAGTTGTGTCAGCCCTCACCGGGCGAGGTGTTCGCACCGCTGCGGCGGATGCGGGCGGCCACAACCAGTCCGATACCGCCGACGACTAGGAGACCTGCTCCGCCCGCGAGCCACGGGCTGGCGTCGGCTCCGGTGTGGGCGAGCGAGCCGACTGGGGCCTTCGACGTGGCCTCGCCGGACGCGTCGGCCGCCGGAGAGGTGTCGGCGTCCGTCCCGGCGGAAGACGTCGGGCTGGGCGACGCACTGCCGGACGCGGTGGGATGGTCCGTCGGCTTCTCGGTCGGATCGGGGCTTGATCCGGTGGTGCCCTTTACGTTGGTGACAGTCACAGTCACCGGGGCGCCGGGGCCCGCCGTGAACGTCTTGGACGGCTTGTAGAGGTCGTAGCCGGCGGGGGCCTTTATCTCCTTGACCCAGAACTGCGTCTTCCGACTCGATACCAGCAGATCTCCGGAAGCCGTGCCTTTGGCCCCGGTAGTCAGGGTGAGCAGCGTCGACTCGCCGGTACCGATGTTCACGGTCGCGCCGGGCAGGGGCTTGCCGGTCTTGTCGTCCTTGGCCTGCAGGAGGACCTTGGCCGCCTTGAACGGGTCGGTGATCGTCAGCCGTGTGGTCGCGCCCGGGGTGACGATGACGTCTTGGTCGGCAACGACCTCGTGGAGCGGGCTGCCGGAAGCCGTCTCCTTGAGCCGGTAGACGCCCGGAGCGAGGTCGGGGAAGGCCAGCTTCCCCTGTGCGTCGGTCTTCCCGCGTCCGGCGTCCTGGCCGGCGGAGTCGAGCAGCAGGAACGCGGCGCCGGGGAGTACATCCCCGGCCGTGTCCTTCATGGTGATCTCGACGCTGCCCGCGTCCGGGGCCAGTGTCTCGGCGAGGGCGGCAGAGGCCGAGGGGGTCGGTTCGGAGGGCTGGGCGCTCGCGGCCGACGCCCAAGTGAGGGTGCCGGTCACCGCGACAGCGACGGCGGCGGATCGGACGAAACGTGCGTGCACGAGGAAAGAGGACTCCTTGCTCAGGGGGCGGGGAAGGTCATCGGGTTCGGCCAGAGACCGGGGCGGGAGGCGGCGGGGCAACAGGAGTGTTGCCGCGAAGCTGCTTGGCTGTCGTGCTGGTGACGTAGAGGGCCCGGCGGGTGTGGACAGGTACGTCTTGGACGGTGCGGTGCAGTGGCTCGGTGGAGATCAGCGAAGCAGTGAAGGCCGCGACAAGCGTGGTGGGCGTGCCAAACGAGAAGCGTGCCCTCCAGTGCGGCTCGCTGGGGTATCCGCCCCAGGACCGCCAGGCCGGCCCACTGGAGCCACTGATGGCGTATCGGTGGCGTACGCCGCCGAGTCCTTCCGGGGGGAGGAAGGTCTGTGTGCCGTCGGTCTTGACCTCATGGCTCCAGCCGCGGGTGAGCAGCGGCGCGTACGCCTCGTGCGGCGCCATCTCGTCCTCGAACAGCCGATCTTGGTCGCTGTAGCGGTCTTCGAGGTAGAGGTCGAGCAACTCGGCATGGACGTCGTGCAGCAGCTCGACGGGGGTGGTGGCGTCGAAGGTGATCCGCCAGGTCGGCGGGGTGAACGGAGCCCGGTGCGCGTTGATGGTCCATGTGCCCTTGCCGGGCTTGTCGGGCTGGGGGTCGTAGGTGGTCTGCAGTCGCAGGCACGGGCTGAAAGCCGCGGCCGTGCCTTCGTCGGTCTGGGCGAACGGCCAGCCCTCGTCGAAGGGGAAGGCCCATGCGGTGCGAGGGTCGACGGCGCCGGGCCCGGCGAGGTGGCGGGGAAGGACCTGCACGGCCTGGGCCGGGTCGAGGTTCTCAAAGGGGTGGGTCATCACGGGCAGGGCTCCTACCGGAAGAGTGCGGAACGCCAAGGTCTGCGATGCAGGCGCGGCTCAGCGGGCGCGGGCGCCGCTGCGGGCGACTGGCTTGGCGGGAGCCGTGTGCGCGGTCCGGCCCGCGGCGGGGCTCGGCACGGACGCGGTCCAGGCGCCGGGGAACCAGACAGCGGTGTACTGCTTGATGGCATCGCGCAACCCGGTGGTGACGGCCCCCTCCCACGGTGGCCGGCCAGGGCGGTGGTACTTGTCGAAGGTGCCGTACTGCTTGGTGTTCGGCCGGATATTGGTCGCTTCGTCGCGGCGGTGGAAAGTGCCGTGATCCACGAAGCTGAGCGCCACCGCGTCGATCTCGCCGCGGTCCGGATGGACGACCGCTACCCGCAGCCCGCCGTAGGTGTCCGAGTGGATGGTGCCGCTGAAGTCGATCCGCAGCCGCAGGGGTGCGCCCGGGGTCGGGGCGGCGTAGTAGGTGTTGCCCACGACGGTGCTGTCGTGGAAGGGGAGGCGCAGCTCGGCGAAGAACTCGGGGGCCTGCGGGGACAAGAGGGGTCTCCGGTCGGGGTCGGGCTGGTGTCAGCGACGTGGGCTGGGCAGGGCCGGTCGGCTGGTGGTGCTCCAGCGCGGGACGCTGGCCGCGGGCAGCGCGGCCGGGCGGCGGGACGCGACGGCCCGCTGCACGTCAAGCGGGGTGGGGGCGGGCGGTCCGGGCGGGAGGATGGGGGCGAGCTGGGCCATGCCCTTGATGTAGCTGAAGGTTTCCTGCCGCCACCGGGGTAGTGGAGCCGGATCGGCGATGCACTGGGTGACGGCGGTGAGCAGGGCGACGGGGGTGTCGGTGCTGGCCGTGGCGTACCAGACGGGCCGGTCGATGGACTTGCCCGCCCACAGCTGCCAGCGGGCGTCCCGCGTCGTCAGCTCGGCTTCAGGATCGAGGTCGCCGGTGGTGAACTCCATGCCGGCGAGGCCGTCCGGTGCCTGGACGGCGAAGACGCCCCAGCGGGGACGGTCGATCTCCCAGCCCTGTTTCAGTAGGGGGACGACGGCGAGGAAGGGATCGTGCTCGTCGATCCCGGTGACCGGCCGGGCCAAGTAGGCGTCCGGCCCCTGCTCGTACGCCGCGGCGAGGAGGGTGGTGAACGCCTGGACGAACTCGGTGGGAACGCGGTCGTTGAAGCAGACGCCCCACGCTGGCGGGCCGAAAGAGTCCTTGTAGGCGTTGATGCGCCAGAGCCCGTCGTCCTCGCCTTCGGGCAGGTAGCCCAGGCGTACGCGCCGGTCGGGAGCGCTCACGTAGAGATTGGAGTCCTCGTCGTAGTGGTGGTCCCAGCCGAGGTCGAGGAGCGGGGCGAGGGCGGGGTCGCCGGTCCCTGTGGTGGAGGCGAGATGGCGTGGGGAGACGTAGACATCGCCGTCGATATCGATGTCGTGGAGCGGTTGGGGCTGGTGGCTCATCGGTCCGCCCTCGTGGCGACGGTGATCTCGTCAGCGGCAGTGTCGAGGCGGTCGGTGACCTCGGCGGTGTTGCGGCCGGTGACGATGTAGAACCCGGCCCGGGCAGTGAACAGGTCGCCTTCGGGCGGCAGGAGGAGCGGGTCGCCGATCTCGCGGATCCATTGCACCTGCCGCAGCCACGGGGTGTGGGCGGCGAACGGCTGGTTGATGTGCCGTGCGGTGAGGGCCCCGGAGGCGGCCGGGTAGAGCATGCGGATGCCCGCAGCCCCGCTGCGGGTCGGGGTGAGGTCCGGCGCTCGGCCACAGGCGAGGTCGGCGGCGGCCTTCGGCAAGTCGATGCCGGTGGCGAGGCGGACAAGGTGGCCGATCATGTCGCCGCCGATCCTGGCGTTGACCTCAATCAGCCGGGGCCGGCCGTCCACGAGGCGCAGCTCGACGTGCTGCACGCCGTCGGTGATCCCCAGGGCCTTGACCGCAGCGGCGGCGGCTGGGGCGACCTGGGCCAGGAGCGGGTCGGTGGCATCGACGGTGTGCCCGGTCTCGTCGAAGTACGGTGCGGGGCCCAGGTTCTTGCGGGTCACGGCGACCGCAGTGGTCGCGCCGCAGTGGGTAACGCATTCGACCGAGAATTCCGGCCCATCGAGGTACTCCTCGACCAAGACGCCGGTGTCCTCGCGGCTGCGGCTCGCGCCGGCCAAGGCGAACGCGAAAGCCGGGGGCAGTTCTTCGGGCCGGTCGACGCGGATCACGCCGATGCTGCCAGCAAACGCTGCGGGCTTGATGACGGCCGGGTAGCCCAGCGTCATCGTCGCCAGTCCGGCCTCCAGCAGGGTCCGCGCCTTCATCGAGGCGGCCGACGGCACCCCGTGGCGGGCGAACAGGCTACGGGCGGTCGCCTTGTTGCGGCAGGCCCGCACCACCTCGACGGAATTCGAGGACAGACCCAGCGCACGGGCGAGGCGTGCGGTGGGGACGAGGTGCCACTCGTCCCAGGTGACAACGCCGGCGAGGTCGTGGCGCTCGGCCAGGGACCGGCCGCCGGCGAGCAGTGCTGCGGGGTCGCTCAGGTCGACGACGGCGTGGTCGACGATGACTGGCTTCTCCCACGACGGCTCGGCGCTGGTGAGAAGGACGACGTCGTACGCAGCGGCCACCTGCTCAAGGCAGTAGCCGCGATAGGTCTCGTCGCCGGGAGAAACGACGAGCACGAGGGGGTGGGACAAGGACCACTCCATACGGGGAAAGGGGGAAGCGGGCGGTCAGCGGACCGGTGAGGCGGCGGGTGCGGGGCGCAGGGCGGGGTCGGTGCGCAGCCGGGTGAACGCGGCGGCCAGGCCGAGGCCTTGCAGGACGGCGCACGCGGTGATCATGTGGCCGAGGGCGGCGGGTGGCGTGAGGGCGACCAGGGCGCCGGCCAGGGGAAGCGGGATGAGGATGATGAGGATCGTCAGTGCCAGGGTGCTGCCGAACACCGCCGGTGGGACCAGGCGGGAGCGCAGGGTGCGCAGGACCACGGTCATGCCGCCCTCGCCGGCCATGAGGATGGCGACCAGCACCAGGTAGGCCGGGTAGGTGCGGGCCTGGGCGACGGCCAGGCCCGCACCCGTGGCCACCGTGGCGGCCAGGGCGCCGACCGGCCACAGACCCCAGCAGTCGATCGCGAATCGGCAGGCGGCGACGGTAAGCAGGGAAGCTGCTGCGGCGGCCGTCCAGACCAGGCCGGTCGAGGCGCTGGAGTACCCGAATCGCTGCACGACCGTCACGGGGGCGGCGGCCTGAAGTGTGGCGGTCACCAGGTTGGAGATCGCCAGCCCGGCCACCAGCCAGGCCAGGGTCGGCAGCGACCGCAGCGTCGACCAGCCGGTCCGCAGGCCCTGGACCACCGGCACGGGGGCCGGGTCCGGGCGGGCTTCGGCGAGCTGAGGGGCCAGCAGCGCCGCGAGCGCGGACACCGTTCCGATGGTGGCGAGCAGGGCGGTCGGGCCGGCCCCTTGCAGCAGCAGACCGCCGAGCGCGGGTCCGGCGAACGCGGCGACCTGGTCGATGCCCAGCAGCACCGACTGAACGCGGTGCGCGCGCTCGCCATCCTCCCGGCTGGCCACCGCGCCGGCCGTCTCGGTCGCGATGTAGGAGAACTCCGTGACCGTGCCGACGATGGCGGCCAGCAGCATCACCGTGACGGTCCCCGCGAGCGTGCCGTCCGCGCAGGCCAGGGCCACGGCGGCGATACCGACCACGACGGCTCTGGCTACGGAGGCGAGGCGGAAGACACGGATCGTGCCGTACCGGTCCACCACGGCCCCGGCCAGGCCGAATGCCATCAGGCGCGGGATCCATTCCAGCATGAAGGCCAGGCCGGTCAGCGCGGCGCTGCCGGTGGTCGCCAGGACCAGCATCGGGATGGTGTAGGTGGCCATGGCGAACGCCGCGGCATCGGCGCTGCGGGGCAGGTAGATGGCGCGCAGCAGACCGGCGGCAGGACGGTGGACCGGCCGCGGTTTCGAGCCTGATCTCACGCAGCGAGCCCCGGTTCCGCCAGCGCGGTGCGGGCAGGACGGCGTGGGGTTGTCGCAGGGATGGACGGGTTGCTGTTGATCCATTGGGACAGCGCCGTCCACGGCCGGCGCAGAGCGATCACGGCCTCGGTGTCCGGCAGCAGCCCGTCCATCACGCGCTGAGCCGCGCCGGTGGCCACCGTGTCGTGTGCTTCGCCGGTGAGGGCGGCGAGAACGGGCGCCTGGGTGAGGAGCGTGAGGGTTGCTTGGACGCGGGTGAGGAAGTCGCCGTCGCGGGCCGGGAAGTGGTGGGCGCGGGCCCAGCGCGTGGCCACCTCGTACACCTCGGCCAGCTCGGTGCCGGCCTCGGTGAGCTGGTGGCAGGGGGCTCCGGCGTGCTGCCCGGCCCGTAGGAGCCCATGGGCGCGGGCTGTCGCCAGTCCGTGACTGATCTGGTGCGGCGTGAGGTCGGGGAAGGTCCGGGTGAGCATGAGGCGCGGGATGGGACCGTTGTCGTCGATCTCGCTGACCAGCCGGATCAGACCCCTATGGGACAGCACACCGACCGCACGGGTCAGCTGCTCGACGCTGAGGGTCTCGGGACGGTTCATCGGCCGTGCCCCCCAGCCGGGGCGACGGTGCGGGCGGGGATCCGGTGCGAAAACAGGTCGCCCGCCTTCCACTTGGCGACGGGAGGCTGCGCGGGGAGGACCGGGGCGGCCGGGGTGGAGGCCGGGGCTGCCGACAGGCGCGACTGGTTGGTGATCCAGGTGCCCGGCTCGGTCCGGGACGGGGCCGGGTCCTGCCCCCATACCGGGTGGTGATCTGCGTCGGCGAGCGGGCGTCCGGCTGCCCACGCCGACATCGACCGGTAGAGCGGAGCCAGAGCGAGGCCATGCGCGGAGAGCTGGAAGGTCGCCTCCGCGCCGGTGGATTCAACGAGCCCGTCGTCGGTCAGCTGCCGCAGCGGCGGATAGATGGCGCTCAGGCCGTAGTCGGGCAGTGCGACGGCCGCCAGGGACTTGGCGCTGGTAGCGCCGCGGGCTTGCAGTGTCCACAGGATGGCGGTGGCGTGTCGGGGGGTGAGCAGGGCGAGGGTGTCCTCGATGTTCTGGGCCGGCGCGATGTGCTCGGGCGCGTGTTCGCCGGTGGCCTGGTTGAGGACGATGTCCTTGTCCAGGTGGGTGTTGCCCCAGGCGGCGATCACGGTCAGGACGGGCATCAGGTCGGCGCCGCGCTCGGTGAGGCCGTAGGTGACGTGCCGGGAGGCGTATTGGGTGCGCTCGACCAGGCCGGCGTCGGTGAGCTTGCGGAGCCTGGGGTGGAGCTGGCCGTCGGCCAGCCACGGCAGCTTCGTCTTGATCTGCGTGTAGCGAAGCGGCTGGGCGGACAGCGTCATCAGCACCCACACGCTCCAGCGCGGGCTGATCATCGTCAGCGATTCGGTGACGCGCGGCAGATCGGCGGAGGTCTGGGGCAGACCGGTGGTGGCCAAAGGGGAACTCCTGGGACAGGGCGGCAGGCGGGTCAGCGCGTACGGGAAGCGGCAGCCGCCGCGGTGGGCTCCGGTACGGCGGGCGGGGCCGACGGCGCCGGGGGGTGGGTGTCCGGGGCGGGGACGCGGTGCAGGCTCTGCAGAACGGCGTTCATGCCCTTGGCGTGGGCGTCACGCACGGCGACGGACTGGGCGATGCGGCGGGCGCAGTCGAGGATGTGACCGGCGTCGTAGGGGCCGATCTCGCGTTCGGGGGCGGCCAGTTGCCGCAGCCGCTGGAGCTGGAAGTCGATGGTGCGCTCGGCGAGGTGAAGGTCGCTGTGGCTGCCGAGGAGGGCGGCCAGCATGCTGCCGCGCGGGTTGGCGTCGGCGTGGGCTTCGAGTGCGGCGAGCGGCTGTCCGTACAGGTCCTCGATGCGCTCGGCGACGCTCTGGGCGGTGGTGGGCAATCAGTGGGCTTTCACGGTCGGGGGCCGCGCCGCCCCGGCACGCGCGGGTGCCGGGGTGGCGGGGGCAGCAGGGGGTAGGGCGGTGGTGATCTTCGGCTGGGTGAACTGCACCGGCCGGGCGCGCTCCGGGCCAGGCGGGGGCATGGTGCGCAGCAGTTCGCCGAGCGCGGTGCGGTATCCGTCGCGGGCGTTGAGCGCCGCCTCCATCCATTGGGCGTCGAACCGCAGGTTGGAAGCAGACAGCTCATCCATGTCGCCGTCGGCGGCGGTCGCTGCGTGGACCCGGTCGCGGACCCGGGCGACCTGCTCCTCGGCTATCGCCAAGAACGAGCGCAGCTCCAGTGCCCTGCGCAGCGCAGCGGGCGCCTCGGGATCGGTCACGGTCTCGTACAGCGCGGGGACGGGAGCTCCGAAGGCCGCTTCGAGGACGGTGTCCTGGCTGGTGGGCATGGCGGTCACGCTCACCGCGTCACCACCTTGGCCGGGACCGTCGCAACGGCGGGGCGTGCCGCAGGGCTGGTCTGCAAGGCCGGCGCCGGTCGGGCCGCCTGCCCAGCGGCGGCCCGACCGGGGCCGGGGCTTGGCTTGCCGGGGGCGTCCGGGTCGAGGAGGTACCGGACGACCATGGCGCGTCCGTCGCGGGTAGTGACGGCCGCGTTCACGCGGTGGGCGAGATCCATCGCGGGGTCGTCGAGCTCGCCGGGCTCGGTGCTGAGGGCGGCGAGGAGGTCGTCCTCAGCCCGGTCCAGTAGCCCCTGGGCCTGAGTGAGCAGGCCGTGCCAGTGGACGACCTGCGTGGCCTCGCTGTTGGCCTGCGGCGCCACCGCCACAGCCCGGCGCAGTTCGTCGAGGCTCATGTGGAAGTGGGCTTCGATCTGCTCGGTGAGGACGCCCGTCACATCGTCGGCGTAGTCGGGCACAAACACATCTCCTCTGCTGCGGATTCGGGTGAGGGGCTGGCAGCGGGCGGAATGCATGTCCCGCCCGGATAGGTGAATTCAGCCGCGCGGGAATGCGGCCCGCTGAGGCCGGATGGCGGTTAGTCCAGGCACATGCGGACGTCGCGGTAGACGTAGGTGCCAGAAACCCAGCCCTTGACGCCGGTGGTCTTGTCGGTGATGTAGTGCCAGTTGCCGCTGGTCTTGTGGACGGTGAACTTGTGGCCTCGGTAGAGGATGCCGACGGCCTTGGACTTGGTGGTTGCCTTGGCGCGGATCGTGACGGCCTTCGTGCCGATCACCCACGGTCCGGGCTGCTCACAGGCCAGGGTGACCGACGCGACCGTGGCCGGAGCAGCGCTGGCCGTGGTGGCGCAGACGAGCGGGAGGGAGAGTGCGCCGAGGACGGCGACAGAGACGGCTATTCGAGAGGAGCGCATGAGGAATTGGCCTCCATGCCAATGGGGGTGGGAATTGCGGGATGCCCCGGGCGATTGTCGTGCGGGGTGAATTCAAGAGTCCGGACAATCCCCGGTTTCGCTAACCGGGGATGGCCTGCTACGTTCCGGCCGTCCTGCACACCGGTTCGGTACGAGAACGTCATCGCCGAGCATGAACTCGCTGGCTCTGAGCGGCAGTTCGAGCAGCGGTTCAGCGGGTTGGACGTCGCGGCGGTGTCGCAGGGGCGGGACGTGCCGGCGGCGCGGGCAGGGATGAGTGACGCGTCTGCGGCGGAGCGATCGGCAGGGGGAGGGCTTCGCCCGCCCAGTGGTTCTCC
This sequence comes from Streptomyces sp. NBC_01537, assembly GCF_045040445.1. Taxonomy (NCBI): domain Bacteria; kingdom Bacillati; phylum Actinomycetota; class Actinomycetes; order Kitasatosporales; family Streptomycetaceae; genus Streptomyces; species Streptomyces sp. NBC_01537. The sequence continues at coordinate 9,059,097 of NZ_CP109392.1, read as the reverse complement.
CACCAATGGGTGGCGGCTTCGAAGGTGGTGAAGCCGCCTTCCCGCAGCGTGTGTGTCCCTGCCTCGACGTCGACTTCCTCCAGCAGCACACGGAATGGCAGCGGTGCCCGCTCGTCCAGGGCGCGCAGGAACACGGTGGTCTCCGGTAGGGCCGAGGTGTCGTCGGTGTAGCTGGTGATCAGGGCGAAGTGGTCTCCGTCGCTCATCAGACGCTCTTCGAGCGCTCTGGTGGCGCCGTCCGCGGGGCTGGTGCCCATGCCCGGCGGAAGGCGGATGGCGTCCGTTGGGCAGCCGCGGGCGATCAGCCAGGACTGGGCCATCGCCGGCAGGGGCAGCGTCGCGTGCTGGAAGCGGAAGGTACGGGCCGCGGGGTCGCGTTGCAGGTGGAGGGCGACGAGCTGGGGGTCACCCGGGGTTCCCCAGGTCACGGCCCCGTTGTGGAGGACGTAGTAACTGTGCTGGTCACCGTCGGTGTGATGCTTGGCGAGGACGGTGAGCATGTCCAGGTTGATGGCGATGTGCTGCCAGAAGGTCTCCTCGACACGGGCGTTGACGGCCTCGTATCCGTCGAGGCGGAGATCCGGTTCGGCTTGGGGCATCGGGACTTTCGGGTGGGAGATGGCGAACCGCTCGGCAGCGGCGCAGAGCTGGTCCTGCCGGTTAGCGGCGGGAGCGGGTTGGGGACGGCCAGGTCCCGGTCCGCGGTGCGGGTGCGCTGGCGGCCATGCCCGTGGGGTGGGAGCCGGCCAGGCTGGTGCGGCCGGCGTCGGTGAGGGTGACGGGCTGTCCGGCGTGGACCGGATGGGAGGTGTCGCGCACGACGAGGCCGGTCGCTTCCAGGCGCTGCAAGGTGCTGTAGGGGACGCGGGTTCCGGAGGCGGTGACGAGCGACAGCCGCTGCGTGAGGAGGTGCTCGTGCAGCTTGGCTCCCTGAGCAATGGCCAGCAGCGCCGCGAAGTCCGGCGCGGACAGCGCAGCCGCCCCCGCGCGGGGCCTGGGCGCGGGCGGCGGCCTCGACGGGCTCCAGGGCGGCCAGGACTTTTCTCTGGCGTTCGTCGCGGGTGGCCGCTGCCTGTGTCAGTTGCTCGACCGTGCGGTCGATGCGCGCGAACAGGGCCTGGTCGACGGGGAACTCCCCGCTGGACAGGCGGTGGAGCAGGACCCGGTGGAAGGTCACCGAGGTCTCTGCCTGGACGAGGCTGCGGTGGGCGTCGGCCAGGCGGGTGCGCGGCTCGTCGAGGAGATCGCGGTCGCGGTGCTCCCACAATTGGTCGACGCTGTGGCCCACGGCCGGCCTCGATGAGGTGATCAAGAGCCGTCAGCGCCTTCTTCACCGAGGCCGCAGAAGAGGTGGAGGACATGGAGAACCGGGCTCCTCGGGGTGGGTGTCACGGAGCCTGTCCGGCAGCGGGGGTCAGGAGAGTCGAGGGGGATACGGACGTCGACCTGCGCACCGTCACGGGTGTGCCGGCTCGGGCCGAGGCGGTGCAGGAGCCGGAGCATCGGCTCGTTCGACGCCTCCGTGTACGCGGTCAGGGTGTGGGCACCTCGGGCACGGGCGTGATCGGCGGCGTGCCGGGCCAGCGCGGTGCCGATGCCGCGGCGCTGATGGGCGTCGGCGACCTGCAGTCCGAGGTCGACGACGCCCGGCTCGCGGCTGACAGGGCCGATGGAGGCCAGGGCGACAGGGATACCGTCGGCGTCAAGGGTGATCCAGCAGTCCCCCTGGGCCAGCAGCCGGGACAGGCCGCGGCGGTTGATGTGCGTACGGCCCCAGCGGCGTACCAGGTTGGCCGGCGAACAGTTCCGGTGAAACGCTTCGATCAGATGCCAGTCAGCTTCGGTTACGGGACGTGTCCCGGCGAGGGCGGGTTGGGTCAGCACGAGCAGCTCTGCAGGGCGGCGAGCAGTGCGCCGCGCCGGTAGGACTTGCGGCGGCGCCCGTCGGGCAGGGTGACGTCCCGGGTGGAGACCTCGTACGGGGCCAGGAGCTGGGCGAGGCGTGCCTGGGTGAGCTCGGCGTAGCGCCAGCGGCCCTCGGCTACCCCCGGCAGGTGCCGCAGCACGGCCACCAGGTCGGCGGACGCTACGGCGTCCTCGTCGCCGAGGTCGGCGAAGACCTCAAGGCAGGCCTGCACGATGCTGCCGGTCTGCCGACGGCCACTGGGACAGAACAGCAGGTCCTCGGCCCCGTCCCCGTCCCCGTCCCCGTCCCCGTCCTCGGCGTCGGTGCCGGTGCCGGTGCCGGTGCCGGTGCCGGTGCAGCAGCAGGCGGTGGACAGCAGCCGGGTGAGTTCGTGCCCGGCGGCGAGGCGTTCGACGATCAGGTCGGTGAGCTGTTCCAGTTGCTCGACGGCGCTGGCACCTGCGGGGCGGTCCGCGCCGGCCAGGTCGAGGAGCTGCTGGTCGAGGTGCTGAATCTCGACGAAGGTGTCCAGCAGGGCGCGGTGGTGGGGGTTCTCCTTCGGCGGCTCGGTATCCAGCACGGTGGCGGCGAGGGTGTCCAGGAGGGTGGGGAACGTCGTGGTCAACGAAGGAGACCCTTCGGATTCGGGGACAGTGCGGGGTGGGGCAGGCCCGGCGTCGCGTAGGGCGGAGCCGGTTTGGGGACCGGCCGCTGCGTGCCCAGCTGCGGGGAACGGGCGCGGGCGGCGTGGGTGAGCGCGCTCATCGGGCGCCGCGTGATACCCAGGCGGGAGCGGGCGGTGTCGTACACGTCGTGCTGGGCGCGCTGGCGTACGGCCACCACGTGGATCTCGGTGCGGTGGGTGGAGTTCGCCGGGGCCGGGCGCTGGGCATAGACGATGCGCCACGCGTTGCGCGAGTCGATGTAGATCTTGCGGTAACCCGCCAAGTCGCCGGTCAGCTTGCCGCCGAACAACTCGGCGTTGACGACGTCCTGGAGCTGGGCCAGGGCCAGGTCCCGGATGTCGCCGGGAGCCCGGAGCAGGTCAGTGAGGGCGCGGGGGTCGAAGCTGAGGCCGAACGCCGGGTGCTGCCCGTGGCCGGTCATGCGGTGTCCTCGCCCGGGTCCTCGGTGTCCTGCGGCCCTTCGGGGTCGGTGTTCGCCGAGCGGGTGGAGGGCTTGGGGCCGGGCAGCAGGCGGTGGGCGGGCCGGTCTGGGTCGGTCATGCACGCCGACAGCGGCCCGCCCGGGGCGCGGACGGCGGCCAGGGCGTGGGTGAGGAAGTCCCTGTGCCACACGAACAACCCGGACAGGCCCGCCTCGGGGTCCTTGTGCTGCTCGTAGGCCATCCACAACGCGTGCAGCCAGGCCACGACGTCATCGTGCTCCTGCCACCGGTCGCACCACGGCGCGGAGGTGGTGACCTCCGCGCCGTAGGCGGCCATGAGGAAGTCGTCCACCCAGTCCGACAGGCTGTCCAGCTCGTTCTCGTACTCCTCGCCCCGAAGCTCCAGGATCGGGCGCGGCTCCGGCGGCACAGGCTGCGGCGGCATGCCGGGCAGAGCTGGCATTCCGAACGCGGCGAAGGGCGACGGTGCAGGGGCGGAGGCCAGACTGTCGAGCTGCCTCGCCTGTTCCGCCGACTGGTCCAGCAGTTTGCGGACGCTCGCCTCGATGCTTTCCAGGTTGGAGTCCGGCAGCCGGATCGGTTCCATTTCCCCGTCGTCGCGGGGGTCTATGGATTCAGGCACGAATGGGTCTCCTTGCAGCCGCAGCTAGTCATCAATTGCGGCTCCAACCATCCGCAGGATCCCCGGTTTCGCTAACCGGGGATTGCCTGCTATAAAGCCCCCGCACCGCGCCGCACAGCGGGCCGGTTCAGGCGGACAGAATGAAGTCGTCCTGGGAGACCGTCTGTTGCATGGTCTGCATCAGTCGCTCTTCTGCGACCTGGCTGTAGTGCTTGGTCTTCTCCACGCCGATGAAGTCGCGGCCCTCCAGCAGGGCTGCCACGCCGGTGGAGCCGGATCCGGCGCAGAAGTCCAGGACGGTGCCGTCCGGCGGGCAGATCTTCACGAGCTCGCGCATCACCTCCACCGGCTTCTGGGTGATGTGCTGCCGGTTCTTGCCCGAGGGCTGCGAGGCCGAGTACAGGCCGGGCAGGTAGACCGTGTTACGGGACGCGTCGATCGGCCCGTTGGACGCCCAGACGATGAACTCGCAGTTCTGGGTGAAGCGTCCCTTCTGGGGCCTGGCCTGCGGCTTGTGCCAGGCCAGGACGCCGCGCCACAGCCAGCCGGCGGCCTGGATCGCATCGCTGGTGACCGGCAGCTGGCGCCAGTCCGTGAACAGCAGCGCCGTCCCGCCGAGCTTCGTCAGCCGGTGCGCCTCGGTCATGATCTGGGTGAGCCAGAACCCGTACGACCGCTGGTCCATGTTCTCGCCAGTGAAGTCCGGCAGCTCGTGCCCGGCGTCCGCGGAGGTGTACTTCTGCCGCGCCGTGCGGGATGTGCGCTCCTTGGCGGTGCGGCCACCGGAGTTGTACGGCGGGTCGGTGATGACGGAGTCCACGCAGTCATCCGGCAACGTGGCCAGGACGCTCAGCGCGTCACCCTGGTGCAGGGAAAAAGGCAAAGGGGTACCCCAATTCGGGTCGGGAGTTGAGAGGGAGAAGCGCTCCGGCTCGCTGTGTGAGCCCCACCGGCCGAATGCGGGCATGACGGTGGCCGCAGGCCGCAAGGCAGGGGTGCGAGGGGAGGAGCAAAAACTGTAGGGCACGATCCCCGGTTGAGCCGTGTCGCCGCCGGAAAGCACCGGAGACCAGGCCTTGATGAGGAGCTATTTCTCCAACCGGGGATCGCCGCTTACTGTTGTGGAACTGCCCGGCGAACACCGCCGATGGCCCAATCCCCGATCACGCCTCCGTGGAGATTCCCCCTGTCCCAGCACCCCTGAGGCGCCGCCGCACCAGAGCGCGGGAGGCAACTCGCGCCCGTGCCCCAGGGCCCCGATTCACCCACCACCGGCCGCCGCGACCTTTCCACCCCTGCGTACCGCGCGGCCTGGGCTTCACTTCCAAGGACACCCCCGCTGTGACGCACCCCTACTCTGACCTGCCTGAAGACCGGCCGCCGACGGCCCACCGCCTGCCGGGAGGCGGGCCGGATTGAAGGGCGTAGCCGCCGTCATCGGCGTCTTCTGCCTCGCCCCTCTCCTGCTCGCCGGAACCGCAGCGATCGCCGCGGCCACAACCAGCGCCGCCCAGAACGCCTCCTGCACCACCGGCGGCGCGGACATCGACACTGAGGCCGTCGCCCAGCAGGTCGCCTCGATCCTCGGCGGCAAGGGCACCGACACCAACATCCGCGTCGAGGGCCTGGACCTGCCCGACGAACAGATCCCCAACGCCAAGACCATCGTCGCCACCGGCATCGCACTCAAGGTGCCCGCACGCGGCCGGATCGTCGCCCTCGCCACCGCACTGCAAGAATCCCGGCTGCGCAACCTCAACTACGGCGACCGCGACAGCCTGGGCCTGTTCCAGCAGCGCCCCAGCCAGGGCTGGGGCACCCCAGAGCAGATCCGCGACCCGGTGTACGCGAGCACGAAGTTCTACACCGCGCTGCTCGCCGTGGACGGCTGGCAGCAGTTGACCGTCGCCCAGGCCGCACAGGCCGTCCAAAAGTCCGCCCTTCCCGGCGCGTACGCGCAGTGGGAAGACCTCGCCGATGCTCTGCAGAGGGCCATCGTCAAGATCCTCCCCAGCGATACCGGGAACACCGGCGCCAGCACCGGCGACACCGGCTGCACGGCCAGCGAGGACGGTTCCGCGTTCGGCACGATCCCCGCCGGCACCGTCCCGGCCGGATACAGCATCCCCAAAGACGCCCCGGCGACAGTGCGTACGGCGCTGCGCTGGGCGATGGGTCAGCTTGGCACCCCTTACCAGTGGGGCGGCAGCTGCACCGACTCCCACGGTGTCGATCCGATGGGCCGCTGCGACTGCTCCAGCCTCATGCAGCTGGCCTACGCCGCCGCTGGCGTCCCGCTCACCCGCACCACGAAGACCCAGGTACACGAAGGCAATCCGGTCTCCGTCAAGCACCTGAAGCCGGGTGACCTGCTGTTCACCGAGGGCACCGCCGCGGCTCCGGATCACGTCGGCATGTACATGGGATCGGGTCTGGTGATCGCCGCGCCGCACACCGGCAGCGTGGTCCGGATCGAGCCGATCAAGGACTGGCAGATCCTCGCCGCCCGCCGCATCGTGTCCTAACTCCCCGGCGCCCGGTGGTCCGCCCGGCGCAGCGCCGGGCGGACCGAACCGGCAGGCATTCCCCCTGCGGCGCGAGTGCCGCTACCCCCTTCTTTCTTCTCCCTTCCGCACGGCCTGTCGGTCGTGCGCCTGCAAGGAGTTCCGCCATACCCATGCCCTTGTCCGACCACCCGATCATCACTATCGCCTTCGACCCCGGCATATCTCCCAAGAGTGGTGGCCTGCCCGGTCTCGACGTGCTCCGCAGCGTCGTCAACTCGATCAACCTGTTCGGCATCGTCGCCGTCGTCGGCGCGCTGGCCGTCTCGCTGGGCGTGTGGGCCTGGGGCCACCACACCGGCGGCCACCAGGCCGAGGCCAACGGCAAGAAGGGCGCCGTCGTAGCCGCCGGCGCCGCACTCGGACTCGGCGCCGCCAACGGCATCGTCGCCTTCTTCTCCGCCCTGGGGACGCAGGTCCACTGATGCGGAAACGACTCAGCATCTCCCTGTCCGGCTACGGCGCCGGCTGGTCGGCCAACCGCCGCATCCTGATCGTCGCGCTCGTCCTGTCCGGGCTGCTCGCCGTCGCCGGGCTTGCCGCGTGGTTCACCGGCCGCAGCGACCAGCGCCACGACACCGGCTCGCCCACCGCCACGACCAACGCGTCGCCGTCCGAGGCGACGACAAGGCCGGCCCCCTCATCGAGCTCGGTACCCGCGCCCCCGCAGATCGCCGATCCTCTCGCCTACGCCAAGGCCGCCGCGGCGATGTTGTGGTCCTACGACTCCCGCACCGCCAGCCGCGACGAGCAGCTCGCCGGCATGAACGCGTGGATGACGGCGGAGACGAAGTACACCGACTGGTCCTCGATCAGCGCGCAGGTGCCGGATCCGGTGCTGTGGTCGCGGATGGCCGACAACGACCAGCACGCCACTGCTAGCGTCACTGAGGCGCACTTCCCGTCCGCGTTCAAGCAGGCCCTGGCCGAGGACCCGACCGCGATCACCACGGCGTACATCTACGCCGTCACGGTCACCGGCAAGCAGCACATCGCCTGGAAGAAGGGCGGCAACGGGGCCGAGGAACGCTCGATCACCCTCGCCGTGCAGTGCCGGCCCTCCCACGACTGCGCCCTAGTCTCCATCGCCCCGTGGTCGCCCCCTGACCCGCCACGCCCCTAGACAAGGAGGCACCACTTAGTGGACTTCTGCTCCATTCCCGTGGCCGGCCAGATCTGCGACGCCGCCGACGCGATCGACTTCGCCACCGACCCGGGCAAGGCCATCGGCAGCTGGATCGCCAAGAGCTGCGGCGAACTGGCAGCCGCGGCAGCCGACCTCGCCGCCGACGCCGTCAACGCCACCACCCAGGTGGACCTCAACGCCGGGTGGTTCCGCGACAATTACGAGCTGCTGCTGCCGATCGGGCTGATCCTGCTGGTCGCGACCTTCTGCGCCCAGCTGATTCGTGCCGCCGTCAAACGCGACGGGCAGGCCCTCACCCAGGCCTTCACCGGCACCGCCATGGGCGTCATCTTCTCCTTCTCCGCCATCGCCATGACCACGGTGGCCATCGAAGTCGTCGATGCCTTGAGCGACGGACTGTTCAAGGCATCGGGCTCCTCCATCCAGGACGCGGTACGGCGCATCGTCGCCGTCTCCGAGATCGGCGCCATGACTGAACTCGGCTGGATGGTCCCCGCCATCACCGCCCTGGTCGCCGCGGTCGGCGCCTTCCTGTACTGGTGCGTGATGATGGTCCGCAAGGTCGGCATCCTCGTCCTGGTCACCCTGGCGATCTTCGCTGGGGCCGGCGGTGGCTGGGAGGCCGCCCGCAGGTGGCGCCGGGGCTGGATCGAAGCCACCGCCACCCTGGTGGTCAGCAAGCTGCTGATGACGATCATCTTCCTCCTCGGCATCTCCGCCATGGGCAAGACAACGCCCAAGGACGGCCTCGGAGCGCTGGCCGACGTCATGTCCGGCATCGTCATCATGGTCCTGGTCCTGTTGTGCCCGTACGCGACCTTCAAGTTCGTGCACTGGGCCGCCGAGGGATCGGACGGCGAATCGCTCCACCGTGCCGGCGGCGCCGGTGCGCAGCTCGCCCGCCAGCACGCCGAACGCGCCGGCCGCAAGGCCGCCGCCATGGCGGCCACCGCCGGAACCGGCGGCGCGGCAGCCGGAGCGGGCGCCGCCCCCCAGGGCCCCGACTCCGTGCCCGGCGGGTTCCCCGGCGACATCGCCGCCAACCCCACCAACAGTGACGGGCAGGGCGGCCAGGACAGCGGCGACACGGGTGGGTCTGGTTCGAGCACGGTGAAGAACACTCTGGACAAGGCCGTGCAGCCCCCGCCGACCCGTGCGGACCAGGACACCAGCGGCCACCTCGGCGGTGCTCCCGGTCAAGGCGGTTCCAGATCGCCGGCGGAGCCGAGCGGCGGATGGATGTCGGTCACCGCGGCCGGCGCCCCGACGCCCCCTCCGCAGGGCGCCCCGCCGGCCCAGGACTCCGCCGGCCCGGTGAGCAGCCCGGCAACGCCGCCGCCTTCGCCCACCGGTCTCTGACCTTCCCCGACACCCGGGGCGGGACCCGCCATGCCATCGCTGGCGTGTCCCGCCCCCGCCACCGCCCCGCCTTCGGAACGGCCCCTTGTCTGCACCCTCCGTCACCCCGCTCACCGTCAAATTCCCGCACCGGTCCCGGCGCGGCATCCTGCTTGGCCTGTCCCTGCCCCAACTCCTCCTCGTCTCCGGCGCGCTGGCCCTGCTACTGGTCACGGTCATCAGCACCGGCCTCATCGGCGCCATCGTCCTCACGCCCCTGTGGGCGGCAGTCGCCGCCCTGGTGGCCATCCGCCGCCACGGACGTTCACTGATCGACTGGGCACCGATCGTCGCGCGCTACGCCCACCGGCGCCGTACCGGGCAGACGCTGTGGCTGGCCCGGCCGGTCTCCCGCCCTCGGCAGGACGGCCTGCTGCATCTGCCCGGCACCACTGCCTCGCTGCGGGTGGTGACCCCGGCCGGTTCCCAGGCCGGCTCCGTGCACGACCCGCGCGCCCAGACCCTGACCGCCGTCGCCCGCGTCTCCTCCCGCGCGTTCGCCCTACTGGACCCCGCCACCCAGAACCACAACGTCCAAGGCTGGGGCCGCGCGCTCGCGGGGATCGCCCGCACGGGGCACATCGCCACCGTGCAGGTGCTGGAGCGCACGGTGCCGGACTCTGGTGACACCCTGGCCCGCCACTGGGCCCAGCAGGGCCGACCCGAAACCCCGGTCGCCGCTCAGGTGTATGCCGACCTTGTCGCATCCGCTGGCCCGGCCGCCGCCCCGCACGAGGCGTATCTCGCAATCTCCTTGGACCTGAAGGCGGCGAAGCGGCTGATCAGCCAGGCCGGCGGCGGCCTGCCGGGGGCGTTCATGGTGCTGGCGCAGACGACCTCCTCCATCGCGCAGGCCGCCCGCAGCGCCGGGCTGATGGTGACCGGCTGGCTCACCGCCCGCGAGATCGCCGCCGTCATCCGCACCGCCTACGACCCCGGGTCGCTCTCCGGCCTCCAGCAGTGGTCCGCAAACGGCCGGGCCGAGGCCGATCCGGCAGCGGCCGGGCCCGTCGTCCAGGTCGAGGAGTACGACCGCCTGATCACCGACTCCGCGCGGCACGCGACCTACTGGGTCGAGGACTGGCCGCGCACCGAAACCAGCGCGGGTTTCCTGCACGGGCTGATGTTCACCGCCGGGGTACGGCGGAGCCTGTCCCTGATCTACGTCCCCCAGGGCCTGGAGTCGGCGCTGCGCGAGGTGCAGCGTAAGAAGGCCGCGATCATCGCCGACGCCAACGAGCGCCACCGGCGAGGACAGGTCGATGCCGAAGCCGACTCCGTGGAGTACGCCGACGTCAAGCTCCGCGAACGCCAGCTGATCGCCGGGCACGCCGACGTCGCCCTGATCGGGCTCCTCACCGTTTCCGCGGAGACCGACGCTCTGCTCGACGCTGCGTGTGCGCAGATCGAGACCGCCGCCGTCACCGCCCAGGTGGACCTGCGCCGGCTGAATTTCCAGCAGCCCGACGCCTTCACCCTGGCGGCTCTGCCCCTCGCCAGGGCCGCCCTGTGACCGGCCCCGCCCACAACCCGGCCCATGCAACCGTGCCCGATGCCTGGCATCTCATCGACGAGATCCAGGCACTGCTTGACCCGCTGCGGGAGATGCACCGCCGCCACCAGGCCGCGCTCGACGAACACCGCGACACCGACGGCGCGGTGATCGAGGCACGGTACGCCGCCTACGAGGAAGCCCGTCGCAGCACGGCCCTGGAAGCCAGCGATGTCCTCCACACCGTCGCGGCACGCATGGAACTGCTCGTCGCCGTGCCCGCCCACCGCGCCTTCACCGTCGCGCTCAACGGTCCCGGCCACGCGGAGGGAGCGAGCCCCTGGTTGTTCGTCGTCAACGGCACCGATCTCGACGACGCCCACTGCCGTCTGGCCGAACTGCCCTCGTTCCGGCGCTGGCTGGACGACATCCGCAATCCGGACGACAGCGTCGGCACCCGCGGCGACGCGGAGATCGTGACCGGTCAGAGCCATGCCGGTGTCCCGGCGCCCGGGTCGTACGTCGACCTGCGCCGCGAGCAAGCCCGGGTCCTGGCCGACCGCACCGCATCCAGCCGTGCCTCTCAGCTCCCGGTCCCCGGCTCGCCCTGCCCAGCGCCCCAGCGCTCCCGCTGACCACAGGCCCCGACACCCCTACCCGGCCTCCAGCGGTACCGGGGCGCACCGCCTGTCACTGACCTGCCGCTCTGGCAGGAAGGATCTTCTCTTTGACTTCCTCCTCCATCGTCGGCGAGGCGCACCCCTACCTGCGTGCCGCCACCGCCGGCCTGCGCCACCACACCCGTTCCCTCACCCCCACTGCGGCACCACCGACGCCCGTGCCTGCGGATCGCGTCCATCTCGACGTGCTGCACGCGCACCTGACCGCCCTGCACCGGCTGCTCGACCAGCTCGCCGCATCAACCCGGCCACCGCACCCGACCGCGGGCCGGCACCTGGCCGCCGCGCACACCCGGCTGTGGCAGGCCACCGCCGCGCTGCACGACGCCTTCCACACCCTGCCCCCAGCGCACCCCGCCGACCAGGACGCGCAGTGCCATCCCGAGCGGCTGCCGGAAGGGCCACCGATGGTGACCATCTGCCAGCGCCACCTCGCCGCCGGTCACGCCATCCGCCGCCAGACCACCCCCGCCGACCTGGACACCCCGCTCCACGGCCACTCCACCACCCACACCGTGTGAGCGGCCAGCACCGCCGAAACGAGCACCTGCGATGACCCACCGGCCCGAACGCCGCGCCCGCCGCGCCTCCGCATCCCCGCTGTTCACCCCGGCCGGCACCGACCGCGCCAGCCGCAAAGCCGCACGCCGCCGACTCGCCGAAGCCACCGCCAAAGCCCGCACCCACACCACCGCCCACCCGCCCGGACACGAACCGGCCGAAGCCGACATCCCCCTTCCCCTCTACCCGTCCAGCGGACGGCCCGGTCCCGCATCGGCCCGCGGCAACAAGCTCAACCTGCCCGCCCACCGCATGACCACCGCCACAGCCTCCGGCGCCTACCCCTTCCTCGCCGAGGGCGGCCTCGGCGCCGAGGGCATCTACATCGGCCGCGACGTCCACGCCGAAGCCTCCTTCTGCTTCGACCCGTTCGCCCTCTACGGCAAAGTCGACGGCTTCACCAACCCGAACGTCCTGTTGGCCGGTGTCATCGGCCAGGGCAAGTCCGCACTCGCCAAAAGCTTCGCCCTGCGATCGGTCGCTTTCGGATACCGCGTCTACGTCCCGTGCGACCCGAAAGGCGAGTGGACCCCCGTCGCCTCCGCACTCGGCGGCACCTCCGTCGCCCTCGGGCCCGGCCTGCCAGGCAAGCTCAACCCGTTGGATGCCGCGCCCCGCCCGAACAGCGTCTGCGAAGCCGACTGGGCCGGTGAGATCCGCAAGCGCCGCCTGCTGCTGCTCGGCTCCCTGGCCCGCACCGTGCTGGGACGGGACCTGATGCCGATGGAGCACACCGGCCTCGACGTGGCCCTGGACGCCGTAGTCACCCGCGCAGCTGCTGCCGGACGCCCCCCGCTGCTCGGCGACATCGCCGCCACCCTCAACAACCCCACCGAACTCGACGCCGCCGGCGGCGCGATGTCCGGCCACCTCGGCGACGCCTCCCGCGACCTCGCCCACGCCATGCGCCGCCTCATCCACGGCGATCTAGCCGGGATGTTCGACGCCCCCTCCACCGTGCGCTTCGACCCCAACTCGCCGATGCTCACCATCGACCTGTCCCGCCTCGGCGGCTCCGGCGACGACACCGCCCTCGTCCTCGCCATGACCTGCGCGTCCGCCTGGATGGAATCAGCACTGACCGACCCCGGAGGCGGCCGACGCTGGATCGTCTACGACGAGGCCTGGCGCCTCATGCGCCACCCCGGCCTACTGCAACGCATGCAATCCCAGTGGAAACTCTCCCGAGGTCTGGGCATCGCCAACCTCATGGTCATCCACCGGCTCTCCGACCTGCTCACCGCCGGAGACGCCGGATCCCGCGGACGAGCCCTGGCCGAGGGCCTCCTCGCCGACTGCTCCACCCGCATCATCTACCGCCAGGAAACCGACCAACTCCACGCCGCAGCTAACCTGTTGGGCCTGACGTCCGTAGAGACCGACGCCATCGGCCACCTCAACCGCGGGCGCGGCCTGTGGCGTGTCGCCGGACGATCTTTCATCGTGCAGCATCTCCTGCACCCGCACGAGGCCGCCCTGTTCGACACCGACGCCCGGATGCATTGAGCCCCAACGGGCCGGTCAGCCAGGGGAGTTATCGCCGTTGAAGTAGTGGCGCCTCGAAGGTAGCGGCTTCTGCCGGGCAGCCGCTGCCCTTCCGGGCCAACCGCCACGATCCCAACCCCGGTTTCCCGACAGACGACCCTCGATCCAGGAGACTCACCTGCCCGCACAGCACGACCCCCCTGCCGCCCGCGAGGCGGCAGCCGTCACCACGCCCACCGACCCCACGGGCCGTTACGTCTTCGGCCTCCAGGTCCTCGGCCTCACCGACCGGCTCAACACCACCGCGTCCTACGACGAAGACGCCCAGCTCGCCGACCAAGTCCTGGAACCGACCGACGGGCTCCTGGAACGCCTCGCTGAATTCTTCGAGGCAGCGGCCGAGAAGGCCAAAGACTCCGAACGCGACGACGGGTTCGACCTGCACGACGACTTCCAGGAAGCCGCCGCTACGGTGCGCGCCCTCGGCGAAGACCTGCACGTCGCCGTCGACCGGATGCACGCCCTGGCCAGCCCACCCCGCCGGAGCCGGCAGGCAGCCGTGGCCGGCTACGACGCCACCGCCCGCACCGCGCCCCAGCCCCCGGCCGCCGCAGCCGCGCCCCCGTCATCCGCACCGGCCCCCGGCCGTACCCGCTGACCGCACATCGGGAATTCCCTGGCCCGCCCGCTACCGACCGCACCGACGAGGAACCGCCTTTGCACATAGCTGAGTTCACCCACGCGCTCGCCGAGCGCCTGCCCGGCTGGCAGCCCTCCCGCGCCGCGGTACCCATCGCCACCGACCCGGCCAGCAACCGGATCTGGGACAGCGGCCCCCTGCCCTACAGCGCCTTCCAAACCGACGACGTCCAGCGCAGCGTGCTGACGCACCGCTGGGGCCTGCAGCTGTACGTCATGCCCCGCCCCCACCGCCCGCAGGAGTACCTCGTACTGCCGATGCTGCCCGCCAACACCAGCCACCAGCACGTCCAGGGCCTCAGAGCCCCGCGCGGCATCGCCGTGCCCGCCGATCCCGTCCGGGCCGCGCCCAGGGTGCACCGCCAGCTGCTCGCCGACTACCGCTTCGCGGCGCCCACCGCGATCCGGCGTAGCAGCCCCGGCCACCTCCAGGTCCACGTCACCTTCGACGACCGGCAGCGTCCGCGGATCCGCACCGGCTACATCGGCGCCTTCACCGAGCTGCTCGCGCACGGCGGATTCCTGCTCGACCCCGCCACCGGCGAATGCCACCTGCCGGACACCCTCACCCCCGAACAGACCAGACGCCAGCTGATCAAGAGCCTGCAGCGCCTGCGCCACCGCGACTTCCACATCACCATGCACGCCACCCAAGGCTCGCGCTCCCACCCGCCCCTTCGACCGGCCAACCCGGGCAAGGGGGCACCGCCGATAAGTCCCACCGACGACGCCTTCGTCCGCTACCGGTTGTCCCTCCTGCGAAGGGCTTCCCGGCCCAGCTCCCGGCTACCGCGTTGGGTTCGCCTGGCACCACGGCCGGCTGCGCGCCGCCATCACGGGGCTTGCGTATGCGCAGCCCGGAACTGACGGCCTGATGAGCAGCCCCAACGCGGTCAGCCAGGCCACCTTGGAGTATCTGGCCCGCCGCCTGGACGACCTCGCCGCCGACTTCCCCAACACCTCCGCCGGCGTCGACCTGGGCACGCTCACCGACCACATCGCCATGCTGACCCACCACCTCGACTACGCCAACGGTCGAGCGCAGGAACGCTTCACCGCCGCGGAAACGGTGTACCTGCCCGAACGCGGCGTTCTCCAGCAACTCGCCGAGGCGGCCGTCGGCATCACCGGCGCCCTCAACATCCTGGCCCAGGCCCTGGCCCATGCCGCACACGGTTACCGGACCGAAGCCATCCCCGGCATCGGGCACACCCATCTACGCGGCGACCAGGCAACGACGCTGACCATCGTGGCCGCCAAGTACGCCGACGCCCGAGCCCGGCTCACCGACACCGCCGCCGCCCTGCATCCCGCCCCCGTACGTGGCAGCAGCTCCGGGCCGCTGCCGACCGCCATACCGGCCACGCGACCCACCCCGCCGCCGCCCGGCAAGGACCGCACCAGCGCACCCCGCCGATGACGTCAACCCCCGCAAGACCGTCCGAAAGGAAAGCCTCTGCGTTGCTCTGCTGTCCCCTTCTCAGCCTCGCCGTTGGCACCCACCCCGAGGCCGACCGGGCCGACCGCCGCCAGTACGAGGCCGAACGCGACGCCCTGCTGGCCACGGCCGGGTTCACCCGCTGCACGCGCCTGGCCGCCTACATTCTGCCCGCCGGCTCCCCGTACGAACGGCAGCACCGCATCGTCGGGGACACCGTCCACGCCCTGCACAGCCTCGGCTTCCCGGTCATCCACACCCATCACGCAGCGTCCACCCCCGCCCCTCGCCCGCAATACCGGCCGTGCTGCGCGCTACTGGAGCCCGCCGGCACCACGCCCTCGCAAGCCCTCCCCATCCAGTGACCTGCCCCATCCCTCACGCCGCCACCGTGCCGCTCGCTGACCGCATGGCACCGACACCGACACTCCGGAGGAATCGCCCTCTTGCCCGTGCCGCAGGTCCGTCCGAACGTTCACCGCTTCGCCCGCCGGGTCGCCGCCCGCCTGCCTGGAACCTGGACCGCCGACGCCCGTCCTCCCGTCAATCCTTTTGGGACCGACTACAGCGAGGTCTGGGACAGCCAGATACTCGACTGGGCCACCACGGAGTTCAGCCCCTGGAAGGCTGCCGTGCTGACCGGCCCGCACGGTGAGCGGCTGCTGGCCATCGCCCACCCCACGCGCCACAGCGACTTCATCATCGGCGCCCTGGCCCCGCCCGGCCACAGCGGCAGACCCCGTGGCGACGAGGCCGCTCCGCTGGCCATCACCGTGCCGCCCGACCCAGCCCGCGCCGCCTCGCTCGTCACCCGCCGGTTTCTGCCCCGCTACGACAACGCCACGGCCGAAGTTCACCACCGGCACGAGCACGGTGAACACCGCCATCAGCCCGCCGGGCCCGGTGGCGGCGGCAGGGCGAGCCGGGTTCAGCAGCCCGCACCACCTGCGGCCACCACCCGCTCCGGTCCTCGGCACTGACCCGGAAACCGCAAGAGACGACCTCGGGTGTACCCGACCTCCCTGCGCCCGGCGCTGCGGGACGCAAGGGGCCCACGCGATGAGTCACGCGGCCGGGACCCGCCGCGACGAGCATGCCCGCGCCGCCGATCCGCACGGGCCACGCGCCGCAACTCACCGTCCCCGACCGCGCCGCTCAGCTCTCCACCCATGTATCAGGAGGTTCTTCTGGCCACCCGCTCGTTCATCGCCCGGCCTACCGAGACCGGCTACACCGGGGTGTACTGCCACTGGGACGGCTACCCCAGCCACCAGCTGCCCCTGCTGCTGGCCGCCTACCAGTACGGCTTCGCAAGCGACCTGGACGCCATGACCCGGCACCTCGTCGATGACGTGCCCGTCGGCTGGTCCACGCTCGGCACCGATCTCCTCGACAGCGCCCCCGAGCCGCTGCGCGAGGAACTCTCCGGCGGCGAGCAGTACCCCAGCCGCGCGCTGGACGACATCGTCACCGCCATGGGCTCTTCGCCGCCGCGCATGACCGTCACCGACACGTCCACCTCCGGCCTGGACTGGGGCTACGTCCTGCACCCGCACGGTTGTTTACGCACAACTGCCGTGTCTCATCAGTAGGTTTTGATCCCTGGCCGTGAGGTTGGTACGAGGAAGCTTCTTGCCTGATCAGGAGCAGTTACGTCATGTGGCTGAAGGCGTTGGAGCAGTGGTAGTGATGGTGGCTCTCTGAGCAAGTGCTCCCCCGAGTCGAGTACATCCGGGATCATGAAGCATGCTCCCGGATGACTGGCAACTCACCGAAGACGTCGACGACTTCCTCGCCCGGGCCGATGACTTCCTGCGCTCTCGGCCAGCCCTCCACAACACGCCGCTGACGGACATCGAGAAACTGCGTACCCGCGGGGCGAACGCACACGGGGCCGAAGCCGCCGTCTTCGGCCGACTGGAGTCAGGAGGCGAGGTCCGCGCCATCTTTTATCGCACTCCGCGCGGCCGTCTGGGCCTCACACCCCTCTCTGCCAAGCAGGCCGGCCACCTCGCCACTCATCTGGCCGAACTCGGCCACTCCCCCTCCAACGTCATCGCAGACCACGACACCGCCACCGCTTTCGCCGAGACATGGCAGCAGCACGCGGGCGCAGCGCCGGAACTCTTCTGGCGGACTCATCTTTACCGTCTCGGCGCACTCACCCCACCGCAGCCGCGCCCGGAAGGCCAGGGCCGCATCGCGGATGGTAAGGACCGTGAGCAAGTTGTGTGCTGGTGCCGTGAGTTCTGCGTCGACGTCGGGGAGCAGTCTTCCATCGACTTGATCGACTCCGGATCCTGGGCCGACTCGCGCTTCGGCGACAGACACTTCACGTTCTGGGAGACCCCGGACGGCACTCCCGTCTCCATGGCGGCCACGACCTCGATCGTCGGGGGCATGATCCGAGTGGATCCCGTCTACACCCCGACTTACCTCCGAGGCCGCGGCCACGCGGGCGCTGTGACAGTCGAGGTGAGCCGTGCCGCGCTGGCCGCGGGTGCGACGGACGTCGTCCTGTTCACGGACCCGACCAACCCCACCAGCAACGCCCTCTACCAGAGGATCGGATACGTCCACGTCGCCGACTTCGCCGGGTACAAGTTCACCTACGGCACTTAGGAACCTGGCCGACACTGCCCTACCGGTTATGGCAGGGAGGAAGAAAAGCACCCTCTCGGGGGTGCGGGGGGGCTAGTGCTCGAACGCACTTGTGGGGTGTCGTGAGCTGTGTCTCGTCCGTACGGTCGGGGGCATGGAGCTGGCGTTTTACTCCAGTGAGGGCTGGGAGTCTTGGGGACTGTCTGGGAAGCCGACGATCCCCGAGGGGATGGCGTTCCTCGTCGACGATGACCTTCGGTTCGAGGACGGCCGAGGGGTGCGCGCGACGGCGATAGCCAATGAGTGGTTGCGGCTACGGCCGACGGAGAACTGTCCGGCGCCGTCGTCGTGGGGCACGTACGCGCGGATCCTGCGGGACTGGATCGTGGCGGCCCAGCTGCACGGGGTCGAGGTCTTCGATACGCGAGACCGGCTGAAGGCTTTGCTGAGCACGTACGCGGTGGACCGGGCCACAGGAGACCCCAAGCAGAGGCTGGGGGCGGTCACGTGGAACCAGCACATGAGCGTGCTGGGGATGTTCTACCGGTGGGCGATGGCTGAGCAGTACGCCACGGCGGTGCCGTTCACCTATCAGCAGGCGGTGATGCTCTACGCCGAAACTGTCCGGGAAGTCCTCGTCAATCAGGCCCGGCGGAGGGTCCCGAAGGCCCACGTGACGATCAAGTACCTGGAAGACGACTTCGCGGCCACGTTCATCAACGGCCTGGCGGGGCTGCGTCCGGGCGGGAGCGAGGACGAGGGGCCGGGTCGGTATCGCGGACGTCATCTGGCGCGCAATGGCGCGGTGGGCGAGCTGGTGATGTCATCCGGTACACGGCTGCAGGAGTTCTCCTATTTGCTGGTCTGCGAGATTCCGCCGCTTCCGACGGCGCCACGGCTGATGCCGATCGCGTTCCCGTTGCCGGAGGCGATCACCAAGGGCAGCAAGTTCCGTGTCACCTGGACTTCCTACAGTGCGCTGGCCCGCGTGCACTCCTACCTCTCCTTGGAGCGCATGCTGGCCTGCGAAGCCTCCGCGTGGCGACCGCCAGAGCGCTGGGGTGACCCGCTCTTCGTGAGCGAGATGGACAGCCGAGGTGGCCGGGTCAACGGACGGCGCGTGCACTGGCATACGCTGCGGCCCGCCGAGCGCCGCCGCCTGGTGGCCCCCGATGGCGGCTCAATGTTGCTGGCCGTCCGGTCCGACGGCGGCCCGTTCACCGCCTGGTCCACGGTGTTCGAGCGGACGGCGCAGAGGATCCGAGAGCGGTTCGAGCCGCGCTTCCCGCACGTACATCCGCACTGCTGCCGGCACACCTTCGCGATGGCCACGATGGAACGGCTGGTGGCCGGGTTCTACGAGCAGGCCGCGCGGCTCTCCGCCGCGGGCAGCGACGCCGATGCAGCCCTGTCGCACTACCTGACGACGACCGAACCGCTGCTGGTCCTACGGGACTTGCTCGGACATTCCTCGGTTCTCACTACGGAGAAGTACCTGCGGCGCCTGGACATGCTGCGGATCTTCCGCGAGCACTACGTGGAGTCCGGTCTGCGATGGGGCCTCCTCGACCACGAACAGGCACAACGGGAAGCGGACGACGAATTCGACGACACGGACCAGGAAGTGGGGGTTGAATGCCGGCGACGGTGACGGAGGCGCCCTTGGGCCTGGACTGCGTCTTCCTCGACGGGACCCGCGCCCAGTGCCTGCTGCGTGAGGACGCACTGCCGGTGCTGGCACGGCAGCTGCTGCGGGCCCTGGCGGATCTGGTCGCACCGCACGGCGGGCTCGGCACCGCGGGCACGGTCAAGGGCCGCCTGGGTGGAATCCATCAGATGCTGCGCGGCCTGGACCAGCTGGGCTTCGCCGGGGATGCGGGTGCGCTCACCCGCACGGTGTTGGCCGAATATTGGATGGGACGCGACAACCGGCATGAGGCCCATGACCGGGCGCTGCTGCGGCGACTGGATGATCTGGAGGGCGTGCTCGCTCCGGATGTGCGGCGCATGGTCGACGGGCGGACCTTTCATCCGCGGCTGAACCGCAACCGGCGACCGCTGCCGGCCTACTCCGCGCGGGAGTGGAAAGCCCTGACCGCTTCGGCCGAGGGTGCGGTGGCTCAGGCGTGGGACGCGAACCGGCAGGCGCTGCGGGACGCGGCACGGGGCCGGGATCTGGCAGATGGACTGTCGCGCGAGAACATCCAGTTCTCGCTGCTGCACCATGGGCCGCAGGCCCTGGGCAGAGCCACACGGAACGGCCGCCCAGGACGCACATGGCGGGCGGGTGACTTCTATCACGGGGGCGCCCCCGAGGCGGTGTCCGCGCTGTTCCCCAGGGCCTGGGTGGCTTTCGCCTACCGGCTGTTGTTCGGGATCCGTACCGGCATCGTCCCGGACGGGCTCGCCGACCTGGGACTGGGGGACGTGCGGTGGAGCGGGGATGCGACGGTCCTGCTCGACTACGTCAAAGGCCGCACCAGCCAGGAGTCGTTGACACTGTCCCGGTCGGCGGTGCGGCTGCTGAGGCAGTGGCTGGAGCATTCCGCTGTTGCCCGGCGGTTCGCTCCGGAGGAACTGCGCAACCAGCTGTGGCTGCGCTACTGGTCGGGGGGTGGCAGCGGCTGGTCGTCGGGCCGGTTCGAGACCGATGCCCGGGCCACGTGGGTACGCGAGCACCAACTTGTCGACGATGCCGGACGGCCCCTGCGGATCCACCTGCACCGGATCCGCACTACCGTCGAAGCATCGCGCGACCGGACATCGTGGCGCGGCAGCAGCCGGGCCACGATCGACCCCAACCACACACCGGCGGTGGAGGGCGACCACTACCTGGCCGGCCAGAGCCCGGCGCAGAAGGACGCCACCGAGAACGTGATCGAGGACGCCCAGCGTGATCTGGTCCGCCGGGCCCACCCGCAGGCCGTGGTGCTCTCCGCCCACGACAACCTCGCCGGCTTCGTCCGCGACTTCCCCCAGACGGCCCGGGAGCTACGACTGGATGACACAGCGCTGGCCGAACTGCTGGGCGGCGAACGGGACGTGTTCGCGGCGAGCTGCACGGATCAGCTGTCGGGACTGCATGGCCCGGCGGGTCAGCCGTGTCCGGCCAGGCCGTGGGTGTGTCTGCTGTGTCCGCTGGCCGTCTTCTCGCCCCGCCACCTGCCCAATCTGATGCGGCTGCGGGCGTACTTCGCCCGGCAGTGGCGCCTGATGCCCGCTGCGGCGTTCCTGAGCGTCTTCGGCCCCTACGCCCAGCGGCTGGACGAGCTGCTCACAACGGCCTGCTTCGAGGAACGCGCGCTGCAGCACGCCGCCGAGCAGGTGGCCGACCGTGACAGCGAACTGCCGCTGCGACCCGAGGAGTGCACCGAATGATCCGTGAGCGTGAGCTCGCGCGAGCGCGGCCGGAGCCGCCGTTCACCGGGGCGGACATCTGCACCGTCGCGGGACTGCCGGTTCGACGCGGACAGCGCGGCCCGCGCTTCGAACAGGACCGCTGGGACTTCACCGTGGTCGACCAACTACCGCGCTCCGTTCCCCGCGGTGTGCTGATCTGGAACTTCTGCGAGATCCACAATCCGCGCTGGCGCACGCTGGCCAAGGAGTATCTGACGGCGCTGTGCGCCCCCGGCCACGAACGGGTCCGTGTCCTTCCCGCCGCCCACCGGGTACCGCGTACGGTGCGGACCTGCCATGACCGGTTCCAGCAGCTGACGCGGTGGCTGAACTGCCTGACCGCCCAGGGCGTGACGTCCTTGGAGGAGGTAACCCAGCGTCACTGCACCGTGCACCTGAAGCACCGGTGCGCCGGCCGGGACGCCGAGGAGATGGCCAGGTCCGGGGAGGGATCCTCACAGCTGACGGTGGTGCAGGTGCTGCAGGAGCTCGCCGACTACGGCGAGCTGTTCAGCACCGACCATTACCCGAACGGCTTTCGCCCCTGGGGCGGGCAGTTCGCCCACGTGGTCTCCGGGGTGTCGAAGAACACCGGGGAGAACAAGACGCCCCCGGCCCGCGCCGAGGTGATGGCCCCGCTGCTCACCACCACCCTGTTCCTCATCCACACCATCGCTCCCATGGCACTCGCCCTCAGCAAGACGTGCCAGGCCCCGCGGCCCCAGCCGCCGGGACCGGTCCGCACCGCCACAACGGCTCGGTTCGAGCGAGCCGTTCGCGCCCACCTGACCGCAGGACTCCCGCTCGAGCAGGAGGAGGAACGGGCGGTGCGCTCCAAGCTCATCCGCGGCTGGGACCGCACGGATCCGCTGCTGCAGGTCAGCTTCGCCGTGCTTGCCCTGGAGGGGGGCGTGCGTACACGCAGCGGGAAACCCTTCCGGCCGGGCCCCGGATTCCTGCGAGATCCGCGCACAGCCGCCGTGCGCCCCCTGCTCGAACAGGCCATCGCGCAGGTGGGCATCCAGCCGCGCTGGGGCCGGCAGGCGGAACCGATCACCCGCGCAGATGGCACCGGCGCAGTCCCCTGGACGCTGCCCATCACCCAGGACGGGCTGGCGCGGCTGCTCGGTCACATCCGCACCGCCTGCGTCCTCACCATTGCCGCGCTGAGCGGCATGCGGACCAGCGAGCTGATCGAACTCCCCCTCGACTGCCAGCTCACGCCCCGCTCCTACGGTCCGGACCGGGTGCGGCACCGCCTCAAGAGCAAGGTCATCAAGAGCCGTGGTCACGGCGGGAGTTGGGACGAGTGGGTCGTGGTCCCGGAGGCATACGAGGCCGCCGACATCGCCCGCAAACTCGCCGACCCCGGCGCCGCACACCTCTTCCCTGCCCATCTCGACCTATGCCGCCGCTACCGGGACCTGCGGGAGTGGATCAACAGCGACGAGGGACAGCGCCTGGGCCTGCCGCACCTGCCCGACGACGCCATCACACCCCGCGTCCTGCGCCGCACTCTGGCCGTCGAACTCGCCCACCGGCCCGGTGGCCTGTTCGCGGCGAAGCTGCAGCTCAAGCACCTGTCCGTCACCACCACCGAGGGATATGCGAACCGTCCCGGCGGAGCGCAGGCCATCTTCCTGGCCGAGATCGGCAAGGAGGAAGAGTCCCGCAACCAGACCCTGACCCTGCAGGCGTTCCGCGACTACCAGGCCGGCCGTCGCCCTTCCGGGCCCGGCGCCCGGGACCTGCTGGCGTTCTTCGCCAGCGTCGAGCGCCAGCTGGAGGAGCTGGACGTGACGGCTCCGACGGTGAAACGAAGCGACCAGGAACTGATCAACCTGCTGGCCATCCGGGCCGGCGCCCTGCACCTGGGGCTGGCGAACTACTGCTGGTTCCTCGATCCCGGCAAAGCACTGTGCCTCAAGCTCGCCCGCAGCTGCGACCGTAGCCGGCCACTGGTCGGGATGTGCGACTCGGCCCGCTGCCAGCAGGCTACCCACCACTCCTGCCACCGCGACGTGTGGGCGACATCCGCCGCCACCAGCCGAGCCTTCATCAGCAAGATCGGACGCGGGCAGAAGACCGAGCGAGCACGACTCACGGTCGAAGCCGAACGCGCCGAACGCATCGTCGCCGGAATCGACGCCGCAGATCACGGAGAGTCCTATGGGCCAGATCAGTAGCACCGAACGCCGACGCAACGAGGAAGCGATCCGGGCAGCCATGGACCGCCTCCTTCGCGGAGAACTCCCGCCCGGCGGCCGATGCGACCTCAAGACCCTTGCGGCAGAGGCCGGAGTGACCCGCACCGGCTTCTACCCGAAGAAGGACCGCGACGGCAGCGTTCGGGAAGGCCCCTACCAGCACCTCGGCGACGAGTTCGTACGCCGTCTGGCGGCCCTCCGGGAGGCCGGGGAGATGCCAGACCCCAGAGACGCCCAGATCGAGCGCCTGAAGGCCCAGAACGCCGAGCTGAAGGACCGTCTCGCCGACAGGCACGAGACCATCGAAGAGCTGACCGCGTTCAAGAAGCTCGCGCTGTCCCGCCTCGCTGCCCAGCACGAAGAGATCACGCACCTGCGCAGCCCGCAGTCGTCCCCCGAGCCGTCTCCGCCCGCCAAGCTGGCCACCGTCCCCCGCGCCAGGACCACCGTCATCGGCACCTGCAACTGACGGCTGTCCCGTCGCAGATGATCTGGTCCGTGGCTGCGGCCCTGACGTGCAGCGATCAGATGACGTGAGACGGTCCGAAGATCCAGATCTCAGGGGAAGTGGTTCCTGGACGTGTTCTCTCTCGGGGTCTCAACGGATCTGGTCCAGCGAAGGCGGATCGGATCGGGTGCAGGTCAGCCAGTGCGGCCTGGACGGAAAATCACACGAGACCCATCGGCTGCACCGTGAAGGATGGCCCTATGGTCCACCAGATCGACGTACCCCAACCTGACGATGCTGCAGCCATAGGCCGGGTGCAGTTGAGGGCCTGGCTCCAGACCTACCTCAACGAGGGAGCGGGGATCGATGAGGCGTGGATCCACGAGCACCGCGGGTCGGCTGTGACCACGGAGGGTATTGCCCAGTGGCGAGAGTTCATCGAGGAGGCCGTGCGGCAGCCGGATCTGTTGTTCTGCCGTGTCGTTCGTTCCGGGGCGGAGATCGTCGGGTTCCTCTGCGGGCGCCGAGACGAGGTGGTCACTCTCGGGCCGATGTATGTGTTGAACGAAGCCCAAGGCCAAGGCGCCGGCGGTCGGCTGATGGGCGAGTTCCTGGCGTGGGCGCAGGACGCTCCCATGCGCCTGTGGGTGACCGATTACAACGAGAGGGCGATCCGCTTTTACGAGCGGTACGGATTCAGGACTACTGGTGAGCGTGAGCTCTGGCGAGGCAAGCTGCCCAACGTGCGCATGGCCCGTGAGTCCGAACTGGGCGACAAGATCACCTAAGACAGCGCGCGAATCGGACCAGTTCATCTGAGATAGAGACCAGGTCGGCTGAGATTCCCAATCAAGTTGTCAAGGCTCATCGGATACACATCGTGGTCCATATGGAACGCCACGTAATCCCCGTTATGTTTTTCGCGGTCCTGCAATGGGGCCGCTGGCCTCCGGGCCCGGTATGACTGTGTCCCCCTGTCGAAGGCATGACCTGGGGGGTGGTGTCACCGGGCCCGTGGGGTGCCGTCGGAGACGCTGATGAGAGGTCCGGCCACCGTCCGGTCCGGCGCAATGCCGGGCAGCTCGCGGGCGGCAGGTCTGCATAACGTGGATGCGCGCGTACGACACCACTGCCGAGGCCGGCACGTTCGACTCCCCTGGAAGGGCGCGATGCTCGACACCGAAGACGTGGGCGTGTTCCTCGGCCTGGACGTCGGCAAGACCGCTCATCACGGTCATGGGCTCACGCCGGCCGGGAAGAAGGTCTTCGACAAGCCACTGCCCAACAGCGAGCCGAAGCTGCGGGCCGTCTTCGACAAGCTGGCCGCGAAGTTCGGCACCGTCCTGGTGATCGTGGACCAGCCCGCCTCCATCGGCGCCCTCCCGCTGACCGTGGCCCGGGACGCGGGCTGCAAGGTCGCCTACCTGCCCGGCCTGTCCATGCGCCGGATCGCCGACCTGTATCCGGGTGAGGCCAAGACCGACGCGAAGGACGCCGCGGTCATCGCGGACGCCGCACGCACCATGCCCCACACCCTGCGCTCCCTGGAACTGACCGACGAGATCACCGCCGAACTGACCGTACTGACCGGCTTCGACCAGGACCTCGCGGCCGAGGCCACCCGCACCTCCAACCGGATACGCGGCCTGCTCACCCAGTTCCACCCGTCGCTGGAGCGCGTCCTGGGCCGCCAATTGGTGGCGGCACCTTGAGAGTCGGCCGGGCGGGGGCCGCCGTGGCACCGACGGCCCGTGTACCGTTTCGTCATACCGGGCTTCGGACGTCCGCAATGGTAGTGGCGAAGGGGTCGGCTAGGGCTGTCAGTGGCTTGGGATCGCGGGATGCGAGCCACTCCGGGCGGGGGTTGGCGATCTGGCGCAATGGGTTGTCGACGCTGTTGTAGCGGATAAAGATCACCGACCGTAGATTGCCCGATAGGTTCGGCGGCGAGCAGTGCAGTAGCCGCCCGTCGAAGACGACCGTGGTGCCCGGCTTGCCCTTGATGGACACCAGGCCCAGGCTGTCGGCGAGCCGGCGCAGCGCGTCTGGCGTAATCTTGTGGCGGATGTCGGCCGTCAGGGTGTTCTCCCAGCCGTCCTGGGCGGTGCGCGTCTCGTCATCCAGGGCCAGCCGGTGAGAGCCAGGCATGATGAAAATCGGACCATTGAACTCGGTGACCTCATCGAGGAAGACCGAGACGTTGAGTGCGCGCGGCTCGACCATGCCGTCATCGCGCTGCCAGTACAGGTAGTCCTGGTGCCACTCCCATACATCGCCCTGGAAGGGTGCCTTGGGGTTGAGTTGGGTCTGGTGGATGTAGACGTCGCTGCCCAGCAGCGCGCGGGCGGGTTCGAGATTGCGTAGGTCGCGCGTGAACCGGTCGAACGCGTTGCTGTGCCGGTGAACGGCGTACACCGACCGTACTTGTTCGCCGTCGCGCTCCAGGATCCGTTGAGGGATTTCGAGCTGCGACAGCCGGTGGGTCTCGCGCAGCAGGAGGCCGGTTTCCTGAGCCGAGAACTGGCCGGGGAGCACCAGGTAGCCGTGTTTTTCGTAGAAGCCGATGTCGTGGGCGGACAGCACTGGGTGTCTTCCTCTCCTTGTCGCATGCGCGGAACTCTGTTCGTCACGCACGTGCCGAATGGTCGAACTGGGACCCGGGTTCCGGGTTCCGCAGGCGGCGATCGCAGCGGTGTCACGGGGCCAGCACGGCTTTCATCACCGAGCCACCAGCGACGTTGCGGATCGCCTCCTGGACGTCCACCAAGGGGAAGGCCGTCACCAGGGCGCGAAGGTCGAAGCGCTTGGCCAAGGCTGGCAGGATCCGGATGTATTCGGCGAGGTGGGCGCCGGTGAACGCCCACGAACCGATGACGTCCAGCTGACGGTGCACGATCTGGTGGGGGTTGAACCACGTGTTGCCCCCATCGGTGTACTGGCCGACGATCAGGTAGGAGCCGCCGCGGCGGGTCATACGGGTGCCTTGCTCGACGGCAGCGGGCACGCCGGCGCATTCGATGACCAAGTCGGCTCCGCGGCCGTGGGTGAGGTCGAGGACCGCGTCGAGCGCGCCCTGGACGTCGCCGGAGTCCACGACCTCGATGTGCTCGTCCCCGATCCGCGCCGCGCGGGCGGCGGCGATCCGACTGGGGGGACCTCCGATCAGAATGACACGGGCTCCGGCGAGTTGGGCCAGGCTCGCGGCGGCTAGGCCAACCGGGCCGCTGCCCTGGACGACGACTGTCTCGCCGAGCCGTACTCGGCGCCGCTCCCACAGGGCGTGGATCATCGTGGGGCCAGCGCACGCAAAGGACATGGCGGCCACCGGGTCAGTGTCCGTGGGTAGCTTGATGACGGTCGTGCCCGGTTCGAGGCTAATGAAGTCCGCCCACGACCCTCGCAATGGTGATGCCTCGGTGGTGGGCCTGTTGACGCCGTAGGTGCGCCGGTTCGTGCACAGGGTCGGCTCCCGCAGGATCCGGCATGCGTGGCACGTACCACAGGTGATCGAGGACGCCCACATCACCGTGTCACCGGCGGCGAGCGGGTCCCCGTTACTGTCACGCTCGGCCCCGTCGCCGAGTTCGTAGACGGTGCCCAGTCCCTCGTGGCCGAGCACAAGCGGCGTGGGGACGTCGAGATGGCCGCGGGCCAAGTGCAGATCGGTACCGCAGATACCAGCGTACTGGCAAGCCACTGTCAGACCGCCTGGCACTGGCGACGGCACGTTGAAAGAGGTGACGATGGGCGGTGTCGTGAAGTCCTTGAGCACGACAGCGCGGGCTGTGGTCACAGGCGTTCCCTTCTCTGGTTGTGCACGGCCCTGGAGGGGCCGGGGGCACGGCGGACCAGCGACTCAGAAGGCGGGCTGTCCGTTGTCCACGATGGCCCGGTCTTCCTCGATGGCCAGCGGCCTGGTGTCCCGGCACACCAGGTACTCCGACCTGGGCTCGCCGGTGGGCCTGGGGAGGTTGTGTACGTCGTTGTAGGTGGCGATGGCGACCCGGCGCGAGGAGGGCGACAGATTGGGGGACGATCCGTGAACGATCTCGGGGTGGAAGAAG
This sequence comes from Streptomyces sp. NBC_01537, assembly GCF_045040445.1. NCBI lineage: Bacteria > Bacillati > Actinomycetota > Actinomycetes > Kitasatosporales > Streptomycetaceae > Streptomyces > Streptomyces sp. NBC_01537. The sequence continues at coordinate 9,031,257 of NZ_CP109392.1, read as the reverse complement.
GTGGCTGTGCCTGCGGCGCCGGTGGGCGTAACCAGTTCGTGCCGCTCAATCAGCGCTTCCAGTTCCTGCGGCGACAGCGCGATGTCGTCGGGGTCGAGGTGCTGATTGGACCGCCAGCGATCGCTCCGCCCGTCGCGTACCAGCCCGTCGGTGTGCGACCCGGCGACGAAGGCGATCGGACCGTTGGCCTCGTTCACGTCATCGAGGAAGACCACCACGTTGACCAGATCTGGTGCCGGGAGGTTGTCCGCTATCCGCCAGGCGACATAGTCCTGGTGCCAAGCCCAGCCGTCACCCCCGAAAGCCGGCTTAGCGTTGATCTTTAATTGGTACAGGTAAACCTGCGGGCCCAGCAACTGCCTGGCCGGTCCCACCAGCCGCGGCGAGCGGACCAGCGCAGCGTACTCGGGCTGCCGCAGGTGTGACGCGTACAAGGCGCGCACCTCTTCGCCAGCGGACTCGCCTATGCGGTGGTCACCTGGAGACATGGCATCCCGGTCGAAGGCCGCGAGGAGCGCCGCAACCTCTTCAGGGGTGAACAGACCGGGCAGGACGAGTACACCGTCACGCTTGTACTGTGCGATCTCTGTCTCGTTGAGCATGGCTGAACTCTCAATCTCTTTCACTGGGTAGGTGGTCAGCAGTGTTCACAACCGCCAGGGATCGCATGCGGCGAAGGGCGGGGCGAGGTGCGGTGAATTCGGTGAGGCGGAGGGCGATGCCTTCGACGGTGGGGTGGTCGAACAGGTCGCGTACCGACAGGTCACGCTCCAGCTCCGATCGGATCCGGGCGATCAGCCGGGTGGCCAATAGCGAATGTCCGCCCAGGTCGAAGAAATTGTCGCGAGTACCGACCTCTTGCACACCCAAAATGTCCGCGAACAGGCTGCACAGCGCCACCTCCTGCGCGTCTCGCGGAACACCACCGCCCGTGGCCGCGGTTGCGGCCGAGTAGTCGGGGGCTGGCAGCGCTCGCCGATCGACCTTGCCGTTGGCTGTCAGGGGCATGCAGTCGACCACCACGACGAAGGGGACCATAAAGTCGGGAAGGCTGTCAGCGACAGCCCGGCGCAGCGCCGCCTGCTCGACGAGGTGACCGGCACGGGCCACGACGTACGCCACCAACCTCCGGTCGCCGGGCCGGTCCTCGCGGACCACGGCTATCGCCTGCGCGACCTCCGGTGACCGTGCAACCGCGGCCTCCACCTCGCCCAGCTCGATGCGGAACCCACGGATCTTTACCTGGAAGTCGGTGCGCCCCAGGAACTCCAGTTCCCCATCCGCCCGCAGGCGAACCGAGTCCCCGGTGCGGTACATCCGCGCCCCGGGAGGACCGTAGGGGTCGGCGACGAAGCGAGCGGCCGTGAGTCCCGGCCGTTTGAGGTACCCGCGGGCCACCTGTCGACCAGCGATGTACAGCTCTCCGGGCACCCCTGTCGGCACCGGTCGCAGCGAGGTGTCCAGCACGTAGGTGCGGGTATTCCAGACCGGGGAGCCGATCGGCACGGTCGTCGTGGTGCCGATGGCGTCACGGGAGAGGGTGTAGGAGGTGGCGGCGTGTGTCTCGCTGGGACCGTAGTGGTTGTGCAGAGTGCGGCCGGTACCGGGTGCGCACAGATCGCGCAGGGCGGATCGGACGGTCAGCGCCTCGCCGCCTTGGACGACATGCACAAGGTCGGGCAGCGGCAGGTTCAGTTCGTGGACGGTCTCGGCCAGGCCCTCCAGCACCGGCGCAGGCGCTATCAGTTCATTGATCCGGTGGTCGGCCAGCCAGTGCGCCAGCTGCCCGAAGTCCCTGCGGACCTCATCGCGGGGCACGGCCAGGACCTTGCCCGAGGTCAGTGCGGAGAAGATCTCCTGAGTCGCCGCGTCGAAGCTCAACGAGGCGAACTGCGCGGTCGTCGTACCCGGACCCCCGCCCAATGCTTCGGCGTGCCAACCCAAAAGGTTGACCAGCGCTTCGGAGGGGAACACCACGCCCTTGGGCCGCCCGGTCGACCCCGAGGTGTAGATGACGTACAGCGGGTGGCCGGGGAGCAGGGGCGCGGTGCGGTCGGTGTCAGTGATGTCGTCGTCGCGCTGGGAGGCGAGCATGCGTACGACGTCCTCGGTATCGACGACGACGGCACCGGCGGTACCCTCCGGCACCCGCGCTGCCATCCGAGCCGTGGTCAGGATGCGCCGGGGCGCGGTGTCCCGCAGCATGTACGCGATGCGCTCGGTGGGATAGTCGGGGTCTACCGGCAAGTACGCCGCGCCCGCCTTGACGACGCCGAGGAGGGCGACCAGCAGGTCGACCGAGCGTGGCATCAGCAGGGCCACGGTCTCCTCGGGGCCGATACCTGCCGCAATCAGCATCCGGGCCATTCGGTTTGCGCGCCCGTTGAGCTCCGCATAGGTGACGGACTGCTCCTCGTACACGACAGCCACCGCGTCAGGTGTCCGTGCCACCTGATCGTCGACCAGCTTCGGCAGGCTTGCGCCGGAGGTCTCGTGGCCGGTCGCGCTGCTGGCCGCCAGCAAGTGCCCGCGCTCCTCGGCCGAGAGGATGTCCAGTCTGCTCAAGGGTGTTCCGGGCTCGGCCAGTACCGCGTCCAGCAGCCGGAGCAGGTATCCATTGAGCCGTTCGATCGTGACCGGTTCGAACAGGTCTGTGGCGTACTCGACGGCGACATCCAGACCCGCCGGGTCCCCATCGGCCGTGAACCGCTCATCGATGCTGTAGGCCAGGTCGAACCTGGCGACGTCGAGCGGTGATGAATCGAGCTCGACGTCGAGCCCGGACAGGGCGAAGGACGCTCGCTCATTGTTCTGCGATACGACGAGGACCTGGAACAGGGGGTGGCGGGCCGTCGAACGGGACGGCGCCAGCGCCTCGACCAGCGACTCGAACGGCAGGTCCTGGTGGCCGAACGCGTCGAGGTCGGCGTCCCGCACCCTTTCCAGCAGCTCGCGGAAAGTGGGATCGCCAGAGGTGTCGGTGCGCAGCACCAGCGTGTTCGCGAAGAAGCCGACCAGGCTGTCCAGCCGCTCGTCGGTCCGGCCGGCCACCGGACTGCCGAGCGGGATATCGGTGCCCGCGCCGAGCCGCGTGAGCAACGCGGCGACCAGGGACTGCACGGCCATGAAGACGGTCCCGCCCGACGCGCGGGACAGCCGCAGCAGGTCGCTGTACCGGCCGGCGTCGAGGCGCAGCGTGGAGGTGGCGCCGCGGTAAGAGGCCCGGGGCGGCCGCGGACGGTCGTAGGGCAGTTCGAGCTGTTCCGGCATGCCCTGCAGCGCCTTGCGCCAATAGTCGAGCTGCCGCGCGAGGATGCTGTCGCCGTCATCCGCGGCGCCCAGCAGGCGGCGCTGCCACAGCGCGTAGTCGGCGTACTGGACGGGCAGGGGCGGTTCAGCCGGCGGGCGGTCCCGAGTCCGCGCGGCGTAGGCGTCCAGCAGGTCGCGGGCCAGCGGGGCCAGGGACCACCCGTCGCAGGCGATGTGGTGCACAGCCAGCAGCAGTACGTGCTCCTCGGGTGCAAGCGCGAGGAGCATAGCGCGCAGCGGCAGCTCGGTGGTGACGTCGAAGCCCTCGCGTAGGAACGCCCTGCGCAGTCGGGTGGCCTCCGCCGGGTCGCCCGGCTCGGCTACGGTCAGCGGCGGCCGGGCCCGCTCCGCGGTCAGGATCTGCTGTCGGGGCTCCCCGCCGACCGCGGGGAAGACGGTGCGCAGGCTCTCGTGACGGGCGACGAGGTCGGCTAGGGCGTGCCGCAGGGCGTCCCGGTTCAGCGGTCCGCGCAGGGAGAGCGCGAGCGGCATGGTGTAGGTGGCGGTCCGCCCGTCCAGCCGGTTGAGGAACCACATCCGTCGCTGGGCGTACGCGAGCGGCAGCGGTTCCGGGCGCGCCCCGGGCGTCAGGGCGGGGCGCGGGTCGGCGGGTGCGCTGAGGCGGCCGACAACGCCTTCGACGGTGGGGTGGTCGAACAGGTCGCGTACGGACAGGTCGCTGCCCAGCCGCGAGCGGATCCGGGCGATCAGCCGGGTGGCTAGCAGTGAGTGGCCGCCCAGGTCGAAGAAGCTGTCGCGGGTGCCGACCTCCGGTACCCCCAGCACTTCCGAGAACAGGCCGCACAGCGCCTCCTCTCGCGCGTCGCGTGGCACGCCCCCCAGCGTGGCGGCGCCGTAGTCCGGTACCGGCAGAGCGGCCCGGTCGACCTTCCCGTTCGGCGTCAGGGGCAACTCGTCCAGCGCGACTACGACGGACGGGACCATGTGGTCCGGCAGCTTCCCGGCCACCGCACGCCGTAAGGCGACAGGGTCGGCCCGCCGCCCCGGGGATGCGACCGCGTACGCCACCAGCCGTCGGTCCCCCGGCCGGTCCTCGCGGACCATCGCCACCGCCCGCGCGACGTCCGGTGCCTCTACGACCACCGCCTCCACCTCGCCCAGCTCCACCCGGAACCCACGGATCTTCACCTGGAAGTCGGACCGTCCCAGGAACTCCAGCTCCCCGCTGGCCCCCAAACGCACCAGGTCCCCGGTGCGGTACATCCGCGTCCCAGGTGGACCGAACGGATCGGCCACGAATCGAGCCGCCGTCAGCCCGGGCCGGTCGCGGTACCCTCGGGCGACTCCGGCACCCGCGATGTACAGTTCGCCGGATTCCCCCGCTGGCACCGGGCGCAAGCCCGCGTCCAGCACGTACAGGAGGGTGTCTTGGACCGGCTCGCCCAAGGGCGGCCGGTCCAGGTGGCGCTCCGCGTCCAGGGCCATCGCGGTGGACCACACGGTCGTCTCGGTCGGCCCGTAGAGGTTGGTCAGCTCACGCGACCGCCGGTAGAGGTCGCGGGCCAGTTTCGGCTGCAGCGCCTCGCCGCCGACCAGCGCCCGCACCCCGGAAAGGTCCACCGGGCCCGCTTCGAGCAGCGCCTGCCACAGGGCGGGGGTCGCTTGGAGGACCGTGACACCGCGCCGCTCGACGACGCGAGCGAGCCGGTCCGGATCGCGCTGTTCCTCGTCCGTCGCCAGCACCAGTACCGCCCCGCTCAGTAGGGGGACGAACATCTCCAGCGCCGCGATGTCGAACCCGACCGTGGTTACGGCCAGGAACCGGTCCGCGGCCGACAACCGCAGCCGCTCGATGAATGAGTGCAGCAGGTTGGCGATATTGCCGAAGGTCACTGCCACGCCCTTGGGACGCCCGGTGGAGCCAGAGGTGTACAGCACGTAGGCGATGTTCTCCGCGAAGACTGCCGCCGGGCGGGCCGCCGCGGAGTCTTCGGGCTGCTCGCCGGTCGCGAGGACCACGTCGCCGTCCCACGCCTGGCCGTCCTCGTCCAGGGCGAGCCGCCGCACGCGCAGCTCGGAGAGGCCGTCGGCAGCGGGCCGGGTGACGGCAATGGATGAGCCTGGTTCGGTCAGCAGGAGCGCGGGCGCCGCGTCGTGGAGGACCGCCGCGATGCGTTCCGCCGGGTGTGCGGGGTCGATCGGCAAGTAGGCGGCGCCCGTCCTTGCCACGGCCAGCAGGGCGGTCACCAGAGTGGGCGAGCGACGGAATGAGAGCGCGACCAGCCGCTCGGGGCCTGCGCCGTGCGAGCGCAACAGAGACGCGACGCGGTCAACGCGAGCGTCCAACTGGGCGTAGGTCAGCGTCTCGCCGCCGCACTCCAGAGCGACGGCGTGTGGCGTACGCGCGGCCTGAGCCGCGAACAGCCGCGCGGGCGATTTCAGCGCGAGGGCATCCTCGGAGGTCACGCGCCCTCCCTTGCATGGATGGCGGCGTCCATGCGCTCGACCAGCCCGTGGGGCCGCATGTCAGTCCAGTGGGTATCCACATACGCGACGCACTCCTCGCGCCCGCGGTCTCCGAGCGCGACCGACCAGCCCGCTGGCACGGGAATTCCGGCGAGCCACAGAGAGAACTGCCCCTCCTCGTTCACAAGGACATGGAAGGACGCCTCGGGGTCGTCGAACGGGTTGCTCATGAACGCTGCTCCTCCGAAGATTCGTTGTGCCGAAGCACGGCCGCTGCCAGGATGGGGGAGAGCAACCGCCCGACCTCGGCGGCGGCAGTGGTAAACATGTCGAAGTGTCCGGAGTCGATGGGCACGACCGTGATCCGGCCGCTGACGTGGTCCCGCCAGCCGCCCGCTAGTGGTGGCTCGGTTGGGGCCTGCGCCGGGAGCTCGCCAGCTGGCATGTCGTCCGGCAGGCCGTGGCCCAGCGGACCGCGCCGGGCGGCTAGAAGGGTCAGGTCCCCTGCGAAGCCGCCGGGGACGAAACGATGCAGCAGCCGGACGTTGTTCATCCCGACCCGGATCGCGGACTGCACCTGGTGCGCGTCAGCGTCTGCCAAAGGCGCGAACCGGCGGCGCACTTCGTACACGACCGCGTCCCCGACCACGGCCGCTCCCGGCATCTCGCTCACGGGCCAAACTGCGAGGTCGGCAGGACCACCGGTCAGGTTCTCCAGCGCCGTCCGCAGGAGTTCCCCCTCGTCGGGCTCCTCCAGAACTGCACTCCGAGGCCAGGGGTAGCTGTCGAATACCACGAGGAGGTCCACCCGCTCCCCCGCTTCGTGCAGCCGGGTCGCCATCGCGTGCGCGACCTGTCCGCCGAAGGACCAGCCGAGCAGTGCATACGGGCCGGTGGGCTGGACCTCCTTAATGCACGCGATGTAGTCCTCGGCCATTTCCTCGACGCTGCACGGCAGCTCATCCTCATCCGGCTCACCGTTCAGGCCGCGTGCCTGAAGCCCGTACGCCGGCAGGCTGGCGTCCAAGTGCTCCAGCAGGCGCAGATAACACCAGCTCCAACCAGTCCCCGGGTGCACGAAGAAGAGTGGCGGGCCTCCGGTACCGGGGCGAAGCGGCAGCAGGGGGACAGTCCCGGACCGCCGTGGGGCGCCATCGTGCCGCACCGCGCCGGGCGCGCTGTCCTCCGCAACCTGCGCCGCCCCAGCCCGTTCGAGCGCCGTACGGGCCAGCGCCGCCGCCGTCGGCCGACGGAAGACGTCGTGCACCGAGACGTCCACGCCCAGCGCCTGCCGAAGCCGCCCGACCAGTCGGACGGCCAGCAGCGAGTGGCCGCCGAGGACGAAGAAGTCGTCCTCGACACCCACGGAAGGCAGGCCGAGGAGGTCGGCAAAGATGTGGACGACCGCCTCCTCATGGGGCGTGCGGGGCTCCGGTCCCGACCCGGCGGCGGGTACCGGTGGAGCCGGCAGAGCCGCACGGTTCAGCTTGCCGTTCGGGCTCAGCGGCAGCTGGCCGAGAACAATGACGGCCGCGGGCAGCATGTAGGCCGGCAGCCGGTCCGCCAGCAGATCGCGCAGCCCGTCTGGATCAGGACACCCAGGCACCATGCCCGCAGGCTCAGGTCTCCCTGGCGTACGCGGACCGCGCGCCGGGGTGACATAGGCGAACAGTCGCCGCTCACCGGTGCTGTCGGTACGCAGCACGGCGCACGCGGAGCCGACGGTTGCGTCCTGCGCCAGGATGTTCTCGATCTCGCCCAGCTCCAGCCGCTGGCCGCGCAGTTTAACCTGCTGGTCCTCCCGGCCGAGGTAGTCGATCGCCCCGTCGGTCCGCCGCCGCACGACATCGCCGGTGCGATAGAGGCGGGCGCCGGGCGGCCCATACGGATCCGCGACGAACCGCGTGGCGGTCAGCCCCGGCTGCCCCAGGTAGCCCTTGGCGAGTTGGAGCCCGCCGAGGTATAGCTCGCCCACGACTCCGGGCGGGCAGGGGCGCAGCGCCTGGTCCAGCACATAGGCCTGGGTGTTCCACACCGGGCGCCCAATCGGCACCAGCCCCTCCTCCCCGGCAGCGCAGGAATGGTGGGTCACGTCGATGGCGGCCTCGGTCGGTCCGTACAGGTTCTCCAGCGCGACGCCGGGTAGTACCTGGTGGAAACGGCGTACCGTTTCCCGGCTCAGCGCCTCTCCGCTGCAGACCACCCGCCGCAGGCCCGTGCAGGCGACGGCGTCCGGTTCGGCGAGGAACAACTCCAGCAGCGACGGCACGAAGTGCACAACGGTGACGTGCCGCTCCCGTATGGTGCGGGCCAGCAGTAAAGGGTCCCGCTGCTCGTCGGGCGCCGCCAGCACCAGCACCGCGCCCTCCCGCAGTGGCCACAGCAGCTCCCACAGCGAGACGTCGAACCCGCACGGGGTCTTGTGCAGCACGCGGTCGTCGGCCGCGAGCGGGAAGGCGCCTTGCATCCAGCGCAGCCGGTTGTCGAGCGCGGCGTGCGAAACAACAACGCCCTTCGGCCGCCCAGTAGAGCCGGAGGTGAACAGCACGTACGCGGGGTGATCCGGTGTGAGGCTGGCCCCGACCGCGGGGGCGTCCTCGCCCGCAGGCTCCTCGTCCGCCGGGTCGTCGATGAGCAGGACTGCTGCGTCAGCGATGGGCACTATGTCGCGCGTGGCACGGTCCGTGAGGATACACACCGGCCACGCGTCCCGCAGCATGTCCGCCATGCGCCCGGCTGGGAGTTCTGGGTCCAGAGGTAGGTAGGCGCATCCAGCCTTGAGCACCGCCAGCAGTGCCACCACCAGTTCCGGAGAGCGCGGCAGCGCGAGCGCCGCGACACGGCCCGGAACGGCGCCGACCGCTGCGAGCCGTCCGGCCAGCCGGTCGGCGCGGAGGTGGAGCTGGGCGTAGGTCAAAGTGACCTGGCCGTCGACAACGGCGGGGGCATGCGGAGTACGAGCCGCCTGCTCAGCCAGGACGGCGGGCAGGGTGGAGACCGGAACTTCCCGGGCGGTGTCGTTGCTCTCCACCAGTTCCAGACGCCGTTCTGCGGTGGTGATCAGATCGATCTCCGATGCGGGGCAGCTGGGGTCTGCCAGGACGGTGTCGAGCACCCGCAGCAACCTGGTGCAGATGGCCTCGGCGGTGTCTGCATCGAAAAGATCTGTGGCGTATTCGAGGTATCCGTCCAGCGAGAGCGGGATGCCCTGCTCATCTTGATGCTCGACTAGTTGGAAGGTCAGATCGACTTTCGCAGTCGCCGGGCCGTCCACCGCTACCGGCACCGCACCGATCCGGCCGAAATCCGGCAGGTCAGTCCGCCGGGTCTCGAAGGCGAGCATCACCTGGAACAGCGGATGGTGGGTGAGGGTCCGTCGCGGGTTCACCGCTTGGACCAGCAGGTCGAAGGGCAGGTCCTGATGGGCGTACGCCTCCAGGTCTGTATCGCGCACGCGTTCCAGGATCTCGCGGAAGGAGGGGGCGCCGGACAGGTCTGTGCGCAGGACCACGGTGTTGACAAAGAAGCCCACGAGGTCGCCGAGTGGTTCCTCAGTGCGGCCTGAGACGGCGGCACCGATAGGGATGTCATCGCCGGCCCCCAACCGGCCCAGCAGTACGGCCAGCGCGGCGTGCAGAACCATGAAAGAGGTGCAGCGGTGCGCGGCGGCCAGCTCCACCAGCGCGCGGTACCGCTCCGGTCCGCAGCGGAAAGAGACGCGGCCCCCCTGGTGGCCGGCGACCGGCAGGCGGGGACGGTCGGTCGGCAGGGACAGGGCCTCGGGCAGACCGGCCAGGACCCGCCGCCAGTGGGCCGCCTCCCGGGCGTGCACACTGTCCGGCTGAGCCAGATCGCCCAGGTACTCGCGCTGCCAGAGGGTGAAGTCGATGTATTTTACTGGTAGTTCGTCCCACTGCGGCGTGAGCCCAGCTGCGCGGGCCCGATAGGCCGTCGCGAGATCGCGGACTAGCGGCGACCACGACCAGCCGTCAGAGGCGATGTGGTGAATGACCAGCAGCAGGACGAAGTCGTCCGGCCCAGTGCGGAACAGCGTGCAGCGGAAGGGGGGCAGCTCGCCAATGCGGAGGGGCTGCGCAATGGCGGTGCGCAGCGCGGCGTCCAGTTGGTCCTCGGGTACCGGCACGACCGGCAGGCCAGGCCGGGCCCGGTTGGAGTCGAGGATGCGCTGATACGGCTCGCCGTCGGCGTCGGGGAAGACCGTGCGTAGCGGCTCGTGACGCTCCACCAGGTCCGTCAGCGCCTCGCGGAGTGCCGGGGTGTCGAGCGGACCGGACAACCGGAGTGCCACGGGAAGGTTGTAGGCCGCCCCCAAGTCCTCCACGTGGTCGAGGAACCACAGACGTCGCTGGGCATAAGACAATGGGAGCACTCATGGTCTCCTCGATCGGATGCGCTGGCCAGGTCCCCCCGCAGGAGCGGGGTAATGAAGCCGCACGTACCGCACAAACGCCCCCGGCTCGGGTACTGATGCGCGGGCGTGGCGGTGGCGGCGATCGCCGCACTGCACTCGGTCGGCCGCAGAGAAGGAACAGGTGGCTAACTGTGGGTCTCGTCCGGCTCCGGAGCCCTCCGAAGCCGGAAGGGGCACAGTCGTCGGTGGCTCGGCGGGCGGATGTGGCCTCGCCGCACCCACCCTTACTCGGAACGGGAAATTTCACGCATCCATGTCCCGATATCAGTGGCGATGACACTTCAGAAAGACGGGATGTAAAATTCCGCCGCTCCTGACTTGTTGCAGGTTCAGGTGTCGGCCGTTGCGCCTGTGGACTAGCAAGACAACGGCACACTAGACGCTGAGGAACGGGAAGATCAACCGTCATATGTCAGGTTGACCGAAAAGCGCCCCCGGACTGCAGGTTCACGTCGACTGGCGCAGTCAAATCGTCACGGTTCACGGGAGGCGGGGCGTCTTCCGCTTCCGCAGCATAACGGAAGAACCGGGCGAAGCGACCATCACGCAACGAGTCAGCAGCGCCACTTAACACCCGGGGAACGGGTATTATTAGCCAATTGGCGATCGATGCCGTCACGAAGGATCAATGGCTGGAACGGCTTCCTGGTGTGGCCAGAAACCCACCTATCATGCCCTGGACAAAGATCCGAGGCGCTGCGTATTCTCTGGTTTGTCCGCCACCCCTGGGGGCTTCGAAACGCACTTGACATACCGGGGCAATCGCACACTCTGTTCACCAATTCATGAGCAATATCCGCCCCTCTCCGCTGGCAGGCAATGGAGCCGTGCGTCGGAGTAGGCGGACGTCATGTGGGTCCTATTGACCCAGCAACGGAAATCACCGGAACCTGACTGGATCCCGGCAACGGGAGTTCTTCCGCTGTGCGCTTTTCCTGACCAAAAGGTTCCCGCCCACCCGACCGAGGGCGTCCGGCCCACCGCTGCCGGTCAACCGATCCAATGACACCTGCCCGTGCGGCGAATGCTCACAGTGAAAGGGAGGGACCCCATGTATCCCGCGCTCCTGATCGGCCGGGGTGGCAGCCGAGGACTGCCCCGGAAGAACACGAGCAAGGTCCTGGACCGGCCCATGATGGTCTATCCGCTCCTGGCTGCCGCCAACAGCGCATCCGTCGACGAGGTCTACCTGAGCACCGACGACGCCGAGATAGCCTCGATCGGTCGCTCCCATGGCACCAAGATCATCGACCGGCCTCCCGCACTGGCCACCAGCGACGCACTGGTTGAGGACGTCGTCGTGCATGGTTACAAGGAGATGGTCCGTCAGCGGGGACCGTTCGGAATCTTCGTACTCCTGCTGTGCAATTCGGCAACCATCACGCCTGGGATCATCGACAAAGGCGTCGCCATGCTGGAGGCCGCCCCGGAACTCGACAGCGCCCTCACCGTCTCCCGATACAACGAATACTCGCCGGTCCGGGCCCGGCGCATCGACGATAACGGGCTCATCGCGCCCTTCGTGGACGTGGACTCGATCCCCGGCGCGTCGTGCGACCGCGATTCACAGGGGGACGTCTACTTCTGCGACGGGTCGGTCTGGGTGCTGCGCGACAGGTGCACCAACCTCTCCGCGGGACAGCTTCCCTTCCGCTGGACCGGCCGTCGCATGGCCCCTCTCCTCCAGACCGGAGGGTTGGACATCGACAATCCCGACGGCGCGGCGCGGACGGAATGGTGGCTGAGGGAGAACGGATTTACCGCCACCACCACACCGTACGACCGCGCGACAAGCGGGTGATTTCGAAGGCTGTGGAAGAAACCGCACGACTACTGTGACAGGAAGCCACCCCATGGAGCAAAACGAGATTCTGGAAAATATCCTGGAATTCCTGGCGAAGATGCCGGGCTGGCGCGGTGAGGTGACGGCGGACACCCAGGTTCTTGACACTGGCCAACTGGACTCGCTCGGGATCATCACTCTCATGAGTTACATAGAGGACTCCCTCAAGGTGTCCATACCGGAGAGCGAGTTCAGATTTGAGCGGTTCTCGACTCCGCGATCGATCGCCGACCTCGTGCAGGAAAACTCGGACGGACCGGTAGTTGCATGAGCTATGCAGACCTGGCTTTCCCGGAGAGAATTCCGGTCAAGTTCGGCCCGGAAATCGCACGTCGGGTGTTATACCTGGACGAAGGTATCGATGATTTCTCCCTGATCGAGGACGGCGGGGAGATCACCGGGCTGCGGCTGAGCGGATCCCTCATGGCGGCACAGCAGTCTGCCCGGCTGGTCGAGACGCTGATGGCGGAGATTCAGGGACTGCGTTCCATCGAGGCCAAGCGGATCTGGACGTCATGCCGGCCCTCGGACGCCGCGGCGGCAATCCGCACCGACGCCGTCATCGACGAATTGGTCTCCGCGGGCCACGCACGGATTCACGGGCCCGGGACGGTCAGCTTCAAGGGCGTATACGCCGACCTCGTGGGCGTGCTGGACGATCTGTTCGCGGCGCTGTCCACGGATCTCATGGCAGCCGAACAACACCGTTTCCCGACGCTCCTCGGCTCGTCGGTCCTGGAACGGGGTGGCTACCTCGACTCCTTCCCCAACCTCCTGATGACCGTGCATCGGTTGCGCAACACCCCCGACGACTTCGAGCTCTTCCGGAGACACCGCCGCGGCGGTGGAACGCTGCGGGACCTTGGCTCAGCGACAGTGCCAGTCGAATACTGTTTGCCACCGACCATGTGTTACTACGTGTACGACGGTATGGCCGACACCCGGGTGGACAGCCTTCGGGTGTTCACCGCTGTCGGCAGCTCGTTCCGTTTCGAGCATCGTTACGAGTCACCCTTCCGTCGGCTCTGGGACTTCACTATCAGGGAGACGGTGTGGGTCGGCGGCCGGGAGGAGGTACGGTCCGGCCTGCATGGGTACCGCGAACTTGTCACGGCGCTTTGCGATGACCTGGACCTGGCCGGCACCTGCGAGACTGCGCACGACCCTTTCTTCCTTGCCGACAACGGCGCCGCCATGGCGGCCGCGCAACAGATGATCGGGTCGAAATCGGAGCTGCGGCTGTCGCTGGGGGACGGAGAGTCGGTCGCCGCCGCGTCGTTCAACGCGCACGGGGAGTACCTGGCCAGCGCGTACGGCATCGGCCTCGCTGACGGTGCGCTCGCCTCGACTGCGTGCGTCGGCGTCGGGCTCGAGCGGGTCGCCCTGGCGTTCCTCGCACAGCACGGCATCGATCCGCAATCCTGGCCGGCCATGGTGGGCGATGCCGTCCGAGCGGCGTACGACCGCCCGGGCCGCCAAGCGGTACGGCTGTGGGCGGAGACACGATGGCCAACGCGGTAGTCGCCTCCTCATCGAGGGAGGACTTGCGGTCCCTGCTGCGCACCTGGGCGGAGAGCGCCGAGCAAGGCGTACCTTCGCTGCCACATGCAAGGTTACGGCGCATTTGGGAGGAGGCCGCCTCGGCCGGCTGCCTGGTGGGAGCCGAGTCGATCGGCGTGGACGCACGACGCCACTCCCTGGTGGTGGCCGAGGAGTTGGGCCGCAACTGGCTGCTCGACCTGCCACTTTGGATGCAGAGCGATGTGGTGGCCTCGGCGGTCCGCCGATATGGAGTGGCGGATCAACACGTCCTCCTCTCCGGGTTCGCCTGCGGCTCGGCCGTAGTCGCCGTGGCGCTAAGCGAGGCCGGCAGCGCGTCCTCACTCACCGGATTATCCTCCACAGCCCGGGCAGTGGACGGCGGATACTTACTCGACGCGGAGAAGCGCTTCGTCAGCAACGCCGTGATCGCCGACCACTTCCTCGTCTCCGCGGCTGTCGGCACCCAGCAGGCCAGGACCGGACTGTTCCTGGTCTCCAGGAACGCCCCTGGACTCCAGGTGGCCGCGACGTCGATGGGCCGCGGTCTGGAGCTGCTGGGCACCGGCACGGTCAGTCTCACCGGTGTGCACGTGCCTTCCGGCGCGCTGCTCGGTGGCACCGCGATGGCAGCCTTCCAGCTCGGTCCGGTGCTCTCCGTGGAGCGGCTGTTCCTGGCCCTGATGAGCTGCAGCGCGGCCTGGTCGGTGGTGTCCGACATCCACAGCCGGGGGCAGGCCGCCCGGCCGGCCGGGACACTGCTAAGCCACTCGTCGGTCGAGCACCAGGTGGCCGAACTCGTCAGCCGGCTGACCACGGTGACGTCACTGGTCCGCGTCCTGAGCTCCGGGTACGCCACCCACGGTACTGTCCCGGCTGACCAAGCGGCCATTGGCAAGTTCGAGGCGGTGAAGGTGCTGACCGCCGCCCTCAACGTGCTCGGCGGGCTTAGTGGGGCAGCCGGCTTGGTGGAAGGCCACGGCGGTCGGCGGTCCGACTTGGAGAGCCGCCGCAGGGCCGCGGCCGCCCAAGGACTGGCCGGGGGCGCCCCGCACGCCCTCCACTCGATCACCATTGCCGGACTTACCGGAAGAGGCGGCCGTGTTCAGATCGTATGACGCCACATGGCTCGAAGAACAGTTCGGCCAGGTCGAGTCCGTCGCGCTTGTGGGGAACGGCCCCTCGGCCGGTCGCTCGGAGTTCGGACGCATCATTGATGCGTGCGATCTCGTCGTTCGTATGAACGGCTACGCGGTGCAAGGCTTCGAAAAGCATACCGGCGAGAGGACGGACCTGTTCGTCTCTCATCTCCTGCACACTTACACCGCTGAACGGCTTCGCTCGGACGGTGTGCGAGCGGTACTCGTCTCTCGGCCCGCAGGTCCGGCCTTCGCTCACAACGCCGGACTCGGCGTAATGCTCCGCAACCGCCCCGAGCTGGGCGACTTGCCCACCGCCTGGATTCCCCAGCAGAGCTTCGCCCAGCTCTACGCGAGGCTGGATATACCGGCTGACGATGCCTCGGGGAGGAACCCCTCGTCCGGACTGGTCGCCGTGCAGGCCATGACGAGCCATCAGGCCGTACGCCGTCTGGTCCTTGTGGGGTTCGACTGCTTTCCCACGCACGAACCTATGCACTACTTCGAGGATCCGGTCTACGACGCCGCCGAAGTGCGCGAAGTCGTCGCGCACAGCCACAGGACGGACGCGGAGCGGGCGGCGCTCAGTAGCCTCCTGAACGAGTTCGCCGGTGACGTCGATCTACCGGCCGAGCTCGGCCGAACCATCGCTCCACGAGGTCTTCGCGATGTCCAGTGACCGCGTCCGAGGAGAGACATGAACACCACTTTGGAATTCAACAACAGGCTGCGCGAGTTCTTCTACTATCCCAAGCTGAGCCGGCACACCGACGCCATCACCGACGCCCGGGGATTTGCGGAGTTTCTCGACCACCCGGGGGACAGGCGCGACCCGTACTCGATGTACATCCACGTGCCGTTCTGCGACTACCTGTGCCACTTCTGCCCGTTCATGAAGGTGCTGAACCAGGCGACGGCCCCCGAGCTCAAAGAGCGCTTCTTTGACGCGATGGTCCGTGAACTGCGCATGCTCGGCGAGTCGGCCTACCTCCAGGGGCGAACCCTTGAATGGGTTGAGTTCGGCGGTGGTACGCCCACGTCTGTGGAACCGCAGTACCTGGAAAAAGTGCTGCAGACCATACACGAGAGTTTTCCCCTCAAGAAGGATGCGGTCATCACCATGGAGGGCGACGCCCTCACGCTGAGCCGCCCTGACCTGCTGCGGATGCTGCGATCCTTCGGCGTCAACCGGGTCAGCTTCGGAGTGCAGACGTTCAAAGAGGAACTGCGCCGGAAACTCGGTGTCAAGCCCACGATCCCGGACCTGCTCCGCGCAGCGGACACCATCCGCGATGTCGGGATCGGCGAGTTCGCCATCGACATCCTGTACAACCTGCCGGACCAGACCCAGCAGACACTCGACGACGACATCACCCGCGGACTGGAACTGGGGCCCGACTACATTGATTTTTATCCGTTGACGCTGTGGGAGAACACGACGTTCAAGGAGCGGGTGCAGGGCGGGAACACGTACTCCCACCGGCCGTCGAACGAGCAGAATCTGGCGATGTTCCAACAAATCAAGGCCAGGATGGCGGACATCGGCTGGCGGCCGGCCCGTTCGTACACCTTCGTCACGCCGGCCCACCACGAGTTCATCGAGGTGAGTCAGGGGCGCCTGCGGCAGCGGGCTGAGGCGCTAGGTGTCGGTCCCTCTGCCCGGGGCTTCGTGGGCCGCCGCCACTTCATCAACACCAGTTCCATCACCGAGTACATCGAGGCGCTGGAATCCGGCACGCTGCCACTGGAGCTCGGAGCCGTCTGCACACCAGAGGAGGAGGCCCACCGGCTCATGGTGCTCTTCCCGTCGATGCTGCTGGAGATCGACATCGCTGACATCCCGTTCTACGACTCCGTCTTCGCCCCAACGGTGGAAAAGCTCGTCCAGTCGGGCTACCTGTGGCACGCCGCCGGGCGCATCGGACTCACCGACTCCGGCATGTTGTGGGCAGGGAATGTCTCACGTGAGTTCTTCAGCTCGGCGCAGAAAGCACGCATGACCGACTCCTTCCTGTACTCCGTGCGGAGCAAGGTCAACCCGTACAACCAAGACGCAACGGGCGTCCGCAAGAACACCGAGGTACGACATTGAGTTCCGCGCGGTCATGGCAATCGCTGGCCCTGAAGCAGTTCCAGAAGGCCAATACCGAATTTGTGGCGGTTCTCGAGGCGTTGGAGGGTCCGCAGTTGGGGGCACGAGGGCGCGGGAACGTCAACTCCATCGGGTGGACCGCCTGGCACCTCTCCCGTGGCATGGACCGCAACTTGTCGGAGATCGCGGGCGACCCGCAGCTGTGGACTGCGGCCGGCTGGGCGGAGAAGTTCGGCCGCCCTGCCGATCCGGCGGACACCGGCTTCGGTCACTCTGCGTCCGAGGCGGCGTCCTTCGCACCACCCTCCACGGCTGCCCTGCTCGCGTACCACGAGGCCGTTCAGCGCAGGGCCGCAACCTATCTGCGGTCCGCTCCCGGCGCCGACGCGGCGCGCTTGGTCACCAGCCCGACTCTGGGCAACGTCCACACCGTCGAGGAACGGCTTGTCGCGCTCCTGGCCGACACCTTCCTGCACCTGGGGCAAATCAGCATGCTGCGCCAACTGGTCGGTGGGGAGGTCGAGATCCGGTGACGGAGCGTGCGCACCTTGCCCGCATCAGCCTCGGGGTGTCGAGTTACGGCGACGGACTGCGAGGCGGCACCATGACTCGGACTGACTTCCTGGACCAAGCGGCACGGCTGGGTTTCACCTCCGTGGAACTGTGCGACCGCACCGTACCCTCGGCTGCTCACGCCCAGCCGGCCCTCGAGGATCTCGGCGGCCGCAAACTGGTCTGCCCGAGCTTCGCGATACGCAACGACTTCACCGATCCGTCCCGGTCCCTTAAACAGGAAATCCACAAGGCCCGTGAGGGGATCAGCACCGCTCACCGGCTCGGCGCGCAGACCGTCCGCCTCTGGACCGGGGTCGCGGAGGTCTCACAGCCGGCGGTGGAGCGAGTCGCGACCGCTTTCACGGAACTCGCCGACTACTCCGCAATTCTGGGAGTGACGCTCGCGGTGGAGACCCACGGAGGTTTGTCCAGCGACCTCGACCTGCTTCCGGAGCTGCTCGACGCGATCGACCGCGCGAACCTGGGCGTCTGCGTAGACGGCGGCTACCTCCCGGGGGCTAGCTTTGCGCGAGCCTTCCGCACACTCGCGGCCCGGATCGTGCACATCCATGTGAAGGTCCACGACCCCGACGGCCCGGAGGGGTCCGACACAGCTCGCCACACGCCACTGATCGACTACGTACGCGGTTCGGGATACCAGGGCGGACTGGTCGTGGAGTACGAGGGATCGGGCCCGCGTGACGTGGGTGTGCTCTGGACCCGGCAGCTGGCTCTCAGCGCCCTGGACGGAACCTCTCGGCCGAGCCGCCCGGAGTACGCATGTTGACCACGGCGGCGGGGGGTCGGCCGGCTCCCCGTATCTCCAAGGTAGTCATCACAGGCCCGAGACGACACGAGACGTCCTCCGTCTACTACGTCGGCATCACCGCCCACGCGTCGGCCGGTGCCCGGTGCCTTCCGCTGTGGTCCGAAGCCATGAGCCTGCCGATCCGGCTGGTCTGTGTCAACGCGCCGCCGGGCAGCTCTCGCGACGCCCTGCTGTCGCTGCTCCGCTCCGACGAAAGCGCCGTCGGGGCGCTCTTCACTGGCCACAAGGCTGAGCTTGGCCGGGATCTGGGCGGCTATGCGTCCGTGACAAATGACGTCCGGCGACTCAACGAGGTCGGAACACTCCGCGTCAAGGACGGCGGCCTGCACGCCTCTGCGCACGACGTCGCCGCCAGTCGGCACGTCATCGAGGACTTCCTCGGGCACGCCTTGTGGCAGCACGGTGGGCGTCAGGCGGTGGTGCTGGGCGCGGGCGGCGCAGGGCTGGCGGTGGCGACAGAACTCGCACGCCATCCCGCGGTCGAGCGTGTGGTGATCACGGAGGCTTCCGCCGAGCGGCAGCGGGAGGTGCGCCGTATTCTCGCCACCGAACCGGCCGGTGCACGGATCGAACTGCTGGCCGCCAGCCTCAACAACGACGTCGTCGCCGCGGCGCTGCCGGGGGCGCTGGTCGTCAACGCGACCGGCATGGGCAAGGACGTGCCCGGCTCTCCGCTCACCGAGGGGACCCCACTGCCGGCCCGGTCGCTGTTCTGGGAACTGAACTACCGGGGAGAGCGGCCCTTCCTCACTCGTGTCCGCGCCGCCGCCGCAGACAGCGGCGGACGGGCTGCCGACGGGTGGGACTTCTTCGTGCGCAGCTGGTACGAGGCCCTCAGGACGATCTTCGACACCAATTGGGGCCCCGCCGAGCTTGCCGCCTTCTACGACTGCGCGGCACAGGCCAAAGGGGAGGCATGACACCCAAGACGATTTTGTGGCAGTCCGACCAAGAACCGTGCGGGGCAGCGCGGGACGCCATCGCCACCGCGGGTTTTAACCTCATTGTGGTCGACCGCTCGGAGGACGTGACTCAGCCGGATGAGATCGTCGGCATCATCGCCGATCACCGGGAGCGGTGGGACCGCCGGCGGCTGGCCCAATTCCCCCGGGCCGAGGCCATCGTCCGGCTCGGCGTGGGCGTGGACAACGTCGACGTCAACGCCGCCAAAGCGGCCGGCTTCCACTTCGACTCCGTGCCGGCCTACGGCACAACCGATGTGGCGGACCATACCCTCGCCATGGTCCTGGACCTGAGCCGCAACCTGACAGCGCGGTCCGAAAACTTGCGCATGGGGGGCGCGCGTGCCTGGCAGGCGGACCTCCAAAACGGATTCCGTCTCCGGGATCGGGAGTTGGCCGTCGTAGGACTCGGCCGCATCGGCACAAGTGTGGCGCTCAGGGCGCAGGCGTTCGGGATGAGGATCGTCTTCTACGACCCGCACCGAGATGAGGGCGTTGAGCTCGCGCACGGCTGGCGGCGGGCGCACTCATTGCGCGAGGTCGCGGCGGCGGACGTGGTAACCCTGCACTGTCCAGCCACGGAGGAAACCCGTCGGCTAATCGACGACGGCTACTGGCGCGATGTCGCCGAGATCGGCCCGCCAAACGGGCAAGTTCTGGTCAACACGGCCAGAGGGAGCATCGTGGACTGGGCCGCGTTCACCCGGGCCTTCGACACCGGCCTAGTCCGTGGCGCCGCCTTCGATGTCCTCGAACAGGAGCCCTTTATCGATGACGACCCCATGGTGCGCCGCTGGAGAGCGGCGGACCCCGCGGTCCACGGCCGCCTCCTATTGACTCCGCACGTCGCCTTCGCCTCTCCCGAGGCGGTGCTCGATCTGCACCACGGAGCGGCCACCCGCCTCGTCCGCTCGCTCAAGGCGGTGCCACGTCCAACCAGCAGCGCGCGCCAGAGTGAAGGAAGTCCTGCCCCCGCCCTTCTGGAGCGCCACTAGTGAAGATCGCTATAGGATCCGACCACGTCGGACTGGACCTGAAAATCCATCTGGTCGAGCTGCTGACCTCCTGGGGTCACGTTGTGAGCGACTACGGCACCACCAGCAGCACACGGACGGATTACCCCCCCATCATGGAGGCCGTCGCGCGTGCCGTGGCTGCGGGCGTAACCGACCGCGGGATCGTACTCGGCGGCTCCGGGCAGGGCGAGCAGATGACGGCGAACAAGGTCCGCGGAGTCCGCGCGGCCCTGTGTCACGATGTCTACCTCGCCCGGATGAGCCGCGCACACAACGATGCCAACGTCCTGGCAATGGGAGCCCGGGTAGTCACCGCCACCATCGCGGAGACCATCGTGGTGACCTGGCTGACTGAGCCTTACGAGGGCGGTCGTCACGAGCGACGGCTCCAGCAGATCGCCGACCTAGAAGCACGGGAGCGGGACGGGTGCCAGCGAGCCCGGGAACTCCCGGATATCGTCGCCGGGGCTACGGAGGTGCCGGGGGCAAACGGTACTGACCCGCACTCTACGACCGATCTGGCGAGGGGCCGATGACTTCGACGACGCCTACCGGACCGGCTATTGCCATCGACGATCTGACCCGAACCTTCCGTGGCCCGCAAGGGCGGGTCAAACATGCAGTGGACGGGCTCACACTGCATGTCGAACGCGGCGAGATGATGGGACTGCTCGGGCCAAACGGAGCAGGCAAGACCAGCACCGCCAAGATACTGATGACTGTGTTGCTGCCGACGTCCGGCAGTGCCCGGATCCTGGATCACGACGTGGTGACGCAGGCGCAGTCAGTGCGTCGGCTAACCGGCGTGATCCTGGGCGGCGACGCCGGCCTGTATGCCAGGCTGTCCGCGCGGGATAATCTGGCTCTATTCGCGGACCTGTACGGCATCCCCTACCGCCAGCAGAAACGGCGAATACAAGAACTGCTGGACTTGGTCGGCTTGCTCAAGGACGAGCGCAAACGTGTCGAATCCTTCTCACGCGGGATGAAGCAGCGTCTGCACATAGCCCGTGGTCTTCTCCACGACCCGGAGGTGGTCATCCTCGACGAGCCGAGTAACGGCATTGACCCCGTGGGAGCCCGCGAACTCCGGGTGCTGGTACGGGAGCAGGTGCGAGCAGGACGGACCGTGCTGCTCACCACTCACTACATGTTCGAGGCCGACGAGCTCTGTGACCGGGTGGCCGTGATGCGTGACGGCAAGAAGGTGGCGGAGGGCACCCCGGAATCGCTGAAGAAACAGAGCGATGGACAGGTCGTGCTGACGGTGGAGGTGGACTCTGCCGCCGAAGAACACCTGACACGACTGCGCGCGGTGCCGGGAGTGCATTCGGCGGCCTTGGCGGAACTGGACGGAAAGCAGGTCATCAGCGTGCAAAGCGGCCAGCAGACAGATGTGACGGCTGTCGTCCTCGACCGGCTGCGCGACCTGACGATCCGGCAGGTCTCCAAACGCGAGCCCACTCTCGAGGACGCCTACGTGTCGCTCATCTCAGGCGGCCGACCGTGACGACTACAGCGCAGGGGACACTGCGGTCGACGGCCGGTTACCTGCTGCGTGCTTGGATGATGGAACTGCGCCAGTTGCTCCATTCCCGCATGTACATCTTCGTGTCCGTAGTCCTGCCACTGATCTTCGCTTCCATGGCGTTCTACATGTTCCGCGGCTCGGCACGGCATGGGGGTCAGGTCTCGCTGGCGCTGAGTGCTGGACTGATGGGCATGTGGTCGGCCACCCTGCTGGGGTCCGGAAACGCCATCAACCGACTCCGCTGGACACAGCTTCTGGAACCGCTGATCGCAAGCCCACGCTCCACTTTCCTGGTGACCGTCCCCTACACCGTCGCCACCGCCTCACTCGGAGTGTTCGGACTGGCAGCGACACTCATCTGGAGCGCGCTGTTCTTCGATATGCCGCTGCACTTCGCTCATCCATGGTTGTTCGCCACCGCAGTGCTGGTGACGGTGATGGCACTAGGGCTGCTCGGTCTTCTGCTGGCCTCGTCGTTCATCCTGTACCCCACCGCGCAGTCGCTGGCGAACTTCTTCGAGTACCCCGTCTGGATGCTCAGCGGCATGCTCGTGCCGATTTCCACGCTTCCCGGGCCCGTGCGGGTTCTCTCCTACGCCCTCGCGCCGACGTGGGGGGTCAAGGCCCTGACTGGGGCGGCCGATGGCTCAGGCGCCCCGGGCCTGGCGGTCGGTGTGTGCGCCCTGCTCTGTACGGTCTACGTCGGCGTCACCCTGCTGCTGCAAAGGAGGTTCGAGTGGCTGGCCCGATCCAGCGGAACGCTTTCCCTGCAGTGACGCTTCGTCTGTTCTTCGTCGCAGGCTGGCGGTCCCACCTGGCGTTGTTCCGCTGGCTGCGGCCCTCCGCTTTCTTGCCCACCGTCCTCGGTGTACCCATTGTGCAGCTCATTTGGTTCGTTCACCTGGGCCGTTACGTGGGCACCTACCCGGTGGCCTACTACGTGGTGGGCAACGCCCTGCATGCCTGCGCGGTGGCAGGTCTGTACGCCCCAGCAATGTCGATTCAGGGGGAGCGCTTCAGCGGCACCCTCGGGGCGGTTCTGGCCACGCCGGCCAACCGTGCGGTTATGTTCGGCGGCCGCATCGCTCCGGCCGTTGCCCTCGGCGCGTTCACCTCATCGGTGATGCTCGCGACCGGTTCCGCCCTCGGCTGGGTACGCATACCGCTTTCAGCCGTTCCGGAACTGGGCGCCGCCGTCGTGGTGACGGCCCTGTCGTGCAGCGCCTGCGGCCTGGTGATCGGGGCCATCGGCCTGTGGACCCGCGATGCGACATTCCTCGCCAACGCGACGCTCTACGCGATGCTTCTGGTGTGCGGGGTAAACATCCCAGCCGACCGAATGCCCGCCTGGCTGGCGGGCATCGGGGCGGTCATGCCGATGTCCCAGGGTATCGAGGCGGCCCGCCGCGCGCTCTCGGGTGCCAGTGGAGTTTCCGGCCTGCTGGGCTGGGAATCACTCAAGGCCGTCGTACTCGTTGTGCTCGCCCTGGCCCTGCTCCGGATACTGGAACAGGCCAGCCGCGCCAGAGCGACCCTTGACGACTTGTAAGCCATGGAGTGGACAACGACGTTGGACAGGAAGAGCACGAGCATTCCCCTCACCTACGGCCAGCTTTCGGTGTGGCGGGTCATCGCCAACTGGCCTCGTGATCGGTGGCCGGAGACGTACCTCAGCTCCACCCTGACCGTGCCAGTCGATTCCTCCGTACGGCAGACCGTCGAGGCATTCGCCGTGCTGTGTCGCCGGCACGAATCCCTCCGCACGCATTTCGCAGACACGCCCGAGGGGCCCGTTCAGCGCGTCGCGGCCGCCGGCGCGCCAGTGCACGTGGCCGTGGTCGAACGGTCGGGGGCCACCGAGGCGGAAGCCATGGCGCTCGGCCGCGACCAAGGTCGGGATCCCATAGACCGGGAGACCGACTTCGGCCGCCGATTCACCGTGGTTACCGACGGCGGTCGGCCCGTACACGCCGTGCTGCTGGTAGATCACATCGTCGCCGACGGAGTCGGTCTGCGGCGGCTGCGGTCCGAGCTGAACGCCCTGCTCGGGAGTGCCGACCTGGAGGGGTCCCGGTGGCTGCGGGAGACCCCGGCAAAGCCTCGGGAGTTGGCCCTGCACCAGCGCTCGGAGTCCGGCCAGTCCAGACGTGAGGCAGCCCTTGCGTACTGGGGCCGACTACTGGACACGGTGCCCGCTGGCCTGTTCCCGGTGCCGGAAGAAGCCGGCGGCACCCCGGGTCGGATCGAAGCCGTCCTGCACTCCCCGAAGGCGCGACAGGCGCTGATCACCATTGCCCGGCAGCGACGAGTATCCCCGCACACTGTTCTGCTGGCGCTGAGCTCGGTGGTCACGGCGGCGGCGACTGGATCGACCCGGGTTGTGCTCACCTTGCAGGCGGGCAACCGATTCATTGAGCCATGGCGGAGCATCGTTAGCTCGATGAACCAGTACGCGCCCTTACCGCTGACCGTGCGTCCCGAGCAGGGCACATTCACCGATTACGTGGGATACGTACAGGGGGCCGCACTCAACGCGTACCGCTTCGCCTCTTACGACTTCGACGCGGTGGCCGAACTTGTGCGCCGCGAACGCGGTGCCGCCCTTGAATTCGACCACTTCTACAACTTCCTCCCAGAAAACCTCGACGACCGCCCGAACGACTCTGCCGACGGGACGGCGGGGTGGATCGAACCGACCGTCCCCAACCGCCAAATAGGGCCCCGTCTGGACATCAAGATCCGCAACGGCCCCGACATGCCAATCGTCATCCGCACCGACCCCGGCCTCCTGCCCCGGCCCAGCCTGCACCAAGTGCTCGCATGGTACGAGACGCAACTGTGCCGTCTCGCGGCCGACGGAGGTGTTCCTCTGGCCGAGGTGGTCAGGGACTGCGAGAGGGCCATCGATCGGCGGATCGGCTCAATGTCCTGATTGATTCGGGTCCGTGTTGACCGGGCGGAGGGTGGGGTGTCTGCTCGCGCAGTCGCACGCCGTCTGGCCTGTACTGGCGCCTACAGGAGTCTTCGCGATGCCGCCAGCGACTTTTGCTTGCGCACAGCTACGCCCCGGCCAGCCCGGGAAGTCTGAGTGCGGACCACCAGGCCATCGACTGGGTTTGCCCAATCACGCTGCTCTGCGCCATGAACACCACGTGCTCTGACTCTTTGCTGTCAGGATACGCCCTTCGTGAGAAGACGAGTCCGCGGGCATCCAGCTACACCCACCGACGATGGGTTACCTCCGCTCCGCGAATGCCGCTGACACCGGGTGGGTGGTGTCGACGCGGCCGAGAGCGAGGCAAGTAGAGTGTTGCGTTCGTCACATCCCCAGGCCAAGTTGGCGACACAATGCACCAGCCGTTTACGACATAGGTCACGTCGCCAGCCATGTCGCAAAGCGACACGACCTGCGGGGGACACGATCTCTGCGGAGACAAGGCAGGCATCGAAGTCATCAACCCGTACGACGAGGACAGCGGACCGATCGTGGCCTGGAACACCGATCCCCGCACCCGCTTCAGCGACAGCTCCGCGCTGTGGGCGTCCAACAAACCGGTTCCCGCCACCGCGCCACGGCCTGCCCCGAAGCTGTCCACCACGCCGACCCAACCGGTCGCACCCGCCTCCACCGCCCGCCCGGCCGCGCACCGATAACCCCCGCTCTCCCCGGACTGCAATACCAAGCGAAGCCTGCGCGCAGCCCGCGCCGCAAGAGACGCAAAGCGGCATGGAGCGACCGCCCTAGTCCTCCGCTCGACTGTCAGGACCTCATGCCTTCGACGCACTCTCCCCCGCACATCACGCTGGCGCTCAGCGCCGCTGGCATCGTCGCCGTTGCCAGCGGCCAGAAGTACCCCTGGGCGCAGACCGCCCTGGAGCAGGCCGGTTTTCACCGGCGCGCCGACGGCACCTACGCACTTCCGCTGCGTGACCCGGAGTCTGGGCGTGCCGCGCTCACGGACCTGGTGCGCACCGCACACCGTCACCACAGCGCCGTGACCACCAGCAACCGCCGCTACCTCGGTGATGTTGCCGACGCCATCGCCGAGCACCTGCCCGGCACATGGAGCGCGACGGTGGATGTCTACAGCCATCCGGTCTGGCAGGAGGACCTCGTGCCGTGGCTGTGGGATTGCGGTGAACTCTCCCGCGCCGTGCGTAGCGAACGGATCCCGTACGCGGCGGTGCTGAGCGACGGCGCGGGCATCGAGCTGCTGTTCGTGGAGCGGCCGGGACACCATCACGGCTACCTCATCGGCGCGTTCGCCTCCGAGGGCTTCAACAACAACGACAACGAACCGCACGCGCCCAGGAGCATCGTCGTACCCGCCGAGCCCGAACTGGCCGCCCGCGCAATCAGCGCCCGTGTCCTTCCCGGCTACCACCGTGCTGTTCATGCCCGGCGCCTGGCCACCGTCACCGCCGCCCTGGCACGTCTGCGCGAGGAGTACGAGACCTGGCAGGCGATCGTCGCCTCCGGCCGCTACAGCGACGGCGTCCCCATCGACCCTCGCAATCTGCCCGACCTGGAGAGCGGTTTCGCCGATTACGCGTGGCACGCGTTCCGGGGCATCCTCCTCCACGCCCCGGCCCTGCTCAAGCAGTGCCGGCCCGCCGACGCCGCATGGCCGCAGGACGCCGCCGCGCTCAACCGCCTGCAGCACACAGTGGAGATGGCCACACCGGTCCTGACGGACTGGAACACGCAAGTGAAGGGAGCGTGGCAGAAGCCCGGGGCGCTGCCGGCCCAGACCTACACCGACGCCAAGACGCGGCGCGACGCCCAGGTGCGACCCGCGATCGAAACGTGGCTGGCCGACGGCGACACGCTCATCCGCCAAGCCCGCGCCGCCGCACCCAACCCCCACACCGCCCTACCCGCGCAGGAACCAGGCACCGCCGCGGTCGCCACGGTCCTGCCGCCCTGTCCAGGCGCGAGTCCTCGCCGCTGACCAACAGCAGAAAGGTTTCACCTCTGTCCGAGCACTTCCGCTTCCGCACTGACTCCGAGCACGGATTCGTCGCCACCGCCTCCGCGAACGTGCCCGCGCACCTAGCCGACTGGCTCCTGACCCGCGAGCAGTTCGAGCCGGTCCCCACCAATCCGGGCCTGTACCGGCTCACCAACCCCGACCACGACGGCGAACGGCGCACCCGCCAGGCCGTCCAGGACCTGCGCCAGCACGGCTACCAAGTACAGGCCGACCCCGCCGTGCTCGACCCAGCCCTCACCCCGGTCCCGCGACAGCCGACCATGCGGGGCGCTCTGCTGGAGCACCGCAGCCGCGTCGCACAAGCCGCCACCGCACGCTCGCCGCAACGAGGCCCCACCCTCACCACCACACCCGGCACCAGGCCGGCCCCGCCCGGCCCGTCCTACGCGCCGCCGGTCGGCCCCGCCACCACCTCCGGCCAGGGGCGGGGCAGGTGAGCGTGAGCAGTGAGCCGATCCGCATCATCCGCGGCCAAGGCGGCCAGGTCGAAGTAGACAGCGGGGTCGTGGACGGGTTCGCCCTCGGCGTGCTGAAGCGGGCCGGGTTCATCACCCAGCCCACCTTGCGCGGCACCTGGATCCGGCTGCCCTTCGACATGGGCACGGCCTGGGAGAACGAGCACGCCAGCTGGGCCGCCGACATGCTCACCGCCGCCCGCTACCTGGTCGACCTCGATCCGAGCCTGCGCCCCGTCGCCGACAACAGTGCCCCGCCCGCCTCGGCACCGCGACGCACCTTGCCAGCGATGACAGCGCAGCCCCCACCGGCGCCCTCCCGCCGCAGGTAGACCCATCCCCGTTACGCAAGGAAGCCCGTATGGCAGTACGAACGACCTGGAAAATTCTCCACACCTGTGCACATGAAGTGACACATGACCTGTCCAACCGGCCCGCCGACAAGCGCGCCGGCCTGGCACGCTGGCTCAGCGGCCGGGACTGCACCGACTGCTGGAAGTCCGCCCGCGACGGCGACGCCGCCAGCAAGGAGGAATGGCTGGCCGCCAAGCGCGCCGAGGAGCAGCAGGCCGCGAAGGAGTGGGCGGAGCAGTTCGCGATGCCGCCGCTCGAAGGGCCGGAGCGGGCCCTGGAATGGGGCGAACGCTCCCGCCACAAGCTGGCGACCGCCGCATACACCGCCCTGGTGACCGAGGGGACCTGGGACGACGCCGACTGGGCTGAGTTGGAGTCCAAGGTCCGGGCGGTCACACGCGCGGGGTGGTGGATTGACCAGAGGGATGCCGAGGGCGCTGACCTGCCCGAACTCCTCGACGCGGCCACCGATGACGACCGCGGTACGGAGAACCCGTTCCGGTAGGCGGAATGCCGTTGTACCCGACGATGCCCGGTTAGCGAAACCGGGGATTGTCCGGAGTCTTGAATCCTCGCCACCGCCACCCCGCGCCTCGTGGAAGGACTCTCTGTGCCCGACGCCGTCTCCCGCCCGCCGTACGTTCCCGTCGACATCCTCACCCCCGACCGGGACATCACCCACGGCCATTTCTCGCACGGCGACCGGGTCGTGGTCCTCAGGGGAGTAGCCGGCGTGGAACTGTGGGGCGACGCCATGACGGTCGTCACCCCGTCCTGGCACACCCCGACCGACGAGGACGGCTGGCGGCTGCGCGATCCCAACGGCGGCCAGCGCACCTACGTCACCGCTCACCCCCGCTACATGGTCCACCTCTCCCGCCGCTGCCCGGACTGCCTGATCCACCTGCGCGCCATGGAGGACTACCTGCTGCCCAAGGTCACCGACGCCGGTGGCCTGTTCGACTGCGGCTGGTACTCGCTGACCGCACTGAACCAGCTCGTGCACACAGCCGACGCCCGGGACAGACGCTAAGGCCTCCGCCGTCTACGCCTGTCCCCGCCGCCCCGCGTCCCAGCCACCCCCGCCGCCGGACGCCGCCATTGACCCCCCGCCGCCTTGCACCGAGGAGAACATGCCCCACCTGAGCCACACCCGCGACCTTGAGTCGTTCGCCACCGCCCTGGCCGACGAACTGCCGGGCACCTGGACCAGCCAGTACCACCGGCATGAGCAGTATCGCGACCAGTTCCCCCTCGCCGAGGAGGTCTGGGATATGAACCTGGTCGCCGGCGCCATTGCCGAAACGGTCCTGGAGCACGACGCCGTACTGACCCGCGATGACGGTGCCCGCCTGTACGTCATCGGCCGCCCGCGCACCGAGGACGAGTACCTCGTCGCTGCCATGGCGCCGCCCGGCCTGGACCCCGAAGCGTTTCGGGGGGTGCGTGAGCCGGACGGCATCGCCGTCCCCGACGACCCCTTCCGCGCGGCGGACGACATCACCGCCGACCTCCTGCCCCGCTACGACAAGGCCATCGCGCAGGTCCAGCACAACGCCGCCCACCCCACACCCCCCGCACCGGCCCCAGCCGCCGCGCCGGAGCGCGTGGTCATGACCTGGTTCGGCGACGGGCTGCTGGCCGCCAAGCCCGAAAGCCAGGCAGCGGCCACAGCCCTGCACGACAACGGCTTCGCCTGGGATCCGGCTGAGCAGGCCTTCGTGCTCCCCGGCGACGACACCGCCGTCCAAGCCCTTCATGTGCGCAGCGCCGGTGCGCAGCTGGCCGCCCACGGCATCGGCGTGGTCCTGCGTCACCCGCCGACCCGGCCCGCCCTGGACACCGCCGCCGTCCCGGCAGCCCAGCAGCGCAACAGGCCGTCCAAGGCGCACCGTTGAGCACGCCGGTCGCCGAAGAGCCGCAGTTCGCTGTCCTGGACTACATCACCATCAGCCGCGACCCGCGTACCCAGCTCGTCGTCGCCATCGGCGGCCACGACCGCTCAGCCGGCATCTTGCAGACCATCGGCGGCTTCGTCTCCGTCTTCGGTCCGCGCGGCGACTACCACCGCCAGCCGCACACGATGCCCGTCGACCAGCAGCGTCAAGGCGCCACCGCAGCAGCCCACGCCCTGCTCCTGGCCGGGTTCAGCGTCCACCTCGACCCTCCCTCAATACCCTCGGCACACCCGGCGGCGACCGGCAGGCCGCCCACCGCTACCTCCACCAGCTCGCCGAGCGCGCCCGCCAGGCCGCCGACGACCGCGATGTCGCCGCCGTGCTGTCCGAGATCGCCGCGCCCCATGACGGACTGCTGCCCCGCCTGGTGCAGACGCTGATCGCCACCTGGATGCCGTGGACCCGGCGCCCCGAAAACGCCGGGCAGGACCCCGCCCTCGCGGAGCGGCTGATGAAGACCACCAGCACCCTGTCCAACCATGCCCGCCAACTGGAGCAGATCCGCAACGCAACGGCCCGCTCCTCGGCGACCGCCCCGGCCCCCAGGGGCCGGCACCGCGAGCCTGACCGTCAGCCTCCGCGCCACCGGCCCCCATCCCGCCCGCGTCACCGCGGCGGCGATGGCCCAGCCATCGACGGGAGCGGCCCCTCGTGGGAAATCTGGCCGATGACTGCGGCACCGACGTCGAGATCTACCACCGCGCCTTCGGCGACACCATCTACGCCGACAGTCGCACCGGAGCCCCCGAACGGCTCCTGGCCCTCCTGGACCGCCTCGGCCTGCAGCGGCGCACCGAGGCGATCTACGTGTGGCACGAAGTCCCCGAGCAGCTCACCAAGGACGAGCAGAAACGTATCGCCAACGGTGCCATCCCCGCTCTGCTCGTAGCCGGCTACACCGTCAACATCCCCACCGAGCTCTTCGACCAGGCCGCCTACAGCCAGGCCGCCGACGAGATCAGAGCCCAGCGCGCCGCAGCCGCCCCGGCCGGCACCGCCCCGGCTCCTCCTGCCACCAGCGCGCCCCCTCCACGCCGCAGCACCTGACCCCGTGCCGGTCCCGGCCCCGATGACGGCCGGGACCGGTGGGGGCCGGGACCGGCCCCCACCGCACACCTCCTGGAGCGCTCCCGATCCCCGACCGCACGCCGCCCCCGATGACGGCCGCGCGCCGGCCACGCCTGGCCGTCTTCCTCTTCCGCCGCTACCTGAGCGCCTTCGCCCTCACCACCGCACGCATCCCCTTCAGCCGGGAGGACCATGACCGACTCCACCCCCTACCCCGTACGCCTCGCCCGTGACATTTCCCGCCAGATCGACCAACTCTCCGAGCACCTCGCCCAGGCGAAGCCGCAGCAGGCCGCCCAGATCATCGTGCAGGTCCTGGACGCCGAAGACGGCATCATCGCCCGGCTGACCGCCCTGGTGACCACCGGCTCGCACTTCGCGAAGGACCACGCCAGGACAGGGACGTTCCCACCACAGATGTGGCTCGTCCTTGGCCGAGCCGCGAACGACCTTCACGACCTGTGCCTGGACCTCGACGAGCACGCCGACGACTTCGGCCTCCTCACCGACACTCCGATCACTGCTGTCACCGGTCCCGCGCCGTCCGCGACCGCGAAGGCCTCCGCCGCCGTGCAGCGGGCCCTGGACCGCCGGGACAACGGCGGCATTCCGACGCCGGTGACACCGGCTCCGGCATCCTCGGTCGCGCCCAGGGGGCGGCGGTGAGGAAGGGGAGGCAGCAGTGGGCCGGCTGGGGCCCGACGGGGGGGTGAGGTTCCGCAGCAGCACTACCTCGTCGAACCCAGACACCTGGCCAGTGGCGGTGACCTCGGGCACGTCACGGAGTTCCTGCGGGCCTGCGGCTGGAAGGACTCCTCCAAGCGCGGCGGCCCCCTGGTCTTCGACAGCCCCGACCGCACCGTCCGCGTCGCCTACGACCCGCTCCCCTCACCCGGGGGCTGGGCCATCAGCGGACAGGCAAACGGCGATCAGCCCGCCTGGCGCGCGACGCTCACCTCGCAGGTCCCTGTGGAGATCGTCGCCGGGTTCACCGACGCCCTCACCTGGCCCCGCTCGGCCCACGCCCCCGACGTGTGGGCGCCGCTGCAGCAGCAGGGCTGGGAGAGCGAACGCGGGCAGCACGTCACCGCCACCAGTGCGGACACCGGCGCCTGGGTGCAATTCAACGGGTCCGGCCTCGGTCAGGCACACTGGCGGGCCGGTGCCCGCTCCGAACACGGCCGAACCTGGGACGCCGCTTTCACCCTCACCACCCCGATGCATCTCATCCAGGCGTTCACCACCGCCCTGGCCGACCCGCAGCCGGTGATGCGACCGCGCGGACACCTCCCGCCCAGCAACCGCATCCGCACCACCTCCGTCTCGGTCCTGCCCTCGCAGCTGCGCGCCTGGCAGCAGGCCCGCATCACCGCCGCCCGCGCCGCCACCTGGACCCGCAACTCCCAGGCCACCACCCGGCCCCGAACCAACACCCGCACCGCAGGTCCATACGCCACGGCCGGCGGCACACGGCCACGCCGCTGACGCGACCCGCCGGTTCAGCGCCCGTGTCCTCGCCCCCGGTCAGCCCCTTTTGCCGCAAGGACGTTCATGCCCGACCCCACCCGCGACGACGCCCCCACCCCCGAACACATACGCGGGGCCGTTCACACCCTGACCCAGGTCACCGCCTACCTGCACACCAACCCGCCGCTCGCCGACGTGCTGCCGCTGCTCACCCCGCTTCTGGACGAGTACGACGGCATCCTGCTGCGCCTGTCGCAAACGTTCCGCGAACTCGGCCACTACCTAGACCAGGACGTGTACGCCGCCCACGACATCAACCTGGCCGAGGCCGCGGACTACTACTACGACGCCGCCGCTGTCCTGAAGCAGTGGAGCGCCCTGGACTGGCCGATTCCGATCCTGCGCGCCCTGGCGGAACAACCGCACCCCGCCACGGAGCACCGTCACAGTGGCACGGACGGCGCATGCCGGTGACCGAGCCCAGCTGGCCGCCTTCGCTGAACACCACCGGTACAAGATTCCGTTCGACACCCTTCCCCGCTACCTCGCGGGCCCCGGCGACGCCCGGCACGTCACCCACACCCTGTGCTCGGCAGGCTGGACGAACCACTCCGACCCCGCCTCGCCACAGGTCCAGCTCACCAGCCCCGACCACCAGGTCAAGCTCCAGCTCGACCCGCAGTCCTCCACGTCCGCTTGGTGGCGGCTGAACGGCACCCCGCCCGACAGCCCCGGCTGGTATGCGGAGTTCGGCCATGGTCCCCGCCGAGGTCCTGGCCGGGCTGACCGACGCCCTCACCGCCCCCGTCCCACAGGACGTGCCCGACCTGTGGCCGGTGCTGGCCGACGCCGACTGGACATACACCCGGAACGACGACGGCACTGCGCAGGCCGTCTCGCCCGACCAGCTCGTGCAGGTGGAACGCGCCCGGCTCTCACACGACGGCTTCGTCTGGCGGACCGACGCCACCGAACAACCAGGGGGCGGACCGCAGATCTGGCACGCCTGGCTGCACGACACCACCCCCGCGCATCTGCTGGTCGGCTTCGTCACGGCGCTGGCCAGCCCGGAGCCGGTCCAGCGCGGCATGCACGACCTCACCGGCCACTACAGCGTCACCCAGGAACGCAGCACGATCACCGGCGACCACATCGTCGAAGCCCACATCGGCCGCCTGGAGGCGGCACGGGCTCGCGCCCGTGCCGCCCGCCGAGTCCAGCTCGCCACGCAATCCTCCCCGGCCCCCGCCAGATCCGCCGCCGCGCCTGCGGCACACACCCGGTGACCCCTTCACCTGAAAGACCTTCCGTGAGCACCGCAACCCCGAACGAGATCCACCAGCTCCGCCTCCAGCAACTGGCCGCGTTCCTCCGCGACAGCGAGCTGATCCTCACCGCCTGGGACGCCTACTCCGACGAGCACACCGGCAACGACGGCTGGCCCCACGACACCGAGACATACGGACGGCGCGCAGCCCGCCGCGACGCCGACACCTGGCGCAGCTTCAACCGCGTCCGGCAGTGCGCCAAGGACCTGATCGCCACCGCCGAGGTTCAGCTGCAGCAGCTCCCCTCGGCGAGCACCCAGTCCCGGTGGGCCTGGCAGCTCGCCACCCTCGACGGCGCCCTCGACCGGCTCACCGCCCTGCAGCGCGAGTGGCTCGACGCCCGCGAAATTCTGCCCCCGTCCGCACGGCCGGGCACCGAGGCGTACGACGACGTGATCGGCAACCGCAACGCCGAAGCATGGCACTCCCTCAACGAGTGGTCCGCCCACGGCCAGGCGCTCCTGGACATCCACGCCGCAGCCCAGCACACACCACCGCCCCCGCCGGCCACCGCCCCGGCACCGGCGGCCCCCGCCCAGGCAGCCAAGCCCACAGCGGCACGCCGGTGACGCGCATGTCTCACGATGTCGAACAGAGTCTGATCGCGCCCCGCTACCTTGCCGGAGGCGGCGATCCCGGCTGGATCACCGTCCCGCTGCACCGGGCCTGCGGCTGGAGTTACGGTCACGACCCGCTGATGCCGCGCGCGCACCTGGCCAGCCCCGACCAGCAGGCGATGCTGCGCATCGACCCCGACCCGGACGGGCCGTGGTGGAAGATCCGGCACGCTCCCGCCAGCGGTCAGCCAGCCTGGTCAGTGAGCTTCGGCGCCCGTACTCCGGTGGAGATCATCGCCGCATTCACCGACGCCCTCACCGCCCCCGGGTCTGTGGCGGTGCCCGCTCCCGATCCGTACGAACCTCTGCGTCGCGCCGGGTGGGGTGAGGCCCGCGACGGCGAGGGCCTCACCTCACCCGACGGGTACGCCCATGTCGAGCACTTCACTCAGGGCGTCTCGGACTGCTGGTTCATCGAGACCGCCGTCAGTGAGGACCCCGAGGGCCTGATCTGGAAGGCCTACCTCAGCGGCACAACCCCGCTTCACCTGATCGCCGCCTTCACCGGCGCACTCGCCGACGAAGCCCCGATAGCGCGGGATCGGCAGCACCTGCCCGCCCACAGCCGCCGCCACATCCGCGCCAGTACCCGTCAGCTGCCGGCCGCCGCCGTCGCCTTCGCGCTGGAGACCCGCGTCAAGGACCTCACCGCCCGGCAGAGGAGCACCCCGACGCCCGGCCCGCGGCCACCGAACGTTCCTCCGCACCGCCGCGCACGCTGACCAGCCACGCCCCGCCCCGTCCGCACATCCCCCTGGAATTTCCTTCGTGTCCGACTCCTCCTCGTCCAATGACGGCTACGACATAGCGTTCAAGATCCTTCTCGGCGTCATCGCCATCGCCATCCCCCTGGCCAACCTCGCCTGGCTCGGCGGAAACGCCACCGCCTGGCTCACCGACACCGGCGGCCCCTGGGCGCCCTACCAACCGGCCGACGCCCTCCTGCACCCCGGACGGCTGTGGCCCGAAACCGGCGACACCGCCCTGCTGATAGGCGCGCGCATCGTACCCATCGCCATCCTGATCGCCCTCGCCATCGCCGCGGCCGTCTTCTGGTCGCGGCACAACGCAGGCAGCGGCAAGAAGCGGGTCGCCGGGATGGCGAAGCACAAGGACATCGAGCCCCTGCTCGCCAAGCAGATCACCGCCAAGGCGAGGTCGCTGCGGCCGAGCCTGAAGGACGCCAGGACCATCGAGGCCCGCGACACCGGCATCCTCCTCGGCAATCTCCAGGGCACCCGCCACGAGGTCCGCATGGGGTACGAGGATGTCGCCGTTGCGATCATGGCGCCCCGGTCCGGCAAGACCACCTGCCTGGCCATCCCCGCCATCCTCGCCGCCCCCGGTCCCGTCCTGCTGACCAGCAACAAGGCCGCGGGCGATGCCTACACCGCGACCCTGGACGCCCGAGAAGGTGCAGGGCGGACGTGGTCGATGGATCCGCAGCAGATCGCCCACGCCGCCCGGCAGATGTGGTGGAATCCGCTCGCCGATGCCAAGACCCTCGACGGCGCCGGCAGGCTGGCTGGCCACTTCCTCGCCGCATCCGTGGACGCCAGCCAGCAGGGCGACTTCTGGTCCAAGGCCGGATCCAACATCCTCAGCCAACTCTTCCTGGCCGCCGCCCTGGACGACCGGCCGGTCACCGACGTCATGGACTGGCTGGCCTTCCCGGGAAACCGCGCCCCGCTGGACATCCTCCGAGATCACGGTTTCGCAGCCGTCGCCGCCCAGCTCAAGGGCACCGTGGAAGGCCCGCCGGAGACCAGGGACGGCATCTACGAAACAGCCCGCCAGTACGCGGCAGCCCTGCTCAACAGCGACATCGCCGCCTGGGTCACCCCGCAGAAGAACGTACGGGAATTCAAGCCGTCCGACTTCGTCACCAGCAAGGACACGCTGTACCTGCTGTCCAAGGACGGCGGAGGCGGCGCCTCAGCTCTGATCGCGGCATGCGCAGACTCCGTCATGCGGGCCGCGACCGCCCAGGCCGAACGCGCCGGCGGACGACTCGACCCGCCCATGCTGGCGATCCTCGACGAAGCCGCCAACGTGTGCAAGATCAGCGATCTCCCCGACCTGTACTCACACTTGGGCTCCCGGGGCATCATCCCGATCACCATTTTGCAGTCCTACCGACAGGGCCAGAAGGTCTGGGGCGACGCGGGCATGGACGCCATGTGGTCCGCCTCCACCGTCAAAGTCATCGGCAGCGGCATCGACGACCCCGACTTCGCCGACAAACTCTCCCGCCTGATCGGCGACCACGACGTCGAGACGAAATCCACCTCCATCTCCGACTCCGGCAAATCCACCAGCATCTCCATGCGACAGGAGCGGATCCTGCCCCCGGACGCCATCCGAGCCCTGCCCAAAGGAACGGCGCTCTGCTTCGCCACCGGCATGCGCGCCGCGATGCTCAACCTGCGCCCCTGGTACCTGGAACCCGGCGCGAACGAACTGTCCGCTGCCTCGGCTCGCGCCTCCAAGGGCATCACCGCCCGCGCCATCAACAAGGCCGCGCCACAGCCAAGCAATTACGGGCCGGCCGCGTAAACCGCTCCGCTGAAACGCAGCCCAGCCCACCGGCTCTGCCGGACTTGCCCCCATGCCCCGCTGCTGACCAGCAAGCCCCCCCTGCCCGCCCATCCTGCTAGACCTTCGAGGAGCCTCGCGTGCTTCTGCCCTGCACGACCCCAGTGACCGCACCCTGGCAGGCCGAGGTCCACCTCCCGGACGGCGCAAGGTTGACCGCCTACGCCGACGGCCCGCAGCACGCTTCCGTGACGGTGGTCCTGGTCCACGGCCTCTCGGTCACCTCGGCCCTATGGCGAACTCACGTGCCGCTTCTGGTCGGGCAGGGATTTCGCGTCGTGCGCTACGACCAGCGCGCCCACGGCCGATCCACACGGGGAACGACCACGTTGAGCCTTGACCAGCTCGCCGATGACCTCGCCCACCTCATAGACCACGTGGCGCCGCACAGCCCGCTGGTGCTAGCCGGCCACTCCATGGGGGCGATGACGCTCATGCGCCTGGTCACCCGTCGAACCGATCTCGCACCTCGCATCCGCGGGCTCCTCCTGCTGTCCGCCCCGTACAGCGGCATCAGTACCCGCACCGGGACGGGTCCTGGCCCGTGTCTTCTCGCCTTCGGCCGTGACCTGCTGACCGCCGTATGCACTCACGCGCCGGGGCTGGTGGACGCAGCCCGACGCCTCCTGCCCAACACCAGCCGATGGGCCCTACGCCAGCCCGCCCCTGCCAGCGCGGATCCCCTGGCATGCCGCCAGGGACTGCATGCCATGGCGACGGCCGACATCGCCGAACTCTGGCTCGACCTGACCCATCAGCGGCACGCTCACGGGCCGCTTCGGCAACTGGGCGACCGCGTCCACCTCATGGCCGGCGGCCTCGATACGCACATTCCCGCAGGACAGACCCGTCGCCTCGCGGCCATGCTGCCCAGCGCGCAGCTGGAGATCGTGCCTGATGCCGCTCACTCCCTGCCTGTACGCCACGCCCGCCTCGTCACCCACCGGATCACGCGCCTCGCCGCCGCCAACGCAGCCGGCTGAGCACGCGGCTCACCGCCCGCCCTGAACAGCACCGCCTGCCGACACACCGGAGTTCCCTCTGGCTTTCACCGACCACCACGACGTCTACGTCTGCTCGACCGACGACGGTCACACCGTCGTCATCAACTCCCCCCTCCGCCAAGCCCACCGAAGCACGACGCAGGGCGGCTTCACCGCCCACGAGCGCCAAGGCCGCACCCCGTACCTGTTGCCGCCCGGCACCACCGATGCCTCCTCGGAGGATCTGGACGAGCTGGAGCGGGGCGTGGCCGACGGTTGTTCGCCGTGGGCTTGCCGGGGAAGTGAACCCGAGCTGTCCCGGGAGGACTTCGGGCTTACCGCATGACGTTCATCCTCGATCTGTTTGCCGGCCCCGGCGGCTGGTCGCACGCGCTGAGCATCCTCGGTGTGCGGGACGTCGGCCTGGAGTGGGACGCGTGGGCCTGCAAGACCCGTGCTGCCGCAGGCCAGTTGACCATCCGGACCGATGTGGCGATGTACCCGGTCTGGCCGTTTGCCGGCCGGACGAGCGGGCTGATCGCATCCCCGCCGTGCCAGGCCTGGTCGATGGCCGGCAAACGCCTCGGGCTGCTCGACCAGCCGCTGGTCCACCAGGCCGTCGCCGACCTCGCCCGAGGCCGCGACACCCGCACCGAGCTGCTGGCCTCCTGCCGGGACGAGCGCTCCCTGCTGGCCGCCGAACCCATGCGCTACCTGCACGCCCTCAACACCGTCGGTGAGCCGGAGTGGATCGCCATGGAGGAGGTCCCCGATGTCCTGCCGCTGTGGCGGCAGTACGCGGCAATCCTGCGAGGCTGGGGTTTCTCGGCCTGGGCCGGGATCTTGAACGCCGCCGACTTCGGCGTGCCGCAGACCAGAAGGCGGGCGATCCTGCTCGCCTCCCGCACCCGAACCGCCGAGCCGCCCGCGCCCACCCACGCCAAGACCGCCGAACCGGACACGCTGTTCGGGCCCGGCCGCCAGCGGTGGCTGTCCATGGCCGAAGCCCTCGGCTGGGGCGCCACCGACCGCCCAGTGCCGACCGTGTGCGCCGGCGGCGGCCCAGGAGGCGGCCCCGAACCCTTCCCCTCCGGCTCCCGCAAAGCCCTCACCGACGCACGCGACCGCGGTACCTGGGTACGTCACCCACCCGGTCCGGAGGTCGTCCTGAAGTCCCGCCGTGAGGGATCAGGCTGGGCCGAGCAGCACGGAACCCGCGAAAACCGCCCCACGGACGGCCCGGCTCCCACGTTCACGGCCGAGGCACACCGCTGGTCCTGGTCGCTGCGCACCAACAACCAGGCCAACGCCACCACCCGCTCGATCCAGGAACCGGCCGGGACCCTGTTCTTCGGCCACCGCGCCAACGAATGCGTCTGGGTACGCGAACCCGCAGGCGGACCTGACGACCAGGGTGCGGCGGAGTCGATCCGGATCACTGCGGCCGAGGCCGGCGTCCTGCAGACCTTCCCCGCCGACTACCCGTGGCAGGGCAACAAGGGCCAGCAGTTCTCCCAGATCGGCAATGCCGTGCCGCCCCGCATGGCCGCCCACCTGCTCGCCCCGCACCTGGGCAAGACCTGGACCCCCGACGAGTTCACCCTGGCGGCCTGATGCCCAACCCCGCCCAGCCCTACGAAGAGGCCGACCCGGACGAACTGCCACCTGCGCAGCCGGTGCACTACGCCGAGCAGGCACTGCTCGGCGCACTCCTCCTCCACCCCCACCGCCTGGAGACCATCGGCACACTGCTCCCCGAGCACTTCGGCAACCACTCCCACGGCGCCCTCTTCTCGGCGATCCGCACCCTTCCCCTGCCCGATCTCGAAGTGCACGCCAAGGAAGCCGGGTGGCTAAACGCGGTGCTTGATGCCGCGCGGCCCGAGGCACCCGGGCTGACCGCCCCCTACCTCCACACCCTGATTAACGCCTGCCCCCGGCCCCACCACGCGGCGACCTACGCCCGGATGATCCAGTCCGACCACGCCCGCCGCACCCTGCGGATGCACGCCCAGCGCCTGGCCCAGACGGCCACCGACCCCACGCTGCCCAACCCGGCCGCCACCGTCCTCGCCGAGGCCGACACCCTGACCCGGTTCCTGGAGGAAGCGGCTGGACAGTTCACCCCGCACCCAGGCTCCCTTCCACGGACCTCCCTTCCTCCAACGCCAGCCCCGGACACGGGCGAGGAGGTGCTGGACGAGGAGCGGCTGCTCCTAGCGACCGCGACCGCCCACCCCGACGACATCGCCACGATGCGCTGGCTGCAGGCCGACGACTTCGTCCTGCCCCTGCACGGAGCCCTGTTCCAGTGCCTGACCGCCCTCACGCACCGCGGAGATTCCCTCGACCCGATCACCGTGCTGTGGGAAGCGCAGCACCGAGGTCTGCTGGCCAAGGATGTCGATCCGGTCGATCTGATGGCTCTGGTGTCGACACCGGTCGGCTCATCCGAGTACTGGGGCGAGCGGATCCTGCAGCGCGCGCTGCTCACCACCGCCCACTCAGCCGCGCTGCGCATCGTTGCGTTCACCGACGACCCGGCCAACACTCCCCACCAGCTCATCACCGGCAGCCGCCGCGCCCTGGCCGACCTCACCGCCATACGCGCCCGCTGGCACCGCGCCACCCCCAAGCCCCCGACCGCCGCTCCTCGTGCTCCCCGCACGCCGGCCCTCTCCCGCGCCGGACCACGGCCACGCGTCACCACTCCCACCACGACGGCACGAGCCACCCGATGACCGCCCCGGCCCCCGCCCGGCCGACACCGGTCAGCCCGGCGGCCCCCTGAATCGAGCGACATGCCCCCGGCGACGCCGACCACGTCCGCCTCGCCCGCTCCCCCGAGCGCCCTGACGCCGTCACCGCCACCATCACCGACTCCAGATCCGGCACCGGCAGCACCCGCGCCCTGCTGAGCCTTCACGGCTTCAAGCCGATCGACGCACAGACGCTGATCCTGGCTCGCATCGACCACGAGGAGCCCCAATACACCGACCAGGCCGCCCGCGCCCTGCGCGAGGCGGGCGTCACCGTCGATATCGCCGCCGGTCTGCAGGAGAACATCGACACCGAGTGGACCTGGGCCAACTACCCCATGCCCTGGCTGAACCGTGAGGAGACGCGCGAAGTCTCAGCCCAGGCCCAGGCCATCCACGACGACATCCTCTCGGGCCGCCTCGTCATCCACGCCCATGCGCACGACGGCCACACCATCGTCGCCGCCGCGCTACCGCAGCGGTCAGAGCATCCACCTGCGCGGCGAGAACCACCTGCGCCAAGTCGTCCTCGTCTACGACACCCCACCCAAGCCCTGGCCGAATTCGAGCACCTCTACGGCAACGCCGTCCGCCCCGGGCCCGGCACCCGCCACCGACACCGAGCAGCGAGCCGCCCAAGCCCTCACCACCGGAGCAGCCACGCCTACCCCACCCGACACGCAGGCCGACCCCACCGAGCCAAGGACGGAGACCGTCCCGGTGTACGCCGCCGACCCCGGCGACCACGAGGCCCTGCTGAACACCTTCCTCGACTCCCACGGCGACTGGGAGAAGCACCGGACCTGGTCCGACGAGACCACCCACGCCATCCACGAATCGCAGACCCTGCGCATCGAGCGCGTGCACGAAGCCGACCCCCGCAGAACCGCCTGGACCGTGGCCGCGTACGAGACGCCTGGATCCGCTGGACGAACCTCTCCGAGGACTCGGGAGTCCAATTCGACACCTTCGCCGCCCAGAAACCGGACCATCTGGGCCGGCCCCAGCATTGACCAGCCCACCTGGACCATCCGCACCTCCGCCTACACCCCGGCCGGTCTCCTTGCCGACCTGGCCGAGGAACTCGCCGACGGAACCGGCACCCGCCAGACCAAGCTCCATCGAGACGGCCGGCACACCAACCGGGTTAGGGAAACACCCCCGCCCGCGTCACCACCGCGCCCAGGGCTTCGGCGTAGTCGCAGAATGTCCGGTTCGTGATCGTGCGACGCCGCCGAAGCCCTGCCGCGTGCGGGCTTGGGCCAGGCTGCCATTGATGAGTCACATCGGGACCGGTACAAGTGACGAGTGACAGAACCTCTTGTTCCTCGCCCGGGTGGCCGCGTCGCGTCGAAGCCTGGACGGTGGACTCAGCAGTCAGCGGGTGCGACGTTCGCCGCCCTCGCAGCATTCCTCATCACTCGTGACGTCACGTTCGGGTTCTTCAGGCAGACGCTGCCCGACTGGGCGTACACCGCTACGGTCCTCGCGGGATTTGCTGTGTCGGCTGTCGCCTACGGCCTTGCCGTGCTGTGGCTCAGGCGATTGCCCTAGCAGGGCAGCTCACGCCAGGCTTCAGCGTTGCTGCACGGACGTCCGATTCGTGACAATCCGCCGGCTTGGCGGTCATCCGGGAGTTGACAGGCGCGGGCTCCCAAGATCATGGAGTCCTCTACGCCCCGTGATCCAAGTGGGAGACCGTGCCTGCCGACGCATCATTTCTGATCCCGCCTGTCCTTGACCAATTGCGTGAGAATCCGCAGGTCGGACCTGAGGAGGTCCCGGGCCTGGTGGAGCGGCTGGCCGAGGTGCCGGACCCGCGTGACCCGCGCGGGGTGCGCCACCGCCTGGCCGTCGTGCTCACTCTCACCGCGTGCGCGGTGCTGGCCGGAGCGACCTCTCTGCTTGCGGTCGGCGAATGGATCGCCGATGCCCCTGGGTATGTGCTGGAACAGGTCGGTGCAGTCCCCGATCCGCTTCTGCCCAGGCGGGTCCTGCCCGCCGAGACCACGGTCCGCCGATTGCTGGCCCGCATCGACGGCGACGCGCTGGACCGGGCCGTCGGACGCTGGCTTGCCGACCGCCGCCCGAAAAAGACCGGGCTGCGCGGACTCGCGGTGGACGGCAAGAGCCTGCGCGGAGCTGCCAGAGCGAACGGCCGCAAGATCCATCTGCTCGCCGCACTGGAGCACGCGACGGGCCTGGTCCTGGCCCAGCTGGACGTCGGCGAGAAGACGAACGAGATCACCTGCTTCCAGCCGCTGCTGGACACCGTCGCCGACCTGGCCGGCGTCGTCGTCACCAGCGACGCCATGCACACCCAGCGAGAGCACGCCGACTACCTCCTCGGCCGGGGCGCCCACTACGTCGTGATCGTCAAGGGAAACCAGAAGAAGCTGCGCAAGCAGATGAAGTCTCTTCCCTGGAAGCGCATCCCGCTCCAGGGACGCACCCGGAACGTCGGCCACGGTCGCTGCGAGATCCGCCGGATCAAGGTGGCCACCGTGAACAACCTGCTCTTTCCCGGCGCCCGTCAGGCCATCCAGATCAAGCGCCGCCGCACCGACCGCAAGACCGGCCAGACCACTATCAAGACCGTCTACGCCGTCACCAGCCTCACCGCCGAGCAGGCCACCACGGCCCAACTCGCCCGACTCGTCCGTGACCACTGGAAGATCGAGGCCCTGCATCACGTCCGCGACACCACCTTCGCCGAGGACGCCTCCCAGCTACGGACCGGCAACGCGCCCCGCGCGATGGCCACCTGGCGCAACCTCGCCATCGGAGCCCTCCACACGGCCGGAGTGAAGAACATCGCAGCCGGCCTCCGCCGCAACGCCCGCGACCCTCGCCGCCCCCTCGCACTTCTCGGCCTCGGATGATCACGAACCGGACGCCACACGACTACGCCGAAGCCCTGCCACCGCGCCCTCTCCCGACGAGCCATCGACGTTGACCTAGCGGGCCACGACCCCACGTACAACAAGGCAACGAATCCTCGGAGATACCCCGTGATTGGGCGCACCTGATCCGTGTCCCACAGAGGGCCTGCCATCCCGGCGAGTTCGCTACACTCCCGATGAGCACGCGCAACGTATCCCTCGGCGAACGGCGGCGGGCCGTTCACCAAGGCGCAGATCTGGTTCCCAAAGGCCACCTGTGGGAGGGCATCTCGGTGCCCACGCCACTGGTGCTCCGCCCCCGACAGACGTGACTTGATGTGCCCTGCCTTGCACCGATCATTCAACGACGATTTCAAATCGTTCTTCAATTGCTGCACATTCGGCAATGCGACCAGCGTGTCGATATGAGACCGCCAAGTTCCCATAGGCGTTTACTGTAACAAAATGATCAGGCCCTAGCAGGCGTTCACAGGCATCC
The DNA here is from genome assembly GCF_045040445.1 of Streptomyces sp. NBC_01537. Classification (NCBI taxonomy): domain Bacteria; kingdom Bacillati; phylum Actinomycetota; class Actinomycetes; order Kitasatosporales; family Streptomycetaceae; genus Streptomyces; species Streptomyces sp. NBC_01537. Next base: position 8,987,624 of record NZ_CP109392.1, on the reverse strand, counting down.
GCCACCTGTTCTTCGATGGAAATCGCCTCAACGAGCCGCCCGGCCTCCCAATAACTGGTGGCCAGATTGCCGCGCGCCAGGAGCGCTTGCGGATGCCCATTTTCAAATATCTCCTCAAATGCGATAGCAATCCGTTCCTGGATTTCAATCGCCTCACTGACACGTCCGGTCCGACGGTAGACGACAGCGAGGTTCGCGTAGGAAATGAGGCATTCAGGGTGATCCTCCCCGAACGTGTGCCCATACTCGTGGGCGACATGCTCCATCAATGCAATACCATCGTCAATACGGCCAGCGGCGCAATAGGAGCGGGCCAGGGCCGCTCGGGTATTGAGGGTTTCAGCGTGATCGGGGCCTAGCAGCCGTTCGCGAGCATCGGCGACTCGCTCTTCGATGGCGATCGACTCTTCCAGACACCCCGCAGCCTGGTAGGAAGATGCCAAGTTTAGACACGCAATGAGTGTGTCAGGATGATCTACACCCAATACTTGATCAAATTCGGTGACAGTTTGTTCCAGCAATTCGATGGCATCGTGATTACGTCCCGCCCGGTAGAAATTCGCACCAAGGTTGCTGCGGGCGAGCAGGGTCGCAGGGGCGCGCGAGCCCAGGCCGAGTGCGGATTTCTCGGCAACCGATTCCAAGATTTTGATTGCAGGATCGAGGTGCCCCACGTGACCGTAAGCTGCAGCAAGATTATTGAGACAGTTGAGGAATTCCGACGAATCACTCCCATACAGCCTCTCCACCTTTACGGCGTTGCACTCCAGTAGCTCGATAGCCTTGTCGCCATTTCCGGCATTCCGGTAGGAAACTGCGAGATTTCCGATCGCCATGAGAGTGTCTGGGTGATTGCGACCCAATCGCCGCTTGTATTTATTGGCGACTTGTCGATGGATATCGACGGCCTCATCGGGAAGACCCGCTCGCCAGAATGCGGTAGCCAGCTTGCCCCGCACTGCCAGTGTCGTGAGATCGTTTTTCCCCAGCGATTGCTCGCACTGGCTGGCGAGGCGGCGCCAGTAATCGAGTGCGGCGGGATACAGGCCAGCCTCAAGAAGGCTGGCTCCGTACCGGTACAGCAGAGGGTGGACGATGGCTGACCACCTTGGGACCTCGACACAGTTCGACAGAGTGTCGACATTGGCTCGTAGGACAGCCCCCAGGTCGGGGGCCAGGTGATCCTCCTCCGGCCACACCTCCAGCAGTGCGTACGCAGTGGCCATCACGATGGGAGGTAGCTCCGTTGCGCGGACGGTTTCCCGGGCCGCGCGCGCGGTCAGGGCGTGCAGCCGCACTGATCGGTGTCCGCCTTCAGGATCGTCGACGAGCAGCCCGAAGCGGTGAAGCAGTCGCAGCGTTGATTGGGCTTCGTCCGGGCTGACCGCCGCATTCAGCGATTGCGACGTGGTGGCCCGGTGAGCACTCAGGTACTTGGTAACCGCAGTGCTCGTCCATAGTGTCCTGGGGTGGCCGGCAGGGTCGAGATAGGCGGCCAGACGGATGGCGGGGAGCGCTAACCCTGTGGGGTCGGATGAGTTGGCCGCGTCCAGTGACAGCAGCAGAGCCGCAGCGACATGCCGTCCATAGCCCTCGGTGTCGGCCTGAGGCGGCAGAAGTTCCTCCAGCCGGGGTCCTTGACCGGTGAGACGTCGCAGGTAATCCGTGCAGCACACCGCCTCATTGATCATGTAGGCGGTGGCGTAGGACAGCGCCAGCGGCAGGTGGCCTAGTTCTTCGACGAGGAGATCCGCCTGGCCGTCCAGAAGGTGGGCAGCACCACCGGTAGAGAGACGGCCGCGGAGATAGGCTCTGGCTTCGTCTGGTGCATAAGGCTCGACGGCGACGACGGTCCGGTTTCCACCAGACAGGATGGCCTCGCGACGCCGCGTCGTAACGAGCGCCCGCCCTCTGTCCGCGGAGGGGGATCGCGGCCACCACGAGCCCATCGCAGCGGGGTCAGTGATGTCGTCAAGGACAAGAAGCCACGACCGGGGCGTGGTGGCCAGCCAGTCCAGAAAGGCGATGGCATCGCTCTCGGCGTCCTGACCCGAGGTGCCTGGAGCCTGAACACGTTGCGCGGCCCAGGCATACTGGGCAATCACCCGTTCAGGTTCGGCAGCACTCACCCACACCACGAGGTCGACGTCCTTGACAAGGGCCTCGCGGGCAATGGCAGCGGCTAGCTGCGACTTGCCCACCCCACCGCCCCCGGTCAACACGATTGTGTTGCGACTGGTCCAGGCATGGTCGATGCGATGACGTACATCCGTTCGGGGCTGAAGGGCGGTAGCCGGAAGAGGCAACGTGCCCACCTGTATCGGCCAGCTCGCCGGTCTTTGGAGAGGTGGCACTGTGATGTTGAGCGTGTCGATCGTCATGTAGCCAGTGTTGGCAATACCGCCCGCCCCAGCGGCGGCATTCCCGGTGTTGTGGATCCATGCCGCTGGCGGAGCGGGCGGGGAGCCGGACGTACCCGTTGCAGGTCCGCGATAGCCGGTCGCCGCTCTCCCACCATCTCGGGCGTGGGCGTCACCCGTGTTCGTGACCCTCACGAAGGGAGTCTGGCTCGTTGAGTCGCGCTTATCGCGGTCAGCTCCAGGGCTGGGCGCGCGACGACGCAACGGCCACTTCTTCACACAGGTCCCCTTCTCCCAGGAGCAACCGGAGAGTCAGCTGTAGTCGATACCCGTACTGGCACTACTTCCCGCGCCCTGTGCCGTGGCGTTCCCGGTTTGCGTTGCGTGAGCCGAACCGTTGCCTGCTCCGCCGGGGCGCCGTACACCGGTTTGGGCGCTGCCACCGAGTGAACTCTCGGCTGTCCCGGTCTCTGCGGCCACGTCAGCTGGGCCTGCTGCCTGAGCGGCTTGCTGACACACCGTCCAGACCAGACCTGCGATGCCCGTGGCGGCCTGGATGGATGCGCCCACCAATTCGCCGGTATCGGGCCCATCGAGCAACCAGACCAATGGTGTTGACACGATGACGGCCACCGTGAGCACGACTGCTGCAATCTTCCATCGGTGCGGCATTCGGCCTCCCCCACACGTGAGCCGCCTGCCTTGGCGTGCCCGTACTTAAGTATCGCCAGTCCTCAGCATCACATCGTGACGTAGGACGCACCGGACACGCATGAAAGACCTGAGCGACACGCCGTGTTGCTGACGCTGGCGCCCGCACGGTGAGCCACTCAGCAACCAAAAGCAGGTATCACACGGTGTCGCTCGGTCATCCTTCCTGGGCCGCCAGCTCCTGGGCATCGGCGAGGACCTGGGCGAGTCGCCGGCGCACGGGCCTCTCGTACAGGAGGTGCAGACCGAGGATCAGTGTCGGCGGCATCGTCCGGTATCTGAACCATCGAGGGTGTCGCGGTGGTGCAGTCCCCTCGGCGTTGTTGCACATGGTGCAAAGGAGGCCACGGACAAGGCCGGACTCATGGCAGTGGTCGATCACCGTCTCGGCGTGAAACGGGTGCCCACACCCGGCACATCGGCCCGCCTGCCAGGCGACAAGCAGTTCGAGAGGGTCCTGGTCGGGCAAGGGCACGGTCCTCGGGTACGACCAGGAATGGCAGGCGGGTGGTTGAGCGTCCCAGAGCCTTCGTTCCACCTGCTGCTCAACCGTCATCTGGACGCATCCCCCGGTGACGTCGCGGAAGTACGCGCGCGGGTAGTCGACCGTGTCTTGCCATTCCTCGTCGTCGAGGTGGCGTGCGCACCCAGCAAGGCCAGGCAGCGGCCACGACTGGCATCGCCGGACCCCATCGCTCAAGGGCCGCCCGCACCGGACCTCGCCAGGACGTAGCCCGGCGGCTCGCTGCTCCCGTCTGATCCGTGCAACCAGAGCGAGGTGTCGGGCTCGCTCCGGTGTCATCTTCGGCTCGCGAGGGGCAGGGACCGTCGTATGTAAGCTCATCCGGGCGACTCCTGAGGCAACGGCAATGGTGCTGCGGTCATCCCACCACGCACCACTGACAGCCCGAGCCGCGAGCCTTCCCGGATCCCAAGACAGAGCCTGCAGCCGCTGGCCAGGTCGCCCGTGCCGTGGTGGCCGAGCCGCGTCACATCCCGGGTGAAGCCGGGAACAAGATCGACCGTCATCGGGTCGGCCTTGAGGTAGACGAGGAGCTTGGTCTGCTGCGGCGGGCAGACGCAGGCGAAGTTCCGCAGCCGCTGGTAGACCCTGCCCTGCTCCACCAGTTCAAACGCCTCGCCCTCCGATGGGAAACGCCGAAGCGAGCTCCACGACGCGTTCATATCCGGGGCCCGGACCCGAGGCGATAGATTTGGGTGCTTGCTCGACGCCGTGCCAAGGTCGCCGGTGATGCTGACGAGGAGTGAAGGGAACGTGGGCCGAATGCACCAGGCAGCCGACGAGGAAGCCCTCGCGGAGTTGGCCGCCGCTTCTGCGAACTTCGGCTTCCTGCTGCCGCTGGAGCCCCTCCTGCTGCTGTACGGCGCGGGTGCCGAGGCCGACGCGCACGCCCGCCCGGAACGGTCCCTCGCCCAAGTCCGGCAGTTCGCGGAGGTGCTGGCCGCGGAGTCCTCCCGGATGCTCGGCCCGGAGCCCGTCGACGGCCCGGTGCACCGCGCAATAACCGAACTGCGCCGCTCCAGCGACCCCGCGCCTGACAGCCAGGCTGGACCAGACGACCGATCCCTTGCCCGGCGTCTCGTACTGCGCTGCTTCGACCTGGGCGTCTGGTACTTCCGGCTGCGGACCGGAGTGTGTGACCCGCTCTCCTTCGTCCCGCCGACCGAATGGGACGACACCCCGGCGGGCTCACAGCACCGGCAGGTTACCGTGGGTGAGCCTGTGACCGAACTGGCCACCTGGGTCGCGCAGCTCGACGAGTACGTCCCTGTGCTGCGGCGGACCTTCGACCGGCGGGCGCCCGCGGAGACGGCCACCCGTGCGTCCCTGAAGGCACGGGCGGCCCTCCTGGAGGCGGAGTGGCGGATCGCGGACCTGCTGACCGAGGCGGGATGGACTGTAGGAGACGATCCGGACGCGCGGCACGAGCCGCTGCCACGGGGAGTCGCGGTACGGGGCGCGGCGCAGCCGGGCGACGCGGCAGGACCGGGCTACGTGCTCCACGTTGACGGCCGACCGGTGGGCACCGTCATGGTGCGGCCGCGCAGCGAGGATCTGTGGGCGGCGATAGCGCGTGCCCGCGGGAGCGACACCACTTCGGCGGCGTCCGCGGAGCGGCGCATGCCCTACACCTACGCCGCCGACGGCGTCCGGGTGCTGTTCCGAAACGGGGACGACCCCGAACCGCGCCCTCGGGAGGTCTTCTCCTTCCATAAGCCGGACACCGTGGCCCGCTGGCTGCGCGAGGCCGTGGCCGACCCCCAGGCGCCGACGTTTCAGGGCCGCGTGCGGCACCGTCTTCCGGACCTTGGTGATGACGGTTACCCCCAGGACTCCCTCCGGCCTGTGCAGCACGACGCGGTGCGGGCGTTCGAGAGCTCGCTACGCCGGGGCGAGCGCCGGGCCATGGTCCAGATCGCCACGGGGGGCGGCCGGACGGTCACGGCCGCCACCGCAGCCCACCGCCTGCTGCGGCACGCCCGGGCCCGCCGGATCCTCTTTCTGGTCGACCGGGTGGAGCTCGAAAGGCAGGCGCTGGCGACCTTCGCGGCGTACTCCGGCCCCGGCGAGGACGGCCGGAAGTTCACCGAGTCGTACCGGGTGGAGCGGCTGGGCCCGGACACCGTGCCGTCCCAAGGGGTCGTCGTGAGCACCGTGCAGCGGCTCCTCAGCGCCCTATCTTGGGGCGACCCGACTTCCGGGGTCCGCTACCGGCCAGATCTGCCCCCCGAGTGCTTCGACCTCGTCATCGCCGACGACTGCCACCGGTCCGTCTCCCCTCAATGGCGTGCGCTGTTCGACTACTTCGACGCCCCGGTGCTCGGTCTGACGGCCACCCCGACGGACCGGGCGCTGGAGGTCTTCCAGGGCAATCTGGTCAGCTCCTACACCTTCGAGGACGCCGTCGCCGACGACCGGGCCGTGGGCGTCACCGTCTACAGCGTCGGCACTCTCTCCACGCGACCGGAGTGGACGGCCGACACACTGGAGGAGGGGTTCGGCCCCGACGCGGAGGAGAGCCCTGGGCACCGTCGCTCCGTGGTGAGCGGCAGGGCGCTCCACGCCGTGCTGACAGCGTTCAAGGAGGGGCTGTCGTCGATGTTCCCCGAGCGGGCGGGGCTCGGTTCCGGGGACATGGCTCTGCCCAAGACCGTCATCTACGCGGCCGACGACCGTCACGCGGACGAGGTGGTCGACGCGGTGCGCGCGGTGTTCGGGCAGGGGTCCGGCTTCTGCCGGAAGGTCACGCTCAAGGGCGGATCACCGTACCGGTGGCTCGCGGAGTTCCGTAACACCGTCGAACTGCGGGTCGTCGTCGTGGTGGGCCTGGTGCTCGCCGGCACGGACACCGCCCCCGTTGAATGCGTGCTGTTCTTGCGGGATGTCAAGTCCGTGAACCGCTACTTCCAGATGATCGCGGTCGGGACGCGCCCCATCGCGTCGGCGGGATTGCGGGCGGTCACCCCTGGCGCGTCGGCCAAGACCCAGTGCGTGGTCGTGGATCCGTTCGACGTCACTCGACACCATGCCGGTTGGTCTTCCATGACGCGGAAGCGGGGGCGAGGGAAGGACGCGTACGAGGCACCGGCGACGATCCACGACGCCGAGGTCATGGAGCGCTGGCGGTCCTTCCTCCGGGCGGGGAACGGCCCGGCGCGGCAGCTGATCGCCGACCCGCAGATCCTGACCGAGGCGGAGGTCAGCAGGCTTCGCTCATGGGCCGAGTCCCTGGCGCGGCCGCCGCATGACCTGACGGCGGAGCAGATCTGGAGCGCCTACGAACGTGCCGGTGTCACCGTGTCGGATCCCCGCCGACCGCGGACGCCGAAGGGTCCCATGGATCTCCTCGCCCTCGTCCGGTACGAAGCGGACCTGGAGCCGCGCCCGCGCCCCTACCGCGACCAGGTCCTCGACCGGCTCGACGTGTGGATCGACCACCAGGAGCGCCGGGGACGGTCCTTCGACCCCGACCAGCGCTGGTGGATGGAGCACATCGCGGACGGCAAGGCTGCCGACGGGCATTTCGCCGCCGCGTCCCTGGATGCCGTTCCCTTCACCCTCCGGGGCGGCACGTCGGGCTTCCTTCGCGCCTTCGGCGAGCAAGGCGCGGTTCGCCTGCTGGACGAGCTGCGGAGCGTTCTCGCGTGAGCGCGGGGCTGCCGCTCGGCTGGACCGACGTGTCGCTGGGCGAGTTGCTGCGCGAGCCGTTGGCGGCAGGCCGGTCCGGTTCACCCGTCCTGGGAGGGGTGCCCGTCCTCCGCCTGCCCGCGCTACGGTCTTCGACAGTCGACCTCACGGAGTCCCGGGAGGGCCCATGGGCCACGGCGACTGAAGCGGCACAGCGTCTGATCCGGCCGGGCGACATCCTGATAAGTCGCAACGGCGGACCCGGGGCACGGATCGGGCGGGCGGCTCTGGTCCGGGAGATCACCGGCCCCATCACATACCCCGCCACCATGGTGCGGGTGCGGGTCGACGAGCGTCTGATCGACCCCGAGTACCTAGTGCTGTCATGGGAGTCCCGTGCCGTACGGCGCCAGATAGAGTCGTCAGTCCGCCAAGGATCCGGCCTGCACCACATCGCGCTACGGGACCTGGAACGCGTGCGGCTGCCGCTGCCCCCGCACGCCGAACAGGAGCGAATCAAAAGCTCCCTCGCCTTCTGGCTCGCCCGGGTCGACGGGGAGGAAGCCGCCGTCCGCGACACGCTGCGGCGGATGGAAAACCTCCGCTCCCTCGTAATCGACCACGGCGTCGTCGGCCGCACCGCGCCCGGGCCACACGCAGACCCGGAGCCCTCCACCACCACCGTCGCGCACCGAGCGCCCCTGCCCGCCATCCCCGCGGGATGGCGGTGGGTTCTCCTCGGCGAATTGGCCGAGGTAGCGCGGGGGCCCATGGCGGACAATCGGCGCACCGAGGAACGGCACGGGGTCGAGGTGGGCTCTCTGCGCCCGGCCGAGTTGCGGGGCGAGCGGTGGACACACGAAGGGATGCCGACGGTGCGGCTGGACGCCCACACGGCGGAGGCGAACCGGCTGAGACCCGGGGACGTCCTGTTCGTGTTGAGCGGACAGCCCGACAGCCTCGGCCTCGGCCGGGTGTGGGAGCAGGACTCCTCCCACCGCATGTACGTGCCGAACCACCACGTGGCACGGGTCCGCATGGCCGGGGACGCCCTGCACCCCCGACTGCTCGCCCTCTACGCGAACGGGGTCGGCCGACGACGGCTGCGGAACACTGCAAGGATCACGGCCGGCGTCGCCTCCCTGGGGCTCGATCAGCTGCGACAGACCCCCGTCCCCGTACCCCCGCTCTCCGAACAGGGCGCCCTCCTCGCCTCCTTGGAAGCGTGGGACGGCGGACTTACCTTCGTCACGGCCTCGGCCGAGGAAGCCCTGGCGATGGCAGACCGCCTGCGCGACGGCTGCCGGGAGCAGGCCTTCGCGGGCAGGCTGCCCTACGGCGCCGCGCCAAACAGCGAGAACGACGCACGACCCGAGGGAGCAGTGACCGTGCCGCAGACAACGCCCGCCAGACGGCCTGTCGACCAACCTTCCGAGGTCCAGCGCCGCGCCGAGCAGCTCTGGTCCTCCTTCCCTCTGCTGAGCGACGACGGTCTCACGGCCCTGGAGTACGTCGAGCAGGTGGCGTATCTCCTCTGCCTCAAAGTGGCGCAAGAGTTGCGGCGCAGGCCCCTCAACCGTGTCGATGTCCTGGGGCGCGACGCCTGGGACGAGCTCGCTCTGCGCGAGGGCACGGCACTGATCCGGTACTACGGCACGCTCCTGGCGGAGTTGGGCGAGCACGGCGGCGTGATCGGCCGGATTTTCCACAAGGCCCGCAACCCCCTGCGCCGCCCGATGCACCTCCAGAACCTGGTCCAGCAGGTCGGGGAGGAGCTCGCCTGGTGGGACGAACGGCCGGAGTGGCGCGCCCCGGTCTTCGACGCGTTCCTCGCCTCGTCCGGTCAGCGCCACCGCAGTGGCGCGGGCCAGTTCTTTACCCACCGGGGTCTGGTCGACGCCATCGTCGCGTGCACGCGTCCGACCGTCGAGGACACGATCGTGGACCCGGCCGCGGGCACCGGCGGATTCCTGGTGCGGTCCTTCGAACACATCGCCCGGCACCTTCCGCCGGGCGTCTCCCCCACCCAGCGGAAGGAGCTGTCCCACGGCGCGATCCGGGGGACGGAACTGGTGGCCGCGACGGCGCGTCTCGCCACCGTGAACCTATTGCTGCACGGCGTCGAGCGCCTCGATGGTGACCGGGCGGCCATCGAGGTACGGGACTCCCTCGCCGTGAGTCCCGGCCGCCGGCTGGCAACCCTCGTTCTCACCGATCCTCCCCTTGGGCAGCGGCGCTCGACTATCCCGTCCACCGGCGCGCCTGGCCTACAGGGCGAGGAGGAGGACCTCGCCATCACCAGGCCGGACTTCTGGGCGACCACTGGCCACCAACAGCTCGACTTCCTGCAGCACGTCTACACCCTGCTGGAGATCGGCGGCCGGGCCGCAGTCGTCGTACCGGACGGGGTCCTGTTCCGTGGGGGTGCTGGGGAACTTGTACGGAAGCAATTGCTGAAACAGTGCGACGTGCACACCCTCCTCCGCCTACCTGTCGGGGTCTCCGGAGCCTCTTCGGGAGTCAAGCTCAACGTCCTGTTCTTCGAGAAGGCCGCGGCCCGGCCCGACGGATCGCCGGCCACCCGCCGTCTCTGGGTCTACGACCTGCGGACCGGACGCTCGACCGCCGCTGACGCCGAGGCTTCCATGAGCTCCGGCCTCGACGCGTTCGTGGCCGCGTACCGGCCGGGGCACCCGCCCAACACCCGCGCCGCATCGCTGGTGTTCAAGCCCTACTCCGTGGACGCGCTCCTCGCCAGGCCCGGCGTCAGCCTCGACGTCGGCGCCGACCTGCGCGAGGAGGAGACGAGGGACACCCTCGAGCCGCACCTGATTGCCCAGCAGATCTCCGGGCGGCTAGAGGACGCGTGGCGACGGTTCTCCAGGCTCGCGGAGGAGCTCACGCCGGCGAGCGACGCCCGTACGTTCCGGTCCGGCTGAGGGGGATCCGATGCAGCTGCTGCAGCTGAGGCTGCCCGACTACCGCGGCCTGCGGGATTTCACCCTTGACCTGGAAGACGCCGTCGACAAGGGGCAGGCCATCGCGGTACTGATCGGCGCCAACGGAGGCGGGAAGTCCCGGGTCCTGCACGCGCTCGCAGAACTCTTCGGGGCCCTCTACCGCTGCGCTCTCGGCCACTCGGGCCGTTCGGACTTCGGATACGAGGTGCGCTACCGGCTCCGCGACACAACCGTCGACATCGTGCAGCCGTCCGCCGAAGCGGAACCGGTCATGTGGGTGACGGACGCCGCCGGATCGCGCGACGAGACACCGCATCACGACTGGCTCCACCATCTTCCCGACCACGTCTTCGGGTACCAGGTGCACGGTAGGGTCCCTTGGGGCGCCGAGTTCGAACGGCACGTGCACTTCGCCGAAGCGGAGCTGGCCGCGTGGCGCGAGCAGTGGACGGAGTCCTGGTTCGCCTGGCAGGACCGGCCGGAGAACGAGGACGGAGTGTGGTCGGAACAGCTGGAGCTGCCGATCGCGTGCCCGCTGTTCACCCCCGGATTCCTCTGCACGCCCGACTGGCTCTCCTTGGTCCTACTCTCCCTGGCCACCCAATGGGCGGACGTCTTCGGCGACCACCTCAGGGAACAGGCCCAGGTGGACGGAGTGGTGTCCGCCACGCTGCACCTACGCGCCCCCGCGTCCATGGGAGAAGAGGTGTCGGCCCTGCCGTACTGGGGCCTGGGCGGGCCGCCGCGCGCCCTGTTCGCCGAGGCGGCGGTGTCCGGCCGCTTCGGACCGGTGCCGGAATCGGACCCCCTGTACAGCGCGGGCACCCCCGACGACGGGTTCGCCCTCACCATGAGCAGCCCCGAGGACGTGCTCGCCTTCCGCAACCTCTTCGACAGCGACCTGTCGATGTTCGGGCTCCTATCCACCCTCCAGATGGCCGGCTACCTGACCGTCGACGTGCGCGTCCGTAAGGCGGACGGCGCCGTCGTCCGGGCGGACCAACTGAGCTCCGGAGAACAGCAGATCCTCACCGTCCTCGGTCTGCTGCGGCTACAGCGGGGCCAGGAGTCCCTTTTCCTGCTGGACGAACCCGACGCGCACTTCCACCCCGAGTGGAGCCGACGCTGGTACTCGTCCGTTCAGAGGATGCTCGGCGATGGACAGCGCTCGCAGTTCATCGCCGCCACCCACGAGCCGCTCCTCGTCTCGAACATGCTGCGGCGGCAGATCCGGGTGCTCGACACGGACGCCGAGGGACGGACCACGGCGCTCGTCCCGGACACCGCCCCGCGCGGCCAGGGGGCCGGCGGGCTGCTCACCTCGGACCTGTTCCGCCTCCGGAGCCAACTCGACGAACACACCCAGGACCTGATCGACACCCAGTACCGTCTCATACCAGTGGCCGAGGACGACCCCGAGGCCCGCCGGGAACTCCAGGAGGTGACCGACCGGCTCGACGGACTGGGCTTCGCCACGGGGCGCCGCGATGAGGTGCTCTCCTCCTTCCTGGCGGAACTGCACCGGCGACGCACGGCACTCATCGAACGGGCCCGGAACGGAACTGTGACGGGCGAGGAGCTCGAAGCGACCGCACACGTGCTCTTCGACGAGCGCTTCTCCCGGGGGGTCTGATCCCGGTGCGCCATGTAGACCTCACCGGACTCACCGCGCCGCAGAAATGGGCGGACCGGGCCGCCAAGGAACTCGAGAAGCTCCACGAGGACGCGGAGGACGCGGACAAGGAGCTCGTCTTCCGCGAGTTGTGGCGGGAGGACGCAATCCGCGACCGGCTGATCGCCCTCATCGGGGAGAAGTGCTGGTACTGCGAAACCAGGTTCGTCCGTTCGCCCTTCCACGTCGACCACTACCGGCCGAAGTCCGTCGTCGTCGGCGAGGCCGAGCGCCGAGGGTACTGGTGGCTCGCCTACGACCCCGCCAACTACCGTCTCGCCTGCCACCACTGCAACAGCGGCGGTGCCCGCTACGGCAATAAGAGCGCCGGAGCGGGCAAAGGAGCCCGCTTCCCCCTACTCGGGCCACGCGCGTCGGAGGGCGAGAGCCTGGACGGCGAACTGCCGGTGCTGCTTGATCCCGTGGTGGCCGAGGACGCCGAACTCGTGGGGTTCGACAGGCAGGGCCACGCTCGGCGGAGGCCCGAGCGGCCGTACTCCGACGACGAGGTGACACGGGACCTCTGCCGGGTGGACGAGACCGTCCGCATGCTCGCGCTCAACTCCGACCTGCTCACCGAGAGCAGGTCCAGCTTGATCGACAGGGTGGTCGGACTCGTCCAGCTATACCTCACCAGCGGAGGCAACGCCGGTGTGGCGCTGTACGCCCGCAACGAGATCGACGGCCTGACCCGGACGACCGCCGAGTGGAGCGCGGCGGCTGCGGCGGCCGAACGCCTGGCCCTCCTCGCCCACGACCGCTCGGGAGACGACGCGCCCCCTGAGGGAGGGGCGAGGGCCGACGTCGACGCAGGCGCGAACGGCGGAGCCGAGCCCTTGGCGACCACGGCGGCGGGCCACCGCGTCGACCTGCGGAACCTGGTAGCCTCCTTGCCCCCCGAGGCGTTCCCCGCGGGCGGGATCGCGCTGACGGGGCGGGGGAAGCGGGGCCCGGCCAGGGCGACCCTGCTGGAGGACGGCAGGATCATCTGCTTCCAGCGGCCCTTGAACACCCCCACGTCCGCGGCGCGGATGGCGACCGGCGACGACCAGGTGGACGGATGGACCTTCTGGTCGTTGACGGTGGACGGCACGACACGAACGCTCGCCGACCTGCGCGACTCCCTGATCGCCCAGAACGGCTGACCGGCGGTCGCCCCCAGGGGCAAGTCGCGTCTCATCGCCTCCGACCTGTGGTCCCTCGGCATCCTCCCGTACGTGGCCGACCCGACTTTGCCGCCGTTCCGCTCCGGCGTCTCCATTCGAGTCGGGGCGGTTCATCATCCGGCTGGGTGTCTGTATCCCCGGCACCATATTCTGGGCAGACTCCCCCATTTGCCGGAACCCTCACACCGTGCTGGACTGGGAACAACGGAAGCAACCAGTCGAGGCCACTAGCCAACTGGCACGGCAGGCCGTAGAGCTGCCTTCCAGATCCTTACGTCCCAGACCGGACGGAGTGTTATGTCTCCGAACGGAAACGCCTCCTCCATGTTCACCTTTGGACGACTGCCTCAACGAAGGGCAGGACAGCGGCGGAGTTCGTGGGCTCGGTTGCGGATTCAAATTTTTAGTGCTGCGGTGACTATTGCGTTCACCCTTACCATCCCCCTTGCCGGTGCCCCATCCGCAAGGCCCATGAAGGATTCTGGGCATGGTGCTGGTCCCATTGATTTCGCTGTTGCCGTTGATGCCTCGCCCAGTGTGTCGGCCGACGCTCTGCAAGAGGAGAAAGAAGCAACCACTCTTCTCACCCAGGGTGAAATATCAACTGACTCCCGTGGCATGGTCCTCGCATTCGGAGGAGCAGACGAATCTGGTAACGCAGCGGTGGATGAAGCCTGCCCCTTGACCAGACTTGACGCCGCTGGCAGGCAAGACATGGGGGACTGCGTTAGGAGTCTCAACCGAGAGAAGATCGGCGCAGGAACTGATTTCCCTTCCGTGATCCGTCAGACATCCAACCGGCTCACCAAAGATTCCTCACGTGGCACGCCTAAGATCATGTTCCTACTCACCGATGGGAAGCTCGACGTCCGCGACGACCCAGCGTACGGTCCGGATCCTTCTAGGCGACAGGCCAACGGTGAGAAAGCTTTGACCGACGCTCTGGAAAAAGCGAGGTCGGGAGGAGTCCAAGTCTGGCCGCTAGGATTCGGAAAAGCCGTGGAGAAAAAGGCTCTCAATGCCATGACAAGCGGAGGATACCAGCACGCGTGCGCTGGCCTACCAGAGGCTGCACCTCACGCTCGCACCGTGAACAGTTCCGCCGACGTCGACACGGCACTCCTCCAGACGTTTGCCGGCGCCCGGTGCGCTCATCTGACCGAGGGAACCAGTAGGCGACCATCTGGTGACCTGCATGTCACGCTTCCCTCCATTGCCACGAGCGCGGCAATCATAGTGATCAAGCGCGATCCCACGGTCAGCGTGAATTACTCCGATCCGCAGGGCACGAATATACCTCGCAACCAAGTGAGCGGACTGCAGAACACAGTGGCGGGACTGCAGGTCCGCCAGCCCCCCGCGCCGGGTAACTGGACCGCACATATCACCGCGCCTCCCGGCCACCGCGACCAAACGGCCACCGTTGGCGCGATCTGGCAAGGCGTCGTTCAATCCTATTTCGACGTACAGAGAAGCGCAAAGAGGGGCGAAAGAGTTCCGGTACACGTGCAGCTTCAAAATCAGCAAGGAGTTCCGGTAACCAACCTACCGCAGGCGTACGGTGGACAAGTAAGCGTCCGGCTTACTGGCCAAAGTATATCACCAAGGCTTTCCCATCTGGGGGACACAGGACGGGACCCAGACAGTAAGTCCGGGGATGGCCAATTTAGCGGTTACGTGAATATACCGAGCAGCGCCAAGGGGACGCTGAACATTACGAGCACGGTAATCGCTCCAGGAATTACTGGCGATTCCCGGCCAGCCACCATAGTAATAGGTCTCCCATCACCCCTCACAGCTGCTGGGGCGCTTGACCAGCAGACCGTCCGACCGGGCGGAACCGTTTCCGGAACTGTGCGGACTACTAACATTGACAGCAAGCCACATGAGCTGCGCCTCATATTGCAGGACTCAAACAAAGCCGTCCCCACGCAGATCAGCCCGGTGACCGTGTCTGTGCCAGCTGGCAGTTCACAGGAATTTCATAAATTCAAGATTTCTATCAGCGACAGAGCACCCGAGGATCAGATGGTCGGCGGGCAAGTCATCGTCATCGACAGTACAGACGGGAACAAGAAACTCGCAACCGTATTCGTCGACACGGAAGTGATAGGGCCTCCTCCCCCTCCTCCGTGGGCCCTCATCGCCGCGCTTTGCGGGGCCGGGATACTACTCGTTCTATTCTCGTGGGATCGCTACCGCAGATGGATAAATCCGGCAGGGCTGCAGCTAGCTCTATACGACAAAGACGAGGAGAAGGTGCTTTCTACTTCGCAGCCAGTTCAGCACGGCCGTAAGGGGCCTTACTTCTTCTCCATCATCGGGGACAAGATAAAGCCCGGGCGCGACGAAAAAGAGTCCTATCGGATTCACCGCTGGCTACCCAAAGGTCGGCTCAAGATCAAGAACCCGAGCGGAGAAAATCGAGAGATTCACGAGGGTCAACAATACGATATCGGCAGTAGGAGCCTCATCCCGTCTTATTGGATTCGCCGAGACGATAAACCTGGTGAATCGGAGAACTTCTAGCGCGTGATACCCGGCAAGCCGAACGGGAGAAGATGGAAATGGAAACGACTATGAAGATCAATCAGCCGATGCTGTTCGTGGGCTTGGGAGGCACTGGCTGCCTCATCGGGGCCGAAGTCGAGCAGACACTCCGCGCGGAGTTGTGCGGGCCTGATGGTGCGAGACTGGTGAATGGGAGCGGCCGATCGCGGTTTCAACTTCCCGAGTGCCTGCAGTTCGTATATGCCGACTTCAACGAGGCCGAGCTCAATAGGCTTCCATACCGGCGGGTGGATCGCTCGCTGAGAACAGCGTACGGCCACACCTCCCACGCCACTCCAGGACTGCTTCCTCCATACGATAGTTCGCCCGACCTTACACGCATGCTGCGGGTAGCCCTGCATGACGATGTACAGGAATGGCTCCCGCCGAGCGACCATGAGCCGCGGGTTGCACCGCTCTACCACGGTGCCGGCCAGCTACCGACTGTGGCTCGCGCGGCTCTTTTCTCCACCCTGCGAAGGGGGCCCGAACCGGTCCTTGCCCCCGTTCGTCAGGCTGTCGACAAAATTAGTCGCTCCATAGGAGACTTGCGTGATCTTGGCGGTCGCCAACTGCGCGGCTGCGACGTATTCGTGGCCTTCTCCTTGGCAGGCGGAACGGGAACGGGTCTCTTCTACGACTACATGCACTTGGTCCGGCAGGCATTCGACACGGCGGGATTCCCAGGAGTCAGCATCTATCCGCTAGTCATCATGCCGTCTGCATTTCTGCCAGAATCTGGAGGCGGGCGGGAGGCGGAACTGAACGCCGCCCGGGCAGTGGTGGACTTGTCCCACCTGATCGATGAGCAGAACGTGCCCACCGTTGAGCTCGATATCACAGAAGCTGGCCAACAGGGAACACTAAGCGTCAAGTACCCTGAAATGGGACGCCTGCATCTCCGGCCCTCAACGCTGCAGACCGCGTTCCTTTTCACCCGAACTGCAGGAATTCGACCGGACGACCTGCGACGCTCCATCGTTTCCATGGTGCTGTCGCTCATAGGCACAGAGACTGGCGGAGAGAAAACCGGATCTAGCGGAACAGACAACGAATCGTCATCATTCGCCGCTAGTTTCGTCAACAGAGGGATACACCGCGCCGCTCGTGCCGCATCTGGAATCGGGCAGAGGGGCCTATCAACCAGCCTGGCGGCTTCGATAACGGTCCCGACGGACGAGCTCGCAGAGCTCATCGCAGGCCGGCTGCTATGTGAGGCGGTAGAAGACCTCACTGGCAGCGCAAGCCGTAGAGGTGAAAATAACGAACTTTATGTTCAGGGCATGTTCTCCGACTCGGGAATCAAAGACCTGTGGGACCGCCGCCTATCGGAGGATCCACCGCAGCCCCACGAGATCCCGAAGGGAAAGAATGCGATCACCCAGGATCTCAGAAACCGCCTCGGGACCATGACGGATCAACTCTCGCGCATGGACAGCAAACTCGACCAGAAAGTGACAGCTCTCGCCGAAGATTTCAACCCGAGGAAGGGTGTGCAGGAGCTACTCAAGCAGGTCGACCCTTTCCGCGCGCAGCGCGTCGTAACAGGAATCACGGGGCATCCAGATCGCGTAGCCGCTGCAGGATTCGAAGGGATGCTCACTAACAGGGCTGATACCCCAGAGAGGCCGAGGCAAGCAAGCGGTGCAGAATGGGACGTCGAGTCTCCGCCCAATGTTCCTCAGGTCAAGAGGCGCTACGGTGGGCTCGTCCAGGTCCACTGGACGGATCCAGAGGTATCCCCGGCAGTAGAGCACCAAGACAAGTGGTACACGTGGCAAGGACGCTCTCTTTGGCACAAGCACTGGAGAGAGCACACCACCGTGTGGAAAGCGGCACTAAAACGGGCGAGGTCCGATGTGGACGAGCTGGTCCGGGCATTCAGTGCGTACATCGACGAAGGCTCGAAGACCCTGCAAGACAGGCAGACCGAGCTATACAGAGACGACCGCACAGGCGTGACCTATCTCCTTCCCCCCCGAGAGTCCTTCGACGCCTTCTACGAGGACCTCAAGGGCAAACTGCTCCAGGAGGACGGACTTCCGGCCGAGAAAGGCGTGGCCAGGCTGCTCGAGCGGATGTTCGTCGGCGACAAGTGGGACCACGTCACCGACAGGCCCCCTCGGGAAGCTGTGAACTCAGCGAAACGCCTCTTTGAACAGCGGGTCAAGAAGCTGTTCTACGCTACCGGCGCACCCGGAGACCGCCCATTGCTCCCGTCGCTCGGAACACTGCTCACCAGCGCAGCACACGGCGAAAAGGTGTCAGAAGTCGCTGGCGGTCAATGGCTGGACGTCGACCGATTCCGCACACAGTTGGCGGGACTGCTCCCCGCTGGGTTCGTCCCCGAGGGCGGAGGCCCCCTGAAGACTCTCATCGTCTACCCGCAGACCGATGAGCAGGAATTGGCGCAGCAGTTCCTGAAGGAGGAGCTGCAGCTGCCCAGCGAAGGCAGCCCCGAGTTCCATTCGGCGGCGACGGACTCCATCACAGTGGTTCTGTTCCGCAGCGAGATGGGTGTGACAGAGGTACCCGAGGCACGGCGGGTGTTGCGGCTGTGGGCCCAAACGCGCGATAACGAGGATCCGGCAAGTCTCCTAGCCTGGCGCCAAAGGACCGGCTACCGGGACAGGAACTGGCCGATCGCAACAGTGGCCGACCAGCAGTACATCCTGCACCGCATTCTGTCCGCGGTGTGGAACGGCCAAGTCGAACCTGTGGGCGACCCCAAGTCTCCCGACAGCCTCCGCATCGTGCTGCGGCCCCAAGGCGCAGCCACCATGACCCTCCAGTTGAAGCAGTACCCCAACCGCGTCTCCAGTTGGTCAGGGCTGATGCGTGCGTACGAGGACTGGACGCTGCTGGATGCTGGCTCGATCACTGAGGAAATGTGCAGCCTCCTGACGGGCACCCATGCACAGACGCCCGAGCCGTCTCCGCTCTTCCTGCATCTGGTCCGGGACATAGCACCGCAGCAGAGGCTGCTTCTTGAAGACATGTCACAGGACGGACACGGCGACGCAGAGGACTGGGTAGGTCCGCTACGGGCCTTCTGGGAACGGCACCTGGAAGCCGCCGTGCGTATGGGCTTTCCCTGGCAGCAACTTGCCGACGGATCTGCCCCACAGACTGCCGAAGTGGCGGCCGAAACCCACATCCCGGGAGATGGTGCTGCCGACTCCCACGGTGCCCTCCAAGAGAGAGAGTCCAAGTTGGCCACGCACTCTGATGGGTCGAGAGGAGCAGATGCATCCGCGGCGGCAAACGGCCGTCAGGCGGCCACAGGTTCAACAGCAGGCCACGGAGCCACCGGTATGGCAGCGGTCGGGGCGGCCGTGGGCGGCCAGGGCAGAGCCGGTAGCGTCTTTACCTACTGCCAGTCACCCCCCCAACTGCGGTCCCTGCATCCCAACAGCGGCCCCGCCATCGGCGGGACCGAGGTCCTAGTGACCGGAAGTGGCTTCACCACTGACACCGTCATGCTGCTCGCCGGTAAACCCGTCCCGACAACCGTGCTGGACGAGACGACGATGCGGTTCCGGACGAGCCCGGGCGTCCCCGGGCCTGCCACGGTGAGCGCGACGGACGGCGAACAGACCAGCAATCCGGTCACCTTCACGTTCCTCAGGGAACCGAGTGTCACCAGCATGAGTCCCGAGGCTGTTCCCTCCTCCGGCGGCACGGAAGTGACCGTTACAGGTACGGGTCTGATAGGAGTCTCGGCGATCGACATGGACGGGGCCACGCCCAAAATCGTCACCCACTCAGACAGCACGCTCACTTTCACCGCACCTGATCACGAAGTGGGTCGTGTACCTGCCAGCCTCATCGGCCCTGACGCTGTCCGAACTCTCGCCGGCGTTCTCACCTACATCCCTCCTGCTCCACGGGTAACAAACCTGGCTCCCAATGAGGGCACCACGACCGGTGGCACTCATGTGACCATCAGCGGCAAAGACCTTGGGAGCGTGCGCGCGGTCACCTTCGCCGCCACCCCCGCGGCCGCGGTCACCAGAGTGGACCACCAGACGATCATTGCCGTCGCTCCACCGACCACCTCTGCTGGCATCGTGCCCATCACCGTCAGCAGCCTGGGGGGATCGGACACAGCGGAGTACCGGTACCTGCCGGTGCCGGTAATCTCCGGAATCGAGCCATCTAGCGGCCCGATCAAGGGGGGTACCACAGTAACCCTCCACGGCACAGGCTTTAGCGGCGCAACCGCCGTGACCTTCGGCGGCCTCGGAGGTAGGGATCTCCACGTCATCGACGACAACACGATCACAGCGGAAGCTCCCCCGCGCGTGGCTGGCACGGTCGAAGTCGCCGTCACCACACCCAACGGGACCTCGGCGTCTGCCCCCTCCAGCTACTACGGCTTCCTCCCCGCAGCTGGAACGCTGTAGCGAAAGGTGCTCAGGGCATGAACGAAACATCTGGGACCGTGCAACCGCTTCCGTCCAAGGTTTCACACAAGCCGCCCCACCCGCGGTGTTCCGCCTTCTGCGGGCTGTCACGGGAACACCTTGCCGAGCTTGTCACCGAACTCGCGCCGCTGTGGGAGGCGCGATGCGAGGCCGGACGCCGCCGGCGGCACCGCGACGACCGACTGCTGGTCACCCCCTGGCCCACCTGCGCACCGGTTTGACCCACGACGCCCTCGGCGTGATCTCCTAGGTCGGGTCCTCCACGATCGGCCGGGCAATCGGCGAGATCAGGCCGCTTGCTGGCCGAACGCGGGTTCGCCGTCCCGCAATGACCAGGGCTGCGCCTGCGCACCCTGGCCGACGTGTTCGCCTACGCCGAGGCCGAAAGCGTCACATTGCACATAGACGGCACCGAACCCCAGGCCCGTCGGCCGAAGGCCGGACGCCCCGGACGGGCCGCCTTCGTCTCCGGCAAGCGCAAGCAGAACACGATCAAGACCACCACCTCAGCTACGGCCAAGGACTCAACCTGTGGTGCAGGGCGGCGCGGCCGGGGCCGGGCCGGATCCACGACCAGACCGCGATGCGCAACAAGGGCATCGCTGAACAGTTCCGGCTCTTCCCACGCCTGAAAGCCGACGGCGACGAAGGCTACCGGGGGACTTGTCGGCGGCTTCCCCGACCAGGTGAGCGCTCGCCCCGCAAGCCAAAGAACCTCGGCGAAGGAGCAATCACCGAAACAGTACGGTCGGCGGCAGGCCAAACACCGCCAGTGCTCCCAGCGGATCCCCGTCGAACACGCAAATGCCCGAACTGCGTCAATGGCGCCCCTTGCAGCGCTGGACAGGACGCCGCCAGGACCACGCCGAGACACACTGTGCGATCGCCGGCCTGGTCTCTGACCGCGCCGCCAAACGAGCCGCCCGCCACCGGCCCAGCACCGAACTCGAGCCCACGTCACTGCCGGACAACGCTCGTTGAGGCACTCGAAGCGGCGCACCACCAGCTCGATCACCCCCGAGGGGAGCGTCGGCAAGACGGCGTACGTACCGGCCGTGCACTCGCCAGGACGGTATTCCGCACCCTGGGCATCTCGCCGACCCGGAGCAGGAACGCGCACGAAACGTGACCACCTCAGCCGCACGCTCGATCGACTCGACAACAACTCCGGCCAAATGCGCCAGCAACCGCCCCAAACCCCCTGAACCGCACACCTGGTAGATGCCCAGCTCAACCCGCCAGCATCACAAGATCCCCGACAGAGCCGAATTGCGTGATCGCTGACACCTGGCTCGGCTCACAGCGAACCTTCCGCCTGGGTGCTGAGGACAGCAACCCCAGGCGTCTTCGTTAGGCACCTCGTCTATACGGACTTCTCGTCCCCGGGCGCGGTCGGCCGAGGTCCCGTCCGCGGCCAGGCTCGCTCGCCATCTCGCCGCAGCGTCCTGCTCAGCCTCAACTCCTGCCTGTCCTAGCTTTGCTTAGCGGCGAGCACTGATAGCGCAACCCTCGGCCCACGATCCGGAAGCGCTCGCGTCCCGCCGCTGAGAACGGATTCGGCAACTCCAAGACCCGGCGGTGCTCAGGGTCGAGGGCGGAGGTGATCAGAAGGATGCGGTATCGGTTGCCACGCGCGTATGTGCGTGCGGCGTCCACCTCCGACGGGCCGAGCTCGAATTCCATGCGTTCGGAACTCTGCTCGCTCAGCGCCTTCACCTCGTACAACCGTGTGGTGTCACGCCATGTGACTTCGAAGTCGTAGCCCAGGCTGTCGGATGCTTCTCTGTCGCCGTTGATGACCGCGGCGTAGCCCGACCGCCAGCGCACTTCTGTGTACTGGCGCTGGAGCCAGGCTCGCGCCGCCACCTCTCCGACCAGGCCGATGGCCGACTTCTGGTCCTCACTCACGTGGTGCATGCGTGCCACGACAATGCGCTGCTTGCCGGAACCCCCGCCACTTCGGGGCTGCGGCACCCCGGCGATGGTATCCAAGCGCACCCTGCCGGACTGCGCGAGGAAGGATTCGTCGATCGTCCTAGAGGCAGCGTCCGCGATAGCGGAGAAATGATCACGGCCTACCGTGACCTCCTTCTCCCCGATCACGATCGTTGCCGGGCCTGAGCCACGCGAGCCAGGAGTGCCCTGCGACGGCCCGGTCTTCGGGGCAAGGTCCTGAGTCGTGAGTCCGAGGAGGCCCATGTCGGCACTGAGCGGCATGCCGGCTGGCCACCCCACGCTGCGGACCACCACGTCGAGCAGTTGTCCCTCGCTCAGGACCAAAAGGTCGCTCAGGCCGGATCCGTCGAGGAGACTCCTCGCCTCCAGCAGGGATGCGCCGTACCAGCCGGGCGGTACCGGGATGCCGTGGCGGCGGCACCAGGCCGACACCAGCGGTACCAGAGCCGGAACGAGACGGTCGAGTGCGGACGTGTTCAGCACGCGAAGCCGGTCGACGGGCTGGAGATCCGTGGTCCGCTCAAGGTCGTCATCGGCACCGTGCAAGCGAAGCCAGGTTGCCGCCCTGGCCCGCATCTCCTCCTCGGGCGGAGTGACGAACCGGGCCAGCCAGTCCGGGTCCGGAAGCAGATCGTGGAGATGGCGTGCCGCAGCGTATCCGGAGACATCCTCTCCGTCGCGGGCCGCAGCCGCGTACCGTTCACGCAGCCTGTCCACAAGTGCGTCGGCCCAGCTGCGCACGAAGTCGCCGAAGGCCTGCTCGTGAAGGTCCGGGTAGGAGTACGGGGCATACCCGAGGCCGAGGGCAGTCAACGCCGCGTTGAACTGTTGGAAGTCCAGCCCCAGCTCGTCACGTAGTTCGGCCGGCGCAGTGCAGGATCGCGCGAGCGCAACCAGCTCCGATGCCGGTACAGGCAGCGTGGGTGCGTAGCGGCCGACAATCTCGACGAGTTCGTCCTCGCTGGCCGCCCGACGGAGGACCATTGCGGCGTCCTCATCCCACTCAGTCGCGGCGAGGCAGGCCAGCACAGGGCACAGCAGCCGGACCGTGTCCTGCACATCTCCCGTGAGGTTGCGCCTGATCTCCGTGACCTTAGCCTCGGTCGTGTCCAGCGCCATCGCGAGAGTGTGGTCGTCGATCCGGGTCGGATTGTGGGTGCCGAGCTGCCGCTCCAGCTTGACGAGAACCAGTTCCAGCGCATCCTGCAGCCTCGGCCTGCCCAACAGCTGCGCGATGGCCGGAGTGCACGCCTGCAACTCGTCCCAGCCTTCCTCGCTCCTCCAGACGACGACCGTGGGGTGATCTGCGTCCGGCAGCGGCAGACCACGTGTCGTCGGCGGCGGTTCCGTGAGCACTCCGGAAATGAAGATCTCGACATCGTCGGCACGGACGATCCGGATCGTGCGCAGCCGTTCGAGCAGCGCACGCACGCCGCGCTCGCTGCGGCGTTGGAAGGCCCCGGACTTCAGTTCCACGGCCAGCGCCACCACCGTGACCAGCCAGTCCCTGCCGTCGATAAGCGTTCCCGCGCGTCCCGTGGGAGTGATCGGCTCCCCGTCCCGATGGCGTACCTGGACCTCAATGGCCGACGTGCGGACCGTACAGATCCCGTTTGCCGCCGCCATGGCCACGATCGCCTCACCGCTCTCCGGGCTGGTGACCAGAACCGGATGGCCAGCCAGCTCGACGAGTGCTTCCTTCAGCGGCGCTGGCTCATCACAGACATGGACGGGTGCATCGTTGGAGGACGGCACGAGAGTGCCGAGGACGTTGCCGCGGCTGACGACCAGCCGTACTGCTTCGCCGTTGGACCACGGCCAGTGCCGTGTCTGCGCGATGTGCGACCAGGCCCGCCCGTAATGCTTCTTGAAGGAGACGCTGAGGTATTCGGGTACGTCGCCCTTCTCGAGGATCTCACCGAGATGCTTTACAGCCGCACCGGCGTGCTGCGGGTCGTCCCAGCTCCGAAGGCCGCAGAAGCGAAGCCGTGCGGCTGATGCGTTGTCGGTGAGAAGGCGGCGAGTCGACAGGGGGAGCGAGGGGACGAATGCTGGCAGTTCCCCGTCGGTGGTGAACCATGCCTGGTCAGGCATCACGAACGACGAACCGTCTGACTCACCGTCCTCCACCGGAAGCCAGGGCATGCGGCGGAGGAAAGATCCGAACGGAGTCGGCCAGGAATGGGGGTCCTTGAACGGATATGTGGGTCGGTGCACGGTTACGGTGAACGCCTCGTCCCCCCAGGTGCGGAATCCGAAGAGCAGCAACTCCGCGAACTCGCGCCGGGCGATGGAGCCGAGGCTCGCAACCTCCGCTGCCCCCGGCAGATGAGACAGCGGTCGCTGGAACTCGTAAGGAGTCCACGGGTGCGCGAACTTGGTCCATCCCGTCCGCACGTCCGCTTCCCACGCCGGCCCCAGGCCGGCGCCGAGCCCGAACCTCAAGGCCAGCACATGGGGCACCAGGTCGTTGCCGTGGTGGGCTCCTAGGCGGTCTCCGACCGAGGACAGCTTCAGGCCGTCGCCCACGCCGATGACCGTGAGGAAATCGATGTACGCCTCACGGTCCCGAACCAGCGCTGGCCAGTCGCCGGGATCGCTGATCCAGTGCTCCCGCTGAGTTGCCAAGGACGCGATCTGGGAACCTCCCGCTTGGAGAAACCTCTCCAAGCGCCGGGCGCCTTCGGTGCCCCAGCCGGTCGAGAACGAGCAGCGTGTCGCCCTGGCCCAGCCTCCGCCGTCCAACGGGACCCGGAAGGCAATCCGAGGCAGCCGTTTGCGCTGAGCCTGCGTGAGTGCAGGGAACTGCCGAAAGGCGAACGTGAGGGCGTCCCGGCAGAGCGCCTCCGAGGGACGCCCTGTGAGAAGGTCGTGCAGCGCGTCGAAGACCTGGTCCAGCTGGTAGGGACGAACCAGTCCGTTGAGTTCGAAGAACTTACGCCCCGGGCCTTCCCAGGAAATGCCCGGGTGGGTGAAGGAGATACGACGCCACAGTGCTTTGAGGTCCCCGGGGACTCGGGCGACGGCGTCGTCGCTCTCATCGTCGGGATGGAAGAAGACAGTCTCTTCCTTCTTCCCGGGCTCCACCCAATTGCCGAGAGCCGGCCTCAGACGGCCGTCCTGATCGAGGATGATCCGTCGCCCCCGCAAGGCGGCGTGGTCCCGGGTGAACGCCTGCGCCACGTCGTTGTAGAAGTCCGCCCAGTCCGGGCTCGCCGATTCCCCGCCATCGGCACGCAGCCTTTCGGCCACCTTCTCGACCCACTCCGCCGTCTTGGCCACCGGAGGACGCATGGGCTTCGAGAGAACCGCCCTGGCCAGGCTGTCGACACGTGCCTGCCGGACAGAGCCCACGGAGGAGGCAAGCAGGTGGCCTCCCACGCGCGTGAACGCTGCGGCGGTGAGAACCCGCCAGGGGCGTCTGCCGTCCGGCCATGTGAAGGAATCCCGCAAGGTGCCCCAGGCCCCACCCCCTTCCAGCGGAACGATCGGCTCCACGGCCAGTAGCCCGCTCATGGCTTTGTCCAGGCGGGCAGGGTTATCCCAGCACACGAGGTCTAGGACGAGGTCCCTGGCAAGGTGATCAGGGGCCTCAGAGCGCAGCCGTCTGGTCAGCCCCACCGACAGAGCGGCCAGTTGGTCGAGCAGAAAGTCATTCAGAGCTACAGTCTGGCTGATGTCGCGACGAGCCATCTTGGTGAAGAACGGGGCATGGGTGTGACCCAGGAACGGGGCGGGGGCTGCGCTGGACATGGGAATGAAGGTGTACATGCGTCCGTGCTGCAGTGGTTTGTCCAGCCGAAGCGCGACACCGACCCACGCCTCACCCTCCCACCCCCGCCACTTCGCGTCGATCTCGTGCGCCTGAACACTGAGCTCAATCGCCTCGCGCAGCGCCTCGGGCTCAATATTTCGACGCGCCAGCAGGTAGCGCCCCGCATCCGCCAGATTGACCTCGCGGACCCAGTCCGCTTGCCGGGCCTGGAACAGATCCGAAGAGTGTTCGGCGCGTGTCAGCACACGCCGGAAGCCACGATCGCCGCTGCACCGAACCTCCACGACAAGCTCCCGCACGCGGTCGAGGAAAAGCAGCAGCGGCGCCTCGTCGTGAACCACTCCCTCGGCCTGGGCCACCGCGAGCCCCCAGGCGTGATCGTCGCCCAACGGAAGTCGTACGACCGTCGAGAAGCCTTCCTCGGCCAGTTCCTTGAGTACAGGGTCGGTGACATCGGCCGGGACCGGCAGCGCCAACGGGGAGATGTCCTTGATCACTTTGGCTGCCAGCGCGCTGTCGTCGACCATGCTGCGTACATCTTCCGGTCGGGCAAACCGAAAGCAATAGCCGTCGAACGATCCGGAGGAGGGCGATGCCTTGGAGTAGATCTCAGGCCATTCGGTCAGCTGCAGCACGCTGCGGAAGCCGAGTCCTTTGTTGCCGATCCCCTCTCCGGCCCCCTTGCTCGACAGAGCGAGCTCGATGATGGCGTGGAAGTTCTCCTCGGTGAAGCCGGCCCCTTCGTTGGCGACGTACAGGACGCCGCTTCCGCCCTCCTGCAAGCTCGCCAGGACAGTGATCCTACCGGCGTCACCCGGAGTCAAGGCGTCGTGACCGTTCTGGATGAGTTCCAGGATCGTCCGGCCCTCGTACTCCTGGGCCGCATCCTCACTGACGGACTTCAGGCTCTCGGCGAAGCGCCACACCTGTCCCGCGTCGTCAAAGATCTCGATTCGCCGTCGGGTCAGGGCAGTGATGGCATCCCGGAAACTCGTTCCTGATGCGCTGTTCCACGTAGATGTGATGACCGCTCCCCCTCACTGAACCGGCATGCTTGTACGTGCCTGCCGGGAACCATGCTCATCAGTGTGACCAGGGTGGAGGACAGTCCACGATTTCAGGCCAATCCCCATGAGAGTTCCCAAACCAGGCGTTCAGATGCCGTCAAGCCACCTCTTCTCGCTGCGACACCAAGCCTCCTGGTCGCTTCGCCGCCCCAGGAGGGCTGGAACGGCTCAAAGAGACCATGCTGCAGCCCAAATTGTCAGAGGTGGCTGCTATGGGCACGCCAGGTGCCTTTGCGTGGGTGCACTGCAGCATGACGTCGATTGTCCGAACCACCACCGGAGCTGAGGCGCTGCGCCGGGGAGCGGCTGTGCTGGTACGCCGGTGTCTGCGCCCCATGGATGCCCCTTCCGTCCGGAACCGAACATCCGACGGCGGTGAACTCATCAATCCTGCCAACGTCGGCAAGGGTTCAATGAGTTGGCCAGCTGCGCCCATCCCACACGTATCTGCCGCCGTCCGCTAGGGAAGACTGACTCCCTGTAGTGTTCAAGGACCTAATTCACGTTGTGGGAGGGGCAGTTGGGGTACCGGGTCGAGACCGTCAACCTGGTGGAAGCATCCTGAGGGATGCTGCGGCTGCGGGACTTGATCTTCGACATGCTGTCCGCGCTCGTGATCGAGCTCGCCGAGCAGCACGGCATGGCCGGTGACGATGACGCTGGACGTACCTTCGCCAGCGTGTACAAAGAGTCGGCCCGTACGGTGGTGGACCAGCTCAGCCATGCGTCGTTCGTGATGAGTCGCGGGGCTCAGGGACTGCTGGCCACGGCTACGAATTACATTGCGGCGGAGAGCGCTGCCGCCGCCGAGCTGCTCGGCGACAGCGGCGACACGGGGGGTTTCGGCTCAGCCGTCGAACGAGGACTGCACGCCACGGCCCAGCCACCAGGGCGAGGACCTGCCAGAGGTGGTGGGCGAGACCAGCGGCGTCGACCAGTTCGTGTTCGACGACCGCTATCGCGGTAACCCGGGGAAGGCCCGCACGGTGGCAGCCACCTGGCGCAGTGCCGCCGGCATCGTGGAAGTCGCCTTCGACGAGGCCAAGGGCCACTGGCGCCGGGCGAACCTCAATCACGAAGGGGTGGCGACTGACGGCATCGAGGACTACTTCAAGCGCTTCGTCGGCAAGGGCGACCCGCCCAGCCAGCCGCAAGGGGACGAGCCGCTGCTGCCCAATCTCTACGCCGCCTGCCGGGCCCTGTCAGCGGCCTGCGAGAAGTACGCCGACCACATAGAGACGGCCCTGCAGCAGATACCCAAGGACGAGAACCCCCTGACCGGCGAGTTCCTGTGGCCCTGGGAGAAGGCACAGTTCGGCGGCAACGGCTACGACGGCGGCCACAGCGAACTCGTCTCCAGCGACTCCGCCATACTCCGCCTGGCCAATGTGCCCCACGCCCTCGACAGCTCCAAGGCCCGGATCAAGGTCCCCCAGACCGACACCGGGTCCGGCCTCCCCACGCTGCCACCCTTCCTCGGGCCGATCATCCGCGCGCCCATCATGGTCCCGGTCGGCTACACCGTGCCCGACCCCAACGTCCCGTACAAGCAGCCGGTCCCGCCACCCGTGCCCCCCGATCCTCGCTTCCCAAGGCTCACCGGCACACAGCAACAGAGCTTCCATACCTACCTCAACAGCCTCACCGACGGGGGCTACTCCGGTGGCCTTGCACAGGACAAGGCTTACCAGTACCGCGTGGCTGGCTACCCCGAGAAGGAAGTGCCGCTCCCGTCCGGCGTCTCCAAGGGGAACACCTGCAGCCGGGCTTTCAGCAGGTCGTGACGAGGTCAGCGCCGCCTTCGAGCGGATGCGCGGCGGCGAGGGCGCCCGCAACGTCGTCATCCTCTCAGCATCTTCAACAGCGCCCTGGACGAGTCACCCCTTGAGTGCCGCGACTTCACGCCCGCGACGCCGAATGCAGGACCCCGCCGTGATGGGGGCGACCGGCTACCCGGACGGCCGGACACACACCGGCAAGGGACGACGGGCTTGCGAACACGAAGATAGGCTGCTCACGTTGCCTCGCCTCCTGGGCGTACGAAAGATACTCATTGACCGGCAAATGCCGTGGCGATAACAATGCTGGGCATGAGTCCTGATTCGAAGACGCATCGCGCCACGCTTCAAGGAAATCATGTCGAGTCAACGGAGGCGATGACGGTCGTCATTTCTCCGCATCCCGATGACGCGGTGCTGTCGTGCTGGGACGTCCTCACCCGGCCGGACGTCCGCCGCGTCGTGACGGTCTTCTCCGGCATCCCCGCCTCTGACGCCCGGCCGTCGGCCTGGGACCGGCTGACCGGAGCATCCGATGCCGTTTCCCGAGCATCGGCACGCAGGGAGGAGGACCGCAGGGCCCTCGCCATCGCAGACTGCACCCCGACTCACCTCGACTTCCTCGGTTCCACGCACCGCACCGAAACCCTCGACACGGCGGCACTGCGCGCCGCGATCCGCCGTTCGGTCGCCGACGCGGACGTCATGTGGGTTCCAGCGGCCATCGGCGGCCACCCCGACCACATCGCGGCCCGCGACGCGGCGCTCGAGGCTAGGGGTTCGGGGACCTGCTTTCTCTACGCCGATCTGCCTTATGCGGCCAGATTCGGTTGGCCCGACGGTCATTCGGGCCTCGACGTCGCGGGCTGGCTCACCGCGCAGGCCACCGGCATTCCCGTGGACTCCCCCATTTTTGGGGACTACCGAACCACACTGCTCTCCGATTCGAAAAAGGCATCCAAAATCGCCGCACTGAAGGAGTACCAGAGCCAGTTCACGGCACTGCAGGTGAGCGCGGGCAACGGATTCCCGACCGGGCCGGAATGGTCTTACGAGGTATTCTGGCCGATCCAAAATCAAGCTTCCAGCGATTGATCCGCTATTACCGGTAGTTCGTTGAACTCGTCGGTAGCACGGGTTGACGGCAAGGCGGGTCGGTCGTAGAGCGGTGATAGGGAGTCAACCGCCGTACTGGGGGTCGAAGATGACCGTCCGTCGTCCGTGTCCGCCCGCGCCGGGACCGCTGGAGGAGTACGCGGCCCGGATCGATAACCTCTTCGTCAGCCTGGCCCAGCGGCGAGGGTTTCGTGAGTATCTGACCGGGCTGCTGGCGCCGCGGGACCGGAACAAGACGATCACCTGCCTGGCAGGGGCGGAGCCGGTGGCCGGCGCAGGCATACCGGGAGTGCAGCGGCTGCAGTTCTTCCTGTCCGAGTCCACCTGGGACGCCGAGCAGGTCAACGACCGGCGGCTTGATCTCCTGCGCAGTCAGTCGGCGACCGCGCCGCACGACGGCGGAGTGATCGTGATCGACGATTCCGGGGACCGCAAGGACGGCCGGGCGACCGCGCACGTGGGCCGGCAGTGGCTGGGCCGGTACGGCAAGACCGACAACGGCACCGTCACGGTGACCACGGTGTGGACCGACGGCCGCGTGTACTACCCGCTGCACGCACAGCCCTACACCCCGGCCCACCACTTCGCCCGCGGCCGGTCCGACCCGGCCTTCCGCACGAAACCGCAACTGTCAGCCGCCCTCGCAGCCCGAGGAAACGAGGCGGGCTTCGGCTGCCGCGCGGTGGTCGCCGACTGCGCCTACTCCGTCAGCGACGACTGGTACCTCGCCCTGCGTGACGCCGGACTAGCCTACGTAGCGGCCCTCAAACCACACAGAGGCACCTGGGCCCCGGCCGATCAGCCACACACCCCCATCGATGCCGCACACGCCCTGACCTGGCGAGATGCCGATCATCCCGGCGACTTCACCCCCGTTGAGCGTCACTTCCGCGACGGGCACACCGAGACCTGGTGGGCCGCTGACGCCCGTCTGCGCGGCTACGGCCCCGACTCACCCTGCTGCCTGATCGTGGCCACCACCGACCCAGCCGGCCTGCCGGAGAAGGCCACCTGGTACTTGGCCATCAACCTGCCCCATCCCGACGCACCCCACGCCGCCACCAGTGCGCACCCGCCGGCCGACCTCGCCGAGATCGTCCGTCTCTACGGACTGCGGCCGTGGATCGAGCAGAGCTACAAGCAGATCAAGGACGAACTCGGCTGGGCCGACTTCCAAGTCCGCTCCGACCGCGCCATCCGCCGCCACCAGACCCTGGTCAACTGCGCCTTCTCCTTCTGCTGGAACCAGTGGTTCGCCCCACCCGGACCACTGGATGCCACCGCACCAGACCCACGCCCCGACAGCGGGCCAGAGAGGGGGCCCAGCCCCGTCCCATCAGCCCCAACTGCCTTGCTGGCCCAGGGCCTTACGCGCCATCCGTTCATGGCTCACCCCGGCCACCACCCTGAACCGGTGGTGGCGAGCCTGGACGGACAAGGACCCGCCCGCCGAGCTCCAGGCCCTGATCGACGCAGTCACCACCGGACACGGCATTGATCTCTACTACCGGGTCTAACGAACTACCGGTAGACCGCGAAGGGCGCGTGGTAGTGTGCGCGCGCTAGCGTTCATTGACGGGGGACGCATGTCAGACGCACAGCTGCACTACAAGCCCCTGGTTCTGCGGATGGCGGCGTTGTGACGGTGCTCTTCTGCTTCAAGAGCAGACACGGTCTCGGTAACGCCCGGCGAACCGTGCTGATCGCGCGGGCCCTCTCCGAGGTCGCGCCCGGCATGAGGATCGTCCTGATGGGCCAGGGACGCCCCGCTCCCCTGCTGCGTGGCTGCGGGTTCCCAGTGGTGAACCTACCGGTCCTCGACCGTCTGCCCAACGACGCCCTGGACGCCGCCTATCTCAGCCTGTTGAAGTCACTCGTGATCAGGATCTCCCCGTCGATCATCGTGGAGGACACCTATCCCGACCCTCGGCACCTGTTCCTCGAACCGTTCCGCGATCTCCCGAAGGTCCTTGTCATGAGCGGGATGACCAGGGGCTCCTATCTCGAACGCCTGCGCCAGGACCGCCACTTTCGCCATTTCGACCGGATACTGGTCGCGAGAGAGCGGGGCGACGTCGTCGGCGCGCTCGACCTCACCCGGGCAACCCGGACAGTCCTCGACCACACCAGGGTCCGCTTCTGCGGGCCGGTCTTCACGCTGCCGGACGCGGGCGAGGTCGCGGCGGCCGGCGCGGCCTACTCCCCCGGCGGCGATCCGCTGGTCGTGGTCAGCGCCGGCGCGGGCGGCGACATCACTACCCAGGCCTATCCCGAGCGGCTCTTCGGCTCGATGGCCGAGGTGGCGGTCCGCCTGCACAGGGACGGGGTCGCGGCCCGCGTCGTGATCGTGGCCGGTCCCCACTACCGCGGCGTGGAACCGTCGACGCCGCCGAACACCCTGCTCGTCCGCTTCGCTCCCGACCTCCCGGCTCTCCTGCACGCTGCCCGCGTCGCGGTCATCCGGCCGGGCAGCAACGTCCTGCGAGAAACCCTCTCGGGCCCGGCGACCACGATCGTCGTGCCCAACTTCAGCTGGGCCGAGGACCAGCGGGCGACCGCCGACCTGGTGACCGGTTCGCTGCCCCAGGTCATGAGCGCCGCCCACGACGACCCGGATCAGCTGCACGAGCTGACGCTCGCCGGGCTCTCCGATCCGCTACGGCCGCCGTGGTCCGAAGCACGGGCCTCCTCGGCCGGGGTCATCGCCGCAGAGATCCTCGCGACGCTCGAGGAGCGGACGCCGGCCCGCCCGTCGTGCTTCCTGTACCTCAGCGGCCTCGGCACGGCTGAACGGCGTGCGACGGTCGAACGCCTCCTGCCGGGGATCCCCTGCGACGGGGACGACCCTCGGATCCGCCTGTTCAGCACCGTGCCGGGAGTGGAAGTGTCCCCCGCCGTCCTCCACGACGACGGTGTCCGGCTCCTACTCATCCCCGCGGGTGAGTCCGCCGATTCCCGGCACGGCGTCAACTACGACCCCGGCTACGGTTACGATCTTCCGGTGTGGCGGCGGGCCCATCACCCCGCCGACCACGGGTTGGCCGTCGCGGAGGTGCACCATCTGCGGGCGCTGCAGGGCGCTCCGGGCGCGCTCGCCTACCGGCTGACGCGATTGCGCGAACGGACGGCGCTGCCCGCGGTCTGGATCGACCTGCGGGCGGTCGCTGATTCCGCCCTGCCCTCCTACACCGCGGCGCTGGCGGCGGCGCTCGCCGCATCCGGCTGCCGCAGCGCGTCCGTCACGGAGTTCGTCGACCACCACGTGTCCGATCAGCTGATGTGAGGTGCCCTTGCCGCCCGAGGACGTCATCGTCGACTTCAGCGTCCGCAGCGCGGGGCCGCGCATGGAAGAGGTCGCCGACCTCGTGATGTCGCTACTGGAGAGCGGCGCGATCCAGATGGCCGACTTCGCTGCGGAGGACGATCCGTCCCTTGTCAGAGCCGTCGGCTACGGCCGGGACGACGCCGCCTCGTGAACATCGTGGATGGTCTTCTCGAGACCGTCGAGGACTCACCCGACGCCGTCGCCGTCTCGTGCGATCGGCAGTCGCTCACGTATCGAGAGCTCGCCGAACGCTCCGACGGGATCGCCCGGAGCCTCCGGTCCGCGGGCCTGGGGCGCGGCGACGTCGTCGGCGTCTCGGTGGGACGCTCCGTGCACCTCATCACCGCCATGATCGGTGTTCTTCGGTGCGGAGCGGCCTACACCTTCCTCGATCCCGGCCATCCCCCGGCA
This sequence comes from Streptomyces sp. NBC_01537, assembly GCF_045040445.1. Lineage (NCBI taxonomy): Bacteria > Bacillati > Actinomycetota > Actinomycetes > Kitasatosporales > Streptomycetaceae > Streptomyces > Streptomyces sp. NBC_01537. The sequence goes on along the minus strand of NZ_CP109392.1, from coordinate 8,954,200 downwards.
CGCACCCGGCTCGTCATCGAGGACGCGTCCATCCGGTTGGTGATCAGCGACGGGCCGTCGAGCGTCCCGGCCGATCTCGGAGTGAGGACGCTCGATCTCGGCCGCCCGGGAGAACCGGACCCCGGCTCCGGGCCGTCCCCTGAAGGTCTCGGGCGCGAGGAGTGCCGGGCGCTCCCGGACGACCCCGCCTACGTCATCTACACCTCGGGCACCACGGGAACCCCCAAGGGGGTGGTGGTCACCCACGGGAACGTCCTGGCGCTCATGAGCGGCGCGGCCGAGGTCCTCACCTTCGACGCGGGGGACGTCTGGTCCGTCTTCCACTCCGCGAGCTTCGACTTCTCCGTGTGGGAGATCTTCGGCGGGCTGCTGACCGGAGGGCGGCTGGTCATCGTCCCTGACGCGGCGCTCTACTCACCGATGGACCTGCTCTCCCTGCTGGAGACCGAGAGCGTGTCGGTGCTGAGCCAGATACCCTCGATCTTCCGTCATCTCGTCAACGCCTACGAGCGCTCGGACCAGCCGACCCTCGCGCTCAAGATGATCGTCTTCGGCGGCGAGGCGATCGATCGCGCCTCCCTCCTCAAGTGGTCCCGTCTCTATGACGGCTCGGCGCAGCTCATCAACATGTACGGCATCACCGAGACCACGGTCCACGCCACCTGGCTCCGCCTCACCGAAGCCGACCTCGTGGACCTCCAGGCGCCCACGCCGATCGGCCGGCCCCTCCCCCATCTGGGCCTGCTGCTGCTGGACGCGTCGGGACGACGGGTGCCGGACGGCGAGCCGGGCGAGATCTGGGTCTACGGCTCCGGCGTGGCCCTCGGCTACCTGAACCGTCCGGAACTCACCCGCGAACGCTTCCGAGAGATCCAGGTCAACGGCGCGACCCTGCGCGCCTACCGGAGCGGCGACCTCGGCCGGAGGACGGCCACCGGCGTCCTGGAGTATCTCGGGCGCATCGACGACCAGGTGAAGGTCCGCGGCTACCGGATCGAGCTCGGTGAGGTCGAGTCCCTCCTCCGGGCGCATCCCTGGGTCCTCGACGCCGCGGCCTGCGTGAAGAGATCGACGGAGTCCTTGATCGCCTTCGTCGTCCTCCGCGAGGAAGCCGCGCACGAGTCCGCCAAGTCGATCACGAAGGGGCTCCGCGCGTTCCTGGCGGCACGCCTCCCCGGGCAGTCGGTCCCTTCCGCTTTTCACGCGATCGACCGCCTTCCGCGTCTCACCTCGGGCAAGCTCGACCGCAACGCCCTCGCGGACCTAGGCTCCCCCTCGCGGGATCAGCCCTGACGGACGTCGACCTGGTAGCAGAGCGGGACGCCGAGGGTGACGCGAGCGAGCTGATCATCGATCAAACGGGCCGCCCGGGCCCAGAAGTCAGCGGTGTTGGCTCCGACGTGCGGGCTGATGAGGACGCCCGGGCAGGACCAGAGCGGATGGTCCGGCGGCAGCGGTTCCGGGTCCGTCACGTCCAGCCCGGCGAGGAGCCTTCCGGAGGACGTCTCGGCGAGCAGCGCCGCGGTGTCGACGACGGGCCCACGGGCGACGTTGACGATCATCGCTCCGTCCCGCATGCGGGCCAGCAGCGCCCGATCGACCAGTCCATGGGTCCGCGGAGCCAGGGGGACGGCCAGGACGAGCACGTCCGCCCGCCCGGCGACCTCGGGGAGGTCCTCGAGAGAGCGGACTCCCGGACGCTCGGTCCGGCCGAGAAGAACGACCTCGACGTCGAACCCCGACAGTATGCGCGCCAGGGCACGGCCCACCGCCCCCGCGCCGACGATCGCGACCGTCCGCGCGGCAAGACGGGGACGCGGACCGGGATCGGACCAGTGCGCGCGGCGCTGCTCGACGACCCATCGCGGCACGTGGTTGAGAACGCCCAGGATCAGGCTCATGGCCACCTCGGCCGTCGGCTCCGCCTGAAGGGCGTTGCACAGGACCACGCCCCGCGGAACCCGCCCGACGTAGCGGTCGACACCCGAGTTCAGCGCCTGGACGAGCCGGAGACCACGCAGCGACGACAGGGCGTCGAGGGTCGGCTCATCGGGAGGCTGCGGCGGGACGAAGACCTCCGGAGCTTCGTCCCGGCCCGCCGCGTCCGCTCCCGGATACACCACGAATCGTGATCCCGGTCGCGGGGCGACCCGCGCGGCCAGCTCCTCGGAAAGCCAGACGAGCATGACCACAGATTGCCACATGAGGGAGGAGAAGCGATATGGACCACGAGGTATGCCGCTCTTTACACTTGTTCGCTGTGAGGACCCCCGTGAAGGTTCTGGTCATCGGCAGCGGCGTGAGCGGGTTGAGCTGCGCGATCGCCCTCGCGGAAGACGGCTTCGAGGTCCTCGTGGTCACCGCCGAGGACATCCTGAAAACGGCTTCGGCAAGCTCGGGAGCGATGTGGACGCCGCATCCGGTCGGCCCCGAAGCAAAGGTCCTCCGCTGGGCGGCGCAGACCTACCGGGGACTCGCGTCGATCGCCGAGAGCGATGACGCGGGCGTACGGATGCTCAGTGGCGTGAACGCCGCCCGGGGACCGGTGGACGATCCGCCCTGGGCGGCTCGGTGCACGCCGATCCGGCGCGTCCCGGCGGCAGACCTGCCGGCCGGTTACGCCGACGGCTTCACGTTCGTCGCGCCCGTCGTGGACATGCCGCGCTACCTCACCTACCTGCGGAAACGGCTGGAGCACGCCGGGGGCCGCGTGCAGCGGACAGTGCTCGGCTCGCTCGGCGAGGTCCTCGATGCCGCGCCCATCGTCGTCAACTGCGCGGGGCTGGGCGCCCGCGAACTGGTCCCGGACGCCACGATGCGAGGCGTCCGGGGCGAGCTGGTGGTCACCGCCAACCCGGGGATCGACCGCTTCTTCGCCGAGATCTCCGAGGTGGCCGGGGACATGCTCTACATCTACCCGCACGCCTCGACCGTCGTGCTCGGGGGCATCGCGGGCGAGGACGAGGACGCCCGGCACCGCCCCGAGGAAGCCGAGGCGATCCTGAAACGGTGCACCGCGGTCGAGCCACGCTTGGCGGGCGCGGAAATTCTCGGATTCCGCACGGGAATCAGGCCTGTGCGGCCGGTCGTCCGCGTCGAGGTCGAGGCGGTGGCGGGGACGACCGTGATCCATGACTACGGGCACGGGAGCGCTGGCGTGAGCCTGTCATGGGGCTGCGCTCAGACCGTACGTGAGCTGGCAGAGCTCGCGGGACGGACGTTGTGAGCAGGCTGGAGGACCTCTTCGCGGAGGCCGTCCGCGCCGGGCCCGGCCGTCCCGCGATCACCGCGTTCGACGAGACGGTCTCCTACCGGGAACTCGACGAGCGGGCCGAGGCCGTCCGCGCCGAGCTCCTCGACCGGGACGCGCGGCCGGGCGACGCGGTCGTGGTGCGACTGCCTCCGTCGATCCGGCAGGTCGCAACGCTGATCGCGGTGCTGCGGGCGGGCTGCGTGCACGTCCCCTTGGAGCCGCGCCTGCCCGAGCGGCGGGCACGGCTGATGACGGACACGGTGCACGGCCGGTTCCTGGTCGCCCCGGACGGTCTCAGCGGCCCGTTCGGAGCGGGCGCGGCCGACGAGCACGGCCCCGGCGCGCTGGCCTACGTCACCTTCACCTCGGGTTCGACCGGCGTGCCCAAGGCCGTGGGGACGCCGCACGCGACCGCCGTCCACTATCTGCGGACGCTCATCGAGGCGGGCCATGTGGCGGCGGACGACCGGATCCTCCAGCTGGCGACGCCGTCGTTCGACGCATCCGTCCGGGACACGCTCGGCCCGCTCGCCGCGGGCGCCCACCTCGTGATCGGGTCCGAGGATCCGGGACTCCAGCGGGACCTGCTGCGGCGGCACGCGGTGAGCGGCATCCTCGGGATCGTCCCGACGCTGCTGCGGCTGCTGGCCGACGGCGGGGGCCCGCCGTTCCCCGCGCTGCGGCGCGTCCTGGTCAGCGGGGAGCCGCTGACGGGAGCGGACGTCCGGAGGGTGCGGGAGGCGTTCCATCCCGGGGTGACGGTCGTCAATCTCTACGGGCCGACCGAGTGCACGATGACCACCACCGCCCACGTGATCGGCCCGGCCGACGATCCGTGCGACGGGCCCGTCCCCATCGGGCGGCCCCGGGCCGGAACCACGATCCGGCTGCTCGACGAGCGGCTGCAGCCCGTCCCCGACGGCGCCGCTGGCGAGATCTACATCGGTGGACTCGGGGTCACCCGCGGCTATCTCGCCGATCCCGTCCGCACGGCCGAGCGTTTCGTCGCCGATCCCGCCGCGCCCGGGAAGCGCATGTACCGGACCGGCGACCTGGCGCGGCTCCTCCCGGACGGCGATCTGGAGTTCCTGGGCCGGATCGACCGCCAGGTGAAGATCCACGGGCTCCGGGTGGAGCCGGGAGAGATCGAGGCGGCGCTGCGGGCCCATCCGGCCGTCCGGGAGGCCGCCGTCCTGGTGGCGGACGCGACGCTGCACGCCCATGTGGGCCACGGTTCCCACGCCGCCCCCGATGCCCGGGAGCTGCGAGACCATCTCCGGAGCCTGCTGCCCGAACCGCTGGTCCCCGCGTCGTTCTCCGTCGTGACGGAGCTCCCGCGGACCGCCAGCGGCAAGCTCGACCGCCAGAGACTGCGCGGGCCCGAGCGGCGCAGACCCGCCGGAGCCGCCCCCCGCGCCGGGTCTGAGGAGCCCGCGATGCTGGCCATCTGGCGTGACCTGCTCGGCGAGCCCGAGCTCGGGACGGGCGACGAGTTCTTCGTCTTCGGCGGGGACTCCCTCACGGCCCTGCGCCTGCTGACCCGGGTACGCGAACGTTGGGGGCGCGCCCTCAGCACCGCCGACCTGTTCGAGCATCCGACCGTCGCCGGGTTCACGGCCGTCCTGGCGGCGGCGGAACCGCTCCCGCCTCGCCTTCCGGCCGCCGCACCCGACCCGAGGACCCTGTCGTTCGCGCAGGAGCGTCTCTGGTTCTTCGAGCAGCTCCTGCCGGGCAGCCCGCTCAACACCATCCCGATGGGATTCCGCACCGACGGAGAGCTGGACCGGCAGGCCCTGGAGGGAGCGCTGCGCGAGCTCATGGCCGCCCATCGGGAACTGCGCGGCGGCTTCCTGTCCGAGCACGGCCGGCCGGCGCGCCATCACCGAGACGACGAGGCCGTGACGGTCCGGGTTCTGCCGTCGGACGATCCCGTCGCCTCGATGAACGAGCTGGCCTCACACCCTCTCGACCTCGAGAACGGCCCCCTCCTGGATCTCACCGTCTTCGAGCGGGCGGGCCGGGCGGCCGGCCTGTTGCTGCGCGCCCACCATCTGGTCTCGGACGCCTGGTCCGTCGAACTGATCTTCAAGGACCTCTCCCGGGCCTACGCCGCGCGCCGGCCCGGCCCGGCCCCGCCCGCCCCGGTCGAGTACTCCGGCCACGTCGCCCGGCAGCGGGCCTGGCTCACCGCCGACCAGGTGGAACGGCACCTGCGATTCTGGCGGGCTGAACTGCGTGACGCTCCCCAGACGATCGACCTGCCGACCGACCGGCAACGCCCCGCCGTCCGGGAGTATCGGGGAGGCATGAGCGTCCGGCGCGTCCCGGCGGACGTCCTCGTCTCGGCCGAGACGTTCGCGCGCGCCGAGGGCACTACCCTGTTCACGGTGCTGCTGTCAGCGTGGGCCGCGCTCCTGCACCGCTACAGCGGCCAGGACGACCTGGTGATCGGCGTCCCGATGTCGGGCCGCACCGACGTCGCCTACGAGTCGGTCACCGGCCTGTTCGTCAACACGCTGCCGATCCGGCTGCGGCTGGACGATTCCCTGGAGTTCGCCGACCTGGTCGCGCGGGTCCGGACGGCGCTAGCCCGGGCCCTGGACCATCAGGACTTCCCGTTCGAACGCCTCGTGGAGGAGCTGCGACCGCCGCGCGACCTCTCGCACGGGCCGCTGTTCCAGGTGCTCGCCGACTACCAGGTCGCTCCCGTCCCGGACCTGCCGGGGCTGAGCCTCACCCCCGTCGACGTCCACACCGGGATGGCCCGGTTCGACCTGTCGGTGACGTTCTCGCGGCGTGGCGACGCCGTCGACGCCGTCCACACCTACGACGCGGCCCTGTTCGACGCCTCGACGGTCGAGCGCATGACCGGCCACCTGTTCCGGCTGCTCGGTTCCGCCGTACGCGACGGCCGCCAGCCGCTGATGCTGCTCGATCTGCTCTCTCCTCAGGAGCGCGAGGAACTGACCCGGGGGCCGCGCTCCCCCGAGGTTGCGCCGCCGCTGGTGGTCCCCGCGTTCCTCCGGTGGGCGCGGGAGGCGCCGGAGCGGGTCGCGATCGTCGGCGAGGGCCGCCGGGTCACCTATGGGGAGCTCGCCGGGGCGGCCGGCGCGGTCGCCGGTCTGCTCGAACGGCGGGGAGCCCGGCCGGAGACCCCGGTGGCCGTCATCGCCGATCCGGGCCCTGACCTCGTCGGGGCGCTGCTCGGCGTCCTGGCGGCGGGAGCCGCATACGTGCCGCTGGATCCCGCGTATCCGCCCGCGCGGATCGCCGCCGCCGCCCGGGACGCGGGGGCGACGATCGCCTTGGTGCAGGAGCGCTACGCTGGGCTCGTCCCGGCCGGGATCGAGACGTGCGTGATCCCGCGCGGCGCCGGGCCGCTCCACGCGGCCGAGCCCGGGAGGGAGCGGCTCGCCTACGTGATCCACACGTCCGGATCGACCGGACGGCCGAAGAGCGTCGAGGCCACCCACGGGGGGCTGGCCAACGTCCTCGGCGGGATGGCGGAGATCATCGGCTTCTCCGCCGACGACGTGCTGCTCGCCGTCACGACCGTCTCGTTCGACATCGCCGCGCTCGAACTGTTCCTGCCGCTGATGCGCGGCGGCCGCGTCGTGACCGCCTCCCGCGAGCAGAGCCGCGACCCGGTCGCCTTGCGGGCCCTCGCGGCCGAGTCGGGCGCGACGGTCATGCAGGCCACCCCCGCGACCTGGCGGGCGTTCGCCGAGGCGGCCGGACCCGCCCCGGCGCTGCGGGTCGCGCTCTGCGGCGGCGAGGCACTGCCGCCCGATCTGCTGCCGGGCCTGTTCTCCGTCGCCGACGAGGTCCGCAACGTCTACGGGCCGACCGAGACGACGATCTGGTCGACGGCCGCGCTGCTGGCGCGGACCGGGCCAGTCTTCCTCGGCGACCCGATCGCCCACACCCGTGTCCTGGTCCTGGACGCCGCGCTGACCCCGGTGCCGCCCGGTGTGGCGGGCGAGCTCTACCTCGGCGGCGCGGGCGTGGCCCGCGGCTATCGGGGCCGCGCGGACCTGACCGCCGAACGGTTCGTCCCCGACCCGTTCGCCGCCGAGCCCGGAGCCCGCATGTACCGGACGGGCGACCGGGCGCGACGCGACCCGACGGGCGCCCTGTTCTTCCTCGGCCGGAGCGACCGGCAGGTCAAGATCAACGGTTTCCGGATCGAGCCGGGCGAGGTCGAGGCCGTCCTGGCCGGCCATACCTCGGTCATCCGCGCGATCGCCGCGCCGGCCCGCTCGCCCGACGGCACGGCACGGCTGGTCGCCTACCTCGTCACCCGTGACGGTCTGCGTCTGTCGGTGGAGGAGGTCCGCGCCCACGTGGCCGCCACGCTCCCCGCCTACATGGTGCCGTCGGTCGTCGTCCCGCTGGAGTCCGTGCCGCTGACCCTCAACGGGAAGGTCGACCTGGCGGCGCTGCCGGACCCGGGAACAGCCCGTCCCGCGCTCGGCACCTCCTACACGCCGCCCGCGCCCGGACCGCAGAAACGGCTCGCCGGAATCTGGTCGCGGGTCCTCGGCGTCGAGCGGATCGGCGTCCACGACGACTTCTTCGCGCTCGGCGGCAACAGCCTGCTGGCGTTCCAGGTCATCGCCCGGGTCAACGAGGCGTTCGGGACCGGGCTGCCGCTCCAGCCGCTCTTCGCCGACCCGACGGTCGCGGGCCTGGCGCGGCACGTCGAGGAGGACGTCATCCTGCGGATGCTCGACGAGCCGACGCCGTGACGGCGGCAGGTCAGCCGTCGATGGTCAGGGTCCACTCGACGACGCCGGACGGCGGCACGACCGCGGCCTCCTCCGGACCCGCCAGCGACAGGGTGGGACAGTACCCGACCATGGGTTCGATGCCGATGTTCCGGTACGGGGCCTGCTCGGGGAATCCGCCAAGGTTCCGCCAGACGGAGATCCCGTATGGCTGGCCCTCGACGGCGACCGACAGGGTGAGGGCGTCGTCGCCGTCCCGGACGGTCGCCGAGTCCACCCACGGAACGATGATCATCAGGGCGCTGCCGTCGTCCGGCCCGAGGACGCTGAGGTCGCGGTCGTGGTAGTCGGGCCAGACGGTCGGCGTCGAGGAGCCGGGGGCGTTGACCCAGATGTGATTGCCGCGGGGCAGGTCGACCACCGCTCCTTCGGCGAGGTCGACGAGCGCGTGACCGGCCCAGATGAACCGCCATCCGGGGTCGGCCTCCAGCCGGTACTCGGCGGTCACCAGGCGTCCGGTGACGATCCGGCGGGCCAGCCGGAACTCCTGTCCCTCGACGGACATCCAGCCCCCGTCGGACTCGGTCCACGGACGGCTCCAGGCGTCCCCGTGGTCGGGCACGCCGGCGATCGTCGGCAGGCACTCCTCCAGGCCTCCGGCGTCGACGAAGGCGTCGCCCGGCCTGACGTACGCGCGCCTCGGGGTGTCCCGGCGCCACAGCCACTCGCGTCCGTTCCTGCCGCGCAGCGACCGCCACCGGCCCCCCAGGGCGGACTCGATCTCGACCGCCATCTCCGCACCGTCCACGCGCCCGCCTTCCGAGACCTGCACACCACCGTCCCGCCGATGCTAACCGCTCACACCGAGCCAGAGGAGGGCTTCCGATGCCGACGGACAGCGACGACGAGCGCCTGGCGGCACTGCGCGCCCGGCTCACCCCCGACCAGCTCGAAACGCTGCGCCGGCGCCTCGGCGGAGACGCCGTCCCGCCCATCGCCGAACCGCCCGCACCCGCACCCGCGACGCCCGCGGAACGGCCGCTGTCGGCGGCCGAGCGGCGGTTCTGGTTTCTGGAACGGCTGGCGCCCGGGACGGGCCGTTATGTGATCCCCGTCGCCTTCGAGCTCACCGGCCGCGTCGACGAGCAGGCGCTGCGGATCGCGTTCACCCGGGTCGTAGCCCGGCATCCCGTGCTCCGCTCGGTGTACCGCGAACGGCGAGGCGTACCGTACGCGCGGATCTCCGACGGGCCGGCGTCGGCCTTCCGGACGCACGGACCAGGGCCGGTCGAGGCCGCCGCGCTCGCCCGCACCCGAGCCGCCGAGCCCCTCGACCCGGAGAACGGCCCGCTGCTCGAGGTCGACCTGTTCCTCCGGGACGGAGGCGCGGTCCTGCTGCTCCGCGTCCACCACCTGGTCGCCGACGGGGCGGCGGTGCAGCTGATCCTCGACGAGGTCTCCGCCCTCTATGGCGGGACGGACGCCGAGCCGGAACCGGCTCCGGACTACCCGAGCCACGCCGCCTGGCAGGAGTCGCTCCCGCAGGAGGCGTCTGCGGCGTTCTGGCGGGACGAGCTGTCCGGCGCGGAGTTCGCGCTGGACCTGCCCACGGACGCCCCTCGGCCCGCCGTCTCCACCGGCGCGGGCGCCGAGCTCCGGTACCGGCTGCCGCTGGAGACCGCGGCCGCCTGCCGTGACCTGGCGCGACGGCACTCCGCGACGGTCTTCATGGCGCAGCTCGCGATCCTCGCGGCCCTGCTCTCGCGGTACACCGGCCGCCGCGACCTGGTGATCGGGGTCCCGGTGTCGGGGCGGACGCGGACCGGCTGGGAGCGGCTGGTCGGCCTGCTGGTCAACACCGTGCCCGTCCGGATCCGGCTGGCGCCCCGGATCACCGCCGACGAGCTGACAGCCGAAGTCCGCGACGCCTGCCTGCGCGCCTTCTCCCACCAGGATCTGCCGCTGGACCGCCTGCTCCGCGCCGCGGCCCCGAGCCGCCCTGCCGCGGACGCGCGGACGTTCCAGATCCTGGCCGACGCCCAGACGCCCTTCCGTCTCGGCCTGGGCACGATCCCCTGCCGGGGGCTGCCCGTCGACACCGGCACCAGCAAGGTGGATCTCGCGTTCTCCTTCCAGGACGACGGCGTCGTCGTCTCCTACGACCGCGACCTGTTCGGCCTGCCGTTCGTCGAACGCCTCATGGGGCATTTCATGCGGCTCGCGGTCGCCGCCGCGAGCACCCCGGACGCACCGGTCCTCGGGATCGGCCTGGAGCCCGCGCCGCCCGTCCGGCGGGAGCCGCCGAGCCCGGAGACTGTCGCCACGCTCGTCGCCCGCCGCGCGGCCCTCGATCCGGACGCCCCGGCGGTCGTCTCCGGGACGGTCACCCGAACCTACGCCGCGCTCGACGGCCGCGCCGACTGCATCGCCCACGCCCTGCGGGCCGAGGGAGCGGCCACCGGCGTCCCGGTCGCCGTCCGCATGGACCCGTGCCTCGAACTCCCCGAGGTGCTCCTCGGCGTGCTGCGGGCGGGCGGCTGCTATCTCCCGCTCGACCCGGGTCCGTCCGGGGACCGCGTCCTCGCCGGCGTACGGCCGCGCGTCATGATCGCGCACAGGGCCCACGCCTCGCTGCCACCCGCCTGCGACGGGACCCGCGTCATCGTCTGGGAGGAGCTGGAGCCGCTCCTCACCGAGCGGCCCGAGGCTCTACCACCGCCCCACCCGGACGATCTCGCCTGTATCCTCTCCACAACGGGCGACGCTCCGGCGGGGGTCGAGATCACCCATCGTGGCATCGCCGCGCTGGTCCGGGAGGCCCACCATGCCGACGGCGGCCCCGGCCAGGTCTTCCTCCTGTTGGCCCCGCCGTCGTCCAGCGCGGCCGTCTTCGAGCTCTGGGCTCCGCTCTGCACGGGAGCCGCGCTCGCGGTGCCGCCGCGCCGGCCGCTCACCGCCGCCGACCTCGGACCGGCCCTCGAGAGCCACGGCGTGACCGTGCTCTCGCTCACCGCGGAGCTCCTGCGGGAGGTCGCGCATCGGCCCGGCGTCCTGTCCGGCCTCCGTCATCTCGTCATCGGCGGCGGGGTCCCCTCCCCCGCCGAGCTCCGTGCCGTGCGGGACGCCGGCGGCCCCCTCCGGGTGAGTCTCGTCCACGGAACGGCCGAGACCACCGGCTTCGGCATCGCCGGCCGGGCCGAGACCGATCGTCCGCACCTGCTGGGCCAGCCGGTTCCCCCCGCCGAGGCCCATGTCGTCGACGACCTGCTGCACCCGTCGCCGCCCGGCGTCCCGGGCAACCTGGCGATCTCCGGACCCGGGCTGGCCCGCGGATACCACCGCGATGCGGCGGCCACGGCCGCCCGGTTCGTCGCCAACCCGTTCGGGCCCGGCCGGTTGTTCCTGACCGGCGACCGGGCCGCGCGGCGGTCCGACGGACGGATCGAACTCCTCGGCCGGGCGGAACCGGCCACGCCCGCGCCGGAGCCACGTCCGCCGGTCGCGGCGCGGAACGACCGCACGGCGCGGGAGATCACCGCGATCTGGACGGACCTCCTCGGCGTGGACAAGCTTGAGCCCGACGACGATTTCTTCGACCTGGGCGGCCACTCGCTGCTCGCGATGACCCTAGTCGACCGCATCCGTGACCGGCTCGGCGCGGAACTGCCGATCAGGGCCGTCATGGAGCGCAGGACGATCGCCGGTCTCACCGCCGCCGTGCACGCCCTGGGAAGGTCGCCCGAACCGGGCCCGGCGGCCGGCGGCGACCTGGTCCTGCTGACCGGCGGAACGGGCATGACCGGCCGGTTCATCACGGCCGAACTGGGACGGCGCGGGCTGCGCGTCCGGATGCTCACCCGGGAGCGGTCCCGGTCCCGTGCCGTGGAGCTCGGCGGCGAGCTCTTCATCGGCGACCTAGCGGACCCGTCGTCGCTGGCGGCCGCGCTCGACGGGGTCACGGCGGTCGTCCACGCGGCCACCACGTTCACCGAACCGCGCATCGACGTCGCGGCCACGCGCGCGCTCCTCGACCGCTGGCCGGGGGGCCCGATGGTCTTCATCAGCAGCACCGACGTCTACGGCGCCCCCACCGGGAGAGTCCGCGCCGAGGACGCCGCGACGCCCGGGGGATACTCGCCCTACGCCGACGGCAAGATCGAGTGCGAGCGGCTCATCGCCGCTTCCGGAGTCCCCTACAGCCTGCTCCGGCCGCCCTACGTGTGGGGTCCGGACCCGTACTGCCTCTGGCAGCTGCGCATGACGGCCGGCGCTCCGCTGGCACGCGCGCACGGCGCCGGCCGTCCCGTCGCGGCGCCCGGCGACCGGGGCCACGCGTGGGTGGACGCACGGGAGCTGGCCTGGATTACGGCGGAATGCCTGACCAGGCCGGTGGCCGGCCCTCTCAACACGGTCGACGGGCACTTCTCCTGGTATGAGCTGGCCACCGAGGCCGTGGCGCTGCTGGGGCTCGACTGCCCGGTGACGCCCGGCCCCTCCGACGAGGAAGTGTACCTCGGCGACGGCCTGTTCGACTCAGCGCTCTCCGCCCGGCTGCACGGGCCCCGGCCGATCCGGTCGTGGCGGGAGACCCTGGCCGAGGCGGCACGGCTCGGTGAGCGGTCACGGGCGGGTCAGTGAAGGTCCCAGGGCCTCTTGGAGCACGCCTCCCGCACGCTCTGCGCGAGCGCGGCGTCATAAGCGCCCAGGCCCGCGTGGCCCGACAGCCGTTCGCAGGCGAGCTTGAGGAAACCGCGCCAGCCCGCGCTCCAGGTCCGGACCGATCCGTCCGCCCCGCAGGTCACGAACGTGCGACCGTCGCTCGAGGCCCTGATCCGCCAGACTCCCGCGGTGTGGGCGCGGACGGGTTCGCCGACCGACTGGCCCTGCGCGTTCCAGAAGCGGATCATGCCGTCGGCGCCGCCGCTGAGCAGCAGCTCGCCGTCCGGTGCGAAGGCGAGCGCGTGGACGCCCGCCGTGTGTCCGAGGACCGGCTCGCCCCTCGATGTGACGCTCCCGTCCTCGTGCACGTCCCAGAACCGGATGGCCGCGTCCCTGCCGGCCGTGACCAGCGTTCCGTCGACCGGGTGGAACGCCACCGCGCGCACCTGGTGGTCGTGCGCCTCGACGGGCCCGCCCAGCGGGCGGCCGTCGCGGTCCCAGAGCCGCACCATCCGGTCGGCTCCGCCGGACGCGAGGATCCTGCCGTCCGGGCTGAACTCCAGGGCGCAGACCTCACCGCCGTGCGCCGGAACCACCGGGGAGAGCGCGCCTCCGTCGGTATCCCAGAAGCGGAGCGAGCCGCCGCGCCCGCCGCTGACCAGTAGACCACCTCCCGGGGCACCTGCCAGGATCGTCACTTCGCCCTGGCCGGTGGGTACTGGAGCGCGGAGCGGGCGCGCGCGGGAGTCCCAGAAGCGGAGCGAGCCGTCGGCGCCGCCGCTGACGATGAGGTCGCGCGCTGGGTCCGCGGCGAGATCGAAGACGAAACCCTCGTGGCCGATCCAATCGGGGCCCACCTGCTGGCCGTCCCACGTCCACGCGCGGAGGGCGCCGTCGGCGCTGCAGCTGACGATCAGCCGCTCGTCCTGGACGAGGACGACGCCGTTGACATCGGAGCGGTGACCGCTCATGACCGCGTCGGGGCCGTAACCGTCGCGGCTCCAGAGCCGGACGGTCCGGTCCGCGCCGCACGACCAGACCGAGCCGCCGTCGCGGCTGAACACGACGCCCGTCACCCTGGTCTCGTGGCCGACCATGGGTGAGGAGACCTGCCTGCCCCGCCGGTCCCAGAGCCGGACCGTCCGGTCGGCCCCTCCGGACACGATGGTCTTGCCGTCCGGGGAGTAGCCGAGGGCCAGCACCGCGTCATCGTGGCCGGTGAACGGCATGCCGCTCTGTCGGCCTCTCAGGTCCCACAGCCGGATTGTGCGGTCCGCGCCGCCCGACACCAGCTGGCGGCTCTGCGGATGGAACGCCACGGACGTCACGTTCCCGTCATGGCCGCGGCCCTCCGCGAGCAAGGTTCCGACCCGGTCCCAGACGCGGACCGTCTGGTCGGCGCTCGCCGTCGCGAGGGTGGAACCGTCGGGTGCGAAGGCCACCGACATCACGCTGTGCCCGTGCCCGGTGAACGGCTCGCCCACCGGCTCACCGTGCGGATCCGAGAGCCGGACCGTCCGGTCCGCGCCCGCCGAGGCGATCAGCGAACCGTCCGGCGAGAACGCGACCGCCAAGACCGCGTCCTCATGACCGGCGAACGGCTCGCCCACCTGGACGCCGTGCAGATCCCACAGCCGGACCGTCCGGTCCGCGCCCGCCGAGGCGATCAGCGAACCGTCCGGCGAGAACGCGACCGCCAAGACCGCGTCCTCATGGCCCGCGAACGGAAGGCCGACGGGCAGTCCCTGGGCGTCCCAGAGGCGGATCGTCCGGTCCGCGCCGGCCGACGCCGTCATCCGGCCGTCGGGGCTGACGGCGACGGCCATGACCGGGGCCGTGTGCTCGGCGACCCGGTTCCGTTCCCGCGACGCCTGGAGCGCGGTGTGCAGGCTGGTCTGGGCGGCGTCAACCATCGTTCCCGGCAGGATCCGGAGGTTGCGGATCACGCCGTCGACCGCGAGGAGCAGGCCTGTCACGGGGACGAGTGGGACCAAGGTCAGGACGCGCAGCGCCTGGTCCCGGATGCGCGACACGGCCAGCTGGGCCTCGGCCACGGCACGTTGGCGCTGGGCCTCCTCGAGCGCCAGCCGCAGCCTGTCCTGCTCGGCCTGCCACGCCTGCGCGCTGCGCTCGATGTAGTCGCGCTGGGTCTCGGTGAGCGAAAGGGCGTGGGACTGCAGCCGTTCGCGGGCGGCGGTCAGGTCACGGCCGCGCAGCAGCCTGCCGTCGTCGAAGCCGTCGACGCCGTTGGAGCGCCACCAGCGCTCCCGCTGGCGCTCCAGATTCTGCAGCCAGACCAGGAAACCCCGGTCCTCACGGACCCACATGCCGAGCGAGGGCCATTCCCGGATCAGCGCGTCGTGGATCAGTTCGACGGTGTCGTCGTCGGCGCCGTCCCCCCGGCCCGTCACGACGAGACGCCGGTCCGCCAAGTACTGCACCATCCGGACGACGGCCGGCAGTTCGTCGTCGGAGGCGCAGAGCGAGGCCACCGTGCGGCGCCGACGGCTGTCGGGGATGCCATCGCGCTCGTCGCCGAGATGTACCAGGCCGATGAGGACGCGGCGGGCGAGCAGAACGTCGTCGGCGGTGAGACCGGCCAGGGCGGCGTCGGCCCACTGGGAGAGACCGCCGGTGAGGCCGCCGTTCCGCTCGTAGGCCGTGTGCTGCAGGACGCCGTCGCGGCGGTCCTCCCACAGACGGCTGAGGGCGAACTCCAGCAACGGCAGCGCGGTGCTCGCGGCGGTGTCCGGAACGGGCGACGGGAGGAGCCGGATCACGTCGTCGGCGAGGCGTTCCACCAGGCCGGGGTCGAAACGGAGGCCGACGCGCCGGGCCGGCTCGTCGACGATCTCGACGAGCTCGCGGCGGCGCAGCACCGGCGGGATATTGCACAGGCCGTGTTCCAAAGCGACCGCCAGGGCCGGGGCCTCCCGGACGAGCGTGCTGTAGAACTCGTCGCGCATCGTCAGGATCAAAGTGAGCGGGCCGCGGGATTCCAGCACCGCGCCCAGCGAGGCCAGGAACGCCGTCCGCTCGGCGGGCTCGCCCTCGACGAAGACCTCTTCGAACTGGTCGATCACCAGGACGAGCCGGGCGCCCGGCGGACGGGCGCCGGCCCACCGGACGGCCGTCTCCGTGAGATCGGACGCCGCCCCGCTGAGCTCGCCGTCCAGGACCCTCATGTCGGCGGGCCGGGTCACCGTCGGCTCCCAGCGGGCGGAACCGGCGACCTCGCCCCGCGCGAGCGCGGGCAGCAGGCCAGCCTTCACCAGCGACGACTTGCCGCTTCCCGAGGGGCCGAGCACGGCCAGGAACCGCGGGTCCCGCCGGAGCGGCCCGAGCATCCGCTCCAGGGCCTCACCCCGGCCGTGGAAGAACTCGGCGTCCTCGGTCTCGAACGCGGCCAGCCCCCGGTACGGGGGGACCGCCGAGACCACCACCTCGCGGCAAAGCTCGGCGAGGGTCTCGGCGGGAACGGCGAACGCCGTCTGCGCGAGCCTCCCGTAGGCGTCAGGGGCCGACAGCGAAACGACCATGCCAATGACGCGCCGCGTCTGGACGTCGTACAAGGGGCCGCCGCTGAACCCGGGCGTGATCTCGGTGGCCGACCCCAGCTGGAGGATTGGACGGCCGGACTCGTCCCGGATCCGGTCGACGACCTCGGCCGTGCCGGCCAGCCCGGCGACGGGTTTGAGCTCCGGGAAACCGAAACTCGTGCACCGGTGCCCCGCCACCCCGTCCGTGGTGCCCAACGGGAGCTCCGTCACGCCCTCGGGGGGAGCTGCGATGAGCCGCAGGACCGCGGTGTCCCCGTCGTCCGGGGGGATCCAGCGGTCCGGCTCGACGATCGCCCGGATGACGTCGCCGCCCGCGGCGAACACCAGCTCGACCAGATCACCCGGGCCGGCGCCCGCGTACTCGACCACATGCGCGCAGGTGACGAGCAGCCGGTGCGCTGCGCTTAGCAGAAACGCCGTCCCGCTGGTGCCGCGGGGGCCGAGGACACGGGCGACGGCGTGCCGTGGCTCAGTCGTCGCCATGTGGTTGCGAGACGCTCTTCCAGAGGAGTTTCACCCGGTAGTTGGAGTCGCCGCTGAGCTTTCCGACGGCGAAGTTGCCCAGCTCTCCCGTGGCCTTCACGGAGAACTCGATCTCCACCTCGTCGGGCACGTCCTCCAGGCGTTTGACCGCCCGCACGAACGCCCCGGCGTTCAACTCGATCAGGGTGGTCAGCGCGTCGCCGAACTTCACCTGGGCCTGCGCGAGCCCGTCCTTGAGGCGGTCACCGACCCCGGCCTTCACCATGCCAGGCACCTGCGCGGTCTCCCGGTCCGCCACCTCCACCAGGACGGGTGTCTCGTCGCCGTCGAAGACCAGGTACGTCATCACGCTCCTCACTGTCGGTCAGGCATAGCGGATCAGGTAGAAGCCTCGTGATCCGTCGTCGGTGGTCATCGTCCCACTCATGGCGTTCTTGGGCCGCGAGTTGAGCAGGCAGTCCAGCCTGGCCCAGGGCCTCCCGTCGCCCGTGGTGACCGTCAGGGCGAGCCGGTGCGGGAATTCGGCGTCGGGCGTGGCGGAGACGCTGAGCCCTTCGGGGAGGCCGCGGCCCACGCAGGTGCCCGTGAGGGTGCGGTTGCCGTCGGGGAGGTCGAGCCTCAGGGTCGCGGGGACGCCGTCGAGCTGCGCGTTCCAGGAGCCGGCGAAGTCCTCGGGGACGACGTCTCCCGGACGGTAGTCGCCGAGCACCATCCAGGGAGTGCGGGCGGCGAAGAATCCGTAGGGGGTTCCGCGCCAGTCGCTGGCCCCGGCGATGCCGCCGCTGTCGCCGGTGAAAAGACGGCCCGCGAATCGCTGTTCGGGAAGCCAGTTGAAGTTCTGGATCGCCAGGGTGATCTCGTGGCCGAGATCGCCGCCGAGTTCGACGACGACCTCGTACTCATCGTCGAAGCGGTCGCTGAAGAAGACGCCCTCCACCTCGCCGTCGCCCAGCTCCGAAAGGGTCAGTTCCCCTAGCCAACCGTCGTCGCAAAGATACCAGCGGCCGACAACGGCCGAGAGCGGAATCATGAACCGATTCCATCGGTTGGATCACTCTGTCGTCAAGGCCATGAAGGGCTGGAGCATGGAATCCATGAGAGCCGGACAGGTCCCGTCAGCCGCGAGCTCGTGCCGCCCCGGGAGTTCGCCGCCCGCCAGTGGCAGTCGGCACGATCCGACCGGTGGACGGACCGCATCGTGACCAGGACGTCCCCGATGCCCGACGGGCCCCCGAGGAGACCGGTGAGTCCTTTGCTGGGGATTCTGGGCGGGATGGGGCCGCTCGCCACCGCGCATTTCTACCGGCGAGTCATCGAACGGACTCCGGCGGTCGTGGATCAGGAACACATTCCGGTGCTGATCTGGGCGGATCCGCGGATGCCCGACCGGAGTACGGCGCTCCTGGGGGAAGGGCCATCACCGCTGCCGTGGCTGACACGGGGCGCGCTGGGGCTGCAACGCGCAGGCGCCAGCGTGGTGGCGATTCCGTGTAATACCGCCCATGCCTACGCGCGGGACATCGCATCGCGTACCGGCATCGAGATCGTCGACATGATCGCCGCGTCGTTGCGGGACGCGACGGCATCGGGAGCCCAGCGCGTCGGGCTGCTGGCCACGCGCGGAACCCGTGCGGCCCGGCTCTACGAGCGGGCTGCGGTAGCTCACGCGCTGGAGATCGTCCTGGTATCGGAGGAACTCCAGAGGGATCTCGTCGATCCCCTCATCGCGTCGATCAAGAGCGGCCGTTCGGACGCGGCCTCCCAGATGGACCTGCTGGTGGCCGAATTGGAGGTTCTCGGGGCGGAGGCCGTCATCCTCGGCTGCTCCGAGCTGCCGCTGGCCTGCGGGGACGGCCCTTTCCCACTTCCGCTCATCGACTCAGCGACGAGCCTCGCGGACGCCTCGATCAGCAGGATGATCGCACTGGAGCGGGCGGCCCGAGCATGATCAGGCCGGTGAAGGCCCAGCGTCGAAAGCCGGTGGACCGACGCCGCCCTGTAGCGCCTCTCGCTCACCTCTAGAATTGCGTGACCGGCCCCTCAGCGCATTTCATCACGTAGGGCGACGGCACCCAGTAACGGAGTGTTGCCCAGTGGCGCTCACCGCCGTTCCCACCGAGACATCGCCTTTCGCGCGCCACGTCGCGGTAGCTCATGGGACGACGCTAGAGGCCGGCGCTGACAACGCCCCAGGGGATTTCCGGCGCCTGTGGCTATCTCGTAGGTGACCGTGGCGGTCTCTAGGTCACGGACCCCAGCACGCCCTGCTCCGGAAGCGGCCCCACCGCTCCGGATCGGGAACGAACACCACCCACCGCTCATCCAACTTGCACCCCTGTGAGTCATTGAACTCACTCAATCATCAGAGAACTCCCGTTCGGCCAGGGCCGGCACCCACGTCCCGGACCGGTACGCCGCCAGCAGCACGGACGCGTCGCGGTGCAGCGCCTCGGCAAGCGCGGCGTCGTCACGCCCTGCCCAACGAGCCCGTGCCACGTACGGCACCGTCTGGCCCGTGCTGCTCACCGGCGGAGCAGCAGCACGCGGTCGGGTCGGCAGACGGGGCAGGCCATCGCGTCGCCCTGGGCGAGGACGGCGAGCGCCTGGCGGTCGTCGGCGGCCCGGTGCGAGCCGCGGCCTGCGTGGCAGTCGCCGCGGTGGACCACCCACGGGACGGGGGCGCCGGCCTCCAGGTGCTGCTCGATCTGCCAGGCCGGGGTGCGGCCCAGGCGCTCCGTCGGGACGCCGGAGTAGTCCTGGCCCTCGATGGGCGTGCATGCGGCGGCCGGGGCGGCGAAGACGGACGGCGACGGCTGCGCAGTGAACCGGCCGCAGGCCTCCGCGACCGCGCACAGCGGCAGCTCCACCCAGTAGAACCATGATCCGTCGGGTTCTTGCCGGCGCTTCCGCACCACTGCGCAGACATGCTGGTGGTCGGGCAACTCCAGACGCACCAGCGGCCCATCCGCATCCGGCAGCCCTTCACGATTCCGCACCGTTCGATTCTAGTTCGATTTTGGTTGGGGGTCACGAGACCAGGTGTCCCGTCTCAAACAATCTGGCCCCGCTCAGACCTGTGACCTGCGGCGACCAGTTCAGTTGAGACCTGGGGATGCTGGGAATCTCAGGTGATGCGGTCCTGACGAGTGGATGCCGGACACTGTCTCAGTTGATCTGGTCCGGTTGCTCAGCCCTTTCGGGTGCCGTCGAGTTGGAAGTGCCAGATGACCGCGATCGGGGAATCATCCAAGGCCGCGGCCGACGCTTCCGGGCACCAGTGCAACAAGTCCCAGGACACACGGGCCGGGAGCGGGTCCGGGGCGGTGCCAGGGTCGAGGGAGTGGCGCGGGCGGCAGGGTTCCTCGCATTGCCGGACCTGGAAGCCCATTGGAAGGGCTGCGGCGAGGTAGGCGCTGAGCGGGCGGTGGTGCTCGGCGAGGAGGGACGGGCGGCCGTCCGGGCCGGGACGGCGGGCCAGGGTCGGCCGGAGGTAGGACACCAGCAGGTGGGCATCCGAGATCACGAGGCTTCCGCCAGGGCGCAGGACACGCGCGAACTCCGCCAGCACTGGGGCCAGATCGGGGACGTGTGTCAGGGCGAGCGCGCACACGACGGTGTCGACCGCGTCGTCGGGAAGCCGGAGCCGGTGCAGGTCGGCCTCGTGGAAGTCGACATCTGGCAGGCGCTTGCGGGCCTGGGCGAGCATTTCCGTGGAGCCGTCGTCGCCGATCACATGGTGGCCGAGTTCATGCAGGTAGGTGGTGTGACGGCCGGTGCCGCAGGCCGCGTCCAGCGCCGTGCCGACGGGCAGGCTGTCCAGGATGCGTCGGACAACGGGCTGCTCAATGTCGATCATCTGGTTGCCAGGGGCGTCAAAGTGCGGCGGCCAGGCTTGGTATACGTCGGCCGCACTGATTGTGCCCGGACTCGCCGTGACCCCCTCGGTATGCGCGAGGGTGGGGGTGTCCAGCAGGTCTTTGTCGCCGATGGCCTACGGCAGAAGAGACCTGCTGGGTCACGCATGTCATGCCCTTGCCGAGATTCGATAAGGATCTAAAGTGCGTGCTCCTCCAGCGAGATTCCGTACGCCCTATGTGCGCCCCCGACGCCTACTGGTCCAGCTGGAGAGAGTTAGGACAAGATTCGACGGTGCGACGCATCAACTTCGACCTCTCCCTACGCATCCTGATATTCTTGCTCGTTACACTTATAGGAGTAATCGCTGGCGTTCTGACCGATAGTATCGATCAATCATCTTGGCTTCGCAGCTTGGCACCCGTCGTAACAATGGTGGCCCTATTCATCACGGCCGTGCTGATGGTCTGGCAGTATCGGGCCGAAATGGCAAACCAAGCGAATCGTCCTAGCTGGAACCCTGGCCGATCCCCGTTTCCAGGGCTTTCATCATTCACCGAAAGCGATGCCAGTGTGTTTTTTGGACGCGACGCGGAAGTTCGCGCCCTATTGGATAAAGTGCGCCCCACGGATGCGCGGGGCATTTTGCGTGTTGTGACGGTAATTGGCCCTTCCGGTGTAGGGAAATCATCACTGGTGCAGGCTGGTCTGATACCCAGCTTGCGAAGCGAGCGAATGAAATGGCGGGTAGCCCCTACGATAGTTCCAGGAGACCACCCGCTTGCGAGTCTGGCGTTGTCATTCGCTGCGGTAAATTCGACGCTCTCCAACACTCCCGCCTTCCCGCAGCGTCTGAGAATAACTCCTAATGCAGAAGGCGCCCGATCGAGACTACTCTTCTTCGTGGACCAAGCGGAGGAACTGTTCACTCTTTGTGATCCGTCGGAGAGGCAAAACTTTTTCGACGTAATCGTGAGGCTGCTACTCGAAAACCCTGAAATCTGGATCCTGTTTGCGGTGCGTTCGGATTTCTTCACCATGTTCCTGCAGAGTGCAGATTCTCACCTGTTCCGCTCCCCCATTGCTGTGGGTGCTCTGGGTGCTGACTCCTTGAGGGAAGTCATCGAACGCCCAGCTGTAGCTGCAGGGATAGAGTTCGATCCCATTGATTTGGTCGCGCAGATTGCTGCCGACACGTCATCCGGAGTCGCTCTGCCGTTGCTTTCATTCACGCTCCAGGAATTATACTTCGCTCGACGCGGGAATAAGGTAACGCGATCCGACTATGAAAGATTGGGGGGAGTGCGCGGTGTTATATCGAGGCAAGCGGACAAAATTTCCACGGAACTGACAGGCCGCAATCCTGAAGCACCAATAATTTCGACCCTATTGAACTTTGTGACGGTGACTGGCGATATGCCAACACGTCGACGGGTAAAGGCATCGGAACTCGGACCCGAGGAACTCGCAGTCGCGCGCGCCTTCCTCGCAGGACGTCTGCTTGTGAGCGACTCGTCGAGTGATGACGCTTACAACGAGAACGTGCTAGAAGTCGCACATGAGGCTCTGTTCGATCAATGGGGTCCATTGCATCAGCAGATCGAAAACCGGATTGAAAACCTCAGGCAGCGAGGCGACCTGGAGAGGTGGAGTCAGGAGTGGGTAAGCTCTGGCTGCAGAGACTCGTACTTGCTTACGGGTGAGCGAACGACTGCCGCTTATCAATGGTTGACCACTGGTGAGCATCCAATTCGCATTTCTCCGGAGGGCCGGAGCTTCATCGACCGGTCGATGCGTGCCGATCAGGCGACGATGCGTCGTCTTTCCGAGAATCTTTCTCGGCAAGCATTGGCAGAATTAGAACGTGATCCGGAACACGCGCTGAGGCTGGCTATTGCGGCCAATGAGGAATGCGCACCGACTTCTTTGGCTTGCCAGGCACTTACTGCGGCAATGTCAAGGGCTAGTGTGAGAAAGCTTCTGATGGGTCACGAGCAAGACGCATGCAGTGTGGCGTGGTCCCCTGATGGCCGGCGTCTTGCGAGCGGGTCATTCGACCGGACGATTCGCATTTGGGACTCAGAAACGGGCGCTGAACTGAAGGTATTGCGCGGGCATCAAGACGGCGTGTGGTCTGTGGCGTGGTCCCCTGATGGCCGGCGTCTTGCGAGCGGGTCATTCGACCGGACGGCTCGCATTTGGGACTCAGAAACGGGCGCTGAACTGAAGGTATTGCGCGGGCATCAAGACGGCGTGCGTGGGATTGCGTGGTCTCCCGACGGAAGCCGTGTGGCAACCGGTTCGTACGATAGTGAAGTCAGAGTTTGGAACGTGCCGGAAGGAGCATTGGTTGTAAGCCTCCAAGGACACTCAGACTGGGTGCGAGCGGTGGCATGGTCGCCCAACGGCCATCTAATAGCGAGCGGGGCATACGATAAAAGTGTGCAGATTTGGGATGCAAATCTTGGTCATTCTCTTGGATCCGTACAGCTACCTGACAGTGTCCATTCAGTTTCTTGGTCCCATGACTCAACTAAGATTGCGGCAGCTCTAGAAGACCACACCGTGAGAATAGTAGACATCGCGTCGGATACCGTTGTCACTACAGTGGATGGGCACGGTGATGTTGTGTATTCAGTGGAATGGTCACCTGATGACAGCCAGTTGGTAACTGGTTCCTTCGACCATACGGTGCGGATTTGGGATGCTACTACTAGCGGAGAAATCATTGCATTTCGAGGGCATCAAGATTGGGTGCGATGTGTGACGTGGTCGCCCGACGGGAAACGCGTAGCTAGCGGATCTTTCGATCGAACCGTAAGGGTTTGGGATATCAGTCCCGGTGACTTCATGGTAACGCTTTACGGCCACAATGGATGGGTCCGTTGTGTCGCATGGTCACCCGAAGGAAGCTACATAGCCAGCGGCTCATTCGATCGTAGTGTGCGGATCTGGGACCCTCTCTCGGGATTATGTATTAAAGTTCTCACTGGTCACAACAACTGGGTGCGCTGTGTCGCATGGTCTTCGGACGGGAGTCATTTGCTGAGCGCTTCAGAGGATCGCAGTGTGCGAATCTGGAATCCGTTAACTGAAGATGAACCGAGGATTCTTTCTGGGCACGAAGACGGTGTTGTGTGCTGTGCGTGGTCTCCGGATGATCGGCGTATTGCCAGTGGGTCCTACGACCGCTTCGTTAAGGTGTGGGACGCGGAGACTGGGAACGAGCTGATGACGCTGTCAGGTCATCACGATGCCATCAGGTCTGTCGCGTGGTCTCCGGATAGTCGGCGTATTGCCAGTGGGTCCTACGACTGTGTCGTCAAGGTGTGGGACGCGGAGACTGGGAACGAGCTGATGACGCTGTCAGGTCATCACGATGCCATCAGGTCTGTCGCGTGGTCTCCGGATGGTCGGCGTATTGCCAGTGGGTCCTACGACTGTGTCGTCAAGGTGTGGGACGCGGAGACTGGGAACGAGCTGATGACGCTGTCAGGTCATCACGATGCCATCAGGTGTGTCGCGTGGTCTCCGGATGGTCGGCGTATTGCCAGTGGAGGACAGGATCACTCAGTCAGGATCTGGGATACTGAGGATGGGTGCGAAGTGATGGCTTTTGGACATGATTCCACTCTGGAGAGCGTGGCCTGGGGTCCGGACTCTAATTGGATTGCTGTCGCCTGTTCGGACGATCACGTCTATCTGTGGAGAGTCGAGTCACGAGAGGTCATCCTCGCCCGTGCCCGGGGTGGCGTATTGGGAAACCTATCGGCCGACGAGCGTATAGGGCTAGGGCTTCCCTCCGTTAGCCCTGAGTGAGTTATCTGGGCCGTTTGGCTTCGGGAGTGGGTTCTGGACCCACTTTCGAGCAACTCTTGGCTCCACTTCGCGATCTCCGTGGGCCTTGATCGGGAATGAGTATTGGCCCCCCACGTGGGGCTGGCATGGTCGGCGGGCAGGGCTTCCAGGGCCGCACATGCGACGCCGGTCACGGACGGTCTGAGATCCGCCGGATCCAGGTCGGCACCGTGAACAAACTGCTGTTCCCCGGAGCCGGCCAGGCGCTCCAGATCAAGCGGCGCCGCACCGACCGCAAGACGGGCAAGACCACCGTCAAAACCGTCTACGCCGTCACCAGCCTGACCGCCGAGCAGGCCACCCCCGCCCAGCCGGCCAAGCTGGTCCGGGACCACTGGAAGGTGGAGGCCCTGCACCACGTCCGCGACACGACTTTCGCAGAGGACGCCTCCCAACTACGGACCGGCAACGCGCCCCGCGCGATGGCGACCTGGCGCAACTTGGCTATCGGTGCCCTCAAGCTGTCCGGCACCACCAACATCGCGGCCAGCCTCCGCCACAACGCCCGTGACCCACGACGCCCACTGGCCCTCCTCGGCCTCGCGTGATCACAAACCGGACGTCATGCGACTACGCCGAAGCCCTGCGATTGAACGGGGCACCCCATCCCAACTACTCCTATCGAGGGAAAAGTGTCAGAGCGCCGGCTTCGGCTTGTTCGGAACAGCGGCTCCGTTACGTCGGCTGGAGGAGAGAATCATGGCCGGGGCAGGAGCGACAGCGGGTGGGGGAAGAGTCATGGCAAGGTGGACGGCCAAGGAGAAAGAAGCCGCCGAGTGGGCGGAGCGGCTGTTCAAAAAGACGTGCGCGCTCGGGCGGGTCGTGCCCGAGCCAGCGACGCCGGAAGCGGTCCATGCAGCCATCGAGCGCTTCGCTGAGCTGCCCACCGAAACAGGTGTGATGCAGGACTTGGCGGTCGGGGCCCGACGCGCAGCGAAAGGGGTATCCACGGATCGTCTGCAGGGGCTATCGGAGGTCGTGCAGAATGCGGAGGACCTCGGAGCGACCGAGGTACGGATCCAGGTACGTGAGGCGACCCTGCTGGTGGCGCACAATGGACCTACCAAAAACGGCACACGGTCTTTTGACCGTTGCTCTTTTCGGGCCGAGCAGGGAGGGGGCTTGGGCGGCTCTCAACTGTCGAGGTCCTGCTGGGCTGCGGTGATGAAGGCGTTCCGGTATTTGGTGTAGTCGGTCGTGGTGCAGTCTGCTGCGGAAATGGCCTTCTCCATGACGTACTTCGTGAGGCCCTCGGTCGGTCCGCGCAGGCTCTGGCTCGCGATGAGCAACACGCGCGACTCCTGGGTGAGCACCTCGACTGATACGGCGTTGACCTTGTCATGATTGAAGGACGACGAGGCGAGCGTAGTGCACACCTGGCCAGCGGCGCGGATGAAGTCGGCATAGGCCGCCCGGCGCTGGTCCTGGATCTCGGCCGAGCGCTGGCGGTCGAGCGTCTCCTGGACTCCCGCATTGGACCAGTAGCCGGCCAGGGCGGCGGCTCCAATGGTGCTGGCCAGGCTGATCACAGCAAGGATGAAGAGGAAGGGGCGGTCTCTCCGTTCCGGCGCCGGCGTGCTGTCGGGCGCGATCGCCGGTGTTGGCGTGGGTGTCGGATGCGTGGGCGATTGTTCTGGAATTGACACGAACATCCCTTCGAGGTCGAGAGAAGCCGTGGCTTTTGGAGCGCGACGTTCCGTGTGTGTTCATGGGTTGCGGGGAGGCTGCGGGGTGCCAGGCGGGCAGGTCGGTGCCGCGCGTTTTCCACGGACAGGGCCCAGAAGCGGAGAGTCAGCGCGGCCAACCCGATGATGAGCGTCATCAGGACCACCTGGTAGACGAGGTCGGTCCCCGGGTAGTTTTTCGTCAGTCCACTGAAGAGCAGGCCCATGCCCGCGTATGCCATCGCCGCCAACGCCGTGTAGTAGGCCAGGCGAATCCACTTCGCGGCGCGTCGATGAAACCGGTAGAGCAGCAGGACGCGGCTCGGTAAGGCGCCGGGCGAATCCGCGTCGAGGTGACTCCTGCCGGCTTCGCTCGCCAGCGTCGCCGCCTGGTCCATACAGCCCCGGGCCGTCGCCTCGGCATCCTGGAGTGTCTGGGCTGTGGTGGGGAGCAACTGCTGGGCCTGCCACCACTCGACAGTGAAAGCGATCTGCCGACTTGCGTCCTCGAAGGCGAGTCGCCGGCTGCCGGTGAGGGAATTGCGGGCCTGTCGATTCTCCAGGAGAACGCTGACCGTTCCGGCGATCGCGGTCACGACGGGTACCAGCAGCGCGACGATGAGAGCAACGATGTTGTTCGAATTCATGATCGGAAACAGCCCCCCAGCTGTCAGACCCGGTGGGATCAGCATGACAGTCGCTGGGACAACGAGATGGTGTTTCGAGCATCTGTCTCACAGGGACTGACTCGCCGCGCAGAGGCAGCCAGCACGTTTGGAGGGCGGCTTGGTCCGATCATCGTCGCGCGCGCCCGTCCGGACTGGCGCGATGAGCCGGCCACCGGGAACGGCGTGCTCCCGCCAACGCCGCACTGGACGTACTTCGGCGAAGCGTCGCGACAGTGGCCATCACCAACCCGGACCACATGGCCGACCTGCACTGAACCTGCGGCTACCCGGCCGTCCTCGGCATCATCGCCATCGCCATCGCCTGCGCAGTGATCCGCCGCGGCTTCCGCTGCAACGGCTGGCTCTGACGTAGGGGATTTACGACCGGCCACGCACCACACCCGCCCGCCGGACAGTTCCCCCGATAGCAAGCGTGCGCATACGGTCGTACCGTCATAACGACGGGTCTCCACCTCCTCTGGGAGTCACCATGCCGATGCTGCTGATCAAGGGCTCGTACCGGGTGAAGGGATCCCAACCCGACGGCGACTCCATCCACTTCACCCCCGACGACCCGGCCCAATGGGAACTCGTCGGCGGAGCCCACCCCGTCAAACGCAACGCGGCCGGCACCGCCCAGCTGCGGCTGGACGCCATCGACGCACTGGAGACGCACTACGCGCGCACCGGCCCGAGGCAGCACCAACCACTGCCCTTCGCCCACGCCTCAGCCGAGGAACTGCTCGACTGGCTCGGCTTCTCCGGCATCCAGCGCAGCTCGAACGAAGCCGTCGCCGCCTCCATCCCGGACGCCGTGCCCGGCTTCGTCCTCACCCGCGGCGCCGACCTCCACGGCCGATGCGTCGCCCTGGCCGGCCGAGGCAGCCCGCCCGGCGCCGGCGGCACCGGCATCCACGTCGACGTGCCCCTGCTGGAGACCACCGCCAACCACCACCTGCTCGCCGCCGGACTGGCCTACCCCACGTACTACCGCAATCTCTTCGCCGACCTGCGTACGGCGCTGACCGCCGCCGTCCACGGGGCGCGGGCGGCAGAGCCTGCCAAGGGGCTGTGGCCGAGCGACGTGACCACGACCGGGGCGAAGATCTTCGGGCTGTCCTCGCTCACCGAAGACGTGGTGATCCTGCCCAAGCTGTTCCGGCGGCTGGTGGACTACCTGCACCTGGGCGATCCCTCGCTGTCCGGGTTCCCCGCCTTCCTGGCCCAGGCCCAGGACCGGTTCTTCATCCTGTCCACCGGCCACTCCACCACCGGACTCGACGCGGTGGTCGAGGTCACCAACGGCCAGACCGTGCGGATGACCCACCCGGCGGAGGACCTGGTCTTCGACGAGGAATGACCCTCACGCCCTCACAGCTTGAGCCGGTACGGCAGCATGCAGACCACGACATCGGTGCGCGCTCGCAGGACGGTGGCCAGGCTGGTGGCGGTACGCCGCCGCAGGAGCGGGATCCGGCCGAGGCCGAGTTCGGCGCCGACCATGACGAGCACGCTCACCTCGGGCCCGTACGCGACCGAGCTGAGCGCGTCCAACAACAGCACGGCAAGCCTCTCCGGGCTGGCCAGGCGGGCCCCGGACCTGCGGGCATCGCGTCGGTGGAGTGTCCACGCCCGCCTTTCGTCAGGGAGGAATTCCACGTCGCAGTACGAGCTAGCGGAGGACTCGGAGCCTTCGGAACGCATCCCAGCCGGACCCTCTTCCCTCCCCATCCGGCCGGACCCCCTGGGCTGTACCGCCCGCTTCTTCCGCACTCCGCTGAGCAGCCGTACGGCCGTCGGCTTCACCACCGAGCAGCAGTTCACCGCCACGAATGTGCCGCCGGGCACCGTCCGGCCAGCCTCGCCCACCAGGGCTTCAATCTCCCCGGTAGACATCGGCACGGCGGATGACACAGCGGCTGTGAGCTATGTCACCTTTGATATGTCCTTGTGACACATTTGCCCACTACGGCGCTGTAGGAAGCAGGACGCTCGGTTCCCCCCGTGCCGGGCGTCCGTGGACGCGGGCGGGACGGCTTCCCCCGGCCATCCCGCCCGCGTTCGGTGACCTTCTCCAACGCCGCGACGAACCGGGGACTATCGGCGGCCTGCCCAGGCGTGAGCACGAACGCCAGCGGGCGGCAGCCCGGTCTGCCGCGAGGTGGACCTTGCTGGTCAGCCCACCGCGCGAGCGACCCAGCGCCGCTGCCTTGAGCCGGGCCCGGCGGCGCCGACGCCGCCGTCGGCGCTCGGCCCGCTCGGACTCCCCGGCCGGCGAGTCGACGGTCACCGGGATGATTTGCCCGGTTTCCGTGGCCCCTTTTCCTGCGCCGCGGCCTCTTCCAGCGCCGCCAGGACCTCCGGTTCCACCACCATCCCGGCCGCGTCGTGATGGGCCCGGGCCACCGTGAAATCCACGCTGACCAGGGACATGTCGGCCTGGCCGCGCCGAGCGGCCTCGGCGATCATCCCGTCTATCAGCGTGGCGAACATGCCGACGTTGCGCCACTGGGTGAAGCGGTCGTAGACCGTCTGCCAGGCCCCGAACTCTTCGGGCATCTCTCGCCATTGGCTGCCAGTGCGGAATCACCAGATGACGCCCTCGAACTGTGCGCGCAGGTGCTGCGGGAAAGGGCCGTACCGTCCGATCGGCAGGAACGGCTCTATCAGTTCCCACTCACCATTGCTCAGTTCACGTCGCGTCACCGGAGCGTTCTACCAGCTCGGCATGACCCTCGGGTCCGAAACAGACCGCCTTGATCACAACTCCAGACAGTCCCTAGCTCTCGCACTCGCTCGGCAAAGCACGCAGTCGCCGCCAGCAGATGAGTGCGCATCCGAGGGTGAGGAATGCTTGATGGATGTCGTCGCGGATCTCCCAGCGGATCCGCAGGCGGCGAAACCAGTGCAGATGGGCGAACGCGCGCTTCACGACCCAGCGTTGGGTGCCCAGGCCGGATCCGTGCTCGGTGCCGCGGTGGGGCGATCAGCGGTTTCACACCGAGGCCCCAGACCAGACGGCGGTACTTGTCGTGGTCGTAGCCACGGTCGCCCACTACCACGTCCGGGCGACGCCGGGGCCGGCCTCGCTTGTCCCGCACAGGCGGTACTGCCTGAAGCAGTGGGATCAGCTGGGTGACGTCGTTGCGGTTGCCGCTGATCAGGGTCGCGGCGAGCGGTATGCCGGTAGAGTCGGTGATTAGGTGATGCTTGCTGCCCGTCCTGTCCCGGTCGACAGAGCGTCGCCCGGTCTTCGAGCCCCCTTTATGTGCCCTCCAATCCTGAAGCTGCCACGAAGCGACAAGTAGCTCAGCGTGACCGCCTTCGGCTCTGCTGTGGCGGCGAGGGATTCCGCGGTGACGTGCTCCAGCCTCTGCGACGCGCATAGGGTCTACACGTAGGGAGGGAGGGCCGCTGCCAGGCGGCGGGCCGCCGCATAGGGCGGCTTCTCCAAGCCGGGGAATTCTGTGTCGAGCCAGGTGAAGTACTTCTGAACCTCGGGGTTATTCAGGATCTGCGGGACGTCCATCTGGAGCATGGTCATGTGGGCAGGTCGGAGCTGACCAGACTCGACGAAGCGTTGGACCATGTCGAGGGTGTGGAGCAGCCGGTCGAGCAGGTCTTCCTCGGGGCTAAGCCTGAAGGTGTCGGGATCGAACGTCCACCTGTTGTAGTCGAGGCGGTAGTAGAAGGCACGGATGGATGGGTCAGAGAGTAACCAAACATTGGTGTCGAAGAGGAACCGCGCCTGCCGCTCACGGCGGTGTAACACCAACTGGTAGCCAGCGAACGCAACGGAGGCGGCGGTCAGGAGCGATCCGGCGATCGTGAGGATGTTGATCAGCATGAAGTGACTCCTATAAATTCCGCTCCGATACTTCCCAAAGAGCCCGCTCCCCACCCCCCCCTGAAACGAGACAGACCACACCTTGCCCCAACCTGTACCGACGGCTATCTGTCACCTGCCCGTAGCTTCGGGAGCGGACGGCCAAGACATTTCATAGGTGGTCGCTCATGAAACACCCGGGGGTCGTACGGCGAGGCCGCCGAGTACGCCTTCAGTAGTGAGGAGGCGCCGGGAGCGGCTCCGAGCCGTGTGTGAGGGACCGGTGGGACGAGGCGGTGCGCGCCAGTGGGGCGCCGCGGCTGCTGGCGACGGTGTTCTCCGCGTCGTCCCTGCTGAGGTGCGTGCCGATTGCCGTATGCGTGGGCACCGTGCTCTCCCTGGTCAATCAGGGGTCGGTCATCGCGTCGGGCGAGCCACAGTCGCGACCTGGCTGCGGGTGCTGGTGAACTACGTGGTGCCGTTCTGCGTGTCCGGCGCGGGCTTCTTCAGCTGCCGGCGGGCAGCCTGGCGAATGCGTGGACCAAGCCGTGGCCGGTGAGTCACATTCCGCCCATGGACGGCATCGAGCCGCTGAGACCAGGGAGCAGCCAGTCCTGGAACGGCGCGAGGACCGCCAGGACGAGGAAGGCGACGCCCACGGCCCGGCTGAGCAGCGGGCCGCGGGGCCACAGTTTCTCCGCGAAGATCACCACGGCCAGCCCGGCCATCGCGGCCACGTTCATCACGCCGAGCGGGATCAGGACGACCATGAGCCCGGCGCAGCAGCCGACGCAGTACGCGCCGTGATGGAGGCCCACCCGTAGGTCGCGGGCCGGTGGGCGGAAGCCCGCGTAGCGCATCAGCTGGCTCATGGGGCTGCGGCAGTGTCGCAGGCAGACGTTCTTGAGCGGACCGAGCTGGTAGAGACCCGCGAGCAGGAAGGCGGTGAAGCCGATCCAGCGTCCGGCGGTCGGATGGTCGTCCACCAGGGCGCCGGTGAAGGCGAGGGCCGCGTAGGCGAGCAGTCCGAAGGCCGTCCACGCAAGCAGATAACCGCCCGCGAATCCAGCGGTACGCGCTGTCCGAGTCCAGCCGGAGGACTGCCGGCCGATTGCGCGCGCCCAGGTGATGGCCACCGGCGCCATGGACGGCAGCATCATGGCCGCCATCATCGTCACCCACAGCAGCAGGAACAGCGGCAGCGCCAACCCCATGGTCCCGGGCTCCACGCCCATGCCGCGGGCCTGCCCGATCGTGAGCACCCATGCCAGAGCCGCGATCACCACGACGAAGGACCAGGCAACCGCCAGATCGCGCCTCGGCAACAGCGCTCCGGCCTCTCCGGTCGGCGGGGCGGACCGGGAAGGCGTAAGGCCGGAGATCCGGGTATGCCGCATCAGCCTTCTCCTGGGGACACATCCATGGGACCACTCCGACGCCCCCGACGCGACCCCGACACCCGCCGGACCGACTCAGGTTCACTCCCCGTGTGAGTCCGGTTCGCCGCGCACGGTGTGCCGTCTGTGTGCGCGCCGCAGCGCCTCGCCGGGCGGCCTGGCCCGCGGGCGGTGGCGGGTGCACGATGGAGAGGGAGAACAGTGCGACCGAGCGCTTCCCGGCGATATTCGCAGGCTTTGCCTCCGCACGAACGGCTTGCCACCCACCGCACGAGACCCGCCCGGCGCGGGGCTCGTGAGGAGGTTCGACGATGACCGGGACAACCGAGACATCAACGACCATTCCGAGGTGGCACGTCGCCGGGGACTGGTTCGACACCTGCAAGTGCAACGTCCCCTGCCCGTGCTCCTTCGCGCAGCCACCCACCTACGGAGACTGCGACGGTGTCCTGGCCTGGCACATCCGCGAGGGCGGCTACGGCGACGTTCCGCTGGACGGTCTCAATGTGCTGATGTTGGGCTCCTTCGTCGGCAATGTGTGGGCCGAGCACTCCGACGCGTACGGCGCCGTCTTCATCGACGAGCGCGCCGACGACGCGCAGCGCGAAGCCCTGCAGATGATCTTCGGCGGTCAGGCGGGCAGCTGGCCCGCCGAGATGGTCTCGATGTTCGACCCCGAGATGCGGGGCATGGATTTCGCCCCCATCGAGATCAAGGTCGACCAGGACCTCGCCTCCTGGAGTGCCAGCATCCCCGGCCGCGTGGAGGCGCGCGCCAAGGCCCTCACCGGCCCCACGACACCGGACGGCGCGCGCGTCCAGACAACCAACCTGCCCGGCTGCGAGACGGGCCCCGGCCAGCTCGCGACCTGGGGCAGGGCGACTGCCGACCGGGCCGACGCGTTCGGATTCCAGTGGAGCCGGGAGGGCCAGTCCAGCAAACACATCACCTTCGACTGGACTGGACCCGAGTAGCTCGGGCCGGCCTGAGCAACGACCTGCGGGCCTGCGCCGCCCTCCCCGGCTTCGTCCTGACGAACCTGCTGGTCAACAGGACCAGTTCGATGCCGGTGCCGTACCACCTCGCATGACGGTGGTGAGTGACCCTGATGCTGTCCGCGCACGAGAGGAAGCAGCTGGAGACGATCGAGGCCGCCCTGCAGGCCGACGATCCGGTCTGGAGCGATCAATTCGTCACCGGTCGTCACCGGCGCTCGCGTGCCCTGCGCGCGGCACTGTGGGGTCCGGTCCTGGCCGTGTGGCCCGCACTGCTGGTTACGGGCATCGTACTCGGCGTCACACCGCTGGTCATCGTCGCCGCGACGGTGCTCGCGCTGAGCCCCGCGGCGGCAGTGTTGCTGATCCTCTACCAGCTGTGCCGCCGGAAGGACTGACAGTGCTGTCCTTGGCGCCCTCCTTGGCCGGGTCAGATTCCTGCGGCGGTGCGTACGGCGTGTGCGGCGGCTTCGGGGTCGGGGTCGGTGACGGCCAGGCGGGTGTAGCGCGAGGGGCGGCGCAGCTCGACGCACAGGACAG
This sequence comes from Streptomyces sp. NBC_01537, assembly GCF_045040445.1. Classification (NCBI taxonomy): domain Bacteria; kingdom Bacillati; phylum Actinomycetota; class Actinomycetes; order Kitasatosporales; family Streptomycetaceae; genus Streptomyces; species Streptomyces sp. NBC_01537. The sequence continues at coordinate 8,920,715 of NZ_CP109392.1, read as the reverse complement.
GCCCGCGGGCGCGGACGGCCGTGAAGTCCTGTCCGCGAGAGTGCCGCCGGGCGCCGAGGGACAGCACGCCGGGGATCCAGGCGCCCCGGCCGCGTTCGCCGTGCAGGGCGCGCCACCAGTCCGGTTCGACGGCCACCTGGTGGACTGAGGACAGGGGAACGTGCACGTCGCGGTGCCGGGCCGCCGCCTTCTCCCACCACAGCAGGCGGACGATGAGTTCCTCGCCCTTGACCACGAGCCGCGCCATCGCTCCTCCACACCGTGCTCCACTGCTCTCTCAGTGCATCGCGGCGGGGGCCGATCGCGTCGCTCGGCGGGACGCGGGATGTTGACGTTTCCCGTCGGCGTGCGCTCACAGCCGAGCGTCAGAGTTCCACCACCGGACAGGTCAGAGTGCGGTAGACGCCTTCGACCCGCTGGATCCGTGCCACCACCAGGCGGCCCAGGTCATCTATCGTCGGGCTCTCGGCCTGCACGATCACGTCGTACGGGCCGGTCACGGCCTTGGCCCGCAGCACACCCGGGGTCGCCGAGACCGCCCCGGCCACGTGAGCCGCCGTGCCCACTTGGGTCTGGACCAGGACGTAGGCCTCGATCATGACGGACCTCCCCGCCTCGCGGCGCAGCCCCGCCGTGCGAGTCAACGCCATACAGCTGTGACCCACCGTTGAGGCCAGTCTGCGCCGGTACGCACCGCGCCACCAGCCGCGCAGTCGGCGGAGCAGGAAATGCTGTCGGCGAGGCCGCCGTCATGGAAGCCGCGTCATCATGCCGGGCATCGCAACGCGCAGCGGTCGGTGGTGCTGCCGACCGGATCTAGGCTGGGCCCGACGCCTGGTGATGGGCGGCGTGACGGAGTGCGGGAGTTGACGATGGCCGGGAACGGGGAACTGGCGGATGCCCAGCGCCGGCACTGGCAGGAGACCTACCGTGCTCATCCGGGCATGTACGGGGACCAGCCCTCCGAGCCCGCGCTGCACGCGGCCGCGGTGTTTCGGGCGGCCGGGGCTCACGAGGTACTGGAGCTGGGAGCCGGGCACGGCCGGGACGCGCTGTTCTTCGCCCGCTGTGGGTTCACCGCACAGGCCACCGACTTCAGCCCCACCGGGCTGGAACAACTCCGGGACGCCGCTCTCAGGGCTGGGCTGGCCGACCGGGTGAGCACGGCGACGTACGACGTACGGGACGCGCTTCCGCTGGCCGACGACAGCGTCGACGGGGTCTTCGCGCACATGCTGCTGTGCATGGCCCTGTCGACGCGGCAGATCCGCGCCCTGGTCGCAGAGGTCCGGCGGGTGCTGCGGCCCGGCGGGGTCTTCGTCTACACCGTGCGGCACACCGGCGACGCGCACTACGGGACCGGCCTGGCGCACGGCGACGACATCTTCGAGCACGGCGGCTTCGCCGTGCACTTCTTCTCCCGCGACCTGATCGACGCACTCTCCGAGGGCTGGGACCTGACCGAGGTCCACCCGTTCGAGGAGGGCGAGCTGCCCCGCCGCCTGTGGCGCGTCACCCAGACCGTCCGCCCCCGTTGACCGGTCAGGCAAGGTGGTAGAGCAGCGGCATGGCTCCGGTCCGGTTGGCCCGCAGATTGGCCAGGACGTAGCGGTAGAAGCTGGGCTTGGTGAACTGCCGCACCGCGAGCGCCGCCGGGGTCAGGTCCCAACGGGCGTGGTTGACGAACAGGTAGTCGCCCTCGCCGCCCAGGGGCTCCAGCAGCACCGAGTTGTCCAGCCCGGTTTCGGCGGTGAACCAGTCCGCGAGGTGGTCCCACAGCTCGTACGACACCTCCGGGTCCTCGCCCACGAAGTAGTTGAACAGGAACAGGCCCTGGCGGGTGCGGTCCACGTCGCCGATGCACTTGCGGCAGCGCGCGGCCATGGTGTGGACGTCAGGGGAGGCGTCCTCCAGCAGGCCGAGGACGTCCTTGTACGTCGGGCTGCCCCGCACCTCGTCGATGTCGTCGGGCGACTGGGTCTCCACCAGCATCACCACGTCGTACCGTGCCGGGTGCCCGGCCTGCCGGGCGTACCCGACGAGCGGCGGGACCGTGAGCGCCCGGTAGACGCTGGCCTGCTTCACCGCACTCGCGTGATTCAGATCGCCCGCGGCCGCCTTCAGCGTCCCGAGCAGGGCCTGCAGGCCGGGCTGTCGCCAGGTCGTGGGATCCGGCCGCGCGGCGGCTCGCCCGCTGCCGCCAGGTGCAGATACCCGGACGCCGGCGGCTCCACCAGCCTCGGAGGCCGGTACTTCGCGCTCTGATTGACGATCTTGAGGCGCATGGAATCCTCCAGGTGCCCTCCGCGTCGGTCCCTACTTGCTCTGTATGCCCGCGCCTACCCGGCACACCGCGCCTCACGCGGTCACCAGTCCGCCGAGGCGCCGCTGATCTTCCGCAGACGATGAGGGTTCACTTGCTCGGCCAGGTCACCGAAGCTGACGACCCCGACCCCGACAGCGCATCAGGATCCGCGCCCTCGGCAACCGTCCGTATGGTGATGTTACGGTCGGCGACCGCGCTGATCAGGCTGGAGGCGTTCGCGTTGCCGCTTCAGGCAACGTTTGCCCTTTCGACGAAGGTGCGTGGGCGCCAGTCGTGGCATTGCGGTCTCCAGCTGTCGGCACCGGTACACAGCATGGCCCGGTCCCTGTCTACGGGATCAGAGAGTTGTAGAGCTCGACCACCTTCGAGTCGAACGGCGGCGCTCCGAACTCCTGGGCGGCGGGGAGGACCGTCTCTTCCATGAAGTACCGGAGGGCATCTTCGGACTCCCATACGTCGATGACCTGCCAGCCGCCCGCCTCGCCGGGCGCCGCGAAGTGAGCGATGAGCCCGGCCGGCGGTTTCGCAGGGTCCGGGAGCGTCCGGTCGAAAACCGTTTGGTAGAGCTCCTGGGTCCACTCCGCGCCCCGGTTGATCACCAAAATTGCCATCTCAGTCCCTCGGCTCACGTTCGACGACAGCGTGTGCACGACGCTAAGTCCGCGTGCCGGCGACGGCGAGCGGTGGCGAGCGTGTCTGCGCCGTCTGGCGGAATGCCGGTGTCACCGGTGCCGGTCAGTGGCCGAGGTGGAAGGTCAGCCGCGTCGCGGCCGCTCGATCACGCGGTCCTGGTACTCCAGCTGGACGGCGCCATGCGCTGGCGGCCGTGCGGTCCACCCCGCTGTTCCGGGACACCGACCTCCCACCGAACTCCGGGGGACCCGCTCGCCAACCTGGTGCCGCACTCCTGCGCGAGAGCTACTCCTCATCCCGCAAATCAGGCTCAGGCGGCTGATCGTAGGCGCTCAACAGGCCCTCGATGTGCTGGTTGTTGATGGACTGCCGGTCGTACAGGCACTTCGCGTACCGGCTCAGCAAGACCTCGACGCCGTTCCCCGCCCACCGGTCGCCTAAGCGGTACCGGCGGGCCAGGCCCCACAATCCCCCGGGCCGGCCAGGACCAGGTTCCGGCACCGATGCGAGCCTCCCGGCACCCCGCTACGGACGCAACCTCGGCATGGTTGCCACGCTCGCCATCACCGGCACATCTTGGATACCAGACGAGCATTTCGCCGACCGTCTCGCCGCGATGCAGCTGCCTTCAGTGCCGCCTGACCTGTACCCCAGGTCACCTGACGCCCTATCAGAACGTGCGTCAACGTGCGTCACGTGCGTCGAATATGCGTCAAGATATTGCCCGTAACGCCCACACCGCACATAATGCTGACGCACAAAACCGCAGGTCAGGATACCTTTGCCGCAGGATCAAGGATCGCCACGCACTCCACGTGATGCGTCATCGGAAACGGGTTAGGGACCGACTGCCGGGTTACGGATCGCCATTCAGTTGGACCCGAAACAGTCACTCACCGTGCCTGCAGCAGGGCCAGGTTTCGTCTCGCTGCTGCCAGCGAGGAGGGCCCTCCGTGGGGAGAATTTGGGGAGTATCTGCGCCGCTGGGGAGCGCGCGGGGAGAACCGGCTGCGTAACGCCGCACGCCCCTGAAAGACGCTCAAAGACTCATCTGTGCAGGTCAGCTATGGGAGTAGCCGCATCACCGCAGGTCAACGCCACTAGCTGGTCAACTTCACGACATATGTGCCGAGGTCGTCGGCCTCGATGAGGCCCGGCACGGATCCGCCCTCCCGCAAGGGGGTCACATACCGGGTCCCGGTCACTTCAGTGAGCATCGCACCAGATTAATGCGGCTGCGGGGGCCGGTCCGCGCATGCGAGTGTCCCGTACATGGACTTCATGGAGATTCCCCGGCAGCTGGCCCGTACCCGGCGCTTCGGCCTTGGCGCCCCGAGGACCTTCTCGGTCTCGCCCGACGGCGAGCGGGTGCTCTTCCTGCGCACGCGGGGCGGCGAGGACCCGGTCACCTGCCTGTGGCTGTGGCAGGACGGCAATGAACGGCTGCTGGCCGACCCACTCCTCCTGGGCGGGGATTCCGGTCCGCTGCCCGAGGCGGAGCGCATACGCCGCGAGCGGGCCCGGGAGACCGCGGGCGGGGTGGTCGCGTACGCGGCCGACGCGGACGTGCGGCTCGTGGTCTTCGTGCTGGACGCCGGGCTGTGGACGGTCGGCACGGACGGGAGCGCGCCCCGGGCCGTCCCCACGCCCGGGCCCGTGGTCGACCCCCGGCCGGACGGGGCGGGGCGGCGGGTCGCCTACGTCAGCGGGGGCGCCCTGCGGGTCGTGGAGCTGGACGGCGGGCCGGACCGGGCGGTCGTGGAGCCCGACGGCCCCGAGGTGTCGTACGGCCTGCCGGAGCATGTCGCCGCCGAGTCGATGCAGCGGTCGCGCGGCTACTGGTGGGCGCCGGACGGGGAGCGGCTGCTGGTCGCGCGGGTCGACAACTCCCCTGTGCGGCGCTGGTGGATCGCCGACCCGGCGAATCCGGACAGGCCGCCGCAGGAGATCCGCTACCCGGCGGCGGGGACCGCCAACGCCGATGTGTCGCTGCACGTCGTCGGGCTCGACGGCAGCCGTACGGAGGTGGTCTGGGACCGGGTGGCCCTCGAGTACCTGGTCGCGGTGGCCTGGGATGCGCACGGCCCGCTGCTGACCGTACAGAGCCGGGACCAACGCGTCCTGCGCGTGCTGGCCGCGGATCCGGACACCGGCGCGACCACGGTCCTGCACGAGGAGCGGGACCCGCACTGGGTCGAGACCGTGCCCGGACTTCCCCTGCGCACCGCCTCCGGCGCCCTGGTGCGGACATCCGACGCGGACGGCTCGGACACACGGCGGCTGCTGGTCGGCGGAAACGCGGTGACCCCGCCGGGTCTCCAGGTCCGCGAAGTACTGGGCTCGCGGGACGAGTCGGTGCTCTTCACAGCGAGCGAGGAGCCCACGGAGACGCACCTGTGGTCGTACGCGCCCGAAGGGGGCCTCGAACGGATCAGCGAGGAACCCGGCCTGCACTCGGGCGCCGCGGCGGGCGGCACGCTGGTCCACCATGCGCATACCGGGAACGGCCACACCGTATCCGTGCTGCGCAAGGGCGGACCGGTCGGCGCGATCGCCTCGCTGCAGGCCGAGCCGCTGGTCGCACCGCGCATCACGTGGTTCAGCGCGGGTGAGCACGGCGTGCGCTCGGCTCTGCTGCTGCCGTCCTGGTACGAGCCGGGGCAGCGGCTGCCGGTGCTCATGGCCCCGTACAGCGGCCCGGCACAGCAACGCGTGGTTCGCGCACGGCGGTTCTGGTTCAGCGAAGCGCAGTGGTTCGCCGAGTGCGGCTTCGCGGTGGTGATCGCGGACGGGCGGGGGACCCCGGGGCGCGGACCCGCTTGGGAGAAGGCGGTGTACGGCGACCGCTACCGGCTGGTTCTGGACGACCAGGTCACGGCGCTGCACACGGCGGCCGAGCGGTGCCCGGACCTGGACCTGACGCGGGTCGGCTTCCGCGGCTGGTCGTTCAGCGGCAGCCTGGCGGCGATCGCCGTCATGCGCAGGCCGGATGTCTTCCACGCGGCAGTGGCGGGCGCCCCGGCCGCCGATCCGCTGCTGTACGACACTCACTGGACCGAGCGATTCAACGGTCACCCGGACACGGAGCCGGAGAACTACCTGCGGAATTCGCTCGTCGCGGAGGCTTCCTCACTGACCCGGCCGCTGCTGCTGATCCACGGGCTGGCCGACGACAACGTGGTGGCCGCCCACACCCTGCGCCTGTCGGCCGCGCTGCTGGCCGCCGGCCGCCCGCACAGCGTGCTGCCGCTGCCGTCCGCAACCCACATGCCGACCGACGAGACGGTCGTGTCCGCGCTGCTCCGGCACCAGCTCGGCTTTCTCCGCGAGGCGCTCGGTGTGCCGGCCGTACCGGCGCGGCCGGAGACGAATTCCGGGAAATCCTGAACCCGGCGGCGGGGAGATCCGTATGACAGACCAAGGCTGATCGCTACGCCCCGCCGGGCGGCCCTTCCCCCCTCTGCCGCCCGGTCCGACCAAGGCACAGGAAGTGACGCATGACCGAGACGCCCCTCATCTCAGGTTCGCCGAACCGCCGTACCGTCGTGGCGGGGGTGGGTGCGGCCGGACTCGCCGCCGCCCTGGCCGCGTGCGGCGATTCCACTGACACGTCGGGCTCCGGGACGGCACAGACCTCTCCCTCGCAGAGCGGGGCCGCTTCGTCGGCCGCCGCCGGGACCGGCTCGGAGCTTGCCAAGACCAGCGACATCCCGGAAGGCGGCGGCAAGATCTTCGCCGACCAGAAGGTCGTGGTGACCCAGCCGACCGCGGGCGAGTTCAAGGCCTTCTCCGCGGTCTGCACCCACCAGGGCTGCGCGGTGACCTCGGTGTCCGACGGCACGATCAACTGCCCCTGCCACAACAGCAAGTTCAAGATCGCCGACGGCAGCGTCGCCTCCGGGCCCGCGACCCAGCCGCTGGCCGCGGCCAGTATCACCGTCAGCGGCGACTCGGTGACCCTCGCCTGAGCGCACCGAGCACCTCCTCGGCGGTGGTGACCGTCGAGACCAGCGCCAGGGTGTGCCGGACGACGGCCCGCGCGTAGTCGTCCGGCACCCCGGCGATGGCGTCCGCAGGCACCACGGCCTCGTAACCGAGGTTCACCGCGTCGAAGACGGCGTTGGGCACCGCCACATTCGCCGAGACGCCGGTGATGACCAGCGTACGTATCCCGAGATTGCGCAGCAGGGCGTCCGCGCCCGTGCCGGCGAGCGGCGACAGCCCGTGCAGCCTGCGCAGGACGAAGTCGCTGTCGGCGACGGAGATCTCGGGCGCGATCTCGGTGGCCTCGGTGCCCGCGATCTGCTGCACGCGCATGCGTCCGGCGGCCCGGAACAGCCGGGCGTTGTGATTCCCGCCCCGCCCGTCGGGGCGTCGCTCCGCGATGGCGTGCAGCACCGGGACCCCGGCCTCGCGGGCGGCGGCGACCAGAGCGGCGATCCTGTCCAGAGTGCCGGATCCGCGTACGGCGTCGGCCAGTTCGGGAAGTGCGCTGCCGGGGCCGACGACTCCGCGCTGGCATTCGACGGTGAGCAGCGCGGTGACCGCCGGATCGAGCAGCACAGCGGCCCCCCTTGTCCCCCGTACGATGGGCGTCTACGGTGACGACGACCGTATCTGACGCAACGTCAGATCGAAAGGGCGGAGGGGTCGCGGGATGACCGTCACACAGCGGCGGGGACGCCGCATCATGATGACCCCGGACGAGATCGACGCCTTCCTGCGCGAGCGGCGTACCTGCCGGGTGGCCACCGTGTCGAAGGACGGCAGGCCGCATGCCGGGGCGCTGTGGTTCGCCTGGGACGGCACCTCCCTGTGGCTGTACTCGATCACGCGCAGCAAGCGCTGGGCCGACCTGCGCCACGATCCCAGGATCGCGGTCGTCGTGGACGACGGGGAGGAGTACGGCGAACTGCGCGGGGTCGAGCTCTCCGGCAGCGTCGAGTTCGTCGGCGAGGCCCCGCGCACCGGCGAGCCGCATCCCGGGCTCGAAGCGCCCGAGCGGCTGTTCGCCGCGAAGAACTTCGGCCTGGAGGAGATGTTCCACGACGGCCGGCACGCCTGGCTGCGGCTCACCCCGGACGCCGTCACCTCCTGGGACTTCCGCAAGATCCCGCAGAGCTGAGGGACTCAGGGCCTTCCGGGCCGGCGGCAACCGCCTCCCCTGCCCGCCGCAGCGCGTCCACCGCCACCCGGATCGCCGGCCGGCGGTCCGCGTCGGAGCGCCAGACCGCGTAGATGTGCCGCTTCATGGTGTGCCGCACCGGCACCGCCCGTACGCCGTCGGGCAGCGGACCGCGCCCCAGGCGCGGCGTGACGGCCACGCCCAGCCCGGCGGCGACCAGGGCGAGGACGGTGTGGTGCTCTTCCGCGTGGTGCGCGATGCGGGGCTCCACGCCCTTGCCGCGCAGCGTGAAGAGCAGCCATTCCTGGCAGAAGCCGCCGTCCGGCCAGGCGATCCAGTCGTCGTCGGCGAGCTCACCCAGGTCCACCTCGTCGCGGTCGCCCAGGGGATGGCCGGGCGGCAGCACCACGTCGGCGAGATCGTCCAGCAACGGCTCCTTGGCGAGCCCGCCGGGCAGGGACATCGGCTTGTTGTACCAATCGAGGACGACCGCGAGGTCGATGTCCCCGCGCGCCAGCCGGGCCAGTGCGGGCTCCGGCTCCAGCTCCAGGACCATCGCCCGCAGGCTGGGATAGTCCCGCCGCATCGCGATCAGTGCCTGCGGGAACAGGCCGCGCACGGAGGTCGGAAAAGCGCCCATGCGCAGCTCCCCCACCGGCGCCCCCCGGTGCGCCTCCAGGTCCGAGTGGGCGAGCTCGACCAGCGACAGGATGCGCCCGGCGTGCCCGGACAGCAACTTGCCCGCGTCGGTGAGGCGCACGCCGCGTCCGTTCTTGGCGAGCAGCTGCTGCCCGGTCTCGCGCTCCAGCTTGGTCATCTGCTGGGACACGGCGGAGGTGGTCACATGCAGCACGTCGGCCGCCGCGCTCACAGAGCCGTAGGTGGCGATCGCATGGAGGATGCGGAGCCGCTCCAGGTTCAACATGTAAGCGATTCTACGCGATCGCTCTTATCAAATCTCGCTTGTCCTAAGAGGTTCCCGGGGCGAAGGTATACGTCATGAGCGCAACGACCGCACGCCCCGCCGACCTCTCCGCCGACCTCTCCTCCACCGCACCGACCGCGTCCTCGCGCCGCCCCGCCCTGGACTGGCGGATCCGCTGGACCGTACTCGCGCTCATCTGGGGATTCAGCTTCCTCTTCATCAAGATCGGCACCCAGGCCTTCGCCCCGCTCCAGGTCACCCTCGGCCGGATGGTCTTCGGCACGGCGGTGCTCGTCGCCGCGGTCGCCTTCAAGCGGGAGCGGTTCCCGCGCGGGGCACGCACCTGGGGGCATCTGGCAGTGGCCGCGGTCCTGCTCAACACGCTGCCGATGTCGCTCTTCTCGTACTCCGAGCTGACCATCCCCTCCAGCCTCGCCGGGATCTGCAACGCCACGACGCCGCTGTGGAGCATGGCGCTGTCCGTCGTCGCCTTCTCCGAGGACCGGCCGACCCGGCAGCGGGTCGCCGGGGTCGGCATCGGCTTCATCGGCGTACTGACCGTCCTCGGCGCCTGGCAGGGCTTCTCCGGGCAGGACCCGGCCGGCACCGCGATGGCTCTGGCCGCCTCGGCGAGCTACGCCGTCGGCTGGATCTACGTCCGCCGGACGCTGAGCGACAGCGGCAACTCCGCCCTGTCGATGTCCGCTCTCCAGCTGACCCTCGCGACCGTCCAACTGGCCGTCGTCACCCCGCTGTTCACCTCACTGCCCGGCTCCTTCCCCGCCCTCCCGCTGCTCGCGGTCGTGGCGCTGGGCGCGCTGGGCACCGGCTTCGCCTTCCTCCTGCAGTACCGCCTCGTGGCCGAGAAGGGCCCGACCATCGCGACCATGGTCACCTACCTCATCCCGGTCATCGCCACCGCCGCCGGCGTCGCCCTGCTCGGCGAGCATCTGAGCTGGAACGAGCCGGTCGGCGCGCTCGTCGTACTGGCGGGCGCGGCCCTGACCCAGCGCCGGGCTCACCCGAAGCGCCCCGCCCCCGCGCCCGCCCCGTCCCGGTAAGGGCGTACGGCGTCGGCGATGGCGTCCGCCAGTGCGGGCACCTCGCCGACGTCCAGCGGTGAGACGGTGACCCGCACACCGGGCGAGGAGTTCATCCGGAAGCGGGCACCCGGCGCGACGGCCCAGCCGGACTGGAGCAGCCGGGCGACCACGCCGGTCTCGTCGGGCACCGGGATCCACACGTTCATTCCGCTGCGTCCGTGTGCGGGCACGCCCCGCTCCGCCAGCGCCCGCACGAGGCCGTCGCGCCGGGACGCGTAGGCGGCCGCGACCGCCCCGGTGTCCACGGCGCCGGTCCGCCACAGGTGCACCACCACGCCCTGGAGGAGATGGCTGACCCAGCCGGGACCGAGCCGGTGGCGGCCCCGGATGCGGTCCACGGTGACGGGGTCGCCGGTGAGCACCGACAGCCGCAGATCGGGCCCGTACGCCTTGGCGGTGGAGCGTACGAGCATCCAGTGCCGGGTGCTTCCCGCCAGGGGGTGCAGCGGCAGTTCCACGAGGCCGTGGACGTGGTCGTCGTCGATGACCAGTACGTCGGGGTGCCCGGCCAGCACCGCGCGCAGTTCGGCCGCCCGGGCGGCGGAGATCACCGCGCCCGTCGGATTCTGCCCCCGGTCGGTGACCACCAGCGCCCGCGCGCCCTGCCGCAGCGCGCGCTCGACCTCGCCGGGCAGCGGCCCCTCGTCGTCCACCCCGAAGGGCACCGGCCGCAGTCCCAGCGCCGGCACGATGTCGAAGACGCTGCCCCAGCCCGGGTCCTCCACCGCCACCGCGTCGCCGGGACGCAGGTGCGCGGTCAGCGCCCGCTCGATGGCGTCCAGCGAGCCCGAGGTCACGCCGACCGGCCCGTCCGGCACCCCGTCGGCGTCGAACGCCTCCCGGGCCAGCCTGCCCAGTTCCTCGTCCACGGCCCCGCCGCCGTACAGCATTGGGCGCGCGGCGTGCCGGGCCGCCGCGGCGCCGAGCGCCTCGCCCAGCGCGGGCAGCAGTGCGAGATCCGGATTGCCAGTGGCCAGATTCCGTACGCCCGGCGGCACCTCGATCCGGATCTCGTCCCGTGCACTGGTCGCCGGACGGGCCCGGACCCTGCTGCCGCGCCGGCCCGCGGTCTCGATCACCCCCCGGTCGCGCAGTAGCCGGTAGGCCGCGGCGACCGTGTTGGGGTTCACGCCCAGCTCGCCGGCGAGCTCGCGCAGCGGCGGCAGGGCAGTACCGGGCGCCAACGCGCCCTGTGCGATGGCCTGTTCGACGCTGGCGGCAATATCCGCTGCACCACGGCCGACGATCGTATATTCTCCTAGCACAAACATTATTATGCACTAGTTCAAAGGATCGCGCCATGGTCTCCACATACCGAGCCACCGAACGCACCGTCCCGACCCGCAGTGCCGAGCGTGCGTCGTACGACCACGACCTGGTGCACTCGATCCTCGACGAGGCCTACATCTGCCACCTCGGATTCGTCCGCGACGGCGCCCCGGTCGTCCTGCCGACGCTCTACGCCCGGGTGGGCCAGCGGCTCTACGTGCACGGCTCCACCGGATCGCGGCCCCTGCGGGGAGCGAGCCAGGACCAGGGGCTCGCGGTGTGCCTGACCGTCACCCATGTCGACGGCATCGTGCTGGCCCGTTCCGCCTTCCACCACTCCATCAACTACCGCTCGGTGGTCGTGCACGGCACCGCCTTCCAGGTCACCGACCCGGCCGAGCGCGCCGCGGCCCTCGACGCCCTCGTCGACCACATCACCCCCGGCCGCGCCGCCGACTCCCGCCGCGCCAACGCCAAGGAGCTCGCCGCCACCGCCGTCATCAGCCTCGACCTCGACGAGCTCTCCGCCAAGGTGCGCACCGGCGGCCCCAACGACGACCCCGAGGACCTCGCCCTCCCCCACTGGGCCGGCGTCCTCCCCGTCTCCCGTACCTACGGCGCCCCCATCCCCTCCGACGATCTCGACCCCGCCGTTCCCCTGCCCGCCTACCTCGCCTGATCCCGAGGAGCAGCATGCTCATCCACCCCTGGGACGCCGCCCTCGACGACTCCGAGTGGCAGACCTGGCTCGCCTCCCACGACTTCGGCCAGCTCTCGGTCAACGGCCCCGGCGGCGAACCGCCGTTCGTCCAGCCCCTGCACTTCGCGTACGACGCGGAGCGCGGCGACCACGGCGAAGCCGTCACCCACCTGGCCCGCCCCAACCCCATCTGGGCCGCGATATCCGCCTCCCCGCAGGTCACGCTCAGCGTCGTCGACGACTACACCTTCATCCCCGGCCCCTGGCACGCTCCCGAGGACGTCCCGCCCGAACACGGCACCCCCACCAGCTTCTACGCCGCCGTCCAGCTGCGCTGCCTGGTCCACGTCATCGATGATCCCGACGCCAAGGCCGCCCTCCTCCACCGCCAGCTCGCCCACGCGTCGCGGCGACTCGCCGCGCCGGACGCCTGACGCTTCCGCCCCGTTCGCGAACCAGGGGGCTTCGCCCCCTGGACCCCCGAACGCCCTGCGGGCGTGTCCTCAATCGCCGGACGGGCTGAAATCAGCCCGTCCGGCGATTGAGGACCGGGGTCCAGGGGCAGAGCCCCTGGCGGGTCCGGGCAAGTGCCCGGTTTCGGGAAGGGGCGGGGTGGGGGATCCCCCCTACGGCCGGGCGGCCCCGGCCCCGTTGCGCGCCTCCTGGAGGCCCAGCACGGCAACCGCCGCGAGAAGGATGACCGTGCCGAGAACGGTCGCGCCGACAACCCGCTCGCCCAGCACGGCAACCGCCAGAACCGCTGCCGACACCGGCTCGATCAGCGCCACCACAGAGACCGTGGCGGCCCGCACCACCGCCGCCCCCGCGAAGTAGAGCCCGTACGCCAGAGCCGTCGGCACAGCCGCAAGGTACGCGAGCAGGACGGCAGTCCACCCGAGCCCGTGCGCCTGGGGCAGCAGCCCCTCCCCCACTGCGAACGGCAGAACACACACCGCGCAGATCGCGAATGACCACAGCGACATGAGCAAGGGGTCGAAGTCCCCACCCGCACGCCCCGTCCGCCGGGTCACAACGGTGACGCAGGCATAGCCGGCAGCGGAAAGCAGCGCGAGTGCGACACCGACCGGACGGACCGGCCCGTCCGCACCGCCATCACCGCCCAGCACGAGCACCGCGAGCCCGGCCAGCGCGCCGCCGACGGCCGTCAGTCCGCCCCGGCCGAGACGTTCGCCCAGGGTGAGCCGGGCGCCGAGGGCGATGAGTACGGGCCCTGAGCCCAGCGTGACGACGGTGGCCACGGTGAGCCCGGTCGCCGCGACGGCGCAGAAGTACGCGGCCTGGAAGACGGTGAGCCCGAGGCCGGTGACAAGAATCTGCCCCACCGGAGCGGAGGACGCCCGGACGCGACGACGCCCTCGCCCGAGGCGAAGAGCCGCGAACAACAGCAGGGCACCGCCGGCCGAGCGCCAGAAAGTGAGGGCCAGCGGGCCGAGGCCGCTGCCGGCGTACAGCAGCGAGGCGGCCGCGCCCGCGGTCCCCCAGGCGGTGGCGGCGAATGTGACGTAGAGCAGCCCACGTCCGACGGACAGGGCATGGTGATTCGACACGGATGTTCTCCCGCGGAAGACAAGAAAGGGTCACCTGGTCCCGTATGCGGGCAGCGGCAACCGACCCGGGCAGTACCCGGGTTCCGGTCTTGCGTGGGTTCGCCGCCCGCGTCAGGCGGCGGGAGGCGGCAGAACGCCGTAGAGCGAAGGCATGCTCATACCCTATACGCGCTCGCGCGCATCAGCCGGTTCGGCAACCGGCTCAGGGATCGACTCGATGACCGGCTCCGCCGCATGCGCCGAGTCCGGCTTGGCCGTCTGCGCGACAAACGCCCCGGCGAGCACCAGCACACCGCCCACGATCTGCGGCAGCGCAAGGTGTTCACCCAGCAGCACCCATGCGAAGACGGTGCCGACGACCGCCTCCAGGCAGGCCACGACCCCGGCTATCTGCGGCGACAGCCGCCGTACCGCCAGCACGCCGGTCAGATAGGCGACGACGGTCGCGACCAGCACCACCCAGCCGAGCAGGATCCACGCCGGCACGTCCCGCTCGCCCAGGGCGGCCTGCCCGGCGAGGACGGACCAGTTCATGCCCCAGGGGCGGGAGACGAGGGTGAGGGCGACGGCGCCGACCAGCAGGCCGTACGCGATGACGGCGACCGGATCGGGCGCGTCGTCGCCCTGGCTGCCGTGGTCGGCCAGGACGAAGTAACTGACCTGGCAGACCGCCGCGCCGAAGGCGAGGAGCAGGCCGAGGGCGTCGAAGGCCAGCCCGGACCAGATCTCGACGACGGAGGCCATGCCGCCGACCGCGAGGACGACACCGACGGCCGCGGCCCGGGTCACCGGCTTGCGCTGTACGAAGCGCACCCAGCCGAGCAGCAGCGCTGGGCCGAGGAACTCCACGAGGATCGCGACGCCGACCGGGATCCGGGAGATCGCGGCGAAGTACAGGGTCTGCACCCCGGCGACGCTGAGCAGGCCGAAGCCGAGCAGCAGCGCGGGGCGTCGCAGCACCAGCGCACGGTGCCGCCAGGCGACGGGCAGCATGATGAGCGCCGCCCCCGCCACCCGCAGCCACACCACGTGCAGCGGGTCGAGCCCGGCCTCGATCAGCGGCTTGGCCGCGACCCCTGAACCGCCGAACGCGAACGCGGACACGAGGGCGAGCCCGAGACCGGCGTTCCTCCCCTGGGTGACGTGCGAGACATGCATCGGGCCATGATGTCAGCTCGCGACAGTACCGTCACCTCCGTAGCAACTGACATCGCGCGGGCGGGGCGGGCTGGGCGGACGCTGGTCCGGCAGCCCGGCCAGCAGCCGCCGCGGGTCCGTCCCCGTGCGGCGCAGCACTTCCGCCGCCCTGCTCCGCGGATCCGAGGCGAGCGCGGCCAGCAGATCGGTGCCGTTGGGCTGCGCCACGCCCCGGTCCCGAGCCCTCGCGGCGGCGCCGCTGATCGCCGCGGCGGCCGACGGGCTCCACCCGGAGCCGGCCGGCCCCGGGACCGAGACGGTCTCCGGCTCCGGCCCCGGCTCCTCGACCGACCCGCGCCATCGCATGCCGTAGCCGATGCTGCGCTGCACCAGGTATCCCAGAACGCGTACGAGTTGCCGCTCCCCCACCGCCGCCCGCGCCCGGACGTCGTTCTCCAGCAGTGAATGCAGCAGATGCGCGGTGTCGGTCTGCCGGTCCCCGTCCCGGGCCGCGCGCCGGCGCGCGCCGGCGGCCACCGCACTCAGCTCCCCGCCCAGCCGCGCTTCGTCCATGGTCTCGCTGTGCACGGTTCCACCTCATCAGGCGGCGGACCGCAGCACATCGGCACGGGGAGCCATTCCGTCATCCCTCAAAAGACGGGCGCACACGCCCGCCCTCTCCTCCTGAGGGATGACAGCGGCACCAAGCCGCCCCTACGGGAACAGCTGCCCGCGGCTCCAACCGCCGTCAGCCTCCCGCGTATAGCGCAGCCGCCGGTGGAAACCGTCCGTGTCCCCCTGGAAGAACTCGGCCTCGGTGGCGGTCAGTTCGTAAACCGTGTGGCCCTGCGGTACGGCCTCCGGCTCGGCGGCCACCTGGGCGCCGGCCCGCCGCCGCTCCTCCTCGTACTCCTCCGGGCCGGCCAGCGGGGCGCTCATCCGCCCCGTGAAGCCCGCGATCCGGGAGCGCTCGCGGCGCCCCAGGAAATCGCTGCGCGCGGTGTCCGCGTCCAGGGCACGCACCCGCCCGGCCATCCGGATCTGCCGGCCGTGGCGCGGCCAGTACGAGGTCAGCGCCGCCTGCGGATTGGCCGCCAGTTCGCGGCCCTTGCGGCTGCCGGCCTCCGAGGCGAAGACGAAGGCACAGCGCTCCAGGTCGACGCCGCGCAGCATCAGCACCCGCGCCGAGGGGCGGCCGTCGGCGGCCACCGTGCTCAGGGTCATCACATGCGGCTCGGGCACGCCGTCGTCGAGGGCGTACGCAAGCCACTCGGCGAACAGCGGTCCCGGCGCCGGGCCGGCGGCGGCCGGGTCGAACGGCGGCAGGGGTCCGGCCAGTACGGTCGCCGCGCGCATCCGCCGCAGCAGCGAGTCCGCGGTCACGGGGGCGGACCCGGGGGCCTCTCTGTCAGTCACGCCCTGATCCTCACACAGCGCCCGGCGTGCAGCGGTGGCAGCCGCCGCCGAACACAAATCTGACAGTTCATCAGTATTGAATGTTGGGGCTGCGGCACTTACGTTCCGTACCACCCGCCCATATACAAGGAGGAGTGGTCGCATGGCCGAGGTCTCCGCACAGGCTCGCATCGCGGCTCCGGCCGAGAAGGTCTGGGCCAAGCTCACCGACTTCAGCTCGCACACCGAGTGGAGCACCACCCACACCGGCTACCCGAAGGGCGGCCCGGAACCCCTGGCGGCCGGGGCCACCTACCAGGAGAACATGAAGCTCATGGGCTTCCCCGCCGAGGTCAGCTGGACGGTGGAAACCCTCGACTCGGGGCGGCAGTTCGGCATCACGGGCAAGGGTCCGATGGCCGTCGACCTGCGCACCCAGTACACCCTCACTCCGGACGGCGACGCCACCGAGCTCCGTATCGACGGCTCCTTCAACGGCGCGGCCGTGGCCCTCATGGCCGGCAAGCTCAAAGACTCGGCCACCGCCGCGCTGAACGAGTCGCTGCGCAAGCTGGCGGCGCTCGTCGAATAGGACGGGTCGGGACTGGCAGGAGACGGCGTACGAGCGTACGAGGCATGCGAGGGGCCGCACCGGGCGGCCCCTCGCAGCACACGCCCTACCGGACCGTCACCGCCACCGACTTCTCCCCCGCCGTGAAGGTGTACGCGCCCCGCTCCACCGCCTGCTTCCCCGAGCCGTCGATGTCGCCCGGCGTCACCGCGAGCACGGCGGGCGGCACGCGCAGGCGTACCGTCCGCGTCTCCCCCGCCTTCAGCGCGACCTTGGTGAAGGCCACCAGCTTGCGGTCCGGCGCCAGCACATCGCTGGCCGGCCGCGACACATAGACGGGCACCACCAGATCGCCGTCCCTGGTGCCGGTGTTGGAAACCGTCACGCGCAGGCCGACCGTGCCGCCGGTGCCCACCGCCGCCTTGTCCGCGGCGATCGCGTCGAAGCCGTACGTCGTGTACGACAGCCCGGCGCCGAAGGCGTAGAGCGCGTCGTACGAGGACTCCGGCCCGCCGTTCGTGCCCGGCAGCTGCTGGTAGTACAGCGGCTCGTTGCCCAGGTCCTTCGGCCAGGAAACCGGCAGGCGGCCGCTGGGATTCGCCGTGCCGAACAGCACGTCGGCCACCGCGTGGCCGCCCTCGGTGCCCGGCAGCCACGACATCAGCAGCGCGTCCGTACCGGCGGCGTCGCCCAGCACCAGCGGCCGGCCCGCGACGACGACCGTGACGACGGGCCTGCCGGTGGCCTTGAGCGCCTTGACCAGCGCCTGCTGCCCGGCCGACAGCTCGGGCCTCGGGCTGTCCGCCGAGCCCTCGGCGGCTGCCTTCTCGCCGACCACGACGACCGTCACATCCGCGTCCGCCGCCTGCGCGACCGCCTCGTCGTCCGTCGTGGCACGCACCACCCGGGTGCCCGCCGGAGCGGCCTCCCGGATTCCGGCCAGGACGGTCGTGCCGGGCAGGGCCACGCCGTCCGGCACGCCCTGCCAGCCGATGGTCCAGCCGCCCGCCTGGTCGTTGATGTCGTCGGCGTACGAGCCCGCGACCACGATCTTCTTCGCGGACGCGGCAATGGGCAGCGTGTTTCCCTCGTTGCGCAGCAGCACCTGCGACTCGGTGGCCGCCTTGCGCGCAAGCGCGGCGTCGGCGCCGAGCACGGCCGCGTCGGCCTTGGACGCGTCGACGTACGGGTGCTCGAAGAGCCCGAGCCCGAACTTCAGCGCCAGGATCCGGCTCACCGACTGGTCGATGCGCGCGACGGACACCAGCCCCCGGTCGACGGCCGCCTTCAGCCCCTCGCTCCACGCCGTGGCGTAGTACGGCTCCATGGCCATGTCCAGGCCCGCGTTCACCGCGAGCGCGATCGCCTCCGGGTAGTCGCCGGCGATCCGGTAGCGGGTCTGCAGGGCCCGCACGTCCTCCCAGTCGCTGACCGTGACGCCCTTGAAGCCCCACTGCTCGCGCAGCACCTTGGTGAGCAGGTACTTCGACGAGGTCGCCGGAATGCCGTTGACCGCCCCGGAGTTGACCATCACGGTGTCCGCACCGGCCTGGACCGCCTGCTTGTACGACGGCAGGAGGGTGTCCTGCAGATAGCGCAGGGAGACATCGGCCGGCACCCGGTCATGGCCGTTGGACGGCTCGGAGTAGCCGCCGAAGTGCTTGACGGTGGCCGCCACCTGCTTGGCCCCGTCCGCGCTCTCGATGCCGTTGACACTCGCGGCCGCCAGCGTGCCGGCGAGCAGCGGGTCCTCGGCGTACGTCTCGTAGTAGCGGCCCCAGCGCTGGTCGCGCGCGAGGTCGGCGACCGGCGCGAAGTTCCAGTCGATGCCGGTCGCGGCGACGGACCGGGCGGTGGAGGCGCCCGCGGCCTTGACGGTGGCGGGGTCCCAGGTCGCGCCCAGGCCGATCTGGTGCGGGAAGACGGTCGCGCCGAGCACGTTGTTGTGCCCGTGCACGGCGTCCACGCCGTAGAGGACGGGGATGTGCAGGCGCGACTTGTCGACCGCGTACTTCTGCACGGCGTTGACCATGGCCGCCCAGTCCCCCGGGGTGTTCGCGGCGGGCCCCATGCCGCCGCCGGACAGGACGGATCCGGCCGCGTTGTCCACGAGCACGGTCTTCAGGCACGCCTGGTTGAGCGCGCCCCCGCTCCATTCGCAGTCGCCCTGCACGCGCGCGACGGCGATCTGGTCCATCTGCCCGATCTTCTCAGCGAGCGTCATCCGCTTCAGCAGGTCCTTCACCCGCAGTTCCACGGAGGCCCCGGCCCGGGTGTAGAGCGGTCCGTCCGCCCGGGCCGGAACGGTGGCGACCGCGGCGACACAGGCCGCCGCGGTCGCGAGGGTGGCGATTCTTCGTAAGCGCAAGCGCGATGAGCTCTCAGGCATCGTTGGCGTCTTAGGCATCGCAGGCATCCCGTCCTGTCCTGTCCCGACTCGAGCGTTTTCGGCTCCTACCGCCCGAAAGCTTTGTCGTTGCCATGACATATCGTCAAGGTATGGGACACGTCATGCGCATGTGTGGCCGTTAACAGCCCCTCACGCCCCGGCGGCGGGCGCCGCGTAGGTGTGCATCAGCGCCGTCCGCCCGTCCGCCGTCGTCCAGTCGGACTCCGCGGTGCCGACGCGGCGCCAGCCACGGCGCTCGTAGAACGCGATCGCGGCCCTGCCACCGTCCTCGACCTCCAGCACGAGCCTCAGCCCGCGCGCCACCGCCGACGCTCGCGCCGCGTCGAGCAGCGCTCCGGCCACGCCCCGCCGACGGGCTTGCGAGGTGACGAACAGCCGTGCCACCGACGCCGACTGACCGGCTGCCGCACACGTGATCGCCACATGCCCGAACACCTCAGGACCGGCCACCGCCACCCAGGCCTCGAGCAGCCCGTCCGGGGTGAGCCAGCGTCCCGGATCGGCGGGCCAGTTCACCGGGTAGGCGTCGGTGCGGTGCACGGCGGAAAGCGCCTCGACACAGGCGGGCATGTCGTCGTCGCGGCGGGGCCGGACCCGCACCTCCGTCATCGCATCAGTCATCACATCAGCCATCGCAGGATCGTCGCACGACACGGCGGGGCGGCCGGGGAAAGATCCCCGGCCGCCCCGCCGTCCGTGCGGGCTCTACTCGGCGTCCTCGTCGGCGAGGATCAGGTAGAGCTTCTTGCGGGCCTCGTTGACCACCGCGAGAGCCTTGTCGCGCTGCTCCGGCGTGCCGGTGGCCCACACCTGGCGGAAGGCGTCGACAAGACCGCCACCCGCCTTGCGGATCTCGTGCAGGCTGTCCCAGTCGACGCCGCGCCCTGCCTCTTCCCACGGGGCCTCGGGCCCCGCTTCGGCCTCGGTGCGGCCGGCGTCGGTGAGGGTGAAGAGCTTCTTGCCCCCCTCGGTCACGCTGCTGATCAGTCCTTCGTCCTCGAGCAGCTGCAGCGTCGGGTAGACCGAGCCGGGGCTCGGCTTCCACGCGCCGCCGCTGCGCTCGGCGATCTCCTGGATGATCTCGTAGCCGTGCCGCGGCTGGTCCTTCAGCAGAGCCAGGATCGACGCGCGCACGTCGCCGCGCCGCGCCCTCCCCCGGTGTCCACCCCTTCCGCCGCGCCCTGGCCCCCAGCCGGGACCCGGTCCGGGTCCCCAGGGGCCGCCGCCACCGAAGGGCGGTCCGAACGGGCCGAAGGCCGCCCGGCGCTCGTCGCGTCCGCCGCGGCCGTGGTGGCCGGGCCCGCGCTGTCCGTGTCCTTCTCCTTGGAATCGCATGATGATGTTCCTTTCACGGTTTGATCGATCGCGATGCCTCAACGATATATCGCTAACTATCGGATGACAAGCCCCCTCCGACACGGAAACAGGTTCTTCCGGCTGTCGGTGCCCTCCCCTGGAGTCGCCCGCGTGACTGAGCCCTCCTACCTCGCCGCGGTCCGGGAGTCGTACGACACCGTCGCCGCCGACTACGCACAACTCGTCAAGCCCCCGGCGGAGTTGGATCCGTTGTCACGCGCGATGCCGGCCGCGTTCGCCGAATCCGTGCGGGCGGCCGGCCTCGGGCCGGTCGCAGACCTGGGATGCGGGCCCGGCAACGTCACGGCGCATCTGGCAGACCTGGGGGTGCCCGTATCCGGCATCGACCTGTCCCCCAAGATGATCGAGCTGGCCCGCCGGGCCTACCCGGGTCTGAACTTCACCGTGGGCTCGATGACCGCTCCGGCGATCCGGGACAACGCGCTCGGCGGCATCCTGGCCTACCACTCCACCCACCACACACCGCCGGAACTGCTGCCCGTCGTGTTCGCCGAATTCCATCGCACGCTCGCGCCCGGCGGCCTCCTGATGCTGGCCGGCCCCCGTGGGCGACGACGAGCACCTGCGTCCGACGCAGGCGTACGGCGGCCATCCGGTGTCCTACGAGTCCCACCTGCTGCCGGCGGATCGGATCGCCGGGCTGCTGGACCGGGCCGGACTGGTGATCACCTCGCGGCTGGTGCAGGAGCCGGCCGAAGGAAAGAAGAGGACGATCGCCACCTTCCTGGCCCGGAAACCCGAACGCCCGTTGACGTCATAGCCGACCGACAGGACACTTCCGGGCCACCGCCTCAAAAGTGGCTCTGGTCCGCGCATGCGTCCTGCCTAGGCTCACAGGCATGCGCATCCGAATCGTCGACGCCTTCACCGACCGGCCCTTCGCGGGCAACCCCGCCGGAGTCCTCGTCCTGGACTCGCCCCGCTTCCCCGACGACCGCTGGCTCCAGCAGGTCGCCGCCGAGGTTAACCACGCCGAGACCGCGTTCCTGGCGCCGCTGCCGGACGACCCGGACGCCGACTGGGCGCTGCGCTGGTTCGCCCCGACGACCGAGGTCAGGCTCTGCGGCCACGCCACCCTCGCCGCCGCGCACATCGTGGGCGCCCCGGCACGTTTCCGTACGCTGCACAGCGGCGTCCTCACCGCGGCGGCGGTCGCGGGCGGCGCCATCACCCTGGACTTCCCGACGGCCCCGCTCACCCGGACCGCCGTCCCCGCGGACATCGCCCCGGCCATCGGCGCCGAGCCGCTCTCCGTGCACGGGACCGGCGAGAACGTCGGTGACCTGCTGGTCGAGGTGGCCGACGAGGAGACCGTACGGGCCCTGGAGCCGGACATGGCGGCGGTCGCCGGGCTCGCCTCCCGGCGCGGCCTGATCGTGACGGCCCCCGCCGAGGACCCCGCACGCGGCTACGACTTCGTGTCCCGCTGCTTCTTCCCCAACCAGGGCATTCCCGAGGACCCGGTCACCGGCAGCGCCCACACCGCCCTCGCGCCCTTCTGGTCGGCCCGCCTCGGCCGCGAGGACCTCACCGGGCTCCAGGCCTCGGCCCGCACAGGACTCGTGCGCACCGCGCTGCGCGGTGACCGCGTGCTGCTCACCGGCACAGCGGTCACCGTGATCGACGGCGAGCTGCACGCGTAGCGCGTACGCCCGAAGCGCCACGCCCCACGCCCCACGCCCTACGCCGTCGGCAGCCAGCCGACCTTGCCCGCGAGCAGCGCGTACCCCACGAAGGCCACGATGTCGATCAGCGAGTGGGCCGCCACCAGCGGCCCCACCCGCCCCCAGCGCCGGTAGAGCAGGACGAAGGCCACGCCCATCGCCATGTTGCCGAGCAGCCCGCCGATGCCCTGGTACAGGTGGTACGAGCCGCGCAGCACCGCGCTCGCGGCCAGCGCGGCGGCCGGCGTCCAGCCCAGCTGGCCGAGCCGGCGCAGCAGGTAGCCGACGACGATCACTTCCTCGAGGACGGCGTTCTGCACGGCCGAGAGGATCAGCACGGGGAGTTTCCACCACACGTCGGGCAGCGACTCCGGCACGACGGTCAGGTTCGCGCCCGCCGCGCGTACCGCCAGGTAGAACGCCAGCCCGGTGCCGCCGATCGCCGCCGCGACACACACCCCGAGGCCCAGGTCCCGGCGCGGCCTGCGCAGGTCGAATCCGATGGCCCGCAGGCCGCTGCCCTCCCGGGTCAGCAGATGCGCGACCAGCGCGACCGGGACCAGCGCGGAGGCGATGCCGAAGAGCTGCCAGGCGAGATCGAGCCAGGGCCGGCCGGGTGCCTGCGAGGAGACGAGGGTGGCGGCCTGGTTCTTGAGCGCTCCGGGTCTGGTGATCGAACCAACAAAACTGATCAGCGCGGCGAGCGCGCTCGCGCCGAGCGACAGGGCGAGCACCAGCAGCGTCTCGCTGCGCAGGGTGCGGGGTTCGAGCGGAGCACCGGTCCCGACTGACTCTCCGTGCACATAAACCTCCATTTTCGCCATCCTGCCTCATGCCGGATCCCGCACCACTAAGGTCTCGAAAAAACGTACGAAGAACGCGGAAATCGCGCATGCCTTCCTGGGGGAAGCACCATGGGACGTCACCGAGTCCCCGTTGATTCGACCATGACCGACGCGCCCGGTTCACGCCGGGCCCGCCGCCGCACGGTCGGGATCGCCGCCATGCTCGTACTGGCCATGGGCGCCGGGACGTTCGCCGCCGTGCGCAGCGGCCTTCTCCCCTTCGGCGGCACGTGCCGCGACGGCACCGTACGGCTTCGGGTCGTCGCGGCGCCGGACATCGCGCCCACCCTGACGCTGCTGGCCGCCCGGGCCCGCCGCGACGCCGTCAAGTCGGACGGCCAGTGCCTCGATGTGAAGGTCACCGCTCGGGCCGCCTCCGAGGTCTCCGCGTCGCTGGGGGCCGGCAGCTCCGACAGCTCGGACTTCGAGGTGTGGATCCCCGATTCCGGCGCCTGGATCGGCCTCGCCGACGCCGGCCAGGAAAGTACGCAGGTCACAGACATCGGCAACATCGCCTCGTCCCCGGTCGTGATGGGCGCGCTGCAGGCGCAGGCGAAGCGGCTCGGCTGGCCGAAAAAGACCTATACCTGGGCCGGGCTCACCGCGTCCGCCGCGGAGGCGAACCTGCGGCTCGGCGCCGCGGACCCGGCCCGCAGCGCCACCGGACTGCTCGCGCTCGCCATGGTGAACGCCTCCATCGCCAGGGAGGGCGGGGACACCGACACCCGTACCGCCACCGTCGCCAAGCTACTGGCCCAGCACACCGCGCCCGCCGACGAGGCGGTCATGGCGACGCTGCCGGGCGACTCCACGAAGGGCGAGGCGGACAACCCGCAGCGCGTCCAGGCGCTCCTCCTGTCCGAGCAGGCCGCGTACGAGCACAACACCACCGACGGCAACGCGCCGGACCTCGACCTCTTCTACCCCAAGGACGGCACCACGGTCCTGGACTACCCGTACACCCTGGTCGACCCGGACGGCGCGAGCACGGAGGTCGAGCGGGGCGCCACGCGTTTCCTGGCACTGCTCCAGAGCTCGGGCGGCATGCGGCAGCTGGCCGCGCACGGGTTCCGTCCCCCGGAGGGCGACCCGGTGGCCACGGTGCTGGCCAAGGCCGGCGGCCGGACGCCGCAGCCGGTGGACGAACGGGCCGCCGACCTGCCCGCGACGGCGGATCTGAGGCGGGTGCGCACGCTCTGGCGGATCACCGTGCAGAACGCCCGGCTGATCACCGTCGTGGACGCCTCCTTCTCCATGGCCCAGACCGTGCCCGGCTCCGGCGGCCAGTCGCGGATGGAGGTCACCAAGGCCTCACTGCTGCAGGCCCTGTCGCAGTTCACCGAGGACGACGAGATCGGCCTGTACGAGTTCGCCGCCAAGCTCGACGGCAGCCGCGACTACAAGGAGCTGGTCCCCGCCGGCCGGCTCGGCGACAGCACACCGAAGGGCGCCACCCAGCGTTCCCGGCTGACCTCGGCCTTCGGCTCCCTCCAGCCGGTGCCGGACGGGGCGACCGGCCTGTACGACTCGGCGCTGGCGATCTATCAGAACGCCCTCAAGTCCTACGAGGCGAACGAGTTCAACGCGGTCGTCATCCTCACCGACGGCGCCAACCAGGACCCCGGAAGCATCTCACTGGGCGCCCTCACCGCCGAGCTCAAGAAGCTCGCCGACCCCCAGCGCCCCGTCCCGCTGATCGCCATCGCCATCGGCCCCGACGCCGACAAGGCCGCGTGCGACCGCATCGCGAAGGCCACGGGCGGCGCCGCCTACCGGGTCAACGACCCCGCCGAGATCCACGCCGTGCTCCTCAAGGCCGTGGTGGCCGCCGCCTCCGGAGCGACCGCGTCCTGAGGGCCCGCACCGCTAATCGGGCCACTCGTGGACCGGGACACCGGAGTGCATCAACTCGCAGTAGCGCAGGGTCATCGCGGCCAGTGCCCGCTGCCGGTCCGGGCCGCGCCCCAACTCGCGGTGGAAGGCGTCCCGCTGCCAGCGCGCCCCGTTGGTACGGCGGCTGCAGCGCCCCTCGATGATGCCCAGGTAGTGGTCCCGGTCCACCGGGTCGATGCCCCAGGCGTCGAGCCCGGCGGCGGCCAGCGGCAGCAGTTCGTCGCGCACCAGGTCGACGGCGGCGACCTCGGCGAGGGAACCGCCCCGGGCGCCCTTGGGCCAGCGCAGCACGGCGTCGATGCCGTCGCGGCACGCGGTGTCGAAGTTCGCCTCGGCGACGGCGAACGGCAGCCGGCCCCAGACCGGGCGCTGCGCCTCGGCCAGGGCCCGTACCAGGCCGTAGTAGAAGGCCGCGTTGGCGATCACGTCGGCCACCGTGGGCCCGGCGGGCATCACCCGGTTCTCGACGCGCAGATGCGGCACGCCGTCCACGACCGCGTAGACGGGCCGGTTCCAGCGGTAGACGGTGCCGTTGTGCAGCGTGAGCTCCTTCAGGCTCGGCACCCCGCCCTCGTCGAGCACCCGCAGCGGATCCTCGTCCTCGCAGATCGGCAGCAGGGACGGGAAGTACCGTACGTTCTCCTCGAACAGGTCGTACGGGCCGTTGATCCAGCGCTCGCCGAACCAGGTGATCGGGCGTACGCCCTGTACCCGCAGCTCTTCCGGGCGGGTGTCGGTGGCCTGCAGGAACAGCGGTATCCGGGTCTCGCTCCACAGCTCGCGGCCGAACAGGAACGGGGAGTTGGCCCCCATCGCGATCTGCGGCGCGACGGCGACCTGCGCGGCGTTCCACACCGCCGCGAAGCGGGCCGGGGTGACCTGCAGGTGCATCTGCATCGAGGTGCAGGCGGCCTCGGGGGCGATGGAGGCCGAGGTGGTGGTGAGCCGCTCGACGCCGGCGATGTCGAGGCTGATGTCCTCGCCCCGGGCGGCGAGTATGCGGTCGTTGAGCATCATGTAGCGGTCGGCGCGGGAGAGGTTGGCGGACACCATGTCCTGGGCGCCCAGCGTCGGCAGGATGCCGACCATGACGATATGCGCGCCGACCTCGCGGGATTTGCGATCGGCATATCCCAATCCAATACGCAGCTCCTCGGCCAGCCGGTCCAGGACCCGGCCCCCGAGCCGGTGCGGAGCGATATTGACTTCAATATTGAACTGTGCCAGCTCGGTCTGAAAATCGCGGCTCGCGATGCGCTCCAGCACCTCCTCGTTCATCATGCGCGGCAGCCCATCGGAATCCGTGAGATTCAGCTCGATCTCCAGACCCATGAGATTACGCGGGCGGTCGAACCGCTTCTCTTCCAGGAGCCGCTCCAGCCCCATGAGGCACTGCCGCAGCTTCCGGCGGTAGCGCAGGCGGTCGGACAGGTCGAACCCTGTGGCCACGACCTTTTCCCCCATGAGGCGTCCCTCCTCGAATGGTCGGTGATCGGATGATGCCCATCCTTAAGATCGATAACGCCCCGCGCGGGCCCCGCAGCCGCTATGCTGACTCAGGGTGTTACGCGGGCACATTCCGTTGGCAACACGCGACGGCCGTGCGGTGGCCCCGGCTCGTGAAAAACACCGACGAGAATCAGCCATCCGCAGTAGCCCGGGAAGCCCTGATGAGGCGTGGGCAATACACCGTAAATGCGGAGTAATTAGCTGGCGAGGACGGCGGAATAGCCCCTTGCCCGTAATCCCGAAGACGGCTAGACGAAACACTGCGCGAACACACTTCGTATAAACTCCGCTCACAAGGCAGAGACTCCGCGACCCGCCGGAAGCGCCCCGCAGGCGTCCGGCCGTGGGAAGGGATCCGCATGCCACAGCCGATTCCGCGCGCCCCCGCCCCCACTGGCACTCAGTGCCGGGTCCGCTGCCCCCTGCCCTGGTCGCAACGCTGACAGTGCCGTCCGCACCCGCCGAGCACCATCGTGTCTCCCGATGAGAGGCCGCCCACCATGCCGCTGCAGGTCCCACCAGCCCCCGCTCCCGCTCTGCGGAGCGTCCTTGCCGCTCTGAGCTCACCCACCGCCGTCCGTGAGGCCCGCACGCCGTCGCTGCGCTCCTCCGCCGGACCGCTCGTAGCCGAGCACCCGCTGCCCGTCCATGTCCTGGAGCCCCCGAGCCCGGCGGCCGGAGCGGTCGCCGGGCGGGGACTGCCAGGTGCCCGGCTCACCGGCTGGCGCTTCCACATCCGGGCGGGCGAGAGGGTCGCCGCGGCGGGCGAGACGGTCCGCACCGCGGACGGCTGGACCTTCTCGCACTTCTGCGAGGGCCCGTATCTGATGTCCACCGAGCGCGCGCTGCGGCAGGCCGACGCCCTCGCGGCCGCCTACCAGCCGCATCTGCTGTCGGTGCCGGGGCTGTACATGCTGACCCTGTGGCTGCACAGCGACGCCACGGCCGACGCTGCCTCCGCGCAGCCCGCCGCGGCCGACCTGCTGATTCCACTGGCCCCGGCGCCACCCGGCATCGCCGCGCACCGCATGCACCGCCTGTCGGACCTGGTCCCGGTCCTCACCCACCGGCTGGCCCCAGCCCCGCTGCTGGGGACACTCGCCTGACGGGACCCTCAGGGCGGCAAAGCGGACACCCTCGTGACCTTACGGTCACGGGGGTGTTGCTTTGTGCGAGCAACCGCCCGCTCGGGTGAATGCGTCCCCAACTAACAAGAAAAGCTCACACGAAATGCCTGCGGAATCACGTGACTAGAGCAACACTGGACCCGACCGACTTGAAACGGGGGCGCGGTCATGACCCAGGTACCTACCCCATCCGGCCGTACGTCACACCTACAGCAGCGAAAGACGCCGTCAATGTGCCAGCACCAGACCCAGTGCCCGTCCGCCGACAGCCCCGACCGGGACGCCGCCCAGGTAGTGGCCCACCACCCGGAGCAGGGCTGGAGCCTGCTGTGCAACGGCGTCCTGCTCTTCGAGGACACCGGCGAACTCCTGCCCAACGGGCAGATCATCGCACCGCACCGGCCGCTGGGGATCGAGCTCATCGTGACGGCCGCCTGACACCGCCCGACGTGACACCGGGCAGGCCCCGCCCCAACTGAGCGGCGGGGCCTGCCCGTACGCCTGTGCCCTACGCGTCGTACTCGTCCAACGGCGGGCACGAGCACACCAGGTTGCGGTCGCCGTAGGCCCCGTCGATCCGCCGCACCGGCGGCCAGTACTTGTCCGCCGCCGAGACCCCGGCCGGGAACGCCGCCTCGTCACGGGTGTACGCGTGCGCCCAGTCACCGCCCAACACCGCCGCCGTGTGCGGGGCGTTGCGCAGCGGGTTGTCATCCGCCGGCCACTCGCCCGAGCCGACCCGCTCGATCTCCGCGCGGATCGCGATCATCGCCTCGCAGAAGCGGTCCAGCTCCGCCAGGTCCTCGCTTTCCGTCGGCTCGATCATCAGCGTCCCGGCCACCGGGAACGACATCGTCGGCGCGTGGAAGCCGTAGTCGATCAGGCGCTTGGCGACATCGTCGACCGTCACGCCCGTCTCCTTGGTCAGCGGCCGCAGGTCGATGATGCACTCGTGCGCCACCAGCCCGCCCGGCCCCGTGTACAGCACCGGGTAGTGCGGCTCGAGGCGCTTGGCCACGTAGTTGGCGCCCAGCACCGCCACCTGCGTCGCGGCCTTCAGCCCCTCCGCGCCCATGAGCCGTACGTACGCCCAGGAGATCGGCAGAATGCCCGCCGAGCCCCACGGCGCCGCCGAGACCGGGCCGACACCGGTCGCCGGGCCGGCCTCGGGCTGCAGCGGGTGGTTGGGCAGATACGGGGCCAGGTGGGCGCGGACCGCGACCGGGCCGACACCGGGGCCGCCGCCGCCGTGCGGGATGCAGAAGGTCTTGTGCAGGTTCAGGTGCGACACGTCGCCGCCGAAGTGGCCCGGCTTGGCAAGCCCCACCAGGGCGTTGAGGTTCGCGCCGTCCACGTAGACCTGGCCGCCGGCGTCGTGCACGGCCGCGCAGATGTCACCGATGTGCTCCTCGAACACGCCGTGCGTGGACGGGTAGGTGACCATGAGCACGGCCAGTTCGTCCGCGTACTGTTCGATCTTGGCGTGCAGGTCGGCGATCTCGACCTCGCCGTCGTCGCTGGTCTTCACGACCACGACCTTCATGCCGGCCATCACCGCGCTCGCGGCGTTGGTGCCGTGCGCGGAGGACGGGATGAGGCAGACGGTGCGCTGCGTGTCACCGTTGGCCCGGTGGTACGCGCGGACCGCGAGCAGGCCCGCGAGCTCGCCCTGGGAACCGGCGTTGGGCTGGAGGCTGACCTTGTCGTAGCCGGTGACCTCCGCGAGCTGGTCCTCCAGCTGACGGATGAGGGTCAGATAGCCCTGCGCCTGCTCGGCCGGCGCGAAGGGGTGCAGCGCGCCGAACTCGGGCCAGGTGACCGGCTCCATCTCGGTCGTGGCGTTGAGCTTCATCGTGCACGAGCCGAGCGGGATCATGCCCCGGTCCAGCGCGTAGTCACGGTCGGCGAGGCGGCGCAGGTAGCGCAGCATCGCGGTCTCGGAGCGGTGCTGCGCGAAGACCGGGTGCGTGAGGTAGTCGTCGGTGCGCAGCAGAGCGCCGGGGACGGCGTCCTCGGTGGCCGCGTCCAGTTCCTCGACCTCGCCCGCGACACCGAACGCGCCCCAGACCGCGGCCAGCTGCTCACGGCCCGTGGTCTCGTCGCAGGCGATGCCGACCAGGTCGGCGTCCGTCTGCCGCAGGTTGACCCCGGCCGTGCGGGCGGCGGCCACCACCTCGGCGGCCCGGCCCGGCACGCGGGCGGTGACCGTGTCGAAGAAGGTGTCCGTGGTGACCTCCACGCCGCCCGCGCGCAAGCCCGCGGCGAGGATCGCGGCGTAGCGGTGGGTGCGCCGAGCGATGCCCTTCAGCCCGTCCGGGCCGTGGTAGACCGCGTACATCCCTGCCATGACGGCGAGCAGCACCTGCGCGGTGCAGATGTTGCTGGTGGCCTTCTCGCGGCGGATGTGCTGTTCGCGGGTCTGCAGGGCCAGCCGGTACGCCTTGTTGCCGTCCGCGTCGACCGACACGCCGACCAGGCGGCCGGGCAGGCTGCGGGCGAACTGCGCGCGCACCGCCATGTATCCGGCGTGCGGTCCGCCGAAGCCCATCGGGACGCCGAAGCGCTGGGTGGTGCCCACCGCGATGTCCGCGCCCAGCTCGCCGGGCGAGGCCAGCAGGGTCAGCGCCAGCAGGTCGGCGGAGACCGTGACGATCGCGCCGAGACCGTGGGCCTGCTCGATCAGCGGCTTCAGGTCGCGTACGGCGCCGGAGGCGCCCGGGTACTGCAGCAGGACACCGAAGACACCGCGCTCGGCGATCTCCGCCGGGATCCCGGCGGAGAGGTCGGCCACGACCACCTCGACGCCGGTCGGTTCGGCGCGGGTCCGGATCACCGCCGTGGTCTGCGGGAAGGTGTCGGCGTCGACCAGGAACACGCCGTCCTTGACCTTGCCCACCCGGCGGGCCAGCGCCATCGCCTCGGCGGCGGCCGTGCTCTCGTCCAGCAGGGACGCGCCGGAGGTCGGCAGCCCGGTGAGGTCGGCGACCACCGTCTGGAAGTTCAGCAGCGCCTCCAGGCGGCCCTGCGAGATCTCCGGCTGGTAGGGCGTGTACGCCGTGTACCAGGCCGGGTTCTCCATGACGTTGCGCAGGATCACCGGCGGCGTGAAGGTGCCGTAGTAGCCGAGGCCGATCATCGGGTGCAGCACCTGGTTGCGGTCCGCGAGCGAGCGCAGCTCGGCCAGTACGTCGGCCTCGGTGCGGGCGGCCGGCAGCCTCAGTGCCTCGGCGCTCTTGATGGCGTCCGGCACCGCGGCGGCGGTCAGCTCGTCCAGCGAGCCGTAGCCGACCTGGGCCAGCATCTTCGCCTGCGCGGGCGCGTCGGGGCCGATGTGGCGGTCGGCGAAGGGAATGCCGCGCTCCAGCTCGGAGAGCGGGATTCGGTTGGCGGTCATCTGCGGAGGCCTCCTGGTCTGACGCGCTGGTCTGACTCCATTGGGCCTCCCCCTCTGTCATCTGAACCTGAGAGCTTCACCGTCCCGCGTTGAATCCACGGAACGGCTTTCACCGTCGGTGAGGCAGCACCCGGGGCGACGCTGCCCTCGGACCCTTCCTGCTTTCCAGAGTGACCTCACCCGTGCGGTACGGATGCCTGAGAGATTCCGGGGAGGATTTGCTCCTTCGGCGCCCGGCTGACCTGCGCTACCGGGACTCTCCCGCATGGGGTCTGCGGCCGCTGCCAGCCTACCAGCGCGACTCCTGACGCCGACATGTGACAGAAGGTGTCTTTCATGACTAAATAGGAACAATCACGATCAGTTGGAGGAACCGTGCAGACCGGTATCGATCCGCGCAGCCTCATCGGCCGCAGGGCCTTCGACATCAACGGAGTCAAGATCGGCACCGTCGACGAGGTCTACCTCGACGACGCCACCGGCGAGCCCGAATGGGCCGCCGTCCGCACAGGGCTCTTCAGCCGTGACGCCTTCGTCCCCCTGGAGCCCAGCGCCTTCGTCGAGGACCACCTGGTCGTCCCCTTCGACAAGGCCCTCATCAAGGACGCCCCCGACTTCGGCGTCGGCCGCCACCTCTCCCCCGAGCAGGAGCTCCAGCTCTACCACCACTACGGCCTGGAACTCCCGCCCGCGGGCCCCCGGCCCGACCACGACTTCGGCAAACTGGCGACCGAGGACTGACCTCTCCCCGACGGCAGCCGGCACCTACACCAGCGGCAACGGATCCGACGGCTCCAGCTCCGGATCCTCCACCGCGAAGGTCCGTACCCGCCCCGGCACCAACGACGACGGTTCCTCGAACCGCACCGTCACCCGCCCCACCCCGCTCCCCTGCACCCACCCGGCCCCGTACTCCGTATGCCGCACGTCCTGGCCGGGCATCCAGCGCCGCGCGGGAGCGACCGGCTCCTCCTCCGCCACCACCGGCTCGGCGCCGTCGACCGGCTCGTCCGTGAGGACGGAACCCGCCGCCTGCGCGAACAGATCCTCCTGGGTGAAGTCCGCGAGCCCCGCCACGCCCACGCCCAGCAGCCGGACCCCACCCGTCGTGTCGACGGCCTCGATCAGCCGGCCCGCCGTCTCCCGCACCACCGCCGGGTCGTCCGTCGGCCCCGGCAGCGTCTCGGACCGCGTCAGCGTGCTGAAGTCGTACCGACGGACCTTGATCACCACCGTCCGCCCGGACCGCCCCGCGCCCCGCAGCCGTTTCACGCACCGGTCGGCCAGCCGGTCGAGCTCGGTCCGCACCCGGACCCGGTCCGTCAGGTCCACGTCGAAGGTGTCCTCGACCGAGATCGACTTGCTCTCCCTCTCCGCGACCACCGGCCGGTCGTCCAGCCCCGACGCCATCGCATGGAGCGACGCGCCGTGTGCCTTGCCCAGCAGCCGTACGAGCTCTGCCTCCCCCATGTGCCGCACCTCCACGATCGTGCCGATCCCGGCCCGCCGCAGGTGCTCGGCCGTGGCCGGACCGACGCCCGGCAGCGTGCGCACCGGCATGGGATCGAGCAGCTCGCGCTCGGTGCCGGGCTCTACCACGACCAGCCCGTCCGGTTTGGCCTGCTCCGAGGCGATCTTGGCGATGAGCTTCGACGCCGCGAGCCCCACCGATGCCGTGAGCCCCGTGGCCGCCCTGATGTCCGCCCGCAGCTTCTCCCCGACGCCCCGCGGATCGTCCCCGATGCCGCCCGCCTCCAGGTCGACGAAGGCCTCGTCCAGGCTCAGCGGCTCCACCAGCGGGGACAGCTCCCCCAGCAGCCCCATCACCACATCGCTGACCTGCCGGTAGAGCCCGAAGCGCGGGATCAGGTACGCGGCGTTCGGGCACAGGCGCCGCGCATGCGCCATGGCCATCGCCGAGTGCACCCCGTGCACACGGGCCTCGTAGGAGGCCGTGGCGACCACCCCGCGCGGGCCGAGGCCGCCGACGACCACCGGCTTCCCCCGCAGGCTCGGCTTGGACGCCTGCTCGACGGCAGCGAAGAACGCGTCCATGTCGAGGTGCAGGATCGTCGGCGCGCTTCTCACACCACCGATGCTGCCCTATGCCACCGACAATCGCCGTACACCAGTACGGTACGGGGCATGTCGCGCCATCCCGCGGGCTATCCCGCGCGGTTGCGCCGCCTCGCCAGCTCATCGGCGGGATTGTGCCCGGCCAGGGTCTCGCCGGTGTCGACCCGCTCGCCGTGCAGCTGGGCGAGCGTGCTCTCCACATCGCGCCAGACCACACCGACAGCGATCCCGAAGATCCCCTGCCCGCCCTGGAGCAGCGAGACCACCTCGTCGGGGGACGAGCACTCGTACACCGTGGCGCCGTCGCTCATCAGCGTCATCCGGGCCAGCTCGGCGGGCCCGCAGGAGCGCAGGTGCTGGACGGCGTTGCGGATGTTCTGCAGGGACACACCCGTGTCGAGCAGCCGCTTTACGATCTTGAGGACGACCACGTCCCGGAAGCTGTACAGCCGCTGCGTGCCCGATCCGTACGCGGGCCGGATGCTCGGCTCGACGAGCCCGGTTCGGGCCCAGTAATCCAGTTGGCGGTAGGTGATGCCGGTGGCCGCGCAGGCCGTGGGCCCGCGGTAGCCGATGGTCTCGGAAGTCCCGGAGGTCTCGGAGGCGGCCTCAGGGGCGTGCGCGGAGGGCTCACCGCCGCCCCCGCCCGCCGCCATGGCGGAGTGCCGGGCCAGGGCCCCACGCAGCGGATACGGGCCGCCCGCGGCCATTCCGTCGCCGGTGCTGATCACGCCGACCTCCGTCCCTTCTCGTCCCTGCGGGCACGTGCACGTGCCATCGGGACTTTCCTTCTCGACGGTAGGCAGTCACTCCGGGTGCGTCAACGATCGCCACGCTCGGCACGCCGAGTGATATCCACCCCAAGAGTGGTTTCGCGTGTCCACAGGAGGGGTAAGGCTGGCTGAATGGCCGCAAGCCGGACAGCGGCGGCGAGATTTTACTGGCTGCTGCTGCCGAAGTCCTCGGGCGAGATCTGGTCGAGGAACTCGCGGAACTTCTCGACCTCGTCCTCCTGCTCGTCCGGGATGGCGATCCCCGCGTCGTCCAGCACGCCGTCACTCCCGTAGATCGGCGTACCGGTGCGCAGCGCCAGCGCTATGGCGTCGGAGGGACGGGCGCTGACCTCGACACCGCTGGCGAACACCAGCTCGGCGTAGAAGACTCCCTCGCGCAGATCCGTGATGCGGACCTCGGCCAGAGTCTGGCCGACGGCCTCCAGCACATCCTTGAACAGATCATGGGTAAGCGGCCGCGCAGGCGTCATTCCCTGCTGCGCGAAAGCGATGGCAGTGGCCTCACCGGGCCCGATCCAGATGGGCAGGTAACGGTCGCCCCCCACCTCGCGCAGGAGCACGATTGGCTGATTGGAGGGCATTTCGACCCGGACACCCACGACATCGAGCTCGTTCACACAGCAACCCTAGGACTTGCCCGGCCGGTTTGGGTAGTCGGGGAGGAACCCACCGGTTCCGGCGGGGCCCTCGGAGGCGTCAGAAAAGCCGCACGCGCACCGCCGACTGGACCAGTGCCGCGTGCAGCCGCACCGACAGCGCGGCCAGTTCCCGGGCGGTGCTCTCGGCGTGCGCCCTGGTCTGCGGGTTGCGATGACGGCGCAAGGGGGCGACCACCTGTTCGACCAGCCCGGCCTCGCGCTCCGCCGCGGCCTTGACGGCCCGCAGATGGCGCGGCTCCAGACCGAAGCGGCCGAGGTCGGCGACGATTTTGGCGATGTTCACCGATTCGGCGTCATAGTCGCCGTCCGGGCCCGCTTCCACCAGTCCGTACGACTCCCACTGCGCCAGCTCCTCCTCGTCCGCCCCGGTGGCCGCGATGAGCTCCGTCCGGCCGATCCGCAGCCCGGGCGCCTCCGGCTCCGCGGGGCCGTCCAGGAGGTCACGGGCCGGCTGGTCGGCAGGCGCGGGCAGTGGAATCGGTTCGCCCCGGTCCAGGGCGTCCAGGTGCTCGCGGATGACCTTCAGCGGGAGGTAATGGTCGCGCTGCATGCGCAGGACGTGTCCGAGCCGCTCGACATCCCGGACCGCGAATTTCCGGTACCCGGAAGGGGTCCGCTGCGGCTCCACCAGGCCCTCCGCCTCCAGGAAACGGATCTTGGAGATGGTGACCTCGGGGAATTCGTCACGCAGCTGGTTGAGCACCGCCCCGATGCTCAGCAGCCTGCCGTCCGCTGCGGCGGTGCCGTTCCCGGCACCGCCCGACGGTGTACGCAGCATGGACCTTCCCTAGCGGCTCAGGTGGGTCAGATACCCCGCTGGCTCGCGTAGAAGACCAGCCGGTACTTGCCGATCTGTACCTCGTCGCCATTGGCCAGCGGCACCGAGTCGATCCGCTCCCGGTTGACGTACGTGCCGTTCAGGCTGCCGACATCGGCGACCGTGAAGCCGCCGTCCGGCTCGCGCCGGAAGTCCACATGCCGCCGCGAGACGGTCACGTCGTCCAGGAAGATGTCGCTCTCCGGGTGACGGCCGGCCGTGGTCAGCTCTCCGTCCAGCAGGAAGCGGCTGCCCGAGTTCGGACCGCGCCGGACGATCAGCAGCGCCGAGCCCGGTGGGAGCGCGTCCACCGCGGCTTGCGCCTCGGCGGACAGCGACGGGATCACGGTCTGGCCGGTGACCTCCGCCTCGTACGCCTCAAGGCCGGAAATGGAGATCGTCGACGTGGTCTCCGACGCCCTCTCGTACGGGGCTCCCCCGCGCAGCGGCGCGCCGCAATTGGAGCAGAAGCGGCTCGCCTCGGCATTGCGGTTCCCGCACCTCGTACAGACCGGCAAGGACCCTCCACCCGCACTTGAGGTTGATGGTGACTCGAAACCTATGCGCCCGGACGCGGCAGGGTCAACAGAAGCCACGCCAGGACCACCCGAAATGTCTCCGCCGGGTCCGGCGGGCTCATTGCGGAACAGCGGGCGTTCGTCGCCCGTACCGTCCTCCTGCGCATGCCGCGGAGCACGGTGACGCGCTGTGGCGGCCTCACGCTCCTGCCGTGCGCTCTTTCCGAACAACTTTCCGAACAACTTCACGGGCGATTCCCCTTGAACGAAACAGACCCGCCCGTGGGGCAGGACGAACCCTCAGTCACGGCCAACAACACAGTTTCCCTCACACACCACCCGCAACGGGCGGCGACCCCCCGCTTTCTCATGCCCTCCCCCGGGTGCGCCCACTCGTCCAGCTCTCACTGGGATGACGACTGAGCGTAGTCAGGCGCCTTCGACGGTCGCAAGGCATCCACAACGATCTTCTGCGAGCGTGCCACATCCGCCGTGGCCTGCTCCTTCTCCAAAGTCTGCACCACTCCGCCGGGGATGTTCAGCGCCGGCTCCAGGTCCTGTGGATTACCGATGACTTTGAAGCGGTACGGCTGCGAGATCTTCTTCCCGTCGATCTCCACCGAGCTGCCGCTCTGCGTGAAGTACGTGTCGGCGACCACCCGCTCATCATTGATCTGGATGGCCTCCGCACCCGCCGCCCGCAGCTCCTGGAGCGTGTCCAGCAGCGTGTCGGACTCCACGGTGCCCTTCGGGTCGCTGATCGTCAGCGTGATCCCCGGACCCTGCGCGGCGACGGTACCGGCCAGCACAGCCAGCTGCTGGGCCTTCTGCTCGGTCTGCCTGCGGGCCTCCTCGGCCTGGTCCGAGCTGTTCTCCAGCTCCGTCCGCTGGTTCTCCAGGCCCCGCTTCTCGTCCTCCAGCCGCTGCGTACGGTTGTCCAGCTCGTCCAGGATCCGCACCAGGTCCTCCTGGCGCGCCCCGCGCAGCGCGCTGCTGTCGCTGGTGGAGCGGACCTGGATGGCCAGGCCCAGACCGAGCACGAAGAGCAGCAGCGCCACGATCAGCTGCGCCCGGGACGCCCGAGGGGGCCACAGACCGGCCTTCAGCCGCTGCCGGCCGGTTGAAGCCGCTGGGGCCGGGGCCGGCGGCAGGGCCAGTGGCTCGTTGCCCTTGTCATCGCGGCCCCCGTCATCGCGGCCCTTGTCATCGCGGCCCTTGTCATCGCTGTCATCGCTCATCGTGCCGTCACGCCCGGAAGACATGGCGGCGGATGGCCGCCGCGTTGGAGAAGATCCGGATGCCGAGGACGACCACCACGCCGGTGGACAGCTGTGAGCCGACCCCGAGCTTGTCGCCCAGGAAGACGATCAGCGCCGCGACCACGACGTTGGAGAGGAAGGACACGACGAAGACCTTGTCGTCGAAGATCCCGTCGAGCATCGCCCGCAGTCCGCCGAACACGGCGTCCAGCGCCGCGACCACGGCGATCGGGAGATAAGGCTCGACCACCGTAGGTACCACCGGGCGGACCACAAGGCCCACCACGACTCCTACGACGAGGCCCAGTACGGCGATCAATTCGTGCCCTTCCCTGTTTCGGCTGCGCTCTGCCCGGCGCTCGGGACCGGGCTCGCGGATCGGACGATCAGACTCGGGGCCGCCGGCAGTTCTAGCCTGCTCTCGGCCGAGATGCTCGCCCGGATCCCGTAGTTCTCCTCCAGGACGTGCAGATACTGCCCGTCGTCGCTGTCCTGGAACGCGGTGCTCAGCCGCCGCCCGTCCCCGATCGCCAGCACCGTGTACGGCGGCGCCAGCGGTTTGTTGTCGACCAGTATGGCGTCACCCGCGGCGCGG
Organism: Streptomyces sp. NBC_01537; assembly: GCF_045040445.1. NCBI lineage: Bacteria > Bacillati > Actinomycetota > Actinomycetes > Kitasatosporales > Streptomycetaceae > Streptomyces > Streptomyces sp. NBC_01537. The sequence goes on along the minus strand of NZ_CP109392.1, from coordinate 8,883,026 downwards.
ATCGCCGACAGGGCCGTCAGCCGCTGGCCGTTGACGGAGATCGCCTCGGCGCCCGAGGACCACAGCCCGTTCACGACCCGCTGCATGTCACGGTCCCGGACGCGTCCGGTGTCCGAGAAGTCGCTGCTGGTACGCGGATTGCTGCCGCCGCCCGAAGTGGCTTCCTTCGCATCGTCCACCACCAGCTTGACGCCGGGACCGGTCACCGCGGTTGCGCCCGCCAGCAGCGAAACCCGCTCGGCACCCGGGACGCCCTGGTCCTTCAGCGCCTCACGCTGCCGCGCGCCCACGTCGTCGCGCAGCTTGTCCACGCTCTTCTGCAGCCCGTCCGCCGCGGCGGTCTCCGACTCGATGCGGTCGATCAGCTTCTGCCGTTCCTTGGCCAGCGTCGGCGCCGCCACCTGCGCCTGCGCGCCGCCCAGCGTGACCACCACGGCGGCCAGCACGAGGCCCACGGCCAGGGTCAGCTTCCCGCGCGGCGTACGCGGCATGCGCGAGGTCCCGGTCTCGCCGCGGCGGCCCGCCGCCTCCGCGTAACCGTCGTCGAGGCTGTGCTCCATGACGTTGGTCAGCAGTGACATGGAGGCATCAGGACGCCGCAGCGGGGCCTTGCGGCTCGCGCTGCTCCGATCGGGGTGCTCCTGCGGCATGACGCACATCGTCGCACGTCGGCGGCGCCACACTCGAACGGCCCCCTCCCGGCGCGCCGTTGCGCGTCGGGAGGGGGCCGTCCCTTCGGTCAGCGGCCGGCGCTGTCCACGATCGCCGACCATTCGTCCAGCAACGCCTGCGCCGAGGCGTCGTCCGGCCCCTCGGCCCACAGATGCGTCACCGCCTCCGCCGGGTCCGGCAGCACCATCACCCAGCGGCCGTCGGCCTCCACGACCCGTACGCCGTCCGTGGTGTCCACCGACCGGTCGCCGGCCTCCTCGACCACCCGGCGCATCACCAGGCCCTTGACGGCCCACGGCGTCGCCAGGTCCCGCTTGAGGACATGGGCGTCCGGGATCCGCGCGTCGATCTGGCTGAGCGTGAGCTGCGTACGCGCCACCAGGCCGATCAGCCGTACGAAGGCCGCCGAACCGTCGAACACGCTGCTGAACTCGGGGACGATGAAGCCGCCCTTGCCGTCACCGCCGAAGATCGTCGACTCGGACCTGCCGACCCGGGTCAGATCGTCCGGCGACGTGGTCGTCCACTCCACCTGAGTGCCGTGGTACGCCGCCACCTGCTCGGCGATCCGCGTCGTGGTCACCGGCAGCGCCACCCGCCCGCTGCGGCGCTCGGCCGCCACCAGGTCCAGCAGCACCAGCAGCGCCCGGTCGTCCTCGATGATCCGGCCCCGCTCGTCCACCAGCGACAACCGCTCGCCGACCGGGTCGAACCGCACCCCGAAGGCCGCCCGCGACGACGACACGATCTCACCGAGCCGCACCAGCCCGGCCCGGCGGCTGTCGGCCGTCTCCGTGGGCCGGGACTCGTCCAGCCCGGGATTGATCGTCAGCGCGTCCACCCCGAGCCGGCCCAGCAGGCTGGGCAGCACCAGGCCCGCGCTGCCGTTCGCCGCGTCCACGACCACCTTCATACCGGAATCCGCGATCCCGGAGGTGTCCACAGCCCTCAGCAGCGCCCCGGTGTACGAGTCGAACACGCTCGCCGGGAAGTGCAGATCACCGATCTCCCCGGGGAACGCCCGCCGGTACTCCTGGCGCGCGTACACCCGGTCGAGCTTGCGCTGGCCGTTCGCCGACAGATCCGCGCCACGCTCGTCGAAGAACATGATGTCGACCGAGTCCGGCGTCCCCGGCGTCGTACGGATCATGATGCCGCCGGCGCTGCCGCGCGCGGTCTGCTGGCGTGCCACCGGCATCGGCACGTTCTCCAGGTCGCGGACGTCGATGGCGCTGGTCTGCAGCGCCGAGATGACCGCCCGCTTCAGCGCCCGCGCGCCCCGGGAATGGTCGCGGGCCGTGGTCACGGTCGCGCCCTTCTTCAGGGTCGTCGCGTACGCGCCCGCGAGGCGCACGGCGAGCTCGGGCGTGATCTCGACGTTGATGATCCCGGACACACCACGGGCACCGAACAGATGTGCCTGCCCCCGGGACTCCCAGATGACGGACGTATTGACGAAGGCGCCCGCCTCGATGGTCTTGAACGGATACACCCGGACATTGCCCGCGATGATCGACTCCTCGCCGATCAGGCACTCGTCACCGATGACCGCTCCGTCGTCGATCCGGGCCGCCCGCATGACATCGGTGTTCTTTCCGATGACGCAGCCGCGCAGATTGGTCTGCTGCCCGACATAGACGTTGTCGTGCACGACGGCCTTGTGGAGAAAAGCCCCGGTTTTGACGACGACATTCGACCCGATGACCGAGTGCTCGCGGATCTCGGCGCCGGCCTCGACCTTGGCGTAGTCCCCGATGAACAGCGGGCCGCGCAGTATCGCGTCGGGGTGCACCTCCGCGCCCTCCGCCACCCACACGCCGGGCGAGATCTCGAAGCCCTCGATATCGACGTCGACCTTGCCCTCCAGGACGTCCGCCTGGGCCTTGAGATAGCTCTCGTGGGTGCCCACGTCCTCCCAGTAGCCCTCCGCGATGAAGCCGTAGATCGGCTTCCCTTCCTTCATGAGCTGCGGGAACACATCGCCCGACCAGTCCACCGGCACATCCGGCTCGACGTAGTCGAATACCTCGGGCTCCATGACGTAGATGCCCGTGTTGACGGTGTCGGAGAACACCTGGCCCCAGGTCGGCTTCTCCAGGAAGCGTTCGACCTTGCCGTGCTCGTCCACGATGGTGATACCGAATTCCAGCGGATTCGGTACCCGGGTCAGGCAGACCGTGACCAGGCCGCCCTTCTCCTTGTGGAAATTGATCAGCTCAGTGAGGTCGAAGTCGGTCAGCGCATCGCCGGAGATCACCAGGAACGAGTCGTCCTTGAGTGCCTCCTCGGCGTTCTTGACGCTTCCCGCTGTTCCCAGCGGCTTCTCCTCATTCGCGTAGGTGAGATCCATGCCGAGCTCCTCGCCATCGCCAAAGTAGTTCTTGACGAGAGAGGCGAGGAACTGCACAGTCACCACGGTCTCGGTGAGACCATGGCGCTTGAGCAGAGTCAGCACGTGCTGCATGATCGGCTGGTTCACCACCGGCAGCAACGGCTTGGGCATGCTTGAGGTCATCGGGCGGAGGCGGGTGCCTTCGCCTCCGGCCATCACGACGGCCTTCATGTCGGAAGCGTCCTCCTCGAAGAGACGACTGTCTTGCCGACCTCACCCGTCAACGTCCACCCGGACCATCGTCTGTCGCTTGGACCGCTGGGCTCGCTGCGGGCACCTCGGTCGGCCGGTCCCAGGACTACCGGGGGCGCACAGGCTCAATCAGCCATGGCATCCGCCCTGACGAGCCGGCGAACCTGGACCACATAGAGGATCCCTGCCCACCAGTACAGAGTTGTACCCCATCCTGCGAATGCCCATCCGAAAATAGCAGCGAGCGTACTGAGCCACCCGTTGCCGTCACTCAGAAGGAGCAGCGGAAACGCGTACATGAGGTTGAAGGTCGCAGCCTTCCCCATGAAGTTGACCTGCGGCGGACCATAGCCATGCCTGCGCAGGACCAGGATCATCACCCCCAGCACGGCCTCACGGGCCAGCAGCAGCCCCGTGATCCACCAGGGCAGAATCTCCCGCCACGTGAGGCCCACAAGCGTCGACAGGATGTAGAGGCGATCCGCCGCCGGGTCCAGGATTCGCCCCAGACTGCTGACCTGATTCCACCGGCGCGCGAGCTTGCCGTCCAGGTAGTCACTGATACCGCTCAGCATCAGTACGAGCAGTGCCCATCCGTCAGCCTTCGACTGCCCGAACTCCGGGCGCAGGATCAGCCACAGAAACACCGGCACGCCGACGAGACGCGCCATGCTCAGGATGTTGGGGATCGTCATGATCCGATCCGTCTGCACCCGTGTCTCCTGGACCTCCACCGGGGCCCCTCCTGTGTGTGTACCTGCGGATTCTGTCGATGCCACCTGGACCCTACCCCAGGCAGCAAAAAGGCCTTGCCCCGGATCCAGGATCCGGGGCAAGGCCCTATGAAGAATTGTTCGGCGGCGTCCTACTCTCCCACAGGGTCCCCCCTGCAGTACCATCGGCGCTGAAAGGCTTAGCTTCCGGGTTCGGAATGTAACCGGGCGTTTCCCTAACGCAATGACCACCGAAACACTATGAAGACAACTGAACCGGAACAACACAGTTCGTTACTTCAGAACTACACAGTGGACGCGAGCAACTGAGGACAAGCCCTCGGCCTATTAGTACCGGTCAGCTCCACCCCTTACAGGGCTTCCACATCCGGCCTATCAACCCAGTCGTCTACTGGGAGCCTTAACCCCTCAAAGGGGGTGGGAATACTCATCTCGAAGCAGGCTTCCCGCTTAGATGCTTTCAGCGGTTATCCCTCCCGAACGTAGCCAACCAGCCATGCCCTTGGCAGGACAACTGGCACACCAGAGGTTCGTCCGTCCCGGTCCTCTCGTACTAGGGACAGCCCTTCTCAATATTCCTACGCGCACAGCGGATAGGGACCGAACTGTCTCACGACGTTCTAAACCCAGCTCGCGTACCGCTTTAATGGGCGAACAGCCCAACCCTTGGGACCGACTCCAGCCCCAGGATGCGACGAGCCGACATCGAGGTGCCAAACCATCCCGTCGATATGGACTCTTGGGGAAGATCAGCCTGTTATCCCCGGGGTACCTTTTATCCGTTGAGCGACGGCGCTTCCACAAGCCACCGCCGGATCACTAGTCCCGACTTTCGTCCCTGCTCGACCCGTCAGTCTCACAGTCAAGCTCCCTTGTGCACTTACACTCAACACCTGATTGCCAACCAGGCTGAGGGAACCTTTGGGCGCCTCCGTTACTCTTTAGGAGGCAACCGCCCCAGTTAAACTACCCACCAGACACTGTCCCTGATCCGGATCACGGACCGAGGTTAGACATCCAGCACGACCAGAGTGGTATTTCAACGACGACTCCACCACGGCTGGCGCCATAGCTTCACAGTCTCCCACCTATCCTACACAAGCCGAACCGAACACCAATATCAAGCTATAGTAAAGGTCCCGGGGTCTTTCCGTCCTGCTGCGCGAAACGAGCATCTTTACTCGTAGTGCAATTTCACCGGGCCTATGGTTGAGACAGTCGAGAAGTCGTTACGCCATTCGTGCAGGTCGGAACTTACCCGACAAGGAATTTCGCTACCTTAGGATGGTTATAGTTACCACCGCCGTTTACTGGCGCTTAAGTTCTCAGCTTCGCCACACCGAAATGTGACTAACCGGTCCCCTTAACGTTCCAGCACCGGGCAGGCGTCAGTCCGTATACATCGCCTTACGGCTTCGCACGGACCTGTGTTTTTAGTAAACAGTCGCTTCTCGCTGGTCTCTGCGGCCACCCCCAGCTCAAGCAGCAAGTGCTATCACCAGTGATGGCCCCCTTCTCCCGAAGTTACGGGGGCAT
>NZ_CP109392.1:7935000-8872500 GCF_045040445.1 Streptomyces sp. NBC_01537 | reverse complement strand
TGGGGAGTACGGCGGAGCGCGCGGTGTATGACGCGTTCGCGACGTACAGGGCGCTGTTGGAAGGTGCCGGGGAGTATTTGGCGGGCCGGGTCGCCGACCTGGATGACGTACGGAACCGGATCGTGGCGCGGCTGCTGGGCGTGCCGATGCCGGGGGTGCCGGACAGTGATGATCCGTATGTGCTGATCGCGCGGGATCTGGCTCCGGCGGACACGGCGCTGCTGGACCCGACGCTGGTGCTCGGTTTTGTGACCGAGGAGGGCGGGCCGACGAGCCACAGTGCGATTCTGGCGCGTGCGCTGGGTGTGCCGGCGGTCGTGGCGCTGCCGGGGGCCACGGAGATCGCGGAGGGTGCGGTCATCGCTGTCGACGGCAGCACCGGCGAGGTCTTCGTCGACCCGAGCGCGGCGAAGCGGGCCGAGTTGGCGAAGGCGGCGGCGGAGCGGAAGGCCGCGCTGGCGGGCTCGTCCGGTCCGGGGGCGACCTCGGACGGGCACAAGGTGCCGCTGCTGGCGAATGTCGGCGGTCCCGGTGATGTGGCCGCGGCGGTGGCGGCCGGGGCTGAGGGCGTCGGTCTGTTCCGTACGGAGTTCCTCTTCCTGGACGACTCGAAGAAGGCGCCGTCGGAGGAGGCACAGGTTGCCGTGTACCGGCAGGTGCTGGAGGCCTTCCCCGAGGGCCGGGTCGTGGTGCGGGTGCTGGATGCGGGGGCGGACAAGCCGCTGGAGTTCCTGACGCCGGCGGACGAACCGAATCCGGCGCTGGGTGTGCGGGGGCTGCGTACGCTGCTGGCTCACCCGGAGGTGCTGCAGACGCAGTTGCGGGCGCTGGCCCGGGCGGTGGAGGGCCTGCCGGTGTATCTGGAGGTCATGGCGCCGATGGTGGCCGACCGGATCGACGCGAAGGCGTTCGCCGACGCGTGCCGGGAGGCGGGGCTGCGGGCGAAGTTCGGCGCGATGGTGGAGATTCCGTCGGCGGCGCTGCGGGCGCGGTCGATTCTGCAGGAGGTCGAGTTCCTTTCGCTGGGGACGAACGACCTGGCGCAGTACACCTTCGCGGCGGACCGCCAGGTCGGTGCGGTGTCCCGGCTGCAGGATCCGTGGCAGCCGGCGTTGCTGGACCTGGTGGCGGCGTCGGCCGATGCGGCCAGGGCCGAGGGCAAGAGCTGCGGTGTGTGCGGTGAGGCGGCCGCCGATCCGCTGTTGGCCTGTGTGCTGACGGGCCTGGGCGTCACGAGCCTGTCGATGGGCGCCGCGTCGATTCCCTATGTCCGGTCGGCGCTGGCCAAGCACACGCTGGCTCAGTGCGAGCGTGCGGCGGCCGCGGCGCGGGCGACCGACTCGGCGGACGAGGCGCGGCGTGCGGCCCAAGCCGTGCTGTCCGGAGAGTAGCGAGTAGGGGTTGGCCGTGGGGCGTCCCGCCTGGGTGGCGGGGCGCCCTTCGGCGTACCGCGCCCCGGTTGGTCAGCCGGCCGGGGGTGGGGGCAGGGGTGTGCCGGGGCGGTAGGTGACGCCGGGTTCCGGCGGTACGGGTTCACCGGATTCGGCGTCGGTGCAGTAGGCGTTGAAGACCTCGGCTTCGGTGAGCGGGTGCAGCCATCCGTCGTGCAGGGACCAGCCGCGGACCTCTTCGTGGCCGCCTGGGGTGCTGGTGCGCAGGACGACGCCTCCGGGGCTGTCGGATGCCATGCCGGCGGCCAGCACGGTGCAGCACACAAGGGCTTCGGCTTGGACGAGGTGGACGTTGCCCCGGTCGTCGCAGCGGGCGTGGAGGGCGGCGAGCAGGGGCGCGTCGGCTGCGGGGATGCTGCAGACGAGGTGGTGGGCGCCGGGGCCGGCGGCTTCGAGGAGCTTCGTCAGGGCGTGCGAGGCGCGGTCGAAGGAGGCGCGGGCGATGTCCTGGCCGCAGTCGGAGCAGGATCCGGTGCGGGAGAGCAGATCGGTGGCGTAGTCCCAGGTGGCCTGGCGGTCGGTTTCGTATTCGAGCTGGGTGATGAGGAGTTCGAGGGGCTGTCCGGAGTACGGCACGGTGGGGCCGCCGGCGGCGATCTCGGCGGTGTAGCGGGTGCGGGTGGCGGGTGTGTCGGGGTTCTGGGCGGTGTCGGTGCAGTAGTCGGCGTATTCGTCCGGGTCGAAGAGGCCGACGCAGGTGTGGACGCCCTGGGCGGCGAGTGAGCGCAGCAGTCCTTCCGTCTGCCGCAGGTAGTGGGCGTGGTCGTCGAAGGTGAAGCTGCGGTAGTCGTGCATCGCGGCGAAGTCGCGTTGGTCGGTGAGGATCGCGACGATGCTGGGGACTTCGCGCCGCAGGGCGCGGCGGGCGCCCTGGGCGGGCGGTCGGCTGCGGCCCCTGGGCCGGTTGTTCTTGGTTTGCTTGGTGTTCTTGGTGCTCTTACCGCTGTTTCGGCTGCGGCTTTTTGCGTGCTTGGTGTGCTTGGTGTGTGCCATGACGTGACTCCCCCTGTACGGCTTCTGTCATTGCTCTGTCACCGTAACCGGGGGCACTGACAACGCTGTGTGACGATGGGGGGAGGTGGCGGCCTCCATGCGGTCCAGGCGGCGGCGGACCAGCGCGCGCTGGCCGTACGCGGTGGTGGCGAGGGCGGCTCCGAAGCCGGCCCAGCCGAGCGGGCCGGAGGCGATGACGAGCGTGGTGAGCAGCATCGGGCCGAGGGCTCGTTCGGCGGACTGGGCGAGGCCCTGGACACCCAGGTAGGCCCCTTGGGCTTCGGCCGGGGCGAGGGCGATGGACAGTTCCCAGGAGGCGGTGGCTTCGAGCATTTCCACGAAGGTGAAGGCGGTGGCGGCCGCGATCAGGGCGGCGATGGCGGCCCAGCGTGCTTGGGCCACGGAGGCGGCCATGGCCGCGCCGCCGATCAGGTAGCACAGGCCGACGTGGCCGAGGGTGGTGGCGGCGATGCGCGGGGTGCGGCCGTAGCGGGAGAGTCGCACCTGGAAGGCGACGACGAGCAGGGTGTTGAGGACGAAGAGCAGCGGGGCCAGCCCGCGCGGGGCGGTGGTGGAGCTGATGATCCACAGGGGCAGGCCCACCCGGCAGACGGATCCGTCGAGGAGGAGCAGGGTCTCCAGGCCGGTGAAGGCGAGGTAGCCGCCGTCGCGCCACGGGTTGCGGGGGCCGCCGTGCGGCGCGGGGGCCGGTCGGGCTGGCTGCCGGCCGGAGCCGGTCACCGTACGGGCCGGGGAGGGGGGTTCGGCGCAGCGGGCGACGAGCAGGGCGACGACGCAGAAGGAGAGGGCGTCGCCGAGCAGCAGGCCTCGGTAGACGGCAGTTGTGGCGAAGGCGAGGCCGGCGGAGGCGGCGAGGCCGCCGAGGGTGTAGCCGATGTTGACGACGGTCCGCTGGACGGCCTGGTAGCGGGCGCGGTCGGGGCCGGCGACGCGGGCGGCGTAGAGCTTGGTGAGGACGGAGGCGGCGCGTTCGCCGAAGCTGCCGAGGGCGACCAGCGGGAGCAGTTGCCAGAAGCCGTGTGCGACGAGCAGCAGCAGGCTTGCCGCTGCACGGGCGATCTGGACGGTGAGGATGAGGCGGGTCAGCGGGAGGCGGTCGGCGAGCCGGCCGATCACGGGGGCTCCGGCGACTCCGAAGGCTCCGGCGGCGCCGAGGAGCAGACCGACCTGACTCAGACTCAGCCCTCCGACGACGGTGAAGTAGAGCGCGGTGGCGCTGACCCAGAGGCCGGATCCGGTCTTGTCGATGAGGTTGATCCAGAGCATCCGGCGGCCGTCGGGGCCTCCTGGAATGCGGTCTCGCAGGCTGATCAGGCGGTTCAGCACAGCGCCCCCTTGCGTTTTTATTTTGTATTGATACATACTGTTTTCTGTGGCAACACAATATGGGATCCGCGGTACGACGGCCAAGGGGATTACCGCGTCCATCGAGCAGGGCGTGACCGATGGCGCGCTCTCCCCCGGCTCCGCGCTGCCCCCGGTACGCGAGCTCGCCCAGCGGCTCGCGGTGAGCCCCGGGACAGTGGCGACGGCGTACAAGGAACTGCGGCAGCGCGGCATCGTCGTCACGCGCGGGCGGGGCGGCACAGTGGTGGCGGAGGCTCCGTCAGTGGCTTCGCGACGGCCGCCGAAGGTGCCGCCCGGCCTGAGGGACTTGGCCGGCGGCCACCCGGATCCGGTGTTCCTGCCGGATCTGCTGCCGCCGGTGCACGTGGCGCCGGGCGTGCGGTCGCACCGTGCGGCCCCCCGGCTGGCGGAGCTGGAGACGCTGACGCGGGAGTGGTACGAGCGGGACGGGGTGCCGTCGGAACATGTGACCTTCGCGCACAGCGCGCTCGACTGTGTGGCGCGGCTGCTGGCGGTCGAGCTGCGGCCCGGCGACGCGGTGGCCATGGAGGATCCCGGCTATCACCATCTGCTGGACCTGGTCCCGGCACTGGGGCTGCGGATGGTGCCGGTCGCGGTCGACGACGAGGGGATGCGGCCGGAGCCGCTGCGGGCCGCGCTGCGCGCGGGGGCGCGCGCAGTCATCTGCAGCCCGCGCGCGCAGAACCCGTACGGCGGGGCGTTCTCGGCCGAGCGGCGGGACGCGCTGGTGGAGGTGCTGCGGGAGACGCCCGAGGTACTGGTCGTCGAGAACGATCACGCTGCTGATGTCGCCGGGGCACCGTTGCATTCGCTGACCTGCGGTGCCTCAGGCGGGCTGGACCGGTGGGCGCAGGTGCGGACGGTCACCAAGTATCTGGGCACGGACCTGCGGTGGGCGGCCCTCGCGTGTGACCGCAGGACGCTGGCCCGGCACGACGGGCGGCTGCTGCTCACGTCCGGGTGGATCAGCCATGTGCTCCAGGAGACGGTGGCCCGGCTGTTCGAGGATCCGGCGGCCCGTCTGCTGGTGGGCGCTGCGCAGGACGCGTACGCGGAGCGGCGGGCGGCTCTGATTGCCGGGCTTGCGCAGCGCGGGATCGCCGCGCATGGCGTGAGCGGGCTCAATGTGTGGGTGCCGGTGCGGGATGAGGCGGCGGTGGTGAACGGACTGCGGTCGCGGGGGTGGTGGGTGGCGGCCGGAGCGCGGTTCCGCCTGGGGGCGGGGGCGGGGGTTCGGGTCACGACCGCTGGGCTTTTGCCGGAGGAGGGGAGGCGGTTCGCGGCGGACTTCGCGGAGGTGCTCGGGGAGTACGGGGTGGGGTACGGCGGGTAGGTGGGCGGTTGCCGGGGCGTTGCCGCCTGGCGGCGGGTGGATGGGTTGTGCCAACCCGTTCCGCCATGCGGAACGCCTTCCCGCAACCCACGGCCGGGCTAAGCGCGCCGCCTTCCCAGGTCCTCGTAGAAGCGCAGGAGGTCCGGGTTGTCCACGGAGCCCGCATTCACGGCCTTGGCCAGCGGCGTGCCCTGGAGGAGCTTCTTGACGGGGACTTCGATGCGCTTGCCGGTGAGGGTGTGGGGGATGGCGGGGACAGGGATGATCTCGTCGGGGATGTGGCGGGGGGAGAGCTGTTCGCGGATGGTGTGCTTGATCTTGTCGCGGAGGGTGTCGTCGAGTTCGGCGTCCTGCGCGAGCTGGATGAAGAGAGGCATCCAGTAGCCGCCGTCGGGTTGTTCGAGGCCGATGACGAGGGATTCGCGGATCTCGGGGAGGCGTTCGACGACTTCGTAGATGTCGGCGGAGCCCATGCGCACGCCTTGGCGGTTGAGGGTGGAGTCGGAACGCCCGTGGATGATGACGGTGTTGCGGGAGGTGAGGGTGATCCAGTCGCCGTGGCGCCAGGCGCCGGGGAACATCTCGAAGTAGCTCTCGCGGTAGCGGGAGCCGTCGGGGTCGTTCCAGAAGTAGATGGGCATGGAGGGCATGGGGTTGGTGACGATGAGCTCGCCGACCTCGTCGGTGACGGGCTTGCCGTAGGGGTCCCAGGCCTGGAGGTCGGTGCCGAGGCAGGGGGCCTGGAGCTCGCCGATGTGGACGGGGAGGGTGGGGACGCCACCGGCGAAGCAGCTGCAGACGTCGGTGCCGCCGCTGACGGAGGCGATCCAGAGGTCCTCGGCCACTTCGTCGTGGAGCCAGCGGAAGCCGTCGGGGGGCAGCGGGGAGCCGGTGGTGGCGACGCACTTGACGGCGGAAAGGTCGTGGTCGCGGGCGGGGTGGACATCGGCTTTGCGGCAGGCGATGACATAGGCGGCGGAGGTGCCGAAGACCGTGGCGCGGGTCTGTTCGGCGACACGCCACTGGGCGCCGGTGTCGGGGAAGCCGGGGCTGCCGTCGTAGAGGACGACGGTGGAGCCGGCGAGGAGGCCGGAGACGAGGAAGTTCCACATCATCCAGCCGGTGGAGGTGTACCAGAAGAACCGGTCGTCGGGACCGAGGTCCATGTGCAGGCCGGTCTGCTTGAGATGTTCGACGAGGATGCCGCCCTGGGAGTGGACGATGGCCTTGGGCAGGCCGGTGGTGCCGGAGGAGTAGAGCACCCACAGGGGGTGGTCGAAGGGCACCTGTTCGTACGAGGGACTGTCAGTGCCCGATGTCAGACTGGCCCAGTCGAGGGCGCCTTCGGGGGCAGGGGTGTCCAGGACCGGGATGTGGACGACCGCGCGCAGGGAGGGGAGTTCGGCGCGCAGTTCGGCGACGACGTCGGTGCGGTCGTGCCGCTTGCCGCCGTAGCGGTAGCCGTCGACCGCGAAGAGGACGACGGGCTCGACCTGCTGGAAGCGGTCCAGAACGGCGCGGGAGCCGAAGTCGGGGGCGCAGGAGGTCCAGACGCCACCGACGGCGGCGGTGGCCAGGAGCGCGACGACGGCCTGCGGGATGTTGGGGAGGTAACCGCTGACCCGGTCGCCCGGACGGACCCCGAGGCGGCGGAGCTCGGCGGCCAGGGAGGCGACCTGGCGGCTGAGTTCGGCCCAGCTGGTCTCGTGGATCTCGTGGCGCTCGTCGAGGGACAGCAGAGCGGGGGCGGCGGCGCGGGCGGGGTCGTGGGCGGTGCGCAGTGCGTGCTCGGCGTAGTTGAGGGTGGCTCCGGGGAACCAGCGGGCACCGGGCATGGCGGGGTCGGCGAGCACGGTCTCGTACGGGGTGGAGAAGCGTACGTCGAACCACTCGGTGACCGCCCGCCAGAAGACCCGCGGTTCGCGCACCGACCAGGCGTGCAGGGCGGCGTAGCTCGCCTCGGGGTCGGCGGGGTCGTTCGGCGGGGCGTTGTGGCAGGCGGCGGCCCACGCCTGGAAGCGGGTCACCTGGGCGGCGGCGATGCGGTCGGGGCCGGGCCGCCACAGGGGCTCCGGGGTTTCCGGAGTGGCGGCGGGCTCAGATGTGCTGCTCATGTGGCGGCTCCCGGACGGTACGCGTCGTCGCGTGATGTGCAGGTGGACCGAACGCGGGCGGAATGCCGCCGGGCACGGCTGGGCAGGACGATGCCATGTGATCGTCTTCGGCGCCAGAGCATGTCCGGCTGATGTCAGCCTGACGGGGTTGACGGGGTGGTGGGGCCCTGGGCCTGGGGGACGCCAGGACTCCGGGATGCCCAGGTGAACGGTGGCTGAACGGATGCCGCTACGAACGGGAACGGTGGAAGGGTGGGCTTCATGGATGCTCGGGACCTGGTGCGGCAGCTGCGGATGACCGGATCGGTGAACGGGCTGAGAGCTCTGGGCGCGGCGTGGCACCGGGCTCGCACGGATGCGCGCGACCTGCCGCGCCGGGGGCCGGAGCGGGCACGGGTGCCGGGGGCGGCGCAGGGGGCGGAGCCGCTGCCGGGGGGCGGGGTGGTGCGCTTCGCGCGGTCGAGTGTGCGGGTGCGGGTGGCGGTGGGGGGCGCGGTGTTCTGCGGCTGGGACGGGGCCGCGCCTGAGCCTTCGTACGCGCTGGCCGAAGGCTGCCCGGACGCGGATACGCGGGCGGTGATGGAGCCGGACAAGGACGGCTGGCGGGTCGTGTCCGAACGGGTGACCGTGCTGGTGTCGAAGCACGGCGCGGTGGAGTTCCGTACGCCGGGCGGGGTGCTGTTGCGGCGCGATCTGCCGCCGCGCTGGTGGGATCCGGTGGACGGGCCCCGGGAGGGCGGGCCGCGCTGGGTGCAGCGCTCGGAGACGGCGGCGGACGCGGCGGTGTTCGGGCTCGGCGGACGGTCCGGGGACGGCGGGCCGGGCGGGCCGCGGCTCGGCGACGGGGCGTACCGGCTGTGGAACACCGACCCGGGGGGCGCTTTCGGGCCCGGGGACGATCCGCTGTACATCACGATGCCGGTGCAGCTGGTGGTGGCGGACGCGGGCAGTCATCTGGTCTTCCACGACAACTCCTGGGACGGCCGGGTGTCGCTGCGCGACGGCGAGGAGGGCGCCGGTTCGGGGCACGACCGGCCGGGCTGCTGCGAGCTGCGGATGGACGGCGGGCCGCTGCGCTACTGGGTGTTCGCCGGAACCCCGGCCAGGGTCCTGTCCGCCTGGACGGCGCTGAGCGGACGCCCGGCGCTGCCGCCGCGCTGGGCGCTGGGCTGCCACCACTCCCGGTGGGGCTTCGGGACTGCGGCGGAGGTCCGGCGGGTCGCGGCCGGTTACCGGGAGCACGGGCTGCCGCTGTCCGCGCTGCACCTGGACATCGACCACCTCGACGGGCACCGGGTCTTCACCGCCGACAAGGAGCGCTTCCCCGATCTGCCGGGACTGGCCCGGGAGTTGCGGGAGGACGGGGTACGGCTGGTCTCGATCGTCGATCCGGCGGTGAAGCGGGAGCCGGGCAATCCGGTGTACGACAGCGGGGTGGCCGAGGACGCCTTCGTACGGGACGCGCGGGGCCGGCCGGTGCGCGGGGTGGTGTGGCCGGGTGAGGCGGTGTACCCCGATTTCACGGATCCGCGGGTGCGCAAGTGGTGGGGCGGGCTGTACGCCGAACGGCTCGCGGAGGGATTCGCCGGGGTCTGGCACGACATGAACGAGCCGGTGTCCTTCGCCGCGTTCGGCGAGACGACGCTGCCCCGCTCGGCCCGCCACGCCTTGGAGGGCCGGGGCGGCGACCATCGCGAGGCGCACAACGTCTACGCCCTGGCGATGGCGCGAGCGGGTTACGAGGGCTTGCGCGAACTGCGGCCCGGGGACCGGCCGTTCCTCTTCTCGCGCTCGGGGTGGGCGGGCATGCAGCGGTACGGCGGCGCGTGGTCCGGGGATGTGTCGACGGGCTGGCCGGGGCTGCGGGCCTCGCTGTCGCTGGTGCTGGGGCTCGGGCTGTGCGGGGTGCCGTTCTCGGGGCCGGACGTGGGCGGTTTCACGGGGACTCCGTCGGGCGAGCTGTATCTGCGCTGGCTTCAGATGGCGGCGTACTTCCCGTTCTTCCGTACGCACTCGGCGATCGGCGCGGGCCGGCGCGAGCCGTGGGAGTTCGGGCCCGAGGTCCTGCGGCACGCGGGGGACGCGCTGAGGGAGCGGGAGCGGCTGCTGCCGTACCTCTACACGCTGGCGCATCTGGCGCGGCTCACCGGGGCGCCGTATGTGCGGCCGGTGTGGTGGAACGACCCGGAGGACCGCAAGCTTCGCGCCTGCGGGGACGCCTTCCTGCTCGGCGACGCGCTGCTGGTGGCCCCGGTACTGGAACAGGGCTCCGACCTGCGCAGTCTGCGACTGCCGCGCGGCCGCTGGTACGACACGGCGACCGGCGAGGTGTACGAGGGGCCGGGGCAGGTGCTGCTGCCGGCACCGCCGGGCCGGATCCCGGTGCTGGCACGGGCGGGGGCGGTGCTGCCGGTGACGGGGGCGGACGGTCAGGTGGAGCTGGAGGTGTGGGCACCCGCGGCCGGGCGCACCGGGGGCGGGCTGCTGGTCACGGACGAGGGTGACGGGTGGGCGGAGCCCCGGGTCGAGCGGTTCACGACGCGGCTGGCGGGCGGGCGGACGGTGGTCGAGCGGGAAGACGAGGGGGAAGTGGGTTACGCGGTGCGGGTGCGGGGCGGCGGGAAGCCGTAGCCGTCGGCGAACCAGCGGGCGGCGGCCCGGGTGTGGAGCGGGAAGGCGAGTTCAGCGGCGGCCGTGATGATCTGCCAGCCGTCGGTCTCGTCGGTGGGCCGCGGCGGCGGCAGGTCGTGGACGGGGCGGGCAGGCAGCAGCCCGAAGAGGAGGAGGTGGCCGCCGTCGGTGTCGGTGAGGGCGTCGGCGAGCCGTACTTCCTCGGGGCGCGCCGCGATGCCCGTCTCCTCGGCGAGTTCGCGGGTGACGGCCTGCTGCCAGGTCTCGCCGTGGTCGATGAAACCCCCGGGAAGGGCGAGGCGGCCGCGCTGCGGGGGGATGGTGCGGCGGATGACGACCAGGCCGACGGCTGAGGTGTCAGCGCGGTCGCCCACGGGCAGGTCGCGTACGGGCAGAAGGGCCACGGCGACCGGCAGCGGATTGCGGTAGGCGACTGCGCCGCAGGCAGGGCAGGTTCGGGGCCAGCCCGGCTCCGGCGGGAACGCGTTACCACAGGAGGAGCAATGGGAGTCTTTCGCATGGCCGGCCACGGACGGACTGTATCCGGTCGCCTGACGTCGTTATCGCGTGTCCTCGTCCTGCCGCTCGCCCTGCCGCTCGCCCTCCTGGCGGGGCTGGTGGCGGCGGGTCCGGCGCGGGCGGGTTCCGGGACCTCCGGGGAGACCTCCGGGGCCAAGGCTCCGGCGGAGTTCGTCGCGCTCAGCGACATCGACCCGACGATCCTGCAGGAGATGCGCTACTTCACCCCGCACAATTTCGTCGGCGTACGTATCAACGGCTACGAGCAGCCGCTGTGCATCCTCACCCGGCCCGCCGCCGAGGCGCTGCACAGGGCCCAGGTCACGCTGCTCGCTCAGGGGTACAGCCTGAAGGTGTACGACTGCTACCGGCCGCAGCGGGCGGTGGACCACTTCGTGGCCTGGGCGGAGGATCTCGACGACGAGGCGATGAAGGCGGAGTTCTATCCGGATGTCGACAAGTCGAGACTATTCCTCGACGGATACATCGCCGCGAAGTCCGGGCACAGCCGTGGCAGCACCACCGATCTGACGATCGTGAAGCTCCCGGCCGTGCCCACCCGCCCGTACCGCCCCGGCGAGCCGCTGGTGCCCTGCTACGCGCCGCAGGCGGAGCGCTTCCCGGACAACTCGGTGGACATGGGCACGGGCTTCGACTGCTTCGACACGCTGTCGCACACGCTGGACCCGAGGATCCAGGGCGAGCAGCTCAAGAACCGGCTGCTGCTGAAGAACACCCTGGAGGATCTCGGCTTCGTCAACCTGGCGGAGGAGTGGTGGCACTACACGTACAAGCCCGAGCTCTTCCCGGACACGTACTTCGACTTCCCGGTCTCGCGGGCGTCCCTCTTGTCCGCCGCCGTCGGGCCGTAGGACTCCAGCACGACGGGCGCACCCAGCACCTCGCCGATCGCCGCCGACCAGTCCTCGGGGTTGGGGCCGGGGGTGCCGGACGAGGCACCGTCGACGATGCGGAGCCGGGGGCAGCGGGGGACGGCGTCCAGGTGGGTGACGGCGAGGGCGTCCACTCCCCCGCAGGCCGTGGCGGCGTAGCGGTGGGCGGCGGCGTCGAAGTGGCCGACGCGGAAGGGGCCCTGCCAGGGGCCGTGGCCGTTGTGCGGTTCGGGGAGCAGCGGGGCCAGTCCGGGGTCCTCGGTGGCATGGGGGCCGGGGCCGTGGCGGGTCGTGTAGGTGCGTACGACGCCGAGGCGGAGGGCTGGGCGGGGCTGCGAGCCGGTGTGGGCCGCGGCTTCGGCGAGGAGTGCCTCGGCGTTGGCGAAGGTGGTGGTCGACCAGGTGGTGTGGGGGTGGAAGCCGTGCGTCTCGTCGAGCAGGACGCCCTGGGCGCCCTCGAAGACGACCGGGCCCCGGGCGAGCACGCGAGGGAGGTGGTCCTCGGGGGTGAGGGCGACCGTACGGGCGAAAGCGGTGAAGGCGGCCGCGCAGTGCGGGACGGGCGGGGCGGGCAGGGGGCCGCCGAGTTCGTCTGACAGGCGGTCGCGCAGCAGGGTGAGCTTGCGGATGAGGCGGGGGCGGGAGAGGCAGTCGGCGGCGGTCGGGGCGTCGTCGCCGTGGTCGAGGTGGTAGCGGGCGGTCTCGCCGATGCCCATGCCGCAGGAGCCGTGGCGGGCCTCGCCGCGGGCGAGTTCGCGCAGGCGGTTGGCGGCGGCGTGGTACGGCGTGGTGAGCAGCGCCCGGCGGTCGACGGTGAGCAGGCCGTACGGGTCGGGCACGCCGAGGGCGCGGAGGTGGTCGGCCTCGGCGGCGAGGGCGAGGGGGTCGACCATCATGAAGCGGGAGAGGTGGGTGGGGACGCCCTGGAGGGTCCCTGAGCCGAACTGGGCGAAGGTGTGGTGGCGTCCGTCGGTGGTGACGACGTTGTGCGCGGCCTGGGCGCCGCCGTTGAACCGGACGACGGCCCGGACCGGCTCCGCGCGCGTCGCTGTGGCGCAGAGCCGGTCCACGACTGTGCCCTTGCCGGCGTCGCCGTAGCCGAGGTCGACGACGATCGTGTGCATGGACCGTCCAAGGGTTCGTAAGTGGTCAGAGCACGTGAGTGGTCAGGCGTGAGTGGTCAGAGCAGTGGCATGTTCGTGACCACTACGTCGCCCCTGTCGCGGCCCAGGGCCGCCAGCGCCTTGCCCACGCTCGCGCCCGCCGCGGAGCCGATGTCGGACAGATCGTCCAGGCCCTCCGCCAGGTCGATGGCTTCCTCGCCGAGGCCGACGGTGAGGGCGATGGTCTCGCAGACCGCGTCGAGGTCGTCGAGTTCGATGACGTTCTGGCCGAGGAGCTTGCGCCACAGGCCGAGGACTTCGGGGTTGCCGACGTAGGAGGAGCCGGCGGGGAGGATGTAGTAGATGTCGAAGGTGCGCTTGAGCTCGGCGACGATCCGGCTGATGGGGATGTCCTCGGCGAGGTCGTCGCCGAGGACGCGGCGTACTTCGTGGGCCTTGACCCTGCCGTAGGGCATCTCGTCGCCGATGAGGAAGAGGTAGCCGCGGCGGCCGCGCTTCTCGTGGCAGTCTATCGAGGTGTGGCGGGCCATGGCGTAGAGGGCGAGTTCGTAGGACTCGGTCATCTGGCCGCCGCCTCCGCCCTCCAGGAGGATGTTGCCGAGGTCGTCGTCCATGCGGTTGTCGGACTCGAACTGGCCGAGCTGGAGGGGGACCCGGTCGCAGGTGGCGTCGCCGACGGCGCCGAAGAGGATCTGCGGGTGCTCGGTGTAGCCCTTGCGGAGGATGAGGCCGAAGAGCTCGGGGAGCTTGGTCTGCAGGACCTGGGGGACGGCGCGCATCGAGCCGGTGACATCGAAGAGGACGGCGATGGCGAGGGATGTGGGGTGTTCGGCGGAGTCGCGGCTCTCGCGGGTGCCGAGGTCCTTGGGGTCGAGTGACGGGTGGGCCGCCCAGGTGCTGCGCGGCGCGGAGGCGGTGACGCGGTCGCTGTAGGCGAAGGCGCCGGTGCCGGAGGCGGCGCGGAAGCGCGCGGCGGCATCGTAGACGTTGGTGGACCAGCTTCCGCTGCCCATGGTGGTTCCCCCTTGTGATGGCGTGTCAGGTCTTGGCCGGCATGGCGAACTGCCGGAAGGTACGCGGCCCGTAGAGCCGCTCCAACGCCTCGTCGAGCTCGGCGAGCAGCCGCCAGGCGTCGTGCGGGCGGCGGGCCTGGGCGGGCAGGGTGCAGCCGCGGATGAAGGCGCGCAGCGGGTGCGGAGCGCGCTCCCCCATCAGCCGGCGCATGAGGTGTGAGGCGAGGTGGATGTCGGTGGCCGGGCTCACGGGCTCGTGGCCGCACACTTCTGGTGGGTAGAGGTCGCGGTGGCGCTCGACGAGGGCGGGCACGATGCCGCCGGGCTCGGTCGCGTAGCACCAGTCGACCAGGACGAGTCCGTGCTCGGCGGGGTGGATGAGGACGTGTTCGGGCAGTACCGCGCCATGGACGAGCCCGGCGCGGTGTGCCCAGCCGAGGGCGACCAGCAGGCGGCGCCACATCCAGGCGGCGTCGCGCGGGTCGACTCCGCCGGGGTGGGCGGCGCGGACCGCGGCGAGGGTGTGGAAGCCGTGGAGGCGGCCCAGCGCGTTGACGCGGCGCTCGGTTCCGGTGTTGTCGCGGTGGCGGAAGGACTCGACGAGGCGGGGGGCGTACGCGCGGTGGCGCGGGTCGGCGGCGGTGTCCAGCCTGGTGAGCGCGGCGGCCTCGCGCTCCATCAGGTCGTTGTCGGCGGGCTTCACGGGGATCTTGAGGACGGTGTCGTGACCGGCTTCGCGAAGTACGGCGAGGTCGCCGATGGCGAGGGTCGGGCCGAGGCGGTAGGTGCGGTGGCGGGTGGTGAGCGTGAAGCAGTCGCCGCCGGTGTGCCGCCGCCACAGGCCGGACAGGCGCAGGAAGGCGGCTGCCGCGTCCGCGCGGCGGGCGTACGGGGCGGTGTCGGGGTGCAGCAGCCGTGCGAGCCGCCGGTAGCGGCGCGCGGCTGCGGCGGGGTCGGCCGGGAAGGGCTCGTCGAGGGCGGCGAGAGCCTGGTCGAAGGTGCGCGGGCTGATTTCGGTGGCCGTCATCGGGGTGGGCCCCGGTGTACCTGTCATCGCACGCTCTCCTCGCGGTCGGGGCGCAGGAGGGCCGGGTGGAGAAGGCGGGCGTCGCCGGCCCTGTAGAGGCGGGCGCGGGGACCGCCGCGGGAGCCGGAGCGGATGGCGGTGTCGCCGGTGGACTCGACGAAGCCGGGGACGGAGAGCACCTTGCGGTGGAAGTTGCCGGCGTGGAGGGCGCGGCCCCAGACGGCTTCGTAGACCTCTCGCAGTTCGGTGATGGTGAACTCGCGGCCGAGGAAGGCGGTGGCGAGCGGGGTGTACTCGATCTTGGAGCGGGCGCGGTCGAGGCCCTCCGCGAGGATCCGGGCATGGTCGAAGGCGAGTCCGGTCAGGCCAGGCCGGTCGGACTGGTCGGGCCGGCGGCCGGGACCACCCCCGTGGGCTCCGGCCGGCCGGCCCTGATCCTGGGGACGCTCCGCTTCCGCGTCCGGTTGCCCCAACAGCCGTATCGTTGTACCGAGTTCGACGACCGGGAGCCAGCCGGCGGCGGCCGCGTCACTGCCCGCCCGCGCCTCCGGAAGGTCAGGGGCGAAGGCGAGATAGGCGATCGAGACCACGTGCATCCGCGGATCGCGCCCCGGGCGGCCGTACGAGCCGAGCTGCTCCAGGTGCACCCGGCCGAGGCCGCGCTCGGCGTCCAGACCGGTCTCCTCGGCGAGTTCGCGGGCGGCGGCTTCGTCGAGGGATTCCTTCCCGGATCGGACGAAGCCGCCGGGCAGCGCCCAGCAGCCTTCGAAGGGCGGGCCGCCGCGCCTCACCAGCAGCACATGCAAGGCGCCATGACGAAGCGTCAGGGCGACGATGTCGACGGTGACAGCGATGGGCTCGAAGGCGCGGGGGTCGTAGGCGGCAAGGAAGACCGCTTCGTCCTGCTGCTGCGCCACCATGCCGCACTCCCTGCGCCGAAGTTCTTCTCAGATCGAGAACTTCTCGATCTGAGAAGAACATATCACCGGCCACTGACAGCGTCCACCCTCCATGGCACACTTCTGACGTACCGTCAGATCTCTTCGCGGGAGGCGTGCATGGCGCGGGAACGGGAACGCACACCGGTCGTCGACGGCTGGTTCACGGACCACCCGGACCACCCGGACCACCCGGAAGACCCCGACCGCCCGGCCGGCTTCCGGCTGCTCGGCACCCGCTGCCGGTCCTGCGGCTCGGTGTTCTTCCCCCGGCAGGACAGCCATTGCCGCAACCCGGCCTGCGGGGCCTCCGCGTTGGAGCCGGTCCCGTTGTCCCCGCGGGGCCGCGTGTGGTCCTGCACCGATGTGCGGTACCGGCCGCCGGCGCCGTACGCGTCCGATCCCGGCCGCCCCTGGGAGCCGTACACGCTGGTGGCCGTGGAGCTGGCGGCGGAGCGGATGGTGGTCCTGGGGCAGGCCGCGCCGGGGGTCGGGGTGGCGGACCTGCCGGTCGGGGCGGAGGTCGAGGTGGTGCCGGGGGTGCTGGCCGAGGACGACGAGCGGGTCTGGACGACCTGGCACTGGCGGCCGGTCGAAGGCGGCGCGCGATGACCGGGGACGTGGCCGTCCTCGGGGCCGGCATGCATCCCTGGGGCAAGTGGGGCCGCTCCTTCACCGAGTACGGGGTGGTGGCCGCGCGCGCCGCGCTCGCCGACGCGGGGCTCGAATGGCCCGCCGTACAGCTGGTGGTGGGTGCGGACACCGTACGCGGCGGATACCCCGGCTACGTGGCGGGCGCCACCTTCGCGCAGGCCCTGGGCTGGCAGGGCGCGCGCGTGACGAGCGTTTACGCGGCATGCGCATCGGGCGCTCAGGCGATCAACGCCGCACGCGCGCAACTCCTGGCAGGAATGGCCGACGTCGCCCTGGTCGTCGGCGCGGACGCGGCGCCGAAGGGCTTCTTCGCCCCGGCGGGCGGCGACCGCCCGGACGACCCGGACTGGCTGCGCTTCCGGATCCTGGGCGCGGTCAATCCGGCGTACTTCGGGCTCTACGCGCGCCGCCGCATGGCGCTGTACGGCGACACCACCGAGGATTTCGCCCAGGTGAAGGTCAAGAACGCGGCGGCCGGTTCCCTCAACCCCAACGCCCGCTACCGCAAGGCTGTGACCGCGCAGGAGGTCGCGGCCTCCGCCGTGGTCGCCGATCCACTGCGGCTGCTGGACATCTGCGCGACCTCCGACGGCGCGGCGGCGCTGGTGCTGTCCACCCTCGACTTCGCGCGCCGGCACGGCTCCGGCAGCCCGGTGCGGATCAGCGCGGTGTCCACGGTCACCCCCACCTATCCGAAAACGGTGCTGGATCTGCCCGACTTCGCGACCGACTCGGCCGTTGCCGTGGAGCCGCCCGCCGTGGGATTCCGGGCCTCGATCGCGGCGGCGGCGTACGAGGAGGCGGGCATCGGCCCGGAGGACCTGGACCTCGCGGAGGTCTACGACCTGTCCACCGCGCTGGAGCTGGAGTGGTACGAGGACCTGGGCCTGTGCGCGGCCGGTGAGGGCGCGAAGCTGCTGCGCGGCGGGGCGACGGCGCTCGGGGGCCGGATTCCGGTCAACGTGAGCGGCGGACTGGCCTCGTTCGGGGAGGCGGTGCCGGCGCAGGCGATCGCCCAGGTGTGCGAGCTGGTGGGGCAGTTGCGCGGGCGGGCGGGAGACCGCCAGGTGCCGGGGGCGAGGGTCGGGATCACGGCGAACCAGGGGCTGTTCGGGCACGGGTCGTCGGTGGTCGTGATCCGTTGATCCGGTCGCCGATCCGGGGACGGCCGCGATCGGGCTGTCTGCAGGCGACCTTGACGCTCCGTCACGCCGGGAGAAGTATGCGGGTGGCACGGACGGCCGTTCGGGTGGAGGGACACCCCCGGCGACGGCACCGTGCGCTCTCAGGCCCGGTCAGTGCACCCTGGACTGCACGTAGGAGCCGCCATGCATTCCAACGGAGACATATTCCTCGGCGAGATCATCGGCACCGCGATCCTGATCCTCTTCGGCGCCGGCGTGGTCGCCGCCGTACTGCTCAACCACTCCAAGGCGAAGGGCGCCGGCTGGGTCGTCATCGCCTTCGGCTGGGGCTTCGGCGTGCTGGCGGGTGCGTACACCGCCGCGCCGCTGTCCGGCGGGCATCTGAACCCCGCGGTGACCGTCGGCATCGCCATTGACACCGGCGACTGGGACAAGGTCCCGGTCTACATCGCGGGTCAGCTGGTCGGCGCGATGCTCGGCGCGGTCCTGTGCTGGCTCGTCTACTTCGGCCAGTTCGCCGCCAACGCCGAGGAGGAGACGTCGATCGGCACCCTCGGGATCTTCTCCACGATCCCGGAGATCCGGGTGTGGTGGCAGAACCTGGTCACCGAGATCATCGCGACCGTGGGCCTCGTGCTGCCGATCCTCGCCCTCGGCCTGACCAAGGGCCTCGGCGAGTCCGGCACGGGTGTGCTGGTGGTCGCGCTGCTGGTCACCGGGATCGGCCTGTCGCTGGGCGGGCCGACCGGCTACGCCATCAACCCCGCCCGCGACCTCGGCCCGCGCATCGTGCACACCTTTCTGCCGATCCCCAACAAGGGCACATCCGACTGGCAGTACTCCTGGGTTCCCGTCGCCGGTCCGCTGATCGGCGCAGCCCTGTCCGGTCTCATCTTCAACGCCGCGTTTTAGTGAGGGGCCATGACCGACACCAAGTACGTCGCCGCAATCGACCAGGGCACCACCTCCAGCCGCTGCATCGTCTTCGACACGGACGGCGCGATCGTCGCCGTCGACCAGCGTGAGCACCGCCAGATCTTCCCCAGGCCGGGGTGGGTCGAGCACGACGCCACGGAGATCTGGTCCAAGGTCCAGGCCGTGGTCGCGGGCGCACTCGCCAAGGCGGGCCTGCGCGCCGACCAGCTCAGCGCGATGGGCATCACCAACCAGCGCGAGACCACCGTCCTGTGGGACCGCGCGACCGGACGGCCGGTGCACAACGCGATCGTCTGGCAGGACACCCGTACCTCCGCGCTGTGCACCCAACTGGGCGGCACCGACGGCCAGGACCGCTTCCGGGACTCCACCGGGCTGCCGCTGGCCAGCTACTTCTCCGGGCCCAAGGCCGCCTGGCTGCTCGACAACATCCCCGGGCTGCGGCGCCGCGCCGAGAACGGCGAGATCGCCTTCGGGACCATCGACTCCTGGCTGATCTGGAACCTCACCGGCGGCACGGACGGCGGCGTACACGTCACCGATGTCACCAACGCCGGGCGCACGATGCTGATGAACCTCGAATCGCTGCAGTGGGATCCGGAGATCCTCGCCGCCATGAACATCCCCGAGGCGATCCTCCCGCAGATCCGCTCCTCGGCGGAGATCTACGGAACCGCGGTCGGCCAGCTGGCCGGTGTCCCGGTGGCGTCCGCGCTGGGCGACCAGCAGGCCGCCGTCTTCGGCCAGGCCTGCTACGACACGGGGACGGCCAAGAACACGTACGGGACCGGCAGTTTCCTGCTGCTGAACACCGGCAACCGGCCCGTGCCGTCCAAGAACGGGCTGCTGACGACCATGGGCTACCAGCTGGGCGGCGAGGCGCCGGTCTACTGCCTGGAGGGCTCGATCGCGATCACCGGCGCGCTGGTGCAGTGGTTCCGGGACCAGCTCGGCATCATCTCGTCCGCCGACGAGATCGAGCCCCTGGCGGCCAGCGTCGAGGACAACGGCGGCGCGTACATCGTGCCCGCCTTCTCCGGGCTCTTCGCCCCGTACTGGCGCTCCGACGCGCGGGGCGTCATCACCGGGCTGACCAGGTACGTCACCAAGGCGCACCTCGCGCGTGCGGTGCTGGAGGCCACGAGCTGGCAGACGCGGGAGGTGGTGGACGCGATGTACCAGGACTCCGGCGTGCACATCACGACGCTGAAGGTGGACGGCGGCATGACGGGCAACGGGCTGCTGATGCAGCACCAGGCGGATGTGCTGGGTGTGCCGGTGGTGCGGCCGAAGGTGGCCGAGACGACGTGCCTGGGGGCGGCGTACGCGGCCGGGCTCGCGACGGGGGTGTGGGACGGGCTGGACACGCTCAAGGCGCACTGGCGCAAGGACGCGGAGTGGACGCCGCAGATGGAGGAGGGGGCGCGGGAGCGGGAGTACCGGCGGTGGAAGAAGGCGGTTGAGCGGAGCTTCGGGTGGCACGAGGAGGAGGACGACGGATCCGCGTAGCGCGGGCCCGGGTGGGCCGTCGCGGTCCCGTCGGCGGCCCACGACCCGGCTACATGGGAGCTGTCGCCCGGCGGGCTTCGGCCGCCTTGGCCGCGTGCTCGACCACCGTGATCAGCACGTCCTTGGCGGAGGAGCGGTCGCGGGCGTCGCAGAGGACGACGGGGACCTCGGGGTCGAGGTCGAGGGCTTCGCGGATCATGTCGGCGGGGTGGCGCTGGGCGCCTTCGAAGCAGTTGACGGCGATGGCGAAGGGAATGGCACGGCGCTCGAAGTAGTCGACGGCGGCGAAGCAGTCCTCCAGGCGGCGGGTGTCGGCGAGGACGACGGCGCCGAGGGCTCCCTGGGCCAGTTCGTCCCAGAGGAACCAGAAGCGGTCCTGGCCGGGGGTGCCGAAGAGGTAGAGGACGAGGTCCTCGCGCAGGGTGATGCGGCCGAAGTCCATGGCGACGGTGGTGGTGCGCTTGGACTCCACGCCCCCGATGTCGTCGACGGGACGGCCGACCTCGCTGAGATCCTCCTCGGTGCGCAGCGGGCGGATCTCGCTGACGGCACCGACGAGGGTGGTCTTGCCCACCCCGAAACCGCCGGCGACAAGGATCTTGAGGGCGACCGGTTCGACGACGGGCTTGTTGCGCTCAGAGCGCCCGAAGACCATGGGCCTCTTCTTCCGGTTCGCCGATTGTGCAGGTCGCAGACATCCTGAGTCCTAGGGGCATGAGCAGGCTTTACCTCTGGAGAGGGAACACTACTACGCGATCACCGGCCAACTGACCGGTGGAATCCGTTCGTTACTTCAGAGCGCCCGCAAGCCGTTGATCACCTCGCGCAGCAGGCTCTCGTCCGGCAGCTCCGCCGGCGGGACGGGCCTGCTGACGTGGACGAGCCGGGAATCGAGCAGGTCGCCGATGAGCACGCGTACGACGCCCAGCGGGAGGTCGAGGTCGGCCGCGAGTTCCGCGACCGACGTCGGCCGGGTCCGGCAGCGCTCGATGATGTCGAGATGCTCGGGCGACAGGGTGCGGTCGGTGTCGGGATGGGTGCCGGTGGGCGAGTCCTCGTAGCGGGACTCGGCCACGACCAGGGCGATCAGGTCGAGCCGGTCCTCGGCTGCGTGGCTGGTCCGGCCGCGCGTCATGGCGTACGGCCGGACCACATGCCCGGCGTCGTCGTCGTACCAGCGGTCCCCGTCAGAAGTCATGTCCCCGGTCACACCACCCGGGAGGCGCCGCCATCGGCACGGGGGGCGGTGGCGAGGTGCGCGCCGACCCGCTTGACGAGGAGGGCCATTTCGTAGGCGACCTGGCCCACGTCGGAGTCGGAGTCGGTGAGCACCGCGAGGCAGCTGCCGTCACCGGCGGCGGTGACGAAGAGGAAGGCCTCGTCCAGCTCGACCATGGTCTGGCGGACCGAGCCGGCGTCGAAGTGCCGGCCGACGCCCTTGGCGAGGCTGTGGAAGCCGGAGGCCACGGCGGCGAGGTGTTCGGCGTCCTCGCGGGAGAGGCCTTCGGAGGCTCCGGTGGCCAGTCCGTCGCCGGAGAGGACCAGGGCCTTGCGTATGCTCGCCACCCGGCTCACCAGGTCGTCCAGAAGCCAGCTCAGCTCGCGGGTCGCGCTCGATGGTGCGGTCATGGACCGTTCCCCTCCGTGATGGATCTTGGTGCGTTGTCGCCCGTAGGTGCAGGTCGGGCATCGTCTGTGGCTGCTCGTGCAACGTCCGGGGGGTCCTCGGAGTGCCGCCGGCCGCGCTGCCATCCGCGCTGGATCGAGGACATCCTCGCCCTGATCTCCTCGGGGGTGCGCTCGGGCGAGCCGCCCCCGGGTGTCCCGGGTGCCTCCGGGGCGGCGGGCCGCTCGGTCTCGCCGGTGCTGTCGGTGCGCAACTGCGGGGCCAGGCTGGCCTGCCGGACGCGGCGGGGCAGGCTCTGGGGCGCGGGGCCCGAGGGGGCGGGCGGGCCGGAGAGGGCGGCGGGGCCGGATGCCTGGCGCGGGACCTCCGCCAGGGAGCGGCCGTTCTCGGCGACCAGCACCGGGGGGCGGCGTCGGCGCGGCAGTACGGAGAGCTCGTCCGGATCGCCGGATGCCCCGGCGGGGAGGGCGTGCCGCGGCTGCGGCTGCGTTGCGGGAGCCGGGGCCGGGGCCGGGGTGCGGCGGTGCTCCCGGGGAGGCTCGTGCTGCTCGTCCCGGTCCGGCGTCAGGCCCCACTGCCGGAAGCTGTGCTCGGTCGTGCGGCTCCGTACGTCCTCGTCCTCGTCCGTGAGGTCGCCCAGCGCCTTCGCCAGCTCCAGTTCGCCGATGCGGACCTCCCCGGTGTCCGCGGCGCCCTCGGCGAGCAGCACCGACGGGATCAGGACGACGGCGGTGGTTCCGCCGTACGGGGATGGGCGCAGGGAGACACGTACGCCCTGGCGCTGGGCGAGCCGGCTGACCACGAACAGGCCGAGGCGGTCGGTGTCGGACAGCTCGAACTCGGGGGTCTCGGCGAGCCGGAGGTTGGCTTCGAGCATGGCGTCGGGGGTCAGTCCGAGGCCGCGGTCGTCGACCTCCAGGGCGAAGCCGTTGCTGACCGGTTCGCCGTGCACCTGGACGGTGGTGTGCGGGGGCGAGAACACCGTGGCGTTCTCGACGAGTTCGGCGATGAGATGGGTGAGGTCGGCGACGGCGGGCCCGGTGACGGCGAGCCGGGGCAGCCTGCGCACCTCGACCCGCTCGTAGTCCTCGACCTCGGCGACCGCCGCGCGCACGACGTCCATGAGCTGGACGGGCTTGCGCCACTGCCGGGACGGGACGGCGCCGGAGAGGATGACCAGGCCCTCGGCGTGGCGCCGCATGCGCGTGGTCATGTGGTCCAGGCGGAAGAGGTCGCCGAGTTCGCGCGGATCCTCGGTACGCCGTTCCATGGCGTCCAGGAGGGTGAGCTGACGGTGGAGCAGCACCTGGCTGCGGCGGGCGAGGTTGACGAAGACCTCGGAAACGCCCTTGCGCATGTCGGCCTGTCGCACGGCGGCCTCGACTGCCGCCCGTTGCAGGGTGTTCAGCGCCTTGCCGACCTGGCCGACCTCGTCCGGGGAGTACTCCAGGCGCGGCGCCTCGGTCTCGACGTCCACCTCCTCACCGGCCGCGAGCCTGCGCATGACGCGGGGCAGCCGGGTGCCGGAGACCTCCTGGGCGTCCTTGCGCAAACGGGACAGGTCGCGGATGAGGCCGCGGCCGATGCGCACGGAGACGATGACCGTGGCGATGACCGCGATCAGGCCGAGACCGCCGGCGGCAGCTGCCTGGATCATCAGACGGACGGCGAACGGCTCGACGCGGTCCTTCTGCACATCGCGGGCCTGGTCGCCGATCTCGTCGAGGTCGGTGAGCGCGGTGGAGGCGCTCTTCTGCCAGGCGGCCCGGTCAGCCGCGCGCGGCGCTCCGGCGGCGCCGGCCGCGACCACCTTGTCCTCGGCGGTCTTCAGTGCCTGGCCGTCGGTGCCGTTCCAGAAGTCGTCGAACAGGGACCGTTCCTCGGCGCCGAGGCGGTCGAGGTTGTCCCGGTAGTACGCCCGCTGCTCGGCGACGGCGTAGGTGAAGGCGAGCTGCTCCTGTGCGCTGGTGCGGCCGGCGGTGATGGCGGCCGCCATCAGGGCGTCCTCGCGGCTGATGTCCTCGGTGGCCTGCACGACGCTGGTCAGGGCGCGGATCTGCCGGTCGATGTCGATGTTCTGCATCGTGTTGATCGAGGCGAGGAATCCGTAGCCGGGCTCGACCGTCGCGTTGTACGCCTCGTAGGCGTCGATGCGCTCGATGGTGCCGTCGACGACCTTGCTGCGCAGGGCGTCCAGCGTCCCGAAGCCCTTGGCGACGAGATCGAGACGGCGCTTGGACTCCGAACTGAGATTGGACCGGTTGTCCGACGACGCGGCCTGGGTGTTCAGCAGGTCGACGGCCTTGTCGGTGGTGCTCTCCCGGCTCAGCAGCGCGGTTCGGGCGTCGGAGCGACGGGGATCGGCCAGGAAGACCAGCGCTGCGCGGCGCTCCCGCTGCACGGCCCCGATGGCGTCCTCCACGGGGTGGGCGAGGTTGTCGACGGTCTGCGTGACGCCGAGCATGCCCCACACCTGGCTGCCGGTGAGCGTCGCGGCAAAGGCCCACAGGGCGGTGAGGGACAGCAGCGGAATGAGCAGCAGCGCCACGATCTTCCGCCGGATCGTCGTACCGCGAAAGCGCATGGCCTCCCCAACGTCAACCCCGTTCAAGGGTGGTCTTTTTTCCGTCGTCATTCGTCAATCGACGGCGCGAGCCTACTACTGCACCGCGGCCAACTCGAACGTCCTTGTGCCCCTGTTGTGCGGGGACGATGCGTTTCGGGTGGATGAGGAAATGCCAGGGCTGGCCGAAATGGCACTGTGGCGGGAACTTTCGGAGATCCGCGATCGTGGTGTCTACGTGGCCACCGTGCCGCGATGCGTCCGGAATGACTCCGGATTGGATCGTGCGAAAACGGGCAGCCGACCTTGAGTCGGGCATCACCCGTCCGGCATCGTACGAAATCGGTATGGCGCAGGGAGCAGTATTCATGGACACCGAACCGCGTCTGTCCACACCCGAACCCGGCGATCCTGTCGAGGATGCGCTGGATCGCGACATTCGGGCAGCACGCCGAAGTCACGGACTGTGGATCCAGGAACCGGTCGGCAGGCCCCGGATGCCCGATCCGGTGCGGAATGCGGCCGTCCGGGCAGTACTCATAGCATCGATCACGCTGATCGGGGCGATGGTGGCCGCGCTGGCGGCGGTGGGCGACTCGTGGCTGTCGGCCCCCGCGATGCTGTTCACCGTGATCAGCACCGTGGTCGCCACCTGGGCCGTGCTGGATGTCTGGATCACCCGGCAGGTGTGGAACCAGCGCAACGGGGTTGTCTCCAGCCCCAGCAGCGCGGCGCGCGCCCTGCGCCGCGAGCGGCGGCGCGCCAAGCGCCAGGCCGGCCGTGCGGGGCGCCCCGCACAGCCCCGGCCCGCACAGTCCCGGCCCGACCGGTCCCGGCCGGACGGTCAGCTCTCCGGGGCCTGAGCCCCGCACAACACCCAGCCCTAAGCGGGTTGTTCGGCCGGGCGCTTGAACATCCGGGTGGCGGTGATCTCGCCGTGCACCGGTTCGCTCTCCGGGTCCTGGACCGGCAGGCCCGGCCGCAGGTGCTCCTCGACGCTGATGTACTTCAGGCCCGCGCGCAGGTCCGCGTCATTGCGCAGCCGTACGACCAGCGGGAATTCGGCCAGTGCGGTGGTGTCGAACAGGCCGGTCGTGTAGATCAGCTGGACGCCCAGCGCGTCGGCCACCGCACGCTGCAGCTCCAGCAGATACGTGGCGTTGGCCCGGCCGATGGGATTGTCCAGGAAGAGCGTGCCCGCGTGGCGGTGCCGGTCGCGGCCCCGGTCGTTGCTGCGCAGGGCGGCCATCGTGCAGTAGAGCGCGATAGCGGCGGTGAGCAGCTGGCCGCCGGAGAACACATCGCCCATCTGCCCGACGGGGACGCGCTCGGCGCGCAGCACGGCGTCCGGCTTGAGGATCTCGACCGCGATGCCCTTGGGCTGCAAGGCGGCCGAAACGCCCGCCAGGAGCAGTGACATGCCGTCGCGGCGCAGGTCGGAGTTCTTGCGGACGGCGGCGCGGGTCGCCTCGTCGATCACCTCGCCGAGACGTTCGGTGAGGGTGGCATGGTCCGGGTCCTCGAAGCGGATCCGCAGGAACTCCTGCCCCGACCACTCCCCCAGGCCCTCCGGCAGCCGGGACAGCCGCTGCGCGGAGCGCAGGGTGGTGAGCGAGGACTCGACCAGGCCGCGCAGCCGGTCGACGATGCTGTCGCGGTTGCGCTCCAGCTGCTCCAGCTCATCGGTCAGCACGCGCAGGCGCGGCGCGAAGGCCGCCGACCAGGCGGCGGCGTGCTCGGGCAGTGCGGCGGCGGGCAGTTCGCGGATCTGCTGCCGCGCCGGGGTCTTCACCTGCTCGTAGCGGGCCGCGTTGGCGTGGCGTACGAGAATGTCGGAGGCCTCGCGCAGCTGCGCCTCGGCGGCGGAGAGATCGGCGGCGCAGCCGCGCAGGCCCCGGCGGGCCTCGGCGGCAGCGGTGCGGGCTTCCTCCAAGGAGCCGGAGTACGGCTCCGGTTCCTGCTCGTCGTCCTGCGCGCTGTGCTGTGCGCCGTCGCGGAGCAGGTCGCGCAGGAGGGCGGCCAGTTCGTCGAAACCGCCGGCGGCGTCCTCGGAGGAGCGGTGGGCGCGGACCAGGGTCGCGTGCTCGGTGCGGGCCAGCTCCAATGCGTCGGTGCGCGTGGCGAGTTCGGTGTTGGCGCCGCGCAGCAGCTCCTGGGCGTGTTCGGCGTCGCGCGGGACCAGGTCCTCGGGCAGGTCGGTGTGTGTCTCGCCGTTGGCGGGCGCGTGGCGCTCGGACTCGCCGCGCAGGCGGCCCAGTTGCTCGCTGGCGGTTGAGGCGCGGGACTCGATGGTCTGCACGAGCTGTTCGGCCCGTGCGGCGGCGGCCTGCCGGGACGGGCCGTCGGCGCCGTCCGGGCCCTGGAGGAGCTGGGCGGCGCGGGTACGGACCTTGTTGCTGAGGCGCTCCAGTTCGGCCAGCGCCGAGTTCTCGGAGCTCTCGGCGCGGGCCTGTTCGGCGCGCAGGTCGGCGCCGACGCCCACCTTCTCGTAGACCTGGGAGGCGGCCCGGTAGGCCTCGCGCAGGGCGGGCAGCGATTCGGCCGAGGGCGCGCCGTTCTCGTGGCCGGCAGCCTCGTCCGGCGCCCCGGCGATCTCGGAGCGCTCGGCGCGCAGCACGCGCGCGGTGCGCCTGGCGTCGTCGGCGCCGCGCTGCGCGGCGCGGCGGTCCTCGTCCGCGGCCCGGGCCATTGCCAGGCACATCTCGGCGCGGGTCTCGGCCTCCGCGGCGTCCTCGGCCAGCTCGCGCGTGCGGCGCTGCCAGTTGGCGCGCTCCCGCAGCCGGAAGGCCAGGCCCGCGAGGGCGTCGGCCGCACGGCGGGCCTGCTGGGCGCTCTCCTGGCGGGCGTCGCGGACCTTCGCGGCCTCCGCCGATGTCTCCTCCGCCTCCGCGCGGGCCGCGCGGGCGGTGGTGAGCTCCTCGCGCGCGGTGCGGGCGGTCTCCCGGGCGGCGTCCACGGCTTCGGCCAGCTCGGTGAGCCTGCCCGGCGGGCAGCCGGTACGCCACGAGGCCAGGCGGGCGGCCAGGGTGCGGTCGTGGGTGAGCCGGGCGGCGAGGGTGCGGATCTCCTCCTCGCGGGCGGTGGCGCGGGTTCGCAGGGCCTGGCGTTCGCCGTCGGCCGCCTGCTCGTCGTGCATGGCCGGGTTCGGCGGTACGAGGAAGACTTCCCGCTCGGCGTCGGTCGCCGGCGGCGGGGCCAGCAGCGCCGCCGCCGTGCCCACCGCCACGGTGGAGCGGGGCAGCAGCGCGGCCTGGGCGAGCACTTCGCGGGCGCGGGCGTGGGTGCCCGGGTCGGTGACCACGACGCCGTCGACCAGTTCGGGGCGGGCGGCCAGCACGGCGGCGTGGTCGGCGGGGGGCACGGCCTGGGCGAGGTAGCGCCAGCCGGGCAGGGCGGGGATGCCGTGCTCGCCGAGGTACTCGACGGTGGCCAGCACGTCGGGGCCGGGCGGGAGCAGCCCGCCGTCGCCGAGGGCGCCGAGGATGCGGGCGTCGTCGGCGGCGGACGTACGCAGCTCGAACAGCTGCCGCTCGGCGGAGGCGACGGCCGCGTCCAGCAGCTCACGCAACGGATCGGCGGCGGCGTCGAGTTCGAGGGGGCCGGTCGCGGGGAGGCTCAGCAGCTCGGCGAGCCGGGGCTCGGCCGCGAGCGCCTCGGCGACCCGGGACTCGGCCGAGTGGGCGGACTCGGCGGCGGCGAGGGCGTCGGCCGCGCGGGCGGCGGCGAGCTGGGCCCGGGAGTCCTCGTCGGCGGCCTCGCGGGCGGTGTCGGCGGCGCGGCGGGCGGCCTCGCGGGCGGTCTCGGCGGCGGCCGTGGCGGCCCGCTCGGCGTCGGAGGCTTCGAGGGCGGCGCGGGCCGGGTCGGCGTCGGGGGCGGTGTCGTCGAGCCAGCCGGCCCGTACGGCCTCCGCGGTCTCCTGCTCGACCTCCGCCAGGCGCTGGCCGAGGTGGCCGGCCTCGCTGCGGGCGCGCTGCGCGCCGGTCGCGGCGGCGGTCGCGTCGCGGTGGGCGGCCTCGGACTGCTCCTGGAGCCCGGCCGAGCGCTCCTCCTCGGCGTCGGCCTGCGCGTCCGCGTCGTCGGCGGCGGCGTGCAGGGCACGTACGAGGTCGCCGGCCGCCTTCGTGCGGGCGGCCAGCGCCGGGGCGGCGTCGCGCTCGGCGTCGCGGATGGCGGTGGTGACGCGGGCGAGGCGGTCGGCGGCGGCGCGGTGGCGCAGCACGGTCTCGGCGGCCTGCCAGGCGGAGTGCAGGGTGCGGGCGTCGCCCAGCTCGCGCTTGAGCCCGGCGGCGCCCTTGTCGGCGGCGGCCAGGGCTAGGGACGCGTGGCGGTAGGCGAGTTCGGCGGCGACCA
The DNA here is from genome assembly GCF_045040445.1 of Streptomyces sp. NBC_01537. NCBI lineage: Bacteria > Bacillati > Actinomycetota > Actinomycetes > Kitasatosporales > Streptomycetaceae > Streptomyces > Streptomyces sp. NBC_01537. The sequence continues at coordinate 8,844,291 of NZ_CP109392.1, read as the reverse complement.
GCGCGCTGCGGCCCTGGGCCTGCTCGGCGTCGGTGACGGCGTGGGCGGCGGTCGCCATGCTCTGGGCGAGCTCGGTGGCGCGGCCGCGCTCCTCCTTGACCCGGGCGGACAGTCTGCGGGCCAGTGCGCGAGTGCGGCGTTCGGACTGGGTGTGCACGCCGCGCGCCTGCTCGCGGGCGGCGGCGGTGTCCACGATGCGCTGGAGGAGCTCGAGCGAGCCGGCGGTGAAGTCGCGTTCGGCGGTGAGCTCGGAGCGGCGGCCGAGCTTTCCGGCGAAGCCGTGCACGAGGTCGGCGAGGCCGTCGGTGTCCCGGGTGTCGGTGACCGCGCGCAGGAGCAGGTCGGTGAAGTCGGAGTCCTTCTTGACCGCGAAGAGGCCGGCGGCCTCGCCCTCGTCGGCGTTCATCTCCCGCTGGTAGCGGAACAGTTCGGGGTCCAGGCCCAGCTCGCCGAGGTGCTCGTTCCAGCGGTCGTGGATCTCCTCCCACACCACGTCGAGGTGGGTGTAGAACTTCCCGGCATCGGTGATCGCGTCCCGGAACCCCTTCATCGTGCGGCGGCGGCCGCACGCGCCGGAGGCGCCTTCGACGGGCGGCCGCACCGCGCTGGACTCGGCGACCGGGAGGGAGTCCAGGCTCAGACCCGGCCCCGGGCGGAAGGAGTACCAGGCCTCGGCGAACTTGCGCGGGTCGGAGGAGACCTGGCGACCCCGCCACTCGCTGACCTTGCCGACGACGACCAGCTCGCCGGTGACCGTGTGCTGCCACTCCAGGGCGACATGCCCGCAGTCGTCGGCCAGCAGGAACTTGCGCAGCACGCCGGAACTCGCGCCGCCGAGCGTGTTGCGGTGACCCGGCAGCATGACCGAGAAAATCAGCTTGAGCAGGACGGACTTGCCGCCGCCGTTCTCCAGGAAGAGCACCCCTGCCGGGGCCGGGCGGCGCGGCGGCCCGGTCGGCTCGTCCTCGAAGAACTCGGCCTGCGCAGGTGCGGGTTGCGGCACCGGCTCGCCGACTCCGCGCAGGTCCAGGACGGTGTCGGCATAGCGCGCACCGGCAGGCCCGATGGAGTAGAGGCGGACCCGGGACAGCTCGTACATGGCGGCGGCTCTCGTGATTCGGTCTGGGCGTTCTGTGGGAGTTCTAGGAGTGGAAAGGCAGGCCCGCGTCGGCGGCGAGGTCGATCGCCTCCGCGTCGTCCGGTGGCAGGAGGGTCGCGGACCCGTCGGTGACCGGGACCACGCCGAGTTCCAGCAGCTCGGCCATGGCCGCGTTGCCCGCCATGTCGCGTACCTGCAGCTGGTAGCGGGCGGTGGTCCGGTACGTGCCTCCGGCCTCGTCGCCGGTGCGCTGCAGGAAGCCGGAGTCCACGAGGAACGCGACCGCCTTGCCGACGATGCCCGTCGTCGACCCCGCGAGGCGGCGGGCGTCCTTGGTCGCGCCGGTCGCGCTGCGGCGTACGTACACCCGCCAGGCGGCCTCAAGGCCGGGCGCGTCGCTGGCCGGGTCGGTGTTCTCGCCCTGGGCGTCGGCTGTCTCCTCCAGACGGCGGCAGGCCTGCCGCACGAAGGCGTCGACGCCGTTGACCGTGATCCGGCCGATGTAGCCGTCGTCGGCGAGGTCCTCCGGGCGGGGGAAGGCCATGGCGGCGGTGGCGAGGTGTGCGAGGCCGTGCAGGAAGCGGTCGCCGGCGTCGGAGGCCGCGCGGCGTGAGTAGTCGCCCATGCGGACCGCGAAGACGGAGTCCTCGGCCGCGGCCACGGCCATGCCGGCGCGGGGCGAGACCTCCAGGACGACGAGGCCGAGGCCTGCGGCGACGGCGTCGGCGAGTCGGGCGAACGGGGGGTCCTCGCGGTGGCGGCGGATGAGCTCGGCGTATTCCGCGTCACGGGCGGGGAGGAGCTTGGGCTGCAGGCCGAAGGAGACGAGGCGGGCTGCGTCCGCGGCGTCGGCCGCGGTGACGCTGCCGCTGGCGGAGGCGGAAGCTGTGTCCGGCAGCGCCGGGGCGGCTTCCGCTTCGCGGTGGTCGGTCACTGCCTTGTCTCCTCGGTACGTGTCGAAACCGGGGCTCCGCCCCGGACCCCGGTCCTCAAACGCCGGACGGGCTGAAGACGGACGGGCTGACATCACGACGCCTCCGCACGGTCGGCGGCCATGCCCACCGCGTCCAGTCGCGCCGTCCCCACGATCAGGTCCGCTCCGCCGAACTCGATGTCGTCCAGCTGCGTCCCGTCGTCCACGGCGAACAGCAGCCGCTGCTCGCCCTGCCGGTAGGCCGTGCCGACGGGCGGGCTCGCCGCGTGCACAGCCAGCAGGGCAACCAGATATGGCAGTTCGGGGTCCGTCCGCCGCGCTTCCGCCAGCAGTCCGGAGAGCCGGCGTGGGGCGTCGTGCGGGAGGTCGAGCAGTGCGAGGGCGGAGTCGAGCTGTTCGTCGCTGAAGCGGCTGTCGTCCGGGGTGGCGACGAGGTCGGGTTCGGGCATTTCGACGCCGAGGTGTTCGCGCTCGACGGGAGGGGTGAGGAGGCCGTCGACGAGGTCGGCGAGGCGGACGGAGACAGGGGTGCGCAGGCCGGTGCCGCGGGCGAAGAAGGCGTCGGTGACGCGGGTGGCGTGCTCGACGGGGAGCGGGAGGACGGGGGCGACGAGGTGGCCGTAGAGGTCGAGGCCGGACCTGGCCGGGGGCGCGGCGAAGGACTGGCGGTCCTGTTCGGCGCGGAAGAGGGGGCCGGCTTCGAGGAGGCGGGACTGGAGCTGGGTGTGGCGGCGGATGCAGTCCTTGACGATGTCGACGAGCTCGGCCGCGCGGCGCTTGTTGTCGGGCTCCTCGGCTTCGTCCCGGGCCTTGCGGATGTTGGTGAGGATCGCGTTCTCGTGGCGGTAGCGGTCGGCGACATGGTCGAGGGCCTCGTCGATCATGTCGGGGACCGTACGCAGCCAGTCGACGGCCCGGACGTTGCGCCGGGTGGCCTCCAGGGCGCGGCGCAGGCTCCCGGCGTACTGGACGGTGCGGTAGCGGGCCTGTTCGGCGGCGAGCTGGGCGTCGGCGAGGCGGCCGCGGGCGACCAGGACCTCGAGCTTGACCTCGGCGGCGATCTGGGCGCTGGTGACGTCGGTGTCGAGGGCTCCGACGAGGACGTTGACGGCTTCGTCGGTGGTGCGCAGGTAGATGCTGCCGCCGGGGCCGGCCACCTCCTCGATGAGCTTGAAGTCGTAGTCGCGCCGGACGTAGGCGCCGTCGGGGCCGAAGGTGCCGTAGACGGCGCGGAAGCCGCGGTCGACGCTGCCGACGTTGATCAGGTTCTCCAGGACCCAGCGGGCGACGCGCTCGTGCTCGGCGGGGTCGCGGCGCGGGGCCTGTGCGGCGACGCGCGGGAGGAGGCGGTGGACTATCTGGTCGTGGTCGGCGCCGGTGTCGAAGTCCATGTTGAGCGTGACCAGGTCGATGGCGGCGAGGGCGACCTCGGCCATCGCGTACACCCCGTACTCGCCCGCGAGGTTGGCCTTGCGCGCGTCGAGGTCGTGCAGCGGCGCGGTGCAGGCCAGAGCCTTGAGGCGGCGGGCCAGGCCCTCGTCGGCGGCCGGGCCGGGGGCGGGGCGGGCAGCGCTGCCGTGCTGGTGGGGGACGGTAACGGTCACGACGCACAGGTTATGCGGTCGCACTGACAACGACCCAAACGGCACGTTTGGACAGGTCAGCCGGGTCAGCCGTTCCGGCCCGCGTAGCGCTGGACGAGCTGGCGCTCCGAGTCGTCCAGGTAGGCGGCCAGCAGACGTGCGGCACCGGGCGCGTCGCCCTCCTGGAGGGTGCGCAGGATCTGCTGGTTGCGGTCGACGTAGGGCTCGTGGAAGGCGCGCGGATCGGCCATCACGTGGAACACCAGTCGGAGTTCGGCCAATATGCCACGCATCAGCTCATCGGTGCGCGGGCTGCCGGCCAGCGCCACGATCGCCTTGTGGAAGCCGATGTTGGCGGTGCCGACATCGCGCCAGCGCCCTTCCTGGGCCGCCTTGCGGCCGTCGTCGACCGCCTGTTCCAGGGCTTCCAGAGAGTAGGGCGGCTGCCCGAGGGAGCGCAGGGCGGCGCCTTCGATGAGCCGGCGGACCCGGTAGATGTCCTGGAGATCCTCGGTCTCCAGGACGCGTACGAAGACGCCCCGGTTGAGCTCGTGGACGACCAGCCGCTCGTGGGTGAGCAGCCGGAACGCCTCGCGCAGGGTGTTGCGGGAGACCTTCAGGGCCCCGCCGAGGGCATCCTCGGGAAGCCGTTCGCCGGGCGGGAAGAGTCCTTCGGTGATGCCGTCGCGCAGGACGCGCGCGGTCCACTCCGCGACGCTGGTGCGCTCCTGCCGCGAGCTGGCTTCCCGGAGCCTGTCGAGCACGTCCTCGTTGTCGCCCACTGCTTCCTTCTTCGCGCCGCTGCCTGTTGTCCGGAATTCAATCGCAGAAACGAGAACGAAACAACATGGGTATTGCCGGATCGTTCAACAATCCCCTACCTTGATGCTCGCACCGCTTCTCCACCGTCCTCTGAGCCGCACCCTCCACCGCTTGCGAGGTGCCCATGAGCACGACTCCCGTCACCACATCCCCGGCCGACGGCATCGACGAAGACCCCGGCCCCTTCGACTGGTTCCGCACGCTCGGCCCGCGCGGCCGCCGCGCCTTCGCCGGCGCGTTCGGCGGCTATGCCCTGGATTCGTACGATTTCTTCACGCTGCCGCTGAGCATGGTCGCCATCGCGGCGTACTTCGGGCTCAACACCGGCCAGACCGGCCTGCTGGCCACCGTCACCCTGGTCGTCTCCGCTGTGGGCGGCGCCGTCGCCGGCGTGCTCGCCGACCGCATCGGCCGCGTCAAGGCGCTGATGATCACGGTCGCCACCTACGCCTTCTTCACCGTCCTGTGCGGCTTCGCGCCCACGTACGAGTCGCTCCTGGTCCTGCGCGGTCTCCAGGGGCTGGGCTTCGGCGGCGAATGGGCGGTGGGCGCGATCCTGGTCGCCGAGTACGCCTCCGCCAAACACCGCGGGCGCACGCTGGCTTTCGTCCAGAGCTCCTGGGCGGTCGGCTGGGCCCTCGCGGTGGTCGTCAACACCACGGTCTTCGAGCTGCTCGACCCCGGCACGGCCTGGCGCGTGATGTTCTGGACCGGCGCACTGCCCGCGCTGCTCGTGCTGTACGTACGCAAGAACGTCCAGGACGCGCCCGATGCCGCCGCCAAGCGGCTCACCGGCCCCCGCAGGAATCCCCTTGCCTCGTTCTCCGAGATCTTCAAGCCCGGGCTCGCCAAGACCACCTTCTTCGCCGCGCTGCTGGCCACCGGTGTGCAGGGCGGCTACTACACCCTCGCCACCTGGGTCCCGGCCTATCTCAAGACCGAGCGCGGGCTGACGGTGGTCGGCACCGGCGGCTATCTGACCGTCCTCATCTCGGGCGCGTTCTGCGGCTATCTGACCGGCGGGTTCCTCACCGACCGGCTGGGCCGGAAGCGGACCATCGCCCTGTTCGCGGTCCTGTCCGCCGCCTGCGTCCTCGCCTTCACCCACCTGCCCTCCGGGGCGAACGGCATTCTGCTGGCGCTGAGTTTCCCGCTCGGCTTCTGCATGTCGGCCATCTTCAGCGGCTTCGGCTCCTTCCTCAGCGAGCTCTACCCGACCGCCGTGCGCGGCACCGGACAGGGCTTCACCTACAACCTGGGCCGCGGTGTCGGCGCCTTCTTCCCCGCCCTGGTCGGCTTCATGGCCGGGAGCTGGGGCGTGGGCGGGGCCCTGGTGTTCGGCGCCATCGGCTACGGGATCGCCCTCATCGCCCTGCTCGGGCTGCCGGAGACCCGCGGCCGCGAACTGGTCTGACCGCCTCGCACGTTCAACGCACAGGGAAGGACACCATGACCGTCAGCGACCGGCCCGCGACCACGAGCCCCGGCCAGGCACGCGAGCGCTTCCGCGCGGGCCTGTCGACCCCCACCGCCGGGTGGGCACCGGGCTACACCCAGGCCAACCTCATCTCCGTGCCCGTCGACTGGGCCGAGGAGGTACTGCTCTTCTGCCGCCGCAACCCCAAGCCCTGCCCCGTGCTCGACGTAACCCGCCCCGGCTCCTGGACCACGCCCCTGGCACCCGGCGCCGACCTGCGCACCGACATCCCGCGCTACCGCGTCTGGGAGAACGGCGAACTCGTCGACGAGCCCACGGACGCGACCGCCCACTGGCGGGACGACCTGGTCTCCCTCCTGATCGGGTGCAGCTTCACCTTCGAATCCGCCCTTGCGCACGCCGGCGTCCCGCTGCGCCACGCCGAGCAGGGCCGCAACGTCGCGATGTACGTGACGAATCGTCAGTGCCGCCCCGCCGGGCGCCTCAGCGGGCCGCTCGTCGTCTCCATGCGCCCCGTCCCCGACACCCTGGTCGCCACCGCCCGCCGGGTCAGCGGAACCATGCCGGACGTCCATGGCAGCCCCATCCACACCGGCGACCCCGCGGCCCTGGGCATCCGCTCCCTCGCCCGCCCGGACTTCGGCGACCCCGTGAACCCCGAACCCGGTGACGTGCCCATGTTCTGGGCCTGTGGGGTCACCTTGCAGGCCGCCGTGATGACCTCGCGGCCGCCGTTCGCGATCACGCACGCGCCTGGCCAGATGCTGGTCACCGACGTACGTGACGAGGAGTACCGCGTGGCAGGCTGATTCCCTCACCATTGGGCCGACGGCCACCCGGGATCTGCGGCCGACGCAGGCGGGTGAGCCAAAGCCGAGCGGCCGCTGTCGAAAAGGAGACGCGCGCAGGGAGCGAGGTACGAGCGACCGAGCACGTCGACTGTCGACAGTGGCTGAGCGAAGCGGAGGCGAACTCGCCTCAAAGAAAAGGTCGCTGTCGACAGTGGCTGAGCGAAGCGGAGGCGAACTCGCCTCCAAGAAAAGAAGAAGGAGCTCCACCGCATGTCCGAGCCCGAGCCGCTCATCGACCTCAACGCCGATCTCGGCGAAGGCTTCGGCCGCTGGCGGCTGACCGACGACGAGGCGCTGCTCTCGGTCGTGACCAGCGCGAATGTCGCCTGTGGCTTCCACGCCGGGGATGCCGCGACGATGCGCCGGGTCTGCGCACTCGCGGCAGAGCGCGGTGTGGCGATCGGGGCCCAGGTCTCGTACCGGGATCTGGCCGGTTTCGGGCGGCGGTCGATGGACGTGCCGCCGGACGAGCTGGCCGCGGAGGTCGCGTACCAGATCGGGGCGCTGGAGGTCTTCGCCCGGGCGGCAGGTGCGCGCGTGACGTATGTGAAGCCGCACGGCGCGCTGTACAACCGCGCCGTGCACGACGAGGAGCAGGCCGCCGCCGTGGTCGAGGGGGTGCTGCTGGCCGGAGAGAACCTGCCCGTCCTCGGGCTGCCGGGCTCGCGGCTGCACGAGGCCGCGGGGAAGGCCGGGCTGCCGGTGGTGGCGGAGGCGTTCGCCGACCGCGCCTACACCGCCGCCGGGACGCTGGTGTCCCGGCGCGAGGAGGGCTCGGTGGTCACCGACCCGGATGCCGTGGTCGAGCGGTCGGTCGGCATCGCCAGGTCCGGGCAGGTGGTCTCGCACTGCGGACAGCGGATCGCCATACGGGCCAGGTCGCTGTGCCTGCACGGCGACACCGCCGGCGCCGCCGGGCTCGCCCGCCGGGTGCGGTCGGGTCTGGAGGCGGCGGGCGTACGGGTGGAGGCCTTCGCGTGAGGCCGCTGCCGGTCGGTGAGGACGCGCTGCTGGTCGAGTGCGCCTCGGGGGAGGAAGCGGGGGCGCTGCACGCCGAGCTGCTGCGGCGGCGTTCCGAGGGGACGCTGACGGGGGTTACGGAGATCGTGCCGGCCGCGCGGACCGTGCTGCTGCGCGGGCTGACGGAACCGCGCCGCTTCGCCACGCTGCTTGCGCAGTGGGACATTCCACCGATGCCGCCCGCCATGCGCGAGACGGTCGAGATCCCCGTACGTTACGACGGGCCGGATCTGGCCGAGGTGGCCTCGATGTGGGGCGTGACGACCGGGGAGGTCGCCCGGATCCACTCGCAGGCGCGGTTCAGGGTCGCCTTCTGCGGCTTCGCGCCCGGCTTCGGCTATCTGACGGGCCTGCCCGAGCGGTACGCCGTGCCGCGAATGGCCACGCCGAGGACCGCCGTCCCGGCGGGCTCGGTCGGACTGGCGGGGGCTTACACCGGGATCTACCCGCGCTCCTCGCCCGGCGGCTGGCAGCTGATCGGGACGACCGACGCCGTGCTGTGGGACCCGGCCAGGGAGCCCGCGGCACTGCTCGCGCCGGGGACGCCGGTGCGGTTCGTGGCGGACGGTGCGCTGTGACGGACCGTGCGCTGGTGGTCGTACGGGCGGGCGCCCTGACGACCGTGCAGGATCTCGGGCGGCCCGGGCACGCGCATGTGGGGGTACCGGGCTCCGGGGCGCTGGACCGGCCGGCGAGCGCGCTGGCGAACCGGCTGGTGGGCAACGGCATCGAGGCCGCCGTTCTGGAGACCACGCTGAACGGCTGTGCGGTACGCACCCGTTGCGCGGTGACCGTGGCGGTGACCGGGGCTCCCTGCGCGGTGACCGTCGGCGGGCGGCCCACGGCCTGGGGTGCGCCGGTGACGGTACCCGCCGGTGCGGTGGTGGAGGTGGGGCCCGCTGTGCGCGGGGTGCGCGCCTATGTCGCGTTCAGCGGGGGCGTGGCCGTGGACCCGGTGCTGGGCAGCCGGTCGACCGACCTGCTGTCCGGACTGGGCCCGGCGCCGCTGGCCGACGGGGCGGTGCTGCCGCTGGGGGAGGCTTCCGGGGCGCCCGGGCGGGTCGATGTGGCTCCAGCTCCGGGACCGGCGGACGAGCTGGTGCTGCACGTGCTGCTCGGGCCGCGCGACGACTGGTTCACCAAGGCCGCCCTGCGCATGCTGGCCGTCGGCGCCTACCGCGTGGCGTCCGCCAGCAACCGCATCGGCCTGCGCACGGAGGGGCCGGCGCTGGAGCGGGCGCGGCATGACGAACTGCCCAGCGAAGGAATGGTCCTGGGCGCTGTCCAGGTGCCGCCGGACGGGCGGCCGGTGGTGTTCCTGGCCGACCATCCGACGACCGGCGGGTATCCGGTGGTCGGCGTCGTACGGGGACGGGACCTGGCGGGGGCGGCGCAGGCGGTGCCGGGGACTCCGGTGCGGTTCGTGCCGGTGCCGGTGCGGCGGTAGGGCGCGCGGGTCCGGTGGGTGGTTGCGGGGGCGTTGGCGGCCTGCGGGCCGGTGGCCGTTTGTGCCCACCCTCCCCCACAGCTTCGCGTGGGGGGACCCCCACCTCGCTGCGCTCGCCTTGCGGAACGCCTGCCCACAAACGGCCGCTAGTTCCGCGATCCGTAACCCCCGCCGCCCGGTGTGGCCACCACCAGGACGTCGCCCGGGCCGACCTCCGCCATGTCGCACCCGCCCAGTGAGGTGACCGTGCCGTCGGCGCGCTCGATCGCGTTCGTGCCGAGGGCGCCGGGGCCGCCTCCGGCCATGCCGTACGGCGGGACGCGGCGGTGGCTGGTCAGGAGGGCGACGGTCATGGGTTCGAGGAAGCGGATGCGGCGGACGACGCCGTGGCCGCCGCGCCAGTGGCCGGGGCCGCCGCTGCTGTCGCGGATGGAGAAGCTGTCGACGCGGACGGGGTAGCGCCATTCGAGGACTTCGGGGTCGGTGAGGCGGGAGTTGGTCATGTGGGTCTGGACGGCGTCGGCGCCGTCGAAGCCGTCACCGGCGCCGGAACCGCTGGCGACGGTCTCGTAGTACTGCACGCGCGCGTTGCCGAAGGTGACGTTGTTCATCGTGCCGGAGCCTTCGGCCTGGACGCCGAGGGCCGCGTAGAGGGCGCCGGTGACGGCCTGAGAGGTTTCGACGTTGCCGGCCACGGTCGCGGCGGGGAAGGCCGGGGCGAGCATGGAGCCTGCGGGGATGCGGACTTCCAGGGGTTTGAGGCAGCCGGAGTTGAGGGGGATGTCGTCGGCGACGAGGGTGCGGAAGACGTAGAGGACTGCGGCCATGACCACGGACTGGGGGGCGTTGAAGTTGCCGTCCTGCTGGGGTGAGGTGCCGGTGAAATCGAGAACCGCGCTGCGCGTGTCGTGGTTCACCGTCACGGAGACACGGATGACGGCGCCGTTGTCGGTCTCGTAGGAGTACGAGCTGTCGGTGAGGGTGGCGATGATGCGGCGTACGGACTCCTCGGCGTTGTCCTGGACGTGCCGCATGTAGGCGTGAACGACGTCGAGCCCGAACTCCTCGGTCATGCGGGCGAGTTCACTGATGCCCTTTTCGTTGGCGGCGATCTGGGCGCGCAGGTCGGCGAGGTTGGACTCGGGGTCGCGGGAGGGATATGCGGCGCCGGTGAGGAGTGCTCGGGTCTCGGCCTCGCGCATGCGGCCGTCGCGGACGAGGAGCCAGTTGTCGAAGAGGACGCCTTCCTCGTGGATCGTGCGGCTGAAGGCGGGCATGGAGCCGGGGGTGAGGCCGCCGATCTCGGCGTGGTGGCCGCGGGAGGCGACGAGGAAGAGGAGCTGTTCCCCCTTTTCGTCGAAGACCGGGCTGACGACGGTGACATCGGGCAGGTGGGTGCCCCCGTGGTACGGGTCGTTGATCGCGTAGACGTCGCCGGGGCGCAGGCGGCCGTCGTTGCGGCGCAGCACCTCTTTGATGGATTCACCCATCGAGCCGAGATGGACGGGGATGTGGGGCGCGTTGGCGATGAGGTTGCCCTCGGCGTCGAAGAGGGCGCAGGAGAAGTCCAGCCGCTCCTTGATGTTGACGGAGTGGGCGGTGTTCTCCAGGCGCACGCCCATCTGCTCGGCCACCGCCATGAAGAGGTTGTTGAACACCTCCAGCAGCACCGGGTCGACGTCCGTCCCGACCGCGGTCCTGCTCGGACGGGGCCGGATCCGGGTGAGCAGCAGGTGGCCGTGTTCGCCTGCCGCCGCCTGCCAGCCGGGCTCGACGACGGTGGTGGCATCGGGCTCGGCGATGATCGCGGGGCCGTCGACGGTGTCGCCGGTGCGCAGGTCGTCGCGCAAATGGAGGCCGGCCTGCTGCGGGCGGCCCTCGGCGAACATGCGCACGTCGGCGACGGGGGCCGAATCGCCCTTGCGCGGGACGCGTTCGACGGTGTGCCGCCCCGGCGGGCCCGCCGCGCCGACGGCTTCGACCGACACGGCCTCGACGACGAGCGGCTTGTCCATGGTGAAGGCGTAACGCGTCCGATGAGCCTCTTCGAAGGCCGTTCTCATCGCGTCGGCGGTGCCCAGCGCCACCGGGAGGCTGGAGTCGGTACCCGCGTAGCGCAGATGGACCCGGGCGACCGTCTCGACCGTGTCGCCCGGGACGCCGTCGTCGTGGAGCTGGGCTCGGGCCTGCTCGGCGAGGTCGGCGGCCGTCTCGCGCACCAGCGGCAGGTTCTCGTCGCGGAGTTCGGCCTCCACGGACCGCTCGCGCATCGCGGTGGCGTCGGCGAGCCCGATGCCGTACGCGGACAGGACGCCGGCCAGCGGCGGGACGATGACGGTGTCGACGGACAGGGCGTCGGCGACGGCGCAGGCGTGCTGGCCGCCGGCACCGCCGAAGCTGGTCAGGGCGTAGCGGGTGATGTCGTAGCCGCGCTGGACGGAGATCTTCTTGACGGCGTTGGCCATGTTGAGGACGGCGATCTCCAGGAACCCGGCGGCGACCTCCTCGGGGGTGCGGTCGTCGCCGGTGGCCCGGGCGAGGCGGGCGAATCCGTCGTGTACGGCCTGCACGTCGAGGGGCTGGTCGCCGCCGGGGCCGAACACGGCGGGGAAATGCTCGGGCTGGACGCGGCCGAGCATGACATTGGCGTCGGTGACGGTCAGCGGGCCGCCGCGCCGGTAGCAGGCGGGCCCGGGGACGGCGCCGGCGGAGTCGGGGCCGACGCGGTAGCGCTGGCCGTCGAAGTGGAGGACGGAGCCGCCGCCGGCGGCGACGGTGTGGATGTTCATCGTGGGGGCGCGCATGCGCACGCCGGCCACCTGGGTGCCGTAGACCCGCTCCAGCTCGCCGGCGTAGTGCGACACGTCGGTGGAGGTGCCGCCCATGTCGAAACCGATGACCCGTTCGTATCCGGCCTGTCCGGAGGTGCGGGCCATGCCGACCACTCCCCCGGCCGGGCCGGACAGTACGGCGTCCTTGCCGCGGAAGTGACCGGCCTCGCGCAGGCCGCCGTTGGACTGCATGAACATCAGCCGGACGCCGTGCAGTTCCTTGGCGACCTCGTCGACGTACCTGCGCAGGATGGGTGAGAGGTAGGCGTCCACGACGGTGGTGTCGCCGCGCGGGATGAGCTTGATGAGCGGGCTGACCTCGTGGGAGCAGCTGATCTGGGTGAAGCCGAGGTCGCGGGCGGCCTGCGCAAGGGCCTGTTCGTGCTCGGGGTGGCGGTAGGCGTGCATCAGGGCGATGGCGGCGCTGGTGATACCGGCGTCGCGGGCGGCACGCAGCGCCCGGTCGGCGGCGTCGAGGTCGAGGGGGCGGACGATGCCGCCGTGTGCGTCGCGGCGTTCGGGGATCTCGGCGACCCGCTCGTACAGGGCCTCGGGCAGGAGAATCCGGCGGTCGAACAGGCGGGGGCGGTTCTGGTAGGCGATGCGCAGGGCGTCGCGGAAGCCCTGCGTGACGACGAGGAGGGTGGGTTCGCCCTTGCGTTCGAGCAGGGCGTTGGTGGCGACCGTGGTGCCCATCTTGACGGCGGAGATGCGGTCGGCGGGGATCGGGTCCGCAGGGCCCAGGCCCAGCACGCGGCGGATCCCGGCGACGGGCGCGTCGTTGTAGCGCTCCGGGTCGTGTGACAGCAGCTTGGCGGTCACCAGGCGGCCGTCCGGCCTTCTGCCCACGACGTCGGTGAAGGTGCCGCCGCGGTCGACCCAGAACTCCCAGAGTCCGGTTGGTCCAGTGAGTTCCGTCTGTCCGGTGAGTCCGGTCATGAGGCCATTATGGACTTCAGGCGGCCTCCAACCGGTCGTACGTGGACAGGTCGAGCGAGGCGATCGCCCGTACGGTCGCGCGGTGAGCGCCCAGCTCCAGCGCGGTGACCGTGCCCGAGGCCTGGTGGCGGCACTCGGTCACGGCCAGGCGCAGCAGATCGGGGAGCAGGTCCGTACAGCGGTCCCACACCCACCTGGTGCCGCGGGTCGCCATCCAGTACGCGCTGGCCGCGCGGCCGGGCCCGGGGCCGTCGGGGGTGACGGACGGCGGCTCGCCGCCCACCAGGCCGGCTGTGGCGAGAAGCGTGTGGAACTCCCTGGCAAGGAGCCGGTGGCCCAGTTCGCTGGGGTGCAGCTTGTCGGCGCTCCAGGACGCGCGGTCCAGGACCCAGGGGTGGTGGGCGGTGTGCAGATGCACGGCCCCGTAGTGGTCCGACAGCGCGTGCACGACGTGGTTGAGCGCGCGCATGCGGCGGCCGAGCGGCCGGGCCAGCGGCCAGGGCAGCCCGAGCATCCGGCCCGGGTCCGGCAGACAGGCCGTCAGCAGTTCGGCGCCCTGCGCGCGCAGGGCGCCGAAGACCGAGTCGAGGCGGTGGGCGACCGCCTCGATGTCGAAGGAGCCACGCAGCGTGTCGTTGGCCCCGACCACGACCGAGGCGAGGTGCGGGCGGTGGCTGAGCGCCTCGGTGAGCTGCTCCCCCGCCACATCGGCGGTGAGGGCGCCGCTGCGCGAGCAGTTGAGCAGCAGCGCGCCCTGTGGATCGGCTGCGAGCCCGCGCGCCAGCAGGGCCGCCCAGCCGCGCCACTCGCCGCCGGGGAGAGGGTCGCCTAGGCCTGCGGTCAGCGAGTCGCCGAGGGCGGCGAACCGCAGCGGTGTCATCTCGCGCTCCCGTGGGCGGTGAGCCGCGGGGCGGCGTGGTGGGCGGTGAGGAAGGCCTCGACGGCGGCGGGCCACCCGTACCGCTCGGCCTGGGCGCGGGCGACGGCCCGGCGGATCTGCTCGGGGCGGGCGAGAAGGTACTGGACGGCTTCGGCGAAGGCGGCGCCGTCGTCGGTGGCCGCGGTGCCGGCCGGGCCGACGATGTCGGGGAGGGCGGACAGGGCGCTGACGACGACGGGGGTGCCGCACGCAAGCGCTTCGAGGGCGGCCAGGCCGAAGGTCTCGACCGGACCGGGGGCGAGCACGACATCGGCGGTGGCCTGCAGCGCGGAGAGCCGGTCGCGGTCGGCGACATGGCCGAGGAAGGTGACGGGCAGCCCGGTGGCCCGCGCCCGCTCCTCCAGCCGGGCCCGCATCGGCCCCTCCCCGACCACCACGAGCGCCGCGTCGACGCCCCTGGCCCGCAGCTGCGCCAGGGCGTCCAGGGCGCGTCCTGGCCGCTTCTCCGGCGACAGCCGGGAGCACATCGCCAGCATCACCTCGGCCCCGCAGGCGTATCGCGCGCGCAGCGCGTCGTCCCGGTGGGCCGGGTGGCAGCGGTCGAGGTCCACGCCGAGCGGGGCGTGCACGACGTTGCGGGCCCCGATCCGCTCGAACTCGGCGGCCGCCCAGCCGGTGGTGCAGACGATGCGCGAATACGCATGCGCACTGCGCCTGTTGAGTCGGTCGGCGGCGGCCTGCGCGAGCCCGGTCGGCATGCCCCAGGTACGCAGCACTCCGTCCACGCTCTCGTGGGAGACCATCACGGCCGGCACGCGCCGCCTGCGCGCCCACTCCCCCGTCCAGCGCAGCGTCGTACGGTCGGAGACCTCCAGCCGGTCCGGGGCGAGCGACTCCAGGAGCCGTTCGACGGGGCCCCGGACCGACAGGACCCGGTAGCCGCCGGTGCCTGCCACCAGCGGGCCGGGCAGGGTGATGACCCGCCCCTGGTCGGTGCGCTCGTCGCGGGCCTGCGGCCCGGGGACGATCAGTATCGGCTCGTGCCCGGCGGCGAGGTAGCCCGCGCCGAGGTGACGCAGCGCGGTGCGCAGGCCGCCGGAGACGGGGGTGACGAAGTTGGCGAGCCGCACGATGCGCAGGCCGCTGCTCATGCGGCCACCGCCGTCCGGGCGTACAGAACCTGCTCGTAGTGGTCCAGGAGCAGGTCGCCGACCGCCTGCCAGGTGCGGCCTTCCACCGCCGCGCGCCCGGCCCGGCCGAACTCCTCGCGCAGCCCCGGGGCACCGGCCAGCAGCCGCACCGCTCCGGCGACCGCGTCCGCGTCGCCGGGCGGCACGAGCAGGCCGGTGCGTCCGTGGTCGACCAGGTCCAGGGGTCCGCCGGCGGCCGGCGCGATGACCGGCAGTCCGCTGGCCATCGCCTCCTGCACGGTCTGGCAGAAGGTCTCGAAGGGGCCGGTGTGCGCGAACACGTCCAGCGACGCGTAGATCCGGGCCAGCTCCGAGCCGGTGCGCCGGCCCAGGAACACCGCCCCCGGGAGCGCCTCGCGCAGCGCGGGCGCGCTCGGCCCGTCGCCGACCACGACCAGCCGCACACCGGACAGCGCGCTCACGCCGCTGAGCAGCTCGACGTGCTTCTCCGGGGCGAGCCGGCCGATGTAGCCGACCAGGATCTCGCCGTTCGGCGCGAGCTCCGCGCGCAGCGCGTGGTCGCGGTGCGCGGGCTGGAAGCGTACGGAGTCCACGCCCCTCGGCCACAGGTGCACGCGCGGGATGCCGTGCGCTTCGAGGTCCCGCAGCGAGGCGCTGGAGGGTGCCAGGGTGCGGTCGGCGGCCGCGTGGACCGTACGGATCCGGCGCCAGGCCGTGGACTCGCCGAGGCTGAGATAGGTGCGGGCATAGCCGGCGAGGTCGGTCTGGTAGACCGCCACGGCCGGGATGTGCTGGCGGGTCGCGGCGGCCATGCCGCGTACGCCCAGGACGAAGGGGCTGGCCAGGTGGACGAGGTCCGCCCGGTGCGCGGCGATCGCCGCGGCGGTGCGGCGGCTCGGCAGCGCCACCCGCACCTGCGGGTAGCCGGGCAGCGGGAGGGAGGCGACACGGACGACGGGGCAGGGGTCGTTGCCCGGGGGTGGGTCCTGCGGGCCCGCGGGTGCGATGACGAGCGGGTCGTGGCCGCGGGCGGCGAGGTGCTCGGCGGTGCGCAGGGCACAGTGGGCTACGCCGTTGACGTCGGGAGGGAAGGATTCGGTGACGATGGCTATGCGCATACCGATGTTGTCGGCTGCGCGGACGTGATCCTGGCCACGTCGATCTTTCCGGTGGGGGAACGCGTCATGAGCGTTCGCCTTTGCGGCGCCTTTGCCGTGCCCGGACCGGTGGGGTAGCGCTACCCCGCCAGGCGGCCCCGGACCGCGGTCTGTACCTCGGCTTCCTCGGCCGGGTCGGCGGCGAGGCGGCGGAGTTGTGCGAGGACGCGGACGTCGGCGGTGGCGACGTGATGGGCGGCGAGGCCCCTGGTGGTCTCCTCGCAGTCCCAGAGGCATTCGACGGCGAAGCCGGAGGGGAAGGAGGGGTCGGTGGAGGCGAGGGCCTGGGCCGCGATGCCACGGAGCTGGGAGGAGGAGGTCTCGCGGTAGACGTGGCGCAGGACGGGGGCGGCGCACTGAATGGAGAGCCGTCCGGTGCCTTCGACCAGGGCGGCCAGGCCGTCGGCGTCGGCGCCGTCGCGCTGGACGAGCCTGCGCAGGGCGCCGAGGACCCGCTCGGAGTCCTGGGTGCCGCCGCGGCAGGCGAGCATGCGCGCGGCGGCGGAGCCGAGGGCGTCCTCTCGCGGGGACCACGCGCGGGCACGGGTGAGGGCGGCGATGCTGCGCATGCGCTCGAAGGATTCGAGGGCGGCGCGGGCGACGAGCTCGTCGGGGCTGTCGGCGGCGGCCTCGATGAGGTCGAGGACGCCGGGGTCCTGCCGGTCGGCGAGGTGGCGCAGGGCGGCGGCGCGGGCGGCGGCGGGGCCGCGCAGGGCGGCCTCCAGCAGCTCGGCGCGGTCCTCCGGGCCTGCGACGGCGGCCAGACAGCGCGCGGCGGGGGCATCGCGGTGCTGGGCGGGGTGCTGGTCGAGGCCCTGCTGAGCCCAGTCCAGGACGGCGCGCACGCTCCACCCGGGGGTGGGACCGGCGGGCCGCAGCTGCCGCTGCCAGCGGTCGAACGAGGTCTGCTCGGTGGCCTTGCGCACCCGCTCCGCGACGGCCGGGTCCGGGTGCTCGGACCACAGGCGCCAGGGCCGGGGTTCGTACGCCTCGCGCACGGCTTCGGCGAGCTGCCCGTCACCCTCGGGCGTGACCGGGAAGCGGGCGAGCACGGCGGGGCCGAGCGAGCACAGGGACTCGTCGTCGTCCCGAACGGCGAGTTCGTCGAGGGCCCATTCCCAGGAGCCGCCCACCTCGGCGTAGCGGCGCAGCAGGTGCAGCGCGTCGCGGCGGCCGTAGCCGGCGAGGTGGCCGAGGACGGACAGGGCGAGGCCGCAGCGGTGCTCGTCGGTGATCAGCAGATCGTCCGGGTGGAAGAGGTGTTGTTCGATTCCGTCGAGGGGTCCCTCGAGCTCGGAGTAGAGCCGCGCGTAATAGAGGGAGCGGGACTCCACGCGCCAGTCGTGGCGGGGGTCACGCAGGACGCAGCTCTCCAGGGCCGCGAGCGCGTCGGCTCGCTGCGCCGCGAGGGCGTGCAGGGTCCCGTCTCCGCGTCCTCGCTGGAGGAGGCCGAGAAGGGAACCACTGGGCGCTATGTCGGGATCGAACATGAGGTCAGCATCCGGTGCGGGGGGCAGGACTGGCAACGGGATTTCCGCTGCCGGTTGCGAGGTATCTTCGCAGATCGCCCGGCTCTCAAACTCTTCTCCGGTCAGCGGACCCGCGGATTCCGCCTGAAGGCGCCTGGCATATGCCGGAAGCACCACCGGATCGGGTATCGCGGAAACACTTACAGGGCGTCGCACCCTGTGACACAGTCGTGACTGGCCTTACCGTCGCCCCGGCCGACCGGAGCCCACATCGGAGACACGTTCGGAGAGCGTCATGCCGTCCCATCTGCATGAGGATCATTCCTCCGCCCAGCCACCGCAACCCGGTGCGGTGGAAGCGCTCATCACCCAGGCGCGCCGGCTGCGCGGCGAAGTCGACGCCGTACGCCGCGATTCGGCGACGGCCGCCGACGAGGAGGACCCGCAGCTGCGCTGGCAGCGCGCGCTCTGCGATCTCGCCATGCACCAGCTGGACGACCTGGGCGAGCATCTCGGCCAGCTCCGCGACGGACTCTCCGTTGACGACCAGGCCGCGATCGCCCACCCGGACCCGGCCTCCGAACCGCCCGACGCCCCGGCCGTACAGGCCCTGGGCCGGGCCGGCAGCGCCGAGTGGGACCTGCTGACGGACGCGGTGGACTGGTCCGACGAGCTGTACCGGATCTTCGGACGCGACCCGCAGGACGGCCCGCTGACCCTCGACGAGATGCCCTCCTGGCTGTTCTCCGAGGACCAGCAGACACTGACCGAGGTCGTCACCGGATGCCTGGTGGACGGCAGGCCGATCGACTGCGAATTCCGCATCGTGCGTCCGGACGGCTCCGTGCGCACCGTGCACATGGTGGGCGAGCCGGTGCTCGACTCCACCGGTGGCACCGCCTCCATGTGGGCGGTGCTCCGGGATGTGAGTGAGCTGCGCCGCGGCCAGCGCACGCTGCGCGAGACCCGTGACTCGCTGCAGCGCGAGCGGCAGATCGCGCAGACCGAGCGCCGGCTGGCGGTAGAGCTGCAGGAAGCCGTGCTCCCGCCGTGGCGCGGCTCCCTGCGGTTCCCGCAGGGCGGCGGACCCACCGACATCGACGTGGCGGCCCACTACCTCCCCTCCGGGACCAGCGCCCTGATCGGCGGCGACTGGTACGACGCACTGCCGCTGCCGGACGGCGCCACACTGCTCACCGTCGGCGACCTGACCGGCCACGGGGTCAGCGCGACCTCCGGCATGGCCATGCTGCTCGGCGCACTGCGCGGCATGGCGGTGGCCGGCCTGACGCCGGGCCCCCTGATGGGCTGGCTCAACCAGCTGCTGGACACCTCCGCCCAGCCCGCCCTGGGCAGCGCGCTGTGCTGCCGCTACGACCCGGCGGACCGCACCCTCACCTGGGCCCAGGCAGGACACCCCGCCCCGGTGCTGTTCCGCAACGGGACGGGGCGCGTCCTGGATCCGCCCGAGGGCGTACTGCTCGGCGCGACCTCCGGCGCGCGCTACGCCCAGACCACCGAGCAGCTCGCCCCCGGCGACCTGCTCGTCCTGCACACCGACGGCCTGGTGCCACGCCGCACCGCCTTCACCCCCGCGACGGACACCACTGCGGGCGCGCAGCGTCTGCTCGGTCTGGGCCCGCGGTTCGAGCAGGCCCGTACCGCGCAGGACTGCGTACGGATCGTGGTCGAGGAACTCGGCGCGCCGCAACGCGAGGACGACGCCTGCGTGCTGATCGCCAGGTTCCTGTAGGGCTGTTGGCCGTAGGGCTGTTGACCGTTGGCCTAGATCTCCGTGTTCCGGCCCTTCGCCACCGGGCTCTTGGGCAGTGCCGCGTCGAGCTCCGCCCGCAGATCCTGGATCTTGGTGTAGTCCGCGTACCGCCCGGTGAGCCGGTACATCTGCCGCAGCCGCTCCCAGGTGCGATGGGAGGAGGTCTGCCCGATCGACAGCAGCGCCATCCTGGCGTAGGTGTCGGCCTGTTCGGGATCGTCGGCGATGAAGCAGGCCGACGCCAGCGAGATGTAGTCGAAGATCTGGGACCTGTTGTGGCCCGTCGCGCGCAGTTCCAGCGCGCGCTTGGCGTGCAGCTGCGCCTGGTTGGCGGCCGACGGGTCGTGCTCGGCCAGCGTACGGAAGGCCAGGGCCTGCATGCCGTGCAGATCCGCCTCGTCGAAGTTCTGCATCCAGCTCGGCGGAGGCACATCGCCCTTGTCGGAGACGAACAGGTCCTCGGCCTCGCCCAGGGTGCGCCGCATCGCCTGGCCGCGGCCCATGGAGGCCTGCGCCCAGGCCTCGATGGTGTGGAGCATCGCCCGGGTGCGCGGCAGGTTCTCCTCGCCGGAACCGGATTTCGCGAGCTTCATCAGGTCCAGCGCGTCGTCGGGCCGGCCCAGATGCACCATCTGGCGCGCGGCGCGGGAGAGCGCCTCGCCGGCGCGCGGCCGGTCGCCGCCCTCGCGGGCGGCATGGGTGGCGATGACGAAGTACTTCTGGGCGGTGGGCTCCAGGCCCACGTCGTGGGACATCCATCCGGCCAGGACGGCCAGGTTGGCCGCCACGCCCCAGAGCCTGCGCTTGAGGTGTGCCGGGTGCTGGTAGGAGAGCATTCCGCCCACCTCGTTGAGCTGGCCCACGACCGCCTTGCGCTGCAGCCCGCCGCCACGGGCTGCGTCCCAGGCGCGGAAGACCTCGACCGAGCGCTCGAGCGCCTCGATCTCCTCCGAGCCCACAGGGGCCGCTTCGTACCGGTCGGACGAGACCGGGATGAGGTCGGTGGCGAACGCGCCGCCGAACGAGGGGGGGCCGGCTGCGACAGCCGGCTGGGCGTGCAGCCATTCGTACATGGCGCCGGTGATTGCGGAGCCTGCGGCGAGCGCGGCGCCCGCGCCCACCAGACCGCGTCGGTTGAGCATGAGGTCCATTCCCGTGAATTCGGTGAGGACCGCGGCAGTTCGCTCCGGTGGCCACGGCAGTCCGTCGGCGTTGACGGACTGCTTCTTACTGCTCGTACGCCGGTGCCGGCCGAACCCGAGATCCTCGATGGTTACGACACGGCCGAGACGCTCGGTGAACAAGGCTGCCAACACGGTCGGCACGGGTTCGCGCGGTGATTCCCCGGTCTCGATCCAACGGCGCACCCGCGAGGTGTCGGTCGCCAGCTGGGGGTGGCCTGTGGCCGCCGCCTGCCGGTTGACCAGCCGCGCGAGTTCGCCCTTGGACCAGCCCGTGAGGGCGAAGAGGTCCGCGAGTCGTGTGTTGGATTCCTTGGCCACGTCAATGCCCCCAGGTTCCTCGGCACACTTGACACTAATGGCCGTCCGCACCGGTCGCGAGCATTCGCCAGGGTTCGCCAGGGTGCGCCAGATGGTCTGCCACCCACTGGCGATGGTCAGGTGAATATGCGCCACCCCGGCCGGCAGCAGCCGGTCCCGGATGGTCACGTACGAACACTTCAGAACATTCTTCGGTCACCGTTGAACATCTGTTGCTGGGGGTGCGTACTTGTCCGGGAAGGGCGTACGGCGCGTGGACGACCGGACCACCGGCCCGGAACCCGCATTCCCCAGGGTGCGGGACCGGACGCCGACACCGGCTCGGTCCCGTCCACGCGCCGGCCCCGCCCTCGAAGACCCGCACAGCAACATCCGTACCAATGCACTACGACTCACCCTCAGAGCTCGCAGGCACACGAAGGGATCTGTCTCCCCCTCATGTATTCAGCATCGTCCTCCGTGTCCGCACCGCCCCGGCCGTCCCACGTCCCCGGGACCGATTCCGGACTGCGCCCCCGCCCCTTCTCCGCCGCCAGGCGGCCCGTACCGGCGGGCACCTCCCATCCGCTCAGCGGGAGACTCGACTTGACCGGCCCCCAGGGCGCGCAGCTGCGCACTGCCATCGCCTCGGTGCAGCGGATTTGCCCCGAGTTCGCCCCCGTACAGATGCTGCGACGCAGCAGCCGTTCCGTCCTGCTGGTCGGAACCTCCGGACGCAGCCCCGCCGTGGCGAAGGTCCTGCTGGACCACTCGCCCGCGTGGGCGGAGCGCTTCCGGCACGAAATAGCGGCATACCGCGCGTTCGTGCGGCACCGTCCGCCGGCCAGGGTGCCGCGGCTGATCGCCGCCGACCCGGAGTCCTGCACGCTGGTGCTGGAGCGGATGCCCGGAAGGGTCGCGGCCACCCGGCGGCACCCGACCGAGGCCCCGGCGCGCGGCGACGTGCGCGCGGCGCTGTCGGCCTTCGCCCGGGTGAACCTGTGGCGGCCGCCGTCCGGTGTCTTCGACGCGCCGATCGACTACCCGGCCCGGATCTCCCGCTACCACGAGCTCGGGCTGCTCACCGACCGCGACATGGGCGACCTGCAGAAGCTGCTGCACGGACTCGCCCACGTCCAGGGGCAGTTCAACCACGGCGACGCCCTGCTGTCGAACGTGCTGCTCTCCCCCGCCGGACCCGTGCTGGTGGACTGGGAGCACGCCGGCTGGTACCTGCCCGGATACGACCTGGCGGTCCTGTGGTCGATACTGGGCGACGACCCGGTCACCCGCCGTCAGATCAGCCAGTCGGCGCAGGCCGCGGGCCCGGCGGCCCGTGACTCCTTCCTGGTCAACCTGATGCTCGTGCTCACCCGCGAGATCCGTACGTACGAGACCGCCGTACAGCGCACCATGCGCAGCACGGTCCCGGCGGCACCCGGCGCGGCCGAGGTCGGCGAGGAGCAGCGGCTGCTGCTGCGCCGGCTGCACGACGACTGCGGGCTCGCGCGCCGCGCGGTGCGGGCGGCGGTGGGAACGCGGTGACAATGCTCACCGGGAAAGCGTGCAACGCAATGCCCGCCTGACGTGGCAGCAGGCCACAGCGCCCGAGCCGGATGATCCGCCGGCCCGGGCGCTGATGTGCGTCAGGGGTCGCCCGGACGGCGGTTGACGGGCAGGCGTCAAGCGGATACCTCTGTGGTCTCCACCACCACAGGAGGCTCACAACGTGCGATGTTCGCCGAGATCCGCCCACCTGGCGACCGCCGTGGTCGCCGTCGCCGCGCTGCTGCCGATGGCTCCAGTCGCGAGCGCGGTAGCGGGCCAGGACGGCTTAACGCTTCAACAGGCCTTCGCCGACGCGGCGGAGCGCTACCAGGTCCCCGAGAGCGTGCTGCTCGGCGTCTCCTATCTGGAGTCGCGCTGGGACACCCACCAGGGTCTGCCGAGCGTCACCGGCGGCTACGGCCCGATGCATCTGACCGACGCGGCGACCGCGCTGGCCGACTTCCCCCAGCCGGGTGACGGCGGCGACGACGCCCGCGGCGACTCCGAGCGGCCGCTTGCCACGACGGTGACCGCGACTGCTCCCGACACATCCGGCCTGCCCGCCTCGCTCACCACGCTGGACCGCGCGGCCGGCCTCACGGGCCTGTCCGCGGAGTCGCTGCGCGAGGACCCGTCGGCGAACGTCGCGGGCGGCGCGGCGCTGCTCGCCGCGACCCAGAAGTCCCTGGACCAGCCGCTGGGCCCGTCCTCCGACCCGGCGGACTGGTACGGCGCGGTCGCCGCGTACTCGGGCGCGGACGACACGGCCACGGCCGCCGCCTTCGCCGACGACGTCTTCGGCGTGGTCCGCGGCGGCGAGACCCGCACCACCGACACCGGCCAGCGGATCGCCCTGGCCGCCGAGCCGGATGTCGCTCCGGACACCGGCCAGTTGCCGGGGCTCGCGCTCAAGGCGGCGGCCGACGACAGCCAGACCGAGTGCCCGGACGATGTCGCCTGCGAGTGGCTCCCGGCTCCGTACGAGGAGTTCGGCGACGGCGACTACGGCAACCACGACCTCGCCGACCGCCCCAACGACCAGAAGATCGACTACATCGTCATCCACGACACCGAGGGCAGCTGGGACACCGCCCTCAAGCTGGTCCAGGACCCGACCTATCTGGCCTGGCACTACACCGTCCGCTCCGCCGACGGCCACATCGACCAGCACCTGAAGACCAAGGACGTGGGCTGGCACGCGGGCAACTGGTACGTCAACGCCAAGTCCATCGGCGTCGAGCACGAGGGCATCCTCACCGACCCCGGCACCTGGTACACCGAGGCGATGTACCGCAGCTCCGCCCGGCTGGTGCGGTACCTGGCCGACAAGTACGGCATCCCGCTCGACCGGCAGCACATCCTCGGCCACGACAACGTCCCCGGCCCGGTCACCTCGTACATCTCCGGCATGCACACCGACCCCGGCCCCTACTGGGACTGGGCGCACTACTTCGAACTGATGGGCGTCCCGCTGCGCGCCACCGCCGGCCCGAGCGGCGGCCTGGTCACCATCCGGCCGGACTACGAGACCAACCAGCCGCTCTACACCGGCTGCGTCACGGCCGGCGACACCTGCCCGGCACGCGGCTCCGCGGCCGTCCGGCTCTACACCGAGCCGCGCGAGGACGCCCCGCTGGTCCAGGACATCGGGCTGCACGGCACGACCGGCGCCTCGACGACCGGCGTCAACGACACCGGCGCCCGGGCCTCCACCGGCCAGCAGTACGCGGTCGCCGGGCGCGACGGCGACTGGACCGCGATCTGGTACCTCGGCCAGAAGGCCTGGTTCCACAACCCCAAGGCGCACCCGACCGCCGTCAACGCCAAGGGGCTGGTGATCACCCCGAAGGAGGGCCTGACCGACATCCCGGTGTACGGGCGCGCCTATCCGGAGGCGGCGGCCTATCCGTCGACCGTGCCGGTGCAGGCGGTCTCGGCGCTGTCGTACAAGCTGCTCGCGGGGCAGCACTATGTGATCGGCCTGAAGACGCAGGGCGAGTACTTCCGGGCGGTGACCTTCGACGCCTCGCAGCATGTGGTGGTGCGGGGCGCGCAGGAGTACTACGAGATCCAGTTCGGGCACCGGATCGCCTATGTGAAGGCGGACGACGTGACGGTGCAGCGGTCGCAGGACTGCTGACCTCGTAGACCGTGGGTACCGGCTGCTCAGCCCTGCTGGAACATCTCCGCCGGCAGCGGCTTGAGCAGCTGGTACAAGTCGTCGGTGATCGGCCGGTCCCAGGTGGCGATGGTGACCAGGACGCCGTCGCTGCGGTCGAACTGCGAGCAGGCGATACGCCCCTCGGAGAGCTTGACGCGGCGCACGATCAGCAGATTGTCGCCCTGCATCACCGGGGTGTCCTCGATGTCCAGGACCGTCACCGGCTCCTCGTTGCCGAGGGCGGCCAGCAGCTGCGCGACCTCGAACGGCACCTGCCCCTCGTCCAGCTCCCGCGCCGGGGAGCCCTCAGGGAGGTTGCCGATCAGCATGGCCGGGCCGCGCCCGCCGAACAGGTCGTAGCGCAGGAAGATCCCCTGGCAGCTGCCGTCCGGCCCGGGCAGCAGCCCGGCGCCGAGGTTGCCGGGCCAGTCGCCCGGGTCCATCGCCAGGACGTCGAAATCCGGTCCGGTCGGGGCGGCGCTGCGGCGGCGGAGGAACGACATGGAGCCATGGTACGGGTGCGCGAGCCACGCCGTGACCTCGACGGGGTGGCCCGCGCAGGGCCCAAGGCCTGACAGGCCCTAGTCGCCCAGCGCCTGCGCGAGCCCCGCCTGATCCGTACCGACCTTCCGGTACACCGCCGACAGCAGCAGCGCCACGTCGCGCTCGTCGATCCCGAGGTCCCGGGCGACGTCCCCGGGGCAGTCGCCCCGCGCGGAGCGGGCGGCGACCGCGCGTTCCTGCGTCGTGAGCGCGTCCGTGTCGGTCGTGCGCAGGCGCCTGGGCCGCAGTCCGGCGGCCGCGAGTTCGTCGCGGGCGCGTTCGGCGAGGCCGTCGGCGCCGCAGAGGAGGGCGCTCTCAAGGCCGCGGTAGAGCTGCTCGGCGGCGTCGTGGAGGCTGCCGGTGCGGCGGAGCGCGGCGCCGTGGTCGACGAGGGCGCGGGCGAGTTCGTACGCGGACGGGGAGCGCTCCAGGTAGGAGACGGCCTCTTCGAGCGTCTTGGCACGGTCGCTTCCCGGCGTGACCTCGGCGACGGTGCGCAGGGCGCTGCCGATGGCGGAGGCGGTGCCGAACTGCCGGGCGCGGTCGACCGCTTCCAGGGCGGTGGCGCGGGCCCGGTCGGGCGCGTCGTGGGACTCGGCGAGCGCGAGGTGGAGCTGCCAGGGGCACCAGGCGGGGTTGCGCATGCCGCGCGGGTCGAGGCGGCGGCCGACGGCGGCGAGCTCGGCGGCCGCTTCCTTGTGCAGGCCGCGGGCGAGCAGCAGCTCGCCGTACACGGCCTGCGCATCGGGGAACACCACGGCGGCGGGGAAGGGCGCGCCGAAGTCGTACTCCTCGGCGAGCGCCGTCGCCTCCCGGGTCCGGCCGCGCGCGAGCAGGACTTCGACGAGGATCGCGACGCAGTACCACTGGACGGGGGTGCCGCGGCCGACCCGCTCGGCCAGGCGCAGGCCGTCGCGGGCGAAGTCCTCGGCCTCGGTGAGGCGGCCCCGCCGATAGCGTACGTAGCCGAGCAGGGCGTAGCCGAAGGCGAGGTGGGCGCCGCGCCAGCCCTGGCGTTCGAAGTCGGCGATGCCGGTGGCGAAGAGCTCTTCGGCGCGGCCGGGCCGGTCGGCGTACATGAAGGTCATGGCGACCAGGACCGGCACCTCGAAGCCGAAGTCCTCGTGGGCCCAGGGCAGCCCGCCGCGCAGGGCGCGTTCGGCATGGCGGATGACGGTGCCGGCGGGTTCGGCGCGCAGGGTGGCGTCCCATGCGCGCAGGCCGATGATGTAGCGCTCGGTGAGATCGCGGCCGGTGAGGCGCTCGGCGAGGCGGGTGAGGCGGCGGGAGCGGGCGGGCGAGTCGGGTTCGTCGGAGCGGAAGGCGTCCCACATGAACTGCTCTTCCTGCATGCGCAGGCGGGTTTTGGCGCTGGTGGCGGTGCGGGCCGCCTGACCGACGGTGTCGGCGGCCTCGCCGAGGCGGTCGCTGTGGGCGAGGGACTGGGAGAGCCGGTAGACGATGCCGTCGCGCAGGGCGGCGTCGGCGATCGGCTCCTCCAGGGCGGCGCGCAGGTGGTTGACGGTGGTGGCGGGCTCGGTGAGCAGGGAGGAGCAGCCGAGTTCGTACAGGACGGCGGCCCGCTCCTCGGGGGACGGCGGCTCGCGCAGGGCGCGGGCGAGGTAGCGGCGGGCGGCGTCGGGGGCGCCCGCGCGCAGGGTGTCGCGGGCGGCCTGGCGGAGCTGCTGGACGACCCAGGGGTCGGCCTCGGGGTGGGTCTCCAGGAGGTGGCGGGCGGCCATCGACGGGCCGAATCCGGCGTCCACGACCGACCAGGCGGCCTGACCGTGCAGGGCGACCCTGACGGCGTCCGGGATCGCCCGGTAGACGGCGGTGGCGATGAGGGGGTGGACGAACTCCAGCCGCTCGCCGCCGGTGAGGATGCGGACCTCCCGCAGCCGGTCGACGGCGTCGGCGGCCTCCTCGCCGCCCAGGCCCGCGACGCTCGCCGCGAGCGCGGGCGGGATGGAGGTGCCGAGTACGGCAGCGGCCCAGGCGAAGCGCACGGTGGAGGGCCCGAGCCGTTCCAGCCGGGTGATCAGGCCCCGGCCCTTGACGGCGGCGGCGAGGTCGCGCAGCAGGTGGGCGCTGGACTCGTCGGGGCGAAGTCCCCGGTCCCGGACCTTGGCCGTGAGCTCGACGGCCTCGAAGGGGTTGCCGGCGGTGACGGCCCAGCATTCCCGGCAGAAGGCGTCGTCGGCGTGCTCGCCCACCGAGCCGCGCACGAGCCGGCCGATGGCCTGGGCGCTGAGCGGTTCGAGGCCGATGGGGCGGGTGCCCGAGCGGCCCGGCAGGCCGCGGAACGACTCGGCGTGGGCGGGCAGTTCGTCGGGCCGGTAGCCGACGACGATCAGCATGGGCAGGTCCTCGGCGCGCGGCGCGAAGGCGGACAGCCAGCGCAGCGACTCGGGGTCGGCCCAGTGCGCGTCGTCCAGGACGAGCACGACCGGGGCGCGCTGCACCGCGAGGTGGGTGAGCACCCAGTCCAGGCCGTCGCCGATGCCCTGCGGGTCGGGCGGCGCGCCGCCGGCCGCGGTGCACAGGCCCAGGGCCGGGCCGACGATGCCGTACCAGCTGCCGAGCGTGGCGCGCAGTGCGGCGTCGCCGGCTCCGGCGAGCTGCGGCTGGAGGAGCTGCCGGGCCACGTGGAAGGCGACCTGCTGTTCCTGGTCGCCGCCGCGGGCGGACAGCACCGTGCAGCCCCGGGCGGCGGCTCGACGGCAGGTCTCGGCGAGAAGGGTGGTCTTGCCGAGTCCGGCGGGCCCGGAGAACGCGAGCAGCCCGCCGCGCGGCCGGCCGTGGGCGCTGTCGCGGGCGGCGCCGCTGCCGGCGCTCTCGGCGCGCAGCCCGGTGAGTTCACCCAGCGCCTCGTCCACGGCGATGAGTTCGGCCTCGCGTTCGAGCAGCAACCGCCCGGCGCGTGCGACGTACTGCGGCATCCTCGACCCCCAGGCCCGGTGGCGCGGGTGCGCCCCTGCCGATCCCCCAGCGTACGCTTCCGGGCGCCGCGAGGGCCCCTTTTTGGAGCCTCTTTGGAGCCACGGGATGACGCACGGTCAGCGACTGCGACGTCAGGAGCCGCGCAGGCCCTCCATTCCCTTGGTGAGGGCCCTGGACAGTCCGGCGTGGTCGGTGCCGACCTTGCGGCAGGCGGCGGACAGCAACCGGCTGACGGCCCGTTCGTTGATGCCCAGTTCCTCGGCTATCGCGGCGGTCCCCTGTCCGCGGGCGGCATGTTCGGCCACGGCGCGCTCCTGGGCGGTGAGGCCGTCGGTGTCGGCGTACCGCAGCGGTAGCGGGCGCAGTCCGGCGGCGGCGAGTTCGTCGCGGGCCCGGGCGGCGAGACTGTCGGCGCCGCAGTGCACTGCGCCTTCGAGCCCGCGGTAGAGCTGGTCGGCGGCATCCTGGGGCAGGCCGGCGCGGCGCAGCGCGGAGCCGTGGGCGACCAGGCCGCGGGCCAGGTCGTACGCGGCCGGTGAGCGCTCCAGGTGCCGGACGCCCTCGGTGAGGAGGTTCAGCTCCTCCGGGCCGGACGCGACCTCGGCGGCGGCCAGGAGGGCCTGCCCGATGGCGGACTGGGTCCCGAACTGCCGGGCCCGGGCGAGTGCCTCGGCGGCCTGGGCGGCGGCCCGTTCGGGGTCGGCGAGCGCCAGGGCGGAGGACAGGTTGAGCTGCCAGGGGCACCAGGCGGGGTTGCGCATGCCGCGCGCGTCGAAGCGGGCGCCGACGGCGGTGAGGCGCTGTTCGGCGTCCTTGCGCAGCCCTTCGGCGAGCAGAAGGCCGGTGTAGACGGTCGCGGAATCGGGATAGACGACGGCGTTGGGGACCACGTCCCCGTAGTGGAAGGTGTCGGCCAGCTGCCGGGCCTCGCCGACCCGTCCCCTGGCGAGCAGGATCTCGATCAGGATGCCGAGCGCGAACCACTGGGCCGGGACCTGGCTGCCGACCCGGTTGGCGATCCGCAGACCGGCCTGGACCAGATCCTCAGCCTCGGCGAGCCGGCCGCGCCGGAAGCGGATGTAGCCCAGGAGGGTGAATCCGAAGGACAGATGGGCGCCGCGCCAGCCCTTGCGCTCGCATTCGGCGATGCCCTGGGTGAAGAGCAGCTCGGCCTGGCCCGGCTGGTCGCAGTACATGTAGGTGAGAGCGACCAGGACCGGGACCTCGAAGCCCCAGTTGTCGTCGGTCCAGCTGAGGCCGTCGCCCAGGGCCTTGTCGGCGTACCGCAGTGCGGTGGCGGCGGGCTCGCCGCGCACCATCGCGTCCCAGCCGCGCAGGCCGAAGATGTAGCGCTCGGCGAGGCCGCGGCCGGTGAGGTGGTCGGCGAGTTTGGCGAGCCTGCGCGAGCGGACCGGGGAGTCCGCCTCGTCGGCGCGGAAGGCGTTCCACATGAACTGCTCGGCCTGCATGCGCAGGCGGGTTTTCGCGCTGGCGGACTGCCGGGCCTCCTCGGCCACGACCTGGGCGGCTTCCGCCATGCGGTCGCTGTGGCCCAGTGCCTGGGCCAGCCGGTAGGTGATGGCCTCGCGCAGGGCGGGGGCGATATCGGGCTGTTCGAGGGCGGAGCGCAGATGGTTGACGGTGGTGGCGGGCTCGGCGAGCAGGGAGGAGCAGCCGAGTTCGAACAGGACCGCCGCGCGGTCCCCGAACGGCGGGGGTTCGCGCAGGGCGCGGGCGAGGCAGCGGCGGGCGGCCTCTGGCGCTCCGGACCGCAGGTATTCGCGGGCGGCCTCGCGCAGCTGGGCGACGACCCACGGGTCGCCCTCGGCCGGGGTCTCCTGCAGGTGGCGGGCGGTGGCCGCCGCCCCGAGTCCGGCTTCGACGACGGCCACCGCCGCCTCGCCGTGCATGCCGGTGCGCAAGGCGCCCGGGATCGACCGGTAGACCGAGGTGGCGATCAGCGGGTGGACGAAGTCCACCGGCTCGTCCGGATCCGTACCGCCGGTGAGGATCCGGGCGACGCGCAGCCGGTCGATGGCGTCGGCGGCCTCCTCTCCGCCGAGCGCCGCGATCCGTGCCGCGAGTGCCGGGGTGGTGGCCGCGCCGAGGACCGCGGTGGCGTAGGCGAGCCGGACGGCGGAGGTGCCGAGCCGTTCGATGCGGGTGATCAGGCCGCTGCCCTTGACGGCGGAGGCGAGTTCCCGGAGCTCGGGGATGTTCTCCTGCTGGGGTTTGAGGCCGCGGTCGCGCACCTTGGCGAGGAGTTCCACGACCTCGAAGGGGTTGCCTCCGGTGACGGCCCAGCACTCGTGGCGGAAGGGCTCGTCGGCGCCCGCGCCGAGGGTGTCGTGGACGATCCGGCCGACCGCCCCGGGGGTCAGCGGCAGCAGGTCGAACGGGCGGGAGCCGTTGCGCTCGGCCAGCTTACGGAACGCCGTGCCCTGCGGGGGCAGTTCATCCGGGCGGTAGGCGAGGACGACCAGCATCGGCAGTTCCTCGGCCCGGGGAGCGAAGGCCGCGAGCCAGGACAGGGTCTCGGGGTCGGTCCAGTGGGCGTCGTCCAGGATCAGGACGCAGGGGGTGTGCCGCACCGCGAACCGGGTCACGAGCCAGTCCAGGCCGTCGCGCACACCGGTCGGGTCGGGGGCGCCGACGCCCTCCGCCGCCACCAGCCCGACGGCAGGGGCGACGATGTCGTACCAACTGCCCATGATCCGGCGGTGTTCCTCCTCGGAGGCCGCGGCCAGGACCGGCTGGACCAGCTGGCGCACGACATGGAAGGCCATGTGGTGTTCCTGCTCGCCGCCGCGCGCCGAGAGCACCGTGCAGCCTCTCGCGACAGCCTTCCTGCGCACCTCGCCCAGCAGGCTCGTCTTCCCCGAGCCGGCCGGCCCGGCGTAGACGAGCAGGCCGCCGTGCCGGGCCGTGGGCGGCCCGGTCCCGGTGTCGCACAGATCGGTCAACGCCGCGTCGATAGCGGTGAGTTCGGCGTCCCTCTCGGTCAGTGGACGCCGCCCGCGTGCCGACTGCCCGCCTTCGTCCGTCATGTGCCCGATTCCGTTCCCTGGCTGTAGGCCCAGCGGCAAGTAGCACCGAGCGTACGCCCGCCGGGACCCACTGCGGTCATGTCCGGCCATATCGGCGGCGCGCGCGGCACAGGGGGGCGTGAAATGAATTCCGCACTCCTGTCGGTATACGCCATGCACCCGGTTGTGCGCCCCGGCGCCTTGCTCCGCGATCGGGCGCTGCCGTTCACTCGGATTCCCTGGTGGCTGCCGGGGCGCACGTCACCCCTCCCCGTTTCCCCGCCAGGAGTTGGAAGATGACGGACACCTCGGCCTCCGCGCGCCTGTCCCCGCTCACCGTCCCGTTCACGCCGCGCCTCAACCCCGCCGCCGAGCGCTCCCGCCGGCACACGCTGCGCTGGCTGCGCCGGTTCGGCATGCTGGAGGAGGAGTCCTCGGCGGTCCTGGAGTACGACGCGCTGCGGCTGGAACGGCTGATGGCCTACTTCTACCCGGACGCCTCGCCGCACGACCTCGACCTGGCCGCCGACCTGAACGCCTGGTTCTTCGTCTTCGACGACCAGTTCGACGGCGAGCTCGGGCGCCGGCCGGACGAGGTCACCGCCGTGGTCGAGGCCGTCGTGCGCACCATGTACGAGGACGGCCCGCTGCCGCTGTCCCCTCTCACCCCGCTCACGGCCGGATTCCGCGACATCTGGGTCCGCTCCACCGCCGGCACCCCGGTCCTGTGGCGGCACCGCTTCCGTACCCACTGGCGGGCCTATCTGCGCGCCTACCGGTGGGAGGCCCGCAACCGGACCGGCGCGAGCCTTCCCCCGCTGCAGGAGTTCCTGCGCGGGCGGCGCGAGTCGATAGGCGTCCAGCCCTGTCTGGACTTCCTCGAGCGGTGCGGCGGTTACGCCCTCCCGGGTGAGCTGCACGCCGGCTTCCCGCTCGCCGAGATGCGCCGGATCACCGCCGATGTGGTGATCTTCGTCAACGACATCGTCTCCCTCGACAAGGAACTGGCCGTCGGGGACGTCAACAACAGCGTCGTCGTCCTGCGCCACGACCTCGGCTGCGGCCTGGAGGAAGCGGTGCGCCGGATAGCCGCGACCTCCAACTCCCGCGTCGCGCGCTTCCGTCACCTCGCCGCGGGACTGCCCGCCGCCCTCGCCGCCTCAGGCGTCCCGCCCCTCGTGGCGAAGCAGGTCATGCGTTACGTGAGCGGAATGCGCAACCTCATGCGCGGCACCCTGGAGTGGTCGCTGGAGACCACCCGGTACGACACCACCGGAATCGCCGCCGTCAGCCTCGGCAGGGAGCGCCCGTGGGCTCACCTCACAACGCCCGGGGCACCGGCGGCCCCGCAGCGGAGTTGAGCCGGGCGCCCGCGAACGGCCGCCCGGCGCTCAGGCCTTCAGGTTCACCTTCAGGTTCAGGTCAGGTCGAACTCGCCGTCGCGGGCGCCCAGTACGAAGGCGCGCCACTCGGCGGGGGTGAAGATCAGCGCCGGGCCGTCCGGGTTGCGGCGGTCGCGCATGGCGGCGAAGCCCTCGATGAAGGCGATCTGGACGTCTCCGGTGCTCGGACTGGTCGACAGCCACTCCGCGTTCGTGAGGTCAAGGTCCGGCTTGTGCTCCCTGGCCGGCCGGTCATCGATCGTGCTTTCGGACACGTCCGCTCCTCCCGACATCGTCGTCCGGGCCCAGCGTATACAGCCCGCCGGTTGCCGGACAGGTCAAGGAACAACCTGCCCATCCCGGCGCCCGATTCACGCCCCGGGACGGTCGGATCCGACCAGCCACATGGAAAAGAACTGCGCCCCGCCGCCATAGGCGTGGCCCAGGGCTCGGCGGGCGCCGGGCACCTGGTGCTCGCCGGCGCGGCCGCGTACCTGGAGGGCGGCCTCGGCGAAGCGCAGCATGCCGGAGGCGCCGATGGGGTTGGTGGACAGGACGCCGCCGGAGGGGTTGACGGGCAGATCACCGTCGAGCTCGGTGACGCCGGACTCGGTGAGCTTCCAGCCCTCGCCCTCGGCGGCGAAGCCGAGGTTCTCCAGCCACATCGGCTCGTACCAGGAGAAGGGCACATACATCTCGACGCAGTCGATCTCGCGGCGCGGATCGGCGATCCCGGCCTGCCGGTAGACGTCGGCCGCGCAGTCGCGGCCCGCCTGCGGGCTGACGAAGTCCTTGCCCGCGAAAAGCGTCGGCTCGCTGCGCATGGCGCCGCCGTGCACCCATGCCGCCGGGTGCGGGGCCCGGCCTGCGCATGCCGCGTCGGCGAGGACCATCGCACAGGCGCCGTCCGAGGAGGGGCAGGTCTCGGAGTAGCGGATCGGATCCCAGAGCATGGGTGAGGCCTGGACCTTCTCCAGGGTGATGTCCGGCTCGTGGAGGTGGGCGTACGGGTTCTTCAGCGCGTTGCGGCGGTCCTTGTACGCCACGAGCGAGCCGATGCTGTCCGGCGCGCCGGTGCGCCGCATGTAGGCGCGCACATGGGGTGCGAAGAAGCCGCCCGCCCCGGCCAGGAGCGGCTGCTGGAAGGGGATCGGAAGGGACAGGCCCCACATGGCGTTGGACTCGGACTGCTTCTCGAAGGCCAGGGTCAGTACGGTCCGGTGGACGCGGGCGGCGACCAGGTTGGCAGCGACCAGGGCGGTCGAGCCGCCGACGGAACCGGCGGTGTGCACGCGCAGCATCGGTTTGCCGACCGCGCCGAGGGCGTCGGCGAGGTAGAGCTCCGGCATCATCACGCCCTCGAAGAAGTCCGGGGCCTTGCCGATGACGACCGCGTCGATGTCCTGCCAGCCCATCCCGGCGTCCTCCAGGGCGCGGACGGCCGCCTCCCGGACCAGCCCGGCGATGGAGACGTCCCGGCGCGCCGAGGTGTGCTTGGTCTGGCCGATCCCGATGACGGCGACGGGTTCCTTGCTCATCAGCGCTCTCCCTCCAGGACGGCGACGAGGTTCTGCTGCAGACACGGCCCCGACGTGGCATGCGCAAGGGCCCGTTCCGATTCCCCGCGCTGTATGCGCATGGCGGCCTCCCCGAGGCGGATCAGTCCGGCGGCCATCACGGGATTGGCGGCGAGCGGGCCGCCCGAGGGGTTGACCACGACATCGTCGGCCAGGCGGCACGCCTTGCGCAGCACGACCTCCTGGGAGCTGAAGGGCGCGTGCAGTTCGGCGGTGTCCACGGGCGCGTCGAAGGCTCCCGCGTTGCCGGCCGCCAGACGCGTGGACGGCGAGTCGGTGAGGTCCCGTACGCCCAGGCTGTGGGCCTCGATGCGGTGGTCCATCCCCCGGATCCACGCCGGGCGTGCGCAGAGCCGCCTGGCGGTGTCCCCGGCGGCCAGGACCACGGCCGCCGCGCCGTCCCCGACGGGCGGGCAGTCGGCGCGGCGCAGCGGGCGTACCACGTAGTCCCCCTGCGCGTGCTCGCCGCCGAGCTGGGCGTACGGATTGCGCGCGCCGTCGCTGCGGCTGCGCCCGGCGATCGCCGCCAGCCCGTCCTCGTCGGTCTCGCCCGCGTCGATCAGCGCCTGCGCCTGAAGCGCCGCCAGCACGATCGAGTCCGGCCACAGCGGGGCGACGTAGTACGGGTCCAGCTGCCGGGTCAGAACGTCACGCACCTCGCCGGGCGAGGACTTCCCGTACGCGTACACCAGCGCGGTCTCCGCCTCCCCGGTGAGCAGCTTCACCCAGGCCTCGTACAGCGCCCAGGCCCCGTCCATCTCGACGTGGGACTCCGAGATCGGCGGCCAGGCCCCGACCCCGTCCAGGGCCATCGTGAAGGAGAAGGCCCGGCCCGCGAGGTAGTCGGACGAGCCGGAGCACGTGAAGCCGATCTCGCCCGTTTTGAGGCCGACCTGAGCCAGCACGTCGTGCAGCACCGGCATCAGCATCTCGACCTCGGAGTCGGCCGCACTGTCGCGTACGTGCCGGGTCTGGGCGAACGCCACGATCGCCACGTCGCGCGTCGGCATCAGCGTGGTCACAACAGCTCCTTGTATGCCTCGTAGTCGGCGTCCGGCTCGCCGGTCGGGCGGTAGTGGTCGGGGTAGCGGCCGTCGCCCGTCCAGACCGGCTCCACGCGCAGGCCCATCCGGACCTGGTCGTACGGGATGCCGCCGATCCGGCCGTGCAGGGCCAGGTCGGCGCCGTCGAGGGCGATGTGGGCGTAGACGTAGGGGACCTCGATGTCGAGGTTGCGCGCCTTGATGTTGACGATGCAGTAGGTGGTGACGGTGCCGCGCGGGCCCACCTCCACCTGCTCCCTGGTGGCCACCCCGCAGGTCGGGCACGCCCCGCGCGGCGGCACGTACACCTTCCGGCAGGAGGGGCACCGCTCGCCGAGCGTCCGGCGGTCGGCTTCGAGCGCGGTGAGGTAGCGGGTCTGCGCACGGCCGGGGCTGTAGGTGTAGTCCAGGCGGGCCGGGGCCGTGATCCCGGTGACGGGGTCGGCGAACTCGCCGCTGTGGGGGACCGCCCGGGCGGTGATTCCGCCGTCGTGGGGTTCGAAGCAGGCGATGTCCGTGATCGCCCCGACCCGCTCCCGCGCCCACCGGATCCGGACCCGCATCCCGCTGCGCACGGCCTCCGGCCCGGGTGCGTCCAGCGCGTGCAGCAGCGCGGTGTCCGCCCCGTCCAGGCGCACCAGCACCCAGGCGAACGGCGTGCTCAGGGGCTGGTTCGGGCGGGGGGACGGATTCCAGGCCCAGGTGGTGACGGTGCCGGTCGGGGCCACCTCGACGAGATCGCGGATCTCCTCGGCGGTGACGGGGTCGTACTCGACGGGCGGCACCAGGACCCTGCGGCCGGCGGTGCGCACGCCGAGCACGGTGCGCTCGCGCAGACCGGTGAGGAACGCGCTCTGTACGGGGCCGAGGGAGCGGGTGAAAGGGAATTCGACGACCAGTGGGGCGGTCAGCATGGGTGTTGCCCTCGCCTTTGGTGGATGGGTTGTTGCGCTTGAACCAGGGCCTTACTCACGGCGGAACACCGCCGGGCGCCGCTCCGCGAAGGCCTTCGACCCTTCCTTCGCGTCCGCCGTGGCGAAAATCGGCCAGCCGCGCTCCAGTTCGAGCTTCAGGCCCTCCGCCTCCGACAGCTCGGCCGTCTCGTACACCGAGGCCTTCACAGCCTCCACCGCCAGCGGACCGTTCGCGTTGATCAGCTCAGCCGTCTCCAGCGCCCTGTCGAGGGCGGTGCCGTCGGGGACGACATGGCCGATCAGACCGATGGCTGCGGCTTCCTCCGCCGTGTAGGGCCGCCCGGTCAGCAGCATCTCCAGCGCATGCGTGCGCGGCACCTGCCGGGCCAGCCGCACCGTGGAGCCGCCGATCGGGAAGAGGCCGCGGCGGACCTCGTAGAGGCCGAAGACGGCGCTCTCGCCGGCGATGCGGATATCGGTGCCCTGCAGGATCTCCGTGCCGCCGGCGACGCAGTGGCCCTCGACCGCGGCGATCACGGGTTTGCGGGGGCGGTGGTGGCGGAGCATCGCCTTCCAGTGCAGATCGGGGTCGGCGGTGAGCCGGTCGCGGTACTGCTGCCCCGTCAGGCCGCCATTGGAGGCGAGCGATTTGAGGTCCATGCCGGAGCAAAAGCAACCGCCGGCGCCGGTGAGGACGACAGAGCGGATCGTGTCGTCCTCATCGGCTTCGAGCCAGCCGTCGTGCAGGCCGACGAGCATCGGCAGCGACAGCGCGTTCTTCGCCTCCGGCCGGTTGAGGGTGAGTACGAGTGTCGCGCCGACGCGCTCCACCGTGAGGTGTTCGGTGCCGCCCATGGTCCGTCCTCCCATCGCAGACCTAGGGCCTGTCCGGCGGATCTCCGTGGCGTCGCGGCGCCTGGCACCAGCGCTGGCGGCGTTGTCGTCAGTCAACGACGCTCCGCGTCGCTTCCTTCCTCCGCCTTGCCATCGCAGGCACCAGACACCGCTCCTTCCCCACGGAGATCCGCCGGACAGGCCCTAGAACAGGTTGCAGTAGGCGCAGGTCAAGTTCAATACTTTTCTGACTACCAGTCAGATTCTGCTGCGAACCCCCTTCACAGCGCACGCACGGAGCGCTCTAATGACGGGCGCCGAGCCTCATGGAGGAGCCGTGGAGTACAACCTTGCCGACCTCTTCGAGTCGGTCGTGGACGTCGTACCGCACCGTGAAGCGCTGGCCCACATCGACCACCCAGGCACGGGCGCGGAGCGCCGGCTCACCTACGCCGAGCTGGACGCCGCCGCGAACCGGCTCGCCCATCATCTCGCCGCGAACGGCATCGGGCCCGAGCAGCATGTCGGCCTGTACCTCTACAACTGCGTCGAGTACCTGCAGACCGCGCTCGCGTGCCTGAAGATCCGCGCGGTCCCGGTCAATGTCAACTACCGTTACGTGGCCGACGAGCTGGTCTATCTCTTCCGCGACGCCGACCTCGTGGCGCTCGTCTACGACACCGAGTTCACCCCGCGCGTGACCACCGCGCTCGCCGGCACGCAGCGGCTGCGGCACCTCATCCGCGTAGGCGAAGCACCGCCCGCCGGAACCGCCGAACCGGCGGTCCCGCCCGTCCCCTTCGCCGAGGCCGAGGCGTCCGGCTCACCGGACCGGGATTTCGGCCCGCGCTCCCCCGACGACCAGTTCATCATCTACACCGGCGGCACCACCGGCATGCCCAAGGGCGTCATGTGGCGGCACGAGGATCTCTTCTTCTCCGGCATGGGCGGCGGCGCCCCCACCGGCGTGCCCGTCAAACGGCCCGAGGAGCTGGCCGAGCGGGTCGCGGCGGGCGGCGAGGGACTGGTCTTCTTCCCGACCGCCCCGCTGATGCACGGCACCTCCACGCTCACCGCCTTCATCGGCTTCAACTTCGGCCAGAAGGTGGTCATTCACCGCAAGTACGTCCCCGAGGAGGTGCTGCACACCGTCGAGCGCGAGCGGGTCACCAGCATCTCCCTGGTCGGCGACGCGATGCTGCGGCCGCTCGCCGACGCCCTCGCCGGGCCGCTCAAGGGCGCCGACTGCTCCTCGCTCTTCACCGTCTCCAGCTCCGGCGCGATCATGTCGGAGACCGTACGCGCCCAGTTCCACGAGCTCCTGCCCAACGTCGTGATCATCAACAACTTCGGCTCCTCCGAATCCGGCTTCAACGGCACGGCCACCGACGACTCCGGCCCCGCCAAGGGATTCCGGCTGCGCGTCAACTCCCACATCACGGTGGTCGACCCCGCCACGCTGCTGCCCGTTCCGCCCGGCGAACCCGGCCGCATCGCGCTGCGGGGACACGTCCCCCTCGGCTACTACAACGACCCGGACAAAACCTCCCAGACCTTCTTCGAGCGCGACGGCGAACGCTGGGTCCTGCTCGGCGACATGGCCACCGTCGGCGACGACGGCGTCGTCACCGTCCTCGGCCGCGGCTCCCAGTGCATCAACACCGGCGGCGAGAAGGTCTACCCGGAGGAGGTCGAGGAGGCCCTCAAGGCCCACCCCGACATCTACGACGCCCTCGTCGCCGGCGTCCCCGACCCCAAGTGGGGCAACCACGTCTCCGCCGTCGTCCAGCTCCGCGAGGGCGCTGCGCCGCTCACCCTGGAGCAGATCCAGGCCCACTGCCGCGCCCGCCTCGCCGGCTACAAGATTCCGCGCAGCCTCGTCCTCACGGCGCGCGTCCAGCGCTCCCCCAGTGGCAAGGCGGACTACCGCTGGGCGGCGGCCACGGCGGCGGCCGCGGTGCGGTAGCGGTGCCGTTGCGGTGCGGTAGCGGTGCGGTAGCGGTGCCGTTGCGGTGCCGGCTGCCATGGCTGGCGGTTCCGTCCTCAAGCGCCGGACGGGCTGGGTCGGCCGGTGTGCGCCCGCCCTTGTCCTACGGTCGGGGCCGCCTGCCGGGACTGCGTCCTCAGCGCTCGCGACTGGGGTCGGCCCGGTTCGTGCCCGGGATCCTCGCTCGTCGCTTCCGGGCGCATCCCTCCACCGTCCCCTTCGGCCCGTTCGCGGCCACCGGCCGTTGGGGGTACGGGTCCTCCAGCCCGGACGGGCTGAAACTTGCTATCCGGCCGGGAGGGGGCGGTGGAGGGGTTCTCCCGCAGGCGACGAGCGAGGATCCCGGGTAGGAACTGAAGGTGCCGGAGTCGCGAGCGCCGAGGAGAGAGACCCCGGCAGGCGCCCCCGACCCCACGGCCAACCCAGCCCGTCCGGCGATTGAGGACGGAACCCTCGGCCATGGCAAACGGCACCCGGGTCACGGACCGAGCTCCGCGACGACCGCCGCGTGGTCCGAGGGGCATACGCCGTCCACAGGGACGTCGCCCGCGCGGCGGGCGGAGCGGATGGTGCCGAGGCCGCCGGGGCCGGGGAGGCCGACGTGGATGTAGTCGATGCGCCAGCCGCGCTCGAAGGTGAGTGAGGGGTAGTCGTTGGCCAGGTCCCAGGTGACGGACGGTGCCTGCGGGTCGGCGAGGTGCCAGGCGTCCATGAGTCCCTGGCTGCCGAACAGCCGTAGTTCGTCCGAGTCCGGCTCGGCGTTGAAGTCGCCGGTGACGATGGGCGGGTGGTCCGTGCCGGCGCCGGAACCGCGCTCCGCGACGAAGCGGGCGACGGCGGCGACTTGCCGGCACCGCACCGCGGATTCACGCGGGGCGGAGTTCAAGTGCGTGGTGAAGAAGGGCACTTGGTGCCCGGGCGCGTCCAGCAGCGTGTACAGGGCCGTGCGGCCGTCGTCCGTGCCGTCGTCGACAGGGAGCCGGAGTGAGGCGTGCTCCGCGATGGGCCAGCGGCTGAGGACCGCGTTGCCGACGTCGACCGTGGCGTCGCCGAGGCGCTTGTGGAACCGCCAGGGGGCGTCGGAGGCGACCCAGGTCCAGTGCATGCCGAGTTCGCCGGCGAGCCAGGCGGCGAGGTTGTCGTCGCCCTGGGCCCAGACCTCCTGGAGCCCGATCACGTCGGGCCGGATGTCGCGCAGGACGTCGAGAATCGCATGCTGCCGCTGTTCCCAGGGCCCGAATCGCCACCACAGATTCCACGTCATCACGCGCACACGGCGATCATTCCTGCTTGAGCCACGCCAGGTCCAGCTCGTCGGCGGTGCGCGCGAGGATGGAGCGGAGCTCCGCGGCCTCCTCGGTCTCGCCGAGCGCGTCCGCGAGCAGGGCCTGCGCGGCGGCCACGTGCGGGCGGGCACCGCAGCCGGCGCGCAGTTGGAGGGAGCGGCGGGCGAGGGCTGTCGCGCGCTCGCGGTCGCCGTCGTCGAGTGCCTGGCCGCCCTGGTGGCGGACGACGTACGACTCCAGCAGCGGGTCGTCGGCGGCTCGGGCGAGGGTCAGGGCGCGGGCGTATCCGGCGGCCGCGGCCGTGGCGTCGCCGTGGAGGTTGTCCAGGGTTATGGAGTGCCAGAAGGCGGCCCAGCCGGCGAGCGGGGCGTGGCCGTCCAGTAAGCCGAAGGCCTCGGCGGGGTCGGGGCCGAGCGGGGCGCCGTCCAGCTTGCGCAGGAGCCGGAAGTATTCGAGCTGTGCGGTGAGGAAGGCGGCCAGCTCGGGCTCCGCGCCGGCCGCCGCCCCGACCGCGGCGAGGGCTTCGTCGAACGGGTCCAGCCGCCAGGACTGCCGGTCGACGAGGATCTCGGCGCGCAGCGCGGCTCCGGCCGGGCCGTCCGGGAGGTACCGCAGGGCGGTGTCCCACTGGCCGGCCCGCTGGAGGTGGCGGGCGGCGGCGAGTGCGGGTACGGCAAAGTAGGTGGCGTCATGAGTCATGACGGCTACGGTCGCAGCGAACAGGTAGGTGGTCAAGTGCGTTACGAGGACTACATGGGCAATGTTGCCCGGCTGGCCGTGGAGATCGTCAACGCCGACGGGACAGCGGGCAGCCCGGCCGACCTGAGCCCGGAAACGGCACAGATGTTCAGCGAGCACCGCATCCACCCGCCGCAGTGGCCCGAGCTCGC
This sequence comes from Streptomyces sp. NBC_01537, assembly GCF_045040445.1. Classification (NCBI taxonomy): domain Bacteria; kingdom Bacillati; phylum Actinomycetota; class Actinomycetes; order Kitasatosporales; family Streptomycetaceae; genus Streptomyces; species Streptomyces sp. NBC_01537. Next base: position 8,803,284 of record NZ_CP109392.1, on the reverse strand, counting down.
GGCCCTGCTCCCCGCCCTGCGTGCGGCCGTCGCCGCCGTCGCCGACGGCGGGCCGCTCGGCCCCGTCAACCGGCTGCTCACCCGCTTCCCGCCCCGCCTGCACGTCAGCGACCACGACGGCCCCGGCACCGCCCATCTGCACTACGCGCCCGACGGCGAGCCCGCCGCCCGCTGGCTGGGCCGGACCTGCGCCGCCGCCCTGGCCCACATCGCCTGCGGGACACCGGACGTCACCGTCGGCCGCTGCCGGGCGGAGGGCTGCCCGCGCTTCTTCGTCGACCAGTCGCGCAACCGCAGCCGCCGCTTCTGCTCCAACACCTGCGCCAGCCGCACCACGGTGGCCGCCCACCGGGCCCGCCAACGGCCGGGAGAATGAGAGCCTGTGCAGATGTCCACCCCCACCCGAGTGATCGTGCTCAACGGCGGCTCCAGCTCCGGCAAGTCCGGGATCGCCCGCTGCCTGCAGGCTCTGCTGCTGCCGGACCCCTGGCTGACCTTCGGCGCCGACACCCTCGTCGACGCGCTGCCCGCGGCTATGCGGGCCTCTGACACCGGGATCGACTTCGGCCCGGACGGCGAGGTCAGCGTCGGCGAGGCCTTCAAGGCTCTGGACGAGGCCTGGGCTCAGGGCGTCGCCGCCATGGCCCAGGCGGGCGCGCGGGTCGTCGTGGACGAGGTCTTCCTCGGCGGTCCCGCCTCGCAGGAGCGCTGGCGCAAGGCGCTGCGCGGCCTGGAGGTCCTGTGGGTCGGGGTGCGCTGCGACGCGGCGGTGGCCGCCGGGCGCGAGACCGCCCGGGGCGACCGGGCGACCGGGATGGCCGAGTCCCAGGCGGAGCTGGTGCACCGGGGAGTGGTGTACGACCTGGAGGTGGACACGGCCCGCGCGGAGTCCGTCGACTGCGCACGGATCATCGCCGCGCGCGTGACGCGTGTGCTTTCATAGGGGCATGCGTACGAACTTCTTCGACCTCGGGCCCCTGTGGCCGGGTCGTCGTGCGCACCATTTCGACCAGAGCTGTCGTCGGGGCTGAATTCCGCCTTCCCCCCGACCACCCCCGTGCTCTGGAGCTCTCCCCATGGCCCTGTCCGACAGGGCGGGCGGTCCCACGCCGCTTGTCCTTTCCCAGCTGCGCGCACTCGTACGCGGCTTCGCCGCCGCCGTCGAGGGCGGTGCGCACCGGCCCGTCCACGATCCCGGCGCCCGCTGGTACACCCGGCTGCACCACGACCCGTATGTCGACGTCTGGCTGATCACCTGGCCCCGCGACACCTCCACCGAGCTGCACGACCACGCCGGCTCCCTCGGGGCCCTCACCGTCGTGCGCGGCTCCCTCACCGAGCACCGCTGGGCCTACGACGGCCGGGGCGGCGGCGCGATCGCCACCCGGGAGCTGTCCGCCGGGCGCGGGGCGGCGTTTCCGCTCGGCCATGTCCACGATGTCGTGAACACCTCCGAGGAGCCCGCGGTGAGCGTCCACGCGTACTCGCCGCCGCTCACCGCGATGTCGTACTACGCCGTCGACGACGCGGGCTCGCTGCGCAGGACGCGTACCGTGCTGACCGATGAGCCCGAACCCCAGTCCCTTCAGGAGGCCCTGCGATGACCACGACCGAATCGGGCATCGACCGCCTGCTGCGCGAGGCCCGCGCCCGCCTCGACCGGATCGGGCCGCAGCAGGCGGCCGCCGAACTGGCGGCCGGCGACGCCCTGTTGGTCGACATCCGCCCGGCGGCGCAGCGGGAGCGCGAGGGCGGTTTCGCGCAGGCGCTGGTGATCGAGCGCAATGTGCTCGAGTGGCGGCTCGACCCGCTCAGCGACGCGCGCATCCCGGAAGCGACGGGCCATGGTGTGCGCTGGATCGTGGCCTGCTCCGAGGGCTACACGTCCAGCCTCGCGGCGGCCGCGCTCCAGGACATCGGCCTGTCCCGGGCCACCGACCTGGAGGGCGGCTTCCAGGCCTGGCGGCAGGCGGGGCTCCCGGTCGGCTGACCCAGCCCGTCCGGCGTTCCCGTTCCGTCCTCAATCGCCGGACGGGCGTCGCGGGCGGTGCCGCCTGCGCCGGTGTCGTTGCGGTGCCCCCGGCCCGTGGTTGCCGGTCCGTCCTCAATCGCCGGACGGGCGTCGCGGGCGGTGCCGCCTGCGCCGGTGTCGTTGCGGCGCCCCCGGCCCGTGGTTGCCGGTCCGTCCTCAATCGCCGGACGGGCGTCGCGGGCGGTGCCGCCTGCGCCGGTGTCGTTGCGGCGCCCCCGGCCCGTGGTTGCCGGTCCGTCCTCAATCGCCGGACGGGCTGGGTTGGCCGTGGGGTCGGGGGCGCCTGCCGGGGTCTCTCTCCTCGGCGCTCGCGACTCTGGCACCTTCAAATCCTTGCCCGGGATCCTCGCTCGTCGCCTGCGGGAGAACCCCTCCACCGCCCCCGCCCGGCCGGAGACGTTTGCTTCAGCCCGTCCGGGCCTGAAGGACCCGTACCCCCACCGGCCGGTGGCCGCCAACCGGCCGAAGGGGACGGTGGAGGGATGCGCCCGGAAGCGACGAGCGAGGATCCCGGGCACGAACCAGGCCGACCCGAGTCGCGAGCGCTGAGGACGCAGTCCCGGCAGGCGGCCCCGACCGTACGACAACAGCAGGCGCACAACGGCCAACCCAGCCCGTCCGGCGCTTGAGGACGGAACCGCCAACCATGGCGGGCGGCAACGCAACAACACCGGGCGCAGGCGGCACCGCCGCGCGGCCCGTCCGGCGCTTGAGGACGGAACGAGCAACCCCGACCGACGCCACCGCAAACCGCAACGGCACCGGCACCGGCTCAGAGCTTGCGGTCCCGCCCCTCCCAGTACGGGTCGCGCAGCCGCCTCTTGTAGAGCTTGCCGTTGGGGTCGCGCGGCATCTCGGCGGTGAAGTCGACGGACTTGGGCCGCTTGTAGCCCGCGAGCCGCTGCTCGCAGTGGGCGAGGATCGCCGCGGCCAGCTCGGGCCCGGGGTCGTGTCCCGGGGCGGGCTCGACGACGGCCTTGACCTCCTCGCCCCAGTCGTCGTGGGGGATGCCGAAGGCGGCGGCGTCGGCGACGGCGGGGTGGGTGAGGAGGACGGCCTCGATCTCGGCGGGGTAGATGTTGACCCCGCCGGAGATGATCATGTCGATCTTGCGGTCGCGGAGGAAGAGATAGCCGTCCTCGTCGAGATAACCGAGGTCGCCGACGGTGAAGAAGTCGCCGATGCGGTTCTTGCGGGTCTTGTCCTCGTCCTTGTGATAGCGGAAGCCGCCGGTCTTCATGTTGATGTAGACCGTGCCCAGTTCGCCCGGCGGCAGCCGGTTCCCGTCGTCGTCGTGGATCGCGATCTCGCTGAACGGCCAGGCCTTGCCGACCGTTCCCGGCTTCTTCAGCCAGTCCTCGGCCGGGGCGAAGGTGCCGCCGCCCTCGCTGGCGGCGTAGTACTCCTCGACGCACGGGCCCCACCAGTCCAGCATGGCTCGCTTGACGTGCTCGGGGCAGGGAGCTGCGCCGTGGATGGCGTGCCGCATGGACGACACGTCGTACCGGCCCCGCACCTGGTCCGGGAGGGCCAGCAGCCGGTGGAACTGGGTCGGGACCATGTGGGTGTGGGTGCAGCGGTGGCGGTCGATGAGCCGGAGCATCTCCTCGGGCGTCCACTTGTCCATCAGGACGACCGGGTGCCCGATGTGCAGCGACGCGCCCGCGAACTGCAGGACGGCGGTGTGGTAGAGCGGCGAGCAGACCAGGTGCGTGTTGCCGTCGTACGGCTTGATGCCGAAGACGCCGAGGAAGCCGCCGAGATACGTCTCCTCCGGGGGCTTGCCGGACAGCGGGCGGCGGATTCCGCGCGGGCGGCCGGTGGTTCCGGAGGTGTAGTTCATGATGCCGCCGCTGGTGCGCTCGGCCGGGGGTGTGTCGGGCTGCCCGGCCAGGAGTTCCTCGTACGGGCGGAAGCCGTCGATGACGCCCACCGCGTAGCGGCGCTCGGCCGGGAGTCCGGCCTCGTCGGCGGCGGCGCGGGCCTGCTCGCCGTAACGGGCGTGCGCGACCAGGACCTTCGCACCGGAGTCGGCGACGATCCAGGCGATCTCGGGGGCGACGAAGTGGTGGTTGACCGGCACGAGGTAGAACCCGGCCTGGAAGGCGGCGAGATACGCGGTGAAGAACTCCACCCCGTTGGGCAGCACGACGGCCACCGCGTCGCCGGGACGCATGCCCGCCGCGCGCAGCCCGTGGACCAGCCGGTTGGCGGCGGAGTGCAGCCGGGCGGCGGTCCACTCCTCGCCGTCCGGGGCGACGAGCACGATCCGGCCGGGGTCGGCGGCGGCCTGGGCCCAGAAGCCGTTGGTACCGGTTGTTGTGGTCATGCCCTGCCCCCGATCGTGTTCAGCCGGTCCAGGGCCCGCTCGAAGCCCCGGGTGAGGTCGTCGAACACCGCCTGGACGCTGCGCCGTTCGTTCATCTGGCCGACGATCTGGCCCACCGGCGTGCCGAGCAGCGGCCCGATCTCGTACCTCTGGATCCGGCTGATCGCGTCCGCCACCAGCAGCCCCTGCAGGGGCATCGGCAATGGCCCCGGCCCGGCCGGGTCCTCCCACGCGTCGGTCCACTCCGTACGCAGCTGACGGGCCGGCTTGCCGGTCAGCGCGCGCGACCTGACGGTGTCGCCCGAACCCGCCGCGAGCAGCTTGGCCATCAGCGCCGGGGACGGGAGCTCGGCCTCCGTCGTGGTCAGCCACACCGAGCCGAGCCACACGCCCTGCGCGCCCAGCGCCAGCCCCGCGGCCACCTGCTCCCCGGTCCCGATGCCCCCGGCGGCCAGCACCGGCAGCGGATCCACGGCCCGTACGGCCTCCGGGACCAGCACCATGCTGGCGATCTCGCCGGTGTGGCCACCCGCCTCGTACCCCTGCGCGACGACGATGTCGATACCCGCGTCCTGGTGGTGCTTGGCATGCCGCGCGCTGCCGGCCAGGGCCGCGACCAGGATGCCGTGGTCATGGGCGCGCTCGACGATGTCGGCGGGCGGCGAGCCCAGCGCGTTCGCGAGCAGCTTGATCGGATACTCGAACGCCACGTCCAGCTGCGACCGCGCGACCTGCTCCATCCACCCGGTGATCCGCCACCCCGACACATCGTCCGGGCCCAGCTCCGGCACGCCGTGCTTCGCCAGCACCTCGCGTACGTAACTCCGGTGGCCTTCGGGGATCATCGCCTCGACGTCCGCCTCGGTGACGCCCTCGATCTTCTTCGCCGGCATCACCACGTCCAGGCCGTACGGCCGCCCGTCGGTGTTCGCCTCCAGCCAGTCCAGACTCCGCGCCAGCTCGTCCGCCTGCGCGTACCGCACCGCGCCGAGCACGCCCATCCCGCCGGCGCGGCTGATCGCGGCCGCGACGGCGGGGAACGGCGTGAAGCCGAAGATGGCGTGCTCGATGCCCAGCCTCTTGCTCAGCGACGTCTCCATGCGGGCAGCATGCCGCAGGGTGCGCGCGAGCGGAAGACATTTTCTGACGCTGCGTCAGATTTTGCTGTCCGGCGTCAACGCCTCAGCCGTGCCGCCGGTGCACCGCCACCTGCCGGTACAGAGCCAGCGCCTCCGCCGCCCGTCCCAGCTGCTCAAGGCAGTGCGCCTGGTCGTTGCGGCTGGCGAGGGCATCGGGGTGGGCGGGGCCGAGCACACGCTCGCGGGTGTCGGCGACGTCGGCGTAGACGGGCAGGGCCGTGGCCCAGTTGCCGAGCCAGCCCAGACAGACGGCGATCTCCCGCTTGCTGACGAGGGCGTCGGGGTGGTCGGGGCCGAGGACGCGCTCGCGGATGGCGGCGATGTCGCGGGCCTCGGTGAGGGCTTCCTCCCAGCGCCCGAGGCGGCCGAGGTTGACGCCGAGGCCGTGGCGGGCGCGCAGCGTCTCGGGGTCGGCGCCACCGGCGGTGCGGGTGCGGGCGGCGACGAGGTCGCGGTAGAGGTCGTACGCCTCGGGGCTGCGGCCGAGGCGGCCCAGGGCGATACCCGCCTCGTACCGCGCGGCGAGGGTGTCGGGGTGGTCCTCGCCCAGCTCCGCGGCCCGTACGGCGGCGACCTGACGATAGGCCTCCAGCGCCTCGGCCCAGCGGTCGAGCCGGCCCAGCAGATAGCCGGCCTCGCAGCGGGAGGCGAGCGTGTCGCGGTGCGCGGGGCCCAGGACGCGCTCGCGCGAGGCGGCGACCTCGGCGGCCATGACGTAGGACTCGTCGAGCCGGCCGAGGCGGCCGAGGTTGAAGGCGAGGTTGTGGCGGCAGGCCAGCGTGTCGGGGTGGTCGGCGCCGAGGAGGCGCTCCCGCGCGGCGAGCACGGCGGAGTAGCCCTGGTGGGCGTCGACATGGCGGCCGAGCTGGCCGAGGACGTACGCGGCCTCCTGCCGGGCGGCCAGCGTGGCGGGGTGGTCGGGTCCGAGGAGGCGGTGCCGGGCGGCGGCGACGAATTCGTACGTGGCCAGGGCCTCGTCGGCGCGGCCGAGCCGGCTGAGGCAGTAGCCGAGCTCGTACCGGCTGGCGAGGGTGTCCGCGTGATCCGCGCCGAGTGCCCGCTCACGCTCGGCCGCGACGCCCCGGTGAACGGCCTCCGCCTCCTGCCAGCGGCCGTGCCGGGCCAGGCTGATGCCCGCGTCGTGCCGTCCGGCGAGCAAGCCGAGCAGCCCGGGCGGGGGCGTGGCGGCCCGGGTGGACCACGCACCGGTGAGCTCGGGCGGCGTACCGGCGCCACGCGACGCGCCGGAAACCCGCTGGGCGCCGGAGCGGACGGCCAGGTCACTGGCCCAGGGCGGCAGGCCGACGGCCGGCACGGCGACCGGGAGGGCAGCCGGCGCGGCGCTCATCGCCTTGAGTCGGCCACAGACGTCGGCCGCGTTCTCCGGGCGGTCGTCGGGGGCCTTGGCCAGCAGGTCGAGGATGAGCCGGTCCAGCTCCTCCGGCAGTTCGGCGCGATGGCCGCGCGGCGGCCGGGGCGCGGTGTCACGGTGCCCGACGAGCACCGCCCACGCGTCGCCGAGGTCGAACGGCGGTGCGCCGGTGGCCAGTTCGTACAGGACGCAGCCCAGTGAGTACAGGTCGCTGCGGTGGTCGATCTCCTCGTCCGCGCCGATCTGCTCGGGCGACATGTAGTGCGGGGTGCCCATGGCGATGCCGGTGCCGGTCAGCCGCGACGTGAAGCCGATGTCGTGGCCGAGCCGCGCGATGCCGAAGTCGCAGATCTTCACCGATCCGTCCGACAGCCGCATGATGTTGGCCGGCTTGAGGTCGCGGTGCACGATGCCCTGCGCGTGCGTGTACGCGAGGGCCGCCGCGACCTGCTCGGCGATGTCCATGACATCCGGCACCGGGAGCGGATGGCCCCGGGTGTCCTGGAGCACCTGCAGCAGATTACGGCCGTCGAGCAGCTCCATCACCAGGTACAGCACGCCCTCGTGCTCACCGAAGTCATGGACGACCGTCACCCCCCGGTGCTGCAGCGCCGCCGCGACCCGCGCCTCACGCCGGAAGCGCTCCTGCAGCACCCGCGAGAACGCCGGATCCGCCGAGCCGCTCAGCGGCTTCAGGCACTTCACCGCCACCTTCCGCCCCAGCGACTCGTCGAGCGCCCGCCACACCTCCCCCATCCCGCCCCGGCCGATCAGCTCCTGCAGCCGGTACCGGTTCTGGATCAGCTTTCCCGAGTCCTCATCCCCGCCGCGCCTGTCGTACCTGTCGTTTCCCTGCTGCCCAGCCGCCATGGTGCGCCGCCGCCCCCGTCGTTCCGCCCTCTTCCCCGCCCCCAGTATTGCTCTATTTACCGCAATCTGTACGCCGACGGATGCGTGCCCGGTCCGAGCCGCCCCACCGCCTTCGGGATATGCCCCGGCGGCAACTGCCACCTCAGATACCCGGGCACCGCCCGCAGCGCCCGGCCCGCCATCCTCAGCCGCCGGGTCGCCGTCGCCACCGGCGGCGCCGGACAGCCGTACATCGCCTGCGCGAAGGGCGGCAGCGCGGCGTACGCGAGCGCCGTCACCCGGTGCCACACCGCGTACCGGACCGGCACCAGCGCCCACGGCACGGGCGGTGCCTGCAGGAACGCGAACACCTCGAACGCCTCGTCGGTGACGGCCAGTTCAGGACGCACCTTCTCGAAGTAGGCCGCCAGCTGCTCCCTGTCGGCAGGTATCCCGTGCTCCGCCGGGTCAAGGCCGACCAGGCGGGCGGCGGTGCGCTGCTCGTCCACGTACGCGTCCGCCTGGGCGTCGGTCAGCGGGAAGCCGGAGCGCCGGCCGGTGTCGAGACAGGAGTCGATCTCCGCGCAGTGCACCCACAGGAGCAGTCCGGGCTCGTTCACGGCATACCGCTCGCCGGTGTCCGGGTCGGTGGCCGTCAGCCTGCGGTGGATCGCGCGCACCCTGGCGGCGGCGCGTTCCGCCTCCAGCGTGCTGCCGTAGGTGATCGTGCCGACGAAATCCGCGGTGCGCAGCAGCCGGCCCCAGGCGTCCCTGCGGATGTCGCTGTTCTGGAGGACGCCCCGCACCGCACGCGGGTGCAGCGCCTGCAGATACAGCGCCCGCACCCCGGCGATCCACATCATCGGATCGCCGTGCATCTGCCACGTCACCGAGTCCGGCCCGAACAACCCGGGGTCCGCGTCGCGCACGGCCGCACCTCCCCATGCAGCAGTGGCTCTCCATTTCTGAGCATACTTTCGTCCCCCGGATCGGTGGGAAGAGGTCCATGCCTCCTTCCAGTGACACCTTGCCGGGGGCCTTTCGGCCCTGTCGTCCGCCGCCCACCGGTGGTCCACTGGAGGTGGAACCAAGGGCCGCAGCCAACGGCGCGGAGAAGCGGGATCGACACCGCGCACCGCGCAAGCGAGTCCGGGAGACCCGGACAGGCCCTTGGTTCCTATAGCTGCCGCGCCGCGGTGGAGGAGAACGCCATGCGCATCGTGTCCACCCCTGTGGTGATCACAACCGCCGTGCTCGCGGCGGGCACCGTGCTGGCCGCCTGCGGAGGCGGCGGACCGGCTGCTTCACCGAGCGCCTCCGGTACGCCCTCCGCCACGGCCACCGGCACGACCGGCGGCACCTCGGGTGGCGCCACCGGCGGCCCCGGCCGCACCGCAAGCCCCTCTGCGACGCTCTCGCCCACGCCCCGGCAGGTGCGCACCGCCGTGTACTTCCTGCACGGCGGGAATCTCTCCCCGGCCCCGCGCACCGTGGCCCCACCCGCCACCGCGGCAGCCGCCCTGCGGGCCCTGCTGGCCGGTCCGGACGGTTACGAGCGTGGCCACCGGCGCGGTACGGCGATCCCTTCCGGCACGACGCTCCGCTCGATCGCGGTCCACGACCGCATCGCGACCGTCGATCTGTCCGGACGCTACGACGACGGGGGTGGCAGCCTCTCCATGAGGTCCCGCCTGGCCCAGGTCGTGTTCACCGCCACGCGGTTCTCCGGGATCGACAAGGTCCGTTTCGAACTGGACGGCAAGCCGGTCACGGCCTTCGGCGGCGAGGGCGTCGTCCTGAACCACCCCGTGGGACGTGCGGACTTCGAGGACCTGGCGCCGGCCGTCCTGGTGGAATCGCCGCTCATCGGCGACACCGTACGCGCCCCGGTCCGGGTCCGGGGCACCGCGAACACCTTCGAGGCGGTCTTCCGGCTGCGGATCACCGACGCCGCCGGGCGGGTCGCGGCCGACGTCCGCGTCACCGCCACCTCGGGCACAGGCACGCGCGGCACCTTCGACGTGACGGTCCCCTGCCGTGCCCACCGGGCCGGCGCCGGCACCCTGACGGCGTACTTCGACTCGCCGAAGGACGGCGCCGAAGTCACCGTCGACACCGTCCCCTTGAACCTGACCCGATGAACTCCCCGACGGCCCCGCAGCTGCGGTCGGTCGGGGAAGTGGCGGCCGTAGCGGTCGTAGTGATCGTGACGGCCGGGATGGTCGTCCCTGAAGTGCTGAACGCTGAGGAAAGCCGACAGCGCCAGGATTCCCACGGCCATCATGATCAGGCCGACGAGTTCGCGGTTGGCTGTTGATCGCGGGCACCCGACGCGCCCGCGACTCCCCTGCCACCATCCCGAGCCGCCGTCCCCGTGGACAGGGGCCCTCAGGCCCCGGCGGCGGGGACGGTCGGCCCCTGCCCGCCGGGCAGACCGCCGCGCGATCGTGGATGTGTACGACGAGCCGGGAGGCCGACATGACGGAACTCACGGACGCGCGACCGATTGTCGTCGGAGTCGACGGATCGGGCGCATCGCTCGCCGCGCTGCGGTGGGCCGTGACCCAGGTACACCGGCTGGGCGCGCCGATCGTGGCGGTCCACGCCCGGGAGCGGACCGACAGGCTGCGCGCGGCCTACGCGCCCACCCCCGCACACCGTGCCCCGGCCGACGAGTGGCCGCGCCCGGACCGGGCGTGGCGCGCCGCCCTGACCGAAGCCGGCGTACGGGTCGTGGCGGACGAGGGACTGCCGACGGCCGTGCTGCTCCGGCACGCCGACGACGCGCTGATGCTCGTGGTGGGACGCGGGGCTCACGGGGACGGCTGGCTTCCCGGTCCGGGTCCGGTCGCCCGTGACTGCGTACGGAAGGCCCGGTGCCCGGTCGTCACCGTGCCGGAGCCCAGGGCGGCTGCCCGTTCGGTGACCGCCCCCGTCAGGAGCTGAGTCATGGACGCGCACGGGTCGCCGCACGGACATGTGGTCGTCGGAGTGGACGGTTCTCCGCAGGCCGAGCGGGCGCTGGACCAGGCGGTGGGGGAGGCGCGGCGGCGCGGTGTGCCGCTGGAGATCGTGCACGGCCTGCCGTGGGTACGCCACCTGGGCACCGGGCCGCAGTACGCCGTCCCCTCGCCCGGTGACGCCCGCGACCTGGTGGAGTCGGCCGCGGCGAGGGCCGTCCGCTCCGTCCCCGGGCTGGAGGTGCTGGTCTCACCGGTGGCCGAGGACGCGGCCGCGCTGCTCGTACGGCTCAGCCGGGACGCGGCGCTCACGGTGATCGGCACCCGTGGGTTCGGCGGATTCGCCGGGCTGATGCTCGGCTCGGTCAGCCTGCGGGTCGCCGCCCATGCCGCCGGTCCGCTGCTGGTCGTACGCGGCGACCTGCCGCCCGAGCACAACCGGCTGCGGCACGACACGGTGCTGCTGGGCATCGCGGACGCGACCGACGCCGACGCGGCGGCCTTCGCCTTCGAGGAGGCCGGCGCCCGGAACGCGAAGCTGACAGTGCTCCATGCCTGGACCTACCGGCATTTCACCCCGCCCGGCGAACCGCTGAGGCACACCGGGCCGACCCGCGAGGACATCGCGGCGCTGGCGCGAAGCGAAGCGGATGTGCCGGAGCGGGTGGTGGCCGCGCTGCGCGAGAAGTACCCGCAGGTGCGGACGCACGTCAGGACCGTACGCGGCGGAGCCGCGAGCATGCTGGTCGAGGCGAGCCGCGCCGCCGACGTCGTCGTGGCTGCCGCCCACCGCAGGCAGAGCCCGCTGGCACTGCGACTGGGCCCGGTCGATCACGCTCTGCTGCACCACGCGCACTGCCCGGTGGCCCTGGTGCCCGGCCTCTCCGGCGGCGCCCCATGACCTCCGTACTGGTGGGATACGCAAGCGAGCACGGCTCCACCCGCACGGTCGCGGAGCGGATCGGTGCCCGGCTGGGAGCCGACGTCAGGTCCCTGGACGAGGTCGAGGACCCCGGGGCGTACGAGGCGTTCGTGCTCGGCAGCGCCGTCCACGGGCAGGCGTGGCTGCCGGAGGCCGCCGCCTTCGTGCGGGCGAACCGGGAGATGCTGGCCGGACGGCCGGTGTGGGTCTTCAGCGTCGGCATGCCGGGCGCCCTGCGCGGCCCGTGGAAACTGCTGGCCGGCAAGGAGGAGCCGCAGGTGATCGGTGCGATCCAGGCGGCCCTGGGTCCCCGGGGCCATCGGCTCTTCTCCGGCGTCGTCAGCCGTGACCACTTCCCCCTCACCGGCCGCCTGGTGTTCCGGCTGATGGGCTGCCGGTACGGCGACTACCGCGACTGGGCCGCCGTCGACGCCTTCGCCGAGGAGATCGCGCGGGCCCTCACCCGGCCATGACGGGGCCGACGGGCCCTGTCGGCCTGACCCGTACGGCCCTCCCGGCGGCTGCTCGCGGGCGGCCACGCTGGCTGTATGTCCGCAGCGACCGCACCAACGGAAGCCCCGCCGGAGACCGCGCAGGCCGTCCTGGAATGCACGCATCTGGTCAGGCGCTTCGGTGACCGGACCGCCGTCGACGACGTCACCCTGACGGTGGCGCCCGGCGAGACCTACGGCCTGCTGGGGCCCAACGGGGCCGGGAAGACGACGACGATCCGGATGGCCTGCGGGCTGCTGCGACCGGACAGCGGGACCGTCCACGTCGCCGGCCGGCCGGTCGGCACCGGGACCGGGCCTGCGAAGCGGCTGATCGGCTACGTGCCGCAGGAGGTCGCGCTCTACGCCGACCTCAGCGTGCGCGAGAACCTGCGCTTCTTCGGCCGCCTGTACCGGCTGCCGCGCCGCCGCCTCGACCGGCGGGTCGACGAGGTCCTGGAGCTGACCGACCTGACGAGCCGGGCCGGCGACCGGGTCGACTCGCTGTCCGGCGGGATGCGCAGGCGGCTCAACATCGGTGCCGGGCTGGTGCACTCCCCGACTCTGCTGGTGCTCGACGAGCCCACGGTCGGCGTCGATCCGCAGAGCCGGCACGCGGGAGGAGGCCGAGCGGCTCTGCGACCGCGTCGGCATCATCGACCGCGGCCGCCTGGTCGCCGAGGGCACCCCGCGACCGCACCGCGCTGTTCTTCATGGTGCTGCTGCCGGTCGCGATCATCGTCGTCATCGGCGCCGTGGTCAGCGGCATCGACGAATTCCGGGTCGCCGTCGTACCTGCCTCGTCCGGGTCCGGCGCCGGACCCGTCGCCAGCGAGCTTGCATCCGACCTCGACCGGTCGGACGGTGTAAGAGTGATCCGGTACGCCGACGAGTCCACGGCCCGCACCGCCGTGCGACGCGGCGAGGTCGACGCCGTGGTGCTGGTCCCCACCGGGCTCGACGCCGGCATCCGGGCCGGCCGGGATGTCACCGTGCCGGTGCTGGTGGAGCCCTCGGGCGCAAACGGTCACGCGGCCGTGTCGTCGGTGGCCGCCGCCGTGTCCGAGCACGCCGCCCGGCTGCAGGCGGCCCGGTTCGCTGCCGGCACCGTGGGCGGGACCTTCGACGAGCGGCTGGCCCAGGCCCGTACGGTCCAGAAGACCATCCCGGCCATCGCCGTGCGGAGCGAGACCGTCAACGGGCAGAGCGACTACCTGCCGCTGGGCTACGGATACAGCACCCCGACCATGCTGGTGCTGTTCGTCTTCATCAACTCCCTGGCCGGTGGCGCGGCCATCGTCTCGACCCGGCGCTCCGGGGTGTACGCCCGTGCCCTGGCCGCACCCGTCAGAGCCCGCTCGCTGGTGCTCGGCGAGGCCGTCGCCTACCTGGCGCTGGCGCTCGTGCAGTCCGCGCTGATCGTGGGCATCGGCTCGCTGGCCTTCGGCGTGTCCTGGGGCGACCCGCTGGCGGCCGGGCTGCTGATCGCCGTATGGGCGCTGGTCGGCACCGGCGCGGGCGTGCTGTCCGGGGCGTTCTTCCGCACCCCCGAGCAGGCGAACGCGATCGGCCCGGCGCTCGGCATCGGCCTGGGCATGCTCGGCGGCTGCATGTGGCCGCTCGCGATCGTCCCGTCCTGGCTGCGCACCATGGGCCACGCCGTGCCGCAGGCCTGGGCGGTCGACGCCTGGACCGAGCTGCTGTCCCGGAACGGCGGCGTACTCGACATCCTCCGCGAACTCGCGGTCCTCACCGCGTTCGCGGTCGCCCTCCTGGCGCTGGCCTCACTCGGCCTGCGCCGACGGCTGACCTCGGCCGTCGTCGTACGAAGGAGCTGATCGCCATGTCCGTGCCCTCTCGACCGGTCCGCGTGGAGGCGGAGCTGGACGCCCCGCTGTCGCGCTGGCTGTGGCTGGTCAAGTGGATTCTGGTCATCCCGCACTGGATCGTGCTGTTCTTCCTCTGGATCGCCTTCACGCTGGTGAGCGTGGTCGCGTTCTTCGCGATCCTGTTCACCGAGCGCTATCCGCGCGCCCTGTTCGACTTCAACGTCGGCGTGCTGCGCTGGACCTGGCGGGTGGCGTACTACTCCTACGGCGCGCTCGCCACCGACCGCTATCCGCCCTTCAGCCTGGGCGAGGATTCCGGTTACCCGGCCCGGCTGGACATCGCCTACCCGGAGAAGCTGTCGCGCGGGCTGGTGCTGGTGAAGTGGTGGCTGCTGGCCATCCCGCACTACATCATCGTCGGCTTCTTCCTGGGCGGCTTCCGGATGGGCTGGTGGTCCGGTGGGCTGACCGCCTTTCTCGCGATCATCGCCGGCTTCCACGTGGCCTTCACCGAGAAGTACCCGAGGGATCTGTTCGACCTGATCATCGGGTTCAACCGGTGGGTGCTGCGGGTCGCCGCCTACGCGGCTCTGATGACGGATGTCTATCCGCCCTTCCGGCTGGACATGGGCGGCAGCGAGCCGGAGGAGGAGCTGCCGTGATCACCGCCGTGGCCGCCGCGTTACTGATCGCGCACGGGCTGCTGCACCTGGGCGTCTGGGCGCCGCACGACCGGCGCTACCGGCCTGAGCCCTTCGACCCCCGCCGTTCCTGGGCGCTCGCGGCGGCGCGCGTCGCCGACTTTCCGGCCGCCGCGGTCTCCGTGGCGCTCGCCTCCGACACGGCGATCCTCTACGTGCTGGCAGGCGTGGGCCTGGCGGTGGGCGCCGGCTGGTGGTCCATGGCCGCCCTCGTGGCCGCCTCCTGGGGTCTGGTCCTGAAAGCGATCTGGTTCCACCCGTGGCTGACCGCCGGGGCGCTGCTCGACGCCGCGGTCGTCCTCGCCGTGGCCCAGTCGTGGCCCGGTTCGCTGGACTGACCCGCCCCTGGAGGGCGGCCACGGGTCGCCGCTCGGCCGGCTCAGTGGGCGGGCGGGGCGGTGTCCGGCCGGTTCGATACGGCGGCGTAGTCGGGGACGTAGGTCTGGAAGTCGCGCGGGGGCCGCTCGTAGCCGGTGGAGGGCGGGCGCGGGGGCAGTTCCAGCGGCGGTCGCTGGACCTCGTAGTACGGGACGGTGGACAGCAGGTGGGCGATCATGTTGAGCCGGGCGCTGCGCTTGTCGTCGCTCTCGACGACGTACCAGGGTGCCTCGGGGATGTCGGTGTGCACGAACATCTCGTCCTTGGCGCGGGAGTACGCCTCCCAGCGGGTGACGGACTCCAGGTCCATGGGCGAGAGCTTCCAGCGTCGCGTGGGGTCGTCCAGACGAGCGCGGAAGCGCTGCTCCTGGACGGCGTCACTGACCGAGAACCAGTACTTGCGCAGCAGGATGCCCTCCTCGACCAGGAGGCGTTCGAAGATCGGGCACTGGTGGAGGAAGCGCGCGTGCTCCTCCTTGGTGCAGAAGCCCATGACGTGCTCGACGCCCGCGCGGTTGTACCAGCTGCGGTCGAACAGCACGATCTCCCCGGCGCCGGGCAGCAGCTCGACGTACCGCTGGAAGTACCACTGCGTGCGTTCCCGCTCGGTCGGCGCGGGCAGCGCGGCGATCCGGGCGACACGGGGGTTGAGGTGCTCGGTGACGCGCTTGATGGTGCTGCCCTTGCCCGCCGCGTCGCGGCCCTCGAAAACGACGACCAGCCGGGCGCCCTCGGCCCGCACCCACTCCTGGAGCTTGACCAGCTCCACCTGCAGGCGCAGGAGCTCGCTCTCGTACGCCTGCCGGGACCACTTCTTGCCGGCCGCCATGGCCGCCTCCTTCGACGCCGCGTTGGAACGGTGCCCGGGTGTCCACGCTACGGCGCAACGGCGGCGCGGACCGCGTGACCCGGCCAGGTGGCCCGTCCGGCCCATGCGCCCGGCCGGATGCCGGGCCAGGCTTGACGTACGGGGAGAAAGAAGAATCGATCATGAAGGCATTCGTTTTCCACGGTCCCGGGCAGTCCGCCTGGGAGGACGTCGCCGACCCCGGTGTCGAGGACCCCACGGACGCGATCGTCCGTGTCGACGCCGTCACCATCTGCGGCACCGACCTGCACATCCTCAAGGGCGATGTGCCGGACGTCCGGCCCGGCACGATCCTCGGCCACGAGGCCGTCGGCGAGGTCGTCGAGGTCGGCCGTGGCGTCAGCACCGTCCGGCCCGGGGACCGGGTACTGGTCTCGTGCATCACCGCGTGCGGGCGCTGCCGGTACTGCCGCGACAGCGCGTACGGGCAGTGCCGTGGCGGCGGGGGCTGGGTCCTCGGCCACCTGATCAACGGCACGCAGGCCGAATACGTACGGGTGCCGCACGCGGACCTGTCCGTGCACCCGCTGCCCAGCGCGGTGAACAGCCAGGACGCCGTGCTGCTGGCCGACATCTTCCCCACCGCCTACGAGGTGGGTGTCCTCAACGGCGAGGTGCGCCCCGGCGACACCGTGGTCGTGGTCGGGGCCGGGCCGATCGGGCTCGCCGCGATCGCCACGGCCCAGCTGTTCTCGCCGGGCAGGATCATCGCAGTCGATCTCGCCCAGCCCCGTCTGGAGGCGGCCAGGCAGCTCGGCGCGGACGCGGTGGTCAATGCCGCCGAGGGCCCCGAACGGCTGGTCGCGGACCTCACCGAGGGTCTGGGGGCGGATGTCGTCATCGAGGCGGTCGGCGTGCCCGAGAGCTTCGAGCTGTGCACCCGTATGGTGCGCCCGGGCGGGCACGTCGCCAATATCGGCGTCCACGGCAAGCCCGCGACGCTGCACCTGGAGGACCTGTGGATCAAGAACCTGACGATCCGAACCGGCCTGGTCGACACGTACTCCACTCCCACCCTGCTGCGGATGATGGCCGCCGGACGGCTCCCCGCGTCGTCGCTGGTCACCCACACCTTCGAACTCGACGGCATGGAGGAGGCCTACGAGGTCTTCTCCCGGGCGGCCGACACCGGCGCGCTGAAGGTCGTGCTCGGGGGCAAGCACCACGACATGGTCTCCCTCCGGGGCGCATGAACGCGAAAGGATGTGACCGGTCATGACCGAGGACGCGAAGGCCACGGGGGACATCGGGCGCCGGATCGCACAACGACGCCAGGAGCTGGGACTCACCCGGGAGGAGGCGGCAGCCCGCGCGGGCGCCGCTCCCGGGTACCTGCAGTACGTCGAGGAGCATCCGGAGGCCTCGCCCGACGCGAACTTCCTGCTGCGGCTGGCCGAGGCGCTGGAGACC
The DNA here is from genome assembly GCF_045040445.1 of Streptomyces sp. NBC_01537. NCBI lineage: Bacteria > Bacillati > Actinomycetota > Actinomycetes > Kitasatosporales > Streptomycetaceae > Streptomyces > Streptomyces sp. NBC_01537. The sequence goes on along the minus strand of NZ_CP109392.1, from coordinate 8,786,004 downwards.
TCCGTCGGCCGGCTGCGCGGCGGCGACACCGGCCTGCCGCCGGGCACCGGCCGGGCCGGCCGCCATCCCGAGCTGGTGGAGCTGGACCCCGAGGAGTGCTGGGACCACCTGTCCACACACGGGGTGGGACGCATCGCGGTCTCCACGCCGGACGGCAGCCCCGCCATCGCCCCGGTCAACTACACCGTCGTGGACCGCGCCATCACGTTCAGGACCGCGAGCGGCGCCACGCCCGCGCTGGCCGTCGGCACCGAGACGGCGTTCGAGGTGGACCACATCGACGAGGCCCTGAGCGAGGGCTGGAGCGTGCTGGTGACCGGGCACGCCGATCGCGTCACCGACCCGGACGCCGTCCGCCGGCTCGCCGAGGCGGCCCACACCGAGCCATGGGCGGGCGGCGAGCGCGAGCTGTGGGTCCACGTCGAAGCGGAGCGCCTCACGGGACGGCGGATCCTGACGCACTGACGCGCGTCCCGCCAGGAGTGCCCGAACGGGTAAGCCCGCAGGGACAGTTGGCCCCTGTGGCCGGTGCCCCGCCCGGCGGACAGTGGCGGTATGGACAGACGCATAGTGATTCTGGGAAGCGGTACCGGTGGCACGCTGACGGCCAATCGGCTGCGGCGTCACTACGACGAGAGCGAGTTCCGGATCATCGTGGTCGACCAGGACGACGACCACGTCCACCGGCCCGGGCTGGTCTCCGTCCCCTTCGGGCTCACCGCGCCCGAGGCGATCGTCCGTCCGCGGCACCTCCAGCTCCACGACGGGATCGGCTTCCGCCGGGCGAAGGCCGCCGCGGTCGACCTCGACGCGGACAGGGTGCACTTCACCGACGGGTCCTCCCTCGGCTACGAGGTGCTGGTGCTGGCCACCGGCACGACTGCCCGGCCGGAGGAACTCCAGGGCCTGACCGGCCCCGGACGGGGCGAGAGGGTCTTCACCCTTCACGATCTCCCCGGCGTCGTCGCCCTGCGCCGCGCCCTGGACGCCTTCGAGGGCGGCCGGCTGGTGGTCGGCGTCGCCGGCATGCCCGGCACGTGCCCTGCCGCCGCGCTGGAGTTCTGCTTCCTCGCCGACCGGTACTTCCATCGGCGCGGGATCCGCGACCGCGTGGCCCTGGCCTACGTCACCCCGCTGGACGGCGCGTTCGGCCGGCCCGCCGCGTCCCGGGTGCTGGGCCGGCTGCTGGAGGCCAAGGGCATCGAACTGGTGACCGGGTTCGCCACCGCCACCGTCGACGGCGAGGGCGGCCGCCTGGTCTCGTACGACGGCCGCGAGGTGCCCTTCGGCCTGGCGGCCGTCGTACCGCCGCACAGCGGAGCCGCATACGTGGGCCGCTCCCCGGGCCTGGGCGACGAGCGCGGTTTCGTCACCGTCGACAGGCGCACGCTCCGGTCCACGGCCCGGCCCAACGTCTTCGCCATCGGCGACGCCACGGGGACGCCCGGCCCCGAACTGGTATCGGCGGCCCACAGCCAGGGCCAGGTGCTGGTGAACAACATCCGCCGGTTCCTCGCCGGCCGGCCGCTCGACGGCTCCTTCGACGGGCCCGCCGGCGGTTTCGTCGAGACCGGCTTCGGCAAGGCCCTGCTCGTGGACTTCGCGCAGGACACCGAGCCGCTGCTCAGGGAGTCCCGCCTCAACCACTTCGGCCGGCGGGCGTCCCGGTGGCTGTACTGGAACAGCGTGCTCCCCGGCCGGGAACTGCCCGGCATCGGCAGCGGCCGGTCGGCCCCTGTCCGGGACCGCGCGGTCGTCCGACCATGGTCCTGACAGCCCGGAACCGCCCGGAACAGCGCGGACTCCGGCGAAGGAGGCAGACATGATCCCGAACCCGTCGCTCGTGGGCGATGTGATGACCACGACCGTGGTGGCCGTGGCCCGTGGTACGTCGTTCAAGGAGATAGTGCGAACGCTCGCGAAGTGGAAGGTCAGCGGCGTGCCGGTGCTGGAGGAGCACAACCGGGTGATCGGCGTGGTCTCCGAAGCCGACCTGCTGCGCACCGAGGAGGCCCGCGACGGCGCCCCGCTGCCCGACGGGGACACGGCCGGGGACACGGCCGGGGATACGGCCGGGGATACGGCCGAAGCCGGTGCTGTCACCGCCGGGCAGCTGATGACGGCTCCCGCCGTCACCGTCCGCGCGGACGACTCCCTTGCCCGGGCCGCGAGGATCATGGCGCTGCACCGGGTCAAGAGGCTGCCCGTGGTCGACGCCGAGGGCCGGCTCAGGGGTGTGGTCAGCCGGGGCGACCTGCTCAAGGTGTTCCTGCGGACGGACGCGGACATCGCGCGGGACGTGCGGCGCGTGGCCGCCGAGTACTTCCCCGACACGTGGGAGTCCGTGCAGGTGCGCGTACACGAGGGCGTCGTCACGCTCGGCGGCCTCGTCCACGACACCTCCGTGGTTCCGCTGGCGGCCCGGCTGGTCCGTACGGTCGAGGGCGTCGTGGACGTCGGCTTCGACATCAGGACCGGTTCGGCCGCCGCCTCGTGAGGCGGCGGCCGGGCTCACTCGTGGACCGAACCCTGGCCGGGCTCAGTCGTGCGGTACGACCGCGACCGGTGCCGGCGAGTGATGCAGCACCGCGTGGGTGACGGGACCGATGTGCGCACCGATCGGCGAGCGGCGGGCACGACGCCCCACCACCACCAGTGAGGCGTCGGACGCGGCCTCGATCAGGTGGCGGGCGGCCTGGCCGATCACGGCGTGCTCGGCCACCTCGACGCCGGGGAACTTCTCGCGCCAGGCGCGCAGCGTCTCGGTGAGCACCGATGCCTCGTCCGTGGCCAGGTCCTCGCTGAGCCAGGGGTCCAGCGCGCCCGGCGTGTAGCCGTACGCGGGAGGCAGGCTCCAGCCGTGGATCACCCGCAGTACGGCGGCACGCCGGGCGGCCGCGTCGAATGCGAATTCGATGAGCTCCTCACTGGGCCGGTCCGTGTCCAGCCCGAGGACCACATCGCGGTACGGGGTGGTCTCCGAGGGCGATCCGTCGGCCTCCGGCCGGTGCTCGTCCTCCTCCATCTCACCGGCCCGTACGAGGACCACCGGCCGCCCGGCCGTGGCCACGGTGGCCTGGGCGACGGAACCGACCAGGAAACCGGCGACCCCGCTCAGCCCCCGGGAGCCCAGGACCAGCAGTTCGGCCTCCTCGGCGGCGAGCGGCAGCACCGCGGCGGGCTGGCCCGCGAGTTGCTCGCTGGTGACCTCCAGCTCCGGGAACAGGACGCGGAGTTCGTCCGCAGCCTCGCGGGGGATCCGCTCGGCCCAATGACGCTGCGTCTCGGGGCCCACGAGCGGGGTCCGGGTGGTGGGTTCCCACTCCCAGACGTGCACGAGCCGCAGCGGCAGCCCACGGCGCAGCGCCTCATGGGCCGCCCATTGCGCGGCGGCCACGCTCTCGCGCGAGCCGTCCAGTCCGACGGTGACGGTGCGGGCCATGATGCGTACCTCCGGGTGGGGAACAGCGGAACTCGGTTCGCGTCCAGACTGGTCGCCGGGAGGGCGGCGCGGCAGGGGCCGCAGGTCCCTGCATGGGGCCGACCGGCCCATGTGGCGTCGGCGTACCGGCTCCGACACTGGCGGGAGGACCGACCGAAGGGCAGGGCATGATGGTTCGCTGCGTCATTGCCGGAATCGACGGGTCCGAGCCCGGTCTGGCGGCGGCCCGCTGGGCCGCGCGGGAGGCGATGCTGCGCGGGTCCGGTCTCCGGCTGATCCACGTGTGGCCGCCGGATCCGTACGCACCGCCGGTGCTGGACCGGGCGGTCTCCGAACTTGCCCTGCGGCACCCGGGGCTGGAGGTTCAGGGCGAGCAGGCCGACGGCAGGGCCCCGGACGTACTCGCCGATGCCGGCCACACCGCCGGCCTGCTGGTTGTCGGCTCGCGCGGGCTCGGCGGATTCCCCGGTCTGCTGCTCGGCTCCGTCGCCGTGGAGACCGCAGGCCGGTCCCCCTGCCCGGTGGCCCTCGTCCCGGAGCAACCCCCGGGCGGCGAACGGCCTCCCGAGGTCGTCCTGGGCATCGACACCCGCCATCCGGCCGCTCCTGCCACCCACTACGCCTTCGACGCCGCCCAGCGCCGCGAGGCCAGGCTCCGCGCGGTCCATGCCTGGAGTCTGCCTTTGCCGTACGGATCGCCCTGGGCCCCGTACGCCGTCACCGAGGGGTACCGTGCGGCCTGGGAGGACGAGGAGGTCCAGTTGCTCCACGACGTGCTGCGCGGCCACCGCCGCGCATACCCGGCGGTACCGGTGGTCAACGACGTCCGGCTCCTCAGCCCCGCGAAGGCCCTCGTGAAGGCCTCCGCCCGTGCGGAGTTGCTGGTCGTCGGCCGTCCCTGCGGGTCCCTGAGCGGCGTACCGCACACCGTCGCCCACCACGCGCGCTGCCCGGTGGTCCTGGTGCCGTGAGCGGTCGCCGCCGTCAGCCGCCCGGAAGATCGAGCGTGCGGGAGTCACCGGGTGACACGGTGAATTCGCGATCGCCGAGGACGACGGTGATCGGGCTCTCGTCGGAGTCGGGGACGCTTATGGCCAGTCGTCCGGAGCGCAGTCGCAGGCCGATGCCCCAATGACCGCGGTAGCGGAGGGAGAGGCTGAACTCCTTGAGTTCGGGCAGGGGTGCGGGGTCCAGGCGGAGGGCGTCGTCGCGGGTTTCCAGGCCGGTGAGGCCGCGCTGTACGAGGTCGAGGGTGCCGGCCATCGCGCCGAGGTGGATGCCTTCGGCGGTGGTGCCGCCCTGGAGGTCGGCGATGTCACCGGTGAGGGCTTCCTGGCAGTACTTCCAGGCCTCGGCGCGGCGGGCGCGGGCGAGGACCCAGCCGTGGACGAGACCGCTGAGGGTGGAGCCGTGGCTGGTGCGGGCGAGGTAGTGGTCGACGGTGGTGCGCCAGGTGGTGTCGTCGAGCGAGTGGCCGAGCCGCCGGAAGAGCCCGGAGAGTTCGGCGGGTGAGAACAGGTAGCCCAGCATCAGGACGTCGGCCTGTTTGGAGGCCTGATAGCGGTTGACGGTGTCGCCCTCGGCTTCCAGGATGCGGTCGAGGCGGCGGATGTCGCCGTAGCGGTCGCGGTAGGCCTCCCAGTCGAGCTCGGCGAGGTCGCCGTAGCCGTCGAACTGGCTGATGACGCCCCGGTGGAAGGGGACGCGCAGGCGGAGGGAGACGTCCTCCCAGCGGTCCAGTTCGGCCGGGTCCAGGGCGATGCGCTCGAAGAGTTCCTGACGGCGCGGGCCCGGCAGGGTGCCGGCGAGATCCAGGGCTCGGGCGAGGACCCAGGCGGCGGTGACGTTGGTGTAGGCGTTGTCGTCGAGCCCTGGCCCGGCGGCGCCGGGATACGCGTCGTGGTACTCGTCGGGGCCGACGACACCAAGGATGCGGTAGCGCTCGTGGTCCGGGTCCCAGACGGCGCTGCTCGCCCAGAAGCGGGCGATCTGGAGCAGCATCTCCGCGCCCGCGGTGTGCATGAACTCGGTGTCTCCGCTGGCCTGTCCGTACTGCCAGACGTTGTACGCGATCGCCGAGCCGACGTGGCGCTGGAGGCGGGAGTGGTCGGGCAGCCAGCGGCCGGAGCGGGGGTTGAGGTGCAACCGCTGGGTCTCCTCGCGGCCGTCGCTGCCGCTCTGCCAGGGGTACATGGCGCCCGCCCGGCCCGCCTCGGCCGCCTCGCGCACGGCGGCGCCGAGCCTGCGGTGCCGGTAGGCCAGCAGTCCGCGCGAGACCTCGGGGAAGTGCAGGTTGAGATAGGGCAGGACGAACAGCTCGTCCCAGAAGACATGGCCCCGGTAGGCCTCGCCGTGCAGGCCCCGGGCCGGTACGCCGACGTCGAGCCCGGCGGTGTGCGGTGAGAGGGTCTGCAGGACGTGGAACAGGTGGAGCCGCAGGACGTGGCCGGCCTCGTTGGGGACCTCCAGCTCGGCTCGCCGCCAGAGGCGGTTCCAGGCGGCGGCGTGGCCGGTGAGCAGCCCGGGGAAGTCGGCGGCCCGCTCGACCCGGTCGAGGGCGGCGTGCCGGGGGTCGCTGATCGCCAGATCGCGGGAGGTGTGCAGGGCCACCGTCTTCTCCACGACGACCGGCGCTCCGGCGGCGATGGGCAGCGTCAGCCGGTGCACGGCGCTGCGGGCGGCCGGCTCCAGCAGCCTGGCCGTCGGGGCACCGCCCTGCGTGACACGGGTGCGGGCGGCCATCGCGACGCGGATGTCGGACGCCGAGGTGCGGCAGCGCAGCCATACGGTGTCCGTGCCGGCGGCTCCGGTGTGCCAGCGGGTGAGATGGCGGCCGTCGAGGTCGCGGTAGCGCTCGACGCCCGCGTTGGTGACGTCGCCGTCGATCGCGGACTCGACCTCCAACTCGCCCGACCAGCCCTCCGCCGTGAACTCGGTGCGCAGCGCGGCGAGGTGCGGGTCGCCCATGTGCACCAGCCGGCACTGCTCGACGGCCAGTACGCGGCCTTGTGAGTCCCTCAGCCGCATACGGCGGGTCAGGGTGCCCTGGCGCAGGTCGAGGGTCTGCCGGTACTCCAGCGGCGCGATGTCGTCGGGGTCGAACCAGGCGCCGTCCTTGGCCCGGAAGCGCAGCGGGAGCCAGTTCGGGAGGTTGACGATGTCCTCGTTCTCGACCGCGCGGCCGGCGACCTGCGAGGTGAGACGGTTGTAGCAGCCCGCGACATACGTGCCGGGGTAGTGCGCCGGGCCGGCCGTGGCCTCCGGGGCGGCGCCGCGCGTGGCGAAATAGCCGTTGCCCAGCGTGCACAGTGACTCGCGCAGTCGTTCCTGCGCCGGGTCGTAGCCCTCGTGGATCCAGGTCCAGGTCCCGTCCGGCATGTCCTCAGTCCTCCCCGATGTCCTGCGCGATGTCCTGTCCGGCCAGGAGCTCCGCAAGATCACCGACCACCAGATCGGCGCCGTGCTCGCGCAGGTCGGCGGCGCTGGTCGGACCGGCGGTCCGGTCCACGCCGACCACGAGCCCGAACCCGCCGCGTCTGCCCGCCTCCACACCGGCCAGCGCGTCCTCCACGACGGCCGCCTCCCCTGCCGGTACGCCCAGTCGTCGTGCGGCCTCCAGGAACAGCGCGGGGGCCGGCTTTCCGGGCAGCCGCAGCCGGGCCGCCTCGTTGCCGTCCACCACAGCCTGGAACAGCTCCCGTACTCCCGACCGGTCGAGCAGTTCGGGTGCGTGCCGGGAGGCCGAGACGGCCGCGCAGGGCACCCCCTCCGCCCGGAGGACCCGCAGGAGCCGTACGGTGCCGGGCCAGGCCTCGATGCCGTGCTCGCGCAGGCGGCGTACGAAGAGCCGTTCCTTGGCGGCGGCCACGGCCTGCACGGTCTCGTCGGCCGGCCGCAGCCCTCGCGAGGTGAGGAAGGCCGCTGCCCCGTCGAGGCGGGACTTGCCGTCGACGTAGCGGCGGTAGTCCTCGACGGGGTCGAAGGGGCGGCGCTGCCCGGCTTCCGCGAGGCAGGGGTCGAAGGCTTCCTTCCAGGCCGCGGCGTGCACCCGGGCCGAGTCGGTGATGACCCCGTCGGTGTCGAACACCACCGCCCTCGCCGTCCGCAGCCGCGGTACGGGCGAGGGCGCGGGTGCCATGGCGGGATCCCTTTCCTGCGGGACGGGCTCTCCCTCCATGGCACCACGGGTGGCGGTCACAGGCGCGCCGCGACGTATTCGGTGAGGTCGAGCAGCCGGTTGCTGTAGCCCCACTCGTTGTCGTACCAGCCGAAGACCTTCACCAGGTCGCCGTGCGCCTGGGTCAGGCCGGCGTCCACGACGCAGGAGGCGGGGTCGCCCACGATGTCGCGGGAGACGATGGGCGCGGTGGTCACGCGCAGGATGCCGCGCAGCGGTCCCTCGGCGGCTTCGGTGAAGGCCGCGTTGATCTCCTCGGCGGTGACCGGACGGCGCAGTTGCAGTGCCAGGTCGGTGAGGGATCCGTCCTCGACGGGGACGCGGACGGCGATGCCGTCCAGGGCTCCGGCCAGTGCCGGGAGGACCAGGCCGACGGCGCGGGCGGCGCCGGTGCTGGTCGGGATGATGCTGACGGCGGCGGAGCGGGCGCGGCGCAGGTCCTTGTGCGGGCCGTCGAGCAGGGACTGGTCGTTGGTGTAGCCGTGGATGGTGGTCATCAGGCCCTTGACGATGCCGAAGCGCTCGTCGAGCACCTTGACCATGGGCGCCACGCAGTTGGTGGTGCACGAGGCGTTGGAGACGACGTGGTCCTGGGCGGGGTCGTAGGTGCCCTCGTTGACGCCCATGACGACGGTGGCGTCCACGCCCTTGCCGGGCGAGGAGAGAAGTACCTTGCGGGCGCCGGCCTTGAGGTGCAGGGCGGCGTCGTCGCGGGTGCGGAAGCGGCCGGTGGACTCGATGACGATCTCCACGCCGAGCTCGCCCCAGGCAAGGGCGGCCGGGTCCCGCTCGGCGGTGACGGCGATGCGGTGCCCGTCGACAGTGATCGACTCGGCGTCGTGGCTTATGACGCGGCCCAGGCGACCGTAGGTGGAGTCGTATTCCAGGAGGTGGGCCAGGGTGGCGGTGGGGGCGATGTCGTTGATGGCCACCACCTCGACCTCGGTGCTGTCCCTGCCGTCGCGGGCGAGGACGCTGCGGAGATAGTTGCGGCCGATGCGGCCGAAGCCGTTGATGCCGACTCGTACGGTCATGACGGTGTCTCGCCTTCAGCTCGTGGAGACCCGGCCCGGGGCGTGGGAGCCCGGGCCGGGAGTGGCGGATGTGCGATGCGGGTTCAGCGGAGCCAGCTGTGGTCGCGGACGACGGGCAGCTTGGCCCAGGCCTTGCCGAGTCCCCAGGTGGTGCCGGCGCCGACGACCGCGAGGGCGATCAGAACGGCGGCGTAGACGATGTGGTAGTCGACCAGCGGATTGGACGACATGCTCGGCGAGCCGTCGGACAGGGTCTTGGCGACCGGCCATTCGGCCACCCACATCAGCGCCATCATCGCGGTGCCGGCGACCGCGGCGAGGCGGAGCGCGATGCCGCCGACGAGGGCGAGGCCGACACCCAGCAGGCCGAGCATGAAGAGCCAGTTGGCCCAGCCGGCCCCGGCCCAGTCGTGGAATGTGCTCTCCATCGGACCGGCGGCCACGCCGCTGAGGAAGCCCTTGGTCGGAGAGCCGCCGTCGATCCAGCCCTTGCCGGACGGGGTCGCGTAACCCCAGCCGAAGGTCTTGTCGAGGAAGGCCCACAGGAAGACGAACCCGGTCAGGAGCCGGACGCCGGCGAAGACGTGCGCGCGGGTCCCTGTGGCGGTCGCGGTGACGGCCCCACCGGACGCGGGAGCGGTCCCGGTCCTGCGCAGCGACGGGAGGTGGAGCCCCGTGTGCCGGTGCTGGTGCGGGTTCTCGTGGACTGCCATGATTCCCATCCCCTTCGAGTGCTGGTCATGTTGCGCGGTGGTTGTTCGCTCCTCGTTGCACGTTCAATGTCCCGCGGCGGCGGTCACGGGCAGAGGGGTCGGCAGGGTCCCTGCGTGGGGCCGAACGTCCCTGTTCTCAGGGTCCGTTCAGCCGCGCGTGGTTCTCAGCCGTTCCAGGTCCAGTCGGCGACCTCGGGCAGGTCGGTGCCGTGTTCGCGGATCCAGGCGTGGTGGCGCAGCCGGGTGTCCTCCATCAACTGCCGTACGGGGGCGGCACGCACGGCCAGGCCGGGGACGCGGTCGATGACGTCCATGACGAGGCGGTAGCGGTCGAGGTCGTTGCGCACGACCATGTCGAAGGGCGTGGTGGTGGTGCCGATCTCCTTGTATCCGCGTACGTGCAGATTCGCGTGGCCGGTGCGCCGGTAGGCGAGGCGGTGGATCAGCCACGGATAGCCGTGGTACGCGAAGATGACCGGCTTGTCGCTGGTGAACAGTGCGTCGTAATCCGCGTCGGGCATGCCGTGCGGGTGCTCCTCGTTGGGCAGCAGGCGGGCGAGGTCGACGACGTTGACGACGCGGACGGTCAGCTGCGGCAGGTGCCGGCGGATCAGCTGGGCTGCCGCCAGCACTTCCTGGGTGGGCACGTCACCGGCCGCGGCGAGGACGACATCGGGTTCCTGGGTGTTGTCCTCGGTGCCGGCCCACTCCCAGATGCCGGCGCCGCGGGCACAGTGGGCGCGGGCGGCGTCGAGGCTGAGCCAGTCGAAGCAGGGCTGCTTGCCTGCGACGACGACGTTGACGTAGTCGCGGCTGCGCAGCACGTGGTCGGCCACGGAGAGCAGGGTGTTGGTGTCCGGCGGGAGATAGACCCGTACGACTTCCGGGGCCTTGTTGAGGACGTGGTCGATGAATCCGGGGTCCTGGTGGGAGAAGCCGTTGTGGTCCTGCCGCCAGACGTGCGAGGTGAGCAGGTAGTTCAGGGAGGCGATGGGGCGGCGCCAGGGCAGCTTGCGCGTGGTGCGCAGCCATTTGATGTGCTGGTTGACCATGGAGTCGACGATGTGGACGAAGGCCTCGTAGCAGGAGAACAGTCCATGGCGGCCGGTGAGCAGGTAGCCCTCCAGCCAGCCCTGGCAGGTGTGTTCGGACAGGATCTCCATCACGCGGCCGTGCCGGTCCAGGTGCTCGTCGACGTCCAGGACCTCGGCCTGCCAGGCCTTGCCGCTGGCGGCGTAGACGGCCTGCAGCCGGTTGGAGGCGGTCTCGTCGGGGCCGACGAGCCGGAAGTCGCGGCGGTCGGAGGTGGCCTCCATGACCGATTCCAGCAGGTTGCCGAGGACCCGGGTGGGCTCGTGCAGGGTCGCGCCGGGCTTGTCGACGGCGACGGCGTACTTCTCCAGCGACGGGATCGGCAGTTCGCGCAGCAGCAGGCCGCCGTTGGCATGCGGGGTGGCGCCGAGCCGCCGGTCGCCGCCGGGGACGCAGGCCAGCACCTGTTCGGTCGGCCTGCCGTCGGCGTCGAAGAGCTCCCCGGGCCGGTACGAGCGCAGCCAAGCCTCCAGCATCCGCAGGTGCTCGGGGTTGTCGCGGACGGCCGACAGCGGGACCTGGTGGGCCCGCCAGGTGCCCTCGACGGGCAGGCCGTCGACCTCGGCGGGGCCGGTCCAGCCCTTGGGCGTACGCAGGACGATCACGGGCCAGCGGGCGCGCTCGGTGACACCCTCCTCGCGGGCGGTGCGCTGGATCAGGGCGATGCGGTCCAGGGCGGTGTCCATGGCGTGCGCCATGGCGGCATGCACGGTGAGCGGGTCGTCGCCGGTGACGTGGATCGGCTCGTGGCCGTAGCCGTGCAGCAGCTCGTCGAGTTCGGATTCGGGGATGCGGGCGAGGACTGTGGGGTTGGCGATCTTGTAGCCGTTGAGGTGCAGGATCGGCAGCACGGCTCCGTCGTGGACCGGGTCGAGGAACTTGTTGGAGTGCCACGACGCCGCCAACGGCCCCGTCTCCGCCTCGCCGTCGCCGATCACGCAGGCCACCAGCAGGTCCGGGTTGTCCAGAGCGGCCCCGTAGGCGTGCGACAGCGCGTAGCCCAGCTCACCGCCCTCGTGGATCGAGCCCGGCGTCTCGGGCGCCACATGGCTCGGCACCCCGCCGGGGAAGGAGAACTGCCGGAACAGCCGGGCCATCCCGGCCCCGTCCCGGCTCACGTCCGGGTACGTCTCGGAGTACGTGCCCTCCAGCCAGGAGTTGGCGAGCACCGCAGGCCCGCCGTGTCCGGGGCCCCAGATACACAGGGCGTCCTGGCCCCTGGCCTTGATCACCCGGTTGAGGTGGGTGTGGACCAGGTTCAGGCCCGGTGACGTACCCCAGTGGCCGAGCAGCCGGGGCTTGACGTGCTCCGGCCGCAGCGGCTCCGCCAGCAGCGGGTTGCCCATCAGGTAGATCTGACCGACGGCCAGATAGTTCGCCGCCCGCCAGTGGGCGTCCAGCGCCCGCAGTTCCTCCTCCGCGAGGGGGGCGGGAGGGGCTGACGGTACGTCAAGGGCGGGGTCGGTCCGGGTCATGAGGGCCTCCTCGATGGTGGTCGGAGTCGTACACCTTCCACCGTGCGGCGTGCGCCCACGCCGTCTCTTGGGCCGAATGGGCCCCTTGCCCGGTCGGGGCGGCCCGGATCGGCCCTCTGCCGCTCTCGGGGGGGCGGTCAGTGATGCACGTGGTGCAACGGTTGCGGGCGGATCCTGGGCGCTGTCCCCGCCTGGCGGAGGTGGGTCCGGGGCGTGCGGTGGTGAGCCTGCAGGCGATCGGTCAACGCCTCGGCGGCGAGCGTCGCGACGACAGTGAGCACCGTCCCGGCGATCAGCAGCAGGGTGAACAGGGTCCAGAAGTGAGCGTTCAGGGTGGTGCCCATGGCCGTCGTCTCCTCACTCGGTCGTCGTTCCGGGGGAAGTTCCCCCGACTTCAGCCTGCCGCGTGACCTCGGGCGGGGCACCGGGCCGAATGTCCCGTGCCCGGACCGGTCGGCCCTGTCCGCGCCCGTAGAGTCCAGGCCGTAGGAAGGACTTCGGCGGGCGGAGGGAAGGACGTTGAGCGGATCGCCTGACGGCGTACGCGGCTGGCGGCGTGTGCTGCCCGGGATCGCGGTGCTGGCCGGCTACCGGCGGGAGTGGATGCGGGGCGACCTGCTCGCCGGGGTGACCGTGGCGGCGTATCTGGTGCCGCAGGTGATGGCGTACGCGGGCCTGGCGGGGCTGCCGCCGGTCGCGGGACTGTGGGCGATCCTCGCCCCACTGGTGCTGTACGCCGTGCTGGGCTCCTCGCGGCAGCTGTCGGTGGGGCCGGAGTCCACCACGGCGCTGATGACCGCCACCGTGGTCGGCCCGCTCGCCGCCGGTGACCAGGGGCGCTACGCAGTGCTGGCCGCGGCCCTCGCGGTGACGGTCGGGCTGCTGTGCCTGGTGGCGTGGGCGGCGCGGCTGGGCTTCGTGGCGGAGCTGCTGTCGCGGCCGGTCCTGGTCGGATACATGGCGGGCGTGGCGCTGACCATGATCGTGGACCAGCTGTCCCGGCTGACCGGAGTGCCGGTCAGCGGGCGGGAGTTCTTCCCTCAGCTGCTCTCCTTCGCCCGGCATCTGAGCGGGCTCAGCCCGGCCACGACGGCCTTCGCCGCATCCGCCCTGCTGGTCCTGTTCGTGGTGCAGCGGTACTGGCGGGCGGTGCCCGGGCCGTTGCTGGTCGTGGTGCTGGGCACCGCCGTCGTCGCCGCGTTCGGCCTGGACCGGCACGGGATCGCCGTGATCGGCACCGTGCCGGCGGGGCTGCCGGGGCTCGCGTTCCCCAGCCTCGGCGACCTGTCGGATCTGGTGCTGCCCGCGATCGGCGTGCTGCTGGTCGGCTACACCGACGTCATCCTCACCGCGCGGGCGTTCGCGGCCCGCGGCGGGCACGCGCTCGACCCCAACCAGGAACTGCTGGCCCTGGGCGCGTCCAACCTCGGCGCCGGGGTGCTGCACGGCTTCCCGGTGAGCAGCAGCGCCAGCCGTACCGCGCTGGGCGACACCGCCGGCAGCCGTACGCAGGCGTACTCACTGGTCGCCTTCGCCGCGGTGCTGGCCGTGCTGCTCTTCCTGAGTCCGGTGCTGTCGCACATCCCGTCGGCGGTGCTCGGGGCCATCGTCGTCTACGCCGCCGTCCGGCTGATCGACCTCCCCGGCTTCCGGCGCCTCGGCTCCTTCCGCCGCCGCGAACTGCTGCTGGCACTGGGCTGTCTGGCCGGCGTCCTGGTGCTGGACATCCTGTACGGGGTGCTGGTGGCCGTCGGCCTGTCGGTCGCCGAGATGCTGTCCCGGGTGGCCCGCCCGCACGACGCGATCGAGGGGATCGTCCCCGGGGTGGCCGGAATGCACGACGTGGACGACTACCCCCAGGCCCGTACGATCCCCGGACTGGTCGTCTACCGCTACGACTCGCCACTGTTCTTCGCCAACGCCGAGGACTTCCGCCGCCGGGCACTGGCCGCCGTGGACAGGCACCCGGGACCGGCGGTGGACTGGTTCGTCCTCAACGCGGAGGCCAATGTGGAGGTCGACATCACCGCGCTGGACGCGGTGGACTCGCTGCGCGGCGAACTCGACCGCCGGGGCATCGTCTTCGCCCTGGCCCGCGTCAAGCAGGATCTGCGCGACGACCTGGACGCGTACGGACTGACCGGGGCGGTCGGCCCGGAAAGGATCTTCCCGACGTTGCCTACCGCTGTGACGGCGTACCAGGACTGGCGTCGCCGACAGGGACGACAACCACCGGGCAGTGGGAGTGGTGCAGCAGGGCATGAGTGACCAGGCCCAGCTGCGGGCCCATGCGGGCCGGCCTGCGACGGGCGGCGATCACGACGACATCGGCTCCGGAGGTGGCATCGATGAGCGAGTGCGCCGGGCCGGACCGTACGGCCTGCGTTTCCACCTCGACCTGCGGATACCGCTTCCGCAGCGGGGCAACCAGGTGCCCGGGGACGACCGCGTCGGCGGCCACGAGCGGACGGTGGGTCCAGGCGTGGACGATCCGCAGCCGGACCTTCCGGCGTGCCGCCTCTTCGAACGCGTACAGGGCCGCGTCTGCGTCGGCGTCGCTCTCCAGGCCGAGCAGCACCTCCTGGAACCCGAGGCTGTCGCGCTCCAGGGAGCGGTCCCCGCGTACGACGAGCAGGGGCGTCGCGGTATGGGCCGCCAGGCGCAGGCTCACCGAGCCGGTCAGCAGCCCGGCGAGGCCGCCGAGGCCGTGGGTGCCGACGACGGTGAGCGCCGCGTCCCGGCCCCGGCGCAGCAGCGCCTCGACCGGGCCGGCGACGACAGGTGCGGAGGTGACCTCCAGCGCGGGGTGGCGCTCGCGTAACCGGGAGAGGGAGGACGCCAGTATGGGTCCGGCCTCGTCGAGGTCGGGGACGGCGTACACGACCTCCAGGGCGGCGCCGCGCCGCGCGGCCTCCTCGGCGGCCCGGTCCAGGGCGCGTACGGCGATGATCGAGCCGTCGACTCCGACGACCACGCGTGGCTTCATTTCCGGGCCTCCTGTCGATCATGTGGGTCACAGCGCCCGCAGGCCGTGCTCCCGGAACTGCTCGCGCACCCGCTCGGTGAGGGCGGGCTCGGGCACGGGAGTGTCGCGCAGCGGGAAGGGGATGCCGAGGGCGTCGTACTTGGCGGCGCCCAGCTTGTGGAACGGCAGTACGTCGACGCGGTCGACGTTGGTGAGGCCGGCGACGAAACCGGCCAGGCCGTCGACGGCGGCCGGATCGTCGGTGCGGCCCGGCACCAGGACATAGCGGATCCACACGGGGATGCCGAGCCGGTCCAGGCGGGTGGCGAAGTTGAGGGTGGGGGCGAGTTCGCCGCCCGTGAGCTTGCGATAGGCGGCGATGTCGAAGGACTTGATGTCGAGCAGCACCAGGTCGGTGTCGGCCAGCAGGGCGTCGTCGGCGCGGGCGCCGAGGAAGCCCGAGGTGTCCAGGGCGGTGTGCAGGCCGAGTTCCTTGCAGCGGTGGAGGATCTCGGCGGTGAAGGCGGGCTGGAGCAGAGGCTCGCCCCCGGTCAGGGTCACGCCGCCGCCCGCGGTGGTGACGAAGGGACGGTACTTCTCGATCTCGTCCATCACGTCGTCGGCGGTCAGCTCCCTGCCGTCGCGCATGTGCCAGGTGTCGGGGTTGGCGCAGTACAGGCAGCGCAGCGGGCAGCCACTGACGAAGAGCACGAACCGGGTCCCGGGACCGTCCACGCCGGTGGACAGGTCCCAGGAGTGCACCCGGCCGGTGGCGCTCACAGCGCACCGTGGAAGGTGCGGCTGATCACGTCGAGCTGCTGCTCGCGGGTCAGGCGGACGAAGTTGACGGCGTATCCGGAGACCCGGATGGTCAGATCCGGGTAGTTCTCCGGGTGCTCCATGGCGTCCTGGAGGGTGGACTGGTTCAGGACGTTGACGTTCATGTGGAAGCCGCCCGCCGCTGTGTACGCGTCGAGGATGCCGACCAGGTTGGCGGCGCGTTCGGACGGGTCGTGGCCCAGGCCCTCGGGGGTGATCGTGGAGGTCAGGGAGATGCCGTCGCGGGCGCAGTCGTACGGGATCCTGGCGACCGAGAGCGCGGACGCCACGATGCCGTGCCTGTCCCGGCCGTTCATGGGGTTGGCGCCGGGGGCGAACGGGGTGCCCGCGCGGCGGCCGTCGGGGGTGTTGCCGGTGTGGTGGCCGTAGACCACGTTGGAGGTGATGGTCAGCACCGACTGGGTGTGTTCGGCGTCGCGGTAGGCGGGCTGCCGGGCGACCTTGGCCATGAAGGACTTCACCAGGCCGACGGCGATGGCGTCGGCGCGGTCGTCGTTGTTGCCGTAGGCAGGGTAGTCGCCCTCGACGACGTAATCCACGGCGAGGCCGGTGGCATCGCGGATCACCTTCACCCGGGCGTGTTGGACCGCCGAGAGGCTGTCGGCGGCCACCGACAGGCCTGCGATGCCACAGGCGAGGTAGCGGTGGACCGGGTGGTCGTGCAGTGCCATCTCCAGCCGCTCGTACGCGTACTTGTCGTGCATGTAATGGATGACGTTGAGGGCGTTGACGTAGGTGGCCGCGAGCCAGTCGAGGGTGCGGTCGTACGCGGCCGACAGCGCCTCGTGGTCCAGGTACTCGCCGGTCAGCGGCGGCGATGCGGGGGCGGTCTGGTCACCGGTCATCTCGTCACGGCCGCCGTTGATCGCGTAGAGCAGGGCCTTGGCGAGGTTGACCCGCGCGCCGAAGAACTGCATCTGCTTGCCGACCGTCATGGCGGACACGCAGCAGGCGATGGCGGTGTCGTCGCCGGTGCCCGGGCGCAGCAGCTCGTCGGACTCGTACTGGACGGCGCTGGTGTCGATGGAGACCTGGGCGCAGAACCGCTTGAAGCCGGCCGGGAGCCGGGGCGACCAGAGCACGGTGAGGTTGGGCTCGGGCGCCGGGCCGAGGTTGTAGAGGGTCTGGAGGAAGCGGAAGGAGGTGCGGGTGACGAGCGGGCGGCCGTCCTCGCCGATGCCGCCGATGGACTCGGTGACCCAGGTGGGGTCGCCGGAGAACAGCGCGTCGTATTCCGGCGTGCGCAGGAAGCGTACGATCCGCAGCTTGATGACGAAGTCGTCGATCAGCTCCTGGGCGCGGGTCTCGTCGATCAGGCCCTCGGCGATATCGCGGGCGAGGTACACGTCCAGGAAGGTGGAGGTGCGCCCCAGCGACATCGCGGCGCCGTTCTGCTCCTTCACCGCGGCCAGGTAGCCGAGGTAGAGCCACTGCACTGCCTCGTGGGCGGCGGCGGCGGGGCGGGTCACGTCGCAGCCGTAGGAGGCAGCCATCTGCTCCAACTCGCCCAGGGCGCGTATCTGTTCGGCCAGTTCCTCGCGGTCGCGGATCACGTCGGCGGTGGAGGGGCGGGCGTCCAGCAGGGCGCGTTCGGCGCGCTTGGCCTCGGTGAGGCGGGCGGTGCCGTAGAGGGCGACCCGGCGGTAGTCGCCGATGATGCGGCCCCGGCCGTAGGCGTCGGGCAGGCCGGTGATGATGCCGGCCTTGCGGGCGGCCTTCATCTCGGGCGTGTAGGCGTCGAAGACCCCGTCGTTGTGGGTCTTGCGGTAGGTGCCGAAGACCCGGCTGACGAAGGGGTCGGGCTCGTAGCCGTACGCGCGCAGGCCGTTTTCCACCATGCGCAGGCCGCCGTTGGGCATGATCGCCCGCTTCAGCGGCGCGTCGGTCTGCAGGCCGACGATCAGCTCACGGTCGCGGTCGATGAAGCCCGGCAGGTGCGAGGTGATCGTCGAGGGGGTGGCCGTGTCGACGTCGAGGATCCCCCGGCGGCGCTCCTCGGGAAAGAGCGCGGCGACTTTGCCCCAGACGGCGGTCGTGCGGTCGGTGGGGCCGGTCAGGAAGGACGCGTCGCCCTCGTACGGGGTGCAGTTGGCCTGGATGAAGTCGCGGACGTCGACGTGCTCGCGCCAGCGCTGACCGGCGAAACCGTGCCACGCCGGGACGGAGGTGCCGATGTCCGTGGGTGCCGTTACCGTCATCGCTGCCTCCGGGAGGTGTTCCGCTGTCTTCCTCCCACGAGTTCATCGCCTGCGGCCGTCCCGGGGCAGGGCCGCAGGGAGCCCGTTGCCGGGGCCGTTCGGCCCTTGCCGGAGGCCGCCCGGCCCCCGGGCTCCGGCTACCGGGTTCCGGCTACCGGATTCCGGCCGGGGCGGTCAGGAGCGAGAACCAGACGGTCTTGCCGTCGGTGGCCGGCCGGGTGCCCCAGCTGTGGGCGAGGGCGTCGACGAGGATCAGGCCGCGCCCGTGTTCGTCGTCGGCGTCCCCGGACTGCTGCCGGGGCAGATGAGGGCTGCGGTCGGTGATCTCCACGACCAGTTCGCCGGTGCTGTGCCGGATCCCCAGGCGAATCGGCCCCTCGGCGTGACAGACCGCGTTCGTCAGGAGCTCCGAGACCAGCAGCGACGCCGTGTCCGCCAGCGCCGCACGGTCCCAGGAGCGCAGGGCCTTGTCGACGAACCGTCGCCCGGCAGGTACCGAGAGCGCCTCGCAGCCCAGCTCCGTCTCGACCATGGCCAGGGGCGCCACGGGAAAGCCGACCAGCAGCAGGGTCACGTCGTCGGCCGACGTGCGGGTGTCCGGAAGCAGGGCACGCAGGACATGTTCAGCCGCTGCCTCCAGGCCGCTGGTACCGGTGAACGCCTCCTGCAGGGTCACGGTCAGGAGCTTCAACTGGCTCTCGATGTCGCTGTGCGGGGTCTCCACGAGCCCGTCGGTGTAGAGAGCCAGCGTCGCACCGGGATGAACGGGAAGGCGGACCTGCTCATGCGGGACCTCGCCCACCCCCAGCGGCACGCTGACCGGCACCGGCAGCGCGCCGACCGTGGCGTCCGGCGAAATCAGCAGAATCGGCAGGTGACCGGCCGAGCACACCGTCATCTCACCCCGGGCCGGGTCCACCTCCAGATAGACACACGTGACGAACTGCTCGGGCAGCCCACAGGTGAAGGCGTCCAGCGCCTGCATCAGGTCACGGGGCGGCAGCCCGGCCAGCGCCAGGGCACGGGCCGCTGACCGTAGCTGCCCCATGACCACAGCCGCGTCCAGGCCGCGCCCCATCACATCTCCCATGATCAGGCCGACCCGTCCGTCGCCCAGCGCGATCAGGTCGAACCAGTCCCCGCCCACCCCCTCGCCCTGGGTCGAGGGCAGGTAGCGGCTGGCCGCGCGGGTCCCGGGGACCTTCTCAGGGGCGCCCATCAGACTGCGTTGCAGGGTCAGCGCGATGTGCCGCTGCTGCTGGTACAGCTCGGTGAGCTCCTGCTCGGCCCGTTTTCGGTCCGCGACATCGCGCACGATGGAGCAGGCACCGGTGATGACACCGTCCCGGTTGCGGGTCGGCCACAGGGTCACGTCGACATCCAGGAGGCTGCCGTCGCTGGTGACCCGCAGGGTCTCGTAGTGCTCGATCCGCTCGCCGCGTCCGATGCGTTCGAGCAGTGTCGCGATCTCGTCCTTGCGGTCGGGCGGGGCGAGTATGTCGATGTGCCGGCCGATGACCTGCTCGGCGTCGTAGCCGTACAGGCGCTGGGCGGCGGCGTTCCAGTAGGTGATCTCCCCGCTGAGGGTCTTGACGAGGATCGCGTCCTGGGACGACTCGACCAGCACCGCGAGTTCGTTGATCCGCTCCTCGGCGGCCTTGCGGTCGCTGACGTCGCGGACGGCGGCCGAGACCAGCAGCCCGTCGGGGGTCTCCAGGGGGCTGAGGCTGATCTCGACGGGGAACTCCCTGCCGTCCTTGCACAGCCCGTACAACTCCAGACCCTGACCCATCGGACGGACCTTCTGATTGTCCGCGTAGCCATGGCGATGCCCGGGATGCTGCCCCCGGAACCGGTGCGGCACCAGAATCTCGATGGGCTGCCCCAGCAACTCCGCACGCGGATACCCGAACAACGCCTCCGTCTGCGCGTTCACCAACCGGATGACACCGGCGTCGTCCACGATCACCATCGCGTCCGGCGCCGCTTCCAACAACCCCCGGAATCTCGCTTCGGCGGCCTTGCGGTCGCTGACGTCGCGGACGGCGGCGGACACCAGCAGCCCGTCGGGGGTCTCCAGGGGGCTGAGGCTGATCTCGACGGGGAACTCCCTGCCGTCCTTGCACAGCCCGTACAACTCCAGACCCTGACCCATCGGACGGACCTTCTGATTGTCCGCGTAGCCATGGCGATGCCCGGGATGCTGCTCCCGGAACCGGTGCGGCACCAGAATCTCGATGGGCTGCCCCAGCAACTCCGCACGCGGATACCCGAACAACGCCTCCGTCTGCGCGTTCACCAACCGGATGACACCGGCGTCGTCCACGATCACCATCGCGTCCGGCGCCGCCTCCAACAACCCCCGGAACAGCCCCTGTCCGCCTGCTGTCCTGCGCAGGTTCCCCTCCGACGTCATCCTGCCTCCAGCCCGCGCGTCCCACGCCCTCCCGTACCTGCCGGGATGCGGACCAGTGCAGCATCCCGGAGCCGTCCCACACCGGGTTTGTCCTTTTTCGGCGCAACCTGACGCAATGACCGCTGTTTTCACGCCGGATTCCGAAGACCCGCCCACCACATGGGATCCGGTGGCCGGATCGGCGGTCAGGCCGGCTGGGGCACGACCGCCACGGGGCAGGCGGCATGGTGCAGTACCGCGTGGTTCACCGGGCCGAGCTGCATACCGAGAGAACCGTGCCTGCGGCGCGCGCCGACCACCAGCAGGTCGGCGGTGAGCGCCGCGTCCAGCAGGGCGTCACGAGCCGCGCCCTCACGGATCCCCCGGCGTATGGCGATGTCCGGGTACTCGAGGGCCGGGGCGCGCAGTACGCCGTCCAGGTGCCGCTCGGCCTCGCGCCGGTGCGGGTCGGCGACCTCGCCCGCGTACGCCGGGAAGTCCGGCAGTTCGCGTGCCGGGCAGCGCCAGGCGTGGACGGCTTCGAGCCGCCCACCGCGCAACCCGGCCTCGCGGAAGGCGAAGGCCACGGCGGCCGAGCTGTCACCGGCGTCACCGACTCCGAGCGCCACGCGGCGATGGGTTCCCTTCAGGTTGGACTGCTCGCCGCGCACGACGATCACGGGGCACTCGGCGCGGGACGCAACCGCCAGGCCGGTCGATCCGAGCAGCAGCCCGGAGAGTTCGCCCCGGCCGCGGTGTCCGGTGACCAGCGCGAACGCGGTGCGGCCCTCGCGCAGGAGCGCCGACACCGTGTCCTCGGACAGCACGTCGGCGGTGACCTTCACGTCCGGGTCGCCCAGCCGGGCGCGCTCGGCCGCGGCGGCGATGATCTGCTCGCCCAGGGCCTGTCCGGACGGCCCCGGCCGGGGCTGAAGGGCGGCATCGTCCCTTCGTAGCGCTCCCACAGGCTCGCGTGCACCAGCCGCAGCGGCACACCGTGCCGCACCGCCTCGGCCACGGCCCAGTCAACCGCCAGCAGGCTCGACTCCGATCCGTCGACACCGACCACCAGGGGAAGCTCCACCGTCCCCACCGCCTTTCGCTCGTTTCGCCGTACAGGACTGCGCGTACGCACCGTGGCACCGTCTGTCAGCGCGGACGAGGGGCCGATGCGGCCCCGGTGTGGGCCGGCCGGCCCACGCGTGCGCGGGCCGGCCGGGCGGACATTGAAGGAGAGGCGACATCCAGGCGAAGGAGGCGGCAGCCATGACCATGCAGCACCGATGCGTCAGCGATCTGATGACGAGGGACGTCGTCCGCGCAGGTCGGGACACGCCCTTCAAGGAGATCGCCAAGCTCCTGATGGAATACGACATCACGGCCCTGCCCGTCGTGGACGACGCGGACCGCCCGGTGGGCGTGGTGTCCGAAGCGGACCTGCTGCGCAAGGAAGCGCAGCAGTCGGATCCGGCCGGGCTGCTGCCCGCCGCGCACACACCGCACGCAGACCGGGCCAAGGCCGAAGCGATCACGGCCGACGGGCTGATGACCGGCCCGGCCGTTGTCGCCCGCCCCCAGTGGTCCGTCGTGGAGGCCGCCCGGGTGATGGAGAGCAATCACGTCAAGCGGCTTCCGGTGGTGGACGACGGAGGTCGGCTGGTCGGCGTGATCAGCCGTGCCGACCTGCTGCGGGTCTTCCTGCGGCGGGACAGCGCCATCCGCGAGGAGATCCAGGGCGATGTCCTCACCCGGACGCTCGGTCTGGCCCCGTACTCGGTGACCGTCCACGTCGTAGACGGTCGCGTCACCCTGACCGGCACCGTCGGGCAGGAGAGCCTCATCCCCGTCGTGGAGCGGCTGTGCCGCGGCGTGGACGGTGTCGTCGACGTCCGCAGCGACCTCGACCACAAGCCGGGCGCCTGACCGATCGCACCGGACCGCACCGGACCGCACCGGACCGAATCGGGGCCGAACGGCCCTCTCCTCGCCCCCGGCCAGCCCCAGCCGGCCGCACTGTCGCCGGTGGATCGTCGAAGCGGCACCGAGGAGAAGAGGACCGTGATGACCGGCACCCCGCACAGCGTGCGACCCGTCCACGCGCTGCTGTCCGACGGCAGGACGGTGGAGATACGACCGGCACAGCCGGAGGACCACCAGCAGGTGGTACGGCTGTACGAGAAGATGTCGGCCGAGAATCTGCGGCTGCGGTTCTTCGGAGCCAGCCGTCTGTCGGGCCGGATGGCCGCGGACCGGCTGTGCGCCCCGCCGCGGCCCGGTCACCGTGCCCTGATCGCCGCCCACGCCGGACAGGTCGTCGGCGTTGCCGAATACGAGACCGCCGCGGAACCCACGTCTGCTGAGATCGCCCTGGCGGTCGCCGACGACTTCCACCACCGCGGCGTGGGCACGCTGCTACTGGAGCACCTGGTGCACGCCGCCCGCGAGGACGGTGTCACGGCCTTCACCGCCGACGCGCTGGCCGACAACCGTCTGATGCACAAGGTCTTCGCCGATCTCGGCCTCAACACCGCGCGCCGGTTCGACGGCACCGAAGTCCACTGCACCATCCGGCTCGACCCGGACGAGCACTACCTGACCGCCGTCGACGAACGCGGCCGGACCGCCGACACGGCGAGCCTGCGGCCGCTGCTGCGCCCGCGCTCCGTCGCGGTGGTCGGTGCGGGCACCAAGCCCGGATCGGTGGGGCGGGCGGTGCTGAAGAACATCCGGCGAGCCGGCTTCACCGGCCGCCTTTACGCCGTCAACCCACATGCCCACGCCATCGAGCACACGCCGTGCTTCCCCGGCGTCACAGCGCTTCCGGATCCTCCCGACCTCGCCGTGATCGCCGTGCCCGCCCACGCGGTGCCGGAGACGGCCGAGAGTTGCGGAAAGTCCGGCGTGCACGCCCTGGTCGTTCTGACCTCCGGTCTGGACCGCGGTGAGGCGTCCGCCCTGCTGGCCGTCTGCCGCCGCTACGGCATGCGGTTGGCCGGCCCCAACTGCCTGGGCATCGCCAACACCGAGGAGCCAATCCGGCTGGACGCGACATTCGCCGCGCACCGCCCGCTGCCCGGCACGGCCGGGGTCGCGGTGCAGTCCGGCGGGGTCGGGATCGCGCTGCTCGGCGGGCTGTCCCGGCTCGGGATCGGCGTGTCCAGCTTCGTGTCGCTGGGCGACAAGTACGACGTCAGCGGCAACGACCTGCTGCAGTGGTGGGAGGACGACGGCACCACCGACCTGGCTCTGCTGCACCTGGAGTCGTTCGGCAATCCGCGCGCCTTCTCGCGTACGGCACGACGGGTCGCCCGGCGCATGCCGGTGCTGACCGTCGACGCCGGCCGGTCCACCGCCGGGCGCCGGGCCGCCGCTTCCCATACCGCTGCGGCCGCCACCCCGACGATGACCCGGCAGGCCCTGTTCACCCAGGCCGGCGTCATCGCCACCCGGACGATCGGCGAACTTCTCGACACCGCCGCCCTGCTGCACTCCCAGCCGCTTCCGGCCGGGGCCCGGGTGGCCGTCGTGTCGAACGCCGGCGGCGCGGCCGTGCTGGCCGCCGACGCCTGCGCCGAGGCCGGGCTGACCGTCCCCGAGCTTCCCACCGGCCTGGTCACCGATCTCCTGGGCCTGCTCCCCGCGGGGGCGAGCGCCGCCAACCCGGTCGACGCCACCGCCGTCGTGGGCGCCGAGGCCCTGCGGGCCTGCGTGGACCGGCTGTGCGAGCACGGTGCCGTGGACGCGGTCCTGGTGGCCCTGGTACCCACCGCTCTGGCCGAGGCCACCGGCGACGAGCCCCTCAGGGCCCTCACGCATTCGGCCCCCGAACAGCGATCCCGGCCGGTCGCCGCGGTCCTGCTCGACCAGGCGGACCGGGTCCGGCTGCTGCACACCACCGGTGGCGGCGCCGTCCCCGCGTACGCAGACCCGCAGGACGCCGCCCGGGCCCTGGCCCATGCCGCCGCCCGCACCCGCTGGCTCGACCGGCCGCCGGGCACGGTACCGGAGCTGACCGGCACCGACCCGGCGGGGGCCCGCGCGCTCGTCGACGGCTTCCTCGCGGCGAACCCCGAGGGCGGCTGGCTCGACCCGCGCCAGTGCGCGGACCTGCTGGACCGTTACGGCATCCCGCACCTTCCGCAGGCCTGGGCCGAGACCGAGCAGGAGGCCGTCGAAGCCGCCGCCTGCCTGGCCGGACCCGACGGCCGCGTCGTCCTCAAGGCCCACTGGCCCGGCCTGCTGCACAAGAGCGACCAGGCCGCGGTCGTGCTCGATCTGGAGGGCCCGGAGCAGATCCGGGCCGCCCACCGTGACCTCACGGCCCGGTTCGGCACCGTCCTTACCGGCGTCCTGGTCCAGCCCATGGCGAAGCGCGGCACCGAACTGGTCGCCGGCGTCGTCCAGGACGAGGTCTTCGGTCCGCTGGTCCTGTTCGGGCTGGGCGGCACAGCGACCGAGCTCCTCGCCGATCACGCCGCCCGTCTCGCTCCGCTCACCGACCGCGACGTGCACGATCTGATCACCGCGCCGCGCTGTGCCCCCCTGCTCTTCGGCCACCGCGGCAGCGGCCCGGTGGACCTGGAGGGACTGGAGCAGGTGCTCCTGCGACTGTCACAACTCGCGAGTGACCTGCCGCAACTCGCCGAGGCCGACCTCAATCCGGTCGTCGCCCGGCCCGACGGCGTCACCGCCCTCGACGTACGCATCCGCGTACTGCCCCGGCACGCCCGGGATCCGTATCTGCGCCGCCTGCGCTGAGAAATCCGAAGCTGGAACGGAGAACGCCATGAAGCACCAGAAGATCGGCAACGTAATGACGGGCGACGTCGTCCGGGTTGTCGGCACAACACCGTTCAAGGAGGTCGCGGCGCTGCTCGCGGAGCACCGCATCAGCGGTCTGCCGGTCGTTGACGACGACGACAAGGTCATCGGGGTCATCTCCGAGACCGACCTGATGCTCCGCCAGGCCGAACAGGTGGAGGCCGACGGCAGGCGGCGCCTGCGCCTGACCCCCGCCGCCCGCCGGGCCGCCGCCAAGGCCCGGGCGCGTACCGCCGGGCAGCTGATGTCCACTCCGCCGGTCACCGTCCGCGCCGACGACTCCATCGCGCGCGCCGCCCGCACCATGGCGCAGCGCCGTGTCGAACGGCTGCCCGTGGTGGACGAGGAGGACCGCCTGGTCGGCATCGTCACCCGCCGTGACCTTCTGCAGGTCTTCCTCCGCCCCGACGAGGACATCCGCGAAGAGGTGATCGACGAGATCCTTGTCCGCACCATGTGGCTCGGCCGGCAGGCCATCGGCGTGACCGTCGTCGACGGCGTCGTGACCCTGGACGGCCGGATGGAGCGGGAGAGCGAAGTCACCATCACCGTGCAGATGGCGCGGCAGATCGACGGCGTGGTCGCCGTCGTCGACCACCTCACCTACCGCTTCGACGACTCCCAGCTGCGCCCGGCCGAACCGGCGATGCACGGTGTCGCCGACGACTGGGTCCGCAGGCTCTGACGAAAGGCGGACACCGTGTACATGTACGACCACGGCATGACCGGCTGGGGCTACGCCCTCATGGCCCTGGGAACCCTCGGTTTCTGGGCGCTGGTGGCCCTGGCCGCCATGGCGCTGCTGCGCCGCCCGGCGGCCGGCCCGCACCTGCCCGGTCCGACGCCGCAGCAGCTGCTCGCCGAGCGATTCGCCCGGGGCGAGATCGACGACGACGAGTACTACCAGCGGCTCGCCACCCTGGAATACGGCGGTCCGCCACAGAAGAAGAGGCGAATCACCATGACCGCACAGCGCGTGCTCATCGCCTACGGAACGAAGAACGGCGCCACGGCAGAGATCGCCGAGTGGATCGCCGAGGAACTGCGCGAGCAGGACCTCGACACCGACGTCCGGTCCGCCGCCTCGGTCCGCGACATCGCCGCGTACGACGCCGTGGTGCTGGGAGGGGGCCTGTACGCGGGCCGCTGGCAGCGCGACGCCACCGGCTTCGCCCGCCGCCACCGCGAGGCGCTCACCCGGCGGCCGGTCTGGCTGTTCAGCAGCGGCCCGCTCGACGCCTCCGCCTCGGAACGCGACATCCCGCCCGCGCGCGGGGTGAGCCGCATCGCCGACCGCCTGGACGCCCGTGACCACGTGACGTTCGGCGGCAGCCTCACCGAAGGCGCCCAGGGCTTCATCGCCCGCCAGATCCTCAAGCAGGGCAAGGGCGGCGACTTCCGCGACCGTGAGCAGATCCGCGCGTGGGCCCATGGCATCGCGACCAGACTCAGCGGCTCCGCGCAACCCGCTGACCACGGCTGACGCCACGCGTGGGCCGAGCGGTCGCAGAGACGGGGCTGCTCGGCCCATGTCCCGGACAGGGTTCCGACCCACGATGGTGGTGGGCGGCTCCTGCCGCTGCCGAACCGCCATCACTGGCCCGGAGGGCCGTCACATGACCACTACGACAAACATCCTCGCCGTACTGCCCCCGGAGGGCCGCGAGCGGCTGATGGAGCTGGCCCGTGAGGTGTCCTTCCCCGCGGGGACCCGGATCTTCGAAGAGGGCCGCAAGGCCGACCGTTTCTGGATCATCCGCACCGGCTCGGTCACCCTCGACCTGCACGTCCCCGGCCGCCGCGCCGCCGGCGTCGAGATCCTCGGCCCCGGCGACCTGCTGGGCTGGTCGTGGCTCTTCCCGCCCTACACCTGGCATCTGGGCGCGGAGGCCCAGAGCCCCGTACGGGCGCTGGAGTTCGACGCCACGGTCGTGCGCGCCCTGATCGAG
Source organism: Streptomyces sp. NBC_01537 (assembly GCF_045040445.1). NCBI lineage: Bacteria > Bacillati > Actinomycetota > Actinomycetes > Kitasatosporales > Streptomycetaceae > Streptomyces > Streptomyces sp. NBC_01537. Next base: position 8,758,903 of record NZ_CP109392.1, on the reverse strand, counting down.
GCCGACCCGGTGTTCGGGCGGGCCATCTCCCGCCGGATCGCCGAGATCGTCGCCCACCGGCTGCAGGGCGCCCGCACCCGGCTGCTCGACCTGTACGGGCCCCAGGGCAGCGGCCCCCTGCGGTGAGCGCGGCCACTCGCACTCGCCGCCGACCCGGTCAAGGAGGACCTCATGCATGGCACCCCCCACATCGTGAGCGACGTGATGACCCAGACCGTCGTCGCCCTCGGCCGTGACGCCCGGTTCAAGGAGATCGTCCGGACGATGGAGCAGTGGAAGGTCAGCGCCCTGCCTGTCCTGGCGGGCGACGGACGTGTCATCGGCGTGGTCTCGGAGGCGGACCTGCTGCCCAAGGAGGAGTTCCGGGACAGCGATCCCACCCGCTTCGAGCAGCTGCGCCGGCTGGACGACCTCGGCAAGGCGGGAGCGCTGACCGCCGGAGACCTGATGACGACTCCGGCCGTCTCCGTCCACGCCGATGCCACCCTCTCCCAGGCCGCCAGGGCAATGGCCCAGCGGCGCGTCAAGCGGCTGCCCGTCGTCGACGCCGAGGGGATGCTCACCGGCATCGTCAGCCGCAGCGACCTGCTCAAGGTCTTCCTGCGCCCCGACGAGGACATCGAGGAAGAGGTGCGCCGCGAGGTGGTCGCCTATCTCTTCCCCGGTGAGCCCCCGGCCGTCCGGGTTCAGGTGAAGGAGGGCGTGGTCACGCTCGCAGGGACGGTACGCGACACCGCCCTGGTCCCGGTGGCGGCCCGGCTGGCCCGTGCGGTCGAAGGCGTCGTGGACATCAGGTGCGAGCTCACCGGCCCGGTTCCCGAGCCCAGGTGAGTACGACATCAGCGGCCCGGCGGTGCGATCAGCACCGCCGGGCCGCTGACACCCGGTCCCGTCACCAGCCCCGCTACGCCGTGCGGTGTCCCCACTTCGGGCCCACCTCGGCCCACTCGCTCTCCCACTCCCCCGCCCGGCGGCGGTCCAGCCGCAGCCGTACGACCCAGCGACCGCCCAGCACCAGCGCGCCGGCGCCCGCCGCGGCGAGCGATCCGAAGAAGATCCCCTGGGCCGTGGCCTCGGCGGGCGTGGCCGGGGGGTCCTTCAGCGCACCGTGCTCGTCGAGCCAGATCGTGGTCCGGGCGCCGGAGTCGGTGCCGGGCTTCACCAGTGCCCTGCCGGTGTGCGTTGTGCCGTCGGACGCGGTCCAGCGGACGGCCGCACGGACCCGGCCGCTGTCCGAACCGCCGTAGACGGTCGACTTCGCGGCGGCGTCCCGGGTGAGTACGGCAGAGGCCGTGTGCCAGTTCTGGCTCGCAATCAGCGTGGCGTCCTCCACGCCGATCGCGGTGGCGGCACCGACCGCCGGGGCGCCGGCGGCCAGCAGCCCGCCTGCCGCCAGGACCACCCATGCTTCCGTGACATCGGACCTGCGCTTGAGCGGGTTTCGCCGCCAGCGCCAGAGCCGCACCTTGGTGGACATCGCCTGCCCCCTTCCGGATTCGTACGAAGACCGTCCCATTCACACGGCGCGGGGAAGAGAGCCGACCAGGTCCCAGACGGGGGACATCCGGACGGCGGCGGGAGGGCAGCATGGGACCGTTCGGCCCTGTTGCGGCACCGGCCGGACGGTCCACGATCGTGTCAGAGGACGGCATCACGACGGCGCGAAGGACGGACATGACCGAGGCACGGGCATTCTCCCCGCAGACACCGATCAGGGTGTTCCTGCTCGACGACCACGAGGTGGTCCGGCGCGGCGTGCACGACCTGCTCGACGCCGAGCCCGACATCGAGGTCGTCGGCGAGGCCGGGACGATCGACCACGCCCTCGCGCGCGGCCCGGCGCTGCGCCCCGACGTCGCGATCCTGGACGTACGGCTGCCCGACGGCGACGGGATCACGGTCTGCCGGGAGCTGCGCTCGCGCATGCCGGAGCTGGCGTGCCTGATGCTGACGTCGTTCGACGACGACGACGCGCTGCTGGACGCGATCATGGCCGGTGCCGCCGGGTATGTGCTGAAGCAGATCAAGGGCTCCGACCTGATCGCCGCCGTCCGCACGGTGGCCTCCGGGCAGTCGATGCTCGACCCGGCCACCACCACCCGGCTGATGAGCAGTCTGCGTGGCGACGACGCCCCGCAGGAGGAACCGCAGGACGCGGTGCTGGCCTCGCTGACCCCGCGTGAACGCGAGATCCTCGGCCTGATCGGTGAGGGGCTGACGAACCGGCAGATCGGCCAGCGGCTCTATCTGTCGGAGAAGACGGTCAAGAACCACATCTCCCGCCTCCTCGCCAAGCTCGGCGTCGAACGCCGCATCCAGGCCGCCGTCCTGGCCACCCAGGTCGGTCCGCAGCACTCCTCCGAGCCCCACCGGCGCTGAGATCGGGGCCGGCCGGTCCCCGCTGCCGGGACCGACGGCCCCTGCCGGCCGCCCTCCCGCCCGCAGGAGTCTGATCCCAGGCCACGCCGGGAGGAGCAGGACATGCGACCCACCACCCTCGACGCGGCGACGCTGGAGAAGCTCATCTCCGCCGCCGTCGCCGCCCCGTCGATTCACAACACCCAGCCGTGGCGCTACCGCCTGGACCCCGACACCTCCACCCTGGAGGTGCGCGCGGCTCCGGAGCGCGGCCTGCGGCACACCGACCCGCTGGGGCGGGCGCTGCACGTCTCGGTCGGCGCGGCGCTGTTCAACCTCCGGGTCGCCGTTGCCCACTTCGGCTGGGAGCCCGTCGTACGCCTGCTGCCGCACCCCGGCGAGCCGGAGCTGCTCGCCTCCGTACGGCTGGCCGGGCCCGCCGGGACCAGCCGTCACCGCCCGGACCTCTACGACGTGCTGTGGCGGCGGCACACCAGCCGCTTCCCGTTCTCCGGGCGTCACTTGCCGCCCATGCTGCTGGCCGAACTGACCGAGGCCGCGCATGCGGAGGGCGCCGTGCTGACTCTGCCGGATCACGAGGAGACGGTGCGTCTGCTGCGAGTGACCGCCACGGCGGAGCGCCGCAACGCCGAGGACCCGGGCCGCCGGGCGGAGACCCGCAGCTGGATCCGGGCGGGCGCCTCGGACGGACTGACCGGGGCCGCGCTGGGCCCGCAGGATGCCACGGGACGCCTGCCGGTGCGGGACTTCTCAGGTGTGCGTCCCGCGGACGGACTTCCGATGGCCACGTTCGAGGGCCGGCCGCTCATCGCCGTGCTGACCACCGCCCATGACCGCCGTGCCGACTGGCTGCGAGCCGGTCAGGCCCTGGAGCAGATCCTGCTGGTCGCCACCGCCCGCTCGGCGCGCGCCTCGCTGCTGCACCAGGCCCTGGAATGGCCGGACCTGCGGGGTGCGCTGCACGGCGCCCTGCACGGCCGGCGCGAAGCCCCCGCGCACGTACAGATGCTCATACGCCTGGGCTACGGCCCGCCCGGGCCGGCCACCCCGCGCCGCCCAGCGCGGGAACTGCGTGAGGACTGATTCGCCGCTCAGCCGACGGACAAGGGCACCCGCCACACCAGACGGGTGCCGCCGCCGGAGGGCGCGTCGATCGTCAGCTCGCCGCCGAGCAACTCGGCGCGCTCGGCGAGGTTGCGCAGCCCGCTGCGGCGGCCGCCGTCCGATATGCCCACGCCGTTGTCCGCGACCGTCAGGGTCAGCTCACCGGCGCGGACCACGAGCGAGACATCGGCGGAGGAGGCCTGTGCGTGCCGCCCGACATTGGCCAGCGCCTCACCGAGGACGGCGACCACATGGTCCCGGACATTGCCCGGTACATCGGTGTCCACCAGCCCCTCCATGCGCAGGGACGCGGTGAAGCCGAGGGCGGGGACGGCCTCCTCGATCGTTCTGGCCGTGCGGACCCGCAGTCCCTGGACGGCCGGGCCGGCGTCATGCGTGCGCAGCCCGAAGATCGTCGAGCGGATGATCTTGATGGTCTCGTCCAGGTCGTCCACCGCCCGCAGCAGCCGCTCGGTCCCCTCGGGCCGGTCGACGAAGCGCAGTGTGCTCTGCAGCGTCATGCCGGTGGCGAAGAGCCGCTGGATGGCCAGGTCGTGCAGATCACGGGCGATCCGGTCCCGGTCCTCGAACAGGACGATCTGCTCGGCGTCCCGCCGCCGCTCCGCCAGTTCCATCGCCACCGCCGCCTGCCCGGCGAAACCCAGCAACGGTGCCGCCTCCGCCTGGGTGAAGGCCGCCGCTCCCTCTACTCTGGCCAGCAGCAACACGCCCTTGACCCCGACGCCGGTCACCATCGGCACCGCGATGGCCGGGCCGAGTCCCGCCCAGCGCGGCGGCCCCGCGGTGACCCGGGGGTCCTTCGCCACCTCGGCGCTGGTGATCGTCTCAGCGGCCACGATGGCCGCGCCCACGAACGAGCCCTCGCGAGGCAGGATCAGCCCCCGGTGGGACTCGGCGTCGGTCCCCGTGGCCAGCGCCACCTGAAGGTCCTCCGACCCGTCCACCGGTACCGCCAGCGCTCCCAGATCCGCGTCCAGAATGCCCCGGGCGTGGTCCACGATCAGCTCCAGGACCCGGTCCCCGTCGATCCCGGACAGCAGACCGCTGGTGATCGCGGCGTTCGCCTCCAGCCACCGCTGACGCAGCCGCGACTCCTCGTACAACCGGGCGTTCTCGATCGCCACCCCGGCCGCCACCGCCAGCGTGGACAGCACGGTCTCGTCCTCGCCGTCGAACTGCTGGCCGCCCCGCTTCTCCGTCAGGTAGATGTTGCCGAACACCTCGTCCCGCACCCGGATCGGCACCCCCAGGAACGAGTGCATCGGCGGATGGTTCGCCGGAAAACCGTACGAGGCCGGGTGCTCGGAGATCTCCTCCAGCCGCAGCGGCTCCGGGTGCCGGATCAGCTCCCCCAGAATCCCGTGCCCCGACGGCAGCGGGCCGATCGCCGCGATCTGCTCCTTGCCCATCCCCACCGGCAGGAACTGCGAAAGCCGCTCCGCCTGCTCCTCGTCGATCACCCCGAGGGCCCCGTACTCCGCGTCCACCAGCAGCACCGCCGCCTCGACGATCCGCTGCAGCACCTGCGACAGATCCAGCTCCCGGCCGACCGACAGCACCGCCTCCAGCAGGCTGTGCACCCGGTCCCGCGTACCGCGTACCGCGTTGATCCGGACCTGCAGCTCGTCCAGCAGCTCATCCAGCCGCAACCGCGGCAGCGACTCGCCGCTCCCGACGCCGCTTTCGCCCACCGGTTCCTCCGCTCAGGCTCGAATCAACGGACCGCACAAACGTACGTCTCCACCGTATCCGCCGCCTCGTCTCCTGGCAGCGTTCGCCACCTCAAAACCGGTACCCGAACGGCCTTGTCCACAGGGACAGTCGGCCCCTGCCGCCGACGGGCGAGCCGGGCGCACAGTGGCCTCATGAACAGGCGCATTGTCATTCTGGGAAGCGGCATCGCGGGCACACTCGCAGCGAACCGGCTGCGGCGTCACTATGACGAGAGCGAGTTCGGGATCGTCGTGGTCGACAGATATGACGACCATCTCTGCCGGCCCGCCCTGGTCTCCGTCCCCTTCGGGCTCGCCGAACCGGGCCGCATCGTCCGGCCTGCGTCCCGTCAGCTCGCCGACGGCATCGGCTTCCGCAAGGCCGAGGCCGACCGCGTCGACCTCGACACGGACACCGTCCACTTCACCGACGGATCCTCCTACCGCTACGACGTACTGGTCCTGGCCACCGGGGCGGCTCCGATGCCCGGGGCCGCCGGTGGCCCCAGTGACAAGGTCCTGCCCTTCCACGACCTCCCGAGCGCTGTGGCGCTGCGCGACGCGCTGCGCCGCTTCGACGGCGGCCGCCTGGTCGTCGACATCGCCGGCACACCCGTCGGCACTCCCGTCGGCACTCCCGTGGAGCCCTTGGAGTTCTGTTTCCTCGCCGACTGGTACTTCCGCCGGCGGAAGATCCGCGATCGCGTCGAACTGGCCTACGTCACCCCGCTGAACGGTGCCGGCAGCCGGCCGGAGGCCTCCCGGGCCCTGGGCCAGCTGCTGGAGGAGAAGTGGATCCGGATGACGCCGAGGTTCACCGCCTCCGTCATCGACGGCGAGAACGGCCGCCTGCTCAACGACGGGGGCCATGAGATCCCGTTCGACCTGGCCGTGGTGTTCCCACAGCTCCAGGGTGCGCCCTGGTTGGTCCGGTCCCCAGGTCTGGCCGACGAGCGCGGCTTCGTCACCGTCGACCGGCACACCCTCCAGTGCAAGTCCAAGCCCAACGTCTTCGCCCTGGGTGACGCCGCCGGACTGCCCGTCCCGCGGAGCACATCGGCCGTCTCCTCCCAGGCCGGGACGCTGGTCCACAACATCCGCCGCTTCCTCGCCGACGAGCCCCTGGACGCCTCGTACGACGGCCGCGCGGCCTGCCGCGTCGAGACGGGCTTCGGCAGGGCTCTGCTCCTGGACTCCACGTACGACACCGAAGCGCGGCCGGGCCGCGAGTCCCGCCTCGTCCACGCCGGCGCACGGGCGGCCCAGCGGCTGTACTGGAGTGCGGTGCTCCCCGGCCGCGCGGACAGGGTCCGGGTGGCCCGGACCGGGGACCATCGGCCCCTGGGAGCCGGGTCCACGCCACCGTGACGCTGAGTGTGGGCAGCGGAATCGTCCGCTGCCCACCGAAGCGGACAGGGAGGTACACCCCATGCTTCGCCCCATCACCGTCGGCCTGGACGGTTCCCCCGAGAGCCGCGCCGTACACGCGTGGAGCCTGCCGCCCGCCTACGGGTACGACCCGGCCGCCCTGCGCATCGCGGACGAGGACGGTGGCGTGGAGGCCCGGCAGGTTACGGGCGCCGGCCGACGCGCTGTGCCCCTGGCGGGAGAAGTTCCCGCAGGTCCCGGTGGCCGAGCAGGCCGGGCGCGGATACGCCGGCTACGTGGTCCTGAGGGCGGCCGCCCGCGCCGGGCCGGCCGTCGTCGGCCGCCGGGTGCACCGGCCCGCTCTCGGCATGCGCATCGGCCCCGTCACGCATGCCGTACTCCACCACGTCCCCGCCCCCGTCGCGGTCGTCCCGCACGACTGACCGGCGCTCCGCCCGGTACGGAAGGAAGACCACCATGAACCGCTACGTGTACGACTTCACGGAGGGCGGCCGCGAGATGGCCGACCTCCTCGGCGGCAAGGGCGCCAACCTGGCCGAGATGACCCGGATGGGGCTGCCCGTCCCGCCCGGCTTCACCGTCACCACCCGCGCCTGCCGGGCCTTTCTTGCCCACGGCGCCGAACCGGAGGACCTGGGCCGGGAGGTCGCCCTGCATCTGGCGGCCCTGGAACAGGCCGCCGGACGGCAGCTGGGGCAGCCGGACGACCCGCTGCTGCTCTCCGTACGCTCCGGCGCACGGTTCTCCATGCCCGGCATGATGGAGACGATCCTCGACATCGGGCTGAACGACGACTCCGTGCTCGGCCTGGCCAAGACCTCCGGGCACGAGCGATTCGCCTGGGACTCCTACCGCCGCCTCGTGCAGATGTTCGGCAGCACCGTGATGGGCGTCGACGGCGCGCTCTTCGAGGACGCCCTCGGCCGGCTCAAGGAAGACCGGGGCGCGGCCGACGACCTGCGTCTGGACGCCCACGACCTCGCCGGGCTCGTCGAGACGTACAAGGCCCTGATCCGCCGTGAGACCGGCACGGACTTCCCGCAGGACCCTCAGGAGCAGCTCCAGCGGGCCATCCGCGCCGTGTTCTCCTCCTGGAACGGCGAGCGCGCCCGGCTGTACCGCAGGCGCGAGCACATCCCCGACGACCTGGGCACCGCGGTCAACGTACAGACGATGGTCTTCGGCAACCTCGGCCCCACCGCGACCTCCAAGGGCAGCGGAAGCGGAGTCGCCTTCACCCGCGACCCGGCCACCGGCCGGTCCGGCCTGTACGGCGACTACCTGCCCGACGCACAGGGCGAGGACGTCGTCGCCGGCATCCGCAACACCGTCACCCTGGACGAACTGGAGGAGCTCGACCCGCTCTCGTACACCCAGCTGCGCGACTACCTGCGGATCCTGGAGAACCACTACCGGGACCTGTGCGACATCGAGTTCACCATCGAGCGCGGCAAACTGTGGATGCTGCAGACCCGGGTCGGCAAGCGCACCGCGGAGGCCGCCTTCGCCATCGCGTCCGAGCTGGTCGACGAGGACCTCATCACGGCGGACGAAGCCCTGGCACGGGTCAGCGGTGACGGACTCGCGCGGCTGATGTTCCCGCGCTTCGACACCGCGTCGGTCGGTGCGCCGCTCGCCCACGGCATCCCGGCCTCGCCGGGTGCGGCGGTCGGCGCGGCGGTCTTCGACTCCGCTGAGGCGGTCCGTCGTGCCGCCGCCGGGGAGAAGGTCATCCTGGTGCGCCAGGAGACCACCCCCGACGATCTGCCCGGCATGGTCGCCGCCCAGGCCGTCCTCACCAGCCGCGGTGGCAAGACCAGCCACGCCGCCGTGGTCGCCCGTGGCATGGGCAAGGTGTGCGTGTGCGGCGCCGAGGAACTCACGGTGGCCACCGGGGCCCGCCGCTTCACCGCGGACGGCACGACGGTGACCGAGGGCACCGTCATCTCGGTGGACGGCACCGCCGGCGCCGTCTACCAGGGAGCGGCTCCGCTGATCGACTCCGTCGTGATGCGGTACTTCGAAACCGGCGGACAGGCCCCCGGCGGCGACTCGCAGACCGTGCTCGGCGCGGTGCACCGGCTCATGGGACGGGCCGACACCGCACGGCGGCTGGGGGTGCGGGCGAACGCCGACACACCCGAGGACGCCGCACGCGCCCGGCGCTTCGGCGCCGAGGGCATCGGTCTGTGCCGCACCGAACACATGTTCCTCGGTGACCGCCGCCGACTGGTCGAGGCGATGATCCTTGCCCGCACCGACGCCGAGCGGGAGAATGCCCTGGCGGCACTGCTGCCCTTGCAGCGCCAGGACTTCGTCGGCATCCTCCAGGCGATGGACGGACTTCCCGTCACCATCCGCCTGCTGGATCCTCCGCTGCACGAATTCCTGCCCGACCGCACCGAACTGGCCGTGCGCATCGCCTCCGCCGAGGCCCACGGCGGCCCGCCGGACGCGCACGACGCCGAGCTCATGGCCGCCGTCAACCGCATGCACGAGGAGAACCCGATGCTGGGCCTGCGCGGCGTGCGCCTGGGCCTGGTGGTGCCGGGCCTGACCGCCATGCAGGTACGGGCCATCGCCGAGGCCGTCGTGGAACGCAAGCGGGCGGGCGGCGACCCGAAGGCGGAGATCATGGTCCCGCTGATCGACACGGTCCAGGAACTGCGCATCGTCCGCACCGAGGTGGAACAGGTCCTGGCCGAGGTCTCCGAGGCCGCCGGCATCCCCGTCGAGTGCCCGGTCGGCACCATGATCGAGCTGCCCAGGGCGGCGCTGACGGCGGGCCGGATCGCCCAGGAGGCGCAGTTCTTCTCGTTCGGCACCAACGACCTGACCCAGACCACCTGGGGCTTCTCCCGCGACGACGTGGAGGCGGCGTTCTTCTCCGCCTACCTCGACAAGGGCATCTTCACCGTCTCCCCCTTCGAGACCATCGACCGCGAGGGCGTGGGACGCCTGGTGGAGATCGCCGTCGCCGAGGGCCGGGCCGCCCGGCCCGACCTGAAGATCGGCGTCTGCGGCGAGCACGGCGGCGACCCCGCCTCCGTCCACTTCTTCCACGACGCCGGCCTGGACTACGTGTCCTGCTCGCCCTTCCGCGTGCCGGTGGCCCGGCTGGAGGCGGGCCGGGCGGCCCTTGCCGGAACGGAGGGCAGTGACAGCCGATGACGGTGCGACCCGGCCCTCCCGCCGGGGCCGAACGGCCCTGGGCCTTGATCGGCTCCGGCGGGAGGCTGGAGCCGACACGGAGCAAGTGCCAGTGGAAGAAGGAGTGGTCCGCATGACTGCCAGAAACACCGGGGCCCGCGCTGCCGAGGCCGTCCGGGTACGAGCCGAGGGCGACGTCGGTGAAGAGGCCCTCGCATACATCCGGACCAAGGTCGGCGCGATAGTGACGAGGCAAGGGCTGCCGGCGGTCACCGGCGAGGTGCGGATCGCCAAGGCGTCCGCCCACCACACCGAGCACCCGTGGTCGGCCGTGGCCGAACTCCAGGTCGGCAGCGTGGTCGTGGTCGCCCACGCGCGTGAGGCCACCAGCGAGGAGGTCACCGACCGGCTGCAGGACCGGCTGCGCCGTCAGGTGGAGCGGGTGGCCCACGACGGCAACGCCGCCGCCCGACGGGCAGTCACCCCGCCCTGGCGCGGCGGGCCGGCGACCGACGGTGCCACGAGCGGCATCGCCGGACAGGCCGACGCCCGCCCTGCCTGACCCGTCGTACGGGACGCGGCGGCGGCACCGGCCTGGCTCCACCGCACAGGACGGTGCCGCTCACTCGATGTCGAGCACGTCCCCTACCGGGCGGCGTGGCGTCCCTGGGGATTCGGGGCCGTATCCGAGGCGCAGCACCATCTGCACGGACCCCATGGCCGTCTGCGGGTCGCGCACGAACCGGCGCAGGTCAGGCCATTCGAGGGCGTGGGAGGTGAGCGAGGTGGACAGCCCGTTCACGGTGGCCAGGAGGAGGACACGTTCCAGTGCCTGGCCCGCCTTCAGCCAGTCGGCCGGCCGGTCGTCGGCTGTGCCGAGCAGGACCAGGTGAGGCGTGTGCTCGAAGGCGGCGGCGCCGCGGTCGGGCACGGGGCGGCGGCCGGCGAAATCGCGCGCCGGGGCTCTGCCGTCCCGTTTGCGGGGCCCGAAGGCGTACTCGGGGATCCCATCCGTCGCCGCATCGGCGACGTCGGCCCCGATGCGGGTCCAGCGCTCCAGTTCCTCGGAGCGTCCAGCGTCGACGGTGTCCCGTCCTTCCGCGTCGTGAACCAGTTCCAGCAGCGACTCCACATGCCACGCGCCGGGAAAGACCAGCTGTGCCCCTTCCTGGCGGGCGGCGTCGCGCAGAACATCCTGCACCGCAGGGGGTATCTCCTGGTCTGCGAATGGATGACGGCTGGTGTGCCGTCGGTGGATCGCCGGGTACAGCCGGATGAGGCCGCTGCCGGGGGCCGCCGTGTCGTTCAGCCGCACCGTGGCGAGCAGGTCCGGGTCTGCCGGGTCGGGCAGCAGTTCGGCAGCCGGTTCCCAGCCCGCATGGGCGGCGGCGACCCGCAGGTTGAACAGGGCCGCGCCGCAACCGAGGTGGAGGGCGCGGCCCGCCGGGTCGGAGTTCGGCATCGCGCGCCCGGGATCCGCGCGCAGATGGAAGGTCCGGCCGTCGCGGAGAAAACGGAACCGCCACGGCTGCGCGTTGTGCATCGACGGGGCGGCCGTGGCGTCCTTCACCAGGGCCGTCACGGTCTTGGTGTCGAGCCGTTGCACCAGCACCGGGGGCCTCCCTGAGGGAGCTGACGGGCCGGGCCTGCACGAAGGCGCCCGTCACTGCCTCCACTATTCCACCCGCGGGGTGGATGCGCCGGGCAGCCTGCGGTGATCGCCGCTGCCTTGCTCAGTCCGGCTCCATGTAGGAGCGGCGGAATACGGGTGCCTGGCCGGTGCCGTACGGGCGTATGGCCGCCAGCGCCTGAACGACCCCCGACTCCAGGGGCCCACTGGTGTCGACGGCGACGGCCTCCGCCCATGGCTGCTCCTTGGCCGCCATGGCTTTGACCACGTCAAGATCGGCGTCGGATGCTCCGGGTTCCCGGGTCCCCAGGCGGGCCGCCGACACATCGCCCGGAACCTGGCAGTGCAAGGCCACCAGATCGGCGCTGGTGTGTTCGGCCATGCGCAGGGCGGCTTCGCGCTGCCGGGCATCGGACCAGGTGGCGTCGAGGACGACGGATTCGCCGGAGGACAGCAGGGTGGCTGCGCGGCCGAGGAGGGCCGCGTAGGTCTTTTCGGTCCACTCGGGCGTGTACAGGCCTTGGCCGTAGCCGGCGGCCGCGGACTGCTCGGCCGGGATGCCCGCCAGTTCCTTGCGCAGGCGGTCGCTGCTGAGCAGCGTGACGCCCAGGCGATCGGCCAGCGCGCCGGAGAGTGTGGACTTCCCACTGCCCGGAAGCCCGCCGACGAGCGTCAGGCCGACGGCGGAGGTACGCAGGTGACGCAGTGCCGTCACGGCCAGTCGCCGTGCGGCCGCCGCCGCGTCGGGCGCGCCCTGGCGGGCCTGGATCAGGGAGACCTTGGCGCGGACGAAGGCCCGGTAGGCGACATAGTGGTGCCACAGGGACGGTGGTGCCGGGTCGCCGGAGTACTCGCTGTACTGGGCGAGGAAGAACCGCGCGGCCTGCGGGTCGCCGAGCTGCTCCAGATCCATGGCGAGGAAGGCGGCGTCGTCGAGTCCGTCGACGTAGCGCAGGTGGTCGTCGAACTCCAGGCAGTCCAGGACGCGGGGGCCGTCGTCGAGGCAGAAGATGTCCTGGGCGAGCAGGTCGCCGTGGCCGTCGACCACTCGCCCCTGCTCGATGCGCATGTCGAACAGTTGTTTGCGACCGGCGAGGTAGCGGCGCACCAGGCGTTCGACCTCCGCCACGTCGTCGGGCACGTGGCCGTCCTCGGCCAGTGCGCGGACCTGTGTGAAGCTCGCTTCCCAGCGCGCCGCCAGTGCGTCCCGGGTGCCCTGCTCGTCCACGTCCCGGCCGCGGGGCGCCTCCGCGTGGCGTGTGGCGAGCAGCCGGGCGACGGCCCGCAGGGCATCGTCGACGGCTGCGCCTTCCCGTACCAGCCGGGACAGGCGGCGCTCGGACGGCATGCGGCGCATGACGACGAGCGGTTCGGGCACGTCCGTGTCCGGGCTGCGGAACTCTCCCAGGCCCAGGTAGACGTCGGGGGCGAAGCGGCGGTTGAGGGTGACTTCCCGCTCGCACGCGGCCCGCCGCGCCGCCACGGTCGTGTAGTCCAGGAACTCCAGGTCGACCGGTTTCTTGAGCTTGTAGACGCGGTCCCCGGCGAAGAACACCACCGCGGTGTGGGTCTCGCAGACCTCGGCGCGCGGAAGAGGCGGTGCGGACATCCTCTGCTCCCTGCGGCGGGCCGGCTCAGTCATGGGGTACGACGGCGAGGGGGCAGGCCGCGTGGTGCGCGGCGGCATGGGCCACGGGACCGAGGCGCCCAGCCAGGGCGCCGCGGTGCTTCCGCCGGCCGACCACCAGCAGGTCGGCGCCTTGCGCCTCCCGTACGGCGGCCCGGGCGGGGCTCTCGAGGCGCACCACGTCGGTCACCTGCACGCCGGGGAACTTCTCGCACCACGGCCGGAGTGCCTCGTTCAGTTCCTTCCGCGCGTCTTCCGCGATCTCGTCGCCGACCTCGGGTTTCGCGCCCCAGTGCATGTGCGCCTGCACCGGCAGGCTGCGTCCGTGGACCGCTCTCAGCGGTACACCGCGCGAAGCGGCGGCATCGAAGGCGAACTCGAGAAGCTCGTCACCGGGACCATGGAGGCTCAGCCCGACCACCACACCGCCCTCCTGCGCGGGGGACGGGGTTTCCTCCTCCGTGCCTGCGCGGACGAGCACCACCGGCCGCTCGGCCCGCGAAGCGACGTCCGTGCTGATGTCGCCGAGGAAGAAACTCTGGACATGCGCGACCGCGCGCGAGCCCAGCACGACCATCTGGGCCTGCGATGCCGCTTTCAGCAGCGCGGGCCCGGCCTGTTCGGCGACCATGTCCTCGACGATGGACAGACCGGGATGGCGCTTGTGGAGCTCGGTCTGCGCGTCGTGCACGATGCGCAGGGCCCAGTAGTTCTGGTCCTTCGGCGAGGGGATACCCGTCGCGTCCGGCGACAGCATGATCCACGCGTGCAGCAGGTGCAACGTCAGCCCCCGCCGGTCGGCCTCGGCGGCGCCCCAGCGGGCGGCGGCCAGACTCGCGGGTGAACCGTCCAGACCCACGGTGATCACTGGTTCCATGACGGCTGCCTCCGTCTCGATAGAAGCTGGAAAGAAAGCCGGCAGGACCGCGCGGCAGGGAACCCCGAGCCGGTACTTCCACTGTTCCATGCCCGGGCCCATCCGGCCGCTCCTGCCGAGCCGGGTCACCAGTAGCCCAGGACCGCGAACCAGGCAGCTCCGACGCCCATCCAGATGACGATGTTGGCCGTGGCGGCGATGAGCCCGGTGCGCCACCACTCGCCGAGGGTGACGTAGCCGCCGCCGAACAGCACCGGTGCCGGGCCGGAGGCGTAGTGGGTCAGGCCGCCGTACAGCGAGCTGATGAAGCCCAGGACCAGGGCGGCCATCAGCGGCGGTGCGCCGGTGGCGACGGCCGCGCCCAGGAACGCCGCGTACATCGCCGCCACGTGGGCGGTGTTGGAGGCGAAGAGGTAGTGGGCGAACAGGTAGACGACGGTGAGGATCACGAACGCCGACTGCCAGCCGAGACCGGCGGTGGCGTCGGTGATCGTCCCGCTGAACCAGCCGATCACGCCGAGCTCCTGGAGCTGGCCGGCCATCATGACCAGCACGGCGAACCAGACCAGCGTCGTCCAGGCGCCCTTCTCGGCGACCAGGTCGCCCCAGGTCAGTACCCCGGTGATCAGCAGCACAACGACACCGGTGAACGCGCTGGTCGTGGCCGAGAGGTCGTACATCTGGCCCCCGACGGACCACAGCAGGAGCAGCAGGACGAAGGTTCCGCCCATGATCCACTCATGGCGCGACATGGAGCCGAGTTCGGCCAGCTCCGCGCGGGCCTGGCGGGGTGCCTCGGGGGTGTCCTTCAGCTGCGGCGGGTAGACCCTGTACAGCAGCGCGGGGATGACCAGGAGGGCGATGAGCCCGGGGACGGATGCGGCGATCGCCCAGCGGGTCCAGGTGAGGTCGACGCCCTGGGCCGCGGCGAACTTCTGCACCAGTGGGTTGGCGGCCATCGCGGTGAGGAACATCGCGCTGGTGACGGTGTTGACCTGCATCGCGGTCACGGTGAGGTAGGAGCCGAGCTTGCGGCGGCTCTCGTCGCCGGGCTCCGAGCCCGCGTTCATGCTGAGCGAGCGGATGATCGGCTGGATGACCCCACCGGAGCGGGCGGTGTTGCTGGGGGTGGCCGGGGCCAGTACCAGGTCGGTGAGGGTGACCCCGTAGGCCAGGCCGAGGCTGCTCCTGCCCAGCGTCCGGACGAACAGCAGCGCGATGCGGCGTCCCAGCCCGGTCTTGGTGAAGCCGATGGAGATGAAGAACGCTGCCACGATCAGCCAGATCGTGGGTTCGGAGAAGCCGCCCAGGGCGACGCCGGGTTCCAGCGTTCCGGTGATCATGGTTGCGGTCAGTCCGATGAGTGCGACCGCCGCCAGCGGCAGCGGTTGCAGGATCAGCCCCAGGACCGTCGCCGTGAAGATCGCCAGAACGGCCCAGCCCGCGGGCTTCACCTCGTCCGGCCGCGGGATCAGGAAGACGATGGTTCCGGCCGCGATGGGGATGACCCACTTCATGGCCGCCCACAGCGCGTCGCCGCGGATCTTCAGGTTCGCCGGGCCCGGCCCTGCGCCGGTCTCCGATGCCGTGTCGAGGAAATGAAACCTCATGCCCCCACATCCCCTTGTCGTAGAGCCATGAGGCTCCGAATCGTTGTGAGATGATGCGGTAGCGCCTTCGGGTCCATGGCCGTGTGCCGGGCTACGAGACGAACGTCCGGACCGCGCTCTTCAGTTCGGCCAGCCCCTTCTTGGCGTCCGAGAAGAACATGCCGGTCTTCGGGTTGGCGTAGAGCTCGTTGTCGATGCCGGCGTAGCCGTGGCCCATGGAGCGCTTGATGACGACGATGCTCTTGGCCTTGTCGACATCGAGGATCGGCATGCCCGAGATGGCGTTGCCGGGGCGGCGGGCGGCCGGGTTGGTGACGTCGTTGGCGCCGATCACCAGCGCGACGTCGGCCTGCGGGAACTCGGGGTTGACGTCCTCCATCTCCTTCAGCTGCGGGTAGGGGACGTTGGCCTCGGCGAGGAGGACGTTCATGTGGCCGGGCATGCGTCCGGCGACGGGGTGGATGGCGTAGCTGACGTCGATGCCGTGTTCCTCCAGCAGGTTGGCGAGGTCGCCGAGTTCGTGCTGGGCCTGGGCGGCGGCGAGGCCGTAGCCGGGGACGATGATGACCTTGCTGGCGTAGGCGAGCTGGATGGCCACGTCGTCGGCGGAGACCGAGCGGACCTGGGCCCCGGCCGCGTCCGTGCCGACGGCCACGACGGTGTCGCCGGTGCCGAAGCCGCCGATGATGATGTTGGCGATGGAGCGGTTCATGGCGTCGGCCATGAGCTTGGTGAGGATGCCTCCGGAGGCGCCGACCAGGGCCCCGGCAATGATGAGGGCGGGCTCGTCCAGGACGAAGCCGGCCATGGCGACGGCCGTGCCGGTGAAGGCGTTCAGCAGCGAGATCACGACGGGCATGTCCGCGCCGCCGATCGGCAGGACCATCGAGACGCCGAAGGCCAGCGCGGCCAGCAGCAGGATGAGCATCGCGGTGACGCTGGCGGGGTCCAGGACCAGCCACAGCGTTCCCAGCGCGAAGACGGCCGGCAGGGCGACGCTCGTCGCGCGGGCGCCGGGGAAGACGATGGGGCGGCCGGGGATGGTGCCCTGGAGCTTGCCGGCCGCGATGAACGAGCCGGAGAAGGTGACCGCGCCGATCACGATGTCCAGTGCGCCCGGCACGGTGACCCGCGCGGCCAGGTCGCCCGGATGGGCGGTCTGGAGCAGGTCGGTGACGGTGATCAGTACGGCGGCGCCTCCGCCGACCGCGTTGAACAGGCTGACCAGTTGCGGCATCGAGGTCATCTCGACACTGCGGGCCGCGTAGAGCCCGAGGCCGGAGCCGAGGACGCCACCGAGCAGCAGGACCAGCCAGCCGGTGGCGGTGATGGCGCCCTGGCCGGCCAGCAGGACCACGGTGGCCGAGATGGCGGCGGCCATGCCCGCCGCGGACAGGGTGTTGCCGCGGCGGGCGGTGCGCGGGGAGTTCATCAGGTGCAGGCCGAGGACGAAGCAGGCCGCCGCGCCCAGGAAGGCGTAACCGACAGTGGTTTCAACGGTGTTCATGGCGGTCAGCCCTCGTCCTTCTGGGGCGTCGGCGCCGTCGGTGCGGCGGGACGGGCCCGGAACATGTGGAGCATGCGGTCGGTGACGACGTATCCGCCGACGACGTTCATCGCGCCGAAGGCCACCGCCACGAAGGCCAGCAGGTAGCCGAGCGCGTTGTGCGCCTCGGCGGCGATGAGCATCGCGCCGATCACGACGATGCCGTGGATGGCGTTGGCGCCGGACATCAGCGGGGTGTGCAGGGTCGCGGGGACCTTGCTGATGACCTCGAAGCCGACCAGCACGCTCAGTACGAACACGGTGACGGCGGTGAGGAGATCGAGGTTCATGAGACACCTTCCAAAGTGCCGTCGGAGCCGACGAGGACAGCCCCGAGAGCCTGGTTGACGATCTCGCCCCGGTGAGTGACGAGAACCGCCTCCTGGATCTCGTCGTCCGGGTCGATGACCAGTTGGCCGTCACACACGAGGTGCGTCAGCAGGGCGGTGACATTGCGGGCGTAGGCGGTGGACGCGGCTGTGGCCATCGCCGAGGGCAGGTTCCCGGCACCGATCACCGTCACGCCGCTGTAGAGGACGGCGGTTTTGTCGGGCTTGGACAGCTCGACGTTGCCGCCCAGGTCGCTCGCCGCCATGTCGATGACCACCGAGCCGGGCCGCATCCGTTCCAGGGCCTGCGCGGTCACCAGCAGCGGCGGCTTGCTGCCGGGCACCTGGGCGGTGGTGATCACGATGTCGGAGCGGGCGATGTGCGCGTCCAGCGCCTCCTGCTGCGCCCGCTGCTCCTGCTCGGTCAGCTCCCGTGCGTAGCCGCCGGTCCCGGCGCCCGACGTCACGGCCGACAGGTCCAGGAACCGGGCGCCGAGGGACTCCACCTCCCCTCTCGACGCGGGGCGCACGTCGTATGCGCTGACCACCGCGCCGAGGCGGCGGGCCGTGGCGATGGCCTGCAGCCCGGCCACCCCGGCGCCGAGGACGAGAACTGCGGCGGGCTTGGAGGTGCCCGCGGCGGTGGTCAGCATCGGCAGGAAGCGGTCGTAGGAGTCGGCGGCGAGCAGGACCGCCTTGTAGCCGGCGACGCTCGCCTGTGAGGTCAGGGCGTCCATGGACTGGGCGCGGCTGAGGGTACGGGGCAGCAGATCCAGGCTCACCGCGGTAACGCCCTGCTCGGCCCAGTCCTTGACGCGGCCGCGGTTGTGCAGCGGGGCGAGCAGGCCGATGAGCGTCTGCCCTGAGCGCAGGGCGACCGAGGTCTCGGCGTCCGGCAGGCCGACGCACAGCACGGCGTCGGCGCGCTCGAACAGTTCCTCGGCCGTTACGACGGCCGCGCCCGCCGCCGCGTAGTCGGCGTCGGCGAACCAGGCGCCCGCCCCGGCCCCGGCCTCGACGAGAACGTCGAGGCCGGCCTGACGCAGGCGGGTCACGGCCTCGGGGACGAGGGCGACGCGGCGTTCGCCGGGTGCCCGCTCCCTCACGGCCCCTACGGTGATGGTTCCCATGATCGGCTGCCTTTCACTTTCCGTGAGCGTCCGCGGGCTTCCGCGGGCTTCCGCGAGCGTCAGAACTCGAAGACGAGCCGGGCTTCGGCCCGCCCGCCCAGGACCTCGTCGATGGCGTCGTTGACCTGGTCCAGGCGCCGCGTCTCGGCGATCACCCGGGTGCGGCCCGCCGCGTGCAGCGCGAAGACCTCGGCGAGGTCCTGGCGGGTGCCGACGATGGAGCCGATGACGGAGATGCCGAACAGCACGGTCTCGAAGATCGGCACCTTGATGGCCGCGTCGTCGCCGGGCAGGGCCACGCACACCAGCCGGCCGCCCCGGTTCAGGGACCGGTACGCCTGCTCGAAGACCTTCGGCGAGGCGGCGAGCACGATGGCCACGTCGGCGCCGCCGACGGCCTTGATCTCCTCGACGGGGTCGTGGGTGCGGGCGTTGACCAGGTGGTCGGCCCCGAGTTGGTGGGCCACCCCGAGCTTGTCCGGTTCGATGTCGACCGCGGTGACGAAGGCGCCGACCAGCCGCGCGTACTGCACCGCGAGGTGGCCGAGGCCGCCGATCCCGAACACCGCGACCCGCTCGGCCGGCACCACGTTCGCGACCTTGACCGCCTTGTACGTGGTGACGCCCGCGCAGGTCAGCGGGGCCGCGTCGAGCGAGCTGACGCCGTCCGGGACCTCGACGACCGCGCCCGCGTCGACGACGACGTACTCGCCGTAGCAACCGTCCACCGAGTAGCCGGTGTTGACCTGGCTCGGGCACAGCGTCTCCCACCCGGAGACGCAGTAACGGCAGTGCCCGCACGACGAGCCCAGCCACGGGATGGCGACCCGCTTGCCGACCAGAGCGGCGTCGACGCCCTCGCCGACCCGCTCGACCGGGCCGACGCCCTCGTGGCCGGGGATGAAGGGCGGGTTCGGCTTGACCGGCCAGTCGCCGTGGGCCGCGTGGATGTCGGTGTGGCACAGCCCGGAGGCCTCCATACGGACCAGCACCTGGCCGGGGCCGGGCTCCGGGACGGGGAGTTCCTGGATTTCGAGCGGCTTGCCGAACTCGGTGACCACTGCTGCCTTCATGACGTTCATGACATGCTCCTTGGTTCGTTGTGGGGTGGGCGCGAGGATCCGCGCCGTGAAGTGCAGGCCGTCGCCGGCCGCGAGGGAGAAGCCGCCCGGTGTGCCGGGCGCGGTGTCGAGCAGCAAGCGTGGGCGGCCAAGGGCCTGGTACAGGTCGGCGTCGATGTGGAAGGGGCAGCCGTCCAGGACGCCGAGCAGCAGGTCGCCGTCACCGACCGCGAACTCCCCGAGCCGGAAACACATCGGCTCGCTGCCGTCGCAGCATCCTGCGGACTGGACGAACATCACCGGTTCCCCGGTGGCGGCGCGGAGGGCCGCGATGGCCTTCCGCGCCGCCGGGGTGGCGGTGACGCGCCCGGCGGAGGCGTTCCGGGTGGTGGTCACGGCATCCGCCTAGAACAGGCCGAGCGGCTGGGTGCCGTAGCTGACCAGCAGGTTCTTGGTCTGGCTGTAGTGGTCCAGCATCATCTTGTGGTTCTCGCGGCCGATGCCGGAGACCTTGTAGCCGCCGAACGCCGCGCCCGCCGGGTACTGGTGGTAGCAGTTCGTCCAGACGCGGCCCGCCTTGATCGCGCGGCCCATGCGGTACGCCCGGTCGCCGTCGCGGGTCCACACCCCGGCCCCGAGGCCGTACAGGGTGTCGTTGGCGATCTCCAGTGCCTCGGCCTCGTCCTTGAAGGTCGTGACCGCGAGCACCGGGCCGAAGATCTCCTCCTGGAAGACCCGCATCTTGTTGTGGCCCTTCAGGACGGTCGGCTCGAAGAAGTAGCCGTCCGTGAAGTCGCCGCCGACCTCGGCGCGGTGGCCGCCGGCCAGGAGTTCGGCGCCTTCCTTCAGCCCGATCTCCACGTAGGAGGCGATCTTCTCGACCTGCTGGCGGGAGACCTGCGGGCCGATCATGGTGGCGCTGTCGAGCGGGTCGCCCTGCTTGATGGCGCGGATCCGCGCCAGGCAGCGGGCGATGAACTCCTCGTAGATGTCCTCCTGGATCAGCGCGCGGGAGGGGCAGGTGCACACCTCGCCCTTGTTGAACGCGTACAGCACGAGGCCCTCGACGGCCTTGTTCAGGAAGCTGTCGTCGGCGGCCATGATGTCGGAGAAGAAGATGTTCGGCGACTTGCCGCCCAGCTCCAGCGTGGCCGGGATGATGTTCTGCGCCGCGTACTGCATGATCAGCCGGCCGGTGACGGTCTCGCCGGTGAAGGAGATCTTGGCGATCCGCTTGTTGCTCGCCAGCGCCTTGCCGATCTCCGCACCGGGGCCGTTGACGACGTTGATGACGCCCGGCGGCACGACGTCGCCGATGACCTCCATCAGCTTCAGGATCGACCACGGGGTGGGCGAAGCGGGCTTGATGACCGTGCAGTTGCCGGCGGCCAGCGCCGGGGCGATCTTCCACGCCGCCATCAGCAGCGGGAAGTTGAACGGAATGATCTGACCGACCACGCCCAGCGGCTCACGGAAGTGGTAGGCCACCGTCTCCTTGTCGATCTGGGTGATCGAGCCCTCCTCGGACCGCGCCGCCGCCGCGAAGTAGCGGAAGTGGTCGGCGGCCAGCGGGATGTCGGCAGCCAGCGTCTCGCGGACCGGCTTGCCGTTCTCCCAGCTCTCGGTGACGGCGAGCATCTCGGCGTTGGCGTCGATGGCGTCCGCGATCGCGTTGAGGACCTCGGCCCGTTCGGCCGGTGAGGCCCCGCCCCACGCGTCCTTCGCGGAGTGCGCGGCGTCCAGGGCGAGTTCGATGTCCGCGGGACCGGACTTCGGAACCTCACAGATCGGCTGACCGGTCGCAGGGCTGACGTTCGTCGTGTACTCGCCGGTGGTGGGAGCCTCCCACTTGCCGCCGATGAAGTTCTCGTAACGCGGGGAGACATGTACGGGGCTGTCCTGTGCGCCCGGAGGTGCGTACTTCATGACGGTGCCTCTTTTCTCTTCCACCACTGCCCGTCGGCGGGAGAAGTGGGGTGCTCACATCGTGTGTCCGCGCCGGGTCCGGCGTCCGGGGCCGAACGGCCCTTCGGACGGGGCCGTTCCGTACCGTCCTGAACCCCCGGGCGCACCCGCCCCGTGACGGCCGGGTGTTCCGTCAGCCGTCGGATTCGTCGGCCGGGCCGACCGGCACCAGGGCCACGGGGCAGTGGGCGTGGTGGAGCAGGGCATGGGTCACCGGCCCCAATTGCAGCCCGAGATTTCCCTTGCGGCGGTGTGCGGCGATCACGACGAGATCCGCCGCCTCGGTCGCCTCAAGGAGGGTGCGCGCGGGCCCGCCGCGTACGGAGTCGGTGTCCGCCGCCACCTCCGGGTGTGCCTCGCGCAGCCTGGCCACGGCGTTGACGGGCACCGCCGCCTCGTCCCGCGAGCGCTGGTCGAGATGCTCCTGCATCCGCTCATCGGGCACCGCGGCCAGACCGACAGGCGTCAGCTGCCGGTACGTCCAGGCATGCAGCACCCGCAGCCGGGCCTTGCTCCGCGCGGCCTCCTCGAAGGCGAAGGCCGCCGCCGCGGCATCGGCGTCACTCTCCAGGCCCAACAGCATCTGGTCGTACCCGAGCGCCGTACGCGCCAGGTCCCGATCGCCCCGTACGACGAGCAGCGGACCGGCCGTGTGCGCGGCGACCCGCAGGCTCACCGAGCCGAGCAGCAGCCCCGCGAAGCCGCCGAGCCCGCGCGTACCGACCACGGTGAGCACCGCGTCCCGGCCCCGCCGTACCAACGCGGCGGCGGCGTCCACGCCGGTGACCGTGGTCGCGATGCTCAGCTCCGGCGCGCGCTGCCTCGCCCGCTCGGCGGCCAGCTCCAGCACGGACTGCGCCACGTCGATCGTCGGCTCACCGCCGTGCCCCCACGGCCACCCGTGCACGATCTCCAACGCGGCGCCACGGCGCTGCGCTTCCTCCGCCGCCCGGTCCAGTGCCCGCAGGGAGACGTCGGAACCGTCCACCCCCACGACCACATAGCCGTGCGGCGTCTCGGCAAAGGGCGTCTGCCACCAAACTGCGCGGTTGTCCATCTCTCGTGTCCCTCCCACTCCAGGGGCCGACACCCTGCCCGCCCCATCAGCAGCCTGGCGGGTGCGGTGAGACGTACCCATGGGCCGGTCGGCCCCGGTCAGGGCCCTGCGGCCCCTCCCTGGGCCCCGGGCCGGACGGGAGCATGGAATCGGGATTCCACGAAGGAGGTCGGCACCATGTCACGCACTGTTGTCGCAGGTCTGGACGGATCGCCCGAGAGTCTGGCCGCGGCCGAATGGGCGGCCCGCGAGGCCGAGCGCCGCGAAATTCCGCTGCGCCTCGTCCACGCCTGGGACTGGCAGCCGCTGCCGTACGCCCCGGTCGACGGCACCGAACCGCACCGCCACTGGGCCGAGCGCGTACCGCGCGAAGCGACGCAGAAGCTGCGCCTACACCACCCCGGCCTGGAGATCGACACCGAACAGGTGAAAGAACAGCCGATAGACGCCCTCCTGGCCGCCGCCGCAGACGCCGAGCTGCTGGTGCTCGGGTCGCGCGGCCTGAGCGGGATCGGCGGCTTCCTGGTCGGCTCCGTCGCGCTCTCGGTCCTGGCGCACGCGACCCGGCCGGTGGTCCTGGTCCGCGCAGGCGAGCAGGAGCAGGACGAGCACCTCCGGGATGCCTCCGGCCGGCCCTCCACGGGCTCCCCGTACCGGGATGTCCTGCTCGGCCTCGACCTGACGCGCCCCAGCGACGCCGTGATCGAGTTCGCCTTCGACGCGGCCCGGCGCCGCGCCACCGGGCTGCGCGTCATCCACGGCTGGAATCTCCCGCCGTACTACGGCTACGGCGCCGCCATCGATCCCGGACTCAGCGCGGAACTGGCCGAGCAGGAGACCAGTGCGCTGACCGAGGCGCTGCGTCCGTGGCGCGAGAAGTACCCCGCGGTCCACGTGACCGCCCACGCGGCGGTCGGTCGGGCCGCCGACCACCTCGTCGACGCGGCAGCCGACGCCTCCCTGGTGGTCGTGGGCCGCCGCAACCGCGGTGTGCCCATCGGCGCCCACATCGGTCCGGTCACACACGCCGTCCTGCACCACGCCGCCGCCCCCGTCGCAGTCGTCCCGCACGACTGAACGACGCCGCCTCGCGTGATGCCCCGCCGCCCGGATCGGGCCACGATGGTCATGACGACGAGGGGAAAGCGATCCCGGAGGAAGCCATGGTCACGAAGGCCCCGGCCCTGACAGACACACCGCTGCTGCTGGACGGCGTCCTGCCGGACTTCCGCTTCGCCCGTCTGGAGACCACCGCGGTCGGGGCTCCCCCGGGCGTGGTGTTCGACGCGGCCCGCAATCTGGACCTGCTCAGCGTCCACTCCCCGCTGTTCGACGCGGTGACGTGGATGCGCGCCATGCCGGACAGGGTCCTGGGCCGCACCCCGCCGCCTCTCCCCTCGTTGCGCGTCGCCGACCTCTTCGACCTCGCAACCAAGGGCGAGCAGCCCTGGCTGCCGCTCGGCGAGGCCCCCGGCCGCGAGCTGGTCTTCGGAGCGGTCGGCAAGGTGTGGCGCCCGTCCATCGAATGGCGGTGGATCACGGCGGGGAACTTCGCAGCCTTCGACGAGTCGGGCTGGGCCAAGATGGCCGCCTCCTTCGTCGTCCACCCGTACGGTGAGCGGCGGTCCCTGCTGACCTACGAGGCCCGCACCGCCTGCACCGACCCCGACTCCACCGCGCAGTTCCTGCGCTACTGGACACTGGTCTCGGCCGGCGTCGGCATCGTGCTGCGAGCCACCCTCAAGGCGGTCAAGGAGGCCGCCGAAACGGCAGCAGCTGTGACTCCTTGTCCTGCATGACACCCATGCAGCGCTCTGACCGACCGGGTGCGCTTCACCGCCTCTGCCGGTGTGCACGGGGAGCCTGACGGCTCGGGCCGTCCCCGGGGACGTCGCTCCGGGAGAGCGGCTGGGAGTGCCGCCGGGAGACCAGCACCTCCAGGCCGTCCAGGATCCGTTGCAGCCCGAACTCGAAGTGGTCGAAACCGGGTGCGAAGGTGTCTTCGGACAGGGAGGCGAGCGCGGGGTAGCGGCCGCTGGCCATGGCCTTCGTCAGTATCGGGATCTGGGCCGCGTAGAACTCGCCGTTCGTCAGGCCGGAGGTCCGCTCCGCCTCCTCCTGGTGGACCTGGGTGCGCGCGGCCCCGGCGACGTAGCCGTCGAGCATGACGATTGCCGAGACCAGCTCCGGGTCGGTCAGGCCCATGGGCTGGATGCGCGCGAGCACCCGCTCGATGGCGTCGAGCGCGTTCGGGCCGAGGATCGGGCGGGACTGGTTGACCCGCACCAGCCAGGGGTGGCGGCGGTAGAGGTCCAGGGCGGTGCGGGCCATGGCCTCCAGCGCGGCGCGCCAGTCGCACGCGGAGTCCGCCGGGTCGGCCGGGTCAGCCGCGGCCGGCGGCGGGAACCGTACGCGGTCCAGCATCAGGTCGAGCAGTTCGGCCTTGCCCGGCACATACCGGTACAGGGACATCGTGCCGGTGCCGAGCCGGTCGGCGATGTTGCGCATCGAGACCGCGTCCAGGCCCTCCTGGTCGGCGATCCCGATGGCGGCTTCCACGATCCGCTCGACGTCCAGGCCCGGCTTGGGACCGCGGCTCGGGCGGGGGCCGGTATCCCACAGCAGCGCCAGGGTGTGCGCGACGCCGGCGCTGCCGCTGGTTTCCGTACCGCTGCTGTTTCCCGTGCCGCCGCTCGCCATGGGCTCAGGGTAAGTCCCGGCCGAAGAAACTGGGTACACCGTACGCGCGACCCGGTACGGTGTAACGCATGGACGGCTACGTGGTGCTGGCCGAGGGCCTGGGGAAGAGGTACGGCGGCAAGCGTGCCCTCGACGGCTTCGACCTGGCCGTCCGGGAAGGCACCGTGCACGGGCTGCTCGGCCCCAACGGCGCGGGCAAGACCACCGCCGTGCGCATCCTGGCCACCCTCGTCCGGCTCGACGAGGGCAGGGCGACCGTGGCCGGGCTCGACGTAGCCCGGCAGCCGCGCGAGGTGCGCGCCCGGATCGGGCTCACCGGGCAGTACGCGGCCGTGGACGAGGTCCTCACCGGCCGACAGAACCTGGAGATGTTCGGACGGCTGTTCCACCTGGGCCGCAAGCGGGCCCGGATGCGTGCCGCCGAACTGCTGGAACAGTTCGACCTGGAGGCCGCCGCCGACAAGGGCGCCGGAGGCTACAGCGGGGGCATGCGCCGCCGCCTCGACCTGGCGGCCTCGATGATCCTCGCCCCGGCGGTGCTCTTCCTCGACGAGCCGACCACCGGGCTCGATCCACGCAGCCGCGGCGAAGTCTGGGAATCCGTACGGTCGTTGGTGGCCGGCGGTACGACAGTGCTGCTCACCACGCAGTACCTGGAGGAGGCCGACCGGCTGGCCTCCCGCATCACCGTCATCGACCAGGGGCGGGCGATCGCGGACGACACCCCGGACGGCCTGAAGAACCGGGTCGGCGGCGACCGCGTCGAGGTCGTGGTGCGCGAGCGGGCCCACATCCCGTACGCCCTGACGGTCCTGGCGCGGGTCGCCAGCGGCGAACCCGAGGTGGAGGAGGCCGAGTTGCGGGTGCACGCTCCGGTGGCCGACCGGGTGGCGGCACTGACGGAGGTGGCCCGCACCCTCCAGGACATCGGCGTCCCGGTCGAGGACATCGGGCTGCGCAGGCCGAGCCTCGACGATGTGTTCCTGCACCTGACCGGACACCGTACGGATGCCGACCAGACCGGGGAGGCGGCGGCATGAGCGCGCCGACCGTGGACCCCGAGCCGGCCGTCGAGCCCGCGCCGACGGCGCCGCCCCGTCGCCGTACCTACCGGGGGCGTCCGCAGCATGGCCGGGTGTTCTGGGTGATCGCCGACTGCTGGAACGTCGTCCGGCGCGGCCTCACCCACTACCGCCGCCAACCCATCAGCATCGTCTGGCAGTTGGGCTTCCCGATCCTGTCCGTCCTGCTGTACGGGTACGTCTTCGGCAAGTCGATGAGGGTGCCCGGCGGCGGTGACTACAAGGAATACCTGATGCCGGGGATGTTCGTGATGACGATGGCCTTCGGATTCGTCAACACCGCGACGATCGTCGTGTACGACTCCAAGAAGGGGGTCATCGACCGGTTCCGCTCCATGCCGATGGCGTCCTCCGCCGTGGTCGCCGGCCGTGGGGCGACGGACCTGATCGTCGCCTGCGTGGAACTGGGCATCATGATGGGCACGGCATACGGCATGGGATGGCGTCCGGACGGCGGGATCGGCTTCGCGCAGGCCTTCGGGCTGCTGCTGTGGCTGCGGTTCGCGCTGATCTGGCTCGGTGTGTGGCTCGGGCTGACGGTGCCGGGCCCCGAGGCGGCGGCCGGACTGTTCGCGGTGGTCTTCCCGCTGACGATGATCTCCAGCATCTTCGTGTCACCGCAGCTGATGCCGCACTGGCTGGGCCAGGTGGCGCTCTGGAACCCGATCTCCTCCACCGCCTCGGCCGCCCGCGAGCTGTTCGGGGCGCCGACGGCAGTCGCCGCCTCCTGGCCGGAGCAGCACGCGCTGCTGCTCGCGGGGGCGTGGCCGGCGCTGCTGACCCTGCTCTTCCTGCCGCTGGCGGTGGGGCGGTTCCAGCGCCTGAGCAGGTAGCGAGCACGACCCGGCGGGCCGTCAACCCGACGACGTTCCAGCTGGAAGTCCAGCTGGAACGAACTGTCGGCTCCCAAGCCCGCGTCGTCCTGGTACGGGTCGATCCAGCGAAGGCGAAGCCGGACTCGAGCATGCGGCTGCTTCAGCGATCGAGCGGCTCGTACTCGAACCAGTCGAAGTGAGCGGATCCGGCTGAGGCGAACATTCCGATGACCCGGCCGGTGAAGCCGCCGCCGACCTCCGTGGACAGGTACCGGCCGTCCAGTGATGTGAGCTCGACGAATGTGCCGTCCGGTTCCTCGATGCCGATCGAGACGGTATCGGGGCCGGTGCGTGCATCGTTCACCGTCTGTACGGCGGCCACCTCGATGCGGAGAACCACAGGTCCGGGAGGTGCCGGCCGGGACGCCACGACTGCGTTCAACGGCCCGATGCGGGCGCGCACCTGCACCTCGTCGGCCGAGGCCTCGATGTCGTAGTGGTGCTGCTCGTCAAGGCGGACGGCCAGGCCACCGCGTCCTTCCGTCACGTCGACCACGGCTCGAACCCGGCAGGACAGATGTTGCTGTCGCCGGCCGACGAATGTGACGTCGGTGTCGTCGAGCGATTCGCCGCGGGCGTGCAGAGTCAGCCAGCCGGGCCGTTCCTTTGTGGTGCAGTCCTCCGGGGGACGGTGACGCAGCGAGATCCAGTACGGGGCCAACTCACTCATGTCGAAGTCGTCCCGGCCCGGCACGACGGCATGGGGCTGCAGCGGCCATGAGGGCGCAGGCATGACGGAGGACAGTTCGCCGACGACCGGCCAGCCGTCGACCCAGTCGACCGGCACCAGAAACGTCTCCCGGCCCAGTACGTGCCAGCCGGGGCTGCCACCGTGCGGGCGGACGCCGAGCAGCACCATCCACCACGAGCCGTCGGGCGCCTGTACCAGGTCCGCGTGGCCGGTGTTCTGAATGGGGAGGTCGGTGCCCCGGTGGGTCAGGATCGGGTTGGCCGGGCACGGCTCGAACGGGCCCGTGGGTGTGCGGCCACGGGCGATCGAGACGCCGTGGCACCGCTCGGTGCCGCCCTCGGCGATGAGCAGATACCAGTAGTCGCCGATCCGGTACAGATGCGGTGCTTCCGGGGCCTTGGCGCCGGGGGTGCCGGACCAGATCCGGCGCTGCGCGCCGAACGTCTCCCCGGTGTGGGGATCGATGCGGATCTGTCCGACGCCGGCAGTGGTGCACCAGCAGTTGCCGTCGTCGTCCCAGGCGAGGTCCGGGTCGATGCCTTGCACCCCGGGCAGCCGGATCGGCTCGGACCAGGGGCCGGCCGGGTCGGTGGCCGTGAACAGCAGGTTGCCGTCGCCGCTCACATTCGTGACGATCAGCCAGAAGCGGCCGTCGCGGTAGCGCAGCGTGGGCGCGTAGATCCCCCCTGAAGAAGGCGCGTCGGGCGGCAGGCTCAGTTGACTCGGCCGGTCGAGTGCGTTGCCGATCTGGGTCCAGTGCGCCAGGTCCCGGCTGTGGAATATGGGCACGCCCGGGAAGTATTCGAAGCTGGAACACGCGACGTAGTAATCCGCGCCCGCCCGGCAGATGGACGGATCGGGATGAAAGCCGGGGATCACAGGATTGTTGATGGTGCTGCCCGTCTCAGGCTTGCTCGACACCCTTATCGAGTCCTTTCGCTGGTTCGGCGGCCCGGACGAGCGTGTCAAACGGCGGCTCGCAGGAGGCACCGCTGGACAGTACTCCTTCGTCGTCGTAGTCGGTGACGCTTTCCACCGTGGTCAGGCAGCTGCAGTCCGTCCCGTTGTGCAGGTTCCACCAGTCGACGGCGGCGCTTGAAAACCAGTGGAGCAGCGCCGCCGTGTGCCATTACCGTGCTGCCGAACCAAGTTGTCTAGGCAAGGACGTCCCGTTGTACACCGTGTGAGACCTCCCGAGTGCTGATTCGTCGCGCGTCGCGCCTGTGCGCCGCGCTGCCTTTTGCTGCGGACTTCTCACTGAAACCGGTGTACTTCTGTGCTCGAAAACTGGGTGGTCGTGCCCACCTGCCTGCCGCTCGTTCTCCGCCGTTGCCACGCGTGCGCGTCCGAGCGCTTCCGGGCAAACGGTAAATTTCGCGTCAACGCAAACCACAAGCTCCTCGACGCCTGGCTCCTCGTGCTCTGTACCGCTTGCGGGGAAACCGCAAAGCTCACGGTCCTGGAGCGGATGAATGTGCGCTCCGTACGACCTGAGCTGCTGGACCGGCTGCATGACAACGACCCTGGCCTGGCAGCCGAGCTGCTCCAGGATCCGGTCGTGCGGCACCGTAATCGCATCGCCCTCGACTGGGACAACGCCTGGCGCCTCGACACCGGCGGATCGGATCACCTGGACCACGAGGTGATCGACGTCTCGGTCCGTTTTGCGGCACGGATCCCTGTCCGGCCGGTGCGACTGATCGCTGAAGGTTTCGGTCTTTCGCGGGCCGAGGTCGAGAGACTGATCACGGAGGGGAATCTCGTTTCGGCAGTCCGGCTGAGCGGCAAGCTCTCCGGCGACTTCACCTTCACGCTCAAGCGCTGAGCCTCCTCGGGGCCAGGGCCTGTCCGGCAAGATCCGCCGGACAGGCCCTTCTCGGTGTGGTCGGTCAAGGCAGGATCTCGACGTACCCGTCGGTTCCGTGCACGCGGATCCGCTGCCCGTCCCGGATCAGCCGGGTGGCCTGCTCCACGCCCACGACGGCCGGCAAGCCGTACTCCCGGGCGATCACTGCGCCATGGGTCATCAGGCCGCCCACCTCCGTCACCAGGCCCGCGATTCCGACGAACAGCGGCGACCAGCTGGGGTCCGTGAAGGTCGTGACCAGGATGTCGCCCGCTTCGAGATCGGCCTCCGCCATGTCAAGGATGACGCGGGCCCTTCCCTCGACGGTCCCGGCGGAAACCGGTAGGCCGATCAGGGCGCCGGCCGGGACGTCGTCGCGCCGGTACGCCCCGGTGACGGCCTCGCCATCCGATGTAAGGACCCGGGGCGGTGTGAGCGCGTGGTGCGACCGGAAGGCGTCCTTGCGCTGCTGGATGAGCTGGTCATCCACCTGGTTCGAGCGCACGGCGTCGTGGAGTTCCTGGAACGTGAGGTAGAAGATGTCCTCCTTCTCAGGAAGCACGTCGGCCTGTACGAGGCGCTCGGCCTCCTCCATCAGTGCCTGCTTGTAGACGAAGTAGCGGCTGACGATGCCGTACTTCGGGTACTCCCGGTACCCGATGAAGGTTCTGACCCGGTCGATCATCCGCTTGGCCTCGTCGGCTTTCCGGTCCCCGTCCGGCAGGGCCCGCAAGCGTGACAGCACGTCCTGTTCCTTCTGCTGCGCCTTCTGCCGCCCTTGCTCGAAGCGCCGCTCGGCGGCGCCCGGCTCGAAGTTCCTGACGTTGTCGAGGATCACGGGCACGAGCGTGGTGGGGCGCTCGCGCCAGCGTGGCCTCGTGATGTCGATCTCGCCGACGCAGCGCATGCCGTACCGGTCGAGGTAGGCATCGATGGCGTCGCGCGCTTCGGTCCCGCCCGCGAGCTTCGCCAGCTCGTCCAGGAAGCCCTCGTCCTCGACGCCCTGCAGGAACGCCACCACCTCCGACTGCGGGCGGATCACGTCCGCGACGTCGAGCAGCGCCAGTCCCATCTCCGACGTGACGTTGTCGGGGGCGGACAGCGTCAGCGTGTCAGCCGCGTTCTTCTCGCCCAGCCACTCCTGCAGCTTGTCGTTGAGCCACCACGTGGCCTCCATCCCCGCCATGATCGCCTGAAAATTCAGCGGATCACCGAGGACACGCTTGTGCTCCTCGAAGGCCTCCAGCAGGAAGTCGAACAGCGCCGGTCCGGTCTTCGTCCGGATGTCGCGCTCCAGGGCGGCGACGGACGCCTGGCTGCGCTCGATCAGCTCGGTGACGATGGCCGGATCGGGCTCGATCGGGGCGGGCGCACCGCCGGCCGGCGGCCCGCCGGGACCCGCGTCCGGGAGCGACGGGACGAAATCGTCGCGGTCGAGGACGGTCTCCAGCGCGTCCCTCACGAGCGGATCGCCTCTCCCCATGACGTCCAGGAGGCCGGCGCGGCTCGCGGGCGAGGCCAGGCGCCGGGTGACGTCGACGAACAGCCTCCCGCCGGCCTCGTGCATCGGCACCATGGCCGTCAGCTGCCACATGGAGAACCCCAGGGGCTTCATGGGGTCGGTCATCATCTGCTGATGACCGACGGAGACGTAGACGTGATTCTCCTGGTCGCCGGCCTCGGGGATGGGGATGGGGAACAGCGTCGTGATCGGCCGGCTCTGAACGATCTGGAAGCCATCGTCGACCAGGCACCATTCGATGTCCTGCGGGCGGCCGAAGTGCGCTTCGATCCGCCGCCCCAGCTGCACGAGCCGCACCACCTGCGCATCCGTCAGCGACGGCTGCTCCTGCCGCTGCGAGTCGATCGCCACTTCCTGCGTACCGCCGGCCGGCAGGGCGTGAACGGCACGCTGTTTGGCGGCGATCGCCTTGGCGACGACTTCGCCGTCTCGCACCTTGAAGACGTCCGGGTTCACCAGGCCGGAGACCAGGGCCTCGCCGAGGCCGAAGCCGGCGTCCACGGTGGCGACCTTCCGGTTGCCCGTGACGGGGTCGGCCGTGAACAGGATGCCGGCCGCATGCGGGAAGACCATTTGCTGCACGACCACGGCCATGTGGACCGTACGGTGGTCGATACCGTTCCGCTGGCGGTAGGTCACGGCCCGCTCGGTGAACAGCGAGGCCCAGCACCGGCTGACGTGCTGGAGGATCGCCGTCGGCCCCACGACGTTCAGGTACGTGTCCTGCTGGCCGGCGAAGGAGGCCGTCGGCAGGTCCTCCGCCGTCGCGCTGGATCGGACGGCGTAGGCGGCCTGCTCGCCGAGCTGGGCGAGCGCGCGGGTGATCGCCGCCGCGAGATCGCCCGCGATGGCAATCCCTTCGATGGTCCGACGAATCTGCGCGCTGAGCGTGCGGATCGCCTCCCGGTCGTCCGGGTTCAGGCGCGACAACTGATCGAGCCGATCGTCGATCGACGGCGCCTCCGCCATGATCCGCCGGAAGGCGTCCGTCGTCACGCAAAAGCCACCCGGCACGCGGATGCCTTCGATCCGCGACAGCCCGCCCAGGTGCGCGCCCTTGCCGCCGACGACCGCGACCTGCGTCTCGTCGACCTCTTGAAGATCCAACACGTACTGCTCGATCACTGCGATACCTCCGAGGCAGCCGTGCTCCGTTGCACTGCGGTGGCCGATCCAATCACCGGCGCCTCCAACTCTGCCGGTCCCACCACTGGTTCGACGTCACCGCGTCCCCCATACGTCGACAACAACACACGCACGTCGTGCCCTCATTTCCGCAGGTTGTGGCATCGGCCGACGATTCTGCGCCGTGACCCGGGGCTTGCCGCAAGCCCCCCAGTGCGCTATACGTTGAGAGTGGCAAGGAGAGAGCTCTCCTTGCCTTTGTCTTTTGCCGTCGAATCGGTGGCGCGCCGCGTAGGGCGGCCAGCCCGGCGCCCACCCGACGCCACAACCGGGCCCTCACCCCGCCCCGGCCCCGACCCCGGCCCCGGCCCCGGATGAACGATCGAGGCTGAAGAGTCTCGTACAGAGCGCGAAGTCACACACTCAAGTTGTGTGACCAGGATTGCTAGTTGGCACCAGGCAACATTCGTGACCTGCACCGATGCCAACTAGGTTCAGCGACTGGAGGTACGGAATCAGAGAGATAGTTGGCACTTTGGTACAGCGCAGGTCACAAGGCCTGTCGCCGCAGCTGGGCACCGACTGCACCTAGCAGTCTCAGTCACGAAAGTCCCCTACCAGGCTCATGAACTAAAGCGTGTTGCAGAAGGCTGTGTTTTTGCAGGTCAGGGCTCAAGTGCGGCTGTTCTGGTCATGCGGCGAGGGCGAGGTTGTGCATGTGGGCGACGGCCTGGACGGCGTGGTGGAGGCCGTCGCCGCGCTGGCGGCAGTCGCGGAGGATCTTGTAGTTCTTCATCCGGGCGAAGGTGTGCTCGACGCGGGCGCGGACCCGGCGGTGCTCGGCGTTGTCGGCTTCTTCGCCGGTCAGCAGGGGCCGGCCGGGGCGTTTGCGGTGTGGGACGACCAGGCCGGTGTTGATGTAGGCGCCGTCGCCGAGCACGGTGACGCCTTGGCACTGGGCCGGCAGGCCGGAGTACCGCCACACGTGGGCGTCGGCCTTGTTGCCCGGGGCCGGCCGGGCGGCAGCGATCACCAGGCGCGTGTAGGCATCGATGATGACCTGCACGTTCGCGGAGAACCGGTAGTTGCGGCTCGAGGCGCCCACGGTCCGGTCGCGCACCGGGATCAAGGTGCCGTCCACGATCCACAGCCGGTCCGCGGCATCGGCGGGCCGGGCGGCCGGCTCGAGGGCCAGGAGCGGCCGCAGCCGCTGGATGACCCGGCACACGGTGGCCGGCGAGACCCCGAACAGCGGGGCGAGCTGCCGCATCGTGAGGTTCGCCCGGTAGTACACGGCCACCAGCAGCACCCGGTCCGCCAGCGGCAGACACCACGGCCGACCCTCGCCATGCCATTGCCGCCCCGCTCCCGCACCACCCGCAACAGCCGATCGAACTGCCGCATCCGCAGCCCCGTGAACGTCTCCACCCACACCGGCTCAGCCCTCAACACCCCACCCATGCAGGAGAAATGCCCAGATCACAGCCTTCTGCAACACGCTTTAGTTGTGGCCATGGGATCGCGACCAGCGCAGATCCGTACGAACCCCAACCGGACGTTCGTGAGTTGATCACGGCTCGCCGGGTTGAACTGGAGGTGCAGGCGGAGAAGTTGAGCCAGGAGCTTCAGGAAGAGCGTGACGAGCTGGAGGAACTCGCCGTCGCCGAGCGGGTCATGCGTCGGCTGGCCGAGCAACTGCGTGCCGAACCAGAGCAGAAGACACCGCCGGCCGCCGGGCAGGTCGCGGGCCGTGTCGTGCTGTTGGTGCCGCAGCGCGAGCGGGGCGTGGACGAGGCGGTCCTGCCCGCGGACTACCAGCGGATCATGGATGTGGTGCGCAGGGCGGAGGGGCCGGTCATGGTCAAGCAGGTCTGCGGTGAGCTGGGGATTTCCCTGGAGCCGACCCGCTCGGAGGCACTGCGCTCGAAGCTGAACCGACTGGCCGAGCGCGGCTGACTGCGCAAGCTGGCCGACGGGAAGTTCACCACCACGCTGTGAACACACCGCGCTGCTCACGCTGTGCGGCTCCAGCCGTAACGTCCGTGCGCTCGGCGGCAGTTGATAGTTCATGTCAAAGAAAACCAGCCCCGCCGGGGGCACTGAGACGGTTGTCTACCAGTCGAGCCTGCACCTGTCCAGGGCCACCCTCACCTTCCTCGGCGACCTGCTGCGCGGCCACCTGAAGAAGATCCGCTCCCGGTGGCGCAAGCTCCCCGGCCGGGAGAATCGCCACGATCGTTCTTGCCGTCCTGCGCCATGACCAGCGCCTTGCCGATATGGCGGGCGGCAACCGCATCTCCGCTGCCACGGTGCGCCGTTGGGTCCTGGAAGTGGTCGAGCTGCTCGCCGCCCGGGCCGAGCGCCTGGAGCGCGCGTTGAAGAAGGTCACCCGAAAGGGCGGCCACGTCGTCCTGGTCGACGGCACCCTGATCCGCACCCGGCGCCGCACCGGGAAGGACAACCGCCGCAACTACAGCGGGAAACACACTGGAGGATCCTCACCAAGCTCCGCCTGCACGTCCGGCACGCCACCACGCTCCTGCGGGCCCTGCTCGTCCTGACGAACCTCGAAGTCACCCGGTGTGCCCTTGGACAGCGAAGTTAGCCGAGAGCGGTTCTGCGACCTGCGGCGACTAACTTCATTGTCCAAGCGGAGGGCTTGATGGCTGGCGATGTCGCTGATTTGGGTGCGGTTCCTCGCTTCGGGTGGCGCGACACGCTCCCACGGGCACCTACTGTCAGACGGGTGGCCAGTTCCGCAGCGCCGCGTCGGCCACCTGCTGGAGTTCGGAGCGAGTGGCGCCGCCGACAGCCTGGACGGCGATGCCGTTCGCCACGGTCATGACGTACCGGGCGAGCAGTTCCGGGTCCGCGCCGGGGGGCAGATCACCCTCGTCGACGGCCTGCTGGAACCGGTGGCGGAGGCGAGCACGGCCGTCGTCGCGCCAGGCGATCAGGGCATCCTGGGCCGCCCGTCCGGAGTCGCCTGAGGCCAGCGAGCCCTGCACGCCCAGGCACCCGGCGGGGCAGCCGGGGCGGGTGGTCGTGCTGACCGAGCCGGCGAGGAACGCCGTGGCCACCTCCCGGGCGCTCGGCTTCTCCAGTGCGCGGGCCGCATAGGCGGCGGGACCTTCGGTGTAGCGCTCCAGGGCCTTACGGAACAGCTCCTCCTTGTTGCCGAAGGCCGCGTACATGCTCTTGCGGGTGATGCCCATGGCGCGGGTCAGGTCGGTCAGGCTGGCGCCTTCGTAGCCCTGCTCCCAGAAGACCATCATCGCCCGCTCCAGGGCCTCGTCGGCGTCGAAGCCTCTCGGCCGGCCGATCGGCGCTTTCCGGGTGATCTCCATGACCCAATCCTACGGCCTTGATACCGATCGGTGCAGAAGTGCTACGGTTCCATTCTGCACCGATCGGTATCTAAGTTTCGGGAGTTCAAGCAATGGGACAGCTGGAAGGCAAGACCGCCGTTGTCACCGGCGGGAGCACAGGAATCGGCCTGGCCACCGCCGCGCGGCTGGCGTCCGAGGGCGCCCATGTGTTCATCACCGGCCGGCGCAAGGATGCGCTCGACAGGGCCGTTGAGTCGATCGGTTCCGCGGTCACCGCGGTGCCGGGCGACATATCGGAGCCGACCGACCTGGACCGGCTGTACGACGCGATCCGTGACCGCGGCCGGGGCCTGGACGTGCTCTTCGCCAACGCGGGCATGGCCACGCTCGCACCGTTGGCTCAGGCCACCGGGGAACAGTTCGATCAGATCTTCGGCGTCAACGTCCGGGGCACACTGCTCACCGTGCAGAAGGCGCTGCCGCTGCTCAACGACGGCGCCTCGGTGATTCTGAACGACTCCATCCGCGCCGACGACGGCCGAGAGGCCTTCGGCCTGTATGCGGCGTCGAAGGCCGCGATTCGGTCCCTCGCGCGGACCTGGGCCAACGAGCTGAAGGGCAGGGGCATCCGGGTCAACACGGTCGCGCCGGGCGCGATCGACACCCCCGGAGTCGACATCGCCATCGGCGAGGAGAACGCGGCCGCCGTCAAGGCGGAACTCGCGGCGGGAGTGCCGATCGGTCGCAGGGGGCGCCCGGAGGAGGTCGCCGCCGCGGTGGCCTTCCTCGCCTCCGCGGACAGCAGCTTCGTGCTCGGCACCACCCTGCACGTCAACGGCGGCGAGAACCAGTTCTGACCCCGCCACGCGGAGTCCCGAACCGTCGCGGGCGAGTCGTCGCCCGCGACATTCCGCCTGGCCGACACGAGCATCCGCGCAGCACGCCCAGACTGGACACGGAGCGCAAGATCACTCCGACCGGCAGGGCCGCCCGGCACCCCCAGCGTCACCTCGTACGACTAGGTTCGCCGGCAAGGAAGCCGAAACGACTGGGTTCACTGTCAAACGCCCGATTGAATGACAGCGGACGGTGACACACAGGGCAAACGGTCTTCACGCCGGACAACCGCCCACGACCAGCACGAGTACACGAACAACGACTCACACCAGCACCGTGACCAGCATCTTCAAGATGGCGGATCTTCAATGGTCTCTCCGTCCAGGACATCCCAGCCGGCCACTTCGGCCGAGGTCACTCCACCGTCACGTTTGTCGAGCGAGTCGTACCACTGGTACATGCCGGCCCGGTCGGCGGTGGGGTCGAGCCTGCTCAGGATGGCCTGGGTGATGTCGGCGAGCTGGCTGACCTGCTCGGGTGCGAGTGCGTCGATGACGTTGTCCCGCACGAAGCTCACGTGACCCGGGGCGGCCTGTCGCACCTTCTGCCAGCCGGCCTCGGTGAGGCGGGCGTTGGTGGCACGCCGGTCTCCCGGGCAGGGCACGCGTTCCAGTAGACCGCGGCTTTCCAGGCGCTGCACGACGTGGGAGAGCCGGGCGAGGGTGGCGGTGGTGCCTTCGGCGAGCTTTGCCATCCGCATGGTGCGGTCGGGTGACTCGGAGAGCATGGCGAGCACTTGGTAGTCGAAGTGGGTCAGCTGGGCGTCACGTCGTAGTTGGCCGTCCAGGGCCGTCGGCAGCAACTCCAGCACGGCGGCCAGCCGTACCCATGCCGCCAGTTGCTCCCGGGTGAGCCATCGCGTGTCCATACTCGCAGTATGCCACCAAGATAGTTGTTGCTACAACCGAAATGATGTGTCATGGTTGTAGCTACAACAAACGGGAGGTCGTCATGGCACACATCAGCATCATCGGCACCGGGAACATGGGGCAGGTCATCGCCGGCCTGGCCGGCAAGGGCGGCAACACCGTGGAGCTCATCAGCAGCGCCGACGCGGACAAGGAGGTCACCGGCGATGTCGTGGTGCTCGCCGTGCCGTACCCGGCCGTCGCGCAGGTCATCGCCCAGCGCGGTGCCCAGTTGGCCGGCAAGGTCGTCGTCGACATCACGAACCCGCTGAACTTCGAGACCTTCGACTCGCTGACCGTCCCGGCCGACAGCTCGGCTGCCGCCGAGATCGCCGCCGCGCTGCCCGAGTCGCGCGTCGTCAAGGCGTTCAACACCAACTTCGCCGGCACGCTGGCCACCGGCACGGCAGGCGGTCAGCCGACCACCGTGCTGCTCGCCGGCGACGACGCGGACGCCAAGGCGCTGCTCGCCGGCGTGATCAGCGCCGGCGAGCTGCGAGCCGTGGACGCGGGCAGCCTCAAGCGGGCCCGGGAGCTGGAGGCAGTCGGCTTCCTGCAGCTCACCCTCGCCGCCACCGAGAAGACCTCCTGGACCGGCGGATTCGCCCTCGCCCAGTGATATCACCGCTCGGGGGATGTGCGGCCGGCGACGCTGCCGGCCGCACATCCCCCGAGCGACCCGGGGCCAACCAGCAACGCTTTCCTGAGCAGTCACGACAAGGAGAATCCCGATGAGCATCGGTCCGGTGCGACTCAACCACGCCGTCCTGTTCGTCGCCGATCTGGCGCGATCCGAGCGGTTCTACACCGAAGTCTTCGGCATGGGAGTCGCCTCGCGCGAACCCCGAGCCAACGCGGTGTTTCTGCGACTGCCGCGCTCCGTGCACGATCACGACATCGGCCTCATGGGCGTCGGCCCGGCCGCGCCACCCAAACGCCGCGGCGGGATCGGCCTCTACCACCTGGCCTGGCAAGTCGACACCATCGACGATCTCCAGCAAGCCCGCAAATTGCTGGCCGAGGCCGGCGCGTACACCGGAGAGTCCAGCCACGGGGGCACAACCAAGAGCGTCTATGGCGCCGACCCCGACGGCAACGAATTCGAGATCATGTGGATGCTCCCGCGCGAGCAGT
This sequence comes from Streptomyces sp. NBC_01537, assembly GCF_045040445.1. Lineage (NCBI taxonomy): Bacteria > Bacillati > Actinomycetota > Actinomycetes > Kitasatosporales > Streptomycetaceae > Streptomyces > Streptomyces sp. NBC_01537. The sequence goes on along the minus strand of NZ_CP109392.1, from coordinate 8,720,207 downwards.
GGGCCGCGTACGCATCCGGCTCGAACCTTGAACCCCTTGACCTGGCAACCGAGATCAGCCAGTGGAGCGGCGTGCACACCGCCGGCGAGATCCGCTTTTCAACATCCCCAGCCCACGATTAGGCACGGCCGCCAGGCACGACCACATAACATAACCAGGACGTAGCCAGGAGCGACACCTTGGCTGATTCCGCCACCCTTCTCGAACTCGGCGCCGGCGTGCTGCGCGCCGCGCGGGTTGGATGCGCTGGGCTACCTGCAGCTGCAGGTGGGCATGCGCCAGGCGCCCCCGCGCGGGGGCACCTGATCAACCATTGGGCTCGTCCGCGTCCGCGTCCCCAACGCCGATGTCGTCAGCGAGCTGGACCAGCGGCTGCGGCACTACGGCGTCGCCCCCGGGCACGAGGGCAGCGGGCTGCTCTTCACCGACCCTTGGGACAACACCGTCGAAGTGGCCACCATCGGCGGCTGACGCTGAGCCTTGAGCCGCTGATCAGCAAGAGCGTGACCGGACCACCACCGGTGGACCGCCGCCCCTGGCGGCCACCGCCGTCGACCCAGGAGGTAAGAAGTGGCAAAGACGCAGCTACGTCGCTACGAGATCGAGAATGGCCAGATGGAGACGTTCCTCGTCTACTGGCACAAGCTGATCGAGCAGCGCCAGAAGTTCGGGTTCCGTGTGGTGTTCGCGTACGTCGACGACACCAACAATGAACTCATCTGGGCTGTCGAGCACGACGGTGACTTCGCGGCAGCCGAAGCCGAGTACATGGGCTCGCCTGAACGGGCTGCCACACTCGTCGGGGCGCCGCAGGTGATGAAAGGCGCAAAAGTCGGCCGGGCAACACGGGTGATGTGACGCGCCCTGCGGTCGCATTGTGGAGGCAGCAGACGACAAGCAGAGATTGTTGACCACCGCCGGATCGACATGGGGATTGACGCTGTAGTCGAACTCCCGCAGCGACTTGTCCCGGGGAAAATGGGCCGCCCGGATGCGACGTTCGGCCCGGCGGCGGTCTCGGTCCTCGCACTCCGCCATCAACAGTTCGGCGAGGAACCCGGCGTAGGACAGGCCCTCGCGTTCGGCCCGGCCGATCGTGTCGGCGGCCTGGGCTCGCATGGTGGGCAGCCGCAGCATGCGGCAGGCGGTGTCGACTGCCGCGTCGGATGCCTGTGCGGTCAGCGCATGATGGGCGGTGGTCATGATCGATCCTTCCGGCGAAGCTGTAACAGCTCGTCCCACTGCTCCAAGCGGGGCAGGGGACGCTGATCGGCGGGCAAAGCACGAGCCAGACGGCGAAGGGTCAGGGGCGTGACCTGGGCCGGGTCCAGCTCCAACGGCTCCGAAGCGCGGGTGCCGGCGGTGACGGTCGGTGCCCGGCCAGCCGCCTGGGCCGCCTTGCGGGCCTCCAGCGCGATGACATCCTCGTTGAAGGTGCCCGTCGCAAGGGCCGCGCGGATCCCGGTCACCACGTCCGTGTGCCGCTGGTGGCGGTGCAGCAACAGCACCTTGACCAGGGCTTTCGTTCCATCGACGTCGCCGAGGGCCTTCTTGGCCGCGGCCCAGAACGCTTCGTGGACGGCCGTGAAGGTGCCTTCGGCGCGGGCCTGGTGGAGGGCCTCGGAACGTTCCAGGGCCCCCGGCTTGGTCAGCAGGGCTTCCAGGAAGTGGTCCAGCACAAGGTGCTCGGCACCGCGACCTGCCAGCCGCTGATGGCGGGCGATCTTCCGCCGGCCGTCATAGACGGTCAACTCTGATCTTGATGCCAACTATCCCTCTTTTGTGCCAACTAAAAATCCTCGTCACAAAGTTGCTAACGCCGCACCCTCGGCATGCCGAGGCCCAGCCAGGAGATGATCTCGCGCTGGATCTCGTTGTTTCCGCCGCCGAAGGTGAAGATGACCGCGCTGCGGTAACCCCGCTCCAGTTCGCCATGGAGGACGGCGCCCGCGGAGCCCTCCTTCATGGGTGCGGCGGCGCCGACGATCTCCATGAGCCAGGCGAAGGCCTCGCGGCGCGCCTCGGAGCCGTACACCTTGACCGCGGAGGCGTCATGCGGGGTCAGGGTGCCCCGCTGGAGGGCGTCGACCATCTGCCAGTTCAGCAGTTTCATGGCGTCCAGGCGCGCATGCGTCCTGGCCAGCCGGCCGCGCACCCACCCCAGGTCGATGACCCGGCGCCCGTCGGCGAGCTTGGTGGCGGCGGCCCAGCGGCGGACGTCGTGGTACGCGCGGATCGCCATGGTGCCGTGCGCGGCGAGGGTGACCCGCTCGTGGTTCAGCTGGGTGGTGATCAGCCGCCACCCCTGGTTCTCCTCGCCCACCCGACGGCTGACCGGGACGCGTACGTCCTCGTAGTAGCTGGCGGTCGTGTCGTGCGAGGCCAGGGTGGTGATGACCGTGCAGGAATAGCCGGGATCCGTGGTCGGCACCAGCAGGATGCTGATGCCCTTGTGCGGCGGCGCATCGGGATCCGTACGCACCGCGAGCCAGACCCAGTCGGCGGTGTCGCCGTTCGTGGTCCAGATCTTCTGCCCGTTGACCACGTACGAGTCGCCGTCCCGCACCGCGCGGGTCCTCAGCGAGGCGAGGTCCGTCCCGGCGTCCGGCTCCGAGTAGCCGATCGCGAAATCCAGCTCCCCGGACAGGATCCGGGGCAGGAAGTACGCCTTCTGCTCCTCCGTCCCGAACTGCATGATCGTGGGGCCCACCGTGTTCAGCGCCATCAGCGGCAGCGGCACCCCCGCCTGCGCGGCCTCGTCGAAGAAGATGAACTGCTCCATGGGACTGAGTCCCTGGCCCCCGTACTCCTTCGGCCACCCCGCCCCCAGCCGCCCGTCCGCCCCGAGGCGGCGGATGGTCTCGCGGTAGAACCGCTTCTGCGCGGCGGGGTCGGTGTGGCGTGCGTACGCGTTCTCGGGCACGAGCGCGGCGAAGTACGAGCGCAGTTCGGTGCGCAGCCGCTGCTGTTCGGGCGTGTAGTCCAGGTGCACGGCCCCTCCAGAGGTCCGGGTCTGCGGCGCACAGACTAGAACGCGTTGCAGAAATCTGGAAGGGCCATGACGTACGGACAGGCTCTAACCGCCGAGCGCGGAGGCGACCACCGCCTTGGCCTCCTCCTGGACCAGAGCCAGATGATCGGCGCCCCGGAAGGACTCGGCGTAGATCTTGTAGACGTCCTCCGTGCCCGAGGGACGGGCCGCGAACCAGGCGTTCTCCGTCTGTACCTTCAGGCCTCCGATCGCCGCGCCGTTGCCCGGCGCCTCGGTGAGCACGGCGGTGACCCGCTCCCCCGCCAGCTCATCGGCCGCGACCTGAGCCGGCGTGAGCCGGGCGAGGACGGCCTTCTCGTCCCGCGTCGCGGGGGCGTCGATCCGCGCGTAGGCGGGCTCCCCGAACCGCTCGGTCAAGGCGGCGTAGTGCTCGGAGGGCGAGCGCCCCGTCACGGCGATGATCTCGGCGGCGAGCAGGGCCAGGACGATGCCGTCCTTGTCCGTTGTCCAGGTCGAGCCGTCCCGCCGCAGGAACGACGCGCCCGCCGACTCCTCACCGCCGAAGCCCAGGGTCCCGTCGAGCAGGCCGTCCACGAACCACTTGAAACCGACGGGCACTTCGACCAGCTTGCGCCCCAGCTCGCCCGCCACCCGGTCGATCATTCCCGACGAGACCAGGGTCTTGCCGACCCCCGCGCCGGACGGCCAGCCCTCCCGGTGCGCGTACAGGTAGGAAATGGCCACCGCGAGATAGTGGTTGGGGTTCATCAGCCCGGCGTCGGGGGTGACGATGCCGTGCCGGTCGGCGTCCGCGTCGTTGCCGGTGGCCACCTGGTACGCGTCGCGCTGGGCGATCAGCGAGGCCATCGCATAGGGCGACGAGCAGTCCATCCGGATCTTGCCGTCCCAGTCCAGGGTCATGAAGCGCCAGGTGGGGTCGGTCAGCGGATTGACCACGGTCAGGTCCAGCCGGTGCCGTTCGGCGATGCGGCCCCAGTACGCCACTGAGGCGCCGCCCAGCGGATCCGCGCCGATCCGGACGCCGGCCGAGCGGACCGCGTCCAGGTCCAGGACGGCGGGCAGGTCGTCCACATAACGGCCCGTGAAGTCGTAGCGGCCGGTCGTCGGCGCGGCGAGCGCCCGCGCATAGGGCACCCGGCGTACGCCCGACAGGCCGCCCGCGATCAGCTCGTTGGCGCGGTCCTGGATCCAGCCGGTGGCGTCGGAGGCGGCCGGACCGCCGTTGGGCGGGTTGTACTTGAAGCCGCCGTCGGCGGGCGGGTTGTGGGAGGGCGTGACGACCACGCCGTCCGCGAAGCCGCCGGTGCGGCCCCGGTTGTGGGTGAGGATGGCGTGCGAGACGGCCGGGGTCGGGGTGTAGCCGTCCTCGCTGTCGATCAGCACGGTCACGTCGTTGGCCGCGAAGACCTCCAGCGCGGTGGCGCGGGCGGGCTCGGACAGGGCGTGGGTGTCGGCGCCGAGGAAGAGCGGACCGTCTGTGCCCTGAGCGGTGCGGTAGTCGCAGATCGCCTGGCTGGTGGCCGCGATGTGGTCCTCGTTGAAGGCCGTCGCGAGCGACGAGCCTCGGTGCCCGGAAGTGCCGAAGGCCACCCGCTGGCCCGGCTCCGAGGGGTCCGGGTGCAGGGTGTAATACGCCGTCACCAGCCGGGCGACATCGATCAGATCCGCCGGCCCCGCCGGCTGTCCCGCCCGTTCGTGCACCATGTCCGACTCTCCATCCGTGTCCGCCCGTGTCCGCCGCGCCCGTGCCGGCAGGGCCATCATCCATTCTCGCCGGTGCGCCTGTGGGCGCGACACCGCGCCTGCGACACCAAGCCGTGGCTACCCCCGGCCGGAGCCGGTCCGGTGCCATAGTCACTGTCAGTCCCATGTCCGCGCCCGCGAAGGAGCGTGCCCGTATGACCGCCGGCTCCGACCTGCTCATCGACGCCTTCGGACGTGTCCGGGAGACCGTCCACGAGGTCGTCACAGGCCTGCGCCCCGACGAGCTCACCGCCCGTCTCGACGACCGCGCCAACTCCCTCTCCTGGCTCGTCTGGCACCTCACCCGGATCCAGGACGACCACCTCGCCGACGCCGCCGGCACCGAGCAGCTCTGGACCTCCCAGGGCTGGTTCGAACGCTTCGCCCTGCCCTTCTCCTCCGCCGCCACCGGCTACGGCCACTCCCCCAAGGACGTGGCCGCCGTACAGGGCCTGACCCCCGAGCTCCTCACCGGCTACCAGGACGCCGTCCACGACAGCACCGTCCAGTACCTCGCCGGGCTGGACGACTCCGACTTCGACCGCGTCGTCGACGAGGACTGGACCCCGCCCGTGACCCTCGGCGTCCGGCTCGTCAGTGTCATCGCCGACGCCCTTCAGCACGCCGGCCAGGCCGCTTTCGTACGCGGCGTACTGCGGCACGGCGTACTGCCGCACAAGTAAGCTCGGAAATCCTCCGACGGAGTAGGACATCCCTGTGGCCGACGAAACAGCGCACGGCGCCGGTCCGGACAGCCGTGACCGCGAATTCGACATAGTCGTCTACGGGGCGACCGGTTTCGTCGGCGAGCTGGTGGCCGCGCATCTGGCCGAGGCCGCCCCCGAGGAAACGCGGATCGCGCTCGCGGGACGCTCGGAGGAGAAACTGGCCCTGACGCGGGGGCGGTTGGGCGGACGGGCGCAGAAGTGGCCGCTGGTGGTGGCCGAGGCCGGTGACGGCGCGGCGATCCGGGCGATCGCGGAGAGCGCGCGGGTGGTCGTCACCACCGTCGGCCCGTACGCGAAGTACGGCCACGCCCTGGTGGCGGCCTGCGCCGAAGCGGGGACGGACTACGTCGACCTGTGCGGGGAGGCGCTGTTCGTACGCGACAGCATCGACGCACACCACGAACGGGCCGGGGCCACCGGCGCCCGTATCGTGCACGCCTGCGGATTCGACTCGATCCCGTCGGACATCGGGGTGCACGTGCTGTTCGAGCGGGTGCGGGCGGACGGGGCCGGCGAGCTTACCGACACGACGCTGGTGCTCTCGTCCGTCAGGGGCGGGGTCAGCGGCGGCACGATCGACTCGGTGCGGCATCAGGTCGACACCCTCAAGCGCGATCCGGCGCTGCGGAAGCTGGCCCTGGACCCGTACACCCTCAGCCCCGACCGGCCCGGCGAGCCGGATCTGGGGCGGCAGGCCGACATCGTGCTCGCCCGGGGCCGTGCCGTGAGCCCGGGGCTGCGGGGCACCCTGGCGCCGTTCGGCATGGCCGCGTACAACACGCGGATCGTGCGGCGGAGCAACGCGCTGCGGGGATACGCGTACGGCCGGGGCTTCCGCTACCGGGAGGTGATGAGCGTCGGCGGCTCACCCCTGTCGCCGCTGCTCGCCGCGGGCATGGCGGCCGGGATCGCCGGACTGATCGTCGGCCTGGCCGTGCCGCCCACCCGTTTGCTGCTCGACCGGATCCTGCCCAAGCCGGGGCAGGGCCCCGGCGAGAAGGCGCGGGCGCAGGGCCACTTCACCATGGACGTGTACGCGACCACCACCAGCGGCGCGCGCTACGCCGCCCGCTTCAAGGCCCAGGGGGATCCCGGCTACCAGGCGACGGCGGTCATGCTCGGGCAGTCCGCGCTCGCCCTCGCCCTCGACCGCGAGGCCCTGCCCGCCCTGCCCGGCGGCGGAGGCGGCGTACTCACCCCCGCCACGGGCATCGGCGACGCCCTCGTGGACCGGCTGCGCGCGGCCGGCATGGAGATCTCGGCCGGCGTCGTGGGCGGGGGCCTCACTTCTTCCTGACGGCCTCGCGCCAGATCAGCCGGGGGATGCCCGGCTTGACGGCGGTCGTGACCACCCCCATCGCCTTGCGGACGAACCGGTCGTCGGCCAGCTCCCGCAGCATGCTCGCGGCGAGGTCGGCCCGCGCGGTGAACACACCGTCCCCGCTGTTCTCGGCGAGCGCGTAGTCCGTCACCACGGGGTGGTCGAACAGGCCGGACGGGCGGGCGATCGTCCAGTCCAGGTCGCTCGCCCGGACGAGGGCTTCCATCCGGCGCATGTCCTCGTGCGCGGTCCGGGCGATCACCCGGTTGACGTACGGGTCCAGCACGTTGTTGAAGAAGAACGCACCGCTGGGACGCCAGGCGGGATCGGTGACGCTGGAGCTGACCACCACCAGCCGCTTCACCCCGTGCCGTTCCATGGCGGCGATGATGTTCCGCGCGGCCACCGAGTAGACGGTGACGGGGCGCCGGCTCGGCGCGGCCCCCAGCGCCGACAGGACGGCGTCGCTCCCGGCGATCGCCGCGTCGACCGCCTCCGCGTCGGCGATGTCGGCGCCGACGACGCCGAGTCCGGCGCGCGGCGGAAGGCTTTCGGGGCGGCGGGCCACCGCGGTGACCTGCTGGCCGGCGGCCAGAGCCTGGTCGGTCAGCCGACGGCCGGTCGGGCCGGTGGCACCGAGGACGACGAGACGCATGGCGTCAACTCCTCACCTCATCCCCGGTCGTTCCGGGGGCTGTTGATGCCTTGACACTGCCGACTCCGCGTCGCCATATTCAATGTTGATGAATAACACGCGAGGGCGGGGGCGCCCCCCGGGAAATCCCCCCACCAAAGCCCGCATCACCGAGGCCGCCCGCGGCCTCTTCCTCCAGCACGGCTACCGCGGCACCACCCTGCGGGCCGTCGCCGCCGAGGCCGGTGTCGACTCGGCGCTCATCAGTTACCACTTCGGCTCGAAGAAAGGCCTGTTCGGCGAGGTGACGCAGGTGCAGTGCGCCCAGTCCCTCGCCCTGTCCCCGGCGCTGGAAGGCGACCCCGCCGGCCTGCCCGACCGGCTCCTCAAGGCCGTCACCGACCTCTGGGACGACACCGAGTTCAACAGCCTCGCCGTACAGAACGAGGACGTGATGCGGGTCTTCCGGGAGTACCTCGACCGCGAGGTCCTCGGCCGGATCGCTGAATATCTCGGCGGCCCCGACGCGACCGACCGGGCCACCGCCGCCGTCACCGTGATCGGCGGCCTGATCTTCACCAGGTACCTCAATCCGCTGCCCGCGTACACCCACCTGACATCCGCCGACGTACGCCGCATCCTCAGCCCGACGCTCCGGGCGGCGCTGTGGGGTGTCCGACGCCGGCCACCGCGTCGGCTGTAGTATCGGCGAACAGCTTTCACCAGGACATCTTGGAAGTCCCCATGCCTCGCCGATCTCCGGGCGAGATCAGGTCGCAGCTGCCCCGACGGCGCGACAGGCACCACCGGCGGACCGTCATTCGCGGGCTCTCCGCTTCGGCCAATCGGCAGATCGCACAGTTCGAGTGCACTCGCGGACTGTCCCCGGGCGAGGTGGCCCTAGCCTTTCGACGGTGGGCCCTTCGCGCCCGCCGCCCCCGCAACGCCGAGGACTGGCGCTACGGATACGCGGACGCGCCCACGGGCCACATACGGACGCTCCTGGAGCACGCCACCTGCGCACTGCGCGGAAAAGCCCGACGCGAGATCCGTGCGGCCCTCGAACCTCTGGATGACCGCGTGCTCAGCCGAACCGTCAACGACCCCTTCGCGCAGCCCGGATTGCCATGGTGGCAACGGCGGATCGAGATCTGACTCATGCCGTGCGCATCCCGAAGAGGAACCGCGTCGCGCGCGTGCGCCGCACCAGGAGCTCGTAGGCGGCCAGGGTGAGGGCCAGGGAAATGGTCACGATCACGGCGTACTCGACGGGGATCGGGGCGCTCCAGCCGACGACGAAGTACGCGACGGCGACGACGATGGGCTGGTGCAGGACGTACACGGGGAGTACGGCGGCGGCCAGGTAGGCGTGGACGCGGCTGCGCCCGGAGGAGACCGGCGCCGCGCCCGGCTCGGCGGCCCGTGCCACCTGGCGCCGGTCGAGGTGGCCCAGGATGGCGACGACCAGGCACCAGCCGGCCGCGCCGAAGAGCACGCGGACCACCATGGCCAGGGCGGTCATCTCGGTGAAGGGCTCGTCCACGAGGCCGAAGCCCGGACCGGCCAGTGCGAACAGACCGCCCCCGACCCAGCCGGCCGGCACCGCCGCCCGGCGCATGGCGGTACGGATTCGGTCGTCGGCGGCGAGAGCGCAGCCGGCGGCGAAGAACACCAGGTAGGCCCAGCGGTGCCAGGCCGCGTAGTTCTCCTCCATGCCGGCGAGGGCGCAGATCAGGGCGAGGGGAATGGCCGGCAGCAGGATCGCCCAGCGGAAGCGGACGGCGGCCTGCGCCAGCCGGTCGGCGACGGGCCGGACCCGGTCGGCCGGCAGCAGGCGGTACAGGGGCGCCAGCATCAGGGAGAAGGTGAGCAGCAGCACCACGAACCACAGGTGGCCGGTCTCGAAGTACTCGCCCTGCACGAAGAAGGGGAACTCCGAGAGGTCGATGTGCACGTCGTAGAAGTGCGGAAGGAAGGCGAGGTAGGAGTCGTCGTAGCCGGGGTCCGCGGAGCGCAGACGCAGCCACTGCGGCAGGGGGTTGAGTACGAGGGTGGCCAGGACCAGCGGCACGCCCAGCCGTAACAGACGTTCCTTGACGAAGCGGGCCGTGCCCCGGCGGCGCAGCGAATACCAGGAGCCGAGGCCGGAGACCAGAAACAGCGCGGGCATCGCCCAGACGACCGCGAAGCCGAGCAGGAAGGTGATGGCCTCCGTGGTCTCGGAGTTCCGGACGTAGAAGTCGCCCTCCGTGGCGAAGACGAGAGCCGAGTGGAAGAAGATCAGCCCGAACACCACGAGCATGCGCAGCGCGTCGAGCTCCGGGCGCCTCTCCGGCAGCGCCTGCGGTACCGGTTCGATGCGGGTCGCCATGGCCGATGCCCCTCCCCCGACTGCCATCTGCCGTCTGCCGTCTGCCTCACCAGTGTTGGGGACGGGCGCGCGGAGCACCATCCCCAGCGGCTGTGGGGCCGGGAGGGTTGCGGCTATCCGGGTGGCGCGACCAGGGCGTCGGACTGATTCGCGCGGCGAAGAGCGTCAGCGACGAATCCGTCGGCTTTCAGCGCCTCGACGATGTCCCTGAGGGACTGGACGGTCTCGGGTCGCCGGGTCGTGGTCGTGCCCACCGCCTGCTGGATCTGCATGAACCGGCCCTCGATCAGCCGGACTTCGGGATGCGCCGCGACGAACCCGGTCATCGGCTGCCTGATGCCGGCCGCGACCTCCAGGCCCTGGGCGCGGAACTCGTCGGCTCCTTCCTCTCCGCGCACGACGGTCGCGTGCCGCAGCGTGCGGGAGAGGAACAGGTCATAGGCGGATCCACGCTTCACGCCGATGCGCACGCCCGCACGGTCGACGTCAGCGACCGTGGTGATGGCCGAGTCCTGGGGCACGGCGAATACGCCTTCGATCACGACGTACGGCGCGGTGAAGGCGACCTCGGCCTCACGGGCGGGCTCGATGGCCAGGAAGCAGATGTCGGCCCGCCCCGCCGCCATCGCCTCGTACGACTTTCGCGCGGCGTCGAAGCAGAGGAGTTCCACCGGCACGTCCAGCCGTGCGCCGATCTCCCGCGCGATGTCGACCGTGACGCCGGCCGGTGCCGTCGGCGTGCCCTGGGCCAGCACCGGATTGCCCAGATTGATCGAGGCCCGCAGCACGCCCTCCGGCGCCAGATCCTTGGTGATTGCAGCAGTCAAGATCCCCATGGAGCGGATCTTACCGGCACGTCGGTCGCCACCGTTCGCGAAGGATGGCCGCGTGACCAGCGCGAAGCCAGCGCCCGGCCGACGTCCTGCCCGGCCGCACCGAGGATCACCGGAGTGATCGCTCAGCGGCCGCTCCAGACCGCGGGTCTGCGCTCCGCGAAGGCCCGGGGGCCCTCCTTGGCGTCGTCGGCACCGATCCGGCATCGGCTCGACCCCGAAGCCCCGGTCCCCGAGCGTGCCCGGGCGCCGGAGTGCCCGGACAGCGGCTCTGTCCGGGCACTCCGGCGACGCCGCGACATCATGTCGCCGTGGCCGGATTCATCAGTCGCGGGTCGTCGCGTCGCACCTCCTCGGGCCGCTGCGCGGGGTTGTGGTCGCCGTGATCAACCGGTGCTCCTCGTTCACCTTCACTGCTGGGTCAGGGTGACTTCGTCGCAGTAGCCGTTGCCGCTTCCGGAGGAGAGATGGCAGTAGATGCGGGCGGTGGTCGCGCTCGATCCCGTGGTGAAGGTTGTCGACACCTTCGAGTAGGTACTCGAAGTGGTCGAGGCACTCGTGGTGGCGGAGCCGTTGTAGACCTTGGCCTCCAGTGCGGTCGTTTCACCGGAGGTCCCGCTCGCGAGCGCGCCAGTCAGCCGGTAGGTCGTGCTCGGCGTGAGGTTGTAGACGATCTGCCACAGCGTGCTGCCGCTCAGGGACGTGGTCGCCAGTCCGGCGTAGGTGCCGTTGGACGACGTGGTCGAGAGCGACCAGTTCCCATTGCGCCAGGGCACGGTCTGGCCGGACTCGAAGTTGCCGTCGACCACGTAGTTCGTGACGGCGGTGACGGCGAGGTCGTCGCAGTATCCGTACCCAGTGCCCGAGCTCTTGTAGCAGTACAGCCGTGCGGTGGTGGCGGTCCTCCCGGTGGTGAAGTCCGCGGAGACGTACGTCCACGCGGTACTGCTGGCGCTGGCGTACGTCTCGATTCCGCCGTGGTTCTTGACGCCGACGTTGATGACCTCGCCGGCGACAGCGGACTTGACCCAGCCCGAGACGCGGTACGTCGTCCGGGGCGCGACGGGGACGGACTGTTCGATGGATGCGGGCGAGGACGAGATCTGGGCCGCGTAGGTTCCGGAATGGGCGCCCGAGCTCACCACCGAGACGGTGTTCCACTTGCTCCAGGCCGTGAGCGACCCCTTCTCGAAGCCGAGGTTCCGGTTCGCCAGGCAGGTCGAGTCGGTGGGCGAGCTGTACTGGTCCGCGCCGATGTCGGGCGGGCAGACCGAGGGAACGGTCGAACCCCAGTAGTCCAGGCCGCCGTTGTCGGGGATGACGACTCCCGCACCGATGGCCGGGGACGACGAGGAACTGATCTGGTAGCCGCTGACGCTGTCGATGCCGGTGCCACCGGAACCGACCGAGGTCAGCAGCGGATCCGACGTGATCTTCCCCGTGTCCGTCGGCTCGCTGGACGGGTGGTTGCCGTAGAAGAGGTTGTTCTGCCAGGAGAAGTTCGACTCCGGCTGGCCGCTGGTGTAGACGTAACCGCCGCTGCCCAGGTTGTAGAAGATGTTGTTGGCGAGCGCGAGATCGTTCCAGGCGCCCGTGACCTGAAGGATGTCCGCGGTGGAAGCCGACGAGAGGTAGATGGTGTTGTTGTAGAACTTGGAGTCCTGTGATCCGTCCATGGTGATGACGCGCAGGAGGTCGTTCTCACTGACGTTGTAACGGACCGCCGCGTTGCTGGAGAGGTGTGTCCCCCCGCCGCAGCCGCAGAAGAGGATGAACCCTCCCGCGTTGTCGTGGCTGTAGTTGTACTGGACGATCGTGCCGTCCTGCCCGTAGTCGACGTCGAAGCCCTGGCCGTCGGTGTTACCGGAGTTCTTCTCGGTCCCGTACGCCTCGTTGTACTGGATCACGGTGCCGTCGGAGTCCCACGCCCAGATGCCCGCGTTCGCCGAGTTCGCCAGAGCCGCGTTGTAGACCACGTTGTACTGGATGACGGCGTCCTGCGACATCTGCACGACGATGCCGTCGCCGTCCGTGTCGTGGACGGTGTTGTTCTGGACGACGACGTCGGTCCAGGGGGTCCAGGCCGGGTTGTTGCAACCGATGGACGGCCGGCACAGCCAGGTGCTCGACATGTTGATACCGCTGCGGGCGACGTTGGCCACCGTGTTGCCGTCGATGTCAACGTCGCTGAAGGCGCTGGCCGTCGTGGTCCCGAGAACGGAGAACTGGATGCCGGCGCTGCCGTCGACTTCCTTCGACTGGTTTCCGTTCACATCATGGATGCTGAGGTTGCTGATCTTGTAGTGAGTCCCGGTCCCGTAGTTCTCGAGCACCACGTAGACACCGCGTCGCGCGTTCGCGCCCTTCACGGCGCCGGTGTTCGTCACCTCCAGGTTGGAGATCTCCCAGTACTGCTGGTTGTACAGGTAGATCGCGTCCGTGGCGCCGGCCCCGGCGATGATCGGCAGGGCGCCCGAACCGTAGGCGCCCATGGAGATCGAGCCGCCCGACGAGCTGCCCGAGCCCAGCGGGTGCAGGGTGCCGGAGCAGGTTGTCCCTCTCTTGAACAGCAGCTGGTCCCCGGCGGCGAAGGTCGTCGCGTTCGGGTCCGACAGCGAGTTCCACGGCGAGGCGGAGGTACCGGTCCCGTCGGTTGTCGCCGAGCAGTCCACGTAATAGGCCGAGCCGGTCGCCTGTGCCGTCCCGGCCGGCGTCAGGAATATCGCTCCGCAGGCGGTCAGCAGGCTGACGACCACGCCTGCGATGAGTCGTCGGGTCCTTCTTGCACGTCTCATGGTGTCTCTTTCCGTACGACACTGTCGGAATCGGTGGACGGGCTCGCCGCGACCTTGCGGAGCGCGGCGACGATTGCCTGCGTGGGGGCGGCATGGTTCGACCAATCGGCGGCGACGTGCCCGTCGGCGCCGATCAGCACGGTGTGGAGCTGTCCGTCGGTGGACAGCTGTGCGCCGGCGGAGGCGGAGTCCGCGGCGACGACGAGTTGGGTCGGGATCGCCCAGTTCGCCGCGAAGTTCTGCAGCGCGGCATCGGTGGTGTTCCCGTCCGAGTCGGTGATGAGAACCCGGACGTCGGGATACTGCAGCGCCACGCTCTTGAGGGACGGGATCTGTCTCCGCGCCTCCGCCGCATCGACGTTGCCCTGGTCGTCGATGGGAATGCCGGATACGACGGTGGGCCCCGAGACGGTGATCCGGTCCCCGTCGAGCAGCGTCACACCGGAGGCGGCCGGCGTCGTGGGCTGGCATGCGGTGACGAGCAGCAGCGCGGCGACGAATGGAATCATCCTCAGTGCAGGCATCTTTGCCCCGCCCTGTCCCTGGTTGGTTTGTGGAAGAAGTCGCTGCCGCGTCGCCGGGTCCCGCGTCACCGGGCCGGCCCTCCGAGAGGCAGGATCGGAGCCTCAAGGGCTTCGTCGCGGTCGCACACGAGGGTGTTCCCGCTCACCCGCAGGCGGGCGACCTGGATCGAGCTCCGGCGGACGTCGTAGTCGCTGTCGTGAGCGGCGCCCTCATGGGTTCGCCCGGGGTGCGTGAAATAGAAGACGAAGGCGCCGAGTTCGCTGGTGACGACGTCGGCATGCAATCCGTACGTCGCGTCGTCAGCGCCCTGCCCGGGGAGGTCGAGGATGAGCCCCTGCGGTTCCCAGGTCTCCAGGTCCTGCGAGCGAAGCACCCGCAGGCCGTGCCATTCGTCGACGAGCATCCAGTGGACGCCGCCGAACTCGAAGACATTCGGGCCTTCGTGCTCCGAGCATTCGACAGCGGGCCCCCGGACGGTCCACCGCTCCAGATCGGGGCTGTCCGCCGAGTAGGTGTGCTGGTGGTCGGCCTCGTCCTTGTACCACATGCGGTAGCCCCCGGCGGGGAGCGGCAGGACGCAGGCGTCGATCACGTTTCCCGACGAGAGCGGCAGGTCGGAGCGGTATGTCCAGGAGAAGAGGTCGTGGCTCGTGTAGTGGCGGATCACCCGTACATGGCCCTCCCACCGGGACGGAACACCGCGGATGACGCTGACGTACATGTGGTACTCGGCGCCGTCGTCGACGATCTCCGGGGCCCAGTAGGTGTGCCGCCCCGGCTCGGTGTCCAGCCCATCGGCGATCCCCCGGTACAGCCAGGTGGCTCCGCCGTCCGCGGAGGACGCGATCCCGATGTCGGTCCCGTGCACCCAGCTCACGTCGTTGATCGGCGGCGCGTCGGCACGGCGGTTCGTGTAGAGCATCCACCACTCGCGGGTGTGCCGGTTCCAGATGACGGTGGGGTCGGCCGCGCCGTCGTGAACGGGGTCTCGGAACAGGGGGTGTGCAACGGTCGTCATCGTTCGTCCCGGGGCGTGAGTGTGACGGGTGTTCATGGGGTCGCTCCTGCGCGACTGCGTGAGAGTTCGGTGTGCGGCCGACCCTGCGCCGGACCTGCGGGGACACGCAGGCGGCATGGCAAGTGACGACAAAGAGAGGCCAGGGCACCGCCCCTGGCGGTCGGCGAGCCCTCACCCACACGAAAGTGCGCCGGTGAGTTCTTCGCCGAAGCGGTTGGCTGATGTTCACGTGAACATGGCGGAACTGTTTCGATAGTGTGTCCACGCCCCCAATGGATGTCAATAGACTGATCCGCTTGGGTTTTTCGCCCGGCACGTACGGAGGAAGGTCCGTTTCGCGAAGTACTTGACGTCCCGGTCGTGTTTACGTGAACGTGATCTGCGCAGAACGGCACTCAGAGCGTCCGGGGGCAAGGGTGAACACAGAGCCGACGGAGCCCGGGGAAGCGACGGAACCGAAGCGACGCAAGCGCGGGCCGTCGATCGCCGATGTCGCGGCGCTGGCCGGGGTGTCCAACCAGACCGTCTCCCGGGTCGCCAACAACCGCACCAACGTGGATCCGGACACCCGCGAGAAGGTGCTCGCCGCCATGGAGATACTCGGCTACCGGCCCAACACGGCCGCCCGGGCCCTGGTGACCGGGCAGTTCCGCATGATCGGCGTGATCAGCTTCGACCTCAGCGGCATCGGCAACGCCCGCACCCTGGCGTCCATTTCCGCCGCCGCCCAGGAGGCCGGCTACAGCATCAACCTGGTGGGCGTACGCGCCCCCACCGAGCAGGCGGTGCGCGAGGCATACACCGGACTGACGGTGCAGGCCGTGGACGGCATCGTGCTGGTCCAGGCCCAGCTCCTGGACACCCCCACGCTGCGGTTGCCGCCCGGCGTTCCTCTGGTGATCGTCGCCGGCCAGCAGCACCAGCGGTATCCGGTCGTCGACACCAACCAGGCCGAGGGTGCGCGGCTGGCCACCCGGCACCTGCTCTCCCTCGGCCACCGCACGGTGTGGCACGTGGCCGGGCCGCGTGACTCCCCCTCGGCGCGCCAGCGGGCGGAGGCCTGGCACAGCACGGTCAAGGACGCCGGCGCGCCGGTCCCGCCCGTCGTCTACGGGGACTGGACGGCCGACAGCGGCTACCGCGCCGGGCTGCGCCTGGCCGGGGAACCCGAACTCACCGCCGTGTTCGCGGCCAACGACCAGATGGCGCTCGGCGTGATCCGCGCCCTGTGGGAGACCGGCCGGCGGGTCCCGGAGGACGTCAGCATCGTCGGCTTCGACGACATCGCCGACTCCTCCTGCTACCTCCCGCCGCTGACCACCGTCCACCAGGAGTTCGAGCAGGTCGGACGGGAGTGCCTCGATTCCCTGCTCCACCAGATCCGGCACGGCCAGGACAGCCCACCGCCTCCCTCCCGGCTCCGGCCGCGGCTGGTGGTGCGCAGGAGCACCATGGCGGTGCGCGCCGGACGGGCTGAATTCAGCCCGTCCGGCGACTGAGGACGGAGCCTGCCACCGGATGGACCCGGTGAACTACCACGCGGCCAGAGAGCCGTCGGTGTTGCGCCAGACCGGGTTGCGCCAGCGGTGCCCGCGCTCGGCGGCGGCGCGGACCGCGTCCTCGTCGATGGTGATACCGAGGCCAGGGGCGGTCAGGCGGTCGATGTAGCCGTCGCGGGAGGCGAAGGGCGAGGGGTCGGCGAGGTAGCCGAGCAGCCCGCTGCTGTCGCCGTAGCCGATGCCCAGTGCCTGTTCCTGGATGAGGAAGTTGGGGGCGGCGAAGTCGAGCTGGAGGCTGGCGGCCAGCGCGATCGGGCCGAGCGGGCAGTGCGGCGCGAGCAGCACGTCGTACGTCTCGGCCATGGCCGCGATCCGCCGGGACTCGGAGATCCCTCCGGCGTGGCTGATGTCGGGCTGGGCGACGGCGATGCCGTCGGCGAGGACCTCGCGGAAGTCCCAGCGGGAGAAGAGCCGTTCACCGGTGGCGATGGGGATCGAGGTGGAGCGGACGACCGAGCCGAGGTCACGGGTGAACTCCGGCAGCACCGGCTCCTCGACGAACATCGGCAGCAGCGGCTCCAGGTACGGCAGGACCCGGCGGGACATGGCCCCGCTGAAACGCCCGTGGAAGTCCAGCGCCAGGTCCCGGTCCGGGCCGATGGCCTCGCGCACCGTGGTCACCGCGGCGACGATGGCGTCGATGGCGGCCGGGGTGGCCAGCGGCTCCAGGTGAGCGCAGGGGTTCATCTTGACGGCGGTCATGCCCTTGGCGACCTGCGCGGACGCCGACTCGGCCAGCTCCTGGAGGTTCTCCCCGCCCACCCAGCCGTAGATGCGCACGCGGTCACGTACGTGGCCGCCGAGCAGTTGGTGCACCGGCACGCCGTGGGTCTTGCCGGCGATGTCCCACAGGGCCTGGTCGATGCCGGCCAGGGCGCTGCTGAGGACGGGGCCACCGCGGTAGAAGCCGCTCTTGGCGAGCACCTGCCAGTGTTCCTCGATGCGGGCGGGGTCCTGGCCCGTCAGGTAGTCGAACATCTCCTCGACGCACGTGGCGACGGTGTGCGCCTTGCCCTCGACGATGGGCTCGCCCCAGCCGGAAATGCCTTCGTCGGTGTCGATACGCAGGAAGAGCCAGCGCGGTTCGACGAGGAAGAGTTCGTATCCAGTGATCTTCATGGTGCGGACCTCCGGTCCAGGTGTACGGGTGTGCGGCTTGCTGTTTTCGGACAGACGAAAGCTGCTGGGGGCGCGGGTGGCATGGGGCGCGGGTGTGTGAAAGGGACCCGGCGGGCTACTCGTGGGCGCTGATGCTGCGGCCGCCGTCCACGAGCAGGTTCTGACCGGTGATGAAGGACGCGTCGTCGGAGGCGAGGAAGGCCACGGCGGCCGCCACGTCGTGCGGGAGCCCGAGCCTGCCGACCGGGATGCGGGACGCGGCCCTGACGAGTTCCTCCTGCGGCACAGCCGCCCACAAGGCCGTGACCACGGCTCCGGGCAGGACGGCGTTGAACCGGATCAGGCCGGCGTACTCGACGGCGAGCTGGCGGACCAGCGCGTCGATACCGCCCTTGGCGGCGGCGTACGCAGGGTAGCCGCGGAAGCCGAGGGCGGCGTGGATGGAGGAGGTGACGACCACGGCGCCCCGGGCGGCCGTGAGCAGGGGCACCCCTGCCCGGACGCCGTAGAACACCGAGTCGAGGGAGAGCCTCAGCTGGCCGTGCCAGGAGGCGTCGTCCAGTTCGTGCGCGGCTCCGGGCAGGTTCCGGCCGGCGTTGAGGTGCAGGATGTCCAGGCGTCCGGTCCAGGACTCCACCTCGCCGACGGCCTCGGCCCACTGGGCGGGCGAGGTGACGTCGAGCTCGCGGCTTCGGGCCTGTCCGGCCTCGGCGCGGATGTCCTCGGCCACCCGGTGGGCGCCCTTGGCGTCCACGTCGGTGACCAGGACCGACGCGCCTTCTTCGGCGAGACGGTGGGCGGTGGCCTCCCCGATCCCGGAGGCGGCCGCGGTGAGCAGGGCGGTGCGGCCGGTGAAGCGCGCCGGTCCGGCGACGGTCATGACGTTCCTCCTGGGCGTGCCACCGAGCCGCGCAGTACCAGCCGGGGCTCGGTCGGTACGACGATGTCTCCCTGCGGCGTTCCCTGGATGGCGGCGACCAGGGCGTCCACGGCCGCCGCCCCCAGCTCGTACAGGGGCATCGCGACAGTGGTCAGCGGTGGGGACAGATGGCCGGCCACGGGCATGTCGTCGTTGCCGACCACGGAGATGTCCTCGGGGATCCGCAGGCCCAGGTCCCGGATCGCCGCCATCGCACCGATCGCCTGGGCGAGCGAGCTGGTGTAGAGCGCGGTGACCGGCGTGGTCCCGTCCGCGCCGGGGCGCAGCAGCTGCAGCGCGGCCGACACTCCGCCCTCCTCGGTGAAGTCCCCGGAGGCGACCGGGGCGGCGGACAGCCCCAGCTTTTCGGCATGCTGCAGGAACGCCTGCTTGCGGGCCTCACTGGGGGCGATCCCGGGAGGTCCCGCGATATGGCCGACCGCGCGGTGGCCCAGACCGTGGAGGTGGTCCAGGGCCGTGACGCTGGAGCGGGCGACGTCCATGGTGACGTTCCGGCCGGATCCCTCAACGGACCGGTTGAGGAAGACATGCGGGACCGGGCTGCGATTCAGGGCGTCCAGCAGGGGATGACCGGGGCGGGCCGAGGCGATGAGCAGTCCGTCGACGTGCCCGTGCTGCACCAGGTCATTGAAGGACCCGTCGGCCTCCTGCCCGTCGAAGTCCTCGGCCAGCAGCGAGAGATAGCCCAGTTCGCGAGCCCGCTGGTACGCGCCGCGGGCCATGGTGACGTACGTGGGGTTGGCCAGGGCCGGCACCAGCAGGGCCAGGGCGTGCGTACCCGCACCGGCCAGCCCCCGGGCGCCCGAGTGGGGACGGTAGCCCAGCGCTTCGGCGGCCTCGTGCACGCGCTGCCGGGTCTCCGGCCGGACCGACAGGTCCGGCCGGCCGTTGAGCACCTTGGACACGGTGGCCTTGGAGACTCCGGCCTCACGGGCGACGTCCACCAGCCTGGCTCGAACAGGCTGTTCCGTCATCTGTGACCTTCCCTCTGCGCGCCGCGCCGCGCCGCGCGCTGTGCTGTGCTGTGCGTGCTGTGCTGCGCGCTGTGCTGCTCGGTGTTCGCCGTCCCGGCCGGCGGTGATGTCGGGATCAGAACCCCTTGACACCTTCTGGGCCCGCAATCTAACCTTCGCCGAAGTTTCAGTCAACCGGTTTCCTCCGAGGCCTTACCGCGCTATACATGTGCAGAACGCCACGGATGGTTGATTCACCACAGACACGACGAGTCGGCTCAGACCGACGACAGGTGAGGTGTGCAATGAAGCGCTCCGGAAGTCTCCTCGGGGCCGCCGTGACGGCGGTACCGCGGCCCGCACGCCCGGACGGGTCGCAGGATCCGTCCGCGGGAGCCGCTACGGCGACCTGAGGGCCGTGGAAGCCGGGCCGGCCGGCCTCATCCGCTCCGGCGGATGATGGGGACGACCGGACGGACCTGCTTCCACCGGCACCGGCGACGACATCGCCACCATGGCCACCACGTGACGACCGACCGCCCGACCGCCGGGCGAGCGCGTCCGGGCCGGCCCCGGTCGAGACCCGGGGACGGCGCGGTGAAGCCATGACCATCAGCGCTTCATGAAGGCGGCCCGGCATGCCCGGGGCCGCGGCACCACCCACGAAGACAGACAGTCGGCCCACCACGATCCGCGGTGACGCCGATGACCCATCGGCCGGCGGCGGCGTGACATGACCGACCGCTGCGGCGCGAACACCACAGCTGCGGCCTCCTCCCGACCGGAGGTGGCTCACCCTGCGCGAATCCGCATGCCCTCATCCATAACGGATCATCATCTTCGCCATCAGAAATGCACCAGACGCTATAAAAGCCCGAAAGGAAGACAAAGATGTCTATTCCCGCCACGAGCCCCTTCGGGCGGCGACGCTTCCTCGCCGCCTCCGCGGGTGCCGCACTCGCCGCCACCGCCCTGCCCGGATGCGCCAGTTCCGTTGACTCCGGGAGCGGCGGCTCCGGGAGCGGCAAGACGACGCTCACCATCATGTCGGTGGCCAACGAGTGGGACGCCAAGACCATCAAGGTCGCCGAGAAGGCGCTCGGGATGAACATCAGCCTCATCACCACCGACACCACCAAGCTCAACGCCATGCTGGCCGCCAAGAACCCGCCGGACGTGGTGCGCGGCCTCGGCGCGACCGAGACGCCGTACTTCGCAGCACGCGGCCTGATGACCGACCTGGACCCGTACTTCGCCAAGAGCACCGCGCTCAAGCCCGCCGACCTCGACCCGGTCAATGACGTGTGGCGTTACGACGGCAAGAAGCAGGGCGCCGGTCCCCGCTACGGCATGGCCAAGGACTTCTCCCAGGACTCCATGTTCTGGTACCGCACTGACCTGCTCGACGCCGCGAACCTGGATCACCCCAGCGCCACCGAGCCCCTGTCCATGGACGAGTGGCTGGACTTCGGCGAGCGGCTGGTCAAGCGCAAGCTCGGCAAGGTGAAGGTGTACGGCCTGAACGCCACCGGGATGGGCGTCTTCCCCCAGCTCATGGGCATGACGGCATCGGCGGGCGGGAGCCTGTTCGCCGACGACCTGGCCACCGTGGACTTCTCCTCGCCCGAGGCGCTCAAGGCGCTGCAGTGGTACCTGGACTACGCGAAGGCCGACATCGGCCCGAACGTCATCAACGTCAACCCCGACGGCTGGGACGGGCCCACCTACATGGCCAACCGGATGGCGATGAGCTGCGAGGGCTACTGGTTCAGCGGGCAGATCAGCACCGACGCCAAGGTGGCCGAGGTCTCGCGGTTCGCGCCCGCGCCGCAGCTCGGCAGCAACCGGATCAGCCCCTGTTTCGGCGCCACCGGCTTCTGGATACCCCGGGACGCCAAGAACAAGGACGCGGCCTGGAAGTTCTTCGAGTGGTACTTCGGCGGCCAGCCCGCCCAGGACCGGGCGAGCAGCGGCTGGGGCATCCCCTCCCTGAAGTCGCTGCGTTCGAAGATGCCGCAGACCAACGCGTTCCAGAAGCAGGCGTTCCAGGTGCAGCAGCAGGAGCTCGACTACTTCAAGGTGCTGAGCTTCACCCCGTATGCCCAGCAGGCCGCCCTGGAGGGCGTGCTCAACAAGGTGCTGCCGGGCGCGGTGCGGTCCAAGACGGCCGCGGGCAAGGTCGCCGACACGCTCAACACCGGCATGAACGCGCTGCTCGCGCAGGGCAAGGAGCTGGTGCAGTGAGTGCTGGTCAGCTCATCGGACCGGCAGACGCGCCGGGCACGTCGTCTCCCTCCCGGGAGACGGCGGCCCGGCCGGGCTCGCCCCGGATACGCTGGGGCCGTTCGCTGGATTCACGCCGGGCCATCTCCTTCTACATCTTCACCGGCCCCTGGATGCTGGGCTTCCTGACGCTCACGGCCTTCCCCCTGGGGTACGCGTTCTGGCTCAGCCTCACCAACACCGACGGACTCTCCCCGAACGCGCGCTTCGTGGGCCTGGACAACTACCGGCAAGTCTTCTCCGACCCGGACACCATGGCCTCGCTGTCCCACACCGCGGTGTTCACCGTGATCACGGTGCCACTGACGATCGCGGCGGGGCTGCTGCTGGCGGTGCTGGTGAATCAGCCGATACGCGCCCGCGGACTGTTCCGCACGCTGCTGTACCTGCCCGCCATCGTCCCGCCGGTCGGTGCGGCCCTGACCTTCAAGCTGATCTTCGACCGTGACTCGGGAGCGGCCAACGGCATCCTCGACGCCTTCGAGGTCAACGGGATCGCCTGGCTGACCGATCCCTACGCACGCTGGGTGCTGATCGTGCTGACGATGTGGGGCGTGGGCAATGTCATGATCATCTCGCTGGCCGGGCTGCAGGACATCCCGAAGGAACTCCACGAGGCCGCGCGGATGGACGGGGCCAGCCCCTGGCAGTCCTTCACCCGGATCACCCTGCCGATGCTCTCTCCGGTGATCTTCTTCCAGGTCATCACCGGGATCATCGCCGCCGTCCAGAGCTTCCTGCCACTGCTGATCTCCCTCGACCCCACCCCCCAGGGCGTCACGGCCATACCCGAGGGCAACAACCTGTTCATGATCAATGTGTTCGCCCAGTACTTCGCCAACGGCCGCTACGGCTACGCCTCCGCGCTGCTGTGGGTGCTCTTCCTGATCATCATCGTGATCACCTTCCTGGTCTTCAAACTCAGCAAGGGCGCGGTCTTCTACTCCGTGGAACCGGAGACCGCGAAGAACAAGCCCCGCACGATCGGAGGCAAGTGATGGTGTTCACCAGGCGCAGCGGCGTCTACATGATCCTGGTGGGGCTCCTCGTCCTGTTCCTCAGCCCCTTCGGCTGGCTGGTGATCAGCGCGCTCAAGGGCCCCTCCGAGTTCAACGTCCTCCCCATCCACTGGTGGCCGCACAGCCCGAGCCTGGGCAACTTCCGGCAGGCCCTGACCTATTTCGACTACCTCGGCTACGCCCGCAACTCGCTGACGATCGCCGTCGTCTACTCGGTGCTGGTGACCCTCGCCTCGGCCTGGGCGGGGTACGGCTTCGCCCGGCTGAACGCACCGGGCAAGCGGCTCATCTTCGGTGTGCTGCTGTCGACGATGATGCTGCCGCAGATCCTCACCCTCATCCCGACCTACCTGCTGTTCGCCAAGATCCACCTGACCGACACCTACATGCCATGGGTCCTGTGGGGACTGTGCGGAGCCCCGTACCTCATCTTCCTGTTCCGGCAGTTCTTCACGAACATGCCCAAGGAACTGGAGGAGGCGGCGATCATCGACGGCTGCGGGCAGATCCGTATCTTCTGGCGCATCTTCCTGCCGCAGTCCTGGCCCGTCATCGCCACCAGCCTGATCCTGTCGTTCAGCTGGACATGGGGCGACTACATCGCGCCCGCGCTGCTGCTGGACGACTCCCACACCACGCTCGCGGTCAAGCTCGCCCACGGCTACGTCAACGACCACGGCGGGCAGCTGTGGAACCTCGTCGCGGCCGGCGCCGTGATGTACGTCGTACCCGTGCTGGTGCTCTTCCTGATCCTGCAGCGCGGCTTCGTCACGGGCGTCGCCACCTCCGGGCTCAAGTAATCCGGACCCGCGCGACCGCCCGTCCTCCTCTCCCCCCACGAAGGGACTCTCCATGACCGACACCCTGGGCACCGGGCCGGCCCGGCCCGCCACAGCCGCCCAGGTGGCCACGCTGTCGCCGGCCGCCGTCATGTCCACCGCGGCGGTGGAGTCATGACGGCGCGGCCCCCCATCAACGGGCAGCTGAGCCGGACCCGCGTCATGGCCATCCTCAGGTCGGCGGACGCATCGGCACTGCCCGCGGTCGCCCGGGCGCTCGCCGCCGGCGGCATCACCTGCCTGGAGATCACCCTCACCACGGCGGGGGCGCTGGACGCCCTGACCCGCATCCGCGGCGAACTCGGACCGAAGGTGGCGGTCGGCGCCGGCACCGTGATCACCTCCGGGCAGGCGAAGGACGCGCTGGCGGCCGGAGCCGACTTCCTGGTCGCACCCGTCGTGGACACCGATGTCATCCGCGGCGCCGCAGACGGCGGCACCCCCTGCTATCCGGGCGCCTGGACGCCGACGGAGGTATGGGCCGCCTGGCACGCGGGCGCCGCCGCGGTCAAGCTGTTCCCGGCCTGCACCGGCGGCCCCGAACACCTGCGGCAGCTGCGCGCGCCCCTGCCGGGGATCCCCCTGGTCGCCGTCGGCGGCGTCGGCGTCGACCAGGCACGCGCCTACCTCGACGCCGGGGCCTGCGCCGTGGGCATCGGCTCCCCGCTGCTGCGCGGCGCGGACCGCGACCCCACCCCCGCGGCCCTGGACGCCCTCACCGCGAGGGCCCGCACCCTGCTGGACGCGGTCACCGTCACCACACGCGACCCGGAGGCCCGCCCGTGAACACCCCCTGCACCCAGCCCTACCTGGTGACGCTGGGCGAAGCCCTCGCGGTCATGTCGGCGCCGGAACCGGGCCCGCTCACCGTGGGCGCGACGCTGCGCCTCGGGCTCGCCGGAGCCGAGTCCAACGTCGCCGTGGGCGTCAGCCGGCTCGGCGGATCCGCCACCTGGATCGGCCGCGTCAGCGACGACGAACTCGGCGAGCTCATCCTGCGCGAGCTCCGGGCCGAGGGAGTGACCGCCCTCGCGGTGCGCGATCCCGCCCCCACCTCACTGCTGCTCAGGGAACGGCGCACCGTCACCCACAGCCGTACGCGCTACTACCGCACCCACACCGCCGGCGGCCGGCTGTCCCCCGAGGACATCCCCGAGCACATCGTCGCCGGTGCGGCGGTCCTGCACATCACCGGGATCACCCCGGCGCTGGGCGAGGGCCCGGCGCAGGCCGTTCGCCGAGCGGTGGACATCGCGACGGGTGCCGGGGTGCCGGTCTCCATGGACGTCAACTTCCGCTCCCTGCTGTGGAGCGAGGAGGAGGCCCGGCACACCCTGCTGCCCCTGCTGCGCAGCAGCGACCTGGTGTTCGCCGGCCCCCATGAGGCCCGGCTGGCGGTTCCCGAGGCCGGCGAGGACCCCCAGGCCCTGGCCGCGGCCCTGTGCGAGCTCGGACCCGGCGGGGCCGTGATCAAGCTGGGCGCCGAGGGAGCCTTCGCCCTGCTGGACGGGAAGCCCTACAAGCAGCCCGCCGCGCCTGTCCGGGTGCACGACTCCGTAGGAGCGGGTGACGCGTTCGCCGCCGGGTACCTGGCCGAACTGCTCCAGGGCGCACCGCCGGAGCAGCGGCTGCGGACGGCGGGGCTGCTGGGAGCCTTCGCGGTCAGCACCACCGGCGACTGGGAGGGCCTGCCCCGGCGCGGCGAGCTGACCCTGCTGGACCACCACGACGACGTCATCCGCTGACGGTCTCCCGCCTTCCCGCCCCTCCATCCGCTCAAGGAACCCCCATGGCAACGCGCTCCAGCGACGGACCGGTCCTCGTCCTGACCACCCGCACCCCGCACTCCGGCGGTGACGGCACCGGGCTCGCGACCCTGCGGTTCGGTCCCGGGACCGGCGCCCTGACGGCCGACGCGAATCCGCCGCCCGTGCCCGCCGAAGGCGCCTCCTTCCTGGCGGCGCATCCGTCGCTGGACGTCGTCTACAGCGCCGACGAGGCCGAGTCCGGAACCGTCAGCGCCTTCGCCCACGACGGCGACGGCATCCTGACCGCGCTGGGCACCCCGGTCAGCAGCGGCGGCGCGAACCCCTGCCACCTGTCCGTCCACCCCGGCGGACGCTGGCTGCTGACCGCCAACTACGGCACCGAGACCGCGCCCGGCAGCGTGGCCGTACACCGGCTCGACACCGACGGCCGCATCACGGAACTGACCGATGTCGTCGTCCACGAGGGCTCCGGCCCGGTCACCGGACGGCAGGAAGGCAGCCACGCCCACCAGGTGATCACCGACCCGGCGGGCCGCTTCGTCCTGGCCACCGACCTGGGAGCGGACGCGGTGTTCACCTACCGTCTCGACACGGATGCGGGAACCCTGCGGCAAACCGCCGTCAACGCGCTGCGCGCGGGATCGGGCCCCCGCCACCTCGCGTTCGCGCCGGGCGGCGAACTGGTGTGGAGCGTGGACGAGTTGTCCTCGACCCTTACCGGCCACCGCTACGACCCGGGCACGGGCACGCTCACGGCGGTCTCCGGCGTTCCCGCCACAGCGGCAGGCCCGGGCATCGTCAACCAGCCCGCCGGGATCGTCGCCTCGCCGTGCGGACGCTTCGTCTGGGTGACCAACCGCGGAGCCGACACCGTGGCCGCCTTCCGGGTCACCGGCACCGCCCTCGAACCGATCGGCGAGACCCCCGGCGGCGGTACCTGGCCCCGCGGCCTGACCCTGGCCTCCGGCTACCTGCTGGTGGCCAACCAGCACAGCGGCACCCTCGCCGCGCTGCACATCCAGGACACCGGGGCCCTCGACCAGCCCCACCCGGCGGCGGCCGTTCCCTCGGTCACCTGCGCTTTGGTCCTCTGAGCGCCGACACCCCTCCCCCCTGACTACCGAAGGCAGATCAACATGTCCGACCCGTCCCCGGCAACCCCCGCCGCCCCCGCCACCCCGGCGACCTTCACCCTCGATTCGGCCTTCGGCGTCGGCGCCGTCCATCCCCGCCTGTACGGATCGTTCGTCGAGCACATGGGCCGCTGCGTCTACACCGGCCTGTACGAACCCGGCCACCCGGCCGCCGACGCCGCGGGCCTGCGCCAGGACGTCCTGACGCTGATCCGGGAGCTGGGCGTCAGCACGGTGCGCTACCCCGGCGGCAACTTCGTCTCCGGCTACCGCTGGGAGGACAGCGTCGGACCGCGCGAGGAGCGGCCGGTCCGGCTGGACCTGGCCTGGCGGTCCACCGAGACCAACGAGTTCGGCCTCGGCGAGTTCATGGACTTCTGCGGCAAGACGGGCGTCGAGCCCATGATGGCCGTCAACCTCGGCACGCGCGGCGTCGAGGAGGCCCTGCACCTGCTGGAATACGCCAACCACACCGCCGGCACCGAACTGTCCGACCGCCGCATCGCCCACGGCGCCAAGGAGCCGTACGGCATCCGCATGTGGTGCCTCGGCAACGAGATGGACGGCCCCTGGCAGACCGGGCACAAGACGGCCGAGGAGTACGGGCGGCTCGCCGCCGAGACCGCCCGCGCCATG
The DNA here is from genome assembly GCF_045040445.1 of Streptomyces sp. NBC_01537. NCBI lineage: Bacteria > Bacillati > Actinomycetota > Actinomycetes > Kitasatosporales > Streptomycetaceae > Streptomyces > Streptomyces sp. NBC_01537. Next base: position 8,692,976 of record NZ_CP109392.1, on the reverse strand, counting down.
AGGATGATCGAGCCCGGCCTGGAACTGGTCGCCTGCGGCAGCTCCAGTTCCTCCATGCCGACCTTCGCCTCCTGGGAGTCCACGGTCCTTCAGCACACCTACGACCTGGTCGACCACATATCCCTGCACGCCTACTACGAGGAGCACGACGGCGACCGCGACTCCTTCCTGGCCTCGGCCGTGGACATGGAGTCCTTCATCGAGGCGGTGGTCGCCACCTGCGACCACGTCGGCGCCCGCCTGAAGTCCAAGAAGAAGATCAACCTCTCCTTCGACGAATGGAACGTCTGGTACCAGGCCCGCTACCACGCCGCCACCCCGCCGGACTGGGACAAGGCCCCCAGACTTCTGGAGGACTCCTACTCGGTCACCGACGCCGTCGTCTTCGGCTCCCTGCTCATAGCCCTGCTCCGGCACGCCGACCGGGTCACCGCCGCCTCCCTCGCCCAGCTCGTCAACGTCATCGCCCCGATCATGACCGAGCCCGGCGGCCCGGCCTGGCGGCAGACCACCTTCTACCCCTTCGCCCAGGCCTCCCGGTACGGACGGGGGCGGGTGCTGCGCGTGGAGGTGGACAGCCCCACGTACACCACGGCCAAGTTCGGCGAGGTGCCGCTGCTGCACGCCACCGCCGTGACCGACGACGAGACCGGCGCCGTCACCGTCTTCGCCGTCAACCGCAGCCAGACCACCGCCTTGCCGCTGGAGATCGACCTGCGCGGCGTCGGCGCCCGCACGCTCGCAGAGCACCTGGTCCTCGCCGACACCGACCCCGAGGCCCGCAACACCCTGGACGACCCGGACCGCGTCACCCCCCGCCCCGCCACCGGCACCACCGTCACCGGCGCAGTCCTGCGTGCCGGACTAGAACCCCTCTCCTGGAACATGATCCGGCTGGAGCGCCCGAGCACCTGAAGCGCCCCTCCTGCTCCACGTTCCCCTGACCCGACGGCTATGCATGCGCGTATACAGCGCATGCATAGCGCGCGGGAGCGCACGAGAAATGCGGCAGGTGCGAGCGTGACCGCGGAGGCTGACATGGCGACGACTACGCCCCCGGACGGCCTGGCGGAACCGAGCAGTGGTCTCGGTGCGTGGGCCACCACGATGACAGTGACGGCCGGGGGGTTGCTGCTCGGCGTGCTCACCAACCTGGCCCAGGGGTGGCTCCCGGGATCCTGGAACCAGCTCGCCAACTCGGGCGCCGTCTGGTCAGCCGTCGCGTTCGCCGGCGGAGCCCTGCTCGCCGAGCGGGGCACGGTGCTCCGGGCCGCGGCCGGCGGCCTGTGCGCGGAGGCCGGACTTGTCGTGGGGTACTACGGCTGCGCCGAGTTCGGGCGCGATGGCATGGGCGCTCTGCTCTTCCCGCTCCTCTGGCTCGGCATGGCATGCGTGGCGGGGCCGCTGTTCGGCGTCGCAGCGTACTTGTGGCGACGCGGCAGGGACGCACGGGCCCGCATCGCCGGCCTTGCCGCGTTCACCGGACTCTTCAGGATGGAGGGGGTCATGGCCGCCTGGAACCTCCACTACGCACCACAAGCCTGGACCAGCTTCGCGGCATTCGTCGTCCTCGTCCCCCTGCTCATGGCCCGCACCCACCGGGAGCGCGGCCTCACCCTGACGGCCGCCGTGCCCGTGCGCTCCTGGCCTACGCGATCGTTGAACTCCCCCTCCGGACGGTCTCCTCCTGAGGGGGTGCCGACAAGGCAGCCAAAACCTCTGCGCCGCGAAGGCTGCCTTGGTCGAACCGGGTCCGTACGCTGATGTAGCCAGGCAGAACGCTCGCTTCTACTCGACGGGTGGATACCGCTTTTCGCCGCTACGGAGTGCCATTGTTCACCTCGGATGGAGGACCCCTTGAAGATGCTGATCAATGTCCCGGAGACCGTGGTGGCCGACGCCCTGCGGGGCTTCGCCGCCGTGCATCCCGAGCTGACGGTGGACGTGGAGAACCGGGTGATCGTGCGCAGGGACGCGCCGGTGGCCGGGAAGGTGGGGCTGGTGTCGGGCGGCGGGTCGGGGCACGAGCCGTTGCACGGGGGGTTCGTGGGGCGGGGGATGCTTGACGCGGCGTGTCCGGGGGAGGTTTTCACGTCGCCTGTGCCGGACCAGATGCTGCGGGCGGCCGCGGCGGTGGACAGCGGGGCGGGGGTGCTGTTCATCGTGAAGAACTACACGGGGGATGTGCTCAACTTCGACATGGCGGCGGAGCTGGCCGAGGACGAGGGCATCCAGATCGCCAAGGTCCTGGTGAACGACGACGTCGCGGTGACGGACAGCCTCTACACGGCGGGGCGGCGCGGCACGGGCGGCACGTTGTTCGTCGAGAAGATCGCGGGGGCGCTCGCAGAGGAGGGCGCGCCGCTGGAGCGGGTCGAGTCGTTGGCACGGCAGGTCAATGAGTCGGCGCGGAGCTTCGGGGTGGCGCTGAGTGCGTGCAGTACGCCGGCGAAGGGCAGTCCGACGTTCGATCTGCCGGCCGGGGAGCTGGAGCTGGGCATCGGTATCCACGGGGAGCCGGGCCGGGAGCGGCGGGCGATGATGACCGCCGGGGAGATCGCGGAGTTCGCGGTGGACGCGGTGGTGGACGATCTGCGGCCGCGCCTTCCCGTGCTGGCGCTGGTGAACGGCATGGGGGCGACGCCGCTGCTGGAGCTGTACGGCTTCGCCGCCGAGGTGCACCGGGTGCTCGCGCTGCGGGGTGTGGCGGTGGCCCGGACACTGGTGGGCAACTACGTGACGTCCCTGGACATGGCCGGCGCCTCGGTGACGCTGTGCCAGGTGGACGAGGAGATGCTGCGGCTGTGGGACGCACCGGTGGTCACGGCCGGTCTGCGCTGGGGTGCCTGACAGTCCGACAGGAGGACTAGGAATCGTATGAGCGAAGAACCGTCACCCGAATCCGAAGCCGGATCCGCGCCCGGGCCCGGACCGGTGATCGACGCGGCCTTCTTCCGCCGCTGGCTCACGGCGGCGGCCGCGGTGATCGACCGCGAGGCCACGCGGCTGACCGAGCTGGACTCCCCCATCGGCGACGCGGACCACGGCAGCAACCTGCGCCGCGGCTTCACGGCCGCGCGTACGGCGATCGAAAAGGAGCCGCCGCTGACGCCGGGCGATGTGCTCGTGCAGACCGGGAGGCAACTGATCAGCACGGTCGGCGGCGCGTCCGGGCCGCTGTACGGGACGCTGCTGCGCAAGGCGGGCAAGGCACTCGGCGACGGGGACCAAGTGACGCCCGAGCAGCTGTGCGAGGCGCTCAGGGCAGGGGTGGACGGGGTGTCGCAGCTGGGCGGCGCGGTGCAGGGCGACAAGACGATGATCGACGCGCTCGTGCCGGCCATCGAGGCGCTGTCGTTCGCCCTGGACAAGGGCGCCGGGCTCATCGAGGCGCTGGCCGCCGCGCGGATCGCCGCGGAGGAGGGCGCGCTGGCGACCGTACCGCTGCAGGCCCGGAAGGGGCGAGCCAGCTATCTGGGCGAGCGCAGCATCGGGCACCAGGATCCGGGGGCGACCTCGTCCGCGCTGCTGCTGGGGGCGCTGGCGGAGACAGCGGCGCAGGAGGGCACGGGATGACGGTAGGTGTGGTGCTGGTGTCCCACAGCGCGGCCGTCGCCGAGGCGGTGGCCCAGCTCGCGGCCGGGCTGGCCGGCGGCGGCGATCCCGCGCCGGTCGCCGCCGCCGGGGGCACACCGGACGGCGGGCTCGGCACGGACGCCGGGGCCATCGCACGGGCGGCCCGGACGGTGGACCGGGGCGAGGGCGTGGCGGTGCTGGCGGATCTGGGCAGCGCGGTGCTCACCGTGAAGGCGCTGCTGGCCGACGAGGACGAGCTGCCGCCAGGCACTAGGCTGCTGGACGCGCCCTTCGTCGAGGGCGCGGTGGCCGCCGTGGTCGCCGCTTCCGCCGGGGCCGACCTGGCGGCGGTGGCAGCGGCAGCCGAGGACGCGTACTCCTACCGGAAGGCCTGAGGCGACGGCATGGACGGTAAGAACCTGCTCTGGCTGCTGCTTGCGGTCGGCGCACTCGTGGTGGCGGTCACCCTGGTGATAGCCGTGAAGCTGTGCGTCCGGCTGTTCCGCACCAAGCGCCTGCTGACGGAGGCCGGCGTGCCGGTGCAGGGCAAGGTGGCGTTCTGGGCGGCGGTCGTCTATCTGATCTCCCCGGTGGATCTGCTGCCGGACCCCATCCTCATCGACGACATCGGCTTCCTGCTGCTGGCCCTTCGCACGCTCGACAAGTCCGCCGTCCGGGCGGGGATAGACCTGGCTACGGCGCCGGTCAGGCGCCGGGGGCGGGCTGCTGCTCCAGCTGCCGGCCCAACTGCTGCTCCGCCCAAATGATCTTGCCGTCCGCGGTGTAGCGGGTGCCCCAGCGCTGGGCGAACTGGGAGATGAGGAACAGGCCCCGGCCGCCCTCGTCGGTGGTGCGCGCGTGGCGCAGGTGCGGGGTGGTGCTGCTGGCGTCGGAGACCTCGCAGATCAGGGTGCGTTCCAGGATCAGACGCAGCCCTATGGGGCCGGAGGCGTGCCGGATGGCGTTGGTGACGAGTTCGCTGACGACGAGCTCGGTGGTGAACGCCAGCTCCTCGTCCAGGCCCCACGCGCCCAGCTGGGCGGCGGCCATCTCCCGGCACCGGCCGACGACGGCCGGGTCGGCGGCCAGCTCCCAGGAGGCGACCTGTCCGGCGTCCAGGCCGCGGGTGCGGGCCAGCAGCAGGGCCGCGTCGTCGAAGGGCCGCTCGGGCGCCAGCTCGTCGACCATGCGCGTGACCAGGCGTTCCAGGGGCAGCTCGGGCACCCGGAGGAAGGGCTCCAGGGCGTACCGGGCGGTTTCGGGGTCGGCGATCAGGCCGTCGGTGTACAGGGCCAGCAGGCTGCCCTCGGGCAGGCCGAACTCGACGGACTCGAACGGCAGCCCGCCCACCCCGAGCGCGGGGCCGACCGGCAGGTCCGGGAATTCGGCCTCGTCGCCGCCCGGGCCGATGACGGCGGGCGGCGGATGGCCGGCGCTGGCCATGACGCACGACCGGGCCACCGGGTCGTAGACCACGTACAGGCAGCTGGAGCCCAGGGAGCCCGTGCCGAGTTCCTGCTCGGTCCGGATCTCGCGCTCCGCCCGCTCGTCCCGGGCCACCTGGCTGACCAGGTCGTCGAGGTGGGCGAGCAGTTCCTCGGGCCGCAGGTCCAGGTCGGCCAGGGTGCGTACCGCCGTGCGCAGCTGGCCCATCGTGGCCGCGGCCTCGATGCCGTGGCCGATCACCTCGCCGACGACCAGGGCGACCCGGGCGCCGGACAGCGGGATGACGTCGAACCAGTCGCCGCCGACCCCGGTCAGCTCGTCGGCGGGCCGGTAGCAGGAGGCCACGTCCACCGCCTCCTGGGGCGGGATGCCGTGCGGCAGCAGGCTGCGCTGGAGCACGAGGGCCGCGTCGCGCTCGCGGGTGTAGCGGCGGGCGTTGTCGATCCAGACGGCGGCGCGGGCGACGAACTCCTCGGCGAGCCGCAGGTCGTCCTCGTCGAACGGCAGGTCGCGCTGCGTGCGGAAGAACGAGGTGATGCCGAGCGTGATGCCCTGGGCCCGGATCGGTACCACCATCGCCGTGCGCACCCCGAGCTCCCCGAAGGGTGTGGCCCGGCGCCCGGGGATGCCGCTGCCCCACTCCGGCTCGTCCGGGTCGAGCCGTTCCGCCCGCCAGGACTTGCCGTCGGTCAGGCAGCCGACCGGTGGCGTCGAGGCCTGGTACGCGGCCGACTCACCGATCCGGAAGGCCGGCGTGGGGTGTCCCTCGCGTACGGAGCCGATCCCGGACCTGCGCAGCCGCACCGGCTCGCCATCGGTGACCGGCCCCGGCTCGGCGCCCCGGATCACCGCTTCCAGCAGGTCGACGACGACAAAGTCGGCGAGTTCGGGCACCGCCACCTCGGCGAGGTCCTGGGCGGTGCGGGCGGGGTCCAGGCTGCGCCCGATGTGCTCGCTGGCCCGGTCGAGGAGGGCGAGGCGCTGGAGGGCGCGATGACGGTCGGTGATGTCGGTGACCGAGTAGCAGACGCCCAGCGGGTGGCCGGTGTCGTCGTCGAGGCGTACGAAGGACATCGAGTGGGCGTGGTCGCGGTAGGGGTCGGATCCGGGGCGCCCGACGTGCTCGTAGTCGAGCACCGGAAGGCCGGTGTCCAGGACCTTCTGCATCTGGGCTTCGAGGGCCTCGGCCTTCAGGCCGGGCTGGATGTCCCGCAGCCGCCGTCCGCGGCGCTCCTGCGCGGTTCCGCCGCCGAAGCGCTCCATCGCGTTGTTCGACCACACGCAGCGCAGCTCGGTGTCCACCACGACCAGGCCGGCCGGTATCCGCCCGGTCATCCTGCGCAGCAGTTCCGGGCTCATCCCCCACAGCGGGGAGCGCCCGGCGTCCTCGGCCAGCACCAGCCAGCGCGCGTCGCCCGCGCCGTCCGGCAGCGCCACGACCCGCACCTCGACCGGCACCTCCCGGCCGTCCCGGTGGCGGGCGGTGAGCAGCCCGGACCAGCTGGCGTCCGGGCTGCTGGGCATGGCCCCGGCGGCGTCGTCGGAGGCCAGGAGCGTGACGGCGGGGCGGCCGATCATGTCGCCGGGCAGGTGGCCCAGCAGCCGCTGTGCCCGGTCGGGCCAGCTCAGCAGTCGTCCCCCGGCGTCGAGCAGCAGCGTGACGGCGGTGTCCGTCCCGTCGGACCCACTCTCCGTTGCTGCCACGGCAGACCGCTCCGTCCCTCTGGTGCCGTCCCCTCGCTTCTGATTCTCCCCACTCTGTCAGGGATGTCGGTTCTTGACAGCTCGCAGGACGACGAACTTCGGATCGCTGGCCATGACCTCGCAGCCGCCGAAGAGCCTGCGCAGCTTCAGGTGGTATCCGAGGTGCCGGTTGCCGATGACCCACAGCTCGCCGCCGGGGCGCAGCGCGTCGCGCGATCCGGTGAACATCCGCCAGGCCGTCGCGTCGGTCGTCGCCTGGTGGGTGTGGAACGGCGGGTTGTTCAGCACCAGGTCCACCGACCCCTCGGGGACGCCTGCCAGCCCGTCGCCCACCCGGAACTCGGCCTTGGCGGCCGCGCCGGCGTTCGTACGGAAGGTTGCCTCCGCCGATGCCACCGCCTGGTACGACTCGTCGGTGAACAGCACCTCGGCCCCGGGATTTGCCACCGCAGCCGCCGTGCCGACCACCCCGTTGCCGCAGCCCAGGTCCACGACCCGCTCGGGGCCGCGGCGGCGCGGCAGGTTGCGCAGGAAGAACCTGGTGCCGATGTCGAGGCGCTCGGCGCAGAAGATCCCGGCGTGGTTGGTGACGGTCAGCCCGGAGGCCGGCCCGACATCGGCGGGCAGCGCGTAGTCGCGCGGCCAGGGGCTGGCGGCCCTGGCCGGGCGCGGACCGGGTGTGCAGTGGATCAGCCGGGCCTTCTTCTCGGCCAGGGATGTGCGGGTGGGCCCGATGATGCGTTCGAACAGCTTCAGGGTGGAGGTGTGGATCTCCTTGACCATGCCGGTGCCGATCACCACCGTGCCCGCGTGCACCCCGGGCGCGAGGCGGTACAGCTGGTCCTCCAGCAGCGCGAGGCTCTTGGGTACGCGGACCAGCAGCACGTCGATCCGCTCCGGTGGCGTGTCCCTGGTCGACAGCAGCCGCACCGCGTCCGCCTCGATCCCGGCCCGCCGCAGATTGGCCCGGGTAGCCTCCTGCGCGAGGTAGGAGTCGGTGATCTGTACGGTGCGGTGCCGCCCGGCGAGCGCGGTGACCAGGGCGCCCCACCGGTCGCCGACCACGACCACGGTGCCGGAGATGTCCTCTCCCCCGGCGGCCACGTGCCGCAGCAGGTACTCGTCGGCCGCATCCCAGGCGCGAAGGCTGTCGCGGGGGTCCTCGGGAAAGCGGGTGAGGTCGAAGTCGCCCGTTGACGTCGTCAAACGATTCATTGTCCGATCAGGCTAACCCGTCGCGTGGCGGCGTACGGACGCGTGCCCGCCACGCGACCGTGCTGCTAGACCTGGAGGGGTGACGATGCCCCACCGACTCCGGCGGTACGTCCCGTCGGAGTCGCTGATCTTCGGCGGCGTCTACGGTTCCGTGCTGGCCTGCGCCCTCGCGGCTGCGCTCGACGAGCAGAGCGGCGCCCCCGACCCCGGCTACGACGCCCTCTGGGTGCTCCTCACCGCCCTCGCCTCCGCCGCCGCCCACGGCTACGCCCGCGCCATCGCCCAGCCCCCACCCCCAGGCGGCAGGGGCATGGCGGCCATCGCCGTCCGGTCCGTACTCGCCGAGTGGGCCCTGCCCTCCGCCGCGATGCCGACCGTCCTCATGCTCCTCGCCGCCTACGCGGGCTGGTGGCCCGAGGCCACCGCCGTCACCGCCTCGCTGGCCTTCAACATCCTCGCCCTCTTCTGCTGGGGGCTCTGGGCCGCCCGTACCATCGGCCACCGAAGCTGGCCCGCCGCCTGCCGGGTCGGCGGGGTCGACATGGCCATCGGGCTGTTCATCGCGGCCGTGAACGCCCTGATCAAGTAGCCGTCACGGAGCCGTCGGCGGTCCCGCCGGCTCGAACCACGTCGGGTCGTCCGTCAGCGCCTGCTTGATACAGAACAGATGGCGGTCATTCAGATCCGGCAGCGCGTCCAGCGCGAACCACCCGACCTCCAGCGACTCGTCGTCCGCGACGCGCGCCTCGCCCCCGACCGACCGGCACCTGATGGTGATGTCGAAGAACTGCGCCCTGTCCCCATTCGGGTACGTCACCGTTCTCGTTGTCTGCACCAGCACCACGCGCTCCGCCACCGCCCTCACCCCCGTCTCCTCCAGCGCCTCCCGCACCGCCGTCTCCGCAGGCTGCTCCCCCGGCTCCACGATGCCCGCGATCAAGGCCCAACGGCCCGTGTCCGAGCGGAGATTCAGCAGCACCCGCCTCTCGTCGTCGAACACGACAGCTGTCACACCGGGCAGGAACAGCTCGCGGTGTCCCACCTGCTCGCGCAGCTCACGGATGAATTCAGGCGTCGGCATGTGCCCGAGCGTAGCGGCTGCCGCCGCCGGTGCCGGGTGCGGTTGCGGTGCCGCTTGCCATGGCTGGCGGTGCGGTTTGCAGTTGCGGTGCCGTTTGCCATGGCTGGCGGTCCGTCCTCAATCGCCGGACGGGCTGGGGCCCCTCTTGTCTGCGTCCCTCGCGGGCGCTGCGCTTGCTTCGGGCCGCTGCGCCGGCCTCCGGCCGTCGGACGGTGGCCGAAGGCGGTGCCGTCTGCCGGGGTTGGGGGTTCCGTCCTCAAACGCCGGACGGGCTGGTGTGGCGTGGGGTCGGTGCCACCACCGGGGATCTCTCCTCGGCGCTCGCGACTCTGGCGCCTTCATGTCGGACCCGGGATCCTCGCTCGTCGCGCTGCGGGAGAACCCCGGCGTGTCCCCTCCCGGCCGGACGGCAAGCTTCAGCCCGTCCGGCGTTTGAGGACACGCCCGCAGGGCGTCCGGGGGTCCAGGGGCGAAGCCCCCGGCGGGTCCGGGCGGAGCCCGCCACGCGGCGCCAGCCGCTGATCGGATGCAGCGGGAAGGGGCGGGGTGGGGGAAAACTCCTGGCCTGCGGACGCCGACGCAACCGCGCAAGAGGGACAGGCCCGTGGCCGACCACGCACGACCAGGGACAACCACCCGCCACAGCGGTTACCGTGGGCCGGGACCCGACGACGCCGACGGCGGCCCCGTCGAGCGCGGGTGGCCCGTCAGGGGGTTGCGGGGGATGGACACGAGAACGGGCGGAGCGACCGGGGACGCGCGGGGCCGCGACGTACTGACGGATGTGCTGGGCGCCGTGGTGCTGGTGTGCTCGGCCGGGTGGGCGCTGATCGCGGCCACCGGCCGCCCCGCACGGCCGGAGGGGGTTGTGCTGGCGGTGCTGGCCGTGGCGGCCGGCTACGCGGCGGGCCGGATCGGCGGGGCGCTGCTCCCGATGGCCGCCCCGGCGCTGACCGCGCTCGCCGTGGTCGCGCTGGCCGTCGCTCTGCCGGGTCGGCTGGCGGGCGGTGGGGGCCGGCACACGCCGCCGCTCGGATACGCCAACGCCGACGCCGCGCTGCTGGTCCTGGCCACGGGTGCGGCATGCTGCGCGGCCTGGTCGGCCCGGTCCCGCCCGCTCCGCACGGGCCTGCGGCTGCTGGGGGCGGTGGCGGCGGTGCTTGCCCTGGTGATCGGTTCGGCGGCCGGTTTCGCCGCATCGGTGGGCGTCGTGCTGTGCTCGCTGGCGGCCGACCGCACGCCCCGGCTGCTGGGCCTGACCGGGCTCGCGCTGGCGGCGGCGCTGGCGGCGGGCGGTACGTACGCGGTGGCGGTGGACGCGCTGCCGGCCGGGCTGTCGGCCTCGCTGACGGGGCAGCTGACGCCGGGCCGGGTGGCGGTGTGGCGGGAGGCGGTGGACCTGGCGGGGCGGCATCCGCTGCGCGGGGTCGGGCCGGGGCAGTTCGCCGAGGTCAGCCAGGGGGAGGACGGCCAGGCCGAGCCGGCCGTCACCACCGCAGCGGCCCTGAGCACGGCGGCCACGGACGCCGCGGAGCCGCGGTCCGCGCCCTTCCAGCTCGCCGCCGAGGAGGGCGCCGCCGGCGTCGCGCTGCTGGCCGCGTCGTACGCCTGGGTCCTGCTGGCCCTGCACCGCTCCGCGCGCCCGACCCCCGTCGTCCTCACCGCCGGGGCGGCCCTCACCGGCCTCGCGATGCAGGCCTGCGTCGATCACGTCCTCAGTTATGCCGCCGTCACGGCCACGGCCGGTCTCCTCGCCGGCCTCGCCACCGCTCGCCCCTTCGCGGACGACCGGGACCGGGCGTAGGACCCCTTGCCTCCTCTCCAGGTCGCGGCCTAGCATTGGTGAATCGATTCGACGAATCGATTCGACGCAAGGGAGCCGCAGCCGCATGACCACCATCAAGGACGTCGCCCAGCGCGCCGGTGTCGCGCCGAGCACCGTGTCGTACGTCCTGAGCGGTTCCCGCAAGATCTCCGAGGACACCCGCAAAGCGGTCCAGCAGGCGATCGACGACCTCGGATACCACCCCCGCGCGAGCGCGCGCACGCTGCGCAGCACCCGCACCAATGTGCTGGCGCTGGCGCTGCCGCGCGCGGCGGGCGGTTACCGGGCGGTGGACGGCAGGTTCGCGATCGACATCAGCGACGCGGCCCGCTCGCACGGCTACGACGTGCTGCTGATGACCGACCAGGAGGGCGTGCCGGGGCTGCGCCGGATCGCCCGCAGCGGCCAGGCGGACGGGGCGATCCTGATGGCCGTGGAGATGGCGGACCCGCGGATCGACGCGATGCGCGAGCTCGGCTTCCCGGCCGCGCTGCTCGGCCGGTCGGCGGACGACGCGGCGCTGCCGTGGACGGACCTGGACTGGGAGGCGGCGGCGGCGCTGGCCGTCCACGAACTGGCGGCGGGCGGCCACCGGGACATCGCGTATCTGGCCACGACCGAGCACGAGATCCAGGCGCGCCGCGGCTACGCGATCCGCGGCGTGGCCGGCGCCCGCCGGGCCGCGCCGGAGACCGGGGCGGCGGTACAGGTGCACGAGTCGACCGGCGACATGGCGGTGCTCACCCGGCGGCTCAAGGGCCTGCTGACCGGCGAGCGGCCGCCCACCGCGCTGATCGTGCAGCATGTGGCGGCGCTGCCGCACATCCTGGCGGCGGTCGCGGCCGAGGGGCTGCGGGTGCCGGAGGACCTGTCCGTCATGGCGGTGGGCAATCTCCCCGACGATGTCGGCGGCCGCGATCTGCCGCGTATCGAGCTGCCGGTCTCCGTGATGTCCGCCGAAGTGACCCGGCTGGCGGTCGAGTCGATCACCGGGCAGGCCCAGGTCCCCGCCGCGCACCGCCTGATCGCCCCCGTGCTCACCCCGGGCCCGCGCGTCGCCCCGCCCCGGCCTCGCAACGCCACCTGAGCTCCGAGTCATCGAGTCATCGAGTCATCGAGTCAACCGCAAGGCTTCGCTTCCGACCGCGTACGAAAGCAGGATCATCCATGAAGTTCACCGACGGCTACTGGCTCATGCGGCCCGGGATCACGGCCGCATACGCGGCCTCGGTCGCCGACGCCGCCGTCGAGGAGGACCGGATCACGCTGTACGCACCTGTGAAGGAGGTGCGGCACCGCGGGGACACCCTCAACAGCCCGTTGCTGACGATCGAATGCTGGTCGCCCGCCGAAGGCGTGATCGGTGTGCGCTACACCCACCACGGCGGAAAGGCCCCGCGCGGACCGGAGTTCGGGATCACCCGCGAGCCGGACGGCGGCTCCGGCAAGACCGTACGGGACGGCTCGGTCGTCGAGCTGACGGCCGGTGAGCTGAGCCTTCGCGTGGACATCGCAGCCCCCTGGCAGCTGGACTTCACCGCCGCCGGCCGCACTCTCACCTCGGTCGGCGAGCGCGGCACCGGCTTCGCGACCGACGCGGAGGGCCGGCACTTCATGACCGGCCAGCTCTCCCTCGGCGTGGGCGAGCTGATCTACGGTCTCGGCGAGCGCTTCACGCCGCTGGTGAAGAACGGCCAGACCGTGGACATCTGGCAGGCGGACGGCGGCACCAGCAGCGAACAGGCCTACAAGAACATCCCGTTCCACCTCACCAACCGGGGCTACGGGGTCTTCGTCAACCACCCCGGCAAGGTCTCGTACGAGATCGGCACCGAGTCGGTCGGCCAGGTGCAGTTCAGCGTCGAGGACCAGTCCCTCGAGTTCTTCGTGATCCACGGCCCGACACCGAAGGAGATCCTCTCCCGCTACACGGCCCTCACCGGCCGGCCGGCGCTGCCGCCCGCCTGGTCCTTCGGCCTGTGGCTGTCCACCTCCTTCACCACCGACTACGACGAGGCGACCGTCAACCGCTTCGTCCAGGGCATGACGGACCGTGAGATCCCGCTCAGCGTCTTCCACTTCGACTGCTTCTGGATGCGCGAGTACCAGTGGAGCGACTTCACCTGGGACCCGGACGTCTTCCCCGACCCCGAGGGCATGCTGGCCCGCCTGAAGGAGCAGGGCCTGCGCATCTGCGCCTGGATCAATCCGTACATCGCCCAGAAGTCACCGCTGTTCGCCGAGGGCATGCGCGAGGGCTATCTGCTCAAGCGGCCGAACGGCGACGTCTGGCAGTGGGACCTGTGGCAGCCCGGCATGGCACTGGTCGACTTCACCAACCCGGCCGCCCGCGACTGGTACACCGGCAAGCTGCGGGGGCTGCTGCGCCAGGGCGTGGACTGCTTCAAGACGGACTTCGGCGAGCGCGTCCCGGTCGATGTCGCCTGGCACGACGGCTCCGACCCGGAGCGGATGCACAACTACTACGCGCAGGTCTACAACCAGGTCGTCTTCGACCTCCTGAGGGAGGAGCGCGGCGAGGGCGAGGCCGTGCTGTTCGCCCGCTCGGCGACCAGCGGCGGGCAGCAGTTCCCCGTCCACTGGGGCGGCGACTGCGAGTCGACCTTCGGCGCGATGGCCGAGTCGCTGCGTGGCGGGCTGTCGCTGGGCCTGTCCGGCTTCGGCTTCTGGAGCCACGACATCGGCGGCTTCGAGGGGACGCCGACACCGGCCGTCTTCAAGCGCTGGGTGCAGTTCGGCCTGCTCTCCTCGCACAGCCGCCTGCACGGCAGCAAGTCCTACCGCGTGCCGTGGGACTACGGCGACGAGGCGGTCGCCGTCACCCGCGACTTCACCCGCCTCAAGCACCGCCTGGTCCCCTACCTCTACCGAGCCGCCCTCCAGGCCCGCGACCACGGCACCCCTGTCATGCGCGCCATGGTCCTGGAGTTCCCCGACGACCCCGCCTGCCACCAGCTCGACCGCCAGTACATGCTCGGCGACGACCTCCTCGTCGCCCCCGTTTTCACCGAGGACGGCACCGTCGACTACTACGTCCCCGAGGGCACCTGGACCCACCTCCTCACCGGCGAGCCCGTCACCGGCCCCCGCTGGCACCGCGAGACCCACGGCTTCGACACCCTCCCGCTGCTGGCCCGCCCCGGGTCCGTCATCCCCTTCGGCGCGTCCGACGAGGGCCCCGAGTACGACTGGGCGGACGGCATCACCCTGCGGGTCTACGCCCCCGTCGACGGCGCCGAGGTCCTCACCGCCGTCCCGTCGCCGGACGGCGGCATCGCGGCCGTCTTCCGTACGACGCGGACCGGCGATGTCGTACGGGTCGAGGCCGAGGGCGAGGGCACCGCGAAGCCCTGGCAGGTCCAGCTCATCGGCGCGGACGAAGCGGTGTCTGTCGTGACCGGCTGATTTCAGCCCGTCCGGCGTTTGAGGACGGAACCGATATCCGGGCGGACCCGGTGAACCATTCCGGTCACCGCGTTACGCGCGAAGCTTCAGGGACGCGCGGATGGCCTTCACCGCGCCCTCCGCGTCGTCCACCGTCACCGTGAAGTGGCGCCCGTTGCCCAGGTCCACCACCAGGCCCGGGCCACGGCGCACCACGACCGCCGTGCCCTGCTCCGGCCGCCACCGGTAGCCCCAGCCGCCCCAGCCCTTGGGGCTGACGAGCGGCGCGAAATGCGCGCCGCTCACCTGGTCCAACGGAATCCGGCGGCGGGGGACGCCCATGTGACCGCAGCGCACCTCGACCGCGTCGTGGTCCACCCGCACCCGTACGTGGGTGAACGCGATCGTCCCGAAGATCACGAGCAGCCCGACCGTGATGCATCCCACGACCGACATCACCAGGGGCGCCAGCCCCGAGGCGTAGTCCGGGTCCACGGCCAGCTCGATACCCAGCGCCACGCAGGCCGCGCCCCCCGCCGCCAGCAGCCACTGAAGGCGATTGCTGGCGTGGCCCGTCCAGACCTGGGGTGTGCGCACGTCGTCACCCTGCGCGTCCGTCATGTCCGCAGCCTAACCGCCCACGGCTTCCTTGGCAGCAGTAGGGACGGTGCCGTTGAGGCGGGCCACCGGACAGGGCCTAAGCCACGGGTACGCCCGGCACGCGCAGCGCCTGGCCCTGCGCGTATCCCAGTGCCTGCGCGGGCAGCGCGGACTCCTGGCCGTTCAGGATCACCGTCAGCGTCCCCGTCCGTGCGGCCTGCGGCATGGGGTCCGCCCCGATCCTGCGCAGCGCCTGTGCGGCGACGGCCTCCGCGGAGCCGTAGAGGCTGACGCCCGGCACCGGCACGGCCTCACGGATCCGGTCCGCGACCAGCTCGTAGTGCGTGCAGCCCAGCACGACCGCCTTCACATCCCGCGGTGTCAGCGCCGCAGCGGCGGCGACGGCCGCCCCGATCGCGGCCTGGTCCGCCCACTGCACGGCATCCGCCAGGCCCGGGCACGGCACCTCCGTGACCTCCGCGCCCTGCGCGAACTCCGCGATCAGGCCGCGCTGGTACTCGCTCCCGGTCGTCGCCGGCGTCGCCCAGATCGCGACCGGCCCGCCGGCCGCTGCCGCCGGCTTGATGGCCGGTACGGTGCCGATCACCGGGATCCCCGGTTCGAGCTCGGCGCGCAGCGCCGCCAGGGAGTGCACTGACGCCGTGTTGCACGCGACGACCAACGCGTCCGGCCGGTGCGCGGCCGCCGCGCGAGCACATGCCAGCGCCCGTTCGGTGAGGTCCTGCGGGGTGCGCGGGCCCCACGGCATACCGTCCGGGTTCGAGGACAGCACCAGGTCGGCGTCGGGCCGCAGGCCGCGCAATGCGGCCGCTGCCGCGAGGAGGCCTATTCCGGAGTCCAGCAGCGCGATCTTCACCGGCGCAACTTTACGCGACGCGGCAACTGACGTCGGAACTGCAAGACTGCCGGGCGTGACGACACTGGCGCTGACGTGGACCGCTGGGCTCTCCCTCGCCGCATGGCTCTGGCTCGCCCTGGGGCAGGGCTTCTTCTGGCGTACGGACACAAGACTGCCGCCCCGGGCGGAGCCCGAGACGGAGCCTCGCGAATGGCCTGCCGTCGCCGTCGTGATCCCGGCGCGGGACGAGGCGGAGGTGCTGCCGGTGAGCCTGCCGTCCGTGCTCGGGCAGAGGTACCAGGGCCGGGCGGAGGTGATCCTCGTGGACGACGGGAGCTCGGACGGGACAGGGGAAACGGCCCGGGGGCTCGCCGGTGCGGCGGGGCCTCAGGCGCTGCCGCTGACGGTGACGTCGCCGGGGCCTCCGCCGCCCGGGTGGACCGGGAAGCTGTGGGCGGTGCGGCACGGGATCGCGGTGGCGGCGGAGCGCGGAGACGCGGAGTATCTGCTGCTGACGGACGCGGACATCGCGCACGAGCCGGAGTCGCTGCGCGACCTCGTGGAGGCTGCGGAGGCGAACGGTCTGGACATGGTGTCGCAGATGGCACGGCTGCGGGTCGTGACGATGTGGGAGCGGTTGATCGTTCCCGCGTTCGTGTACTTCTTCGCGCAGCTGTATCCCTTCCGGTGGGTGAACCGCCCCGGCGGCCGCACCGCCGCCGCGGCCGGCGGCTGCGTACTGATCCGCCGGGCCGCCGCCGAGCGGGCGAATGTGCCGGAGGCGATCCGCCATGCGGTGATCGACGACGTCGCGCTGGCCCGCGCTGTGAAGAGGACCGGCGGCAGCATCTGGCTGGGGCTCGCGGACCGGGTGGACAGCGTGCGCCCCTACCCGGGGCTGGCGGAGCTGTGGCGGATGGTGTCGCGGAGCGCGTACGCGCAGCTGCGGCACAGCCCGTGGCTGCTGGCGGGGACGGTGGCCGGGCTGGTGCTGGTGTATCTGGCGCCGCCGGCCGCGGCGGTGGCGGGAGCGGTGACGGGCGCGTGGCCGGCCTGCGTCGCGGGGGCGGCGGCATGGTGCGTGATGACGGCGACGTATGTGCCGATGCTGCGCTACTACCGGCAGTCGCCGTGGTGGGCACCGCTGCTGCCGCTGACGGCGGCGCTGTATCTGCTCATGACCGTCGACTCGGCCGTGCAGCACTACCGGGGCCGGGGCGCAGCCTGGAAGGGCCGCACCTACGCCCGCCCGGAGCCGGACGCGGAAGCCGAGGCGGACGCCTCCGCGTAGACCGCCGCGAGCCGTGCGCCGACCGCGGCGAGGCCGAAGCGGCGCCGGGTGCGCTCGGCGAGGGCGGCAGGGCGGTGACCGGGGAGCAGCGCGGCGGCCCGGACGAGGGCGAGCGCGAGGGCGTGCGGGTCGGCGGGCGGTACGAGGATGCCGCCGCCGGGGCCGAGGAGTGCGGGGAGCGGCCCGGCGGCGGGGCCGATGACGGGGGTGCCGAAGCAGAGGGCGTCGAGTGCGGTGAGGCCGGACGCCTGGTCGTGGGCGGCCGTGACGAAGAGGTCGGCGTGGGCCAGGTCGTGGAGGAGGGCGCCCCGGGCACGTCCGGGGGTGTGGCTGACCCAGCGCCCGGGGCCGGGGCCGCCGAGCGCGTCGGGCAGGCCTCGGCCGCCGACGACGTGGAGCCGCAGCCGGGCGTCCTTCGCGTGGGCGTGCGCGAAGGCGCCGGCCAGTAACTCCCACTCCCCGCCCGCGCAGGCGCCCCCGTCCACCGCGACCCGCACGGGGTCCTGGCCGATCCGGGTCCGCGCCGGCACCTGCGGCAGCGTCCCGGCGTCGACCGGGTGCCACTCGCCCACGGCGAGCACGGCTGCGGCCCCGCTGTACAGGCGCCTCGGGGGCCGGCCGCGCGCGGCCGTGCCATCCGTGACGACATACGGGATCCCGCAAACACGCGCCAGCCACGGCAGCAGCCCTTCGGCTCCCGGCGCATGCGCATGCAGCACATCGACCCGGCCGCACTCCACCGCTTCGAGCCGCAGCAGGGCGGCGATCCGGCTCACGGTCGGCCAGGGCAGCCGGTGCGGCCAGGGCGCCGTGGCCACTTCGTACTGATGCGGCAGCTCCGGGTCCCGGCCGACATGCGCAAGCCCGGGGACCGCCGGGAGGGACAGCGCCGGGACGGAGGCGATGCCGATGACGTCCGCGACGGTGCCGGCGGCCTTGAGCCAGTCGTCCGGCCGGGGTGGACCGTTCTGTCCGGAAAGCATCGCTACGCGCATGGGCCACTGTGGCACACGGGCACGGCGCCCACGGTGTCCTTCGTGAGGGTGACCGCCGGGAGCGGCCCGGGGTGGGGCGGAGGCGGGGGCCGGGTGCGGCGCGTCATTGACTTCCGGGCGGCCGGAATGGCACCTGACGCCGGGTAATCCCCGCTCCGCGAGCCTTTTACACGTTCGAAACGGCTCCCGGAGACCGTTTTTCACTGATTCGCTCGGATTGAGTATCAGCCGTCACTCACCGCACATGAAATGACCTACTAATCAGTCTCCCCAACCAGCACATCGTGGGCTTAACTTATGGGCTATGACCTCCCCCCGCGGTTCGTACAGCGGTGGCTACTACACGTCACCTTTCTTCCCGGACACCCCCATCTACGACAGCCTCGTCGCAGAGCGAGGCACACCGCAGATCGCGCCGATCCGCGTTCCCGCGGAGTACGACACCGGACGCAGCAACCTGCCGGCGCTGCCGTCCGCGCTGCCGGCCCTGCCCCCCGGGCCGTCCGCGTACAACACGCCCGCGCAGGGCACCTACACCGGCGGGTACAACGCGCCCGGCTACCAGCAGCAGGCGCCGATGCAGCAGACGCCGGCCCCGTACATCCCGCAGCAGGCCACGGCCGGCGGCCGGCCTGCGTACAACGGCGGGTACCCGGCGCAGCAGCCGCAGGCTCCCTACCAGGGCCCGGCGGGTTACGAGGCCGCGCGCCCCGCGGCGCCGCGTCCCCAGCCGCCGCGTCCGGCGGCGCCCGGCGGTTACGACGACCAGCAGCCCTACCAGCGCCGCAACCTCGGTCAGGGGTACTACCAGGGCTGAGACCGTGGGGGCCAGGTGGACTGCGAGCCGATGCGGGACGGAGGTCCGCGGATCGGTGGACCGGGCGTGAGCGGCTGACCGCCGCCGTCCGGGTCGGGGTGTGAGGCGACGAGGCGGAGGCCGTACCCGCGGGGGGTGCGGCCGCCGCCTCATTCTGCGTGCGTCCGTCTGCGTCCGTCCGAGTCCGGGCGGAGCACGGTCCCACTCCTCTCCTGCCCAGGAACACTTCGGGTCGATGACGCGTTGAATCTTGTGGAATGGACGCGTCCCGGGTACGGGCGGTGATTTGGCTCTCGTACAACCGGTTCTCGAGGCGCATGAGCCCCGCCGTATGCGGTACTTGGGCGGTGAAGGGGGTGCGGCCCGATGAGCACCAAGGTGCGGTTGTGGAGGTGGCGGCGCAGTCCGCTGCGCCGGCGGTCCGACGTGCTCGAAGCGTGGATCGGCCTGCTCACCGCGATCTTCGTCGTGCTAGGCGCGCCCGCGGTCGGCTGGGCAACGGGGCTGGTGGCGGACAGCGCCCTGGAGCGCACCGTACGGGCCCAGCACACCGAGCGGACCCTTGTTCCGGCGACGGTCCTCAAGGCCGGGCCGCGCGAGATCTCCGAGACCGATCCCGATTCCGGGCATGTGCAGGAGGAGCGACGTACCGCCGTGGCCCGCTGGACCGCCCCTAACGGCACGAGCGTCACCGGCACGGTGCACATACCCGTCGACAAGGGCAAAGGTGACACGGTCCGGTTGTGGACCGACCGTCAGGGCCGGGTGGTCCCCCCTCCGCTGGACTCCATGACCGCCTCGACGCACGCGGTGCTCGCCGGCATGGGCGCCTCCCTGGGCGCGGGTGTGCTGCTGCTCGTGGGACGGCAGTTGCTGCTGTGGCAGTTGATGCGGCGGCGGCTCGCCGAGTGGGAACGCGAGTGGGAGGCCGCCGGCCAGGACTGGGGGCGCGCGGGCGCGGCCTGAGCATGTCGGGACAGGCCATGACCTCACCCATCAGGTGATCCCGGCCCGGCTCGGTGCTGGCGCACGCCCCGCGCACGCTACGGTGGTTGCCCCGGACATCCCGACCGACCGGGCCGCGACCGGGCCGCCGAGAAGCACAACAGCGCAAGAGGATGGGGCAGAGCATCCCAATGGCACAGGGCGTGGTTCAGGTGACGCACACCAGCAGTTCGCGGTGGCGCCGCCGCACGGGAGAGTACGAGACCCTGGCCGCGGCCCTGGAGGCGGCGGGCGACGGGGACGTGCTCTCGATCAACCCCGGCACCTACCGGGAGAACCTGGTCGTCCAGCGGGCCATAACGCTGCGCGGGGCCGAGGGCCCCGGCTCGGTGCGGATCGCCCCTGTGGGCGGGGTCGCGCTGACCGTGAGAGCCTCGGCGACCGTGCAGGACCTGTCCATCGAGGGCCAGGACACCTCGGCCGCCGCGCTGCTGATCGAGGGCTCGGCCCCCGAGCTGTCCGGGTTGCGCGTGAGCACCCGCTCGGCGGTCGGCATAGAGGTGCGCGACAGCGCCCGGCCGACCGTGCGGCGCTGCACCGTGGACAATCCGGCCGGGCTCGGGATCAGCATCCTGGAGTCCTCCGGCGGGCTGTTCGAGGATGTCGAGGTGGTCTCGGCCGGCCAGACCGGCATTTCCGTACGCGGCGGTGCCTCCCCCCGTCTGGAACGCTGCAGGATCCACAACACCAACGGCGCCGGCCTGTCCCTGACCGGCGAGGGCACCGCCGCCGAGGCCATCGGCTGCGAGGTGTACGAGGTCAAGGGCACCGGCGTGCAGGTCGCCTCGCGCGCGGCCGGACACCTCACGGACTGCCAGGTGCACCGCACGACCGGCGACGGGATCACCCTCGACACGGACGCCGTGCTCACCCTGTCCGACTGCGACATCCACGACATCCCCGAGAACGCGATCGACCTGCGCTCCCGCTCCGTACTGACCCTGACCCGCAGCTCTGTGCGCCGCTTCGGCCGCAACGGGCTGTCCGTGTGGGACCCGGGCACCCGCGTGGACGCCAACCAGTGCCAGATCCACGACAGCCAGGGCGACTACCCGGCGGTCTGGGTGAGCGACGGCGCCGCCGCGATACTGGACAGCTGCCGGGTCCGGGACGTGCCGGACGCCCTGTTCGTCCTGGACCGGGGCTCGCGGGTCGATGTCGTCGACAGCGACATCTCCCAGGTCCGCAACACCGCCGTCTCGGTCAGCGACGGCGCCGTCGTCCAGCTCGACGACTGCCGGATCCGCGAGGCCGCCACCGGCGCCTGGTTCCGCGACCACGGCAGCGGCGGCACGCTGGCCTCCTGCACCATCGACGACGTCCAGACCGGGGTCATCGTCACCAAGGGCGCCGACCCGACGGTCGAGCGCTGCACGGTCACCAACCCCGGCGAGGCCGGCTTCTACGTCTCGGCGGGCGGCCGCGGCACCTTCACCGGCTGCCGGGTCACCGGCAGCCGCAGCTACGGGTTCCACATCATCGACGGCTGCCGCTCCACTCTCACCCGCTGCCGCACCGAGCGCTGCGCGCGCGGCGGTTACGAGTTCGCCGAGCCCGGCCCGGTGACGGAGGACTGCTCCGGGGACCACAGCGGCGAGAGCACCCAGCAGATCCCGCTGCCGATCCTCCCGGCGACCGCGGCCGAGCGGCAGACGGCGCCCGCGCCCCAGTCGTACGGCCTGCTAGGCGGCGTCCCCGAACAGCGCGCGCCGGAGCCGGCCCCGGCCGCCCGGCCCGAGCCCGCCCGGGAGTCCGACGACGTACTGGCCGAACTCGACGCCCTGGTCGGCCTGGACAGCGTCAAGCGCGAGGTCCGTACCCTCATCGACCTGATCGCGGTGGGCCGCCGCCGCCAGGAGGCCGGCCTCAAGGCCCCGTCCCTGCGCCGCCACCTGGTCTTCACCGGCTCCCCCGGCACCGGCAAGACCACGGTGGCCCGGCTGTACGGCGAGATCCTCGCCTCGCTGGGCGTGCTGGAGCAGGGGCATCTGGTCGAGGTCGCCCGGGTGGACCTGGTCGGCGAGCATGTCGGCTCGACGGCCATCCGTACGCAGGAAGCCTTCGACCGTGCGCGCGGCGGGGTGCTGTTCATCGACGAGGCGTACGCGCTCGCGCCCGAGGACTCCGGCCGCGACTTCGGGCGCGAGGCGATCGACACGCTGGTGAAGCTGATGGAGGACCACCGCGACGCGGTCGTCGTCATCGTGGCCGGCTACACGGCCGAGATGCAGCGGTTCCTCGAATCCAACCCCGGTGTGGCCTCCCGCTTCTCACGCACCATCACCTTCGGCGACTACTCGCCCGAGGAGCTGCTGCGGATCGTCCGCGCCCAGGCCGACGAGCACCAGTACCAGCTCGCCGACGACGCGGGCGAGGCGCTGCTCAAGTACTTCACCGCCATCCCCAAGGGCCCGGCCTTCGGCAACGGCCGCACCGCCCGGCAGACCTTCGAGTCCATGGTCGAACGCCATGCCGGACGGCTCGCACATGTCACCGAGCCGAGCCACGAGGAGCTGCAGCTGCTCTACCCGGAGGACCTCCCGGCACTGCCCTGAACCTGAACGGGTACGCCCTCCAACGGTGTGCATGCCGCCGGTGTCAGCCGCTCCACCAGCTCCGTGCGGATCTCGGCGAACTCCGGGTCGTCGGGGTAGTGGGAGTGGCCCAGGACCGGCGCGATCAGCGGATTCTCGCTGTCCCGCCGGTAGGCCAGGGGGTCGGCGAGCCGCCGGTCGACCCCGGCGATGCCGGTTTCGCCGCCGATCGGGTCCGTACGCCGCCACAGGTTGCACCAGGCGTGCACGTCGTCGTGGAAGCCGCTCAGGCGGTCCGGCCCGAAGAACGCCGGGAACCAGCGCCCGTACAGCCTGGCCAGCGGCGAACCGTAGGTGAGCAGGGCGACCCGGTCGCGGGTGGCGGGCGACAGCTGCCAGGCGGCCGCTGCGGCGAGGACGGAGCCCTGCGAGTGGCCGGACAGGACGATGCGGTTGTCCGGGTGGCGGTCGGTCCACTGGGTCAGCCGCGCGCTGATGTCCGGGACTGCGCGCTCGGCGTAGCAGGGCGGGGCGAAGGGGTGCGCGGCGCGCGGCCAGAAGGTGCCGATGTCCCAGAGGATGCCGACGGTGCGCCGGGCGGCGGCGCTGCGATAGGCGCGGCGGCCCAGCGCGATCAGCGCGATCGTGGCGGCGCCGAGCAGCCAGCTGCCGCCGGCCTGGGCACCCCGGGCCACCGTACGGATCCAGGGGCTGGCGTTCGCGGCCGCGGCTCCCGGGGCCTGGCCGGTGATCCAGGCGCCCAGCAGCGCGCCCGCGCCGAGGACGAACGCGGCGATGACGATGGCCGTGAGCAGCAACGGGCTCTTGTCGGTCAGCCCGGCGACGGCCTGCGCCCTGGCGATGTGCCGGGTCCGGCCCTCGTCGTACGGCTTCGGGTGGCCGGGCGGCTGCGGGTACTCCTCCTCGACCTGGTGGCCGAGCCGGTGCCCGCCGCGCCACACCAGCCACACGCCGGAGGCCGCCATGGCGGCCAGCACCACGACCACCCCGGGGAGCACCGACGCCTGCCAGGTGAGCAGCACCGGCGGCCCGTCGATGAGGTCGCCCTCCGCGCCGGGGGCACCGCCCTTGTCCAGCCAGTCCGCCATGCGCTGGACGGCGCCGCTGGTGAACAGGGCGCCCAGCGCGCAGGCCAGCAGCGCCACGGCGGGCCCGCCGAACCCGCGCATCGCCCCGGCCCGCCGCCCCGGCACCCGGGTCGTCAGTGCCCCGAGGAAGAGGACCAGCCCGCCCTGGGCAAGGGTCAGGAAGCACAGAGTGCGGACCGGCAGCAGCCCCTGGCCGGCGCTGTGCCAGCCGGGGCGGTGCCAGGCCGCGTAGACCGCCGATCCGGCGAGGACGGTGAGCGCGGCGGCGTACAGGGCGATCATGAGCCGGCGGTCGCGCCGCGCCTTCGCCGGCTCGACGGTGCCCTGGTCCTCGTCCCGCCGGGCGGCCACGACCAGTACGGCCACCGCAACCGCCAGCATCACCAGCGCCCCGGCCAGCGCCCAGCCGACGCCGCGCGGCACGCCTGATCCGCCCAGATCCTCCCTGAAGGCGGGGGTCCACAGCACCGCCGCCACGACCAGCAGCCCGCTCGCCGTGTGTGCCGCCCGCAGCCGGGCCACCTCACGGCAGCCGAACCAGAATCCCTCCCGTGCCAGCGGGCCGCCGCTGCCGCCGCCCTCGCCGGTCGGCTCGACCGTCTCGTACGCCCACCAGGTGTGCCGCGACAGCCACCACAGGCCGCCCACCAGCAGCAGCGGTGCGAGCGCGCCGAGCACGAGCCGCCGTCCGGGCTCGCTCCACCAACCGTGCTGGGCACTGTTGACCACGACCAGCCAGTGCTTGCCGCTCGCACAGTGCGGTTTGTCCGCGCACTGCCAGGCGAGCAGGTCCATCGCGACCTCGCACGCGCCCACGACCAGCAGCACGGTCAGGGTGAGCGCGATCAGCCGCAGCACCGCGTCGTACAGCCAGTTCCAGCGAGCGCCGTCATGCCTCGGCCGCATCCAGTGGGCCAGGTTGACGATCATGAAGGGCACGAGCAGCAGCCACAGCGCCCGGCGGCCGTCCCCCGAGGTCAGATTCGACCAGCAGTAGGCCTCGCGCACCGGCGCCCGGCCCGCGTACTCGGCGGCCCGGTCCTCGGCGTCCGCGTCGTCGTCGCGGCGGTAGACGGCCGCGGTGTCGTCCCCGTACATCCGTTTCACGCGGGGATCGTTGAGCATCCCCTCCGGCGTGGCTCCGCCGACGCCGTGTACCAGCAGTTCCAGAGCGAGCGGCTGCCGCTCCGGCGGCTGTGCCTGCAAACGCGCCATGGCAGAAGGCATGGCGATCATCTCCCCCGAGAGTCCCCGTGTACGGGACAGGATGGACCCTTGGGCAGAGGGGCGGCAGGGGTGGCGCAGGACCGCGTACCGAATTGTGATGCGACGTTCGAGGGACACCTCGCACAGAGCTCGTGCAAGGATGGGCGGTCGAGTCGGCTTTCGACTGTCAGCGAAGGATGGGATGGACACCCGGGTGAGCGACAACCAGAACCTGCTCGCGGAGCAGCGGCGCGCGCTGATCCTGGACGAGGTCCGGCGACGTGGTGGTGTCCGCGTCAACGAGCTCACCCGCAAGCTCAATGTCTCCGACATGACGGTGCGCCGCGACCTCGACGCCCTCGCCCGCCAGGGCGTCGTCGAGAAGGTGCACGGCGGTGCCGTTCCCGTCGTCGAGGCCAGCAGCCACGAGCCCGGCTTCGAGGCCAAGTCCAGCCTCGAGCTCGGCGCCAAGGAAGCCATCGCCCGCGCCGCCGCCCAGCTCGTCACCCCCGGCAGCGCCATCGCCCTGTCCGGCGGCACCACGACCTACGCCCTCGCCCACCGCCTCCTCGACGTCCCCGACCTGACCGTCGTCACGAACTCCGTACGCGTCGCCGACGTCTTCCACGCCGCCTCCCGCCGCCCCGGCTCCCGCGAGGGCGCCGCCACCGTCGTCCTGACCGGCGGCGTCCGGACACCGTCGGACTCCCTGGTCGGCCCGGTCGCCGACCGCGCCATCGACTCCCTCCACTTCGACCTGCTGTTCCTCGGCGTCCACGGCATCTCCGTCGAGGCGGGCCTGTCCACCCCCAACCTGGCCGAGGCCGAGACCAACCGGCAGTTCGTACGCTCCGCCCGCCGCGTCATCGTCATCGCCGACCACACCAAGTGGGGGACGGTCGGCCTGAGTTCCTTCGCCTCCCTGGAAGACGTCGACACCCTCGTCACGGACGCCGGCATCCCCGAGGTCCTCCGCGAGGAGATCTCCGAGCACCTCGCCGACCTCATCGTCGCCGGCGGGGCAGATGTCGCCGGAACTGACTGACCGTCAGGCATGCGGGGTACGTTGGACCCCATGGCCCGCCGACTCCGCCCCACCCGCCCGGTCACCCTCGACTTCCTCGACTCCGCCCCCGTACGCCACGTCTTCGCCGCCGACCTCGCCGCGTCCCCGGAAGCCGTCCACAAGGCCCTCGCCGAGGACACCGAAGGCTGGGCGGCCTGGTTCGACGCCGTGACCTCGGCCGTCCCGACCGACACCGGCCGCGACGTCACCCTGAAGGGTGGCACCCGCTTCCAGGAAACCGTCCTCGCCTCCGACTCCCCCACCCGCTTCACCTACCGCGCCGACGCCACCAACGCCCCCGCCCTCCGCGCCCTCCTGGAGGACTGGGCCCTTTCCCCCACCCCCTCCAACGGCACCCGCCTCCAATGGACCTTCGCCGCCGACGCCACCCCGCCCCTGCGCGGCGTCCTGCGCCTCGCCCGCCCGGGGTTGTCGCGCGCCTTCCGCCTGGCGGTGCGGGCGCTGGACCGGCGGCTGGCAGGATGACGCGCTGTACGGGTCGCCCCCGGTTCGGTACGGGTCGCATCCCGTAACCGGCCGTGGCGCACAGGCGTTGACGTGTGAGTTCGTACCTGGCGAATACGCCTCCGGGGGATGTGACGCCCATGAACCGCCCACCGAACAAGCGCACCGACGACGACCGACCCGCCATCTGGACCGGCTACGGCAAGCTGGTCAAACTCTTCCGCGAAGAAGCCGGCCTCACCCAGCAACAACTCGCAGACGCCGTCGGCTACTCGTACGAACAGGTCGCCTCCATCGAGCAGGGCCGCCGCCCCGCCAAGTCCGCCTTCACGGAGGCGGCCGAGCGCACCCTGTCGGCTCGCGGCGCCCTCCGGACTCTCCAGGAGGGCGTGGACCTGGCGAAGCTCCCGGCCTTCTTCCAGGACTTCGCGGTGATCGAACTGGAGGCGGTGAGCCGCTTCGCGTTCGAACCACAAGTGATTCCGGGCCTACTGCAGACCGAGGCCTACGCGCGGGCCATGCTCACCGGCCATTACCCACCACCCGACAACGAGACCATCGAGCAATGGGTCGAGGCGCGCCTCGAACGCCAGAAGCTGCTGACCCGCACCCCTCTCGTCGATCTCTCATTCGTCCTCGGCGAGTCCGCCCTCCGCTGCCCGGTCGGTGGCCCCGACGTGCTCAAGGCCCAACTCCTGGCCCTCCTGGAAATCAGGGACCTGCGAAACGTCGAGATCCAGATCATGCCGACGTCCTACGGATACCACCCGGGCCTCAACGGCCCCATGGTGCTGCTCGAGACCGCTGAACACCGCCACGTCGGCTACATCGAGTCCCAGGACGTGGGCGTCGTGATCAGCGATCCGGAGAAGGTCAGCGCGTTCGGGCTCCGGTATGGCAAGCTCCGCACGGAGGCTCTCAATGCCGAGGAATCGGCACGTCTCATCGAACGGGCGGCGGGAGAACTATGAACACCGAGCACGAGCACGTGACGTGGTTCAAGAGCAGCTACAGCGGCAGCGGCGGAGGCGACTGCGTCGAGGTGGCCATGCCTCCTGGCAACGCATACGTACGCGACTCGAAGGACGCACACGGGCCCAGGCTCACCTTTGCATCCGCGCAGTGGTCGGCCTTCGTCTCATTCACGAGGAACCAGCCAAGCACATGCGCCCGGCCCAGCTGAGAGCCCTGCCGCCAAGTGCTCCCGATCAGCTCCACCTGATCGTTCCGTCTCACGGCAACTCGCGGGCCCATGTGCGCCGAACCAGGGCACCGGAAGCCCCTGCGTTCTCCCACCGAGACCGGTTGGCCCCGAACCGGGTTTTACCTCGTCAGGTACGGGAAACGGAACCGCACTCTCCAGTGGACTCGGTCGGCAAGCCCTTGCTGCGGTCGTACGGGTCCGTCGTCGGCCCGGTGCCTGGGGAGGCGGAGGAGGCGTCGGAGTTGAACTGCGGGTGCAGGAAGCCGTCGTAGACGAAGCAGGCGGAGTTGGCGATGTCCTGGCGGTAGGAGACCAGGGTGAGCTTGCCGGCGGTGACGCGGTAGCGGACGGGGTCGAGGACCTGGATGTCGAGGACGCGGCGGATGATGGTGCGGGAAACCTCGGTGGAGCCGGAGGCGGCCTGGGTGACGGGGTAGACGAAGGTGTAGTCGGCGTGGACGGCGACTGAGCCCTGTGTGCCCTTCTTGAAGGTCATGTGGCCACGGACCTTGACGATGTCACCGGCGAGCTTGAGCTCGGAGGGGTCGAAGCGGGTGGCGTACCAGAGGGGGTCCTGCTTCTTGCCGGGCTTGGCGAAGGCGTCGTCGACCTCGTGGAGCCAGTCGGACTGGCGGGGGTCGATGAGGCTGATGGCGGTCTCCGGGTGGCCGCCGCGAAGGGTGGCGGGGTCGAGGTTGCTGTCGACCAGGAACTCCTTGGTCTTGCGCAGGGCGAAGTCGACCTGGTTGAGCGTCATGCGGCCGACCGGCTTGGCCTTCGGGAGGACGATGCCGGCCGCGCCGTCGGCGTATTGCGCCGCCGGGGAACCGAGGAAGGGCTCGGCCAGGGTCGGGGTGTCGGGGAAGGCCTCCTCGGAGGGGGCGGTGCTGGGCTGCGCGGTCTCCGGGGGGAGGGTGGCACTGTCGGACGACGACGAGCCGGAGGAGCCGCCTGGGAGCCAGGACAGGGCGCGGGAGGGATTGAGGGCGACCGCGAGGAGGCCGGCCGCGAGGAGTACACCGAGGAGGCCGAGCCGGCGGCGCCTGCGCATGACGAGGGCGTCCGCCGCGTGCAGGTCCGGGCCGGTGCGCCAGCCCGGGGGCTGGGCGGCGGACTCGGCCTTCTTCGCCTTTCGGCCCTTGGACTTTGACTTGGCCTGCTGCCGTGCGGCCTCCGCGTCCTGCAGGCGCAGCCGCTCGGTGACCATGCGGGCGCGGGCGGAGGGCTCCTTCGGGGCGGACTTCCGTATGTCGGACTCACTGTCGCGGACGAACCGCTCCCAGACGTCGTCGGGTATGGACGGCTCTTCGCCCTGGGGCGTGGGTGTGGTGGTCATGACCAGTCTCTCGGGGCGGTGAGCAAAGTGGAGTCTTTGTACAGGCGGACACCGGTTCACCACAAGGCAGATACAGTCTCACCGGCCCCAATACCCCATGTCCCTGAACGTCGTCAGGGTATGCGCTCCCGACACGCTGCCCGCGATCCGCTCGTCGAGAGTGCGGATGAAGTCCCGGTTTCGCTTGTAAGGCGCATTCATCAGCGTCGATAGCCAGCGCACACTCATCTGCCGCACGCCTACCGAACTCCCCCTGGCCAGGCGCCCCCTCACCGGTATTCCGCGAGACGCGGCCGCACGCCCGCCAGGACCAGCAGCGCCGACGCGCCGAGGACACCCGCCGGGATCGCGGGCCAGCCGTTGAGGGCGGAGCGGGCGGTGGAGGCGGAGAGGGTGGCGTCGTCGCGCTGGTGGGCGGCTAGTTGGGTGAGGGTGGTGGCGAAGTCCCAGAAGTCGAAGGCGACGTTGTTGCGGGCGACGTTGGTGAGGACGGCGGCGGCTTCGTCGAGGCGGCCGGCGGCGATGAGGCGGCGGAGGTGGCGGTCGTCGGCGAGGAAGTGGCCGTAGCGGGTGCGGACGTCGGTGTAGGCGGGGAGTTCGGCGGGGGTGGCGTAGCCGGAGACGGTGAGGAGGGTGTCGAGGCGGCGGGTGAGGGTGGTGAAGCGGGCGCGTTGCTGGGCGGCGGCGCCGGGGTCGGTGACGAGCCAGCGGCTTTGGGCGGCGGCCGCGTCGGCGGCGACGGCGCGGGCTTCGGCGAGGCGGGACCAGGGGCGGAGGCCTTCGCGGACGGAGGTGTCGAGGTCGGTGGCGGCGGAGCTGAAGGAGACGGCGCCGGCGAGAGTGACGGCGAGGACGGCGGTGGTGGCGAGGGCGAGGGCGGGGTTGAGCAGGCGGCGGTAACGGCGGGCGAGTTCGGCCTGCCACCACAGGAGGACGGCGAGGGCGAGGGCGCCGAGGAGGAGGACGGTCCAGAGCGAGCGGACGGCGGCGGTGTGGGCGGTGTGGGCGGCCGCGGTGGCCTGGGCGTCGTAGGCGCGGGACAGGGCGGTGGCCTGGGGCAGCAGGTCGTTGTGCATGATGTCGCCGGCCTCGGCGGAGAACGCGACGGCGATGGCGGGCGGGTGGCCGGCGGCGCGGTCGGGCTGCTGTTCGTCCACGTACGCGGTCCGGCCGCCGGCGTCGTCGTAGCGGCCGAGGGCGTCGAGCAGGGAACGTACGCGATCCGTCTGGGTGGTGTCGGAGCCGAGCTGCCGCAGAGCGGCGCTGATCTCGCGGCGGCGCTGCTGGGCGGTGATGAGGGCGAGCAGGCGGTTGCCGACCGAGACGCCGGGGTCGTCGGCGGCGTGGCCGGGGACGAGCTGGTCTGCGCGCTGGGCGTCGAGGTCGGCGAGGGCGAAACGCAGGTCGGCGGCGACGGCGGCACGGTCGGCGACGGAGACGCGCAGGGCGGCGGCGTCCGAGCGTACGGACAGGGAGCCCAGGATCGCGCCGAGGCAGAGGGCGGCCAGGGCCAGCAGCGCGGCGGCGGTCTGGAGGCCGAGCCGGGCGGGCTGCCGTACCCGCGCATCGGTGGGCGGGAGCGCCGGCGGGGCCGGCCGCACCTGAAACGTCGTCATGTACGGACGTTAGGGGCGGTACGTGGACCGGAAGGCGGTATTCACGCGAACTGCGGGCGACCGCCCTGTAACAGGATGGAACTGCGGAACTGCCTCAGACCGGCCAGGTGCCCTTGGCGAGGAAGGCCTCGATCACGGTCTCGTACGGCGCGATGTCCAGGCCCTGTTCGGCGAGCCAGGCGTCGGAGTAGTACTTGTCGAGGTAACGCTCGCCGGGGTCGCAGATCAGGGCGACGACGCTGCCGGTGCGGCCCGCCTCGGCCATCTCGGCGATGATCTTGAAGGCACTCCACAGCCCGGTGCCGGTCGAGCCGCCCGCCTTGCGCCCCATGACCCGGTCCAGGGCGCGTACGGCGGCGACCGAGGCGGCGTCGGGGACCTTCATCATGCGGTCGATCGCGCCGGGCACGAAGCTGGGCTCGATGCGGGGGCGGCCGATGCCCTCGATGCGCGAGCCCCGGTCGCAGGAGACGTCGGGGTCGCCGCTGAGCCAGCCGTCGAAGAAGCAGGAGTTCTCGGGGTCGGGGACGCAGACCAGGGTGTCGTGCTGCATGTAGTGCACGTAGCGGGCGATGGTCGCGGAGGTACCGCCGGTCCCGGCGGTGGCGACGATCCAGGTCGGGCAGGGGTGCCGTTCCTTGCGGAGCTGCTGGTAGATCGACTCGGCGATGTTGTTGTTGCCGCGCCAGTCGGTGGCCCGCTCGGCGTAGGTGAACTGGTCCATGTAGTGGCCGCCGGTCTCCTCCGCGAGTCGGGCGGAGACCTCGTACACGGTGCGCGGGTCGTCCACGAGGTGGCAGCGGCCGCCCTGGAACTCGATGAGGCGCTGCTTCTCGGGGCTGGTGGTACGGGGCATCACCGCGATGAAGGGCACGCCGATGAGCTGGGCGAAGTACGCCTCCGAGATCGCCGTCGAACCGCTGGAGGCCTCTATGACCGGCTTGCCGCGCCGGACCCAGCCGTTGCAGAGGCCGTAGAGGAAGAGCGAGCGGGCGAGGCGGTGCTTGAGGCTGCCGGTGGGGTGGGTGGACTCGTCCTTGAGGTAGAGGTCGATGCCCCATTCCTCGGGGAGCGGGAAGCGGAGCAGGTGGGTGTCGGCGGAGCGGTTGGCGTCTGCCTGGACCTTGCGGACGGCCTCTTTGAGCCAGGCGCGGTAGTCGGGGTCGGCGCGGTTCACATCGACGGTGGCGATGGCCACCGGCAGGGCTGTTGACGTGCTCGTACAGTCGCCGGTCTCGGTCTGCTCCATGGTCTCGATCATAGGCAACGCTGGTGGAAGGGCCCGCCGAGAGGGCAGACTGATCGCAGACGGAGGAAGGCGGACCCATGGCCGAACCGGAGTTCAGTGCGAGCGGGGTGCGGATCGGGCGGCGGCTGAGCTCGCTGACCCGCGCCGGGCAGGTCCTGATCCGCGACGGCAGGCTGGTGCTGCTGACCAGCCGGGGGCGGGAGATCGACAGTGCCCCGGTGGAGGAAGTGCACGCGATCCGGACGCCGTTCGCCCTGCGCAGGAGCACGCTGGCGACCGTGAACGGTACCGGCTATCTGCTGACACTGCGCCGCCAGGGGGCGGCTTCGGCCTCGCGTTTCGTGGAGGCGCTGCAGCGGGCCCGGCAGCGGGTCGCCCAGCACTGAGAGTGTCTGGCCTGATCCGGTGAGTTGCGGATCGCCGCCATCGGGGTGACTCTGGTAGCGCATCACGGAGTACTGCAGCAGTCACTCTAGGCAATCTCGCACAGTGTTCCCATTCCATGCGGACAGGACGCGCTCCTACGCGCTCCCACCGCGGAGGGAGTCGCAGCCGTGATCACCGAAGCCACCCCCAGACAGTGCGCCCTTGAGCTGGAGGCACTGCCGTCCCGGATCCAGCAGGTACGCCGGATCGTCGCCGCGCAGTTGCGTTACTGGCGGCTCGAACCGCTCCTCGACAACACCCTGCTGGGCATCACCGAACTGCTGGCCAATGTGCACCGGCACGCCCGGCCGGACAAGAAGTGCCAGGTCGAGCTGACCTTCGCCTCGGGCTGGCTGACCGTCGCCGTCACCGACAACGACCCCCGCCTGCCGCGGGTGCGCGAGTTCGAGCCGCTGGCCACCTGTGGGCGGGGGCTCGCCATGGTCGTGTCGATGAGCGACAGCTGGGGCACCGAGGCGGTGTCCGACGGCGGCAAAGTGGTGTGGTTCACGCTGCGCGCCGAGGCCCCCTCCCCGCGCCTGGCGCTGGCCGCCCCCCTGTCGGTCGTCCGCGGGGCGATGCGCCGGGCTCCCGACGCCATGGCCTCCGCACCGGCCCGCAAGCCCGTACGGGAGCCGGTGCGCGAGCCGGCGCAGAAGCCGGTGCGGATGCGGGAGATCGCTCTGGTCTGACCCTGGTCCTACGGAAGCTGATCCGAGCCCCCTCCCCTGCTACGGGCCGTCGATCG
The DNA here is from genome assembly GCF_045040445.1 of Streptomyces sp. NBC_01537. Taxonomy (NCBI): domain Bacteria; kingdom Bacillati; phylum Actinomycetota; class Actinomycetes; order Kitasatosporales; family Streptomycetaceae; genus Streptomyces; species Streptomyces sp. NBC_01537. The sequence continues at coordinate 8,660,198 of NZ_CP109392.1, read as the reverse complement.
CGGACTCACTCCGCGGCGATGGCCCGCAGCACGTCCAGCCGCGCCGCACGCCGGGCCGGACGCCAGCCCGCCAGTACGCCGGCGGCCAGTCCGACCAGCAGCACAACGCCCAGTTGTCCGGGCGGCACCGCGAAGGCACTCGTGCCGTCGCTGTCGGCCGCTCTGACCAGCGCCCAGCCGAGGAAGCCGCCCAGCCCCAGCCCGCCGACGGTCCCGAAGGCGGCGACGAGCACCGACTCCCAGCGGACCATCGCCCGCAGCTGCGCCCGGGTCTGACCGACGGCCCGCAGCAGGCCCAGCTCGCGGGTGCGCTCGTGCACGGCGAGGGTGAGGGTGTTGGCGATGCCGAGCAGCGCGATGACGACGGCGAGCGCGAGCAGCGCGTAGACGAGGGTGAGGAACATGTCGACGCCTGCCGCCGAGGACTTCGCGTACTCGTCGCGGGTCTGGACGTCCGGATCGCCGTACGCCTTCGCCACCCGCTCGACCGCCGCCTTGCCGTCCGCCGGGCTGACGCCCTCGCGGAAGGTGACGGCGACCAGCGTGTCGGAGTCCTGCACGTGGTGCGGGGCCCAGGCTGCGCGGGTGATGACATAGTTCCCGGCGAGATCTGCCTGCCCGTAGACGGCCCGTACGGTGAAGGCCTGCCGGTCGCCGTCGGCGAAGGCCAGGCGCACGGTACTGCCGGTGTGCCAGCCGTGCTTGTCCGCCTCCGTGCGGGAGACCGCGAGGCCGTTGTCGCCGAGTGCGGTGAGCGATCCGTCGACCGTGCCCAGGTCCAGCGCCCGGGAGAGGGCAACCGGGTCGGTGACAGTGAGCTGGCGGCCCGCGCCGTCGACCTTCGCGACCCCGCGGCCGAGCCCGACGGCGTTCGCCACCTCCGGCAGTTTCGCGACCGCCGGGGCCAGTTCCGGGCTGAGCCCGGTGCCTCCCGCGCCGCGCACCGGTGCGCTGATCGCGACATCGCCCGCGAAGGAGCGGGACACCGTCTCATCCATGGTCGCCTTGAGCGAGGCCCCGAAGACCGTGAAGAGGGACACGACCGCGACCCCGATCATCAGCGCGGTGGCGGTCGCCGCCGTACGTTTCGGGCTGCGCAGCGCATTACGCCTGGCCAGCGCCCCGGTGACACCGCGCAGCCGGGCCAGCGGCGAGCCCAGGATCCGTACCGCGTACGAGGACGCCACCGGGCCGAGCACGACGAAGGCGGCGACGGTGAGCCCGGCGCCCGCCGCCGTCAGCCAGACATTCCGGCTGCCGCCGGCCCCCAGGACGGTGAGCGCGATGCCGGCCGCCGCCATGGCGGCGCCGAACGCGGCACGCGCGCGTGACGCGCCGGAGTGGTCCACGGCCGTCTCGCGCAGCGCGGACAGCGGTGCGGTGCGCCCGGCGCGTACGGCGGGCAGCAGTGCGGAGCCGACGCACACCACGAGGCCGACGGCGAGCGGCACGAGGAGGGCGGTCGCGCCGAGGACCAGGTCACCGGCGGGGAAGGGGAAGCCGATGGCCGGGAAGAGCGCCTGGAGGCCGGCGGCGATGCCGACGCCGCCGAGCAGCCCGGCGGCCGAGGCGATCAGGGCGACGGCGGACGCCTCTGCGAGGGTGCCGCCGAGGACCTGGCGACGGGAGGCACCCAGCGCCCTGAGCAGGGCGTTCTCGCGGGTGCGCTGGGCGACGACGATGGCGAAGGTGTTGTGGATGCTGAAGGTCGCCACCAGCAGGGCGATTCCGGCGAAGACCGTGAGCAGGGTGGTGAACAGATCCAGGAAGCGGCCGGACACCATGTCCAGGTTCTCGTCGGTGGCCTGCTGTCCGGTGATCGCCTCGACGCCCCCGGGGAGGATTCCGGCTCGTTCGATCCGGTCCGCGAGCTGCCCCTGGCCGGTGCCCGGCCCGGCGCGTACGAGGATGGTGGACGCCTGCCCCGGCTTCGGTGTGAGGTAGCGCTCGGCGTCGGCGCTGGTCAGGCCGGTGAAGGTGGTCTGGCCCATGCCGTCCTCGCCGCCGAAGGTCGCGATGCCGACGATCGTGACCCGGAGCGGATCCGGCGTGCGCAGGACGGTTTTGTCGCCGATGCGCAGGCCGCCCTTCTCGGCGGCACCCCGGTTGATGACCGCCTGGCCCGGGGACTGCGGGGCGTGGCCTTCCGCGAGGGCGTACGGATTGAGCTTCGCGTCGGCGATCCAGTTCCCGGCGAGAGTGGGCGGGCCCTGGCCGCCCACCGGCTTGCCGTCGCTGCCGATGAGCTGGCCCGCGCCCTGGATGCTCGGGGCGGCGGCGGCGACGCCCGGGACCGCCCGGACCTTGGCCGCGAGCGCCGTGGGGACGGGCTCGCGGGTGCCCTGGCCCTGGCCGGAGACAGTGACGACGTCGGCGCTGCGGATGACCACGTCGGTGCCGCTGTAGGCGTTGGTGAACAGCGTGTCGAAGCTGGCCCGCAGGGTGTCGCCCATGACCATCGTCCCGGCCAGGAACGACACCCCGAGGAACACGGCGAGAAAGGTCCCGGCGAAGCGCCGCTTGTGCGCGCGCAGCGAGGACAGGCTGAGGCGCAGAGATGTGGTGGTCGCACTCATGACACGGCCTCCTTCGAGGTCCTTTCGATGGGGCCGTCGAATGCCTTCAGTCGGTCGAGCACCTTCTCCGCGGTCGGGTCCTCCATCCGGTCCACCAGCCGTCCATCGGCGAGGAAGACCACCTCGTCGGCATGCGCGGCGGCGACCGGGTCATGGGTGACCATGACGACCGTGCGGCCCATCTCGTGGACGGCCCGCCCCAGCAGCTCCAGCACCTCGGCGCCCGAGCGGGAGTCCAGATTGCCGGTCGGCTCGTCGGCGAAGACCACCTCCGGCCGCCCGGCCAGCGCCCGCGCCACGGCGACGCGTTGCTGCTGGCCGCCGGACAGCTCGCTCGGGCGGTGCAGCAGCCGGTCGCGCAGCCCGATGGTGTCGATCAGGGCGTCCACCCACGCGTCGTCCGTGCGGGCGCCCGCCAGATCCTGCGGCAGCGTGATGTTCTCGGCGACGGTGAGCGTCGGTACGAGATTGAAGGCCTGGAACACGAAGCCGATGCGCTGCCTGCGCAGAAGCGTCAACTGCCGGTCGCCCAGCGCCCCCAGCTCCGTACCGCCGACAAAGGCGGTGCCGGAGCTGAGGGTGTCGAGCCCCGCCGCGCAGTGCATCAGCGTGGATTTCCCCGAGCCCGACGGGCCCATGATCGCGGTGAACCGGCCGGCCGCGAAGTCGGCCGTCACCCCGTCCAGCGCCCGGACCTCGGCGTCCCCGGTGCCGTATGTCCTGACCGCGTCCACCACACGGGCGGCGGCGGTCCCCACGGTCGCGGTCATCGGGTCTCACCCTTCGCGTAGCGTCCGAACTGCTCGTCCAGGACCGAGAGCCTGCGCCAGTACTCGTCCTCGTCGATCTCCCCTGCCGCGAAGCGGCGGCCCAGCACCGCGATCGGCGAGTGCTCGCCGTGCGCGGCCCGGTGCTGCCACGGGCCCCGGCCGCGCCAGACGGTGCGGCGCAGGACGAAGCCGACGCCGACGATCACGGCGGCCCAGACCAGCGGGAAGAACAGGATCCAGGGGCCGGGGCCGTTCCAGTGGTCGGCCAGTGTGGTGGTGGCTGCGATGACGTCCATGAGGGCTCACTCCTCGGTGTGGTGATGTGTGGTTTCCGACATCACCGAGCGTCGTCCTCGCGGCGGCCCAAGTCGTCGTACGGCAAGCGGCAGTGCGCGTACCTCGCCGGGAGTAGACACGGCCGACGGCCACCCGGGATCTGCGGCCGACTTAGGGCCTGTCCGGCGGGTCTCCGTGGCGTCGCGTGCCCTGGCACCAGCGCTCGCGGCGTTGCCGAAACGCCCACAGGAAACCACCCTGTGGGCGCTCCGGCGCCTTGCGATCACAGGCACCAGACCCCGCTCCTTCCCCACGGAGACCCGCCGGACAGGCCCTGGGCGAGTGAGCCGAAGCGGAGCGGCCGCTGTCGAAAAGGAGACGCGCGCAGGGAGCGAGGTACGAGCGACCGAGCACGTCGACTGTCGACAGTGGCTGAGCGCAGCGGAGGCGAACTCGCCTCCAAAAAAAGGGCCTAGCCTTGTGATCATGTGGCGATGCACGGGGCTTCGGTGGACCGAGGGCGGCCCCGCCTGGACCTGGCAGCACCCTCACCAGGACGCGCGGCACAGCCCGCTGCGGCTGGGCGGGCGGGTGGAGCTGGCGGTGCCGGAAGGGGAGGTGCGGCGGTGTGTGGGGGTGTGGCGGGCGGGGCGGTGGACGAGCTGCCCGCAGGGGGTGGCGCTGGCGGGGTGGGCGCGGCGGGACCAGTGCGAGACGTGTGCCGCGCTGGACCGTTCGCAGTCGGTGGCCGCCGACACCACGCTGGACGATCCGCGCCCGTACTCGGTCTATCTCGCCTACTTCGGCCCCGGCGTGTGCAAGGTCGGCATCACCAGGGCCGAGCGTGGCAGCACGCGCCTGCTCGAACAGGCCGCGGTGTGCTTCACCTTCCTCGGCCGGGGCCCGCTGATGGCCGCCCGTCGCGCCGAGTCCGTGCTGGGGGCGGCGCTGGGCATCCCGGACCGCGTATCGGCCGTGGCGAAGCGCACGGCCCGCGCGGCTCTGCCGCCCGCCGGGGAACGGGCTGCGCAACTGCGCGAGGTGTACGAGGCGGCGGCCGGCGTGCCCGACTGGCGGGACACGCTGGGGCCGCTGCCGTACGAAGTCGTCGACCACGCTGCGCTCTTCGGGCTGGAGCCGGATCCGCCCAGGCCCGCACTGGTGGTGACGGAGCTGGCCCCGGGGACGGCGGTCACCGGTGTGCTGCTCGCGGCGGCGGGCAGCGATCTGTACGTGGACACGGCCGACGGCACCGCGCTGCTCGACGCGCATCTGGCCTCGGGCTGGGCCCTCGCGCGGCCCGTGGCCGGTCAGCGGGCGGCGCCGTCGGCCAGGCCCCCGGCGCCGAGGCAGTCCGACAGAACGGAGCCGTTGTTCTGAAGGTCCGGGAGCCCGGCCCGGTCACCCGACGAGCACTCCGAGCGGGTCGTCGAGGACCGGCTGCCAGGCCAGTTCGGCGGCGCCGACGAGGCTGTTGTGGTTGAGGGCACAGCCCAGCAGCGGGACGCTGCCGCTGCGCCCCCACAGGCTGCGGTCGGCGACGACGGCGCGCAGGCGTTCGGGGTCGGCCTCGAGGAGGTCGCGGTGGAGGCCGCCGAGGAGGATGCGGTCGGGGTTGAGGACGTTGACAAGGCCGGCGAGGCCGAGGCCGAGGCGGTCGATGAGTGCGTGGGCGGCGGCGCGTACGGCGGGGTCGGCGTACTCCTCGCGGAGCAGGGTGGTGGCCTGCTCGAGGAGGGAGCCCTCGGGGCCGGGGGTGCGGCCGGCCGCTTCGAGGAGGGCGAGGGGGTCGACCTCGACGTCGAGGCAGCCCCGCAGGCCGCAGTGGCAGGGGCGGCCCTGGGGGTTGACGGTGAAGTGGCCGACCTCCAGGGCGAGTCCGGAGCTGCCGGTGTGGAGGCGGCCGTCGAGGACGAGTGCGCCGCCGACGCCGCGGTGGCCGGTGGCGACGACGAGGAGGTGCTGGGCGCCGTGGCCCGCGCCGTGCCGGTGTTCGGCCAGCGCGCCGAGGTTGATGTCGTTGCCGACGAAGCAGGCGACGGGCGTGCCGGTGGGGCCGGTGATGCCGGCCAGGGCGACCTGTTCCGTGAGGGTCTGCAGCACCGGCGCGCCGGCCGGCCAGGCGAGGTGCAGCGGGTTGAGGGCGGTGCCCTCGGGCTGTGCGACGGCGGACGGCACGGCCAGGCCCACGCCGACGCATACCCGCCCGGTGTCGCGCAGCAGCCCGGCCCCGGCCTCGACGACGGCGCCGAGGACGTGGGCGGGGTCGGCGGGCACGGTCATGCGGCCGGGCGCGGTGACCACGACATGCCCGCCGAGCCCGACGAGGCCCGCGCGGAAGCCGTCGGCGTGCACCTGGACGGCGAGCACGACGGGGCCTTCGGGATCGACCGCGAGTCGGTGCGAGGGGCGGCCCTGGGAGCCGGCCGGGCCGCTGGGCCGGGTGTCGACCCGGATCAGCCGGAGCGCCTCGAGTTCGGCGGCGACCGCGCCCGCCGTCGCGCGGGTCACGCCGAGTTCGGCGGTCAGGACGGCGCGCGTCGGCGCACGCCCGGTGTGCACGAGGGCGAGCGCGGGACCGAGAGCGCCGCGGCCCCTCTCCAACCTTGTCCGAGTCTGGGTCACCCTCCTATTCTGACTTTGTGCCGACCTTAAACAAAATATGGACGGCATTTGCCGGACCGTCCCGTCGACAAACCCGCCGACAGGCCCGCCGACAGTTCCGTCCCCCGACCGACCCAGCCGGCCTCTCGCTCAGACGGCTCAGAGCCGCGCTGACGGTCTTCTTCGCCCTCGACGGCTTCGTCTTCGCGGGCTGGGTGGTGCGCATCCCCGCCATCAAGCAGCAGGTCGGCGCCTCCGCGAGCGCGCTCGGCCTGGCCCTGCTCGGCGTGTCGGCGGGCGCCGTCGCCACGATGCTGGTGACCGGACGGCTCTGCCGGATCTTCGGCAGCCGCGAGGTCACCATCGGCACCGCCGTCCTGCTGTCGCTCAGCGTCGCGCTGCCCCCGCTCACCCCGTCGGCGCTCACCCTCGGGCTGGTGCTGATCATCGTCGGCATCGCCTACGGCGGCATGAACGTGGCGATGAACAGCGTCGCCGTCGACCTCGTCGCCGCTCTGCGCCGCCCGGTCATGCCGAGCTTCCACGCCGCGTACAGCCTCGGCGGACTGGTCGGCGCCGGGCTCGGCGGCGTCCTGGCCGCGCATCTCACCCCGACCCGGCATCTCCTGCTCCTCGTCCCGCTGGGCCTCGCCGGCACCTTCTTCGCCGGGCGCGTCCTGATGGCGTACGAGCTGCCGCGCACGGCCGGTCCCGGTGCAGGGGCCGGTGCAGGGACCGGTGCGGTGCGTACCCGGGCGCCTCTCGGGCGGAGCGCCGGGCTGCTGGTCGGGGTCTTCGGGCTGATCGGGCTGTGCACGGCGTACGGCGAAGGGGCTCTGGCCGAGTGGGGTCCGCTGCACATCGAACTGGACCTAGGCGGCGGTCCGGGGACGGCGGCGGCCGGCTACGCGGCGGTGGCGCTGGCCATGACGGTGGGGCGGCTGTCGGGCACCGCCCTGCTGGAGCGGCTGGGCCAGACCCGCATGCTGGTGGCCGGCGGGCTGACGGCGTGCGGCGGGATGCTGCTCGCCGCGTTCGCCCCGTACGTGTGGCTGGTGCTCGTCGGCTTCGGCGTGACCGGGCTCGGCCTGGCCAACATCTTCCCCGTCGCCATCGCCCGCGCCGGGGCACTCGGCGGGTCGGACGGCGTCGCCACCGCGTCCACGCTCGGCTACGCGGGATTCCTGCTCGGCCCGCCCACCATCGGCTTCCTGGCCGACGCCGCCGGACTGCCGACGGCCCTGACGACGGTCGCGGTACTGGCCGCGTTGTCGGCGGTCATCGCCTTCACGGTGCGGAACGCGTCCGTAGGAGCGGACAATTGAGGGGAGGATTACGGCGAGGACCGAGGCCTGCGCAGACCGCTTCCTGGAGGAGACATGCGCGTACCGCACTGGCTCTCCGACACCGCCCGCTCCGTCCACCGCGAGCGCGCCCCGCGCATCTACCTGTGCCTGGTGGCGGCGGCACTGGTCCTACTGGCCGTCGACACGGCTTTCATCACCCACCAGGCCGCTCTGCTGTCCGGCGTCTGGCTGTTGCTGCTCACCCTGCCGTGGACGCCCGTGCTTTGGGCGCTGCTGGACTCGGTCAGCGGGATCAACACCGTCGAGGCGACGTACGGCTGGGACGGGTATGTGCTCGCCGTGGTGGCGATGCTGATCTCCGCACTGGTCAACGCCGTACTGCTGGGGCTCTTCTCGCGCTACCGGCAACGGCAGCGCGAGCGGCAGCAGGAGCAGGAGCAGGACCGGGGCGTTGTCAGACCCTGATGCCACAATCGTGGCATGGAGGCCATGGGAGCTGATGAGTTCATCGAGGTGCTGCGCCGGGAGGGCGTGCTGATGGCGGCCGCCGCCGAAAAGGCCGGCATCACGGCCGGTGTGCCGACGTGCCCGGACTGGCGGGTGAGCGATCTCGTACGGCACCAGGGCGTCGTTCACCGCTGGGCGGCCGGTTTCGTGGTGGACCGGCTGATGACCGGCGGGCCGATAACCGGTGACACCCCCGGGGACGGGGAGTTGCTGCCCTGGTTCCGCGAGGGGCACCAGCACCTGGTGGACTCGCTGGCGGCGGCTCCGGCGGACCTGGAGTGCTTCTACTTCCTGCCCGCCCCGTCCGCGCGGGAGTTCTGGGCTCGGCGGCAGGCGCACGAGACCACGGTGCACCGGGTGGACGCGGAGGCGGCACTCGGCGTGGAGCCCTCCCCCATCGGCGCCGCTTTCGCGGCCGACGGCGTGGACGAGCTGCTGACGGGCTTCCATGCACGGCCCAAGAGCCGGGTGCGCACCGACCGGCCCCGGACCCTGCGGGTGCGGGCGGTGGACGTGCCGGCCGGGCAGGGCGAGTGGCTGGTGCACCTGTCGGCCGACCCGCTGCGCACGGAGCGCGGAAGCGGAAGCGGCGCAGGTGATGCGGACTGTGCCGTGCACGGGACGGCGGCGGAGCTGTATCTCGCACTGTGGAACCGGGGTCCGTACGAAGGGCTGGAGATATCCGGCGACGCATCGATCATGGAGCTGTGGCGGCGCACCGCGGCGATCGTCTAGCGTTCAAGTCATGCCCCGTCGCCGTCGTACCGCTACGCCCAAATCCACTCTGCGCATGGTCAACTGGTGGCCGCCGTACCTCTTCTCGGGCGTGCGGGTGCTGGAGATAGCCGACGACTGGAGTTCGGCGCGGGTCCGGCTGCGCATGCACTGGTACAACCGCAATTACGTGGGGACGCACTTCGGCGGATCGCTGTTCGCGATGAGCGACCCGTTCTGGATGCTGCTGGTCATGAACACCCTGGGCCCGGAGTACATCGTCTGGGACAAGGCCGGCGAGATCGACTTCGTCGCACCGGGCAAGGGCGATGTCTTCGCCGAGTTCAAGCTGACCGAGCACCGGCTGGAGGAGATCCGCCGGGTGACGGCGGACGGCGGCAAGGCGCTCGTCTGGTTCGAGAACGACGTGGTGGCGGCGGACGGCTCGGTCGTCGCGAAGGTGCGCAAGCAGCTCTACGTGCGGCGCAAGCCGGCCAAGGACCTGGTCGTGTGAAACTCCGCGTCAGTCGCGGCTGAGCATCCGCTGCAGTACGGCACGCTGTACGGGCCTGGCCTCGGCGTGCCGCTCGCGGCCCGCGTCGGTCAGCGAGACTCGTACGCCGCGCCGGTCCTCGGCGCAGATCCCGCGGCTGACCAGACCGTCCTTCTCCAGACGGCCGACCAGCCGGGACAGCGCGCTCTGGCTCAGATGCACACGGTCGGCGAGCTCCTGGACACGGAAGGTGCAGCCACCGTCCTCAGGGCTGTCCTCGGCGAGGATGTCGAGCACTTCGAAGTCGCTCGCGCCCAGCCCGTGCTGGTGCAGCTCGCGGTCGAGCTCGCAGGCGGTGCGCGCGTGCAGCGCGAGAACCTCCCGCCACTGCTCAACGAGCGCATCCTCGGTATTCACGCCGGTCATGGGTGCACGGTACCAGAAAATCCCACCTGAATGCACAGGCATTAAATGCACTTGCATTGAATGCGCGCGCATGGAAGTCTGCCGCACATGCCTTCTGACTCCCCAGCGAGCTGGAGCCCCCGCCAGTGGGGCACGCTTCTCGTCCTGTGCGCGGCGCTCTTCCTCGACGCCCTGGACGTCTCCATGGTCGGCGTCGCCCTGCCGTCCATCGCCCATGACCTCGATCTGTCCACCTCGTCGCTCCAATGGATCGTGAGCGGCTACATCCTGGGCTACGGCGGGCTGCTGCTGCTCGGCGGCCGGGCCGCCGACCTGCTCGGCCGCCGCCGGGTCTTCCTCGTCGCGCTCGCCGTCTTCGCCGCCGCGTCCCTGCTCGGCGGCCTCGTCGACTCGGGCGGGCTGCTGATCGCCTCCCGCTTCATCAAGGGCCTGAGCGCCGCGTTCACCGCGCCCGCCGGGCTGTCCATCATCACCACGTCCTTCGCCGAGGGCCCGGTCCGCAACCGCGCCCTCAGCATCTACACCACCTGCGGCGCCACCGGCTTCTCCATGGGCCTGGTGCTGTCGGGCCTGCTCACCGAGGTCGGCTGGCGCTGGACGATGCTGCTGCCCGCGCCCATCGCGCTGATCGCCCTGACCGCCGGGCTGCGGCTGATCCCCAAGAGCCCCCGCGAGCACGGCCCGGGCCGTGGCTACGACCTGCCCGGCGCGCTCACCGGCACCGCCGCGATGCTGCTGCTCGTCTTCACCGTCGTCGAGGCGCCCCGGGCGGGCTGGGCCTCGGCCCGCACCCTGCTGTCCTTCGCCGTGGTCGCGGCGCTGCTCGCGGCGTTCGTGGCGATCGAGCGGCGCAGCTCCCACCCGCTGATCCGGCTCGGCGTGTTCCGCTCGGCCGACCAGATCCGCGCCAACCTCGGCGGCGCCGCCTTCTTCGGCTCGTACGTCGGTTTCCAGTTCCTGGTCACCCAGTACATGCAGTCGCTGCTCGGCTGGTCCGCCCTGCAGACGGCGCTCGCCTTCCTGCCCGCCGGCGCCCTGGTCGCCCTCGCCTCGACCCGCATCGGGCCACTGGTCGACCGGTTCGGCACCCCACGGGTGATCGCGGCGGGCTTCACCGCACTGGTCGTGGGCTATGTGCTCTTCCTGCGGATCACCCTCACCCCGCAGTACGCGGCCGTGATCCTGCCCTCGATGCTGCTGCTCGGCGCGGCCTGCGCCCTGGTCTTCCCCTCGCTCAACATCCAGGCCACCAACGGCGTCGAGGACGACGAACAGGGCATGGTCTCCGGGCTGCTCAACACCTCCTTCCAGGTCGGCGGCGCCATCTTCCTCGCCGTGGTGACCGCCGTGGTCACGGCGAACGCGGGCCACGGCCCGGCCACCCCGCAGACGGTCCTGGACAGCTACCGGCCGGGCCTGGTGGTGGTCAGCGCGGTCGCGCTCGGCGGGCTGCTGATCACACTCACCGGACTGCGCCGCCGCCGTAATCCGTACGAGATCGTCGTCGCGTCGTCCACGGAGAGCGCCCCGGCCACCAGTGCTCCGACCACAGCGGAGACGGCGGCGGTGCCGGTGCACGACTGATCCCGGGTGAATGTCCGACCTGCGTGCGAGACTTGCGTGACTACCGTCCAGGGGGAGGAGCGGCCGATGCGCGGGACCCGCACGCAGGCGGAACGGGACGCCGTGACTGTGGAGATGATGTTCGCGGCGCTGACCGGGGCGATACTCGCCGCCGTCACACTGGCCGCGTTCACCGGCCCGGTGCTGGCCGGGCAGGCGCACGGCGCGGCCAGGGGCGGCTGGCTCGCCGCCGGGGTCGTAGCGGCGATAGTCGTGTTCTGCGGCCGGGTTGGCCTGGTGCTGCGCCGCTTCGAGCGGACGGGCCGCCGCTAGGGCCTGGCCCCTGAACCAGTCCCTGGTCTAGCCGAGCCAGCCGGGCCGGACCAGGCCGGACTCGTAGGCGAGGACGACCAGTTGTGCGCGGTCGCGGGCGCCGAGCTTGACCATGGTGCGGCTCACATGGGTCTTGGCGGTGAGCGGGCTGACCACGAGGCGGCGGGCGATCTCGTCGTTGGACAGGCCGATCCCGACCAGGGCCATCACCTCGCGTTCGCGTTCGGTGAGGTGCTGCAGGCTCGCGGCGGCGGCAGGCTCCTTGGAGCGGGCGGCGAACTCCTCGATGAGGCGGCGGGTCACGCCCGGCGAGAGCAGGGCGTCCCCGTCCACCACCGCCCGTACCGCGCGGACCAGTTCCTCCGGTTCGGTGTCCTTGACGAGGAAGCCGGAGGCGCCGGCGCGGATCGCCTCGAAGACGTACTCGTCGAGCTCGAAGGTGGTGAGGATGACCACCCTGACCCCGGCCAGTGCCGGATCCGAGGTGATCCGCCGGGTCGCCTCAAGGCCGTCCATGACTGGCATCCGGATGTCCATCAGCACGGTGTCCGGGTTGAGTTCGCGCACCAGGCGCAGCGCGGCCGCGCCGTCGGCGGCCTCACCGACGACCTCGATGCCTGGCTGGGCGTCGAGCAGCGCGGCGAATCCGGCGCGCACCAGCGCCTGGTCGTCGGCGAGCAGTACCCGGATCATCGGCCCTCCTTGTCGGCGTGCGGCAGACGCACCAGGACGCTGAAGCCGCCGTCGGGACGGGGCCCGGCCTCGACGGTGCCGCCGAGCGCGGCCGCACGCTCACGCATGCCGACGAGGCCGTTGCCGCCGCCGGTCTCTTCTGTCGCGGTGGCGGGACCGTCGTCATCGACAGCGATGAGGAGTCCTTCCGGCCGGTATCCGATGCGTACGCGTGCGGTGCGTGATCCCGAGTGCCTGACGATGTTGGTCAGCGCTTCCTGCACGATACGGAAGGCGGCCAGATCCACGCCGGGCGGCAGCGGGAACCGGGTGCCGTCCACCGCGATCTCGACGGCCAGTCCGGCGCCTGCCGCCTGTTCGGCCAGTTCGGCCAGCCTGTCCAGGCCGGGCGCGGGCGAGCGGGGCGCGTCCCCCGGTGTCCGCAGGGCGCCGAGCACCTGGCGGACCTCACCGAGGGCCTCCTTGCTCGCCTGCTTGATGGTGGTCAGGGCCACCCGGGCCTGTTCCGGTCGGTCGTCGATGAGGGCGAGGGCGACGCCCGCCTGGACGTTGATCACCGAGATGCTGTGGGCCAGCACATCGTGCAGCTCGCGGGCGATGCGCAGCCGCTCCTCGTCGGCCCGCCGGCGTTCGGCCTCGGCCCGTTCGCGCCGCTCGCGGACGAACCGCTCCCGGCGTACGCGCACGAGTTCGGCGCCGGCGAGGATGGCCAGCAGCCAGGCCCCGGCGCCCGACGCCTCGGCCCAGGAGGCGGGGCCGTCGCCGGCGGGCGGCAGCCACCGGTAGAGCCACATCCCGGTCACGAGGTGGGCCGCGTAGGCGACCGCCGCAATCGCGATGACGGCCCGGCGGTGGCCTGCGTCGACCGCGACGAAGTAGGCGACGACGAGGCTGACGAAGGCAGGCCCGTACGGGTAGCCGAGGGCGATGTAGACGAGGGTGACGGCAGAGGTGCCCGCCGCCACGGCGACCGGCGTGCGGTGGCGCAGGAGGAGCAGCGCCGGACCGGCCAGGAGCAGGGCGTAGCCGAGCGTGTCGAGCTCGACGCGACCGGGCTGGCGGTGCCCGGCAAGGGTGGAGCCGGCCACCTGGAAGACGGCGATCGCGAGCGAGGAGACCCAGGGCCACCGGGAAGCCGGGCCGCCCCGGGCACGGCGCAGCCAGGGTGGCCCCGCGCCCGGCCGCCGGGGCCGGCTGTCGTCCGTCATGCGGCCACGCTAGACCGGCGGCGCGGTATCCGGCGTCAGCCGGCGGTGGTGGTCGTGTCTACTCCGCGGGAAGTACCGGGCGGGCCCTGATCCCGGCCTGGTGGGCGAGGGTCCCGACGGCATGGCCGAAGAACTCCTCCCGCGCGTCGACCACATTGTTGAACTGGCCGAAGAGCTCAAAGCTGATGAGGCCGAACAGCTGGGCCCAGGCGGCGACCAGCCCCGCCACTGCGGTCTCCGGCAGGTCGCGGTCCAGGTCCTTCACCAGCCGCCACGCGTCGGCGCGCACCGCTTCCGGGAGCGGCACCGCCGCCTCGTGCGGCGCCGCCATCGCCCCGGCGGTATGCGCGTCCTCGGCCACGGCGACGAGGGCCAGGCCGACCCTGGCGGCGGGTCCGATGGTGTCCAGCGGCGCAGTGTAGCCGGGCACGGGCGAGCCGTAGATCAGGGCGTACTCATGGGGATGCTCCAGCGCCCAGCCGCGTACGGCCCGGCAGACCGCGGTCCAGCGCCGCACCGGATCGCTGCCCTCGGATCCGGCCAGGGCCTGCTCCGCTTCCGCGCCGACCGCGTCGTACGCGTCGATGATGAGGGCGGTCAGCAGGTCGTCCCGGCTCGGGAAGTAGCGGTACAGGGCCGAGGAGACCATCCCCAGCTCCCGGGCCACGGCCCGCAGCGACAGCCGCGAGGCTCCCTCGGCGGCGAGCTGTCGCCGTGCCTCCTCCTTGATGGCGGCGGTCACTTCGATTCGAGCCCGCTCCCTGGCTCCTCGGATCACACTCATGGAGACAGTGTGCCACCGATCGGAGCAACGACCAACAACGAGAGCACCGCTCTTGCTTTTCGTTGAGCGCGATGCAACACTGATCTCAAGCGAGAGCGCCGCTCTCACATTCCAGGGGAGACACAATGTCCGAACACGTGCTGAAGCCCGGCTGGTTCACGGTCAATGTCCTCAACCGCCTTGTGGCCTGGCTGACCCGGCGCGGGCTCAGCGTGTGGGGCTCGCGTGTGCTGGCCGTGCGGGGCAGGAAGAGCGGCGAGTGGCGGCGCACCCCGGTCAACCTGCTGACCTTCGAGGGACAGCGCTACCTGGTCGCCCCTCGGGGCCATGTCCAGTGGACGCACAACATGCGGGCCGCCGGAGGCGGGCAGCTGCTGCTCGGGAAGAAGTCCGAGGACTTCACGGCCACCGAGGTGGCGGACGACGACAAGGTGCAGTTGCTGCGGGCCTACCTCAAGCGCTGGAAGGCGGAGGTCGGGGTGTTCTTCGGCGGGGTCGGACCGGAGTCGTCGGACGAGGAGCTGAGGGCGATCGCCCCCAGGCACCCCGTCTTCCGGATAACGCCGGTCAGCTGAAGGTCACGGAGACCTTGGTGAAACCCAGCGACGTGAGCAGTTGCTGAAGCATGGACCGGGTGTTGGCCTCGGCACGCTTGCCGAGACCGCTGTCCTTCGCGGCGGCCTGGATCTTGTCCGCGGCGAGCTGCTGGACCTGTTGCTGCTGGTCGGGGTTGGAGGAGAAGAAGTCGGTGAGCCGGTCGAAGAAACCGCGCTGCTGGGCCACGACATAGGAACGCTTGGGGTCGAGCGAGGTGCGCTCCAGGGCGGCGTGCGGCAGTTGGACCGACGCCGAGGTGCGGTCGTCGGAGACCTTCACCGCGTTGTCGCCGAGCTTCCCGAAGTCGACATAGGCGTCGACGCTGCCTGCGCCGACATAAAGGGTGCGCCTTCCGCGCACCGCGTCGGGCAGGAACGTGGCGTCCTTCTCCAGGTCGACCACGACCTGGAAGTTCCCGCTGGCGCCCTCGAACCGGCTCATGTCCTTGATGGATTTGAGCACAACAGGACCCGTGCGGTCCTTGGTCTCCTCGGCGAACGGGTTGGGCAGACCAGGGATCAGGTCGGCCTTGGCCACGAGCACGAGCAGTCCGGCGAATACGAGCAGTCCGGCGGCGAGCCGGGCCCACCAGGGCATCCGGCCAGCGTCGTTGCGTATGGGCATCGTCGGCACCTCCTGGAAAGTGTGTGCCCCCGAACAGGGCTTCTATGAGCGAGTAGTTCAACAGCTCTGTCACAGGCCGACGGTCACGGCCGGTCCATGGCGTTCAACGCCCGGCGTGCCAGCGGATGGGTCCGGACCAGCTCGGCGAGCGAGCTCGAACCCCGCACGATCCTGGCGAAGGCGTTCCACGCGGGAGGGAAGGTGGTGAGCACGGCATGCAGCACGCCCGGGCGCTTCTCGAACAGGGTCATCATCCGCCGCCCCACGCCCATCTCCACGCCCAGCCCGGCCTTGACCGCGAAGGCGTAGTTGAGCGCCTGCCGGCGGGCGTCGACCGCATCGTGCGCCTCCGAGATACGGACCGCCCACTCCCCCGCCAGCCGGCCCGAGCGCAGCGCGTACGAGATGCCCTCGCGGGTCCACGGCTCCAGCAGCCCGGCCGCGTCACCGCAGACCAGCACCCGGCCCCGCGAGAGCGGGGAGTCGTCGGAGCGGCAGCGGGTCAGGTGGCCGGAGGAGATGCTGGGCTCGAAACCGGCCAGGCCGAGGCGGGCCACGAAGTCGTCGAGGTAGCGCTTGGTCGCGCCGCCGTCGCCCCGGGCGGAGATGACCCCGACCGTGAGCGAGTCGCCCTTGGGGAACACCCAGCCGTAACTGCCGGGCAGCGGGCCCCAGTCGATGAGCACCCGGCCCGCCCAGTCCTCGGCCACCTCCGCCGGCACCGGGATCTCGGCCTCCAGGCCCAGGTCGACCTGGTCCAGTTTGACGCCGACGTGGGCGCCTATCCGGCTGGCGCTTCCATCCGCGCCGACCACGGACCGGGCGAGCACGGTGCCGCCGTCGCTGAGCACCACCGCGACGGTGCGCCGGTCGGGCACCGCGGGCCCGTGCTGCTCGACTCGGGAGACGGCGGTGCCGGTGCGCAGCACGGCCCCGGCGCCCTGCGCGGCCTCGACAAGTCCGGCGTCGAACTCGGGGCGGTTGATGAGCCCGAAGAGCATCTGCCGGGAGCGCTTGGTGCGGACCAGCCTGCCGTTGAGGCTGAAGGTCACCGCGTGCACCCTCTCGCGGAGCGGGAGTTCGAAACCGGGCGGCAGCGCGTCGCGGGACGGGCCGATGATGCCGCCGCCGCAGGTCTTGTAGCGGGGCAGTTCGGCCTTCTCCAGGATCAGCACCCGGCGTCCGGCGGTCGCCGCGGCATAGGCAGCCGAGGCCCCGGCCGGACCGGCGCCGACCACGACGACATCCCAGACCTCCTCGGGCACGGCGGCTGCGCTCTCGGCGCTCTCGGCGCTCTCGGCGTTCTCCGCGTTTTCCGCGTGCTCCGCCGACTCGCTGCCGTCCTGCGTCCCATGCTCGCTGCTCACGTGTGCTTCCGCTCCCGATCAACCCGCCGACTGCCGTCGCCCCTGCTCAGCCGCATCCTATTGCGCGATGCCCGGCAGGCTCCCTGTGGCACCATCGATCACGACCACCCGCACCCACAAGGAGCGCCCATGTCCACCGCCCCTTCCGCCGGACCCCTCGCGGAAACCGTCGCCTCGCTCATGTCACGGGCCCGCACCGAACTGGCCGAACTGGTGTCCTACCGGTCGGTCGCGGACCCGCGCCAGTTCCCCAAGAGCGAGTGCGAGGACGCCGCCCGCTGGGTGGCGCGGGCGCTGGACGCGGAAGGCTTCCAGGACATCGCCGTCCTGGACACCCCGGACGGCACCCAGTCGGTGTACGGACACCTGCCCGGACCCGCAGGAGCGCCCACGGTGCTGCTGTACGCGCACTACGACGTGCAGCCGCCGCTGGACGAGGCTGCCTGGATCTCACCGCCGTTCGAGCTGACCGAGCGAGACGGCCGCTGGTACGCGCGGGGCGCCGCGGACTGCAAGGGCGGCGTCATCATGCACCTGACCGCACTGCGGGCACTGCGCGAGCAGGGCGGGGTGCCGGTCAACGTCAAGGTCATCGTGGAGGGCTCGGAGGAGCAGGGCACCGGCGGCCTGGAGCGCTACGCCGAGGCACACCCCGAGTTGCTGGCGGCGGACACGATCGTCATCGGGGACTCCGGCAACTTCCGGGTCGGCCTGCCGACCGTCACGGCGACACTGCGGGGTATGGCGCTGGTGGAGGTGCGGGTCAGCACGCTCGGCGGCAATCTGCACTCGGGTCAGTTCGGCGGCGCCGCGCCGGACGCCCTCGCCGCGCTGATCCAGATCCTCGCCTCGCTGCGCGACGAGACCGGCGCGACGACGGTCGACGGCCTGTCCGGCGAAGGCTCCTGGGAAGGCCTGCAGTATCCCGAGGACGACTTCCGCGGCGACGCGAAGGTTCTGGACGGCGTCGCGCTGGTCGGCACCGGCACCATCGCCGACCGCATCTGGGCCCGGCCGTCCGTCACCGTGCTCGGCATCGACGCCCCGCCGGTCATCGGCGCGACGCCTTCGGTCCAGGCGACCGCCGGCGCGCTCGTGAGCCTGCGCGTCCCGCCCGGCGTCGACGCCCAGGACGCCGCCAAGCTGCTCACCGCCCACCTTGAGGCGGCGGCCCCCTGGGGCGCCCGTGTCGAGGTCATCCAGCGCGGCAGCGGCCAGGCCTTCCGCGCCGACACCTCCAGCCCCGCCTACGCAGCCATGGCCCAGGCCATGCACGCCGCCTACGGCAAGGACCTGGAGATCGCCGGCCAGGGCGGCTCCATCCCGCTGTGCAACACCCTGGCCACCCTCTACCCGGAGGCCGAGATCCTGCTCATCGGGCTCAGCGAGCCCGAGGCGCAGATCCACGCGGTCAACGAGAGCGTCTCCCCGGAGGAGTTGGAGAAGCTGTCGCTGGCCGAGGCGCTCTTCCTGCGGAACTACGCGGCATCCAAGGCGAACTGATCGCCGGACGGGCTGAATTCAGCCCGTCCGGCGATTGAGGACAGAACCGGCCACCGTACTAGGGCCTGTCCGGTCGATCTTGGCCGGACAGGCCCTAGCCGACGGGCACGCCCGCTTCGAGGTTGAGCACGGTGGCGCGTTCGCGGGCTCGCAGGGCCCATCGGAGGCGTGACAGGCGCACCGGCGGCAGCATGTCCGCGGCCTCGTCCTCGGTGGCGAAGCGCCAGCCGCGCAGCTCCGACCCGGGCAGCAGGAGGCGTTCGGCGTCGGCGGCGGTCAGCAGGCCGCCGTCGAAGAGCAGCCGCAGGCCACCGTAGCCGGGCGGGTTCGGCGGCTCCCAGTCGATGACCAGGAGCCGGGGGACGGCGGGGAGTTCGAGGCCGAGTTCCTCGGCGACCTCGCGCATGCCGGCCCGCGCCGGGGGCTCACCGGGCTCTACTACGCCGCCGGGGAACTCCCAGCCGGGCTTGTAGGTCGGGTCGACGAGCAGCACCCGGTCGTGTTCGTCGAAGAGCAGCACGCCGGCCGCCAGGGTCTCGGCGGTGGGTTCGGGGGTCTGCACGATGTCGCAGGCCCCCTCCCCCGCCCGGACGGCCTCGGCGATCCGCTCGGCGGTCTCGCGCGGCGTGAGCGCTCCCGCGTCGATGGTGTGCGCGTCGCCGGTGAGCCACGGCAGCGCTTCTTGGTAGGCGGCGAGGTGGCCCAGACACCAGTCGCGCACCGACGCGCTGGCCTCGGGGTCGTCGGGAATCTCCTCGCGCTGCGCGATCCGCTCGCGCAGGATCGTTTCCTCAGCGTGCAGCAGCACATGCCGCACCGGGATCCGCCGCGAGGCCAGGCCGCCGAAGATCTCATCACGGTAGTCCTGCCGCAGCAGCGTCATCGGGGCGATGAGCGGCCCGCTGACCTCACTGAGCACGGCCGCCGCCGTGTCGACGACGAGGCGCCGCCAGGACGGCAGGTCCTGGTAGTCGGAGACCTCCCCGAGCCGCTTCTCCGGCAGCAGCATCCGCAGTCCGGCGCCGATGATTTCCGGGTCGTAGAGCACGCTGCCCGGTATGAGGTCGAGCAGTTCGCGTGCCGCGCTGGTCTTGCCAGCTCCGAAGGTTCCGTTGAGCCAGACGATCACGGTGCCCCCTATTCCGTAGCCCCCTACGAATTGCCCGGATCATCGGCGTCTGCAAACGCGAGGGCCCGACGGAGCCCGGCCATCAGGCCCGACGCTCACGTCCTCCGCGTACAGCTCGAAGGGTTCTTCCCAATCACGCGACTACCACGACCACTTCGCCCTCGCCGCCGTCACCGGCAGCCTGCCCCGGTTGGCCGCGGCCCTCAGCCCGCCGAGCTGAACCCCGCTGGCCGCAGCGCCTGCGCCGCGGCGGCCGCGGCGCCGACCAGCCCAGCGTCCGTACCGAGCAGGGCCGGGACCACCTTCACGCCGGAGGTGAAGGACAGCGTCGCGTAGCGGCCGAGGTGGGCCCGCAGCGGGTCGAACAGCAGCGGCCCGGCCCCGGCGACGCCACCGCCGATCACCACGATCCCGAGCTCGACGAGGGTCGCGGTGGCGGCGATGCCGGCGGCCAGCGCCTGAGCGGCGCGGTCGAAGGAGGCCAGCGCCACCGGGTCCCCGGCACGGGCCGAGTCCGCGACGGCGGCGGCGGTCGGCTCGGCCCCGGCCAGGGGGCGCCAGCCCGATTCCAGGGCGCGGCGGGCGATGTTGGGGCCGCTCGCGATGCGCTCGACGCAGCCGCGCGAGCCACAGGGGCACGGGTCTCCGTCGAGGTCCACGCTGATGTGGCCTATGTGGCCCGCGTTGCCCGTCGGCCCCGGATAGACGCTCCCGCCGAGCACCAGGCCGCCGCCGACGCCGGTCGACACGACCATGCACACCGCGTTGTCATGGCCCCGCGCCGCGCCCAGCCAGTGCTCCGCCGCCGCGATGGCCACACCGTCCCCGGTCAGCACCACGGGCAGCCCCCCGGACGCCTCCGTGACCCCCGCGACCAGCGGGTAGTCCCGCCACCCCGGCACGTTCACCGGACTGACGGTGCCCACCGAGGCATCGACGGGGCCCGCGCTGCCGATCCCGACCGCCACCACGGTCGGCCACTGCGGGGCGGCGCGGAGCTCGGCGATCACCTCTTCGACGGCACGCATCACCGTCGCCCCGTCCTCCCGCGCGGGCGTGGGCCGCAGGGCCCGTACGAGCAGCCGGCCGTCCGGGTCCACCAGCGCACCGGCGATCTTCGTACCGCCGATGTCCAGCGCGGCGATCAGCGGGGCGGTCTCGGCGGACGGTCGGGGCGCGGCGGGCGGCCCGGCCGTGTATTCGGTGCGCATGGCGGTAGTCTCACCCTTTGTTGACAACGTTGTCCAGCCCCTAGGATCCGCCTGTGACCGAGATTCCGCGCACCCTCACCGCCCGCCCCACCATGAAGGATGTCGCGGCCCGCGCCGGCGTCGGCCTCAAGACCGTCTCCCGCGTCGTCAACGAGGAACCCGGAGTCACCGACGACACCATCGCCCGCGTCCAGTCCGCCATCGAAGCGCTCGGCTTCCGCCGCAACGACAGCGCGCGGCTGCTGCGGAAGGGCCGTACGGCCAGCATCGGGCTGGTGCTGGAGGATCTGGCCGACCCCTTCTACTCCCCCTTGAGCCGGGCCGTCGAGGACCTCGCCCGCGCCCACGGGACGCTTCTGTTCACCGGGTCCAGCGCGGAGAACGCCGACCGCGAGCAGGAGCTTGTACTGGCCTTCTGCGCACGGCGGGTCGACGGTCTGGTGGTCGTCCCCGCCAGCGACGACCACCGCTACCTGGAGCCCGAGATCGCCGCCGGCGTCGCCACGGTCTTCGTCGACCGCCCGGCCGGCCGCATCGACGCGGACGTCGTCCTCAGCGACAACGCCGGCGGCACGCGGGACGGCGTCGCCCACCTCATCGCCCACGGCCACCGCCGCATCGGCTTCATCGGCGACCAGCCGCACATCCACACGGCGGCCGAGCGGCTGCGCGGGTACCGCGAGGCGATGGCCTCGGCCGGCCTGGCCGTCCGGGACGCGTGGGTCTCCTCCGGGCCGACCTCCCCCGAGCGCGTACGTGCCGAGCTTGAGCGAATGCTTGCCGGGCCCGAGCCGATCACGGCTCTCTTCGCCGGCAACAACCGCATCACGGTCACCGCGGTGCGCGTCCTCTACGAGGGCGACCGCGATCGCGACGGCCCCGGCCAGGTCGCCCTCGTCGGCTTCGACGACTTCGAGCTCGCGGATCTGCTGCGGCCCGGCGTCACGGTCGTCGCCCAGGACCCGGCCCTGCTGGGGCTTACCGCGGCGCGGCTGCTCTTCCAGCGGCTCGACGGCGCGTCCGGGGAGCCGGCGCGAGTCGAACTGCCGTGCCGGCTCATTGCCCGGGGGTCGGGGGAGATTCCGCCGCGCGCTATCGCGTAGGCCTGTTGTTACGGTGCCGTCGGTCGGGGTTGCCGGTTCCGTCCTCAAGCGCCGGACGGGCTGGGTCGGCCGGTGTGCGCCTGCCGTTTCGTCTGGGGTCGGGGCCGCCTGCCGGGACTGCGTCCTCAGCGCTCGCGACTCGGGTCGGCCTTGTTCGTGCCCGGGATCCTCGCTCGTCGCTTCCGGGCGCATCCCTCCACCGTCCCCTTCGGCCGGTTGGCGGCCACCGGCCGGTGGGGGTACGGGTCCTCAGGCTCGGACGGGCTGATGATGCCCTTCCGGCCGGGCGGGGGCGGTGGAGGGGTTCTCCCGCAGGCGACGAGCGAGGGCCCCTATCCTCCTGCGCGGTCCTCGCGGGCGCTTCGCTGGCTTCGGACCGCTGCGCCGGCCTCCGGCCGTCGACCCGGGGGCACCGCCCACCTCCCCTGGGCCGGGCGGGGGCGGTGGAGGGGTTCTCCCGCAGGCGACGAGCGAGGATCCCGGGCACGGACTGAAGGTGCCCGAGTCGCGAGCGCCGAGGAGAGAGACCCCGGCAGGCGCCCCCGACCCCACGGCCAACCCAGCCCGTCCGGCGCTTGAGGACGGAACCGCCAGTCATGGCAGACGGCACCGCAACGGCACCGGTGCAGGCAGCACCGCTGCGACGCTACGGCAAGGCGCCGATCTCCCGTACGACCACCCCGTAGGGGCCCAGTTCGAGGGCATCCAGGAAGCCGCCGTGAACCACCGGCTTGACAGCCACCGGCACGTCGGACTGGCTGCTCAGAACGGCAAAACGGCGCCCGTCCGGGTGGTGGAGGACGGCCGCCGCGACGCGGCGGTCGTCGACGCGGACTGTGCGGGTGATGCCGGCGAGGTCGGCGAGCGCGTCGTAGAGGAGCTGCGTGTCCTCGGGGTTGACGGCAGGGGAGGCGGCGGCCATCCGTTCCAGGGGGTACGTGGAGAGGACGATCGAGCCGTCGCCGACTCGGCGTCGCAGAAGAGCGGGGCGGCCGTGGGCGTCGATGGCGAGGACGTCCGCGCCGTCGGGCTCGACGGGGAGGTAGGAGCGGCTGTGGGCGGTGCCGGCGATGCGGAACCGGAGGGTTGTGCCGCGCCGGAGGGGGCCGAGGTCGGAGACGAAGGTGAATTCGGCTTCGTCGTCGGTGAGGGGGTCGACGAGGCCGTAGCGGAGCCGGTGGCGGACGCCGAAGAAGCGGTCGAGGTGGGAGTGCCAGGGGCCGCGCTGGACGCCGTGGGAGCCGTGGCTGTAGGAGACGTAGACGGTGGCGCCGGCTTCGGCGAGGGCTTCGAGGCGGTACCAGGTGGGGGCGGTGAGCTGCTTCAACGACGGTACGAGGTACAGCCGCGCGGTGTCCGCGGAGCCGTCCGCGGAGCCGTCCGCGAAGCCGTCCCGCTCGCGGGTCACGCCGATCGGGAGGTCGGCCGCACGGGCGGCGACGTAGGCCTGGCGGAGGACGTCGAAGGGTTCGGAGCGGTCGCCGTCCTCGGTGAAGGGGAAGATGCCTTCGAGATAGGAGGGGACGAGGAGGAGGGCCTGCGGGGGCTCGCGACGGCAGGCGGGGGCGTCGATTTCGCGCAGGGTGCGGGCGAAGGCGGCGAGTTCGCCCAGGTGCGGTTTCGGGGTGCCGTCGGCCGTGGTGAGGCCGAAGTGGAGCTCGAAGGGGTGGTGGCGGTAGGGGTCCTGGTGGATGAGGTTGTCGTAGTCGGTGTTGTTCCAGGCGATCCAGCCGGTGGCGCCCGCGAGGAGGGTGTGGTGGAGGACCTGGCGGTAGTAGTGGCAGGCGTGGTCGGCGGCGGCGAAGTCGGTGGAGAGGCCGAACTCCTCCAGGACGACGGGGAGTCCGAACGTCCCGGCGAGCTCGCAGATGAAGGCGGCGGTGTGGTGCTGGCGGACCACGTCGTCGCCCATGGGGTAGACGTGGGGGCCGATGAAGTCCGTCAGCTCCGCCAAGTCCCTTACGGAGAAGCCGTTGTCGTGGCCGCTGTTCTCGACGCCCCAGGCGCCGTCGCCGATGGAGACGGGCTGGGTGCCGCCGCCGGCGCGGACGGCCTGGACCATGAGCTGGGCCCAGGCGGTGACGGACTCCCGGGTGGCTGAGCGGTCGCCGTAGATCGGCATTTCGTTGGTGATGAGCCAGCCGGAGACCGCGGGGTGATCCGCGAAGCGTGCCGTGGTCTCGGTGATGAACCAGGACTGGCGGGCGACCATCCAGACGTCGGTGTAGAGGTCGCGGCCCTGCCGCCACGCGGGGTCCCAGTTCTCGCCGGACATGTGGCCGACGATGAAGGTGGGGACGGTGGTGAGGCCGAGCTCCTGGTGGGCGTCGAGGAAGTCCGCGTAGTGGCGGAGGCAGTCCTCGTCGAGGCGGTCGGGCTCGGGGTGGAAGTCGGGCCAGTAGAAGAACGACCGGGTCATGTTGAGGCCGTGGTCGTGGAGGGTGCGCAGCTCTTCGCGGACGAGGGCGGGGTCGTAGGTGCCGGGGCGCCACATCAGCGGGCCGCCGCCGCGGGACCAGAAGTTGACGCCGAGCCACATGGGGGGCAGGGGGCGGGGGCGCGGGGGACGGGGACGGCTCATACGGGGGACCTCCCTGGGAAGGAATCGCGCCCTCGATGGAAGCACTTAACCGGTTAAGGGTCAACGGGGTCGGCGGTGGCTGCGAATCAACGGGCGGGCGCCGTGCTGGCCCGGGGGACGAGGACGGGCGGGGCGATGGTCACGTCGGTGACCGGCTCGCCTGCGATCACCTTGAGCAGGGTGCGCACCGCCTGCCGGCCGTGCTCGGGGACATGGCGGCCGACGGCGGTGAGAGCGGGGCGGACCAGGCTGCACAGGGCGTTGTCGTCCCAGGCGACGAGGGAGAGGTCGGCGGGGACGTCGAGGCCCATTTCCTGGGCGACGCCGAGTCCGGCGACGGCCATCACGTCGTTGTCGTAGACGATGGCGGTGGGGCGCTCAAGGCCGGACAGCAGGCGGCGGGTGGCCTGGGCGCCGCCCTCGGCGGAGTAGTCGGCGGTGAGGGTGACGGCGGTGAGGCCGAGGGCGCGGGCGCCGTCGGCGAAGGCGTCGGTGCGCTCGCGGGTGTGGACGAAGTGGCCGGGACCGGCGACGCGGGCGACGCGGCGGTGGCCGAGGGCGGCGAGGTAGCCGAGGACCTCGGCGATGGCGACGCCGTCGTCGATCCGGACCGAGGGCAGGCCCTCGATGCCGCCGGCGTGGCCGACGATGACGGCCGGGAGTTCCAGTTCGCGCACGACGCCGGGGCGGGGGTCGTCCTCGCGCAGGTCGACCAGGATCACACCGTCGACCCGGCGCTCGCCCCACCAGCGGCGGTAGGCCGCCATCTCGGCCTCGGCGTCCTCGGTGGCCTGGAGCAGCAGGGCGGTGCCGCCGCCGGTGGCGCTGAGCTC
This sequence comes from Streptomyces sp. NBC_01537, assembly GCF_045040445.1. Classification (NCBI taxonomy): domain Bacteria; kingdom Bacillati; phylum Actinomycetota; class Actinomycetes; order Kitasatosporales; family Streptomycetaceae; genus Streptomyces; species Streptomyces sp. NBC_01537. The sequence goes on along the minus strand of NZ_CP109392.1, from coordinate 8,634,996 downwards.
GGCCTCGATACCGGCGATGAACTGCATGAAGAAGGACTCGATGCCCAGCACCCAGGCGGGCCGGTCGACGACCAGGCCGATCGCCCCGCTGCGGCCGTCGATGAGGGCGCGGGCGGCACTGGATGGGTGCCAGCCGAGTTCGTCGGCGATGCGCAGGACGCGCTGCCGGGTCAGCTCGGAGACTCCCGGTTTGCCGTTCAGGGCGTACGAGACGGCGCCTTTGGAGACGCCTGCCGCGCGTGCGATGTCGGCGATGGTGGGTGGCTTCACCTGGGCCCCTCGTCGGTCGGTGCATGAACGTGTGCGTGAACGTGTGCGTGAACCGGTTCAGGAAAATCCGGCCCGCGAAGTGAATTGTGCACCCTCAAACCTGTGATCTGCGGTTGATCTGCGACGACTTAACCGGTTCACAAAATTTCGTACGCAGACGTTGACAGCGATGTCAGTGCCCGTTTCCATGGGCCGCACGCCGAATGGGAACCCTCCCACCAGAAGGAGGAAGCACGGTGCGATTCAGGACGACACTGCGCCGACGCCGTACAGCCCTCGCCGCGGTCGGCATCCTCGCCGCCGCCTCGCTCGCCGCCTGCAGCGGTTCGGGCACCGCCAAGAACGACAGCGGCAGCCCGATCCTCACCGTGGCCAACGGCCAGACGGGCCAGTTCACCAGGAACTTCAACCCGATCCCGCAGACCGCTAACACCCCGACCTACGGGATGATCTACGAGCCGCTGCTCTTCTTCAACCAGGGCAAGGCCGGTGACGTCCAGCCCTGGCTCGCCACGTCCTACAAGCTCTCGGCGGACGGCCGCACCGCCACCTTCCAGCTCGACCCGCGCGCCAAGTGGTCCGACGGGCAGCCGCTGACGGCCGAGGACGTGGCGTACACCTACCAGCTCGCCAAGGACGACCCGAAGCTCAACACGGGCGGCCTGGAGTACGAGGCCATCAAGGTGCTGGGCGAGCACGAGGTGTCGATCACCACCAAGGCGCCGCTGTACACCGAGCTGTGGTCGCTGGCGGGACGGACGTACATCATCCCGAAGCACATCTGGGAGAAGGTCAAGGACCCGTCGACCTATCAGAATCCGAATCCGGTGGGCAGCGGGGCCTTCATGCTCAAGTCCTTCTCCTCGCAGACCTACACGGTGGTGAAGAACCCCAAGTACTGGCAGCCCGGCAAGCCGCAGATCGGCGGCCTGCGCTTTGTGATGTACGGCAACAACACGGCGACGCTGACCGCGCTCAACGCCAAGAAGCTGGACTGGGCGGGCCTGTTCGTGCCGCAGATCGAGAAGGTCTACGCGTCCAAGGACCCGCACAACAAGTACATCAACACCCCGCTCTTCGTGACCGAACTGACGGCCAACACCAAGACGTTCCCGACCGATCAGGCGCCCGTGCGCAAGGCGATCTCGCTGGCCGTCGACCGCGCCCAGCTCAACAAGCTGGCCTTCTCCGGCTACAGCCCGCCCGCCGGGCCGTCCTTCCTGAACCAGCGCGACCAGGGCAAGTACCTGGATCCGGAGGTCGGCGCGCTCTCGCTGAAGGCCGACGCGGCGGCCGCCGCCCAGGTGCTGGCGGACGCGGGCTGGAAGAAGGGCTCGGACGGCATCCTGCGCGACGGGCAGGGCCGCAAGCTCACCATCACCGCCAAGGTGGTGACGGGGTGGAGCGACTTCATCAACGCGCTGCAGGTCATCCAGCAGGAGCTGAGGCCCATCGGCATCGACTTCCAGCCGCAGGAGGTCAGTTACGCCTCGCTGACCGCCGACCGCAACAACGGCAAGTTCCAGATGCTGATCGACAACGCGTACGGCGGGCCGCAGCCGTACCAGATGTTCAAGTACCTGTTCAGCAAAAAGCTCTACCGGCCGGTCGGCCAGAACGCGCCCGGCAACTACGCCCGCTTCACCGACCCGGCGATCGACAGCGCGCTGGAGACCATCGAGTCGACGAACGACGAGGCGAAGCTCAAGCCCGCCTACGCCGCCATCCAGAAGGTCAGCGCCGCGCAGCTGCCCTACATCCCGCTCGTCTACGCAAGCTCCCTGACCGAGTACCGGGACACCCGCGTCACCGGCTTCCCGACCGCCGACAACCTCTACGCGATCCCCGAGATCTGGCAGGCGCCGGACAGCGGTTACGTCGCCATGCGCCTGAAGCCCGTGAAGTAGGGCGGCCGGGCATGCGCTATCTCGGACGCAAGGCCGCCTTCTACCTCGTCGCGGTGTGGGCGGCCCTGTCGCTGAACTTCCTGCTGCCGCGCATGATGCCGGGCAATCCGGTGGACGTGATCATCGCCCGTACGCAGAACACCACTCCCCTGCCGCCCGAGGCCCGGCGCGCGCTGGAGCTGCAGTTCGGCATCGGCGGCAAGTCACTGTGGCACCAGTACCTCGACTACATCGGCGGCCTCGCCCACCTGGACTTCGGGCTGTCTATCACCTACTTCCCCACCCCCGTCTCCACCGTCGTCGCCCAGGCGCTGCCCTGGACGGTGGCCCTGGTCGGCGTCGCCACCGCCATCAGCTTCACCCTGGGCATCGGCCTGGGCGCCCTGGCCGGCTGGCGGCGCGGAAGCTGGCTGGACGCGGTCATCCCGTCGGCCACCTTCCTGGCGGCCGTGCCGTACTTCTGGCTGGCGCTGGTGCTGCTCTACCTGCTCGGCAACATCTGGCCGGTGTTCCCGCTGGCCGGGGGCTACGACGACACGGTCGCCTCCCCCGGCTGGTCGGGCGCGTTCATCGGGACGGCGGTCTATCACGGGGTGCTGCCGGCGCTGACGATCGTGCTCAGCTCGGTGGCCGGCTGGATGCTCGGCATGCGCAACATGATGGTGTCCACGATGTACGAGGACTACGTCCTGACCGCCGAGGCCAAGGGGCTGCGCCCGCGCCGCGTCATGCTCGCGTACGCCGCCCGCAACGCGGTCCTGCCGAGTGTGTCGGGCTTCGCGATCTCGCTGGGCTTCGTGGTGGCGGGATCGGTGGTCACCGAGGCGGTCTTCAGCTATCCGGGGGTCGGCTTCGCGCTGCTCCAGGCGGTCCAGAACGCCGACTATCCGCTGATGCAGGCCCTGTTCCTGGTGATCACGCTCACCGTGCTCGGCGCCAACTTCCTGGTGGACCTGCTCTACACCGTCATCGACCCGCGTACGCGGCACGGAGGGTGACCCATGGCCGTACCTACCTCGGCCTCGGCTTCGGCCTCGGCCGCCGCCCAGCCGGGCGCGCCGGACGCCGCTCATGAGCCGGCCCGCGCCCGGCGGTGGCGGCTTTCGCGCTCGCGCAAGCTCGCCGCCGGGCTGCTGATCGTGGGCTTCTTCGCCCTGCTCGCCACCGTGGGCGCCGCTCTCGCCTCCGGCGCGACGACGGTCGGCGACGATGTGCTGCTCGCGCCGTCGGCCGGGCACTGGCTCGGCACCACCGACACCGGCCAGGACGTCTTCAAGCTGCTGCTGCTCGGCAGCCGGGGCTCGCTGCTGATCGGGGTGGTGGCGGCGAGCGCGGCCGTTGCCGTCTCGACGGTGATCGGGGTGGTCGGCGGCTATCTGGGCGGCGCGGCGGACGAGTTCCTGTCGCTGCTGACCAATGTGGTGCTGGTGCTGCCCGGCCTGCCGCTCGTGATCATGATCACCGACTATGTGGGCAACCGCAGCCTGCTGGTGATCGCCCTCGTCATCGCCTTCACCACCTGGGCCGCCCCGGCCCGGGTCCTGCGCTCCCAGGTGCTCAGCCTGCGCAGCCGCGACTACGTGGCAGCCGCCAAGGTGAGCGGCGAACGGACCTGGCGGATCATGGCGTTCGAGATCCTGCCGAACCTCATCCCCATCATCGCCTCGCAGTTCGTCTTCGGGCTGATCCTGGCCATCCTCACCGACGCCGGGCTCGCCTTCCTGGGCCTCGGCAACCTCGACGGCCGCACCTGGGGCAGCATGCTCTACTTCGCGCAGAACGGGCAGGCCCTCCAGCTCGGCGCCTGGTGGTGGTTCGTCCCGCCCGGCGCCTGCATCGCCCTGGCCGGCACCGGCCTGTCCCTGATCAACTTCGGCCTCGACGAGCTGCTCAACCCGAGGCTGCGGACCTGGAAAGGCGCCCGATCATGAAACCCGTCCTGCGCATCGACGGCATCAGCGTGGCGTACGAGGCCGAACGCGCCACGCGCGCGGTGCGGGACGTCAGCCTCACCGTCCACCGCGGCGAGGTCCTGGGCCTGGCCGGGGAGAGCGGCTGCGGCAAGTCCACCCTCGCGTACGCCATGACGCGGCTGCTGCGGCCCCCCGGCCGTATCACCGGCGGCTCGGTGACCCATTACGCGCCCGACGGCGCCGCGACCGATGTGCTGGGGCTGGGCGGCGAGGAGCTGCGGCGCTTCAGGTGGGAGCGGATCTCCATGGTGTTCCAGGGCGCCATGAACGCGCTCAATCCGCTGCTGCCGGTGGAGCGCCAGCTCACGGACACTCTGCACGCGCATGACGCGGGAGGCGGCCGCAAGGAGCGGCGTGCGCGCGCCGCCGAACTGCTGGACCTCGTGGGCATCGACCGCAAGCGCATGCGCGCCTATCCGCACGAGCTGTCCGGCGGTATGCGGCAGCGCGTCGTCATCGCCATGGCGCTGGCCCTGAACCCCGATGTGGTGGTGATGGACGAGCCGACGACCGCCCTCGATGTCCTGGTGCAGCGCGAGATCCTGGGCGAGATCGACCGGCTGCGCGAACTCTTCGGATTCGCGGTGGTCTTCATCACCCACGACCTGTCCCTGCTGCTGGAGATCAGCGACCGGATCGGCATCATGTACGCGGGCCGCCTGGTGGAGCTGGCCCCGGCCGGCGAACTGCAGGCCGCGCCCCGGCATCCGTACACCGTCGGCCTGATGGCCTCCTTCCCCTCGCTGCGCGGCGAGCGGCGGAGCCTGCGCGGCATCCCGGGCAGCCCGCCGGACCTGTCGCTGCCGGAGTCCGGCTGCGCCTTCGCGCCGCGCTGCCCCTGGGCGGCGGAGCCGTGCGCGCGGGGCGTGCCGCCGCTGGTGTCGGGTGCGGCCTGTGTGCTGCACGATCCGAAGGTACGGCCGCTCGGACCGCCGGCGGAGCTGCTGGCCGGGACGTTCCCCGTACCGTCGGTGGAGGGAGTCCGATGACGACGCTCGATGTGACCGGCCTGGTCAAGGAGTTCAACGTCGGCAACGCGGTGCGGCGCGACGTGCTGCGGGCCGTGGACGACGTGTCCTTCGGTCTGCGCCCGGGGCAGACCGTCGCCCTGGTCGGGGCCTCGGGCAGCGGCAAGTCGACGGTGGCCCGGATCCTGGCCCGGCTGGAGACGGCGACGGCAGGCACGGTGACCCTGGACGGCGCACCGGCGGCCCGGCGCGGGGCGGGGCTGCGCGCGTACCGCCGCCAGGTCCAGATGGTCTTCCAGGACCCCTTCTCGTCCCTCAATCCCCGGCACACCGTGGGCTATCACCTGGCCCGGCCGTTGCGCATCCACGGCCACACTAGGCGCGGTCCGGAGGAGGAGAAGGCGGTCCACGCGCTGCTGCGCCGGGTCAGCCTCACCCCGGTGGAGCGGGTCGCCGCCGCCCGGCCGCACGAGCTGTCCGGCGGGCAGCGGCAGCGGGTGGCGATCGCGCGTGCGCTGGCGCCCCGGCCGTCGGTGCTGCTCGCGGACGAGCCGGTCTCGATGCTGGACGTGTCCATCCGGCTGGAGATCCTCCATCTGATCGACCGGCTCAAGCGGGAGGACGACCTCGCCGTCCTGTACATCACCCACGACCTCGCCACGGCACGGCACTTCGCGTCGGAGATCCTGGTGATGAACAAGGGCTCGATCGTCGAGCGCGGCCCGGCGGACGACGTCATCCTGCGGCCCGCGCATCCGTACACCCGGGCGCTCGCGGACGCCGCGCCCGACCCGCTGCGGCCGCGCACGCGGACCCGTTGACATCCGGCGGGTGAAACGATTCGATTCGGTCGATCACGCCGGACGCAGAGCCAGAGAAGGGGACATCTCCATGCCGCTCACCGACCTGCCGCTCGACGAACTGCGGACGTACCGGCCCGCGATAGCCGAACCCGACGACTTCGACGACTTCTGGTCCAAGACCCTTGCCACCGCCCGGGCCGCCGCCGGCGGCCCGGCGGAGTACCGGCGGGTCGAGGACTCGCCCCTGACCACGGTCGACGTGTACGACGTGCGCTTCCCGGGCTGGGGCGGCCAGCCCGTCGCCGCCTGGCTGCTGCTGCCGCGCGGCGCGACCGGGCCGCTGCCGGCCGTCGTCAACTTCATCGGCTACAGCGGCGGGCGCGGCCTCCACCACGAGCACCTCTTCTACAGCGCCGCCGGCTACGCACACCTGGTCGTCGACAGCCGTGGCCAGGGCCACGACACCTCCGACCCGGACCCGGGACCCGGCACGCAGTACATCGGCGGTTTCATGACGCGCGGCATCGAGGACCCCGAGCACTACTACTACCGCCGCCTCATGACCGACTGCGTACGGGCGGTCGACATCCTGCGCGAGCACCCCCTGGTAGACCCCGACCGCATCGTCGTCGCCGGGGGCAGCCAGGGGGGCGGCCTCGCCCTGTCCGTGGCAGGGCTCGCCGGGGACGCGGTGGCCGCGGCTCTCGTCGACGTGCCCTTCCTGTGCCACTACCGGCGGGGCGCGGACACCGCCGGCGACGGCCCCTACCCGGAACTGGCCCACTACCTCAGCGTCCACAAGCGTGTCGACCCCGACCTGGTCTTCGCCACCCTCAACTACTTCGACGGCGTCCACTTCGCCGCGCGCGCCACCGCGCCGGCGCTGTTCAGCGTCGGCCTGATGGATCCCGTCTGCCCGCCCTCCACCGTCTACGCGGCGTACAACGCCTACGCGGGAGAGAAGGACATCCGCGTCTGGCAGTTCGGCGACCACGGCGGCGGGCGCGGCTCCCAGCCGTACGAGCAGCTGCTGTGGCTGCGGCAGCTCAGCAGGTGGGCAGACCGCTGAGTGGCGTGTTGTCGACGGCCCCGCTGATGACGGTGACGGTGATCCAGACGCCGCTGTTGCCGCTGTCGTCGTCGGTCTTGGCCCACCAGGTGCTGGTCACCCCGGCGCGGGTGCGGCTGATGCCCACGTCGGCCTGGCAGTAGAAGGCGCGCGTGCCCTTGTAGACGACGCCCACCTTGGTGCGGTCGTCGTCGAAGGAGTTGGCGGCCTTGATGACCGTGCAGTCGTAGGTGCCGCCCCCGGCGTCCGTACAGGCGTTGTCGGCGGCGGGGGCGGTGGTGGTGGCGGCCGAGGTCGGGGCGGGCTCGGCGGAGGCCGACGTGGCGGCGACGGGTCCGCCGGGGGCCGCGTCGGTCGCGGTGGCCCGGTCGGTCGGCGCGGCGGTGGTCCCGGGGGAGTCGGCGGCCCCGGCGCCGGTGCCGGAGGACGGCGACGCACTGCCGCTCGGGGAGGCGCTCGCACTCGCGGTGACCGCGCTGCTGGACCGGACCTGCGGGTCGGCGGCGTTCAGCCCGCCGGCCACCCGGGTCCCGGCCGGGGCGTCTCCACCGCCGCCGACGACGAAGGCCAGCGTCGCGCCCGCCGCCGCGAGCACCCCGCCCGCCGCGGCCAAGGCGACGACGGTACGGCGGCGTCTGGCGCCACGCGCGCGTCCGGAGGCCTGGTTCGGCACCGTGTCGGAGCCGGACGTCCCGGGCTCGGCGGGAAGGGGCTGGGCGGCGGAGGCAGGCTGAGCTGCGGGCTCGGCTTCCGGGGCGACGGGCAGCGACGGGGCCGGCTCCCGGACCGCCACCGCGCTGCCGGGCTCGGCCGCGCAGAGCGCCGCCAGCAGCTGGGCGGCCTCCGCGGCGTCGGGGCGGGCCTTCGGGTCCTTGTCCATCAGCCGCCGCAGCACCGGCAGCAGCGGGCCGCAGCGCCGTGAGGCGGGCAGCGGCTCGGTGACGATCGCGGTGAGCGTCGTCCACGTGGAGGTGCGCTGGAAGGGCGAGGATCCTTCAACGGCCGCGTACAGCGCCGCGCCGAGCGACCAGATGTCGGACGGCGGACCGGGGTCGTCGCCCTGGGCGCGCTCGGGGGCCATGTACTCCAGGGAGCCGACGAGGACGCCGGTGTGGGTCAGCCGGCTGGGGTAGCCGTCACCGGGGTCGTCGACGGTGGCGATGCCGAAGTCGGTGAGGACCACCCGGCCGCCCCGGCCGAGCAGGATGTTGCCGGGCTTGACGTCCCGGTGCAGTACGCCGACGGCATGCGCGGCGGCGAGCGCGTCTGCCACCTGGGCGCCGATGCGGGCGGCCTCGAGCGGGTCCACGGTCCCGTCCGCCTGGAGGAGGTCGGCCAGCGACGGGCCGTCGACGAGCTCCATCACGATGACGGGGCTGCCCTCGTGGTCGGCGACGTCGTACACCGCGATGACCCCGGCGTGCCGGATACGGGCGGCCGCGCGGGCCTCACGCCGCATCCGGCTCCATAACAGGGCGAGGTCGGGGCCGGTCGCGTCGGAGAAGGTACGCAGTTCCTTGACGGCGACCTCACGGCCGAGTTCTTCGTCCAGGGCCCGGCACACCGTGCCCATTCCGCCCTTGCCCAGTTCCTCGATCACCCGGTAACGGCCCGCCAGCAGTCTGGGTGTCACGGCTTCCCCACGTCTCGTTCAGCGTTCGTACGCTCACTCGTTCGGGACGACACCCTAGGCCCACCCGGCCCACCAGGCGGGCCGAATGCGTCAGTTCGCCGCAAGTCGCCCCGCCAGCGCGTCCAGTTCGGCCCGCGTGAGCCCCGTCGCCGTGGTGACCTCTGCGGTGTCCAGGGCGCCCGAGTCCAGGCCGCGCAGCAGGTAGCCGCTGAGCGCCTTCGCGGTGGCCGGCTCGTCCATGATGTCGCCGCCGGCCTTCGCCACGTAGGCGGCCAGGCGGGCGGCGGCGACGCCGAATCCCTCCCGGTAGAAGGCGTAGACGGCTGCGTAGCGCGTGGGCAGGTGGCCGGGATGCATGTCCCAGCCCTGGTAGTACGCCCGGGCCAGCGACCGCCGGACCAGCCCGTAGTGGAGCCGCCAGGCCTCGTGGACCCGGTCGGTCGGCCCGACGGGCAGCACATTGGTCGAGCCGTCGGAGAGCCGGACGCCGGTGCCGGCGGCGGCCACCTGCATGACGGCCTTGGCGTGGTCGGCGACGGGGTGGTCCATGGACTGGTGGGCCGGGCTGACGCCGCAGGAGGCGCTGTAGTCGAAGGTGCCGTAGTGCAGACCGCTCGCCCGGCCCTGCGCCGCGTCGATGAGGCGGGCGACGGTGGCGGTGCCGTCGGGGCCCAGGACGGCCTGGGTGGTCTCGATCTGGATCTCGAAGCGGATCCGGCCGGGGGTGAGCCCGCGCGCCTTCTCGAACTCCTCGCACAGCCGGACCATCGCGGTGACCTGCTGCGGGAAGGTGACCTTGGGCAGGGTGAGGACCAGCCCGGCGGGCAGGCCGCCGGCGTCCATCAGGCCGGTGAGGAAGAGGTCGAGGGTGCGGATGCCCCGGTCGCGGACCGCCGCCTCCATGCACTTCATGCGGATGCCGGCGTACGGCGGCGCACTGCCGTCGGCGACGGCGGCGGAGAGGGTCCGGGCGGCCGCGACGGCAGCCGCGTCCTCCTCCGCGTCGGGGCGCGGGCCGTAGCCGTCCTCGAAGTCGATCCGGATGTCCTCGACGGGCTCGCGCTCCAGCTTGGCGCGTACGCGGTCGTGGACGGGCCCGGCGAGCTCGTCGGGCAGGCCGAGGACCCGGGCCAGCGTGGCCGCGTCGGGGGCGTGCTCGTCGAGCGCGGCCAGCGCCCGGTCGCCCCAGTCGCGCACGGTGCCGGCGGCGAAGGCGTCGGCGGGCACGTAGACGGTGTGGACGGGCTGGCGGGTGCCGGGGTCGCCGGGGTAGCGGCGGGCGAGTTCGGCGTCCACGCCGGCGAGCGAGGCGCCGATGTCCCTGACGACCGCGTCCGGCAGAGATGTCCCGGCCATGTCCGCCATACGGATCCTCCAGATCTTCAACAAACCGTTGAAGCGAAGCTAGCGTTCATGATCGGGCCCGTCAACGCACGGTCCCCGCCCACAGGTGGGTGAAGGGCACGACATAGACCGTGATCGCCAGCAGCAGCCGGTCCCCCGCCACGGCCAGCCTACGGTGCCCGGGCCAGGGGATACGCCGGCTGACGGGGCTCGCGGCCAGGGCGAACGGGCCGGCGGCGCGGGCGCGCAGCGAGTCGTCGGCGGTGGCCGCGAGGAGCAGCGCGGCGCGGGCGGTGGGGGTGAGGCCGAGCGCCCCGTTCTGCGGCAGATCCACCGGGGCCGCGTCCGCCACCTCCGGGGCCGGTTCCGGGGCTGCGGACGCCCGGGCCGCGTAGCGCTCCAGGTACAGGTGCCAGCGCCGCTCCCACGCGTCGGCCACGGGCGCGCCCACGGCGTCGCCGCGCTGCTCCCGGGCGCGGTCGGTGGCGGCCTGCGCGGCCAGGTCCTCGGTCAGGATCGCGGCGATCCGGCCCGGGTCTGCGGTCGCCAGGGCCCGCACCGGCATGGCGTCCACGCGGGACGGCCAGGCGCGGGTCCGGCCGAGGTCCAGGGCGATGTCGGCCGGGCCCTCCACCGCGGATGTCTCGAACTGCCGCTCCAGTCGCTGCGCGGAGGCCAGTCCGGCCTCGGCGAAGGCCCGCAGGTCGTCGGTGGTGACCTGGAGTTCGTCCGGAATCCTGCCCGGGGGCCCGGGGATCACGGGGGCGGCCGCGCCGAGTGCTGCGGCGATGCGGGCGACGAGGGCTCCCTGACGCTTGCGCTCGTGCTCGAAATTCTTGTCGCCTCGCTCGCCGAAGGCGGCGAGTTCGAGGACGAAGGCCGTCGTGGCGTCGTGCGTCACCAGGCAGTCGCCGTTCCAGACGTCCGTGCCCTCGTCGCCCTCCTCGTCCTCGTCGCCCTCGCTGCCCTCGTCCTCGCTGTCCTCCTCGTCGGCCTCCGGCATGTCGGTGCCCACCCGCTGGAGCCGCTCCGGATCGACCCCGGCCGCCGCCAGCAGATTCGCCGCCGCCCGCAGCGCGGCCGCCGAGGCGTCCGGGTCGAGCAGCACCCCTTGCGCGGCGCCGACTTCGGTCAGCACGGCCGGCCCGGACCCGTCCGGGACCGGGCGTACGAGACGTATCGCGGACTTGCCGCAGTCCACCCAGGCCCCGTCGTCGCTGGGCCGTACGCTGCGCCGCCGCAACGGCCAGGCGGCGAGGGCCAGCAGGATCACGGCGGCGGACGCGGCGATGCCCCACTCCGGCGTGGCGGAGGTGAAGATGGCCTGACCGCCGATCAGGAGCAGTGCCGCGCCGGCGCGTGGCACGGTGACCGGGTTTCCCGTGTAGGGATCGGACCAGGGTTCCGCCGTGCGGGGCAGCCAGGTGTACGTGGGCAGCCAATGCCGGCGTGCCGGGGGCTCGTTCGTCACCCGCGCATCCTCACACGCGCGGCTGTGCGCGCGCACCGGAACGGCCCCCGTACGCAAGATCGCGTACGGGGGCCGCCGAGTGGGCCGGTGCGGCTCAGCGGGCTCAGCCCTTGCGGGCGTTGATCTCCTCGGTGAGCTGCGGGACGACCTGGAAGAGGTCGCCGACGACGCCGTAGTCGACGAGGTCGAAGATCGGGGCCTCGGCGTCCTTGTTGACCGCGACGATGGTCTTCGAGGTCTGCATGCCGGCCCGGTGCTGGATGGCGCCGGAGATGCCGTTGGCGATGTACAGCTGCGGCGAGACGGACTTGCCGGTCTGGCCGACCTGGTTGGTGTGCGGGTACCAGCCGGCGTCCACCGCGGCGCGGGAGGCGCCGACGGCCGCGCCGAGGGAGTCGGCAAGGGCCTCGATGATGTGGAAGTTCTCGGCGCCGTTGACGCCGCGGCCGCCGGAGACCACGATCGCGGCCTCGGTCAGCTCGGGGCGCCCGGTGGACTCGCGCGGGGTGCGCGCGGTCACCTTGGTGCCGGTGGCCAGCGGCCCGAAGGTCACGGCCAGCTCCTCGACGGTGCCGGCGGCCGGGGCGGCCTCGACGGGGGCGGCGTTGGGCTTGACGGTGATCACCGGCACGCCCTTGCTGACCCGGGACTTGGTGGTGAAGGAGGCCGCGAACACCGCCTGCGTGGTGACCGGGCCCTCGTCGGACGCCTCGACGTCCACGGCGTCGGTGATGATGCCCGAGCCCAGGCGCAGCGCCAGGCGGGCGGCGATCTCCTTGCCCTCGCCGGAGGACGGCACGAGGACGGCGACCGGCGAGACGGCCTTGGCGGCGGCTTCGAGGGCGTCCACCTTCGGGACGACCAGGTAGTCGGCGAACTCGGCCGCGTCGGCGGCGAGCACGCGGGTGGCGCCGTGCTCGGCCAGCACCGGGGCGGCGTCGGCCGCGCCGGGGCCGAGGTGGACGGCGACGGGCTCGCCCAGGCGGCGGGCGATGGTGAGCAGTTCGAGGGTCGGCTTGCGGACGGCACCGTCCACGTGGTCGACGTAGACGAGGACTTCACCCATGGGAATCAATTCTCCTGCGGAACGTGTGAGGGGGCGTGAGGGAGCGGCGGCTTCCGGCGGAACTGCTCGGTCGCGCAGCCGTCAGATGAACTTCTGGCTCGCGAGGAACTCCGCGAGCTGCTTGCCGCCCTCGCCCTCGTCCTTGACGATCGTGCCGGCGGTGCGCGCCGGGCGGGCCGTGGCGTCCGCGACCTTGGTCCAGGCGCCTTCGAGGCCGACCTCGGACTCCTCGATGCCCAGGTCGGACAGGTCCAGGGCCTCGACCGGCTTCTTCTTGGCCGCCATGATGCCCTTGAAGGACGGGTAGCGCGCCTCGCCCGACTGGTCGGTCACCGACACCAGCGCGGGCAGGGAGGCCTCCAGGGTCTCGCTGGCCGCGTCGCCGTCACGGCGGCCGGTGACCTTGCCGTCCGCCACGGAGACCTCGGACAGCAGGGTGACCTGCGGGACGCCCAGGCGCTCGGCCAGCAGCGCCGGGACCACGCCCGCCGTGCCGTCGGTGGACGCCATGCCGGTGACGACCAGGTCGAACCCGGCGTGCTCGATCGCCTTGGCCAGCACCAGCGAGGTGCCGATGACGTCGGTGCCGTGCAGCCCCTCGTCCTCGACGTGGATCGCCTTGTGCGCGCCCATGGAAAGCGCCTTGCGCAGCGCGTCCTTCGCGTCCTCCGGGCCGACCGTCACGACGGTGATCTCCGCGTCGTCGGCAGCGTCGGCGATCTGCAGCGCCTGCTCGACCGCGTACTCGTCCAGCTCCGACAGCAGGCCGTCGACCGCGTCCCGGTCAGTGGTCAGGTCCTCGGCGAAGTGACGGTCACCCGTGGCATCGGGCACGTACTTCACGGTGACTACGATCCTCAAGCTCACGCCAGTTCTCCTACACTGCATCGGCTTCGTCGGCGACTGCCCTCTGACAGGCAGCATATGCGCCTGTGACGGCGGCTCCCGGTCGGGACCCCAGCGCGGCCCCGACGGAAATATTACTCGTCAGTACACCCAGCTCTTTACCCGTATGCAAGCGCGGCGAACTGTGACCTTCCCGACGCCGTCCGACGACGACACCTCAGTGCCGCAGTGCGTTGAAACCACCCTGGTGGTAGAGCAGCGGACGCCCGGGACCCTCGGGGTCGCCGGCGATCGCCTGGGCCACGACGATGCGGTGGTCCCCGGCGGGTATGCGGGCCACGACCCGCGCCACGAGCCAGGCGGGGACTTCGTCGAGCAGGGGGACGCCGTGCGGGCCGGCGCTCCAGGCGGTGGGCGGGCCGAAGCGGTCGGCGCCGCTGCGGGCGAAGGTGGCGGCGAGCTCCTGCTGGTGCTCGCCGAGGATGTGGATGCCCACGAAGGGCGCCTCGGAGAGGGTGGGCCAGGCGGAGGCCCCGGTGCTGATGCCGAAGGAGAGCAGCGGCGGCTCGGCGGACACCGACGTCAGTGAGGTCGCGGTGAACCCGACCGGGCGCAGGCCGGGCGCGGTGATGACGGCGACACCGGCGGCGTGGCGCCGGAAGACCGAGCGGAAGACCGAGGAGTCGAAGGTGGCGGGCGTTGCCGCGGACGTGGACGTGGCTATGTCGGTCGAGGCAGTCATGGAATTGTCCTTCTGGAACGGTGGTGCCGGAGGCGGCGTGCTGTCGTCTGGGGCGCTCACTGGCCCGGACAGCGCGCGCTGGCGTGCCGACCGAGGTCGACATCCGCTCGTGCGTACAGAAGGGGGTCTCGCGACATAACGTCAGAGTGACGATCCGGTCGGTGCTCCGTCAAGACCGGCCCGAAATATGGGATCACCGTCATACCGCCGCGCCGAGTGCGGCGATCACATCGGCTTTCCTCGGCTGACCGGCCGCGCGCCGCACGACGCTGCCGTCCGCGTCGAGTACGAGCACGGTCGGCGTCTTGAGGATCGACAGCCGCCGTACGAGATCCAGATGCGCCTCGGCGTCGATCTCGATGTGCTCGACGCCGGCCACCATCTCCGCGACCTCGCCGAGCGTTCGCCGCGTGGCGCGGCAGGGCGAGCAGAAGGCGCTGGAGAACTGGACGAGGGTCGCCCGCTCCCCCAGCGGTCCGCCGATCTCGGCGGCCGTCAGCCGCTCCGCGCCGTCCTTGGCCCGCACGCGAATCCTCCCCTGGCGCCGCTGGTGCAGCAGTCCGTAGAGTCCGGACGCCGCGAGCACCGCGACACACACCACCAGTCCTGTCATGTCGTGTATTCCTCCCGACCCCGTGCAGCGTTCATATGACCGCAATGATTCCCAAGGACCCGTATCCACAGGCATCCGGAATCATTGCCGCCATGAGCACTACTGCAATCGACGCACGGGGCCCGAGATTCGCCGCGACCCTGACCGCCGGCGTCCTGGCCGTCGTCCTGATCACCAACAGCGGCTGGCTGCTGGCCGCGCAGGCGCTGTTCTTCGCGATCGGAGCCGCCGCCGGGGTCCAGAACTCACCCTACGGCCGGCTCTTCCGCATGCTCGTACGCCCCCGCCTGGGACCGCCCGCCGAGACCGAGGACCCGGCGCCGCCGCGGTTCGCGCAGGCCGTGGGCCTGGTCTTCGCGGCTGTCGGCCTGATCGGGTACTTCGCGGGACCGCAGTGGCTGGGCCTGGCGGCGACCGGCGCCGCGCTGGCGGCGGCCTTCCTGAACGCGGCCTTCGGCTACTGCCTCGGCTGCGAGGTGTATCTGATTCTGCGGCGCGTCGCGGCATGATTGACGATGACGTGACCATGGCGTGACTATGACGTGATGAGAATCTCCTTCGATGTCGGGCACGCGAGGTGACACGGCACCCGTTTAGGGGGCACGATCGCCCAGCGGCCCGAAACCTACGGCTGCGTAACTTCTGCCGGGAGCCATCCCCAGAGAGAGCAGGGACCCCGACATGGCCGAACTGGTCTACCCGCCCGTCATCGGCGTCGCCCGCACCATGTTCAAGGTGCAGGGGCTGCGCTTCGACATCGGCGGCACCGAGAACGTCCCCCGCAAGGGCGGCGCGCTGCTCGTGAGCAACCACATCGGCTATCTCGACTTCGTCTTCGCGGGGCTCGCGGCGCTGCCGGCCAAGCGGCTGGTGCGTTTCATGGCGAAGGAGTCGGTGTTCCGGCACAAGATCTCCGGGCCGCTGATGCGCGCGATGAAGCACATCCCGGTGGACCGGTCGGAAGGTATGCACGCCTACAAGCACGCGCTCGACGCGCTGCGCGGCGGCGAGATCATCGGGGTCTTCCCCGAGGCCACGATCTCCCAGTCCTTCACCCTGAAGACCTTCAAGTCCGGCGCCGCCCGCCTCGCCATGGAGGCCGGCGTTCCGCTCCTGCCGGTGGCCCTGTGGGGCACCCAGCGGCTGTGGACCAAGGGGCAGCCGCGCAATCTCGGCCGCAGCCGCACCCCCATCACCATCCGGGTCGGCGAGCCGATGAACCCGCTGGAGAACGAGAAGCCCGGCGCCCTCACCCGCCGGCTCCGCATCCGCGTACAGGAACTCCTCGACGACGCCCAGCGCGCCTACCCCGGCAAGCCCTCCGGCCCCGACGACCGCTGGTGGCTCCCCACCCACCTCGGCGGCACCGCGCCGACCCCGGAGGAGGCGGCCGCGCGCGACCGCGAAGCCGCGCTCTGACCTTGTCACTTACGTCGCTTACAGCGCCGTGGGCAGCGTCCGCCACAGGTGCGGCCGGTCGGTGGCCCGCTGGAGGCACTCCAGTACGGGGGCCGGGGTGGCCGCGTAAAGGGCCGGGTAGTCGAATTCGCCCTGCCCGGCGTCCGGGACGAAGGCCAGACGCTCCTCGGTGAGGGAGAACTGCGCGTCCACGCCCGGCTTGTTGCCCCGGGGGTCCTGGCGGGCCCAACCGTCGTGGCCGGGCAGTTTCAGCGCGACGAGGCCGTGGATCTCGCCGAGGAACTGGTAGCACAGCCCTGCCGGGATGCCCTCGGCGCGCAACAGGGCCGCCAGGGCATGGGCTTTGGCGTAGCAGATGCCGGTGCGCCGCTCCAGGACGTCGGAGGCGCGCCAGGTGACCCGCATGTCTCCCGCGTCCTGGGAGTGCGGGATGGTGTCGCGCACGAATTCGAAAGCGGACTTGGCATAGTCATGCAGGGCGGGGGCCTGGGCGCGCAGCTGTGCGGCGGTCTCGCGAACCAGCGGATGGTCGTGGTCGATGACCTCATCGGCGGCCAGATAGGCGGACAGGTCAGGGGTCTCCGGTATCGGCTCCATGTGACGGATACTAGGAAGATGTAGAGCCAGGGTGCAATAGATTTTCCGATCTCCGAATATTTATGCACGACCGACGACTAGGGCGGTTGGCATGGCCGGGAACCGGCGCTGGGGCAGATGGGTGGTTTTCCTCGCCGCCGTGGTGATCGTGGCCGCCCTCGCGATCAGCCATCGCGGCCGGGACAGGGGCGACGCCGGCCCGAGCCCTTCGCCGGGCTCGTCGAGCACGGCGCCCTTCACGGGTGCGCCTGCGCAGGAAGCGCGCCCGGTGCTGGCCGTGAAGATCGACAACGTGTCGGCGGCCCGCCCGCAGACCGGCCTGACGAAGGCGGACATCGTCTACGTCGAGGAGGTCGAGGGCGGCCTCAGCCGCATCCTCGCCGTCTTCTCGTCCCAACTGCCCGCCCGGGTCGGGCCGGTGCGCAGCGCCCGGGAGTCCGACCTGGAGCTGCTCCGCCAGTTCGGCAGCCCCGCCCTCGCCTACTCCGGCGCCCAGAGCAAGCTGCTGCCCCTGATCGCCGCTGCCCCCGTCCACGACGTCTCCCCCGCCCACGCCCCGCAGGCCTACGCCCGGGACTCCTCCCGCCCGGCCCCGCACAACCTCTACGCCTCCCCGCGCGAACTGCTCGCCGCCGCGCCCGGCGCGAGCCTCTCCCGCGACATCGGCTTCCGCTTCGGCGCCGCCCCCTCCGGCGGCACGCCCACCGCCCGCGAAACGGTGCGCTTCCCCTCCGCCACCGTCGGCCTGCGCTGGTCCACCGACCGGGCGCGCTGGCTCGTGTCCTTCGACGGCCGGCCCGCGACAGCCACCGAGGGCGGCCAGTTGGGCGCGCCGACCGTCGTCATCCAGTACGTCACCGTACGGGCCTCCGGCTACCACGACCGGCTGGGCAACGCCTCCCCCTACTCCGAGACGGTCGGTTCCGGCCGCGCACTCGTCCTGCGCGACGGCAAGGCGTACGACACCCGCTGGTCGCGGCCCTCAGCCGCGCAGGGCACGGCCTTCACCACGACGGACGGCATGCCCATGCGTTTCGCGCCGGGGCAGGTCTGGGTCGTCCTGGCGCCCCGGCCGTGAGGTGACGGCACCGGAGGGTCAGGCGATGGCGCCGTTCGCGTCCGGGTGCTCCGCGGGGCCGCCGGGCGCGGCCAGCGCCGAGGCCAGGTCGTTGTGGAGGGCGAAGGCCCGCGTCATGCGGGTCAGCCGGAGCAGGCGGAGCACCGGGGGGCTGTCGCTGACGATGCCGAGGCGGCCGCCGCGGTCGAGGACGCGCTTGCGGACCCGGACGAGACAGGAGAGGCCGCCGCAGTCCATGAAGGTGACCCCGCGCAGGTCAAGGACGACGTCCGGCCGGCTCCCGGCGGTCAGTTCGTCGAGGCGGACGGACACCGACGCCGCGGCCACGACGTCCAGTTCCCCCGTGACCTCCACGACGGCGGTGGCCCCCACCGACCGTTCGCGCACCCCGAAAACGAACTCGTGCTGTTCCTCGAACATGGAGAAGGCCCCCGACTCCCGCTGCCTGACGGGGCGTGGCGCGGTCGACACCACACACCGAAGAATTACGGGATACCCCCCTGCCGTACCGCCCGTCAACACATCGGACCAAGAGGCCGAGCGAATGGGTGGGGCGGCGTCGCAGGGCGATGGGCGGCGCTCCTCCACCCACCCCACCTATTCGCTCGGCCTCTAACCAGGAAGTACGACCAGATCCCGTGCTGTCAGGTTGAGGCGCTCACCGCCGTCCGCCGTGCAGACCGCGATGTCCTCGATGCGCGCCCCGAAGCGGCCCGGGAGGTAGATGCCGGGCTCGACGGAGAAGGCCATGCCCGGTTCCAGGGGCCGGGCGCTGCCGGACACGATGTAGGGCTCCTCGTGGGTCTCCAGGCCGATGCCGTGGCCGGTGCGGTGGATGAAGTGCTCGCCGTATCCGGCGGCGGCGATCATGTCGCGGCCCACGGCGTCGAGTTGCTCGGCGGTGATGCCGGGGCGGATGGCCTGGATCTGCGCGTGCTGGGCGCGCTGCAGCACCTCGTACAGCTCGCGGAACGCGGCGGGCGGCTCGCCGACGGCGTACGTACGAGTGGAGTCCGAGCAGTAGCCGTCCTGGGTCGTGCCGCCGATGTCGACGACGACCGGGTCCCCGGCGCGGATGACCCGGTCGGAGACCTCGTGGTGCGGGCTGGCGCCGTTGGGGCCGGAGGCGACGATGACGAAGTCGACGGTGGTGTGGCCGGCCTGGAGGATGGCGTCGGCGATGTCGCGGGCGGCCTCGCGCTCGGTGCGCCCGGCGCGGACCCACTCGCCGATGCGGCGGTGCACGCGGTCGATGGCGGCCCCTGCGCGGCGCAGCGCTTCGATCTCGGCGGACGTCTTGCGCATGCGCAGTTCCAGCAGCACACGCCCGGCCAGGCTCTGTTCGGCCCCGGGCAGTGCGGCGCGGAAGGCGAGCACCTTCTCGGCCCACATGTGGTTGTCGACGGCGACCCGCTCCAGGCCCCTGGGAAGCCGGCCGGCGACGAGCGCGTACGGATCGTCCGTCTCGCCCCAGCCGATGATGTCGATGCCGAGCCCGCCCAGCGGTGAGGCCTCGGCCCCCGGCTGCTCCAGCTCGGGCACGACGAGGAAGGGCTCGCCCAGGGCCGGGACGGCCAGGCAGACGAGGCGCTCGCTGACGTGGGCGTGGTAGCCGGTGAGGTAGCGCAGGTCGGCGCCGGGCGAGATGAGCAGGGCGTCCAGGCCCGCGTCGGCGGCGGCCTTGCGGGCCAGTGAGAGACGCTCGGCGGGGTAGAGCTGCGCGGTGGCGGAGTCGGTCATGTGCCTCACGGTACGACGGGCTCCGGTGGAACGGCCGGATGCGGGCGCGGGACGCGCGAAGCGCCACGGATCCGCTGCAGCGCTGCCGCGTCACTGCCGGGACAGCCGGGGAACGACGGAAACAAGGTGCCGGTGAGGCCGATGGGACGGCCCCGAAATGCCGTTACCATCACGCATTGTGACCGGTTGCAGTCGGTGCGCTGCGGCCCCACGAAGGCTCTCGGACAGTGCTCCGAGGTGGCTTGACCCGGGAGCCATACAGGACTTACGTTCTGATTGCGCGCTCCGGAACGACGCGCACCCAGACGCGAAGCCCCCGGTTGTTCCCCCGTGACCGGGGGCTTCGTTCTGCCCGCACTGGACAAATGGGCCTGCTGCGGGCCGTTTTCCTTACACGCTGTCACCGCGTGCGCCACTCTTCGGCAGGCCGGATCTCCCGAGTACCATGCGAACGGGGCGCGGTGACGGGTATATGTGTACGACACACCCTGCACCAACTCCGGGCTCGGGGACGCGCATTGGGGGAACGGTTGGTGGGGATCTGATGGACTTCGGTACGGAATACTCCGATTCCCCAGCCGACCGTGCCTGGTCGCGGGCCGTGGACGCCTACACCGTGGGCGCCTATCCCCATGCCGAGGAGGAGTTCCGCGCCGCCGTCCGGCTCGACCCGGGCATGGCCGACGCCTGGCTGGGCCTGCACGCGCTGCGCGCCGACACCTCCACCGCGCTGCTGCAGATGTACCGGCACCGCGACCGCTTCGGCGAGCAGCGCAACCGCCACGGCCGCTCCATGAACTCCTGGTACTGGCTGGGCTGGTGGGTGCAGCCGGTCCTGGAGACCGGCCGCGACCTGGTGCTCGCGCACGCCTCGCACTGGCTGGACGGCCGCCATGTCGCCGAGCTGGACCGCGCGCTGGCCGAGTGCCCGCCCATCGACACCGATCCGCACGTCCGGTTCCTGCACGCCTGCCGTGCCTATCTGGTCAAGGACTGGGAGCAGTTGGTGCGGCACACCGAGCCGCTGCTCGGCGACCCCGTGCTCGGCATCGAGGCCGGCCTGTTCGGCGGCATGGCCCGGGTCCGGCTGGAGCTGTGCGGGCAGGCCGAGCCGCTGCTGGCCGCCGCGCTGATGCGGTGCCGCAGCGAGCAGCCGCAGCGCAAGGAGCTGCGCTACTGGCTGGCCCGCGCGTACGAGGGCACCGGGCGCACGGCCGCCGCACTGCCGCTGTACCGGGCCGTGCACCGGGTCGACCCGGCCTTCATGGACACCGCCGCCCGGCTCACCGCGATCAACGAGGCCGACATCCTCGACGAGGGCGGCGCCGACCTCGCCTCCGTCACCACGGCGGGCCTCGGCCTCGGCCAGCTCGTGCCGGACACCCTGGCCGACCCCGATCCGCTGCCGCCGCCCGGCACCGGCCAGCCGCCCGCCGGCCCGTTCCTCGACGACCTGCTGTCCGGCCCCGGCCCGCTCGACGACGACGTACGCGACCGGGTCATCCTCCCGGTCACCCCCATCCCGCCGTCCGATGTCCCGGTCGTCGCGCCCGACCCCGTCCTGCTCGCCGAAGCCCTCGCCGAACTCGACCGCATGGTCGGCCTCGACCCCGTCAAGCGCCAGGTCCGCGCCCTGTCCGCCCAGCTGCGCATGGCCCGCCTGCGCACCGGCCAGGGCCTGCCCGTCCAGCCGCCCAAACGGCACTTCGTCTTCTCCGGCCCCTCCGGCACCGGCAAGACCACTGTCGCCCGCATCCTCGGCCGGGTCTTCTACGCCCTCGGCCTGCTCGGCGGCGACCACCTCGTCGAGGCCCAGCGCTCCGACCTGGTCGGCGAGTTCCTCGGCCAGACCGCCGTCAAGGCCAATGAGCTGATCGACTCCGCCCTGGGCGGCGTCCTGTTCGTCGACGAGGCCTACGCCCTGTCCAACTCCGGCTACACCAAAGGCGACGCCTACGGCGACGAGGCCCTCCAGGTGCTGCTGAAGCGCGCCGAGGACAACCGCGACCGCCTCGTCGTCATCCTCGCCGGCTATCCCGAAGGCATGGACCGCCTCCTCGCCGCCAACCCCGGCCTCGGCTCCCGCTTCACCACGCGCGTGGACTTCCCCAGCTACCGGCCCCTCGAACTCACCCGCATCGGCGAGGTCCTCGCCGCCGACAACGGCGACCACTGGGACGACGAAGCCCTCGACGAGCTGCTCGCCATCTCCGGCCATGTCGTCGACCAGGGCTGGATCGACGAGCTCGGCAACGGCCGTTTCCTGCGCACCCTCTACGAGAAGAGCTGCGCCTACCGCGATCTGCGGCTCTCTGGCTACCCAGGGGCGCCCAGCCGTGACGACCTCTCCACGCTGCGCCTCCCCGACCTGATGCAGGCCTACGGCGAGGTCCTGTCCGGCCGGGGCCCCGGCCTCCCCCCGCCGGACCCGGCCGACTAGCCTGCCAGCGCCCGCGGCGGAGCCGCCCGGTGCGCCGGGTCGCGGACCTCGCCGACGAGCATTTCGAGGACGTCCTCCAGGGCGACGAGCCCGAGCACACGGCCCCCGGAATCCGCGACCGTCGCAAGGTGGGACGCCGCACGCCGCATCTGCGTGAGCGCGTCGTCGAGCGGCAGCTCGGCCCGCAGCGTGGCCATGGGCCGCCACAGCCGCGCGGGGACGGGGCGGTCGGATTCCTCCAGGTCGAGGACGTCCTTGACGTGCAGGTAGCCGAGGTAGGCGCCGTCGGGAGCGACGACGGGGAAGCGGGAGTAGCCCGTGCTGACGGTGAGGTCCTCGACCCGGCGCGGGGTGACGGAGGCGTCGACCGTGACGAGGGAGGCGGGCTGGAGAAGGACGTCGGTGACGGGGCGGGTGCCCAGTTCGAGCGCGTCCTCCAGGCGCTCCTGCTCGCCGTCGTCGAGGAGGCCGGCCGCCCGGGCGTCCTCGACGAGCAGGGTGAGCTCCTCGCTGGTGAAGACCGCGTCGACCTCGTCCTTGGGCTCGACCCGGAACAGCCGGAGCACCAGCCGCGCGCAGGCGCCGAGCACGGCGATCACCGGCCGGAAGACCCGCGCGAAGCCGACCAGCCCGGGGCTGAGCCACATCGCGGTCTTCTCCGGCGCGGCCATCGCGAGATTCTTGGGCACCATCTCGCCGATGACCAGATGCAGGAAGACCACGACCGCGAGGGCGATCACATAGCCCAGCGGGTGGATCAGCTGGTCCGGCAGGTGGACCGCCTCGAAGACCGGCTCCAGCAGGTGCGCCACCGTCGGCTCGGCGACCGCGCCCAGAGTCAGGGAGCAGATGGTGATGCCGAACTGGGCGGCCGCCATCATCTGGGGCAGGTTCTCCAGGCCGTGCAGCACCGTGCGCGCGCGCCGCTGCTTGCCGGCGAGCGGCTCGATCTGGCTGCGGCGTACGGAGACGAGCGCGAACTCGGCGCCGACGAAGAAGCCGTTGGCGAGCACGAGCAGTGCCGCGAAGAAAAGCTGCAGAACACTCATCGTTCGCCGCCCTCCCCGACACGCACCAGGCGAACCCTTTCCGCCCGGTGATGGGAGACCTCCCGCACCCGCAGCTCCCAGCCCGGCAGCCGCGCCACGTCGCCCGGCACGGGGATCCGCCCCAGCAGGTCGGCGACGAGCCCGGCCACGGTCTCGTACGGGCCCTCGGGCGCCGCCAGGCCGATGCGGGCGAGGATGTCGACCCGGCAGCTGCCGTCGGCGTCCCAGGCGGGGCGGCCGGGGCCGTCGGGCTGGACGGGGGCGAGTTCGGGCAGGTCGACGGTGTCGTGCTCGTCGCGGACCTCGCCGACGAGCTCCTCGACGATGTCCTCCAGGGTGACCAGGCCGGCGGTGCCGCCGTACTCGTCGACGACGACCGCGATGGGCTGCTGGCTGCGCAGCTGCTCCAGGAGCTGCTGCACCGGCAGCGTCTCGGGGACGAGCAGCGGCGCGACCGCGATCCGGCCCACCGGGGTGCGGTCCCGCAGGTGCGCGGGGACCGCGAGGGCGTCCTTGAGGCCGACCATTCCTATGGTGTCGTCGAGCCGCTCACGGTAGACGGGGAAGCGGGAGAGCCCGGTGGCCCGGGTGAGGTTGAGGACGTCGGCGGCGGTGGCGGTGTCCTCCAGCGCGCTGACGCGCACGCGCGGGGTCATCACGTTCTCCGCGGTGAGGTCGCCGAGCGAGAGGGTGCGTACGAACAGGTCGGCGGTGTCCTGTTCGATGACCCCGGCCCGCGCCGAGTGCCGGGCGAGGGAGACCAGCTCGGTGGGCGTACGGGCCGATGCCAGCTCGTCGGCCGGCTCGACGCCGAGCGCGCGGACCAGGCGGTTGGCGGCGGTGTTGAGGAATTCGATGACGGGCCGGAAGAGGGCGGAGAAGGCCCGCTGCGGGCCGGCCACCATGCGGGCCACCTGCAGCGGCCGGGAGACGGCCCAGTTCTTGGGGACGAGCTCGCCGATGACCATCTGTACGGCGGAGGCGAGCGCCATGCCGATGACGACGGCGATCGTGGGGGCCGCGCCCTCGGGGATGCCGGTCGCGGTGACCGGACCGGCGAGGAGCTCGGCGAGGGCGGGTTCGGCGAGCATGCCCACCACCAGCGAGGTGATGGTGATGCCGAGCTGGGTGCCGGAGAGCTGGAAGGACAGCTTGCGCAGGGCCTCCACCACACTGCGGGCCCGGCGGTCGCCCTCCGCGGCGGCGCGTTCGGCGGCGGGCCGCTCCACGGTCACCAGGCCGAATTCGGCGGCGACGAAGAACCCGTTGGCGAGGATCAGGGCAAAGGCTGCCGCGAGTAGCAGCCACGAGGACAGTTGAGCGCTCATGCCACCGCTCCGGGATGTCGGAAGAACGCGGTGGCGCAGGTACTACCGGACGGTCCGTCCATCGAACTTGGTTGTCACTCCTTGGGTCGTACTCGGGCACGAGGCGGTGCGGCGTCCTGTGCGGGGTTCCAGAGTAATCAAGAACCGGGCACCAGCGGCAGGCCTGGGACCCCTGTCGGGCCTATCGGCGCCCCGGCTGCCCCGTGCCGTGCTCCTCGGCCAGCGCGCGCAGCGCCCGCGCGTCGCGCAGCGCCTGCTCGCGCCCGACGCCGGGCTGGATGCCCATGGCGGCCAGGCTGGTGCCGTCGGCGAGGTCGAGGTGCACCCAGGCGTCGCCGGGGCGCAGATTCACCCGGACGATCTCGGCCCAGGCCAGGCGGCGCCGGGTGACCAGGTTGACGACGGTGATGCCCTCGGCGTCCACCACGACCTTGGGGCGGCTGAGCCAGGCCAGTACGGCGAGGATCAGCGCCCCGGTGCCGGCGAAGGCCAGCCGGTCGCCGGTGCCCCACGGGCGGGCCCCGTCGGCGGGCAGCAGGACGGCGATCAGCGTGAACATGCCGAACGCCACGCCGCCCGCCGTCAGCAGCACCGCACGGGTGCGGGTCGGGCGGAAGGTCACAGCCGGCACGCGTGGATGCCGGTGGTGAGGATCCCGCGGGCGCCGAGGTCGTAGAGCTCGTCCATGATCCGCTGGGCCTCGCGGCTGGGCACCATGGCCCGGACCGCGACCCAGCCCTCGCGATGCAGCGGGGACACGGTCGGCGACTCCAGGCCGGGGGTGAGGGCGACGGCCCGGTCGACGTGCTCGACGCGGATGTCGTAGTCCATCATCACGTAGCGGCGGGCGACCAGGACGCCGTGCAGGCGGCGCAGGAACTGCTGCACCTTGGGGTCCTCCGGGTCCGCGCCGGCCCGGCGGATGACCAGGGCCTCGGACTCCATGATCGGCTCGCCGATGACCTCAAGACCCGCGTTGCGCAGCGAGGTCCCGGTCTCGACGACATCCGCGATGACCTGGGCGACGCCGAGCTGGATCGCGGTCTCCACGGCGCCGTCCAGGCGGACGACGGAGGCCTCGACGGAGTTCTCGGCGAGGTGCCGCCGGACGACCTCCGGGTAGGAGGTGGCGATGGTCAGCCCGCCGAACTCGCTGACCTTCGTGACCGAGCCGGGCACGGTGGCGTAGCGGAAGGTGGAGCGGGCGAAGCCGAGCTGCACGATCTCCTCGGCGTTGGACGCCGAGTCGAGCAGCAGGTCGCGGCCGGTGATGCCGATGTCGAGCCGTCCGGAGCCGACGTAGATCGCGATGTCCCGGGGACGGAGGTAGAAGAACTCCACCTCGTTCTCGGGGTCGACCAGGACCAGCTCCTTGCTGTCCTTGCGCTGCCGGTAGCCGGCCTCATGGAGCATGTCCGCCGCGGGTCCCGAGAGTTGGCCCTTGTTGGGAACGGCGATGCGCAGCATGGGAGCGTGTTCCTTCTGTTCGGCTGGTGCGGGTGCGGGTGCGGGGTGTCAGTGACTGCTGGGGCAAAGGCTCACAGATGGGCGTATACGTCGTCCAGCGAGATTCCGCGGGCGACCATCATCACCTGAAGGTGGTACAGCAGCTGCGAGATCTCCTCGGCGGTGCGGTCGGCGCCCTCGTACTCGGCGGCCATCCACACCTCGGCGGCCTCCTCGACCACCTTCTTGCCGATCGTGTGCACGCCCTTGCCGACCAGTTCCGCGGTGCGGGAGGTGCTGGGGTCGCCGGTGGCGGCCTTGTGCCGGAGCTCCTCGAAGAGCTCCTCGAATGTCTTCTTCGCCATGATGCGTACACCCTACGGGGTGGGCCCGGCTTCTGAACGCGGTGGTTCAGAAGCTGGACACGGGCGCCCGCATTGAGGGAACCGACGTTCAGCCGCGCCAGGGTTCGGACACCGAACGCAGGATCGTCGCGGTGGCCACGGCGGCTGTCACGGCCTCGTGGCCCTTGTCCTCGTTGGAGCCCGGCAGGCCCGCGCGGTCCAGGGCCTGTTCCTCGGTGTCGCAGGTGAGCACGCCGAAGCCGATCGGCACGCCGGTGTCCACGGAGACCCGGGTGAGGCCCTCGGTGACGCCCTGGCAGACGTACTCGAAGTGCGGGGTGCCGCCGCGGATGACCACACCGAGGGCGACGATCGCGTCGTAGCCGCGGCCGGCCAGCACCTTGGCGACGACCGGCAGCTCGAAGCTGCCGGGCACGCGCAGGAGGGTCGGCTCGTCGATGCCGAGCTCGCGCAGCGCGCGCAGCGCGCCGTCGACCAGTCCGTCCATCACCTGGTCGTGCCACTGTGCCGCGATCACCGCCACGCGCAGGTCGCCGCAGTTCTTCACGGTCAGCTCGGGGGCGCCCTTACCGCTCACGTACGTCTCTCCTTGGATCGGTGATTGCTGGATTACTGGTTGCCGCAGGCGCCGGTGGTGCGCCCCGCTTCGAGCCACGGCAGGTCGTGGCCCATTCTGTCCCGCTTCGTGCGCAGGTAGCGCAGGTTGTGCTCGCCGGCCTGGACGGGCATCGCCTCGCGGCCGTTGACCTTCAGGCCGTGCCGGGTGAGGGCGTCGACCTTGTCGGGGTTGTTGGTCATCAGGCGCAGCGAGCGCACCCCGAGGTCGGTGAGGATCTGCGCGCCTGCCGCGTAGTCGCGGGCGTCGGCGGGCAGGCCGAGCTCCAGATTGGCGTCGAGGGTGTCGCGGCCGCGCTCCTGGAGCTCGTACGCGCGCAGCTTGGACATCAGGCCGATGCCGCGGCCCTCGTGGCCGCGCAGGTAGATGACGACGCCGCGGCCCTCGGCGGCCACCTTTTCGAGCGAGGCCTGGAGCTGCGGTCCGCAGTCGCAGCGCAGCGAGTGGAAGATGTCGCCGGTCAGGCACTCGGAGTGGACGCGTACGAGGACGTCCTCGCCGTTGCCGATATCTCCGGCCACCAGGGCGATGTGCTCCACGCCGTCGACCGTGCTGCGGTAGCCGAAGGCCCGGAAGTCGCCGTACTCGGTGGGCAGCCGGGTCTCGGCCTCGCGGCGCACGGTGGGCTCGGCGGAGCGCCGGTAGGCGATCAGGTCCTCGATGGAGATGATCGCGAGGCCGTGCTTGCGCGCGAAGAGCACCAGCTCGGGGAGCCGGGCCATGGTGCCGTCCTCGTTGGCGATCTCGACGATCGCGGCGGCCGGGCGCAGCCCGGCGAGCCGGGCGAGGTCGACGCCGGCCTCGGTGTGGCCGTTGCGGACCAGTACGCCGCCGGGGCGGGCGCGCAGCGGGAAGACGTGGCCGGGGCGGACGAAGTCGCCGGCCTGCGATTCGCCGGAGGCGAGCAGGCGGATGGTGATGGCCCGGTCGGCGGCGGAGATGCCGGTGCTGGTGCCGTGCTCGGGGCCCGCGTCGACCGAGACGGTGAAGGCGGTGCTCATCGACTCGGTGTTCGTCGCGACCATCTGCGGCAGGTCGAGCCGGTCGAGGTCGGGCTCCTCCATGGGCACGCAGATCAGGCCGCGGCATTCGGTCATCATGAAGGCGACGATCTCGGGGGTCGCCAGCTCGGCGGCGATGATGAGGTCGCCCTCGTTCTCCCGGTTCTCGTCGTCGACGACCACGACCGGGCGGCCGGCGGCGATGTCGGCGACGGCGCGTTCCACCGGGTCGAGGACGATCTGCTCGTCCCCGGCCTCGTACAGGCTGTGCAGTGCGGTGGTCAGGCGTGCGGCGGTCATGCGGGGGCTCCTTCCAGTGCGGGCCGGGGAGCCCGGGTCTGCTGCCACCAGGCGTACATGCCGGCGATCACCAGGACGAAGTAGATGACGTAGACGAGGCCGGAGAAGGGCAGTCCGCTGGTGAAGGCGAGCGGGACGCCGACGACGTCGACCGCGAGCCAGGCGAACCAGAACTCGACCCAGCCGCGGGCCATGGCGACCATCGCGGCGACCGTGCCGACGAAGATGTACGCGTCGGGCCAGGGGTTCCAGGACAGCGACGGATAGAGCGTGAACAGGCCGACCACCGCGAGGGTGCCGGCGGCGGTGCCGGCCACCAGCGCGCCGCGCTCGCGCCAGGTGGCGAAGCGGATCTCGATCTCACCGGAGCCGGAGCCGCGGATGCCGCGCCGCCACTGGAACCAGCCCCACACCGCGACGCCGATCACCAGCAGCTGCTTGCCCACGCCGCCGGTCAGATCCGCCGACCAGTAGGCCGCCACCAGCACCACGCCGGAGACCAGCTGCACCGGCCAGGCCCACACCGAGCGGCGCCAGCCGAGGGCGAGACCGGCCAGGCCGAGCAGGTTGCCCGCCATGTCGGACCATATGACGTGCTGCCCGAAGGCCGTGAAGGCCTCGGAGTTGAGCGAGTTCAGGGCGCTCACTTGGCGGTCTCCGTCCCGGTCCCGGCGCGGGCGCCGAGCATCCGCTCGACGTACTTGGCGATCACGTCCACCTCGAGGTTCACCGGGTCGCCGGGCTGCTTGAAGCCCAGCGTGGTGAGGGCGAGGGTGGTCGGGATGAGGCTGACGGTGAAGAAGTCGGGGCCTGCGTCGACGACGGTGAGGCTGATGCCGTCGACCGTGATCGAGCCCTTCTCGACGACATAGCGGGTGAGGTCCGCCGGGAGGCTGATCCTCACCAGCTCCCAGTTCTCGGACGGCTTGCGCTCGATGACCGTGCCCGTGCCGTCGACATGGCCCTGGACGAGGTGTCCGCCGAGGCGGCCGCCCAGCGCCATCGGGCGCTCCAGGTTGACCTTCGAGCCGACGGCGAGGGCGCCGAGGCTGGAGCGGTTCAGCGTCTCGGCCATGACATCGGCGGTGAACTCGCCGTCGCCGAAGTCGACGACGGTCAGGCAGACGCCGTTGACGGCGATCGAGTCGCCGTGTCCGGCCCCTTCCGTGACGACCGGGCCGCGCAGGCGGAAACGCGACGCGTCGCCCAGCTCCTCGATGGCGACGACGTCGCCCAGCTCTTCGACGATTCCGGTGAACACTTCAGTTCTCCTCGGGACGGCTTGGGTAAGCGGTGATGCGCACGTCGGGGCCGATGCGGGTGACGTCGGCGACATCGAGCCGCAACGCCCGGCCGATGTTCGTGATTCCGGCGTCGCCCAGGGCCGCGGGTCCGGCGCCGAGCAGTGCGGGGGCGAGGTAGCCGACGACCTTGTCGACTGCGCCCACCTCGACGAAGGCGCCGGCCAGGGTCGGGCCGCCTTCGAGGAGGACGGAGCGCACGCCACGGCCGTACAGCTCGGTGAGCAGGGCGTGAACGGCGATTCCGCCCTGGGCGCGGGGCAGTCTGGCGATGTCGACGCCCGGCAGGTGCAGGGTGCTCGCGTCCTGCGCGACGGCGATGAGGGTGGGGGCGGTGCCGTCGAGAACGCGGGCGCGCGGCATGGTCCGGGCCTCGGTGTCGACGACCACCCGCAGCGGCTGGGTGATCTCGCCCTCGACGTCGCGTACGGCCAGTTGCGGGTCGTCGGCCCGCAGGGTGCCGGAGCCGACGACGACCGCGTCCGCATGCGCGCGCAGCCGGTGGACGTCGGCGCGGGACTGCGGGGAGCTGATCCAGCGGCTGGTGCCGTCGGCGGCGGCGATGCGGCCGTCGAGGGTGCTCGCGTACTTCCAGAGCACGAAGGGGCGGCGCAGCCGTACGGAGGTCAGCCAGGCCTCGTTGCCGAGGGCGGCCTCGTCGGCGAGCAGGCCGGCCTCGGCGGTGACTCCGGCGGCGGCCAGGGTGGCCGCGCCGCCGTTGGCGTCGGGGGTGGGGTCGGCGACGGCGTACACGACGCGGGCGATTCCGGCCTCGATGAGCGCCTGCGCGCAGGGGCCGGTGCGGCCGGTGTGGTTGCAGGGTTCGAGGGTGACCAGAGCGGTGCCGCCACGGGCGGCTTCGCCCGCCGCGCGCAGGGCGTGGATCTCGGCGTGCGGGCCGCCGGCCCGCTGGTGCCAGCCTTCGCCGGCGACCTGTCCGGCGGCGTCGAGAATGACGCAGCCGACGACGGGGTTGGGGCTGGTGGAGCCGAGTCCGCGGGCCGCGAGCGCGATCGCCCGGCGCATACTCGCGTCTTCACGGGCTCTGCGGGCTTCGCCGGCTTGCGTGGCGGTGGCCACCGGGTTCTCCTTGCCTCTTCGGGCACGGACTCCGGGGCGTGTTACGGGACATGAGCGGACGCTGGGCACGGGGGAACGCCGGGGTCGGACGGAGCCTCGTGTACGCGGGGTGCGTACAGCGGGCCACCGACGGCGGCGTACCGGTGCTCTGGCCGCCGCGCACTGCCTCCCATCCGGACTTTAACCGTCGGTCCAGGAATTTCACCTGGTCAACCGGCCGCTGGATGCGGACGGGTCGCGGACTGTAACCGCCGGTTCGGACTTTCACCGACCCCGGAGTGCGCTAAACGTCACTGGTACGGACAACAGTCTGCCACGGACGATCGATGCGTATGCATCCGGATCCCTGTGGGCTGGCTCACAGGGTCACTGGGTTTCCGGGGCGAACAGCCGGTTCTGCGCGGCGTCCATCGCGGTCAGGACTGCCCCGCGCAGGACCGCGCTGCCCTCGACGGCCCCGGCGCGGACCTCGGTGGGCAGCGGCGTCATCCGGGCCAGGCCCTCCGCGACGCGGGTGGCGAGCGCCTCGCCACCGGCCCGGCCGACCTCGCCGGCCAGGACGACGCAGCCGGGGTCGAGGACGGCGCAGACGGCGGCCGCGCCGATGGCGATGCGGGCGGCGAGGGCGTCGAGGAAGACCTCGCCGTGCTTGTCGCCCGCGCGGGCGAGGGCCACCACGGCTTCCGCGGCGGCGGCATCGTCGTCCTCCCCCATGACCGGCAGGTGGTGCGCACGGGCGAGGGCGCACACCGCCGCGCTGCCGGCGAGTGAGTGGAAGCCGCCCTCGCACAGGGAGGCGGTGGGCAGCTGGAAGGTGCCGGGGACGGGCAGGAAGCCGATCTCCCCGGCGCCGCCGGAGGCGCCCCTGCGCAGGACGCCGTCGAGGACGACGGCCGCGCCGACCCCATGTCCCAGCCAGAGAAGGACGAAGGTGTCCCGGTCGCGGACGGCGCCGAGCCGCTGCTCGGCGACGGCGGCGAGATTGACCTCGTTGTCCAGCAGCACCGGTATGCCGATCCGCTGCCGCAGCTCGGCGACCAGCGCGGAGTGCCACACGGGCAGCTGGCCCGTCGCGCGCAGTTCGCCCGTCGCGGGGTCGACGAGGCCGGGCGCGCCCACGGCGACGGTGTGCAGGGCGGTGGCCCCGGCCTCCCTGGCGGTGCGCTCCAGCAGGGCGACCGAACGCTTGACCGTGCGCCGGGGGTCCCCCTGCGGGTCGACCGGCAGGGCGGCCCGGCCGATGGTGCGGCCCAGCAGGTCGGCGACCTCGATGGCGACGCTGTGGGTGCGCACGTCGACCGCCGCGAGGTGGGCCCGGTCGGCGACGATCCCGTACACCCGCGCGTTGGGGCCGCGGCGCTCCGCGCCGGACTCGCCGACGACGTGGATCAGCCCGGCTGCGCCGAGGCGCTCGACCAGGTCGGCGACGCTGGGGCGGGACAGACCGGTCAGCTCCTTGAGCTGAGTGGCTGTCAGCGGGCCCTCGCTCTGCAGGAGTTCGAGCGCCAGCCGGTCGTTGATCGCACGTGCCGTACGCGGTGAGGCGGTCCGGCCGGAGTAAGGCGTGGCGGTCATGGCTGGATCCTTCCATGACGTAACCGTCCAAGTCCCCGACGGGTATCTATCAGGGAGCCTGCCTGATAGTTTATGCGCGCATCAGACCGCTTCGCGGCGGCGTCAGAGCAGGCGATTCCGGGGAGGGGATCCACGATGACAATCTCGGCCAAGGCGGACAGGGCGACGGTGACGAAGGCCGACCCGCGCGTGCGCAGGGCGCACCGCGCGGTCGCCGCGGTCTTCGCCGTGCACGGCGCGGTCGCCGGCAGCTTCGCCACCCGTATCCCGTGGATCCAGGAGCACCAGGGCATCGGCACCGGGCAGCTCGGCTTCGCCCTGATGTTCGCCGCGCTCGGCGCCTCCGTGGCGATGCCGCTCGCCGCGCGCATCGTCCACCGGCTCGGCATGCGCACCGCGCTGCGCGTGCTGCTGGCCCTGTGGTGCGCGTCGCTGGCGCTGCCGCCGCTGGCGCCCGGGCTGGTGGGGCTGTGCCTGGCGATGTTCGTGTACGGCGGCAGCGCGGGCATGGCCGACGTGGTCATGAACGCGCAGGGCGTCGAGGTGGAGGAGCGGCTCGGCCGGTCGATCATGTCCGGCCTGCACGGCATGTGGAGCGTCGGTACGCTCCTCGGCTCGCTGGTGGGCGTTCTCGCCGCGCATGCCGACCTCGACGCGCGCCTGCACCTGTCGGCGATGGCCCTGGTCCTGGTCGCGCTGGGCGCGTACGCCTGCCGGGGCGTCCTGGACATCCGGCCCGCGCCGGAGGAGGCCGTGCCGGCCCGCTTCTCCTTCCCGCCGAAGGCCGCGCTGGTCATCGGCGCCGTAGGCTTCTGCGCGGTCTTCGCGGAGGGCGCCAGCATGGACTGGAGCGCCGTCTACCTCCGCGACATCGCCCATGCCTCGCACGGCACGGCCGCCGCCTCCTACACGGCCTTCGCCTGCATGATGGCCGCCTCCCGGCTCGCCGGCGACCTGGTCGTACGCCGCTTCGGCCCGGTCCGTACGGTGCGGGCCGGCGGCCTGCTCGCCACCGCCGGGGGCGTGCTGGTGGTGACATCCGCCTCGCAGTTCGCCGCGATCGCCGGATTCGCGCTGATCGGCGTCGGGGTCGCCGTCGTCGTGCCGCTGTGCTTCGCCGCCGCCGGGCGCGCCGGGCCGGTGCCGAGCCAGGCCATCGCGGGCGTCGCCACGGTCACCTACACCTCGGGCCTCGTCGCGCCCGCCGCGATCGGTTCCATCGCCCAGGCCACCTCGCTCACGGTCTCCTTCGGCCTGGTCACCGCCCTGGCCGCCGGCCTGGTGCTCGGTGCGGGTGTGCTGCGTCCGACGGCGGGCACCCCGGACAAGGCCTAGCCGGTCGGCGTCAGATCCTGCAGGCCCACGACGCGCAGCAGGCGGAGCCGCTCGTACGACTCGCTGCCGGGGCGGGCGGTGTGCAGGATCAGCCGCTGGTCGTGCTCGGCGCTGAGCAGCACCTCGCAGTCCAGCTCCAGGTCGCCGACGACCGGGTGCCGGACACGTTTGACGCCGGACCCCCGCACGGCGACCTCGGGGGTGTCCCACAACCGGGCGAACTCCTCGCTCCTCGCGCGTAGTTCGACGACGAGCGAGGCGGGGCGCGGATCGTCGGGGCGGGCGGCGAGCAGGGCGCGCAGGTTCGCCACGTGGATACGGGCGTGCTCCGCGCGGTCCTCGGACGGGAAGAGGGCGCGGCTGCCTGGGTCGGTGAAGAACTTCCGGACAATGTTGCGCTGCGCCTGCGGCCGGGCCGAGATGTCGCCGAACAGGGCGGCAGCCATGAAGTTCTGGGCGAGGACGTCGCCGAAGTCGCTGACCACCTGGGCCGGAGTGTCCTCCAGCCGGTAGAGCACCAGCAGCAGACCGGGCCGCACGTGACCGGTGCCGTGCCCGCCGCGCGGCGGTTCCTCGCCGGCGAGGTGGAAGAGGTGGTCCCGGGTGTCGTCGGTGAGCCGCAGGGCCCGGGCCAGGGCGGTGAGGATCTGCCGGGAGGGGCGCGGGCCGCGCGACTGCTCCAGCCGCGTGTAGTAGTCCACGGACATCCCGGCCAGCTGGGCGACCTCCTCCCGGCGCAGCCCCGGCGTGCGCCGCCGGGTGCCCTCGGTGAGGCCCACGTCCATGGGGACGAGGCGGGCACGGCTGCGGCGGAGGAAGTCGGCGAGTCCGACTCGGTCCAGGTCGAGGTCCACGTCTCCAGCATCGCGCGGCGGTGCGCCGGTATCCAGGGCGTGCTGGTCCCCTGATCGGCAGGTCCTTCCCGCCCCGGTCCGACCGGTTGAACGATCGTTTCACCCGTATCGGGGATGCCACGGCGCGCGACCGCCGAATCGACAAATCGCCTGCGACTCTGGGCGCATGACGACGCGGGCAATGGAAGTGAACGATGTGGACGACGTCGTGGCGCGCATGCGCGCCCTCGACGCGGCCCTCCCGCCTCGCGACGGCGTCGCCGTCTTCAACCGCGTCTACCTCACCGTCACCGAGGAACTGCGCCGGCGCATCGCCACCCGCGCCTTCGCCGACCCGGCCGGCGCCGCCGAGCTGGGCACCCGCTTCGCCGCCCGCTACCTGGCCGCCGTCACGGCCGGCCCGCGCGACGCCCCCGCCTGCTGGCGCCCCCTGCTGCAGCTGCGCCACCACCGGGGCATCCGCCCCCTGCAGTTCGCCCTGGCCGGTATCAACGCCCATGTCGGCCACGACCTCGCCCTGGCCGTGGTCGACGCGGCCCGCGCTCTCGACCGCGAACCGCCGTCCCTGGAGCGGGACTTCGACCGCGTCGGCGAGCTCCTCACCGCCATCGAGGAGCGCGTACGCGAGGAGCTGATGCCGGGCCCCGACCTCCTCGACATCGCCGACCCCCTCACCCACCTCGCCGGAGCGTGGAGCCTGGACCGCGCCCGGGACGCCGCGTGGGCCGCTTCGCGGGTGCTGTGGTCGCTGCGCGGGCTGCCGGAGATGTACGAGGAGTTCACCGAGAAGCTCGACACGGGGGTCGGGCTGATCGGCCGCTTCCTGCTGACGCCCCTCGACCGCTGATCGCCCTGCGCCGGTCAGTCCTCGTCGAGCGCGACGGGGGCGATCTCGTCGTACAGGTCGCCCGGGCCCGGGTTCGCCGGGTCCGTGCCGCCGCCGAGGTGGTGCATGACGCCCCACACGGCGTTGAGCGCGGTCTGCACGGCGCCCTCGGCCCAGCCCGCCGTCCAGGAGATGTCGTCGCCGGCGAGGAAGATCCCGCGCTTGTCCTCCGGGAGCCCGTCCTGCATGAAGTGGGTGAACAGCCGCCGCTGGTAGCGGTAGTGGCCGGGCAGGTTGGCCTTGAAGGCACCCATGAAGTAGGGCTCGTTCTCCCAGGACACGGTGACCGGGTTGCCGATGATGTGCCGCCGGATGTCGACGTTGGGATAGATCTCGCCGAGCGACTTGAGCATGACCTCCATCCGCTCACCGGCGCTCAGCGGCAGCCACTTGAGGCTGTCGTCGCACCAGGTGTAGGAGAGGCAGATGACGGCGGGCCGGTCCGGGCCGTCGTCCAGCAGGTACGTGCCCCGGGTCATCCGGTCGGTGAGCGTCATGCTCATCACGTCCCGGCCCGTCTGGTTTCCCATGTCGTCGACGGCCTTGTCCAGCCAGAAGGGCCGGTCGACGGGCACGAAGAGCTTGCTGGACTCCATGTAGTGCGTGCGCTCGATCGCCGTCCAGTGGTCGATCGGGAAGAGCGACTCGTCACAGGCGATCTTGCTGAGCAGCATCCAGCTCTGCGCGGTGAAGACCGCGGCGGCGTACGTACGGATGTCCCCCGTCGCGTCCGTCACCGTGATGCGGTTGCCCGCCGTGCGGTGCAGCCGGGTGACGGCGGGGCGCGGGGCGCCGCCGTGCAGGGACTTCAGCGAGGTTCCGCAGGCCCAGTGGACGGTCTTGTCGGGCTCGCGCTCCCACAGCCGCAGCGGAAGCTGCTGGCTGCCGCCGACGATGCCGTGGTGGTCGTCGTCGGCGCCGGTGTAGACGACGCGGAGGATCTCCAGGATGGAGTTGGGGAAGTCGGTGTCCCAGCCGCCGGTGCCGAAGCCGACCTGGCCGAAGATCTCGCGGTGCCGGAAGGACCTGAAGGACGGGGAGTCGCAGAGGAAGCCGTAGAAGGTCTGGTTGTCCAGTCTCTCGACCAGCCGGGACCAGATCTCCCGGATCCGGGGGATGTCGCGCATGCGCAGGGCGAGCTGCATGTCGGAGAAGTCCGCGCCCTCCTCCAGACAGGCGTTCCAGGCGTGCATGACCTGGTGGTAGACCTCGGGCAGCTCGTCCACGCAGGTGGCGTAGTGCGTCTCGCCCTTGAGGTCGACCACGGTCGAGGGGGTGCCCGGCGCCAGCGGGTTCGGGAACGGCCTGGTCTCCAGGCCGACCAGGTCGACGTAGTGCCAGAAGGCGGTCGAAGAGGGCGGGAAGCGCATCGCGCCCATCTCGGCCGTCAGATTCTCGTCGCAGCCCTCGAACCCGACGGTGCGCAGGCGGCCGCCGATCCGGTCGGCCTCGTAGACGACGGGCTTCAGGCCCATCTTCATCAGCTCGTACGCGGCGACGATGCCGCTCAGGCCGCCGCCGATCACCGCGACCTCGGTGCCGAGCGCGGCCGCCGGTACGGAGCCCAGGCCCGCCGGATGGGCCAGGAAGTCGTCGTACGCGTACGGGAAGTCCGGCCCGAACATGGTGATGGGCGGGGCGGCCTGGGCCTGCTCGTGCTGCTCGTCGTGGACGGCGGTGGGCACGGACGTCATGGGGGTGGTGCTCCTAGCGAAACGAAAAAGGTGGGTCAGTACAGCTCGGGCCGGCGGTCGGCCAGGTACGGGTTCGCCGCGCGCGACGCGCGCAGCAGCTCCGGGTCGGCGTCGGCGAGCAGCAGCTCCTCGCCCCTGGCGGCGCGCGCATGCGCGATTCCGTCCGGCCCGGCCAGGCAGCTCAGCCCGACGAAGTCGAACTCGCCCTCTGTGCCGATCCGGTTGACGTAGGCGACGTACAGCTGGCTCTCGAAGGCCCGCGTCGGGACGACGCTCTCGGCCACGAATTCAAAGGGCTGCATCTGCGCCGTCGGCACGACCAGCAGGTCGGTCCCCGCGACGGCATGCGCACGCACGTTTTCCGGGAATTCCACGTCGTAGCAGATGAGGAAGCCGAGCCTGAGACCCTGCAGCTCCGCCTGGACCACCGGGGTTTCCCCCGGGGTGAAGTACGCACGCTCGAAGTCGCCGAAGAGGTGGGTCTTGCGGTAGTTCGCCAGCGGCAGCCCGTCGGGGCCGATCAGCTGGACGGCGTTGTACGTCTCGCCCGCGGTGCCGCGCTCCGGATAGCCGTAGGCCAGCGCGATCCCGTGCCGCGCGGCGACGGCTCCCAGGCGCCGCGCGCTCGGCCCGTCGGCGGGCTCGGCGAGGCGGTGCACGTCGTCCCCGATCGCGTACCCGGTCAGGAACATCTCAGGGGCGATCAGCAGGCCGGCCCCGGCCTGCGCCGCCCGGCGGGAGGCGTCGTCCAGGATCTCGATGTTCTGCTCGACGTCGCTGAGCTTTCCGGAGCTCTGGAGCAGGGCGGTGCGCAGCGGCGGCGTCATGGATCCTCGCGGGTCGTCCGGGTGTTCGGGGGGCACTGGAAACGGTACGTTTCACGGTCTCCCCCGGACAAGACGCGGACATTGCGGACCAATGACCGATCTGTTGCGTCTTTCCGGTGCCGAGCGGCGATTTGTTGCGTCCTACGCCGGACTACGCCGGACTACGTCGGAGACCCGGACGTGTACCGCCTCAGCAGCGGCGACAGCACCAGCACCGACTTCGTACGCTCCACGAACGGCTCCCCCGCGATCCGCTCCAGCACGCGCTCGAAGTGCCGCACGTCGGAGGCGAAGACCTGGACGACGGCGTCCGCCTCACCGGTGACGGTCGAGGCGGACGCCACCTCCGGGTAGCGCGCCAGGCCGCGCCGGATGTCCTCCGGCGACGTGTTGTGGCGGCAGTACAGCTCGACGAGCGCCTCCGTCTCCCAGCCGAGCGCCGCCGGGTCCACCCGTACCGTGAAGCCGGTGATCGCGCCGACCGCCCGCAGCCGGTCGACCCGGCGTTTCACGGCCGGCGCCGACAGGCCCACCTCGGCGCCGATGTCCGCGTAGGAGCGGCGGGCGTCCTCGGCGAGGGCGTGGACGATGCGTTCGTCGAGATCGTTCAGTGGCACAGAGGGAAGTAGAACACGGCGCTCACTGCCAGCTGGCGTGCAGCGGCTTGCCCTCGGCGTATCCGGCGGCGCTCTGGATGCCGACCACGGCCTTCTCCGCGAACTCCGCGAGCGAGGCCGCGCCCGCGTACGTGCAGGAGCTGCGCACCCCCGCCATGATCGAGTCGATCAGGTCCTCGACCCCCGGGCGGGCCGGGTCCAGGAACATCCGCGAGGTGGAGATGCCCTCCTCGAACAGCGCCTTGCGCGCGCGGTCGTACGCGGACTCCTCGCTCGTACGGTTGCGTACGGCGCGGGCCGAGGCCATGCCGAAGCTCTCCTTGTACAGGCGGCCGTCGGCGGTCTGCTGGAGGTCGCCCGGGGACTCGTACGTACCGGCGAACCACGAGCCGACCATGACGTTCGACGCGCCCGCGGCGAGCGCCATCGCTACATCGCGCGGGTGGCGGACGCCGCCGTCGGCCCACACGTGCTTGCCGTACTTCCGCGCCTCCGCCGCGCACTCCATGACGGCGGAGAACTGCGGGCGGCCCACGCCGGTCATCATGCGCGTGGTGCACATCGCGCCCGGTCCGACGCCGACCTTGATGATGTCCGCGCCGGCCTCGATGAGGTCGCGTACGCCCTCCGCCGCGACGATGTTGCCCGCCACGATCGGCACCTGCGGGTCCAGACCGCGCACCGCGCGCACCGCGGCGATCATCGACTCCTGGTGGCCGTGGGCGGTGTCGACGACCAGGGTGTCGACGCCCGCGTCCAGCAGCTGCTTGGCCTTGCCCGCCACGTCGCCGTTGATGCCAACGGCGGCCGCGATGCGCAGGCGGCCGTTCCGGTCGACGGCGGGGGCGTAGAGCGTCGCGCGCAGCGCGGCCTTGCGGGTGAGGATGCCGGCCAGCTTCCCGTCGCCGTCCACGGCGGGGGCGAGCTTGCGGTGCGCGTCCTCAAGGCGGTTGAAGGCTTCGCGGGGGTCTATGCCGGCGTCCAGGAGCAGCAGGTCGCGGGACATGACCTCGGACAGCTGCGTGAAACGGTCCACGCCGCTGAGGTCGTGCTCGGTGACGATGCCGACCGGGCGCTCCTCCTCGACGACCACGACCGCGCCGTGCGCCCGCTTGGGCAGCAGGGACAGCGCGTCGGCGACCGTGGCGGTGGGGGCGAGGGTGATCGGGGTGTCCAGGACCAGGTGGCGGGACTTGACCCAGCCGACCACCTCGGCGATCACATCGATCGGGATGTCCTGGGGGATGACCACCAGGCCCCCGCGACGGGCGACGGTCTCGGCCATCCGGCGGCCCGCGATGGCGGTCATGTTGGCGACCACGAGCGGGATGGTGGTGCCGGTCCCGTCGGGGGACGCGAGGTCCACGGCCTGACGGGACCCGACCGCGGAACGGCTGGGCACCATGAAGACGTCGTCGTAGGTGAGGTCGTACGGCGGCTTTACATCATTGAGGAAACGCACGTACCTCAGTTTTGCATGGCTGGGCCACGGCCGCCCCCAACCGAACGTCCTGGGCTGCGGCCTTCTCTTTGTGGCTTCCTCCAATCACTCCAGGACGATCTCGACGGGCGGCGTCCCCTCCCCCGACCCGCTCATGGCGTCCGCGAAGATCTGCTCCGCGATCGTCCAGTCGTGCGGGTGCCGCGCGGCGTACTCCTGCCACCCGCGTACGCTCACCCGCCACCCGGCGGCGTCCTGCTCCGGCCACCAGCTCGGGTCGCCCAGGCACTCGTCCAGCGCGTCCCAGTTGCGCCCGAAGTACTCCGGCAGCCGCAGCCCGCTCGCGCAGCGGTCCATGAAGGCCTCCTTGTCGGTGACCCCGGCGAGGTCGAGCACGTCCGTGCGCCAGTCGTGCCCGGTCATCGCAGTACCGCCCTGAAGCTCGCGTAGTGATCGTCGGTGTAGTAGAACTCCCCGCCCTGCCCGGTGATGATGCGACGGGCGCCGCGGTCGCTCTCCCCCGGCGTGGGCACGGTGTACTCGTGGTAGTAGCCGCGCCGCCGGCTGGGCAGCAGGCCCTCGAAGTTGCCGAAGACGGTGCCGTCCTTGGCGTACGGGAAGGGGCCGCCCGCGTCGATCAGCTTGAGGGTGTCCTGGGCCTCGGCGGGCAGTTGCGCCTGGGCGACCGTTGACGTGGCGGAGGTGCCGCCGCCCGAGGCGGTGCAGCCGCCGAGCAGCAGCATCAGGCACGCCAGCAGCGCGCCCAGAACGGGCCTTGGGAGCATGCGGCGATGCTCCCACAGGCCCAGGCGGTGCGGCCGTTACGACCCGTCGGGGTCCGCGCGGTCCAGCGCGGGCCGCGGCAGCGGATCGGTGGAATGCAGAAGGTAATCCGCTGCCGCGGTGTCAGTGACGATACTGGTGACCAGTCCGGACCGCAGAACGGCGTCGACGGCGGCCGCCTTGCGCAGGCCGCCCGCGATGGCGAGGACCTCGGGGATGCGGCGGAGGCGGTCGGCCTCGATGGTGATGCAGCGTTCGCCCAGGTCACGGCCCACGCGGCGGCCGGAGGCGTCGAAGAGGTGGGAGGACATCTCGGCGGCGACGCCGAGGGAGGCGTAGTGCTCGCGCTCCTTGTCGGTGAGCGCGTCGTGCACCGTGGAGATGCCCGCCTCCCAGGAGCCGACGGAGACGACGGCGACGGTGACCTTGTCGAAGTAGCTCATGGCGGCCGCGATGCCGCTCTGCGCGCGCAGCGCCGCCGCCGTGGCCGGGTCGCCGAGCACCATCGGGGCGTACATCGGGTGAGCCTCGCCGCCGGAGACGGCGGCGGCGGTGCGGACGGCCTCGACGGAGCCGCGGTCGGCGGTGCCGGCGTCGTACACGCCGGTGAGCTGGACGACGGTGCAGGGCGGGAGGCGGTCCAGCGCGTTGGCCATGGTGATGATGGAGCGGCCCCAGGCCAGGCCCAGGACGTCGCCCTCGCTGACCAGCTCGCCCAGCAGGTCTGCGGCCACCGCGCCGAGGTTCTCGGGGTCGGGGCCGTCACTCTCGTCGGCCGGGGA
Organism: Streptomyces sp. NBC_01537; assembly: GCF_045040445.1. Taxonomy (NCBI): domain Bacteria; kingdom Bacillati; phylum Actinomycetota; class Actinomycetes; order Kitasatosporales; family Streptomycetaceae; genus Streptomyces; species Streptomyces sp. NBC_01537. The sequence goes on along the minus strand of NZ_CP109392.1, from coordinate 8,593,737 downwards.
CTCCACGACGACGGCGTGGCGGAGGCCGTAGCGGGCGCGGAGCGCGTCGGAACGTTCGGCGTCCAGCTCGGCGGGGACGCGGATCTCGATGCGTACGAGATCGCGTTCGAGGGCGGTCTCCAGGACCCGGGCCACCTTGAAGCGGCTCACGCCGAACTCCTCGGCGATCTGGATCTTGGACTTCCCTTCGAGATAGAAGCGGCGAGCCATCGCTGCCGCCTGGACCATCTCTCCTGGGCCCATGCGCACCTGCGTGCGGCCTGTGGTCACGTCGCTCTCCCGTTTGCCCATCTGATCGGCTCCGCGCTCATCCTCGCACGATCGCGCGAAGTTACGGACACGTAGGCCCGGTCCGCCCGGTTCAGTGGGCGCAGGCGGCCGTGGCCTGCTTGCGCAGGTTGCGTACGGCCTCCGCCGGGTCCTCCGCGCTGTATACGGCCGAGCCCGCCACGAACACATCGGCGCCGGCCTCGGCGCAGCGCTCGATGGTGGCCGCGGACACCCCGCCGTCCACCTGGAGCCACATCTGGAGCCCGTGCCGGTCGATCAGCCGGCGGGCACGGCGGATCTTGGGCAGCATGATGTCGAGGAAGGCCTGTCCGCCGAAGCCGGGCTCGACGGTCATGATCAGCAGCATGTCGAGCTCGGGCAGCAGGTCCTCGTACGGCTCGATCGGGGTGGCCGGCTTCAGCGCCATGGACGCCCTGGCGCCCTTGGCCCGGATCTCGCGGGCGAGCCGGACCGGGGCGGCGGCCGCCTCGACGTGGAAGGTGACGGACCCCGCGCCCGCCTCGATGTACGCCGGGGCCCAGCGGTCCGGGTCCTCGATCATGAGGTGGAGGTCGAGCGGGGTGTCGGTCGCCCTGCTCAGCGATTCGACGACCGGGACCCCGAGGGTGAGGTTGGGGACGAAGTGGTTGTCCATCACGTCGACGTGGAGCCAGTCGGCGCCCTCGACCGCCCGCGCTTCCTCGGCGAGACGCGCGAAGTCGGCGGACAGGATGCTGGGGTTGATCTGCACGGCCATGCCTCCAGTATGGCGGTGCCGGCCCCCTCTTATGTCCTCCGGGCCGGGTACTGGACCGGGTACCGGGCGAGGTCCGTAATCGCGCTGCGGCGACCGGCTTCCCATGGGATGCTGACCGGAGACATTTGCACTCCTCGGGGGACGCCTTGGACAGGCGGAGGTGGCTGACGCGATGGCTCCGGGCACATCTGGCAAGCTGGCCCTTCTTGTGTGCGGAAAACGCAGCAAGTGGGTCGTTCTCGTGCTGTGGCTCATCCTGCTGGTGGCCGTGGCGCCACTGGCCCAGAAGCTCACGGACGCCGAGCAGAACGACGCGTCCTCGTGGCTGCCGGGCAGCGCGGAATCCACGCAGGTCCTGAATCTGCAGAAGGAGTTCCTGCCCGACACCGCCCCCGCCGTCGTGATCTACGCCCGGCCGGACGGGCTTACGCAGGCGGACCGTACGAAGATCCAGGCGGACGCCGCCGGCATCAAGGCCATGACCCGGCACGGCATCTTCGGCACCCGCACCCTGGGCCCCGCCTACGACCGTCCCGCCGACCCGCGCGCCGCCCAGCTCATCGTCCCCATCAGCGTCGACGAGGGCGGCTGGAACGGCATCGCGGACGCGGTCAAGGACATCCGGGGCGTCGTCACCCAGGACACGGCCGGCCTCGAAGTCCACATCACCGGCCCCGGCGGGTTCTCCTCCGACTCGGCCGACGCCTTCTCCGGCATCGACGGCACCCTGCTGTACTCCGCGCTCGCCGTGGTCGTCCTCATCCTGCTGCTCACCTACCGCAGCATCACCCTGCTGCTCGTGCCCGTGCTGTCGGTCATCGGCGCCCTCTTCACCGCCCAGGCCGCCATCTACCTGCTGGCCACCCACGCCGGCCTGGTCGTCAACGCCCAGAGCGCCGGGATCCTGACCGTGCTGGTCTTCGGAGCCGGCACGGACTACGCGCTGCTGCTCATCGCCCGCTACCGCGAGGAGCTGCGCCGCCACGAGGACCGCCACGAGGCGATGGCCCTGGCCTTGCACCGCGCCGGGCCCGCCATCCTCGCCAGCGCGGCCACCGTCGCGGTCAGCATGCTCTGCCTGCTCTTCGCCGAGATGAACTCCACCTCCGGGCTCGGCCCGGTCGCCGCCATCGGCATCACCATCGGCGTGACCGCGATGATGACGCTCTTCCCCGCGCTGCTGGTCATCTCCGGGCGCTGGGTGTTCTGGCCCACGATCCCCCACGTCGGCTCCGCCGAGCCCACGCGTACGGGCCTGTGGTCGCGGATCGGGCAGCGCATCGACCGCAGGCCACGCACGGTGTGGGTGACGACGGCGCTGATTCTGGCCGTCCTGTCGCTCGGCCTGATCAGCCTCAAGGCGGCCGGCCTGACCAACGCGGAGAGCTTCACCGGCAAGCCGGACTCCGTGACCGGGCAGGAGGTCCAGGCCCGGTACTTCGCCGCGGGCGCCGGCCAGCCTCTGGTCGTCATCGCCAAGGCCTCCGCCACGGGCCAGGTCGAGGCCGCCTTCGCCTCCGTCAAGGGCATCGCCCCCGGCTCCGTCGGCGTCCCGGCCGGGGCCCCGGCGCAGAAGAACGGCCTCGTCTACCTGGAGGGCACCACCACGGCCGCCCCCGACAGCCAGGCCGCCAAGGACACCGTCGACCGGGCCCGCGACACGCTGCACGCCATCCCCGGCGCCGATGCCAAGGTCGGCGGCGGCACGGCGACGATTCTCGACGCCAATCGCGCGGCCCAGCGCGACAGCGAGCTGCTCATCCCGCTGATCCTCGTCGTCGTCCTGATCATCCTCGGCATCCTGCTGCGCGCCCTGGTCGCCCCGCTGGTGCTCATCGGCACCGTCGTGCTCTCGTTTGCCGCCGCACTCGGCGTCAGCGCGCTCGCCTTCCGCCACATCTTCGGCTTCGAGGGCGAGGACACCGCCTTCCCGCTCTTCGTCTTCGTCTTCCTCGTCGCCCTCGGCATCGACTACAACATCTTCCTCATGACCCGCATCCGCGAGGAGACCGCCCACTCCGGCACCCGCCAGGGCACCCTCACCGGCCTCGCCGCCACCGGCGGCGTCATCACCTCCGCCGGCCTCGTCCTCGCGGGCACCTTCGCCGCGCTCGCCACCCTCCCCATCGTCGGCTTCGCCGAAATCGGCTTCGCCGTCGCCTTCGGCGTGCTCCTGGACACCTTCATCGTCCGGTCCGTTCTCGTCTCCGCGATCACCCTCGATCTGCGGCACCGAGTGTGGTGGCCCAGCCGCCTGGACCACCCCTCAGCGGTCGGCCCCGCCGCGGTCGCCCCGACGGCCGAGGAGGACGCCAGGGCGGGCGGCGGCTCAGGGTCCTAGACGTTGGGGACGTGGAGCCTGTCCCAGCTGGTCCTGCCGGGGGTGCCGTCGGCGGCGGTGCCTGAGTAGCCGAGCTTGCGCTGCCAGGCGGCGTAGGACTTGCGGTCTGCTTCGGACCAGGCGGGGCCGGGGCCGACCTCGTAGCGGCCGCAGTTCTCGGCGACGAGGCGCTTGCCCATGGCGGTTATGACGGAGCTGCGGCGGCCGGTCTTGAAGAAGTCGGCGCCGGGGAAGGGCTCGTACTTGGGCTTTCCGGGCTTGGGGGCGGCGGGGGTCGTGGGCTTGGCGGCGAGGCGGGCTTTGACGCGCTTGCGCATGGCGGACATGGTGAAGCCCTTGGGGTCGATCTTGCCGGGCTGCCATTCGAGATGGCCGATGACGGATTCCTCGCTCCAGCCATGGGCGCGGCAGAGGGCGGCAGAGGCCTTCTCGATGGCGGTGAGCTGCGCCGCCGGCCAGGGGTCCTTGCCGTCGCCCAGGTTGACGCACTCGAAACCGTAGAAGTGGGCGTTGCCGTCGGTGTTGGCCTCGTTGTCGGGTGGCAGCGCCGACTGGTTGACCACGGAGCGCAGGACGTCGTCGTCGCCGAGACCGGCGTGGTTGGCGCGGCCGTTTCCGACCAGATAGACGGTGCCGTCCTTGGCGATGACGCCGTGGCACAGGGGTCCGGGCAGGTCGGAACGGCCGTTGTAGCAGAGCTCGACGGAGTTCCTGGTGCCCTTGGTGACGGTGTGGTGGATCATGACGCCGTTGGCGGGTCCCCAGGCGCCTTTGCTGTTGCGGTTGTGGGTGCGCCAGGTGCGGTGCTCGACGACGGTGAGTCCCTCGGCACGGAGCGCTTTGAGCAGGCCGTCGGCGGACAGCGGCTTCGACATCGGTGAGTACCTTTCGATCCGCGACTACTTGGCGGCGTTGACCGGGCCGGCGAGGGGGCCGAAGGCAAGCCGCAGGTCTTCCTGGGAGCGCGTCGACTTGCCGCCGATCCAGGCGAGCGGGGCATAGTGGTGGGCGATGCCGGCCGGGCGTTGCAGCAGCGGCTCGCCGGCAGCGCTGCGGGGCCACTCCACGGTGCCGGTGACGGCGCGGGCGGGGACGGTCCAGTAGTCGCCGGGACGGTAGGTGCCGCCGGGCTCGAACCACACCTGGACGCCGTCCTCGATGTCGAGCCAGACGCCTTCCTGGACGCGCACCGAGCCCGCGGTGAGCCTGCCGCGCTGATCCCAGCGGCGCAGGCACGGGTGGCGTTCGGCGAGGCGTCCGATGCCGGGCTGGGGCTCGCCGGAGAGCCGGACGCGACGGCCGGGGAGGTCGATCTCCTCGACCTGGAGAAGGGGGGCGGGCTCACCGCGGCTGACGTAGGCGGAGTCGAGCACCTCCACCCAGTCCCCGGCGTTGAGGTCGAGCTTGTCGTCGGCGCCGAGGGTGGACAGCTCGGCCCAGCTGCCGTTGAGGGAGTCGATGGGGAAGACGACGGAGCCGTTCTCCCGGGACCACTTGAAGGTGGCGCCGTCCTTGTCCTTCACGGGGCCACCGCGGTGGATCTCGACGCGGTAGAGCTGGTTCTCCGGGCCCCGGTAGCGGGCGTCGGGGCTGACCAGGCACGGCTCCTCGTCCGTTCGGGCCGGGCGCTCGCTGCGCACCGCAAGCCGCCCGCCGACGGCGTCCTGCTGGGCCGCCCAGTCGGCGAAGGCCTTGCGTCGGGAGTCGGTGTCCGCCTTGACCTCGCCCAGCTGGGAGCCCGGCACGGCCAGCACCTGCCAGACGGTCTTGACCCGGGCGGCGGTGTCGGGGAGCGCCGCGCCGAGGGCCACTTCACGGATCTCGGGGTCCTCGGCCGCGGTGACGCTGCGCTCCCAGACCTTGAGGTAGACGAGATAGGGAAAGCTCGTGGGCAGCCGGTCCGCCGGCTTCTCCCGGTCGCGGTAGGCGTCGGGCTGGTCCCAGTAGGACCACGCGGACGGATCCGGCTCCGCGGCGGCCGTGCCGGCGTCGGTCTCGGCGGGGACACCGGGCGCGGGCCGGTCGGCGTCGAGGAGGATGCCGTCGACGTAGTAGCGGCCGCCGCCGATGGCCAGGTCGTCGAGTTCGTTGTCGCCCGGGAGGTAGGTGATCCCGAAGCCGTTGGCGGCCGCCGGGCCGCCGTGCGGGCCGATGAGGTCGGCGGCGGTGGTCCGGGCCTGGTGGAGCTGGATGGCCGCCTGTTCGTTGGCGTCGGCGTCGAGCTGGACGCGTCCCTGCTGGGCGAGGACGGCGGAATAGCCCTTCGCCGGCCGGAAGGTGATGCGTGAGAGGTCGCCGTGCATGGCTGGATGTTCCCCGTTCTTTCAAGAGACGTAGAAGATCCCGGCGTCGGATCCCGCCGGGGTGTACTCGTCGAGGCGGGCGCGCAGGTTGTCCTCGCGCTGGGGCTGGAAGAGGTCGTGGAAGGCGCCGAGTTCGGAGCCGTCCTGCGCGCCCCGGGTGATCTCGGGGGCGGCGGACCGGGCGAGCCGGCCGTAGTCGGGGGTGCCGTAGCGGACGCTGGAGAAGACCGGACGGACCCGGTCGGCGTCGTCGGGGCCGACGAGGTCGGGCTGGCAGTGGTAGCGGCGCGGGGTGCGGGACCCCGGCGGGACGTAGCTGAAGCGCAGGCAGCCGGTGCCGCGCCGGGCGGTCCGGACGGTGCCGGTGAAGACGCAGTCCTCCGCGATCTCGACGGCGTGGGTGTGGATCTCGCCGATGACGGTGGTGCGGTGGGCGTGCAGCACCGCGTGGGCGTGGCGGCAGTCGGGGGCGGACAGTGCCTCACGGTCGTCGCCGGTGGCGTCGAGGATGCTGTCGGCGATGTGGACGGCCAGCGGGTCGGTGCCTACCTCGTCGCCGGTGACCAGGATGGTGCCGAGGATGGAGCGTTCGATCTGGACGCAGGCGGTGGTGCAGTCCAGGACGAGGCTGGGCTCCTCGGGGGAGTGCGGCTCGCACGTGTGCTCCAGCGACCAGCCGGGGACGAGGGTGCAGTGCCGGATGACGACGGAGCCGACCGGGCCGGTGACATTGACGCCGCGTCCGGTGATGAGCAGCCCGTCGAGGGTGATGCGGGGCGCGGGACCGTCGCCCTCACAGGCCTCACGGGCACGGATGTTGAGGGCGTCGGGGCGGTTGCTGTACCAGTCCAGGAGCCGGATGACCGGGCGGGTTCCCTCGGCGGCGCGCACTTCGAGGCGGTCGCCGGGCTCCAGGTCGAAGTCCAGCTGTTCCTGGTAGGCGCCGCTGTGGGTGATCTCGATGACCGCCTCGCCGCCCGCGGCACCGGACTCCTGGTCGGCGCGCCACCGCTCGTAGGCGCCGGTGATGCGGTCGTGCGCCTGGCCGGGACCGACCCGGTAGACGGTGGCGCCGCGGGGTGTGGTGCGGTCCCGGAGGTACTCTCCGCCGCCCATGTCGTCGCTGAAGGCGTAGTGGTGGGTGACCCGGACTCCCCGGCGCGGGGCGGTGCGGGAGCCGAAGGCGATCCGGCCGAGGGCGGGATCGACGGCGATCTGGCCACGCCGGGGGCGGTAGGTCCAGTCGGTGAGGTCGGCCACGACGAGGTCGGCGGGAGGGATGGGGTGCGGATCGTCGTCGCGCCAGATGGCCAGGCTCTTGCCGGGGCCGTAGTAGTCGCCGATGCGGTCGGCCAGGCGCCGGCGGCTGATGCGCGCCGGGACGTTGTCGATCGTCGCGATGTGGGTGGCGGACGGCTCCGGCACGGGCCTGGTGACGAGCGGGCTGTCGTTGCCCAGGATCGAGAAGGTGTACAGGTTGCGCGCCCGGTCGATGCAGTACGCGGGGCCCCGCGAGATGGCGTACGGCCCCAGGCGCCAGACGAACAGGCCGACGCCGTCGGGCGTGCGGCCGCCCTGCCGGCGGGGCGAGGCGGCCCGCCGTACGTCGGCGGTGTGCGCCAGCTCGTCGAAGGGGCCGTCCAGCAGGTCCAGGGCCGAGCCGTCGCGGACGTCGACGGTCCGGCCGCGGGTGAGGCGGCGGGCGTTGGCGGTGTCCTGGCCGGTGCCGTAGAGCCCGACGGGCTGGTGGGTGGCGAGCAGCCGGGAGAACTCGACGGCGCGGGCCGGCCAGTCGGCGACCTTCGCCGAGAGTTCCTCCAGCAGGGCGAGCGTGCCCTTGCGACGGCGGTCGGCCACGGTGTCGGCGACGTCGCGGCGCGGGGCGAGACGGGCGGCGAGCGCGCGGTCCGTGGTGAGGGCTTCCTCGTAGCCGGGCAGCGTCCGGTAGCCGACGAGATCGCCGAGATAGGGCACGGCCCAGTCCTGCGCGGTCTCGATGAACCAGTCGTCGTAGGCCTGCTCCGTGCCGGTCCGTACGAGATCGGCCTGCTCGGCGATGACGGCGAGCAGGGCGCGCAGCGGCTCGCCGGCTTCACTGTCGCGGATGCGGAGCCATTGCGGGAGCAGTTCCAGCAGGCCGTCGGGGTCCCGGCTCATGAGGTGGCCTCCTTGAGGATGAGGGTGTCGGGCAGGTCCGGGGACAGGACGGCGAGCTGGGCGGGGCGGATGCCGCGGAAGACGACCACGGAGCGACCCGGCGGGAGGGGCTTGGTGCCGGTGATACCGGGGTTGAGGCGGAGCAGGCCGGCGATGGAGATGCCGTGCGCCGCGGCGATCTCGGTGAGGGTCTCCCCGCCTTCCCGCGTGACCCGGTAGCGCTGCTCGTCGTAGCGGGCGAGGCGGGACTCGACGACGGGCAGCGGGGCCTGGAGCTGCTCCGCGAGGTGTTCGAGGCCGGCCGGGGTGAGGCTGCCGGGCACACCCGCGAAGGCGTCGACGTCGATGTAGTCGACGCCCGGGACGGACTGGGCGGTGGCCAGCACCTCGGAGAGGTGGGCGGGTTGGCCGAGTTCCCGGGCCGGGTAGCCGAGGCGGGCCAGGAGAGCGGCGCGCAGCCGGGGTTCGACCAGGTCCCAGGAGTGGTCGGGCAGCACCTTGACGTTGGCGGCGACGACCAGCAGGACCTGCTCGCGTACGGCGACCTGAACCGGGAGCCGGGGGTCGCCCTGCTCGGCGAGGGCGGCCCGCAGCGCCCGCAGGAGGGCGGAGTCCTCGGTGAGCGGGATGTCGTCGACTCCGGCGACGGTGAGGTGGACGACCTCGCGGCCGCCGTCGTGGATCTTGACGGCACTGGCCCGGCCGATGCCGGCGCGGGCGCGGGTGAAGTCCTCGTAGTCCGGTACGGAGACGAGCCGGTCCAGGGCCGCGACGGCGAGCGGGATGTTGCGCCGGGCCAGACCGGGGCCGTCGGGGTCCGAACCTCCGGTGGCCGGGAGCGGGTTGGTGACGGCGGAGACGCCGAGCGGGCGGGTGGTGAGCTGGGTGATGCTCTCCGCGCCGACGTTGGCGGCCCGGCCGATGCCCACGCGGTACCCGGCCCGGACGTTCTCGTGGCCGGTGGGCAGCCGGGAGCCGTGCACTCCGTCGCCGAAGGTGACCGTGGTGCGGCCGTCGTCCATGAGGCCGGTGACGTAGATCCGCTCCTCGGGGCCGCGTCCGGCGAGGCTGTCGGTTTCGTGCCAGAGCACTCCGTCGACGCGGATCCGCAGGGTGCTGGCGGCGCCGGACGGGGTGTCGGAGGCGAGCCAGGTGAGCGGGCCCTGCCAGAGGGTGAAGGTCTGGCCGGCCTTGCCGGCGTCGCCGCTGCCGATGGGTTCGTCTCGGGAGGCGCCGTGGGAGGCGCGGACGACGTTGCCGTGGATCTTCACGGCGTCACGGCGGTAGCTGTGGGCGAGGGCCGAGGTGAGCTGGAGGGTGGTGTGCACGGTGTCGCCGGGCAGGGCCGGGTCGACGCTCTGCTCGACGCCCGCGATCATGGCGAGTTCGCTGCCGCGCACGCCCGGGGTGCCGGGGATGTCGGTGCGCTCGCCGCTGACGATGATCCAGCGGCCGGGGGCCAGCCCGTCCTGCAGCCCGGCGAGTTCGATCCGGTCGCCGTGGACGTCGTCGGTGACGGGTTCGTCGGCGAGCCGGATCGTGTCGCCCCGGGCGTGGACGGTGGCGTCGCGGATGTGGGCCAGGAGGGTGTCCTGGTCGTCCAGCCAGTCGTCCTCCAGGGTGAGCTGGGTGACCTTGCCGGTGATGCCGAAGTCGGCGCGGGACAGCACCCGCAGGGAGCTGACCCGGGTGATGACCAGCGCGAGGCCGGGGTCCCCGGGCACCTCGCCGGAGACACCCTTGCGGGGCCGTTGGACGGCCACCCAGCTGCCGGGGGCTATGCCCTCGTACACCGCGTCGAGAGCGATGACCTTGCGGGAGGTGAGCTTCAGCTGGGAGGAGAACGCCACTTTGACGGAGGTCCCCTCGCCGGAGGGCGCCTCGCCGGAGGCCGCCCGGCTCACGGTGACCGTGAACTCCCCCTGGGTGAAGGCGTCCGGTTCGTCGCCGGGCGCGAGGTGGAACTCGACGGGGTCGACGTCGCCGATCGTGACATGGATCAGGCCGTTCTCGATGGCCGGGCGGGAGACGAAGACCGTGCGTTCGGGCAGGTCGGGCAGGAGCTTTACCTTGACGCCGAACTCCTCGTCCCCGTCAGCCGCGGCACCGGGGGCGGGGTTGGGGTCGGGCTCGGTGGTGGTCAGTACGACCCGGCCGGGGCCGAAGTCGTGGGTGCCGTCCTCGCCGGGGAGGGCGAAGGACTGCTGGACGGAGCCGCCGCCCTCGACGTAGGTGAACTCGGCACGCCGGGGCGCCGTTCCGTCGGAGTCGTAGCCGATCCGGAGGCTGGCGAGTCTGGTGCCGGTGAGCGGCCAGTCGTCGTAGCGGGTGACGCGGCCCTGTGGGTCGTAGACCGGCTTGAGCGGGGCGGTCGCGCCGAAGGGGGTGGCGGTGACGCGCATCGCCTGGAGTTCGCGCAGCGCCGGCGCGGCGGTGAGGTCGGTGTTGCGCCAGGCGGCGTAGAGGTCGTCGCTCAGGCGGGGGTCGAGAGCGGAAAGCAGCTGTGGGCCGAGGTCGGAGCCGGGGGCGTAGATGCGGCCCGGGTCGCGGTCGAGGCTGCGGGCGTCGGCCGGCAGCCGGGCGGGGGCGGTGCGCAACGGGCCGAGGAGCGCGCCGAGGCCGCGCAGGGCGGCGGGGACGGCGGCGCCGCCTTCCGAGGGGTCCGGGGCGTCCGGGGTCTCCAGGAGACGGAGTCCGGCGGCGAGGGAAGGCGTGTCCGGCTGCGGGGGTTCGAGGACGCGGGCCTGGGCCTGGAGGGTGGCCAGTTCGGTCTCCAGTGCCTCGAACCAGTCCATTACGTCCGGGTAGTCGTGGGCGAACTCCTTGGCCTCGCGGAGCCGTTCGAGGGTTGTGGTGAGGCGGTCGGCGAGTTTCGACGGTGTCGTGAGCTGGTCGAGATCGGCCCTGAGATCGCTGAGCACCTCGTCGTCGAAGGTGTCGACGATGCGGCTGCCGTCGGGCCAGGGGTTGGGGGTGTCCTGGTCGCCGGGGGTGATCCAGAGCTGGAGTTCGTCGAGGAGATCCTTCAGCGAGCGCAGTTCGGGCCCGGGCAGTGCGATGACGGTGGTGCCGCTGTCACGGTCGACGTTCACCCCTGGCACGGTGAGCAGGACCCGCTGGGAGGGGTCGGCGGTCTTCTCGGCGCTGAAGACGAAGAGCAGTTGGTCGCCGGGCTTGACGTTGTTGGCCGTGCCGGTGGCGTGCAGGGCGGTCCGGTGGGGCAGTTGGGCCGCCGTCAGCTGGTAGGGGCGGCGCTGCCGTACGGGGAGTTCGTTCCAGGCCGAGCGGGCGGGCAGGTCCTCGTCGGACTCGAAGGACTGCGGTTCCTCGCCGGGGCCGGGGACGCTCTGGGCGCGGGCGCCGCGCGGGATGGTGACCACGGCCTCCTGGCCGGTGCGCGGGTCGCGGTCGAGGGCGTAGGCGAGGTAGGTGCCGGCGGCGACTCCGGGACGTGGCCGGTGGCCGACGAGGCGGCCGAGCAGGGCGAGGGAGCTCTCCTCGGTGGCGGTGCGCAGATAGCCCTCGTTGGCGATCCGCTCGGAGTAGAAGGTGAGCAGGTCGCCCAGGACGGCCCAGGCGTCGAGCAGGGCGATCGCCGGGTCGTCGGGGGTACGGACGGTGAGGTCGCGCAGGGCCGGGTAGGCGGGGCCGGAGAGCCGGTCCAGCATGGCCTGGAGGAATCCGCCGTACTCCCCCACCCGGTAGCCGATGGCGGACTGTCCCGGCGGGTTGAAAACGCTGACGGGCGTGGCGGGTTCGGCCCCGCCGCAGCCGCAGCCGCACGTGCTGTCGGCGGTCATCGGCCACCTCCGATCACAAGCGAGACACGGCCGTTCTCGGGCCGGTCGGGGTCGTTGTCGCATTGGGCGACCTCCAGCGGGCCGATCCGCAGCAGGCCGGCTTCGAGTTCGCCGTCGGCCTCCCGGAAGAGGCGTTGCAGCCTGGTCACCCGGGCGCTGAGCACGCCGGGTACGGCGGCGGCGACCGCGACCAGCCGGCTGAGGCGGACGGGCTCGCCGAAGGTGAGCGCGTCGGGGTCGAAGAAGCCGCCGCCCCGGTTGCCCAGGGCGCGGCGGACCCCGTCCAGGACATGGCCGCGCTGGTACCCGGGGGCGGCGCAGACGCTGACTGCGATGTCGAGCGGGACCAGGGCCGCCGGGCGGACGACGAGGTCGTGGCCGATGCGGCGGTACGCGCCCAGGGCGTACTCGACGGCCTGCAGCAGCGCGGCGTCCGGGGTCGCGGTGCCCAGGGCGTCGATGGAGACGTGCATCTCCTGGCTGCTGCCGGTCCAGCGGAGTTCGGCCGCCGCCCGCTGGACTCCTGGGAGCCGGGCGGCGAGTTCGGCGTAGTCCTCGGGGGTGACGGCGCGCATGCGCTGCCGCTGGAGGGCGAGCGGGGCGAGCGTGCGGACCTGGTCGACCGCCTCGGGATCGGTGCCGCCGGTGGCGGGCAGCGGGTTGCGCACGCGGGTGACGGCGCCGGTCGGCACCGGCGTGCGGCAGGCGTCCCGGCAGATGACGAGATGGCCGATGGCCTCGGCTCCGACGTTGCCGGCGGGGCCGCTGCCGACCCGGTAGGCGGCCTGGAGGTGGTCGCCGGGGACGGGTGCGGCCCCGTGCCGGCCGTCGCCGAAGCGCAGGACGAGGCGGCCGTCGTCCTCGGTCTCGCCGGTGAAGTGGCGGTCACGGGGGCCGTCGGCCAGCAGGTCGCCGTGCGGGGTCCATTCGCCGTCGGCTCCGGTGAGGCGTACGGCGGGGAGCGCGGCGCTGGGGTCCTGCCGGGCGAGTGCGGAGGCGGGGCCGGCCAGCACCGGGTCGCCGGGGGCGAGCCCGGCCGCGTAGCGCTCGCCCCAGCTCTGGGCGGTCTCCCAGACGATGTGCCGGTCCAGCACCGCGCCGGCCCGGGCGCGGGCGGTCAGTACCTCCAGGCGCTTGAGCTTGGCGGCCAGCAGCCGCTTGCGGCGGGCCAGCAGCTCGCGCAGGGCCTGGGCGGGGTGGTCGGCCAGGTGGAGGCCGGCCAGGGTGCGGGCGCCGAAGAGCACGGTGAGCTCTGCGGTTTCGGGGTGGCCGGGCGGGTGTCCGTCCTCGGCCCGGCGCCACAGCGCCTCGAGGCGGTCCCGTACCCGCTGCGGGATGGTGGCGAGCAGTGCCGCCTGGCCTGCGGCGACATGGGCCGGGTCGGGGTACGGTGCCGCCTGGGTGACCGGCGCGTGGCGCAGCACGGGCCGGAAGCGGGGAGCGATCGCGGGGTAGGTGAGCTGGGCGAGCAGCGTTTCCAGGGCTGCCGCCTGGGCGTCGGCGGTGGGCGGCTGGACGCGCTCCTCGGTGGTCGTGCCGGGCGCGAGGTCGATGCCGAGTCCGGCGCGGGTCGTGGCGTCCTCGCCGATGAGGTCGTACAGCCCGTGGATCTGTCCGGGGCTCAGTTGCCGCCCGGACCGCGTCTGGTCGAGCAGCGCGCGCAGCGCGTCGGCGGAGCCGCTGCCCTCGGGCCGGACGTCGGCGCAGCCGAAGGCAGGGGGGCCGCAGGGGGCCTCGGTGACGGGCTCGGGCGGGACGGCGAGGCTTTCGGGCGCGCCGCCGCAGAAGGTGAGGGAGCGGCCGTGGTCGACAAGGGTGACATTGCCGCGGGCGACGCCGATGTCGGTGATCAGCGCACAGTCGGTGCCGCCGCGTGCCGACAGGCACAGCGGGAAGGTGAGGGCGTCCTCGGGCGCCCAGACCACGTCCAGGACCGGCTGGTCGTAGAGCTCGTCGGTGAGCGGGGTGACGGAGACGATGCGGACGGCCTGGCGGTGCGCCGGGTCGGCGTCGGCCGGTGAGCCCGTACGGGGGCCGAGGACCTCCTCCAGCAGCAGCAGGTCGCCGGGGCGCAGCTCCAGTGCGCGCTCGCAGCCCGGGCCGTCGCCGTCGCGCAGCGTGGCGGTGGTGGCGCCCTTGGGGAGGGTGCACTCCTGCTCGCCCCAGGTCCAGAAGGAGATGGCGTTGTGCTCGGGGCGCAGCTCCAGGTCGGCCCGGCCCAGCGGTTCGTAGATCTCCAGGCCCGCGCGCTCGGAGAGGGTGTCGAGGTCCTCGTCGGCGATGACGGTGCCGAGGTCGGGCCGTTCCTGCGGGTCGAGCCGGCCGATGTCGACGGCGGCGAAGCGGAATTCGCCGCGCGGGAGGGTGACCGGCTGGTCCGTCTCCAGGGCGATGAAGGCGCGGGCGTTGCACCCGTCGTGCATCGCGTAGTCGATCAGTCTGACGTGGCGGCGGACCGAGACCCGGCGCCGGGCGGTGTCCAGGTACGCCTCCGTCGCCACCGCGTCCTGGTGGTAGGAGAGCTGGTCGGCGGTGTAGGCGAGCAGTTCGACCAGCGTGACGCCCAGATCGGGGATGTGCCGCTCGGCCCAGTCGGGAGCGGTGAGGCTCATCCGGTCCAGGACCAGGCTGCGCAGGCTGTCGTAGTCGCGCGCGGTGTAGTCGATGACCGGGGAGGGCAGCCGCTGCGGTGTGCGGGGCTGCTGTTCGTCGCGGCAGTCGTACGGGGTCGGGCAGGCCTGGCCGAAGGAGAACTCCGCGGACGCGTAGCGCGGGTCGAATCCCCGGTAGGGCTTGGTGCCGGGCCGCCCGTAGGCGTCCGGCTCCACGACGCTCAGCCGGTAGAGGGAGGTGTCCCCCGCCTTGTCGACGGTGATGAGCATGCGGTCGTCGAGCTCGGGGTCCTCCTCGGCCTCGACATGGACGTCGAGGGCGCGGATGGCGGTGATGCGGCGTCCGCCGTCGATGCGGATGTTGCGCGGGTGGAGGTGGTGCGGCGCCTTCCCCAGGAAGGTCACGGTGAGCGTGCGCCCGTCGTCGCTCACCTCGACCGCGTCCACTCCGTTCAGCCGGGCCGCGCGGACGTCGCCCCGCCGCCGGTCCGTGCGGCACTGTGCGCTCACGCGGCTCCGCTCCCTTCGAACACTTCGTTGCGGCGCGTCCCGGTGCGCCGGACCGTGTAGGTCAGGTGCACCCGCACCACGTTGTCCTCGCTCTCCACGTCGAGCGCCTCGACCTCGATCACATCGCCCAGCCAGCGCTGCAGCGCCGCCTGTACGGACAGCTGCAGCGCGGCCGCCAGCTCCGGGCTGTTCGGCGCGAAGACCAGGTCGAGCAGCCCGCATCCGAAGTCCGGGCGCATGACGCGCTCCCCGGGGCTGGTGAAGAGCAGTTGCTCGATGAGGTCCCTCACGTGGTCGTCGTAGCCGGCCTCGGCGGTGCGTCCCCGGCTGTCGGGCCGGAACGGGAAGGCGATGTCGGTGCGGCGCGGCCCGGGGGCGGCGGCCTTCGGCTCGATGACCCTCATGACCCCACCACCCGCTGCTGGACCACGGTCACCGACGGCGGCCCCTGCGGGGCCTGTTCGGCGCTGTGGCACAGGGCCCGTGAGCTCTGCAGCAGCGCGGGCGATCCGTTGACCCGGATCCGTGCGGACGGACCGGTCCAGCGGACGGTGACGCAGGGCTGGGGCTTGGTGCCGACGGTGAAGGGGCAGCCCGTCACCGTGTAGAGGTCGGCGACGGTGGCGGCCGGGCTGCCGACGGCCACGACGCGCGACTGGGCGGGCTGGGCCGAGGCCTGTCCGCCGTGCGGGCACATCACGGTGGCCGCCGTGTTGAGGTTGTTTCCGGACATGAACTTGAACCTTTCCCCCGTCAGGTCACACTCAGGGCGTCCTGGTTGATGGTCACGGTCGGGCCGCTGAGCGAGATGGACGCGCCCTGCCCGTTGTCGAGATGGATCCCCGAGTCGTCGATCACGATGGACGCGCCGGACGGATGCCGGAGCGTGATGCCCTTGCCGCCGGGCTCGTCGGACAGCACGATCAGGCGCTGCCCGCTGGTCTGCAGAACGATGTTGTGCTGGGTCGGGATGGCCGGCCTCGCGTCCGCCGGGACCTCGGTGGCGGAGCCGAACCAGCAGCCCGTCCAGATCGGGTAGCTGGGGTCGCCCTGCTCGAACTCCACCCACACCCCGGCGTCCCTCGGCGGGATCGCCCACTCCCCCATGCCGGGTCCGGCCACCGGGAAGCATGGCATCGCCCACGAGGAGGTCGCGTCGCCCAGCACGTCCGGGACCTGGACCTGGATACGGCCGACTCCGTTCGGGTCAACGTTGTTGACCACCGTGCCCCGGTACTTGCCGAGGTAACGAGTGGGTTCTGCGGGCATGCGCGGCTCCTGGTGCGGTAGTTGCGACTAGGGGACGACGGCAGGCGTCAGGGAGATCAGCCCCTCACGGGCGAGGGTGAAGTTCTGGGTGTAGGCGCCCCGTTGCAGGTTGTGGGTGACGCTCTTGACGAAGTACAGGCCGTCGTAGGTGATCCCGGCGCCGCGTACGCCCACCAGCTCGCGGGGGCGCAGGACATACCCGTACCTGACGACGTCGAGCTGGCCGGAGCCGGACACCGCGTCCGCGGACTCCGCGGCCTTGGCGAGGGTTTCGGCGAGCACCTGGCCGGCGTCCTTCTTCGCCGTGTCGCCGATGACCTTCTTCTTCAGGGCGGGCGCGGGGCGCAGAGCCAGCGGCGGGCGCAGGATGCTCACCTCGGGCACCGGCAGGATCGCCGACACCCGGGTGGCGGGGAACTGGATGCGCGCCTCCGGCTCCTCGCGGGCCGTCCCGTCGAAGGCGAAGGTGAGCTGGTCGACGTTGGACAGGGTGTCCATGTTGACGTTCAGCGCGTGCTGCGGGATCCCGAGCCGGACCTCCGGGCCCCAGTAGGCGCGGCTCATGCCGGGCAGCGGGCCGGGGTCCAGGTAGAAGACATAGCCGTTGGCCTTGGCCAGCTCCGACACGTAGGAGAGGTCGGTGCCCTTCTGGAAGTCGATCCGCTGGGTCGGCATCGGGGTCTGCGGTATGAGTTCCGGCACGACGAGCGGGACGATGCCGTACTGGGCGTACTGCGACAGGATGGCCGCCACCCGGGCCGCGGGTCCCATCGCGGGGAACGGGATGCCCGCCTTCTCCTCAAGGTCCATCAGTACGGTCAGGTCCTCGCCGGTGACGGTGAGGGTGGACTGGCCGGGCTGATTGCTGATGCCGACCTCCTGACGGATGATCACCCCGTCCATGAGGACGGTCGCGGTGCCCTCGACGGTGGCGGTGAGGATGACCCGCGTCTTGGGGTCGAAGAAGCCGGCGGGCAGCAGGCCGGTGTTGATCAGCCCGTTCCTGGACAGGTCGAACGCCAGCTGGAATCCGCTGCGCTGCCCCGATGCCACCGTGACCTGCGCGGACAGCAGCGCGTCGGTGACCTGCTGCGGCACCGGCACGGCGATCTGCGGCCCCATCATCAGGGTCAGCCGGATCGGCCCGGTGGTGATCGGCCTGTCAGCCATTTGCAGCTCCGGGCACTCCTGGCACACCGGCGGGGAGCGTGATCCGGATCCGCCGCCCCGGCGTGTCGGTGAGCTCCCGGGGATCGAGCACCGGGTTCGCGTCCGCGATCTGCCACCACTGGTCGGCACGGCCGAGGTAGCGGGCGGCCAGCAGGTCCGGGCGGTCGCCGGTGCTCACGGTGTGCACGGCGACCTCGCTCAGGTCCTCCGGCCGGGGCAGCAGCCGGCGCCGCAGGTAGCGGGTCTCGCGGCCGTCCGCGCCGGTGTGCACGGCCGTCCCGGTGCCGTAGTACCGGCTCGACCTCGGGTACGACGTCTGTGTTGCGTCCGCCATCAGATTCCCCTCACTCCGAGCGTGTCCAGCCGGCCCGCTGCCGCCGTGCCGACCAGGCGCTCCTTCTGTGCCAGGTGGGCCAGGTACAGCTCCGAACCCCGGTGCCCGGTCGGCAGATCGCTCGTCGTCAGCACCCGCAGCCCGATCCCGACCGCCGCCCTGATCGGGTTCAGCTCGATGTCGAACGCCTCTTCCGTGACCGACAGTTCGGTCAGCCGCACCGGCAGCACCCGCTTGTTGCCCCACGTGAACAGCGTCAGCGGGCTCTCGATCGGCGTGATCTCCAGCGTGCCGAGCGCCGCCAGCGCCTCGTTCTGCCGCAGCCGGGCGCTGGAGGGGTTCACCAGCATCTCCAGCACCGCCAGGTGGGGGTGGATGCCGTTGGGCGCCGCGACGTCCAGCTGGTCCGTCGCGTCGATCTCGGCGGTGAACTTCCAGTTCTCCACGGCCGGGCCCTTCAGGCGCAGCGCCTCGGTGCGGTCGCCGGCGCCGTCCGCCCCGGCCGCCTGCGGGGCGAGCGTGCGCTCCAGGCTGTCGGGGTTGAACTGCAGCACGATGACCTGCTGCGGGGTGCCGCGCTGGGGGTCGACGATGACGATCCCGGACCGGATCGGCTTGGGGATGTCGGCGAATTGGGTCATGAGTCCTCGCCCCTGCTCCGCGCCGCCAAAATGGCTTCCGCATCCTCGCGCACCTCGACCACCGGGTCGTGGTCCCGGAGGTACTCCATGAGAGGCGTGAACTCTTCCCAGCCGGTATTGGCCGCCGACATCAGTGCCACTCGGCGCACCACGGGTTCCGGGTCGTGCAGCGCCCACCGGAAAAGAGCGAACATCTCCGGGTCGAACGGGCCCGAGCAGTGGACCCCGAGCAAGTTCAAGGCGTCCATGAGCCGGACCCCGTCCCGGGTGCCGTCGAAGAGCTCGGCCAGCGAAGCGTCGTCGTAGAGGTCCAGCCCGGCCCGCAGCACGTCAAGGACCGGTTCGGTGTCCGCCCCGGTCACGACCACGTAGTGCACCGGTGTCAGCTCGCCCTCGATCCAGTGGACGGTGGCGCCTTGGTCCCGCGTCAGCCAGATGATCTCGAACGGAGTGTTGCCGGAGGCCTGCACGGTCCGGTAGCGACTCCAGCCCGCCCGCTCGGCCAGTTGTTCGATCTCTGCTCGTCCCGCGCCCGGCTTGGGCACGCGGCGGATGGGTGGTGTCAACGGGGCTCCTTGGTCTGTACGGGTACGCATCAAGATCATCGCCGGATCCACAAACCGCCGGGGGACAGCTCCCATCCCGGCCCAGGGGAATCGGGCGCCTCCCAGCGCCCTCCGGGCGCCATGAACCGGGCGGCGTTGTGCATCGCCCATTCGGGGAACTGCCGTACCAGTTGCTCGTCGCTGAGGTAGAGGGAACCCGCCTTGGCTCTGGCAAAGGCCCTGACCAGGAGGAGCGAGGCATTGCCTCGCATGGTGGTCACCGCGGTGTCGAGCTGCTGACCCCTGCGGGTCAGCCCACCCGTCCGGCTGTGGGTCATCTCCGCCTGTATGCGCTGCGGATCCTGCAGATAGGAGGAGGCCGCGACAGCGTTGTGCGGTGCCATGATGTTCGTCCCCGACACCACATCCCGCCAGGTGGCGCCCGGAAAGTCCGCTAGCTGCCAGGCCAGAACGTTGCCGAGGGCCGCTCCCGGATACCTGGCGCTCTCGACCGTGAGCATCAGCCTGGACAGCGAGGCCACGGTGGCGGCCGCGTCCGGCTCCTGGTGGAAGAAGGGATCAGCCGGCATCCGGCCCTGGGTGACTTCGAAGAACGCCGTCTGGATGCGGCGCCTGGCGACGGATTCCCGGTTCTGCCGGCCGACCACCTCAAGACCCATGCTGCGGACAAGGCGCTCCTGGATGTGCATGAGCTTGTCCTCGGCCGCGTCGGAGCTCTGTCCCGACCGGCGTACGTAGTGGCCGGAGCCCAGACCACTGAGCACCTTGACCAGGCCGGGCTGGGTCTCCCCCGCGCGGGGCCCCCTGCCGAGCGCACGCTGTTGCTCGCTGACCCCGATCTCACCCCCGAGACCTGAGGCCATGATGATTCGCTCGTGTCCTTCGGGACGCTCCCGCCGGATGGCCGCCGCTTCCGACAGCGGATCCCGCGCGCGCCTGGTCACGCTGCTGCCCACGCCCCCTTGCTGCATGGTGCGGCCGCGTTGCTCCTGGTAGTCGCGCTGTGCGGCATTGACGGACGCGGCCCGGGACGGCACCTGGGCGTGGGTGAACAGTCGCTCGCCCATCCCCTCGATGCCGCGCAGCAGTTCGGGCTGGTGCTGCTGGATCAGTTCCTCGGCCCGTTGGATGTGGTCGCGTACGTCCTTCTCGGGATTGAGCGTGGCAACGACCGAAGACTGCGGACCCGATTCTCTCCGGTCGACGGAGGTGAGCCGGTACCAGAGCCGCATCGCCCCAAGCAGCCCCCGTAGGGTGATGCCGCCGATGCCTCGGCGCAGTACCCGGTCCAGACGTGGACGGATCCGTGCGACAGCGAGCTCCAGGCGCTGATTCTTGGCCTCCGGGGAATTCTGGCGCTTGCGGCGTTCGTCGCGCTGCTGCCGTCGTTTCTGGTTCCTCTCACGCAGCCGGTCCCGCCGGCGCTTGAACGCGTCGCGCATCTTGCGGGCGCTGTTGGTGAGGGCGCGGCCGAGCTTGCTGTTCTTGAGCTTGCGGCCAAGGGTCCGGGCCGCGTTGCCGACCTTCTTCAAAGCGCCCTTGACGGCGCCCTTGGCGCGCCTCAGGGCCTGGCCCGTGCGGGAGACCCGGCGGCTGGGCCGGGTGGGCTTCGGTTTTGCGGTCTGCGGCTCGCGCGGCTTCGTGGGCTCGTGCTCACGTTTGGGCTCGCGGTCGGGGGTACGGCGCTCCCCCGGGCGGCGGCTCGGACCCGGCCTCGTACGCGGGGAGGGGTGGCCCGCCAGGGCCGGTTGGCGGCCGCGGGGGCCGCGGAAGGCGGCAGCCGCGTTGCGCAGGCCGGCGCGGGCGCGGTTGACGGCGCCGCCGACGGCTTTGCGGGCGCCTTTGCCGGCCTTGGCGAGGCCCTTGAGGATGCGCTGGGCGATGGACTTGAGCTTGGTGCCCACGCTCTTGCCCGCCGACTTGAGGCGGGTGAGAAGGAAGTTGGTGATGAAGTCGAGGAGGGCGACGACCCCGGCGGCGACCGCGTCGGCGAAGAGGCAGGCGGCCACGGCGGGGCCGGCCTTGACGGCCTTGAGGAAGGTGAAGAACTTCCCGAAGGCCGCGATGATCTTGCTGATGGTGTTCCAGGCCGCCATCAGGCCCTGGATGATCGTCATGATGGCCCCGGCGGCGGGCACGATCAGTGAGACGAGCTTCTCGATGACGATCGAGATGATCATCCCCGGCAGCGCGGCGACGATCGCCTGCCAGGCCATCCGGCCGATCTGCTTGAGCGAGATGCAGCCCTTGACCAGGATGTTGACGAGGGTCGAGGTCAGGCCGACGACCGATTCGACCTTCTCGCTGAACCAGGTCCGCACCGCGGTCTTGATGGCGCCCCAGAGATGGTTCTGGATGCCCTGGCTCGCCGAGGCGCCGAGGTTGGACAGCCAGGCGCCCGGGTCGGACGCGATGTCGCCGATCAGGGCCGCGAACTGGCCCAGGGCCGCGATCGCCTTCTGGGCGAAGTCGATGGCTGCGACCACGGCGTCGCGTACGGCGTTGATCGCGGCCTTGAGGCCCGCCTCCAGGGCGTTGAGCAGCGCGTTGAGCCCTGCGGCGAGGTCGTCGAGGAGCTTGTTGACGGCGGCCTTGAGCTTGTCGGCCCATTCGTTGACCTTGGCGATGGCCTTGTCGCGCCACTCCTCGATCTTCTTGCGGAACCTGTCGCGCAGTTCGGGGAAGGCGGCGAGCAGGACGTCGCAGATCTTGATGAGGGCGTCGGCGAGCTTGTTGATCAGGTCGACGGCGAGCTTGCGGGCCTGGTCGATGGCCCAGTTCGCGAACTCCCTGAACTTGTTGATGATGCCGTTGACCAGGCCCCGGAAGAAGTCGAAGATGCCGGTGACGACGGAGACCAGGGCATCGAAGGCCGCCTTGACCTTCGACTTGACCCAGCCCCACCAGCCTGAGGACTCCTCCTTCTTGCGGTCCTTCTCCTTCTGCGCCTTGTCCTCGGCCTCCTGCCGCTTCTTCTGGATCTCCTCGTTGTCCTTGGACTGGCGGTCCCTGACGTCCTTGTCGGTGTCGGTGCGCTTCTTGAGGATCTGCTGGTTCTTGTCGGTGTGCTCCTTGCCGGCCTCGGTGTCCGACTCGGAGATCCTGTCGTCCTGCTCCTTCCGCCACTGCGCGCGCTCGCCCTTGACCGCCTGCGCCGCGGATCCGCGTTCTCCGGCCTGGGCTTGGGCATTGTCGGCGGTGGCCTTGTCGACATCGGCCTGGTTCTGCTGGCGTTCCTCGGCCTCGGACTGCTTGTGCTTGGCCTGTTCGGTGCCCATTCGGCCCTGGGCCTGGCCGACCGAGCCCTGGATCTGGGTCCCGCGCTCCTGCTGGGCCACGGCGGCCACGCCCGGTTTGGGCCCGGCCGCGCTCGCCGTGGGGCGGCCGCCGCCTGCGCTCTCGCCGCCGGGGACGGTGCCCTTGAGGGTCTCGTTCGGGACGTCCGGGTAGATCCGGTCCTCGCCCATGGGCTTGGCCGAGTCCTCCCGGCCGACGCCGACGATCCTGGCCGACTTGTCCTTGAGCTTGTCCGACTGCTCGTCGGTACGCTTCGGGTCGCTCTCGCCGGTCAACTCGACCGCGGGTGCGGGGCCGACGGTCACATTGAGCGCCGGGTCGGTGGAGGGCACCTCGTTGACCGCGCCCTGCATGTTCTCGACGTCCTGGGCGGTGACCTGGTTCGAGGCGTCGTCGGCGACGTTGGGCGTACGGACCTGCTCGGCGGGGTTCCTGCCCTCGACCTTCTTCTCCTCGGCCTCCTTCTGGTCGCCCTCCGCGCCCTCGGGACCGACGCGCTCCAGCTGCCCCGTCACCGCTGCGGCGGGTGCCGCCGCCTCCGGCGTGCCGTGCTGCGTCCGCGGGGCGCCGGCGGGGCGCTGCTCGGTCGGCGGCGCGGCCTGGAGTTCGGCGTGCTGCTCGCCGACCGTACGGTCCACGGAACCGTCGACGCCGTCCAGCGTGCTCTGCATCTGGTCCGGGGGCAGGGCGGCGGCCGTGGCGAGCGCGCCCTGCGGATCCTGGCCGGACACGTCCGGCGGCGCCGGCTTCTCCTCCTGCTTGGCCTGCCCGCCGCCGCCTCCACCGCAACCGCCCGCGCCGCCTTCCGGCTTGTCCGCCTCGGTGGTGGGCTGCTGGGGGCCCGCGCAGGCGCCGCCGCCCGCTTCGAGCGACGCGTCGGGCGAGGGCGCGGGCTGCGACATGCCCGGGGCGTCGGCCTGTTCGGCAGCCGGGCCCGGCGCGGTGGTCTGGGCTGCGGTCGGGGCGGCGGTCGGGGCGGCCGAAGCCGCGGGTTGGGGCTGCCGCTCCGCTTCGTGGTGCTCCGCTTCCTGGTGCTCGCCTTCCTGGTGCTCGTCGCGCTCCACCGTGCTCTGCGCGGCAGCGGGTTCGGCGGGCTGCTGTGCGGCGGCAGTGTCAGCCGTCCCGGGGTCGGCGCCGACCTCGTCCTCGACCGGCTGCTCCGGCTGGAGGTCCTTGGCGGTGCGGTCCTCGGCCTCGGCGGCGGGCGCTTCCTCGTCCTCGGGTTCGTTCTCGCGCTCGGCCTCGGTCCGCTCCGCCTTGGTGGCCGGTGGCTCGGGGAAGCTCGGCGCCTCCACGGCGGCCGGGGGCGCGCCCGAGGGCGACAGGGTGATCCCCTCGGCGGTGGGGACATTGGACACGTCGAGGTCGGTGGAGGGGAGGAAGTCCTCCGGCTTCAGCTCTGGCTCGGCGGCGACGGCCTGCGCCTGCTCGTCGTCGGCCGCTGGTTCGATGTCGCCGGCGGCGCCGGATTCCAGGCCGAGAGGCTGCTCCTCCTCGCGGGGGTCGTCCTTGTCGCCGTCGTCCAGCAACCCGTGCTGAACGAGCGGGCTGTCCTTGGCCTGGGCGATCCGGTCGACCTCGTCCGGCTTCACCGGCGCGGGCTGCGGCGCCTGCCGGTCGCCGGGCTCCTGCGGCTTGGCGCCCGCGGCAGGCTGCTGCTCCGCCTGCCTGCTCTCGCGCTCCGGCGCGCCGACGGCCTCTGCGGCGGCCGGCCTCGCGGCGGCGGGTTCCTCGGCGGGCTGGGGCTGTGCCGCCGCTCCTGCCTCGCCGCCGGCCCGCTGCTGGGGCTGCGGCTGCGGCTGCGGCTGCGGCTGCGGCTCGGCGCCCTGCTGCGCGGGCTGCTCGTCCTCCGGCTTCGGCTCCTGCTTCTCCGAGTCGTCCGGCTGCTTGGACCCGTCCTCGTGCTCCTGCCCGTGCTCCTCCTCCTTCTTCTCCTGCTCCTCCTTCTTCTCTTCCTTCTTGTCCTCGCCGCGCTGCTGCTCCTGCTCGTGATCGCCCCGCTCCGCCTGCTGCTCACGGTCCCGGTCGGTCCCGGTCCGCTCGGCGGCGTCGGTCACCGGCTCGGGCGTCACGGCGGCATCCGCGTCCGCCGGGCCGTGCTCGGCATCCTCGACGAGTTCCAGTACGCGTTCGTAATCCGAGGACGGCAGCCGCAGTTCCAACCGCCCCAGGACGGAGTCCTGCAACTCCGGGGCGAACCGCTCCAGTTGTTGCCGTACCCGGCCGGCGGCATCCGTCGGGTCGCCGCGCAGCGAGCGCAGGATGCCCGCGGTGAGGCGGTCGACGAGGGTGGCCGGGTCCAGACGCTCGGTGCGGTACTGGTCGGCGTTGACCTTCGCGTAGCGGAGCCAGCCGGGGGTCGCCTCGCGGGTGACGCCGGGCTGGGGTCCGGGTCCGGAGCGCGCTCCCTGCTCGGCCTCACGCTCGATCGGGTCCTGCGGGAGGCTGACGCCGCCGAAGTCGCGTCCGGCGCGGAGCGCGCCGAGGGGGTTCGGGGCCTGGACCGTGTGGAGCAGTTCGTGGGCGAGGAGGCGGCGGCCGTCCTCCGTACCGGGACGGAAGGCGCCCTCGGCGAAGAACACGTCCTGGCCGACGGTGACGGCGTCGGCGCCTACGAGGTCGGTGAGGGCGGCGGAGTCGCGGTCGGTGTGGACCCGGACCTGGCTGAAGTCGTGGCCGAGGCGGGTTTCGAGGTCGCGGCGGACAGCGGGGTCCAGGGGGTGGCCGGCGCCGCTGATGATCTGTTTGGGCTCGGGCGTACGGGCTTTGCGCTGCTGGCGGCGGGCCTTGGGTTTCGGCTGCCGCTCGGGGGCGCGGGAGTGCGTGCTGCCGCTCATCGGACCCTCCCTGCCAGGCCCGCGTGGACGGCACGGGCGAGGGCCTCGCCGAGGCGGCGCGGGGAGGTGGTGGCGGGCAGGTCGGGGAGCCCGGCAAGGGTGTCGAGTGCAGTGTCGCCGCCACCGGCCAGGGGGA
The DNA here is from genome assembly GCF_045040445.1 of Streptomyces sp. NBC_01537. Taxonomy (NCBI): domain Bacteria; kingdom Bacillati; phylum Actinomycetota; class Actinomycetes; order Kitasatosporales; family Streptomycetaceae; genus Streptomyces; species Streptomyces sp. NBC_01537. The sequence continues at coordinate 8,568,737 of NZ_CP109392.1, read as the reverse complement.
CACCGCGCTCGGCCACCAGCCGGGTGAGTTCGCGCTGGAAGGCGGCGGAGACACCGTCGTGGTCGATGGCGCCGAAGCCTTCGAGCACCAGTTCGCCGATCTCGACCCGGATCCGGGGAGCCGGGGTGCGGGCGCTGTCGTTCAGTTCCATCCCTGCACCTCCGTGGGGGTGAGGGAGCGGTCGAGCTTGAGGTACTCCGTACGGGCCGCGGCGAGCAGGTGCCGCATCTGCAGCGCGCAGCCCTCCTCCGCGGCGAGGAAGGCCCCGGCGAGAGCGATGTTGCGGATGGAGCCGCCGGCGACGGTGAGCTGGGCCAGCTTCTCGGCGTCGAGGCCCTTGCTGGGGGTCTGCGCGGGGATGACACGGCGCCAGATCTCGGCGCGTTCGGGCACTCCGGGGAAGGGGAAGTCGACGACGAAGCGGATGCGCCGCATGAAGGCGGAGTCGAGGGCCTTCTTCATGTTGGTGGTGAGAATGGCGAGGCCGCGATAGGCCTCCATGCGCATGAGCAGGTAGCTGACCTCCAGGTTGGCGTAGCGGTCGTGGCTGTCCTTGACCTCGCTGCGCTTCCCGAACAGAGCGTCGGCCTCGTCGAAGAGCAGCAGCGCGCCGCCGCGTTCGGCGGCGTCGAAGACCCGGCGCAGGTTCTTCTCCGTCTCGCCGATGTACTTGCTGACGACCTGCGACAGGTCGATGACGAAGAGGTCGACGCCGAGTTCCCCCGCGATCACCTCGGCGGCGAGGGTCTTTCCGGTGCCGGAGCCCCCCGCGAACAGGGCGGTGACGCCGAGGCCGCGCCGCAGGACGTTCTCGAAGCCCCACTCCTGGTGGACGGTGGCACGCTGCCGTACGTGGGCGACGACCTCTCCGAGCACCTCGCGCTGGCGTCCGGCCACGACCAGGTCGTCCCAGCCGGCCCGGGGTTCGATCCGGCGGCCCAGCTCGTCCAGCGCCATCCGGGCCTCGCAGAGCCCGGCCCGCCAGGCCAGTTCGGTGGCGTCGTCCCCGTCAGGGGCGCGGCTCACCGAGGTGGCGGCGGAGCGGATGACGTGTGCGGGCAGGGAGAACTGGGCGACGAGGCCGCGCAGATCCCGTTCGCTGACCTGGGGTACGTCGTCGAGCGCATCGGTCCAGACCAGCAGCTGCTCCTCGGGGGTGAGCGGCGGCACGGTGACGCGTTCGGCGCGGGTGGTGCGGGCGGCGGGCTGCGGGTCGGTGCTGGACAGCACGACCGGGACGGCGAGGCCCGCGATGAAGGCGTCGACCGCGGCGGCGCGGTCCCGGCCGCCGGGCTCCCCGTGCGCGTCGGCCTCGACCAGCAGCGCGGCCGGCAGCAGGATCGCCTCGCGCTGCCACAGCCGGGCGAGCCGGTCGCGGTCGGCCGGGTCGGTGGGGAGGTCGTCGGCGGCCACCGCGTACAGGCTCAGGCCGGAGCTGCGGGCGGCCGAGGCGGCCACGTCCCAGCGGCTGCGGCGATCGGCACCGGCCAGCTCGATGTGTCCGGCCGCCCAGCCGATGGCGATGGTCGCGGCGGCTCGCTCGTGCGTGGCCGGGAGGCCTTCGGCGGGCGCGGGGACGCGGGTCAGCAGGCCGTGCAGCCGTACGTCGAGGTAGGGGACGCCGACGAGGAAGTGCAGGATCCGCTCGTCGATCCGCAGCCGGGCGGTGGTGAGTCCGGTGGCCGCGTCGTCGAGCTCGACCAGCCGCCACCGGCGCAGGGGGCCCACCGGGGCCAGTGCGCTCCAGTGCGGGTCGGCGAGGGCTGCCAGGGCGAGGGCGAAGGTGGGGTAGGGGCGGGCCGGGTCGGCGGCGGCCGCTCCGCAGCGGCCCGCGGCTGTCGCGTCCACCTCGACGGCGGCGGCGAGGACGAGGACGTCCCGTTCGAAGGAGGTGAGCCCGAAGCAGGAGCAGAGGGTGTCGAGCGCGGTGGGCGCCGCGCCTGGCGCATCGTGGTCGGCGTGGCTGCCCCCCGCCGTGACGGCCGACGTACCTGCGTGCGCGTCGAGGCGTGCGAGCACGGCCTCGACGGCAGCCGCCAGCGACTGCCGGTGCAGTCCGTCCTCGCCGTATGCCGCGCCCATCGGCTCCCCCTCCATCGCGACGCGCCCCTCAGCCCGTTGCCGGTTGGCCGGTGGACGGGACGGCGCGCACGGTGCGGGTCTGCACGGGCTTGACGGTGACCGGCTCGCTGCGGCCGTCGATGAGGACGAGGACGCCCTGGTAGCAGAGGGAGAGGGCGTAGGGGGTCTGGTAGAGCATGCCCCAGAGCTTGGAGGTGTCGTCGATGTCCATCGAGGTGGGTGTGAAGCGGATCCTCTGCGCGGCCTCACCGAGGTTCGACCCCTGAAGGTGTGGCAGGGCGGCCGCCTCCTCGATCAACGGCACCGGCAGTACGGGGAATTCGTGCAGCGTCCGCACCACGGACCCCAGCAGCCGCTGGGAGACGAGTTCCGACTCCTCCCCGTAGCAGCTGATGAGGTAGTGCAGGTCGAGCGCGGCCGCGGGCCTGGTGAGGACGGTGCCGTCGGTGGCGCGGGTGGGCGCGTCGGCGTTGCGGAGCGAGGCGTTGGGGGTGACCTGGTACAGGAAGACGGTGATGGTCGGGTCGGCGGGCGGGTCGGCCGGGGGTTTGCGGGCGGCGACGTCGACGGCGAAGGTGATCTCGGGGCCGAGGGAGTTGGCGATGTGCCGGCGCAGTGCCTCGGTGACCGTGGCGATGGCCAGGGAGTTGCTCATCGCTGGGCCTCCTCGCGGGTCAGGTAGGTCTCCAGGCTCAGTGCGGGGCCGGTGCGGCCGGGCCGCTCGGTCCTCGCCGGCGGGGCGGCGGGCCTGCGGTCGGCGGCTTTGACCTCCAGCCTGCCGATGCTGACGTGGACGACCCGCTCGGGCGCTCGCCGGCCGCGCCTGCCGTCGTCCTTCACGGCGGCTGGTGCCACCCGGGGGGCCGGCCGGGCGGCTGCGGGCACAGCGGCGGGGCGCGACGGGCCGGACGGCCGCTGCGGCGCCGGTTCCTGACGGCCCGCCGGGCGGCTCGGCGGCGTATCGGCGGAGTCGTCGGTGCGCGGTGCGGCCGCCCGGCGCTCGGGCGGTGCCGAGGCCGGGGCGGGCGGCAGCCTGGGCGGTACGAGCAGTGGGACGGCCGGGACCGGCGGGCGGCCGGGCGGCGCGGGCTCGCGGGGCGCCACCGGCGTCTGGAGGACCTGGAGGACCTGGAGCAGTGCGGGCCGGGCCGGCTGCCGGTCCCCGGCCGCAGCGGTGGCCGGCCGGGGCGGCTCAGCGGCCCCGCCGGGACGTGGTGCGGCGGGGTGTCCGGTCTCGGGCTCTGGCGGACCGGCGCCGGGACCGAACGCGTCGATGCGCTCGAACGGCCCGGGCAGGCGCGGGCGGACCCGCACACCGCGCCCGGCGGCGTCCGGCGTGCTCCGCCCCACCAGGCGGTCGAAGAAGTCAGGCATCGGCGCACAGCTCCAGGTAGTAGCGGCGGCGCAGCGGGCTGAGCGCCAGGATCTCGGGCTCGCTCCAGCCGTACGCGGAAGCGAGCAGATGTATGTCGAGGAGGATGCCGCGGGCCCAGGCGTCGAGCTCGGCCCAGAGGTAGGAGACGATGTCCAGCTCGGCCGAGGCCTGGTGACCGCATTGCGGGCACTCGACCTTGAGCGTCACATCGGCACACGGGTCGGCCTCGGCGGCGGTCCGTGCCACCAGCCGCCGCACCCGTTCCGGGAGCCGGTCGGGCGCGGCCGGTTTCCCGGCCCGCACCGCCTCCAGGACGCATCTGGCGACCAGGGCCGCCCGGGGGTCGGCCGCATCCTCGACGGCTGCCAGGTCGCCGGTGGTCGGCAGCCGGAACCGGACGCTCCAGCCGTCGGCCTCGATCTCCAGCGGGCCGGTGACCGGGGCGGCGGCCCGGATGACCTCGCCTGTCCCGAAGCCGAACTCCATCTCCTCTGAGCAGCTCTCACAGGTGACCCGGACCTCCATCCGCTCGCCGAACAGCCTGCTGCGCAGCGCGTACAGGTCGGCGTCCCGCTCGCCTACCGGCACCGACCGCAGTTCGTCGAGGCCGGCCGCCGGACGGGCGGCGGAGTGCAGCAGCAGGGCCCGGTGGGCACTGCTGCCGCCCGCCGAGGCTCCCGCCTCCCAGATGGCCAGCAGGGCTGCCTGTTCCACGCTCACAGCGGTGCCTAGGCGGGCTGCTGGAAGCTGGGTTCCTCGGGCTCGGGCACCTCGTAGTCCCGCTCCCAGCCCTCGAGCTCGAGTTTCAGGCTCTGGATGGCGACGGCGTTGGCGTTGGCGTCGAGCTCGCCGAGGATCTGGTACTCGCTCGGCCAGGCCCGGTAGATCTTGTGCGCCACCGCGACCTGCCCGGCCTCGTTGAGCACCTGAATGACCAGGTCCTTACGGAAATCGGCGAGCGAGACCTCCGATCCGCGACCGGAACCGACCTGCCACACCTTGTTCGCCCAGCGGTCGAATTCCGGGTCGTGGGTGATACCCCGTTCCAGGGTGACCGCCTCGAATTCGGTACGTCCGGGCGATTTCCGCGGTGAGCTGGGATCGCCGCCATGGCGGTGTTTCACCACCTCTGTCGTCCGCTTGAGCGGGCTGATCTTGCTGATACCTGCGACGACGCGTCCGTCCCACACCACCAGGAACTTGAAGTTCTTGTAAGGGTCGAACCGCTGCGCATTGACGGTGAACTCGGCCATGAAGCTTCCTATACCTCGAACTGTCCGGCCAGTTGCTCGATCTTGACGATCACGAATTCCGCGGGCTTGAGCGGCGCGAATCCGACGACCACATTGACCACTCCGCGATTGATGTCGTCCTGGGTGGTCGTGGAGGAGTCGCACTTGACGAAGTACGCCTCGCGCGCGGTGGTGCCCTGGAAGGCCCCCTGCCGGAAGAGCGTGTTCAGGAACGCCCCGACATTGAGCCGGATCTGCGACCAGAGCCGCTCGTCGTTGGGCTCGAACACCACCCATTTCAGCCCGCGGTACAGGCTCTCCTCCAGCAGGAGGGCGAGCCGTCGCACGGGTACGTACTTCCACTGCGAGGACAGCGCGTCGGCGCCCTGCAGGGTGCGCGCGCCCCAGATCACCGGGCCGACCACCGGGAAGTTGCGGATGTTGTTCAGGGCCAGCGGGTTGAGCAGCCCGTTCTCCCGGTCGGTGGCCGCGACGGTGAGCGCCCGGACCCCGGTGATCCGGGTCTCGGTGCCGGCCGGGGCCTTCCAGATGCCGCGTTCGCTGTCGGTGCGGGCGTAGATCCCGGCGATGGCGCCGGACGGCGGGAAGGCGCGGAGCCGCCCGGTGAGCGGGTCGGTCAGTTCCAGGGCGGGGAAGTACAGGGCCGCGTGGTTGCCGCGTACCGAATCGAAGGCGGACAGCCCGGCGCGGGCGGCGTCGACGCTGTCCCAGGACGCCGGGGCGTCGGCGATCACAAAGAACCGCTTCTCCTCGGCGAGGGCCTGGGCGGCGGAGAGCACGGTGATCTGGGCGTTGATGTCCTCATATGCCGAGAGCTCCGGGAGCACCAGGAGGTTGAGGTCCTGGACGTCGCGCAGTGCCTGGATGCCCGTCTTGCCGGCCTCGCTGCCGGTGAGGTCGGTGGGACCGGGGGCTCCTCCGTCCTCGCCGCCCGTGAGCGCGAAGACCGGTGGCTCTACGGAGCCTTCGAGCCCGAGGTCGTTGGCCGCCTTGCCGGTGAAGCGGATGGTGTCCGCCGGGTCGGTGGAGCCCGCGACGACCTGCAGTCGGCGGCCGAAGGCGGTCACCCTGGTGCCGGCGAAGGCGCGCTTGCCGGGCGCGTCAGGGATCGCGCGCAGCTTGCGCTCCAGCAGCAGGGCGAGTTGGGGGACGGTGGTGGGGGCGTCGCCGTCAGCCTCCGGATCGTGGATGGCGAACTGCCGTGTCACCTCCCCGATCGTCACGCTGATCTCGGCGGTGAGGTCCGGGAGCGTTTCGGCGAACGCCTTGGAGACCGTCCCCACCGGGTCCGGCCGACCCTCGGCCAGCACCTTCGCCTCGACCAGCGACGACCCGGAAGTGATGATCACCGCGGCGTAGTTGGGGTCCTCCTCCCGCGCCGACAGGCCGGTGAACGACTCGCGGGCCCCGCCGGAGACGTCGAGGACCTGCAGGTTGAAGGTCTCCTCGGGCGCCGTCGTGTCGTAGTCGACCGCCACCCGCAGCCCGCCGCCCCAGGCGCCCGGCTCCTTGGCCGTCAACTGCAGTACGGAGGTGTCCGTGCTCGTCTGCGTGGAACCCAGCGTGACCGAGGCGGCCTGGCCGCTGCCTGCGGCCACCGCCCGCACGACGACGGCGACGGTCCCGCCGTTGACAAAGAACTGCTGAACGGCGTAACTCACTGCGCTCTCGGTCGCGAGACCGCCGAATTGCCGCTCGAAATCGGCGAAACTGGTGATGGTGACGGGCCTGTTCACAGGCCCCCGGCGCGTGTGCCCGACGAACGCGGTGACCGAGGTGGTCACCGCCCCAATGGTCCGGACGCTACTGGGAAGTTCTTCGATGTATACACCGGGATAGGTCGGTGTTGTGGGCATGCCCCCTCCATTCCCTTGGGACACCAAGAGGAGCGAGGAGGAGGAGATCGTCTGGCCGGCATCGCAGGAAGGCGCACCGACGCAGCGCTCACCAGTTTCCCCCGTCAGGCTGATGCCTGTAACGCCTGGTGTCGCAGTGCCTCGATGTGATTCTTGCGTCGGACCTGAATTGCAGTCAAGACATTGCGGTAATCAGCAGTTAACAGATTTCAACACCGATGGCTGAAATACGCGCCTCATATGAGCGATCATCACCGGTCCCCCACATCCCGGGTTGAAACCACCCGGCGCACCCTGACAACCGCCGGCCGAGTCGCGCACCGGCGGCAGGGCCACGGCGGGCGGAGGCGCCGCGGCAGGTCCGGCGGCCATCATCCACAGACTTCCCACAGGTTCCGCTGGTCGCCACAGCCCCACGCGGAGTCCTCCGCCACAATGGACGGTCCACGGGACCGCCCGGCCCCGCAGCGGCTTGCGCCATCGGAAGGGTGACATCCACAAGTGACCGGAAACCGCCTCTGGGCCCTGGCCGGCCCGATGGGCTGTCAGTAACGCTGTTCCTCAGGGGCCCTCGGCGTCGAGGACGGCTCGTGCGCCGCCATGTCGAGGAGGACGATCGCATCGTGTTCGGGGGTGCCGGGCTCGGCGAAGTACGTGACCAGACGGTGGCCGGGGGTGCCTTCGAGCTGCATGGACTGGTACCCCAGGGTGAGGTCGCCGACCTCGGGGTGGTGGTAGGTCTTGCGCCCGTGGGTGCGGCCCTTCACGTCGTGGCGTTCCCACATGCGGGCGAACTCGGGGCTCTTGAGGAGCAGTTCGCCGACGAGCTGGGCGAGGTCGGGGGCGTCCGGGTCGGTGCCGGCGAGAGCACGGAGGCGGGCGACGCAGCCGCGGAGCTGGTGCTCCCAGTCGTGGAACAGGTCCCGGCCGGCGGGGTGGAGGAAGGCGTAGCGGGCGATGTTGCGCTGCTTGGCCGGCCAGTCCTCCATACCGGCGAACAGCCGCAGTCCGCCGGGGTTCCAGGCCAGTAGGTCGTTGGTGCGGCTGACCACGTACGCGGGGTTGGGCCGCAGGCTCTCCAGGAGCAGCCTGACGCCGGGCCGTACGTACCGGCTGGGCGCGACGGGCGGATCGGGGGCGGTGCGGGCGGCGTGCGCGGCGAGGCTGCGCAGGTGCTCGTGCTCGGCATCGTCAAGCAGCAGGGCGCGGGCCAGGGCGTCGACGACGGAGGGGCTGGGGCGGGTCTCCTTGCCGCGTTCCAGACGGGTGTAGTAGTCGATGCTGATCCCGGCGAGGGTGGCCAGTTCCTCACGGCGCAGCCCGGGCGTACGCCGCAGCCCGGGGCCCGCCGTGAGGCCGGCCTCGGCGGGGGTCACCCGGGCGCGGCGGGCGCTCAGGAAGCGCCCCAGCCCGGTGCCGCCGGCGGCGGTGCGCTGCTCACGTGTCATGCCTCCAGTGTGGCGACGCCGTGACCTGTCCGGCACAGGCGTGGGGGGCCCTGCCACACCCCGGAACACCGCTCCCAGGCACAGCGCGGCCTGCCGCGACGCGAGCCCGGGGAGCAGGCTGGACGAGCGCTCGGCCACCCCACGTCACATCGTCGGGAACGAGCACCAGGACGAGAAGGAGCAACACCATGGAGATCCTGCCGAAGAAGCCGTCGACGAAGGGACCGGCCGCGCTGTTCACCGGCGACGTCTGGTTCGACGTCCTCGCGGCGGGCGAGGAGCCGTCCCGGATGCGGGTGAACGTGGTGCGCTTCTCGCCCTGCGCCCGCACCGCCTGGCACTGCCACGCGGTCGGACAGACGTTGCACGTCACCGAGGGCGTCGGGCTGGTGCAGTCCCGCGGCGGCGAGGTCGTCGTGATGCGCCCCGGCGACACCGTCCACACGCCGCCGGGCGAGTGGCACTGGCATGGCGCCGCGCCCGAGCACTTCATGACGCACCTCGCGATGTGGGAGGGCCCGGGCCCGGACGGCGGCCCCGAATCCCAGTGGGGCGAGCACGTCACCGATGAGGAATACAACGCCAGGAGCGACGACACGAGGTATCCGGGCTGAAGGCCGGCGGCCCGGTCGTCGCCCCGCACCGGGCACCACTGTGCGGCCCTGACCTCCCTCCCCCGCTGCCCGGCCGCCGCAGCCGAACCCTTCCCCTCTCAGGAGAGACCCCATGTCCATCCCTGTCACTCCGTCCCGGCACCCTCTGGGGAGCGTCCCGGCGCAGCGCGCATCAGGTGCCGGCTGGGCGCTGGCAGCGGCCGTGCTCGGCTTCTTCGTCATCACGCTCGACGCCCTGGTGGTCAATGTCGCGCTGCCCTCGATCAGGGACGACCTCGGCGGCGGCGTCACGGGCCTGCAGTGGGTGATGGACGGCTACACGCTGATGTTCGCCGCGCTGCTGCTGTCCTCAGGCGCGCTGTCGGACCGGATCGGCGCGCGCCAGGCGTACGCGGCCGGGTTCGCGCTGTTCATCGCCGCCTCGGCGGCCTGCGGGCTGGCCCCGGGCCTGGGGACGCTGGTCGCGGCCCGGCTGGTGCAGGGTGCGGGGGCCGCGGTGATGCTGCCGGCGTCCATGGCCCTGATCCGCGAGGCGTACCCGGACCCGGCCAAGCGGGCGCGGGCGATCTCGATCTGGGCGATGGGCGGCGCGGTGGCCTCGGCGGCGGGTCCCGTGCTGGGCGGCTTCCTGACCCTGCTGAGCTGGCGAGCGATCTTCTTCATCAACCTGCCGGTGGGCGTGGCCGCGCTGTTCCTCTTCGCCCGGATCGCGCGCTCACCGCGCCGGGACGCGCCGTTCGACCGGACGGGCCAGGTGGCCGCGGTCCTGGCGATGGGCGGGCTGACGTACGGGGTGATCGAGGCCGGCGCCGACGGCTTCGGCACACCCCGGGTGGCGGCGGCGCTCGGCCTGGCCGCGGTGGCACTGGTGGTGTTCCTGACCTCCCAGGCGCGCGGCGCGCACCCGATGGTGCCGCTGGACCTGTTCCGCTCCCGCGGCGTCGTGATCCCGCTGCTGGGCGGCTTCGCCTTCACCGTGGGCTTCTACGGCCTGGTGTTCCTGCTCAGCCTGTACTTCCAGGAGCTGCGCGGCCTGTCGTCGCTGGGCACGGGCCTGGCGTTCCTGCCGATGACCATCGTCACCGCCTTCATGAACCTGGTGGCGGCCCGGGCGGCGGAGAGGTTCGGGGCGCGGGTGCCGATCTCCGCCGGGCTGTTCCTGATGGCGGTGGGCCTGCTGGTGCTGTGCGTGGTCCCGCAGTCCACGCCCGCCTGGCTGATGGCGCTGCTGCTGGTGCCCGTCGGGGCCGGCGGGGCACTGGCCGTGCCGTCGCTGACCGCCGTACTGCTGGACAACGTTCCCGCCGACCGGGCAGGCACGGCGAGCGGTGTCCTCAACACCTTCCGGCAGATGGGCGGCGCCCTGGCCGTGGCCGTCTACGGCGCGCTGATCGCCGCCCAGGGCGGCTTCCTGCACGGCATGCGCGTCAGCCTGCTCATCTCCACCGTGCTGCTGCTCGTGATCGCGGCGGCCTCCCTGATGCTCAGGCCGGTCCCGAAGAACTGAGGGGTCCCGCCGGGAGAATCGAGCGGCGAGCCCCGGTCAGCGTCGCTGGTCCGCGGCGGGCTTCGGGGCGGGCTCGGTCACGGCCATGTCCAGCAGGCGCATCGCGTCGTACGCGGGGGTGCCCGGTACGGCGTGGTACGCGACCAGACGCTGGCCGTGGGCGCCCTCCAGCTCCATGGACTGGTAGCCGAGGGTGAAGTCTCCGGCCTCGGGGTGGTGGAAGGTCTTCCGGCCGGAGGAGTGCCCGGTGACGTCGTAGCGCTCCCACAGCCGGGCGAACTCGGGGCTCTTGAGCAGGAGTTCGTCGACGATGTCGGCCAGGTCGGGGGCGTCCGGCTCGGTGCCGGCCAGGGCGCGCAGGCGGGCGACGCAGCCGCGGATCTGGTTGTCCCAGTCCTCGAACAGGTCGCGGGCGGCCGGGTGGAGGAAGACGTAGCGCACGATGTTGCGCCGCTGCGCCGGCCAGTCCGCCAGCCCGGCCATCAGCCGCAGCCCGCCCGGGTTGGAGGCGAGCACCTCCATCGTGCGGCTGACGACATGGGCGGGATTGGGCCGCATGCTCTCCAGCAGCAGCTCGACACCGGGATCCACGGTCCGGCCGGACGCGGCCGGTGATCGCGGCGTGGTGCGGGCGGCGCGCGCGGCGAGGTCGCGCAGGTGATCGTGCTCAGCCCCCTCCAGCAGGAGGGCCCCTGCGAGCGCGTCGACAACGGAGGGGCTGGGATTGTTCTCCCTGCCGCGCTCCAGCCGGGTGTAGTAGTCGACGCTCACCCCGGCGAGCGTCGCCAGCTCCTCGCGGCGCAGTCCCGGTGTGCGGCGCAGGCCGAGCCCCACCGGCAGACCGACATCGGCGGGGGTCACCCGGGCGCGCCGGGCGCTCAGGAAACGCCCCAGCTCGGTACCGCCGCTGCTACCGCTGCCACTGCTGCCACCACTGACGCTGCGCTGCTCACGTGCCATGCCGTCCAGTCTTGCAGCTCTGTGACCTGCGTGACAGGAGCGTGGGGAGCCCTGTCACACCCTGTCACACCCCTGAACGCAGCTCCCCGGCCATCGGCGTCCGCCTTCGCCGTCAGCCGACGCTGCTGAGCATGGCCAGGACGTCGTCGTACCTGCCGCCGGCTTCCGCGTCGCGCACGAACCTGGCGCGTTCCACGACGATCTCCTTCGCATCGGGCCGAGTGTGCAGGAGAGTCAGGGTCTCGTCGAGGAAATCCTCCAGCGGCATGGCGTTCTCGTCGTCCTGCTGACCCAGCAGAGTCGTCCGCACACCCGGCGGCGCAACCTCGATCACCTGGACGGAAGCGTCGGCGAGCTGGACGCGCAGGCTCTCGCTGAAGGAGTGCAGCGCGGCCTTGGTCGCGTTGTAGGTCGGAGTGACCGGCAGCGGCACGAACGCCAGCGCGGAGGAAACGTTCATGACGACCGCGTCGTCCTTGCCCACCAGCAGCGGCAGGAACGCATAGGTCATCCGGATCGCGCCCAGCAGATTGACCGTGACATGGTCCTCGGCAATCTGCAGATCAGCCGGGTCGAGGAGGCTCTCCCGCAGCATGATGCCAGCGTTGTTGACCAGGACGTTCAGCCCCGGATGGCTCGCGGCCACCGTTTCGGCGGCACGGGCGATCGACGCCGGGTCCGCGACATCGAGGACGAGCGCCTCGATGCCGGGGTGATCGGTCGTGATCCGATCCAGCAGTTCCTTGCGCCGGCCGGCGACGATCACCTTGTTGCCCGCCTCGTGCAAGCGCACGGCCAGACCGAGCCCGATGCCCGACGTGCCACCGGTGATCAGGATCGTGTTGCCGGTCATCTTCATGGGGATGTCCTCTTCCTTCGCTGCGGAGCGGGACAGTGAGCGCCCCGCAACCCCGACCGTACGAACGACACCCGCAAGGCGGGAGAGGAGCACTTGTCCATGGATCGGCGGTCCCTGCCTGCACGCCGACCTCGTACGGCAGCCGCGCCCGCCAGTGGGCGCGGCTGCGCATTCGCAGGGTGAACCGGCGGTGTGGTGTCAGTGCTCCTCGGCCGCCGGCTCCAGGACGAACAGCGGGATCTGACGGTCCGTTTTCTTCTGGTACTCGGCATAGTCCGGGTACGCCTCGACGGCGCGAGCCCACCACGCCGCCTTCTCGTCCCCGGTCACCTCACGTGCCAGCATGTCCTGCCGCACCGGGCCGTCCTGAAGCTCCACCCGGGGGTCGGCCACCACGTTGTGGTACCAGACCGGGTGCTTGGGGGCTCCGCCCATGGAGGCGACCACCGCGTAGGAACCGTCGTACTCCACCCGCATGAGCGGGGACTTGCGGATCTTGCCGCTCTTGGCGCCAAGGGTGGTCAGGATGACGACAGGCAGGCTCCCCCGCGTCACGTCTTCCGGACCGACCACGCTGCTCAGCGTCGTTCCCTCCGTGCCACCGGAGCCTTCGTACAACTCCACCTGGTCACGTACCCACTGCGTCGTGCTCGGCTCGTACTCGCCTTTGAGCGGCATCCTGCCCATCTCCATGCTGTCGAAGAGTCTTCATCACGCCCAACACACAACGCACAAGGCGGACAGGATCATCCCCGTCGCGCACCGTCCGTGGCTTGTTCCATGGATCGGCGGTCCCTGGATAGCCGGGCGGGATGCGGCGACGATGGACGACATGGACAAGAAGGAACTGGCGGAATTCCTGCGTCGGCGGCGTGAGACGCTGCGCGCCCGCGACGTCGGGCTGGTCGAGGGGCCGCGCAGGCGTACCCAGGGGCTGCGCCGCGAGGAGGTCGCCGCTCTCGCCGGCATGTCCACCGACTACTACACCCGGCTGGAGCAGCAGCGCGGCCCGCAGCCCTCCGTGCAGATCGCCACCGCCCTGGCCCGGGCGCTGCGGCTGACCCTGGACGAGCGCGATCACCTCTTCGGCCTCATCGGCCACAACGCCCCGGCCCGCTTCCACCGCTCCGAACACGTCAGCCCGACCCTGATGCGGGTCCTGGACCGCCTGGACGACGCCCCCGCCCTGGTGCTGACCGACATGGCCGACACCCTCGCGATGAACCCGCTCGCCACCGCGCTGCTCGGCGACCAGACCCGCCACACCGGCCTGGCCCGCAGCGCCTACTACCGCTGGTTCACCGACCCCGCCGAGCGCCTGGTGTACCCCGAAGAAGACCACCCGCACCACAGCCGCACCCAGGCAGCCCGCCTGCGGGTCGCGCTGACAGCCGGCAGCGACACTCCCAGAGCCGCCCGGATCGTCGCTGAACTCACCGAACACAGCCCCGAGTTCGTCCGCGCGTGGGAACTGCAGGAGGTCGCCCAGCGGTACGACGAGAGCAAGACCATCGTCCATCCCGAGCTCGGCCGTATCGAAGTCGACGGCCAGGTCCTGTTCACCGAGAACCGCGCACAGACCCTGGTGGTGCTCACCACGCGCCCCGGCACGGAAAGCCACAGCAAGCTCGAACTGCTCTCCGTCATAGGACACCAGCAGCTCACCCCCTGACTCAGCCGGTCGGGGCCTCGTCGGCGCCGTGGGGCTGTGGCGGCAGATGCTCACGTCCCCAGCACGCCAGGGCGTGCAGAGGGCCGAGAAGGGCGCTGCCGCGCTCGGTGAGCGCGTAGAGAGTACGGGCAGGCGGCCCGGGGTGCACGGTCCGGGTGACGATTCCGGCGGTGGTCAGCTCGTGAAGGCGGTCGGAGAGCATGCGGTCGCTGATGCCAGGAACCCGCCGGCGTACCTGGATGAATCCGGCGGGGCCCGTGGCGAGGGCGGCGATGAGCAGGCCGTTCCAGCGTTTGCCGAGCAGGGCGAAGACCCGGGTCAGGGCGGGGAGGTGCTGCTCGGATTCATGGATCTTCAACATGGCCGGCGCTGCGGGCCGTCACCGCTCCCCGGGGTGTCCGGCGTTCCCGGGGGTGATGTTCTTGTTGTAGCGGAGCAGGTTGTGCGGGTCGCAGGCGGTCTTGACCGCACCCTGCCGCTGGTGCTTGGCCTCGCTGATGGCCGTCGCCCACTGCTCGTACTGCGAGTCGTGCTCGGGGGCGTCCCGCATGCTGACGGCTTCCCACACCCAGGCGGCTCCCTCGCGGGAGAAGGCCGTGGCGTCCTCGTCGGCGTGGGTACGGGGGTCTGCCGACACGGTCATGGGGGCCTCCTGGACCAGGGTGCGCAAGCTAACCGGAAATTCAATTTCCGATTATGGTGGGAGGCTAACATCCTTGGAAATGAGTCCCACGACACCCCCTGACGACCGGCGGCTGCGCGCCGACGCCCGACAGAACATCGAGCAGATCCTCCGGGCCGCCCGGGACGTCTTCGCCGACCTCGGCTACCAGGTGTCGATCGCCGAGGTCGCCCGACGGTCCGGCCTGGGCATGGGCACCATCTACCGGCACTTCCCGAACAAGACCGCCCTGGTGGAGCGCGTCGCGATCGAGGTGATGCGGGAGAGCCTGACCGAGGTACGGCGCGCCCTGGCCGAGGAACCGGGCTCCTGGACCGGATTCACCCGGGTGATGCGCCACATGACGCGCCTGCGCAGCAGCCAGCTCTTCCCCGTCTCCCGGGGGCGTGCCAAAGAGCCGGGACCCGAGCTCCACGGCATCCGCACAGAGCTCCTCGCCGCCCTGGACGACCTGGTGGTCCGGACACAGAGCGCGGGAACCCTACGGGAGGACGTGAACGCCTCCGACCTCGTCCTGATGCTCAACTCGATCCCGCCGCGCATACCCGACCCGACCGACGGCAGCCCCGTCGCGGACCTGGCCGACCGGCACCTCGGCGTCCTCCTCGACGGCCTGCGGGCCCCCGGCACCGAACGCCTGGCCCTCCCGGCCCCCGGCCGCCGGGAGATCGACCAGTTCTTCCGGGCCACCCACGATCTGTGACCCCCGGAAACCCCCGCGACAGCGAGAGGATCCGCCGCTGTTCAGGCCGTGCGGCGCAGCAGCGCCAGATACATGGCGTCCGTCCCGTGCAGGTGCGGCCACAGCTGCACGTCGGGGCCGTCACCCAGGTCGGCGACCCCCGGCATCAGCGGCCGTACGTCGATCCACTCGGCCTTGGCGTCGCGCAGCGCGTCCTCCACGACCGCCCGGGTCTCGGCCGGGTGCGGGGAGCAGGTCGCGTAGCCGACGACCCCGCCGACCCGGACGGCGCGCAGTGCCTGCTGCAGCAGGCCGCGCTGGAGCGGGGCGAAGCCGGGGACGTCCTCGGCGCGGCGGCGCCAGCGGGCTTCGGGGCGGCGGCGAAGGGCGCCGAGCCCGGTGCAGGGGACGTCGACGAGGACGCGGTCGAAGGCGCCGTCGGCCCAGGCGGGCCGGGTGCCGTCGGCGACGATGACCTGGTAGGGGCCGGGGTTGCCGGAGAGGGCGCGGGCGACGAGCCGGGCGCGGTGCGGCTGCTTCTCGGAGGCGACGAGCACGGCGTCGCGCTGGGCGGCGAGCGCGGCCAGCAGCGCGGCCTTGCCGCCGGGGCCGGCGCAGCCGTCGAGCCAGAGCCGGTCGGGGCCGTCGAGGGGCGCCGCGGCGAGGGCGGCGGCGACGAGCTGGCTGCCCTCGTCCTGGACGCCCGCCGCGCCGTCGCGCACGGCGTCGACGGCCGCGGGGTCGCCGCCTTCGGCGAGCCGGACGGCGTACGGGGACCAGCGGCCCGGGGCGGTGGCCTCGGGGGGCAGGGAGCCGGCGATGTCGGCGGGGGTGGAGCGGCCGGGGCGGGCGACGAGGGTGACCTCGGGGCGTTCGTTGTCGGCGGCGAGAAGTTCCTCGATGCCGGCGCGGCCGCCGCCGAGGGCGTCCCAGAGGGCCGAGACGATCCAGCGGGGGTGCGAGTGGACGACGGCCAGATGAGCCTCGGCGTCCTCGTCGTAGGGCGGGGCGACCTGCTCCAGCCAGGCGTCGAGGTCCTGGGCGGCGATCCGCCGGAGCACGGCGTTCACGAACTTCGCGCGGCCGTCGCCGAGCACGACCCGCGCGAGCTCCACGGTCGCGGACACCGCCGCGTGCGACGGGATCCTGGTGCCCAGCAGCTGGTGCGCGCCCAGCGCCAGGACGTCCAGCACCGGCGGGTCCACCTCGCGCAGCGGCCGGTCCACGCAGGCCGCGATCACCGCGTCGTACGTCCCCTGCCTGCGCAGCGTCCCGTACACCAGCTCCGTGGCCAGCGCCGCGTCCCGCCGGTCGAGATCCGCCTTGCGCAGCAGCGGCGGCAGGACCAGGTTCGCGTAGGCGTCGCGCTCGTCGACGGCCCGCAGTGCCTCGAACGCGAGGATCCGTACGGGATCGCGCTGGGGGCGGCGGTAGGGCTTGCCGGTACGACGGCGGGCGGGCGCTTCGCTCACGTGAAAGGTGCTCCGGGGATATCGGTGACTGCGCTGTTCACGCCAACTCTACGTCGGCCCCGGGCAGGCCCTACTCGCCCAGCCGCTCGCCTGATGCGATCCGGGCGCCCCGTGCCCAGTCGGCGGCGGCCATCCGCTTCTTGCCCTGCGGCTGTACGTCACCGAGCCTGACGGCGTAGCTGCCGGTGCCGGCGTAGACCGCGTTCTTGGCGACCTCCAGCTCGCCGGGGGCCAGTTCCCGCCGTTCGGGGTGCGGGAAGACCGGGCCGAGCTTGAAGCGCTCGCCCTGGAAGAGCGTCCAGGCCCCGGGGGCGGGGGTGCAGCCGCGCACCAGGCGGTCCACCCGGAGCGCGGGGGCCTTCCAGTCGACGCGGGCGTCCTCGACGGTGATCTTGGGGGCGAGGCTGATGCCCTCGGCGGGCTGCGGGTGGGCGACGAGCGTGCCGTCCTCGATGCCGTCCATGGTCGCGGTGAGCAGCCGCGCCCCGCTGTGCGCGAGGCGGGTGAGCAGGTCGCCGCTGGTGTCGGTGGGGCGGACGTCCTCGGTGACGACGCCGTACACCGGGCCGGAGTCCAGCCCCTGCTCGATGAGGAAGGTGGTGGCGCCGGTCACCTCGTCACCGGCCATCACGGAGTGCTGCACGGGTGCGGCGCCGCGCCAGGCGGGCAGCAGCGAGAAGTGCAGGTTGACCCAGCCGTGGGCCGGGACGTCGAGGGCGACCGAGGGCAGCAGTGCGCCGTAGGCGACGACCGGGCAGCAGTCGGGCCCGATCTCCCGCAGCCGGGCCAGGAAGTCCTCGTCGCGCGGCCGCGCCGGCTTGAGCACGTCGATGCCGGCCTCCTCCGCCCGCTGCGCGACCGGGCTCGCGAGGAGCTTGCGGCCGCGCCCGGCCGTCGCGTCGGGCCGGGTGACCACGGCGACGACCTCGTGCCTGTCGGATGCCAGCAGGGCGTCCAGGGCGGGGACGGCGACCTCGGGGGTGCCGGCGAAGACGAGCCTCATGTAGGTGCAGTGCCTTTCGGTGTTCGAGGGTCAGAGCGCGCGGCCGAATGTGCTGTGCGGCGAGGTCCTGACCTGCGGCGGGACCTCTCCGGCCCACTGCGCGTCGCGGATCGCCTTCATCGCGGCCTTGCGCTGCGCCGTGTCGAGCCGGTCGATGAAGATGATCCCGTCGAGGTGGTCGGTCTCGTGCTGGATGCAGCGGGCCAGCAGCTGTGTGCCCTCGATGGTCACAGGGTCGCCGTGCATGTTGAAGCCCCTGGCCACGACCCCGTACGCGCGCTTGCAGTCATAGGTGAGCCCCGGCAGCGACAGACAGCCCTCGGGGCCGTCCTGCTCGTCCTCGCTGAGGCTGAGGTCCGGGTTGACCAGGTGGCCGAACTCGCCGTCGATCCAGTATGTGAACACCCGCAGCGACACGCCGATCTGAGGCGCCGCCAGGCCGGATCCGGGCGCGTTCCGCATGGTCTCGGTCAGAGACTTGACGAGGGTACGGAGCTCCTTGTCGAAGACGGTGACAGGCTGCGCCGTCATGCGCAGCACCGGGTCGCCGAAGAGGCGGATCGGCTGGACGGACACGCGGCGGACTCCCGGAGTGGTCGGGCGGGGCGGTGGGGCGGTCAGGCGGTCAGGCGGTCAGGCGGTCAGGCGGTCAGGCGGTCAGGCGGTCAGGCGGGAACAACGGCCAAGTCTATGGGGTGACGCTCCGCTCGCGGCGGGGGCGTACGCGCCGCTGCGCGCCCCCCGCGGCCCGGAACGCGCCCCCTGCTGCGTGACCCGCAGGGAGGCTGGCGCGTTGGTCAAAGGAGATTGACCGAGAAGTACCGAGAAGTCCCGGGCAGATGATGGCAGCGATGACAGCGTCGGCCCGATCCATGATCCATGCCGGAGCCGGTCCGAGAGGCCTGTTGATGCCCGAACACGCAACGCACGACGCCCAGGCACGGGCAAGCCTGCACCTGCTGGTGCGGGATATCGAGAGGGTCCGCCGCCAAGTGGACGCCCTGCGCACCCTCACCGCCCAGCTGGGCAATGTCTACCGTCCGCGGCGCAGCGGTCCCGCCGCCGGATTCGTCGTCTACGGCCGCGCCCCCGCCCCCACCGTCCGGCTCGCGCAGGAGCTCCGCGACAGCGTCGAGACGCTGGTCACGGCGGCCGTGGAGTTCGATCGCTCGCTCGGTTTCTCCTGGGACGCGGTGGGTTCCGCCCTCGGCGTCACCAAGCAGGCCGTGCACCGGCGCTACGGAGCCCGCCGCGCGTCCGCCGCCGGCTCCGACGAGGCCCCGGAGGGCACACTGCCGCAGCTGCCCGCGGTCCCGGCCGCCCGCTCGGTCCCGGTACGCGACGATGCCCTCCCCGGCGCCCTCCCCGGCGCCGTCCCCGGCCCCCGGACCGGCTGACCCGCCACATCGCGAACACCGCGCGCACCGCGTACGCCGCTCCGCCCCGCCGCCCGCCACGCCGACAGGCCGGGCGCCGGGGCGGCGGCGCAACAGGGCCCGACAGGACCCTGGCCGGGCGACCGGCTACCCGATGTCCGGCGGATCGATCCGCACCCGCACCGGGTCGGCCTCCTTGCGCGCGATCCGGGCCGTCTGCGCCGCCTTGAGCGCGGCGGCCAGCGCCGCCCCGCTGCCGGGCCGCACCCGCAGCAGCACCCGCTCCCACTGCTCACCCGGCGGCGGATCCCCGGTCCGCCGGGGCCGGCCCGGCTCGACGACGGGCAGCGGCACCGGGCCCAACACGTCGGTGCCCTCGGGCAGCCGGGCGGTGGCCACCAGGTCCGCGACGGCCGCAGGCTTCCCGGCCACCGCCGCCATCCGGGACACCGGCGGAAAGCCCAGTTCGGCGCGCTCCGCCAGCTCCCGCACCGCGAAGCCGGCCGGGTCCCAGCGCACCAGCGCCTGCACCGGGCGCAGCGTCGGCTCGGCCAGCACGACCACCGTGCCGCCCTCCGCCGCAGGCCGCACCAGCGCCGCGGCGCCCGCCCAGCGCCGCAGCGCCTCCTCCCCCGCCCGCAGGTCGGGCCGGTTGAGCAGCGCCCAGCCGTCCAGCAGCAGCGCCGCCGCGTAGCCTGCCCCCTCGGCCACCGGCTCGGCGCCCGGCGTGGAGATCACCAGCGCGGGCGCGTCCGGCACCGACGCCAGGACCCCGTCCCGCCCCGACATGCGCACCGGTACCTTCGGAAAGGCCCGCCCCAGCTCGTCCGCCGTCCGCCGGGCACCCACGACCTGCGCGCGCAGCCGCAGGCCGCCGCACTCATGGCAGTGCCAGCTGGTCTCGATCCGGCCGCACCACGCGCAGGTCGGCGCCCCACCGCCGTCCCGCAGCTCCAGCGGCCCCGAGCAGCCCTGGCAGCGAGCCGTCTCCCGGCACCGCTCGCAGGCCAGCCCCGGTACGTATCCCCGGCGCGGCACCTGCACCAGCACCGGGCCGCGCGTCAGCGCCTCCTTCGTCACCTGCCAGGCGAGGCTCGGCAGCCGCGCGGCCCGCGCCGCCGCGTCCCGCGCCTCGTCGTTCTCGCCGACCGTACGGATCAGCGGCACCGCGGCCCGCACCTGCTCACGGCCGGCCGTGATGGGCAGCGCCCAGCGCGTGTCGACAAGCTGGGCCCCCTCCACCGTGCAGACGAAGCCGCCGAGCAGAAAACCGGCCCGCTCCTCGGTGGCTCTCAGCAGCAACACGTCACGCGCATGCGGCATCGGCGCGTGCTGCTCGGAGTGGCTGGAATCGCCGTCGTCCCACAGCGCGACCAGCCCCAGGTCCGCGACCGGCGCGAACATCGCCGCCCGCGTCCCCACCACTGCCCGCACCGCGCCCCGGCTGACCGCCAGCCACCGCCGGTAGCGCTCCTCGGGGCCCACGTCGGCCGTGAGCAGCACATGCCGCCCCTCCCCCAGCAGCGCGGTCAGCGCCGCGTCCACCCTGGCCGCCGCCCTGCCGTCCGGCACGACCGCGAGCGCGCCCCGCCCGGACGCCAGCGTCGCCGCCATCGCCCGCGCCAGCTCGTCGGGCCACCGCGGTCCCGGCAGCGCGGTCCACACCGCCCTCGGCGAGTCCCCCCGTGCCAGCGCCTGCACGAAGGCCGCCCCCGTCGGATACCGCCCCCAGCTGCCGGGATCCGGCATCGCCGGCGTCGGCGGCGCCGCCCGCTCGGGCTCCGCCTCGACCTTTGCCCGCCTCGGCGGCACCGCCAGCTGCACCACATCCGCCAGCGCCCCCGCGTACCGGTCCGCCACCGCCCGGCACAGCCTCAGCAGCGCCGGCGTCAGCACCACCTCCGGCGACAGCACCTGCGCCAGCGGCGCCAGCGGTCCCCGGTAGTCGCTCTCCGTCAGCCGGGCCACCACGAAGCCGTCATGCAGTTCGCCGCCCTCCCGGCGCCCCTTCACCACCCGCGCCCCGAACCGCACCCGGACCCGCACTCCCGGCTGCGCCTGCTCGTCCATCGCCGCGGGCACCGCGTAGTCGAAGTACTGGTCCAGATGCAGCAGCCCCTTGTCCACCAGCACCCGCGCCACCGGCAGCCCCTCCGCCAGCGCCGCCCCCCGCCACGTCCGCGGCTTGGCCCTCGGCTCCTTGGCCTGCCGCACCGTCTCCCGTATGAGCGCAAGCTGCTCTCCCCCGGCGGCCTCGGCCGACGTGGGTGTGTTCTGCTGGTTCTCGCTGCTCACAGCCTCAGTGTTACCAGACGCCACCGACAACGGCCCCGGACCGCCAGTGCGGTCCGGGGCCGTGAACGGCAACAGCCGGGCGTTACAGGCCGGCGGCCTTGCGCAGTGCCTCCACGCGGTCGGTGCGCTCCCAGGTGAAGTCGGGCAGCTCGCGGCCGAAGTGGCCGTAGGCGGCGGTCTGGGAGTAGATCGGGCGCAGCAGGTCCAGGTCGCGGATGATGGCGGCCGGGCGGAGGTCGAAGACCGTGGAGATGGCCTGCTCGATCTTCTCGGTGTCGACGGTGGCGGTGCCGAAGGTCTCGACGAAGAGGCCGACGGGCTCGGCCTTGCCGATGGCGTAGGCCACCTGGACCTCGCAGCGGGAGGCGAGGCCGGCCGCGACGACGTTCTTGGCGACCCAGCGCATGGCGTAGGCGGCGGAGCGGTCGACCTTGGACGGGTCCTTGCCGGAGAAGGCGCCGCCGCCGTGGCGGGCCATGCCGCCGTAGGTGTCGATGATGATCTTGCGGCCGGTGAGGCCGGCGTCGCCCATGGGGCCGCCGATCTCGAAGCGGCCGGTGGGGTTCACCAGCAGGCGGTAGCCGTCGATGTCGAGCTTGATGCCCTGGTCGACGAGGGCCTTGAGCTCGGGCTCGACGACGAACTCGCGGATGTCGGGGGCGAGCAGCGACTCGAGGTCGATGTCGGAGGCGTGCTGCGAGGAGACCACGACGGTGTCGAGACGCACGGCCTTGTCGCCGTTGTACTCGATGGTGACCTGGGTCTTGCCGTCGGGGCGCAGGTACGGGATGGTGCCGTTCTTGCGGACCTCGGTGAGCCGCTTGGACAGCCGGTGCGCGAGCGTGATCGGCAGCGGCATGAGCTCGGGGGTCTCGTCGGTGGCGTAGCCGAACATCAGGCCCTGGTCGCCGGCGCCCTGCTTGTCCAGCTCGTCCTCGTCGCCCTCGACGCGGTTCTCGTACGCGCTGTCGACACCCTGCGCGATGTCCGGGGACTGGGCGCCGATGGACACCGAGACGCCACAGGAGGCGCCGTCGAAGCCCTTCTTCGAGGAGTCGTAGCCGATCTCGAGGATCGTGTTGCGCACCAGGCTCGCGATGTCGGCGTAGCCCTTGGTCGTGACCTCTCCGGCGACATGCACCAGGCCGGTGGTGATCAACGTCTCGACGGCCACCCGGGAGGTGGGGTCCTCCTTGAGAAGCGCGTCGAGGATCGCGTCGCTGATCTGGTCAGCGATCTTGTCTGGGTGTCCCTCGGTGACGGACTCCGAGGTGAACAGGCGGCGGGACACATCGCTCCCTGGGGTTGCAGCGGCTGCTGGCTGATCTTTGGGCGGTTCGCACGGGGCTGCGCCTGGCGTTCCGCGGGCCAGTTTACTGTGAGGCTCGTTCGCTTGACACGGCATCTCACACCTTGGCGATGCCGTGACCTGCGACACTTATCAGCTAAAACGGTCCACTACAAGGTCAAACACGACTTCGGCCAGATCTTCCTTCGGACCGTACGGGACCGCGGTCTCGGTTCCGTCGGCCCCCAGGACCACGGCTTCGTTCTCCTCGGAGCCGAAGGCCTTGTGATCTCCCACCTCGTTGACGACCAGCAGGTCACAACCCTTACGGGCGAGTTTCGCGTGCCCGTTGGCCAGCACATCGTCGGTCTCCGCGGCAAAGCCGACGACAATCTGTCCGGCACTGGGCCGGTCGTGGGACAGCTCGGCCAGCACATCGGGATTGCGTACGAGCTCCAACGGTGGCGGCTCCTCGCCGTCCTTCTTCTTGATCTTGCCGGTCATGTACCGGGCGGGGCGGAAGTCGGCGACCGCGGCCGCCATCACCACCGCGTCGGCCTCGGCGGCGGCCTTCAGGACCGCCTCCCGGAGCTGTACGGCGGTGCCGACCCGCACCACATCGGCCCCGGCGGGGTCCGGCAGGGCGGTGTTGGCGGCGACCAGGGTGACCCTGGCCCCCCGGGCGACGGCGACGCGGGCCAGCGCGTAGCCCTGCTTGCCGGAGGAGCGGTTGCCGAGGTAGCGGACGGGGTCCAGGGGCTCCCGGGTGCCACCGGCGCTGATGACGACATGCCGGCCGGCCAGGTCCGGGGCGGCCGCGCCCCGGGCCAGCACGCGGCGGCACGCCTCGAAGATGTCGGCGGGGTCGGGGAGCCGCCCCTTGCCGGTGTCGACGCCGGTGAGCCGGCCCACGGCGGGCTCGATGACGATGGCGCCGCGCCCGCGCAGGGTGGCGACGTTCTCCCGGGTGGCCGGGTGCTCCCACATCTCGGTGTGCATGGCCGGGGCGAACACCACCGGACATCGCGCCGTGAGCAGGGTGTTCGTCAGCAGGTCGTCGGCCAGGCCGTGGGCGGCCTTGGCCATGATGTCGGCGGTCGCGGGCGCGACCACCACCAGGTCGGCGTGCTGGCCGATCCGCACATGCGGGACCTCCTCGACGCTGTCCCACACCCGGGTGCTCACAGGGTGACCGGACAGGGCCGACCAGGTCGCCTCACCGACGAAGTGCAGCGCCGACTCGGTGGGCACCACCCGTACGTCGTGCCCGGACTCGGTGAACCGCCGCAGCAGCTCGCACGCCTTGTAAGCGGCGATGCCGCCGCTGACCCCCAGAACGACCTGTGGCTTCTTCATGGGTCTATGACACACCACGGGCCCGGCCGTTTGGCGGCCGGGCCCGTGGTGACACACGTCATCAGGACTACTGCGCGGGGCCCTCGACGGCCTCGGAGGTCAGCAGACCGGCGTTGATCTCGCGCAGGGCGATCGACAGCGGCTTCTCGTGGACGTGGGTGTCCACCAGCGGGCCGACGTACTCCAGCAGGCCCTCACCGAGCTGCGAGTAGTACGCGTTGATCTGACGCGCACGCTTGGCCGCGTAGATCACGAGGCTGTACTTCGAGTCCGTGGCCTCGAGCAGCTCGTCGATCGGCGGGTTGATGATGCCCTCGGGCGTGGAGATGGAAGAGGACACGCTCTACCTTCCGATAAAAGGGAAAAAGATCAGACAACCTGCATCAAGGCTAGCAGCTCACGCGCTACATCCTCGACGGAGGTGTTGACAAGGGTCACATCGAACTCGGACTCGGCGGCCAGTTCGACCTTCGCGGCCGCCAGCCGGCGCTCGATCACCTCGGGGGACTCGGTGCCCCGGCCGGTGAGCCGGCGTACGAGCTCCTCCCAGCTGGGCGGCGCCAGGAAGACCAGCTGGGCCTCGGACATGGCCTTGCGGACCAGGCGGGCGCCCTGCAGGTCGATCTCCAGGAGGACCGGCACACCGGCGTCGAGCTTTTCGAGCACGGCGCCACGCGGGGTGCCGTAGCGGTTGCCCGCGAACTCCGCCCACTCCAGCAGTTCCCCGTTGGCGACGAGCTTGTCGAACTCGTCGTCGTCCACGAAGTAGTACTGGACCCCGTGCTTCTCACCGGGGCGCGGCTTGCGGGTGGTCGCCGACACCGAGAGCCAGACCTCGGGGTGGACTGTGCGCATATGGGCGACGACCGTGCTCTTGCCGACCCCCGAGGGGCCGGAGAGCACGGTCAGCCGCGGACGTTCCATCATGGAGCGATTATCCCCGGTCCCGGAGTGTTCCGTGACCGCTGGGGACTGTGTCAGGCAGCGGGACTGCCGAACTCACGCTCCAGGGAGGCAATCTGGTTGGAGCCGAGCCCACGGACCCGGCGGCTCTCGGAGATGCCGAGCCGCTCCATGATCTGCTTGGCACGGACCTTGCCCACGCCGGGCAGGGACTCCAGGAGGGCGGAGACCTTCATCTTGCCGATGACATCGTTCTCCTGCCCGGTCTTGATGACATCGTGCAGCGAAGCGCCGGAGTGCTTGAGTCGATTCTTGACCTCGGCGCGCTCCCGGCGAGCCGCGGCGGCCTTTTCGAGCGCGGCAGCGCGCTGTTCAGGGGTAAGGGGCGGAAGAGCCACGCCTACGTCACCTCGGATATAGAACTGTCGGATACGGACCGGTGTGGAACCTAGTCGCCCCCCACCTGCAGGGGCAACGTGAAACGCGCACGTTGCGCGCTACTCGTCGGAGACTAGCGGCCGGAACGCCTACAGTCAGCGCAAACAAGAAGAAAAGTCCTGGTCAGCCTCGCCCGACCAGGACTTTTGGGACAAATCACCGCACTATTGCGGCCTACTTGACGATTTTGGCGAGATCTGCTGCCTCCCGGGCGGCGGATTCCCGCAGTGCCGCGACCGACGGTCCGTGCCGCAGAACACCCCGGCTGAAGCTCGGCACGACATTGCGCACGGCGGCCCCGAAGATCCTCGGCAGATCCGCCGCGGTCGCGCCCTGCGCCCCCATTCCGGGCGCCAGCAGCGGGCCGTTGATCCCCAGATCCACCCCCGCCTCGGCCAGGGTCGCCCCTACCACCGCGCCGACCGAACCGAGCGGCTGATCCGGTCCCTGCGGTCCGTTCTCCACCGCGATGTGGTCCAGCATCACCTGTGCGAGTGACCTGCCGTCCGGCGCGGTGGACCGCTGTACCTCCGCGCCCTCCGGATTGGAGGTCAGCGCGAGCACGAACACCCCCGCCCCGCTGATCCGCGCCGCGTCCAGCGCCGGGCGCAGCGACCCGAAGCCCAGATACGGGCTCACCGTCACCGCGTCCGAGAACAGCGGCGAGTCCTTGTCCAGGTACGTCGCCGCATAGGCTGCCATGGTCGAGCCGATATCGCCGCGCTTGGCGTCCATCAGCACCAGTGCCCCGGCCTCCCGGGCCTGGGCCACCGCCCGCTCCAGTACGGCGATCCCGCGCGAGCCGAACCGCTCGAAGAACGCGCTCTGCGGCTTCAGCACCGCCACCCGGTCGGCCAGCGCCTCCACCACGGTGTACGTGAAGGTCTCCAGACCCGCCACGTCGTCGTTCAGCCCCCACGCGGTCAGCAGCGAAGCGTGCGGGTCGATTCCCACGCACAGCGGCCCGCGCGTGTCCATGGCGCGGCGCAGGCGCACACCGAAGGGTTCCAGGCTCATACGGCTTCCTTTCCAACGGCTTCCCGGAGGGTGGCGTACGGGCTCTGCGCCAGGAGCTCCGCGAGCTCCCGGTGGATACGCCGGCACCAGAACGGGCCCTCGTACACGAACGCGCTGTAGCCCTGCACCAGCGTGGCACCCGCGAGGATGCGCTGCCAGACGTCCTGGCCCGTCTCCACGCCGCCGACGCCGACCAGCGTGATCCGGTCCCCCACGCGGGCGTACAGGCGGGCGAGCACTTCGAGCGACCGGGCTTTCAGCGGCGCACCGGACAGCCCTCCGGTCTCCTTGACGACGGACGGATCCGAGGTCAGGCCGAGGCCCTCCCGCGCGATCGTGGTGTTCGTGGCGATGATCCCGTCCAGGCCCAGCTCCACGGCCAGGTCCGCCACCGCGTCCACGTCCTCGTCCGCGAGGTCCGGCGCGATCTTGACGAGCAGCGGCACGGCACCCGCGGCGGCCCGGACGGCGGTCAGCAGCGGGCGCAGGTGGTCCACGGCCTGCAGATTGCGCAGCCCGGGCGTGTTCGGGGAGGAAACATTGACCACCAGGTAGTCGGCGTACGGCGCCAGCCGCTCGGCGGACGTGACGTAGTCGGCGGCCGCCTCAGCCTCCGGAGTGACCTTGGTCTTGCCGATGTTGACGCCGACGGTCGTCCTGAACACCGGATTACGGGCCGCGAGGCGAGCGGCCACCGCCGCCGAGCCCTCGTTGTTGAAGCCCATCCGGTTGATCAACGCCCGGTCGGCGACGAGCCGGAAGAGCCGCTGCCTGGGGTTGCCGGGCTGGGGCTGGGCCGTGACCGTGCCGATCTCGACGTGGTCGAAGCCCAGCATGGCGAGGCCGTCGATCCCGACGGCGCTCTTGTCGAAGCCGGCGGCCAGTCCGAACGGGCCGTGCATGCGCAGGCCGAAGGCCTCGGTGCGCAGCGCGGGGTCGCGCGGCGCGAGGACGGCGGCGGCGAGCGTGCGCAGGACGGGGATGCGGGCGGCGACGCGGATCCAGCCGAAGGCGAGATGGTGGGCGCGTTCGGGGTCGAGCCGGCGGAAGAGGAGTTTGAAGAGGAGGGGGTACATGCGGTGGTTCTACCTGTCCGTGGTCGACCTCTGAACGCCCTTCGGGCGTGTCCTCAATCGCCGGACGGGCTGAATTCAGCCCGTCCGGCGATTGAGGACCGGGGCCTGGGGTGGGGGTACCTCCCAGGCGAAGCTCTGGGGGAGAGCCCCAGCGGGTCCGGGCGGAGCCCGGTTTCGGGAAGGGGCGGGGTGGGGGAGGAAACCCCGGCCTCAGCCCTCGCGGGCTTCGGTCAGCCGCTGCGCGTGCTCCTGCAACGACCGGACCCCGACATCGCCCCGATTGAGCGCGTCGATGCCCTGCACGGCCGCCGCCAGCGCCTGCACCGTCGTCAGGCACGGAACACCCCGCGCGACCGCCGCAGTGCGGATCTCGTAGCCGTCCAGCCGCCCGCCCGTCCCGAAGGGCGTGTTGACGATGAGGTCGACGTCGCCGTTGTGGACGAGCTGGACGATGGTCGGCTCGCCCTGCGGCCCGGTGCCCTCGCTGAGCTTGCGGACGACCGTGGCGTGGATGCCGTTGCGCCGAAGGACTTCGGCCGTCCCGGAGGTGGCGAGGAGCTCGAAGCCGTGCTCGACGAGAGCCCGCGCCGGGAAGATCAGCGCGCGCTTGTCGCGGTTGGCGACGGAGATGAAGGCGCGTCCCTTGGTGGGCAGGGCCCCGTAGGCCGCGGCCTGGGACTTGGCGTAGGCGGTGCCGAAGACGGAGTCGATGCCCATGACCTCGCCGGTGGAGCGCATCTCCGGGCCGAGGATGGTGTCGACGCCGCGGCCCTGGACGTCCCGGAAGCGGGACCAGGGGAGCACGGCCTCCTTGACGGAGATCGGCGCGTCGAGCGGCAGCGTTCCGCCGTCGCCGGTGGCCGGGAGGAGTCCCTCGGCGCGCAGTTCGGCGATCGTGGCGCCCAGCGAGATGCGGGCGGCGGCCTTGGCGAGCGGAACCGCCGTCGCCTTCGACGTGAAGGGGACCGTGCGCGAGGCGCGCGGATTGGCCTCCAGCACGTACAGGATGTCCCCGGCCAGGGCGAACTGGATGTTGATCAGGCCCTGGACGCCTACGCCTGCGGCGATGGCCTCGGTGGAGGCGCGCAGCCGCTTGATGTCGTGGCCGCCCAGCGTGATCGGGGGCAGGGCGCAGGCGGAGTCGCCGGAGTGGATGCCGGCTTCCTCGATGTGCTCCATGACGCCGCCCAGGTAGAGCTCGTGGCCGTCGTACAGGGCGTCGACGTCGATCTCGATGGCGTCGTCGAGGAAGCGGTCGACCAGGACCGGGCGGTCGGGGCTGATCTCGGTGGACTCGGCGATGTACGAGGAGAGCCGGGACTCTTCGTAGACGATCTCCATGCCGCGCCCGCCGAGGACATAGCTCGGCCGCACCAGCACCGGGTAGCCGATCTCGTCGGCGATGGCCTTGGCCTCGTCGAAGGTGGTGGCGGTGCCGTGCTTGGGGGCCGGCAGGCCGGCCTTGGCGAGGACGCGGCCGAAGGCGCCGCGGTCCTCGGCGAGGTGGATGGCCTCGGGCGAGGTGCCGACGACGGGGACGCCGTTGTCCTTGAGGGCCTGGGCCAGGCCCAGCGGGGTCTGGCCGCCGAGCTGGACGATGACGCCCGCCACCGGCCCGGCGAGGGTCTCGGCGTGGACGATCTCCAGGACGTCCTCCAGGGTGAGCGGCTCGAAGTAGAGCCGGTCGGAGGTGTCGTAGTCGGTGGAGACGGTCTCGGGGTTGCAGTTGACCATCACGGTCTCGTAGCCCGCGTCGCTGAGCGCGAAGGAGGCGTGGACGCACGAGTAGTCGAACTCGATGCCCTGGCCGATGCGGTTGGGGCCCGAGCCGAGGATGATCACGGCGGGCTTGTCGCGCGGGGCGACCTCGCTCTCCTCGTCGTACGAGGAGTAGAAGTACGGCGTGTTGGCGGCGAACTCGGCGGCGCAGGTGTCGACCGTCTTGTAGACCGGGCGGACGCCGAGCGCGTGCCGGACCTCGCGGACGACGTCCTCGCGCAGGCCCCGGATGCCGCCGATCTGGGCGTCGGAGAAGCCGTGGCGCTTGGCGTCGGCCAGCAGCTCGGGGACGAGGCGGTCGGCGGCGGCCAGCTCGTCGGCGGTCTCCTTGATGAGGAAGAGCTGGTCGACGAACCAGGGGTCGATCTTGGTCGCCTCGAAGACCTCCTCCGGGGTGGCCCCGGCGCGGATGGCCTGCATGACGGTGTTGATCCGGCCGTCGGTGGGGACCTGGGCCGTGGTGAGCAGCTCGGCCTTGTCGCCGGGGTCGCCGGTGAAGGCGAACTGGCTGCCCTTCTTCTCCAGCGAGCGCAGCGCCTTCTGCAGAGCCTCGGTGAAGTTGCGGCCGATCGCCATCGCCTCGCCGACCGACTTCATGGTGGTGGTCAGCGTCGCGTCGGCGGCCGGGAACTTCTCGAAGGCGAAGCGCGGGACCTTCACCACGACGTAGTCCAGCGTCGGCTCGAAGGAGGCCGGGGTCTTCTCGGTGATGTCGTTGGGGATCTCGTCGAGGGTGTATCCGACGGCGAGGCGGGCGGCGATCTTGGCGATCGGGAAGCCGGTGGCCTTCGACGCCAGCGCGGAGGACCGCGAGACGCGGGGGTTCATCTCGATGACGATGACGCGGCCGTCGTCCGGGTTGATCGCGAACTGGATGTTGCAGCCACCGGTGTCGACGCCGACCTCGCGGATGATCGCGATGCCGATGTCGCGCAGCCGCTGGTACTCGCGGTCGGTCAGCGTCATCGCGGGCGCGACCGTGATCGAGTCGCCGGTGTGCACGCCCATCGGGTCGAAGTTCTCGATGGAGCACACGACCACGACGTTGTCGGCCTTGTCGCGCATCAGCTCCAGCTCGTACTCCTTCCAGCCGAGGATGGACTCCTCGAGGAGCACCTCGGTGGTCGGCGAGAGCGTCAGTCCCTGGCCCGCGATGCGGCGCAGCTCGTCCTCGTTGTGGGCGAAGCCGGATCCGGCGCCGCCCATGGTGAAGGAGGGGCGTACGACGACCGGGTAGCCGCCGAGCGTCTCCACGCCCCCGATGACGTCGTCCATGGAGTGGCAGATCACCGAGCGGGCGGATTCGCCGTGCCCGATCTTGGCGTTGACGGCCTCGACGACGCCCTTGAAGAGGTCGCGGTCCTCGCCCTTGTTGATCGCCTCGACGTTGGCACCGATCAGCTCGACGCCGTACTTCTCCAGCACTCCCTGCTCGTGCATGGAGATCGCGGTGTTGAGCGCGGTCTGTCCGCCCAGGGTGGGCAGGAGTGCGTCGGGGCGCTCCTTGGCGATGATCTTCTCGACGTACTCCGGGGTGATCGGCTCGACGTAGGTGGCGTCGGCGATCTCCGGGTCGGTCATGATCGTGGCGGGGTTGGAGTTGACCAGGATGACCCGCAGGCCCTCGGACTTCAGGACGCGACAGGCCTGCGTGCCGGAGTAGTCGAACTCGGCGGCCTGGCCGATGACGATCGGGCCGGAGCCGATGACCAGGACGGACTGGATATCGGTGCGCTTAGGCACGCTGGCCCTCCATGAGAGTCACGAAGCGGTCGAACAGGTAGGCCGCGTCATGCGGGCCCGCCGCCGCCTCGGGGTGGTACTGGACGCTGAAGGCCGGCTGGTCGAGCAGCTGGAGGCCTTCCACCACGTTGTCGTTGAGGCAGACGTGGGAGACCTCGGCGCGGCCGTAGGGGGTGTCGGAGACCGCGTCGAGCGGCGCGTCCACGGCGAAGCCGTGGTTGTGCGCGGTGACCTCGACCTTGCCGGTGGTGCGGTCCTGAACGGGCTGGTTGATGCCCCGGTGGCCGTACTTCAGCTTGTACGTGCCGAAGCCGAGCGCCCGGCCGAGCAGCTGGTTGCCGAAGCAGATCCCGAACAGCGGGGTCTTCCGCTCCAGGACACCCTGGACGGTGGTGAGGTCGGCGGTGGCCGGGTCGCCGGGGCCGTTGGACAGGAAGACGCCGTCCGGCTGAACCGCGTAGACGTCGTCCACGGTGGCGGTGGCGGGCAGGACGTGCACCTCTATGCCGCGCTCGGCCATGCGGTGCGGGGTCATGCCCTTGATGCCGAGGTCGATGGCGGCGACGGTGAAGCGCTTCTCGCCGATGGCCGGGACGACATACGTCTCGGTCGTGGCGACCTCCGCCGAGAGGTTCGCGCCCTTCATCTGCGGGGACTGCCGTACGCGCTCCAGCAGGCTCGCCTCGTCGGCCACTGCCTCGCCGGAGAAGATGCCCACGCGCATGGCGCCCCGCTCGCGCAGGTGGCGGGTCAGGGCACGGGTGTCGATGCCGCTGATGCCGACGACGCCCTGCTTGACGAGCTCCTCGTCCAGCGTGCGCACCGAGCGCCAGTTGGACGGCACGCGCGCGGGGTCGCGCACGACGTACCCGGCGACCCAGATGCGGGACGACTCCGGGTCCTCGTCGTTGACGCCGGTGTTGCCGACGTGCGGGGCCGTCATGACGACCACCTGGCGGTGGTAGGACGGGTCGGTCAGGGTCTCCTGGTAGCCGGTCATGCCGGTGGAGAACACCGCCTCGCCGAAGGTCTCCCCCACGGCCCCGTAAGCGCGGCCGCGGAAGCTGCGGCCGTCCTCCAGGACGAGTACGGCGGGGGTCCTGGCCCCCTTGGTGGAGGTCGTCATCGTGCGGCGCCTTCCGTCGAGATGTTCAGGGTGTTGATGGCTTCGACCCAGTCGGTGTGCTCGGCCGACCGGTCGGAGCGGAAGCCGGAGTCGATCAGCGCGTCGCCGTGGGCCCAGGTGACGACCAGCAGGCCGCCCTCGGTGAGGACCTTGCCGGCGATGCCCTTGTCGAGCCGGGCCTCGCGCAGCTGGTCGGCGGGGATGAAGAAGTCGGTGGCCCCGGGGCGTACGACGTCCAGGCCTGCGTCGGTGAGCGTGAGCTCGACGCGGCTGCGGGTGCCCAGGCCGTGGGCGACGATGCGGTCCAGCCACTGCCCGGCCGTGGTGGAGCCGTGGTAGCGGCCGCTGAGCGTCAGCTTCGGCTCACCGGGCGCCTCCGGCGCCTGGGGCAGCTCGGGCAGGCCGCTCTGGAGGGTGCCGCGCCACTTCCAGCCCTGGCGCATCAGCCAGTACAGGAGCGTGACGAAGAGCAGCAGGCCGACGATCCAGCCGATGCGGTCGGACCAGTCGGTGACCTGCGCCGACTCCTTCGCCTCAGCGATGAAAACCAGAGGTGTCACGTGAGCTTCCCGTCCATGACCGTCGCCTTGCCCCGCAGGAACGTGGCGATCACCTGGCCCGGCAGCTCGATGCCCTCGTACGGGGTGTTGCGGCTGCGGGAGGCGAAGCCCGCGGGATTCACCACCCCACGGTATGCCGGATCGACCAGGGTGAGGTTGGCGGGCTCACCAGCCGAGACGGGCCGGCCGTGCCCGGCGAGGCGGCCGATGGCGGCCGGGCGCCACGACATGCGGTCGGCGACGCCCGCCCAGTCCAGCAGACCGGTTTCGACCATCGTGTGCTGGACCACCGACAGCGCGGTCTCCAGGCCCACCATGCCCATGGCGGCCGCGGCCCACTCGCAGTCCTTGTCCTCGTGCGGGTGCGGGGCGTGGTCGGTGGCGACGCAGTCGATGGTGCCGTCGGCCAGCGCCTCGCGCAGGGCCATCACGTCGGCCTCGGTGCGCAGCGGCGGGTTGACCTTGTAGACCGGGTCGTACGAGCGCACCAGCTCGTCGGTGAGCAGCAGGTGGTGCGGGGTGACCTCGGCGGTCACGTCCCAGCCCTTGGACTTGGCCCAGCGGACGATCTCGACCGACCCGGCCGTCGACAGGTGGCAGATGTGCACGCGCGAGCCGACGTGCGCGGCGAGCAGGACGTCGCGGGCGATGATCGACTCCTCCGCCACCGCCGGCCAGCCGCGCAGCCCCAGCTCCCCGGAGACCGTGCCCTCGTTCATCTGCGCGCCCTCGGTCAGCCGCGGCTCCTGCGCATGCTGCGCGACAACCCCGTCGAAGGCCTTCACGTACTCCAGCGCCCTGCGCATGATCACGGCGTCGTCCACGCACTTGCCGTCGTCCGAGAAGACCCGCACCCCTGCGGCCGAGTCGGCCATCGCGCCCAGCTCGGCGAGCTGCTTGCCCTCCAGGCCCACGGTGACGGCGCCGACCGGCTGCACGTCGCAGTAGCCGGACTCCCTGCCGAGCCGCCAGACCTGCTCGACGACTCCGGCGGTGTCGGCGACCGGGAAGGTGTTCGCCATGGCGTGCACGGCCGTGTAGCCGCCGACGGCCGCCGCGCGCGTGCCGGTCAGGACCGTCTCGGAGTCCTCGCGGCCCGGCTCGCGCAGGTGGGTGTGGAGGTCGACCAGGCCCGGCAGCAGGATCCTGCCGGCGGCCTCGACGACCTGGGCGTCTCCGGCCTCCAGGCCAGCGCCGACGGCGGCGATGGTCTCGCCGTCGATCAGGACGTCCTGCGGCTCGCCACCGAGGATCTTCGCGCCCCGGATAAGGATCTTGGTGGTGCTCACTTGCTCTCCTCGGTGCGGGAAGTGGTGATGGCCGGCTCGCTGCCGCCCAGCAGCAGGTACAGGACCGCCATGCGCGTGCTGACGCCGTTGGCGACCTGCTCGACGGCTGTGCAGCGCGGGGAGTCGGCGACCTCGGCGGTGATCTCCATGCCGCGGTTCATCGGGCCGGGGTGCATGACGATGGCGTGCTCGGGCAGAGCCGCCATGCGCGTGCCGTCCAGGCCGTAGCGGCGGGCGTACTCGCGCTCGGTGGGGAAGAAGGCGGCGTTCATGCGCTCGCGCTGGACGCGGAGCATCATCACGGCGTCGGACTTGGCCAGCACGCTGTCCAGGTCGTACGAGATCTCGCAGGGCCAGGTCTCGACGCCGATGGGCAGCAGCGTGGGCGGGGCCACGAGGGTGACCTCGGCGCCCAGGGTGTTGAGGAGCAGGACGTTGGAGCGGGCCACCCGGCCGTGCAGGATGTCGCCGACGATCGTGATCCGGCGGCCGGCCAGGTCGCGGCCCGGGCCGGACAGGTGGCGGCGCATCGTGAAGGCGTCGAGCAGTGCCTGGGTGGGGTGCTCGTGGGTGCCGTCGCCCGCGTTGACCACCGAGCTGTTGATCCAGCCGGAGTTGGCGAGGCGGTGCGGGGCGCCGGAGGAGTGGTGGCGGATGACGACGGCGTCGGCGCCCATCGCCTCCAGGGTCAGGGCGGTGTCCTTGAGGGACTCCCCCTTGGCGACCGAGGATCCCTTGGCGGAGAAGTTGATGACGTCGGCGGACAGCCGCTTGGCGGCGGCCTCGAACGAGATGCGGGTGCGGGTCGAGTCCTCGAAGAAGAGGTTGACGACGGTCCGGCCGCGCAGGGTCGGCAGTTTCTTGATCGGCCGGCCGGCGACGCGGGCCATTTCCTCGGCGGTGTCGAGGACCAGGATGGCGTCGTCGCGGGTGAGGTCCGCAGCCGAGATGAGGTGGCGCTTCATCGGGTCAGCTCCCAGAAGAAGTTTTCGGGCGAGGGCACGCGGAATCCCGGGCGCAGCCCGGGGCATGACGGGCGCTACTGGTCGCGGGAGCCCAGCAGGACGGTGTCGCGGCCGTCCTCTTCGGTCAGCTGAACCTTCACCGTCTCGCGCAACGAGGTGGGGATGTTCTTGCCGACGTAGTCGGCCCGGATCGGCAGTTCGCGGTGACCGCGGTCGACCAGGACCGCGAGCTGCACCGCACGCGGGCGGCCGATGTCGCCCAGCGCGTCGAGCGCAGCCCGGATCGTGCGGCCCGAGAAGAGCACGTCGTCCACGAGGACGACCAGCCGGCCG
Source organism: Streptomyces sp. NBC_01537 (assembly GCF_045040445.1). Lineage (NCBI taxonomy): Bacteria > Bacillati > Actinomycetota > Actinomycetes > Kitasatosporales > Streptomycetaceae > Streptomyces > Streptomyces sp. NBC_01537. Next base: position 8,533,728 of record NZ_CP109392.1, on the reverse strand, counting down.
TCCACCCCGTCGCCCGGGATGTCGGTGTGGGCGAGCGCGCGAACCGGGCCGAGCCGCAGGTCGTCGCGGTACATGGTGATGTCCAGGGAGCCGACCGGAACCTTGCGTCCGGTGATCTCGGCGAGCTTGTCGGCGAGCCGGCGGGCGAGGAAGACGCCACGCGTCGGAATGCCCAGGAGCACCACGTCGTCGGCGCCCTTGGCGCGTTCGACGATCTCGTGGGCGATGCGGGTCAGGACCCGCGCGATGTCCGGTGCCTCCAGGACGGGGCGTGCCGGTGTCGGTGATGCTGCGGTGCTGTCGGCCATCAGAAATGGACCTCCTTCCCCGCCTCACAGGACGGGCGTTAAAGGACGCCGGAATTACGCTGTCACCGTAGCAGGTGGCGGGCATCTTCCCGCAGCAGCGGCTCACAGGGTACGCGAACCGCCGTAACGGGGTCATATCGAACGCCCCAGGAGTACCGGTGTGGCCCATTCGGCTTGACGGATTCCAATTACGCTGCGTAACATCACACTGAGTTACCGAGTTTTCGTCCGGGGAGCCTTATGTCCAGCGATTACGCCAAACAGCTCGGAGCCAAGCTCCGCGCCATCCGCACACAGCAGGGACTCTCCCTCCATGGCGTCGAGGAGAAGTCCCAGGGCCGCTGGAAGGCTGTGGTGGTCGGCTCGTACGAGCGCGGCGACCGCGCCGTGACCGTACAGCGCCTTGCCGAGCTCGCCGACTTCTACGGCGTTCCGGTGCAGGAGCTCCTGCCCGGCTCCGCGCCGGGTGGCGCGGCCGAGCCGCCGCCGAAGCTCGTTCTCGACCTTGAGCGGCTCTCCCAGGTGCCGTCCGACAAGGCCGGCCCGCTGCAGCGCTACGCCGCCACCATCCAGAGCCAGCGCGGCGACTACAACGGCAAGGTGCTCTCGATCCGCCAGGACGACCTGCGCACCCTCGCTGTGATCTACGACCAGTCGCCGTCCGTCCTGACGGACCAGCTCATCAGCTGGGGTGTCCTGGACGCGGACGCGCGGCGCGCGGTCCAGCACGACGAGGGCTGACGCCCTCAGCAGAAACGTTCGCCCTGGTGAGCGGTGTCCTGACGGGCGCCGCGCACCGGGGCGTTTCTGTTCGGAAACGGCACGATGCCCGTGCCCGGAACGCGGCTGCGTTCCGGGCACGGGCATCGTGCCGACGTTGCGGCTACTCGCGCCGCAGGCTCGGCTTGAGGTCCTTCAGACGGGCCAGGAGGCCGTTGACGAAGGCCGGGGACTCGTCGGTGGAGAACTCCTTGGCGAGCTGGACGGCCTCGTCGAGGGCGACGGCGTCGGGGACGTCGTCCTCCCAGATGAGCTCGTACGCGCCGAGGCGCAGGACGTTGCGGTCGACGACCGGCATGCGGTCGAGCGTCCAGCCGATGGAGTACGTGGAGAGCAGTTCGTCGATGCGGGCCGCGTGCGCGGAGTACCCCTCGACGAGCTGCATCGTGTACTCGGAGACCGGCGGCTGCCGGTCATCGGTCCGGGCGAGCCGTATCCAGTCCGCCATGGCGGTCTTGGGGCCGACACCCCGCTGTTCCGCCTCGAAGAGGATCTGGAAGGCACGCTTACGGGCCTTGTTCCGGGCGGCCACGGTTAGTTGTTCACCCGGCCGAGGTAGTCACCCGTGCGGGTGTCGACCTTGACCTTTTCACCCGTGGTGATGAACAGCGGGACACCGATCTCGTAGCCGGTCTCCAGGCGCGCGGGCTTGGAGCCGCCGGTGGAACGGTCGCCCTGGACGCCGGGCTCGGTGTACTCGATGACGAGCTCTACGGCGGCCGGCAGCTCGATGTACAGGGGCGCGCCCTCGTACATCGCGACGACGGCCTCGAAGCCCTCAAGGAGGTAGTTGGCGGCGTCGCCGACCACCTCGGGGGTGATGTAGACCTGGTCGTAGGTGTCCATGTCCATGAACACGAAGTCGGTGCCGTCCTTGTAGGAGAACTGCATGCCGCGCTTGTCGACGTTGGCCGTCTCGACCTTCACGCCGGCGTTGAAGGTCTTGTCGACGACCTTGCCGGAAAGCACGTGCTTCAGCTTCGTACGGACGAAGGCGGGGCCCTTGCCGGGCTTGACGTGCTGGAACTCGACTACGGACCAGAGCTGGCCCCCGTCGAGCTTGAGCACGAGGCCGTTCTTGAGGTCGTTCGTGGATGCCACGGTTGCGGAACTCCTGGACTGCTGCTTCGGAGACCAAAGCGCACACGCCCTTTAGAGGGCGAGAAGCTCCTTGGTCGTGATGGTGAGTAGCTCTGGCCCGCCGTCCGCCGTAGGACGTACGACGAGTGTGTCGTCGATGCGGACACCGCCTCGGCCCGGGATGTGGACCCCCGGTTCGACGGTGACCGGCACGCAAGCGTCCAGTTTACCCATGGCCGAGGGCGACAGCCGAGGGTCCTCGCCGATCTCCAGGCCCACGCCGTGTCCGCTGCTCTCCCCCAGGGCGTCGCCGTACCCCGCGGAGGCCAGCGGCTGGCGGGCGGCACGGTCGACATCACGGCAGGCCACACCGGGCGCGAGCGCCTCCCGGCCGGCCCGCTGGGCGGCGAAGACCAGCTCGTACAGCTCGATCTGCCAGTCGGCGGGAGTCGTCCCGATGACGAAAGTACGGCCCACCTCACAGCGGTATCCGCGGTAGCACGCGCCCAGGCAGACGGTGAGGAAGTCGCCCTCCTCGACCCGCCGGTCCGTGGGTACGTGGTGCGCGGCGCCGGAGTGGGGCCCGGTGCCGACGTAGGTGGGGAAGGCGGGGCCGTCCGCGCCGTGGTCGACCAGGCGGCGCTCCAGTTCCAGGGCGAGATGGCGCTCGGTGCGGCCGACCAGGATCGATTCGAGCAGCTCGCCCAGGGCCTGGTCGGCGATCTCGGCGGCGATGCGAAGGGAGGAGATCTCCTGCTCGTCCTTGACCAGCCGCAACTGCTCCACGGCCCCGCCCAGGTCGCTCAGCCGCACCCCCGGCACGACCGACGCGATGGCCCGGTGCCGGGTCACGGTCAGATGGTGCTCCTCCACCGCCAGCGCCACCGCCTTGCGCTCCCGGGCCAGGCCCGCGGCGGCCACCACCGGGTCGCCGTCCGGCACGGGCAGCACCACGGCCCGTACGTCATCCGGGATCTGGCCCTCGGCGGCATCCCCGGAGGGCCGGCGGCTGTGCACCAGCACATCCTGCGCCCCCGGGCCGAGCAGCAGCACCGCCCCGGCCGGCGCGCATCCGGTCAGATACCGGACATTGGCCGGGCGCGACACCAGCGCCGCCTCGGCCCCGGCTGCCGTAGCGCGGTCGCGGAGCCGTTCCCTGCGGGCAGCGTGCACCTCGGACATGTGGCGAGCGTACGTCGGGGCCGGACGTACGGCCTGTCGAGCGGGCCGACCGCGCTACTGCGGGCCCCCTACCAGGCCGGGGGAGCCTGGCCCTGGACGCTGCGGGCCACGACCTGGTCCAGGGCGGCGGCCGAGGTGGCGACGTCGAGGTTGGAGTTGTCGATGATCGGCAGCCCCGAGCCGTACCAGCCGGCCATCCGGCCGTGGATCCGGGCGACCTCCTCGTCCGACAGCCTGCGGTTCCCCGAGCGCTGCGCGTTGCGCGCCAGCACGATGTCCAGGCCCGGGAGCAGGACGACGGGCAGCAGCCCCGGGCCCACATGCCGCTTCCAGCCGCCCAGGCCCACGGCGGGGCGGTCCGGGAAGACGGCGTCGTCGATGATGCAGGAGATGCCGTTCGCCAGGAAATTGCGGGCCGCGAAGCCGCACGTGCGGCGCGCCAGGCGGTACTGCGCCTCGGAATGCTCGTTCCACCCCGATTGCGGGTCCGCGAAGCCCGAGCGCACCCACTCGCGTACGTCGTCGAGGCTGATGTGCGCCGTCGGCACCCCGCGGTTGTCCGCCCAGTGGCGCGCGATCGTCGTCTTGCCCGCTCCCGCCGCGCCGATCAGCAGCACGGCTATCGGTGGCTGCGGCGGCGATGGCATCTGCGGCATCGGGAACTGTCCGGTGGCGGCGAACGCCTGCGGCGGGCCCGGCGGTTGCGGCGGCCCGCCGTGCACAGCATGCTGCATGTCGGCCCACTCCGTCTCGTGCGGTCTGCTTGCGCGACCGGCCCAAAGCGAGCCGTTCGAAACCGAACGCTACCGTCCCGGGCCGTACTTGTGTGAACGCCCGGGCTATGACGGACGTGCCCGGTACCCTCCGGGCCGGCGGGGTGGCGGCTGCCTACTTGGCGACTTCCGCGTACGCCGCGACGAGCACCGCCGGGTCGGGGCCCTCCAGGACCGTCGGCTTGGCCAGGCCGTCGAGCACGATGAAGCGGAGCCGGTCGCCGCGCGACTTCTTGTCGACCTTCATGTTCTCCAGGAGCTTGGGCCACTGGTCGTAGCGGTAGCTCAGGGGCAGGCCGACGGATTCCAGGACCGCGCGGTGCCGGTCGGCCGTGGCGTCGTCCAGACGGCCCGCGAGGCGGCCGAGCTCGGCCGCGAAGACCATGCCGACGGAAACGGCAGCCCCGTGGCGCCAGTTGTAGCGCTCGTTCTTCTCGATGGCGTGGGCGAGGGTGTGGCCGTAGTTGAGGATCTCGCGGAGGCCGGACTCCTTGAGGTCGGACGAGACGACCTCGGCCTTGACGCGGATGGAGCGCTCGATGAGCTCGGCGGTGTGGGGGCCGTCGGGGGTGCGGGCGGCGACGGGGTCGGACTCGACGAGGTCGAGGATCGCGGGGTCGGAGATGAAGCCGGCCTTGATGATCTCGGCGAGGCCGCTGATGTAGTCGTTGGCGGGGAGGGACTCGAGGGCGGCGAGGTCGCACAGGACGCCGGCCGGGGGATGGAAGGCGCCGACGAGGTTCTTGCCCTCGGCGGTGTTGATCCCGGTCTTGCCGCCGACCGCCGCGTCGACCATGGCGAGCACGGTGGTGGGGACGGCGATCCAGCGCACCCCGCGCAGCCAGGTGGCGGCGACGAAGCCGGCCACGTCGGTCGTGGCGCCGCCGCCGACACCGACGACGACGTCGGTGCGGGTGAAGTTGGACTGGCCGAGGGCCTTCCAGCAGTAGGCGGCGACCTCGACGGTCTTGGCCTCCTCGGCGTTGGGCAGCTGGATGGCGATCGCCTCGTAGCCCTGCGCGGCGAGATCCTCGCGCAGCGCCTCGCCGGTCGCCGCGAGGGCCTCGGGGTGGAGGACGGCGACCCGCTTGGCGTCGGTGCCGATGAGCCCGGGGAGCTCGCCGAGAAGTTGGCGGCCGACCAGTACCTCGTACGGCGCGGTGCCCGCGCTGCCACCGACCTGGATGCGCGTGATCATGCGGTCTTGAGCTCCAGTTCGGTGAGGACGAGTTCGGCGACTTCTTCGGCGGTGCGGCCTTCGGTGCTGACGACCGCGCGGGCGACCTCGGTGTAGAGGGGGCGCCGGGCCTCCATGAGCTCCCGCCACTTCTGCCGGGGGTTGACCGCCAGCAGCGGGCGGGCCGTGTCCAGGCCGACCCGCTTGACGGCCTCGGCGACGCCCATGTCGAGGAAGACCACGGGCAGGCCGATGAGCAGCTTGCGCGTGTCGTCGTTGAGGATCGTGCCGCCGCCGAGCGCCAGGACGCCGTCGTGCTCGGTCAGGGCGGCGCGTACCGCCTCGGCCTCCAGGGCGCGGAAGTGGGCCTCGCCGTCCTCGACGAAGATGTCGGCGATGGATCGGCCCTGGGCCGCGACGATGTCGGCGTCGGTGTCCCGGCAGGTCGTGCCCAGCTCGTCGGCGATCAGCTCGCCGACGGTGGTCTTGCCGACGCCCATGGGGCCGACGAGGACGGCTACGGGGCCGGTCATCGGACCACCAGGTTGTCGAGGTAGCCCTGGACGTTGCGGCGGGTCTCGGGGACGCTGTCGCCGCCGAACTTCTCGGCCACGGCGTCGGCCAGGACCAGCGCGACCATCGCCTCGGCGACGATGCCTGCGGCGGGGACCGCGCAGACGTCGGAGCGCTGGTGGTGGGCCTGGGCCACCTCGCCGGTGGTGACGTCGATGGTGGCCAGCGCGCGCGGCACGGTGGCGATCGGCTTCATCGCGGCCCGTACGCGCAGCAGCTCGCCGGTGGTGAGGCCGCCCTCGGTGCCGCCGGAGCGGCCGGTGACGCGGCGGATGCCGTCGGCGGTCGGGACGATCTCGTCGTGGGCCTTGGAGCCGGGCACGCGGGCGAGGTCGAAGCCGTCGCCGACCTCGACGCCCTTGATGGCCTGGATGCCCATGAGGGCGGCGGCGAGCCGCGCGTCCAGGCGGCGGTCCCAGTGCACATGCGAGCCCAGGCCGACCGGGACGCCGTAGGCGAGGACCTCGACGACGCCGCCGAGGGTGTCGCCGTCCTTGTGGGCCTGGTCGATCTCGGCGACCATCCGCTTCGACGCGTCCGCGTCGAGGCAGCGCACCGGGTCGGCGTCGAGCTTCTCGACATCGGCGGGGACCGGGTAGACGCCGTACGGGGCCTTGGCGGCGGCCAGCTCCACGACATGGGAGACGATCTCGATGCCGGTGGTCTCCTTGAGGTAGGAGCGGGCCACGGCGCCCAGGGCCACACGGGCGGCGGTCTCGCGGGCGCTGGCGCGCTCCAGAATCGGCCGGGCCTCGTCGAAGCCGTACTTCTGCATGCCGGCCAGATCGGCGTGGCCGGGGCGCGGCCGGGTGAGCGGGGCGTTGCGGGCCAGGCCGTCCAGGATGTCCTGGTCGACCGGGTCGGCCGACATGACCTGCTCCCACTTGGGCCACTCGGTGTTGCCGACCATGATCGCGACCGGGGAGCCGAGGGACAGGCCGTGCCGTACGCCGCCGAGGAAGGTGACCTCGTCGCGCTCGAACTTCATCCGGGCACCGCGGCCATAGCCGAGCCGCCGCCGCGCGAGGGCGTCCGCCACCAGGTCTGTGGTGATCGGCACGCCGGCGGGAAGTCCCTCCAGCGTCGCGACGAGTGCGGGGCCGTGCGACTCCCCCGCGGTCAGCCAGCGCAACCTGCTCAACGGTGCTCCTTAAACGTCCTGCGGCTCGGGGCCCGCCTCACGGGACGCACCCCACTTTTTGATCCTCCCACGATTCCGGGCAGCCCCTTGCCCCGTTCCACGGTGCGGACGCCCCTCCCCCGGGTGTCAGTGCCCGTGCAGCGCCGCCTCGCCGGCCGCGCGCATCGCGGCCAGCGGCGCGGGAGCGCGCCCGGTCATCTGCTCCACCTGGAGGACCGCCTGGTGCACCAGCAGATCGAGTCCGCCGACGACCGCGCCGCCGCGCGCCGACCAGGCGGTGGCCAGCGCGGTGGGCCACGGGTCGTAGAGCACGTCGAAGAGCGCGCCGGGCGCCTGCGGGACGGCGCCGGCCAGCACGTCGGCGGCTCCGGCCGGGGTCGTGGCGATCACCAGCGGCGCGTCGAAGGCGCGGGCGGCGTCCTCCCAGGCGGCGGTGCGCACGGTGACGCCGAGCCGCTCGCCCCACTGACTCATCTCAGCGGCGCGGTCCGGGCCGCGTACGTACGCGGTGACCTCGCCGGAGCAGATCTGGGCCAGGGCGGCGAGCGCGGAGGAGGCGGTGGCGCCGGCGCCGAGGACCGCGGCGGAGTCGACGCGCTCGACGCCGCGCTCGCGCAGGGCGGCGACCATGCCGGGGATGTCGGTGTTGTCGCCGAGGCGGCGGCCGTCCTCGGCGAAGACCAGCGTGTTGACGGCCTCGACGGAGGCCGCGGTGTCGCTGATCCCGTCGAGCAGCGGGATGACCGCGCGCTTGAGCGGCATGGTGAGCGAGAGCCCGGCCCAGCTGTCCGGCCCGGCCTCCAGCTCCTTGAGGAAGCCCGGCAGGGCCTCCTCGTCCACCTCGAAGCGGTCGTACGACCAGCCGGTCAGGCCCAGCTCCGCGTAGGCCGCGCGGTGCAGCACCGGGGACAGGGAGTGGCCGATGGGCGAGCCGAGGACGGCTGCTCTGCGGGCGCTGCTGGTCATACGGGTGGTACTCCTGCGCTTGGCTGTCGGTCGGCCTGCGGCTACGGCTACGGCTACGGCTACGGCTACTGGCACGATCCGGAGGACGTGTTCAGGGTCTGGTCATGGGCTTCGCAGTACACCTTGACGTTCTTGAGGTGGTCGGCGTAGCTCACGGCGAAGCGGGTGTCGCCGGGCTTGATCGTCACCCAGTACACCCAGTTGCCCTTGGTCGGGCTGAGGACGGCCTCTATGGCGTCGGCTCCCGGGTTGGAGATGGGGGCCGGGGGCAGTCCGGTGTTGGTGTAGGTGTTGAAGCCGTCGGCCTTGGACGCGAGGTCGGCGCTGCTGAGCTTGGTCCGGCCCAGGTGGTACTGGAGCGTCGAGTCGAGTTCGAGCTTGCCGTAGGTGGCGTTGGTGTTGAGGCGGTTGTAGAGGGCGCGGGCGGCCTTGCCCATGTCCGCCTTCTGGTCGACCTCGGCCTGCAGGATGCTCGCCTCGATGATCACGTCGTAGGGAGTGTCCAGGTTGACCTCCTTGCCGGCGGTGGCGAGATCGACCTTGGTGTACTCGGCCTGGGCGTTCTTCACCATCTGCTTGAGCAGGTCGAGGGGCTTCATCTTGCTGCTGATCGAGTAGCGCGCCGGGTAGAGGAAGCCCTCCGGGTTGCCCTTGGCGTACGAGGGCAGACCGAGGCTGCCCGCGCCGCTCTTGGCGGCCTTGGCGGTGCTGCCCGAGCTCAGCTTGAGCTTGGAGTCGATCAGCGCGTAGATCTTGGTGGCGGTGAGCCCCTCGGGGATGATCAGGACGTTCTGGGAGGACGGGTCGAGCATCATCGTGATCGCGGAGTCGGCGGACATCTCCCCGCGTAGCACGTAGATACCGGCCTGGATGGTGGTGCTCTTGGCGTTCTTGCCGGCCGCCGTCGTGAAGGCGTCGACGCTCTTGACCACGCCGGCCTTCTTCAGGATGTTGCCGATGCTGGTCAGCGACGAGCCCGTGGGGATCTCGACCTGGACCTCGCCCGAGCCCTTGCCGGAGTAGTCCGGGGCCGGGCCGAAGTGGCTCTCGTAGTACTGGTAGCCGTACCAGGCGGTGGCGGCGCCGCCACCGCCCAGCACCAGCAGGACGACCAGGCAGGCGCAGCCGCTCCGGCGCTTCTTGCCGCCCTTCTTCTTGCCCTTGCCGCCTCGCGCGCGACGGCCGTCGCGGGGGTCGTCGTCCTCGTCGTCATCGTCCCCGCCGGAGAAGAAGGCGTGGTCGTCGACGGCGGACTCAGGCTCGGGATCCCAGTCGGCGGGCGGCTCGGGGCTGGCCTGCAACGGCTGCTGCTGCGGCTCGGGGTGCTGCTGGGCCTGCTGAGGCTGCTGCTGGCCGTGCTGGGGCTGCTGCTGCTCCTGGTACTGCGGGCGCTGCGGCGGCGGGTAGCCGCCCTGGCCGTAGTAGTCGGGCTGCTGTGCGTGCTGGCCGGTGCCGTAGGGGTCGTTGGGGTCCGCGCCGTACGCGACCGGGGCGCCGTTCCAGGTGTCGTACTGCTGGTGCTCGTACGACTGCTGCGGGTGCTGCTGCTGCGGGTGCTGCTGCTGCGGGTGCTCGTACGACTGCTGCTGGTCGTACTGCTGCTGGTACTGGGGCTGGGGCTGCTGCTGGCCGGTGGCGTACGGGTCCCAGCCGCCGTCCTGGTGCTGTGGGTGCTGCTGCGCCTGCGCCTGCGCGTGCTGCTGCTGGTACTGCTGCTGATCGCCCCACTGATCACCGAAGAGCGGGTCATCGGGGTGCCACGGTTCGGAGCCGGGGCCCCGGCCATAGTCAGTCATCGATCCCCTTGGTTCGCGAGGCGGCGGCAGGCCGGCGCTTGTGGCGCGGCCGTTCGGCCCGCCCCGTCGGTACGGGGACCGCTGTGGGAGCCCCATGCCGCGCGGAACGTTACCGTACCGCGATCAGACAATCGGTTCGACGCTCTCGCCCGGAGCTTTACCGGACACCCGTTCGGCCTCAAGGGCGCTCTGCAGGATGACGACGGCCGCGGCCTGGTCCACCACGGCCCGGCCCTTCTTCGCCTTGACGCCCGAGGCGCGCAGGCCGTGGGTCGCGGTGACGGTGGTCATCCGCTCATCGACCAGCCTCACCGGCACCGGTGCGATGATCTTCGCCACATCCTGGGTGAAGGCCCTGACCTTGACCGCGGCCGGCCCCTCGCTCCCGCTGAGGGAGCGAGGGAGCCCGACCACGACCTCGATCGGCTCGTACTCGGCGACGATCTCGGCCAGCCGGCGCTTGGCCGCCGGGATGTCCCTGCCCGGCACGGTCTCGACCGGCGTGGCGAGGACCCCGTCGGGGTCGCACGAGGCGACCCCGATCCGGGCGTCCCCGACGTCGATCGCGAGCCGGCGGCCCCTGCGCATGCGGCTCAGGCCTTCTCGGCGACGAGCCGCTGCACGGCGCCGACGGCCTCGTCCACGGCGGCCGGGTTCTGGCCGCCGCCCTGGGCGACGTCGTCCTTGCCGCCACCGCCGCCGCCGAGGGTCTTGGCTGCGGCGCGGACCAGCTCACCGGCCTTGATGCCGCGCTCGCGGGCGGCCTCGTTGGTGGCGATGACGGTCAGCGGACGGCCGTTGGCCACGGTGAACAGGGCCACCACGGCCGGACGTCCGCCCGTGATGCGCTGGCGTACGTCCAGAACCAGCTTGCGCAGGTCGTCCGCGCCGGTGCCCTCCGGGACGGTACCCGTCACGAGAGCGACGCCCTTGACGTCCTGGGCCCCGGCAGCGAGCCCGGCGGCGGCCTGGAGGACCTTCTCGGCGCGGAAGCGCTCGATCTCCTTCTCGGCGTCCTTGAGCTTGGCCAGGACCCCGGAGATCTTGTCGGGCAGCTCCTCGGGACGGCCCTTCACCAGGTCCGTGAGCTGCGAGACGATCGTGTGCTCACGGGCCAGGAAGCTGTACGCGTCCACACCGACCAGGGCCTCGACGCGGCGCACGCCGGAGCCGATGGAGGACTCGCCGAGCAGCTTGACCAGGCCGAGCTGGGCGGTGTTGCCGACGTGCGTGCCGCCGCACAGCTCCTTGGAGTAGTCGCCGATGGTGACGACGCGCACATGCTCGCCGTACTTCTCGCCGAACTCGGCGATGGCGCCCTGCTTCTTGGCCTCGGCGATCGGCAGCACCTCGGCGGTGACGTCGAGTTCGCGGGCCAGGACCTCGTTGATCTTCTGCTCGACATCGGTGAGCACCGTGCCGGGGACGGCGGTCGGCGAGCCGAAGTCGAAGCGGAAGCGGCCCGGCGAGTTCTCCGAGCCGGCCTGGGCGGCGGTCGGGCCCAGCGCGTCGCGCAGCGCCTGGTGGGTGAGGTGCGTGGCGCTGTGGGCGCGGGCGATGGAGCGGCGGCGTACGAGGTCGATCTGGGCCAGGGCGCCGGCCCCGACGGTGACCTCGCCGACCTGGACGACACCCTTGTGGACGCTGACCCCGGCCACCGGCTGCTGGACGTCGCGGACCTCGATCACGGCCCCGGAGTCGATCCGGATCCGGCCGGTGTCGGCGAGCTGCCCGCCGCCCTCGGCGTAGAAGGGGGTGCGGTCCAGGATGACCTCGACCTCGTCGCCCTCGTTGGCGGCGGGCGAGGGGACGCCGTCCACCAGCAGGCCGACGACCGTGGCCTCGCCCTCGTTGAGGGTGTAGCCGGTGAACTGGGTTGTTCCGGCGGTGTCGGCGACGGCCCGGTAGGCGGAGAGGTCGGCGTGACCGCTCTTCTTCACCATGGCGTCGGCCTTGGCCCGGTCCCGCTGCTCCTTCATCAGACGGCGGAAGCCGTCCTCGTCCACCGACAGGCCCTGCTCGGCGGCCATTTCGAGGGTGAGGTCGATCGGGAAGCCCCATGTGTCGTGGAGCAGGAAGGCCTTGTCGCCGGAGAGCACCTTGCCGCCGGAGGCCTTGGTCTCGGTGACGGCGGTGTCGAGGATGTTGGTGCCGCCCTTGAGGGCCTTGAGGAAGGCGGCCTCTTCGGCGAGGGCGACGGTCTCGATGCGCTTGCGGTCGGTCAGCAGCTCCGGGTACTGCTGGCCCATCGTCTTCAGGGTGACGTCGACGAGTTCGGCGACCACCTCGGTGGTGGCGCCCAGCAGGCGCATGTTGCGGATGGCCCGGCGCATGATGCGGCGCAGCACGTAGCCACGGCCCTCGTTGCCGGGGGTGACGCCGTCGCCGATGAGCATCACGGAGGTGCGGATGTGGTCGGCGACCACGCGCAGCGAGACGTCGGATTCGTGCGCGGCACCGTAGGAGACGCCGGTGAGCTCGGTGGCCTTGTCGATGACGACGCGCAGGGTGTCGGTCTCGTACATGTTCTGTACGCCCTGCAGGATCATGGCGAGGCGTTCGAGACCGAGGCCGGTGTCGATGTTCTTGGCGGGGAGGTCGCCGAGGATCGGGAAGTCCTCCTTGCCTGCGCCCTCGCCGCGCTCGTACTGCATGAAGACCAGGTTCCAGATCTCCACGTAGCGCTCGTCGTTGACGGCAGGACCGCCCTCGACGCCGAACTCCGGGCCGCGGTCGTAGTTGATCTCCGAGCACGGGCCGCACGGGCCGGGCACGCCCATGGACCAGAAGTTGTCCTTCTTGCCCAGGCGCTGGATGCGCTCGGCGGGGACGCCGATCTTCTCGCGCCAGATCTGCTCGGCCTCGTCGTCGTCGAGGTAGACCGTGATCCAGAGCTTCTCCGGGTCCAGGCCGTAGCCGCCGTCCGCCACGGAGCCGGTGAGCAGCTCCCAGGCGTAGCCGATGGCGCCTTCCTTGAAGTAGTCGCCGAAGGAGAAGTTGCCGCACATCTGGAAGAACGTGCCGTGCCGGGTGGTCTTGCCGACCTCTTCGATGTCGGGGGTGCGCACGCACTTCTGCACGCTGGTGGCGCGCGGGGCGGGCGGTTTGACCTCGCCCAGGAAGTAGGGCTTGAAGGGCACCATTCCCGCGTTGACGAGCAGCAGCGTGGGGTCGTCGGCGATGAGGGACGCCGAAGGCACAACGGTGTGCCCGCGCTCCTCGAAGAAGCGCAGCCAGCGGCGGCGGATTTCAGCCGACTCCATCAGTGATCGTCCTTCCGGTTGTACGCGATCGCCGGGCGCTGCCCGGGGACTTCGAGTTCGGGGGCCGTATCGGTACGGCCCAGTGCGTCGTTGAGCTGGTCCTCGCGCTCGGCCATGCCGGCGCGTACGTCCTGCGCGAAGGTACGCAGCCGGCCGCCGGCTTCGAGCGCCTTGTTGGCCGCCTGCGCGGCAAGGCTCTCGGGGCTGAGGCTGCGGATCTTGCGGTGGACCTTGTTGGTGGCCCAGACACCGGTTGCGGCGCCGGCGGTGAACCAGAATGCGCGGCGGAACATTGCAGGTCAGCCCCTCGACTTACGGCCCCGGACGGACGGGAGCGTCCGTCCGACGACCACGGTGTGCTTCTTCGGCGCGTCCTTCGCCTGGAGGCCGACCGCACGTCGTACGCCGTAGCCGAAGGCCGCGACCTTGACCAGCGGGCCGCCGAAGGTGGAGGCGACGGTGGTGGAGAGCGCGGACGCGTTGGCGGTGACCTCGGCGACGTCCGAGGTGATGGTGTCCACCCGGTCGAGCTGGGTGTGCGCGGAGCGGACGGCGGCGGAGGCCTCGCCGAGCAGCGGCACCGCCTGCTCGGTGACATCCGCGACGAGCCGGGTGGCCTGCCGGAGCGCCTGCGCCAGCCTGACCAGGACCACGGCCAGGAAGGACACCAGGATCGCCCAGAAGACGGCCACGATGAGGCCGGCCACCTCTCCACCGGACACGATGCTGCTCCTCGGAAGTTCCACGTTGACCGCTGCGACTGCCGCGTCAAGTCTTATGTGTCAGATGCCGACCTTATCGCGCCGGGCCCCGGCCTCCGTACCGCATTACCGCGCGCGGCGACGCGCGCGGCGGTGGGTGCACGCGGCACCCGGACTGTACGTTCCGCTTACCTGGCGGTACGCTCCGTGACCCATGCGGCCCCATGCCTCGACCGGAAACCTGCCCGCGGAGCTGAACCACTTCGTGGGGCGCCGGCGTGAGTTGTCCGATGTCGCGGACCTGTTGAAGCGGGCCCGCATCGTCACGGTGAGCGGTGTGGGCGGGGTGGGCAAGACGCGCTTCGCGGTGCGCGCCGCGGCCGTCGCGGCCGCGCAGGAGGGGTTCTCAGGCGGGGCGTGGCTGGTGGAGCTGGCGCCCGTACGCGATCCGGCGCTGGTGGAGCACGCGGTGGCCGAGGCGCTCGGGCTGACCGACCACACGACCCGGCTGCCGCGCGCCACTTTGGCGGCCCATCTCGCGGGGCGTGAGCTGCTGTTGGTCCTCGACTGCTGCGAGCGCCAGGTGGAGGCCGCCGCCCGGCTGGCCGAGGCGCTGCTGCGGCAGGCGCCGGGGCTGCGGATCCTGGCCACCTCGCGGCAGCCGCTGGGGGTGCCCGGGGAACACGTCATGGTCCTTGAGCCCTTCGCCGAGGACGGCGATTGCGATACCGACGCGGTGGAGCTGTTCGCGGACCGGGCCTCGGCCGTCCTGCCGGACTTCGCGGTCGACGGGTCCAACCGGGCGGCGGTGCGGGAGCTGTGCCGCCGGCTCGACGGGATCCCGCTGGCGCTGGAGCTGGCGGCGGGCCGGCTGCGGGCGCTGTCGGTCGATCAGATCCTGGAGCGCCTCGACGACCGCTTCACGATCCTGACCCGGCGCGGCGCCACCGGCCCGGCCCGCCATCGCACCCTGCGCACGGCGATCGGCTGGAGCCATGAGCTGTGCAGCCCCCGCGAGCGGCTGCTGTGGGCCCGGCTCTCCGTCTTCGCGGCGGACTTCGACCTGGAGGCGGTGGAATACGTCTGCGCGAGCCCGGAGCTGCCGGCCGAGGCCATGGTGGACCTGGTCACGGACCTGGTGGACAAGTCCGTGCTGATGCGCCGTGACACGGCCTGCGGGGCGGTGCGCTATCTGCTGCTCGACACCATGCGCGACTACGGGCTCGGCTGGCTGCGCGAACTGGGCGAGGAGCAGCGGGCGCGTGCCCGGCACCGGGACTGGTACCTGGGTTTCGCCACCTGGGGCGAGCTGGAGTGGTTCAGCGCGCGGCAGGCGCAGGTCGCACGGAGCACCGAGCGGGAGCTGGCGAACCTCCGGGCGGCGCTGGAGTTCTCGCTGGAGGACCCCCGGGAGTTCCGGATCGGCCAGTTCCTCGCCGGCACCCTGTGGTTCTACTGGGTCGGCTGCGGCCGGCTCGCGGAGGGCCGCTACTGGCTGGAGCGGGCGCTGGCCGCCGACGAGACTCCGACCGGGCAGCGCGCCAAGGCACTGTGGGTGTGCGGCTATGTGTCGATCCTGCAGGGCGACGGGATCGCCGCCCTGGGGATGCTGCACGAATGCCGTCAGCTCGCGCTGGACACCGGCAACGCGACGGCGGTGGCGTACGCGGTGCACCGGCTCGGCTGCGGGGCCCTGCTGAGCGATGATCTGCCGCGTGCGAAGGCGCTGTTCGAAGAGGCGCTGGGCCACTACCGGACGCTGGGCGAGCTCAACAGCAACGTCATCATGGCGGAGGTCGAGCTGGGCATGGTGGCGGCCTTCTCGGGCGAGCTGGAGCGCGGCATCGAGATCTGCGAGGCCGTACGGGAGGCCTGCGAGGACCACGGCGAGCGCTGGGCGCTGGCGTACGCGCTCTACACGCGCGCGGTGATCGCCTGGTGGCAGGAGGATCCGGCGCTGGCGCGGCAGCTGGCGGCGGAATGCGTACGCATCAACCACGAGTTCCGGGACATGGTGGGGATCGTCCTGGGCATCGAGGTGCTGGCCCTGCTGACTGCCGCGCACGACGCCGAGGAGGCGGCGGCGCTGCAGGGCGCGGCGGCCGGCATCTGGGACCTGGTGGGGCTGCCGGTCTTCGGCTCCCGGTATTTCGCCATTCCGCACAACCGGTGCGAGGAGCTGTGCCGGGCGGAGCTGGGCGCGGTGGGGTACGCGCGGGCGTTCGCACGGGGGTCGGCGCTGGGTCTGGACGCGGCGGTGGCCAGGGCGCTCGCGAGCCGCGAGGCGACCAGGGCGTGCACCGGATCGGCGGGCTCGGCGGGTGCAGCGGGCTCGGCGGGGAACGCAAAACCCGCCCGTTCCCGGCCGGAGCCGGGAACGGGCGGGTATGACGCGCCGGGTGCGGGCGAGCGTCAGCGGGCGTAGTACTCGACGACGAGCTGCTCGTCGCAGATCACGGGGACCTCGCGACGGTTCGGCAGACGGTCCAGGCGGAAGGCCAGCGCCTGCAGGTTGACCTGCAGGTACTTGGCGACCTCGCCCTCGCCCGCCCAGCCGCCCTCACGGGCGACCTGGAACGGGGTCTTGGCGCGGGAGCGCTCGCGGACCTGGATGACGTCGTCCGGCTTCACGCGGAAGGACGGCTTGTCGACCTTCTTGCCGTTGACCTCGATGTGGCCGTGCACGACCTGCTGGCGGGCCTGGTAGATGGTGCGGGCCAGGCCGGCGCGCAGCACCAGGGCGTCCAGGCGGCGCTCCAGCTCGACGACCAGCGCCTCGCCGGTCTTGCCTTCGGCCTTCTTGGCGCGGTCGTAGGCGCGGGCCATCTGGCGCTCGGAGATGTCGTACTGAGCGCGCAGGCGCTGCTTCTCGAGCAGACGGACCTTGTAGTCGCTGTTCTGCTTGCGGCCACGGCCGTGCTCGCCCGGCGGGTAGGGGCGGGCCTCGAAGTACTTCACAGCCTTCGGGGTGAGCGCGATACCGAGCGCACGGGACTTCTTGACCTTGGGACGCGACTGGTTAGGCACGTTCTCCAGACCTCCGGTGTAAGTTAGGTTAGGCTTACCTTAACTGAGGAGATCGCATGTCGAGCCCTGGGAACACCACAGGCATCACGGACAACGCCGACGCCGACGTGGACAATGCCTCAACAGGGCATTCCAACGGCGTTGGACCCGACGCTCGGAGCGAAGGGATGACGGAGGTCCGATCAGCTCATGGTCAGCCGCGTCCCAGCGGGCTTGAAACCGTCCGGTTGCCGTCAGCAGCCGAACGCACACGAACTCTCGTACAGAGTACAGCGTCCGCGGTACTGCTGATTCCAGGCCTGGACGGGGCCCGGCAGGACGAGATGACCCCCCGGGAGCGCATCGCCGGTTCCGACGGGGACCTTTTCCTGCTGTTTGCGGCCGATTCGCCCGCCGTGCGGACCGCGACCCACGCCGAGGCCGACGATCTCCCCGCTGTGCTGGAGATCACGGACGTCGCCCCGGTGGCGGTGCCCAACCGGATCCGCGGCCGCGCCTGGGTGTCCGGCTGGCTGACCACGGCCCACGAACTGCCCGCGCGGCCCGGCTGCGTATGGCTGCGGCTGGAGATCGGCGAGGCCTCCCTGGACGACCTGTGGGGAGCCGAGCCCGTCGAGCCCGAGGCCTTCACCGCCGCGCGGGCGGATCCGCTGGTCGCCCACGAGGCGGAGCTGCTGCAGCACCTGGCCTCCTCGCACGCGGAGCAGTTGGGCTGGCTGTGCGCGCTGGCCGGGGACGCGTGCGGATCGGTGCCGCTGCGCGCGGTGCCGCTGGCGCTGGACCGTTTCGGGCTGCGGGTGCGGTTCACGGGGGAAGGGCAGGCCTTCGACGCCCGCTTCGAGTTCCTGTCGCCGGTGCGCGCGCAGGAGGATCTGCACCGGGCGATGCACGCGCTCTTCGAGGTGGCGTACGAGGCCGCGAACCCTGAGTGACCGCGAGCCGAGCCGATACGGCGTCGCGCGGAGCGCTCAGGACCCCCCCGCCAGCCGTCCGCGCGCCCACTCGACCACATCCGCGTACCGTGCCTCGGCGCCATGGCGGGTGGGCTGGTAGTAGCGCGCGCCGTGGATGGCGTCCGGGGCGTACTGCTGCGCGGCGATGCCCTCCGGCACGTCGTGCGGATACACATACCCCTGGGCGTGTCCCAGCTTGGCGGCGCCCTTGTAGTGCCCGTCGCGCAGATGCGGCGGGACGGGCCCGGCCTTGCCCGCCCGTACGTCGGCCAGCGCGGCGCCGATCGCCGTGGTCGCGGAGTTCGACTTGGGCGCCAGGGCGAGCGCGATGGTGGCGTGGCTGAGGGTCAGGGCCGCCTCGGGGAAGCCGATCAGCGCCACGGCCTGGGCCGCCGCCACGGCGGTGGGCAGGGCGGTGGGGTCGGCCAGGCCGATGTCCTCGCTGGCGGAGATCATCAGCCGCCGGGCGATGAAGCGCGGGTCCTCCCCGGCCTCGATCATCCGGGCCAGGTAGTGCAGCGCCGCGTCCACGTCCGAGCCCCGGATGGACTTGATCAGTGCGCTGGCCACGTCGTAGTGCTGGTCGCCGTCGCGGTCGTACTTCACCGCCGCCCGGTCGACCGTCTCCTCCAGTGTGACCAGGGTGATCTCGTTCTCGCCCTTGGCCATGGCCGAGCCGGCCCCGGCCTCCAGCGCGGTGAGCGCGCGGCGCGCGTCGCCGCCCGCTATGCGCAGCAGATGGGCCTCGGTGTCCCCGGGCAGCGTGACCGCCCCCGCGAGCCCGCGCTCGTCGGTGACCGCCCTGCGCAGCAGTGCGCGCAGGTCCTCGTCGGTGAGCGGCTCCAGCGTCAGCAGCAGCGAGCGGGAGAGCAGCGGCGAGATGATCGAGAAGTACGGATTCTCGGTGGTGGCCGCGATCAGCGTGACCCAGCGATTCTCCACTGCGGGCAGCAGCGAGTCCTGCTGGGCCTTGCTGAAGCGGTGGATCTCGTCGAGGAACAGCACGGTGTCGCGGCCGTACATCCCCGACTGCTGCTTGGCGCTCTCGATGACCGCCCGTACTTCCTTCACGCCCGCCGTGATCGCCGACAGCTCGACGAACCGCTTCTCGGTGGCCTGGCTGACCACATACGCCAGCGTGGTCTTGCCGGTGCCCGGCGGGCCCCAGAGGATCACCGACGACGCGCCCGCCGGCCCCCCTGCCCCCTCGCCCACCAGCCGCCGCAGCGGTGAACCGGGCCGCAGCAGGTGCTGCTGCCCGACCACCTCGTCGAGCGTGCGCGGGCGCATGCGTACGGCCAGCGGACTGCCGCCCGGCTCACGGGCCTGGCGGTCCTCCGCGGCGGCGGTGAACAGGTCGGGTTCCACGAGAGGAAAGCCTATGCCACGGCACTGACAGCCAGGTCAGACGAGCGTGCTCCAGTACGACCACCAGCGGGTGAGGATCAGCATGATGATGATCCCGTACCAGAGCACCGGCACCACCCAGTGGAACTCCAGCACCAGCGAGCGCGCCCCGGCGGGCACCTTGATGATGCCGTGCTTGATGTTGTGCACGGCGGTGTACCAGAACAGGGCGATGGTGACGACCCAGGCCAGCGAGCACCACAGGCACAGCGAGCCGATGCTGTAGAGCGACTGGTACTGCAGCCAGGTCACGAAGCCGACGCCGAAGACCGTGCCGGCCTGGAGTCCGAGCCAGAACCAGCGGCGGTAGCGGGCGCCGGCCAGGATCCCCATGCCGATCGCGATGACGACCGGATAGGCGACCATGCCGATCATCGGGTTCGGGAAGCCGAAGACGTGCGACTGCTCGCTCTTCATGATGTTGCCGCAGGAGATGATCGGGTTCAGGCTGCAGCCGGGCACGAAGTTGGGGTCTTCGAGCAGTTTGAACTTGTCGATCACGATGACCCATGAGGCCAGCAGCCCGAGCGCCCCGCACACCACGAGCAGCCAGCTGAAGGCCTTGCCCGCGCCGATCAACTCGGTGGGTTCCCGCTGCTCGTCGTCGGTACGAGCCTCATCAAGCGCCGGTGTCACCATGTCGCCGTTCCCTAGGTCCGTCGTTTCCGCATTTCCCGCCTTGCCCAACGCTAGCGGCCCGCGGGAAGTGCCGGGTGTCATCCTGCCGTGTCCACCGTTCGACGGACAATCATGTGTCCTCCCGGTTGTACCGCGGACCCGCCCGGAACGGGATTCTGAATCCATGACGACGACAGAGCACGCGGTACGGGTACGGGGGCTTCGCAAGCGGTACGGCGAAGTCACCGCGGTCGACGGTCTGGATCTGGACATCCGGCGGGGTGAGATCTTCGGGATCCTGGGGCCCAACGGGGCCGGCAAGAGCACGACGGTGGAAATACTGCAGGGCCACCGGTCACGGGACGGGGGTGAGGTCTCCGTGCTGGGGCAGGACCCGGACACGGGCGGCCGGGAGTGGCGGTCCCGCGTCGGCATCGTCTGGCAGGACGAGTCCGCCCCCGCCGAGCTGACGGTCGCCGAGACCGTGCGGCACTTCGCGCACTACTACCCCCGGCCACGCGATCCGGGGGAGGTCATAGGCCTGGTCGGGCTGGCGGAGAAGGCCGGCAGCCGGATCAAGACGCTGTCGGGGGGCCAGCGCCGCCGCCTGGACGTGGCCCTGGGGGTGATCGGCGGCCCCGAGCTGCTGCTGCTCGACGAGCCGACCACCGGATTCGACCCGGCGGCCCGGCGGGAGTTCTGGGAGCTGGTCCGGGGGCTGGCCCATGGGGGCACGACGATCCTGCTCACCACGCACTACCTGGAGGAGGCGGAGGCGCTGGCCGACCGGCTCGCGGTGATATCGGCCGGCCGGGTGGTGGCCCACGGCGAGCCGGCCGGCCTGCGCGAGCGGTACGGCTCCGGCTCCACCGTGGAGTGGACGGAGGCCGATGGCAGTCCGCGCTCCGCGCAGACCGACACACCGACGCAGGCCGTCGCGGAGCTGATGCGCCGCTTCGACGGCGAGATACCGGGTCTGCGGATCAGCCGCCCCACGCTTGAGGACATCTATCTGCAGCTCATCGGCGAGGAGGAGGGACGATGACCACGACAGCGGTGCCATCGGCGGCCACGCCGGCCGCCGCCACGAAGCTGCCCAGCGCCTGGAGCCTGGGGCGGCATCGGGCCTCGATCGAGATCAAGCAGTTCTTCCGCCTGCGCGAGCAGGTGGTCTTCACCTTCTCCTTCCCGATCGTCTTCCTCTTCCTGTTCGCCTCGATCTTCAGGGACGACATGGCGAACACGGGCGCGACGGCCTCGCAGTACTACGTGGCCTCGATGATCGCCTCGGGAATCATGGCGACCAGCTTCCAGTCTCTGGGCGTGTCGATAGCGATAGAGCGGGACGAGAAGGTGCTGCGGCGACTGCGCGGCACGCCGATGCCTCCGGTCGCGTACTTCCTGGGGAAGATGTGGCTGGTGCTGGTGACCGGCACGATGGAGACCGCTCTGCTGCTGCTCTTCGGCACCACGGTGTTCGACGTCGATCTGCCGTCCGACGCCATGGGCTGGCTGACTTTCGGCTGGATATTCCTGCTGGGGCTGACCGGCTGTGGGCTGCTGGGCATCGCGATCAGCAGCCTTCCGAAGTCCGGGCGCGCCGCCACCTCGGTGGTGGTACTCCCCTATCTGGTCCTTCAGTTCATATCCGGCGTGTACATCCTCATCGACACCGTCCCGGGCTGGATGCTGAACATCGGGGCGCTGTTCCCGCTGAAGTGGATGTGCCAGGGCCTGCGCGGAGTGTTCCTGCCGGACAGTGCGGCGGCTCTGGAGCAGGCCGGGAGCTGGGAGTTCGGACGGATCGCCCTGGTGCTGAGCGCCTGGTGCATCGGAGGATTGGTGCTGTGTCTGCTGACGTTCCGCTGGAAAAGCGCGCGCGACGGCTGAGGGAGGCCGACGGCGCGCGGGACTCCGACGTGCACAGCCGGACCTTCTACAACTGGGACGCGTACTTCGCGGTGGTATGGGCCGGCACGCTGGCTTTCGCGCTCGGCGCGAAGGACCCGGCGCTGCCGGTCCGCACGGCGGCGGCCGCGCTCTTCTGCCTGCTGGTGCCCTGGTATGTGTGGGCGGGGCGGCCGGAGATGATGACCGAGGGCGCCAACACGCGTCCTTCCGCCCGGTACATCGTGGGGGCGGTCGGGCTGTTCATGGTGTCCGCCGTGCTGGTCGGCGAGACCCGGCTGGTCACCTTCGCACTGGTCCCGCAGTGCTTCATGCTGCTGCGGATGCGATGGGCCCTGGTGGCGCTCACGGTGATCAACATCGTGCCGGTGGTGGGCTGGGGGCTGCTGTGGCGTCCGGATTCCGAGGATCTGTTCCTCAACTCGGTGTTCGCGGTGGTCACGCTGACCTTCTCGACGGTGATGGGCAGCTGGGTCATCCGCATCCTCGACCAGAGCCGGGACCGTGCCGCGCTGATCGCCGAGTTGGACGCCAGCAGGCTGGAACTGGCCACTCTGTCGTCGACGAACGGGGCGCTGGCCGAACGGGAGCGGATGTCCCGGGAGATCCACGACACGCTAGCCCAGGGATTCACCAGCCTGCTGATGCTGGCCCAGGCGGTGCAGTCCGAGCTGGACCACGATCCCCGGCAGGCGCGCCGGCACGTGGGCCTGATGGTCGTCACCGCCCGGGAGAATCTCGCCGAGGCCCGGGCCCTGGTCGCGGGGGCCCGGCCGACGGACCTCGTCGGCAGCTCCCTGCAGGAGGCGCTGCACCGGCTCGGCGACCGGTTCTCCACCGAGACGGGGCATCCGGTGCCGTTCGTGGTGACCGGGGAGACCAGGTGGCTGCCGGCCGCCGTGGAGGTGGTGGCACTGCGTTCGGCCCAGGAAGCGCTGTCCAACGCCCGTCGGCACGCCGGGGCGCAGGCCCGTGTCGAGCTGGGGCTCTCGTACGACGGGGACGCGCTGCGGCTGTCGGTACGGGACACCGGCAGCGGCTTCGACCCGGGCAGTCCGGGTGGTGGCTACGGGCTGCCGGGGATGCGGGCCCGGGCCGAGGAGATAGGTGGCACAGCGCATGTCCTCAGTGCGCCCGGCAAGGGCACCACCGTCACCGTCGAACTCCCCCTCGGGGCCGCAGCAAGGAGTGCACCGTGATCCGGATCCTGCTCGCCGACGACCATCCCGTCGTCCGGGAGGGGCTGCGTGGCATGCTCAGCGCCGAGCCGGACCTGGATGTCGTGGCCGAGGCGTCCAGCGGGCCGCAGGCGGAGGTGCTGAGCGCGTCGCTGCGGCCCGACATCGTGCTGATGGACCTGCGGATGCCCGACGGCGGCGGGGTCGAGTCGATTGTCCGGATGACCGCCGCCGGGCTGCCCTGCCGGGTGATCGTCCTGACCACGTACGAGACCGACGGTGACATCCTGCGGGCCGTGGAGGCGGGCGCCGCCGGCTATCTGCTCAAGGATCTCTCCCGGGCCGAGCTCGCCGACGCCATACGGGCCGCGGCCCGGGGCGAGACCGTGCTCGCCCCGTCCGTCGCCGCGAGGCTGGTCGACCAGCTGCGCACCAAGCCGGAGCGGCCACGGCTGTCGGAGCGCGAGACAGCCGTGCTGCGGCTGGTCGCCGACGGCTGCACCAACGCGGAGATCGGACGGCAGCTGTTCATCGGCGAGTCGACGGTGAAGACGCACCTGCTGCGGGTCTTCGGCAAGCTCGGCGTGGGCGACCGCACCGCGGCTGTGACGTCCGCGATGCGGTTCGGCCTGCTGGAATCCCCGGAGAGCTAGGACGCGGCCTGGGCCAGCCTGGCCCGGAGGGCGGGAACGACCTCGGTCACGGGGACCGGGGTCTGCTCGCCGCTCTCCAGGTCCTTGAGCTGGACGACGCCCTCGGCGAGGTCGCGCTCACCGGCGACCACGGCGAAGCGGGCACCGGAGCGGTTGGCCGACTTCATCGCGTTCTTCAGGCCCTTGCTGCCGTACGCGAAGTCGGTGGCGACTCCGGCCCGGCGCAGTGCGGTGACCGCGGCGAACAGCACGCGGCGCGCCTCCTCGCCGAGCGGCACCGCGAACACCTGGGTCACCGGGGGCAGTTCGAGCTCGATGCCCTCGGCCTCCAGCGCCAGCACCGTGCGGTCCACGCCGAGCGCCCAGCCGACGGACGGCAGCGGGGGGCCGCCGATCATCTCGGACAGGCCGTCGTAGCGGCCGCCGCCGCCGACGGCGGACTGCGAGCCGAGACCGTCGTGGACGAACTCGAAGGTGGTGCGGGTGTAGTAGTCCAGGCCGCGCACCAGCTTGAGGTCGTCCTCGAAGGCGACGCCCTCCGCCGTAAGCAGCTCGCGCACCTCCTCGTGGTACGCCTTGCACGCGTCGCACAGGTAATCGCGCAGCACCGGCGCGCCCACGAGCTGCTTCTGCACCGCGTCGCGCTTGTCATCCAGGACCCGCAGCGGGTTGATGTCGACGCGGCGGCGGGTGTCCTCGTCCAGGTCGAGACCGCGCAGGAAGTCCTGCAGCGCCGTCCGGTAGACGGGGCGGCACTCCTTGTCGCCCAGCGAGTTCAGCAGGATGCGGAAGTCCCGCAGGCCCAGCGAGCGGTAGGCCTGGTCGGCGAGGATGATCAGCTCGGCGTCCAGCAGCGGGTCCTCGGCGCCGATCGCCTCGGCGCCGACCTGGGAGAAGTGCCGGTAGCGGCCCTTCTGCGGGCGTTCGTAGCGGTAGTACGAGCCGGAGTACCAGAGCTTGACCGGCAGGTTGCCGGTCTTGTGGAGGTTGGCCTCCAGCGCGGCGCGCAGGACGGAGGCGGTGCCCTCGGGGCGCAGAGCGAGCTCGTCGCCGCCCTTGGTGGTGAGGGTGTACATCTCCTTGGTCACGATGTCGGTGGACTCACCGACGCCGCGTGCGAACAGCTCTACGCCCTCGAAGCCGGGGGTCTCGATGTAGCCGTAGCCGGAGTCGCGCAGCGGCGCGGCGATGGCCTCGCGCACGGCGAGGAACTTCGCGGAGTCCGGCGGCAGCAGGTCGTACGTGCCCTTGGGGGCCCTGAAAGTGCTCATGCGATGTGTACTCGTCACAATCCTCGTCGCGGAGCCGTCACGCCGGCCTCACCCAGGTACGGGTTGGTGGCGCGCTCGCGGCCGATGGTGGTCTGGGGGCCGTGGCCGGACAGCACCACGGTCGAGTCGTCGAGCGGCAGGCACACGCGGGCCAGCGATTCGAGGAGCTCGGCCGGGTCGCCGCCGGGCAGGTCGGAGCGTCCGACGGAGCCGGCGAACAGCAGGTCACCCGAGAAGAGCACCGAGGGGATCTCGGTGGTCTCGGGCAGCCTGAAGGTCACCGACCCCTTCGTATGGCCCGGCGCGTGCGCGACGGACAGCTCCAGACCGGCCAGCCGCAGCGCGGCGCCGTCGGTGAGTTCCCGCACGTCGTCCGGCTCGCCGATGGTCAGCTCGCCCAGCAGCTGCGCCCCGATGGAGCGGCCCAGGGCCTTCTCCGGGTCGGTCAGCATGAAGCGGTCCTCGGGGTGGATCCAGGCGGGCACGCCGCTGGCCCCGCAGACCGGGACGACCGAGGCCACATGGTCGAGATGGCCATGGGTGAGGATGACGGCGACGGGCTTGAGGCGGTGCTTGGCGAGCGTGTCCTCGACGCCCTGGGTCGCTTCATGACCCGGGTCGATGATCACGCACTCCTCACCGGCGGCGGGGGCGACCACATAACAATTGGTCCCCCAGGCCCCGGCGGGGAACCCGGCAATGAGCACGTTCGTCCTTCTGTCGTCCACGGCAGGTTTACGCAGTCCAGTAGTGCAAGAGCCTACCGGCGCAGCCGCGGCTGTCGCGAACCAGTAACGTCACTGCACCGACTGGACTGAGGGACGCGGTAACGCGAAGATCTCCGAAACAGACATCATCACCGGGAGAAGGCGCAGTGGTCACCAAGGATGCGCGGCGGCGGCAGCTCGCCCGCGAGAAGTACGAGCGGCAGCAGCAGCGGCGGAGCTCACTCCGCTCCCAGGCCCGGAAGCGCAACGCCATCATCGCCGCGGTGGTCGCGGGCGTACTGGCGATCAGCGGCGGCGCCTGGGCGGCGGTAAGCCTGACCGGCGGCAAGGGCAGCACCGACGCGGCCGCCTCGGCCTCGCCGAGCGCGTCCGCCAGCAAGGCCGCGGACCCCTGCGAGAAGGCGGCGGCCGGCAAGGTCGGCACCAAGCAGTGGAAGAAGGAGCCGGCGGTCACCATCGACAAGAAGGCGAAGTACGTCTTCACGCTCGCGACCACCTGCGGTGACATCGCTCTCGACATGGACGCGGCGGACGCCCCGCACACGGTCAACTCGTTCAAGTTCCTTGCCGACGCGGGCTTCTTCGACCACACCAAGTGCCACCGGCTGACCACCTCGGGCATCTTTGTGCTCCAGTGCGGCGACCCGACCGGGCAGGGCTCGGGCGGTCCCGGCTACACCATCCCGGACGAGAACCTGAAGGCGAAGTCCATCTCCGGCGGCACCTACCCGGCGGGCACCGTCGCGATGGCGAACACCGGCAGCGCCCACACCGGCGGCAGCCAGTTCTTCCTGGTCTACAAGGACAGCACGCTGCCCGCCAGCTACACCCCGTTCGCCACGATCACCTCGGCCGGCATGAAGGTGCTCAACAAGATCGCCGCCGCCGGCGAGGCCAACGGCACCGGCGACGGGGCTCCCAACGCCACCGTCGTGATCAACAAGGCGACCGTCACGAAGTCCTGACCGCAGCGGTGCCGCGGCCCCGGCCGATTCGTAATTTCGCATGTGCGGGATGCGGACAGCCGGGGCACCGGTCGCCTATGTTGGCGGTTGTATAGGGTGCCTGCGCCAGGGCGCGGCTCTGGCCGAATGAAACTGTGGAAGATGCCGGCTCCGTTGTACGAGCCGGGCATCACGTGAGGAGGCGCTGTGAGCAGCGACCCGTGGGGCCGCGTCGATGAGACGGGGACCGTGTACGTGCGTACGGCCGACGGCGAGCGAGAGGTCGGCTCCTGGCAGGCGGGCTCCCCTGAGGAGGCGCTGGCCTACTTCGAGCGCAAGTACGAAGGCCTTGTCGTCGAGATCGGCCTCCTCGAGCGCCGGGTGCGCACCACCGATCTCGCCCCGAAGGACGCGCTGACCGCCATCGACCACCTGCGGGTCTCGGTGGACGGCGCGCACGCGGTGGGCGACCTGGACGCGCTGACCAAGCGGCTGGACGCGCTGGTCGGCCTGGTGGAGTCCCGCCGCGAGGAGCGCAAGGCGGCGAAGGCCAAGCAGACCGACGAGGCCAAGCACTCCAAGGAGGCGCTGGTCGCCGAGGCCGAGCAGCTCGCCGAGAGCGAGCAGTGGCGCTCCGCCGGAGAACGGCTGCGTGCCCTCGTCGACACCTGGAAGGGCCTCCCCCGCCTGGACCGCAAGACCGACGACGAGCTGTGGCACCGCTTCAGCCACGCCCGCTCGGTCTTCTCCAAGCGGCGCAAGGCGCACTTCGCCTCGCTGGACGCCCAGCGTGAGGATGCGCGGCGCGCAAAGGAGAAGCTGGTCGACGAGGCGGTGGCCCTGTCCAAGTCCACGGACTGGGGACCGACCGCCGCCCGCTACCGCGAGCTCATGACCGACTGGAAGGCCGCCGGCCGTGCCCAGCGCGAGTCCGAGGACGACCTGTGGAACCGTTTCCGCGGCGCCCAGGATGTCTTCTTCGCGGCGCGGTCCGAGGTCTTCGCCGAGCGCGACGTCGAGCAGCGGGAGAACCTCTCCGCCAAGGAGGAGCTGGCCATCGAGGCCGAGAAGCTCCTCCCCGTGACCGACCTCAAGGCCGCCCGTGCCGCCTTCCGGGCGATCAACGAGCGCTGGGAGGCCATCGGCCACGTGCCGCGTGACGCGCGCCCCAAGATCGAGGCCCGTATGCACGCGGTGGAGCGGGCGATCCAGGAGTCCGAGGAGAACGAGTGGCGCCGCACGAACCCGGAGGCCCGGGCGCGCGCCGCGGGGCTCACGGGGCAGTTGCAGGCCGCGGTGGACAAGCTGGTGGCTCAGGTCGAGGCGGCTCGCTCCGCCGGTAACACGGCCAAGGCCGACAAGCTCGCGAAGGAGCTTGAGGGGCGGCAGGCGCTGCTCGACCAGGCGCTCAAGGGGTTGCACGAGTTCGGCGGCTGACGCGTCCGTTGTGAACGGCCCCGGCACGGATTCCGTGCCGGGGCCGTTCTGTGTCCGCAAACGCCGGACGGGCTGGAACGGCCTACCGCTGGCGGCCTGACGTGACGCGGTACACGTCGTACACGCCCTCCACGCCCCGCACGGCCTTCAGGACGTGCCCCAGGTGCTTGGGGTCGCCCATCTCGAAGGTGAAGCGCGAGGTGGCGACGCGGTCGCGGGAGGTCTGGACGGCGGCGGAGAGGATGTTGACGTGCTGGTCGGACAGGACCCGGGTGACGTCGGAGAGGAGGCGGGAGCGGTCGAGGGCCTCGACCTGGATGGCTACGAGGAAGACGGAGGACTGGGTGGGGGCCCATTCGACGTCGATCATGCGCTCGGGCTGCTGGGACAGGGAGTCGACGTTGACACAGTCGGCCCGGTGGACGGAGACGCCGGCGCCGCGGGTGACGAAGCCGACGATGGAGTCGCCGGGGACGGGGGTGCAGCAGCGGGAGAGCTTGACCCAGACGTCCTTCTCGCCCTTGACGATGACGCCGGGGTCGGCGTTGGCCCGCCGCTTGCTGCGGCTCTGGGAGGGGGTGGTGATCTCCGCGATGTCCTCGGTCGCGCCTTCCTCGCCGCCGAGGGCCTCGACGAGCTTCTGGACGACCGACTGCGCGGTGATGTGGCCCTCGCCGATGGCGGCGTACAGGGCTGAGATGTCGGGGTAGCGCATCTCGTGCGCGAGCGTGACCAGCGAGTCGCCGGTCAGTACGCGCTGGATCGGCAGGTTCTGCTTGCGCATGGCCCGCGCGATGGCTTCCTTGCCCTGCTCGACCGCTTCCTCTCGGCGCTCCTTGGAGAACCAGGCGCGGATCTTGTTCCTGGCCCGCGGGGACTTGACGAAGCCCAGCCAGTCGCGTGAGGGGCCGGCGCCGGCGGCCTTGGAGGTGAAGACCTCGACCGTGTCGCCGTTGTCGAGGGTGGACTCCAGGGGGACGAGGCGGCCGTTGACCCGCGCCCCTATGGTGCGGTGGCCGACCTCGGTGTGGACGGCGTAGGAGAAGTCGACCGGCGTGGAGCCGGCGGGGAGCGCGATGACATCACCCTTGGGGGTGAAGACGAAGACCTCGTTCTGCGAGAGGTCGAAGCGCAGGGACTCCAGGAACTCGCCGGGGTCCTCGGTCTCCTTCTGCCAGTCCAGGAGCTGGCGCAGCCACGCCATGTCGTTGATGGCGTCGCCCTGGCCCCGGCTGGGGGTGTCCGTGCGGACCTTGGAGGCGCCGGCGACGGCCTCCTGCTTGTACTTCCAGTGCGCGGCGATGCCGTACTCGGCGCGGCGGTGCATGTCGAAGGTGCGGATCTGGAGCTCGACCGGCTTGCCGCTGGGTCCGATGACCGTCGTGTGCAGCGACTGGTACATGTTGAACTTGGGCATCGCGATGTAGTCCTTGAACCGCCCCGGGACCGGGTTCCACCGCGCGTGGATGGTGCCCAGTGCCGCGTAGCAGTCGCGGACGGATTCGACGAGGACGCGGATGCCCACCAGGTCGTAGATCTCGGCGAAGTCGCGGCCTCGCACGATCATCTTCTGGTAGACGCTGTAGTAGTGCTTCGGCCGTCCGGTGACCGTGGCCTTGATGCGGGCGCCGCGCAGGTCCTGCTGGACCTGGTCGGTCACGACGGCCAGGTACTCGTCGCGCTTGGGGGCGCGCTCGGCGACCAGGCGCACGATCTCGTCGTACATCTTGGGGTAGAGGATCGCGAAGGCGAGGTCCTCCAGCTCCCACTTGATGGTGTTCATGCCCAGCCGGTGCGCCAGCGGGGCGTAGATCTCCAGGGTCTCGCGGGCCTTCTTCTCCTGCTTCTCCCGCTTGAGGTAACGCATCGTGCGCATGTTGTGCAGGCGGTCGGCGAGCTTGATGACCAGGACGCGCGGGTCCTTGGCCATGGCGACGACCATCTTGCGCACGGTCTCGGCCTGGGCGGCCTCGCCGAACTTGACCTTGTCCAGCTTGGTGACGCCGTCGACCAGCAGGGCCACGGAGTCGCCGAAGTCGCGGCGGAGCGCGTCGAGGCCGTACTCGGTGTCCTCGACGGTGTCGTGCAGCAGGCCCGCCATCAGAGTGGCCGGATCCATACCCAGCTCGGCGAGGATGGTGGTGACGGCGAGCGGGTGGGTGATGTACGGGTCGCCGCTCTTGCGCTTCTGGCCGCGGTGCCAGCGCTCGGCGACCTGGTAGGCGCGCTCGATCTGGCGGAGCTGCGCGGTGTCGCCCTTGGGGTCGTTGCTGCGCACTATCCGCAGCAGGGGCTCCAGGACGGGGTTGTACGGGCTTGAGCGCTGCACGCCGAGGCGGGCGAGGCGGGCGCGGACACGGTTGGAGGAAGCCGCGGCGGGGCGTGCCGGGGCGGCGCCGCCAGGGGTGCGTACGGGCCGGGCAGCGGGCGCGGGCGGGTCGGCGGGGGCCGGTGCGGCGGGCGCCACCTGGTCGGCGGCGTCGGCGGCGATGCTCGGCTGGGCCGGCTGGGCCTCGTCGTGCAAGGGCACTCCTCAATGGGTCCGGAAAACCATGGTAGCGATCGACATGGACGAACCGCTTCCGCGCCCCCGCCCGCCCCTTCGCGGCAACGGAAGATCAACTGCGTCTCTTGTCCCGGCAATCGATTGGCAAACCCTGGCGATCCGGCAGGCCGGAGAAAAAGGAAAACACGGGCGGAATCCAGGGTTCCACAGGGTCGAAATCTCCGAAATTTTGCGAAATCACGAACACAAACCACACAAAGGGAAACCGCTTTGCCGGACCCTTCCGTGCCACATAGGATCCCGGAGGATTCAAATTGACCATGAATCCAGGAGAACTAGCTGGGGGATTCTTCCCCGGGGGAGAAAGAAATGAAGCGCATTTCCAAATTCGCGGCGGTCGCAGCCATTACGCTCGGCGCGTGCGGCACCCTGTCGATTCCGGCGCAGGCGGCGACCCCGAACACCGTGGTCGCGAAGTCCAAGCACACCGGCACCAGCGGCTGCTTCAACTGGAGCTGGGCAGACGGCACCTCGACGACCACCATCTACTACCACAACACCTGCAGCACCAAGAAAAGCCTGTGCGTGTGGTGGAAGAGCGGTAACACGGACACCCTGCACAAGCTGACCGCGGCAGGCGGGGCGAAGGGTCACCGCAAGGAAGACGGCTCCATCATCACCGCGGACATCGAGGACTGCTCGTAGCCCGCACAACGCGTACGCGACTCGCACGCGACTCGCACACATGAAATGGGTCTGCCGACCGCGCGTCCAGCGCGGTCGGCAGACCCATTTATGATTTACGAATTCAGCCGCCCTCAGGCCACCAGGATCGCCTCAAGAGGCGCTCCCGACAGCGTCGTCGCCAGCCGGTCCCGCCCGCCGAGGAAGGCGAGTTCCAGCAGAACGGCGACGCCGGCGACTTCGGCGCCCGCCCGGCGGATCAGCTGCAGCGACGCCTCGGCCGTGCCCCCGGTGGCGAGCACATCGTCGATGACCAGCACCCGGTCGCCCGCTGTGAAGGCGTCCTGGTGCACCTCGATCTCGGCGGTGCCGTACTCCAGCTCGTACGACTGCCCATGAGTGAGCCCGGGCAGCTTTCCGGCCTTGCGCACCGGCACGAAGCCCAGACCCGCCCGCGCCGCGGCCGGGGCGGCGAGTATGAACCCGCGCGCCTCCAGACCGCAGATCTTGTCCGCGCCGTGCCGCGCGGCGAGCGCGGCCAGAGCGTCCACCAGCGCGTTGAACGCGACGGGGTCGGCGAGCAGCGGGGTGATGTCCTTGAACATCACGCCCGGCTTCGGGTAGTCGGGCACGTCCCGGATGCGGCTGAGCAGCAGGCTGCGCAGTCCGTCCTGGGCTGCGTCCGTGGTGGTCATATCGGATTGTCCTTGTCGGTCACTGCTGCTGGCCTCAGCGGCGCTTGCCGGAGGGACGGTTCTTGCTCCGGCTGCGCGGGGCCGGCCGGCGCTGTCCGGCGACGGCGGCCGCCGCGTGCTCCTCCCCGTCCTCGTCGTCCTCGTCGGGCTCCTGAGCCGCGTCCTGCGGCTCCTCGGCCCGGCGGGCGTCGGCGGCCCTCTTGGCGAGCACGCGCTTGCGAAGCGCCTGCATCTGCGGGTCGCGCTCCTTGAGGTCCGCGACCAGCGGGGTCGCGATGAAGATCGAGGAGTACGCACCGGCCGCGAGGCCGACGAACAGCGAGAGGGCGATGTCGTTGAGCATGCCCGCGCCGAGCAGTCCGCCACCGACGAACAGCAGCCCGGCGACCGGCAGCAGGGCCACGACCGTGGTGTTGATGGAACGCACCAGGGTCTGGTTGAGGCTGCGGTTGGCGAGCTCGCTGTACGTGTAGCGGTTCTGCTTGGTGATGTCCTTGGTGGTCTCCTTCAGACCGTCGAAGACGACGACGGTGTCGTAGAGGGAGTAGCCGAGGACGGTGAGCAGACCGATGACCGTGCCGGGGGTGACCTCGAAGCCCACGATGGCGTAGACGCCGACGGTGATCGTGAGGTCGTGGATCAGGGCGATCAGGGCGGCGATGGCCTTGCGCCACTCGAAGGCGATGGCCAGGTAGATCGTCACGAGCACCATGAAGATCACCAGGCCCTGGATGGCCTTCTGGGAGATCTCCTTGCCCCAGCTGGGGCCGATGATCTGCTCGTCGACGTCTGCCTTCGGCATGCCGAGGTCTTCGGCGATGCTCGTCTGGATCCGCTTGGCCTCAGCGGTGCTGACGTTGCTGATCTGAATGCGCAGGCTGCCCTTGCCGAGCTTCTGGACCACCGGCTCGCTACCGCCGGTGTGGCCCTCGATCCGGTTCTGGGCGTCGCTGACCGAGATCGAGGTCTTGGGCGTGGTGAACACCGCGCCGCCGGAGAACTCGATGCCCAGCTTGAGCCCGTTCACCGCGAGGCCGACGACGGCCGCCAGGGTGATCAGGATCGAGACGCCGTACCAGATCCTCCGGTTGCCCACGAAGTCGTAGGCGACCTCGCCCCGGTGCAGGCGGTGCCCGAGATTACTGAGCCGGGACATCAGGCCTCCTTGACTTCGGCACGTGCCGGACGGCGGACGCGGCGCAGCGGCGGGGTGACGCCAAGGGACTCCGGGTTGAGCCCGGACCACTTGTGGCCGTCTGCGTAGAACTTGTTCCTCGCCAGGATCGTCATCAGCGGCTTGGTGAACAGGAACACCACGGCGACGTCGAGCAGGGTGGTGAGGCCCAGCGTGAAGGCGAAGCCTCGCACCTTGCCGACCGAGACGATGAACAGCACGGCCGCGGAGAGGAAGGACACGAAGTCCGACACCAGGATCGTGCGCCGGGCACGGGGCCAGCCACGGGCCACCGCGGGCTGCAGCGAACGGCCCTCCCGGAGTTCGTCCCGGATGCGTTCGAAGAACACGATGAACGAGTCCGCCGTGATGCCGATCGCCACGATGGCGCCGCAGACGGCCGGCAGGCTCAGCGCGAAGCCGAGTGCGGGGCCGAGCAGCGTCATGATCGTGTAGGTGAGCACCGCGGAGACGATGAGGCTGAGGATCGCGACGAAGCTCAGGCCCCGGTAGTACGCGAGGAGGTAGAGCACCACGAGCGCGAGCCCGACCGCGCCGGCGATGAGGCCGCCGTGCAGCTGCTCGCCGCCGATCGCCGGGGAGACCGTGGTCTTGTCGGAGATGTCGAAGGACAGCGGCAGCGAACCGTAGGACAGGACGTTGGCCAGGTCCTCGGCGCTCTGCTGGGTGAAGCTGCCGTAGATCTCGGCGCTGCTGCTGAGCGTGGTGTTGACCGAGGGGGCCGAGACGACCTCGTTGTCCAGGGTGATCGCGAACCGGTTGTTCGGGTCGGTCTGGCTGGACAGCTGCGAGGTGATCTTGGAGAAGGCCTTGGAGCCGGCGCCGTCGAAGTTCAGGGTGACGATCCAGCCGTTGCCCTGCGTGGTGTCGAAGCCGGAGCTGGCCTTGCTGACGTTCTTACCGTCGACCGCGGAGACGCCGAGGATGTACTTCTCGGTGCCGTCCTGGCTGCACGCGACGATCTTGTCGGTCGGCTTCGCGTTCAGATTGAGGTTCGCGCGCGCCTTGGCGTTCGAGCAGTCCAGCGCGGTGAACTTCGCCCCGAGGGCATCCGGGATCGTGGTGTCCAGCGTGCCCGTGCTCGCGGTGGCGCTCGCGCTCGGCGAGGCAGAGGCGGCGGCAGCGGCCGAGGCGGAGGCCGACGGGCTGGCGGAGGCGGAGGCCGCCTTCAGGCCCTGGGTGACGGCGCGGCCCTGATTGGTGGAGCTGGCCGAGGGCGAGCCGGACGCGGTGGCGGAGGCCGACGAGGAAGAGGAAGCCGAGGCGGAGGACGACGGCGAGGCCGAGCCCGACGCGCTGCCGGAGGGAGACGCGCTGGCCGAGGCCGAGACGTTCGTCGTCATGGCCAGCACCGGACGGAAGTACAGCTGGGCGGTCGTGCCGACCTGCTTCTCCGCCTGGTCCCCGTTGGTGCCCTTGGGGATGTTGACGACGATGTTCCTGTCGCCCTCGGTCACGACCTCGTTCTCGGACACGCCCAGACCATTGACCCGCTGACCGATGATCGACACGGCGGTGTTCATGTTGGTCTTGTTGATCGCGTTGGGCTGGTCGCTCTTGGCCGTCAGGGTGATGCTCGTACCACCGGCGAGGTCGATACCGAGCCTCGGCGTGGTGTGTCCGGAGAGGAACATCCCCCCGGTGAGCGCCACCATGGCCAGCAGGATCGCTGCCAGAGCCCGTCCCGGGTATCCCTGACTCCCCGAGGACCTGCGGCCCTTCTTGGGTGCTGCCACCTTCTCGTTTCTCCCTGTCCAACCGCCCCGGAGCCTGCGCGCACGGCGGGGCGGCAACGAAGTATGTAGACGGACTGCGGACCTGACTCCCTACTTGGAGTCGGTGCCGTCCGTCTTCGGGCCGTCCTCCGGCTGCTCGTCGTCCACATCCGCGGCGGCAGGCTTGGTGAGGTCGATGCCGTCCTCGGCCTCGTCGGCCTCGTGGGCCTCGGCTTCGGTGCCCTCTTCCTCGGCTTCCTCGGCTTCCTCGTCCGGCTCGATACCGTGCACGATGCGGTCGTACTCAGCCTCGTCCAGGACCGCGGCGATCGCGTTCTTGGCGAAGTACGCGTGCACGCCGTCGGCGAGCTCCAGAAGGACCGAGTCGTCGTTGACCTCCTTCACGATGGCGTACATGCCGCCGATCGTGCGAATACCCGACCCGGGTGCCATCTGGTTGCGCATCTCCAGGGCCTGCTTCTGCTTGTTCTTCGCAGAGCGGGTCATGAGGAACATGGCGCCGAACATGACGACGATGATGAAGAGAAACTGAATACTCACGGTCTGGACGATCCTTCGAGGGATGTGGTTGCCGTTCCGGAGGAAGGGCGTCGGCGGAGTCTAAGCGCTGGCTCGCCGCTGGAACAACGCCAAGCATTGCACTGTGGTTCCTGGCCCGGCGAGTCTCCCCGCCGTCAAGGGCCGAAGAGCCCCTGTTGCCCCGGCCCTCCGCCCTGTTGAGGAGGCACAAGGCCCAGGTGCGACCAGGCCGCGGGGGTCGCGATCCGGCCACGCGGCGTACGCGCCAGCAGCCCCTCGCGCACCAGGAAGGGCTCGGCCACCTCCTCGACCGTCTCCCGCTCCTCCCCCACCGCCACCGCCAGCGTCGACAGCCCCACCGGCCCGCCGCCGAACAGCTTCAGCAGCGCGTGCAGCACCGCCCGGTCCAGCCGGTCCAGGCCGCGTTCGTCGACCTCGTAGACCTCCAGGGCCTGGCGGGCGATCTCCCTGGTGATCCGGCCGTCGGCCCTGACCTGCGCGTAGTCCCGTACGCGGCGCAGCAGGCGGTTGGCGATGCGCGGGGTGCCGCGCGAGCGGCCGGCGATCTCGGCGCCGCCGTCCGGATCGATCTCGACGGCGAGCAGACGGGCGGAGCGGTGGATGACCCGCTCCAGCTCGGCGGGGGCGTAGAACTCCATGTGCCCGGTGAAGCCGAAGCGGTCGCGCAGCGGCGGGGGCAGCAGGCCGGCCCTGGTCGTGGCGCCGACGAGGGTGAAGGGCGGCAGTTCGAGCGGGATGGCGGTGGCGCCGGGGCCCTTGCCGACGATGACGTCGACCCGGAAGTCCTCCATTGCCATGTAGAGCATTTCCTCGGCGGGCCGGGACATCCGGTGGATCTCGTCGAGGAACAGCACCTCGCCCTCCGCGAGGGAGGACAGGATCGCGGCCAGGTCACCCGCGTGCTGGATGGCCGGACCGGAGGTGATCCGGATCGGAGCGCCCATCTCCGCCGCGATGATCATGGACAGCGTGGTCTTGCCGAGCCCCGGCGCCCCGGACAGCAGGACGTGATCGGCGGTCGCACCCCGCGCCCTGGCCGCCCTCAGCACCAGGTCGAGCTGCTGCCGGACCCGCTCCTGCCCGACGAACTCCCCCAGGTCCTTCGGCCGCAGCGCGGCCTCGACCGCCTGCTCCTCGCCGTCGGCGGCGGAGGCGACGATGCGGTCGGTGTCGTCCCAGTTCACGTGGAGGTGCCTTACGTCAGCGGGTCAGCAGGTCAGCGGGTGCGGTTCAGGGTCTGGAGGGCGGCGCGCAGCAGAGCGCCGACGTTCGGCTCGGCGGCAGCCTCGGCCTGCGGGGTGACCGCGGCGACGGCTTCCTCGGCCTCGCGGGGCTGGTAGCCCAGGCCGATCAGCGCCGCGTGCAGCTGCTCGCGCCAGGAGGCAGGGCCGGGGGCGGACCCGCGGGCGGGCGAGGCGGTACCGAGGGGGGCGCCGAGGCGGTCCTTGAGCTCGATCAGCAGCTTCTGGGCGCCCTTCTTGCCGATGCCGGGCACGGAGATGAGCGCCTTCTCGTCGCCGGTGGCGATCGCCATGCGAAGGCCGTCCGGGCTGTGCACGGCCAGCATCGCCTGCGCGAGCCGGGGTCCGACGCCGCTGGCGGTCTGGAGCAGTTCGAAGACCTGCCGCTCGTCGTCGTCCGCGAAGCCGTAGAGGGTGAGCGAGTCCTCCCGTACGACAAGGGAGGTGGCGAGCTTGGCCTGCTCGCCGATGCGGAGTGCGGCCAGCGTGTTGGGCGCGCACTGGACGGCCATGCCGATGCCGCCGACCTCGATGACGGCGGCGTCCGGGGCGAGGGCGGCGACGGGGCCGCTGACAAAGGCGATCATGCGGATCCTCTGCGAGGGCGGACTGGTGTGTGCGGGCTGGTGGACGGCTGCTCGCGCAGTTCCCCGCGCCCCTGCAGGGCGCGTCCCTTCAGGGCGTTGTCGGCTATGGCCTGCTGGAGGCGGTTCGTCGCGGTGCCGCGCCAGATGTGGCAGATGGCGAGCGCCAGCGCGTCAGCCGCGTCGGCCGGTTTGGGGGGTGCGTCGAGCCGCAGGATCCGGGTCACCATCGCGCCGACCTGGGCTTTCTCGGCGCGGCCACTGCCGGTTACGGCGGCCTTGACCTCGCTGGGGGTGTGCAGATGCACCGGCAGGCCGCGGCGGGAGGCGCAGAGCATCGCCACGGCGCTGGCCTGGGCGGTGCCCATGACGGTGCGGACGTTGTGCTGGCTGAACACCCGCTCCACGGCGACCGCTTCGGGGCGGTACTCGTCCAGCCAGGCCTCGATGCCCTGCTCGATCAGGACCAGTCTCGGCCCGATGTCCGCGTCCGCCGGAGTCCGTACGACTCCGACTCCCGCCATTTTCAAGGGCTTTCCGGGCGCGCCGTCGACGACCCCGATCCCGCACCGGGTCAGCCCCGGGTCAACGCCGAGTACGCGCACGGTCCCCCCTTCCAGCCTTCGAATGTCTGTGTCCCCGCAGGTTATCGGGTGCCACCGACAACGACGGCGGGCCGGTGGGGTGTGTCCCACCGGCCCGCCGTATGCCGACTGTCAGGCGTCGACTTTCTCCATGACCTCGTCGCTCACGTCGAAGTTGGCGAAGACGTTCTGCACGTCGTCGCTGTCCTCCAGCGCGTCGATCAGCTTGAAGATCTTGCGGGCGCCGTCCTCGTCGAGCTCCACCTGCATCGTGGGAACGAAGTTGGCGTCGGCCGAGTCGTAGTCGATGCCGGCGTCCTGGAGCGCGGTGCGCACCGGGACCATGTCGGTCGCCTCGCTGATCACCTCGAAGGACTCGCCGAGGTCGTTGACCTCCTCGGCGCCCGCGTCGAGGACCGCGCCGAGGACGTCGTCCTCGGAGAGGGAGTCGTCGCCCTTGGGGACGATGATGACGCCCTTGCGGTTGAAGAGGTACGAGACCGAGCCCGGGTCGGCCATGGAGCCGCCGTTGCGGGTCATGGCGACGCGGACGTCGGAGGCGGCGCGGTTGCGGTTGTCGGTGAGGCACTCGATGAGCACCGCGACGCCGTTGGGGCCGTAACCCTCGTACATGATGGTCTGGTAGTCGGCGCCGCCGGCTTCCAGACCAGCGCCGCGCTTGACCGCGCTGTCGATGTTCTTGTTGGGGACCGAGCTCTTCTTGGCCTTCTGGATGGCGTCGAAGAGGGTCGGGTTACCCGCCAGGTCGGCACCGCCGGCCCGAGCCGCGACCTCGATGTTCTTGATCAGCTTCGCGAAGAGCTTGCCGCGCTTGGCATCGACCACGGCCTTCTTGTGCTTCGTCGTAGCCCATTTAGAGTGGCCGGACATCCGCCTGTCTCCTTCACGTCACCAAATGCTGCACGAACGATTGCCGATCCTACCGGGATCGGATCAGAGTGCGGCGCGCACCATGTCGGTGAACAGCCGGTGCACCCGGTGGTCGCCGGTCAGCTCGGGGTGGAAGGACGTGGCGAGCAGATTGCCCTGCCGTACGGCCACCACCGTGCCGTCGGCGAGCCGGGCGAGGGTCTCGACGCCGCTGCCGGTGGACTCCACCCAGGGGGCGCGGATGAAGACGCCCTCGACAGGGCCGCCCTCGACGCCGGTGATGTCGACGGCCGCCTCGAAGGACTCGTTCTGCCGTCCGAAGGCGTTGCGGCGCACGATCATGTCGATGCCGCCGATGGTCTCCTGGTCGTCGCGGCCGCCGAGGATCTTGTCGGCGAGCATGATCATGCCGGCGCAGGAGCCGTAGGCGGGGAGCCCGCCGCGTATACGATCCCGCAGCGGTTCGAGCAGCCCGAAGATCACCGCGAGCTTGGACATGGTGGTGGACTCGCCGCCGGGGATCACCAGGCCGTCGATCTCGGCCAGTTCCTCCGCGCGGCGCACCGGGCGGGCCTGCGCCCCGGCGCCGGTGAGGGCCGCCAGGTGCTCGCGTACGTCGCCCTGGAGGGCGAGGACGCCGATGGTGGGGGTGCTGCTCGACACGGGCTCTCCGGACCTCTCGGGACTCTCGGGACTCTCGGAAGGGGCGATGGGCAGGCCGTGGCGGCCTGCCCATCATTGCGCCACACAGGGATTGCCGGCCGGGGACTACCAGCCGCGGTTGGCGTACCGCTCGGTCTCGGGCAGGGTGTCGCAGTTGATGCCGACCATGGCCTCGCCGAGGTTGCGGGAGGCGTCCGCGATGATCTTCGGGTCGTCGTAGAAGGTGGTGGCCTTCACGATGGCGGCGGCGCGCTTGGCCGGGTCGCCGGACTTGAAGATGCCGGAGCCGACGAAGACGCCCTCGGCGCCGAGCTGGCGCATCAGCGCGGCGTCGGCGGGGGTGGCCACACCGCCGGCGGAGAAGAGGACGACCGGGAGCTTTCCGAGCTCGGCGACCTCCTTGACGATCTCGTACGGGGCGCGCAGCTCCTTGGCGGCGGCGTACAGCTCGTTGTTGTCGTAGCCGCGCAGGCGGGCGATCTCGTTCTTGATCTGGCGGAGGTGGCGGACCGCCTCGACGACGTTGCCGGTGCCGGCCTCGCCCTTGGAGCGGATCATCGCCGCGCCCTCGGCGATGCGGCGCAGGGCCTCGCCCAGGTTGGTGGCGCCGCAGACGAAGGGGGTGGTGAAGGCCCACTTGTCGCTGTGGTTGACCTCGTCGGCCGGGGTGAGGACCTCGGACTCGTCGATGTAGTCCACGCCGAGCGCCTGGAGCACCTGGGCCTCGACGAAGTGGCCGATGCGGGACTTGGCCATGACGGGGATGGAGACCGCGTCGATGATCTCCTCGATCATGTTCGGGTCCGACATCCGGGCCACGCCGCCGTCCTTGCGGATGTCGGCGGGCACCCGCTCCAGGGCCATGACCGCCACGGCGCCGGCGTCCTCGGCGATCTTCGCCTGCTCTGCGTTGACGACGTCCATGATCACGCCGCCCTTGAGCTGCTCGGCCATACCGCGCTTCACGCGGGCGGTGCCGGTCTCGGGAGTCTGGGTGGTGCTGAAGGACGTGCTGGACACGGGGGACCTCACCGGTAGACGGGGATGCTGCATTGCTATCGCATGGTGACCCGCCGGAAGTGGACCGGAAAAGGGCCAATCCAACCTCAGTGGCCTGCGAACAGCGCGGGCGGCTCGTCGTCCATCTCGAACGTCATCGGCGACGGCGCGTGCCCGGCCAGCCGGAACCAGCGCACCTTGCGGTGCCGGCGCAGCGCGCGGGCCGCGCGTACGGAGTCGTTGTGGAAGCGGCGGGCCATCGGCACCCGGCGTACGGCCTGGGTCAGTTCGCGGGTGGCGTTCTCGCCGCCGGGGGCCTCGCGTACCGCCTCCACCGCGTCGGGCTCGGCGAAGACGGCGCGCAGGGCCTGGCTCAGCTCGCTCTCGGCCACCTCGCGCTGCTCGTCCTCGGCCTGGCGGGCGGCGTGGGCGGCCTCGTACAGGACGATGCTGGCGGCCGGATCCAGGACGCCCGCCGTCGCCAGCTCCTGCGCCACGGAGGCGCGGCGCAGGAGCTGGGCGTCCAGTGAGGCGCGGGACGCGTCGATGCGGGCGTGCAGGCGGTCCAGGCGGCCCGCCGTCCAGCTCAGGTAGAGGCCGACGGCGATGACCGCCACCGCGACCCAGATGAAGGTGGTCACGGGCGGAAGGCTACTTCAGACGGAGCAGTGCCCTTCCCGGGGCGTCTCGGCGGGCAGGTCCAGGGCCGGGTTGCGGTCGAAGAAGCCGGTCGGCTTGAAGGTGAAGCCGCTGTGGTCGACCGGCATCACGGGCCATTCCTCCAGCCTGGGCACATGGGTCGGGCCGAAGGTGTGCCACACCGTCAGCTCGGTGTCCTCCAGCGACTCCCCGCCGGCCGTCCACTCCGGCAGCCCGGCGCCGCCCAGGTGCTGGTTGGGGTAGTCGCCGGCCGGGTAGCGGCGCTCGGGGCTGTGCCGGGTGACCCAGAAGTGCTTGCTGCCGTACCCGAGGCGGCGGGCCACCGCGGAGTCCGGCTGGGCCAGGATCAGCGGTCCGGGCTGCGGGACGAGGGTGTACGCCACCGGCTCGCCCATGCGGTTGCGCGAGGCGGGGTTGGTGATCCGCCAGCGGCGCCCCGTGGCCGGGTCGGCGAGGCGGCCGCCGTCGGCGCTGTCGGTGATCGGGGTGGTCCGTACGGTGAAGGCGTTGCCGTTCGGGTTGTCCGGGCCGGACGGCACGGGGACGACGTCCACCTCCTCCACCGTGTTGGTGAGGCCGTCCACCGCCACGTCCAGGCGTACGCAGAACATGTGCTGGTGGTAGGGCCCGAGCAGCCCGGGGGCCAGCTCGGTGCCGTAGGGCGAGCCCTGCCCGGCCGGGATGGCGGAGGTTTGCACCAGGCCGGTGGACTTGGCCTCGAAGGCGATGGTGCCGTCCTGGTGGAAGTACCAGTAGAAGCCGTAGTCGTAGTTGCCGACGGTGGCGATGTACGAGACGACCAGGCGGCGGGCGCGGCGGCTCTCGGCCTTCATGCCGTCGAACTGGTTGGTGTGCTTCCAGAGCAGGCCGAAGTCCTCCTCGTGGATGCAGATGGCGTTGGGCAGAGTCTCCGGGCGGCCGAAGTCGTCGGACAGGACGGCGTCGAGGTAGCGGATCTCGCCGAGGCAGTCGCAGCCGAGCTTGAGCGCGTTGGCGTTGCGGCCGAGCGCGTACTCGCCCGCGTCGAGGAAGGCCACCCAGTTGCGGTCGGCGCCGGGTTCGGCGTAGCTGACGGCCATCTCGCCCAGGGAGGCGCGGTGCAGGACCGGGCGGTCGCGGTCGCCGTCGCGGTGGCTGATCTGGTGCAGGACCAGGCCCTCGCGGCCGTTGAAGTCGATCCGGAAGCGCCAGTTCTGCCAGGTGAGGAGGTTGCCGGTGAGCTCGAAGGAGGGGCCTTCGGGCTGGATGATCTCCAGCGGGCGCAGGTCGGTGCGGGCCGGGCCGTTGAACTCGGCCTCGTAGCGCGCGCATTCGGCCGGGACCGGCACGGTCCCGGTGTCGATGAGGCGTACGACCTGGCGCTCGACGACGTCGACGTCG
This sequence comes from Streptomyces sp. NBC_01537, assembly GCF_045040445.1. Classification (NCBI taxonomy): domain Bacteria; kingdom Bacillati; phylum Actinomycetota; class Actinomycetes; order Kitasatosporales; family Streptomycetaceae; genus Streptomyces; species Streptomyces sp. NBC_01537. Next base: position 8,491,506 of record NZ_CP109392.1, on the reverse strand, counting down.
GCGACCAGCCCGGCCACCGGGTGGGCGAAGGCGTTGTCGGAGGCGTCGCAGCGCAGCCAGGTCAGCGAGCGCATCAGCCGCCGGCCGCGGGGCCGGTCCTCCAGGCGCAGCGGCCCGGCCCCCATCGGGCCGACGACCGCGAGGTCGAGGTTGTCGATGCCGCGGTCGGCCATGGCCTTGCGCCAGCCGGGGTCGGCCTTGACGATCCGGTCGACGAGCTCCCACTCCTCGAAGGTCACCGGCGGCTGGCCCTCGCGGTCGGTGTCCAGGAGCCGGTACGCCACGACGGCGGCGGCCTGGAGATCCACCACGGCCTCGGCGGCCTCACCGGTGGCCGAGTCGAGGAGGGTGACCCGGACCCGGCGCACCACCGGGTCGCCGTCGCGGTGGGCGGCGGCGGTGTGCCGGGCGGGCTCGTCGAGCAGGACCAGGGGGAATCGGGTGGTGCCGGTGACCTTGCCGTCGGCCTCCAGGATGGTGCGTACGGCGTCGATCTCCGCGGCGGAGAGCGGGTCGAGGGGATGCGGGGCGACGGCCTTCGCCACCTGCTCGGCCTGTTCGCCGTGTTCGTCGTGGCAGCAGCTCATGAGACGCTCCCGGCCCCGGCACCGGCCCCCGCCTCCGCGCCGGCACCGGCGTTGCGGGCCTGCTCGATCTGGTAGACCTCGTTGCCCATCCCGATGCCGGAGTGCACCTCCGGGCGCGCGGCGCGCAGGTAGAGCCCGTATGCCAGGCCGATGACGGCCGTGGCGCCGACGATGCCGGGCAGGATCCACAGCAGCGGCGAGTTCGGGTCGGAGCCGAGCAGTACGTCGAAGTCCCTGACCGTGATGAAGATGATGACCAGCAGCGCGGCCGCCGCCAGCGCCGAGCACGCGATCCGCACCGCCTGGGCACGGGCGGCCCCGCGGCGTACGAAGAAGGCGATGACGGCCACGGAGGCGGTGGCCAGCAGCACGATGATGCCGAGCGCGCCGACCTGGCCACCCCAGGTGAACAGCCGCAGCACGGGAGCAGTCGGGTCGCCCACCGGGCCCTTGTCGGTGACGGCGAACAGCAGCACGGCGGCGAGCGAGACCGCGCTCTGGAGCAGCGAGCCGTACGCGGGGGCACCGCTGGTGGGGTTGGTGCGGCCGAAGGCGGCGGGCAGCAGGCGCTCGCGGCCCATGGCGAAGGCGTAGCGGGCGACGACGTTGTGGAAGCTGAGCAGGCAGGCGAACATGCCGGTCACGAAGAAGACGTGCAGCACATCGGCGAAGCCCGCGCCGAGCCGGTCCTGGGCGAGGACGAAGAGCAGGTCGGTGGCGTGCTTCTGGGACAGGCCCACCACCTGGTCCGGCCCGGCGGCGATGCTCAGCGCCCAGGCGCCCAGCGCGTAGAACACCGCGATGAAGCCGACGGCGAGGAAGGTGACCCGGGCGACTACCAGGTGCGGGCGGCTGGTCTCCTCGGCGTAGACCGCCGACTGCTCGAAGCCGACGAAGCCGGCGATGCAGAAGCACAGCGCGGCGCCGAGCCCCGCGCCGGACAGGGTGGAGGGGTTGAAGGCGTGGAAGGAGACACCCGCCTGGGCGGGGTCGGCAATGGCGGAGATGTCGAAGACCACGACGATGGCGACCTCGATGAGCAGAAGCAGGCCGAGCACCTTGGCGTTGAGGTCGATCTTCAGCCAGCCCAGCGTGCCGACGAGCAGCACGCCCACGACGGCCGGCACCCACCAGGAGACGCTGACGTCGAAGCGCGCCTGGAGCTGGGTGGAGACCTCGAAGCCGAGGAGGCCGTAGGGGGCGAACTGCAGGGCGCTGTACGACAGCAGCGCCAGGAACGACGCCGCGGAGCCGGCGGTACCGCCGAGGCCGCGCGCGATGTACGCGTAGAAGGCGCCCGCGTTGTGCACATGGCGGCTCATCTCGGCGTAACCGACGCTGAACAGCGCCAGCACCACGCCGAGGATCACGAAGATCAGCGGCTGGCCGACAATGCCCATGACAGCCCAGGTGGTCGGCATGACACCGGCCACGACCATGAGCGGGGCGCTCGCGGCGACCACCGAGAAGAGCAGCCCGGGCAGGCCGATCCGGTCCGCGCGCAGGGCTCTCGCACCGCCCTTGAAGGTACTGATGTCCGTGCTTCTGCCGATCGCCATGGCTGGTCGGTCCTTCCTTCGGGGGCATTTCGAGGGGCACTGCGGGTGGTCGTTACGGGTGGCTATGAGAAGCCGGTGCCGAGCGCTTCCTGACGGGCCGCGAGGAACGTCCGGCTCGGGTCGCGGTCGGGATGGCACCAGGGTTCGCGGGTGGCGTGGGTGCCGATCCGGTTGAACAGGGCGGCGGCCTCGGCCGTCCGCCCGAGTACGGACTGGGCGTGCACCAGGTGATTGAGGTCGAGGAAGAGCCGGGGGTGGTCGCGGCCGTCCCATTCGAGCCACCAGTCGAATGCCTGGGCGAGTCCGCGGCGGGCCCGCCAGGTACGCCAGAACTCGGACTGCGCCGGGTCGGCGGCCTCCTTGCCGGCCCGGGCGAGCACCCGGTGCCGTTCGGTGTGCGCGACCAGCGGGAGTACGGCGAGCGGGGAGCCGGGCGAGGCGTCGGCGGAGGCCCATTCGGCGAACTCGTAGACCTCGTGGTGCAGCCGGTCGCTGTCGGATCCCTGGCGTTCGGCGAGGCAGGCGGTCATGAGGTGGTGGGCGTGGTGGTGGCTGCGGTGGCGGGCGCGTACCTGGTCGAAGGCGCGTTCCTGCTCGTCGGGGGTGCCGGTGTGGCGGGCCAGGATCTGGAGGGCGAGCCAGGGAGTGGGGTCGGCGGGGGCCAGCCGGGCGGCGGCGCGGCAGAGTTCGGCGGCCCGCTCGGGGGCGGCCTTGCCCGCGACGGCGCGGAAGGCGGTGGCACAGGCGAGCAGGGCCGCTGCGTCCGCGCTGTCCGGCTCGGCGAGCTGCCAGTCCTCGGCCCAGGCGACGGTGGACGGGGCCTCGCCGAGGACGGTCAGCCGGTGGCCGCGGCGTTCCCAGTCGTCGCCGGTCGCGGCGAGCAGGTCCCGGGTGTCGGTCCAGCGGCCCTGGGACAGGGCGGTGCGGGCGGCGGCGAGTCCGATGTCGTCGAGTGCCGGATCGAAGGCGATCCTGCCCCTTGAACGGCTCAGGCCGAAGGGAGGCGGAGGTGGCGTCATGCTCGGGCTGCCTCCACGGCGCACATCACTTTTCTGAAGAGGGTGGGGGGTGTGTCACAGCACGTCGGGTGCGGTTTCCCGGGACTCGCTGTGATCAGGCACAGCCAACCGGTAGGGAAGGCTCCGCCTCAAGAGCAGAGCTGTTGTCTCGCTGTTGTCCCGCACAAATGTCCGAGTGTCGCTGCGGGGGCGCCGCTTCGGCTGATATCAGGTACCTGTGCCGCACGAGATTCCGAACACGCCGACCCACCCGCTGAGCTACTTACGGCACCGCCATGGCTGGAGCTACCAGGACCTCGCCCGCCTGATCGCCGACAACGCCCGCGCGCTGGGGGTGCCCATGGCCGCGCGGCGGGAGAAGATCTGGCGCTGGGAGCACTGGGGCGTCGTCCCCGAGCGCGACAGCCAGCGCGCCCTCGCCAGGGCCCTGAGGGTGCCGCCGCACGAAATGCGGGCCCGGCCCTGGCCCGGCTGGCTGCCCGCGTACGAGGGCCTGCCCACCGGACTGCCCTGGACCCCGGCCGGGACCGGGGCGGCGCTGCACACGCTGCTGGAGGAGGCCACCCGGGACAACCGGGGCTACCCGATCGCCAGCGGCCCCGGGCTGGGCGAAGCGGCGCGGGAATGGGCCGACGCCGCACTCGGCGCGGCGCGACCCGTGATCCCCCCGCAGCGGCGTCCGGCCGACCCGGCGGAGACCAGCCCGGCGGAGACCGCCGGCCAGACCGTCGAGTGGCTGGAATCCGGTGTCCACGGCCTGCGCAGGCTGGACGACCGGCTGGGCGGCGGCGCGGTGCGCAAGCGGGTCGAGGCCGATCTGTCGATCGCCGCCGGCCTGCTGGCCCTGGGACCGTACGGCAGGGGGCTCGACGCACGGCTGTTCCGCGTCGCCGCCGACCTGGCGCAGCTCGGCGGCTGGGCGGCGGCCGACTGCGGCCACCACAGCGCCGCGCAACGGCACTTCCTGACCGCCCTGCGGCTCGCCCACGACGCCGGGGACGTGCCGCTGGCCACGGGCATCTGGGCCGGGCTGAGCCTTCAGGCGGTCTTCACCGGGCACCCCGGCGACGCCCTGGCCGCCGTCGACGCGGCCGACTCCGCCGCCGGCCGCGCCACCCGCAGGACCCGCGCCATGCTGGCCACCCGCCGGGCCCGGGCGCTGGCCGGGACCGGCGACGAGGCCGCCTGCCGCCGCGCCCTGGACGACGCCCGCGACCTGCTCGCCGACTGCGCCGGGGACACCGGCCACCCGGGCGGGGCCGGTGCCGGCGATCCCGGCTGGCTCTACTGGTTCGACGGCGCCGAACTCGACGCCCAGGCCGGCACCGCCCTGCTCGACCTCGGCCGATCCGCCGAGGCCCTGGAGTTACTGGAGGGCGCCCTCGCGGCCCAGGACCCGTCCCACCTGCGCGACCGCGCCATCTACGCGGCCCGCGCCGCCACCGCCCGCCTGCGCGTCGGCGATCACGACGGCGCGCTCGCCCGGCGGCAGGACGCCGCCCGGTTCGCCACCGGCCTGGCCTCGCCGCGTACGACGGCCGTCCTGGACACCCTCGCGGTCGAACTGCGGGCGGTCAGTCCCGCGCCAGCCCGAAGCGCGCCCGCAGGCTGAGCCGTTCGTCCGCCGCCACATGCGCGGCGCCGGCCGCCACCGTCTCGTACACCGCCAGGATGTCCGCCCCGACCGTGGACCAGTCGAACCGCCGCACATGGCTGCTGCCCAGCTCCCGCAGTTCCGCCAGCCGCTCCGGGTCGCCCAGCAGGCGCAGCGCCGACGCCGCGAGCGCGTCGGCGTCCTCGACGGGGAACAGCTCGCCCGCCGAACCGCCGTCCAGCACCTGCCGGAAGGCGTCCAGGTCGCTGGCGAGGACGGGCGCGCCCGCCGACATCGCCTCGACGAGGATGATGCCGAAGGACTCGCCACCGGTGTTGGGGGCGACGTAGAGGTCGACGCTGCGCAGCAGCCGCGCCTTGTCCTCGTCGCTGACCATGCCGAGGAACTCGACCCGGTCGCGCATCGGGGCCGGGAGGTCCTCGACGGCCTCCTCCTCGTCGCCGCGCCCGGCCACGAGAAGCCGTACGTCCGGCCGCTCGGCGAGGATCTTCGGCAGGGCCCGCATCAGGGTGGGCAGGCCCTTGCGGGGCTCGTCGATGCGGCCTATGAAGCCGATGGTGGCGCCCTGCCAGTCCGGATTGGGCTCGGCGTCGGCGAAGAAGCCGACATCGACGCCGTTGGGGATGACCACGGCGTCACCGCCCAGATGCTCGACCAGGGTCCGGCGGGCGTACTCGCTCACCGCGATCCGCGCGCTGATCTTCTCCAGGGCCGGCTGGAGGATCGGATACGCGGCGATCATGGCCCTGGAGCGGGGGTTGGAGGTGTGGAAGGTCGCCACGATCGGTCCCTGCGCCGCCCAGCAGGCGAGCAGGCCCAGCGACGGGGAGGCGGGCTCGTGGATGTGGATGACGTCGAAGGCGCCGTCGGCCAGCCAGCGCCGGACCCGGGCGGCGGACAGGAAGCCGAAGTTGAGGCGGGCGACGGACCCGTTGTACGGGACGGGGACGGCGCGGCCGGCGGAGACGGCGTAGGGCGGCAGCGGGGTGTCGTCGTCGGAGGGCGCCAGGACGGAGACCTCGTGGCCGAGCGTGATGAGGTGCTCGGCGAGGTCGCGGATGTGGAACTGGACGCCTCCGGGGACGTCCCACGCGTACGGGCAGACGATCCCGATTTTCAAGAAGTCTCCCTTGTACGGGGCTCACGGGGCTCGCTGGGCTCACGGGGCTCGCTGGTCTCACGAGGCTCGCGGGTCTCAAGGTCCGAGAGCCACAGCCGCTGGAGCATGTGCCAGTCCTCGGGGTGCTCGGCGATGCCGGCGGCGAAGACATCGGCGAGCGCCTGCGTCATGACGGAGGTCTTCTCCGCCCGGGTGCCCTCCGCCGGTGCCTCGATGGGCGCGTGGACCTGCCCGCGCATGACGGGCGAGTCGTCGTACCAGAGGGTGACCGGCAGCAGCAGCGCGCCGGTCTGCTGGGCGAGCAGGGCGGGGCCGGCCGGCATGCGCGTGCGGTCGCCGAAGAAGTCGACCTCGACGCCGGACGCGGACAGGTCGCGTTCGGCCACCAGGCAGACCAGGCCGCCGGCCCGCAGCCGCCGGGCCAGGGTGCCGAAGGCCTCGCCGCCGCTGTGCGGCAGGACCTCCATGCCCAGGCCCTCGCGGTAGGCGACGAAGCGGTCGTAGAGGGTCTCGGGCTTCAGCCGCTCGGCCACCGTCGTGAAGGGCGTCTCCAGCTTGGTGGTGACCCAGGCGCCGGCCAGGTCCCAGTTGCCCATGTGCGGCAGGGCGAGTATCACGCCGCGGGGGGAGGCGAGGCCGTCGATCAGGTGGTGGACGTCCTTGGGTTCGAAGCCGCCGCGGATCCGGTCCTTACTCCAGGCCGGGAGCCGGAAGGACTCCATCCAGTAGCGCAGGTAGGAGCGCATGCCGGCCCTGGACAGCTCGCGCAGGCGCGTTTCGTCCGCGTCGGGGACCACCCTGCGCAGGTTGGATTCCAGCCGGGCCACGCTCTTGCCGCGCCGCCGCCAGGCCAGGTCGGCGATGTCCCGCCCGAGCCGGTTCGCCACCGGCTCCGGGAGGCGCTTGACCGCGCCCCAGCCGGCTCCGTAGAGGGCGTCGGTCAGCCGTTCCTTCACGCCGCCCCGCTCCCTTCCGGGTTCCGGGCGGCCGCGGCGTCGGCCTCGAAGGACTCCCGGCGTACGGTGACGACCCGCTGGCCGAGGGTGACCAGGCTGCCGACGGCCACGATCCACAGGGCGACAGGCAGCAGGTACTGGATGCCGGGGACGCCGAACTTGTGCAGCCCGGCGAGGCCGCAGGCGACCAGCGAGATCACCAGCCGCTCGGCCCGCTCGATCAGCCCGTTGACGTTGACCGGCAGGCCGATGCTCTCGCCGCGCGCCTTGGTGTACGACACGACCTGGCCGCTGGCCAGGCAGAAGATGGTGACCGCGCACAGCACCAGGTCGTCGCCGCCGCCCGCGTACCAGAGCGCGAGGCCGCCGAAGATCGCGGCGTCGGCGACCCGGTCCAGGGTGGAGTCCAGGAAGGCGCCCCAGCGGCTGGAGACCCCGGCCTGGCGGGCCATGTTGCCGTCCACCAGGTCGGAGAAGACGAACAGGGTGATCACGATCGTGCCCCAGAAGAACTCCCCCCTGGGGTAGAAGACCAGCGCGCCCGCGATCACGCCCCCGGTACCGATGAGGGTCACCGCGTCCGGGCTCACGCCCACGCGGAGGAGGAACGCGGCGAACGGCGTGAGAACACGCGTGAAGAAAGCACGCGCGTACTTGTTCAGCATGGCCTTCCCGGAGGTCGGTGGGTGCCGCGCGGCCCCGTCGGCCACCGGCTGGCCCATCGTAGCCAGCCGCGCTGCGCGCCCACGCGTGAGGGGACGTCCCGCCGGCACGTGTACGACGTATGGACGCGACCGGACCGGCGTGGGAAGGTCGAATTACCGCGGGCGTCGACGAGGCCGCCCCGAGCGGTCTCCCGTGGCGTCCTTGAAGTGCCCGTACGCACGCGTGCGACAACCGCCGGGAGGCGAGGACCGTGGGCAGTTCAGCCGACAGGACAAATCCAGGAGCCGCCGGAAGGGCACCGACGGCCGGCCAGGCCAGCAGGCCAGAGCAGATTCGAAACGTGGTGCTGGTCGGCCACAGCGGCTCCGGAAAGACAACGCTGGTCGAGGCGCTGGCCCTGGCCACCGGGGCGGTGAACCGCGCCGGGCATGTCGCCGAGGGGACCACGGTCTCCGACCACGACGACATCGAGCACCGCCAGCAGCGCTCGGTACAGCTCTCGCTCGTACCGGTGGAATGGGGCGGTATCAAGGTCAATCTGCTGGACACTCCCGGATACGCCGATTTCGTCGGGGAGCTCAGGGCCGGTCTGCGGGCAGCGGACGCGGCCCTTTTCGTCGTCTCGGCCTCCGACGGCCCCGAGACGCTGTCCGGGGCGACCCGCATGGTGTGGGACGAGTGCGCGGCGGTCGGCATGCCCCGCGCGGTCGTCATCACCCACCTGGAGTCGGCGCGGGCCGACTTCGACGAACTGACGCAGGTCTGCCGCGAGATCTTCGGCGGCGACTCCCCCGAGTCCGTACTCCCCCTCTACCTGCCCCTGCACGGCCCCGAGGGCCCCGACGGCCACGCGCCCGTCACCGGCCTGACCGGCCTGCTCACCCAGCGCGTCTACGACTACTCCTCCGGCGAGCGCGCCGACCGCGACCCCGACGCCGCGCAGCAGCCCCGGCTGGCGGAGGCCCGCAACCGGCTCATCGAGGGGATCATCGCCGAGAGCGAGGACGAGACCCTCATGGACCGCTACCTCAGCGGCGAGGAACTCGACCTCAAGACCCTCGTCCAGGACCTTGAACGAGCGGTCGCGCGCGGCTCCTTCCATCCCGTCCTCGCCGCCGCCCCGCCCGCCGAGGGCTGCAAGCAGGGCATCGGCACCGTGGAGCTGCTGGAGCTGATCACCGGCGGCTTCCCCACCCCCCTGGAGCGCGAGGTGCCGCCGGTCACCACCCCCCAGGGCAAACCCCGGCCCGCGCTCACCTGCGACCCGGCCGGGCCGCTCGCCGCCGAGGTCGTCAAGACCGCCTCGGACCCGTACGTCGGCCGGATCAGCCTGGTCCGGGTCTTCTCCGGCACCCTGCGCCCCGACGAGACCGTGCACGTCTCCGGGCACGGTCTGGAGGACCGGGGCCACGAGGACCACGACGTGGACGAGCGGGTCGGCGCCCTGTCCTCGCCCTTCGGCAAGCAGCAGCGCGGCGTCCCGCACGCCATCGCCGGCGACCTGGTCTGTGTGGCCAAGCTCAGCCGGGCCGAGACCGGCGACACCCTGTCCGCCAAGGACGACCCGCTGCTGATGGAGCCCTGGGTGATGCCCGACCCGCTGCTGCCGGTCGCCATCGAGGCCCACAGCAAGGCGGACGAGGACAAGCTGTCGGTCGGCCTGTCCCGGCTGGTCGCCGAGGACCCGACCATGCGGCTGGAGCAGAACCCGGACACCCGCCAGGTCGTGCTGTGGTGCCTGGGCGAGGCCCATGTCGACGTGGCCCTGGACCGGCTGCGCAGCCGCTACGGCGTCCAGGTGGACGCCGTACCGTACAAGGTCTCGCTCCGGGAGACCTTCGGCGACCGGACCGCCGCACGCGGCCGGCACGTCAAACAGTCCGGCGGGCACGGCCAGTTCGCGATCTGCGAGATCGCGGTCGAGCCACTGCCGGTCGGCTCCGGCATCGAGTTCGTCGACAAGGTCGTCGGCGGCGCGGTGCCCCGGCAGTTCATCCCCTCGGTGGAGAAGGGCGTACGCGCCCAGGCCGCGCGCGGGGTCGCGCTCGGCTTCCCCGTGGTCGACATCCGCGTCACCCTCACCGACGGCAAGGCCCACTCGGTGGACTCCTCCGACGCCGCCTTCCAGACGGCCGGCGCCCTCGCCCTGCGGGAGGCGGCCGCGGACTGCCACATCCACCTCCTGGAGCCGGTCTCCGAGATCAGGGTGCTGGTCTCCGACGCATACGTCGGCCCCGTGATGAGCGATCTGTCCAGCCGGCGCGGCCGCGTCCTCGGCACCGAGCCCGCGACTCCCGGACGCACCCTGGTGCGGGCCGAGGTCCCCGAGATCGAGATCGGCCGCTACGCCGTGGACCTGCGGTCCCTGTCCCACGGCACCGGGCGCTACAGCCGCGAGTACGCCCGGCACGAGCCGATGCCGCCGCAGCTCGCGGTGAAGCTGCGCGAACAGCACCAGCAGGAGGCCGGAGCCAAGTAGCAGCGCTCCCGGATCCGTTGACGACCCGGCGCGGGAAACAGGCTTGAACAGGCCTGATGCGCCGGGTCGCTGACGCGCCGCCCGCCGCCGCTATACGCTGTGTGGGCGATCAGGAGCGGATCGCGAGCAGATCGGAAAGTGTGCCGTTTCCCCCGGCGGGGAATGGGCCGGGGGACAACTCGCCTGTCGGCGTGCATGGATGGGGGCGGTAGTGTCACTCTCAGGGTTCGCCAGCTCGGAATTCGACTTCCTGACGCCCGGGGCCCAGGTCCCGCTGAGCGGCGCGGACGGGCAGACCGCCGCGACCCAGGCGCTCGCGTCCGCCGCGTACCGCGACGAGAAGGACCAGACGGTCGAGAAGTTCGTCGCCCTCGACGCGGACAAGCCGGAGGCCGACCGGACCGCGGCCACCGTCACCACGTTCAGCAAGGGCAAGCTCACCCTCTTCCAGCCCCGGCTCGGTGAAGCCTTCGCCCGGGCCGTGCAGTTGCGGATGCTGGGCGGCGGGCGCAACGAGATCATCCAGTCCTTCGGCGCCGAGCCGCAGACCGTCGTCGAGCACTGCCTCGCCGCCAACCGCATACGCCAGGAACGCGACGCCCGGCTCACCGTCGTCGCCGCGATCTTCGGACTCCTCTTCCTGCCCGGCGTCCTGATCTGGCTCGGCGCCTTCCAGCTGCGTGCCCTCATCGCCAAGCAGGACAGCAAGGGCAACCGGGCGGGCATGCTGGGCTCGGCCATCCTGCTGGTCGTCGGCTTCCTCGCGGTCCTGTTCGTCGTCAGGCCGCCCCTGCACGGCTTCCTGGCGCAGTACCTGCGGTTCATGATGATCGCCCCGATCCTCGGCTGGTTCTGGGCCAAGCGCATCTGCCTGAAGACCGCCGCCGACCTCCGCGACCGCTGGGCCGGCCTGGTCTCCGGCTCCGGCGTCGGCGCCAAGATCCCCGAGGCCGTGCCCCGCAACCCCAACGAGACCCGCGCCGAGCAGCTGCGCCAGAACCTCGCCAAGCTCTCCCAGGAGCAGCAGAGCAACGTCGTCTTCTACGCCGGGCCCAAGGGAATACTGGGCATGGGCACCCGCTGGGGCAGCTGGCAGCTGGCCGAGGAGCTCACCCCGCGCGAGGGCATGGCCGAGATCCACGGCTTCCGCAGCTGGGACGTCATCAAGGCCATCCACGGCCGCCTGCGCGAGCTGGAGCGCGGCCCCCTGCACACCGGCGGCTTCCCCAAGGCCTCCATACGGCACTGGGTGGTCGCCCCCATCGGCCCCGGCGCGAAAAAGGTCGTCCGGCCCACCGGCGCGGACGTCGAGGGCTACACCGTCAAGGACTTCGAGATACAGCGGATCTGCAACGAGCAGCAGTTCGGCAAGGGCAACCGCCACTATCTGGGCATCCAGTTCACCCTCTGGGACGGCCAGCTCGTCATAACCCTCCTGGTCACCGTCACCGTCCTCGCCAGCACCCTGCGCGTCGAGGTCACCGGGCACGCCCTCGGTCCCGTCGATCCCATGTTCACCAGCCCGCCCGACCCCAAGGAAAAGGAAATCCCCAAGACCGTCCGCTTCTGGGAGACCAGGAAGGTCGCCCTCCCCCTGCTCGAGACCGACGAGATCGTCCGCGTCTCGGTCCGCGCGCCCTTCAGCTGGTATCCCCCGCTCCTGGACTGGCTCGGCGGCAAACTCGTCCTCCCCGAGCCCTTCGGCCTCCGCCACACCTGGGCCGACAAGCCCTGGAAGCACCGCTTCATGGCCGACGACGCGCTGCGCGCCGCCACGCCCGTGCTGCGCGCCGTGCACGCCGCCGCCATCCAGGTCATGCAGGACAACGGCGTCGACACCGAGAAGTTCACCGGCCGTTCCGGCCTGCTCAGCAACCTCGTCCAGGGCCACGACCCGGGACGGGCCGACATGTACGACGCGTAACGCTCCGCGGGGAGGCCGATCGTGATCTGCGGGTCCTGGTCGGCCGGTCGCGCAGTTCCCCGCGCCCCCAGGGCCTGTCCGGCGGATCAGGGTCGGACAGGCCCTAGCGGTGCTGGGGAGCGGGCCAGGTGTCGGCGAGCATCTTGCGGGTGTCGGCAAGGAGCTGGGGGAGGACTTTGGTGTGTCCGACGACGGGCATGAAGTTGGTGTCCCCACCCCAACGGGGCACGACGTGCTGGTGGAGATGTGCGGCGATCCCCGCGCCGGCGGCGAGGCCCTGGTTCATCCCGATGTTGAACCCGTGCGCGCCGGACGCGGCGCGCAGCGCAGCCATCGCCTGCTTGGTGAGCTCGGCCAGCTCGGCCGTCTCGGCCTCGTCCAGGTCCGTGTAGTCCGCGACATGGCGGTACGGGACCACCATGAGGTGGCCGCCGTTGTAGGGGTACAGATTCAGGACGGCGTAGACGCTCTCGCCGCGCACGACGACCAGGCCGTCCTCATCGCTCTTCGCCGGAATCGTGCAGAACGGACAGCCGTCCTCGGCCCCCGGACCGCTCGGCTTGTTCTCCCCCTGGATGTACGCCATCCGATGGGGCGTCCACAGGCGCTGAAAGGCGTCCGGGGACCCGACTCCGATCTGCTGCTCCGGCTCAGTCGTCATGCGTGCCAGCATATTCTCCTGGGCCGGGCAGGAGCCGGGCGGGGAGGAAGTGCCCCTCCCCGCCCGCCGCCTCAGACCTGCACGCGCCGCTCGACGGCGTCGACGATCTCCTGGAGCGCGAGCTCACGCGGAACGCCGTTCTTCTGGGAGCCGTCCCGGTAGCGGAAGCTGACCGCTCCGGCCGCCACGTCGTCGTCCCCGACGATGATCATGAAGGGGACCTTGTTCTTCTGGGCGTTGCGGATCTTCTTCTGCATGCGGTCCGAGGACGCGTCGACCTCGACGCGCAGCCCCTTCGCCTTCGCCTCGGCGGCGAAGTCCTGCAGGTAGGACACATGCGCGTCACCGATCGGGATGCCGGTCGCCTGCACGGGGGCGAGCCACACCGGGAAGGCGCCCGCGTAGTGCTCCAGCAGGACCGCGAAGAACCGCTCGATACTGCCGAACAGCGCCCGGTGGATCATGACGGGACGCTGCTTGGAGCCGTCGGCCGAGGTGTACTCCAGCTCGAAGCGCTTGGGCTGCTGGAAGTCGACCTGAATGGTCGACATCTGCCAGGACCGGCCGATGGCATCGCGCACCTGGACCGAGATCTTCGGCCCGTAGTACGCGGCGCCGCCCGGGTCGGGGACCAGCGGGAGTCCCTGCTTCTCGGCGGCCTGGCGGAGCGCGTCGGTGGCCTCCTCCCACTCCTCGTCCTCGCCGATGAACTTCGGGGAGTCGTCGCGGGTGGACAGCTCCAGCTCGAACTCGCTGAGGCCGTAGTCGCGCAGCAGGTCGAGGACGAAGGTGAGCAGGGAGTCCAGCTCGCCCGCCATCTGCTCCTTGGTGCAGTAGATGTGCGAGTCGTCCTGGGTGAAGCCGCGGGCGCGGGTGAGGCCGTGCACCACGCCGGACTTCTCGTAGCGGTAGACCGTGCCGAACTCGAAGAGCCGCATCGGCAGCTCGCGGTAGGAGCGGCCGCGGGCGTCGAAGATCAGGTTGTGCATGGGGCAGTTCATCGCCTTGAGGCGGTAGTTCTGCCCGTCGAACTCCAGGGGCGGGAACATCGCCTCGCCGTAGTTCGGCAGGTGCCCCGAGGTGACGAAGAGCTCTTCCTTCGAGATGTGCGGGGTGTTGACGAACTCGTAGCCCGCGTCCTGGTGGCGCAGGCGCGAGTAGTTCTCCATCTCGCGGCGGATGATGCCGCCCTTGGGGTGGAAGACCGCGAGGCCGGAGCCCAGCGCCTCGGGGATGGAGAACAGGTCCAGCTCGCTGCCGAGCTTGCGGTGGTCTCGCTTCTCGGCCTCGACGAGAAAGTCCAGGTGGGCCTTGAGCTCTTCCCTGGTCGGCCAGGCGGTGCCGTAGATGCGCTGCAGCATCGGGTTCTTCTCGCTGCCGCGCCAGTACGCGCCGGCGGACCGCATCAGCTTGAAGGCCGGGATGTTGCGGGTGGTGGGCAGGTGCGGACCCCGGCAGAGGTCCTTCCAGCACAGCTCGTCGGTCTTCGCGTCGATGTTGTCGTAGATGGTCAGCTCGCCCGCGCCGACCTCTGCCGACGCGCCCTCGGCGGCGTCGCCGGCGGAGCCCTTGAGGCCGATGAGCTCCAGCTTGTACGGCTCGGCGGCCAGCTCCTCACGGGCGGCCTCGTCGGTCACGACACGCCGGGAGAAGCGCTGGCCGCGCTTCTGGATCTCCTGCATCTTCTTCTCGATGCGCTTGAGGTCGTCCGGGTGGAAGGGCTTCTCGACGTCGAAGTCGTAGTAGAAGCCGTCCTTGATCGGCGGGCCGATGCCGAGCTTGGCCTCGGGGAACAGCTCCTGGACGGCCTGGGCCATGACGTGCGCGGTGGAGTGGCGCAGGATGTCGAGGCCGTCCTTGCTGGTGATCTCGACCGGCTCGACCTCGTCGCCGTCGGCGACGGCGTACGCGAGGTCCTTGAGCTGACCGGCGACGCGGGCGGCGACGACGGCGCGGTCGCCGTCGAAGAGCTCACCGGCGGTCGTACCCGTCGTGACCACGCGCTCTTCCCGCTCATCGGAATCGCGTTTGATGATCACACGGACGTCTGACACCGGTTCTCTCCTGACGTATGCACTGCTGTGTTCGCACCGGACGGTGCACCACGGCTGAATCGTACCGACCCGGCCGAGTGCCACGCGAAGCGATAAGCATTGGCCGTCAGCCGCCGCAGGCGTCCTCGAAGGTCTCGATGCCGCCCTGGAGGGATTTGAGCAGGCGGTCTCGCTCGGCCTCGTCGACGTGGACCGGGGTGATGGAGGTGGGCCGGGTGATCCGGCGGAAGCCGCTGCGGGCGTCGAGGTGGCCGCTGACGCGGACGGGGAGGCCGACGAGGTGGGCGTGGGCGGCGATGCGGTAGGCGTCGCCGTCGAGGTGGACGCGGACCTGGCGGACGTCGGCGCCGGCGAGCACCCGCAGCCGGATGGTGCCGCCGCCGGAGGGGCGGGGGCGGCGCAGGCGGACCACGGTGCCGGTGACCCGGACGGGGAGGGAGGGCTCCTCGCGTACGTAACGGTGACTGGCGGCCTCCAGGGCCGGGAGGTCGCCAGGTGAGAACTCGACGGGCTCGGGTCGGGCCGCGAAGCCGGCCGGCGGTCCGGCGGCGGGCGACCAGGCGATGGCGACGGCCGTTCCCTCGGCTCCGCGCACCAGGCGGATCAGCGACTCGGTGAGCTCGTGGCAGACGCCGAGGCCGACGGCGTTGTCGAACGCTTCCATGCCGCCGGTCGTGCGCTGGTAGTCCACGGCGTCGCGGGTCGCCTGCAACGCGCGTAGCAGGGTCGTCACGACCGCCCGGTCGCCGTGCAGTGGCGCGTACGCGGTGAGGAGGTGGCCGCCGGGCGAGGGGCCGACGAGGACCTGCTCCAGGAAGGCGGCGGCGAAGCGGCCGTGCCGTTCGCCGTAGTAGCCGGCGGGGCCGCGTTCGGCGCGGGCGGCGGCCATGAGCATGGCGCGGGCGGCGGAGCGGAGCTGTCCGGCGGCGGGCCAGGGGACGGCGTCGGCGACGCGGGGCATGTCGCGGATCCAGCGGATCTCGTCGCCGGGGACGGTGAGGGCGGTGAGTACGTCGCGCGCGGAGGGCGCGCCGCTGCGGGCGAGGGCGGTGAGGGCCTCGGCCAGGAGATCGGTGTGGTCGGCGTACTGGCCGCCCCGCTGCCGCTCGGGCACCAGCAGGCTGGTGCCGGCGTCCCCCGGCGGGGTCCAGCGGGTGTAGCGGCCGGGAGCGCCGCCGCGTCGCTGCCAGCCGTGCCGGGCGAGCAGCGCGGTGAGGACCGCGGGGTCGACCCGCTCCGGGGCGGGCAGCGCGAAGTCGCCCGCCGAGGGGTCCGGCCGGTGAAGTGGGCTGAGCCGGTCCGTCATGGCTTCCCTCCCGCCCCGACCCGCGTCATGATCTCGCAGAGCGCGCGGTCGTCGAATATCCGCGCGGTGGGTATCCGCACGGTCGTCCTGTTCCGGCCGGTCACCGGGTGTCCGGCCAGGTTGATCCAGTAGCAGCAGTGCCGCAGTTCGAGGCGGTCGTGGCTGGCGCGCAGCCACTCCTCGGGCGTGCGGGGCACGAGCATCACGACCAGGATCTTGTGAACCGACACCGGTGTCCGGGCCAGTTTCACCAGGTGTTCGTTGTCGAGGGTGAAGGCGAAGGTGGGTCCCGGTGGTCTCGGGGCCACCTGGTAGGTGCACTTGAGCTGGACCTTTATGGTCACCTCGTCATCGATGGCATGGCCGCCGCCGCGTGCGCTGTGGCTGATGTGCCAGTCGATGCCGTAGTCCGGGAAGGGCTGGGCGAGCGAGCAGCCCGCCGCGGCCGCTACAGCATGCAGATACCCCACCTGAAGTGTCTCCATGCAACTGGTGGTGGCGAGCGCCCCGCGCAAAGGCGCAGGAGACAGCCCGCCCGGCTCGGGCTGCGTGATCGCCATTGCTCTTCGTACCTTCCCCGTTGTGGCCCGCTGTGGTCCGCTGTGGCTCAATGTGCGTTCTTGTGTCCCCGTGTCTCTTGCGTCATCCCCGCCAGCTGTGTACCGTAAACCGTTTTGGTTCAGTGACGGCATGTCACGGGTACGTACTGAGAAGGGCGGTGTCCGCCGGCCTCCTCAATCCCCCTTCACCTGTACGGGAGTACGCCATGCCGCGCTGGTACGACGGGCCGTTGGCCGCCTTCGACACGGAGACCACCGGAGTTGACGTGGAGTCGGACCGCATAGTCTCGGCCGCCCTGGTCGTTCAGGACGGCCCCGGAACCCAACCGCGTGCCGAGCAGTGGCTGGTGGACCCGGGCGTCCCGGTCCCGGACGCCGCTCGCGCCGTGCACGGTCTGTCCGACGCCTACCTGCGGCAGCACGGCAGGCGGCCGGGACCGGTGGTGGAGGAGCTGGCCAGGGCGCTGGGCGCACAGGCGGCGGCCGGGATCCCACTGGTGATCATGAACGCGCCGTTCGACCTCACCCTGCTCGACCGGGAGTTGCGGCGCCATCGCGGTACGACGCTGGCCGCCCACCTGGTGCGGGCACCGCTGTATGTCATCGACCCCCGGGTCCTGGACAAGCACCTGGACCGCTACCGCAAGGGCCGCCGGACCCTGAGCGACCTGTGCGCCCACTACGGCGTGCCGCTGACCGACGCCCATGACGCGGCCGCCGACGCGGCAGCCTCGCTGGCCCTGGTCCGGGCGGTGGGGCTGCGCTTCGAGGGCCGGGTGGGCGCGATGCCCCCGGCCGAGCTGCACACGCGGCAGGCGGTGTGGCACGCGGCCCAGGCGCGGGGCCTGCAGACCTGGTTCTCGCGCAACGGTACGGACGAGAGCGTGGACCCGGCGTGGCCGCTGCGGCGGGAGCCGG
Organism: Streptomyces sp. NBC_01537; assembly: GCF_045040445.1. Classification (NCBI taxonomy): domain Bacteria; kingdom Bacillati; phylum Actinomycetota; class Actinomycetes; order Kitasatosporales; family Streptomycetaceae; genus Streptomyces; species Streptomyces sp. NBC_01537. The sequence continues at coordinate 8,474,082 of NZ_CP109392.1, read as the reverse complement.
TGCCGGTTCCGGTGCCGGACGAGCCGGCGGCGTGACGCACCCATGGCATACGTGAGAGGCCGGTCCGTCGGTGACGGACCGGCCTCTCACGATCTGTGGGCGATACTGGGATCGAACCAGTGACCCCTTCGGTGTGAACGAAGTGCTCTCCCGCTGAGCTAATCGCCCGGGACGACCTGAACAATACAGGGCACGGGGCGGTGCGTTCAAACGCCATTGCCGCCACCGTTGCCGCCACCGTTGCCGCCGTCATCGCCGCAGCCGTCGAGCCGGGACCGCAGCCCGCGGCGCCCCTCGCGCATCATCAGCGCGTGGTTGGCACGGAACAGCGGCCTGCAGGGGACGGCCAGGCGGCGCATCAGGGGCTTGTTGACGATCACGTCCTCCTCGAAGAGCAGGTGGGTGCCCCCGCCGCCGTTCTCCCGGATCGTCCAGCGGACCCAGCCTTCGAGGTCCCCGTACATGGCCACTTCGAGGACCCCGGCCCGTGGGTCCTGGCGGGTGGCGTGGGCGGTGACATAGAGGTCGTACGGCAGCGCCGACCGGAAGCGCAGGGTGCCGGTGGTGTCGCCGGTGCGGCGGACCTCGCGGACCTGGGGCCACCAGGAGGGGTACTCGTCCGGGCGCTCCAGGACGCGGTAGACGGCGGCGGGCGCGGCTGTGACATCCCAGGAGCTGCGGAAGCGGTAACGGCACCAGTCCATGGGCCAAGTGTCCATCGGAAGTGGGTACTCAGGCGGGATCTGAGTACCAGGCCCCATGTGACGCGGCATGTCCCGCGCCACACTCCGGTCATGGAAACCATGCCACCGCCACCGGACCGCTGCCCCGCCTGCGGGTGGGCCCTGACCGGCCCCGGGGCCGCCGCCGTGTGCCCGCGCTGCGCGCTGCCGCTCACCGGTGCGCCGGTGGAGGAGCTGCGGGAGGTCAACCGGGCGCTCCTGGCACTGGACGCCGAGCGCGCACGGCTGCTGGACCGGCGGGGGCGGCTGCTGGCGCTGCTGCGGCCCGCCCCCGCATCCGCGCCCGCCGGCTGGGGGACGCCGGCCGGTCACCGTCCGCCGCGGCGCGAGGCCTCGCCCCGGGCGGCGCAGAATCTGCTGCTGTCGCTGGGCGGCGTGCTGCTCGCGGTCGCGGCGGTCGCCTTCACCCTCGTCAGCTGGGGGCATCTCGGCATCGGCGGCCGGGCCCTCGTGCTGGGCGCGCTCACCGCCGCCGTGGTGGCCGTCCCGGCGCTGCTGGTGCGGCGGGCCCTCAACGCCACCGGCGAGGTCATCGCCTGCCTCGGGCTGGTCCTGCTGCTGCTCGACGCGTACGCGGTCCGGCGGGTCGCCTTCGCGGACACCGACGGGCTTCGGTACGCGGCGGTGTCGATCGGCCTGATCTGCGCCCTCTGGGCGGCGTACGGACGGCTGCCGCTGACCCGGCGGCTCCTCCTGCCCGGTCCCGGGGCGCTGCTGCTGGCGCAACTCCCGCTTCCGCTGCTGGCGCTCGCGTCGGGGTCGGCGTACTGGACGGGCGCGGCGCTGCTGGGGACGGCGGCGCTCGACGCGGCGGTGCGCGGCAGGCTCCGGCTGCTGGCCGCGGTCCTCGGCTCGGTGACCGGGCTCGCCGGTCTGGGCGTGGCGCTGGTGCTATCCCTCGACGCGCACGGCCTCGGTGACGCGGCCCGGGCCTCGGCGCTGCTGCTGGCGGGCGCGGGCATCGCCCTCGCGTCCGGCCTGCGGGCGCCGGGCGGGGCGGTGGCCGGACTGGCCGCGGTGGCCGCGTTCGGCGGGACGGTGCGGGTGGAGGTCGCGGCGGACTGGGCGGTGCCGGGGTATCTGGCGTGCGCGGTCGCGGTGTTGTACGTGGTGCTGGTGGTGCCCCGGCCGTCCATCGAGGGCGTCGCCATCGGGGCCGGGGCGGTGCACGGGCTGGCTCTGCTGTGGGCGCTGCCCGCGCTGGCCGCCGGGGTGTTCGGGCCCTCGGCGGCGCACGGACCGGCTTCGGCCGTCGTGGTTCCGGCGGTGCTGGCCGTCCTGGCGGCCTTCGGCCCGGTGCCGGACCGGCTGCGCACGGCCGCCCACTGCGGGGCCGTGGTCCTGGGGGCGGTCGCGGCCGCCGTACTGCCGGTGGCCTCCGGGCTGCCGTACGTGGTGGCGGTGCTGCTGAGGGTGGCCGTGGTGGCGCTGCTTCTCGTGGCCGCCCAGACGACCGGCGGGCGGGCGATACGCCGGACCGCGCTCGGCAGCGCGGTCGTACTCGCCGCGACCGCCGCGGCCTGGGGGCTCGACGACTGGTCCGTGAGCATGGCCGTGTTCGGCGTCCTGCTCGTGGCCTTCGCCGGCACCGCCGCCGGGCCCGGGGCGGACGCCCGAGCCGTCGGCGGGCCGGCGGCCGTCGCCTGCGCGGCGGGCCTCGCCTGGGTCGGACCCTCGTACGGGGCCGCGTACGCGGTGCTCGGTGTCGCGGCGGCGGCCGTCGGGCTCGCCTTTCTGGTGCGGGCTTTGGCCATGGAATGCGCCGGGTACGTGACGGCACTGCCGGCCGTGGTCATCGCCGCGGCCGACGGCGACCTCCCGGTTCTGGCGCTCGTCCTCGCCCTCGCCGGCGTCCTGGCCGGCGCGGTCGCCCTGCGCGCCGACCGCCGGCCCGCCGCCGGGTATGCCGGCGCCGCGCTCATGGTGGCCGCCACCTGGGTGCGGCTGTCCGCCTCCGACATCACGATGCCCGAGGCCTACACCCTGCCCGTCACCCTCGCCGCCCTCTCCATCGGCCTCCTCCGGCGCCGCCGCGACCCGGCCTCCTCCTCCTGGACCGCCTACGGCGCCGGGCTCCTGGCCACGCTCCTGCCGAGCCTCATCGCCGCCTGGACCGACCCGGACTGGCTCCGGCCCCTCCTCCTGGGCGCCGGCGCCCTCGCCGTCACCCTGACCGGGGCCCGGTACCGGCTGCGGGCACCCCTCGTTCTCGGCGGCTCGGCTCTCGTACTCGACGCGCTCCATGAGCTCGCGCCGTTCGTCGTACAGGCCGTGGGCGCGCTGCCGCGCTGGCTGCCGCTCGCCCTTGCGGGGGTGCTGCTGCTGGCGGTCGGCGCGACGTACGAGCAGCGGTTGCGGGATGTGCGGCGCGTGCGGGACCTGCTGGGGCGCCTCCGGTAAACCGCGCTCCACCCGGACCCGCCGGACAGGCTGGGGCCCCTCTTGTCTGCGTCCCTCGCGGGCGCTGCGCTTGCTTCGGGCCGCTGCGCCGGCCTCCGGCCGTCGGACGGTGGCCGAAGGCGTGCCGATGGCCGTGGTTGCCGGTTCCGTCCTCAAACGCCGGACGGGCTGGGTTGGCCTGGGGGTCGGTGCCACCACCGGGGCCTCTCTCCTCGGCGCTCGCGACTCGGGCACCTTGCTTGTCCGTGCCCGGGATCCTCGCTCGTCGCCTGCGGGAGAACCCCGGCGTGTCCCCTCCCGGCCGGACGGAGAGTCAGCCCGCCCGGGCTTGAGAACCTGTACCCCTACCGGCCGGTGGCCGCCAACCGGCCGAAGGGGACGGTGGAGGGATGCGCCCGGAAGCGACGAGCGAGGATCCCGGGCACGAACAAGGCCGACCCAAGTCGCGAGCGCTGAGGACGCAGTCCCGGCAGGCGGCCCCGACCAGACCACAACAGCAGGCGCACACCGGCCAACCCAGCCCGTCCGGCGCTTGAGGACACGCCCGAAGGGCGTTCAGGGGTCCGGGGGCGAAGCCCCTGGCAGGGCCGGGCGGAGCCCGGGGGCGGAGCCCGGGCCGTCAGCCGGGGCCGCTGCTGCGGCGGATGGTGAGGTGGGGTGGGAAGACGACACGCTCGTGGACGTGGTCGGGGTCGGCCTCCGACAGGAGGAGACGGACGGCGCGGCGGCCCATCAGGAAGGCGGGCTGACGGACCGACGTCAGCGGAACGGCCGCCGCGGCGGCGAATTCGATGTCGTCGTAGCCGACGAGGGCGAGGTCGTCGGGGACTCGGAGGCCGGCCGTGTGGAGGGTCTGGAGGACGCCGAGGGCGATGAGGTCGTTGGCGCAGAAGACGGCGGTGGGGCGGGGCGTGAGCCCGAGGAGGCGGGCGCCGGCGTCGCGGCCGGCGGCGACGTCGAGGCGGGGGACGTCGAGGACGTGGAGGTGGGGGGCGACGGACAGGGCGCCGGTGAGGCGGTCGCGGCACTGGGTCAGATGCAGGGGGCCGTTGACGTAGGCGACGCGGCGGTGGCCCCGGGCCACGAGGTGGCCGACGGCCAGCGCCGCGCCGGCGTGGTCGTCGACGGAGACGGAGCAGGCGGCCTCGCCGGGCCCGGCGAGGCGGTCGACGCAGACGTAGGGGATGCCCTGGCGCCGCAGCGGGGCGAGGCTGAGCCCCGTCGCGTCGACCGGGGTCACCAGGACGCCCCGGACGCGGTGTTCGGCGAACATGCCCGCGTACTCGGCCTCCTCCGCCGCGCTCTGCGCGCTGTGGCAGACCATGACGCCGAGCCCAGCCTCCCTCGCCGCCGCCGAGGCGCCCTTGGCGACGGCGACGAAGAAGGGGTTGGCCAGGTCCAGCACGAGCAGAGCGAGCATGCGGCTGCGCCCGGCCCGCAACTGCCGGGCCGATTCGCTCCGTACGTAGCCGAGCCGCTCGATCGCGGCCAGGACCCGTGAACGCGTGGCGGGGGCCACGCGCTCGGGCCGGTTGAGCACGTTGGACACGGTTCCCACGGACACGCCCGCGTCCTGGGCGACGTCCTTCATGCCCGAAGGGCTCACATCTTGTCGCCGACGAGCGCGAGGTTCTGGATCGCCGCCAGGCCGTACTGGGCGGTGCTGTTGGTGGAGACCCAGGCCGCCTCGCCGCCGGGGACGAGCACGTCCGGGCCCGCCAGAGCGGTGGTCTTCCAGGTGGTGGCGGTCTCGACGTAGCCGTCGCTGTTGTAGAACTTGCTCCAGGCGCGCGCGGCCAGCGTGTCGTCCCCGGTCTGCACGGCGGCGTAGGCGTCGAGCCGCGCGTGGCCCTGGAAGAGCAGCAGGGTGCCGAAGTTGGAGCCGTAGCGGGCGGCCTGCTGGGTCTTGGTGGCGTTGAAGTAGCGGCAGTAGTCGAGCCAGGCGGCCTTGAAGCCGTCGACCTCGACCAGGTCGATGACCTCGGCGCAGATCTCGACGAGGCCGAAGACCGCCGAGAGGTGGGAGACGCCGACCACGGGCGCGGAGGCGATCGCGAAGCGGCCGGTGTCGAGGTCGTAGAGCCCGCTGCCCTGGACGAAGCCGTTGGGCTGGGCGGCGATGGTCTCCATGGTGCCCAGGAGGCGGGCCTTGGCCTTCTCGGCCTTGGGCCCGTTGCGTTCCCATTCGGTTAGCCAGGCGGAGGCGAGGCCGGACCAGTCGGTGCCGAAGCCGATGGAGAGGGCGTGGCGGTCAGGGGTGTAGGGCTCGGTGCGGATCTTGCGGATGGGGTCGAGGACGAGGAAGGTCTCGTCGGAGTCGACGTTGGCGTGCATCAGGTCGCCGACCCGCTCGTCCGCCGTCAGGAAGTAGTAGTAGCGGCGGTAGGTGGTGTTGCTGATGCGCTGCTGCTTGGCGCTGTCCGCGTAGTGCTGTACGCCGTGCCGGGTGCCCAGGCCGGCCCACTGGCCGAGGTGGTAGACGTCGACCTCGCCGGTGTGGCGGGTCATGGCCTCGGCGAAGCGGAAGATGTCGGCGCGGCCGGAGCGCAGGTAGGCGTACCAGAGCCAGAGGTCGGGCGAGAGCTCGGAGTTGTCCCAGGCGTAGCCGCCGACGTCGTAGCACCACTGGTGCCGGGACGGGTCGTAGGTGTGCATGATGTCGCCGTAGTCCCAGAATCCGTACCAGCGGCGCTGTTCGACCTGGTCCTTGTAATACGTGAAGAGGAAGTCGAGGTGGTCCTCGATGGCCGCCTTCGCGGCGGTGGAGCGGTCGACGGGGGTGAAGAGGCCGCCGAAGACCCCGGCGCGGTGCAGGACGGCGGGCGCGGCGGCGAGCTGGGCGGGGGTGCGGACGACGGCGGCCTGTCCGGCGAGCACGGCGGCGGTGGGGGTGGCGGCGTTGGCCCAGAAGTACAGCTCGCTGGTGCGGGCGATGCCGTAGGGGGTGCCGAATTCGGGCTCGTAGTCCTCGTAGGTGATGTTGAGGCCTTCGAGCTGTTCGGCGTACGTGTCCTGGCCCATGCCGTCGTGGTAGAAGCGCAGGTCCATGGGCTGGGCCTCGGGCGACCAGAGCCAGACGGTGACCTCGGCCTCGTCGGTGTGGGCGTCGCGGATGTCGAGCTGGGCCGGGTGCTTCTGCCAGAAGTCGCGCAGGCCGAAGGACAGGCCGCCGCCCGCCCCGCCGACGTAGCCGAATCCGGTGGCGCGGCCGCCGCCTCCGGCGCCGATCCAGCCGTGGCCGGGGGTGGTGCGCTTGCGCAGGGTGAAGCCGTCGGCGGAGAGCTGGCTGAGGGTGTAGTCGCCCCACTGGGGGATGTACTGGAGCCGGGTGGTGACCCGTTGGTCCCAGGTGGCGGGGTCGGCCAGCTTCTCGCCCGCGACCTGGGCGGCGCGGACGGTGGCGCCGGGGTCGCGGCGGAGCCCCGTGATGCCCTGCACGGCCTCGGTGAGGAAGCCGGTCTTCCCGCTGATCGTCTCGCCCGCGAGGCGGACGTGGCGGTCGTACGCGGCGTCGCGCATGGGGACGGTGAAGCGGACGCCCAGGCCCCGGATGAAGTCGCCGGAGTTCTGCCCGGGTTCCTGGGTGCCGTCGTAGGTGATGGTGTGCACCATGCGGAAGGAGTCCGCGCCCGCGTAGAAGTACAGCCTGATGGAGAAGGGGAGCCACTGGCGGCTGCCCTTGCGGTGCTTGCCGTCGATGCGGACCACGGCCCTGACCGGGCCGTCCTGTTCGACGGCCACCTCGCCGATGACGCTCTCGAAGCGCTCCCACTTGTCGCTGCCCTGGTCGCCCTCGCTGATCTCGGGCTGCCTGATGAGGACGAGCCTGCCGTCCTTGGCGATCTCGGTGCCGCCGCGGAGCACGGACTTGATGAGGGTGCTGCCGCTCTTGCCGATCCTGGTGACCACCACTCCGGTGTCCACGTCGATGGTCCCGCCCGCGCGGTCCACGGTGACCGGCTTCGCGGGCGCCTCCGCCACCGATCCGGGCGTGAGGGTGTACTTCGCCGCCGGCCCGGCATCCGGACCGACCGCGTGCGCGGTCCATTTCAGCGTCCCGTCGGGCCAGTAGGCGGTGGGCCAGGTCTGTACGGGGATGTCCGTGCCGTCCTCCGCGGCGAGCGCGAACGCGGTGCCGGCGGCGTACCGGCCCTTGGGCCACGGGACGCCGAAGGTGCTGCCGGGGGCCTGGCCGAGGCCGCCGTCCTCCAGCCAGACCACTTCGGCAGGGGTGTCGTCGGCGGCCGTCGCGGTGGGCGCGTTCGCGCCGAGCGCCCAGCTGAACTGGGTGGCGGCTCCGGCGATCGCGGCCGCCTTGATCACGGTGCGCCTGGGAATCGGGGACATGTTTCTTCCCTTCCTTGACTGCGTAAGAAGACATAAGTCAGGTGCATGACATACACAGGGACGGCCCCTCAGCCGCCGATACGCCGTTCCACCGCCACCGCGGCCCCCGCCAGACAACCCAGCGCCGGCACCGCCAGCGGCAGCAGCATCCAGCCCGCCACCGCGACCACCGCCAGCCCGCCCAGCAGCAGCATCGAGCCCCCGGGGTCGGAGGCCACCGCCCGCCGGGCGACCGCCGCCGGGGCCTGCGGCCAGCAGGCCGCCGCACGGAGCCCCACGACGACCAGCGCCGACCCGCCCACCACGCTGACGGCGGCCATCACCCGCTCGCCCGGGAGCAGTCCGGACCCCGCCACCGCCCAGTCGAAGGCCAGCAGCCCGAGCCCGGCCCACCACGCCAGCGACCAGCGCCACCCGGTCCGGGTCGCGGCCACCACCCCGGCGGCGAACTCCCGCCATCCGGCCCGCTCGCCGTCCAGGTACCGCCGCAGATGGCCGCACGCGGCGGCGAACGCGGGCAGCAGCGTCACCAGCGGCAGCGCGGCGACCACCAGCCATGCCCCGGTGAGCATGCACTCGGCGAAGAGCGCGAACCGCGAGTAGCGCGCGTACCGCTGCCTCACGACCACCGGCTCAGCCCTTCAGCCCGGAGGTCGCCGCGCCCTCGACCAGATAGCGCTGGAAGGCGAGGAAGAACAGCAGCACCGGCACCAGCGCGGCCAGCGACATCGCCACCATGCCGCCGTAGTCGGCGATGCTGTCCTGGTCGATGAACATCTTCAGGCCCAGCGAGACGGTGTATTTCTCCGGCTCGTTGAGATAGAGCAGCGGCCCGAGGAAGTCGTTCCACGACCAGATGAAGGTGAAGATCGCGCTGGTGATCAGCGCCGGCCGGCACAGCGGCAGCACGATGCTCCAGTAGATCCGCAGATGCCCGCAGCCGTCCAGGCGCGCCGCCTCGTCCAGCTCCCTCGGCAGATTCCGCATGAACTGCACCATCAGGAAGACGAAGAAGGCGTCCACCGCCAGGTACTTGCCGAGCAGCAGGGGCACATAGGTGTTGATGAGCCCCAGCTTCTGGAACAGCACGTACTGCGGAATGATCAGTACGTGGTACGGCAGCAGCAGCGTGCCGATCATCAGCGTGAACAGCAGATTCCGCCCCGCGAAACGGATCCGCGCGAACGCGTACGCCGCCAGGGAGCAGGAGAAGAGCACCCCCACCACCGAACCCAGCGCCACGAAGAGCGAGTTCACGAAGAACGAGTAGATCGGGATGTCGGCGATGCCCTCGGTGAGCCGCCGGTAGTTCGCGGCGATCGGGTGGCCGGGCAGCAACTGCAGGCTGCCGATGATCTGGTCGCCGGGCTTGAGCGAGGCGCCGATGACCCAGACCACGGGGTAGAGGACCACGGCCAGCAGAGCCAGCGCCCCGAGGTGCCAGGCGACGGAGCGCGCGTTGCGACGGCCGGAAGCGGTGAGCGTGGTGGTCATCGGGCCCCCGTCCCCTCTTCCTCGTAGTGCACCCACAGCTTCTGGGTGCGGAACAGTACGGCCGTCACCAGGGCGATGCCGAGCAGCAGCATCCAGGCCATCGCGGAGGCGTAGCCCATCCGGAGCTGCTGGAAGCCCTGGTCGTAGAGGTACCAGGTGTAGACGAGCAGCGAGCCGCCCGGACCGCCCGCCTGGCCGCCGCCGGGGCCGGCGATGACCAGGGCGGAGGTGAAGACCTGGAAGGAGTGGATGATCTCCAGAAGCAGATTGAAGAAGAGCACCGGCGAGATCATCGGCAGCGTGATGGAACGGAACCGCCGCCAGGAGCTCGCGCCGTCCACCTCCGCCGCCTCGTACAGCTCGCGCGGCACCTGTTTCAGCCCGGCCAGGAAGATCACCATCGGCGCGCCGAACTGCCACACGGACAGGGCGACCAGGGTCGGCATCGACCAGTCCGGGTCGCCGATCCAGCCGTCGGTGTGCAGGCCGAACAGCCTGCCCGCCTGGTCCACGACCGCGTCCTTGCTGAACAGCGCCCGCCAGACGATGCCGACGCTGACGCTGGCCCCGATCAGCGAGGGGGCGTAGAAGGCCGAGCGGTAGAAGGCCTGTCCCTTGCGGGGTCTGACCAGCAGCAGGGCGACGCCGAGCGCCACGGCCAGCTTGAGCGGGGTGGCGACCAGCACGAAGACCGAGGTCACCCGCACCGACTTCCACCAGCGCTCGTCGGCGAACATGTCCTGGAAGTTCTGCAGCCCGACCCACTTCGGGGAGTCGAAGAGGTTGTACGAGGTGAAGGACAGGTAGAGCGAGACCAGCATCGGACCCAGCGTCAGCAGCAGTATCCCGATGCACCACGGGGTCAGGAACAGGTAGCCGGCCAGGGTCTCCCGGCCGCTGCCCCGCCGCCGCGCGGTGGCGGCGGGGCGGCCGGGCGCGGCGTCGCGCGGGGCGACGGCGCGAGCGGGCGTCTGGGTGTGTGACACGGGGATCCCCCTCAGGACCTCAGGAGTCTCAGGAGTCTCGGGAGTCGCGGGAGTCGCGGGACCTTCAGGAACCGAGCGCGGTCTTCGCCTCGCTGAAGAAGGTGCTCACGCCCTTGTCCACCGAGGTGGTGCCCTGCGCGATCTCGCCGTAGATCCGCAGCAGCGACGCCTCGCAGACATCCGCGCCCGCCGGGTGCGGGGTGATCGGCTCGATGACCCCGGCGGCGGCGACCTCCTTCTCGTACGCGGCGACCTGGGCGTCCACCCCGGTCGGGGTGTACGCGTCGAACTGCGCGTTGGTCGGCAGGACGCCGCGGTTGTAGCCCATGATCTTGCCGACCCCGGGGTCGTGGGTCATGAAGTCGATGAACTGGGCGACCTCCTTGGGGTGCTTGGTGCGGGCCGAGCCGCTCAGCATCAGCGAGGAGATGTACTGCCCGGTCTTCTTCCCGTCCGTGGTCGGGATCGGCGCCAGTGCCAGCGCGGTCTTGGTCTCCGCCCCGTAGCGGACCAGGAAGTTGTCCCAGGTGAACTCCGACGCCGACAGATCGGCGCTGACCGAGGACTTGGGCTTGACCTGCTCGCTCTTCTTCGCCGGGACCAGATCGCCGGCCTTGTTGGCGGCGAGGTGGTCGCCCCACCACAGCCTGAGGTCGTCCTCGGTGAAGCCGAGCGTCTTGTCGGCGGTGAAGAAGGCCTTGCCGTGCTGGCGCAGGTAGAGGTCGTACAGATACATCACGCCGCCGTTGTCGCTGGCGCCGTAGAGGCCGTCCTTGGCCTCGCTGATCTTCTTGACGGCGGTGTTGTACTCGTCCCAGGTCCAGCCGAGCTTGGGCGTGACGCCGACCTTCTTGAACTCGGCGGGGTTGTAGACCAGGGCGAAGGTGTTGCCGCCGACGGGCACGCCGAGCAGCTTGCCGTCGATGTCGCCGGCCTTCTCCAGGCCCGCACGGAAGTCCTTGAGGCTCAGATTCCCGGCCTTGACCTGCGAGTTGAGATCCAGCAGAAGATTCTTTTCACCGTACTTACGCAAGAATGCGACGGAGTTCTGGAAGACGTCCGGCGCATTTCCGCCGGCCGCCTGCGTGTTGAACTTCGTCCAGAAATCACCGTATTCCTGGAAGTCCGTCTTGACGGTGATGTTCGGATGCTTCTTCTCGAAGAGCGTGATCGTCTTCTTGATCAGCTCGGCCCGGTCCGCGGCGCCCCACCATGAGTAACGGATCGTCACCTTTCCATCCGCCGAACTCCCGCTGCCGCCGCCGCAGCCGACCGCCAGTAACCCGAGGGCGACGACCCCGACCCCCATCGTCCTCAGTGCGCGCACACTCCGTCGAACGTTCACGACACGCCCCCTTCGGGCAGTTGAAACGTTTAAGGCAAGCGCTTGCCGTGAAACGTTAAAGAGCGCCTCACAGGACGTCAATGGTTCTGACACAGGAATCTGCAGGCGCATGACAACCGCACACGAGAGGCCGCAGGCCGGAACGCCGAAGGGCCCGGAAGCCTCTCGGCTTCCGGGCCCTCGGTCCGGGAATCAAACGGTGTGCGCGCCAGCGCCCCTTGGAAGGGCGGTGGCGGGCGACGGGTGGGCGATACTGGGATCGAACCAGTGACCCCTTCGGTGTGAACGAAGTGCTCTCCCGCTGAGCTAATCGCCCCGGTGCGCGCACAACATTACCGCACCTCAGCGGCCGCTCCGACCATGGCGGCGACCTGCCGGTTCAGCTGGCGTTCCACGGCATGACGAAGCCGTAGCGCTCCAGGTAGACCGCCGCCAGCACCCCGATGATCACCAGGCCGACCGTGGTCAGGATGATGTTCCGGCGCCGCACCGCCGGGTCCAGCGCCCGCTGCGCGGCCTCGGTCACCTTGCGCCGGGTCCAGCGCAGCACGAGCTGCGCCCACACGAACTCGGTCGCCCAGATCGCCATGCCGGCGAAGATCACCACCCAGCCCGGCCCCGGCAGCGGCAGCAGCACCACCCCGAGGGCCACCACCGCCAGGCCGACCAGGAACACCACGACCTGCCAGCTCAGATGCAGCGCCCGCGACCGCCTGATGAAGTGCGGCGCCCTCGAACCCAGGGGCCGTTCGGAGCCCTCGCCCCCGGGTTCGCCCTCATCGTTACCCACAGCCACCTCACGCTCGTCACTCTCCGCAGTCACATGTACAAACGTACCCGACCGACGACGATCACCGGAATGGCCTTCCGGGCGATATCGGAACTCCGCCGGATGAGGTACCAGAAGCCTCACAAACCAGTCAGAGGGGTTTACAACGTCCCCGCTGGTGGCATGTCGATTTCGCCGACGTGCGAATCCCCGAGCGCACACTGAGCGAAAGGCCCTGGCGCTTATGAACACCACGGTCAGCTGCGAGCTGCACCTGCGCCTCGTTGTGTCGAGCGAATCGTCACTGCCCGTCCCGGCGGGCCTGCGGTACGACACGGCCGATCCGTATGCCGTGCACGCCACCTTCCACACCGGTGCCGAGGAAACGGTCGAATGGGTATTCGCCCGCGACCTGCTCGCCGAGGGGCTGCACAGGCCCACCGGCACCGGAGACGTCCGTGTCTGGCCGTCCCGCAGCCACGGCCAGGGCGTCGTGTGCATCGCCCTGAGCTCCCCCGAGGGGGAGGCCCTGCTCGAAGCCCCCGCGCGGGCCCTGGAGTCGTTCCTGAAGCGGACCGACGCCGCCGTGCCACCGGGCACCGAGCACCGTCACTTCGACCTGGACACGGAGCTCTCCCACATCCTCGCGGAGAGCTGAGGTTCCACCCGCCCGTCCGTGGCCGTACTGATCTCGGGGGTACGGCGCGGACACGAGCCCGAGCACGAGCACAAGCACGAGAGCCGCTGTTCCGGAGCACAGCTCCGAGGCAGCGGCTCTCGCGCTAAAGTCACCGGAACGCCCGCCATATCCGGCCAGGGAGCGATTCCGTGCTGATCAACCATGACACCAAGTGCGCCCTCGACTCCGTCGTGGATCTGATCAACACCGGCCCCGAGTACGACGGCCACGAGGGCCTGCCGGACGTCGCCGCGCTCCAGGCCTTTGTCGAGCGCAACGACGTCAGCGAGGTCGGCCCGCTCCTTGAGCCGGACCTCAAGGCGGTACGGGAGGTACGCGACCGCTTCGCCCAGGTCTTCGCGGCCACCACCACCCCCGAGGCCGCCGCACTGATCAACACCCTGGTCGCCGAGGCCGGCACCACCCCCCGGCTCACCGACCACGACGGCTACGACTGGCACGTCCACTACTTCGCCCCCGGCGCCTCCCTCGCCGACCACCTCGCCGCCGACGGCGGCATGGCGCTCGCCTTCCTCCTCGTCGGCGACGAGCGCGAGCGCCTTCGGCGCTGCGACGCACCGGACTGCCGGCGCGCCTTCGTCGACCTGTCCCGCAACCGCTCCCGCCGCTACTGCGACAGCCGCACCTGCGGCAACCGGCTCCATGTGGCGGCGTACCGGGCCCGGCGGCGCGAGGCGGAAACGGCGAGCTGACGCCGCCCGGAGGTCAGCGGGCGGAGGTCAGAAGAACGGCCGGATGTCGCACAGCGCCCCGATGCCGATGAGCCCGCCGATCACGGTCAGGAACAGCATCAGCGGCGGCTGGGACAGGGCGAACAGGCAACCCCGGGGCTCGTTGTTCTCTGCTTCTGCTTCCATGGCCCCAGGGATGATCGTGAGTCGCTCGGCGGGGGAAGCGAACTCGCACAACCGTACGCCCCTGGGCATGCCAAATACCGCTCAGGGGGCGGCAGTTGAGGTCGCCACGGCGATGATCGCGCAGGCCGGGGCGGGCGCGCGACCAACACGCGCACCCTCAGGGATGATCTCAGTATGTGGACCTGTGAGTCTCAGATCCGTTCAGATTCCGCGCCGTTTGAGGATTTCTTCGACATCACTGAAGTCGGACAGATCGGACGTGGCCTGCGCTCGCTTCGACTTCGGCAGCGCGGGGGCGGCCGAGGCCGGGGCCACCGCCGCCGCGCCCCGCCCCCTGCCCTTCTCCTTGCGGCGGCCGGCCGCGAACCGGCTCCCCGCGTAGAGCACCACCGACACCGCCAGCACGCCGAAGCCCGCCCACACGGACGGCTTGAAGACCAGGTCGGACGCCCAGCTGCCGACCGCCTTCCCCACCTTGCTCCCCAGGGTGACCAGCCCCGTCATGTACAGGCCGACCGGCAGCAGGGCGAACGCGGCGGTCCGTACCGCGGCCAGATAGCGCTTGCGGTAAGCCGTGAGCAGGGCGATGGCCAGACCCGCCGCCGACAGCGCGACACACACGGTCGAAGTGAGCATGCCTCCATCGTGCACCCGGCCCCGCCGTCCGGGCCACGGTGCCGAGGCGGGATCAGGGTCATCTCCGGGGCGCCTCCTCCGCGAGTGGGAGACTGTCCGTCATGAACGACGCTTCCTCCCCTGTGCTCGAATACTGGTGCGAGCTGCAGTGCCCCGACTGCGCCACCGCCCTGGACGACCTGCGCGCCCTGCGGGCCAAATACGGCGACGCGCTGGTCATCCAGCTCCGCCACTTCCCCCTGGAGAAGAACAAGCACGCCTACGCCGCGGCCCAGGCCGCCGAGGAGGCCTTCGTCCAGGGCAACGGCTGGGCCTACACCGAGGCCGTCCTCGCCCGCGCCGGCGAACTCGGCACCCGAGGCGAGAAGCTGCTCGTCGAGATCGCCGCCGAGGTCGGCCTCGACGCCGACGAGGTCGACACCGCACTCGTCGACGGCCGCCACCTGCTCGTCGTCGACGCCGACCAGGCCGAGGGCAAGGCCATCGGCGTCACCGGCACGCCCACGTACGTCATCGGCGGCGAGCGGCTCGACGGCGGCAAGAGCCAGGACGGCCTGCGCCTGCGCATCGAGGCCATCGCCGACCGCCTGCTCGTGCGGTGACCGGAATGCGTTCGCCGGGTTGCGCAGCCCGCCGGCTGCGCTTTGTCCTCAATCGCCGGACGGGCTGAACAGCCCGTCCGGCGATTGAGGACGGAACCGGCCACCCGGACAGGCCCGAACGCCAGGCTCAGAGCAGCGGCTTGCTGAAGTGGTGCTCGGTCGGCTGGTAGCCCAGGGAGTCGTAGAGCCGCACGGCAGGCGTGTTGGCGGTGTAGACGTTGAGGCCGAGGGTGGGGACGCCGGCGACGGCGCATTCGCGTTCGGCGGCGAGCATGAGGGAGCGGCCGTGGCCGTGGCCCCGGTGGGCGGGGTCGATGGTGATGAGGAAGACCCAGGCGGGGACTGCGAGGCGGAGCCAGAGATGGCCGACGTCGGCGCCGTGGTGGGAGAGGACGCGCAGGGCCGTGTGAGGGGTGGCGGGGCCGTCGGGGAGAGCGGCGCGGTAGTCGGCGTCGGCGAGCGCGGCGGCCCGGGCCGGGGTCAGGCCCCGGTCGATCCAGCTCTGGACGTAGGCGGCGCGTTCGCGCTCGTCCCAGGCGGCGTATTCGGCCCCGTTCATGGGGCGGACGGCGCTGCCCTCCGGAAGGCCGGCAGGCGAGGCCGCCACCGGCTTGGCCATGGCCCGGTTGCACTCGACGTAGCCGAGTGCGGCGGCGAGCCGGAGCGCGACGGGGGCGTCCGGGGTGTCGGCGGGGACGCTGACGTCGATCCGGCGGCAGCCCCAGCCGCGCAGGACCTCCTCGGCGGCGAGAGCGGCCACCGTGCCCCGGCCGCGCCGCCGGTCTGCGGGCTCGATGCTCAGGCCCTTGATCCGGCCGACTTCCGGTCCGAAGCGGGCGTCCGTGCCGACGGTGATCTCGCCCACCGGGCGGCTGTTGACGCACACGGTGAAACGGCGGGAGCGCACTCCGTCGGCCCCCCGCCGCTCCGGCTCGGCGGGGCGCAGCGTCGTGGTCATGGGTTCACGTCGGCGGCGGCGCGCTCGGCGAAGATGCGCATCGCCTTGGCGGTGACAGGGCCCGGGGCGGCGGCGACGGGGCGGCCGTCGACGGAGTGCACGCTCTGGACGTCGCGCAGGGTGGAGGTCAGGAAGACCTCCTCGGCCTCCTGAAGCGCGTCCAGCGGGAGGTCGGCCTCCTCGGCGCCGCTCCAGTCGGCGACCAGCTCGCGGGTGATGCCGGCCAGGCAGCCGGAGGCGAGCGGCGGGGTGAGGAGCTTGCCGCCGATGACGACGAAGACGTTGGAGCCGGTGCCCTCGCAGAGCCGGCCCCGGGTGTTGGCGAAGAGGGCCTCGGAGGCGCCGTGCCGGTGTGCCTGGGCGAGGGCGACGACGTTCTCGCCGTACGAGGTGGTCTTGAGCCCGGCCAGGGCGCCCTTCTCGTTGCGGGTCCAGGGCACCGTGACGACGGCGGTGGTATCGGGCCGTGCGGCGGCGGTGCCGAGGGCCACGACGAGTGTCGGGCCGGTGTCGCCGCGCTCGGAGCCGAGCGGGGAGGTGCCGCCGGTGTAGGTGACGCGGAGCCGGCCGAGCGGCATGGGGTTGGCCTCCAGGACCGCGGCGCAGGCGTCGCGGACCTCTTCGAGGTCGGGCTCGGGCAGCCCGAGGCCGCGCGCGGAGCGGGCGAGGCGCCGCAGGTGGCGGTCGAGGGCGAAGGCGGTGCCGTCCACGGCCTTGAGTGTCTCGAAGACGCCGTCGCCGACGGTCAGCCCGTGGTCCATGACGGACACGGTGGCCGCGTCCGCGTCCCGGAGCCCCCCGCCGACCCAGATGCTGCTGCTCACTGCGTCTCCTCGTAAGTCGTCTCGTACTGCGCCGGGTACTGCGCCCCGTACTCCCCCGACGCTACCGCCAGCAGCCGGGCCGCCTTCAGCTCGGTCTCGTCCCACTCCCGCTCCGGGTCCGAGCCCCAGGTGATGCCTGCTCCGGTCCCGAAGCGCAGAAACGGTTCGCCGGGCTGCGTACGGTCGATCCAGAAGGTACGGATGCCCACCGCCAACTCGCCCGTGCCCCGGTCGGCGTCAACCCAGCCGATGCCGCCGCAGTAGGGGCCACGCGGGGCGGGCTCCAGTTCCTCGATGATGCGCAGGGCGCTGGACTTGGGGGCGCCGGTCACCGAGCCGGGCGGGAAGGCCGCCGCGAACAGCTCCGCCCAGCCGGCGCCCTGGCGCAGCTCGCCGCGCACGGTGGACACCAGGTGGACCAGCCCCGGGTGCTTCTCCACCACGCACAGCTCGGGGACGGTGACACTGCCGGTGACGCAGACCCGGCCGAGGTCGTTGCGGACCAGGTCCACGATCATCACGTTCTCGGCATGGTCCTTGGGCAGCAGGTCCGCCTCCGTCCGTCCGGTGCCCTTGATGGGCCCGGACTCGACCTCGGAGCCCCGGCGGCGCAGGAACAGCTCCGGAGAGGCGGTGGCGATCTCGACCCCGTGCCCGGGCAGCCGGATCGTTCCCGCGTACGGGGCGGGGTTGCCGTGCGCCAGCAGCGCGGTGAGGGCGTCCACGTCCGCGTCGGGCGCGATCGGCGCCGACAGCACCCGGCACAGGTTGGCCTGGTAGACCTCGCCGGCCGCGATGTACTCGCGTATGCGGCGTACGCCCGCGGTGTACGCCTCCCGGTCGAGGGAGGAGGTCCAGTCGGCCTGAGCCGGCCCGCGCCAGCGACCGGCCGGCACATCCCGCACACCCCGCGTGGGCCTCGCGGCCGGTTCCGGACGTACGTCCCCGAAGCGCGCGCACACCGTCCGCCCCTCGAAACCGGCGGCCACCGCCCAGAAGCCGGCGGAGTCCAGAGCGGCGGGGTCGGTGGTGACATCGCGCAGGTCGGAGGCGACAAGGCCGCCGAACCTGGCCATGGGAGCGAGGTCGGGCACGGGGGTTCCTGGATCGGTCGGGAGGGTCTGCTGCGAGTGTAGAACCGGGGCGGACGAGGAGATGCCCTGGTCACCTGCCCGGCACGCTGCGGAAACGCGTTTTGGAGGCGGCGCGGGAATCCGCTAGAGTTCAACACGTCGCCGGGACGCGGAAGCGCCCCGGGCAAACGGCACCTGCGGACGTAGCTCAGTTGGTAGAGCGCAACCTTGCCAAGGTTGAGGTCGCCAGTTCGAACCTGGTCGTCCGCTCGGAGTGGGGGATTCTTCCCGAGCCCCTGCGTTGGTGGAGTGGCCGAGAGGCGAGGCAACGGCCTGCAAAGCCGTCTACACGGGTTCAAATCCCGTCTCCACCTCTACGGACGATTAGCTCAGCGGGAGAGCGCTTCCCTGACACGGAAGAGGTCACTGGTTCAATCCCAGTATCGTCCACTGGGCCCGCGAGGGCCCTTGTTGTATCCCCGCGCGATTAGCTCAGCGGGAGAGCGCTTCCCTGACACGGAAGAGGTCACTGGTTCAATCCCAGTATCGCGCACGCAGTACGCGGCACCACCCGCAGCACCGAGGACGATTAGCTCAGCGGGAGAGCGCTTCCCTGACACGGAAGAGGTCACTGGTTCAATCCCAGTATCGTCCACAGTCGATCCCCAGGTCAGCCTTCACGGCAGGCCTGGGGATCTTGTCGTTTCCGGCACCACCGCACCGCAGTCGGCACGGATGAGACCGACTCGTCGCCTCATCCGTGCCGACGGCACGCGTCAGGACGAGAACAGCATGTGCCCCAGGCTGCGGTGCTTGTGGTGGCCGTAGTGGCCGCCGTGGCCGCCGTGCTGCGGGGCGCCCCAGGCGGGAGCGTGCTGCTGGGGGTACGCCTGCGGCGGGGCGGCCGGGTAGGCCTGCGGCGGCGGGGCGGGCTGGGCGGCGTACTGGCCCTCGATGCGGGTCAGCGCCTCGAGCTCGCCATAGTCCAGGAAGATCCCCCGGCAGTTGCCGCACTGCTCGATCTGGACGCCGTTGCGGTTGAACGTCTGCATCGGGCCATGGCACTTGGGACAGTGCATCGTCGGCTCAACTCCTTGCTCAGCTGGGTCGGTCGGTTCACGATACTTCCGCGATGCGGCGGCAGGTATCGAGGACGGCTTGTTCTGTTTCGTCGAGTACGCGGCCTTCCTCCGCGCACTTGGCCACCGCGATCGCCGCGGTCTGCGCGGCCAACGCGCGGGCCGGCACATCGAGATACGGCCACGGGTCACCGTCCGCCGGCACGGCGGCCCCGCCCGCGGCCCGGTACGCGCCCAGGAAACGGGCCCACACCTCGGGCTCCAGCACCCCGGCGGCGAACCACATCGCCGGGCGGGCCAGATCCCAGGCGGGCTCGCCCACACCGAGGTCGTCCACATCGATCAGCCGCCAGGGGCCGTACGGCGCGGGGTGCCGGACGAGTTGGCCCAGGTGCAGGTCGCCGTGGCAGAGGGTGCGGGTGCGGGGCGTGTCCGGCGGCGGGGCCTCGTCGCGGGCCCAGGCCGGCAGGGCGGCCCAGACCCGCAGTACGGCGGGGTCGGGCCGCCCTGCCGCGCGCATCCTCGCCAGGGCCGCGGCCGCCTTCGCCGGGCCGCGCATCGGCGGCAGGGCCCGGCCCCCGGCCGGCCCGGCGGGCGGAATCGCGTGCAGCCGGGCGAGGAGCACGGCGGCCTCCTCCCACGGCGCGGCGTCGGGGTCGGTGTGCCGGGCCACCGGCTCTCCGTACGGCCAGGCCGTCACGGGCCGGCCGTCCGCGACCGCGTTCAGCGACAGGGGCAGCGGGGCGAGCAGGATCCCGGCCAGCAGCGGGTGAGCGGCCACGCCGACGCGCTGGGCCAGGGCCTCGCGGTCGGTGCCGGGGGCGTGCGCCTTGAACACGGTGTCGCCGAAGCGGACGACGGTGCTGTCGCTGCGCTCGGCCAGCACCTCGATGTCCTGCACCAGGCCGGTCACCAGCCCGCGCAGAGCCCGGTCCACGGCCGGCGGCGCCGGCTCGGCCGCGCTCACTGTTCGCTCCCGCATACGTTTTCGTCCCTCCCCCGCCAGTCAAACACGCCGCGAACCCGCGAACCGGCGATGCCCAGGTACCCGTTGCTGGGTACCTGGGCATCACATGCCGTCCGCCGGACCCCCGTCCCCACGGGGTTTCGTCACCGGTATCCCCGACCCGGACCGCTCTTCCGGGTCTGGGGCGATCTGTCAGCGCCCCATAAGACCGGCCACGGACGACGCTTGAGTGACCACCGCCTGCCAGCCGCCGAAGACCACGACGAGCAGCACCGCGAGCGGCAGCACCATCGCCACCGCCACCAGCGGATGCCGGGTGCCCGACGGACGTATCCCGATCGCGGCGATCCTGCTGCCGCGAGTCGGACGCACCGTACGGCTCACCGTGTTCGCCATGGCCCTCTCCTGCTCACTGGTGGTCCGGGGCGGCGGGCGTTGACCTCGGGGGACGAGTACTCCGCCCGCCGCTTGACCTAAAGACTAGGGACGCGCGCCGCCCCGGTCGTCATGCCGTCGTACCGACTCCCGGGCCTCCATGAGGATGACTCCAGGAGGTCGCACATACTCCGCTGGGTGGAGGCGACCCCGACGGTTGCAGTAGCCACCCCGGCCACGGCCCGGCGGATGGAATCCGACGCAGCCGCCCCGAAGCCAGCGAAGCGCCCGCGAGGGCGGCACGAAAAAGGGGCCCGCTGGGTGGAGGCGACCCCGACGGTTGCGGTAGCCACCCCGGCCACGGCCCGGCGGATGGAATCCGACGCAGCCGCCCCGAAGCCAGCGAAGCGCCCGCGAGGGCGGCACGAAAAAGGGGCCCGCTGGGTGGAGGCGACCCTGACGGTTGCAGTAGCCACCCCTGACGGTTGTAGTAGCCACCCGTCACGCCGGGGCGCCTTCGTCCGGCTGGTCCCTGGGTACGGGCTGCTCGACCAGGGCCAGTACGCGGGTGGCCATGAAGCGGGCGGTGCGGACCACGGAGCCGCTGCGAGTGACCTCGCTCACTTCGACGACCCCGCGGCGGACCGCTGTCTCTACCCGGCGCCCGGCCCTGGTGGCGATCACCTCATAGGTCCGGGTGGTGTCCCCGGCGTCCACGACTATCTCCACACGATCACCTTTCACGGCGTCAATCCCCCTAGCGCGACAGTCCGTTGATGGTGAGAACCCGGTCCTCCGGCCGCAGCCGGCGGACCTTTTCCCGTACAACCAGGATCTCACCCGGCACTGACAATCCCCCGTCCGGCGCATGCGCGGCCTATCAGCACACCGGGCGCTCTATCCGTAAGCTGTGGGCGTCAGAACTGGGCAGCCAGGCAGCGGGGATGGACATGACGATGATGCGGCTCCGGCGCGAGGATCCGCGTGTCGTCGGCTCGTTCCGGCTGCACAGGCGGCTGGGCGCCGGCGGCATGGGCGTGGTCTACCTCGGCGCGGACAAGCGCGGGCAGCGGGTGGCCCTGAAGGTGATCCGTCCTGAGCTGGCCGAGGACCAGGAGTTCCGGTCCCGGTTCGCCCGTGAGGTGTCGGCGGCGCGGCGGATCCGGGGCGGCTGTACGGCCCGGCTGGTGGCGGCCGATCTGGACGCGGACCGGCCGTGGTTCGCCACGCAGTATGTACCCGGGCCCTCGCTGCACGACAAGGTCGGCCAGCAGGGCACGCTGAGCGCGGCCGAAGTCGCCTCGATCGGCGCGGCCCTGGCGGAGGGTCTGGTGGCGGTCCATGAGGCGGGCGTCGTGCACCGGGATCTGAAGCCGTCGAACATCCTGCTGTCGCCCAAGGGCCCCCGGATCATCGACTTCGGCATCGCCTGGTCGACGGGCGCGAGCACGCTCACCCATGTCGGCACCGCCGTCGGCTCGCCCGGCTTCCTCGCGCCCGAGCAGGTGCGGGGCGCGGCGGTCACCCCGGCCACCGACGTCTTCGCGTTCGGGGCGACGCTGGCGTACGCGGCGACCGCGGACTCGCCGTTCGGGCAGGGCAGTTCCGAGGTGATGCTCTACCGCGTCGTGCACGAGGAGCCGGATCTGAGCGGGGTGCCGGATTCGCTGGCGCCGCTGGTCTACGCGTGTCTCGCGAAGGATCCCGGGGACCGGCCCAGCACGGTCCAACTGTCCGAGCGGCTCTCGGAGATCGCGGCCCGGGAGGCCCGCGGGCTGAGCACGCCGCCCGCCGCGCGGGGCCCGGAACGGCCGACCGGGGCCCGGGCCCAGGCGTACGTGGAGCAGCGCACGGAGCGGCGTACGGCGGCGGACGGCACGTCCTCCTCGGCGGGGGCCGGTTCCGCCGCGCGGCATACGCCGCGGCCGACGGTGCGGGCGACGGGCCCGGGTGCCGGCACGGGCCGTACGCCGGTGCCGGCCCCGCGGACCCCGGCGGGACGGCGTCCCGTGCCGCCGCGGGGCGACCGGCGGCTGCTGCGGCAGCGGCTCATCGTGTTCGTCGTGGTGACCCTTCTGGTCGCGCTCGGCATCGCCGCGGCCCAGGGGTGCCAGGGCCCCCCGCGCGGCATCGGCCGCGTCGCGGCTCCGCCGCAGCACTGACGGGCCCGAACAGGCCCTGAGCCCGGACCCCACCAACGCCGGACAGCCCGCGCGGCTTGTCCGGAGGCTCAGCGGCGGGTACGTTACTAAGCGCTTGCTTAGACGGGACAAGGAAGGCGCGGCGTATGACGACAGCGGAAGAGTTGCGCGACGGGGTACGGACGCTGGTCGCGGCGCACGACCCGGGGACGACGGGACGACTGGAGTTCCTGCGGGCGCGGTTCGACGCGGGGCTGGCGTGGGTGCACTACCCGGAGGGCCTCGGGGGGCTGGGCGCGCCGCGTGGGCTGCAGGACGTCGTGGAGGCCGAGCTGGCGGCCGCCGGAGCGCCGGACAACGACCCGAAGCGGATCGGGATCGGGCTGGGGATGGCCGCGCCGACCGTCCTGCGGTTCGGGACGGACGAGCAGAAGGCACGCTGGCTGCGCCCACTGTGGACCGGCGAGGAGGTGTGGTGCCAGCTGTTCAGTGAGCCGGGCGCCGGCTCCGACCTGGCGGGGCTCCGCACCAGGGCGGTCCGGGACGATGGGGGTACCTCCCGCTCGAGCGAAGCCGAGAGTGGGGGAGACTGGATCGTCACCGGCCAGAAGGTCTGGACGTCGAACGCGCACAACGCGCGCTGGGCCATCCTGATCGCCCGCACCGACCCGGACGTGCCGAAGCACCAGGGCATCACGTACTTCGTGTGCGACATGACCGACCCCGGCGTCGAGGTGCGGCCGCTGCGGCAGATCACCGGCGAGGCCGAGTTCAACGAGGTGTTCCTCACCGGCGTACGGATCCCGGACGCGCACCGCCTCGGCGCGGTCGGCGACGGCTGGCGGGTCGCGCAGACGACGCTGAACAACGAGCGGGTCGCGATCGGCGGCCAGGCCATCCCCCGCGAGGGCGGCATGATCGGCAATGTCGCGGCGACCTGGCGTTCGCGCCCCGAGCTGCGCACCCCGGACACGCACGACCGGCTGCTGCGGCTGTGGGTGGACTCCGAGGTGGCCCGCCTCACCGCCGAAAGGCTGCGCCAGCAGCTCGCCGTCGGAGCGCCCGGCCCGGAGGGGGCGGGCATCAAGCTGGCCTTCGCCCGCCTGAACCAGCAGCTCAGCGGGCTGGAGGTGGAGCTGCTCGGCGAGGACGGGCTGCGCTACAGCGACTGGACGATGACCCGCCCCGAGATCGTCGACTTCTACGGACGGGACGCGGGCTACCGCTATCTGCGGGCCAAGGGCAACTCGATCGAGGGCGGTACGTCGGAGATCCTCCGCAACATCGTCTCCGAGCGCGTGCTCGGCCTGCCCTCGGAGCCCCGTACGGACAAGGACGTCGCCTGGAAGGACCTGCCCCGATGAGCTCGACCGTCGATCTGCTGTACACCGAGGTCGAGGACGACCTCCGCTCCGCCGTGCGCGCCCTGCTGGCCGACCGCTGCCCGCATTCCGCCGTGCTCGCCCGGATCGAGAGCGACACCCCGTACGACCCGGCGCTGTGGCGGACCCTGGGCCAGGAGCTCGGCCTGGCCGGGCTGCTGGTGCCCGGGAAGCTGGGCGGCCAGGATGCTTCGGCGCGCGAGGTGGCCGTGGTGCTGGAGGAGCTGGGGGCGGCCGTGGCGCCGGTGCCGTTCCTGGGCAGCGCGGTGCTCGCGACCTCGGCCCTGCTGGCGGCGGGCACCGAGGCCGCCGACGCGCTCGTGACCCGGCTGGCCTCGGGCGAGGCCGTCGCGGCGCTGGCCGTGCCGCTGCCCACCGCCCCCGGCGCGGCCTTCCCGGGCGGCGTACGGGTGGAGGCGGACGGCACCCTCACCGGCCGCGTGACCAGCGTCGCGGACGCCCAAGCCGCCGGCGTACTCGTCGTGCCGGCCGTCGGCCCGGACGGGCAGCCCGGCCTGTACGAGGTCGCCGCCGACGCCCCCGGCGTACGGATCTCCGCCCCCGTGTCGCTGGACCTCACCCGCCCGGTCGCCGACATCGAGTTCTTCGCGGCGCCCGCCCGTCTCCTCGCCGGCCCCACCAGTGCGGCGCTCGCCCTGAACCGGGCGCTCCTCACCGGCGCGGGACTGCTGGCCTCGGAGCAGCTGGGCGTGGCCCAGTGGTGCCTGGACGAGACGGTGCGCTACCTGGGTGAGCGGCACCAGTTCGGGCGCGTCGTCGGCTCCTTCCAGGCCATCAAGCACCGCCTGGCCGACCTCTGGCTGGAGGTCGTCTCCGCCCGCGCCGCCGCCCGCAACGCCGCCGACGCGCTCGCCACGAACACCCCGGACGCGCCCATCGCGGTCGCCGTCGCCCAGGCGTACTGCTCGTCGGTCGCGGTGCACGCCGCCGAGGAGGCCGTCCAGCTGCATGCCGGCATCGGCATGACCTGGGAGCACCCGGCCCACCTCTACCTCAAGCGCGCCAAGGCCGACGAGATCGCACTGGGCACCCCGGGCCGCCACCGGGCTGCGCTCGCCGGGCTGGTCGATCTGCCGCCGGCCGGCTGATCCGGGCTTCAGGGCCGGACAGTCCCTAGGGCCTGTCCGGCGGATCTCCTCGGGAGAAGGAGCGGCCCGCCGCGCCAGCGGCTGATGTCTCTGTGGCGCCTGAGATCGCAAGGCGGAGGAGGGAAGCGACGTGGTGGGGGCACCTCCCAGCGTCTAGCTGGGGGACGTCGTTGACCGACGACAACGCCGCGAGCGCTGGTGCCAGGGCAAGCGACGCCGCGGCCACGCCGCGCCAGCGGCACATGGACCGCAGTCGCCGGACAGGCCCTGACCCGTTCGGCGTATGGCATTGGAGCCCCCGGGCCCGAATGCTGAGGACATGCCGGATGTGACGGAGATTCGCGTACACGGCGTCAGCGGTACGCCGCCGGAGGACCTGCTGCAGATCCAGCCGCTGCGGCAGGTCGACGGCGATGACACCGCCCGCTTCCTGCGGCGCTCCCGGGCGCCGCAGGAACCGCCGGTGCGGGAGGCGTTCCACTGGGGGTCGATGACCTCCGGGTCGGTGTCGAAGGCGCTGTGGCTGCTGCTCGCGCCGTTCGGGGTGCTCAATCTCTCGCGGTACACGCTGCCGATGGCGCCGGGCGACACATCGCACAGGGCGGCCCGCCGCACCGCCGACGCCGCCCTGCGGCTGCTCGGCCTGGTGCTGACGGTGCTGCTCACCACGGCCGTCGCCTTCGTCGCCATCGACCTCGTCGCCTGGCAGTGCGGCGGCAGTGCCCGCTGTACGAGCGCGAACGCCTGGCTGCCGTTCTCCGGCCGCACCACCTGGGCGTGGCGGCTGCCGCTGGGCGCGGCCGGGCCGGCGCTGCTGATCGCCCTGCTGACCTGGTTCGGCCGCCAGGTCTACCTGTATCCGCCGCCGGGGGCCGGGGCTCCCGAGCCGTGGCCCGACGCGGTCGGGGCGCTCGACCAGGAGGCCTTCTGGGCGACGTCACCGCGCGCGCCCATGCTGAGGGTGTTCCACACGACGGCCGCCACGGCCGTGGTGGTGATGCTGGTCGCGCATCTGACCATCCGTCCGGTGGCCGGGCTGAGGAAGTCGCAGGACTGGGCGGACAACGCCCTGTGGGTGCTCTTCCTCGCCGCCGCGGTCATCGCCCTGGTCTGCGCGGTCCTCACCCTGACCGGCCATCACCCCCGCGCGCCGCAGTGGGATCCGACCGGCCGCGACACCATCGCGATTCCGCCCTGGTGCCTGTGGCAGCGCCGCCTCGCCTGGGCGATGCTCCTGGCGACCGTCGTGATCGCCGCGGTGTTCGGGGCCCATGCCGACCCCCGGGGCGTATCGCGCCGGCCGGTCCATCTGAGCGGCTTCGACTGGGCCTTCGGCGTGCTGTACGCCGGCAGCGCCGTGCTGCTGCTGGTGCTGCTCGGGGCCACCGTTCTGCTGCGTACGACCCTCCCGCCCGCCGACGAGGTCCCGCGGCCCTTCCGCGCCCTGTGGGGAGGGCTGGCCTGTCCGGCGATCGCGGGCTTCGCGGTGCTGCTGGCGACCGGCTTCACCTCGGGCTTGGCGCTGCAGACGGCGCGGCTGCTGGGCCGTCTCGTGGAACCCGCGGAGAGCGCCGGCAGCACAAAGGACCACGCGGTCTCCCTCGTGCTGCCCGATCTCATCCATGTGACCGCGCTGCTGTGGGCCGCCGTGGTCGCGGCGGCGGTGCTGCTGGCCGCGGCCGTGACATGGCGCCGTTTCCGCCCGGAGCTGAGGCTCGACTACACCGCGCGCATCCACCAGGACTACGCCCCCGGGGAACCGGGCAACCGCACCACCGGGCGCATCGCGGGTTCCTGGAGCGGGGCGGCGCTGAAGTACCGGCTCCCGTCGAAGCTGGCCTGGCTGGGCACCGCCGGCTTCCTGGCCGCCGTCGTCCAGGGCGGCCTCGGCTGGTACGCGGTGCTGCCCGGCCCGGACCGGAGCTTCGACTGGATCCAGGACCACCTGTACAGATACCGCTTCTTCGGCGTGGCCGACGACATCGGCGCCTGGGCCCTGACCGGACTCGCCGCCGGGCTGGCGTTCCTGGGCGTCCGCGCCTTCCGCAGCCCGCAGTGGCGGCGCCGCACCGGCATCCTGTGGGACCTGCTGGCCTTCTGGCCGCGCCTGGCGCACCCGATCGTCCCGCCCCCGTACGGCGGCCGCGCGGTGCTGGCGCTCGCCCAGCGGGTCCGCGACAAGGCCCAGGACGGCGGCAAGGTCGTGCTGTCGGGGCACAGCCAGGGCAGCCTGATCTGTGCGGCCACCGCCATGCTGCTGGGGCGGGACACCCCCTCGCCCCTCCCCCGCCTCGCGCTGCTGACGCACGGCTCACAGCTGATGTGGGCGTATCCGAGACTCTTCCCGGCGTACGCAGGACATCGACGGCTCCGTGAGCTCTACGAAGCCGGGCTGGACGGCCGCTGGCGCAACCTGCACCGCTGGACCGACCCCCTCGGCGGCCCCGTCCTGGCCGCGCCCACGACCGGCCCCGTGGGCCCCGTACTGCCGGAGAGCGTCCCGTGGCAGGCCATCGACGGAGCCCAGGTCAACGCCTCCACCCCCGTCGCGGGCGACGGCCACTGGCTGCGCCGGCTCGGCCCGGAGATCCAGCTCCGCGACCCCGCCCAGGTCACCGCCGCCGCGGACACACCCGTGTCGCCGCTGCGCGGGCACAGCTCGTACTACGCGGATCCGGCCTATGACGTCGTGGTGACGGAGCTTCTCGGCCTCATCGCGGACGTGCCGTAGCGACCGCGTAGAAGGCCACGGCGGCCGCCGCGCCGACATTGAGCGAATCGACCCCGTGCGCCATCGGGATCCGTACCCATTCGTCGGCGGCCACCAGCGCCTGCGTGGACAGCCCGTCGCCCTCCGCGCCCAGCATGAGTGCCACCCGGTCCAGCCGGTGCGGGGCGGCCTCGTCGATGTCGGTGGCCTTGTCGTCGGGAGTGAGCGCGAGCAGTTTGAAGCCGGCCTCGCGCACCGTTTCGAGGCCGCGCGGCCAGGTGTCGAGCCGGGCGTAGGGGACGGAGAAGACGGCTCCCATCGAGACCTTCACCGAACGCCGGTAGAGGGGGTCGGCGCAGTCCGGGGAGAGCAGGACGGCGTCCATGCCCAGGGCCGCGGCGCTGCGGAAGATGGCGCCGATGTTGGTGTGGTCGTTGACGGCCTCCATGATCACCACGCGCCGCGCACCGCCCAGCAGTTCGTCGGCGGACGGCAGCGGCCGCCGCTGCATGGACGCCAGCGCGCCCCGGTGCACGTGATAGCCGGTGACGCGCTCGGCGAGCTCCGGGGTGACCGCGTAGACCGGCGCGGGTACCTCGTCGATGACATCGCGCATCAGATCGACCCACTTCGCCGACAGCAGCATCGAGCGCATGCGGTAACCGGCGTGACGGGCGCGCCGGATCACCTTCTCGCCCTCGGCGATGAACAGCCCTTCGGCCGGCTCGCGTCGGCGCCGCAGCTCCACATCGGTCAGCGAGGTGTAGTCGTGCAGACGCGGGTCGTCGGGATCGTCGATCGTGATGAGCTCAGCCACAGGGTGATACTGCCTTGTCCGAAGTACGGTGCCAATGCCGGGGACACCGGAAGTTACCGGCGGTTAGGCCCTGTCTTGTGGATCTCCGTGGGGAAGGAGCGGCCCGCCGCGCCAGCGGCTGATGTCTCTGCGGTGCCTGTGATCGCAAGGCGGAGGAGGGAGGCAACGCGGTGGGGGCACCTCCCAGCGTCTAGCTGGGGGACGTTGTCGACCGACGACAACGCCGCGAGCGCTGGTGCCAGGGCACGCGACGCCACGGAGATCCACAAGACAGGGCCTAAGCCCTAGGGGCCTTGCCCGCGCCGACGGCGACCACTTCGCCGATCACGATCACCGCGGGCGGCCGGATGCCCTCGTCCGCGACCACCTGGGCCACGGTGGCGAGCGTGCCGTCGACCCGGCGCTGGGCGGCGGTCGTACCCTCCTGGATGACCGCGACCGGGGTGCCGGGCGCACGGCCGTGCTCGATCAGGGCGGCCGCGATCGCGCCGATCCGCTCGACCGCCATCAGCAGCACCAGCGTGCCGCGCAGCTTGGCCAGGGCCGTCCAGTCCACCAGCGAACGCGGATCCTCCGGGGCCACGTGCCCGCTGACGACCGTGAACTCATGGGCCACGCCCCGATGGGTCACCGGGATGCCGGCAGCGCCCGGCACACTGATCGAGCTGGAGATACCGGGGACGACGGTGCACGGGATCCCGGCTTCCGCCAGCGCCTCGGCCTCCTCCATGCCACGACCGAACACGAACGGGTCGCCGCCCTTGAGCCGTACGACGGCCTTGCCCGCCTTCGCGTGCTCGATCAGCGCGTTGTTGATGGCCTCCTGCGCCATGGCCCGCCCGTACGGGATCTTGGCCGCGTCGATGACCTCCACGTGGGGGGCGAGCTCGTCCAGCAGGTCGCGGGGCCCGAGGCGGTCCGCGATCACCACGTCCGCCTCCGCCAGCAGCCTGCGGCCCCGCACCGTGATCAGGTCCGGGTCGCCCGGACCGCCCCCGACCAGGGCCACACCGGCGGTGCGGGTGCGGTGGTGGGGGGCGGCGAGCGTACCGTCGCGCAGGCCCTCCACGATCGCGTCCCGGACGGCGGCGGAACGGCGCGGATCCCGGCCGGTCAGCACGGCGACGGTGACGCCCTCGCTGCGGCCGGTCGCCGGGGTCCAGGCGGTGGCCGCGTCCGCGTCGTCGCTGCGCACACACCACACGCGCTGGGCCTCCGCCTCGGCGGAAGCGGCGGCGTTCGCCTGCGCGTCCTTCGTCGCGATCAGTACGTACCAGGCTTCCGCGAGGTCACCCTCGCGGTACGCCCGGCGCTCCCAGCGGAGCTCGCCCGCGTCCGCCATCGCCTCCACGGAGGGGGTGGCCGAGGGCGAGATCACCACGATGTCCGCCCCCGCCGCCACCAGCGGGGGAAGCCGCCGCTGGGCGACCTGGCCGCCGCCCAGGACGACGACGCGCCGTCCGGACAGGCGCAGTCCGACGGGGTACGCGGGCGCGTCGTTACGGTCCATGGCCATGGCTGTGCGGCTCCTTGCGTTCTGCTGGTACGGCAACCATAAGGCGGCCCGACATTGCCCGGGCGGGGTGCGGCCCGTGGCCGGGGTGCGGGTGGCTCTCAGGCCTTTTCGGTGACCCCGGCCGAGTCGAACGTCGCGACCTCGTGCATCGCGCGCGCAGCGCTCTGCACGAGCGGGAGTGCGAGCAACGCCCCCGTACCCTCTCCGAGGCGCAGGTCGAGGTCGACCAGGGGCCGCAGGCCCAGCTTGGTGAGGGCCGCCCGGTGTCCGGGCTCCGCGCTGCGGTGACCGGCGATGCAGGCGGCGAGCACCTCGGGGGCGATGGCCCGGGCCACGAGCGCGGCCGCGCCGGCGCTGACGCCGTCGAGGATGACCGGCGTACGGAGGGAGGCGGCGCCGAGCAGCAGCCCGACCATGGCGGCGTGCTCCAGGCCGCCGATGGCGGCGAGGACCTCGATGGGATCGGCGGGGTCGGGGCGGTGGAGTTCGAGGGCGCGGCGGACGACGTCGACCTTGCGGGCGTGCATCTCGTCATTGATGCCGGTGCCGCGGCCGGTGATCTCGGCCGGGTCGACGCCGGTGTAGACGGAGATCAGGGCAGCGGACACCGTGGTGTTGGCGACGCCCATCTCGCCGGTCAGGAGGGCACGGTTGCCCGCGGCGACGAGGTCGCGGGCGGTCTCGATGCCGACCTCGATGGCGCGCAGGGCGTCCTCGCGGGACATCGCGGGGCCGACGGTGAAGTCGGAGGTGCCGTACCGGACCTTGCGCGGGAGCAGCCCGGGCGTGTTGGGCAGCTCGGCGGCCACGCCGACGTCGACGACGCAGACCTCGGCGCCGACCTGGTTGGCGAAGGCGTTGCAGACCGCCCCACCGCCCAGGAAGTTGGCCACCATCTGGGCGGTGACCTCCTGCGGCCAGGCGGTGACGCCCTGGGCGTGGACACCGTGGTCGCCGGCGAAGATCGCGACGGCGGCGGGCTCGGGGATGGGCGGCGGGCACTGCCGGGACAGACCACTGAGCTGGGCGGAGATGATCTCCAGCATGCCCAGGGCACCGGCGGGCTTGGTCATGCGCTTCTGGCGCTCCCAGGCCTCGCCGAGCGCCTTGGCGTCGAGGGGGCGGATGCCGCGCAAGGTCTCTTCGAGGAGGTCGTGCGGAGCCTCGCCGGGCAGGGCGCGGTTGCCGTACTCCTCCTCGTGGACGACCCAGGCCAGCGGCCGGCGCTTGGACCAGCCCGCCTGGACCAGCTCGGGGTCCTCGGGGAACTCGTCGACGTATCCGACGCAGAGGTAGGCGACGACCTCCAGGTGCTCGGGAAGCCCGAGTTCGCGCACCATCTCGCGCTCGTCGAAGAAGCTCACCCAGCCCACGCCGAGGCCTTCGGCGCGGGCCGCGAGCCACAGGTTCTCGACGGCGAGGGCCGACGAATAGGGCGCCATCTGGGGCTGGGTGTAGCGGCCGAGGGTGTGGCGGCCGCCGCGGGTCGGGTCGGCGGTGACGACGATGTTGACCGGAGTGTCGAGGATGGCCTCGATCTTCAGCTCGCGGAACTGCTTGGCACGGCCCTTCGGGAGCGACTTGGCGTACGCCTCCCGCTGGTGCATGGCGAGTTCGTGCATGCGCTCGCGCGTCTTGGCGGAACGGATGACCACGAAATCCCAGGGCTGGGAATGGCCGACGCTGGGGGCGGTGTGGGCGGCCTCCAGGACCCGGATCAGCACCTCGTGCGGGATCGGGTCGCTGCGGAAGCCGTTGCGGATGTCGCGGCGCTCACGGATGACGCGGTGCACCGCGTCGCGCACGGCGGCGTCGTAGCCCTCGGCAGCGGGGGCCCCGGGGGCAGGGGCGGGGGCGGAAGCCTCCACGGCCTCCTCCACGGCTTCGGCCTCGGCCTCCTCCGCAGCGGCCTCGGCCACCGGCTCCTCGACGGCTTCCAGCTCCGGCTCCGGCTCTGCCACTACCGTCTCGACCTGGACCTGGGGTACTTCGGGGACCACCGCAGCGGGCTCTTCGACCGGCTCGGGTTCCGCTTCCGGTGCCGGTGCCGGCTCCGGCTCCGCCAGAACATCCGCAGCCCCGGACACAGCCACGACCACGGGCTCAGGCTCCGGCTCCGGAGCGGCCTCCACCACAAGCGCGGGCTCGGGCTCCACCACAGGCTCGGGCTCGGGCTCCGCGACGGACTCCTGCGGGGCGTCCGCCGGTTCGAGCCCGAAGGGCAGTGGCGGCACGTCATCCACCGGCGGCTCCACGGCCTCCGCCTCAAGGACCGGCTCCGGCTCCGGCTCCGGCGCCTCGACGGGAACCGGGGCGGGCCACGCGGTACCGGCGACCGGGGTCACCTGCGGGACGGGGTCCGCGGCGGGAACAGGAACGGGAGCGGGCGTGGGAGCAGGCGCCGGCGCGACGGTGGGCACGACGGCAGGTTCGTCACGCGGCACGTCGAGGTATTCGGGACCCGTGGTCGGCGGCCCGGGCTGCCGTAGCGGCACCGGGGTCGCGGGAGTCGCGGGGGTGGGCACCTGAACCGGCACCTGAACCTGCGTCGCGGGGCCGCGGTCGGCGAGCGAGCGCACCACGCCGCCCGTCGCGGGATCGGGCATCGGGGGGCCCATGTGCAGGGGCCGCCGCGCGGGGGCGGGCGTCGGCTGGACAGGCTCCGGGGCCAGGGCACGTACGGCCGCGAAGTCGACCGAACCGGAGTCACGGCCGTCCTCCTCGTGCGCCTCCGGCGCGGCCACGACCTGGACCGGCACCGGGTCCGCTATCGGCGCGGGCTCGACGGGCCGGGCGGCAGCCGGCTCGGCGGCAACGGGCTCGGCGGCGACCGGTTCCGGCGCCAGGGGCTCGGCCACCACCGGCTGGAACGCCACCGGTTCGGCAGGCTCCGGCGCAGCGAGCAGCGGCTGGACCGGCACAGGCTCAGGTACCGGCACATGCTCAGGTACCGGCGCGGCCACAGGCACCTGCACGGGTACCGGCGTCGGCACCGGAACGGACATGGTCGACTGCGTGGGCAGCGGCACCGGCTGCGGGTCGCCCCAGGAGGCCTGGGGGCCCGGCATGATCAGCAGATCCTCGTCCTCGTCGGCACCGATCGGCACCGGTACGGGGCCGCCCGGCTGCTCAAGGAAGGTGTACGCGGGCGGGACCGGCGCGGTCAGCGGATCGGAGTCCCAGGTCGGGGCGCCCATCGGCTGCTGCGGCGCGGCGATGCCCTGGAGTTCGGCGTTGCCTGGGAGGTCGGCGTGGTGCTGCGGGTGCAGAACCGCTTCTTCGCCTGCGTTCCCCGGCAGTCCCTCGCCCGGGACCTGGCCGGTGTCAGTCATGCGTGCCCCTCGCCCATCGGTTTCGCTCCTTCCAACGCCGCACCGCGCGCACTGCCGCCCACAGGAACAACGAGCGTTCCCCGTCAGCGGCACCGTCGGCGAAGGGTGAGAAGCACTGTCCGCACTGACAGCCGCTCAGACCATCCGTCAACACACAACGACCGGCACAACGAGCCGCCAGCCTACCGTGCGCACACGTCCGCGTACTCCCGAGGGGGTGCACCGCAATCCGGACACAACGCCCGGCCGCCACCGCCCCGCAGGGGTCCTACCGGGCTTTCACCTGCGATGACCGCACAGCGCGAAGACCACGGCACGCTCGCGCTCGGCCCAGTCGGAGCCGAGTTCGACGGCCTGCAACAGGACTCGCCCGACCGTGTAACCGCCGTCCTCCAGCGCCTGGCTGACGGCCTCCGCCTCGTCCCGGTTGACCGCGCTGGCCGCGATCCGCTCGGGGCGGCGGGAGACGCAGGCGGCGACCACGTCGGCGCCGCAGCCGCCGCCGAGCCGGACGACGTCCGGTTCCGGAAGGTCCTCCAGGGCCTGGGGGGCGGTGCCGTGCACGATGTGGACGGGGACGCCGAACTTCCGTGCGCTGGCCTCGATCCGGGCGCAGGCGTCCGCGTCCCGGTCGACCGCGATGACGGCGGCCCCGAAGCGCGCGGCCTCGACGGCGGCCGCTCCCCCGGCCGCGCCGGCCCCGACATCCCAGACGAGGTCGCCGGTGCGCGGGCCGAGGTGGGCGAGCTGGAGGGCCCGCAGGGACGCGGAGTCGCCGCCTTCCGGGGCGTCCCGTACGGGGCCCATCGCGTACTCCTCGACGGGCAGCGCCCAGCCGCGTACGGGACCGGGGAATCCGGGGTCGCGGCCGGCGATCCACCCGCTGCGCCCGGCGACGGCCGGTGCGGACGAGGTGATGCCGCCGACGACGAGCACCACGTTGGGGTCGCGCCAGGTGTGGTCGGCGACCTTGTCGGAGGTGAGGACGGTCACCTGCTCCTGCTCGGTGCCCAGCGCCTCGCAGATGACGAAGGTGCGGTGCACTCCGCCGAGCAGCAGGGCCAGTTCGGCCGGTCCGGCGCCGGGTGCGGTGAGGACGGCGACCTTGGGGTAGGCGCGGCAGACGTTGACCGCCCTGCGCAGGGTGCGTTCATGGGCGACGACGACGCGGGCGTCGTCCCAGGCCATTCCGGCGCGTGCGAAAGCCTGAGCGACGGATGAAACACCGGGCACGACCTCGACTTCCAGGCCGTATTCCGGCGCGCGCAGGGCGCGTACGACGCCGAAGAAGCCCGGGTCGCCGTCGGCGAGGACCACGGCGGTGCCCCGGTGGCCGGCGATGCGGCGGGCGGCCAGGTCGATGCTGCCCAGGACGATCCGTTCGGCGTCCTGCGGAACGAAGGGCAGGGCGAGGTGGTGGCGGGTGCCTGCCACGAGGGTGGCCGCGCTCAGGGCGGACCGCGCGGCCTCGGTCGGAGGCGAGCCGTCCCACCCGATCACCGTGACCCGGTCGGCCATCGTGGTCTGCCTCCTGGGCGCGTCGCGTGCGGGCTGTCACCGCACACTACCCCGGCGGGATCTTGGCCATGAGTCCGCCCGAGTACCGGTTCGGTGCCGGTTCCCGGTGCCGGTTCAGTGCCAGTCGGCGAAGGCCGCGTAGTCCGTGCCGTCGGAGGACTGCCCGTCGGGGCCGTCGAGGTCCTCCGGGAGC
This sequence comes from Streptomyces sp. NBC_01537, assembly GCF_045040445.1. Lineage (NCBI taxonomy): Bacteria > Bacillati > Actinomycetota > Actinomycetes > Kitasatosporales > Streptomycetaceae > Streptomyces > Streptomyces sp. NBC_01537. The sequence goes on along the minus strand of NZ_CP109392.1, from coordinate 8,439,209 downwards.
AGGCTCCACACGATGAGGTCGGTGCGGATCTCGGCCCAGCGTCCGTCCTCGGTCTGGCTGCGGACGATTCCCGCGTTGCGCAGGACGCCTTCGCTGATGCAGCCGATCTTCTGCGCGACCTGCTGCGACGCTGTGTTGTCGGCGGCCGTCCTCAGCTCCAGCCGCTCGAACTTCTGGTCGTCGAAGAGCCACTGGGCGGCGGCCGTCACCGCCTCGGCCGCATAGCCCTCGCCGCGCGCCCAGGGCGCGATCATGTAGCCGACCTCGCTGCTGCGCGTGCGCCAGTCGGTGTTGTCCAGGTGGCAGATGCCGACGAGGCGCTGGGTGAGGAACTCGGTGACGGCGAAGACGATGCCGCGCCCCTCGGTGCGCACGGCGTGCGAGCTCACCGTGGCCCAGTCCCGGGCGATCGCCTCGGAGTAGGGCCAGGGCACCGAGGTCCAGGCCGTCACGAGTTCGTCGTTCATCATCTCGGCGAGCGCGGGGATGTCCGTCTCCTCGAAGGAGCGCAGCACCAGCCGCTCCGTACTGATGGAGATGTCCGGAAAGGAGGTCATTCGCCGCTCCGTAGCCAGGGCACGTGTGCCGGATGGAAGAGCACAGCATGCAACATCGGCCGGGTCATGCGCAGGGCAGGGTCATGGGGGCTCGCCGTGGCCGTCGTTCAAGAGTACGGCCAACCGTTCCTTCACCGTGTGGAGTTGGCGCGCTGTTCCCCGGCTCTTTGCGCAGGTCCGGTACCACTCCTGTCATACGGTCCTGCTACCGTCAGCCCGCGTGACGGTGCACCACGCAGCAGGAGTCGGATATCAGCGGTCCGCGGGTGTGTACGAGCGGTCCCGCCCCTCGTACCCCATGGCGGCGCTCGCCGAACTGGCGGACGCGCTGCCCCTTCAGGCCGGACGCACGGTCGTCGACCTCGGGGCCGGCACGGGCAAGTTCACCCGGCTGCTGGCGCTGACCGGCGCCCACGTCCTCGCGGTGGAACCGGTCGCCGAGATGCGGGCCCGGCTGTCCGAGCTGCTGCCGGGCGTCACGGTCACCGCGGGCACCGCCGAGGCCACCGGGCTGCCGGCCGGCTGCGCGGACGCGGTGGTCGCCGCCCAGTCCTGGCACTGGTTCCAGGAGGCGGACGCGCTCGCCGAGGTCGAGCGGCTGCTGCGGCCCGGCGGCGCGCTGGCGCTGGTGTGGAACACGTACGACACCTCCGTGCCCTGGGTCCGCGACTTCCAGGACATCTACTTCCGGCTCGCCCCCCGCGATCTGCCCAGTCCGCTGGACGACGGCTGGCGCGGGGCCTTCGCGGGACGGCGGGGCTGGTCGCGGATACAGGAGCGGCACTGGGCGAACCCGCACACGACGACGGTCACGGACGTGGTGGAGCGGATGATGTCCTCCAGCCATGTCGCGGTGATGAGCCCGGCGGAGCAGGAGCGCGTGCGAGCCGAGGTCCTCGCGGTCCTCGGCTCGCACGACGCGACCCGGCAGCCGGGCAGCATCGAGATGCCGTACACGACGGACGTGTACTGGGTGCGGCGCGGCTGAGCGCGGTTCACGGTTGAATGGGGCCGTGGACCCCATCGAACTCAAGGCCGCCTGCCTCGGTCTCAACGGCGCCGCCGAGGAATTCCCCTTCGGCCCCGAGACCTCGGTCTTCAAGGTCGGCGGCAAGATCTTCGCGATCAGCGCGCTGGACGGCCTCCCGCTGAAGGTCAGCCTCAAGTGCGACCCCGATCTCGCCGTACGGCTGCGGGCCGAGCACCCGGCGATCGTGCCCGGCTACCACCTGAACAAGCGGCACTGGAACACGGTCACCCTCGACGGTTCGCTGCCCGGCAGCCTGGTCCGCGAGCTGATCGAGGACTCGTACGACCTGATCGTGGCGAGGCTGCCCCGGGCACAGCAGCTCAGGCTGGACTGGCCCGGCACCTCGGCCTCCGTCAGAACGACGGAATGACCGAGCCGTCGTAGGTGTCCTCGATGAACTTGCGCACCGCGTCCGAGGTGAGCAGCTTCTTGAGCTTCAGCACCCGCGGGTCCTTCTCGTTGCCCTTCTTCACGGCGAGGAAGTTGCCGTACGGGTTGTTCGTGGCGGACTCCAGGACCAGCGCGTCCTTGGCCGGCTTGAGGCCGGCGGATATGGCGTAGTTGCCGTTGATGACGGCGGCGTCCACGTCGTCGAGGGAGCGCGGCAGCTGGGCCGCCTCCAGCTCCTTGAACTTCAGGTTCTTGGGGTTGCCGGTGATGTCGGCCGGGGTGGCCTCGCTGCCGACGCCGTCCTTGAGCGTGATCAGGCCGTTGGCGGCGAGCAGCTTGAGGCCGCGGGCCTCGTTGACGGCGTCGTTGGCCAGCGCGATGGTGGCGCCCGTCGTGAGGGCGGCGGCCGTCTTGAGCTTGCTGGAGTACAGGCCGAGCGGCTCCAGGTGCACGGTGACGACGGGCACGATGTGGGTGCCCTTCTTCTTGTTGAAGTCGTCGAGGTAGGGCTGGTTCTGGAAGTAGTTGGCGTCGACGGAGCCGTCCTCGGTGGCGGTGTTCGGCGTGACGTAGTCGCTGAACTCCTTGACCTCCAGGTTCAGGCCGGCCTTCGCGGCCAGGTTCTTCTTGACGAAGTTCAGGATCTCGGCGTGCGGGGTGGGGCTCGCCGCGACGACGAGAGGATCGCTCGCGCTGTCCTTGGAGGAGCCGGAGTCCGAGCCGCAAGCGGTCAGGCCGAGGGTGAGGCCCGCGGCGGCGAGGACGGCAGTCGTGATCTTGACGGTGTTGCGCACGAAAAGTGCCTTTCTTTACGCCTGTACGGCTGTGTGCGGCTGCAGGGGACTACGCGGTGCGGGTGCGGTGGGAGACGGCTCGGGCGGCCAGGTCGCCGATCAGCTGGACGGCGGCGACCAGGACGACGAGCACCGCGATGGTGACGAGCATCAGACCGGTCTCGAAGCGCTGGTAGCCGTAGCGGACGGCCACATCGCCCAGGCCGCCGCCGCCGATCGTGCCGGCCATCGCGGAGTAGCCGATGAGCGCGATCACGGTGGTGGTGAGCCCGGAGATCAGCGAGGGCAGCGCCTCCGGCAGCAGGGCCTTGCGTACGACGGTCCAGGTGCTGCCGCCCATGGACTGGACCGCCTCGACGAGCCCGTGGTCGACCTCGCGGACCGAGGTCTCCACCAGGCGGGCGAAGAAGGGGATGGCGCCCACCGCGAGCGGGACGATCATCGCCTGCGCGCCGATGGTGGTGCCGATGACCCAGCGGGTGAAGGGCAGCAGGGCGATCAGCAGGATCAGGAAGGGCAGTGAGCGGCCGACGTTCACGACCGCGCCGATGACCTTGTTCACCATTGCGTTGCCCAGCAGCCCGCCCTTGTCGGTCAGGACGAGGAGCACACCCAGCGGGAGGCCGCCGAGCACGGCTATCAGCACCGCCCAGCCGACCATCGTCAGCGTGTCCTGACACGCCTGCGTGAGCAGCGGCTGCATCTCGGACCAGGTCACTTGACGGCCTCCTTGACCGGGGTGTCGCCGACGGGGGCCACATCGACCTGCAGGCCCTTTTCGCGCAGGAAGCCGATCGGCACCACGTTGTCCTCGAAGCGGCCGGGCAGTTCGATCCGCATCCGGCCGACCTGCCGGCCGCCGATGGTCTCCAGGGCGGCGCCCAGCACCGAGATGTCGATGTTGTACGTACGCGCCAGTTGAGAGATGACCGGCTCGGTGGCGGACTCCCCGTGGAAGGTGACGTCGACCACCGTGCTGCCCTCGCCCGAGGGGTGGCCGCCGACCGGGAACAGCTCGTGGGCGAGCTCGGAGCCGGGGGTGGCGAGCAGTTCGGTGACCCTGCCGGACTCCACGATGCGGCCGTCCTTCATCAGGGCCGCGGAGTCGCAGACCGCCTTGACGACCTCCATCTCGTGGGTGATGAGCAGGACGGTGAGCCCCAGCTGCTGATTGAGGTCGCGCAGCAGCTGCAGGATGGACCGGGTGGTCTCGGGGTCCAGGGCGGAGGTGGCCTCGTCGGACAGCAGCACCTTCGGGTCGCCCGCCAGCGCCCGGGCGATGCCCACACGCTGCTTCTGGCCGCCGGACAGCTGCGCCGGATAGGCCTTGCCCCGGTCGCTCAGGCCGACCAGGTCCAGCAGTTCCAGCGCCTTGCGGGAGCGCTCCTTGCCGGAGACGCCGAGGATCTCCAACGGCAGCTCGACATTGGCCTGGACGGTGCGCGCGGACAGCAGGTTGAAGTGCTGGAACACCATGCCGATCCGGCTGCGCGCGGCGCGCAGCGACGAGCCCGGCAGGCTGGTGAGCTCCTCGCCCGCCACCTCGACGGTTCCCGAGGTGGGGCGCTCCAGGAGGTTGACGCAGCGGATCAGCGTGCTCTTGCCGGCGCCGCTGCGCCCGACGACGCCGTACACCTCGCCCTCACGGACGTGCAGATCGACGCCGTCCAGGGCAGCCGTGTCGCGGCCACGCGAACGGTAGACCTTGGTCAGGCCCGTTGTGGTGATCACTGGAAATCAGTCCGTCACTGTCGAGTGCACGGCAGGCTTCAGCCGGGCACGAGGTCTTGTGGGCAACATGAGCAGCGCGGCATGACTCGGACCCGGCAATGGGGCGGGAAGGTCAGCGGCGGCGGGAGGCTCTACGGAGCCTCAGCGTGCGCACATTCGACACATACAACGAACACCGGGCGTCATCATCGCCTCGGTCGCGCGGTGGCGGCTGTTCGTCGTGGTCATGCAGACCAGTAAAGCAGACCGGACCCGGGCGTCCCATAATCCGGTCACCCGGTCCGCATTCCGGACGCCCTCCCGCGCGCTTCGGAGGCTCCCGCCCGTATTAGAGTCGCCGCATGCTCGACGCGCTCACCCTCACCGTCTCGGTAGCGGCGCTGCTGCTGGCCGCCTGGTGCGGTTTCGCCGCCTTCCGGGACCAGTCCACCAAGGACTGGCACTTCATCGGCATGGCGGTCGTGTCGGTTCTGGCCCTGGTCCAGCTGGTGGTCGGCGTGGTCAAGCTCGCGGGCGGCGAGAAGCCGGACGACGGGACTGTGATCTTCGTCGCGTATCTGCTAGGGGCGGTCTGCACGATCCCGGCGGCGGGCTTCATGTCGCTGACCGAGCGCACCCGCTGGGGCTCGGCGATCGTCGCGGCGGGCGGCGTGATCCTGGCCGTACTGGAAGTGCGGCTGTACGACATCTGGGGAGGCATCAGTGTCTGACACTCGCTCTGACACGGGCATCGGCCGGGGGCCCGGGCGGCTGCTGCTGTCGCTCTACGGGGTGTTCACGGTGGCGGCACTGTCGCGGGCGATCGTGCAGATCAGCATGCAGTTCGACGAGGCGCCGCTGGCGTACGTCCTGTCGCTGCTGGCGGGAATCCTCTACACCGTGATCACGGTCGCCCTGTGGCGCGGGGGCGAGACCGCGCGCAGGGTCGCGCTGGTGAGCTGCACGGTGGAGCTGATCGGCGTACTGGCCGTCGGGACGATGACCGTCCTGGACTCCGCCGCCTTCCCCGACCAGACGGTGTGGTCGGACTACGGGATCGGCTATCTGTTCCTGCCGGTGATCGTCCCGGTCACCGGCCTGCTGTGGCTGCGCCGGTCGGCGCAGCCACAGCAGGAGCCGCAGCAGAAGGAAGCGTGAACGTCACGCGCTGGCGGCGTAGGTCTCCGCTATCGCGGGCTTTTCCATGTGGACCAGGCTCAGCCGGCGGGTGACCTGCTCGGTGGCGCCGATCTGCGCGTAGCCGAGCTTGCGGTAGAGCCGCAGGTTGAACTCGCTGCGGTGGCCGGTGAAGAGCCGGTAGCGCTTGGCCTCGCAGCCCGCGGCGAGGCGCTCCTCGATCGCGCGCAGCAGACGGCCGCCGAGGCCGTGCCGCTGCATGCGCGGGTGGACGATGAGTTTCGCGATCCGCGCGGTGCCGTCTTCGTCGACGACGCCGCGTACGGAGCCGACGACCTCCGCGCCCAGCCTGGCCACCAGGACCGTGCCCTCGGCGAGCTCCGCACGCAGCGCGTCAAGGGTCTGGGTGAGCGGCTCAATGCTGTAGTCCCCGTACAGCTCCGCCTCGCTCTGGTAGGCGAGATACTGGAGTTTGAGGATGTTCTCGGCGTCGCCGTCGACCGCCGTAGAGATGGTCACGCTCATGCCCATGTGCGCAGGCCTCCCCTTCGAGTCCGCCCGGACGCGGGAGGGTGAGGGTTGCGCCCGGAACGTGTGCCCTGAATGAAGCCGGCGCGGGTGCGCGCCGCCTCCGTGGCGCCGGTTGTTTACGGTGCCTTACCCGTGCCCGCACTGCTTCGAACCCGGGTGTTCAGGATCGTACGCAGGCAGCCCAGGCAGCGGGAACGGAGCGGGCCCAGGCTTCCCTGTGAGATACCCAACTCGCGGGCGATCTCCGGATAGGTGGGATCGGCCCGGGAGATGAGGGCGGACACCAGCTCGGGGCAACGGCCCGGCAGCCGGGCCACGGCGGCGCGCAGAGCGCGGCGCTGCTCGGCGTCGATCAGCTGCTGCTCGGCGGTCGGCGCGGCATGCGCAGGAAGCGTATGCGTCTCGCGGCGCAGCCTGCGCAGGGCGGGCCGCGCCTCGGCCCGGACCGCGCTGCGCAGCCAGCGCGCGGGATCGGCCGGGGGCTCGGGCAGCTCCAGAAGCCGCAGCCAGACGCCCTGTTCGAGGTCGGCGGCATCGATGCCGCCGGGAACGGCTTCGGCGGCGGCCTCGGCGGCGAGGAGCGGGCGCAGGCGGGCGAGGGCGAGTTCGGGCGTCATGCCGTACGGGACACGGCCGCCGCGCCGGGTGGTTGCCCTGCGGCGCGGCAACCACCCGGACGCGGGGTGCCGTCATCCCCCGTTGACGAAGTCCTCGCGGGCGAGGAGGGCGGTGTCGGCGTTGTCGGAGAAGATGCCGTCGATGCCCTGCTCGAAGTAGACCTTGAAGGCCCCGAAGGCGTCGCCGTAGGCGTTGGGGTCGGTGCCGGTGCGGAAGTCCGCGGGCAGGAACTGGTTCTCATTGCGCATGGTGTACGGGTGCAGGACCAGCCCGGCGGCGTGCGCGTCGGCCACCAGGGTGGTGGGCGTGGTGAGCTTGCCATTCGCGTCGCGCGGGATGATCAGCAGCAGCGTCGGGCCGATGCCCTGGGCGAAGCCCGCGATCCACTTCAGGCCGGCCGGGGTGACGAGGTCGGCGACCGTGCGGGGATCGCCGGCCGCCACGAAGTCGTACGGACGGGTGGTCGCCGCGTCCAGCAGGGCGATCTTGGGCGCGGCCACGCCGAGCTTCCCCAGCCGCTGCAGGCTGCTGGGCTCGAAGGACTGCAGGAACTGCGGGGCGTGCGCGGTGTGGCGGCCGTACTTGCGCAGCAGCTTGTACAGCCGCTCCTCCAGGCCGAGGCCGAGGGAGCGGAAGTAGGTGGGGTGCTTGGTCTCGGTGTGCAGCCAGACGGCCTTGCCTCGCTTGCGGCCCTGCTCGTCGGCCCACTTGAGGACCTCTTCGAAGGTGGGGATCTCCCAGCGGCCGTCGTAGATCGTGTTGCGCTGCCGGACGGCGGGGAGCCGCTCCACCGCGCGCAGCGTCTTCAGCTCGGCGAGGGTGAAGTCCTCGGTGAACCAGCCGGTGGTGGCGATGCCGTCGATGGTCTTGGTGGTCCTGCGGCCCGCGAACTCCGGGTGACTCGCGACATCTGTCGTGCCGCCGATCTCCGGCTCGTGGCGGACGACCAGATGCCCGTCCTTCGTCGGGACGAGGTCCTGCTCGACGACATCCGCGCCGATGTCCAGCGCGTACTGGTATGAGCCAAACGTGTGCTCCGGGCGGTAGCCGCTGGAGCCCCGGTGGCCGATGACGGCCGGCACGGGAAGCTTGCGTACGGGCACGGAGCCGTGGCGGCTGTCGGCGCTCGCGGTGCCCGGCAGCGCGACCACGCCGAGGGCGGCCGCGCCCGCGACGAAGCTTCTGCGGCCCGGGCCCTGACGGCGGTCCTGCTGCTGATCCTGCGTCATGAAGCGGCTCCCTCGGTGTTCCCATGGCCCTGACAAGCGACGGGCGCATCGTAGGCTCGCGGCTCTTTCCTACGGGAGGCATCGGTTGGAACATGGCGGAAACGCACGTCAACAATGCGTACCGGTCGCGTGAACCCGGTGTGCGTTCAACCCCTCGGCGGAAGTATCGTCGACAAGGCAGCTCTACGTTTCACGACCGGAGGACCCGTTGTCCCGCATCATCCTCAAGGCGATTCTCGGGCTCGTCATGCGCGTCCTGTTCCGCCCACAGGTCGAGGGAGCGGAGCACATCCCCGGCGACGGCCCGGTGATCCTCGCCGGGAACCACGTCACCTTCATCGACTCGATGTTCCTCGGCCTCGTGGTGAAGCGGCAGGTCTACTTCATCGGCAAGGACGAGTACGTCACCACCCCCGGCATCAAGGGCTGGTTCATGGCCAAGTGGTTCACCGCCATGGGCATGATCCCCGTCGACCGCGACGGCGGCCACGGCGGCGTCGCCGCGCTCATGACCGGCCGCCGCCTCCTCGACGAGGGCAAGGTCTTCGGCATCTACCCCGAAGGCACCCGCTCCCCCGACGGCCGCCTCTACCGCGGCCGCACCGGCGTCTCCCGCCTCGCCCTCATGACCGGCGCACCCGTCGTCCCCTTCGCCATGGTCGGCACCGACAAGGTCCAGCCGGGCGGCGCGGGCGTGCCGCGCGTGCACCGCTTCACGGTGCGCTTCGGTGAGGCGCTGGAGTTCTCGCGCTACGAGGGCATGGACCGCGACCGCTATGTACTGCGCGCCGTGACCGACGAGATCATGAGCGACGTCATGCGGCTGTCCGGTCAGGAGTACGTCGACATGTACGCCACCAAGGCCAAGGCCGCCGGCGCCGGGCACGCGAAGGCCGCGTAGCAGCAGCCCGCCGGACAGCCCCTAGAGCCTCTGCCCGCGCAGGAATCGCCAGGCCACCGCCGCGCCGCAGAGCAGCACGACCGCACCGACCGCCGATGCCGCGCGCAGGCCGGCGGTGAAGTCGTGGCCGCCCATGATGATCGACCCCAGTACGGCGATGCCGAGCGCCGCGCCCAGCTCGTACGCGGTCTCGGAGACCGCAGAGGCCGCGCCGGCCCGGGCGCGCGGGACGCTGGAGAGGATGACGTCCGCGGTGACCGTGAAGGAGAAGCCCGCACCGGCGCCCACGACGAACAGCGAGGCGCCCAGCAGCGTGTAGCCGGAGTCGGGGCGCAGGGTGGCGAGGGCGCCGAGGGCGAGGGCGGTGGCGGCGAGGCCGCCGGAGACGACGGTGCGGACGGAGAGGCGGCGGGCGGTGGCGCCGGCTATGAGGCCGGTGCCGACGGCGCCGAGGGTGGCGGGGAGTTCGGCGAGGGCGGCCTCCAGCGGCGAGCGGTGCTGGACGAGCTGGAGGAACTGGGAGAGGAAGAAGACCATCCCGGCCAGGCCGAAGACCGTCATGAGGTCGGCCAGTACGGAGGCGGAGAAGCCGCGGTTGCGGAAGAGCCGCATGTCGAGCAGCGGCACGGGCAGCGTGAGCTGGCGGCGTACGAAACCGGCCAGGCACAGCGCGCCCGTCGCGCCGGCCGCCAGGGCCGCCGGGCGGAACCCGTGTGCGGCGAGGTCCTTGATCGCGTAGACGACACCGCCCATGCCGGCCAGGGAGAGCAGGACGCTGGCGGGATCCCACGGGCCGCGGGCCGGGTCGCGGGACTCGGGGAGCAGCCTGGCGCCGACGACGATCAGGACCGCCATCACGGGGAGGTTGATCAGAAAGACCGACCCCCACCAGAAATGCTCCAGAAGGATGCCGCCGACCACCGGGCCGAGGGCGGCGCCGGCTGTGGACACCGCGCCCCAGACGCCGATGGCGAAGCTGCGCTCGCGCGGGTCGGTGAAGAGATTGCGTATCAGGGCGAGCGTGGAGGGCATCAGGGTCGCGCCGGCGACGCCCATGAGTGCGCGGGCGGCGATGAGCATGCCGGGACTGGTGGCGTAGGCGGCGAGCAGCGAGAGCGCGCCGAAGGCGGCGGCGCCGGTGAGGAGGAGCTTCTTGCGGCCGACTCGGTCGCCGAGGCTGCCCATGGAGACGAGGAGACCGGCGATGACGAAGGAGTAGGCGTCGCCGATCCACAGCAGCTGGGTGGAGGAGGGGCGCAGGTCGGCGGTGAGGAAGGGGATCGCCAGGCCGAGCACGGTGGCGTCGACGGTGACCACGAGCAGGGCGAGGGTGAGCACGCCGAGCGCGAGCCAGCGGGCCGGGTGGCCGGAGGGCGTGACCGTGGGCGCGGGCGTGGTGGCCGTGGTGGTCGTGGCGGTGCCGCTGCTCATGACGTGCTCCGCAGCATCCCGCCGAGCAGCAGCTCGGACACCATCCGCCCGGCGTCGCGCGCGGCGATCCGGCCGTCCTGGACGGACCAGCCGGACGCGGCGATCAGCGCGTAGAGGGCCTCGCCGAGCCAGGCGGGGCTGAGGTCGTAGCGGAAGAGGCCCTGCTCCTGGCCCCGGGAGAAGAGCTCGTCGACGCGGGCGCCGATGCGGGTCCAGCCGACTTCGGTCTCGGGCAGGTCGTACAGCTGGTTCTCGCCGTAGAGGAAGCCGAGGAAGGCGGCCACGGGCATCGCCTCGTCGATCAGGCGGCGTACGGCGGCGACCGGGTCGCCCTCCTCGATTCGGGCGGCGTTCAGGCACTCCTCGACCTGCTCGATGCCGAGCGCGCCGAGCGCCCTGACCAGGACATCCCGCCCGGGGAAGTGCCGGTGCAGGGTGGCGCGGCTGACGCCGGCCGCTTTGGCGATCTCGTCCATGGACGCGGTGGCCCGCCGGGCGAGGAGGGCCGCCGCGTCCCGGAGCACCTGCTCACGATCGAAGCTCATGAGACAAGGCTAGCTCATGTGAGACATCATTGTCTCATTCTCAGGCCCAGGGGGCCACGGCGGCGAAGGAACTGTCGGCGCGGAACAGGTCGGTGTTGGCGTCGAGGTCCAGGCGCAGTGCGTAGTTGTAGTGCCGGAGGTAGTAGCCCGGGTAGTTGTAGGACTCCAGGCGGACCGCGCCGCTGGTGGGGCTGGTGCGGGCGACGAAGGTGGCGTCCTTGGCGAAGGTGGTCGTGCCGTCGTTGGCGTCGAAGCGGCCGACGTAGTTGTAGTGGCGCAGGTAGTTGCCGGCCGAGTCGCGGAAGGAGTAGCCGTTGGAATCCGCCAGGCCCGCCACGACGGTGAAGGTGGCGGCGGTTTTGGCGGCGCTGGTGCTGGAGGAGGTGATGACCGAGAGGTTGACCGCGCCGGTCGCCTCGCTCCAGTAGCGGGTCGGGTAGTTGGCCGACCGGAAGGAGCGGGTGATGCCGGTGGTGAGGCTCGCACCGCCGGAGACCGTCTCCTTGACCGCCGTGAAGTGGCGGGCGGTGCCGGAGATGCCGGGCAGTTCCTTGGGGGTGGTCCAGGTGGCGAAGGTGTCGTAGCTGTCGCTGAAGAGGTACGTCCCCGCGCCGTAACCGTCGAAGAACAGCCGCCAGCCGCCGTTGTCGAGCTGGACGAGTGCCGGGCCCTCGCGGTAGCTGCCCCAGCCGGCCCAGTCGCCGGTCTTCTGGATGGTCCAGGTGCCGGTGAGGCTGGAGGCAGTGGCGTACTCGATGTACTTCGTCGTCTCGTTCTTGGTGAACGCGTGGTACGTGCTGCCGATCTTGACGATGAAGGTGTCGATGTGGTTGCTGCCGATGCCGGAGAGCGCGGTGGGGGCGGTCCAGGCGGTCAGCGCGGTGTTGGTGGCGGTGAGGACGTACGGGGTGAAGATCCACTCGTCGTCGGTGGTCGAGCAGGAGACGATGACGTTGACGCTGCCGTTGCTGTCGATGAACCACTCCGGCGCCCAGGCGCGGGAGAGGTTGGAGATCGGGACCGTGTAGTCGTACAGGAAGGTCCAGTTGACGCGGTCGGAGCTGCGGGCGAAGCCGATGGTGGTGCTGGTGTCCTCCCAGGTGTGCGTGGTGTAGGTCAGGTAGTAGTAGCCGTTGGTGTGCTTGAAGACGCTCGCGTCCCGGATGCGATTGCTGGGCGGGGTGTACGCGGAGGCCTGGAGGAGGGTGAAGGCCGTCGCGTCCTCGGCCTGGTAGACGTTGACGGTGTAGTCGCTGCTGTTGGTGAACGCGACGATCGTGTACCGGTCGGCGTAACCGGTGGCCGGGGCGGCGGCCTCGGCGGAGCCGAGCAGGCCGGGCAGCCTGGTCAGCGCCAGGGCGGAGAGGGGGAGCGCGGCGGCGGCACGGAGGAGGCCGCGGCGCGAGAAGGCACGGGGGAAGGCATGGGGGAAGTCATGGGGGAACTGCTCGCTCATCAGAGACGCTCCGGCTGCTTTGGCGGATCGACGTTGGGGAGTGTTTGCGCGAACATGTCAGGCTGGGCGGAAGTGTCATGCCACCAACTCATCTGAGTCAAGAGGTTGTTACATATTCCGAAACAAAGGTGGGCCGTGCCGAAACGCGTTTGAAATGGTGATTGTTCGACCCGTCGCACGTTAGAGTGTTTGCGTCAACACGAGTGAGGGGGGCTCACCGCCATGACCACTGCCCGGATCCGGCCGCCGTCCCAGGCGGACGTGGCGGCCCTGGCCGGTGTCTCCACCCAGACGGTGTCGCGCGTGGCCAACGAACGGCCGAACGTCGACCGCGAGACCCGCGACCGGGTCATCTCCGCCATGCGCATCCTCGGCTACCAGCGCAACAGCGCCGCGCGCGCCCTGGCCACCGGCCACTTCCACATGCTCGGCGTCATCACCTTCGACCTCAGCGCCCACGGCAACGCGCGGACCCTCGAAGCCATCTCCCGGGCCGCCTCCGCCGCCGGCTACTCCGTCAACGTGGCCAGCGCCCAGGCACAGACCGAGGGCGCCGTCCGCCAGGCCTTCTCCCAGCTCACCGGCCAGGCCGTCGACGGCATCGTCCTCATCGAGGCCCAGATCCTCGACCGCCCCGGCCTCCACCCGCCGCCCGGCGTCCCCGTCGTGATCGCCGACGGCGACCCCGAGCAGCGCTTCGCCTCCGTCGACAACAACCAGGCGGCGGGCGCCCGAGCCGCGACCGAGCATCTGCTCGAGCTGGGCCATGGCACGGTCTGGCATGTCGCCGGCCCCCAGGACTCCTACTCCGCCCGGCGGCGCGCGATGGCCTGGCACGCCACGCTCAAGGAGGCCGGCGCCGTCGTCCCGCCGCTGCGGATCGGCGACTGGACGGCCACCTCCGGCTACCGGCTCGGGCAGGAACTGGCCCTGCGCGACGACGTGACGGCCGTTTTCGCCGCCAACGACCATATGGCGCTCGGGCTGTTGCGCGCCCTGCACGAGGCGGGCCGGTCCGTTCCCGGTGACGTGAGCGTCGTCGGCTTCGACGACGTCGCCGAAGCCGCCTGCTTCTGGCCGCCGCTCACCACGGTCCAGCAGGACTTCGAGGAGGTGGGGCGGCAGTGCGTCGCGCTGCTGCTCGACCAGATCGCCACCGGCCGCAGCGCGGCGGGCACGGCTTCGCTGGTCCCGCCGCGGCTCGTACGGCGGTCCAGCACGGGGCCGCTGCGCGGGGCCTCCGTCTGACGGGGTTGTGCCAGGGGGCAAGCCCCCTGGACCCCCCGAACGCCCTTCGGGTCCGTCCTCACACGCCGGACGGGCTGAAACCTCCAGCCGTGGCCCAGGCCAGCTGGACCGCGAGGTTGTCCTTGATCTCGGCGAGCTGGACGGCGACGGCCGAGGGGGCGGTGCCGCCGCGGCCGTTGCGCGAAGCGAGCGCGCCCTTGACGTTGAGGACGCCGCGGACGTCCGGCGTGAGGTCGGCGGAGATCTTGGCGAACTGGTCGTCGGTGAGCTGGTCGAGCTCGATGCCGTCGGCCTCGCAGACCTTGACGCACTCGCCGGCGACCTCGTGGGCGACGCGGAAGGGGACACCCTGCTTGACGAGCCACTCGGCGATGTCCGTGGCGAGGGAGAAGCCGGCCGGGGCCAGCTCTTCCATGCGCTCGCGGTTGACCGTCAGCGTGGCCATCATGCCGGTGAAGGCCGGCAGCAGGACTTCGAGGGTGTCGCAGGAGTCGAAGACCGGCTCCTTGTCCTCCTGGAGGTCGCGGTTGTACGCGAGCGGGAGGGCTTTGAGGGTCGCCAGCAGGCCGGTCAGATTGCCGATGAGGCGGCCGGACTTGCCCCGGGCGAGCTCGGCGATGTCGGGGTTCTTCTTCTGCGGCATGATCGACGAACCCGTCGAGAACGCGTCGTGGAGGGTGACGAAGGAGAACTCCTTCGTGTTCCAGATGATGATCTCCTCGGCGATACGGGAGAGGTCGATGCCGATCATCGCGGTGATGAAGGCGAACTCGGCGACGAAGTCCCGCGAGGCCGTGCCGTCGATGGAGTTGGCGACCGAGCCGTGCTCGAAGCCGAGGTCCTTGGCGACGGCCTCCGGGTCGAGCCCGAGCGAGGAACCGGCCAGCGCGCCGGAGCCGTACGGCGAGACGGCGGTGCGGGTGTCCCACTGACGAAGCCGCTCCGCGTCCCGGGACAGGGCCTGGACATGGGCGAGGACATGGTGGGCGAAGAGCACGGGCTGGGCGTGCTGGAGGTGCGTACGGCCGGGCATCGCCACGTCCGGGTGGGCTTCGGCGAGGCCGACGAGGGCCTGCTGGAGTTCGGCGACGAGGCCGCCGACGATGCGGGCGTGGTCGCGCAGGTACATACGGAAGAGCGTCGCGACCTGGTCGTTGCGGGACCGGCCGGCGCGCAGCTTGCCGCCGAGGTCGGGGCCCAGGCGCTCCAGGAGGCCGCGTTCGAGGGCCGTGTGGACGTCCTCGTCGGCGATGGTGCCCACGAAGGTGCCCGCCGTCACGTCCGCTTCGAGCTGGTCGAGGCCGGCCAGCATGCGGTCGAGCTCGTCGGCGGTGAGCAGGCCCGCGCCGTGCAGGACCCGGGCGTGGGCGCGGGAGCCGGCGATGTCATACGGGGCGAGGCGCCAGTCGAAGTGCACGGATGCGCTGAGCTTGGCGAGGGCCTCGGACGGGCCGTCGGCGAAGCGGCCGCCCCACAGGCGTACGTTGTTGCTGGTCACGGGGCCGGTCCTCCGGTGGTCGTTGCGGTTTCGTCGGCGGCTGTCCGCCGGTGGCCTGATTGCGGGCAGGCGGAAAGTGTCTCAGCCCTGCTGGAGGTCGCGCTTCGCGGCGATCTTGCTCGACATGCCGAAGATCTCGATGAAGCCCTTCGACAGGGACTGGTCGAAGGTGTCACCAGTGTCGTACGTCGCCAGGTTGAAGTCGTACAGCGACTCGTCCGAGCGGCGGCCGTTGACCACGGCGCGGCCGCCGTGCAGGACCATGCGGATGTCGCCGGAGACGTGCTCGTTGGCCTCGTTGATGAAGCCGTCGAGGGCTCGCTTGAGCGGGGAGAACCAGAGGCCGTCGTAGACGAGCTCGGCCCAGCGCTGCTCGACCTGCCGCTTGTAGCGGGCGAGTTCGCGCTCGACGGTGACGTTCTCCAGCTCCTGGTGGGCGGTGATCAGGGCGATCGCGCCGGGGGCTTCGTAGATCTCGCGGGACTTGATGCCGACGAGGCGGTCCTCGACCATGTCGAGCCGGCCGACACCCTGGGCGCCGGCGCGCTCGTTGAGCTGCTGGATGGCCTGGAGGACGGTGACGGGCTTGCCGTCGATGGCGACCGGGACGCCCTGCTTGAAGGTGATGATCAGCTCATCTGCCTCGCGCGGGGTGGCGGGGTTCTGGGTGTACTCGTAGACGTCCTCGATGGGAGCGTTCCAGATGTCCTCCAGGAAGCCGGTCTCCACGGCCCGCCCGAAGACGTTCTGGTCGATGGAGTACGGGGACTTCTTGGTGGTGGCGATCGGGAGGTTCTTCTCCTCGCAGAAGGCGATCGCCTTGTCGCGGGTCATCGCGTAGTCGCGGACCGGGGCGATGCACTTCAGGCCGGGCGCGAGGGAGGAGATGCCGGCCTCGAAGCGGACCTGGTCGTTGCCCTTGCCGGTGCAGCCGTGGGCGACGATGCCGGCGCCGTGCTTCTTGGCGGCGGCGACGAGGTGCTTGACGATGGCCGGCCGGGAGAGGGCGGAGACCAGCGGGTAGCGGTCCATGTAGAGGGCGTTGGCCTTGATGGCGGGAAGGCAGTACTCGTCCGCGAACTCGTCGCTCGCATCGGCGACCTCGGCCTCGACCGCGCCGCAGGCGAGCGCCCGCTTGCGGATGACGTCCAGGTCCTCGCCGCCCTGGCCCACGTCCACCGCGACCGCGATGACCTCGGCGCCGGTCTCCTCGGCGATCCAGCCGATGGCGACGGAGGTGTCAAGACCGCCGGAATAGGCGAGTACGACGCGCTCGGTCACGGGCCTCTCCTCTGGTGCGGTAACGCATACGCTGGTGAGCATAAGTATGCACTCCTTCGTATGTTTCGTCAATTTGCCCCGGCCGGGACCCCGGGATCCCCGGGTCCCCTGGCCTCCTGGCATGGATGGATCAACAGCACTGAACCTGCTGGCTCTCTTCGTGTCCGCCGGCGCCCTGGCGACGTCGTTCGGCGTATCGCTCAGGCAGCTGCGGCTGGCGGACAACTCCAATGTGCTGCCGGTCATCATCGACATGTTCAAGGAGACCCGCAGCCCCGAGTTCCTGCGGTCCGTCGAGTACATCCGCGCGGAGCTGCCGGAGGAGCCCAGGGAGCAGTCGCTGAGCCCCTACATCTACAACGAGCGCGCCGAGCACGACACCCTGACCATGCCCTACTTCGAGGATCTCGCCGCCCGGGCGAGGGCGACGTCCGGCGCGGCGATACACGCCCAGCTCGGGCTACGCCGGCTCCGACCACCTGCGTAGCCGCACCGTGAACGCGGTCGCCCCGGGGCGGCTGTCCAGCTCCACGGTGCCGCCGTGCGCGTCGATGACGGCGGCGACGATGGCCAGCCCGAGGCCGGCGCCGCTGCCGGCGCCGGGGCGGCGGCGGTCCGCGTGGGTGAAGCGTTCGAAGACGGTGGACCGTACGTCGTCGGGGACGCCGGGGCCGTCGTCGGCGACCCGCAGCGCGATCGTGCCGGGCTCTTCCTCGAGGCTTACGGAGACCTTGGTGCCGGCCGGGGTGTGCAGCCGGGCGTTGGCGAGCAGGTTGGCGACGACCTGCTGGAGGCGGTGGGCGTCGCCGGACACGGTGACCGGCTCCTCGGGCAGGTCGAGGGTCCAGCGATGACCGGGCCCGGCGGCGCGGGCGTCGTCGACCCCGTCCAGGACGAGCCGGGTGAGGTCGACGGGCTCGCTCTCCAGCGGGCGGCCCGCGTCCAGGCGGGCGAGCAGCAGCAGGTCGTCGACCATCTCGCCCATCCGCCCGGACTCGGCGGCGACCCGCTCCAGGGCCCGGGCGACCTCGGGCGGCACCGGGCCGGGGTGCCGCATGGCCAGTTCGGCGTGGCCCCGGATCGTGGCGACGGGCGTGCGCAGTTCGTGGCTGGCGTCGGCGGCGAAGCTGCGCAGGCGCTGCTCGCTGCGGTGGCGCTTGGACAGCGCGTCCTCGACGTGGCCGAGCATGAGGTTGAGCGCGGCGGCGACCTGGCCGACCTCGCCGCGTGGGTCGGTCGCCGGGGCACGGGCGGAAAGCGCCACCTCGCCGCTGTCGAGCGGCACCTCGGTGACGGCCACCGCGACGGCGGCCACCTCCCGCAGCGGCCGCAGCGACCAGCGCACCCACAGCGCCCCGGCCACACCCACCACGAGCAGGGCGCCGCCGAAGACGGCCACGAGGACGAGTTCCAGCTCGTGGACGGTCTGCTCGACCCCTTCCATCGGAAGGCCGGTGATCAGGACGTCGCCGTCCTTGCCCTTGCAGGACATGGCACGGTAGTCGCCGAGCGCAGACAGTTCGATGTCGCGCGGGCGGTTGTCGACCGGCAGCGCGGCCAGTGCCCGCCTGTCGGCAGCGGTCAGCACCACCGTCGTGTCGGTGCCCGAGCGCACCACGGCCTGGTCGGTGACCGTGCCGTTCTTCAGCCGCGCGCCGAAGGTGCCGGTGGCCTGGCTGCGGGTGTCGGCGTACTCGTCGCCGTCGTGGTCGTCATGGCCGTCGAACACGGCCGTGCCGCGCTCAAGGCTGATCGGGAAGCGGCTGCCGGCCTCGCCGATCTGCTGGTCGACGCGGTCGGTGAGGAAGCCGCGCAGTGCGATCACCGCCGCCACGCCGACCGCCGCGCAGCTCACCGCGAGCAGCACGACGAGCCCCAGGGTCAGCCGGGAACGCAGGGTGTGCGGGCGCAGCGTGTGCGGGCGCAGCCCGGCGGCGGCGCGGCGGATCACGGGACGGGCACCGGCTTGAGGATGTAGCCCGCGCCGCGCACGGTGTGGATCATCGGCTGTCGCCCGGCGTCGATCTTCTTGCGCAGGTAGCTGATGTAGAGCTCGACGACATGCGCCTGCCCGCCGAAGTCGTACGACCAGACGCGGTCGAGGATCTGCACCTTGCTGAGCACCCGGCGCGGATTGCGCATGAGGAAGCGCAGCAGCTCGAACTCGGTCGGCGACAGGTCGATGACATCGCCGCCCCGGGTGACCTCGCGGGCCTCCTCGTCCATGGCCAGGTCGCCGACGGTCAGCAGCGAGTCGTCGGAGACCTCCCGGCTCATACCCGCCCTGCGCAGGAGGCCCCGCAGCCGGGCGAGCACCTCCTCCAGGCTGAAGGGCTTGGTGACGTAGTCGTCACCGCCCGCCGTGATCCCGGCGATGCGGTCCTCGACGGAGTCGCGGGCGGTGAGAAAGAGCACACAGACGTGCGGGCGCTCGGCGCGCAGCTTGCGCAGGACGGTCAGGCCGTCGAAGTCCGGGAGCATGACATCGAGGATCACCGCGTCGGGCTCGAAGTCGCGGGCGGCGGCGACGGCGGACGCGCCGTCGGTCGCGCCGCAGACCAGCCAGCCCTCGTACCGGAGCGTGCCGCACAGCACCTCGGTGAGGTCCGGCTCGTCGTCCACGACAAGGATCCGGACGGGGGTGCCGTCCGGACGGGTGAGCGCGGGGAGGATGCGGGCGGAGGCCGCTCGTCGGATTTCCATGGTCAGTACAGGGTCTATCAGATTTCTCTGAGTTCGCTCTGAATGGGGTCGGATTATTTCGGTCTGAGAGCAACCTCAGAGGTTGCGTGTCCACAGTGGGGCGGAAGGAACACCGGAAGGACACACCTTGGCCACCGTCCACGAACCCCCTCGGACCCGGCACCGCGCCGCCCCCGCGCCGATGCGGCCCCGGCGCTCGCCCGCTCCCGTCGTGCTCGCCCTGATCTGGGCCGGGGCCGCCGCCGTGCTCGCCCTCTGGTGGCAGGGCACGCCCTCGGTCGTGACCCAGGCGGACTGGCTGACCGACGGCGGCCGGATCGCCGGGCTGCTCAGCGGCTACGCATGCGCGGTGCTGGTCGCCCTGATGGCCCGCGTGCCCGCCCTGGAGCGCGGGGTCGGCAGTGACCGGGTGGCGCGCTGGCATGCCATGGCCGGCCGCTGGACGGTCTGCCTGCTCGTCGCGCATGTCGTGCTCATCGTGTGGGGTTACGCGGTCCAGGGCCACGCCTCGGTGTGGGAGGAGACGGTGAGCATCGTCTTCGACTACCCGGACATGCTCAAGGCCACCATCGGCACCCTGATCCTCTTCGCCGTCGGCATCGTCTCCGCGCGCGCCGTGCGCAGGCGGGTTCGCCACGAGACCTGGTACTACCTGCATCTGCTCACGTACGCGGCGCTCTTCCTCGCCTTCTTCCACCAGCTCTCCCTGGGCAACGAGTTCATCGGAAACACGCTTGCGCAGGCCGCCTGGTACGCGCTGTATCTCGGCGTCGCCGCCCTGGTGCTGTGGTTCCGGGTGCTCGCTCCCGTACGTCTCAACCTCCGGCACCGCCTGCGCGTGGCGGCCGTGATCCCGGAGGCGCCCGGGGTCTTCTCGGTGGTCGTGCACGGTGAGCGGCTGGGCGAGCTGGCCGCCGAGCCGGGGCAGTTCCTGCGCTGGCGGTTCCTGGCCCCGGGGCTGTACTGGACCTCCTCGCCGTACTCCCTGTCGGCGGCGCCCCGGCCGGACTCCCTGCGCATCACGGTCAAGGCACTCGGCGGCCACAGCGCCGCCGTCTCCACGCTGCGCCCCGGCACGCGCGTGTGGGCCGAGGGGCCCTACGGCGCGCTGACCGCCGGGCGGCGCAGCAGGGCCAAGGTGCTGCTGCTGGCGGGCGGCGTCGGTATCACGCCGCTGCGCGCGCTGTTCGAGTCGCTGCCGGCCGCGCCCGGCGACCTGACGCTGCTGTACCGGGCCCGCACCGCACAGGACCTGGCCCTGCGCACCGAGCTGGAGACGATAGCGGCGGCGCGCGGCGCCCGGCTGTTCTACGCGGTCAACGGCCCGGGCGGCGCCCGGGTCCCGATCACGGCGGCCGGGCTGCGGGACGTACTGCCGGACATCGCCGCGCACGACGTGTATCTGTGCGGGCCGTCCGGGATGGCCGAGGCGGCGTACGACGCGCTGATCGCGGCCGGGGTACCGGCCCGTCACATCCACCACGAGTCCTTCGAGCTGTGAGCCGCCTGTCATGAAGCCCGCGATGAATCCCTTCCGTACCCGTCCGCTGCGCCGCGTCCTGCTCGGCACCGTCGCGACCGTGTCGGGTGTGTCGGCGCTGCTGGCGCTGAAGCCGCACACCCAGACGACGGTGACGACGCAGGCGGCCGCGCAGTCGGCGACGCCGTCGGCCACGCCCAGCGCGACCGAGCCGTCCTCCTCGGCCTCTTCCTCCGCCTCGGCTTCTGCTTCTGCTTCTGCTTCGTCCGGCGCGGCGTCCACCACGAAGAAGATCACCGGTGACGCGATCCAGACCCGCTACGGCCCGGTGCAGGTCCAGATCACCCTGACCGGGGGCAAGCTGACCGCCGTCGACGTGCTCCAGGTCCCCGAGGACAACCCCAAGGATCAGCAGATCAACGACTACGCGGTGCCCGTCCTGACGCAGGAGACGCTGACCGCGCAGAGCGCGAGCATCGACAGCGTCTCCGGTGCGACCTACACCAGCGAGGGCTATATCACGTCACTGCAGAGCGCATTGGATAAATCGGGGAATTGAGTCGCCCCGGCATCGCGCGCGTAAGCACGGGTGCCGGAGAGGCGCTCCGGGCAGCTGTGCGGGAAGGGGATCAGGCCGTTGACGATGATTCAGAACAGCCGGGCCGGCCGGCGGCTCGCGATGCGCCGGATCCGTCCGCAGCGCTCGCCCGCTGTGCCGCTGGTCGCGCTGGCCTGGGCCGGCGCGGCGGTGGTGCTGTGGATGTGGTGGGAGAACACTCCCAACGTCGTCGGCACCGCCAACCAGCTGATCGCCGCCGGCCGGATCACCGGGCTGCTCGGGGCGTACACGATCGCGCTGGTCGTCGCCCAGATGGCCCGCGTACCCGCCCTGGAGAAACGTGTCGGCTCCGACCGGGTCGCGCGCTGGCACGCGATGAGCGGCCGGTACGCGATCAGCCTGGTCGTCGCCCACGTCGTACTGACCATCTATGGCTACTCGGAGCTGGCGAACGCCGGTGTCGTGTCCGAGGCCGTGACCGTGGTCACCGACTACCCGGACATGATCAAGGCGTTCGCGGGCACCCTGATGCTGCTGCTGGTCGGCTTCGTCTCGGCGAACGCCGCGCGCAGAAGAATGCGCTACGAGACCTGGTACTACATCCATCTCCTCACCTACGCGGCGGTCTTCCTCACCTTCTGGCACCAGCTGTCCACCGGCGCGGAGTTCGCCGGTGGCACCGTCGCGCGCACCGCCTGGTACGCGCTCTACCTCACGGTCACGGCGCTGGTGGTCTGGTACCGCGTCCTCACCCCGGTCCGGCTGAACCTCCGGCACCGGATGAAGGTCGTCGTGACGGTCGAGGAGGCGCCCGGCATCGTGTCCGTACTCATCGGCGGCCGCAAACTGCACCGGCTCGGCGCCGAGGCCGGGCAGTTCTTCCGGTGGCGGTTCCTCACCCCGGGGCTGCGCTGGAGCGCGAATCCGTACTCCCTGTCGGCCCCGCCCCGGCCCGGTCTGATGCGGATCACGGTGAAGGCGGTCGGTGGGCACAGCGCGGCGCTGGCGAGCCTGAAGCCGGGCACCAGGGTGTGGGCGGAGGGCCCGTACGGCGCCCTGACCGCCGCCCGCCGCACCCGGGGCAAGGTGCTGCTGCTGGCCGCCGGCGCGGGCATCACCCCGATGCGGGCGCTGTTCGAGACGCTGCCGGCGGCCCCCGGCGACCTGACGCTGCTGTACCGGGCGAAGTCGACGGACGACCTGGCGCTGTGGGGCGAGCTGAAGGGCATCGCCAAGGACCGCGGGGCGCGGCTGATGTACGCCGTCAACGGCCCGGACGGCTCCCGGCCGGAGTTCACCGCGGAGGGGCTCAAGGCGCGGCTGCCGGACCTCGACCGGCACGACGTCTTCCTGTGCGGCCCTCCGGGGCTGACGACGGAGTGGTTCCACACGCTCCGCGAGGCCGGGGTCCCGGAACGCCGTATCCACCACGAGTCCTTCGAGTTCTGAAGCCGTGAACGCCCGTTGAAGCCGTCAAAGCTGTGAAAGCAACCTCACGAGGTGAGAGTCAGTGAAGAAGAAGCACCCGCTGCGCCGGATCCTGCTCAGCACAGCGGCCACCGTCTCCGGCGTCGTCCTGCTGCTGGCCCTCAAGCAGCCGGCCGACAGCTCGGCCACCGCCGCCGCGCAGGCCCCGGCGGGCACCGGGGCACCGTCGGCGACGGCCTCGCAGAACGCCCAGGACGCCCAGGGCAGCGAGGGCGCCCAGCAGGACGAGCCGTCCTCGGGTCCCCTGCCGACGAAGTCCGTCGCCGGGTCTTCCGGGTCCACCGCCGCCGCGAGTCCGGGCGGTGGCGCGGCCGCCACGAAGTCCGTCACCGGAGACTCCGTCGACGCCCAGTACGGCGCCGTCCAGGTGAAGCTCACGGTCAGCGGCGGCAAGATCACCAAGGCGGAAACCCTGCAGGCACCCACCACCGGTCCGGGCGGCGACGCCGTTCCCAAACTCAACCAGGAGGTGGTGACCGCGCAGAGCGCGAACGTCGACGCCGTCTCCGGGGCGAGCTACACCAGCGAGGCCTACAAGAAGTCCTTGCAGAGCGCGATCGACAAGGCGGGACTCTGACGTCATGGCTCAGAAATCCAGCACCTCCACCTCCACCTCCGCCCCCGAGGACACCCGGCTCCGCCACGTCGAGCACGCCATGGGCACGGTGTTCTCCTTCGACGTGCGCGGGGCCGGGTCCGGCGCCGGTGCGGCCAGGACCCGGGCGGCACTCGACGCCGCCGTGTGCTGGCTGCACCGGGTGGACGAGGTGTTCTCCACCTTCCTCCCCGACAGCCAGATCAGCCGGCTGGCCCGCGACGAGCTCGCGCTGTCACGCTGCGACCCGGACGTGTGGGAGGTGCTGCGGCTGTGCGAGGACGCCGAGCGGCTCAGCGACGGCTGGTTCAGCGCGCGCTACGACATGGAGAACGACGGCGGCAGCGCCTTCGACCCGACCGGCCTGGTGAAGGGCTGGGCGGTGGAGCGGGCGGCCCGGATGCTGGTGTCGGCGGGCGCGGAGTCGGTCTGCCTCAACGGCGGCGGCGACATCCAGCTGCACGGCGGCCCCTGGCGGATCGGCATCTCCGACCCGCACCACCCCGGCGGGCTGGCCGCCATCGTCCAGGCCCATGACGAGCTGGCCGTGGCCACCTCCGGCCCCGCCGAGCGCGGCTGCCACATCCTCGACCCCAACACCGGCGAGCCCCCGGTCACCGACCTGGCCTCGGTCACCGTCGTCTGCCCCGGCCTCACCGACGCGGACGCGTGGGCCACGGCCGCGTACGCGATGGGCGGCGACCGCGCCCGCGCCTGGCTGGAGCAACTGCCCGACGCGGAGGGCTTCGCGGTCACCTCGGACGGCGGCACCTGGCAGACGAGCGGATTCGGGCGGTATACGGCTTAGCGCGGCGTAGTTTGCAAAGCTTGACGTACGGCACCCGCTGACCGCGAGAATGCCGCTTATGGATCTGGAACTCAACGACAAGGTCGTTCTGGTCACCGGAGGCTCGGACGGCCTCGGCGCTGCCCTGGTGCGGCGGCTGGCCGCCGAGGGTGCCCGTGTCGCGCTGTGCGGACGCGACCCGGAGCGCGTCGGCCGGCTGGTCAAGGAACTGGGCGAGAACGGCGCCGACGTGCTCGGCGTCCCCGCGGATGTCACCCGCCAGGAGGACCTGGAGCGCTTCCTGTCGGCGGCGGAGGGCCGCTGGGGGCACGTGGACGCCGTGGTCAACAACGCCGGCCGCAGTGCGCCCGGTCTCTTCGAGGCGCACGACGACTCCGCCTGGGAGGAGGACCTGCAGCTCAAGCTGCACGCCGCAGTCCGCCTGACCCGCCTGGCACTCCCCCACCTGCGGGCCGCCGGCGGCGGCAGTGTCGTCAACACCCTCGCCATCGCCGCCAAGGCCCCCGGCGCCGGCTCCATGCCCAGCTCCGTCTCCCGCGCCGCCGGGCTGGCCCTGACCAAGGGCCTGTCCAAGGAACTGGGCCCCGACAACATCCGGGTCAACGCGGTCCTCGTCGGCCTGGTCGAGAGCGGCCAGTGGGTCCGCCAGTCCGCCGGACTCGGCGTCCCCGTCGAGGACTTCTACACCTCACTGGCCGCCAACTCCGACATCCCGCTCGGCCGGGTCGGCCTGGCGGAGGAGTTCGCCGACCTGGTGGTCTTCCTGCTGTCCGCCCGGGCCGCGTACATCACCGGCACCGGCATCAACTTCGACGGCGGGCTGAGCCCGGTGGTGTGAGCCCTGAGGTCAGCGCTCGCCCGCCGCCAGCCGCAGCAGGTGGTCGGCGAGGGCCTGGCCGCCGCTGGGGCTGCGGCTGATGAGCATGACGGTGTCGTCGCCGGCGATCGTGCCGAGGATGTCGTAGACCTCGGCCTGGTCGATCGCCGAGGCGAAGAACTGGGCGGCGCCGGGCGGGGTGCGTACGACGACCAGATTCGCCGAGGCCTCGGCGGAGATGAGCAGTTCGCCGGCCAGCCTGCTCATCCGCTCCTCCTTGACGGACTCGCCGAGCGGAGCCTGCGGGGTGCGGTAACCGCCCTCGCTGGGCACGGCGTAGATCAGCTCGCCGTTGTTGGTGCGGATCTTGACCGCGCCCAGCTCGTCGAGGTCGCGGGAGAGCGTCGCCTGGGTGACGCTCAGCCCGTCGTCGGCGAGCAGTCTGGCGAGCTGGCTCTGCGACCGCACGGCCTGCCGGTTGAGGATGTCCACGATCCGGCGGTGGCGGGCCGTGCGGGTCTGCGGTACGGACTGGCCGCCCCCGCCGCTTTGCTGCGCCTGGGCCTCGCTCATCGTCGTGTCATTCTCCGGCTCGCTCTTCACTGTGTACATCGTATACAGAATCCAGAATACCGGGCAGCGCCTGGAGGAACGCATCCGTCTCCGCGTCCCCGACGATCAGCGGAGGCGCGAGCCGCACCACGCTCGGCACGGCGGCGTTCACCAGAAGCCCGGCTTCCTGAGCCGCCTGCTGCACCTGGGGCGAGAGGGGCTCGGTGAGCACGATACCCAGCAACAGGCCCGCACCGCGCACATGATCGACCAACGGGTGGTCCAGCAGTTCGATCCCCTCGCGCAGCTTCTCGCCCTGGTGCTTGACGTTGTCCAGGATCCCGTCGGCCGCGATGGTGTCCAGGACCGCGAGCGCGGCTGCGCACGCGACCGGGTTGCCGCCGAAGGTCGTACCGTGCCTGCCCGGCGTCAGCAGCTCCGCCGCGTCGCCGAAGGCGAGGGCCGCGCCGATCGGCAGCCCGCCGCCCAGCCCCTTGGCCAGCGTGACGACGTCGGGCTCGACGCCCTGCGCCTGGTGCTCGAACCAGTGGCCGGTCCGGCCGATGCCGGTCTGCACCTCGTCCATCACCAGCAGGGTGCCGGTCGCCCGGGTGATCTCGCGGGCCTCCCGCAGATAGCCGGTGGGGGGCACGACCACGCCGTTCTCGCCCTGGATCGGCTCGATGATGACCATGGCCGTCTGCTCGGTGACCGCCGCCCGCAGCGCCTCGGCGTCCCCGAAGGGCACATGCGTGACATCGCCGGGCAGCGGGTGGAAGCCGTCCTGCTTGCCGGGCTGGCCGGTCAGGGCGAGGGAGCCCATGGTCCGACCGTGGAAGGCGCCGGTGGTGGCGACCATGTGCGTACGGCCGGTGAGCCGGCCGATCTTGAAGGCGGCCTCGTTGGCCTCGGCGCCGGAGTTGCAGAACAGTACGCGGCCGGGCCGGCCGGCGAGCTGGAGCAGCCGCTCGGCCACCGCGAGGGTGGGCTCGGCGATGAAGAAGTTGGAGACATGGCCCAGCGTCCCGATCTGCCGGGTGACCGCCTCCACGACCGCCGGGTGCCCGGTGCCCAGCGCGTTGACCGCGATGCCGCCCAGGAAGTCCAGGTACTCCTTGCCGTCGGCGTCCCAGAACCTGGCGCCTTCGCCGCGCACGAGGGGCAGCCGCGGGGTGCCGTAGTTGTTCATCAGCGAGCCCTGCCACCGCTGTGCGAACTCCTGGTTGGTCATGACCGTCCCCCTTCGGTTCCGTTCGGCTCGTCGTTCGGCTGGTCGGGCACGACCATCGTGCCGATGCCGTCATTCGTGAAGATCTCAAGAAGGATCGAGTGCGCGACCCGGCCGTCGATGACGCGGGCGGTGTTGACCCCGTTGCGCACGGCGTGGAGGCAGCCCTCCATCTTCGGGACCATGCCGCTGGACAGCTCGGGCAGCAGCTTCTCCAGCTCGGCGGCGGTGAGCCGGCTGATCACCTCGTCGCTGTTGGGCCAGTCCTCGTAGAGGCCCTCGACATCGGTGAGGACCATCAGCGTCTCGGCGCCCAGCGCGGCGGCCAGCGCGGCGGCGGCGGTGTCGGCGTTGACGTTGTAGACGTGGTTGTCCTCGGCGCTGCGGGCGATCGAGGAGACGACCGGGATCCGGCCGTTCTCCAGCAGCGCCTCGATCGCGCCGGTGTCGATCGCGGTGATCTCGCCGACCCGGCCGATGTCCACGGACTCCCCGTCGATCTGCGGGAAGTGCTGTGTCGCGGTGATCGTGTGGGCGTCCTCGCCGGTCATGCCGACCGCGAGCGGCCCGTGCTGGTTGAGCAGCCCGACCAGCTCGCGCTGCACCTGCCCGGCCAGCACCATCCTTACGACGTCCATCGCCTCGGGCGTGGTGACCCGCAGGCCGGCCTTGAACTCGCTGACCAGGCCGTGCCGGTCGAGCTGGGCGTTGATCTGCGGGCCGCCGCCATGGACGACGACCGGCTTGAGACCGGCCTGCCGCAGGAAGACCACGTCCTGCGCGAACGCGGCCTTCAGCTCCTCGTCGATCATGGCGTTGCCGCCGAACTTGATGACGACGATCTTGCCGTTGTGGCGGGTGAGCCAGGGCAGCGCTTCGATGAGGATCTCGGCCTTGGGCAGGGCGGTGTGCTTGCGAGTAGTGCTCATGACGAGTACGCGCTGTTCTCGTGGACGTACTCCGCCGTCAGGTCGTTGGTCCAGATGGTGGCGGTCTGATCGCCCGCCGCCAGGTCGGCGGTGATGTGCACCTCGCGGAAGCGCATGTCGACCAGGTCGCGGTCCTCGCCGACCGAGCCGTTCTTGCACACCCACACCCCGTTGATGGCCACGTTCAGCCGGTCGGGCTCGAAGGCGGCGGCGGTCGTGCCGATCGCGGACAGCACCCGGCCCCAGTTGGGGTCCTCGCCGTGGAGGGCGCACTTGAGGAGGTTGTTGCGGGCGATGGAACGGCCGACCTCGACCGCGTCGTCCTCGCTCGCCGCGCCCACGACCTCGATCTTGATGTCCTTGGACGCACCCTCGGCGTCGCCGATCAGCTGGCGGGCCAGGTCCGCGCAGACCTTCTCGACGGCGGCGGCGAAGTCGTCGTAGGCGGGGGTGACCTCGGACGCGCCGGAGGCGAGCAGCAGCACGGTGTCGTTGGTCGACATGCAGCCGTCGGAGTCGGCCCGGTCGAAGGTCGTACGGGTCGCGGCGCGCAGCGCCTTGTCCAGGGTGGCGGCGTCCAGGTCGGCGTCCGTGGTGAGGACGACCAGCATGGTGGCCAGGCCGGGGGCGAGCATGCCCGCGCCCTTGGCCATGCCGCCGACGGTCCAGCCCGCGCCCTCGGCGACGGCGGTCTTGTGGACGGAGTCGGTGGTCTTGATGGCGATGGCGGCCTTCTCACCGCCGTACGGGGAGAGTTCGGCGGCGGCCTTGTGGATCCCCGGCAGCAGCTTGTCCATCGGGAGCCGGATGCCGATCAGCCCGGTGGAGGCAACGGCGACCTCGGCGGCACTGCCGCCGGTCACCTCGGCGACCTCCTCGGCCGTGGCGTGGGTGTCCTGGAAGCCCAGCGGGCCGGTGCAGGCGTTGGCGCCGCCGGAGTTGAGGACGACCGCGCTCACGACGCCGCCCTTGACGACCTGCTCGGACCACACGACCGGCGCGGCCTTGACGCGGTTGGAGGTGAAGACACCGGCGGCGGCCAGGCGCGGCCCGTTGTTGACCACGAGGGCCAGGTCCGGGTTGCCGCCACTCCCACTGATGAAAGGGGCCTTGATCCCGGCGGCGATTCCTGCCGCCGTGAATCCCTTGGCTGCGGTGACGCTCACGCGCGTGTCTCCTTCTTCGTCTTCGCTGCGTTGGGGGTGTCGCAGGGCGTGGCCCTGACCAGAAGCGTGGCGATCGCCCGCCGCGCGCTCAGCCGTGGACGGGACCTCGGCCTCGGCCCCGGCGGCCGGACCAGCCGCAGCCCGCTCACGGCGCCACCCCGCTGGTGGTCAGCCCCAGCTCCTCCGGGAGCCCGAGGGCGATGTTCATGCTCTGGATCGCGCCGCCGGCCGTGCCCTTGGTGAGGTTGTCGATCGCGCTGATCGCGATGATCCGCCCGGCCGCCTCGTCGTACGCGACCTGGATCAGCGCCGCGTTCGAGCCGTACACCGCCGACGTGGCAGGCCACTGCCCCTCGGGCAGCAGATGCGTGAACGGCTCGTCGGACAGCGCCTTCTCGTACGCCGCCCGTACGGTCTCCGCCGTCACGCCCGGCTTCGCCTTGGCGCTGCACGTGGCGAGGATGCCGCGGGACATCGGGGCCAGCGTCGGCGTGAAGGACACCGAGACCCGCTCCCCCGCCGCCGCCGACAGGTTCTGGATCATCTCGGGCGTGTGCCGGTGCCCGCCGCCCACCCCGTACGGGCTCATGCTGCCCATGACCTCGCTGCCCAGCAGGTGCGTCTTGGCGGCCTTGCCCGCGCCCGACGTCCCGGACGCCGCCACCACGACCGCCTCCGGCTCCGCCAGCCCCGCCGCGTACGCCGGGAACAGCGCGAGCGAGACCGCCGTCGGATAGCAGCCGGGCACCGCGATGCGCTTGGACCCCTCCAGCGCGGCGCGGGCGCCCGGCAGTTCGGGGAGACCGTAGGGCCAGGTGCCGGCGTGCGGGGAGCCGTAGAAGGCCTCCCAGTCGGCGGCGTCCTTGAGCCGGAAGTCGGCCCCGCAGTCCACGATCAGCGCGGTGTCGCCGAGCTGCTCGGCCACGGCGGCCGACTGTCCGTGCGGCAGCGCGAGGAAGACCACGTCATGGCCCGAGAGCGCCTCGGTGGTGGTCGCCTCCAGCACCCGGCCGGCCAGCGGCAGCAGGTGCGGCTGGAGTCCGCCGAGGCGCTGACCGGCGTTGGAGTTGCCCGTCAGTGCGCCGATCTCGATCTCCGGGTGGTTCAGCAGCAGACGCAGGACCTCTCCGCCCGCGTATCCGCTCGCTCCCGCCACCGCTGCCCGCAACACCATGTCATCCTCCAGAACCCGATGGCATGACTATACGGTGCCCGGAAGCTTTATGCAAAGATCTGGCGTCCCGGATGTGCCGGCAGCCAGGGCATGACGCCCTACTGTCGTCGACATGACCGAGCCAGTGGCACAGGCGCACCCACAGGAGAACGACCCGGGCACATCGCGCCTGATCTTTCTGTCCGACGGCATCTACGCCATCGCGATGACGCTGCTCGTCATCAACGTCACGATCCCCGCGCACCTGGACGACGCCGCGTTCCACAAGGCCCTGGCCGACGCGCTTCCCAACGTGGGCGCCTTCGCCCTCAGCTTCGCCCTCATCGCCGGATTCTGGCGTGACCACCGCCGCATCCTCACCGCATTGCCCACCGAGACAGCCATAGTCACCCGCCTGATCCTCCTCGGCCTCGGCCTGGTCGCCCTGCTGCCCTTCCCCACCACGCTCCTGGCCGAGTACGCCTCTCAGCCCGAGACCGTCGCCCTCTACGCGGGCGCCATGGCCGCGATCCATGCGGTGCACGCAACCCTGCTGCTGCTCACGCAACGCCAGGTGCACCCCTCGCCCGCATCGTCCGCCGCCGCGGCCCGCCGCCGCTTCACCGCCCAACTCGGTGCCAGCGTGCTGATCTTCGGCCTCTCCGTTCCCCTGGCCTTCGTCAACACGGCAGCAGCCATGTGGTTCTGGCTCACGCTCATCCCCGCCCAGTACTTCCTCGGCCGCCACCCCCGGTAGCCCAGGAGCACCTCGCGCAGTGCGGGCGTACTCCCTCCAGCGGACACACCGCACCGGGAGCGAGTGTTATGCCGTATTTCTTCGCATTGATCCATACATAGTGCAGCATGACCCGTACTCGTACAGTGCTGCTCTGTGCCGCCGCCCTGATCGCCGCCGTCCTGCCGACCGGCGCTGCCGCCGTTCCGGCCGACGGCCCCGGCAGGGCGCACGGCTGTGTCAACTCCCCGGGGCCGGTGCAGGGCCAGGCCCGCCGGATCCTCGACATCGCGCGGCAGGCCAAGCGGGAGCTCGACCTGAACTCGGTGATCCTGCGAGTGAACTCCGGCAGCCGGGTGGTCGTGACCCGCGCCCTCGGCCAGTCCATGACCGGGGTGCCCGCCGAGCCCGACATGCACTTCCGCTCCGGTTCCGTGGGCATCGTCTACATGGCCACGGTGCTGCTCCAGCTCGCCGAGGAGGGCAAGGTCCGGCTCGACGACCCGGTCTCGCGCTGGCTGCCGAAACTGCCGCACGCCGACCGGATCACGCTGCGCATGCTCGGCAGCACGACCTCGGGCCTCCACGACTACGTCACCGACCCGAAGTTCCTCAGCGCCCTCGAAGCCGCCCCCTTCCGCCACTGGACCGCGAAGGAGGTCATCGGCATCTCAACCGCCCACCCGCTCTGGTACGCGCCGGGCACCGACTGGAGCTACTCGCACGCGAACTTCCAGATCCTCGGCGCCGCCCTGGAGAAGATCACCGGCATGCGGCTCGACCGGCTCCTGGAGGAGCGCGTCATGAGCCCCCTCGGGCTGCGGGAGACCAGCAACAGCTACACCCCCGCAATTCCGGCGCCCGCCCTGCACGCCTTCACGTCCGAACGCGGCCACTACGAGGAATCCACCTACTGGAACCCCTCCTGGACCACCGCTCCCGGCGCCGTCCTCACCAGCGACATCTGCGACCTGGCCCGGTCGGCCCAGGCCATCGGTACCGGCGAGCTGCTCTCCCGCCGCTCCTTCCGTACCCAGCTCGACCCGGGGACGGTGGGTCTGGGCGGAGGGACGGCCGGCTGCCCGGCGACGGTCTGCCTGAAGAACACCGAGGCTCATCACTTCGGATTCGGCGTGATCGTCGTCAACGGCTGGATCCTGTCGAACCCGTCGTTCTCCGGCTACGCCGCCATCCAGGCCTATCTCCCCGCTCAGCGGCTGTCCATCGCCGTGGCCACCACCAAGGGCCACCACACCCCCGACGGGAACACCGCCCAGACCGTGGCCGAACACATCGCGGCCGCCCTCGCCCCCGGCCACCCGCTGGCCGCCGGCTGAAGGCCCGGTTACGACCGGCGGCGGGGCTTGCCGCGCTTGCCGCCCTTGGATCCGCCGGAACCCTTGGATCCGCCGGAGCTACCGGAGCCCCCGGAGCCGGTCCGGGGGTTCCGGGCGGCGGCCGACTTGTCGGCTGCGGGGCGCTTGCTCTTGGGCTGGGGCGGCGTCGGGGGGCGGCCGCGTGTGCTGTTGACGGTGCGCCCGCGCACGATGCCGATGAACTCCTCCACCAGCTCGGTGGTCGCGTCCTCCGGCCAGGACAGCGCGACGCGCGACTCGGGGGCGTCGGAGACCGGCCGGTAGGTGAGGTCCCTGCGGTGGTGCAGGCGGGCGAGTGACTGCGGGACGACGAGCAGCCCCACTCCCGCCGCGACCAGTTCGACGGCGTCCTCGGTCGTGGCGGGGCGCTCGTTGGCGGGCCGTCCCGGCGGGCGCTCCCAGTCGAGGGTGTCGTCGAGGGGATGCAGGAGGATGTCGTCGGCCAGATCGGCGGCGGAGACCTCGTCGACCGCCGTCACGATGTGGTCCTTGGGGACCACGACCACCGTCGTCTCCGTGTAGAGCGGGATCGCGCTCAGGCCCGTCCGGTCGATCGGCAGCCGTACGAACGCCGCGTCGACGGCGCCGCTGCGCAGCAGGTCGACGGCCTCATCGGCGGACACCGGGACGAGCATCAGCGTGACCCCAGGAAGCCGCTCGTGCCAGATCCGTGCCCACTTGCTGGGCGTCACCCCCCGGACGTACGCGAGCCGGAACGACGGGGGTGCTTCCGAGACTGTCACGGGCCCAGGCTACCGGCCGTGGTCAGCGGTAGCGCACGCGCTCGATACCCTTGACACCATGACGTCGCAGCAGACCACCCAGACAATGAAGCCCGCGACAGCGGCGAAGAAGCTGGGTGTGTACCTTGAGGCCACCCCCGCCGAGTTCCAGGAGGGTGTCGTCTCGCGCACCGAGCTGAGTGCCCTACAGGCCGATCCGCCCGAGTGGCTGCAGGAACTGCGACGCAACGGCCCGCACCCGCGGCCGGTGGTCGCGGCGAAGCTCGGCGTCTCCATCGCGGGCCTCGCGCGCGGCGGAGTCGCGGACGCCCTCACCACCGAGCAGATCGACGCGCTGAAGCAGGACCTCCCCGAGTGGCTCCAGAAGGAACGCGCCACCCAGGCCGAGGTCCGCAAGGAAGCACTGCGCATCAAGGAGAAGAACGCCAGCCGGGACGACCGGTCCCGCTGACGCCGTGTTCCGAGCACGAAATCGCCCCGGCCGGTGGAATCCGGCCGGGGCGGTCGCGTACGCGGGTCAGCCCAGGGTCGCGATGGCCTGGTTGAAGGTCTCGGACGGACGCATGACGGCCGAGGCCTTGGCCGGGTCGGGCTGGTAGTAGCCGCCGATGTCGGCCGGGGAGCCCTGGACGGCGATCAGCTCGGCGACGATGGTCTGCTCCTGCTCGCCGAGCGTCTTGGCGAGGGCGGCGAAGGCTCCGGCGAGCTGGGCGTCGTCGGTCTGCGCGGCCAGCTCCTGGGCCCAGTACAGGGACAGGTAGAAGTGGCTGCCGCGGTTGTCGATGCCGCCGAGGCGGCGGCTGGGCGACTTGTCCTCGGTGAGGAAGGTGGCGGTGGCGCGGTCCAGGGTGTCGGCGAGGACCTGGGCGCGGGCGTTGCCGGTGGTCTGCGCGAGGTGCTCGAAGCTCACGGCGAGGGCGAGGAACTCGCCCAGGCTGTCCCAGCGCAGGTAGTTCTCCTTGACGAGCTGCTGCACGTGCTTGGGGGCCGAGCCGCCCGCGCCGGTCTCGAAGAGGCCGCCGCCGTTCATGAGCGGGACGACGGAGAGCATCTTGGCGCTCGTGCCCAGCTCAAGGATCGGGAAGAGGTCGGTGAGGTAGTCGCGCAGCACGTTGCCGGTGACGGAGATGGTGTCCTCGCCGCGGCGGATGCGCTCCAGGGAGAAGGCGGTGGCCTCGACCGGGGACAGGATCTTGATGTCCAGGCCCTCGGTGTCGTGCTCGGCCAGGTACGTCCTGACCTTGGCGATGAGCGTGGCGTCGTGCGCGCGGCCCTCGTCGAGCCAGAAGACCGCCGGGTTGCCGGTCGCGCGGGCGCGGGAGACGGCGAGCTTGACCCAGTCCTGGATGGGCAGGTCCTTGGTCTGGCACATACGGAAGATGTCGCCGGCGGCCACGGCCTGCTCAAGGACGACGTTGCCCGCGGTGTCCACGACCCGGACCGTGCCGGGGGCGGCGATCTCGAAGGTCTTGTCGTGGCTGCCGTACTCCTCGGCCTTCTGCGCCATCAGGCCGACGTTGGGCACCGAGCCCATCGTGGCCGGGTCGAAGGCGCCGTTGGCGCGGCAGTCGTCGATGACCACCTGGTAGACGCCGGAGTAGCTGCTGTCCGGGAGGACGGCGAGGGTGTCGGCCTCCTGGCCGTCCGGGCCCCACATGTGGCCGGAGGTGCGGATCATGGCCGGCATGGAGGCGTCGACGATGACATCGCTCGGCACGTGCAGGTTGGTGATGCCCTTGTCGGAGTCCACCATCGCCAGCGCCGGGCCCTCGGCGACCTCGGCCTCGAAGGACGCCTTGATGGCGTCACCGTCGGGCAGGGCCTCCAGGCCCTTGAGAATGCCGCCGAGGCCGTCGTTCGGGGTCAGGCCGGCGGCGGCGAGGGTCTCGCCGTACGTGGCGAAGGTCTTCGGGAAGAAGGTCCGCACGACGTGGCCGAAGATGATCGGGTCGGAGACCTTCATCATCGTGGCCTTCAGGTGGACCGAGAACAGCACGCCCTCGGCCTTGGCGCGCGCGACCTGCGCGGCGAGGAACTCGTTCAGCGCGGCGACGCGCAGCACGGACGCGTCCACGACCTCGTCCTTCAGGACGGGTACGGACTCGCGCAGGACGGTGGTGGTGCCGTCCGCCCCGGCGAGCTCGATGCGCAGGGAGCCGGGCTCGGCGATGACGGCGGACTTCTCGGTGGAGCGGAAGTCGTCGGCGCCCATGGTGGCGACGTTCGTCTTCGACTCGGACGTCCAGGCGCCCATGCGGTGCGGGTTCGTCTTGGCGTAGTTCTTGACCGAGGCCGGCGCGCGGCGGTCGGAGTTGCCCTCGCGCAGGACCGGGTTGACCGCGCTGCCCTTGATCTTGTCGTAGCGCGCGCGGACGTCCTTGTCCTCGTCGGACTTCGGGTCGTCCGGGTAGTCCGGCAGCGCGTAGCCCTGGCCCTGGAGCTCGGCGATCGCGGCCTTCAGCTGCGGGATCGAGGCCGAGACGTTGGGCAGCTTGATGATGTTGGCCCCGGGGGTCTTGGCCAGCTCACCGAGCTCGTGCAGCGCGTCCTCGATGCGCTGCCCCTCCTCGAGGAACTCGGGGAAGACGGCGATGATCCGGCCCGCCAGGGAGATGTCACGGCTCTCCACGGTGACCCCGGCCGTCGAGGCGTACGCCTGGATGACCGGCAGGAACGAGTACGTCGCCAGGGCAGGCGCCTCGTCGGTGTGCGTATAGATGATGGTCGAGTCAGTCACCGGGTGCTCCGCTCCACGTCTGCAACATTGCTCGACATCAAGATATCTCCTGCCCGGCCCGGTCGAACAACGCGCCCGCCGAAAGCGTTGACAGGATCGGGCGGCGGGCGAAGACTCCTCCCTAGTCAAATATTCAATGAACGATAGTTCACTATGCGAACGCGAACGCGCGGGACCGCGAGCACGAGCAAAGGACTGCCGGACATGACCATCAACCGTGACCTCTTCATCGCCGGTAAGGACGTGCCCGCCGTGTCGGGCCGCACCACCGAGGACGTCAACCCCTACACCGGCGAGGTGTACGCCACCCTCGCCGCGGGCGGGGCCGAGGACGTCACCCTCGCCGTGGACGCCGCCCAGGCCGCTTTCGAGGACTGGGCCGCCGTCAGCCCCTTCGCGCGCCGGGCGATCTTCCTCAAGGCCGCCGACATCCTGGAGTCGCGCGGCGAGCAGGCCGCCGACCTCATGGCCGGCGAGGCGGGCGGCACCCGGCCGTGGGCGTACTTCAACGTCGCCCTGGCCGCCAACATGCTCCGCGAGGCCGCCGCCGCGATCACCGCGCCCAGGGGCGAGGTGCTCACCTCGCAGGAGGAGGGCGCGCTGGGCCTGGCGGTGCGCGAGCCGGTCGGGGTCGTGGCGGCCTTCGCGCCGTGGAACGCGCCGGTGATCCTGGGCGTACGGGCCGTGGCCGCGCCGCTCGCGGCCGGCAACACGGTCGTCGTCAAGCCGAGCGAGGACGCGCCCCTGGCATGCGGGCTGTTCGTCGCGGATGTCCTCAGGGAAGCCGGGCTGCCGGACGGCGTGCTCAATGTCGTCACCAATGCCCCGGAGGACGCGGCCGAGGTCGCCGAGGCACTGGTCAGCGACTCGCGAGTGCGGGCCGTCAACTTCACCGGCTCCACGAACATCGGCCGGATCATCGGCACCCACGCGGCCAGGCACCTCAAGCCGGCCGTCCTCGAACTCGGCGGCAAGAACGCCATCCTGGTGCTGGCCGACGCCGACGTGGACTACGCCGTCGACGCCGTCACCTTCGGCGTCTTCATGAACGCCGGCCAGATCTGCATGTCCGGCGACCGGATCCTGGTCCACGAGTCGCTGGCCGAGGAGTTCACCGCCAAGTTCACGGCCAAGGTCGCCGGGCTGCCCTCCGGTAACCCCGCCGAGCCCACCACCGTCATCGGCCCGCTGGTCAGCGCCGCCGCCGCGCAACGGGTCGCCCGCCTGGTCGCCGACGCCACCGCCAAGGGCGCCACGCTGCTGCTCGGCGGCGGCGAGCCCGAGGGTGCGGTGCACCCCGCGACCGTGCTGAGCGGGGTCCCCAAGGACGCCGAGCTCTTCCACGGCGAGGCCTTCGGCCCGGTCTGCGTCGTCGAGACCTTCGCGACCGACGACGAGGCGATCGCGCTGGCCAACGACACGGAGAACGGCCTCACCGCCGGCATCATCACCGAGAACGGCACCCACGGCCTCGCCGTCGCCCGGCGCCTGAAGACCGGCATCGTCCACATCGGCGACCAGTCGGTGGCGGACGAGCCGCAGGCCCCCTTCGGCGGCTTCAAGGCCTCGGGCTACGGACGCTTCGGCGGCCGCTGGGGCATCGACGCCTTCAGCAACACCCGCTGGGTGACGCTGGCGACCCAGCACGCGCACTTCCCGTTCTAGACGGCTAGGCCCTGTCCGGCTTCTACGCCGCCTGCAGAGGGTTTCCGTCCAGCTGCCACGCCGGGTCGACGGCGATCCCGAGGCGGTGCAGCACGGTGGGCGCGATGTCCACCAGCCGTGGTTCCTGCAGAGGCTCGCCGAGCTGCCGGTCCAGCTCGGCGAGCACCACGAACACCTCACGCTCGGCATGCGTGACGCCGCCGTGGCCGCCCTCGTCCAGATGCCCGTGGTCCGTCGTGACCAGGACCGTCCACCGCTCCCCCGGAAAGGTGCGCCGCGCCCGGATCGCGTCGAGCAGCCGTCCGAGGTAGCCGTCCTGGCGCAGCAGCGCCTCGTCGTAGTCGGCGCCGAGCGGCCCGGCCTCGTGGGCGGCCTCGTCGGTGCCCCCGAAGTACACGAACAGCGCGTCAGGGTCGTGTTCCGCCAGCCACCGCTCGGCGGTCTCCGCGACGGCGCGGTCGCAGCCGTCGTATCCGTCGCCGTCCCCGTCGAAGTGCGCCCGCAGGTCGATGTCCGGGCCGATCGTGCCGTGCGTCGCCAGGTGCCCCCAGGACACCACGGCGGCGGTGACCAGGTTCGGACGGGCCGCCTTGGCCCGGGTGAGGAAGTCCGGGTAGCGGCCGTAGTCGGGCGCGGCGAAGCCGTTGTCCATCACGCCGTGCTTGTCGGGCCACACCCCGGTCACGACCGTCGACCAGCCCGGACCCGAGTCGGTGTAGGCGATGCCCTCCACCCCGTCGGCGTCGCCCGGCACGCCGTACGGCAGCAGGCTCGTGCCGTACGAGCCGCTCGCCATCAGGCCGTGCAGCACGGGCGCGCCCGACTCCGACCTGGTCAGCCGGTCGAAGCGGAGCCCGTCCATGCCGACGACCAGCATCTTCGGCTCTGTCATGTCAGTCCTGCTCTGCCGGCACCGCGACGACGGCGTCGACCTCGATGAGCAGCTCCGGCAGATAGAGCCCGGCCACCCGCACCAGCGAGCTCGCCGGGTTCGGACGGTCGCCGAGCGCGGGCCGGATCAGCTCGTCCCGTACGTCCCGCACCGCCTGGATGTCGGTCACATCCGTCACGTACCAGTTGAAGCGGACGACATCCGGCCAGTCAGCACCGAGCGAGCGCACCACCCGGTGCAGATTGCCCAGCGCCTGCCGTGTCTGGGCCGCCATGTCGCCGCCGACGGGCCTGCCCCCGCTGTCGACCGCCACCTGGCCGGAGACGAAGGCCAGCCGTCCGGATGCGGTCACCGCGTGGGCGTAGCCGGGGTTGCCGGCGAGGTCGGCGACGGCGGTGAGGTGATCGTGGATCGGCACGGGGCATCCTCCTGCGGACGGACTTCGCGGAAACGGAAACGTACCTCGCACCGCAGCCGCCCCCGGAGGCGGGACCGGCCGGGCTCGCGCGTCAGCGGGCGAGCCGATCGGAAAGCCCCGGCAATTCCCGTGCCACGGAGGCCTGTTGACGCGTACGGTCTCCGATCATGGACGATCCGATCCGCGCCGCGCGCACCCTGGTCGGGGAGCTGTTCCCCGATGCCCTCGCCGCCATCCTCGGCGGTTCCACGGCCCACGGGAAGGGCACCCCGACCTCGGACCTGGACATCGTGGTGGTGCTGGACGGGCCTGCCGAGATTCGGGCCGAGTCGCTGCTCTGGCGGTCCTGGCCGGTCGAGGTCTTCGTCCAGACGTACGAGTCGGCGCTGGCCTTCATGAAATGGGACCGGGGGCGCGGGACGGCCACGCTCGCCTTCATGTGCGGGCGGGGCGTCATCCTGCTCGACCGCGACGGCAGCGCCGCGCGGCTGCGCTCCACGGCGGAGCGGATCATCGGCGAGGGCCGCCCGGCCGCCTCCGGGGCGGACCTGGACCGGCTGCGCTACACGGTCACCGATCTGCGGGACGACCTCACCGGCGCCCCGGACGGCGAGGAGACCGCGGACGAGCTGCTGGCCATTGCCGCCGCCCTGCTCAACGACACGGCCGCGCTGCTGTTCGCCGCGCTCCCGCACTGGGGCGGCGGCGGCAAGTGGCTGCCGCGCCGGCTGCGCGAGGCCGACCCCGAGCTGGCGGAGCCACTGCTGGCGGGCTACCGCACGCTGGTGCGCGGCGGCCCCCGCGAGCCCTTCGCGGAAGCGGTCGGCGCCGTGCTCGACCGGTGCGGCGGGCCGCTGTGGGCGGGTTTCACGCGCACCCTGGACGCCCGGATGCGGGCCGAGCTGGGGCTGGTGGACTGACTCCGGTCCCGGCCCCGGGCCGACAGGGTGCGGACCTGGCCGCCGACCCTAGACTGGAGGCGCAGGATTCAGACCGCGCCGGATGCAGGAGGTCGGATCGGATGCACGCGAATGTTGGTGACACGCTGAAGCAGCACGGCCGGGTCGTCGGGCAGCACGACCGGGACGCGCAGATCGTCGAGGTCATGGGACAGGGCGGAGAGCCGCCGTACCGGGTGCGCTACGAGGACGGCCACGAGTGCGTGCTGTCCCCGGGCCCGGACTCGGTCGTGGTGCACAAGCCCGGGCTCTAGTGGACGGGCTGAATTCAGCCCGTCCGGCGATCGAGGACGGAACCGGGACCCGGACAGACCCGCTGGACCATTCCGGTCACCGCGCTAGCGAGGAGGCTCGGCCCTGGTGCGGTAGTGGTCGGCGACGACCTGGCTCATCGCGCCGATCGGATCGTCCGCGACATCGCGCGCGGCGAAGAAGACATTGCCGCTCACCTGCGGATAGTCCGCGACGAAATCGAGATGGCGGGACAGCTCGGCGGGGTCCTGCCACGCGGCGGGCTGGCCGGACGCGCTCGCCTTGTACAGGGCCTCGCCGATGTAGAGGCGTACGCGGGTACCGGTGACGGCCTCGGCCCACCAGGGCACGATCTTGGCGTAGTCGGCGGCGGCGAAGCCGAGGTTCCAGTACACCTGCGGAACGATGTAGTCGACCCACTCCTTGCGCACCCAGCCCCGGGTGTCCGCGTGCAGGTCGTCATAGGTCTGAACGCCCGCCCGGGTGTCGGAGCCGCGCGAGTCGGTGGTCGCGTTGCGCCAGACCGCGAAGGGACTGACGCCGAGGCGCGTGCCGGGGCGGATCTGCTTGATGCGGGCGGCCGTCTCGAGCACGAGGGAGTCGATGTTGTCGCGGCGCCAGGCCGCGCGGTCGAGGAAGTCCGCGCCGTAGCGGACGTACGCCTCGTCGTCGTCGAAGGACTGGCCGGCCACCGGATACGGGTAGAAGTAGTCGTCCCAGT
Organism: Streptomyces sp. NBC_01537; assembly: GCF_045040445.1. NCBI lineage: Bacteria > Bacillati > Actinomycetota > Actinomycetes > Kitasatosporales > Streptomycetaceae > Streptomyces > Streptomyces sp. NBC_01537. Next base: position 8,398,876 of record NZ_CP109392.1, on the reverse strand, counting down.
GGACGGCGTCCACTGGGTAGCGCTCGACCGCGTCCAGCATCGCGTCCTGCACGAAGCGCCGGACCTGCGGGAGCCCGGGGTTGTAGTAGAGCTTGCCGCCGTAGGGGACCACCCAGTCCGGGTGCACGCGGGCGGGGTGGCGGGCGGCCAGCCGCGAGGGGTCCGTGTGGGTGGCGATCCGGTAGGGGTTGAACCACGCGTGCAGCTCCAGCCCGCGCCGGTGCGCCTCGCTGACGGCGGTGCCCAGCGGGTCCCAGCCGGGGTCGCGGCCCTGGGTCCCGGTGAGGTACTCGGACCAGGGCTCGTAGTCGGACGGCCACATCGCGTCGGCGGTCGGCCGGACCTGGAACATCACCGCGTTCAGGCGGCGGTCGACCGCGACGTCGAGCAGGTCGAGCAGTTCCTGCCGCTGCTGTTCCGCGGACAGCCCGCGCGCGGAAGGCCAGTCGCGGTTGGCGACGCTCGCGATCCACATGCCGCGCAGCTCCGCACGCGGCGCGCCGGCGGCCGCGGCGGCAGCCCCGTCGCCGGTCGCCAGCGCCAGTGAGACCGCCCCGGCCGCGCCCGCCGCGAACGCCCTGCGGGTGATGCGGTTACCCATTCCTACCCCCTGATAGTCCGTCACGTCCCGCTCGATGATCCGTCGCCCGGGTCCCCCGGGCAACGCACCGCGCCGTTCAGAAAGCCCTTTCGCACCCTCTTCTCGCCCGACCTGTCCACCGCTACCATCGGCATGCCATCCGGCATGGGAGCGCTCCCAAACAAGGTTCCGTTCACACACCGCCCGCACCGCGGCTGTACGGAGAGGGGATCCCCCCATGCCACGAAGAGCGCTCGGATCACTGCTGGCCGCACTGGCCCTCATCGGCGGATTACTGACCGCCATGGCGGTGGCCGCCCGCACGGCCACCGCTGCCGCCACCGCCGAGACGTACACCTGGAAGAACGCCCGCATAGACGGCGGCGGATTCGTCCCCGGCATCATCTTCAACCGCTCCGAGAAGAACCTCGCGTACGCCCGAACCGACATCGGCGGGGCCTACCGCTGGGTGCAGAGCAGCAAGTCGTGGACCCCGCTGCTCGATTCCGTGGACTGGGACCACTGGGGCTACACCGGCGTGGTGAGCCTCGCCAGCGACGCCGTGAACCCGGACAAGGTCTACGCGGCCGTGGGCACGTACACCAACTCCTGGGACCCGAACAACGGCGCCGTGCTCCGCTCGTCCGACCGGGGCGCGACCTGGACCGCCTCCGCCCTCCCCTTCAAGCTGGGCGGCAACATGCCGGGCCGGGGCATGGGCGAGCGGCTCGCGATCGACCCGAACAAGAACAGCGTGCTGTACCTGGGCGCGCCGAGCGGCAACGGCCTGTGGCGGAGCACCGATTCGGGCGTGACATGGGCGAAGGTGACGGCCTTCCCTAATGTCGGCAACTACGCGCCGGACCCGACGGACACGAGCGGCTACCAGAGCGACAACGAGGGCGTCGTCTGGGTCACCTTCGACGAGCGCACCGGCAGCTCCGGCAGCGCGACGCAGACCATCTACGTCGGCGTGGCCGACAAGGACAACACCGTCTACCGCTCCACGGACGGCGGTTCGACCTGGGCGCGCATCGCCGGCCAGCCGACCGGCTACATCGCGCACAAGGGCGTCCTGGACTCCACCAACGGCTACCTCTACATCGCCACCAGCGACACCGGCGGCCCGTACGACGGCGTCAAGGGCCAGGTCTGGCGCTACGCGACGGCGACCGGCACCTGGACCAATGTCAGCCCGCTCTCGGACGCCGACACCTACTTCGGCTACGCGGGCCTCACCGTCGACCGCCAGCACCCCGGCACCGTCATGGTGACCGGCTACAGCTCCTGGTGGCCCGACACCCAGATCTACCGCTCCACCGACAGCGGGGCCACCTGGACGCACGCGTACGACTGGAGCGGCTATCCGAGCCGCACCTTCCGCTACACCCAGGACGTGTCCACCGTCCCCTGGCTGACCTTCGGCACCAATCCGTCGCCGCCCGAGGTCACGCCCAAGCTCGGCTGGATGACCGAGGCCCTGGAAATCGACCCCTTCGACTCCGACCGCATGATGTACGGCACCGGCGCGACCGTCTACGGCTCCGAGAACCTCACCACCTGGGACACCTCCGGCGGCCAGATCAAGATCACCCCCATGGTCAGGGGTATCGAGGAGACCGCCGTCAACGACCTCATCAGCCCGCCCTCCGGCGCCCCGCTGCTCAGCGCCCTCGGCGACATCGGCGGCTTCCGCCACACCGATCTCACCACCGTGCCCGCCATGATGTACACCTCCCCCAGCTTCACCACGACCACCAGCCTCGACTACGCCGAGTCCTCCCCCAACACCGTCGCCCGGGTGGGCAACAACGACACCGCACCGCATATCGCCTTTTCAACGGACAACGGCGCCAACTGGTTCCAGGGCGCCGAACCCTCCGGCGTCACCGGCGGCGGCACGGTCGCGGCGGCGGCCGACGCCAGCGGCTTCGTGTGGAGCCCCGACGGCACGGGCGTCAACTACACCACCGGCTACGGCAGTTCCTGGACCGCCTCCACCGGCGTCCCGGCCGGTGCGGTCGTCGAGTCCGACCGCGTGAACGCCAAGAAGTTCTACGCCTTCAAGGCCGGCACCTTCTACGTCAGCACGAACGGCGGAGCCACCTTCACCGCCACGGCCGCCTCGGGGCTCCCCGCCGACGGCCCCGTACGCTTCAAGGCCGTCCCCGGCACCGATGGCGACATCTGGCTGGCCGGCGGCACCTCCACCGGCACGTACGGCCTGTGGCACTCCACCAACTCCGGCGCCTCCTTCACCAAGCTCTCCAACGTCGAGCAGGCCGACAACATCGGCTTCGGCAAGGCCGCCACGGGCGCCTCCTACCCGGCCCTCTACACCAGCGCCAAGATCGGCGGCGTCCGCGGCATCTTCCGCTCCACCGACGCCGGGGCGACCTGGACCCGGATCAACGACGCCGCCCACCAGTACGGGTGGACCGGCGCCGCCATCACGGGCGACCCGCGGGTCTACGGGCGGGTGTACGTGAGCACGAACGGCCGGGGCGTCGTCTACGCCGACACGTCGGACACGTCGGGCGGTGGCACGGCTTCGCCTACGGCGACGCCCACGGCGACGCCGACTGTTACTCCGACGGTGACGCCGACCGTGACCCCGACCACCTCACCGACCACCTCGCCGGCGGCCTGTGCGGTGACCTACACCATCACCAACCAGTGGAACACCGGCTTCCAGGGCGACGTGTCCATCAAGAACACCGGCTCCTCGGCCGTCAACGGCTGGACCCTCGCCTGGACCTTCGCCAACGGCCAGACGATCACCCAGCTCTGGAACGCCTCCTACACCCAGACCGGCTCCACGGTCACCGCGGCCTCCCTCAGCTGGAACGCCGCGATTGCGGCCGGCTCGTCCGTCTCCTTCGGCTTCACGGCGGGATGGTCCGGCGCGAACGCCAAGCCGGCCGCGTTCACGCTCAACGGGGCGGCGTGCACGGTCACGTAGATCCTGCCTGCCGTCGGTCGGGGTCGTGGGCACCGCCCGCGCCCCGGCTGGGGCCGACGGACCGTGGGGATCCCCCACCCCGCCCCTTCCCGAAACCGGGCTCCGCCCGGACCCGCCTGGGGCTTCGCCCCCGGACCCCCGAACGCCCTGCGGGCGTGTCCTCAAACGCCGGACGGGCTGAACTTCCCGTCCGGCCGGGAGGGGACACGCCGGGGTTCTCCCGCAGCGCGACGAGCGAGAATCCCGGTTACAAACAAGGCCGACCAGAGTCGCGAGCGCCGAGGAGAGATCCCCGGTGGTGGCACCGACCCCACGCCACACCCAGCCCGTCCGGCGCTTGAGGACGGAACCGGCACCCCGACCGGGGGCACCGAAACCGCACCGGTGCAGGCGGCACCGTCCGCGCGGCCCGTCCGGCGCTTGAGGACGGAACCCCCAACCCCGACCGCTGGCACCACAACCGCACCGCCAGCCATGGCAAACCGCACCGCAACGACACCGGCGCAGGCGGCCCCGACGCGACGTGTAATGTCGATCGATGGGATCCGGCCCGTACAACGGTCCGGATCCCGTCTCGCGGACCAGGGAGAGGGCAGGGCGTCTTGAACGACATCCAGAACGTCGGGGTAGTGGGCTGCGGCCAGATGGGCGCGGGGATCGCGGAGGTGTGCGCCCGGGCCGGGCTGGATGTCCGGGTCGCGGAGACCACGGGCGAGGCGCTGGAGCTGGGCCGTACGCGGCTGACCAACTCGCTGATGAAGGCCGCGGAGCGCGGCAAGATCACCGAGGAGGAGCGGGACGCGACGCTGGGGCGGTTGTCGTTCACGACCGACCTCGGCGAATTCGCGGACCGCGACCTCGTGGTCGAGGCGGTCGTCGAGAACGAGCAGGTGAAGACGGAGATCTTCCAGGTGCTCGACCAGGTCGTGACCCGCCGGGACGCCATCCTGGCCTCGAACACCTCCTCCATACCCCTGGTGAAGCTGGCCGTCGCCACCTCGCGCCCCGACCAGGTGCTGGGCATCCACTTCTTCAACCCCGCGCCGGTTCAGAAACTCGTTGAGCTGATTCCCGCGCTCACGACCGGCGAGCAGACCCTGCTGCGCGCCGAGAAGCTCGTCACCGACATCCTCGGCAAGCACGCGATCCGCGCTCAGGACCGCTCCGGGTTTGTCGTCAACGCCCTGCTCATCCCCTATCTCCTCTCCGCGATCCGCATGTTCGAGTCCGGGATTGCCAGCCGCGAGGACATCGACAACGGGATGGAGCTCGGCTGCGCCCACCCCATGGGCCCCCTCAAGCTCTCCGACCTGATCGGCCTGGACACGGTCGCGTCGGTCGCCGACTCCATGTACGACGAGTACAAGGAACCGCTGTACGCCGCTCCCCCGCTGCTCCAGCGCATGGTCGCCGCGGGGCGGCTGGGCCGCAAGACGGCACACGGCTTCTACGACTACGCGTAGGCCCTAGGGACGAGGCCGGGCCGCCGGGTCGACGGTGACGGTGATCGCGGGGCGGTCGCTCGCGTCGAGGTCGAGGTCGGCGGGGGCCAGGCCGGCGCCGGAGGCGATGACGGCTGCGGCCATCGCGTGGGCGAGCGCCGTGCGGGAGCGTACGCCGAACTTGCGGTAGATCCGCGACAGCGTGCCCTCGACGGTCTTGACGCTGATGAAGAGCTCGGCCGCGACCTCGCGGTTGGTCGCGCCGCCGCCGACGAGGGCGGCGACGCGCTGCTCGGTGGCGGTGAGCTGCGGGCCGCCTCCGCCGCCGCGTTCCATGGCGTCGAGGCGGGCCAGCTCCTCGCGGGCGCGGGCGGCGAGCGGGGCGGCGCCGCAGGCCTCGCAGGCGGCCAGGGCCTCGGCGAGGGCGGAGCGGGCGACGGTGCGGCGCCGGGAGCGGCGTTCGACGTTGCCGAGCGCGATGAGGGTGCGGGCGAGGTCGACGGGGAGCGGCAGGCGGCGGAGCCGGTCGGCGGCGGACTGTATGCGGGCGACGCCCCGCTTGGGGCGGCCGGCGGCCACCTCGCGCAGGCCTTCGGCGCGGTCGAGGGCGGCGAGGACACTGCCGGGGGTCTGCCGGTTGGTACGGGAGCGGGCGGCCAGGATCGCGTCGGCGGCGGCATCGGTCTCGCCGAGCAGGACGAGGGCCTCGGCGAGTTCGGCGTACCAGCGCAGGAAGGCCGGGTCGGCCAGGCCCATGGCCTCGCCGAGCCGCCGGGTGCGCTGGAGGGCCTCGACGGCGGCCGAGGCACCGTGGGTGTTGCCGAGCAGCATGCGTGCCTGGCCCAGAACGGCCAGGGCGCGGAGCAGGAAGAGCTGGTCGCCGTCGGCCTCGGCGGCGGCGACGGCCCGCTCGGCCAGTTCCTGGGCACGGTCGGCGCTGCCGCCGGCGGTCTCCGCGAGTGCGGCCGCGTACAGCGCGGGCGGTGAGGCGCCTTCGGCGGGGAGGCGGGCGGCGCTGGCCAGCGCCTCGCGGCAGCGGCCGGCCCGGACCTGGATGCGGGTGAGTGCGACGAGGGTCGCCTTGGTCTCCTCGGATCCGGCGAACTCGCCGATTCTGGCGAGGAGTTCGGCGACCTCCTCGTGTGCGTCGGACACCCGGTCGGCGTCGGCGGCCAGCAGCGCCCCGGTGCGGATGAGGCCCCAGCCCTCGGGGCCGTCGGCCGCTCCGGCGGGCAGTGCCAGGGCTTCCTGGAGGGAGCGGTCGGCAGCGGCCAGGTCGCCGTGCAGGGCCTGGAGGCGGGCGAGCAGGGCAAGGGCGGCGATCCGGGTGCCGTCGGAGGGGGCGTCGGCGGCGCGCCGCGCGTGCTCGGCAGCCTCGGTCAGCTGCCCGCCGAGCAGGCCGCGGATCGCGGCCCAGTGGTGCAGTCGTGCCTGGAGTTCCGGTGTCCCGGCGGCGTCGCGCAGCCCGGCCTCGATCAGCTGGCGGGTGCCGCCGAGTGCCTGTCCGGCGTTGCCGAGCAGGATGAGGCGGGCGCGTACGCGGTGCGGGGCGGAGGCGGATCCGTTGAGGACGGTCTCGGCGGCGTGGGCGGCCTCGTCGCGCAGCCCGGCGTCGCAGGCGTACTCGGCGGCGGCCAGCAGCCGGTCGGCGTGGTCGCCGGGCCGGTCCTGCGGGGTGCGGCGGGCGGCGAGTCCGGCCAGTTCGGCGGCGGTCCCGGGGGCTCCGGCGCGGCGGGCGGACGCGGCGGCGGCGATGAGGGTGCGGGCGGTGGCCTCGTCCTCGTGGGGGTGGGCGAGGGCGAGATGCCGGGCCTGCTCGACGGGCTCGGTGACGGCCGCGGCCAGCAGTTCGTGGGCGGCGCGGCGGCTGTGCTCGGGCGCGTCCGCGTGGACGGCGGCCCGGATCAGCGGGTGCAGGAAGCGTACGGCGCCCTCGGCGTCGGCCACCGCGATGCCGAGGTGTGCCGCGGAGCCGAGGTCACGGTCGGCGTCGGGCACCCCGGCGGCGCGCAGCAGGGTGAGAGTCGGGCGGGTGGCGGCGCTGGCGACCAGCAGGGTGTGCCGGGTCTGCGGCGGCAGGCGGCGGGCCCGCTCCAGCAGCATGCCGCGCAGCCGCTGCGGGACGGGCAGCGGGCTGCCGGGTTCGGCGGGCATACCGTCGCGTGCGATGGCCCGGCCGAGTTCGAGCGCGTACAGCGGATTGCCGGCGGCGGCATGGCCGATGGCCTGCAGCGCGGCGGCCGGCAGGGCGTCACCGGTGTCCGCGCGCAGCAGCCGCTCCAGCTCGAAGTCCGGCAGCGGCGGTACGCGGATCTCCGCCGTGCCCGGCGGGCAGCAGCGCAGCCGGACGGGCTGCTCGCCCTCCCGTACACGCTCGGCGGCGATGACCCGGACGGTGGCGTGGTCGAGGCGGCGCAGCGCGAAGCCGAGGACTTCGCCGCTGGGCTCGTCGAGCCACTGCAGGTCGTCGATGACCAGGTGCAGCGGCGGCCCGGCGGCCGCCAGTGCCGTGAGCGCTTCGAGTACGGCCACCCGCACCGCGAGCCTGCTTCGCTCCCCCATGGGTGCGCGGCCGCGCAGCAGCGCCGCGTTGAGGGCCGCCCGGGGCGCGGGCGGCAGGTCGTCCACGTAGGAGGCGGGCACCTTGGCGAAGAGGTCGACCAGGCCGACGAAGGGCAGCCGCGTGTCCTCCTCGGCCGGTGTGCAGCGCAGCACTGTGCCGCCGGGCGGCACGAGCGCTTCCAGGACGGTGGTCCTGCCGATGCCGGCCGGCCCGTACAGCAGCACGCCCGCGGTGGCGGTGAGCTGTGTCCGGGCCAGGTCGAGGAGCCCCCGACGCCCGATCATGGACGGCATCTGGACATGACAAGCTACCGATAAGTGGCTTGTCAATGGCCGAAGTCACAGGCAGCGGCCCCGCGATGCGGCAGCAGCACCATCCGGTGGGCGTACGGTCCCGCGTCCTCCGCGCGTTCGCAGGCCGCGATGACCGTGGTGCCCGCGTCGGCGACCCGGCGCAGCTCGGCCCAGGCGGCATGCCCGCCCGGGGTGTCCATCAGCACGGCCGGGCCCGCCGCCCAGGCCCGGCCGAGCCCGAGCAGCAGTTCGGCGCGTTCGGCGCTGTCGGGCCCTACGACTGCGATCAGCTCCATGCCGGCCCGTCCTCCCTCTCCTCGATGAACCTTTGGGCAATTGATGCACAATTGCCCTTAGATGTACCAAGGATGTGCCGCGATCAGCGGCGCGGCGCTCCGGGCGGCCCAGGGCTGTCCGGCGGATCTCCGTGGGAGAAGGAGCAGCCCGCCGCGCCAGCGGCTGATGTCGCAGTCGGCAACGCCGCGAGCGCTGGTGCCAGGGCACGCGACGCCACGGCCGCGCCGCGCCAGCGGCTAAAGGAGAACAGCCGCCGGACAGGCCCTAGCGACGAGGGCACGCCCGCCGACAGCGGACGTGCCCTCAGATGCCGGACGGGCCGGATTACGCGCCGCGCAGGGCGGCCCCCGTACGTTCACCGGCGGCCGCGACCGCCGCGTCCCGCGCGGCGGAGGCTTCCTCGGCCGTCAGGGTCCGGTCCGGCGCGCGGAAGCGCAGTGCGTAGGCCAGCGACTTCTTCCCGTCGCCGATCTGCTCACCGGTGAAGACGTCGAACAGCCGCAGCGATTCGAGGAGTTCACCGGCGCCGGACCGCAGGGCGGATTCGACGTCGGCGGCCGGGACGGAGTCGTCGACGACCAGGGCGACGTCCTGCGTGGCGACGGGGAAGGCCGAGACGCTCGGGGCGACGACGGGGCCGGAGGCGAGGCGCTCCAGTCCGTCGAGGTCGAGCTCCATGGCGGAGGTGCGCTCGGGGAGGTGCAGGGCCTTGATGACGCGGGGGTGGAGCTCACCGGCATGGCCGATGAGAACGTCACCGTCGGCACCGGCGTAGAGCGCGGCGCAGCGGCCCGGGTGCCAGGGGGCGTGCTGGTCCTTGCGGACGGTCAGCTCGACCCCGGCCTCGCGGGCGACGGCGCGGCCGGCCTCGACGGCGTCGGCCCAGGTGGCCGGGTGGCCGTTGCCCCACCAGCCGGCCTGCTCCCGCGCGCCGGTGAGGACGACGGCGACCCGGCGCGGCTGCCGGGGCAGCGCGGCGTCGAGCGCGGCGAGCTCGGCGTCGGTCGGGCGGCGGTCGACGGGCAGCCGGGGCGGCACCGACTCGTCGCCGGTGGGCCGGAAGACCAGGCCCGTCTCGAAGAGCGCGAGGTCGTGGCTGCCCCGGCCGTCGTTGCGGCGCAGCGCGCCGAGCAGGCCCGGCAGCAGCGTCGTGCGGAGGGCGGGCTCCGCGTCGGACAGCGGGTTGGCCAGCTTGACCGTGGTGCGGCGCGGGTCGTCCGCGTCGAGGCCGAGCTGGTCCAGGGCCGCGTCGCCGATGAAGGGGTAGGCCTGGACCTCGACGAAACCGGCTCCGGCGAGCGCCCTGCCGACCCGGCGGCGCAGCTTCTGCGACTCGGTGAGGCCGCGCCCGGAGGGGAGCTTGGGCAGGGTGGAGGGCAGGTTCTCGTAGCCCTCCAGCCGGATGACCTCTTCGGCGAGGTCGTTGGGGTCGGTGAGGTCGGGCCGCCAGCTCGGCACGGTGACGACGAGGTCGTCGGAGCCGTCGACGTGGCAGCCGACCTGCTGGAGGCGGCGGACCACGGTCTCGCGGCCGTACTCCATGCCCGCGACGCGGTCGGGGTGGTCGGCGGGGATGGAGATGGTGTGCGGCGCGGAGGGCGCGACGATCTCCGTGACGCCGGCCTCGGCGGTGCCGCCGGCGAGCAGCACCAGCAGGTCGACGGTCCGCTGGGCGGCGGCGCTGGCCGCCTGCGGGTCGACGCCGCGCTCGAAGCGCCTGGACGCCTCGGAGGACAGCTTGTGGCGGCGGGCGGTGCGCGCGATGGCGACCGGGTCGAAGTGCGCGGCCTCGATCACGACGTCCGTCGTGCCCTCGGCCTCCTCGTGGTCGGCGATCTCGGTGTTGGCGCCGCCCATGACCCCGGCCAGGCCGATCGGGCCCCGGTCGTCGGTGATGACCAGGTCCTCGGCGTCCAGGACGCGCTTGACCCCGTCCAGGGTGATGAGCTTCTCGCCGGCCTGGGCCCGGCGCACCCCGATCGTGCCCTCGACCCGGCTGCGGTCGTACGCGTGCAGCGGCTGGCCGAGCTCCAGCATCACGTAGTTCGTGACGTCCACGGCGAGCGAGATCGGCCGCATGCCGGCCTTCTGCAGCCGCCGCTGGAGCCAGATCGGCGAGCGGGCCTCCTGGTCGAGACCGGTGACGGTGCGGGCGGTGAAGCGGTCGCAGCCGGCCGGGTCGGAGACCTTGACCGGGTAGCCGTAGGAGTTCGGGCCGGGCACGTCGAGCAGCGCCGGGTCGCGCAGCGGCAGGCCGTACGCGATGGCGGCCTCGCGGGCGACGCCGCGCATCGACAGGCAGTAGCCGCGGTCGGCGCTCACCGCGATGTCCAGGACCTCGTCGACGAGTTCGAGCAGCTCTATGGCGTCGCTGCCGACCTCGTGCTCGGGCGGCAGCACGATGATGCCGTGCGAGCCGTCGTCGCCCATGCCCAGCTCGGCGCCCGAGCAGATCATGCCGTGCGACTTGCGGCCGTAGGTCTTGCGCGCGGAGATCTCGAAGTTCCCGGGCAGGACACCGCCGGGGAGGATGACGACGACCTTGTCGCCCACGGCGAAGTTGGTGGCGCCGCAGACGATCTCCTGGGGCGCGCCGGTGCCGTTGGCGGAACCGACGTCGACCGTGCAGAAGCGGATGGGCTTCTTGAAGCCCTCCAGCTGCTCGATGGTGAGCACCTTGCCGACGACGAGCGGGCCCTTGAGCCCGGCACCGAGCTGATCGACGGTCTCGACCTCGAGACCGACGGAGATGAGCTTGGCCTGGACGTCGCGGCCGGACTCACCGGCGGGCAGGTCGACGTACTCCCGCAGCCAAGAAAGCGGGACCCGCATCAGATCTCCATCCCGAACGGAAGGGTGAAGCGCACGTCACCCTCGACGATGTCTCGCATGTCCTCGACCTTGTGACGGAACATCAGCATCCGCTCCAGGCCGAAGCCGAAGGCGAAACCGCTGTACTTCTCCGGGTCGACGCCGCAGGCGGTGAGCACCCGGGGGTTGACCATGCCGCAGCCGCCCAGCTCGATCCAGCCCTCGGAGGAGCAGGTCCGGCAGGGGCGGTCGGGGTTGCCGACCGAGTCGCCGCGGCAGACGTAGCAGACCATGTCCATCTCGGCGGACGGCTCGGTGAACGGGAAGTAGTTCGGCCGCAGGCGGGTGACGATGTCCTCGCCGAAGAGCGACTGGACCATGTGGTCCAGGGTGCCCTTGAGGTCGGCCATGGTCAGGCCCTCGTCGATGGCGAGGAGCTCGATCTGGCCGAAGACCGGGGTGTGCGTGGCGTCCAGCTCGTCGGCGCGGTAGACCCGGCCCGGGCAGATGACGTAGACCGGCGGCTCGCGGTCGAGCAGCGAGCGGATCTGGACCGGGGAGGTGTGCGTGCGCAGCACGACACCGCTCTCCTCGCCCTCCTTCGCGCCCTGCACGAACAGCGTGTCCTGGGTGGTGCGCGCGGGGTGGTCCGGCCCGATGTTGAGCGCGTCGAAGTTGAACCACTCGGCCTCGACCTCGGGGCCCTCGGCGACCTCGTAGCCCATGGCCACGAAGATGTCGGCGAGCCGGTCGGAGAGCGTGGTCAGCGGGTGCCGGGCGCCGGCGGGGCGGCGGTCGTAGGGCAGCGTGACATCCACCGCCTCCTCGACCAGGACGCGGTCGTCGCGCTCGGCCTCCAGCACCTCCTGCCGGGCCTTGAGCGCCTGGTTGACCGCGCCGCGCGCCTGGCCGACACGCTTGCCGGCCTCGGCCTTCGCGTGCGGCGGCAGCGCGCCGATCTCGCGGTTGGCGAGCGCCAGCGGCGAGCGGTCGCCGGTGTGGGCGACCTTGACCTCGCGCAGCTCGTCGAGGTCGGCGGCCGACGCGATCGCGGCGAGCGCCTCGTCGCGCATGCGCTCGATCTCTTCCGGTTTCAGTGCCTCGACCTCGACAGGGTCGTACGACTTATTGGGTGCCGACATTTCTTCCCGTTCCGATGTGGGTGCTGGCGCGGCCCTGACTGCCCGACCGACAGAAATGGGTGCCAAAGGCCGAGTCTACTGGGGTCGCGGTGATCTGCTGGTCACGCCCATCGGGGCCTGTGGACAACTCAACGGTCGTCCCGGCGATTGCTCAGGCCATGAAGGCCGGCGCCCCGACGGGCAGAATAAATCGGAACTGTGCGCCGCTGCCGGGCGCGCGGCCGACCGTGATCGTCCCGCCGTGGGCCTCGACGATGCCCTTGACGATGTACAGGCCCAGCCCCGTGCCGCCGCGCTTGCTGCCCCGCCAGAAGCGGGTGAAGACGCGGCTCACCGACTCCTCGGGGATGCCGGGCCCTTCATCGCTCACGGTGACTGCGGTTCCCTCGGTCTGGTCCTTGGACGGCGCTGGTGCCACCTCAATGGTGACAGTCCCCTCGCCGTGCCGCACCGCGTTTTCCAGCAGATTCCCGAGAATCTGGTCGATCTTGTCGGGGTCCGCCCACAGCGCGGGCAGCGGCCCGCCGACCCGCACCGCGAAGCGGTCGGCCCGCTGCCCCGCCGCGACCATCGCGTCCACGTGCCGCTGCACGGCGGCGGCGATGTCGACCGGCTGGCGGCGCACCTCCAGGCGGCCGGAGTCGATCCGGGAGATGTCGAGCAGCTCGGCGATCAGCCGGGTGATGCGGTTGGCGTCGGCGTCGACCGTCTCCAGCATCAGCTTCTTCTGGTCCTCGGTGAACCGCTCCCACTTGGCCAGCAGCGTCGCGGTGAAGCCCTTGACGCTGGTCAGCGGCGAGCGCAGCTCGTGCGCGACGGTTGCGATCAGCTCCGCGTGGCTGCGCTCCGTACGCCGCCGGGCCTCGGTGCCGCGCAGGGCGACGACCAGCCGGTGGACCGGACCGCCGGGGTGGGTGCGCACGTACTTCGCCGAGACCAGCACCTCGCGCCCGCCGGGGAGGAGCAGATTGCGCTCGGGCTGGCCGGTGCGGGTGGCCAGACCACGGTAGGGATCGGTGATCGTCCACCAGCGGCGCCCGTCGAGGTCCTCCAGGGGCAGCGCCTGCTCGATCGGCAGGCCGATGACGGCGGGCGGGCGCAGGGCGGTGATGCGGGCGGCGGCGGTGTTGAAGCAGATCACCCGGCCGCTCTCGTCGGCCACCACGAGCCCGTCGGGGAGGTCGTCGGCCGTCAGGCCGTACTCGGTGAGGATCTGCGACCAGCCCGGCAGGGCGTGATCGGCGGATCCGCCGGTCGTCCTGACATCCATCCCCGCACCCCCTTCCAGGGCCCCCGGGGCGCCACCCTACTAGCTCATTGTTACGGAGCGGCACCCTGCGGGAGCACGCTGCGCCCGGGCGGAGGCATACAGGCATACCGCGGCGGCCGTCGCGAGGTTGAGGCTCTCGGCCCGCCCGTGGATGGGCACCCGTACCACCGCGTCCGCGAGTGCGCGGGTCTCCTCCGGCAGCCCCCACGCCTCGTTGCCGAAGATCCAGGCCGTCGGCCCGCCCATCGTCCCCTCGTCCAACTCCTCGTCCAGGTCCCGCTCCCCCGCGCCATCGGCTGCCAGCAGCCGTACGCCGGCCGCGCGCAGGCCGTCCACGACGGTCTCCACGGGGACGCCGACGGCGACCGGGAGGTGGAACAGGCTGCCGGCGGAGGCCCGGACGGCCTTGGGGTTGTACAGGTCCACCGAGGCGTCGGTGAGGACCACCGCGTCCGCCCCCGCGGCGTCCGCGCAGCGCAGCACGGTGCCGGCGTTGCCGGGGTCGCGGACATTGGCCAGTACGGCCACCAGCCTGGGGCGGGTGGCGAGGATGTCCTCGAACGGGGTGTCCAGGAAGCGGCACAGCCCGACGATGCCCTGCGGGGTGACGGTGTCGGACATCTCCGCGATGACCTCGGCCGTCGCCGTCAGGATCGGTACGCCCGCGGTGTGGGCCGCCGCCACGATGTCCGCGTGCCGCTCGGCCGCCTCCGGCGTCACGTACACCTCGATGAGGTGCGGGACCGCTTCGCGGACGGCCTGCGGGCCCTCGGCGATGAAGCGGCGCTCCTTGCCGCGGAAGCTGCGCTTGGCCAGGCGGTGGGCGGCCACGACGCGTGGCGAGCGGAGGGAGGTCAGCTCAGGGAGAGGCATGGCGCGGGGGTCATTTCCTGGGGGTGGGTGGCCGGGGTTCGTCGGCGGCCTGAGGCCGGTGGCCAGGTTGTGCCCACCCGTTCCGCCACTGCGGAACGCCTGCCCACAACCAGTCCGGACGCAATCGGGCCCGCAGGCGGCCATCCGCCTGCGGGCCCTTACGGCTCAAGCCGAGCGCAGCGCGAGGCGTCAGGCAGCCTTGGGCGCGTTGACGTCGGCCGGGAGGGCCTTCTGGGCGACCTCGACGAGGGCGGCGAAGGCGGGGGCGTCGTTGACGGCCAGCTCGGCGAGGATCTTGCGGTCGACCTCGACCTGGGCGGCCTTGAGGCCCTGGATGAAGCGGTTGTAGGTGATGCCGTTGGCGCGGGCAGCGGCGTTGATGCGCTGGATCCACAGCTGACGGAAGTCGCCCTTGCGCTTCTTGCGGTCGTTGTAGTTGTAGACCAGGGAGTGGGTGACCTGCTCCTTGGCCTTGCGGTACAGGCGCGACCGCTGGCCGCGGTAACCGCTGGCCGCTTCGAGGATTGCCCGGCGCTTCTTCTGGGCGTTGACTGCCCGCTTGACGCGTGCCACTTGATAACTCCTAGTGAGGGACCGCGGTGGGACTCACGCGGTCCGAAATCGATTGGGTCCCGGATCAGTAAGACGCGCCCCGGTCAGCGGGGCGCGGCCGTCACTTGCCGAGAAGCTTCTTGATCTTCTTGGCGTCGGCCGGGGCCAGCTCGACGGTGCCGCTGAGGGCACGGGTCTTGCTCGACGGCTTGTGCTCAAGCAGGTGGCGCTTGCCGGCGCGCTCGCGCATCACCTTGCCGGAGCCGGTGAGCTTGAATCGCTTGCTCGCACCGCTGTGCGTCTTGTTCTTCGGCATGGCGCCGTAGTCTCCTCGTCGCTGGCCCTCCCGTCCGCCCGGGAGCGGACGGAGAGCGTCAGTACTTCATTGCAACCCGGAGCGGCGCCCCGGGGTCTCGCGTTGTCCGTCAGTTCTCGTCGGCGGCCTTGGCCTCGGCGGCCTCAGCTTCGGCGGCCTCAGCGGCCTCCTCGGCGACAGCAGCGTCGTACGCCTGCTGCTCGACCTCCGACGGGTTCTCGGGCAGTCGACCGGCCTTGCGGGCGGCCTGCGCCTCACGGGCTTCGGCCATCGCCTCGGTCTTCTTCTTGTGCGGACCGAGAACCATGATCATGTTTCGGCCGTCCTGCTTGGGCGCGGACTCCACGAAGCCCAGCTCCTGGACGTCGCCCGCGAGCCGCTGCAGCAGCCGGTGACCCAGCTCGGGCCGGGACTGCTCACGGCCACGGAACATGATCGTGATCTTGACCTTGTCGCCCTGCTTGAGGAACCGGACGACGTGACCCTTTTTGGTGTCGTAGTCGTGCGGGTCGATCTTCGGCCGGAGCTTCATCTCCTTGATGACCGTGTGCGCCTGGTTCTTGCGCGCCTCACGGGCCTTCATGGCCGACTCGTACTTGAACTTCCCGTAGTCCATGAGCTTGCAGACCGGCGGACGTGCGTTCGCCGCGACCTCGACCAGGTCCAGGTCGTACTCCTGCGCAAGCTCCAGGGCCTTGGCAAGCGGCACGATGCCGACCTGCTCGCCGCTGGGACCGACAAGTCGCACTTCGGGGACGCGAATCCGGTCGTTGATGCGGGGCTCGGCGCTGATGGGGCCTCCTCGGTAGCACCACGCGGCTGACTGGCCGACAGCCGCGTTTTCCGTCACTTGTTATCCGTCCGACCCCGAGCGAAGACGCAAAAAACGCCTCGAACGGGACACAGGCGGGGGCTCCTCACAACCGGGAGCACCGCCGCGGTATTCCCACGAGGCGCATCGGGCAGTGACTCGCACCGGGACGCGGATGCTTCCCGGCACACACTGCCTGACCGGAGACCCGCCAACCTTTCGGTCGGCCAGGTGGGAGATCGGAGCCTCCACTTGTGGGCGGAACACTCAGTTCGCATAGGGCGCACATCGTGTCCAGCCGGTCAATCGTCAAGCATACCAGCGTTCGACCGCAGTCCGTAATCGGTCGTACGGGGGCCTATCGTGTCAGGCATGAGCGAGCAAGAGCGTCCTGACTTCGACACCATCACGCGCGACATCGCGGACGTCCCCGCGGTCGAGGTGATCACCACCGTTGCCGTCCACCTCATGAGCGCCGCAGCGGTCAACCTCGGCCTCGCCGAGGAGGGCGCCGACCACAAGGATCTGGACGAGGCGCGCAAGCTCATCACCGCCCTCGCCGGCCTCATCACCGCCGGCGCGCCCGAGATCGGCTCCTATCACGCGGGCCCGCTCCGCGACGGGCTCAAGTCCCTGCAGCTCGCCTTCCGCGAGGCGTCGGTCATCGCCGACGAGCCCGGCCAGGGCCCGGGCGAGAAGTTCACGGGGCCGGTGTACGGCTGAACAGCGGCTCCCCCGGAAGCCTCGCCCCGGCCGGCAGCAGGGCCAGCTCCAGGCCCTTCACCAGCGCGCCGCGCAACACGTCGTCTCCCGCGAGGGCGGTGGCGACGCGCTGCGCGACCTCCTGCACGGCCGCGTCCGGCGCGAGCACCAGCCCGAGTGTGCCGTCGGAGGTATCGGCGGGAACCAGGTGGGCCCGTACGACACCCGGCTCGGCCGCGACCGCGGCCCGTACCGCCTCCCGTACCGCCGGGTCCGCGAGCGGGTCACCGAAGTCGCGGCCCTCGGCAACGGCCCGCAGGGCGGGGCCCGACAGGGCGTAGGGCACCGGCCCGGCCATGTCGATGAGCAGGGTGTCGGCCCGCTCATGGGCGAGAGCCTGAAGGGCCTGGGTCAGGGGCACCGCGACCGGGCGGGCGTCGGGGCGCCAGCGCGCCAGGGCGTCGGTGGAGGTGAAGGCGGGGAGAGCGCGGCGGCCGTCGGCGGCCTGGATGGTGGGGACGGCCATGTCGCTGGTCTTCTCGCGGCGCAGGCCGTCGGGCCCGGTCTCCACCTCGCCCAGCAGGGCCACGACCGGCACGAGCAGCCGTGCGCCGCGCAGCGCGGTGAGCACTTCCCCCTCGCCCGCACCGCCCGCGTACGCGCTGAGCGCCGCGGAGAGCCGGGGGTCGGCAGTGCCGTCGTCGTCGGAGAAGCCGGGTTCGGGGATGTTCTTGAGCGCCACGGGTCGAGGGTAGCCCGACAGCACAGGTGTGAATTTCTTACGGGGTTTTAACCGAACTCCTATACGGCACGCAGGTTCGAAACCTAGCGTGACGGGTCATGGCACACGAGACTTCCGACAACGCGGACCGTCCTGCCCCAATACCGCGGCAGGCGGACCGCCATTTCCGCTCCCGCGCCCACAGAACCCGCCCCGCCGTGATCACGGCGGTCGCGGCCACGGTTCTGCTCGGTACCGGGCTGGGTACGACCGTCATCGTGAAAGCACATGCGGGCAGCCTGGGCACAACCGCCGCGTCGGCGTCGCCCTCACCCACCGAGGCACTGGCGAACGCGGTGGCGGTGCTGGCCACCACGAAGCCGCTGGTGGACTGGGACGAGGTGCTGAGCAAGGCCATGGCGAGTGTGTCGGGGGGCTCCGACGCCAAGTACTCGGTGGCGGTGCTGGACATGAAGTCCGGGAAGAGCGCCGTATACGGAAGCGGCTCGTTCGACACCGCGAGCATCGTGAAAGTGGACATCCTCGCGACGCTGCTGCTGCAGGCGCAGGACAAGGGCCGTCAGCTGACGACCCAGGAGAAGGCCTACGCCAAGGTCATGATCGAGAACAGCGACAACACGGCCGCCAGCGCGCTCTGGAAGGACATCGGCAGGGCGAGCGGCCTCAACGCGGCCAACAGGCGCCTCGGGCTGACCGAGACCACCGGCGGCAGCGGGGCCCTGTGGGGCCTCACCCAGACCACGGCGGCCGACCAACTGCGGCTTCTGCGGGTCGTGTTCGGGACGGACTCGGTGCTCGACGACGCGTCGCAGGCGTACATCCGGAACCTGATGGGCCAGGTCAGCAGTTACCAGGACTGGGGCGTGCCGAGCGCGTCGACCGGGGACTTCGACGTGAAGAACGGCTGGCTGCAGCGCAGCCAGACCGCCCTGTGGGACATCAACAGCATCGGCCGGGTGACCTACGGCGGCCGCACCTACCTGGTCGCCGTGACGTCCAAGGGCAGCACCACGATGAACAAGGGCATCGCGCTGGTGGAGGAGGCGGCGCAGACGGCCGTCACCTCGTTCAGTAGGGCTGCGGCCGAGTACGGCTTCTGACCGGCCGGCGCCGGCGGTTCCGCAGTCCGACCGCCATCGCGGTCAGCACGCAGCCCGCGACCGCGAAGGAGATCGCGATCCCGTCGCCCAGCCCGCCGCGGGTCTCCTGCCCCGAGGAGAGCCGCGCTACGGTGGGCCCGGTGCCGAAGTACCGGTCCGCGTAAGCCGACGGGGCGGGCGTGGGCCCCTCGGGCTTGAGCCGGGCGGCTGCCGCGAGGGCGGCGGCCGGGTCGATCAGGCCGGTGCCGACGGAGTCGCTGCGGCCGCCGGAGGGGTTGTCGCGGGTGGTGTCCTCCAGCAGCTCCTTGATCTGGGCCGGGCTGAGCCGGGGGTACTTGGAGCGGATCAGGGCGGCGGTCCCGGAGACGTACGCGGAGGCGGTGCTGGTGCCCCAGCCCTCGTAGTAGTGCCGGTCCGGGTCGGCGATGACGACATCGACCCCGGGCGCGGAGACGGCGGCGTACCAGCGGCTGGTGGAGAAGTCGGCGCGGTTGCCGTAGCGGTCCACGGCGGCGACCGCGATCACGCCGGGGTAGGCGGCCGGGTAGGAGGCGCGGTTGCCCTCCTTGCCGCCGTTGCCGGCCGAGGCGACCACGACGACGCCCTTGGCGAGGGCGTACTGGATCGCCTCGTCCTCCTGGGGCTCGGGGTGGGCGGTCTTGCTGTCGTCGCCGAGCGAGAGGTTGATGACGTCGGCGCCGTTGTCGGCGGCCCAGCGGATGCCCTCGGCCAGCGCTCCGCCACGGGTGGTGCGGGCCTTCTTCCGCTGCGGGTCCTTGTCCTCCAGGATCACCCGTACGGGTAGGATCTTCGCCTCCGGCGCAATGCCCATGACCCCGTCGGCGTCACCGTAGCCGTGACCGTGCCCGGCGATGATCCCGGCCATGCCGGTGCCGTGCTTGGCCCAGGAACTGTCGCCACGCTTGGCGCCGAAGCCGACCATGTCCTTGCCGGCCAGCACCTGCCCGGTGAGGTCGGGGTGGGTGCCGTCGACGCCGGTGTCCAGGACTGCGACCGTGATGCCCTTGCCCTTGCTGGTCTGCCAGGCCTGCTGGGCGTGCAGGGCGCTCAGCGCCCAGTCGGCGTCCCGTACGGCGTCCGCGTGCGCGGGGGCGGCGGGCAGCACGGCCAGCGCGGCCGCGGCCAGGCTGAGCACCATGCCTTGCAGACGGCTCGCTCGTACCCTGCCGGCTCGTACCCTGCTCACTGCGGCGGCTCCGTCGAGGGGTTGCTGAGCTTCTGGGCCGCCTCGCGCACGTCGGCGTAGACCTTGTCGGACAGCGCCTGCGCGGTGTCGCCCAGGCCGGCCTCGGCGGCGGCGGAGGTCGCGCCGTCGGCGGTGGCGGCGTCGGCGGGCTCGGGGTCGGTGATCTCGCGGCCGTCGGCAAAGCCGGTGACGGCGTAGACGACGACCGGGAGGTCGGCGGAGGGCGCGACCGTCCAGCTCGCGCGCTGCTTGTCACCGAAGCCGGAGGCGGCGGTGCCCGCGAAGGCCACCGAACGGGGCATCAGGTCGCTGCGGGAGCCGAGGTGTTCGTCGTTCCAGCGGTCGTGCAGGGCTCGCATCGTGGCGGCGTCGGCCTTGGTGACCAGGATGCCGACGGTCGTGACATCGGTGGACGTCGCGTCGGTGTACGTCGCGCGCAGGAGGCGTACGCAGCCGATAGGGGCCAGCAGCTTGGCGAGCAGCGGGTCGAAGGCGTCCGCGCAGTCGCTCTCCGGGGCGATCCCGATACGGGTCCAGGTTCGGTCGGAGCCGCCGGGCCCGGCCGCGCGGCCCTTGACGGTGGGCGGGAAGAGCGTGTTGACCGGGGTGCTGTGCCACAGGTCCCGGGTGGCGCCGTAGGCGCTGGCCGAGGCCTCGGCGGCGGTGGGCGCCGGGACCAGCGGGTCGTGGTTGATCAGGGCACCCACGGCCGCGCCGCCGAGCAGGCCGAGGCCGAGCACCATGCACGCAGCGGCCAGCACGGGGCGGTGCCGGCGCGGGGCGGCGTGCGGGGCGGGGGCGTAGGGCGGCTGGGGCTCCGGTGAGGGCGGGTGCGGCGGCTGCCGCTCGGCGTACGAGGCGTACGGATTCGGCGAGTGCGGCGCATACGGCGAATGCGGCGGATATCCCGGGGCGGGGGGCGGAGGCGGAGTCGGGGGTATCGGCCCGGTGCGCGGGCGCGGTGGCGGTGGCGGAAAGCCCGGGTGTGACGGCGCCGGACGCGGCCCGGCTCCCCCACGGTCGACTCCGGTGCTCACCCGGCGCCCCCTCGTCAGATGCGTAGCCATGCGTAGCCATGCGCAGTTGTGCGTGGTTACAGCGTTTGCGTCACTCTACGGGTTGGGCGGCCGGAATTCTCAGCTGCCCGGGATCCGTTGCCCCTACCGCCGAGTAGGGGCATTCTGGCAAGCTGCGCCCATGTCAGATCGCGCAGCCGACCGCGCCCGCTACGACCGGGCCACCGCACACCTCGACGCGCCTTTGGCCATCGTCGACCTCGAAGCCTTCGACGCCAACGCCGCGGACCTCGTCCGGCGGGCGGGCGGCAAGCCGATCCGTGTCGCGTCCAAGTCCGTACGCTGCCGGGCGCTGCTGGAGCGGGTGCTGGCCCGTGAGGGCTTCGCCGGGATCATGTCCTTCACCCTGGAGGAGTCGCTGTGGCTGGCCCGGGCCGGTTTCGACGACATCCTGCTGGCGTACCCCTCGGCGGACCGCTCCGCCTTCGCCGAACTGGCCGGGGACCCCAAGCTCGCGGCCGCGGTCACCGTGATGATCGACGACGTGGCCCAGCTCGACCTGATCGACGCCTCGCGCGGCGGCGGCTCGGAGATCGTCCGCGTATGCCTTGAGCTGGACACCTCGCTGCGCATGCTGCGCGGGCGGGTACGCATCGGCGCCCTGCGCTCCCCGCTGCGCGAGCCCGCCCAACTCGCCGAGGTGGCCCGCGAGGTGGCCCGCCGGCCCGGCTTCCGGCTGGTCGGCATCATGGCCTACGAGGGCCACATCGCCGGGGTCGGCGACTCGGTGGCGGGCCGCCCGCTGCGGTCCCGGGCCATCCGGCTGATGCAGGCCACGGCGAGGAAGGAACTGGCGGTGCGCCGCGCCGAGGTCGTACGGGCGGTGCGCGCGGTCGCCCCCGACCTGGAGTACGTCAACGGCGGCGGCACCGGCAGCGTCCAGACCACCGCCGCCGAGGACTCCGTCACCGAGATCGCCGCCGGCTCCGGGCTCTTCGTGCCCCGGCTCTTCGACAACTACACCTCCTTCCGCGGCCGCCCCGCCGCCCTCTTCGCCCACCCCGTCGTCCGCCGCCCCGGCGTCGGCATCGTCACCGTCCTCGGCGGCGGCTACCCCGCCTCCGGCGCGGCCGGCCCCGACCGGCTCCCGGTCCCGTACCTGCCCGAAGGGCTGCGCTACGACCCCCAGGAGGGGCCCGGCGAGGTCCAGACACCGCTGATCGGTGCGGTGGCGGACGACCTGCTGATCGGCGATAAGGTCTGGTTCCGGCATGCCAAGGCGGGCGAGCTGTGCGAGCGGTTCGACTCGCTCCAGCTGGTGGAGGGCGACCAGGTGATGGGGGTCGTGCCGACGTACCGGGGCGAGGGCAAGACGTTCCTCTAGCCGGTCCTCCAGCCCGTCCTCACCGGCCGCCCGACCGGAAGCGCTGCCCGACCTGGCCCTGGTCCGTCTCCCACCAGGGCCGCACCCGGTCCGGCTCGGATCCCGCCGGTGAGGTCTGCGCGGAGCCCTGCGCAGTGGCCGGTACCAGCTCGGCGTCCAGTCGCCGGTCCAGTTCGGCAGTCCGGGACCTCTCCGCGCGAACCCACTCCGCGAACACCGCGATGAGGAAGACCAGGCCGACCAGCTCGGCGATGGCGATCATCGCGCCCCCGCCGATCTGCTGGTCCAGGTCCACGCCCGGGCCCCAGCCACGGGCGTGTGCCGCGTACCAGTGCCCGGCGACGAGCGTGCCGCTGGTCATGACGACGAGGCCGGGAACGGCGTCGAAGACGCCGTCGAGGAAGACCAGGGCCGCCCGCACCGGGTGGGTGCACCACGCCGGCAGCAGCTCTTCGCGGGTCAGCATGGGCAGGACGAACAGGCACCCCACGAGGAGGAGGTGGAGGTACATCACCTCATGGACCGCGCGCACGCGCAGCGCCGTCTCGAAGTAGGGGGTGAAGTAGACACCCAGCTCGGTGGCGACCACCAGCACAGAACTGACCAGCGGAAAGGTCAGCAGGCGTACGGTCCGGCCGGTCACGGCACCGCGCAGGCGCCCGGCGAGCGGGGGCTGCAGCGCGCGGTACGCCAGCGACAGCGGATCGCCCAGCGCGAGCCCGATGGGCGCGATCAGGTCGAGGAGGATGTTCTGGACCGCCGCCGGCCAGAACAGCACCCGGTCGTAGACGGCCAGCGCCGACATCGTCGCGAACACGATCGTGCCCAGGCCCAGCAGCGCGAACGCGGCCGTCCGCGCCACCGGCCAGCGCTCCCCGCGACGGCGCAGCCGCACTACGCCCCAGGCGTACGCCCCGCCGAGCAGCAGTACGGCAGCGATCGCCACCGGGTCCGCGACCCAGGAGCCGAGGAAGCGGCCGCCGGTCAGTTCCGGCAAGGCGTCAGCGTTCACGCTGTGGCACGCTACAGGGCCGCCGCGTCCCCGCCGGGCCCGGCCCCGCCGGCCGACCCTAGGCTGATCGCATGAGTGATCTTCTCTTCCGCCCCGCCACCGCCGACGACATACCCGCCATCGTCGCCATGTTCGCCGACGACGGCCGGGGCCGGGGCCGGGAGACCCCGGACGATCTGGCGCCGTACTACGAGGCGTACGAGCGAGTGGCCGCCGACCCGAACCAGCACCTCACGGTCGCGGAACGGGACGGGCGACCGGTCGGGGTGCTGCAACTGTCCGTCATCCCGGGCCTGTCCCGGCGCGGCACAACCCGGTCGATCGTCGAAGCCGTCCGCGTGCACCGGGACGCGCGCGGCACCGGCCTGGGCACCCGGCTCATGGAGTGGGCTATCGAGGAATCCCGCCGCCTCGGCTGCACACTCGTCCAGCTGACCTCCGACAACGCCCGCACCGACGCCCACCGCTTCTACGAGAAGCTGGGCTTCACCGGCTCACACGTGGGCTTCAAGCTGCAGCTGTGACGGCCGCGACCAGCCCCCGCATCACCCGTTCGTCCTCGCCCATCTCCGGGTGCCACTGGACGCCGACCACCCACTGCTCCCCGGGCAGTTCGACGGCCTCCACGGTGCCGTCCTCGGCATGTGCGCCGACGACCAGGTCCCGGCCGAGGCGGTCCATCGCCTGGTGGTGGAAGGTCGGTACGGACATGGCCTCGGGCACCAGCGCGGCGTAGCGGGTGCCGGGCACGGGTTCGACCACGTGCTCGCCGAAGACGCCGACGGGGCCGCGGTGGCCGTCGAGGTGCTGGATGAGGGTGCCGCCGAGGGCGATGTTGAGGAGCTGCATGCCGCGGCAGATGCCGAGCAGGGGGAGGCCGGCCGTGAGGGCGGCGTCGATGAGGGCGAGCTCCCAGGCGTCGCGGTCGGCCGCCGGGGGGCCGGTGCGGGGGTGCCGCGAGGCGCCGTAGTGGACGGGGTCGACGTCGGGGCCACCGGCGATGACGAGGGCGTCGAGGCGGGCCACGGCACCGGCGGCGTGGGCGGGGTCGTCAGGGGGGAGGAGGGCGGCGAGGCCGCCGGAGCGCTGGACGAGGCGGGGGTAGCCGACGGGGAGGAGGGCGGCGGGCAGCTCCCAGGTGCCCCAGCGGGCGGAGGGCTCCAGGTAGGTGCTGACGCCGATGAGCGGACGGGACAAGGACGGCCTCCCTGCAGGCGACGCGGCGGGGCGACGCGCGGAGCGCGGATTTCTGTTCGCACCGTATCCAACCCGATGCCCAGCCCGTAGTTTTGGATCACCTGACGGCCGGTAGGAGAGGTGGTCCCCCGTGGTGCACCGCAAAGCCCCGCTCAGCACCGACGATCTGCGGCGACTTGTCGACACCGGTGAGACCGACACGGTCGTCGTCGCCTTCACCGACATGCAGGGACGCCTCCAGGGCAAGAGATTCGCCGCCCGCCACTTCCTCGACGACGTCCTGGAGCACGGCACCGAGGGCTGCAACTACCTGCTCGCCGTGGACGCGGACATGAACACCGTCGAGGGCTACGCGATGTCCTCCTGGGAGCAGGGCTACGGCGACTTCGCCATGCTCCCCGACCTCGCCACCCTGCGCCGCACCCCCTGGGACGCGGGCACCACCCTCGTGATCGCCGACCTGACCTGGCTGGACGAGGCCGCCGCGCCCGTCGTCGCCTCGCCGCGCCAGATCCTCCGCCGCCAGCTGGACCGGCTGGCGGAGCGCGGCTGGGCGGCGTACGTCGGCACGGAGCTGGAGTTCATCGTCTTCAAGGACACCTACGAGCAGGCCTGGTCCGGCGGCTACCGGGACCTGACCCCCGCGAACCAGTACAACGTGGACTACTCCCTGCTCGGCACCGGCCGTGTGGAGCCGCTGCTGCGCAGGATCCGCAACGAGATGGGCGCGGCCGGCATGCGCGTGGAGTCCGCGAAGGGCGAGTGCAATCTCGGGCAGCACGAGATCGCCTTCCGCTACGACGAGGCGCTGACCACCTGCGACCAGCACAGCGTGTACAAGACCGGCGCCAAAACCATCGCTGCGCAGGAGGGCTTCGCGCTCACCTTCATGGCGAAGTACGACATGCGCGAGGGGAATTCCTGTCACATCCATCTCTCGCTGCGCGACGAGGACGGCGGGGCGGTCTTCGCGGACGAAGAAGGCCACATGTCGGAGACCATGCGGCACTTCCTCGCCGGACAGCTCGCGGCGCTGCGCGACTTCTCCCTCCTCTACGCGCCCAACATCAACTCCTACAAGCGCTTCCGCCCCGGCTCCTTCGCCCCGACCGCCGTCGCCTGGGGCCCGGACAACCGCACCTGCGCCCTGCGCGTCGTGGGCCACAGCCCGGCCGCCCTGCGCCTGGAGAACCGCGTCCCGGGCGGCGACGTCAACCCGTACCTCGCCGTCGCGGGCATGATCGCGGCCGGGCTGTACGGGATCGAGCACAAGCTCGCCCTCCCCGAGCCGGTCACCGGCAACGCGTACACCGCCGAGGCCGTCCAGCACGTGCCGACGACGCTGCGCGAGGCGGCGCAGCTGTGGGAGGCCAGCCCGATCGCGGCGGCGGCCTTCGGCGAGGAGGTCGTCGGCCACTACCTGAACATGGCCCGCGTCGAGCAGGATGCGTACGACACCGCAGTGACCGACTGGGAGCGCTACCGCTCCTTCGAACGCATGTGATGAGGTCCCCCGTGCTCGAAGTGCTCAACCCGGCCACCGAAGAGGTGATCGCCACCGTCCCCGCCGCCGGGCCGCGGGACGTGGACGCCGCCGTCGCCCGCGCCGCCCGCGCGCAGGAGGGCTGGGCGGCGCTGGCCCCCGCCGACCGGGCGCGGCTGCTGCGCCGCTTCGCGGCCGTGGTGGACGGCCGCACCGACGAGCTGGCCGCCCTGGAGGTGCGCGAGGCGGGCCACACGGCCGGCGACGCCCGCTGGGAGGCCGGCAATGTCCGGGACCTACTGGACTACGCGGCCGGGGGCGTCGAACGCCTCAACGGCCGCCAGATCCCGGTCGCGGGCGGCATCGACATCACCTTCCTCGAACCGCTCGGGGTCGTCGGGGTGATCGCGCCCTGGAACTTCCCGATGCCGATCGCGGCCTGGGGCTTCGCCCCGGCCCTGGCCGCGGGCAACGCGGTGATCCTCAAGCCCGCCGAGACCACCCCGCTGACCGCCCTGCGGCTCGCTGAGCTCGCGCTGGAGGCCGGGCTGCCCGAGCACCTCTTCCAGGTCCTGCCGGGCGCCGGGCCGGTAGCGGGCGCGGCGCTGGTGGAGCACCCCGGCGTGGCGAAGATCGTCTTCACCGGCTCGACGGCCGTCGGCAAGCAGATCATGGCCAAGTGCGCGGACAGCCTCAAGCGCGTCACCCTCGAACTCGGCGGCAAGTCCCCGAACATCGTCTTCGCCGACGCCGACCTGGAGAAGGCCGCCGCCACCGCGCCCGGCTCCTTCCTGGACAACGCCGGGCAGGACTGCTGCGCCCGCACCCGCATCCTCGTCCAGCGCCCCGCATACGACCGCTTCCTGGAGCTGCTCGAACCCGCCGTCCACGCTGTCACCGTCGGCGATCCGGCCGACCCGGCCACCGGCATGGGCCCGCTGATCTCCGCCGCGCAGCGCGACCGCGTCTCGGCGTACGTGGGCACCTGCGAGGACGTCGCCATTCGCGGCAGTGCCCCGCAGGGCAAGGGCTTCTGGTTCCCGCCGACCGTCCTGACTCCGCGGGACCCGGCCGCCCGGGTCGCCGTCGAGGAGATCTTCGGGCCCGTGGCGGTCGTGCTCCCCTTCGACGACGAGGCGGACGCCCTGCGGCTGGCCAACGCCACCGCGTACGGCCTGTCCGGCTCCATCTGGACCCGTGACATCGGCCGCGCCCTGCGCCTGGCCCGCGGCACCCGGGCCGGCAACCTGTCGGTGAACTCCCACAGCTCGGTGCGCTACTGGACCCCCTTCGGCGGCTTCAAGCAGTCCGGGCTCGGCCGCGAGCTGGGCCCGGACGCGCTGGCGGCATTCACCGAGACCAAGAACGTATTCATCAGCACGGAGGACTGATCCAGTGACCCAAGCAGAGCAAGCACCGGTTTGCCGCCGTCTCGTGGGCCGCACCGCGGTGATCACCGGCGCCGGCAGCGGCATCGGGCTCGCCACCGCCCGCCGGCTGGCCTCCGAGGGCGCGAACGTCGTCTGCGCCGACATCGACGAGACCGCCGGCAAGGCGGCCGCCGCCGAGGTCGGCGGCATCTTCGTCAAGGTGGACGTCACCGACGCCGAGCAGGTGGACGCGCTGTTCAGGACGGCGTACGACACCTACGGATCCGTCGACATCGCCTTCAACAACGCGGGCATCTCACCGCCCGACGACGACTCGATCCTCACCACCGGCATCGAGGCCTGGAAGCGCGTCCAGGACGTCAACCTGACCTCCGTCTACCTGTGCTGCAAGGCCGTCCTGCCCTACATGCAGCGCCAGGGCCGGGGCTCGATCATCAACACCGCGAGCTTCGTCGCCGTCATGGCCTCCGCCACCTCGCAGATCTCGTACACCGCCTCCAAGGGCGGCGTCCTGGCCATGTCCCGCGAGCTGGGCGTGCAGTTCGCCCGCGAGGGCATCCGGGTCAACGCGCTGTGCCCTGGCCCGGTCAACACGCCCCTGCTGCAGGAGCTGTTCGCCAAGGACCCGGAGCGGGCCGCGCGCCGGCTGGTGCACATTCCGCTGGGCCGGTTCGCCGAGGCGCCCGAGATCGCGGCGGCCGTCGCCTTCCTCGCCAGCGACGACTCCTCGTTCATCACCGGGTCGGAATTCCTGGTGGACGGCGGGATCGCGAGCGCGTACGTGACCCCCTTGTAATCGGGACAGGCCGTCATCTCACGGGATTCTTAGCCTGAGGGACTTAAATTTGGCCCGTGACGATGACGACCCCGCCCGGCTGGTACCCCGAGCCCGGGCACACAGGTAACGACGCCCCTGCCCTCGAACGCTGGTGGGACGGGACCGAGTGGACCGAGTACACCCGCAACGCCCAGGACCCGGCCTCGGCCACCGCTCCCCTGCCCGGCTACCCGCCCTATCCCCCGGGTGATGTGGTGGCCGGAGGTGCCCCGGCGGTGCGGAGCCGCGGCCGGATAGCCATCGCCGTGGTGGCCGCGGTCGTCGTGGTCGCGGCGGTCGTGGGCGGTGTCGTCGCTCTCACCTCGAACGGCAACGACAGCAGTAACGACACTTCGGCCGGCCGGCCGAACCCCTCCGCCAGCGCCCCCTTCGGCGGCGGCCCCAGCGGCTCGCCCGGTGACCAGGGCCAGGGCGGCCCTGGCGGCCCCGGCGGCGGGCAGAGCGGCGCGCCGTCCACGGCCCCGTCGGCCGTGCCGAGCGCGGAGGCGGGCTTCCTGCCGGATGTGCTGGACGGCGTCAGCATCCCGCTGCCGGACGGCTGGAGCGGGGGCTACGACTCGTCCGGCAAGGCGGTGATGGTGGTCGGGGAGTACGCCTGCCCCGCCGACGCCACCCTGTCCTGCGCCCGGGGCGGGCTCAACGCCCTCCCGGCCAAGACCGCCGGGCTCAAGGCCACGACCGCCGAGGCCGCCGCCAAGGAGGACATCTCCAAGGCGGCCACCGAGGCGTACGGCACGAAGGCCTACGGCGCGATCACCTCCCACACCCAGCTCAAGTCGGAGGCCGTCACCGTCGCCGGGCAGAAGGGCTACCTGGTCCGCTGGAAGGTCGTGACGACGAAGGGCGACGACGGCTACGTCCAGTCGGTCGTCTTCCCCTCGCCCAGCGACAGCTCCAAGCTGGTCGTGCTGCGCTTCGGCTTCGACGTCAGCTCCAAGGCCCCGACGCTGTCCGTGATGGACACCATCACCAAGGGTGTCAAGGAAACGGGATCCTCCTCCGGCACCGGGGTATGACCGAAGCCCCCCCGGGGCGGCCTGAGCCGCTCCGGGGGGTGACGATCAGGCCGTGGCCTCGCGGGCTGCCGCCCAGGGCCAGGCCGCGAGGCCGTCGCCGCTGAGCAGGCCGACCATCGTGAACAGCTTGTCGCTGAAGCCGCCGATCTCGTAGCGGTTCGGCCGGCCGGCGTCGAGGACGGCCGGTGCGTAGCCGGTCGTGTTGACCCCGAACACCGGTACCTGGGCCGGGACCGCCGTGGACACCGAGCCGCCGCCCCAGGGGGCGAAGGCCTGCATGTCCGAGATGATCACGACCCGGTCGTGCCCCCGGTAGGTGGCCCGGATCGCGTCGACGGTCTGCGTACCGTGTCCGACCTCGCCGATGCGCGCGCAGAAGGCCTCGATGTCGCGCAGCAGCGAGCCCCCCGGCTTGAGCTTGTGCCGGAAGTGGCCGTCGGCGAAGCCGACCAGGTCGACGTCCGAGCCACGGTGGGCGAGGACGGCTCCGAAGAGGGCGCCGATGTCCACGTGCCGGACCTGGGAGCGGGCCGAGACGGGGTTCCCCATGGAGGCGGAGGTGTCGACGAGGACCAGGGTGCGGCCCGGCAGCCGCGGCACGTTGGCCGTGGCCGCCGTGAGCGCCTTGTCCAGGGCGTGGCCCCAGCGCAGCGAGGGCGCGGCGCGGTAGGCGGACAGGAAGCGGTACGGGAACTGGCGGGACCGCGCGACCTGCTCCGGGTCGGCGAGGCGCGCCGCGAGCTGCTCGGCGATCTCGTCGGGCACGGCGGCCTCGTCCAGGTTGCGCAGGTTGCGGATGGCGGCCATGAGGCCCATGGAGGGCAGCACGGCGCTCCACGCGCCCGCGTCCATCGGCCCCTGCAGCCAGCCCGCGAGCGCCTCCCAGGTCATCCCGGCACGCGCAAGCGTCTCCGGGCCGTCCGGCCGGTCCAGGACCGCCCGGCGCTCCTCCACCGGCAGGGCCATCAGCTCGGCCCGGGCACGCAGCATGCGCAGCGCGTCCGGGACGGCCTCGTCCCGGTTGTGACGGCGGTCGATGGCGTGCTTGAACAGGGGACCCTGCCAGGCCGCCTTGTCCGGGTCGGGCGCCGCGTGGACGAGCTCCAGGACGTCCGCGAAGCGGTAGCCGCGGGTGTCGGTGTCGTACTTCAGCAGCGACCGCTCGTTGTACAGCCGGCGTACGGCGTCCGCGAGCCCGCGCTTGACGGGCTTGGGGACGGCGCGGCCGTAGGAGGCGGTCCAGTACACGAGGAACTCGCCGGGCTCGTCGGCGCGCAGGCACGCGGCGTCGACCAGGCGGCGGTTGTCGCCGTGCAGACCGGCGTCCAGGCGGGCCCTGACCGCCTCGGCGGCGGCGACCAGCGAGGCGGAGCGCATGTTGGCCTCGCCGCGCAGCCAGCCGACGAAGCGGGCGGTCCAGTCGGCGTCCTCGACGGCGACGGCGCGCACGAGGGTGCGGAAGCGGTCGTCGCGGTCGCCGGCCTTCTCGTAGAAGGTGTCCTCGCCGACCATGTTGACGACGGCGAGGAGCACGAGGTCGTGCTTGGTGTCGCGGGTGAAGGCCGCGCCGCCCTCATAGGTGAGGGCGGCGGCCGCCTTGCGCACACGGAAATTGAACTTGCTCATGAGATTCCCCCGTTGGTGCAGCGCCCGAGATCAGAAATCGGCTGCGGACTTGTGCCAATGCTCTTCCGGTTGAGCTACGCCACCCCATGCGACGGCGGGACTTGAACCCGCAACCCTTGGATCCGAAGAAGTAACCGCGACCTGCGCACCGGGCGCTCCGGTGCCGTGCGCGCGCCTCCCGAGGTCGGAGCCGGCGACGGTACAGCCATTCCGCGTGAACGGAACGGCTTTCAGGAATCGAACCCAAATCAACCGAAGTAACCGTCGTCTTCGCACCGGGAGGTGCGTTCACACCGCAAACTCTAAGGATTCACGGATGGGGCGTCATGTGGTTTTCGCCGCTGTCAGTGATGTACGGCATCATCGGGAAGGTGACGACGCGACGCCTGATGCTCCTGGACACGGCCAGCCTCTACTTCCGTGCGTACTTCGGCGTGCCCGATTCGGTCCGGGCACCCGACGGCACCCCGGTGAACGCCGTGCGCGGGCTCCTCGACTTCATCGCGCGCCTGGTCGCCGACCACTCCCCCGACGATCTGGTCGCCTGCATGGACGCCGACTGGCGGCCCCAGTGGCGGGTGGACCTCATCCCCTCCTACAAGGCCCACCGGGTGGCGGAGGAGGTGCCCGAGGGCTCGGACGTGGAGGAGATCCCCGACACCCTGTCCCCGCAGGTGCCGGTCATCGAGGCGGTCCTGGACGCGCTGGGCATCGCCCGGATCGGCGTCCCGGGCTACGAGGCCGACGACGTGATCGGCACCCTCACCGGGCTGGCCCCCGGGCCCGTCGACATCGTCACCGGCGACCGCGACCTGTTCCAGCTGGTGGACGACGCGCGCGGCGTGCGCGTCCTGTATCCCCTCAAGGGCGTCGGCAACCTCGACCTCGTCGACGCGGCCTGGCTGCGCGCCAAGTACGGCGTCGACGGCTCCGGCTACGCCGACCTCGCCCTGCTGCGCGGCGACCCGAGCGACGGCCTGCCGGGCGTGCCCGGCGTCGGCGAGAAGACGGCGGCCAAGCTGCTCGACGCGTACGGAAACCTGGCCGGGATCATGGCGGCCGCCGCCGACCCGCTGTCGAAGATCACCCCGGCGCAGCGCAAGCGGCTGGTCGAGTCCCGGGAGTATGTCGCCGTGGCCCCGAACGTGGTGCGGGTGGCGGGCGATGTTCCGCTGCCCGCGTTCGACCCTGCGCTGCCGAAGGAGCCGGCGGATCCCGAGGTGCTCGAGGCGCTGGCGGAGCGGTGGGGCTTGGGCGGATCTTTGCAGCGCCTGCTGAGCGTATTGGGTTAGGCTTACCTAAGTAATCACATCATATGGAGGTCCGCATGGCAGACCGTCCGGCGCGCAAGCCGCGGCAGTTGCACCGAGGGCGCGTCGAACGCGTCGAGCGGCTCACCCCGCACATGATCCGTGTCGTGCTCGGCGGCGACGGGCTCGCGAACTTCGACACGGGCGACTACACCGACCACTACATCAAGATCCTCTTCCCCGTCGACGGCGTCGACTACGGCCCTGGCCCCTTCGACCCGGAGCGCGTCCGGGCCGAGTTCCCGCGCGAACAGTGGCCCGTGCAGCGTACGTACACCGTCCGCGGCTGGGACGCCGGGACCCGCGAGCTGTCGGTCGACTTCGTCCACCACGGCGACGAGGGCGTGGCCGGCCCCTGGGCCGCCAACGCCCAGCCGGGTGACGAGCTGGTCTTCGGCGGCCCCGGCGGCGCCTACGCACCGGCCGAGGACGCCGACTGGCACCTGCTGGCCGGCGACGAGAGTGCCCTGCCCGCCATCGCGACGGCCCTGGAGCGGCTGCCCGCGGGCGCGCGGGCGTACGCCTTCATCGAGGTGGACGGCGAGGCGGACGAGCAGAAGATCGAGACGGCCGCGGACGCGGAGATCGTCTGGCTGCACCGCGACGGCGCACCGGTCGGCAGCGAGCTGGTGCGTGCCGTGTCCGGGCTCGAATTCCCGGCGGGCGAGGTGGACGCCTTCGTGCACGGCGAGGCGGGCTTCGTGAAGGAACTGCGGCGCGTCCTGCGGGTGGAGCGGGGCGTGGCGCGCGAGCGGCTGTCGATTTCGGGCTACTGGCGTCTCGGGCACGACGAGGACGGCTGGCAGTCGTCCAAGCGGGTCTGGAACGAGCAGGTCGAGGCCGAGCAGGAGTCGGCTTCCGCCTCCTGAAGACGTGCCGAAAGGCGTACCGAAAGACCTGCCGAGGGCCGCGCCGCCGCAGGGGCGGCGCGGCCCTCGGCACGTTCAGACCGACTTCTGGTACGTGCGGAAGGTCCGCGTCGACAGCCACACCGCCGCGACCGCCACCGCGAGCAGCGCGCCGCCGCGGCTGAGCACGACACCCCAGTCGGGGCTGTCGGACATCGCCGAACGACCGGACACCATCGCCCAGTTGACCGGGTTGTAGTCCGCGACGTGCCGCATCCAGGACGGCATCAGGGCCGGGGCCATGAAGGCGGAGGACAGGAAGGTCAGCGGCAGCAGCAGGAAGGTGTTGATGCCGATGATGCTCTCGCGCTGCCGCACCAGCATGCCGATGGCGTTCGACAGGGCGCCGAAGACCGTGCCCAGCAGGATCGAGGCGGCGATCAGGATGAGGATGCCGCCGATGCCGCCCGGGTAGTGCGCGCCACTGGCCTTCCCCAGCAGGACGATGCACACCGACTGGAAGGCGGTGGACAGGCCGAGCTGCACGACATTGCCGTTGATGATGGCGCTGCGGCTGACCGGGGTGACGAGGAAGCGGTTCAGCGTCCCGCGCTCGATCTCCTCCAGGGTGCCCATGCCGGCCCACATGCTGGAGCCCAGTGCGCTCATCACGACGATGCCGGGGACGAGGTAGTCCAGGTAGGACGTGGCGCCGAAGCCGGGCAGTTCGACGACCTTGCGGAAGAGGGCGCCGAACAGGAACAGCCAGATGATCGGCTGGATGAGGGTGATGACCAGGAAGACCGGCTGCCGCAGTATCGCCATGAGCTGACGCTGGGTCATGTACCAGGTGTGGGTCAGGGTGTCGGTGCTCATCGCGCGCCTCCGGCGGTGATCAGGTTGTCGTCCGCCTCGGCGAACCGGCGGCCCGCGTACCGCAGATACACATCGTCCAGCGACGGCCTGGCGACGGTCACGGACGCGACCGCCGCGCCCTCCCGCTCCAGTACGGCCAGCACGCGCGGCACCGCCGCCGCCCCGTCGTCGGCCCGGGCGCTGAGCCGCCGCCCGTCGAGCACGGCTTCGCGTACGCCCGCGAACTCGCCCAGCGCGGTCTCCAGCAGCTGTGCGTCGACCGGGCGGACGCCGTCGCGCAGCTCGATCTGGACGGCGTCGCCGCGCAGTTCGCCCTTGAGCTCGTCGGGGCTGCCCTCGACGACGACGCGGCCGCGGTCGACGATGGCGATGCGCTCGGCGAGCCGGTCCGCCTCCTCCAGGTAGTGCGTGGTGAGCAGGATCGTCAGTCCCTCGTCGCCGGCGAGCCGGGAGATCTCCTCCCACATCGCGGTGCGGGCCTCCGGGTCCAGCCCGGTGGTCGGCTCGTCCAGGAAGAGCACCTCGGGCCGGTGGACCAGGCCGAGCGCCACATCGAGCCGGCGCTGCATGCCGCCGGAGTACGTACGGACCATGCGCTTGGCGGCGTCGGCCAGGTCGAAGCGCTCCAGCAGCTCGTCGACCCGGCGGACGAGGGCCGCGCCCCGGACCCCGTACAGCCGGCCCTGCAGCAGCAGGTTGTCACGGCCGGTGGCGACCGGATCGGCTCCGGACTTCTGGGCCACGACGCCGATGGCGCGGCGTACGCGGTCGGGGTGGCGCAGGGCGTCGTGCCCGGCGACGACGGCGGTGCCGGAGTCGGGGCGGGCAAGGGTGGTGAGGATCTTGACGGTGGTGGACTTGCCGGCGCCGTTGGGGCCGAGCAGTCCGAAGACGGTGCCCGCCTCGACGGTGACGCCCATGCCGTTCAGGGCCTTCACATCGCCGGGGTAGGTCTTGACCAGGTCGCGCGCCTCGATGGCGGGCGCACGCATGCCTGGGTTCGCGCTTGAGCTCGCGCTCATGACGGAGTCCTCCATGGTGATCGGTGAACCGATCCACGGGAGGGAGCCGGGCTATCCTGGGTGTGCTGGCACCTCGATCGCCTGGCCTGTTCCCGCAGGTCCGGTCCGGGGTCTTGTCCCCGGTGTCCGCTGTTCCCGCAGCAGGCACCGGGGTTTTCTCTTGTCTACTCAGCAGCCGGCGGATTCAGCTTCGCCAGTTCCTCCTTGATGCGCTCAGCGGCGGACGTGTCCTTCACCTGCTCCTCGATGTCGGCCCACTCCTGCGGTACTTCACGGGTCTCGTGCCACTGCCGCCACTCGGCGGTGCCGGAGAGCGTGCCCTCCTTGAGCTCATCGAGAAGGCCGCGCACCCACTGGACCTCGGCGTCCATCATGTGGAGCTGGTACTCGGTCTCGATCGTGAACACCCGTGGCAGGTCGTCCCGCAGCTTCTCCAGCACCGCCCGGGTACTGGCGGCCTGCAGCTCGATCTTGCGGGCGCGCTCCCCGAGCAGATCGACGGCCTCGTCCACCGGCAGGATCAGCATCAGCGAGAGCGCCGACTCGAAAGCCGGGTACTCCTCCTGCGGCACCGCGACCAGGTCGGCGAGCCAGTCGTGCATCTCGACCGCCCCGGCCTGCGTGAGCCCGTACAGCGTGCGCTCGGGGCGGTTGCCCTGCCGCTGGACGCCGGCGACCTCGACGAAGCCGTGCTTCTCCAGATTCTGGACGACGGTGTAGAGCGAGCCGTAATTGATCTTGATGCTCTGCTCCTTGCCGCGCTGGCGGAGCACCTGGGCGATCTCGTACGGATGCATGGGCCGCCCCTCGCCGAGCGTCGCCATCACGGCCAACGCCAGGGGGTTGCTGAGCTTTCGCCGCTTCGCCACGACCCACCACACCTCGCTCCCGTATATCCGTAGCCGAACATATCGCGAATGGGCCGACCTTGACAACCGCGATACATCGCGAGTTTGCCAGGCGTGGGCAGTGAGGAGTTAGGAGCGCGGGCGATACGGCCGTGTCACGCGGGCGAAACGCCTCGCCTCTAATTTCTGTCAACCGACAGGAATCAGCAGGCATCAGCGACAGGGGTCCTCCGACATGACCGCCACCGCCCCCACCGACGCCACCACCGCCCACTCCGACGCCGACTCGCAGGAACTCGCCGGTTTCGGCTACCGCCAGGAACTGCACCGCAGCATGGGCCGTTACGCCTCCTTCGCCGCGGGCTTCTCCTTCATCTCCGTACTGACGACGGTCTTCCAGTTCTTCGCCTTCGGCTACTCCTTCGGCGGCGCCGCCTTCTTCTGGACCTGGCCCGCCGTCCTCCTCGGCCAGCTCCTGGTCGCCGCCTGCTTCGCCGAACTCGCCGCCCGCTACCCGATCTCCGGCGCGATCTACCAGTGGTCGACGCGGCTGAGCACCCCCGCCTTCGGCTGGTTCGCGGGCTGGATCATGGTCATCGGCCAGGTCGTCGTGGTCGCGGCCGCGGCGCTCGCCCTGCAGGTCGTGCTGCCCGCCATCTGGTCCGGCTTCCAGATCGTCGGCGGCGACCCGTCACCCGTCACGTCCACCGGAGCCGCGAACGCCGCGCTGCTCGGCGTCGTCCTGCTGGTCCTCACCACGATCGTGAACATGCTGGACAACCGCATCATGTCCGCGATCAACCGGATCGGCGTCACCGCCGAGATCATCGGCGCCGCCCTGATCATCGTGCTGCTCTTCACCCACGTCGAACACGGCCCCGGCATCACCTTCCACACCGGCGGTCAGGGCGGCGCGATCGGCGCGCTCCTCGTCGGCTCCTTCAGCGCCGCGTACGTCCTCATCGGCTTCGACAGCGCCGGCGAGCTCAGCGAGGAGACCCACGCCCCGCGCCGCACCGCCCCCCGCACCATCCTCACCGCCCTCGCCGCGGCGGGCGTGCTGGGCGGCCTGCTGCTCCTCGCCGGCCTGCTCGCCGCGCCCAGCCTCACCGACGGCCGCCTCGCGACCGAGGGCCTGAGCTACGTCCTGACCAGCAGCCTCGGCGACGGCGTGGGCAAGGCCCTGCTCGCCGACGTCACCGTCGCCATCGCGGTGGCCACCCTCGCCATCCAGACCGCCGGCTCCCGCATGCTCTTCTCCATGGCCCGCGACGGCGTCCTCCCCTTCTCCGCCCGCCTCGCCAAGGTCTCCCCCCGCACCGGCATGCCCAGCGCCACCGCCCTCGTAGTCGGCGTCGGCGCGGCCGCCCTCTGCCTCCTCAACCTCCTCTCCCCCGACGCCTTCCTCGCCATCGGCACCACCTGCATCGCCATGCTCTACCTCGCCTACGCCATGGTCACCGGCCCCCTCCTCCTCCGCCGCCTCCGCGGCGGCCTCCCCACCCCCGAGGGCCTCCCGGCCACCGACGAATCCGGCCACCCCCTCTTCTCCCTCGGCCGCTGGGGCATCCCCGTCAACGCCCTCGCGCTGGCCTACGGCCTCGTGATGACGGTCAACCTCGCCTGGCCGCGCGCCGCCGTCTACGACCCGACGGGCGGGCACTGGTACTTCCAGTGGTTCACCGTGCTGTTCCTGCTGGTCACCGTTGGCGCCGGGGCCCTGTACCGGTGGCGGAGCGCACAGCGCGTGCACTCGGCTGAAGAACCCGCTCCGGCTCTCCCGGAACCGATTCGATAGCCGCCGCGGTCGTGTCCTCCTCGGTCGACCAGAAGCCGACGTATCTGTCGAGAGTGATCGACGGCTTGGAGTGCCCGATGCGGACCTGAACCAACTTCACGTTCTCCCGCTTCGTGATCAACGTCGTAGCGTAAAAGTCCCGAAGACTGTGAACCGTGCACTTCTTCGGGACACGCACTTCTGTCCCGCTCGCCACGAGAAGCTTGTCGGCGTCCGCACGGATGCGCCCCCAGATACGGGACCATGTCGACCGCCGCATGGGATTCCCGTGATCGCCCGTGAAGAGCAGACGTGCGGGCGGCACATGTGGGTTGAGCGGGTCGGTCCGGTCCTCGATCTTGACCGCGACGGGCGAGAACTCAGTGACGTGCATCGAGACCGCCGTGACCGCCGACTGAGCCAAGGGAACTTCGCGGTAGCTCTCGGGCGTCTTGAGCGGCCCGAGGTACTGCGGGCCCTTGTCCGGCGTGCACAACTGTTGGGACGCTTCGACCTTCCGCCGCAGGAAGTCGGACCCGTCCTCCAAGCCGATCAACTCGCCCTGGCGAAGGCCGCTGGATGCAGCGAGCCGTATGAGGGCCTTGTACCGGCCCGGCGCCGCCTCGATGAGCGCCCGGACGGCGAGCGCCTCCGGCACGATGACCGTCCGGCGCACCTCCGGCAACTTCACGCCATCGCACGGGTTGGCCCTGAGCCCGAGCCCCATGCATCCACGAACGCAGAGTGCGCTGGTGGTTGACGGGGGTGGCCACTATGGCGTGCATGGGCGCGGTTCCGTTCGCTGACCTGCGGTTTTCTCCGGGGTCCGTACATTGACATGGTTGGCGAAGGGTGTTCCACTCGTTAGCCGCTGTTAGGCGTCTGCCGTAGGCGAACTTCCGCCATCGCGGCTGCCGCCAGCGCTCACGGCGACGACATCAGTAGCCGACCGAGCAGCACCATGCTTGCCGGGTCGCGCGGTGCCTCCCAGCAGCTCGCACTTACCTCATCACCCGCCACCAGGCCCGCCCCTGGATGACCTCGATGGTCTCCGACCGCAGCGCCTCGAGGTGCGCCGGTCGCTGACGATGGTTGGGCCAGAGGTACGCCTCGTCCACCTGCAGGTGCTTGGCCGCGGCGAAACGATGGCGGCGGTGTGGCATGCGTTCTTTGGTAAGCCAGCGG
Source organism: Streptomyces sp. NBC_01537 (assembly GCF_045040445.1). Lineage (NCBI taxonomy): Bacteria > Bacillati > Actinomycetota > Actinomycetes > Kitasatosporales > Streptomycetaceae > Streptomyces > Streptomyces sp. NBC_01537. The sequence goes on along the minus strand of NZ_CP109392.1, from coordinate 8,360,384 downwards.
TCGACGGTCTTCGGGTCGACCGAGCAGAGCTCGGCGAGCATTTCGACAGTGATCCCCCGCTGGACGAGTGCGGAGCGCAATCGTCCATTCACGCTGGTCATCCAACCGGACTTGTCGTCCCGCTCGCAAGGACGTCCGCCCGGGGGAGAGTCTGCACTTTGTTTACCCTGGCAGGGTGCCACTCATCGTGCTCTGGGACATCGACCACACCCTCATCGACAATGCGGGCGTCAGTAAGGAGATCTACGCCGCCGCGTTCACGGCTCTTGCCGGCCGGTCGCCGGTGCGCCCCGCGCGTACGGAGGGGCGGACGGATCGGTTGATCATCTCCGACATGTTCGCTGACCACGGCCTGGAACCACCCCGCTGGGAGGACGCCCTTCCTGCGCTGGAGGCGGCCGGAGCCGGGCGGGAGAGCAGCCTCGGCAAGCGGGGCCGGGTCCTGCCGGGGGTGTATCAAGCCCTCAAGGCGGTGGCCGAGGAGGACGGCATGGTCTCTTCCGTTCTCACGGGAAACATCGCGGCCAACGCACGGGTAAAGCTCAGCGCCTTCGGTCTGGACGCTCTCCTCGACCTCGGAGTCGGTGCCTACGGTGCCGACTCCGCTGACAGGTCGGAGTTGGTGGATCTGGCGCGGAGCAGGGTCCGAGCGGTCTACGGGACGCCGGACGACACCCCCGTGGTCCTCATCGGCGACACTCCCCGAGACGTCGATGCCGCCCTCACCTCAGGTGCCCACATCGTGGCGGTGGCCTCCGGAGTCGACAGCGCCGACGCGCTTCGACGGGCCGGTGCCGATCTCGTACTCCCTGACCTGAGCGACGTGAATGCCCTGATGGACCACTTGCGGATGCTCGCGCTCAGCTAAAACGTCCCAAGACGTCCTCAGGTCGTCCCCGGAGGCGGTTCTGCCGTCCCATCCTTCTCCAGCACGCTCTTGTCTCGTCGGCGCCGAAGTGCAGTTGGCCGCCGGCGTAGCACAAGGACTTCTCGGCCTTCTGGGACGGAGCGTGCAACATGCCGGTACTGCTTGGCGAACCATCCGCATCGATCGCTTCACTCGCGCACGTCGAGCGCCTTGCCACCCGGTACGCCGTTCCCGTCGAGGACGCGCTGCTCATCTCGATCAACCTCCACGGGATCTCGTCGGACGTCCCGCGACACCGGGCACGCGTTCTTGTACGTCTCGCCACCGCTCCCTCAGTGCCCTGGCAGGTCATCGTCCCTCTGAATGCCGCCCGTTCGCCGTTCCACCTCGAAGACGGACAGCTGACGCTCGGTGGCGAGTCGATCGGCAGTGTCGAGCGCATTGACGCCGACGAAGCCGTTGGCGGCTACTTCCGGGACGGTGGCCGTGCGGCGACGCTCAATCCCAACGCCCGGAGTCGCTGCGTGGGGTGTGCCTTCTGCCCGAACACCCTGGAGTCCGCAGCCGATCCGCGGCTCTCGGAGGAGCGGGAACTGAGCGAGCTGCTGGCCGCGATGTCGGAGCAACACCCCCGCGGAGACCTGACCGAACTCCGCGAGATCACCGTCTCGACCGGCTGCTTCGAACGCGAGCAAGCGGCGGTGGACCACCTCACGGCCCTCCGCATTGTCCTCAACGAGCACAGCATCGAGGCGCGGATCGGATTCCTTACCTCGGTGCTGCGCACTCAGGAAGCATTCGAAGAGCTCGCCGCCCGCGTCTCCCCGTTCGTGCTGCGCCTGACCGCGGAGTGTTTCACGCGTCGCGACCTGCTCCTCAAGGCCAGCAAAGCCACCCTCGCAACGTCTGAGATGGCGCAGGTGCTCAGGCGTGCGCTGGGCGCCGGCCACGGCACCTCGTTCACGTACGTCGTCGGTCTCGACGACCTGGACTGTCTCCGACCAGGGCAGCCGAGTGCCTGCAGTCGTTCCAAGTTGTCGGCGAGCCGCTGCGCGTTTGCGGCGTCCGCCCACTGCAGCGCTCCGCTGGGAAAGTATGACGGTGCGCCGCGCAGTTGCCCGGCGAGCCTGGCGTGCTCCTCCATCCCCGCGAGGTTCAGCCGGTGGTAGTTGGGGTCGGGCTTGCGGCTGGAGTTGGTCCAGGCGTAGGTGGTCGCGGTCGTGCCGGTGCCGGCTCCCCGCTGATCGAGCAGGAGAACGTCCTCCGGCGACGGCAAGCTGCCTCGCGACGCTCACGCCCAGCACGCCGGCACCGACGATGATGACCTTCATTGTGTGCGCATCCTTTCTGGTAGCCGCAGGGCCGCCGGAGAGGACCGGGACGACAGTCCGCGTCACGTGGCGCGGGTCAGCAGCGGCATGGCAACTCCGTCGACCAGATACTCGACGAACTCCGCATCCAGAGGCAGACCGAGCAGAGCGTGGCGCATGAACAGGGCCGGCGCACAGAGCTCATCGATGAACCGCACGTCCTGGTCCAGAGCGAGTTCTCCACGCCGTTCTGCCCGCTCGCAGACAGCCCGGACGGGCGGTACGGCGGGGATCAGCAAGGGGCGCAGCAGCGCCGCGAGCTCAGCATCATTGCGCATGGTGACGAAAAGACCGCTGATCACGGCGCCTGGCTCGCCACTCATCCATTCGGCGAGCAACTGGAGGTATGCCAGGAGGTCGCCGCGCAGCGTGCCGGTGTCCGGCACCTGCAGGTCTTCGGCGGGGCGGAAGCTGATGGCCGTGGTCACCAGTTCCGCCTTGGTGGGCCAGTGCCGGTACAGCGTGGCCTTGCTCGTCCTGGCGCGGGTCGCCACTGCCTCGTAGTGCAGTCCCTGGTAACCGGACTCAGCGAGTATCTCGTAGGCGGCTCGCAGGATGGTCCGCTCACGGCTTGCCGAGAGCCGCATCTTGGCAGACCGGGCGACCGCCGTGGTCGGTGCCGCCTGCTCGGACATGGCGCCCCCTCGCTCTACATCGTGGACGATCTCGGCGCGTGCCCGAACGCTCATCCCGCAACGGTTGAGTCGGGCAGTTGCCTCGACAAAGTCGGAGCCTTGGACGGCTCCTTGATCCTTTACAGGATACGCGGCATTCGACGCGGCCACCGAACGGTTTCCGAGGTCGGGTCACCCCTGCTGACCAGTGAAGATGCCAGTTCTGGCGGCCACGGGACCGGAATCACGCTCTGACCCCGCCGTGCGGAACAGCTCCGGTGCCGCACCCGGCACCGGAGCTGTTCGCGCGGTCAGCCGAGTCCGTCGGCGCCGACTTGGACGGCGGACTCGTCCAGCAGGGAGCTGCTCACCGGCTGCTGCCGTCCGTCGAGGTCGAGAACCGGGGTCGCCTCCTTGTACCAGGACTCGATCACCGCGTTGCCCCAGAAGTCGCGGCGGCGGTCGTCGTTGACGTTCCACCGGTATGTCTCGTGGTCCGGGTCGCCGGTGTAGTAGTCGGAGGTGTAGATCTCCACCCGGTGGCCGTCGGGATCGCGCAGGTAGACATAGAAAGCGTTGGAGACACCGTGTCGGCCGGGCCCGCGCTCGATGTGCTTCTCCTCGTGCAGCGCGCCGAAGATGTCGGCGGTGCGCAGCACCTGGTGGGACTCGTGGGTGGCGACGCCCAGGTGGTGCAGGCGGGGGCCGGCCCCGCCGGTGAAGGCGACGTCGTGGACGGTCTGCTTGCGGTACATCCAGGCGGCGTACAGCTCGTGTTCGTCACCCTCGATGGTCTCCGAGCAGCCGAAGCCTAGGGACTGGTAGTGGGCGTAGGCGGCCGGGATGTCGGGGGTGCAGATGTTGAAGTGGTCCAGGCGGGCGATCTGGGCGCCGCGGTGGAGGTCGTAACGCTGGATGAGGCGCTCACCACGCTCGATCTCGTGGAAGAACTCGACCGGGAAGCCGAGCGGGTCGACGACGCGTACGGCGTCCCCGACTCCGACCGTGCCCTCGCCCTTCTTCAACCGCTTGACGGGGCGGCCGAGTTGGCGGAAGAACTTCTCCGCCTTGTCGACGTCCTCCGGGGTGCGGACTCGGTAGGAGATGTGGTCGAGAGCGGCGATCTCACCCTTGCGCAGCACGAGCGAGTGATGGGTGAGCTCATCGGTCCCGCGTAGGTAGAGGGAGTCGGCGTCCTCGTACTGGACGTGGAATCCGAGCATGTCCACCCAGAACCAGCGGGCCCTGGCCAGGTCGGTGACGGCGAGCTGGGCGTAGGCGGAGCGCACGACGTCGGGTGCGGCTGTTCCAGTCATCAGACGGCTCCGAATCGTGGCGTGTGGACGTCACCGAGGGCGACGTGGACGATCTTGGACTCGGTGTAGAAGTCGATGCTGTGGGCGCCGCCCTCCCGGCCGACGCCGGAAGCCTTGACACCGCCGAAGGGGGTGCGCAGGTCACGGACGTTGTGCGAGTTGATCCAGACCATGCCGGACTCGACGGCGTGCGCGATGCGGTGGCCGCGCTTGAGGTCCGAGGTCCAGATGTACGCGGCCAGGCCGAACTGGGTGGCGTTGGCCAGCTCGATCGCCTCGGCCTCGGCGTCGAAGGGCGCGACGGCCACGACGGGGCCGAAGATCTCCTCCTGGAAGATACGGGCGTCACGGGACACGTCGGCGAACACGGTCGGCTGGAGGTAGTTGCCCTCGGTGAGGTGGTCCGGGCGGGCGCCGCCCGCCACCAGCCGGGCCTCCTTCTTGCCGATCTCGACGTAGTTCAGGACACGCTCGTAGTGCTCCGTGTGGACCAGCGCCCCCACCTCGGTGGCGGGGTCGGATGGCAGGCCGACCCTGACCCGGTCGGCTCGCTCGGCGAGGCGGCGGGTGAACTCCTCGTACAGCGGGCGCTCGACGAGCACCCGGGAACCCGCCGTGCAGCGTTCGCCGTTGAGTGAGAACACACCGAAGACCACGGAGTCCAGGGCCGCCTCGATGTCGGCGTCGGCGAAGACGACGACCGGGGACTTGCCGCCCAGCTCCATCGACGTGGTCTTGAGGTGCTCGGCCGAGGAACGGATGATGTGGCGGCCCGTGTCGGTCGAGCCCGTGAAGGAGATCAGCGGCACGTCCGGGTGGTCGACGAGGGCCTGCCCTGCCTCCTCGCCAATGCCGTGGACGATGTTCACGACTCCGGCCGGCACGCCCGCCTCGGCGAAGATCTCCGGCCAGAGCGAAGCCGACAGGGGCGTCCACTCGGCGGGCTTGAGGATGAGCGTGCAGCCGGAGGCGAGGGCAGGCGCGAGCTTCCAGCTCTCCAGCATGAACGGGGTGTTCCACGGGGTGATCAGGCCGGCGACCCCGACCGCGGTGCGGACGACGTAGCTGAACTGCTCACCGCCCTGCCGGAAGGCCTCCTCGCCGAGCGCGACGATGACGTCGGCGAAGTAGCGGAAGTTCTCCGCGGCGCGCCGCGCCTGGCCCTTGGCCTGGGTGATCGGCAGGCCCGAGTCGTACGACTCGAACCGGGCGAGGCGGTCGTGGCGGGCCTCGACGGCGTCGGCGATGCGGTACAGGACGCGAGCGCGTTCGCGATTGGATATCGACGACCAGCCGGGGAAGGCGGCCCGCGCTGCCTCGACGGCCCGCTGGACGTCGTCCTGCGCACCCCGTGCGGCCTGTGTGTAGGCGGTGTTGGACACCGGGTCGGTGACGTCGAAGGTGCGGCCGTCGGCCGCGTCGACGAGTTCGCCACCGATCCAGTGCCGGATGGTCGAGGGCAGGCCCTCGGGGGCGGTGCTCACTTGTCGGCTCCGTTCTGCTGCGCTGCGAGCTGTTGCGTCAGGTCCCCGCCCTCGGCGAGGAGGGTGCGGATGCGGGCCAGACCCGGGGCGGTGGGCGTGATGAGCGGCGGCCGTACGTGAGGCGAGGCGATCCGTCCCTGCTGGGCGAGGACCCACTTCGCCGGGGCCGGGTTGGTCTCCACGAACAGCAGGTCCACCAGCGGGTGCAGCCGGTAGTGCAGGTCCCGTGCGCCCTCGAAGTCCCCCGACTCCCACAGCTCGTACATCCTTGCCACGGCGGTCGGCGCCAGGTTGGCCACTGCGCTGACGAAGCCGGCACCACCCAGCGCGAGCAGCGGCAGGCAGAGGAGCTCGATACCGGACCACACCAGCAGCGAGCGGCCGCAGGCGTGCAGCACGCGGGAGAAGTGTTCGAAGTCCTTGGTGGTCTCCTTGACTCCGACGAAGTTGTCGAAGTCGGTGAACAGCCGCCTCACCGTCTCGGGGGCGATGTCGACCGCCGTGCGGGAGGGCACGTTGTACGCGACGATCGGCAGGTCCGGGAACTCCCGGGCGACCGTGGCATACCACTGGTACAGCGCCTCCTGGGTGGGGCGCGCGTAGTAGGGGGTGATCACCAGGGCCGCGTCCGCTCCCAGGTCCTGGGCGGCGGCCGTCAGCTCCAGGGTCTCGTTCAGCTTGTGCGAGCCGGTTCCGGGAAGGAAGGGCACCCGGTCGCCGGTCTCCTCGACGGCCGTACGCATGGCGGCGATCCGCTCGGCGACGGTCTGTGCGCTGGGCTCGCCGGTGGAGCCGCCGAGCGAGATGCCGTGCGAACCGGACTCCAGCTGGAAGCGGATCAGGGAGCGCAGGCTGTCGTGGTCGACGGCGCCCTCGTCGGTGAACGGGGTGACGACCGGGGCGATGGATCCGCGGATGGTGGCGGGATCGCTGCGGAACTTCATGCGGTTTCTCCTTGCGACTCTTGCGAAGGGGCGTGGCTGCGGCGCCACTGCTCGAACGGTTCGCGCCAGTCGGGACCGAGGGGATACAGCCCGTCGACGCTGTGCCCGGCACGTACCTGCTCGGTGATGAAGCGCTCTCGCAGCTCCTGCTCCCGGCAGTCGGCGATCAGCTCCTCGGCCAGCTCGGGTGGCACGACCACGACACCGTCCGCGTCACCGACGATCAGGTCGCCCGGCTGCACCAGCGCGCCACCGCACGCGATGGGCACGCCCGAGTCCCACGGGACGTGGCGGCGGCCCAGGACGGAGGGGTGCTCCCCGCCGTGGTAGACGGGCAGGCCGAGTTCGGTGACCGCGGCGCTGTCGCGCAGGCCGCCGTCGGTGACGACTCCGGCCGCACCACGCGTCTGGGCACGCAGCGCGAGGATGTCGCCGAGCGTCCCGGCGGAGGTGTCGCGGCGGGCGTCCATGACGAGCACGTGGCCCGGCCTCAGCTCCTCGATCGCCCGCTTCTGGGCGTTCATGCCGTTGCCGTACTTCTTGAAGAGGTCCTCGCGCAGAGGCAGATAGCGCAGGGTGTGCGCGACGCCGACCATGGTCCGGTCCGGCAGCGTGGGGCGGACGCCGTCGATGGACATGTGCGGCAGGCCGCGGGCACGGAGCTGTGCGCTGAGGGTGGCCACGGCGACCGAGCGCAGCCCCTCCTCGAACCGCTTGTCCAGCAGGGGCGCGGGAGTGTAGGCCGTCCCGTACGCGGCCTCCCGCTCCGCCGGATCGGCCTTGGGCATCGCCCCGTACGGGTCCAGCGGGGGCCCGGCGGCGACGGGATTGCGGAGGCGGCCGGTGGACAGCCCGTTTCCGGTCACCTCGACCTCGACCACGTCACCGGGGGCGACCACGGAGGCACCGGCCGGCGTGCCGGTGAGGATGACGTCCCCCGGCTCCAGGGTGACCTGCCTCGACAGGTCCGCGATCAGCTCGCCGAACGGGAACAGCAGGGTGTCCGTGGTGTCGTCCTGGACCAGTTCTCCGTTGACCCAGGTCTGCAACCGCAGGGCGGCCGGGTCGAGTTGGCGTGCGTCCAGCAGCCGCGGCCCGATCGGCGTGAAGCCGTCTCCGCCCTTGGAGCGGAGGTTGGAGCCGCGATCGGCGTAGCGCAGGTCGTACACACCGGCGTCGTTGGCGGCGGTCACCCATCGCACGTACTGCCAGCCGGCCTCGGGCCGCACCCGCTGCGCGCGCGAGCCGATGACGAGGGCGATCTCGCCTTCGAAGCCGAGGAGTTCGCATCCCTCGGGGCGGACGAGTGCCTCCTTGGTGCCCGCCAACGACGAGGGCGGCTTGAGGAAGTACGACGGATGGGCGGGGATCCGGCCGCGCTCCTTGGCGCGGCTGGGGTAGTTGAGATGCAGAGCGATGATCTTCGACGGGGAGTTCCCGAGCGGGTGCGTCATGTCGTCCGTCCGGGATCAGGCGCGGTCGAGGAAGCTCTGGACCCTGGCCCTGTACGGCTCACGGTCGTAGCTCTTCACGTACGCGCCGGCCATGCGGACGGGGTCGCCGAAGAAGTAGTACTCGTACAGCGCCTGGCGGCTGGAGAACGCCGAGATGCAGGTGTCCCACACCAGGCGGAAGAGCTTCACGCGCTCGGGGCCGGACAGGGTGGCCGACTGCAGGTACGCCTCTATGTCGGCGGCAGCGGGCCCCTGGATGTCGAGTTCGGTCGGGGTCGCCATCAGGCCGGAGGCGCCGAGCTTGCGCAGGATCTGAGGGAAGCGCTGGTAGAGCTTGGGGTAGAGGTTGCGGGCGGCGTTCAGCGGGGCGAAGGCCGGGGTGAGGACCCCGTACTCGTTGACCTCGGCGTCCGCCTCGGCGGCGCGCAGGAAGGCCCGCAGCATCTCCAGGGTGGTGATGATCTCGGCGACGTCCTCCTGGACGTGCTGGAACTGCTCGATGCCGATGGCCTCGGTCAGGAGGGACACCAGGCCGAGGACGTACTCGGTCTTGGCGGTGGTGCGGGTGACGACCTGGTGGGTCATGTGCACCACCGACGCCGTCTGTGAATAGAAGCCGTTGCACAGTTCCGCGTCGCCGAGGGCGAAGCAGCGCTCGTACGGCACGTGCACGTCGTCGAAGACGACGACGCAGTCCGACTCCTCGAAGCGGGAGGCGAGGGGGTGGTCGTGCCGGGGGCGGTCGTAGTCCAGCGGTTCGCGGGCGATGTAGCGCAGGCCGGGGGTGTCGTTCGGGATGGCGAAGGCGTAGGAGTACGGCTTGTCCTCGGGGGTGCCACGCAGCACGGTCGAGGGGAAGACGAGCATCTCGTCAGCGAACGGGGCGATCGTGGCGAGCATGCGCGCACCGCTGATGACGACGCCGTTGTCGTCCTCCTTCACGATGCGTGCCGCGAGCTTGCCACCGGCCTGCTGGGTACCGGCCACGGACCGGTTGACCTGCGGCGGGATCAGCGTGTGCGTGCACAGCAGGTCCTCTTCGCGGACCTTCTCGTAGTAGCGGCGGATGTTCTCGCCGAAGGCGGGGTTGGCCTGGGCGAACCAGTCGGCGGCCGAGGCGAGCGCCATCAGGGAGCTGTTCATGTAGTCGCCGGTGCGGCCCAGCATGCCGTTGCTGTGGTCGGCCCACACCTTGAACGCCTTGCGGCGCTTGACCAGGTCGTCCGGGGTCTGCGGGGTGAGGAAGGACGTGCCGACCGGCTCGCCGGAGGTGGGCGAGGCGTAGGTGAGGACGTCCTTGTGTTCGTCGCTGTGCTGGAGGTCGTACAGCTCGGCGTAGGTCTGAACGACGTTGCGGAAAGCGGGGTGTTCCTGGATGCCTCCGGTGACGGTCTCGCCCTGGATGTGGACGGTGGGGCGGGACTGGGAGAGGCGCTCGAGGTATTCCTTGCCGGTGCGTGCGGCCATGGTGGCTCCTGTGGAGGTGATCAGCGGGGGTCAGATGAGGTGTTCGATGCCGTCGGTGGACTCGGCCGCGGTGCCGAAGCGGCTCCAGGCGTAGGTGAGGGCGTCGCCGTCGCGGTGGCCGAGGTCGGTGACGCGGCCGACGAGGAGGGTGTGGTCTCCGCCGTCGTACGCCTGCCACGGCTCGCACTCCACCCATGCCAGGGGGTTCGTGAGGCGGGGCACCCGGGCCGCGTTCGCCCAGCGGGGCTCGGTGGCGCCCTGTACCCCGGCGAACAGCCGGGCCAGCGGCTCCTGTTCGGCGCCGAGGATGTTGACGCAGAAGGAGCTGTCGATCAACTGGTCGTGGCAGCGGGCGCGTCGGGCGACGCTGACGAGCACCAGCGCGGGATCGGCGGAGACGGACGTGAAGGAGTTCATGGTCGCGCCCCGGGGACCGTCCTCGCCCGCGTACGTCACGACGGTGACGCCGGTGGCGAACCGGGACATGCAGGCGCGCAGGGCGCCAGGGCTGGGAGGGGCGAGGGCTCGGGACATGAGGAGGACTCCTTGAATCGATCGTCGGCTGTGCCCTCTGGCGAAGGGCCGGGGAGGGGCGGCGGCCCAGCAGGGCCGGGGACGAAGCGGGCAAGTTCCTGATCAAAGCATGTAATCAAAGCTTTGACTATTTGGACGGTACCTGTGCCGACCGCCCCTGGGAAGACCGGCGCGGGGAATTCAGTGCCCGCGGACGATCCACTCCTCCAGATGCGGAGCCTCGGCCCCGATGGTCGTGGTCGCTCCGTGCCCGGTGAGCACCTGGGTGTCCGGCGGCAGGGGCAGGAGTTCGCCGCGGATCGAACGGATGATGGTGGGGAAGTCCGAGAACGACCGCCCGGTGGCTCCCGGGCCGCCGGCGAAGAGCGTGTCGCCGGTGAAGACGGTGCCGAGGTCCGGCGTGTACAGACAGATGGCCCCGGGGCTGTGGCCGGGAGTGTGCAGCACGATGAGTTCCGTGCCGGCGACCGTGAGCCGACGCCGGTCGGAAAGGTAACCGTCCGGGGATCTGTCCGGGTGGACGTTCCGCCACAGGAGGCGGTCGTCCAGGTGGAGAAGGATGGGTGCACCGGTGCGGGCGGCGAGCGCCGGGGCGGCATTGATGTGGTCGTTGTGGGCATGCGTGCACACGATCGCGGTCAGTCGACGCTCGCCGACGGCTGCGGCGATCGCGTCCGCGTCGTGAGAGGCGTCGATGACAAGGGCCTCCTCGTCGTTCCCGACGATCCAGACGTTGTTGTCCACTTCCCACGTACCGCCGTCGAGGGTGAACTCCCCGGTGGTGACGACGTGTTCGACTCGTGCGGCCACTCAGAACACCACCACGGACCGCAGCACCTCACCTGAGTGCATCTTCTCGAAGGCCTTCTCCACCTCGTCGAGGGCGATCGTTTCCGTGACGAAGGCGTCCAGGTCCAGTCGCCCTTGCCGGTACAGGTCGACCAGCATCGGAAAGTCCCTCGAGGGCAGGCAGTCGCCGTACCAGGAGGACTTCAGCGCCCCACCGCGGCCGAAGACGTCCAGCAGCGGCAGCTCCAGCTTCATGTCCGGCGTCGGGACCCCCACCAGCACGACGGTCCCCGCAAGGTCGCGTGCGTGGAAGGCCTGCTGGTACGTCTCCGGACGGCCGACGGCATCGATCACCACGTCCGCTCCGTGCCCGCCGGTGAGCTCGCGGATCGCCGTCACGGGGTCGGTGTCGCGGGAGTTGACGGTGTGCGTGGCGCCGAAGGTCCCGGCCAAGGCCAGCTTCCGGTCGTCAATGTCCACCGCGATGATCCTGGCCGCTCCGGCGAGGCGCGCACCGGCGATCGCCGCGTCGCCGACGCCGCCGCAGCCGATCACCGCGACGCTCTGTCCCCTGCTGACGGGTGCGGTGTTGAGCGCGGCTCCCAGCCCGGCCATGAGCCCGCAGCCGAGAAGGCCGGCCGCTTCGGGCCGGACCTGGGGGACTTTCGTGCACTGGCCGGCGGCCACGAGGGTCTTCTCCGCGAAGGCCCCGATACCGAGGGCGGGCGCCAGCTCCGTGCCGTCCTTCAGCGTCATCTTCTGCCGCGCGTTGTGCGTGTCGAAGCAGTACCAGGGCTGGCCGCGCCGACAGGCACGGCACCGCCCGCACACCGCCCGCCAGTTGAGGATGACGAAATCACCGGGGACGACGTCGGTGACGCCTTCACCGACCGCTTCGACGACTCCCGCGGCCTCGTGGCCGAGCAGGAAGGGGAAGTCGTCCCCGATGGCGCCCTCCCGATAGTGCAGGTCGGTGTGGCACACCCCGCAGGCCTGCACCCGCACCAGGGCCTCCCCCGGTCCGGGGTCGGGCACCAGGATGGTCTCCACCGAGACAGGGGCGCCTTTGCTGCGGGCCACGACAGCGCGGACTTCATGAGACATGTCTGTGTTCCTCTGGAAAGTTGAGTGGGTCGGCGACGCGTCGACCGGGCTACCGGATGCTCCAGGCGCTGCGGAGATCCCGCCGCAGCCGTCCGAACTCCTTAGGGCTGTCGACCGCGAGGACGCCGGAGATCTCGCCGTCGCGCCGGTACACGGCGGCGAAGCTGTCGTCGAACGAGCCCGAGACGAGTTCGAGCACGTCGTCGACGCCAGGTCTGCCGGCGATCTGGAGGTGGACTCCGTACTGGTCCGACCACACATAGGGCAGCGGGTCGTGGACCGGTTGTGCCATGGGGTCCTGCCCTCGCAGCGTGGCCAGCAGCGATCCGGCTGCGATGACCGGCATGTCCCGCGCGTTGGTCCAGTGCTCGATGCGCAGCCGCCCCCCGCGGCAGCGGTACGCGGCCACGTCGCCCGCCGCCACGACCCTAGGCACGGTGGTCCGGCACCGCTCGTCCGTGAGGACGCCGTTGTCGCAGGCGACGCCGGAACCTGTCAGCCACTCGGTGTTGGGCACGGCTCCCACGCCGACGACCACCACGTCCGCGGGCAGGAGGCGGCCGTCGGACAACTCCACCGCTCGCACCCCGTCCTCGCCGACGAGGCCCGTGACACCCACGCCGGTCACCAAAGCGACGCCGTGATCCGTGTGCAGGCGACCCAGGATGCCAGCGGCGTCGGGCCCCAACTGACGCAGCAACGGCTTCCGTTCGTACTCGACGATGGTCACCTCGTGTCCGAGGGCACGCGCCGAGGAGGCGACCTCCGCGCCGATGAACCCGCCTCCCACTACGACGACCCGGCCGGGCCGAGACAGGTCCTCGCGCAATCGGTGTGCGTCATCGAGCGTGCGGAGGGTGTGCAACCCACGCAGCCGCGGCATTCCGGGGAGTGTGCGAGCGCGGGCTCCCGTCGCGATGACCACACCGTCCGCGTGCAGGCTTCGCCCGTCGGCGAGGGTGAGCGTCCGTGAGGCCGGATCGAGAGCGGTGGCGCGGGTACCAAGCAGCCATTGGGCGTCGAGCACGGCACGCAGGTCTTCGTCCGTCAGTGCGATGTCCTGGCTGTCGCACTTGCCCAGCAGCACCTGCTTGGACAACGGAGGCCGGTCATAGGGCTGCGCGGCCTCCTCACCGACCAGCACGAGACGCCCGTCGTAGCCCTCGGTGCGGAGGGCTTCGGCGGCTCTGACACCGGCCAGTCCGGTGCCGACGACGGCGATCGTGGTCATCGCGCGGTCTCCGCGGTCGGCGCCAACGACGTCGCGTCGACGCACACCATGCCGTCGACGACCTGCACGACGTGGGTACGGATGGGCCGCCGCGCGGGCGGGCAGTCGGGCTTGCCGGTGCGCAGGTCGAAACGTGACTCGTGCAGCGGGCATTCGATCTCATGGCCGTCGAGCCAGCCATCGGACAACGAGGCGGTCTCGTGGGAGCAGGTGTCGTCGACGCAGAAGACACGTTCGCCGACCTTGACGAGTGCCAGGGGAACCGGCACGTCGGGCCTGGCGATCCGGGTGACCACACCGGGGGTGAGGTCCGCGATGGGACAGAGCTGTATCACTGTGCGGCTCCGTTCACGCCCTGGGTGTCGTGACGCATGAGGACCGATTCCGGTCCGCGGAACATCCAGCCGACGAGGTTCGGAGTGCTGGTGACGCGCAGCCCGGTGAGCGAGTCGAACAGCGCGGGCACCGCGGTGCGGAGTTGCTCCCGCGCCAGATAGGTGCCGAGGCAGTAGTGGGCGCCGAGCGAGAAGGCGAGGTGGTCCGACAGTCCGGGACGGTCGATGTCGAAGGCGTCGGGGGTGGCGAACTTCCGGTCGTCCCGGTTGGCCGACGCAGCGAGCGCGAGCAGCTTGTCCCCGGCCCGCAAGGTCACGCCCCCCACCGTGTGGTCGACGGCGAGCTGACGCGGAAAGGCTCCGACGGGGGTGAGCCAGCGCATCGTCTCCTCGATGGCCGCGTCGAGGGCCTCGGAGTCGGCCAGCACACGGTCACGCAGCTGAGGCTGTTCACACAGCTGCCAGACCAGGGTGGCCAGCGCGTGCCAGGGCTCGTTGAAGCCGCCGGAGATCATCAGACGCACCTGAGTGGCGATCTCCTCGGTGGTCAGCGGTTCGGCGAGCTCGGCGTGCACCATCGCGGAGATCACGGTGTGGTCCGGTGCGGCCGTCACGCGGGCGACGGCCTCGCGGACCAACTCCCCCACCTCGGCCCTGGCACGTCCGGCCCGTTCCCAGACGGCGGGGTCGTCGTCGTGGTTGGCCAGACCCGCGATGAAGGCGCGTGACCACTCGACCACCTGCTCGGTGGTCACGTCGGGCAGCCCCGCCGTCCGCATCAGCGCCTGAGCGGCGAACGGCGCCGCGAAGTCCGTCACCAGGTCGAACTCCGGCTTCTCGGCCAACCGCCCGGCGAGTTCCGTGGCGTGCGAGGTGAGCCCCGCCGACCACTGCTGACGCACGTTGCGGCGCTTCAGCGGGCCGTCCACCGCCGAGCGCAGCCTGCGGTGGGCGTCGCCGTCGGTTCGGATCATGACCAGACCCATGGTGCGTTCGGCGAGGGAGTTCTCCTGGTGCGCGGTGAAGATCTCGGGGTGCTCGTCGACGAAGACGACGTCCTCGTAGCGGCTGACGAGCCACATGCCGAGCCCGTCCGACCAGGCCCAGGGCTCGTCGTCCCTGAGTTCGCGGTAGACGGGATACGGGTCGGCGTAGAGGTCCTTGCTGGTGACATTGCGTGTGATGGACATGGCGGCTCCTCACGTGTCGGCCACATCCGACAGGGGATGTCGGCCGCATCGGGCTGCAACGACTGTGCGGTACACCGCCTGAGCACGGAATACCCTGGAATCCAGCAATGCACCGACAACAACCACAGGAATCCTGAGGTATGGACCATGACGCTCTCACTGCGCCAGCTCCGGTTCTTCGTGGCGGCGGCCGAGGCCGGAACCATCGCGGGCGCCGCGGCACGCCAGCACATCTCCCAGTCGACGATCGCCCTGGCCGTCAGCGAGCTCGAGCGCACCCTCGGCGTCCAGCTGTTCCTGCGCCGCCAGGCCAAAGGGCTGACGATCACCCAGGCCGGCCTGGCCGTGCTCGCGGACGCGCGCCCGCTGCTCGCCCACGCGGACGAACTGGTCTCCAGTGCGCGCAACCTGGGCGGGGAGCTCTCCGGGAACCTGACGGTCGGCTGCTACACGACCCTGGCCCCGTTCCTGATGCCCGGCGTCCTGGAGGGTTTCGCCACCGAGCATCCGACGGTGCGGCTGAGCTTCGCGGAGGGCACTCAGGTGGAACTGCAGGAGAAACTTCTCGACGGCAGCTGCGAGATGGCCCTGCTGTACGACCTCGACCTGCAGCCGGGCATTCAGCAGGAGACGCTGTACATCACCCGGCCGCATCTGCTCCTGCCCCGCGCGCACCCCCTGGCCGGACAGGCGCCGGTGAGCCTGCACGACCTCGCGGACGAACCGATGGTCATGCTCGACAACCCGCCGAGCCTGCACTACTTCACGGAGCTGCTCGCCTCACTCGGCATACGGCCGGTGATCCGGCATACGACGAGCAGCTTCGAGACGGTGCGTTCCCTGGTGGCGCGGGGTCTCGGCTACTCACTTCTGATCCAGCGGCCGGCCTCCGGCATCAGCCACGAGGGCGTACCGCTGGCCGAATGCGCGATCCGGGAGGAGGTGCCGGACATGCCCGTACTGCTCGCCTGGCCCGCCCGCGCCAACCTCACCAGGCGAGCCAGGGCGTTCGCCGACTTCTGCCGCCGGGCCCTCGCGGACGGACCGGTACGGCCGGCGGCCGGGGATCACACGTGATCGGCTTCGGGGAGATCTCGGCGTAGCCGGTTTCCGGGGCGCGTACGCACGGGGTTTGGAGGTGCGCACGGGATTGCGGACAGTGCGGCCGCCACTTAAAGTGAGCGTGAATCGAAACGATACGTACCGCACCGAACGGAGTAGGCGGGTCGCCCGGCTCGTGCCCCACCGGATCCTCTGCGATCTGCACGGCCCTGCCGTCAACGAGCCAATGTGTGCCAGGAGTTGGCGGGCCCCAGCACCTCTCGGTTCCCACTCGCCACGATCTTCGTAGCCGGCGTCTTCCGGCCTGTCACGCGCACCCACCTCCTCCGGTCGACCGGCTCACCCGCAAGGAGCTTCCGCATGGCCGTGTATCTCACCGACGACGACGTCCGTTCCCTGCTCGACTGGGAGTCCGCGCTGAAGGCTCTGCACGAGGCCTACGCCGCTCCGGTGTCCGAAGCGCACTTTCCCCCGCGGACGATGGCCAGGGGCGAGGCGGAGTGGATGCGCACCCTCAGCGGGATACTCCCGAGCAGCGGTGTGATGGGAGCCAAGCTCATAGCCGTGTCGAACGGCAAGCGCAGGGGCGCCTACCTCGTGGCGCTGTTCGACCTCGAGACCACGGAGCTCGTCGCCCTGCTGGACGGCCGGTCGATCACGGGCTTCCGTACCGCGGCGACCTCGGCCCTCGCCGTGCGGTTCCTGGCACCGCAAAGGCCGCTCTCGGTCGCCGTCATCGGCTCGGGGTTCGAGGCGACGAATCACCTTCGGGCCCTGGCCGCGTCGCGGGAGCTCACCTCCGTGCGGGTCTACAGCCCGAGCCCGGCGAGCCGAGCCCGGTTCGCGGGGTCGTTCAGCGACCTGGCGGCCGAGGTGGTCCCCGCCGAGGCGCCCGAGGACGCGGTCGACGGCGTGGATCTGGTGCTGTGCGCCGCCCGGTCCCGGGACGAGACGCCCACCGTTCGCGGCACCTGGCTCAAGCCGGGTACGACAGTGGTGTCCATCGGGTCGACGCTGCCCGAGCAGCGTGAACTCGACCCTGTCGCCATCGACCGCGCGGATGTCGTGGTGTGCGACCTTGTCGATGAAGTCGCCCACGAGACCGGCGACTTCATCGCCGCACGGGCCGAGGGCGTGGAGTTCACCGACAAGCTCGTTTCTCTCGCCGACGTGGTCTCCGGTCACGCACCGGGCCGGACCGGAACCGATGACATCGTGCTCTACAAGTCGGTCGGGTCCGCTCTGCAGGATCTGACCGTGGCGGCACTGTGCGCGCGTCTCGCGGGCGAACGGGGCGCTGGCGTGTCTCTGGACGCCCGTATCAGCCGGGCCTTCCAAGAACACTGAACGGTCATCAGCCCCTTGAGTCGGACAACTACGGCCCCGGGGGCGGCCGCTCTGCGGCTGCCGCCCCAGGGGCCGGTCCGGGGTCCTGATTGTCAGGCCGGGTGGCGTCCGGTGAAGAACTCACGGATGGGATCCATGCTCGGCTCCAGGCCTGCGTCCACGAGTCCCTTGCGCAGGGCGGCCATCTGGCTGTCCTGGAGGCGCATCGTCGGCTGGCGGAGCGGTCCGCCGTTGTACCCCTGCAGCCAACCCTGGAACTTCCAGGCCTGGCGGTTGAGGACCGACCCACCGTGCAGGGTCCCGAACAGTGCGGCCTTGGTCTTGCGGGCGGGATGCAGCTGCCAGTAGATCGCCGTCGCCTCATCGTGTTTCCCGTCGCGCAGCAACTGCATGACGCGCGGGATCATCGGGCCGAAGTACTCGTGGTCGCTGGTCGCCGACAACTGAATGGGCATCACCTGCGACAGAGGGATCAGATCGCCCTCGATCGGCACCGATATGACCACCTCGTCGCCAAAGAGCCGGCTGCACTCGACGGCGCTCTGGATGTTGGGGTATCCGCCTTCGGCCTTGATGACCGCGATGTTGGGGATGTCGTCGATCAGACGGCGGATCAGCCGGGTCGGGAGATCGGAGGGGTGGATGCGAACGCCGAAGTTCCAGATGGTCATAGGGAACAGGATGATCCCGAGGTTCGTGGCCTCGCAGACCGCCTTGGTGTAGTCGTAGATCTCCTGCTCGGACTCCGGGTAGAAGTTGGGCGGGTAGGCCAGCAGTACCAGGTCCGCTCCCGCCGCTTCGGCACCACGGACCGCTTCGAGGTTCTGCTCGAGGTCGTTCCAGCTCGCGTGGTGGACAACGTAGAAGCCGTCGCCCGCCTCGTCCTTGGAGATGCGGAGGAACTCCAGGTACTCGTCGAGGGTGATGCTGATCTCGGAGACACCGAGGGTGCCGATGAAACCATGCTCCTTGGCGAGGCGGATGTCGTGGCGGACGGCTCGCTCATTGACGGCCCGCAGGTCGCCGGTGAACGAGGGGATGGTGCAGTTGACCGCGCCGACAAGCTTCTCGCGGGCCCAGTCACGTGCCTCGGCACGGGTGTATGCGGACATGGCTGTCCCTTTCGTTCGTCGTGTGCGTTGAGTCCGTGGAGGTCTACCGGGCACCCGCGCCTTCCCAGGAGAGGTACTTCATCTCCAGGTACTCGTCGATGCCGTGGACCGAGCCTTCACGCCCGAGGCCGGACTGCTTGATGCCGCCGAACGGTGCGACCTCGTTGGAGATCAGCCCCGAGTTGATGCCGACCATGCCCGCCTCGATCGCGGCGGAGACCCGCCAGATCCGCTCGGCGTCGCGGCTGTAGAGGTAGGCCGCGAGCCCGTACTCGGTGTCATTGGCCATGCGGATCGCCTCCGCCTCGTCGACGAACCGGATGAGCGGGGTGACCGGCCCGAACGTCTCCTCCCGCGTGATCTTCATACCGGGGGCCACGTCGGCGAGCACGGTCGGCTGGAAGAAGAACCCGCCACGTTCGTGGCCCGATCCGCCGCACAGGACGCGTGCGCCGTGGCCGGTGGCATCGGTGATGTGTTCCTGGACCTTGTCGACGGCGGCGGCATCGATGAGGGGCCCCTGCTCCGCGCCGGGTTCGAACCCGTCGCCGACAGTCAACTCGCTGACCCGCTTGGCGAGTTCCTCGGCGAAGCGGTCGTAGATGCCGGACTGGACGTAGACCCGGTTCGCGCTGATGCAGGCCTGGCCGGTGTTGCGGTACTTGCTCGCGAGGACGCCCTCGACAGCCGCCTTGAGGTCGGCGTCGTCGAAGACCAGGACCGGCGCGTTGCCCCCGAGCTCCATCGAGACCTTCTTCACCGTCTGCGCGCACTCGGTGAGCAGGGCGCGTCCCACCTCGGTCGAGCCGGTGAAACTCACCTTGCGCACCACTGGGTTGCCGGTCAGCTCCGGACCGATCTCACGGGCCTTGCCCAGGACGACGTTGAGGACGCCCGCCGGGACGCCGGCGCGTTCGGCGAGCTCAGCGAGCGCGAGCGCGGTCAGCGGCGTCTGGGCGGCCGGCTTGACGACCATCGTGCATCCGGCGGCGAGCGCCGGCGCGGCCTTGCGCGTGATCATGGCCGCCGGGAAGTTCCAGGGTGTGATGGCGACACACACGCCGACCGGCTCCTTGAGTACGAGGACGCGGCGTGACGGGTCGGGGGCCGGGAAGATGTCGCCGCGCACGCGCTTCGCCTCCTCGGCGAACCACTCGATGAACGACGCCGCGTACGCCACCTCGCCACGTGCTTCCGCGAGGGGCTTGCCCTCCTCCAGGGTGATCAGGCGAGCGAGATCCTCCGTGTGTTCCGTCACGAGCTCGAACCAACGGCGCAGGACCTGGGCCCGCTGCTTGCCGGACCGGGCGCGCCAGTCCGGGAGCGCGCGGCCGGCCGCCGTGATGGCATCAGCCACCTGGGCCCGGCTCATGGACGGCAGATCCGCGATCGTCGCGCCCGTGGAAGGGTTGTCGACGGAGAACCGCCCGGACTCCCCGTGGCTGACCCAGCGTCCGTCGACGTAGGCCGACTCCTGGAAGAGAGACTTCTCGCTGAGGACATCTGCGGGAGCGGTCTTGGTGCTCATAAGGCTTTCCTCTTGTCCCTGGGGCATTCGATGCGTTTCGGAAACGGGGACGCTACTCGGCAGAGTCCGGCCGTGAAGGCGGGCCGGAGGGTGAGCGGCCGTCCGGCCTACACTCCTGGTGTGAACCACGAGCACCCGGACAACGAGGACCTGCACTTCTGGTCGTTCATCGACCATGCGGTCAGCCGCGCGAGCCGTGAGCTCCCAGGCGTCGATCCGCTGGCGATGCGGTTGGTGCTCACCCTCCACCGGGCCGCGAACATGCTGGTCTACGACCTGGAATCAACCGTTCACCGGCCCCGCGGATGGTCGTGGCCCGGCTTCCGCGTCCTTTTCGCGATCTGGCTGTCGAGCCCCGTCGAAGCGAAGAAGGTCGCGGAGCTGTCCGGCATGAGTCGCGCGGCCGTGTCGGCGCTGGTGAACACGCTGGAGCGGGACGGTCTCGTCACCAAGAGACGCGCCCCGCACGACGGACGCGCGGTCAACCTCAGCCTCACCGAGAGCGGTCTGCACGCGATCACCACGGCTTTCCAAGCGCACAACGAACGTGAACAGGACTGGGCCGGCTCGCTCAGCGCGGACGAACAGCGGACGCTGATCGCACTGCTGGAGAAGCTCACCACCCGCTCGCTGCAATTCGAGGTCAGACAACGGACGTGACGGCTGCTACCTGCAGAGGTTTCGCTGCGCGCCGAGTCCGGTGATCCCGCTCTCCATCACGTCGCCCGCCTGCAGGAACCGGCCGTAGTGCGAACCGTTGCCCTGCGGAGAACCAGTGATGATCATGTCGCCCGGCTGCAGTGTCACCCGGTGCGAGATGTACGAGATGAGGGCCGCGATTCCGAAGATCATGTCGTTGGTGTTGCCCTTCTGCATGACCTTGCCGTTGAGCCGGAGCGTGATGTCCAGGTCCTGCGGGTCGGGCACGAAGCGCGCCGGCACGAGGTAGGGGCCCGTGGGGTAGAACGTGGGCTGGTTCTTCGCCCGCATCCAGTCGGTGCCCATCATCGGGATCTCCGGGCGGGGCACCAGGCTGCGCGTCGTCAGGTCGTTGCAGATGGTGTACCCGGCGACGTGGTCCAGTGCCTCGTCACGGCTCACCTCGCGTGTCTCGCGCCCGATGACCACGCCCAGCTCGAGTTCCCAGTCATGGTTCTCACCGAGGGAGGGCAGGATCACGTCGTCGTACGGGCCACTGATCGCGGACGGGACGCCCACCCACACGTACGGCTCGCCGTGCGCGGCACGCTCGTCCATCTCCCGGGCGGCCTGCTCGCGCAGCTCCTCCTCGGTGGCGTCCGCCTTGCCCAGGCGGTGCGCCACCGTGATCTGGATGACGTGCTCGCGATAGTTGGCTCCGGCGCCGAAGATCTGGCCCGGTGGCTGGACCGGGGCGAGCACCGTGAGCTCCCCGACCGGCCGCCCGTCGCGCTCGGGCGCGTCGGCCAGGGACTGGAGCGCCTCCAGCGATGCGTCCCAGTCGGCCAGCAGGCCCGATGTGGTCGTGGCCGCGGGCAGGACGGTCCGGGTGTCGTACACCCTGTCGTTCACGACGATGCCGGGGAACGGACCGGACTGTCCGTCGGCGAACGTTCCCAGTGAGAAGGGGGTCTGGCTCATGGTTTCCTCATGCTTTCCGGCGGGTGTGGGCGAACTCCGCGTACTCCTGGAGCAGTGCGCTGTCGTCCACCGCGCCCAGGTCCACGACGTCGTTCAGGGAAGCTCCCTGCAGCAAGCGCTTGACCGGCACCTCGATCTTCTTTCCCGTGCGGGTGTGCGGGATCCCGCGCATGGGCACGATCTCGTCGGGCACGTGCCGCGGTGACAGCTCGTCCCGGAGCACCTGGTTGATGCGCTGCGCCACCGCATCGAAGTCGGCGTTCTCCTGGAGGGCGACGAACAGCGGCATGTAGTAGGCGTCTTCGCCCAGTTCGGCGCCCACGACGAGGGCTTCGCGCACCTCGGGCAGCGCCTCGACGACCCGGTAGATGTCCGCGGGCCCCATGCGCACGCCCTGCCGGTTCAGGGTGGAGTCCGAGCGGCCGTGGATCACACTGCTGCCGTCGGGCTCGAACTCGATGAAGTCCCCGTGCCGCCAGGCTCCGGCGTACACGGAGAAGTAGCTCTGCCGATAGCGCCGGCCGTCGGAGTCGTTCCAGAAACGGAGCGGCATCGAGGGCATCGGCTGCGTGATCACCAGCTCGCCCCGCTTGCCGACCACGGGGTTGCCGTCCTCGTCCCATGCTGCGACGGAAACGCCCAGGGCGGGTGCCTGGATGCGGCCCACGCGGACGGGGAGGGTGGGGGCTCCGCCGACGAAGATCGAGCACACGTCGGTGCCGCCGCTCATGGAAGTCAGCCACACGTTGCCGAGCCGGTCGTAGACCCAACGGAAACCGTCGGTGGACAGCGGCGATCCGGTCACCTGCACCGTCCGCAGTGCCCCGGTTTCAGGGGCGAGACCGGTCTTGAGGCAGGCGTGCAGGTATCCGGCGCTGACACCGAGCGTGTCGACGTCGTGTTCGTCGGCGACGCGGAAGACGCGCCCCAGGTCGGGGCGGACCGGGTTCCCGTCCAGCAGAACGATCGTGGCGCCGACCGCGAGCCCGGCGACCAGCATGTTCCACACCACCCAGCTGGTGCTGGCGACGGTGAGATAGCGGTCGCCGGCCCGTAGGTCCGAGTGCAGCCGCAGGACCTTGAGGTGTTCCAGGAGGACACCTCCGTGGCCGTGCACGATGCCCTTGGGTGCCCCGGTGGTACCGGATGAGAACAGCACCCACAGCGGGTGGTCGAAGGGCAGCTCGTCGAACTCCGGCTCGCCTCCTCCCGCGGCGACCGTGCCCCAGAGCGACACGGGGCGGTCCGCCGTAGGCAGGCTTCCGGGGTGGAGGTGATCGACCCAGAGCACGTGCTCCACCGACGGCAGTCGGTCGAGCAGGGTGCGCATCTCGTCGGTGCGCTCGTGCGTCCGTCCGCCGTAGTGGTAGCCGTCCGTGAGCAGCAGCACCTTGGGCTCCAGCTGGGCGAACCGGGAGGTCACCCCATCCGCGCCGAACTCCGGGGAGCACACCGACCAGACGGCCCCCACCGCCGCACAGGCGAGGAGTCCTACGACGGCCTCCGCGCGGTTGGGCAGGACGGCGGCCACCCGGTCGCCGTGGGCCACACCCATCCGGCGCAGCGCGGCGGAGACGGCGGCGACCTGGCTGCGGAGTTCGGCTCGCGAGAGCTTGTGGGACGTGCCGTCGTCGTCCACGACGACGAGCGCCTCGCCCGGGCAGCGGCGCAGCACATGCTCGGCATAGTTCACGGTACGGCCGGGAAACCACGTGCCTCCGGGCATCTCCCGCGGAGCCACCGGACCGGTCGGGGTACCACCGAGTCGTACGTCCTCGAACTCGGCGACGGACTCCCAGAACCGGCCCAGGTCTTGCGTCGACCAGCGCCAGAGATCAAGGTAGTCGGCACCGCCGTCGTAGTCCTTCAGCCCACGGCGGTAGCGAGCCAGTTCGCTGCCGTCCTGCCGGGCGCTGCTGGGCATCCACAGAATGTCCTGCGCGGTGCTCATGAGACAGCGGTGTCGACGGGGAGGGCACCGATGAGGACGAAGGCCACGCGGCAGGTCGTGTCACTGCGGTTGGACCAGGAGTGGCTGGTGCCTCGCTGGATGATCACGTCACCGGCCCTGGCGAGGGTCTCTCCCTCGTCCGTCAGCAGCCATATCTCACCCTCCAGGACAAGGGCGTAGTCCAGGCTGTCGGTGCGGTGGAACCAGAAGTGGCGGCCGCCGACGGTGTGTTGGGCGGCGTCGCGGGCGTGTTCGCCGTCGATGTCGTCGAAGAGGGAGTCGGCGGCGGCGTCGGTGTAGGCGGTGTCGGGCGGGAAGCTCGCGATCCGGAAGACCGTTCCGCCGGGCTTGGGGTGCATCGGCACCTGGACGTCGGCGGAGGCCGCGTCCTGGTTGCCGTCGTTGCTGACATCGCCCGGTTCGGTCTGCCAGGGGACGATCGCGCCGAACCCTTTGACGGAGTCGGACACGAAGACGTTGGGAGCCGGGCCGTCGCTGATGACGGTGGAGCGGCCGTCGGCGGTGTGGCCGGTGACGATGCGCCGTATCGGCTTGATGGCGTGCGGGGTGGTCATCTTCGTCGGTCCCGTCGTCAGTTCGCCGGCGTACCGAAGGGGTACGGGCGGGGCTCGGGCCACCAGGGGGCCTTGTCCGGCTCGGCGCTCAGTCGGTTGCGCAGGACACCGACGCCTTCCAGTTCGAGTTCGATGACGTCTCCGAGCGACAGCCGCCGGTCGATCTCCAGGCCGGAGCCGTTGGGCAGGGTGCCGGAGCCGATCAGGTCGCCGGGCTGAAGCCTGTCGTTGATGGAGACGTAGGCGAGCATTTCTTCCGGCGTGTAGATCATTCCCTCGGCAGCGGTCTCACTCCAGACCTCACCGTTGACGCGGACGACGCCCTTGAGTCCGTCGACGGAGGGCAGTTCGTCGACGGTCGTGATCCAGGGACCGATGCCGTACGCATAGTCCTTGCACTTCTGCGGGCCCATGCTCATGGCCATCTCGTAGCCCTGGACGTCGCGCGCGCTGAAGTCGTTGAAGATCGTGACGCCGAACAGGTGGGCGCGGGCGCCGTCGGGGGTCAGGTTGCTGCCTGCGGCTCCGACGATGAGGCCAATCTCCAGTTCGTAGTCGACGTATTCGGAGTAGCTCGGGTAGGGGATCTCCTCGTCGTGGCCGTAGACCACTCCGGTGGATCCCTTGAAGTAGCCGGGCGTCTTGAACAGCTGAGGGTTGGGCAGTCCGCCGCCCACCCTCTCGTGGAACCCCTTCATGTGCGCCGGGAAGGTCAGTCCGTCACGGATGACCGGTGGGTCGACGGCCGCCACCCAGGACAGGCCCTCGATGGGCAGCGAGGCGTCATCGGCGGCCCCGTCCACGGCCCGGTGGGCGGCGTCGAGGAAGGCCGGCCCGGCGGCGATGGCGGCGGCCATGCTCGACGGGAAGTGGGCCGCGGCCAGTCGGCGGGCCGCGTCCGGCGTCGCGCCCTCGGCATGCCTGCCCAGGGCGTAGGCCCTGGCCAGGTCGATGACCCTGCCCTCGTCGGGCCGCACGGCGACGATCCTGATTTGGTCGCCATCGGGAGAAGGTACTGAGATCCGACCCAGCTTCATGTGTACAGCTCCTTCATCTATTCGAAACGTTTCGTATCGTATGACAGGCTGATGGCCTTGTCGATCCCGTAGTGCATTGGGGAATGAGGCCGCGCGTGGGTTAACTTGGCTCCGTGGCTGTACGAAGCGAATCGAGTCGTCGAGCGATCCTCGACGCGACCATGGATCTCCTTGTCCGCGACGGCAGGCGCGCCACCACGGTGCAGAAACTGACCATGGAGGCGATCGCCAAGCGGGCCAAGGTCAGCAAGGCGACGATCTACCGGTGGTGGCCGAACAAGGCCGCGGTCGTCATCGACGCCTTCATGGAGAACCACCTGGCGCACACCCGCATCCCCGAAGGGGTGCCGGTGCGCGACGCCCTCCTGGCGCACCTCAAGTCGCTGATCTCCCAGTACGCCGGCCCGCAGGGCAAGCTGGTCGCCCAGATCATCGCCGAGGGGCAGTACGACCCCGAGACGATGGCCAACTTCCGCGCGCGGTTCTGGCAGGAGCGCGCTGCGGCCGTCGAGAAGCTGATGCGCAGGGGAATCGACGAAGGCGTCTTCCGGTCCGACCTCGATCCGGGGACGGCAGCCCAGCTGTTCTACGCACCGGTCTACTTCCATCTCCTCTTCGGCGTCAGCCCGCTCGACGACGCGCTCGCGGAACAGCTCGTGGACCTGGGGATCCGCGGCCTGGAAGCCCATCCGTCGCCGGACGGAGAGTCCTGAGCTCCTCCGCCCGGCGGCGTCCCGAGTGCGCCTCAGGCCCTAGGGGGATCACACCGGCGGTGGGACGAACAATCCCCGGTCCGGGTCGTTGAACATCTCCTTGGACACGAACTCGTTCATCGGGTTGGAAGTCCCCCACACGTCCGAGGTCTCCGGGTCCTCTGTGCTGTACAGGTGGGGGTGCCAGGTGTCCTCGTCAAGGATCTCCAGCTCTGTGGTGTATTCCATGGTGTTGCCGTTGGGGTCGTGGAAGTACGTGAAGGTGTTGTCCCCGGCGCGATGCCGGCCGGGCCCCCAGACCTTGTGGACTCCGTCGCGCATCAGGCGGCCACTGCCGCGCATGTACTCCTCCAGCCCGCGCATCTCGAACGACGCGTGGTGCAGCGAGACATGCGGACACCGGGCGATCGCCATGCTGTGGTGCTGCGGGTTGCACCGCATGAACCACATGATCCCGCCGAGCTGCGGGTGCACGTTGGTGTCCGTGAGCCGGAAGTCCAGGTACTTCTCGTAGAAGGCCATCATGCGCTCGGGCTCGGGGGAATTGAGGACGACGTGAGACAGCCGCACCGGGATGTCCTCGCGCTCCTCGACCTTGCGATGGGTGCGAGCGGCGACCTCCGTGGAGATCTCGACGGTGCGCCCCTCCACGTCGAAGAACCGGAAGCCATAGCCGCCACCCAGCGTCTGCAGCGTGTCCGGCTCGCTGACCAGCTTCACGCCGTCGGTGGCGAGGCGGGTGGCGAGGCCGTCCACCGTGGCGCGGTCCGGGGCGCCGAAGGAGACCAGGTCGAGGCGCTTGTCCTGGGAGCGGCGGACCCGGACGACGTACTGCTCGGGCGAGCCCTCGGCGGCGAAGTACGTGACATCGCCGTCGGAACCGGCCTTGGTCAGCCCCCACTGCTGCTCGTAGAAGGCGACCTGCTTGTCGTAGTCCTGAACGGCGATGTCGACGTGCCGAAGGTGGGTGATGGGTTGGTCGTGCATGGTGAACTCCTGTGGGTGAAGCAGTGTTTGCACGCGCGCGGGTCAGGCCTGCAGGGTGTTCTCTTGCTGCGGCGGACTCATCTCGCGCCGGGGTTCCGGGGCGACTGCGAGAGGCAGGAGTCGGAGCAGCGCTTCGAGCTCTTCGGGGGTGTGTGCCGTCCCGAGCACATAGCGGTCGGGACGGACCAGGACGGCGGGGGCATCGACCGAGGTGAGCAGTTGGCCGACGTGCTGGGGGGAGGTCAGTACCGCGACCTCGGGCTCCTCCTCCAGCGCCTTGCGTACGGGATCGGGCAGCCCGGCCGTCAGTTCGGGCGTGGCCGCGAGCAGGAACCTGCGTCCCACGAGGTCGTCGAGCCGTGTCCCGTCGGGCAGCATCGGCTGCATCGAAAGACGTCCGGCGTGCGGGTCGGCCGGGCCCGTGTGCACACCCGGGCCCAGGGCGGGTGCAGACGGGTAGGCGTCGGCCGGGTTGGCGCGGATGTGCGCATCCCGCCGGGCGGCCATCACAGGGTCGGTGGTCTGGACGAGTCCGGCCATCGTCGCCGCCTGATGGACCCAGTACCTGGCGTGGTCCTTGCGTTCGGACTCGTAGGTGTGGAGCAGGGACTCGGGGGCTCTGCCACGTGAGACGAGCCGGATCTTCCACACCAGGTTGGCCACGTCCCGCAGGCCGGCGCACAGTCCCTGGCCGAACAGCGGAGGTGCCAGGTGAGCGGCATCACCCGCGAGGAACACATTGCCGACCCGCCACGACGTGGCCAACCGCGCGCGGAAGGTGTAAACGGCGATGCGGTCGGGATCGAAGTTCTGCGGCGTGAGAACACCTCGGCTCAACCGGGCGATGCCCGCCGGTGTGGCGATCTCCTCCCGGTCGTCTTCGGAGAGGACCTTGAACTCCATGCGCACCCGGTCACCGGGGAGCCTGATCCAGAGCGCGGGACGGGTGTGCCGGCCGAGGAAGACCATGTCCCCCTCGATGCCCGCCGTCCCTCGCAGGTGTCCGTCGACGACGAGCCACGGATCGTCGGTGCCGAGGTTCTCGCCGGATATCCCGAGCGTGCGCCTGACGGTCGAGGTGGCGCCGTCACAGGCGATGACCCATCGGGCGGTGAGCGTCTGTGTCGTCCCGTCCGGTGTTCGGACGGTACAGCAGACTGAGTCGTCACCTTGCTGGATGTCCAGCAGCGTGGTGCCGAGCCGGAGTTCCACATCGGCGAGCCGCGCCACTTCGGCGCGCAGCAGCCCGTCGACCTGAGGCTGGTGGAACAGGACCTCCGAGTACCATGCCTGGGGCCCCAGCTGCCCCGTGGCATGGGCCACCAGAGTCTCGCCGGCCTCGTTCTCCATGCGGTAGTCGCACATCGGTTTGATCCGGGCGGAGAGTTCCTCTCCCAGGCCCATGGCCTGGAAGGAACGCATGATCTCACCGTCGAAGTGCACGGCCCGCGCCTGTTCCCACAGCTCGGGCTCGCGTTCGATCCCCACGGCCCGTACACCGGCATGGCCCAGCAAAGCAAGGGCCATCACCCCGACGGGTCCACCACCGACAACGATGACTTCGTAGTCCTGTGACACCTGAACTCCATTAGCGGCTCGGGTACTTGGATGTACCGCTTGATCTCTGCACCCGCTCGCGTCCCCCGGACGACCTGGGCGCTCGGCGTCCGCGGCTCTAAGCGGTCTTGGTGAAGTCCGGTGCGGTACCGCGCCCCGTAAGGGGCGCGGGTAACTGCGCGACCAGCCCCCACCGGCCCGCGGTTTTGCCACCGTTCCTCCAGCGGAGCCCTTAGCGGCCCGTCGCGTGCCCTGGCACGGCGGGTCCGTCCACCGCGTCGGTGTCCGCGCCCGCCGGACGGGCGCGGTGCTCCTCATGGCCGGCTCGTCCGGACAGGCTGCCCGGGACCGGATTGCTCCCCGCCGACGGCGCACCGTCCGCCAGGACGATCTGCGCCCCCCGCCCGCTGAACTCGACGATGACGTCGTCACCGCGCCGCACCGTGACCTCACAGATCACTGAGCGGCCCTCCCACGAGCGGGTCACCGCTTCGGCGATCAGGTCGTCACCGAGGCGGCCGGGGCGCCGGAAGGCGATGTCCGCGCTCGCCGTGACGACCGGCGGGCCGAAGCTGTTGACGGCGCAGGCGAAGGTGGTGTCGGCCAACGCGAACACGAGCCCTCCGTGCACGATCGCGTGCCCGTTGACCATGTCCGGCCGGACCCGCATCCGTGCACGCGCCCGACCGTCGGCGGCCGACTCGACCTGTATTCCGAGGAGTTCGCAGGTACGGTCCTCGCTGAGCAGATGGCGCACGCTCTTCGCCACCTGACCGTCCGTGACGCGCTCCGCGTCATCGTGACGGCCGTCGGACGTGAACAGGTCGGGCGTCATGGACGCAGCTCCAGACCGAGCGGGCGGCCGTCGTACAGGTCATCGACACCAGGCGCCTGGTCGGGCATCATGCCGAGTTTGTCGCGCATCGTCAGGACGCACTCCAGACCGGCGCGAGCAGGAGCCAGCGAAGCGGGGCGGGTGCGCAGCGCCGCCCGGGCCGAGGCCGGTCCGTACCCGCCTCTCGTCAGCACGTCCAGGATCTGTTCGTCCCCAGTGGCGTGCAGCCACTTCCGCGCCGCCTCGAGGGCCGTGAGGTAGAGCGAGAGCTTTTCCCGCCCCGCCTGCCGCGTTGTAGGACCGGCCACGACACCCTGCCCAGGGAAGTCCGGCACCTCGTCCTCGACCGCGAGCAGCGAGACGAACCCTTCCTGTTGCGCCATCTCGTCCAGCGGCGGCCCCAGCCACGCCGCATCGATCGACCGTGAGCGCAGTGCCTCGAAGCGCTCGCGCACTCCGCCCACCGGCTCGAACTGGTACGCGCCGGGCGGGAGGCCATGCTGACCGAGGAGGTGACGGAGCACGACCGCGAAGCCGTTGTCCGGCGCATCGACGCCGAGCGTTGCGCCCCGCAGGCCTTCCAGCCCCCTCACCGAGGGCTGCGCGACCAGCCGGAGCGGTGTCGTCGACTCGATCTGGGCGACCACCCGGAGGTCGCCTCCGCCGGAGTTCCACACGACCAGGTTGTCGATGGCCGTGACGCCCGCATCGACGTCGTCGGTCAGGAGTCGGTCACGCTGATCCGTCGACGACTCGATCAGCACGGTCTCGACCTCAAGGCCGGCGTGGGCGAAGAAACCCAGCTCGTGGGCAACGACACACACGGGTGGCGGAACGAACACCGCCTGTCGAAAGCACGCCGTCATTGGAGCGCTCCTCTCTGCACGAGGTGCCCTCACACTAGGTCAATCGAAACGGAACGTCTAGGATCGCAGCCGGTAATCTTTTCATGCCTGCGACACGCAAGGGCGCGCTCGCAGGGCAGCGCGCACCACCCAGGTTGACCTGGCGAAATGAAGGAAGCCTGCGCTTCATACGAAACGGTCCGTTTAGTATCTCCCTCAGTGGAGAGCCGCCTTGGAGCCGGCCACCCCACGCACCCATTCGCCATCCTGAGAGGTGCATGACATGCCTGAAGCCGTCGTAGTCGCTGCCGCCCGCACGCCCATCGGGCGCGCTTTCAAGGGTTCCCTCAAGGATGTCCGCCCCGACGACCTCGCGGTGACGGCGGTCCGCGCAGCCCTCGACCAGCTGCCCGGACTGGACCCGACACGGATCGATGACCTTCATCTCGGCTGCGCCGAGCCGAGCGGCGAGCACGGTGCCAACATCGCCCGCCGGGTGGCTGTACAGCTGGGGCTGGACGAGGTGCCCGGCACCACGGTCAACCGTTTCTGCTCGTCCTCGTTGCAGACCGCCCGGATGGCCTTTCACGCCATCAAGGCAGGAGAAGGTCACGTCTTCGTCAGCGCGGGTGTCGAGTGTGTCTCCCGCTACCGGCACTTCGGACCCACCGGAGCGGATGCCGAAGACGTCTTGAACCCGGCATTCGAGCAGGCCAGGGACCGCACCTCGGAGGACGCGCGAACCAACCGCCTGTGGACCGATCCCCGCTCCGAGGGCCTGCTGCCCGACGTCTACGTAGGCATGGGGCAGACCGCGGAGAACGTCGCGGGCCTTTTCAAGATCAGCCGTCAGGAGCAGGATCACTACGCCCTGCGCAGCCAGCAGCTGTACGCCAAGGCCGCCGAGTCCGGGTTCCACGCCCGGGAGATCACCCCTGTCCGAGGGCCCGACGGCACGATGATCGCGACCGACGACAGCCCGCGCCCCGGCACGACGTACGAGGCCCTCGAAGGTCTCCAGCCGGCCTTCCGGCCCGGCGGCTCGGTCACCGCCGGAAACTCCTGCCCGCTGAACGACGGAGCCGCCGCCGTGGTCATCATGAGCGACGTCAGGGCGCGAGAGCTCGGCATCACTCCCCTGGCCAGGATCGTGGCCACCGGCGTGTCCGGCCTGTCCCCGGAGATCATGGGCCTGGGACCGGTCGAAGCCACACGGCGGGCCCTCGCGCACGCCGGCCTGTCGGTCGGGGACATCGACCTGTTCGAGATGAACGAGGCGTTCGCCGTTCAGGTCATCGCCTCCCAGCGCGAACTCCGCATCCCGCTGGAAAGGCTCAACGTGCACGGTGGGGCCATCGCGCTGGGGCATCCGTTCGGTGCGACCGGCGCCCGCATCATGACCACCTTGATCAACGGGCTGCGTACGCGCGACGCGCAATGGGGCGTGGAAACCATGTGCGTCGGAGGCGGGCAGGGCATGGCCATGGTGCTCGAACGCCTCAGCTGAATACCTCGTCGCGGACCTGGGGTCGTCGTAGCCAATGCTGGTCGCCGCGCCCGGCTGGAAACGCGCCAACCGGTCCACCCCGCCCGCCGCCCCGGAACCGCAGGGCTGCCTCTGTCAGGCCGGCGGCTCCGGAGCCGGCCCGCTGGTCCCCCGGACGACCAGCTTGGGGTCCAGCACCGCTTCCCGCGGCTCCAACGCCGGGTTCTCCAGCCGCTCCACGGCGAACCGCACCGCGTACTCGGCCATCAGCATCGCGTCCTGACGCACGGTCGTCAGGCCGATCGGCATCAGGTGGGAGAGGTGGCTGTCGTCGTAGCCGACGACCGACAGGTCACGCGGAACCTCGACACCGGCCCGGGTCAGGGACATCAACAGGCCCATCGCGCAACGGTCGTTGCCCGCCAGGACCGCCGTCGGCAGGGGCAGCCCGCTGTCCCGCTCCGCCAGGAGCAGGCGGCCGGTCTCGATGCCCGACCGCTCGGTGTGATCACCGGGAATCACCCGCAGTTCGGACTCCAGTCCGTTGCGGCGCATCGCGGCCCGGTAGGCACGCCTCCGCTCGGCCGAGCCGGGGCCATTGCCGCCGTCGATGTGCACGATCCGTCGGTGCCCCAGTTCGACGAGGTGGTCCATGGCCTGCCGTATGCCCTTGCTCTCCGCGGTGTGCACGCTGTCGACGCGGGCGTGGGGCACCCGGCGGCCGATCGAGACGGCGACCGTGCGGTGTCCGAGGGCGTCGAGGTCTGCGGCCGACGCGTCCGGGCCGAGCAGGAGGACCGCTTCGCAGCGGTGGCTGAGCAGCGCCTCGACCGCCTTGGCCTCCCCGCGCCTTTCGGCGGTGGCGGATAGCAGGATCTCGTAACCGAGTCGTTCTGCCTCGGAGTAGACGCCCTCGACCAGGTCGGCGTGGAAGCTCTGGTGGACGGTGAACATGAGGCCGAGAGTGCGGCTGCGGCCGCGGGCGAGCAGCCGGGCCGCGTTGTCCGGGCGGTAGCCGATCTCGTCGGCGACACGCAGGACCCGCTCGCGGGTCTCCTGGCTCGCCCCCGGCTGGTCGCGGAAGATGATCGAGACGAGCGCCCTGGACACGCCCGCCTCGGCGGCGACGTCGGCCATCGTGGGCCGCCGCCTGCCCGATGCATTCACCTGTTGAACCACCCTTCGACGCGCCCACCTTACGGGCAGTCCCGAAATCTCCCGGCAACAAGCTATTGACATGACATTTGGACAGGGGTCATCGTACTCGACTAGAGCGCGCTAGTAGAGCGCGCCAGTCAAGCCCTCCCAAGACAACTCCCGGAGTCTCCGGAGCGAAGGGACACCAGCGTGATGCCGTTCGAAGTGCTGACCATGGGCCGGGTCGGAGTGGATGTGTATCCTCTCCAGACGGGCGTGGGGCTGGCGGAGGTCACCTCGTTCGGCAAGTACCTGGGCGGCAGCCCGACCAACGTGGCCGTGGCCGCGGCCCGGTACGGGCGCTCCGCGGCCGTGATCACCAAGACGGGCCGGGACCCGTTCGGGGACTTCGTGCGGGCGGCGCTGGACGGCTACGGCGTGGACTGCCGTTTCGTCGGTACGTCGGACATCGCGCCGACCCCGGTCACGTTCTGCGAGATCTTCCCGCCGGACGACTTCCCGCTGTACTTCTACCGCCTGCCCAAGGCCCCCGACCTGGACATACGCCCTGAGGAACTGGACCTGGGCGCGGTGCGCGACGCCCGGATCCTGTGGATCACGGGCACCGGGCTGAGCGAGGAGCCGAGCCGTTCGGCCACCCTCGCCGCCCTCGGCCACCGGGCGAAGGCCGGTACGACGGTCTTCGACCTCGACTGGCGGTCGATGTTCTGGCAGGAGCAGGGCTCGGCACGGGCGTACTACGCCGAGGCGCTGCGTCACACCACCGTCGCGGTGGGCAACCTCGACGAGTGCGAGGTTGCCACCGGCGAGCGCGAGCCGTACGCCGCCGCCAAGGCGCTGCTCGCCGCCGGAGTGGAGCTGGCGGTGGTTAAGCAGGGGCCCAGGGGCGTCCTGGCCATGGGCCGGGACGGGACGGCCGTCGAGGTCCCGCCGGTACCGGTGGACGTCGTCAACGGCCTGGGCGCCGGTGACGCCTTCGGCGGCGCCCTGTGCCACGGGCTGCTGACCGGCTGGGACACGGCGCGCGCGGTGTCCTTCGCCAACGTCGCCGGCGCCATCGTCGCGGGCCGCCTGGCCTGCTCCGACGCCATGCCCACCGAGACCGAGGTGGCGGCGAAGCTGCGCGCGACGGTGCCTCAGGACCGGGCGACTCCAGACGACTTCGAACGTGAGGTGTGAGACGTGCTGTCCGACAATGTGAGCCGGATCGTGGGTGCCCGGGTCAACGACCCCGGGGCTGTCGCCACGGCAGCCGCCCGGCGTATCAGAGCCACCTCGCCGTTCGGCGAGCACGGCAAGGCCATGATCATCGCCGCCGACCATCCCGCGCGCGGCGCCAACGCCGTCGGCGGCGACCCCAGCGCCATGGCCGACCGCTCCAGACTGCTCGACCGGCTGTGCGTCGCCGTGGAGCGGCCGGGCGTGACCGGCGTGCTGGGCACGGCCGACATCCTGGAGGACCTGCTGCTGCTCGGCGTCCTGGACGGCAAGAGCGTCTTCGGTTCCATGAACCGGGCCGGGCTGGCGGGCTCGGTCTTCGAGATCGACGACCGCTTCACCGGCTACGACGCCCAGACCATCGCCGCGATGGGCTTCGACGGCGGCAAGATGCTCACCCGCATCGCCCTGGACGACCCGGCGACCCCGTCCGTCCTTCAGAACACCGCCCGCGCCGTCGATGAACTCAACGACCGCCGGCTCATCGCGATGGTCGAGCCGTTCATATCGCGGTGGCAGGACGGGAGGATCCGCAACGACCTCTCCCCCGATGCCGTGGTCAAGTCGATCACCATCGCCTCGGGACTCGGGCGGCGCACCGCCTACACCTGGCTGAAGCTGCCGGTCGTCGACGACATGGAACGCGTACTGGCCTCCTCCACACTCCCCGCGCTGCTGCTCGGCGGCGAGGTCAAGGACGCCGACGCGGCCTTCGCCTCCTGGGGCAAGGCCCTCAAACAGCCCACCGCTCAGGGCCTGGTCGTGGGCCGCTCCCTGCTCTACCCCTCGGACGGCGACGTGGCCGGCGCCGTGGACCGGGCGGTGAGCCTGCTGTGACCGACGTGAGCACGTACCACCTGCCGAGGGGGACGTCGGCCGACGGTCCGTACGACCTCCTGGTCACACCCGAGTCGGCGGGCTGGGGTCACTCAGGGCTCAGGATCCTGACCCTGGGGCCGGGCCAGGCGCACACACTGTTCACCGGGGAGTTCGAGTTCCTGGTACTGCCGCTGAGCGGTCGCTGCACGGTCGCGGTCGACGGGCAGACCTTCGAACTGGACGGCCGTAGGTGCGTGTTCGCCTCGGTCACCGACTTCGCGTACCTCCCCCGCGAATCGGAGGCCCTCATCGGCAGCGCGGCCGGAGGACGGTTCGCGCTGCCCTCCGCCCGTACCGAGCGGGGCAGCCTCCCCGCCCGGTACGGGCCGAAGGAGGACGTGCCCGTGGAGCTGCGCGGCGCCGGGAACTGCTCCCGCCAGGTCAACAACTACTGCCTGCCCGGCACCTTCGAGGCCGAGCAGCTCCTGGTCTGCGAGGTGCTGACGCCCGGCGGCAACTGGTCCTCGTACCCGCCCCACAAGCACGACCAGGCGCGGCCCGGGACGGAGTCCGAGCTGGAGGAGATCTACTACTTCCAGATCGCGGGCGAGAACGGCTTCGCCTACCAGCGGGTCTACGGCACCCAGGACCGGCCGATCGACGTACTCGCCGAGGTCCGCTCCGGCGACACCGTGCTCATCCCGCACGGCTGGCACGGCCCGTCGATCGCCGCACCCGGCTACGACCTCTACTACCTCAACGTCATGGCGGGCCCCGGGCAGGACCGCGCCTGGCTGATCTGCGACGACCCCGCCCACGGGTGGGTGCGCGGCACCTGGGACTCCCAGAGCGTCGACCCCCGTCTCCCCTTCGGCGGCGAGGAGGCCGGACGATGACGACCATCCGACTCACCACGGCCCAGGCCCTGGTGCGCTTCCTGGCGAACCAGTACAGCGAGCGCGACGGCCACGAGCAGCGGCTGATCCCGGGCGTCTGGGGGATCTTCGGGCACGGCAACGTGGCCGGGATCGGCCAGGCCCTGCTACAAGCCGCCGTCACCGGCGAGGCCGATCTGCCCTACTACCTCGCCCGCAACGAACAGGGCATGGTGCACGCGTCGGTGGCGTACGCCAAGATGCGCGACCGGCTGGCGACCTTCGCCTGCTCGGCGTCGACCGGCCCCGGCTCCACCAACATGATCACCGGCGCGGCACTGGCCACAACCAACCGGATCCCGGTCCTGCTGCTGCCCAGCGACATGTTCGCCACCCGCGCCGCCGACCCGGTCCTCCAGCAACTGGAGGACACCCGCGGCGGAGACGTCACCGTCAACGACGCCTTCCGCGCCGTGTCGAAATACTTCGACCGCATCTCCCGCCCCGAGCAGCTCATCCCCGCCGCGCTGGCCGCCATGCGGGTACTGACCGACCCGGTCGAGACCGGCGCCGTCACCCTCTCCCTGCCACAGGACGTACAGGCCGAGGCCTTCGACTGGCCTGCCGCGTTCTTCCGCCGCCGGGTCTGGCACATCGGCCGCGCGCTGCCCGAGCCGGATGCGGTCGAGCGGGCCGCCCGGCTCCTGCGCAGCGCCAGGAAGCCGCTGATCGTGGCCGGTGGCGGGGCCGTCTACTCGGGCGCCGAGACGCAGCTGCGGGCCTTCGCGCAGGCCACCGGCGTCCCGGTCGCCGACACCCACGCCGGCAAAGGCGCCGTGCCCTGGGACCACCCGTACGCGGTCGGCGGCATCGGCTCGACCGGCTCGTACGCGGCGAACGAACTGGCCAGGGAAGCCGACCTCGTCCTCGGCATCGGCACCCGCTACAGCGACTTCACCACCGCCAGCCACACCGTCTTCGCCAACCCCGATGTCACCTTCGTCAACCTCAATGTCGCCCGCCTGGACGCCGTCAAACACTCGGCCGAACCCCTGGTCGCCGACGCCCGCCTCGGCATCCAGGCCCTCGCCGCAGCGCTCACGGACTGGGCGACCGGACGGGAGTACCAAACGCACACCCGTGAGCTGATCGCCCGCACACGGAACATCGAGCAGGAGTGCCTCGCCCCCGACCGCAACACCGGCCCCCTGCCCGCGCAGACGCAGATCCTCGGCGCCCTGGGCGAGGTGCTCGACGACCGCGACGTGGTCATCAACGCCGCCGGCTCCATGCCCGGCGACCTACAACAGCTATGGCGGGCACGGGATCCGAAGGCCTACCACGTCGAATACGCCTACTCCTGCATGGGCTACGAGATCGCCGCCGGCGTCGGCGCCAAAATGGCCGACCCGTCCCGCGAGGTCGTCGTCCTCGTCGGCGACGGCTCCTATCTGATGATGGCCCAGGAGATCGCGACCATGGTCTCCGAGGGCCTGAAGGTCATCATCGTCCTCGTCCAGAACCACGGCTTCGCCTCCATCGGCTCGCTGTCCGAGTCGCTCGGCTCGCAGCGGTTCGGCACCAACTACCGCTTCCGCAACGGTGATTCCGGCCTCCTTGATGGCAGCGTCCTGCCCGTCGACCTCGCCGCCAACGCCGCCTCCCTCGGCGCCGACGTCCTGCACGCGACCTCCGTTGAGGAGTTCCGTACCGCGATGGAGAAAGCCAAGGCCGCGACCCGCACCACCGTCGTCCACATCGAGACCGACCTGTACGGGCCGAACCCTCCCGGGCACGGCTGGTGGGACGTCCCCGTCAGCCAGACCTCCGCCCTGGACTCCACCCGCGCCGCCTACGAGACGTACGCCGCCCACAAGCTCACCCAACGTCACTACCTGTAAAGCCCCGGCTGCGAAGGACCCCTCACCAGCCCTCAAGGTCGTCACCACCCGCCGGCCCCGGCCCACCCAGCACGTCACCGCTGGGTTCGGCCTCCCGACGTCCAGCTGACCCAACCCGGTGACGGCAGAGCCCTCTTCCTGCCCATCCCCACCCATTCTCTCCTCCAAGGACGTACACCATGGCAACGACGCCATCCGCCCTCCGCACCGTCGTGGGCAACCTGTGCCTCGGCTCCGCGCCCGATTCGTGGGGCGTCTGGTTCCCCGAGGACGAGCACCAGGTCCCGTACACCCGCTTCCTCGACGAGCTGGCCGAGGCCGGTTACCAGTGGCTGGAGCTCGGGCCGTACGGCTACCTCCCCACCGACCCGCAGCGTCTCAAGGCCGAGCTCGACGCCCGCGGCCTGCAGGTCTCCGGCGGCACGGCCTTTGGCGCGCTGCACCGCCCGGAGGCTTGGGACGAGATGCTCGCCCACGTCCGGCAGGTGGCCACGCTGACCGCCGCGGCGGGCGCCCACCACCTGGTCCTCATCCCGCCCATGTACCGGGACGAGAAGACCGGCGCGTTCACCGAGTCGCCGGAGTTGACCGCGCAGCAGTGGGCTGGCTTCGGCCGGGCCGCCGACCGGCTGGGCAGGCTGCTCCTCGACGAGTACGACGTACGCCTCGTCATCCACCCGCACGCCGACAGTCACATCCAGACGCAGCCGGAGATCGAGCGGCTGCTGAACGAGTCCGACGGCCGCTACACCAACCTCTGCCTGGACACCGGGCACGTCGCCTACGGCGGCGGCGACAACCTCGACCTGATCCGCCGTTTCGGCGAGCGGGTCGGCTACGTCCACATCAAGCAGATGGACCCCGAGATCCTCGCCCAGGTCGCTGCCGAGAACCTCTCCTTCGGCGAGGCCGTCAAGCGCGGGGTGTGCGTGTCGCCTCCGGCGGGAGTGCCCAAGCCGGCCGACGTGGTGGCTGAACTCGCCGCGCTGGACGCCGAGTTGTTCGTGATCGTCGAGCAGGACCTGTATCCGTGCGCCCCCGATGTGCCGCTGCCCATCGCGGTCAGCACGCGTGAGCACCTGGCCGGCTGCGGTCTGACCGGTATCCGGCGCCCCGCCGTCGACAAGTAGGTCCGGCACTGCTGAATCCCCTTCGTCCCCGGGCCGACAGCGGCCCGGGGCCCGCAGAAAGGACCACCACCCATGACTGTGCGCGTAGGCGTCATCGGCGCCGGCTGGATCGGCAAGGAGCACATCGGCCGCCTCACCGACACCGTCACCGGCGCCCGTGTCACCGCGGTCACCGACATCGACACCGCCCGCGCCGAGGAGGCGGCGGCGCCGGTCGGCGCCCGGGTCCTGCCCGACGGCGCGGCCCTGATCGCGGCGGACGACGTCGACGCCGTCCTCGTGACCTCCTGGGGCCCCACCCACGCCGAGCATGTGCTGGACGCGATAGCCGCCGGCAAGCCGGTGTTCTGCGAGAAACCCCTCGCGACGACCGCCGAGGACTGCCTGAAGATCATCGAGGCCGAGACGGCACACGGCCGCCGCCTGGTCCAGGTGGGCTTCATGCGCCGCTACGACGCCGGATACCGGCAGATGAAGCAGGTCATCGACTCCGGCCGCATCGGTGAGCCGCTGATCGTGCACTGCGCCCACCGCAACCCGGCCGTCCCGGCCTCGTACACCTCCGCCATGGCCGCCCTGGACACAGCGGTGCACGAGGTGGACGTACTGCGCTGGCTGCTCGACGACGAGATCATTTCCACCCAGGTGGTCACCCCGCGCGCCACGAGCAAGCGGTTCGCCCACCTGAAGGACCCGCAGATCATGCTCTTCGAGACCGCCAAGGGCGTCCGCATCGATCTGGAGGTCTTCGTCAACTGCCAGTACGGCTACGACATCCAGTGCGAGGCGGTCGGCGAGGAGGGACTCGTCCGGCTGCCCGACCCGCCCGCCGTCGGCCTGCGCAGCGCGGGACAGCACAGCACGCAGGTGCTCACGGACTGGGTGGGCCGCTTCGCGGACGCCTTCGACACCGAGTTCCGCGAGTGGATCGCGGGCCTCGCCGCCGGCGACCAACCCACAGGCCCCTCCGCGTGGGACGGCTACGCCGCCACCGTCATCACCAGCGCGACCGTCGAGGCCCTGGAATCGGGCCGCGTCGTCGCCACAGACCTCAAGCCCCGCCCCGCGCTCTACGGAGGTGCCGCATGAAGATCGCCCTCGACCCCTACATGTTCCGCGCCCTGCCGATCGACGACATGGTGCGCACGGTCGCCGAACTCGGCTACGAATACATCGAGTTGTCACCGCGCGACGACTTCATGCCCTTCTTCCTGCACCCGCGGGCGGACGACGAGCGCATCGCGCAGCTGAAGACCTCGCTGCGCACGCACGGGGTGAAGCTGTCCTCCGTCCTGCCCCTCTACAAGTGGTCCTCTCCTGACGAGACCGAGCGGCAGGCCGCAGTCCGCTGCTGGAAGCGGATGATCGAGATCACCTCCGACCTCGAATGCCCGCTGATGAACTCGGAGTTCAACGGCCGCCCCGAGCGCGCCGCCGAGAGCGAGGCCGCCTTCTGGCACTCCCTCGAAGAGCTGCAGCCCCTCTTCGAGCGGGAGGGCATCGCCTTGAACCTGGAGGCCCACCCGGACGACTTCTGCGAGGAGAACACCCCCGCTGTCGACCTGGTCCGCGCCATCAACAAGCCCTGGGTGAACTACCTCTACTGCGCCCCCCACAGCTTCCACCTCTCGGGCGCCTCGCAGGTCGGAGCGGACATCGCGGCGATGATGCGCTACGCCGGCGACAAGCTGAAGCACGTGCACATCGCCGACTCCTTCAACCACAAGGGATCCTCCGGCCTGCGCTACATCCTCAACCCGCCAGGCACCACGGCCCGCATCCACCAGCACCTGGACATCGGCCAGGGCGAGGTCGACTGGGACGCATTCTTCGGCACCCTGCGCGAGCTGAACTTCGACGGCGTCGCCACCGCCTGCGTCTTCGCCTGGGAGGAACGCGCCCGCGAATCCTCCGCGTTCATGCTCGACCGCATCACCAAGGAACTCCCCGCCTGAGACCGGCCGGCACACGCGGCGATCCCGCGTGAATAATTTCCAATAGAACCAGAGCACTCTATAAACCTCACTTACCGCAGCAAGTAAAGAAATCCTTGCCAAGCGCTGATCGACGCGCGGTAGGGCTATTTGACCTGCGGAAAAGCACTTCTCCACACACAAAAAAGGCGCACCTGAATATGCACCGAATCTCCGTAACCTATTCGTTAGAATTCGCCTCGGAAAACCGCATTGACACCTTCAACTAAAAGGGCATTAATTCTCACCAAAGAGGTTCCCCGCCAGGTCTTCGCCGAGACCAGGACCTCATTCCGTTCCGCGCCGCTCGAAAAATCCTCAGTCAGTCCCGCGCCCCCTGCGGGCCGACGGCGCCGGCGCATATTCCTCAAAGGAGAGGCTGGACCATGCCGCACACCGCTCACTCGCCCCGAAGAGCACGCCGGGTCTCCGGCTGGCGCGCACTCGCCGTCGTCCCCGCACTGGCTCTGCTCGCAGTGGGCTGTTCCCAGGGCACGGATGCCACCGCATCGGCTTCGGGCAAGGGAACGACGCTGAAGTCGGGCCTCGGCAGCAAGGCCAAGGACCGCAAGGTCACCTTCCTGCTCCCCCAGGACCCGGGAGACCCGTTCTGGACCACCATCGCGCAGGGCGCCAAGGACGCGGCGCAGCTGCTCAACCTCGACCTGAACATGCAGACCAGCTCGGGCGATCAGACCAAGTACAACGACCTGATCGGCAGCGCGGTCGCCGACAAGCCGGCGGCTCTGGCCGTCGTACTGGACGACCCCAACAAGTACACCGAGAACGTCTGCGCGGCCCAGAAGGCCGGCATCCCCGTGATGAGCTACAACATCACCCAGACGGGCAAGGTCGGCGCCTGCACGCTCGGCTTCGTCGGACAGGACTTCGAAGAGGTCGGCTATCTGCTCGGCAAGCGCCTCCTGGCCGACAACCCGACCATCGGCAAGGGCGATGTCGTCCTGACGCCCGTGGAGTTCCCGGACCAGGTCTACGCCGTCCAGCGCCACGCCGGCGTCCAGCGCGCCCTGGACGAGGTGGGCGCCAAGACGGACATCCTCGCCACGGGCATCGAGGACTCCGCCGCCCTGGACAAGATCACGCAGTACCTGCTCGGCCACAAGAAGACAGCCGCCATCGTCCCGCTGGGCGGCACCCCGCACCGCAACGTCGTCAAGGCCATGGAGGACTCCGGTGTGAAGGTGCCCGTCGTCGGCTTCGACCTGGCACCGCAGATCGTCACCGGTATCGAGTCCGGCGCCATCGACGCGGCGGCCGACCAGCAGGGCTACGTCCAGGGCTTCCAGACGGTCATGGAACTCGGCCTGAAGCTGGACTTCGGTCTCAGCCCGGCCAGCATCAACTCCGGTGGCAGCGGCCTGGTCGACAAGTCCAACGTCAGCATCGCCAAGGACCTCGCCGGCAAGGTCCGCTGACCACACCGCACCGACCTCCGGAGCCACCACATCCGCCGACGATTCGGCTCGGGGCGGCCAGGCACCATCGGCCGGCCGCCCCGCCACCTCAACCAGGAAGGCAGTACGACCATGAGCGAGCGGAGCGGTCAGGTGACCGCGGGAAGCATCCCGGTGGCAGGGGGCGCCGCCGTAGAGGAGGACGCCACAACAGGGGGCGAGACCGCCCAGAAGCGGACTCTCGCGGACTCCGCCCCCGCCACCACGACCGACCGGCTGGCCGAGCGCCTGCGCCAGGTCCGCGGGCGTGGCGCGCTGGAGATCGGCCTGGTCTTCGCCCTGGTGCAGCTCGGCTGCATCATCTACTACCTCGTGGACCCCGTGGGCTTCCCCTACCTGGACAAAGCGAACTTCAACGTCCTCAGCCAGAGCATCCCCGTGCTGGCGATCCTCGCCATCGGCGCCGGCGTCCTGATCATCGCCGGTGAGTTCGACCTGTCACTCGGCGCCAACTTCACCTTCTGCGCCCTGGTGTTCACCAGGTGGTACACCGACGGGGCGGGCGCCTGGACCGCCTCCGGCATGGCCCTGGTCACCGGTGTGGCGATCGCCCTTCTGAACGGCGTCCTCGTCACCAAGGCCAGGATTCCCTCCTTCATCGTGACGCTCGGCATGATGCTCTTCTGGGAAGGCGCGGCTCTCTTCTACAACGGAACCACGGCCGCCCTGCTGGTCCCCAGCGACACGGTCAAGCAGGTCTTCACCGCCGACCTCGGCTTCTTCCGCGGCCAGGTGCTGTGGCTGCTCGGCGTCGGTGTCCTGTTCTGGCTGCTGGTGCACCGGCACCGGCTCGGCAACCACATCTTCGCCGTCGGCGGCAACCCCGCGGCTGCCCGCGCGATCTCCATCAACCCCGACCGGGTCAAGATCATCGCGTTCGGCATCCTCGGGGTGTGCGTGGCGCTCGCCGCCATCCTGACCGCCGTCCGCACCGGTTCGGTCCAGCCCGGCACCGGTCGCGGCATGGAGCTCAAAGCGATCGCAGCCGCCGTCGTCGGCGGGGTCGCGCTGTCCGGCGGCCGCGGCAGCGTCCTGGGCATGGTCCTCGGCGCGGCCCTCATCCTCACCGTGCAGGACATCCTGCTTCTCGGCGGTGCGCCCGGCTTCTACCTGGACCTCTTCGTCGGACTGATCATCGTCGCCGCAGCCTTCTTCAACCGCATGATCGAGGGGATGGCGAAGTGAGCGCCGCCGAGCCCACCGCCGGAAACGGAGCAACCATGTCCCCCACTGCCGCTGCCACCGCGGAACGCACGGGTGAGGTCCTGCTGGAACTGTCCGGCATCACCAAGCGGTACGGAGCCAACACCGTCCTGGACGACGTCAGCTTCACCATCCACCAGGGCGAGGTCGTCGGCCTGCTCGGCGACAACGGCGCCGGCAAGTCGACGCTGGTCAAGGCGATGTCCGGAGTCGTCACCGTCCAAGAGGGCGACTACCTGTGGCGCGGCGAGAAGCTGACCACGATCAACCGCCAGGAGACCGAGAAGCGCGGCGTCGAGACGATCTTCCAGGACTCCGCCCTGGTGCCGTCCATGACCATCACCCGCAACATCTTCATGGGCCGCGAACTCACCAATCCTCTCGGGCTGATGAGGCTGAAGAAGATGGACGCGATCGCCGCACAGATCCTCGACAGCGTCGTCACCATCGAGGGCATCAAGAGCCCTCGCCAACTGGTCGGTTCGCTCTCCGGCGGACAGCAGCAGGCCGTGGCGATCGCCCGCGCGGTGCACTTCAAGCGCAGCCTGCTGATCCTGGACGAGCCGACCAGCGCACTGGCCGTACGCGCGACCGAGGCCCTCCTCAACTACCTGCTGCAGCTGAAGCAGGAGGGAGTCAGCTCCGTGCTGGTCACCCACAACCTGCACCACGCCTACCAGATATGCGACCGGCACATCGTGATGAACCACGGACGCAAGATCCTCGACGTACGCCGCAAGGACACCAGCGTCGAAGAACTCACCGCCGCCGTCGTCGAAGGGCCGGAGGGCCTGCGCCGCCACCGAGAGGGCAAACCCCTCGCCTAACAACACCCGCGCCGAAGTGACCCTTCCCCCAATGGCGAGGCCGGGCCTGCCGGACAGGACCGGCAGGCCCGGCCTCGTTTCAAAGCGAAGTGGCTGGTTGGTACCGGCTGCCCTGGGTTACTCCCAGTAGGTTCCAGCCAGGCTGCCGTCGTATCCGAGTACTTGGACGGCTGCCGTCACGCTCTCGAACATCTCGCAGAACAGCCAATTCAGCGCCGGCTGGGCACCTCAGCACGCATGACGACCCGTCATGACGTGCGTCAAACGTGCGTCACGTGCGTCGATCATGCGTCAAGATACCGCCCGTAACGCCCACAACGCACATGACGCACTCCGGCTAAAACCGCAGGTCAGACCCCCTTTGCGGCAGGCTCAAGGATCGCCACGCACTCCACGTGGTGCGTCATCGGGAATAGTTCGAACGCGCACCACCAGACCGGCCCGGTGGCCCTCGTCGGCACAGTACTCGGGCCGCGAACGAGGGAGGGGCCCGGGTCTCAGGCAGCGGCAGCGATGCGTCGGGCATCTCGCGGAGACGCCCGCGGACGTAGACTGCAGATGGCAGATGGGCACCAGGTCAGCCGGATGTCCTACGCGCAGCGTCACCAGCGCGAGCCGCGGCGGTGACGGACGCAGAGGTTACGTTCTGATTACCGACGGTGACCGGGTGGGGAATGTCGATCGCTTCGAGGACGGCCACGAGAAGGTCACGCAGCGGGCAGGAGCGGGGATAACGTTCACGGTGGGTCTGGCTCCCTGATGCCGAGGCGTCTGGGATCAAGGCGCGCCGTTCCGTGATGGCACACACCGGGAGGCGGCCCTGTGGCCCCGAGACCGGAGAGCGGGAACCAGGGCGGAGCGCGTGCATCGCAGTGCACATCGAGTGCACTCGAGAGGGAGAATCCCTGAGAAACGGCGAGAACTATC
Source organism: Streptomyces sp. NBC_01537 (assembly GCF_045040445.1). Lineage (NCBI taxonomy): Bacteria > Bacillati > Actinomycetota > Actinomycetes > Kitasatosporales > Streptomycetaceae > Streptomyces > Streptomyces sp. NBC_01537. The sequence continues at coordinate 8,315,523 of NZ_CP109392.1, read as the reverse complement.
GAGACGTGTTTCCGCAGGTCAATGCGCACTTTGAGGAATCGCCCGAGGTCACAGAGAGTGCACCTCCACTGGTACTTCCAGTGGTTCACCGTGCTGTTCTTGACGGTCACTGTGGGCGCGGGGGCCCTGTACCGGGCGCTGAGCGCACAACGCGGGCACTCGGCTGAAGAACCCGCTCCGGCTCTCCCGGAACCGATTCGATAACCGCCGGGTAATCGGCGAACGAGGACCGCGGGAACAGCCGGTACGTCGGCACGTCGTCGACCTGCCAGAGCAGCACCGCGACAGGCCCCACCGTGGTCGACACCGCCTGGCCGGGACCGAAGGCCCGAGGATGCAGGTTCAACGGGCAGCCCTTCTCCAGCACCTGCCGGGCGGCCGGGCCGCTCAGCTCCAGTGTGGTGCGGTTCGCCGAGACGTCCACGGCCGATCCGGGGTCTCCTCCGAGTGCCTCCCGCAACTCGGCGGCCACGGCGGTCCCGTCGGCTTCTCGATGCGGCCGGCCGCATCGCAGGCGGGGTCGACGCGCAGGTTCACCATGGTGATGAACGGCCACTCGGTCAGCGTGACGCCGCGGGCACCGGTGATGACGGCGGCGCGCATCCGCTCCGCCTGATGTGCCAGGGGCTGGTTCGCAGGGCCACCGGGCCTGCGCTTGCGTCGATCGTCGGCTCAGCCATCTCGCCTGGTCCCTTCGGGGTCGTAGAGGACGGGTCGGCCACCTCGACGGGCACCAGGTCCTCGCCCACCGCGGCGAGCTGGGTCTCGCCGATCCTGGCCCGCCCGTCGGCGACGAGGGCGAGGGCGAAGGGGCGGCCGAGGGCCGGACTGTGGTAGCTGGAGGTGACGTGGCCGAGCATCGGCACCGGCCCGGCCTCGGGGGTGATGGGTACGTTGGGCGCGACGAGTTGGGTGCCCTCGGGCAGCCGGGTCCTGCGATCGCTCGGCAGCAGCCACCCGCATCTGGTGCCTGTTCGTCGACCGGCTGCCCGGCATGGCCGGCCACGTCGAAGAGCACGGCCCCTCGCTGGAGGCAATCGTCGCCGGTGACCCCGGCACAGCGGCACAGCTCGCCCGGAGCCATGTCGAGGGCTTCGAACGGGCCATTCGCGACGCCATCTGAGCTGCCCCCGGGAGGTCTCCGCGTCAGTGCGCGGCGCCCCGCGGATCCTCCCGGCGCAGGCGGGGCCTGCCCGCCAGGGTGGTCCACAGGTGGTGCGAGGCGGCGTCGTCCTCGGGGAGTCGGGCGATCATGTAGCGGACGCAGCGTTCGATCTTGACCCGCCACAGGCGGGCCGCCTCGTTTCCGTCGGCGTTGCGCAACGCGTCGTAGACGGCGGTGTCCTCGTCGGCGATGGTGTCGCAGGCCTGGCTGTAGTCCATGTCCAGAACCGTGACGAACATGCGCAGCCGGGCCGTGAGGCGTTCGAAGGTGCGGGCCGCCTGCGGGAGGTCCGCGGTACGGGCGAGGGCGTCCTGGAACCACAGGTCGACTTCACGCATGCGGGCGTGATCGCCGTCCCGGGCGGCGGCGTGGACCTCCGCCAGGGCCGCTGAGGCCGGAGCGAGATGCTCGCGGCCGAGCATGGCGACGCGGCGGATGAGCAGCGTACCGAGGCCGGCGCGCAGGGCGTAGAGATCGAGGACGTCCTTCGTCGTGACGGCGGGGACGGCGGTCGCGCCGTCCGGGAGCAGGTCGAGCATCCCCTCTTCGGCCAGCGCCCGCAGCCCCGCGCGGATGACCCGGCGTGAGAAACCCAGGCGGACCGCGAGCGGCGCCTCCCGGACACGGTCGCCGGGCCGGTGAGAACCGGCGAGGAGAGCTTCGCGCAGCAGGCCTACGACGGGGTCGGTGGTGATGGGGGCGCCGGGCGGAGCGTCGGGGGAGGTGATCCGGGGCGCCGTGGGGACGTCCGGGTGGCCGGCCGCGCGCCCGTCCGGGGCGTTCGAGTCGTTGTCAGGGCCGCAGATGGCCGGGATGTCGTACGGCGGGCGCGGAGCGGCGATCCGGGTGAAGGGAGCTGCGGAGGGCGTCCACGTGGTGGACCAGGTCAGCAGGGCCTCGCGCAGGCGGGGCAGGTCGGGGGCGGCCTCGCGAGGGAGCTGAGCACCGGCGGCGAGGAGGCGCTGGGTCTCGTCGGTCCACGTCGCCGAGGTGGGTGCGCGGTGCCAGCGCAGGCGCGGGGGCGGTAGCCCGGCCGTGTCCGGCCGCTCGGGGGTGCCGCACGCCTCCGCCGGTACGCCGTGCGCCAGCAGGTGCACGAATGTCCCGGCACCTGCTGCCGACGTCACCTGCTCCAGGAACGCGCGCAGGGCCGGAAGTTCCGTCCAGGGCGCGTCCTGCGTGTGCTGCTTGCCCCGCAGCGCTGCGAAGGCGCAGGCCACGGCCAGTACGTGGGATGCCTCCCGGTCCTGGCCGAACAGCCGGCCCGCGGCGGTCGGCGCAGAGGTGCGTACGGCCCCGCCGCCGCCCGCCCGGGCTGTCACGGCGAGCACGCACACCGGCGGGGCCACGAACAGACCGACCACTTCCTCGGCGCGGTCCGGCAGGGACCACGCCCGGCGCGGCCCGACCGTGGCGCGCGCCCTCGGCCGGACGCGGTGAGTCCGCCAGATCCGGCTCACCGTGCTCTGGCTCAGGCCGGTCTCGGCCGCCATGGAACGGGTCGACCAGGTTTGTCTCGCACCAGCCGGTGGCGGGGCGAGTGTGCGGCCGAGGACGTGCGCCACGGTGTCGTCGTCGGCAGCGGGAGGCCGCCCGGGACGGGGTTGCTCGTCCAGGCCGTCCAGCCGTTCGGCGAGGAAGCGTGCGCGCCACTTGCCGACCATGTCGCGCGAGATACCGAGGCGTTGGGCCACGGCGGTATTGGTGGGCTCGTCCGCGCACGCCAGCACGATCTGCGCACGCAGGGCCCGGGCCTGTGAGCAGGCGCGGCTGCGGGTCCTGAGCAGCAACGCGGCCCGTTCGTCCTCGGTGAGGATCACGGCGTTGCGGGGACGGCCGGCCATGACGGCAACCGTAGCCGAATTTCTGATTCAGATGTACCCCGGCATCCGCGGGACAGCGGGGGCATTGTTGGCGGTCCCCGGCCCTCACATACTTCGTTGCCACCGGGTGCCACGCTCCCGGGAGCCCGGGCCGATGACGCTCGCCGGGCAGCACTCACGACAGCGACAAGACATCAACCCCGACCTGCACCGGACCTGCGGTCCACGCGCTGCACTGCTCGCGCACCAACCACGTCATGCACAACCACGGGCGCTGATCCCGTCCTTCCAGAGAATCCGCGGAGGTGTGAGGTGACCGTCAACGACCCCTTGATGAGTCCGTTCGTCCTCAAGAACGTGACTCTGCGCAACCGCATCGTCAGCACGTCCCACGAGCCGGCGTACAGCGAGGACGGCCTGCCCAAGGACCGCTACCGCGCCTACCACGTCGAGAAGGCCCGTGGCGGCGTCGGGTTGACCATGATCGGCGGCAGCGCTCTCGTCAGCCGTGACAGCGCACCCGCATTCGGAAATCTGCAGCTCTGGAAGGACGAGGCGGAGCCTTGGCTGCGTCGGCTCGCCGACGAGGTCCACGAGCAGGGCACAGCCGTGATGACTCAGCTCACGCACCTCGGTCACCGCACCAGCAATTACGCCGACAACTGGGTCCCGGCGATCTCGGCGAGCAATGTCCGCGAGCCCGCACACCGCGCGTTCGCCAAGGCGGCCGAGCCATGGGACCTCGACCGGGTGCTGCAGGACTTCGTCGACGTCGCGCAGCGCTGCCGGTCCGCGGGGCTCGACGGCATTGAACTCATGACCTATGGGCACTTCCTGGACTCGTTCTGGACGCCTTTCTGGAACCACCGTGACGACGAGTACGGCGGCTCCTACGAAAACCGGATGCGGTACCCGCTCCGGGTCATTCGCGCCGTCCGCGAAGCGGTCGGTCCGGAGTTCGTCATCGGCGCGCGCATGACCTTCGACGAGGAGCGCGAGGGAGGCCTCGAGACGCACGAGGCACTGCGCATTGCCGAGGACATCACCGAAGCCGGGATCGACTTCATCAGCCTGATCAAGGGGTCGATCGGCACCGACGCCGACATGGCCCGCGTCATTCCGCCGATGTCCACGCCGGCCGCTCCTCACCTGGAGTTCGCCGGGCGGATCAAGCAGAGGCTCTCCGTCCCGGTCATGCACGCCGCCCGGATCAGCGATGTCGCCACCGCGCGGTACGCGATCGCCGAGGGCCTGCTCGATCTTGTCGGCATGACCAGGGCGTTGATGGCCGACCCCGAGTTGCCCAACAAGGTCCGTGACGGTCACACGGACCGGATCCGTCCGTGCGTCGGCGCCAACATGTGCATCGACGGCATCTACAGCTCCGGCTCGGCCTTCTGCATGCACAACCCGTCCACCGGCCGCGAGCTCGAGGTCCCCCAGCGCATCGACCGTGCGAGCAGGACGAGGCGCGTGGCGGTGGTCGGAGCCGGACCCGCCGGTCTGGAAGCGTCCCGCGTCCTCGCCGAGCGCGGTCACGACGTGCATCTCTTCGAGGCCGGCGACAAGGTGGGCGGGCAGCTGCTGCTGGCCTCGGTGGCCCCTCGCCGTCGCGATCTTCGCGGAATCATCGACTGGAGAACGGACGAGCTCGCCCGCCTGGGCGTTCCGATCTCACTGAACACCTACGTCGACGGCCCGACGCTCCTCTCGCAGCCATGGGACGTCGTGATCGTCGCGACCGGCGGCACTCCTGCGACACCCCGCATTCCCGGGGCCGGCCTGGTCCATGACACCTGGGACGTACTTGCCGGGGCGCGACGGCCGCAGGGGCATGTGATGGTCTACGACGACCACGGCGGCAACCAGGCGCTCGATGCGGTGGAGGCCCTCGTCCGAGGAGGCGCCACCATTGAGATCGTCACGCCGGAGCGAACGCTCTCACCCGACGTCGGCTCGCTCACGGCGTCCGGTTACTTCAACTCGCTTGCGGAGAACGGTGTCGCGGTCACCGTCCTCCGACGGCTGCACCGGGTCACCAGGACTCCGGAGGGCTTGGAGGCCGAACTCGGTGTGGACGGCTTCGCGTTCCGTGAGCACCGCACTTTCGATGCCGTCGTGGCTGAGATGGGCACCGATCCGGTCCAGGAGCTCTACGACGAGCTGCTTGATTCCTCGACCAACCTGGGGGCGGTCGACGTGGCGGAACTGCTGGCTCGCAGGCCCCAGTCGGTGGTGCGCAATGAAGACGGTTCGTTCCAGCTGTTCCGCATAGGGGACGCGGTGGCAAGCAGGAATGTCCATGCCGCGATGCTGGATGCGGCCCGCCTCTGCCGAACGATCTGAAACTCGTCGGCGGGCGACGGGTCAGAGCACGAGACACTCGCTCCCGGCCGCGTCCTGGCCCCCGTGGCGCGCCCGCTGGATCACCGCCCAGGCGGCTGCGGCGTCCTGTACGCCGATGCCGACGCTGCCGTAGAACACGATGTCGTCGGGATGCTTCCGGGCGGTCGCACGGCCCACGACGACGTCCCCGAGGCCGACGAGGTCCTCGCGTAGGAGGTCTCCCGACCGCAGTGCCGCCACGACCGGCCCGCAGTGCCCTGCGGCGGTGGCGGGGTCGTCGACGACGACGGCTCCCGCCCGGCGCAGCACCTCGGGGTCGGTCTCGCAGCGCGTCGGCTCGACGGATCCGACGCTCACCACGGTGCAGCCCTTCGCCAGCCAGGCACCGAGGACTACGGGCGTCTCGCTCAGCGTGCAGGCGGCGACGACATGGGCTTCCGCCACCGCCTCCTCGGCGGTCCTGGCGGCTGCCACCTCGATGCCGAGTTCGGCGGAGAGTTCGGCCGCGGCGGCCAGGCTGTTGCCCGGTGTGGGGCTCCAGATGCGCACCGTCCGCAGCGGGCGTACGCGGGCGATGGCACGTACGTGGGCCCGGGCCTGCACGCCGGAGCCGATGACCGCGAGCCGGGTGGCGTCGGGACGCGCGAGGACGGAGACGGCGAGGGCGCTCGCGGCGGCCGTGCGCAGGGTCGTCACCGTCGTCCCGTCCATCACGGCCACGGGGCGGCCGGTTTCCGGATCGAGCGCGGTGATCAGGGCGCTGACGTTGGGCAGTCCGCGCCCGCTGTTGCCCTGGTTGAGGCTGCCGAACTTGCAGACCGCGCCGGTGTCCGCCGACAGGCGGGAGGCGTAGCAGAAGACGATCGAGCCGTCGAAGCGGCTGGGATAGAGGATCTTGTCCGGCAGTTCGGCGGTCCGGTCGCCCAGGGCGGTGAACGCCGCCCGCTGGGACTCGATGGCGGTGTCGGGATCGAAGAGCGCCTCCACCTGACGCTGGGACAGGAAGAGGATCTCCTGCGGTGCTTCCGGCATGCGCTCCTGCCTCTTCGTTACGGGGCTCGCTACAGTAACCGGCTCCGGCGTCGGGCGGCGTACGGGCGCTGCGGCGCCGACCGGGCCCGCGTCGGCCGCCGCGGAGGACGCGCCGAGCGACACGCCGGCGGCGACGAGCAGGCTTCCCAGCAACTGCCCGGCACCGAAGCTTCCCGTGCCCACCACAGGTGCCGTCAGCGCGGCCGAGACCGGGATCAGGCCGGACAGCAGTGCCATGCCCACCGCGCCGATCCGGTGGATCGCGCCGAACCACAGCACGATGCCCAGCACCGTCACGGCCAGGATCTGCCACGCCAGGGCCGCAGCCTCCGCCCCGTCGGGCATCCGCACCCACGCCGAACCGTCGAGGGCCAGGCCCAGCGCCGCCGCCTCCACCGAGGCGATCGCGCACGCGCAAGTGGTCAGCAGCAGTGGCCCCAGCACTCTCAGCACCGGCACGACGAACAGGGCCATGACCACTTCCCCGCCCAGCGCCGCCAGCGACCAGAGCAGACCCGCCGCGTCCGTCCGCCCGAAGCCCTGGACCACCGCGGCCCCCGCCACCACGACCAGCGCTCCACAGGCCACCCGGCCCGAGGGGCGTCTCGACTCCATCAGCGGTGCCAGGATCGCCACCACCACTGGCGTGCATCCCACCACGACGCCAGGTACGGCGGGCTCGGCGGTGCGCTCGGCGGAGAGCACCGCCACGTTGAACCCGACCAGGCCCGCCGCCGACACCAGGGTGAGCCGCACCCACAGCCGTGGGGTGAGCCGGCGGACCGGCGCCCATCCGCGCCGGGTGCACAGGACGGCCAGCAGCAGGAACCCGAGGGCGTAGCGCACCGACTGCCCACCCAGGAACGGGTAGTGCGCCATCACGCTGCTCGCCACGAAGGACACGCCCACCAGCACGGCGGAGACGGTGCCCATCAGCACACCGAGCCGGTGCGACCGCGTCATCCGCGGCACGGCGCTCACGCCGGCCGCCCGAAAATCCCAGCGCCGGCAACCACCGCACTCGTCACTACCGCGCCACTTCCCTGTTCATGCCTCGTCGAAAACCCGAACCCCGGGTGCGCGAGTGGCCGCGCCAGGTGGGCGCACCCGCGCGCCCGGGGTGTGTCAGCCGCCGAGATAGGCGCTGACGATCTCCTGGTCCTCGGCCAGCTCGTCCGCAGGACCATGGAGTTTCAGGGAGCCGGATTCCAGAACGTAGGCGCGGTCCGCGACCTCGAGCGCGGCCAGGGCGTTCTGTTCCACGAGGAGCACCGTGGTGCCCTGCTCGCGGATCCGGACGATTGTTTCGAAGATGACGTCGACGAGCACCGGGGCGAGCCCCATGGAGGGTTCGTCGAGCAGCAGCAGCTGGGGCTTCGCCATCATCGCCCGCCCGACGGCGAGCATCTGCTGCTCGCCGCCGGACATGGTGCCCGCCTTCTGGTGGATGCGTTCCCGGAGCCGGGGGAAGAGCTCCAGGATCATCTCCCGGTCCTCGGCTATCCCCTCCTTGTCCTTGCGCAGGAAGGCGCCCATGTCGAGGTTCTCGTCCACGGTCATCTTGGGGAAGATCCGCCGCCCCTCCGGAGAGTGGGCGATGCCGCGCCTGACGATTTCGTGATCGGCCACACCGTTGAGCTTCTCGCCCTGGAAGGTCACGGTGCCGCGCCGCACCGGCAGCAGGCCGGATATGGCCCGCAGGGTGGTGGACTTGCCCGCGCCGTTGGAGCCGATGAGGGTGACGATCTCGCCTGGGTAGACGGTGAGCGACAGACCCTTCACCGCCGCGATGTTGCCGTAGTAGACGTGGATCTCGTCGAGTTCGAGCATCGGCTCGCGGGTCTCGGTCACGCCGTTGGCGCCGCTCATATCTTCTTGTCCCTTCCGGACTTCCCGAGATACGCCTCGATCACCCGCTGGTCGTTCCTGATGTCGTCGGGGCCGCCTTCGGCGATCTTCTCTCCTCTGTCGAGGACCGTGATCCGGTCGGAGACCTGCATGACGACACTCATGTCGTGCTCGATGAGCAGGACCGAGAGGTCCTTCTCGTCGCGCAGCCTGTGCACGAACGAGGTGAACGTCGCCGACTCCTGGGGGTTCATGCCTGCGGTCGGCTCGTCCAGCAGCAGGACGCTCGGGTCGAGCGCGAGCGCGCGGGCGATCTCCAGCCGACGCTGGTCGCCGTAGGAGATATTGCGGGCGTACTCGCCTGCGAACTTGCCGATGCCGACGAATTCCAGCAGCTCCCGAGCGGTCTCATGGGCCTCCCGCTCCTCGCGGCGCTGCCGGGGGGTCCGCACGATGGTGTGGAAGGGCCCCGCCTTCAGCTTGGAGTGCATGGCGACCTTCACGTTCTCCTCGGCCGTCATGAGGCCGAAGAGCCGGATGTTCTGGAACGTACGGGCCATGCCGAGGGCGGCGATCTTGTGCGGGACCAGAGTGGTGATGTCCCGGTCGCCGAGGACCACCCGGCCGCTGGTCGCCCGGTACAGGCCGGTGAGCACGTTGAAGAACGTCGTCTTGCCCGCGCCGTTGGGCCCGATCAGGCTGACCACGGACTGCTCGGGGATGGTGAAGCTGACGTCGTTGACGGCCACCAGGCCGCCGAACTGCACCGTGATGTGGTCGGCGCGCAGCTTCAGCCCGGTCTCGGTGTCCTGGGGCGCTGTCTGCGGAGTCGTCATGCCTTCTCCCCTGTTCCGTCGGCGGCGATGACGGGTTCCAGTTCCTCGTCCAGTTCGGGGGCCGCTTCCTCCATGTCGGCGTGCAGCGACTCCATGTCGGTCCGGCTGGGTTCCTTCAGGATCAGCCGGGTGCGGGATTCGGGCAGGATGCCCTCGCGCCGGAACAGCATCATCAGGACGAGGATGCCGCCGAACAGGAGGAAGTTGTACGAGGGGAAGTTGACGTTCGTCCCGAACTGTTCGTTGAAGGACGTGCCGAACTGCGGCAGCCCGGTGGAGTTGATCCAGGCGAGCACGAGCGCGCCCAGGATGACGCCCCAGACGTTGCCCATGCCGCCGAGCACGACCATCGCCAGCAGGGTGATGGAGATCGAGAAGTTGAACCGGTCGGGCAGCACACCGTTGACGTGCGTGGCGAAGGCGACTCCGCCCAGGCCTCCCGCCACCGCGCCGACCGCGTAGGCCGCGAGCTTGGTGCGCATCAGCGGTACGCCCATCATGCTCGCGGCGAGCTCGTCCTCGCGGATGGCCAGCCAGGCGCGGCCCAGCCGGCCCTCGCGCAGCCGCAGCGTGATGAAGACGACGAGCGCGGCGATCCCCACGAAGATCAGGTACTTCCACACCAGGTCGAACGGCCCGAGCTTGGTGGAGCCGATGGCGATCGGGTCGACCGGGGTGATGCCCTGGGCGCCGTTGGTCAGGTTGAAGCCACCGATGTTGTCGCCGTTCAGGAAGACCTGCGGGATGATCTCGCCGAAGCCGAGCGTCACGAGCGCGAGGTAGTCGCTCTTCAGGCGCAGGGTGGGCGCGCCGATGATCACGCCCCACAGTGCGCAGAACGCTCCTCCGACGATCAGCACCAGCCAGAAGCTGATGTGGATGCCCGGCCCGGACGCGCCGCCGAAGAAGTTGAAGTTGACATCGTAGAACTTGCCGGACATCAGCCAGCCCGCGACGTAGCCGCCGATGGCCCAGAAGGCGACGAAGCCCAGGTCCAGCAGGCCGGCGTAGCCGACCACGATGTTCAGACCGAGTGCGCAGATCACCCAGACCAGCGCCTCGTTGACCGAGGTGAGCGGCAGCCAGTTACGGAAGAACGTCTGGCCGTCGGGTCCGAGGCTGGGGATCATGTAGTAGTAGGCCAGGAACACCAGGACCGCCACGGCGGTGTATCCCAGCGGCCACCGCAGCCGGTGCGGTACGGATACGGATATGGAAGCCATGGGCTACACCTTCTCCGTGGTCGGTCGGCCCAGCAGGCCTTCGGGCTTGAAGACCATGAGCAGGATGAGGATGGTGAAGACCACTGTCTGGGACCACCTCTGGTGGAACCCGTAGGGCAGGCCGTCGTTGAAGCCCTGGATGACGCCGATCAGCAGGCCGCCCAGCACCGCGCCGGAGATGTTGCCGATGCCGCCGAGGACCGCGGAGGTGAAGGCGATGAGCCCCATCTGGTAGCCCAGGTTGTACGCCGTGGTGCCCACGACCTGCTGGTACATCACGCCTGCGGTACCGGCCAGCGCCCCGCCGATCAGGAAGGTGAAGGAGATGGTCCGGTTCACGTTGACGCCCATGAGCCGGGCGGCGTCCTGGTCCTGGGCGACGGCCCGCATCGCCTTGCCCTGCCTGGTGCTGGTGACGACCCACTTCAGCAGCAGCAGGACGGGCACGGTCACCGCGATGACGGCCAGCAGGCTGTAGTCGACCTTGAAGCCGCCGAACCCGAAGGACCCCTCGGGAAGAATGGTCGGCCACTGCTGGGGCGTCGAGCCGTTCCACTTCAGGCCGACGAACTGCAGGATGAAGCTCATGCCGACCGCGGTGATCAGCGGGGCGAGTTTGGGAGCCCGCCGCAAGCGGCGGTAGGCCACGAACTCCAGGGTCACGTTGACGCCGCCGCAGAAGGCCATGGTGGCGACCAGCGTGACGAGCAGGAGCACCCAGCCGAGGAGCGTGGAGGTGGTCTGGCCCATGACGGTGGTCAGCAGGAATCCGCTGAACAGGGCTCCGAGCATGAACAGGTCGCCGTGGGCGAAGTTGATCAGCTCGATGATGCCGTAGACCAGGGTGTACCCGAGCGCGATGAGCGCGTAGAGCATCCCGTTGTTGAGTCCGTCAGCGCCCGCCGAGAAGAACTGTGAGGGTGCGTGGATCAGGTTGACGCCGAGCCAGACGACGACGCCGAAGAGAATGGCGTACGTGACATAGCGCTGGAAAACCGCTTTGCGGTCGATCGTGGCTGGCACCACGACGCTGGTAGCAGCTGCTGCCATGAAGGGTCCTCGGGGGGTGAGATCACGTGCAGGGGAGCCGGCCGGAAGCCGGTCCGGGGCGGGCGGCACCTGGTCGGATGCCGCCCGCCCCGCAGGCCTCAGCTCAGCTGACGGGCCACGGCTTGAGGAACTTCTCCTCGTTGTCCTTGACGTTGATCACCGAGATGTCCAGGACGTCGACATCGCCCGTCTTCGGGGAGATGGTGAGCGTCTTGCCCACGGCCGACTCGTCGGCCGGGATGGATATCCCACTGCCCGAGAACACCTGGTCCCGGACGCCCGCCCGGGTCCCGTCGGACTGCTCGATCGCCTTCAGCATCACCTGCAGCGCCTCTACCGCGTACAGCGCGTAGTTGGTCGCCGGGTCGGCGCCGTACTTCTTCTTGTAGGCGTCGAGGAGCTTCGCGCCGACGCCACCCTGCTCGCGCAGGCTGGTGGTGGTCAGACCCGCGAAGGTGAGGTACGAGCCCTGGGCCTGCGCCAGCTTGTCGAAGTCCGGGTAACCGCTGAAGCCGTCAGGTGCTATCAGCTTCACCTTGGAGTTGTCCCCGAGGACCTTGACCTTGTCCTTGACCAGCTGGCCGCCGTTGTTGTCGAAGATGCCGCCGACGTAGATGCAGTCCGGGTTCGTCGCCTTGATGTTGGTGAAGAGCGCGGTGTAGTTCGGCTGCTTGAGGTCCCACGCCTCGTTGCCGAGCACCTTGATGCCCTGCTTCTTCGCCTCGTCCGCGAACGCCTTGGCGACACCGATACCGTACGTCTGGTTGTCGTTGAGGACGTAGCAGCTCTTGACACCCAGATCCTTGGCGGCGAACTGGGCTCCCGCCGCACCCTGGTAATCGTCGGTCGCGATGACGCGAGCGTAATTGCGCTTACCGGACGGGTAGTACTTCGCGGGCTCTCCCGGGTCCCAGGACTTCGTCAGACCGGGGTTGGTGTTCGCGTGCGACACCATCAGCATGGGGCCCTTCGGGTCCTGGTTCAGGACCGGGACCTCGATCTTCGCACAGCCGGAGTTGTAGGTGCCCATGACCGCGACCTCGTCGGTGTTGGCCACGTGGTCCTGCGCGTTCTTGGCACAGGTCGCGTCGTCCCAGGCTCCCTTGGCGGCAGTCGAGTCGTCGTAGACCTTGAGCTTCACCTTGTACTTGCCGGCCTTGCCGCCCACCTGGTCCAGGTAGAGCTTCATCGCGTTGATCGTCGACTCGGACGCGTCCTTGGACGCTCCCTGGAGCGGCAGGTCAACACCGATGACCATCGTGCCGCTGCTCGAGCCACCGTCCGAGCCGCCCGAAGCGCTGCCCCCGCAGGCACTTGCAGCGAGCCCGGCCACCGCGACCGTTGCGAAAATCTTGGCTGCTCTGAACATTCCACTCCTCAACGCCGAAGGTAATGGGAAATCTGGGGCTTCCACGTCACTTATAGGTCACGGCAAAGTTTTCATCAGGTTTCGGCATTGAATTGTTATCCATGCCGGGATGCGCCAAGAGGGCATGCGAGAACAGGGGGGCCCACGTGGGCCACCATCTCGCGAGGAATTAACTCGCCGGAAACGAATCTCCTGTATTCAGTCGACGAGACCGAAGAGTAACTTTCGGCGCCTTGGGTAACCTGCCGTTCCCGGCCGTGAGCCGATCCGGTCGGCCGTCACGCATTGCGCGGCGAACGCGCGTACTCCTATGTCCGTCGGCGCGTGCTGGACGGTCATGGGCATGTCTCCGTTGCGTGGCGGGAGCTTTCAAAGGGGTCAGCGGACGGCGATGCCGCCGCTGACGACAAGTGTTTCGCCGGTCATGTACGTGCCGTGGCACAGCTTCCAGACCCAGTCGGCGATCTCCTCGGGCTGGGCGGCCCGGCCCAACGGGATGGTGGAGACGGCCTGTTCGATACGACCGCCGGCGCGGGTGCCCGGGGTGTCGACCCAGCCGGGGGCGATGGCGTTGACGGTAATGCCGTCGGCGGCCAGCTCCTGGGCGAGGGAGCGGGTCAGGCAGACCACGGCCGCCTTTGAGGCGCTGTAGATCAGCTGGCCGGGCGAGACGGCGAAGGCGTCGATGGAGGCGAAGTTGACGACCGATCCGCCGCCTGCGCCGCGCAGTGCGGGGACGGCTTCGGCGGTGACGTTGAGGGTCCCGAGGACATTCACGTCGAAGATGCGCCGGTAGGTCGGCTCGTCGTAGTCGGCGAGAAGGGTGGGGGGATAGATGCCGGCGGCGTTGACGACAGCGCGCAGCCCCTCCGGGGAGCCGAGTGCCGTGGCAACGGCGGCCCGGTCGGTGATGTCCACCGCCACGGGCCGAAAGGCGGCCCCGAGCTCGTCGGCCACCTTGTCGAGGGCCGCGGTGTCGCGGTCCACACCGAGGACGGACCAGCCCTCGGCGAGGAACCGCTCCGCGACGGCCCGGCCCATGCCGCTGGCCGCGCCGGTCACCAGGGCCGCGGAGCGCGGGGGCCCCGAGTGCGTGGGCTCAGTGGGCGAGGAAGCCGCCATCGATGACCATCTCCGTTCCGGTGGTGAAGCTGGAGTCGTCGGACGCGAGAAAGGCGACGGCGCCGGAGATCTCCCGGACGTGGGCACGGCGGCCCATCGGGGTCTGCGGGATCACGCCGCCTTCCTTCTCGTGTTCGTTCATGGGGGTGCTGACTCCGCCGGGGCAGAGGGCGTTGACGCGGATGCCGTCGGCGGCCAGTTCGAGGGCGGCGGTCTTGGTGAGCGCGATCAGGGCGCCCTTGCTGGCGCAGTAGGCGACGTAGCCGGCGGCACCGACCACTCCGAAGATCGAGGCGACGTTGATGACCGAGCCGCCGCCGTTCTCACGCATCAGGGGTGCGGCTGCCTGGATGCCGAGCAGCGGGCCGGTGACGTTGACGGAGAGGGTGGCGTTCCAGTCCTCGGCGCGTTCTTCGAGGAGCGGGTTGACGTGGATGATCCCGGCGTTGTTGACCAGTACGTCCAGGCGTCCGGTGGCCGTCCGGGCATGCTGGACGGCCCGGGCCCAGTCGTCGGGTGATGTGACGTCGAGGTGCAGGAACTCCACGTCGAGCCCGGCCTCCTGGAGGCGGGCGGCAGTGGCCTTGCCCGCGTCGTCGAGGACGTCGCAGGCCAGGACCCGCGCACCTTCGGAGGCGAGCCGTTCGGCGTGCGAGGCTCCCTGACCGCGGGCACCGCCGGTGATCAGGACGGTCCTGCCGGACAGTCGTGCGCCGGCCGGCGTGCTGGGATGCGTACTCAATGCCGTCTCCTGGATGGGATGTACTGATCGGTGCGGCGGGCCCGGGCGTCGCGGCTCGGTTCCAGGACCGCTTCGCGGACTTGCTCAGAGGAGTTCCGCACGGGGAGACCTCCTTCACCAGCCGTGAGCGGGCTGGAGGGGGACGAGAAGGCTGGGGACCTGTGAACTGGCTCGGTGAGCGGGCCGGAGGGTGCGGGCCGGTCATGGTCCGGCGAGGTGATGTGCGTCCGCCCGTTGACCACCCCAGCGCTTGCGGAGAGTATGGAGACCTCCACGGCAATTGGTAAACCCTCGAAATTCCGAGGCTCCTCAAGGATCAGCCTTTGGCAAGCGCGATGACTCTGCAGCAGTTGACCTACTTCCTCGCCGCCGTCGAGCACGGCTCCTTCTCCGCGGCGGCGGAGGCGCTGTACATCGCGCAGCCGAGCCTGTCCGAGCAGATCCGGCGCCTGGAGCACTCGCTCGGCGTCCCGCTCTTCGTCCGCACCAACCGGAAGCTGGTGCTGACCGAGGCCGGACATCTGCTGCTGCCGCGTGCCCAGCACGTACTCGTCGCCACGAATGAGGCAGAGGAGTCGGTGCGCGGAGTGCGTACGCTCACCGGCGGCACCGTGGCCTTCGGCACCTTCAGCAGCGCGCAGCACCTGCTGCTGAGCGGCTTGATCACCGATTTCCGGGCCCAGCACCCGAAGGTGAGAATCCGTGTCGTGGGGCTGAACTCCTCCGAGGTCGCCGACGCCGTCCGTGACGGCGTACTGGAGGCGGGGCTTGTCGCCCTGCCGGTGGACGACCGCGGCCTGGACGTGAGCGGCGTCGTATGGACGTGCGAGGTCGTCTACCTCAGCGCCGATCCGTCGCGCGTCACCGAGCCGCCCACGGCGCAGCAGCTGGCCGAAGCGCCGCTCATCCTCCCCGAGGCGCGCTGGGGCAATATCGACCCCACCCGTCGCCAGCTGCTGGGGCGCGTCCAGAGAGCGGGCGTCTCCCTCAGCCCCGTGGCCGAGGTCGAATCCCCCGCCCTGGCCCTCACCCTCGCTGCCAGCGGCGTCGGCGACACCGTCATCTCCCTGCCCCTCGCCCGCTCGCTGGGGTATCTGGAGCGCCTGCACTCCGTCTCGCTGGACCCGCCCCTGCACGAGACGTTCGCGTTCATCACCCGGCGCGACGCCCACCTCTCCCCCGCCACGCGCGTGCTGATGGAACTGGTCACGAAGCACCTGGCGGCGCTGGAGACCTGTGACCCGGTGATCAGCCACATCGAGGGCGCCGGCGACGAGTGAGGCCCGGCCGCCCCTGACGAGCGCGGGTCGACCATAGGAAAAACCTATGGGCACGGCGTAAATCACGCATTCACCTAGAGCAGTGGTCCCGTCAATACTTTGGTCATCCTGACGGGCGGACCCACTCACCCCTGACCGCGTCTGGATGCAACGAAGCCCTCGCTCCGCACGCCAACCCCGCCCCGGTCCAAGGCCGCCGGGTGACGGCTTCGGAAGCCACCGTCCCGGACCACGAAGGGAACCCCCATGTCCCGCTACTGCGTCATCGGCGCCGGAGCCGCAGGCGTCTCCGCCCTCCAGCAACTGCGCCGGCGCGGCCACAGCGTCGACTGCTTCGAGAAGACGGACCGGGTCGGCGGCCACTGGCACACCGACTACGACGCCCTTCACCTCATCACCTCGCGCGACATGACTGCGTTCGAGGACTTCCCGATGCCCGCCGGGTACCCGCACTTCCCGCGCCGCGACCAGGTGCGCGCCTACATCGAGTCGTACGCACGCGAGCACGGCCTCTACGAGATCATCCGGTTCGGCACGGCCGTGACGAGCGTCGAGCCGGTCCCGGCCCCCGAGGGCGTCACGGACGCGCGGACGGGGTCGTACGGCTGGCGGGTGACCACCTCCGCCGGGGACGACGAGGTCTACGACGGCGTGCTCGTGGCCAACGGCCACCTGTGGGACCCCAAAATCCCGGACATCCCCGGCGAGTTCACCGGAAAGACGATCCACTCCGGCGTCTACAAGAACGTCTCGGAGCTGGGGGGCGACCGCATCCTCGTCGTCGGCGCCGGAAACTCCGGCTGCGACCTCGCCGTCGACGTCGCCCAGCACCGCCTGGACGCCGACATCGTCATCCGGCACGGCTCGTGGTTCCAGCCCAAGACGTACTTCGGCGTGCCACGCCAGGAAGTGCCGTTCCTGGCCGGCTTCTCGCCGCCGGAGCAGGACCTGATCAGCCGGCTCATGGCCCGCCTGTCGATCGGGGAGTGGAACGCCTACCCGGGCCTGCCCGAGCCCGAGGGAGCCACCCTCGCCGAGGGCCGCGCGGTCGTCAACGACCTCCTCCTGTACTGGATCCACCACGGCCGCATCACCGTCCGTCCGGGCATCGAGCGCTTCGACGGCAACACCGTCCACTTCAGCGACGGCACGGCCGGTGACTACGACACCATCCTGTGGGCCACCGGCTTCAACGTCCGGCTCCCGTTCCTCGACGACTCCCTCTTCCCCTACGCCGCCGGGGCTCCGGTGCGCTACGCGGGCGGCATCGTGACGGAAACCGCCGAGAAGCTGTACTTCATCGGCCTCATCGCACCGCGCGGTCCGCAGATCCCGGTCTACGGCGTGCAGACCAAGCTCGTGGCCAAAATGATCGAACTGCACGAGCAGGCGGGCCCGGGGGGCGCCCCGCTCGCCGGGTACCTGGCCTCCCTGCAGGAGCCCGAGACGGGCATCGACGTCGTCCGCGACGGCTGGCTCCGGCAGATGGCCGACACCGAGCGCCTGCTCGCCGCCTACGAGAAGTCCTCGGGCAACGGGGCACCCTCGCTCCAGCCGCTGTAACCGCAGTCCCGGGCGAGTGTCCGTCAGCCCCGCCCCCGGCACAGGTCCGGGGCGGGGCTGAGGGCGCGCGTTCAGAGGAAGCTGACGTTCTGGGCGAGGGCGAGCCGGCTGGAGTAGTTGATGGTGTTGGTGGCCGGGCGCATGTATGCGCGCCAGGCGTCGGAGCCGGACTCGCGGCCGCCGCCGGTCTCCTTCTCACCACCGAAGGCGCCGCCGATCTCCGCGCCGGAGGTGCCGATGTTGACGTTGGCGATGCCGCAGTCGGAGCCCTCGGAGGAGAGGAAGAGCTCGGCCTCCTGCTGGTCGCGGGTGAAGATGCTCGAGGACAGGCCCTGCGGAACATCGTTGTGCAGGGCGATGGCCTCCTCGAACGTGTCGTACGTCAGCACGTAGAGGACCGGGGCGAAGGTCTCCTCCCGGACGACGTCGGTCTGTTCGTCGACGCGGACGATGACCGGTTCGGCGTAGGCCGCCCCCGGGGCGGTGTCGGCCAGCCGGCGGCCGCCGCCCACGAGAACCTTGCCGCCCCGCGCCTGTGCGCGGGTGAGGGCGTCCTGCATGCTTTCGAGAGCCTTGGTGGAGATGAGCGGTCCGACGAGGGTGTTCTCGTCGAACGGGTCGCCGATGGGGAGCTTGGCGTACGCGGCCGTCAGCCGTGCGATGAGGGTGTCCGCGATGTCGCGGTGGACGATGAGGCGGCGCAGGGTGGTGCAGCGCTGTCCCGCGGTACCGGCGGCGGCGAAGACAATGCCCTGGACGGCGAGGTCGAGGTCGGCGGAGGGCGCGACAACGGCGGCGTTGTTGCCGCCGAGCTCCAGCAGAGTGCGCCCGAAGCGGGCCGCGACGCGGGGGCCGACCTCGCGGCCCATGCGGGTGGAGCCGGTGGCGCTGATGAGCGCGACGCGGGGGTCGTCCACGAGCTTCTCGCCGATGGTGCGGTCGCCGAGCAGCAGACGGTGTACGTCGAGGGGGGCGCCGACCTCTTCGGCGGCTTGGGCCAGCAGCCGGTCGCAGGCGAGCGAGATGAGCGGGGTGAGCTCGGAGGGCTTCCAGATCACGGTGTCGCCGCAGGCCAGGGCCACGGCGGTGTTCCACGACCACACGGCGGCGGGGAAGTTGAACGCGGAGATGACACCGACGACACCGAGGGGGTGCCAGGTCTCGGCGAGGCGGTGGCCGGGGCGTTCGGAGGCGATGGTGCGCCCGTAGAGCTGGCGGGACAGGCCCACCGCGAACTCACAGATGTCGATCATCTCCTGGACCTCGCCCAGCGCCTCCGAGCGGATCTTGCCCGCTTCGATGGTGATGAGGTCGGCCAGGTCGCTCTTGTGATCACGGAGCAACTCGCCCAGGCGTCGGACGAGTTCGCCGCGACGGGGTGCGGGGGTGGTGCGCCAGGTGAGGAAGGCCTCGCGGGTGGCGCTGATGGCCTCCTCGGTGTCAGCGGCGGTGGCGGCCGTCAGGCCGAAGAGGTCCTCGCCGGTGATGGGCGTACGGGCCTGGAAGTCGGCGCCTTCCTGAACGGTGACACCGATGCGCTCCAGGGCGGCACGGGCCCGGGCGCGCAGGTCCTCGGTGGTGGGCAGGGTGGTGCTGGTCATGATGCTCCCTTGGGGTTGAGGGGTGAGGAGGCCGGATCGGCGGGGTCAGCCGAGTGCGCCTCCCGGACAGGCCCTAGTCCCAGTTCCCTGGCGACCCGGGCGATGGAGCGGTTCTGCTGGTGCTCGTAGAGGGCGAAGGGGTCGAGGACTTCGCGGTCGATGGCGCCGGAGAGCCATTCGCTGTCGTAGGCGGCGCCTTCCTGGTCGTTGTTCCTGGAGCCCTCGCCGCTGAGGTTGGACTGGAAGATGCCGGCCGCGGAGCGGGGCAGGAAGTCCTCGTAGACAACGGGCTCGGCCCGGACCCAGCCCTGCTCCAGCAAGTCGCCGATGCCGGTCGGCGGGCGGCTTCCGTCCCGTGGCCGGTCGGGCGCGACCTGGTAGGTGAAGTACGCCAGCCCCTGGGTGGCGAGTTCTCGCTCGCTGCCGGGGACGTGCTCGGCCCACAGGGTGCGGGCGAGTTCGCTCCGGTCCTCCCCCAAGCTCTCGGCTTCGCTCGAGCAGGGGGGACCCCCATGGGGGTGGAGGGCGGCCTGCTGGTCGACGAGGGCGAGCAGGCGGTCGTAGAGGGCCCGGCCCTCGCGGGTGACGGCGATGCCACGGGCTTCGACCTCGCCGAACCGCACGCGCAGGGCACCGGTGATCACGCTGCCGTCCGGGGTACGCAGGGCGCGGGGCTCGGCCAGCGCCCGGAAGGACGTCTGACGCAGCAACAGGTCGGGGCCCTTCCAGTCCGGAGGGCCCTGGATGGCGTCGATCATTTCGACACCGCGCCGGGTCATGCGCCGGTAGAGCTCGTCGATGTCCAGGACGCGCGGGGTCAGGTGGTTGATATGGGTGCTGCGCACACCACCGATGTCCGCGGCGACGGCGGAGACCTTCTCCAGGGTCTCGTACCAGGCCTTGTCGATCGGCTCGGCCGACAATTCGAAGGCCTGCACGGCGAGCAGGAGGAAGCGTTCGGCTGCGGCGTCCGGCAGTTCCTTCTCCGCCTCGGCCCGGTCGGCCAGGGCGAGCAGCTCCGGCGGAAACAGCTCGCGGCCGGCGAGGAACGTCTCCAGGCGGGAGCGCAGACCGGCGTCGAAGAACCGCGGGTCCGCCGGGGTGAGCATGGACGTGAAGACGCGGAAGGGGTTACGTGCCAGTTCCTCGCCGTCGATGGGGCGGAACGCGGTCGATACGACGGGCACCGCGCTGGCGGCGGCCTCGCGCAGGTCGTAGAACCCCACCGGGTGCATGCCCAGAGCCCCGAAGATGCGGGCGACCTGCCGCAGTTCGCCGGGGGTGCCGACGCGGATGGCGCCGTGCCGTTCCGCGGTCACCCGGCTGATGGATCCCAGACGTTCCGCGTCGGCACCCTGCGCGCGCAGGACGTCCTCGTTGACCTCGCGCGAGACGTCCACGAGCGTGGTGTAGGCGGGGACCTCCCGCCCGTACATGTCCGAGAGCCGCGAGGCGAAGGCGGCGCGCAGTTGCCACTGGCTGATCATCGACGGTTCTGCCTCTCCATCGGGCTTTCGGTCGGGCGGTCGGGCGGGCGGGCGGTCACGGGAATTCACACCACGTGGGCTTCGGGGCGGATCTCGGCCCCGGCCCGGAAGCGGTCGGCGCTGAGGGGGGAGATGTCGATGAAGGGTTCGCGGTCCAGGCAGAGGTCGCGCACGATCTCGCCGACGGCCGGGGCCTGCAGGAAGCCATGGCCGGAAAACCCGGTGGCGTACAGGAAGTTGGCCAGTTCGCCGGAGCGTCCGATCAGGGCGTTGTGGTCCGGGGTGACCTCGTACAGTCCGGCCCAGCCGTCGGCGATCTCCATGTCGGCCAGCGCGGGGGCCTGCCGCCGCGCGGCGGCACGGAACAGCTCGAGCCAGTCCGGGGTCCAGGTGGTGTCGAACCCGTCAGGCTGGTCGGGATCGGCCAGGCCGAACAGCAGACCGTCGTCGCTGTTGTGGAAGTAGGCCGAGGTCGAGAAGTCGATGGTGAAGGGAATGCGAGGTGCCGGAGGTGTCAGCGGCTTGGTGAAAGCCAGCTGGCGACGCACCGGCCGCACCGGCAGGCTGACGCCGGCCATGTCGCCGATCTGCCCCGACCAGGCGCCCGCCGCGCAGATGACGGTGGAGCAGGAAATCGGGCCGCGGTCGGTGTGAACGGCGGTGGCACGGTCGCCGGCGGTGTCGATGCCGGTCACGGCGGTGTGCGGAGCGAACCTGACGCCGGCCCGGGCCGCGGAGTCGGCATATCCGTGGACGACCAGGGCGGGGCGGGCGTGGCCGTCGGCGGCTGAGTAGACGGCGGCCACGAGTCCGTCGGTGGTGATGTAGGGACACAGCCGGCGGGCCTCGTCCGGGCTGATCATGCGGCTGGGCACGTCCAGGCTGTTCTGGATCCGGACACTGACCTCGAAGTCCGCGGCCTGCTGGTCGCTGGTGAGCAGGAAGAGGTAGCCGACGCTGTCGAGACGGATGTCGGCGCCGGGGCGGTGCGCGAAGTCCTGGAAGGCCCGCAGACTCCGGTTGCCCAGTTCGATGTTGAGCGGGTCGGAGAACTGGGCCCGCACTCCGCCGATCGGTTTGCCGGAACTGCCGCAGCCCAGGTCGCCGCGCTCTACCACGACGATGTCGGTCACTCCGGCCTCGGCCAGGTGGAAGGCGATGCTGGCACCCATCACGCCACCGCCGATGATCACGACATCGGCGGTCGGCGGAACGGTGCGGAAGGTGGATGAGGTGGGCAAGAGGCCGATCCCTTTCCCGAGGCCGACGCCAGATCCGAAGAGGCATCCGTTCGGGGCGCGGCATGGGCTGTCAGTTTTGTGGTGAGAAGGGCTGATCAGCTATCTGCCTGTCATCGTGACGGCCCCCAACCGTTGACGTCTATGAACAGTTAGTGCGTCTGATCTATTAGGATCTCTATATGGACTGGACCAGCTCCCAGCTGCGCTCCCTGGTAGAGCTGCGCCGGCGCGGAACCATCACCGCGGTGGCACAGGCCCTGGGATACACCCCCGGCGGAGTCTCCCAGCAGATCGCCGCGCTGGAGAAGGCAACCGGCATGGAGCTGCTGCAGCGTGTGGGGCGACGGGTGGAGCTGACCGACGCCGGGATGACGCTGGCCGATCACGCCGAGCGGATCCTGTCCACGGAGGCCGAGGCGGTTCAGGCCCTTGAGCGCAGTCGCAACGAGATCTCCGGGGTGCTGCTGGTCGGCCTGTTCGCCACGGCCGCCGCCGAGATTCTGCCGCAGGCCCTGCGGCGGGTGCGCGAGGCCCATCCCGGGCTGGCCGTGCACAGTCGCGACATGGACGTGGACGAGGTGTACGACGCCGTCGCCTCCGGCGGCGTGGACCTGGCGCTGGGCCTGGACTACCCGGATCTGCCCATCCCTCGCGATCCGGCCCTGCGGGTGGTGCAGCTCTACCGGGAGCGGTTCTCACTCGCGGTGCCCGCCGGGTCGATGGACGGCCGCGAAGAAGTCGCCCTGACCGACACCCAGGACCTGGTATGGATCATGGCATCGGCCGACAGCTACTACGGCCGCGCCGTGCGCACCGCCTGCCGGCGGGCGGGCATCGAGCCGGA
This sequence comes from Streptomyces sp. NBC_01537, assembly GCF_045040445.1. NCBI lineage: Bacteria > Bacillati > Actinomycetota > Actinomycetes > Kitasatosporales > Streptomycetaceae > Streptomyces > Streptomyces sp. NBC_01537. The sequence continues at coordinate 8,292,951 of NZ_CP109392.1, read as the reverse complement.
TGTGCAGCACGAGGTAACGGACACCGCGGCCACCCTCGCGCTGGTCGAGGCGGGCATCGGGGTGAGCACCGTGACGGATCTGATGCTCAGGCTGCGCGCCTCACGCTTCGACGTTGTAAGGCTGCACGAGACGATCGAGCGGCACATCGTCGTGGTGTTCCGTTCCTCCGCCGAGCGTCGCCCCACGGTCGCGGCGCTGGTCGACGTCCTTCGGGCGGTGGCCGGGACCCGGCGCGGCATCCCGGCCTAGGATGGGCCTAGGCCGGGTGCAGATACGGCTCGCCGGCCGGCACCGCACGCCGCAGGGCATCGAGCATCGTGGCCAGCAGGGGATTGCTGTTCTCGGCGCGGTGCAACGCCATCACCCGGCGGTGCGCGGAGCGCTGCGTCAGGCGTGTGGCCTCGATCCCCTCACTGAGTACGTGACTGAGGGCCGGTACGACGGCCACTCCCAGGCCGGCGGAGACCAGCTCCCGCACCACGTCGTAGTTGTTGCTGCGGAAGGCGATCGCGGCATCGAATCCGGCGGCGGCACACAGCCGGGTGAGTGACAGGGCGCCAGCCGTGCCTTCCCGGCTGGTGATCCACCGCGCCCTGGCCAGGTGGGGAAGATGAGCGCCCAGGGCGCTGCCTTGTGCCCGCAGCAGTATGAGGTCCTCCCGCAACAGGTGATGGCAGGTCAGTCCGTCGGGCCACTGCCGCGGACTGAGCCCGTACTCGTACACCAGCGCGATGTCCAGGTCGCCGCTCCCGAGCGAGGCGATGAGCTCTTCGGGTTCACCCTCGTCAAGGTGGATCTGCGCGCGCGGATGCGTTTCGCCGAGCGCCGAGAGCGCGGCGGGCACCAGCCTGACGCTCGCCGTCGGGAAACTGCCCAGCCTCAGCCGGCCCGTGGCGCCGGTGGCGAGTTCCCGCACCTGGTAGTCCAGGTCGTCCATGGCGGCCAGCGCCCGCGCGCTGAGGTCGACCAGGCGGTGCGCCGCGGTGGTCGGACGGATCCCGTGCGCCTCCCGCTCGAACAGGACCAGCCCGGTCTCCTTTTCCAGGGCGGAGATCTGCTGCGAGATCGCGGAGGCCGTGTAGCCGAGGTCGCGGGCTGCGATGGCGAACGATTTGCTGCGGACGACGGCCTTCAATGTGAGCAGATGCAGAGGCTTCAGCAAGGCGGGCTCCTCAGAGGTGCGGAGGCCCGAGCATAAGTAATCCTTGGTCTGGGGCGTCAATGCTTTCGGTCTGCTGGGCCTTGTGGCGTGGCCTGGCCGGCGGACATCTTGGGGTGGCCGGGTCGAACACGACCGGCGAGCACAAGGAGCGAGCACCAGTGGCCACGACAGGGCAAGGCCTCGGCAGCATGGACGCGGCAGCAGTGACCGAAGCCCTCAGCCGGGGGAACTGCGGCGAGGTCGCCGGCGACGCCGGCCGCCGGGCACAGTACTCGGCAGATGCCTCCAACTACCGGCAGATTCCCCTTTCGGTGGTCTTCCCGCGCGAGCGCCTGCACGTCCTCAACGCCCTTGCCGTGTGCCGCCGCCTCGGCGTGCCGGTCACATCCCGGGGCGCGGGCACCAGCACCTCCGGGCAGGCCGTCGGTCCAGGGGTCGTGCTGGATTTCTCCCGCTATTTCAACCGTCTCATCGCCCTGGACCCCCAGGCGCGCACCGCGACGGTGGAGCCGGGCATCGTTCTGGACGATCTCCAGACGGCCGCCGCCGGGCACGGCCTGCTGTTCGGCGCCGATCCCTCCACGCACAGCCGGTGCACGCTCGGCGGCATGATCGGCAACAACGCGTGCGGAACCCACTCCTTGGCCTGGGGCCGCACCGCGGACAACGTCACGGAACTCGAAGTGGTCACCTACCGCGGCACGGTGGTCCGTCTCGGCGAGATGACCCAGGACGAGATCGACGAGGCCATGGCTGCCGGTGATGACCGCGCCCAGCTGATCGCCTCGCTGTACCGGCTCGCCCAGAGCAATCTGGCGGCGCTGCGCACCAAGCTGGGGCAGTTCCCCCGCCAGGTGTCGGGGTACGCGCTGGAGCACCTGCTGCCGGAGCGGCGCTTCAACCTCGCCCGTGCCCTTGTCGGCAGCGAGGGCACGCTCGCCGTGATCCTCTCGGCGACCGTCCGCCTCATCTCCCCGCCGCCCGCCCGGGCCCTGGTCGTCCTCGGCTTCGAGGACGCCTGCGCCGCGGCCGATGCCGTGCCCGCCCTGCTCAAGCACCGGCTGCTGGCGCTGGAGGGACTCGACCACGCGCTGACCGACATCGTCACCCGGCCGGAGACCCGCGCCGCGATCGACAACCTGCCCGCCGCCCAGGCGTGGCTGTTCGCCGAACTCGGCGGCACAGCCGACGAACTGCCGCTGCGGGCCGCGGAACTCGCCGGGACCGCCCGGCGGGCCACGGGCTTCACCGGCAGTGAGGTCGTCATCGATCCCGCGCGGGCCCGACGGCTGTGGCGGATCCGCGAGGACGGAGCAGGCCTGGCCACACGCCTGCCCGACGGCTCCGAAGCCTGGCCCGGATGGGAGGACGCGGCCGTCCCACCCGCTCAACTGGGCTCCTACCTGCGCCGGTTCACCCGGCTGCTCGCGCAGCACGATCTGCGGGGCGCGGTCTACGGGCACTTCGGCGAGGGCTGTCTGCACGTCCGTATCAACTTCGACTTCACCACCGCGCAGGGCACCGCAGTCTTCCGCGCCTTCGTCACCGACGCCGCCAAGCTGATCGCCGCGCACGGCGGCTCGCTGTCCGGCGAACACGGCGACGGCCAGGCCCGCTCCGAACTGCTGCCCCTGATGTACGGGCCCGAGGTCATCGCCCTGTTCGAGGAGTTCAAGAACATCTGGGACCCCGACAACGGCCTCAACCCCGGCATGATCGTGAACCCCCTGCCCGTCGACGGCAACCTGCGGGTCAGCCCCCACCGCACCCCGCTCCCCCTGACCACCGTCTTCCCCTTCCACACGGACGGCGGTGACTTCGCCAAGGCCACCCGCCGCTGCGTCGGCGTCGGCAAATGCCGCTCCGCAAGCCACCGCGGCGACGTCATGTGCCCCAGCTACCGGGTCACGCTGGACGAGAAGGACTCCACCCGTGGCCGCGCCCGCCTGCTGTACGAGATGACCCAGGGCGAAGTGATCACCGACGGATGGCGGTCCACGGAAGTCCGCGACGCCCTCGATCTGTGCCTGTCCTGCAAGGGGTGCAGTGCCGACTGCCCCGTCGGCGTGGATGTGGCCACCTACAAGTCCGAGTTCCTGCACCACCACTACAAGGGCCGGATCCGGCCCGCCTCCCACTACACGATGGGCTGGCTCCCCCTGCTGTCCCGGGCGGCCGCCCGTGTGCCGCGGCTGGTCAACGCCCTGACCTCCTCCCGCCTGGCCCCCCTCATCAAGCGGCTCGGAGGGATCGCCGCGCAGCGCGACATTCCCCGGTTCGCCGACCAGACCTTCCTGACCTGGTTCCGCGACCGCGCACCCCAGGGCGAGGGACACCGCGGCCCGGTCATGCTGTGGGTCGACTCCTTCAACAACCACTTCACCCCCGACGTCCTCAAGGCCGGAGTCGACGTGCTGGAGAGCGCCGGTTTCCGCGTCCAGGTCCCCGACGGCACCCAGTGCTGCGGACTGACCTGGATCACCACCGGACAGCTGGGCATCGCCCGCCGCATCGCCCAGCGCACCACCGCCGCCCTGGGTCCCGCCGCCGGCGCGGGCATCCCCGTCGTCGGCCTGGAGCCCAGCTGCACCGCCGCCCTCAGGAGTGACCTGCCCGAACTCCTCGACGGAAACGCCGACGCCCGCGTCATCGCCCGGTCCACCGTCACCCTGGCCGAGCTCCTCGTCCACCGGGCGCCCGACTGGCAGCCCCCACAAGTCGAAGCCACCTCGATCAGCCAGACCCACTGCCACCAGCACGCCACCTCCGGCTTCGGCGCCGACAGTGCGCTGCTGCGCCGCATGGGGGTCGACAACACGACGCTGGACTCGGGCTGTTGCGGCCTGGCCGGCAACTTCGGTTTCGAACGCGGCCACTACGACGTCTCCGTCGCCGCAGGCGAACAGGTACTGCTCCCCGCCGTGCGCTCGGCCGCACCGGACACGCACATCCTTGCCGACGGCTTCAGCTGCCGCACCCAGATCGCACAGCAGACGGACCGTACAGGCACCCACTTCGCGCAGCTCATCGCCCGCGCGCTGCCCCTACCGACAAGGAACACCCTTGACTGACGCACTCTCCCTCGTCGACGACTGGGGCCCCGAGAAGATCGTTGTCGTCTCCCACCGGCGCACCGGCATGAAGGGCGTCCTGGTCATCGACAACACCGCCCGGGGCATCGGCAAGGGCGGAACCCGCATGAGCCCCACCGTGACCGTCGGCGAGGTGGCCCGCCTCGCCCGTGTCATGACCTGGAAGTGGGCCGGCGTCGACCTCTTCTACGGCGGCGCCAAGGCCGGCATCGTCGCCGACCCCGCCTCGCGCGACAAGGAGGCGATCCTGCGGGCGTTCGCCCGGGCCCTGTCCAACGAGGTGCCCCGCGAGTACGTGATGGGGCTGGACATGGGGCTGACCGAGAGCGACGCCGCCATCATCCAGGACGAGCTGGGCGACCGCGGGGCCGCCGTCGGCACCCCCGAGCACCTCGGCGGCGTGGCGTACGACAAGCTCGGCGTCACCGGCTTCGGGGTCGCCGAGGCAACCGATGCCGCGGCCCGGCGCCAGGGCCTGTTCCTGGCCGGCTCCCGCGTCGCCATCCAGGGCTTCGGCGCCGTCGGTGCCGCCGCCGCCCGGCGGTTCGCCGAGCTCGGGGCCACCGTCGTGGCGGTCTCCACGGCCCACGGCGCCCTGCACGACCCCAGCGGCCTCGATGTCGAAGACCTCCTGGTCTCCCGCCAGGAGCACGGCGACCACTTCGTCACCCGCCTGGGCCGGGGCACCACGCTCGCTCCCGGGGCGGAACTCACCGTGGACTGCGACGTCCTGGTGCCCGCCGCACTGCAGGACGTCATCGACCACACCGCCGCGTACGAGATCAAGGCCAAGCTCGTCGTGGAAGGCGCCAATCTGCCCACGTCCGCGAAAGCCCAGGGCATCCTTGCCCAGCGCGGCATCACGGTGGTCCCCGACTTCGTCGCCAACGCCGGCGGCGTCGTCGCCGCCGCCTTCGCGATGGATGCCCGTTACTCCGGTTTCCGGCCGGACACCGCCAGGATCTTCGAGACGATCTCGACCAGGCTGCGGGCCAACACGGTCACTGTCCTCGAAGAAGCCGAGCGCCGAGAGGTAACCCCGCATGCCGCCGGCCGCGGCCTCGCCGAGGAACGCGTCCGTACTGCGATGCACAGCAAGGGGCGCATCCCGCGCGACTGATCCCGCCCTGGGGCGAGCATCCGCACGGATGCGCCCCCAGATGCGGGACCATGTCGACCGCTGCTGATCACAAAGCCGCAGATCAGGCACCCTTTGGTGCAGGTCCGTCATCGCCCCGCGCCGGGCCCGGTTCCCTGTCAGGCATCAGGGTCGCGGGCGTGCTTCTTCCGTTCGGCGAGTATCTCGATGAGTTCGCCGGCGCTCGCCATGGTGTGGCGTTCCACCTCGGCATCGATGGTGGCCGGGTCGCCGTCGAGGATCGCCTCGATGAGCCGCTCATGGACGTGCAGGGCGCGATCGGGATCGGAACGGGTGCTCTCGTCGACCATGATGGCGATGTTGATCTGGGCTTCCACGGTGGGCCACAAGCGTTCGAGCATGGTGTTCTCGGAGGCGGTCCAAACGGTCCAGTGGAGGTTGACGTGCGCCTGGTGGAGGCGGTTCGGGTCCTGGGCGGCGTGGGCCGCCTGGTACTCCTCCCAGCTGCGGCGGAGCTTCTCCTTCCGGGAGCCGTCGGGATCGTCGGCCAGGGCCCGGGCGGCCAGTTTTTCCAGGGCGACCCGGACCGCGGCCACGTCGGCGATGAACTTCTCGTCGATGTCGGTGACGACGACTCCGCGGTAGGGCTGCTGTTCGAGGAGTCCTTCGTGTGTCAGCTGGTAGACGGCCTCACGCAGGGTGGGACGGCTGACCCCCATCTGCTGGGCGATCTGGACCTCCCGAAGCCGTTGCCCCGGTCCCAGCTCTCCCGCCAGGATGGCCCGCCGCAACTCGTTCACCACGGCGTCGCGGCGGGTCTGGTTGTTGACCGGCCGGGGCCCGGTGGTTGCTTGGGGGGCGTGGTCACTCATGGGTCCTCCGCAGATTGTCAGACCACATAGTAGCCACCGCCATGACATCCTTGCGGTCCGGAAGCCGGAGAGTGGGCCGGCCGCCTCACGGGGCGATCAGGCGCCGTACTCGGTGACGCGCTCGGCGCTGACGGTGACGACGACTCTGGGCGTCGTCGCGGTCTCCTGCCAGGGCCGGCCCTCGTACTTGTGCGAGAGTTCGTCGATCAGCTCCGGCCCGCCGTCCCGGGTGATGGTGACCGGTCCACGGACGACGGCGTAGACGTAGGGGTTGTCGCGGTCGGTGATCAGGATGCCGGCGCGGGGGTCGCGCAGCAGGTTGAGGTGTTTTACGCGGCCCTCGACGGTGGAGAAGGCGATCCCGTCTCCGTCGTCGGTGGCCTTCACCCAGACTATGGACTGCTGGGGCAGGCCGTCCCTGCCGATCGTGGCGAGCGTCGCGAAGTTGGGCTCGGAGGCCAGTTTCCGTGCCAGTTCGGTGAGTTGGGGCATGTCGGTGACCTTTCGGCAGGAGACGAAGTTTCCGGGAGGGGGCGGCAGCAGGCCCCGCCCGGACCGGCGCAGCGGAGGCCGGCCCGGTGCGGTGGGCGGGGTCGCCCTTCCAGGTCGGCCGCCGGGGGCCGTTCAGAAGCGTACGGCGTCGATGAATGCCTGAAGTCCTGGTGTCTGCGGATCGTTGAAGGCCAGTTCCGGTGGCACGTCCTCCTTGATCAGGCCGTCCTCGAAGAAGCAGATACGGTCAGCGGCCTTGGAGGCGAAGGCCATGTCGTGGGTGACGATGCCGCATGCGATGCCTTCCTCCTCCTTCAGCTTGGTCAGCACGCCCAGCACCTCGGCCGCCACCGGCGGGTCGAGCGCGGACGTGATCTCGTCGCACAGCAGCAGACGGGGCCGCATCATCAACGCCCGTGCGATGGCCACCCGTTGGCGCTCGCCACCGGACAGCTGGGTGCACCGGCTGCGCAGGTGGTGTGCCATGCCCACCTCGGTCAGGGCCCGCTCGGCCCGCTCCAGCAGCTGGGCCTTGGACTCGCCGAGAGCGAGGCGGGGGGCGATGGTGAGGTTGTCGAGGACGTTCATGTGGGGCCACAGGGTGTAGCTCTGGAAGATCATTCCGATCTGGCTGCGGAGGTCCTTCCACGCGTCCTGGTACTCGCCGTCGCGCACGACGGCCTGGCCCGCGAGGTCGATGTCCCCGGCGTCCGGCTCCTCGAGACCGGCGATCACCCGCAGCAGGGTGCTCTTGCCGGAACCGCTCTTGCCGATGAGGACGGCGATCTCGCCGCTGCCGATCCGGAAGTCGGCCTCCTTGAGGACGGGGCGGCCGTGGAAGGACTTGCTCACACCGCGCGTGCGCACGAACGCGCCGTCGAGCCCCGCGTCGGCATCGGTGTCCGGTGTCTTGTCGAGGGTCGGGTTGGTCTCTGTCATCGTGATCAGACACCTTCCGGCTTGAGTACGGACTTGAGGGCGGGGTTGGCCAGGGCGGGCGGCCGCTGTCCGGGGCGCAGCCGTGCGAGCGTGCCACGCAGCCCTGACGTGGGCGGCTGGGCGCCACGCGAACCGCTGGTGATCAGGCGCCGCTCGATGTAGCTGGTGAGCAGGGTCGCGGGGAAGGCGATCACGAAGTAGAGGACGGCGACCAGGGTGAAGATCTCCATGGGCCGGTAGGTCTGGCTGGAGAGGATGTTGCCCTGGAAGGTCAGGTCCGCCAGTCCCAGCGCGGAGACCAGTGAGGTGTCCTTGAACATGCTCACGTTCAGGGACAGGATCGTGGGGATCTGCTGGCGGAAGGCCTGCGGCACGATGATGTGCCGCAGGATCTGCACCCGGTTCAGGCGCAGCATGTGCGCCGCCTCGATCTGCTCGACGGGCACCGACTGCATACCGGCGCGGTAGGTCTCCGACATGAACGCGGTCAGGTGCGCGGTGAGGGCAATGATGATCGAGAGCTTGCCGGGCAGGTCGAGACCGAGGAGCGCCGGAAGGGCGTAGAACACCCACAGCAGCTGGATCAGCAGCGGTGTGCAGCGGAACACCTCGATGTAGAACTGCGCCGGCCAGCGGATGACTTCGATCTTCGACATGCGGGCCACGGCGAGCGGGAAACCGAGGACGGCGCTCGCGACGATCACGATCGTCGAGATCTCCAGCGTCAGCCACAGCCCGTCCAGCAGCGTGGGCAGCGCGGGGCCGAGGACGCTCGTGTCGAACGAGTAGGCGAGGTTCACGGAATTCATCGCGGATTACCTCCGAAAGGACGGCGAGACCGGGTCAGGACTTGATCTCGAGGTCGCCCAAGGCGTCCACCTCGCGGTAGCCGGCCTCGGCGAAGGCGCGGTCGATCTCGCCGCTGGCCACCGAGTTGTCGATGGCGACGTTGAGGATGTCCATGGAGCGGGCGTCGATGCCGGCGGGGACGCCGTACGCCACGTGGTGCACGAAGATCGCCGGGTCGGGGACGATGATGCCGAGGGACTTGTCCTTGGTGGCCATGTCGACGGCGGTGCCCAGGTCGGTGAAGACGGCGATGGCCTTGCCCGCCTTCACGCCGGCGGCCGCGTTCTGGAAGGTGTCCACGCGAAGCTCCTTGGCCTTGGCCTGCTGCAGCGCCGCGTCCAGCGCGGAGCCCTGCGTGGTGGCGATGGGCTTGTTCGCGTCGAGGAGCTGCTTGCTGGTGCTGTAGTCGCTGTCACGCTCCGCCAGGAACACGCCCGGGTAGGACCAAGAGCCGTGGGTGAACCGGATCGCGAGGCTGCGCTCGACGGTCTGGTCGAGGTCGGCGGCGACGTCGTACTTGTCCGCCTGGAGCCCGGCGACGATGTTCTGCCAGGTGGTCGCCACCGTCTTGACCTTCACGCCGATGCCGGTCGCGAAGTTCTCCATGGGTATCAGGTCGGGTCCGGTGCACGTGCCGTCCGTCTTGACGACGATGGTGGGCGGGGCGTCGGCGCAGCCGACCCGCAGCACACCCGCCTTCTTGATCTTGTCGACCCAGGCAGCCTTGGCGGAGTCACCCGAACTGGCGACGGTCTGGGTCGAGCCGCCGTCCGAGCCGGCCTTCCCGCCGAAGTACCCGGCCAGCCAGGCCAGGACGAGAACTCCGACCACGTAGAAGGTGTACCTGCTCTGCTTGGTGAGGGCCATGGCTGGTGCTCCAGTGCTAGAGGCTGAGTGTGCGGGGTGTGGCATGGGGGGATTCGGTCTGTCCGGGGCGTGCGGGGCCGTGCTCGGCGGTACGTGAGCGGGCTCAGGTGGCGAGGAGAGCGCCGCCGTGGCGATGCCCCCTGCGACGGGCAGCTCCCGGCAGGTCTGTGTGGGGGGCAGGCGGTCTGCGAGTCGACGCACTGGAGGTGTCGCTCTCATGAGGCATCCGTAGATTGTCTGACAAGCAGCGAGATGTTCGGAAGGTTAGAAACGCGACTCCGCCGTGTCAATAGCCGAAATCTGGATGTTCCGATGAAGTGATCAGCCGACCCTGCGGCCCGCGATGACGGTCGCGCACCCCACGAACGGGGCCTTGACCTGGCCTTAAAGGGTGACGTGACGCCACTTCCGGCGCGTCGGGCAGCACGGCGTCCGACACTCAGGAACGGACCGCAAAACGGGCGCGTGGCCACGCAGGGCCGGTCGAGTCATTCACTTCCGGGCATTGACCGCGCCGGGTGATCCCGTCTACCGTCCCAACCAAGCCGCCGATTGTTTGACAATCTGCGATCTCGAAGGGAGGGCCCATGAGGTTCAGTCGCGCCTTGAACGTGGTGGACGCGCATGCCGAGGGCGAGTCCGGAAAGGTCGTCGTCTGCGGGGTCGGGCCGGTCCCGGGCGAGAACCCCTTCGACAAGATGCGCTACTTCGAGGGGCACTACGACCAGCTGCGCAAGCTCCTGGAGCCGACGGAGTACCCGGTGATGTCCGGCTCCAACACCATGTGCGTGGCCACGGTGCTTCTGGAGACCGGCGCGCTGCCCATGACCGAGCCCGTCACGCACCTCACGCTGGAGTCTCCGGCCGGCCTGAAGCTGGTCAACCAGCCCTCCTTCGTCTTCGTTGATGCCTCACCAGGAGAACCCGCTGATCCCCGGCATCACGAACGCCGTGTTCGCCGGGCCGCTCCACCACGAGCTGGACGAGGACGGCGCCGAGATGATCCGTCCAGGAACGCGACCGTCGACTCTCCCGGCCGGATCGACCGCTCCCCGTGCGGCACGGGCACCTCCGCCCGCCTCGCTGTACTGCACGCGTACGGCCTGCTGGAACAGGGGCAGCTCTTCCGGCACGAGTCGCTCATCGGCAGCCGGTTCGACGCCCGTATCGAGTCCACCACCACTCTGACCGCGCTGCGGCAGATGCCCTGACGACACGCTCGCGTGTCATGACATGACGCGGATCATTTGACGATCTCCAGTCGGGTACGTATGGCCGGCCCGCTGGTGAGAGGCGCCGCAGGCGCCCCTGTGAGGAGGTATACGACTTCATGCGGACCATCGTTGTGGGAGCCGGCGCCGTCGGCCTGGCCGCCGCCTACCGGCTGGCCAAAAGCGGCTGCGAGGTGACCGTTCTCGACGCCCGGAGCGCGGGCTCGGCCGCCTCGCACGGCAACGCGGCCAAGATCGCCCTGGCGGAGAGCGGCCCGGTGCCGGCGCCGGGCGTGATCCTGCAGTCCCTGAAGTGGATGCTGAAGCCGGACAGCCCGCTCTACGTCAAGCCCTCGCTCAACCCCGCCTTCGTGAAGTTCATGCTGACCATGGCACGGCACTGCACCGCGCGGGACTTCCGCCAGGGCCTGGAGACGACCCTGCGCCTCGCCGAGGGCACCATGGACCTCCTCGACGACTGGACCCGGGACGGCATCGCCTTCGAGATGCACAAGGCGGGCGTGCTGCTGGCCTTCGAGACGAAGGAACGCTACGAGGAGCAGCTCGCCTCCCTCGACATCTTCGAGAGCTTCGGCATGGTCGCCGAACACCTGCACGGAGACGCCGTACAGGCCAGGGAACCGGTGCTGAACAGCCGCATCAAGCACGGCCTGTTCTTCCCGGACGACCGCCAGGTCGAGCCCGACTCCCTCACCCGGGGCCTGCTCAAGCGGTGTACGGAACTCGGCGTCGAGATCCACGAAAACACCCCCGTACGCCGCTTCCTGCGCCAGGGCGACACCGTCACCGGCGTGCTCACCGACAAGGGCGAGTACACGGGCGACACCCTGCTGCTGGCCGGCGGCGTATGGACCGCCCGGATGGCCGCCCAACTCGGCGTCCCCCTGCCGATCCGGCCGGGCAAGGGCTACAGCGTCGACTACTCGCCCTCCCCGGTGCCGCTGCGCACGCCCCTCACGCTGGAGGACGCCCGTGTCGCGGTGACCCCGCTGAACGGCTATCTGCGGCTGGCGGGCACCATGGAGTTCGGCGGCCTGGAGGAGAGCATCAACCCCAGGCGCATCGCCGCGATCAAGCAGGCGGCCGCCGACTCCCTCACCGGCTGGGACAACCCGCCCGGAGAGGCCAGTCCGTGGGCCGGGCTGCGCCCGATGACCCCGGACGGCCTGCCGATCATCGGCCGTCTCGATCCCCTTCCCAACGTCTATGTCGCCTCGGGCCACGGCATGCTCGGGCTCACCCTCGCTCCGGCCACCGCCGAGATCATCACCGAGGCCATCACCACGCGCCGCCTTCCGTCCGTCGCCGAGGCGGTCTCGCCGCGCCGCTTCACCCGCCGGTGAATCGCACCGGCCTCCCACTGCCGACCCTTTTCCCTCATGCTGATATCAGGAGTTCCTTCATGAGCGCCCCCCAGTTCACCGGCATCCTCGCTGCCGTCGTCACCCCGCTGACCACGGACGGCTCGGCCGTCGACGCCGAGGGCATCCGGCGTCAGGCCGACCACATCATCGGCGGCGGCGTCCACGGCCTCGTGCCCGGCGGTAGCACCGGCGAGTTCACCACGCTGAGCCTCGGCGAACGCAAGCAGGTCACCGAGCTGTACGTCGAGGCCGCCGGCGGACGCGTCCCGGTCGTCGCCGGGACGGGCGCGCTCAGCACGGCGGACACCGTGGAGCTGAGCGTGCACGCGGAGAAGGCGGGCGCTTCCGCCGTGATGATCGTGCCGCCGTTCTACGACGCCCCCACCTTCGACGAAATGCGGGGCTTCTTCGGCGCGGTGTCCGACGCCATCGACATCCCGATCATGTACTACAACATCCCCTCGGCCACAGGCGTCAGCCTCGCGCCCGAGGAACTGGCGAAGCTGGCCCGGGAGACCGCGATCACCTCCTACAAGGACACCGGCGGCGACTTCACGTGGTTCTCCACCGTCCAGCAGCAGCACGCACAGGACATCACCGCCCTCAACGGCTGGGACACCCTCACCTTCGCCGCCCTCGCGAGCGGCGCGAAGGCCGGGGTGTGGGGCACCGCCAGCGTGATCCCCCAACTGTGCGCCGACCTGTACGACGCTCTCGCCGTCCGTGGCGACCTGCACGCCGGACGCGAGCTGTGGGCCAGGATCTTTCCGATCTGCCAGTTCCTGGAGTCCCACAACTACGCCTGCGGCATCAAGACCGGCCTCGGCCTCGTCGGCGTCAGCGCGGGCCCCACCCGCCGCCCCGTCCTGCCGCTCGCCCCGCAGTACGTCGCCGAGTTCCGCGATCTGCTCATCGCGGCCGGTGTCACGGTGACTGAGGAGAGCGTGGCCGCGTGATGGCCCCGTACCGCCGTATCGACGCGATCGACGTCCACGCCGAGGGCGAGCCGGGACGCGTGCTGATCGGCAGCCATCTGCACGTCAAGGGCGCCACGATGGCCGAGCGACTGCAGTACTGCGAGAAGCACCTCGATGACCTGCGCCGGCTCCTGCTCCGGGAGCCGCGCGGCTACCCGGCCCTGTGCGGCGCCCTGGTGCTGCCCCCGGCCGACCCGGCCGCCGACTTCGGCCTGGTGGTGCTGGAACAGGGCGGCTTCCGCCCCATGTCCGGCTCCAACCTCATCTGCGCGGTCACCGCACTCGTGGAGACGGGCGCGGTGCCGGTGAGCGAACCGGTCACGGAACTCACCGTGGACACCGCGGTCGGCCTCGTCCGCCTCCGCGTCGAGGTGTCCGGCGGCAAGGCCGCCCGGGTCACCTTCGCCAACGTCCCGGCCTTCGTGGTGGCCCTCGACCACGAACTGGACCTGCCCGAATACGGCCGTGTCCCGGTCGACATCGTCTTCGGCGGCCAGTTCTTCGTGCAGGCCCGCGCCGTCGACCTCGGCCTCACCCTGGAACGGTCCTCGGCCGGACAGCTCACGCGTGCCGGAGCCGTCCTGCGCACGGCGGCCCAGCAGCAGTTCCCGGTCAGTCATCCGCTCAACCCCGGCATCGACCAGATCGCCCTGACGATGATCCACGGCCCCTCGCCCACGCCCGGCGTCTCCGGCCGCAACACCGTCGTCCTGCCCAACGGCGAGGTGAACCTGGCCGACCCGGCCACCTGGACCGGCTCACTGGACCGCTCCCCGTGCGGCACCGGCACCTGCGCCCGCATGGCCGCCCTGCACGCACGGGGCGAGCTCCCTCTGAACACCCCCTTCGTCCACGAGTCGATCATCGGCACCACCTTCACGGGCACGCTGCTCGACACCACCCAGGTCGGGCCGCACGAGGCGGTGCTGCCGACGATCAGCGGACGCGGCTGGATCACCGGATTCAACCAGTACGTCCTGGACGACACCGACCCCTTCCCGCACGGCTACACCCTCGGCGACCTGTGGGGCGCCGCCGAACAGGAGCGCTGATGGAGACCACCGGAACGCAGTTCATCGCGGGCAAGCGCCGCCCCGGAACGTCCGGCGAGGAGTTCTCGGTGACCAATCCGGCCACCGGAGAGGTCCTGGCCACCGACACCCTGGCCGGCGCCGAGGACGTCGACGAGGCGGTCGCCGCCGCCAGGGACGCCTTCGCGGACTGGTCGCGCACCACTCCCGCCGAACGCTCCGAGACAATGCTGCGCTGGGCGGACCGACTCCAGGAGCGTGCCGAGGAGTTCGCCGACACCGAAAGCCGGATCGGCGGCAAACCGATCAGGCTGACCCGTGGCTTCGACATCCCCGGCACCATCGACAACGTCCGGTTCTTCGCCGGTGCGGCCCGCAACCTGGAGGGCCGCGCCTCCGGCGAGTACTCCGGCGACCACACCTCCACGATCCGCCGCGAACCCGTCGGCGTCGTCGGCTCCATCGCCCCCTGGAACTACCCGTTGCAGATGGCGGCGTGGAAGGTGCTGCCCGCCGTCGCCGCAGGCAACACCATCGTCCTCAAGCCGTCCGAACTGACCCCGCTGACCTCGGTGATGTTCGCGGAGGCGGCCCAGGAGGCGGGCATCCCGGACGGCGTCATCAACATCGTCACCGGCACCGGGCCCGCCGCCGGGCAGGCGCTGGTCACGCACCCCGACGTCGCCATGGTCTCCTTCACCGGTTCCACGGCGGTGGGGCGCCAAGTCGCCGCGCAGGCAGCCGGGCTGGTCAAGCGCGTCCACCTCGAACTCGGCGGCAAGGCTCCCTTCGTCGTCTTCGACGACGCCGACCTGGAGGCCGCGGCCCGCGGTGCGGTGGCCGGGGCACTCATCAACGCCGGCCAGGACTGCACCGCCGCCACCCGCGCCTACGTCCAGCGTCCGCTGTACGAGGCGTTCGTGGCCCGCGTCGCCGAGCTGATGGACGACGTACGCCTGGGCCCGGTCGACGACCCGGCCACCGACATGGGCTCCCTGATCTCCCTCCGGCAGCGCGACAAGGTCGCCGCCATGGTCGAGGGCGCCCGCCGGACCGGCGCCACCGTCGTACGCGGCGGAAGGATCCCCGACGGACCACTCGGCCGGGCCGCCTACTACGAACCCACCCTCATCACCGACGCCGCACAGGACTCGCCCATCGTGCAGCAGGAGATCTTCGGCCCGGTTCTCGTCTGCCTGCCCTTCGACGGCGACGACGAGGCACTCCGCCTGGCCAACGACACCCCGTACGGGCTCGCCGCCTCCGCCTGGACCACCAACGTCTACCGCGCCGGGCGGGCCGGCCGCGAGATCCAGGCGGGCTGCGTCTGGATCAACGACCACATCCCGATCATCAGCGAGATGCCGCACGGAGGCTACAAGACCTCCGGCTTCGGCAAGGACATGTCCGCCTACTCCTTCGACGAATACACCAACATCAAGCACGTCATGTCGGACATCACCGGCGCCCCGCACAAGGGCTGGCACGACGTGATCTTCACCAGCCACTGAACCACCGAATGGGAGTGTCATGACCGACTCGGCCGCTGCTTCCCGCTTCCGGGAGAAGGTCTGTGTTGTCACCGGCGCGGGCGGCGGTATCGGATCCGCGATCGCCAGGCGTCTGGCACGCGAGGGTGCCACCGTCGTGGTCTGTGACGTCGACGGAGCCGCAGCGGGCAAAGTCGCCGCGGAGATTGCCGCAGAGGGCGGGACAGCCGAGGTCTCGCGGTTCGACCTCGCGGACGCGAGCGCATGTGTCCAGGTCGTCGACAACGTGGTCGCCCGCCACGGACACCTCGACGTGCTGGTGAACAACGCCGGCATCAACCGACGCGGCGACCTCCTCGCCCTCTCCGAAGAGGACTGGGCGACCAGCTTCGCCATCAACGTGCACCCTCTGTTCCACCTGTGCCGGGCAGCGCTGCCGCACATGGCGTCCCGCGGCGGTGGAGCCATCGTCAACACAGCCTCGCAGTGGGGCCTGCAGCCGGCGCCGGGACACATCGCGTACAACGTGACAAAAGCCGCAGTCGTCGCCTTCACCCGCAGCCTCGCCCGGGACCACGCCAACCAGGGCGTCCGAGTCAACGCCGTGTGCCCGGGAGAGATCCGAACACCGATGGTGGAGGCGAATCTCGCCCGAACGGGACGCACCGTCGCCGACCTCGACGCTCTGGTCCCGTTCGGCCGCATCGGGACACCTGAAGAGGTCGCGGCGCTGGTCGCGTTCCTCGCCTCGGACGAGGCGCCGTACATGTGCGGATCCATTGTCGAGATCACCGGAGCGCAGGCAGTCGCATGAGCATCGAGACAACTTCCTCCGGCAGCCTTCTCCTTGCCGGAAAGACGGTCCTCGTCACAGGTGCGTCACGCGGCATCGGACTGGCGACCGCACTCGCCGCTCACCGCGAAGGCGCCTACGTCGTCGCGCACTGGGCCAGCAGCGAACAGGCCGCCCTCGACCTCCAGCGCCGCCTGGGAGACCGCGGATGTCTGGTCCGCGCCGATCTTCGTGACGCAGACGGGACGGAGACCATGTGGCAGGAGGCTCTGGCCTGGCGCGGCCGTGTCGACGTCCTGGTCAACAACGCGGGAGCCTGGCTCGGATCGCCTCTCGAAGACCCGGCACAGTGGCGCCAGGGGTGGGCCGACAACCTGGCCCTCAACCTCACCGGGCCTGCAGACCTCAGCCGCAACGCGGTGCTGCACTTCCGTGAGCGCGGCGCGGGCATCGTCGTCAGCGTGTGCAGCCGTTCCGCACACCGAGGGGACGACGCGGAACACCTGGCCTACGGCGCCGCAAAGGCGGGCTTGCTGGCCCTGACCAAGGGCATCGCCAGGGGATTCGCGGCCCACGGCGTCCTCGCCTACTCCGTGGCACCCGGGTGGGTCGCGACAGACCTCGCCGATGCAGGTGATGCGGATGGTGCGAGCGTGCCCCTGGGAGAGATCACTCCGCCGCAGGACGTGGCCGAGATGATCGTATTCCTGGCCTCAGGCCGTTCGCGTCATGCCACGGGCGCCACGATCGACATCACCGGCGCGGCCTACATCCGCTGAACATGGCCTGTGGAGAATGTCGATCGCTTCCAGGACGGCCACGAGAAGGTCACGCATCGGGCGGCGACTGCGTGGCCCCGAGACCGGGACCAGGGCGGAGCGCGTGCATCGCAGTGCACATCGAGGGCACTCGGCTGTCTCTGGCGAACCCGCTCCGGCCCTCCTGGAACCGACTCAATAGCCGCCGCCGTGCCGTCCTCGCCGTCCGGCCGGCCTCGCCTGACCCAAGCCGCGTGGTCGGCTCGGTCGCGGTCCTCCCGGCAGGTCAGCCCAGCTGCGCCGTGACGTGGTCGATGACCTCGCGGAACTCCACCGTCGGCGAGAAGTCCACGTACTCGCAGTCCTCCAGCGCCACGGGGACATGGCCGGGCGGCCAGTAGAAGGCCTGGCCCGCCTCGTAGATCTCGTCCCCCTCCTTCGTCAGCATCTTGAGCCGCCCCTTGAGCACGTATCCCCAGTGGGGGCACGGGCACATGTCGTCCGGCAGACCCTTGAGGGCCGGGCCCATGTCCGTGCCCTCGGGGAAGCGGACGAACGCCACCGTGATGTCGTCGCCGATCTCCTGCATGCGCAGCTCCATGCCGCCGCCCGCGATCGCGACCGGTGTGTCACTGCGTGTGGTCGCTGTCATTGCTCCTTCTCCTTCCTCCCTCCTTCCAGTCTCGCCGGTAGGGTCTGCGCATGCAGCGCGGATTCAGCCCGTCCGGCGTTTGAGGACACGCCCGGAGGGCGTTCGGGGTCCGGGGCGGAGCCCCGGCGGGTCCGGGCGGAGCCCGGAAACGACCTCCGGTCAGGGCGCGGCCAGCAGCGCTTCGCCCTCGCGCCGGAGCTTGGGCAGTACGTGCTCGGGGCAGCCCGCCACCCGCAGCGCGGCGTCGGCCGTGGCGGCGGCGAAGGCGGCGGGGTCGTGTTCGTGGTCGCGGCCGGGCGAGGAGCGGCGGATGAGGATGACGCCTTCGATGAGGCCGAAGACGAGGTCGGCGCGGACGGCGAGGTCTTCGGGGGCGAGGTCGGAGCCCGCGGTGGTGGCGGCCAGCAGGGAGGCGTAGGCGGCCTTGAGGTCGTCGCGGACGGCGCGGAAGGCGGCGAAGCGGTCGGCGCGGACCTCGGGCAGCAGATAGAGGGCGCCGAGGTTGTGGGGGCCGGTGCTCAGGAGAGCGGCGTCGGCACGGCAGAGGGCCCAGAGGCGCGCTTCGGCGGGGACCTCGTGGCGGGCGGCGAGGCCGAGGGCGAGGGCGAGGGAAGGGCGGACGGTGCCCTCCAGCAGGGCGGCGAGCAGGTCTTCCTTGCCGCCGAAGTAGTGGTACATGGAGGCCTGGCGCATGCCGGCCCGTTCGGCGACTGCACGGGTCGTGGTGGCGGCGTAGCCGCGCTCGGTGAAGAGCTCGGCGGCTGCGGTGAGGAGTTCCTCGCGGGCCGTGAGGCCGCTGTCCGGCCGCGTCTGCGCGCGCGGCCTTCCGACGCGCCGTCCCGTGGTGCTCATCCGACGATCGTCGCACATGCGCGCGGGCGGTCGGGACCGGACGTGGCGTGAGTGGTCGGTAACTCGCCCGAAACGGCCGGGCAATCGCACCGAAGCCACGCCCGCCTAATTTCTGTCGTGCGACAGAAATAGGGCCCGTAAACCGGAGAACCGACCGCAGAACCACAGAACCGGAGGTGCAAGCCGTGGCCACAGGGACGACACACGGAGCCCGGGACCATGCCCGCGCGCAGGAGGGCTCACGGGCCGATACCATGCCCATCCTTCCCGCGCGGGACTGGCCGACGCCACCGCCCGGCATCGCACCGGACCGCGTCATCTGGGCCGAGACCGTGGCCGGCGGCAACTACACCCACAAGGCCCTCGCACGCGGCGCCGAGCTCCGCCTCACCGACCTCGCCGGGGACGCCTGCGCGCACGTCCTGCTCTACGCGGACGGCCGCCCCTGGGAGCGGCTGAACGCCGCCGACACGGTCAAGGTCCTGTGGAACGCGTACCTCGGCGAGGGCCACCTCCTCCTCTCCGACCAGGGCCGCGTCCTCGCCTCCGTCATCGCCGACACCAGCGGCCACCACGACGCGCTGTGCGGCACCTCCACCGCCGTACGCAACACCGCGCGCTACGGCGACGGCTCGCCGCAGGGCCCCTCCCCCGCCGGGCGGGAGCTGCTGAAGCTGGCCGCGCTGAAGAACGGGCTGGAGCCGCGCGACCTGCCGCCGTCGGTCTCCTTCTTCCAGGGCGTACGGGTCGTGGCCGACGGAAAGCTCGAGTTCACCGGATCCGCCGGACCGGGGGCCGCCGTGACCCTGCGCGCCGAGCAGCCGCTGACCGTGCTGATCGCCAACGTCCCGCACCCGGTGGACCCGCGCCCGGACTACGTGTGCACCCCGCTCGAAGTGCTGGCCTGGCGCGCCGGGCCCACCGCCCCCGGCGACCAGCTGTGGGAGGCCACGCCCGAGGGCCGCCGCGCCTTCCTGAACACCGCCGACCACCTCGCCGCCAGGGGGATCGCATGAGCGTCACCACCACCAGCACCACCACCGTCCCGGCCCGGGCGCCCTGGTCCGCCGTGGTCCGCAAGGGCCAGCACCTCACCATCACCGACCTCGGCGGCAACCAGGCCGTGGACTGTCTGCTGTACGACGCCCACGACACCGCCGTCCGCTACAGCGCGCCCGACACCATCCACGCGCAGGGCAACATCTTCCTGACCACCGGCAGCGTGCTGCTCTCCAACGAGCACACCCCGCTGATGACCGTCGTCGAGGACACCTGCGGCCGCCACGACACGGTCGGCGGCGCCTGCTCCAAGGAGTCCAACACCCTGCGCTACGGCCACCACACCTGGTCCCAGCACGCCTGCGTCGAGAACTTCCTCGCCGAGGGCGCCAAGCACGGCCTGGGCAAGCGCGACCTGGTCAGCAACATCAACTGGTACATGAACGTCCCCGTCGAGGAGGACGGCACCCTCGGCATCGTGGACGGCATCTCCGCGCCCGGCCTGAAGGTCGTGCTGCGCGCCGAGACCGACGTCCTCGTCCTGGTCTCCAACTGCCCGCAGATCAACAACCCCTGCAACGGATTCGACCCGACCCCCGTAGAGATGACGATCAGCGAGGACGCAGAGGACGTAGAGGACGCATGCGCATGACGGGCTTCGACACCCTCCTCGTCGCCAACCGGGGCGAGATCGCCGCCCGCATCATCCGCACCGCCCGCCGCCTCGGCCTGCGCACGGTCGCCGTCTACTCCGACCCCGACCGCCCCGCGCCCCACGTCCGCCTCGCCGACCAGGCCGTACGCCTCGGCCCGGCCCCCGCCAAGGCCAGCTACCTGGACGTGGACGCCGTTCTGGAGGCCGCCCGCAGCACCGGCGCGGGCGCGATCCACCCGGGCTACGGCTTCCTCTCCGAGGACGCGGACTTCGCCCGCCGCTGCGAGGCCGCCGGCCTGGTCTTCGTCGGCCCGACCCCGCACCAGCTGGAGCTGTTCGGCGCCAAGCACACCGCCCGCGCCGCCGCCGAGGCCGCCGGGGTGCCGCTGCTGCCGGGCACCGGGCTGCTGCCCGGCCTGGAGGCGGCCACGACGGCGGCCACCGCGCTCGGCTATCCCGTCATGCTCAAGGCCACCGGCGGTGGCGGCGGCATCGGGATGCAGGCCTGCCACTCCCCCGCCGACCTCGCGGAGGCATGGGAGCGCGTGCAGCGGGTCGCCGCCGCGTCCTTCTCCTCGGCCGGGGTCTTCCTGGAACGCCTCGTCGAACACGCCCGCCATGTCGAGGTCCAGGTCTTCGGCGACGGCCACGGCCGCGTCCTCACCCTCGGCGACCGCGACTGCTCCCTCCAGCGCCGCAACCAGAAGGTCCTGGAAGAGGCCCCCGCCCCCGGCCTCCCCGACTCCGTACGCGCCCAACTCGCCGACACCGCCCGCGCGCTGTGCGCCTCGGTCGGCTACCGCTCCGCCGGGACCGTGGAGTACGTCTACGACGCCGCCCGCGAGCAGGCGTACTTCCTGGAGGTCAACACCCGCCTCCAGGTGGAGCACCCGGTCACCGAGGAGACGTACGGCGTCGACCTGGTCGAATGGATGCTGCGGCTGGCCCGTGGCGAGGCCTTCGAGCCGACCCCGCCCGCCCCGCGCGGCCACGCCGTCGAGGCCCGGATCTACGCCGAGGACCCGACGCGCGGCCACCGCCCCAGCGCGGGCGTGCTCACCCAGGTCGTCTTCCCCCCGGACGTACGGGTGGACGCCTGGATCGAGACCGGCACCGAGGTCACCACCTCCTACGACCCGATGCTCGCCAAGGTCATCGTCCACGGCGCCGACCGCGCCGACGCACTGGACCGGCTCGCCCGCGCCCTGGACGGCACGCGCATCGACGGCATCGAGACCAACCTGGGCCTCCTGCGCGCGGCGGCCGCCGAACCCGCCCTGCGCAGCGCGGCCCACACCACCGCCACCCTCACCTCGGTCACCGACCCCACCCCCCGCATCGAGGTCGTCCGCCCCGGCACCCTCACCACCGTCCAGGACTGGCCCGGCCGCACCGGCCTGTGGCATGTCGGCGTACCGCCCTGCGGCCCCATGGACGACCTGTCCTTCCGCCTCGGCAACGAGGCCCTGGGCAATCCCGAGGGCGCCCCCGGGCTCGAATGCACCCTCCAGGGCCCGCAGTTGCGCTTCACCCACCCCACCACCGTCTGCGTCACCGGCGCGCCGGCCGCCGTCACGGTGGACGGCACGCGCATGCCGCAATGGGAGCCGTTCACCGTCCCCGCCGGAGCCGTCCTGGACATCCCGGCCCCGGCGGAACACGGCCTGCGCACGTACGTTCTCTTCGCGGGCGGCCTCGACATCCCCGCCTTCCTCGGCAGCGCCGCCACCTTCACCCTCGGCCGCTTCGGCGGGCACGGTGGGCGCACCCTGCGCGCGGGGGACGTGCTGCACGGCGGCGTGCAGACCGCGACCGGCATGCGCATACCGCCCGACCGCCGCCCCGCCTTCGCCGCCGAGTGGCTGATCGGAGCGGTCGAAGGCCCGCACGCCGCCCCCGAGTTCTTCACCGAGCAGGACATCCACGACTTCTACGCCGCCGAGTGGAAGGTCCACTTCAACTCGGCCCGCACCGGGGTGCGCCTCGTCGGCCCCAAGCCCCGCTGGGCCCGCACCGACGGCGGCGAGGCCGGCCTGCACCCGTCCAACATCCATGACACCCCGTACTCCGTGGGCGCCGTCGACTACACCGGCGACATGCCGGTGCTCCTCGGCCCCGACGGCCCCTCCCTCGGCGGCTTCGTCTGCCCCGCCACCATCGTCACCGGTCAGCGCTGGAAGCTCGGCCAGCTCCGCCCCGGCGACATCGTCCGCTTCGTCCCGGTCACCGACAACACCTCCGCCGACCGCCCCGCCCCCTCCCGCCCCGCCCACCAGGACGGCGGCGTCCTCGACCGGCTCCCGGCGACCGACGCCCGCCCCAGCGTCACGTACCGCCGCAGCGGCGACGACAACCTGCTCATCGAGTACGGCCCCATGCAACTCGACCTCGCCCTGCGCATGCGCGTCCACGCACTCGCGGAGCGCCTCGCCGCCGACGGCCTGCCCGGCGTCATCGACCTCACCCCCGGCATCCGCTCCCTGCAGGTCCATGTCGACCCCGAGATCCTCCCCACCCCCAAACTCCTCGACCTCGTCCGCGAGGCCGAGGCCGAACTCCCGCCCACCGACCAGCTCCGCGTCCCCAGCCGCACCGTCCACCTCCCCCTCTCCTGGGACGACCCCGCCACCCGCGAGGCCATCGCCCGCTACATGGCCGGCGTCCGCGACGATGCGCCCTGGTGCCCCTGGAACATCGAGTTCATCCGCCGTGTCAACGGCCTCGACTCCGTCGACGACGTCTACCGCACCGTCTTCGACGCCGAATACCTCGTCCTCGGCCTCGGCGACGTCTACCTCGGCGCCCCCGTCGCCACCCCCCTCGACCCCCGGCACCGGCTCGTCACCACGAAGTACAACCCCGCCCGCACCTGGACCGCCGAGAACTCGGTGGGCATCGGCGGTGCGTACCTCTGCGTCTACGGCATGGAAGGCCCCGGCGGCTATCAGTTCGTGGGCCGTACGGTGCAGGTCTGGTCGAGCCGCAAGTCCGAACCCGAACAGCCCTGGCTCCTGCGCTTCTTCGACCGCATCAAGTGGTATCCGGTCGAGGCGGACGAACTGCTCGACATGCGCGCCGACATGGCCGCCGGCCGGCTCCGGCTCCGCATCGAGGACGGCGAGTTCTCCCTCGCCGACCACCAGCGCTTCCTCGCCGACAACTCGGACTCCATCGCCGCCTTCCGCGCCCGCCAGGCCCACGCCTTCGGCGCCGAGCGCGACGCGTGGGAGGCGGCCGGCGAGTTCGCCCGCGCGGAGGCGGCGGTGGCGCCTGCCGCCGCGGCTGCCGATGTCACGGTGCCGGACGGGGGGTGCGCCGTGGAGGCCGAATTCGCGGCGAGCGTGTGGCAGGTGGCCGTACGGCCCGGTGAGCGGGTGCGGGCGGGGCAGAAGCTGCTCGCCCTTGAGGCCATGAAGATGGAGTCCGCGGTCGAGGCGCCGGTAGACGGCGTCGTGGCCGAGATCCTGGTCGGGCCCGGGGACCAGGTGGACGCCGGCACGGCTCTGCTTACGCTGGCCCCGGCATGACGGGGCTTCCCCCACCCCGCCCCTTCCCGAAACCAGGGGCAAGCCCCCTGGACCCCCGAACGCCCTGCGGGCGTGTCCTCAATCGCCGGACGGGCTGAATTTTCAGCCCGTCCGGCGATTGAGGACCGGGTCCGGGCAGAGCCCGGTTTCGGGAAGGGGCGGGGTGGGGGAACACCCCTTTCGCCCACAGACCTGCATCTACCAGCCCACCACCCCAAGGAACCGCGATGACCGGACCCGCCCTCACCCGCGTGCGCGCCGCGTACAGCCGGATCGGTGAGACAGACCGCCCCGAGATCTGGATCGGCCTGCGCCCGCAGGCCGAGACGGAAGCCGAAGCCCGGGCGATCGACGCACGCGTCGCCGCAGGCGAGAGCCTCCCGCTCGCCGGGACCGTCGCCGCCGTCAAGGGCAACATCGACGTGGCCGGGCTGCCGACGACCGCCGGGTGCCCTTCGTACGCGTATGAACCGGCACAGGACGCCCCGGCCGTGGCCCGCCTCAGGGCTGCCGGGGCGGTGATCCTGGGCACGACGAACCTGGACCAGTTCGCGACGGGCCTGGTAGGGACCCGGAGCCCGTACGGCGCGGTGCGCAACGCGCATGACCCGGACCGCGTCAGCGGCGGTTCGAGCAGCGGGTCGGCGGTGGCCGTGGCGCTCGGGATCGCCGATATCGCGCTGGGTACGGACACGGCGGGCTCGGGCCGCGTACCGGCCGCGTTCAACGGGATCATCGGGATCAAGCCGACGTACGGGCTGGTCCCGACGGAGGGCGTGGTGCCGGCGTGTGCCAGCCTGGACTGCGTGACGGTGTTCGCCCGCGGCATCCCGGAGGCGGAACGCGCATTCGGCGTACTGGCGACCCCCACGGGAAGGACGGCGCAGCTGCCGGCCCGCCGCCCCGGCCCGTGGCGGGTGGCGGTACCGGCCACGGAGCAGCTGGGCGAGCTGGACCCGGGCTGGGCGGAGGCCTTCGAGGCGGCGGCGAGCCGCCTCGAGCACGCCGGAGCGGAGCTCCGGCGCATCGACCTCGCCCCGTTCACCGCCGCGGCGGAGCTGCTGTACGAGGGCGCGTTCGTGGCTGAGCGCTACACCGCCGTGGGCAGCTTTATCGACAAGAACACAAATTCCCCGGACCTCGACCCGACGGTCGCCCGGATCATCACCGCCGCCCGCGAGCTCCCGGCGCACCGCCTCTTCGCCGACCGGGACCGCCTGGCGGTCCTGCGCGAGCAGGCGATGACGGCGCTCGGCGACGCCGACGCGCTGCTGCTGCCCACAGCCCCCGGCCACCCCACTCTCGCCGAGGTCGCGGCCGACCCGCTGGGCGCGAACGCCCGCCTGGGGCGGTTCACCAATTCCGCCAATCTCCTGGACATGTGCGGGATCGCCGTCCCCGCGGGCGAGGTCAGCGGGCTCCCCTTCGGCGTGATGCTGATGGGCCCGGGATTCACGGACGAGCGCGTCGCCGCGGTCGCGAGGCTGCTGACGCCGGTCACCCGGCTCGCGGTCGTCGGGGCCCATCTGTCGGGGCAGCCCCTGAACCACCAGCTCGT
The DNA here is from genome assembly GCF_045040445.1 of Streptomyces sp. NBC_01537. Lineage (NCBI taxonomy): Bacteria > Bacillati > Actinomycetota > Actinomycetes > Kitasatosporales > Streptomycetaceae > Streptomyces > Streptomyces sp. NBC_01537. The sequence continues at coordinate 8,267,690 of NZ_CP109392.1, read as the reverse complement.
CGGCCTGGGCGCACGGCTGGCCGCCACGACCACCACCGCTCCGGAGTACCGGCTGTACGCGCTCGACACCGAACCGCCGAAGCCCGGCCTGGTACGGGTACCGGCCGGGGAGAACGGTGCGGCGATCGAGGCGGAGGTCTGGGAGCTGCCGGTGGAGGGGCTCGGAGCCCTTCTGGCCGGGCTGCCGCGCCCCATGGCGCTGGGGAGGGTGACGCTCGCGGACGGCACGAGTACCCCGGGATTCCTGTGCGAACCCGCAGCAGTCGAACGCGCTGCCGATATCACGCATCTCGGCGGATGGCGCGCCTATCTCGCCAATTCGTGAATCGGCGTGATCCTTTCGAACGCCACATTTCCCCGCCGTAAATGAATCGAGCGGCCGCGCGACCATAAAGAGACAGGAGTTCGATCAGGCCCGGCGGGCATCGTACGACCCCGCCCGGGTCGCCCACCGGCGCGTTCCGCACCACCCCGCACGCCCCCACCCTGTTGACAGAATTCCGGACGCCGTCAACCGACGCCAACAGTCGTCGCACGTCACACGAACTACCTCCCGTCCCATGCCGGTTCATGTCGCGGGCGGCCACCCTTGACCGCTTCTGCGTGTCCCTGCCACCGTTCTCTCGGATTGCACAGGGGGGAATTCATGGCAGGGGAATCAGGAATACGCCGCCGCGCCGTCATAACCGGTCTCGGCGTCATCGCACCCGGCGGCAACGGCCGCAAGGCTTTCTGGGAACGCATAACCTCAGGCGTGAGCGCCATCCGCGGCATCACCCTCTTCGACCCGACCGGACTTCGCTCCCGCATCGCCGGCGAATGCGACTTCGACCCCGAGGCGCACGGCCTCGGCCCGCGCGACATCCGCCGCATGGACCGCTGCGTGCAGCTCGGCGTCGCCGCCACCCGGGAAGCCCTGGAGGACAGCGGGCTCGACATCGGGGCCGGCGCGCAGAACCCGGACCGCATCGCGGTGAGCATGGGTACGGCCATCGGCCCGGCCACCCGCATGGAGAGCGAGTACGTGGTTCTCAGCGACCGCGCCAAGCTGTGGGTGGTCGACCACACCTACGTCATGCCGTACTCGTACGAATCCCTCATCCCCAGCAGCCTCGCCGTGGAGACCGCCCGGCTGGCCGGCGCGGAGGGACCGGTCGGCCTGGTCTCCAACGGCTGCACCACCGGCCTGGACGCCCTCGGGCACGCCGCCGCACTGATCGAGGAGGGCTCGGCCGACATCGTCGTCGCCGGCTCCTCGGACTCCCCCATCACCCCCACGGCCGTCGCCGCCTTCGACGTCATCAGGGCCACCTCGCCCAACAACGACGACCCCGCCCACGCCTCCCGCCCCTTCGACCTCCACCGGGACGGATTCGTGCTCGCCGAGGGCGCCGCCACCCTCATCGTCGAGGAACTCGGGCACGCACAGCGCCGCGGGGCCCACATCTACTGCGAGATATCGGGCTACGCGGCCCGCAGCAACGCCTTCCACATGGCGGCCCTCAAGAACGACGGCCTGGACCTGGCCGAAGCCATCCGGGTAGCCCTCGACCGCGCCGAAGTGGCCCCGGAGGACCTGGACTACATCAACGCCCACGGCTCCAGCACCCCGCAGAACGACCGGCACGAGACCAACGCCTTCAAGACGGCGCTCGGCGAGCACAACGCCCGCCGCACTCCCATCAGCTCCATCAAATCCGTCATCGGCCACCCGCTGGGCGCGATCGGCTCGATGGAGATCGCCGCCTGCGCGCTCGCCATCGAAGAGGGAGCCGTGCCGCCCACCGCCAACCTCCACACCCCCGACCCGGACTGCGACCTCGACTACGTCCCGCTCACCGCCCGCGAGCAGCGCACCGACACCGTGCTGACCGTCGCCAGCGGCTTCGGCGGCTTCCAGTGCGCGATGGTGCTGACGAAGGCGGCAGCCGCGTGAACGCCGTGGTCACCGGCATCGGCATCGTCGCCCCCAACGGTCTCGGCACGGAGGCCTACTGGCAGGCGACACTGGCCGGGCGGACCGGCATCCGCCCCATCAGCCGCTTCGACGCCGACGGCTTCCCGTTGCGCCTCGTCGGCGAGATCGACGGCTTCACCGCCACCGACCACCTCCGCCAGTTCCGCGTCATGCAGACCGACCGCATGACCCATCTCGCCGTCGCCGCCACCTCCATGGCCCTGTCCGACGCCGGACTCGACCCGGCGGCCGACGTCCCCGAATACGACTTCGCCGTGGCCACCGCCAGCTCCATCGGCGGCGCCGAGTTCGGCCACCGGGCCATCGAACGGCTGTGGAGCGAGGGACCGCGCAAGATCGGGGCCTACCAGGCCATCGCATGGTTCTACGCGGCCACGACCGGCCAGATCGCCATCCTGCACGGCATGAAGGGCCCCGGCAGCGTGCACGCCGCCGAGCAGGCCGGCGGGCTCGAAGCCATCGCCCAGGCCCGGCGCGCCCTGCGCAACGGGGCACGGGCCGCAGTCACCGGCGGCACCGAGGCCCCGCTCGACCCCGGCGCCCTGGTCGGCCAGCTGCCGAACGGCCGCCTCAACCTCGGCGCCGACGACCCGGCGACCGCGTACGCCCCCTTCGCCGCGACGGCCTCCGGCCATGTGCCCGGCGAGGGCGGCGCGATCCTCGTCCTCGAAACCGCCGAGGCCGCGCGCGAACGCGGCACCCGCGTCCACGGCACCCTCGCCGGGCACGCGGCCACATTCGACCCGGCGCAGGGTCTCGGGCGGCCTCCCGCCCTGCGCCGGGCCATCCAACTCGCCCTCGCCGACGCCGCGCTCTCCCCGGCCGACATCGACGTCGTCTTCGCCGACGCCCTCGCCACCCGCGCAGACGACCGCGCCGAGGCCCGCGCCCTCTCCGAGGTCTTCGGCCCCTACGGTGTCCCCGTCACCGCCCCCAAGTCCATGACCGGCCGCCTCTACGCGGGCGGCGCCGCGCTCGACACCGCCACGGCGCTTCTCGCTCTGCGCGACCAGGTCATCCCGCCGACCGTCGGCGTCGACCGGGCCGCCCCCGACTGCCCCGTCGACCTGGTCATCGGTCAGCCCCGGGCGGCCCGGTTGCGCCACGCGCTGGTGGTGGCCCGGGGGTACGGGGGTTTCAACTCGGCGCTGGTCGTGGCCGGGGCCTGAGGGGGGAGGGGGCAAACGCCGGACGGGCTGTTTTTCAGCCCGTCCGGCGTTTGAGGAACACTCAACTCAGCCCACCGACGAGTACGCCACAACACCCCGCAGCAGCCCGTCGACCGCCTTGCGGGCATTGCGCCCGACCGGGCTGCCGTCGGGCGCCGCGGCAGCGATCTGCCCCAGCACGTCGATCAGCTGCTTCGTCCAGCGGACGAAGTCCCCGGCCGGCATGTCCGCATCGCGCAGCACCGCGTCCAGCCCGTGCCCCGAGGCCCACCGGTAAGCGGGCCAGGCGAACCCGAGGTCGGGCTCGCGCTGGCCGACGCCCTCGGCCTGGTTGATGCGGTGGGTCTCCTCAAGAGCGTCGAGGCGGCCCCAGATGCGGACCATCTCGCCGAGCGCGTCCCGGGCGTTGCCGCTGGGGAGCCGCGGCGGCATGGCGTCGTCCGCGGCGCGGGCTTCATAGACCAGGGCCGAGGCGCAGGCTGCGAGCTCGGCGGGGCCAAGCCCGTCCCAGACGCCATCCCGCAGGCATTCGCTGGCCAGCAGGTCGAGCTCACCGTAGAGGCGGGCGAGCCGACGGCCCTCGGGGGTGACGGTGTCGCCCTCCAGGTAGTCCAGGTCGGTCAGAAGGGCGCAGACGCGGTCGAAGGTGCGGGCGATGGTGTTCGTACGGCCTTCGATGCGCCGTTCGAGCTGACGGGTGTCGCGGTGGAGCCGGTGGTAGCGCTCGGCCCAGCGGGCGTGGTCCTCTCGCTCGTCGCAGCCGTGGCAGGGGTGGGCGCGGATGTCGGTGCGCAGCTGGGCGATCTCGCGGTCGTCGGCTGCCTCCGAGCGGGATCTGCGGTGCTTGGGCGGCCCGACGACACCGGCCGTGCCCGCCTTGGACCGCATCGCGGAGGCGAGGTCGCGCCGGGACTGGGGGCTGCGCGGGTTGAAGGACTTGGGGATGCGCATGCGGTCCAGCGCCTCGACGGGGACCGGGAAGTCGATCGGGGCGAGCCGCTTGACCTGTCTTTCCGCCGTGAGGACCAGCGGCCGCGGCCCGTCGTGCTGGAACTGCTCGCCCCGGGGGGCGTGCTGGCCGGTGGAGCGCCCGGCGGGGACGCCGGGATCGAGCACCAGGGCGAGCCCGGCGAACTTGCCGGCCGGGACGTGGATGATGTCGCCGGGCTTGAGCTTCTCCAGCGCATCGGCCGCGGCGGCCCGCCGCTGGGCGGTGCCCTGTCTGGACAGTTCGGTCTCGCGGTCCTTCAACTGTCTGCGCAGGTTCATGTATTCGTCGAAGTCGCCGAGGTGGCAGGTCATGGACTCCCGGTAGCCGTCCAGCCCCTCCTCGTTGCGCTGCACCTGCCGCGAGATGCCGACCACCGACCGGTCGGCCTGGAACTGCGCGAACGAGGTCTCCAGCAGTTCCCTCGACCGGTGCCGCCCGAACTGGCCGACCAGGTTGACGGCCATGTTGTACGAGGGCTTGAAGGAGGACCGCAGCGGATAGGTGCGCGTCCCCGCCAGACCGGCGAGCGCCGCCGGGTCGAAGCCGCGCTGCTGCCAGAGCACCACCGCGTGGCCCTCGACGTCGATGCCGCGCCGCCCGGCCCGCCCGGTCAGCTGGGTGAACTCCCCCGGGGTGATGTCGGCGTGGGTCTCGCCGTTCCACTTGACGAGCTTCTCCAGGACCACCGACCGGGCCGGCATGTTGATGCCGAGCGCCAGTGTCTCGGTGGCGAAGACCGCCTTGACCAGGCCGCGTACGAACAGCTCCTCGACGACCTCCTTGAAGGTCGGCAGCATGCCGGCGTGGTGCGCGGCGACTCCCCGCTCCAGGCCCTCCAGCCACTCGAAGTAACCGAGGACATGCAGGTCCTCGTCGGGGATGGACTTCGTCCGCTCCTCGACGATGGCCCGGACCTTGAGCCGGTTCTCCTCGTTGTTGAGGCGCAGGCCGACGGCCAGGCACTGCTGGACGGCGGCCTGGCAGCCGGCCCGGCTGAAGATGAAGGTGATGGCGGGCAGCAGCCCCTCCGCGTCCAGCCGCTCGATGACCTCGACCCGGCTGGGCGTCCAGACCCGGCTGCGCTGCCGCCGCTCACGCTCGCGGTCCGCCTCGCGGACCTTGCCGCGGCCGCGCCCGAAGCCGTTCTGGCTCTCCATGCGGGCCACGCGGACGAGATCGGGGTTGACCTCGCGCCGGGCCCGGTCGGGGGTGGCCGGGGTGGCGGCCGTGGTGCCGGGGGTGCCGCCGCCCTTCTCCTCGTACAGGTCGTACATACGGCGGCCGGCGAGCACGTGCTGCCAGAGCGGGACCGGGCGGTGCTCGGAGACGATGACCTCGGTGTCGCCCCGTACGGTGTCGAGCCAGTCGCCGAACTCCTCGGCGTTGGAAACGGTGGCGGACAGGGACACCAGGGTCACGGACTGGGGAAGGTGGATGATGACCTCCTCCCAGACCGCGCCGCGGAAGCGGTCGGACAGGTAGTGCACCTCGTCCATCACCACATAGCCGAGGCCGTCGAGTGCCTGGGAGCCCGCGTACAGCATGTTGCGCAGGACTTCGGTGGTCATGACGATGACGGGGGCGTCGCCGTTGACGCTGTTGTCGCCGGTGAGGAGGCCGACCTTCTCGGCGCCGTAGCGCTTCACGAGGTCGGTGAACTTCTGGTTGGACAGCGCCTTGATCGGCGTCGTGTAGAAGCACTTGCGGCCCTCGGAGAGGGCCAGGTGGACGGCGAACTCGCCGACAATCGTCTTGCCGGAACCGGTCGGGGCAGCTACCAGCACGCCCTTCCCGGCCTCCAGGGCCTGGCAGGCCTCGATCTGGAACTCGTCCAGGTCGAAGTCGTACAGCTCACGGAACGGGCCGAGGGCGGTGGCCTGGTCGGCCGCCCTGAGCTTGGCAGCGGCGTAGCGCTCGGCGGGGGACATCTCGTCACTCATCTTGAAAACGAGAGTACCGGCAGCCACTGACAGTGGGCGTGATCTTTATCCGTTCATAGCCCTGGGAGGTGGCAGGGAGTCCGGACGGGCCCTGGGTCAGGTCGCGTCGTCGTACCCGTCCGAGCCGCCTTCGAGCTCCTCGCGGCGGCTGGCCTGCTCGGGCAGCCCCGCCCCGACCGCCTCGGGAGTGAGGTCGAGATCGGAGGCCTCGTCGTCGTCCAGGTCGGCGTCGGGGTTGCCACGCCGGCGGCGACGGTCGTTGAGGAGGGAGATCGCGACGGCGATGAAGTACAGCACCCAGATCGGCCCGGCCAGCGCGAGCATGCTGAGCGGGTCGGTGCTCGGGGTCGCGATGGCGGCGAAGACCGTGATGCCCATGATCATGCCGCGCCACCAGCCGAGCATCTTCTTACCGCTCAGGATCCCGGCGAAGTTGAGCAGCACCAGCAGCAGGGGCAGCTCGAAGGAGAGGCCGAAGACCACGACCATGCGCGTGACGAGGTCGAGGTAGTCGTCCAGCGGCAGCAGGTTGTCCACGTTGGCCGGCGTGAAGCCGATCAGGACGGTGGCCGTCGTGGGGAGGATCTTGTACGCGAAGAAGGCCCCGGCCAGGAAGAGCGGGAAGCCCGCTCCGACGAAGCCGAGGGCGTACTTCTTCTCGGCCTTGTGCAGGCCGGGCGCGAGGAAGGCCCACAGCTGGTAGAGCCAGATCGGGGTCGCCAGCACGACGCCGGCCATCAGGGACACCTTGAGCGCGAGCGTGAACGGCGTGAGCAGGCCGTTCATCGTGATGTGCGCGCACTGCTTGTCCTGCGCGGTCTGCTTGGCGATCTCGTTCAGCGAGGCACTGCAGCCGACGGCCTTCAGCACCGGATCGACCAGGAAGGCGATCAGCTGGTTGTAGTACAGCGCAGCGACGACAGTGACCAGACCGATGGCAAGAACAGACTTGAAAAGCCGGTTGCGCAGCTCGCGCAGGTGCTCCGCGAGGGGCATACGGCCCTCGGGGTCCTTGTCCAGCTTTTCCGGCTTGCGGGCAGACTTGAGCAACCCACGTCCTCATCTCGTGCGGCAGCCGTCGTCGCCGTCGGCTTGGTGTGCCTGTCGTAGTGGCCTGGAGCGGCGCTGCTCAGCCCTGGGTGGTCTGGTGGGGCTGGGCCTGCGGGGTCTCGTTGACCGGACGGGCGCTGGTGACATCACCGGGGGCGGCCTGGATGGTCTTGGGCGCCGCCTGCTGCTCAGCGGTGGTGTTGTCGGCGGGCGGGCCGGCGGGAGCGACGTCGTCGTTCTTCATCGCCTTGGCCTCGCTCTTGAGGATGCGCATCGACTTGCCGAGGCCGCGCGCCATGTCGGGGAGCCGCTTCGCCCCGAAGAGCAGCAGAACCACGACAAGGATGAGGATGATCTCAGGGGCGCCGAGCTTGCCGAACATAAGCGAATACCTTCTCACCGAGGCGGCGTGGGTCCATGTCTGCCGAATACACCGGACGGATGTCCGATCTTTCGTTCTGCCAGCGATCGTAACCTGCGGGGGTGAACGTCTGGCAATCCCCCGGCATCCACGTGGTTTGCTGCCCCCGCCGCTCTCCTTTGGGGCTGCGTTGGCCAGCGTACCTCTCGATCATGTGAAGAACGAGGGGCCAAAGGCCCTGCCGGAGCCCGAGCGGCCTCCACAGCTCGCATACCAGGCATCGGCTCAGCGCCGGGCGGTGTCCCCGGCCCGCCTGATCAGCGGTTCTGTGGCCCGGCTGAGATCATGTGAAGCTCGTGAGAGTTCGTCGGTGCTGCGTCCCAGCTGCCGCGCCAGGTCCTGGACCGCGGCGAACACGCGGATGCCGAGGACACCGAGCAACAGGATGCCGGCGGTCGCGAGGCCGACGTAGAAGTAGAGCCACCACATACCGGCCGAGCCTAGCGGGCCAGCCGCATCGTGCTGACCCCGCCGCCGGTGAGCAGCTCGATGATGCGGTCACCGGCCGGCTTGCGCACCACCTCGCCGCAGTCGGGGCAGGTGAAGGAGTAGAAGGTCGTCTTGTGGCTGCCGCCTATCGCGAGCCGCATTTCGCTCGCGGCCAGCTCGAAGCGGCCCCGGCATTCGGGGCAGGCAGCCTTGAACACCACGCTGGGAACCATCGCCGCATCCTCCCCGCTACTCGCCGTACGCCGCCAGGGCCTGCGCGGCGGCCCGCTGGGCGCTGTCCGCGAGGTCCTGGGGCGAGACGATCCGGCCGTCGCGGCCCAGCCGCAGGGCAAGTCTGCGCAGGGACCCGGGGTCGGGAGTGCGCAGGGTGATCCGCAGGCCGCCGTCGGGGAGCTCCTCGGCGAGGTCATGGGGGTAGTACTCGGCGACCCAGCGGCCGCCCGGGCCGACCTCGACGACGACCTCGGGGTCGTCACCGGCCGGCTGGACCAGGCCCTGCGACAGGTCCCGGGGCTCCACCCGCGGCGGGTCCGAGGCCTGGTCCAGGATCTGGATCTCGGCGACCCGGTCCAGCCGGAAGGTACGCCGGTCCTCCGACAGATAGCACCAGCCCTCGACATAGGTGTGACCCACGGTGAACAGCCGGATCGGGTCCACCTCGCGCTCGGTCAGCGCGTCCCGCGACGGCGAGTAGTAGCGCATCCACAGCCGCCGCCCCTCGGTGATCGCCCGGTCCACATCCGCGAAGACGCTGCCCTCGGCCTCGAAGGTCACCGAAAGGCCCGCACTGGCCCCCGCCACCTCGCCCGCCGCCGCCTCCACCTTCGCCGTCGCCCGCAGCAGCGCCTGCCGGTCGCTCTCCCGCAGCCCCGGCAGATTGGCCACCGCCCGGGCCGCCACCAGCAGCGCGGCGGCCTCGTCGGCGGCCAGCCGCAGCGGCTGCGCCACATCGTCCACGTTGTGCCACCAGATCCGCTCGCCGTCGGTGTCGATGTCGAGCAGATCACCGCCCCGGAAGCTGGTGCCGCACAGCGGCAGTACGTTCAGGTCGCCGATCAGCTCGGCCTCGGTGACCCCGAAGGCCCGGGCGACATCGCTGACGCGCGCCCCCGGCCGTTCGCGCAGATACGTCACCAGGGACAGCATCCGGCGGGTCTGGTCGATCGCGTTCGCCATGTTCGGCGTGCCCCCTCAGCCCTTGGCCACGGCGCGCAGCCGGTCGATGACATCGGCCCGCAGCTCCGCGGGTTCCAGGACCACCACATCCGGCCCGAACTCCACCAGCCAGGCCTCCAGGCCGTGCCCGTACGGGATCTCCAGCTCGTCCCACTCGGCATCGACCGGCAGTATCTCCACGGAGCGCGCCCGCAGCGGATACCCCGAGTCGCGGCGCAGCCGGATCCGGGCGGTGCCGGTGGCGCCCTCCCCGGCCCAGCTCGCGACGGCGGCGCGTACGTCCACGTGGTCCGGCACCGGGGCGGTGAACCCGCCGCCGCGGACCTTGACCCGGCCGGTGATGCGGGAGAGCCGGAAGACCCGGACGGCACCCCGGTCGCGGTCCCAGCCGGCCACGTACCAGTGGCCGCGCCAGCACTCCAGCGCCCAGGGCTCTACCTGGCGAGGCTCGGGACGGGCGGCATTGGACTTGCGGTAGTCGAAGGCCACCGCCCGGCGCTCGCGGGCGGCGGTCATCAGCGGCTCGAAGGCCGGCTCGGGCGCCGGGATCCGGGGTTCCAGTGCGCTGTGCCCGCCGGACAGGGTCTGCTCCGCGGCGTCGTCGAAGGGCACACCGGCCGCCCGCAGCTTCTGCAGGGCGCCGCTGGCGGCCTCGGCGAAGCGGGCCTGCTGCCAGACCTTGGCGGCCAGGGTGAGGGCGGCGGCCTCCTCGGCGTCCAGAGCGATCTCGGGGAGCCGGTTGCGGTCGCGGCGGGCGAGGTAGCCGATCTCGCCGTCCAGGCTCTCGATGGTGTCGATCACCAGGCCGAGCTCGCGCAGATCGTCCTTGTCCCGCTCGAACATCCGGTTGAAGGCGTCGTCAGCGCCCTCGTGGTAGGCCTCGATGGATGTGCGCAGCTCGCGCTTGCTGACCGGGCGCCGGGTGTTCATCAGGCACAGCGCCAGGTTCATCAGCCGCTCGGCCTTGGCAATGGCCACTCGACGCAACCGTCCTTGTCCTGGATTCACGTTGCAGTTGCTCTCGATCGAGACCGTATCGCGCAGACGCTGCCCGGCAAAACCGGTCCCGGAAACCGCGAGAGCCCCTGCCGGGCAGGGGCTCTCAGCAGTGAACTGACGTCGTCAGACGGACAGCAGGTCCACGACGAAGATCAGCGTCTCGCCGGGCTTGATGGCCGGGGTCGGGCTCTGGTTGCCGTAGGCGAGGTGCGCGGGGATGGTCAGCTGACGGCGCCCGCCGACCTTCATGCCGGCCACGCCCTGGTCCCAGCCCTTGATGACCCGGCCGCCGCCGAGCGGGAAGGTGAAGGGCGAGTTGCGGTTCCAGCTGGCGTCGAACTCCTCGCCGGTGCTGAAGGCGACGCCCACGTAGTGGACCGTCACATTGTGGCCCGACTTGGCCTCCGGGCCGTCGCCCTCCCAGATCTCCTTGATTTCCAGCTCGACCGGGGGCTCGCCGCCGGGGAAGTCGATCTCGGGCTTCTCGATGCTCACGTGCTTGCTCCTCGTTGGATTTGCGGCAACCTGCTCATTCTTGCAGGTCTCAGGGCCGCGACTGCGGGACCGGCTAGAGGACGGCCAGGATGTCGACGGAGAAAACCAGCGTCGAGTTGGCCGGGATGCTGCTCTGCGCGGTGGAGCCGTAGCCCAGGGACGGCGGGATGACCAGCAGCAGCCGGCTGCCGACCTTCTTGCCCGTCAGGCCCTGCGTCCAGCCCTTGATGACCTGGTTGAGGGCGAAGGAGGTCGCCGATCGGTCCCAGCTGCTGTCGAACTGCTTTCCGGTCTTCCACAGCACGCCCTTGTACTGGACGACGACCGTGTCGGTGCTCTTGACCGCCTTGCCGTCACCCTCGATGACGTAGTTCGAGACGAGCTTGCTCGGCGGCGTCTTGGAGGACGGGACGGTGACGGACGGGGCCTTGCCGTCGGTGTTGGTGCCGATGACGGGCAGGCTCGCGTCGGTCTGCTTCACCACCGTGCCCTTGGCGTTGGTCGGGACGGTGGTGGTGGAGACGATGTCCACGACGAAGACCAGCGTGGAGTTGGCCGGGATCGTCGTGCTGACCGCCTGGCTGCCATAGCCGAGGCTCGGCGGGATCACCATCACCACCCGGCTGCCGACCTTCTTGCCCACCAGCGCCTGGTCCCAGCCCTTGATGACCGAGCTGGTGCCGATCGAGGTGGTGATGGCCTTCTTCTGGTCGTAGCTGTTGTCGAAGACCTTCGCCGACTTGTAGATCTGGCCCAGGTAGTTCGCCGAGATGAAGTCACCCTTCTTCACGGTCGCGCCATTGCCCTGCACCGTCGTCTCGGTGAGCAGCGTCTTCGACGCGGTACCGGTGCCCTTGGCGACCGTCGGCTTCTCGCCGAACTTCGCTCCGGCGGTGATCTTGGGAACAGCCCCGGTCGCGGAATCGGAAGAGCCCTTGTCATCGCTGCCGCAGGCCGCTGTCAGCAGCAGCGCGGGGACGATGAAGAGAGAAAGCAAGGGAGCGGAGCGACGCTTCCTTACAAGGGTGGTGGTGGGCGACGGGTGGGCAAGTCGGCGCACAGTAAATGCCTCAGCTCATTGGTGGTATCTGCGGGACAGCCCTTGGGCGGTCGGTTCGGTGCGCGCCACTCTACGACGCGCGAAGGGCCCCGTACGAGTAACGTACGGGGCCCCGCGTCGCATTCACATCAACTGCTATGGGAAGCACCACAGGTGCTCCAAAGGCGCTCACATACCGGCGATGAGCTTCTCCACCCGGTCGTCGACCGACCGGAACGGGTCCTTGCACAGCACCGTGCGCTGCGCCTGGTCATTGAGCTTGAGATGCACCCAGTCGACGGTGAAGTCCCGGCGCTGCTCCTGCGCACGGCGGATGAAGTCGCCGCGCAGCCGGGCCCGGGTGGTCTGCGGGGGCACCGACTTGGCCTCGAAGATCTTCAGGTCGTTGCAGATCCGCTTGGCCTGGCCGCGTTTCTCCAGCAGGTAGTACAGCCCCCGGCGGCGGTGGATGTCGTGGTAGGCGAGGTCTATCTGCGCGATGCGCGGGTGCGACATGGTGATGTTGTCGCGGGCCCGGTATCGCTCGATCAGCTGGTACTTCATCACCCAGTCGATCTCGGTGCCGATCGCGGCGAGATCGCCGCTGCCGATGGACTGCAGGGTGCGTCCCCACAGTTCGAGGACCTGCTCGATGACACCGCTGCGGATGCCGCGGCGCTCGCAGAAGTCCACCGCCTTGGAGTAGTACTCCTCCTGGATCTCCAGGGCGGAGGCCTCCCGGCCCGACGCCAGGCGCACCTTGCGGTGGCCGGTGATGTCGTGGCTGACCTCGCGGATGGCCCGGATCGGGTTCTCCAGGGTCAGGTCGCGCATCACCGTGCCCGCCTCGATCATGCGCAGCACCAGGTCGGTGGCGCCGACCTTGAGCAGCATGGTCGTCTCGGACATATTGGAGTCGCCGACGATGACGTGCAGGCGCCGGTAGCGCTCGGCGTCCGCGTGCGGCTCGTCACGGGTGTTGATGATCGGACGGGAACGGGTGGTCGCGGAGCTGACGCCCTCCCAGATGTGCTCGGCCCGCTGGCTGACGCAGTAGACCGCGCCTCTGGGGGTCTGCAGCACCTTGCCCGCGCCGCAGATCAGCTGCCGGGTGACGAGGAAGGGGATGAGGATGTCGGCGAGGCGCGAGAACTCCCCGTGGCGGGCCACCAGGTAGTTCTCGTGGCAGCCGTAGGAGTTCCCGGCGGAGTCGGTGTTGTTCTTGAAGAGGTAGACGTCGCCTGCGATGCCCTCTTCGTGCAGCCGCCTTTCGGCGTCGACGAGGAGGCCTTCGAGAATGCGCTCGCCGGCTTTGTCGTGGGTGACCAACTCCGTCACGTTGTCGCACTCGGGAGTGGCGTACTCCGGGTGCGAGCCGACATCGAGGTAGAGGCGGGCGCCGTTGCGAAGAAATACGTTGCTGCTACGACCCCATGACACGACACGGCGGAAGAGGTACCGCGCCACCTCGTCCGGGGACAGACGCCGCTGTCCACGGAACGTACATGTGACGCCGTACTCGTTCTCCAGCCCGAAAATGCGGCGGTCCATGACTGAACATTACGCCTGATGCGTGGATGTGAAACCGGGTTCGGGCGCGGCGATTCGATCTTTTTCAAGTGCGCCCGCGGGGTTTGGGAAGGCAAGAAACCGGCCAGTAGCGACCATGACCAGCAGCGCCACCAGGCCGCCCGCACCCGCCACGGCGAAGGCCGCCGACGCTCCCCCGTACTGGGCCGCGGGCCCCGCGGCGGCCGTGCCGACGGCCGCGCCGACGCCGAAGGCGGTCACCAGCCACGAGAAGGCCTCGGTGACCGTCCCCGCCGGCGCGTGCCGGTCGACGACCACGAAGGCGCAGGCCAGCGATGGGGCCAGGAACAGACCGGACAGCCCCGCCAGGGCCGTCATCGCGGCCACCCCGGGGACCAGGGCCAGCGGCAGGTAGCAGAGCGCCAGGCCCGCCGTGAGCAGCCGCAGCCGCCGCTCGGGGATCCCGGGCCAGTGCCGGGCCCCGTAGACCAGGCCGCCGAGCAGCGCGCCGAGGCTTAGGGCCGACAGGAGCTAGCTGGACACCATGCCGCCGCCGTGCACGTCGGCGTACGCGACCGAGGCGACCGCGATCGAGCCGAGCGCGACCCCGACGAAGAAGAACGTGCCGGTCATCGCCACCAGCCCCGGCGCCCGCAGCGGCCCCAGCCAGTCCGCCGCACGCGGCTCCGCCCGCCACACCCGGGAGGGCGGCGAGGTGACCACGGACAGCGCCCCGGCGACCCCGACCGCCGCGATCCACAGCAGGGCCGCCGTCTCGGAGAACGCGGCCACCAGCAGGGTCACCAGCAGCGGGCCCAGCGCGAACATCACCTCCTGCGCGGCGGCGTCCAGCGCGTACGCGGCGTGCACCCGGTCCGCCCGCTTCAGCACACTCGGCCACAGCGCCCGCAGGCCGCCCTCCAGGGGCGGCGTGAACAGCCCGGCGACCAGCATGGCGGCGTAGGCGAGCGGGAGCGGCTCGGGGCCGCTGAAGGCGAACACGGCCATGCCCGCGGCGGAGAGCAGGGCCGCCGGGAGCATCACCCGGGGCTGCCCGTAGCGGTCCACGGCCCGGCCCAGCAGCGGCTGGCCGACGGCGGTGGCGATGCCGTAGACGGCGGACAGGACCCCCGCGAGGGTGAAATCGCCGCCCTCGGAGCGGGTGAGCAGCACGATGCCGAGGGCCGCGGTGGCATTGGGCAGCCGCCCGACCAGGGTGCCGGCGAGCAGCCGGGCCGCATGGCGGGTGCGCAGCAGATCCAGGTACCCGGCTGCCATGTGCTGCCCCCGCTTCTCCGTGAGTGTTACGTATAACGCGCTGGTCTATACGTAGCATGGGCGCACAGCGCGGGTCCACCCCACGGACGTCCCCGCGCGACCGCGAGACGAGAGGACCGGCTCCGACGTGACGCGCACGGGCAGCCCAGCGCCACCGGCCAGACCCACCAGCCGGGACGTGGCCCGCGCGGCCGGAGTCTCCCAGGCCACCGTGTCCCTCGTCCTCGGCGAGAAGTGGCGCGGCCGGGTCTCCGAACGCACCGCCGGCGCCGTACGCGACGCCGCCGAGGCGCTCGGCTACCGGCCGAACCTCGCCGCCCGCAACCTGCGGCTCGGCCGCACCCGCACCGCCCTGCTGGTCGTGCCGTCGATCACCAACGAGTACTTCGCCCGCGTCTACACCGGCGCCGCCCGGGTAGCGGGCGAGAACGGCTTCGGCGTCGTCCTCTACCCCTCCCCCGAAGGCGTCGGCCCCGCCCGCGACCCCTTCGGCTCCGCCCAGGCCGCCCTGGACGGCATCATCGCCTCCTCCATGGCCGCCGACGCCCTCGCCGCCATCGCCGACGGCGGACTCCCCCTGGTGATGCTCGACGCCGACCCCGCCGAGGCCGGCCCCGCCGCCACCGTCAACCTCGCCATCGCCGACGGCATGCGGCAGATCGCCCGGCACCTCCTCGGCCTGGGCCACCGGCCCGACCGCATCGCCCACCTCGCCGCCGGCATCGACACCTGGACCTTCCGCGTACGCGGCCAAGCCCTCACCGACGCCCTCGGCACCACTCCCCCCGCCGAGCGCTCCGCCCTCGACTTCGAGGACGCCCGGCACGCCACCGAACGCCTCCTCACCCGCCCCGGCCCCCGCCCCACTGCCCTCATCTGCGACGACGACATCCTCGCCATCGGCGCCTGCAAAGCGCTGCGCCGCCTCGGGCTCCGCGTCCCCGACGACATCTCCGTCACCGGCTACGACGACTTCGCCCTCGCCAGCGCCGTCGAACCCGAACTCACCACCGTCCGGCTCCCCGCCGACGCCGTCGGCGCCGACGGCATGACAGCCCTCCTCCACACCCTCGAAGGCCGCCCCGTCACCGGCGTCGAACTCCCCGTCCAGCTCATCGCACGCGGCTCAACGGCAGCGCCCCGGCAGGCATGAAGCCGACCGGGGCGCTTTCGATACGTTGGATACGGCGGACGGGCTACTCCTCCGCCTCATCCGACGGCTCGTCCGTCTTCGTCGCCGAAGCGTCCTCCGCCTCCAGCAGACGGCTGAGCTGACGCCCCAGAATCCGCTTGAACTTCCGCTGCTGCGGCCGCGTCCGGTCCAGCACCGCGACCTCCAGCTGCTCGGCCGTCAGCTGACGGTCCGTGCCGTTGGTGTCCCGGCCCAGCGACTCCACCGCCAGCTTCAGCGCCTCCGCCAGCGACATCCCGTCACGGTGCCGCTGATCCAGATAACTGCCGATCTGGTCCGAATTACCACCGACCGCCACCGCACCGTGCTCATCCACGATCGAGCCGTCATGCGGCAACCGGTAGATCTGGTCGTCCTCCGGCCCCGGACCGACCTCCGCGACGATCAGCTCCACCTCGTAGGGCTTCTCGCCCACACTGGAGAAGATCGTGCCCAGCGTCTGGGCATACACATTGGCCAGCCCGCGCGCCGTGACGTCATCACGGTCGTAGGTATAGCCCCGCAGATCCGCGTACCGGACGCCGCCGATCCGCAGATTCTCGAACTCGTTGTACTTGCCCACCGCCGCGAAGGCGATCCGGTCATAGATCTCGCTGACCTTGTGCAGCGCCCGGGACGGGTTCTCGGCGACGAAGACGATGCCGTCGGTGTACTGCAACACGACGACGCTGCGGCCGCGCGCGATGCCCTTGCGGGCATACTCGGCGCGGTCCGCCATGGCCTGCTGAGGTGAGACATAGAACGGCGTCGACACCGGCTATCCGTCCCTTTCTGTCAATGGCGGGTACATGGATCTGTACATCTACTCAGAGCAGCTCGGCCCGCGGGCCGTCCGGCT
Organism: Streptomyces sp. NBC_01537; assembly: GCF_045040445.1. Classification (NCBI taxonomy): domain Bacteria; kingdom Bacillati; phylum Actinomycetota; class Actinomycetes; order Kitasatosporales; family Streptomycetaceae; genus Streptomyces; species Streptomyces sp. NBC_01537. Next base: position 8,251,144 of record NZ_CP109392.1, on the reverse strand, counting down.
GCTCCAGCCGCCGCTCGATGATGGAACGGGCGATCTCGGAGGACTCGTCCTCCGACAGCTTCTTGAAACCGTCCTCCGTGATCACGGTCACGATCGGGAAGATCCGGCGCGCCACATCCGGACCACCCGTCGCCGAGTCATCGTCGGCCGCGTCATAGAGGGCCTGCACGACGAGCGTCGTCGTCTGCTCCTCCGTCAGATCCTTGCGGTACAGCTTCTTCAGCGCCCCGCGCGCGAACACCGACCCCGAGCCGGTGGCCGCGAACCCGTGCTCCTCCGAGCGCCCGCCCGTCACGTCGTACGAGAAGATCCGGCCCTTCTCACGGTCCGTGTCGTACCCCGCGAAGAGCGGCACCACGGCCAGGCCCTGGAGAGCCATCCCCAGATTGCCCCGGATCATCGTCGACAGGCGGTTCGCCTTGCCCTCCAGGGACAGCACCGCCCCCTCGATCTTCTCGTAATGCTCCAGCTCCAGCTGGAACAGCTTCACCATCTCCACGGCCAGGCCCGCGGTGCCGGCGATGCCGACGGCCGAGTACTCGTCCGCCGGGAACACCTTCTCGATGTCCCGCTGCGCGATCACATTGCCCATCGTCGCCCGCCGGTCACCCGCGAGGACCACCCCGCCGGGGAACGTCGCCGCCACGATCGTCGTGCCGTGCGGCAGCTCCACCGCGCCGAGCGTCGCCGGCAGCGGGCGGTTGTGCGGGAGGAGCTGCGGCGAGTGGTCGCCCAGGAAGTCGAAGAACGAGGACGAGCCAGGCGTCAGGAAGGCAGCTGGTAGACGCCCGGTGCTACGAGTGTTGGCTTCCACACGTTTCCTTCCACGTAAGCGGCTGCCCGCCGTATGACGTCGGGCTGATCCTTGAACTGCCCCAGTGCGGCGTTGCAGCTGAAGCACAGTACGCCACGGACCCTACCCGTCTCGTGGTCGTGATCCACATGTTCTGCGGAGGCTGCCAAACAGATACGGCAGATGCCGAATTGCTCGGCGACCATGGCGTCCCGTTCGGCTTCGGTCATGCCGTACTGACGCTTGAGATGGCCTTGCCGCCCCAGGACTGCCCGACACGCCTTACAGCGTGTCGACAGACCGTCGGATGCGGTCGCATTGCGATGCCACTCGCTGTGCGGCTTGACCTCACCGCACATCCGGCAGAGCTTGTGCCCGGCCGGAACATCCGCCTTCTCCCGTACCGGCTTTCCCATGGCCTCGCGGCGGCGCCGGTAGTGCGCGGCACCGTATTCCGCCACGCACTGCCGACATCGCGACTGAAGCCCATCGCGCCGATTCCTGTCCCGCGCGAAGGCGACGGGAGGCAAGTCTCTCTTGCAACCCGGGCAGTGCTTCGAGTCCGGTTCACCGACCGCTTCCATCCCCCGCTACCTTCGATTCGAAGGTGAAAGCGCGCCGAGCCCCTTACTCCCCGCCTTTCTGCACGAAGGACCGCACGAAATCCTCGGCGTTCTCCTCGAGTACATCGTCAATTTCGTCAAGTACGGAGTCCACGTCGTCCGACAGCTTCTCCTGCCGCTCCTTGAGATCCTCGGAGCCCTGCGCGTCCTGCGCGGTCTCCTCGACCTCCTCCGTCGAACGCGTGGCCTTCTGCTGTCCGCCGCCGGTGTCCTTCGTAGCCATGTCCCTCACCCCGCTCCGGTGTCATGTCCTACAAGATCAGTTCAGACCCTACTAGGAGGGTCTGACATAGACCCTCGAATACTTCTTGCCTGGTCTAACGTACGGGGCCTACCTGGATGATTCCCGGTTCTGGCCCATTTCAGCCGCGCCTCAGCCCCCGGACAGGATCCGGACCAGGTCTTCTGCGGTACGGCAGCGGTCGAGGAGTTCCTTGACGTGGTTGCGGGTCCCCCGCAGCGGCTCCAGGGTGGGGACGCGCTGAAGCGAGTCCCGGCCCGGGAGGTCGAAGATCACGGAGTCCCAGGAGGCGGCGGCGACGTCGTCGGCGTACTGCTCGAGGCAGCGGCCGCGGAAGTAGGCGCGGGTGTCCTCCGGGGGCTTGGTACGGGCCCGGGTGACGTGGTCCTCGTCGAGGAGCCGCTGGATGCGGCCGCGGGCGACGAGGCGGTTGTAGAGGCCCTTGTCGGGGCGTACGTCGGCGTACTGGAGGTCGACGAGGTGGAGGCGGGCGGCGTCCCAGCCGAGGTTGTCCCGGCGGCGGTAGCCTTCCATGAGCTCTCGCTTGGCGATCCAGTCGAGCTCGCCGGACAGGCTCATGGGGTCGGTTTCGAGGCGGTTGAGGACGTCTTCCCAGCGCCCGAGGACGTCCTTGGTCTGGTCGTCGGCGTCGGTGCCGAAGCGGTCCTCGACGTATTTACGGGCCAGCTCGCAGTACTCCATCTGGAGCTGGACGGCGGTGAGTGTCCGGCCGCTGCGCAGGGTGATGAGCCGCCCCAGGGTGGGGTCGTGGCTGACCTGGTGCAGGGTGCGGACGGGCTGGTCGACGGCGAGGTCGACGTTGATGAAGCTGTCCTCGATCATCGACAGGACCAGGGCGGTCGTGCCGAGCTTGAGGTAGGTGGAGATCTCGGAGAGGTTCGCGTCGCCGATGATCACGTGCAGCCGGCGGTACTTCTCGGCGTCGGCGTGCGGTTCGTCCCGGGTGTTGATGATGGGGCGCTTCAAGGTGGTTTCGAGCCCGACCTCGACCTCGAAGTAGTCCGCTCGCTGGCTGATCTGGAAGCCGTGCTCGTGGCCGTCCTGGCCGATTCCGACCCGTCCGGCGCCGGTGACCACCTGCCGGGACACGAAGAACGGCGTGAGATGCCGGACGATGTCCGAGAAGGGGGTCTCCCGCTTCATCAGGTAGTTCTCATGGGTGCCGTAGGAGGCGCCCTTGTTGTCGGTGTTGTTCTTGTACAGGTGGATGGGCTGGGCGCCGGGAAGCTGGGCCGCGCGCTCGGCGGCCTCGGCCATGATGCGCTCGCCGGCCTTGTCCCACAGGACCGCGTCGAGGGGGTTGGTGACCTCGGGCGAGGAGTACTCGGGGTGGGCGTGGTCCACGTACAGCCTGGCGCCGTTCGTCAGGATGACGTTGGCCAGGCCGATGTCCTCGTCCGTGAGCTGGCTGGAGTCCGCGGTTTCGCGGGCCAGGTCGAAGCCGCGGGCGTCCCGCAGCGGGTTCTCCTCCTCGAAGTCCCAGCGGGCGCGGCGCGCCCGGTGCATCGCCGCCGCGTAGGCGTTGACGATCTGGGATGAGGTGAGCATGGCATTGGCGTTCGGGTGACCGGGGACGGAGATCCCGTACTCCGTCTCGATACCCATTACTCGCCGTACGGTCATGCGGCCCTCCTTGCCCGGCTCCGGCCCGTGCTGGGCCGGACGCTCAAGTACCGCTTCGCATATGGCCCTAGAGCGGCTCGTGGTGCCATACCGATGAGCCTAGAACGCGATGGCGGCGCTGGGGAGATCATTACGCGCTTTCTTCGGGGTCTTCCGGGTGGTGTCGGGGTGTGGTCGGGGGGCTTCGGGGGGTGAAACGGGTCCGGCTGCGGGTGCCCCTGCGTGGGCACCCGCAGCCGGAGGGTGGTCGCTCTACAGGTACTGGCCGGTGTTGGCGACGGTGTCGATGGACCGGCCGGTGTCGGCGCCCTGCTTGCCGGTGACGAGCGTACGGATGAACACGATCCGTTCGCCCTTCTTGCCGGAGATGCGGGCCCAGTCGTCCGGGTTGGTGGTGTTGGGCAGGTCCTCGTTCTCCTTGAACTCGTCCACGCAGGCGGCGAGCAGGTGAGCGACGCGGAGTCCGCGCTGTTTGTGGTCGAGCCAGTCCTTGATCGCCATCTTCTTGGCCCGGTCCACGATGTTCTGGATCATGGCGCCGGAGTTGAAGTCCTTGAAGTAGAGGACTTCCTTGTCACCGTTGGCGTAGGTGACCTCCAGGAAGCGGTTCTCCTCGGTCTCGGTGTACATCCGCTCGACCACGGCCTGGATCATGGCGTCGACGGTGCCGGCGCTCGATCCACCGTGTTCCGACATGTCCTCGCTGTGCAGCGGGAGGGTCGGGACGAGGTACTTGGAGAAGATGTCCTTGGCCGCCTCGGCGTCCGGCCGCTCGATCTTGATCTTCACGTCCAGGCGGCCGGGCCGCAGGATCGCGGGGTCGATCATGTCCTCGCGGTTGGAGGCGCCGATGACGATGACGTTCTCCAGGCCTTCCACACCGTCGATCTCGGCGAGCAGCTGGGGGACGATGGTGTTCTCCACGTCCGAGCTGACACCGGAACCTCGGGTCCGGAAGAGGGATTCCATCTCGTCGAAGAAGACGATGACGGGGGTGCCCTCGCTGGCCTTCTCCCTCGCACGCTGGAAGACCAGGCGGATCTGCCGCTCGGTCTCGCCGACGTACTTGTTGAGCAGTTCGGGGCCCTTGATGTTCAGGAAGTAGCTCTTGCCCTGGGGCTGCCCGGTGACCTCGGCGACCTTCTTGGCAAGGGAGTTGGCGACTGCCTTGGCGATGAGGGTCTTACCGCAGCCCGGAGGGCCGTAGAGCAGGACGCCCTTGGGCGGGCGCAGGTCGTACTCCTTGAACAGCTCGGCGTGCAGGTAGGGCAGTTCCACCGCGTCGCGGATCTGCTCGATCTGGTTGCCGAGGCCGCCGATCTGGCGGTAGTCGATGTCGGGGACCTCTTCGAGGACGAGGTCTTCGACCTCGCTCTTGGGGACGCGCTCGTAGACGTATCCGGAGCGCGGTTCCAGGAGCAGGGCGTCGCCGACGCGCAGGGCGCCGTCGAGCAGTGGTTCGGCGAGCCGGACCACCCTTTCCTCGTCGGTGTGTCCGATGACCAGGGCTCGTTCGCCGTCCTCAAGGACTTCCTTGAGGGTGACGATGTCGCCGATGCTCTCGAAGGCCATGGCTTCCACCACGTTGAGTGCCTCGTTGAGCATGACTTCCTGGCCGCGCCGGAGTTCTTCCAGTTCGACGGACGGGCTGACGTTCACCCGCAGCTTGCGGCCGCCGGTGAAGATGTCGGCTGTTCCGTCCTCGTTCGCCTGCAGGTACACGCCGAAGCCGGCAGGCGGCTGTGCGAGCCTGTCGACCTCCTCCTTGAGGGCCACGATCTGGTCGCGGGCCTCGCGGAGCGTGTTCGCCAGCCGCTCGTTCTGAGCGGACACGCCTGCCAGACTGGTCTGCAGCTCGACGATCCGCTCCTCGAGAATTCTCGTGTGACGCGGAGAGTCGGCGAGCTTACGTCGCAGGACGGCGATCTCCTGCTCAAGAAAGGCGACCTGGCCCGTTTGGTCATCCTGACCACGGGCAGATCGGCCGCCACGGTTGATGTCGTCGTCGTGGGCCGCCACGGTCCTCACCTCCTCCAAGGGGAGCTGGACGTTTCCAGACCCTACCTGTGCCGGTAGGGGTGTAAACCCCTAGATCACTAAAGACGGTCGGGGTGTGTCCGATCTTCACCCTTGCGCACGTCCTCTCGCGAGGTGAATACCCACCCAGCAACATCGGAAAGCGGGCGCGGGTATCGTCGATTCGGTCAACGCCCGTCAGGGGCGGTTCCATCCCGGTTCCGACCGGACTATGAACGGCAGGCGATGTTCCCGTGAGCGAGGCAGTGGGCGAGGCTCTGGAAGTCTGGATCGACCAGGACCTGTGCACCGGCGACGGGATCTGTGTGCAGTATGCGCCCGAGATCTTCGAGCTTGATATCGACGGGCTCGCCTACGTCAAGGGCGACGATGACGAGCTGCGCCAGGCACCCGGAGCCACCGCGCCGGTGCCGCTGCCGCTGCTGACCGATGTGGTGGATTCCGCCAAGGAATGCCCTGGCGACTGCATCCATGTGCGTCGGGTTTCGGACAGTGTAGAGGTGTATGGGCCGGATGCCGTGTGACGTGTCACACGGCTGTTGAGGCGAGCGGCCCGGGGATCGCGTAGTACGTGCCCGAGCGCCACTGCCAGGTGTAAACCCGCTGCTGATCGGGGCAGCATCGGGGTACGTCCTCGCTGGAGTAGCCGAGGACGGTGGCGGTGACCGTGCCGTCTTCGGTGATCCGGAGGTCCTTGATGCTGCGCTGGTCCTTGGGATTCACCAGGGTCTCGACGATGCGGGGCGCCTGGCTGCCCGCGGCGCCCTGGGAGAGCACGTAGACGCCGCTGGGCGGGGTGCCGGTCTCGGAATGGCAGCGGACCACGGCGACGGTCTCGGGGCGGCCGTCGTGGTCCAGGTCGCCGGAGGCGTGGCTGACGACGTCCACGGGGCCTCCCGCGCAGTCCAGGGGGTAGTGGGCCTTCCCGGCGTCGGGGGCTCCGGAGACGTGCCGGGCAGCGGCGGAGGCGGCGTCGGCGGGCTGGACGAGGCTTCCGGCTCCTATGACGGCGGCTACGACGGCTGCCGTGGTGATCCAGTGCACCGAGCGGGCTCGGGTGTGCGGGAGGGCCGGGGCCGGGCCTGCGGAGGGCTGCACTCGCCTTTTCTCCTGTGGAGTTCGTGGACTTCTGGAGTTCGTGTTGCTGGTGTGGCCAGCATGGTGCCATATGTCACACGGGGGCGGTACGACCGGGTCCCGGTGCCCGCAACGGTGTCGCCGCCGGTCCCTGGCGGGATTCCGGCGGCGACGGTGTTCGGGTTGCGTTCTGTCTAGTCGGTCTCGGGCGTGGCGGCGGGCGCGGCGGGCTTGCCGCCGCGGCTGGCGCTGCCGGGACCGGTGTAGTCCTCGCCGTACGCACCCGGGGCGGGCCTGCGGCGGCGCAGCGGGGGCTCGACGCCGTCCGCGAGGCGGCGGGCGGTGAGGAGGAAGCCGGTGTGCCCGATCATGCGGTGGTCGGGGCGTACGGCGAGGCCCTCGACGTGCCAGGTGCGGACCATGGTCTCCCAGGCGGACGGCTCGTTGAAGGTGCCGTGTTCGCGGATCGCCTCGACGGTGCGGGCGAGCTGGGTGGTGGTGGCGACGTAGGCGCAGACGATGCCGCCGGGGACGAGGGCCTTGGAGACGGCCTCCAGGCACTCCCAGGGGGCGAGCATGTCCAGGATGACGCGGTCGACGTCGGTGTCGCTGAGGTTGTCCTGGAGGTCGCCGACGGTGAGCTGCCAGGCGGGGTGGGGGCCGCCGAAGTAGCGTTCGACGTTGCCGGTGGCGATCTCGGCGAAGTCGGCGCGGCGCTCGTAGGAGTGCAGCATGCCCTGGTCGCCGATGGCGCGCAGCAGGAAGCTGCTGAGGGAGCCGGAACCGACGCCTGCCTCGACGACGCGGGCGCCGGGGAAGATGTCGGCCATGGCCAGGATCTGCCCCGCGTCCTTGGGGTAGACCACGGCGGCGCCGCGGGGCATGGACAGGACGTAGTCGGGGAGCAGGGGGCGCAGCGCGAGGTAGGCGACGTTTCCCGTGGTGCGGACAACACTGCCCTCGGGAGCACCGATCAGCTCGTCGTGCGAGAAGGCACCCTTGTGGGTGTGGAACTGCTTCCCGGCTTCGAGCGTGAAGGTGTAGTGGCGTCCCTTGGGGTCGGTGAGCTGGACCTGGTCCCCGACCTGGAAGGGGCCGCGACGACGGGCGGCACCGGTCGGTTCGGACATGGCGCTAACCCTACCGGCTCACCGGAGCCCCGATTCCCCACGGTGCGGACCCTTCGGTCGACGCCCAGCCCACGATCTGCGGCCGACCTCGGCGAGTGAGCCGAAGCGGAGCGGCCGCTGTCGAAAGGGAGAACGCGCGGAGGCTCGCGAGGAACGAGCGAGTCGAGCACGATCGACCGTCGACAGTGGCTGAGCGCAGCGGAGGCGAACCGAGCCCAAAAAAGGAGGAGGCAGTGGCTGAGCGCAGCGGAGGCGAACTCGCCGCTAAGAAGGCTGTCGCGCCATCGCGGCCAGGAAGGCCCGTTCCACGTCGGCAGTGGAGAGCACGCCGTAGATCTCGCCGGTCGGCTCGACGACCAGGTACTCGGTCGCCGGGGTGGCCCGCAGGGTGTCCAGGAGGTCCTCTCCGGCCAGCTCCGCCGAAACCTTCATTCCGGGCTTGATGTCCTGGGCGAGGCCGGAGACGGCGACCCAGGGGCGGCGGTGTTCGGGGACGCCGACGATGGCGGCCTCGCGGACGACGGCGGTGGGGTCACCGGCGCCGTCGACGACTACGAGGGCGCGGGCTCCGGCCTCGTTGGCGCGGCGCAGGGCCTCGGACAGGGGGGTGTCGGAGGCGACGGGGACGGCGCGGCGGGTGAGGGTGCGGGCCTGGAGTTCGGGGAGGTGCTCGCGCAGCCGGGCCATGCGCAGGCTGTTGCCGGCGCCGGTCCAGATGATGGCGGCGAGGATGGCGGCGAGCAGGGCGTCGGTGAGGGAGTCGAAGCCGGTGGAGCCTTCGCTGCCGTCGGAGACGCCGCCCGCGTAGGAGAGCAGGGGCAGGCCGATGAGGACGGCGATGGCCAGCGCGCGGCCGGTCCAGGCCGCGGCGACGGTGCCGGTCATGGGCTTGCCGGTGATCTTCCAGACCACGGCGCGCAGCATCCGGCCGCCGTCGAGCGGCAGGCCGGGCAGCAGGTTGAACGCGGCGACGATCAGGTTGCTGATCATGAGCCCGGCGAGCAGTACGCCGGGGACGGTGCCGGGATCCACGGCCTGCATGCCCAGCCAGAAGACGCCGGAGAGGACCAGCGAGAGCAGCGGGCCGACGAACGCGAGGACGAATTCGCGGCCGGGGGTCTCGGACTCCTTCTCGATCTCGGAGACGCCGCCGAAGAACTGGAGCTGGATGCGGCGTACGGGGAGGTCGAAGCGGAGCGCGGCCACGGTGTGGGCGAGTTCGTGGACGAGTACGGAGGCGTAGAAGGCGACCGCGAAGAACAGGGAGACGAGGTAGCGGAGGTTGCCGAGCTCGGGCAGTACGCGGTCGAGCTGGCCGCCGAAGACCCAGGTGATGAGGGCGGCGACGAGGAACCAGCTGGGGGCGACGTAGACGGGCACGCCGAAGATGCGGCCCATCAGGAATCCTCCGCCGGGCGGGCGCTTGGCAGGCCCGTCGCCGGAGCCGGGGTGCTGCGCGCCGTCCGACGGCGATTGCCCGTTCTCGCTCACTTGTTCCCCTCGTTGATGCTGGATCTGCCTTGATGGTATTGCCCGCTCGCGCGGAGCGGACACCGGCTGTCGGTGGTACGCCGTAAGGTCCTGCCATGAGTTCCACTACTGACGCCGTCCCGCCGCGGCCACCGTCGTCGCTGTCGCCTTCGCGTGCGTCGGACTTCATGCGGTGCCCGCTGCTGTACCGGCTGCGGGTGATCGACCGGCTGCCGGAGAAGCCGAGCCCCGCGGCCACCCGGGGCACGGTGGTGCACGCGGTGCTGGAGCGGCTGTTCGATTCACCGGCGGCGGAGCGGACGCCGGACCGGGCACGCGCGATGGTGCCGGGGCAGTGGGACAAGCTGCGGGCGGAGCGGCCGGAGCTGGCGGAGCTCTTCGCGGACGAGGGCTCGGAGCTGGCCCCGTGGCTGGAGAGCGCCGCCGCGCTGGTGGAGCGGTGGTTCTCGCTGGAGGACCCGACGCGGCTGGAGCCGGCCGAGCGCGAGCTGTACGTGGAGACCGAGCTGGAGTCGGGGCTGACGCTGCGCGGCTATGTGGACCGGCTGGATGTCGCCCCCGCCACCGGCGATCTGCGGGTGGTGGACTACAAGACCGGCAAGGCCCCGCGCCCGGAGTATGCGGACGAGGCGCTGTTCCAGATGAAGTTCTACGCCCTGGTGCTGTGGCGGCTGCGCGCGGTGGTGCCGCGCCGGCTCCAGCTGGTCTATCTGGGCAGCGGGGACGTGCTGACGTACGACCCGACGGAGGCGGATCTGCGGACGGTGGCGCGCAAGCTGGAGGCGCTGTGGGACGCGATCCGGCTGGCGACCGAGACGGGTGACTGGCAGCCGCGCAAGGGGCCGCTGTGCGGCTGGTGCGACCACCAGGCGGTGTGCCCGTCCTTCGGGGGCACTCCCCCGCCCTATCCGCTCCCTGTGGTGGGGAAGAATGAGGACTCGTCAGTCACCACCTCAGTGACCGCGTAAGGAGATCCCGTGGCGATTCGCGTCCTGCTGGTGGACGATCAGCCGCTGCTGCGCACCGGCTTCCGGATGATCCTGGAGGCCGAGCCGGACCTGGCGGTGGTCGGGGAGGCCGGGGACGGCCAGCAGGCCCTGGACCAGGTGCGGGCGTTGCAGCCCGATGTGGTGCTGATGGACATCCGGATGCCCCGGATGGACGGGGTGGAGGCGACCCGGCAGATCACCGGACCGGGCCGGGACGGCCCGGCCAAGGTGCTGGTGCTGACCACCTTCGACCTGGACGAGTACGTGGTGGAGGCGCTGCGCGCCGGGGCCAGCGGTTTTCTGCTCAAGGACGCGCCCGCGACCGAGCTGGTGCAGGCGATCCGGGTGGTCGCCGGCGGCGAGGCGATGCTCGCGCCGAGCATCACCCGGCGGCTGCTGGACAAGTACGCGGGCCGGCTGCCGTCCGGCGAGGACGCGGTGCCGCAGCCGCTGCACACGCTGACCGAGCGCGAGGTCGAGGTGCTGAAGCTGGTGGCGCGCGGCCTGTCGAACGCGGAGATCGCGGCCGAGCTTTTCGTCAGCGAGACGACGGTGAAGACCCATGTCGGGCATGTGCTGACCAAGCTGGCGCTGCGCGACCGGGTGCAGGCGGCGGTCTACGCGTACGAGAGCGGGCTGGTGCGCCCCGGGGCCCAGTAGTCCCGGGGCCCCTACTCCCGGGCGCCGGCCCTCAGGAGTCGGTCTTCTCGATCTCCCAGAAGCGGAAGACGGCCGCGGGGTCCAGGCTCCACTCCAGGCCGGTGATGCCGTTGCGGGCGACGACGTACTGCTTGCCCTGCCAGAGCGGGATGACCGGCACGTCCTCGGCGACGGTGGTCTGGATCTTCTTGAAGTCCTCCACGGCGGCGGTGCGGTCGGACTGGGCGGCCGTGCCCGGGATCAGGGAGCCGGTGATCGTCGTGTTGGTGTAGTTGTTGAAGAGCACATTTCCCTCGCCGAAGAACGGCGCGGTGAAGTTGTCGGGGTCCGGGTAGTCGGGGACCCAGCCCTTGACGTACGCGGCGTACTTGCCGGCCTCGATGTTCTTGGCGTACGTGTCGGCGTCGACGCTCTTGACGGTGACGTCGAACAGTCCGGTGGCGTTGAGCTGCTTGGCGATGGTCCGCAGTTCCGCGACGGTGCCGGTGCCGTAGCGGACCGGGGTGGCCCAGAGGGTGAAGGCGACCTTGTCGGTGATACCGGCGGCGGTGAGCACGGACTGGGCCTTCGCGGTGTCACCGCCCTCGCCGTAGCGGTCGAAGAAGGAGGTGGTGTGGCCGGTGAGGCCGGCCGGGACGATCGAGTAGAGCGGCTCCACGGTGCGCTTGTAGACATCGCGGATCATCGTCTGGCGGTCGATGACGTAGGCGACGGCCTGCCGTACCGCCTTCTTGCCGACCACGTCGTCGTCGAGGTTGAAGACGAGGTGCTGGATCTCGGCGCCGTTGCCCTCGATCACCTGCAGGGTGCCCTTCCCGCTGGCGTAGGCCGCCTGGATCCTGGCTATGTCGGCCGTGGCCAGGCCGCGGTAGGCGAAGTCGACGGTGCCGTCGGTGACGGCCTTCTTGAGGGTGTCCTCGTCGTTGTAGAAGCTCATGGTCACGCCGGAGTTCTTGGCCTTGGCGTCGCCGCTGTAGCTGTCGTTGACCTTGAAGACGGCCTTCTTGTCCTTGTCGTACGAGTCCAGCGTGTAGGGGCCGGAGCCGACGGCCTTGCCATCGGTGCGCAGGGCATCCATTTTGTACTCGGTGTGGTCCACGATGGAGCCGGCGGCGGAGGCCACCTTCATGGGGAAGGTCGCGTCGGAGTACTTCAGGTGGAAGACGACCTTCTCGGCCGAGGGGGTGTCGATCGATTTGACGGAGCCGAGCAGGGCGCCTGCCGGGCCGTTCTCGTCATTGATCTTGATGGTGCGCTCGAAGGAGTACTTGACGTCCTCGGAGGTCAGCTTGTCGCCGTTGCTGAACTTCAGCCCGGACCGCAGGGTGCAGGAGAAGGTCCGGCTCTCCTCGTCGGTGAACTCGCAGTGCTCGGCGGCGTCGGGCTGCGGCTTGGTCGAGCCGTCGGGGAAGGCGAGCAGCGACTGGAAGACGTTGTTGAAGACGATCCAGGAGCCCACGTCGTAGCCGGCCGCCGGGTCCACGGAGGTGATCTTGTCGGTGATGCCCATGGTGACGGCCTGACCGCTGGAGTCACCACTGGAGGTTCCGGAGCCGCAGCCGGCGACCACCACCGCCGTCATTGTCACAGAGAGCGGAAGGGCCAGCCGCTGGACTCGATTCCTCACGAGCATTCCTCACAGGTATTTCGGCCTCACCAAAAAGGCCACGCGGATCCGGGGCGCGGAACATCCCCGGGATCCGCGCGACCGAGGGGTCATCCTGTCACGCCGTGACCCAGTTCCCAGTACTGGGTGGTGGATGACGAGTTGATGAGCCACTCGACACCGGTGATTCCGTCCCGGGAGGCGACATATCCCTTGGACTGCCATACCGGGATCAGCGGGATGTCCTTGGCGACGATGTCCTGCATGGTCCCGAAGTCCGCGACCGTGCTGTTCCGGTCCGCGTCCGCCCGGGTGCGCGGGAGCAGCGTGTTGTTGATCTCGTTGCTCTTGTAGGGCAGGTCCAGGAAGTTCTCGCTGATGAACGGCGCGATGTAGTTGTCGGCGTCCGGGAAGTCCGGGGCCCACCCCATGCCGTAGAAGGCGAACTTGCCGTCGATCGCGTTGCCCACGAAGGAGTCGTACGCCACCTTCTTGAGGCTGACAGCGAAGAGCCCGCTGGCGTTGAGCGACTTCTGCAGCCAGAGGGCTTCCTCGCCCGCCGAGGAGCCGGCCGTGGTGCGGTAGGTGTAGGTGATCTTCACCGGGGTGCTGATGCCGGCGTCCTGCAGGGTCTTGGCCGCGTGGGCCTGACTGGGCTCGCCGTACATGTTGTAGAACGAGTTCTTGTGGCCGGCGATGCCCTGCGGAACGATCGAGTAGAGCGGATCGACCGTGCGCTCGAAGGTGTCGCGGGTGAGCGTGGAACGGTTGATCAGCTGGGCGATGGCCTCGCGGACCGCCTTCGGCGCCACCGAAGCGTACTTCGTGTTGAAGAACAGATAGCGGGTCTCGGTGCCGGAGGCCTCGGTGAGGGTGACGCCCTTGACCTTGCCCGCCTGGAGGTCCGTGATCTGGGCCGGCTTGAAGGCGCTCGAGCCGCCGACGACGTCGATGGTGCCGTCGGCCAGGGCGTTCTTCATCTTGGCGGAGTCGTCGAAGAACTTGATCTCGATGCCGCTGTTCTTCATCACGACATTGCCGTTGTAGTCCTCGTTCTTCGACAGAACGGCCTTGTCGCCCTGGGTGAAGGAGTCCAGCTTGTACGGACCGGAGCCGACGAGCTTGAGGCCCTCGTACGGCTTGTCCGCCTGGTACACCTGGCTGTCCACGATGGCACCGGCGGGCGTGGCCAGCTTGTACGGGAACGTGGCGTCGGAGGCCTTGAGGTCGAAGATGACCTCCCGGTCGCCCTGGGTCTCGACCTTCTTGAGGCCGGAGAGCAGGCTGACCGGACCCAGATCGCTCTTGATCTTGAGCATCCGGTCGAAGGAGAACTTCACGTCCTCGGCGGTCAGGGCGTCGCCGTTGCTGAACTTCAGCCCCGAACGGAGCTTGCACCGGTAGGTCTCCGACTGCTTGTCGGAGAAAGCGCAGCTCTCCGCGGCGTCGGGCTGCGGGGTGGTGCCGCTGCGCGGGAGTCGGAGCAGCATCTGGAACGTGTTCGACAGGATGTTCCAGGTGGCCGCGTCGTACGAGGTGGCCGGGTCGAGCGGGGACGGGTTGTCCTTCGACACGACGATGGAATCCGTGCTGCCGACAACGATCGCGGAACCGTCGGAACCGCTGCCGCCCGAGCCCCCACAACCAGCCAGTACAGGCGCACTCAGACCCAGCAGGGCCGGCAGCACCAGTAGCTTGCTCTTCATCCTCGTTGTTCTCCCTGTTCCGGCCGTCGGCCGCGTGTCGTCCTGGTACGTCATTGGCGCCGGCCGTCGACAGCGTTGGGGGCTCGCACGCTCGGGCGACGATACCGAGGTTGAGTAAGTACGGCACCAAAGATGAGACGAACTTGTGCAAGGGCTGCGACGGCTGCGGCATTGACGTGCGAGGACAGTACTTCGAACGCCAGGCTGCAATAGAACACGGGGACGTTGAGGCGGAATCACGGACATGTAACGGGGCCGGTCATTCCGATATCCGGACACCGGAACGTTCCGGTCGCTTAGGGCAGCAACACGGACACAACGACACCACCCTTATTGGGCGTCAAAGCCCCGCAGCACCCAATGGGCCACCTGTCGACGGCCTTTGAAGTGATGAGAATCACTTACTCGCGTGTATTCCGAATACACGCTCAGTGCACGGCCGTAATCAGAGAGCGCAGAAAAGTCAGATCGATGTGTTCCAGGGATCGAACAACGCTCCTGCCGGGTGCCGATTCAATGGGCGCGATGGACGGCACGGCCACCACCCGGCAGCCGGCCGCCTCCGCCGCGGTGACGCCGGTCGGGGTGTCCTCGATGACGACGCAGCGGGCCGGATCGGCGCCGAGACGGGCCGCCGCGACCAGATAGGGCTCGGGGTGCGGCTTGGTCCTGGCGACCTCGTCGCCGGCGATGGACAGGGCGAAGTTCTCCGGGCCGAGCGAGCGCAGTACGGAGTCGATGATGTGCCGGTGCGAGGCGGAGACCAGCGCCGTGGGCACCCCGTGGGCGCCGAGTTCGGTCAGCAGCCGGCGCGCACCGGGCATCAGGGGCACGCCCCGGTGGATCAGCTCCGTGAAGCGCCGGTTGATCAGGGCCGACAGCTCGGCGAGGGTGGCGTTCGTGCCGGTGACCGAGATCAGGTGGCCCAGGCTGCGGGTCATCGGACCGCCGACCACGACCTCGCGGTGGGCCTCGTCGATGTAGTGGCCCATCTCGGCGAAGACCTCGACCTCCGCATCCCACCAGAAGCCCTCGGTGTCCACGAGGGTGCCGTCCATGTCGAGAAGCACGGCCTGCAGTGCCGAACCGTCGGCCGGACGGTTGTCCACGGCGGGAATTGTGCTGGTCATACGGCCCACTCCTCGCGCTGTCCAGGGGAGACGAAGGCCGGTCGCCATGGCTCCACGGTGGTGGGGCGGGCGACCGGCCTCTACCGGACCGTCCAGTCTACGACTTTCCAAACGGATTCGCCCGTTCACACAGATGTAGCCATTGAGGCCCTTGTGGCTTAAGTGATTGATGGGAACATGTCGCCCCGACCTGTCGTGCTCATTCCCATTTCGTCTCACAGGAGCCCTGCTTGAGAACCACCCGTATCGCCGCCATGGCGGCGCTGCTCACCGCCGCCGTGGTGCTTCCCCCGGCTCAGGCCGCGCTGCCGGCGGCGCAGCCGTCCCCGGCGAAGATCTCGGCCCTGTCGGCGAGCGTCCAGAAGAAGCTGGGCAGCTCGCGTACGGCGGGCGCGTACCTCGACGGCGCCGGGCGGCTGGTCATACCGGTCACCGACGCCGCGGCCGCCCGCACGGTGCGGGCCGCCGGTGCCACGCCCAGGCTGGTCGCCCACAGCGCCGCCCAGCTGAGCACGGCCCAGGCCGGGCTGGACCACTCGCTCACCATCCCCGGCACCGCAACCTCGGTGGACCCGGTGACGAACAAGGTGGTCATCACCGCCGACGTCACCGTCAAGGGCGCCCGGCTCGCAGCTCTCAAGGCGGCCGCCGCGAAGCTGGGCTCCATGGCCGTCATCGAGCGCACGGCCCACCGGATCACCACCAAGCTCCGGGGCGGCAACGCCGCGTACTACGGCGACTACCAGTGCTCGGTCGGCTTCAACGTCGTCAGCGGCTCGACGTACTACTTCCTGACCGCGGGCCACTGCGGCAACGACGCGGTCACCTGGTACAGCGACTACGACGAGACGGTCAAGGCCGGGACCACGTACGACAGCGAGTTCCCGACCAATGACTACGCGCTGGTGAAGTACAGCATCACCAGCCACCCGGGGACGGTGAACTACAACAGCACGACCAAGGACATCAGCTCCTACGGGACCCCCACGGTCGGCCAGACCGTCTACAAGAGCGGCGGCGTCTCCGGCACGACCAGCGGCACCGTCTCGGCGCTGAACTCCACGGTCACCTTCGACGACGGCAGCAAGGTCTACGGCACCATCAAGACCACGGCCTGCGCCGACGGCGGCGACAGCGGCGGCCCGCTCTTCAGCGGCTCCGTCGCCTACGGCATGCTCTCCGGCGGCGACGGCGACTGCGACAGCAACCCCACCGGACCGAACTGGTTCCAGCCGGTCGGTGAGGCGCTGACGGCGTACGGCGTGAGCATTTACTGAGAGGTCCGTGCAGGTCAGGTGGGCAGCTGCGGGCCGTGGTCGGCTGGTCGCGCAGTTCCCCGCGCCCCTTGGGGCATCGTGGCTAGGGTCTGTCCGGTCGATCTTGGTCGGATAGGCCGAGATCGACCGGACAGGCCCTAGCGCGCGTTGAAGTACTTGGCTTCGGGGTGGTGGATGACGATGGCGTCCGTGGACTGCTCGGGATGCAGCTGGAACTCCTCCGACAGCACCACCCCGATGCGCTCCGGCTCCAGGAGCCGGGCGATCTTGGCGCGGTCCTCCAGGTCGGGGCAGGCGCCGTAGCCGAGGGAGAAGCGGGCGCCCCGGTACTTCAGGGCGAACATGTCCTCCACGTCGCCGGGGTCCTCGCCGGCGAAGCCCAGCTCCGAGCGGACGCGGGCGTGCCAGTACTCGGCGAGGGCCTCGGCGAGCTGGACGGACAGGCCGTGCAGCTCCAGGTACTCGCGGTAGGAGTCGGTGGCAAACAGCTCGTTCGCGGCCTCGGAGACCCGGTTGCCGACGGTGACGACCTGCATGCCGATCACATCGGTCTCGCCCGAATCCTCGGGGCGGAAGAAGTCGGCCAGGCAGAGCCGGCGGCCGCGCCGCTGGCGGGGGAAGGTGAAGCGGGTGCGCTCGGTGCCGTCCTCGCCCAGGATGATCAGGTCGTCGCCCTTGGAGACGCAGGGGAAGTACCCGTACGTGACGGCCGCCTCCAGCAGTCCGTCGGTCTGCATGCGGTCCAGCAGGCCGCGCAGCCGGGGCCGGCCCTCGGTCTCCACCAGCTCCTCGTACGTCGGGCCGCCGGCGCGGGCCTGCTTCAGCCCCCACTGGCCCTTGAACAGGGCGCCCTCGTCCAGCCAGGAGGCGTAGTCCTTGAGCGGGATGCCCTTGACGACCTTGGAGCCCCAGAAGGGCGGGGTGGGCACGGGGTTGTCCGTGGCGACGTCGGAGCGGATCTGGCCCCGGTTCTCCTCGGGCTCCTCGATGACGGGCTCGCGCTTGGCGACCCGGCGCTGCTTGAGCTCGGGCAGGACCGCGCCGGGGACGCCGCGCTTGACGCCGATGAGGGCGTCCATCAGGCGCAGGCCCTCGAAGGCGTCACGGGCGTAGCGGACCTCGCCCTCGTAGATCTCGTGGAGGTCCTGCTCGACGTACGCCCTGGTCAGGGCGGCGCCGCCGAGGATGACGGGGTAGTCGGCGGCGAGGTTGCGCTGGTTGAGCTCCTCCAGGTTCTCCTTCATGATCACGGTGGACTTCACCAGGAGGCCGGACATGCCGATGACGTCGGCGCGGTGCTCGACGGCGGCGTCCAGGATCGCCGAGACGGGCTGCTTGATGCCGAGGTTGACGACGGTGTAGCCGTTGTTGGACAGGATGATGTCCACCAGGTTCTTGCCGATGTCGTGGACGTCGCCGCGGACGGTGGCCAGCACGATGGTGCCCTTGCCCTCGTCGTCGGTCTTCTCCATGTGGGGCTCGAGGTAGGCCACGGCGGTCTTCATGACCTCGGCGGACTGCAGCACGAACGGCAGCTGCATCTGGCCGGAGCCGAACAGCTCGCCGACGACCTTCATGCCCTCCAGGAGGGTGTCGTTGACGATC
The DNA here is from genome assembly GCF_045040445.1 of Streptomyces sp. NBC_01537. NCBI lineage: Bacteria > Bacillati > Actinomycetota > Actinomycetes > Kitasatosporales > Streptomycetaceae > Streptomyces > Streptomyces sp. NBC_01537. Next base: position 8,233,135 of record NZ_CP109392.1, on the reverse strand, counting down.
TCCAGGGCCGGGCGCAGGCCGAGCGCCTCGGTCAGATCCTGTTCGAGGCCGTTCTTCTCGCCGTCGATGATGCGGCGCTGCAGGCGCTCCTCCAGCGGCAGCGCGGCGAGCTCCTCCGCGCGGCCCGCCTTGACGGACTTCAGGTCGACGCCGTCGAACAGCTCCAGGTAGCGCTGCAGCGGGTCGTAACCCTCCCGGCGGCGGTCGTGGATCAGGTCCAGGGCCACCTCCACCTGCTCCTCGGGGATCCGGGCGATGGGCAGGATCTTGGACGCGTGGACGATCGCGGAGTCCAGGCCGGCCTCGACGCACTCGTTGAGGAAGACCGAGTTCAGCACGACGCGGGCGGCCGGGTTGAGGCCGAAGGAGATGTTGGACAGGCCCAAGGTGGTCTGGACGTCCGGGTGGCGGCGCTTGAGCTCACGGATGGCCTCGATGGTGGCGACGCCGTCCTTGCGGGACTCCTCCTGGCCGGTACAGATGGTGAAGGTGAGGCAGTCGATGAGGATGTCCGACTCCAGCACGCCCCAGTTGCCGGTCAGGTCGGCGATCAGCCGCTCCGCGACCGCCACCTTGTGCTCGGGGGTGCGGGCCTGGCCCTCCTCGTCGATGGTCAGCGCGATCAGCGCCGCGCCATGCTCGACCGCGAGCGAGGTGATCTTCGCGAACCGCGATTCCGGGCCGTCGCCGTCCTCGTAGTTGACGGAGTTGATCACCGCCCGGCCGCCGAGCATCTCCAGGCCCGCCTGCAGCACCTGCGGCTCGGTGGAGTCCAGCACGATCGGCAGCGTCGAAGCGGTCGCGAAGCGCCCCGCGATCTCCTTCATGTCGGCGACACCGTCCCGGCCGACGTAGTCCACGCACAGATCCAGCAGGTGCGCGCCCTCGCGGATCTGCTCGCGCGCCATCTCCACGCAGTCGTCCCAGCGGCCGTCCAGCATGGCCTCGCGGAACTTCTTGCTGCCGTTGGCGTTGGTGCGCTCGCCGATCGCCAGGTACGAGGTGTCCTGACGGAAGGGCACGGTCTGGTAGAGCGAGGCCGCGCCCGGCTCGGGGCGCGGGGAGCGCTCGGCGGGGGTGAGGTCCCGGACGCGCTCGACGACCTGGCGCAGATGCTCAGGGGTGGTACCGCAGCAGCCGCCGACCAGGGAGAGGCCGTACTCGCGTACGAAGGTCTCCTGGGCGTCGGCCAGCTCGGACGGCGTCAGGGGGTAGTACGCGCCTTCCCGGGCCAGGATCGGCAGGCCGGCGTTGGGCATGCAGGCCAGCTGGATGCGGGAATGGCGGGAGAGGTAGCGCAGGTGCTCGCTGTAGGCCTCGGGGCCCGTGGCGCAGTTCAGGCCGATCATGTCGATGCCCAGCGGTTCCAGCGCGGTCAGAGCGGCGCCGGTCTCCGTGCCGAGCAGCATGGTGCCGGTGGTCTCGACGGTGATCGAGACGATCAGCGGCAGGTCCAGGCCGGACGCGTCCAGCGCGCGGCGGGCGCCGAGGACGGCCGCCTTGGTCTGCAGCAGGTCCTGGGTGGTCTCGACGATCAGAGCGTCGGCGCCGCCGGTGATCATGCCCTCGGCGTTGCGCTGATAGGCGTCGCGCAGGGTGGCGTAGGCGGCGTGGCCGAGGGTGGGCAGCTTGGTGCCGGGGCCCATGGAGCCCAGGACCCAGCGCTGCTGTCCGGTGTTCGCCGTGAACTCGTCCGCGACCTCGCGGGCGATGCGCGCGCCGGCCTCGGACAGCTCGTACACGCGCTCAGGGATGTCGTACTCGCCGAGCGCCGCGTGGTTGGCCCCGAAGGTGTTGGTCTCGACGCAGTCCACGCCCACGGCGAAGTACGCCTCGTGGACCGAGCGCACGATGTCGGGGCGGGTGACGCTCAGTACCTCGTTGCAGCCTTCCAGTCCCTGGAAGTCGTCCAGTGTCGGGTCCTGGGCCTGGAGCATCGTGCCCATGGCCCCGTCGGCCACCACGACGCGGGTGGCGAGGGCCTCCCGCAGTGCTGCGGCTCGGGCGGTTGCGGACAAGAGGGACGGCTGGGCCATGGATCTGCTCCCTGGGATGCGACGGCTGTCGGCTTTGCGGGTCCGATGCGATCACACCCGCACGCGAGCCAGACTAACGCGCGGTACCCCACGGCTCCTGGGCATTCCGAGGGGCGGACGCAAAGTGTCACACTCGACTCTGGAAAGATGTGGTCGGCATCGTCTGACGCCGTTCAGCATTGTCGACCCACTTCTGGCCGTCATTACGGAGGGTGTTACATGCCAGGACCCATCCAGTCGCTCACCAGGGCGGCTGCGATCCTGCGGCTGCTCGCCGGCGGGGAGCGGAGGCTCGGCCTGTCGGACGTGGCCTCGTCGCTCGGCCTCGCCAAGGGGACGGCGCACGGGATCCTGCGCACACTCCAGCAGGAGGGGTTCGTCGAGCAGGACCCGGCCTCGGGCAAGTACCAGCTGGGCGCCGAGCTGCTGCGGCTGGGCAACAGCTATCTGGACGTCCACGAGCTACGGGCCCGCGCCCTGGTCTGGACGGACGACCTGGCCCGCTCCAGCGGCGAGGCGGTCTACCTCGGGGTGCTGCACCAGCACGGCGTGCTGATCGTGCACCACGTCTTCCGGCCCGACGACAGCCGGCAGGTGCTGGAGGTCGGGGCGATGCACCCGCTGCACAGCAGCGCGCTGGGCAAGGTGCTGTCGGCGTACGACCCGGTCGCCCACAACGAGATCATCGACCTGGAGCGCGAGGCGCTCACCTCCCGCACCATCACCGAGCTGCCCGATTTCGAGGGCGTACTGGACCTGACCAGGGCCCGGGGCTGGGCCTCGGACCTGGAGGAGACCTGGGACGGGGTGGCCTCGATCGCCGCGCCGATCCATGACCGGCGCAAGATGCCGGTGGGCGCGGTGGCGATAACCGGTGCGGTGGAGCGGGTCTGCGACGGCGGGGAGATCCGCGCGCAGCTGGTGGCCGCGGTGCGGGACTGCGCCCGCTCGGTCTCGCGCGATCTCGGCGCCGGGCGTTTCTGAGGCCTTTCGGCACCTTCCGGGGCATCCCGCGTTTCTGAGATGTTTCTGAGACTTTTCGTACTTTCAAGAGTCTTGGCTCACACCCCCCTTGACGTGCGCGGCATCGCGGATGAACACTTCCGTTCGACGGTCGACATTGTCGAACACCTGCCGACGGAGTCGGTAGGATGTACGAAGTTCGAGACCGCCATTGCCCTTCCCCTGGACAAGGACAAAGGAGTCGCGGGTGTCCAGCGACAACATCTTCATCGGCGAGACCATCGGTACCGCCATACTCATCCTGCTCGGCGGCGGTGTCTGCGCGGCGGTCACTCTCAAGAGCTCCAAGGCCCGCAACGCCGGCTGGCTCGCCATCACCTTCGGGTGGGGCTTCGCGGTGCTGACCGCGGTCTACATCTCCTCCAGCCTCTCCGGTGCGCACCTCAACCCGGCCGTCACCATCGGCATCGCGGTCAAGACCGGTGACTGGAGCGACGTCCCGGTCTACATCGCCGGCCAGATGGTCGGCGCGATGATCGGCGCCGCGCTGGTCTGGGTCGCCTACTACGGCCAGTTCCAGGCCCACATGGACGACCCCGAGCTGGTCGCGGTGGCGGACCCGGAGGGCCCGGTCACCGGCAAGGACGCGCAGCCCGCGCCCGGCGGCCCGGTGCTCGGCATCTTCTCCACCGGCCCCGAGGTCCGCGTCGTCTGGCAGAACCTGGCGACCGAGATCATCGGCACCTTCGTCCTCGTCCTCGCGGTCCTCACCCAGGGCCTGACGAAGGGCCTCGGCCTCTCCGGCACCGGCGCCCTGATGACCGCCTTCGTGGTCGTCGGCATCGGCCTGTCGCTCGGCGGCCCCACCGGTTACGCCATCAACCCGGCCCGTGACCTCGGTCCGCGCATCGTGCACGCCCTCCTGCCGCTGCGCAACAAGGGCGGCTCGGACTGGGGCTACGCCTGGATCCCCGTCGCGGGCCCGATCATTGGTGCCGTGCTCGCGGGCGGCCTCTACCGCATCGCCTTCGCGTAACCCTCAGCCCGCAGACTGACGACCGAAGAGACTCAACGAGGAGTACACCGTGACCGACGCTCACACCACCGGCCCCTTCATCGCGGCCATCGACCAGGGCACCACCTCCAGCCGCTGCATCGTGTTCGACAAGGACGGCCGGATCGTCTCCGTCGACCAGAAGGAGCACGAGCAGATCTTCCCGAAGCCGGGATGGGTCGAGCACGACGCCGCCGAGATCTGGACCAACGTCCAGGAAGTGGTCGACAGCGCCATCACCAAGGCCGGCATCACCTCGGCCGACGTGAAGGCCATCGGCATCACCAACCAGCGTGAGACCACGCTGCTGTGGGACAAGGCCACCGGCGAGCCCGTCCACAACGCGCTGGTCTGGCAGGACACCCGCACCGACGCCCTGTGCAAGGAGCTCGGCCGCAACGTCGGCCAGGACCGCTTCCGCCGCGAGACCGGCCTCCCGCTGGCCTCGTACTTCGCCGGCCCGAAGATCCGCTGGCTGCTGGACAACGTCGAGGGCCTGCGCGAGCGCGCCGAGCGCGGCGAGATCCTGTTCGGCACCATGGACAGCTGGGTCATCTGGAACCTCACCGGTGGCCCCAACGGAGGCGTGCACGTCACCGACGTCACCAACGCCTCGCGCACCCTGCTGATGAACCTGGCGACCCTGGAGTGGGACGAGAAGATCCTCGCCTCCATCGGTGTCCCGGCCGCCGTGCTCCCCGAGATCCGCTCCTCCGCCGAGGTCTACGGCCACGCCGCCTCCGGCCTGCTCGCCGGTGTGCCCGTCGCCTCCGCGCTGGGCGACCAGCAGGCGGCCCTGTTCGGCCAGACCTGTTTCGCCGAGGGCGAGGCCAAGTCGACGTACGGCACCGGCACCTTCCTGCTGATGAACACCGGCGACAAGCCGGTCAACTCGTACAACGGCCTGCTGACCACGGTCGGCTACCGCATCGGCGACGAGAAGCCGGTCTACGCCCTCGAGGGCTCGATCGCCGTCACCGGTTCGCTCGTGCAGTGGATGCGCGACCAGATGGGCCTGATCAAGAGCGCGGCCGAGATCGAGACGCTGGCCTCCTCCGTCGAGGACAACGGCGGCGCCTACTTCGTGCCGGCCTTCTCCGGTCTGTTCGCCCCGCACTGGCGCTCCGACGCCCGTGGTGTCATCGCCGGCCTGACCCGGTACGTCACCAAGGCGCACATCGCCCGTGCCGTGCTGGAGGCCACCGCCTGGCAGACCCGCGAGATCGTCGACGCCATGACCAAGGACTCCGGCGTCGAGCTGGCCGCGGTCAAGGTCGACGGCGGCATGACCTCCAACAACCTGCTGATGCAGACCCTCGCCGACTTCCTGGACGCCCCCGTGGTCCGTCCGATGGTCGCCGAGACCACCTGCCTCGGCGCCGCCTACGCCGCCGGTCTGGCCGTCGGCTTCTGGGCGGACACCGACGAGCTGCGCGCCAACTGGCGCCGGGCCGCCGAGTGGACCCCCAACATGGACGCGGCCCAGCGTGACCGCGAGTACAAGAGCTGGCTCAAGGCCGTCGAGCGGACCATGGGCTGGATCGAGGACGAGGAGTAAACACAAAATGAGCACCCTGCAGAGCGTCCCGACCCTTGGGACGCACCCGACCGCCGGCCGCAACCCCGGCCGTTCCGAGACCCGGGACCTGCTCAGCCACGCCACGTACGACCTACTGGTGATCGGCGGCGGAATCCTCGGCACCTCGGTGGCCTGGCACGCCGCGCAGTCCGGGCTGCGGGTGGCCATGGTGGACGCCGGCGACTTCGCCGGCGCCACCTCCTCCGCCTCCTCCAAGCTCGTCCACGGCGGTCTGCGCTACCTGCAGACCGGCGCGGTCAAGCTGGTCGCGGAGAACCACCAGGAGCGGCGCGCGCTCGCCAAGGACGTCGCGCCGCACCTGGTCAACCCGCTGACCTTCTATCTGCCCGTCTACAAGGGCGGACCGGTCAGCGCCCCCGTGCTCGGCGCCGGGGTCTTCGCCTACACCGCGCTGTCCGCCTTCGGCGACGGCGTCGGCAAGGTGATATCCCCGGCCCGCGCCGCGGCCGACAACCCCGGCCTGAACACGGAGAACCTCAAGGCCGTAGCCGTCTACTACGACCACCAGATGAACGACTCGCGGATGGCCATCATGACGGTCCGCGCCGCCGTCGAGGCCGGGGCGGTCGTCCTCAACCACTCCGAGGTCACCGGGCTGCGCTTCACCCGGGGCCGGGTCAGCGGCGCAGACCTCAAGGACCGGCTGGACGGCACCGAGTTCGGCGTCGACGCCCGGGTCGTGCTGAACGCCACCGGCCCGTGGGTCGACCACCTGCGCAAGATGGAGGACGCCGGCTCGGACCCCTCGATCCGGCTCAGCAAGGGCGCCCACGTCGTCCTCAAGCGCAAGGCGCCCTGGAAGGCCGCCATGGCCACCCCGGTCGACAAGTACCGCATCACCTTCGCCCTGCCGTGGGAGGACCAGCTGATGCTGGGCACCACGGACGAGGAGTACACCGGCGACCCGGCCGACGTACGGGCCACCGAGGCCGACATCCAGCAGATCCTGGACGAGGCCCGGCTGTCCGTGAAGGACGAGCACCTGGACCGCGACCTCATCACGTACGCCTTCGCCGGGCTCCGGGTGCTTCCCGGCGGCCCCGGTGACGTGAAGAAGGCCAAGCGCGAGACGGTCGTCACCGAAGGCCGCGGCGGCATGCTGTCGGTGGCCGGCGGCAAGTGGACCACGTACCGGCACATCGGCCGCACCGTCATCGGCAAGCTCGCGCAGCTGCCCGGCGGGCCGCTCCGGGAGGACATGGTGCCGCTGGCCCGGCTCCCCAAGCGGATGCCGCTGCCGGGCGTCGCCAACCCGAACGCGGTCGCCCACCGGCTTCTCGTCGACCGCGACCCCGGCAGCCGTATCGACCCGCTGACGGCCCGCCACCTCGCCACGCACTACGGTTCGCTGTCCTTCGACATCGCGCGGCTGGTGAACGAGGACCCGTCGCTGGGCGAGCGCATCCACCCCGACGGCCCGGAGATCTGGGCGCAGGTCGTCTACGCGCGGGATCACGAGTGGGCGCAGACGGCCGATGACGTGCTGCGGCGCCGTACGACGCTCACCGTGCGGGGTCTGGACGACGCGGCTGTGCGGGAACGGGTCGAGGAGCTGCTCGCGAAGCGGGCCTGACCGGGGGTCCCGGGGTTCCGGGGTTCCGGGTGAGGGGGCGGCACCGTGCGTACGGTGCCGCCCCCTCGCCTCAGGCGGACGGCCTGCCCCCGGCCCGCGGCGTTGATCGCAGGGCCTTGATCACCCAGTCGAAGACCGGGCCGAGGCTGGGTCGCTGCGGCCAGCCGTTGATGGCCGAGAGCAACTGCCAGTAGCGCTCCATGCGCGAGTCGTTGCCGGTCTCGAAACGGATGAGCAGCCAGTGGCGGAAGTCCGGGCCGTCGGTGCGGTCGAACAGGTCCGCGTACTGCGGGAGCAGGTCGTCCAGGAGATCCTGGGCCGCCGCCGAGTCGGGGGCGGTGCCCGCGTCGAGGGCGGCGGTGACCTTGGCCGTGGTGAGCTCGACGAGCTGCTTGTCGGCGCCGGAGCCGCTGCGGGCGCCTGAGGCGCGCTCGGCGGCCTGGTACTCGGCCGCGCGGCGTACGGCGGACCGGAAGTCCGCGTCGCCGACGAGTTCGCCCAGCTCCACCCAGGCGTCGACCTGCTCGGGGGCCGGGTCGTCGGGCAGCTCGGGCATGGCGGCCCGCATCATCGCCACGAATTCGGGGTGGGCGTCCAGGCCGCCGAACGCCTCGTCGATGAAGTCGTTGATGACGCGTCGGCGTTCCTCGTCGGACAGCTTGGCCAGCTTGTGCATGAGTTCCATCTCCTCGGGACTGGACCCGCGCTTGGCCACGGCGCGCAGTACGGCCCGGCGCAGCCGCAGTGTGCGGATCTGGACGTCCACGGCCTCGGCGTGCGCGGCGGCCACCTCGGCGACGGTGATCTCGCGTTCCAGCACCCGCTGGACGGTGGCGAGGTCGATGCCGAGGTCGCGCAGCGTACGGACGAGTTCGAGGCGGGCCAGCGCGTCGATGTCGTACAGCCGGTAACCGGCGGGGCTTCGGTCGGTCGGCGGGACCACCCCGCGGTCGGAGTAGAACCGGATGGCCTTCACCGACAGACCGGTGCGCCGGGCCAGTTCCCCGATGGAGTAGAGCGTCTCGCCGTCCATGTCCCTCACCTTGCTGTCTCCCGTCGCGGGAGAGTCCAGTCCCTCGCCCCAGCCATTACCCTGGCTGAAAATGACCTTTCTGTGGAAGGACTCCGTGGAGTGACACCGCATCTCGCCCACGGTATGGGCCATGAGCCGGTCGCGCCGGACTGGCCGCCGCTGACGGACGGCGAGGCCGCCGCCGTGCTGGGCGGGCGCGGGCCGGTGCGGGTGCTGTGGCGCAGTCCGCGGCCGTTGTCGGCGGCTGCGCTGGTGGAGCAGGCGGGGCGGGGGCTGGTTTTCGTCAAGCGGCACCATGTGTCCGTACGCACGGCGGAGTCCCTCGGCGAGGAGCACGGCTTTCTGCGGCATCTGCGGGAGCGCGGCGCGCCGGTGGTCGAGGTGCTGGATGTGGTCGCGCTGGGTGAGTGGGTGTACGAGGTGCACACGGCGGGCCGGGGTACGGATCTGTATCAGGACGCGCTGTCGTGGACGCCGTTCGCCTCGGTCGGGCACGCGGCCGCCGCCGGCGCGGCTCTGGCGCGGCTGCACGCGGCCGCCGAGGGCTACGACGCTCCGCGCAGACGGCCGCAGCCGCTGGTGGCGTCGTTCACGGTGTTCGCGTCGGCGGACCCGTTGGCCGGGCTGGAGCGGTACGTCGCCGAGCGGCCCGCGCTGGGCGCGGCGCTGGCCGGGCGGGCGTGGCGGGAGGATGTCGTACGGATCCATCTGCCGTTCCATGAGCGGCTGGCGCCGTTCCTGGACAAGCTGGAGCCGATGTGGACGCACAACGACTGGCATGCGTCGAATCTGCTGTGGGACGCGGGGACTTCCCAGGTCTCGACAGTGCTGGACTTCGGGCTGAGCGACCGTACGACGGCCGTTCATGATCTGGCGACGGCGATCGAGCGGAATGTGGTGCAGTGGCTGGATCTGCCTACCGGGCAGGTCCGGGTGGAGTTCGAGCATCTGGACGCACTGCTGAGCGGCTACTCGGCCGTGCGGCCGCTGAGCGGGGCCGAGGCGGCCGCGCTGCCTGAGCTGCTGCCGCTGGTGCACGCGGAGTTCGCGCTGTCGGAGGTGGACTACTTCCACGGGGTGGTGGGGTCGGCCCAGAACACGGCGCTGGCGTACGACTACTTCACTGCGCATGCGCAGTGGTTCGGCGGGGAGCGGGGAATGGAGCTGCTGCGTCGGGTGCGGCAGTCCGTGGGCGGGCGCTGACCCCTGCCGCTACCGCTTCTCCAGCAACGCCCGTACGTCCTCCGGCCCGGCGAGCCCGTCCCGGTCCACGATCAGCGCCCTGCCCAGCAGCAGCGCTTCGCGCGAGGCGGGGCCCGGGTCGGGGAGGGTCGTGAGGTCGGTGAGGTGGGCGAAGCCGATGATGCGGCGGATGATCTCGGCGCCGGCGAAGCCGAGGCTGTCGGACCAGAGGCGGCGCAGGAAGCGGTCCAGGTAGGCGTCGTCGAAGAAGGTGTCGACGCGGGTGGGCCACAGGCGGCGGAACTCGGTCTCGAAAGCCTGCCAGCTCAGCGCGAGCTGGTCGGCGTGGTCGCCCTTGATGCCGAGGGCGCGGGCGCGTATCCCGGAGACCAGTGCGTTGCCCCAGTACAGGCCGAGGTCGAAGCCGATCGGGCCGACGAAGGAGAACTCGGGGTCGAAGACGCGGACGACGGGGGTGCCTTCCCGGTTGCCGACCATGATGCTGCCGGTGTGGAGGTCGCCGTGGAGGAGGGCCTGGGCGCCGGTCATGAAGGTGTGCCGGAGGTCGGCGACCTCGGTACGCAGCAGGGGGTCGGCGCGGAAGGCGGCGGCGAGGTCGTCCAGGGCCGGGTGCCAGTGGTTGTGCTCGTGCTCGATGTAGGGCTCGGACAGGACGACGTCTTCGGTGATCTTGCACAGCTCGGGGCTGACGGAGGCCGCGATGAGGGCCTTGCGGTCGGCGGAGGACATGCCGAAGTCGCTGGTGGCGAAGGAGAGCGCGGCGACGAACTCGCCGACGTGGCGGGAGGTGTCGCCGTAGGAGCCGCCCTCGTTCAGGACGGTGCGCAGGACCCGGAGGTCGGACATGTCCTCCATGGTCAGCGCGTAGTTGGCGGCGTCGTAGCCCAGGATGGCCGGAATGGTGTCCGGGGCCACGGCGGCGACCTGGGCGTACGCGCGGGCCTCGGCGTCGGCGCGGCTGGGGCTCATGGGCCAGGAGGGGCCGGCGACGCGCACCCAGGGGAGAGCCTGTTTGACGGCGAGGCTGTGGGTGGGGCCGGTGGCGATGAAGACCCGGTTCATGTTGCCGTCGGAGACCTCGCGGACGGTGAGGTGCTCGCCGTCGGCATGGCCGCGCTCGCGGAGGTAGGCGGCGATGTCGTCCGCTTCAAGGATTCGGTACGTCTGCGTCGTCGTCATGCGCGCTTTCCTCGGGACAGGGTGAAGCTGAAGACCAGGGCGAGGATGAGGACGGTGCCCTCGACCACGTCCTGGGTGTAGTAGGGCAGGCCCTTGATGGTCAGGCCGGTGGTGATGATGCCGATGAGGACGGCGCCCAGGGCGGTGCCCCAGACGTTGGGCTTGCCGCGCCCGAGGACGGAGGTGCCGACGAGGGCGACGGCCACGGCTTCGAGCAGCTGGGACGTACCGGCGGAGACGTCGCCCTGGCCGATGCGGGCGGCCAGGATGAGGCCGCCGATGGAGGCGAGGACGCCGGACAGGACGTACGCGAGCGCCCGGTACCGCCCGGTGCGGATGCCGGCGAGGCGGGACGCCTCGGCGTTGGCGCCGATCGCGTAGAGGATCCGGCCCCAGCGGGTGCGGGCGAGGAAGACGTACGCGAGGACGGTGAGGCCGCCGAAGATGAGGACGGAGACGGGGATGCCCGCCACGGTGCCCCGGTCGATTTCGAGGAAGCCGTCGGTGAACCTGCCGGGGGCGGTGGTGCCGTCGGACAGGGTCATGCCCGGGGAGATGGACTGGCCGTCGACGAGGATGAGCTTGAGGCCCTGGATGACGAACATCGTGCCGAGTGTGGCGAGCATGTCCGGGATCTTCATCACGACGATGAGCAGGGCGTTGACCAGTCCGGCCAGGGCCCCGGCGGCGATGACGGCGATGATCGCGACGACGCCGACCTGGTTGTGGACGACCATCGTCTTGGCGGCGACGGTGACACCGAGCCCGGCGACCGCGCCGACCGACATGTCCATCCCGCCGACGGCCATGGTGAGGGTCACGCCGAGGCCGAGGATGGCGGCGACGGACACGTAGCGCAGGGTGTCGAGGAGGGTGGCCGAATCGCGGAAGGCGGGCTCGCTGAGCGAGAAGTACGCGAAGAGGGCGACCGTGACGAAGATGAAGCCGTACTTGATGACGGCGCCCTGGATCCGGATGCGGGTGCCCTGGGACACGGGGGCGGCGGCGGTCGTGCTCATCGGGAGTGGCTTTCTGTAGGGCCCGGCCTGAGGGCGATGGTCTCGATGACCTGGTCGCGTTCGGCGTCCGCGCCGTACGCGTCGAGCCGGATCTCGCCCTCGCTGAGGACGATGACGCGGTCGGCAACCTCCAGTACCTCGTCCACGTCGGCGGACAGGACGAGGACGGCGGCTCCGTCGGCGGCCAGCGCGCGGGCGCGGCGGCCGATGTCGCGGCGGGCGCCGATGTCCACGCCTCGGAACGGCTCGTCCAGGATGAGGACGCGCGGGCGCTCGGCGAGCCAGCGGCCGACGACGACCTTCTGCTGGTTGCCGCCGGACAGCTCCTCGACGGTGCTGTTCTCGTCTCGGGCGACGACGCCGAGTTCGGTGATGGTGCGGCGGCCGAGGGCTGCTTCCTGGGAGCCGCGGACGAGTCCGGCGCGGGAGAGGGACTTCAGGAAGGGGAGCGAGATGTTCGCGGCCACCGACCAGCCGGGGATGAGGGCGTCCGCGTGCCGGTCCTCGGGGACGAGGTGCACGCCGGCGCGGATCGCGTCGGCGGGGCGGCGGGGCCGGTAGGGCCCGCCGTCCAGTTCGAGGGCGCCGGACGGGAAGGGCTCGGCTCCGAAGAGGCCCCGGGCCAGCTCGGTCTTGCCGGCGCCCAGCAGCCCTACGACGCCGGTGACTTCGCCGGACCGGATGTCCAGGTCCTGCGGGCGGCGGCCCGGCAGAAGCGGTACGCCCCGGAGGGCGAGCACGGTCGCGCCGCTCCCCTGCCCGGCGCCGTCGGTCGGGCGGGCGGTGGCCGCGCCCTGCGGCTGGGCGAGCATGGCGCGCAGGGCCCGGTCCCAGTCGAAGGGCTTGGCCAGGTCGTCGGTGAGACGGCCGTCCCGAAGGACGACCAGCCGGTCGGCGAGGGCGTCGATCTCGCCGAGCCGGTGGGACACGTACAGGACGGCTATGCCGTCGGCGCGCATCCGGCCGACGATGGCGAAGAGCCGTTCGGCCTCGGCGGCGGACAGGGCGGAGGTCGGCTCGTCGAGGATGAGCAGCTTGGGGCGGGTGGACAGGGCCCGGGCCAGGATCAGCAACTGCTGGTCGGAGATGCCGAGTTCGGCGACATCGCGGCGCAGTACGTCTGCGCCCCAGCCGAGGCCGAGGGTGGCCTGGATCTCCTGGGCGCGGGCGAGCAGCCGCCGGCCGTTGAGAAGCGGATTGCCCCGGCCCTGGGCCAGTTCCTCGAAGACCAGGTTCTCGGCGACGGACAGGCCGGGGACGACGCCCTCGCTGATCCGCTGGTGGACGGTCTGGATGCCCAACTGCCGGGCGGCCAGCGGCGACTGGAGTGCCACCGGCCGGGCGCCGACCAGCACCTGGCCGCCGTGGTCGGCGTGGACGCCGGACAGGATCTTGATGAGGGTCGACTTGCCGGCCCCGTTCGCCCCCAGCAGCGCGATGACGCTGCCGGGGGCGATGTCCAGGGAGACGGAGGTCAGGACGGGCTTTCCGCCGAAGGACATCGAGATGTCGAGCAATGAGACAGATGTCTCACTGGTTGGATCAGTGGGCGACATTGGCGATCCAGTCCGCCGTGCTCACCTTGCTGAGGTTGAGCGCCGGGAGCGCGGAGCGCAGCTCGTCCATGTTCTTGATCTTCTTGCTGACCAGGAAGTCCCGGGTGATGGCGACGGCCGGGAACTCCACCGAGGTCTTGTTCAGCTGACCGGCCAGCTCCAGCGCGGCGGTGCGGACCACGGCCGCGCCGACGGCGGACGGGTCGGTGCCCGCCGTGGCGACCCAGGGGCTGTTGTCGGCGGTGATGGCCTGGATGTCGGCGTTGGAGATGTCTGCGCCGAAGACCTTGACCTTGCCCGCCAGCTTCTTGTTCTGGACGGCGAGCAGGGTGCCCTTGGCCAGTTCGTCGTAGGGGGCGAAGATGCCGGTCACGTCGGAGTGCTGGGTGAGGGCGGCGCTGACCAGCGGGACGTTGTCGGTGGCGGTGGAGTCGGTGACCTTGCCGACCTTGAACTCCTGGGTCCAGCCGTTGGATTCGACGGCCTTCTTCCAGACGCTGTCGCGCTTGTCGAGGGCGGCGTAACCGGCGACGTTGACGTAGCCGACCTTGGCGTTCTTGCCGAGGTCCTTGGCCATCACGTCCAGGACGGCGGAGGCCATGCTGGCGTCGTCCTGTTCGGTGCTGATCACCTTGGAGTTCGTCTGGTCCACGTCGTAGACGACGACCTTGATGCCCTTCTTGACCGCAGCGTCGATCTGCGGCTGGATCGTGGCCGGGAAGCCGTGGTCGACGATGATCGCCTTGGCGCCGGAGTTGATGGCCGAGGACAGGTCGGTGGCCTGCTTGGCGTTGTCCGCCTGGGCGTCGTAGACCGTGAGGTCGATCCCGAGGGCCTTGGCCTGCGCCTTGGCGCCGGTGCCCCACTGCTCGAAGTAGTCGCCGGCGCCGCTCTGGCGGACCAGGGCGACCTTGACGGCGCCCTTGCTGAAGGGGGCGGGCTTGGCGGCTGTCGCAGCGGAGGCGGAGGCCGCGGTGTCGGCGGTGCCGCTGGAGGCAGAGCCTGAGGAAGTCTGCGAGCAGCCGGCCGCGAGGAGCACGGAGGCGGAGGCGAGGGAAATCGTGGCAAGCGGAAGTCTGGCGGTGCGGGACACGGGGAAGCTCCATGGGTGGTGCGTTGCGTGGAAGGGGGCTCGGAAACGGAGGACGGCAGGCGTCAGCGACAGCTGGCCGTGGTCATCCGGAGCAGGTCCACGTACAGCCGCCGTACGAGCAGCAGCTTCTTCATGGGAAAATCATGGGAATCTTTTCGGCCATTAGTCAAAGCCCGAGACATTTGTTCTCACCTGCTGAGACATCGCCTTCGTCACACCCGGTGACCCCTCCCCTCCGGGTTACGATCCGAAAACCGGCAACCACGCATTCCTGGAGCTCCCGATGACCCTTCTCACCACGTGGCCGGAATCCGGCCCCGAGACCGTCGTACGCCGCACCGCCGAGCCCGCCGAGATCGCGGCGGCGCTGGCGGACATCGGTGTGCGGTACGAGCAGTGGCCGGTACGCGACGATGTTCCGGCCGACGCCGACAGCGAGACCGTGTTCGCCGCGTACGCTGCCGAGATCGAGAAGCTCAACACGGAGGAGGGCTTCGTCACCGTCGATGTCGTCGCCCTGCACCCCAGCGACGACCCGGAGTTCCCGGCGAAGGCCAAGGCCGCCCGCGAGAAGTTCCTCAGCGAGCACACCCACGACGACGATGACGAGGTCCGCTTCTTCGTCGCCGGCGCCGGCATCTTCTATCTGCACGTCGGCGGTGAAGTGCACGCCGTCTACTGCGAGAAGGGCGACCTGCTGGGCGTACCGAAGGGCACCACCCACTGGTTCGACATGGGCACGAATCCGTCCTTCACCGCCATCCGCTTCTTCCACGAGGAGGACGGCTGGATCGGCACGTTCACCGGGGACAGCATCGCCCTGCGCTTCCCGGACTTCGACACGATCCACGCGGGGCGCGACGCGTGATCGGCTTTTCCGCGGACGCCGTGGTGCTCGATATCGAGGGCACCACGAGCGCCACCGGTTTCGTGGTGGACGTGCTGTATCCGTATTCGCGGAAGAGGTTCGCCTCGCTTTTGCATGACAGAGCGTCAGAACCCGCCGTTGCCACGGCGATCGGGCAGGTCCGCGAGCTCATCGGCGAGCCGGACGCCGACCCGGCGCGGATCGAGCAGGCACTGAATTCCTGGCTGGACGAGGACCGCAAGGCCACCCCCCTGAAGACCCTTCAGGGCATCGTCTGGTCCGAGGGCTTCGCGGCCGGCGACCTCGTCTCGCACTTCTACGACGACGTCGTGCCGGAGCTGCGCCGCTGGCACGCGGCCGGCGTGCGGCTGCACGTCTACTCCTCCGGCTCGGTAGCCGCCCAGCGCGCCTGGTTCGCCCACTCCCCCGCCGGCGACCTGCTCCCGCTCGTCGAGGGCCTGTACGACACCGAGAACGCCGGCCCCAAGCAGTCCCCGGACTCCTACCGGGCCATCACCGCCGCCATCGGCACACCGCCCGGCCGGACGCTCTTCCTGTCCGACCGCCCGGCCGAGCTGGACGCCGCCCGTGCGGCGGGCTGGCTCACGGTGGGCGTACGGCGGCCGGGCGAGCCGTACTTCGAGACGGGAGTGGGCGACCACCCCGAGGCGGCGGCCTTCACCGACCTGACCATAGCCACCGGCTCTTGACCGTAAAGGAAATCCAGCAGTGACCGAGCTCGCGCCTGCCCCCGACCTGCACAAGGCCGGGGCCGTCCTGGCCGCCGAGGCCGCCCGCTATGCCTCCTTCGGGTGGATGCGCGGCACCTCCGGCAACCTCTCGGCCGTGCTGTCCCGCGACCCGCTCCGCCTCGCCGTCACCGCCAGCGGCCACGACAAGGGCGAACTCACCGCCTCCGACGTGGTCGTGGTCGACGAAGCGGGCGCCGCGACAGGCCCCGGCAAGCCCTCCGCCGAGGCCGAGCTGCACGCCCGCGTCGCCCTGCTGACCGGCGCGGACGCCGTGGTGCACGTCCACACCGTGGCGTCCGTGGTGATGGGTCACCGCGAGCCCGGCGGGATCGTGTTCAAGGACCTGGAGATGCTCAAGATCTTCGGCCACCCCGCCGAGGGCGAGGAGATCACCCTCCCCGTCATCGCCAACAGCCAGGACATGCGGGTCCTCGGCGACCGCCTCGAAGCCGCCCGCGACCCGCGCATGCCCGCCGTCGTCGTCGCCGGCCACGGCATCTACGCCTGGGGCCCGGACCCGCGCAAGGCCCGGCACCACACCGAGGTCGTGGAGTGGCTGCTGGAGCTGGAGCTGGCGCGACGTTAGCGGAGGCGGTCGCCTGGGAGTTCGCCCGCCGAGACCTCCAGCACGCCGCGCTCGGTGACGAGGGCGGTGACGAGGGTGCCGGGGGTGACGTCGAACGCGGGATTGTGGCCACGGGATCCTGCGGGGGCGGTACGCACGCCGGACCAGTTGAGGATCTCGGCCTCGTCGCGCATCTCGATGTGGATGGCGTCGCCGGTGGCGGTGGCCAGGTCCACGGTGGTGGTGGGGGCGGCGACGATGAAGGGGATGCCGGCGTGGGCGCAGGCCAGGGCGACGCCCACGGTGCCGACCTTGTTGGCGGTGTCGCCGTTGGCGGCGATGCGGTCGGCGCCGACGATGGCGGCGTCGATCTCACCGCGCAGGATGGTGCCGGCGGCGGCGCCGTCGGCCTGGACGACGTGCGGGATGCCGTCGTGGTCCAGCTCCCAGGCGGTGAGGCGGGAGCCCTGGAGGAGGGGGCGGGTCTCGTCGGCGTGTACGAGCTCGACCAGGCCGCGGGAGTGGAGTTCGCGGATGACGCCGAGGGCGGTGCCCCAGCCCGCGGTGGCCAGAGCGCCGGTGTTGCAGTGGGTGAGGATGCGCAGGGGCCGGTCCGGAGCCGTCCGCTTCAGCAGCCAGTCGGCGCCGTACGCGCCCATGTCGTGGTTGGCCTTCAGGTCCTCGCGTACGACGGCGTCCGCCTCGGCGAGGACGGCCGCCAGGCCCTGCCCGGCGAAGGGCGCGACCCGGTCGACGCACACCGCGAGGTTGACGGCGGTGGGGCGGGCCTCGCGGATGCGGGCGATGGCGGCGAGCAGCTGGTCGCGGGTCCAGCCTTCGCGCTCGCCCTGGAGGAGGGCGATGGCCACGCCGTACGCGCCCGCGGCACCGATCGCGGGGGCGCCGCGCACGACGAGCCGGACAATGGCGTCGACGAGCTGGTCGACCTCGCGCACGGCGATGCGGTCGAGGCGGGCAGGGAGAGCGGTCTGGTCGATCAGCGACAGGCCGTCTCCGGTCCACTCGACGGCGCGCAGATCCTGGCTCGTTTCGTCGGTCATCGGGCTCTCCGGGGTGGCGTCGGCGGTGCGACAACCGTACCCGACCTGCGGGAATCACCGGCCCGGACCCGTTCCGGCAACAAAGGCCGCGTAGGATCCGGCCGCATGACCGCTGACGCCCTCCCCATTTCCCGCATCCCGCGCACCGGGCTGCCGCCGCGTGCGGTGGTCGTAGGTGACCCGGCCCGCGCCGCCGAGGTCGCGGCGCTGCTGGACGACGGCCGGGAGGTGTCGCACCACCGGGAGTACCGGACCTTCACGGGCAGCTGGAAGGGCACCCCTGTCGTCGTGTCCTCGCACGGTGTCGGGGCGCCCGGGGCGATCTGCCTGTTCCAGGAGCTGGCGGACGCAGGTCTACGGACGATCATCCGGCTCGGCACGGCGGGCGCGATCCGGGCCGGGATCGGCGACGGCGATCTGGTCATCGCGGAGGCGGCGGTCCGGGACGACGGGGTGACGCAGCAGCTGCTGCCGCCGGAGTACCCGGCCTTCTCGGCGCCGGAGGCCGTACTGGCGCTGCAGCGGGCGGCCGTGGCGGCGGGGGCTCGGCATCACCGGGGCGTGGTGTGGACGCGGGCGGCCTTCCAGCCGGGGTTCATCCCGCTGCCCGGAGAGGCGTACACGCGGGCCGGGATCGCGGCGATCGAGATGGAGCTGTCGGCGCTGCTGGTGCTGGCCTCGACGCGCGGCCTGGTGGCGGGCGGCATCGTGGTGATCGACGGGGCGAACGCGGACGAGCTGGTCGATGTGGAATCGACCGGCGGGTACGACCCGCACCGGGATGTGGTCGCCGAGGGGGTCGCGCTGGGCAGCCGGGTAACGTTGGACGCCGTGCATCTGCTGGCGGCGGCCGAAAGCGAGGGCGAGAAGTGACCGAGGTCGATCTGCTCGTGCACGGCGGGGACGTCCTCACCGTGGACGCCGCCGGCACCGTCGTCCCGGCGGGCGCCGTGGCCGTCCACGACGGCGAGATCGTGGCCGTCGGCCCGGCGGCGGAGCTGCGCCCCCGGTTCAAGGCCGCCGAGGAGATCGACGCGACCGGCTGCCTCGTCCTCCCCGGCCTGATCAACACCCACACCCATCTCGCGATGACCCTGCTGCGCGGCTGCGCCGACGACGTCACGCTCCAGGCCTTCCTGGAGATCGTCATCCCCCGCGAGGCCGAGCTGCTCTCCCCCGGGCATGTCGCGGCCGCCCTGCGGGTCGCGGTCGCCGAGAGCGTACGGTCCGGGGTGACCAGCGCGCTGGACATGTACTGGTTCCACGAGGCGGCCGAGGCGGTCGCGGCGGAGACCGGCTGGCGGCTGCACACCGGGCCGACCTTCATGGACGTCCCCGGTCCGCCGGACGGCCGGGCGTACGGGGAGCGGCTGGAGTGGGCGCGCAGGGACCTGGCCGCGCGCGCCGAGGCCCCCGCGAGCGGTACGCGGCCGGTGGTCTTCGCGCACAGCGTGTACACCCTCTCCCCGGCCCAGTTGCTCGACATCTTCGCCCTGGCCCGCGAGTACGGCGCCCTGCTGCACATCCACGCCGCCGAGAACGCCGCCGAGGTGGAGACCGTGGTCTCCGCGCACGGCAAGCGCCCGGTCGAGCTGCTGGACTCCCTCGGCCTGCTCGGCCCCGACGTCCTGCTGGCGCACGCCGTCGACCTCAGCGACGCCGAGATCACCGCCATCGCCCGCACCGGGACGTCCGTCGCCCACTGCCCGGTGTCCAACCTCAAGCTCGGCTGCGGCATCGCCCGCGTCCCCGATCTGCTGTCGGCCGGTGTCACGGTCGGCCTCGGCACGGACGGGGCCGTCAGCTCCAACACCCTGGATCTGCTCGGCGCGATCCGCGTCGCCGCCCTCGTCCACAAGGCCGGCGGCGACCCGACCGCCGTCACCGCCGAGCAGGCGGTGCGGATGGCCACCATCGAGTCCGCCCGGGCCCTCGGCCTCGACGGCCGGCTCGGCTCCCTGGAAACCGGCAAGCGGGCGGACCTGCTGGTCCTGGACCTGGCCCGGCCGCATCTGACGCCGCGCCACGACCCGTGGTCGATGGTGGCGTACGCCGCCGCGGCGTCCGACGTACGCGACACCGTCGTGGACGGCCGGATCCTGATGCGCGACCGCGCACTGCTCACCCTGGACGAGGCCTCGGCTCTCGCCGCCCTGCACGAACTGGCCGACACCGCATGACCGTTCAGCCCACGCAAGCCACTCAGCCCATTCAACCCACCAGGGGCTTCACCGGCCGCAGCACCGCCGCCGACCGCGACCCCCGCCTTCCCCCGGGTCAGTACGACGCCCGCGACACCTGGCCCGTGCTGTCCGCCGAGGTCACCCCCCAACTGTCCGAGGCCGACTGGACGTTCCGTGTCGATGGCCTCGTCGCCGCGCCCCGCACCTGGGGCTGGGAGGAGGCCCGCGCCCTCCCCCGCTCCGAGTACCGGGGTGACATCCACTGCGTGACGACCTGGTCGAAGTTCGGCGTGCGCTTCGCGGGCGCGAGCCTGGACGACTTCCTCGCCGAGGTCCGGCCCCAGGCGGCGGCCACGCATGTCGTCGCGTACTCCCACACCGGCTACACCACCAATCTCCCCCTGGCCGATGTGACCGGCGGCCGGGCCTGGATCGCCTGGGAGTACGACGGCGAGCCGCTGGCCCCCGAACACGGCGGCCCGGCCCGGCTGATCGTCCCCCATCTGTACTTCTGGAAGAGCGCCAAGTGGATCGCGGGCCTGCGGCTGCTCGACCACGACGAGCCCGGCTTCTGGGAGGCCAACGGCTACCACCACCGGGGCGACCCGTGGGCCGAGGAGCGCTACAGCGGTGACTGACACCTTCACCCCGGCCACCGCCTTCGCCGTCCCCGGCCGGATCGCGGTCAGCAACCGCGCCGCCGCGCTCTGGCAGCGCGCCGTCATCACCGAGATCCGGCACGAGACCGCGAACGCCGCCACCTTCCGCCTCGCGGTGCCGCGGTGGCAGGGCCACCTCCCCGGCCAGCACCTCATGCTGCGGCTCACCGCCCCCGACGGCTACACCGCCCAGCGCCACTACTCCATCGCCTCGGCCCCGGACGACTCCGGCCACATCGAGCTCACCCTCGACCACGTCCCCGGCGGCGAGGTCTCCGGCCACCTCCACACCGTCGCCCGCCCCGGCGACACCGTCGAAGTCCGCGGCCCCCTCAGCGGCTTCTTCGCCTGGCCCGGCGACCGCCCCGCCCTCCTGCTCGGCGCCGGCTCCGGCGTCGTCCCCCTCATGTCCATGCTCCGCCACCACCGCCTCCTCGCCCTGGACCTCCCCCTCCGCCTCCTCGTCTCCGCCCGCACCCCCGCCGACCTCATCTACGCCCGCGAGTACGGCCCCGAGACCACCCCCGTCCTCACCCGCACCGAAGGCCGCCTCTCCGCCGCCCACCTCGCCCCGTACCTCGGCGACGGCCAACCCCCGGGCGGCTGGGAGGCGTACATCTGCGGCAGCAACGGCTTCGCCGAACACGCCTCACGGCTCCTGGTGGCCGGCGGGCAGCCCGTGGACCGGATCAGGATCGAGCGATTCGGCTGATCAGCGGAAACAGGGTATTCTGATCACGTTGTACCGGGACGTGGCGCAGCTTGGTAGCGCACTTGACTGGGGGTCAAGGGGTCGCAGGTTCAAATCCTGTCGTCCCGACGGTACGAAGGGTCCTCGCGGGCGAAAGCCCGCGTGGGCCCTTTTCTCTACTGGCTGCCTCGCAGCTCGGCCGGTATCCGACGGAATGCCGGGCTCATGTCGAGGCCTTCCAGGCCTGGATGATCGAGACCCGGTCGGCCGCCACCGCGCTGAACCAGTACAAGGCGTTGCCGAAGTTCTTCACGTGATGTGGATCTGAACACCGATGCGGTGCACTTCCACGGCAAGGGCAGTAAGGACCGCCGGGTGCGGGTCGGGCCGCGCACGGCGCGGGCGGTCAGCAGGCACAGCTTCGCGTGCCAGTGGAAGCGCGTCGGCGGCGACACCGGCGGCCTCCTCGCCCTGATCGTCAGGGTGCGGGTGTTCCTTGCCCCGGCGGGTTCACCCCGTTCGGCACCACTCCGGCTGGGGTGGTCAACCTGATCGTCTCGCTCGCCCTGTTCTACATCCTGTTCAAGATCCCGTTCTGTCCTGGTGCGCCGGGTTCATGTTGCGGCGTCCTTGAGGTTGATTTCGCGCCAATTTGGTTTCCGCTGGAATTTCTTCCTCCGCATGTGCCGCGGCGGGGCGAAATTTGACGGACAGTCAAGGTATTACCCGAAGGGTTGACAGCGCATCGAGGGCTGTGTTGTTGTTCTCTTCGGGAGCGGGACGACCGTAAGGTTGACGCCTGGCGATCTTCCCTGCTCACGCGCACCAAAGACGGGGAATTACGGGGAACCACGGGGAATTACGGGGATTGACATGCCAAACAGAGCGTCTTCTGGCGCGCTCATAGCCTTCAAACCGAAATTAACAGACAATCCGGCTCTCGTTTGCGTGCCCTGGGCCGGGGCCGGGGCGGCGCCGTTCCGCGCCTGGGCGTCGGTCTTCGGGACCGCCGCGACCGTCTACGGGGTGCGGCTGCCCGGCCGGGAGAGCCGCATCGACGAGCCGTTCTTCGAGGACGTCGACTCCCTGGTCAAGAGCATCGTTGCCGAGGTCGAGTCGCTGGGCGACCGGCCGATCGTCCTGTTCGGACACTGTTCCGGCGCCCTGCTGGCCTACGAGGCCGCGCGCACCCTGGGCCAGCGGGTGACGCGCCTGGTCGTCGCCTCGCAGCTGCCGCCGGCCGAGGCGGCCCGGACCGCGGCCGACGAACTGGGCTCCCGGGAGTCGCTGGCCGAGCGCTATCTGGGCGAGGACGTCGCCGACGATTCCGAGATGCGTGCACTGGCACTGGAAATCCTGGAAGCCGATATCCGTGCCGTTTCCGGATATCAATTCGCGCCCGGCCGACTGCGCATTCCGATCACGGTATTCCACGGAATGAATGACCGCGAGATAAGATCCGCGGACCTTGCCGGCTGGACTGCCGAAAGCACGATTCTGTCGGAAATACACGAAGTGGCGAATGCCGATCACATGTTCAGTGGTGCGGCATGGGCAAATCTTGCCGAGCTGATCGCCGTTGAGCTGGGCCTCGTAACGGTCTGACGTATATCCGACCACACCACATTTCCCGATGAGTATCAGCGGGCGCAGCGGACGTGGGCCGGGCGCGCGACGACGTCCACTGTGGACCGTCGGCGGACCGGCACGCCGTCGACGCCCGTCCCTTCACCCTGGACCGCTACCGAAAGGTCTTCTGTCATGCAAGGGGTCAAGTCCGGTTGGCGTCCCGTCGGACGCACGCAAGTCCTCGCTCGGCGCGACCTCGTCGCCGAGAGCGACCACTTCGCCATCCGTCCGTGCGGGCCCACCATCGGTGCCGAGATCTCGGGGCTGTCGCTGGTCGCGCCCATCCCGCCGGCCGCGCGGGCCGACCTGCGGCGGGCCTTCCGGGACTGGAAGGTGCTCTTCTTCCGCGACCAGCATCTGTCCAGCCGTGACCACGTAGAGCTGGCCCGCGTCTTCGGCGACCCGCTGTTCCTGCCGATGCCGGACAAGGGCGACTTCCCCGAGGTGACCCGCGTAGCCGCGGGGCCGGGCGAACCCGGCGCCGAGAACGTCTGGCACAGCGACGGCTCGGGCGACGAGAAGCCCTCGCTCGGCTCGATCCTGCGCGCCCTGCACGTCCCGCCCGCCGGTGGCGACACGCTCTGGGCGGACATGGTCGCGGCCCACGACGGCCTGCCCGACGACGTCAAGGAGCGCATCGCCAACCTGCGCGCCGTGCACGATCCGCTGACCATCTACGACGGCTACGACGAGGTCGCGCGGGAACGCGACGGCCGGGGCATGTTCCCCGTCAGCGAACACCCGGTGGTGCGGGTGCACCCGGAGACCGGGGAGAAGATCCTCTACGTGAACCGCTTCTACACCACGCGCATTCTCGGCGTGGACAAGGCGGAGAGCGAGGAGCTGCTGGCGTACCTGTGCGACCAGGCGCACTACCCCGAGTACCAGGTGCGCTTCCACTGGACCGACGGCGCCGTCGCCATGTGGGACAACCGGTCCACCCAGCACTACGCGGTCTCCGACTACTACCCGCAGACCCGTGTGCTGGAGCGCGTGAGCATCGCGGGCGACCGTCCCCAGGGCCCGCGGAGGCCGCTGCGCAACGCCGTGCGAAGGGAAGCCTGCGTTGCGAACCGTTGACCCGACTACGACCGTTCCGTCGACGGACCCGTCGACCGATCCGTCGACCGACGAGCGCCACCGCGTCGTGGCCGGGCTGTTCGCCGAGGTCCTCGGGCTGGACGCCGACGAGCTCGGGCCCGACGACGACTTCTTCGACGAGGGCGGGAACTCGCTGCTGGCCACCCGCCTGGTGAACGCGGTCCGGGCGCGGTTCGGCGTGGAGCTTCCGCTCAAGGCGCTGTTCCGGGCTCCGACGGTCGCCGGGTTGGTGGCTTCCATCGGCTCGGCGCCGAGCCCCCGCCCAGCGCTCGTCCCGCGGGACAGGTCGGGGCTGGTCGCCGCGTCGTTCGCCCAGCACCGGCTCTGGGCCGTCAACCAGTTCGAAGCGACGGGCGGCGTGTTCAACGTGCCGATCGCCGTGCGGATCCGCGGCGCGCTCGATGCCGGTGCGCTCGCCGCCGCGCTCCGCGATGTCGTGGTCCGCCACGAGAGCCTGCGTACGGTCTTCGTCGACGTGGACGGCGTGCCCTGGCAACGGATCCTGGAGCCCACCGCGGTGCGGGTGCCGCTGCGCCGGGAGACGGTCGCGGACGCGGACCTGCCGGCCCAGCTCGCCGCCGCCGCGCGGCACGTCTTCGACCTGGCCGTGGCCCTGCCGATCGCGGCGTGGCTGTTCTCCACGGGGCCCGACGAGCACGTCCTGCTCGTCGTGATGCACCACATCGCGGTCGACGACGGCTCGGTGCGGCCGTTGTTCCAGGATCTGTCCCGGGCCTACGCGGCCCGGTCCGAGGGACGGGAGCCGGCGTTCGCGCCGCCGCCCGTGCAGTACGCGGACTACGCGGCCTGGCAGCGCGAGCTGCTCGGCGCCGAGGCCGACCCGCGCGGCCTCGGCAACAGTCAGATCCGCTACTGGCGGTCCGCGCTCGCCGGCGCGCCCGACGAGCTCGTGCTGCCGTTCGCCCGGCCCCGCCCGGCGACGCCGTCCTACCGCGGCGACCGTGTGGCCGTCACCGTGGACGCCGAGTTGCACGCGGCGCTGGCGGCGCTGGCCCAGTCGACCGGCACCAGCCTCTTCATGGTCGTCCACGCCGGGCTCGTGGCGCTGCTCCGCAGGCTGGGCGCGGGTCCCGACATCGTCGTCGGCGCCCCGGTGGCCGGGCGCACCGACGCGGCCTTGGACGACGTCGTCGGGTTCTTCGTCAACACGCTCGTGCTGCGGGTCGACTGCGCCGGGCGACCGGACCTGCGCACCGTGCTCGACCGGGTCCGGGAGGCGGACCTGGAGGCGCTCGGGCACCAGGACGTCCCGTTCGACCGCCTCGTCGAGGCGCTCAACCCGCCGAGGTCGCTCGCCCGGCACCCGCTGTTCCAGGTGATGCTGACGATCTTGGGCGACGACGGCGAGCTGCTGCGGGCCCCCGGGCTGTCCTGCGCCGAGGAGCGCATCGAGCTGTCCTTCTCGCGGTACGACATGTGGCTGGGCCTGGTGGAGTCGAGGTCTCCCGGCGGCGAGCACGCCGGCCTCTCCGGGGAGCTGCGCTACAGCACGGACCTGTTCGACGCGGCGACGATGCGGGACCTGGTCGACCGGTTCGTCGGAGTCCTGCGCGAGCTGGCCGCGGACCCGTCTCGCCCCGTCATCCCCACCGCGCAGCCCATGACGCCGGCCGCCGTCCGGCGAAAGGTGCTCGCGCATCCGGCCGGACCAGAAACAGGGAGGGAACGCACGTCATGATCGTGAACGTCTTCAGCATCGGATCCGCCCCGCCCAACGCCATCGCCGAGGCCGCGGAGCCCTACGGCGGCTGCACGTTCGTCGTCGAGCCGGATGACGCCGCCGCGCTCGCGTCCGTGCCGGTCCTGCAGGAGCTCGGCGAGGTCGTCGTCGCCGACGGTGTCGACGCGTGCGTCCGCGCGCTCGCCGGGCGGGTCCCGGCCGGGGTCGTCACGTTCGCCGACCGGGGCCTCCGGCTCAGTGCCGGGCTCGCCCGGCACTACGGGCTGCCCGGCCTGTCGGAGAAGGCGGCGGAATGGTGCTGCGACAAGATCGCCCAGCGCGAGCGGCTCAACGCGTGCGGCGTCGGCGACGTGCCGACGGCGCCGCTGCGGGGCGGCGTCTATCCGGCCGAGGTACCGATGCCGGCCGTCGTCAAGCCGCGCGAGGGCGCCGGCAGCGAGGACACGGCCTTCGTCCACTCCGCCGAAGAGTTCCGCGACCTGATGACGCAGCTGTCCCCGGACCGGCCCTACGTCGTCGAGCGCTACATCGAGGGCGTCGACACGCCGTTCGGGCCGTTGCTGACGGACTCGGTCTCCGTCGAGAGCGCCGTCGACGCCCGCGGCGCGGTCCGGCACATCGGCGTGACGCTGCGGCTGCCGCTCGCCCCGCCGGCCCGCGACACCGGCCTCGTCTTCCCGGTGCACCGGGACAGCCCGCTCACGGGGACCCTGCTGGAGCTCGCCGCCGCGGCGATCGCGGCGGTGGACTTCACCGCCGGCATCACGCACATCGAGTTCAAGCTCGGGCCCGACGGGCCGGTCGTCATCGAGGTCAACGGGCGGCTCGGCGGCGGCCTCTACCGGCTCATGCCCCGGGTCGGGACCGTCGAGCCGGTGGGGCTGGCCACGGCGCTGGCGGTCGGGGAGCCGCTGCCGGACGCGTTCGCCGAGCCCACCGGCCACGCCATGCACTACTACGCGCAGCCGCCCTACGGCGCTGTGGCGGTGTCGGCGCTGCCGTCGCCGCGGACCGTGCGCGGCGTGCCCGGCGTGTTCGGCGCCGACCCGCGCACCCGGGCCGGCGCGCCGGTCCACTGGCGGCAGGGCTCGGCCGGTCGCGTCTACGACATCTGGATAGCGGCAGACACGCTGGCCGAGCTCGACCAGCGGAGGGCGGCCGTCGACGAGCTGCTGGAGCAGACGACCGAGTGGGAGTACGAGCGATGACCAACGTCTCGTTGTCCGACCTCTCATTGTCCGACCTGTTCGAGCGGCAGGTCCGGCGCACGCCGGACGCGTGCGCGATCCAGCACGGCGAGGGCGCGCTGACCTACGCCGAGCTCCTCCGGCACAGCACGGCGCTCGCCGCGGAACTGCACGCCGCCGGCGTCGGGCTGGAGCACGTCGTCGGCCTCGACCTGCCGGTCGGGCCGCGGCTGGTGGCGGCGATGCTCGCCGCCGGGCGGCTCGGCGCGGCGTTCCTGCCGCTCGACCAGCGCGACCCGCGCAGCCGGCGGGACCACCTGCTGGCCGACGCCAGGCCCGCGGCGGTGGTGTTACAGGACGGCCTCCTCGCCCCGGACGCCCCGCCGCAGCGGCTGCTGGACCGGGTGCCGCGCGTCGCGTCCCCGGCCGCGTACCTCAACTACACCTCGGGCTCGACCGGGGAGCCCAAGGGCGTGGTCAACGAGCAGCACGCGATCGTCAACTACATCGAGGCCGCGATCGCCGAGTACCGGCTCGCCCCGGCCGATCGGCAGTTGCAGTTCTCGTCCATCGCGTTCGACATCGCGCTCGAGGAGGTGTTCACCGCGCTCTGCTCGGGCGCGACGCTCGTGCTGCGGGACGAGGACTTCCGCTACGAGGACGTGGAGGACTTCCTGCGGCTGGTCGACGAGCGGGGACTGACCGTGGTCAACCTCCCGACCGGCGTCTGGAACCAGTTGGGCCGCGCGCTCCGGCAGGTCCCGCACGTGCGGCTGCCGGCGGCGGTGCGGCTGATGATCATCGGTGGCGAGGCCGCCGGCCCGGACGCGGCCGAGGCCTGGCACGCGGCGGCCGTGCACCCGGAGTTCCGGATCGTCAACACCTACGGGCCGACCGAGGCCGCGGTCGCGGTGAGCTTCGCCGAGTTGACCGCGGGCGGCCCGGTCACCATCGGCCGCCCCATCCGCGGCGTCGGGCTCGTCGCCGTCGACGCCGACCTGCGCACGGTGCCCGACGGGGAGATCGGCGAGCTGCTGATCAGCGGGATCGCGCCGGCGCGCGGCTACCTGGACCGGCCGGACGAGACCGCGGCGCGGTTCGGCACCACGGCCGACGGCGCCGAGGGGCGCTGGTTCCGTACCGGCGACCTGGGCCGGGTCCGGCCCGACGGGCTGATCGAGTTCCACGGCCGCGCGGACGACCAGGTGAAGGTCCGCGGCGGGTTCCGGGTGGAGCCGGGCGAGGTCGTCAACGCGCTGCTGACGCATCCGGGCCTCGTCGAGGCCGCGGTGCTCCCCGTGGACCTCGGCGCCGGCCGGACGCTGGCGGCGTTCGTGGTCGCGGTCGACGCCGCGGCCCCGCCGCGCGCCGCCGACCTGCGCGACCACCTCGCGGCCCGGCTGCCCGACTTCATGGTCCCCGCGTCGTTCACGCCGGTCGCCGCGATCCCGCTGACCGACCGCGGCAAGGTCGACGCCGCGGTACTGCGGGCCCTGCTGAGCGAGGTGCGGTCGCGCCCGGAGCCCTCCGGAAGCGTCGCGGCCGCCGTCCGGGAGAGCTGGGCGGCGGCGCTGGGCGGCGAGCCCGAGGACGAGTCCGCGGACTTCTTCGACGACGGCGGGGACTCGATCGCCGCCGTGGAGTTCCTCGGGCAGCTGCGGGCCCGTCTCGGGCAGGCGCCGCCGCTGCGCGAGCTCTACCGCGCGCCGCGCTTCGGCGACGTCGTCCGGCAGCTGACCCAGGACCCGACCGACGCGTCCGTCACCGCCGCCTAGCGGCGTATCCCCCCTATCCATCGAGCAAGAGGTTTGCCCCATGCCATTGGTCCTGTCACGGCTGAAACGCTGGCCGTTCACTCCCGGTCAGGCGAAGTTCCGCAAACTGTGGGCGGCGGAGTCCGTCTCGCAGATGGGCGCGCAGGTGAGCATGGTCGCCTTCCCGCTGGCGGCCATCCTGATCCTGAACGCCGGCACGGTGCAGGTGGGTTTTCTCGCCGCGGCCGAGCGGGCGCCCTACCTGCTCTTCGGCCTGCTGGCCGGGGTCTTCGTGGAGCGCTGGAACCACCGCGTCGTGATGATCGCGGCGGACTGGACCCGCGCGGCGGCGATCGTGACGATCCCGATCCTCGCGTGGACCAACCACCTGTCGATCGCCCTGATGTGCGTCGTGGTGTTCGTGGTCGGGGTGGCCACCGTGTTCTTCGACATCGCCTACCAGAGCATCCTCACCTCGGTCGTCGACCAGCGCGACCTGATCAACGCCAACCGCCTCCTGGAGAGCAGCGCCGTGGTCTCCCAGGTCGGCGGCCCCGGTATCGCCGTGCTGATCCTGCGGGTCCTGTCGGCCCCCTACGCCATCGTCGTCAACGCCGCGACGTTCGCCTTCTCGGCGCTCTTCCTGCACTCGATCGGGCAGGTCAGGGCCGAGCCGGAGGAGTCGCCGGAACCCGCGTCCATCCGCCGGGAGCTGCTCAGCGGGCTGGTGTTCATCCGGAAGACCCCGTTCCTGCGCTGGATCGCCCTGATCGCCGGGACCTGGAACCTGCTGCTCCAGGCGCTGATGGCGGTGTTCTTCGTGTTCCTGTCGCACGAGCTGCACCTGAGCGCGTCGGCCATCGCCACGGTCGTGTTCGTGGGCGCCATCGGCGGCGTGTTCGGCATCGCCGTGATGGGGCGGATCAACGCGTGGTTCGGCGTCGGCCCCACCGTGTGCATCGCCACCGGGGCCAGCGCCGTCGGCGGCATCGTGCTCGCCTTCGCCGGCGGCGCGCCCACGCTGGCGGCGGTCGTCGTCGGGGCGGCCTTCTTCCTCCAGAACGCCAGCAATCCGCTGTTCGACGTCAACGTCATCACCATCCGGCAGACCATCACGCCGCAGCACCTGATGAGCCGCACGACGGCGGCCATCCGCACAATCATCTGGGGCGCGCTGCCGCTGGGCGCACTCGTCGGCGGTTTCCTCGGCGCGGCCATCGGCACCCGCTCCTCGATCGTCGTGCTCGGCGTGGCGCTGCTACTGCCGGCCGGCCTCACGCTCATCTCGCCGATCCGCAAGATCCGGGCGATCTCGGACGTGGAGCCCGAGCCTCCGTCCACGGATTCGTCCACCAATCCGAACGCCGATCCGGTTCCGGGTGCCGCCGAGCGCCCGCTCAAAACTGCCTGATTACCACAGGGGAGATCGTGAACGTCAACGCGCAACAACGTCCAGCACTCCGGGACATCCGCCGCCGCACCGTTGCCGTGGCGGACGGCCCGGCGGTCACCGTCACGCCGCCGACCGCGGAACGTCTTCCGGCGACAGTCACGGCCGACGTGCCCGGCGTCGACCTGGCCGCCTGGCTGGCGGCGAGCCGCGAGCCGCTGCGGGAACTGCTGCACAGCCACGGCGCGGTGCTGTTCCGCGGCTTCGGCATCTCCGGCGCCGAGGGCCTGGAGCGGCTCGTTCTCGCCGTGTCGCCCGAGGCGATGAACTATGTGTACGGATCGACGCCGCGCACCCGCGAGATGCGTCAGGTTTACACGTCCACCGAGTACCCGGCCAGCGAGTCGATCCCGATGCACAACGAGCTGGCCTACGCGACGATTTGGCCGATGCGGCTGTGGTTCCTCAGCGACAGGGCGGCCCAAACCGGCGGTGCGACGCCGCTGGCCGACAGCCGCCGGGTGTACGAGCGGATCCCGCAGGACGTCCGGGACCGCTTCGCGGCGCACGGCGTAATGTACGTGCGCAACTACGGCAGCGGCATGGACCTGACATGGCAGCAGGCCTTCGAGACCGAGGACCCGGCCGAGGTGGAACGGTTCTGCGCGGACTCGGGGATCGAGTTCACCTGGCTGCCGGGCCGGCGGCTGCGGACGCAGCAGGTCGCGCAGGCCGTCGTGCGGCACCCGGTCACCGGCGAGTGGGCCTGGTTCAACCAGGCGCACCTCTTCCACACGGTCAGCCTGCCGGCGGACGTACGCGGGTCGCTGCTGGAGGCGCTGGACCCGATCGATCTGCCGCGCAACGCGCTGTACGGCGACGGCACGCCGATCGAGGACGAGGTGATCGCCACGATCAACGCGGCGTTCGACGCCGAGTACCGCGCGGAGGCCTGGAGCGACGGCGATGTGCTGCTGATCGACAACGTGCTGACCGCGCACGGCCGGCAACCGTACACCGGACCGCGGAAGGTACTCGTGGCGATGGCCGAGCCGGCCTCGTCGGTGCCGGGCGGTGAGCGATGAGCGCCGGCACCGTGGACGCGTTCGCGATCTCGCCGCAGCAGGAGCTGACGTGGCGGAAGGCGGAGTCGCGGGGCGGGCGGGCGGTCCCGGTCACCGTGGTGGTCGAGCTGCGCGGTCCGCTGGACCTGGATCGGTTGTACGGCGCGGCCCGCCGCGTCATCGAGCATCACGAGATCCTGCGGACCGAGCTGCGGATCCTGGACGGCTACGTGGCGCCGGCCCAGGTGATCCGGCCGCACCCGGAGCAGGTGCCCGGCGCCGAGGCGGACGCCGCTTCGGCGGGCGCCGCTTCGGCGGGCGCCGCCGAGGACTGGTACCCCGAGGCGGTGGTCGAGTCGACGCCGGTATCTCTGGCGGTGCGGCGCGTCGGCCCGAATCGGCACGTGCTGCGGCTGCGGGCCTCGGCGGCCGTGCTGGACCGTGCGGGCGCGGCGGTGCTGATCGACGAGCTGGCCCGGGCCTACGCTGGCGCCGGCGCCGGCGCCGGCGAGGATCCGTTGCAGTACGCGGACCTCGCCGAGTGGCTGCGGGAGCGGGTCGGGGACGGCCGTTTCGAGCACCCGCGCTACCTGCGCGAGGTCGACGACGACACCACCGCGCTGCGACTGCCCTTCGAGCTGCCGGTGCGCTGCGGTGATGGCAGCACGGCCGCCGCCGCGATCGAGCTGGCGGACGTCCTCCCGCCCGACAGCGCCGACCGGCTCGCCGCCGTCGGGGGCGACCTCCGCGACCTGCTGCTCGCCGCCTGGCAGGTCGTGCTGCACCGCTACACCGGCGCGGACCGGCTGCTCACCGGGCTGGTGGACGGCGGGCGCTCCGCACCGGAGCTGGCCGGCGCGCTCGGCCCGCTGGCGAGGCTCTTGCCGCTGCAGGTCGCCGTCGCCGCCGACACGCCGTTCCGCGACCTGGTGCGGCGGTGCCACGCCGCCTTCGAGCACGCCGAGGGCGAGTCGGAGCTGTTCGACGCCGCGTGGTGGTCGACCCGCGACACCCTGGACGTGATCGCCTTCGACCACGTCGACCTGGGCGCCCCCCGGGCGGCCGGCGACCTGCTGTTCGCGCCGGTCGCCGTCCACGGCGTGCACCCGGGCGCGGGTCTCGCGCTGCTCGTCGACCAGGTCGGGGCCTGCGCCGCGCGGGTCGCGCTCGGCTACGACCCGGCCCGGTTCACCGAGGCCGACCTGGCCGGGCTCGGAACGGTGCTGCGCACCGTGCTGGCCCACGCGGTCGCGGACCCCGACACACACGTCGGCGCGCTGCGCGTCTGGCCGGACGGTGCGGACCAGCCGGACCGGGCCGTCGCGGAGATGCCGGCCGGCGGCGCGGTGCGCCTCGTGCCCGCACGCTTCGCCGAGCAGCGCATGCGGAACCCGGACGCCACCGCGGTCGAGGATTCCGCCACCACGCTCAGCTACGGGCAGCTGGACCGGTTCGCCGACCGCCTGGCCGCCCGGCTCGCGGCCGCCGGGGCCGGTCCGGGCTCGGTCGTCCCGGTCCTGCTCGAACGGGGCGCGCCCACCATCGGCGCGATGCTGGGCATCTGGCGGGCCGGTGCGGCGTTCACCGTCCTGGACGACACCACGCCGCCGGGCCGGATCGCCGCGACCCTCGCCGACACCGGGACCGGCGTCGTGGTCACCAGCGCCGCGTTGGCGGGGCGGCTCGCGGAGTCGGCCATACCCTGCCTCCTGATCGAGGATCTGCCGGACGAGGAAGCCCCCGCAGCGGTCCGGTCGGATCCCGATCCGGCCGCCCTCGCCTACGTCGTCTACACCTCCGGCAGCACCGGCCGGCCCAAAGGCGTGGCGGTCAGCCACGGTGCCCTGGCCACCTACGTCCACGAGGTCGGGCAGCGGCTGCCCGGCGCGGCGGGATCGTCGTTCGCCGTCATCACGACCGTAGCCGCCGACCTGGGGTACACGGCCGTCTTCTCGGCTCTGGCCTCGGGCGGGCGCCTGTCCGTCGTGCCGCGGTCGGCGGCCACCGACC
This sequence comes from Streptomyces sp. NBC_01537, assembly GCF_045040445.1. NCBI lineage: Bacteria > Bacillati > Actinomycetota > Actinomycetes > Kitasatosporales > Streptomycetaceae > Streptomyces > Streptomyces sp. NBC_01537. The sequence goes on along the minus strand of NZ_CP109392.1, from coordinate 8,200,210 downwards.
CGGCCGAGCTGTCGGCCTGGATGAGCGATCGCGAGATCGACTGCCTGAAGATCGTCCCTTCGCACCTGGCCGCGCTGCTCAACGCCGCCGAGGATCCGGCCCGGGTACTGCCGCGCCGATTGCTGGTCGTCGGCGGTGAGGCGTGCCCGATCGACCTGGTCGAGCGGGTCGCGGCGATCGCGCCGGAGTGCGTGGTCGTCAACCACTACGGCCCGACCGAGACCACCGTCGGGGTCTGCACCTTCCCGGCCGGCGCGTCGCCCCTCGACCCGCGGGCCAGGACCGTACCGATCGGCACCCCGCTGCCGGGCACCCGCGCCGCGGTCTGGGACGGCACGGGCCGGCCGGTGCCGGCCTGGATGCCGGGGGAGCTGTACCTCTCCGGTGCCCAACTGGCCGACGGCTATCTGAAGCAGCCGGAGCGGACCGCGGAGCGCTTCCTCAGCGCGCCCGCCGCGCCGGGTGGTGCGCCGGTCCGCTGGTACCGCACAGGCGACGTGGTCCGCGCCCTTCCCGGCGGCGAGCTGGAGTACCTGGGTCGTACCGACGACCAGCTGAAGATCAACGGCTACCGGGTCGAACCGCAGGAGATCGAGGCGGTGCTGCGCGGACACCCGGGCATGCGCGAGTGCCTGGTCACGGTCGCGGGCCCGGATCGGGTGCTTACCGCCTTCGTCGCGCTGGAAGCGAGCGGGCCCACGGTCGAGGAGCTGAGCGGGCACCTGCGCACCGTGCTGCCCGAGCACATGGTCCCGAAGGCGTTCGCCGTCGTCGCCGCGCTGCCGCGCACCGCCAACGGCAAGGTCGACCGGGCCCAGCTACTGGCCATGGACAGCACGGCGGGCCGCGCGGCGGCCGCGGTGCCCCCGCGCGACTCGCTGGAGCTGCGAATCCTCGAGATCTGGAGGGCGATGCTGGGCTCGGACCGGTTCGGCGTCACCGACGACTTCTTCGCCGTGGGCGGGCACTCGCTGCTGGCGCTCCAGCTGCTGGCGGCCGTGTCCCGCAAGCTCGGCGCCCGGCTGCCGATCTCGGTCCTCTTCGAGAACGGCACCGTGGAGGGACTCGCCAGGGCGGTCCGGGCCCAGGCCGAGTGGCAGTCGACGGTGCTCGTCCCGATGCGTCCCGATGGCACCCGGCCGCCGGTCTACTGCGTCCACGCCGGTGGCGGGAGCGTCATGGGCTACCTCGACCTGGTGCGTGCGATGCCGGCCGACGTCCCGGTGTACGGCCTGGAAGCGGTCGGGCTGGACGGCCGGCGCGCGCCGGTGCCGCACGTCCGCGAGATGGTCGAGCAGTACGCCGCCGAGATCGGCCGCCGGACCGAGGCCGACGCGGTGCCGAGCACGATCGTCGGCTGGGGCCTCGGGGCTGTCTTCGCCTACGCTCTGGCCGAACGGCTGCGCGGCCTCGGTCACCGGATCGGGACGCTGGTCGTCATCGACGGCGCCGCGCCGGACACGCGGGCGCTCAGGGCGGTGGTCGAGGGTACCTCCGACGACGACTACTACGCGGGCATGACCAACCGACAGATCGTCGAGCGGTTCGCGGCGCACTACGGCCTGCCGCTGACCGCCGCCGACCTCGCGGGCCGCTCCGTCGCGGAGCAACAGGCCCTGCTGGCCGCGGCGATGCGGGACCGCGACGTACTCACCCCGGACGCGGGCGCCGAACACTTCGAGACGCTGTTCGCGCTCTACCGGTCGAACATCGCCGCCTGCCAGGAGTATGTGCTCGGCTTCCGGCCGGAGTTCGGCGACTACGACGTGCTGCTGGTCCGCACCGACGAGGAGTCGGCCGTCGTCGGGCCGGACGGTGCGCTCGGTTGGCGGACCCTGTTCGGCGACCGGGTCACGCAGGTCTGGCTCCCCGGCGACCACTACTCGGTCATGAAGCCGCCGATCGTCGGCCGGCTGGTTCCGTTCATCGACAAGGCACTCAGCGGCCTCGCGTAGTGGCCTGAGTGAGGCTCCCGCCGGACCGCGGTCGTCCCCGTCCGGGTCCGCGCGGGAGCCTCACGCCCGCCTGGTCGTTCTAGAGATCGGCCGATGCCCCGGGGAGCAGGCGCGTGTAGGGCGCGCCGCTGTGGTTCCCCAGCCACCAGTCGACGTTCTCGAACCCGCGCTCGTTCACCGTGGCGTCGTGGATGGCGAACGCGCGGCCCGGCTTGACCGCCCGCGTGAACTCCACCGCGAGGCCGAGGTGCAGCCACGGCCCGGCGACCGGCACAAGCAGCGTCTCGACCGGCTCGTCCGGGACGAACAGCGAGTCGCCTGGGTGATAAACCCCTTCGACGACGAAGCCGACGTTGGCGCAGCCGGGCAGCTCGTCGACGATGTCGGCGTGCCGGCCGCCGACGACGCGCACCGTGAAGCCGCCCGCCGAGATCGTGTCGCCCGCCGCGACCGGCGTCGCCCAGTCGCCGAGCGCGGCCGCGACGTCGGCGGGGGCGTGCACCGTGAGACCGGGGTTGGCGGCCCGCGCCGCCACGAGCTTGTCGGTGTCGATGTGATCGTCGTGCTCGTGGGTGACGAGCACCGCCGCAACCCCGGACAGGGACTCCGGCTCGGTGTAGATGCCTGGATCGATGACGAGCGAGCGGCCCTCGGCCTCGAGGCGCACGCACGCGTGACCGTACTTCGTCAGACGCATCGCAGCATCCTATCGGACCGGCCGTCCGTGGCCCCGCGGTAAGTGCCCACGTACGCCTACGAGTTCGCCGAGAGCGACACGCCCTGCTTCGCCTCGGTCTTCCTCCTCCAGCACAAGAGCGGGACGGCCAGGGTCCTGACCTACGGCCGGAGAAGCGCACGGGCACCCTGGACGCACCGGCGCGCCCGCTCCCGCGTCGCTTCTCCGGCCTCGTTCATCTTCGCCGAGCTCTTCGAGCAGGCCCGGTCGGACGGCAAGCTGCCCGGCCACGTCGACACCGCACACCTCGCGCGGCCGGCCCAGTCGATGGTCAGCGAGGGCGCCCGCCACTGGGCCGCGGGCGTGTACGGCGACCGGTCCTTCGCCGAGATCGTCGGCCGGGACATCGCCGCACTCGTCGCCGGTTTCAGCGGGCACGCCGTGGCGTGACCGACCGGTCGCCTCCCTACGTCTTCTTACGTCATCCGCCCGTTACTCCGCGACGTTCCCGGTGAAACATGGGCGCTGATAATCAGCCGTACACATTCCGCGTTCTCAGCTCGTGCGCCACCTTCACGCACCCCCGGCTTCCAGCGACTGGGGCTTCGATGGACATGAACGCGCACGCCGTAGTGGGACCGGTTTCCGCCGATCCGTACCCATGGCCCTACGACACGTCCGTACCCGCGGCCCGCGTCGCGGTGCTCTGCATCGACTGGCAGACGGACTTCTGCGGCCCCGGCGGCTACGTGGACGCCATGGGCTATGACATCTCCCTGACCAGAGCCGGACTGCCGGCGACGCAGAAGCTGCTGGCGCATGCGCGCAGCACGGGGATGCTGGTGGTCCACACGCGGGAGGGGCACAGTCCGGATCTGGCGGACCTGCCGGCGAACAAGCGGTGGCGGTCGGCGCGGATCGGGGCGGAGATCGGCGGGGCGGGGCCGTGCGGGCGGATCCTGGTCCGGGGGGAACCGGGCTGGGAGATCGTATCCGAAGTGGCCCCCGTTCCCGGGGAGGTGATCGTGGACAAGCCGGGCAAGGGGGCGTTCTACGCGACCAACCTGGACCTGGTGCTGCGCAACCGGGGCATCACCCATCTGGTGCTCACCGGGATCACCACCGATGTGTGCGTGCACACCACGATGCGCGAGGCCAACGACCGCGGTTACGAGTGCCTGATCCTCTCCGACTGCACGGGTGCCACCGATCCGGCCAATCACGAGGCCGCGCTGCACATGGTCACCATGCAGGGCGGCGTCTTCGGCTGCGTCTCCACCTCCGAGGAGCTGATCGCGGCGACGACGGTTCCGGCCGCGCCGTAACGCAAGCCCCGTCACGCCCGACCGAAGGACGGCCGCAGATGGCAACTGTCCCGCCACCGCTTCAAGTCGACGCCGCTCCCTACCCGTTCTCCTTCGACCCCTTCGCCACGGCACTCGTCCTCATCGACATGCAGCGGGACTTCCTCGAGCCCGGTGGATTCGGCGAGAGCCTGGGCAACGACGTGAACGAACTACGGCGCACCATCGCCCCGTTGCGGGCGGTGCTCGGCGCGTGCCGGGCGGCCGGGATGACCGTCGTGCACACCCGCGAGGGGCATCTTCCCGACCTGTCCGACTGCCCGCCGAGCAAGCTCCTGCGGGGCAGCCCCAGCCTGCGGATCGGCGACCCGGGCCCGAAGGGCCGCATCCTGGTGCGCGGCGAGGAGGGCCACGACATCATCGAGGAGCTGTACCCGGTCGCCGGTGAACCGGTCATCGACAAGCCGGGCAAGGGCGCTTTCTACGCAACGGAGTTCGGCGATCTGCTCGCCTCCCGGGGCATCCGCAGCCTGGTCGTCACGGGCGTCACCACCGAGGTGTGCGTGCACACGACGGTCCGCGAGGCCAACGACCGCGGGTACGAGTGCCTGGTGCTGTCGGACTGCGTGGGCTCGTACTTCCCGCAGTTCCAGCGCGCGGGGCTGGAGATGGTCGCCGCCCAGGGCGGCATCTTCGGCTGGACCGCGGAGTCGGCGGCGTTCCTCGCCGCGCTGGCCCCCGTGACGCCGGCCCCCGTGGCACCCCAGCTGTCCTGACCCACCCCAGCCCCTCCACCGCTCCGCCCGCACGAAGGGTGATTCCGCCATGCTCACTTTCCGCCGCAACCCCGCTCCCGAGCACTCCGACAGCACCCCCATGCCGCTGCCCCTGTGGGTGCGGGGCGACACCAACGCGTTCTTCGGCCTCGGCGTCAACGTCCTGGTGAACGTACTGACCCTGACCGGGCTGTGTCTGGGCGTGCTGCATCTGCGCGGGCACGACGTCTTCCACACGATCCTGCCCGCGCTCGGCATCGCGCTGATCGTCGGCAACATCTACTACGCCGTCCTGGGCCGCCGCCTCGCCCTGCGGGAGGGGAGGCCGGACGTCACGGCGCTGCCCTACGGGCCGAGCGTGCCGCACATGTTCATCGTGGTGTTCGTCATCATGCTCCCGGTCTACCTGAGGACCAAGGACCCGCTGCTGGCCTGGAAGGCGGGGGTGGCCTGGGCGTTCATCATCGGCGTCATCGTGCTCATCGGCGCCTTCGTCGGTCCGTACATCCGCCGCTACGCACCCCGCGCGGCGCTGCTGGGCACACTGGCCGGTATCTCGATCTCCTTCATCTCGATGCGGCCGGCCGGGCAGATGTGGGACAAGCTGTGGATCGCCCTGCCGGTCCTGCTGCTGCTTCTGATCGGCCTGATGACCGACATCAGGCTGCCCGGCAACATCCCCATCGGCCTCGCCGCGCTGCTGGTGGGCACCGCGATCGGCTGGGCCGGCGGGGCGATGTCCGGGTCCGAGGTCTCGGCGGCGGCCGGTGACATCGCCTTCGCGCTGCCCGGCTTCCACTTCGGCACGCTGTTCTCGGGCCTGGGCGACACCGCTCCGCTGCTGGCCACCGCCATTCCGCTGGGCGTCTACAACTTCACCGAGGGCATGACGAACGTCGAGAGCGCGGCGGCCGCCGGCGACTCGTACAACCTGCGCTCGGTGCTGCTCGCCGACGGCGCCGGCGCCGTGATCGGCTCGGCGCTGGGCTCGCCCTTCCCGCCCGCGGTGTACGTCGGCCACCCGGGCTGGAAGAAGGCGGGCGGGCGTACGGGCTACTCGCTGGCCACGGGCGCGGTGATCGCGCTGATGTGCTTCCTGGGCATGTTCGGGCTGCTCGGGGCGATCTTCCCGGTGGCCGCGATCGTGCCCATCCTGCTCTACATCGGACTGCTCATCGGGGCCCAGGCGTTCCAGTTCTCGCCGAAGGCGCACGCGGCGGCGGTGGTGGCCGCGCTGATCCCCAACCTGGCCTCCTGGGCCGTCGGCCAGATGGACAACGCCCTGGCGGCGGCCGGTACCAGCGCGGCGAAGGTGGGCGAGGCGAACCTGGAGTCCGCCGGGGTGGTCTACCACGGGCTGATGGTGCTCGGGCAGGGCGCGATCCTGGCGGGCCTGGTCTTCGGGGCGCTGGTCGCCTTCGTCATCGACAAACGGTTCGTGCCGGCCGGGGTGGTGGCCCTGGTGGGCGCGCTGCTGTCCTTCGTCGGGCTGATCCACGCCCCGCAGGTGGGCTGGAACGAGAGCGGCGGCGTGTCCCTGGGCTATCTGTTCGCAGCCGTGCTGTGCGGCGCCTTCGCCCTCACCCGGCCCCAGGCCCGCGTCCCCGACGCGGAGGAACTGGAGCTGGAGCGGCTGCACGGCGGCACCGTCGCGGAGCCGGCAGCGTGACGGACCAGCCGGAGACCGTCGCCGAAGTGGCGGCGGCCTTCACCGCGTACGAGGAAGCCCTCGTCAAGGACGACCAGGAAGCCGTCGCCGACGCCTTCCGGGACTCCCCCGACACGGTCCGCTTCGGCATCGCCGACCGCCAGACCGGTGCCGACGAGATCCGCGCCTGGCGGCGGCAGCAGCCCCCGCTGCCGCCGGGCCGCACCCTCTTCGACACCAGGATCAGCACCTTCGGGACGGATTTCGCGGTCGTCACCACGCTCTTCTCCTACCCCGGCGGCACCGCCACCGGCCGCCAGACCCAGGTGTGGGCGCGGTTCCCCGAGGGGTGGCGGATCGTCAGCGCCCATGTGTCGGAGGTGCCGGGGGTGCCGGAGGTGCCGGGGGCACCAGGGTGTTGAGGGCCTTGTCGAGCCGTGCCCGCCGGATCTCCGGCGTACGCGCCTGAAGCAGCGGCAGGATCAGCAGGTACCGTCCGGTCTTGTCGAGCGCCTCGAACGCCTTCCCGGCCTGCGGGTTCGCGTCGAGCACCGCCGCGAGATCGGCCGGCACCGTCACCGCCTTCTGCGACTCGTACGCCCGCTCCCACCGCCCGTCCTCCTGCGCCCTGCGGACCTCCGCCAGCCCGGGTTCGCGCATGCGGCCGGCGGCTGTCAGTGCCGCGACCTTGTCCACGTTCACCTGCGACCACAGGCTCCTGGGCCGGCGCGGCACGTACTTCTGGAGGTAGTACTGCTCGTCCAGGGACCGCCGCTGCCCGGAGATCCAGCCGTAGCACAGCCCGATGTCGACCACCTCGTCATCGGTGACCGTCGCGATGCCGGACTTCTTCTTCGCCACCTTGATCCACACACCCTCCTGGCGTGTGTGGTTTGCGGCCAGCCAGCCCTCGAACGCCTCGGCGTCCGCGAAGGCGATGATCTCCACTCCGTCGAGCTCATCCATGCGGTTGAGACTAGGGCCCGTCCGGCCGATCTTGGTCGGATGGGCCGCGGCGTCCGGCGCGGTGCATCGCAAGGCGCCGGGGCGCCCGCAGGGTGGTTTCCTGTGGGCGTTTCGGCAACGCCGCGAGGTGCCGCCCGCCGGGCCAGCGGCTGATGTCGCTGTGGCGTCGCGGACCCGGCCAAGATCGGCCGGACAGGCCCTGAGCCTCAGTTGGCGAAGACCCGCGTCTCGGCGTCCACGATGATCTCCTCGGGCGTGGGCGGCCGGAGCAGCGTGGCGACGAACGTGTCGGCACCGGGGTCGCCCGTGTCCCGGGCGCGGGCGATGGTGGCGGAGACGTCGTAGCGGGTGGTCCGGAGCTGGATGCCGGGGCCGAGGAGGGCCCAGTACGCGGTGCCGGGTTCGCCGTGGTGGTAGGGCAGGCCGACGCTGCCGGGGCCGACGCTGCGGCGGCCGGCGACTGCTCGGTCAAACTGGAGGTGGGTGTGGCCGGTGACGAGGGTGGGGGCGTCGACGGAGTCGGCCAGTTCGGTGAAGCGGGCGGATGTCGTTTCGGGGGTGACCAGTTCGTGGTCGCTGCGCGGCGAGCCGTGGCAGAAGAGCACCGGGCCGAGTCCGTGGACCTCGACGAGGAGGCTGAAGGGGATGCGGGCGAGGAAGGCCATGGCCTCGGGCGAGTGCTGCGCGGGGATCCAGGACTGGCGGGGCGCGGCGGGGGCGCTGGTGCCCGCGGCGATCTCCAGGGCGAAGCGGTCGCCGTTGCCGCGTACGCACAGGGCGCGCTTCCCCAGCGCGGCGATCCGCTCGTAGGTCTGCTGCGGTTCGGGACCCCACGTCAGGTCCCCGCACAGGACGATCAGATCGGCGGTGGCGACATCCGGTTCGGCCAGCACGGCCTCAAGCGCGGGGATGTTGGCGTGGACATCGGACAGCGCGGCGACCCGGGCGACGGGGCCGTGGCGGCGCGGCGGCCCTTCCCAGCTCGCGGGGCCGTAGAAGGCGTTGTCGACGCCGGTCATCGCTCATTCCCTCCGGTTTTCTTCATTGTCATGCACAGGCAGTTCTTATGGCGGCTCTTTTCCTGACCTGACCTTTACCCGGCTGAGCTGGCAGTGTGTGAACCGAATCCGCCGGAGAGCCGTAGGCGTCAGTGCGGACCACTGGGCTTTTTGCACGGAAGGACCTTCGGGTTGAACACGGATACGGAATCAGCAGAGACAGCCACGGCAACCACGGAGGCGGACCCGACGCCGGACAGCCCGGCCGCCGAGCCCACCCCGGCCGCCAAGGACAGGCGTTGGCAGATCTGGCGCGGCCTGCGCGGCTGGCGGGAGAGGTACCCGGCCACGGCGCGGGCCGTGTCGTGGGGAACGACCGGACTGGCCGCCGTGCTGGTGTACTTCGCCCTGCTGATGCCGAACCAGCTCCCCCTCCTCACTCCCGGCAGGTTCATACGCATACCGGCGGAGGCGGTTCTCGGTGCCGCGCTGCTGCTCGTGCTGCCGCCGAGGCCGCGGCGGGTGGCGGCCGCGCTCGGCGGGGTGGTCATCGGCCTGACGGCCATCCTCAACGCCGTTGACATGGGCTATTACTCACAGCTCGACCGGCGCTTCAACCCGATGCTCGACTGGATGCTGTTCAGCGACGCCGAGTCGTTCCTGAAGGACTCGATCGGCCAGGTCGCGGCGATCGCCGTCGCCGTCGTAGCCGTGCTGCTCGTCCTGGCCGTGCCCGCCGTGATGGCCCTGGCGGTCGTCCGCCTGAGCAATGTCCTGGTACGCCACCGCGCCAGGGCGAACCGGGGCGCCCTGGTGGCCGGAACGGCCTGGATCGTCTGCGCCACGCTCGGCCTGCAGATCGCCGGCGTGCCCGTCGCCTCCAGGAGCGCCACCTCCGCCCTCAGGAGCCGGGTGGAGCAGGTGAACCAGACCCGCCGGGACGATGTGGTGTTCGCCAAGCAGGCCGCCGTCGACAAGTTCGCCGACACCCCGGCCGACCAGTTGCTCACCGGGCTGCGCGGCAAGAACGTCATCTTCACCTTCATCGAGAGCTACGGCCGCAGCGCCATCGAGGACCCGGTGGAGGCGCCGGGGGTCGACGCGGCGCTCACCGCCGGCACCAAGCAGCTCAACGCGGCCGGTTTCGCCTCCAAGAGCGGCTGGCTCACCTCGTCGACGTACGGCGCCGGCAGCTGGCTGGGACACTCCACCTTCATGTCGGGCCTGTGGATCAACAACCAGCAGCGCTACAACACCATCACCGGGAGCGACCGCATGTCCCTCACCGGTGCCTTCGCCAAGACCGGCGCCTGGCGGACGGTCGGCATCATGCCCGGCGTTCAGCGGGCCTGGCCGGAGGGGAAGTTCTACAAGTTCGACAAGATCTACAACTCCTCGCAGCTCGGCTACCAGGGCCCGAAGTTCAGCTGGTCGACCATGCCCGACCAGTACACCCTGGAGGCGTACCAGCGGCTGGAGGCCGGCAAGAAGCAGGACAAGCCGCTGATGTCGATGATGATCCTGACCTCCAGCCACAACCCCTGGGCCCCGCTCCCCAGGACGATCGGCTGGGACCAGATCGGCGACGGCACCGTCTACAACGCCATTCGGCAGGCGGGCGCCGACCCCGTGAAGGTGTGGCAGCACGCCAAGGACGTGCAGGCCGCGTACGGCCAGTCCATCGAGTACTCGGTGAGCAACCTCATCGACTACGTGACGAAGTACGGCGACAAGAACACCGTGCTCGTCTTCCTCGGCGACCACCAGCCCAACACCACGGTCTCCGGCACCCACGCCAGCCGGGACGTGCCCGTCACGATCGTCGCCCACGACCCGGCCGTCCTCAAGCGGATCGACAGCTGGAACTGGACGGACGGCCTCCAGCCCGCCCACAACGCCCCGGTGTGGAAGATGAGTTCCTTCCGCGACCGCTTCCTGACCGCCTACGGCCCGCAGTCCGGCGTCTCCTAGGGCCTGTCCGGTGGATCTCCGTGGGTGAAGGAGCGGGGTCTGGTGCCTGCGATCGCAAGGCGCCGGAGCGCCCACAGGGTGGTTTCCTGTGGGCCCGCCGCGCCAGCGGCTGATGTCGCAGTCGGCAACGCCGCGAGCTCCCCCAGCCCCTGGGGGCTGGGAGGTGCCCCCAGGTGCCAGGGCACGCGACGCCACGGCCGCGCCGCGCCGGCGGCTGAAGGAGAACAGCCGCCGGACAGGCCCTAGGGTCCTGACCGCTCACGGCCTGCGGTAGATCGAGATCGAGTGGCCGACCTCGTCGATGGGCCGGCCACTGCTCTCGACCAGCGCCGCCAGCCTGCCCTGGGCCCTGGCGACCGAGGAGTCCGACACGACCAGCAGCCCGTGCACCTCGCCCGGGGGCACCGTGCGCGGGTCGGACGCCTCGATCCCGTACCAGGACGGCACTCCGCTGCCCTTGTAGACCAGCCAGATCCGCTCGCCCGGATACCGTTCCTTCAGCCGGTCGGCCAGCCGCCCCAGGTCCTGGCCCCAGTCGACGTTCGAGTCGTGCAGGCGCAGGTGGGTCTTCGACGGCCCGCCGAACGCCTCGTTGGAGTACGGCAGGTAGTACGGGAACGTCAGCAGCGAGCTGACCGCGACGAACGCCACCAGCCCCGCCGCCGCGACGCGCCCCCACCGCCGGCGCCGCCGGACAGCGGTCACCCCGGCCGCCGCCACCGCCAGGAACATCGGCACGAAGAGGGCGTACCGCACGCCCAGGTCCCGGTTGCCCGTCATGGCGGCGGCCAGCAGCAGGAGCGGCGCCAGCAGCACGTACGGCGCCGCCGGCCGCAGCCGGGGAACCGTCAGCATCGCGACGGCGCCGGCGAGCCACAGCGCGAGCATGCCCAGCGGGGTCTTCACCAGCAACGCGGCCGGCAGGTAGTACCAGAGCGAGCCGTAGTAGCTCCGCCCGAACAGGAACCCGCCCCACTTCAGGTCCTCGAAGCCGAACTGGACGCGCATCCCGTCCCGGAACGGCTGCGGGAACGGCAGCCAGTCCACCGCCAGTGCGCGCAGCCCGTGCACGGGCGCCAGGTCCGCGGGCGCCGTCCAGCGCAGCCGCGGGTCCACTGCGAGATACGCCGCCCACACCACGGCGACCGCGACCAGCCCCATGCCGGCCGCCGCCCCGACGCCCGCCGCGAGCCGCCGCACCCTCCCGCCCACCGGGCGGGCGTACCAGACCGACACGACGGCCAGTAGCAGCAGCAGCGGAACCGCCGACAGCGCGCTCATCTTCGTCGCGACGGCCGCCCCGAGCGCCATCCCGGCCAGCGGGACGTACAGCACCGGCCGCCGCCGCGCCCGCCACAGCAGCCAGACCGACGTCAGCAGGAACCCGGCCTCCGGCACATCCAGCGTCGCCAGCGACCCATGCGCGATGAGGTCCGGCGAGAACGCGTACAGCGCCAGCGCCACCACCGCGCCCACCGCGCCGGTGAGCTCCCGGGCGAACGCGAACACGACCAGCCCGAACAGCAGCGTCAGCGCGATCACCGGCAGCCGCGCCAGCAGCATCAGCCGCCACGGATCGTTCCCCGATTCGTACAGCAGCCGCCGTCCGAGCTCCGTCTGGTCGCCCGCGAAGCCCGGGTCCAGACGCGGGTGGGCAAACTCCACCCCGCTCGCGATGATCAGCTTGCCCAGCGGCGGATGCTCCGGGTTGTACCGCAGGCTGTGCTCCTGTGCGTAGACCACCGCCGTGCCCACGTACACGGGCTCGTCGATGGTCGGGGTCTGCCGCACGGCCGTCGTGACCATCGCGAACGCCATCTGCGCCAGCAGCACGACCACGACGAGCGCCAGCAGCCACCGCCGGTGCGTCCGGCAGCCCCGCCGCAGCCGCTCGTACCGGCCCGACGACCTCCCGACAGGCTCGGTGACGTTCACGTTGTCGATGACACTCGGCTCGCGCACAGCAGCAGACCTTACTCAGATCGAACCGGCTTGGCTGGATCTCAGGGGCCCGCGATGGCTTCGATCACCTCGGCCAGCGCCGCGAGGCTGTGGCCGCTGACGAACGCGTCGCAGTGCGGCAGCGCCGCGGCCATGCCGCCCGCGAGCGGGGCGTAACCGGGCGACGCCTTACGGGGGTTGACCCAGACGATGCGGTGGGCGAGGCGGCGCAGGCGGGCCATTTCGCGGGCGACGGCGGCGGGGTCCTCGCTCTCCCAGCCGTCGGAGAAGATGACGACGACGGCGCCGCGGGCGAGGCCGCGGCGGCCGTAGCGGTTGTTGAAGTCGGCGAGGGCGTGGCCGATGCGGGTGCCGCCGGACCAGTCGGGGGCGGTGCGGCCGGCACGGCGCAGGGCGGCGTCGGTGCCGGAGCCGGAGCCGGAGCGGCGGAGGACGGGGGTGAGGCGGGTGAGGCGGGTGGCGAAGACGAAGGCCTCGGCGTGGGCGTCGGCGGCGGCGCGGGGGAAGAGGCGGAGGTAGGCGCGGGTGTAGGGCTCCATGGAGCCGGAGATGTCGCAGAGCAGGACGAGGCGGCGGGGGCGGGGCCGGGGGCGGGAGCGGGCGAGGCGGATGGGGTCGCCGGCGGTGCGGTGGCTGCTCCGCAGCGTGCGGCGCAGGTCGATGCGGCGGCCCCGGGGGTCGGCGGCGCGGCGGCGCGTCATGCGCAGGGGCGGTCGCAGGGTCAGGGCGGCGAGGAGTCGTTCCAGGGCGGCGAGTTCGGCCGGGTCGAGGGCGTCGAAGTGCTTGTGGGCGAGGCTCTCGGCGGTGCTGGCGATGAGGCGCAGGCCGTCTGAGCGCCGGGGGCTGTCCTGGTGGCGGCCGCTGTCGCCGGACGGTGAGGGAATGCCGCCGGCCAGCGGTGCGGGGGCGGAAGGAGCGGCGGAGGGTGCCGGGGGCTGCGTCGGATCGGGTACGGCCGAGGGCGGGCCGGGGTCGGGGCGGTGGTGTCCTACGGCGGTGCCACCGCCGAGCAGCAGGTCGAAGACTCGGTCGAAGGGCTCGATCTGCTCGCGTCCGGTCACGAAGGCCAGCCGCGCCGCCCAGTAAAGGGCCGTACGGTCCACCGGGGGCAGCAGGCGCAGGGCGTCGAGGAAGACGACGGGGCGTTCGGGGGTGACGTCGAGTCCTGCGCGGCGCAGTTCCTGTCCGAGGCGGCCCGCGAACTCGGCCTGGGAGAAGGCCGGCAGGCCGATGTCAGGCATCGGGCACGCCGACGAGCCAGTCCAGGCCCCGCTCGCGCACCAGCTCCTGGTCCTCGCGGTACTTGAGCAGGGTGCCGAGGGTGGTGTCGGCCGCGTCGGCGTCCAGGCGGCGTACGCCCAGCAGGGCCAGCGCGGAGATCCAGTCGATGCTCTCGGCGATGCCGGGGGCCTTCTGGATGTCCAGGGTGCGCAGGCGCCGTACGGCGGCGGCGACCGGGGCCGCCAGCTCGGCCGAGGTGCCGGGGACGCGGCGGCGGACGATCTCGATGAGGCGGTCGGTGCCGGGGTGGTCGATCCAGTGGTAGAGGCAGCGCCGTTTGAGGGCGTCGTGCAGGTCGCGGGTGCGGTTGGAGGTGAGCAGGACGACCGGCGGCACGGTGGCCCGTACGGTGCCGAGCTCGGGGATGGTGACGCTCGCCTCGGCGAGCACCTCCAGGAGGAAGGCCTCGAAGTCGTCGTCGGCGCGGTCGATCTCGTCGATCAGCAGCACGGCGGGGGCGGGGCCGGGATGGGTGAGGGCGGCCAGTACGGGGCGGCGCAGGAGGAACGCCTCGGTGAAGAGGTCGGCCTCGGCCAGACGTTCCTCGCGGGCCTCGGCGAGGCGGATGCTGAGCAGTTGGCGGGGGTAGTTCCACTCGTACAGGGCTTCGGCGGCGTCCAGTCCGTCGTAGCACTGCAGCCGGATCAGCGGGCTGCCCAGGATCTCCGCGACGGCCTTGGCCGCCTCGGTCTTACCGACGCCCGCCTCGCCCTCCAGGAGCAGTGGCCGCGGCAGCCGCAGGGCGAGGAACAGGGCGCCGGCCAGGCCCCGGTCGGCGAGGTAGCCGGTGGATTCCAGGGCGGCGCGCAGGGTTTCCAGGTCGGGGACGCGGGCCGCGACCAGGTCGTTCGGCTGGTTCACCCGGCCTCCGCGTACCTGTCCCGGCAGGCGGGGCAGCAGAACCAGTGCCGCTCGCCCCCCGCGTCGGTGTGCGGGGTGTCGGCGGCGATCGCCACGGTCATCCCGCACACCGGGTCGACGGCCGACCGCGGTTCGGGCCCGGCTGGGGTCGCCGCCCGTACGGACGCGATGATCTCCGCCAGGATCGACACCGCGACCTCCTCCGGCGTGCGCGCGCCGATCCACACCCCGGCCGGGGTGTGGATCCTGGCCCGCTCGTCCTGCGTCAGCTCCAGCCCGGCGACCACCGCCGCCCCGCGCTTCGGGCTGGCCACCAGCCCCACGTACGGGACCCCGGCCCGTACCGCCGCCGTCAGCGCGGGCGCCTCGTCCCGTCCGTGCGAGGCGACCACGACGGCGTCGGGGTCGGGACTCCCGTCCGGCGTGATCTCGTAGCCGAGCACCGGGCCGAAGGCCAGCAGCGCGTGGGCGATGGGGGTGTCGCCCAGGACCGCCACGCGTGGGGCGGGGCGCAGCGGTTCGAGGAAGATCTCCAGTTCGCCGCCGGACAGGCAGGGATTGGCCACGGCCAGCGCGCCGTCCTCGATCTCGCCGTCCTCGATCTCGCCGGGTTCGCCGGCCCCCGGCGAGATGCGCAGGAGCAGCGACTCGCCGCTGCGCAGCGTGCGCAGAGCCTGGACGCGTACGGTCGCCTCGGCGCACACCCCGCCGACGAAACCCTCGATGCGGCCGTCCGCCAGCACCAGGGCGGTGTCCCCCGGGTGTGCGCTCGCCGGGCGGCGGGCGCGCACCACGGTGGCCTTCACGAACGGGACGTGCTGGGCGGTCAGTTCGGCCATCCGTCGTTCCAGGACGCTTCCCGGGGTCACTGCGGCGCCTCCACCCCGCCCTGGCTCATCGCCTGCCACACCCGGCCGGGCGTCAGAGGCATGTCCGCGTGCCGTACGCCGATGGCGTCGAGCACGGCGTTGACGACAGCCGGGGGCGAGCCGACGGTGGCGGACTCGCCGATGCCCTTGGCGCCGATGGGGTGGTGCGGGGAGGGGGTGACTGTGTGGCCCAGCTCCCAGGCGGGGACTTCGAGGGCGGTCGGGAGCAGGTAGTCCATGAAGGAGCCGGACAGGCAGTTGCCGTCCTCGTCGAAGGCGATCAGCTCCATCAGGGCCATGCCGACGCCGTCGGCGAGGCCGCCGTGCACCTGGCCCTCGATGATCATCGGGTTGATGCGGGTGCCGCAGTCGTCGACGGCGATGAAGCGCCGCACCTTGACCGCGCCGGTGCCGGGATCGACGTCCACGACGCAGATGTACGCCCCGAAGGGGTAGGTCAGGTTGGGCGGGTTGTAGACGGTGGTCGCCTCCAGGTGGCCCTCGACGCCCTCGGGCAGCTCCAGCGACCCGTGGGCGGCCAGCGCGATCTCCTGGATGGTCTTCGTGGCGGCCGGGTCGCCCTTGACCGACCACCGTCCCTTTGTCCATTCCAGGTCGTCCGGGGCGACCTCCAGCATCGCCCCCGCGATGATCCGGGCCTTGTCGCGGACCTTACGGGCCACCACGGCGGCCGCCGCGCCCGAGACGGGGGTGGAGCGGCTGCCGTAGGTCCCGAGCCCGAAGGGGGTCTGGTCGGTGTCGCCGTGGACGACGTCGATGTCCTCGGGCGGGATTCCCAGTTCCTCGGCGACGATCTGGGCGAAAGTCGTCTCGTGGCCCTGCCCCTGGGTCTGGACGCTGAGCCGCACCACGGCCTTCCCCGTGGGGTGCACGCGCAGTTCGCACCCGTCGGCCATGCCCAGGCCCAGGATGTCCATGTGCTTGCGCGGGCCCGCCCCCACCGTCTCGGTGAAGAAGGACAGCCCGATGCCCATGAGTTCGCCCCGGGCGCGCTTCTCCTCCTGCTCCTTGCGCAGGTCCTCGTAGCCCGCGAGGTCCAGCGCCTTGCGCAGACAGGCCGGGTAGTCGCCGGAGTCGTAGACCCAGCCGGTCTTGTTCTCGTACGGGAACTGCCCGGGGCGCAGGAGATTGCGCATGCGCAACGCGGCCGGGTCGGCGCCGATTTCGTCGGCCAGGCAGTCCACGAGCCGCTCGATCAGGTACACGGCCTCGGTGACCCGGAAGGAGCAGGCGTACGCGACGCCGCCGGGGGCCTTGTTGGTGTAGACGCCGGTGACCTGGCAGTGCGCGGCCTCGATGTCGTACGAGCCGGTGAAGATGTGGAAGAAGCCGGCCGGGTACTTGGTGGGCTGGGCGGTGGAGTTGAAGGCGCCGTGGTCGGCGAGCACCTTGACGCGTACGGCGAGGATCCTGCCGTCGCGGGTCGCGGCGATCTCTCCGGCCATGTGGTAGTCGCGGGCGAAGGAGGTGCTCATGAGATTCTCGGAGCGGTCCTCCATCCACTTCACGGGGCGCCCGGTGAGGATCGAGCCGACGACCGCGCACACGTAACCGGGGTAGATGCCGACCTTGTTGCCGAAGCCGCCGCCGATGTCGGGGGCGATGACCCGGATCTTGTGCTCGGGCAGCCCGGCGACCATGGCGTAGAGGGTGCGGTGGGCGTGCGGGGCCTGGGTGGTGGCCCACAGGGTCAGCTTGCCGTCGACCGGGTCCATGTCGGCGACGCAGCCGCAGGTCTCCAGCGGGGCGGGGTGGACGCGCGGGTAGAGCATCTGCTGGGCGACGACCACCTCGGCGCGGTCGAAGATGCCGTCGGTGGCCGCCTTGTCGCCGGCCTCCCAGTCGAAGATGTGGTTGTCGGTGCGGCCCTCGAGGTCGTCGCGGATGACCGGCGCGTCGGGGTCGAGCGCGTGCCGGGCGTTGACCACCGGGTCCAGCGGCTCGTACTCGACCTCGATCAGCTCGATGGCGTCGCGGGCGGCGTAGTGGTCCTCGGCGACGACGAAGGCGACCTCCTGGCCCTGGAAGCGCACCTTGTCGGTGGCCAGGACCGCCTGGGTGTCCATCGAAAGGGTGGGCATCCAGGCCAGGTTGAGGGTGGCCAGGGTCGCGCCGGTGATCACCGCCCGGACCTTGGGGTGGGCCTCGGCGGCGGAGGTGTCGATGGACACGATGCGCGCGTGGGCGTACGGGCTGCGCAGGGCGGCGCCGTGCAGCATGCCGGGCAGCCGGACGTCGTCCACGTAGTGGCCCTTGCCGCGTACGAAGCGCGGGTCCTCCTTGCGCTTGAGGCGGCCGAATCCGATGGGGCGTTCCTCGGTCCGTTCCTCCACCGACGTCATGGGTCAGCTCCCTGCCGGTGTCTGTGCCGCCTGGTGCTCGGCGGCCCATCGGATGGCTTTGACGATGTTGAGGTAGCCGGTGCAGCGGCACAGCTGCCCGGAGATCGCCTCGCGGATCTCCTGCTCGGACGGGTCCGGGTTGCGGTCGAGCAGGGCCCGGCCGGTGAGCATCATGCCGGGGGTGCAGAAGCCGCACTGCAGGCCGTGCTCCTCGATGAAGCCCTGCTGTACGGGGTCGAGGGTGACCCCGCCGTCGGCGAGGCCCTCCACCGTACGGATCTCGTGCCCGGCGGCCATGGCGGCCAGCACCGTGCAGCTCTTGACGGGCTCGCCGTCCATCAGGACCACGCAGGTGCCGCAGTTGCTGGTGTCGCAGCCCCAGTGGGTGCCGGTCAGACCCAGGTCGTCGCGGAGGAAGCGCACCAGCAGGTGGCGGGCCTCGATCTCCCGGGTGTGGTCCTCGCCGTTGACATTGACGGTGACCTGCATCGTCATATGGCTCATGCCTCCGTTGCCGCAGCTCTGGCCACTGCCCGCCGCAGTGCCCGCCTGGTCAGTTCACCGGCCAGGTGACGCTTGTACTCGGCGCTCCCCCGGCCATCGGTCACGGGGGTGCAGTCCTCTGCCGCGCGCCGGCACGCCGCCTCGTACAGCGCCTCGGACGGCTCTGCGCCCAGCAGCAGCTCCTCCACCCGGCTCGCGTTCACGCTGCCCGAGCCGACCGCCGCGAGCCCCACGCCCGGCTCGGCGATCCGCCCGTCGCTCAGCGACAGCGCGACTCCGGCCGCCGCGACGGCCCAGTCGCCCGCCTTGCGCTCGACCTTCTCGTAGGCGCTCCCGGAGGCGGACAGGACGGGGAGGCGTAGCTCGATGAGCATTTCCCCGGAGCCCACCGCGGTCTCGTAGGGCCCCTGGTGGAACTCGGCCATGTCCACGGTCCGCGTCCCGTCGCGGCCCCTGATCACGGCACGGGCGTGCAGCGCGCCGCAGACGGCGGAGAGGTCCTCGGAGGGGTCGGCCTGGCACAGGGAGCCGCCGATGGTGCCGCGGTTGCGGACGGGCGGGTCGGCGATCACCCGCTCGGCGTCGTGGATGATCGGGAAGTGCCGGCCGACGAGTTCGGATTCGAGCAGAGCGCGGTGCCGGGTGAGCGCACCGACGCACAGTTCGTTCTGTTCCTGTCGGATGTAGTCGAGTTCGTGCAGGTCGTTGATGTCGATCAGGACCTCGGGGCGGGCGAGCCGCAGCTTCATCATCGGCAGCAGGCTGTGCCCCCCGGCGACGACCCGTGCCTCCTCGCCGAACCGTTGCAGCAGCTCAAGCGCCTGGTCCACGCTCTCCGCCCGCTGATAGTCGAACGAAGCGGGTACCTGCACGGCATCCTCCCTCTTTCTCCGGTGCCCGCACCCTGGCCCCGGTGGGCGGATCGGTCAACGACGAATGAAGCGAATACTTAAGAGGTCTACAAACGAAAGCGTTCGAACAGATGTAATAACTGTTATGACGCTGACGCAGCTCAGAGCCTTTGTCGCAGTGGCCCGTCTGGGCTCGGTGAAGGCCGCCGCCGCGTCACTCGGCGTCACCGAACCGGCCGTGTCGGGGGCGGTCGCCGCGCTCCGCCGCGAACTCGGCGACGTGCTGTTCATCCGGGCCGCTGGGGGCATCAGCCTCACCTCGGGCGGCCGGCGGCTCGCGGCCGGGGCGGCGGAGATCGTCGGCCTGGCCGAGGAGACCCGCAGCCGCGTACGGGAGGCCGGCACCGGGACCGCGCACTTACGGGTGGCGTCCACCGAGACCAGCGCCGAGCAGATCCTCCCCGCGCTGATCGCGGCCTTCGGACGCCGCCAGCCGGATCTGGACGCCGCCACCCTCGCGGTGCCCGCCGCCGTCTTCCCCGAACTGCTGCGGGACCGGCGCGCGGATGTCGCCGTCGGCCCGGCGCCGCAGCAGCACCCCGGCATCGAGTCGACGCCTTTCCTTCGCTTCCAGCTGGTCGTCGTGGCCGCGCCGGACCACCCGCTGGTCCACCAGCCGCGCATCGGCCTCGCCCGCCTCGCCCGCGAGCCCTGGCTGCTCGGACCCGCCGGCCTGGACCCCGGCACCCTCGCCGGCGCCTTCCTCGCCCGGGTCGGCGTCGACCCCGACACCGCCATCGCCTTCCCCAGCGCCACCGCCTCCCTCAACTCGGTGGCCGCCGGGGCCGGGCTGTCCATCGCCTTCCGCCACGTGGTGCGCGAGGATCTGCGCCGGGGAGTGCTGGCCACCCTCGACGTCCCCGGTACACCGATCAACGGCATGCTCTACGCGAGCGCGCTCAAAGGCGACCGCAGGTCCGCCACGGCCGCCGCCTTCTGCCGGTTCGTCACCACGCCCGCCGCCACGCAGGCCCTGATGTCCCGGCCGCAGGGGGTGCCGATGAGCGCGTTCCGCCCGGCGGTGCACGTCACGATCTGGAGTTAGGCCCTGCCGGGCGACAGGACCTAAGCGAAGGCTGAAGACCGCATTGACGGCCCCGTCGGCAGCAAGGAGGCTCGTCCGCCATGGACTTCACCAACGAGTTCCGCGTGAGTCTGCCGGTCGGACCGGCCTGGGCCCTGCTCACCGACCTCGAACGGATCGCCCCCTGCATGCCGGGCGCCCAGCTCACCGGCGTTGAGGGCGAGCAGTACACCGGCGTCGTCAAGGTGAAGGTCGGCCCGATGACCGTCCAGTACAAGGGCGTCGCCGCGTTCGAGGAACAGGACGCGGACGCCCGCACCGCCGTCCTGCGGGCACAGGGCCGCGACGTCCGGGGCCAGGGCAACGCCGATGCCCGGATCACCGCCCGGCTCGCCCCGGACGGGGACGGGACGCGGGTCACGGTGGAGACGCGGCTCACGATCACCGGCAAGGTCGCGCAGTTCGGCAAGGGCATGATCGAGGAGATCAGCAAGAAGCTGCTGGCGCAGTTCGCCGACGCGCTGGAGGCCCAGTTGGCGACGGCGGAGGAGGCGCCGGTGGAGGAGGCGCCCGAGGCAGCGCCCGAGTCGGCGCCCGAGGCATCCGTGGCGGCCGTGCCGGTCCCCGTCATGCCGGCCCAAGTCGCCTCCGTCGCCCCGCTGGAGCTGATGAGCGTCGCCCGTGGCGCCCTGCTCAAGCGGGCGGTGCCGGCGCTCGTCGCCCTTGTCGTGGTCATCGCGCTCGCCGTCTGGCTCGCCCGTTAGGGGTTGGGGGTCCCCATGCGTGAGGTCATCGCCGCGATCCACCCGTGGTACGCGGCCGGGCTGACCACCGGCCTGGCCACCGTGGTCGCCACGTACGACAGCGCGCCCCGGCAGCCCGGGTCGGCAATGGCGGTGTCGCAGTCCGGCGAGGTCATCGGCAGCGTGTCGGGCGGCTGCGTCGAGTCTGCCGTCTACGAGGCGGCCCAGGAGGTGATCCGCACCGGCCGGCCGCTGCTCCAGAGCTACGGCATCAGCGATGACGAGGCCTTCGCGGTCGGACTGACCTGCGGCGGAACGCTGGAGGTCTTCGTCGAGCCGGTCTCCCGCCGCGCATTTCCCCAACTGCCCGCCCTGCTCGCCGCCATACGGACGGCCGAGCCGGTGGCGGTCGCCACGGCGATCGCCGGCCCGGCCGTCGGCGCCCGGCTCGTCGTCTGCCCCGACGGCCGTTCCGGGACCCTCGGCTCCGCCCCACTGGACGACGCCGTGACCAGGGACGTCCTCCTCATGCTCGCCCGAGGCGCCACCGGGCTGCGCCGCCACGGACCCCACGGCGAGCTGACGGTCTTCGTGCAGTCCTTCGCTCCCCCGCCCCGCCTCCTCGTATTCGGCTCCACCGACTTCGCCGCCGCCCTCACCCGCCAGGGCGCCCTGCTCGGCTACCGCGTCACCCTCTGTGACGCCCGCCCCGTCTTCGCCACCGCCACCCGCTTCCCCGAGGCCGACGAGGTCGTGGTCCAGTGGCCGCACCGCTACCTCGCCGCCGAGGCCGCCGCCGGCCGCCTCGACGGCCGTACTGTCGTCGCCGTCCTCACCCACGACCCCAAGTTCGACGTCCCCCTCCTCCAGGTCGCCCTCCGCCTCCCCGACCTCGCCTTCGTCGGCGCCATGGGCTCCCGCCGCACCCACGAGGACCGGCTGCGCCGACTGCGCGAAGCCGGACTGACCGAGCCCGAGCTCCGCCGGCTCTCCTCCCCCGTCGGCCTCGACATCGGCGGCCGCACCCCGCAGGAGACCGCCGTCTCCATCGCCGCCGAGATCATCGCCCACACCCGGGGCCGCACGGGGCGCCCCCTGGCCGGCACGGCAGGCCGCATCCACGCGTAACCGGACTCGGCCACCGGGATACCCTGCCCCACGTGAGACCTCGGCTCCGGCCCCCAACCGCACTGCTCCTGCTGTCCGTTCTGCTCGGCGGATGCGCGACGGCCCCGCAACAGGCCGAAGGCCACTGGCGGCCACACGCCCGCACCGCCTGGCAGTGGCAGCTCAGCGGAAAGATCGACACGGGGGTCGATGTCCCGGTGTACGACATCGACGGCTTCGAGAACACCGCCGCGACCGTACGCCGCCTGCACGCCGACGGCCGCAAGGTGATCTGCTACATCAACGCCGGCGCCTGGGAGGACTTCCGCTCCGACCGCGCCGCCTTCCCGTCCTCCGTCCTGGGCAAGGGCAACGGCTGGGACGGCGAGCGCTGGCTGGACATCCGGCGCCTCAAGGTCCTGCGGCCCATCCTGGCCAAGCGGTTCGACATGTGCCGCGCGAAGGGTTTCGACGCCGTCGAGCCCGACCAGATGGACGGCTACACCAACGACACCGGCTTCGACCTGACCGCCGCCCACCAGCTCGCCTTCAACCGGATGATCGCCGAGCTGGCACACGACCGGGGCATGGCGGTCGGGCTCAAGAACGACCTGGAGCAGATCCCGGAGCTGGTCGGGGACGTCGACTTCGCGGTGAACGAGCAGTGCGCGGAATTCGACGAATGCGCGCTGTACAAGCCGTTCATCAAGGCGGACAAGGCGGTCTTCCACGTCGAGTACGGCCTGCCCACCGCCACGTTCTGCCCCACGGCCAAGCGCCTCGGCCTCAGCTCCATGCTGAAGCACCTCTCGCTGGACGCGTGGCGGCGTCCCTGCTGAAAGCCTCCTCTTGTTCATGACCGGTCAACCACACTGTGGTGGGATCGGCCCGGTCCACAGGACGCACCCGCAGGAGGCCACAGGTGTCACCCATGCCCGCATCCGAACCTTCTTCCGCCAGACCCGTCAGCCGCCGCCGTCTGCTGACCGGCGCCGCCGTCATCGCGGGCGCGCAGGCGCTGAACATCCGTACCGCCCACGCCTCGACGGCTGTCCGGCAGGACCCGTTCCAGCTGGGCATCGCCAGCGGCGACCCGCTGCCCGACGGGGTCGTCCTGTGGACCCGGCTGGTCGCCGACCCCTACGACGCCGCCTCCATGGGCAGCCGCCCGGTGCGGGTCGAGTACGAGATCGCCGCCGACCCGCACTTCCGCCGGATCGTGCGGCGCGGCAGCGAGACGGCGACGGCCGCCCACGGACACAGCGTCCACGCCGACGTACGCGGGCTGGCCTGCGGCCGCGACTACTGGTACCGCTTCCGCGCCGGAAGCCACCTCAGCCCGACCGGCCGGACCCGCACCGCTCCGGCGTACCGCTCGCGCCCGGACGCCCTGCGCATCGGCATGGTCAACTGCCAGGACTGGCAGAACGGTTACTGGCCCGCGTACAGCGCGCTGGCCGAGGAGGACCTCGATGTGGTCCTGCACGTGGGCGACTACATCTACGAGTACGACCCGAGCAGCGCGTACGCCGACCGGCTGCACACCACCCCGCAGACCCCGGGCCTGGACCAGCTGTCCACGCTCTCCGACTACCGCGCCCGGCACGCCCAGTACAAGACCGACCCCGCCCTCCAGGCCTCGCACGCGGCATTCCCCTGGATCGTCACCTGGGACGACCACGAGGTGGAGAACAACTACGCGGGCCTCGTCGACGAGATCGACGACACCGGCGCCAAGCACCAGGACCCGGCCGCGTTCGCCCGCCAGCGGGCCGCCGCGTACCAGGCGTACTACGAGCACATGCCGCTGCGCCGCCGCTACGTCAACGGCTCCGCCGACTACCGCCTCTACCGCCGCTTCGACTTCGGCGACCTGCTGCGCCTCAACGTCCTGGACACCCGCCAGTACCGCACCGACCAGCCCGGCGGCTTCCCAGACGACTTCGGCACCGTGGCCTCCGGCCTCGGCAACACCGACGGCACCCTCACCGGCTCCGGGCAGGAGCAGTGGCTGCGCCACGGCCTCGCCCGCTCCGGGGCCCGCTGGAACGTCATCGCCCAGCAGGTGATGATGAGCCAGATCCGCTTCCCCAATTTCCTCGACCCGGCGCACCCGCTCCCGCCGATCGCCAACCTCGACCAGTGGGACGGCTACGACCCGGCCCGCGCCCGGCTGCTGAACTTCCTGCGCGACGCCCAGGTGGCCAACCCGGTCGTCCTCGCCGGGGACATCCACTCCTCCTGGTTCAGCGATCTGCGGATCGACCGCGACGACCTCGACAGCGACCCGGTCGCCGTCGAGTTCACCGCGACCAGCGTCAGTTCCGACTTCCCCATCGCCTTCGACGCCCCGCTCAAGGCGTACAACCCGTATCT
This sequence comes from Streptomyces sp. NBC_01537, assembly GCF_045040445.1. Classification (NCBI taxonomy): domain Bacteria; kingdom Bacillati; phylum Actinomycetota; class Actinomycetes; order Kitasatosporales; family Streptomycetaceae; genus Streptomyces; species Streptomyces sp. NBC_01537. The sequence continues at coordinate 8,175,915 of NZ_CP109392.1, read as the reverse complement.
GAACCCGCATGTCCGCTACTTCGACGGCTCGCTGCGTGGCTATCTGCGGCTGAACGTGGACCGGAGGCATTGGGTGACCGACGCCCGTACGGTGGCGAGCATCGCGGTCCGCGAGTCGCCGGTGAGCACGAGCGCGTCGTGGTCCGTCGTCGCAGGTGAGCCGGGCCTGCAACCTTGAGGCCTGCTCACGCGTCACAGTTGTACCGGGGACCCGAGCAAGGGGAGTACGAGATGGCGTTGGTGCACGACACCGCAGCGGCGGAGGCGGAACCCTCCGAGGAGAACTGGCTGTTCGCGGCGGCCGCCGACGGACCCGCCGAGACCCCGCCAAGCAACCGCGGCAAGCTACTGATCGGGCTGCTCCTGCTGCTCGCCATGGGCATCGGGGCCGTCGCCCTGGTCCTGACGCTAGCCCCGTGGGCCAACGCGGTCGGCGGCTGCGGCGGGGGCTGACGGGCCGGGGCGGCCCGTCCCGCCCAGGAGGTACGGAAGACGCCGGGTCAGGAATCGGCGCGGGAATTCGTCCCGCAGCCGCCACAGCCCGGCGTCGACCACGAAGTGGGCCATCACGGCGCCCAGATAGGCCCCGTACAACGCCCGTCCGGCCGGTGCCGCATCGTGCAGGTGCGAGGCCAGGTTGAGTGCGGTGCCGAGCAGCAGCCCGATGTTCAGCAGCAGCGCCAGGCTCACCAGCCTCGACAGCCCGGGCCGTTCGCCGCCCGCGACCAGGGCCATGATCAGCAGGTACTGGTAGCCGTGGGCGGCGGTGAGGCCCGCCACGGCCGCGTAGGGGGACGTGAAGAGGAACACGGGCAGGAAGAAGAACAAGGAGAGCGCGTAGACCGCCGCGAAGGCCGGGCCAGGCCTCGTGCGCCTGCGCAGCAGCAGAACGCAACCTGCCGCCACCGCCACCGCGTACGCGACCGCCGCCACCGGGAACAGGAACCTCAGCCGCAGGTCCAGCGTCAGCTGCAGCAGCTCGGGACGGGACAGCAGCGCCACGATCCCGGCCACACCGGCGGCGGTGACCGCCCGGCGCTCGCCGTTCCCGAGCCGGCCGGCGCCGTACGCGGTGGCACTGAGCGCGGCCAGGCCGAGGTTCTGCTTCTGGAAGTGGAAGAACTGCCAGGCCAGGAAGGCGGGCAGCAGCCACACGAACGCCCTGGGCGGCATGGCGCCGGCCAGCACGGCCGCCCCGGCGACCAGTGCGAGCGGTGCCAGCACATAGCGGCCGCGCCGGGCCAGCATGTGCGCCCGTACCTCGGGCACGCTCCAGAACCAGGCCGTGGTGGCGACATGCACCGACGTGCCGAGGAACAGCAGGCCGCCCAGGGCACTGGGCGCGAGCGCGATGGTCACCGCGTAACTGCCCAGTGTCAGCAGTACGGTCCCGCTCAGCCAGATCCCTCGCCCCCGCCGCATGAGGTCAGGATATGGGGTACAGCTTGGCGAACTCCTCGGCGGTCATCCCGAACAGCACCTCGTCGTGGTACTGCCCGTTGGCGTAGTCGTGGTCGCGCAGCCGTCCTTCCTCCGTGAAGCCGAAGTTGAGGTGGAAGGCGATCGAGGCGGCGTTGAAGGACCAGGCGCTGGCCTCGCACTTGTGGAAGCGGCGCTCGCGGAACATGAAGGTGAGCAGCAGCCGCAGGGCGTCGGAGGCGTAGCCGCGCCGGTGGTGCTCGGGGCCGAGTGCGATGCCGTACTCGAAGCGGCCGCAGGGAAGCGCGACATGGTGGGTGCTGATCGACCCGACGAGCACGCCATCGTCCAGGGACTCGATGGCCAGGGAGAAGCCCTCCTCACCCGCCTTGGGTTTCTCCGTCGAGCGTTCCTTGGCCCAGGCCTTGGCGGCCTCGGCGGACTGCGGGAGCTGCACCTGCCATCCGTTGCGCTGCACATCCGAGTCCACCTCGAAGGCCCGGAACCGTTCCCAGTCCTCCGGCTCGATGCCGCGCAGCCGCACCGCCCGCCCCACCCACATGGAATTCATACGTCCACGGAAGCAGCCCCGGGCAGCCCCTGTCCAAGGAGTTTCGGTGCGATAGTCGGACCCATGATCCCGCCCGCGATCCTCGACCGTTTCCTCACCGAACTCCGGGCCACCTCCGTACCGCTGGTCGCGTTATGGGTACACGGCTCGCTTGCCATGGGCGACTACCAGCCGGGCCGCAGCGATCTCGACCTCGTCGCCGTGGTCGAGGCGGAGCTGGACGAGACCCGGAAGAGCCAAGTGGACATGCTCCACCGCCGGCTCATCGCCGAGGACCCAGGGGCGGAACTGCTGCACTGCAACTACCCGGTACGCTCCCGGCTGGCCGACGACACCGCCCTGCGTCATGTGACCTTCCGCCACGGCCATCTCACCGAGACCCCCGTCACCCCGGTCACCCGCCGCGAACTCCTCACCGCCGGCCTCGTTCTGCACGGCCCCTCCCCCGCCGGGCTCGTGCCTCCGGTGAGCGACCAGGACCTCAACGCCTTCGTCCGGGCCGACCTGGCCGGCTTCTGGCGCCCGGTCACCGGCAAGCCCCTGCCCTGGCTGCGCGATGTCTGGGTGGACTCGGGCCCGGTCACCCTTGCCAGAGCCACCGTCACCCTGCGCGAGGGCCGCCTCATCACCAAGGGCGAGGCCCTGGACGTCCTCGCCGAGCTGGGCGCGCCCGCCGAGCTGATCGACGGCATCCGTGCCCGGCGCTACGGGACCCAGCTGCCTCCCACTCCCTGGTACCGGCGGCCGCGGCGGGCCCGGCTGGCCCGGACTTTCGTGCGCTCCGGAATCGACAGGGCGCTCGGCCAGGCATAATGAGCAGCGATACATCGGAGGTCTGAGAGGCATCCGGAGACCGAAGAAAGGAGTCGCTCGTGGCGGTCACCGACGAGGCGATCGAGAAGATCAAAGGCATGATCGTCTCAGGCGCGCTGCGCCCCGGCGACCGGCTCCCCAAGGAGAGCGAACTCGCCGCTGACCTGGGCCTTTCTCGTAATTCGCTGCGCGAGGCGGTCCGCGCGCTGTCGCTGATCCGGATCCTGGACGTACGGCAGGGCGACGGCACCTATGTGACCAGCCTGGACCCGCAGCTGCTCCTGGAGGCGCTGAGCTTCGTCGTGGACTTCCACCGCGACGACACCGTGCTGGAGTTCCTGGCCGTACGACGGATCCTGGAGCCCGCCGCCACGGCGCTGGCCGCCGCCCGGATCCCGGAGGCGGCACTGGACGCCCTGCAGGCGCAGCTCGATGCGCTCGGCGAGCAGCCCTCGGTGGAGGAGCTGGTCGCCGCGGACCTGGAGTTCCACCGGGGCATCGTGCAGGCCTCGGGCAATTCGGTTCTGTGCTCCCTGCTGGACGGCCTCTCGGGGCCGACGACACGGGCCAGGATCTGGCGCGGGCTCACCCAGGAGGACGCGGTGAGCCGCACCCTGCACGAGCACGGGGCGATCCTGGCGGCGCTGCGCGACCGGGACGCGGAGGCGGCCCGCTCGTGGGCGACGGTGCACATCGCGAGCGTCGAGCAGTGGCTGCGCTCGACCCTCTAGCGGTCCGGGTAGATTAACTGCCTTCACTCACACGGGGGTTGAAGGATCGGATGTCTGACCAGGAATCGCCGTCCCCACAGGGGCACAAACCGCCGCCACGCCGTCCCGCCGTCCGTCGTCTGCGCCGGGCCGCGGCCGTGCTCGCCCTCGTCCTCCTGCTCCCGGTCCTCACGGCCGGCATCGCGCTGCGCCTGGAGTACGCCGGGGATCCCGACGCCGCCGGGCGCACCCGGGGGCGGGACGCCGTCTGGCTGGGCCACGCCTGGGTGGACGGCCGCCGGGACGCGGCCGACCTGACCGCGCTCCTGCGGCGCGTCAAGGGCACCGGCATACGCGACCTCTATGTGCACACCGGTCCGCTTGAGCACGACGGGAGCCTGGATTCCGCCCTGTACCCCGGCTCCGCGTGGCTGATACGCGAGGTGCACAGCGCGCTCCCCGGCGTCAGGGTCCAGGCCTGGCTGGGCGACATCGTGTCGCACGGGGGCTCGCCCGGGGTGCGTACGGACGACCCGGCGACCCGCTCCCGTATCCGCGACAGCGCGGCACAGGTGCTGGACGCGGGGTTCGACGGCGTGCACTTCGACCTGGAGCCGATGCACTCGGGCGACCAGGGCTTCCTGGCGCTCCTGAGGGCCACCCACGAGATGACCGGGGCCCGCGGGGCCCCGCTCTCGGTGGCGACCCACCAGATCGACCCGCTTCCCTCCGCGCACTCCGCCTTCGACAAGTACTGGTCCCAGCAGTACTTCGGGGAGGTCGCCCGCCTCGTCGACCAGGTCGCGGTGATGGCGTACGACAGCTGGATGCCGCTGGAGAGCCTGTTCGGCGGCTCGGTGGCCCATCAGACCGCCCTGGCGCTCGAGGTGGTTCCGGCCGGTGTGGACCTGCTGATCGGCCTGCCCGCGTACCACACCCACACCGCGGGCCATCACCCTTCCGCCGAGACCGTCAAGGCGGCCGTGCGCGGCGCGCGCCTCGGGCTGGCCCGGCATGCGCACGACCGCGAGGGCTTCGGTCTGGCCCTGTATGTCGATTTCGCCGCGACCGAAGAGGATTGGGCCGCATACCGCTCTTCGTGGGGTGAGGTGTGAAAGGTGCGGCCCGACGAGTACGTCCGATGACTCTGGGGATCATCCCCGTACAAGGCTGCGGCACGGGCCACGGGAAGCCGTAGGCTGGTGCCGGAAAATAGAGCGACGAAAGCCGCGACGAGAGTACTGCTGCAAGGAGGCGCTGGGTGATCGAGCTGGAGGGCGTGCCCGAGCTGATCGACCCGGTCATGGTGGCCGCGTTCGAGGGCTGGAACGACGCCGGGGACGCCGCCTCCACGGCGGTCGGCCACCTGGACAAGGAGTTCAAGGGCGAGGTCTTCGCGGCTCTGGACGCCGAGGACTACTACGACTTCCAGGTCAACCGGCCGACGGTGTGGCTGGACGGCGGCGTACGAAAGGTCACCTGGCCCACCACACGGCTGTCCGTCGTCCGTATCGAAAGCCCCAAACCCCGTGACCTGGTGCTGGTGCGCGGCATCGAGCCGAGCATGCGCTGGCGGTCGTTCTGCAACGAGATCCTGGGCTTCGCGCACGAGTTGGGCGTCGAGATGGTGGTGGTGATGGGCGCGCTGCTGGGCGACACCCCGCACACCCGCCCGGTCCCGGTCACCGGTGTGACCTCCGACCCGGATCTCGCCGCCGCCCTCAACCTGGAGGAGTCCCGGTACGAGGGCCCGACCGGCATCGTCGGCATCCTCCAGGAGGCCTGCACGCACGCCGGCATCCCCGCCGTGAGCCTGTGGGCGGCCGTCCCGCACTACGTGTCCCAGCCGCCCAACCCCAAGGCCACCCTCGCCCTCCTCAACCGCCTGGAGGACCTGCTCGACCTGCGCATCCCGCTGGGCGAGCTCCCCGAGGACGCCCGCGCCTGGCAGGTCGGCGTCGACCAGCTCGCCGCCGAGGACACCGAGGTCGCCGAGTACGTCCAGTCCCTGGAGGAGGCCCGCGACACCGCCGAGCTCCCCGAGGCCTCCGGCGAGGCCATCGCCCGCGAGTTCGAGCGCTACCTCCGCCGCCGCGACCCCGGCCAGCCGGGACACGCCACGCAGACCGGCGAGCCGCTGGAAGGCCCGTACCTGCGGGACCGCCCGCAGCCGCCGCCGCGCGAGACGAAGTCGGACGAGGACGACGGCGAGCCGGGCGACGAGGACTGAGAGGACTGAGAAGCGCCGCCGCCCTCGCTGAGGGCGGCGGCGCTCATGTCCTGCGGCGGATCACGTCTCGCGTCAGAGCGCGACGCCCAGCAGCGCGTCCACCGCTCGGGAGATCACCCCGGGCGCCCCGGTGTCCGTACCGCCCTCGCGCTCCTGGAGAGCGGCCCAGCGGTCCACGGCGGCCAGTGCCGCCGGCGCGTCCAGGTCGTTCGCCAGCGCCTCGCGGATCTCCTCCACCACCGCGTCCGCCGACGGCCCGTCCGGCCGCGACACGGCGGCACGCCACCGGCCGAGCCGCTCGGCGGCCTCGGCGAGCACGCCGTCCGTCCACTCCCAGTCGGACCGGTAGTGGTGCGCGAGCAGGGTGAGCCTTATGGCGGCCGGGTCGACGCCGTCGTGGCGCAGCTTGGACACGAAGACCAGATTGCCCTTGGACTTGGACATCTTCTCGCCGTTCAGCGCCACCATCCCGGCGTGCACATACGCCTTCGCCATCGGGAACTCACCCGTCAGCACCTGCGCGTGCGAAGCGCCCATCTCGTGGTGCGGGAACGCCAGGTCCGAGCCGCCGCCCTGCACGTCGAAGCCCATCCCCAGATGGTCCAGCGCGATCGCCACGCACTCGATGTGCCATCCCGGACGCCCCGGCCCCAGACTTCCCCCGTCCCAGCTGGGCTCGCCCTCCCGGGCCGACAGCCACAGAATCGGGTCCAGCGGGTTCTTCTTCCCCGCCCGGTCCGGGTCGCCACCGCGCTCGGCCGACAGCAGCCGCATCGCGGCGGCGTCCAGGTTCGACACCTTCCCGAAGTTCGGGTCCGACTCGACGGAGAAGTACACATCCCCTTCGAGCTCGTACGCCGCCCCCGCGTCCCGCAGCCGCTCCACCAGCGGCACGATCCCCGGAATCGCCTCCACCGCGCCGATGTAGTGGGCAGGAGGCAGCATCCGCAGCGCCGTCATGTCCTCGCGGAACAGATCGGTCTCGCGCTCCGCCAGCCCCGTCCAGTCCTCGCCGTCCCGCGCCGCCCTCTCCAGCAGCGGGTCGTCGATATCCGTGACGTTCTGGACGTAGTGGACCTGGCGCTTCGTGTCCAGCCACACGCGCTGCACGAGGTCGAACGCGTTGTACGTGGCCGCGTGCCCCATGTGGGTGGCGTCGTAGGGAGTGATCCCGCAGACATAGATGCGGGCGACCGGACCGGGGGCCAGGGTTACCCTGCCACCGGTCGCGGTGTCGTGGAGACTGAGGTCGCGTCCGCTGCCCGGAAGGGCGGGGACGTCTGAAGCGGGCCAGGCATGCATGTCATGAGATTAACCGCCCGCCTGATCAGCAAACGACCCCACTGCCTGCGCTTCGCGTGATCCCCGTCATGAATTTCAGCCCGTCCGGCGTTTGAGGACACGCCCGCAGGGCGTTCGGGGGTCCAGGGGGCTTGCCCCCTGGTTCGGGAAGGGGCGGGGTGGGGGAAGCTAAATCGGCGGCCAGGGGATCGCCGGCCACTCGCCACTGGGCTCGGGGTGACGGCCGGCCGCCAGAAGGCCAGCCACCCGGTCCCGTACGGCCTGAAGCTCGCTCCCGGTGATCAGCCCGGCGAGGCGCGCACCGAGCCCGCCATCAGCCAGCTCCGCCGCGAGCCGCTCCAGGACCTCCCGGGCCTCCGCCTCGAGCGGCTCCCCCGCCCAGCCCCAGAGCAGCGTGCGCAGCTTGCCGGCGGCGTTGAAGGTGACGCCGTGGTCGATGGCGTAGAGCCGCCCGTCAGGGGCCGGCAGCAGGTGCCCGCCCTTGCGGTCGGCGTTGTTGATGACGGCGTCGAGGACGGCCAGCCGCCGCAGCCGGACGTCGTCGGCGTGGACGAGCAGAGCCGTACGGCCCTCGCCCACCTCGGCGAAGCCGACGGCCTTCCAGCCGGGCCCGGGCTCCTCGGAGTCGAGGAGGGCGAGCAGCCCGCCGCCGTCCGGCTCCTCGGCCGCCGTCTCGATCCAGAGCTGGCACATGCCCTCGCCGTAGGGGCCGTCCCGCAGGACGGTCGGGGGCACCAGCCCCCACCCGGTGGCCTCGGAGACGAGATACGCGGCGAGTTCGCGGGCGGCGAGCGTGCCGTCGGGGAAGTCCCACAGGGGCCGCTCGCCGGCGACGGGCTTGTAGACGCAAGCGGCGGCCCGGCCCTCGTACTCGACGCCGCAGTAGAGCACGGCATTGGACGCGTCACGCAGACGGCCGCGTACGGTCAGCTCACCGTTGGCGAGGAGAGCGAGATCAGCCGTCACCGTCAGGCTGTCGCTGACCGCCGGTACCCGTTCTGACGCGGGCATACGTGTCCTTCCGGGTCCAGGGGCAGGCTGCAGAGCGGGCACGGCGGGCGGCCGGCGGAGACTACGTCGAGGGCGCGCTTGGCGAAGGAACGGGCCTGGGCGCCGGTGAGGCGGACCCGCAGCAGCGGGGGGCCGTTCTCGTCGTCCTGGAGGAGCAGCTCCTCGGCCGCTTCCAGGTCGTCGTCGGTGTCGGCGTCGATCTCGACGAGTGCCTGGGCCTCCAGGATCATCCGCTCTTCCGCGCCGTCCCAGGCCAGGGCCATCGTGCCGACCCGGAACTCCTCCTCGACCGGCACTTCGAGCGGCGCGGTGTCGGCCAGTTCGGCAGGGGCCACGGCGGGCACCGGCGCGGACCCGGAGGTCCGCCGGACGACCTCGTCGAGCAGCTCGTCGATCCGCTCGGCCAGCGCCTCGACCTGGGTCTTCTCCAGCGCCACGCTGGTGGTCCGGCCCGCGGCGGTGGCTTGCAGGAAGAAGGTGCGCTGGCCGGGCTGGCCGACCGTCCCGGCCACAAACCGGTCCGGCTTGTCGTAGAGGAACACCTGACGCGGCACTTCCCGCTCCGTTTGCTCGTTCTTGGGGGGCACTTGTCGGCCTGTCGCCAGCCCGTACCGGCTCACCCGTACAGGCTCACCACCCTACTGCGGACTGCGGACGCTGATCACGAGGCACCCGTGCCGCCACCGACCACCGCGTCGTCCGACACGGCCTCGATCCGGGGCGCCAGGGCAGCGAGGTCACCGGTGTCACCGAGCCGCAGCAGGTAGGGCCGTTGCGCGGTGTAGCGGATCACGGTGAGAGAGCAGGGGTCGACGGCGAGCCGCTGGAAGAGGTCCAGGTGCATGCCGAGCGCCTCCGCGGCGATCGACTTGATGATGTCGCCGTGCGAGCACAGCGCGAAGACCGCTTCCGGGCCGTGCTCGGCCTCGATCCGGTCGTTCCACTCCCGCACCGCGTCGACCGCGCGGGCCTGCATGGCCCGTACGGACTCGCCGCCCTCGCCGGGGAAGACCGCCGACGACGGATACCGCTGAACGGTGCCCCACAGCGGCTCCTCGGCCAGTTCGACGAGCTTGCGGCCGGTCCAGTCGCCGTAGTGGCACTCGCCGATCCGGTCGTCGGTGTGCAGCGGCAGCCCGGGGCGGGTGTCGAGCAGCGGCTGCACGGTCTCGCGGCAGCGCTGCAGCGGGCTGGTCACCACGGCGGCCAGCGGCAGCCCGGCGAGCCGGCCGGCCAGCGCGCCCGCCTGCTCACGGCCGCTGTCGTCCAGGGCTACGCCCGGGCTCCAGCCGGCCAGCACGCCGTCGCTGTTGGCGGTGGACCGGCCATGCCGGACAAGGATCACGGTGGGCATGCACGTCACCCTACGTCGGGCGCCCGACGCGCAGGGAACCGGCCGGTCCCGGCTCTGCTCAGCCGCGCCCGGACAGGCCCTAGACGGCTTCCGCGACCGGCGTCGGGCCGCCCATCGCGTCGCGCCGGGCGGGCATCGCGAGCGTCACCATGCGCCGCCAGCCGTGCAGCCGCTCGTACGCGTACACCGCGTGGATGCCGGCCTGCAGCGCCAGCGCCTTGGGTTCGGGCCAGCGCAGGATGCGGCCCATGTTCGCCATCACCGCGAGGCTGACATCGCGGTAGACGCGGATCTCGGCGAGCGCGCACTCGCGCAGGGTGCGCTGGATGACGCGGCCCTGCCCGGCGCGGGCGAGGGACAGCAGTTCCTCGTGGCAGTAGGCGAGGTGGTTGTCCTCGTCGTGCGAGATCATGCGCATGGCCCTGCCGATGTCCGGGTGGTCCCCGAAGTGCCTGGTGAGCAGCGCCATCTGCTCGGCCGCGCGCTGCTCGGTCACCCGGCTGTGGGACAGATACGTGACGATGTCCTGTTCGGACAGCGGCTCGTCGCGGCGCAGCTTGTCGTGGGCGAGGCCGATGCCGGAGCGCTCCAGCAGCATCGTGTAGTCGGTCTCCGGCGGCACTGGGGCGGGGTCCAGACCGCGCTTGTGCAGCAGCGCGTTGAAGATCCTGCCGTGCTTGTCCTCGTCCGCGCCGTGCCGGGCCACCTTGGGCGCCAGCTCCCGCTGGGAGACGGGGACGAGGGCGGCGATCCGGCCGTTCTCCCAGCCGCCCTGGGACTCGCCGCTCGCGGCGATCGAGCAGAAGAGCCGGAACGATTCGTCGTTGTCGAGGATCTCCTGGAAAAGACTCTTGGCCGACAGCATCGCGTACCTCCCGGAAACGGACATATGCAAATCAAAATTCAAGTCTCGCGTCGGCGATCGGGCAACAGGGAGGCACCCGCCCGGCCGTAACTCCTGGCGTTCAGGTGCGTTGTGTTTAGTGACGGCCGTGGCGGGGAAGACCCCCGAGCCCCCACCACGGCCGCAGAATCGCAGTGATTCGCGACCCGACGTGACTTGTCGTATCTCCTGGGTAAGGTGCACACGGCGAGGGAAACACCAGGGGTCGGGATCGCGAAGCAGGTGCAGGTGGACATGTTCAGCAAGGCCACGAAAAGCCGTCCGACAGCGAATCGGCTGGGGCCGGCCGGCTCGGACTGGTCGCCGTACGACCGCCTGGACGACGCGGCGCACGCCTATTTCCTGCACGCCGACATCGCCCTCGAAGCGATCGCGGGAGTCATCGGACGCCGCCGCGTCCGCGGTTTCACACTGGAGCGGGTCGTCGACCTCTCCGAGGCCGGCACTTCTGTCTGGCAGGAGGCCGCCGTCTGCGACGGCCGCCGCCTCATCCTCTGGCACAGCGAGGAGCTGGCCGACGACGACGCCCCCGGCGGCACCGTCCTCGACTCCTCCGTCCAGGTCCTTCCCCTCGGCGCCATCGGCCACGTCGGGATGCGCACCCTCGTCGGCCGCGACGAACAGGGCGGCCGCGTCGACCGCGGCGTCTTCGTCGTCCTCGCCACCGCCATGCCGCACGAGCTCAGCGCCGTCCCCACCGGCGACGCCGACGGCACCGTGGCCGCCGCCCGCTTCCGCCCGGAGGCGTTCCGCTTCAGCAAGTCCCTCGACGACGGCGGCCCGGGCCAGATAGCGCGCCTGATCGACTTCGGCCGCCTCCTGGGCCGCCTGGTGCCGGGCTAGGCATTTCAGCCCGTCCGGCGTTTGAGGACCGGGGGTCCGGGGGCAGAGCCCCCTCACGCGGCGCCAGCCACAAATCGGCTGGGGCCGGGATGGGGCGGGGTGGGGGATTCTCCCCGTCCTTACGCCACCCCGGCCAGCTCGAGCGCCTCAACGCCCGCCCGCAGCGCGGCGACCCGCTCATCCAGCGTGAACCCCGCAGGGGTGAGGCTCAGCGTCGTGACGCCCGCCTCCGCGTAGGCCCGCATCCGGTCCGCGATCCGCTCCACCGAGCCCAACAGCGTCGTGGAGTCGATCAGATCCCGCGGCACCGCCGCGCCCGCCCCGGCCTTGTCGCCGGCCAGGTACTTGTCCTGGATCTCGGCCGCTTCCTTCTCGTAGCCCATCCGCTGCGCGAGCTTGTTGTAGAAGTTCTGCTGGCGGCTGCCCATGCCGCCGACGTACAGCGCGGTGTACGGACGGAAGAGGTCCGCGAGCGCGTCCACATCGTCGCCGAGCGCGATGGGGACGGTCGGGCAGACGTCGAAGCCGTCCAGCGTCTTGCCGGCCTTGGCGCGGCCCGCGCGGATGGGGGCGAGCGCGGTCTCCTCGATGTGCTCGGCGGACGGAAAGATGAGCAGCGCGCCGTCCGCGATCTCGCCGGTCTGTTCGAGGTTCTTGGGGCCGATCGCGGCGATGTAGAGCGGGATGTGCTCGCGCTCGGGGTGGACGATGAGCTTGAGCGGCTTGCCGGGGCCGCCGGGCAGCGGCAGGGTCCAGTGCTCGCCCTCGTAGGACAGCTTCTCCCGCGTCATGGCCTTGCGGACGATCTCGACGTACTCGCGCGTCCGGGCCAGCGGCTTGTCGAACTTGACGCCGTACCAGCCCTCGGAGACCTGGGGGCCGGAGACGCCGAGGCCGAGGCGGAAGCGGCCGCCGGACAGGGAGTCCAGGGTCGCGGCGGTCATGGCCGTCATCGCGGGGGTACGGGCCGGGATCTGCATGATCGCCGCGCCGACGTCGATCCGCTCGGTGTGGGCGGCGACCCAGGAGAGCACGGTCGGCACGTCGGAGCCGTACGCCTCGGCGGCCCAGCACACGGCATAGCCGAGCCGGTCCGCCTCCTTGGCGACGGCGAGGTTGTCCGAGTCCATCCCGGCGCCCCAGTAACCGAGGTTGATCCCGAGCCTCATACCGCTCCCCTTACCGATCAGTAACGTCGTTGTTCCCCGGACCATATCGCTCCGGCGGCGATCCGGAGCAGGTCCGGGGCCTGTCGGCTTCGTCACCTCACCCCACAAACGGCCTCTGGCCAGTACTCTCACCGGTCATGGAGCAACGGCATCTCGGTCGCACCGGCCTGCGCGTGTCCCGGCTCGGGCTCGGCACCCTCACCTGGGGGCGGGACACCGGAGAGCGGGACGCGGCGGACCAGTTGAAGGCCTTCTGGGAGGCCGGCGGGACGCTCGTGGACACCGCCGACGTCTACTCCGACGGCAGCGCCGAATACCTGCTCGGGCGGCTGATCGAGGACCTGGTCCCCCGCTCCGACCTGGTGATCGCCACCAAGGCGGGCAGCGTGCCCGACCCCGACCGCCGCTTCGACGGCTCTCGCGGCCACCTGCTGGCGGCGCTGGACGCCTCGCTGCAGCGGCTCGGCACGGACTACGTGGACCTGTGGCAGGTGCACGCCTTCGATCCCACGTCCCCGCTCGAAGAGACCCTGCAGGCCCTCGACCTGGCCGTCGCCTCGGGGCGCGCCCGTTACGTCGGGGTCTCCAACTACTGCGGCTGGCAGCTCGCCAAGGCCGCGACCTGGCAGCGGGCGGTGCCGGGCCGCACCCCGCTGGCGAGTACGCAGATGGAGTACTCCCTGCTCCAGCGCGGCATCGAGCGCGAGGTGCTGCCCGCCGCGCTGGACCTGGGCGTCGGGCTGCTCCCCTCCTCCCCGCTCGGACGCGGCGTGCTCACCGGCAAGTACCGGCACGGCACCCCGCCGGACTCGCGCGGCGGCTCGGAGGCCATGGCGCCCTTCGTCGCGCCCTACCTGGACGAGCCCGCCCGGCGCATCGTGGACGCCCTGGCCATAGCGGCGGACGGGCTGGCCGTGACCCCGCTGCAGGTCGCGCTGGCGTGGATCCGCGACCGGCCCGGGGTGGCCGCGCCCATCATCGGCGCGCGCAACGCGCAGCAGCTCACGGCGGCATTGTCAGTGGAGGCCCTTAGTCTTCCGGGAGAGATCTGCGAGGCGCTGGACGATGTGTCGGCGCCCCTGCACCGCTATCCGGACCACGACTGGAGCACGCTCTGATGACCGACGACCACGACGCCGCCAACGCCGGGACGAAGCTGTCGCCCGAGCTGCGCGACCTGGCGGCGGCGGTAAAGGCGATCGAGCGCGGCGAGAAGCCGGCGGCCCCGGCCCCCCGCAAAGCCGCCGCCCCCGCGGCCCCTGCCGCCCAGGCCGCTCCGGCCCCGGCCGCCGCCGAGCCGCCTCGCGTGCGCCCCGTCATCCCCTCCTCCGCCGACGCGCTCTCCGACGCGCGGGCCGTACTGGCGGCGGGCGGGGCTCCGGAGACGCTCGCGGAGCCCGCCGTCGCCGCGCTGGGCGAGCGGGCCGGGGAGCTGCTGCGGGAGGACCCCTGGCAGGTACTGGCCCTGCCCGGCGTACGGGTGGAGCACGCCGACGGCTTCGCGAAGGCACTGCTGGGCGGCGAGGGCGGCCCGGACGACGAGCGCCGCCTGCGGGCGCTCGTCAGCTGGCTGCTGGAGCGCGCGGCCGAGCAGGGCCACACGGCGCTCGAAGCCTCCGTACTCCAGGCCGCGTTGGGCAAGCAGTCGGTGGCCGACCCGGAGGAGGCGCTGCGGGCGGCCGTGGCCGACGGCGGCGTACTGGTCTTCCACGACGCGGAGGACACGCCCGCCAAGCGCACCGAGGAGGACGAAGAGGCGCCCGTACGGCTGTTGTTCGGCCTGGACCGCTACGCGCTCGCCGAGGAGAGCCTCGCGGACGGCCTGAACCGGCTGCTCAACACCTTCGAGGGCGCCGACGGGGATGCCGATGGGGGTGCCGATGACATCCCGGCGGACTGGGAGGGCGCGGCGGCCGCCGCCGCGTCGCCGTCCGCCGCCGCGCTGATCCGGGCGGCCGCGCGCAGTGGCCTGGTGGCGCACACCGGCGGCGAGGCGGCCCGCGCCGAGCCCGTCGCGCTGGTGGCGGCGGCCCGGTCGCTGGGCCTGCGGGCGTACGCGGCCGCGTACGCCCGCGGCGACGGGGACACGGTGGTGACCGTCGCGGGCCTGCTGGCGGGTACGCAGGGGCCGGGGCGCGACGAGGACGGCTCCCTCGCCCTGGACCTGCTGGCCGTGCTGGACGCGCCGATGCTGGACGTCGAGTCGGCGGCGACGCTGGTGGAGGCCGTGCCGGACGGTGCGCGGCTGGTGCTGAGCGGCGATCCGGGCGTGCTGTGGTCGGTGGGCCCGGGTCGGGCCTTCGCGGATCTGCTGGCGGCGAAGACCTGTCCCCAGGTGGCGTCGCGGACCCCGGATCCGGGGCCGATCGGCGAGCTGGTCTCCGGCATCGGCATCGGCGAGCTGGAGCAGGTCGAGGCCCCCGGCAAGGAGGTCGTGACCGTCCCGGTGCGCGATGCGGGCGAGGCGGTGCACCGTACGGTCCAGCTGGTCGCCGACTCGGTGCCGCGTGCGATCGGTGTGCCCGCCGACCGGACACAGGTCATCACCCCGGGCCACGGCGGCGCGGCCGGCACCCGCGTGCTCAACGCCGCCCTGAAGGAGCGCCTCAACCCCGGCCCCGGCCGCTTCGGCGGCTTCGACCCGGGCGACCGGGTGGTGCACGGCGCCGCCTTCGGCACCGTGGTGACCGCTGACGCGGACGGGCTGCACCTGGACTGCGGCGGCGCCCCCCTGGTCGTACCGCGCGACGCGGTGGCGGCCGGCGCCGTACGGCACAGTTGGGCGGTGACCGCTCACCAGGCGGCCGGGATGCGCTGGCCGGCGGCGGTCGTGGTGCTGCCGGGAGACGCGGCCGGTGCGCTGACCCGGGCGTGGGCGTACACGGCGTTCGGCCGGGGCGAGCGCCATCTGTCCGTCGTCCAGGGTGTGGGCGAGGCGCTGGCGCGGACGGTCGCCGAGCTTCCGGCCAAGCAGCGGACGACCCGCCTGCGGGCGGTGCTGCGCGAGCAGGCGGGCGCGTAACTCCGGGGCGGATCAGCGGTCGGGGTCGAGGGCGTCCAGCTCGTCGTCGAAGACCGCGCTGACGTCGAAGCGGCAGATGACGAGCTGGGGGTCCGCCTGGTCGAAGGGGGCTCCCAGCCACTCGCCCGGTTCGGCGGCCTCGGCCACCGCGGACACCCAGAGCGTGGAGTCGCCCTCCTCCAGGCCGAACTCCTTGTGCCGCTGGGCGATCTCATCGGGTTCGTACTCCCCGAAGAGCACCCCGACAGCGGTGTTGACGCTCGCCCCGGCCGTTTCGTCGTCCGCCCCGGCGACCCGCTCGGCCTGGGCGAACAGCCGCTGCGGCTCGGCCACCGTGTAGTCGCGCCGGATCAGCACACTGATCGCGGCCGGGTCCTCGGGACCGGCGTACTCGGGCAGGTTGTCGCCGGAGGGCACCTCGAAGGGGGTGACCTCGTCATAGGCCTCGTAGAGCAGCTCATCGTAGGCTTCCGCCGCCGCGGCGAGGGCGTCGAACGCGGTGTAGATCGCGGGGTCGTCCTCCCCGCTGCGGCTCTCGATCGCTTCGAGGTGGCGGTCCAGCGCGGTCTTGACCGCCTCGGCGGCGGCTCGTACCTCGGCAACGTTGGGCTGCACAGCATCAGACATGAGGCAGACGCTATCCCTACCAGGGTGTTCCCCGCACAATAGATGCGATGCCCGAATACGAATTCAGAGAGATGTACGTGCCACGGGGTGTGACCCGCCAGGAGGCACAACGGCTGCTGACCGACCACGCGGAGTACGGCCACTGGGAGTTGGACCGGGTCCGCCTCTACCCCGACGGCAGCCGCAAGGTGCGGCTGCGACGCCGGATCATCCGCCAGGTGAGAGCCACGTGGTGAGCGCCGGGTAACGGTGCGTTGACACAACGTGGAGCGGGGCCCCGCAACTCACGGGGCCCCGTTCCATGCGGCTCTTGAAGCTCTGCCAGCTCTGGTAGCTGTCAATGCTGCCGTCGTGCTGCTCTCAGCCCCGGACCTTGCGGGAGCGACGGAAGAGCACCGCGCCGCCGAGGAGCATGCCGGCGCCGGTCACCAGGGTCAGGCCCAGGTTCTCCGAGCCGGTGTGGGCGAGCTGCGGGCCGGACGGCGTCATCGCCTGCTGGCCGTGCGGCTGCCCGGGGTGGCTCGCGTGACCCTGCTTCACCGGCTGGTGCGGCTTGGCGGGCTGGTGCGGCTTGGCCGGCTGGTGGCCGGACGGCTTGCCGGGGTGGTGCGGCTGACCGGGGTGACCGGGGTGACCGGGGTGCTGCGGGCCCTTCGTGCCGTGCCCGGGGTGGTGGGCGTGGTGGCCCGACCCCTCCACGTTCGCGCAGGTGTTGCCCAGCGCGGGGTTGGCCGCGGCGATGCCGTTCACCGAGTTGCCGCACACGTTCACCGGCACATCGACGGGCACCTGGACGACATTGCCCGAGACGACGCCGGGCGAGCCCTTGGCGATGGCCTCGGCGGAGGAACCGCCGCCGTGGTGGTCCGAACCGTCGTGGCCCGAGCCGTCACCGGAGCCGTGGCTCCAGCCGTGGTCGGACCCGTGGCCCGAGCCGTGGCCCGAGCCGTGGCTCCAGCCGTGGTCGGAACCATGGCTCGAACCGTGGCTCGACCCCTGGCCGGAACCGTGGCTCGACCCGTGGGCGTCCTTGTGGCCGCCGCTCGCGTTGACGCAGGTGTTGCCCGTCGCGGGGTTGAGCGCGCCCACGATGTTGATTGTGTTGCCGCACGCGTTGATCGGCACATGGACCGGCACCTGGACGGTGTTCCCGGAGAGCACACCCGGTGAGCCGGCGGCCACACTCTGAGCGTTCGAGTCGGCGTAAGCCAGCCCGCCGGTGGTCACCGCCAGCACACCGCCCGTGGCGACGGCGGTGAGCAGGCCCTTCTTCGCGACCTGTCGCATGATTCTCCCTGCCTTGGAACTGCTGTGAACTGCGTTGGAACTGCCGGGGAAAGAGCAGAAGGAACAAAGGAACGGAGCCGTGTCGGCCCCGGAACGCTGTGAGCATTCCGGGGCCGACCGGGGTCAGGCCCTCAACGGGCCCGACGCAACGTCACTTGTTGATGCAGGTGTTGCCGATCGCCGGGTTCAGCAGCCCGCCGAGGTTGACGGTGTTGCCGCACACGTTGATCGGGATGTGCACCGGAACCTGAATGACATTGCCGGACAGCACACCCGGGGAACCGACAGCGGCGGCCTGAGCGCCGGCGTCAGCGACGGCCACGCCCGCGCCAGCAGCCACGAGACCACCGGTGACAGCGGCAGCAGCGACGACCTTCTTGATCATTTTTCCTCCTCGTTGGCAAAACGGCCCCAACTGCGGACCGCATACGACACAACGACCTCGGAGGGAGGCGGGCTACTACCGCCCGGATTCATTCACTCTTTTCGGCTAAACAGGCAGGAAGGCGAAACCAAGGGGCGATTTTGTCAGCACTGGTTTCAGCAGTCGTCGAGGAAACGGTCCAGCACCCGGACCCCGAACTTCAGCCCGTCCACCGGCACTCGCTCGTCCACACCGTGGAACATCCCCGCGAAGTCCAGCTCCGGCGGCAGCTGCAGCGGCGCGAAACCGAAGCAGCGGATCCCCAGGTCGTCGAAGGACTTCGCGTCCGTACCGCCGGACAGCATGTACGGCACCGCGCGCGCGATCGGGTCCTCCGCCTTGAGCGCCGCCGTCATCGCGTCCACCAGCGACCCGTCGAAGCCGGTCTCCAGGGCCTTGTCCGAGTGCACGTCCTCCCGCTTCACGCGCGGGCCCAGGATCCGGTCGAGGTCGGCGAGGAACTCCTCCTCGTACCCCGGCAGGAAGCGCCCGTCGACATGGGCCGTCGCCTGCCCCGGAATCACGTTGACCTTGTATCCGGCGCCCAGCATCGTCGGCGCCGCCGTGTTCCGCAGCGTCGCCCCGATGATCTTGGCGATGCCGCCCAGCTTGGCCAGCGTCGCCTCCATGTCCTCCGGGTCCAGCTCCGTGCCCAGGGCGTCGCCCAGCTCGTCCAGGAACGACCGCACCGTCTTGGTGACCCGCACCGGGAACTTGTGCCGCCCCAGACGGCCGACCGCCTCGCACAGCTCTGTGATCGCGTTGTCGTTGTTCGTCATCGACCCGTGGCCGGCCGTGCCGTCCACCGTCAGCCGCATCCAGTGCATGCCCTTCTGGGCCGTCTCGATCAGATACAGCCGCAGATTCTCGTTCACCGTGAACGAGAAGCCCCCGACCTCGCCGATCGCCTCCGTCACCCCTTCGAACAGCTCCGGGTGCTTCTCCACCAGGTGCCGCGCCCCGTAGACCCCGCCGGCCTCCTCGTCCGCCAGAAAGGCCAGGACGATGTCCCGCGGCGGCTTGCGCCCGCTGCGCAACCGGTCGCGTACGACCGCCAGCGTCATCGCGTCCATGTCCTTCATGTCGACCGCGCCCCGGCCCCACACGCAGCCGTCCGCGATCTCCCCCGAGAACGGGTGATGCGTCCAGTCATCGGCGTTCGCCGGCACCACATCGGTATGCCCGTGGATCAGCAGCGCCGGTCGCGACCGGTCCTCCCCCGCGATCCGCGCGACCGTCGAGGCACGCCCCCGGTGCGACTCGAAGATCTGCGGCTCCAGCCCCACCTCCGCGAGCTTCTCCGCGACATACTCCGCCGCCGCCCGCTCCCCCGGCCCCGAATGATCACCGTAGTTGCTCGTGTCGATCCGGATCAGGTCCCGGCACAGGTCCACCACCTCGTCCTCGCCGGCGATCGTACGGGGGGCCGAGTGCGACTCGCTCACGCTGTCTCCTCCTCATTCGGGCTTCCCCGCCATCCTCCCCCGCCTGTCTACCCCGCGCCCACGAGGACCCGTGATCGGGGCACCTCCGAATGTTTGCTATCGTTTCCTACGTCGCCGCGGCCGCGAGGCAGGCGACGAAACACCTGGTCCGGGTGGCGGAATGGCAGACGCGCTAGCTTGAGGTGCTAGTGCCCTTTATCGGGCGTGGGGGTTCAAGTCCCCCCTCGGACACTTTTTCAATGCAGATAAGTGGTGCTGGTCGAGTCTCGGCCGGCACCATTCGTGTTTTCGTGTTCGTGGCGATCAACGCCGGGCCGGCCCCATGCGCGCGGCTTCGGACAGCACCCGCCGGCGGGTGCTGCTACTCGACGGTGACCAGGACTTCGACCGGATCGCACTCGGGTGCTGAGGCGAGGAGACGGATCTTGCCAGGGCCCGTCGGGCGGAGTACGGCCAAGGCACGGCCTTCATACGTACGGCGCTCGGTGGCGTCGAAGCGTTCCTCGGTGGACGGATCCGCGCTGCCGAAGCCGAGCAGGACACCAGCCCCGGAGACGTCCACGCGCACCGGGCGGTCGGCCGCGGTGTGGAGGGTGCCGTCGGGGTCCGTCAGGGTGAGGGTGATGTACGCGAGGTCGCCGCCGGTCGCCGTGATGACCCGGCGGTCGGTCTCGGCGCGCAGGCGCGCCGGGCCGATCGCGGAGCGCAGGGTGTGGCGGCCGGTCTCGGCGCCGTCGCGGTAGGCGATGGCGAGGAGTTCGCCGGGCTCGTACGCCGTGTCGAACTCGGTGCGGAAGCGGTGCTTCCCGCCCACCGGCCGGCGCCCGAGGGAGCGGCCGTCGAGGAGGAGCTCGACCTCGTCGGCGTCGCCGTAGACCTCGATCGTGATCGGTTCGCCTTCGAAGCCGGGCCAGGTCCAGGTCGCGACGGTGTCGCTCCATGCCCAGGGCGTCCCGGCGTAGGTCCTGTCGTGGTGCTGCGGACGCCGGACGGCCAGGTAGGGCTGGGCGCGCAGGCCGAAGACGATCTCGCGGTAGTAGGAGGCGGGGCGGCGGTGTCCGGTGATGTCGATGTCGCCGCAGCCCGCGACCAGGTAGGGATACGGCGCGGTGTGGGAGGGGCGGTGCGTGTCGGAGGTGAGGTACTGGGGGCGGCCGATGCCGACCTCGCCGAGGTAGTCCCAGCCGGTCCAGGTGAAGTCGCCGATGACGTGGCCGTGCTGCTTGACCAGGCGCCAGTTGCCGTCGATGCGGGTGGGGAAGGTTTCGGTGCCGAGGATGATGCGGTTGGGGAAGAGGTCCTTGTCCAGGGCGTAGCGGGCCTCGGCGTAGTTCATTCCGGCCACGTCGAGCACGGCGAAGGACTCGGCGGTCTTGTGCGTGACGAGGCCGGAGGCACTGATCGCGTTCATCGCGTCTCCGGCGTCGGCCATGAGGGTGTTGATGCCCTTGCCGTCGTCGGCCGCCTTCTCCTGGGAGCGCTGCATCAGGGCTCCCAGGTCCGCCATGACGGCCAGCATGCCGTTGACGGCGTTGGTGACGTAGCGGGTGTTGTCCAGGGCGCGGACCTTCTCGGCGAGCTTGCGGCCCCATGCGGCTCCGGCAGGCGATCCGGTCTCGGGGATCTCGTTGCCGATCGAGTAGAGGATCACGCTGGGGTGGTTGACGTCCTTGGCGACCATCGCCTCGATGTCGCGCTCCCACCACTCGGGGAAGTTCAGGCTGTAGTCGAACTCGCTCTTGGCCGAGGTCCACACGTCGAAGGCCTCGTCCACGACGAGCATGCCGAGGCGGTCGCACGCCTCCAGCATCGCCTTGCTCATGGGGTTGTGGGACATGCGGATCGCGTTGAACCCGGCGTCCTTGAGGAGCTGGACCCGCCGTTCCTCGGCGCGGGCGAAGGTCGCCGCGCCCAGCACGCCGTTGTCGTGGTGGATGCACGCGCCGCGCAGCTTGACCGTCCCGCCGTTGATCCGCAGCCCGTGCTCGGGGTCCAGGCTCAGCGAACGGATGCCGAAGGTGACGGTCTCGGCGTCCACTTCCCCGTCCCGGTCCGAGTCCTTCAGGGTCACGCGGGCCGCGTAGAGGGCCGGTGACCCGGGGCTCCACAGCTGCGGGCCGCGGACGTAGAGGCGCCGGCGGGCGGTGGCGGGCTCGCCGGGCAGCAGCGTGAGCTTCGAGAGGTCGGTCGCGACGACGCTCCCGTCGGCGTCGCGGATCTCGGTGACGACATCGACGGTGCGGATCGCGATCGAGTCGTTCTCGACCCTCGTCGCGACCTCGACCACCGCCCGCCCCCCGTCGATGTCCGGGGTGGTGACGCGGAGCCCGTCGGGCGCGATCCGGACCACCTCGCCGACGAGCATCCAGGTGTCGCGGTAGATGCCCGCGCCGGTGTACCAGCGCGAGTCACGATGGGTGCGGGCCTCGACGCGGATCTCGTTGTCCTGGCCGAAGCGCAGGAAACGGTCGGCGTCGATGAAGAAGTGCGAGTACCCGAAGGGCCGCTGCCCGGCATAGTCCCCGTTGACGTACACAACGGCATCGCGGTACACGCCCTCGAACTCGAAGAGGATCCGCTTGCCCCGGTGCTCCTCGGGAACGGAGAAGGTCTTGCGGTACTCGTACGTCCCGCCCGGGAAGTACGCGCCGGCGCCACCCTCCATCGTGACCTCGCCGCCCGGGGCGGCACGCTCCCGCCCGGTCATCGCGTCGTGCGGCAGCGTCACCGGCCGGTAGGGAGTCTTCGGGCCGGACAGCTCGGCGAAGGGATTGACCTTGGGCCGGGTCTGCCAGTCGTCGTTGAAAGATACGCGGATCAAATTCTTGACCTCCCTCTGTTCGAACACCCTGATCTGCTGCGCCGCCGCTACTAATGCGCATTACTAATGCGCATGAGCAAGCTACCATGGACAAGCACAGCAGGACCACGCACTCCCGTCCACGAGCAGAAGGCCATGACGCGACCCGCCAAGCGCCCCACCAGCACTGATGTCGCACGCGCCGCCGGCGTCTCGCAGACCACGGTGAGCTTCGTGCTGAACGACAGACCCGGGCAGTCGATCTCCGAGGCGACCAGACGCCGCGTCCTCGATGCCGCCCAGGGCCTTGGCTACCGGCCCCACGCCTCCGCGCGCACCCTCGCCGCCGGGCGCAGCGACATCGTCCTGCTCTCCGTCCCCGACCTGCCGGTCGGCGCGAGCATCAACCGGATGATCGAAGAACTCGCCGTCTCGCTCGCAGAACACGGCCTGACCCTCGTCACCCACCTCGTCAGCGCGCACGGGCGCCCCCTGCCCGAGGTGTGTGCCAGCGTCGACGCCTCGGCGGTGCTCGGGTTCGAACCCTTCGACCAGGACACCGTCGAGGCCCTCCGCCGGCTCGGCGTCACCGTCGTGCCTCCGGCGAACGTGGACCACTCTCTGGCCATGCGGCCGATCGGCCGCCTGCAGGCCGACCACCTGATCAGCCGCGGACACCAGCGGATCGGCTACGCCCTGCCCGAGCACCCCGGCTTCCGGCGGATGGCCGAAGACCGCCTCCGTGGCGTCATGGACGCCTGCACCGACCTCGGCCTCGCCCCGCCCGTCGTGCTGAGCACGAGCCTGGAGATCGCCGCTGCCGCCCGGGCCGTGACGGGCTGGATGAGCGAGTCCGTGACGGGCGTGTGCGCCTTCAACGACGACACGGCGATGGCCGTACTGGCAGGGCTGCGCGAGCAGGGCCTCACCGCCCCCGCCGACCTCGCCGTCATCGGGGCCGACGACATCCCCACTTCACCCCTGACGGCTCCGCCGCTCACCAGCATCCGCTTCGACCTGCACGAGGTGGGCCGCCGTCGCGCCGAAGCGGTCATCGCCGGCCTGTCGGGCCGCGAACCCCACCTCACCTTCGCCTCGGTCAACCCGCAGGTCGTGCAGCGTTCATCCACCTGACCCACGCGGGCCGACGAGCGGGAAATGGCAGGCGCTGAGGCGGCCGGGGGCGGCTTCGGTCAGCGGTGGGCGTTCGGTGCGGCAGAGGTCTCGGGCGTAGGGGCAGCGGGGGTGGAAGGCGCAGCCGGCGGGGCGGTCGGAGGGGTTGGGGACGTCGCCGGTGAGGACGATGCGTTCGCGGGGAGCAGGGTCGGAGCCGTCGTCGATCTCGGGGACGGCGGAGAGCAGGGTCTCGGTGTAGGGGTGGGCGGGGGCTGCGTACAGCGCTTCCGCGTCGGCGAGCTCGACGACCTCGCCGAGGTACATGACGGCGATGCGGTCGGAGACGTGCCTTACGACGCCGAGGTCGTGGGCGATGAAGACGTACGTGAGCCCGAACTCGTCCTGGAGGTCGGCGAAGAGGTTGAGCACCTGGGCCTGGACGGAGACGTCGAGGGCGGAGACGGGTTCGTCGGCGACGATCAGTCTGGGGCGGGTCGCGAGGGCTCGGGCGATGCCGATGCGCTGGCGCTGCCCGCCGGAGAACTCGTGGGGGTAGCGGTCGAGGTGGGCGGCGGACAGGCCCACGACCTCGAAGAGCTCGGCGACGCGGTCGCGTATCGCGCGTGCGCTGCCCTGCCGGTGGACCTTGAGCGGCTCGGCGACGATGTCGCCGGCGCGTCGGCGGGGGTTCAGGGAGGCGTAGGGATCCTGGAAGATCAGCTGGAGCCCGGCGCGTACGGGGCGCAGCCGCCGGGCGCCGAGGGCGGTGATGTCCTGGCCGTCGAACTCGACGCGGCCGCTGGTGACGTCGGTGAGCCGGACGAGGCAGCGGCCGAGGGTGGACTTGCCGCAGCCGGACTCGCCGACGACGCCGAGGGTCTCCCCGGCGCGGACGTCGAGGGAGACCCCGTTGACGGCGTGGACGGCTCCGGCGCGGCCCGCCGGGTAGCGCTTGACGACCTCGGAGGCGCGGAGCAGGACGGTCATGGGGTGGTCTCCTCGCGGCGCAGGGCGGCGCGGTCGTCGGTGGGCAGCCAGCAGGCGTCGCGGTGTGCGCCGCCGGTCAGCGCGGGCCGTTCGTCGCAGGCCGCGTGCCGCATCCGGCAGCGCGGGGCGAAGGCGCAGCCGGCGGGGATGTCGAGCGGTGAGACGGGCATACCGGGGATGGCGGGCAGCCGCCGCAGGCGGGGGCCGGTGACGCGGGGGACGGAGTCCAGCAGGCCCCAGGTATAGGGGTGGCGGGGGGTGCGGAAGACCGCCGGGCGGGGGCCTTCCTCGACGGCCCGGCCGCCGTACATCACCAGGACGCGGTCGGCGATCCGGGAGACCACGCCCATGTCATGGGTGATCAGGACGATGGCCGAGCCGCCGGCGTTCTCCCGCCGCATCAGGTCCAGGATCTGGGCCTGCGTCGTCACGTCGAGCGCGGTGGTCGGCTCGTCGGCGATCAGCAACGCCGGCCCGCAGGCCATCGCCATCGCGATGACGGCCCGCTGGCGCATGCCCCCGGAGAACTCGTGCGGATAGCTGTCCACGCGCCGTGCCGGGTCGGGGATGCCGACCTCCTCCAGCAGGCCGATCGCGCGGGTTCTGGCCTCCTGCCGGGTGATGTCCTCGTGGGCGCGGATCTGCTCGGCGATGTGCCAGCCGACCGTGTAGACCGGCGTGAGGGCGGTCATCGGGTCCTGGAAGACCATCGCGATGTCCCGGCCCCGGATCGCGCGCAGCTCCTTGTCCGGCATGGTCACCAGATCGCGGCCCCGGAACAGCACCTGGCCGGTGACCGTGGCGTTGGGATCGCGGATCAGGCCCAGCAGGCCCAGCATGGACACGCTCTTGCCGGAGCCGGACTCGCCGACCACACCGAGGACTTCGCCGGGAGCCACGGAGAAGGACAGCCCGTCGACGGCGGTGACGGTGCCGCGCCGGGTGCGGAAGGAGACCTTCAGGTCCCGTACGTCGAGGAGTGGTTCAGACATGGCGGGCCCTCGGATCCAGCTTGGCGTACACGACGTCGACCAGCGCGTTGGCGAGGACGACGAAGAAGGCGGCGTACAGGACCGTGCCCATGATCACCGGCAGGTCGACGTTCTGGAGCGCGTCGTACGTGAGCTTGCCGACCCCGGGCAGGCCGAAGACCACCTCGGTGAGAAGGGCCGCCCCGCCGATCAGCGCGCCGATGTCGAGGCCGAACAGCGACACGAGGGGAATCAGCGAGCAGCGCAGCGCGTGCCGGATGAGGATCCGGCGCTCGGAGACGCCCTTCGCGCGTGCGGTGCGCACGTAGTCCTCGTTGAGCGCGGCGACCACCTCCGAGCGCAGTACGCGGGCGTAGAACCCGGCGTACAGGGCGGCCAGCGTCAGCCAGGGGAAGAGCAGGTGCAGCGCCCACTGGAGCGGGTCGTCGGTGAGGTTGACGTAGCCCAGTGGTGGCACCCAGGCGAAGACCGAGTCGTGCAGGCGGTTCTGGGTGAAGAGGTTGACGACCTCGCCGAGCCAGTACACCGGCAGGGAGAGGCCGATGACGCCGACGAACATGATCAGCGGGTCCACGAGGGTGCCGCGCAGGGCGGCCGCGGCGGTGCCCATGAGGACGCCGGCGATCAGCCAGATGACGGCGGCGCCGAGCACGAGGGAGAGGGTGACCGGCATGGCGTGGGTGATCTGCGGGACGACCCGGGAGCCGCGGTTGACGAAGGACTCCAGGTCGCGGGTGACCAGCAGGTGCTTCATCAGCAGCAGATAGCGCATCGGCAGCGGCCGGTCGAGTCCGAAGGTATGCCGGACCTGGGCGAGGGTGGCGGGGTCGGCGTTGCGGCCGGCGATGCGGGCCGCCGGGTCGACGCCGGGAGTGGCGAAGAAGATCAGGAACACCAGCACGCTGATGGCGAACAGTACGGGGACGGCGGCCGCGAGGCGCCGCAGGGCGAAGGAGAGCACTCACACCACCCCGCCGCGCACCCGGGCGCCCGGGTCCAGCGTGTCGCGTACGCCGTCGCCGAGGACGTTGAGCGCGGCGGCGGTGAGCGCGATGAGCAGGCCGGGGGCGATGGTCACGGCGGGCCGGGTGTAGAGCAGCCCGAGGCCGTCGTTGATGATCGTGCCCCAGCTCGCGTCGGGCGCCTGGACGCCGACGGAGAGGAAGGACAGGGCGGACTCCGTGAGCATGTTGAGCGCGGTCATCAGGGGGATGAAGACCAGCACGGTCGGCAGGACGTTCGGCACCACCTCGCGGCGCATCACGCGCGTCACGGGCGCGCCCGAGCCGATCGCCGCCAGGATGTACTCGCGGTTGCGCAGCGCGATCACCTGGCCGCGCAACGGCCGGGCCACGTACGGGACGTAGACCGCGGCGATGATGGCGATCGGCACCCACAGGCTGCCCGGCCGGACGGTGACCGGACCGAGCCGCAGCCCGTTGGTGAGCAGCACCACCGACAGGCAGATCGCCAGCAGGTAGACCGGGAACGCCCAGACCACGTCCAGCACCCGGGAGATCACCCCGTCCAGCCAGCCGCCCGCGTACCCGGCGACGATGCCCAGCACCGCCGCCGCCAGGCAGCACAGCACGGCCGAGGTGAGGCCGATGAACAGGCTGTTGCGGCCGCCGTAGAGCAGCCGGGCCATGACGTCGCGGCCCTGGTTGTCGGCACCGAGGAAGTAGTGGGCCGGGTCCCAGGTGGGGCCGATCGGGGTAACGCCGAGGCCGAGGCCGGTGGTGCTGGGGGTGAGCACCGGGACCGTCTTGCCGCCCACGACCGTGGTGCCGGAGACGGCGGAGCGGAACGGGTCGGTGTGCGCCACGTGGCCGGCGTACAGCGGGGCGCACAGGCAGGCCGCCACG
Source organism: Streptomyces sp. NBC_01537 (assembly GCF_045040445.1). Classification (NCBI taxonomy): domain Bacteria; kingdom Bacillati; phylum Actinomycetota; class Actinomycetes; order Kitasatosporales; family Streptomycetaceae; genus Streptomyces; species Streptomyces sp. NBC_01537. The sequence continues at coordinate 8,149,024 of NZ_CP109392.1, read as the reverse complement.
ATGAGGACGAAGAATCCGGCCGCCGCCATCGCCGGCCTGTTGCGGGCCAGCTGGCCCATGGCGGTGCGCCATGGGCCGGCCGGGCGTGCTGTTGTCACTTCACCCACAGCTGGTCCACGAGCATGTAGAACTGCTTGCTGAACTGGTAGTTGCCGACCCGCGTGGATGTGAAGTCCACCAGCTTCGGGGTGAACAGCGGCACCAGCGGCGACTTGGCCATGACCGCCTGGTCGACCGCGCCCCACTTGGTGTTGGCGGCCGTCATGTCGGTGCGTTCGGTGGCCAGCGCGTCCTGCATCTGCGCGTCGACCGTCTTGTCGCAGAAGCCGGCGATGTTGATGCTGGAGTCGCTGCCGGCGTGGAAGGACCCGCAGGACAGCAGCACGTTGAGGAAGTCCGAGGCGGCCGGGTAGTCCTGGTACCAGGAGGTCAGGGCCAGCTGCACCTTGTTCTTGGTGTTCTGGATGTAGGTGAACTGGATGTTCGCCGAGAGCGGCTTGAGAGTGGCCTTGTAGCCCAGCTGGGTGAGCAGGCTCTGCAGGTACTCGCCTATCGACTTGTTGACCTCGTCGTCCGGGACGACGATGCCGACCTCCTGCCCCGCCGTCCCGGAGGCCTTGACCAGCGCCTTGGCCTTGGCGAGGTCGGGCGCCTTCCAGGTGGTGCCGCCGCCCTTGGTGTAGTCGCAGGTGTCGGTGTGCCCCGGGAAGCCGGGCGGCAGCACGGTGCAGACCGGCTGGGCCAGGTTGGTGCCGCCGTAGAGGCGGACGGCGGCGCTGCGGTCCACGGCCCAGTTGATGGCCTGGCGGGCCTTGAGGTTGTTGAACGGCGCCTGGTTGACGTTGAGGGTGAGGTAGTACATCGCGGTCAGCGGGCTGACGTGCACCTGCTTGGCGTACTTGGTGCCGATCTCGTTGAGCCGGTCGGCGGGCGGCGGGTCGAACATCCAGTCGGCCTGGCCGTTCTCCACGGCGGTGACCTCGGCCTCCACGGTCAGGCCGAAGGTCTCGTCGATCTCGTCCGGGTAGCCCTGCGGCTGGGCCTCGCGCGACCACTCCTTGAAGTACGGGTTGCGGACCAGCTTCAGCGCCTTGTTGGGGTCGTAGGAGGCGGCCTTGTACGCGCCGGTGCCCGGCAGCGGCGTCGTGCCGGCGTCTTTGGCCGGGGAGCCCTTCGGCACGATGCTGGCGTGCGGCACCGCGAGTTTGTAGGGGAACTCCGGGTCGGCGGCGGTGAGGTTGATGGTCACCGTGTCGGCCGCGGCGTCGCCCACGACGCCCTTGGGCAGGGTGCAGCCGGCGGGCTTCTTCAGGCAGGCGTCGGCACCGACGATGCCGTTGTAGAAGGACCCGGCGGTGGGGCTGGAGACGGTGAAGACGCGCTCGAAGGAAGCCACGACGTCGTCGGTCGTCAGCGCCTTGCCGTTGGAGAACTTGATGCCCTTGCGGAGGGTGAAGGTGTACGTCTTCCCGCCGTTGGTGACCTTCGGCATCGACGCGGCCAGATCGGGGACCACGGTGAAGGAGGCCTGGCCGCCGACCTTCTTGAAGGCCAGCAGGCCGTCGTACATGCCCTGGTAGAGCTGCCAGTACTGGAGCGTGTAGTTGACCTGCGGGTCGAGCGAGCCGGCCGCCGACTTGGCCACCAGGTGCAGGGTGCCGCCCTTGTGCGCGCTCTGGAAGGCGGCGGGCGCGCCGGAGGCGGAAGTCGGGGCCGTGGAGGTGGAGTCCGCGGTGCCGCCGTCGCCGGAGGAGGAGCAGGCGGTGGCCAGCAGGGCGAGGGCGGCGGTGCCGGTGACGAGGACGGTACGGGTGGCGGAGCGGGGCATGGTGGCTCCCAAGGGGGGTCGATCAGGCTCGGTCATACGGAGTCGAGGAATGCGCCGACGACCTGCAGATAGCGCTCCTCCTCCTCGATGTGCGGCATGTGGCTGGAGTCCTCGAAGATCTCCCAGCGCACATCGGGGATGCGGTCGGCGAACGGCTGGACGGTGGCGGGGGTCGCCTCGTCGTGGCGTCCGGACACCAGCAGGGTGGGGACGTCGATCAGGTGCAGGCGGTCGATGACCGTCCAGTCCTTGAGGGTCCCGATGACATGGAACTCATTGGGGCCGTTCATGGTGTGGTAGACGGTCCCGTCCTCGGCGACCTTGGCCCAGGTGGCGTCGACCTCCGGCGGATTGGGCGTTACCCGGCACACGTGCCGGGCGTAGAAGACCTGCTCGGCGGCCTTGTACGCGTCGCTGTCGGTGGTCCCGGCCGCCTCGTGCGCGAGCAGGGTCTCCTGTACGGCGGGCGGCAGCTCGGCGCGCAGTCCGGCCGCCGCCGCGAGCCACAGCTCCATGGAGGCGGGCGAGTTGGCGATGGTCAGGCTGCGCAGGCCCGCCGGGCGGCGTACCGCGTGCTCGGCGGCGAGCATGCCTCCCCAGGACTGGCCGAGCACGTGGTACCCGTCCTGGATGCCCAGGGTCGCGAGCAGGCTGTCGAGTTCGTCCAGGAAGAGCTGCACGGTCCAGAAGTCCGCGCCCCGGTCCGGGAGATGGGTCGACAGGCCGATGCCCAGCTGGTCGTAGTGGATCACCGGGCGGCCCTGCTCCGCGATGCGGGCGATCCGCAGGGTGTAGTCGTGCCCGGCCCCGGGCCCCCCGTGCAGGACCACCAGCGGCTCCGGGCCGCCACCGAGGGTGCCGGTCACGCGGTACCAGGTCCGCCAGTCCTTGAAGAGGGCCAGACCGGTGCGGTCGGGCTCGGGGATCGCCACAAAGCCTCCCATGCGGGCACAGGAATGCCCGATGCAGGTGAAGAGGGGGTGTTGGGTGCGTTAGGGGTGTTAGGGGTGTTGCGTCAGATGGCAGTCATACTCATGAGGAAAAGGTCTGCTGGCAATACCTTTTGTAAGGGCATGAAGATAAGTAACTGCGTGTTAACGTGACGCCCTACGACCAGCGCACCGAGGAGGAGCCCTGACCGTCCCCGCCGGGCCGGACGGGCCCGACCGCGATCTGTCCCGCGTGCTGGAGCAGGTGCTCGACGGCGGACCGTCTCCGGTACTCAGTCCCGTACGGGTGGTCACCGTGGCCGACGAGGTCGCCGACCGGCTGCTCACCGCCATCGCCGTGGGTGACTTCCTGCCCGGCCAGCGGATCCCGCCCGAGCGCGAACTCTGCGACCTCCTCCAGGTGAGCCGGTCCACCGTCCGGGAAGCGATCGCCCGGCTCCAGGCCTCCGGCGTCGTCGAGATCCGCCGGGGCCGCAACGGCGGCGCATACGTCCGCGAGAGCTGGACCGATGTCTCCGCCGCCGCCGTCCGCCGCACCCTGCTGCCCCGCTGGGAGGAGCTGGAGCAGCTCTTCGACCTGCGCGGACTGGTCGAGGGCATGGTCGCCGGCGCCGCCGCCCGGCGCCGCCGGCCCGAGCACGTCGAGCTGATGCGCGAGGCTCTCGCCGGCTACGCCTCCGCCGAGACCCCCCGCGCCGAGCAACTCGCCGACAGTGCCTTCCACGAGGCGGTCTGCCAGGCGACCGGCAACCCGCAGATCGTCGGCCTCAGCCGGGACCTGCTGACCAAGGTCAGCTTGGGCTTCCCCGTCGAGCCCTGGGGCCGCGGCGAGCCGTCGGCCTTCCGGCGCGCCCTGAAGGAGCACACGGAGCTGTTCGAGGCGATCGCCTCCGGCGATCCCGACCACGCGGCGGAGCTCGCGCGCGAGCACTTCGCCATCAGCGCCGGCATGATCCGCGACGTGCTCACCCGAGGCCTGGCCGGCGGAGACTCCGCAGGCCGGACCGGATCGCGCTGATCCGCCACACCCCTGCACCCTTGCCCTTATGTGCCGCCTGTGTGACATGCGCCATACCCCACGCGGCACAAACGATCCTCTTTAGTAGCCGACGGCCACTGACATATGGGAATCATCCATCCCGCAACGGACATATTCCGCGCCCGATCGCGACGGCGTGCCGTCCCGTTCGGCGCTTCCGCCTGTCCGTGCGGCGGCGATGACTTCTGACGGTGCGACAGGTCCGGTCGGCGGCTCCGAATGCTCCGGGCTGCACGTCGGCGCATCCGTATCAAGGCCTCTTTTCGCTACGAATCCGCGTAGTACTCAGCCCTCGTTGCCCGGGTCCACGGCCCTCCTGAGAATGACGGGGCCGCAGGCGCACCCGGCCCGCACCGGACGCCGACTGCTTCGACGCGCCCCCGTGCGAAGTGATCACTGGGGCAGAGATTCTGAGTACCGCAGCCGATACACCGAGTGAGGTCAGACATGAGCGAACACCGCAGGACAAGGCGCTTCCGGAAGACAGCCGCTGTCGCTCTCGCCGTGGTAGCCGTGGGCGTGCCCTCAGTCGCCATGGCCTGCATGGACGGGCCGGACGACTCCGGCGCCCGGTCCTACGGCCACTGGAGGAGCGCGTCCCACACGCACGCCTCGGCCGACTGGCACCAATGGGCCGAGGCCAAGGCGAAGGCCGCCGCCGCGGCCAAGGCCAACGCCGCCAAGGCCAAGGCGAGCCCTGCACCGACTGCGACGGCATCCCCGACGGTCAAGGCCGTCGCGAGCGCCCCGGCTTCCGCGGCCTCGTCCTCGGGTGCCACGGCACGCGTGGTCGCACTGGTCAACAGCGCGCGGAGCAAGGCCGGATGCTCGGCCCTCACCGTCAACGCGAAGCTGACCAAGGCCGCCCAGAGCCACAGCAACGACATGTCCGACAGCCAGACCATGTCGCACACCGGCTCCGACGGGTCCTCTCCCGGCGACCGCATCACCCGCGCCGGTTACGACTGGAGGACCTACGGCGAGAACGTCGCCTACGGCTACCCCACACCGGAGAGCGTGATGGCCGGCTGGATGTCCAGTCCCGGGCACAAGGCCAACATCCTGAACTGCGCGTTCAAGGAGATCGGCGTGGGCCTGGCGCAGGACGGCTACTACTGGACGCAGGACTTCGGGGCGGCCAGGTAGGCGGTCAGCGGCGCGGGAAGGTGTACGAGTAGCCGGCCGCGTCCAGCCGGTCGAGGAGTATGCGCAGCGCCTCGACGCTCTGCGAACGGTCGCCGCCCGCGTCGTGCATCAGGACGACGGCACCGGGCCTCAGCTCGGCGTTGATGTTGTTGAGGATGGCGTTCACGCCGGGGCGCTTCCAGTCCTCGGAGTCGACGGTCCAGCCCAGCGGGCGCAGGCCCCGGGCGGCGGCGATGTCCCGGATGGCGGGAGAGAAGTCGCCGCCCGGCGCCCGGTAGTACCAGAGCTTCGCCCGGGGACCGGCCGCCGCGGCGATCTCCCGCTGGGCGTCGACGATCTCGTGGCGGTTGTAGTCGCGCGATTTGTGGCTCTGCTGCTCGTCGTGGTGCACGGAGTGGTCGCACAGCCGGTGCCCGGCCGCGGTGATCCTCTTCACCAGGCCGGGGTTGGCCCGGGCATTCGGCCCTATCTCACAGAACGTGGCCTTGGCGTGATGCTGTGCGAGCAGCCGCAGGACCTTCGGGGTCCAGCGGGGGTCCGGACCGTCGTCGAAGGTCAGGGCCACGGACCGGCCGCGGCCCTCCGCGGCGTGCTCGATCATGTCCGACGTGGTCGCCCGGCCGAGGGACGCCCTGCCTGCGGTGTGGTGCTTGCGGGACGGTCCGTGCGACGCCGACCGGGCCTTGGGCACGGTCGGCGTCGCACGGACCGGCCGGGGCGAGCTCGACGACGGCGCGGAGTGCTGCTCCGGCACCACGGACGGCCGGCGGGGCACGTCCGGGACGACCATGGCCGCGGATCCGCTCGGCGTACCGTGCTGAGCGCCGCATCCCGCGATCGCGGTCCCGGCGAGCGTCGCCGCGAGGACCGCGAGCGTTCCCTTCACGCTGTTCGTCAGCGCCACGTCTGTACCTCCTGGCTGGGATGGCGCCCAGCGTAGGAAGAGACACGGCGTTGACCCAACGATTTCCGGCGGAATGTGACTATTCAGGCATTTGGGAGGGTGCCGTGGACAGCGGCGTACAGGCCGCCGTCCACAAGGATGTCGATGCCGGTCAGGAACGCCGCTTCGCCGGCCGCACGAACCCGACGACCGCGGCGACCTCCTCGGCCCGGCCCGTACGACCGAGGGGCGTCTGCCGCACCAGCCTGTCCATCGACGGATGGACGGCCGCTTCCTGCTGCCCCTGGGGCGTGTCGATGACGCCGGGCGAGACGGAGCAGACCCGGGCGCCCACCGGCCCGAGCCGCACCGCCTCCTGCCGCACGAAGCGGTGCACGCCGTGCTTGGCCCAGGCGTAGGCCACTCCGGTGTCCTCGACGGCCGGCCCGAGGGAACCGTGAATCCGGTCGAGGAAGCGCTCGTCGAGCGGGTCGTCCAGGATCGCGGCCAGGGCCGGATCGGCTGCCATGTTCGCGAGCAGCGGGGCCATCGAGGCGAAGCACACCATCGCCGTCCCGGTGGTGGCGAGCGGGCGGAGCGCCTCGGCGAGCATCGCGGTCCCCACCAGGTCGACGGCGAAGATGCGGCGCCAGTCGGCCATGGTGGGCGAGATGCCGGCGGCGTGGGCGACCGCCCGCAGCGTGCCCAGTTCCGTGACACGAGCGGCGAGCCCGGCCAGGCCGTCACGATCGGTGACGTCGAGGACGAACGGCTCGACGGCGGATCCGTCACCGGCGGCCGCCAGCTCCTTGGCGGCCGCGCTGACGGTCGCCTCGTCCCGGTCCACGAGCAGCAGCGTGTCCACCGTGCCCATGAGCCGCCGCGCACATGCCAGCCCCATCCCGCGCCCGGCGCCGGTGACGATCCCCACGGTCGTCATGACTTCATCGCCCCGCACCAGTACCGCTCCAGGCTCGGCTGCGCCTTCCGGCTCAGCAGCTCGACGCGAAAGCCCGTCGTACTCCGGTAGAACGCGAAGTACGGGACCCCGTCGGGATCCATACGCACCGCCTCGGCCGTGTATCCCTGGCCTTCGAGTTCGGCGGAGTCCGCCGCCACGTCGTCCGACCAGTAGCCGATGTGATGGATCCCGGACCCGGCCGCCGGCTCCCACAGGGTCCCCGGGATCCGCCCCACGATCTCCAGCCGGGGTTCCGTCGTCGAGTACGCACACCTCATGTTCAGGACGGCATCACCGGTCGGCAGCCGCACCTCGGCGGGCCCGCCGATCTCGCCGCACCACTCGTACCCGAACAGGGAGGACAGCCTGGCCAGCGTCCCCTCGAAGTCCTCGACGACGACGCCGACGTGGAACTGATCCTCGGGCCTCATCGCGTCTCCTCATTTGAGAATTGCACTCTCACTTCGGAGAGAGATGTTCTCACGGGCAGCACGGCGCTTCCAGCCCTCGGCGGCATCGAGTACCGCCATCCCGGCGTCGGCACCGACTACTACGGAGGGCGAGCGGTGACCGGAATGGTTTCACCGGGCCCGCCGGCGAACGTACGCGGGCACCGCGCTATGCCGTGGCCACGAACGCGTTGACGCCGGTCAGGTCTGCCGACAGGGCCCACAGGCGCGCCGCCTGCGCTGGGTCGGTCGCGTGTCCGTGTACGCCGGGGCCCGAGCCGTCGGGGGCGGCGGGGTCGGCGATGTCGCAGTCCTCGCAGTAGACGCCGCCCATGCCGGCCAGTTGGGGGGAGGTGGCGGCCCAGACCTGGGTGGCGGCGCCCTGGGCGGGGGTTTTGAAGGTGGGGTCGGTGGGGTTGCCGTCGTTGTCGATCCAGCCGGCGGCGACCATCTCGGACTTGGGGAGGTGGCGCTGGAGCGGGGTGAGAATGCTGCCCGGGTGCAGCGAGAACGCCCGCACTCCGGCGTCGCGGCCGAGGGTGTCGAGGTGCGCGGCGAACAGCACGTTGGCTGTCTTCGCCTGCCCGTAGGCCTGCCAGGCGTCGTATCCACGCTCGAAGTGCACGTCGTCCCAGCGGATGCCCGTGATGCCGTGGGCGCCGGAGGAGACCGCGACCACGCGGGCGCCGCCGCGGGCGATCGCGGGCCAGAGCCGGTTGACCAGGGCGTAGTGGCCCAGGTGGTTGGTCGCGAACTGCGCTTCCCAGCCGGGGCCGACGCGGGTCTCGGGGCAGGCCATGATCCCGGCGTTGTTGATCACGATGTGGAGGTCCCGGCCCGTTGCCAGGAACCGCTCGGCGAAGCCGCGGACGCTGCCGGGATCGGCCAGATCGAGCTCGTCGATCTCGACGCCGCCGATACCGCCGCCGATACCGCCGATGGCGCCGACCGCCTGCTGCGCGACCGTACGCCGCCGGGCCGGAACGATGACGCGCGCTCCTGCGCGGGCCAGCGCGCGAGTCGTCTCCAGGCCGATCCCGGAGTAACCGCCGGTGACGAGAGCGGTCCTGCCCGACAGATCGATCCCGGCGAGGACCTCGTCCGCGGTGCTGCGGTGGCCGAAGCCCGATCCGATCCTGCGCTGAGGTGTTGTCATGACGGGGACGCTAGCTCCTAGACCGCGGTCTAGGTCAACGGCGTAGGCTCGGCTCCATGACCGGAACCCCGCAGGAACTGAGCATCGGGCAGGTCGCCGAACGCACCGGCATGAGCGTGCACGCCCTGCGGCTCTACGAGCGTGAGGGTCTCCTCGCCGGCCAGGTCAGACGCGCGCCGAACGGCCGCCGCGCCTACAGCGAGTGGGACGTGGAGTGGCTCACCAACTGCACGAGGTTCCGGGCTACCGGGATGTCGCTGGCCACGATCCGGCGCTACGCCGAGCTGGTGCGCCAGGGCCCAGGCAACGAGGACGAGCGCCTCGCACTGCTGCGCCGGCACCAGCGGCAGGTCGTCGACCGCATTGCCGAACTCACCGAGTGCCTCGACCTGATCACCCGAAAAGTCGCCGTCTACGAAGAGCAGGAGCACACGTCATCTTGACGACATCGACGACAGCAGAGCGCTTCCCCCTGGGCGCCGTGACCACGGTCGCCGAGCTGGAGCACGACCCGCACTCGCGGCTGGCGGCGCTGCGCGCGAAGGAGCCGGTGTCCTGGGTGCCGGCGCTGGGCGGGTGGCTGGTCACCCGGCGGGACCTGGCGATGGGGGTGATGCGGGACGCCGTCACGTTCACGGTGGACGACCCCCGCTTCACGACCGCGCGGGTGGTCGGACCGAGCATGCTGTCACTGGACGGCGCCGAGCACGCCCGGCATCGCGGGCCGTTCACCGACCCGTTCCGGCCCCGGGATGTGGACGCCCGGTTCGGCGCCTTCGTGGAGCGCGAGGCCGCCCGGCTGGTCGAGGGGATCCGGCCCGCGAGGAGCGCCGAGCTGCGTCGCGCGGTGGCCGGGCCGCTCGCGGTCGCGGTGGTGGCCGAGTCCCTGGGCCTGGCCGACGCGGACGCGAAGGCGGTGCTCACCTGGTACGACGCGATCGTCGGCGCCGTCTCCGACATCACGGCGGGCCGGGCGGCGGACCCGGCGGGAGCGGCGGCCTTCGGGGAGCTGCGGGACAGTGTCGAGACCACGGTCGCCGCCGGGAGCAGTACGTCACTGCTGGTCGCGGCGGCGGAGAGCGGGCGGCTGGAGTTGCCGGAGGTGGTCTCCAACGCGGCGGTGCTCATGTTCGGCGGGATCGAGACCACCGAGGGCATGATCGCCAATGCGGTGCTGCACCTGCTGAGCGACCCCGAGCAGCTCGGTCTCGTACGCGCCGACCCGGCTCTCGTGGACGCCGCCCTGGAGGAGTCCCTCCGCCTGGAGCCGGCCGCGGCGGTGGTCGACCGCTATGCCACCGCCGACGTCACCCTCGCCGGCGCGGCGATACGCCGTGGCGACCTCGTCATCGTCTCGATCGCGGGTGCCAACCGCGACCCCGCCGTCTTCGACGATCCCGACCGCTTCGACCTGCGGCGCGACAACGCCCGACTGCAACTGGCCTTCGCCCAGGGCCCGCACTTCTGCCTCGGCGCCCACCTGGCCCGGCTGGAGACCCGCGCCTGTCTGCTCGCGCTGCTCCGGCGCCTCCCGGGCCTGCGGCTCGACCCGTCGTCGCCCGCCGCGCCGCACGGCCTGGTCTTCCGCAAACCGCCGAGCCTCCGCGTCATCTGGGACGCGGAGGCGTAGGCCTGTCCTGCGGGCTCACGCCTTCAGCGCCACGCCCCCGTACATGGCCACCGCACTGTCCGGTACCTGGTGCTCAGGGTCGACGTCGGGGCGCCAGTTGTGGACGAGCTGCACTCCGGGCTCGATCAGCTCCAGGCCGTCGAAGAAGCGCTCCACCTCGGCCTTGCTGCGCTCGCGGGGCGGCATGCCGCGCGCCTTGTACTCGGACACCACGTCGATGGCCTTGGGGCTGGAGTCGGTGGTCACGGTGGACAGGGCGAGGAAGCTCCCCGACGGCAGGTCCCGCATGTACCGCTCCACCAGGCCGTACGCCTCCTGGTCGTCGAGCACGAACTGCAGAACCGCGATGACCGACAGCGCGACCGGCCGGTCGAGGTCGAGCGTGTCGTGCAGCTCCGGAGCGGTGAGGATCGTCTCCGGCTCGCGGAGGTTGGCGTGGATGTACGCGATCCGGCCGTCTGGCGTGCCATTGAGCCGGTGCCGGGCGTGGGCCAGCACGATCGGGTCGTTGTCGACGTAGACCACCCGGGCCTCCGGGGCGATCTCCTGCGCGATCTCGTGCACGTTCGGGGAGGTCGGAATGCCCGTGCCGATGTCGAGGAACTGGCGGATGCCGCGCTCGGCTGCGAGATGACGCACGGTGCGGTGCATGAACTTCCGGTTCTCCCGCATCGACGTGCGCAGGCTCGGCCAGTTCTTCAGCATCTGCTCGGCCGCTTCGCGGTCGGGCCCGTAGTTGTCCTTGCCGCCGAGTATGTAGTCGTAGACCCTCGCCGAGTGCGCGACGCTGGTGTCGATCTCGATCTCCGGAGGTTCGTGGCCGAGACTGCGCCGCGTCCAACTCATGTCACTGGACATGCCGTACGTGCCTCCTGATCCGCAACCGCGTGGCACCCGATCCTGCCGGGTCGGCACAGTCTACGTCGGTCAACCGGCAGCATCGGTACGGTTGTTCGACTCGTCCGGCCGCAGCGTGATGTGGTCGGGTTCCAGCTCCAGGAGGACGCGGTCGCAGATGTCGAGGGCCTCGGTGAAGTCACGGGGCAGCTCAAGGCGGCCGGCGCGGTCGACGGTGGCGTATTCGCTGGCGGTTACGGATTCCCGGCCGTGTTCGTCGATGGTGGTGCGGCGGACGACCTCGGAGGCGGTGCGCCCGTCGCGCGAGGCGACGGCGAGGTCGTGGGTGACCACGACGACGGTCGTGCCGAGTTCGTCGTTGGCGGTGCGGAAGGCCTCGAAGACCTGCCCGGCGGTGGCGGAGTCCAGTTCGCCGGCGGGTTCGTCGGCCAGGATGACGGCGGGCCCTCCGGCAGTACGAAGCCCACATCGGCCCCCCTTGCCGCGGCAAGCGGCCGGAGCAGCTCCGCCGGCGGCCGGTCGGCCAGGTCGGCCCGCAGCCGCATCACCTCGGCGGCGTCCCGGGTGTCCATGGCCAGTACGGTCGCCTCGCGGTTCTGCGCCAGCAACGCCTCGGTCCGGCCGACGGGGGTGACGGCGGCCACGCCCGGCATCGCGTCGTACACCCCGCCCTGCCCGAACGGCGGGGTGGTGGAGCCGGTCACGCGGATGTCGGTGCCGACCGCGAAGTCCGCCTGGTCGCGCTGCGAACCGGCCCAGCTGGTGCCCTCGCCGATCGCGAACACGCCCATTGCCACGGCGAGTACGAGCAGCAGCGCCGGACCGGCCCCAACTGGTCGTCGTCCAGGACCTGGTGCGGACCTACGGCAGCGGGGCCACCGCCGTGCAGGCCGTGCGCGGGGCGTCCTTCAGCGTGCCGCGCGGCGAACTCGTCGTCCTGAAGGCCGTTCCGGCTCCGGCAAGACCACCCTGCTGAATCTGGTGGGCGGCCTGGACCGCCCCGACTCCGGCCGGGTCAGCGTCGACGGCACCGAACTGGCCGGTCTCGGCGAGAATGAGCTGCTGGCGCTGCGCCGCGACCGGATCGGCTTTGTCTTCCAGTCCTTCGGCCTGATCCCGATCCTCACCGCCGCCGAGAACGTCGGAGTGCCGCTACGCCTGCGCAGGACCGAGCGCCGTGAACGCGACGCGCGCGTCGCCCTGCTGCTGTCCCTGGTCGGCCTCGACGACCACGCCGCCCAGCGCCCCGGCGAGCTGCCATAGCCCGCGCCCTCGCCAACCGCCCGGCCCTGCTCATCGCCGACGAGCCGACGGGCCAGCTCGACGCGGACACCGGGCGGGCGGTGATGGAGCTGCTCGGCGCCATCGTGCACAGCGAGAACGTCACCGCGCTGGTCGCCACCCACGACCCCCAGCTGATGGAACTCGCCGACCGCGTCATGGAGCTGCGGGACGGCCGGATCGTCCAGGACCGATGAGATGACGCGCGGGACTCCCCGGCCCGGCCCCGTCCGGGAGCCCGGGAAGTCCCGCGCACCGCTACCGGCTCGGCGCCACCAGCAGGGCCCCCGCCAGCACGGCGCTCAGCAGGGCCACGGCCGCCTGCGCGGCCGGCGGCGCCGCCCCGTGGGCGAACACGGGCGCGAAGACGGGCGCGTTGACGTGTGCGTACGCCAGGAGATGGGCCACCCCGAGCCCGGCGGTGAGACCGGCGGCCGCCACCCGTACCGGCGGCGCCGCCCCCGCGAGCAGGCAGCAGGCCAGGACGAGACACAGCACGGCTGCGGCGAGCGGCACGAACTGCCCTGCGGACAGCGCGGGATGCAGCTCCATGACGCCGCCGGGCAGGTGCGCGGCCCCGCACCCGGCCACGGCGACGGCGGCGCTCAGCCGCAGCGCCGTACGGAGGCGCCCGGCCGTCGGGCGGTCGTCCGGAGAGCGGACGGGTGCGGACGACCCCGTGCGCAGCGGTGGCGACGGCGGGGTGTCGGGAGGCGGCTGCTCCGGGCGCGCGTCCGGGGCGGCCTCCTCCAGCAGTCCGATCAGCTGGACCAGGTCCTCCAGGGGCCGGGTGACCGCTGCCGCGTGGACGGCCTGGTCCGCGGTGCCGGACTGGTGCGGCGTGTTCCTGAGCAGGCTGATCAGCCGGGGCACATCGGCCACCGGACGGTTCACGGCGGCCAGCCGTACGGCCTCGGCGGCCGTGCCCGGGTCGTGCGAGGGCCCGCTGAGCAGCTGGACGAGGCTGGTCACATCGTCCAGGGGGCGCTGGACGGTGGCGGTGCGCAGCGCCTGTTCGGCGGAGCGGCGGGTGCCGGGGACGGCGTTGAGGAGGCTGACCAGGTGCGCGACCTCGCTCATCGGTCTGGCGAGTGCGGCGGTGTCGATGAGCCCGCTCACTGCGGACTGACTGGGAGTGACGGAATGCGGTGTGGCGGAATGCGGTGTGACTGTCATCTACTGCTCTGTTCCAGGGGACATGAAGCGGTGACCCGGACGTCGACGATCGGGAAGTGCCAGTGGGCACTCAGCCAAGACTTAGCCCGTCCCCCGTGGTCCTGCCACCCGGGCCGCACGCCTGAACGGCTCCGACCGGCCTGCGCATGCGGCGCCCGTAAGGCGGTTCGGCGGCATGCGCATTACGCCGTCTGGACCATCGCGCCCGGGAGCCGGACCCGCTTGTCCTCAATCGCCGGACGGGCCGGATTTCCGCCGCCACTCCTGGACGACCTGCTCCACGTCGAACGGCGTCAGATTCAGCGGCGGCCCGGCAGGCGGCCGCCGGATCGCCTCGCGGATCTTCTCGTTGACGTCCCCGATGATCTGCCGCACCTCGCGCTCCGAGCGCGCCTGCGCGGCGGCCTCGACCGCGTCCTCCGCCTGCTTGCGCAGCGCGAGCGTCGGCGGCAGCACCGACAGCCCTTCGCGGTGCATCTTCTCCTTGACCCACCACAGCTCGTCGTACGGCGTGTCCAGGCTGGCCAGCGGCTTGCCGAAGCCCGGCAGCTCCTTGAAATCGCCTCGGTCCGTCGCCTCGCGGATCTGCTTGTCGACCCATGACTCGAAGCTGACCCCGGGCGGTTTGCGCTCTGTCACCCTTCCGAGGCTACAGTCCGGCCATGGCGCTGCGCAGCTGGCTCGATGACGTGCCCGAGGACTCCCCCTTCGGGATCTCCAACCTCCCGTACGGGGTGTTCACCACCGCCGACGCCCCTCAGCGGCGGCGTATCGGCGTGGCCATCGGCCCGTACGTCCTCGACGCGGGCACCGTCCATCCGCTGCTCGACGCGCCCGTCCTCAACCCGCTGCTCGCCGCCGGCCGCCCCGCGTGGACGGAGGTACGCGCCCGGCTCACCGGCCTGCTGACGGACGAGGCCCACCGGGCCGCCGTGGAGCCCTTGCTGCTCCGCCGCGACGAGGTGACGCTGCACCTGCCCTTCGAGGTCGCCGACTACGTCGACTTCTACGCCTCCGAGCACCACGCCGCCAACCTGGGCCGCATCTTCCGCCCCGGCTCGGAGCCGCTCACGCCCAACTGGAAGCACCTGCCGATCGGTTACCACGGCCGGGCCGGGACCGTCGTCGTCTCCGGGACCCCGGTGACCCGCCCGTGCGGCCAGCGCAAGGCCCCCGCCGAGGATGCCCCCGCCTTCGGCCCGTCCCGGCGGCTGGACATCGAGGCCGAGGTGGGCTTCGTGGTCGGTGGCCCGACGGCGATGGGCGAGCCGGTGCCGCTGGAGGAGGCCGACGACCACGTCTTCGGCGTCTGCCTCGTCAACGACTGGTCGGCCCGCGACCTCCAGGCCTGGGAGTACGTCCCCCTGGGCCCTTTCCTCGGCAAGTCCTTCGCGACCTCCGTCTCCCCCTGGATCGTCCCCCTGGACGCCCTGCGCTCCGCCCGGGTCGCTCCGCCGCCCCGCGATACCGGGCTCCTCCCCTATCTCGCCGACCGCGACCCGGCGGGCCCGGCGGGCCTGGACATCTCGCTGGAGGTCCGCCTGAACGGCGCCGTGATCTCCCGGCCGCCGTTCGCCGCGATGTACTGGACCTACGCCCAGATGCTGGCCCATATGACCGCCAACGGCGCCTCGTTGCGCGCCGGGGACCTCTTCGCCTCCGGCACGGTCAGCGGGCCGGACCCCGGCACCCGGGGCGCGCTCATCGAGCTGACCTGGAACGGCGAGCAGCCGATCGTCCTGCCCGACGGCACGACCCGCGCCTTCCTGGAGGACGGCGACGAGGTCGCCATCACGGCGACGGCTCCGGGGCCCGGCGGCACGAGGATCGGCTTCGGCGAGGTGGCGGGGCGGGTGCGCCCGGCCCGGTCCTGAGGACGAACCGCAGGGCGGCGAGGCCGGTGGCCGAGCGGCTCGCGCCATCACCCGCGGCTTCCGGACCCTGCCCGTCCGGGTCCGCTGACGGCGCCGCGAGAGCGGCAGGTCACGGCTGTGGTCGAGCCGGCGCCGCTCAGGCGCCGAGCATCATCGAGCCGCCGCCCACCGCCAGCAACTGCCCGGTCACGAAGCGGGATCCCGGGCCGGCCAGAAAGACGAGTACCGGGCCGAGGTCGCGCACCGGGTCGCCGAGTTCGTCGGCGCCGAGGGAGCCGGCGATCGGCCGGGTCTCTGCCGTCCGCTTCTTGATCACCGTCGCGGCCTCCGGCCCCAGGAACTCGCGGAAGCGTTCCGAGCCGGGGGTCTCGACGGCCGGCGCCACGGCGTTGACCGTTATCCCGTACTGGCCCCAGGCCTTGGCGGCCGACCTCGTCCAGCTGTGCACCGCCCCCTTGGCCAGTGCGTAGCTCGACGACCACGTGATGCCCGTGACGGCCTCGCCCGACCCGAGATTGATGATCCGGCCGCCCTGGCCGGCGTCGCGCATGACCCGGTAGGCGGCCTGGTTGGTGAACACCGTCGCCTTGACGTTGGTGTCCAGCATGAAGTCGAGATTCTCCTCGGTTATCTCACCTGCCGGGCCCGGGCCCCAGGTTCCGGCCGAGTGCAGCACGACGTCGAGACCCCCCATCGCGTCGGCTGCGGCGGCAACGGCTTTGTCCGCCTGCTCGGGACTGCGCAGATCGCATTGCAGCCAGGTCGCCGCCGCACTGAGTGAGTCGGGCGGCGGCGAATTGCGATACGTCGCCGCGACCGTGGCCCCCTCTGCGGTGAAGACCTCCACCGCGGCCGCGCCGATCCCGCTCGCGGCACCGGTGACCAGGATCCGCCGGCCGTGCAGTTGTCCGTTCACTCGTTCTCCTCGTGATGCGTAGGTCCTCATGGGCCGACGGCCAGGAGTTCGCGCGCCGCGTCGACGCACCGGCCGAGTCGTTCGTGCGGGCCGACACCGGCCCGGGCCTGCGAGCGCAGCGGCACCTCCAGCCCGATGACGACGTCGCCGGGCAGTGCCGCCAGCACCTCGGTCAGCGGGAGTTCACCGGTCCCGGGAACCATCCGCTCGAACATCGCCTCCTGCGCGTAGTCGGGGATGACGGGAACCAGTGGGGCGTCGCTCAGCTGGACGTACCCGACGATGCCGGGGTCGAGCGCGGCGATGTCGGCGGGTCCGGATCCGGATCGGATCACGTGCATCACGTCGATGAGCAGACGGAAGTCCGGCCGGCCGACCTGGCGGATGGCGTCGACCGCCGTGGGGAGGTCGGGGATGGTCAGCCCTGGGCCCGGTTCCAGCGTCGTCTCCATTCCGAACGATGCCGCCGTCTCGGCGAGGAGGCCGAACTGGTCGATGCTGCGATGCGGGTCCGGGTCGACGGAGACGGTGTTGACCCGGCGGATCCCGAGCTCGGCCATGATCGCGAGATCGCCGCTCCGGTCGCGGATGTCGGCACCGCTGCGAACGGTCATGCCTTCTCCGAGCGAGATCGAGACGCCGCGGTCGCGCATCGCGGCCGTCATCTCGCGCCGTAGCGGCGGATCGTCTCTCAGGCTGAACGGCGGATGGCTCGGCGGGTCGTAGGGGTACGACGTCAGGCCGGTGGAGATGTACTTGCAACCGAGGTCGGCGGCCAGGCAGACGAAGTCGACCGGAGGCAGTCCGAAGACGCTGAGGAACTCGATCCCTAATCTGTCCATGAGCACCGACCGCTTTCGCGCAACTGGAGTCGCATCAATATGGCCGATCCGGCAGAGCCTGACAAGGGGGCGGGGACGCGCGCCGGCGAGCGTCGGCGCTACGACAGCCCGCTGCGCCGCGAGCGTACGAACGCGACCCGGCAGCGGATCCTGGAGGCGGGTTCCGCACTGGCCCACGGCTTCCCGACCTGGGACTGGCGCGGCCTGAGCGCCGGAGCGGTCGCGGACCGGGCAGGCGTCAACAAGGCCACCGTCTACCGGCACTTCCCCACCGAACGGCTGCTGCATGACGCGATCATGCAGCGGCTTGAAGACGAAGCCGGCATCTCCTACGACGACTTGAGCCTGGGCACCGTCAACGCACTCGTCGAGCGCGCGCACGCGCACCTGTCGTCCTTCGCCGGCCGCCCCGATGCCGAGGGGGAGGCGCCCACCGTCGGCGCCGACCAGCGGCGGCGCGATGCCCTGTTGCGCGCCGTCACGTCCGAGACGCCGGGCTGGCCCATCGCCCGGCGCCGGATGGCGGCGGCCGTCCTGGACGTCCTGTGGAGCAGGAACACCCACGAGCGCCTCACCGAAGCGTGGGGGCTCGACGCCGAGCAGACGACAGAAGCCGTCACCTGGGGCATCGCCCTGCTCACGGACGCCGTCCGGGAGGGCCACAGCCCCGGCCCTCGAGACGCGTGATCCCGGGAAAGACTCATCACCCCTGGGGGAGCTGGCTCGTCACACCGTCGAGGAAGACGGCCATGCCGTGGGTGAACACGTCGTCGACGGATGCCGCCACGAACGCCGCACCGGCCGCCCGCAGGGCCGGGAGGCGGTCGGCGGGCAGTCCGTCGAGGAGCTGGTCGAAGCCGTCGGACCCGGCAGCTCCCTGCGGAGTGCGGCCGAGGGCGCTGCGCTGGATGGTGGCGGAACCGGCAACGAACTCGATCATCGCGATCGTCGTGTAGGCCGCCCGCTCGTCGGTCAGCCCGGCCTGGAGGAAGAGCCCGAGTGCGGCGTCGATGAGACGCAACATGTTCGGCCCGAAGGTCGATCTGCTCCGTGCCGCCGAGACCGGCAGCGGTTGGTCGAGAATGACCCGCCGCATCTCGCGCATCAGCACCTCGACGTCGGCACGCCATCCCCGGCCGGTGGCGTCGAGACGGATATCGCCCAGAACATGGTCGACGATCAGGGCGATCAGCTCCTCGCGGCTGGCGATGTGCCGGTAGAGAGAGGCGCTGCTGGTGCCGAGCCGGTCGGCGACGGCCCTGACGGTCAGCGCGCCGAGACCGCCCTCCCGCAGGACCTCCAGGGCGGCGTCGATGATGCGCTCGGTGGAGAGGCCGCCGGCGCGCGGCCTGCGCCGGGCCGCGGCCTCGGCACGCTCCGCCCACCAGCGGGCCGACCCGGGCGCGGCCGGCCCCGGCGCATGCTCCTGCGCGCAGAGCCTGGAACTGCTGGAACTGTCGGTCTCCACGGCTGATCACCCCTTCGCCGGATCGTCTGCGCCAATCCTTGACAGTATGCGAGCAACGATCGCATACTCGGTCGACGAAATGCGATCAATGATCGCACAGGGTACGCCCCGGCTCGATCGCGCGGCGACTGGCGGCGACTGTCCGACATTCCGAAAGGACTGCCCACGATGTCAGAGCAGCGACGTGGCCGCAGAATCGCCATGACCCCGGCCGAAGTCGACGCCTTTCTCGCCGAGGAGCGAACCTGCCGGGTGGCCACATCGAGTCCGAGCGGACCGCACGTGACTCCCCTGTGGTTCGTGTGGGACGGAGCTGCACTCTGGCTCAACTCGACGGTGAAAAGCCAGCGTTGGACCGACATCGCCCGCGACGGGCGGGTAGCCGTCCTGGTGGACACCGGCCACGCCTTCAACGAACTGCGGGGCGTGGAGATTCGCGGGGATCTGGAGAGCGTCGGCGACGCTCCGCGCACCAATACCCCCGACCCGGATCTGGAGATTCCGGAACGGCTCTTCGCCCGCAAATACGCTGGCCGCGACGAGATGCACTACGACGGGCGGCACGCCTGGCTGCGTCTGACGCCCACGAAGATCACCAGCTGGGACTTCCGGAAGATGTGACGAGAGGTTCGAACATGACCGACGACCTGTACTGGGATCCCTTCGACGCGGACATCGACATCGACCCGCACCCGCTCTGGCGCCGGATACGCGATGAGCAGCCGGTCTACCGCAACGACAAGTTCGGCTTCGTCGCCCTCTCCCGGTTCGAGGACGTCGACGCGGGCCTCATGGACCCCACCACGTACAGCTCCGCCCACGGCACGGTCCTCGAACTCATGACCCCGGAGCCGATGCAGACCGGGCACATCATCTTCATGGACCCCCCGGCGCAGACCACGCTCCGCGTCCTGGTCTCCCGCGCCTTCACCCCCCGGCGGATCGCGGCGCTGGAGGAACACATCCGGGCGATCTGCGCCGAGCTCCTCGACGCCCGGATCGGCGGCGGCGGGTTCGACTATGTCCGGGACTTCGCCGCCCAGGTCCCCTCCCTGGTGATCTCGCAGCTGATGGGCGTCGACCCGGCCGATCGCGAGGAGATCCACCGCACGATCGACCAGACCTTCCACCTCGAGGAGGGCAAGGGGATGGTCAACGACATCTCCCTTGCCGCCCAGATCAAGCTGCACACCTACTTCGCCGAACAGATCGAGGCGCGGCGCGACAACCCGCGCGACGACATGATGACCAGCCTCGTCCAGGCCGAGGTCACCACCCCCGAGGGCACCCGCCGGCTCAGCACCTCCGAGGCCGCCAACTTCGCCAACCTGCTCGTCAGCGCCGGCACCGAGACCACCGGCCGCCTGATCGGCTGGGCCGGCGCGCTGCTCGCGGCCCACCCCGACCAGCGCGCCGAGCTGGCCGCCGACCCGTCCCTGATCACCAACACCGTGGAGGAGACCCTGCGTTACGAGGCGCCCTCCCCCGCCCAGGGCCGCGTCAACACCCGCGACGTCGAGATCCACGGCACCACGATCCCCGCCGGATCCAAGATCCTGCTGCTCACCGGCTCCGCCGGCCGCGACGAACGCAAGTACCCCGACCCCGACCGCTACGACATCCACCGCCGCTTCGACAGCCATGTCTCCTTCGGACACGGCGCGCACTTCTGCCTCGGCGCCGCACTCGCCCGCCTGGAAGCACGCGTAGCGCTGGAAGAGACCCTGCGCCGCTTCCCCACCTGGGACGTGGACCACCAACGCGCCGTGCGCCTGCACAGCAGCACCGTACGCGGCTACGCGGAACTGCCCATCGCCGTCTGATCGCCGCTCAGGTCAGGGCCACCGCCGCTTCACCCGCGTGAACGAGATCCGTCGGAGGCCTCGGCCGTGACCGCCGGTTCCGGGGCGGGCGGCGGGTCGTCGAGAAAGTCGGCCGTGGGTACGTGGAACAGGGTGCCGGTGACCGCTGTGGAGAAGTCGAGCAGCCGGTCGTGGCTGCCCGGCGGATCGCCGATGAACATGTTCTCCAGCATGCGCTCGATGACCGCCGGGGTGCTGCAGTAGCCGATGAAGTACGTGCCGAACTCGCCGCGCCCGGGCGCACCGAAGGGCATGTTGTCGCGCAGGATCTGCCGCTCGGTGCCGTCCGGGTCGGTGATCGTGGTGAGCGCGACGTGCGAGTCGGCCGGTTTGAGGTCGTCGGGCAGCTCGATGTCGGAGAGCTTGCGGCGGCCGACGGCCCGTTCCTGCGTCTCGACCGGCAGGGCGTTCCACCCGGTCAGGTCGTGCAGGTACTTCTGCACGATGACGTAGCTGCCGCCGGTGAAGTCCGGGTCCTGGTCCGGATCGGCGGCCCCGATCACGACGGCGGTGTCCGCGGCGCGTCCGGTGGGGTTCTCGGTGCCGTCCACGAAGCCGAGCAGATCGCGTTCGTCGAAGTACTTGAAGCCGGACACCTCGTCGCGGACGGTGACCGCGCCGCGCAGCCGGTCCATCAGCTGCGTGGCCAGTTCGAAGCACAGGTCCGTCTGCCCCGCCCTGATGTGGAAGAGCAGGTCCCCCGGGGTGGCGGGGGCGGCGTGCCGGGCGCCCGCCACCTCCCGGAAGGGATGCAGCTCGGCCGGTCTGGGCCCGGCGAACAGCCGGTCCCAGGCAGCCGATCCGATACCGGTGACGCAGGTCAACGCCCCTTCCGGGACCCGGAAACCGACTGACCGCACCAGACCGGCGAGGTCGCTCAGCAGCTCCCGTACGACCGGCTCCCCGCCGGGATCGACGGTCACGACCAGAAAGACGGCGGAGCTGGTGAGCGGGCTCAGCACTGCCTGCGAGACGGGTTGCGGCTCGGGCACGAACACTCCTGATCCTTCGGCGGACACGGAGGCCTGAACGGAGGCCGGACTCGATCAGCCTCTCATCCCGAGCCCGCTTCTTCGCGGCGTCTTCGATGATGCCGGCGACGCTCGATCGCCCCAGGACGTCGGTGGTGGGGGCATCGAGTTGCACCGCCCACGGCCGCACGGTCAGCCGCCCAGCGGCCTCTTGTCGTTAATCGTGAAATGCGAGATGCGAGTCTTGATCAACCATCGGCCGTCACGCTGGACGTATTCGTCGTTGTACCGAATGCTGCTGTCGGTAATGAACTCCTTGCCGTCCTCCTCGGTGACGAGCTTCACCTGACAGTAGGAGATTCCCGTTGCGGAGTCGCCGTCGACGTCGGCAACCAGCTGACCGTTCTACACCTGAACCTTGGTGTCGGGTGTGAACAGCGACATCTGGTCTGCGATTCGCTTCTCGTCACCCAAGTTGGAGAACGTGTCCACCAACCGCTTCAGCTCGGACTTGGCCTCTAGATCTTGCAATGACATGAGCTCTTCTCTCTTTTCTCATGGGCACGTTCAGCTTCAGCCACCGTGGGTCAGCGGCCGATGAGCCGCATGCCCGCCTCGTCGTGGTGGTCGCCGGCGGCGGGGGTGAGGTTGTTGAGCGCCGCGAGTTGCCCGGCGCTCAACTCGACGCTGTCGGCGGCGACGTTCTCCTCGACACGCTCGACGCGCTTGGTGCCGGGGATGGGGGCGATGTCGTCGCCCTGGGCCAGCAGCCAGGCGAGGGCGACCTGCGCGGGCGTGGCGCCGACCTGGGCGGCCACCGCGGCGACCTCGTCGGCCAGGCGCAGGTTGCGCTGGAAGTTCTCGCCGGTGAAGCGCGGGTTGGTCTTGCGCCAGTCGTCGTCGGCGAAGTCGTTGGTGGAGCGGATGTGGCCGGTGAGGAAGCCGTGGCCCAGGGGCGAGTAGGGCACGAAGCCGATGCCGAGCTCGCGCAGCACCGGCAGCACCTCCGCCTCGGGGTCACGGGTCCACAGGGAGTACTCCGACTGCAGCGCGGCGACCGGGTGCACGGCGTGGGCGCGGCGGATCGTCTCGGCCCCGGCCTCGGACAGCCCGATGTGGCGGACCTTGCCCTCGGCCACCAGTTCGGCCAGGGCCCCGACGGTGTCCTCGATGGGTGTGTCCGGGTCGACCCGGTGCTGGTAGTACAGGTCGATGTAGTCGGTGCCGAGCCGCTTCAGGGAGCCTTCGACGGCGGCGCGGATGCTCGCCGGGCTGCTGTCGAGAGCACCGGCACCGCGGCCCGTGTGCGACACGAAGCCGAACTTCGTCGCCACCACGACCTGGTCACGACGGCCCTTGACGGCCCGGCCGACCAGTTCCTCATTGGTGAAGGGCCCGTAGACCTCGGCCGTGTCGATGAGGGTGACGCCCAGGTCCAGTGCCCGATGGATGGTGCGGATCGACTCGGCGTCGTCCGCGCTGTGCCCGGTGTAGAACGCGCTCATGCCCATCGTGCCCAGACCGATGCGGGAAACGTCCAGGCCGCCCAGCTTGACGTGCTGCATGGCTACTGCTCCGTGTCTCTCTGTGGAATGCCTCTGAACAGCATCGACTGTGCCCGCATCGGTCGCCACGTGGGAGACCGCGCTGTGCCGGGGAGCGGCGTTCCGGGGTGCGACAGGGCCCCCTACACGCCTACCGCGCAGGTCACGACCGGTCTCTACCGGCCGGTGGTGAGCACCGCGGTGCGGCGTGACCAGGAGCCTTCGACCGCGGTGGCGAGGAGGAACGCGGCGACGTCGGCCCGGGAGATCCTGGGCAGGCCGGGCAGGCGATCGAGCTCGGCCAGGTCGATGGCGCGGACGTTTTCCGTGCTCGGCTTGCCGGTCAGCAGCACCGGGTAGACCAGCGTCCAGTCCAGGGGGGAGGCGGTGAGGATCTGCTCACCGGCGGCCTTGTCGGCGAAGGTCGCCCTGCCGCCCTTGTAGAGGAAGCGGAGGATCGCGGAGCCCTTGGGCAGGGACTCGCCGACTCCGAACGCCGACATGATCACCAGTCGTTTGGTGCCGCCCTCCTCGGCAGCCTCGACGAGCGCGCGCGTGCTGTCGGCGATCAGGTTTGCCGGGTCTTTGGCCTTGCCGAGCCCGAGCGTGCTGACCACCGCGTCCGTGCCGTGCATGGCCTCGGCCAGCGCACGGGCGTCGCGGACGTCACCGGCAACCACGGCCAGCCGATCGCGCGGGGTGAGCTTGGCGGGGTTGCGTACGAAGACGACCACTTCGTGTCCGGCCGCGGTGGCCTGCTCGACAAACAGGCCACCGGTGGCGCCGGTGGCACCCAGGACGAGGAATTTCATCGGACTCAGTCTCCGTTCAAGAGTCCCAGTGACTCATGCTTACGAAAATATAGTACTTCTTTTTCGTAAGCAGCGGGACCATCTAGTATGGGCCCATGAGCCGAGGGACCGAACGCGTTGACGGGATGAGCGTGTTCGACCCGGACTGCACGTCGCGGGAGGTGCTGGAGCACGCCACGGGCCGGTGGGGCGCCTTGACCCTCGCCGCTCTGGTCAACGGCCCGTTGCGGTTTGCCGAGGTGGGCCGCGCGGTGTCCGGGGTCTCCGACCGGATGCTCTCGCAAACCCTCCAGCGGCTGGAGGCGGATGGGCTCGTCTCGCGGACGCAGCAGTCCACGATCCCGCCGCGGGTGGACTACGACCTCACCGATCTCGGACGACCGATCGCCGAGCGCATCTGCGACCTGATCGAGACGATCTACGAACAGCTGCCTGGCATCGTTACTCACCAGCGTGCCCTTCGAGCGGCCGAAGCATCACCAGCGCGGGACACGTCCGACTGACGTCGCACGGCCAGAGCCGGCCGTGGCCGGCAGTGCCTGCGGAAACCCGACCAGGTGTCAGGACGGCTTGCCCGCCCCCGCGGCAGCCGCCAGGCTCGGCTGGAGGCGGCGCGCGGCGTCGAGGTGGTCGGCGGTCCAGATGATGCGAACGGCGGTGTCCGTGGCCTGCCCGTGCTCGTCACTCAGATCGCGGCGGAGGGACTCGACCAACTCCGCTTCGGCCACCGGATTGCGCGGCAGCGGGTCCCGGACGGGGGTGGCTTGGCCCAGGTCGGCGGCCAGGTCCCGGTACCAGCCGGACACCCGGCCTACAGCGCCCAGGAGGACGCGGCGCGCCTCGGTCCGGTCCTCCGGCTGGGCCTGCTGCTCGCCGGCGCGCTGCCACAGGCCCAGCACCGCGTCCGCCGCGAGGCGCAGGCCCACGATGCCGGTGACCAGGGTGGTCATCTCGGCCAGGGGCACCGGTTTCGGGCCGCGTTCGGCAAGGTAGCTGCGGAAGGCGTGCCCCCTACACGCCCGCCGCGCAGGTCACGGCGCTGCAACACTGAAGGCATGACCAGTGAGCAGCAGGGCGTCAGCGGCGGCACGGAGCTGGGTCGCTTCCTGAGCGCCCGCCGGGCCCGGGTGACCCCCGAGGAGGTCGGCCTGGCGGCCGGCTCCGGCCTGCGCCGTACGCCCGGGTTGCGCCGCGAGGAACTGGCCACCCTGGCCGGGATCAGCATGGACTACTACGTCCGTCTGGAACGCGGCAAGGAGACCCGTCCCAGCCCGTCCGTCGTCGATGCCCTGGCCCGCGCTCTGCTGCTGGAGGAGGACGAGCACGAGCACCTGCGCAGCCTGGCCGCGCGCGCCGCCCGCACCACACCGGAACCGCCGTCGGCGCCCAGCCGCACGGTGCGGCCCGGGGTCAAGCTGCTGCTGGAGAGCCTGCGGCCCAACCCCTCCTACGTGGTCAGCCGCACCAACGACCTGCTCGCCCACAACCCGGCCGGGCTTCGGCTGTTCGCCGGGATCGAGGAATGGCCGGTCAAGCAGCGCAACGTCGCACGCTACGTCTTCCTCCACCCCGCGGCCCGCGAGGTGCTCGACGACTGGGAGATCTCACTGCGCGGCTGCGTGGCCCGCCTGCGCGCCCTCGCCGGCACCGACCCGGACGCCCCCGACCTGACCCGGCTCGTCGGCGAACTCCTCCTCAAGAGCCCGGAGTTCGTCCGCCTGTGGGAACGCTACGACGTCCGGGGAAACACCCAGGGCCGCAAGACCTACCACCACCCGGAGGTCGGCACCCTCACCCTGGGCTACCAGTCCATGCAGCTGGAAGGCACCCCTGGGCACCGCCTGGTCACGCACTACGCCGAACCCGGCACCCCCGAACACGACGCGATACTCCTCCTCGACATGGCCGCGCACGAACACTCCCCGAACGGTGCGGCACGCAGGAACACCCCGGCCGCCTGACGCCGCCACCAGGACAACAGGAGTCACCGTGGACGCATCCCCCGACCAGAGCGCTCGCGAGGAGGTCATCAAGGCCTACCGCGCCTTCCTGCAGGCGATGACCGACGGCGATACCGACGCGCTCGACGACATGCTCGACCACGGCTTCACCCTGACCCACATCACCGGGTACGTGCAGCCCAAGGCCGAGTGGCTGTCGCAGATGCGGACCGGACAGTTCGTCTACCACGGGATCGAGGAGAAGAGCGTGACCGCCGGAGTCACGGGCGACACAGCCCGCCTGGTCGGCCGGATCGTCACGGACGCGACGGTCTACGGCACGCACGCGAACTGGCCGCTGCGACTGACCATGGACTACACCCGCGAGAGTGGCACCTGGACCGCGCTCCGCTCAGTCGCCTCGACCTGGTGATCCGTCCATCGCAGAGTGGGGCGGTGCGCTCCATGAGCGCTGCAGGATCTCCTGTCCTCGCATGGGGTTACGGTTGTGTTGTGTATGACAGCGCAGTCAGTCACAACGACCTCTGACATCATGGGGCTCGGACGTGCGGCAGCCCGGGAGGCACCATGGCGCGAGGGACAGGACGGGGCGGAAGCTCCGCCGCGCCGCGCAGTGTGGATGTGGCCCAACTGGCGGGGGTCTCGCAGAAGACCGTGTCCAGGGTCTTCAACAATGAGCCGTACGTCTCCGCCGAGGTACGCCAACGCGTCCTCGATGCCGCCGGGGAACTCGGTTACCGGCTGAACAACGCAGCCCGGGCGCTGGCCTCCGGGCGGACCCGCACCATCGGCGTGGTGACGCTCGGGACTGCCTTGTACGGGCCCGCCTCGCTGCTTCTGGGCATCGAGCGAGCCGCCCGGGACACCGGTTACGCGCTCCGCGTGGTCAACACGCTCGAAGGCGACCCGGGCGGTATTGCCGGTGCCGTGGAGGCACTTCTCGAGCAGGGCGTGGACGGCATCGTCGTCTCCGAGCCGATCGACGAGGGAGCGGTCTCCATCCCCGTCGACGTGCCGGTCCTTGTCCTCGGCGCTCCACCCGCCTTCGACGGACCCCGGGCGGTGTCCGCAGGGGTGGGCGCCGACCTGCTGGCGCGCGCGGCTACCGAGCATCTGCTGGATCTGGGACACGCCACCGTCCATCACCTTGCCGGTCCGCAGCGGTGGTACGCCGCCAGGGACCGTCTTGAGGGATGGCGAGCGGCACTGGCGGCACATGGCAGGAGTGAACCGCCCGTCGTCGAGGGCGACTGGTCGGCCGCGTCCGGATATGCGGCAGGCCTCGATCTGGCTTCCGACCGGGACGTGACCGCGGTGTTCGCCGCGAACGACGACATGGCCATCGGTCTGATCCGCGCACTGGTGGAAGCCGGCCGGCGCGTGCCGGACGAGGTCAGCGTCGTCGGTTTCGACGACATCCCGGTCGCCGCCTACGTGGCTCCTCCCCTGACCACGGTGCGGCAGCCGTTCGACGCCGTGGCGCAGGAAGGACTCAAGCTTCTTGTGCACGCCATCGAGAACCCGCAGGCAGACCCGCTGCTGGCGAGCGACCCACCGGTCGAGCTCGTCGTCCGCGCCTCGACCGCTCCCCCGCCCGACTGAAAGGCGCGTTTCTTCTTGAGTGAAGAAGAATTCCTCAATGGTCGGGCATTACGGCGTGGGCCTTTCGTGGCATTGATGGACCGCTTTTCCCGTGCGGCTGCTAGAGTCCGGGCGCATGGACGGCAGCGTGTACGTGGGTAATGCGGGCAAGGACGCGGCGTTGGACCGAGGATGGATTCTCGGGCACTTCAAGGACCTCGATGACCCTCGCCACAGCGAGGAAGTAGAGGTCAAGTGGGGTGTTCACCCGCGTGCCGACGAACGGCTGGAGTGGGTGAGGGGTGAGGAACGGACGACTCTCCTGGTGCTCATCAGTGGCCGGTTCCGCGTGGAATTCCCGGAACGCAGCGTTCTTCTGGAGCGGCAAGGGGATTACGTCGTGTGGGGTCGCGGAGTCGACCATTCGTGGTTCGCGGAAGAGGAATCCGTGTTGTTGACGGTTCGGTGGCCGTCCATACCCGGTTATGCGGTGGATCGGGAGCCGAGCGACTGACCGCGTCCGCCACGGACGGAGTGGTTCCGTCCGTGGCGGACGCGGCCGGTCAGACGGGGGCCGACGCCCCCGGGTTGCCGTAGTAGGCGTTGGGGCCGTGTTTGCGGGTGTAGTGCCGGTCGAGCAGGTGCGGGGGCGGCGGGGCGGCGGGGGCCAGGGCGAGGGTGTGGATGGCGATGTCGGCGACGGCTTCGCAGATGATGGCGTGTTCGAGGGACTTGCGGGCGGTGGCCCCCCAGGTGAAGGGGCCGTGGTTGGCGACGAGGGCGCCGGGGACTTCGGCTGCCTTCTGGTCGTCGCCGTCCAGCATGTCCACCATGATCTGGCCGGTGTTGTACTCGTAGTCCTTCGCGCACTGCTCCGGGGTGAGGTCGGGAGTGCAGAGGATGGGGCCGTTGAAGGTGTCGGCGTGGGTGGTGCCCAGCACCGGTATCTCCCGGCGTGCCTGGGCGAAGGCCACCGCGTGGGTGGAGTGGGTGTGGGTCACGCCGCCGATGGACGGGAACGCCAGATACAGGCAGCGGTGGGTCTCGGTGTCGGTCGAGGGCCGCAGGTCGCCTCCGACGACGGCGCCGTCGGACAGGCGTACCGTCACCAGGTGGTCGATGGTGAGGTCCTCGTAGGGGACTCCGGAGGGCTTGATGACGAAGACCCCTGCTTCCCGGTCTATCCCGCTCACATTGCCCCAGGTCAGGGTGGCGAGGCCGACCTGGGGGATGGCCAGGTTCGCCTCCAGTACCTCCTGCCGCAGGGCGTCGCGGTCGGTGCCGGTCATCAGGTCTCTCCTTGGGGTCACAGGGCCTGGGCCAGGCGGTGGTAGGCGGCGTTCCACCTGATCTCCTTGGCGAGCTGTCCGGCGGTGGTGTTCTCGTCGATGGTGAGCAGTTCGACGCCGGTCATGGAGGCGTAGTCGGTCAGGGTCTCGATGTCGACGGCCGCGCTGAGCACGGTGTGGTGGGGGGCGCCGCTGAGCAGCCAGCTCTCGGCGGATTCGGCCAGGGAGGGGCGTGGCTTCCAGACGGCCCTGGCCACCGGGAGGCTGCGCAGCGGTTCGCTGGGGGTGATGACGTCCACGGCGTTGGCGGTCAGCCGGAACCGGTCGCCGAGGTCTGCCAGGCCGACGACCAGGGCGGGGCCGGGGGTGGCGTCGAAGATCAGCCGGACGGGGTCCTCGCGGCCGCCGATCGACAGCGGGTGGATCTCGCAGCGGGGGCGGCCGGCGGCCACGGACGGGCAGACCTCCAGCATGTGCGCGCCGAGGATGCGCGGGGTGCCCGGGCCCAGGTGGTAGGTGTAGTCCTCCATGAAGGTGGTGCCGCCGGGCCGTCCCAGGCCCATGACCTTCATGGTCCGCAGCAGCGCGGAGGTCTTCCAGTCGCCCTCGCCGCCGAATCCGTAACCGTCGGCCATGAGCCGCTGGACGGCCAGGCCGGGCAGCTGGCGCAGGCCGCCCAGGTCCTCGAAGTTGGTGGTGAACGCGGTGAAGCCGCCGTCGGTGAGGAAGGCGCGCATGCCGAGTTCCAGGCGGGCGGCGTACAGCAGCGAGTCGTGGCGGTCGCCGCCCGGGCGCAGTACGGGGGCGAGTTCGTACAGCTGCGCGTAGGTGGCGGCGAGTTCGGCCGTT
The DNA here is from genome assembly GCF_045040445.1 of Streptomyces sp. NBC_01537. Taxonomy (NCBI): domain Bacteria; kingdom Bacillati; phylum Actinomycetota; class Actinomycetes; order Kitasatosporales; family Streptomycetaceae; genus Streptomyces; species Streptomyces sp. NBC_01537. Next base: position 8,119,698 of record NZ_CP109392.1, on the reverse strand, counting down.
TCCTTGTCGGTGACGGCGTCCACGATGGCGACCAGGTCGTTGACCGCGTAGGTGTTCACGGAGAACCCGAACCGCATCTGCGCCTCGACCTTGTCCCCTTCGGTCACCGCGACGTCGCGCATGTTGTCGCCGAACCGCGCCAGGCGCAGGGAGCGTGCCGCGCTGCGACCGGCGGCGGCGCGGGACCAGGCCGCGATGCGCCTGACGACCCTGGGGTCGGTGGCGTGACCGGCGACGATCTTGCGTTCGACGCCGAGCCGCGCTTCGATGTGGGCGAACTCGCGGTCGCCGTGGGCGGCCTGGTTGAGGTTCATGAAGTCCATGTCGATGCTCGACCAGGGCAGCGACAGGTTGTACTGGGTGTGCAGGTGCAGGACCGGGCGGTCCAGGACGCTGAGCCCGGCGATCCACATCTTGGCGGGTGAGAAGGTGTGCATCCACACGATCACCCCGACGCAGGCGTCGGAGGCGTTGGCCTCCTGGCACAGCCTGCGGATCGACTCGGCCTCGGTGAGAACCGGCTTCCACACGATCCGCATCGGGATCTCCGGCGTGGAGCCGAGGATCTCGGCGATCTGCCGGGACTGGTCGGCGACTTGGCGCAGCGTGTCGTCACCGTAGAGGCCCTGGCTGCCGGTGAGAAACCAGATCTCCCGGTCCGGATGGGCGGGGGCAGGGGCGGGGGCGGGGGTGGGGGTTGTCATGGTGCTGTCCTTTCGGGGCAGACGGGGCGCGTCAGGCGGATGGTGTGGCGGACGCCTGGGAGCGGATTCGGCGCAGGCGGTGCATGACCTCGTTGGCGCCCCTGCCGAAGTAGTCGTGCAGCAGCCGGTACTCCGCGTACAGGCGGTCGTACGCCACGGCGCGCTCGGGGTCGGGCAGGTGGACGCCGCGGTGGACCTTGCCCATGGCGCCGGCAGCGGCCCGGATGTCGGCGTACGCCCCGGCCGCGACGGCGGCGTGCATGGCCGCCCCGAGAGCGGGGCCCTGCGCGGAGTCGATGACGCTGAGCGGACGGCGGGTGATGTCGGCGTAGATCTGCATGAGCAGGGCGTTCTTGGTCAGGCCGCCCGCGATGATCAGTTCCCGGACCGGTACGCCGGCGGTCTCGAAGGCCTCGATGATGGTGCGGGTGCCGAACGCGGTCGCCTCCAGCAGCGCGCGGTAGACCTCCTCGGGGCGGGTGGACAGCGTCAGCCCCACCAGCACACCGCTGAGGTCGTGGTCGACCAGGACCGACCGGTTGCCGCTGTGCCAGTCCAGGGCGATCAGACCGTGCTCCCCCACCTCCTGCTCGGCCGCCAGCGCGGTGAGGTGCTCGTGCGCGTCGCGGCCCGCTGCGGCGGCGTCCTGGGCGTACGAGGCGGGGAACCCGGTACGGACGAACCAGCCGAAGATGTCACCGACGCCACTCTGCCCGGCCTCGTATCCCCACAGGCCCGGCAGGATGCCGCCGTCCACGACACCGCACATGCCCGGCACTTCGGCCCACTGGTCAGAACTCATCACATGGCAGGTCGAGGTCCCCATGATGGCGACCATCTGCCCCGGCTCCACCGCGGCGGCCGCGGGCGCCGTCACATGGGCGTCGACATTGCCCACGCACACCGCGATGCCCTCCGGCAGACCCGTCCACGCCGCGGCCTCCGCCGTCAGGCCACCCGCCCGAGCCCCCAGCTCGCCGATCGGCTGGTCCAGCTTGCCGGTCACGAAGTCGGCAAAGCCGGGGTTGAGCGCGGCCAGGTAATCGCGGGAGGGGTAGGCGCCGTCCTGGAACTGGCCCTTGTAGCCGGCGGTGCAGGCATTGCGTAGGTAGGTGCCGCACAGGCGCCAGACGATCCAGTCCGCCGCCTCGATCCAGCGGTCGGTCAACCCGTAGAGTTCGGGATCCTCCTCCAGCAGTTGCAGAGCCTTGGCGAACTCCCACTCCGAGGAGATCTTTCCGCCATACCGCTCCAGCCACGGCTCCTTGCGCCCGGCGGCCAGCGCGTTGATGCGGTCGGCCTGCGCCTGTGCGGCGTGGTGGCGCCACAGCTTGACATAGGCGTGCGGGCGGCCGGCCAGCCCGGGCAGCTCGCACAGGGGCGTGCCGTCCGCGAGGACCGGCAGGACCGTGCACGCGGTGAAGTCCGTGCCGATACCGATCACCTGCTCCGGCCGCACACCGGCACGGGCCAGCGCCTCCGGCACCGCCGTGCGCAGTACGTCGATGTAATCCGCGGGCACCTGCAGGGCCCAGTCCGGCGGCAGCCCCGTGCCGTCGGGCAGCTCCCGGTCCAGGACCGCATGCGCGTACGCATGCTCCGCCGTCCCCAACTCCGCCCCGTCGCGTACACGGACCACCACGGCCCGCCCTGACAGCGTGCCGAAGTCGACTCCGACTACGCAGGGTTCGGTGCTCGCGCGGTCATCGTGCTCTGTGTTCACAACCTGCCGTCCTTCTGCTGAGAAATCGTGCTGGAGGCGTACCACGGAGAAGGTCCGAGATATCGACCAGCGTTCGAGATTGCGAATCGGAGTTGGGGAGGATTCGTCGATACGAGGGTGACTGCGCAATCATGTCTACGCAGTCAGATGCGACGCGTCAAGAGTCCGCAGCGCATGTTCTGGGCCTGGTCGAAGGAGACCAGGCCCAGATCCGTGGGCCTACTGGACGAGCTCCCAGTCCTGCGAGCCGTCCGTGAGCGCGGTCTGCAGGGTCAGCTGCGCTCCGGCGGACGCACCGGTCAGGTACAGGCTCGTGTTCTTGACCGACTGCAGTTTGTAGAACCCGTCGCTGGTCTTGACGAGGTTCCAGCTGCCGGTGTCGCTGTTGTCGACCCACTGGCCGATCTTCTGGCCGGCCGTCGCGTTGCCCGTCCAGATGGCCGCCGCGCGGCCGCCCGACTTGTTCAGCAGGCTCACGCCGCCGCCCGGCTCGGTCGTGACGTGCCAGTACTGGGTGTCCGGGTTCGCCGCCGAGCCCGGGGCCTCGAGTCGGACGTCGGGAACGTCCGCGTTGCCGATGTTGGCGTCGTTGGTCTTGTTCCCAGTGCCGATGACCTGGTCGGTCTTGCGGTTCACCAGCTGGTAGTAGGCGCCGTCGGAATGGCCGAGGTCGGCTTCGGCGTAGGCGATCGTGGAGGTGCCCTGGTTGTTGAGGATCGCGATGCGGCCGGTGGCCGCCACGTACTGCAGGTTGCGGCTGTATCCGGCCGGCGAGGTCGTCTGGCACTCCTTCCACGTGCCGTCGCTGCGTCCGCCGTCGTTGACCCAGACGTTGCCGCTGCCGGCCGCGTTGTAGACCAGGCGCCCGCCGGGAAGCCTGATGAGGACCGGGCTGCCGCCCGTCGTGAGGGCGTGGGAGCCGGTGTCGAGCGGCAGTGAGTTGACGCCCGTGCCCGTGGCGGAGCCGGTGTAGAACTTCAGCGGGTCGTCGGCGAGCACGTACCTGGTGTTGGCTCCTCCGCCCCAGTACTCGAAGGTCAGCAGCCACTTGCCGTCCGTCGTGCGGACGACGTTCGCCATGCCCGGCCGGCCGCCGCCGATCTCCGTCTTGCCGCCGCCCATGTTCTGGGTCAGTCCGGCGACGTCGACGACGGGGGCGCTCCACGCGGCGCTGGCGCCGTCCCAGGTCTTGTGGGCGAGGATCTGGCCCTGCGAGTCCGTGGCGGTGTCGTTGGCGGGGTCCAGGGTGGGGACGCCGGTGGTCGCGTTGAAGCCGGTGTAGTCGTTCTCGTCGGAGTAGTAGCAGACGAGCTGGCCCTTGTAGACCATCAGGTACGGCTCCCAGATGGGGTCCACCTGGTGGTTCGTGTTGGCGGCCGCGATGTTCTGGCCGACCGCGCCCGCGCTGCCGCCCTGCCAGCCGCCGGTCGCGACGACGTTGACGACCTTCCACGTCGCGCCGTCGTCGGTGCTGGAGTACAGGGCGATCGCCAGGTCCTTGCGGTCGCCGTCGTTGCTCGGCGTCCAGTTCGGGTCGGCCGCCTTGTGCTCCTTGTAGTAGTAGTCGTCGCCCGACACGACGCTGGCGAGGAGAAGCGTGCCCTGCTTCAGGTTGCCGACGTCCTGCGGAAGCACGTACAGGTACGGGTTGGTCCAGTTGCTCGTGTACTTCGCGTACTGGGGGTCGCTGGACAGATACGCCGGAGCCTTGACCTCCGACAGTGACTGCCAGGTCGTTCCGTGGTCGTCGCTCTTGTAGACCGGGAGGGTCTGCTGGTCGGCGCTTCCCGTCGCCGTCACGACCGTGGACTTCTCGAACGACGCCACCAGACGGCCGCTCGGCAGCTCCGCCGACTTCGGGTAGATCGCGCAGTTGCTTCGCCCCTTCAGGCACGGCTGGCTGCCGAGCTGGTAGAGGATCCCGCCCGTCGGGTCGTACGCCTGCGCGCTGACCATGGGTATCGCGAGGATCACGGATGCTGCCGCGAAGGTTCCGAGGGCTCGTCCAAGCCTTCTTCTCTGCATGGCCCCTCCTCAGGGGATGGATCAGGATTGGCTGGTTGCTTCAGGGGCCGGCGCGCTGTCGGCGTCGGTGGAGACGAGAACGCGTACGTCCCAGGCACCGAGGGACAGCGCCGAACCCGCGAAGATGGGGGTGCCCGTCAGGGCGTCGGAGAGGTCTGCCGGGGCGGGGACGCTCGCGGGCTCCCAGCTCCAGTTGTGGACAATGTGGACGCGGCGTCCGTCGGGTGAGGTGCCGGTGGTCGCGGTGACCGACGCGGGGAGGTCGCGCCACCCGCTGCGCGCGGCGGGTGCCAGCCACTCGGCCAGTGCCTGGGCGAGGTCGCGGCCGGGGACGGCGCCGACGGTGGTGACGCGGCCCTCGCCGTGGCGGCGGGTGGTGACCGCCGGCCAGCGGCCGAAGTGCGGGTGCTCGTAGTCCGCGAGGACGTCGGCGTCGACGACCGTGAGGCCCTCGATCCACTGCGTCGCCGTGGCGCCCGCGGGCACCTCGAACGGGCCGCCGGGGACCGCGCGGACCGGGACGTCGCGTGTGAGGTTGCTGAACTCGTCGTACTGGACGCCCGCGGCGAGGACAAGACGTCCGGGTGTCGGCTCGTGGCGTGCCCGGGCCTCGTGGTCGGCGTAGGCGGTGCGCGGGCCGAGGACCAGGTGGCCGCCCGCCCGGGCGTAGGCCTCCAGCCAGACGAGCGTGGTGTCGTCGACGACGTACAGGGCCGGGGCGACGAGGACGGGGTGGCGCTGTACGGCCTCTTGCGGCGTCATCCCCTCCCGCTCGCCGCGCGGGTCGTGCAGCTGGCGGGCGTGGACGATGCGCACCTGGCGGCCGGCGTCGAAGGCGCCGCGGTAGAAGGGGTCGAAGATGCGGTGGTAGGCGGCGGCGTCGGGTTCGCCGTCGGCGGTCGACAGCGGCGGGTACTTCTGCATGAGCCACTTGCTGGGCATCGAGTAGACCATCGTGATGTCGGCGTCCGGCTCCAGCCCGGCCACGAGCGCGCCGGCCGTCTCGAACTCCGCACCGAGACGGGCGATCTCGGCATACGTACGGCCCGGCAGGCCGCTGTGCGGGAGCACGCCGCCCCAGTAGGTCTCCGCGCCGAAGCGCAGGGTCTGCCACTGCCAGTACTCGATCAGCCGCGCACCGCGCGCGACGTGCGCCCAGGCGGCCTGCCGCCACTGGCCGTCGTAGCCGGGCCGGTTGTCCCAGGCGAAACCGATGCTCTGGGCGTTGGTCTCGGTGACCAGGAACGGCGACTGGAGCGACGAGAACATCCAGTCCGCCGTCTGGTACATCGACCACACCCCGGTGGTCTTCCACACCTGCTCGTGGGCGTCGGGAGTGGGGTCGGGCAGCAGCAGGCCGTCCTGCATGTCGTAGTACGGGTTGCCGGAGGCGATGTCGAGGCGGTCCGACATCTCGTCGTCCTCCACCCCTTGGCGGGTGTAGGAGATGCAGGTGGTGACGAAGTGTTCGGGCTTGGCGTACTCGCGGACGATGTCGGCCTGCCAGCCGATGAACTCGGTGACCTGCCGGGCCTGGAACTCCCGCCAGGCGACGTCGTACTGGGGCTGCTCGTTGCCGTCGGGCGTCCACAGGTCGGCCCAGGTGGAGAGACGGTGCGACCAGTAGACCAGGCCCCACTCGCGGTTCAGCGTCTCGACGTCCCCGTACTTCTCCCGCAGATGGTCCACGAAGCGCTGGAAGACACCGCGGTTGTGCAGGAGGTGCAGGCCCGGCTCGTTGTCCACCTGCCATCCGATGACCGCCGGGTGGCCGGCGTACCGGGCCACCATCTTGCGGATGACCCGCTCGGCGTGGAACCGGAAGGCGGGGTGGGTGAAGTCGATCTCCTGGCGGGCGCCCCAGCCGAGGCGCTGACCGGTGGCGTGCTCGGCGGTGATCTCCGGGTACTGACGGGCCAGCCACGGCGGCGCGGCGTACGTCGGCGTGCCGATGATGACGGAGATGCCGCGCTCATGGGCGCCGTCGAGCACGGGCTGGAGCCAGTCGAGGTCGAATCGGCCGTTCTCCGGCTCCCAGGTCGACCACACCGACTCGCCGACCCGGATCACGGTGAAGTTCGCCTCGGCCATCAGGTCCAGGTCGGTCTTCAGCCGTTCGTCGGGCGGCGTATGGGAGCCGTAGGCGGGCGTGTACTCGTGGTAGTACGCGGCACCGAAGAGGACACGGGCAGGCAGAGCCACCATGAAGGGGAACCTCCGAGGAGATGGGAGTGGTAGGTAAGGGGAATGCGCGTTACTGCTTGACGCTGCCGCTGGCCAGGCCGCTCTGCCAGTAGCGCTGGAGCAGGAGGAAGGCGGCGATGAGCGGGACGACCGAGAGCGTCGACCCGGTGACGACGAGGGCGAGCATGTCGCTGCTGGAGCCGGCCCCGCCGTTCTGGGCCTGGGCGGCCCAGGAGGAGAGCCCGACGGTGACCGGGTAGAGGCTGGGGTCATTGAGCATGATCAGCGGCAGGAAGTAGTTGTTCCAGGTCGCGACGAGCGTGAAGAGCACGACCGTCACCAGGCCCGGGGCCAGCAGCCGCAGGGCGATCCGGAAGAAGATCCGGGTCTCGCCGGCTCCGTCGATCCGGGCGGCCTCGATGAGGCTGTCCGGGACGGCGTCCTCGGTGTAGACGCGCATGAGGTAGAGGCCGAAGGGGTTGACCAGCGAGGGCAGGATGATCGCCCACGGGGTGTTGACCAGGCCCACCTTCGCGAACAGCAGATAGGTCGGGATCGCCAGGGCGGTGGCGGGGACCATGACGGCGCCGAGCACCAGGTTGAAGCCGACGCCGTTGCCGCGGAACCGGAACTTTGCGAAGCCGTAGCCGGCTGCCGCTGCCAGGAGCGCGGCCCCCAGCGCACTGACACCCGCGTACAGCACGGTGTTGAGCAGCCAGTGCCAGAAGATGCCGTCGTCGTGGGTCAGGGTCTCCCGGGTGTTGGTCCACAGCTGCGGGGCGTGCGAGAACCACAGGCCGAAGGTGTTGAACAGGTCCTGGGTGCTCTTGGTCGAGGAGATGACCAGCCAGAACAGCGGCAGGAGGAAGTACGCCAGGACGGCCAGCATGGCGATCGTCAGCGGGGTGCTGCGGCGCCGGGCGGCCGGGGTCGAGGCCGGGGTCGCGGTGGTCACGAGGCCCTCCTGCGGTTCGCGGTGAGCAGGACGGTGTAGGAGACGATCACGATGACCAGCCCTAGGAGGAAGGAGACCGTGGCCGCGTAGTTGACCTGCTGGCCGGTGAAGGCGAGCGAGTAGGCGTAGAGGTTCGCGGTGTAGGCGCTGTCGATGACGTCCGGGGCGATGTTCATCAGCAGCTTCGGCTCGTTGAACAGCTGGAAGCTGCCGATCACGGAGAACAGCAGGGTGAGCATGAGGGCGGGCTTCAGTGCGGGGATCTTGATGGACCAGGCGATCCGCCAGGCACCGGCCCCGTCCATGGCGGCCGCCTCGTACAGCTCGGTGGGGATGGTCCGCAGGGCGGCATACAGAATGATCATGTTGTAGCCGACGAACTCCCAGGTCACGATGTTCGCCAGGCTCCCGAGCATCCAGCCGTTGCTGAGGAAGTGCGGGGCCGGCAGGCCCAGCTTGTCGCTCAGCTGGGCGAAGGGGCCGAAGCTCGGCCCGTAGAGATAGCCCCACATGAGGGTGGCGACCACGCTGGGGACGGCGTACGGGACGAAGATGCCCAGCCGGATCAGCTTCGCGAGCCGCAGCAGGCCGCTGTCGAGCGCGAGGGCGAAGAGCAGGGCCAGCACCAGCATCAGCGGGACCTGGATCACGAAGAACGTCGCGACCCGGCCGACCCCTCGCAGGAAGAGCGGGTCCTTGACGGCGGTGACGTAGTTGTCCAGCCCGACGAACGAGGTCCCGCCGATCAGCTTGCTCTGGAACAGGCTGAGGTAGGCGGCGTAAACGAGCGGGGCGAGGAAGAGCAGGACGAACAGCACCATGAACGGTGCGACGAACAGCGGACCCACCGCACCGGGGCGCACGCCGGGGAGCCGGCGACGCTTCGCCCCTGCTCGGCGCGGGTCCTGGCGGGAGGCCGCGACTGCGGCAGTCATCATCAGGCCTTTCTGCGGTTGAGGGCTGTCGGTGGCGGGGTCCCGCGGGGGAGCGCGGGACCCCGCCGGCCGGCGGCTAGCCCTTGACGGTGAAGCCCTGGTTCTTGGCGTACGTGGTGATGCGCGACTGCCACGTGGCGAGCGCGGCGACGGCGTCGCCCTTGTCGGCGAGGGACTTGCCGACGGTCTCGGTCCAGTCCGTCACCACCTGGTCGAGGAAGGGCGGCCACTGGAAGTCGGGGTTGACCGTGGCGCCGATGTCGGCGAACACCTGGTTGACCTGCTGGCCGCCGTAGAAGGCGGGCTTCTGGCCGACGTAGCTCGCGTCCGCGAGCAGCGCCTTGGTCGCCGGGAAGAAGAACTGCTCGGTGGCGAAGAGCTTCGCGCTGGCGGGGTCGCTGTTGAGGAACTGGGCGAACATCGCCGCCGCGATCGGGTTCTTGGTCGCCTTGATGACCGCGCTCGTCGAGCCGCCCCAGTTGCCCGCGCTCGGGGTGGCGGCGTCCCACTGCGGCAGCGGGGCCGCGCGCCACTTGCCCGCGGTGGACTTGGCCGAGCCGGCGAGGAAGACCGGGCCCCAGGCGGCGGTGAGCCAGGTGGCGTACTTGCCCTTGTTCAGCCCGGCGTACCAGGAGTCGCTGAAGTCGGGCTCGACGCCGATGACGCCTTCCTTGGCGAGCCCGCCCCAGTAGGCGGCCAGCTTCTTGGAGACCGCGCCGTCGACGTTGATCGCGATGTCGCTCTTGCCCGAGGTCGCATACGGCTTGGCGCCCGCCTGCCACATCAGGCCGTGCCAGGCGGCGGGCTGGTTCGCCGCCATGTTGGTCAGGTAGACGTCCGGGTCGGCCTTGTGGAGCTTGCGCGCCGCGGAGCCGAACTCGTCCCAGGTCTTCGGCACCGCGATCCCGTGCTTGTCGAAGATGTCCTGCCGGTACAGCATGCCCATCGGGCCGGTGTCCTGCGGGATCGCGAAGACCTCGCCGTTGCTGCCGCTGACCTGCGACCACGTCCAGTCGACGAACTTGTCCTTCAGGTCGGACGCACCGTACGGCCGCAGGTCCAGCAGGCTGTCGGTGATCGTGAACGTAGGGATGTACTGGTACTCGATCTGCACGACATCCGGGGCTCCGGTGCCGGCCTTGAGCGCCGTGCGCAGCTTGGTGTACTGCGGGGTGCCCTGACCGGCGTTGACGACCTTGACCTTGACCGCCGGGTACTTCTTCTCGAAGAGCGCGACCTCCTTGGCGATGTTCGGGACCCATGTCCAGAACGTCAGCTCGGTCGGGGTCGTCATCGCCTTGTCGATGTCGGCCTGGCTGACCGGCTTGGCGGAAGCGGAAGAGCTGCCGGAGCTGCCGTTGCCGCCGCCGCACGCGGCCAGAGCGGCGGTCAGGGAGGCGGCTCCCGCCGAGGTGAGGAGGAGCCGACGGCTCATCGGGGAGGGGCCGGACATGGATGTGGACGTGTTTCTGGGCATGGTGAACTCCCGCCAGTGGCGAAGATGACGGCACGCCTGACAAGGGCGTGCGGGGATGTGGTGGAGGAGAGGCGCGGACGGCGCCGAGCGGGGCTCGAACGCCGACGGGGCCGGGTGCGCGTCCTCGTGGACCGGGGCCGACGCCCTTTCCGTGTGCGGAGGTGGCGGTCGCGGCCGAAGAACAAGGGGACGAACCAGAGGCAAGGACGGTATGGGGACTTGGCTCAGCGCCTGCTGGGTTCAGGAACGCCCCTGTGCCGATTGTGCGGCGGTGGCGTCCGGAGGGGCGGGGCGTGACCGGAAGAAGGGGCTCGTCCTGGGGGTCACGCGCCGGCCCTGAGGTCCTGCTGTCCGAACTGACCGGTGTTGTTCAGTGGTGGGTGGACAGGCCTCCGTTCAGGAGCGGCGGATGGAGCACGCTCCCGCGGGAACGGGAGGCGGCACGCCGGCCATGAGCTGGGGCCGTCCGGCTGGGCGGTGGCGCGGTCGAGGTGCGGATGATGAGGTCGATCGGTGGATCGCTCGACGCTAAGGGATCTACGTCCGGGTTCTCGATGGCATGCACCAAACGCCTGAGTCCCTCCTGTGCCACGGCGTCGAACTGCTGCCGCACCGTGGTCAGGGGAGGAGTCACGTAGGCGGCGACCGGAATGTCGTCGAAGCCGACGACACTGACGTCCTCGGGCACGCGCCGTCCGGCCTCCGTCAGCGCGCGGATCAGGCCGATCGCCATGTCGTCGTTGGCGGCGAACACCGCGGTGACGTCACCGTCCTCGGCCAGTTCGCGTCCCGCCCGGTACCCGGACGCGGCCGACCAGTCGCCCTCGACGGCCGGCGGTACGTCCCTGCCGTGTGCGGTAAGCGTCGCCCGCCATCCCTCGAGGCGGTCCCGGGCGGCGTACCACCGCTGCGGACCGGCCAGGTGATGGACCGTCAGATGACCGAGGTCCAGCAGGTGCTCGGTGGCGGTGTGGGCCATCAGGTCGGCGCCGCCCCCTGCGGTCAGCACCATGGGTGCGGTGACAGGCGGTGGCGCACCGAGGACGAGGACAGGAACGTCGACGCGAAGGGAAGCGCCTCCGTTGCCTCCTTCGGCACCTTCCTCGTCGATCGGTTCGGAGATGACGATGCCGTCCACACCCTGATCGAGGAGTGAGCCCACGGCACCGGCCATGCCTGCCGGGTCGCCTTCCATCGTGTTGACCACGCGCAGCGCGTAGCCCCTGTCCCGGACGCCCCGCTCAACGCCCATGAGCAGCGAGGCGGGTCCGTACAGGGCTGTCCCGAGCGTCACCACGCCGATGGACCGGGTCCGTCCGGAGGCCAGTGCGCGGGCGGCGTTGTTCAGCCGGTAGCCGAGCTCCTCGGCGGCGTCGAGCACGCGCTTGCGCACCTCGGCCGAGACATACTGCTCGTCGTTGAAGACCCTCGACACCGACTTCTGCGAGACCCCGGCCAGGCGGGCCACGTCCACGCTGCGCGGAGTCGCGGCGCTCCCGCTCCGCACTGTCCCTCGCGTCATGGTGTCTCCCGATGGCTGGATGCACGAACCCGATGTCGCCAGGACCGCCCTTGACTGGCTACGCAGTCATGTCTACGCAGTCATAAGGCTGTCGTCAAGAGTTCGCAACGCATCCGTAACACCAAATTCGGGACGACGCGGGGCGAGTACGCGGGCGGGATGTTGTGCACTTTCTTGACGACAGTCACGCAAGCGCCTAAGTTCGCGGTGTCCTTCCCCCGGTCAAGGGAGACCACGATGCCCCCGTCCCCCGTCGCATTACCGCCCCCGTCCAACGCCCCCCACACGGAGGAGATCCCCGCATGACGACCGGCACCCGCACCCGTACGGCCCGCCGCACCGCCTGCGCCGCAGCACTCCTGCTCGCCCTCACCGCCGTGCCGACCTCGGCCGTGGCCGCCGCCGCGAACACGACCCACGTGGAAGGTCAACTCCCCTCGGGTGCGACGTACTTGATGGACGTGCCCACCACCTGGAACGGCACCGTCCTGCTCTTCAGCCACGGTTACACGGCCGGCCCGGCCAACCCCGCCCAGGATGCCCCGGACGATGCCACGAAGGCCCTGCTGCTGGAGAAGGGCTACGCGCTCATCGGCTCCTCGTATGCCACCACCGGATGGGCGGTCACGGACGCGGTGCCCGACCAGCTCGCCACCCTGACCGCGTTCACCGAGCGCTTCGGGGCGGCCTCCCGCACCATCGCCTGGGGCAGGTCGTACGGCGGACTGGTCACCACCGCCATCGCCGAGCGCCACCCGGACCGGATCGACGGTTCCATCTCCCTGTGCGGCCTGGTCCACGGCGGCGTCGCGAACTGGAACAACACCCTCGACCCCGCCTTCGCCATCAAGACGCTCCTCGCGCCCGGCTCCGAGGTCCCGCTGGTGAACATCGCGGACCAGACGGCCGCCAACGACGCGGCGAACACCCTGACGAACGTGGTCGACTCGGCGCAGACGACGGCCGGAGGACGGGCCCGCATCGCCCTCGCCGCCGCCCTGCACAACATCCCGGTCTGGAACCAGCCGACGCAGACCCGGCCCGCCGCGACCGACTGGGACGCCCAGCAGTCCAACCAGTACGACGCCGTCAAGGGCCTGCTGAAGATCGCCGCCTTCAACCGGCGGCAGGAGGCCGAGGCCCGGGCCGGTGGCAACATGTCCTGGAACACCGGCGTCGACTACGCGAAACTGCTCGGCCGGTCCTCCGTCCGCAAGGAGGTCACCGAGCTGTACAAGAAGGCCGGCCTGTCCCTGAAGGCCGACCTCGCCGCCCTCAACCGCGCCCCGCGCATCAGCGCCGACCCGGCCGCCGTCGCGTGGATGAGCAGCACCAGCTCCTTCACCGGCAGGCTGACCAAGCCGCAGTTCGACGCCCACACCATCGGCGACGCACTCGTCCCCGTCCAGACGGAGAGCGCCCTGAAGCGGGCCGTCACGGCAGCCGGCTCTTCGGCCCTGCTGCGTCAGGCGTACGTCGACAACGCCGGCCACTGCACGTTCAGCACCGCCGAGCAGCTTGCCGCGCTGCACACACTGGAGGCCCGCCTGACCACGGGCAAGTGGCAGGGCACGGACCCGGAGTCCCTCAACTCCCGTGCCGCGGAGGCCGATCCGACGAGCGCCGCCCGCTACGTCACATACCGCCCCACGCCGTACCTGCGGCCGTACGACCTTGCCCACCGCGCCGACGGCCAGTGACACCGTACGACCGCCCGCCGCGCTGCCGGTGGGCGGTCGTACCCTTGCCACCGTGGAGGACAACGACATCCCGGGCACCTCGGACGGCCCGCAGCCCCGCCCGCAGTTGCTCATGCTCGCCTTCTTCGGCAACCACGTCCTGGAAGAGGGTGACCGTGACCTCTGCGTCTACTCGGGCAGCATCATCGACGTACTCGGCCGCGTCGGAGTCGGCGAACATGCCGTACGCTCCACGCTGACCCGCATGGTCAACCGGGGCCTGCTGCAACGCCAACGGGAGGGCCGCAGGATGTACTTCGGCCTGACCCCGCAGGCGACCCGCGTCCTGCAGGACGGCCGCACCCGCATCTGGAAACAGGGCGCGGTCAACGACGACTGGGACGGCTCCTGGACGCTGCTGGGCTTCTCCCTCCCCGACTCCTGGAAACGCCAGCGCCACGACCTGCGCTCCCGGCTCGCCTGGTCCGGATTCGGGGCGCTGTACAGCGGGCTGTGGCTCGCCCCCGGGAACGTGGACGTCGCCGGCGTCGTCGCGGAACTCGGGCTCACCGACCACGTCAAGATCTTCCATGCCCGGGCCGACCAGGCCACCGACATCGAGCTGATGATCCGCGACACCTGGGACCTGGACAGCATCGCCGCCCGCTACACCACCTTCGACAAGCGCTGGACCGCCCACCTGGGCACGGGGGCCGGAGACGATCCGATCGGCGCCCGACTGCGGCTGGTCAGCGAATGGCTCTGGACCATCCGTACGGACCCCAGACTTCCCGCCCGGCACCTTCCGCCCAACTGGCCGGCCCGCCCTGCCCAGGAGACCTTCCGGTGCGTCGCCGAACAGACTGCGGCCCCCGCGCAGCGGATGGCACGCGAACTGCTGGAGACCACACCGTCGCGGTAAATCCCAGCTCAGCGCACGCGCCCCCGCGGCTTCAGGGGCACAGGCGGGAGTTCGGGAGCGGGGATCGGCGGGCCGTCGTAGCCGTGCACCTCACCGAAGCGGTCGCCGGTCATCCAGGCTTCGCGGGCCTGGGCGATGTCCTCGTTGGTGCGGCCGACGAAGTTCCACCACATGACGATGCGCTCCTCGAAGGGCTCGCCGCCGAGCAGCATCAGCCCGCTGTCGACGTCGGCCCGCAGCGGCAGCTCGGTGCGCCCGCAGCCGAGGTAGAGCATGGAGCCGGCCTCTACGGGCACGCCGTCGACGACGGTGGTGCCGGACATGGCGAGGACCGCGTACTCGAAGTCGCGGTCGAGGGGCAGGCGGGTGTCGGTGCCGGCGGCGAGGGCGAGGTCGGCGCCGACGAGGGGGGTGTAGGCGGTGCCCGGGGAGGCGGCGCCGTCGAGGGAGCCGAGGATGACGGTGGCGCGCAGGCCGTTGCCGCCGTTGAGGACGGGGAGATCGGCGTGGTGCTCGAAGGCGGGGGCGACGTGGCGGTGGGCGTCGGGGAGCGCGACCCAGAGCTGGGCTCCGTGGAGGAGGCGGGCGTGGGGGCGCGGGGATTCCTCGGAGTGCGAGATGGCACGGCCGGAGGTCATGAGGCCGAGCTCCCGGGGCCGTACGGTCTGGAGGCTGCCGAGGCTGTCGCGGTGCAGCACTTCGCCGTCGTGGAGCCAGCTGACGGTCTGCAGGCCCATGTGGGGGTGCGGGGCGACCTGCATGCCGGGCTGGTCGGCGATGTCGTCGGGGCCGTAGTGGTCGACGAAGCACCAGGCGCCGACCATGCGACGGCCGAGGTTGGGCAGGAGGCGGCGTACGACGGTGCTCTCGCCGAGCGGGACGACGCGGCCGGTGAGGAGCTCGTGGACGGGCTGCGCGGAGATGTCGCCGCGACCGCCGCAGACGGTCGGCGTGGGCTTGAGGTCGAGGTTGCTCATAGGCCCGACGGTACGCCTGCGGTGCGCGGACGCGCCTGTGCTCAGGAGACGGCCGGGTGGACTCCGTGGATCATGTCGCAGGCCTCGCTGACGTAGCGCTCACGGTCGCCGAGGTGCAGGTCGGGGAAATACTTCTTGAGGCCTTCGACGGCCTGCTGCTCGGATTCGTGGCAGTCGCGCACGAGGAATATCGCCTTGCGGAGAATGTCGTTGTCCATGAATTCAGGTTAGGCAGCCGGGAGGTCACTTAAGCCTGCTCCAGGGCCTCATGACCGAAGTAGGGACGGCTTTTTGCCGACCCGATACTCACCGCGCTTTTACCGCGCTCAATAGCGTCGCGGGTATCTCAACAGAGCGTGCCCGGAGGAATTCACCGAGGCTCTTGGCCTGGGGATCGGGCCGGGTCGAGGAGGCCACGCCCTCGCCCAGCAGGCCGTGCACGACGAAGTTCAGCGCCCGCAGATTCGGCAGCTCGTAGCGGCTGACGGACAGTTTGGCGGCCTCGGGCAGCAGCTCGCGCAGCATCGCGACGTCCAGGCTGTCCCGGAGCCAGGCGTACGCGTCGTCGGTGCGGGCCCACAGGCCGACGTTGGCGTCACCGCCCTTGTCGCCGGAGCGGGCGCCGATGAGGCGGCCGAGCGGGGCCCGGACGGTGGGCCCCGCGAACGGCCCCGCGAAGGGACCGGCGAAGGGACCGTCCTGCGGTGCGGGGGAAGGCTGGGCCGGGATCACCGGCGGCCGGGGAGGCGACGACGGCCGGAGGACGGCGAGGCGCTCGCCGTCCGGGAGTACGGCCTCGGCCGGGACGGCGTCCGCCGGGACCAGCGTGTGCCGGTAGACCCCGTACTCCTCCGCCTTCGGCGAGAAGTGCTCCAGATACAGCCCGGGGTAGCCGGAGAGCCCGGTGCCGACGACGGTGGTGAAGAAGGCACGGCCGACCTTGTGGGGGTCGGGGTCCTTGACGGTGAGGGTGAGGCGGGCGGCGGTGTCGTTCCAGCGCTCCAGGCGGGTCTCGTACGCCGCGAAGCGGGCGGGGCCGCCGGTGGCGTCCAGCAGGGCCGCCTCCGCGAAGGCGGCCTTGGCCTCGATGTCGAGCCCGGTGAGCATGAAGGTGGCGGAATTGCGGTGGCCGCCGGGGTAGTTGAGGCAGACCTTGAGCGTCTCCGGGGCGGGCTCGCCCCGGGTGCCGCTGACCAGGACCCGGTCGGGGCCGTCCGAGGTCAGTCGTACGGTGTCGAAGCGGGCCACGACATCCGGATTGAGGTAGGCGGGGCTGTCCGTCTCGTACAGCAGCTGGGCGGTGACGGTGTCCACGGTGACGGCGCCGCCGGTGCCCTCGTGCTTGGTGATCACGCAGGAGCCGTCGGCGCGCAGCTCGGCGATGGGGAAGCCGGGGTGGACGGGCCGGTCGAGCTCGGTGAAGAAGGCGTAGTTGCCGCCGGTGGCCTGGGCGCCGCACTCGATGATGTGCCCGGCGGCGACGGCTCCGGCGAGCCGGTCCCAGTCGTCGGCCGCCCAGCCGAAGGCCCAGGCGGCCGGGCCGACGACGAGCGAGGCGTCGGTGACCCGCCCGCAGATCACCACGTCGGCCCCGGCGCCGAGGGCCTGCGCGATGCCCCAGCCGCCGAGGTAGGCGTTGGCGGTGACGGGCTGAGCGCCGTCGGAGGCCGGGAAGTCGCCGATGAGGTCGTGCCCGAGCAGGTTGTCGCCTTCGATGTACGCGATCCGTGGCGACAGCCCCGCGGCGGCCGCGAGTCCGCCCAGTTTGCCCGCCAGCCCGGCCGGGTTGAGCCCGCCCGCGTTGACGACGACCTTGATGCCGCGTTCCAGGCAGGTGCCGAGGACCTCGCGCATCTGGGCGAGGAAGGAGACGGCGTATCCGGCCTCCGGGTCGCGCTGCCTGGCCTTCCAGAGCAGGTACATGGTGAGTTCGGCCAGATAGTCGCCGGTCAGGACGTCGATCGGGCCGCCCTCGACCATCTCGCGGGCGGCGGCGAGGCGGTCGCCGTAGAAGCCGGAGCAGTTGGCGATCCGCAGCACGTCACGCACGACATGCACGTCATGTACGTCACGCCCCGGCCGCCCTGGAGCTGTTCCCACGCCGTCCCACTCCCCCGTCTTCACGTGCCGGTGTCATTCCGACCGTAGCGCCTCGACCCGCTCGCGGGCCTCCTCGGGCTTGAGGTAGATGTCGGTGACCTCGAAGTCCCGTAGCCGGGCGGGGCGCCGGGCCTGGAATCCGGTGCGTACGAAATCGTCCCCGGCGATCGAGTTGAGCATCCAGCCCGCCGCCGTACGGAACCGGGCGGGGAAGGTCCGCAGCGCGCCCAGGTGGTAGCCGCGGGCCACGAGCTGGGCGGGCGGGCCGCTGAGCGGGATGCCCAGCGGCTTGGAGACCGCCTGGGCGCCGCCGAGGTCGACGACCAGACCCAGGTCCTTGTGGACATACGGCTTGAGCGGCTTGCCGCGCAGCGCCGCGACGACGTTCTCGGCGGCGGCCTTGCCCTGGCGCATGGCGTGCTGGGCGGTGGGCGGGCAGAAAGCGCCACCGCCCTTGGCCACGTCGGGGACGGCGGCGGAGTCGCCGAGGGCGTAGACCCCGTCGGCGCCGGCCACGCGCATCTCGGCGTCGACCAGGAGCCGGCCCCGCACGGTCTCGCTGCCGAGGGTGGCGACCAGCGGGCTGGCGGCCACACCGGCGGTCCAGATCAGCGTGCGGGAGGGCACCTTGCGCCCGTCGGTGAAGGTGACCAGGTCCTCCGCCACCTCCGCCACCGAGACCCCGAGGGAGACCTCGACGCCGCGCTTGCGGACGATCTCCAGGGCCTTGAGGCCGAGCTTGTCGCCGAGTTCGGGCATCAGCTTGGGCGCGATGTCGATCAGGTGCCACTTGATGAGCCCCGGGTCCAGCCTCGGGTAGCGCTTGACGGCGGCTGCGGTGAGCCGCTGCAGGCAGGCGGCGGTCTCGGTGCCCGCATAGCCGCCGCCGACCACCACGAACTGCAGCCGCGAGGCGCGCTCGGCCTCGTCGGTGCTGGCGGCGGCGAGGTCGAGCTGCATGATGACGTGGTCGCGGATGTACGCGGCCTCGGCGAGGGTCTTCATGCCCCGGCCGAAGTCCGTCAGGCCCGGGATGTCGAAGGTGCGGGTGACGCTGCCGGGGGTGAGGACGAGGTAGTCGTAGGACTCCGCGTACTCCTCATCGGTGATCTTCTTGACGACCACCGCCTTCGCGTCCACGTCCACCCCGATCGCCCGGCCGGGGATCACATGCGTACGGCGCAGCATCCGGCGCAGCGGCACGGCCACCGCCTGCGGGGTGAGCACCCCCGCCGCGACATGTGGCAGCAGCGGCAGATAGAGCTGATGGCTCCACGGTGAAACAAGGGTGATCTCGGCCTCGTCAGCCGAGAGCCGCCGCTCCAGACGGTGCGCGCATTCCATGCCCGCGAAGCCGCCGCCCACCACAAGGATCCTGGGTCGATTCATGGCTCGCCTCTCCCATGGGACGTCTGGGGACGCCCTTCGGTCACGCTCGCACACACCGCCGAGCGCCGCGAACGGACCACTACCCCGTGCCGCCGCACCGTATCCGGCCTAGCGTGCGAAGAAGTGGAGCTCGGAAGTGGAGCTCGGGAGGAGACGGATGAGTCACGCCAAGCCTGAGGTGCCCCCGCACGGCTTCGGGGCCGAGTTGCGCGACGCGATCACCTTCCGTGCGTTGGCGCTGGTGCTGGGCGGCCTGCTGATCCAGCTGGCGTTCATCGTCTCCTACCTGGGCGCCTTCCACTCCCCCACCCCGCACCGGATCTCGGTGGCCGTGGTCGCCCCCCAGCCGGCCCGCGCCCAGATCGTGGCCAAGCTCAACGCCCTGTCCGGCGACCCGGTCCGGGCCACCCCGGCGGCCGACGAGGCCACGGCCCGGCGGCAGATCCTGGACCGCACGGTGTACGCGGGCTTCCTCTACAACGCCACCGGTGCGACGGACACCCTGCTGGTGGCCTCGGCGGGCGGCCCGTCGGTCTCCCAGACCGCCTCGCAGATCGCCGTCACGCTGGAGACGGCCCAGTCCCGGAAGGTCACCGTCACCGACATCCGGCCCCCGAACAAGGGCGACGGGCGCGGCATGACCTCGTTCTACCTGGTCCTGGGCTGGGTCATCGGCGGCTACCTCACCGCCACCATCCTCGGCATGGCCGCGGGCGCCCGCCCCGCCAACCGGCACCGCACCTTCATCCGGCTCGCCGTCCTCGCCCTGTACGCCGTCGTCTCCGGCATCGCCGGCGCCGCCATCGTCGGCCCGGTCTTCGACGCCCTGTCCGGCCACTTCTGGCCGCTGGCGGGCATCGGCGCCCTGGTCGTCTTCGCCTCGGCCGCCGTCGCCGTCGCCCTCCAGACCCTCTTCGGCCTCCTCGGCACCGGCCTGTGCATCATCCTCTTCGTGGTCCTGGGCAACCCCAGCTCCGGCGGCGTCTACCCCGCCGCCCTCCTCCCCCGCTTCTGGAGCGCCATCGGCCAGGCCCTCCCCCCGGGCGCGGGCACCACCCTGGTCCGCAACACCGTCTACTTCCACGGCCACGCCACCACCCACGCCTGGTGGGTGCTCGGCGCCTACGCCGTCGGCGGCGCCGTTGTCAGCCTGGTGACGGTGCTGTGGACCGGGCGGCGCCGGGACGGTGCGGCAGTCACGGCCTGACGACGCCGCAATAGTGTGTGCCCATGAACGAGGACGAGGTGCTGGACATCGTCGACGAGCACGACCGGGTCATCGGGCAGTCGCCGCGCGGCGAGGCATACGCCCGCGGGCTGCGGCACCGGTGCGTGTTCATCCACGTACGGGACGGGGCCGGGCGGGTCTTCGTCCACCGGCGCACGGCGGACAAGCTGGTCTTCCCCTCCCTGTACGACATGTTCGTCGGCGGTGTCGTCGGCGCGGGCGAGTCCTACGACGACGCGGCGCTGCGCGAGGCCGAGGAGGAGCTCGGCGTCTCCGGGCTGCCGCAGCCGGTGCCGCTGTTCAGCTTCCTGTACGAGGGCGGGGGCGAGGGGGCCGGGACGTGGTGGTCGCGGGTCTACGAGGTCCGCTGCGAACTGCCCGTGTCCCCGCAGGCGGAGGAGGTCGCCTGGCACGACTTCCTCCCCCAGGAGGAGCTCGACCGGGTCCTGCCGCTGTGGGAGTGGGTCCCGGACGGCCTGGAGGCCTACCGCCGCCTCAGGTCACGGGACAGGGCCCAGGGGCTGTGATCGACATCGCCGGCAGACTGCGGCTCTGGCTCGCGCCTGAGGACGTGCACGCCGAGGGCAGGACCCCCGACTACCGCTTCTCCCTCGCCAACGAGCGCACCTTCCTCGCCTGGCTCCGCACCGCCCTCGCACTGGTCGGCGGCGGCTTCGCCGTCGACCAGTTCCTGCCCCACCTCCACCAGCCGGTCCGGGTCACGCTGGCCGTCCTGCTCCTGGTCGGCGGGGCGATGTGCGCCTTCCGTGCCGTCAACCACTGGGTGCGCTGCGAGCGCGCCATGCGGCGCGGCGAGGATCTGCCGGTGTCCCGGTTCCCGACGCTGCTCGCGCTGCTCGTCGCGGTCATCGCCCTTCTCATGGTCCTCGTCGCCACCCTCGGCTGGGCCGGCTGATGACCTCGCCCACGCCCTCCCCCTCCCGCGACCCCGGGCTCCAGCCCGAGCGCACCCGTCTCGCCTGGCGCCGCACCACGCTCGCGTGCGCGGTGGCGGCGGTGCTGGCCGGACGCGCCGCCCTCCACCGTGGGCTCTCGCCCGGTGCTCTGGTGGCCGTCGCCCTCTGCGCTCTGGCGTGGCTGGGCTTCCTGCTGGTCACGCAGGCACGGATCTCCGGCCTCGGGACGGGGCGGCCCTCCCCCCTGGCCGGTCGTACGGCCGTCGCGGCGGCGGCGTGCGTGGTCGCCCTCGCGGTGTGCGGCGCGGCGCTACTCGCCTAGGGCCTGCGCGCCGCGCAGGCCGGCGTCCCACTTCTCCTCGATGCGGGCGAACTTCCAGACGGCGAGGGCGACGGCCCAGGTCGCGACGAAGAGGCCGACGATCCAGAAGCCGACGGCGTTGAGGTCGACGGAGGACACGGAGTCCCAGAAGGCGCCGGTGAGGGAGAGCTTGTCGGCGAGGATGGAGAGCAGCTCGATGCCGCCGATGATGAGGGCGACGGCGATCGAGAGGCCGGTGATGGTGAGGTTGTAGTAGACCTTCCGCACCGGCTTGGAGAAGGCCCAGCCGTAGGCGAAGTTCATGAAGGAACCGTCGATCGTGTCGAGCAGGGACATGCCGGCGGCGAAGAGGACGGGCAGGCAGAGGATCGCGTACCAGGGCAGGCCGGAGGCGACGGAGCCGGCGGCCAGCACCAGGAGGCTGATCTCGGTGACGGTGTCGAAGCCTAGGCCGAAGAGGAAGCCGAGGGGGTACATCTGCCAGGGCTTGCGGATGGCGCGGGTGGCGCGGCCGAGGATGCGGTTCATGAAGCCGCGGTTGTTGAGGTGCTGTTCGAGCTGGGCCTCGTCGTAGTTGCCGCGGCGCATGTCGCGGAAGACCTTGGTGAGGCCGACGAGGATCACGGCGTTGATGGCGGCGATCAGCAGCAGGAAGGCCCCGGAGACGGCGGTGCCGATGAGGCCGCCGACCTGGTGGAGGCGGGAGTCGTCGTCGGACAGGCCGGTGCCGACGGACTTGATGCCCAGCGCGAGGAGGAAGGTGAGCCCGAAGACCACCGACGAGTGGCCGAGGGAGAACCAGAAGCCCACGGAGAGCGGACGCTTGCCGTCCCCCATGAGCTTGCGGGTGGTGTTGTCGATGGCGGCGATGTGGTCGGCGTCGAAGGCGTGGCGCAGACCGAGGGTGTAGGCGGTGAGGCCGGTGCCGAAGCCGAAGGCGCCGGACGCGGTGCGGTAGTGGCCGGGCACGACGAGGAGGGTGAGGATGCCGAAGCCGACGACGTGCAGCAGCAGGACGAAGCCGGCCATGCCGCCGAGGCCGGTCCATTCGCGGCGGGTGAGGGCGGCGGCTCGTGTGGAGCGTTCTGCGGTCAGGGCCACGGGTGGGGTCCTCGATGAGCTAGGGGGTCGTTATTGCATATCGTACGCAATAACGCCCCCCTGGCAGGTCAATGGTTAGTCAACGGTGACGATGATCTTGCCCCGGGTGTGGCCATCGGCGCTGAGCCGCTGCGCGTCGGCCGCCTTCTCCAGCGGGAAGGTCGCCGCCACCTCCACCCCTATTACGCCGCGCTCGGCGAGTTCACTCAGCGCGGCGAGGTCGGACGCGTCCGGGCGGACCCAGAAGTAGCGGCCGCCGAGGCCCAGGACGGCCGGGTCGGCGATGGAGACCAGGCGGCCGCCGCTGGCGAGCAGGTCGGGCGAGACGGTGAGGGCATCGCCGCCGACGAGGTCCAGGACGGCGTCCACACCGTCGGGGGCGAGCGCGGCGACCCGGTCGGCGAGGCCTTCGCCGTACGTGACGGGCTCGGCGCCCAGCGAGCGCAGGTAGCCGTGATTGCGCTCGCTCGCGGTGCCGATGACTCGGGCACCGAGATGCGCGGCGATCTGGACGGCCAGCGAACCGACCCCGCCGGCGGCGGCGTGCACCAGGACGGTCTCGCCCTCGCCGAGGCGGATGGCCTTGACCAGGGCCTGGTAGGCGGTCAGCCCCGCGAGGGGAAGGCCTGCGGCCTGCTCGAAGGTGAGGTTGGCGGGCTTGCGCGCCATCGTGCGGACGGGGGCGGCCACGTACTCGGCGAAGGTGCCCCGGGACAGGAAGTCCTCGCGGACGTAGGCGATGACCTCGTCGCCCTCCTGGTACTCCACGGCGTCCACACCGGGGCGTACGACCACACCGGAGACGTCCCAGCCCGGGATGACGGGGAACACGGACTCCAGCAGCCCGTCGAGATAGCCGAGCTGGGCCTTCCAGTCCACGGGGTTGACGGCGGCCGCCCTGACCTTGATCAGGACCGCGTCCGGGCCGACCTTGGGCTCGGGCAGGTCCCCGTACTCCAGGACCTCGGGTCCACCGTATGTGCGGTAGCTGACTGCCTTCATGTCACTTTCCTTAAGCGCTGACGGTCTCGGACTCGGACTCGGGCTCGGGCTCGGTCTCGGTCTTCGTAACAGCCTCGGCCGCCGCAGCCGGTTCCGCCACCGTACGGGCGGGGGTCCGCAGGCCGAGCCAGGCGACCAGCGCCACGAGCCCGAGCGCCACGCCCGCGATGACAAAGCTCAGCGTGAACTGCGACTCGGCGGGCAGCCCCGCGTACGCCGCCGGCACGTTCTCCACGCTCTTGGAGGCCAGGACCGTGGTGATGACCGCCGTGCCGATCGCGCTGCCGGTGGAGCGGGAGATGGAGTTGATGCCGTTGGCGATGCCGCTCTGGTGGTGCGGCACGCTCGCCATGATCACGGCCGGCATGGCCGCGTAACCGAAGCTGATCGCCACGCCGATGAGCATCCCCGCACCGATCACCGACACCGTGTGCGAATGGTCGGCGGCGATCCACGCGAAGCCGGCCACACCGAACGCCGAGGCGAGCGCCAGCACGACGCGCGGACCGTGGCGGCGGACCAGCTGGCCGCCTGCGGGGGCGGCCAGCAGCGACATCATGGCGCTGGGCAGCAGGTACTCCACGGAAGCGCGCAGGATCGACGCGTCGAAGCCGTAGCCCGTGATCGCGGACGGCATCTGGACGAGATACGAGATGCCGATGAAGGAGGTGAACGAGCCGAAGCCGACCAGCAGCCCGGCGGCGTTCGCGAAGAGCACCGGCCGGTGCACGAACATGCTCATGTCGACGAGCGGCTCGCGCACCTTGCGCTCGACCAGCACCCACACCGCCGCCATGACGACCGCCCCGGCGAAGGAGCCGACCGTACGGGTGGAGGACCAGCCCCACTCATGGCCCTGCGTGATCGGCAGGAGCAGCAGCACCAGCGTCGCGGCCAGGCTCAGCGCGCCGAGGACGTCGGTGCGGCCGCCGCTCTTCTGACGGGTGGCCGGGACCAGGAACACGACCGCGAGAAGGGCCAGGACGGCCAGGATCGTGGCCATCCAGAACGCACTGCGGTAGTCCGGGTTGTCCCCCGCCGTCAGCAGACCCACAGCGACCAGCGCCAGGCCGCTGCCGAACGCCAGCGTGCCGCTGACCAGCGCCATCGCCCCGGGCAGCTTCGCCGGGCGGATCTCCTCGCGCAGCACGGACAGCGCCAGCGGGAAGATCGCGGTCGCCGCGCCCTGCAGCACCCGGCCGACGATCAGCCACAGGAGGGAGTGGGTGGTGGCGGCGAGCACGGAACCCGCGACCATCACGACCAGCACGGCCACCAGCGTCGGCTTCTTGCCGTGCTGGTCGCCGAAACGGCCGAGCAGCGGTGTGAAGACGGCGGCGGACAGCAGCGTCGCGGTGGTGACCCAGCTGGCGTTGGCCGTGGTGGTGCCGAGGCTGGTCTGGATCAGCGTGAGGATCGGCACGACCAGGGTCTGCATCATCGCGACGACCATGGCGGCCAGGCTCAGCGCGAAGACGATGACCGTCTCGTTCCTGGGCTTGTCGACGGGCTTGTCGAGCGTGTTCATGAGGGCCTTCAGCTACTTGACGACATTGATGCTTGAAGGTGTCAAGCAACCTGGATGACGGTAGACCTCGATAGTTAAGGTCGTCAAGTTAATGATTCATGTCCTCAAGCTTTTGTGAGTACACTCTCACCATGAGCGCCTCCGCCCCTGCGTCCGCCTCCGCGTCCGCCCCGACCCGGGCCGACCTCCTCGCGCTGCTCGCTGCCATCACCACCGCCCAGTGGCAGGACTTCGCCGCCGCCGCCTCCCGGCACGGCCTCACCGCCATGCAGGCCAAGGTCCTCGCCCAGCTCGACGGCGGCCCCCTCCCCATGCGCGCCATCGCCGAACGGCTCGTCTGCGACGCGTCGAACATCACCGGCATCGTCGACCGGCTCGAAGCGCACGGCTTCGTCCGCCGCGAGGTCAGCGCGGCCGACCGCCGGGTCAAGAACGTCGTCACGACGGATTCCGGCCGCGACACGATTCGCCACGTCCGGGCGGAGATGCGGGCCACGCACGGCGCGCTCGACACGCTGGACGAGGCGGAGCGGGCCTCTCTCTACGGCATGCTCGACCGGATGCGGCCGGTCATGGAGTCGCGCGGCCAGCTCTGATTTTTTTGCGCAGTCCTCGCGGGCGGGGGTTTCCCCCACCCCGCCCCTTCCCGAAACCGGGTGCAAGCCCCCGGACCCCCGAACGCCCTTCGGGCGTGTCCTCAAACGCCGGACGGGCTGAAGTGAACGTCTCCGGCCGGGAGGGGACACGCCGGGGTTCTCCCGCAGCGCGACGAGCGAGGATCCCGGGCACGGACAAGCAAGGTGCCGGAGTCGCGAGCGCCGAGGAGAGATCCCCGGTGGTGGCACCGACCCCCAGGCCAACCCAGCCCGTCCGGCGCTTGAGGACGGAACCCCCAACCCCGACCGACGGCACCGCAACGGCACCGGGTGCAGGCGGCACCGCCCGCGCGGCCCGTCCGGCGCTTGAGGACGGAACCCCCAACCCCGACCGGGGGCACCGCAACGACACCGGGCAAAAGACCGCCGTGGTAGCCGCTAGGCTACGCCGCTCAGGCTCTAGGACGGCGTAGGCATGTTTCTGATCACCGGAATCCCCGCTTCCGGAAAATCCACCGTGGCACGGGAGTTGGCAGGGCGGCTGCCGCGTTCCGCGCACGTGAACGGGGACGCGTTCCGGCGGATGGTGGTCGGCGGGCGCGCGGATATGAGCCCTGAGGGCGACGCCGAGGCGTTAAGACAGTTGCGGCTCCGGCATGAGATCGCCGTGGCGACAGCGGACGCGTACGCCACGGCGGGCTTCGTGCCGGTGCTGCAGGACGTGATTCTGGGCGATGAGCTGGCGCGGACGATTTCGATGATCCGGACCCGGCCGCTGCATGTGATCGTGCTGGCGCCGAGCGCCCGGGCCGTCGCGGAGCGGGAGGCGGCGCGGCCGAAGACGGCGTACGGGGTGTGGACGCCGGAGGAGCTGGACCGGTCGCTGCGGCAGGGGACTCCGAGGTTCGGGCTGTGGCTGGACACCACGGAGCTGACGCCGGCGGAGACGGTCGACGAGATACTGAGGCACGCGGGAGCCTGAACGATACGGAATGCGGAATGATACGTTCCTGCCGTGCCGGACAATGAGCCCTATCTGACCGAACTCGCCCCGGGTGTGCACGCGTACGTGCAGCCGGACGGCGGCTGGTGCCTGAGCAATGCCGGATTCGTCAGCGACGGCGCGAGCACGCTGCTGGTGGACACCGCCGCGACCGAGCGGCGCGCACGCCGGCTGCGGGACGCGCTGCTCGCGACGGGCGCGCCGATGCCGGCGTATGTGGTGAACACCCATCACCACGGCGACCACACGTACGGCAACAGCCTGTTCGCCGCCGGAGCGGAGATCATCGGCCATGCGGCGAGCGAGAAGGCGCAGCTGGCCACCGGCCACGAACTGCACGCCATCTGGCCCGAGGTGGACTACGGGGAGGTGCCGGTGACGCCGCCGACGCTCACGTACGAGGACAGCATGGAGCTGGAGGCCGGCGGCACGCAGGTGCGGCTGATCCACCCGGGGCCGGCTCACTCGGTCGGGGACACCATCGTCTGGCTGCCGGAGCGGCGGATCGTCTTCACGGGGGACCTGGTCTTCAACGGCGGGGCGCCGTTCGTCGCGGTGGGCTCGCTGAGCGGTTCGCTGCGGGCGCTGGGCGTGCTGCGGGAGCTGGACGCGGAGGTCGTGGTGCCGGGGCACGGCAAGGTGTGCGATCCGGAGGTGTTCGACACCGTGGAGAGCTATCTGCACTACGTGACCGTGCTCGCCGCCGAGGGCCGCGCGGCCGGGCGTACGCCGCTGGAGACGGCGCGGGCCGCCGATCCGGCCGAGGCCGGATTCGGCGGGCTGCGCGAGCCGGAGCGGCTGGTGGCGAATCTGCACCGGGCGTACGCGGAGATGGACGGGCTACCGCCGGGCGCGCCGCTGGACCTGGCGGTGGTGTACGGGGACCTGGTCGCGTTCAACGGCGGCCGGTACCCGGTCTGCCACGCCTGAGAGCCTGAGGGAACGGGAGTTCACCAGCGGGGGGAGGCCCAGCCGGGTTCGGCGAGGCGGATCGCGGCGGCGTCGTCGCGGTTGCGCATGGCGCCGTCGTCGTCAAGCCAGCGCCGGTGCAGCGCCCGCAGGGCCTCCCGGTCGAGGTCGACGCCCAGGCCGGGGGCGTCGGAGACCGTGAGGCGTCCGGCGTGGAACCGGTGGGGGCGGGTGATGACGTCCTCGGTCTGCCAGGGGTAGTGGGAGTCGCAGGCGTAGTCGAGGTTGGGGACGGTCGCTGCGACCTGGGTCATGGCGGCGAG
Source organism: Streptomyces sp. NBC_01537 (assembly GCF_045040445.1). Classification (NCBI taxonomy): domain Bacteria; kingdom Bacillati; phylum Actinomycetota; class Actinomycetes; order Kitasatosporales; family Streptomycetaceae; genus Streptomyces; species Streptomyces sp. NBC_01537. The sequence continues at coordinate 8,092,177 of NZ_CP109392.1, read as the reverse complement.
GCTGATGCCCAGGTGGGTGTTGGAGTGCATCGACAGGCCGACACCGAAGGCGCGGCAGATCGCGGCGAGTTCGCGGGTGGCCCGCAGTCCTCCCCAGTAGTGGTGGTCGGACAGGACGACCTGGACGGCGCCGGTGGTGAAGGCCTCGGCGATCTCGGGGACGGTCGTCACGCACATGTTGGTGGCCAGCGGGACATCGGTCCGCGCGGCGACCTCGGCCATGCGGGCGGTGGAGTCGGTCGGGTCCTCCAGGTATTCGAGTACGTCGCCGAGCTGCCCGGCGACGCACAGGGAGGTCTCCACGGACCAGGCGCCGTTGGGGTCCAGGCGGAGCGGCTGCCCCGGGAAGGCCTCGGCGAGGGCCCGGACGGCGGCGATCTCCTCGTCGGGCGGGAAGACGCCGCCCTTGAGCTTGAAGGAGCGGAAGCCGTGCTCGGCGGCCAGGCGCCGGGCCTGGGCGACCACCCCGGCGGGGTCGAGGGCCGCGCCCCAGTCGTCCTTGGGCGCGCCGGGGGCCGGGTGGGCGGCCCAGCGGTAGAAGAGGTAGGCGCTGAAGTCGACGGTGTCGCGGACCTTGCCGCCGAGCAGGGCGTGCACGGGCAGGCCCAGCGATCTGCCGAGGGCGTCCAGGCAGGCGACCTCGAAGCCGGAGATGACCGAAAGCCGCAGCTTGTCGGCGGTCTGGACGCCGCGCAGGCCGCCCGCGTCGAGGGAGTCGGACACGCCGTCGGGGCCGGGGTCGCCGCAGACCAGGGCCGCCAGGCCGGGGAGCGCGTTGAGGTCGTCGGCCCGGCAGCCGACGAGGGCGTCGGCGAGCGGCTTGGCGAGGTCGAGGTAGCGGGTGTCGCCGTAGGTCTCGCCGATGCCGGTGACGCCGTCGCGGGTGACGACCTCGATGATCAGGCGGGGCGTGTAGGGCTGGTGCACGCCCTGGGTGTTGAGCAGCGGCGCGTCGGCGATGAGGATGGGGGTGAGCCGCACTTCGGCGATGGTGAGGTCCCTGTCCCTGTCCCTGAGCGCTGTCACGGGAGCACCGTCCTGTTCATGTATGTGATTTTTGTGCGCCTACCAGAACGGACCTTAGGTTCCGGTCGAAGTGAGCGTCAAGAACTGGACTACATACCGACTGGTCGGCATGATGGCCTGGTCAGGCATCGAACAGTGGCGAGGAGCGTTGATGAGCGGGACGGACAATCCACCCGGGCTGGACCTCGGACGGCTGCGCGATCATCTCGACCGCGAGCGCCCAGGCCTGGTCAGGGGGGAGCTGAACGCCGAGCTGATCGAGGGCGGGCGGTCCAACCTGACCTATGCCGTCACCGACGGCGCCTCCCGGTGGGTCGTACGCCGCCCTCCGCTCGGCCACGTCCTGGCCACCGCCCATGACATGGCCCGCGAGCACCGCGTCATCAGCGCCCTGCACGACACCCCGGTCCCGGTGCCCGGCACCGTGCTGCTGTGCGAGGACGACGCGGTCATCGGGGCGCCCTTCTACGTCATGGAGTACGTGGACGGGATTCCGTACCGCTTCGCCGACGAGCTGGCCGCGATCGGGCCCGAGCGGACCCGGAATGTCGTGCTCGGGCTGGTGGACGCGCTGGTCGCGCTGCACGCCGTGGAGCCGGAGCGGGTGGGCCTGGGCGACTTCGGGCGGCCCGAGGGCTTCCTGGAGCGGCAGTTGCGCCGCTGGGGCAAGCAACTGGCCGCGTCGCGCAGCCGCGAGCTGCCGGGCATCGACAAGCTGCACGAGGCACTGGCGGGCGCGCTGCCGCGCTCCGGCCCGGCGGCCGTCGTGCACGGCGACTACCGGCTGGACAATGCGCTGGTCGGGCGGGAGGACGACCGGATCAAGGCCATCCTCGACTGGGAGATGTCCACCCTCGGCGATCCGCTCACCGACCTCGGGCTGCTGGTGATGTACAGCGAGCGCGAGGCCCCCGCCGACTCCCCCGTGCCGACCGCCGGCGCCGCCCCCGGCCACCCGACCGCGAGCGAGGTCATCGCGCGCTACGCCGAGGGATCGGGCCGCGATGTGTCCGCCATCGGCTGGTACACCGCCTTCGCCTACTTCAAGCTCGCGGTCATCGCCGAGGGCATCCACTACCGCTACACGCTCGGGCAGACCGTCGGCGCCGGCTTCGACCGCATCGGCGGCCTCGTCCCCGGCCTCGTCGAGCGCGGTCTGAACACCCTTGGCGCCCCTGGCGCCCTTGGCACCTCTCAGGAAGGCTGAGCCGCACATGGACTTCTCCTACGACGCCCGCACCGAGGAACTGCGCGAGCAGCTGCTCGCCTTCATGGACGAGTGCGTCTACCCGTCCGAGCCCGTCTTCGCGCGGCAGCGCGAGGAGGCGGTGGGCGACGCTGTCTGGAGCGCGCCGCCGGTGGTGGAGGAGCTCAAGCGGGAGGCCAGGCGGCGGGGGCTGTGGAATCTGTTCCTGCCCAGCCGGGGGCCCCAGCTGACCAATCTGCAGTACGCGCCGCTCGCCGAGATCAGCGGGCGCAGCCTCCACCTCGCGCCGCCCGCGCTCAACTGTGCCGCGCCCGACACCGGCAACATGGAGGTGCTCAACGACTTCGGCACCGAGCAGCAGAAGAAGACCTGGCTGGAGCCGCTGCTCGATGGGAGGATCCGCTCGGCCTTCGCGATGACCGAGCCTGATGTCGCCTCGTCGGACGCGACCAACATCGCGACCCGGATCGAGCGGGACGGCGACGAGTATGTGATCAACGGGCGGAAGTGGTACATCTCCGGGGCCATGAACCCGAAGTGCCGGATCTTCATCGTCATGGGGAAGTCCGACCCGGGCGCGGAACGGCACCGCCAGCAGAGCATGATCCTCGTGCCGAGGGATGCGGTTGGTGTTGATGTGCGGCGCGGCATGCGGGTGTTCGGCTACGACGACGGCGACCACGGCGGCCACGCGGAGGTCGTCTTCGACAACGTCCGGGTGCCCGTGGAGAACCTTGTGGGCGAGGAGGGCGGCGGCTTCGCCATCGCCCAGGCCCGGCTGGGTCCTGGGCGCATCCACCACTGCATGCGGCTCATCGGCATGGCCGAGCGGGCCCTTGAGCTGATGTGCCGCCGGGCGGTCGGGCGGATCGCCTTCGGCAAGTCGCTCGCCGAGCAGGGCGTGGTGGGGGAATGGATCGCCGAGGCCCGGGTCGAGATCGAGCAGCTGCGGCTGCTGGTGCTGAAGACTGCGTGGCTGATGGACACGGTCGGCAACCGGGGCGCCCACACCGAGATCCAGGCCATCAAGATCGCCACCCCGGAGAAGGTCTGCCGCATCCTCGACCGCGCCATCCAGCTCCACGGCGGCGGCGGGGTCGGCCAGGACTTCCCCCTCGCCGAGCTGTACGCCGCCGCGCGGACGCTGCGGCTGGCCGACGGCCCGGACGAGGTTCACAAGCGGTCGCTGGCGCGGCGGGAGCTCAAGCGGTACGTGTAGCTGCCGCGGCCGCTGCGGTTGTCGGTGCCGGTCCGGGGCCTCCGGGGTGGAGGTCCTGGACCGACATATTTACGTGCGTGACGGGTCGACCGCTGTCCTGCCCGGCATGCCGCACACAAATATGCGGAGCGTCCAGAACCCCCACCCCTGCGACCCCGGCCCTCCCGTCCGTCGGTGGCTTTCCCACCGTCGTTCGTCGGTGGCTTTCCCACCGTCGTGAGTCGGTGGCTTTCCCGGCGTCGTGGGTCGGTGGTCTCCCCGCCGTCGTGGGTCGGCGGACGGAGGACGCCGCACGTCGGCGCGTCAACTGCCGTGGGAGACTGTCGCTCTGAAAGACGCTCAGCGCGCAGCGTCCGGCGCGGAACGACGGAGACGGAACACCCATGGCTTCCAGCAACGCCGGGATACCGGCCGAGGACATCGACACCAGCAGGCCGCATCCGGCGCGGATGTACGACTATTTTCTCGGCGGGAAAGACAACTACGAGGTCGACCGGATCGCGGCCCACCGGTTCATGGAGGCGGCGCCGGAGGTCCGGACGAGCGTGCGGGCCAACCGTTCGTTTCTGCACCGGGCGGTGCGGGACCTGGTGGCGGACTGCGGGATCCGCCAGATCCTGGACATCGGCACGGGGATTCCGACCCAGCCGAACGTGCACGAGATCGCGCAGGCCATCGCGCCGGAGACGCGGGTGGCGTACATCGACAACGACCCGATCGTGAACGCGTACGCGAGTGTGTTCCTGACGCGCGCCGGGAACACCTCGATCGCTCTGGCCGATCTTCGCGACCCGGCCGCGATTCTGGAGCACCCGGCCGTCCGCGACACCATCGACTTCGACCGGCCGGTGGCGCTGCTGCTGGTGGCGATCCTCCACTTCGTCACAGAAGCCGAGGATCCCGCAGCCATCATGGCCACATTCCGGGACGCCCTTCCGGCCGGTTCGTACCTCGTCCTCTCCCATGTGACAGGCGATTTCCACGATGCCGAGCGCGCCAAGGGCGGGCGCGAAGCCACAGCCGTCTACCAGAGCGCCACGGCCACGATGAACGCCCGCACTCGGGAGCAGGTGATGGAGTTCTTCGGCGACTTCACGCTGCTCGACCCGGGTCTGGTCCAGGTGCCGACCTGGCGGCCCGACGGGCCGCTGCCGGCCGACTGGGAACTGGTGGGCATGTACGGCGGGGTGGCACGCAAGGAGGCGTAGGGCGGGTTCAGGCGCCGGGGAGGATGACGACGCGGCCGGTGGTGAGGCCGTCGGCGACGCGCTGGACGGCGTCGGCGGCGCCGGCGAGGGGGACGCGTTCGCTGACGAGGGGCTTGACCAGGCCTTCGGCGGCGAGGCGGGTGAGGGTGTCGTGGCACTCGCGGACGGCGGCGGGGTCGTGGGTGTTGTACAGGCCCCAGTGGAGGCCGAGGATCGAGTAGTTCTTGACGAGGGCGTGGTTGAGGCCGGGGGCGGGGATGGTGCCGCTGGTGAAGCCGACGATGACGATGCGGCCCTCGAAGGCGACGCACTTGGTGGACTTGGTGTAGGCGTCGCCGCCGACGGGGTCGAAGACGACGTCGGCGCCGCGGCCGCCGGTGGCTTCCTTGACGGCGGCGACGAAGTCCTCGGTGTGGCGGTCGACGACGAGGTCGGCGCCGAGTTCGCGGGCGGCCTTGGCCTTTTCGGGGCCGCCGACGACGCCGATGACGGTGGCGCCGGTGGCCTTGCCGATCTGGATGGCGGCGCTGCCGACGCCACCGGCGGCGGCGTGGACGAGGAGGGTTTCGCCGGGCCTGAGGGCGGCGCGGCGGTGGAGGCCGAAGACGGCGGTCTGGTAGCCGATGTGGAGGGCGGCGGCCTCGGCGTCGTCGAGGGCCTCGGGGGCCGGGAGGACGCCGGCGGCGGGGACGACGGCGAGTTCGGCGAAGGCCCCGGCGGGGAGGGCGGCGGGGGTGATGACGCGAGACCCGACGTCCAGGGTCACGCCCTCGCCCAGGGCGACCACCTCGCCGCACAGCTCCACGCCCGGGGTGAAGGGCAGCGGTGGGCGGATCTGGTAGTGGCCGCGGCAGAGCAGGGCGTCGGGGAAGTTGACATTGGCGGCGCGCACGCGCACCAGCACCTCGCCGGGGCCGGGCTGGGGGTCGGGGACCTCGTCGAGGCGCATGGCCTCGCGCGGCTCACCGTTCTCGTGGACACGCCATGCCTTCACGGGGGGCTCCAGGGGGTGTTCAGGGCTGCCGTACGGAGTGCAGCAGCAGGTCTGCGAAATCGTTGGCCACCTGCTCGGCGCTGAGCGGCCCGTCGTGGCGGTACCAGGTGCCGAGGTGGTGGACGGAGCCGAAGAAGTAGTCCACGACGAGATCCGGGTGGATGCCTGCGCGGAAGACGCCCTCGCTGACGCCCTCCTCGACCAGTGCGCGGAACTTCTCGTGGTAGCGGCGGCGGTCCGCGCGGACCGCCTTCTGCTTCTCGGGGGTGAGCTGGTGCATCGAGCGGAAGAAGATCTTGGTGTCGTCGAGGTTGGCGATGCTGGTGACGACGACGTCGGCGGCGGCCTCGAAGAGGCGGTCCGTCGCGGGGGCGGGCTTGCCGGCGATGGCTTCGAGGCGCTGCATCTGGAGCCGCAGCACGCGCCCGTAGATCTCGTGCAGCAGATCGTCCTTGCTGCCGAAGTAGTGGTAGAGCGCGCCCTTGGTCACGCCGGCCGCTTCGACGATCTCCTGGACGGAAGTGCGGTCGTAGCCGCGTTCGGCGAAGAGCCGGGTGGCCTCGGCGAGCAGGCGCTGCGGGACGGCCGTCGCCGCTCTGGGGGTGGTGGTCCGTGCCATGACGGTCAGCATACCGGGCGGTATGTGGCCTGGGCCCTTCTGATGGATCTCCGTGGGGGAAGGAGCGGTGTCTGGTGCCTGCGGTGGCAAGGCGGAGGAAGGAAGCGACGCGGAGCGTCGTTGACCGACGACAACGCCGCCAGCGCTGGTGCCAGGCGCCGCGACGCCACGGCCACGCCGCGCCAGCGGCACATCGGACGCAGCCATCAGAAGGGCCCTAGGGCCTGTCCGGGCGATCACGGGCGGTCCAGGCGTCGTCTGGTGCGGTGCATCGCAAGGCGCCGGAATGCCCGCAGGGTGGTTTCCTTTGGGCGTTTCGGCAACGCGGCGAGGTGCCGTGCCAGGCGGCGAAGGGGCCGTTCATGATCGCCCGGACAGGCCCTAGTCCGCCGGTCACCCCTCCAGTTGCCGCTGGACGCGGTTCATCCCGCCGATCCAGCGGTCGGGATCGGTGGCGCGGGCCACGTAGTAGTCGGCGGCCTCGGGGTGCGGGAGGATCAGGAACCGCTCGTCGGCGATGCCCTGGAGGACGGCCTCGGCCACGTCCTCGGGCTCGATGGCGTTGGGGGCCAGGACGAGCTCGCCGGCCTGGCCGGCCGAGCGCATCATGTCGGTGCGTACGCCCTGGGGGCAGACGGCGTGGACATGGATGCCGCGGTGGCGGTAGGTGACGGCGAGCCACTCGGCGAAGGCGAGGGCGCCGTGCTTGGTGACGGAGTAGGGGGCGTCGCCGACCATGGTGAGCAGGCCGGCGGCGGAGACGGTGGCGATGAAGCGGCCCTCGCCGCGCTCCAGCCACTCGGGGAGCAGCTCGCGGCTCGCGCGGACATGCGACATGACGTTGACGTCCCAGACGCGCTCCCAGACGGCGTCCTCGGCCTCGACACCGGCCATGCTGCCGATGCCGGCGTTGGCGCAGAAGATGTCGATCCGCCCGCCCAGCGCCTCGCGGGCAGCCGCCACGACACCCGAGGCGTCACCGGGAATGGCGGTGCCGCCGATCTCGTCGGCGACGGCCTTGGCGGCGCCCTCGTCGATGTCGTTGACCACGACCCGGGCGCCTTCTGCGGCGAAGCGGCGGGCGAGGGCCGCTCCGATGCCGTTTCCCGCACCGGTGACGACCACCCCGGCGTCTCGCAGCGCTGCCACCATCGTGTCCACTCCCTTGTGTCCCTCGTGTCGGCTCTCCCGGCATACTAAGCGGTTGGTCATGCCACTGGAAAGGGCATCGCCCGGTACGACGGAAAATGCGCATGTGCGGCGTATAGCCGGAACAACCCCCCGTTGGGATGATGCGACCCAATCCGAGCGGACCAGGGGGACGGTTATGTCGGATATAAGCGTGAAGCCGTATTGGGAACTGACGTTCGACGCCGACGGGGACGTCGACATCATCCAGCTCAGCGCCCTCACCGCGGGGCTCTCCGCGCGGGACGTCACCGATCTCGTGCTCTTCTCGCACGGCTGGAACAGCGACCGGTCCGGGGCGACCCGGCTGTACGACCGCTTCTTCAAGCCCATTCCCGCACTGCTGCAGGGCGCCTCCGCCAAGGCCAGGATCGGCTACGTCGGCGTGCTGTGGCCGTCCATGCGCTTCTCCGACGAGCCGATTCCCGACTTCGAGCCCTCCGCCGTGGCGGCGGACGCCGGGCCGCCGCTTCTCGACGCGCCGACCCAGGCCGCCCTGGCCCAGGTCTTCCCCGGCCACGAGGGCGTAGTGCCGCAGCTGGCCGCCCTCCTGCGGGAACGGCCGGACGGCGACGCGCCCATCGCGGAGTTCGTACGGCTGGTGCGCGAGCTCACCGGCATCAGCGGCCCGGCGGCGGACGCCACGGACGACGCGCCGGGCGTCGTGCCGGCGATGCTCACCGACGACCCCGTCGGCGTCTGCGAGGTCTTCGCGGACGCCCTGGGCGACGGACCCGCGCTCCTCGGCGGCCTGGACAAGCGGATCTGGAACGGCGCCCACGAAGTGCTGCGCCAGGCCACGTACTACGCCATGAAACGCCGCGCCGGCACCGTCGGCGAGCACGGCCTCGGCCCGGCCCTGGGAGAGCTCGCCGCCGTCCGGCCCGCGCTGCGCATCCACCTGGTCGGCCACAGCTTCGGCGGCCGCCTCGTCTCCTTCGCCCTGCGCGGCCTGCCGGGCGGCGTGCGCAACGTGAAGTCGGTGACCCTGCTGCAGGGTGCCTTCTCGCACTACGCGTTCGCCGAGCAGCTGCCGCACGACAAGTCCCACAGCGGCGCCCTGCGCGACGCCCAGCGGCAGGTCGACGGGCCCGTGGTCTGCTGCTACTCCAGCCATGACGAGGCGCTCGGGACGCTGTACCCGCTCGCCTCCAAGCTGGCCGACGACAGCCGGAGCATCTTCGAACTCGGCGACCGCTGGGGGGCCATGGGCCATGACGGCATCCAGGCGGTCGACGCCTGCGAGCGGCTGTCGCTGGACGAAGCGCTGGCCGGGAGGTTCCCTGCGGGCGGGTGCGTGAGCGTCGACGCGTCGGCGGTCGTGAAGACCGGCGGGCCGCCGTCGGGTGCGCACAGCGACATCTGCCATGCCGAGCTGGCGCAGGTGGTGCTGCGGGCGGGGCGGTTGGTGTAGGGCGCCGGTCAGTCAGACCTGCCGCACCGGCTGGCTGATCCGGCGCTCGGTCAGGGCGGCGCGCCAGGCGACGGCCTCCTGGGCGTCGGACAGGCCCGCGTTCCACAGGCGCACCGTCGTGTCGTCGGTGAGCTCGTGGAGACGGCCGTCGATGCCGCGCAGCACCCAGGGGCCGGACCGCCGGCGGCGTACGGGAAGGCCGGTCACCGAGCCGGTGGGGCTGTCGGCCTGCCAGACGAGGGCGCGGGACAGGGGGCTCAGGACGGGGTCGTCGAGGTGGACGGCGTACCAGCGGGCGGCGGGGGTGCCGGGGTCGGCCTCCAGCAGCTCGGCGAGGGTGCCGAGATGGGCGTCGAGGTGGGCACGCAGGTCGGCGAGGTGCAGGCGCAGGGCGGCGTAGAGCCCCGGGAAGTACTGGCGGACATCGGCGGGGACGTCCTTGAGGAACCGGCGGCTGTCGCCATAGAAGCGGCGGAACCGCAGGGCCGAGGTACCCCGCGAACTGATCTGGAAGACGGCCGTGTAGTCGCCGACCCGGACCGACCGCCCCAGCGGGCCCAGGCTGTCGAGCAGGTCACGGACGGCGACGAATTCGGCCCCGGTGCCGGGCTTGCGTTCGTAGGTCCGCAGGACCGACAGGGCCGCGTGGACGAAGTGGCCGGAGCCGGACGGGCGTTCGTGCGAGGCCGTACGGAGGTGAAAGGCGAGGGTCCGGTCGAGCTGCGTCATGGCGTATGTGGTTCCGGTGAGCGGGGCCGCCCATGCCAGTGCGGCCAGCAGTGCGTCGCTGGTTGACGACAACGGCTCCAGGTGCCGGTCGTCCCGCCACCGGCAGTCGTCCGGCGCGCCGCGCCCGGCTGCCAGGAGGGTGCCCACGGCGTCCCGGGCCGTGACGCCGACCGACAGCAGCTCCCGCATGGAGCCGCGCCATTCGGGCGTCGGCCGTGCGGTCTCCAGGCGCGCGCAGAGCCGCAGCAGGCGCAGGACGGGCTCCTCGTACAGCGTCGCGCCGAGCCCGCAGCGGGCCGAGGCCAGGAAGCCGTCGGGGATCGGCGGCAGCAGCGGGTCGAGGGGGACGGCGGGCAGCAGCGCCCGCACCCGCCAGGCCAGGCCGTTTCGGGTGTCGGCAGCCCGGCAGCCCAGGCAGACCGCCAGCAGGGTGCGCAGATACGGCTCGAAGGAGCCGCGGTCGGCGGGATCGAGCTCTTCGAAGGCGGCCAGCGGCAGTTGGACGGACTCCGGGACGATATACGCGTCCGGGTGGACCGGGTCGATGCCTTCCAGTGCCAGCGCGAAGAGCTGATGCGTCTCAGCGGGCCGCCAGCCGCAGTGCGTCATGCACAGTGCCCGCATGACCGGCTGTTCGATGTCCCGGAAGGTGAGGCCGGTACGTTCCAGCTGGATCCGCAGGGCGATCCGTCTGCGGTCCTCCTCGGACAGCCCCTCGATCAGGGCCGTGCTGCGTCCGGCGCGCGGGAACCGGGCGTTGGTGCGCGCGTCCAGGCGGGACGCCTTGGCCAGCGCACGGCCGAGGGCGGCCGGCGCGACCGGATCGGCCGTCCATCCGTTCACGGTCATCCTGGGAAACTCCCGGTTCGCCCGTACCCGGCTCCACCAGCGCATGCGTCACCACCCCCGCCCCGGTTCTACCCTGCCGACGGTCCCGGTGACCAGATGGATGGCGTCCACCCGGTCACCGGTTCCGGTCCAACTGCTAGCGGTGCGACGTGAACTCGACGACCTGCTGGTACGTCGGGCGGTTCTGCCAGGTGATGTTGTAGTGCTTGATGCCGCCCAGCGTGCGCTGGACGATCGAGTCGGCGCACCACTGGTCGCCGGCCGAGCAGAGGTCGTCGCCCGGGTAGACCTGGGCGGCGGTCTTGGCGACGGCCGTGCTCAGGGTGCTGAGCAGGATGCTGCGGCAGGCGGTCAGGACTCCGCTGCCGCAGTAGGTGCTGCCGAGGCCGCCGCTGACGCTCTGGCCGAGGACGGTACGGATGTCCTTGTCGACATAGCTCCACCAGCCGTACTGGAAGGAGCTGCCGGCGTGCGCGCCGGTCGGGCCGTGGGCCGCGGAGGGTGCCTCGTCGATGGAGAGGTTCGCGGTGAAGGCGGTGTACAGGTCGCTGCCCAGCCCCGGTTCGAACTCGGCCTCGACCAGCAGGGGCCACCAGGCGTCCAGGATGCGGATCGCGGTGGCGTTGGCGTACGTCTTCGAACCCGAGGAGGTCTCCTTGCGCTTGCCGCCTGCCGTGACCCAGTCGGTGAGCTGGGTGACGGCGGTGGCGAGGGTGGAGTCGGTGACGGTCGAGGTCTTGATGACCTTCAGCAGATTGGGCAGGACGTCCTCGGCCCGCAGGTCGGTGACGGAGGCGTCGGCCATGGCCTGGATGAGCTTGACGCGGGTCACGCCGCCGGCGGCGACCAGCGTCTTGACGCGGTCCTCCAGCAGGTCGCCGCGGTGGACCGAGCCGTCACCCCAGCTCGCGGCCGCGTAGTCCTTGGCGACCTTGTTGTTCCAGGAGATGTAGTAGTCCTGGTCCACGGAATGCGGGTGCGCGGAGGCCGGGGTGTAGTCGGAGACGTTGGTCGTCGGGTTCCAGTTGGTCCACTCGTACGCGGACTGCGCCCAGACCGGGAACTCCGCGTCGACGCCGCTCGCGCGCACCGGGTTGTTGCCGCTGTTGTAGTACGCGGTGTGGCTGGAGTCGGCGTAGAACCAGTTGAAGGTGTAGTTGATGTGCGAGGCGGCCGACTGGAAGGTGGCCGGGCTGCTCACGTAGTCCGGGTCGTTGAGCATCTGGAAGCCGATGATCGAATCGGCCTCGTGCATGTAGGAGCTGCGCAGGGTGGTGTACGCGACCTTCTTGCCACCGACCGTGGCCCGGTATTCCACGGGGCCGTACTTGGTGCGGTAGACCTGCATCCGGTAGGAGCCGGCGGCGGTGCCGTCAGCGGTGGTGGGGACCCAGGAGTTGGTCTGCTCGACCTTGTCCATGGCGGTGCAGGTGCCGTGGTAGAGGTAGTGGTAGTCGTCGGTGCAGAGCTCGACGGCGTAGGAGTCGATGACGTCCTGGCCCGAGGTCGTGGCGCTCCAGGCGTAGTCCTGGCCGCGGCCCAGTTCGACGTACATGCTCAAGCCCGCGAAGGAGGCGCCGCGGGCGCTGATGCCGGGGCCCTCGATCTCCTGGAGCATGAGCAGCTGTGGCGCGAAGTAGCCGGTCTGCGGGCCGAAGACGGCGATGGGGTGGCCGCTGGTGGTCTTGGTGCCGCTGACCACGAGGGCGTTGGACATGCCGCGCTTGGCGGAGGACAGCACCGTGGACGCGGCCGTGGCGGAGGCGGTGCTCGCCGTGGCGGTGGCGGCGCTGCCGGTGCGGTCGTAGACCAGCGGTTCCTCGGTGACGGTGCCGGTGTCGGGGAGTGCCTCGCCGACCGGGGTGGCGGGCTTGGTGGCGTACGGGAAGCTCTCGCCGTTGTGGAGGGTGAGGGCGGCCTCGGGGTCGTTGCGCTCGCGGAAGGCCTCCCAGACGGCGGTGCCCTGGGTGACGCCGTACTGCGCCTGGGCGGCGAGCAGGGAGAGGGCGTTGTTGACCTCACCGCCGCCGCCGGATCCGAAGAGGGCGCCGATGACGGCCGCGAGGGCGACCAGGTCGGTGAGCTTGAAGTGGTCGATGGTCCCGGCGTTGGTGACGGAGTCCTTGTGGCCGGTCAGGACGTACTCGCCGGGGAAGTAGCGGCCGCTGTCGGAGGCGTCGATGTAGGCGTTGACCCCGGCGATGTAGGCGGTGGCGTCGGCGAGGGCCTGGGTGCCGCGGGTGCCGTTGTTGTTCTGGATGTAGTCGACCTGGGCCTGCAGATCGGCCTCGGTGTACGGGGCGTTGCGCCAGAACTCCTGCTCCAGGCCCTGGTTGGAGGCGGCGCCGCCGGCGAACGGGGTCAGCTGGCCGCGTCCGACGTGCCGGAAGACGTCCATGAGCCACAGCCGGTCCTCGGCAGCGGCGTAACCGGCGCCGAACTCGGTGCCGTAGCGGGTGGTGCCGGTGATGTGCGGGATGCCCCGGGTCTTGTCGCGGACGATCGACACGTCGGTGCGGCCGGCGGGCGCCTCGGTGGAGGCGATGTTGCTCGAAGCGACCCCGAGGGAGGCGTCGTTGAAGAAGCTGCTGATGGTGGACGCGGTCAGGCCCGAGTAGCCGGAGGGCAGGTTGCCGTAGGGGCCGAGCTGGTCCTCGGCGTGGTCGGGCTGGGAGCCGAAGGCCTGGTTGAGGATGATCTGTGCGAGGGTCGCGTTGCCGTTCTCGCCGGGCGGCAGGATGTCGGAACACTGCGACTGGCAATAGTCGGTGACGGTGGCCGCGTTGGCCACCTGCGGGAGGGGCGCGATGACGGTCGCGCCGAGGGCGATGACGGCGGCTCCGGTGATGAGCCTGACCGTTCTGAGCTTCCTGAGCTTCCTGAGCTTGCCGAGACGCAGACGCATAGCTGCTCCTGTCGAAGGCCAACGCGATTCACGTTACTGGTGGTTATGACCCGCCAGTAAGGTGAACATGCGTCACCTTTTGATGAAGCTCACAGCCGCTCGATGAGTTCGGGGCGGGGATGGATCCGTATCGCGGTTCGTTACGTCCATTCCATAGCGTTGCGAAACCGATGACGGAGGTGGCATGCGATGGCCAAATTCCGAAGTCTCGCGAGACAGGTGCGCGACCCACGGCGCACCCCCACCCAACGGCGCACCTACCTGCGCCGATGCCTCGAACGATTCGCCCCTTACGGCCACCGGGCCACCTGGGACCACCTGGCCTCCCGGGCCGGCTTCGGCCCCCAGGACCGCGAGCCGGATCCCGCCCGGCTGGTCGCGGCCCTTGAGGAACTCGAAGAAGCGCGAGATGTCTGGTTCGCGTACGAAGCGGAGTTCGCCGCCCGCCGCAAGCGTGAGAAGTTCTACGGCGTCCGCCAGCCGGGCGCCCTCGACGACTGGCACCGCCTCACCTGGGGCGGCAACGGCGTCGCCTGGTGCGACGACCCCTCCGTCCACCCCTCCGACCGGCTCGCGGACGTCCTGGCCCGCATCATCACCGCGATCCGCTCCGACCCCGGCACAGTGTGCCCCGTGTGCGCGGACTCCCGCATCCACTGGCGCGCCGGCCTCGCCCATCTGCCGGCCGCCGGGCCGGTCTGCGCGGGCTGCGGCATCGTCGTGCCCGAGCCCGTACTCACACCGCAGGCGCTCCTGGAGGCGCGGGTCCAGGACCGGTACGCGATGCGGTGCTGAAGATGAAGTCAACGCTGGCCGTTACCGTTCAGTAGTGCGAGGATGCCGGGCGACCGGCAAGACGTACGCGCGGACGGGCGGTAGGTGCGATGGCTCAGTTGCACGATCTGACGGCAGTGGAGCAGGCGGAGGCGGTCCGGAAGGGGACCGTCTCGCCGATCGAGCTGACGGAGCATTACCTGGGGCGCATCGAGCGGCTGAACGAGACGGTCGGGGCGTTCGTGACCGTGACGCCGGAGATCGCGCGGAAGCAGGCGGCGGAGGCCGAGGCCGAGGCGCTGGCGGCGCGGCGGGACGGGCGGGAGGCGGAGCTTTCGCCGCTGCATGGGGTACCGGTGCCGGTGAAGGACCTGTACTTCACGGCGGGGGTCCGCACGACGCTCGGCTCGGCGGTCTACGCCGACCACGTGCCGGACACGGACGACCATGTCGTGACGCTGCTGCGCGAGGCGGGCACCGTCATGCTGGGCAAGACCAACACCCCGGAGTTCGGGCTGCCCTGCTACACCGAGAACAGCGTGGCGCCCCCGGCCCGCACCCCCTGGGACCTCGACCGGTCGGCGGGCGGCTCCAGCGGCGGGGCGGCGGCGGCCGTGGCGTCCGGCCTGTCGCCGGTGGCGCACGCGAGCGACGGGGGCGGGTCGATCCGGATCCCGGCGTCCGTGTGCGGGCTGTTCGGGATCAAGCCGAGCCGGGGCCGGGTGCCGCAGGGGCCCGTCACCCACGACATCACCGGCCTGAGCACCGGCGGCCCGCTGGCCCGCACCGTCGCGGACGCCGCCGCGCTCCTGGACGTCCTGGCCGGCACGGTGCCCGGCGCGCCCTACGCCGCGCCCTCCCTCCCGCCGGGCGAGACCTTCGCCTCGTACGCGGGCCGGGAGCCCGGCACGCTGCGCGTGGTCGGGCTGCCGCAGCCGCCGGTGCCGGGGGTGGAGCTGCACCCGGACTGCCGGGCGGCGTACGACGGGGCGGTGGAGCTGCTGCGCGGGCTCGGCCACGAGGTCGACGAGATCGAGCTGCCGGTGGACGAGAGCCTGCGCGACGCGTTCACCCGGGTCTGGGCCGTGATGTCCACGTCGTACCCGGTCGGCCCGGACCAGGAGGAGCTGCTGATCCCGCTCACCCGGTATCTGCGGGCGGAGGGCGCCAAGGTCTCCGGTCCGGCCTTCGCCGAGGCGCTGTACGCGTTCCGCGCGCTGGGCGAACTGATCGCCGCCGCGCTCCACTCCACGTACGACGTGGTCCTGACCCCGACCCTGGCCCAGCCCCCGGCTCTCATCGGCGGGCTGCGCAACGACGCCGACCCGGCCGCCGAGTTCGCGGCGCTGGCCGCCTTCACCCCGTACACGCCGATCTTCAACGCCACCGGGCAGCCGGCCGTCAACGTACCGCTGCACTGGACGGACGCCGGCCTGCCGGTCGGCGTGATGTTCGGCGGCCGCTACGGCGACGAGGCGACCCTCATCTCGCTCTCCGCGCAGCTGGAGGCGGCGAGCCCGTGGGCCGGCCGCAGACCGTCAGCGTGGTGAGCAGTCGTTGGTGAGGAAGCGGCGGGCGCCCGGGCCCTGTTCGCCCAGGCGGTCGCCGGGGTTGGCCAGGGCGCAGCGCTGGAGCGACAGGCAGCCGCAGCCGATGCAGTCGTCGAGGTTGTCGCGCAGCTGGCTGAGCTGCGCGATCCGGGCGTCGAGTTCCGCGCGCCACCGCGCGGAGAGCCCGGCCCAGTCCTCGGGGGTCGGCGTGCGGCCGTCGGGAAGTCCGTCGAGGGCCTCGCGGATGATGGCCAGCGGCATGCCGACCCGCTGGGCAGCGCGGATGAAGGCGACGCGGCGCAGGGCGTCACGGCTGTAGCGGCGCTGGTTGCCCGCGGTGCGGGTGCTGCTGATCAGGCCCTTGGACTCGTAGAAGTGCAGGGCGGAGACGGCCGCGCCGCTGCGCTCGCTGAGCATGCCGACGGTCAGCTGCCGGTGTTCGATCGGAATGGCGGACATCCTCCGTACTTTACGAGGCGCTTTGCCGGGCGACTATGCTGAGCAAGCGCTTAGACACCTGGGACACGCCTCGGAGGCACACATGACGCAGGGCAGGACCTTCGCTTCGCTGGACGAGCTGCGGGCCGCGGTCGGCGAGGAACTCGGCACGTCGGACTGGCTGGAGGTCGACCAGAAGCGGATCGACCTGTTCGCCGAGGCGACCGGGGACCACCAGTGGATCCACGTGGACCCGGAGAAGGCCGCGACCGGGCCCTTCGGCACGACCATCGCGCACGGCTACCTGACGCTGTCGCTCATCCCCCAGTTCACCTTCACCCTGCTCAAGGTCGAGGGCGTGAAGATGGGCGTCAACTACGGCGTCAACAAGGTCCGCTTCCCCTCCCCCGTCCCGGTCGGCTCGCGACTGCGGGCGTCCTCGCGTCTCGCCGAGGTCACCGAGGTCCCGGGCGGAGCGCAGATCGTCACGGTCGTCACGATCGAGCGCGAGGGCGGCGACAAGCCGGTGTGCGTGGCGGAGACCGTCGCGCGCTACTACGTCTGACCGAACCACGTCCGACGGACGGGCCGTCGTCACCGGGAACCGACCATGCGCAGGACGAGATCGGCGTACAGCGCGCCGATCTCGTCGGGCGTACGCCGGCCACCCGGGTTGAACCAGCGAGCCACGTCGATGCACAGCGACAGCACGGCGAGCGTCGTGCCCGACACGTCCGGCACATCGAAGTCCCCGGCCTTCACCCCGTCCTGGATGACCGACCGGATGGCCGCCTCACTCCGCCTGCGCAGCCCGACGATCTCCGTGTAGTGCTCGGCGCTCAGCGCACCCAGCTCGTACTGCACCACCCGGCCGGTGGTGTGGTGCTCGGCATGCCAGATCACGAAGGCCCGCACCGCCCCGGCCAGCCGCTCGGCCGGGCTGCCGCCGCCGTTCGCGGCGTCCTGGAGCAGACCGAGGGAAAGCCGGTGACCGACGCCGCTGATCTGGTAGAGCAGCTCTTCCTTGGTCTTGTAGTGGATGTAGAGCGCGGCCGGGCTCATCCCGGCCCGGCCCGCGATGTCCCGGGTCGTGGTCGCGTGATAGCCGCGCTCCGCGAACGCCTCGACAGCGGCCATCACCAGCCGCCGCGCGGCGTCAGGGGTGATGCCGGTCCATGTCCCGGCCTCTGTTTCGGTCCCGGCCTGCTCGGCATCCGCGTTCATGGCGGATACCTTACAACGAGACTGAGCAAGCGCTTAGTACCCGTCGGTCGGTCAGAACGCGGAGACCCCGGTCAGGGACCGGCCGATCAGCAGCTTCTGGATCTGGCTGGTGCCCTCGTACAGCGTCATGACGCGGGCGTCCCGCACCAGCTTCCCGACCGGGTATTCATCGACATATCCATAGCCGCCGAACACCTGCAGCGCGTTGTTCGCGCTGCGCACCGCCGCCTCGCTCGCGTACAGCTTCGCCACCGACGACTCCGTCGCGAACGGCAGCCCGCGGTCGATCAGATCGGCCACCCGCCAGGTCAGCAGCCTCGCCGCGGCCACGTCCACCGCGATGTCCGCTATCAGCTCCTGCACCAGCTGGTGCCCCGCGATCGGCTTCCCGAACTGCTCCCGCTCGCCCGCGTACCGCACCGCCGCGTCCAACGCGGCCTGCGCAATGCCGACGCAACCGGCCGCCACCGACATCCGGCCCTTCGCCAGCGCCGACATGGCGACCGAGAAGCCCTTGCCCTCCGGCGCGATCATCGCGGAATCCGGCACGCGCACGCCGTCCAGCACCAGCTCGGCCGTGGCCTGCCCGCGCAGGCCCAGCTTGCCGTGGACGGCGCGGCGGGTCAGGCCCGGGCTGTCGGCGGGGACCAGGAACGCGCTGACGCCCTTGTGGCCAGGGGTGCCGGGGTCCGTGCGCGCGAACAGGAGCACGACATCCGCCCAGGTGCCGTTGGTGATGAACATCTTCGTGCCGCTGATGACGTAGTCACCCCCGTCCCGGACCGCCCGCGTCGTCAGATTCCCGGCGTCCGACCCCGTCCCCGGCTCGGTGAGCGCGAAGCTGCCGACGGCCTCGCCGGAGCAGAGCCGGGGCAGCCACTCGCGCTTCTGCTCCTCGCTCCCCCACGCCGCGATCGACTTCGCCACCAGCCCGAGCGACACGGACACGATTCCGCGCACGGAGGAGTCGCCCCGGCCGAGCTCCTCGGTCACCAGGCAGTACGCGAGGTGGTCACCGGCCGACCCGCCGTATTCCTCCGGAACGGTCAGCCCGAGGAAGCCGAGCGCTCCCAGTTTCTTCACGATGCCCCGGTCCACGCTTTCGGCCCGGTCCCAGGCGGCGGCGTTCGGGGCGACCTCGCGGTCGGCGAACTCGGCGGCGAGGCGGCGGACCGCGGTCTGCTCCTCGGACAGTTCGAGATCCATCGGCCCGGTCACGTCCTTCGCTAAATTAGCAGTGCTAGTTTTTGGCGCGCAGCCTCTACTATGTGCCGCATGGCCCGCCCCCGCAAGCCCCTCCTCAGCCGCGAGCGCATCGTCTCGGCAGCCCTCGCGCTGATCGACGCGGACGGGCTCCAGGCGGTCTCCACGCGCCGGCTCGCGGCGCGGCTGGGGGTCAGCGGTCCCTCCCTCTACAACCACTTCCGCACCATGGACGACATCCTCGACGCCGCTGCGGACTCCGTCGTGGCGGAGGTCGACCTCTCGATGTTCTCCGACGGCGCGGGTGTGGATTGGCCTGCCGCGCTGCTCGCCTGGGCCCGCTCCTACCGCGCCGCCCTCGCCGCCCACCCCAACATCGTCCCCTTCCTCGCCCAGGGCCCCGGCCGCCGCCCCGCCGGGCTCCGCATGGCCGACGCGGTCTTCGGCGGCATGGTCGGCGCGGGCTGGCCCCCCGCCCACGCCACCCGCATCGGCGCCCTCATGCGGTATTTCGTCGCCGGCTCGGCTCTCGGGTCCTTCGCCCGGGGGTTCGTCGACGACGCGGCCGCCTACGACCCGGCGGACTACCCGCACCTTGGGCAGGCCCACCTCCTCGCCGCCGCGCAGCCGCAGGTCGACGAGGGCGCGTTCGAGACGGGGCTGAGGGCGCTGGTGGACGGGCTGGCTCTGCAGTACGGGGCGCTGGCCGCGGGCTGACCCGGCGGTTTCGGTGCCGTTTGCCATGGCTGGCGGTCCGTCCTCAAGCGCCGGACGGGCCGCGCGGACGGTGCCGCCTGCACCCGGTGCCGTTGCGGTGCCGTTGCCAGGGGTTCCGGTTCCGTCCTCAAACGCCGGACGGGCTGGGTTGGCCTGGGGTCGGTGCCACCACCGGGGCCTCTCTCCTCGGCGCTCGCGACTCTGGCGCCTTCATGTCCGTGCCCGGGATCCTCGCTCGTCGCCTGCGGGAGAACCCCGGCGTGTCCCCTCCCGGCCGGACGGAGAGTCAGCCCGTCCGGGCTGAAGGCCCCGTACCCCCACCGGCTGGTGGTCGCGTACGGGCCGAAGGGGACGGTGGAGGGATGCGCCCGGAAGCGACGAGCGAGGATCCCGGGCACGAATCGGGTCGACCCAAGTCGCGAGCGCTGAGGACGCAGTCCCGGCAGGCGGCCCCGACCCCACGACAACAGCAGGCGCACACCGGCCAACCCAGCCCGTCCGGCGCTTGAGGACACGCCCGAAGGGCGTTCAGGGGGTCCGGGGGCAAGCCCCCGGCGGGTCCGGGCAGAGCCCGGGCGCGGGCGGTGCGCAACGGGCTAGAACACAACCAACGCCCGGCCGCCGCGCCCCGCCCGCATCGCGTCGAACGCGCTGGGGATCCCGTCGAGCCCGATCCGGTCGGTGACCATGACCGACAGGTCCAAGCGCCCGGCACGCACATGCTCGGCCAGGACCGGCAGGTCCTTCGCGGGGTCGGAGTTGCCGTAGACGCAGCCGGAGAGCGTGCGGCCGAAGTAGAAGATCTCCAGGGCGGAGAAGGCGACCTGGTCGTCCTTGCCGCCGATGCCGACGACGGTCGTGCGGCCGCCGCGCCGGGTGGCGGACCAGGCCGTGCGGATGGTGTCGGCACGGCCGACGCACTCGATGGCCACGTCGGTACCGTGGCCACCGGTCAGCTTGCGGATCTGCTTCGCGGTGTCCGAGGACGCTACGACGAAATCGGTCGCCCCGGCCGCACGGGCGAGCTCCTCCTTCGCCGGGGAGACGTCGACCGCGACGACCGTGCCCGCGCCGGCGATCCGCGCGGACTGCAGGACCGACAGGCCGACGCCGCCCACGCCGAAGACGGCCACGGACTCACCGGGCCGCACGGCTGCCGCGTGGTGAACGGCGCCGTAGCCGGTGAGGACGGCGCAGCCGAGGAGGGCGGCCTCGGCGAGGGGGACGCCTTCCGGGAGGGGGAGGACGGCGGCGGCGGAGACGACGGTTTCTTCGGCGAAGACGGCGGTGCCGAGGCCGGGGTAGAGCTCGGTGCCGTCGGAGGCGAGCCGGGCGTAGGGGGCGAGGGCGGCGGCGCCCGCGTTCGCGCAGAGCCAGGGCTCGGCGAGGCCGCAGAAGTGACAGTCGCCGCAGGAGGGCGCCCAGTTGAGGACGACGCGGTCGCCGACGGCGACGCCCGTGACCGCGTCGCCCACGGCGACCACCGTGCCGGCGCCTTCGTGGCCGAGGACGGCGGGGACGGGCTGGCGGAGGGTGCCGGTGGCGAGGGAGAGGTCGGAGTGGCAGACACCGGCCGCGGCGAGGCGGACCTTGACCTGTCCGGGGCCGGGGTCGGGGAGGTCGATGTCGGTGACGACGAGCGGGGCGTTGACGGCGGACAGTACGGCGGCGCGGGTCACGTCGGGATCCCTCTCATTGGCCGGAACAGGTCAGGACAGGTCAGAACAGGTCAGCACGATCGGCCGGCTCACACAGCGCGGCCCGCCGCGCCCCCCGCGCGGGTCACGTCGGGATCCCTCTCGGACTCAGAACTGGAGCGATTTGGTGTGAAGGTACTCGGCCAGGCCGTGCGCACCGAGTTCCCGCCCGATCCCGGACTGCTTGTAGCCGCCGAAGGGCGCCAGCGGGTTGAAGCGGCCCCCGTTGATGTCCACCTGGCCGGTGTCCATGCGCCGGGCGAAGGCCACGGCCTCGTCGGTGTCGCCGGCCCAGACCGCCCCCGCCAGCCCGTACACCGTGCCGTTGGCGATGCGGAGGGCGTCGGCCTCGTCCTCGTAGGGGAGGATCGACAGCACCGGGCCGAAGATCTCCTCCTGGGCGATCGTCATGTGGGGCGTGACGTCCGCGAAGACGGTCGGGCTGACGTAGTAGCCCTTGTCCAGGGGTGCTTGCGCGCCGCCCGCGACGATACGGGCGCCCTCCTTCACCCCCCGCTCGATGTAGCCGCGTACGCGGTCCCGCTGCTTCGCGCTGACCAGCGGTCCGATCCGCTCGCCGGGTACGTACTTCGCGGCGGCGGCCGCGGCGAGGGCCACGGCCTCCTCGTACTGGTCCTCGTGGACGAGCATCCGGGTCCACGCGCTGCACGTCTGGCCGGAGTTGGACATGACGTTGGCGACCCCGACGTTGACGGCGCGGCCCAGATCCGCGCTCGGCAGGATGACGTTGGCCGACTTCCCGCCCAGCTCCAGCGCCACCCGCTTGACAGCCGCGCCCACGGTCGCCGCGATGAGCCTTCCCACGGCCGTCGACCCGGTGAACGACAGCATGTCGATCCCCGGGTGCTCCACCAGTGCCTGCCCCGCGACCGGCCCGAGGCCGGTCACGAGGTTGAACACTCCGGGCGGGAAGCCCGCCTCATGGACGGCCTCGGCGAAGAGCTGGGCCACCAGCGGGGTGTCCTCGGCGGGCTTGAGGACGACCGTGCAGCCTGCGGCGAGGGCCGGGGCGACCTTGGCCACGATCTGGTGCAGCGGGTAGTTCCAGGGCGTGATCGCCCCGACGACGCCCACGGGCTCCTGGTAGACGGTCGAGTTGCCTACCTTCTCCTCGAAGGCGTAGGTGCCGAGCAGGTCGGCGTACGAGCCCGCCACGGCGATCGGCAGGTCGGCGTGCACGGCCTGGCTGAACGGCAGCGGCGCGCCGAGTTCCGCCGTGACCGTCTGCGCGATCTCGTCCCGGCGGGCGGCGAGCGCGTCGCGCAGGTCGGTGATCCGGGCGGCGCGCTCGGCGGGCGCGGTCGCGGCCCACTGGGGGAACGCGGCCCGGGCCGCACGCACGGCGGCGTCCACGTCGTCGCGCGTGCCGGCGGGGACCGTGCCGATCAGCTGCTCGTCGGCCGGGTTGACGACCTCGATGTGGTCGGGCGTGGTGGCGGGGCGCCAGGCGCGGTCGATGTACATGCCGTTGTGGGGCTTCACGTCGTCCTCCCGGAGGGGCGGGTGGGGTGCGGGTCCGTGAGCCCCAAACTAGCACCGGTAGTTTTCCGGTCAGGGCAGGGGCCAGACCTGGGCGGCCGTGTTGTTGCAGGTCCAGATCTGCAACTGGGTGAGATCGGTCGTGGTGGAGTTCGGGTCGTCGAGGCAGAGCCCTGACTGGGCGCCGATGAGGGCGCCGGACTCCACGGCGGTCCAGCGCTGGTTGGCGCCGCCGTTGCAGGTCCAGAGCTGGACTTTGGTGCCCTTGGCGGTGGCGGCGCCGGCGACGTCCAGGCAGAGGCCGTTGATGCGCAGGGTGCCGTCGGGTTCGGGGGTCCAGATCTGGGCGGCGGTGCCGTTGCAGGTGTAGAGGTCGACGACGGTGCCGTTGGTGTTGCCGTTGCCGTTCGCGTCGAGGCACTTGCCGGCGATGCCGGATTTTATGACGCCGGTGAAGGTGACGCCGGGGTTGCGGTTGATGACGGCGGTGACGACGGCGTAGCCGGGGAAGTCCATCTTGACGATGCCGGTGCGCGGGGCGTTGCCGGCGTTGAGGTAGTCCAGGAGGCGCTGGTTCTCGCCGGTGCCGCCGGAGTAGCCGCCGGCCATGTCGGCGGGGTTGGCACCGAAGGGGGAGCAGTTGGCGGAGAGGTAGGAGGTGTAGAGGGCGCCGGAGGTGTCGTTGCTGGCGTTGACGAGGTTGGCCTGGATCTCGCTCCACTTGGTGGCGAGGTCGCACTGGGAGTAGTCGTTCTCGACGTACTGGGACCAGTTGCCGGTGGTCATCTGGGTGAGGCCGTAGCCGGCGTAGATGCCCCCGAAGGGGCCGGTGAAGTCGGTGAGGACGATGTGGCCGCGGGCCTGGCCGAGGGTGGGCATGGCGGCGGCGGTCGTGCCGGTGACGGTGGGGGCGTAGAAGAGGCCGGGGTATTTGGCGAGGTAGGTCTTGAAGATGGCGATGCGGTCGGCCTGGGTGGTGGTCGCCGGGTCGTCGGCGCAGTGGCCGATGGAGGAGCTGCCGCTGCCGCCCTCGGAGGAGTTGGCGTCGCACTCGCTGTGCAGGTCCATCGCGATGGTCTCGGTGGGGTGGGCGGTGAGGAAGCTCTGCGCCTTGGTGAGTACGTCGTCGAAGTTGGCGTTCTGGTAGATGTTCGTGTGGTGGATCACGAAGGCGCCGCTGCTGACGCGCACCCGGATGTCGATGGCGCGGATTCCGGCGCTGAGCTGGGTGGTGAGGGTGGCCGCGCTGTCGCCCTGGTTCTCCTGCGTCTCGTAGGACGCGGGCAGCAGGCTGCCGCCGTGGATGGCAAGAGTGTCATGGGTGCCGGGCAGCGACATCGCGCCCAGGCTGGTCGCGGCGGGCACCTGGCCCATCCAGTCGGTGCGGGTCTGCGCGGTCAGGTTGTTGAAGGCACTGGACCAGGTGCTGGGCTGGGCGTGCGCCGGGCCGGAGGACGCGAGTACGGCGGCCAGGGCGGCCACGAGCGCGGCGCCGATTCTGAGGCGTCGGCGAGGGCCCGAGGAGGGGGAGGGCATGGGTGGTTCCTTCGGTGGGGGGACGGCGGGACAGCTTTGAGCATGTCCCTGCCATCCTCACCGTACTCGCGGTTACACGGCGCCCTTTTCGCCTACCTCTTCGCCTACCTCGCGGCGGCGACCTGAACCGGGAAGCCGTTCAGCACGGCCGTCCCCGACAGGGGGTCGAGCCGGGTCCCGTCGAGCAGTTGGTTGACGTTGACGCCGGGGGTGCGGGAGGCCACACCGAGCCGGGTGCCGGACTGGCCGTGGCCCCAGCCGTGCGGGAGGGAGACGACGCCGGGGCGGACGGAGTCGGTGATCTCGACGGGCACTTCGACCTCGCCGCCGTCACCCTTGACGCGGGCGAGGGCGGAGTCGGCGAGGCCGAGTCGGGAGGCGTCGGCGGGATGGATCTGGAGGGTGCAGGTGTTGGTGCCGCCGGTGAGGGCGGGGACGTTGTGCATCCAGCTGTTGTTGGAGCGCAGATGGCGGCGGCCGATGAGGACGAAGCCGTCGACGGTGCGGCCGAGGGAGCGCAGCAGGCGCGGGACGTCCGCCGTGACCGGGGCCGGGGCGAGCTCGACCTTACCGGAGGCGGTGCGCAGGGCTTCGGGGATGCGGGGCTTGAGGGCGCCCAGGTCGATGCCGTGCGGGGCGGCCTTGAGGCTCGCGAGAGTGAGGCCGTCCGGGTTGGCGCCGAAGGCGTCGCCGTACGGGCCGAGGCGGAGCATCAGGTCGAGGCGGCGCTCGTAGCCGGTGTCGCCGGTGATCAGTGCGGCCAGTTCGGAGGGCTCGCGTCCGGCGACCGGGGAGCCGGGGTCGGCGGTCTCCTTGGCGAGGGTGGCGGAGATGACCTGCTCGTCGACCATGGCCGGGTCGGCGTCGGGTCCGGCGCCGTAGAGCATCATCACCAGCCGCGCGAGAATCTCGGGCTCGCCGGGGTGGCCGTCGGGAAGGGGGACGGCGGGCGGGGAGTAGCGGGCGTTGTCGCGTACGGAGAAGTTGCCGAAGGCGAAGTCGAAGTGGGCGCCCTGGGAGGGCGGGGGCGGCGGGAGGACGACGTCGGCGTGCCGGGAGGTCTCGTTGAGGTAGGGGTCGACGCTGACCATGAAGTCGATGTCCTCGAGCGCGCGGGAGAGGCGTTCGCCGTCGGGGGCGGACAGGACCGGGTTGCCGGCGATGGTCAGCAGGGCGCGGACCCGGCCGGCGCCCGGGGTGTCGATCTCCTCGGCGAGGGCGGCGGTGGGCAGCTCGGAGACGGTCTCGGGGTAGCCGGAGACCCGGCTGCGCCAGCGGCCGGTGACGAAGCCCCGGCCGGGCTTGGGGGGACGGGGTGCCCGGGCGGTGGGCGCCAGCGGGAACATCACGCCGCCCGGCCGGTCCAGGTTGCCGGTGAGGGTGTTGACGACGTCGATGAGCCAGCTGCTGAGGGTGCCGAATTCGACGGTCGTGCTGCCGATGCGGCCGTAGACGGCGGCGGAGGGCGCGGCGGCGATCTCCCGGGCGAGGGCGCGGATGTCGTCGGCGGGTACGTCGCAGTGGGCGGCGACCGCTTCGGGGCTGAAGCCGGCGGCGAGGGTGCGGACCTCGTCGACGCCGGTGACGTGCTCCGCCAGGCCGCCCAGGTCCACCAGGTTCTCCGCGAAGAGCACCTGCACGATCGCGAAGAGCAGCGCCCCGTCCGTGCCCGGCCGGGGCGCGATGTGGCGGTCGGCCAGTTCGGCGGTGCGGGTGCGCTTGGGGTCGATGACGGTGAGCCGGCCGCCGCGCTTGCGCAGGGCCTTGAGCTTGCCGGGGAAGTCGGCGGCGGTGGCCAGGCTGCCGTTGGAGACCAGGGGGTTGGCACCGATGATGACCAGGTGGTCGGTGCGGTCCAGGTCGGGGACGGGGATCGCGAAGGCGTGGCCGAACATGTAGCCGCAGGCGACCTGCTTGGGCATCTGGTCCAGCGTGCTGGCGGCGTAGATGTTGCGGGTGCCCAGCGCCTTGATGATCAGCGGCGGGTAGAGGCCGCCGGCGACCGTGTGGACGTTGGGATTGCCGAGGTAGACGGCGACCGATTCCCCGCCGTGCTCCTGGATCACCGCGCCGAGGCCGGCCGCCACGGCCGCGTACGCCTCCGCCCAGGTCGCCTCGACGAGCTTGCCGGCGCGGCGGACCAGGGGGCCGGTGAGGCGGTCGGGGTCGGAGTCGAGCTCGCCGAAGGTGGCGCCCTTGGGGCAGATGAAGCCCTTGCTGAAGACGTCCTCGCGGTCGCCGCGGGTGCGGGTGACCCGGCCGCCGTCCTCGATGGTCAGGGTGAGACCGCAGGTGGCCTCGCACAGGGGGCAGATACGTAGGGCGGTGTGGCTCATCGGCTCTCCTGGGGAGCGGCGACCTCGGCGTCGTGAGACCCACCATACCGACCGGTACGGATGCTGTCAGGCGTCCAGGATCCGGGCGAGATATGCGTTCAGCAGTTCCTTGGTCTCGGTGATGACCAGCGGGTCCCCCGCCGGGTCCGTACGGAAGGCGAGCTGGAGCAGGGCGTCGGCGGCCTCGACGCCGACCACGAAGGTCAGGGCCAGCTGCTGGTCGTCGGGGTCGAGGGAGAGGTGGCGCGCGATCAGGACGTGCAGGCGCTCGGCGACGCGGTGGTTGGCGGCACCCTGGGCGCCGGGGACGGGGATGCCGAAGTCGACGAGGGCGAAGCCGGGGACGGTGCGCTTCATGGCGGCGTACTCGTCGACGAGCAGGGCGATGGCCGGCCGCCAGCCGGCGCCGCCGGTGGCGACGAGCCGGGCGGAGACCCTGCGGACGTACTCGTCGAGATTGCGGAGGGCCAGGGCGTCGGCCATGTCCCGCTTGTTGGAGAAGAAACGGTAGACGGAGCCGATGGGAACGCCCGCACGAATGGCGACGGTGCGGGTGCTCAGCTCCTCGTATCCGGCTTCGTCGAGGAGTTCGGCGGCGGCGTCGAGGATACGGCCGAGGCGCTCGGCGCTGCGTCGCTGGACAGGGGCACGGCGGAGTCCGGTGGTGGCTGGCACCGCCCCATCATATTGACGTCCGCCGGACTCATTCCTATGGTCAAGCATAGGAATGAGCAGGAACCGGCCCGGCGACCCAGGGAGCCCGCAATGCCCAAGGAACTCCCCTACTCCCCCGGCTTCGGCAACGAACACCTCAGCGAGGCCGTCCCGGGCGCCCTCCCCACCGGCCGGAACTCGCCGCAGCGCGCACCCATGGGCCTGTACGCCGAGCAGCTCAGCGGCACCGCCTTCACCGAGCCCCGGCACGTCAACCGCCGCACCTGGCTCTACCGGATCCGCCCTTCCGCCGCACACCCGCCATTCCGCCGCATCGGGAACGGCCGCATGCGCAGCGCGCCTTTCCAGGACCTCGAACCCGATCCCAACCGGCTGCGCTGGGGCCCCCAGCCGCTGCCGGACTCCCCCACCGACTTCGTCGAGGGACTGACGACGATCGGCGGCAACGGAGACGTCATGCGCAGGCAGGGAATCGGCATCCACTGCTACGCCGCCAACCGCTCCATGGACGACCGGGTCTTCTCCAGCGCCGACGGCGAACTGCTCATCGTCCCCGAGCAGGGCGCACTGCTGCTCCGCACCGAGCTCGGCCTGCTCGACGTCGAGCCCGGGCACATCGCGATCGTCCCGCGCGGCATGCGCATGCGCGTCGAGCTGCGCCAGGACACCGCCCGGGGCTACGTCTGCGAGAACTACGGCCCGCCCCTGCGCCTGCCCGAGCTCGGCACCATCGGCGCCAACGGCCTCGCCAGTCCCCGGGACTTCCTGGCCCCGGTGGCCGCGTACGAGGACCGGGACGGCGAGCCCGTCGAGGTGATCAACAAGTTCGGCGGCAACCTGTGGGCGGCCACCTACGACCACTCGCCGCTCGATGTCGTCGCCTGGCACGGCACACACGTCCCGTACGTCTACGACCTGCGCCGCTTCAATGTGCTCGGCACGATCAGCCACGACCACCCGGATCCGTCGATCTTCACCGTGCTGACCGCCCCGGACGTCGACTTCGCCGTCTTCGCCCCGCGCTGGCTGGTCGGCGAGGACACCTTCCGGCCGCCGTACTTCCACCGCAACGTGATGAGCGAGTTCATGGGCCTCATCGAGGGCGCCTACGACGCGAAGGCCTCCGGCGAAGGGGGCTTCGTCCCGGGCGGCGCCTCCCTGCACAACATGATGTCGGCCCACGGGCCCGACCGGACCACCTTCGAGGCGGCCTCCGCCGCCGAACTGCGGCCGCAGAAGATCGACGACGGGCTGGCGTTCATGTTCGAGACGCGCTGGCCGGTCGTACCGACCGCGTACGCGATGGGCGCCGCGCACCTGCAGCCCGGCTACGACGACGTATGGAGTGGCCTTGAGCGGCTTTTTCGCCCCTGACTCCCTGGTCCTGAACCGCAAACTGCCGCTGTGGTACCAGGTCTCGCAGTCCCTGCGCGCCTCCATACTCGGCCGCCCCGCCAGCGCGCCCCTGCGGCTGCCCACCGAGGACACCCTCGCCGGGCACTACGGGGTCAGCGTCCTGACCATGCGCCAGGCCCTCAAGGAGCTCGAGACCGAGGGCCTGATCAGCCGGCACCGGCGGCATGGCACCTTCATCGAACCGGCCGCCCTGCGCGGTGCCCCCGTACGCCTGCTCGGCTCCGTCGACGCGATCGTCGCCCAGCAGTCCGGCGAGCGTGCGACCCTGCTGGGCCCCGGGCCGGCGACCGTCCCCGTTCCCGCCGAGCTGGCCGAGCACTTCCCCGGCACTGCCGAGGTCGTCCGCTACCGGCGGCTGCGCTTCGACGAGGCCGGCGAGCCGGTCAACTGGGCGGAGAACCACGTACTCCCCGAGCTGGCCGACCGGATCGACGTCACGGACCTGGAGTCCTGGCCGATGGTGAAGGTCCTGCGGGACCGCGTCGGCGTACGGATCAGCCGCATCACCGACACCGTCGAGGCCCGGCTCGCCCAGCCGGAGACCGCGGCCCTGCTGCGGGTTCCGCTGCTGAGCCCGATCCTGCACTACACGGGCATCGTCTACGACGAGTCCGGGCGGGTGGTGGATGTGGCGCGGATCCGCTACCGCGGGGACCGCTTCTCCTTCACGGTCACGATGGAAGCGCCCGGCTAGGGCCTGGCCTAACATGCGGGTGGTGGGGAACCCGTCATCGCTGCCGCTGAGCCTGGCCGACATCATGCCGTGGGCCGTCCCGCCGCTCCGGCTCGGGCGCGGCTGGATCGTCGCCCCCGAAGCCGCCACGCTCCGCGCCCGCTGGGACCGCCTCGTCCGCGCCGAACCCGGCGAGCGCGATGCGCTCTTCGAGCCGACCCGCTCGCGCTCCCTGCGCAGCGCCGTCGCCCAGCTCCCCGGCCATCCCGCCCCGGCCGGGCGGCTCCTGTCGGAGTCCGGGCCCTGCCCCGAGCCCGTACGGGTGGCTGCCGGCGGGCCCTTCGACCGGCAGTGGCTGATACCCGACCCCCGCCTGATCGACGCGGCCCGGCCCGAGCTCTGGCGTGTCGCCGACGACACCCGGCAGCTCTACGCGATCGAGCAGCCCGAGGGCTTCGCCTACACCGCGCTTCTCCCTGCCGGGCTCCCGGGGCGGATCCGGCCGCTCTACCGGCGCCCGGGCGGCCTCGACCCCAATCTCGCGCCCGGCCTGCTCGATCACCTCAGCCGACGGCTCGGGGTGCCGGTGGCTCCGGAGGACGTACTGGCCTGGACGGCCGTCTTCGGGGTGGCCGACGTCGTACTGACAGCGGATCCCGGGTTGTGGGCAGAGGGTGTGGCCCTCGGCCGCAATGTCCTGTGGCTCCACACGTACGGCGCGCGCTGCGGCACCGGCCAGCCGCGGATGCCGGGCGGCCAACGGCCCTACGTCCGGGCCGCGATCCCCGACCGACCGGCTTCCGCCGACTACGACCCCGAGGAACAGGCCCTCCGCCTCGGCACCGGCGTCGTCTCCCCCGTTCCGCCGTCCGCCTGGCCCGCCCTCGAATCCTGGTGCGGGCGGCGCCTCGCGCCGGACTGGCCGGGCCCTCCGGGCTGGCCGCGCTCCCGGACGTCGGAGCTGCTTGAACTTGTCACCGTGGTCGCCCTCCTCGACGCGCTCACCGCCCAGCGCGGCGCGCTTGCCGCGCGGGCCTGCGGCGCCGAGCCCATCGGCGCCGACGAGCTCCGGGCGGCGGGCGTCCTGCCCGTCCCGGGCGCTGCGCGGCGGCCCGCGTCCGTCCTGGACTTCCACGAGGAGGGGCCCGACGGGCAGTTCGCCCTCCTCTGACCTTCCGGGGGGCGCCCCCGGACCCCTGAACGCCCTTCGGGCGTGTCCTCAAGCGCCGGACGGGCTGGGTTGGCCGTTGTGCGCCTGCTGTTGTCGTGCGGTCGGGGCCGCCTGCCGGGACTGCGTCCTCAGCGCTCGCGACTCGGGTCGACCTGGTTCGTGCCCGGGATCCTCGCTCGTCGCTTCCGGGCGCATCCCTCCACCGTCCCCTTCGGCCGGTTCGCGGCCACCGGCCGGCGGGGGTACGGGTCCTCAGGCCCGGACGGGCTGAAGATGCCCGTCCGGCCGGGCGGGGGCGGTGGAGGGGTTCTCCCGCAGGCGACGAGCGAGGATCCCGGACGCGGACAAGCAAGTACCAGAGTCGCGAGCGCCGAGGAGAGAGACCCCGGCAGGCGCCCCCAACCCCACGGCCAACCCAGCCCGTCCGGCGATTGAGGACGGAACCCCCAACCACGGCCGGGGGCACCGAAACCGCACCGGTGCAGGCGGCACCGTCCGCGCGGCTGACGCAAGCATGACAGGTCCGGACGATCACACCGACGCGCCGACGCGGGACGCGGCGCGGTGCCGGGACGGTGGGATCGTCCGAACCTGTCAGAAAGCGGAGCGGAGGGCGTCGGGGGTCAGCGGCGGCTGCCGAAGATGGAGCGGCGCAGCCGCCGCAGGGGCGCGAAGAGCGAGACGCGGGCACCGCGGCTGGCCTTGGTGCGCGTGTGGTCGCGGGCGGTGAGCTCGCGCATCAGCAGCGTGGCTTCCTCCGTCTCGCGCTGCGGCAGGGCGGGGCCGGCCAGTATCGCGAGATGACGGTCGACACGCGCGCTGGACGCACTGCTTCCGCAGTTGATGGCAGGCACTCGTGGCCTGCTCCGCATTGCTATCTGTTCCATGACACTCCCCACCCGTTCGAGGGCACCCGGCACTGGGCACAGTAACCCTATCGCCTGGCGCCGTCACCCGCGCATCTCCTGCCCCGGATTCACCTCTGAGTCAAGGCTGTTGACGCGATATTGCCCGTTTCCCGCACCACCAGGGCGAGTTGGGCGACGGGCGTGGTAGTCGGACTCTTGGATCCGCCATCCGGCTCAAGGGTCACCGCAAATGCCGTGGATCGGGCATTCAGTGCGGTAGCGACCACCGGACCGCCACCGTCGGGCAGCAGGCCGGCGGAGCGGACCGAGGAGGACGACTCGCCCATCAGCCACAGCTGGTAGACCTTCCCGGCCGGCGCGGCGGGCAGTCCGTGGGTGGTGACCACCGCCCGGTGCAGGGAGGTGGAGACGACCGCCGTGATGCCCCGGCCCTGCGCGTCGGTGCCGGTGCGGGCGGCGGCGTCGGGAGCGGCGAGCACCTGGTTGACGGCGGCGGCGGCCGTGCGCTCGCGGTCCAGTTCGGCGCTCGTACGCTGGTACAGCACGCCCAGCATGACGGCGGCCCCGAGGCAGAAGGCGGCCGCGACGGCGGTCAGCCGGAGCCTGGGCCTGACGCCGCGCGACCTGGGACGGGCGGCGGCGGGACGGGCCGCAGCCCGTACGTCAGCAGGGCGCGCGGCGGGGCGGGCCCCCGCCGTGGCCTGTTCCTGGGCGGTCATGCGCGCCACCGTCAGCACCCGGGCCCGCATCTGCGGTGGCGCGGGGGCGGCGGCGGCACGGCCGAGCCGTACGGTGTCGATGCTGAGCATCCGCACCTCGTAGGCGCAGGGCTCACAGCGGTTCAGGTGCCGCTCGAAGCGGCGTAGTTCCTTCGGCTCCAGCGCGTCGAGCGCGTAGGCCGCGGCCAGTTCATGGATCCGGCGCCTCATGCCGCGCTCCCCAGGCATTCGCGCAGCCGGGTGAGGCCGTCGCGCATCCGTGTCTTGACGGTGCCGAGCGGTACGGACAGACGGTTCGCGACCTCGCGATAGGTGTAGCCGTCGTAGTACGCCAGCGTGACCGACTGCCGTTGCAGATCGGTGAGCCGCTCCAGACAGCGGAGCAGCCATTCTCGTTCGAGGGTGCCTTCGACCGCTTCGGTGACCTGGTCGAAGGCGGGGCCGTCGGACTGCCGCCCGACCTTCAGCTCCCGTTCGGTGGCCGCGCGCGCCGACCGCACGCGGTCGACGGCCCTGCGGTGGGCGAAGGTCAGTATCCAGGAGAGGGCGGTGCCGCGCTCCGGGTCGAAACGGGGGGCGCTGCGCCAGACGTCGAGCAGGGCTTCCTGCGCGACCTCCTCGGATTGCGCCGGGTCCCGCAGCACCCGTCGCACCAGCCCGTACACGGGTCCTGACACCAGGTTGTACAGCTCCTCAAAGGCTTGATGATCGCCACGACCTACCAACGGCAGCAGCCGGTCGGCCTCTTGGCTGTCCCTGATGTCCTTGCGAACCACGTGCACTCCGTCTCCTCCCTTTGCGGCGTGGTCATTGTCCCGACAACAGCCATTCGGAGCGAGGTATCTGAACGGATTGCTCAACTCGCTGAACTTCTTACCAATCCGCCGACGTATGGCTTCCGAACAACCTCGTGAGCGCTTCGCCACAGGGCGGGCACCTCAAGCCGAAGGACCGACGCGATGACCGCAGACATCAGGAGCAAGCTCAACCCGTTGCTCGGAGGACGGAGGAGGGTTGCCCTGTTCACCGCGGGCGCGCTGGCCGCCGGGGGGATCGCGACGGCGGGTGTCGCCGCCCTCCAGCCCGGGACGGCAGCCGCCTCCAGCCACCGCGAGGCCCCGCTGATCTCGGGGCAGCCGCAGTTCGACAACACGGACCTGTACGCGTTCCAGAGCCCGGACAAGAAGGACACGACCACGATCGTGGCCAACTACATCCCCTTCGAGGACCCGGCGGGCGGGCCGAACTTCTACCAGTTCTCCGACCAGGCCCAGTACGACATCCACATCGACAACGACGGCGACGCGCGGGACGACTACATCTACCGCTGGACCTTCAAGACCCACATCCGCAACAAGAAGTCGTTCCTGTACAACACCGGCGTGGTCACCAGCCTCGACGACCCGGACCTCAACGTCTTCCAGACGTACGACGTCGACCTGTTCAAGCTGAAGAAGGGCTACGTCGAGAAGAAGACCCGGATCGCCAAGAACATCACGGCCGCCCCCTCCAACGTCGGCAAGGCGTCGATGCCCTACTACTCGACGCTGCGCAAGCAGGCCATCAAGGGCATCAGCGGCGAGAGCTCCGTCTTCGCGGGCCAGGCCGACGACCCGTTCTTCGCGGACCTGCGGGTCTTCGACCTGCTGTACGGCGGCGACCTGTCCGAGGTCGGCGACGACACCCTCAAGGGCTACAACGTCAACACCCTGGCCATCCAGGTGCCGACGAAGTACATCCGCGAGTCCTCGAAGCAGCCGATCATCGGCATCCACGCGACCACCCAGCGGCTCAACTCCAGCGGGCACTACGTCCAGGTCTCGCGGCTCGGCAACCCGCTGGTCAACGAGGTCGTCAACCCGCTCAAGGACAAGGACAAGTTCAACGCGTCCGACCCCTATGACGACGGGCAGTTCCTGAAGAACGTCACCAACCCCGAGCTGCCGAAGCTCATCGAGGGCATCTTCAAGATCAAGGCGCCCTCCGAGCCCCGCAAGGACCTGGTGTCGGTCTTCCTGACCGGCGTCAAGGGCCTCAACCAGCCGCCGTACGTGCGCGCTGCGGAGGAACTGCGGCTCAACACCTCGATCAAGCCCACTGCCAAGCCGAAGCGGCTCGGCGTCCTGGACGGCGACAACCAGGGCTTCCCCAACGGGCGGCGGCTGACGGACGACGTGCTGGACATCTCGCTCCAGGCCGTCGAGGGCGAGCTGGTCGGCAGCCCGAACGACCTCGGTGACGCGGTGGACGCCAACGACAAGTCGTTCGAGAAGCACTTCCCCTACGTGGCGAACCCGGCCGCCGGCTCGGACGGGCCGCTGGCGAAGGGCGTCAGCACCAAGTCCGGCACCAACGTGCTCAACGGCGGCGCCGGGCTCATCTCCGGCGACGACAACACCGTGCTCATCGCCTCCGGAATCTCCGGCGCGGCCGGTGTGGCGCTCATCGCCGGCGGACTGGTGTGGTGGCGTTCGCGCCGCAGCCCGCGCGGCCGCCGCGCGCTGCGCTACTGACCGCCTGTCCCTGACCCTCACGGGTCCTTGACCCGGCGGCGGCCGTGGAAACCCTGACTCCCCCCACCACGGCCGCCGCCCTCCCCGACGGCTCGGCCGCCCCCGCTCCCCCCGGGCGGCCGGGCCGCCTGCCCGGCAGCCCGAGCCACCGAACTTCCGAACTCCTGAAACCCGAAAGGCGTACGCGATGCCCGCCTCCGCGCAGACCGTGACGGCAGAGCCCGTGACCGAGACACCCCGGCCCCGATGGCGCCGCAGGCTCGGCACCGCCGCCATGGTCGTGGCACTCGCGGTGGCGCTCACCGCCGGGGCGATCGCGATCGGCGACAGCGGGGAGCCCTCGGGCGCCACCCACGTCGTGACCGCCGCCGACGCCCCGCTGGAGCGGCTGGCCAACGCCGACATCGCGGACGTCATCGCCGCCCTCCAGGCACACCTGCGCGCGGAACCCAAGGACGCGGCCGGCTGGTCGACCCTCGGCGCCGCCTACGTGGAGCAGGCCCGCACCAATGGCGACCCGACCCGCTATCCCCAGGCCGAGGAGGCGTTCGACCGCTCCATGACGATCCAGCGCAACGACAACGACGCCGCCCTCGCCGGCCGCGCCGCCCTCGCCGCCGCCCGCCACGACTTCCCCACGGCCCTGCGCAACGCCGACCGCGCCCTCGCCATCAACCCCTACAGCGAGCGCGCCCTGGCCATCCGCATCGACGCCCTCGTCGAACTCGGCCGCTACGACGACGCCTTCGGCGCCGCGAAGCACGCCGACGCCCTGAAGCCCGGCATCCCGATCTTCACCCGGTACGCCTACGTCCTCGAACTGCGCGGCGACCCCGCCGGCGCCCGGCGCGTCCTCGAACAGGCCCTCGGCTCCGCCGTCTCCCCCGGCGACATCGCCTACGTCACCACCGCGCTCGGCCAGCTCGCCTGGACCCAGGGCCAGTACGCCACCGCGATGCAGCGCTTCAACGCCGCGCTGAAGTCCTCGCCCTCCTACATTCCCGCCCTCGACGGCCGCGGCCGCACCTACGCCGCCCAGGGCGACCTCGACGACGCCGCCAAGGACCTGGCCGAGGTCGTACGCCGCTACCCGCTTCCCTCGCAGCTCGCCGCCCTCGGCGAGGTCTACGAGGCCAAGGGCGACCGCAAGCGCGCCCTGCAGCAGTACCGGGTCGTCACCACCTGGATCGAGCTCGCCCGTGCGAACGGTGTCGCCACCGACCTCGACACCGCCCTCGTCGCCGCCGACCACGGCGACCGCGAGGAGGCCCTCAACGCCGCCCGCGCCGAATGGCAGCGCCGCCACAGCGTCCACACAGCCGACGCCCTCGCCTGGGCCCTGCACGTCAACGGCCACGACAAGGAAGCCCTCGGCTACGCGAAGGCCGCTGCCGCGCCCGGCTACCGCAACGCGCTCTTCATGTACCACCGCGGCATGATCGAGCGCGCGCTCGGCGACCGCACGGCGGCTCGCACCTCGCTCAGCGCGGCCCTGAAGCTCAACCCCGGCTTCTCGCCCACCTCTTCCCGTACCGCGAAGGCCGCGCTCGCCGCGCTGGACGGTGCGAAGTGAGGGCGGCCACCATCCAGCCCGTCCGGCGTTTGAGGACACGCCCGCAGGGCGTTCGGGGTCCAGGGGCGGAGCCCCTGGTTCGGGAAGGGGCGGGGTGGGGGGCACTCATCGCCCACCGGACCCGCAGCCGCCAGCACACCGCAACCAAGGGGGACCGGCCATGACCAGCCGCAGGACAACCGTCGCCAAGGCCGCCGCCGTGCTGGTCGCGGCCGTGGCCGCCGTGGTGCTGCCCGCCGCGACCGCGCAGGCGCATCCGCTCGGCAACTTCACGGTCAACCGCTACGACGGCCTCGTCGCGGCGGCGAGCCAGCTCCGCGTGGACCACGTGGAGGACCTCGCGGAGATCCCGGCCGCGCAGGCGAAGCCGGACATCGACAAGGACGAGAACGACAAGCTCGCGCCGGCCGAGTTGAAGGCCTGGGCGGGCAGCCGCTGCGCCGCGGCGGCGCAGGGCGCGCGGCTGACGGTCAACGGCACGGCCGAGCCGCTCACGGTGAAGTCCGCGAGCGCCTCCGTACGCCCGGGGCAGGCGAGCCTGCCGACGCTGCGCGTGGAGTGCCGGCTGACGGCGGCGCTGCCGAGCAACGCGGCGGCCGCGATCGCGTTCCGCCCGGCGGACATCGGCACGGGCCCGGGCTGGCGGGAGATCACCGCACGCGGCGACCGGCGGACGCTGACCCGCTCGGACGCGCCGGAGGAGTCGGTCTCGCACCGGCTGACGTCGTATCCGAAGGACCTGCTGTCATCGCCGGCGAACGAGCGCACGGCGGCGCTGAGCACCAAGCCGGGCGGACCGGCCCTGTCGGCCTCTTCCGATGACGCACCGGCAGCCGCGTCCGTGCTGCCGCGCGGCACGGACCGCTGGACGCAGGCGCTCACGGGGCTCGTGGCCCGCCACGACCTGACCCTCGGCTTCGCCGCGCTGGCGTTCGGCGCGGCGCTGGTGCTGGGCGCGATGCACGCGCTCGCGCCGGGGCACGGCAAGACACTGATGGCCGCGGCGGCAGCGGCGGGCGGCCGCAGCTCGCGACGCGACATGTTCGCGCTGGGCGCGTCGGTGACTGTTACGCACACGATGGGCGTGTTCGCGCTGGGCCTGCTGGTGACGGCGGGTTCGGCGGCGGCACCGTCGGTGATCGGCTGGCTCGGCATCGCGAGCGGCCTGCTGGTGACCTTCGCGGGGGCGACGCTGCTGCGCCGGGCGTGGCGGCTGCGCGGACAGCACGGACACAGCCACGACCACGGGCACGGGCACGGGCACGACCACGGGCACAGCCACGACCATGGCCACGGGCATTCGCACGGCACCGGTCACACCCACCAGGAGCCCGAACACGGCCACGGGCACGACCACGCGCTGACCGCCGCCCCCACAGCCGTACTCGTCGCCGAACGGCCCGAGCCCGAGCCCGAGGCCGAAACACACCCGCACCCGCACCCCCACCCGCACCCCCACCACCATCACCACCACCCCACCGCCCGCCCGACGCTGCGCGGCACGATCCTGCTCGGCTTCGCCGGCGGCATGGTGCCGAGTCCGTCGGCCGTGGTCGTGCTCGTGGGGGCGGCGGCACTGGGGCAGGCGTGGTTCGGGTTCCTGCTGGTGCTGGCGTACGGGGCGGGGCTGGCGCTGACGCTGACGGCGGCGGGGTTCGCGGTCGTACGGCTCGGGAAGCTGGCGGGGCGGGCGCAGATGTTGAACAGCGGCACACGCGCCGGCCGGCTGGCGGCGATCGCGCAGCGCGTGGCGCCGCTGGGGACGGCGGGCATCGTGCTCGCGCTGGGCTGCGGGCTGGTGCTCAGGGGCGCGATCGCCATGCTGGGCTGATCCACCGGCAACCGGACAGCCCCCAAGACGATTCAGGACTAATGGGGCCGTTGAGGGGGAAGTTCGGTCATGCTGGGCGGCGACACCGGCGACGGGATGGGGGAGTTCGCCAATGACGGAACGAGTCGTGGCAGGGCGCTACCGGCTGCTGAGCGAGCTGGGCCGTGGCGGCATGGGCGTGGTGTGGCGGGCCCGCGACGAGGTTCTGGGCCGCGAGGTCGCGGTGAAGGAGGTACGCGCTCCGGCCGGGCTCGACGAGGCCTCCGTACGGCAGTTGTACGCGCGCCTTGAGCAGGAAGGCCGGGCGGCGGCCCGGGTGGACCACCCGAACGTGGTCACCGTGTACGACGTGGCGATGGCGGAGGGCCATCCCTGGATCGTGATGGAGCTCGTACGCGGCCTGGCCCTCTCCGACGTCCTGGAGGCCGACGGGCCGGTGTCCCCGCGCCGGGCCGCCGAGATCGGCGGCCGGGTGCTGGCGGCCCTGCGGGTCGCGCACGAACGCGGGGTGCTGCACCGGGATGTGAAGCCCGGCAACGTGCTGATCGGCAATGACGGCCGCATCGTGCTCACCGACTTCGGCATCGCCGCCATCGAGGGCACGTCCGCCATCACCCGTACCGGGGAGGTCGTCGGCTCGCCCGAATACCTGTCCCCGGAGCGGGCGCTGGGACGGGCGGCGGGGCCGGAGTCGGACCTGTGGTCGCTGGGGGTGCTGCTGTACACGGCGGTGGAGGGCGGTTCGCCGTTCCGCCGCACGACGGCGCTGAGCACACTGCGGGCGGTCGTGGACGAGCCGCTGCCCGCGCCGCAGCGGGCCGGACCGCTGGCGCCGGTGATCGAGGGGCTGTTGCGCAAGGAACCGGCCGAGCGGCTGGACGGCGCCGATGCCCAGCGGATGCTGGACGCGGTGGCTGCGGGCCGGACCCCGTACACGCCGACGATCGCCGGGCCGCCCTCGCCGTCGTTGTCGCCGTCGCCGCCCGCCACGGCCCCGTACGCGGCACCGACGGCGCCGACACCCTTCCCCTCCACGGTCACCGACCGTGTCCCGCATCCACGCCGGGCCGCCGTCGCCATCGCCGCCGGTGCTCTCGCGCTCGCCCTGGCGGCGGGCGGGGTCGCCTGGGCGCTGCTCGACGACGGGGGCGGCGGCTCGACGGACAACGGCAACAGCGCCACTTCCAGCGGCGGCGGTGTGACGTCCTCCGGGTCCTCCGGGGCCTCCGAAGGCTCGACCGCCGGCAGCAGCACCACAGCCGGAACGGCCGGCTCGTCGTCCGCCGGCACCACCGCCGGAAGCAGCAGCGCCGGTACGACCGGCTCGGCCTCCTCACCGGCCGCGCTCACGGTCACCGTCGAGGTCTCGGCCGTACGCAACGCCTACACCGGCACGTGCCCGCCCCCGGAGGCGAACGCCCCGTCCTTCTCCGCCGTCATCACGGTCAGCCGCACCCCGGCCACCGTCACCTACCACTGGCGCACCGCCAACGGCGGCAGTTCCGACCCCGAGTGGAAGACCGTCGGCTTCCCCCACGGCGGCGCGAGGAGCCGGACCGTCACCCACACCGAGCTCTCCTACCCGGCGGATTACGGCACCGCCGCCGACTGGATCGCCGTGGACGTCAAGGAGCCGGCGTCCCTCCAGTCCAACCGCGTGCCGTTCACGGTGACCTGCGAGTCACCGTCTCCCAGCGATGGCGGTACGACCGGCGGAACGACCGGCTCCCCGACGGCCTGACGGCCTGTCGGCCTGGTGGCCCGGCGGGCTACGCCGCTGCCGTGAACACCGGCAGGTAGCCGCCGGACTGGCCTGCGGCGGTGGGGTGGTAGGACTCGTAGATCGGCAGCGTCACGCTGTGCAGCCAAGCCGAGCCGGAGCACAGCTCGTGGCCGGTGAAGGTGCCGCGTACGTCACCGAATGTGAAGCCGTGGTCGGCGGCGCGCTTGGCGGTGATGGTGTCGAGGAGGTCGGCGGCGGCGTTGATGGCGGAGCGCTTGGTCTCGCTGAGGCCGATGCAGAGGGTGCCGAGCTTGTAGAAGTGGGGGTAACCGAGAACCACCACACGGGCGTTGGGCGCCTTCGCGGCGATGGCGTTGTAGACGGCGTCGAGGCGGGCGGGGAGGGTGTCGGTGGCGTAGGCGCGGGCGGTGTTGATGCGGCTGACGCAGGTGGCGGTGGTGGAGGTGACGCAGGTGGTCATGACGTCGGAGAAGCCGGCGTCGTTGCCGCCAACGCTGATGCTGACCAGACCGGTGGCGCTGGTGAGCGAGCCGAGCTGATTGTTGATCACGTCGGTCGTCTTCGCACCGGAACAGGCCGCGAAAGAGAACCCGGACGGAGTATGCGCGGCAGCCCAGAGCTGGGGGTACGCCTTGCTGCTGCGGTAGCAGGTGCCGCTGGCGCTGTCGTAGCTTCCGCTGCCGACGCCGGCGGAGTACGAGTCGCCGAGGGCCGCGTAGACGGGGCCCGCGGCGTGTGCCGAACCCGCACCGATCAGGGCGAGAGTGGCGGTAAGGAACAGCGCGGATGCGGCTGACAGGAATCGGGACAGTCTCATGAAACCTCCCTTAGCAGGATCTCTGCCGCATCTGTCGTACCAAGCGGTAACCGATTCGGGAAGTGTGCATGCCAAATTTCAAGAACATGACAGGGCTATGACATCCACTCAAGACCCTTGTCCTATGGGGGTGGTTGGGCGAATCTTTAGCAAGCCAAGGGCAAGGGAGAACCAAATCCTGACCCTTGGTCACTTGCGCGACCCCGCGCACAACACCCCCCCACGAGCGCGCACGCACCACACACAGCGCGCCACCGATCGAGGAGGACTCCCTCGCGATGGCAGTGATGCGTACAACCAGGCGGCGCCTTGCCGCAGTTATCGCCGCTACGGCCGCGGCCGCCGCACTCGGCGTCGGCACCACCCTCCCCGCCCACGCGGCGCCGGCGCTGGGCACGGTCCTGCACGCCGGGTCGGCCGACGCGGTGCCGGGCAGCTACATCGTCACCCTGAAGAAGACCGCGGGCTTCAAGTCGACGTCCTCGCAGGGCAAGGCGCTGATATCCGGGTACGGCGGCACGGTGAAGAAGACCTTCAAGACCGCCCTGAACGGCTACGCCGCCAAGCTCACGGCCACCCAGGCCAAGCGGCTGGCCGCCAACCCGTCCGTCGCCTATGTCGAACAGGATCAGGTGGTCCACGCCGACGCGACCCAGTCGAGCGCCCCCTGGGGCCTGGACCGGATCGACCAGGCGAGCCTGCCGCTGAGCGGCACGTACACCTACCCGGACACCGCCGGCAGCGGTGTGACGGCCTACGTGATCGACACGGGCGTGCGCATCACGCACTCCCAGATCAGCGGCCGGGCCAGCTACGGCTACGACTTCATCGACGGCGACAGCACCGCGCAGGACGGCAACGGCCACGGCACTCACGTCGCCACGACCATCGCCGGAACCACCTACGGTGTCGCCAAGGCGGCGAAGATCGTCGCAGTCCGGGTGCTCAACAACAGCGGCTCCGGGACCACGGCGGGCGTCGTCTCGGGCATCGAGTGGGTGACCAACAACCACACGAGCCCGGCCGTCGCCAACATGTCGCTGGGCGGCAGCGCCAGCACCTCGCTCGACACCGCGGTGGCCAACTCGATCGCCTCGGGCGTGACCTACGCGGTCGCGGCGGGCAACTCGTCCGCCAATGCGTCCAGCTACTCCCCCGCCCGGGTCGCCACCGCGATCACCGTCGGCGCGACCACCAGCGCCGACGCCAAGGCCAGCTACTCCAACTACGGCTCGACCCTGGACATCTTCGCCCCGGGCTCGTCGATCCTGGCGGGCTACAACACCAGCGACACGGCCACGGCGACCCTCTCGGGCACGTCGATGGCCACCCCCCACGTCGCCGGTGCCGCGGCCGTCTACCTGGCCGGCCACACCACCGCCACCCCGGCCGCCGTGGCCAGCGCCCTGGTCGCGGGAGCCGCGTCCAGCAAGCTGACCAGCGTCGGCACGGGCTCGCCGAACAAGCTCCTCCAGATCGTGTCGTAACGTCCGGTTCCGCACCACGACAAGCGGCCGTCGTCCTCCCGTGGACGGCGGCCGCTTGATTTCCCGCGTGGGCTGCGCGACGCTGAATCCCTGCATCCGGCGTTTTGGGGGGCAAAGTCGCCAATGCAACCAACGCGCAGACAATCACACAGACAGACGATCGGCAGGGAGTCCATCCCCCTGCTCGCCGGGGCCGCCGTCGGGGTCGGCGGAGTCGGCGCGGTGCTCGCGCTCGCGGACATCGCCTCGCCCGTACGGGCCCCGTTCACCTTTTTCTTCCTGCTCACCGCCCCGGGCGCCGCGCTCGCCGCCGCCCTGCGCAGCCTCGATCCACTGAGCCGGACCGTGATCGCGGCAGCCGGCGCCATCGTGGTGGACCTGCTGGTCGCCCAGGGAATGCTGGCGCTGCACATGTGGTCCGTACGCGGCGGGGTCGCCGTCGTCACAGCGCTGAGCGCGGTCCTGTTCCTGCTGCCGCTCCTGCAGCGGGCGTACAGCCGCAACGGGCCCGACGGGGCCGACGGGGGAAGGCGGGCTCCTTGACGGAGAGAGCGAACATGCGCATGAACAGCGGCAGCGTCCTCAACAACGGCATGCGCATCTCGGTTCACCGCCCGGGCGATCTCACCGCCGCCGACCGGGCGGCCTGGGCCGCGGTGCAGTCCCAGGCCGCCACCATGGGCAGCCCGCAGCTGGACAATCCCTTCCTCGCGCCGGAGTTCACGCTCGCCGTGGGCCGCCATCACCGCGGCGTACGGGTCGCGGTGATGCGCGAGGAGGGTGAGCCGGTCGCGTTCTTCCCCTTCCAGCGCACCGCCGCCGGTGTGGGCCGCGCGGTGGGGCTGGGGCTGTCGGACTGCCAGGGGCTGGTGCACCGGCCGGGCTTCCAGTGGGACGCCCGTGAACTGCTGCGCGCCTGCGGGCTGGCGGTGTGGGAGTTCGACCACCTCGTGGACGGCCAGAAACCGTTCGAGGAGGGCGCCGGTGGCTCGTTCCCGTCGCCCGTCATGGACGTGGAGCACGGCTATGAGGCGTATCTCGGCCAAATTCGCAGCCACTCCCCCAAATTCGTGCGCACCACCCTCGCCAAGGAGCGCAAACTCGGCCGCGACCTCGGCGCGGTCCGCTATGTGCACGACGAGCGGGACCCGGCGGCGCTGCGCACCCTCATGGAGTGGAAGTCCGCCCAGTACCGAAGAACCGGGCGCAGCGACCGCTTCGCCCGGCCCTGGATCGTCGAGCTCGTGGAGCATCTCTTCCACTCGCGCAGCCCTTCCTTCGCGGGGCTGCTGTCGGTGCTCTACGCGGACGGACACCCGGTCGCCGCGCACTTCGGCATGCGCACGCCGTCCGTCCTGGCGTGCTGGTTCCCCGCGTACGACCCGGCCTTCGCCAAGTACTCGCCGGGGCTGATCCTCCATCTGCGGATGGCGGAGGCGGCCGCCGCCGAGGGCATCGCGTACCTGGATCTGGGGCGCGGGGAGAAGGAGTACA
The DNA here is from genome assembly GCF_045040445.1 of Streptomyces sp. NBC_01537. Classification (NCBI taxonomy): domain Bacteria; kingdom Bacillati; phylum Actinomycetota; class Actinomycetes; order Kitasatosporales; family Streptomycetaceae; genus Streptomyces; species Streptomyces sp. NBC_01537. The sequence continues at coordinate 8,048,862 of NZ_CP109392.1, read as the reverse complement.
AGGAGTCGCTCAAGACCCGCGATCTCGTGGTCTCCGAGGGCTGGGTGACCCGTCCGCACCCGGTCGCGCTCGGGCATCGCGCGCGGCGTGCGCCGGTGCGCGCGCTGCGCAACGCGGTGACGGCCCGGCCCCGGCTGCGGGAGCCCGCGGACCGGTTGCTGAAGCGTGTGGGGCGGTTGCGCGCCGGAGCGCGATAACGGACATTGACGTACAGGCAAGATCAATGCGACAACCTCGCACTAATTTAAGTCAAATGGTATTCAGTGCCACAGGTCTTGCCTTAGAGTCGCAATCATCAATACCGTCGTAATCCACCCGCAACGGTCCATCACAGTCAGCGGCTCAGGGGAGGGCCAGTCAGTCGCGATGGGACGGTGCGGGGCGCGGTAGGGGGGTACCGTGCTCGGCCACCAGGACCCGTGGCCGAGTCGCGAGCCGCGCGGCCAGTCACGCATGCCCACCCGCCTGAGCCGCCAGGAGCCGTATTCGTCATGCGTGCCACGCGTGACCACGACTTGGGTCAGGTGGGAAAACCCCCCTTTCGAACCGGACACACCACAGGACCGCCCGGGGGCGGGCGGTCCACCGGACGAGAGGGAAAAAAGGACTCATGAGCTCCTTTCTGCGCCCGGCAGTCACCGGGCAGGCTCCTACGGTGATGCCGATCCATTTCACCGAGGTGTCGGCACACTTGGCGATCGCGCCGCTGGTCAGCGTGGTCATCCCGGCGATGAACGAGGCGGCGAACCTGCCTCATGTCTTCGCCACACTGCCTTCCTGGATCCATGAAGTGGTGCTCGTCGACGGCCACTCCACCGATGACACGGTCAAGGTCGCGCGCGAACTGTGGCCGAAGGTGCGGGTCGTCGAGCAGACCGGGCGGGGCAAAGGCGATGCGCTGATCAGCGGATTCGCCGCCTGCACGGGCGAGATCATCGTCATGGTCGACGCCGACGGCTCCGCCGACGGCAACGAGATCGTCTCCTATGTCTCGGCCCTCGTCGCAGGTGCCGACTTCGCAAAAGGCTCCCGCTTCGCCAACGGCGGCGGCACGGACGACATGACCCCGATCCGCAAGCTCGGCAACCGCATGCTCTGCGCGACGGTCAACGCCAAGTTCGGGGCCCGCTACACCGACCTCTGCTACGGATACAACGCCTTCTGGAGGCACTGCCTGGACAAGATCACCCTGGACTGCACCGGTTTCGAGGTCGAGACCCTCATGAACATAAGAGTCGTCAAGGCGGGGCTCCGTGTGCAGGAGATCCCCAGCCACGAGTACGTACGGATCCACGGCGTCAGCAACCTGCGGGCGGTCCGGGACGGGCTGCGGGTGCTGCGGGTGATTCTCGGCGAGCGCCGCAAGGAGAAGCGGTGAGCGCGGAGCGCATCTCCGTGGTCATCTGCGTCTACACCGAGGACCGCTGGGACGACATCCTCGCCGCGGTGGCCTCGGTGCGGGCGCAGAGCCTGCCCGCACATGACGTCCTGCTCGTCGTCGACCACAATCCCGTGCTCCTGCGGCGCCTCGATGAACAGTACGGCGGCACGCATCGCATGCGCGTGCTCGCCAACGCCGGTCCCCGCGGCCTGTCCGCCGGCCGCAACACCGGCATCGCCGCCTGCGAGGGCGACATCGTCGCCTTCCTCGACGACGACGCCGTGGCCGAACGCGACTGGCTCCGCTGGTTCGCCGACGCCTACGCCGACCCGCTCGTCCTGGGCGTCGGCGGCCGCACCCGCCCCCTTTGGGCCTCCGGCCGCCGCCCCGCATGGTTCCCCGAGGAGTTCGACTGGGTCGTCGGAGCCTCCTACCGGGGCCAGCCGCCCGGACGTGCCCCCGTCCGCAATGTCCTGGGCGGCAACGCCTCCTTCCGTCGCATCGCCTTCGACATCGCCGGCGGCTTCGCCACCGGCATCGGACGCGACGGCGACCGCCGGCCCATGGGCTGCGAGGAGACGGAGTTCTGCATCCGCCTCACCCAGGCCAAGCCCGGCGCCGTGCTCCTGATCGACGACCGCGCCGTCATCTGGCACCGCGTCCCCGCCGAGCGGGAGGGTTACGGCTACTTCCGGAGCCGTTGCTACGCGGAAGGGCTGTCCAAGGCCCTCGTCACCCGGAGCGTGGGCGTCGACGCCGGCCTAGCTACCGAGCGCGCCTACGCCGCCCGCGTGCTCCCCCTCGGCGCCGCGCGCGCCCTGCGCGACGCGCTCCGGGGCCGCCCCGGCAGCCTCGGCCGCGCCGCCGCGATCGCCTCCGGCATCGCGGTGACTGCCACGGGCTACAGCGTCGCCCGCCTGCGCGGAGAGTCAGCCCGTCCGGCGTTTGAGGACACGCCCGAAGGGCGTTCGGGGGTCCAGGGGGCTTGCCCCCTGGTTTCGGGAAGGGGCGGGGTGGGGGAATCCCCGTCGGCCAGAAGCCCGCGGAAGGAGAGCCCTGATGACGCGGCACGGCAGTGAAAACCGCGTTCCGATCCTCATGTACCACGCCGTGGCCCAGGCCCCGCCCCGGGCGACGTATGGCCTGTCCGTCACCCCCGCCGCGTACGCGGAGCAGATGGCGCTGCTCGCGCAGAACGGCTTCACGCCGCTGACGGCCACGGCGCTGGCCGCCGCGTGGCGGGAGAGCCGCCCGCTCCCCCGAAGGCCCGTGCTGATCACGTTCGACGACGGATATGAGGGCGTGCACACGCACGCGCTGCCCGTCCTGCGCAAGCACGGCTTCGCGGCGACGCTGTTCGCGACGACGGGCTGGCTGCGCGGTGCGCATGAGGTGCAGAGCGGGGCCGCGCTGGACAGGATGCTCGACTGGGAGCAGGTGCGGGAGCTCGAGGCGGCGGGGGTGGAGATCGGCGGGCACAGCCACACCCATCCGGAGATGGACCAACTGACCGACGAGAGGCTGTGGTTCGAGGTGCTGCGCTGCAAGGAGATCCTGCGCGAGGAGCTCGGCGGCGGGGCGCCGCCCGTGTCGTTCGCGTATCCGTACGGCTATTCGGACCGCCGGGTGCGCAGGACCGTGCGGGCGGCCGGGTTCGGGGTGTCGCTGGCGGTGGGGAACGCCCTGGCGGCGCGCGGCCAGGGGCCGTACGCACTGGAGCGGGTGACGGTGCGGCGGAGCACCGGGGTCGAGGAGTTCGAGCGGATGGTGAGCGGCGGAGCCGGGGCCGTGGGGCGGAACTTCGCCGGGGACCGGGCGCTGACCAAGGGGTACGCCGTGGTGCGCAGAACCCGCCAGTGCCTGCGGAAGGTATCCGGGACCCGTGTCTGATACGACGACTCGCGAGCCGGCCACCACTGAGGAGGTGGTGAGGACAACAGGCGCGAACCACCTCTTCCGCAACGCGTACGCGCTGATGCTGAACACCGGCGTGTCGGCCGTCCTGGGCCTGGGCTACTGGCTGATCGCGGCCCGCTATTACACCGAGGACGCGGTCGGCCAGGGCTCGGCGGCGATCGCCGCGATGAAGTTCCTGGCCGGGCTGATGGCGGTGACGCTGACCGGGGCGCTGACCCGCTTCATCCCGGTGTCGGGGCGAAGAGCCGGGCTGCTGATCTTCCGGACGTACGCCGGGACTTCGGCGATCGTGGCCTTCGCGGCGGCGGTGTTCCTGCTGACGCTGGACTTCTGGGGGCCGTCGTACCGCTTTCTGCACGGGACTTCGCACGGCCTCGGGTTCATCGCGGCGGTGATCGGCTGGTCGCTGCTGACGCTGCAGGACGGGGTGCTGACGGGGCTGCGCAGCGCGCTGTGGGTGCCGGTCGGCAACACGATCTTCTCCGCGGCGAAGCTGGCGCTGCTGATCGCGATCGCGGCGGCGGTGCCGACGGCCGGGGTGTTCGTGTCCTGGGTGGCGGCGATCGCGCTGTCGGTGATCCCACTGGGCTGGCTGGTCTTCCGGCGGCTCGTGCCGCGGCACGTCGCCGCGACGGCCGGGCAGGGGGAGCCGCCGACGACGCGGGAGATGGGGCGGTTCGTCGCGGGCGACTCCACGGGGTCGCTGTTCGCGCTGGCGGTGGTGTACCTGGTGCCGGTGCTGGTCGCCTCGCAGATCAGCTCGGCGGACAACGCGTACTTCTACATCACGATGACGATCGGCGGCACGATCGACCTGCTCGCGATCAACATGGGCTCGTCGCTGACGGTCGAGGGCTCGCACGACCCCTCGCGCATCGCCGAGAACTGCCGGGCCGCGCTGCGCAGGATGGCCCGCATCATGGTGCCGATCGTGGTCTTCCTGCTGGCCTTCGCCCCGCACATCCTGGGCGTCTTCGGCAAGGGCTACGCGAGCGAGGGCGCGCCGCTGCTGCGGCTGCTGGCGCTGTGCTCGCTGACCCGGGTGCTGATCGAGGTCTTCTTCGGCGTGCTGCGCGCACAGAGCCGTACGGCGCTGCTCGCGCTGTTGCAGGGCGTGCTGTGCGTGCTGGTGCTCGGGCTGACGCTGGCCCTGCTGGGTCCGCTGGGCATCGTCGGGGCGGGCTGGGCGGAGCTGGGCAGCCTGGTCGTCATCGCGGCGATCTCGCTCGTCGGGCTGCGGCGTGTGATGGCCGCGCCCACGGCCCGGGTGCCGGCCCTGGCCGACGCTCCTCCCGCGGAGGAGCCCGATCCCGAGCCCGATCCCTGCGCCGCCGGTTCCGGCGACGACCTCGACGTCGTCTACGGCACCCGCTGGGCCAAGCGCGCCGCCGCCCTTGACCAGGACACGCTTCAGCTCGGCGTACGCCTCACCTTCGACCACCCCGAGCGGCGGCCTCCCGCCGCCCCGCCCACGCCTCCGCAGGGCGTGCCGCAGGCCATCGCCCCGGCCCCGCTCCCAGAGCGCGAGCCCGCGCCGGAGCCCGCGCCGGTGCCCGAGCCCTGGTCCCGCGTCCGGCCGCACTGGGCGCCGCTCGCCCTGTGGGCCCTGCTGGCCTGCGGACTGACCCTGTACTGGCTGCCGTTGCGCGGCATGGGCGACGCCCAGCTCGACGCCATGGACGGCCTCGGGCTGGTCTCCGTACTGCCGAAGGCGACCCTCGCCGGGGCCGCGCTGCTGGTGGCGGCCTTCGCGGGCGGGCTGTGGCTGCGCGCGCCACGTCCATGGCTGCTGCTCGCGGTGCTGCTGGCGACGGTGGTCTCGCTGCACAGCGTGCCCGCACTGCTGGAGGCGCAGCCCCGCTTCGCGACGGCATGGCAGCACGCCGGTTTCATCGACTACATCAACCGCACCGGCATCGCCGCGCCCGACATGGACGCCCGCTTCTCCTGGCCCGGCTTCTTCGCCGCCGTCGCTTTCGCGGCACGCGCATGCGGCGTAACCGATCTGACGGATGTCCTGCGCTGGTGGCCCCTGACGATGCAACTGCTGTACCTGGCCCCGCTGATGCTGCTCCTGCGCGCGGTGCGGGCCGGCTGGCGGGCCAAGTGGTGCGCGGCCTGGTTCTTCGCGCTCAGCGGCTGGGTCGGGCAGGACTACTTCTCGCCCCAGTCCCTCAACTACCTGATCTACCTGATGTTCGTGGCCGTCCTGCTGGTCTGGTTCCGCTCCCCCCGCCCGCCCGGGGGCAAGCTCATCCCCGGCGAGGCCGAGGTCCGGATCGCGGGCCGCACCGACCGGGCGATCCTGCTGGCGCTGCTGGTCGGGCTGTTCGCCGCCTCCGTGGCCAGCCACCAGCTCACGCCGTTCATGATGCTCGGCGCCCTGACCCTGCTGGTGCTCGTACGCCGCTCCACGCTGCGCGGGCTGCCTATCCTGTGCGGCGTCCTGCTGGTCGGCTGGATCGGCTTCCTCGCCGAGCCCTACTGGTCCGGGCACTTCGACGAGCTCTTCGGCGGCGTCGGCTCACTCGGCGGAAACGTCTCCTCCAGCGTCTCCGGACGCATCGAGGGCGGCAGCAGCATCCACAAAATGGTGCTCTATGTACGCGTCCTCCTCGCCGCCGGCGTCATGTCCCTCGCCGCCTTCGGCTGGCTCCGGCGCCGCTGGGCCGGCATCAACGACCGCGCCCTCCTCGTCCTCCTCCTCGTCCCCTTCTGCGGCTTCGGCATGCAGTCCTACGGCGGCGAAATGGCGCTCCGCGTCTTCCTCTTCGCCCTCCCGGGCGCCGCCGCCCTCGCCGCCCTCGCCATCTTCCCCCGCACCTCCTCCGACCGCGGCCGCCTCGCTCCGCTGGCCGCCCTGCTGGCCGGCTGGGTCCTCATCGGCGGCTTCCTCGTCGCCCGCTGGGGCAACGAGTCCTTCGAGCGCGTCCGCACGGGCGAGGTCGCCGCGATGAACTACGTCTACGCACACGACGCCCCTTCGGCCCGCGTGCTGTGGCTCAGCAAGGACACCGTCGACGATGTCACCCCGAACATGCCGTGGAATGCCCGCGACATGGAGAAGGTGACCTATGTGCCAGTGCTCGCGCCCAGCGATCCGGTGCTGGTCAAGCCGCTCGTCGCGGCGCTCAAGGACGCCGGTCCGCAGTCGTACCTCATCGTGTCGCGCGGCCAGACCACCTATCTGCAGCTCGACGCGGGCTTCTCCCGGACCTGGCCCGACAAGCTGCTCGCCGCCCTGGACGCCAGGACCGATGTGCGGCGGGTGCTGGTGAACGAGGACGCGGCGGTCTACGAAATGCGCAGGCAGCCGAGCGACTGGCCCGTGCGCAAGCCGCAGCCCGAGCGGGTCTTCCCCGTCGTGACGTGGACGGCCTGGACGGTGGTGGGGGCCGTGGCCGGAGTCGCTCTGCTTCTGCTGCTCGCCGCGCGGGAGTTGGCCCGCGTCACGGTGCCGGCGGAGCGGCGCAGGCGCGGCATGCGGCTCTCACTGGCGGTCGCGGCTCCCCTGATGGTGGTGTTCCTGCTGGCGCTCGTCGACCGCTTCCTGACGCTGAGCTGAGCGGAGGAATGTCCCCCACCCCGCCCCTTCCCGAAACCAGGGGGCAAACCCCCTGGACCCCCAAACGCCCTCCGGGCGTGTCCTCAAACGCCGGACGGGCTGAGTTCACCTCCGACGCCCACGGACCCGCACCCGACGGACGGAGACCCCGTCAGCGCCGCAGCCAGCGGATGCCGTAACCGGCGAGGTCGAAGGACTGGCCGTCGACCTCGGCGTGGATCGTCCGGTCGAGGACGTTGACGACGAGCACGGCCTTGTCACTGGCAAGCACCCGCACATTCGGCTTGTCGTCGGCCGCGACGGCGACGTCACCAAAGCGCGTCCCCGGGGGAAAGGCCGCCGCGAAGCGGCGCAGCAGGTCCAGCATGGGCAGTTGTTCACCACCCGCGGCCGACAGCTCCGTGCTGGTCCACAGGCAGCCGGGACAGGTGGCGCCCTGCGCCTGGGGGTTCCAGTAGAAGGCCGCGGCGGCGCCGCCGAGGGCGAGCTGCATCATCGCGGCGGCCTGGACGGCGGTGCGGTGCTGTTCGGTCCAGCCCGAGTCGTCGGGTTCGACGTACCACTCGGCCCACCAGAGGGGGAGGTCGGTGCGGCCGGCGATCCATCTCCCCAGGGCGGCGAACTTGTCGGTGGCGGCGAACTCGTCCGGTTCGAGGGTGTCGTCGTGGTTCATGCTGGAGCCGTCGAGGACGACGAAGTCCGCGCCGGCCTTGTGGCTGAGCCAGTAGTCGACGGCGTCGAGCGTGCGCTGGTCGGCGGCGCCCCAGGAGCCCTTCACGGAGGCGGACGCGTCGCCGTTGCCGCTGTCGCCGGGGGCGAAGCTGTCCATGACGACGTAGGGCCCGCCGACGAGATCGTCCGGGTTGACCTTCTTGATCGCCTTGTAGACGAGGTTGTAGAGCTTGGTGTAGCCCTCGTAGTCCCACCGCTTGAGGCCGTTGTTCCAGAAGCCCTTGAACTCGTTCCAGACGACGAAGTGCCGTACGTCGGGGTAGCGCTTGGCGACCGTCGCCGCGAGAGCCGCGAAGTCGTCGAAGTGGTCGGGGCTGGGGGCCACTTCCAGCCGCGACCAGTCCGTGGCGCCGGCCTGGCCGCCCTTCATCCAGTCGGGGGCGCAGCACAGGGTGATGACGGGTGTGCCGCCGGTGGCGCGGATGAGGTCGACGCGGTCGTCGAGCTCGCCGAAGTCGTATTTTCCGGGGGACGGCTCGGGGTTGTCGGCGCCCCAGCCCATGATGGCCTGGTCCTGCGGGAGGGACCGCTGGGCGAGCAGTTTGTCGGCGGCCTGCTTGGCGTAGGTCTCCCCGTGGTCGGCGCTGAACTCGGTGTGGGTGAGGCCGAAGCCGAGTTCGGCGGTCGGCTTCCCGGTGGCGGTGGCGGAGGGGCCGCTGGGGGCGTGTACACCGGTGGCGGTGTCGCCCTGCCGCGTATGCGTATCGCCGCCGCCGCACATGGACAGCAGCAGCGCCAGCGCGACGACGCCGACCACGCCGACGCCGAGCAGAGCGGTGACGCTTCGCCGCCCTGCCCCCGACAACCTCATACGTGCGCCCGCATGACGTCCCATTACCAGAAGCCTAGCCGCGAAGATGCCCGGAAGGGGCTACTTGTCGGCCACTTGTCCCGGACTTGCCCCGGACGGAAAAAGACTGTGCGATGCGGGCTCCTGTGCCGGATCATGAGCATCATGTCCGAACCGATCTCCGAGCCGAGGAGGCCCGTGGCGCAAGCGCAGCCGACCACGTCCCCGACCACGCCGCACCGTGCCGTGCCGATGCGTCTCACGATGGATGACAGCGACTCGCCGTCCGACATCGTGGACGCCCTGTTCCTGGGCCGTTTCGCCTCCGGTGAATTGCCCTACTCGCGCGGCGCCTCCCTCGACAGCGTGAAGCCGGGGCTGACGCTGCTCCCGCCCGAGGCCGCCGTGCTGCGCTCGGCCCGCGACAAGGACCGCAGCGCCACGCTCGCCGAGGGCGACGGCTGGACGGTCCTGGTCTCGCGGTGGAGCCGGGGCGCCGACGTGACGGTGGCTGCGGTCAGCGAGGAGCTGGCCGACGAGGTGCTGGCGTCCTGCGTGGACGGCGCGGCGGACGAGCCGGAGCCGCAGCCGGAGAACGTGACGATGGGCTTCTGGTATGTCTCGCCCAGGCGCGGGCCGCACCGTACGACCCGCCAGATCAGCGCCGAGACCTGGTCGGAGGTGCGGGGCAACTACACGGCGCCGGTGGCCGACGCGATGGACGGGCTGATGAAGCTCACCGCCGACGACGTGTCCGGGCGGCTGCTGCTTCTGCACGGCCCGCCGGGGACCGGCAAGACCTCCGCCCTGCGGACGCTCGCCCGTTCGTGGCGGGACTGGTGCCAGGTGGACTGCGTCCTGGACCCGGAGCGGCTGTTCAACGATGTCGGCTATCTGATGGACATCGCCATCGGCGAGGACGACGGCACGGCGGGCGGCCGCTGGCGGCTGCTCCTCCTGGAGGACTGCGACGAACTGATCCGCGGCCAGGCCAAGCACCAGACGGGCCAGGCCCTGTCCCGGCTGCTCAACCTCACCGACGGCCTGCTCGGCCAGGGCCGCAACGTCCTGGTCGGCATCACCACCAACGAGGACCTGGAACGGCTCCACCCCGCCGTCGTCCGCCCCGGCCGCTGCCTCGCCCGCATAGAGGTCGGCCCGCTCACCCGCCCCGAGGCCGTCAACTGGCTCGGCACCCCCGACGGCATCGGCCGCGAAGGCGCCACCCTCGCCGAGCTCTACGCCCTCCGCCGCGGCGCCTCCCCCACCCCGGTCCCCGCCATCCCCTCGCCGACCCCGGCCGCCGCCTCCTCGGACGGCCTCTATCTCTGACGGCCGACGTCCGGACAGGGCCTAGGCATACGCAGCCCGCAGCGCCTCCTCGACCGCGGCGCGGGCGGCATCGCGGTCCAGGCCGAGCCGCCGCGCGCGCTGGGCGTAGTCCGCCGCGGCGGACGCCGCTTCGCGGGCCGCCGCGTCGCCGGCGGCGGCGATGAAGGTGCCGTTGCGGCCCCGGGTCTCGATGACGCCGTCGGCCTCGAGGGCGCGGTAGGCCTTGGCGACGGTGTTGGCGGCCAGGCCGAGCTGTTCGGCGAGGCCGCGTACGGTGGGCAGCCGGTGGCCGACGGGGAGGGTGCCGGAGCGGGCCTGGTCGGCGATCTGGGAGCGCAGTTGCTCGAAGGGAGCGGTGGCGGAGGCCGGGTCGATGATGATCTGGGACGTCACAGGCCCATTGTGCGTCAGGTCCACACCCCCGGCAGGACGACTGCCCGGCCCGGCCCTTGCGGTGCGTACGCGATCGGGTCGCCCCGCTCGTGGAGGTGCAGGACGAAGCGCTCGCCGGTCCGGTGGGCGTCGACCCCGGCGCGGGAGTACGCGACCATGTCGTCGGGCAGTCCGACGAGCGGGAACCAGGCCAGCTCCGAGCACTTGTCCGGCTCGCGGTTGAAGGGCTGCGGGTCCGACTCCGCCAGATGCGCCTCGAAGAACCAGCCGATGCGCGCGGAACCGCCCGGCGCGCGGTGCTGCATGACCAGCGCGACCGCGAGCCGCTCGGGGTCGAGGACGACGCCGACCTCTTCGTACGCCTCGCGGAGCACGGCGGTCCGGACATCCTCACCGTCCTCGACGTGGCCGGAGGGCAGGTTGAACAGACCGTCCGCGTAACCGGTGTTGGCCCGGCGGGCGAGCAGGATCTCGTCCCCGCGCCGGAGGATCAGGTGGACGTCGATGATCTCCGCGTGGCGGCTGGGCCGAGCGACCCGCAGGACGGCCGCGTAGCGCTCGTCGGACACCGTGCGGCCCCAGAGCACGGAGTCGTGTGCGAGCTGCTCGATCCGGATGCGCTCCGCGACCGGCCCGGCGAGGTCGGCGAGGGCGTCGGCGGTGAAGCCCACCGGGGCGCTCTCGCCCCAGCGGCCCTCGATCAGCACCATGCGGCCGCCGCGCCGGAGCAGCCCGGCCCAGTGCCGGAGCGCCTTCGCGGGGTCGGGCAGCGCCCACAGGACGTGGCGTACGAGGACGACGTCGAACCGGCCGTCCCCGACCGGCGGTTGGGCCGCGTCACCGAGCAGGACCCGGGCCCCGGTGCCGGCCAGCTTGAGCCGGGCCAGCTCGGCCATGCGCGCCGAGCTGTCGACGGCCGTGACACGGTGGCCCTGTTCGGCGGCGAGCAGGGCGAGGCTGCCCGTGCCGCAGCCGAGGTCGAGCACGTCGCAGGCCTCGTCGGGCAGCCAGCCGCGCAGGCGGGCGGCCCACGCGGCGCGCACATCGGGGCTGCCGAGACCGTGGTCGGGCTCCTCGTCGAAGGTGTCGGCTGCGGTGTCCCAGTAGTCGGTGGGCGCGTCGGTCGTCATGTGTTCATGGTGTCACCGGGCACTGACAGTCCGAGGTTTCGGTAGCGGGCCCGGCGGCCGGTCATCCGGGCGGCCGGGTCCTGCGTACGGAGGGCGGCGAGCTCGGTGCCGAGGGCGTTGCCGAGCGAGGCGAGGAAGGCGGCGGCGTCGTCGCCCTCCTCGATGACCCGGTCGACGATGTGGTGGGCGAGGAGGTCGGCGGAGCGCACCCCCTGGCGGTCGGCGACCTCGTACGCCCGCTCGGTGGTCCGGTGGAGGATCGCGGAGGCGCCTTCGGGCGGGAGCGGGGAGAGCCAGGCGTGGCGGGCGGCCAGCACACGGTCGGCGGGGAGCAGGGCGAGCGCGCCGCCACCGGCGCCCTGGCCGAGGAGGAGGCAGAGGGTAGGGGCGGGCAGGCTGACCATGTCGGCGAGCGAGCGGGCGATCTCCCCCGCCAGGCCGCCCTCCTCGGCCTCCTTGGACAGTGCCGCGCCCGCCGTGTCCACGACGGTGAGCAGCGGCAGGTCCAGCTCCGCCGCGATCCGCATCCCCCGCCGGGCCTCGCGCAGGCCGCCGGGCTGGATGCTGTTGCTCCGGTCATGGCCGAGCACCACGCACGGCGTCGGCCCGAACCGCGCCAGCGCCAGCACCAGCCCGGGGTCCCGTTCCCCCGCCCCGGTGCCGCTCAGCGGGGTGACCTCGGTGGCCGCCACCGCCAGCAGGTCCCGCAGCCCGGGCCGTTCGGGCCGCCGCGACCGCCGGATCGACTCCTCTGTGGACACGTCGGGCGCGGGTTCGTCCGTGGCGCCCGGGGCGCCCGGGGAGAGCTCGGGGGCCTCCCCCGTGCTCTCCCCGCACAGCACGTGCAGCGCCCGCGCCGCCACCCCCGCCAGCTGCTCGGCCGGCAGGACCGCGTCGACGATCCCGTTGGCCAGCAGGTTCTCCGCGACCTGCACCCCGGGCGGGAACTCCTCCCCGTACAGCGCCTGATGGACCCGCGGCCCGAGGAAACCGATCAGCGCGCCCGGCTCGGCGGCCGTGAGATGGCCGAGCGAGCCCCATGACGCGAGCACACCGCCCGTCGTCGGGTGCCGCAGATAGACCAGGTACGGCAGCCGGGCCGCCTTGTGGTCGGTGATCGCGGCGGCGACCTTGACCATCTGCAGGAAGGCGATCGTGCCCTCCTGCATGCGCGTGCCGCCCGAAGCCGGCGAAGCCAGCAGCGGCAGCCGCTCCCGGGTGGCCCGCTCCACCGCCCGCACCAGCCGCTCCCCCGCCGCGACCCCGATCGAGCCGCCCAGGAACCGGAATTCGCCCGCCACGACCGCCACCCGGCGGCCCCGGATGCGCCCCTCCCCCGTCACGACCGACTCGTCGAGTCCCGTACGCGCCCGGGCCTTTTCCAGGTCGGCGCGATACGCGGCGTCCTGCGGCAGCGCCGGTTCCGGCACCGGCTCGTCCCAGCCGTGCCAGGTGCCGGGGTCCACGACGGCGTCGATGAGCTGAAGCGCCGCGGGGCGGGCGGGACGACTCGGTTCGGTCATACGGACACCTTGCCACGGGCGTCCGGGGCGGGAAATCCCGGGCCGCGTCCGGGCGCTGACCTGCGTTTTTCGTCTCAGATCGAAAGTCGTGGATCTGTCATCGCACACACGACCGTGCTGCGCGACGCGGGTCTCATCGCGAGCCGCGCCGCGCCGAACGACGTACCCGTACCGGTACCCGTACCGGGGTCAGCCGGTGAGGGCGGTGAGGCAGGTCGCCGGGGTCGCGTGCGCCGGATCGAGGGCGTTGGCGGCCAGGTGGAAGGCGATCACGTCGGTGAGCCCGATCGTGGCGTGCTCGGAGAGGTCGAGCGAGCAGCTGTCCTGGAGCAGGAGGTTGGTGACGTTGGAGCCGGTGAGATAGCCGGAGGCGTACGGCGTGACGATCTCGTCGTACTTGGTGACGATGACGGTGTACTTCACCCCGGGGACGGTGTCGCCGCCCGCGTTGAGCTTGCTGAGGAAGGCGGAGCCGGCGATCTGGTCCTGCAGTCCCTGCGGGAGGCTCGCAACCAGGGCGGCGGCCGCCGGGTAAAGGTCCGCCAGGGCGGTGATGCCGTCCAGGGTGGTGCCGTGGTTGTCGGGGGCGATGCCGACCAGGGCGTTCACCTTGGCGGCTCCGCCGAGGAACTTCAGGTAGTAGCGCGGCATCATGCCGCCCTCGGAGTGGCCGACGAGGTCGACCTTCGAGGCCCCGGTGTCGGCGAGGACCGTGTCGACGTAGTCGGAGAGCTGCTGCGCGGAGTCGGCGACCGGGCCGAGTCCGTAGAAGACCGCGACGCCCGGCAGCTGGCCGTAGTCGAGGGAGAAGACGCAGTATCCGCGCGCGACCAGATAGGGCGCGAAGGCCAGCCAGTTGTCGACGGAGTTGGCCAGCGTGCCGTGGACCAGCACGACGGGGCGGGGGTGGGAGGCGGAGGGCTTGCAGGAGTAGTCGTTCCAGCCACTGCTGACGGTCGCGGCGTCGGCGGTGGCGGCCCCGGTGAGCGCGGGGGCCGCGGCCAGAGTCGCGGTGAGGGCCATCGCGGAGAGCACCCGCGCGAGGATTCTCGGCTTGGAGGGCAGCATCGTGTGAACTCCTTGCAGGTCGGTGGGGGTAGGCGCGACGAGGCAGCGCGCGCTACGCGACTTGCGATCCGGATCACAAGATGTGGCGCTCATGCCAAATTACGGGCGAGTAGTAAAAACTTGAAGTTACGCGTCGGTAAAATAATTCGGATCCGGTAGAACGAACCTGTGAGTAACCTGTATTGACTCACATCGCCCCGGCAGCCACAGCCGCGACACGTACGGCCTCCGGCCCGAAACGGCGGCGGGCCCGGTCCGCGGCCGCTTCATCGGCGCGGATCACGAAGGCGCGCACCCTTGCCCGCTGCAGCCCGAGGGCGGCCAGCAGACCGGGAGCGGCCGTGGCGAGGGCGGGCGCGTCGCGGTGCTCATGGGCGATCAGTGAGCGGGGGACTGCGGCGCCGGTCAGATTTGTTGTGCCAGATGATCTACCGAGGCACCAGGTTCCTCCGATTTCGTCGTCGATCTTCACGTAGAGTGCGGCCAGGAGGGTGCTCAGGTCTGTCGTCACAAACGGATCTTGGACGCCCTCTGCCCGCTCCGGAGGCCAAAGCGCAGAGCCACGCGTCGTTGCGCTCGGCGGGACTGCGTAGCCATTGCAGAATCGAGGTCGGCACCCAGGTGGAGGCCGCAGCGAAGTGCCCTGACATGTCGCACGGTGCTCGTCTGATTGCCCATAGCGCCGTCTCCACATCCCTGGCCTTGTGCAGTGATCGCGCCCTGCGCGAGCTCGTGGACACGGCCGTGCCGATCGGATCCGGCATCGGCGGGAAGTCGGCCCTGATGGAGGTCGCCGGAACCCCGGTCTTCGTGAAGCGGGTGCCCCTCACCGACTTGGAGATGCAACCTGAGCACGTCCGGTCCACGGCGAATATGTTCGAGCTGCCCGTCTTCTGCCAGTACGGCATCGGCGCCATCGGCGGGCCGGGCTTCGGGGCCTGGAGAGAACTCGCCGTGCACACCATGACGACGAACTGGGTGCTCGCGGCGGAATACGAGGGCTTCCCCCTGATGTACCACTGGCGGGTGCTGCCGGACTCAACACCCCTGCCCGAAGAACTGGCCGACATCGAACGGGCCGTTGCCTACTGGGGCGGCGGATCGCAGGTACGCCGCCGGATCCAGGCTCGCCAGCAGTCCTCGGCGAGCGTCGCGCTGTTCCTGGAGTACATCCCGCAGAACCTGCACCAGTGGCTGGGCACCCAGGTCGAATCAGGAGACGAGACCGCCAACCGAGCCTGCACCATGGTGGAGAGGGATCTGGCAGCCGGCACCTCGTTCATGAACAGCTGCGGGCTCCTGCACTTCGACACGCACTTCGAGAACATCCTGACCGACGGCCAGCGCCTCTACTTCGCGGACTACGGCCTCGCCATTTCCTCCGGGTTCGAGCTGTCACAGGACGAGGCCGACTTCTTCGACCGGCATCAGGCCTACGACCGCTGTTACACCGCCACGTATCTGGTGAACTGGCTGGTCACCGCTCTGTACGGGTACCAGAGGGAGGACCGGGACGGCCGCTACGCGGTGGTGCGCTCCTACGCAGAGGGCAAGCGCCCCACAGGAATCCCAGAGGAGGCCGCAGCGATCATCGCCCGGCACGCGCCGATCGCCGCAGTGATGTCCGACTTCAACCTCAAGTTCCAGCGCCACAGCAGGCAGACCCCGTACCCGTTGGAGGAGATCCGCCAGCTCGGCGGGATGTACAGCCCCTCCATTTACTGACGGACGCCTGGAGGCCAGCACTCGACATCAAACCCGCGCAACAGCTCGGACAACGGAACCACGAGGCTGACGAGCTCGTGCATGGTTGGCGGTGAGGCGTCAAGGACGGCGGCGGGTCTCGGGGTTCACATCTGCCGTGCCGATGTCATGTCCGAGATCTGTTGGTGGGACAGCAGGCCGGCGACGGCTTGGACGGTGGCGCTCATGTGCTCGCGGCGGCCGAGGTGGCGGGCCAGCGCCCGCCAGTTCTTCAGGTGTGCAATGCCGTGCTCGACCCGGATACGTCGCGATGAATGCGCTTTGCGCTGTCGCTCGTACATCTCCTCGTGCCAGTCCGGGGCGTTCTTCTTGAACTTGCGGTGCGGTGGTGTCACCACGCGTCCGCCAGTCTGTGCGCCCAGACCCTGGTAGCCGGCATCGGCAAGGATCTCGACCACGGGCCCGACGGCCAGGAGCCTGACCAGCCCTAGATGGCGGGCGTGGGTGATGTCCGCGCAGCTTCCGGGCTGGACAGGGCTGCAGAACAGCACGTGTCCTTCGTCGTCCGTGACCACCATGGATTTGACAGAGTTCTGCTTGTTCTTGCCGGAGATGAACGTGTCCCGATCCTTGCGTCCCACGGCAGGCCGCCGGACCCGGATCTCGGTGCCGTCGATGATGCCGGTCTTTCCGGTCGCCCCCAGATGGTCGACGACTTCGGCCAGGGTCCGCAGCCGCACATCGGGGCTGATGGTGCACCCCCGCTCGGCGAGCAGGGGCCGCACCTCGTTGACAGCTCGGGTGATGGTGGAGCGGTCCACGCCGAACCAGCAGGCCCGCACCTCGTGGGTAGCTCCATGACGGAGATGAACCAGCGCGGCCAACAGCCGGTCGACGAACACAAGCCGGTGCTTCGCACCGGCGCCCACGGCCCGCTTCCGCTGCCGGGAAACAAACCTCGCCCGATGGCGCTCATGCCAAAACGGGCCGACTTCGGCGACGAGTTCAGCGATCACATCGGCCTTCAGGCCCGTGATCCGCCGATTGCCGATGACCACTGCCAGTCCAGCTTCGGCCATCTACTGGAGGGATACGACGCGGGCTACTACGGTTGCTTGTGGTCACGGATTCTGGCCGACGACATGTACACGAAATTCGAGACGTGTGGCCCGACGAACCAGGTCATGGGACCGCTCTACCGGCGGACCATCCTTGAACGCGGTGGCAGTGTGGACGGCAACCAACTCGTACAAGATTTCCTGGGCCGCCAACCGAATCATGAGGCGTTCCTGCGCGCCCTCGGGTTGGACGTGGACAGCCTTCCATAAGAGCTCATGACGCGATCCTTGTGATTCGTGGCTGGTGGGCGTGCCCGGTGTGACGATTCAGTCGTTCGTGAGGGTGTGGGCAACGGGCCGTGGGACCTGCCAATACCCGCACCCACCGCCGCGGCAACTGATGAACATGCCAGCGTGACGTGAATGTCCCTACGAAATTCCAGAGTTACGTTCGTCGATCCCGGCCGCGGACGCGGTCCGGCGGCACTGGCACCAGCGAGACCGCTTGTCGGTCATAATGTCCATATGCCGGTCTCGCAAGTCCACCTACCAACTGCTCTCGTCGCGCGATACCGAGCGGTCGATCGCGAGACCGTCGGCTCCGCGCTCGTCGACACACCACGTCATCTGGATGCGTTGACG
Source organism: Streptomyces sp. NBC_01537 (assembly GCF_045040445.1). Lineage (NCBI taxonomy): Bacteria > Bacillati > Actinomycetota > Actinomycetes > Kitasatosporales > Streptomycetaceae > Streptomyces > Streptomyces sp. NBC_01537. Next base: position 8,031,627 of record NZ_CP109392.1, on the reverse strand, counting down.
GTTGACATCGGAAAGCGCGGGATCCTGACACCGCTCCTCCTTGGATTCAACGTGGATTTCGGGACTCTCGACGGAAATCACAGGATCGCCGTGGCCATTCGACTTGACCTGAAATCAGTCCCGGTCACATTGTTCAGCGAACCGCTGACCCCCCGGCCTCGCCACGCGCAGCCCATGCTTCCCGAGGATCTACTCGTCCTTCAGTGCGCCGAGAGACCGAGATAGCTCGAACGCCGGAAACAGACAGTGACTCAGAACTCGCAATACGATCACGAGGTCGGCTTAAATTCGGGCTCGATTGCTGAACTAAATCGACTTCCTGCACCGAGCGCCCGCGCCGGAACCGGCCGGCCAATCACCACAGTGCCCCGGCCAATGACGCGGGCATCACTGCCTTCGGCCCGTACCGGGCTCGCACAAGATCCGCTACCGCCTCCACGGCGAGGGCCTTGACCACCCCGAGATCACCCTCGCCGTGCGGGACCGCCGACCTGCGCCCCGACGACACCCTCAAGGTCACCGGGCAGCTCACGGTACGTGGGATCGACCGGCACCAGTTCGGCATGACCGTCAACCCGATGGGCATGATCCGCGGCCTCACGACCGTCATCGCCACCCTGCGCTTCGTCCGCCCCCCGGCCTGATCCGGGCTGATGTCGCAGCCCGGCTGTGCTCCGGGCCGGCAGATCCAGAACAGGTTGAATCGACGGAACGTGGACTGGGTTCACGTCAAATCAATCCACTGATCGCCTCCGCCATCACGCGGTCGACGGTCTGCCGCAGCTTCGCGTGGGCGTGCAGGGGTGTGTCGGGCTTCGCGCTGTTGGCCTCGAATCCGGTTCTGGTGCAGGCGGGTTCGACGAGAAGCGACCGGACACCGTGGTCACAGATCTCGTGGCCCATGGACTCGGTGCAGCCCTCGACCGCGCACTTGGAGGCGGCGTATGCGGCCACGATGGAGCGCGACTTCGACGCCTACGCGGTGAAGTCCATCGACGCGCTACTGATGCATAAGTCCGACGGGCAATATCGAGCCCAACATGCCGATCATGCTGTTCGCGCTGATCTTCGGAGTCTCCATGAACTACGAGGTGTTCCTGGTGTCCCGGATGCGGGAGCAGTACGACCAACTGGGCAACAGCACGCAAACCGGGGCGACCAGGTCAGCTCCATCGGCCGCCTGGTCGTGAGCGCTGCTGCGCTGATGTGCCTGCTGCTCGCGGCGACCGGGACAAGCGGTGTGCCGCCCATCAAGCCTGACCATCACCCTCTTCGACGGCGAAGGTATCCACTGCCACCAGCCCGCCGCCCTGCACCTCACCACCCCGACACCACGCCGAAGCGCCCCTCCGACATGGTCGGGAAAGCCGATCTCAAGCTCCTATTCGGCGGCCCGACTCGACTGATGTCGCCCTTGAGCTTGCGCTCGAAAACCGATCGGTTTACTGTGCTGGAAACCGATCGGTTTCCCAGCCTATGGAGGTAGCCATGACCGCACTGAAGGGCGAGATGCCCAGCCACGAGTCACGTCCCACGATTCACATTCCGGGGACCACCAGCCACACCATCGCCCCGCGCGCAGGACGCCACAGTCGCGAGGGCACCCTGCGCTACCTCAAGGGGGGCACCGGTGCCCCCCTGGTCCTGCTGCACACTGTGCGCACCCAGGCCGAGCACTTCCGCCACCTCATCCCGCTGATCTCGCACCAGTACACCGTGTACGCCCTCGACCTGCCGGGGATGGGCTACTCCGAGATCGTGCCCGGCGCCTCGTACGACGAGCCGGCCATGCGCACGGGCGTCGAACGGCTCCTGACCGAACTCGACCTCCACGACGTCACACTGGTCGGGGAGTCCATGGGGGCGGTGCTCGCCCTGACCACCGCCGCCGATCTCCCGGAGCGGGTACGGCGCGTCGTCTCGGTAAACACCTACGACTTCCGAGGCGGAATCGCCCGGTCGAGCCTCCTCGCCCGCGTCATCGTCACCGGTGTCCTCGCCCCGGGGGTGGGTCCGGTGATCGCCGGCGTGGAGCCCAAGCCCGCCCTCAGCAAGATCCTGCAGGGCGGCCTCGGCGACAAGAACGCACTGCGCGAGGACTACATCGACGAGCTCCTCCAGGTGGGCGGCCGCCCCGGCTACCCCACCGTCGCCCGGGCCGTGTACCAGGCCCTGCCCAGCCTCATCGCGGCCCGCTCGCGCTATGCCGAGGTCAAGGCCCCCGTCCACCTCGTCTACGGGGAGAACGACTGGTCCCGGCCCTCGGACCGGGAAGCCAACAAGAAGCTGCTGCCCGCCGCCGACTTCACACAGGTACCGAAGGCCGGACACTTCATCGCCCTGGAACGGCCTGACGTGCTGGCCGACTTGTTGAACGCGGTGGCCTGACCGTCCCAAGAGTGCCGTGGCCACCCCCGTTTCGGGTGTAGTGCGTGACCGGGACCGGGTTCGACCATGTCGCGTGACAACGTCGTGGCAGGCAAAGGAGCAGTACATGCCAGAGATGCAGATCGAGTTCGATGTTCCGGCGGAGATGCGTGACGGCACGGTGCTGCGCACCGATGTCTACCGGCCCGCGGGCACGAGACCGTGGCCGGTGCTGCTGATGCGGCTGCCGTACGGCAAGCAGATGCGGTCACGCGGTGGCTGTGGGCTCACCATCGGGAACTGTCACGGCCCAGGTGGCCATGGTGTCGAGGACAGCGCGCAGTCCCTCGCCCAGAGGGGTGAGCCGGTACTCCACCCGCGGGGGAATCTCCGGATAGGCGGTGCGGGTGACAATGCCGTGCCGCTCGAACTGGCGCAGCCTGCTGGTCAGGGTGTGCGGGCTGATGCCGGGCAGCGCATTGCGCAACTCCGTGAAGCGGTGCGGTCCGCGCAGGAGTTCGCGCACGATGAGGGTGGCCCACGGTCCGTCGAGCAGGGTGATGAACCGGGCGACGCCGCACTCCGGGAGACGGTCAGCAGTCATGGTTCGAGTCTAGGCCATTAGTGCAGTTGATGTAACCAATGCAGTGTGTGCACTAATGGGTCCATGACCTACATGATTCATGGCGCCACCGGCGCCCAGGGTGCCCCTGTCGTCGCCGCCCTCACCGCCGCGGGCAAGCCCGTGACCGCCCTGACCCGCAACGCAGGCACCGCCGTGGACGGTACCCGCGTATTGGCCGTCAACTACTCCTCCACCGCGGACCTGGCCGCTGCCTACCGTGGCGCGGACGGAGTGTTCATCCACCTGCCCGTGGCGCCGGAGGAGGACCGCCTGGCCTACGCGCACAACACCGTGGCCGCCAGGCCCGGCCCGCCCGCGTGCTGTTCTCCACCAGCGGCGCCAGGGAGCGGGCGTTGTCCGAGAAGGTCTCGGTCTTCACGCCGACTGCGTGCCGGTGCCGATCTGTTGGGTGAGCTTGAGCAGTTCTTCGACGTGGTAGATCTCGGTGATCTTGCCGTCGACCACGCGGACGATGTCGGTGCCCTTGATGTCGACCGGGTTGCCGCTGGCATCGAACCCGAAGGCGTCTCCCGTGTGGGTCCCGGTCATCCGCCAGTGCAGGACCACCCAGCCGTCGGCAAGCTCCTGCTGGAACAGGATCCGGTGCTGCGTGCCGGTGAAGCCGTCGCGGACCGCGGCGATCAACGCTCGCATGCCGTCGATGCCCGAGGCGGCGTCACCAGCGGGGTTGTGGTCGATCACATCCGGGGCGAACACCTCGTCCACCCCGGCGACGTCGCCAGTGTCGTACAGCTCAAGATTGCGCGCGGCGACCCACAACGCGGTGCTCGTGGCCGAGCGCACCATCTCGCTTGAGGTGTTGGACGTACTGATCGCAGTCATGAGGTCCTCCATGGTCTGTGGGGCGGGCTGACCCGGTAAACAGTTCCGTAACCGAACCAGTTACTTCAATTGAACTAATGGAGCGAGCACGAGTGATCCGGAACACTCTCTGCCGCGGTGTCCGATCGCCCGGTTCCTGACCACGCCGGACCAGCCCAGGCGACGCCGAACGTGCGGGAACTGAACTGCTGATCCGCCCGAAACGCTGCACCGAACTGCGGGCACCACCGGGAACTCAGCCCCAAGGCCCGGCGGCTCGCAGGCTGTTCACCGAGGGGCGTGCGCGGTTATTCAACTCGTCGCGCAGCGGATACCGAGCCGCCGCCCGCTCTCCCGTTTACAACTTGTGCTTACAACTTGCCCGTCCTGAAATCCGCACTGCTCTTGAGGACGGCAGAGTCCATGCTCCAGTTCTCCGGCTGGACCCTCTCCCAAAGACTTCCCTTGCCGAGTTCCCTGCCCAACTGGTCTTCTCGGCGGAACCACTCCTCAGCGCTTCTGATTTTGTTGGGGTGAATTCCGTCGAGCAGAGTGTAGTCCCTCGTAATGATTCCGTGCTTCCACACGTTCCAGAAGCCGGTGAAATTGTCGCGGAAGCTCATGGTGCTCTTGTCATTGGGATCGGCGTTGTATCCGGCAGGGTGATCAGCGATCCCCTTCAGGTCCGGACTGTCCCAGTAGGTGTCCAGATCAGTGTCGATGTACTGCGCCGGATGGCCGGTGACCTTCTCGAATGCTGCAGCCATTTCGGTGTAGGTCATGTGCTCAATGGCGACTTCGAGGTCCATGCCATTGGCTCGTTCCGGATGATCGAAGAGCCAGCGGACATAGAATCCGCAGTCTTCGAGAGCCACATGCGGAACGGCTCCCTCGCCAAGCGGAACTCGCCACGTGACGACACCGTCCTCGATGCTCGGTTGCATGGGCGTGAGCGGCGAGATCACCATCTCGATGTAGGGACCCGACGTGAAGACCGCTGCTCCCATGCGGCCCCTGTTCTTTTCGTTCTGGAACAGTACCCATTCCGCCATGCGACCCTTGCCGTCATAGTGGCCGGTGCGGAACCTGGAGTCGTAGCCTGACTTCTTGAGGGCATAGTCGAGATTTCCGTAGACGAAGAACTTGATTCCTTCTTCGATTGCTATCTCGTAAGTGCGGATGGCCCAGTAGGTCTCGGCCTTCTCGCCCGTGTTGAACCCGTCGATGTTGATGAACGCCCCGTCACAGCCACGAAATCCTTCGCGCAGCACGTCCTCGTCGGCGAATGACCCTTCGAGGATGGAGACGTTACCGAGCGCGAGGAGAGCCTGGGCCCGGGCGGAGGTGGCGTCCCGGGTGAGGACCCGGACGGAGTACTTCTTGTCGGCGACGAGAGCACGAACGATGGGCATCCCTTGAGCCCCCGTGCCGCCTACTACGAAGATGGTGGAGGTGGCATGAGAAGACATGATCTTTGACTCCGAGGTTGAGTATGGACGCGCTCAGCGCACGCTGGGCCGGCGCGTTCGGAGCTGATCCCTACAGCAACTTGGCGATCAACAGCACCGGTTGACTGACGCCGCGCGGGCGTGGGTCATGAGACAGCGGAAACCAATCGGTTTCCAACACAGTACACCGATCGGTTTCTAAGCGGCAAGCGCCCGTATCCAGATCTTGGCCATTGACTGGTGCGGAGGCGCCTGTGCGCTCGGAGAGAGGACACACCGCGGACTACCAGGAGGCCAGGGCCAGTTCAAGGATGAGGAAGTTGGGGATCGTGAAATCGAGTTGGAGACTGGCCGCAAGGACTATCGGGCCGAGCCGCATCCGGTGGCCCTGTGGGGCGAGCACGTCGCCTTCGACACGGCCGACCCTGCCCACCGGGCCCGGCGCAGAGCCCGCGCTCCCCCGCCACCCGCCTCACTAACACGCCGCCCGCGAAGGACCTGTACGACCTGCGGCATTCGGGGCTGTCCAATGCTATGACCCCATTCCGCGCCATGGTCTGGGTCAATGACCGGAGGGGTCCCGTCGACCGCGCGCTCCATACAGGCCGTCGCGGTCATGCCACCGCGTTCAGCAGGTCGGCCACCATCGACGGCCGCCGCCGACTTCTCCGGGGTCATCTCCGCGAGTACTTCGGCGACCGTCTCCCGCGCGATCCGCAACCGCTCCAGGCTCTCCCGGGCCAGCTCCAGCTTCCCGGCCAGCTCGGCGACCTCGGCCTCCAACTCCTCCACCCGCGCCCGGGCAGCCACCTCGCGCGCTTCCAACTCCTCAAACAGCGAGCCCATCCGCCACCCTTCTCCACCACCACGGTAGAGAGGAGCAGCCCAGAACACAGCCCGTCCGCATCGTCCACGCCCTGGCTCCGGTCGGCTTTCAAGCGCCGGCAGGCCGACGGTGCAGAGGGGACTGCGCTCCGAAGAGAAGATCTTGAGGTTCGCGCGATGAGTTCCGAAAGGGACGCCGGTATGTACTCACGGGCCCCTTCGGTCCCGACCAAGTGCAATGACTGGAGAGAACGATGTCCGACAACCGCGCGAACGACACGGCCGCGATCACTGCCGTCCTTGAGAGCCTCTACAAAGCATGGGACGCCGGCGACGCCGACGCCTTCGTCGCCGACTACACGCAGGAGGCCACCGCGATCATGCCCGGCTCCTACCGCGCCTCCCGCGAGGAGGTTCGGCAGGCCATGGCCGCGGGGTTCGCCTCCTTCCTGAAGGGCACCACGACGACCAACCGGCAGCTGGGGATCCGGTTCCTGGGTCGCGACGGCGCGATCGTCGTGAGCGAGGCCGGCATCCTCTTCCCCGGCGAGTCCGAGGTTCCCGCCGACCGGATCGTGTACGCGACCTGGGTGTTGGAGAAGCGCGACGACGCCTGGCTGATCGCCGCCTACCACAACAGCCCGGTCAAGTCCGCTAGCTGATCCAGAGTCAGTCCTGCCCGGGTCCGCCCGCGCCACCCGGGCGGGCCCGCGCCGACAGGTGCGGGCGGATCAGCCGTCGACCTTCTGCGCCAAGCCGAAGGCGGCGAACACGTCGGCGTCCTGGAAGACCGAGGCACGGCTGATGCCGCCAGCCGTGACCGTGAACACCTGCAGGGTGTGCAGCTCGAACACGCCGGCTTCCCCGCGCCGATAGGCGGCGAAGCCGGCCTGCCCGTTGGCCCGCACCGGCAGCAACCGCCAGGCCTTGCCGGCCTTGGCGAACACCCAGCCCATGAAGCTCGCGTAGTTCTCCCGGCCGGTGAACCAGTTGACCATGGGCGGCATCTCCATGAGGACGTCCTCGGTCACCACCTTCAGCAGCCCTTGGATGTCCGCCCGGACGAAGGCCGCCATGTACCGGTCCACCCACGACCGTTGCTCTGCGTTGGAAGGCTCGGCGACCTGCTCCTGCAGTACTCCCGCGGCCCGGATCCGGGCGTGAGCCCGCTGCAGCGAGCTGTTCACGGCCGCGGCCGAGGTCTCCAGGATGTCCGCTGCCTCCGCCGCCGGGTAGTCGAGCACGTCGCGCAGGATCAGGACGGCGCGCTCTCTCGGTGACAGCAATTGCAGTGCTGCGACGAAGGCCAGCCGCAGGCTGCCCCTGTCGATCGCCGCGGTGGCCGGGGCGCCCAGGCCGAGGAGGCTGTCCGGGAGTGGCTGCAACCAGGTTGCCTCCCCGCCGTGGACGAGCGGGCGCAGCGGTTCGCTCTCGGTGACCAGACCCGAGGGCATGGGGCGGCGGCCGAGCCCGTCCAGCGCGGTCAGACACGCATTCGTGGCGATCCGGTACAGCCAGGTCCGCAGGGAGGCACGCGACGGGTCGTAACGGTCCCGCGCGCGCCACGCCCGCACACACGTCTCCTGCACGAGTTCCTCGGCGTCGTGGACCGAGCCGAGCATCCGGTAGCAGTGCGCCAGCAGCTCCGGCCGGTACCGCTGCACCAAGGTCTCGAAGTCCCCCGTCGACGTCATCCCCGCGCTGCCGCCCTTCCGGTCTGCTCATCCGCCCCTACGGTAGCCGCCTCACGGGGCCGGTTGCAGCCGTTCTGCTGCCGGGAACATCGGTCGCGGCGGGCGCTGTGCTCTCGCCGCGTCCTGCGCGGAGCAGGCGGGTACGTGAGGAACCGAACGCTTCCACGCCGCCCACGAGCACCCGCGCCTCTACCCACCCCGACCAGCAGCATTACGACCTCACCGCTTGATCGCGAGCTTCACTGGAAACGAACCGCACCCAACCTCGATCGTTTTCTCGTCCCGCTCCAGCGCCCTCCGCACGGGCACCTGGGCGGACCAGAGGTGGCGCCGCCGCAGCTGGCGCACCCGCTGATCATGTACAGGTCCGGCGCCCGTAGATGTCGATCGTGGTCTGGACCGATAGGTGACCCAGCCAGCGCAAGACCTCGTGCATCAGAACGCCGTGGGCCAGGGCGATCGGGGTGAAGAAGTGCCGCAGGCAGCAGACGTGCACTTCGCCTTGCCCTCCGCGTCGACCAGGCCCGCCAACCGGTACGCCTGCTGAAGTGGTAACCGTAGGTGGAGGCGTGGGAGTGGTGCTCTTGCCTCGCCGACGCGGGGCGAAGAGCCGTAGCCGCTTGCCCTTCGGACCGGTGAAGGCCAGGGGCACCGGCGCCCACTTCGCCAGGCGGGCGCCGATCTCCTGATCGATGAACCGGGGGCGGTCGGCACATCCCGCTACTGTCCTCCACTCGATTCCTGCAGGGCACAATGGCCGTGCGGCAGTCGGTTCGGTGGGCCTTGGCGCTGACCTGCCAGCGGATTCCGACCAAGCCGGACCTCCGGCACTCGCGCCTACAACCAGCCGATCTCGACGCGCCCCGAAACGCTCCTGATGCAGATGCGGGGATACGCGATCGTGACGGTCGCCGAGGCGCAGCGCGATGACCTGATCGGTGACCTCGTCCGGGCCGGCTGGATGAGGATCTGGGAGGCCGTGCACCTGTCGCTCGGCGCCGATAGCGAGGAGACCGCGAGCTTCTTCGCCTGCGGCGTGCTCGGCAACGCCCTTGCGGCCGTTGGGCTTCCCCTGAGCACCGGACAGTAAGGGAGCGTTCCGGAAACGCGATGCGTCAGCGCATGCCTGCCGTATCGAGCAGGGTGACCACTGTGGGCGCGATGAGCCCCGTCAGTTTGTCGGCACCAATCCCCGCGCGGGCGCTGGCGCCGTCGAAGACCAGGATCAGCTGCCGGGCCAGCAGGTCGGGATCACTTGCGCCACCTTTCTCGGCCTCGGCACGGAGGAAACCCGTCAGGTTCGCCTTGATCCGGTGGGCCACCCGGCTCGCAGGGTGGCTCTGATCCTTGAGCTCAACCTGGACGGCCAGGTACCGGCAGCCTCGGAACTCGGGCGCACCCGACTGCGACTCCAGCTGCTCGAAGACGTACAGGATCCGCTCGCGGGGTGAACGGCCGTCGTCCGCCGGCGGCAGGAGCCCGGCCACGAAGGCGGAGGCGCGTTCCTCCAGGCTTGCTGCCAGCAGTTCATCCTTGCTCTCGAACAGTTGATACATGGAGCGCTTCGACACTCCGGCTGCCTTGCACAGGGCGTCGATGCCGATGCCGACACCATCTCGGTAGGTGAGCGTGGCCGCTGCCTCCAGCAGCCGCTCTCTAGTACTTGGCTTCACTACGGTGGTCATACTGCGAGGTTAACTCGATGTAGACGAAATGGAAACCGATCAGTTTTTGCCCGCTTTGTCAGGGCTACCTTGGCACCGCCCACGGCGAGCGGGCATGTGAGCCGGGTTCCGCTACGCCGGGGCTGCGCTCTCCTCAGGCTTCGCCTCGTCGGGGACGCGACTCAGCCCCTGGCGGCCGGGACCAGCCCGTCACTCCCGAAGCCGAAGAGTGCGGCCTCGATGAGGCCGACGGCCATCCTCACCCAGCCCCGGTCCAGTCCCGCGCCCCTGGGTGCCGTTGCAGAGGATCGAACGGACGCCGCCGGTGATCCGCTGCAGCGGCTCGGATTCCGCGAGGAAGCGGCAGCAGACGGGCAGCAAGGGGGTGGTGGCACCGGCCGTCGGCACCGCATCGCGACACAGAACAACTTGACTGCTCCCCTCCCTGAAGGGAGGGGATTCCTCACCCTCCAGGGCTGATCGGGGATTTCTAGCTCACGCCGCCAGGTAGGGCAGCGCCCCACCTGGTCTTCCGCGATCAGCACTAGCCGGGGCCAGACCAGCCCGGACCAGCATCACGCGGGCGGAGTTCTTGTCCCTGGGGGACACGACTGCGCACGCGGTGCAGGTGTAGGTACGTTCCGAAAGAGGAAGTGCGTGCTTGGTTCTCGCTCCGCACGACGCGCAGTCCATCGTGGTGTGCGCGGGGTGCACGAGGTGCACCGTCCGGCCGTGCTTCCGGGCCATCTCGACCAGCGCCGCCTTCGTCGCGCCGATCGCGGCGTCGGCCGCCTTGCGGGCCATGGTCGACTTGGCGAGGAACTTCGGCTTGAAGTCCTCGACCGCGAGGCGGTCGTGGTCGCGGACGACCTTCTTGGCCCACTTGCGGCCGGTGTCCTGCCGCTGCCGGGCGATCTTCCTGTGCAGCTTCGCGGCCTGCATCTGCGCCTGGTGGTAGCCCTTCGAACCAGCTTGCCCACGCTTCGGCTTCCGCCGGGCCATCATCCGCTGATAGTGGGCAAGCCGCTGGGCGGCCTTCTTGCCGTGCCCGGCATGGGGAAGGTCGTGGGTGTCGCTGGTGGTGGTCGCGGTCTCCTTCACGCCCCAGTCGATGCCGATCACCGCACCGGTCCTGGGCAGCGGCTCGACGGTCGCCGGTACAACGAAGGAGCAATACCAGTGCCCGACGCTGTCCTGATAGACGCGGACGCTGGACGGGTCGGCGGGGAGTTCCCGCGACCACACCACCGTCAGGGCGATGCCTCCCGCGAGATATAGCTTCCCGTCCTTCAACCGGAAGCCGCGCCGCGTGTAGTTCAGGCTCGGCCGGGCTTCCCGCTTCTTCTTCCACTTAGGCATCCCGGCCCGTCGTGCCATGGGCAGCCGGTCCTTGATGTCCTTCTGCGCCTTGGCGCGGGACTTGCCGAAGTCCCGGACGAGCTGCTGCTGCGGGACGCTGGCGCCTTCACGCAGCCAGGTGTTCCTGGTGCGGGCCTCCGTCAGCATCTTGTCGAGCTGCGCCGGACCGCAGGTCTGCTTCTCGCTGGTGGCCTCGTTGCGCGCGTACACCTGCTTCGACTTGGCGACGCACTCGTTCCACACCCAGCGGCACCTGTCCCACTCCGCTGCGAGCGCGGCGCGGGCGGTGGATGACACGCGAAGCCGGAACGTCCACCGGGCGTGCCCGGCGTCCTCGGCTGACTGCGTCGTCATCATGGCTACACGGTAGCTATACGATGGCTACATGGTCAACTTCAACGTTCGCTTCCCCGATGAGCTGATCGCCCGCGTGCGCATCCAGGCGACTGCGGACCGGCGGTCCATCAACTCCGAGATCCTGCATCTGCTTGAGGTCGCTCTCACCACCGTCGAGGAGGACGCCGAATCGCCGGGCGGCGATTCGGCTACCCCTGCCCCGCTACGCGGGAAGCCGGATTCCTCCCCGGCCTGAAGGCCGGGGCATCCTCCGATTACACGGTGACCACCAGCATGCCGGGCGTGCTTAACACGGCAAGGAGGTCAGCGCACCGATCCCGGAGACTGCGATGGCGCACGCCGAGTACGGCCGCAGCAGCGGCACGCAGGAGGCGCCCACCCTATGAGGCCAACCGCACCCGGCATGACCAGCGTGCCCATCGGCTGCGTAAATTCACGCATCGTGGATCTGAGGCCGTGTTGACGGACGGCACCCACTACCTGTGATGATCAGTTTCCTCAAGACGGAGCGCGCGGGCAGAGGTGGGAGCCATCTCGGAGATGCCCTGCCTTGCATCGCCGATCTGCGCCTGGAGGGCACCAGTCATCGCAGGTAGCAAGGCTTTTCCCACTGTCCACTCGTTGTGATCAAATGCGTTCCTCGGTGGATTCGGACTCAGTGGGCGATCACGGGCTCGCCCTCTGACGGCGCCAGAGCCTTGTTCGGCATCAGGAATGCCGTGAGTACCGCGCCGACCACGAAGATCCCGGCGCCCCACGCCAGGGTGGCCGTGTAGCTCTCGACCCCGGCCTGCGCCACGGTCAGCGCGCCGGGCTTGTGCGAGGACAGGTAGTCGGTCGCGGCCGATGAGGCAACGGTGGTCAGCAGGGCCGTGCTGATCGAGCCACCCACCTGCTGGCTGGTGTTGATCAGCGCCGAGGCGACACCGGCGTCCTCGTGGTGCACGCCTGCGGTCGCCCCCTGGAACGCGGTGGTCATCACCCCACCGATACCGAGACCCAGCAGGATCATGCCCGGCATGATGTTGGCGACGTAGGCGCTGTTCAACGTGAGTTGGGTCAGCAAGGCCATACCGGATGCGGCGACGAGGAAGCCGACGCTGACCACGACCTTCGGACCGACCCTGGGCAGCAGCAGCGAAGGCACCGTGGTCGACGAGGCGACGATGCCCCCGACCATCGGCAGGAAGGCCAGACCGGCCTCGATCGGCGAGTAGCCGATGCTGGCCTCCAGGTAATAGGTCAGGAACAGGAAGATCGAGAACATCCCCATACCCATGACGAACACAGCCAGGAACGAACCGCCTCGGGTCCGGTCCAGCACGACCCGCAGCGGCAGCAGCGGATGCGCGACCCTGAGCTCCAGCCATGCGAAGACCGCGAGCAGAACCACGCCGCTGATCATGGAGCCGAGGGCGACCGGGTCGGTCCAACTGGTGGATTCGACGTGCGCGAACCCGTAGACGATGCCGAACAGTGCGGCGCTCACCACGGCAGTGCCCGGAATATCGAGTTTGGGCCGCTCGGTGACCACGGGCTTGGCCAGCCACAGCAACGCACCGGCCAGCGCGACGCCCGCGAAAACGACGTTCACATACATCACCCAGCGCCACGACGCCCATTCGGTCAGCATGCCGCCGAGCAGCAGTCCGACCGCGGCGCCCGCACCGGACAACGCACTGAAGATGCCGAAAGCCTTCGCCCTTTCGGCCCGCTGGGTGAAGGTCACGCTGAGCAGCGAGAGCGCCGCGGGTGCGAGCAGCGCGGCGAACAGGCCCTGGGCCACACGTGCCGCGACGAGCATGTTGAAACTGGTGGCCGCGCCGCCGACAACGGATGCGCCCGCGAAACCGATCAGGCCGGTCACGAAGGTGGTACGTCGGCCGAACATGTCACCGAGTCGGCCCCCGAGCAGCAGCAGACTGCCGAACGCCAGGGCGTACCCCGTGATGACCCACTGCCGACTGCCGTCGCTGAAACCGAGGTCATGTTGCGCTTCGGGCAGCGCAATGTTCACGACGGTCGCATCGAGCGTGACCATGAGCTGTGCCACGCCCAGCACGACGAGCACCAACCAGCGCACGGCATGTGAGCCGCGGCGGCCCGAGTCTGTTTTCCCGGAGGCAGGCGCCCCACGATCGTAGGTGGTAGTCATGTTTTCCCTTTGCTGCTGGTCATGGGCTGCACACCGGTCGGAAACCGATCTGTTTCCACATAGGAAAACAGATCGGTTTCCATAGCGCAAGCGAACAGGGTGCCTCTGCCTGCGAGCAACCCGACAGCGCCAACGCCCGCGCTGGCCGCCGGTGCCGTCTCGACGCCTGATCGGCTGCTCGACGTCGCCGCGCAGCCGTTCCACCAGCAGAGGCGACCACATCGGCGTCGACATGCTGTGCCGCGCCGCCGGGGTATCGGAGCGGTCGATGTACCAGCTGCGGCAACCAGCAGTTACGTATCTGGGCCGCCGAGCCTCCAATGGAGTCCGCGCTTGCCGGAGGCATCCTTCGCCAGCCGACGACTCGTCAGCTGGCTCATCCGGCTCCGGCTCCGTAGCTACGCGGGTTTTAAATGAGGTATGCGCACAGGGTGGTGGTCTGTTCGATGAGCGCAGGCAGTTCCGCGAATTCGACCCCGAGGGTTTGTTTAGTCAGTAAACATGGCCTATGACCTGCGAAAATAGAGAGCGGCAGACGAGTCGGGCTGTACGCCGGGTTCAGTCCAAAACGCAACAGCATCGAACCTCCCGGCGAGGCGCGCAGCAGTCAGTCGGCCAGAGTCGCTGGGCGTATGGCCCAGGGTCCAAAGCGGCGGCGGGCGCGGTCGGCGGCGGCTTCGGCCACGCGGGCGCGATCGTCGCCCGGATCCATGGAGAGTTGGCGGTAGGCGCTGTCGGCCGGCAGCAGGGCGTCGGCACGGATCACGAAGGCGCGAACTCTCGCCCGCTGCAGCCCAAGGGCGTTCAGCAAACCCAGGGCGGTTGCCGCGAGGGCGGGTGAATGGCTGGTGGGTTCCGACAGCGTGCGCGTACGTGTGGTGGAACTGCTGTCGGCGTACCGCACGGTGAGGGTGAGCCGACTGGTGATCTGGCGTTCGCCGCGCAGGCGTTGGCCTATCTGGTCGGCGAGCCCCAAGACTGCTCGGTGATGCTGTGCCGGGTCGAGACAGTCCCGCTCCAGCGCCAGGTCGGCGACCAGATGCGCCGCAGGTTCCACCGAGGTGACCGGGCGTGGGTCGTGTCCACGGGCGCGCTCGGCCAGCAGCCGGGCGGGACCTGCACCGAGCAGTCGCTGCAGGGTTCCAGCGGGCAGATCGACGACCTGCCCGATGGTGTGCAGGCCGTATCTGCCTAGCGTCTCCGCTGCGGTGCGGCCGATCCCGGGCAGGGCAGTGACCGGCCGCGGATACAACCAGTCGGCCGCTTGACCCATGGGAACCCAGGTGGTGTCTCCCGGTGCAGAGGCGTCGGCGGCCATGGCCGCCAGCATGCGGTTGCCCGCGAGCCCGGCGCTGCTGTCGATGCCGTACAGCGCCTTCAGCCTCATCTTCGCCAACTGGACCACGTTGTAGGGAGACAGATCGAAGTACCGGAGCGCCGATGTCAGGTCCAATTGCACGGCGTTGGGCGGGACGGCCTGGACATGAGGCGTGACACCAGACATCAGTTCGATTACATCGGCGTACTGATCCCCGGTCAGCACGGCATGCAGGTAAAGGTGGGCAATGTGGCGCTGCCGCGTGATCATCCCGTTCATCCCGCGCTCCCGGGGCTGCGGTGGCCGAACTTCTTCAGGTCGGCGGAGCGGGTGCCGGCGGGCTGGAGGTCGGCGTACGGGTGGAGGCGGGCGCCGGTGGTGCCGTTGGCCAAGGTGCGCTGCGGCTGGGCGGGGGTCGGGTGCGGGCGGCTCTCGCCGAGGAGGGCGAGTGCGGCCTCGGGGCCGTTGTCGCGGCGGACGGCAGCGATCTCGTCCAGGTCCCAGGCCATGGAGCCGACGACGGTACGACGGGTGCCGCGCACCTGGACCGTGCCGCGCACCAGCAGCAGCCCGCTGTGGAAGACGGTGTACGCGCAGGCCGGGTGGGAGTCCTCGAAGAAGGCCAGGTCGACCAGGCCGGAGCCGTCCTCCAGCGTCACGAAGATGACCCGCTTGCCGCTGGCGATCGGCGGGGTCTGAGTGGAGGCCCGTACCCCGGCGACCAACACCTGCTGCCCCGCCCGTAGTCCGGTCAGGTGGGCGGCGTCGGTCGCGCCGATCTCGCGCAGGAGGCGGTGGTGGTGCTCCATCAGGTGCCTGGAGACGTCGATGCCGAGGGTGCTCAGCTCAGCGCTCAGAGTTTCGCGTCCGGTCATCTCCGGCAGGCCGCTCGGCTCCGCTCCGCCGACGGCGTTCGCGTCGATGGGCAGTTGGCCCTTGCCGGCGGATCGGGTGCGGGAGGCCCGGTGGAGTTCGGCGATCTGCAGCAGCAGGTCGCGGCGCGTGAGGCGGCCGTCGTGGAGAGGGTTCAGGGCGCCGATTTCGGCGAGGCGTTCGGCGGTGGGTCTGCTGGGGTGGGCTCGCTGCCAGAAGTCGGAGAGGGATCTGTAGGGCTGGCCTTGTTCGATTCGTGCGCACTCGTCCTCGCTGATGCCGTGTACCGCGGAGAGGGCGAGCCGTACGCCCCGCTGCTCTCCGTCGGTCTTCTCCACGGTGTGTTTCACCTGGGAGCGGTTGATGTCGACGGGCAGGATTTGTACGCCGCGCCGACGGGCGTCGGAGACGAGGACGCGCTTGGGCCACATCCCGGGGTCGTGTTCGAGGAGGCCGGCCAGCAGGTATGCCGGGTGGTGTGCCTTGAGCCAGGCGCTCTGGAGGGCGGGTACGGCGAAGGCGACCGCGTGGGCGCGGCAGAAGCCGTACGCGCCGAAGGCCTCGACCGTCTGCCAGACCTCGTCCCGGACGGCCGCGCTGTAGCCACGTCCGCGGGCCAGGCCGTGGAACCAGTCCCTGATCGCGGGCAGCCGGTTCTTGTCGCCGAGCGCCCGCCGGGCGATCTCCGCGAGGGCCAGGTCGCAGCCGGTCATCACATGCAGCGTCTCGATGATCTGCTCGTGCCAGATGGTCACGCCGTAGGTGTCGGCGAGCACCGGCTCCAGGTCCGGGTGGGCGTACGACGGTGTGCCGCCGTGCCGGGCGGCGATGTACCGCTCGGGCATGCCGCCTGCGACCGGTCCGGGACGGAAGAGGCTGATGTCGGCGATGACGTCCTGCGGGTCGCGGGGCTGAAGTCGGGAGAGGAGGTCCTGCTGGCCCGGTGATTCGAGCTGGAACAGGCCCAGGGTCTGGCTCTCCTGGATGAGCTTGAAGGCGAAGACGTCGTCCAGCGGCACCTGCTTCGGGTCGTCGAGGTCGATGTGGTTGCCGGTGGTGCGTTCGATCTCGGCGACGGCATGAGCCATCGAGGACAACATCCGGACGCCCAAGACGTCCAGTTTGATATTGCCCAGCGCCTCGATCTCCCCCTTTGCCGCCATCGCCATGGGGTAGTCGCCCTGTGGCGTGGGCTGCACCGGCAGTCGGTCCAGGAGGGTGGCGTCGCTGATGACCACACCGCAGGGATGCATGGCCATGCCGTGAACCAGCGAGTCGAGGCCTACCGCCAGCTCCCACAGCGGCCCGAACCGGTGTGCCTCGGCCGCCACCTGGCGCAGTTCGGGCAGTTCGGCGAGGGCGCCGGTGATGTCGGAGGCGCGTAGGTGCGGGAAGCTCTTGGCGATCCGGTCGACGTCCGCCGGCGCGATACCCAACGCAAGACCGGTATCCCGCAGAGCCCTGCGCGCTCTGTAGGTCTCGGGCATCGCGGTGACCGCCACCCGCTCCTTGCCGAACCGTTCGAAGATCGCGTCGTAGCACTCCAGTCGGCGGGCGGATTCCACGTCGATGTCGATGTCGGGGAGCGAGGCCCGGCGCACACTGAGGAAGCGTTCGAACAGCAGGTGGTGGTCGAGCGGGTTCGCGGTGGCGATGCCCAGGGCGTGGCAGACCAGCGAGCCGGCGCCGGAACCGCGGGCTGCGACCCGGATGCCTTTGGCCCGGATGTCGGCCACGACCTGGCCGACGGCGAGGAAGTAGGAATCGTAGTCCAGGGCGGAGATCACCTTGAGCTCTTCGGCCAGCCGGTCGAGCGCCTCACGGTCGCGGTCGAGGCCGCGTCGGGCCAGGCCGGCCTCGCACTGCTGGCGCAGCAACTGTGCGGCTCCTCCAGCTCCGGGTTCGGCGCCGAAGAGCGACGGTTCTGGGAAGTGCGGTGTGCCCAGCCCGAGGTCCGCTCGGGGGTCGACGGTGCACGCAGCCGCCGTGGCAGCGGTGTCCGCCATCAGATGACGCACCCGCCGAGCGTCCGTTCCGGCGCAATCGGAGATCATCTGCGCGACGACTGTCATCGCTCGCTCGTCCTTGAGCCAGCGCTGTCCGCTGTCCAGGCGGCGCCGGTCGATGGGCCGCAGCAGTCTCGCGGCGTCCAGGACATCAGCAAGCCGGTGTTGTTCGGGGTCTGCGTAGCGGACGGCGTTGGAGAGCACCGCGATGGTGTGGGTGCGGTCGGCCAGCGCCAGCGTCCGGGCCGCCAGCCCCAGCGACCCCGGCCCGGTGCCGGGCCGGCCGTGCGCGACCGCCTCAAGTCGCACCCCTTCTCCGAATATCTCCCGCCAGGGCATGAGCAGCTTCTCCGCGACGTCCTCCCGGCCGACCGCCAGCGCCCGCGCCGGCTCCGACAGCGGGCCGAGCAGCACGGTCAGGCCGGCCCCGCCGTACTCGCGCAGCGCCTCCCACGGCACCTGGACAGGGGCAGCCTGGCTTGCGGTGCCCACGTGGGCGGCGGAGGTGATCCGGCACAGCCGCGCCCAGCCCTCCTTGTCCCGGGCGAGCAGCACGAACCGCAGCGGCGGCTCCACCACATGGGCTCCGCCCCGAACCGGGGTCCTGCGCCGCTGGGCCGGAGGCGGTGGTGTGAGCGCTTCCACCGCGAGGTCTATCCCGAAGATCGGCCGCACCCCCGACTCCGCGCACGCCTGCGCGAACCGCACGGCTCCGGTGACGGTGTCCCGGTCGGTCAGCGCCAGCGCCTCCATCCCCTGCTCGGCCGCTCGCCGCACAAGGTGTTCGGGGTGCGCGGCGCCGTACCGCTCGGAGTAACCGGACGCGACATGCAGATGCGCGAAGCCCGCCATGTCGCACCTCCATCACTCCATCCCTTTTATCCATTTTGCCCGATATATTCTTCGTACGTTCGTTCGATTACCTTAGCGCGGTTGCTCCAGGTCAGCGACCCGACAGCGTCCCGTTTCGTCATCTCCGGAGCCCTGTAACGGACTTGGGGTTCCATGACGATCACAACCACGGTTCGCCGAGCGGTTTCGCCGAGCGGCATAGGCTGCAGCGTGCCCGGTTCGATGAAGATCGTCGCCGGCACCGGTGACCAGAAAGGCGAACGGATGAGCGCGCGTTTCGAGGAGATCGACTGGCGTCCGACACCGATGGGCGACATCAGTCTGCGGCGTCGCCGGGACCCGGCGTCGGGCGACGATGTGTACGAGGTGAAGCTCGGTGACGAGTTCTTGATGTCCAGCCTCTTCACAGCGGGCGAGATCGCGCTCACCCGGCTCGGCCTGGCGAAACTGCCGGGCACCGAACTGGACGTCGCCGTGGGCGGTCTCGGCCTCGGCTACACCGCTCAGGCGGCGCTGGACGACCCCCGGGTGCGCTCGCTGATCGTCATCGACGCACTCGCCGAGGTGATCGATTGGCATCGGCGCGGGCTGGTGCCGCTGGGCACCCGGCTGGCGTCGGACCCCCGCTGCCGGCTGGTCCAGGGCGACTTCTTCGCGATGGCGGGCGACCCCCATGGCCTGGATCCCCAGACGCCCGGCCGTCGTTTCCACGCCGTCCTGCTGGACGTCGACCACTCGCCCCGTCACGTGCTGCACCCCCGCCACGCGGCGCTCTACCAGCCTGCGGGACTGCGCGCCCTCGCCGAGCATCTCCACCCCGACGGCGTCTTCGCCCTGTGGTCGAACGACCCGCCGGACGAACAGTTCAACGCGGTGCTCGCGGAGGTCTTCGCGGAATCACAAGCCCACGTCGTCGAGTTCGACAACCCGCTGCAGGGGGAAACGGCGGCCAACACCGTCTATGTGGCGAGGAGGCGGCAGGCACTCCAGCAGGCCGGCACTTCGACGACTGGCTAGCCTGGAGATCAGGGGCCGCGGCGCAGGGAGGTCCGAAGTGACCATCGAGGCCAAAGGGACCGCTGGGGCGTTCAGCGGTCTCGGCGGATCCCGCGGCGCCGACACACCCCGCTATCTGCCGGTCGCCGAGCACGGCCTGATCGGCGATCTGCGCAGCGCGGCGCTGGTGGGCACCGACGGCACCATCGACTGGTACTGCTGCCCGCGCTTCGACGCACCCAGCGTCTTCGCCTCGATCCTGGACGCCGACCGGGGCGGGTCCTTCGAGCTGGCCGCGGATGTGCCGACCCGCACGAAGCAGTTCTACTTCCCCGACACCAATGTGCTGATCACCCGCTTCTTCGCGGACGACGGCGTCGGCGAGATCCAGGACTTCATGCCGATCGTCGACGACTCGCGCGAAGCCGACCGGCACCGCCTGATCCGTCGCGTGGTGTGCGTTCGCGGATCGCTGCCGTTCCGCGCCCGGGTATCCCCCCGCTTCGAGTACGGGACGCAGCCGCACACGGTGCACGCGCAGCACCTCCAGGCGGTCTTCGAGTCGCCCTCGCTGTCCCTCGCGCTGACGTCGAGTGTCCCGCTCGAGGTCGACGGCCCGGACGTGTGGTCGCTGTTCAAACTGCACGAGGGCGAGTCCGCCGTCTTCGCCCTGGACCGGATCGGCGGCGACGTGGCCCCCCGTGTCTGCCCGCTGTCCGAGGCGGAGCAGCAGTTCAACGCCACCGTGCGCTTCTGGCGGCGATGGCTGTCCCGGTCGCGCTACCGCGGTCGCTGGCGGGAGATGGTGCACCGCAGCGCCCTCACCCTGAAGCTGCTCACCTACGCCCCGACCGGCGCCATCATCGCCGCGCCGACCACCAGCCTGCCCGAACAGATCGGCGGCGGGCGCAACTGGGACTACCGCTACGTGTGGATCCGCGACGCCGCGTTCTGTGTGTACGCGCTGCTCAGACTGGGGTTCACCGATGAGGCCGAAGCCTTCATGGGCTTCCTTTCCGAGCATGTCCACCTTGACGCGACCCACGACCCCGGCCCCACCGGCCCGCTGCAGATCATGTACGGCATCGACGGGCGCTGCGATCTGCCCGAACGCGAGCTGCCCCACCTCGAGGGCTACCGTGGCTCGGCCCCCGTACGCGTCGGCAACGACGCCGTCAACCAACTGCAACTGGACATCTACGGGGCGCTCGTCGACTCCCTCTACCTCTACGACAAGTGGGGGCAGCCCATCTCCAGCGCGCACTGGGACAGCATCAGCGAGTTGGTGGACTGGGTGTGCGACCACTGGGACCAGCCCGACGAGGGGATCTGGGAGACCCGAGGCGGGCGCCGGAACTTCCTCTACTCGCGACTGATGTGCTGGGTGGCGATCGAACGGGCCATGCGGCTGGCCCAGCATCGCGGGCTGCCCGCCGACGTGGTGCGCTGGGGACGGTCCCGGGACGCGATCTACCGCCGGATCATGCGCCACGGCTGGTCCGCCGAACGCCACGCCTTCGTCCAGCACGAGGACGGCCACGTCCTCGACGCGTCCTTGCTGATGATGCCGCTCGCGAAGTTCATCTCGCCCACCGACCCGAAGTGGCTCGCCACGCTGGACGCACTGGGCGAGGAACTCGTGTCCGACTCGCTGGTCTACCGCTATGACCCGCTGGCCAGCCCCGACGGACTGAGGGGCGAAGAGGGCACGTTCTCGATCTGCTCCTTCTGGTACGTCGAGGCGCTGACCCGCGCCGGCCGCCTGGACGATGCCCGGCTCGCGTTCGAGAAGATGCTCACGTACGCCAACCACCTCGGCCTGTACGCCGAGGAGATCGGCCACACCGGGGAGCAGCGCGGGAACTTCCCACAGGCCTTCACCCACCTGGCCCTGATCAGCGCGGCTTTCAATCTCGACCGCGCGCTCGGCTAGGGCCTGAACCTATCCCTTGCGCGGTGCCGTCGGTCGGGGTTGCTGGTTCCGTCCTCAAACGCCGGACGGGCTGGTGTGGCGTGGGGTCGGTGCCACCACCGGGGATCTCTCCTCGGCGCTCGCGACTCGGGCACCTTGCTTGTCCGTGCCCGGGATCCTCGCTCGTCGCGCTGCGGGAGAACCCCGGCGTGTCCCCTCCCGGCCGGACGGCAACTTCAGCCCGTCCGGTGATTGAGGACACGCCCGCAGGGCGTCCGGGGGTCCGGGGGCTTGCCCCCGGCGGGTCCGGGCGGAGCCCGCCACGCGGCGCCAGCCGCTGATCGGATGCAGCGGGAAGGGGCGGGGTGGGGAACACCCACGGACCGTCGGCCGGAGGCCGGCGCAGCGGTCCGAAGCCAGCGAAGCGCCCGCGAGGACCGCACGAGGAAAAGGGGCCATGTCGCCCCCGGCGACTGGGGCACCGGCGTGGGCGCGAGCCTGCACGCGGCGTACGTGCGGGCGCTGTGCGCCGCCGGGCTCCGGCACGGCACGCTGTACGCCTGGGAGCGCAACGCCCGGGCAAGGGCGTTCTACGCCCGGCACGGCTGGCGCCCCGACGGCCGCCGGAGGCGGGGGCCGGGGCCGGGCGGGGCGAACTACATCGGGCTCAGGCTGAGCCTGGAGCTCAGGGACGCCGCCCAGGCCAGCAGCAGCTCGTCCGCGCAGGGGCGGGCGACGAGCTGAAGGCCGAGCGGCAGCCCGTTCGCGGCGCGGCCCGCGGGGAGGCTGAGCGAGGGGAGGCCGGCGTAGCTCCAGGGGAGGCACATGATGCCGTCGCCGGTGGTGTGGAGGCCGAGGGGGGCGGGGCCGGTGGCGGAGGGGGCGAGCCAGAGGTCGATGGCGTGGCGGGCGGCCATGGCGTCCAGGAGACGGTCGCGGAGCAGCTCGCGCTCGCGGGAGGCGCGTACGTGGTCGCAGTGGTCGAATACCAGGCCCTGGCGGACCGTGGCGGCGGTCTGCTCGCGGTAGAGGTGGCCGTAGCGGGGGAACCAGGCGGCGTGGCTGCGGGCGGCCTCGTAGCGGTTCAGGACGAAGAGCTGCCGGGCGACGGCGTCGAAGTCGGCCAGGGCGGGCACCTCGCGCATCGCGAATCCGGCCGAGCGCAGCCGCTGGACCTGGTCGTGGAAGGCGTCCAGGGCCTCGGCCCCGGCGCGCTCCAGGTAGGGGCCGACGGGGATGCCGAGCACGGGCGGCGGCGGTTGGACGGCCACGGGCCGCCAGTCGTCGCACAGGACGGCGGCGGCCCGGGCGACGCCCGCCGTGTCGGGCGCGAAGAGGCCCACTGTGTCGAGGCTCGGGGCGTTGGGGATGACCCCGTCGGCCGGGATGCGGCCGTACGTGGGCTTGAAGCCGACGATGCCGCAGTAGGCGGCCGGGCGGATCACCGAGCCGACCGTCTGGGTGCCGACGGCCAGCGGGACCAGGCCGGCCGCGACGGCCGCCGCCGAGCCGCTGCTCGAACCGCCGGGGGTGTGGGCGGGGTTGCGCGGGTTGCGGGTGGGACCGGGCGCGGTCATGGCGAACTCGGCGGTCACCGTCTTGCCCGCCACCAGCGCCCCGGCCGCCCGCAGCCGGTCCACGACCGTGGCCTGCGGACCCGCCAGCGCCTCGGGCGGCAGGGCCGAGCCCGCCCGGGTCGGCAGCCCGTCGACGTGGATGATGTCCTTGACGCCGACCGGGACTCCGTACAACGGCCCGCCAGGCGGAGCCGCGGCCGCCTCGGCGGCGAGCCGCGCCGCCCGGCCTGGCTCGGGCACGAACGCGTCATATTCCATGGCCGATCACCCTACGGCTCGGGCACCATGCCCCCATGACCGACAAAGACCCGCAGCCGCGGCGCCGGGCGGGCGAGACCGCGCTCCTCGCCACCATCCCGGAGGCCGAGCCGCTGGTCGGCGCGCTGCGCCGGCGCTATGACGCCGCGGCCGGCGCCGGGGTGCCGGCGCATGTGACCGTGCTGTACCCCTTTCTCGACGTGAGCCGGATCGACGCCGGGGTCATCGGCGCGCTGGCCGGTCTCCTCGCCCGGCACGAGCCGTTCGAGGTCGAGTTCGCCCGATGCGGGCGCTTCCCCGACGTACTCTTTCTCGCGCCGGAGCCGGCCGCCCCCTTTGTGGCGCTCACCGAAGCGGTGGCCGGCCGGTGGCCGGAGGCGCCGCCGTACGCGGGGAAGTTCGATGGCTCCGACCCGCACCTCACCGTCGCGTACGACCGCGAGCCCGTGTCGTTCGCGCCCGGGACGTACGACGCGGTCGAGGCGGAGCTGCGGCCCGGGCTGCCGGTCCGCGCGCGGGTCGCGTCGGTGGGCCTGTTCGTGTGCGACGAGACGGAACGCTGGCACCAGCGGCAGGTCTTCCCCCTGGGCGGCGGCGCGGGTACGCCAGGGTCATAACCGCCCGCGTCGTGCGAAAGTGGCGAGGCTGTTCGCCCCGGTGAGGGAATTCACCCGGATGCCGGTCACGCGCGGCATCGCGGAACTGCCGAATCCGCTGATGAGGACCCCTGTGGGACACCCGGCGGCGGGGCGGTCGCGCGGCACCCGCACCGTCCCCCACTGCACAGCCGTCCCCCTCGTCACGGGCCTGAGGCCCAAGCGATTGCTAGGGGGTTGCGGAGGCAAGGGTCCGACACGATTTACTACGCGGCATGACGGCGACCGACCCCACGCTCAGAGCCCTCGCTCACCCCGTACGGCTGCGGATGATGAACCTCACCTGGACCGGCCCCCAGTCCGCCGCCGAGCTCGCCCGCGAGCTCGGCATCTCGCACGCCCTGGCCAGCCAGCACCTGCGTCGGCTCGCCTCCGTCGGGCTGGTGGAACTGGCCGAGGTGCGCCCCAACCGGGGCGGCCAGGAACGCCGCTACCGGGCGGTGCACGGCAGCCAGCTGCCCGATCAGCGGCAGGACGCCGCGCCGATGCTGGCGGAGGTGCTCGCGTTCAACGTCCGTGAACGCGCCACCCGCCGCGCGCCCGGCCAGGGCGTCACCGCCGACGCCGAGCTGTGGGTGTTCCCGGACGCCTGGGACGACTTCCGGCACCGGCTCGCCGCGCTCCTGGTCGGCCTGCACGAGGCGGCGCAGGCGCCGCGCACGACGGCCACGGTGCATGTGGGTGCCACCGTGATGGCGTTCCCGCTGCGGGACCGCCCAACCCGGGCAACCGAAAGCCCCGGCCGCCGCCGTTGACGGCCGACGCCCGCCCGGGATACGCGGCCGACGTAGGCGAGTGAGCCAAAGCGGAGCGGCCGCTGTCGAAAGGGAGACGCGCGCAGGGAGCGAGGCACGAGCGACCGAGCACGTCGACCGTCGACAGTGGCTGAGCGAAGCGGCGGCGAACTCGCCTCTAAGAAATAGCAGCCCCGGTGGCCGTCAGCGCGGTGGTCACCGGCTGGAAGAAGGTCTCGCCGCCCGCCGTGCAGTCGCCGCTGCCGCCCGAGGTGAGGCCGATCGCGCTGCCGTCCTCCGTGAAGAGGGGACCGCCGCTGTCGCCGGGTTCGGCGCAGACGTCGGTCTGGATGAGGCCGGTGACCGAGCCCTCCTCGTAATTGACGGTGGCGTCCAGGCCGGTGACGGTGCCGTCGTGGAGCCCGGTGGTGCTGCCCATCCGGAACACCTGCAGGCCGACCGTCGCGTCGTCGGCCTGGACGATGGGGACCGAGCCTCCGTCGCCGACGCCGACCTCGCTGGGCGCGTCGGTGTCCGGGTCGTCGTACTTCACGAGTGCGAAGTCGCCGTCCCCGGGGAATGTCGCCTGGTCGACGGTGGCGATCGGGTCGCCGTCCTCCGTGTCGGACCACTCCTTGAAGGCGACCCCGCAGTGCCCTGCCGTCAGGAAGGCGGGCGAGCCGTCCGAGGCGGTGACGTTGAAGCCGAGCGAGCAGCGCGCGCCGCTGCTGAAGATGGCGTCGCCGCCTGCGACGAAGGGCTTGAACTCCCCCGCCGTCTTCCGGATCCGGGCCACGCCGTCGCCCAGCGACTTCACGGTGGCCTCAAGGGTTGCCATGTCGTCGGCGGCGACCGTGCTGTCCGCGGTGACCAGGATCTCGTTCGTCTTGGGGTCCACCGCCCAGGCGGTACCGGGGATGGTGGCCTGGGCCTTCAGCGTCCTGGCCGCGGTGGTCAGTTCGGCGGTGCTGTTCTCGACGGCGCGCGCCACGGCGCCGGCCTTCCTGACCTGCACGATGACGTTGTTGTCGTCGCCCTTCACCACGTTGACGATGATCTGGCCGGCCTGGGCGTCGTAGTACGCCCCGGCGATGGCCGAGCCGAATTGCGACGTGAGGTCGTTCACCAGGTCCTGGGCGGCGTCCGCGGACATCGTCCTCGGGCCGGTGTCGGTCGTCGAGGCCATCGCGTTCGGCAGTACGACGGCCGCCGTCACGAGGGCGGCGGCACCGCCTAAGGCCAGCACCGTTTTTCGTTTCGGTATTCGCCGGTGGCTCAACTCGGTACCTCCTGTGGGGCGAAGGAAGTCGTGTGCACGCCAATCAAGTGGCGCCGAGTATTCCCACCCCCGGGTGACAACTGCAAGGCCCCGTTCCGCTCTTGGTACCGAGCGCGTACAATTCGCTGGCTTCGCAAAGGCGGGCTGTGATGGACTGCCGCGCGATGACAGACCCCACACTCTCCGAAGAGGCGCTGACCTACCGCGCCGCGTACGAAGACCAGCTCCGCACCCGCGTGGTCCCCGGCGCCGCCGGATACCGGGCCGTCGAGCGCGTCGGCCCCATCGTCCGCAAGACCCGCCTGACCGGCCCCGGCTTCATCGGCTACCGCGATCTGGGCGGCTTGGACGGCGCCGAGCTCGACGACTTCATCGCCACCCAGCGCGACCACTTCACCGCCCTCGGCCAGTCCGTCGAGTGGAAGCACCACGGCCACGACCGCCCCGCCGACCTCCAGCAGCGGCTCGCCGCGGCGGGCTTCGTGCCCGACGAGCGCGAGACGGTGCTGGTCGGGCCCGTCGAGCCGCCAGGGCCTGTCCGGCGGATCTCCGTGGCGTCGCGCGCCCTGGCACCAGCGCTCGCGGCGTTGCCGAAACGCCCACAGGAAACCACCCTGTGGGCGCTCCGGCGCCTTGCGATCACAGGCACCAGACCCCGCTCCTTCTCCCACGGAGATCCGCCGGACAGACCCTAGCCGCGTCGGCCTCCGCCCTGCCGGAGGGCGTACGGCTGCGCGAGATCAGCTCCCGCGAGGATCTCGAACGGGTAGCGGCGATGGAGGAGGCGGTCTGGGGCAGCGACCACGGCTGGCTCCCCGAAGTGCTCGAACGGGAGCTGGCCGGCCCCGGCGATCCCTGCGTGGTCGTCGCCGTGGAGGCGCCGGACGGCGAGGTGGTCTGCGCCTCCTGGGTACGCTTCCACGACGGCACCGACTTCGCGTCCCTGTGGGGCGGATCCACCCTCGCCCCCTGGCGCGGCCTCGGTATCTACCGCGCCACCGTCGCCCACCGTGCCCGCCTGGCCGCCGCGCGCGGCCACCGCTACCTCCAGGTCGACGCGACCGACGAGAGCCGGCCGATCCTCACCCGCCTCGGGCTGGTCGCCGTCGCGACGACGACTCCTTACGTGTGGCGCCCGGGCAGGGCCTAGTCCTCCAGCTCGGGCCGGTCGGCCTCCGGCTCGAGCTCAGGCGGCTCCGCAGGCGGCACGGCACGCGGCGCCGTCGCGGCAGGCGGCGCCGGCGGGCCCGGGTGGGCGCGTTCGAGGAAGCGGAGGAGCTCGACGGGGAAGGGAAGGACGAGCGTGGAGTTCTTCTCGGCGGCGACGGCGACGACCGTCTGGAGAAGACGCAGCTGAAGCGCGGCCGGCTGTTCGGACATCACGCCCGCCGCCTCGGCGAGCTTCTTCGAGGCCTGCAGCTCGGCGTCGGCGTTGATGACCCGGGCCCGCCGCTCGCGGTCGGCCTCGGCCTGCCGGGCCATGGACCGCTTCATGGTCTCGGGCAGGGACACGTCCTTGATCTCGACGCGGTCGATCTGCACGCCCCACCCGATGGCCGGGCTGTCGATCATGAGCTCAAGCCCCTGGTTGAGCTTCTCGCGGTTGGACAGCAGGTCGTCCAGGTCGCTCTTGCCGATGATCGAGCGCAGCGAGGTCTGGGCCATCTGCGAGACGGCGAAGCGGTAGTCCTCGACGTTGATGATCGCGTCGGCCGCGTTGACGACCTTGAAGTAGACGACCGCGTCGACCTTGACCGTGACGTTGTCCCGGGTGATGCCGTCCTGGCCGGGCACCGGCATCGTCACGATCTGCAGATTGACCTTACGGAGCCGGTCGACACCCGGGACGATCATGGTGAACCCGGGCCCCCGGACACCCTCTCGCAGTTTGCCGAGCCGGAAGATCACACCGCGCTCGAACTGCTGTACGACCCGGGCGCCGAGCATCCCGTACACGGCGCAGGCCGCCAGCCCGGCTGCCACCAACTCCACGACCATCACGGCCCCCTGCCGGCCGCGCCGCGCGCGGCATCGCAAGCCAGGTGCCCCCGGGGGAGCCCCACGGGGGCGGTGATTCCACGGTACCTCCGGGGACCGGGACCGGACAGGCCCGCGCGTGCCCGCGCACGCTACCGGGGCCCCGGGCCCACCGCCCTGGCCAGCCGGTCGGCCACCACCCCCAGATAGCCGATCAGCTCGGGCGGCTCCTGGACCTCGAAGTCGACGCCCATCATCCCGATGTAGACCGAGAGGGCGTCCAGCGACTCCGCGCCGGTACGCAGCACGCACGTCCCCGCGTCGACCGCCTCGACGGTCGCGAAACCGGAGGAGGTGTACCGGGCGACCGTCTCGGCGGGGGCGTGCAGCGTGACCACCGCCTGATAGCGGTACGCACGCGAGGTGACCCCCCGCGCGACGTACGCGGCGGCCTCCATCGGCGGCTCACGGGGCGTGAAGCGGGGCCCGGTCGGGGACTTGGGGTCCATGCGATCGACGCGGAAGGAGCGCCAGTCGGCGCGGTCGGTGTCCCAGGCCAGCAGATACCAGCGCCGGGCGTGGTGCACCAGCCGGAACGGCTCGACCGTGCGGCGGCTCGAAGTGCCGCCGTGGTCGAGGTAGTCGAAGCGCAGCCGCTCGCGGTCCCGGCAGGCTCCGCCGATGACGGTGAGCACGTCCTGGCCGACCGCCGCCGGCGCCCTGTTGCCCGACACCGCCACCGCCTGCATCGCCTGCACCCGGTGGCGCAGCCGCGACGGCAGCACCTGCTCCAGCTTCGCCAGCGCCCGCAGCGAGGTCTCCTCGATGCCCGCCACACTGCCGTCGGTGCCGGTCCGCAGGCACAGCGCGACCGCGATCGCCTCCTCGTCGTCCAGCAGCAGCGGCGGCAACGCCGCCCCGGCCCCCAGCCGGTACCCGCCCGCCGTACCGGGCGCGGCGTGCACGGGGTAGCCGAGTGCCCGCAGCCGCTCCACGTCACGCCGCACGGTCCGGGTGGTCACGTCGAGCTTCCCGGCGAGCTCCGGGCCCGTCCAGTCGCGGCGGGACTGGAGGAGGGAGAGCAGCCGCAGCAGTCGGGCGGAGGTTTCCAGCATGAGGCCAAGTCTGTCAGCGCGGGGAAAGCCGGTGGGGGCCCTGGGCGTTCGCCCCGGACCCCCACCGCCCGCCGCTGAAGGACAGAGCCCTTAGAAGACGCTCACGCCGTAGTTGCTGAGAGCCTCCGTGACGGTCTGGAAGTACGTCGTGCCACCCGAGGTGCAGTCGCCGCTGCCGCCCGAGGTCAGACCCAGCGCGATACCGCCCGAGGTGTAGAGCGGGCCACCGGAGTCGCCGCCCTCGGCGCAGACATTGGTCTTGATCGTCTGGTAGACGATGTCACCGCTGCCGTAGTTGACGGTGGCGTTGGTGCCGGTGACCGAGCCGGAGTGGATGCCCGTGGTGGAGCCGCTGCGCAGCACCGACTCGCCGACGTAGGCGGTGCCGGAGCTGGTGATGTCCGTGTTGCCGGCCGTGCCGCCCTTGGCGATCGAGGTGTTGGTGTACTTCACCAGCGCGTAGTCGTTGGTCGGGAAGCTGTACGAGACGTTCGTGCCGAGCGTCGTCGTGTGGCCGGAGTTGGAGTACCAGGTCGAGGCGACCTCGCCGCAGTGACCGGCCGTCAGGAAGTAGTACGTGCTGCCGCTGACGACGTTGAAGCCCAGCGAGCAGCGGTACGCGCCGCCGTAGATGGCCGCGCCGCCACCGATCAGCCGCTTGAAGGTGCTCGCGGTCCGCTCGATGCGCACCGCGCTGCCGTAGGAGGCGGTGGCGGCCTTGAGCTTGGCCAGTTCGGCCTTGGTGACGCTGCTGTCGGCGGTGACCACCAGCTTGTTGGACTTGGGGTCGACCACCCAGGAGGTGCCGCCGATGTTCGTGGCCAGGGTGGCTTTGTCGGCCTTGCTCAGGAAGGCCGAGCTGTACTTGACGACCTTCGGGACGGCGCCGGAGGCACGTACGGCCGCGGCGTCGGAGGCCTTGGTGATGTTGACGACAAAGCTCTTGCCGTCGTAGTACGAACCGGCGGTCGAGCCGGTGCCGAGCGTCTTGGCGACGTTCTCGGCCGCCAGAGCGCGGGTCTTGACCGTCGGGGCCGTGGGGGTGGCCTGGGCGGTGGGGGCGATGAGCGCGCCGGCGGCCAGCAGGCCGGTGGCGGTGACGGCGATGAGCCGTGCTCGTCTCGCAGTGCGTGTGATCCTCACTTGTTTCCTCCTGTGGGGGGTGGAGAGGTCCCATGGGTGCGGGCCGTGAGGCGCAGGCAGGGAACAGCAGCCCTATAGGACATGTCCCTGACAAGCACTTGGGCGAGTATTTACGAGCGCCCCACTTCCCCACAAGGGGGCGCCGTGCCCGACCGGCTGATTACGGCCAATCGGACACAGCCCCTTCACAACTCGCCCGTACGTACGCCTAGTACACGCTCACGCCGTAGTGGTTGAGCGCTTCCACGACCGGCTGGAAGAAGGTCGTACCACCGGAGACGCAGTTGCCGCTGCCGCCGGAGGTGAGCCCCAGGGCCAGGCCGCTCGACGTGTAGAGCGGGCCGCCGGAGTCGCCGCCCTCCGCGCAGACGTTGGTGCGGATCATCTGGCGGACGATGTCGCCGCCGCCGTAGTTGACCGTGTAGTTGAGGCCGGTGACCGAACCGGAGTGGATACCGGTGGTGGAGCCGGAGCGCAGCACGGACTCGCCCACATACGCACTGGCCGAGCCGGTGATGTCGGTGTTGCCGGCCCCGCCGGTCCTGGCGATCGTGGTATTGGTGTAGCGCACCAGCGCGTAGTCGTTGGTCGGGAAGCTGTACGAGACATTGGTGCCGAGCGTCGTCGTGTGGCCGGAGTTGGAGTACCAGGTCGAGGCGACCTCACCGCAGTGACCGGCCGTCAGGAAGTAGTACGTGCTGCCACTTGCCACGTTGAATCCCAGCGAGCAGCGGTACGCACCGCCGTAGATGGCGGACCCGCCGGTTATCAGCCTGCTGAACTTCCCGGCGACCCTCGTCACGCTCACCGCGCCGCCGTAGGAGGCGGTGGCGGACCTGAGCGCGGCCAGCCCGGCGCGCGGGACGGTGCTGTCCGCGCTGATCTCAAGCCTGTTCGTCCTCGGGTTGACGCCCCACGCGGTGCCCGCGATGTCGGCGGCCCCGGCGGCGATGCCCGCCCTGGTGAGCTGCGCCGAGCTGTAGGCGACGAGCCTGGGCACGGCGCCCGCGTCGCGTACGGCCCGCGCGGCCGCGGCGGTGGTGACGTTGACGACGGTGACCCCGGCCGCGGCGTCGTAGTACGAGCCGGCCGTGACCGCGGACCCGAGGGACCTGGCGACCGTGGCGGCGGCCACCGGCGAGGCCTTGGCAGAGGGGGCCGCCCGGGCGGCGGCGGGCAGGGTGAGTGCGGTGGCGGCCAGCAGGGCGGATGCCAGGGCGATCAGCCTGGCGCGTCTCGCGACACCGCTTCGGGGGGTCGTGTGCTTGAGTCTCACTCGTTCCTCCTAGGGAGCGCTGGGGCGGAGTATTCAGACCGGCACACAAGGTCACAAGAGCGGCTTTCGGCCACGTAGCGGTGCGTAGTCGTGTGTAGTTGTGCGTAGTTGTGCGTAGCCATCGAAAAGGCGGCACCCCCAGTGAATCGGAATCCCGGGGGTGCCGCCTGGTGACCGGCCCGTCGGCCTCAGCCGGTACGGACCTGCCGCTCCCCCGCCTCGACCGCGAACGGCAGGGTGTTGCCCGGCGGCGGGAACGGGCAGATGAAGCCGTCCGAGAAAGCGCAGGGCGGCAGCAGGGCCCGGTTGAGGTCCAGCACCACCGAGCCGTCGGCGGCGGGCGCCGGCGGCCGGATGAAGCGGAAGCGGTAACTGCTCGCCCCGCTGGTCGCGTCGGCGATCACCCCCCACAGGTCGCCGTCCGGTTCGACGGCGACGGTCAGTGCGTGCTCGCTCCCGTCCACCGTGAAGGACAGCTCGCCACCGACGCCCAGCCCGCGCCGCACCCCGTCCGCGTTGGGCACCTGGACGACCCGGTCCTCGTCGTACGGGCGGAAGAGCGCCGGCAGCACCCACCGCTCGTCGTACTCGAATACCTCGATCCCGGCGAAGGCCTGGCGGGTGGGCGCGGCCGGATCCCAGATGCGCACCGCCCACAGGCCCTCGCGCCGGATCGCCACCAGCCTGCGGTCGTCCCCGGGGGTCACCGGCTCGTACGTGTCCTGCGGCCGCAGGGTCAGGCGGTCGCCCGCGTCCGTGGTCAGCAGGACCGTCTCGCCGTCCGGCGACTCCGTCCAGTGGCCCGGCACGCCCTCGATGCGCCCGTCCACCGCGTCCACCAGCCAGTACGTCCCGGTCAGCGACAGCGGCCCGTACGGCGCCGAGACGGCCTCGGCGCGCTGCTCGCGCCAGGCCTTCCACTCAATGCTTTCGGTGCTCATGGTGCTCATGGTCTTCAAGACTTCCATGCGGGCCCGCGAGGACCGGGGGCGGCCGGGCGGTGTCGCGGCTCGCACTGCTGTCGGAGCGAGCGACGTCGGGCCCCGTCACTACTGCGACGTGCGCCGCGAAAGCGCCGTCGACGCCGTCGAGTTGTGCACCGTGAAGGCCACCGTCCCCGGCAGATAGCGGTCGTCGGACCACTCGACCGGCGTGCCGGTCGGGTCGGTCGAGCGGCGGCGCTCACGCAGCAGCGCGCCGCCGACTCGGCATTCGAGCAGCCGCGCGTCGTCCGCGTCGGCCGGGGCGACGTCGATGGTGTGGTCCGCGTCGGTGAAGAGCACACCGTGCTCCTCAAGGAGCCCGCTGTGGGAATCCGCCTCGGTCGGGAAGCGCTCGACGAGTTCGCCGATCCATTCCGGGTAGACGGACCGCTCGACCATCACGGGGCGCCCGGAGAGCGTGCGCAGCCGCAGCACGCGGTAGACGTACGAGCCGTGGTCGAGCCGGAGTTGCTCGCATTCGACGGGCTCACCGGGGGTCCGCAGGACGGAGACCGTGCGGCCGCCGGGCCGTTCGCCGATGGAGCGGGCCCAGCGGGCGAAGCTGGTGAGCTCGGCGAAGCTCTGGACGCGGGCGGGGGCGGAGTCGAGGACGACGCGGCGGGTGCCGCGGCGGGAGGTGACGAGGCCGTCGGCGCGGAGCACGGCGAGGGCCTGGCGGATGGTGCCGCGGGAGACGCCGTACTGCTCGGCGAGGGCGCCCTCAGCGGGGAGCCGGGCCCCGGATCCGTAGGCCCCGGCGGTGATGGCCTCCCTCAGGTCGGCCGCGACCCTGCGGTAGAGCGTCTGCGGCCGCTCGGTGTCGTCCACTCCCGCTCCACCTGTCTTCCTGCCCGTCACCTGCGCCGTTGACCCTACCCGCTCGGTGGTTGCTCAGCGCAGGGGCCGGAATCTTTCCGGGAGCGCCCCGAAGAAAACCCGGTCTGTTTACTTCCCCGACACCACCCTCAGTCGTACTGTCCCTAAGTTGTACAGCCAACTTGGCTTTCTCCACACCCCGTCCCCAGGAGATCTCCGTGACTGTCCGCCCTGCCAGAGTCGCGGCATTCGCCGCCGCGCTCACCGCCGCCTCGCTCGCCCTCAGCGCCTGTGGCGCGGCCCCGAGCACCGATGCCTCGACCAGCAGCGCCGCGACGGCGACCTCCGCCGCGGACTTCGGCGGGCTCGACGCCCTCGTCAAGGCGGCCAAGAAGGAGGGCACGCTGCACGTCATCGCGCTGCCGCCGGACTGGGCCAACTACGGTGCGGTCATAGCCGGGTTCAAGAAGAAGTACGGCATCAAGATCACCAACGAGAACCCGGACGGCTCCAGCCAGGACGAGGTCAACGCGATCACCTCCCGCAAGGGCCAGGACCGCGCCCCGGACGTCGTCGACCTCGGCAGCACCTTCGCGCTCAGCGCCGCGAGCCAGGGCCTGCTGGCCCCGTACAAGGTCGCGGACTACGACAAGATCCCCGCCGCCCAGAAGGACAGCAAGGCCCGCTGGTACAACGACTACGGCGGCTACATCTCCATCGGCTGCGACGCCAAGAAGGTCACGACCTGCCCGAAGACCTTCGCGGACCTCCTGAAGTCCGAGTACAAGGGCAAGGTCGCGCTGAACGGCAACCCGACCAAGTCCGGCTCGGCCTTCGGCGGCGTCTACGCGGCGGCGCTCGCCAGCGGCGGTTCACTGGACGACATCCAGCCCGGCCTGGACTTCTTCGCGAAGCTGAAGAAGAGCGGCAACTACAACCCGGTGGAGTCCACCCCGGCGACCGTCGAGAAGGGCGAGACGCCGATCAGCATCGACTGGGACTACCTCAACGCGGGCTACGCGGACGAGTTCAAGAGCAAGGGCGTCGACTGGCAGGTCTCCGTCCCGACCGACGGCCTGTTCGCCCTGTACTACTCGCAGGCGATCAACAAGACGGCCCCGCACCCGGCCGCCGCGCGCCTGTGGGAGGAGTACCTCTACAGCGCCGAGGGCCAGAACCTGTGGCTCAAGGGCTACGCCCGCCCGGTCCTGATGGACGCCCTGAAGACCGCCGGCACCCTGGACACCGCCGCCGCGGCCAAGCTCCCGACGGTCTCCGGCACCGCCGAGTTCCCGACACAGGCCCAGCAGGACAAGGCCAAGACGGTCGTGACCGAGGGCTGGGCCAAGGCCGTGGCCGGCTGACATGACGACGGCCTCCGCCGCGACGCCGTCCCCCGCTGCCGCCGCCGATGACCTCGGCGGCGGCAGCGGGGGCGCCGCTACCGCGCCCCCGACCAGGAAGAAGCGCCGCCGGTCCGCCGGCTGGCTCGCCGTACTGCCGCTGCTGCTGTTCATCGTGGTGGCCTTCGGCCTGCCCGCCCTCGCGATCGGCATCGGCGCCTTCACCACCTCCGACGACGCCCCCGACCCCGCCCAGTGGACCGGCGGCAACATGCGCCTGTCCGTCCACGGCGCCTACCTCACCGCCCTCCTGGGCAGCGTCAAGCTCTCCGCGCTCACCGCGCTGCTCGGCGTGGTCCTCGGACTGCCGCTCGCCCAGGCGGTGATCACCTCCCGCTTCCGCGCCCTGCGCGAGGCGGTGCTGGCCGCCTCCGGCGTGCTCGCCAACTTCGGCGGCGTACCGCTCGCCTTCGCCTTCGTCGCCACCCTCGGCAACTCCGGCGAGATCACCCAGCTCCTGCACCTGGACGACCACGGCTGGAGCCTCTACACCTTCTCCGGCCTCACCCTGGTCTACCTCTACTTCCTCGTCCCCCTGATGGTGCTGACCATCACCCCCGCCCTGGAGGGCCTGCGCACCCAGTGGCGCGAGGCGGCGCAGAACAACGGCGCGACCGCCCGCCAGTACTGGCTGCACGTCGCGCTGCCGGTGCTGGCGCCGTCCCTCCTCGGCGGCTTCGTGCTGCTCTTCGGCAGCGCCTTCGCCGCGTACGCCACCGCCGCCGCCATGGTCGGCAGCTCGGTGCCGCTGATCACCCTGCAGATCGCCGACGCCCTGTCCGGCAACGTGCTGGTCGGGCAGGGCAATGTCGCGCTCGCGCTGAGCCTCGACATGATCCTGATCGCGGGTGTCGTGATGGCGGTCTACGTCCCGCTGCAGCGAAGGAGTGCCCGATGGCTGCGCTGACCACTCGTCCCCGGTACTGGCGAGGCGCCGTCGCCCTGATCGCCGGGGTGTACTTCCTCGGCCCGCTGCTCGCCTCCGTCATCTTCACCGTCGACGTCCCCGGCCAGGGCTTCACCCTCGGCGCCTACACCGGCATCCTCGGCGCCGACGGCTTCCTGGCCAGCCTCCGGCTCACCCTGGAACTGGCCGTCGCCACCATCGCCGTGGTCTTCCTGCTGCTGGTCCCGGCGATGATCGCGACCCGGCTGTCGGCGCCCCGGCTCAGCAGCCTCGTCGAGATCGTCTGCTCACTGCCGCTGGTGGTGCCCTCCGTGGCGCTGACGGCAGGCTTTGTCTCCGTCCTGCGCTGGGGCCCGACGAAGCTGTCCCGCACCCCGTTCTACGAGACCATCCTGCAGATCCAGAACCCCTCCTTCCCGGTGGTCCTGGTCCTGGTCTACGTCCTGATGGCGCTGCCGCTGGCCTACCGCACCCTGGACGCCGGGCTGCGCGCCCTGGACCTGTCGACCCTGGTCGAGGCCGCCCGCAACTGCGGGGCGAGCCCTGCGCGGGCGGTGCTCCAGGTGGTGCTGCCGAACCTGCGCGGGGCGCTGCTCAACACGGCGTTCCTGACGCTGGCCCTGGTGCTGGGCGAGTACACGGCCGGCGCGATTCTCGGCTTCACCCCGTTCGCGGTGTGGATCGTGGGCATCGGCGGCAGCCAGGCGCAGGTGTCGGTGGCGGTGTCCGTGCTGAGCCTGGTGCTCACGTGGGTGCTGCTGTTGATCCTCGCGGCGGCCGGGCGCGGCCGCTCGTTCCGTAAATCCCGTACGTCCCAGGAGACCTCGTGACCGCCACCCTCGAATTCCGTGGCCTGCGCCGCGTCTTCGGTTCCACCACCGCCCTGGACGGTCTCGACCTGACCGTCCAGCCGGGCGAACTCGTCGCCCTGCTCGGCCCGTCCGGCTGCGGCAAGACCACCGCCCTGCGGATCCTGGCCGGCTTCGAGCAGCCCGACGCCGGGGAGATCCTGGTGGACGGGGAGGACATCACCGGCGTACCGGCCCACCGCCGCAACGCGGGGATGGTCTTCCAGTCGTACAGCCTCTTCCCGCATCTGAGCGCCGCTGACAACGTCGCCTTCGGCCTGCGGATGCGCGGGGTCGGCGCCGCGGAGCGGCGCAAGCGGGCGGCCGAGCTGCTGGAGCTGGTCGGGCTGCCCACGCACGGCGACCGCTTCCCGCACCAGCTCTCCGGCGGCCAGCAGCAGCGCATCGCGCTGGCCCGCGCGCTGGCGCTGGAGCCGAGGGTGCTGCTGCTGGACGAGCCGCTGTCGGCGCTGGACGCCAAGGTCCGGGTCTCGCTGCGGGAGGAGATCCGGCGGCTCCAGCTGGAGCTGGGCATCACCACGCTGTTCGTCACCCACGACCAGGAGGAGGCGCTGTCCACCGCCGACCGGGTCGCCGTCATGCACGGCGGGCGCCTTGAGCAGTGCGCGCCGCCCGCCGAGCTGTACGACTCCCCGGCCACGCCCTTCGTCGCCGAGTTCGTCGGCACCATGAACCGCATCCCCGGCCGCACCGGCTCCGACGGCACCGTGGAGGTCCTGGGCCGCCGGCTGCCGCTGCGCGGCGAGGCGAAGGCCGACGCGGACGTGGACGCCCTGGTGCGCCCCGAGGCCCTGGATGTCACGGTGGGCGGCGACGCCCGCGTGGTCACCGCCTCCTTCCACGGCGCCGTCACCCGGCTCACCCTCGCGCTGGCCGACGGCACCACGCTCAAGGCCGACGTGCCCAGCCACCGCGCCGCCGAGCTGCCGGCGGGCGCCGCCGTCACCGTCGGGCTGCCCGACCGCCCGGTGCTCGTGGACGACCGTGCGCGCTGAGCCCGTACGGCTGGACGCCGTGCTGTTCGACATGGACGGAACCCTGGTGGACACGGAGGGGGTGTGGTGGCAGGCCGCGGCCGAGTCGGCGGCCCGGCTCGGCCTGGACCTGACCGACGCGGACGTCCCGCATGTGCTCGGCCAGTCCGTCGGCCACACCGCCGCCCACCTGGCCGGCGCCGCGCCGGGCACCGACGAGCGGGCCCTGGCCCGGGAACTGGACGCCCGCTTCGCCGAGTTGGTCGCCCGGGACGTGGTGCCCCGGCCCGGCGCGCTGGCCCTCCTCAAGGCCCTGCTCGCCGCCGGTGTCACCACCGCCCTGGTCACCGCGTCCCCGCGGCGGGTCGTCGACCTGGTCCTGGACGTCCTGGGCCGGGAGTACTTCGCCGTCTCCGTCTCGGCCGACGACACCGTACGCACCAAGCCCGCCCCCGATCCCTACCTGGAGGCGGTCCGGCTGCTCGGCGCCGACCCGGCCCGCTGCGTCGCCGTCGAGGACACCCCCACGGGCGTCGCCTCGGCGGAGGCGGCGGGCTGCCCGGTCCTCGTCGTGCCGTCGGTGGTGCCGATACCGGCGGCGCCCGGCCGCACGGTGCTCAGCAGCCTGAAGGACGCCGACCCCGAACTACTCAGATCTCTGGTCGGCTTGTAGTACTGGGGTACGACCGTCCGGCCGATGTACGTCACTCTCCCGGGGGGAAACGTATTTGTTGGCCCGTCAGCACCTCTGTCCCTAGCGGTGACTGACCCTCCAGCACTATTTTCTGCACCAGGTCTGTCACGAAGCACCTCCGCAAGGGCTATCCCCTTGGCGCATCATCCGCATCATGAACGAACATAGTGTTGCGGACAGCACAGACCGCGGGTGAGAGGAGGCGTCCATGGGTTCGGTTCGAAAGGCGACTGCCTGGCTGGGCCTCGTCGACGACAACGGCGGCGAGAACTACTACGACGAGGACTACGCCGACTACGGCGAGGGCGCCGGTCCAAGCGAGTCCTGGGTCACCGACCCCCGGATCCGCGTGGCCGCGGAATCCGCCACCGACCAGGGCCGGCGCATCGCCACGGTCACCCCGGACGGATTCCGGGACGCCCGCGGCATCGGCGAGCTCTTCCGTGACGGCGTCCCCGTCATCGTCAACCTCACGGCCATGGAGCCGAGCGACGCCAAGCGTGTCGTCGACTTCGCCGCCGGCCTCACCTTCGGCCTGCGCGGCTCCATCGAGCGCGTCGCCACCCGGGTCTTCCTGCTCACCCCGGCCGACTACACCGTCGTCAACGCCGACCCCAAGCACGGCGGCGACGGCTTCTTCAACCAGAGCTGACCCTGCGGTAGAGGCGCCGCCACGCCTTTACCGCAGGGACCGGCAGGTTGTGGGCAGGCGTTCCGCATGGCGGAACGGGTGGGCACAACCTGGTGCACCCGGCAACGGGCCGCACCCCGACGGTGCTGGACCGCATCGGGCCGTCTGAGCATCTGAGCGTCAGCGGAACGCGTCCAGGCCCGTCAGCGCCTTGCCCAGCACCAACTGGTGCATCTCCACGGTGCCCTCGTACGTGAGCACGGACTCAAGATTCGTCGCATGCCGCATCACCGGGTACTCCAGCGAAATCCCGTTCGCCCCCAGAATCGTCCGCGACATCCGGCAGATCTCCATCGCCTCGCGCACATTGTTGAGTTTGCCGAAGCTGACCTGCTCGGGCCGCAGCCGCCCCGCGTCCATCCGCCGCCCCAAATGGTGGGCCAGCAGCACGCCCTTGTGCAGTTCGACCGCCATGTCGGCGAGCTTCGCCTGCGTCAGCTGGAAGCCGCCGATGGGCCGCCCGAACTGCTCCCTCGTCTTCGAGTACTCCAGCGCCGCGTCGAAACAGCTGCGCGCGGCGCCCATCGCGCCCCAGACGATCCCGTACCGGGCGTGGCTCAGGCAGCTCAGCGGCCCCTTCAGCCCGGCCACCTCGGGAAGCACGGCGTCGGCGGGCAGCCGCACCTCGTCGAGCACCAGCTCGCTGGTCACCGAGGCCCGCAGCGACCACTTGTGCTTGATCTCGGGCGCGGAGAAGCCATCGGCATCCGTCGGGACGACAAACCCGCGGATGCCGTCGTCGGTCCGGGCCCAGACGACGGCGACCCCGGCCACCGACCCGTTGGTGATCCACATCTTGCGCCCGCTGAGCACCCAGTCGGAGCCGTCGCGCTTCGCGTACGTACGCATGCCGGCCGGATCGGAGCCGTGGTCGGGCTCGGTGAGGCCGAAGCAGCCGATGACCTCGCCGGAGGCCATGCGCGGGAGCCAGGTCTGCTTTTGGTCCTCGGAGCCGAAGCGGTGGATGGCGTACATGGCGAGGGAGCCCTGGACGGAGACGAGCGAGCGGATACCGGAGTCGGCGGCCTCCAGCTCCAGGCAGGCGAGGCCGTACTGCACGGCGCTCGCGCCGGCGCAGCCGTAGCCGGTCAGGGACATGCCGAGCGCGCCGAGGGAGCCGAGTTCGCGGGCGAGTTCGCGGATGACGGGGAGCTCGCCGCGCTCGTACCAGTCGGCGACATACGGCAGGACGCGGTCGGCGGCCCAGCGGCGGACGGTGGCGCGGACCGCCAGATCCTCCTCGCCGAGGAGGTCGTCGATGCCGAGCGGGTCGTGTGGATCAAAAGCGGTCGTGGCCATGGCCAGAAGCTACGTGCGCGCCTTCTCGGCGTAAAGACCCACTGCGACCTGTGCGGGCAGGTCCACCGGGACAGCGGAGGCGGGGGCGGCGAGCGTGGCAGCGGCGCAGGCGGCCTGCGCGCCGCACTCCATGACGCGCGGCAGCCGCAGCGCGGCCAGCGCGCCGAGCAGCAGCAGCCCGGCGCTGACGATGAGCGTGACGTGCAGGCCGTGCACGAAGGCGTGCCGGGCGGCGTGCCGCAGGGCGGCGCCCGCGGAGCCGCCGAGCTGGCCGGAGACCTCGTAGGCCTCGCCGAGTGACTTGCCGGCGTCGGCGGCAGCGGCGGAGGGGACGCCGGGGACCCGGGCCACCCCCGGCCCGTACGCGGCGTTCATGACGCTGCCGAGCAGGGCGATCCCTATGCCGGCGCCGAGCTGGTACGAGGTCTCGCCGATGGCGGCGGCGCCGCCCGCCTGGGCGGCGGGGGCCTCACTGAGCATGGACTCGTAGGCGCCGAAGATCGTGGTCTCCAGGCCGAAGCCGAGCATCACGAAGCCCGTGGTGAGCAGGCAGGGCCGGTCGTGCTGGCCCATGAGGGTCAGGCCGAGGACGGCGGCGGCGGTGAGGAGGAAACCGGAGCTGACCATCCTGCGGGGCCCGAAGCGGTGCAGGAGGCGGGAGCCGAAGAGGCCGGCGGCCATCGCGGCGAAGGTGAGCGGGAGGAGCCGCAGCCCGGTCTCCACAGGGCTGAGGCCGAGGACGAGCTGCAGGTACTGGACCGCGATGAGCTCCAGGCCGACGAGCGCGAGCATCGCCAGGACGATGCAGCCCACGGAGGTGGAGAAGGCGGGACGGGAGAACATCCCGATGTCGATCAGCGGGTACTCGCGCCTGCGCTGCCGCCGTACGAACAGGACCAGCAGCGCCACGCCCACCAGGAGCGGTGCGATCGCGCCGATGTCCAGCAGCCCGGCCCCGCCGCCCAGCCGCTTGACGCCGAGGACGGCGCCCAGGACGCCGAACGCCGCCATGACCGCCCCGAGCACGTCCCAGGGGCCGTTGCGCTCGCCCTTGGACTCGGGCAGCAGCCAGCGGCTCAGCGGCAGGAGCACGGCCAGCGCGGGGAGGTTGATGAGGAAGACCGAGCCCCACCACATGTGCTCGACGAGGAAGCCGCCGAGTACCGGGCCGATGGCGGCGCCGACGGCGGCGACCGCGCTCCACACGCCGATCGCCACGGCACGCTCGCGGCGGTCGGGGAAGACCTGGCGCAGGATCGACAGCGTGGCCGGCATGATCATCGCGCCGCCGACGCCGAGCAGCGCGCGGGCCCCGATGAGGATGTGGGCGTTGGGCGCGAAGGCGGCGATCGCGGAGGCGGCGGCGAAGAGCACATAGCCCAGCAGCAGGACCCGGCGGCGGCCGACGCGGTCGCCGAGGGTGCCGAAGAGGATGAGCAGGGACGCCGCGACGAGCGGGTAGGCGTCGACGATCCACAGCAGCTCTATCGCGCCGGGGCGCAAGTCCTCGGTGAGGGCCGGAACCGCTACGTGCAGGACGGTGGCGTCGAGCGCGACGAGCAGCAGGCTGGTGCAGAGGACGACGAGCACGGTCCAGCGGTTGGCGGGCCGTGTGTGCCGTGGGACGTCCGCCGGCTTCACGCTGCCGGCCGAGGTCGTCCCTGTCATGTAGGTACCTCCCAGCGGTGCGCTCGCGGTGCTGCCGGACTGGGCGAGAGGGGGACGGTGCCGTTGTGCCCGGCGACGAAAGGCGAGTGAAGACGACAGCGTACGCGAAGCTTCTGTGCTGGTGGGTGGCACATGTCACGTTCCGTGGATGTGGCTCCGGTCACTGCGCCGCCGAGCGCCTGGCTTCCGCCGCCGTCGCGGATAATCGTGCCGGTGACCGCACTCACCGCCGACACCCGGGCCCCGGCCCCGCCACGGGCCGCCGCCACCGCGCGGGTCC
Organism: Streptomyces sp. NBC_01537; assembly: GCF_045040445.1. Lineage (NCBI taxonomy): Bacteria > Bacillati > Actinomycetota > Actinomycetes > Kitasatosporales > Streptomycetaceae > Streptomyces > Streptomyces sp. NBC_01537. Next base: position 7,989,755 of record NZ_CP109392.1, on the reverse strand, counting down.
GGGCCGCCCTGCGCAGGGCGGCGCCCGCCCTGCTCGCGTACGCGGGAGTACGGGCGCTCGGGCTGCTGGTCCTGGCCGTGTGGGGCGCCGCGGCGGGCAGGAGCCCGCACAAGCTGCTCGCCCTGCGCTGGGATTCCCTCTGGTACACCCGCGTCGCCGAGGGCGGTTACGGCTACACCGTCCACCTGGCCGACGGCCGGGTCCACCCCGACCTCGCCTTCTTCCCGCTGCTGCCGTGGCTGGAGCGGGCCGGCGCGGCGCTGACCCCGCTGGCCCCCGAGGACGCCGGGCTGCTGGTCGGTTCGGTCGCCTCGCTCTTCGCCGCCTGGGGCCTGTACGCGATCGGGGCCCTGCTGGGGGGCCGCCGGGCCGGGGTCCTGCTGGCCGTGCTGTGGGCGGTGCTGCCGGTCGGGATCGTCCAGTCGATGGCGTACACGGAGTCGCTCTTCACGGCGCTGGCCGCCTGGAGCCTGTACGCCGTGCTCACCGGGCGCTGGGTGTGGGCGGGGTCGCTGGCCGTGCTCGCCGGGCTGACCCGGCCGGTGGGTCTGGCGGTCGTGGCGGCGGTCTGGGCGGGTGCGGCGGTCGCGGAGCGCCGGGACCGCCGCACCCTGTTCGCGGTGCTGGTCTCGCCGCTGGGCTGGCTCGGTTACGTGGTCTGGGTCGGGGTGCGCACCGGCAGCCCCACCGGTTACCTGGACATCCAGGCCCAGTGGGGCAACGGTTTCGACGGCGGTGCGGCCTTCGGCCGTTTCATCTGGAAGAACCTGACCGGCCCGGTGTTCCTGGCCGGCGTGGGTCTGTGCGCGGCGGTGGTTCTGATCGGCTGGCTCTACGCACGCTGTGTACGCCAGGGCCAGCCGCTGCCGCTGCTGGTGTACGGCGGCGCGGTGGTGCTGCTCGCGCTGGCCGGCTCGGGTTACTTCGGCTCCAAGCCCCGGTTGCTGATGCCCGCGTTCACCCTGCTGCTGCCGGCGGCGGTGGCGCTGGCGCGGTGGCGCCCGGCCCGGGCCGTGATACTGCTGGGCCCGGTGGCGCTGGCCTCGGCGGTCTACGGGGCGTTCTGGCTGCACGGCTCAGGGCCACCGTAAGCAAACCCCATGGAACACCCGGGCAAATATCCGATAAACGCAAACGTCAATAAAAAATAAAGATCTCTCCATCGGCCGAGTTCCCCTGAACAAAAATGCGGGTGTGTGCGTTTGTGCATTGCGTCGAATCCGGGCCATCACATCGGGTTCGAGACACAGCCCACATCACATCGTCATTACAAAGAGCCTGGATCGACGAGACTTCGCCACTACACGCTGTAACGTCGATTGAGTGCGCACCGAAGAGAAGCTCGCAGAGGCAGAGGAGCGACGGCCGAGCGCACGCGTTCCGCTGCGGATGAGCCGAACGCGTGCCTGGTTGTTCGGTACGACCGTCGTGTCGTACGTGACGATCGTCGTGGCCGTCCTGACCTCTTCCAAGCTGGTCACCCTGGACTGGCAGGTCATGATGTTCCGGCCGTACAAGCAGTGGCCGCAGATCCATGCCTTCCTGGACTACTTCGTCGTGCTGGGCCAGCGCGGGCCGACCGCCGTCATGGTCGCGGCCTGGCTGATCTGGCGGTCCTACCGGCAGCGCACCCTGCGCCCGCTCCTGGTGCTCGGCGCCTCGCTGCTGCTGCTGAACCTCACCGTGGGCGCGGTGAAGGTCGGCCTCGGCCGGCTCGGACCGCACTACGCGACCACCGTGGGCTCTCCGGAGCTCTTCGCCGGCGGCGATATATTTCCCTCCGGTCACACCGCGAATGCCGTTGTGACCTGGGGTGTTCTGGCTTATCTGGCCTCCGGTCCGGTGATCCGCCGCGTCATGTCGGTGGGGGCCGCGCTGCTCGCGCTGGGCGTCGGCTTCACCACCATCTACCTCGGCACCCACTGGGTCAGCGACGTTCTGCTGGGCTGGGCGGCAGGGCTGCTGATCCTGCTGGCGCTGCCCTGGTTCGAGCCCGCCATCGCCATGGCCGAGGCCTACGTGGAGTCCGCCTGGCTGCGGTGGCGGCACCGCCCGGCGCTCGCTCCGGCTCATTCCCCGGCCTATCCGTCGCTTTCCGGGTCGCTCGCGGCCCTGGCCGACGATGCCGAGGCGCAGCCCGCCTTCGAGCCGGTGCCGGTCAGCGCGAGCGCAGGCACCCGGTCCGGCACCACCGTCACCGGGACCGGCAGCAGCAGCACGGCCGGAATACCGCACCACCCGGCCCGGCCGCACACCGCGCGTCACGAGCGCACCCCGGTCACCCCGGTCGGCAGCCGCCGGCCGCCCGCCGACCGCCCCTCCCGGCCCGCGCCGCTGGGGCAGCCGGTACGCGGCCGGGGCGCCACGAACTGACGCGCCCGTCCCGCTCTCAGCCGGACCAGCAGCGGGTCACCGTACCGTCCGTAACCGTGAAATTGAGCCTCCCCGAGCGGTACTCCATGGTGACGATCGCGCCTGGTGGAAGGGCTCGGACCGTGGTCCAGCCCTTCGCCGTGGCGCGCTGCTGCGCATCCTCCGCCGTCAGGCCCACATAGGTCTCCGGCTTGTCCTGTGGTTGCTGTCCGGGGTTCGAAATAGCTGCCATACGGCCACGGTAGGCTCATAACCGATGTGACGGAAGCCGCACTCCTGGGTGATCGTCACACTTGTGTCACAGAATCCAGGACGGCGTTTGGCCTAGCCTGTTCACTCGTTCGGGGCGGGTTTCCCAGAGTCTCAACAATTCTCATACGCCCTCTTTACGGGCCTGCTGAATCCCCCTCCGGCGGAATTCCGGTGAGGCGCCCGGAGGCCGCCGCCGGCTCACCCTCCGTCAGATATTCGGACACCAATCGAGAGGCCCCCGAACCGCCGCGCGGCCGAGCCTACCGTCGCCCTGGCCTCCCGTTCCGGCAGCCCGATGCGGAGGGCGGCGGCCACGAGGGCCTCGGCCGCGTCCTCACCGCGGCCGGTCTGGTAGGCGCGGCAGGCCGCCCAGTAGAGGCGTTCGTTGCGCTCCCCCTCGACCGAGCCGAGGACGAAGTTCACCAGCGGGGTCACCGACCCGGACGTCCGCACCGGAGCGACCCTGACCGGCGGCGGGGGTGGCGCGGGCGGCGGGGCGAGCAGGCGCAGCAGCCCGTCCGGCGCCGGGGCGGGCGGCAGATAGGCGGTGCCGGGGGCCAGCCGGTAGCGCCCGGCACGGGTGCGCGAGCCGGGGCCGACCAGATAGCCGCCGGAGCCGCGTACGTCGATACCGGGGGCTATCCGTCGTACGGAATTGGACACCACGAGGTCGGCCGGGCCGCTCAGCCAGAGGTGGCGGCCGCCGCTGGGGGTGATGACGGTGCGGGTGAGCGGCACCGTGAAGTCATGGGCGGCGGCGAGGACGGTGAGGTCCCGCAGTCCGTCGGCGGCGCCCTTGCGGTCCAGGTCGAGGCCGATCAGATGATGCGGGGGCCGTCCGCAGGCCACCCCGTATCCCCGGGCCCACGGGACCGCGGCGAACAGTTCGCGCACCCGCGCCGGGTCGGCGGAGGCGTCGTAGACCCCGTGGCCGAGGCGTCCGCACTCGCCGTGGCAGACCCCGGGGGCCGGGTTGGGGTCGTCCCGGTGCGGGGAGCGGATGGCGGGCAGCTTGGAGCGCGCCAGCGGGAAGACCGCCAGTCCCTGCGTGGCGGCCGCCAGCGCGTGTTGCAGCGCGTAGGTGTAGTCAGGATGGACCACGACCGTATCGTACCCACGTTCGATTTTGCGTACACGCGGCTTTCCGGCCGTTTTCGGCAGCGTGGCACCCTCGCGTGACGCCCTCGGCCGTGCGCATCATGAGGGCTCACCCGAAGGACCGAAGCCGCGCAGTGAAGCGAGGGGGCACGGATGGGGACCGACACCGCACAGGCGACAGCCGGGGCGGCACGGACGCGCCGTCCCGGACGGCTGCTGGTCGCGTGGCTCACCACCACCGACCACAAGAAGATCGGCCACCTCTACCTGATCACGTCATTCGCGTTCTTCCTGGCGGGCGGCGTGATGGCGCTGCTGATGCGCGCCGAACTGGCCCGCCCCGGGCTGCAGCTCATCTCGAACGACCTGTACAACCAGCTGTTCACGATGCACGGCACGATCATGCTGCTGCTCTTCGCGACCCCCACTTTCGCCGGCTTCGCCAACGAGATCATGCCGCTGCAGATCGGCTCCCCCGATGTCGCCTTCCCCCGGCTGAACATGCTGTCGTACTGGCTCTTCCTCTTCGGCGGCCTCATCGTGCTCGGCGGGCTGCTGGTCCCCGAGGGCGCGGCCAGCTTCGGCTGGACCGCGTACGCCCCGCTCAACAGCCTCACCCACTCCCCCGGCATCGGCGCCGACATGTGGATCATGGGGCTCGCGCTGACGGGCTTCGGCACCATCCTGGGCGCGGTGAACTTCCTGGTCACCATCATCGGGATGCGCGCGCCCGGCATGACGATGTTCAGGTTGCCGATCTTCACCTGGAACACGCTCTTCACCTCGGTGCTGATCCTGATGGCGTTCCCGGTACTCGCGGCCGCCCTGCTCTGCCTTGAGGCCGACCGCCGCTTCGGGTCGGTGGTCTTCGAGCCGCAGAACGGCGGCCCGCTGCTGTGGCAGCACCTGTTCTGGTTCTTCGGGCATCCCGAGGTCTACATCATCGCGCTGCCGTTCTTCGGCATCATCAGCGAGATCATCCCGGTCTTCTCCCGGAAGCCGATCTTCGGCTACGTCACGCTGATCGGCGCGACGATGGCGATCACCGGGCTGTCGGTGGTGGTGTGGGCGCACCACATGTTCGCCACCGGCGCGGTGCTGCTGCCGTTCTTCTCGCTGCTGTCGTTCCTGATCGCCGTGCCGACGGGGGTGAAGTTCTTCAACTGGATCGGCACGATGTGGAACGGGTCCCTGTCCTTCGAGACCCCGATGCTGTGGTCGGTCGGCTTCCTGGTCAGCTTTCTGTTCGGCGGCCTGACCGGGGTCATCCTGGCCTCGCCGCCGCTGGACTTCCACGTCACGGACACGTACTTCGTGGTCGCGCACTTCCACTACGTGGTCTTCGGCACCGTCGCCTTCGCGACCTTCGCCGGCTTCTACTTCTGGTGGCCCAAGTTCACCGGGAAGATGCTCGACGAACGGCTCGGCAGGATCCACTTCTGGACCCTGTTCGTGGGCTTCCACACCACCTTCCTCGTCCAGCACTGGCTGGGAGTGGAAGGCATGCCGCGCCGCTACGCCGACTACCTCGCCGCCGACGGCTTCACCACCCTCAACACCGTCTCCACCATCGGCGCCCTCCTGCTGGGCACCTCCACGCTCCCCTTCCTCTACAACGTCTGGAAGACCCACCGATACGGCGAGAAGGTCGAGGTCGACGACCCCTGGGGCTTCGGCCGCTCCCTGGAGTGGGCGACCTCCTGCCCGCCGCCCCGGCACAACTTCACGACCCTGCCGAAGATCCGTTCCGAGTCGCCGGCCTTCGGCCTGCACCACCCCGGGGCGGTGCAGGCCGAGGAGACCGTCTGACGGTCCTTACGGCCGTCAGGCGACGGTCGTCAGCCGACCTTGCCGGTGCCCGCGCCCGCCGAGACCGAGGCGGCGGTGGTGGAGTTGGACTCCGGCGTGTAGCTGTAGGTGGGCTTGTAGGACGACGTCTGCGTGATGTCCGTCGTCGAGCTGCTGTCGTAGATGTTGTTGAGCTGGTTCGCGTAGCCGTCCACGTCGCTGTCACCGGTGGTGGTGATCGCGTCCGGCACGCCGCTGAACACGTTCCGCTCTACGTAGACCTCGGCGCCCATCCTGGAGTGGATGCCGCTGTCGCCCACGTTCTGGAAGTAGTTGTTCAGGATGTGGGCCTTGCCGAAGCGGATGCTCGGCAGCCGGGAGTTCACGTTGTAGAACCAGTTGTGGCTGTACGTCACCCGCAGGTGGCCGGTGTCCTCGGAGGCGTTGGAGTCCGAGTGCCCGACGAGGCTGACCTTGTAGTGGTCGTGGAACTTGTTCCACGACACGCTCACGTAGTCCGCGGCGTGCGTGATGTCCAGCAGCCCGTCGTAGTAGTCCTTCCCGTGGGTCCGGTCGGAGGACAGGTCGTTGTGGTCCACCCACACGTAGGTGGATTTCTGGATCGTGATGGAGTCCGTCCCGACCGGCTTGCTGAACACCAGGTTGCGGATGATGACGTTGCTCTCGTTCTTCACCCGTACCCCGCCACCGGTCAGCCCGGAGCCGGAACCGACGCCGATCACCGTGGTGTTGGAGCCGATGTCGACCTGGCCGGACAGCGAGATCAGACCGGAGACCTTGACCACCTTCGCCGTGTCCCCGCTCACCGCCGAGGTGAACGCGGACAGCGTGCTCACCGTCGTCGCCGTCGCGGAACCGCCGCCGGTCGTCCCGGCGCCGTATCCCACCGGCGACGATTCGTACGACGCCGCCTGCGCGGTGCTCGCCGCCGTGCCGGTCACCGCCGTGGCCGCGGCCAGCGCCAGCACGGCCAAAAGGGCAGGGGAGATTCGCTTGTGCTTCATGATGCTGGGACCTCTCGTCCAGAGGTGATGTGGGGGGCTGCCGTGGGGGCGGCACGTCAGCACATGAAAGCGATTGCTTGTGCGAGCCCGCCGTAGAAGGCGGGGTGGAGCGGCTCTTTGCTCAGTGACGGCCATCACATGCGTTTCAAGTTAGCAAGCGCTTACGTAGCCGTCAACGCTCCGGGTCGGCACCGTCTAGCGGGCCTTGAGGGCCCGTTTCGCGCGGCGGGCAGCCGCAGTCGCAAGGTCGTTGACGAAGTAGGCGGCGCCAACTGCGTATCCGGTGACGTGGCGGCCGAGGCCGCGCCGCTCGGCGAGGAGCTGCTCGAAGAGGGCGGCGCAGAGGCGGGCGATGCGGTCGGGGTCGTAGTGCTCGGCCGTGTGGAGCGCGGCGCGGCCCATGGCATGGCGGCGGTCGTCGTCGTTGATGAGGCCGAGGAGGGCGGCGGCCATGGCGTCGGAGTCGCCCGGGGGGACGAGGAGACCGTCGACGCCGTGGGTGATGATCTCGCCGGGGCCCAGAGGGCAGTCGGTGCTGACGACGGGCAGGCCGGCGCGCATGCCCTCGACGATGGTCATCCCGAAGGACTCCATCGCGGAGGAGACGGCGAGGACGGACCCCTTGGCGAGCTCGGGCTCGATGGGGATGACCTGCCCCATCAGCCGTACGTGGCCGCCGAGGCCGAGTTCCCCGATCTGCCGCGCGAGCGCCTCCCGCTGCACACCCGCCCCGTACAGCCGCAGGCCCCAGTCGGGGCGTTCGACGACGACCTTGGCGAAGGCGCGGATCAGGTCTCCGTAGCGCTTGACGGGGACGAGCCGCCCGGCGGCGACGACCACCTTCGCGTTCAGGCCGGAGGGCGTGATGTCGAGGTCGGGCACGCTGTTGGGCACCGCCCGGACCGGCACGCCGGTCAGCCGCAGTCTGCGGCGGTACGCGGCGGCGTCGGCCTCGGTCGTGGTCGTGACGGCGTTCAGGCGCGGGTAGAGCCGGCGCAGGGTGAGGGCCAGCCGCGCGGAATGGGTCTCCAGGGTGAGGTGTTCCTGGGCGACGCGGACCAGGCCGCGCGGGGCCTGCAGGGCGAGGTGCACATTGAGGCCGGGCCGGGTGCCGATGACGACGTCGGTGTCGAGTTCGGCCAGCCAGCGGCCGATCCGCTCGTCGGTGAGCCGGCTGTACTGCCGGTAGCGGGACTCGGCGACCGGGAAGACCACCGCCGGCTGCCCGTGGAGCGGATGCCCGCCCTCGTACGACGGGCTCTTCCTGCGCAGGTCGACAAGGTGCTGGAGCGAGACGCGCGGGTCGAGCGGCAGCGCCGGCGTGTCGAGGTGCCGGAAGACGGAGGCGATCTCGACCTGGTGTCCCTGGCCGGCGAGGGCGGCGGCCAGGTTGAAGGTCGTACGGATCGTTCCGCCCAGTGCGTAGGCGTTGTGAAGCAGAAATGAAATGCGCATGCGTCCCCGTCGGTCCCGTCGATCCGTTGGCCTTGCCGGCCAAGTGTTCTCCCCGCGGACTCGCCGTCCGCGTCGCAGAGAGAAGACTGCGCCCACCTGACGCAGGTTGTCCTTCAATCGCCTCTCGGTGTCAGAACTCGCACAGGATTCTTCAGGATCGATACGGGAGTTGGGGGACGATGAAGCAGTTGTCCCGCATGTCGCGGCCCCGCGTGAGCCAGCCGCCGTGCGAGTCCCCGCCTGCCCGGTCACTCCACTGCGCCACCGACAGACAGGTGCGGGCGGTGGCGGGCGGCCTCGCCGACGGGGTGAAGCCGACGGGGAGCAGGAGTCCTCCCGCGTCATACGGTCGGCCTGTCACAAAGCGTTCCACGCATGCGCGTGACGGGTTTGTGGTCGGCGTCGCGCATGCGCGGATCGCGTCGGCCAGCCACATGGCGGCCGCCCACCCCTCCAGTTGCCACTGGGCGAGATACGCGGGCTTGCGCGCCGCCATTGCGGTGCGGAAGGCGCGTACGGCCGCATTGGAGGTGTCGTCGTAGTTGCGGCTCGCCGAGGTCGCCCAGAGCGCGTTGCGGCAGCCCGCGGCGTCCTTGTAGTCGGCGGGAACGGTGGAGGCCCAGTTCTGGACGTTGGTGACCTTGGCGGTGACGGTGACGCCGGCGCTCTGCATGGCGCGGCAGAGCTGGCCGTTGCCGTGGGTGTCCATCGCGTCGAAGAGGATGTCGACATGGCGGGCGCGCAGATCGGCGGCGACGGCACGGAAGTTGGGGAGGGCGAAGTCGACCTCCTCGCTGATGGTGCGGTACCCCTCGGCCTTGAGGCCGCGCAGGATCTGGTCGGCGTAGCGGGCGGAGGCGGACTGGTTGTAGTAGACGACCGCTGCCGTACGGGCCTTGAGCCGCTCCTTGAAGAAGCGGTACACCTCGGTGCCCGCGTAGAGGGTGCCGCCCCATCCCGGGGTCCCGTCGCGCGGGGCGCGGCTTCCGTAGATGCCGTAGAGGTGCGGATAGGTGTCGTACTCGGTGCCGATGGGGATGCCGCCGATGTCGGGGACGCCCTTGCGGCTGACGTAGGGCGCGCCCGCGTAGTCCAGGGAGCTGGTGGCGACCAGGGCGAACACCTTGGCCTGGTCGACGAGTTTGCGCACGCATTCGTTGTTGCCGACCCCGCTGCCGCCGTCGTCGCAGGTGACGGCCTCCAGGCGGTGGCCGGCCACGCCGCCCCCGGCGTTGAGGGCGGCGATGTAGGCGAGGGCGCCGTCGCGCGGGGCGGAGAAGGCGCCGCCGCCGACGGGGCTGGTGGCGCTGGTGATGATGCCGACCTTGATGGGCGCGGCAGCCGTGGTCGCCCCTTCGGTGGGGCGGCCGGTGAAGTCGCTCTCGGGCAGCCGGCTTCCGCAGGCGACCAGGGTCAGGGTCAGCGCGGCGGCGAGCAGGGCGCCGAGCCGGGCCCCGAGCCGGGCCCTCACGTCAGCAGCCCGGAACCGATCCGGCTCCGCTGCTGTCCATGGCGATCAGGCCGCACAGGCTCTTGACCGAGACCTTCCAGACCTTGTCCTGCAGGACGGAGGTGCCGGTGGCGCCCGGCAGTACGTCCTGCCCGGCCAGGGAGAGCGTGTAGGTGACGGTCGCCTCGGTCGCGGAGGTGAACTCGACCTTGGTCACCTTGGCCTTGACCTTGCCCACCCGGTCGTCTCCGGAGAAGGCCTGGAGCAGAAGCTGGAGTTGTTCACCGTTCTCCAGTAGCTTCGCCTTCTCGCTGATCGGGGTGTCCGGTGAGAAGAACTTCTCCCAGTTCGCCCGGACCTGCTTCTCCGCGGCGGTGTCCTGGCCGGTGGAGGGTGCCGAGGGGGAGGCCGATGCCGTGGCTGTGACCGTGGCGGACGGCGTGGGCGAGGTGTTCCCGTCACCCTTGTTGTCGCTGCCGCAGCCGGCCACCGCGATCAGGAGCGCTGCCGCCAGCAGCCCCCCGGCCATCTGTCGTACGCGTACGGTGCGCGCCTTCACGGTTCGGGCTTTCACGGTGCGGGCCATCTGGCTCACCATCCCCGTCTCGGACGAAGCCGACCGGGGGCCCTGGTTTGCGCATTGCCCCCGACGGCATACTGCCATCAATCGGTGGACATGCCCATACACTGGCACATCATGAGGTGGACCGCAGCCCGAACCCGGCGGGCCTTCGAGCAGTGGGGCGGGTGGGTGGCTCTCGCCGTCGGCGCGGTGCTGTGCGTGCTCGGCTGGTACGGGATCTCCGGCGAGCGGTTCGCGGAGCGGCAGCTGCCGTATCTGGCCTCGTCCACGATCCCGGGGGCCGCGCTGATCGTGGCTGGCGCGGTGCTGGCCGGGCGTGCGCCGGAGACCCGGGCCGAACAGCCGGACGAGCCGCCCGGCGACGGTGCCGACGGTGCGCCGGGGCGGCCTGTCGCCGTCTCCACGGACCCCCCGGTCGCCGTGCCCGGCGGGACCCTCTTCCACCGGCCCGACTGCCCGCTGGCGGAGGGCAAGCCGGGGCTCGTGGCCGCGGCGGCCGACGCGGATCTGCGTCCCTGCCCGGTCTGCGAACCGGAATCCTGAGATGGCGTCGCTGACGTACGACCTCACGCTGGCCGGGGTCGCCGTCGGCAGCGCGGCCGCGCTCACCGGCATCGGGCTCGTCGTCACCTACCGGGCGACCGGGGTCCTCAATCTCGCCCATGGCGCGATCGCCATGGTCGTCGCGTACGTCCTGCGCGGCCTCGTCGTCGTCCACGGCTGGCCGCTGTGGCCCGCCGCCGCGTTCAGCCTGCTGATCGTGGCCCCCGGCATCGGGCTTCTGCTCGACCGTGCCGTCTTCCGGCCGCTCGCCGTGCGCGAGGCCGGTCCCGCCGAAACCCTCGTCGCCACCCTCGGCGTCTTCGTCCTCCTGGTCGGCGCCGCCTACCTCGCCTGGGGCGGCGACGCCCGCGCCGACGCCCCCACCCTCGTCCCCGGCGACCCCTGGGCCCAGCTCGCCGCCGTACTCGCCCTGGCCGCCGCCGTCGGTGCCCTCACCCGCTGGACCCGCTTCGGCACCCGACTGCGCGCGGTCGTCGACGACCGCCGCCTCGCCGCCCTCGCCGGCATCGACGCCAACCGCCTGGCCGCCGCCGGCTGGGCCTTCGGCGCCTTCACCGCCGGCCTGGCGGGTGTGCTCCTCGCGCCCTATCTGCGCCTCGATCCCTACGGGCTCTCGCTCCTGGTCATGGAGACCATGGCCGTCGCCGTCGCCGCGCGCATGCGCAGCCTCCCGGTCGCCATCGCCGTCGCCCTGGCCATCGGCATCGCCCAGAGCCAGCTCACCCGCTTCCACCCCGGAGGCATCTGGGAGCCCCTCATCCAGGCGGTGGGCGCGAATCTGTTCGTCGTGGCGCTGCTGGTCGCGGCGCTGGCCCTGCCCGCGATCGGCGAGCACGCTGCGGCCCCGCCGGCCCGTCCGGCGCCCGAGGGCCCGGGGGCGGCCACAGCGGTGGCCGGGGGCCGCGGCCCCGCCGTCGTCTGGACCGCGACAGCCATCCTCTTCCTGCTCCCCCTCGGCTTCGCCGGCACCGACCTCACCACCTCCGTCCAGGTACCGGCGATGGGCCTGATCCTGCTGTCCCTCGTCGTCGTGACCGGCCTGGGCGGCCAGATCTCCCTTGGCCAGGCCGCGTACGCCGGGCTCGGGGCGCTGTTCACCGCACTGCTGGCAGCGGGACGCTTCCCGGGCCTGCCCGCTCTGCCCGAACTCGCCGCGCTGGCCCTCGCCGTGCTGCTGGTGGCGCCGTTGGGGCTGCTGACCGGCGGTCCGGCCGTGCGCCGCCGGGGCCTGGCGCTGGCCCTGGTGACATTCGCGGTGGGCGTGGCGGTGAGCCGGTTCGTGTTCGCGCAGCCGTACGCGACGTCGGGGCTCGGGCTGGCCCGGCCGGCGGGCTTCGTGGCCGACCGGGCGTATTACGTACTGGAGCTGGTGCTGCTCGGGGCCGCGCTGCTCTCGGTGCGCGCGCTGCGCAGGGGCCGCACCGGCCGCGCCCTGGCGGCCATGGCCGACCACGAGGCGGGCGCGGCGGCCGCCGGAGTCCGGGTGCCCGCCCTGAAGCTGTTCACCTTCGTCGTCGGCGCCGCGCTGGCCGCACTGGGCGGCGGGCTGCTGGGGATGGGTGTCCAGGCCTTCGACGCGGACGCGTTCGACCCGGTACGGGGGCTGCTGTGGTTCGCCGCGGTCATCGTCCTTGGCGCCGGGAACTCGCTGGGAGCCATGGCCGCGGCCGCGCTCCTGGTGGGCCTCGACGCCGGCACGAAGGAGGGCGTGGCCGCCGCCGTCATCGGCCTCCTCGCCGTCTGCCAGTTCTGGCTGCCGCGCGCCCGGCGCCGCCCGGCCGGGAAATCGCGCATGCGCATGCGGCACCGCCGCACGCCCCCGGAAGCGCCGCGCGGCGCGCGCATGACGGCGCGCGGCCTGCGCATGACGTACGGCGGAATCGCGGCGGTGGACGGAGTCGACCTGGTCGTGGCGCCGGGCCGGGTGACCGCGCTGGTGGGGCCGAACGGGGCGGGAAAGAGCACGCTGTTCCACTGCCTCTGCGGGACCGTGCGGCCGCAGCGCGGGCGGGTGCTGCTGGCGGGGCGGGATGTGACGCGGGTGTCGCCGTACGGGCGGGCGCGGCTGGGAGTGGCGCGTACGTTCCAGGAGTTGGCGGTGTTTCCGGGGCTGACGGTGGCGGAGAACGTACGGATCGGGGCGGAGCAGGGGCTCGTACGGGATGCGCATGCCGTGGAGCGCGTACTGCGGCTGCTGGAGCTGGACGCGGTGCGTGACGAGCCGGCGGCGGACCTGCCGACCGGGACGCTGCGCCGGGTGGAGCTGGGCCGGGCGCTCGCCGGGGGGCCGCGGGTGCTGTTGCTGGACGAGCCGGCGGCGGGGCTGGACACTGCCGAGGTGGCGGCGCTGGGCACGGTGCTGCGGGCGCTGGCGGCGGACGGGATGGCGCTGCTGCTGGTCGAGCACGACCTGGACCTGGTGGCCGGACTCGCGGACACGGTGTACCTGATGGCGGGCGGCCGGATCGTCGCGTGCGGCGGCCCCGGCGACGTACTCGACGTACCGGCCGGGGTGATGCCGTGACCGTCGAGATCGCGCTGCGCGCCGCCCGCGTCCGCTACGGACCGCTGGAGGTCCTGCACGGCGTGGACCTCGCCGTCCCCGCCGGGACCGCCACCGTGCTGCTCGGCCGCAACGGCGCGGGCCGCACCACGGTCCTGCGGGCGCTCGCCGGCAGCGTCCGGCTCACCGACGGCCAAGTCCTCTGGCGGGGCCAGGACGTGACCGCGCTGCCGGCGCACCGGCGGGCACGGCTGGGGCTGGCCTTCGTACCGGACCGGCGGCCGGTGTTCGGATCGCTGACCGTCGCGGAGAACCTGGCGCTGTTCGCCGGCGGGAACCACGCGGACGGGGCCGATGACCCGGCCCTGGAAGCCTTCCCGGCGCTCCGCCCCCTGCTGGCCCGCCGTGCGGGCACCCTCTCCGGCGGCGAGCAGCGCATGCTCGCCGTGTCCCGGGCCCTGCTCGGCCCGCCGTCGCGCCTCGTGCTGCTCGACGAGCCCGGGCTCGGCCTCTCCCCCGCCGCCGCGGCCCGTACGTACGAAGTCCTGGCCGCCCTCTGCGCTCAGGGCGCCCGGACCGTGGTCGTCGCGGAGCAGCGGCTGCCGGAGGCGCTGCGGCCCGTCACCGCCGTGGTGCACGAACTGCGGCGCGGGTCGGTCGTGTTCAGCGGCGAGCCGGGCGAGAGGGTTTCTTAGAAGTCCGGCTCAGGGCAGCCGGATCAGTGTCCCCGGGACGAGCGGGGCACCCGCGTCCGCGCCCTCAGCACCCGGGTTGAGCTGCCGCAGCTCCTCCTCGGGCACCTGGAAGCGGTCGGCGACCGACTGCAGCGTGTCACCGGGCTGCGCGGCGTGCCAGCGCCCGGAGAGCCCGAGCCGGCGGGAGCATTCGGGCCAGGCGGACCAGCCCTGGTCGCGGAGGATCTCCTCGGCGACGGTGATCTGGTCGTCGCTGGAGGCGAGGTCGGCGCGCGGGGCGTAGTCGAGGCCGCCGTGCTCGGCCCAGGTCGGCTGCCAGATCTGCAGACCGCCGTAGAAGCCGTTGCCGGTGTTGGTGTCCCAGACGCCGCTGCTCTCGCAGGCGGCGAGGTCGTTCCAGACCGGGGCGTGGACCCCCATGAGGGCGAGAGCGGCGGCGGCCAGAAAGGGGATCATGCGTCGGGACGCTAGGGCACGTGCGCACCGTCCGCCGGAGCGCCGCGCCGCCGCGCCCGGCGCGGGCGGTGTCCCACCCGGTCGGCGGACGACCGGGTGGGACCGCTGTCAGACCGTCAGCCGCTGACCGGGGTAGATCAGATTCGGATCGCCGCCGATCGCGGGCTTGTTGACGGCGTAGAGCTTCTTCCAGCTCAGACCGTGCGCCACCGCGATCCCGCTGAGGGTGTCGCCGGACCTCACGGTGTAGTTGCCGCCGGTGCCGTTCGCCTTCGTACGGCCGGTGCCGCGGGCGGTGGTGTTACCGCTCGCACGCTTCGTGACCTTCGTCGACTTCGTCGACTTCTTCGTCACCGTCGTCGACTTCGTGCCCGGCGCGCTTCCGGACGCACCGGCCCTCGCGGAGCAGGTGGGCCAGGCGCCCCAGCCCTGTGCGCGTTGCACCTTGGTCGCGATGGCGATCTGCTGGGACTTGCTGGCCCGGTCGGCGGTGGCGGCGTAGGAGGTGCCGCCGTAGGCCCGCCAGGTGCCGGCGGAGAACTGCAGTCCGCCGTAGTACCCGTTGCCGGTGTTGATCTGCCAGTTGCCGCCGCTCTCGCACTTGGCGATGCGGTCCCACACTCCGCTGTCGGCTGCGGCGGCCTCTCCCGCGGTGGCCAGGGCGGCCAGCGGGCTCAGGGCGGCGGCGATACCGACGAGAACTGCGGTCTTGCGGTACTGGGCTGAGACAGCCATGGATTCCCTCTCCACGGACCCGGGACGTCCCCCGACAACCCCTCCGTGACCGCGCGGCCGGCGCATAGGACGCCGTTGCCGTGTGGTCCCGTCGCCCGTAGCCGAGTGGTGCCGTATCGATTCACCGTCACCCTCCGTACGAGCTCTCCCGAGCGGTGCTCTTTGCACACGGCGGAGGAATCTAGGCAGTAAGCCGTCCGGATACAACCAACTCACTGTCCGTGCAGGCCAGTTGCCATTTACCGGGAGTAACGGCCAATTCAGGACACCGGATTGATGAGCTGATATCGCGTTAAATCAGCACACCGCATATGCGCACTGTGATTCACCTCATGCGCACATCCATCCGACCACAAGCCATAGTTGGACGCGGAGTGACCAATTCCGGTCCGCCGTTCACCGTGTGCACACACCACGGGTCACCGGAACGGAGAAAAGCGTGACTCCCACCACAGATCGTCCGTTGTCACTATGTGCCGGGCAAAGCCCGGCGAAGGAGTCCCAGCCGCACAGTCAAGGAGGCTTTCGTGCCGGCCATGCTCGATGTCAGCGACGAGGTACGCGCCGAGATCGGCGACCAGGAGGCCGAGCGTCTGCTGGCCGGCGATAACGCGCCGGGCACATACGACTGCACCTCCTGCCGCACCCCGGGGGACACCACGAAGGAGCGGACCAGCACCGTGCTCTTCGTCGGCGACGAGACCGCGGTCCTCGCCTTCGCCCATGCGACCTGTATCCCCTCGCAGGTCGTGCCGGTGTCCGAGCAGCAGCTCAAGGGCGCGGTGGAAAGCATTGAGTTCGAGAACGGGGGCACAGGCTCGGGTGGAGGATCCGGAATGTCGAACTTCGCCGCCGCACAGGCAGACGCCGCGCCGCGCCAGGCGGTGCTCGGCATCACCTGCGGGCTCGTCCTGGTGAAGGACCAGATCTGCCCGGCACTGGTCATCGAGCCCACCGGCCCGATCGCCCGTCCCGGCCAGGACGGCCCCGGGGACGAATTCCTGCCCATCCTGATCGAGCAGGGCTTCCTCCCCGTCAGCGACCAGGCAGTGCCCCCGCTGCCGCTCGCCGGCTGGTCCGTGCTGCTCGCCATGGGCCAGCTGCACGCCATCCTCCAGCCCGGCGCCGCCGGCGCGTGGTGGCAGGCCCACCAGCCGCTGGCGGTCAGCGACGGCTGGCGTGCCTCCGTCAACAAGTCCAACGAGGTGTACGTCTACGCGGCACCGGCCGGCTCCATCGGCCAGCAGCCCCGCGAGGACCTGCTCCAGGCCGCCCTCGCCCGGGCCGCCGAGCGCGGCGTCCTGGTCGGCGCGACGATGCCGCTCTCCGGCACCTGACCGATCGCCGGTCAGCAGGGCGCGTACGGAAAACCGTGCGCGCCCTCGTCATGTGCGGACCGCGCGTGGACGGAATTCCGTAATTCAGTCACACCACCCGCATCCAGCACGAATCGTCACTCGTTGCCCAGACGTGCACACCTTTGACGCCTCCTCCCGAGCCCCGTACCGCAGCCAGATCCCGTCCATGCGAGCCGCGTCCCAGGACGTCTCCGGAGGCTCGGGTACACCGATCTACGACGCGCTCTACTCCGAGTACCGTCGGCTCTTCCGCACCCTGCCCGGCGAGCGCACCGGCGAGGATTCGCTCCGCTTCAACGGCTTCGAGCCCCTCCACCGCTCCGGCCGCCACCGCACCGCCCTGCCCGCCGCGCTCCCCCCTGGCAGCACGACGGACAACCGCCTCCACGGCGGCCTATAAGGGGCGCGGGGAACCGCGCGAGCAACCAGCCACGGCCCGCGGCCGAGAACGAGCCGACCGGGGGCACCCCGTTACTTCTTGCGGCCGCGCTTCTCCCGCACCCGCACCGACACCTGGATCGGAGTCCCTTCGAATCCGAACTCCTCACGCAGCCGGCGCTCGATACTGCGACATTGTGGGGAGCGACCCCCCGCACCCCCACGAAAAAACCCGCCCGGCACCCGGCGAAGCCGACGCGCACCCCGTTACTTCTTGCGGCCGCGCTTCTCCCGCACCCGCACCGACACCTGGATCGGAGTCCCTTCGAATCCGAACTCCTCACGCAGCCGGCGCTCGATGAAGCGGCGGTAGCCCGCCTCGAGGAAGCCGGAGGCGAAGAGGACGAAGCGGGGGGGCTTGGTGCCGGCCTGGGTGCCGAAGAGGATGCGGGGCTGCTTGCCGCCGCGGACGGGGTGGGGGTGGGAGGCGACGATCTCGCCGAGGAAGGCGTTGAGACGGCCGGTGGGGACGCGGGTCTCCCAGCCGGCGAGGGCGGTCTCGATGGCGGGGACGAGCTTCTCCATGTGGCGGCCGGTGAGGGCGGAGACGTTCACCCGGGGCGCCCACTGGACCTGGACGAGATCCTGCTCGATCTCGCGCTCCAGGTAGTAGCGGCGCTCCTCGTCGAGCTGGTCCCACTTGTTGTACGCGATGACGACCGCGCGCCCGGCCTCGACCGCCATCGTGATGATCCGCAGGTCCTGGACGCTGATGGTCTCGTTGCCGTCGATCAGGATGACCGCGACCTCGGCCTTCTCCAGCGCGGCGGCGGTGCGCAGCGACGCGTAGTAGTCCGCGCCCTCCTGGAGGTGGACCTTGCGGCGGATGCCGGCGGTGTCGATGAACTTCCAGGTGACGCCGCCGAGTTGGATCAGCTCGTCGACCGGGTCGCGGGTGGTGCCGGCGATCTCGTTGACGACGACCCGCTCCTCGCCCGCGACCTTGTTCAGCAGGCTGGACTTGCCGACGTTGGGCCGCCCGATCAGCGCGATCCGGCGCGGGCCGCCGACCACGTCGCCGAAGGTCTGCGCGGGGGCCTCCGGCAGCGCCTCCAGGATCGCGTCCAGCAGGTCGCCGGTGCCGCGGCCGTGCAGTGAGGAGACGGGGTGCGGCTCGCCGAGCCCGAGGTTCCACAGCAGGGCGGCGTCCGCCTCACCGGAGAGGCCGTCGACCTTGTTGGCGGCCAGGACGACGGGCTTGCCGGCCCGGCGCAGCAGCTTGACGACGGCCTCGTCGGTGTCGGTCGCGCCGACGGTGGAGTCCACGACGAAGACGACCGCGTCGGCGGCCTCGATCGCGTACTCGGCCTGCGCGGCGACCGACGCGTCGATGCCGAGGACGTCCTGCTCCCAGCCGCCCGTGTCGACGATCTTGAAGCGGCGGCCGTTCCAGGTCGCCTCGTACGTCACCCGGTCCCGGGTCACGCCCGGCTTGTCCTCGACGACCGCCTCACGGCGGCCGATGATCCGGTTCACGAGAGTCGACTTGCCGACATTGGGCCGGCCGACCACCGCGAGGACGGGCAGCGGGCCGTGGCCCGCCGCCGCGAGGTCGCCGGCGACCTGGTCGAGGTCGAAGCCCTCCTCGGCGGCGAGCTCCATGAACTCGGCGTATTCGGCGTCGCCGAGCGCGCCGACTTCGCCGTACTCGTTCTCGATGTCCATGAAGCTTCGTCTCCGTCGATCGGTATCAGTCAGGGCCATTGCCGTCGATTGGCCTGGCCCCGGTGTGGTTCAGGGGCGCGAGGCGTGCCCCGTGGCACGCTTCGCGTACGCCAGGTGTGCCGTGAGGCGCTCCTGGATGCGCACCGTGGCGGCGTCCATCGCCGTACGCGTACGCCTGCCGCTGCCGTCGCCCGCGTCGAACGGGTCGCCGAAGACCACGTCGATCCGGCTGCGCAGCGGCGGCAGCGCGGATATCACCCGCCCGGAGCGGGCACTGCCCAGCACCGCGACCGGCACGACGGGCGCGCCGGAGCGCACCGCGAAGTACGCCAGCCCCGCGCGCAGCTCGGCGAAGTCGCCCTCGCCTCGGGTGCCCTCGGGGAAGATCCCCAGGACCCCGCCGCGCTCCAGGACGCCCAGCGCGGCGGTGATCGCCGTACGGTCCGCGCTCTCGCGGTCCACGGCGACATGGCCGACCGACCGCAGGAACGGGTCCAGCGGGCCGACGAACGCCTCCTTCTTGACCAGGAAGTGCACCGGCCGCGGCGACGTGCCGATGATCATCGGCCCGTCCACGTTGTGCGAGTGGTTCCCGGCCAGGATGACCGGGCCGGTCGCCGGCACCCGCCACGTGCCGAGCACGCGGGGCCGCCACAGGCCGTTCATCAGCCCGATCCCGATGCGGCGGCCGACGGCCGCGCCCCGTGGACCCGGGGAAGTCTGCGTCACGCGGCGACCCGCTTCTCCTCGATCAGCGTGACGACGCACTCGATGACCTGGTCGAGCGTGAGGTCGCTGGTGTCGACCTCCACCGCGTCGTCGGCCTTCGCCAGCGGCGAGGTCTTGCGGCCCGAGTCCGCCGCGTCCCGCCTGACCAGTGCGGCCTGGGTGGCGGCGAGGTCGGCCGCCTCCTTGCCCTTCAGCTCCCCCGCGCGGCGCGCGGCGCGCGCCTCCGCGGAGGCCGTCAGGAAGATCTTCACCGTCGCGTCCGGCAGGACGGTCGTCCCGATGTCCCGGCCCTCCACCACGATCCCGACGGGGGCCTTCTCCGCCGCCTCGCGCTGCAGCTCCACCAGGCGCGTACGCACCTCCGGCACCGCGCTCACCGCGCTCACCGCCGCGGTGACCTCCTGCGTACGGATCGGGCCCGAGGCGTCCACGCCGTCCACCGTTATCGTCGGCGCCAGCGGGTCGCTCCCCGACTCGATCACCGGCTTGGCCGCCGCGTTCGCCACGGCTGCCTGGTCGTTCACGTCCACGCCGTTGCTCAGCATCCACCACGTGATCGCCCGGTACTGGGCGCCGGTGTCCAGGTAGCTCAGGCCGAGCTTCGCCGCGACCGCCTTCGAAGTGCTGGACTTGCCAGTGCCCGAGGGGCCGTCGATCGCCACGATCACCGGATTCGACACAGTCGGGAGACCTTCCTTGCGCGCGGTGGGATTGGCAGACGCCATCCCTCAAGGTTACCGGGCGCTTCCGGGCCCCCGTACCACGGCCGTTTCTTCGGACCTCAGGCGCGGATGGACCAGCCGCGCTCCCGCAAGGCCGCCGTCAGGCCCGGCGCGGCCGCCGGCTCGACCATGAGCTGCGTGAGCCCCGCCTGCTGTCCCGTGGAGTGCTCGATCCGCACGTCCTCGATGTTGACACCGGCGCGGCCGGCGTCCGCAAAGAGCCGGGCGAGCTCGCCGGGCTGGTCGCCGATGAGGACGGCGACGATCTCGTAGGTCTTCGGGGCCGAGCCGTGCTTGCCGGGGACCTTCGCCTGGCCGGCGTTGCCGCGCCGCAGCATGTCCTCGATACCGACCGCGCCTTCGCGGCGCTTCGCCTCGTCCGCGGACTGGAGTGCCCGCAGGGCCTCCACGGTCTCGGTCAGGTCATCGGCGATGTGGGCGAGCACGTCCGCGACCGGTCCGGGGTTCGCGGAGAGGATGTCGATCCACATCCCGGGCTCGGAGGCCGCGATCCGGGTGACGTCACGGATGCCCTGCCCGCACAGCCGGACCGCCGTCTCCTCGGCGTGCTGGAGCCGCGCGGCGACCATGCTGGAGACCAGGTGCGGGGTGTGCGAGACCAGGGCGACCGCCCGGTCGTGGGCATCGGCGTCCATGACCACGGGCACGGCCCGGCACAGGGCGACCAGCTCCAGCGCGAGGTTGAGGACCTCGGTGTCGGTCTCCGGGGTCGGGGTCAGCACCCAGGGGCGGCCCTCGAAGAGATCGGCGATCGCGGCCAGCGGGCCGGAGCGCTCGCGGCCGGCCATCGGGTGCGTACCGATGTACGAGCGCAGGTCCACGCCGAGCGCCTCCATGTCGCGCCGGGGCCCGCCCTTGACGCTGGCGACGTCCAGGTAGCCCCGGGCGAGCCCGCGCCGCTGCGCGTCGGCGAGTGTGGTGGCCACGTGGGCGGGCGGCACGGCGATGATCACGAGGTCGACCGGCCCGGCCGGGGGCTCGTCCGTGCCGGCGCCGAGCGAGGAGGCGGTGCGGGCGGCGGAGGGGTCGTGGTCCTCCAGGTGCACACCGACGCCGCGTGCGGCGAGCGCGAGGGCGGCGGAGGTGCCGATGAGGCCGGTGCCGATGACGAGGGCGGTTCTCACTGGGCGATGTCCTTGCGCAGGGCGGCCGCGGCGCCGAGGTAGACGTGGGAGATCCCGCTCTTGGCGAGGCCGGTCTCGACATGCGCGAGTATCCGTACGACCCGGGGCATCGCGCCCGCGACGTCCAGCTCCTGCGCGCAGACCAGCGGAACGTCGGTGATGCCGAGCTTGCGGGCGGCGACCGCCGGGAAGTCGCTGTGCAGGTCGGGAGTGGCCGTGAAGATCACGCTGATCAGGTCGTCCACGGCGAAGCCGTTGCGCTCCAGGATGGCGGTGAGCAGCTCCGACACCTGCTCCCGCATGTGCTCCGCCTCGTCCCGCTCCAGCTGGACGGCTCCGCGGACCGCTCGTACCGCCACGTCACTGCTCCTTCGCATACCTGCCGCACGTACCTGATCAGCGTAGTCGCGGGGCCTCCCGCGCCGCCTGCCCGACCGCCCAGCGAGACGGGGCAGCGGGGCGCAGCCGCGCCCGGTAGAACTTTGGGCATGATCCTCCACCTGGTGCCGCTCGACGAGTGGCTGCGCGACCCGGACCGCCCGTACGCCCCCGCCTCCCTCGCCCAGGAAGGCTTCGTCCACTGCTCGCCCGACGAGGCGACAACCCTGGCGATCGCCAACACCTTCTACCGGGACGCCGTCCGCCCGCTGATGGCCCTGCTCATCGACGAGGCGGCACTGGACGCCGAGGTCCTCTTCGAGGCCGCCACCCCGGCGCCGCCCCCCGGCACGCCCGACGCCATGCTCTTCCCGCACGTCTACGGGCGTATCAACCGCAGCGCGGTCGCCGGGATGATGGAGGTCCAGTGGGACGACGACGGCAAGGCCGTGGGACTCGCCCTTTGGTCGTAATTCCCCCTTCGTGACGGTGCGCCCCTGGACGCGGCTTTCCGCATCCGCTTCCATTGCTCTGTGGCCACTAAGCGTTCTGGACCGCTCTACACCCTGCTGGCGGGGCTGGTGCTCGCGTTGGTCATGCTGTCGCTCAACGCGACGACAGGATCCGGCAAGTCGTCGTACGGCGGCAGCGTCCCATCTCCGACGCCGCCATCCACGACCCCAAGCGCCAGCCCCAGCCCCAGCCCCAGTCCGACTCCTACTCCCACCGCCTCCGCGCCGCCCAACGCGGACTACGCGGGCCGTACGGCGGACCGGGCCGCCAGCGTGGCGATCGCCGTACGCGACGGCAAGGCGATCGCGTACGTCTGCGACGGCCGCACCAAAGAGGCATGGCTGCGCGGTGACGTCGCGGACGACGGCACCATGCGGCTCACGAGCAGCCCGAAGGGCTCGACGCTGACCGGGACCCTGGCCGGCAGCCGCATCACCGGCTCCGTCGAACTGCCCGGCCGCACCTGGAAGTTCACCGCCGCCAAGGCCGTCAAGCCGTCCGGGCTCTACCGGGCGACCGCCCGCGTGAGCGGCGCGAAGGTGGAGGGCGGCTGGATCGTGCTCCCCGACGGCAAGCAGGTCGGGATCGTCGACCGCGACGGCAAGCCGTCCGCCGCCCCGTCCATCGACCCGCAGACCGGCGCCGTGACCGTCGACGGCGAACAGCTGACCGCCAAGCCCGTCGTTCCCTAGGACCAGGAGTTCTGGAGTCTTATGAGCGCCGACCCGAACGCCCGCACGGCCTCCTTCCCCTCCCCGCCCGGCGGCGGCGGCCGGCGCGGCTCCCGCGCCCTCGTCTACCTGCTCCCCGCCCTCCTCGCCGCCGCCGTCGCGGTCGCCCTCGGCACGTACGGCAAGGTGCACGACCCCGCCGGCACGGCCTTCAACCTCGCCGGCTTCTCCAGCACCGGCGCCGTCAAGTCCTGGCTCGCCACCTTCGCCTTCTTCTTCGCCCTCATCCAGCTCCTCTCCGCCCTCGCGATGTACGGCAGGCTCCCCGGCGTCCGCGCCCCCTCCTGGACCGGCACCCTCCACCGCTGGTCCGGCCGCATCGCCTTCCTCATCGCCGTCCCGGTCGCCGTCCACTGCCTCTACGCCCTCGGCTACCAGACGTACAGCACCCGCGTGATGTGGCACTCCTTCCTCGGCTGCTTCTTCTTCGGCGCCTTCAGCGCCAAAATGCTCCTCCTGCGCGCCGAACGGATCCCCGGCTGGCTGCTCCCGGTCATAGGCGGGCTCGTCTTCACCGTCCTCACGGCGCTGTGGCTGACCTCGGCGCTGTGGTTCTTCCGTACGACCGGAGTGACCACGTGAACCGCCGCGCACTGCTTGCCTCAACCGCACTGGCCGCCCTGGCCGGCTGCTCGAAGTACGGCGACGAGACCTCGCCGCCGGCCTCATCCGCACCGCCCGCGTCCAACGGCGGCGAGCCCCTCACCAAGACCTCCGACGTCCCCGTGGGCGGCGGCAAGATCTTCGCCGACAAGAAGGTCGTCGTCACCCAGCCCACCCAGGGCGACTTCAAGGCCTTCTCCGCCGTCTGCACCCACCAGGGCTGCACCGTCAGCACCGTCTCCGGCGGCACCATCAACTGCCCCTGCCACGGCAGCAAGTTCCGCATCGCCGACGCCTCCGTCGCCGCCGGCCCCGCCCCACGCCCGCTCCCCGCGCAGCCGATCACCGTGAAAAACGGCGAGATCCTCCTCGCCTAGGGTGCCGTTGCGGTGCCGCCAGCTATGGCCGAGGGTTCCGTCCTCAAACGCCGGACGGGCCGCGCGGACGGTGCCGCCTGCGCCGGTGCGGTTTCGGTGCCGTCGGTCGGGGTTGCTGGTTCCGTCCTCAAACGCCGGACGGGCTGGGTGCGGCCGTGGGGTCGGTGCCACCACCGGGGATCTCTCCTCGGCGCTCGCGACTCTGGCACCTTCATGTCGGACCCGGGATCCTCGCTCGTCGCGCTGCGGGAGAACCCCGGCGTGTCCCCTCCCGGCCGGACGGCAACTTCAGCCCGTCCGGCGATTGAGGACACGCCCGCAGGGCGTCCGGGGGTCCGGGGGCTTGCCCCCGGCGGGTCCGGGCGGAGCCCGCCACGCGGCGCCAGCCGCTGATCGGATGCAGCGGGAAGGGGCGGGGCGGGGGAAACCCCCTGAACCCGCGGCCGCTACTCGACGCCGTCCCAGAGCGCGCCGAGCGCAAGCAGCTCCTCGCCGTACTCGATCCGCTCGACCCACTCCCCCGGCCAGACCTCGACGCCCCCGTGGGCGCCCGCGAAGGCCCCCGCCAGGCACGCGATCGAGTCCGAGTCGCCCGATGTGCACGCGGCCCGCCGGATCGCGGTGACCGGCTCGTCCGGAAAGAGCAGGAAGCACAGCAGGGCCGTGGCCAGCGCTTCCTCGGCGATCCAGCCGGCGCCCGTGGCGAGGCAGGGGTCGGCTTCGGGGTCGGGGGCGGCGAGGGCCGCGTCGAGGCGGTCGAGGGCGGCGAGGCATTCGTCCCAGCCCCGAGTGATGAAGGGCAGGGCGCCGTGATCATGGGCGTGCTGCCAGAGGTCGCCGAGCCAGCGCTGGTGGTAGACCGCACGGTTGGCGGCGGCGTACTCGCGCAGGAGCGGGACCAGCTCGTCCGGACGCGCGCCCTGGGCGAGCAGGAAAACGGCCTGGGCGGTGAGATCGCTCGCGGCGAGGGCGGTGGGGTGCCCGTGGGTGAGCGCGGACTGCAGTTGCGCGGCGCCGGCGCGGACCTCGTCGTCGAGCCCCGGGACGAGGCCGAGCGGGGCGACCCGCATGTTCGCGCCGCAGCCTTTGGAGCCGGTCTGGCTGGCCTCCTGCCAGGGCAGGCCGTCGTGGCTGAGGCGTTCGCAGGCGACGAGGCAGGTGCGGCCGGGGGCACGGTTGTTGTCGGGCGAGCGCCACCACTCGACGTACTCCTCCCGTACGGGCCGGGTGAGCCGGAGCGGGGCGAGCGGGCCGCGGGCCAGGGCGGTGCGCAGGCCACGCCCGAGTGCGAGCGTCATCTGGGTGTCGTCGGTGACGAAGGCGGGCCGGGGCAGGTCCATGTCCCGCCAGGGGCCGCATTTGGCGAGGATGGACGGTACGTCGTTGAACTCGGTGGGGAAGCCGAGCGCGTCGCCGAGCGCCAGCCCGACGAGGGCGCCGGTGGCGGCACGCCTCACGCGGTCACCCGGGTCCGTACGACGAGGTCGTGCAGCGCGTCGTAGGCGGTCGCCTCGTCCGGGAGGCGGGAGGCTTCCTGGGCCTGGTCGAGGACGGCGTGCAGGGCGTCCACGTCGGCGCGCAGGCGCTTCGCGTCGAGGTCCTCGGCGAGGCTGTGCTCGGCGAGGGCCTTGTCCTGGATGAGCTCGCGGACATAGGACGGCGCGGGGATCCCGGTGTCGAGCAGCGTGGGGAGGTGCGCCTCGACGGAACCGGTGTGCATGAGGTGGATGCCGGTGAGGAGGACGCGGAAGGTGTAGAGCAGCGGCTTGAGTTCGCCGGTCTTCTCGTAGAGCTCCCACTGGGTGCGGGCGAAGCCGCGGTAGTGGTGGGCGTGGTGGCGGGTGATGACGCCGGGGGCCAGGTCGATGAGCCGGGCGTGGACGTCGGTGGTGTGCACCACCAGCGGGGACAGCAGCTGCTCCAGGACGTAGCCGTTGCGGCGGAGCATGAGGCGGGCGAACTTGAGCAGGTCGTGGGTGACGAGGTCGAGGTCGAGGCCGTCACGGTTCCACATGCGGGTCTGGGTCTCGTCGCCCTCGCGCAAGCCGATGATGTCGGCGAGGGGGAGGAGGTGGACGCCGCGCAGGTCCACGTCCGAGTCGCGCGAGGGGAACCCGTAGAGGTGCGCACCGGAGACGGTGACGAACAGCAGCGGGTGGCCCTGTTCGGCGAGGACCGGGCTCAGATCGGGGAGCCCGGCCTCGCGGAGGCGGTCGGCGGAGTGGATCGGGGTCATGGACGCAATCTTCCACTCATTGGTGCCCGCCGGACCATGGGATTCTGGTTAAAGATCGATGCCATTGGCCATCTCGATCACCGGCGGGCCCGTGTTCTACAGGTCGACCTCGGCCATGAGCATGCCGACCTCGGTGTTGGTGAGGCGGCGCAGCCAGCCGGACTTCTGGTCGCCGAGCGGGATCGGGCCGAAGCTGGTGCGCACCAGCCGCTCGACGGGGAAGCCTGCCTCGGCGAGCATGCGGCGGACGATGTGCTTGCGGCCCTCGTGGAGGGTGACCTCGACGAGGTAGTTCTTGCCGACGTTCTCCACGACCCGGAAGTGGTCGGCGCGGGCGTACCCGTCCTCCAGCTCGATGCCGTCCTTGAGGCGCTTGCCGAGGTCGCGGGGCAGGGGGCCCTGGATCGCGGCGAGGTAGACCTTCTTGACGCCGTAGCGGGGGTGGGTGAGGCGGTGGGCCAGCTCGCCGTGGTTGGTGAGCAGGATGATGCCCTCGGTCTCGGTGTCGAGCCGGCCGACGTGGAAGAGCCGGCTCTCCCGGTTGGTGACGTAGTCGCCGAGGCACTGGCGGCCGTCGGGGTCCTCCATGGTGGAGACGACGCCGGCCGGCTTGTTGAGGGCGAAGAAGAGGTGGGACTGGGTGGCGACGGTCAGGCCGTCGACCTTGACCTCGTCCTTGTGCACGTCCACGCGGACGCCCTGCTCGGTGACGACCTGGCCGTTGACCTCGACGCGGCGCTGCGCGATCAGCTCCTCGCACGCGCGGCGCGAGCCCATGCCGGCCCTGGCCAGCACCTTCTGCAGGCGCTCGCCTTCCTGCTCGGCGCCGGGGAAGGTCTTGGGCAGGTTCAGCTTCGGCTTGTCGTGCCGGGCGCGGACCCGCTCCTCGATCTGCGCGTCGAGCTCGCGGGGGCGGGCAGGGGCGGGCAGGGGCTTGCGGCCGCGGTTGCCGGTGGGCTTGCTGCGCGGCTTGGACGGGGCGACCCCGCCGGGCCGGTTCGCGCCGGACTGGCCGGTGTCGCCGACGTCGTAGCGGCGCTCCTCGGGACGGGGCTTGGCCGGGCGCTTCGGCCCTTCCTTGGGGGCTCCGCCGCCCGAGCCGCTGCCCTGGCCCCGGCCGCCGGCCTGACCGCCGCCCTGGCCGCCGCGCCGGGCGCCGCCGCCACTGCCGCCGCTGCCGCCCGCGCTCCGGGGTTTCCGGTCGCCGCCGCTGTTCCTGTCACTGCTTCGCATCAAGATTCCGTAATCGAGTCCGGGTCGAAGGACGGAATCCCCTCCAGGGAGTCCGCCTCGACGGCGTCCACCTCCGGTAGGAAGGGCGCGAGCTCGGGTAGCTCGTCCAGGCCGCGCAGGCCCATCCGCTCCAGGAAATAGTTCGTCGTCCTGTACAGGATCGCACCTGTCTCGGGTTCCGTCCCACCTTCCTCCACCAGACCCCGCTGCAGGAGGGTCCGCATGACCCCGTCACAATTGACGCCGCGGACCGCCGAGACCCGGGAACGGCTGACCGGCTGGCGGTACGCGACCACGGCCAGCGTCTCCAGCGCGGCCTGGGTGAGCCGGGCCTGCTGGCCGTCCAGGACGAACTTCTCGACGGCGGGCGCGAACGCGGGCCGTGTGTAGAACCGCCAGCCGCCGGCGACCAGCCGCAGGTCGAAGCCGCGCTTGTCCTGGGCGTATTCGTCGGCCAGCTCGCGCAGTGCCTTGCCGATCGCGCGGCGGGGCCGCTCCAGGACCTTCGCGAGCTGCTCCTCGGTGGCCGGCTCGTCGACGACCATCAGCACGGCTTCGAGTGCAGGCTTGAGTTCCAGCTCGCCCACCTCGGCGGAGAGCAGCCCGGTGGGTGCGGGTGCCGGTGCGGGTGCTTCGTCAGTCATCGTCCTTGTCCTTGCCGTCCTTCTTCGCGTCCGGCTTCACCGGTTCGTCGAACTCGTCCGTCACCAGCGGCCGCTCCGCATCGCTCTCCCCGCCCGTCCAGCGGACCTGGAGCGTACCGAGAGCCTCCTCCTGGTCCAGGGCCACGACCTTCTCGCGGTAGAGCTCCAGGAGGGCCAGGAAGCGCGCCACGACCGTCAGGGTGTCCGCCGCGTCGGCCGTCAGCTCCTGGAAGCTGGCCTCCCCGCGCTCCCGCAGCAGCGCGATCACATGCTCCGCCTGCTCCCGTACGCTCACCAGCGGCGCGTGAATGTGCTCCACGTAGACCTGCGGCTTCGGCTTCGGCTGCATCGCCTTCACCGCGAGCTGCGCGAACCGCTCCGGCCCGACGCTGAGCACGACCTCCGGCAGCAGCTCGGCGTGCTGCGGCTCCAGGCCGACGGTACGGGGGTGGTGGAGCGCCTCCGCCTCCAGCCGCTCCGCGAAGATCGCCGCGATCTGTTTGTACGCCCGGTACTGCAGCAGCCGCGCGAAAAGCAGGTCCCGGGCCTCCAGCAGGGCCAGGTCCTCCTCGTCCTCCACCTCGGCGGCGGGCAGCAGCCGGGCCGCCTTCAGGTCGAGGAGGGTCGCGGCGACGACCAGGAACTCCGTGGTCTGGTCGAGGTCCCAGTCCGGGCCCATCGCGCGGATGTACGCCATGAACTCGTCGGTGACCCTGGACAGCGCGATCTCGGTCACATCCAGCTTGTGCTTCGAGATCAGCTGGAGGAGCAGGTCGAACGGCCCCTCGAAGTTCGCCAGCCGCAGGGTGAACCGGCCGGTGGCCTCCTCGGCCGGCGCGGGCGCCGCGGCGGCGGGGCCAGGGTCCGGGTCGGCAACCGGAGGCTCTGGCTCCACCAGGAGCACGGCGGGGTCGGCCTCCGCCGTCTCGGTTGCCCGCGAGCGCGACGTGCCCGGCACCTGTGCCGCCACCGCCGCTTCGGGCACGGCAGCAGGGCCCAGGCCGGTCACCACGCTCTCCGGCTCCGCCGGGAGCGCGGCAGGTTCGCCGCTGCCCGACGGCGGCTTCGGGGTGCCCGGTGCCCGTTCTTCGTCGGGCGCGGGTGCAGGGGCCTCCCCAGGCACCCCCGTCACCGGCCCGTCGCCGGGCGTCGTGCCCGGGCCCCGGCCCAGCAGGCGGCGGCCGGGGGCGGGGGGTGGCGGGGAGGCGTCGGGAACGGTCATCTCGGGCAGATTACCGCGTACCGTTCGGGGTCAGCGGCCGCGGAGGCGTCGTACGAGGATGCTCGCGTCACCGCGTGATTCGAGGTCGGCGAGGACGACGGCGACGGCCTCCCGCACGATGCGGCCGCGGTCGACCGCGAGTCCGTGCTCGCCGCGCAGCACGAGGCGGGCGTGTTCGAGGTCCATGAGCTCCTCGGCGGAGACGTAGACCGTGATCTTCTCGTCGTGCCGTTCGCGGCCGCTGGGGCGGGCGCGAGCGGGCTTGCGGCGGGTCTGCTGCTGGGCCTGGGCGGGGGCCACGGAGGTCGGCTGCGGGCGCCGGGGCTGGGCGACGACAGGCGCCTGCGCCTGCTGTTCGGGCACCGGCGCGGTCGCGGTCACCGTACGGGCCGTGGCGGCGGCCTCGGCTCCCGTGTCGGCCTCACGGCCGCCGTGCTCGGCCTCCTCCTCGCCCTCGCCCGACGCCGGTGACGGCACCGACCGCAGACCCGGCGAACCCGAACCGGAGCCCGCGGCCTCGCCGTTCGCGTCCTGCCGGGGCGACGAGGACTGCAGCGCCCTCCCCCCGGTGGTACGGAACAGCTCGTCGGCCCCCGGGAGACTCACTCGGCGTGACACCGGGCGAGCACCTCCCTGGCGAGCTGACGATAGGCGGCGGCGCCGACCGAGTTGGAGGCGTACGTGGTGATCGGCTCACCGGCGACCGTGGTCTCCGGGAAGCGGACCGTGCGCCCGATGACGGTGTGGAAGACGTTGTCGTCGAAGGCCTCGACGACCCGCGCGAGCACCTCGCGGCTGTGCACGGTCCGCGAGTCGTACATCGTGGCGAGGATGCCGTCGAGTTCGAGCTCGGGGTTGAGCCGCTCGCGCACCTTCTCGATGGTCTCGGTCAGCAGCGCGACACCGCGCAGCGCGAAGAACTCGCACTCCAGCGGCACGATCACCGTGTGGGCGGCGGTCAGCGCGTTGACGGTGAGCAGACCGAGCGAGGGCTGGCAGTCGATGACGATGTAGTCGTAGTCCGACATCAGCGGCTTGAGCGCGCGCTGGAGCGTGGACTCGCGGGCGACCTCGCTGACGAGCTGGACCTCGGCCGCTGACAAATCGATGTTGCTGGGCAGCAGGTCCATCCCCGGAACCGCCGTCTTCAGCAGCACGTCGTCGGCGACGAGCCCCCGCTCCATGAGCAGGTTGTAGACGGTGATGTCCAGTTCCATCGGGTTGACGCCGAGGCCGACCGACAGCGCGCCCTGCGGGTCGAAGTCCACCAGCAGCACGCGGCGGCCGTATTCGGCCAGCGCGGCACCGAGGTTGATGGTCGAGGTGGTCTTGCCGACCCCGCCCTTCTGGTTGCACATCGCGACGATCTTGGCCGGGCCGTGCTCGGTGAGCGGTCCGGGGATCGGGAAGTACGGCAGCGGCCGGCCGGTCGGTCCGACGCGCTCACGGCGCTGCCGGGCGGCGTCGGGCGCGAGCGTGGCCGCGTATTCGGGATCCGGCTCGTATTCGGCGTCGGGGTCGTAGAGCTGACTGTCCTGCAGTTCGTCCTCGTATTGGGCCATGGCTTGCGGTGCCTGCGTCTCCGGGTTGGTGCCGGTCCGGCGAGCTTCGAAGGTACGTACGGCGACGGAGCCCACCGCTTCAAGCCGAGTGGGGCCTTCGGCCTGAACGGTCATTCCTGGTTGACCACCCCCGGGAGCAAATGTCGACTCGTTCACAAGTCGTCTTACCTCCTTGGTGACCAGGAAACTTCTCTATAGGTCAGCGTTGCAGCATGCCGACGGTTGGCGACTCTATGGCGTGTCGGTGGTTCACAGCAACACAATCCGCCGGACACGGGTCGATGTGTCGGCAACGGAACACCCCGCTGTCAAGGGCGTAACGAGCGCACCGACGATGTTTCAACGGGGTACGAAACGGCAAAACAGTAATGTTCTACGCCAATGGCCGGGTCTGAGACACAAGACCCGGCCACAGGTATCAAATTGGCGACATGTTGACGATCACGCGCGTGATCAGGCAAGCAACGTCGTGATGTCGACCGCTGCCAGGCCGTGCGCCTCGGCCACCGGACCGTAAACGACCTGGCCCTCATGGGTGTTGAGGCCCATCGCGAGCGCCGCGTCACGCCGCAGCGCCTCGCGCCAGCCGCGGTTGGCCAGCTCGACGATGTACGGGAGCGTGGCGTTGGTCAGCGCGTACGTGGACGTGTTGGGCACCGCACCGGGCATGTTGGCGACGCAGTAGAAGACCGAGTCGTGCACGGCGAAGGTCGGCTCGGCGTGCGTGGTGGGGCGGGAGTCCTCGAAGCAGCCGCCCTGGTCGATCGCGATGTCGACAAGGACGGAACCCGGCTTCATGCGCGAGACCAGCTCGTTGGTGACCAGCTTCGGCGCCTTGGCACCCGGGATCAGCACCGCGCCGATGACGAGGTCGGCGTCGAGGACGGCCTTCTCCAGCTCGTAGGCGTTGGAGACGATCGTGGTGACCTTCGTGCCGAAGATCCGGTCCGCCTCGCGCAGCTTGTTGATGTCGCGGTCGAGCAGGGTCACGTGGAAGCCCATGCCGACGGCGATCTGCGCGGCGTTCCAGCCGGAGACCCCGCCGCCGATGACGACCGCCCTGGCCGGGGCCACGCCCGGGACACCGCCCGGCAGCACACCGCGGCCGCCGGCCGAGCGCATCAGGTGGTACGCGCCGACCTGCGGGGCCAGCCGGCCGGCCACCTCGGACATCGGGGCGAGCAGCGGCAGCGCGCGGTTGGCCAGCTCGACGGTCTCGTAGGCGATGGCGGTGGTGCCGGAGTCCAGCAGGGCGTCGGTGCACTCGCGCGAGGCGGCGAGGTGCAGGTAGGTGAAGAGGGTCTGGTCCTTGCGCAGGCGGTGGTACTCCTCCGCGATCGGCTCCTTGACCTTGAGCAGCAGGTCGGCGGTGGCCCACACCTCGTCGGCGGTGCCGAGGATGACCGCTCCGGCGCCGGTGTACTCGGCGTCCGGGATGGAGGAGCCGAGGCCGGCCCCCTGCTCCACGAAGACCTGGTGGCCGTTGCGAACGAGCTCGTGCACGCCGGCGGGGGTGATGGCCACGCGGAACTCGTTGTTCTTGACCTCGCGGGGGATGCCGACCTTCACGTGGATCACAGTCCTTGACTCTGGGGATGACTGGAGATTTCTCCCGACATACCACCAGAAAGGAGGGTACGCCGGACCTGACCGCGATGTACCGCGGTGCTGCCAAGTGTAGTGAAGGGAGACTCGCTGTCCAGCCTTACAAAGTGACCAGTTTTCGCGAAGGCGTTAGCAGTTTCGTAGGTAGACGACTCGGAGGTGGCTCAAACCTCCCCGTCGTCCGGCACTTCCCCGGCGGGCAGCAGCCGCCGGGCCGCCGCCCGCTGCAGGCGTGCCCCCGCCGGGTCCCCGAGCCGCTCCAGCGTGTCCGCCATACGCAGCAGCACCGCCCCCTCCAGCCGCTTCTCCCCCGCCTCGCGGGCCCAGTACAGCGCGTCCCGGCAGGTGCGCAGGGCGTCCTCGGGATGGCCCGCGTACTCCTGCACCCGGGCCACCTCGCTCAGCGCCCGGGCCTGCGCGGGGAGGTCCTTGAGCCGCCGGTGAGCGGCCGCCGCGGCCCGCCACTCGCGCAGCGCGGGGCCGTACCGGGCCGCGTACGTGTGCAGCGAGCCGAGCCTGCTGTGCAGCCTGGCCTGGTGCGGGAGCTCGCCCCGGGTCTGCCGCAGGGCCAGCGCTCTGCCGTACCAGTCCGCGGCCCGCTGCGGGTCGTCCAGGGCCAGGTAGGTCCCGGCGATCGCCTCCAGCGCGCGGCCCTCCGCGTCCCCGTCGAACCCCTCGCGGGCGGCGACCAGCGCGGCGCGATAGCGGTCGAGCGCGTCCAGCGGACGGGCGCCCTCCGCGTCCAGATCGCCGATGTTGATCAGCGCGGCGGCCTTCTCCCGGTGCAGGCCGCGCCGCTCGGCCACCTCCAGGACGACGGTGTGCAGCTGATAGCGCTCGGCCGTGGTGTCCCCGGCGTCCCCGGCGTCCGGTTCCGCCGCCAGGGCCCGTACGAGGCCGGCCACCAGGCGGCGGGCCAGCGTGTCCAGCTCCCCGTCCGCGGCGGCGATGCGCACGGCGGCCAGCAGCAGCGGCAGCCGGCCGTGCAGCCAGGCGGACGCGGCGGCGCGGGAGGGGAAGCGCAGCGCGCGCGGGATCTCCTCGGCGGGATCGGCGCCCGTCAGTGACGCGTGGCAGGCCTGCAGCAGCCGTACGGTCCGCTCCAGCATCCGGGCCCGGGCGAGCCGCAGCTCGCCGGGGCGGTCCAGGGTCTCCAGCAGCTCGCGCAGCGCGGGCGCGAGGAATCCCGGCACGCGGTAGTGACTGCCGTCCGCCTGCATCAGCCCGCAGCCGGCCAGGTCCTCCAGCGTCGACTGCGCCGCGCTCACCGAGCACCCGGCGAGCGCCGACGCGATCTGCGCATCGGCGACTCCGGCGGGCGCAAGCGCCAGGAAACGCAGCATGCGCGCGACGGGTTGTGCCAGCGCCCCGTACACCAGCCGGAACGCCCGCCCGAGCGGATCCGGCGCCTCCGCCTCTCGCAGCAGGCGCGTCGCGTCCGTCACCGACATCCGGGGCTGCGCCGCCAGCCACGCCGCGACCAGCCGCAGCGCCGCCGGATGGCCCCCGCACTCCTGGGCCAGCGTCTCGGCGGCCCGTGGGTCATTGGTGACGCGCACCGGGCCGATCGCCTGCGCCAGCATGTCCAGGGCAGCCGGCGCGTCCAGCCCGCCCAGCGTGCACGGCCGGACATCCGCGACGCCCGGCAGCGGGCCGTCGGATGTGGCCACGACCAGGTTCCCGGTGCCGCCGGGGAGCAGGTCCAGCAGCTGCCGCGGCGTCGTCACATCGTCGAGGACCAGGATCGCCCGCCGCCGGGCGAACGCGTCCCGTACGTTGCCGTGCGGCTCCGCGCCGACGGCCCTCAGCAGCGTCCGGGCGGCCTGCTCGCCGTCCGCGCCGTCCGCGCCCAGCCGGACGTAGAACTGCCCGTCCGGATACCGCTCGCCCATCTCACGCGCCAGCCGCACCGCGAGGGCCGTGCGCCCCGAGCCCGGCCGCCCCGCCACCAACAGCACCCTGCCGCCGCTCGCCACCTGGCCGCGCAGCACGTCCAGCCCCGGCCGGTCGATATCGGCCCGCAGCGCGTCCAGCTCCCTGCGGCGCCCCACGAAATACGGCGGATCCGCCGGCAGCCCCGCCGGACCCCCAGGCGGCGGACTGGGCACGGCCTCCCGCAGCTCCTCGGCGTCCAGCACCTTATCCGCCACGGGCACACTCCCGTCCTGCCAGCACCCGACCCCGCCGCCCCTGCGTACGGGAACGGCCTGAGCCTAATTCACCGCAACCGCTCTCTTCCGGCCACCGACGCGCCCGATCCGGCCGAGTATCACCCCATCGGATCAGTGGATCGCCCGCTGATCGTTTTTGCGGTGCGGCCGGCCCCTCCGGGGACAGCCCCTACGCCCCCTACGCCGTGAACGGCCTCGCGGGCCAGGGCGCGTCGGCCGGGCGAAGGGCGTCGAGCCCGCCGTCGACCGAAAGCGCGGCCTGCAGGGCCAGCACCCCGACCACCAGGCAGTTGTTGTGCAGCTCCCCCGCCAGCACCCCACGCACCAGCTCGCCCAGCGGCACCCGCGCGTGCTCCATGTCGGCCTCTTCCTCCGACACCTCGAACCGCTCGCCCTCGACCTCGCTCACACCCCGGGCGAGAAAGATCCGGACGGCCTCGTCGCACCCGCCCGGCGTCGTGTAGACGTCGGCCAGCACCCGCCAGTCCTCGGCCTTGACGTGAGCCTCCTCGTACAGCTCGCGCTGGGCCGCGTGCAGCGGATTCTCGCCGGGGACGTCGAGGAGCCCGGCCGGGATCTCCCAGAGCTTCATCCGCACCGGATGCCGGTACTGGCGCAGAACGGTCACCCGCTCGTCGTCATCGAGGGCGAGGACGGCCACGGATCCGGGGTGGACCTGGTAGTCGCGGTGGACGACCGACCCGTCCGGCATGACCACGTCATCGGTGCGGACGCTGGTCTTGTTCCCGGTGAAGGGCGTGACGGTCGCGGTGACCTGCCACTCCTCGGGGGTGTCGTGGATCATGCGGTCCTCCGTAAGAACAGTGCCGGTGCGGACCCGCGAAGGGGCCCGCACCGACACCGTACCGATCATGCCTGTTCGGTCACGCCCTGCCGGTCACCTGCTGGCGCTCGACCGCGGCCGCGACCAGACCCGCGAACAGCGGGTGGGGGCGGGTCGGGCGGGACTTCAGCTCCGGGTGCGCCTGGGTGGCGACGAGATACGGGTGGACGTCCCTCGGGTACTCGACGAACTCCACCAGCTTGTTGTCGGGCGAGGTGCCCGAGAAGACGATGCCCGCCTTCTTCTCCAGCTCGCCGCGGTAGGCGTTGTTGACCTCGTAGCGGTGCCGGTGCCGCTCCTCGACGTACGGCTGGTCGTCGTAGACCGCCCGCACGATCGAGCCCTCGGCGAGCTTCGCCGGGTAGGTGCCGAGCCGCATCGTGCCGCCCAGGTCGCCCTGGCCCGCGACGATGTCGAGCTGCTCGGCCATGGTCGAGATCACCGGGTGGGCGGTCGCCGGGTCGAACTCGGTGGAGTTCGCGTCCGTGATGCCGGCCAGCGAGCGCGCCGCCTCGATGACGATGCACTGCAGGCCCAGGCACAGGCCGAGCAGCGGGATGCGGTTCTCACGGGCGTATGTGATGGCCGAGACCTTGCCCTCGACACCCCGGTCGCCGAAGCCGCCGGGCACGCAGACCGCGTCCACGTCGCCCAGCTCGCGCGCCGCGCCCGCCGCCGTCCGGCAGTCGTCGGAGGTGACCCACTTGATCTTGACGCGGGCCTTGTTCGCGAAACCGCCCGCGCGCAGCGCCTCGGTCACCGAAAGATACGCGTCCGGCAGGTCGATGTACTTGCCGACCAGCGCGACCGTGACCTCGTGGTCCGGCTGGTGGACCCGGGCCAGCAGGTCGTCCCACTGCGTCCAGTTCACATCGCGGAACGGCAGGTCCAGCCGGCGGACGACATACGCGTCCAGGCCCTCGGTGTGCAGCACCTTCGGGATGTCGTAGATCGACTTGGCGTCGATGGCGGCGACCACCGCGTCCTCGTCGACGTCGCACATCAGCGAGATCTTGCGCTTGATGGAGATCGGCACCTCGCGGTCCGCGCGCAGCACGATGGCGTCCGGCTGGATACCGATGTTGCGCAGCGCGGCCACCGAGTGCTGCGTCGGCTTGGTCTTCAGCTCGCCAGACGGGCCGATGTACGGCAGCAGCGAGATGTGGACGACGAAGACGTTGTCCCGGCCGACCTCGTGCCGGACCTGGCGTACGGACTCCAGGAAGGGCAGCGACTCGATGTCGCCGACGGTGCCGCCGACCTCGGTGATGACGACATCGACGTCATCGGTGGCCATGCGGCGGATCCGGGACTTGATCTCGTTGGTGATGTGCGGGATGACCTGCACGGTGTCGCCCAGGTACTCGCCACGGCGCTCCTTGGCGATGACGGTCGAGTAGACCTGGCCCGTGGTGACGTTCGCCGAGCCGTCCAGGTCGACGTCGAGGAAGCGCTCGTAGTGTCCGATGTCCAGATCGGTCTCGGCGCCGTCGTCGGTGACGAAGACCTCGCCGTGCTGGAAGGGGTTCATCGTGCCCGGGTCGACGTTCAGGTACGGGTCGAGCTTCTGCATGGTGACCCGCAGGCCACGGGCCTTGAGCAACGCCCCCAGGCTGGAGGCGGTCAGCCCCTTGCCGAGCGAGGAGGCGACACCCCCGGTGACGAAGATGTGCTTGGTGGTCGTCGAGGATGACGAGTGTCGGGGCGGCATGGCCAAGAGGGGGCTCCCGTGGTCGCGAGGTGAGGGTCGGGGCGGCGCCCTGGTCTCAGGGGAGGCGCCACCGCGGCGGTTCAGTGGTTCGGCCCACCGGCCCACGGGCTACCAGGGTATCAGCGACCGGGCGCCCCCGCTCCGGGCCGCGGGCGCGACGACGCGTGCGAGGGCTCCGCACGACGCCCGGAAAAAAATTACGGCTACCGGGAACCCCAATTTTCCGGCTACCAGGAGTCTCGTACGACAAATTGCACCCGACTGGCGCATCGGGTTCTGCCGTCGCTTCCACACCCCCCGCATCCACGTCGTATCCTGCTCGGACACATCGATTCGATGCGAGTCGGCCGGCACGGCACCACCCCGCCCGCACCCGGACAAGAGCTCATCGAAAATCCCCAGACCGCTTGATCGCCCCCCGTGGGCGACGCCGTCGTTCGACTGGAGATACACGTGGCCGGGCGTATCGAGGATTACGCACTCATTGGCGATATGCAGACCGCTGCCCTGGTCTGCCGGGACGGCACTGTCGACTGGCTGTGCCTGCCGCGCTTCGACTCCCCCGCGGTCTTCGCGGGCCTCCTCGGCACCGAAGACCACGGCTTCTGGCGCCTGGGCCCAGCCCACCCCGCCGGCGCGGAGCCGCCCGCCGCCACCCGGCGGCGCTACGTGGGCGACTCCCTCGTCCTGGAATCGGAGTGGGACACCCCGCGCGGCACCGTCCGCATCATCGACTTCATGCCCCCGCGTGACGGCGCCCCCCAGGTCATCCGCATCGTGGAGGGCGTCAGCGGCCGGGTGCCCATGCACTCCGCCCTGCGCATGCGTTTCTCGTACGGCAAGGTCACCCCCTGGGTCCACAAGGTCGGCGACCGCACGGTGGCTGTCGCCGGGCCGGACTCCGTCTGGCTCGACACCGAGGTCGACACCTACGGCAAGGACCTCACCACCTACTCCGACTTCACCGTCGCGCCGGGTGACCGCATCACCTTCACCATCAGCTGGGAGCCGTCCCACAAGCAGCCCCCCTCCCTCCCCGAGCCCGAGGCCTCTCTTGAGGCGACCCTCGACTTCTGGCGCGAGTGGGTCGACCAGTGCACCTACCACGGGCCCTACCGGGATGCCGTCGTCCGTTCCCTGATCACGCTCAAGGCCCTGACCTACGGCCCCACCGGCGGCATCGTCGCCGCCCCCACCACCTCGCTCCCCGAGGACATCGGCGGCGTGCGCAACTGGGACTACCGCTTCACCTGGCTCCGTGACGCCGCCATCACCCTGTCCTCCCTCCTGCGCACCGGCTACCGCGACGAGGCACGCGCATGGCGCGAATGGCTTCTGCGCGCCGTCGCCGGCGACCCCGAGAACCTCCAGATCATGTACGGCATCGCCGGCGAGCGCGAGCTCGGCGAAACCGAACTCGACTGGCTCCCCGGCTACGAGGCCTCCACCCCGGTCCGCGTCGGCAACGGCGCCGCCCACCAGCTCCAGCTCGACGTCTACGGCGAAGTCACCGAGGCCCTCCACCTCGCCCACATGACCGGCCTCGCGAGGAACGACTACGCGAGCCTGCTCCAGCTCAAGCTCATCCGCTACCTGGAGCAGCACTGGGACGAGCCCGACGAGGGCATCTGGGAGGTCCGGGGCCCCAGGAGGCACTTCGTCCACTCCAAGGTCATGGCCTGGGTCGCCGTGGACCGCACGGTCAAGCTCGTCGAATCGGGCGAGGCCGACGGCCCTCTGGAGCGCTGGCGCGAGCTGCGCGACGAGATCCACTGGGACGTCTGCGAAAAGGGCTACGACAAGGAGCGGAACACCTTCACGCAGTCCTACGGGTCGCGGGAGCTCGACGCCTCGCTGCTCCTCATCCCCCAGGTCGGCTTCCTGCCGCCCGACGACAAGCGCGTGATCGGGACCATCGAGGCCATCCAGCGCGAGCTGTCGACGGAGGACGGGTTCGTTCTGCGGTATCCGACCGACGGCGGCGGCGAGGGCGGCGAGAACCTCGACGGGCTTCCCGGCGACGAGGGCGCCTTCCTGGCCTGTTCCTTCTGGCTGGCGGACGACCTGGCGATGATCGGGCGCGTCGACGAGGCCCGGCGGCTCTTCGAGAAGCTGCTCTCCCTGCGCAACGACCTGGGGCTGCTCGCGGAGGAGTGGGACCCCCGGCTGCAGCGGCAGGTCGGGAACTTCCCGCAGGCGTTCAGCCATGTGCCGCTGATCGACACGGCTCTGCGGCTGACGGCGAGCGGGGCGTACGGGGGCTGACGTTCAACTACCAGCGGGGTCCAGCGGCTGAATCCATGGACCCCGCTCAGGTCAACGCCCCTCGGCCACCAGCTCGTCGTAGATGCTCAGCACCTGCGCCACCGTGTCGTCCTCAGTGGGCCACGCCGCAGCCTGTGCCCGCCCCGCCGCCGCGAGTTCGGCCCGCCGTCCCGCATCGCCCAGCAGCCCGGCGATCGCCCCGGCCAGCGCCACCGCGTCCCCGTACGCGACCAGCTCCCCCGCGTCCCCGACCAGCTCCGGCGTGCCCCCTACCGCCGTGGCGACCAGCGGCACGCCGGCATGCAACGCCTCCTGCGCGATGAGCGCCCGCGCCTCCCACCGGCTCGGCAGCACCACGACATCCGCGGCGGCGAGCAGCTCGGGAATGTCGTCCCGCCGCCCGAGGAGCCGCACCGGCAGCCGCTCGGCGTCGATGCGCCGCTGCAACGGCTCGCGCTGCGAGCCCTCGCCGGCGATCACCACCACCGGGGACGCGGGCTCCAAACCGCAGAGCCCCCGCACCGCGTCGAGCAGCACGTCGTATCCCTTGTGCGCCTCCAGCCGTCCGACCGCCAGCAGCAGGGGCCGGTCAACGGCCCCGAACTCGGCCCGGGTCTTCTGCCGGCTCCGCTCGATCTCCACTGCGGACTCCGGCGGCAGCGGAGCGCGTACGGGAGCCGGCACGGCGATGGGCGCAAGCCGCGCATCCCGTGCGCCGAGCCGCCGCGCCCGCTCGACCAGATCCGAGGAAGCGCCCAGGACCACATCGGCCACCCGGGAGACGCGCCGTTCGAGCAGGGCCAGCAGCCGCGCGCGGGTGCCCTCCGCGAGCACCGCGCTGTGCCAGGTGACGATCAGCGGCGTACGGCGCCCCCCGAGCGCGAGCGAGGCCAGAAGCCCGGCCCGCAGGCCATGCGCGTGCACGACATCCGCACCGGCGGTCGCGGTGCGCAGGGCCGCGACGGCGCCCGCGTCAGCCCGCCCCGCCCGCCGGGCGATCTCAACCGCCGTGAAGCGGGCGCCCACCCCCGCGAAGCCGTAGTCCTCGTCAGCGGCCGAGGACCCGCAGACCGTCACTGTGACGCCGCGCGCCACCAGGCCGCGGGCGAGCGAGGACACATGCCCGCCCGCCGTCTCACCCAGCACGTGGACGGCGTGGAGCTGGCCACGAAGTGGGGCCGGGGTACTGCTCACGCGAAGTCGGGCTCCTGACTCGGCCGGCTCGGCTGATTCTGCTGAATGCGCTGATTGCACTGATTGCGCTGACTCGGGTTCGTACGACAGTCGTTGGGTTCCACTCCCAAGGATGCCAGGCCGGTCGGACATCCGAGGAACCGCCGAGGGCCCTCTCTTGGCGAGGCATACGCTGGATCACCCGTACGGGTCACACATCACAGCAACGGCCTCAGGGGGCAGCTTCCACCGCCCGTATCCCCGGCGGGCGGCTGCGCGGGGCCCGGTACGCGGTCCGGGTGGCCGTCGCCGACACGAGGGTCACCGCTGTCCGTGATCTCATCCCGGTACCCTACGGGCGCCAGGGCGACGGTTCCCGCCAGCGCGGGCCCCGCCAGGCTTGCGAGGTCGAACGTCATCGCGTCCAGCGCGTTGGCGCGCGGCAGCGCGTCCGGCGGGACGACCCGCGGCAGCTGCGAGGTCCACCCGCCGGACAGAGCCGGCCCCAGCACCCCCGCGAAGACCGCGATCCCGGCCACCGCACCGAACGGGATCCGGCCGAGGCAGCCCAGGATCACGACCAGCGCCAGCGCATAGACCGCCAGCGCCCCGCCGAGCAGCCGGCCCGGCCTCGCCGATCTGTCGAGCAGCACCCCGAAGAGCGGGCCGCCGACCGCCGCCGAGACCATGATGCCCGCCAGCAGCGATGCCCCGGAGGCCGCCGACCCCGTGGCCGCGAGCGCCGCGAGCATCAAGGCCGGTCCCGACATCTCGTCGCCCGTCCGGGCCGCGGCCGCACCGGCGGCGTACCGCACCATCACGTAACCCTTCAGCATCCGGATCACGTTACGCAGGTAACTCAGAACTCCGCCAGATGCGTTACATTCCCGTCGTGCTCACCCGGAACGTCCAGGCCACGGCCCACCGCACCGTCGCCCTCATCAACGCCCTGACCGGTGACGACCCGGCCGCCGTCGCCGAAGTCCTGCGCGCGCATGGCGAGTCCGACCCCGTCACCCTCTCCGCCACCGACATCACCGAGATGCGCGCCGCCGCCCAGCAGCTCCGCGAAGTCTTCACGGCCGCTGACACGGACCTCGCAGCCGCTGCCCTCAACCGCCTCCTCGGCCGCAGCCCCGGCGCCCTGCGCCTCACCGCGCACGGCGGCAGCACCCCCTGGCACCCGCACCTCGACAGCGACGACGACGCGCCCTGGGGCGAGTGGTTCCTCGCCTCGTCGTGTCTGGCGCTGACCGTCCTCCTCTGGGACCGCCAGCGCCCGCCGGGCGGCGTCTGCGCATCACACAGCTGCCGGAACGTCTTTCTCACGCAGGGCAGCGGCCCCGAACGCCGCTACTGCTCCCGCCGCTGCGCGACACGCGAACGCGTGGCAGCCCACAGGCGGTCCCGTTAGGCCCGTCTAACGCGCCTCACGCGCAGCGGCCAGCAGTTCCTCCGCATGCGCACGCCCCAGTTCCGAGTCCTCAAGCCCCGCGAGCATCCGCGACAGCTCCCGCACGCGTTCCTCCCCCTCCAGGATCTTCACGCCACTGCGCGTCACGGACCCGTCGTTCGTCTTCTCGACCAGCAGCTGCCGGTCGGCGAACGCCGCCACCTGCGGCAGGTGCGTGACCACGACGACCTGCGCCGTTCGCGCAAGCCGCGCGAGCCGCCGCCCGACCTCGACGGCCGCCTTGCCGCCGACGCCGGCGTCGACCTCGTCGAACAGATACGTGGGCACCGGATCCGACCCCGCGAAGACGACCTCGACCGCGAGCATCACGCGCGACAGTTCACCGCCCGACGCGCCCTTGGCGATGGCTCTGGCCGGCGCACCCGGATGCGGGGCCAGCTGCAGCTCGACCTCGTCCGCGCCGAAGGGACCGGCGGCGACCAGCCGCCCGCCGACCTCGACCCCGTCGGCGTCCTCCGTCTGCCGGATGGCGACGCCGACGCGCGCATGCGGCATGGCGAGCTCGGCCAGTTCGGCGGTCACCGCCGCGCCGAAGCGCTCGGCCGCCTCCGTACGCGCGTCGGTCAGCGCCTGCGCGAGGTCGCCCAGCTCCGCGCGCAGCGCGTCGCGCTCGCCCGTGAGCTCCCCGATCCGCTCGTCGTCGCCCTCCAGTTCCCCGAGCCGGGCGGCGCTCTCCTCGGCCCAGGCAAGTACGGCATCTATGTCGGTCCCGTACTTGCGGGTGAGGTGGGCCAGTACCGCGCGCCGCTCCTCGACGGCGGCCAGCCGCCGCGGATCCGCGTCCAGGTCGTCCGCGTAGCCGGCCAGTTCGCCCGCCACGTCGCCCAGCAGGATGCCGATCTCGCCGATCCGACCGGCCAGCGCGGCCAGCGCCGGGTCGTGCGAGCGCACCGCGTCCAGCGCGCGCTGGGCGCCCGCGACGAGGGCCGCCGCGTCCACGCTCTCGGGGTCCTCCGGATTGCCCGCCAACGCCGCATGCGCAAGCGCCGCGGCAGAGGCCAGCGCCTCCGCGTGCCCGAGCCGTTCCGCTTCCTGCGCAAGCTCGGTGTCCTCGCCGGCCACCGGCTCGGCCGCCGCGACCTCGTCGAGTCCGAAGCGCAGCAGGTCGGCCTCCTGGGCCCGTTCCCGTGCGCGCGTCGTCAGCTCGTCGAGCTCCGTCGTGATCTCCCGCAGCCGCCGGTAGGCAGCCCCGTACTTCGCCAGCGGCACGGCCACCGCGTCGCCCGCGTACCGGTCCAGCGCCTCGCGCTGCCGGGCCGGGCGCAGCAGACCCTGCTGGTCGGTCTGGCCGTGCACGGCGACCAGCTCGTCGGCCAGCTCGGTCAGCAGCCCGATCGGGACGGCACGCCCGCCCACGAACGCCCGGGAGCGTCCCTCGGCCGAGACCGTACGGCTGATGAGCAGCGCGCCTTCGTCCAGTTCGGCGCCCGCCTCCTCGGCGCGTACGGCCGCCGAGGAGCCCGGTGGGAGGGTGATCCGCCCTTCCACCGAGGCCGATTTCGTGCCGATCCGCACCAAACCGGGATCGGCTCGGCCGCCGAGCAGCAGGCCGAGACTCGTGACGACCATGGTCTTGCCCGCACCGGTCTCGCCGGTCACCGCGGTGAAGCCGGGTGAAAGCTCCACCACGGCATCCTCGATGACTCCCAGCGACCGGATCCGCATCTCCTCCAACACGGATACGACCATACGAGGTTTACGACCCGCCGCGCGACGCGCACCCCGTCACAAGACGCTACCGGT
This sequence comes from Streptomyces sp. NBC_01537, assembly GCF_045040445.1. NCBI lineage: Bacteria > Bacillati > Actinomycetota > Actinomycetes > Kitasatosporales > Streptomycetaceae > Streptomyces > Streptomyces sp. NBC_01537. Next base: position 7,946,236 of record NZ_CP109392.1, on the reverse strand, counting down.
CAGTGCGGCGCGCCCCGCCAGCCCGCCACCGGCAGGGCGAACTTCGCCACCAGCCGGTCCGTGAACGACGCGTGATGCAACCGCGCCAGCCGCACCGGCACCGCGCCCCGCCGCACCTCCACCCGCGCCCCGGCCGGCAGCTCGACGGTGCGCCGCCCGTCGCACCACAGCACCCCGTGGGGGGTCTGCGGCTGCACCTCCACCGCCAGCACCGATGTCGGCGACGTCACCAGCGGCTTGGCGAACAGCGCATGCGCACTGATCGGCACCATGAGCAGCGCCTCGACCTCGGGCCACACCACGGGCCCGCCCGCCGAGAACGCGTACGCCGTCGAGCCGGTCGGGGTCGCCATGACCACGCCGTCCCCGCCGAAGCGCGACACCGGCCGGCCGTCGACCTCCGTCACGACCTCCAGCATGCGCTCGCGCGCCTGCTTCTCCACCGACGCCTCGTTGAGCGCCCAGTCGCGGTGCGCGACATGCCCGTCGTTGCGCACGAGCACATCGATGGTCATCCGCTCCTCGACCTCGTACTCCTTGGTCACCACCCGGTCCACGACCTTGTCCAGGTCGTCCCGCTCAGCCTCCGCCAGGAAGCCGACCCGCCCGAGGTTCACGCCGAGCATCGGCACCCCGGACGCGCGCGACAGCTCCGCGCCGCGAAGCAGCGTCCCGTCACCACCCAGCACGATGATCAGCTCGCAGCCTTCGACGGCCACCGGCCCGATCTCCTGCACCATGGCCACATCGACCGGCAGCGACAGATCCGCCGCCTCGTCGGCCAGCACGCGCACGCCGATTCCACAGCGCGTCAGGCCGCGTACGACCCTCTCGGCGCTGCGGATCGCCGCCGGACGGCCGGTATGCGCAAGCAGGAAAACGCTGCGGTCCTCACCCAGGGCCAGGCCCGCTTCACTCATCTCGAATGTCTCGCTCAACGGGGCCCCTCCGCCACAGCACGGTCGACATCCGCCGGGTCCAGATCGGGCGCCCCGGCGCGCAGCCACAGAAAGTACTCCACATTGCCGGACGGCCCCGGCAGCGGACTCGCCGTCACTCCCAGCACCCCGAGACCCAGCCCCGCCGCCTGCCTGGCCACATTCCGCACCGCATCGGCGCGCAGTTGCGTACTCCGTACCACTCCACCACTCCCGAGCCGCTCCTTCCCGACCTCGAACTGCGGCTTGACCATGAGCACCAGGTCCGCGTCCGGCGCGGCACACCTCGCGAGGGCCGGCAGGACGAGCCCCAGCGGAATGAAGGACAGGTCGCCGACGATGATGTCCACCGGCTCGTTGTCGATCTGCTCCAAGGTCAACTCGCGCACGTTAGTACGGTCCTTGACGGTGACCCGTTCATCGCTCTGCAGGGACCACGCGAGCTGTCCGTAACCGACGTCCACGGCCACGACATGCGCGACACCGTTTCGCAGCAGTACGTCCGTGAAGCCACCCGTCGACGCCCCCGCGTCCAGCGCCCGCCGGCCCGCCACGCTCAGCCCTAGCGGCACGAACGCCGCCAGCGCCCCGGCGAGCTTGTGCCCGCCCCGCGACACGTAGTCCGGGTCCGTGGCGTCCTTGGTGACCACGAGCGCCGCGCTCGTCTCGACCTGCGTCGCCGCCTTCGTCGCCGTCGCCCCCCCGACGGTCACCCGGCCCGCCGCGATCAGCTCGCTCGCGTGCTCTCGCGACCGCGCGAGTTTCCGGCGCACCAGTTCGGCGTCGAGTCGCCTGCGCTGGCCACGAGTCACTGCCACGTGCGGTTCAGCTCCTGTTGTTGTCGAGTGCGGTGAGCGCGTCCCGCAGCCCACGATGTACATCCTCGTACACCTCGATATGGTCCTCCGTCGGCAGTATGTCCGCGTCACCCAGCCTCGCGAGCATCCCGTCCACCTCCGCGTGCCCCGTCGCCTCCAGCCTCACTCCCAGCGGCACCGGTTCCCCCGCCGAGGGCATTCCGGTTTCTCCGGCTTCCGCCAGGCGCACATCCGCCACAACCGGCTCGACCGCCTCGGTCCCCGCCGGGTCACTCACGTCCCGCCTCCGGTGCCTGCGGGCTCCGCCGGACCGCCTTCTTGGCCGGGGCCGCCTTCTTGGCCACCGCCGCCTTTTTCGCGGGGGCTGCCTTCTTCACGGGGGCTGCCTTCTTCACGGGGGCCGCCTTCTTCGCCACCGGCGTGCTCTTGGCGGGAGCGCTCTGCGCCGCTGCGGTCTTCTCGGCAGCAGGCGTCGCCGCCTTCTTGGCCGCAGGCCTCTTCGCCGCCGGAGCGGTCTTCTTCGCCGGCACGGCGGCCTTCTTGGCCGGGGCCGCCTTCTTCGCCGGAGCGGTCTTCTTGGCCGGGGCCGCCGGAGCGGCCGCCGGAGCCACGTCGTCCACCGGCACATGCTCGACCGGGGCCTCTGCGCTTGCCGCAGGCGACCCCGCAGGCGACCCGTCGTCCTCCAGGTTGCGTACGCGCCGCTCAAGCGCCTCAAGGACGACGCCGACCTTGGTGACCTCGTCCGCCAGCCGGCCGACCCGGCTCATGGTCTTGTCGACCTCTTCACGGATCAGCCCGAGCAGCAGATCGCGGTTGGCCCGCCCGGAGGCGATGAGCTCGTCCGCCAGCGTCTGGACCTCCGGGGGGATCCGGTCACCGATCCGACGCTGCAGCTCGTCAACGTCTATCCCGGTCTGGTCGAGCAGTTCCTTCGCCGCGGCGGTCGCCCGCCGCCGCGTGGCCTCCGTCAGGCCGCCCGCGATCTGCAGGCAGGTTCGCAGCGCGTCCCGCATCGTTCTCACTCCTCGCCTCACCAATGACGTATCTGGTCAAGACGCTACCGCCTACCGCGCCATCTTCGGTTGTCAGCGGCCTGCGGTACGGTCGATTCCAATCCCGGCCGCCCCGACCGAGGCACCGCCGGTACGCACACACCCGCACCACCGAACGGGAGACGCCCCACCGATGGCGACCATCGAGGAGTGCCGCAGCGCACTCGACCGGCTGTCGGAGAACCTCGCGAAGGCCGAGGGCGATGTCCGCAGCGCGGTCTCGCTCGACCGCTCCCTCAGCTGCCGCATCACCGACCTGGACATCACCTTCGTCGGCCGACTCACCGACGGCCACATCAAGGACGTGACGACCCTCCAGGGCCCACCACCCACCAAGGCCGAGATCCGCCTCACCATGGCCGGCGACGACCTGGTCGCCCTCGTCAACGGCGAGCTCCACTTCGCCCGCGCGTGGGGCAGCGGCCGGATCAAGCTGGAGGCCGGGCTCCGCGATCTCCTCCGCCTGCGCAAGCTGCTGTGAGCGACTGGCAGCTCACCCGGACCGTCCGCACCGCCTCCGGCGAGGTCCGCTGGGACCGCCTCGGGCCACCCGACGGCGACCCGGTGGTCCTGCTGCACGGCACGCCGTTCTCCTCCTACGTATGGCGTGCCGTCGCCCGTTCCCTCGCCCGTGACCGTCAGGTGTTCGTCTGGGACATGCCCGGCTACGGCACCTCGGAGAAGTCCCCCGGCCAGGATGTCTCGCTCGCCGCCCAGGGCCGCGCCTTCACCGGACTCCTGACCCACTGGGGCCTGCGCGACCGCGAACCCCTCGTCGTCGCCCACGACTTCGGCGGCGCCGTGGCGCTGCGCGCCCACCTCCTCCACGGCGCCCGCTACCGCGCCCTGGTCCTCGTCGACCCCGTGGCCCTCGCGCCCTGGGGTTCGCCCTTCTTCCGGCTCGTCGGCGAGCACCCCGACGTCTTCGAGCGCCTGCCGCCCGCCCTGCACCGAGCGCTCGTACGCGAGTACGTGAGCTCCGCCAGCAGCCGCGGCCTCCACCCCGCCGTCCTCGACCGGCTCGTCGAACCCTGGTCCGACGAGGCCGGCCAGACCGCCTTCTATCGGCAGATCGCCCAGGCCGACCAGTGCTACACCGACGAGATCCAGGCCCGCTACGGCGAGATCCGCCTCCCCACCCGCATCCTCTGGGGCGCCGACGACGCCTGGATCCCCCCGGCCAAGGGACACGAACTCGCCTCCCTCATCCCCGGAGCCCGGCTCGAACTGATCCCCGGCGCGGGCCACCTGGTCCAGGAGGACGCCCCCGCCGAACTGACGGCGGCCGTCCTGTCCTGCCTGCCCTGAAGCCCGGGTGGTGCCCACCCAACGGACAGCGGACCGCCCCCTACAGCCCCAGCCGGGCCAGCGCCTTACCCGCGTCCAGCCCGCACGACCCCTCCCCCGCCACCGTCCAAGCCACGGCACAAAGCGCCCGCAGACCGTCCAGCGCCTCCCCGTCCCCCTCGATCAGAAACTCCCGCTCCCCCGCCGAAGCCGTCCACCCCCCACAGACAAAGCCGTCCCCGGCAACCCCCACCACCGGCTGGCCCCGCAGCAGCCCCCGCAGGTCCGCGTCCACATACGTCGGCCGGTACTTCGGCTCCGCCGCCAGCAGCAGCGCGGCATCCGTGACCCCCGTCAGCACCAGCAGCGAATCCACACCGCCCGCGTTGGCACCCTCGATGTCGGTATCGAGCCGGTCCCCGACCACCAGAGCCCGCTTCGCCCCCGTACGGAGCACCGTCTCGCGGTGCATCGGCGGCAGCGGCTTGCCCGCGACCTGCGGCTCCGCCCCCGTGGCGATCCGTACGACCTCCACCAGCGCCCCGTTGCCGGGCGCCTTGCCCCGAGCCGTCGGGATCGTCAGATCCGTGTTCGACGCGAACCACGGCACCCCGCGATTCACCGCGTACGAAGCCTCCGCGAGCTGCGCCCACCCCACATGCGGGGCGTACCCCTGCACCACCGCCGCCGGGTCGTCGTCCGCCGACGACACCGGCACGAGCCCCCGCTCCCGCAGCGCCTCGACCAGCCCTTCGCCGCCCACCGCCAGCACCCGCGCGCCCTCCGGCACCTGATCGGCGATCAGCCGGGCCACCGCCTGCGCGGAGGTGATCACTTCGCCCGCCTCGGCCGGCACGCCGAGCTCGGTCAGATGCGCGGCCACCGCCTGCGGCGTGCGCGCGGCGTTGTTGGTCACGTAGGCAAGATGCATCCCATGCGCCCGCGCCGTGCCGAGCGATTCGACGGCGTGCGCGATCGCGTCACCGCCCGCGTACACGACCCCGTCGAGGTCGAGCAACGCGGTGTCGTACGCGGCGTCCAGCGGCTGCTCGCAGCCGTCGGGGCGGGTCCGAAGGGAGGTGATCATAGAATGCTCGCTCCTCATGTGGTCATGACTTGTTCACATCATCCAGGGCCGGCGCAACCCGCGTAGCATGCCCTGATGAGCACATACGGCCTGCGGCTGGCACCATTCCGGGGGCTCCGTTACGTACCCGAACGGGTCGGCAGCCTGGCCGCGGTCACCTCGCCACCGTACGACGTGGTCGTTCGGCCCGACGGACAGCGTCACCTGGAGACCGCCGACCCCCACAATGTCGTGCGGCTCATTCTCCCCAACGAGGAGGACCCCGCCGCCCGCCACCGGCAGGCCGCCTGGGCCCTCTTCCAGTGGCAGGAGGAGGGCGTCCTCGCCGCGGACCAGGAGCCCGCGCTCTACGTCTACGAGCAGCGCGACGGCGACTTCGTCCAGCGCGGCCTGATCGGCGCCCTGCGCCTCACCCGCCCCGAGGAGCGCGTCGTCCTCCCGCACGAGGACGTCATGCCGGGCCCCGTCGCCGACCGCGCCTCCCTCATGCGCGCGACCGCCGCCAACCTCGACCCTCTGCTCCTCACCTATGAGGGCGGGGCCGCCGGCGCCGCCGCCGAGATCGTCGACCGCACCGCCGACCACCGCGAGCCGCTTCTCACGACCACCACCGAGGACGGCATCCGCCACCGCCTGTGGGCGCTCACCGACCCCGCCGAAATCGCCGCCGTCGACGCCGACCTCGCCTCCCACCAGGCCCTGATCGCCGACGGCCATCACCGCTGGGCCACCTACCTGCGCCTCCAGGAGGAGCAGGACGGCCCCAGCCCCTGGGACTACGGCCTGGTCCTCCTCGTCGACAGCGCCCGCTATCCCCTCCGCGTCCGCGCCATCCACCGCGTACTGCCCCGCCTCCCCGTCGAGGACGCCGTCCGCGCCGCCACCGCCCACGGCACCTTCCGTGTCCAGGACATCCCCGGCCCCCTCGACCACGCCCTCCAGGCCCTGGAGACCGCCACCTCCTCCGGCAACGCCTTCCTCCTCACCGGCGACGGCCGCTTCCGCCTCCTCTCCCGTCCCGACCCCCGCCTCCTCGACGAGTCCGTTCCCCACGACCGCCCCGAGGCCTGGCGCCGCCTCGACGCCGCCGTCCTGCACTCCCTCCTGCTCGACCGCGTCTGGCAGGTCCCCGATGCCCCCGAGCACATCCAGTACATCCACGACGCCCGCGCCGCCGTCGCCCAGGCCGAACAACTCGGCGGCACCGCCGTCCTCATACACCCCGTACGCGAGAGCGTCGTGCGCGAGCTGGCCCAGCAAGGCGTCACCATGCCCCGCAAGTCCACCTCCTTCGGCCCAAAGCCGGCCACGGGCCTGGTCCTTCGCAGCCTCGACCTGGAATGACCCCGCCCAACGACAAAGGGGCGGCACCCGCGATGCGGATGCCGCCCCTCTGCTGTCGCTACGTCACTCGGCCTTCTTGGGCTCCTGGAACGGGTCGTCCAGGAACGTCGACGGCTCGGCCTCATCGGTGATGTCGATGTCGACCTCGTCCTCCGGGGTCTCCTCGGCCACAACCTCAGCCTCGTCGTCCTCGACGTCCTCGACGTCCTCGACGTCTTCATCGTCCTCGACGGCTTCCACGAACTCCACGCCGTCCAGCTGCGCCAGCCGGTCCGAAGCATCCGTAGTGCCGTTCTGGTCGGCCTCCAGCGCCTTCGCGAACCAGTCGCGCGCCTCGCCCTCGCGGCCGACCACCAGCAGCGCGTCCGCGTACGCGTACCGCAGCCGCGCCGTCCACGGGTGCACCGCGCTCGACGCCAGCTCCGAGCTCTGCAGCGTCACCACCGCGGCCTCCGCCTGGCCCATGTCCTGCCGGGCCCCGGCCGCCACCAGGCGCATCTCCACCTGTCCGGCCCGGTCCAGCTTCTGCACCTCCGGCGCGCCCGCCATCTCCAGCGCCCGCTCCGGACGGCCCAGACCACGCTCGCAGTCCGCCATCACCGGCCACAGATCCACGGTCCCGGTCATCCGCCGCGACGCCCGGAACTCCGCCAGCGCCTCCGCGTACCGCTCCGTCGCATACGAAGCGAAGCCGGCCGCCTCCCGCACCGCCGCCACCCTCGACGCCAGCCGCAAAGCCACCCGCGAATACGCGTAGGCCTTCTCCGGGTCCTCGTCCAGCAGCTGCGCCACCATCACCAGGTTCCGCGCCACATCCTCCGCGAGACCCTTCGGCAGACTCATCAGCTCCTGCCGCACACTCGGGTCGATCTCATGACCCGTCACCTCGTCCGGAATCGGCAGCCGCTTCACCGGCTCCCGCTCCTCCCGACGATCATCCCTCCCCCGGTTCTCGAACCGCCCCCGCCCCTGCACCGACGGCCGCCGATCCCCACCCGGACGCTCACCCCGCCGGTCGTCGCGGCGGAATCCGCCCCGGTCGTCCTCACGACGGGGACCACGCGGACGGTCGTCACGCCGGTCGTCACGCGGAGGGCCGAAGCTACGCGGACGCTCATCACGACGATCGTCACGACGGGGCCCACCCCGGTCATCACGCGGAGGCCCGAAGCTACGCGGACGCTCATCACGACGGTCATCACGCGGACGATCGTCGCGACGGAATCCGCCACGGTCATCCTCACGACGCGGACCACGCGGACGGTCATCACGCCGATCATCACGCGGAGGGCCAAAACTACGCGGACGCTCATCACGACGATCGTCACGACGGGGCCCACCCCGGTCATCACGCGGAGGCCCAAAACTACGGGGCCGCTCGTCACGCCGGTCGTCCCGGCGGAATCCGCCACGGTCATCCTCACGACGCGGACCACGCGGACGGTCATCACGCCGGTCGTCACGCGGAGGGCCGAAGCTACGCGGACGCTCATCACGACGATCGTCACGACGGGGCCCACCCCGGTCATCACGCGGAGGCCCGAAACTACGGGGCCGCTCATCACGACGGTCATCGCGCGGACGGTCGTCACGGCGGAATCCGCCACGGTCATCCTCACGACGCGGACCACGCGGACGATCGTCACGCCGATCATCACGCGGAGGCCCAAAACTACGCGGACGCTCATCACGACGGTCATCGCGCGGACGGTCGTCACGGCGGAACCCACCACGGTCATCCTCACGACGCGGACCACGCGGACGGTCATCACGCCGATCATCACGCGGAGGGCCAAAACTACGCGGACGCTCATCACGACGGTCGTCACGCGGACGGTCGTCACGGCGGAACCCACCGCCATCGTTCCGGCGGGGCGCTCCGCCGGCGGCCCGGTCGCCGTCCCTACGGGGGCCACCGCTGCGGTAGCCACCACGGTCGCCGCCACCCTGCTGGGGACGGGACTCCCTGCGCTCGGGCCGCTTCGGCCGATCCTCAGGTGAGTTGGACATAGACGGGTACTCCTGTCGATTCATGCTGCGGCTGGTACCAGTCTCTCGTACTCATTGAGAGACCGCGCACCGGCGGGAACAAATAAAAAAAGACCCTCGGTCCCAGCGCTGTGGCCGGGACCGAGGGTCCTGAAAGATTGTTCGGCGGTGTCCTACTCTCCCACAGGGTCCCCCCTGCAGTACCATCGGCGCTGAAAGGCTTAGCTTCCGGGTTCGGAATGTAACCGGGCGTTTCCCTAACGCTATGACCACCGAAACACCATCGGGTGTCTCCAAGCGAACAAGCACACTTTTTAGTTAAATTGTACTGGTTCAACCGGTGCGACTGTTCGCAACCCGGGAACCAAACAGTGGACGCGAGCAACTGAGGACAAGCCCTCGGCCTATTAGTACCGGTCAGCTCCACCCCTTACAGGGCTTCCACATCCGGCCTATCAACCCAGTCGTCTACTGGGAGCCTTAACCCCTCAAAGGGGGTGGGAATACTCATCTCGAAGCAGGCTTCCCGCTTAGATGCTTTCAGCGGTTATCCCTCCCGAACGTAGCCAACCAGCCATGCCCTTGGCAGGACAACTGGCACACCAGAGGTTCGTCCGTCCCGGTCCTCTCGTACTAGGGACAGCCCTTCTCAATATTCCTACGCGCACAGCGGATAGGGACCGAACTGTCTCACGACGTTCTAAACCCAGCTCGCGTACCGCTTTAATGGGCGAACAGCCCAACCCTTGGGACCGACTCCAGCCCCAGGATGCGACGAGCCGACATCGAGGTGCCAAACCATCCCGTCGATATGGACTCTTGGGGAAGATCAGCCTGTTATCCCCGGGGTACCTTTTATCCGTTGAGCGACGGCGCTTCCACAAGCCACCGCCGGATCACTAGTCCCGACTTTCGTCCCTGCTCGACCCGTCAGTCTCACAGTCAAGCTCCCTTGTGCACTTACACTCAACACCTGATTGCCAACCAGGCTGAGGGAACCTTTGGGCGCCTCCGTTACTCTTTAGGAGGCAACCGCCCCAGTTAAACTACCCACCAGACACTGTCCCTGATCCGGATCACGGACCGAGGTTAGACATCCAGCACGACCAGAGTGGTATTTCAACGACGACTCCACCACGGCTGGCGCCATAGCTTCACAGTCTCCCACCTATCCTACACAAGCCGAACCGAACACCAATATCAAGCTATAGTAAAGGTCCCGGGGTCTTTCCGTCCTGCTGCGCGAAACGAGCATCTTTACTCGTAGTGCAATTTCACCGGGCCTATGGTTGAGACAGTCGAGAAGTCGTTACGCCATTCGTGCAGGTCGGAACTTACCCGACAAGGAATTTCGCTACCTTAGGATGGTTATAGTTACCACCGCCGTTTACTGGCGCTTAAGTTCTCAGCTTCGCCATGACGAATCATGACTAACCGGTCCCCTTAACGTTCCAGCACCGGGCAGGCGTCAGTCCGTATACATCGCCTTACGGCTTCGCACGGACCTGTGTTTTTAGTAAACAGTCGCTTCTCGCTGGTCTCTGCGGCCACCCCCAGCTCAAGCAGCAAGTGCTATCACCAGTGATGGCCCCCTTCTCCCGAAGTTACGGGGGCATTTTGCCGAGTTCCTTAACCATAGTTCACCCGAACGCCTCGGTATTCTCTACCTGACCACCTGAGTCGGTTTAGGGTACGGGCCGCCATGAAACTCGCTAGAGGCTTTTCTCGACAGCATAGGATCATCCACTTCACCACAATCGGCTCGGCATCAGGTCTCAGCCTCAATGTGTGACGGATTTGCCTATCACACGGCCTACACCCTTACCCCGGGACAACCACCGCCCGGGCTGGACTACCTTCCTGCGTCACCCCATCGCTTACCTACTACAAGTCTGGTCCGTCGGCTCCACCACTCCCCTTTGCCCGAAGGCTCCAGGGCGGCTTCACGGACTTAGCATCGCTCGGTTCAGTACTGGGCGTTTCAAAGCGGGTACCGGAATATCAACCGGTTGTCCATCGACTACGCCTGTCGGCCTCGCCTTAGGTCCCGACTTACCCTGGGCAGATCAGCTTGACCCAGGAACCCTTAGTCAATCGGCGCACACGTTTCCCACGTGTGTATCGCTACTCATGCCTGCATTCTCACTCGTAAACCGTCCACGACTGGCTTCCACCGCCGCTTCACCCGGCATACGACGCTCCCCTACCCATCACAGCAGGCGTTGGCCCTATATGCTGCAATGACACGACTTCGGCGGTACGCTTGAGCCCCGCTACATTGTCGGCGCGGAATCACTTGACCAGTGAGCTATTACGCACTCTTTCAAGGGTGGCTGCTTCTAAGCCAACCTCCTGGTTGTCTCTGCGACTCCACATCCTTTCCCACTTAGCGTACGCTTAGGGGCCTTAGTCGATGCTCTGGGCTGTTTCCCTCTCGACCATGGAGCTTATCCCCCACAGTCTCACTGCCACGCTCTCACTTACCGGCATTCGGAGTTTGGCTAAGGTCAGTAACCCGGTAGGGCCCATCGCCTATCCAGTGCTCTACCTCCGGCAAGAAACACGTGACGCTGCACCTAAATGCATTTCGGGGAGAACCAGCTATCACGGAGTTTGATTGGCCTTTCACCCCTAACCACAGGTCATCCCCCAGGTTTTCAACCCTGGTGGGTTCGGTCCTCCACGCGGTCTTACCCACGCTTCAACCTGCCCATGGCT
>NZ_CP109392.1:6175000-7932500 GCF_045040445.1 Streptomyces sp. NBC_01537 | reverse complement strand
ACCCGTTCGCCACTGATCCACCCGAAGGCTTCACCGTTCGACTTGCATGTGTTAAGCACGCCGCCAGCGTTCGTCCTGAGCCAGGATCAAACTCTCCGTGAATGTTTTCCCGTAATCGGGATCGACACTCGCGTTGAGCGGAACCACCGGAGGAATAATCCGGTGATCCTCAGCGTCCTCGCTGTGTTTTTCTTCAAAGGAACCACGTCCCAGACCATGACGGCCTGAAGACGGGGTTATCAACATATCTGGCGTTGACTTTTGGCACGCTGTTGAGTTCTCAAGGAACGGAAGCTTCCTTCGAGACCGTTTCACCGGCCCCTCCGGGCTTTCCCTTCGTTGTCTCCAGCTTAGCAGACCCGATTTCTCGTTTCCGCCACCCTCTGGAGGGGGTTTGCTTTGGCGTTTCCGCGCCTCGGCGTGTTCACTACGTTAGCGGATTCTTTCGCGACTTGCGAATTCACTCGCTTGAATCCATGCCAATGGCATTCGAGGCGCACGAAAATACGCCCGAATCTTCGGGATGGAGTCGTTAGTAGTGGGTGGCCACCGAGTGGAGGATCCGGGCGAACCGGACGCACCCTCTCAAGCGGCTCGGGCTACGTTACGCACCAGCGGCGGCAGAGTCAAACTCTGCCGCCGCTCAAACGTATGGATTCAGCCGATCAGCCGACTTCTACGGCGGCGAGGTTCTTCTTGCCTCGGCGCAGGACCAGCCACTTTCCGTGGAGGAGGTCGGAGGGGGCGGGGACGGCGTCCTCGCTGGTGACCTTGGTGTTGTTGATGTAGGCGCCGCCCTCCTTGATGGTGCGGCGGGCGGCGGACTTGCTGGCGACCAGCTCTACCTGGGTGAAGAGGTCCACGACAGGGGCGAGTTCGGCGACCTTGGTGTGGGGCAGTTCACTGAGGGCGGCGGCGAGGGTGGGGCCGTCGAGGTCGGCGAGGTCGCCCTGGCCGAAAAGTGCCTTGGAGGCGGCGATGACGGCGGCGGTCTGGTCGGCGCCGTGGACGAGGGTGGTGAGCTCCTCGGCGAGGGCGCGCTGGGCGGTCCGGGCCTGGGGGCGCTCGGCGGTCAGCGCTTCGAGCTCTTCGAGCTCGCCCCGGCTGCGGAAGCTGAGGATGCGCATGTAGGTCGAGATGTCCCGGTCGTCGACGTTCAGCCAGAACTGGTAGAAGGCGTACGGGGTGGTCATCTCGGGGTCGAGCCAGACGGCGCCGCCCTCGGTCTTGCCGAACTTGGTGCCATCGGCCTTGACCATGAGAGGAGTCGCGAGCGCGTGCACCTGGGCGTGCGGTTCGAGGCGGTGGATCAGGTCGAGGCCGGCGGTGAGGTTGCCCCACTGGTCGCTGCCGCCCTGCTGGAGGACGCAGCCGTGGCGGCGGTACAGCTCCAGGAAGTCCATGCCCTGGAGCAGTTGGTAGCTGAACTCGGTGTAGCTGATGCCCTGGTCCGATTCGAGGCGGCGGGCGACCGAGTCCTTGGTGAGCATCTTGTTCACGCGGAAGTGCTTGCCGATGTCCCGCAGGAACTCGATGGCGGACAGGCCTGCTGTCCACTCCAGGTTGTTGACCATGACGGCCGGGTTCTCGCCCTCGAACGACAGGAAGGGCTCGATCTGGCGGCGTAGCTTCTCCACCCAGCCGGCGACGGTCTCGGGGTCGTTCAGTGTGCGCTCGGCGGTGGGCCGGGGGTCGCCGATGAGACCGGTGGCGCCGCCGACGAGGGCGAGCGGCCGGTGGCCGGCCTGCTGGAGGCGGCGGACGGTGAGGACCTGGACCAGGTGGCCGACGTGGAGGCTGGGGGCGGTGGGGTCGAAGCCGCAATAGAACGTGATGGGGCCGTCCGCGAGCGCCTTGCGCAAAGCGTCCTCGTCAGTGGACAGGGCGAACAGCCCGCGCCACTTCAGCTCGTCGACGATGTCCGTCACGGTCTTGTGTCTCCTTGAGTCGCATGGGTACCGCTTCAGCGTGTCCGAGCGTACGCGGTCCGGGCTACTGCTTATTGCGGCGGCGGGGTGCGTGCGCGCGGTACGGGCTGACGGTCGGGTCGCCGTCGATCCAGAACCGCCAGGGGTGGGCGGCGCCGTCGCCGCCGACGCCGGTGCGGGGGCCGGTGCGGATGGCTGCGGGGGCGGGCGGGGTGCCGGTGAGGATGCGGAAGGGGGAGGCGGCCGGGTCTGCGCCGCAGACGTCGGCGCCGTTGAGGGCGCGGTCGACGTCGAGGGCGGTGGCGAGGCGGGCGGGGCCCTGGGCCAGGTCGTGGGGGCGGCGGGAGGTGAGGCGGTGCTTGCGGGCGAGGTCGGCGCCGTCGGTGATCTCGCCGGCGCGGAGCAGGACGCCGCTGGGGTCGCCTTCGGGGCCGCAGACCAGGTTGAGGCAGTGCCACATGCCGTAGGTGAAGTAGACGTAGGCGTGGCCGGGCGGGCCGAACATGACGGCGTTGCGGTCGGAGCGGCCGCGGAAGGCGTGGGATCCGGGGTCGTCAGGGCCTGCGTAGGCCTCGACCTCGGTGAGGCGGAGGGCGATCACGCCGTCGTCCGTGCTCCGTACGAGGGTGCGCCCCAGGAGGTCGGGGGCGACCTCCAGGACCGGGCGGTCGAAGAAGACCCGGGGCAGCGGGGTGCTTTCGGGAGCAGGGATCATGCGGTACGAGAGTAGTGGAACCGTTCGGGGCGGTGCCGCGTTCGTTAAAGGGCGAGGCAATCGCCGGTAAAGGGAGAGGGACAACGTGGGCTTCAAGAAGCTGCTTGCGAGCTTGGGCGCCGGGGGTGCGTCCGTGGAGACCGTGCTCAACGAGCCGAATGTGGTGCCTGGCGGGGTCGTCCAGGGCGAGGTGCGGATCCAGGGCGGCTCGGTCGCGCAGCAGATCGAGGGCCTGTCGGTGGGGCTGCGGGCGCGGGTCGAGATCGAGGGGCAGGACCAGGAGTACCACCAGAACATCGAGTTCCACCGGCAGCAGCTGGGCGGGGCGTTCGAGGTGCAGCCGGGTGCGGTGCACACGGTGCCGTTCGGGCTGGAGATTCCGTACGAGACCCCGATCACCCACTTCATGGGCACGCACCTGCGCGGGATGAGCGTCGGGGTGACGACGGAGCTGGCGATCGCCCGTGCGGTGGACTCCGGTGACGTGGACCCGGTGAACGTGCATCCGATGCCGGCGCAGCAGGCGATTCTGGACGCCTTCGGGCAGCTGGGCTTCTCCTTCCGGAGCGCGGACCTGGAGAAGGGCCACATCCGGGGCACGCGGCAGCGGCTGCCGTTCTACCAGGAGATCGAGTTCAACGCGCCGCAGCAGTACCGGGGGCTGACCCAGGTGGAGCTGACCTTCGTCGCGGACGGCCATGAGATGGACGTCATCCTGGAGATGGACAAGAAGCCGGGGCTGTTCAGCGAGGGCAGCGACACCTTCCGCTCGTTCAAGGTGGGCCTGCACAACTTCCAGGCGACCGACTGGCCGGGCTATCTCCACCAGTGGCTGGCCGAGGTCGGTGGGAAGCGCAACTGGTTCTAGGCTCGGGCTGGCTGAAGCAGCTGACTGAAGCATTCGAGCGATCCGGAGGTACCCAGTGTCCGAGCTGAAGCGGCGGCCGCTCCCCCACGACTTCCATCCGCCGGTGCCGTCGTTCACCGTGGTGAGCGATGACATCGTCCCGGGCGGAGTCCTCAAGGAGGATCAGGTCTACGCCGCGGGGAATGTCTCGCCTCATCTGCGGTGGGAGGGCTTCCCGGCGGAGACCAAGAGCTTCGCCGTGACCTGTTACGACCCGGACGCGCCGACGGGCAGCGGGTTCTGGCACTGGGTGCTCTTCGACATCCCGGCGACGGTGACCGAGCTTGCGGCGGGTGCGGGGACGGGCGCCTTCGAGGGGCTGCCGGAGGGTTCCGTGCAGGTGCGGAACGACTACGGGAGCAAGGACTTCGGCGGTGCCGCGCCGCCGCCCGGGGACGGGCCGCATCGCTATGTCTTCACGGTCTACGCGGTGGACCAGGAGAAGCTCGGGCCGGACGCGGAGGTGTCGCCGGCGGTGATCGGCTTCAATCTGCGGTTCCATGCCATCGCCCGGGCTCAGCTGATCGGCGAGTACGAGAACAAGGGCTGAGGCCCTGCGGTAATTGCGCGGTAATTGCGTTGCGCCCCGGCGCTCCGGAACGCACAGTGGTGTTTGCCTGGTGACACGACCCTTCCGTCTCGTCGCCGGGCGGTCGGCACCGCAGTAGCGGGGGCGGCGGGGCGTTGCGTTGTGCGGTTCTCGCCACGTGGACGCCGGCCGCCCGCCGGAGCCGGGCTGCCTCTGGGGCGGCCCGGTGTCTGCGCCGACTGCCGCGCTCCGGGCGCCCGATGGGAATCACGGGGGAGGGCGCCCGGAGTGGCAGGCCATTATCCTCCGATTTCTTCTCTGTTCACCCTGACGTGCGGAAATTACGTTGTCCACGCGGGTATTGCCCGGTCACAGTGGGAAGCACTTCGTCATGGGACGGGGCCGGACCAGAGGGGTGGGCGGTATGCGGGAGACGTTGGTACTGAACGCGAGCTTCGAGCCGCTGTCGACGGTGTCGCTGCGGCGGGCGGTGGTGCTGGTGATGCGGGACAAGGCCGTGGTCGAGCAGGCCCATCCCGGGCTGCGGATCCGCGCGGCAACCGTGGACATCCCGGTACCGCAGGTGATCCGGCTCTGCCGGTACGTACGAGTGCCGTTCCGACAACGGGCCGCGTGGTCGCGGCGCGGCGTGCTGGTACGGGACCGGCACCGGTGCGCGTACTGCGGGCGCAAGGCGACGACGGTGGACCACGTTCTGCCGCGGTCGCGCGGTGGCGGGGACACGTGGCTGAACACGGTCGCGTCCTGTGCGGACGACAACAGCCGGAAGGCGGACCGGACTCCGGAGCAGGCGGGGATGCGGCTGCTGACGGAGCCGTTCGAGCCGACGCCGGCGGATGCGCTGCTTCTGGCCCTGGGCCTGAAGGACGGTTCGGCTGCCGTGCCGGAGTGGCTCGCGCGGCCCGCGTAACCGGCTAGGCCCTGTCCGGGCGATCAGGGTCGGATAGGCCGCGGCGTCTGGCGCGGTGCATCGCAAGGCGCCGGAATGCCCGCAGACTGGTTCGTCTGTGGGCTTTTCGGCAACGCCGCGAGGTGCCGCCCGCCGCGCCAGCGGCTGATGTCACTGTGGCGTCGCGGACCCGACCATGATCGCCCGGACAGGGCCTAGGTGCCGATCGTCAGCTGAACACCAGCTTGGCGATTGCCAGCACACCCACGATCACGATCAGCCCTCGCAAGGCCGTCGGCGGTAGCCGGCGGCCTATGCGTGCGCCCAGGAGGCCGCCGAGGGTGGAGCCGGTGGCGATGAGGGCGACGGCGGTCCAGTCGAAGTCGGCGACGAAGAGGAAGAAGACGGCGGCGATGCCGTTGACGATTGCGGCGAGGACATTCTTGGTGGCGTTGATGCGTTGCAGGGAGTCCTGGAGGAACAGGCCCATCAGGGAGAGGTAGAGCACTCCTTGGGCGGCGCCGAAGTAGCCGCCGTAGGCGCTGGCGAGGAACATGCCGGCGTAGAGGAGGGGGCCGCCGTGCTCGTGCTCGGTGCGGCGGGCGGCGAGGGCGCGGGATAGGCGGGGCTGGAGGACCACGAGGACGAGGGCGAGGCCGATGAGGACGGGGACGATCGTGTCGAAGGCCTCGGAGGGCAGGGCGAGCAGCAGGATCGCGCCGGTGAGGCCGCCGGTGAGGGCGACCAGGCCGAGGCGCAGGAGGCGTGGGCGCTGGCCCTTGAGCTCGGTGCGATAGCCGAAGGCGCCGGTGAGGGAGCCGGGGACGAGGCCGAGGGTGTTGGACACGTTGGCGGTGACGGGCGGCAGGCCGACGGCGAGGAGGACGGGGAAGGTGATGAGCGTTCCCGATCCGACGATGGTGTTGATGGTGCCGGCGCCGATGCCTGCCGCGAAGACGGCCAGGGCTTCCCAGAGGGACATGTGCATCTCCATGATCTGTGCGGCTCCTCCCCGCCCTTGAGGTCGAGGGGAGCGCACGGATCATGTCATGTCGGTGCGTCAGTCCTTGTCGAGGCTCGGGTTCTCGCGGCGCGTGCCGCCGTCACCGTTGCCTCCGTTTCCGCCGCCGCCCATGCCGGGGGCGCCGGGGATGTTGACTATGCCGCCGAGGCCCTTGAGGGCGTCGTTGAGCTCGCTGGGGATGATCCAGAGCTTGTTGGCGTCGCCGGAGGCGATCTTCGGGAGCATCTGGAGGTACTGGTAGGCGAGCAGCTTCTGGTCCGGGTCTCCGGCGTGGATGGACTCGAAGACCGTACGGATGGCCTGGGCCTCGCCCTCGGCGCGCAGGGCGGCGGCCTTGGACTCACCTTCGGCGCGAAGGATCGCGGACTGCTTCTCGCCTTCGGCGGTGAGGATCTGCGACTGGCGGATACCTTCGGCGGTGAGGATCGCGGCCCGCTTGTCACGGTCGGCGCGCATCTGCTTCTCCATCGAGTCCTGGATGGAGGTGGGCGGCTCGATCGCCTTGAGTTCGACGCGGTTGACGCGGATGCCCCACTTGCCGGTGGCCTCGTCGAGGACGCCGCGCAGAGCGGCGTTGATCTCCTCACGGGAGGTGAGGGTGCGCTCCAGGTCCATGCCGCCGATGATGTTGCGGAGTGTGGTGACGGTGAGCTGCTCGATCGCCTGGATGTAGCTGGCGACTTCGTAGGTCGCGGCGCGCGCGTCGGTGACCTGGTAGTAGATGACGGTGTCGATGTTGACGACCAGGTTGTCCTGGGTGATCACCGGCTGGGGCGGGAAGGGCACGACCTGCTCGCGGAGGTCGATGCGGTTGCGGATGGTGTCGATGAACGGCACCACGATGTTGAGCCCCGCGCTGAGGGTCCTGGTGTAGCGGCCGAAGCGCTCGACGATGGCCGCGCTGGCCTGCGGAATGACCTGGACCGTCTTGATGAGCGCGATGAAGACGAGCACCACCAGGATGATCAGGACGATGATGATCGGCTGCACGTCCACTCCCACGCCGTTGCCTGTTGCTGCCTGTTTTTATATGTGTCGTACGACAAGATCAAGTCTGTCAGACGGCCGCCGGGCGGCGCTCCGCTTCGGCTGATTCCGACTGATTCGGCTGATTCAGATGACGACGGCTGTCGCGCCCTGGATCTCCGCGACGTCCACCTTCTGCCCTGGCTCGAAGACCTGGCCGGTGTCGAGGGACCGGGCGGACCAGATCTCGCCGTTGAGCTTGATACGGCCGCCGGTCTCGTCGACTCTTTCGAGGACGACGGCCTGGCGGCCCTTGAGTGCGTCGACGCCGCTGCGCAGTTCGGGGCGCTGTTTGGCGTTCCGGTTGGCGATCGGGCGTACGACGGCGATGAGTGCGACTGAAACGATGACGAAGACCAGCACCTGAGGGGTGATCCCGCCGCCGACGCCCGCGACGACAGCGGCGGCCACGGCCCCGACCGCGAACATCCCGAACTCGGGCATCGCGGTGATCACGAGCGGGATGCCGAGCCCGACCGCGGCGATGAGCCACCACAACCATGAGTCCACGCCTCCATCGTAGGGGCGCGGTGTGATCTATGACAGAGCGCGATGGACCCAATACATGACTAGCTGAGCGGCAGGCCCGCGGCGGTCCAGCGGTCGCCCCTGCGCTCGACGACGAGGGGGAGGCCGAAGCAGTGGGAGAGGTTGCGGGAGCTGAGCTCTGTTTCGAGGGGGCCGGCGGCAACTACCTTGCCCTGGCGGATCATCAGGACGTGGGTGAAGCCGGGGGCGATCTCCTCGACATGGTGGGTGACCATGATCATGGAGGGGGCGATGGGGTCGCGGGCGAGCCGGCCGAGGCGGCGGACCAGGTCCTCGCGTCCGCCGAGGTCGAGGCCGGCGGCGGGCTCGTCCAGCAGCAGCAGTTCGGGGTCGGTCATCATGGCGCGGGCGATGAGGGTGCGCTTGCGCTCGCCCTCGGAGAGGGTGCCGAACTTCCGGTCGAGGAAGTCGGTCATGCCGAGGCGGTCGAGGAAGGCCTTGGCGCGGTCCTCGTCGACCTTGTCGTAGCTCTCCTGCCAGTGCGCGGTCATGCCGTACGCGGCGGTGAGGACCGTCTCCAGGACGGTCTGGCGGCGGGGCAGCTTCTCGATCATCGCGGCGCCGGCCATGCCGATGCGGGGGCGGAGCTCGAAGACGTCGACGCTGCCGAGCTTCTCGCCGAGGATCTGGATGGTGCCGCTGGTCGGGAAGAGATAGCTGGAGGCGATGTTCAGCAGGGTGGTCTTGCCGGCGCCGTTGGGGCCGAGGATCACCCAGCGCTCGCCCTCCGCGACCGACCAGGAGACCTGGTCCACCAGAGCCCGGCCGTCGCGGACCACGGATACGTCCACCAGCTCCAGAACATCGCTCATGAGCGTGTTGTCTCCCATTTCCCGTTGCGGTCGCCGTTCTGGCGTCTTCGCGTAGTGGTGCGTGCGTTAGCCCCGAGGGAAAACCTACGCCACGCCATGTCGGTGCCAGTCCTTAGGCTGGGGGGATGCTCGATGAACCTCGCTCAGGACGGCTGGCCGCGTGGGGAAATGCCCTGATTGCCGGACTTGCCGCACCAGATGATGTCGCCGGAGAGGTAACCGGCGGCGATACGGTCCACCGCGTTTCCGGTCTCCCCGGGGAAACGGGGCCGGTGGGCCTCACGCTCGGCCTCGGCCGGCTGCGTGCCCTGGGGGTGACCGGCCTGCGGATCGCGCTGCCGGTGCCGGGGCATCCGCTGGGGCTGAGCGGGCCGCCGGAGTTCAACGCCCGGGCGCTCGCGGCGGGCGAGGCGGTCATCGCGGTCGGAGGGCCGCCGGTCGGTCTCGTACCGGAGGTGACGGAAGCCGGTCCCCGGGGCGATGTGCATGTGGAGGTGGAGTGGCACTGCCTGGAGGTGCGGCAGGGTCCGCCCGCGGATGTGCCGTCGCTGAGCGAGGCGGAGCGCGAACTCGCAGAGGCGCTGCGGGAGACGACGGAGGCGCTGATGAAGCTCGATGTCGCGGGCTCGGGGCCCACCGCGCACGCGGCGCTGGACGCGTACCGGGCGCGGGCGGAGAAGGGGCACGAGGTGCTGGCTCCGGGTTATCCGCCGCGGGCGGTACGGGTGCTGGCGCTGGCGCAGCGGGTGGGGGCGCTGGTCGCCATCGCGACCGGGGAGCACGGGGGCGCGGTGAGCGCCTCGGAGATCGCGGCGCGGGCGGAGCTGCTGCGGCCGGTGGAGCGTACGGCGCGGCGGGCCCAGGTGGCGGCGTACAACGCGTACGTGGAGGAGGCGGAGCGGCGGCGCGACTGAAGCCCGTGGCCGGTGGGCGGTGTCCGTCAGCCGGTCATGGGAGCGGGAAGGCCCCGCGGACGGCGTTGTCCGCGGGGCCTTCCGGCAGAGTTACTTGTTGATGCAGACGTTGCCGATGGCCGGGTTGAGCAGGCCGCCGAGGTTGACCGAGTTGCCGCACAGGTTGATCGGGATGTGAACCGGCACCTGGATGACGTTGCCCGACACCACACCGGGAGAGTGCTTGGCCACGGCGCCCGCGTTCGAGTCGGCGAGCGCGGAACCAGCCGTGGCACCGGCGGCGATACCGGCGGCGGCGATGACGAAAGCTGCCTTCTTGGCAGTGCTCATGGAAAACATTCCTCCTGCTGTCACAAGGCCCCGGTCATTGGGGCCACGCCCTGAGGAACGCGGGAGCCCCTCGGTCGATACGGGCACGGGCGGGGAACCGCCCGTACGGGCGAGTTCTGGAACGCACCCGGCCCCGGAGGTCAGGCCTCCGGGGCCGGTGGTCACCGCTGGACCGGGCGCTGCCGCGCGGTCACTTGTTGATGCAGAAGTTCCCGAGCGCCGGGTTGAGCAGGCCGATGACGCTCACGGTGTTGCCGCAGGCGTTGACCGGGACGTGCACCGGCACCTGGATGAGGTTGCCCGAGACGACACCCGGGGAGTTCGTGGCCACGCCGTCGGCGTGCGCGCCACCACCGGTGTGGGCGGAGGCGACTCCCGCGCCGGCCAGGGCGAGGCCTCCGGCAACCATGGTGACAGCCGCGGCCTTGTGCAGGTTCTTCACTTCGTTGACCCTTCGTTGCATGTGGCACCGCGGCAGTGCGCCGCGGTACGCCATGGAGAACGGCCGGGAGTCGATCAGGTTGCGCCATCCGGGCTACATACACCCGACGGTATGAATCTCAGTCCGTAGGACGACGTTCCGTTTACTTCTCGTATTGGATGCCGATCCCATGCCTGACGGCCCACAGGGCGGCCTGGGTGCGGTCGGCGAGGTCCAGTTTCATCAGGATGTTCGAGACATGGGTCTTGACGGTCTTCTCGGACAGCACGAGGGCGCGGGCTATCTCCCGGTTGGAGCGCCCGTCGGCGATCAGGGACAGCACTTCGCGCTCGCGCTCGGTGAGCGCGTTGCCCCGGCCCTGGCCCGTGGGCTGCTCCTGGGAGAGCAGCGCGTCGGCGACCTCGGGCTGGAGCAGCACATGGCCGGCGTGCACGGAGCGGATGGCGCCGGCGAGGGCGTCGGGGTCCACGTCCTTGTAGACGTAGCCGGCGGCGCCGGCCCGAAGGGCGGGGACGACGGTGCGCTGCTCGGTGAAGCTGGTGACCACCAGGACGCGGGCCTTGCTGCCCTCCTCGCGCAGCTTGCGCAGGGCGGCGATGCCGTCGGTGCCGGGCATCTTGACGTCCATCAGGATCACGTCGGGGTTCAGTTCCTGCGCGCGCAGGACGCCCTCGTCGCCGTCCCCGGCCTCGCCGACGACCTCGATGTCGGGCTGCACTTCGAGGAACGTACGCAGGCCGCGCCTGACCACCTGGTGGTCGTCGACCAGCAGGACGCGGATCGGGGCCGGCCCCTCGCCCACCACCACCCTTCTGTCGAAGCGCTCCGCGCCCTTTTCTTCTTCAGCCACCGGGCACCTCCATCTCGATCACGGTGCCCTTCCCGGGCTCCGACTGCACGGTCAGGCTTCCTCCGGCGCCGCTCGCCCGGTCCCGCATGGAGACCAGGCCGAGGTGGCGGCCGGCGCTGCGCACGACGGACGGGTCGAAGCCGCATCCGTCGTCGGTCACCTTGAGCACCGCTCCCCTGCCGCGGCCCTCCAGGCGCACGGTGACGGCGGTCGCGGAGGCGTGCCGCAGCGCGTTGTGCAGCGCTTCCTGCGCAACGCGGAGTACTGCCTCCTCCTGGGCGGCGGGCAGTGCTCGCATCTGGCAGGAGGTGAACTCGACGCGGGCGGAGTGGGCGCGGTCGAGGACCTGGACCTCGCTGCGCAGCGCGGCCATGAGGCCGTCCTCGTCGAGGGCGGCGGGCCGCATCTCCACGACCACCGCGCGCAGTTCGTCGGCGGCCTCGGCGGCGAGCACGGCGACCTGCCTCAGCTCGTCCTTGGCGCGGGCGGGGTCACGGTCGACGAGCGCGGCCGCGGCCTGCGCGGTGAGACGCAGCGAGAAGAGCTTCTGGGAGACGGCGTCATGCAGCTCGTGGGCGATCCGGGCCCGCTCCTTCACCAGCGTCAGCTCGCGGCTGCTCTCGTACAGGCGGGCGTTCACCAGGGCGATGGCGGCATGTGCGGCGAGGGTGCGCAGCAGCGCCTCGTCCTCGTCGCCGAAGCCGGACGGGCCCTTCTTGTTCGCGAGGAACAGCGCCCCCAGGATCTCGTCGCCGTCGAGCACCGGCATGCCGAGGAAGTCGGACATGTCGGGGTGGGCCGACGGCCAGCCCTCGAAGCGCGGGTCCTGGGTCACGTCGGTGAGGCGCTGCGCGCTGGCCTCGTGCAGCATCGCGGCGAGGATGCCGTGCTGGCGGGGCAGCGGGCCGATGGCCTTCCACTGCTCGTCGCTGACCCCGTCGACGACGAACTGGGCGAAGCCGCCGTGGTCGTCGGGCACACCGAGGGCGGCGTACTCGGCGCCGAGCAGCTCGCGGGCGGACGCGACGATGGTCTGGAGGACCTCGCGCACCTCCAGGTGCCTGCTCATGGCGAGGACGGCGGCGCTCACCGCTTCGATGCCGCGTCTGGATACCGGGCTGGACATGTGTTCACCGTACCGGCGGGGTGCGGCCCGGGGGATCGGCCGCACGGCCGGTGGGCGGGGGCCCGCAGACCTAGGCCGAAGTGCCCCCGTGGGGTGCGGCGGGCGGCCGAGGCGCGGGGACCGTCCGCGTTCCTACGGTGAGGGCAGTCGTACGGGAGCCGTTACGGCAGCACGCTTGGAGGGCGGGACGCATCATGCCGGTAGCAATCATCACGGGGGCATCGCGGGGCCTGGGACGGGCCCTGGCGGCGGCGCTGGCGGCGCGCGGCTGGGATCTGGTGATCGACGGGAGGTCGGCCGACGCGCTCAAGGCCGCCGAGGAGGAGCTGGAGGGGCTGGAGCATACCGGCCGGCTGACGGTGCTGCCCGGCGATGTCGCCGAGGCCGCGCACCGGGCCGGGCTGGTGGCGGCCGCGTGGGAGTTCGGCGGGCTGGATCTGCTGGTGAACAACGCGAGCGCGCTGGGCGCCGAGCCGCTGGTGCCGCTGGCGGATCACTCGCTGGAGGGGTTTCGGACCGCGCTGGAGGTCAATACGGTCGCCCCGCTCGGCCTGATAAAGGAGGCGCTGCCCATGCTGCGGGCCCGCTCCGGGCGGGTGCTGAACATCAGCTCGGACGCCGCCGTGGAGGCGTACCCGACCTGGGGCGGCTACGGGGCGAGCAAGGCGGCCCTGGAGCACCTGTCGGCCGTGCTCGCGGTTGAGGAGCCGGGGCTGACCGTCTGGTGGGTCGACCCGGGCGACATGCGCACGGGGCTGTACGCGGCGGCGGTGCCGGACGACCCGGACTTCGCGGACCGGGCCGCGCCCGAGGCGGTGGCGCCGGCGCTGCTGCGGCTGCTGGACGAGGGTGCGGTCAGTGGCCGGTACTCGGCCCCGGCTCTGCTGGAAGGTCTGCGGCAGGAGGGGGCACGGTGAGCGTGGTGCTGGAGGACCTGCGGGTGCCGGCCGAGCTGTCGGCCCGGGTGCCGGTGGAGGAGCGCGTCGACGGGGGCGGGCGCCGGGACGGGGTGCGGCTGCTGGTCGGCCGAAGAGCGACGGAGGTGGTGTCCCACCACGGCTTCGGGGAGCTGCCGGGGCTGCTGCGGGCCGGGGACGTACTGGTGGTCAACACCTCGCGGACCCTTCCGGCGGCGGTGGACGGGCGGCTCGGTGAGAATCCGGTGGTCGTCCACTTCTCCACCCGGCAGGACGACGGCCGCTGGGCGGTCGAGCTGCGCACGCCCGACGCGAGGGGCACGACCCTGCCCCGGGCGGGCGGCCCCTCGGGGGTCGTGGTGGCCCTGCCGGGCGGCGAGCGGCTGACGCTGCTGGCGCCGCTGTCGGCCCGTGGGGAGCGGCTGTGGCTGGCGGCGGTCTCGATGGCCGATCCGGTCGCGTATCTGCATCGGTACGGACGGCCCATCCGGTACGGCTACACGGACCGGGACCAGCCGCTCGCGGCCTACCAGACGGTCTTCTCGGTGCCGTCGGAGGACGGGCTGGGCTCGGCGGAGATGCCGAGCGCCGCGCGGCCCTTCACGGCGGGGCTGGTGACGGAGCTGGTGAGCCGGGGCGTGCAGATCGCGCCGATCGTGCTTCACACGGGCGTCGCGTCGGCGGAGGCGCACGAGCCGCCGTACCCGGAGCGGTTCGCCGTCCCGGCGAGCACGGCCTGGCTGGTGAACGCGGCCCGCGCGGGCGGCGGGCGGGTGGTGGCGGTGGGGACGACCGCGGTCAGGGCGCTGGAGTCGGCGGCGGACGGCCGGGGTCTGGTGCGGGGTGCGCAGGGCTGGACCGAGCTGGTCATCACGCCGGAGCGGGGTGTCCGGGTGGTGGACGGGCTGCTCACGGGGCTGCACGACCCGGAGGCGTCCCATCTGCTGATGCTGGAGGCGGTGGCCGGGCGGGGGCTGCTGGAGCGGGTCTACGGGGAGGCTGTGGCCGGGCGGTATCTGTGGCACGAGTTCGGGGACGTGAACCTGCTGCTGCCGTAGCCCCACAGGGGGGCGGCTGGGGGCTCCCCCAGCCGCCATGTCGTGTCGAGGATGTGACACACCGCGACATCGGAGGCCACGGCATGTGAAGCCCGGCATAGGACCTAGGTCACTTACTAAGGAGGCCAGTAGACCCGCACGGGGTCGGAGGTCCCTGGTGGGCGCATCGGGGAGGCACTGGTTGAGGAGGCAACTACGGCTTTGGGTAGTATTGGCGACCTTTGCCAGGGGATTTACCGGCCGCTAACAATTACGAGGTCGCTCCGCGCCGCGTTCGACACGCGGCGCTTCTCTTTGCCTCAGGCCTACGCCTCAGGGCAGTGCCGAACGGCAGAGCGGAGCACCGCGCGAATGGAAGAGGTAACTCCCCCATGAACGTCCCCACGATCTCGAAGCTCAACCGCCTGACCAAGGTCCAGAAGTACTCGGCCGCCGGCGTCGCCGCGGCAGGTGCGGGCGTCCTGGCCATCACCGGTGTCTCCGGGACCGCCGGGACCGCGGTCGCGAGTCAGCAGGTCGCCGACTGGACCCCGGCGACGACCGTGCAGCAGAAGAGCCTCACGGGCCAGGCCGACACCGCCAAGAAGAAGGCCGCGGCGGACGCCTCCGCCGCCAAGAAGAAGCACCGGGCGCATGTCGCCGCCGAGGCCAAGCGAAAGCACCGGGCGCACGTCGCCAGCGCCGAGGCCAGCCGAAAGCACCGGGCGCACGTCGCCAGCGCCGAGGCCAGCCGAAAGCACCGGGCGCACGTCGCCGCCGCCGAGGCCACCCGAAAGCACCGGCTGCACGTCGCCGCCGAGGCGGCCAAGCGCAAGAAGCAGGCGGCTGCCAGCCGTAGCGAGCAGCGCAAGGCGCTCACCAAGTCGACGAGGTCGGCCGCGACGCCCAAGAAGACCACGACCGTCGTCACGAGCGGTACGCCGCAGCAGATAGCCGCGTCGATGATGAACTCGACGCAGTTCCAGTGCTTCTCGAACATCGTTTCGCACGAGAGCACCTGGAACTACACGGCCACGAACGCGTCCTCCGGCGCGTACGGCCTCGTGCAGGCGCTGCCCGGCAGCAAGATGGCCTCGGCCGGCGCGGACTGGCGGACCAACCCGGCCACGCAGATCAAGTGGGGCCTGGGCTACATGAACGAGCGCTACGGCAGCCCGTGTGCCGCCTGGTCGTTCTGGCAGGCCCACAACTGGTACTGAGCAATACGCACAAGCGGCGGCATCCCGGTCCGGGGTGCCGCCGCTTCGCTGTTCGCGAATACGCGAATACGCGAGAACGCGAATACGCCTACTTGCGCATGACCTCCGGCTCGTGGCGGCGCAGCAGCCGCAGGACCAGGACGCCGCAGAGCGCTCCGATGCCGATCAGGACGCCCATGTCGATGGCCCACTGGGCCGCCGTGTGGTCCCAGAGCTGGTCGAGGTTTTTCGGGTCCCAGGGCATCAGCACGTTCAGCTGGGCGGTCGTGCCGAGGGCGGCGACCGCCCAGCGGGCCGGCATGAGCCAGGCGACCTGCTCGATGCCGGGCTTGGCGTAGAGCTGGAAGAGGACGCCGGTGAAGACCACCTGGACGATGGCGAACATGACCAGCAGGGGCATGGTCTTCTCGGCGGTCTTGACCAGGGCGGAGATGACCAGGCCGAACATCATCGAGGTGAATCCGAGGCCGGCGACGGCCAGGGTCATCTCGACCACCGGCAGGCTCTTGAAGACGACCCCTTCGGTGGGGAGCTTGTCGCGCAGGCCGAAGCCGATCGCGGAGATGACCACACCCTGGACGAAGGTGATCACTCCGAGCACGATGACCTTGGACATCAGGTACGCCGAGCGCGAGAGGCCGGTGGCCCGTTCCCGCTCGTAGATCACCCGTTCCTTGATCAGCTCGCGTACGGAGTTGGCGGTGCCGGAGAAGCAGGCGCCCACCGCGAGGATCAGCAGGATGCTGCCCACGTCCTGGTTGGCGAAGGCGAGCTTCGCCGGGCCGGGGCCGAGGCCGTAGTCGGCCGGGATGACGGTGCTCACGAAGCCCAGGACCGCGGGCAGTATCAGCATCAGGCCGATGAAGCCGCGGTCGGAGGCGATCACCGACAGGTAGCGGCGGATCAGGGTCAGCAGCTGCGAGCCCCAGCCCTGCGGCTTGGGCGGGCGGCTGGCCTGGTGGGGGATGACGGGGACGGCCTGGGGGGCGACGGCGTCGAGGTCGGCGGCGTAGATCTGGTAGTGCTGCGAGCCCTTCCAGCGGCCCGCCCAGTCGTAGTCGCGGTAGTTCTCGAAGGCTGAGAAGACATCGGCCCAGGTTTCGTAGCCGAAGAAGTTCAGCGCCTCGTCCGGCGGGCCGAAGTACGCGACCGCGCCGCCGGGGGCCATCACCAGGAGCTTGTCGCAGAGCGCCAGCTCGGCGACGGAGTGGGTGACGACCAGGACCGTGCGGCCGTCGTCGGCGAGGCCGCGCAGCAGCTTCATGACATCGCGGTCCATGCCCGGGTCGAGGCCGGAGGTCGGCTCGTCCAGGAAGATCAGCGACGGCTTGGTGAGCAGCTCAAGGGCGACGGAGACGCGCTTGCGCTGGCCGCCGGACAGGGAGGTGATGCGCTTTTCGGCGTGGATGTCGAGCTTGAGCTCGCCGAGCACCTCGTTTATACGCGACTCGCGCTCGGCAGCCTTGGTGTCGCCGGGGAAACGGAGCTTGGCTGCGTAGCGCAGGGCTGTGCGGACCGACAGCTCCTTGTGGAGGATGTCGTCCTGCGGGACGAGGCCGATGCGCTGGCGCAGCTCCGCGAACTGCTTGTAGAGGTTGCGGTTGTCGTACAGCACTTCGCCGTCGTCGGCCGGGCGGTAGCCGGTCAGGGCACGCAGCAGGGTGGACTTGCCGGAGCCGGAGGGGCCGATGACGGCGACCAGGGACTTCTCGGGGACGCCGAAGGAGACGTCGTCGAGGATCGTCTTGGTGCCGCTGCCGGCCGGTACGCGCACGGTGAGGCGGCGGGCCGAGAAGGAGACCTCGCCGGTGTCGACGAACTCCTCCAGCTGGGAGCCGACCAGCCGGAAGGTGGAGTGGCCGACGCCCACGATGTCGTTGGGGCCGAGGAGGTGGCCGCGCTGGATCGGCTGGCCGTTGACATAGGTGCCGTTGTGGCTGCCGAGGTCGACGATCTCGTAGCGGCCGTCGGGGTGGGCGCGGAACTCGGCGTGGTGGCGGGAGACCTGGAGGTCGGAGACGACCAGTTCGTTGTCCAGCGCACGCCCGATGCGCATGAAGCGGCCGAGGGCGAGCTGGTGGAGGGTCGTCGGGCTGCGGTCCCCGTAGACCGGCGGCATCCCGGCACCCGGACCCGGACCCGTCGGCGGTGCGGCTGCCGGCGCTGCGGCTGCCGGGCCCGGCTGGGCGGGCACCTGCGGTGGCCGCTGCCCCCAGCCTGCGGACCTCGGCGGCGCGCCCCAGGCCGGCTGGGCCGGGGCCTGCGCGGCGGCGGCCGGGGGCTGCGCGGCCTGCGCAGGCCGGACGGACTGCTGCGGCTGGGCGCGCGAGGTCTCGGCGGCATAGAGGTCGGCGCCCGCCTGCTGCCGTACGCCGCTGAAGTTCAGCCGCGGTCCGTCGGTGGCATTGCCGAGGTTGACCGCCGAACCGGGCCCCAGCTCGAACTGATGCGTCGTCCGCTGGCCCTGCACGAAGGTGCCGTTGGTGCTCCCGAGGTCCTCGAACACCCAAGTGGCGCCGCCCCAGCGGATGGTGGCGTGCCGCCAGGAGACTCTGGCGTCGTCGAAGACCACGTCGGACTGCGGATCGCGGCCGAGACTGTACGACCTGGAGGGATCGAGCGTCCAGGTCTGTCCGTTTGATTCCAGAACGAGTTCAGGCACGCCAAGCCCCCACAAAAGTGTCCCCCGGGCAATCCCCTATGGGGAGAAGTCTAGGGATTGCGAAGATCGTGCGGAACTATTCCAGGCTGCCACCCCGCGCCGGAACCCCCTGGAGCGGACTACCCGAATTGCGTCAGCGAGGGGGCGTTGACGCCGCCCATACGGCACCGGAAAGTGGTAACCGTCTGCGAAACGGTCCTGATCATGACCGATCAGGACAACCGCACCTCGGGGGGCCGGGATGAGCACGCAAACCTCAACACCACATGCACCGCCGCGTTCAACGGTCTGGGGCGGCGCGCTGCTGTCCGCCATCGCCGCGGTGAGTTGGGGTTTTCTGGCGATGGCGGGGGTCGCGGCGCTCGGCCTGCATCTGCTCGGCGCCGACACGGCGGGGTCGCTGGGGCCGATGACCGCCGCGGTGATGGTCATGGCGGTGGGCGGCCACGTCAGCCCGTCCGGCGATGTCTCGGTGTTCGGGCTGAACGGGGCCGGGGCGCAGGGGGCGATCGAGATCATGCCGCTGGGAGTGGGGCTGGTGGGGGCGCTGCTGGTGGGGTGGGTCTTTCTGCGCTCGC
Organism: Streptomyces sp. NBC_01537; assembly: GCF_045040445.1. Classification (NCBI taxonomy): domain Bacteria; kingdom Bacillati; phylum Actinomycetota; class Actinomycetes; order Kitasatosporales; family Streptomycetaceae; genus Streptomyces; species Streptomyces sp. NBC_01537. The sequence continues at coordinate 7,914,024 of NZ_CP109392.1, read as the reverse complement.
TGCGCAACGCGGGTCTGGAGATCCGGGCCGGTGAACTCGCCGCACGCGCAGGCGCGGTAGCGGTGCTCTTCGTGGCGCTGCTGGGCGGGCTGGCATGGGCCGGTAAGGACACCATCGCCATCGACGGGTCATCGCTCACCGGCGGCGACAAGGGCGGCGGAGACGACGGGGGCGGCGGACTGTTCGGCCAACTGCCCGGCGTCGGCGACCTGATCGACCCCAAGACCTCGGTCACCTTCCATGTCGACACCGTGGCCTCGCTCCTGGCCGGTCTGGGGTGGGTGCTCGGGGTACTGGTCATCGCGCTGCTGGTGTCCCGCCGTACGCCGCTGCCGCGCGGGCTGGCGGCGGTGCACCGGGGCGTACGGCCGGCGGCCTCGGCGCTCTGCGCGGTGCTGCTGCTCGCCGTGGCGGCCGGCTGGGCCGCGGCGGGCTTCGCGGCCATCGGCGACGACCACCCCGGCCGGATCATGGGGTCCGCCCTGCTGGGCGCGCCGAACGGGGTGTGGCTGGGGGTGCCGCTGGGGTTGTTCGTACGCTGGCAGGGCACCGCGACCGGTGAGCTGGTGAAGGTGCTGCCGCACCCGCTGGACCAGTTGCTGACGATGAGGGTCGGCGAGCCGATCACCCCCGGGCGGCTGGCCGAACTGGACGACCGGGTCTGGCTGCTCACGGCCGGGGCGGCGCTGATGATGCTGGCCGCGGGCGCGCTGGCGGCCACCCGCACCCCGCTGTGGGGGGCCTCGCGGGCCGGGTTCGCCGGGCGGTGCGCGGTGCGGCTGGGGCTCGTCACGGCCGCCGCTTTCCCGCTGATGGTCTGGCTGACCGGGGTGAAGGTCAACGCCGACCTGTCGGTCTTCGGCTTCAACGCCGTCGGCGCCGGGCTCGACCTGCACGGCAGCCTGCCCTGGGCGCTGCTGCTCGGCGCCGCCTGGGGCGCCGGCGCGGGCGGCCTCGGGGCGCTGCTGGCGCTCGTCACGGGGGCCGCGGGGCGGCGGGTCTCGCCGTACGCGCTGGGGCGGCCGGCGGCGGGCACGGGTGTCGCGGGGGATTCATCGCGTACGTATCCGGGGATCGCGTACCAGCCGGGGCCCTACATTCCCAGCCCCGTCTTCCGGCCGGGCCAGGACGAGCCGAACCCCTACAAGCAGCCGCCGAAACAACCGTAACCAGCTGTTAACCCACATGTCCGTCCGCCACGCGGGATGCTTTGTCGTGGCTTGAGCGTGGCCGGATACGGTGGTGTCACCATGAATGACGTATCTCAGCCCGTGCAGCCCGCCAGTGTGCCGACGCTCCTGGTCAAGATCTTCGGCAAGGACCGGCCCGGCATCACCGCGGGGCTTTTCGACACGCTGGCCGCGTTCGGGGTGGACGTGGTGGACATCGAGCAGGTGGTCACGCGGGGCCGCATCGTGCTCTGCGCCCTGGTGACCATGCCCGCCGGGCGCGGCCTGGAGGGCGAGCTGCGCTCGACCGTGCACAGCTGGGCCGAGTCGCTGAGGCTGCAAGCGGAGATCATCTCCGGCATCGGCGACAACCGCCCGCGCGGCGAGGGCCGCTCCCACGTCACGGTGCTCGGGCACCCGCTGACCGCCGAGGCGACCGCCGCCATAGCCGCCACCATCACCGGGGCCGGCGGCAACATCGACCGCATCTTCCGGCTCGCGAAGTATCCGGTGACGGCGGTCGAGTTCGCGGTCTCCGGCGTCGCGACGGACACGCTGCGGCCCGCGCTCGCCGTGGAGGCGCATGCGCGCGGGGTCGATGTCGCGGTCGTCGCGGCCGGGCTGCACAGGCGGGCCCAGCGCCTCGTCGTCATGGACGTCGACTCCACGGTCATCCAGGACGAGGTGATCGAGCTCTTCGCCGCCCACGCCGGGCCCGACGCGCAGGACAAGGTCGCCGAGGTCACGGCCGCCGCGATGCGCGGCGAGCTCGACTTCGAGCAATCGCTGCATGCGCGTGTCGCGCTCCTGGCCGGGCTCGACGAGTCCGTGGTCGACAAGGTGCGGGCCGAGGTCCGGCTGACGGCAGGGGCCCGGACCCTGATCCGTACGCTGAAGCGGCTCGGCTACCAGGTGGGCGTCGTCTCCGGTGGCTTCACGCAGGTCACGGACGACCTGAAGGAGCGGCTCGGGCTGGACTTCGCCGCCGCCAACACCCTGGAGATCGTCGACGGCAAGCTCACCGGCCGGGTGACCGGCGAGGTCGTCGACCGGGCGGGGAAGGCACGACTGCTGCGGCGCTTCGCCGCGCAGGCGGGCGTGCCGCTCGGGCAGACCGTCGCGATCGGCGATGGCGCGAATGACTTGGACATGCTCAACGCGGCCGGGCTCGGCGTGGCGTTCAACGCGAAGCCGATGGTGCGGCAGGCGGCGGACACGGCGGTGAACGTGCCGTTCCTGGACACCGTGCTCTATCTGCTGGGCGTGACCCGGGAAGAGGTCGAGGCGGCGGACGAGTCCGACACGGCCGTGGGCTGACGCGGCGGACCCGACCCCCGTTCCGTCATGCGGGAGCCATGCGGGACTACGCGTGTGAGTCCCAGTACTCCGTGAGGCGGGCGACACCGTGTTCCACGGACTTCCACGAGCCGGAGAAGGTGAGGACCGCGATCGCGGCGGTGGGGAAACCGCTGCGGTTGAGCCGGGTGAGGGCGTCACCGTCGGCCTGGCCGGCGAGGGCGTCCGCGAGGGCGTGCATGCCGGGGTTGTGGCCGATGAGAAGCAGGTCGTCGACGTCTTCGGGGGTTTCGGTGAGAAGGGCGAGGAGGTCACCGAGGGTGGCGTCGTACAGCCGGTCCTCGTAGACGGTCCTGGGCCGGTGGGACAGCTCGTGGACGGCCAGCTTCCACGTTTCGCGGGTGCGGGCGGCGGAGGAGCAGAGGGCCAGGTCGAGGGGAATGCCCAGGTCGACGAGGTGACGGCCGGCGGCGGGCGCTTCTTTGCGGCCGCGCTCCGCAAGGGGCCGCTCATGGTCGGGGACGGCGGGCCAGTCGGCCTTCGCATGCCGGAGCAGGACGATCCGGCGGGACGATGCAGCTGCGCTCATGCCCATCAGCTTTCCAGAAAACCTGCCGACAGGCGCGAGGTCACAGCACCTGCCGTACGAGGCCCGGCAGCGCGTCGCTGATCCTGCCGAGGAAGTGCGCGACCGGTTCGGCGGCCGACGGATCGGCGCCGCCAGGGGCGGCGACCAGCGCGAGCAGGGCGGCGAAGGCGAGGGCGGGCAGCGCGACAGCCCACCATGGCAGGCGGGTCTGGGCCTGGGCGCGAGGACTGTGAGTGGACACGGGGGCCGCCTTCGAGGTGCTGGTTGTGATGGCACTACGAAGCTACGGGCGCGGGGCGGGCCGTCCCATCCGGTGGTCCACCCATTCGCCCCTGAGCCTGACCCCCTAGGGGAGGTGGGGTTGTCCCTACCCCGTCACCTCCGTCACCCCATGCGGGCGGCGATGGTCGCGATCACCGCGACGACCGCCGGCACGCCCATCATCAGGGCGAAGATGAGGAGAAGCTTCTTCTGCGGCTGCGGGGGGTTGGGCTCGAGTACGGGCATGTCCCCCAGTCTCGCACCGGCCCACTCCGCCCCCCGTTCGGGGGTCGGAGCGAGGGTCTGTCCGGGGGATCTCCGTGGGTGAAGGAGCGGCCCGCCGCGCCAGCGGCTGATGTCGCAGTCGGCAACGCCGCGAGCGCTGGTGCCAGGGCACGCGACGCCACGGCCGCGCCGCGCCAGCGGCTAAAGGAGAACAGCCGTCGGACAGGCCCTAGTCCTCCACGAAGCGGCTGCGCCCCGCGAGGACGCCCGCCACGGTCTGCGGCAGCAGGATCGCGACCATGAGCCCGATCGGCAGGCCCCAGCCGCCGCTGTGCTGGTACAGCGCGCCGACCAGGATCGGCCCGGGGAAGGCGATCAGGTAACCGGTGCACTGGGTGAAGGCGGAGAGCCGGACGACGCCGGAGCCGGTGCGGGAGCGCATGCCGATCATGGTGAGGGCCAGCGGGAAGGTGGCGTTGGTGACGCCGAGGAGCACCGCCCACAGCAGCGGCGCGGCGGCCGGGGCGAGCCACAGCCCGCCGTATCCCGCGAGCCCGAAGAGGCCGAGCGCGACGGCCAGCAGGCCCTGGTGCCGCATCCGGCCGGCGAGGGCGGGCAGCACGAAGGACAGCGGCACGCCCATGCCCGCCGCGACGGCGGACAGCAGCCCGGCGGTGCCGGCGGCGACCCCGGCGTCGCGGAAGATCTGCGGCAGCCAGCCCATGACGACGTACGCGCTGGTGGCCTGGAGCCCGAAGAAGACTGCGAGCGCCCACGCGGTGCGGCTGCGCGTGATGCGCACGGCGGGTGCGGGGGCGGCGCCGGTGGCTCCACCGCGTACGCGGTCCCGGGCGAGGGCCAGCCACGGCAGGATCGCCACGACCGCGACGACCGCCCAGGCGCCCAGGCCGATCCGCCAGCTGCCGCCCGCCGCACGGGCGACGGGCACGGTGGCGGCGGAGCCGAGCGCGGCGCCGGCGGTCAGGGCCATCGAGTAGATCCCGGTCATCGGGCCGACGCGGTCCGGGAAGTACCGCTTGACGATGACGGGCATCAGGACGTTGGTGACCGCGATCCCGGCCAGGGCGACCACGCTGGCGGCCAGGAAGACCGGCGTACCGCCCGCGAGGGGCCGCAAGGTCAGGCCGAGGGCGATGACGGCCATAGCGGCGCAGATGACCGCAGCGGGGCCGAAGCGGCGGGCGAGGCGGGGTGCGGCGATGCCGAAGGCGGCGAAGCACAGGACGGGGACGGAGGTGAGCAGGCCGGCGACGGCGCCGCTCATGCCGAGTCCGTCGCGCGCCTCTTCGAGTACGGCGCCCAGGCTGGTGATGGCGGGACGTAGGTTGAGTGCGGCGAGCAGGACGGCGGCGACGACGAGAGGGCCGCGTATGCGGGCGTGGGCACTCTTCAGCGGCACGGCTTCCTTCACCGCCTCGCTGGTGGTTTTGGCGTCACGCATAGAGCCCATCGTAGAATCATAGGATGAATACGGGAAGGGAGCAGTACCCATGCCACTGACCTCGCCCCGGCGTTCCGCGCTGGCCGACCAGGTGATCGCCCAGCTCCGGGCCCAGATCACCTCCGGCGAGTGGCCGGTCGGGTCCCGCATCCCCACCGAGCCGCAGCTCGTCGAGCAACTCGGCGTCGCCCGCAACACCGTCCGCGAGGCCGTCCGCGCCCTCGCCCACAACGGGCTCCTCGACATCCGGCAGGGCTCCGGCACCTATGTCCTGGCCACCAGCGAACTCGCCGGGGTCATGCACCGCCGCTTCGCCGCAGCCGATACGCGGCATGTCAGCGAGCTGCGCAGCGCCCTGGAGTCGGCGGCCGCCCGGCTAGCCGCGCAGCGCCGTACGGAACGGGACCTGGCACACCTGGACGCGGCCCTGGACCGGCGCGAGCGCGCCTGGGAGTCCGGCGACGCGGAGGCCTTCGTGGAAGCCGACGCCACGCTGCACCTGGCCGTCGTGGCGGCCTCCCACAACGAGGTGATCGCCGAGCTCTACGCGGACCTCGGCCAGGTGCTCCGCGCCTTCCTGCGGGCCGACATGGGCGGCGAGCTGCGCCCCGAGAACTACGTCGACCACGCCCGGCTCGTCGAGGCCATCCGGGCCGGTGACGGCGACACCGCCGCCTCGGAAGCGGCCGGGCACGCCTTCAGCTGGTGCGTCAGCGGCCGCCCTGCTTGATGGTGACCCAGACCTTCTGGATCTCCTTCCAGCAGCGGTCCCCCATCGTCACGGTCCCGGCCGGGCCGATCGCCACCGGCCGCCCGTCCACGTCCGGATCCCACCAGCGACGGCACTCGATGTGCAGCTGGACATGATCCAGACGGGGGTCGGGGTTGTGGCACACCGCGATGCCGAGGCTGCCGTAGGTCTGCGTACGGCAGCCGGTGTCGGCGTACGCGGCCGGGGCCGCGTACGCCGTCGCGGCGACGGCCAGCGCGGTCAGGACCAGGACTGCCGGGGTGCGGGCCATGGGCTCATCGTGGGCGGTCCACAACGCACAACGCCCAGTTCTGGTCGCCCGAACGGGCGAATCAGAACCGGGCGTGTCGCGCGCCGCGCCTCTGGCGCTACGCGCCGATCGCGTGCAGACCGCCGTCGACGTGCACGATCTCGCCCGTCGTCTTCGGGAACCAGTCGCTGAGCAGACCGACGACGCCACGGGCGGCCGGCTCCGGGTCCGTGAGGTCCCAGCTGAGCGGGGCGCGGGTGTCCCAGACCGTGGCCAGGTCCTCGAAGCCCGGGATGGACTTGGCGGCGATCGACTTGATCGGGCCGGCCGAGACCAGGTTGCAGCGGACGTTCCGCTCACCGAGGTCACGGGCGAGGTAGCGCGAGGTCGACTCCAGGGCCGCCTTGGCGACGCCCATCCAGTCGTACTTCGGCCAGGCGACCGTGGCGTCGAAGGTGAGGCCGACGACCGAGCCGCCGCGCGGCATCAGCGGCAGGCAGGCGGTGGTGAGCGACTTCAGGGAGTACGCGGAGACGTGCACGGCGGTGGACACGTCGTCCCAGGCGGCCTCCAGGAAGTTGAAGACGCCCTGCGGGCCGAAGGCGATCGAGTGCACGACGCCGTCGAGGTGCCCGTCGTCCCCGGTGTGCTCACGGACCTTGTCGGCGAGGCCGTCCAGGTGCGCCTGGTCGGTGACGTCCAGCTCGATGACCGGAGCCGGCTTCGGCAGCCGCTTGGCGATGCGCTCGACGAGGCTGAGCCGGCCGAAGCCGGTGAGGACGACTTCGGCGCCCTCTTCCTGGGCGAGCCTGGCGACGTGGAAGGCGATCGAGGAGTCGGTGAGGACTCCCGTGACGAGAATGCGCTTGCCTGCGAGGATTCCACTCATGCTGCTCAGTGACCCATGCCCAATCCGCCGTCAACGGGAATGACGGCTCCAGTGATGTACGACGCGTCGTCGGAGGCCAGGAACCGCACGGTGGCGGCGATCTCCTCGGGCTGCGCATAGCGGCCGAGCGGCACCTGGGCCACGATGCCCTTGCGCTGCTCCTCGGTGAGCACCTGCGTCATGTCGGTGTCGACAAAGCCGGGCGCGACGACATTGAAGGTGATGTTGCGCGACCCCAGCTCACGGGCGAGGGAGCGCGCGAAGCCGACCAGACCGGCCTTGGACGCCGCGTAGTTGGCCTGCCCGGCGGACCCCAGCAGCCCGACGACCGACGAGATCAGCACGACACGGCCCTTCTTGGCGCGCAGCATGCCGCGGTTGGCACGCTTGACGACCCGGAAGGCGCCGGTGAGGTTGGTGTCCAGGACCGAGGTGAAGTCCTCCTCGGACATACGCATCAGCAGCTGGTCCTTGGTGACACCGGCGTTGGCGACCAGCACCTCGACCGGGCCGTGCTCGGCCTCGATCTCCTTGTAAGCCTGCTCGACCTGCTCGGTGTCCGTGATGTCGCACTTGACGGCCAGAAAGCCTTCCGGCGGCTCGCCCGAGCGGTAGGTGATGGCGACCTTGTCACCCGCGTCGGCGAAAGCGCGGGCGATGGCGAGGCCGATGCCCCGGTTTCCTCCGGTGACGAGAACCGAGCGGCTCAACGGATCACCCTTTCGATAGCTGTGTGGCTTACCTCGAAGCTATCGGTCTACCGGCCGGTTCGGGGAATCGACCCTCGACAGGGGCTCGTACGGCTCTATGTCGGGTTCCTACAGGTAAACAACGGACGGCCCGACCGTCGGCGCGGCATGATTCACTTCGGGAAAGCTGTGGATGTGTCCGTGGACGTGTCGCGTGGGCGAGAAGGGGAGGCCTCCGTGCCCCATGAGATCGATCAGTCATTTCTGGCGCTGCCGCTGCGCGCGCTGGCCGACGCGGCGCTCGCGCGCGCTCGCGCACTGGGCGCGGAGCACGCCGACTTCCGGTTCGAGCGGGTGCGCGGCGCGTCGCTGCGGCTGCGCGACGGCAAGCCGTCGGGGTCGTCGGACAGTACGGACGCCGGCTACGCGGTGCGGGTCGTGCACGGCGGGGCCTGGGGGTTCGCGTCCGGGGTGGACCTGACGATGGACGCGGCGGCCCGGGTGGCGGGGCAGGCGGTGGCGATGGCGAAGCTGTCTGCGAAGGTCATCGCGGCGGCGGGGGCGGACGAGCGGGTGGAGCTGGCGCCGGAGCCGGTGCACGAGGACCGGGTGTGGGTGTCGGCATACGACATCGACCCGTTCGGGGTGCCTGACGTGGAGAAGACCGGGCTGCTGGCGGAGTGGAGCGGGCGGCTGCTGGCGGCGGAGGGCGTGTCGCATGTGGACGCGTCGTTGATGACGGTCCATGAGAACAAGTTCTACGCGGACACGGCGGGCACCACCACGACGCAGCAGCGGGTGCGAGTGCATCCGCAGCTGACGGCGGTCGCGGTGGACGAGAGCTCGGGCGAGTTCGACTCGATGCGCACGCTCGCGCCGCCGGTCGGGCGGGGCTGGGAGTATCTGACCGGCACCGGGTGGGACTGGGACACCGAGCTCGAGCGGATCCCGGCGCTGCTGGCGGAGAAGATGCGGGCACCCTCGGTGGAGGCCGGCGCCTACGACCTGGTGGTGGATCCGTCCAATCTGTGGCTGACCATCCATGAGTCGATCGGGCACGCGACGGAACTGGACCGCGCGCTCGGCTACGAGGCGGCGTACGCGGGGACCTCGTTCGCGACCTTCGACCAGCTGGGCAAGCTCAAGTACGGCTCCGAGCTGATGAATGTGACCGGCGACCGGACCGCGGAGCACGGGCTGGCGACGATCGGGTACGACGACGAGGGCGTGGCCGGGCAGTCCTGGGACCTGGTGAAGGACGGGACGCTGGTCGGGTATCAGCTGGACCGGCGGATCGCGAAGCTGACGGGCTTCGAGCGGTCCAACGGCTGTGCGTACGCGGACTCCCCGTCGCATGTGCCGGTGCAGCGGATGGCGAACGTGTCGCTGGCGGCGGCCCCTGACGGGCCGTCGACGGATGAACTGATCGGGGGCGTCGAGCGCGGGATCTATGTGGTCGGCGACCGGTCGTGGTCGATCGACATGCAGCGCTACAACTTCCAGTTCACCGGACAGCGGTTCTTCCGGATCGAGAACGGCCGGCTGGCGGGGCAGCTGCGCGATGTGGCCTACCAGGCCACGACCACCGACTTCTGGGGCTCGATGGAGGCGGTCGGCGGCCCGCAGACATACGTCCTCGGCGGTGCCTTCAACTGCGGCAAGGCACAGCCGGGGCAGGTCGCGGCGGTGTCGCACGGCTGCCCGTCCGCGCTGTTCCGCGGCGTCAACATCCTCAACACCACGCAGGAGGCGGGCCGATGAGCATCGTCACGTCCAAGCCGTACGAGATCGTCGAGCGCGCCCTGGAGCTCTCCCGGGCCGACGGCACGGTCGTCATCGCCGACGAGGAGTCCACCGCCAATCTCCGCTGGGCGGGCAACGCGCTGACGACCAACGGTGTGACCCGGGGCCGCACGCTCACCGTCATCGCGTCGGTCAACGGCGCGCAGGGCACGGCCTCGGGTGTGGTGTCCCGGGCCGCGGTGACCGATGACGAGCTGGAGCCGCTGGTGCGGGCGGCGGAGGCGGCGGCACGGGACGCCGGGCCGGCCGAAGACGCGCAGCCGCTGGTGGCCGGGGTGCCGGCGTCGGCGGACTTCACGGACGCGCCGGCCGAGACCTCCTCGGAGGTCTTCGCGGCCTTCGCGCCCGCGCTGGGCGAGGCCTTCGCGGCGGCCCGGGCCGGCGGGCGCCGGCTGTACGGCTTCGCGTACCACTCGGTGACATCCACCTATCTCGGGACCTCGACCGGGCTGCGGCTGCGGCACGACCAGCCGAGCGGCACTTTGGAACTCAACGCCAAGTCCGAGGACCTCACGCGCTCCGCGTGGGCCGGCGCCGGGACCCGGGACTTCAAGGACGTCGACCCCGGCGAGCTCGCCGCCGAACTGGCGCAGCGGCTGGCCTGGGCGGAGCGCCGCGTCGAGCTGCCCGCCGGGCGGTACGAGACGCTGCTGCCGCCGTCCGCCGTGGCCGACCTGCTGATCTACCAGCAGTGGTCGTCGGCCGCCCGGGACGCGCACGAGGGCCGCACCGTCTTCAGCAAGCAGGGCGGCGGCACCCGGGTCGGCGAGAAGCTGTCCGAGCTGCCGCTCACGCTGCGCAGCGACCCGGCCGAGCCGGGCCTGGAGTCGGCGCCCTTCGTGATCGCGCACTCCTCGGGCGACGCCTCGTCGGTGTTCGACAACGGGCTGCCCGTCGGACCGGTGGACTGGATGCGCGACGGTGTGCTGCAGCGGCTGCTCACCACCCGGCACAGCGCGGGTCTGACCGGGCTGCCGGTCGCACCCGCCGGCGGCAACCTGCTGCTGGACGGGGGCGGGAAGCGGTCGCTGGAGGAGCTGGTCGCGGACACCGAGCGCGGGCTGCTGCTCACGTGCCTGTGGTACATCCGCGAGGTCGATCCGGCGACACTGCTGCTGACCGGGCTGACCCGGGACGGGGTCTACCTCGTGGAGAACGGCGAGGTGACGGGCGCCGTCAACAACTTCCGGTTCAACGAGTCGCCGGTGGACCTGCTCGGGCGGGTCACGGAGATCGGACGCACCGAGCGGACGCTGCCGCGTGAGTGGAGCGACTGGTTCACGCGGGCGGCGTTCCCGGCGATGCGGGTGCCGGACTTCAACATGAGCTCGGTCAGCAAGGGGGTCTGACGAGGAAATGGTCATGGACGAGAAGCGCACGGTCCGGACGTCGAAGTTCCTGTCGCGCGTGCTCCGGCACGACCCGGGATCGATCGGCGTCGTCCTCGACGAGGGCGGCTGGGTGGATGTCGGCGAGCTGCTCGCCGCGGCCGCCCGGGCCGGCCGGCGCTTCTCCCGGGCCGAGCTCGACCATGTCGTCGCCACCAACAACAAGAAGCGCTTCGCCTTCTCCGACGACGGCCTCCGCATCCGGGCCAGCCAGGGCCATTCCGTCGAGGTCGACCTCGGCCTCGCCGCCGTCGAGCCGCCCTCCGTGCTCTACCACGGCACCGCGACCACGACCCTGCCCGTCGTCCTGCGCGAAGGGCTGAAGCCCATGTCCCGCCAGGACGTCCACCTGTCCGCGGACCTGGAAACGGCCGTCCGCGTCGGCTCCCGCCACGGCCGCCCCGTCGTACTGGTCGTGGACGCGGCCGCGCTGTCCTCCGACGGCCACGCCTTCCGCCTCAGCGCGAACGGCGTCTGGCTCACCGACCGGGTGCCGCCGACGCATCTGCGGCAGCACCCGGGGTGAGCCGCCCACCCGCCCGCCCGCTCAGGTGGTCTGCTTCTCGCCCCTGATCATGGCCCACAGCGGCGTCCCCAGGGCGACGATCAGCACCGCACCCGCCAGCTGGAGCGCGTGCCTGCCCCAGTCGATGCCCTTGGTCTCGTCGATGCCGATCCAGGCCGCGACGGCGTTGCCCAGGATGCTGCCCAGGATGCCGAAGATCGTGGTCAGCCACAGCGGGATGTTCTGCTTTCCCGGCAGAATGGCCTTGGCGATCAGACCCAGCACCAGACCGACGATGATCGCCCACAACCAGCTCATTGCCTTGCCTCCTCGCGTACGGGCTGCGAATGGCGGCCCGTAGCGACAGTGTGCGGCGGGGTGCCGTACGCCGCATGCCGGGGGCGGCCGTACGCCGTACGGCGGGGTGGCGGCGCGGGAGGTGGCGCGTACCCGGTCTCGAATGCGGCGGACGCGCGGCGTAACGTGGATGTGACCGGACCGGGGAGCATCCGGCAGGTGGAGCAGGTGGTGGAACGTGATGCGGAAGCACATCCGCCCCGAGGTCGTCCGGATCACCGGGGCCCGGGTCGGGCTGAGCGAGGATGTGCGGGGCAGGCAGCGGCGCTACATCATCTCGATGTCGGTGCGCACGGTGTCGTTCATCCTCTTCGTCGCCCTGTGGAACGTGTCGCGGCCGCTGGGCTGGATCGCGTTGGTCCTGGGGCTGCTGTTGCCCTACGTGGCCGTGGTGGTCGCCAACGCCGGGCGGGAGAACGCCCCGTCGCTTCCGTCGACCTTCGTCTCGGCGCCGCCGCGGCCGATGCTGGAGCGCGGCAAGGGGGAGGCGGAGAACCTCCCGGCGGATCCGGGCACGGAGGAGCAGGCCTCGCCGCGCACCGGACAGCCGTGATCCGGAGGGTGTGGAGGGTGGGTCCAGGGCAAGTCCGGACCAAGTCCGGGGCGAGTGGAAAGCTCAAGAAAAGCTCAGATCAATCATGGGGATCCACTCCTCCCACGGGCTATCCGCGTGACATACTTCGTACGCGCTCCGCATCCCCCGTCGGAGCGACGGACCGACGCCGGGCGGCTCCCCCCGTGGCTGCCCGGCGTCGCCATGTCTGCGCCATGTTTACTGGTGCTCGTGACTGACGAAGCGCCGATCTGCTCGGCCAAGGGCTGCCGCTCCACCGCTGTGTGGGTGCTGGCGTGGAACAACCCCAAACTGCACACGCCGGAGCGGCGGAAGACCTGGCTGGCGTGCGAGGAGCACCGCGAGCACCTGTCGAAATTCCTGGGCGTGCGGGGCTTCCTCAAGGACGTCGTGGCCTTTGAGGACTGGCAGGAGCAGGACCCGCAGGGCCCCGGCTCAGCCGCCGATCGCTGACATCGGGCGCTCGGGCTGCTGGAAGGCGACCGGGTCGTCGAGACCGGAGCCGGCCTTCTTGCCCCACATCGCCTTCTTCCACAACTCGGCCATCTCCTCGTCGCCGGCCCCGTCGCGCAGCGGGCCGCGAAGGTCGGATTCCTCGCGGGCGAACAGGCAGTTGCGGATCTGGCCGTCCGCGGTGAGCCGGGTCCGGTCGCAGGCCCGGCAGAAGGGGCGGGTGACGGAGGCTATGACGCCGACGCGGGCGGGGCCGCCGTCGACCAGCCAGCGCTCGGCGGGGGCGTGGCCGCGGGCGGCATCGGGCTCAGGAGTGAGGGTGAAGCGACCGCCGAGGCTGGTGAGGATCTCGTCGGCGGTGACCATGTCGTCGCGCTGCCAGCCGTGCTGGGCGTCGAGCGGCATCTGCTCGATGAAGCGCAGTTCGTAGCCGTGGTCGAGGGCCCACTGGAGCAACTCGGGGGCCTCGTCGTCGTTGATGCCCCGCATCAGCACGGTGTTGACCTTGACCGGGGTCAGTCCGGCGTCACGGGCGGCCTCCAGGCCGCGTATGACGTCGTCGTGGCGCTTGCGGCGGGTGAGGGTCTGGAAGACGTCGGGGCGCAGGGTGTCGAGGGAGACATTGACCCGGTTCAGGCCCGCGTCGCGCAGCGCGGCCGCCGTACGGGCCAGGCCGATGCCGTTGGTGGTCAGGGACATCCTGGGCCGGGGCTCCAGGGCGGCGCAGCGCTCGACTATGCCGACGACGCCGGGGCGGAGCAGCGGTTCGCCGCCGGTGAAGCGGACGTCCTTGACGCCGAGCAGTGTGACGGCGATCCGTACCATCCGGACGATTTCGTCATCGGTGAGGAGGTCGGGTTTGCCGAGCCACTGGAGGCCTTCCTCGGGCATGCAGTACGTGCAGCGCAGATTGCAGCGGTCGGTGAGGGAGACGCGCAGGTCAGTGGCGATGCGGCCGTACGTGTCGAGCAGCATGATGTCGCCTCCTGCGTGGGTTCGGGCCCTGGGCGCGGCCGGACCCGCCCCGTAGTAGAGAGCCTACGCGACGGGTCCGACACTCAACAGTCTGTTGAATTCAGGGCTGCCCCGTGATCAGTGCGCACCCGCTCCCGTGAGGGCGCGCACCTCCAGCTCCTTGTACTTCTCGGCGTCCGGCTGCTCACCGGACAGGACCGTGCCCAGCCAGCCGAGGGCGAAGCCGAGCGGGATCGAGACGATGCCGGGGTTGGTGAGCGGGAACCAGTGGAAGTCGCTGCCGGAGAAGAGGGAGTCGGGGGCTCCGGAGACCACCGGGGAGAAGACCACCAGGACCACCGCCGAGATCAGGCCGCCGTAGATCGACCAGACCGCGCCCTGGGTCTTGAAGCCCTTCCAGTAGAGGCTGTAGAGGATCGTCGGGAGATTGGCGGAGGCCGCGACCGCGAAGGCGAGGGCGACAAGGGCGGCGGCGTTGAGCTTGGTGGCGTACATGCCGAGCACAATGGCCACGGCGCCGATCACCACGGCCGCGATCTTGGCCACCATGACCTCGTTCTTCTCGCTGGTCTCCCCCTTGCGGATCACATTCGCCCACAGGTCGTGGGCGAAGGAGGCCGACGAGGCCAGAGTGAGCCCGGCGACGACGGCCAGGATGGTCGCGAAGGCGACCGCCGAGATCACCGCCAGCAGGATGGCGCCCCAGGTGGAGCCCGCGCCGCCGCCGACGGCCTCGGCGAGCTGCGGGGCGGCGGTGTTGCCGGACTTGTCGACGGCGGTGATGTTCGCCGCGCCGACCAGGGCGGCGGCGCCGAAGCCGAGCGCGATGGTCATCAGGTAGAAGCAGCCGATGATGCCGATCGCCCAGTTCACGGATTTACGGGCGGCCTTGGCGGTGGGGACCGTGTAGAAGCGCACCAGGATGTGCGGGAGGCCGGCGGTGCCCAGGACGAGGGCGAGGCCGAGCGAGATGAAGTTGATTTTGCTGGTGCTGTCGATGCCGTACTTCATCCCCGGCTCCAGGAACTTCGAGCCGTGGCCGCTCTTCTCGGCGGCGGCGCCGAGGAGGGAGGAGATGTTCCAGTTGAACTTGTTGAGCACCAGGATCGTGATCAGCAGGGTGCCCAGGATCAGCATCACGGCCTTGATGATCTGCACCCAGGTGGTGCCCTTCATGCCGCCGATGGTGACGTAGAGGACCATCACGATGCCCACGAGCGCGACGATCAGCCGCTTGGGGCCGTCGCCGGTGACGCCGAGCAGCAGCGAGACGAGCGCGCCCGCGCCGACCATCTGGGCCAGCAGATAGAAGATCGACACGACGATGGTGGAGGTGCCGGCCGCCGTACGGACCGGGCGCTGCCTGAGCCGGAAGGCGAGGACGTCGGCCATCGTGAAGCGGCCGGAGTTGCGCAGCGGTTCGGCGACCAGGAGCAGGGCGACGAGCCAGGCGACGAGGAAGCCGATCGAGTAGAGGAAGCCGTCGTAGCCGACCAGGGCGATGGCGCCGGCGATGCCGAGGAACGAAGCGGCGGACATGTAGTCGCCGGAGATCGCCAGGCCGTTCTGGAGGCTTGTGAAGGAGCGGCCGCCGGCGTAGAAGTCGGTGGCGTCCTTGGTCTGCCGTCCGGCCCAGACGGTGATGGCGAGGGTCGCGGCGACGAAGACCGCGAACAGGCTGATGATCAGGGCCCGGTGCTCGCTCGCGGTGGCGGCACCGAGGAAGACGGTGTGCGATTCCATGCTCAGACACCCTCTTCTTCCGTGGTCGGGGCGGCGGTTGGGGCGGTCGTTGGGGCGGTGTTCTCCAGCTGCGCCTTGAGTGCCTGCGCGCCCGGGTCGAGCTTGGCGGTCGCGTGGCGGGAGTAGAGCCAGGCGATGAGGAAGGTGGTGGCGAACTGGGCGAGGCCCAGGACGAAGGCGACATTGATGTGGCCCACGACCTTGGTGCCCATGAAACCGTCGGCGTAGCTGGAGAGCACCACGTACAGCAGGTACCAGGTGATGAAGCCGACGGTGACGGGGAAGGCGAAGGCCCGGTTGGAGCGGCGGAGTTGAGCGAACTCCGCACTCGCCTGGACCTCGGAGTAGGAAGCTGGGCTGGGAGTCGGGGTAGGCGAGCCCGGAGCGGCTGAAGGTCGTGCGGAATCCACGGTTCCTCCTGTGGGGCGGAGCTGGGCGGCACGGGGACCAGGGCCTGCCCAGCGGATCTTGGCCGGGTCCGCGACGCCTGGCACGGCACCTCGCGGCCTTGCCGGAGTGCCCGCAGGAAACCACCCTGCGGGCATTCCGGCGCCTTGCGATGTACTGCACCGGACGCCGCGGCCTGTCCGGCCAAGATCCGCCGGACAGGCCCTAGCACACTCGACGTGACGTGCGTCACGCAAAGATCGGACCCGCGCATGGTAAGGGCTTGTACATGACCTTCAACAGGGGTCGGCAGAAGGGGAATCCCTGCTTTCCGGCGGGATCCATTGATGAGCCGCTCTGACCAGCGCTAGTTTTCCATCGTCATGTACCTGCCCGATGGCAACCCTGCCGTCCGGACGGGTCGTTGGACGATTGGAGAACCCATGGTCCCGCTGGCTACCCAGCCAGGACGGCGCTCCGGACGGCGTCGGGCGCTCGTGATACCCCTCGGCATCGCGCTGGCGAGTGCGCTGGTCTTCCTGCCGAGCCATGCCTCGGCAGCCACCGCCGGCACCACCGCCACGACCGCCACGGCGGCGGCCGACGGCCCGTTGCTGTCGTACGTGGTCAACACCAGGCCCGATCGCTCCACCATCAGGTCCGTCGAACGGGCGATAGCCGCGGCCGGCGGCCAGGTGGTCATCTCGTACGACAAGATCGGCGTCATCGTCGTCCACTCGGCGAACCCCGACTTCGGCGCGACGATACGCAAGGCGCGCGGCGTGCAGACCGCGGGCGCGACCCGTACCGCCGCGCTGTCCACGGCCTCGACAACCGACGAGGGCGCGCCGGAGGTGCTGAGCGCGGCGGAGGTCGCGAAGGCCGAGGCGGGCGCCACCGACGGGCAGGAGCCGCTGGAGGCCAACCAGTGGGATCTGCGGGCCATCGGCGCCGACAAGGCGGCCAAGATCAACGACGGCAGCCGCAAGGTCACGGTCGCCGTCATCGACACCGGTGTCGATGACACGCACCCGGACATCGCGCCGAACTTCTCCGCCTCCCAGTCCGCGAACTGCGTCGGCGGCGTGGCCGACACCAGCGCGGGCGCCTGGCGTCCCTACGCCCCGACCGCCTACCACGGCACGCACGTGGCCGGCGAGATCGCCGCCGCGCGCAACGGAATCGGCGTCGCGGGCGTGGCCCCGGGTGTGAAGGTCGCCTCGATCAAGGTGGCCGACCCGGACACGCAGCTGTTCTACCCCGAGAGCGTCGTCTGCGCCTTCGTCTTCGCCGCCGACCACGGCATCTCGGTCACCAACAACAGCTACTACATCGATCCCTGGCTCTACAACTGCCTCGACGACCCCGACCAGCGGGCCATCGTCGACGCCGTCAACCGGGCCTCGCTCTACTCCCAGGCCAAGGGCGTCCTCAATGTCGCCTCGGCCGGCAACTCCAACGACGACCTCGACTCCGACGCGATCGTCGACGACTCCAGCCCGGACGACACGACCGCGGTCACCCGCACCATCGACCCGCACACGTGCTTCGACATCCCGACCCAGCTGCCGGGTGTCGCCACCGTCTCGGCGACCGGCGTCCAGAACCTCAAGTCGTACTACTCCAGCTACGGCCTGGGCGTCATCGATGTCGCGGCCCCCGGCGGCGACCGCTACCAGATCCCGGACACCCCGGACGCCAACGGCCGGATCCTGTCCACCCTGCCGGGCAACACGTACGGGTACCTCCAGGGCACCTCGATGGCGAGCCCGCACGTCGCCGCTGTCGCCGCGCTGGTGAAGAGCACCCACCCGCACGCCACCCCGGCGCAGATCCTGCGGATCCTCAAGGCCGAGGCCGTCAACCCCGGCTGCCCGACGGGCCTGTACGACCCGGACGGCAACGGCGTCGCGGACTCCACCTGCACCACGGGCAAGGGGATCAACAGCTTCTACGGCTCCGGCATCGTCAACGCGCTGGCCGCGGTGACGAAGTAGCAGCCGTCCCGGAGCCGTCCCGGCCGTACCGCCTTCAGGCGCTCAGAGCTTCACGAGCGTCCTGAGGGCGGTGCGGACGGGTTGGGCCGGCCCGCTGGCCCGCTCATACGCCCGCGGCTCCCAGCAGGGTCCCCGCGGCGTAGGTCACCGCCATCGCGAGCGCGCCGCCGCCCATGTTGCGCAGGACGGCCGGGCGGACCGGGGCCGAGCCGAGGCGGGCGCTGCCCCAGCCCGCGAAGGCGAGGGCGAGGAGCACCGACACGAAGGTGACCGGCACGCGCAGGGCGGTGGGCGGCAGCACGATGGCGAGCAGGGGAAGCAGCGCGCCGACGGTGAAGGCGAGGAAGCTGGCCCCGGCGGCGTGCCAGGGGTTGGTGAGCTCGTCGGGGTCGATTCCGAGCTCGATCCGCGCATGCGCGCGCAGCGCGTCCCGCTCGGTGTACTGCTCGGCCACCTCAAGGGCCAGTTCGGGGGTGAGGCCGCGGCCTTCCAGCAGGTCGGCCAGTTCGGCGAGCTCGGCGGCCGGCTCGGTCTCCAGCTCGCGCTCCTCCTGCGCGAGGGCGGCTTTCTCCGAGTCGCGCTGGGTGCTTACGGAGACGTACTCCCCCGCCGCCATGGACAGCGACCCGGCCAGCAGTCCGGCGAGCCCGGCGGTGAGCAGGGCGCTGCGGGAGCCGGTGGCCCCGGCGACGCCGACGACCAGGCCCGCCGTCGAGACCACGCCGTCGTTGGCGCCGAGCACGGCGGCCCGCAGCCAGTTGAGCCGGGTGGCGAGGTCACCGTTGTGGGCCTCGTGGTGGTTGGCTTCGTCGCTCACCCCGCGAGGGTAACGGTCGGTGTCCTCACCGGACTCGCCGGACTCACCAGACGCGCACCGAACCGCCCGGCGCGAAGGCGGGGCTGGTGGCGTCCGCCGGAGGCTCCTTCAGCGGCTCTTCCAGTTCAGCCACCGTGGGCCCGGTCCTGGCGGCCATGGCGGCGATCTCGGCGGGCGGCAGGCCCGCGTAGGCGATCCGGAGCCCCTCGCGGGTGTAGGAGGCGGGCCTGGCCAAGTTCGGCGCCGGGCTGGCCAAGGCAATGGGCAAGGGCCCCAGGGCCGTATGGCAGGAGAACTGCTTCGTCGGCGCGAGCTTCATACGGCCCCACGAGGTGCCGCTGCGCGAGCGGATAGGCCTCGACAAGATCATGTGGGGTAGCGACTACCCGCACGACGAGGGCACTTACCGTTCCCATGGACTGAGCGGGAGTAAGTCCTGTTGCCAGAACGCATGCTCAGCCGTGAGCCCCGAACGGTGTTGGGCACACTGGTCCCCCGCTTTCGCTCCACCACCGGGCGGCACGCATCGTGTGCGTGGTCCGGGCAAGTGGGGGCGGGTTTCCTCACGCCTTCGGGTGTCCGGTCGGGCCTGGACGGTCCGATGCCCATGCACATCGCTCTGGTGTGCATGGGGCGGTGTCGTCCGTCGCCGGATCGGATGTCCGAGGGCGCGCCTTCCGACCGCGATGCTCGCCGCATCGTGCCGGGTGGTCTTGCGGGTAGGGGTGGCCAGGGGTTTCTGCCAGTACTGGCCACCCCACCGACTGGTGTAGGCCGGATCGACCGCGACGACCGCCACGTTCTGTTCGGCGGCCATCGACACGAGTCGGGCCTTGAGTTTCGCGGTCGGGAAGCGGGAGATCAGCCGACGGAAGCGTTTGTTGCGGCCGTGCTTCTCCCGGCTCTTGCCGTCAGTGAAGTCGAGGTCCTCGACGGCGATCGCCGTGGCGCCGCAGCGGCGGGTGTAGTGCAGCAGCCGGGTCAGTGCGTGCCGGAGCTGCGCATCCCGGTGATCCGCGCTCCCGGTCAGGTCGTAGAAGAAGCGCTGCGGCTCTCCGGCCGGGTTGCCGTGCACATCGAGTTGCCAGGCGGCGAGGTGATCGTCGTTCATGTCCACCCCCACAACCCCCCGGGCCAGTGCCGCCTCAAGGGGCAGGACGGGGACGGCGGCCCGCTGCCAGGACGCGGTCACATACCAGCGCCCGCGCACCGTGTCGTGGTGGATGCGGTAGCGGACCGCCCGGTCGGCGGTGATCCGGTCGAGCCACTCCTGGCCCCCGGTGCTGGAATGCCACCCGAGCGTCCAGTACGTACCTGCCATGCGGCGCGTTGGCCAGGTGGGCCAGTGGGAGCGGGAGTCGGAGCGAGAGCTGTCCGCTGCCGGTGACGCGGATGGTCTCGTTGCCGAAGCGCTTACCGGACTCCCCGTCCGCGGCCAGGTACATCCGCGCCGCCTGCCACCGCTCCCGCCACATCTCCTCGCTCAGCCCAGCCTCAGCGAGGTGGTGACGGGTGTTCGCCAACCGCTTGCCGCCGCGCACCACCC
Organism: Streptomyces sp. NBC_01537; assembly: GCF_045040445.1. NCBI lineage: Bacteria > Bacillati > Actinomycetota > Actinomycetes > Kitasatosporales > Streptomycetaceae > Streptomyces > Streptomyces sp. NBC_01537. Next base: position 7,893,898 of record NZ_CP109392.1, on the reverse strand, counting down.
GCACCCGACCCGCCGCCCAGTCCGCCTCCAGCGCCGCCAGCCGCCCCTTCAGGACGTGCAGGCGACGGGACTTGGCATGCCACTCCGCACGGGATGCATAGCCGCGTACCAGCCCCGCCCATTTGTCGGCCTTGGCACCCAGCGGGCGTGCCAGGCGGGCCTCGATCTGCTCGATCTGCCCCCGCAGCCAGATGATGTGGGCGGCCTGGCCGCGCCGGGCCAGCGCCCACTGATCATGCGTGGCCTTGGTGATACTCCCCGACCAGCGCGACGACGAGCGCCCGGTCAACTCCCGCTTGCGCACCGCCCAGGCGGCGGCATCATGCGCCAAGCCGTGGCGGGACCGGGCCGCGAGATCCCCCGCGGCCAGCGAACCCAGGAAGGCGCCGACCTCACCTAGCACGGCTACGTCCACGTCGGAGACCCGCAACCGGTCCCGGACGGCCACCCCGCAAGGGCCGGGCACCACGAACGACGCCACCAACTCCCGTACCCCGTTCACCCGTTCACCCCCGCTCGGCCGAAGACCCTGTCACGGCAATCAACGAACCCCACCCGCAAAGGTCACCCATTCGACCCAAGAACCTCCGTTCCCCTCCCGAAACGGGCCCGGAAAACACCATCCAGACGACAGGGAAACCTTCTCCGACACGCGGCCGGACAGCCATGTCCTGACCGGCCCGGTACTTACTCACACTCGCCAGAAATCACTTCCGTGCAATGCACCGACAGCAGTTCCCAACCCCCGCCCGCCGCCCGGGCGCCCGGGCGCAGAAGTCGGCGCGCAGCTCGAACTCCCCGGCGGTGGGCGGTGGGGCAGTCAGCGAGCCGCTGGGGAATGGCGGCGGCGCAGACGTAAAGACTCATGCAGGCCCAATACGGAAAGCGGTCGCCCGGGCGCGCAGAGCTACGCTCCGCGAGGCTCCGGCTTCGACCACTGTCAGCGGCGGCCCGTATTGTGTTCCACCATGCACGCGCCCCCGATTCCGCAGCCGCCACAGCCCCAGCCGTGGCCCGAGGCCTACCCCGACGGATACGCCGTCGTGGACGTCGAGACCACCGGCCTGGGCCGCGACGACCGGATAGTGTCCGCCGCCGTCTACCGGCTGGACGCGCGCGGCGATGTGCAGGATCACTGGTACTCCCCCGTCAACCCGCAGCGGGATCCCGGCCCGGTGTGGATCCACGGCCTCACCAGCGCGATGCTCGACGACGCCCCGCTCTTCCCGGAGATCGCCGCCACCCTGGCGGAGCGGCTGGACGGCCGGGTCCTGGTCGCGCACAACGCGGTCTTCGACTGGTCGATGCTGGCCCGCGAGTACGCCCGCGCCAACTCGGCCGCGCCCGTCGAGCACCGGCTGTGCACCATCGTGCTCTCCAAGGAGCTGCGGCTGCCGCTGGCCAACCACAAGCTGGAGTCCCTGGCCGCGCACTACGGCGTCGTGCAGCAGCGCGCCCACCACGCCCTCGACGACGCCCGCGTGCTGGCCGAGGCCTTCCGGCCCAGCCTCCATCTGGCCGCCGAGGCGGGGCTGCGGCTGCCGCTGCACGCCTGCCGGCCGCTGACCGAATGGGCCGACGGCTCCGGAGGCATGTCGGGCCTCAACAACGGCTCGGCCGGCTATCGCTCCACGTACCGGCCGATGAGCTGGCGGCCCTCCCGCAAGCGGCCCTCCTGCCCCTACCCCAACCCGGGGCGGATGCCCGCCGAGGGGCCGCTGACCCAGGGCATGCGGGTCGCCTTCTCCGGTGACACCGCCATAGACCGCGAGCTGCTGGAGGACCGGGCGACCGACGCCGGGCTGCATGTGGCGTCCAGCGTGAGCCGGCTCACCAGCCTGCTCGTCACCAACGACCCGGACTCCCCCAGCAGCAAGGTCACCAAGGCCGGCCAGTTCGGCACCCCGGTCATCGACGAGCGGCGCTTCGTCGAACTGCTGAAGGACGTGGCCCCGGCGCCCGACGTCCACGGCTAGGACACGAAGCAGGCTCTAGCGCCATCCGGGTGGTGCCGCCGCGACGCACCCGGTTTCCGGTTGCCGCGTCCGGCACCGCGCTTCACCCTGGGCCCCATGGCGAGATGTGAAGTTTGCGGCAATGACTACGTAATGAGCTTCGAGGTGCACGCGCAGGGCGCGGTCCATGTCTTCGACAGCTTCGAGTGCGCCATCCACCGGATGGCACCGGTCTGCGAGCACTGCATGGTGCGGATCGTGGGCCATGGCGTCGAGGTCAACGGCAAGTGGTACTGCGGTGGCCACTGCTCCAAGGCGGCCGGAGAGACCGGGATCGTGGACCGCGTGGGCACACTGCCCTCCACCGCGTAACCCTCCCCTACCGACAGGCACCCCACGACCGAGTTGTACGGTCGTGGGGTGTACCGCTTCCTGTTGTCCCGGCAATGGGTGATCCTCACCCTCATCGGCCTGCTCGTGATGCCCACCATGTACAAGCTGGGCTTCTGGCAGCTGCACCGGCACGACCGCAAGGAGGCGACCAACCATGTCATCGACCGGAACCTGGCCGCCCCGGCCGTGCCGGTCGAGTCGCTGACCGGGCCGGGTCGCACCGTGCCGTCCTCGTACCTCTACCGCACGGTCACCCTGCGGGGGCACTACGACGCCGCGCACGAGATGGTCGCCCGGCAGCGGACGGCGGCGGACGGCGACAGCATCGGCTACCACGTGATCACACCGCTGGTGCTGGCGGACGGCAGGGCGGTACTGGTCAACCGGGGCTGGATCGCCGCCGGTGACGACCTCACGACGTTCCCGAAGGTCCCCAAGGCGCCGGGCGGCGAGGTCACCCTCACCGGAAGGCTGCGCCCGGACGAGACGACGGCCGCGACGGGCATCCGCAACCGCGCCGGCCTGCCCGACCGCCAGATCTCGCTGATCAACAGCACCCTGGTCGCCAAGCAGGTCCCCGAGACCCTGGTCGGCGGCTACGTCGAGCTGGCCACCACGGCGCCGAAGCCGGCCGGCGCGCAGCCCGAGCTGATCCCCGAGCCCGGCGACATCAGCTCCGCGCTCAACATGGGGTACGCGATCCAGTGGTGGCTGTTCACCGCCATGGTCCCGGTCGGCTGGGTGATCCTGGTCAGGCGCGAACGCAGGGAACGGCTCGCGGCCCCGCCCGGCGGCAGCGACACCAAGGCGGAACCGGTCCCTGCGGTCGCGTCGCCCCAGCATTCCGGGGCAGGCTAGCGGTATCCGTAGAGAGGCGGGCACCGTGCCAGGACGCATCGAGGACTACGCCGTCATCGGCGACCTGCAGACCGCCGCGCTGGTCGGCAAGAACGGCTCCATCGACTGGCTTTGCCTGCCCCGCTTCGACTCCGCCGCCTGCTTCGCCGCCCTCCTCGGCGACCAGGAGAACGGCCACTGGCGGATCGCCCCGGCCGGCAACGACGGGCCCTGCTCCCGGCGCTCCTACATGGGCGACACCCTCGTGCTGGAGAGCGTCTGGGAGACCGCCGCCGGCGCCGTCAAGGTCATCGACTTCATGCCGCAGCGCGATCGCGCGCCCGATGTCATCCGCATCGTCGAGGGGATCTCCGGCCGGGTCGAGATGAAGGGCGAGCTGCGCCTGCGCTTCGACTACGGCAGCGTCGTCCCCTGGGTGCGGCGCGTCGACGGCCACCGGGTCGCCATCGCCGGACCCGACTCCACGTGGCTGCGCAGCGAGCCCGAGGTGCACACATACGGCAGGGACTTCTGCACGCACTCCGAATTCACGGTCAACGCCGGCGAGCGGGTCGCCTTCGTCCTCACCTGGCATCCCTCGCACGAGAAGCGGCCGGGTCTCGTCCATCCGTACGAGGCGCTGGAGCAGAGCCTCCAGGACTGGGAGAAGTGGGCCTCCCAGTGCCGCTACGACGGGCCGTGGCGAGAGCCGGTGCTCAGGTCGCTGATCACACTGAAGGCCCTCACCTACGGACCCAGCGGGGGCATCGTGGCCGCCGCGACCACCTCCCTGCCCGAGGAGATCCGGGGCGTACGCAACTGGGACTACCGCTACTGCTGGCTGCGCGACGCGACACTGACCCTCAACGCACTGCTGACCAGCGGCTTCCAGCAGGAGGCCGCCGAGTGGCGCGACTGGCTGCTGCGCGCCGTCGCCGGAGACCCGGCCGACCTGCAGATCATGTACGGGATCGCGGGCGAGCGGCGGCTCCCGGAGAGCGAGCTGCCCTGGCTCGACGGCTACGAGGCCTCACTGCCGGTCCGGGTGGGCAACGCGGCCGTCGAGCAGCTCCAACTGGACGTCTACGGCGAGGTACTCGACTCCCTCTACCTCGCGCAGACCTGCGGGCTGAGGGAGAAGAAGCACGCCTGGGCGGTGCAGCGCGCGCTGATGGACTTCCTGGAGAGCAAGTGGCGCGAGCCCGACGAGGGGCTGTGGGAGGTGCGCGGCGAGCGGCAGCACTTCGTGCACTCGAAGGTCATGGCCTGGGTCGCCGCGGACCGCGCGGTGCGCATGCTGGAATTGCGGCCCCAGCTGAAGGGCAACCCGAACCGGTGGCGCGCGATGCGCGAGGCGGTGCACCGCGAGGTGCTGCGCAAGGGCTTCGATCCCGTACGCGGCACCTTCACCCAGTTCTACGGCTCCCGGGAACTCGACGCGGCCACGCTGCTCATCCCGCAGGTCGGCTTCCTCCCGGCGCGGGACCCGCGGGTGGCGGGCACGGTCGAGGCGGTGCGACGGGAACTGGACCACGGCGGGTTCGTGCGGCGCTACACGCTGGAGGAGAGCAGCGTGGACGGCCTGCCGGGCAGTGAGGGGGCCTTCCTGGCCTGCTCCTTCTGGCTGGCCGACGCGTTGCACCGGGTCGGCCGGGAAGGGGAGGCCCGCGAGCTGTTCGAGAAGCTGCTGTCGCTGCGCAACGACGTGGGACTGCTCGCGGAGGAGTGGGACCCGGTGGAGGGGCGGCAGCTGGGGAACTTTCCGCAGGCCTTCAGCCATATCGGGCTGGTGAACACGGCGCTGACACTTTCGGGGGCGGGCGTCGTGCGATAGGCCTTTGCGCCGGCCGGATGGTCAGCTCACGCGCGCGGCGCGATGGCTCACCGCGCGCAGGCGGGCCTCCACCGGCAGGGGGTCGAGGGCCGCGGTGGTGCGGGCGCGGGCGAGGACGGCGGTGTCGAGGTCGGTGAGGAGCGCGCCGGGGTTGGCGTGCGGGGCGAGGGCGAGGAGGAGGCTGGCGGCGGGGGTGCCGCGCCTGCCGGAAAGGGCGGTGTGGGCGCGGGCGACGCCCGGGAGGCGCTCGGCCTCGGCGGCGATGATCTCTTCCAGTGCGCGGCCGCGCAGCACCGCGCCCCGGCCGTCGCCGCTGTCGATGTGGATCTGGCGGAGCCGGCGGTCGCGCAGCTGCGCCAGCAGCCACCACAGAGCACCGACGACCAGTACTCCCAGAGCCCCGATGACGGTGGGCCACCACCAGTCCTCGCTCCGGTAGCGGCGCCGCGTGCCCGCGGTCAGCAGTACGTGGTGCGGCGCTTCGAGCCCTCGGGCCAGCACGGCCAGGCCGACGGCGAGCAGGACGAGCCCGATGAGCCCGAGCAGCAGCCGGTTGACGGTCGTACGACGCATGCGCATTCCGTCTCAGCCTCCTGTCATACGGCGGAGGGACAGGGAGAGCGCCGGCGGGCGGGCCAGGCACAGCTGGCCGAGCCCCTCGGCGAGGGCCACGTCGAGTTCGGCGCGTACGGCGTCGGTGTCGCGGAAGCTGACTTCGGCGCGGACCCGGGCCCGGCGGCGGCTGACGGTGACACGCGCGGACCGGACGCCGGAGATCTCCATCGCCCGGTCGCGCAGGGCGAGTTCGGCGGCGTGCCGGTCGAGGCCGGCCCGCAGGGCGGTGGGGGTGGTGTCCCGGCGCATGGGCAGTACGGCACGCAGCCCGGGGGTGAGGGCGAGCAGGATCAGCCACAGGCCGAGTGCGCAGGCGACGGCGGCGCCCGTGATAACCCAGACGTCGTCCAGGGGGCGGTGGGCCAGTTCGTCGGCGAGGGTGCGGCGCCAGCCCATGCCGGGGCGGCCCGCGCGCACCGCCGCGATGTCGTAGAGCAGCAGTCCTGCCGCGCCGAGCACCACCAGCGCGGTGAGCGCGGCCGGGATCCGGCGGGCGGACCAGAAGCGCCGCGCCGGGGGAATCCGGGGAGCTTCGGGAGCTTCGGGAACCTGGGGGACGTCGGGCACAGGGACGGCTTCCGGTGCGCTCATCGGACCCTCCCCTCGTCGTCGGGATGCGTCGCGGGCGAGTGCAGCCGCTCCACCTCCACGGCCACGTCGGGCACGTCCATCCCGGTCAGCGCCTGTACGCGATCGGCGACATGGAGGCGTACCGAACGGGCCACCGCCCCGATGTCGTTGGGGTAGCCCAGCTCGACCGACAGCCGTACGTACGCGCTCCCGCGCCGCAGCGCGACCGAGGCGTTCGGCCTGGTGCCGATCGGCACGTGCTCGGCCTGGGGCGCGTCGGCCAGCGCGTCACGCGCGGCGCGGGCCGCGATCTTGGCGACGACGCGGTCCGCGATGCGCAGCGAGCCTCGCTCGGCGGGGGGCACGGGCACGGGGACGGTCACTTTCGTACGCTCACCGGCGGCGGTCGCGGCCGCGGAAGAAGTCGCCCAGCTCCAGGTCGCCGTCGAGCAGCCTTCCCGCCACGAATCCGACCGCACCGAGCGCCGCGACCAACAGGAAGGCGGCGAATCCGCCGAAGTACCCGGCGAATCCGAGTGCCATCCCCGCGATCAGGCCCACCACGGAATTGCTCATCACTGGACCCTCTGCTCAGCTTCTTCGTCATCGTCGTCATCGGGCAGCTTCACATCGCCCACGGCGATGTTGACCTCGACGACCTCGAGGCCGGTCATCCGCTCGACCGCCGCGATCACGTTCTCCCGTACCGTACGCGCCACTTCGACGATGGACACGCCGTAGTCCACGACGATGTCCAGATCGAGCGCGGTCTGCACCTCGCCGACCTCCGCCTTGACCCCGCGCGTCTGCGACTTCCCGCCGGGCACCCGGTCCCGTACGGCACCGAAGGTGCGGGACAGGCCCGTGCCGAGGGCATGCACGCCCACCACGTCGCGGGCGGCGAGCCCGGCGATCTTCTCGACGACGCCGTCGGCGATGGTGGTACGTCCCCGGGTGGCCGGGGTCCCCAGCGGCGCGCGCCGTCCCGCCGCGCCCGGGCCCATGCCCGGGCTGGTGCCCTGTTCCAGGGTCTTGCCGTTGCCGGCAGGCTCTGTGTCGCTCATCGCGAGTCATCCCCTTCCGCTCTGTGGCCCACACTAGGTGCCGGAGGAGGAAGCCGCGATGACGTCAGAGCGTTTGGCCGAAGCAGTACGTGCGCAGGTCGCCCTTGGCCGCCTGCTGCCGCTCGGCGAGCCCGCCGAGGGTCTGTGGATCACCGAGCAGGCCGCTGCGGGCGTGCTGCGCACCGCGGCCGCGGAGGTCGCGGGCGTACGGCTGGGCTCGCTGCGCATGGGCCCGGACGAATCCGGTGCGCTGCATGCGCATGCGGCGTTCGAGGCCGCCCCCGACCGGCCGCTGCCGATCACCGCGCAGCGGCTGCGCGGTGTGCTGTGGGAGGCCGCCCACGACGGCCTCGGCCTGCGAATCGCCGCCGTCGACCTCACCGTCACCGGGCTGATCGACGAGGCCCCGGTGCCGCCGGATCCAGTGCCGCCGGAACCGGCGGCTTCCCTGCCGGAGGGTGAGCCCGGCCCGGTCCCCGGCACCCGCGTGACCGCACGGCTGGGCGGGGCGGGTTCGGAGGCGTACACGCAGATCGCCGTGATGGCCGGGCACCGGGTGCCGGACGTGGCGCGGGCGGTGCGGCAGGTGGTCGCACCGCTGGCCGTGCTCGTCACCGATGTGGAGTAACCCACCAAACCGCCGCGCAGGGGCCTACTCCGCGATTCCCGCCAGGTCCCGCAGCCGCCGGGCCTGCGCGGCGCGCTCGGCGGCGCGCTGCTGGTCGTAGTCGCGCGTGCCGGCGCCGCGCAGCAGGGCCTTGGTCTCGATCACCGCGTCGCGCGGGGCGGCGAGGAGCGGGGCGGCGAGGTCCTTGACGGCGGCGTCGAGTTCGGCGGCGGGGACGACGAGGTTGGCGAGGCCGATGCGGTAGGCCTCCTCGGCGCCGACGAAGCGGCCGGTGGCGCAGATCTCGAGGGCACGGCCGTAGCCGACCAGGTCGAGGAGGGGCTTGGTGCCGGTGAGGTCGGGGACGAGCCCGAGGCTGGTCTCGCGCATGGCGAACTGCACGTCGTCGGCGACGACGCGCAGATCGCAGGCGAGGGCGAGCTGGAAGCCGGCCCCGATCGCATGACCCTGGACGGCGGCGATGGTGATCACATCATGACGCCGCCACCAGGTGAAGGCCTCCTGGTAGGAGGCGATGGTGGCGTCGAGTTCGGCCTCGGAAGCGCGTGCGAGGTCGATGAATGACGGTTCACCGTCGATTCCTTCGGGAGTGAACATCTGCCGGTCGAGCCCTGCGGAGAAGGACACGCCTTCCCCGCGCAGCACGACCACCCGGACACTGCCCGACAGCTGCCGGCCTGCCTCGGCCAACGCCCGCCACATCGCGGGCGACTGGGCGTTCCGCTTGCCCGGGTTGCTCAGTGTGACTGTGGCTACGGCGTCTTCCGCCGTGAGCCGTACTCCGTCACGGTCGAGCAGCACAGTGGGGTCGGACATCGGGCACCTCCGAGCGAACCGCGGATTCGATTACCGAAGAGTAACCACCCGGTCGGTCGGTAATGCGACCGGGTGGCACCAACGGAGATCCACGGACGGGAGCCCGGAGAGGTGCGCCGACGCCCATCGATATGTGCTGGACGTCAGGACGCGGGGACCTTCTTGCCCCGTGTCGCTCCACCGCGACCACGCAGGGTCACGCCGGATTCGCTGAGCATCCGGTGTACGAAGCCGTAGGAACGGCCGGTCTCTTCGGCCAGTGCCCGGATGCTCGCACCGCCGTCGTATTTCTTCTTCAGGTCTGCCGCGAGCTTTTCGCGCGCGGCGCCGGTCACCCGGCTGCCCTTCTTCAGAGTCTCGGCCACCCGTGCCTCCTCCAGGGAAGTGCGCTTCGGACTCTCATGATCACCCCTTGGGCGCTTCCTGGCCACCCATTCGGCAAGGTCCGTCCGACAACATTTCCGCCGGGAATGGTGCCCCCTGCACGCTTCTGCCGGACGCGTCCCGATGGCCGCAGAGAAAGGGCAGGTCACCATGGTCGGTAAGGGGTTTCCGCATGTGATGCCGCTGATCGACACGGAGAGTCGCCACTCCCCGGGCGTCCCCGGGGAGTGATGAGACGGACTCACACAGATGAAGGATCACCCGTCGGCCGAAAGATCCAGAAGTTGATCCACCCGAGTGGATCAGGCCGCCGCATCAGCGGCGGATCGCCGCCGGATCAGCGGCGGATCAGGCCAGCGAGACCAGATCCGCGTAGTCCTCGCCCCACAGGTCCTCGACGCCGTCGGGCAGCAGGATGATCCGCTCGGGCTGCAGCGCCTCCACCGCGCCCTCGTCGTGGGTGACGAGCACCACCGCGCCGCTGAAGGTGTGCAGCGCGCCGAGGATCTCCTCGCGGCTGGCCGGGTCGAGGTTGTTGGTGGGCTCGTCGAGCAGCAGCACGTTGGCACTGGAGACGACCAGGGAGGCCAGCGCCAGCCGGGTCTTCTCGCCGCCGGAGAGCACCCCGGCGGGCTTGTCGACGTCGTCGCCGGAGAACAGGAACGAGCCGAGGATCTTGCGGATCTCGACCAGGTCCGTGTCGGGCGCGGCCGAGCGCATGTTCTCCAGGACCGTGCGGTCCGGGTCGAGCGTCTCGTGCTCCTGCGCGTAGTAGCCGAGCTTGAGGCCGTGGCCGGGCTCGACCTTGCCGGTGTCGGGTGTCTCGACGCCGGCCAGCAGGCGCAGCAGCGTCGTCTTGCCGGCGCCGTTGAGGCCGAGGATGACGACCCGGGAGCCCCGGTCGATGGCCAGGTCCACGTCGGTGAAGATCTCCAGCGATCCGTACGACTTGGACAGCCCCGAGGCCATCAGCGGGGTCTTGCCGCAGGGCGCGGGATCGGGGAAGCGCAGCTTGGCGACCTTGTCGGAGGCGCGTACGGCCTCCAGGCCGGAGAGCAGCTTCTCGGCGCGGCGGGCCATGTTCTGCGCGGCGACGGTCTTGGTGGCCTTGGCGCGCATCTTGTCGGCCTGCGAGTTGAGGGTCGCGGCCTTCTTCTCCGCGTTGGCGCGCTCGCGCTTGCGGCGCTTCTCGTCGGCCTCGCGCTGGGCCAGGTAGAGCTTCCAGCCCATGTTGTAGACGTCGATGTGGGAGCGGTTGGCGTCAAGGTAGAAGACCTTGTTGACAACCGTCTCGACCAGGTTGATGTCGTGGGAGATCACGACGAAGCCGCCGCGGTAGGTCCTGAGGTAGTCGCGCAGCCAGACGATGGAGTCGGCGTCGAGGTGGTTCGTGGGCTCGTCGAGCAGCAGGGTGTCGGCGTCGGAGAACAGGATCCGGGCCAGTTCGACTCGGCGGCGCTGGCCGCCGGACAGGGTGTGCAGCGGCTGGCCGAGCACGCGGTCGGGCAGGCCGAGCGCGGCGGAGATGGTGGCGGCCTCGGCCTCGGCGGCGTACCCGCCCTTGGTGAGGAACTCCGTCTCCAGGCGCGAGTACTTCTTCATCGCGTTCTCGCGGGTGGCGCCCTTGCCGGTCGCCATGCGCTCCTCGTTCTCGCGCATCTTGCGCAGCACCTCGTCCAGCCCGCGGGCGGACAGGATGCGGTCGCTGGCGAGGGTGTCGAGGTCGCCGGTGCGCGGGTCCTGCGGCAGATAGCCGACCTCGCCGGAGCGGGTGACGCTGCCTGCGGCGGGGATGCCCTCACCGGCCAGCACCTTGGTGAGGGTGGTCTTGCCGGCGCCGTTGCGGCCGACGAGGCCGATGCGGTCGCCGCGGGCGATACGGAACGAGGCGGACTCGATGAGGACGCGGGCTCCGGCGCGCAGCTCAAGGCCGGTGGCAGTGATCACGGGAAAGACTCCAAGGCGTGGCGGACGGCAGTCGGGACGGTGGATGAGTGTTGCGACGCCGTCTATTGCGCGAGGAGAACTGCCATGCAGGCCAGTCTACCGGGAGCGGTCCAGCGGATTGCCAGGCGATAACGGCCAGGACTGACCCTGGCGGCCGGAACCACCAGGGGCGATTGTCAGACCCCCCTGCCAGACTGAGATCCAGGTCACATCAAAGGGGAGAGTGATCGTCATGGCAGGCAACGGAGCCACGCCCACCATCTGCCCGACGCTGCGGTACCGGGACGCGAAGGCCGCCGTCGCCTTTCTCAAGGACGCGTTCGGCTTCACCGAGGTCGCCCTGTACGAGGGCGGGGACGGTGTGGTCCACCATGCCGAACTCGCTTACGGCAACGGCATGGTGATGCTGGGCAGCGCGCAGAACGACAGTGCGTTCGGGCGGATCGCCAAGGACCTGGGACCGGTGTCGGTGTACGTGGTGGTGGCGGACGCCGACGCCCACCACGCGCGGGCGGTGGCGGCGGGCGCGGACGTCGTGCTGCCGCTCAGTGACCAGCCCTACTCATCAGAAGAGGGGGTCGGGTCGCGGGACTATTCGGCCCGCGACCCGGAGGGCAACATCTGGAGCTTCGGCACGTACCGGCCCCGGATACCGGCCTGAGTCACTCGCCGCCCGTGTGGACCTGGAAGGCGGCGCGGCGCATCGCCTTGGCCAGGGCCGGGTCGGGGTGGGCGGCTGCGAGCGCCACCAGCACCTGGACGGTGCGGGGGTGCCCGATGGCGGTGAGCTCGGCGAGGAGGCGGGAGACGGAACCCTGCAGAGCGGCGTCGAGGTGACTGACCAGCAGGTGGCTCTCGCCGTGCTCGGCGACGGCCGCGGCGGTGTCCACCCAGAGCCAGGTGGCCTCCTCACGGGTGAGCAGTTCGTCGATGGCGTCGGGGTCGCCGCCCTCCTGCTCGGCGATCCAGAGCAGGGCGTACGGGCGCAGTGACGCCTCGCCGGTGACGGCTCGGACGGCGGGCTCGGCGGGGGCGCCGACGGAGCGCAGTGCCTCGAAGGCCAGGCCGCGCAGCAGGGCGTCGTCGCCACGGGCGACGTCCAGCAGTTCGGCGACGGCCCGGTCGACCGGGCGGGCGGCCAGCCAGGCCTGGTGCTCAGTGCGGGCGGGCCCCGGGGAGAGGCCGACGCAGGCCTTGAGCATCTCCTCGGCGGACTGCTCGATATTGCCGGCGGGGCCCTGCGCGGCCACGCAGATCTGCTCCAGCTTGACCCACACCGCCCAGCTGCCGAGTGCGGTGATCGTCACCTCGTCGGCGCGCTCCGGGTCACGTGAGCGCAGGGCGCCGACCCGGGCGAGTGCGTCGAGGGTCCAGTCCAGGAGCAGCGACAGCTCGTCCCGGCTGCCGCCGGTTCCGTCGGCGGGTGGCTCGTGGCGTTCCTCACGGAGCTCGGCCACGCGCTGGCGCAGCAGGTCCAGGAGTGCGGCGACGGCCACGGGACCGGATGACAGATGGAGAAGGGAGAGCAGCTGAGGAGCGGCCTCGACGACTTCCGCGACCAGGGAGGGGTCGCAGCCCTCGTACGCCGGGTTCTGGTCTGCGGGGTGCGCGAGGGACCACGCGTCGAACAGGGCGACCCAGCCGCGCAGCACGGCGGTGTCGTCCCGGTCCCAGGCGCGCAGCCGCCAGCCGGGGCGGGCGGCACCCTTGTGCAGCTCGATGAGGCCGGCCAGGCGCGCGCGGTCCCAGGCGGCGCGCACCTGCCGGTCTGTCAGCCGCAGGACGGCGGCGGCCCGCTGGATGTCGGCATCCCGCAGTATGCCGCCGGCGCCGGGGCGGGCGGTGGCGGTCGCCATCGCGGTCGCGGCGTCGGCCCAGCGCGCGAGGCGCACGGCATCGGCGAGTTCGGTACGGGCCCGGCGGGCGAGTTCGGGAAGTGCGGGGGTCCCCTCCGGGGGTCTGGGCGGACGTGAACGGCGCGCTGCGGCCGCGCGGGGCGCAGCTGCCAACGGCCTGCGGGGGACGAGGCGAAGCGGAGTGTCTCGCGGAATACGGGACGTCACGGGAGCAGTCTTGCGGGTGAGCGCCCAGAAACCCAAACGGGCGTATCCGCGAGGCGCCTCGGCGGCACGTGATTTGCGCTGAGCAGCGACGATTTGCCCGGGCTCTCGGACCAGCGCTGTCAGACCAGCGGGATGACGAAGCGGCGCAGCGTCTCCTCGTAGCGGTGGGGGTCGCGGTTCCACATGGCGGCGTGCGGAGCGCCGGGGAAGGAGTGCAGGGAGACCAGGTCAGGGCGGGCCGCGGCCAGGCGGCGGGAGGGGGCCCAGGGTGCGAGGGTGTCGTCGGGCCCGTGGAAGATGAGGGTGGGGACGCGCAGGCGGGCCGGCTCGGCGGAGTCGGCGAGGCGTGCGGCGTGCAGCCCGGTGCGGCCTTCGGCGGCGCGCACGGCCAGGGGCAGCAGCAGGCCGGGGACGCCGTGACCCGCGGCGGACGCCCGTAGCGTGGTCTGCCATTCCAGGACGGGCGAATCGAGGATCAGGCCGTTGACGCGGTCGCTCAGCGGGGAGTGGTCCGCGGCGCGCAGCGCCATCGTGGCGCCGGTGGACCAGCCGTAGAGGAGTACACGGCGGGCCCCGTGCCGGACGGCATAGCGCATGGCTGCGTCCAGGTCGCGCCATTCGGTGTCCCCGAGGTGGCCGATGCCGTCCGGCGAGCGGGGGGCGCCGGCGTCGTTGCGGTAGGTGATGTTCAGCACCGGGAGCCGCCGGTGGTGCAGGGCGGCCATGACGACAAGGGGGTGCTCACGGGTGGTGCCGAGGCCGTGCACGGTGATCACCCAGACATCGCGGGCGCCGGGGAGGAACCAGGCGGGCAGCGGTCCGAGCTCGCCCGGGATCCGGACCTCGTCGAAATCCAGGCCGAGGGCTTCGCGCGGGTCGCCCGCGTAGGCCTGCGGGGTGAGCCGGACCGCCGCACCGGGCGTGAGCCTGCCGCGCGGGGTGCCCGGGGTGCGGCGCAGGCTGCGGGTCACGGAGTCCGGGGCGGTGGACAGGACGTCGCCGACGGTGGCGTGCACATCCCCGGAGGAGCCGGGTGAGCCGGACGAGCCTGAGGAGCCGCACAGGCCGTAGACGCCGGGGCGGGCGGAGGCGAGGGTGCGGGTGAGGGTGACGTGGCTGTCGTCCGCGGCGTGCACGGTCAGCGGGGCTTCCGGTTGTGCGCCGTCCCGGGAGGGCTTGAGCGCGAAGTCGGATGCGTACCGGCCGGCCGCGACGGCGGCTGCGCCGGCACCTATCGCTGTCGTGGCGGCCATGGCGGCCGCGGTTCGCAGGCGCATCCCCTCCAGTGTCGGGCGGGGATGCGGGGCCTGCCAGTGGGCGGCGCCTCAGCGTCTGCCCTCACACGCCGGGCGGGCCCTCGTCGGGCTGATCGGGCTGGTTGGGCTGGCCGTAGTCGCGGAGTTTCTCCGCGACGCGGGCCAGTTCGCGCTTGGAGAGCAGGGAGGGGGAGAAGCCGTCGACCGAGCGGGCGGCGAGCCAGACCTGGCACATCCATTCGAGCTGGGCGGTGCGGTCGTAGGCCTGGTCGAGGTCGTCGCCGTAGACGATGGTGCCGTGGTTGCGGATGAGGCAGCCGGTGCGCTCGCGCAAGGCGTGGAGGACGTTGGCGGCGAGCTGCTCGCTGCCGTAGGTGGCGTAGTCGGCGACGCGGATCTTGCCGCCGAGGGCGGCGGCCATGTAGTGGATGGCGGGGAGTTCGTAGAGGAGGGTGGAGACGGCGGTGGCGTGGACGGCGTGGGTGTGGACGACGGCGTGGGCGTCGGTGTGGAGGTAGATGGCGAGGTGCATGGGGAGTTCGCTGCTGGGGCGGAGCGTGCCCATGACCTGCTTGCCGTCGAGGTCCACGGCGACTATGTCGTGGGGACCGATGCGGTCGTAGGGGACGCCGGTCGGCGTCACCAGCACCAGGTCGCCGACCCGGACGGAGACGTTGCCGGACGTGCCGACCACCAGCCCGTCCTCGACCGAACGCAGAGCCGTGGCCACGAGCGCCGACCAGGCGTCCTGCACGTCCTGTTGTACCTCCGGACGGTCCTGCTCTGACATCCGACGCACCTCCAGTCCCTGATCCTGACAGGTTGGTCGTTGCCGCGCCCTCCCGGGGCGCAGTAACGTCCCGCCAATCGGTCCGCATCGATCAGTCATACGAATTGCAGGGGCTCAAATGACCACCGTCAACGGCGGAATCTCCTTCTGGTACGCACAGGAGGGCATTCCCGCACCGCGCGAGCCGCTGCCCGGCGACATGACCGCCGACGTGTGCATCGTCGGCGGCGGGTACACCGGTCTGTGGACCGCGTACTACCTGAAGAAGGCCGTGCCCTTCCTGCGGATCGTCGTCCTGGAGCAGAAGTTCTGCGGCTACGGCGCCTCCGGCCGCAACGGCGGCTGGCTCTACAACGGCATCGCGGGCCGCGACCGGTATGCGCGCCTGCACGGCCACGAGGCCGCCGCCGCGCTGCAGCGGGCCATGAACGACACCGTGGACGAGGTGGTTCGGGTCGCCGCCGAGGAGGGCATCGACGCGGACGTCCACAAGGGCGGCGTGCTGGAGGTGGCGTACTCCCCCGCGCAGCTGGCCCGGCTGAAGGCCTTCCACGAGGCCGAGGTCGCCTTCGGCGAGAAGGACCGGCTGCTGCTGGGCGCGGCCGAGTCCGCCGAGCGGATCCGGATCGCCGGCACGGTGGGCGGCACCTGGACCCCGCACGGGGCGCGCATCCATCCGGTGAAGCTGCTGCAGGGGCTCGCCAGGGCGGTGGAGGCCGCGGGGGTGGTGATCCATGAGTCGACCCCGGTGACCGAGATCCAGCCGAAGCACGCGATCACGGCGTACGGAACGGTGCGCGCGCCGTATGTGCTGCGCTGCACGGAGGGTTTCACCGCCTCCGTCAAGGGCCAGAAGCGGACCTGGCTGCCGATGAACTCCTCGATGATCGCGACCGAGCCGCTGCCCGAGCACGTCTGGCGGACCATCGGCTGGGAGGGCCGCGAGGCCCTCGGCGACATGGCGCACGCCTACATGTACGCGCAGCGCACCGCCGACGACCGGATCGCGCTGGGTGGCCGGGGCGTGCCGTACCGCTTCGGCTCGCGCACGGACAACGACGGGCGTACGCAGCCCGCGACCATCGAGGCGCTGCGCGACATCCTGGTCCGCTTCTTCCCGGCGACGGCGGGGGTCGCCATCGACCACGCGTGGTCGGGCGTCCTGGGTGTGCCGCGCGACTGGTGCGCGACCGTGGAGCTGGACCGCTCGACCGGGCTCGGCTGGGCGGGCGGCTATGTCGGCAGCGGGGTGGCGACGGCGAACCTCGCCGCGCGCACGCTGCGCGATCTCGTGCAGCTGGACTCGGGCCAGGCGCACGGGACGGCGCTGACCGCGCTGCCGTGGGTGGGGCACCGGGTGCGCAAGTGGGAGCCGGAGCCGCTGCGCTGGCTCGGGGTGCAGGGGATGTACGCGGCGTACCGCGGTGCGGACCGCCGTGAGCTGGCCGGACGCAGCGCGGAGACGGACCGGGTGGCGCAGCTCGCGGACCGGGTGTCGGGGCGGCACTAGGGCCTGTCTTGTGGATCTCCGTGGGGAAGGAGCGGGGTCTGGTGCGTGCGATCGCAAGGCGGAGGAGGGAAGCGACGCGGAGCGTCGTTGACCGACGACAACGCCGCGAGCGTGCGTGCC
Source organism: Streptomyces sp. NBC_01537 (assembly GCF_045040445.1). Classification (NCBI taxonomy): domain Bacteria; kingdom Bacillati; phylum Actinomycetota; class Actinomycetes; order Kitasatosporales; family Streptomycetaceae; genus Streptomyces; species Streptomyces sp. NBC_01537. The sequence goes on along the minus strand of NZ_CP109392.1, from coordinate 7,877,116 downwards.
AGGGCGCGCGACGCCGCGGAGATCCACAAGACAGGCCCTAGTGCTCTGACAGGGCCTCCGCGCGGCCTCATAGAGACCCGCCACCACCCAGCCGCCCCTAGTTAACCTTCCGTTCACCCGGATTACGTACGGTCGCCACCGCCACTGTCCGATCGAACGATTGCCTGGGTAAATGGAACACATCACGCTCCTGATCGGAATCGTGATCGTTACCGCTCTCGTGTTCGACTTCACGAACGGTTTCCACGACACCGCCAATGCGATGGCAACCACCATCTCCACTGGCGCGCTCAAGCCCAAGACGGCGGTGGCCATGTCCGCCGGCCTCAATCTTGTCGGTGCCTTCATCTCCGTCGAGGTCGCCCTGACCATCTCCAAGGGCATCATCGACGAGAGCGCCGGCGTCCAGCCGGAAGTGATCTTCGCCGGTCTGGTCGGCGCGATCCTGTGGAACCTGGTGACCTGGTACCTCGGTCTGCCCTCCAGTTCCTCGCACGCCCTGATGGGTGGTCTGATCGGCGCCACCATCGCCTCCGTCGGCCTGTCCGGGGTCAACGGCGACGCGGTCGCCGAGAAGGTGCTCATCCCGGCCATCGCGGCCCCGGTCGTCGCCGGTATCGCCGCCCTGCTGGCGACCCGCCTCACCTACCGGATCGGCCGCGACGCCGACCCCAAGGCCACCGCCAAGGGCTACCGCGCCGGCCAGATCGCCTCGGCCGGCCTGGTCTCGCTGGCGCACGGCACGAACGACGCGCAGAAGACCATGGGCGTGATCACCCTCGCCCTCGTCACCGGCAAGGTCATCGCCCCCGACGCCGACCCGCCGCTGTGGGTCATCGTCTCGGCCGGTCTCGCCATCGCGCTCGGCACCTTCATCGGCGGCTGGCGGATCATCCGCACCATGGGCAAGGGCATCACCGACATCCAGCCCCCGCAGGGCTTCGCCGCCCAGACGGGCGCCGCGACGGTGATCCTCGCCTCCTCCCACCTCGGCTTCTCGCTCTCCACGACGCACGTCGTCTCCGGCTCCGTCATGGGCGCCGGTCTCGGCCGCAAGGGCGGCGTCATCCGCTGGAGCACCGCCGGCCGCATGCTCGTCGCCTGGGCGCTGACGCTGCCGGCCGCCGGCCTCGCCGCCGCCGGCGCCGCGCTGCTGGCCGACCAGGGCGACTGGGGCGTCGGCGTCGTCGCGGCCCTGGCGGCCGCCGCCTGCGCGACCATCTGGGTCGCGGCGCGGCGCAAGCCGGTCGACCACACCAACGTCAACGAGGTGGAGGCGGAGGCGCCCGGCGTCGTCACCACCGCCATCGCCGCCGTCACTCCGCCGCCGGCCGGCCCGCTGACAGCCACCATCCCGGCCCCGGTCGCGGCGCCGACGACACCGGCCGCGCCCGCCGCCCAGACCACCACCCTCTAAGGACAGCAGCATCATGAGCATCGACTGGGCAGCCCTCGGCTCCGTCTTCGGAGTCAGCCTCGCCGTCACCGTCGGCCTTGTCGGCCTCTTCTCCCTGGGCATCGTCGGCCTCGCCAAGGAGGGCGCGACGGTGGCCCGTACGGGCGCATACGCCGCCTTCGCGCTGTGCGCGGCGGCAGTGGCGTACGGGATCTTCCTGATCGTGAGCTGACGCAGTACGGCAGTACGGCACCTGTACGAGCGGGGCACGGACCTGGTCCGTGCCCCGCTCGTTTGTGCGCTCGTGTGTGGATTCACACATCTTCCTTTGCAGGTCAAGGGTGAGTTGACGGGCATTGGCGCACGTGGTGGAGTTGCGGATGCCAAGCGGCGGCAGGAGAGGAAGTCCGGTGTGAATCCGGCGCGGTCCCGCCACTGTCACCGGGGAGTGCACCTCCGCACTCGGCCACGGCCCGTACGCGGGCTGGAAGGCCGGAGGTGTGCCGATCCGGGAGCCAGGAGACTCTCGCCACCGGTCACAGTCGAACCAGGGCGCGGACCCTGAGTGAGGACATCAGCCATGCGCGGCAGCCGCCGTTCGCACGACCCCGCCACGGCGGGCTGATCCCATGGCAGCGGATCGCATCGCGCCGGTCGGCGCCGGTGTCTTCGCCTGTGGCGCGGCACTTGGCTGGCTGGCCGACCTCACGTTCGCCGACCCCCGGCGCGGGCACCCCGTCGCCGCTTTCGGACGGGCCGCCGGGCTGCTGGAACAGCGGCTCTGGCGTGACAGCCGGGGCCGGGGCGCGCTCTACACCGCGCTGTGCGCGGGCGGCGCGGTGGGCGCCGCCGTGCTCGGCGCACGGGCCGTACGCTCCTCCCCCACCGCGTCCGCCGGGCTCACCGCGGCCGCCACCTGGGCGGTGCTCGGCGGCACTTCGCTGCGGCGCGAGGCCCGGACGGTGGGCGCGGCGCTGGAGGCCGGGGACCTGGCCGCGGCGCGGGAACGGCTGCCGCATCTTTGCGGACGGGACCCGAAGGCTCTGGACGAGCGGGAGATCGCGCGGGCGGTGGTGGAGTCGGTGGCCGAGAACACGTCCGACGCCGTCGTGGGCGCGCTCGTATGGGGCGCCGTGGCCGGCGTACCGGGGCTGGTCGGTTTCCGGGCCGTCAACACGCTGGACGCGATGGTCGGGCACCGGTCGCCGCGCTTCCGGCGGTTCGGGTGGGCCTCGGCCCGGCTGGACGACGTGGCCGGGTGGCCGGGTGCGCGGCTGACGGCCGCGCTGACGGTGCTCGCCGGGCCGGACCGCCGGGGGGCGTGGCGGGCCTGGCGTACGGACGGTGCGAAGCACCCGAGCCCCAACGCGGGGCCGGTCGAGTCGTCGTTCGCGGGGGCGTTGGGCGTGCGGCTGGGCGGGACGCTGGCGTATGGGGGGCGGGTTGAGCACCGGCCCGTGCTCGGTGGGGGCAACCGGGCGGTTGAGGTGCGCGATATAGAGCGGGCGGTGCGGCTTTCGTGGCGCGTGAGCGCGCTCGCGTTGGCGGCTGCGGTGGGTGGGCGGCTGGCGTGGGGCGTTCTGTCCCCCACCCCGCCCCTTCCCGAAACCGGGGCTCCGCCCCGGACCCCGCTGGGGCTCCGCCCCAGACCCCGGTCCTCAAACGCCGGACGGGCTGATTGGCGAGGTCGCTCATGAGCGGGGCTCTTCTCGTTGCTGGGACCACCTCCGACGCCGGCAAGAGCGTCGTAACCGCAGGCATCTGCCGGTGGCTCACCCGTCAGGGCGTCTCCGTCGCGCCGTTCAAGGCGCAGAACATGTCACTGAACTCGTATGTGACCCGGGAAGGCGCCGAAATCGGGCGTGCGCAGGCCATGCAGGCACAGGCCGCACGCGTGGAGCCGACGGCACTGATGAATCCCGTGCTGCTCAAGCCCGGTGGGGACCGCACCAGCCAGGTGGTGCTGCTCGGGAAGCCGGTCGGGGAGATGAGCGCGCGTGGCTATCACAACGGGCGGCGGGCGCAGTTGCTGGAGACGGTGGTGGGCTGCCTGGAGGAGCTGCGGGGGCAGTACGACGCGGTGATCTGCGAAGGGGCGGGCAGCCCGGCGGAGATCAACCTCCGGCAGGGGGACATCGTCAACATGGGGCTTGCGCGTGCCGCGCGGCTGCCGGTGGTCGTGGTGGGGGACATCGACAGGGGCGGGGTGTTCGCGTCGTTCTTCGGGACGACGGCGTTGCTGAGCGCGCAGGACCAGGCGCTAGTGGCGGGGTACATCGTGAACAAGTTCCGGGGCGATGTGTCGTTGCTGGAGCCGGGGCTGGAGATGCTGCGCGGGCTGACCGGGCGGCGGTTCTACGGGGTGCTGCCGCACCGGCAGGGACTGGGGATCGACCAGGAGGACGGGCTGGAGATCGCCCGGGAGCGGAGCGCGGCGCCACCGTACGGCGAGGATGTGCTGCGGGTGGCCGTGGTGGCGGTGCCGTTGATGTCGAACTTCACGGATGTGGACGCGCTGGCGGCGGAGCCGGGGGTGGTGGTGCGGTTCGCGGACCGGCCGGAGGAGCTGGCGGACGCGGATCTGGTGGTGCTGCCGGGGACTCGCGGGACGGTGAAGGCACTGGCGTGGCTGCGGGCGCGCGGGCTGGCGGAGGCCATAGACCGGCGGGTGGCCCAGGGCCGGCCGGTGCTGGGGATCTGTGGCGGCTTCCAGATGCTGGGCGAGTCGATCGAGGACGAGATCGAGTCGCGGGCCGGGACGGTGGACGGGCTCGGGCTGCTGCCGGTGCGCGTGCGCTTCGCGCCGGAGAAGACTCTCGCCCGCCCCTCCGGGAAGGCGTACGGGGAGCGGGTGGAGGGGTACGAGATCCACCATGGGGTCGCCGATGTACGCGGTGGGGACGAGACCTTCCTGGACGGCTGCCGGGTCGGGGCGGTCTGGGGCACGCACTGGCACGGCTCGCTGGAGAGCGACGGTTTCCGGCGCGCCTTTCTGCGCCGGGTGGCCCAGGCCGCCGGGCGGCGCTTCGTACCGGCGCCCGACACCGCGTTCAACGCGCTGCGCGAGGAGCAACTGGACCGCCTCGGCGACCTGATCGAGGAGCACGCCGACACCGACGCGCTGATGCGCCTGATCGAGGACGGCGCACCCGCCGGCCTCCCCTTCGTAGCCCCGGGGGCACCGTGAGCACCGTACTTCTGCTGTCCACCGCCGACACCGACCTGCTGGCGGCCCGCGCTTCCGGCGCGGCGTACCGGATCGGCAACCCGACCCGGGTCGGTGTCGCCGACGAGCTGCCGGCGCTGCTGGCGGGCGCCGACATCGCGGTCGTACGGCTGCTCGGCGGCAAGCGCGCCTGGGAGGACGGGCTCGCGGCCCTGCGCGCTTCCGGGATTCCCACCGTGCTGCTCTCCGGTGAGGCCGTGCCGGACGCCGAGCTGATGGCCGAGTCGTCCGTCCCGGCGGGCGTGGTGGCGGAGGCGCTGCGGTATCTGGTCCAGGGCGGGCCGGAGAATCTGCGGGAGCTGACCCGGTTCCTGTCGGACACCGTGCTGCTGACGGGTGAGGGCTTCGAGCCACCCGCCGCGATGCCGGACTTCGGGACGCACGGCTCGTACGCGTTCGAGGAGGGCCGGCCGACGGTCGGTGTGCTCTTCTACCGGGCGCACGAGCTGTCGGGGAACACGGCCTTCGTCGACACGCTGTGCGAGGCGATCGAGGCGAAGGGCGCCAACGCGCTGCCGGTGTACTGCGGTTCGCTGCGGGGCGCGGATGACGGACTGTACGAGCTGCTGGGCCGGACCGACGCGATCGTCGCCACGGTGCTGGCTGCGGGCGGTACGCGGGCGAGCGACGCCAGCGCCGGCGGGGACGACGAGGCGTGGGACATCGGCGCGCTGGCGGAGCTGGACGTACCGGTGCTGCAGGGGCTGTGCCTGACCTCGTCGCAGGCGGCGTGGGAGGCGTCGGACGCGGCGCTGTCGCCGATGGACGCGGCGATGCAGGTGGCGATCCCCGAGTTCGACGGGCGGCTGATCACCGTGCCGTTCTCCTTCAAGGAGGAGGGGCCGGACGGGGTGCCGGTGTACGCGGCCGATCCCGAGCGGGCGGCGCGCGTGGCGGGCATCGCGGTGCGGCATGCCGCGCTGAAGCACAAGCCGAACGCGGAGAAGCGGCTGGCGGTGGTCTTCACGGCGTATCCGACCAAGCACTCGCGGGTCGGCAACGCGGTGGGCCTGGACACCCCGGCCTCGGCGGTGCGGCTGCTGGACGCGCTGCGCGAGGCGGGTTACGCCGTCGACTCCTACCCGGACAACGGCGACGAGCTGATCCACCGGCTGATCGCCGCCGGTGGCCATGACGTGGAGTGGCTGACGGAGGAGCAGCTGGCCTCCGCCCCGGCGCGCGTGCCGCTCGCGGACTACCAGCGGTGGTTCGCGGGGCTCGACGCCGGGCTGCGCGAGGGGATGCTGCACCACTGGGGCGAGGCGCCGGGCAACCTGTATGTCGACGGCGACGACATCGTGCTGGCGTCGCTGCAGTTCGGCAATGTCGTGGTGATGATCCAGCCGCCGCGCGGCTTCGGCGAGAACCCGATCGCGATCTACCACGACCCCGACATGCCGCCGTCGCACCACTACATGGCCGCGTACCGCTGGCTGGAGCTGTCGTTCGGCGCCGACGCGATCGTGCACATGGGCAAGCACGGCACCATGGAGTGGCTGCCCGGCAAGGGCCTCGGCCTGTCCTCCGGCTGCGCCCCGGACGCCGTGCTCGGCGAGCTGCCCCTGGTGTACCCCTTCATCGTCAACGACCCGGGCGAGGGCACCCAGGCGAAGCGGCGCGGCCACGCGACGGTCGTGGACCACCTCGTGCCGCCGATGGCGCGCGCCGACTCGTACGGCGATCTGGCGAAGCTGGAGCAACTGCTCGACGAGTACGCGCTGGTGAGCGACCTCGACCCGACGAAGGCGCCCGCCGTGCGCAGCCAGATCTGGACGCTGGTGCGGGCCGCCGAGCTCCACCACGACCTGCATGTCGACGACCAGCCGGACGACGACGCCTTCGACGAGTTCGTCATGCACATCGACGGCTGGCTCTGCGAGATCAAGGACGTCCAGATCCGCGACGGCCTGCACATCCTCGGCGGCGGCCCGGTCGACGAGGCGCGGGTCAACCTGGTGCTCGCCGTGCTGCGTTCGTCCCAGGTCTGGGGCGGGGTGGGAGGCGCTCTGCCGGGGCTGCGGGCGGCGCTGGCGGCCTCCTTCGGGCTGGAGGAGAAGTCGCTGCTTGCCGAGCCGGGGGCGCGGGTGGCGGTGCCGACTGAGTTGAGCGCGCTGGCGGACGGCCCCGCCCGGACCGCGTCCGATGCCATCGACCTGCTGGAGGCGCTCGCGCGGCGGCTCGCCGAGGCCATGGAGGCGGGCGGCTGGGAGCGCAAGGCGGCCGGCCAGGTCGTCGCCGACGCCCTCGGCGGGCGTGAAGTGCCGGACGCCGTGCGCGTGCTGGAATTCGCGGCCGAGGAGGTCGTCCCGCGCCTGGCCCGCACGACCGACGAGATCGACAACATCCTGCGCGCGCTGCGCGGCGGCTACGTACCGGCGGGACCGTCCGGCTCCCCCACCCGTGGGCTCGTCAACGTCCTGCCGACCGGGCGCAACTTCTACTCCGTCGACCCGAAGGCCATCCCGTCACGGCTGGCCTGGGACGTCGGCACGGCGCTGGCCGACTCGCTGCTGGCCCGGCATCTGGCCGACACGGGCGCGTACCCGAAGTCGGTCGGGCTGACGGTCTGGGGCACATCCTGCATGCGCACGCAGGGCGACGACATCGCCGAGATCCTGGCGCTGCTGGGCTGCCGCCCCGTGTGGGACGACGCTTCACGGCGGGTGACGGGCTTCGAGGTGGTGGGCCTTGAGGAGCTGGCCCGGCCGCGTATCGACGTCACCGTGCGCATCTCCGGGTTCTTCCGCGATGCCTTCCCCCATGTCGTCGCGCTCATCGACGACGCGGTGCGGGCCGTCGCCGAGCTGGACGAGCCGGCCGAGCAGAACTTCGTGCGTGCGCATGCCGACGAGGACACCGCCGAACACGGCGACCGGCGCCGGGCGACCGCCCGTATCTTCGGCTCCAAGCCGGGGGCTTACGGTGCCGGGCTGCTGCCACTGATCGACGCCCGCAACTGGCGCAGCGACGCGGACCTGGCCGAGGTGTACGCGGTGTGGGGCGGCTATGCGTACGGGCGCGGGCTGGACGGGCGCGCGGCGCGCGGCGACATGGAGGCGTCGTTCCGGCGGATCCAGGTCGCGGCGAAGAACGTCGACACGAGGGAACACGACCTTGTCGACGCGGACGACTACTTCCAGTACCACGGCGGCATGGTCGCCATGGTCCGCCACCTGACCGGGGTCTCCCCGGAGGCGTACGTCGGCGACAGCGCGATGACCGACCAGGTCAAGACGCGGACGCTGGGCGAGGAGACGCACCGGGTCTTCCGTGCCCGGGTCGTCAACCCGAGGTGGATGGCGGCGATGCGGCGGCACGGCTACAAGGGCGCCTTCGAGATGGCTGCGACGGTCGACTATCTGTTCGGCTACGACGCCACGGCGGGTGTCGTGGACGACTGGATGTACGAGCGGCTGGCGGCGGAGTACGTCTTCTCTCCCGAGAACCGGGAGTTCATGGAGAAGTCCAACCCCTGGGCTCTGCGCGGCATCAGCGAGCGGCTGCTTGAGGCGGCCGAGCGGGGGCTCTGGGCAGAGCCGGAGTCCGCGACGCTCGACCGGTTGCGGGAGACGTACCTCCAGCTCGAAGGCGAACTGGAGGGCGACGCGTGAGTGCGGTGACCCTTACGGCGGGTGTTCTCCCCCACCCCGCCCCTTCCCGTTGCATCCGATATGCGGCTGGCGCCGCGTGGCGGGGCTCCGCCCCGGACCCCGAACGCCCTGCGGGCGTGTCCTCAAACGCCGGACGGGCTGAAATGAAGGAACTCGCATGAGCACCCCTTACCCCTTCAGCGCAATCGTCGGGATGGACGATCTGCGGCTGGCGCTGCTGCTGAACGCCGTGTCGCCGGCGGTCGGCGGCGTGCTCGTACGAGGCGAGAAGGGCACCGCCAAATCCACCGCCGTGCGGGCGCTCTCCGCCCTCATCCCGGAGCTTGAGGTCGTCCACGGGTGCCGGTTCAGCTGCGACCCTGCGGCGGCGGACCCCGCCTGCCCGGACGGGCCGCACGCGGACGCACCGGGGGCGGCGCGTCCCGCGCGCATGGTCGAGCTGCCGGTCGGGGCGTCGGAGGACCGGCTGGTGGGGGCGCTGGACATCGAGCGGGCGCTGGCGGAGGGCGTGAAGGCGTTCGAGCCGGGGCTGCTGGCGGCGGCGCATCGGGGGGTGCTCTATGTGGACGAGGTCAACCTGCTGCACGACCACCTGGTGGACCTGCTCCTGGACGCGGCGGCGATGGGCGCGTCGTACGTCGAGCGGGAGGGCGTGTCCGTGCGGCACGCGGCGCGATTCCTGCTGGTCGGGACGATGAACCCGGAAGAGGGCGAGCTGCGGCCGCAGTTGCTGGACCGGTTCGGGCTGACGGTCGAGGTGGCGGCGTCGCGGGAGACGGACGAGCGGGTGGAGGTCGTACGGCGGCGGCTCGCGTATGACGAGGACCCGGCGGCGTTCGGGGCGAAGTGGGAGGCCGAGGAGGGCGCGCTGCGCGCGCGGATCGCGGGGGCACGGGCACTGCTGCCGTCGGTACGGCTGGGGGACGGTGCGCTGCGGCAGATCGCGGCGACGTGTGCGGCGTTCGAGGTGGACGGCATGCGCGCGGACATCGTGATGGCCCGTACGGCGACCGCGCTGGCGGCCTGGGCGGGGCGTACGGAGGTGCTGGCGGAGGACGTACGGCAGGCGGCGCTGCTCGCGTTGCCGCATCGCAGGCGCCGGAACCCCTTCGACGCGCCCGGGCTCGACGAGGAGAAGCTCGACGAGACGCTGGAGCAGAACAAGGGGGAGGAACCGGAATCGGACCCGGATCCGGACGGCCCCGACGACGGTGGCGGGCAGCCGCCGGAGGACGGACCGCAGGAGGGACCGCAGGACGACGGGTCCGGCGCCGACACCGAGCCGGTCCCGGTTCCCGGAGGCGGCGCCGAGCAGAAGCCGGCCGCCGCCGGGGAGCCGTTCAAGGCCAAGGCGCTGACCGTGCCGGGGCTCGGGGACGGGACGGCCGGGCGCCGGTCGCGGGCGCGTACGGCCCACGGCCGGACGACGGGGGCCAGGCGGCCCCAGGGCGCCCTGGGCAAGCTGCACCTGGCCGCGACCGTGCAGGCGGCGGCGCCGCACCAGCGTGCGCGGGGGCGCAGCGGGCCGGGGCTGGTGATACGCAGGGACGACCTGCGGCAGGCCGTACGGGAGGGGCGCGAGGGCAATCTCGTGCTGTTCGTCGTGGACGCCTCCGGGTCGATGGCGGCGCGGCAGCGGATGAGCGCGGTCAAGGGCGCGGTGCTGTCGCTGCTACTGGACGCCTACCAGCGGCGCGACAAGGTCGGCCTGATCACCTTCCGGGGCTCGGGCGCCGAGCTGGCGCTGCCGCCGACCTCCTCCGTGGAGGCGGGCGCGGCCCGGCTCGGGCAGCTGCCCACGGGCGGGCGCACCCCGCTGGCCGCCGGGCTGCTCAAGGCGCGTGAGGTGCTGCGGGTGGAGCGGCTGCGGGACGCCTCGCGGCGGCCGCTGCTCGTGGTCGTGACCGACGGGCGGGCGACCGGAGGACCGGAGCCCGTCGCCCTGGCCTCGCGGGCGGCGCGGCTGCTGGCGGCCGAGGGCACGGCTTCGGTGGTCGTGGACTGCGAGTCGGGGCCGGTGCGGCTCGGGCTGGCGGGCGCGCTGGCACGCGATCTGGCCGGGGCCGCGATCACCCTGGAGGAGTTGCGCGCGGACACCGTGTCCGCGCTGGTACGGGACGTACGGAGGGCCTCGTAATGCCGCAGGGACAGCCGAGTGTCGTGCCGGAGGACGGGCTGACGACGCGGCAGCGGCGGAATCGTCCGCTGGTCGTCGTGCACACCGGGATCGGGAAGGGAAAGTCGACCGCCGCCTTCGGGCTCGCGCTGCGGGCATGGAATCAGGGCTGGCCGATCGGAGTGTTCCAGTTCGTGAAGTCCGCGAAGTGGAAGGTCGGCGAGGAGCGGGCACTGCGCGTGCTCGGCGACTCCGGCGAGGGCGGGAGCGTCGCCTGGCACAAGATGGGCGAGGGCTGGTCCTGGGTCCAGCGCGACATGGAGTCGAGTGAGGAAGCGGCCCGCGAGGGCTGGGAGCAGGTCAAGCGGGACCTGGCGGCCGAGACTTACGGGCTGTACGTGCTCGACGAGTTCGCGTACCCGATGCACTGGGGCTGGGTGGACGTCGACGAGGTCGTCGCCGTGCTCCGGGACCGGCCCGGGACGCAGCACGTCGTCATCACCGGGCGCAACGCCCCGGAGAAGCTGATCGGGGCGGCGGATCTCGTCACCGAGATGGGCAAGGTCAAGCACCCGATGGACGTCGGCCAGAAGGGCCAGAAGGGCATCGAGTGGTAGCCAGACTTGTCATCGCCGCGCCGGCCTCCGGCAGCGGCAAGACGACCGTCGCGACCGGCCTCATGGCGGCATTCGCCGAGGCCGGGCTCGCCGTGTCCCCGCACAAGGTCGGGCCGGACTACATCGACCCCGGCTATCACGCGCTCGCGACGGGCCGCCCCGGGCGCAATCTCGACGCCTACATGTGCGGGCCGGAGCTTGTCGCCCCGCTCTTCCTGCACGGCGCGCGCAATGCGGATCTCGCGGTCGTCGAGGGTGTCATGGGGCTGTACGACGGGGCCTCGGGAGAAGGCGAGCTGGCTTCCACCGCGCATGTGGCGAAGCTGCTGCGCGCGCCGGTGGTGCTCGTGGTCGACGCGTCCTCGCAGTCGCGGTCGGTGGCCGCGCTCGTGCACGGCTTCGCCTCCTGGGACCCGGAGGTGCGGGTCGCGGGCGTCATCCTGAACAAGGTCGGGTCGGACCGGCATGAGGAGCTGCTGCGCGCCGCGTTGGACGAGTCCGGGGTCCCGGTCCTCGGTGCCCTGCGGCGCGACGGTGCGGTGGGCGCGCCCTCGCGCCACCTCGGGCTGGTGCCGGTCGCCGAGCGGCGGGCGGAGGCCGTGGAGTCGGTGCGGGCTCTGGCGGCGCGCGTGCGCGCCGGGTGCGACCTGGAGGGGCTGCTGGCGCTTGCGCGCAGCACGCCTCCACTTGGGGCGGAGCCGTGGGATCCGGCCGCCGTGGTGGCCGCCGACGCCGGACGGGCTGGAGTCGTCGCCGTCGCGGGCGGCCCCGCCTTCACCTTCTCGTACGCCGAGCACGCCGAGCTGCTGGCCGCCGCCGGGGCGGAGGTCGTGACCTTCGACCCGCTCCACGACGAGGCGCTGCCGGAAGGCACCGCCGGGATCGTCATCGGCGGCGGCTTCCCCGAGGTGTACGCACCCGAGCTGTCGGCGAATGAGCCGCTGCGCAAGGCGGTCGCGACCTTCAACGGGCCGATCGCCGCCGAATGCGCGGGCCTGCTGTACCTGTCCCGCGAGCTGGACGGCAAGCCGATGTGCGGGGTGCTCGACGCGACCGCGCGCATGACGGATCGCCTGACGCTGGGCTACCGCGAGGCGGTGGCCCTGTCGGACAACGTGCTGGCGGTGGCCGGAACCCGGGTGCGGGGGCATGAGTTCCACCGGACGGTGGTGGAACCGGGGGCGGGCGGAGGCCCGGAACGACGGACGGAGTCCGGCGCAGCCGACCGAAGCAAGCGCAGCGCCCGCGAGGACGGCACGAGGAATGGGGCCCACCGGACGGTGGTGGAGCCCGGGGCGGGGGCGGGCGGAGGCCCGGAACGACGGACGGAGTCCGGCGCAGCCGACCGAAGCAAGCGCAGCGCCCGCGAGGACGGCACGAGGAATGGGGCCCACCGGACGGTGGTGGAGCCCGGGGCGGGGGCGGGCGGAGGCCCGGAACGACGGACGGAGTCCGGCGCAGCCGACCGAAGCAAGCGCAGCGCCCGCGAGGACGGCACGAGGAATGGGGCCCACCGGACGGTGGTGGAGCCCGGGGCGGGGGCGGGCGGAGGCCCGGAACGACGGACGGAGTCCGGCGCAGCCGACCGAAGCAAGCGCAGCGCCCGCGAGGACGGCACGAGGAACAGGTCGGCGGCGTGGGGGCTGACGAGGCCCGCGCGGCGGCTGGAGGGGTTCGTTCAGGAGGGTGTGCACGCCTCGTACCTGCATGTGCACTGGGCGGCGGAACCGTCGCTCGCCCGGAGGTTCGTAGAGAGGTGTGAGGGAGTATGAGCAGCCGTCTGATCGGGGTGGGGGTCGGCCCGGGCGATCCGGAGCTGGTGACGGTGAAGGGCGTGAACGTGCTGCGCATGGCGGATGTCGTGGTGGTGCCGGTCATGGACACCCTCGAGCGCGGCCGGGCCGAGGCGACGGTGCTGCACTACGTGCCCGAGGAGAAGGTCGTACGGGTCGTGTTCGCGCTGAACGAGCGCAGCGACCGCGCGCGGCGGGAGGCGGCGTGGGACGCGGCGGGCGCGAAGGTGGCCGAACTGCTGCATGCGCATGACGTGGTGGCGTTCGCGACGATCGGGGATCCCAACGTCTACTCGACGTTCACCTACCTTGCGCAGACCGTTGCGGAGCTGGTGGACGGAGTGGCCGTGGAGAGCGTGCCGGGGATCACGGCGATGCAGGACCTGGCCGCGCGCAGCGGGGCCGTGCTGGCCGAGGGGACCGAGCCGCTGACGCTGGTGCCGGTGACGGCGGGGGCGGCGGTGCTGAAGGAGGCGCTGGAAGGCCCGGGGACGGTGGTGGCGTACAAGTTCGGGCGGCTGGCCGAGGAGGTCGCGACGGCGTTGCGCGAGACGGGCCGTACGGAGGGCGCGGTGTGGGGGTCGGCGCTGGGGCTGGACGAGGAGGCCATCCGGCCGGCGAGCGAGCTGCTGGACGGGCCGCTGCCGTATTTGTCGACGCTGATCGCGCCCGCGTCGCGGGACTCGCGAGGAGGAAAACTGTGACGGGCAAGGTGACGTTCGTCGGGGCCGGTCCCGGTGCCGCCGACCTGCTGACCTTCCGGGCCGCCAAGGCCATCGCGGACGCGGACATCGTGATCTGGGCGGCGAGCCTGGTGCAGGCCGAGGTGCTGGAGCACGCCCGCGAGGGTGCGGAGATCCTGGACTCGGCGACGATGTCGCTGGAGGACGTGGTCGCGGTCTACGAGCGTGCGCAGCGGGACGGTCTGAAGTGCGCGCGGATCCACTCCGGCGACCCGGCGCTGTGGGGCGGTACGCAGGAGCAGGTCGACCGGTGCGCGGCGATGGGCGTCGATGTCGAGATCGTGCCGGGGGTGTCGTCGTTCTCCGCCGTGGCCGCCATCGCGCAGCGCGAGCTGACGATTCCGGAGGTCGCGCAGTCCGTGATCCTGACCCGGCTGGGCGGCGGGAAGACGCCGATGCCGCCGGGCGAGGAGGTCCGGGAGTTCGCGCGGCACGGGACGACGATGGCGCTGTTCCTGTCGGCCGCCCGGTCGGGCCAGCTGGTGACGGAACTGCTGGAGGGCGGCTATCCGGCCGACACCCCGGTCATCGTGGCGTATCAGGCGACCTGGCCGGAGGAGCTGGTCCTGTCCTGCGACATCGCGACGCTGGAGGCCACGGTCAAGGAGCACAAGCTCTGGAAGCACACCCTCTTCCTGGTCGGCCCCGCCCTGTCGGCGACCGGCACGCGCTCGCACCTGTACCACCCGGGCCACTTCCACGGCTATCGCAGGGCCGATCCGGTGGCGCGCCGCGCGCTCCGGGAGTCGCGCGGCTGAGCCTGCGTAGCGTACGTAACCGACCAGACCTGAAAGGAGGGACGGACCTTGAGCGACACACCGTACGAGGAACCGCCGCTGCGCGAGCCCGATCTGCCGCGCACCGCCAAGGTGCGTCCCAAGGCGCTGCGCACGGGCTGGACGACCGGCACCTGTGCGTCGGCGGCGGCGCGGGCGGCGGCGCTGCACCTGGTGACCGGGACGCCCCAGCCGTGGGTGGAGGTCGGGCTGCCGTCGGGGCGGCGGGTGACGTTCGCGGTGGAGCGGTCGGCGGAGCTGCGGGCGGGGCGTACGGAGGCGGTGGTGGTGAAGGACGCCGGGGACGATCCGGATGTCACGCACGGCGCGCGGCTGACGGCGACGGTGAGCTGGCGGGACGAGCCGGGCATCGGGCTGCACGGCGGCATCGGGGTCGGGGTCGTGACGAAGCCGGGGCTGGGGCTGGAGGTCGGCGGGCCGGCGATCAATCCGACGCCGCGCGCGATGATCACGCAGGCGGTGGGCGAGGTCGTGGACCTGGCGTCACGCGGGGTCGAGGTCACGATCAGCGTGCCGGACGGCGAGCAGCGGGCGAAGAAGACCACCAACGCCAAGCTCGGCATCCTGGGCGGGATCTCCATCCTCGGCACGACCGGGATCGTACGGCCGTTCTCCACCGCCTCCTGGCGCGCGAGCGTCGAGCAGGCGGTGGCGGTGGCCGCCGCCCAGGGCGAGCCGGCGGTGGTGCTGTGCACCGGTGGCCGTACGGAGAAGGGTGCGATGGAGCTGCTGCCGCAGCTGCCGCCGGTGTGCTTCATCGAGGTCGGCGACTTCACGGGGGCCGCGCTGCGGCGGGCGCTGGAGCTGGGGGTCGGGCGGGTCGTGTTCGTCGGCATGGCCGGCAAGCTGACCAAGCTCGCGTCGGGCGTGCTCATGACGCACTACACCCGCTCGAAGGTCGACACGGAGGTCCTGGCCGACATCACGCGTGCGGTGGGCGGGGACAGCGCACTGGCGGACGAGGTCGCGGCCGCCAACACCGCACGGCACGCGTACGAGTTGTGGGATGCGGCGGGGCTGCTGGCCCCGGCCGGGCTTGAGCTGTGCCGCCGGGTCGCCGATGTCATGGAGCGCTTCACCGACCGGCAGGTCGCGGCCGAGGCGGCGATGGTGGACTTCACCGGGCGTGAGGTCATCGCCCGGTGGGGTGAGGGGCTGTTGTCGTGATTACGGTCATCGGTACCGGGACAGGGACTGCCGTTCCCGCGATCCCGGCTGACGCCACGCTTGTCGTCGGCGGTCGGCGGCATGTCGACGCCGCCGTGCTCCCGCCGGGCGTCGGGCGGATCGTCCTCGGGCCGCTCGCCCCGGCCCTCGACGCGATCGGGGAGCACCTCGCGAAGGACGGCCAGGTGGTCGTCCTCGCTTCCGGCGATCCCGGGTTCTTCGGGATCGTACGGGCGCTGGCCGAGCGCTTCGGCGCGGCCGCGCTGGACGTCCGGCCGTCGTCCCCGTCGGTGGCCGTGGCCTTCGCCCGGCTCGGGCTGACCTGGGACGACGCGGTCGTGGTGAGCGCCCACGGGCGCGATCCGCGTACGGCGGTCAACGTCTGCCGGGCGCACCCCAAGACGGCCGTCCTGACCGGGCCGGGCGCCGGGCCCGCCGAGCTGGGCGCGGCTCTGGCGGGCGCCGGCATCGAGCGACGGCTCGTGGTCGCGGCGGCGCTCGGGACGGCGGAGGAGTCGGTCGAGCGGCTGTCCCCGGCGGAGGCGGCGGCGCGGGACTGGTCGGGGGTCGGCGTGAGCGTCGTGCTGTGCCTGGACGAGCGCCGCGCGCTCGCTCCCGGCGCCGTTACGGTCGCCGGTGCTCCGCCCGCTCCGGCGGGGTGGGCGCTGCCGGAGGAGGCCTTCGCCCACCGCGATTCCATGGTCACCAAGTACGAGGTCCGGGCGCTGGCCCTGGCCCGGCTCGGGCCGCGTACGGGTGAGCTGGTGTGGGACATCGGCGCGGGATCGGGGTCGGTGGCGGTGGAATGCGCCCGGTTCGGCGCGGCGGTGGTCGCGGTCGAGCGCGCCGCTGACGGCGTCGAGCGGATCCGGGCCAATGCGGTCGCCCATGGGGTCGATGTCCAGGTGGTCCATGGGTCCGCGCCATCGGTTCTGGACGCGCTGCCGGAGCCCGACGCGGTTTTTGTGGGCGGGGGCGGTGGTGACCTGGCGGCGATCGTCGCGGCGTCCGCCCTTCGGGCGCGGCGCGTTGTCGTGGTGACGCTCGCGGCGATCGACCGGGTGGCGGAGGTCCGGGCGGCGCTCTCCCAGGCGGGGCTGGTGGTGGACGGTGTGCTGTTGCAGTCCTCGCGGCTTGCGCCGCTTCCGGGTGGGGTGAGCCGGTTGGCGGCGGCCAACCCGGTGTTCGTGCTCTGGGGTGAGCGGGGTTCCTCCCCCACCCCGCCCCTTCCCGCTGCATCCGATATGCGGCTGGCGCCGCGTGGCGGGCTCTGCCCGGACCCGCTGGGGGCTCTCCCCCAGAGCTTCGCCTGGGAGGTACCCCCACCCCCAGACCCCCGGTCCTCAAACGCCGGACAGGCTGAAACCACTGAAGACCCTGAAGGAGCAACAACGTGATCGGGCTGATAGCCGCAACCGCGGCGGGACAGCGCGGCTGCGAACGACTCGCCGCCGCCTGGCCGGACCGTGCGCGCGTGTACGACGGCCCGGTTCGTGAGGCCGTCACCGTCGCGTTCGCCGAGTGCGAGCAGCTGGTCTGCTTCCTGGCAACGGGCGCAGCCGTGCGGCTGATCGCCCCGCTGCTCGCCGACAAGGCGACCGACCCGGGGGTGGTGTGCGTCGATGAAGCGCATCGGCACGCCGTGGCGCTGCTGGGCGGGCATGGGGGCGGGGCGAACGCGCTCGCAGCGGCGGTGTCCGAGGTCCTCGGGACGGCGCCGGTCATCACCACGGCGACGGACGCGGTGGACGCGTACGGGCTCGACATGCTCGGCCTCCCCGTGGAGGGGGCGATCGCGGCGGTGAGCCGGGCGATGCTGGACGGGGAGCCGGTGGCGATGCGGGCGGACGCGGTGTGGCCGCTGCCGGCGCTGCCGCCGAACGTGGGGGAGGCGGGGGAGGCCGAGATCCGGGTGACGGACCTCGTCGTGCCGGCCGGGGAACGCACCGCCGTGCTGCGGCCCGCGTCGCTCGTGGTCGGGGTCGGGGGCAGCCGGGGCGTGGCGGCGGAGGAGGTGCTGGGGCTCGTACGGGAGGCGCTGGAGGGGGCCGGGCTGTCGGCCCGGTCCGTGGCGGCGCTGGCGACGGTGGAGGCCAAGGCGGACGAGGCCGGGATCGTGGCGGCGGCGGAGCGGCTGAACGTACCGCTGCTCACGTACGCCGCCGGGACGCTGGCCGGTATCGAGGTGCCGAACCCGTCCGCCGCACCGCTCGCGGCGGTCGGGACGCCGTCCGTGGCGGAGGCGGCGGCGCTGGCGGCGGCGGGGCAGGGCGGCGAACTGGTCGTCCAGAAGCGGAAGTCCGCGATGGCCACGGCCGCGGTGGCACGGCGGCGTCCGCGCGGGCGGCTCTCGGTGGTGGGGCTCGGCCCCGGCGCGCGCGACCTGCTGACGCCCCGGGCCCGCGAGGAGCTGCGCCGGGCGGCGGTCGTGGTCGGCCTGGACCAGTACGTCGACCAGATCCGTGATCTGCTCCGCCCCGGCACCCGGATCCTGGAATCCGGCCTCGGCGCGGAGGAGGAGCGGGCCCGCAGTGCTGTGGCCGAGGCCCGCGCTGGGTACGCCGTCGCCCTCATCGGCAGCGGCGACGCCGGGGTCTACGCGATGGCCTCCCCCGCCCTGGCCGAGGCCAGCGCCGACATCGACGTCGTCGGGGTGCCCGGGGTGACGGCGGCGCTGGCGGCCGCCGCGATCCTGGGGGCGCCGCTCGGGCACGACCATGTGTCGATCAGCCTGTCCGACCTGCACACCCCGTGGGAGGTCATCGAGCGGCGGGTGCGGGCGGCCGCCGAGTCCGATCTCGTCGTCACCTTCTACAACCCCCGCAGCCGCGGCCGCGACTGGCAGCTCCCGAAGGCCCTCGCCATCCTCGGCGAGCGCCGCACCCCGCAGACCCCGGTCGGCGTCGTCCACGCCGCGTCCCGCCCGGACGAGCGCAGCGAGGTCACGACCCTGGCGGCGCTGGATGTGACGACGGTCGACATGGTCACCGTCGTCACGGTCGGCAACACGGCCACCCGCGAGGTCGCGGGACGGATGGTCACCCCGCGCGGCTACCGGTGGCAGACGTGATCCCGGCGGTGGACGTCACCGACCGCTGCGCGGGCTGCGGGGCGTGCCTGCTGACCTGCCCGACGCATGCCATCCGGCCGGACGGCGGAAGCCTGTACGTGCTCGCGGAGCTGTGCACCGGATGCCTGGAGTGCATCGACGTGTGCCCGGTCGACGCCATCGACGAAACGACCAGCAGTCACGGAGGAGCCCGATGACCCGCGCCACGGTCCACCCGATCGAGCAGGAGTCCTTCCGTATTCTGCGGTCGCGGCTCGACACGACCGAACTCCCGCCGCTGACCCGCGCGGTCGTCGAGCGGGTGATCCACTCGAGCGCGGACCTGGACTACGCGGACGACCTGGTCTGCGACGAGCCGTCGCTCGTCACGGCGCACGCGGCGCTGCTCGCGGGCGCGCCGATCGTCGCGGACGTGGAGATGGTGTCCGCCGGCATCACCACCCGCAAGGCGGTGTGCCGCCTGAAGGAGGCACGGTCCGGGCCGGGGCTTACTCGCTCGGCGCATGCCGTCCGCCTCGCGTACGAGGAGGTGGGGCCCGGCGCGGTGTGGGTGATCGGGTGCGCGCCGACCGCCCTGGAGGAGCTGCTCCTGATCGAGGACGCGGCACCGGCGCTCGTGATCGGACTGCCCGTCGGCTTCGTCGGCGCGGCGGAGAGCAAGGCGGCGCTACGGGCCTCCGGCCTGCCCGCCGTCAGCAACGTCTCGGAGAAGGGCGGTTCGGCGGTGGCCGCGGCCGCGCTGAACGCCCTGCTCTACACGGAAAACCCCAACAAGGAGCAAGACCTGTGACCCCGCCCGCACTCCTTCTCGTCGGCCACGGAACACGTGACGAGGCCGGGGCCGAGGCCTTCCGCGACTTCGTACGGCAGCTCGGCGAGCGCAACCCCGGGCTGCCGGTGGGCGGCGGCTTCATCGAGCTGTCGCCGCCCCCGCTGGCGGACGCCGTGGCCGAGCTGGTGGAGGGCGGCGCGAGCCGCTTCGCCGCCGTGCCGCTGGTGCTGGTGTCGGCCGGGCACGCCAAGGGCGACATCCCGGCGGCGCTGGCCCGGGAGGAGCAGCGGCACCCGGGCACGTCGTACGCGTACGGGCGCCCCCTCGGCCCGCATCCGGGGCTGCTGGCGGTGCTGGACCGGCGGCTGGAGGAGCAGGTCACGCTGGCCGAGCGCGCGGACACCACCGTGCTGCTGGTCGGCCGCGGCTCGACCGACCCGGACGCCAACGCCGAGGTCTGCAAGGTCGCGCGGCTGCTGTGGGAGGGCCGGGGCTACGCGGGCGTGGAGACGGCGTTCGTGTCGCTGGCGGCGCCGGACGTGCCGTCGGGTCTCGACCGGTGCGCGCGGCTGGGGGCCAGGCGGGTCGTGGTGCTGCCGTACTTCCTGTTCACCGGGATCCTGCCGGAGCGCGTACGGCAGCAGGCGGAGGGCTGGGCGGCGGCGCACCCGGAGGTCGAGGTGCGGCAGGCGGATGTGATCGGCCCCGAGCCGGAGCTGGCGGAGCTGGTGATGGAGCGGTACCGGGAGACGCTCAAGGGCGATCTGCGGATGAACTGCGACACCTGCATGTACCGCATCAAGCTGCCCGGCTTCGAGGAGCGCGTCGGCCTGCCCCAGCAGCCGCACCACCACCCGGACGACCCGTCGCACAGCCACGGCCACGATGGACATCATCACCATGCCCACTGACGGCTACGACCTCCGCCACCACGGCGACTCGGAAGTGCGCGACGACGGCGACGGTCTCGTCGACCTGGCCGTCAACGTCCGTACGGGCACGCCCCCGCGCTGGCTCAGGGACCGGATCGCCGCCTCGCTGGACGGGCTCGCCGCCTATCCCGACGGGCGGTCCGCGCGGGACGCCGTCGCCGTACGGCACGGCCGTCCCCCGGCGGAGGTGCTGCTGACGGCGGGCGCGGCCGAGGCCTTCGTGCTGGTCGCGCGGGCGTTCTCGCCGCGCCGGCCGGTCGTGGTGCACCCCCAGTTCACCGAGCCCGAGGCCGCGCTCCGCGATGCCGGGCACGCGGTCGAGCGGGTGCTGCTCGACGGCTCCCGGGGCTTCACCCTCGACCCGGCCGCCGTCCCGGACGACGCGGACCTCGTCGTCATCGGCAATCCGACCAACCCCACGTCCGTGCTGCACCCGGCGGACGCCATCGCCGGGCTCGCCCGCCCCGGGCGCACTCTCGTGGTCGACGAGGCCTTCATGGACGCGGTCCCCGGCGAGCGCGAGTCCCTGGCCGGGCGGCGCGATCTGCCAGGGCTGGTGGTGCTGCGCAGTCTCACCAAGACCTGGGGGCTGGCCGGGCTCCGGATCGGCTATGTGCTGGCGGGAGCCGACCACGTGGCCGCGCTGGAGCGGGCGCAGCCGCTGTGGGCGGTGTCCACGCCCGGGCTGGCCGCGATCCGCGCCTGCGTCGCGCCTGCGGCGGTGGCCGAGGCTGAGGCGGCGGCCGTCTCCATCGCGGCCGACCGGGACCACCTCCTCGCCCGGCTCGCCGAGTTCCCCGCCGTCCAGGTCGCGGGGGGCTCCCCCGCGGCCCCCTTTCTGCTTCTACGGCTGCCGGGCGCGGCGGCTGTGCGGGAGCGGTTGCGGGAGCTGGGGTTCGCGGTGCGGCGGGCCGATACGTTTCCGGGGCTGGGGCCGGAGTGGCTGCGGGTCGCGGTGCGGGACCGGGACACGACGGACCGGTTCGTGGACGCGCTCGCCAAGGCGCTGGGCTGAGGCCGTCCTCAATCGCCGGACGGGCTGTTTATGCCACGCCCAGCGCCTGCAGGTCCACGCCGCCGAGTGCCGGGTGCAGGTAGACGTTGGTCAGCCGGTCGGAGCGGTAGTTGAGCCGGCGCTCGTACATGAAGGGCAGCAGGGTGCCCCGGTCCTGGGCGGTGGAGTCGACGGTGCGCCAGAGGTTGTCGGCGGCGTTGCGGTTGGTCTTGGCGTCGGCCTCGTCCATGAGGCCGTTGATGTCGCGGTCGTTGAGGGCGGCGTAGTTGTAGGGGCTGTCTGGCAGCAGCAGGGGCCGCAGGAAGCCGGCGGGGGTGGGCCAGTCGGCGAGCCAGCGGCTGAGGACGATCCCCCAGCCCTTCTCCTTGAGCTTGGCCTGGTCGGTGAGGACGGGCCAGAAGTCGGCGGGCGCGGGGTGCTCGACGGTGGCCTCGATGCCGACGAGGGCGAGCTGCCGGCTCAGCTCCTCGGCGGCGGCCTTGCCCTCGGTGTCGCCCTCCGGGGAGACGATGGTGGTCTTGAAGCCATCGGGGTTTCCGCACTCGCTGAGGAAACGCTCGGCCTGCGTCCGCTGGCTCTGCCCGCTGACGGTGCCGTAGGTGTCGAGGTGCTCGTCGTAGCCGCCGACGGTCGGCGGGAGCATGCCGCCGGCGACGTCGCCGGCCTGCGCACCGCCGGCCGCGTCGCGCAGGGCGGTGCGGTCGGTGGCGTACTGGACGGCCCAGCGGCAGCGGTAGTCGTCCAGGGGGGCGACGGCGGTCTGGAGGGAGAAGTAGCGGACGGCGCCGGTCTGGGCGAGGTCCGCGTCGGCCTTGAGGGCGGTGTCGCCGAGGATCTTGGTGCCGGTGGCGGCCTCGACACCGGCCTGGGCGGGGTCCAGGTCCGCCGATCCGTTGAGGAGCGCCTGGTCGACCTCGGCCTGGGTGCCGACAACGGTGAGGTCGACCTCGTCGGGGAGCGCTGTGCGGATCTGGTCGGTGGCGGGGTCCCAGTCCTCGTTGCGGACGAGCCTCAGGCTCTTGTCCGGTACGTAGGAAGCGATCTCGTACGGGCCACTGGCCACCGGCCGCTTCTGGTAACTCTCCTTGGTGTCCTCGGACTTCGGGACGGGCGAGGCCGCGGGCAGCGCCAGGACGTACGGGAAGTCGGCGAAGGGCGCGTCGAGATGGAAGACCACAGTGCGCTCGTCGGGGGTGTCGACGCTGTCCAGGCCCAGCTTGTCCGAGTCGGTGTCCTTGTACGGGCCGGGGTAGTTCTGGCCCTGGTCGAGCAGATCGCGCAGGTGGGTGGGGCCGGTGTTGTACAGGTCGGTGGCGAAGCCGCGCTCGATGCCGTACTTGATGTCCTGGGCGGTGATCGCGGTGCCGTCCTCGAAGCGCAGGCCCTCCTTGAGGGTGTACGTGTAGGTGCGGCCGCCGTCGGTGACCGTGCCGGTGGTGGTGGCGAGGTCGGGGACGAGCTTGGCGCCGGCCTTGCCGGGCTGGGGGGCGTAGTCGACGAGCTTGCGCAGGAAGAGGCGGCTCAGGTTCCACGTCAGCGGGGAGTAGCTGCGGACGGGGTCGAGGGAGTCCGGGGCGTACTGGGAGATCAGTTTCAGCGTGCCGCCCTTGGTGGTGGAGGGGTTGACGGCGGCGTTCAGGGCGCCGTTGTAGCCGCTGGCGGTCCGGCGCTGGTCGACGAGGTCCAGGGCGGTGGGGGTGCCGGAGCCGCCCTTGTCGCCCTTGCCGTCGAAGGGGTGCAGGAGGAGGGTGCCGATGACGCCGGCCGTGACGACGCCGGCCGTGACGGCGGTGATCACCGGCCAGCGGCGGCGGCGCGCGGGGCGCGGCACCGGCGGGGCGAGGATCCAGGTCTGCTGCGGCGGGTTGTACGCGGGGTGGAGCGGCGGGCGCATCGCGGGCAGGGGCATCGGCGGCGTGGAAGGCGGCGCAGGAAGGTGCTGGGGCTGGGGCTCCGGACGCCGCTGCCAGCGCGTCAGCGCGTCCCGCATCGCGGGGGCGCTCTGCGGGCGCAGCGCCGGGTTCTTGGACAGCGCCGACAGCACGATGGCGTCCAGCGCGGGCGGCACGCGCGGGTTGCGGGCCGAGGGCGGCGGCGGGGTCTGGTGGACGTGGGCGTACATCACCGACAGCGGTGTGAGCCCGGGGAAGGGGACGGTGCCGGTGAGGAGTTCGTTGAGCATGCAGCCGACCGAGTAGAGGTCGCTGCGGGCGTCGACCTCGTGGCCGGCGACCTGTTCGGGCGACATGTAGCCGGGTGTGCCCAGCGAGGTGCCGGTGCCGGTGATGCGGGACAGGGAGTGGACGACGCGGGCGATACCGAAGTCGGCGACCTTGACCGAACCGCCGGTCGCGATCAGCACGTTGGACGGCTTGACGTCGCGGTGGACCAGGCCGCGCGCATGGGCGTGGGCGAGGGCGTCCAGGATGTCGCAGGTGATGCGGATGGCCCGGTCGATCTCCAGCGGGGCCTGCTCGCGGGCGAGTTCGGAGAGGGTGCGGCCCTCGATGTGCTCCATGACGAGATACGGCACGACCTCGTCGCCGTCGGTTCCGTCCGTCTTGGTCTCGTCCTGGTCGTGGACGGTCACGATTCCCGGATGGTTCAGCCCGGCCGCCGCCCGTGCCTCGCGCGCGAACCTGCGGCGGGCCTCGGGGTCGCGGGCCAGCTCGGGCAGCAGCGTCTTGAGCGCCACGGTCCGGGCCAGCCGGGTGTCGTAGGCGAGGTGTACGCGGGCCATGCCGCCCGAGCCGAGCAGCCCCCGGATCTCGTACCGTCCCCCGAACAGCGTGCCCTCGTTCATGAAGCCCCCCCGGCCTGAGGCCTGTCCGCCGGACAGGCCCTCGCGCTTACCCCTCCCTCAGGGTAGGGGTGGAGGGCGGCGCCGGACACTGTCGCCGCCCTCCACGTTTCCCCCTTAGGGTCTGGCCGGTGGATCTCCGTGGCGTCGCGTGCCCTGGCACCAGCGCTCGCGGCGTTGCCGAAACGCCCACAGGAAACCACCCTGTGGGCGCTCCGGCGCCTTGCGATCACAGGCACCAGACCCCGCTCCTTCACCCACGGAGACCCACCGGCCAGACCCTAGGCCCGTCAGTCCTTGACGTCCACCGGCGCCGGCCTGCGCCGGCGGGCGGCGTAGGCCACCAGGCTGCCGGCGGCGAGCAGGCCCGCCGCGCCTGCGGCGAGGTACTGGGTGGCCGCGCTGCCGCCGGTGTCGGCGAGGTTCTGCTCCGTGGCGTCAGTAGTGGCGACGTTCTGGGCCCGGGCCTCGGTTCCGGCGCTGGGGGCGGTTTCGGTACCCGAGGCGGATTCGTTACCGGGGTTACCGGAGGCGGTTTCGGTACCGGATGAGCTTTCGGTGCCGGCTCCCCCGGGCGTCTCGCAGGTCGCCGCCGCCAGCGTGACCCGACCGGTCACCTCGGCCACGTTCAGGTTGAGCGGATCGACCGCCACCGTCAGCACCAGCGCGGTGGCCGCCGCCGTTCGGGAGGTGGTCTCCCGCTTCGACAGGTCCAGCCGCACCTCGCCGATCCCGGGCACCGTGACCTTCGTCGGGCCGCCCGCGCTGAGGGTGACCCGCTTCCCGAGGACTGACACCCTCCCCAGCAGATTCGACTCCGCCACCGGCGGCTTCCCGACCTCGCAGGTCGCCCGTGAGGTGATCGTCTCCGCCTTGATCAGGCCGAGCAGCGGCAGGCCCGGGACATTGACCCGCGCGCCGACCACGTTCACGTAGCCCTCGGCCTTCCGGCCGTCCGCCGTCGCCCGGGCGGTGGCGACCTCGGCCCGCAGCACGCTGAACGGCCGCCCGTGGTCGACCGCGTCGAGCCTCGCGGTCAGTGCGGTACGGCCGGAGTCGGCGGGCGCGTGCACATCGCTGAGGGACACATTCAGCGGCACGTCGGCCGACTTGCTGAGCAGCGACACATCGAGCCCGGCCCGCAGGACGGCGGCCGTGGCTTTCCCGCTGCTCGTGCTCTCCGTCGCGTGCGCGCTCACCGCGGACGACAGGACAAGCGTGCCCGCCGCGAGCGCGGCGGCGGCGGGCATGCTGAAGGCAGTGCTGTACAAGGTGGAAAACCCCCAACTGGCATGGGTCCATGGCGCCGCTGATGGGGACAGCGCGTTCGCCGAGGACCTCGACGCCCGCCATGATTTACGCACTGAGAGTGAAGTGACGGCTACCTGCCGCCAGTTCACTCCAAAGGGTGGTTTTCGCATCCACGGTCGAATCTTTCGGCACGCCCGTTCCCCTGCGTCACCCGGACCACGGTATTGGCCGGTCACTTGCGCGAGAGTGTGAAACGAGCGGCCCGCGCCGCGGGTCACGCACCGTCAACTCGCGTACTCCCTCGCGTATTCGATCAGCTTCGCGAAATCGAGGGCTCCCGGATCCCCGTGCAGGTTTTCCGGGACGTGGCTGTGCCCGCACACACCCTTGAAGGCGTTCCACGCCTTTCCCGACATCCGCTGCCCGTTCCCCGACCCGTACGACTCCGGGTAGGGCTTCCACAGCTTCGGCCCGCTGAGCGGCACGTCGTGTTCCTCGTTCATCCACGCCAGGAACCGCGCGACCTCGCGCAGCGCCCACTCCGGCGCCTGCGGCCAGTAGATGTGCCGCCCGCTCCCCCAGCGCTCGTGCCGGTCCGGGTCGCAGGTGCCCACCAGTTCCACCTGGCAGACGTTGAGGGTGTTGGTCTCCACGCCGCCGCGCAGATTGACCAGCGCGCGGGAGGAGATGTCGATGTCGAAGTGCTGGTACCACTTCAGCTTTTCCGCCTCGAAGTCCGGCAGCGCCGTCAGATTCGGCGCGCTCGCGCCCTCCTCGTACGAGGGCACGTTCCGGCCCTCCGTCGTGTGCAGGACGACGACATTGACCTCCATCGCGTCGCCGCCGTAGTCGTCCTGCCACCAGTAGCGCCGCGACGCTCCCGGGTACTTCTGCGGTCCTCGCCTGGTCATGGCTGCTCTCCCCGTCCTGTGCCGTGGTTCGGATCGGTCACCTCCGATACCAGCACAAAGGCCCTATACGGGTCAGCCGGTTCCGGCCCGATCACCCGAATCGGGGGGCTACCCGACGACCCGCCCCCGGAGCACGATGCGGCTGGGGGCCGCCAGCACCCGTACGTCCGCCCGGGGATCGGAGGGGTAGACGACGAGGTCGGCCGGGGCGCCCTCGGTGAGGCCGGGGCGGCCCAGCCAGGCGCGGGCGGACCAGGTGGCGGCGGCGAGGGCGTCGAGGGCGGGGAGGCCGGCGCGGGTGAGCTCGGCGACCTCGTCGGCGATGAGGCCGTGGGCGAGGGAGCCGCCGGCGTCGGTGCCGGTGAAGACGGGGATGCCGGCGTCGTGGGCGGCGCGCACGGTGTCGTAGCGGCGGGCATGCAGGCGGCGCATGTGGTCCGCCCAGCGGGGGAACTTGGCGTCAGCGGGGGCGGCGAGCTTCGGGAAGGTGGCGATGTTCACGAGGGTGGGGACGATGGCGACGCCATGCTCCACGAAGAGCGGGATGGTGTCCTCCGTCAGGCCCGTGGCGTGCTCCACGCAGTCGATGCCCGCCTCGACCAGGTCGCGGAGCGCATCCTCCGCGAAGCAGTGCGCGGTGACCCGCGCGCCCTCCTCGTGGGCGGCCGCGATCGCCGCCTCCACGGCCCCGCGCGGCCAGCAGGCGCCCAGGTCCCCCGTCTCCCGGTCGATCCAGTCCCCGACCAGCTTCACCCAGCCGTCCCCGCGCCGCGCCTCCTGCCGGACGTACGCGACCAGGTCCTCGGGCTCGATCTCCCAGGCGAAGTTACGGATATAGCGGCGCGTACGGGCGATATGGCGGCCGGCCCGGATGATGCGGGGCAGGTCCTCGCGGTCGTCGACCCACCGCGTGTCGGCCGGCGACCCGGCATCCCGCAGCAGCAGCGTCCCCGCGTCGCGGTCGGTCAGCGCCTGCTTCTCCGACGTCTCCGCGTCCACGGCGCCCTGGTGGCCGAGGCCGACATGGCAGTGCGCGTCCACCAGCCCGGGCAGCGCCCAGCCCTCGACGGTCACCGCGTCGAGGGTGCCCACCGGCCGGTCGTAGCTGACCCTGCCGTCGATCACCCACAGCTCGTCCCGGGTCTCCTCCGGCCCCACCAGAATCCGGCCCCTGATGTGCAGCGTCTCGCGTTCGCCCATACCGGGCACTCTACGAGTCGCCCGCCATCCGTGAGGCCCCGCCCGGCTCTCCGGGCGAGACCTCACTCCGCGTCCCCGTGTTGGCTGCGCGTTCAGCCAAGGACAGCGTGGCATGGGGGTACGACAGACGCGCCTACCTGCGCCGACGTGGCACTGTCACAAATCGCCGGCGTCTCTCGTCTCCATGCCGGAACCCCACCGGAGAGGTGGAGGCGAGATGTCGAGTGGCGGGAGCGTGACCTCATGAACCTCGCACTGTGGATCGGTGCCGGGCTGCTGGCCGTGGTAGCCCTGGCGGGCGGCGTCAGCAAGGCCTTCGTACCCAAGGAGAAACTGGCCGCGGCCCATGGCGGGGGATGGACCGAAGACGTCAGTGTCGGCTTCGTCAAAACCCTCGGCATCCTCGAGCTCCTGGCTGCGCTGGGCCTGATCCTGCCCGCTGTGGTCGACATCGCCCCGGTTCTGGTGCCGGTGACTGCCGTCTGCTGGGTCCTGCTGATGGTCGGCGCGATGGTCACCCATGGCCGACTCGGCGAAGCCAGGTTCGTGGCGCTGAACCTGGTCTACCTCGCGCTGGCGGCATTCATTGCGTGGGGCCGCTTCGGCCCCGGTTCCTTCACCGGCTGACCGCCGGACGGAGTCCGGCGTCAAGAAGAGGTTGCCGCTCGCGGTCGGGCCGTTGGCATGGGGGGCCAGGGCTACGGTTCCGACCGCGGGCGGCGGGGGACGCGAGAGGGGCCATTCTCTTCAGTCCCACATGCAGGTCGCCGCCGGTGGCGGATAGGTTGCCGCGGATTCCAAAGTTTTTTCGGCGACTTCTCAAGGGGCGTCGTGACGCTGTGTTTTGTTCGGTTTTGAGCGCCACACCTCGAACAACTCCGGCCGCGCTGATACGCTCACGCACCATCCGCAGGGCATGGCAGCGAGTCAGGGGAGAGGTCACCGTGGGCACAGCCGTCGACGATGTCGCCGCTGCCGAGTTCCATGAGTTCTTCGAGCGGCATCACAATGAACTGTCCCGTCTGGCCTACCTCCTGACGGGTGATTCGGATGCTGCGGACGACCTCGCGGCGGACGCGCTCGTCGCGATGTGGCACCAGTGGGACCGGGTCCGCTCGGCGGACCATCCGGCGGCGTACGCACGCGGGGTGGTGACGAACCTGGCCCGGTCGCGCATACGCAGCCTGGTGCGGGAGCGCCGCAGGGTCGCACTCTTCTGGGGCCAGCGCAGCGAGCGCGTGGACGATCCGGACGTGCCGGCGGTGCTGGACGTGCGAGAAGCGCTGCGAAGACTTCCGTTCCGCAAGCGTGCGTGCGTCGTGCTGCGGCATGCTTTCGACATGTCCGAGAAGGAGACAGCGGTCACGCTGGGCATCTCGGTCGGTACGGTGAAGAGCCAGACGTCGCGCGGCATCGCGGAGCTGGAGAAGCTGCTCGGCGCGGCCGGCCCCGTACGGGTACTGGGCGGCGATCCACCTCGCGGCGGCGAGACGGCGGCGGCAACTGCCGGACACGCGGGACGGAGGAACTGATGGGCGGCCGGAAGCACCCTGAGGCACTGAGCGACCTGCGCACACAACTGCGGCAGGCGGGACTGGCGCACCAGCCGAACCGGGAGCGGATGCTGGCCCGGGTCGAGCGCGGGATGGCGCTGCCGGAGCCGGGGAGCCGGCGCGGGCACCGCTCGCCGTCTGGCCCGGCGCCGTGGGCGCGGGTCGTGGGGGTGACGGCCGGGCTGGTCGGCGCCTTCGGGATCGGCGGGCTCGCGGTCGGCCTGACGGTGAACGCGGGCGACGAGCCCCCGCAGACTCCGCAGACCGTGGTCAACTCCCCCGACGTGCCGACGCCGACGGTCTCGCAGTCCGCCCGGCCGGTCACGCCGCCGTCCGGCGCGTCCAGCCACAAGGCGACGCCGACCGGAAAGGCCACGGCCGGGGCGTCCGCGTCCACCTCCCCCGGCATCATCAAGCGCGGCAACCACCCGCAGGACGGCTACCTCTGGTCGGACGGTTCGATCGACTCGGGCAGCAACGACTTCTGGGCGCAGAGCAACGTCACCGTCAAGAACAGCGAGCCGCTGACCTCGCTCACCGTCGAACTGCGCGTCATCAAGACCGACGGCGTGGCCAGCACCGGCTCCTGGTCGACGGTTGCCTCCGGCGACTACGACGTGACCGTCACCGAGGTCGACGGCGCCCTCGTCTACCGCTGGACCCTGAAGTCCGGCAAGACCCTGCCCACGGGCACCCATGTCTTCGCGGGCCAGTACAACCACGCCAAGGGCGGCCGGGATGCCGGAGGCGACCTGTACGCGGCCCAGGGCGACGGCTCCGGCGGCGCGGTGGAGGTCCGCGGGGACTTCTACTAGGCGCTCCGCTTTCCGTTAACGCCGGACGGGCTGGTGATCCAGCCCGTCCGGCGTTTTGGCACACGCGCTGCCGTCAGGCCTCCCGGACGCCGTCCACCCGGCGGGGCAGGCCCAGCGGGTTGCCGTCGCGGAGCTCGGGCGGGAGCAGGGCCTCGGGGGTGTCCTGGTAGGCGACGGGGCGGAGCCAGCGCTCGATGGCGGTGCCGCCGACGGAGGTGGAGGTGGAGGTGGTGGCCGGGTAGGGGCCGCCGTGGTGCTGGGCCGGGGCGACGGCCACACCGGTGGGCCAGCCGTTGACCAGGACGCGGCCGGCGAGCGGGGTGAGGCGGGCCAGCAGTTCGGCGCCGGCCGGGTCGGTGCCGGCGGCCTCGGCCTCGCCGACGTGGGCGGTGGCGGTGAGGTTGCCGGGGAGGCGGCCGAGTACGGCGGCGACCTCGCCCTGGTCGGCGTAGCGGGCGACGACGGTGACCGGCCCGAAGCACTCCTCCAGCAGGGCGTCGTGCTCGCCGCCCTCCACCGCGAGGCGGGCTGCGGGGACGGTGACGAAGCCGGGGCGCACCAGGTGCTCGCCGCCGTCGCCGGGCTCGACCGGGGCCTCGACGCCGGGCAGTTCGGCCCGCTCGCGTACGCCGGCGATGAAGTTGTCCCGCATACGGGCGTCCAGGAGGGTGCCCGCGGGCGCGTCGGACACGGTGCCGACGAGGGACTTCAGGAGGCGGTCGCCCGCCTCGCCCTCGGGGGCGAAGACCAGGCCCGGCTTGACGCAGAACTGGCCGACGCCGAGCGTCATGGATCCGGCCAGGCCCGCGCCGATCTGCTCGGCGCGCTCCTCGGCGGCGGCCTCGGTGATGACCACCGGGTTCAGCGAGCCCAGCTCGCCGTGGAAGGGGATCGGGACGGGCCGGGCGGCCGCCGCGTCGAAGAGGGCACGGCCGCCGCGGATGGAGCCGGTGAAGCCGGCCGCCGACACCAGCGGGTGCTTGATCAGCTCGACGCCGGCCTCGAAGCCGTGCACCACCGACAGCACCTCGGCCGGGAGGCCGAGGGAGACGGCGGCCCGGCGGATCGCGTCCGCGCACAGCTCGCTGGTCGCGGGGTGGTCGGGGTGGGCCTTGACGACGACCGGGCAGCCTGCCGCGAGCGCGCTGGCGGTGTCGCCGCCGGGGACGGAGAAGGCGAGCGGGAAGTTGCTGGCCGAGTAGACCGCCACCACGCCCAGCGGGATCTTGTAGCGCCGCAGGTCGGGGCGCGGGGGCGCGAGCGAGCCGTCCGCGTGGTCGATGATCACGTCGAGGAAGGCGCCCTCGTCGACGCTGTCCGCGAAGGCCCGCAGCTGGTAGGTCGTACGGCCGAGCTCGCCGCCGAGCCGTACGGGACCGAGCGCGGTCTCCGCGTCGGCGGCCTCCAGGATGCGCGGCCCGGCCTCCTCCAGGAAGTCGGCGGCGGTGCGCAGCAGCCGGGCGCGCACGGCCCGGTCGGCGAGCGCCGGCACGGCGGCGGCAGCCGCCCGTACGACCTCGTCGATCTCCTGGGCGGTCGCTTCGACTGCTACCTGCTCCCGCTGCTTCCCGGTACGGGGATCCACACTCCACACTGGTACAGCCACCGCGGGTACCTCCGAGCTTTCTCTTCGTCATGTTCGATATGCTGAACAACGTCCGCAATTTTGAATACGCTCGGAGCCTACGTCCGGGCGTCCCGGCCGAACAAGAGGGGTCCCAGGATGGCTGCTGACGAGGTCGGCGGAGCTCAGGTCAAGTCGGCGGTCCGGACCGTCGAGCTGCTGGAGTTCTTCGCCGGACGCCCGGGCATGCACAGCCTCGCCACCGTCCAGGAAGCGGTCGGATATCCCAAGTCCAGCCTCTACATGCTGCTCCGCACCCTCGTCGAGCTCGGCTGGATCGAGACCGACGCCACGGGCACACGCTACGGCATCGGGGTGCGGGCCCTGCTCGTCGGCACGTCCTACATCGACGGCGACGAGGTCGTCGCCGCCGCCCGCCCCACCCTGGACCGGCTCGCCGACGACACCGGCGAGACCATCCACCTGGCCCGGCTCGACGGCACGAACGTGGTCTACCTCGCCACCCGCCAGTCCCAGCACTACCTGCGGCCCTTCACCCGGGTCGGCCGGCGGCTGCCCGCCCACTCCACCTCCCTGGGCAAGGCCCTGCTGGCGACGTACACCGACGAGCAGGTCCGCAAGCTGCTCCCCGAGACCCTGGACCAGCTGACCGAGCACACCCGCACCGACCGCGAGAAGCTGATCCTCGAACTCCGGCAGATCCGCGAGCAGGGCTACGCGGTCGACCGCGAGGAGAACACGCTCGGCCTGCGCTGCTTCGGCGTCGCCATCCCGTACCGCACCCCCGCCCGGGACGCGATCAGCTGCTCGGTGCCGGTGGCCAGGCTGACCCCGGCACACGAGCAGCTGATCAAGGACGCGCTCCTCGACGCGCGGGACCGGCTGACGATGGCCACGCGTCACCTCTGAGCGGTCGCTAGCGGTGGCTGAACCACCGCATCGCGGGCAGCGCCTTGTTGTCGTAGTCGAACAGCGCCTGGTTCTCCCAGGCGTTGCCGGACGACGCGTCGGCCGGGTCCCAGCCGTTGCCCGTCACGGCGGTCCACGCGGGCTCCCAGTAGAAGATGCCCAGGCCACGGCCGTTGGGGACGGCCTCGACGACGTTCATGATGTCGCGGAGGTTGGCCGCCTGACCGGCGGGGGTCGCGGGGTAGCCGGAGACCAGCTCGGTGGCCGTGTCGATGATGTTCTCCAGGGCGTCGTCGGTGCCGAGGGTGAAGGCGTAGGCGGTCTCGGCGACGAAGACGGGCTTGTCGTAGCGGGCCACCATGTCGTCCAGGGTGGTCTGGAGGTCGTTGAGGAAGCCGTGCCAGTAGCCGTAGTACGACAGGCCGATCACGTCGAAGGGCACGCCGTACGAGACGACGTTGTCGAAGAACCAGCGGGCGCCGCCGTCGTCCCCGGCGTTGGCGAGGTGGAGGGCGACCTGGGTGGACCGGCTCACCGCCTTGGCGGCCTCGGCGCCGGAGGTGAGGAGCGCGGCCAGGCCCGGCCAGTTGTCCCAGCGGCCGTCTGGCCACAGCAGGCCGCCGTTGATCTCGTTGCCGATCTGGACCATGTCGGCCTTGGTGCCCTGGCGCTTCAGCGCGCTCAGCACGTCGTACGTGTGGTTGTAGACGTCGGCCTTGAGCTGGGCGAAGGTGTCGTCGGCCCAGGCTGCGGGCTTGTTCTGCTTGCCCGGGTCGGCCCACGCGTCGGAGTAGTGGAAGTCGACGAGCAGCTTCATGCCCTGGGCCTTGATGCGCCTGGCCATGGACAGGATGTGGGCCTTGTCGTTGTAGCCGTCGGCGGGGTCGACCCAGACCTTGAGGCGGGCGTAGTTCATCCCGGCGGAGGCGAGGATCTGCACGGCGTCGCCGCGTCGGCCGTCGCTGTAGCGGTAGACGCCGCCGAGGGCCTCGCTCTTGGCGAGGGAGGAGATGTCGCCGCCCTTGATGGTGAGGCCGGTGGTGCCGGGGGTGAGGGTCACGTCGTCGACGTTGATCCAGTTCCCGGCGTTGGCGTCCGAGACGACGCTGACCGTGAGCCGGTGGTGGGTCACCCGTACGGAGGTGACGAGCCGCACCCAGCCGCCGTTGGAGGTGGGCGGCAGGTCGGTGCGCTGCTCGGCATGCGCCCGGGTGTTCAGGGCGAGGTAGGCCGCGTTCTGGCCACCGGAGGAGCGGACCCAGGCGGTCAGGGTGTAGTGGCCGTTGGCCAGGCCGGTGACCTCCTGGTAGGTCTCCGTCTTGTACGCGGCCGCCGACCAGTGGGACAGGCGGTACGAGCCGGAGTGGCCGCCGGCCTCGGTGTACGAGGCGTTGTCCTGGCCCGGGGCGTTGCGGGTGGTCCACCCGGCGGGGGTGGCCGTGCCGGTGCCGTCGGCTTCGAAGTCACCGTTGACGAGGGTCGCCCCGGCAGCGTCGGCCGCGTACGCGGTGCCGATGCCGCCGGAGGCGGCGAAGGTCAGCGGGATGGCCGCGCCTGCGGCCAGGAGGGTGCGTCTGGAAGGGAGCATGGGGTGTCCGTTCGAGGCGTGGGCGGTAAGTGGGTGGCGTGCGTGGACGACCTGCGGTCCGTGGCCGGGTTGGGCCGGCCCGCTCCGCCTCAGGCGAGCGGCCTACCCCCAACCCGGGGTAGTTCAGGGGCGCGTGGGGGTCCCCCCGGCCGGAGGCTGGGGGAGAACGGAGCGATCGGCCGGCCACAACCCGCAGGCAGTGACCGGCCTCGCGCAACGCGCTAGCGGTGGCTGAACCAGCTCATCGCGGAGGTCGCCTTGTCGCTGTAGTCGAACAGCGCCTGGTTCTCCCAGCCGTTGCCGGACGTGGCGTCGGTGGGGTCCCAGCCGTTGCCGGTGACCGCGCTCCACGTGGCTTCCCAGTAGAAGACGCCGAGGCCACGGCCGTTGGGGACGGCCTCGACGATGTTCATCACGTCACGGAACCAGGCGGCCTGGCCGGCCTGCGTTGCCGGGTAGCCGGTGACCAGTTCGGCGCTCGTGTCGATGATGTTGGTGAAGGAGTCCTCGCTGTCGAGACGGAAGGGGTAGGCCGTCTCGGCGATGAAGACGGGCTTGCTGTACCGCGAGGCGACGTCGTCCAGGGTCGTCTGGGCGGAGGCGAGCGAGCCGTGCCAGTAGCCGTAGTACGACAGGCCGATCACGTCGTAGTTGACGCCGTTGGAGGCGGCGTTGTCGAACCACGTACGCACGGCCGAGTCGTCGCCGGCGTTGGCCAGGTGCAGGGCGACCAGGGTGCTGGAGGAGACCGCCTTGGTGGCGCTGTAGCCGGAGTTGAGGAGCCCGGCGAGCTGGGACCAGTTGGAGGTCGAGCCCTCGGAGAAGAGCATGCCGGCATTGATCTCGTTGCCGATCTGGACCATGTCGGCGGTCGTGCCCTGGGCCTTGAGGGCGTTGAGGACGTCGTATGTGTGGTTGTAGACGTCGGTCTTGAGCTGGCTGTAGGTGTGACCGGACCAGGCGGCGGGCTTGGCCTGGGCGCCGGGGTCGGCCCAGGTGTCGCTGTAGTGGAAGTCCACGAGCAGCTTCATGCCCTGGGCCTTGATGCGGGTGGCCATCGCCAGGACGCGGGCCTTGTTGTTGTAGCCGTCGGCCGGGTTGACCCAGACCTTGAGGCGGGCGTAGTTCATGCCCGCGGACTTCAGGATCGCGAGGGCGTCGCCGGTCGTGCCGGAGGTGGTCTTGTAGACGCCGCCCTTGGCCTCGCTCTTGGCGAGGGAGGAGATGTCGGCGCCCTTGATCGACAGCCCGGTGGAGCCGGAGGCGAAGGTGAGGTCGTCGACGTTGATCCAGTTGCCCGCGTTGGCATCGGAGTTGATGCTGATCGTGCACTGGTTGTTGGTCACGGCGATCGAGGTGACGATCCGGACCCAGGAGCTGGAGCTGACGGGGAGGTCCGTGCGCTGGTCGGTGCTGCCACAGTTCTTCAGCGCGATGTACGCGGAGTTCTGGCCGCCGCCGGAGCGGACCCAGGCGGTGAGGGTGTAGTTGCCGTTGGTCAGGCCCGACAGGTACTGGTACGTCTCGACCTTGTAGGCCGAGGACGAGTAGTGGGTGAGCCGGTACGAGCCGGCGTGGCCACCGGCCTCGGTGTACGAGGCGCTGTTCTGGCCGGCCGCGGAGTAGGTGGACCAGCCGGTGGGGGTGGCGGTGCCGGCGCCGTCGGACTCGAAGCCGCCGTTGGTGAGCGTGCTTGCGGCGGCCGCGGGCGGTGCCTGTATGAGGGCCAGCCCGATGGCCGCGACCACCGGCAGCGCCAGGGCACGGGCAAGGGCCCGGGTGAAGGTGGGTCTGAGACGGAACATCGTTGTCCCTTCGATGGTGCCATTTCGATGAAGCCATGGAGTAGAGCGGGGCGGCGCCGCCCCTCAGCTGCGCGCCGCCCCTTTGCCGGCCGGGGCCAAGTGTCCCCAGGGCGCCCGGCCGGAGTCTGTGCGGGCTGCTACTGCGGTGACCGCGAACGTTCGCCGGGTTGCGCAGCCGCCGGCTGCGCTTTGTCCTCAATCGCCGGACGGGCTGAGTTCAGCCCGTCCGGCGATTGAGGACGGACCCGGTGCACCATTCCGGTCACCGCACTAGCTGTCCGTGCCAACGACACGCACCGCGCCCGGCGGCACGGCGAGGACCCCGGCGAAGCGCTCGCCGGTGATCAGCTCTGTGCCGGAGGCGCCGACCGGGACCTTGGCCTCGGTGCCGGTGTGGTTGATGACGAAGACGTAGGAGCCGTGCTCGCCGGTCCGCCGGACGACCTCCACGTCGCGCGGCAGGTCGTCGCGCGGGGCGATCCCGGCGTCGCCGGCCGCGGCGGCGATGACCGCGTCCAGCTCCGCCGCGCCGAGCCGGGTCGACACGTACCAGGCCGTGCCCTGCCCCAGCTCGTGCCGGGTGACGGCGGGGCGGCCGGCGGCGGGGCCGTCGGCGTACGTCCACACCGGCTCGGCGCCGTTCAGCTCGACGAACTCCGCCCACAGGTCCCCGGCCAGCTCGGAGCCGTCGGCGGCCTCGATACGGACCCGCTCGCCGTCGAGCAGGGGGGCGAACTCCTCGACGGTGAGGCCGAGTACGTCGCGCAGAGCGCCCGGGACGGGGCCCGGGTGGACGGTGTCGTGCTCGTCGACGATGCCGGAGAAGTACGAGACGACCAGCGTGCCGCCGCCTTCGACGTACGAGCGCAGGTTGCGGCCCGCCGCCTCGGTGGCCAGGTACAGCGCCGGGACGACGACCAGCGGATAGGCCGACAGGTCGGCTTCCGGGTGGGCGAAGTCGACGGTCAGGTGCCGGTCGTACAGGGTCTCGTAGAAGCTGTCGGCGCGCTCGCGGGCGTCGTTGTCCTGGCTGGGCCGCCATTCGAGCTTCTGGGCCCACCAGGACTGCCAGTCCCACAGGACGGCGGCGTCGGCGACGGTCCGGCTGCCGGCGATCTCGGTGAGGGCGCCGATGTCGGCGCCGAGCCGGACGACCTCACGCCAGACGCGGCTGTCGGTGCCGGCGTGCGGGAGCATCGCGGAGTGGAACTTCTCGGCGCCGTAGCGGGACTGCCGCCACTGGAAGAACATCGCGCCGTCGCTGCCCCGGGCGACGTGGCCGAGGCTGTTGCGGGCCATCTCGCCGGGGCGCTTGACGGGGTTGCGGCGCTGCCAGTTGATGCCGCTGGGTGAGTGTTCGAGGAGGAGCCAGGGGTCGCCGCCGGCGACGGAGCGGGTGAGGTCGGCGGCCATGGCGAGGTTGACGTGGGTGCGGCGGCCGTCGGTGATCAGGTAGTGGTCGTTGGTGACCACGTCGACCGCCTTGCCCCAGGCCCAGTAGTCCATGGAGTCGCACTGGCTGAGCGCGGTCATGAAGTTGGTGGTGACCGGGATGCCGGGGGCGAGCCTGTGAAGTATGTCACGTTCTGCTATGAAATTTCCCCGGATCGTCTCGTCCGTGAAGCGTGTGAAGTCCAGCTGCTGCGCCGGGTTGGCGACGGTCGGGGTGATCCGGGGGGCGTCGATGTGCGCCCAGTCGGTGTAGCGCTGGCCCCAGAAGGCGGTGCCCCAGGCTTCGTTGAGGGCGCCCAGGGTCCCATAACGAATCTGCAACCACTGGCGGAATTCAGCCACCGACGCATCGCAGTAACAGGCCGAGACAGGGACGCCGTACTCGTTGTGCACGTGCCACAGCGCGACCGCCGGGTGGCTCCCGTAGCGCCGCGCGAGCTGCTCGGTGATACCGGCCGCGGCCCGCCGGTACGCGGCCGAGCTGTGGCAGATCGCACCGCGCGACCCGAACCCGTAGCGGACCCCCTCACGGGAGACCGGCAGGGCCTCGGGGTGGGCCGCGTAGAACCAGGCGGGCGGCACGACGGTGGGGGTGCCGAGGTCGACGCGGATGCCGTTGACGTGCAGCAATTCGATGACGCGGTCGAGCCAGCCGAAGTCGTACACACCCGGCTCGGGCTCCAGCAGGGCCCAGGAGAAGATCCCGACGCTGACCACCGTGACGCCGGCCTCACGCATGAGCCGCACGTCCTCC
The DNA here is from genome assembly GCF_045040445.1 of Streptomyces sp. NBC_01537. Taxonomy (NCBI): domain Bacteria; kingdom Bacillati; phylum Actinomycetota; class Actinomycetes; order Kitasatosporales; family Streptomycetaceae; genus Streptomyces; species Streptomyces sp. NBC_01537. Next base: position 7,839,238 of record NZ_CP109392.1, on the reverse strand, counting down.
TGCCAGACCTCCTCGGGCCACTGCTCGGGGTTGTAGTCGCCGCCGTAGGCGAGGCGACCGACGCGAGACAGCATGGGAACTCCTGGATGATGTTGGGAACGTGCACAGTCGCGTGATCGGCGACTCGGCCTAGATAACCGCATGGCAACAAGCATTGACAAGTGTCCGGAAAGTTTCTCTACTGTGAACGCTCACAGTGCATGGATGGCAGCCGCACCGACGCGGCCGCCCTTGTCAGGGAAGCGAGCCCATGCGTAACTCACTCATCGCCAAGGCCACGGTCGCCGTTCTCGGCGCGGCCCTCCTCGCGGGTTGCAGCAGCAGCTCGGACAGCACCCCGAAGGCCGAGGACACCGGTCCGGTCAGCCTTACGTACTGGGCCTGGGCGCCCGGCCTCGACAAGGTCGTCGACATCTGGAACAAGAAGAACCCGAACATCAAGGTCACGGTGAAGAAGCAGGCGTCCGGCGACGACCTGGTCACCAAGATCATCACCGCGTCCAAGGCCCACAAGGCCCCCGACCTGGTGCAGGCCGAGTTCCAGGTGCTGCCCACCCTGGTCAGCAATGACGTCCTCGCCGACATAAGCTCCGAGGCCGGCAGCGCGAAGTCCGAGTTCGCGGCCGGCGTGTGGCAGCAGGTCACCCTCGGCTCCGACGCGCTCTACGCGATCCCGCAGGACACCGGCCCGCTGATGTTCTACTACCGCCAGGACCTGTTCAAGAAGTACGGCCTGAGCGTCCCCAAGACGTGGGACGACTTCGCCGCCACCGCCCGCGCCCTGAAGAAGAAGGACAGCAAGAAGTCCCTCACCACCTTCTCCAGCGGCGACCCCGGCCTCTTCGCGGGCCTGGCCCAGCAGGCCGGCGCCAAGTGGTGGACCACCAGCGGCGACAAGTGGAACGTCGGCATCGACGACGCCGCCTCCAAGAAGGTCGCCGACTTCTGGGGCGGCCTGGTCAAGGAGGGCGCCATCGACAACCAGCCGATGTACACCCCCGCCTGGAACAAGGCCCTCAACACCGGCACCCAGATCGCCTGGGTCAGCGCCGTCTGGGCCCCCGGTGTCCTGACCACCGCCGCCCCCGACACCAAGGGCAAGTGGGCCATGGCCCCGCTCCCCCAGTGGTCGGCCGGCGAGAACAAGACCGGCAGTTGGGGTGGCTCCACGACGGGCATCACCACCGACTCCAAGCACAAGGCCGCGGCCGCGAAGTTCGCCACCTGGCTGAACACCGACCCGGAGGCCGTCGCCGCCCTGGTGAAGAACGGCGGCATCTACCCGGCCGCCACCACCGCCCAGACGGGCAGCGCGCTGTCCACGGCGCCGGAGTTCTTCTCCAACCAGCCGACCTTCTACACGGACGCCGCCGCCATCGCCAAGACCACGGCGGCCGGTGCGTGGGGCCCGAACGTGAATGTCGCGTACAGCGCCTTCAAGGACGCCTTCGGCAAGGCCGCGCAGAACAAGACCGACTTCACGTCGGCCCTGGACTCGATGGACTCGACCACCGTCGCAGACCTGAAGAAGCAGGGCTTCACCGTCGGCTAGGGTCTCTCCCCCACCCCGCCCCTTCCCGAAACCGGGCTCCGCCCGGACCCGCTGGGGCTCTCCCCCAGAGCTTCGCCTGGGAGGTACCCCCACCCCAGACCCCGGTCCTCAATCGCCGGACGGGCTGATAATCAGCCCGTCCGGCGATTGAGGACACGCCCGCAGGGCGTTCAGGACCCGCACCCGACAACGAAACCGAAACGAGTCACCCATGGCAACGGCGACCGTCCGCCCCCGTAAGCGTGGCCGCCCCTCCGGGCCGCGCGTAGCGCCATACGGCTTCCTCGCCCCCGCCGGCATCCTCTTCGCGCTGATCTTCGCCCTCCCGATCGGCTACGCGGTCTATCTCAGCCTGCGCAAGGTGGAGATCAAGGGCCTGGGCCTGGGCAAGAACGCTCGGCACGAGGTCTGGGCCGGGCTGTCCAACTACACGGGCGTCCTCAGCGACCACGAGCTGTTCGCAGGAGCGCTCCGCATCCTCGGCTACGGCGCCATCGTCGTACCGACCATGCTGGGCCTCGCTCTGCTCTTCGCCCTCATGCTGGACAGCAAGAACACCCGGGCCGGCGGCTTCTCCCGCCTCGCGATCTTCCTGCCGTACGCCGTGCCGGGCGTCGTGGCGGCGCTGCTCTGGGGCTTCCTCTACCTCCCGACCGTCAGCCCGTTCACGTACCTGCTCGACAAGATGGGCCTGCCGGAGCCGGACCTGTTCTCCAGCGGGCTGCTGTTCGGCTCGCTCGCGAACATCGCGGTGTGGGGCGGCACCGGCTTCAACATGATCGTGATCTACACCTCGCTGCGGGCGATCTCCCCCGACATCTACGAGGCGGCCCGCATCGACGGTGCCTCAGAGCTCCAGATCGCGCTCCGCATCAAGATCCCGACCGTGGCCCCCGCCCTCGTCCTGACCTTCTTCTTCTCCGTCATCGCGACCTTCCAGGTCTTCAGCGAGCCGACCACTCTCAAGCCGCTGACCAACGCCATCTCCACGACCTGGAGCCCGCTGATGAAGGTCTACCAGGACGCCTTCGTCCGGGGTGACATCTACTCGGCCGCCGCGACCTCGGTCGTCATAGCCGTCGTCACCCTCGTCCTGTCCTTCGGCTTCCTCAAGGCCGCCAACTCCCGCACCGACCAGGGAGCCTCCTGATGAGCGCCACCGCAGTCGCCCGCCCCGAGGTGCGTACGGCCTCCGACACCGCCCCCCGCCGGGGCCTGCGCCGCCTCGGGCTGATACCGACCGTCGTGCTGCTGCTCGGCGCGGCGTACTGCCTGCTGCCGGTGGCGTGGGTGCTGGTGGCGTCGACCAAGAGCAGCAGCGAGCTGTTCTCGACGTTCACCTTCCTCCCCGGCAGCGGGCTCGCGGACAACGTCAAGGAGCTGTCGGCGTACCGGGACGGCGTCTACTGGCAGTGGATGCTGAACTCCCTCTTCTACGCGGGCCTGGGCGCCCTGCTCTCCACCGCGGTCTCCGCGCTGAGCGGCTACGCGCTCGCCAAGTACCGCTTCCGGGGCCGCGAGACGATCTTCAACGTGCTGCTCACCGGCGTGCTGATGCCCCCGGTCATCCTGGCCATCCCGCAGTACCTGCTGATGGCCAAGGCCGACCTGGCCGACAGCTACCTGTCCGTGCTGCTGCCGAGCATCCTGTCCCCGTACGGGATCTATCTGGCCCGGATCTACGCGGCCGCCGCCATCCCCGACGACGTCGTGGAGGCCGCCCGGATGGACGGGGCCCGGGAGTGGGGGATCTTCTCGCGGATCGGGCTGCCGATGATGATCCCGGGGCTGGTGACGGTCTTCCTGTTCCAGTTCGTGGCCATCTGGAACAACTTCCTTCTGCCCTTCATCATGCTGGGCGACGACGAGAAGTTCCCGGTCACGCTGGGCCTGTACACGCTGCTCCAGCAGGGTGCGTCCGCCCCCGCCCTCTACACACTGGTCATCACAGGGGCGATGCTGGCGATCGTGCCGTTGATCGCGCTGTTCCTGGTCATTCAGCGGTTCTGGAGCCTGGATCTGCTCTCCGGAGCCGTAAAGTCCTGAAGCAAGACAGCCCTGAGAGAAAGCGCCGTATGCCTCGCACAGAACGACGTCGCCCGCCCACGATCCACGACGTGGCACGCGAGGCGGGTGTATCCCGCGGCACCGTCTCCCGCGTGCTCAACGGCGGGCACAACGTCAGCCCGGCGGCGCTCGACGCGGTCAACGCCGCGATCCGCAAGACCGGGTACGTCGTCAACCGGCATGCCCGCAGCCTGATCACCGGCCGCTCCGACTCGGTGGGTTTCCTGCTCACCGAGCCGCAGGAGCGCTTCTTCGAGGACCCGAACTTCAACGTCCTGCTGCGCGGCTGCACCCAGGCCCTGGCCGCCCACGACATCCCCCTCCTGCTGATGATCGCCGGCAACGAGGCCGAGCGGCGGCGGATAAGCCGCTACATCACCGGCGGCCACGTCGACGGCGTCCTCCTGGTCTCCAGCCACTCCGGCAACCCGATGGCCGAGCGGCTGGAGAAGGCCGGTGTGCCGGTCGTGGCCTGCGGCGAGCCGCTCGGGCAGAGCCGCGCCATCGCCTACGTGGCCGTCGACGAGCGCGGCGGCGCCCACCAGATGGTCCGCCACCTCACCGCCGCCGGCCGCCGCCGCATCGCCATGATCACCGGCCCCCTCGACACCCCCGGCGGCGTCCAGCGCCTCGCCGGCTACCGCGAGGAGCTGACCGCCGCCGGCCTCGAAGCCGACGACCGCCTCATCGCCGAGGGCGACTACAGCCGCGCCAGCGGCGAGGCCTCGATGGCCGCGCTCCTCGCCCGTGCCCCCGACCTGGACGCGGTCTTCGTCGCCTCCGACCTCATGGCCCAGGGCGCCCTCGCGGCACTTGAGGTCGCGGGCCGCCGCGTCCCGGAGGACGTCGCGGTCGGCGGCTTCGACGACTCGCCCGCGGCTCTGGGCACCCGGCCGCCGCTCACGACGATCCGTCAGCCCTTTGACCGCATCAGCAGCGAGATGGTGCGGGTGCTGCTGGCCCGCATCGCCGGTGAGGAGGCGTCTGCGGTCATCCTGCCGACGGAGCTGGTGCGGCGCGCGTCCGCGTAGCGGAGCAGCACGCGTCCCCACCCCCAACCGCACCGCCATCCTGCTGACCGTCTTCCGGAAGACGAGGATGCGGGAGGAGGCCGAGGTCAGGCGCGCCAAGCTGGCCCAGAAGATCTGCGAAGCCGAACACGGCCCGGCACACGTGGAGTTCGTCCGCATCATCGAGGAAAGCGAGGCCGAGCGATGAGCCACAGCCGCTGGAAGACCCTGCGCGAGCGGAAGCTGACCGAGGGCTTCACCGAGCCCGAAGACGTCGCGGAGGCCCGTCACGAGATCCGACTGTCCATGGCCCTCGCGAAAGCCGTGTACGAGCGCCGTACCGAGCTCGCGCTGACCCAGAGCGAGCTGGCTGCCCGTGCCGGGCTGACCCAGGCGAAGATCTCGCGCATCGAAGGCTCCGGCACCGTCCCCACCCTGCCTCTCCTCGCCAAACTGGCCAAGGCGTTGGACGCCTCGCTCAACATCGCCCTCGACGATGACGACACACGCGTGACCTTCACCCCGCACCGGACTGACTAGGCCGTTTCTGATGGGTCTCCGTGGGTGAAGGAGCGGGGTCTGGTGCCTGTGATCGCAAGGCGCCGGAGCGCCCACAGGGTGGTTTCCTGTGGGCGCTCCGGCAACGCCGCGAGCGCTGGTGCCAGGGCACGCGACGCCACGGAGATCCATCAGAAGCGGCCTAGGCCTGAGTTCCTGGCAGAAACCCGGTGGTCGGGCCGGTGACCGGGTCCGTAGCATCCGGCGCATGACAAAGCCCGAGTATCCCGCCAAGCCCCGTCCCGGTGACCGCGTCGCGGTCCTGTCGCCGGGGGCCGGGCTGCCCGCCTTGTTCCCGCAGCCGTTCGAGACCGGGCTGCGGCGTCTGACGGAGGATTTCGGGCTCGTGCCGGTGGAGTACGCGACGACCCGGCGGATGGGTGCGAGCCCGCAGGAGCGGGCGGCCGACATTAACGCGGCGTTCGCGGATCCGGCGATCAGGGCGGTGTTCACGAGTATCGGCGGGGATGACCAGATCACCGTGCTGCGGCATCTGGACCGGGAGCTGATCCGGGCGAACCCGAAGCCGTTCTTCGGGTGGAGCGACAACACCAACGTCCTTGCGCACCTGTGGAATTCGGGGATCGTGGGTTACTACGGCGGCGCGGTGATGGCGGAGTTCGGGCGGCCCGGCGCGATGCACCCGCTGACCCGGAGTTCGCTGCGCGCGGCGGTGTTCGGTTCGGGCGAGGAGTACGAGCTGACCTCGCCCGGCGAGACCCGGTACGTCTCCGGGCGGTGGGAGGACCCCGCCACGTTCGAGTCGGAACCCGCGATGGAGCAGGCCGGGGGCTGGATCTGGCACAACGCCGACCGGGTGGTGGAGGGCGTGAGCTGGGGCGGCTGTCTGGAGATCGTCGGCTGGCTGATGATGGCCGACCGCGAGATCCTTCCGGCGCGGGAGTACGAGGGCTGCGTGCTCTTCCTGGAGACCTCCGAGGAGATGCCCAGCGGCGAGGAGGTCTACCGCACCCTGCGCAACATGGGCGAGCGCGGGCTGCTCGCCCGGTTCCCGGCGCTCCTGATGGGCCGGCCCCAGACCTGGTCCTTCGAGGCCCCGCTGGCCGCCGCCGAGCGGGAGCGCTACGCCGCCGGGCAGCACCAGGCGGTCCTGCGCGCGCTCGCCGAGTACGCGCCCGACACGCTCGCCGTCCTCGACGTGGACCTCGGCCACACCGACCCCCGCGTCGTCATGCCGTACGGCGGCCGGGTCCGGATCGACGGTCCGGAACAGCGGATCTTCGTGACGTACTGACGACGGACGGAGTCCGGCGACAGCCGCCCCGAAGTGGGGGTACCCCCTGCACGAAGTGCTTGGGGGAGAAGCGCCCGCGAGGGCGGCGTGGAGGATTGGACCGGTCAGCGCAGGGTCCACGACCAGCGGTAGGTACCCGGCCCGACCAGATACGCGGGCAGGGTGTCGGGGCCGCAGGAGGCGGTGCCGAGGCCTCGGTGGGCGGCGTCGAGGTGGAGGACGCAGCCGGGGCGGGGGGTGAGGGCGTCGTGGTGGGTGGCGGCGGCGAGGTCGGTGGCGCGGTGGCGGGTGACGCTGACCTGGCGGGGGGCGTCGAGGTGGACGGCGAGGGAGCCGGCCGGGCCGGTGAGGGTGAGGTGGTGGACGCCGTGGCGGCCGCCGCTCTCCTGGGGGCGCAGGTAGGGGGTGAACAGGTCGTCCACCGGCGCGCGGTGGTGGCCCACGGGGTCGGAGGCGCGGCGGTCGGGGTAGGTCTCGCCGGGGCCCTGGCCGTACCAGTCGAGGGTGTCGAGGCCGGGGACGGTCTCCAGGACGGTGCCGACGCGGGGAAGGTCGCCGAGGGTGTCGGGGATCACCGCCGTCTCCTCGATGAGCAGGCCGTCCCGCAGCGGGGTGATGACCTGTTCGTGGCGGATGACGGCGCCCGCGCCGGTGACGTACACGGATCGGACGACCATGCCGGCGCCCTCCCGCTCGGCCGCGACCGGCTTGCGCTCCAGCACGTCCAGGCCCTGTTCCTGCCAGCGGGCCGCGATACCGCCCCAGCGGTCGTTGTCGGTGGGGGCACGCCAGAGGCTGAGGGTGGGCGGGGCGGCGAGGAGCGGGTGGACGAGGAGGCCGTCGGCATCCAGGGCCACCGGGCCTTCGCCCAGGCTCGCGCCGGAGCGGGTGAGCAGGTCGCGGCGGTCCTCGCGGAGCACGATCTGCGGGCTGCAGACGAGGGTGCCGGCCGGGGCCCAGGGCAGGTCGGTGGCGGTGGTGACGCGCAGGGTGAGGCGGAGTTCGCCGTGCGGGAGCAGGTTGCTGGGCAGGGCGATCGGCGCACCGGCGCCGGGGGCGAGCTGCGGGAGGCGGGCGGGGGCGGTCCAGACGCCGCCGTGGCATTCGACGGCGTGCCACTCGGCGGCGAGCCAGGACAGGTCGCGGAAGTGCTGACGGTTGTGGACCAGGACCTGGCCGTCGCCGGTGAGCTCCAGCCGTAGCGGGGCGGCGAGTTCGCGGTGCTCGGCCATGGCGGGCTTGGGGGTGCGGTCGGGGAAGACCAGGCCGTCGGCGCAGAAGTTGCCGTCGTTGGGGGTGTCGCCGAAGTCGCCGCCGTAGGCCCAGCGGTAGCCGGGGGCGGTGACGCCGTCGGCGTACGCGCCGTCGGGGGCGGCCGGTCCGGCGGGGCGGCCGTCGCCGGTCCGCTGCAGGATGCCGTGGTCCCAGAACTCCCAGATGAAGCCGCCCTGCAGACCCGGCGTCGACTCGATGGCCTGCCAGTACTCGGCCAGGGTGCCGTTGCTGTTGCCCATGGCGTGCGAGTACTCGCACAGGATCAGCGGCTTGGTGTGCCGGTGGGCCGTGATCTGCTCGATGGAGGCGTACATGGGGCAGACGATGTCGCTCGCGGTCTGCGGCGAGTCCCAGCGGCCGTCCTTGATGGCGCCCTCGTACTGGACGGGGCGGGTGGGGTCGTAGCGGCGCAGCCAGCCCGCGGCCGCGTCGTGGTTGGCGCCGTAGTCGCTCTCGTTGCCCAGCGACCAGATGATGACGCTGGGGTGGTTCTTGTCGCGCAGCGCCATGCGCGAGACCCGGTCGGTGAACGCGGCGAGATAGCGGGGGTCGTCGGCGATCTCGTGGGCGTGGTCATGGGTCTCGATGTCGGCCTCGTCGACCACGTAGAAGCCGAGTTCGTCGGCGAGGTCGAGGAGGGCGGGGTCGGGCGGGTAGTGCGAGGTGCGGATGGCGTTGAAGTTGTGCGCCTTGAGCAGGTGCAGGTCGGCGCGCATGTCGTCGGGGGTGACGACACGGCCGGTGAGGGGGTGGAAGTCGTGCCGGTTTACGCCCCGGATGTAGACGCGTACGCCGTTGAGGAGGAGGTCGGCCCCGGCGATCTCGACCGTACGGAAGCCGATGCGCTGCCGCGACTCGTCGGCGATCGTCCCGTCGGGGTGGTGCAGCCGGACGGTGAGGTCGTGGAGGTGCGGGGTCTCGGCCGTCCAGGGGCGTATGCCGGGTATGCAGGCGGTCAGGCGGGCCTCGCCGAGGAAGTCCGAGATCCGGTCCGGGTCGGCCGGGTCGCCGAGGGCGGCGGCCAGTTCGGCGAAGCCGTCGGCGGTGTGCAGCATGCCGGAGACGGTCCAGCCGTCCGGGAGTACGCGCTCGGTGGTGCGGATCTGGAGAAACACCTCGAGGCTGCCCTCGGCGGTCGCCGTGACCTTCACATCGGCCAGGTGCAGCGGGTCGGTCGCGTAGAGGAAGACCGGGCGGGTGATGCCGCCGTGCCACCACTGGTCCTGGTCCTCCAGGTAGGTGGCGTCGGACCATTTGACGACGGTGAGGCGTACGGTGTTGCGCTCGCCGGGGCGGGAGGCGGCCGTGATGTCGAACTCGCCCGCCAGGTGGGAGTCCTTGCCGTGGCCGACGGGGGTGCCGTTGACCTCGGCGATGACGACGCTCTCGGCGGCGCCGATGTGCAGCACGATGCGGCGGCCCGCCCACTCCCCCGGGATGTCGAAGTCCCGCTCGTGCACGCCGGTGGGATTGGCGGCGGGTACGTGCGGCGGAAGCTCGGGCCAGGGCATCTGGACGTTGGTGTACTGAGGGAGGTCGCCGACACCGTGGAGGTCGTCGAAGTCCTGCATGGTCCAGCAGCCGGGGACGTCGAGGTGCGTCCAGCGGTCGGCGAGCGGGGCCTGCGGCGTGGGGAGCAGCTGGAAGCGCCAACGGCCGTCGAGCGGGAGGCGGTCGGCGGACGGACGGACCACGGCGTGCATCGGCAGAGCACGCCAGCGGGTGGTTTCCGGGGAGTCCCAGGGGAGCGGCGACATGGGGTGGGGGTGTCCCTTCAGCGAAGGTCGGTCATGACACCGAAGTGGTCCGACGGCCAGACGCCGTCGTGGGGGTCGGCGAAGGCAAGCCTCGTGGAGCGCGGTGTGAGGCTTCCCTCGCGGACGAACAGGTAGTCGAGGCGCTGATCGGGTTCGTCCCATTCTCGGGCGTAGTCGTTGGCGCGGTCGAAGGTGTGGCCGTCGGTGCCGTCGCCCGCGTGGGCCCACGCATCGGTCCACCCGGTGGTGGTGAGCTGGGTGATCTCGGGGGCGCCGGGGCAGGCGTTGAAGTCCCCGGCGAGGACGGCGGTTCCCTCGGGTGCTTCCTTCTCGACGTGTTCCGTGATGAAACGCACCTGCTCCTGGCGGAGCTCGCTCTCGTTCGCCTTCCAGGCCAAGTGGGTTACGTAGACCGGTAGTTCGCCGCCCGGGGTGGCCAGGCGAGCGCAGAGCAGGGAGCGCGGTTCGGCGCGGTCGGCGCCGGGGAGCGGGAGGGTGTACTGGGCCACGACGGGGTGCCGGCTGAGCAGCGCGTTGCCCTGCCGGCCGGCCGCCGGGGCGTAGGCCACGTGGTAGCCGAGCCCGGCGGCCAGTTCGTGGGCCTGGCAGCCGTCCCGGTCCCGGATGACCTCCTGGAGAGCGAGGACATCCGGGGCCAGGTACCGGATACCGGCGCGGATCAGCTGGAGCCGGTCGGCCCAGGGGCCGCGCCGGCACCAGATGTTGAGCGTGGCTACGCGCACGGCGTGCCCGGCGTGAGCCGCAGGGTGAGGACCTGGAACGGCCGCAGGTTCACCGCGATGCCGCCGTCCGCGTCCGGCTCGATCGGCTGCTCGTCGGCCATCGGCCGCTCCAGCAGGTCGGTGACCTGGGCGTGCGCCACGGGGAAGCCGGGGCGCAGGGTCGTCGCGGCCCGGCCGCCCAGGGATTCGTAGAGCCGGACGATCACGTCGCCGGAGCGGTCGTCGGCCAGCTTGACCGCCTCGATGGCGGCGGCCTGGCCGTCGAGCGTCGCCAGCGGGGCGGTGGGCTCGGCGGCCGTGCCGTCCACGACCCGCAGCGGCAGGTTGAGCGCGTAGCCGCCCTCGACGGCGTCCGCGACGGACGCGCCCGGCAGCAGCGAGTACGTCATCCTGTGCTTGCCCTGGTCCGCGGCCGGGTCGGGGCAGCGGGGGGCCCGCACGAGGCTGAGGCGCAGGGTCGTCGTGGTGCCGCCGTCCTCCGGGCGGGCGGTGCGGCTCACGTCATGGCCGTACGTCGAGTCGTTGAGGACCGCCACCCCGTAGCCGGCCTCCGCCACGTGCACCCAGCGGTGGCAGAAGACCTCGAAGCGGGCCGCCTCCCAGCTGGTGTTGGTGTGCGTCGGGCGGAACACGTGGCCGAACTGGATCTCGGCGGCCGAGCGGTCGGCGTGCACGTCGAGCGGGAAGGCCGCTTTGAGGATCTTCTCCGTCTCGTGCCAGTCGATCTCGGTCTCGATGTCGATCCGGGGGCTTCCGGCTCGCAGCCTGATGATCTGCGTGATCGTGGACTCCCCGAAGGACCGCGTCACCCGGATCGCACCGAGCAGCGGGCCGCTCTCCGCGACGGTGATCGAGTCCACGGCGGTCAGGTCGGTGTACTGCCGCTTGTAGTGCCGGTCGATGTCCCAGGCGTCCCACTCGTTCGGCAGGTCCGTGTGCAGGCGCAGCAGGTTGCCGCGTTCGCCGGGGGCGAGGACCTCGCGGTCGGCCTCCAGGTCCCTTACGGAGGCGAAGAGGCCGTCGTCGTCCAGGGTGACGCGGACCAGGCCGTTGTCGAGGACGCGGTCGGTGACGGTGACTGGAAGCAGCGGCTGTGCGGTGATCAGGGGTGCGGCCCCTGACGCCGGGACGGTCGCGTAGACGGCGACGGAGCCGTTTGCCAGGGGCTGGCCCACGCCTCCGGGGCTCGCCAGCTCGGCCGGTACGGCGACGACCTCCGTGCGCGCACGGGGCCCCGCGTTGAGCACCCACGCCGTGGGCTGCGCCTCGGCCGTCCCGGACAGGACGCGTGCCGCGTCCCCGATGATGCCCTCCAGCTCTTCCTTCACCCGGGCGTACGTGGCCTCGGCCTCGCGGTGCACCCAGGCGATGGAACTGCCCGGCAGGATGTCGTGGAACTGGTGCAGCAGCACCGTCTTCCAGAGCCGGTCCAGGTCCTCGTACGGGTACGGGTGGCCCGCGCGGAGGGCGGCCGTGGCGGCCCAGAGCTCGGCCTCGCGCAGGAGGTGTTCGCTGCGGCGGTTGCCGGACTTGGTGCGGGCCTGGCTGGTGTAGGTGGCGCGGTGGAGCTCGAGGTAGAGCTCGCCCGTCCAGACGGGGGCGTCGGGGTATTCGGCCTGGGCGTCGCGGAAGAACAGGTTGGGGTCCTGGATGACGACCTTGGGCGAGCCCTCCAGGTCCCGCAGGCGGCGGGCCTTCTCCATCATCTCGCGGGTGGGGCCGCCGCCGCCGTCTCCGTGGCCGAACGGGACGAGAGAGCGCTGCCCGCCCCCCTTGTCCGCGTAGTTGCGGGCGGCGTGGGCCATCTCCTCACCGGAGAAGACCGCGTTGTAGGTGTCGACGGGCGGGAAGTGGGTGAAGACCCGGCTGCCGTCGATGCCCTCCCACCAGAAGGTGTGGTGGGGCATCTTGTTGGTCTGGTTCCAGGAGATCTTCTGGGTCAGGAACCAGTGCATGCCGGCGAGCTTGGCCAGCTGCGGGTACGCGCCGGTGTAACCGAAGGAGTCGGGCAGCCAGACGCCCTCGCATTCGACGCCGAACTCGTCGGCGAAGAAGCGCTTGCCGTGGACGAGCTGACGGGCCAGGGCCTCGCCGCCGGGCAGGTTGCCGTCGGCCTCGACCCACATGCCGCCGACGGGGACCCAGTTGCCGGCCTTGGCGGCCTCGCGCATCCGGGCGTAGACCTCGGGGTAGTGCTCCTTGGCCCAAGCGTACTGCTGGGCCTGGGAGCAGGCGAAGACGAAGTCGGGGTAGTCGGCGGCCAGGGCCGTGACGTTGGAGAAGGTGCGGGAGGTCTTGCGTACGGTCTCGCGCAGGGGCCAGAGCCAGGCGCTGTCGATGTGGGCGTGGCCCACGGAGGACAGGGTGTGGGCGCTGGCGTGGGCGGGCCGGGACAGGACGTCGGCCAGTTCGGCCCGCGCGGCCGCGGCGGTTCCCGCGACATCGGTGATGTCGAGGACGTCGAGCATCCGCTCCAGTGCGCGGAGCAGTTCGTGGCGGCGGGCGTCGGTCATGGCCAGCTCGCGCATCAGCTCGCCGGCGACCTCGATGTCCAGGACGAGGTGCCAGACGTTCTCGTCGAGGATCGCGAGGTCGGCGCGGCCGAAGGTGTAGATCGGCTCGGGCGGGGCGGTGAGCTTGTCGCCGAAGGGGGTGGGGAGGAAGCCCTTGGCGAGGATGTCGGGGTTGGCGGCTGCTTCGAGCAGGAACTCCACCCGCTCGCCGCCGTCCGCCGCCTTGGCGACCGGCACGTACTGGTTCTGCGGCTCGATGCCCTTCACCGGGTGCCCGGCGGCGTCGTAGACCAGGGCCTCGGCCTGGTTGCCCGGCCAGTCGCCGACGAAGCCGAGGTCGAAGACCGCCTCGACGCGCTTGCCGGCCCAGTCGGCGGGGACCTCGCCGACGGCGCGGAACCAGGTGGTGGACCAGGGCCGTCCCCAGCGCTCGCCGACGGAGAAGTCGCCGTAGTCGGCGGCCAGCGCCTCGGCCACCGGGACCGGCTCGTCGGGGACGTGCCAGGCGGTGAGGGTCAGCGGCACCGACGCGGCGTACACCGCGGGGCGGATCCGCTGCTCCAGTGCTCGTTCGAGGCGGGCTTCCACCTGCTTGCGGTCGTCATGCATGGCTAGTCCACTCAGTCCCGGAGATAGGCAAGGGCGGGTACGTGCTTGCGGTAACCGTCGAGCAGCCGCTGTGCGACGGCGACGGAGTCGATCAGCGGGTGCAGGGCGAAGGCTCTCAGCGCGGCCGCCCGTTCCCCGGTGGTCGCGGCGTGGATGACGGCCCGCTCGACGGCCTTGACCGAGGTGACCAGGCCGATGGCGTGGTCGGGCAGCGGTTCGCCGGTGATGGGGCGGGCGCCGTTGGCGTCCACGTGGCAGGGCACCTCGACCACGGCGTCGGCGTCCAGGGGCGGCAGGGCGCCCCGGCTGCGTACGTTGAGGATCAGGGTGGTGCGCTCGTCGAGGGCGATGGCCCGCATCAGGGCGAGGGCGACCAGCTCGTAGCCGCCGGACTCCAGGTCGCAGGAGTCGCGCTCGCCGACGCCGGAGGCCTCGCGGACATCGGCTCCGTAGGTGGCCTCGCGCTCCAGGCGGGTGGCGTCCCACAGGGCGAAAGGCGGGGTGCCGGGGGTCTGCATGCGCTCGTAGAAGCGCTGCTGCTGGTCGAGGAGGAAGGCGCCGCGGGTGTGCTCGGCCGCCTGGGCGGCGGCGACGGACTCGCGGTTGAAGTAGTAGTGGTGCAGGTATTCGTTGGGCACCGCGCCCAGGGTGCGCAGCCAGTCCGCGCCGAACAGCTTGCCCTCCTCGAAGGAGGTCAGCGCGTCCTCGTCGGCGAGCAGCCGGGGCAGGTGGTCGACGCCGTCGACCCAGATTCCGCGGAGCCACCCGAGGTGGTTCAGGCCCGCGTAGTCCAGCCAGGCGCGCTCGGGGTCGATGCCGAGCGCGCGGGCGACCCGCTTGCCCAGGCCCACCGGGGAGTCGCAGATGCCGATGACCCGGTCGCCGAGGTGCCGGGACATGGCCTCGGTGACCATGCCGGCGGGGTTGGTGAAGTTGATGACCCAGGCGTCGGGGGCGAGCCGGGCGATGCGCTGGGCGATGTCGATGGCAACGGGGATCGTGCGGAGCGCGTACGAGATGCCGCCCGCGCCGACGGTCTCCTGGCCGAGCACGCCCTGGTCCAGGGCGACGCGCTCGTCGATCACGCGACCGGCGAGGCCGCCGACGCGGATGGCGGAGAAGACGAAGTCCGCGCCGGTCACGGCCTCGTCGAGATCGGTGGTGACGGTGACCACAGGCGCGTCGGACTGTCCGTCGGCCTGCTGCCGGAGCACTTTGACGATGGCGTCCAGGCGTGCCGGGTCCAGGTCGTGCAGGGTCACATGGGTGACGCGGCCCTCGGCACGGTCAGCGAGGAGGGCACGGTAGACGAGCGGGACGCGGAAGCCGCCGCCGCCGAGAATCGTGAGTTTCATGGGGATACACCTCGCGATGCCGAGCTGTGGGGGTGGTGGGGTAACGGAGTGGGGTGCTGGGTCACCCAGGGGCGCCGGGTTATCCAGGGGGGAGGTCGGCCGGCACCTCGATCACCTCGACCCCCGCCTCGTTCAGCGAGGCACGGGTCTTGGCGTCCGCCGGCGCGTTGGTCACGACGACGTCCAGATCCTCGGGTCCGCAGACCCGGGCCATGCCGGTGCCGGGGAACTTCGCGGCGTCGGCGACCAGCACCACCTTGTCGCTGGCGGCGATCATGGCCCGCTTGACCGGTACCTCCACGGCCGTGGTGTCCAGCACCTGGCCGTCGGGCCGCACGCCGCTCGTGCCGAGGAAGAGCACGTCGGCGCGGACCTGGCGGAGGTTGTCCTCGGTGAGAAAGCCCACAAGGGAGCGGTAGTCACGCCTGACGACGCCGCCGAGCAGTATGAGCTGGATCTCCTTGTCGTCCTGGAGCTCCTCGTACACGGCAAGATTGCTGGTGATGACCGTGAGGGCGCGGCCATGAAGCTGCCGGGCCACCCGGTGAGCGGTGGTGCCGATGTCGAGCAGCACGGTCTCGCCGTCGCGGACGAACTGTGCGCACCAGGCGGCGAGCTCGTCCTTGGCCTCGACCCGTACCCCGGCGACGTCGGTGAAGGGGTCGTCCTCGCCGATGACCGGAACCGCTCCACCGTAGACGCGCTTGAGCAGGCCCTCCTCCTCCAGCTGCAGGAGGTCGCGCCGGATCGTCGCCTGGCTGGCACCGAGGAGCTCGGCGAGCACGGTGACGGTGGTGGGACCGTCCGAGCGCAGGGCCCGGAGGATCAGCTCATGGCGTCGGTCGGGAAGCATGCGCTGACCATACCCTTCAAAGTCGAGCAGAGTCACGCATTTTTCTGAGCGACTATTGTCAAAACTCTGCTCGGGGTGCAAACTCCTGCGTAATTCCCGCCTCTCCTTGAGAGGAAAGGTCGCATGGACGTCTTTCTGTCCGGTTTGCTCTTCTACGACATCGGCTTCACCGGCCTGGAGCATGCTCCGACGCCGGGCACCGAGGTCTGGACGAAGGACATCGGCTACAGCCCCGGCGGCATCGCGAACTTCGCGGTGGCGCTGAGCCGGCTCGGCCTGCGCGTATCCCTCGCGGCAGCCTTCGGCGACGATGTCGCCGGCGAGTACTGCCGGGAGCAGCTCACGCATGCCGAGGACATCGATCTGTCCCGCTCACGGACCTACCCCGACTGGCCGACCCCCGTTACCGTCTCCCTCGCCTACGACGGCGACCGCGCCCTGGTCACCCACGGCCGGCCCCCGCCGCAGACGCCCGACGAGCTGATCGGCACCCCGCCACCGGCCCGCGCGGCCGTGGTCCACCTCGGACCCGAGCCGCAGGACTGGATACGCAAGGCTGCCGACGCGGGCACCATGGTCTTCGCCGACGCCGGCTGGGAACAGGCCGAGCGTCACGGCGAGGCGATTCTCGCCCAGCTCTCCGACTGCCATGCCTTCCTCCCCAACGATGTCGAAGCCATGGCCTACACCGGCAAGGACTCCCCGTACGCCGCTCTGGAGGTGCTCAGCGCGCTCGTACCGCTCGCCGTGGTCACCCTCGGCGGCGACGGGGCGATCGCTGTGGACCGTACGACCGGCGAGCGCGCCGAAGTCGGCGGACTCGACGTACCGGCCCTGGACAGCACCGGCGCCGGGGATGTCTTCGGCGCCGCGCTGGTCGCGGCCACCCTTTCCGGCCGGCCGCTCGCCGAGCGGCTGCGCTTCGCCAACCTCGCCGCCTCGCTGTCAGTACAGCGGATCGGCGGAGCGGCCGCCGCGCCGTTCCTGGATGACCTCGAACCGCTCGTACAGCACGAAAAGTAGGAGAGCTACTGTGGATGTTTCACGCAGACGATTTCTGCAGGCGGCCGCGCTGACCGCTGCCGCCGCCGGCATGACCGCCGCGTGCGGTACCTCCGGCTCGAGCAGCGGCGGCACCAAGAACGGCAAGAACCTCAACCTGTGGTACTGGGGCGGCGGCCTGAGCGACAAGGTCGTCGCGGACGCCAAGACGCACTTCACCGACGTGACGCTGAAGTCCGCGCAGATCGGCGGCGAGTTCAAGACCAAGCTGCTGACGACGATCGCCGGCGGCGTGGGCATCCCCGACATCACCGGCATCAAGGGCGAGGACATGGCGTCCTTCCTGCCCAACGCGAGCCGCTTCCTGGACCTCAACGACCTGGGCTTCAAGAAGATCTCCTCGCAGTACCTGGAGTGGAAGACCAAGCTCGCCCAGACCAAGGACGGCAAGCAGATCGGCTTCCCGATCGACATCGGCCCGACCGCGATGTACTACCGCGAGGACCTGTTCGCCAAGGCCGGGCTGCCCACCGACCCCGACAAGGTCGCGGCGGAGGTCAAGACCTGGGAGGACTGGTTCGCGCTGGGCACCGAGCTGCACAAGGCGCTGCCGAAGACCTTCCTGGTCAACAACATCAGCGCGGTCTTCAGCAACGCCGTCGGCCAGGGCACCAAGCGCATGATCGACGAGAACAACAAGTTCATCGGGGACCAGGACCACATCCGGACCGCCTGGAACATCGCGGTGCGCCCCTACACACTGGGCATCGACGCCAAGGTCAACGACTCCAGCTGGAACCAGGCCATCAGCGGCGGCATCCTGGGCACCGAGATAGGCGCGGCCTGGCACGCCCTGGACATCGAGCAGGCGGCTCCGGCCACCAAGGGCAAGTGGCGGGTGGCCCCGATGCCCGGCGGGCCGGCCAACAACGGCGGTTCGTTCCTGGCGCTGCCCAAGCAGTGCCGTAACCCCGAGGAAGCCTTCAAGATCATCTCCTGGCTGCTCGACGCGGACAACCAGGCCCGTGGCTTCACCGACGCCGCGCTCTTCCCGTCCGCCCCGGCCGCGTACAAGCTGCCGGCGCTGACCGGCGGCGACGCCTTCTTCGGCGGCCAGAAGATCATCGATGTCTTCGGTCCGGCGGCCAGCAACATCCCGGTCGCGTACGAGGCCCCGGCGGACGCCGCCGTCTACGCCCCGTACGCCACCGAGCTGACCAAGATCGAGTCCTCGGGCAAGAAGCCCGACGACGCCTGGAAGGACGCGGTCAGCCAGGCCAAGCAGATCGCCCAGCGCCAGGGTGTGAGCGTGTGACATCATCCGCCGCCCCCACCGCTCCCCCGGCCGCTCCGGCTCCGAGGCCTGCCGCCCGGTTCCGGCCACGGCGCCCCGCTCCGGCGGGGCCGAAGGGCCGGGGGCGGCGGGTGCTCTCCTTCTGGCCGCAGTACCTGGCGATCTCGCCCTTCTACATCGTGTTCACGGTGTTCATGCTGTGGCCGGTGATCTACTCGCTCTACCTGGCCTTCCACCGCTGGGACGGCCTCGGGGACATCACCTTCGTCGGCTTCCAGCAGTTCCGGTTCCTGTTCAAGGACCCGGTGTTCTGGCTGTCGGTGCGCAACACCCTGGTCATCTGGGTGCTGTCCACCGTGCCCATGCTCTTCGGGGCGCTGGTGCTGGCCACCCTGCTGAACTCCGTACGCCGCTTCAAGGGCTTCTACCGGATCGCACTGTTCCTGCCGAACGTCACCTCCATCGTGGCGGTCGCGATCTTCTTCAGCGCGGTCTTCAGCAACAACTTCGGCCTGGTCAACGCGATCCTGCACATGGTGGGACTGCCCGAGGTCCCATGGCTGAGCAACCCGTGGACCATCAAGGTCGTCATCGCGATGCTGATGACCTGGCAGTGGACCGGCTACAACATGATCATCTATCTGGCCGGTCTCCAGGCGATCCCCGGTGAGGTCTACGAGGCCGCCAAGATCGACGGCGCAGGCCCGATCCGCACCTTCTTCCGGATCACCGTCCCGATCCTGAAGCCGATCATCCTGTTCACGATCATCATCTCGACCATCAACGGCCTGCAGAGCTTCAGCGAACCCCAGGTCCTGTTCGGCAGCAACGCCGCCAACGCCAACCTCGGCGGACCCGGCCAGGCCGGCCTGACCACGCTGCTGTACTTCTACCAGTCGGCGTTCGCCAACAACGACTACGGCTACGGCGCGGCAATCGTCTGGACGTTCTTCCTGTTCATCCTGGTGCTCGTCATCATCAACTGGCGCCTCGTCCAGAGGGGGAAGAAGTCATGAGCACCGTGCAACGCACCCAGCGGCGCCGACGGCCCCGTGGGCTCGGCACCCACCTTCTGCTGGCCGGCGCGGTCCTCCTGTCGATCTTCCCGTTCTACTGGACGATCGTCATGGCGACCAACACCACCAAGGACATCTACAAGAGCCCGCCGAAGATGACATTCGGCTCCCACCTGCTGGAGAACATCCGGCATGTGCTGGACACCGTCGACTTCTTCGGGTCGATGCTCAACACCGTCATCGTCGCCGTCGCCACCACCGTGCTGGTGCTGCTCGTCGACTCGATCGCGGCCTTCACCTTCGCCAAGTTCGACTTCCCCGGCCGCAAGTGGCTCTTCGGCCTGCTGATCGGCTTCTTCATGCTGCCGCTGCAGCTGGCGATCATCCCGCAGTACCTGATCATGGTCGACCTCGGCTGGGTCGGCTCCCTCCAGGCGCTCGTCCCGCCCGCCCTCGCCAACGCCTTCGGCATCTTCTGGCTGCGGCAGTACATCACCACGGGCGTGCCCGACGAACTGCTCGACGCCGCCCGCATGGACGGCTGCGGCTTCCTGCGGCAGTACTGGCACGTGTGCGTCCCGACGATCCGGCCCGCCCTGTCCTTCCTGGGCATCTTCGCCTTCGTCGGCGCCTGGAACGACTACATCTGGCCGCTGATCGTGCTCAACAATCCCGACAAGCTCACCCTGCAGGTGTCCCTCGCCCAGCTCAACATCGGTCACGGCACCGACTACAGCATGGTGATGGCCGCCGTACTGATGGCCTCCGCCCCGCTGGTCCTCGTCTTCGCCCTGTTCGCACGCGGCTTCATCGCGGGCGCGACGGAGGGGGCCGTGCGCGGCTGAGCTTGCGAGATACGGCCCGTACCGGGTGCCTCCCCTTCCCCCCGGTACGGGCTGCTTGCGGCCGCGTTGCGGCCGCCGTCAGTTCATGGTCGAACCGATGGTCGTGCTGGCGGTCGTCAGGAAGGTGGTCGCGGGCAGCGAGCCGTCGGACTTGCGGGAGCCGTACGCCGTCGTGGCGTCCGTCGAGACGAAGGACGGGGTCGAGATCCCGGAGTCCCAGTTGTTGCCGGCCGAGACGGTGGAGCCGCTGAGCTTGTCCTTGCCGGCGGTGTTGGAGACGGCGAGGTTCTTGCCGAGACGAGCGGTGCCGGTGGCGAAGTAGTAGCCGGTTCCGGCATTGGCGTAGGCGGTGTTGCGGTTGAGGTTGATCGCGCCGGTGTTGCTGTTCTCGGTGAAGCCGTTGGACGCGTTGTTCCAGGCGGCGTTGTTGTTCACCACGTGCGCCGTGGCGGTGCCCCCGCCGCCGAGCTTGAAGCCGTTGCCGTTGCCCTCGAAGGCGGTGTCGGACCAGCGGTTCTTGCCGTTGCCGTAGGACCAGCTGTGCTCGATGGTGACGGGGGTGGCCCACTTCCACAGGTCCATGCCGTCGTCCGAGTTGTTGTACAGGCGGGCCCCGGTGACCTTGTTCCCGCTGCCGGAGCCGAACTTGATGGCCAGGCCGTCCGCGTTCTGACCGTGGTTGGCGGCGTCGTAGTTGTTGTACGAGTCCAGGTTCTGGATGAGGTTGTTGACGGTGTTGTCACCCCGCAGGGTGAAGCCGCTGTCCCCGTTGCCGTTCGTGGTCAGGTTCTTGAAGATCCCGCCGGTGCTCGAGGTCACCACGAAGCCCTGCGCCGGGGAGTTCTGGAACTGGATGTTGGATACGGTCCAGTAACTGCCGTAGATCCCCGCCAGCCACGACCCCGACGGCAGCTTCGAGCCGTCGATCCTGACCTTCTCCGAGCCGTAAGCGGTGAGGGTGATCCGGGCGCCCGACGTGCCGCTCGCCGTGCTCTTCAGCGTCGCGGTCGGGTAGTACGTCCCCGCGCGCACCTGGATGATCGTGCCCGCCGAGGCGTTGGCCACGGCGGACTGGAGGGCGGCGGTCGTGGACACCGTGACGGTGGTCGCGGCCTGGGCGCCGTCCTGCGAGGCGGTGAGATAGACACCCGCCCCGCAGCCGGCGGCCACCAGTGCGGCGGCTATCGAGAGCGTGCGGTTCTTGCGGTGTCGTCCGGCGACGGAACGAGTCACGGTGGGCGGTTCCTTTCGAGGGCGTCCTTAGAGGTCGCGCCGATAGGGCGCGCGGCGTCGCGGGGCGATGGGCGGCGCCTGGCGGCGTTGTCGTCGGTCAACGACGCTCCGCGTCGCCTCCCTCCTCCGCCTTGCCATGCTTGCCCCTCCCCCCGCTCCTTCTCCCGCGCTCCCTATCGGCGCGACCTCTTACGCACCCCTTGTTGCCGCCACGCTCCCAAAGGTTGCCGCTGGTCAGTTCATCCGGTCAGTTCATCGTCGCGCCGATGGTGCTGCTGCCGGTGGTCAGGAACGTCGTCGCGGGCAGCGTGCCGCTGGAACTGCGGGCGTTGTAGCAGGTGGTGGCGTCCGTGGAGATGAAGGACGGGGTCGAGATCCCGGAGTCCCAGTTGTTGCCGGCCGAGGTGACGGAACTTCCCTTGGAGACGGCCGCGGAGCCGTTGCTCACGGCGAGGTTCTTGCCGAGCTTGGCGGAGCTGGTGGCGAAGTAGTACCCGTACTTGCTGTTGGCGTAGGCGGTGGTGCGGTTGATGACGATCGCGCCGGTGTTGGAGTTCTCGGTGAAGCCGTTGCCCGCGTTGCCCCAGGCGGCGGAGTTGTTGACGACGTGCGCGACGACCTCGCCGTCGCCGCCCAGCTTGTAGCCGTTGCCGTCGCCCGCGAAGGCGCTGTCGCTCCAGCGGTTGACGCCGTTGCCGAAGGACCAGGTGTGCTCGACGGTGACGGGCGAGGAGAAGGACCAGAAGTCGATGCCGTCATCCGAGTTGTTGTACAGGCGGGCCCCGGTGACGAGATTGCCGGTGCCGGAACCGAACTTGATGGCGACGCCGTCGGCGTTCTCGCCGTGGTTGGCGGAGTCGTAGTTGCCGTAACTGTCGAGGTTCTGGACGGTGTTGTTGGTGGTCGAGTCACCGGTGAGGGTGAAGCCGGAGTCGCCGTTGTTGATGGTCTTGTCGTTGCTCCAGAGGGTCGACGCGCAGGACTGGCAGACCACCGCGCTGTCGGAGGAGTTCTGGAACGTGATGTTCGAGACCGTCCAGTAGTCGGCGGTGAGCTTGAAGATCCAGTCGCCGGAGGGAAGGCTCGACCCGTCGATCTTGACGGTCTCCGAGCCGTACGCCTGGAGGTAAATCCGGCTGGAGGACGTGCCGTTGGCGGTGGACTGCAGGGTCGCCGTCGGGTAGTACGTGCCCCCGCGCACCTGGATCACGGTACCGGCGGTGGCGGACGAGATGGCGCTGGTCAGCTGGGCGGTCGTCGAGACCGTGACCGTGGCGGCGTGTGCCTGGGGGGCGGCGACTACGGCTGCGCCGGCCACCGCGAGGGCGGTGAGGGCGGAACGGATGGTGCGGCTCATGACGTGGTTCCTTTCGTGGGTGGGGGTTGGCGTCGTGGAGGGTGGTGGGTTGCTCGCGCAGTTCCCCGCGCCCCTACCGGCCCCGTAGGGGCGCGGGGAACTGCGCGACCAGCCGTCCACGGGCCCGCGGGTCAGAGCTCCGGGAGTTCTTCGGGCCAGACGATCGCGGTGTCCGGTACCGCGGCGTCCAGCCCCGTGAGGGATCCCGGCGGGAGTACGCACTGGTCGTGCAGGTCGCGGGCGACAAGGCGGGCGACCTCGATCGCGCCGTGGGCCTGGAAGTGGGTGTTGTCCGAGACCCCGGTGGGGTAGTTGGGGCTCTCCCCCGCGTCGAGCCAGAGGAAGCAGTCCTTGGTGGCGTCCGCGCCGAGCGCGTCCCAGAGCGCGAGGCTCAGGGCCTGAAGATCGACCAGCGGTACGCCTTCCTCCTTGGCCAGCGCGGCCATCGCGGCCGGGTATTCGCCGTGGGAGGCGTAGGCGTGACCCTCGGCGTCGAAGCGGCGGCGCTCGACAGGGGTGACCAGGACAGGATGGGCGCCGCGCTGGCGGGCGCCGTCCAGGTAGGTGCGGAGATAGGACTGGAAGGTGGTGTACGGATCGGTGCCGCGCGTCGGGTCGGTGGTCTTCTCGTCGTTGTGGCCGAAGGAGACGAGCAGCCAGTCGCCCGGGGCGATGTCGCGCAGGATGTGGTCCAGCAGCCCTGCGTCCTCGTAGCTCTTTGAACTGGCCCCGGACAGCGCCCGGTCGTCCACGACGACGTCCTTGCGGGTGAACACCGGGAGTGCCTGGGCCCAGCCGGTGCGGGGCGCGGTGTCGGTCGCGTAGACCGAGGCGGTGGAGTCCCCGGCCGCGTAGACCGTGAAGCCGCCGCGCCTGCGGACGGGCCCGCTGTGGCGCGGGGTGAGCTGCGGGGTCCAGTCGCCGAGGTGGGTTTCCAGGGTCTGGGCGGCGGCCTCCTCGGTGGTGAGCTGGGGGCGGTTGTCGGCGACCGTGATGGCCGCGCCGGGGCCGAAGTCGGCGTACTCACGGAAGCGCATGGTCTGCCAGGGATAGGCCTCGCGCATGTTGACGTACGGGGTCACGGCGTCGATGCCGGGGCCGATCCAGGTGTCGCGGAGGGTGAGCATCGGCCAGGCGGTGGTCTCGTACGAGGGCACCCAGGGGCGGGCGATCTTGTAGGCGGCGTCGGGCGCGCCGCTGGTGATACGGGAGCGCAGCGCGAGGAAGCCGTGCGGATTGGCGCGGGCGGTGGAGGGGGCGAAGACCATGCCGTAGGGCGTGAAGGTGACGGCCCGGTCCAGGGTGTGGAATTCGCAGCGGTCGAAGCAGGCGGTGGCGCGGCCGAAGACGAAGTCCACGTCGCCCTCGATGTAGCAGTCGCGGTAGTAGTGCCGGTCGAAGGTGTCGAGGGCGGTGGTGTCCGCGAAGAGGGTGTCCTGGTGGGCCAGCAGGCGGACGTGATCGAAGAAGGTCCGGTCGCCCGTGGCGTACACGGCCACCGCCTGGGTGCCGGTGATCTCCGGGTGGTCGGCGCGCAGCCAGTCATTGGCGATGGTCAGGTCCCGTACGGTCAGCCCGGGCGCGGCGGAGGTGAAGGTGGCGGAGCCGGCCGTGCCGTAGGTGCCGGAACCGTCGGGCTTTGCGGTGCCGTTGGCGTTGTCGTAGACGATCACGACATCGCGGGGGTCGCCGGTCGACCCGGTGAGGGTCAGGCCGGTCTTGGCGGCCGGGATGCTGACGGTCTCCCGGTAGGTGCCCGGGGCCAGGACCAGGGTCCAGGGGTGGAGCGGGTTGTCGGGCGTGGCGTCGATCGCGGCCTGGAGGGACTGGCCGGGGCGGACGAGGATCGTGGTCCTCGTCGTACGGGCGTGGGCCGGGCCGGCAATGCCGAGGCCGACGGCGGCGGCGACGCCGGCCGTCAGGAACGTGCGGCGGGTCGTGCTCATCGGCAGTCACCCCACGGGGTCCAGTCGCCCAGCCAGCTCTCGCGGGTCTGCGCGGCGGCCTCCTCGTCCGTGAGCTGCGGCCTGTTCTCGGCCACCGTGACGGCTGCGCCGGGGCCGGAGTTGCGGTACTCGCGGAAGCGCTGGCTCTGCCAGGGGTAGGCGGGCGACATGTTGGCGTACGGCGTCACCGCGTCGATGCCGGGGCCCAGCCATGTGTCGCGCACCGTCAGCATCGGCACGGCGGTCGGGTCCGAGCCGGGGACCCACGGGCGGGCCAGCTTGTAGTACGCGTCCGGGGCCTCGCTGGTGATCCGGGACCGGCTCACCAGATAACCCCGGGGGTTGGCGGCGGCGGTGCTCGGGGCGAGGACGAAGCCGTACGGGGCGGCTGCGAGGTCGGTCCGGGTGAGGGTGTGGAAGTGGCAGCGCTCATAGACGGCGGTGGCCCGGCCGAAGACGAAGTCCACGTCGCCCTCGATGTAGCACTGGTCGTAGTACTGCCGGGCCGTCGTCGCCAGGGCCATCGAGTCGGCGTACAGCGTGTCCTGATGACCCACGAAACGGCAGTGGTGGAAGGCGGATCTGTCGCCCTGCACCTTGATGGCGACCGCCTGGGTCCCGGTGATCTCCGGGTGGTCGGCGCGCAGCCAGTCATTGGCGAAGGTGACGGCCTGTGCGGTGAATCCGCCGGCCTGGACGGTGGTGGTCGCGCTGCCGGTGGTTCCGTACGTGCCGGAACCGTCGGGCTTCGGAGTGCCGTTGGCATGGTCGTAGACGATGACGACGTCGCGCGGGTCCCCGGTCGCCCCGCGCAGGGTGAGGCCGGTCTTGGTGGCCGGTATGACGACCACCTCGCGGTATGTGCCGGGGGCGAGGATGATCGTCCACGGCTCGTCGGGACTGTCGGGCGTCGCGCTGACGGCGGCCTGTACGGAGTCGCCGGGGCGCACGTACAGCGCGTTGCGCGTACCGGTGGCGGCGGCGCGGGCGGGCTGGGCCAGCGCGAGGGCCGCGGCCGTGCCGCCCAGGAGGACGGCTCTGCGGGTGAGGGACATGGGCTACAGCCGCCCCGCGCCCGCGTGGCAGGCGACGATGCCGGGGACGTCAGCCGGGGCGTCGACCGCCGTCCGCAGCGTCGGCGTCCACCCGGCGTCGGCGCCGAGGAGTTCGCTCGGCACATTCGCGTTGTGGACGGCCAGAAGATCCGTCTCGACGCCGTTGACGTAGTTGCCGTCGGCGGTGAGTGCCGTGCCGCCCTTCCACTTCTTGATGACGGTGCCGACGTCGACGCTCCCCGGCAGGGAGAACGCGTTGGCCTCCGCCACGAGCTGCGACAGGTTGCCGACGCCGAGGCTGTAGCCGAACTCGTAGTCGGAGTCCTCGGTGGTGACGTAGCTGTTGTTGTAGACGTCGACCTGGCCGAACCGCACGCGCGGGCCGCGCTCGGTGACGTTGCGGTACAGGTTGTGATGCAGCGTCACCCGCAGCTTGCCGGCGTCGGTCGCGGACGCGCTGTCGCTGTTGCCGATGAGCGAGGTCTTGTCGTGCTCCTTGAAGACGTTCCAGGAGCCGGTGACGAGGTCGGAGCCCTTGATGATGTCGAAGAGGCCGTCGTGCTTCTGGTAGATGCGGCCGTAGTAGGAGGGGAGCGTGGAGTCGGGCTCGTCGCCGTCGCTGAAGGTGTTGTGGTCCACCCAGACATGGGTGGAGGTGACGAGGGTGAGGTTGTCGTACTCGGAGTTCCAGTTGCCGGTGGCGCCGTCGGTCGGGTCCCAGGCCGGGAAGCAGTCGGAGGCGTTGTCGAAGTTGAGGTTGCGGATGATGACGTTGTCCGCGCCCTTGACCATGAGGTTGCCGCCGAGGATGGTGGCGCCCTTGCCGAGGCCGACGATGGTGGTGTTGGAGCCGACCAGTACCTGGAGGCGCTCGGCCTGGACCTTCTGCGAGGCGGCGCGGGCGTCCTCCTGGGGGCCGGAGGGCTCGGCGGTGCGGCCCCAGGTGGCGGGGTCGTAGGCGGTGAGGTAGGCGTCGAGGCTGTAGCCGTCGGTGGCGTAGTCGTCGCAGGTCAGGGCGGTGCCGTCGGCGGCGGTGTTGAAGTCGATGGTGCCCTTGACCTGGATGATCTTCGGGGTGGCGTCACCGCCGTTCAGGGCGGCGACGAGCTGGGCCCGGTTGCGTACGGTGAAGACATGGGCGGCGTCGGCGGCCGCGCCGCCGGTGGTGCCGGTGCCGGAGGAGGCCCAGCCGTCGTTCGCGGGGAGTACGGCGCGGCCGGGGGACGCGGCTTGGGCGGGGGCGGCCAGGGCCAGAGAGGCGCAGGTGGCCAGGGATGCGGCGATGAGGGCATGACAGAATGAACTGCGCATTGCGGCTCCTTGGTTGGGAGAGGGCGGTGCGAGTGTGAAAGCGGGAGGGGCGGGGGCAGACCGCCCCTCCCGTGCTCTTGAACTACTCAGGACTTGCTCTTGAACTGCTCAGGGATTTGTCAGGAGTTGTGCTTCTTCCAGTCCGCCTGGGCGGCGTTGAGCTTCCCCGCGAACATGTCGAGGAACGCCTTCGCCGTCTCCTTGCCGAGGACGACCTTCTGGAAGTCCGGTTCCACCTCGGACTTGCTCAGCGTGCCCCAGTCCGGCAGGTAGTACGGCAGCTGCACGATCTTGGTGTTGCTGTCGGTGAGCGCGTCCAGCCCGGTCTTGGTCGCACCGGCGCTGGCTATCCACGCGTCGTCCTGCGCCTCGGTGTTGGACGGGATCGCGCCCGCCGACTCGTTCCAGGCGCTGTTCTGCGCGGCCGAGACGGCGAACTCGATGAACTTCCAGGCCGCTTCCTTGTTCGTGCTGTTCTTGAACAGGCCCAGCCCGTCCACCGGGTTGGAGACGGTCGTGCGCACTCCGCTCGCGTCGGTCGGCATGGCCACACCCGCGAACTTGTCCTTGCCCAGCGCGTCCAGGTGGTTCTGGTACGAGCCCAGGTTGTGCTGGACCATGCCGATCTTGCCGTTGTCGAACTCGGCGACCATCTTGACGAAGTCGTTGTTCAGGTCCGCCTCGGGCGTGACCTTGTTGTACAGCGCGACGTACTTCTCCAGGGCGGCCACGTTCTTCGGGTCGTTGACCGTCGTCGTGTCGCCGTTCCAGAAGCTGTCGATGCCCGACTGGCCGTACATCATGTCCAGCGCCTGGGCGATCGAGCCGGCCCCGCCGCGGAAGGTGAAGCCGAACTCGTTCTTCTTCTTGTCCGTCAGCTTCGTGGCCGCCGCGTAGAACTTGTCGTACGTGGTCGGGGCCTCCAGGCCCGCCGCCTTGAACAGGTCCGTGCGGTACCAGAGGATGCCCATGTTGGCCGAGGTCGGGACGGAGTAGAGCTCGTCCGCGCTGCCGCCCGCCGACTCGACGTTCTTGACCATGCTGGCGTCGAGCTTGCCCTTGAGGCTGCTGCTGTCGATGCGGTCCGTGACGGGGGCGAGCGCGTTCTGCGCCACCAGGCTCGCCAGCATCGCCGCGCCGACCCCGCCGACGTCCGGCAGTCCCTTGCCGCCCGCGATCGCGGTGTCGTACTTCGACTGCACGTCCGCGGCCGCCACACCGACGTACTTCACCTTGATGTCGGGGTACTTCTTCTCGAACTTGGCGATGATCTGCTTCCAGATGTCGGTGCGCACACCGCCGTTGTTGTCCCAGAAGGTGATGGTGCCCTTGCCGCTGCCCTCGCTCCCCTTGCTGCTCGTGCCGTCCGTTCCGCAGGCGGTGGCGGTCAGGGCAAGCGCGGACACGGCCGCGATGGCGGTGACGCCGGTGCGGAGTCTGCGGCCCATTGGTGCGGTCATCGTTGGATCTCCTGTTCGGTGAGTGTTCAGGTCTGCTGGGGTGCCCAGCCGTCGGAGCCCGAGAGGTAGTCGGCCACCTCGTGCGTCGCGGCGTCGGCGTCGGACATCTGGGGACGGTCGTCCGTGACCGCCGCACCAGGGCCGTGATTGCGGTACTCGGTGAATCGCGCGTCCTTCCACGAGAAACCGCTCATGTCGGTCCAGGGCGAAGGCTTGATCGCGGCCGGTAGTTCCGTTTCGCGGATCAGCACCTGGGCGACGGCGTCGGGGTTGCCGCCCGGGTGCCATGGCCGGCCCAGGTGGAAGGAGGCATCGGGGGCGTCGCTGACGATCCTGCTGCGGGTGATCAGGAAGCCGTACGGGGTGTCCTTCCAGGTGCTGGCGGCGGTGACATAGCCGTTGTTGGTGTCGCTGCCACGGCTGAGCGCCCTGATCGTGGACTGCTCGATGACAGTGGTCGCGCGGCCGTAGACGAAGTCCACATCGCCCTCGATACAGGAGCGGTGGATGTAGACGCGGGCTGTCTGCGTGAGGACCGGGGTGTCGGTCATCAGCGTGTCCTGGTTGCCCAGGAAGACCGTGTTCTCGAAGACCAGGCGGTCGCCCGTGGTCTTCACCGCGAGCGCCTGCTCACCGTTGATCTCGACCGCTGCCTCGTCGAAGTCATTGGCGAAGGTCAGATCACGGGCGGTGAAATCCGACGCCCGGATCAGCACGGTGGCGCTTCCGGTCGAGCCCTGCGTCGTCCCGTCCGGTTTGAGCTCGCCGGCCGGGGTGTCGTACACGATCACCGTGTCGGCGCGGCTGCGGCCGGTGCCGGCGAAGGTGACGTACGGCTTGTCGGCCGGGACCGTCACATGTTCCCGGTAGGTGCCGGGCGCGATACGGAGAACGATCCGCCCGTCGTTGCCGGACGGTATCGCGTCCACGGCCGCCTGCACGGTGCTGAAGTCGCCGGTTCCGTCGGCCTTAACCTCGACGGTCGTGGTGGTGCCCAGCTTGCGCTGCGGGCCCGAGAAAGCGCGGAGCAGGGCCGGCACCGCTGCCGCCGGATCGAGCCGGTAGGCGTAGAAGTCGTGCGGATCGAAGGCCGTGCCCCACGCGTCCTGACGGCCGGTGGTGTTCCGCAGGATGCTGCCGCGCTGGACGAGTTCGGCGGTGGCGTCGGCCTGGTAGGGGTGCTGTACGCCGTCGTAGTAGCTGTTCTCGATCACCATCCTGGTGTGGCCGCGCGACCAGTTGCCGTAGGTCCAGACCGGGTCGCCGTCCTCGACCTGGGCGGAGAGGTAGTTGTTGTAGAGGTGGGCGTAGGCGGCGTTGTCGATGCAGGGGTTGCGTTGCTTGGTGCCCTGGAACCAGTTGTGGTCGACGGTGATCTGGGTGATGACGTTCTGGGTCCAGCCGAGGCCGAAGGCCTTGTTGTGATTGGTGAAGCGGTTCCAGGAGACGGTGATGTACTGGCTGTCCTTGCGGATGTCGAGCAGGCCGTCGCCCATGTGGGTGAGCGTGTTGTGGTCGATCCAGACGTGGTGGACGGTGTCCATCTGGATCGCGTCGAAGTCCTGGGTCTTGCCGTCCCAGTCGCCCTCGACGTAGGAGTCCCTGATGGTCAGATTGCGGATGATGACGTTGTGCGTGCCGGGGTTGAGGTGCAGCTCGCCGTGGACGATCTCGCCGGTGTCGCCCACACCGATGATCGTCTTGTCGGACGCCACGACGATGTCCGAGCCGAAGGGCTCGACGGTGACGGCGGCCGCGACCCGGATGATGTACGGCTCGGCCGCACCGGCGTACGCGGTGAGCTCTTCCTGGGTCCGGACCGTCACGATACGGCCGCCGGCCCCACCGGTCGTCCCACGGTCGCCGAGGGCGTCGACGGACGCGAAGCCGTGGGGGCTGTCGCCCCCGGCGCCGGCCGTGCCGCCGGCCACTGCGGTGCCTGGTACGCCCAACAGGGCGGCGCACAGGGCTAACAGGACGGTGAAGTGTCTCCCCCACCTCATACGGCGCCTCCTTCGGTCGTGACGCGGAAGTCGGTGAACGCGGCTGTCCCGGCCGGGCCCTGTCCGGTGGGTGCCGTGGCGAAGAGGGCGAGCTGGGCGCCGACCCAGCGCCAGGGCGTGGCGGCGAAGACGGGACCGGACGGCCGCGAACCGTCCTCACCGGTGAAGGCCGAGAAGCGGCAGCGGGCGCCCGGGGTGACGTCGATGCGAAGCCGTGCCCGGCCGCCCGGCACGGGGCGGGCGTGGGCGGCGTCGCGCTCGGCCTCCGCGACGGACTCGGCGTAGCGGTGCACCAGGCTGACGCCGTCGGGGCCCTGCTCCAGGCCGATCCAGGAGAACGCGTCGCCGAGCACGGCGAGTCCGGCCTTTGCGCCCGGCACCGTGGAGTCCAGGGCGAGTTCGACGGTCACCGTGAAGGTCTCGGCCGGAAGCCGCTGCACCAGCGCGTTGGGGAGCCTGCGCAGGTCGTGCGCCTCCTCGGTGCGCACGCAGGTCAGCCGGAGCCCGTCACCGGCATGAGCCGTGGTCCATCCCGGCAAGGGGTTGGCGGTCCAGGACCACTGGAGGCCGAAGCGGCCGCCGGGGAAGTCGTCATCGGTGGCGGGGGCCTCCACGCGCTGCGGTTCGCCCTTCGGCTTGGTGTGCACCAGGACGGGCTCGCCGCCCTCACCTGCGACCGGCAGGCCGTCCCCGTCCCAGCGCAGGGGCTGGAGGTGCACGACCCGGCCGTAGGCGCCCCGGTGCTGGAAGTGCAGGAACCAGTCCTCGCCCTGCGCCGTGCGCACCCAGGCGCCCTGGTGCGGCCCGTTGACCTGTGTGCGCCCCTGCTCCAGGACGACGGACTCCTGGTACGGCCCGAAGAAGTCACGCGAGCGGAACGCCCCCTGCCAGCCCGTCTCGACACCGCCTGCCGGGGCGAGGATCCAGAACCAGCCGTCGTGGCGGTGGAGCTTGGGCCCTTCCAGGGTGAACCACCCGGGGATCCGGTCCGCGTCGACGATGATCCGGCCCTCGTCGAGCAGTTCGAGCCCGTCCGCGCTCATCCGGTGCCCGGTGAGCCGGTTCTTCACCCCGGACCGGGACTTGGCCCAGGCATGGACCAGGTAGGCGCTGCCGTCCTCCTCGTCCCACAGCGGACACGGGTCGATCAGTCCCTTGCCTGCCTTGAGCAGGTGCGGCCGGGTCCATGGCCCGCGTGGGTCGGGGGCGTTGACCTGGAAGACACCGGTGTCCGGGTCCCCCCAGAAGATCCAGAAGCGGTCGTCGTGGTGCCGGATGGCGGGCGCCCAGACGCCGCAGTCGTGCCGGGGCACGGCGAAGGCCTCGGCCGGCTCCAGCCGGTCCAGGGCATGGCCGATGATGCGCCAGTTGACCAGGTCCCGGGAGTGCAGCACCGGCAGACCGGGGACCCGGCCGAAGCTGGAAGCCGTCAGGTAGTAGTCGTCGCCGACCCGGATGACGTCCGGGTCGGACCAGTCGGCGTTCAGCACCGGGTTGCGGTAGGTGCCGTCGCCGAGGTCCGCGGTCCAGGGCCGGGGCATCGTCACACGCCCCCTTCGGTGAGCCGGTGGACCAGGCTCGCGGCCTCGTCCCGGCCGAGCCGGCCGTCGGCGACGGCCGTGGCGATCCGGCGGGTCACCGTCTCCCCCTGGCCGATCGGCAGCCGGTGCGCCCAGGCGAGCGAGGAGCCCACCCCCGCGTACTCGGCGGTGCGTACGAACCAGGGGTCGGCCCGCGTGTCGCCCGTCGCCCCCGCGAAGACCAGCGTCCATCCGGCACCGCTCAGCGCCAGCCAGTCGGCCGTCCTTCCGTGCACGCCGTCCTCGCCATCCGCGTCGGCCGTGAAGACCCGGGCCTGCCCGGCCGCGGCGGGCGTCCGCCAGAAGAAGCCCCCGTAACCGGCGCCCGGCCGCCCGTTGGTGGCGGGGCTGCCGATGGACAGCTCGCGTCCCGAGGCGTTGGTGATCGCGGAGGTGAAGTCCAGTGCCCAGCAGTCGTCGGCGAACAGCCGGACGGCGACCGTGCGGCGCTCGCGCAGCAGTTCCCGGCCGTCCGCGCGCCAGGACAGCTCCTCCACGAAACCGTCCGGGTCGCGCAGCAGCCAGCCCCGGTGGGTCTGTACGCCGTGGTTGTCCAGCTCGGTGGGGCCCTGGCCGGGTACGTAGGTGCGCCCGCCCCAGAAGTTGCGGCCGTCGACGTCCGGCACGGCCATGCTCACCCCGAGGTGGTGACCGTGGTCGTCCGGCATGAACGCGGTGACGGGTGTGCCGCCGAGGGTGGTGAGCGGGTGCAGATACGGCCGCGGGGACAGCCGGTCGGGCAGCTCGGGCCGGTAGGTGTAGCGGCCCACGGTGCGGCCGGCGCAGCGCAGGGAGACGGTGGTGTCGCGTTCCGCGGGGAAGGTGCGAGCGGTATGGGCCGTGCCGGGGGACGTCATCGGGCCCTCACCCCCGCCGGGGTGGCGGCCCACGGGGCGCCGAGCTCCGAGAAGAGGCTGAGCGTCTCGGCGCTGGCCGCGACCATACCGTCGATCCCCCGGACCACCCGCCGCCCGGACCTCTCACCGGCGACGGTGTGCCAGGCGGAGCCCTCCGGCAACGGCACCGGATCCGGTGCGGTCCGTACTGCCTCCACGACCTTCATGAACGCACCGGTCGTGTCCGGCGGGACCAGCAGCCGGTCGCCGTCCCGCACATGTGCGACGAGGTTCTCCAGCAGGTCGGTGCGCCGGTACGTCCTCTCCTCCGGGCCGTGTTCGGCGCGCTGCAGCAGCACCAGGTCCTGCTTGTACCAGAAGGTGACGCGTCCCTTGTCGCCGTGCACGATGACGTATGGCTCCGCGGACTGCTCGGCGCAGAGCGTCGCCGCCACGGTGATCGTGGTGCCGCGCGCGGTGCGCAGCCGTACGGCGGAGGTGTCGTCGGACTCGATGGCGTTCGCCCGGAACAGCTCCAGTTCGATGCTGTCGATGTCGTCGGCGCGGTCGCTGCCGTCGAGGTGCAGTGCGGTGGCGACGGCGTGGGCGAGCGGGTTGGTCAGCACCCCGTCGACCACGTCGGTGCCGTTCAGCGTCCGGTGCCCGGACCAGGCGGCACGGGTGAAGTAGTGCTCCTCGCGTACCCAGTTGCCGGCGGCGCTGATGCCGCGTACGGCGCCCACGGCACCGTCGGCGATCAGCTCGCGGATGCCGGCGACGGCGTGCGATCCGAGCGACTGGAAGCCGATCTGGCAGGCTCGCCCACTGGCCGCGATGCCGGTGACGAGGCGTTCGTACTCGGCGTAGGAAGGCGCGGGCGGCTTCTCCAGCAGGACGTGGGCGCCGTGTGCGGCGGCGGTCAGCGCGAGGTCGGTGTGGGTGTGGATGGGGGTGCAGACGATCGCGATCGCGGCACCCGTGCGGGCGGTCAGCTCACCGAGGTCGGTGCTTTGTTCGGGCCTGCCGAGGCCGGCCAGCTCCCGCCCGGTGAGGGGAGCGGTGTCGCAGACTCCCACCAGCCGGACGAGCCCGGCCCCGGTGAGCCTGCGCAGATTCTCCAGGTGCCACCGGCCGTGGCCGTGGGCCCCGGCGAGGACGACCGGGGTGGGCAGGGGACGTATGGGGGTCATGTGCATCACGCCTTCCCCGCGCCCGCGTGGGCGGCGATGTCGGCGGCGGCCTGTCGGGCACCGGTCACCGTGGTGTGCAGGGTGGGAGTCCAGCCGACGTCGCCGGTCAGATCGGTCTCGCTGCCGGAGTTGTAGGAGTTGTTGATCGCCAGCAGGTCGACCGGGTAGCCGTTGAATTCGGTGCCGGTCTGGTGGAGCGCGGTGCCGTTCCAGCTCTTGACGAGGTCGGCTGCCTCGACGTCACCGGGGGTGGTGAAGGAGTTGTTCTCGGCGTATACCGCCGACTCGGTGCCGATGCCCCACGAGTAGCGGTACTCGGTTCCGGCCGGGACGGTGTACGCGTTGTTGTAGAGGTGCACCTGTCCGAAGCGGACGCGCGGGGCGCGCTGCACGGTGCCGGTGAAGGCGTTGTGGTGCAGGGTGACGCGCAGCCTGCCGCGGTCGCCGGTCGCGCTGTCGCTGTTGCCGATCAGGATCGCCTTGTCGTGGTCGGCGAAGCGGCTCCAGGAGACGGTGACCAGGTCCGAGCCGGTGGTGATGTCGAGCAGCCCGTCGTGGCGCAGGTAGTTGCGGCCGAACCAGGTGGGCTCGGCGGCGTCCGGGTGGCCCTTGTCGCTCGCGGTGATGTGGTCGATCCAGACGTGGGTGGCGCCGGTGAGCCAGATGTTGTCGTAGGAGGTCTTCCAGTCGCCCAGGCCGCCGGTGTTGGGCTGCCAGTACGGGAAGCAGTCGTAGGCGTCGCGCAGTTCGAGGTTGCGGATGATGACGTTGTCCGCGTTCTTCACCTGGAGGCTGCCGCCCTTCAGGACGGCCCGGCCGGTGCCGACGATCGTGGTGTTGGACCCGACCTTGAGCTCGACCCGTTCGGCCTGTTTCGCCGCCGAGGCCAGCCGCGCCTCCTCCTGTGCGCCGCTGGGCTTCCCGGCCCAGGTGAGGGGGTCGTACGCGGCCAGGTAGGCGTCGGTGGCGTAGCCGTCGGTGGCGTAGTCCGCGCAGCTCAGCGGCTTGCCGGCGGGATCGCTGTTGGCGTCGATCGTCCCGTGTACGTAGATGATCTTCGGCGTCGCGCTGCCTCCGTCCAGCGCGGCGGCCAGCTGGGATCTGGTACGTACGGTGAAGACATGGGCCGCGTCGGCCGCCGCCCCGCCGGTGGTCCCGGCGTCCGCTGCGGCCCAGCCGTCGTTCGGGCCCAGCGTCTCGCGCCCGAGGTCGCGGCCGGCATCGGCGGACTGCGCGAGTGCCTGTGCGGGCATTAGGGCCTGTCCGGCCGATCTTGGTCGGACAGGCCGCGGCGTCTGGTGTGGTGCATCGCAAGGCGCCGGAGCGCCCTCAGGGTGGTTTCCTGTGGGCGTTTCGGCAACGCAGCGAGGCACCGCGCCAGGCGTCGCGGACCCGGCCAAGATCGGCCGGACAGGCCCTAACGCCGCCAGCAGTGCGGCAGCCGCCAGAACGGTTCTGCCACAACGCTGTGGAAGAACATCGCGGATCATGCGGACCTCCTTGTCCGACAAGGGCGTCAGCCCTTCACCGCACCAGCGCTGAAGCCGGTGACCAGCCATTTCTGGATGAACGCGAAGACGATGACGACCGGCACGGCGGCGACGACGCCGCCCGCCGCCAGGGTGCCCAGGTCGACGCTCTCGCCGGAGCCGATGGTGTAGCTGAGGCCGACGGGGATCGTGTACTTCTCCTGGGTGCTCAGGAACATCAGGGAGAAGAGGAAGTGGTTCCAGCTGTGCACGAAGGCGAAGGAGCCGACCGCGATCAGCCCGGGACGCAGCAACGGCAGCACCACCGCGCAGAAGGCGCGGAAGCGGCCGCAGCCGTCGACCCAGGCGGCCTCCTCCAGCGAGACGGGGACGTTCTTGATGAAGCCGCTGATCAGGATGATGGACAGCGGGAGCTGGAACACGGTCTCGGCGATGATCACGCTCCAGAGGGAGTCGATCAGCCGCAGGTTGGCGAAGATCTGGAAGAGCGGGACGAGCATCAGCGCACCCGGGATGAACTGCGAGCACAGCAGGGCGAGCATGAAGAGCTGCTTGGCGCGGAAGTTGAAGCGCGCGAGCGCGTAGCCGCCGAGCAGCGCGATGACGGTCGTCATGAACAGCGTCGCCACGCCTATGAGCAGGCTGTTCTTGAAGAAGATCGCGAAGCCGAGGTCGTTCCAGACCTTGGAGAAGTGCTTGGTGGTGGCCGGCCAGGGCACGAGCGAGGTCGAGCCGGACGGGCGCAGGGCGAAGAGCAGCATCCAGTAGAAGGGGATGAGCGTGAAGAGCAGATACAGGCCGAGCGGGACGTAGATCTGCCAGCGCGGGTTGCCCGCGTCCAGGGCGCGGCGGCGCTTGCGGCCGCCGGGCGGGACGGCGTCCTCCAGGCGGTGCCGGCTGGGTCGTTCGATCGCCGTGGCGGTCGTGGCGGTCATGTGCGGTCGCCCCCGAACTTGCTGAGACGCAGATAGATGATCGAGCAGAACAGGAGGATCACGAAGGCGACGGTGGTCAGCGCGGAGGCGTAGCCGAAGTCATGGCCCTTGATGCCGGTGTCGGCGACATACAGCGGCAGCGTGGTGGTCTGCCCGGCCGGTCCGCCGCCGGTGAGGGTGTAGAGGAGGTCGACGTTGTTGAACTCCCAGACGGCGCGCAGCAGCGTGGACAGCACGATGGCGTCCTTCAGGTGCGGCAGCGTGATGTGGAAGAACCGGCGCCAGCGGTTCGCGCCGTCCACCGAGGCCGCTTCGTACAGCTCGCCGGGGATGGACTGCAGGTCGGCGAGGATGAGGATCGCGAAGAAGGGGACTCCGCGCCACAGTTCGGCCAGGACCGCCGCCGGGAAGACGGTGTCGGGGCTGGAGAGCACGGAGGTGCCGTACTCCCCGATGCCGGCGTCCGCGAGGTAGCGGCTGAAGCCGGTGGCCGGGTTGTAGAGCAGCATCCAGATGGTGGTGGTCAGCACGCCCGAGACGGCCCAGGGCGAGAAGACCATGGCGCGGGCGAGGCCGCGGCCGACGAAGGTCTGGTTGACCAGCAGGGCCAGCACCAGGCCGAGGGCGAACTGCAGGCTGACCTCGGCGACGACCCATTTGAGGCTGAAGAGCAGGCTGGACCAGAAGAGCGAGTCGTCGGTGAAGATGGTGGTGAAGTTGTCGAGGCCGGCGAAGCCGTTCCGCCAGGGCTTGGTGACGTTGTAGTTCTGCAGGCTGTAGTAGAGGACGCTGAGCATCGGGTAGGCGATGAAGCCCAGCATCAGCAGTGCGGCGGGGGCGATCAGGAGGTACGGAATGCGCCGGGCCGCCGCCTTGCGTCGTTTTGCCACGGCTATGGCCATGACCATGACCAGTACTCCTTTGTACGGGTGCCAGTGGTACCAAGCGAGAAAGCGCTTGCTCAGTGATCAGGAAGAAACTCAGCCCGCGTAGGGCTCGGGCACTTCGCCCTGCCTGGCCAGGAAACGGAAGTCGCAGCCGGTGTCGGCCTGCGTGATCTGCTCCTGGTACAGCGCGCCGTATCCGCGCCCGTAACGGGGCGGCGGGGCCTGCCAGTCGGCCCGGCGGCGCTCGATCTCGGCGTCGTCGACCTCCAGGCGCAGGGTGCGCGCCTCGACGTCGAGGGTGATCAGGTCCCCGTCGCGCACGAGGGCGAGCGGGCCGCCCACGTACGACTCGGGGGCGATGTGCAGCACGCAGGCGCCGTAACTCGTGCCGCTCATCCGAGCGTCGGAGATCCGCACCATGTCCCGCACACCCCGCTTGAGCAGGTGGTCCGGGATCGGCAGCATCCCGTACTCCGGCATGCCGGGGCCGCCGAGCGGCCCGGCGTTGCGCAGCACCAGCACGCTGTCCTCGGTGATGCCGAGCTCCGGGTCGTTGATGGTGCGCTGCATCGTGCGGTAGTCGTCGAAGACGACCGCTGGGCCGGTGTGCTTGAGCAGATGCCGCTCGGCCGCGATGTGCTTGATGACGGCCCCGTCCGGGCACAGGTTGCCGCGCAGGACGGCCACGCCGCCCTCCTCCGCGAGCGGGTTGCCAGGGGTGCGGATCACGTCGTCGTTGTGCACGAGCGCGCCCGCGATCTGCTCGCGCAGGGTGTCGTGGGCGACGGTGGGCCGGTCCAGGTGCAGCCGGTCCTTCAGACGCGAGAGGAATCCGGGGAGTCCGCCCGCGAAGTGGAAGTCCTCCATCAGGTACCGGCCGCCGGGCCGGAGGTTGGCCAGCACCGGCACCGTACGCGCGATGCGGTCGAAGTCGTCCAGGGTGAGCTTCACCCCGGAGCGCCCGGCCATCGCGATCAGGTGGATCACGGCATTCGTCGAACCGCCCAGAGCGAGGACGGTCGCCACCGCGTCCTCGTACGCCTCATGGGTCAGGATCCGCGACAACTTCAGGTCCTGCCACACGAGTTCGACGATCCGCAGCCCGGACGCCGCCGCCATCCGGTCATGTCCCGAGTCCACGGCCGGGATGGACGAGGCCCCGGGCACGGTGACGCCCAGCACCTCGGCGGCGGCGGTCAGGGTCGACGCCGTACCCATGGTCATGCAGTGCCCGGGGGATCTGGCCAGCCCGCTCTCCAGCTCGCCCATCTCGCAGTCCCCGATGAGCCCGGCGCGCTTGTCGTCCCAGTACTTCCACATGTCGGTGCCCGAGCCGAGGGTCACGTTGCGCCAGTGCCCCGGCAGCATCGGCCCGGCCGGCACGAAGACCGTGGGCAGGTCGACGCTGGCGGCGCCCATGAGCAGCGCGGGCGTCGACTTGTCGCAGCCGCCCATGAGCACGGCGCCGTCCACGGGGTAGGAGCGCAGCAGTTCCTCGGTCTCCATGGCCAGGAGGTTGCGGTAGAGCATGGGCGTCGGCTTCTGGTAAGTCTCCGACAGCGTCGACACCGGGAATTCCAGCGGGAATCCGCCCGCCTGCCACACCCCGCGCTTCACCGCCTGCGCACGCTCTCTGAGGTGCACATGACATGGATTGATGTCGCTCCACGTGTTCAGGATCGCGATAACCGGCTTGCCGAGGTGCTCCTCGGGCAGATACCCCAGCTGCCGGGTCCGGGCCCGGTGACTGAACGACCGCAGGCCGTCGGTCCCGTACCACTGGTGGCTGCGGAGCTCTTGCGGTTGCTTCATGGCGTTTGACAGGCCTTCCGTATCGTCCCGTGATCGGCGGCTTGCGTCTTGTCGGTCCTATGACAGATCCCACCCGGTGAGCAGGGCGGCCACCCGCTCACGCTGGGCCTCGTCCAGCAGCCGGCTGGGCGGCCGTACGTCGCGGCGGCACAGCCCCTGCACCGCCAGCGCCTCCTTCACCACCGACACGTTGTTCGCCGACTGCCGCTCAGCCCGCAGATCCTCGAACTCCCGGATCTGCTCCCACACCTTCATCGCGGCCGCGTAGTCCCCGTCCCGCAGCGCCCGCAGCATCTCCAGGGACACCCTCGGCGCCACATTCACCAGCCCCGACGTGAACCCCGTGGCCCCCATCGCCCAGTACGACGGCGCGTACAGCTCCGCCAGCCCCGCCACCCACGTGAACCGGTCCAGCCCGGCATCCCGCGCCACCGCCGCGAAACGGGCCGCGTCCGGCACCGCGTACTTCACTCCGATGACGTTCGGGCACAGCTCCCCCAGCCGCCCGATCACCTCCCCGCCGAGCAGCGCGTTGCGGATGTACGGCACCACCCCCAGCTCCGGCACCGCCTCCGCGATCGCCCGGTGGTAGTCCACCCACCCGTCCGGCGACACGTAGGGGTGGATGGGCTGATGCACCATCACCATCTGCGCCCCCGCCTCCCCCGCATGCCGCGCCGCCGCGATCGCCGTCGGCACGTCATGCCCGACGCCGACGATCACCTGCGTGTCCGCCTCCGGCGTCCGCGCGGTCTCCGCCATCGTCAGCTCGACGACCAGTCGCCGCTCGGCCGGGTCCAGCGCGTAGAACTCCCCCGTGTTCCCGTTCGGCGTGACCGTCCGCACCCCACTGTCGAGCAGCCTGCGCAGCAGCGCGCGATAGGCGGTCCGCTCCACGGCGCCCCCGGCGTCAAACGGAGTCACCGGGATCGCCACGACATCGGCGAGCGCCGACGACTGCTCTGCGAATGACATGCGGTCTGCCTTCCTGTGGTTGGTACAACAGAGGTGGGGTGCGGGCGCGCGCAGGACCGTCCCCTCACTGCACGCGCCCGCAGCTCATGGGGTGTGATCGCCCTCTTGGGGCTCCTCGGGCTCTCCGGGCTCTTCGGGGAACGCCCGGGCCACGAAGCTCGCGATGTGGTCGTGCAGCAACCCCGCCGCCCCCTCCGCGTCCCCGTCCAGCGCTCGCGCCAGGATCTCCCGGTGCTCGCGCGCCTCCTGCTCCCAGGACGGCGTCGCCTGCCACACCACCGCCGACACCAGCGCCGCCTGGTCCCGTACGTCATCGAGCATCCGCGCCAGCAACGGATTCCCGCACGGGACATACAGCGCCCGGTGGAAGTCCCTGTTCGCCAGCGACCTGTCCGCCCGGTCCGCGGCCGCGTCCGCCCTCGTCAGCGCCTCCCGCGCCGCCACGAGCGAGGCCCGCTGGCTCACCGTCCGCCGCAGCGCCTCCGGCTCCAGCAGCAGCCTCACGTCGTACACCTGCCGCGCCATCTCCGCGTCCACAGTGCGCACCGTCACGCCCTTGTACTGGCTCATCACCACCAGCCCGGTCCCGGCCAGCGTCTTCAAAGCCTCCCGCACCGGCGTCTTCGACACCCCGAACTGCGCCGCCAGTTCCGTCTCCACGAGGGCTTGGCCGGGCTTCAACTGGCCGGTGAGTATGCCGTGCTTGATCGTCTCCAGCACGTACTGGGTGCGGGAGGGAATCGGCGTCGGCACGGTGCCGGCCAGGAGGTCCATGGCAGCTGCTCTCAGATCTCGCGTATCTCGCGTATGGCGTCTCATATATGACGTACGAAGTACGACGGGACGAAGTTAGGACCCTGGGCGGGGTTCGTCAATGGCCCCAACAAACTTTGTTCGGCCCGCCGTTGTGGTGCGGGCTGCCATGGCTGGCGGTTCCGTCCTCAAGCACCGCGCGGCTGCGCCGGTGCGGTTTGGGTGCCGCCTGTTGGGGTTGCTGGTTCCGTCCTCAAGCGCCGCGCGGCTGCGCCGGTGCGGTTTGGGTGCCGCCCGCCATGGTTGCTGGTTCCGTCCTCAAGCGCCGCGCGGCTGCGCCGGTGCGGTTTGGGTGCCGCCCGCCATGGTTGCTGGTTCCGTCCTCAAGCGCCGCGCGGCTGCGCGGGCGGTGCCGCCTGCGCCGGTGTGGTTGCGGTGCCGCCCGCCATGGTTGCTGGTTCCGTCCTCAAGCGCCGGACGGGCCGCGCGGGCGGTGCCG
Organism: Streptomyces sp. NBC_01537; assembly: GCF_045040445.1. Lineage (NCBI taxonomy): Bacteria > Bacillati > Actinomycetota > Actinomycetes > Kitasatosporales > Streptomycetaceae > Streptomyces > Streptomyces sp. NBC_01537. Next base: position 7,798,212 of record NZ_CP109392.1, on the reverse strand, counting down.
CCTGCGCCGGTGTGGTTGCGGTGCCGCCCGCCATGGTTGCTGGTTCCGTCCTCAAGCGCCGGACGGGCTGGGTTGGCCGGTGTGCGCCTGCTGTTGTCGTGGGGTCGGGGCCGCCTGCCGGGACTGCGTCCTCAGCGCTCGCGACTCGGGTCGGCCTTGTTCGTGCCCGGGATCCTCGCTCGTCGCTTCCGGGCGCATCCCTCCACCGTCCCCTTCGGCCGGTTGGCGGCCACCGGCCGGTGGGGGTACGGGTCCTCAAGCCCGGACGGGCTGAAGCAAACGTCTCCGGCCGGGCGGGGGCGGTGGAGGGGTTCTCCCGCAGGCGACGAGCGAGGATCCCGGGCAAGGATTTGAAGGTGCCAGAGTCGCGAGCGCCGAGGAGAGAAGCCCCGGCAGGCGCCCCCGACCCCACGGCCACCCCAGCCCGTCCGGCGTTTGAGGACGGAACCAGCAACCCCGACCGGGGGCACCGAAACCGCACCGGCGCAGGCGGCACCGCCCGCGCGGCCCGTCCGGCGATTGAGGACGGAACCGTCGGCCATGGCAAGCGGCACCGAATCAGCCGGGCCTACGCGATAGCGCCCCGTACCGCCGAAAGGTCCGCGTCCGACGCGAGCCCCGCGTGGTAGAGCCGCAGCTCCGTCGCCCCGAGCTCGGCGGCCCGCAGGGCATCCGCGGCGAGCGTACGGGGGCTGCCGCCCATGCCGGCGACGACGGGGAAGTTGGCGGCGAGGACGGTGCCAGGGCGGGTGTGCGGGGCGAAGGCGTCCAAGCCGAGGCCACCCGGGAGGACGACGCCGTCGGCGTGAGCGAGGACGTGGCGGGGGTCGACGCCGGGGTTGGCACCGGCGCGGTGGGGGGCGGGGTCGGCGTGGAGGAGGACCTGGAAGCCGGGCGGAGCCTCGTCGCGGACGGCGCGGATGACGTCGCGCTGGAACGTACGGGCGACCTCGGTGCGCCAGGCGAGGGTGCGGGCGGCGAGCTCGGCGCCGAGCAGTTTCTCGATGTCCGCCCACTCGTCGTCGCCGTCCAGCCACTGCCCAGCCCAGACCGGGGCCAGGGCGGCCCGGACGGCGTCGCGTAACTCATGGGCGCCGAGGCCGAGTCCGGCGTAGCCGCCGGCGCAGGCCGGGCAGAAGCAGAGCGACATCAGGTACTGGGCGGCGGGGCCCAGCGGGACGCCGCCGACCTTGTCGTGGGCGTGGAGGTGGGCGAAGCCGTACCAGCCGCAGGACTCCAGCTCCGTGCCGTCGGCGCCGGGGCGGACGGCGGCCTCGGCGGCGAGGGTGACCGCGTAGTCGCGGACCTCGGGCTGGGCGATGCAGGGGGCCCAGGGGTAGCGGTCGCCGTAGGCATTGGCGACGGACGTACGCGGATGCTCCTCCCCCAGGCGGGAGTTGTGGGCCAGCACGACCCAGGAGTGGACCGACAGCCCGGCGGCGCGCAGCGCGTCGGCCGCCTCGGCGTACGGGTCGGCGGAGGAGACCCAGTCCTGGGAGTAGGGCCGCAGGGCGCGGCCGGACCAGCGGTGCGGCGAGGGCGGGTAGAGGACGGCGGCGTGGCGGGCGGTGACGACACGGTGGCGCGGGTGACGCGGGGTGAGGGCGCGGGTGGAGTGGTAGGCGGAGGCCAGGGTGACCTGCTGGACGCCCAGGCCGGCTATGCGGCGGGCCGCGTCGGGGTCGCCGATGACGTCCCAGGGGTAGACGAAGGCGGAGACTTTCAACTCGGCTCCTGTCAGCTGTGACCGTCGCTTACCAACGCGCGCCCCCGCTCGATGAGTTCCGCGAGTTCCTTGACGTGGGCGGGCAGCGGCTCCGACAGCGGCGGCCGCACTTCGCCGACCTCCAGGCCGCGCAGCCGTACGCCCGCCTTGACCAGGGAGACCGCGTAGCCGCGCCCCTGCTGCCGTAGTTCGACGAGCGGCCGGTAGAAGCCGTCGAGCAGCCGGTTGACGGTGCCGGTGTCGCCGGCCTCCAGCGCGGCGTGAAAGGCCAGCGCGATGTCGGGGGCGAAGCAGAAGACGGCGGAGGAGTACAGCGTGACGCCGATGCCGCGATAGGCGGGGCCGGTGAGCTCGGCGGTGGGCAGCCCGTTGAAGAAGAGAAAGCCCTGACCCTGGCTCTGGCCCCGGTCCGGCGCAGCGCAGCGCACCGCACTGAGGATGCGCTGCATGAGGTCGAGGTCGCCGACGCCGTCCTTGAGGCCGATGATGTTGGGGATCCGGGCCAGCTCGACGACCGTGTCCGGGGTGAAGACAGCGTTGTCGCGCTGGTAGACGATGACATCGAGCCCCGTGCCGGCGGCGAGCGCCGCGTAGTGCCGCAGCAGCCCCGCCTGGTCGGCCAGGACGAGGTACGGCGGCATCGCGAGCAGCCCGTCCGCGCCCGCGTCCTCCGCGATGCGGGCGTACCGCAGGGCGAGCGCGGTCCCGTATCCGGCGCCGGCGACCACCGGGACGCGGCCTGCGGCCTCGGTGACCGCCGCTTGGACGCAGAGCCCGAACTCCTCGGGGGTGAGCGCGTGGAACTCGCCCGTGCCGCAGCAGGCGAAGACGGCCGCCGCACCCGCGTCGATGCCCTGGCGTACGTGTGCGCGGAAGGCGTCCAGGTCCAGGGAGCCGTCCGGTCCGAAGGCCGTCACGGGGAAGAAGAGCAGGCCGTCGAGGCGGGCGGCGAGCGGGGCGGAGGACATCGGATTCTCCTGGGATTCTGTACGCTCTTCTGATCGGTGTCCATATGTGTGAACGCGTTTACGCTAAGCCAGCGCGACGCGACGGGTCAAGCGATGCCATCAGCCTTGACCCGCTCAGTAAGCGCTCTCTAGCCTGACCACGCCTGTGACGCCTGTGAATGCCTGCGAACGCGACCCGAGGAGCCCCCGCCATGCCCGCACCCGCGCCCGCTCCCCGCACCATCCTGCTCACCGGCGCCGCCGGGAAGGTGGGCACCCTGATGCGGGAACTCCTCCCGGCGTACGGCTACGAGTTGCGCCTCCTGGACGCCAGACCGGTCCCGGACGCCCCGGACGCGATCACCGCCGATCTCGCCGACCGCGCGGCGCTCCGCGAGGCCGTCCGGGGGGTCGACGCGGTCGTCCACCTCGCCGGCATCTCCGGGGAGTCCTCCTTCGACCGGATCCTGCGCGCCAACATCGAGGGCACGTACAACCTCTACGACGCCGCGCGCGAGGAAGGCGTACGCCGCATCGTCTTCGCCTCCAGCAACCACGCCGTCGGCTTCACCCCCCTCCCGGACACCGACGGCCTGATCCCGGTCGGCGTCCCGCACCGGCCCGACACCTTCTACGGCCTGTCCAAGTGCTTCGGAGAGGATCTCGCCCAGCTCTACTGGGACAGGCTCGGCCTGGAGACCGTCTCCGTCCGCATCGGCTCCTGCTACCCCGAGCCGACCACCGTGCGCATGCTGTCGATCTGGCTGAGCCCCGCCGACTGCGCCCGGCTGCTGCACGCCGCCCTCAGCGCCGAGAACGTCGGGCACACCGTCTGCTACGGCAGTTCGGCCAACACCCGCCTGCAGTGGGACCTGTCCACGGCTCGCGCCCTGGGCTACGAGCCGCAGGACGACGCCGAGCCGTATGCGGAGAAACTCATCGCCGAGCAGGGCGAGCTGGACCCCGCCAACCCCGAACACACCGTCCTGGGAGGCCACTTCGCCACCCGCCCGGCGGACTGGCCGAACTGAGCGGCATGAGATCGTCGGTCCATGGACCGCCGCCTGCTCAAGCCCGTGCTCGACGTCCTGCTCGTGCTGGTCGGCGCACTCCTGGGCATCGCCACCAACTACGCCACCGGCGAGACCGCCCACGTCCCCCTCGCCCTGCGGCTGCTGCGCGAGTGGTCGGTCCCGCTGGTGGGCCTCGGGCTGGCCGCCCTCGTCGCGGGCCAGATCTGGCTGCACCTGCTCGACCGCCCCGTTCCCCCGCCCCGCGTCTGGGACTCCGAGCAGCCGCCCTACCCCGGCCTCGAAGCCTTCACCGAGCACGACGCGGCCGTCTTCTTCGGCCGCGACCGCGAGATCGCCGAGCTCGTCGAGCGCCTGCACCCCGCCGTCCCCGCCCGCGCCCACCGCTTCGTGACCGTCGTCGGCCCCTCCGGCAGCGGCAAGTCCTCGCTCGTACGGGCCGGGCTGCTGCCCGCCCTCGCCCGGCGGCGCGGGCGCTGGGCCACCGGGCCGGTCGTCCAGCCCGGCACGGACCCGGTCGCCGGGCTCGTACGCGGCCTCGCCGGCCTGGACGTCGCCCGGCCGGCGCTGCTGGTGGTGGACCAGCTGGAGGAGCTGCTCACCCTGTCGGGGCCGGATGAGCGGGCGGCCTTCCTGGCCGCCGTCCGCGATGCCCTCGCCGCCGACCCGCGCCTGTGGATCGTCGCGACGCTTCGTTCGGACTTCCTGACGGACCTGCTGGACTCCGGCTTCGCCGACCTCATACGCCAGCCGTCCGTCGTCGGCGTCCTCGGCCGCGACCAGCTCCGCGAGGTCATCGCGAGACCCGCCGAACAGGCCGGGCTCGGCTTCGACCCCGGCGTCGTCCCCCGTATGGTCGACGACTGCGGCGGCGGCGACGCCCTCCCGCTGCTCGCGTACACCCTCCAGGAGCTCTACCTCCGCGCCGGCGGCTCCGGCGGCACCGTCACCGAGGCCTCCTACCGCGCCCTCGGCGGCGTCGCCGGCGCCCTGTCCGAGCGGGCCGACCGGATCGCGGCGGAGCTGGCGGACGCGCCCGTCATCCCGACCCTCCTCAAGTTCGTCACCGTCGACCGCGACGCCCCGACCCGCCGCCGGGTCCCCCGCACCGACCTCTCCCCCGCCGAACAGGAGGTCGCCGACGCCTTCGTCGCCGGCCGCCTCCTCACCGGCGACGGCGGCGTCCTGGACGTCGCCCACGAGGCCCTCTTCCGCCAGTGGCCGCCGCTGCGGCAGGCCGTCGAGGCGCGGGCCGAGGACCTGCGGCGGCGGACCGAGCTGGAGCGCTGGGCGCAGGACTGGGCGTACGCGGACCGCGCGGACGCCTATCTGCTGACCGGCGAGCGGCTGGCCATGGCCCGGCAGTGGCTGGCGGAGGACGGCAGCGTGCCGCTGGTCGTGGAGTTCGTGCGGCGGTCGGGACGCAAGGACCGGGCGACGCTGGCCCGGGCGGCGGACGCGGTGGCGGTGCGGGTGCTCGAAAGCGCCTCCCGCGAGCCGGAGTTGGCCATGCTGGCCGCGCTGACAGCGGTGACGGAGTGCGGGCCCACGCCGGGTGCGGTGCAGGCGCTGCACACCGCGATCGGGGCGTCGCGACTGCGTTCCGTCCACCAGGGCTTCGAGCGCCGCGCTTCCGCAGTGGCGTGGTCCCCGGACGGCCGGCGGCTGGCAGCGTCCTCGAACGACGGCACGGTCCGCGTCTGGCAGGGGGACGATCCGGAGCCCGTGGTCCTGACCGGAGGCGGCGACCGGATGCTCGGGCTGGCCTGGTCCCCGGACGGGGGCAGGCTCGCCGCGACGTCGAGGGACTCGGCCGTGCGGGTCTGGTCGAGCACGACCTGGGCCGAACTCGCCGTCCTCCGTCACGATCCCGCGCCGGCTGCCGACGCGCGCGACGACGGCGTCGGCAGCGTCGCCTGGTCACCGGACGGCAGCCGTCTGGCCTCGGTGGGCAGCGACCGGGCGCTGCGGATCTGGGACGGCGGTACGTACGCCCAGGTCGCCGTGGGGCGCGGGCACGAACGCATGGTGCGCGGGGTGGACTGGTCGCCCGACGGCCTGCGGATCGCCAGCGCCGGCCTCGATATGACGGTCCGGATCTGGGACCCCGCCGACGGCCGCGCCCTCCACGTGCTGACGGGCCACCAGGACGCCGTCAAGGCCGTCGCCTGGTCCCCGGACGGCGCGCTCCTCGCGTCCGCGTCCGACGACCGCACCGTACGGCTGTGGGACACCGGCACCGGCGCCGAGCAGCGCAAGCTCACCGGTATGGACGGCTTCACCTGTCTGGTGTGGTCCCCGGACGGCAAGCGGCTCGCCGTCGGCGACAAGGACCGTACGGCGCGTGTCTGGAGCATCGGCCCCGGCCCGAGGATGGTCTGGCTGACCGGACACGCGGACACCGTCTACGGCATCGACTGGTCGCCGGACGGCAAGCGGCTCGCGACCGCCTCCCGGGACCGCACGGCGGCCGTCTGGGACGTCACCGCGCACCCGACCTCCCTTGCCGGGCACGAGGATTCCGTCTGGGAGGCGGCCTGGTCCCCGGACGGCCACCGGATCGCCTCGGCGTCGCAGGACGGCAGCGTACGGCTCTGGGACGCCGCCGACGGCCGCTGCCTGTGGGTCGCGAACCTGGACGGCGAGGTCGCCGACGTGGCCTGGGCACCCGACGGCAGCCGCCTGGTCGCCGCCATGCGTGACGGCACGGCCGTCGTGCTGCCCGCCGACGGCACGGGCGCCCGTACGGTCCTCACCGGGCACACCGAGGAGCTGTCCCGCATCGCCTGGTCCCCCGACGGCACCCGTATCGCCGCCGCCTGCCGCGACAGCACGGCCGCCGTCTGGGACGCCGCGACCGGCGCCGCCGTCCATGTCCTGCGCGGCCACGCCGACTGGATCGGGGGCGTGGCCTGGTCCCCCGACAGCCGCCACCTGGCCACCTGCGGCACCGATCGGACCGTCATCGTCTGGAACGCGGACGACGCAGCCGTGGTCACCACCCTGCGCGGCCACAGCGACTACGCCTGGAAGGTCGCCTGGTCCCCCGACGGCCGCCGCCTCGTCACCGGCTCCCGCGACCGCACCCTGCGCCTCTGGGACCCCTTCGCCGGAACCCAGCTCGCCGTCCTCACCGGCCACGAGGACCGCGTCCAGGGCGTCGCCTGGTCCCCGGACGGCCACCTCATCGCCTCCGTCTCCCGCGACCGGACCGTACGCCTCTGGGACCCCGATGCCGCGACCCAGACCGCCGTGCTCGGCATCCACGACGACTGGGTGAACGGCCTCTCCTGGCACCCGGACAGCTCACGCGTCGTCACCGCCTCCCGCGACCGCACCCTGCGCGTCTGGGACGTCACCGACGGGGACGTCGACGCCCTCCTGCGCCGGGCCCGCTCCCGGGTCTTCCGTGACCTGACGGCCGACGAGAGGCGCGCCTATCTGCTGCCGGACCCGCCGGATCACGAATAGACGCTGAGCTCGATCAGGTTCCCGTCCGGGTCGCGCAGGTACACGCTCTCGATCGGCCCCAGCGCCCCCGTCCGCTTGACCGGCCCCTCCTCCACCGGCACCGCCTTGCTGATCAGTTCGGCGATCACCTGCTCCAGCGGCGTACGCACCACGAAGCACAGGTCCGCGCTCCCCCGGGTGGGCCGGCGGGCCCGGGGCTGGAACTCCTTCGCCACCTGGTGCAGGTTGATCTTGCTGTCGCCGAAGGCCAGCGCGTGCCGGCCGTCGCCGAACTCGACCGGCTCCATCCCCAGCACGCGCGAGTAGAAGCCGATCGTGGCCTGGATGTCGGCCACGGTCAGCACCAGGTGGTCTAACCGGTCGATCCGCATGCCGACACACACTCCTTCCAGGCGGATTCGCTGAGCAGCGGCCGCAACCGGGTGAACAGCCCCAGCAGTTCCGCGCCCCAGCGGGCTGCGAACACCGGGTCGGTCAGCACCAGATCCAGTTCGTTCGCCGCCGTCAGCTCCGCGAAATCGCACCGCATCCCGACCGACGGGACGTAGCCCCGGCCCGTGAAGCGGTCCCGGAAGACCGCGTGGCCCTCGTCCGCGAGCGCGGGATAGGTCGCCCGGCGGTCGCAGCTCGCGTAGTCGTACACCAGCCGCTCCGCCTCCGGCCCGATGACCGCCGCCAGTTCGGCCCTGCGGTCCAGTGGCAGCAGCGCCGTAGGGAATCCGTCGGTGCCGTACGCGGCATGGCACAGCCCGGCCACCTGCAGCTCCGGCCGGGCGCCCCATCGGGCGAGCAGAGCGCGTACGCGCAGCAGGTGGTCCAGCAGGGTTCCGCCGGGGTGCGCGATCGCGCCGGCTCCAAGTGTCGTCAAGAAATGGGCAGCGTCGTCTTCAGCATCCACGGTTCGGCCGTCCCTCCGTCAGCGGGTCGGCACCCTCCGAAGGGTTGCCGCCCAGGGGCACTGCACGTGGTTCCAGCGGGGCTCTTCCCCGTTTGGCGCCGCCCCGAAACCGGCTTCAGCGCTAGCCTCGGGCTTTCGCGGGTGGGGCTGTCCAGTTCTTGATCAAATGAACGGAGAGTGCCTATGACCTGCGACGATGGGACTTGTCCAAGGTCCTGTTGGTCGCACGGGAAGAAGGCACTCCTCAGGTGAGTAACGGCCTCACCCGCGATTGACCGTGGCTGCTGCGCCTTGAGGCCCGAGGGTTAGGGTCGTGGCTGATCATTGTCATTGAGGAGGAGGCTCCGAGGATGAGCGGGATGGTGACGGCAGTCAGCAGCAACGGCGAGTACACATTCACAAAGCCGAACCGGGACAGCATCACGCTGCTCGCCGGGCTTGGTGTGGAGGGTGACGTACATGCCGGCGTGACTGTCAAGCATCGCTCTCGGGTCGCGCAGGACCCCACCCAGCCGAACCTGCGCCAGGTCCACCTCATCCATGAAGAGCTCTTCGCCGAGGTCCGTGTGGAGGGATTCAAGGTGGTGCCCGGTGACCTCGGCGAGAACATCACCACCAGCGGTATTGATCTGCTCGGCCTGCCGGTCGGCACGCTGCTGCGCATCGGCGACGCAGTGCTGGAGGTGACCGGCCTGCGCAATCCCTGCCTGCAGATCGACAACTTCCAGGACGGGCTGCTGAAGCAGGTTGTCGGCCGTGATGAAGCCGGGAACATCGTGCGCAAGGCAGGAATCATGAGCATCGTGAAGGAGGGCGGCGCGGTGCGCCCGGGCGACACGATCAAAGCGGAGCTTCCCAGCGGGCCACACCGGCCTCTGCAACGAGTCTGACGTCTCCACCGGGCAGGCCGTGACATGGCATCGGCCGCGCGGGTTCTTGTCTGCCTTCTGCGGCCTATCGCGCCAGTATCTCGGCGAGTTGATTGAAGAACTCGCGCCACGCTGGGACGCGCGCTGCGAGTCCAGACGCCATGACCGGCGCCACGGCAAGCGCCGACGGGAGGCCGGGGCCGGACCGAAGTACGAACTCGTCTTCATCGACCGGGTCTTGGTGACCCTCGTCCACCTGCGCACCGGGTTGACCCACCAGGCCCTGGCCGTCATCTACGAGGTCGGTTCCTCCACCGTCGGCCGGGCGATCGCGGAGATCCGTTCGCTGCTGGCCGAGCGCGCGGGTTCGCCGTGCCCGGCCGGCCCTGCCTGCGACTGCGCACGCTGGGGGACGTGTTCGCCTATGCCGAAGCCGAGCAGATCACGCTCAGGATCGACGCGATGGAAACACAGGTCCGCCGCCCGCAGGCGGGCAAACCCGACCGCCGCGCGTTCGTGTCGGGCAAACGCAAGCAGAACACCATCAAGACCACCACGATCAGCGACAGCCAGGGCCGCACCCTCTTCTCCGGAGCCGAACGGCCCGGCCGGATGCACGACCAGACCGCCCTGCGCACCGAGGGCATCGCCGAGCAGTTCCGGCAGCGTCCAGGCGTGAAGGCCGAGGTCGACGACGGCTACCGGGGCCTGGCCAACGAGTTCCCCGGACAAATCTTGGGCCCGCCGAAGAAGCCGAAGGGCCTCGACGACGGGCCGCTGACCGAGTACTACGGCTGGCGCGAGGCCAAGCGCCGCCAGTCCTCACGCCGGATCTGCGTCGAGCACGCCAACGCCGAACACCGCCAGTGGCGCCCCATCCAGCGGTACACCGGACGCCGCGACGACTCACAGCCCTGCCGAACCCTAGCCGTCACCGTGCAGTACGCCCGGCAGTTCGCCGGTACGAACATCCTGATCAACGCCGCCTGCCCGGCCCCGCACTCCTGAGCAGGGCGCGGCCACAGCGATCCGGCGCGCCACGCTGCCCGACGGCGGCCCGACCGGTTCGTTCTTCGAGGACGACGGCCTCATCCCCTGGTGCCCCCGAGCCGTTCCCGCAGGTCGCGATCGGCCGCCCCGCAGATGACAGGGCGTCATCTGCGGGATGGCTTCGAACCGGTCCCGGGAGGCGGCCTCTCAGGACACCGTCAGGCAGTAGACCCGGTCGAAGTGGGTGGCGATCAGGTGCCCCTTGCTGTCGCAGGCGAGCTGCCAGCCGTTGACGCCGGTCTCCTGGCCGTCGGTGAAGTTCCACAGCAGTTCGCCGCGGTCCGCGCTGATCGCGTAGAAGCCGTCCTTGTTCTCGAAGGCGGGTACGAAGACGGTGCCGGCGCTCGCGGTGATCGGCAGGTCGATGTCGAGCGGCGGCGTCCGGCAGAACCAGCGCCGGGAGCCGTTCGCCGCGTCGAAGGCGTAGACGCCGGACCCGTCCGCGCTGGTGGCGTAGACGGTGTTCCCGAGGACGCCGAGGGCGCCGAAGCCGCCGGTGCTGGCCCGGACTTGCCAGCGCACACGGCCGGTGTCGAGGGCGAGGGCGATGAGCTGGCCGCCCGCCGCCAGAACGGTCTTGCCGAGCAGGACCAGTTCCGGGCGTACGTCGTAGCCGACGGGGTGCTGCCACAGGACGCTGCTGTCCTCGGCGCTGCGGGCGGTGATGTTGCGCAGGCCGTCGGTGTAGACGAAGAAGCCCGGCACGATGATCGGCTTCAGGGCGATACCGATGTCCTCGACGCTGATGGGCGTGATGAGGGCCCGGCGGAGTCGGAGATCCGTGCCGACGATGACGTTCCGGGAGGTCTCCGCCGTCGTCTTCCCGTCGGACGTGGACTCGAAGCGCAGGCCGACGATGATGACTGTGTCGTCGCCGAATTTTCCGAGCACGGTGTCGAAGCGGAAGCCCGTTCCGTAGTCCTGTGCGAAGCGCTCGGCGCCGGTCGCCGGGTCGACGCCGACCACCGTGGCGGCGGCGCCGCTGCCCAGGGCCGCCACCGCGTCGAACACCAGCAAGGGCGGGGTCGGTGACTGGCTGATGCCGTCGTAGACCCACTTGGGCCGGCTGCCGTCCTTGAGGGACAGGCACAGCAGACTGCCGGGCAGGGCCTTGAGCAGGGCGGTGCCGTCGTTGAAGACGGCCGGGACGGGAAGCAGGGTCCGGCCACTGTAGGTCCAGTTCGGCTCGGGCGCCCGGCCGAGCGGCCGTAAGGCGGAACTGCTCCCCGTCGAGTGCGACAGCAGCAGGGCGCCGCCACCGCCGAGGACGGCCACACCGCCCGCGGCCGCGCCGATGAGGACCGTCCGGCGGGAGGGGCGGGACCGGTGGCTGCGCGGGCGTTCCCGTGGGACGCCGGAGCCGTCCGCCGGTCCGGGAACCTCCGTGACGGCGGGCTCCCGCAGCGGTGCGTCGAGATCCATGACGGCTGCGGCGTGCAGGGCGATCGAGGAGCTCACCGCCGCCGGCAGCCAGCCCTCGTGCAGCGCCTGGTCGGTGCCGGCGGGCGCGCACATCGCGGAGATCCGGTCCGGAGTGGGCCTGGCGCGCGGCTCCTTGGCGAGACAGATCCCGATGATCTTGTCCAGCGGTGCGGGCACCGCCGTGAGGTCCTCCGTGCCATGCGCCACCTGGTAAAGCAGGGTGGCCGCCGAGGAGCCGCTGAAGGGGGCGCGTCCGGTCGCGGCGAAGGCCAGCACCGAGCCGAGGCAGAAGACGTCCCCCTCCGGGCCCATCGGATCGCCGGTGGCCTGCTCCGGGCACATGTACCGGGGAGAGCCGAGCAGGATCCCGGACCGGGTGAGCTCGTAGTCGTCGGCCGCCCGCACGATGCCGAAGTCGATGACGCGGGGGCCGTCGGCGGCGAGCATCACATTGGACGGCTTGAGGTCGCGGTGCACCAGCCCCGCGGAGTGAACGGCCACCAGCGCCTCGGCCAGCCCGGCGCCGAGCGCCAGCACCGACTCCATCGGCAGCGGGCCGTGGGCGGAGACCGCGTCGGCCAATGTCGGGCCGACCACGTAGGCGGTGGCCAGCCAGGGCGTGGGATCATCCGGGGCGGCGTCGAGCACCGGAGCGGTGTATCTGCCGCCGACCGCGCTCGCGGCCTCCACCTCACGGCGGAAGCGGCGCCGGAAGTTCTCGCTCCCCGCGAGTTCGGGCCGGATGGCCTTGATAGCGACGGTACGACCGCCGCCGGAACGGGCCAGGAACACCTGGCCCATGCCGCCGGCCCCGAGCCTCGCAATGAGGTGGTACGGGCCGAACCGCTCAGGATCAGCCGACTCCAGTGGCTGCATGGCATTGGCTGCCTTCGGTATGCGCGGGCGCGAACTTCCCGCGGAAACGGGTGACACAGGAGGCAGAGTATGGCTTGGAGTGATGGGTGGGACATGAATCGGAAGGGTCGGTTCAGCCCTTTCACAGCGTGCTGACGCCTTCTCGCCCCGCTGTGTCCGCACATCACGCACCATCCCCTGAGGGCGTCATGCAACCCACCGACGGCGAAAGAGAGCGTTCCACGCGCCGAACCGTCCGCACGGTCCTGCGCGTACGCCGCCGGCAGGTGACCGGGGAACGGCCCCGCCCTCCAGGCGCGCCTTCGCCACGGCGGCGATGGGCCACGCTGCTCACCGGCTGCGCCTCCGGTACCGGGGCCCGGACCGAGGCTCAGGCCACGGCCCGGGCCTCGGCCACCACCCCCACCACGACCCCGACTTGGGCCGTACGCACCAGCGGTACGCCGGCGTCACCGCGCACCCTGGCGCGCTCGGTCCCGGTCAGGCTGCGGATACCCGCCATCGGGGTCGACACCCCGGTGCCGCGGCTGGGGCTGGCGTCGGACGGCACCGTGCAGGTGCCGCCGACCGCCGCGAACAACCCGGCGGGCTGGTACCAGGGCTCGCCGACGCCCCGGAAACGCCGCGAGCGCTGGTGCCAGGGCACGCGACGCCACGGAGATCCATCAGAAGGGCCCTAGTCGCCGAACCACCTGGTCAACGCCGTGCGCAGGCCGTCCGACGCATCCCCCTCGTGGGCCACATAGCCGTCCGGGCGGACCAGGACAGCCGCCGGACCCGGCCCCCGGGGTACGGGGACGAGGTCGACGCGGTCCTTCCAGCCCGCGGCGACGGCTGCCGCGTGGCCGTCCCCCGTCGAGATCAGCAGAGCGGGGCGGGCGCGCCACAGCAGCCCCGGCACCGGCGCCGTGGAGAGCCAGCGGCCGTACGGGACGTCGGTGCCGGCCATGAGGGCGGCGATCCGGCGCAGGGTGTCGGTGTCGCCGAGGAGTTCCGTGAAGAGCTCGCGCAGCGCGGTGATGTTGTCGCCGGGGCCCACGAGGGCCCCTTGGGCGCGGGTGTGCATCAGGACGCGGCGGCTGACGGGGGCGCGTTCGGACTCGTAGGTGTCCAGAAGGCCGGGCGGGGCCCAGCCGTTGATCTCGGCGGCGAGCTTCCAGCCGAGGTTGAGGGCGTCCTGGAGGCCGAGGTTGAGCCCGGGGCCGCCCATGGCGGAGTGGACGTGGGCGGCGTCGCCGAGGAGGAGGACGCGGCCGGAGCGGTAGGAGTCGGCCTGGCGGGAGTTGACGCCTGTGGTGCGGCGCAGCATGGGTGGCCCGGCGTCGGAGGCGGGGGGCTCGCCGAGGTCCAGCGCGAGGTCGGTGCCGAGGACACGGCGTGCGGCGTCGCGGAGTTCGCCGAGGGTCATCGGTGTGCTGTCCGGGACCGGGGGATGGTCCCGTTCCGTCACGGAGACGATGTGGACGCCGGGACGGTGGGGCATCTCCGCGTACGTGAAAGAGCCCCCGGGCAGCCGGTTGTGGTGGAACGGGGTCAGCCCGCGACCGGCCAGTTCGGTGAGCAGCGCCTCGGGGAGGATGGCGTGCGCGGCGCGGGCGGTGACGCGGTCGTCGGTGATGCCGGGGAAGCCGATTCCGGTCTGTTTGCGGACGAGGCTGTGGCCGCCGTCGGCGCCGACGAGGTGGCGGGCGCGCAGCCGGTAGCCGCCTTCGGGGCCGCTCACGTCGAGGGTGACGGCGTCCGCGTCCTGCCGCAGGGCGGTGAGCTCGTGGCCGCGTCGGATCTCGACGCCGAGTTCGAGGGCGCGTTCCTCCAGCACCTGCTCGATACGGGCCTGTGGCACCAGCAGGGTGTGCAGGGGGTTGGGGTCGAGGCCGCGCAGGTCCAGCCGTAAGCCGCCGAAGGTGAAGAAGGGGGCCGGGTCGGGCGGCCCGGGGCGGCCGGCGAGGGGCTCGTACAGGCCTCGGTGGTCGAGGGCCTCCAGGACGCGGCCGACGAGGCCGTTGGCACGGGGGACGGTGCTGCGCTCGGGCAGCTTCTCCAGCACGACGGGGTGGACGCCCCCGAGGCGCAGTTCGCAGGCGAGGAGCAGCCCGTTGGGGCCGCCGCCGGAGATCACGACATCAGCGGTCATGGTTGTCAGTCTGGATTGACAACCGAGCGAATGTCAATCCAGACTGACAACCATGGAAGCGAACGAACTCGCGGAGCGGCTCAGGTCGAACGACCCCGCCGTCGGGCTCCGGGCGGTCAGCGCCCTGCACCGGCTGGCGGAGCAGGTGGAGACGGCCTCGGTGCAACAGGCCAGGCAGCAGGGCTGGTCATGGGAGCAGATCGGCGACGCGCTTGGCGTGTCACGCCAGTCCGTACATGCCAAGCACGGCAAACGAGAGAAGTGAGGTCCCCATGTTCGAGAAGTTCACGGCCGGCGCACGCGACATCGTGACGTCGGCGCTGGACGAGACCCGGCAGCGCGGCGATCGCCGCATCGGCACGGAGCATCTGCTCCTCGGCCTCCTCCACGACCCCGGCTCGGCGGCGGCCCGGGCTCTCGGCGTGGACCTGGCGGCGGCCCGCGCGGGGCTGCACGCCCTGGACCGGGAGGCCCTCGCCTCGATCGGCATTGACATCGAGGGCATCGCACTGCCCGCCATTCCCGGTTCGCCGAAGCGGACGCCCTTCACCTCCGGGGCCCGCTCGGTGTTCGAGCGCGCCGTCAAGGAGGCCACCCGCACCAAGGGCCGGCGGATCACCCCGGAGCACTTCCTGCTCGCGCTCCTGGACTGCGACCCCCAGGACCCCGCCGCCGAGCTGATGCGCAGCCTGCGCATCGACCCGGCGGCCGTACGGGACCGGGTCAGCGGCCCCGCTCCGCACCCCCGTTGACCTGGAGGATCTGCCCGGTCACATGGGCGCCGCCCGGCGAGGCGAGCCAGTGCGCCAGCGAGGCGACATCTTCGGGGACACCGACCCGGCCGTTGAGGGTCTGGCCGACGAGGAACCGGCGGCGTTCCTCGCTCAGGCCCTCGCCGAAGAACTCGGTGTCGGCGATATAGCCGGGGGCGATGACATTGACCGTGATACCGCGCGAGCCGAGAGCGGCGGCGAGGTCGTACGCGTACGGGTGCAGGGCCGCCTTGGCGGCGCCGTAGGAGCCGGAGCCGCCGCCACGGACGGCGGCGATCGAGGAGAGGAGCAGCACACGGCCGTTGTCGGCGAGCAGCTCGCGCAGAGCCTCGGTCAGCAGGACGGCGGTGAGGACGTTGGCCCGGAAATTGCCGGTCCACAGCTCTGCGGTGGTCAGCCCGACGGCGCCCTCGCCGAGGGCGACATTGCCGCCGGCGTTGTTCACCAGCACGTCGACGCGTCCGTACCGCTCGGCGAGCAGATCGCGGACGCGGGCCGCCTCCCGCTCGTCGGCGAGGTCGGCGACGACGGCGGTCGCCGCGGGGCCGAGCCGCTCGACGGCGGCGTCCAGGACGTCCTTGCGGCGGCCGATGAGAACGGCCTGGTCACCGTCGCGTACAAAGGCTTCGGCGACGGCCAGGCCTATGCCGGTTCCGCCACCGCTGATGACCACGATTCGCGACATTTCGAAGACTCCGTTCGGTAATGGAACCGTAAAAGGGGATCAGTCGTTATCGAAGGCATGACCGCTATGACACCTGGTTCGAACATCCCGCTCTCCGCACCGCGCGTCGCGGTGGAGGTCGCCGCCCCTGTGAAGCTGGATGTCTCGGGCCTGCTGATCGCCGCGAACGGCAAGGTGCGCTCGGACGACGACTTCGTCTTCTACAACCAGCCGAGCGGCCCCGGCGTGACGTACCAGCCCGATTCGATCATCGTGGACACGGTAGCCGTCCCGGCGGGCATCGAAAAAGTGGTTATCACCGCCAGCCCCGACGCGGCCGGCCAGAGCTTCGCGGGCATCGAGCCGACCGCCACGCTGCGCAACCCCGACGACGGCAGCGTTCTCGCCACCTTCACCCCGCCGCAGCTCGGCTCCGAGACCGCCCTCGTCGTCATCGAGGTCTACCGGCGCGCCGGCGCCTGGAAGGCCCGCGCGGTCGGGCAGGGGTACGCCAACGGGCTGGCCGGCATCGCCACGGACTTCGGCGTCAGCGTCGACGAGCCCGCGGCCGCCCCCGCCCCGGCAGCGGCGCCCCAGGCCCCTGCCCCTGCCCCGGCCCCTGCTCCCGCCCCCGTCGGCGCCCCCGTCGCGAACATCCCGCCGCCCCCGCCCGCTCCCCCGGCTCCCCCGGCGGCGCCCCCGCTGGCCGCCGGCAAGATCAACCTGGACAAGGGCCGCGTCAGCCTCCAGAAGAACCAGAGCGTGTCCCTGGTCAAGGGCGGCAAGCCCTTCCTGTCCAGCGTCCGGATGGGCCTCGGCTGGGAACCCGCCTTCAAGTCCAAGGACATCGACCTCGACGCCTCCGTCATCGCCTACGGCCCGCAGCGCAACCATGTGGCCTCCTGCTACTTCGGCAAGCTCACCATCCTCAACGGCGCCATCCAGCACTCCGGCGACAACCTCACCGGCGAAGGCGCCGGCGACGACGAGGCCATCACCGTCCACCTCGGCGGCCTCCCGCCCGAGGTCACCGGCCTCGTCTTCACCGTCAACTCCTTCTCCGGCCAGAAGTTCAGCCAGGTCGCCAAGGCTTACTGCCGCCTGCTCGACGCAGCCACCGGCGAGGAGCTCGTGCGCTTCGACCTGACCAACGGCGAGCCGCGCACGGGCGTGATGATGGCCAAGCTCATCAAGCAGTTCTCCGGCGAGTGGGAGATGACCGCGATGGGCGAGTTCGTCGACTCCCGCACGGTCAAGGGCATGGTCAAGCCGGCGGCCCAGGCGCTTTAGCGCCACGGACCGCCGGCCGGGTGAGCCGCAGCTGTCAGCAGCCGGAGTTACGCCGCCACGGTCCCGTGATCGCGAGCATGATGCCCGGCTCCTGGATGTTGGCGAACAGCGTCTTGCCGTCGGGCGAGAACGTGACGCCGGTGAACTCGCTGTACTCCGGGTCGTCCGCCGTGCCGATGTTGAGGTCGTTCCGGGCGATCGGGTACGTGCGGCCGTCACCCAGGGCACCGAAGAGGTGCTGGATGCCCTCGCCGTCCTCGGCGAGGACGAGGCCGCCGTAGGGGGAGACCGTGATGTTGTCGGGGCCGTCGAAGGCTCCGTCGACGGACGGGTCGGGGTTCACTCCGAGCAGGACCTTGAGCGTCAGCGTCCGCCGCTTGGGGTCGTAGAACCAGACCGCGCCGTCGTGCTGGACGGGGCTCTCGGCGCGGGCGAAGGAGGAGACGATGTAGGCGCCGCCGTCACCCCACCACATGCCCTCCAGCTTGCGGGCCCGGGTGATCTGGCCGGTGCTGAACTGCTTGCGGGTGGAGACCGTCTTGGCGTCGCGGTCAGGGACGTCGACCCAGTCGACGCCGTAGACCGTGCCGATGACGGTGGCGCGGGAGAGGTCGTCGACGAACTGGCCGCCGGAGTCGAAGCACTTGAAGGCCTGCAGGACTCCGGCGTCGTCGGCGAGGGTGCGCAGCTTGCCGCGGCCGTGCTTGAAGCCGGCCGGCGGGGTCCAGCGGTAGAGGAGGCCGTTGGGGCCGGCGGCGTCCTCGGTGAGGTAGAGGTGGCCGAGCTTGGGGTCGACGACGACGGCCTCGTGTGCGTAGCGGCCCAGCGCCTTGATGGGCTTGGGGTCGCGGTTGGCCTTGCGGTCGTAGGGGTCGACCTCGAAGACGTAGCCGTGGTCCTTGAGGAAGCCGGTGGTGCCGGCCTTGTCCTCGGTCTCCTCGCAGGTCAGCCAGGTGCCCCAGGGGGTGGCGCCACCGGCGCAGTTGGTGGCGGTGCCGGCCACGCCGACCCATTCCGCCACGTCGCCGCCGTGCTTGGCGACCTCGACGATGGTGACGCCGCCCGCCGCGCCGGTGTCGTAGACCAAGCCCTCCGTCAGCGGCACGGGGTGCGGCCAGTCGGCGCGGGCGCCGCGCAGCTCGTGGTTGTTGGCGATCAGGGTCGCGCCGCGCAGGCCCTCGAAGGTGGCCGTGCCGTCGTGGTTGGAGGGGGTGGACTCGCCCGACTCCAGGGTGGTGACGCCGGTCCGGGTGATGATCCGGTACTTGAAGCCCTTGGGGAGGGCGAGGATGCCGTCGGGGTCGGCGATCAGCTCTCCGTATCCGAGCTTGCCGCTGTGCCGGTCGGTGGTGGCCTCGGCCTCGCTGGAAGCGGTGGCGGCCAGCGCGCCGGGGGCGGTGGCCAGTACGTCCACGGTTCCGGCCAGCGCGACGCCGGCACCGGTGATGGCCGAACGCTTGGCGAAGTCTCTGCGGGTGAGCGGCATCGGTTCTCTCCTGGTGGTCCACGGGTGGCGTGGGTCATGGGTTGGTAATGCGCCGTCCGTCACGTTCCCGCCTTTTAGCAAACGGAAGTTAAACTGAACCTGACATTCCCACACTCTTTCGCCGATGTGTTCGGCTGGTTTCGGCCACTTCCGAAACACCCTCCCCATTACGTCCCGGGGCCTTGACCCGCGCCGGGCCCGGGCATAGACAGGCAGCACTACCTGCAGCACCCGCGGGGAGGCGAGTCCACTGGACGCGAAAAGGGTTCGCAGCCTCCACGAGAGCCGGCTTCTCAAGCTGGCCAATGTCACCGGAGTGGGCACAGGGAGGGACGAGCACTCGGGGGAAGACGTGATCATCGTCTTCGTCATCCGGAAAGTGCCCTTGCCCGCGCTCCGCAGTGAAGATGTGGTTCCGGATCGACTCGACGGCGTACCGGTACGCGTGCTCGCGATCGGTGACGTGTCGGCGGCGGAACCCCCGATACGGTGAAGAAGGTGGTCTGGCGTGAGCCAGCCCGAGCTGATGCGTGGTCCCATCGGAGGTCACGTAAGCGATTCATCCAGGCAGCAGGCACTGGAACAGTTCCTGCGCCCCGAAGCACCGCTCGCCAATGTGGTCGGCTTCGGCCACGGCGTGAAGTGGACGGACGGTCAGCCGACCGGCCAGGAAGCCCTGCTGGTCCTGGTGGACCAGAAGGTCCCGGAAGCCTCGCTGTCCGAGCGCGAGGTCATTCCGCGGCAGATGGACGACGGCACCCTGACCGACGTTCTGGCGGTCGGCCAGATCTCCGCCCAGCAGCGGCTGCACCAGCCGCCGCGCGGCACGGCCCAGTTCCAGCCCGACGGCCACGGCCACGCCCACGCGCCGGACTCCGCGCAGATGGAGGAGCTGGGGCTGTCCCTGGTCGAGCCCGAGGTGCTGGTGCACCGCATGCGGCCCTGCCCGTCCGGCTTCTCGGTCGGCAACGTACGGGTGACCGCCGGCACCCTGGGCAGTGTGGTCTACGACTTCCTGACGGGAGCCTCGACCAACCCGCCCGCGCCGGGCATCGGCACGCCCGCGCAGTTCTACGTCCTCAGCAACAACCATGTGCTCGCCGACTCCAACCGCGCCCAGATCGGCAGCCCGATCGTGCAGCCCGGCGTCTTCGACGGCGGCACCGACCCCAGCGACCGGATCGCGACGCTGAGCCGCTTCATCCCGATCCAGTTCGCCCCGCAGATCCCGCTCAACCAGCACAACAACACCGTGGACGCGGCGCTGGGCGCCGTCCCGTTCCAGGACGCCACCCGTGAGCAGCACTTCATCGGTGCGCCGCGCGCCTGGCGGCGCAAGGCCAATGTCTCGGTCGGCGACATGGTGAAGAAGGTCGGCCGCACCACGAATCTGTCCATGGGGCGGATCATCGTCACCGACGCCACGATCGACGTCAGCTACGGCACAGCCGGCGTGGCCCGCTTCAGGGACCAGATCCTGACCACCAACATCTCGGCGGGCGGCGACTCCGGCTCCCTGGTCTGCTCGCTCGACAACGTGGCGCTCGGCCTGCTCTTCGCCGGCTCGAACGTCGTCACCGTGGTCAACCACATCGAGAACGTGCGCACCCTGCTGCGCGTCGAGATCGCCGAGCAAC
Organism: Streptomyces sp. NBC_01537; assembly: GCF_045040445.1. Taxonomy (NCBI): domain Bacteria; kingdom Bacillati; phylum Actinomycetota; class Actinomycetes; order Kitasatosporales; family Streptomycetaceae; genus Streptomyces; species Streptomyces sp. NBC_01537. The sequence goes on along the minus strand of NZ_CP109392.1, from coordinate 7,777,938 downwards.
TGGCCTGAGGGCCTGAGGAGGCACTGCCATGACGACGCAGGCACAGCAGAAGAAGCAACAGCAGCAGCGGCGGTCGGCGGCGGAGCACCGGTTCATCAACGCCCAGGGTGCCGAGGTCAAGAGCCACGACGAGGCCTTCAAGGCCCCGATGGAGCTCTCGCCGGAGGCCGTGTCCACCCAGTGCAAGCTCGAACTGCACAACGGGCCGGTGACCTTCGGCATCGAGGTGACGTACAACCCCAACACCTACCCGCATGTCATCACCGGCGGCCAGATCACCTCCGGCATCAGCGGCGCCCCGTGGAACATCACCGGCGGCTTCATCGGCGAGCAGATCCGGCTCGACGCGAAGCGCTCCGGAGCGGGCACCACCAACACCATCACCATCGTCGGCGAGTTCCAGAACCCGCCGGCCTACCGCGGCACCTACGGCTTCGACGGGGCCACGGCCTCGTTCAAGCACACCACCCGCTACGAGTGCTGACGCCTCAGCGGCGAGGTCCTGTCCGGGCGATCATGGGCGGTCCAGGCGTCGTCTGGTGCGGTGCATCGCAAGGTGCCGGAGTGCCCGCAGGGTGGTTTCCTGTGGGCGTTTCGGCAACGCGGCGAGGTGCCGTGCCGGGCGGCGAAGGGGCCGTTCATGATCGCCCGGACAGGGCCTAGCGGACCGGCACTGTGTCCTCGATCGCCGGATGGGCTGAGAAGCTCAGCCCATCCGGGAGCGGGCCTTGAAGGCCGCCTTGCGGGCTTCCTTGGCGACGGCCTTGTCCGGGTGCAGCCTGCCCATGGCCTCCAGGACATCGGCCGTGGCCGGGTGGTCCACCCGCCAGGCCGTCGCGAAGAAGCCGACGTGCCGGGCGACGAGATCGCTGACGAGTTCCTGCAGCAGCTCGGCGTCGTCATCGGTGTCGAGCTGCGCGGCCAGGGTGTCGACGGTGAGCCAGAAGACCATCGCCTCGTCCGGCGCCGGAACGTCCGCGGCGCCCTGCTCGGTGAGCCAGACGCGGGCCAGGCCGCCGAGTTCGCGGTCGTCGAGGACCTCGCGGATGGCGGGCTCGGCCTCGCCGCCGAGCAGGCTGAGGGTCTGCTGGGCGACCAGGCGCCGGCCGGGCGCGTCGCGGTCGTCGCCGCGGGCGGCCTGCAGCAGCTCGCGGGCGGCGTCGGCGGGCTTACGGTGGCTGAGCCACTGGTCGGCCTCGCTGCGGGCGGCCCGGTCCGGGTACCGGAACAGCGCCTCCAGCAGTACGGCGGCGGGCCGGTCGGCGAGATCCCCGGAGACGGGGGCGTGCATGCCGGCGTCGAGCATCCGGGCGCGTACGCCGTAGACGCCGAGCGGGGTGAGCCGGACCAGTCCGTAGCGGGAGACCTCTTCGGGGTCCAGCTCGCCGGGGCCGACGGGGCCGACGGCCGCCGCGTCATCGTCCTCGGCCTCCTGGATGAGCGCCTCGTCGACCGGCTCGTAGTCGATCAGCCCGGTGGGGGCGAGCAGCCGGAAGTGCTCGTCGAGGCGCATCATCACCTCGGTGACCTCTTCGAGGACGGCGTCGGTCGGGTCCTCCATCTCGTCCGGCACGACCATGGAGGCGGCCAGCACCGGGAGCGGCACAGCCCCGGACTCGTTCTCCTCCAGGGCGGTGAAGAGGTAGAGGTTGCCCAGCGCCCCGTCGAGGAACTCGGCCTCCTCCTCCGGGTCGAAGTCCGTCGCGTCCGGGTCGGCGCCGGTGTCGCCGTCCATGGCCATCTCGTCGAGCAGGCCCTCCAGGTCGGGGGCGGCGGCCTCGGCGAGCGCGGACTCCACCGCCGACAGCCACACGTCCAGGACCTCCTGCGGCTGCCCGCCCTCCAGTTGGGTCAGGGTGTCGCCGGGCACGGCCCGGCCGGCCGGGGCGTCGAGGTCGTCCGTCACCGCTTCCTCGTCGATGTCCAGCTCGACCAGTCCCGCGTCGATCGCCACGCCCCAGGCCTGCGAGGTCTCCGCCAGCCCGTCCGGCTGTTCGGCCAGCCCCAGTTCGGCCGCGCCACGCCGCAGGTCGGCCTCCACCAGCTCCCCCATCCCGTCCACCTGGACATGCGGAGCGGCCCAGCGGGCCAGCCGTGCGGCCCGCGCCAGCAACGGCGCGGCGAGCGCGAGCCGTGCCAGCTCGTCCTCGGGCAGCAGCCGTACCGGCGGCAGGTCGAGGCGGTCAGCGGCCATGGGGGATCTCCAATGCGATACGGGGTTCTTCTGCGAGGACGTACGCGGACGCGCGAGCGCGAAGCCCAGCGTAGTCCCGTGACGGCATCGTTTCGGCGCGTGCAGGCGGCCGGCCGCACCCCGGGGCAGGGTTCACCCCACGGCTGACCCTCGGTTATCCCATCGTGTCTTGACAATGCGCGCGCGGGACAAGGAGATTACGCGCGTAGACGTTTACGAGCCGTAACCCCCACCCGTTCCCTTTTGCGCATGGCACGAAACCACGGAGGCTCCGTTGACCACCCCCCGCCACAAGCGACGCAGGACCAAGGCAGCCGGCGTCGGCGCGCTCGTCGTGGCCGCGATCGCGACCGGACTGGTCGTCGTCCCGCAACTGGCCTCGGCCTCCGAGATCCAGATCCACGACCTGCAGGGCACCACGCGGCTCTCGCCCTACGCCGGCCAGACGGTCACGGGCATAGCCGGCGTCGTCACGGGTGTGCGCACCTACGGCTCGTCCAAGGGCTTCTGGTTCCAGGACACCGCCCCTGACGACAACCCCGCCACCAGCGAGGGCATCTTCGTCTTCACCAGCTCCACCCCCACCGTCGCGGTCGGCGACTCGGTGCAGGTCTCCGGCACCGTCACCGAGTACTACCCGGGCGGCAAGACCACCGGCGGCCAGTCGCTCACCCAGATCTCCAAGCCGACGGTCACCGTGGTCTCTTCGGGCAACGCGATCCCGGCCCCGGTCGTGATCACCGCCAAGACCGTCCCGGCGGCGTACACCCCGGCGGGCGACCCGGCGGCGGACAACAGCATCGAGGGCCTCACCCTGCAGCCCAAGAAGTACGCACTCGACTTCTACGAGTCCATCGAGGGCGAGAACGTCCAGGTCAAGGACGTCCGCGTGGTCGGCGCCACCGACGCGTACGCCGAGCTGTGGGTCACCACCAAGCCCAAGGAGAACGCCACCAAGCGCGGCGGGACCCTCTACTCCTCCTACGAGGACCAGAACTCCGGCCGCCTGCAGATCCAGTCGCTCGTCCCGACCGCCACCCAGGCCTTCCCGACCGCCAACGTCGGCGATGTCCTGACCGGCACCACCGCGGGCCCGCTGGACTTCAACTCCTTCGGCGGTTACACGCTGGCCGCGCGCACCATCGGCACGCTCAAGGACAACGGCCTGACCGCCGAGACCACCCGCAAGCAGAAGAAGGGCGAACTGGCGATCGCGACGTACAACGTCGAGAACCTCGCCCCGTCCGACAGCGACGCCAAGTACGCGCGGCTCGGCACGGCCATCGTCACCCACCTCGCCTCGCCCGACATCGTCGCCCTGGAGGAGATCCAGGACAACAGCGGCGCCACGGACGACGGCACGGTCGACGCCGACCAGACCGTCCAGAAGTTCATCGACGCGATCGTCGCCGCCGGCGGCCCCACCTACGACTGGCGCTCCATCAGCCCGGTCAACGACCAGGACGGCGGCCAGCCCGGCGGCAACATCCGCCAGGTCTTCCTCTTCAACCCGGCCCGGGTCTCCTTCACCGACCGCACGGGCGGCGACGCCACCACCGCCGTCGGCGTCCAGAAGATCAACGGCAAGGCGGCGCTCACCGCCTCCCCCGGCCGGATCGCGCCCGCCGACGAGGCCTGGACCACCAGCCGCAAGCCGCTGGCCGCCGAGTTCTCCTTCCAGGGCAAGCCGGTCATCGTGGTCGCCAACCACTTCAACTCCAAGGGCGGCGACTACGCCCTGACCAGCCGCTACCAGCCCGTCCCGCGCAGCTCCGAGGTGCAGCGGGTCAAGCAGGCCACCCTGGTCAACACCTTCGTCAAGGAGATCGAGGCGGTCCAGAAGGACGCGAACGTCGTCGTCCTCGGCGACATCAACGACTACGAGTTCTCCACCGCCGGCAAGACGCTCACCGCCGGGGGCGCCCTGAAGGACCTCTACTTCTCCCTCAAGCCGAGCGAGCGCTACTCGTACGTCTACCAGGGCAACACCCAGGTCCTGGACCACATCCTGGTCAGCGGTTCCGTCGGCAGCCCGGACTACGACGTCGTGCACATCAACGCGGAGTTCGCCGACCAGGCGAGCGACCACGACCCGCAGGTCGTCCGCGTCAAGCCGTGATGTGAACGCACAAGGCAGAACGCGGCTCCGCGCCCTGAGGGGGACGCGGAGCCGCGTTCGCGTTGTCCGGCGTGTGCGTTGTGTCAGTTGTGGCTGTGCAGCGCCTCGTTCAGGCCGCCCCACGAGCCGGTGCGCTGCAGCACCTCGACCGTGCCGGTCGTCGAATTGCGGCGGAAGAGCAGGTTGTTCGCGCCGGACAGCTCCTGCGCCTTCACGATCTTGCCGTCCGGCAGTGTCACCCGCGTGCCGGCGGTGACATACAGACCCGCCTCCACCACGCAGTCGTCGCCCAGCGCGATCCCGATGCCCGCCTCCGCGCCCAGCAGGCAGCGCTCGCCGATCGACACGATCTGCTTGCCGCCGCCCGACAGCGTCCCCATGATCGACGCGCCCCCGCCGATGTCCGAGCCGTCACCGACCACGACACCCGCGCTGATCCGGCCCTCCACCATGGACGTGCCCAGCGTGCCGGCGTTGAAGTTGACGAAGCCCTCGTGCATCACCGTCGTCCCCGCCGCGAGGTGCGCGCCCAGGCGCACCCGGTCCGCGTCGGCGATCCGTACGCCGGCCGGGGCCACATAGTCCGTCATGCGCGGGAACTTGTCGACACTGGTGACCTGCAGGTGCAGCCCCTCGGCGCGGGCCGCGAGGCGGACCGTCTCGACCTGGTCCACGGCCACCGGGCCGAGCGAGGTCCAGGCGACGTTCGCCAGGTGGCCGAAAATGCCGTCCAGGCTCTGCCCGTGCGGCTTCACCAGGCGGTGGCTCAGCAGGTGCAGCCGCAGATAGACGTCATGCGCGTCCAGCGGCTTGTCCTCCAGCGACGCGATCACCGTACGTACGGCGATCACCTCGACCCCGCGCCGTCCGTCCGCCCCCAGCGCCTTCGGCGCGCTCTCCCCCAGCAGTTCGGCGGCCTGCTCCGCCGTCAGCCGCTCCGTCCCCGCCGGGCCGGGGGCTTCCACCAGCTCGGGCGCGGGGAACCAGGTGTCGAGTACGGTGCCGTCGGCGGCGACGGTCGCCAGCCCTGCGGCGGCAGCACCGATGGTGCGGTTTTCGGTCGTTTCAGTCATGTGTCGAACGCTAGTCGTTCCACCTCCCCCATGCCCAACCCGCCCGCCATGCGGGCACCGCGCCCGCGCCGCGACGCTGCCGTCAGCCCTGCGCCACCGCGGTCACGCTGTCCGGCTCCGCCGCCGGCTGCCGCAGGCCCAGGCGGGGCGCCGCCAGCACCGCGACGCCGGCGACCACCGCGAGCAGCGCGCACAGCGGCCAGAGCGCGCCGGGTGCGGCACCGTAGAGGGCTCCGCCGAGCGGGGCGGCGAGGACGAAGCCGCTGACGGAGGCACCGGCGTAGAGGCTCTGGAAGCGGCCTTGCAGGTGGTCGGGGGCGTTGTCGGCGACATAGGCGGTGGACGGGGACTTGTAGAGGATGTCGCCGAGGGTGAGCAGCGACATCATCACGATGGCGGTGAGGACATGGCCGCCGGCGATCAGGGTCGCGAAGCCCGCGCCGAGGAGGACGAGGCCGGCGCCGATGACCGGGAGCGGCGCGCGTTTGCGCAGGGCCACGGTGATCGGCAGTTCGAGACAGATGACGAGCCCGCCGTTGATGGCGATGAGCGCACCGTAGAAGCCGGTGCCGAGACCGTGGTCGGCGAGGAAGACCGGGAGCGTGGAGTACTGCTGCCGGTAGACGGTGTCGGCGACGAGTATGGCTCCCAGGACCACCAGCACGCCGGGCCGGGCGCGCAGTTCGGCCCACAGACCCGGGGCCCGGGTGCCGTCCGCCGTCAGGGCCGCCGCGGGCTTCTGCCGCTTGTTGCCGTTGCTGGGGAGGATCAGGGCGGCCCAGGCCGCGAAGAAGAGCATGCCGGCCCCGTCGGCGACGAAGAGCCAGCCGTACGAGAACTGCGCGGCGATCAGCGCGCCGAGCGGCGGGCCGATGGTGACGCCCGCGTTGGCGAAGAAGCGCATCAGGGCGAAGCCCTGGCGCCGGGCGCCCTCCGGTACGGAGAAGGCGATGAGCGCGGAGTTGGACGCGCGGGTGATGCCGGTGCCGTACTGGCAGACGGGGAAGACCACGGCGAGGGCGGCTGTGGGAACCGCGGGCAGCACGGCCAGGCCGAGGCCGCCGGTGAGCATGCCGATGATGAGGATCCGGCGGTGTCCGAAGCGGTCGCCGAACCAGCCTCCGGTGAAGTTTCCGGCGATCATTCCGACGCCGCCGAGGCCCGCGATGATCCCGGCATGGGCGGTGCTGAGGCCGCGCGGTCCGGTCAGGTAGACGAAGAGGTAGACCATGGCGAAGCTGAGCGCGGCGACGATGAACATGCTCGCGGCGAGCAGCCATACGACCCTCGGTATGTCCTTCATCGCCTGTTTCATGCCTACCCCTTGATTCGATTCGCCTCCCAGAATCGATCATTTACGGGCGGTAATGCCTTGCCCAGCGATGGACGGATCAGGCCGCGACCGGTATCGGCCAGTACAAGATCATCCGAGCAGCCGGGCGAACATCACCCGTGCCTGCTCACGGTCGAACTCCCGTCCCGTGAGCAGCACCTGAAGGCACAGTCCGTCGGCAAGTGCCGCCAGCGCGCGTGCCGTGCCACGGTCGGTGCGGCGCGCGATCACCTCGGTCATCAGGTCCACCCACTCCGCCGCGATGGGCCGCACCGCCTCGCGCCGCAGCGCCGCCAGATACAGCTCGTACTCCAGCTCGGTCCGGCCGCGGTCGCGGGTCAGCATCTCGTCGACCAGCAGGGCCAGTTCGCCCGCCAGATCACAGCCCGGGTCGGCCATCCCCTCCCGCGCGTCCAGCTCCCGCATACAGGCCTCGTTGACCTGGTGGAGGGCGGCGACCAGCAGGTCGTCGAGCGTCGCGAAGTGGTACGTGGTCGAGCCGAGCGGCACATCCGCCTCGGCGGCGACCGCCCGGTGGCTCAGCCCCGCGATACCGCGCTCACCGGCCACCCGGATCGCGGCGTCGATGATCCGCTGCCGGCGCTCGGGGTCGTACCGGCGGACCATCAGTGCGCACCGCCCAGGTTGAGCACCACGACCCCGGCGATCACCAGCGCCAGCCCGGCCAGCTTGACCGCGCTCGCCGACTCACCCAGGAAGACCATGCCGATGGCGGCGATCACGGCCGTGCCGACGCCCGCCCAGATCGCGTAGGCGGTGCCCACCGACATCGTCCTCAGGGTCTGCGCGAGCAGCGCGAAGGCGATGAGGTAGCCGGCGGCGGTGCCGAGCGAGGGCAGCAGCCGGCTGAAGCCGTCGCTGTACTTCATCGCGGTGGTGCCGAGGACTTCGGCGAGGATCGCGCCTCCGAGCATCAGGTAAACCATGCGTACGATTGTACACAACGATGCGTACGGCCGTACACATACCCCCCGAACCAGAACTCGCAAAACCGACGAACAGCCAGTCCACGACCGCTGGAAACACGCGTCCCAGAATTGGTCTCTGGGGTGCGGCATAGCGGCGGGCATCCGTACGCGTCTCGCAGGGCGGCCCGAAGAAAAGGTGAGGACAGATAGATACCCAAGGGCACCCAGACTTCAGCGCGATCTTGCGAGGAACCCCGGGACCCCCGGGAGGAATCGCATCCTAATCTCAGCGCAGTGCCGCCGTGTCGTTCCGGCGGAGCCCGACAATACGAACTAGCGAACTGTAATTCATTAGTTCTGGTGAGTGCGGGAAATCTTGAGGACTGCGTAGGGGCGTCTGGTTAGGGTCGTGTGCGTGAAGCTGGTGGTGCGGGTGAAGCTGCTGCCGACGCCCGTTCAGGCGGCGGCATTCGAGGCGACTCTGCACGCATGTAACGAGGCGGCCACGTGGGTGTCGACCACCGCCACCGAGGCAAAGACCATTAACAACCGGGCGTTGCGGGACCGCACCTATGCCACAGTGAAGGAACGATGGGGTCTTGGTGCGCAGGCGGCCCAGCACACCATCAAGAAGACCGCCGACGCGTACACCACACTGCGGGCGAATTTGAAGGCCGGGAACTGCGGCCGCCCCGGCGCCAAGCGGTATGAGCGGGCTGCGGGCAAGCCAGTCGTCTTCCGGCCGGAGTCCGCGCAGCCGTACGACGACCGGATGCTGTCCTGGCAACGAATCGCGCACGGTGTCGATCTGGACGACGGCCGGGCGGCTGAAGGGTGTGGCGTTCACCGGGCAGGCTGGGCAACTGGAAGTGGTGGCCCAACGGCGGCGGGGTGAATCCGACCTGATCCATCAGAACGGTGCCTGGTATCTCCTGGCCACCTGCGAGATTCCCGAGGCCGAACCAAACACCCGTCCAGTGGGCTTCGTCGGGGTGGACCTCGGCATCGTGAACATCGCCACCACCTCCGAGGGCACCAGGCACTCGGGCCGTCGGATGAACCGGCGGCGGGAGGCCGATCGGAAGCTGCGTGGCAAGCTGCAAAAGAAGGGCAGCAAGTCCGCCAAGCGGCGGGCGAAGAAGCATGCGGGCAAGGAGAAGCGCCGCGCCCGCGACATTAACCACAAGATCAGTAAGCGCATCGTGGCGGCGGCACAACGCACCGGTCGCGGGATCGCCCTGGAAGAACTCACAGGCATCCGCCAGCGGGTACGGCTGAGAAAGCCCCAACGCGCCACCCTGCACACCTGGTCCTTCCATCAGCTCGGAGCGTTCATCGCCTACAAGGCGAAGCGCTCCGGGGTCCCCGTGGTCTACGTGAACCCGGCGTACACCAGCCAGGAATGCTCTCACTGCCATCACACCGAACGAAGAAACCGGCCCTCCCAGGCCGTCTTCACCTGCCGGGCCTGCGGTTTCGTTGAACACGCGGACCTGAACTCGTCCCACAACATCGCCGCTCGCGGCTGGATGGTGTGGGTCTGCGGGGCCGAGTCACAGGCCCCTGCCCTCACGCACATCGCGTGACGGGCTGGACACAGCCGGACTCATCGAAGCCATCGATGACCCGAGCAGCAAGCCCGGTCGTTCACGGCCGGGTAGTTGACAGACTTCGTGGCGAACTGCTCGCCCGCGCTGCTGAAGCCGGCCTTGCTGCTGAGCGGCGGCGACCGCCACTCAGCCGAGGACCTGCTGCATAACGCGCCGATCGAGGCGGCCGGTCGCTGGCACCGGATCGACGAGCCGGAGGCATACATTCGGCAGGTTCTCTACTGGCAGCAGGTCAGCCGCTGGCGGCTGCGCGGCCGCACCACGAGACGCCTCGCGGTGGTAGGGGACTCTCCCCCAGAGCATGCAGTACTGCTTGATTGAGCACGACAGAGGCCCCTGGCGCATCGCCGGGGGCCTCTGTCACGCATGCCGTACGCCGTCAGACGTTGAAGCCGAGCGCCCGAAGCTGCTCGCGCCCGTCGTCGGTGATCTTGTCCGGGCCCCACGGCGGCATCCAGACCCAGTTGATCTTGAGGTCATTGACGATGCCCTCGGTCGCCGACCTGGCCTGGTCCTCGATGACGTCGGTCAGCGGGCAGGCCGCCGAGGTGAGCGTCATGTCGAGGGTGGCGACATTGGAGTCGTCGATGTGGATGCCGTAGATCAGGCCGAGGTTGACGACATCGATGCCCAGCTCGGGGTCGACGACGTCGTAGAGGGCCTCGCGGACCTCCTCCTCGCTGGCCGGCTTGATCTCGGTGACAGTGTCGTTGTCGCTCATGCGGTCTCCTTCTCGGACAGCGCCTGTGCGGTCGCGTCCTTCCACGCCATCCAGCTCAGCAGCGCGCACTTCACGCGCGCGGGGTACTTGGAGACGCCGGCGAACGCGACCGCGTCCTCCAGCACCTCCTCCATCGCCTCGTCCGGCTCGATCTTGCCCTTGGACTGCATCAGCTCCAGGAAGGTGCCCTGGATCTTCTGCGCCTCGGTGTAGTCCTTGCCGACCAGCAGCTCGTTGAGCACGGAAGCGCTCGCCTGGCTGATGGAGCAGCCCTGGCCCTCGTACGAGATGTCCTCGATGAGGGTGCCGTCGCCGCCGAGCTTGACGCGCAGCGTGATCTCGTCGCCGCACGTCGGGTTGACGTGGTGCACCTCGGCGTCGCCGTCGCGCAGGCCACGCCCGTGCGGGTGCTTGTAGTGGTCCAGGATCACTTCCTGGTACATGGAGTCGAGCTTCACCAGTCAGCCGCCCTCTAGCCGAAGAAGTTCCGCACGTGCTCCAGGCCGTCGATGAGCGCATCGACCTCGCCGGGAGTGGAGTACAGATAGAAGGACGCTCGCGTGGTCGCCGGAATTCCGTACCGCAGGCAGACCGGGCGTGCGCAGTGGTGGCCGACGCGGACCGCGATGCCCTGCTCGTCCAGGACCTGGCCCACGTCGTGGGGGTGGATGTCGCCCAGGGTGAAGGAGATCGCGGCGCCGCGGTCCTCGGCCGTGGTGGGGCCGATGATCTTCAGGCCGGGGACTTCCTGGAGCCGCCGCAGGGCGTACTCGGTGATCGCGTGTTCATGAGCGGCGATCTTGTCCATGCCGATGGCGCTGAGGTAGTCCACGGCCGCGCCGAGGCCGACGGCCTGGGCGATCGGGGGCGTACCGGCCTCGAACTTGTGCGGCGCGGGGGCGTAGGTGGAGGAGTGCATCGAGACGGTCTCGATCATCTCGCCGCCGCCGAGGAACGGCGGAAGGTCCTCCAGCAGCTCCTGGCGGCCCCACAGGACGCCGATGCCGGTCGGGCCGCACATCTTGTGGCCGGTGAAGGCCACGAAGTCCGCGCCGAGCGCCTGGACGTCCAGGGTCATGTGCGGGGCGGCCTGGGAGGCGTCGATGAGCACGAGCGCGCCGACGTCCTGGGCACGGCGGACGATCGCCTCGACCGGGTTGAGGGTGCCGAGGATGTTGGAGACCAGGACAAAGGAAACGATCTTGGTCTTCTCGGTGATGACCTGCTCTATGTTCGACAGGTCCAGCCGGCCGTCGTCGGTGAGGCCGAACCACTTCAGCTTCGTGCCGGTGCGCTGCGCGAGCAGCTGCCACGGCACGATGTTGGAGTGGTGCTCCATCTCCGTGATGACGACCTCGGTGTCGGCGTCCACGCGGTAGGGCTCGTCGGCCCAGCCCAGCATGTTGGCGACCAGGTTGAGTGACTCCGAGGCGTTCTTGGTGAATATCACCTCGTCGCGGCTCGGCGCGTTGATGAAGGCCGCGACCTTGTCCCGCGCGCCCTCGTACAGCGCCGTGGCCTCCTCGGCGAGCACATGGACGCCACGGTGCACGTTGGCGTTGTGCCGCTCGTAGTACTCGCTGAGGGTGTCGATGACCTGGCGCGGCGTCTGGGAGGTCGCCGCGTTGTCCAGGTACACGAGCTTCTTCCCGTCGTGGACCAGGCGGTCCAGGATCGGGAAGTCCTTGCGGATCGCCTCGGTGTCGAGGAGGCCCGGCAGCTGCGGTTGTGTCACGCGGACGCGCCACCCTTCACATACGACTCGTAGCCCTCGTTCTCCAGCTTGTCCGCGAGCTCCGGGCCGCCGGACTCGACGATCCGGCCCGCGGAGAAGACGTGGACATGGTCGGGCTTGATGTAGCGCAGGATGCGCGTGTAGTGGGTGATCAGCAGGGTGCCGACCTCGCCGCTCTCGGCGACCCGGTTGACGCCCTCGGAGACCACCCGGAGCGCGTCGACGTCGAGGCCGGAGTCGGTCTCGTCGAGGATCGCGATCTTCGGCTTGAGCAGCTCCAGCTGGAGGATCTCGTGGCGCTTCTTCTCACCGCCGGAGAAGCCCTCGTTCACATTGCGCTCGGCGAAGGTGGGGTCCATCTGGAGGCGCTCCATGGTCTCCCGGACCTCCTTCACCCAGGTGCGCAGCTTGGGGGCCTCGCCGCGGATCGCGGTGGCCGAGGTGCGCAGGAAGTTGGAGACCGAGACACCCGGGATCTCGACGGGGTACTGCATGGCCAGGAAGACACCGGCCCGCGCCCGCTCGTCGACGGTCATCTCCAGCACGTCCTCGCCGTCGAGGGTGACGGTGCCGCCGGTGACCGTGTACTTGGGGTGCCCGGCCAGCGAGTACGCGAGGGTGGACTTGCCGGAGCCGTTGGGGCCCATGATGGCGTGGGTCTCGCCCTGCTTCACGGTCAGATCGACACCGCGCAGGATCTCCTTGGTGCCGTTCTCGACCTCGACGGTGACGTGCAGGTCGTGGATTTCAAGCGTTGCCATGGGTGCCTCAGGACTCCTGGGTGACGGAGACGAGCACATCGTCCCCTTCGATCTTTACGGGGTATACGGGGACGGGCCGCGTCGCGGGCAGGCCGGACGGTTTGCCGGTCCGCAGGTCGAACGAGGACCCGTGCAGCCAGCACTCGATCTGGCAGTCCTCCACCTCGCCCTCGGACAGCGAGACGTTCGCGTGCGAGCAGACGTCGTGGATCGCGAACACCTCGCCCTCGGTACGCACGACGGACACCGGCGTGCCGGAGAGCTCCACCCTCTTGGGGGTGTCCTCCTCCAGCTCGTCCAGCCCGCAGACTCGTACGAAGGTCATCAGACGGACGCCTCCAGCTCGGCGTCGATCTTCGCCATCAGGCGCTCCTCCAGATCGGGCAGGCCGATCTGCTGGATGAGCTCCCCGAAGAAGCCGCGGACGACGAGACGGCGGGCCTCGCCCTCCGGGATGCCGCGGGCCATCAGGTAGAACAGCTGCTCGTCGTCGAAGCGGCCGGTTGCGGAGGCGTGGCCGGCGCCGACGATCTCGCCGGTCTCGATCTCCAGGTTCGGCACGGAGTCGACGCGGGCGCCGTCCGTCAGAACCAGGTTGCGGTTGAGCTCGTAGGTGTCCGTGCCCTCGGCCTCGGCACGGATCAGCACGTCGCCGATCCAGACCGCGTGCGCGCCGTCGCCCTGCAGCGCGCCCTTGTAGGCGACGTTGCTGCGGCAGTGCGGGGTGTCGTGGTCGATGAAGAGGCGGTGCTCCTGGTGCTGGCCCTTGTCGGTGAAGTACAGGCCGAACAGCTCGGCCTCGCCGCCGGGGGCGCCGTAGATCACCCGGGGGTGCAGCCGGACGAGGTCGCCGCCGAAGGTGACGATCACGGACTTGAAGGTCGCGTCCCGGCCGACCAGCGCGGTGTGCTGGGCGACGTGGACGGCCTTGTCGTCCCAGTCCTGGACCGAGACCACGGTGAGCTTGGCACCGTCGCCGATCAGGTACTCGACGTTGGCCGCCAGCGTCGCGTCGCCGGTGTGGTCGATGACCACGACCGCCTCGGCGAAGGCGCCGACCTCGACGACCTGGTGGCCGTAGGCGGTGCCGCCCTCACCGTGGACGGTGATGCGCACCGGCTCGGCGAGCACCATGTCCTTGGGGATGGAGACGACGCCGGCCTTCTCGAAGGAGCTGTACGCCTGTGCCGCGACCCGGTCGACCGGCTTGCCGGCCTTCCCGAGCCGGGCGTCGTCACGGCCCACGGTCTCGACGGTCACACCCTCGGGCGCGGCCACCTCGACCTTGACGCCGCCGTCGGCCACCGCCGTGCCGTCGTGGAGGCCGCGCAGCCGCTCCAGGGGAGTGAACCGCCACTCCTCCTCGCGGCCGTGCGGCACCGGGAAGTCGGCCACGTCGTAGGACGGGGCAGCGCTCACCCGGGCGTCGCGGGGGTGACCGACCTGGATGGCCCCGTCGGTGGTGGCACCGGCGGGGCTCCCGGCGGTAACAGTTTCAGCCATGGCTGTCGTACGGCTCTTTCTCTCTAGGGATGCGTCTGGTTGAGCTCGTGAGCTCATGGAAGCAGGGCCTCAGCCGACCGCGCCTTCCATCTGCAGCTCGATCAGCCGGTTGAGCTCCAGGGCGTACTCCATCGGCAGCTCCTTGGCGATCGGCTCGACGAAGCCGCGGACGATCATCGCCATGGCCTCGAACTCCGTCATGCCCCGGCTCATCAGGTAGAAGAGCTGGTCGTCGCTGACCTTGGAGACGGTCGCCTCGTGGCCCATGGACACGTCGTCCTCGCGGACGTCCACGTAGGGGTAGGTGTCCGAACGGGAGATCGTGTCGACCAGGAGCGCGTCACACAGCACGTTGGACTTGGAGCCGGCCGCGCCCTCGCCGATCTCGATCAGACCGCGGTAGGAGGTACGGCCGCCGCCGCGCGCCACGGACTTCGACACGATGTTCGAGGACGTGTTCGGGGCCATGTGGACCATCTTGGCGCCGGCGTCCTGGTGCTGGCCCTCGCCCGCGAAGGCGATGGACAGGGTCTCGCCCTTGGCGTGCTCGCCCATCAGGTAGACGGCCGGGTACTTCATGGTGACCTTGGAGCCGATGTTGCCGTCGACCCACTCCATGGTCGCGCCCTCGTACGCCACGGCACGCTTGGTGACCAGGTTGTAGACGTTGTTCGACCAGTTCTGGATCGTCGTGTAGCGGCAGCGGCCGCCTTTCTTGACGATGATCTCCACGACGGCGCTGTGCAGCGAGTCCGACTTGTAGATCGGGGCGGTGCAGCCCTCGACGTAGTGGACGTAGGCGTCCTCGTCGACGATGATCAGCGTCCGCTCGAACTGGCCCATGTTCTCGGTGTTGATCCGGAAGTAGGCCTGCAGCGGGATCTCCACGTGCACGCCCTTCGGCACGTAGATGAAGGAGCCGCCGGACCACACGGCCGAGTTCAGGGAGGCGAACTTGTTGTCGCCGACCGGGATGACGGTGCCGAAGTACTCCTGGAAGAGCTCCGGGTGCGTCTTCAGCGCGGTGTCGGTGTCCAGGAAGATGACACCCTGCTCCTCCAGGTCCTCGCGGATCTGGTGGTAGACGACCTCCGACTCGTACTGGGCGGCGACACCGGCGACGAGGCGCTGCTTCTCGGCCTCCGGGATGCCCAGCTTGTCGTAGGTGTTCTTGATGTCCTCGGGCAGGTCCTCCCAGGACTCCGCCTGCTTCTCCGTGGACCGCACGAAGTACTTGATGTTGTCGAAGTCGATGCCCGTGAGGTCGGAGCCCCAGGTCGGCATGGGCTTCTTGCCGAACAGCCTGAGGCCCTTGAGCCGCAGCTTCAGCATCCACTCCGGCTCGGACTTCTTGGAGGAGATGTCACGGACGACGTCCTCGGACAGCCCGCGCTTGGCGGCGGCCCCGGCCGCGTCCGAGTCGGCCCAGCCGTACTCGTACGTACCCAGGCCGTCGAGCTCGGGGTGGGCAGTCTCCAGAGGCGCTGTCATGCGGGGTTCCTCCCGGCGTTTACTTGCGTGGCTTGCTTGGCTTGCGTGACTTGCGGAACAAAGGTCGTGCAGACCCCGTCGCCGTGGGCGATCGTGGCCAGTCGCTGCACATGGGTGCCGAGCAGGCTTGAGAAGACCTCGGCCTCCGCCTCGCACAGCTGGGGGAACTGCTCGGCGACGTGCGCCACCGGGCAGTGGTGCTGGCAGAGCTGCTCACCGGCGGAGGAGGGCGCACTGCGCGTGGTAGCAGCGTACCCGTCCTGGCTCAAAGCCTTCGCGAGAGCCTTCGTACGCTCCTGCGGCGCGGCCTTCTCGACCTCGGCCCGGTACCGCTCGGCCTGCGCCGCGACCCGCGCCCTCGCGAACGCCGTCACTGCGGCCTCGCCCGGCTCCCCGCCGCCCGCGGACTGCGCGATCCAGCGCAGCGCGTCGGCCGCGATCTGGTCGTACGCCTGGTCGAACTCGTCCCGCCCGCAGTCGGTCAGCGCGAACACCTTGGCCGGCCGCCCCCGCGTCCGGGCCCCGTAGACCCGCTTCTCGCGCGGCTCCACGACGTCCTCGGCCACCAGCGCGTCCAGATGCCGGCGTACGGCGGCCTGCGTCAGGCCCAGCCGCTCCGCCAGATCCGCCGCGGTGGACGGGCCATGGTCCAGGATGGACCGGACGACTCGGTTGCGGGTGCTCCGCTCCCCGGTCGCCTGCTCATCCTCGCCCACGTATTTCACAATGCCAGTGTTGCGTAATTCCTCAGGGACTGGCAAGCGCGGTCCTGGGCGGACGGCGGTGCAGTGCGTCACTTAGGCATACCTAACCTGACCTGCACAAACGATCACTCGCACCCGCGGCGGCTGTCCCCAGCCGGTTGTGGGAGAACGTTCCGCAAGGCGGAACGGGCTGGCACAACCGGCCACCGGCCCGCGGCCGGCACCACCACAAACCCGCGTCCCGGGTGCCCATCCCCAACGCCGGACTCCGTCCGACGGACCTGGGAAACCGCCCTCCCCGCAAAAGCGCCCCGCAGGGGTTCGTAGACTGCGGCCCATGGGAAACGAGCCCGCCGTCGAAGTGACCGGCCTCATCAAACGGTACGGCCCCAAAACGGCGGTGAACGGGCTCGATCTCATCGTCGAGCGCGGCACGATCGCCGCCGTCCTCGGCCCTAACGGCGCCGGGAAGACAACAACCGTCGAAACCTGCGAGGGCTACCGCCGCCCGGACGGCGGCAGCGTACGCGTCCTGGGCCTGGACCCCGTCGCGGAAAGCGCCGCGCTGCGGCCCCGCATCGGCGTGATGCTCCAATCGGGTGGCGTCTACCCCGGCGCCCGCGCCGAGGAAATGCTGACGCACACCGCGAAGCTGCACGCGAACCCGGTCGACCCGGCGCTGCTCATCGAACGCCTCGGCCTCGAATCCTGCGGCCGCACCGCCTACCGCCGGCTCTCCGGCGGCCAGCAGCAGCGGCTCGCCCTCGCCATGGCCGTCGTCGGCCGGCCCGAGCTGGTCTTCCTCGACGAGCCCACCGCCGGTCTCGACCCGCAGGCCCGCCGCGCCACCTGGGACCTCGTACGGGAGCTGCGCGCCGACGGCGTCACGGTCGTCCTGACCACCCACTTCATGGACGAGGCCGAGCAGCTCGCCGACCATGTCTCGATCATCGACGCCGGCCGCGTCATAGCGCACGGCACCCCCGAAGAGCTCTGCCGCGGCGGCGCCGAGAACACCCTTCGCTTCTCCGGCCGCCCCGGCCTCGACGTCAACTCCCTCCTCAAGGCCCTCCCCGCCGACTCCGCCGCCGCCGAGCTCACCCCCGGCAGCTACCGCATCGAGGGCAAGGTCGACCCCCAGATGCTCGCCACCGTCGCCTCCTGGTGCGCCCAGCACGGCGTCATGCCGGACCGGCTCGCCGTCGAGCGGCGCACCCTCGAAGACGTATTCCTGGAGCTCACCGGCAAGGAGCTGCGCGCATGAGTACCTTCACCCCGAACCCGGGTGCCGCTCCACTGCCCCGCATGATCGGCGCCCAGACCGCGCTGGAAACGCGGATGCTGCTGCGCAACGGCGAACAGCTCCTGCTCACCGTGATCATCCCCAGCCTCCTGCTCCTCCTCTTCAGCACCGTCGACGTCATCGACACCGGCCGGGGCAAGTCCGTCGACTTCCTCGCCCCCGGCATCCTCGCTCTCGCCGTCATGTCCACCGCCTTCACCGGCCAGGCCATCGCCACCGGCTTTGAGCGCCGCTACGGCGTCCTCAAGCGCCTGGGCGCCTCCCCTCTCCCCCGCTGGGCCCTGATGACCGCCAAGACGGGCTCCGTCCTGGTCACCGAGATCCTCCAGATCGCGCTCCTCACGGTCATCGCCCTCGCCCTCGGCTGGTCCCCCCACGGCAACCCCCTCTCCGTACTGCTCCTGCTCGTCCTCGGCACCGCCGCCTTCTCCGGCCTCGGCCTCCTCATGGCCGGCACCCTCAAGGCCGAGGCCACCCTCGCCGCCGCCAACCTCGTCTTCCTGCTCCTCCTCGTCGGCGGCGGCGTGATCGTCCCCCTCGACAAGTTCCCGCACGGCCTGCGCGCCGCCCTGGAGCTGCTGCCGATCACCGCTCTGTCGGACGGCCTGCGGGACGTACTCCAGTACGGCAGGGACATGCCCTGGGGAGAGGCCGGGATCCTCGCGGTGTGGGCCGTCCTCGGCCTGGGGGCGGCGGCACGCTGGTTCCGGTGGGAGTGAACCCGAACCCCCTCGTGAAAGTTTGCACAAAGGGCCGCCTACGATGGGTCGCGTGCCGAATCTGAACCCGCTCGCCGCCATTTCCCAGCGCTGGACCCCGTCCCCGGCGACCGTCCGCCGGGCCGCGATGGCCGCGCTCGTGATGAGCGTGGTGATCGTGGTGACAGGTGGCGCGGTGCGGCTGACCAGCTCGGGGCTGGGCTGCCCGACGTGGCCGAAGTGCACGGCGGACAGCCTGACGACGACGAGCGCGATGGGCGTCCACGGGGCGATCGAGTTCACCAACCGCATGCTGACGTATGTGCTGTGCGCGGCGGTGGGGTGGGCGATCATCGCGGCGCGGGCGGCGAAGCCGTGGCGGCGGGGGTTGACGCGGCTCGGATGGGCACAGTTCTGGGTGGTGATGAGCAACGCGGTGTGGGGCGGGCTGACGGTGCTGACACACCTCAACCCGTACATCGTCGCGGCGCACTTCCTGCTGTCGGCGGCGCTGATCACGGTGGCGCTGGTGACCTGGCAGCGCGTCGCCGAGGGCGACGGAGCGCCGCGCCCGCTGGTGGGCAAGCCGGTGAAGCAGCTGACGTGGGTGCTGATCGGCGCGACCCTGGCCCTCATCTCGGTCGGCACCCTGGTGACCGGGGCGGGGCCGCACGCGGGCGACCACAGTGACGTGCCGCGCGTCGGTATCGACTGGGAGAGCATCGCCCAGCTCCACGCCGACCTCGCCTGGGTCGTGTGCGCGCTCGCCCTGGCCCTGTGGTTCGTACTGCGCGCGGTGGACGCCCCGCCCGGCCCCCGCAGGCGCGCACGCGACCTGATCGTGGTCCTGCTCGCGCAGGGCGTCATCGGCTATGTGCAGTACGCGACGCACCTGCCCGAGCTGCTGGTGGGCCTGCACATGCTCGGCGCCGCCCTCATCTGGATCGCGGCCCTGCGGGTCCTGCTCAGCATGCGCGAGCGCCCTGCGGCCGCCCCCGGCGAGGTGCCCGCCCCGGCGGGGACCGAGCACGCGGCCGTGCCGGCTAGCTGAGGCCGTAGACGCGGCGCGCGTTGCCTGCGGCGATCAGGGCGCCGACCCGCTCGGCGTCCGGCAGGGACCAGGCGCCGGACCTCACCCAGTCGCCCAGCAGCCGCCGCAGGGCGTCGCGGAAGGCCTCGGCCCCGACGACGTACAGCTCGGGGAGGGCGTACGCGTCCGTGGAGAAGAGCAGCTTGCCGAAGGGCGCGAGCTCCAGGAACTCGGCGAGGACGTCCGGCGCCCGCGCGCCCACGTGCGAGAGCGCAAGCCCGACATCGGCGTAGACGTGCGGGAAGACGTGGGCGAGGTAGGCCGCCTGCCGGTGGTAGGGGTAGCCGTGGAGGAGCACGAGGTCCGTGCCGAGGCCGGCCGTCGCGCGGACGAAGTCCGTGAGGAGGGCGGGGTCGGCGTGGTCGAGGCGGAGGTCGGGGTCGCCGAAGCCGGTGTGGAGCTGCAACGGCAGCCCGGTGGCGACGGCGGTCCACAGGAGGTGGCGCAGCAGTACGGGGTCGGTGAGGCGGCCGCCGGGGCGGCGGGCGGCTAGCCAGTGGCCGGCGGCGCGGCGGACGTCGCCGGGGGCGGGGGGATCGGGGGCCAGGGCGAGGCCGTGGCGGTAGGCGGCGACGGACTTGAAGCCGACGGCGCTGCCGACGGAGGCCGCGGTGTGCACGGACTCGGCGACATTGGCGACGAAGGCGTCCACCGTGCCGGAGGTGTCCGCGACCTGCTCGGCCAGCTGCTCCAGCCGCACGATCTCCCGTGCCTGCGCGGCCCCCGCCGCCGCGAGCTCCCCGGGCGGGGTGAGATCGCCGGGCAGCCCGGTGTCGACCAGATACACCTCGATCCCGGTGGCCCGCAGCAGCAGCCGCCCGGCCTCGTACGCGCCCAGCTCGCGGCGCCGGGCGAGATATTGGGCGGGCGACGCATGCGGTTCCAGCCCGAGCAGCGGCGGGCACCAGCGCCGTACGGCGAAGCCGGCCTGGGTGTCGAAGAACGTCGTCCCGGGCGCGGCGGGGGCGTCCGACTCCGTCAGGTAGGTCTCGAAGGTGCCGAAGCCGAGGTCGCCCCGCAGGACTCCGTGGCAGTGGTGGTCGACGAGGGCAGGGAGCTCGATCACGGGCGCCGGCCGCCCTTCGGAACGCCGTTCGGAGCGGCCGTCACCAGCGCCACCGCGTCGCTTCCGCGATCTCCTGCGGCTCGCTCTTCGCGAACCGCTCGGCCTCGGCCCGCCGCACCGCGAGCACCGCGCCGTGCAGGACTTCGCCGAACGCCTCGCGCAGCACCGCGCTCTCCTCGAACCGGTCGGCGGCCTCCGTCAGCGAGACCGGCAGCCGCTCCTGGCCGCCGCGGCCCGCGGGGTCACCGGCGACCGGCGGCGGGAGTACGCCGGAGCCCGCGAGCCCGGCCGCTATGACCGCCCCGACCAGCAGATACGGGTTCGCGGCGGCGTCGAAGGGCTTGAGCTCGGCATTGGGATTGGCCTCGTCCGCGATGAACCGCAGTGCGGCCTCGCGGTTCTCCAGCCCCCAGCAGCGGTAGACGCCGGCCCAGCGGGACGGCTCCAGCCGGAGGTAGCTCGCGGGGCTGGGGGCGCCGACCGCGAGCAGGGCGGGGAGTTCTCCGAGCACGCCTGCCAGGAAGGCCTCGCCGGCCGCCGTGATGCCGTAGGGCCCGTCGCCGCCGCTGAGCAGGCCGGCGGCGCTCAGGTGCAGGTGGCAGCCGTTCCCGACATGGCCGGCGGTGAAGCTCGGCGCGAAGGAGGCCCGCAGTCCGTGCCGCAGGCTCACCGCCCGTACGGTCTCCCGCACGAGCACCACCTCGTCCGCCGCCCGGACCGGGTCGGCCGGGACGGTGGAGACCTCGAACTGGCCGGGGGTGTACTCGGGGTGGATCTGGAGCACCTCGAGGCGCTGGGCGGCCAGCGCGTCGTACAGGTCGCGCAGATAGTCCGACCGCTCGACGACCCGGGTCAGCCCGTACGCGGGGCCGTCGCCCGCCGGGTCGACGATCCACTCCGTCTCGAAGCCCATCCGCAGGTCGAGCCCGGCGGCGGCCGCCCGCTCGGCCATCCGCCGGGCGAACAGCCGCTGGCAGCCGGGGTGCGGCTCGCCCTGCTGGTCGTAGCGGTCGACCGGCGCCCAGGCCCAGCCGGGCTGCGCGGCGAGGACGGTCAGCCGGTCGAGGTCGGGGAACAGCCGGAGGTCACCGTCGGGGCCGCCGGAATGCGGGGAGGAGGTGACGGCGTCCTCGGAGGTGAAGACGTCGAAGACCGGGGAGGCACCGATCCCGTGGTGGGCGGCGTCGGCGAGCCGGGTCGTGGGGATGGTCTTGACCCTGCTGACCCCGGCGTTGTCGACCCAGCCGAGCGCGACGGCCCGTACGCCCTCGGCGGTCAGCCGCGCCGCCTCCTGCCGGGCCTGCAGCCGCTGCCGTTCCCGCGTGTCCGCGTCCACCGCGCATCCCTCCCGTCGAGCACCGCTGTCACTCTCATGGTGCTTAACGGGCGGGCCCGCTGTCAGGTGTCGCCGGGTTGCGCAGCCCTCCGGCTGCGCTTGTCCTCAATCGCCGGACGGGCTGAGTTCAGCCGAGCTGGATGCCTGCCATGCGCTTCCACTCGTACGGCCCTGTGCTGACCCTGGCCGCGAAGTCGCCGTCGAAGTTCTCATGGACGGTCACGCCGGCGCGCTCGACGGCGCTCAGCGCGATCTCGTGCGTGGGGGCCACCAGGTCGCCCCACTCGCCGTTCTCGCCGACGAGGACGATCCGGGTGCCGATCTGGCCGATGTACTCGACCGTGGCCTCGGCGCTGCCGCCGTGGCTCTTGGCGAATGCCTGGATCTGCTTCGCGAGCCGTGCGACACGGCGCTCGGTGCTGTCTGCCTTAGCTGCCATGACCAGAATGCTACCCGTCGGTAATCAGCGCAGGAAGGGATCGAGGGCGACGACCACGAAGAGCAGTGTCGCGTAGGTGATCGACCAGTGGAAGAGCCGCATCTCCTTGAGCTTGGCCCCGGTGATCCCGGCCTTGGCGCGCGAGTGGAGCCCGTGCGCCTCCTTGAGCCAGAAGCCGCCCAGCACTGCCGCCGCGAGGGGGTAGAGCCAGCCTGTGGCGCCCAGCGGCCACCACAGGGTGAGGGAGACCAGGACCATGATCCAGCTGTAGATGACGATCTGCTTGGCGACGGCCTGGTTGCCGGAGACGACCGGCAGCATCGGGACGCCGGCCCGCTCGTAGTCGTCCTTGACCTTCATCGACAGCGGCCAGTAGTGCGGCGGCGTCCAGAAGAACAGGACGAGGAACAGCACGAACGGCGCCCAGGCCAGCTCGTTACGCACGGCCGACCAGCCGATGAACACCTGGAGACAGCCCGCGACGCCGCCCCACACGATGTTCTGCGCCGTGCGGCGCTTGAGCCAGATCGTGTAGACGAAGACGTAATAGAGGATGGCCGTCAGGGAGAGCGCGGCGGACAGCGGGTTGACCAGCACCACGAACCAGACCGTGGAGACCACCGACAGCGTGATGCCGAAGACCAGGCCCTCGCGCGGCGAGACCATGCCGGTGACCAGCGGGCGCTGCTCGGTGCGGTGCATGAGCGCGTCGATGTCGCGGTCGATGTACATGTTGAGCGCGTTCGCGCCGCCCGCCGACAGGTAGCCGCCGACAACCGTCGCCAGCACCAGCCAGAGGTCGGGAACGCCGCCTGCCGCGAGGAACATCACCGGAACCGTGGTGATGAGCAGAAGCTCGATAATGCGCGGCTTGGTCAGCGCCACGAAAGCCATCGCACGGGCACCGAAAGGACGGTGACCGATGCTCGACCCGGTGGCTCCGGCGGGCCGGGATTCGACGGCCGTCACGAACACCCCTGAGGAAAAGTCCAGCAAGCCGAGGCTTGCGCGTACCAGTGCACTCTAGACGCAGCCGGTACCCCGCCCTGCCCGGGGGTCCTCGTGTTGGTCCCGTCGTGTTGGTGTAACCGCCCGCGCACGCAGCGCGTACGACCCGCGTGCGCACTCGCGTACGAGTTGGCCTCCATACCGCAACCACCCCTTGTTGCGCACCCCGTATCCCGTTCAACAGGCGAATCCACACTGGCCGGGGCAAGGTGGGGCCAGGGCCTGGCCTCCGCCGCGCTCGCCCGGATGGCGAGACGGCTCGAGCGGGTGTACGCCCCCACAGGGGTAGGCTCGACAACGCCCGGTAGGCGTCCTGTCACCGGCGTTCCAGCATGTGGAAAGGAGCCCTGAGCCAGGGTGAGCACCGAGCCGACCACCACAGACCTCGAATGGACCGAACTGGACAAGCGGGCTGTTGACACCGCCCGGGTTCTGGCCATGGATTCCGTGCAGAAGGTCGGCAACGGCCATCCCGGAACGGCCATGAGCCTCGCGCCCGCCGCGTACCTGCTCTTCCAGAAGCTGATGCAGCACGACCCGTCGGACTCCCACTGGGTGGGCCGCGACCGGTTCGTGCTGTCCCCGGGCCACACCTCGCTGACGCTCTACACCCAGCTCTTCCTCTCCGGCTACGGCCTGGAGCTGGACGATCTGAAGGCTTTCCGCACCTGGGGCTCGCTGACCCCCGGCCACCCCGAGCACGGCCACACCACCGGCATCGAGACCACCACCGGTCCGCTGGGCCAGGGTGTCGGCAACGCGGTGGGCATGGCCATGGCCGCCCGTTACGAGCGCGGCCTGTTCGACCCGGACGCCGCCCCCGGCGAGTCCGTCTTCGACCACACCATCTGGGCCATCGTCTCCGACGGCGACCTGGAAGAGGGCATCTCGGCGGAGGCCTCCTCCCTCGCGGGCCACCAGAAGCTCGGCAACCTGATCGCGCTGTACGACGACAACCACATCTCGATCGAGGGCGACACCGCCACCGCGTTCTCCGAGGACGTGCTGAAGCGGTACGAGGCCTACGGCTGGCACACGCAGCGCGTCGAGCAGTCGCCGGACGGGGACTTCGACGTCCAGGCCCTGTACGCGGCCTTCCGCGCCGCCCAGGCCGTCACCGACCGCCCGTCCATCATCGCCGCCCGCACGATCATCGCCTGGCCGGCCCCCAACGCCCAGAACACCGAGGCCGCCCACGGCTCAGCGCTCGGCGCCGACGAGGTCGCCGCCACCAAGAGCGTGCTCGGCTTCGACCCCGAGAAGTCCTTCGAGGTCGCCGACGAGGTGCTCGCCCACGCCCGCAAGGCTGTGGACCGGGGCGCCGAGGCGCACTCCGCGTGGACCAAGCGCTTCGAGGAGTGGCGTACCGCCAACCCGCAGCGCGCCGCCGACTTCGACCGCATCGCCGCGGGCGAACTGCCGGCCGGCTGGGAGGACGCGCTTCCGGAGTTCCCCGCCGGCAAGGACGTCGCCACCCGCAAGGCCTCCGGCGAGGTGCTGAAGGCCGTCGGCGCCGTGCTGCCCGAGCTGTGGGGCGGCTCCGCCGACCTCGCGGGCTCCAACAACACCACCATCGACGCCTCGTCGTCCTTCCTCCCGGCGGACAACCCGCTGCCGGAGGCGGACCCGTACGGCCGGACCGTGCACTACGGCATCCGCGAGCACGCCATGGGCTCGACCATGAACGGCATCGCGCTGCACGGCAACACCCGTATCTACGGCGGCACGTTCCTGGTGTTCTCCGACTACATGCGCCCCGCCGTGCGCCTGGCCGCGCTGATGAAGCTGCCGGTCACCTACGTGTGGACGCACGACTCCATCGGCCTGGGCGAGGACGGCCCGACCCACCAGCCGGTCGAGCACCTGGCCGCGCTGCGCGCCATCCCCGGGCTGAACATCGTCCGCCCGGCCGACGCCAACGAGACCGCCATCGCCTGGCGCGAGATCCTCAAGCGGCACGCCACCAACCCCGCCCCGCACGGCATCGCGCTGACCCGTCAGAACGTGCCGACGTACGAGGCGAACGAGGACACCGTGAAGGGCGCGTACGTGCTCTTCGAGGCCGAGGGCGGCGCGCCGCAGGTCATCCTGCTGGGCACCGGCTCCGAGGTGCAGCTGGCCGTCGAGGCCCGCGAGGCGCTGCAGGCCGAGGGAATTGCGACCCGGGTCGTCTCCGTTCCGTCTGTGGAGTGGTTCGAGGAGCAGGACCAGGCGTACCGCGACAGCGTGCTGCCGCGCGATGTGAAGGCCCGCGTCGCCGTGGAGGCGGGCATCGGTCTGACCTGGCACCGCTTCGTCGGCGAGGACGGCCGGATCGTGTCCCTGGAGCACTTCGGGGCAAGTGCCGACTACAAGGTCCTTTACCGGGAGTTCGGAATCACCGCCGAGGCCGTGGCCGCCGCCGCCCGCGACTCGCTTGCGGCCGTAGCCCGCTGACGTACGACGCATTCGACTTACGAGGAGATGCAATACCAATGACAGACGCACTCAAGCGCCTCTCCGACGAAGGCGTCGCGATCTGGCTCGACGACCTGTCCCGCAAGCGGATCACCTCCGGCAACCTCGCGGAACTGATCGACGCCAGCCATGTCGTGGGCGTGACCACCAACCCCTCGATCTTCCAGAAGGCCATCTCCGGCGGCGACGGCTACGAGCAGCAGGTGGCCGACCTGGCCGCCCGCCAGGTCACCGTCGACGAGGCCATCCGCATGATCACCACGGCGGACGTCCGCGACGCCGCCGACATCCTGCGCCCGGTGTACGACCAGAGCGGCGGCCAGGACGGCCGGGTCTCCATCGAGGTCGACCCGCGCCTGGCGCACAACACCGCGGCGACCGTCGCCGAGGCCAAGCAGCTCGCCTGGCTGGTGGACCGGCCCAACACGCTGATCAAGATCCCGGCGACCAAGGCCGGTCTGCCGGCGATCACCGAGGTCATCGCCAAGGGCATCAGCGTCAATGTCACGCTGATCTTCTCCCTGGCCCGCTACACCGAGGTCATGGACGCCTACGTGACCGGCCTGGAGAAGGCCAAGGCGGCGGGTCTGGACATCTCGCGGATCCGTTCGGTCGCGTCCTTCTTCGTGTCCCGCGTGGACACCGAGATCGACAAGCGCCTGGAGAAGATCGGTACGCCGGAGGCCAAGGCCCTCAAGGGCAAGGCCGCCCTGGCCAACGCCCGGCTCGCCTACCAGGCGTACGAGGCGGTCTTCTCCTCCGACCGCTGGTCCGTGCTGGAGACGGCCGGCGCCCACCGCCAGCGCCCCCTGTGGGCCTCCACCGGCGTGAAGGACCCGGCCTACCCGGACACCCTCTACGTCACCGAGCTGGTCGCCCCCGGCACCGTCAACACCATGCCGGAAGCCACCCTTGAGGCCACCGCCGACCACGGCACGGTCACCGGCGACACCATCCGCTCCACCTACGCAGCCGCGCAGGCCGACCTCGACGCGCTCGCCGCCGTCGGGATCTCCTACGACGACGTCGTCCAGCTGCTGGAGGACGAGGGCGTCGAGAAGTTCGAGCAGGCCTGGATCGAGCTGCTCGACTCGACCACAGCTTCCCTCAAGCGGCTCGCGCCGAAGGAGGCGTAACGACCTTGAGCAGCGCCAATCCGCTGCGAAGTGCCCAGGACCGACGGCTCCCGCGCATCGCGGGGCCGTCGGGCCTGGTCATCTTCGGCGTAACGGGTGACCTGTCCCGCAAGAAGCTGATGCCGGCCGTCTACGACCTGGCCAACCGCGGGCTGCTGCCGCCGGGCTTCTCGCTCGTCGGCTACGCCCGCCGCGACTGGGCCGACGAGGACTTCGCCCAGGTCGTGCACGACTCCGTCAAGGAGCACGCCCGGACCCCCTTCCGCGAGGAGGTCTGGCAGCAGCTGTCGGAGGGCATGCGCTTCGTCCCCGGCGACTTCGACGACGACGCGGCCTTCGAGAAGCTGAAGGCCACCATCAACGACCTCGACAAGGCCCGGGGCACCGGCGGCAACTTCGCCTTCTACCTCTCCGTGCCGCCCAAGTTCTTCCCCAAGGTCGTCGAGCAGCTCAAGGCCCACGGCCTCAACGAGGGCCCCGGCGACGCCTGGCGACGGGCCGTCATCGAAAAGCCCTTCGGCCACGACCTGGAGAGCGCGGAGGACCTCAACTCGGTCATCCACCATGTCTTCAAGTCCCGCAACGTCTTCCGGATCGACCACTACCTGGGCAAGGAGACGGTCCAGAACATCATGGCGCTGCGGTTCGCCAACACGATGTTCGAGCCGCTCTGGAACCGCAGTTACGTGGACCATGTCCAGATCACGATGGCCGAGGACATCGGCATCGGCGGCCGCGCCGGCTACTACGACGGCATCGGCTCCGCCCGCGATGTCATCCAGAACCACCTGCTCCAGCTGATGGCCCTGACCGCCATGGAGGAGCCCGCCTCCTTCGACGCGGACTCCCTGGTGCAGGAGAAGCTCAAGGTCCTGCGGGCCGTCAAGCTTCCCGACGACCTGAGCGCCCACACCGTACGCGGCCAGTACGCGCACGGCTGGCAGGGCGGCGAGGAGGTGCTCGGCTACCTGGAGGAAGAGGGCATCAACCCGCAGTCCAAGACCGACACCTACGCGGCCGTCAAGCTGGAGGTCGACAACCGCCGTTGGGCGGGCGTCCCCTTCTACCTGCGCACCGGCAAGCGCCTGGGCCGCCGCGTCACCGAGATCGCGGTGGTCTTCCAGCGCGCCCCGCACTCCCCCTTCGACACCACGGACACCCAGGAGCTGGGCCAGAACGCCCTGGTCATCCGGGTCCAGCCGGACGAGGGCATCACCATCCGGTTCGGCTCCAAGGTGCCCGGCACCTCGATGGAGATCCGGGACGTGACGATGGACTTCGCGTACGGCGAGTCCTTCACGGAGTCCAGCCCGGAGGCGTACGAGCGGCTCATCCTCGATGTGCTGCTGGGCGACTCCAACCTCTTCCCCCGCCACCAGGAGGTGGAGGAGTCCTGGAAGATCCTCGATCCGATCGAGGAGCACTGGGACACCCACGGCCGTCCCGAGCAGTACACGGCCGGGACCTGGGGCCCCAAGGCGGCGGACGAGATGCTCGCACGAGACGGCAGGAGCTGGCGTCGGCCATGAACATCGATTTGACGGAAACCACGTCAAGTAAGATCAACTCCGCGTTGATAAAGGCGCGGCGGGCCGCCGGGAGCCCGGCGACGGGCATGGTGCTCACGCTGGTCATCGTCACGGACGAGGGCAATCACTACGACGCTCTCAAGGCCGCCAACGACGCGTCCAAGGAGCACCCCTCCCGGATCCTGGTCGTCATCAAGCGGCCGGGCCGGTCGCCGCGTGACCGCCGCACCGCCCGCCTCGACGCCGAGGTCCGGGTCGGCGGCGAGACCGGCACCGGCGAGACCGTGCTGCTGCGCATGCACGGCGAGCTGGCCAACCACGCCCAGAGCGTGGTCCTGCCGCTGCTGCTGCCGGACGCCCCCGTGGTGGTCTGGTGGCCCGACACCGCCCCGCTCAACCCCGCCGAGGACCTGCTCGGCCGGCTCGCCGCCCGCCGCATCACCGACGCGGCGGCGGCCGAGGACCCGGTCGCCTCGCTCACCCTGCGGGCCGACACCTACACCCCCGGCGACACCGACCTGGCCTGGACCCGGATCACCCCGTGGCGCAGCGTCCTGGCGGCCGCCCTGGACCAGAAGCACGCCGCCATCTCCGGCGCCGTCGTCGAGGGCGAGGCGTACAACCCCAGCACCGAACTGCTCGGGCTGTGGCTCGCCGAGCGCCTCGGCGTCCCCGTCGAGCGGCGCGTCTCGGACGGGCCCGGGCTCACCGCCGTACGTCTGAACACCTCGGACGGCGAGATCCGCCTGGACCGCCCGAACGGCTCCCTCGCCGAGCTGGCCATGCCGGGCCAGCCTGAGCGGCGGGTCGCGCTGCAGCGCCGCAACACGGCCGAGCTGATCGCGGAGGAGCTGCGTCGGCTCGACCCGGACGAGGCGTACGCGGCGGCGGTCAAGCACGGCGTGAAGCGGCTGTCACAGCCGATACCCGTCTCCGTATCGGCGGAGGCCGCCCCGAAGCCGGCCCCTCCGAAGCCGGCTGCGGCTCCGGCTCCGGCGGCGAAGGTGGCCGACAAGTGAGCGCACCCCAGGTCGTGGTCCATCGCGACAAGGAGCTCATGGCGCAGGCCGCCGCGGCCCGGCTGATCACCAAGATCGTGGACGCCCAGGCCGCCCGGGGCTCCGCCTCCGTCGTCCTCACCGGCGGCCGGAACGGCAACGCCCTGCTCGCAGCCCTCGCCCAGTCCCCGGCGCTCGACGCCGTGGACTGGGCGCGGCTCGACCTCTGGTGGGGCGACGAGCGGTTCCTCCCCGAGGGCGACCCCGAGCGCAACGTCACCCAGGCGAGGGAAGCCCTCCTGGACGCGGTCCCCGTCACCCCTTCGAGGGTGCACGCCATGCCCGCCTCCGACGGCCCCTACGGCCGTGACGCGGACGCGGCCGCCGCCGCCTACGCGGAGGAGCTCGCCAAGGCGGCGAGCCCCGAGGACCACGGCCGGGTCCCGTCCTTCGACGTCCTCATGCTCGGCGTCGGCCCCGACACCCACGTCGCCTCGCTCTTCCCCGGCCACCCCGGCGTACGCGAGACCGAACGCACCGTCGTCGGCATCCACGGCGCCCCCAAACCGCCCCCCACCCGGGTCTCCCTCACCCTCCCCGCCATCCGCGCCGCCCGCGAGGTCTGGCTCCTCGCCGCCGGCGACGACAAAGCCGGCGCCGTCGCCATAGCCCTCTCCTCCCCCGGCGAACTCCAGGCCCCCGCCGCCGGCGCCCACGGCCGCGCCCGCACCCTGTGGCTCCTGGACCGCGCGGCGGCCGCGAAGCTGCCGCCGCAGCTTTATCCGCCGGCCTCGGCGTAACGGTGCCGTTGGCCATGGTTTCCGGTTCCGTCCTCAAACGCCGGACGGGCCGCGCGGACGGTGCCGCCTGCACCGGTGCGGTTTCGGTGCCCCCGGTCGGGGTTGCCGGTTCCGTCCTCAAACGCCGGACGGGCCGCGCGGACGGTGCCGCCTGCACCGGTGCGGTTTCGGTGCCCCCGGTCGGGGTTGCCGGTTCCGTCCTCAAACGCCGGACGGGCCGCGCGGACGGTGCCGCCTGCACCGGTGCGGTTTCGGTGCCCCCGGTCGGGGTTGCTGGTTCCGTCCTCAAACGCCGGACGGGCTGGGGTGGCCGTGGGGTCGGGGGCGCCTGCCGGGGCTTCTCTCCTCGGCGCTCGCGACTCTGGCACCTTCAAATCCTTGCCCGGGATCCTCGCTCGTCGCCTGCGGGAGAACCCCTCCACCGCCCCCGCCCGGCCGGAGACGTTTGCTTCAGCCCGTCCGGGCTTGAGGACCCGTACCCCCACCGGGCGGTGGCCGCCAACCGGCCGAAGGGGACGGTGGAGGGATGCGCCCGGAAGCGACGAGCGAGGATCCCGGGCACGAACCGGGCCAACCCGAGTCGCGAGCGCTGAGGACGCAGTCCCGGCAGGCGGCCCCGACCCCACGACAACAGCAGGCGCACAACGGCCGACCCAGCCCGTCCGGCGATTGAGGACGGAACCGGTGCCCCCGCCGGGGGCACCGAAACCGCACCGCTCAGCGGCCCCGCAGGGACCGGTACTTGGCGACGAGCGCCGTCGTGGAGGCGTCCAGCCCCGGCACCTCCGCGCCTTCCGTGAGCGCGGGCTCGACCCGCTTCGCGAGGACCTTGCCGAGCTCGACGCCCCACTGGTCGAAGGAGTCGATGTCCCAGACGGCACCCTGGACGAAGACCTTGTGCTCGTAGAGGGCGACGAGCTGACCGAGCACGGAGGGCGATAGCTCGGCGGCGATGATCGTCGTCGTGGGGTGGTTGCCCAGGAACGTGCGGTGCGGAACTTGGGCCTCGGCGACGCCTTCCGCGCGCACTTCCTCGGCTGTCTTGCCGAAGGCGAGGGCCTGGGTCTGGGCGAAGAAGTTGGCCATGAGCAGGTCGTGGTGGTCCCGGAAGGGCCCCAGCTCCCGTACCGGCTCGGCGAAGCCGATGAAGTCGGCCGGGATGAGCTTGGTGCCCTGGTGGAGGAGTTGGTAGTAGGCGTGCTGGCCGTTGGTGCCGGGGGTGCCCCAGACGACCGGGCCGGTCTGCCAGGCGACGGGGTTGCCGTGGCGGTCGACGTACTTGCCGTTGGACTCCATGTCGAGCTGCTGGAGGTAGGCCGTGAACTTCGAGAGGTAGTGGCTGTAGGGGAGGACGGCGTGCGACTGGGCGTCGTGGAAGTTGCCGTACCAGATGCCGAGGAGGCCCAGCAGCAGCGGGACGTTGTCCTCGGCGGGGGCCGTGCGGAAGTGCTCGTCGACGAGGTGGAAGCCGGCGAGCATCTCGCGGAAGTGGTCGGGGCCGATGGCGACCATGAGGGACAGGCCGATGGCGGAGTCGTAGGAGTAGCGGCCGCCGACCCAGTCCCAGAACTCGAACATGTTGGCCGTGTCGATGCCGAACTCGGCGACCTTCTCGGCATTCGTCGAGAGGGCGACGAAGTGCTTGGCGACGGCCTCCTGGCCCGCGCCGAGGCCGCCGAGGAGCCAGTCGCGCGCCGAGGTGGCGTTGGTGATGGTCTCGATGGTGGTGAAGGTCTTGGACGCGATGATGAAGAGCGTCTCGGCGGGGTCGAGGTCGCGTACGGCCTCGTGCAGGTCCGCGCCGTCGACGTTGGAGACGAAACGGAACGTCAGGTCGCGGGCGCTGTACGGCCGCAGGACCTCGTAGGCCATGGCGGGGCCGAGGTCGGAGCCGCCGATGCCGATGTTGACGATGTTCCTGATGCGCTTGCCGGTGTGGCCGCGCCAGTCGCCGGAGCGGATCTTGTCGGTGAAGACCGTCATCTTGGTCAGCACGTGGTGCACGGCCGGGACGACATCGTGGCCGTCGGCCTCGATGACGGCCGAGCGCGGGGCGCGCAGCGCGGTGTGGAGTACCGCGCGGTCCTCGGTGACGTTGATGCGGTCGCCGCGGAACATCGCGTCCCGCAGCTCCGGGACCCCGGCGGCCGCGGCGAGTTCGCGCAGCAGGCGCAGGGTCTCGTCGGTGACGAGGTGTTTGGAGTAGTCCAGATGGAGGTCGCCGACCTGGAGGGTGTAGCGCTCGGCGCGCTGCGGGTCGGCGGCGAAGAGCTCGCGGAGATGCGTATCCCCGAACTCCTCGCGGTGCTTGGCGAGCGCGTGCCATTCGGGCCGCTGGTCGAGACGGATCCTGCCCTGGTCAAGCGCGTTGGTATCGGACATCAGTCCACTTTCTCCTTGTCCTCCGCTGCGGGTTCCACGCTAGTCGACGCGGAACGCGCAGGGGCGCAGCCGCCGTTCGGGCGGGAGATTTGCGGAAACGTACACCGGCACGTCATCTCATGTGCTTAAGAGGCCGCGAGGCCTCCAAGATCATGCGCTTACGAGGCGCATCCTGGCCAGCGCCAGCGCGCCAGCGCCCCCTTCATGGACCGGCATCACCTTCAGGCCCATCTCCTCGGCGCGCGCGGTGACCCGGCCGAGCAGTGGGCCGTGTGGGCCGAGGAGGCCGCCGGCGGCCACCAGCGTCTCGTCCTCGCGGGGGTCCAGGGCGGCGACGGTGGCGCCCAGCTCGTCGGCGGCGTCGTCGAGCAGCGACATGGCGACCTCGTCGCCGTCGGCGTCGGCCGTGACGGCGAGGGGGCTGAGCCGGGCGAGCCGGACCGGGGGCTCGGCGTAGGCGAGGGGGACGAGGCGGTGGCGGAGCAGCTCGCACTCGTGGCGGCTGGGGCGTTCCCGGGCGAGGTAGGGGCCGCCGGGGGTGCCCACGTAGTGCGCCATGACGGCCTCGACGAGCGAGGTCCAGGGTCCCCGGCCGTCCAGGGCGCGCAGGGCCGCCCTGACCACCTCACGGCCGATCCAGAAGCCGCTGCCGCCGTCGCCGAGGAGCCAGCCGTTGCCGTCGGAGAGGTAGAGCCGGCGGCGGTTCTCGATGCGGGCCGCGACCGCCCCCGTACCGGCGACGAGCGCCAGGCCGTCGGCGGGCGTGCCGTCGGCGGAGGCGAAGGCGATCTCGATGTCGCCCAGTACCTCGATCGAGCGGGCCGCGATGCCGTTGGCGGTGAGGGCCGTGTCCAGGCAGGTCATGGCCAGCTCGTACCCGGCGTCGGGACCCGCGTCGGACGCGCCGCCCGCGAAGCCGCCCACGACCGCCCGTACGGCCCCGCGCCGGTCCGCCGGGACGGCTGCCTTGATCGCGGCCACCAGGTGCCGGGTGAGCTCGCCCCGGGGGACGCTCATCGCGTTTCCGGGGCCGCCGGCGCCCTCACCGAGGACGATGCCGTCGCCATCGGCGAGATACGCGCGGGTACGGGTGCCGCCGGCGTCGATACCGATCACCAGCGGTGCGGTGTCACTGGCCACAGGTCCGAGCATACGGTTGCGGTCGCATTGGCGCCTGCGCGCCGTGCGCGCCGCCGGCCCGGGTCCTAGATCTCGCCGCGGAGCTTCGCCAGCGCCTCCGCGAGAATCGCTTCGCCGTCGGCCGCGCTGCGCCGCTCGCGTACATACGCGAGGTGCGTCTTGTACGGCTCGGTGCGCGGCGGGGCCGGCGGGTTCTCCTCGTCCTGCCCGGCCGGGAAGCCGCAGCGCGGGCAGTCCCAGGTTTCCGGGATCTGCGCGTCGCTGGCGAAGCTCGGCTGGGTCTCGTGCCCGTTCGAGCACCAGAAGGAGATGCGGAGGCGAGGCGCGGACTCGCCGCGCTCGGCCTCTCCCATCGGCCCCGCTCCGACCCGACTGCCACGGATCGCGTTGCCACTTGCCACGGTCGTAACTCCCTGCGTGATGGTGCTGCGAGGTCGTCCAGTTTACGGAGACCCTACGCGCCGTCCAGCGACTGGTCGTCGACCCGGCCCCCGAGGACGCCGTTACATGATAAGCCGCGTTGGCGACGAAGCGTCAGTTCTCCATCAAGGCAGGGCAGTCGGGCCCAGGGTCAGTGGTTCTTGAACTTGAGCAGCAGGCCGAGTACGACAATGCACGCGAACCATGCCAGACCGAACACAACCGTGATCCGGTCGAGGTTGCGCTCGGCGACCGAGGAGCCGCCGACGGAGGACTGCATGCCGCCGCCGAACATGTCGGAGAGGCCGCCGCCCTTGCCCTTGTGCATCAGCACGAGCAGCAGAAGCAGCAGGCTGAAGATGATGAGGGCGATGGAGAACCCGAGTACCACAGCAGGACCAACTCTCTCGGTGACAGGACACAGACACGACGAATCGGGGCCGGACGGTGGTCCGGCCCCGACAGCCTACTTCGCCCGGAGGGCGTGCGGATACTTCCAGGTCACTTACTGGTCACGGAAGCGGACGATCTTGACGAACTCCTCCGCGTCCAGCGCCGCGCCGCCCACCAGGGCGCCGTCGACATCCGGCTGCGCCATGATCGCCGCGACGTTGCCGGCCTTGACCGAGCCGCCGTACTGGATGCGGACCTTGTCCGCCAGCTCCTGGCTGTACAGCTCCGCCAGCCGGCCACGGATCGCCCCGCAGACCTCCTGGGCGTCCTCGGGGGTGGCGACCTCGCCGGTGCCGATGGCCCAGACGGGCTCGTAGGCGACGACGATGGTCTCCGCCTGCGCGGCCGGGATGCCCGCCAGGGCGCCGTCGAGCTGCGCGAGGGTGTGGGAGACCTGATTGCCCGCCTTGCGGACGTCCAGGCCCTCACCGACGCACAGGATCGGGGTGAGGCCGTGCTTGTACGCGGCCTTGACCTTGGCGTTGATCAGCGGCTCGTCCTCGCCGTGGTACTGGCGGCGCTCGGAGTGGCCGATGGCGACGTAGGTGCACTTCAGCTTGGCGAGCATCGAGCCGGAGATCTCGCCGGTGTACGCGCCGGAGTCGTGCGCCGAGAGGTCCTGGGCGCCGTACTTGATCTTCAGCTTGTCGCCGTCGACCAGGGTCTGTACGGACCGCAGGTCGATGTAGGGCGGCAGGACGGCGACCTCTACGGCGTCGTAGTCCTTGTCGGTGAGCGCGAAGGCGAGCTTCTGGGTGTGGGCGATGGCCTCGAGGTGGTTGAGGTTCATCTTCCAGTTGCCGGCCATGAGCGGGGTACGGGTCATGAGGGTCAGTCCTCCAGTGCGGCGAGGCCGGGGAGGGTCTTGCCCTCCAGGTATTCGAGGCTGGCGCCACCGCCGGTCGAGATGTGACCGAAGGCGGCTTCGTCGAAGCCGAGGATGCGCACGGCGGCGGCCGAGTCGCCGCCGCCGACCACGGTGAACGCGGGGCTGTCGATCAGCGCCTGGGCGACCGCGCGGGTGCCCTCGGCGTAGTCGGGGTGCTCGAAGACGCCCATCGGGCCGTTCCAGAACACGGTGGCCGCGTCTGCGAGCTTGGAGGCGAAGAGCTTGCGGGACTCCGGACCGATGTCCAGGCCCATCAGGTCGCCGGGGATGGCTTCGGCGGAGACCGTGGCCGGGCTGGTCGCGACCGGGTTCTTCAGGTCGGGGAAGCCGCCGGTGGCGACCACGTCGACCGGGAGCACGAACTCCACACCCAGCTTCTTCGCCCGCTCCAGGTACTCCGTGACCGCCGGGATCTGGTCCTCCTGCAGCAGGCTGCCGCCCACCTCGTGGCCCTGGGCCTTGAGGAAGGTGAACATCATGCCGCCGCCGATCAGGATCCGGTCGGCCTTGCCCAGCAGGTGGTCGATCACCCCGAGCTTGTCGGAGACCTTCGAGCCGCCGAGCACGACCGCGTACGGGCGCGACACGTCCTCGGTGAGCTTCTTCAGCACCCCGAGCTCGGTCGCGATCAGGTCGCCCGCGGCGTGCGGCAGCCGCGCCGGGAGGTCGTAGACGGAGGCGTGCTTGCGGTGCACGGCGCCGAAGCCGTCGCCCACGTACGCGTCCGCGAGGGCCGCCAGTTCGTCGGCGAAGGCGCCGCGCTCGGCGTCGTCCTTCGCGGTCTCGCCCGCGTTGAAGCGCAGGTTCTCCAGGAGTACGACGCCGCCGGCGGCGAGCGCGGAGACGGCGGCCTGCGCGCTGTCACCGACGGTGTCGGTGGCGAAGGCGACGTCCTGGCCCAGGAGTTCACCCAGACGGGTGGCGACCGGGGCGAGCGAGAACTGGGGGTCGGGCGCGCCCTTGGGACGGCCCAGGTGGGAGGCGACGATCACCTTGGCGCCGGCTGCGACGAGCTTGGTGATGGTCGGGACGGCGGCGCGGATGCGGCCGTCGTCGGTGATGGTGGTGCCGGACAGCGGCACGTTGAGGTCGGCGCGGACGAACACCCGCTTGCCGGACACGTCGAGGTCTTCGATCGTCTTCATCCATGGCTCCTAGGTCATGGGACAGGGCCCGGACGAGTTTCGTCGTCCGGACCCTGTCCTCATCACATCGTGCTGCGCGTTGCTTAGAGCTGGCCGCCGATGAAGGTGGTCAGGTCGACGAGGCGGTTGGAGTAGCCCCACTCGTTGTCGTACCAGCCGATGACCTTGACGCTCTTGCCCTGGACCATGGTCAGGGACGAGTCGAAGGTGCAGGAGGCCGGCCAGTTGACGATGTCCGAGGAGACGATCTCGTCCTCGGTGTACTCCAGGATGCCCTTGAGCTGGCCCTCGGCGGCCTTCTGGAACGCGGTGTTGACCTCGTCCTTGGTCACCTCGCGCTCCAGCTCGATGACCAGGTCGGTGACCGAGCCGGTCGGGACCGGGACGCGCATCGCGATGCCGTCGAGCTTGCCGGCGAGCTCCGGGATCACCAGCGCGGTGGCCTTCGCGGCACCGGTGGTGGTCGGGATGATGTTCTCGGCGGCGGCGCGGGCGCGGCGCAGGTCGCTGTGCGGGAAGTCCAGGATGCGCTGGTCGTTGGTGTACGCGTGGACCGTCGTCATCATGCCCTTGACGATGCCGAAGTTCTCCAGCAGCACCTTCGCCATCGGCGCCACACAGTTCGTGGTGCAGGAGGCGTTGGAGATGATGTGGTGGGCGGCCGGGTCGTACTTGTCGTTGTTGACGCCCATCACGATCGTGATGTCCTCGTCCTTGGCGGGCGCCGAGATGATGACCTTCTTGGCACCGCCCGCGAGGTGCTTGCCCGCGTCAGCGGCCTTCGTGAAGATGCCGGTCGACTCGATGACGATGTCGACGCCCAGCGTGCCCCACGGGATGTCGGCGGGGTTGCGCTCGGAGAGCACCTTGATGGTGTGGCCGTCCACGGTGATCGTGTCGGCGGTGTGGCTCACCTCGGCCTTGAGGCGGCCCAGGATGGTGTCGTACTTGAGCAGGTGCGCGGTGGTCGCCGTGTCACCCAGGTCGTTGACAGCCACGATCTCAATGTCCGCACCCTGCTCCAGGGCGGCACGGAAGAAGTTGCGACCGATGCGACCAAAGCCGTTGATGCCTACGCGGATCGTCACGAACCGATCTCCTCGCTGATTCGCCGGATTCCATTCCGGCTGCGACGTATGGGATGTCCCCGACCAAGGACGACCCTACCTCGCCCGGGACCCCTCAGTGACATCCCGACGGGCCGTTCCACGGCGCGGCGGCCCGTACCGCCCGGTAGGGGTACGGGCCGCCGCGTTCAGGCCGCCTGTCAGCGCCGCAGGGCTGCCAGGGCCTTGCCGATCAGGGCGGTACGGTCCGCGGCGGCGGGCAGGTGCTCAAGTCCGAAGCCGAGGAGGACGGTGTCACGGGTGGTGACGGCCGCGTAGGACTGGAAGAGCTCGCCGGAGCGGGTCCAGTCGCCCGCGACGGCGGGGCTGCCGGCCGGGGGGCCGGGGACGGTCCAGGGGCCGAGGGAGGTTTCGAAGCCCTCGGTGTCCTGGGGGGTGCCGGCGATGACGAGGGAGGCGTTGTCGGCGAAGACGCCGTGGCCGCCGGAGCCGGGGTCGGTGATGTAGCTCAGGGACAGCTCGACGGTCTTGCCGGCGAAGGCGCTCAGGTCGAAGGCGACCTGCTGCCAGCCACTGGAGGAGCCGGTGAGGCTGTTCCAGGCGCCGGTGGTGCCGGTGGCGGTGCAGGCGCCGTCGGCGAGGGTGAGGTAGTGGCTGAGGAAGGGGTGTTCGCCGATGAAGAATCCGGCCCCGCAGTCCTCGGGGACGGTGGTGCCGGTGGCGCCGCCGGCCTCGGGGAGGGTGGTCCAGTCGTCGGCGCCGGCGGTGTGGGCCTCCAGTACGGCGTGGTCGTAGCCGGGCTCGGTGTCCCAGCTGAGGGCGAGCCGCAGTTGGGGGGCGTCGGCGGCGCCGACGCCGGTGAGGTCGACGGTCCGGCTCAGCCGCTTCCAGTCGTCGTCGGCGTGAGTGGCGGCGGCCATCCACTGGCCTTCGTACGGGCCGTACGGGTTGAGGCTCCCGGCGTACCGGCCCGCCTGGGCGCTGGCGAACTGCGGGTAGTCGGCGGCGGGGAGGCTGTCGGAGGTGACCGTGTAGTTGCCGGCGTTGTCCAGCGGGTTGCCGGTGACGCCGGAGAGCGGGCCGGTGAAGCCGGCCAGGGTTCCGGCGCCGGTGAAGCCGGTGGCGCCGGCCGAGGACGAACGGTCGTACGCACCCAGGTAGTACTGGCTGAAGTCGTCGGTCTCGGCGCGGCCGACGACCGCGGAGCCGCCCGCCGCCTCCCCGGCCTCGATCAGCTTGCCGCCCTCGTTGAGGAAGTCGCGGATCGCCAGCTGGGTCTCGCCGCCGGGCTCCTGCGCGCCGAGGTAGTGGACGACGGTACGGAAGTGGCTGAGGACGCCGAGCGCGGACGGGACGCCCTGGGCGGCGACGTCCCAGACGACGGCGCTGCGGCCGTTGGCCTTGAGGGCGTCGACGTAGGTCTGGGCGTGTGCGGCCCCGGCGCCCTCCTCGGCCAGCACCAGGGTGTCCGCCTTGGCGCGCGGGGCCACGGTGTAGGTGAAGGACGCGCCGGCGGTGGACTTGCCGGCCTTCGTACGGCCGGTGAACCAGACCTTGACGGTGTCGCCGGGGCGGGCGCCCTTGACCTTGGCGCGGTATGCGTCGAAGCGGATGTTGTCCTTGCCACCGTAGGTCTCGCCGCCCTTCCAGGCCTTGAGGGCGGTGGTGTGCGTACGGCCGCCGTTGACGCGGTAGTTGAGCTTCTTGTCGCGGACCGACTTGCGGGCGGTGACCGCGACCTGCTGGTCGGCGCCGCGTGCGTACGAGGTGGTGAAGGCGTCCGCGGTGAAGTCGGGGGCCTCGGTGCCGGTGATGGAGACGGGCTGGTCGGGGTGGGCTGCGGTTTCGGCGACGGCCAGGGCGAAGGGGATGTTCTTGGCGAACTCGTCCTGGATCAGCTTCTCGTCGTCGGGGAAGTTGAAGCCGGACTCGCAGTCCCCGGGCTTCCAGGCGTCGTCGGGGTCGATGGCCGAGGCCGTCTGGCAGGTGCTCATCTCCGGGGTGAACATCATCATGCCGTTGACGTTGGCGGCGTGGCCGTCGGCCTCACCGTTGGTGGTGTACAGCTCGGAGGAGACCTGCGGGTAGTAGCCGGGGATGGCCGAGTTCCCGGGGGTGCCGGCGAGCGACTTGTAGAGCACGTCGTCGGGGGTGGGTGTGGCGACCTGCCAGCCGACGCCGTACAGGAGCAGCTCTGCGGCGGAGTGGTAGTTGATGCCGTACTCGAACCCGATCCGCTTTTCGAGGCCGTCGAGCGCCTTGGTCTCGGGCTCGGAGCCGGGGCCGGAGCCGCGGTAGACCTCGCTGGCGGGGTCGGGGGACGAGCCCTCGTCGTCGTAGCCCCACTTGTAGGCGAAGTTGCGGTTGAGGTCGACGCCGTCGCCGTTGGTGATCTTGCCGTCGCCGTTGACGTCCCGCAGGTTCTTGCGCCACAGCCGGTCGCCGTCGGGGTTGAACGTCCAGTCGTAGCCGTCCGGGTTGGCGCTGATCACGAACCACAGCTCGGTGGAGTCCACGATCTTCGTGATCCGCTTGTCCTTGCCGTAGTTGTCCAGGTAGTAGTGCATCAGCCGCCGGGTCATCTCGGGCGTGATCCACTCACGGGCGTGCTGGTTGGACGCGTACAGGACGGACGGCTTGGCGCCGTCCCTGGTCTTCTTCGCGCCCTTGGTGAGCTTGAGGGCGAGGATGTCCTGGCCGTTGACCGTCTTGCCGATGGAGACGACCTTGGTGAGGTCCGGGTGGGCCTGGCCGGTCTCGACGATCTCCTGCTTGATGCCGCCGGTGCCGCTGTACGGGCGGAAGACGCCGTCGCCAGCGGCCTCGACGCGGGCCTGCGCCTTCGCGGAGACCTGGCGTTCGGTGAGGGCCACGCCCTTGCTCCGCAGGTCGCCCGCCTGGGCGTCGGTGAGGTAGACCTCGACGTGTGCGGTACCCGTGGCGGCGGGCTGTTGGGCCAGTTCCTCGCCGTCCTGGCCGGCGGCGAGGAGTAACGGGATCTGCGCGCGGGTCACATCGGCGGTGAACACCTTCACCGCGTCCGCGCCCGGGTCCGCCCCGGACGACGCGGCCCCGGCCTGGGCGACCGGTGCCGCCATGACGCCGCCCAGCATCAGTACGCCCGCGGTGAGTATCGCTCTTGCCCTGCGTCTCATGAGTCCCCCTTGCGACGATGGGTCCCGACGGCGGTCATCCGTCAGGCTCATGACATTACCTGCGCATGACAAGCCTCATGAGTGACATGAGAAACCGTCGGCGCCCGGTCCGGGCGCCGACGGCGATTTCAGGTCAGTGCTGCTCCGCTTGACCCGGCTCGGCTCTCAGCCGACCAGGTTGTCGGCCAGCTCCTCGCTGAGATTGGACTCCGTACCCGGGATGCCGAGATCCTGCGCCCGCTTGTCGGCCATGGCCAGCAGCCGGCGGATCCGGCCGGCCACCGCGTCCTTGGTCAGCGGGGGCTCGGCCAGCGAGCCCAGTTCCTCCAGGGAGGCCTGCTTGTGGTCCATGCGCAGGCGCCCCGCGGCGGCGAGATGCTCGGGCACCTCCTCGCCGAGGATCTCCAGGGCCCGCTGCACCCGGGCGCCCGCCGCGACCGCGGCCCGCGCCGAGCGGCGCAGGTTCGCGTCGTCGAAGTTGGCGAGCCGGTTGGCCGTGGCCCGGACCTCGCGCCGCATGCGGCGCTCCTCCCAGGCCAGTACGGACTCGTGGGCGCCCAGCCGGGTCAGCAGGGCGCCGATCGCGTCACCGTCGCGGACCACGACGCGGTCGACGTTGCGCACCTCGCGCGCCTTGGCCGCGATCTGCAGCCGCCGGGCCGCGCCGACCAGGGCGAGCGCGGCTTCCGGCCCGGGGCAGGTGACCTCCAGGGAGGACGAGCGCCCCGGCTCCGTCAGCGAGCCGTGGGCCAGGAAGGCGCCGCGCCACGCCGCCTCGGCGTCGCAGGTGGCGCCGGAGACGACCTGCGGGGGAAGCCCGCGGATGGGCCGCCCGCGGCCGTCCACCAGGCCCGTCTGGCGGGCCAGCTGGTCACCGCCCGCGACGACCCTCACCACGAAGCGGCTGCCGCGCCGCAGCCCTCCCTGGGCCAGGACCACCAGGTCCGAGGAGTGCCCGAAGATCTCCAGGATGTCCTTGCGGAGCCGCCTTGCCGCCATCGCCGTGTCGAGCTCCGCCTCGATCACGATGCGCCCGCTCACCAGATGGAGCCCCCCGGCGAAACGCAGGATCGCCGAGACCTCCGCCTTGCGGCAGCAGGTCCGGGTGACGGGAAGCCGGGAGATCTCGTCCTTCACCGCTGCCGTCATCGCCATGGGCCGATCCTTCCATGCATACGAAAAATCCGGTCGTACGCGGCCGCCAGCAGCTCAGGGTCGTGTCGCGGCCCGTCTGGGGCGGCGACCGCGGCCAGCTCCACCGTGCCGGACAACCGCTCGGCGGCCTTGCTCAGGCTGTCGCGGTCGGGCACGGCGGCCTCGTCGGCCAGCACCACGTCGATGGTGAGTTTAGGGGCGTGTCGGGCCAAAACCTCCAAGTGACGCTGCGGAGAAAAGCCCTCGGTCTCGCCGGGCTGGGGCGCCAGGTTCAGCGCCAGCACCTTGCGGGCCCGGGTCTCCATCAGCGCGCACACCAGGTCCGGCACCAGCAGATGGGGCATCACCGACGAGAACCACGACCCCGGCCCGAGCACCACCCAGTCGGCGTCCAGAACCGCCCGTACCGCCTCCGGAACGGCCGGCGGATCATGCGGCACGAGCTGGACTTCCTGCACGTCACCGGGGGTGAGGGCGACATTGGCCTGCCCCCGTACGGTGGTCAGCTGATCCGGCTTCTCCGGGTCGTGACCGCGTACGGTCGCGGTCAGCTCCAGGGGCACCCCGGACATCGGCAGCACCCGCCCCTGGGCGCCGAGCAGCCGCCCGACCCACTCCAGGGCGGCCACCGGATCGCCGAGCTTCTCCCACAGCGCGACGATCAGCAGATTGCCCACCGCATGGCCGTGGAGATCACCCTCGCTGGTGAACCGGTGCTGGATCACCTGGGCCCATGTCTGACCCCACTCGTCGTCCCCGCACAGCGCCGCCAGCGCTTTGCGCAGGTCGCCGGGGGGCAGGACGCCCAGTTCCTCGCGGAGCCGGCCGCTGGAGCCGCCGTCGTCGGCGACGGTGACCACGGCGGTCAGGTCCTGGGTGATGCGGCGCAGCGCCGACAGCGAGGCGGACAGCCCCTGGCCGCCGCCGAGCGCCACCACCTTGGGAGTCGCGCCGGAGCCCGAGCGTTGGGCCGACCGGCGCAGGAACCGTGCGGTCTTGATCACTCGCGCCCCATGTCGCGGTGCACGAGCACGGTCTCCACGCCGTCCGCCGACAGCCGGGCGGCCAGCCGCTCGGACATCGCGACGCTGCGGTGCTTGCCGCCGGTGCAGCCCACCGCGATGGTCACATAGCGCTTGCCCTCGCGCCGGTAGCCGGCGTTGATGATGTGCAGCAGCTCGGCGTAGCGGTCGAGGAACTCCTTGGCGCCGGGCTGGTTGAAGACATAGGTCGCGACCTCGTCATTGAGCCCGGTGTACGGGCGCAGCTCCGGCACCCAGTGCGGGTTGGGCAGGAAGCGGCAGTCGGCGACGAGGTCGGCGTCGACCGGCAGCCCGTACTTGAAGCCGAAGGACATGACCGTGGCCCGCAGCTCCGGCTCCTCCCCGCCGGCGAACTGGGCGTCCATCTTGGAGCGCAGCTCGTGGACGTTGAGGGCGGAGGTGTCGATCACCAGGTCCGCGTCGCCGCGCAGCTCGCTGAGCAGCTCGCGTTCCTTCGCGATGCCGTCCACGATCCGGCCGTCGCCCTGGAGGGGGTGCGGACGCCGTACGGACTCGAAACGGCGGACCAGCGTGTCGTCGGACGCCTCCAGGAAGAGCACGCGGCGCTTGACGCCCTTGGCCTCCAGGTCGGCGAGCGACTCCATGAGGTTGTCGAAGAAGCGCCTGCCGCGCACGTCCACGACCACCGCGATGCGGGCCACATTGCCCTGCGAGCGGGCGCCGAGGTCCACCATGGTCGGGATCAGGGCGGGCGGCAGGTTGTCCACCACGAACCAGCCGAGGTCCTCCAGGCATTTGGCCGCATGGCTGCGCCCGGCGCCCGACATACCAGAAATGATCACGAGCTCGGGGATGGCCTCCGCGGCCTCGCTCGCTCCACCGGTGGTCACCTGTGCTCCGCCTCCGTCGTTCTCGTTCACTGGGTCTCGCCTCGCGGTGTCTCGCCGGTCCGGCCTGTCGGCCGGGGCTCTTCGTGGGGGTACGGGGGGTCGCCCCCCGAGGGATCGCAGGATGATCCCTTCACCCGTTCCGGTGAGGCGGCCGCCTTTGCGGCCGCCCCCTCTTCCACTCGCTCTTCCTCAATGATCTCTCCTGTGGCGGTGTTCACCGCAGGCCCGGCTGGCGCCGCTCCGGCCAGGGCGGCGAGCACCGTCTCCGCCGTCCGGCGGCCGACCCCGGGGACCTCGCAGAGCTGGTCCACGGTGGCCGTACGCAGCCGTTTCAGCGAGCCGAAGTGCTTGAGCAGCGCCTGTTTGCGGGTCTCCCCCAGGCCGGGTACGGAGTCCAGGGCGCCCGCCTTCATCGACTTCGAGCGCTTGCTGCGCTGGTACGAGATCGCGAAGCGGTGCGCCTCGTCCCGTACGCGCTGCAGCAGGTACAGGCCCTCGCTGGTGCGCGGCAGGATCACCGGGTCGTCCTCACCGGGCAGCCAGACCTCCTCCAGCCGCTTGGCCAGGCCGCACACCGCGATGTCCTCGATGCCCAGCTCGTCCAGCGCGCGCCTGGCGGCGGCGACCTGCGGCTGCCCGCCGTCGACGACCACGAGCTGCGGCGGGTAGGCGAAGCGGCGGGGCTTGCCGGTGTCGGGGTCGATGGGCCCGCTGACGGGCTCGTGCTCCTCGGGCTCGCCGTCGACCCATTCGCCGGACTTCTGCATGTCCTGCAGATAGCGGCGGAAGCGCCGGGACACGACTTCGTGCATGGACCGGACATCGTCCTGGCCCTCGAACGTCTTGATCTGGAAGCGCCGGTACTCGCTCTTGCGGGCGAGGCCGTCCTCGAAGACCACCATCGATGCGACCACGTCATCGCCCTGGAGGTGGGAGATGTCGAAGCACTCGATGCGCAGCGGCGCCGTGTCCAGGTCCAGCGCCTCGCTGATCTCCTCCAGGGCGCGCGAGCGCGTGGTCAGGTCGGAGGCGCGCTT
Source organism: Streptomyces sp. NBC_01537 (assembly GCF_045040445.1). Lineage (NCBI taxonomy): Bacteria > Bacillati > Actinomycetota > Actinomycetes > Kitasatosporales > Streptomycetaceae > Streptomyces > Streptomyces sp. NBC_01537. The sequence continues at coordinate 7,733,168 of NZ_CP109392.1, read as the reverse complement.
GGTCTTGTGCAGCGCGAGCGCCTGCTGCGCGTTGCGCTGGACCGTGGCCATCAGGTCCTTCTTGTCGCCGCGCTGCGGTATGCGCAGGGACACCTGCGAGCCCCTGCGGGTGCTCAGCCACTCCTGCACCGGCTCGTACGGCTCCGGGAGGGCGGGCACGAGGACCTCGCGCGGGACCGCGTCGCCCTTCTCCTCGCCGTACAGCTGCTGCAGCGCGTGCTCGACCAGACCGGCGGTGTCCACGGCCTCGACCTTGTCGGTGACCCAGCCGCGCTGGCCGCGCACCCGGCCGCCGCGTACGTGGAAGATCTGGACGGCGGCTTCGAGCTCGTCCTCGGCGACCGCGATCAGGTCGGCGTCGGTGGCGTCCGCCAGCACGACGGCGTTCTTCTCCATGGCCCGGCGGAGGGCCTCGATGTCGTCCCGGAGGCGGGCGGCCTTCTCGTACTCCATCTCGGAGGCCGCGTCCTTCATCTGCTGTTCGAGGCGGCGCAGGTACGTCCCGGTCCGGCCCGCCATGAAGTCGCAGAACTCGTCGGCCAGTTCGCGGTGCTCCTCGGCGGTGACCCGGCCCACGCAGGGCGCCGAGCACTTGCCGATGTAGCCCAGCAGGCACGGCCGGCCGATCTGCGCCGAGCGCTTGAACACCCCGGCGGAGCACGTCCTTACCGGGAACACGCGCAGCAGCAGATCGACCGTCTCGCGGATGGCCCACGCATGGGCGTACGGACCGAAGTACCGCACGCCCTTGCGCTTCGGGCCGCGCATCACCTGGACGCGCGGGAATTCCTCATTGAGCGTGACCGCGAGCGACGGATAGCTCTTGTCGTCGCGGTATTTGACGTTGAAGCGCGGGTCGAACTCCTTGATCCAGGAGTACTCCAGCTGCAGGGCCTCCACCTCGGTCCCGACCACCGTCCACTCGACGGACGCGGCTGTCGTGACCATCGTGCGGGTGCGGTAGTGCAGATTGGCGAGGTCCTGGAAGTACGAGGAGAGGCGTGAGCGCAGGCTCTTCGCCTTCCCGACGTAGATCACCCGGCCGTGCTCGTCCCGGAACCTGTAGACGCCGGGGCTGTCCGGAATCTGTCCCGGCTTCGGGCGGTAGCTGGATGGATCGGCCATGCCCCCACCCTACTGACTGGGGATGACATTCCCGTTCCGCCCGCAGGGCTATTGGCTATCCGGCGACCAGCTTCCCTTCCTTGACGGTGACGGTCGCCGCCCTCAGCGCGGTCGTCGCCGGGCCCTGCTCCACGGCGCCCGTCTCGGCGTTGAACTTGCTGCCGTGGCAGGCACACAGCAGGGACGTGCCGGTCACCGAGTCGCAGACGCAGCCCTGGTGCGTACAGACCGCACTAAAGGCTTTGTACGTCCCTTTGGTCGGCTGGGACACCACGAGCTTGGCGTCCTTGTAGAGCTTCGCCCCGCCGACCGGGACATCCGACGTCGCGCCCAGCTCGGTGGACGTCGCGGCCGCGCTCGTCTCGGCCGTCGTCGTGGCGGAATCACTGTCCGAGCTACCGCACGCGGTGAGGCCTATACCGGCCACGCCGGCGAGCGCGGCGCCCTGGAGGACAGTACGGCGGCAGGGGGGCAGTGTGGTCATGATGGCGCTCCTCAGCTCGTAGCGAATCTTGAAAGCTGGAGCGTACGGGCTGAGCTTCTGAGAAGGCTATGAGCAAGGCCACGCGTCCACCGTTGAACCGCCCGGGGTGCGGGGAGGCGTTCCACCGTGGCGGAACGCCTCCCCGCACGAGGGCTTCGAGGTCAGCGCTTGGCGGCCGCCCGCTTACGCGCCGCGGGCTTCCGCAGCGGCGGGGCGTCGGAGACCCGGTCCGCGCCCAGGATGTCCCGCAGGAACTTTCCGGTGTGGCTGGCGCCGACGCCCGCGATCTGCTCGGGTGTGCCTTCGGCTACGACGAGCCCGCCGCCGCTGCCGCCCTCGGGGCCCATGTCGACGACCCAGTCGGCGGTTTTGATGACATCGAGGTTGTGCTCGATGACGATCACGGTGTTGCCCTTGTCGACGAGCCCGGAGAGCACCCTGATGAGCTTGCTGATGTCCTCGAAGTGGAGGCCGGTGGTCGGCTCGTCGAGGACGTAGACCGTCCGCCCGGTCGACCGCTTCTGCAGCTCGCTCGCGAGCTTCACGCGCTGCGCCTCGCCGCCCGACAGGGTGGGCGCGGACTGCCCGAGCCGGACATAGCCCAGCCCGACCTCGTTCAGCGTGCGCAGATGCCGGGCGATGGTCGGCACGGCCTCGAAGAAGGCCAGGCCCTCCTCGATCGGCATGTCCAGGACCTCGGCGATGGACTTGCCCTTGTAGTGCACTTCGAGGGTCTCGCGGTTGTAGCGCGCGCCGTGGCAGACCTCGCACGGGACGTACACATCCGGGAGGAAGTTCATCTCGATCTTGATCGTGCCGTCGCCGGAGCAGTTCTCGCAGCGACCGCCCTTGACGTTGAAGGAGAAGCGCCCGGGGAGGTATCCGCGGACCTTCGCCTCCATGGTCTCGGCGAAGAGCTTGCGCACATGGTCGAAGACACCGGTGTACGTGGCCGGGTTGGAGCGGGGGGTGCGGCCGATCGGCGACTGGTCCACATGCACGACCTTGTCGACCAGGTCGTCGCCGTCGACGCGGGTGTGGCGGCCGGGGACGGAGCGCGCGCCGTTCAGCTCACGGGCGAGGTGGGTGTAGAGGATGTCGTTGACCAGCGTGGACTTGCCGGAGCCGGAGACGCCCGTGACCGCGGTGAAGACGCCGAGCGGGAAGGAGACGTCGATGTCCTGGAGGTTGTGCTCGCGCGCGCCGTGCACGGTCAGCCGGCGGGCGCGGTCGATCGGCCGTCGTACGTCGGGGGTGGGGATGGCCCGCTTGCCGGAGAGGTACTGGCCGGTGAGCGACTCCTCGTTGGCCAGCAGGTCCTTCAGGGAGCCGCTGTGGACGACCTTGCCGCCGTGCTCGCCGGCGCCGGGGCCGATGTCGACGACCCAGTCGGCGGTCTTGATGGTGTCCTCGTCGTGCTCGACGACGATGAGGGTGTTGCCGAGGTCGCGGAGCCGGACGAGGGTCTCGATGAGCCGGTGGTTGTCGCGCTGGTGGAGGCCGATGGAGGGCTCGTCGAGCACATAGAGCACGCCCACCAGCCCGGAGCCGATCTGGGTGGCGAGCCGGATGCGCTGGGCCTCGCCGCCGGACAGGGTGCCGGACGCGCGGTTGAGGGAGAGGTAGTCCAGGCCGACGTCGACCAGGAAGGTCAGCCGCTCGTTGACCTCCTTGAGGACCCGCTCGGCGATCTTCTTGTCGCGGGCGTCGAGCTTCATCGCGCCGAGGAAGTCCGCGCAGTCGCTGATCGACATCGCGGCGACCTCGGCGATGGAGCGGTCCTGGACGGTGACGGCCAGGACGATCGGCTTGAGCCTGGTCCCCTCGCAGGTCGGGCAGGGCACCTCGCGCATATAGCCCTCGAAGCGCTCCCGGCTGGAGTCGGACTCCGACTCGGAGTGCCGCCGCTTAACGAAGGGCACCGCCCCCTCGAAGGAGGTCGTATAGGAGCGCTCGCGCCCGTACCGGTTCTTGTAGCGGACGGCGATCTGGGTCTTGTGCCCGTTCAGCAGCGCCTTCCTGGCGCGCACCGGCAGCCCGGCCCAGGGGATGTCGGTGCGGAAGCCCAGCTCGTCGGCGAGCGCGCCGATGAGGCGCTGGAAGTAGTCCCGGGTGTGGCCGAGCGACCAGGGCGCGATGGCGCCCTCGTCGAGGGACTTCTCCTCGTCGGGGATGATCAGCTCGGGGTCGACCTCCATGCGGGTGCCGATGCCGGTGCAGTCGGGGCAGGCGCCGAAGGGCGAGTTGAAGGAGAAGGAGCGCGGCTCCAGCTCCTCGAAGGACAGGTCGTCGTACGGGCAGTAGAGGTGCTCGGAGAACATCCGCTCGCGCTGCGGGTCGTCCTCGGGCAGATCGACGAAGTCCAGGATCACCATGCCGCCCGACAGGCCGAGGGCCGTCTCGACGGAGTCGGTGAGGCGGCGCTTGGCGCTGTCCTTGACCGTGAGGCGGTCGATGACCACCTCGATGGTGTGCTTCTCCTGCTTCTTCAGCGTGGGCGGTTCGGTGAGCTGGACGGTCGCGCCGTCCACCCGGGCCCTGCTGTAACCCTTGGTCTGCAGGTCGGCGAAGAGGTCGACGAACTCGCCCTTGCGCTCCCGTACCAGCGGGGACAGCACCTGGAAGCGGCTGCCCTCCTCCAGCTCCAGCACCCGGTCCACGATCGCCTGCGGCGACTGCCGGGAGATGGGGCGGCGGCACTCGGGACAGTGCGGCTTGCCGATGCGGGCGAAGAGCAGGCGCAGGTAGTCGTAGACCTCGGTGATGGTGCCGACGGTCGAGCGGGGGTTGCGGGAGGTGGACTTCTGGTCGATCGAGACGGCCGGGGAGAGGCCCTCGATGAAGTCGACGTCGGGCTTGTCCATCTGGCCCAGGAACTGCCGGGCGTAGGAGGAGAGCGACTCGACGTAGCGGCGCTGCCCCTCGGCGAAGATCGTGTCGAACGCGAGGGACGACTTGCCCGACCCGGACAGCCCGGTGAAGACGATGAGCGAGTCCCGTGGGAGGTCGAGCGAGACGTTCTTGAGGTTGTGCTCGCGAGCGCCACGGACGGTGAGTCGATCGGCCACGCCAGTGCGCACCTTTCATAGAGCGGGGGACGGGGAGCAGCACCCCCAGACAGCGTAACGGGGCACCTTCGCGCTTTCTTCCGGATAACCGCGGTCTTCGGGCCTCCGACTGCGCCACGCCCAGGCTATAGCACGTACATTCGATTTACGGGCCAAGCCTGCCATCTTCACTCGATCGAGTGGAGCGCGATAGCGTCGTTGACGAGACGTCGGTCACGTCCGACCCGGTCCGACCTGGGAGGCCCCCGTGTCTGTCCAACGACCCGACCCCGCACGCGATGCGGCCGCCGCACGGGAAGCCACCGAACAACTGCTCGAATCAGTGGCAGCCCTCACCCCCTCCGCCGTCGCCGAGCCCTCGCAGCTGCCCGGCTGGACCCGCGGCCACCTCCTGGCCCACCTCGCCCGCAACGCCGACTCCTACGTCAACCTGCTCACCTGGGCGCGTACCGGCGAGGAGACCCCGCAGTACGCCGACCAGGAGTCCCGTGACAAGGACATCGAGGACGGCGCCGGACGACCGCTGAGCGAGCACCTCGACGAGCTGCGGATCTCCGCCGACCGGCTCGCCTACGCCGTCGAGCAGACCCCGCCGCAGGCCTGGGCGGCCCAGGTCGTCATGCGCTCCGGCCGCGTCATCGCCGCCGCCGAGATCCCGTACCGCCGCCTCATCGAGGTCCTGCTGCACCACGTCGACCTCGGCATCGGCTACACCTGCGCCGACCTGCCCGCCGACTTCGCCGTGCGCGAGCTCGCCAACGTCATCGACGGCCTATCCGGCCACGAGGGCGTCGCCGCCGTACGCCTCCACGACACCGACAGCGGTGAGAAGTGGACCATCGGCGCCGCCAACGAGCCCGACCTCACCGTCAGCGGCCCCCGCACCGCACTCCTCGCCTGGGTCACCGGCCGCAGCAAGGGCGAAGGCCTCACCCCCGTGCCCGCCCTGCCCCTGCCCGTCCTCCCGCCACTAGGCTGACCGCCATGCCTTACACGGGAGAGGTCGAGGTCGGCGGCACGCCCGACGTGCACGAACTCAAGGACCTGATCATCACCAAGGCCGCCGTCGGCCCCATGAACAACAACGCCTACGTGCTGCGCTGCCGCGCCACCGACGAGCAGCTGCTCATCGACGCCGCCAACGAGCCGCACACCCTCGCCGAGGTCATCGGCACCGACGGCCTCACCTCCGTCGTCACCACCCACCAGCACGGCGACCACTGGCAGGCCCTCGCCACCGTCGTCACCACCACCGGCGCCCGCACCTACGCCGGCCGCCACGACGCCGCCGGCATCCCCGTCCCCACGGACGTGCTGGTCGACGACGGCGACACCATCACCGTCGGCCGCGTCACCCTCACCGCCCGCCACATCGTCGGCCACACCCCCGGCTCCATCGTCCTCGTCTACGACGACCCCCACGGCCACCCCCACCTCTTCACCGGCGACTGCCTCTTCCCCGGCGGCGTCGGCAACACCCAGGGCGACGCCGACCGCTTCGCCTCGCTCTACCGCGACGTCAAGGCCAAGCTCTTCGACGCCCTCCCCGACGAGACCTGGGTCTACCCGGGCCACGGCTCCGACACGACGCTCGGCGCGGAGCGGCCGCACCTGGAGGAGTGGCGCGAGCGCGGGTGGTGATCCGCTGACCCGAGCGGGGCCACCCGGCAACGGGACGGCCCCGCTTCGGTTCTTGAGGCATGTCCGGGAGCCTGTCCGGGCATGCGGTGGGCGAACGCACCATATTGGGGGGCCGGATGCACATCACCCGATCCGTGGCCGGTATCGCCGTACTGCTCGCCACCGTGAGTGCGTGCGGGCCGGTCAGCGACAGCAAGAGCGACGGCAGTGGCTCGCCGACCAGTTCGGCGAGCAGCAAGGCGGCCACCGCGAGCGTGCCCGATTTCGTGGGGATGGGGCTGCAGTCCGCGCAGGACAAGGCGCAGGAGCTGGGCTTCTACGGTCTGGACTCGCATGACTCGCTGGGGCGGGGCCGCAATCAGCTGTGGGACCGGGACTGGCGGGTCTGCTTCCAGAGTCCGGCGGCGGGCAAGCGGGTTGGGACGGATACGACGATCGACTTCGGGACGGTGAAGCTGAAGGAGACGTGTCCGTCGAAGGATGCGAGCGGGGCAGTGAAGGCGGGCGGGAGCATGCCGGACTTCAGGGGGAAGTCGGTGAAGGCCGCGCGGGCGGCGCTGGATTCGTCGACGAGCCTCACAGTGGACGACGCGTCGGGGAAGGACCGGTTCATCGTGGTGGAGAGCAACTGGCAGGTGTGCTCGCAGACTCCGGCGGCGGGTACGAAGCTGTTCGGGCAGCCGGTGACGTTCAAGGCCGTGAAGTTCGGGGAGAGCTGCCCTTAGCGTCCATGGCCTCAGGGGGCCGTCAGGCCTCGTGCTGGTAGAACCAGTAGTGGCTGACGGCGGTCATGGCGAGACCGAGGGTGGCGCCGACCAGGCTCGCCTTGAGTACGGAGTAGCCGCTGAGGCTGAGCAGGTAGCCCATGGCGCAGCCGAAGACGATGCCGAAGGCGGCCGCGCGGGCCTCGCGGGCAAGGGAGGCGCGCGCGGCGCCGACGGCGTAGCAGACGGCGGTGAGGGCGACGCAGCCGATGACGGCGATGAGGGTGGTGCGGGTGGTGGAGGCGCCGTTGTTGTCGGCGATGAAGGCCGCGTAGCCGCCGAAGACGACGCCGAGAGTGAGGGGGACCGCCCAGGCGGAGGTGTGGAGCTGGAGCTGGGGGCGGGTGGAGGGGGCTGCGTGAGCGTTCATGGGGAGAGCTCCTCTGTGTGCGTGTGCCCTGTTCATCAGGTGACACCCGTGGGGCGCTGCTGGCAACCGGTGGGCGGGTCGGTCGTTGGGCACACGTGCGTGATGACACCTCTTCCGGCATTCCGATGGGACGGATCGCGGCGGCCTCGGCGGCCGGGACCGCGATCGAGTTCTACGACTTCTTCGCCTACGGCACGGCGGCCGCGCTGGTCCTGGGACCGCTGTTCTTCCCCGGCTTCTCGGCGCTCGCCGGGACGCTGGCGGCGTTCGCGACCTTCGGGGTCGGCTTTGTGGCCCGGCCCCTCGGGGCGGTGGTGTTCGGGCATGTCGGGGACCGGTACGGGCGGCGGCCGGTGCTCGTCGGCTCGCTGCTGCTGACCGGGCTGGCGACGACCGCCGTCGGGTTTGTGCCGTCGTACGCGACGATCGGCGCGGCCGCGCCGGTGATCCTGGTGACGCTGCGCTTTCTTCAGGGGCTCGGCCTCGGCGGGGAGTGGGGCGGCGCGGTGCTGCTGGCCGCGGAACACGCGCCGCCGGGGCGGCGGGGGCTGTGGGCGAGCCTGCCGCAGACGGGGCCCGCGACGGGCTTTGTACTGGCCAACGGGGTGCTGCTGGCGCTGTCGGCGGGGCTGAGCGACGCGGCGTTCCGGGACTGGGGCTGGCGGGTGCCGTTCTGGGCGGCGGGGGTGCTGGCGGTGGGCGGGCTGGCGCTGCGGGCGGCGCTGCCGGAGACGCCGGAATTCACCCGGGTGGCCGAACGCGGGGAGCTGGCGCGGGTGCCGCTGGGCGAGCTGTTCGGCCGCCACTGGCGACTGGTGCTGCTGACGGCGGGGGCCATGGCGGGCGGGTATGCCGTGTTCTACACGGTCACCACGTGGTCGCTGTCATATGCGACCGGCACGCTCGGCATGCCGCGTACGACTGCCCTGGCCGCCGTGCTCGTGGCCGTCCTGGTCAAGGGCGCCGTCACACCGCTGGTGGGAATGCTGGGCGACCGCTTCGGGCGGCGGCGGCTCGCGCTGGCCGGCACCGGGGCGATGGCGGTGGTGATCTTCCCGTACGCCGGGCTTCTCGCCACGGGCTCGGCCGCCGCGATGGCGCTGGGCTCGACGGCGGAACTGCTGGCCTTCATCACGGCTTTCGCGGTACTCGGGGCGTATCTGCCGGAGCTGTACGAGCCCCGGGTGCGGTGCACGGGCGCCGCTCTGGGCTACAACCTGGGCGGGATCCTCGGCGGTGCGCTGACGCCGGTCGTCGCGACGCGCCTGGCGGAGGGCGGCGGGGGGCCCTGGCCGGTGGCGCTGTATGTGGCGGCGATCGCGCTGGGGAGCGTGGCGTGCTTCGCCGCGCTGCCCGACCCGGGGAGGGAGTTGGCCAGCGCGGCGCCGGCGGTCGCTACGTCCGCCGCTACCTCTGCCTCTACGTCTCCATGACGTCGATGAGGTCGCAGTTGATGAAGCGGGTGGGGCGGGTGCAGAGCTGCGCGGCCTGTTCGGCGAATTTCTGCGTCTCGGGGAGTTCGCTGTTGCGCATCGCTTCCTCGTACGAGTCGAATTCGACGACCACGTAGTAGCGGTTGGGGTTGTCACGGTCCCGCAGCACCATGCCGCGCGTGGCGGTGTTCGCGTCGCCGGCCGCCTGCCGCCGTTCCTCACCGAGCGCCTTGAACTCGTCGGGCTGCTCGGTCTCGTAGTCGATGATCTGGACGAACTTCATCGTGCCTCCAGCGATACGCGATACGGGGCGTGATTGCGGGACGAAAGCCCCCGTACAGACAAACACCGGGCGGTCCGGGCGGCAATGCATGCCGCCCGGACCGCCCGGAGGCGAAGAGGCATCCGTCAGACCTCGGCGTGCTCCACGCGCCCCTCGGCGAGCTCCCGCTCCGCCTGCTTCTTCGAGGCTCGCAGGCTGGTCACCGTGGTGACGGCGAGGACCAGGACGATGAAGCCCAGGGAGAAGGGGATGCTGATCTCGGGCACGTGGACGCCGGATTCGTGCAGGGCGTGCAGCACGAGCTTGACGCCGATGAAGCCGAGGATGACCGACAGGCCGTAGGAGAGGTGGACCAGCTTCTTGAGCAGGCCGCCGATGAGGAAGTAGAGCTGGCGCAGGCCCATCAGCGCGAAGGCGTTGGCGGTGAAGACGATGTACGGGTCCTGGGTGAGGCCGAAGATCGCGGGGATCGAGTCCAGGGCGAACAGCACGTCGGTGGTGCCGATGGCGAGCATGACGACGAGCATCGGCGTCATGACGCGCTTGCCGTGCTGCTGAACGAAGAGCTTCGTGCCGTGGTAGCGGTCGGCGACGCCGAGGCGGCGCTCGGCGGCCTTGAGGAGCTTGTTCTCCTCGAACTCCTCGTCGCCGTCGTCGGACTGGGCTTCCTTGATGAGCTTCCAGGCGGTGTAGATGAGGAAGGCGCCGAAGATGTAGAAGACCCAGGCGAAGGAGGTGATGATCGCGGCGCCGGCGGCGATGAAGACCGCGCGCAGGACCAGGGCGATGAGCACGCCCACCAGGAGCACGCGCTGCTGGTACTGGCTGGGGACCGCGAACTTGCCCATGATGAGGACGAAGACGAAGAGGTTGTCCACGCTGAGCGACTTCTCGGTGATGAAGCCCGCGAAGAACTCACCGGCCGGCTGTCCGCCGCTGAATATCAGCAGGCCGATGCCGAAGAGGGCGGCGAGGGCGATCCAGACGACCGTCCAGATGCCGGCTTCCTTGATCGATACGTCGTGCGGTTTGCGCCCGATGAGGAAGTCGATGGCGATGAGGGCGCACAGACCGGCGATGGTCACGGCCCACATGGTCAAGGAAACATCCACGCTTTGCCTCCGGCAGGTTGGTTCGGCAACTGTCAGCGTTGTCGCTGCCGGAGGTCTCTTCCACCCGGGCGCAGTGGCCGGGCCGGCGCCCCGGGGCCGTCTCGGCCCGTGATGACGGGGTCGCCGCAGATACGGGAATACTCCCCTCCGCGTAAAGAACAGTACACGAAAGACCAAGGATTGGTAAAGCGATGGTCAAGCGGAGGGTAGGTGGGCGGGGTCAGCTTCCATAGGCCTGCCGGGCGGCGGCTACCTGCCGCAGCACGAGCGGGAGCACCTGGCTGCCGTGCGGCGGCAGCAGCGGCTCGTACGTCCAGGAGTGGCCGACCCAGGGGTCGGCCATGTGGTCGTCCGGGACGGGGGTGAGGCGGAGCAGGGAGCGCCAGAGGGGGTCGAGGACGGGACCGTATTCGTGGGCGTCCTCGCGGTCGGCGATCAGGAGGAGGTGGACGCCGGCGGAGGGGCCCTCGTCGGCGAGGTAGCGGAGCTGGGTGATGGCCCGGTCGTCGAAGCCGTACGGGAAGTCGTTGACGATCAGCAGCTGTTCGGCGGGGTCGAGGTCGGGCGGGAGCGCGTCGGGGGCGCCGGCCCGAAGGGCCATCTGGACGAGGTCGACGCGCTCGGTCAGTCGGCCGAGCACCGTGGTCACCCCGGCGGCTCCCGTGGCGGGTGGCTCGCGCAGGACGCCGGAGCCGGCGAGCGGGGCGAGGGCGGCCGCTGCCGAGCCGGACGGGTCGATGATCTGGAGGGCGTAGCCGCCGACCGGGTAGGAGGCCAGCAGCCGGGTGGCAAGGGCGACGGCGACATCCTGGGCGCGCCGCCGGTCCTGGGCGCTGTCGACCCACAGGCCGCGCTCCAGCGGCAGCCGTACGAGCATGGGGATCCGCAGTGCCGGCTGCTCGGGCAGATGGAGCTCACCGACGCGGACCGCCATCGAGGGCTCGGCCGGCACCGCGTAGCCGTGCCAGACCGGGCTGTCCCAGCCGGCGTAGGCGGGCGGCAGCGCGGGCTCGACCACCTCGGCCTCGGCGGTGAGCTGCGCCAGGTCCCGGTCCAGGGCGGCACGGGCCTGGTCGACCAGGTCGGTGTGGCGGGCCATGGCCTGGTCGCGGGCGGCCTCGGCGGCCGGGCCGACCCGGGTGCGCGGATCGGCCAGGGCCCGGTCCAGCTCCTGGTCGAGCCGGGACTCGGCGAAGCCGACGGCGCTGCGGTACCCGGCTATGGTGCGGGCCAGGTCCTCGAACATCCCCCAGACCTGGTTGTAGAGCCGCTCCTCCATGGTCCAGCCGCCGGCGTCCCCGGCGACGGGCTGCCCGGAGGCGGGCGGGGCGGAGGCGGGCGGGGCGGAGGGCTGGGCAGCGGGCGAGGCCGGCTCGGGCTTCGGCTCGGGCTGTTTCAGGCCCAGGTCCCGCAGCAGCTCGGGGAGGCCGCCCGCGTAGCCCTGCCCGACCGCGCGCACCTTCCAGGCGCCCTGCCTGCGGTAGAACTCAAGGGCGACCAGCGCGGACTCGTCCCCGAGCCCCTCGATGGTGAAGCTCGCCAGCTCCGCACCGCTGCCGGCGCCCAGGACGGCCACATACGGAGCCGCCACCGCCCCGAAGCGGACGCCCGGGGGCAGCGCGAGCACCACGCTGACCCGCTCCTCGGAGGCGGGCACCGCGTCCAGTTCGACGGGGAAGCGGTGGACGCAGGCGTCCTGCGGCTCGAGCCGCAGGGTCTCCCCCGCCGTGCTGCCCGACAGCACCGGCGTGGCCGCCGACACCGTGATCTCCAGCCGGGTCTCGCGCAGCGGGTGGTTCTGTCCCCGTACCAGCTCGACGGTCATGGCCGGCCGTCCTACAGCGCCGATGCGATGGCCGGCAGCAGGTCCTGGAAGGTGCGCCCGTTGGCCGGGGTGCCGATCGCGGTCATCGACCAGCCGCCGCCGGAGCGCTCCACCTTCGCCATGATCTGCGCGGTGTGCGGGCCACCGCCGGTGAGGGTGTAGCGGGCCAGCTCCTGGCCGTTGGTCTCGTCGACCAGTCGGCAGAAAGCGTTCTGGACCTCGCCGAAGGTCTGGCCGGTGAAGGAGTTGACGGTGAAGACGATCTGGTTGACGTGCACCGGCACCCGCTGCAGGTCGACCAGGATCGACTCGTCGTCGCCACCCTGGCCCGCCCCGCCGACCCGGTTGTCACCGGTGTGCCGGACGGACCCGTCGTTGCTGACGAGGTGCTGGAAGAACACCACGTCCGTCGGCTCCTTGTCGGCGAACAGGACCGCCGACGCGTCCAGGTCGATCTCCTGGGTGCGCTTGCCGAAGAGCCCGCGGCGCGGCGCGGCCTGCCAGCCCAGCCCCATCCGCACCGCCGTCAGCGTCCCCCCGTCGGACTTCTGCAGGCTGATCTGCTGGCCCTTGGTCATGTTGACCGTCACGGCGCTGTCCCCTCTCGCCCAAAATGCCCTGTGCGGTTTGCTGTTGTCCCGCACCCTACGGGTAGACGCGAAAGCACCGCACGGTGGTTCAGGCTCAGGCCATTCCGGCCTCCCTCATCTGGCGCAGCTCCTTCTTCAGCTCCCCCAGCTCGTCGCGCAGCCGCGCCGCCACCTCGAACTGCAGCTCCGCCGCCGCCGCGTGCATCTGCTCGGTCAGCTCCCCGATGAGATCCGCCAGCTCCTCCGCCGGCAGGCTCTTCCCCGCGCGCTTGCCGCCCGCCTTCGCCGACAGGCCCGGCACCGGCGCCTTGCCCCGCGAGCGCTGCCGGCCGCTGCCGAGCAGCTCCTCGGTGTCGGCGTCCTCACGAGCGAAGGAGTCCATGATCCCGGCGATCTTCTTCCGCAGCGGCTGCGGGTCGATGCCGTTCTCCGTGTTGTACGCGATCTGCTTCTCGCGCCGCCGGTTGGTCTCGTCGATGGCCTTGGCCATCGACGGCGTGATCCGGTCCGCGTACATGTGGACCTGACCCGACACATTGCGCGCCGCGCGGCCGATGGTCTGGATCAGCGACGTCCCCGAGCGCAGGAAGCCCTCCTTGTCGGCGTCCAGGATCGCCACCAGCGACACCTCGGGCAGGTCGAGGCCCTCACGCAGCAGGTTGATGCCCACCAGCACGTCGTACTCGCCCGCGCGCAGCTCGCGCAGCAGCTCGACCCGGCGCAGGGTGTCGATGTCACTGTGCAGATACCGCACCTGGATGCCCAGTTCCAGCATGTAGTCGGTGAGGTCCTCGGACATCTTCTTGGTGAGGGTGGTGACCAGGACGCGTTCGTTCTTCTCGGCGCGGATACGGATCTCGTGCACCAGGTCGTCGATCTGTCCCTGGGTCGGCTTGACGACCACCTCGGGGTCGATCAGACCGGTCGGCCGGATGATCTGCTCGACGACCCCGTCGCCGCGCGACAGCTCGTACGGGCCCGGGGTCGCCGACAGGTACACGGTCTGGCCGACCCGCCCGAGGAACTCCTCCCACTTCAGCGGCCGGTTGTCCAGTGCGGACGGCAGCCGGAAGCCGTGGTCGACGAGGGTGCGCTTGCGGGAGGCGTCGCCCTCGTACATCGCGCCGATCTGCGGCACGGTGACATGCGACTCGTCGATGACCAGGAGAAAGTCCTCCGGGAAGTAGTCGATGAGGGTGTCCGGCGCGGTGCCGCCCTCGCGGCCGTCGATGTGGCGTGAGTAGTTCTCGATGCCCGAGCAGGTGCCGATCTGCCGCATCATCTCGATGTCGTACGTCGTGCGCATGCGCAGCCGCTGCGCCTCCAGGAGCTTGCCCTGCTTCTCCATGAGCGCGAGCTGTCCTTCGAGCTCCTTCTCGATCCCCGCGATGGCCCGCTCCATGCGCTCCGGACCGGCCACGTAGTGGCTGGCCGGGAACACGTAGAGCTGCTGGTCGTCGGTGATGACCTCGCCGGTGAGCGGGTGGAGGGTGGACAGCGCCTCGATCTCGTCGCCGAACATCTCGATGCGGACGGCGAGCTCCTCGTAGACCGGGAAGATCTCGATGGTGTCGCCGCGCACGCGGAATGTGCCGCGGGAGAACGCCACGTCATTGCGGGCGTACTGGATGTCGACGAACTTGCGCAGCAACCGGTCGCGGTCGATCTCGTCGCCGACCTTGAGGCGCACCATGCGGTCGATGTATTCCTGCGGCGTGCCGAGGCCGTAGATGCAGGACACGGACGCGACGACGATCACATCGCGCCGGGTGAGCAGGGAATTCGTCGCCGAGTGGCGGAGCCGCTCGACCTCCTCGTTGATCGAGGAGTCCTTCTCGATATAGGTGTCCGTCTGCGGGACATACGCCTCGGGCTGGTAGTAGTCGTAGTACGAGACGAAGTATTCGACAGCGTTGTTCGGAAGCAGCTCGCGGAATTCGTTGGCCAGCTGCGCGGCGAGTGTCTTGTTCGGCGCCATCACCAGTGTCGGGCGCTGCAGCCGCTCGACCATCCACGCCGTCGTCGCCGACTTTCCGGTGCCGGTCGCCCCCAGCAGGACGACATCCTGTTCGCCGGCGCGGATGCGCCGCTCCAGGTCGTCGATGGCGGTGGGCTGGTCACCGCTGGGATTGAAGGGGCTGACGACCTCGAAGGGCGCCACGGTGCGTTCGATGTCTGATACGGGCCGCATGGAACCCACGGTACGGCCCCCCACTGACAATCGGGTCCGGGCGCCCTACGGCAGCAGTCTCGGCCGCTTCTTCGCCGCGACGTCCTCGACCCAGCCGACCAGGAGAACCGCGACGGCGATCAGCACCCAGGCGACCCCGAACTGGAACCACATACTGTCCAGCGGCAGCGACAGCTCGAAGGCCCGCACCTGCCACATCAGGTCGATCAGGGGGACGCTGACGATGAGCGCGATCTCGTGCCAGAGGTAGATCGTGACGGCCCGCGAGTTGAAGATCGTGACGGTGCGGTCGAGCGGCTTGATCCGGCGCACCCAGTCCATGTCCGGCCGGAAGCGGAGCAGCAGCAGGACGAAGCCGACCGACCAGAACGCCTGGGCGAGCGGGATCTCGTTGAGGTCGTACGAGCCGTCCGACTGGTGGGTGAGGCCGTACCAGCCGCCGAAGGCCATCGTTGCGGCGGCGAGGAGCAGGACGACGCCGGGGTGCAGCCGGTCGACGAGGCCGTCGCGGTGGGCGAATCCGAGCAGCCAGCAGGTGAGGAAGGTGGCGAGGTCGAAGAGGATGGAGCCGATCCGGCCGTCCGGCGGGCTCCAGACCGTCGACATGACGACGATCGGGACCAGCGACAGGACCAGCGTCACCCCCCGGGAGAGCCTGAAGGCCTTCAGGAGCAGCGGCGAGAGCAGTACGAACCACAGATACGTACGCAGATACCACAGAATGTCCGTGGCCTGCGCACCCCACGCGTTGCCGGGCGGATCGCCGATGGGGATCACCCACAGCAGCATTCGCAGCCACCAGCGGCCGATGTGGTGCTCGGGCGGGGCCCAGCCGTGGACCATCATCGCGAGGACGACGACGATGCCGAAGGCCCAGAGCGGCGGAAGCAGCCTGCGCATGCGGCCTCGGATGACGCCCAGGGCGGGGCGGCCGAGGGAGCGGGCCATCAGTGAGCCGGCGAGGGCGAACATGACGCCCATGGAGGGGAAGACCAGGCTCAGCCAGGCCCAGCCGAAGGTGTGATAGGTGACGACGCGGATCATGGCGAACATGCGCAGGATGTCGAGGTAGCGGTCGCGACCGCCGGTCGCCGCCCCGGGCGCGGTGCGCGCGCGGCGGCGGGACGCCCTGGTCGTGAGGGGCACGGCGTCCGCGGGAGCGGGAGCTGGAGCCGGAGCCGTGGCGGGGGTGGTGACGGTCATGAGACACCTGCCGGGGTCTGCGGAGTGCCGACCTCGCCGGTGCGTTTGAGCTTCTGCCAGCGAAGGCGGCCGCCGGTGAGGGCGGTGATGGAGGAGTGGATCAGCACGAGGTACATGAGCTGCCGGTAGGCGATCTGCTGCAGCGGCATCATCCACAGGTAGCGGTACTTCTCGCGGTCCAGGCGGAACGCGTAGGCCGCACAGACCAGTTGGACGGCCAGTACGGCGGCCCAGGCGAGCAGCGACTTCACCGGGTCCACGAAGATCATTCCGTAGATCGTGAAGAGGTCGATCAGCGGTGCGAACAGCGGGGTGACGATCTGGAAGAGGACGACGAGCGGCATGCCGACGCGTCCGAAGCGGCCCGAGGGGCCCCGGTCGGTGACGGACTTGCGGTGCTTCCACAGGGCCTGCATGGTGCCGTAACTCCAGCGGTAGCGCTGCCGCCACAGCTGGCCGATGCTGGCCGGGGCCTCGGTCCAGGCGCGGGCGTGCTCCTGGTAGACCACGCGCCAGCCGGCCCGGTGCAGGGCGATCGTGACGTCGGTGTCCTCGGCAAGGGTGTCCTCGCTCATGCCGCCTGCCCGCAGCAGCGCCTCGCGGCGGAAGCCGCCGACGGCGCCGGGGATGGTCGGCATGCAGTTGAGCAGGTCGTACATGCGGCGGTCGAGGTTGAAGCCCATCACGTACTCGATGTGCTGCCAGGCGCCGATGACGGTGTTGCGGTTGCCGACCTTGGCGTTGCCGGCGACCGCGCCCACCGCCGGGTCGGCGAAGGGCTGGACGAGGTGGCGCACGGTGTCGGGCTCGAAGACGGTGTCGCCGTCCATCATGACGATGATGTCGTAACGCGCGTTGCGCACACCGTTGTTCAGGGCGGCCGGCTTGCCCGCGTTCTCCTGGCGCACGACGCGTACGTTGGGCAGGCCCATCGCCTCGACGATGTCGGCCGTGCCGTCGGTGGATCCGTCGTCCACGACGATGATCTCGATCGGATGGGTGCTGGCGGCGAGCGAGTTCACCGTGTTGGCGATGCACTCCTTCTCGTTGTACGCGGGCACGATCACGCTCACCGGTTCGGTGACCGTACGCCCCCAGGAGAAGCGCCGCTTGTTGCGGATCCGGTAGTGCCGCCGGGCGAGGATCAGCATCATCCCGAAGCGGCCCATGACGGCGACCCCGACGACGACCAGCAGCCAGGACAGGACCGGCATGGTGCCCTCGGCGAGGGCGACCGCCCAGACGAAGGCCCGGCCCTGCCACAGCTGGGCGCCGGTGGCCTTCTGGTTGGTGGACGTGCCACCGAGGCTCTTGGTCAGGGTGGTGAAGGCGTAGCCCTTGGCCTTCATCTGCTTGATGTACGTGCCGAGGGCGGCCACGGTCTGCGAGCGGTCGCCGCCCGCGTCGTGGAAGAGGACGGCGGCGCCCTTGCCGTTCTCGGGGGTGGCGTTGCTGATGATCTTCGCGACGCCGGGCTTCTTCCAGTCCTCGCTGTCGGTGTCGACGAAGGCGCTGATGTAGCCCTTGGAGCCGATGTACCGGTACACGGGCCAGTTGAAGTTGTCGATCGAGTCCGTCTCGGAGGAGTACGGGGCCCGGAAGAGCGAGGTGGTGATCCCGGCGGCGCCGGCCAGGGCGAGCTGGGTCTGCGACAGCTCGCGGTCGATGCGGGACCGGCTCTGGTAGGAGAGGTCGACGTGGGAGAAGGTGTGGACGCCGATCTCGCTGCCGGAGCTGACCATCTCACGGATCAGCGCGGGGTAGCGGACCGCCATCTGGCCGACCACGAAGAAGGTGCCGGGGACGTCGTTCTCGCGCAGCACCTTCAGGACCTGGGAGGTGTAGGTGGGGTCCGGGCCGTCGTCGAAGGTGAGCGCGATGGTCTTCTTCGGGATGGCGTGGGCGGTGGGGGTGCCCTTGGAGTCGAAGCTGATGAGCGGGCCGCCGTCGGTCACGCGGTCCGGGACCCTGCTGGCGCTGCCGGATTCGTGCACCCGGCTGTCGTTGCCGATCTCCGAGTGGAGATAGCCGTCCAGGAGCATCACGCACACCAGCGCGAACAGCGCCACCAGGGCCATGACCACCCGGGGCCTGGGCACGGCCTGCCGGCCGGCCGAAGCCACCCTGGTGATCGCTCCGGGTGCGGCGTGCCTTCTGTTCGGGCTGCTCGTCATCGACATGGCGGGTCAGCCGCCGCCGTTGGTGCTGTTGCCGTCACGGCTGCCGCCGGAGTCGCCGCCGCTGTCGCCGTCGCCATAGCCGCCAGGGGAGGTGACCGAAGCGCTGGGGGTGGCCGAAGCACTGGCGCCGGCGGTCGCCGAAGCGCTCGCGGTGGCCCCGGACTTCGTCGCGGACGCGCTCGTGCTCGTGCTCGCACTCGCGCTCGCCGACGCCGAGGAGGTGGCCGTGCCGGTGGCCTCGGCGGACGTGTCGGCGGCCTGGACGGTGCCGGCCGACGCAGTCGCGGACGCGGCAGGCGTCGCCTTGTGCGGCCGGGTGGTCCTGGTGGCGGTCGCCGACGAACTCGCCTTCGGGGACGCAGAATTCTCGACTTTTTCCGCTTTGGCCAAGGAATTGGACCTAGTGCCCGGAATTAGGGTGTCCGGAGCGAATGGCGTACCACCCGCGAAGGCCACGCCGAGCACCGCCGCGTAACCGATGCAGGCGATGCCGGTTACCACACCGGCCCGCTTGATAATCCGGGCCCGTCGCCCGGATGAGTCCACGAAGACAGGCCCTTCTTCGGTTGATCGCCGCCTACGAGCGGCAGCTCGCCCAGAGTTGGAATTCATGGCGGGAATGCTAGCAGGATAATTGCTTCATAAAATCTCAAATTCTTTCATGAGGATTCTAATGAGGGATTCCCCGGTTATGATGAGGGATCCTCACAAGAGGTGTTGGTAGTGTCGCCGGTATGAAAAAGCGGATCGGCGCCATCGTCGCCTTGCTGATATGGGGCGGCACTTCCTGTACGTCGCCGACTTCATCGACACCGTCGACGCTGTCGGCGAGTTCCACCGACGCCGCGAACAGTGTGAGCTTCGCCCCATATGTCGCCGTGTCCTCCTCCGGGAACTACGACATGGCCGCGACGGCCGAGGCCACCGGCACCGACCGCTTCACCCTCGGCTTCGTCGTCTCCGAAGGCGGCTGCGCCGCCAAGTGGGACGGCACCGACGGCCTCGCCAACCCGAGCCTGGACAAGCGCATCTCGGGGCTGCGGTCGGCCGGCGGCGACATCGGCGTGTCCTTCGGCGGCCAGGACGGCAGCGAACTCGCCCTTGCCTGCGACAGCGCCGGCGAACTGGCCGCCGCCTACGCGACCGTCATCGACCGCTACTACCTCACCGAGGCGGACTTCGACATCGAGGGCAGCGCGCTGGCCGACACCGCCGCCAACACCCGCCGCGCGAAAGCCATCGCCCAGCTCCAGAAAGAGGCCACGGCCGAGGGCCGCACCCCCGACATCTCCTTCACCCTGCCCGCCATGCCGGACGGCCTGACGGCCGACGCCGTCGCGTTCCTGAAGAACGCCGAGGCCAACGGTGTCGACATCTCGGCGGTCAACATCATGGCGATGGACTACGGATCCGAGTACACCGGCGACATGGGCGGCTACGCGATCCAGGCGGCCACCGCCGCGCATGCGCAGCTCAAGAGCATCCTCGGCCTGTCGGACACCGCCGCCTGGCAGACCCTCGCCGTGACCCCGATGATCGGCGTCAACGACATCACCACCGAGGTCTTCAGGGTCTCCGACGCCGCGCAACTGGCCGCGTTCGCCGCCCGGAAGGGCCTCGGCCGGCTGTCCATGTGGTCAGCCGACCGGGACACGTCATCGCTGGGGTTTACGAAGGCGCTGGCGGGAGGCTCCTGACAGCCCGTCCGGGCCGACAGGAGCGACAGGACCGAGAGGATCGACGGGACCGGCGGAACCGAACGGGCGGTACGTGTCGCTGAACTGCTCGGGCTCAGGGGCCCTGCCTCCCGCTGCGGACGGCGGGTCGAGCGCCACCACCACCCCCGCCAGGAACAGGAAGACCACGGGGCCGATCAGGACCGGCGCCAGCATGGCCGCCGGAGCCGACCCGCCCACCGACCCGTCCGCGACATGGGACTGGATCTCGACGCTCAGCGCGGCCATCCCCGTGTAGTGCATGGCGCTGACCGCGACCCCCATGATGAGGCTGGCGCCGAAGCCCACGTACGCCCCCTTGACCGACACCGCGCACCAGAGCGCGGCCGTGGCCGCCAGGACGGCGATGCCGATCGACTCACCCACGGTCAGCAGCTCGTAGCGCAGCTCGCCGTGCAGCCGCATGGCCGCCATGCCCAGGTAGTGCATGGCCGCGACGCCGAGACCGGTGACGGTGCCGCCGGCCAGCAGCGCGGGGACCGTACGGCCCCGGAAACCGACGATGAAGACGCCGATGCCGACGACCACGATCGCCACCAGGAGGCTTGCGAAGGTGACGGGCTTGTCGTAGTTGATCCGCGCTTCCCGGACCGTGAAGCCCATCATCGCGATGAAGTGCATGGTCCAGATGCCGGAGCCGATGGCGGTCGCGCCGAGCGCGAGCCAGCCGGCCCGCCGCGAGCGCTCCATCGTCAGCGCCCGCACCGTGCAGCGCAGTCCTAAAGCCGCGCCCAGGCAGGCCATGAGATACGCCGCCACCGGTGTGACCCAGCCGTAGGTGAAGTCATCTATCGTCCCGTACATGAATCACGCGCCCCCACCCTGAAATTCATGGAATTCATAGGTCCCGCCCGCGCACACCGTAGAGCGCAACGAAGATCCGCCTCAGGAACTTGAGGGAAGTTCATGTCCCGGACACGGATTCGTGACAGCCTTTCAGCCGCCGTCGGCCGCCCCGTCAGTCGCCCGGCAGCACGGTGATCCGCTCCAACGGGCCGTACGGACCCGCAGCCAGCGCCTCGCGCACCGTCCCCACCACCTCGCCGGGATGCCGCGCCAGGGCGGCCGGCGCGATCCGCAGCACCCGCACCCCCAGCGCCTCCAGCCGCCCCCGTCCGTTCGCCGGGCCGAGGTCCAGGGCCACCCCGTCGCGGGCCCAGTAGGCGTCCGGCGAGGCCAGGTACGAGCCGTCCACGCGCAGCACCGGCCGCCACAGCGGCTGGCGCAGGCCGGCCCGTATGACCAGCGCCCGGGCCAGGCCCAGTGCCGCCCGGATCCCGGTGTCCAGCTCGGCCAGCAGCGCGCCGACGGCCGGCCTGCGGGCCAGGACCGCGTCGCCCAGTGCGGCGGCGACGGCGTCCGGCCGCACCCCGGCGTACGTCACCAGCTCCCGGATCACGTCCCCGGCCCACTCCGCGTCGCACGATTCGCGTACCCCGTCGGCGGCCGCCCGGGCCAGCGGGGCCACCGGCACACCGCCGGCCAGCTCCGGGGCGGGCAGACCGGGCGCGTGATGCACCCGCACCCAGGTGTGCGTACGGATCCGGCGCTCGGCCGGCACCAGTACGTCCACCACGGGCACCCCGGACGGCAGCGGGGCCGCCTCGATGCCGTGCAGCGCCAGCGCCGCCGTGCCCGTCACCATCGCCGCCGCCTCCGGGTGCCCCGCGAAGCCCAGCGCCGCCCGGCAGCGCTGGCCGACGCTCAGCGGCCCGGCGTGCAGCACGATCACCCGCGGCAGCGGCCGCTGCCACCGCCCGCCGGGCCTGACCCGCTCCCGTACGAGGGACTGCGGCACCCCGATTGCGGTGAGCTGGGCCACGGTGGCCACCCGGTCCTGGTCGCGGGCGAGTCTGCGCAGGGCGGGCGTGAAGTCGTTTCGCGTCATGCCGGACCCGTCCCCCAATGTGGTGATTCGACTACCCGCTGTGACAGAGCTGTCGAGAACCGCCACCCGGGCGAGTGGGGCCGGGCGGGCCGCGTTGTCAGTGGCGGCGCATAGGCTTTTGATGTGACGAGCCCGCAGACTGAATCCGCAGCTGTGGCCTGGACGGTGCTGGACTCACCGATCGGGCCGCTGCTCCTCGCCGCGTCGGAGCAAGGCCTGGTCGAGGTCGTCTTCCACGCCGACGAGCCCACCGCTGCCGCCGCCGTCGACCGCCTCGCCCGGCGCCTCGGCGCGACCGTGCGCGCGGATCCGGCCGCCCCTCACCTCGCGGAGGCGATACGCCAACTCCGGGCCTACTTCTCGGGCGGGCTGCGCGACTTCACCCTCGACCTGGACTGGTCCCTGACCACCGGCTTCAACCGCCGCGTCCAGCGCGAGCTCGCCACGGGCGTGCCGTACGGCACGGTCGTCGGCTACCAGGACCTCGCCAACCGCGTCGGCGAACCCGGTGCCGCCCGTGCCGTCGGCATGGCCATGGGCGCCAATCCGCTGCCCATCGTCGTCCCGTGCCACCGGGTCGTCGAAAGCGACGGCGGCATCGGCGGCTTCGGCGGCGGGCTGGAGATGAAGCGGCAACTGCTGGCGCTGGAGGGCGTGCTGCCCGAGCCGCTGTTCTAGGGCCTGTCCAGGCGGCCAGGCCCTAGGCCGACAGGCTCTAACAGCCGGGGTCCGGCGCGTCAACGGAGAGCGGCGCGCCTTCCGGGAGGAGGTAGGTGACGTAGAGGACGACCGGTTCCGTGCCCAGATTGCGGCCGATGTGGACGTGGTTCGCACCATCGGGCTCGACGAAGGACTGTCCCGCGGTCGCGACCTCCACCGAGCAGTCGGCCATGGTGCGGGTGAGCGTGCCGGACTGCACGACCGCAATCAGTTTGCCCAGGTGGTAGTGCCAGCCAGTGCTGCCGCCGGGCTCTACGGTGATCGTACGGACCACGACATCCGTACGCCCCTTGGTCTTGATCTTCAGCCCGTCCTCGGACGTGCCCTTGGCCAGAATGGTCGCGCTCACCCCGCTGCCAGGCGTGGCCAGCGCCGCCGACGGTAAGACCGCCAATGCCGCCACGCCCGCCACGACCACGGCCCCCCTGCGAATCCGCCCCATGCGCATGTTCCGCCCCTCCCCTTTACGATGGCGGCGCAACGCTACCGGGGGACAAGGACGGCACGGCAGTGGACAAACCACCCCGCAACGGCGTGGGCTACAAGGTCACCCCCGGCGCCCCCGACTCCCCCGTGCTCCTCCATGTCCCGCACGGCTCACGGGCCGTTCCGGATCCGGTCCGCGCCCGGATCCTCCTCGACGACGACGCCCTCGCCGCGGAACTGGACCGCATGACGGACTCCCACACCGGGCTGATCGCCGAACGGGCGGCGGCCGAAGCGACCGTCGCCCCCTGGCAGTTCACCAATGTCCTCTCCCGGCTGGTGGTCGACCCCGAGCGCTTCCCCGACGAGCGCGAGGAGATGCGCGCGGTCGGCATGGGCGCCGTCTACACCCGCACCTCCGACGGCCGCCCGCTGCGCGCGGATGACGACCCGGCCCACACGGCCCATGAACAGGACCTGCTCGATGCCTACTTCATCCCCTACGCCGAGGCGATGACGGACTGCGTCCAGGACCGCCTCGACACCGCCGGCCGGGCCGTCGTCATCGACGTGCACTCCTACCCCCGCGACCCCTTGCCCTACGAGCTCCACGCCGACGGCCCCCGCCCGGCCGTCTGCCTGGGCACGGATTCCTTCCACACCCCGGCCCCGCTGCTCGACGCCGCGCGGGAGGCCTTCGGCCACTGCGGGCTCGCCGTCGGGCTGGACTCGCCCTTCGCGGGGGCGTACGTGCCGCTACGGCACTACGGCAGCGTGCGGGAGGTGTCGGCGCTGATGGTCGAGATCCGCCGCGACGTCCCGGCCACGGCGGACGGCCTCGACCGGCTCGTACGGGCGCTGGCGCGGCTCATCGGCAGCGTCACGTGATCCGTCACGTGATCCGGAAGCGCGCCGCCTGCAGATAGTCCGGCTGCGGATCCAGCGCCGCCGCCAGCCTGAAGTGCCGCAACGCCTCATCCGCCCGCCCCGCCCGCTCCAGGGTCCGCCCCAGTGCGAAGTGCGCGAACGCGTTGTCCGGCTCCCGCTCCAGCACCACCTGGAACTCCAGCTCCGCCGGCCGCAGCTGCGCCGCCAGGAAGAACGCCCTGGCGCGCAGCAGTCGCGCCGCCGTGTTCTCCGGGTGCGCCGCGATCACCGAGTCCAGCAGCTTCACCGCTCCGCGGGGGTCACGGGCGGCCAGCAGCTGCTCTGCGGCGCGATAGTCGATGACATGGGTCTCGGGGGTGCGCTCAAGCACGGCCATCTCCTTCCCGGGAGGTCAGAACTACCCAACATCCCGGGCGGCCATACGCATTCCCGGGGCGGGTGACCGGCCTCAGCGCGACCGTAGCTCGTCCCAGACCTTGCGGACCTGCGGCTCAAGCGCGTCCAGCGGGCCGTCGTTGTCGATGACGAAGTCCGCGACGGCGAGCCGCTGCTCGCGCGTGGCCTGCGCGGCCATGCGCGCACGGGCCTCCTCCTGCGTCATCCCCCGCAGCCGTACCAATCGGTCGAGCTGAGTCGAAGGTGCGGCATCGACGACGACGACCACGTCGTAGAGCGGGGCGAGTGCGTTCTCGGCCAGCAGGGGCACGTCGTGGACGACGACCGTGCCGGGCCCGGCGGCGGCCTCCTGCTGCGAGGAACGGTCACGCACCAGGGGGTGAACGATGGCGTTGAGCGCCTTGAGCCGGTCCGGGTCGGCGAAGACGATCGAGCCGAGCCCGGGCCGGTCCAGGCTGCCGTCGGGCAGGAGGACGCCGGTGCCGAACTCGGCGACGACGGCGGCCAGTCCGGGCGTGCCGGGCTCGACGACCTCCCGCGCGATGCGGTCGGCGTCGATGAGCACGGCGCCGTAGGAAACCAGCAGTGCGGAGACCGTGCTCTTGCCGGAGCCGATGCCCCCGGTGAGGCCCGCGCGGGTCACGCGCCGTCTTCCTCGCGGTCGGCGAGGAAGCGCTCGAACTCGGCGGCGAGGTCGTCCGCCGACGGTAGGTCCACCGGCTCGGCGATGAGGTTCTCGCGGCTGGCGGAGCCGGCGAGGGCGTCGTACTGGTTCTCCAGCCCGCGGACGACGGAGACGAGTTCGGCGTCGCCCTCCTCGACCTGGCGGTCGATCTCCAGGCGTACGGTGTGGGCCTCGGTGCGCAGCGCGTGCGCGACCTCCGGCAGGACCAGGCCCGTGGCGGCGGTCAGCGCCTCCAGCACCGCGAGGGCGGAGTCGGGGTAGGCGGAGCGCGCCAGGTAGTGCGGGACGTGGGCGGCGATGCCGAGGACGTCGCGGCCGGACTCGGCGAGGCGCAGCTCAATGAGGGACTCGGCACTGCCGGGGACCTGGGCCTCGTCGAACCAGCTGCGGTGGCCGGGGATGAGGTCGAGGCGGTTGCCGTGCGGGGTGAGGCCGACGGGGCGCGTGTGGGGGACGCCCATGGGGATGCCGTGGAAGTTGATGGCGAGGCGGACGCCGAGGCGCTCGATGATCTGGCGTACGGCGGCAGCGAACCGCTCCCACTCGACGTCCGGCTCGTGGCCGGTGAGGAGCAGGAAGGGCGCGTCGGTGCTGTCCTGAACGAGGTACAGCGTGATGTCCGGGGTCTCGTACGCGCTCCAGTGGTCGCGCTCGAAGGTCATCAGGGGGCGGCGGGCGCGGTAGTCGACCAGCCGGTCGGCGTCGAAACGCGCGACGATCTCGTGCTCCAGGCGGTCGAGCAGCTGCTCGGTCACCTGGGAGCCGGTCTCACCGGCGTCGATGTAGCCCTCCAGGTGGTACAGCAGCACGGGTCCGGCGTCGCCGAACGCCTCGTCGACGGCCTCGGCCCCGCCTGGCACGAACTCGTACAGCCCTTGCGGATCCAGCACCGCACACCCTCTCGTTTTCCAGGTCCACCGCGATCGTGCGCGGACCCTCGCTCGACAATGAGCAACGATCGGCGGGGCCCGCGCATTCCCGAGCGGCTCAGGCCATCAGGCCAGAACGCGCTTGTGCAGCGCGGTCACCGCCACCCGCGCCGACGTGAAGGCGCCATGCTGCCAGGCGTCGGTGTAGCTGAGCCAGTCGCCGGCGAAGTACACCCGTCCGGACGGATCGTTGAGCGGCTTGTAGCGGGCGTCGTCGGGGCCGCCGGGCGTGTCGTGCCAGGCCGCCTCCTGGTAGGGGAACTGCCGCCAGTGCTGCGAGAAGGAGGAGGCCAGCTCGGTGCGGTACTTGTCGCCGTAGATCTTCACGCCGGCCGCGATCGCGCGGGTCTCGCGCTCCTTGGGGGTGAGCTTGGCGTACGCGTCCGCGTCGTCGTCGTAGTTGTAGTAGCCGATCACAATGCCGCGCTCGCCGTGGAAGCCGTAGGACGGATGCCAGATGTGGACGACGTCCTGGTCGGTCTCCGTGATGCCGCCGTAGATGTTGTGGTCCTGCTCCCACCAGCGGGAACGGTATTCGAGGCCGATCTTGCCGGCCGAGGACGGGGTGATCGCCTCCAGCGCGGTCTGCACGCCGGAGCCCAGGTTGTGCGGGATCCTCGCCAAGAGGTTCGGTGGCAGCGCGCCGATGCAGTAGTCGGCGCTGATGGTCTTCGTGCGCCCGCCCTGGGTGTACGTGACGGTGACGCCGTCCGCCATGTCGGTGACCTCGGTGACGGCGCAGCCCGTCCGGACCTTGTGTCCGCCGATCGCCTTGACCAGGGCCTTCGGAATCTGGTCCATGCCCCCGACCGGCTGGAACATCAGCATGGCCTGGTCGTAGCCGAACTCGAAGGAGAAGTAGCGGCCGACGCCGGTCGCGAAGATCTGGGAGGCGGTCGGCACGTCGCCGTAGCGGACGCCCGGGGTGCCGGCGGCGGCCGGGACGACTGAGTAGCCGCGGCGCTCGCTGTCGGTGTAGGAGAGAGTCTCGCCCAGGTCACCGAAGTCCTTCAGGAACTCGGTGAGGGCTTCCTTGTCGTCGGTGGTCAGCTCCTTGTCCAGGGCGCCCTTGTCGGTCGCCTTGGCGAGCAGCTCCGACACATAGCCGTACATATCGGCCTTGGCGGTGCGGTAGCGCATCGGCTCGGTCATGCCGGACGACTCGTTGTAGATGTAGGCGTCCGCGTTGACGTTGGTGAACACCTCGATGGGCACGCCCAGTTCGCGGCAGTAGTCGAGGGTGACCATCCATTGCGGGATACGGGCGGGACCCGCGTTCATGTAGTGGCCGTCGCTGAACTTCGCGGTCTGGCGGTGTCCGTACAGGTCCACGGTGGTGTCCCCGCCCCGGACGGTGAAGTTGCGCCCGCCCGCCCGGTCCTTGGCCTCCAGGACCGTACAGGCGTAGCCGGCCTTGCCCAGTTCGTACGCGGCCGTCAGGCCCGCGATGCCGCCACCGAGGATGACGACGCTTGCGGCGGCCTTTCCGGTGAGCGTGAAGTCGCCCTCCGTGGGCGCGACGTACTTGGCGTCGCGGGTGGCGGCCTGCGCGGTGGGGGCTAGGCCGAGTGCGCCCATGGTGGCGAACATGGCGCCGGCGCCGGAGGTGGCGCCGACGGTGCGGAGGAAATCGCGACGGTTGAAGTGCGATATGCGAGACATCTGAGACATCAGTGAACTCCCCTTTCGCTCCTGGCGCAGGGGACTCTCGCAGCGGGATGTTACGGGCCGTCAGGGGTGGGTGTATCGCGCAGGTTTCTTTCCGGGCGCATGCGAGAGGCCCGCACCCTCGCGGGTGCGGGCCTCTCGTCAGCTACTGCCTAGCGGGTGAGCCGTTCAGCTCTGGCCGCCGGCCAGCTTCTCGCGAAGCGCGGCGAGCGCCTCGTCCGAGGCCAGCGCGCCGGAGGTGTCATCGGACTCCGAGGAGTACGAACCGCCGCCAAGACCGGCACCGGCGGCACCGGCGGGAGCCGCCGTACCCTCGGCAGCGGCCTGCTCGTCGGCCTCGCGGGACTTGATGACCTGGGCCTGGTGCTGCTCGAAGCGCTGCTGCGCCTCGGCGTACTGGCCCTCCCAAGCCTCGCGCTGGGTCTCGAAGCCCTCGAGCCAGTCGTTGGTCTCGGGGTCGAAGCCCTCGGGGTAGATGTAGTTGCCCTGGTCGTCGTACGAGGCAGCCATGCCGTACAGCGTCGGGTCGAACTCGACCGAGGCCGGGTCGGCACCGAAGGACTCGTTGGCCTGCTTCAGCGAGAGGCTGATGCGGCGGCGCTCGAGGTCGATGTCGATGACCTTGACGAAGATCTCGTCGTTGACCTGGACGACCTGCTCCGGGATCTCCACGTGGCGCTCGGCCAGCTCGGAGATGTGGACCAGACCCTCGATGCCCTCGTCGACGCGCACGAACGCACCGAACGGAACGAGCTTGGTGACCTTACCGGGAACGACCTGCCCGATCTGGTGCGTCCGGGCGAACTGCTGCCACGGGTCCTCCTGGGTCGCCTTCAGCGACAGGGAGACACGCTCGCGGTCCATGTCCACGTCGAGAACCTCGACGGTGACCTCCTGGCCGACCTCGACAACCTCGGAGGGGTGGTCGATGTGCTTCCAGGACAGCTCGGAGACGTGCACGAGACCGTCGACGCCACCCAGGTCCACGAAGGCACCGAAGTTGACGATCGAGGAGACGACGCCGGAGCGCACCTGACCCTTCTGGAGGGTCGTGAGGAACGTCTGGCGGACCTCGGACTGGGTCTGCTCGAGCCAGGCACGGCGAGACAGGACCACGTTGTTGCGGTTCTTGTCCAGCTCGATGATCTTGGCCTCGAGCTCCTTGCCCACGTAGGGCTGGAGGTCGCGGACGCGGCGCATCTCGACGAGCGAAGCCGGCAGGAAGCCACGGAGGCCGATGTCGAGGATGAGACCACCCTTGACCACCTCGATGACGGTGCCGGTGACGATGCCGTCCTCTTCCTTGATCTTCTCGATCGTGCCCCAGGCGCGCTCGTACTGCGCACGCTTCTTGGACAGGATGAGACGACCTTCCTTGTCCTCCTTCTGGAGAACAAGGGCCTCGATCTCGTCACCCACGGCGACGACCTCATTGGGGTCGACGTCGTGCTTGATGGAGAGCTCGCGGGAGGGGATGACGCCTTCGGTCTTGTAACCGATGTCGAGCAGGACCTCGTCCCGGTCGACCTTCACGATGACGCCGTCGACGATGTCGCCGTCGTTGAAGTACTTGATCGTCTCGTCGATCGCGGCGAGGAAGGCTTCCTCGTTACCGATGTCGTTGACCGCCACCTGCGGGGTGGTACGAGGGGCCTCGGTGCTGCTCGTCATTATAGGAAGGGCTCCGGTACGGACAGTAAGTCGTAGGTACTGCTACGCCGTGAGCCCGTGATCGCTCCTGCCGAATTCCGGACAGCCGCAAGGCCGAGAGGTTAACAACAGATTCGAGCGCAGCCTGCTCGGTCCGAGGCGCGCAGGCTCGCAGCGCAACTTGTAGCATACGGGGGCAGCCGGGCACGGTCAATGCGCGAAGAGCACACCGGGGGCATAACACCCCATACCGGGCACTTCCCGCAGCCACAGGTCAACACAGAGAGTACGACGACAAGCGTGATGATCCAAGCACCCAGCCCCATGGAAGAGCCCGAGGATACGGAAGAGGAGCCGGAGGCGACGCGGCGCAGCGCCGACAACACGGAGAGCATCCGGGCCAATCGCGGCTGGTGGGACGGCAACGCCGACGAATACCAGGTCGAACACGGGGACTTCCTCGGCGACGACCGCTTCGTCTGGGGGCCGGAGGGGCTGGACGAGGAGGACGCGCGGCTGCTCGGCCCGGCGGACGGGCTGAAGGGCCTGTCGGTGCTGGAGATCGGCGCCGGCGCCGCCCAGTGCTCGCGCTGGCTCGCCGCGCGCGGCGCCCGGCCGGTCGCGCTCGACCTCTCCTACCGGCAGCTGCAGCACGGCAGGCGCATCGGCGGTGACTTCCCCCTCGTCCAGGCCGACGCGAGCGCGTTGCCGTTCGCGGACGCCTCCTTCGACCTGGCGTGCTCGGCGTACGGCGCGCTGCCGTTCATCGCCGACACCGCGAAGGTCATGCGCGAGGTGCGGCGTGTCCTGCGGCCCGGCGGGCGGTGGGTCTTCTCCGTCACGCACCCCGTGCGCTGGGCGTTCCCGGACGAGCCGGGCCCGGAGGGGCTGACTGCGGCGTCCTCCTACTTCGACCGCACGCCGTACGTCGAGCAGGACGAGGCCGGGCGGGCGGTGTACGTCGAGCACCACCGCACCCTGGGCGACCGGGTCCGGGAGATCGCCGGCGCCGGCTTCCGGCTCACCGACCTCGTCGAGCCGGAGTGGCCCGACTGGAACCGGCAGGAGTGGGGCGGCTGGTCCCCGCTGCGCGGGGCGCTGCTGCCGGGGACGGCGATCTTCGTCTGCGTCGCCGGATGACCCCTGGCCGGACCACCCCCGAGCTGCCCGATCTGCCGGTGCGCGCGGCCGTCCCGGCCCTGCTGCGGGCGCTGGAGACGCACGGCTGCGCCGCGCTGACCGCGCCACCGGGAACGGGGAAGACGACGCTGGTGCCGCTGGCGCTCGCCGAGGCGGGGATGCGGGTGCTGGTCGCCGAGCCCCGGCGCATGGCCGCGCGGGCGGCGGCGCGGCGGATGGCGTGGCTGCTGGGCGAGGAGACCGGCGGGCGGGTCGGATTCACCGTGCGGGGTGAGCGCAGGGTCTCCGGGGACACGGTGGTCGAGGTGGTGACCACGGGCGTGCTGCTGCAGCGGTTGCAGCGGGACCAGGAGCTGGCGGAGGTGGATGTCGTCCTCCTCGACGAGTGCCATGAGCGGCATCTCGACGCGGACACAGCGATGGCCTTCCTGCTGGACGTACGGGCCATGCTGCGCCCCGATCTGCGGCTGGTGGCGGCCTCGGCGACGACGGACGTACAGGCGTGGTCGTGGCTGCTGGACAACGCCCCGGTGGTCGCCGCCGAGGGCCGGATGCATTCGGTGGCCGTCCGCTACGCCCCGCCCCCGCGCGGGATACGGCCGCCGCATGGGATGCGGGTCGATCCGGCGTTCCTCGGCCATGTGGCGGCGACGGTGCGGCGGGCGCTCACCGAGGTGCCCGGGGGTGATGTGCTGTGTTTCCTGCCCGGGGTCGGCGAGATCGCCCGGGTGGCCGGGCAGCTGGGCAACCTGGACGCCGACGTGCTGCAGCTGCACGGGCAGGCCCCTGCGGCGGTGCAGGACGCGGTGCTCGGGGGCGGTGGATCCCGGCGCAGGGTCATCCTGTCGACCTCGGTGGCCGAGTCGAGCCTGACGGTGCCCGGGGTGCGGATCGTGGTCGACTCCGGGCTGGCGCGCGAGCCGCGCATGGACCACGGCCGGGGCCTTGGCTCGCTGACGACCGTCCGGGTCTCCCTGGCGACCTCCACCCAGCGGCTCGGCCGGGCCGGGCGCGAAACCCCGGGCACCGTCTACCGCTGCTGGAGCGAGGCCGACGACGGTTCCCGGCCGCGCTTCCCCTCCCCCGAGATCGCGGTCGCCGACCTGACGCAGTTCGCCCTCCAGACCGCCGCCTGGGGCGACCCCGCCGCCTCGGGCCTGGCCCTGCTGGACACCCCTCCCGCCGGCGCCATGTCGGCGGCCCGCGAGGTGCTCGCCGCCATCGGCGCCGTCGACCCCGCCTCCGGCCGCCCCACCGGACGCGGCACGCGCATGACGCGTATCGGCGTCCATCCCCGCCTTGCGCGTGCGCTCCTGGACGGCGCCCCCCTCGTCGGCTCCCGCCGGGCCGCCGACATCGTCGCCCTGCTGAGTGAGGAGCCGCCGCGCTCCTACGGCGACGACCTGGCGGCCGCGCTGCGCACCGCCCGCCGCGGCGGCGACGGCTATGCGGCGCGCTGGCGCACCGAAGCCAGACGGCTGGCCTCGGCCGCCGCGTCCACCGCCGGCGCCGGGGATCTCGGCGACGATGCCGCCGCCGGGATCATCGCGGCCCTCGCCTTCCCCGAACGCGTCGCGCGCAGGCGGGGCGGGGCGTATCTGATGGCGTCCGGCACCGCCGCCCAGCTCGGCGACGGGTCCGCGCTGAGCGCCTCGGAGTGGCTGGCCGTCGCCGTGGCCGACCGGCCCGCGACCGCGGCGTCGGCCCGGGTGCGGCTGGCCGCGGTGATCGACGAGGAGACGGCACGCCGGGCCGCCGGGCCGCTGCTGCACTCGTACGAGGAGGTGGCCTGGAGCGGCGGCGATGTCGTCGCCCGCAGCGTCGAGCGCCTGGGCGCCGTCGAGCTGGCCTCTCGGCCCCTGCGCAACCCGGCGGCCGGGCTGCTGAGGGCGGCACTGCTGGACGGCCTGCGCAGCGAGGGCACCGGCCTGCTGCGCTGGACCCAGGACGCCCAGGCCCTGCGGCTACGGCTGGCCTTCCTCCACCGCGAGCTGGGGGCGCCCTGGCCCGACGTCTCCGAGGCCGCCCTGCTCGCCCCGGACCGCGTCGAGGACTGGCTCGGCCCCGAGCTCGGCAAAGCCCGCCGCCGCGCCGACCTGGAGCGCGTCGAGGCCGGGCAGGCCCTCTCGCGGCTGCTGCCCTGGGCCACCGGCGACGCCGCCCGGTTCGGCGAGCTCGCCCCGGAGCGGGTCGAGGTGCCGTCCGGGTCGCGCGTCCGGATCTCGTACGAGGGCGAGCAGCCGGTGCTCGCCGCCAAGCTCCAGGAGCTGTTCGGCTGGACCGAGACCCCGCGCATCGCGGGCGGCCGCGTCCCTCTCCTCATCCACCTCCTCTCCCCCGCCGGCCGCCCGGCCGCCGTCACCGCCGACCTGGCCTCCTTCTGGCGCGACGGCTACCGCTCGGTGCGCGCGGAACTGCGCGGGCGCTACCCCCGGCATCCGTGGCCCGAGGATCCCTCGACGGCGGAGCCGACCCGCCGGCTGAACGCCCGCCGCTAGCCGACCGGCACCGGTTCGGGGTCGTACGTCTGGGCGGAGGCCGGAGGCCTGCGGCGGCGGCCGCGCGCCTCCAGCAGGAGCGAGAGCGACAGCAGGGCCGCGCCGAGGAAGAGGAAGCCCCAGGGCAGGTAGGTGGTCATCAGCAGGACGAGCTGGCGCTGGGACTTCACGAGGGCGACGGTGTGCTGGATGTAGTCCTCGCGCATTTTCACGTCGCCCGCGAAGGCGGTGACCGGCGGGGTCTTCCCGTCGGTGTAGCGCATCTCCTCCTGGTGGATCTCCTCGCCGTTGACGGGGGCGCCGGTGGTCGGGTCGACCCAGAACATGCGCTTGGTGGTGTACCAGCGCTGCATGCCCATGGCCTCGACAGTGGCGGGGGTGACGCCCGCGACAGGCAGCTTCTTGGGGAGCGCGACCCGGGTCCAGGGGATGGTCTGCTCGAAGTAGTAGACCTCCAGGCCGCGGAAGTTCTGGGTGCCCTTGTAGTGGATGGGCGCGGAGGTGCGGGTCTGGGCGTCGAAGTAGAGGTAGTCGCGCTTCTCGGTGAGGAAGGGGAACTTGTACTCGATGCCCTGTCGGGTGACCGGGTCGCCGTCCACGCTCTCGCCCGCGTAGTGCACGGGGTCCTGGCTGTGGGCGTCGAAGATGTAGCGCTCGGGGAGCTCGGAGACCATCTTCCCGTCGGGGCCGACGATGTAGGCGAGGCCGTCCCAGACGACGACGCTGCGGCCGGTGGCCCTGTCGACCTTCTTCGCTTCCTCGACGTTGCCCTTGAGGGTCTGGACGATGCTGACCTTGGAGACCTTCTTGGCCGTCATGGAGCCGTAGTCCAGGAGCGTGGCGTTCTTCGCCTCCAGGACGACGGACTGGTACTGGCCTGCCGGGATCCTGGCCAGCCGGGGGAAGGCGTACCAGCGCAGCAGCGGCGACAGCGCGGCGAAGAAGACGGCGAGGGCGAGGAGCACCAGGCTGGACCTGCGGCGCATGTCGCTCGCCTCCTACGGGTGCGAGGGGATGGTGGTCAGCAGCGGCTCGGGCGAGGTGCTGCCGCTGGGCGTACCGATCGCGCTGAGGGTGAGTACGAGGGCCAGGGCGGCGGCCAGTCCGATGGCCGAGGCGATCAGGGCGCGCATGACCAGGCCTCCCGGTCGGTCGGGTGAGGACGGGGTGCGGACGGGCGAGCCGGGGCACCGTAGCAACCGGGGCGTGAGATGAGAACACGTACGGCCGCAACTCCTGAAGGGAGTGCGGCCGTAGGCGATGAGGCGTTACGTCAGTTGAGCTTGCCGGAGGCGGACTCGGCGACCGCCGGGGTGGTCGACTCCGAAGCGCTGGGGCTGGCGCTCGCGGAGGCCGTGGCGCACGGGTCGTCCGTGGCGGTGGCGGTGGGCGAGGCGGTCTCGGTGGCCGTCGCGGAGTCGGTCGCGCAGGTGGTGGCGGTGGGGCTGGCCGACTCGGAGGCGGATGCGGACGCGGAGGCCGAGGCCGAGGCGGACGCGCTGGCGGAGGTGGACGCGGAGGCCGACGCCGAGGCGCTGATGGAGCCGCTGGCGGTCGCGGTGGCGGTCGGCGACTTCGTCGCGGAGGCGGAGGCCGAGGCCGAGGCGCTGGCCGACTTGGACGACGAGGCGGAGGCCGACGGGGACTTGGTCGCGGTCGGACTGGCGCTCGCGCCGGTCGACGTACGGGGGTTGGTCGTGTAGCCGCTGCCGCTGTCGGGGATGGAGACGGCCCCGCCCTTGCGGAAGTGGTCGTACCAGGACAGGACGGTCGTCAGGTAGGCCTGGGAGTGGTTGTAGCCGAGGATCGCGCGGTCGAGTTCGGCCTCGACGGACAGGTCGCGGCCGTCGGCGCACAGGTAGTTGCCGGCGGCGAGCGCGGCGTCGTAGATGTTGTTCGGGTCCTTGTCGCCGTCGCCGTTGCCGTCGGCGCCCCAGGTGGCCCAGGTGGAGGGGATGAACTGCATGGGGCCCACGGCGCGGTCGTGGGTGCTGTCGCCGTCCCATTCGCCGTTGTCGGTGTCGCTGATGTTCGCGAAGCCGTCGCCGTTGAGGACCGGGCCGAGGATGGGGCTCAGGGTGGTGCCCTCGGAGTCGACGTTGCCGCCGCGCGCCTGGTTGGACTCGACCTGGCCGATCGCGGCGAGCAGTTCCCAGCGCAGGTTGCACTGCGGCCTGGTGAGGGCGATCGCCGTCTGGGCTTTCTGGTACGCGGCCAGGACGGTGGCCGGCAGGCCGGTGCCGCTGGTGTCGGTGGTGGAGCCGGTTCCGGTGCCCGCGCCGGGGCTGCTGGACACGCCGGGCGTCGGGGTGTTGAGCGGCGGCAGATCCATGTAGTTCGGCTGCGACCCGCCGTCGATGGCCGGGCCGGGGGGTGCGGTGACCGCGGCTCTCAGCGTGTCGCTGTTCTGGCTCGCGAAGGCGAATCCCGGTCCCTGCGAGGCGCTCAGCGCCGCCATCGCAGCCGTCGCGACCGCCGTGCCGGCGACACCCCTGCGTATCCGTCGGCCGTACCGCGCTGCCATACCCGAAACCCTCCCGATATACCCGATGTGCGTCTCCCGCGCGACAACCCTGGTGACACTACGGCAACTTCCCGCGCGCATCTACAGACGGGTGCCTCGCATACTGATCAGACGGATACCTTCAGAAAGAGGTTGTATGCCGTTCACTTTGAGCCACGCCATGGCCGTACTTCCGGGCCTGCGGCAGGACCGTGACGGCGTGGTGCGCGGCAGGGGCCCGCTGATCGCGTCGGCCCTGGTCGCGGGCTCTTTCGCGCCGGACGCGCCGTTCTTCGCGGACTCGCTGGTGCACGGTGTCTTCCGCCACGGCGAGGCCACCCACGGCCCGCTCGGGGTCGTGCTGGCCGATCCGCTGATCGCGGCCGGTCTGGTGGGTGGCTGGTACGTGGTGCGCGGCCCGCTGACGGCGCTGCTGCCGCACCGGTGGCAGGGGCCGGTGGGCACGGTGCTGGGCTGCGACGGCTCCGTGCTTCCCACTGCCCGTACCGCCGCCTGGTTCTGGGCTTCGGCGACGGCGGGCGCGGCCACGCACGTGGTGTGGGACGCCTTCACGCACCACGGGCGCTGGGGTGTGCGGATGCTGCCGTTCCTGGACGAGGACGTGCAGGGCTGGCCGCTGCACAAGTGGGCGCAGTACGGCAGTTCGGCGGTCGGCCTGGCGGTGCTGGGTGTCTGCGCCGTACGGGCCGTGCGCGCCGTGCCGCGCGACCCGGCACCGCCGCGCCGTGTCCCCCGGCTGTCGCGGCGGGCTCGGCGGGTGGCCCTGGCGGGGCTGGCCGCCGGGGCTGTGGCGGGTGCGGCGCTGCGCTGCCGGTCGTGGTGGGACGCGCACCCGGGGGCGCCGCTGGCCGACGTGGTGCCCACCTCGCTGTTCGGGGCGGGCGCGAGTCTGCCGGTGGCCGCCCTCGCGTACGCGCTGCTCGTACATGCGACGGCCGGCCGGCGGACCCCGGGTGATCAGTGGGCGGCGGACTCCCAGTCCGGGCCGACGCCGACCGAGACATCGAGCGGGGCCCGCAGCGGGTAGGCGCCTGCCATCTCGCGGCGGACCAGTTCCTCGACCGCCGCGCGCTCGCCGGGGGCGACCTCGATGACGATTTCGTCGTGGACCTGGAGCAGCAGGCGGGAGGCCAGCCCCTCCTTGGTGACCGCCTCGTCGACCCGCAGCATGGCGATCTTGACGATGTCGGCGGCCGAGCCCTGGATGGGTGCGTTGAGCGCCATCCGCTCGGCCATCTCGCGGCGCTGCCGGTTGTCGCTGTTGAGGTCCGGCAGATAGCGGCGGCGGCCCAGCAGCGTCTCGGTGTATCCGGTGACCCTGGCTTCCTCGACGACGCGCTGCAGGTAGTCCCGTACGCCGCCGAAGCGCTCGAAGTACGTCTCCATCAGGCCGCGGGCCTCGCCGGCCTCGATGCCGAGCTGCTGGGAGAGGCCGAAGGCGGAGAGGCCGTAGGCCAGTCCGTACGACATCGCCTTGATCTTGCGGCGCATGTCGGCGTCCACGTTCTCCGGCGGGACGGAGAAGACGTAGGAGCCGACAGTGGTGTGCAGGTCCTCGCCGGAGGCGAAGGCGGCCATCAGCTCCTCGTCCTCGGACAGGTGGGCCATGACGCGCAGTTCGATCTGGCTGTAGTCGGCGGTGAGCAGCGACTCGTACCCCTCGCCGACGACGAAGCCGCGGCGGATGTCGCGGCCCTCGGCGGTGCGGACCGGCACGTTCTGCAGGTTGGGGTCGGTGGAGGACAGCCGGCCGGTGGCGGCGACGGTCTGGCTGAAGGAGGTGTGGATGCGGCCCTGGGGGGCGATGCACTTGACCAGGCCCTCGACGGTGACGCGGAGCTTGGCCTGCTCCCGGTGGCGCAGCATGATCACCGGCAGCTCGTGCTCGGTCTGGGCGGCGAGCCAGGCCAGGGCGTCGGCGTCGGTGGTGTAACCGGTCTTGGTCTTCTTGGTCTTGGGCAGGCCCAGCTCGCCGAAGAGCACCTCCTGCAGCTGCTTGGGCGAGCCGAGGTTGAACTCGTGGCCCACGGCGGCGTGCGCCTCCTTCACCGCGAGCTGGACCTGGCCGGCGAACTGCTGCTCCAGCCGCTCCAGGTGCTCGCGGTCGGCGGCGATCCCGGCCCGCTCCATGCGGGCCAGCAGCACCGAGGTCGGCAGCTCGACATCGCGCAGCAGGCCGGCCGCGCCGACCTCGTCGAGCCGCTCGGTGAAGGCCTCGCCGAGGTCCAGGACCGTACGGGCCTGGGCCATGAGGGCGTCCGCCTCCTTGCCGTCCTCCTCCTCGCCGAAGGCCAGCTGGCCGCTCTCGGCGCCGGCCGGGGCCAGCTCGCGGCCCAGGTACTCCACGGACAGGGCGTCCAGGGCGAAGGAGCGGCGGCCCGGCTTGATCAGGTAGGCGGCCAGTGCGGTGTCCATCGCGACGCCGGCCACGCTCCAGCCGTGCTCGGCGAAGACCCGCATCACGTTCTTGGAGTTGTGCAGCACCTTGGGGCGGGCCGGGTCGGCGATCCAGGCCGCGAAGGCCTGTTCGTCGGTCTCGGCCAGCTGTGCCGGGTCGATCCAGGCGGCCGGTCCCCCGGCGGCGGCCAGCGCGATCTCCGAGACGCTGCCGCTGCCCAGGGCCCACGCGTCGACCGTGGCCACGCCCAGCGGCCCGGCGGCGGCGTGCTCGGCCAGCCAGCCCTCCAGCTCGCCGGAGCCGATCACGGTGCCGTCGATCTCGACACCGCCGGCGATCTCGATCTCCTCCTCGACCGCGCCCGGGTCGGCGGCGAACACCCGCTCCCGGAAGTTGGCGTTGCGGAACTCCAGCGCCTCCAGCACCACCGTGAGGGCGGCGCGGTCGTACGGCTCCCGGATCAGCCCCTCGGGGCCGCAGGGCAGCGCGACATCGCGCACCATCTCGGTGAGCCGCCGGTTGAGCTTGACCGCGTCCAGGTGGGCGCGCAGATTCTCGCCCGCCTTGCCCTTGACCTCCTCGACCCGCTCCACGAGGTCGGCGAAGGACCCGAACTGGGTGATCCACTTGGCGGCGGTCTTCTCGCCGACGCCCGGGATGCCCGGCAGGTTGTCCGACGGGTCGCCGCGCAGAGCGGCGAAGTCCGGGTACTGGGCCGGGGTGAGGCCGTACTTCTCCACGACCTTCTCCGGCGTGAAGCGGGTCAGCTCGGAGACGCCCTTGGTCGGGTACAGCACCGTGACATGGTCGCTGACCAGCTGGAAAGCGTCGCGGTCGCCGGTGACGATCAGCACCTCGTACCCCAGCGCCTCGGCCTGCGTGGCCAGCGTCGCGATGACGTCGTCGGCCTCGAAGCCCTCGACGGCGAAGCGCTTGACCGACATGGAGTCCAGCAGCTCGCCGATCAGCTCGACCTGGCTGCGGAACTCGTCCGGGGTCTTGGAGCGGGTCGCCTTGTACTCGGGGAACTCGTCGAAGCGCCAGGTCTTGCGGGAGACGTCGAAGGCGACCGCGAGGTGTGTGGGCTTCTCGTCACGCAGCGTGTTCGCCAGCATGGACGTGAAACCATAGATCGCGTTCGTCGGCTGCCCGGTGGCGGTGCTGAAGTTCTCCACCGGCAGCGCGTAGAACGCCCGGTAGGCAAGGGAGTGCCCGTCCAGCAGGAGCAGCCGGGGGCGCTGGCCGCCGGTCGCCGGGGTGGTCTCTGCGTTCGTCTTCGATGCTGTCTCTGCCACGCGTCCGATCCTCCCACGCTCCACTGACAATCCCGGCCGTGGCAGGATCGGAGGCATGGCAGGCAAAGCACCCTCAGGGGACCCGGTCCAGGACGCGCCCGAAGTCAGCGCGCCGAAGCACGCCGCTGCCGGGCTGCCGGCCGTCGGGCACAGCCTGCGCATGGCGCATCAGCAGATGGGCGTGCGGCGCACCGCGCTGACCCTCCTCAAGGTCAACCAGAAGGACGGCTTCGACTGTCCGGGCTGCGCGTGGCCGGAGCCGGAGCACCGCCACAAGGCGGAGTTCTGCGAGAACGGCGCGAAGGCCGTCGCCGAGGAGGCGACGCTGCGCAGGGTGACGCCGGACTTCTTCGCCGAGCACCCGGTCTCCGACCTGTTCCGGCGCAGCGGCTACTGGCTGGGCCAGCAGGGCCGGCTCACCCAGCCCATGTACCTGCCCGCCGGAGCGGACCGGTACGAGCCGGTGCCCTGGGAGCGGGCCTTCGAGATCATCGCCGAGGAGCTGACCGCCCTGGCCAGCCCCGACGAGGCGCTGTTCTACACCTCGGGCCGCACCAGCAACGAGGCCGCCTTCCTGTACCAGCTGTTCGCCCGCGAGTTCGGCACGAACAACCTGCCGGACTGCTCCAACATGTGCCACGAGTCGTCCGGGTCGGCGCTCAGCGAGACGATCGGCATCGGCAAGGGCAGCGTCCTGCTGGAGGACCTCTACCGCTCGGACCTGATCATCGTGGCCGGGCAGAATCCCGGGACCAACCATCCCCGGATGCTGTCCGCCCTGGAGAAGGCCAAGGCCCAGGGCGCCACGATCGTCACGATCAACCCGCTGCCCGAGGCGGGCATGCAGCGCTTCAAGAACCCGCAGCACGCCAAGGGCCTGGTGGGCGGCGGCACCGCGCTGTCCGACCTGTTCCTGCAGATCCGGCTCGGCGGCGACCAGGCGCTCTTCCGCGCCCTGAACAGCCTGCTGCTCAAGGCCGAGGACGAGGCCCCGGACACGGTCCTGGACCACGCCTTCATCGACGAGCACACCCACGGATACGACTCCTTCGCGGCCGCCGCCCGCGCCACCGACTGGGACGAGGTGCTGCGCGCCACCGGTCTGGAGCGCGCCGAGATCGACCGGCTCCTCGCGCTCGTCCTGAAGTCGAAGAGCATCGTGGTCTGCTGGGCGATGGGCCTCACCCAGCACAAGCACTCCGTGCCCACCATCCGCGAGGTCGTCAACTTCCTCCTCCTGCGCGGCAACATCGGCCGCCCCGGCGCCGGCGTCTGCCCCGTGCGCGGCCACAGCAACGTGCAGGGCGACCGCACGATGGGCATCTTCGAGCGGCCCGCCCCGGCCTTCCTGGACGCCCTGGAGAAGGAGTTCGGCTTCGCGCCCCCGCGCGAGCACGGTTACGACGTCGTACGGTCCATCCGCGCGCTGCGCGACGGCGACGCCAAGGTGTTCTTCGCCATGGGCGGCAACTTCGTGGCCGCCTCCCCCGACACCGACGCCACCGAAGCCGCCATGCGCAAGGCGCGTCTGACCGTCCACGTGTCGACCAAGCTCAACCGCTCGCATGTCGTCACCGGCGCCCGGGCCCTGATCCTGCCCACGCTGGGCCGCACCGAGAAGGACGTCCAGGCGGGCGGGCCGCAGTTCGTGACCGTCGAGGACTCCATGGGCATGGTGCACGCCTCGCACGGCGGCCTGGAACCGGCCGGCCCGCACCTGCTGTCCGAGACCGCCATCATCACCCGTCTTGCGCGTGCCGTGCTAGGGCCGGACAGCCGCGTGCCCTGGGCGGACTTCGAGGCCGACTACAGCCTCATACGCGACCGAATATCGCGCGTCGTCCCCGGCTTCGAGGACTTCAACGCACGTGTGGCCAACCCGGGCGGCTTCACCCTGCCGCACGCCCCGCGCGACTCCCGCAGCTTCCCCACCGCCACCGGCAAGGCCAACTTCACCGCGGCCCCGGTGGAGTACCCGGCGGTCCCCAAGGGCCGACTGCTGCTGCAGACCTTGCGCTCGCACGACCAGTACAACACCACCATCTACGGCCTCGACGACCGCTACCGCGGCATCAAGGGCGGCCGCCGCGTCGTCCTGCTCAACCCCGAGGACGCCGCCGCCCACAGCCTCGCCGACGGCGCCTACGTGGATCTGGTCAGCGAGTGGTCGGACGGCAGCGAGCGGCGCGCCCCCGGCTTCCGGGTGGTGCACTACGCGACGCCCCGGGGCTGCGCGGCCGCGTACTACCCCGAGACCAATGTGCTGGTCCCGCTGGACCACACCGCCGACACCAGCGGCACCCCGGCGTCGAAGTCGGTGCTGATCCGCCTGGAGGGCGGCACTGACCGTCCGGTATAAAGCTGGTCAGTACAACTACAGCGAACCATCGAACGGCACAACACCTTGAGGAGCCGACCGGCATGGGCGAGCAGACCCGCACTCCCTTCCCCCCGGAAGTAGTGGAGGAGTACGCCGGCCTCGGCGTCGACATCGTCGCGCTCTTCTCCGCCGGCCACCTCGGCAACCACATGGGCATCGAGGTCGTCGAGGCCACCGCCGACCGCGTCGTCGGCACCATGCCCGTCAAGGGCAACACCCAGCCCTACGGCCTCCTGCACGGCGGCGCCTCCGCCGTCCTCGCCGAGACCCTCGGCTCCGTCGGCGCCATGCTCCACGCCGGCTCCGGCAAGATCGCCGTCGGCGTCGACCTCAACGCCACCCACCACCGCGGTGTCCGTGACGGCGTCGTCACCGGCACCGCCACCCCCCTGCACCGGGGCCGCTCCTCCGCCACGTACGAGATCACCATCACGGACGAGCAGGGCCGGCGGGTCTGCTCCGCCCGGCTCACGTGCGCGCTGCGGCCGGTGACGCCGAACGGCATCACCGGCTGACCGGCCCCGGTATGCGCAAGCCCGGCCGCACGAGGCTCCGTTGTGGCGCGCGGCAGCGCGGTCTAACGTTTCGTCATGAGCGGCATCGGACCGGTCGAGCCCGGCGAAGGCACGACGATGCGCGGCCCCGCGGACGTGGACGTGATCGGCCCGGAGACCGGCGCGCCCCGCCTGTCCGACCGCTGGGCCGCACTGCCCCGCAGCCGGCGCCGGGCGACCGTCTCGGTGGCCTGTGCCACCGTCCTGGCCGCGCTCGCGGGCTACGCCGCCGCCACCCGCCCGGCCCCGCCCGAGCCCCCTCCGCCGCCCTGGCCGGCCCAGGCCACCCGCTTCGAGTACGAGGGGCCGGGCAGGGACACACCGGATCGCGCCACCCGGACTTTCACCCTCCGGTTCACCGTCTCGGTCACGGAGGGGCCGCCGGTCACCGTACGGGAGATCCGGCTGTCATCCGAAAGCGTGACGACGGTCGCGGCGCCCGCCACACCGTTCACCGTCGAGGCGGGGAGCGAGGTGCGGATTGTCCTGCGATTCCATGTGCGCGACTGCCGCGGCGTGCCCAGGAAAGTCGTGCTCGCTTTCCTCGACGTAACGCTTCGTAACACCCGCGCAATACAGCAGGAGAGCTACATCATCGGCGGCGACTACCCCGATGACCTGTTCACAGCGCTGCGCACGTCATGTGAGAACTCCTCACAGGTGGCGCAAAAACACGCACCGGAACTGGGGATTCTCAGTATGTGAAATCTTCGGTTTTGAAAAGATGATGCCGTTTTGTCACCGAGCCGAACCTCAAGCTTTGCTCATGTCATAACAAGAGCGTCACATCATGTCCTACCCCACTCCCAGACACCCTCCGACGCGCCTATAGTCACGCCCAGTCACCGCGCCACCGGATTCCAGCTCAGTTCGGTACCAGCGCACGACTCGGCCCCTCAAGCAGAGCGGGCCGCGCCAGGGGAAAGGACCAATCGTGCGACACCGTTCCTTGCTGATTCTCACCTCCACGCTCAGCGTCGGGGCGCTCACGCTGACCGCCTGCGGCTCACGCGGCGATGACTCCAGCAGCAGCGACAGCAAGTCCACCACCGTCGTGATCGGGGTCGACGCCCCGCTCTCCGGTGCGAACTCGGCCACCGGCCTGGGCATCCTCGGTGGCGCCAAGCTCGCCGTCGAAGACGCCAACAAGAACAAGACGGTCTCCGGCGTCACGTTCAAGATCAAGGAACTCGACGACAAGGCGCAGCCGGCCACCGGCCAGCAGAACGCCACCACGCTCGTCGCCGACGAGGACGTCCTCGGCGTCGTCGGCCCCCTGAACTCCGGCGTGGCCCAGTCGATGCAGCAGGTCTTCAACAGCGCGAACCTGGTCGAGATCTCCCCCTCGAACACCAACCCGGCGCTGACCCAGGGCGCCAACTGGGCGACCGGCAAGAAGGTCCGCCCGTACAAGACGTACTTCCGCACCGCCACCACCGACGCCCTCCAGGGCGCGTTCGCCGCGGACTACGCCTACAACACGATCAAGAAGACGAAGGTCTTCGTCGTCGACGACAAGCAGACCTACGGTGCCGGCCTGGCCGCCATCTTCAAGGACAAGTTCGTCGCGCTCGGCGGCAAGGCGGTCGGCACCGACCACGTCAACGCCGGCGACACCGACTTCTCCACCCTCGTCACCAAGATCAAGAACTCCGGCGCCGACCTGCTCTACTACGGCGGCCAGTACGACGAGTCCTCGCTGATCACCAAGCAGCTCAAGGCCGCCGGCTCCAAGATCCCGCTGTTCGGCGGTGACGGCATGTACTCCGACACCTACATCACCAACGGCGGCGCGGCCACCGCGGGCGACTACGTCACCTCCGTCGGCGTCCCCGTCACCACCCTGCCTGCCGCCCAGGACTTCATCACGGCCTACAAGGCCTCCGGCCTCAAGGGCGACTACCAGACCTACGGCGGCTACTCCTACGACGCCACCACGGCCATCATCAAGGCCGTCGGCGAGGTCGTGAAGGACGGCAAGATCCCCTCCGACGCCCGCGCCCAGATCACCGCGGCCGTCCAGAAGACCGACTTCGACGGCATCGCCGGCCACGTCTCCTTCGACGAGTTCGGTGACACCACCAACAAGCAGCTCACCGTCTACGAGGTCAAGGACGGCAAGTGGGCGGCCGTCAAGAGCGGCACCTACACCGGCTGACCACCGGAGTAGCGGCAGGACCCCTGGAAACCCAGGACCTGGAACCGCCGTAACGACACACAGCGCCACCACAGCACCACAAAAGGGCCGCGCG
The DNA here is from genome assembly GCF_045040445.1 of Streptomyces sp. NBC_01537. NCBI lineage: Bacteria > Bacillati > Actinomycetota > Actinomycetes > Kitasatosporales > Streptomycetaceae > Streptomyces > Streptomyces sp. NBC_01537. The sequence goes on along the minus strand of NZ_CP109392.1, from coordinate 7,688,872 downwards.
GAGGTCCACCCACCACCGCGCGGCCCGTGCCATGACCCGGGAACCCGGCACAGCCGGGAACCCGCCCCGAAAAACTCCCCTGCTCCCCAGCGACATGGAGGCCATGCGGTGAACACCCTGCCGCAACAGCTGGCCAACGGGCTGTTCCTCGGCTCGATGTACGGGCTGATCGCCATCGGCTACACGATGGTGTACGGCATCGTCCAGCTCATCAACTTCGCCCACGGCGAGATCTTCATGACCGGCGGCTTCGGCGCCCTCACGGTCTGGTTCGCCCTTCCATCCGGCACCTCCATGTGGGTAGCCCTACCCCTGATGCTCATCGGCGGCGCCGTCGTCGCCGTGCTCATCGCCACCGGGGCAGAACGATTCGCCTACCGGCCGCTGAGAAACGCGCCACGCCTCGCGCCACTCATCACCGCCATCGGACTCTCCCTGGCCCTCCAGGAAGCCGTCCGCAACTGGTACCCCAAGGCCACGGACGCCCGCGTCTTCCCCCAGATCGACGCCGGACCCTGGCACATCGGCTCCATCAGCTTCAGCAGCGGCGACCTCTTCGTCATCATCGCCGCCCCCCTGTGCATGGGCGCCCTCGCCGGCTTCGTCCGCTCCACCCGCACCGGCCGCGCCATGCAGGCCACCGCCCAGGACCCGGACACCGCCCAGCTCATGGGCATCGACACCAACCGGGTCATCGTCATCGCCTTCGCCATCGGCGGCCTCTTCGCCGCCGTCGCCTCGGTCGCCTACGGACTGCGCTACGGCCAGATCAAGTACGACATGGGCTTCCAGGCCGGCCTCAAGGCCTTCACCGCCGCCGTCCTCGGCGGCATCGGCAACATCTACGGCGCCATGCTCGGCGGCCTCGTCCTCGGCGTCGCCGAAGCCCTCGCCAGCGCCTACATCGCCAACATCCCCGGCATGGAACAGTTCGGCGGCGGCGGCTGGACCTCCGTGTGGGCGTTCGTCCTCCTCATCCTCGTACTCCTGCTGAGGCCACAAGGCCTACTCGGCGAACGCGTCGCGGACAGGGCGTGACACCATGACTGACACCATCAAGGACAACACCCCGGCCACGACCGTCAGCGCCGCAGGCCTGATCCCCCTCCCGGAGAACATCGCCCGCGCCCTCACCGTCGCCGGCGGCCTCCTCACCTGCGTGGGCGCCTTCCTCGCCTGGACCTGGACCAGCGAATTCCCGGGCGACCTCACCTACTACGGCTCACCCGCCGGCCTGCAGTGGCTCGCCTTCACCGCCGGCCTGCTCACGGTGCTCTTCGCCCTCGCCGGCTACGGCATCAAAGGCCTGGGCTGGCTCACCCCGGCCGGCGGCACCACCGCGCCGATCGTCCTGAGCGCCTTCGCCGGTCTCGGCGTCACCTGGTTCTCGCTCATCTCGATCGCCACCGAACTCGGCGGCGTGGCCAACTGGGTAGTCGGCGGCGTACTCGCGGGACTCTTCTCCATCGTCCCCGTCATCGGCGCACTGGCACTGCCCAAGCCCGGCCCCGCCACGGTCAGCGGCAAGGACAGCCTCAAGGCCACCCTCGCCGCATACGTCGCCAAGCCCGAGCGCACCAAGCCGCTCGCGGTCCTCCCCGGCTGGCAGCAGCGCGGCATCATCGCCGTCGTCATCGGCCTCGGGCTCCTGGTCTTCACCTACGGCATCGACACCGAGGGCGGCGAGCTCTTCAGCGGCTTCCTCATCGTCACCCTCCTCGGCTCCTGGGCCCTGCACAGCGCAGGCCTGCTCGACCGCTTCTCCGCGATCAGCGCCGGCAACCGCAGCTACGCCATGACGCTCGCCTTCGTGGCCGCCGCGATCTTCCCCTTCACCCAGAACAACGACCACGACGCCAACGTCGGCGTCAACATCCTCATCTTCGGCACGGTCGCCCTGGGCCTGAACATCGTCGTCGGCCTCACCGGCCTCCTCGACCTCGGCTACGTCGCCTTCCTCGGCGTCGGCGCCTACGCCGCGGCCCTGGTCTCCGGCTCCGAGTACTCCACCATCTCCGGGACGACGTTCCCCTTCTGGGCCGCCGCCCTCACCGGAGCCGCAGCCTCACTCATCTTCGGCGTCCTCATCGGCGCTCCCACCCTGCGGCTGCGCGGCGACTACCTCGCCATCGTCACCCTCGGCTTCGGTGAGATCTTCCGCATCGTCGTCCGCAACCTCGACGGCAGCTCCGGCCCGGACGTCACCAACGGGCCCAACGGCATCGCAGCCATCCCCGACCTGAGCATCGGCAGCTTCAACTTCGGCGCGAACCACACCTTCGCCGGGTTCACCCTCGGCCGCTTCGCCAACTACTACCTGCTCATGCTCATCGTCACCGTGGTCGTGGTGCTCGTCTTCAACCGGGCCTCCGACTCCCGCATCGGCCGCGCCTGGGTCGCCATCCGCGAAGACGAGACCGCCGCCACCGCCATGGGCATCAACGGCTTCCGCGTCAAGCTCATCGCCTTCGCCCTCGGCGCCTCCCTCGCCGGCCTCGCCGGCACCGTCAGCGCCCACGTCACCAACAACGTCGTGCCCGACCCCTACGTCTTCGCCGGGCCCGTCGCCCCCAACTCCGCGTTCCTCCTGGCCGCGGTCGTCCTCGGCGGCATGGGCACCGTCAGCGGCCCCCTCCTCGGCGCGGCGCTGCTGTACCTCATCCCCGAAAAGCTCGAATTCCTCCAGGAATACCAGCTCTTCGCCTTCGGCATCACCCTCATCATCCTCATGCGCTTCCGCCCCGAAGGCGTCATCGCCAACCGGCGGCGCCAGCTCGAATTCCACGAAGCCGAGGAACCAACCGAACCCGCCGCTCCCGCAGCGCCCGCCACGGCCGGGGTGTGAACCACATGACCACCACCACCGCAACCGCCACCACCGAGACCATCCTCGAAGCCAGCGGCGTAATCATGCGCTTCGGCGGCCTCACCGCCGTCCGCAACGTAGACCTCACCGTCAACAGCGGCGAGATCGTCGGCCTCATCGGCCCCAACGGCGCCGGCAAGACCACCTTCTTCAACTGTCTGACCGGGCTCTACATCCCAACCGAGGGCACGGTGAGGTACAAGGGCACGGTCCTTCCGCCCAAGCCGCACCTCGTCACCACGGCCGGCATCGCCCGTACCTTCCAGAACATCCGGCTCTTCGCCAACATGACCGTCCTGGAAAACGTCCTCGTCGGCCGGCACACCCGCACCAAGGAGGGCCTCTTCTCAGCCCTCATCCGCGGCCCCCGCTACCACAGGGCCGAAGCCGCCAGCCGCGCACGCGCCATGGAACTCCTGGAGTTCATCGGCCTCGAGAACAAGGCCGAGCACCTCGCGAAGAACCTGCCCTACGGCGAACAGCGCAAGCTCGAAATCGCCCGGGCACTCGCGAGCGAACCCGGCCTGCTGCTCCTCGACGAGCCCACGGCCGGCATGAACCCGCAGGAGACGCGAGCCACCGAGGAACTGGTGTTCGCCATCCGCGACAAGGGCATCGCCGTCCTCGTCATCGAGCACGACATGCGCTTCATCTTCAACCTCAGCGACCGCGTCGCCTGCCTCGTCCAGGGCGAAAAGCTCGTCGAAGGCACCAGCGAAGTCGTCCAGAACGACGAACGCGTCATCGCCGCCTACCTCGGCGAACCCTTCGAGGGCGCCCCGGGGGCGGAAGAAGTCGCCGAAGTCGAAGCAGCCGAGGCCGCGGAAGCCGCTCAAGCCGCGAGCACCACCAGCACCACGGAGGACGAGCGATGACCGCCCTGCTCGAAGTCGAAGACCTGCGCGTCTCCTACGGCAAGATCGAAGCCGTCAAAGGCATCTCCTTCAGCGTAGAAGCCGGCCAGGTCGTCACCCTCATCGGCACCAACGGCGCCGGCAAGACCACCACCCTGCGCACCCTGAGCGGCCTGCTGCGGCCGACCGGTGGCCGAGTCCTCTTCGACGGCCAGCCCATCGAAAAGGTCCCGGCCCACAAGATCGTCGCCTTGGGGCTCGCTCACTCTCCGGAAGGGCGGCACATCTTCCCCCGCCTGACCATCGAGGAGAACCTCAAGCTCGGCGCCTACCTGCGCAAGGACGCCGACGGCATCGCCAAGGACATCCAGCACGCCTACGACCTCTTCCCCATCCTGGGCGAGCGTCGAAAGCAGGCCGCCGGCACGCTGTCCGGTGGCGAGCAGCAAATGCTGGCCATGGGCCGCGCCCTGATGTGCCAGCCCAAACTGCTCATGCTGGACGAGCCCTCCATGGGGCTCTCCCCCATCATGATGCAGAAGATCATGTCCACCATCGTCGAGCTCAAGTCCACCGGCATGACCATCCTGCTCGTCGAGCAGAACGCCCAGGCCGCGCTCTCCCTGGCCGACCAGGGCCACGTCATGGAGATCGGCAACATCGTCCTCAGCGGGACCGGTCAGGACCTGCTGCACGACGAATCCGTACGCAAGGCCTACCTCGGCGAGGACTGACCTTACCTACGTACGCAATGCGAAGGGGCCCGCACCGATCGGTGCGGGCCCCTTCGCGTCGTACCTGCGGCTACTTCCCCGGGACCTCGTCGATCACGGCCTGCGCCACCGCCTGCATCGTCATCCGACGATCCATCGACGTCTTCTGGATCCACCGGAACGCGGCGGGCTCCGTCAGGCCGTACTTCGTCTGCAGCACGCTCTTCGCCCGGTCCACCAGCTTCCGCGTCTCCAGGCGCAGGGAGAGATCCGCGATCTCCGCGTCCAGCGCCCGCATCTCCGTGAAGCGGGATACGGCCATCTCGATCGCCGGCACGACATCGCTCTTGCTGAACGGCTTCACCAGATACGCCATCGCGCCCGCGTCACGCGCCCGCTCGACCAGCTCCCGCTGCGAGAAAGCCGTCAGCATCAGAACCGGCGCCAGCCGCTCCTTCGCGATCTGCTCCGCGGCCGAAATCCCGTCCAGAATCGGCATCTTCACATCGAGGATCACCAGATCCGGGCGGTGCTCCTCCGCCAGCTTCACGGCCGTCTCGCCGTCGCCGGCCTCACCGACGACCGAATAGCCTTCCTCTTCCAGCATCTCTTTGAGGTCGAGCCGGATCAGTGCCTCGTCCTCGGCGATGACGACACGCGTCGTCGTCGGGGGTACATGCTGCTGCTCGTCAGCGGGCTCGGGGGCGCTCACGGGACTCCTTGTTCCAGGCGGGGTACTGCACCATGAGCCTACCTATCTCCGGTATCGTTGGGGGCCGAAGGGCATCCGCAACCCTTCGTTTTGAAGGAGCCCCGGTAGCCCAGCGGTAGAGGCGATGGATTCAAAACCCATTCAGCGTCGGTTCGAATCCGACCCGGGGTACTCTCCCTTCAATTCCAAGGCGTTCCAAGAATGGCGATCTTCGCCACATCGAGTGAACTGACCTTCGAGTTTGCCCGGTGAGCAAGCAATCCGACCACGCTCGGTCACATGTACGACCTCGAAACGCGCCGTCGCGCCCTCTCACTTGTCGATGAGGGCCGCAGCCTCAACTCAGTGAGCCAACTGACCGGGATATCGCGCTCCGCGCTCCGCGACTGGCGCGTCCGAATCGAGCCGCTTCAGCGCAGCGGCGAGTGCGTTCGCTGCGCCGTACCCGCCGCGACGCCGAGCCCGGCACCCTATGCCTACCTGCTCGGCCTCTACCTGGGCGACGGCTGTCTGAGCCGTCAGCCGCGAGGCGGGTACGCCCTCCGCATCGCGTGTGCCGACTCCTGGCCCGGGCTCATCGCCGCCTGCGAGGAGGCCGTGCGCGCGGTCCGCCCGGAGGGTGCCGTCTGCCGCGTGCAGAACGTGGGCTGCACGATGATCACGTCCTACAGCAAGCACTGGCCGTGCCTGTTCCCGCAGCACGCCCCCGGCAAGAAACACGACCGCACGATCACACTGGAGCCGTGGCAGCAGACGATCACCGACGCGCACCCCTGGGAGTTCGTGAAGGGCCTCATCCACTCCGACGGCTGCCGGATCACCAACTGGGCCACGCGCCTCGTCCAGGGTGAGCGGAAGCGCTACGAGTACCCGAGATATTTCTTCACCAACAAGTCCGAGGACATCCGGCGGCTCTACACCGACACCCTGGACGCGCTGGGCGTCGAGTGGAAGCAGGCGAACGCCTGGAACATCTCCGTCGCCCGCCGGGAATCCGTCGCGCTCATGGACCGGCACGTGGGCCCCAAGTACTGACGGACGCCCTTCTCAGGGCTACTTCGGGGAGTCGTCCTCGCCGACGTGATGCACCCGGACCATGTTCGTCGTGCCGGCGACGCCCGGCGGGGAACCCGCCGTAATGATCACGACGTCGCCCTTCTGGCAGCGGCCGATGCGCAGCAGTTGCTCGTCGACGTGGTCGACGATCGCGTCGGTGGTCTGGACGACGGGGCCGAGGAAGGTTTCGACGCCCCAGGTGAGGTTGAGCTGGGAGCGGGTGGCGGGTTCGGGGGTGAAGGCGAGCACGGGAATCGGGGAGCGGTAGCGGGAGAGGCGGCGGGCGGTGTCGCCGGACTGGGTGAAGGCGACGAGGAATTTGGCGTTGAGGAAGTCGCCCATTTCGGCGGCGGCGCGGGCGACGGCGCCGCCTTGGGTGCGGGGTTTGTCGCGGTCGGTGAGGGGCGGGAGCCCGGCCGCGAGCATGTCTTCTTCGGCGGCTTCGACGATGCGGGACATGGTCTTGACGGTTTCGATGGGGTGTTTGCCGACGCTGGTCTCGCCGGAGAGCATGACGGCGTCGGCGCCGTCCATGACGGCGTTGGCGACGTCGCTGGCTTCGGCGCGGGTGGGGCGGGAGGCTTCGATCATGGAGTCGAGCATCTGGGTGGCGACGATGACGGGCTTGGCGTTGCGCTTGGCGAGTTTGACGGCTCGTTTCTGCACAAGCGGCACGGCTTCGAGGGGCATTTCGACGCCGAGGTCGCCGCGGGCGACCATGATGCCGTCGAAGGCGTCGACGATGTTTTCGAGGTTGTCTACGGCCTGCGGCTTTTCGATCTTGGCGATGACGGGGACGCGGCGGCCTTCTTGTGCCATGACGCGGTGGACGTCCTCGGCGTCGCGTCCGCTGCGTACGAAGGACAGGGCGATGATGTCGGCGCCGATGCGCAGGGCCCAGCGGAGGTCGTCGATGTCTTTTTCGGAGAGGGCGGGGACGGAGACGGAGACGCCGGGGAGGTTGAGGCCTTTGTTGTCGGAGATGAGGCCGCCCTCGATGCACATGGTGTGGACGCGGGGGCCTTCTACGTCGGTGACTTCGAGGGTGACGCGGCCGTCGTCGACGAGGATGCGTTCGCCGCGGCTGACGTCGGCGGCGAGGCCTTTGTAGGTGGTGCCGCAGATGTCGCGGGTGCCGGGGACGTCGTCGGTGGTGATGGTGAATTCGTCGCCGCGTTCAAGGAGTACGGGGCCTTCGGCGAAGCGGGCGAGGCGGATCTTCGGGCCTTGAAGGTCGGCGAGGATGCCGACGCTGTGGCCGATCTCGTCGGAGGCTTTGCGGACGCGCCGGTAGCGGTCTTCGTGGTCGACGTGGGAGCCGTGGCTCATGTTGAGGCGGGCTACGTCCATACCGGCTTCGACCAGGGTTTTGATCTGGTCGTAGGTGTCGGTGGCGGGGCCCAGGGTGCAGACGATTTTCGCTCGGCGCATGTTTCGAGCTTATGACTTACCCGTGGGTAGGTATTTGGTTGTCGGCGACTGTCCAACGTCGGCTGGATTAACGGTTGTTGACAAGTGGTGAATGTGCATGGGGGCGCTCCGATGAGCACACCGGGCGCGCCGGACAGGCTCTAGCCGAGGTCCGGGGCGGTCATGGTGAAGTGAGCGGTGACCTGGGCGTAGACGGTCTGGCGTTCGGGTTCGAGGTCGATGGCGGGGGCGGTGTCCTGTGCGGCGGAGCCGGGGGCGGCGGCGAAGGCGGCTCGCATGGTGCGTTCGCGGGGGTAGGGGGTGGATTGCTGGACGCCTTCGTCGTCGAGTTCGATGAGGGTGGTGAGGCGGGCGCCGAGGGCTTCGGCGTATTCGCGGGCGCGCTGGACGGCGGCGTGGACGGCTTGCTGCCGGGCGGTGCGGTAGGCGGGTGAGTCGTGGCGCAGGGACCACCAGGGGCCGTCGACGCGGGTGAGGTCGAGGTCGGCGAGGCGGGTGGTGAGTTCGCCGAGGGCGGTGAAGTCGGTGAGGGTGGCGTTGATGCGGACGGTGCCGTGGTAGGCGCGGATGCGTTCGCCGCGGCCGCGTTCGCGCAGTTCGGGGGTGATGACGAAGCCGCCGGTCTCCAGTTTCTCGACCGCGTCGCCGTATTCCTTGATCAGGTCGAGGATGTGGTTGTTGCGGCGGGTGATGTCCTTGAGCGTGTCGCGGCGGTCGGTGCCGCGGGCGGTGACGGTGACGGCGATGCGGGCGAGCTCGGGTTCGACTTCGAGGGTGGCTTCGCCGCGTACGCCGACGCGCGGGGCCTCGGGGCGGGGTGTGGGGGCGCTTGTCATGATTCCACTGTGGCAGGAAGCCAGGGCTCTGGCATGGCATGAACACACACGCAAGACGGCATAGCGTCAGGTGTCTGGGCGGTGTGTACATTGCCGAGGGCAACGCGGCGCAGTTCGTTGACGGAGCGGGTTAGCTAGGACGTCAGTACGGGCCTGTGTCATCAGCCCGTCGGCCTCGGCCCCGTCCTCCTTCCTCACCAAAGGCCAGCCGGCTGTCGATCGCGGCTATGAACCTTGACTCCTCCGCCTCCTGAAGGAGGGGGATTCCTGGCTCACGTCGCCTGCGGACCGGCGGCCCGCCAGGTCTTACACGATCAGCACCAGCCGGGTTGAGACCAGCCCGGACCAGCATCACGCGGGCGGAGTTCTTGTCCCGGGGGGACACGGCTCCGCACGCGGTGCAGGTGTAGGTACGTTCCGACAGCGGCAGTGCGTGCTTGGTTCTCGCTCCGCAGTGTCCGCAGTCCATTGTGGTGTGCGCGGGGTGCACGAGGTCCAGTTGTCGCCCATGCTTGCGCGCCATGTGGATCAGCGCCTGCTTGGTCGCGCTGATCGCGGCGTCGGCGGCTTTGCGGGCCATGGTGGACTTGGCGAGGAACTTCGGACGGAAGTCCTCGACCGCGAGCCTGTCATGATCGCGTACGACACTCTTGGCCCACTTGCGAGCGGTGTCCTCCCGTTGCCGGGCCACCTTCTTGTGGACCTTCGCGGCCTGCCGCTTCGCGGTGCGGTAGCCCTTGGACGCGGCCTGCCCGCGCTGTGGTTTGCGGCGGGCCATCATCCGCTGATACCGGGTAAGTCTTCCGGCGGCCTTCTTGCCGTGCCCACTGTAGGGGAGGTCGTGGGTATCGCTGGTGGTGGTGGCGGTCTCTTTCACGCCCCAATCGATGCCTATACAGCGGCCGGTTGCGGGGAGCGGTTGGGTCTCCGAGGGGACGACGAAGGAGGCATACCAGTGGCCGAGGCTATCGCGGTAGATGCGCACGCTGGACGGGTCAGCGGGCAGGCCCCTTGACCACACCACTGTCAGGACGACTCCTCCGGCCAGGTGCAAGCGGCCGTCCTTCAACCGGAAGCCACGTCGGGTGTAGTTGAGGGTGGGGCCCGCGAAATCCTTCTTCTTGAAGCGGGGCATGCCCGCCCGCTGCCGTACCGGCACTCGGGCCTTGATGTCCTTCAGCGCCTTGGCGCGCGACCTGGCGAAGTCCCGGATGATCTGCTGCTGCGGCACCGAGGCGCCCTCACCCAGCCACTCGTGTTCGGCGCGCCAACCGGTCAGCATCTTGTCGAGCCGGGCCGGACCGCACTTCTCCTCAGCCTTGTGCGCGGCCCTGGATTCGGCAGCGCACTGGTTCCACACCCACCGGCACCGGTCCCACTCGCCGAGCAGGGCCTTGCGGTCGGCGGACGACAGCCGCAGCCGGTAGGTGTATCGAGCATGTCCGGCCTCCTCCGACTCCCGTGGCGTCGCCATAACGTCAAAATACCACTAAACTGGTGTCATGAATTCCGAAGTTCGCATCACACTCAGACTCCCCTCCGAACTCCGTGACCGCCTGGACACTCGCGCCCGTGCCGACCGGCGGTCACTCAATTCCGAGATCGTGCACCTGCTAGAGGTCATCCTCGGCGATCCGGTGGAGGAGGCTGATTCGTCCTGACGGCGAATCGACTGTCCCCTCCCCGCTACCCCGCCCCGTCCCTCTACGGCCTGAAGGCCGGGGCATCCTCCGGCTCTCAGGAGTGAATACCTGCGGGCCTTGCGGTAGCGGGAGCGCTGACGGGCGCGGGTTGCAGCCCGAAGGTGGTGAAGGCGGTGCGCGAGGGCAGCGGGTAGGGCTGGCTGCCGGTGACGGCGTTGAGGATGACGGCGGAGCGCCAGGCGGCCAGGCCGAGGTCGGGGGCGCCGACGCCGTGGGTGTGGCGTTCGGCGTTCTGTACGTAGATGCCGGCGCCGTGGACGGGAGGGTCGAGGTCGAGGCGGTGGTCGAGCCCGATGCGGGGGCGGCCGGCGGAGTCGCGGCGGATGTACGGCTCCAGGGGGGCGAGGAGCTGGTCGAGGGGGCGTTCGCGGTATCCGGTGGCGAGGACGGCGGCGTTGGTGGTGAGCCGGGTGCGTACGCCCTGCTGCTCGTGTTCGAGGTGGAGCTCGATGGCGTTGGTGCCGAGGCGGCCGGCGGTGCGGACGGTGACGCCGGGGGTGAGGGTGACATCGGGCCAGCCGCCGTCGAGGGTGCGGCGGTAGAGCTCGTCGTGGATGGCGTTGATGGTGTCGTGGTCGATGCCCTTGTGGAGCTGCCACTGCTGGGGGACGAGCCGGTCGCGTACGGGTTCGGCGAGGTCGTGGAAGTAGCGGGTGTAGTCGGGGGTGAACTGTTCCAGGCCGAGCTTGCTGTATTCCATGGGGGCGAAGGCGGGGGTGCGGGCGATCCAGGTCAGGCCCTCGGCGCCGGCGGGGCGGGCCCGCAGGAGGTCGAGGAAGACCTCGGCGCCGGACTGGCCGGAGCCGACGATGGTGACGTGGGGGGTGGTCAGGAGACGTTCGCGCTGCTTGAGGTAGTCGGCGGAGTGGACGACGGGGACGGTGGGGGCCTCGGCGAGGGGGCGCAGCGGCTCGGGGACGTAGGGGGTGGTGCCGATGCCGATGACGAGGTTGCGGGCGTGGGTGCGGCCGAGGGCCTCGGCTTCGCCGTTGGTGTCGAGCTGGGTGTGGTCGACCTCGAACAGGCCCCGGCCGGGGTTCCAGCGGACGGTGTCGACCTGGTGGCCGAACCGGATGGTGGGGAGGGATTCGGCGACCCAGCGGCAGTAGGCGTCGTATTCGGCCCTTTGAATATGAAATCGCTCGGCGACGTAGAAGGGGTAGAGCCGGTCGCGGGACTTGAGGTAGTTGAGGAAGGTCCAGGGGTTGGCGGGGTCGGCGAGGGTGACGAGGTCGGCGAGGAAGGGCACTTGGAGGGTGGTGCCGTCGATGAGCAGGCCGGGGTGCCAGTGGAAGGCGGGGCGCTGGTCGTAGAAGGCGGTACGCAGGCCGGGGAGGCGGTCCGCCAGGGCGGCGAGGGAGAGGTTGAAGGGGCCGATGCCGATGCCGAGGAGGTCGAGGGGCTGGTCTTCTGCGGGCGCGGTCGTCATCGGGTCGGGCCTTCCGTGGGTTCCGTGGTGAGCCTGAGGAGCGTTGCCAGGTCTTCGGTGCGCGTGCCGGGGTTGAGGAGGGTGGCCTTGAGCCAGAGCCGGCCGTCGGCGGCGGCTCGGCCGAGGACGGCGCGGCCTTCGTCCATCAGCCGGCGGCGGATGGCGGCGACCTGTTCGTCGGTGGCGCCGGCGGGTCGGAACAGGACGGTGCTGATGGTGGGGCGGGCGTGGAGTTCGAGCCCGGGGTGCTGTTCGACGAGGTCGGCGAGGGTGTGGGCGCGGTCGCAGACGGCGTCGATGAGGGCGCCGAGGCCTTCGCGGCCCAGGGCTTTGAGGGTGACGGCGATTTTGAGGATGTCGGGGCGGCGGGTGGTGCGCAGCGAGCGGCCGAGGAGGTCGGGCAGTCCGGCTTCGGTGTCGTCGGTGGCGTTGAGGTAGTCGGCCTGGTAGGCCAGCGGCGCGAGGTCGGCGGTGTCGGGGACCGCGAACAGCCCTGCGGCCACCGGCTGCCAGCCGAGTTTGTGCAGGTCGAGGGAGACGGAGGCGGCTTTGGACAGGCCGTCGAGCTTGTGCGCCTGACGGTCGCTGAAGAGCAGGGAGCCGCCGTAGGCCGCGTCGATGTGGAGTTCGGCGCCGTGGGTGGCGGCGGCCTGGGCGATCTCGGGGATCGGGTCGATGGCGCCGGTGTCGGTGGTGCCGGCGGTGGCGACGACCAGGGCGGGGTCGTAGATGTCGGAGAGGGCGCGGCAGACGGCCGCCGGGTCCAGTACGCCGGTGGGGGTGAGGATGGTGAACGGCTCGGGCAGGCCGAGAAGCCAGGCGGCGCGGTGGATGCTGTGGTGGGCGTTGGCCCCGCAGACCACCTGGAGGGGGGCGGCGGGGTGGCGCTCGCGGGCCAGCAGGAGGGCGAGCTGGTTGGACTCGGTACCGCCGGTGGTGACCAGCGCGTCGGGCGCGGGCCGGTCGGGGTAGACCAGGGCGGCCAGCGCGGCCGTGGTCTCTGCCTCGATGGTGGCTGCGGCGGGCGCCTGGTCCCAGGAGTCGAGGGAGGGGTTGAGGACGGCGGCCGCCAGGTCCGCCGCGACGGCCGCCGCGAGCGGCGGGGCGTGCAGGTGCGCCGCGCACAGCGGGTCCGCCGGGTCGGCGGCGCCTTCGGCCAGCGTACGTACGTATCTGCGCAGCGCCGCTGCCGCGCCCTCGCCGGTGTCCGGGATCGCCTCCCCGCAGGCCTCCTGTACGCGCCGGGTGACCGCTTCCGGTCCGCCGGCCGGCAGGGGCCCGCCGCGGGCCGCGGCGCCCTGGGCGAGGGCGTCGAGCACGATGTCCAGCAGCGGCCGCAGGTGGCCGGTCCCTTCGACGCCTCCGGCGAGATCCGGGTGGGGTGGCATGGGGTGGCGTCCTTTGCGGTCGTGCGGTTGACCGGGGCGTTCGTACGTCCCGGTCAACACAACGACCGCCATCCGTCAGGGGTATCGCCCGGCCGGACCGGAACGTGGGAATCCGGTCAAATCATGGTCATACGGTCAGCGTTGAGCGTCGTCTTTCAGCTGTGCCCGCCCCGCACCCGCAGTGCCCTGCTCAGGTCGTCGAGCTGGTCGGCGAGCTTGCGGCGCAGCGCGGGGGTGACGTCGTCGCCGTTCAGGCAGGCCTCGCCGAGGCGCAAGGTCTCGGCGTCGACGTACGGGAGCGGGAAGGCGAAGCGGCCGGCGGCTTCGGCGAGGGCGGGGCCCCGGCGGGCGGCCAGGGCGACGGCCGCGGGGTAGAAGAGGGGGACGTAGCCGGCGACGAGGTCGCGGTGTTCGGGCTGCCAGAAGCCCTGGGCGGTGGCGATGAAGAGGTAGTTGGACAGTTCGGGCAGGCCTGCGGCGTCGCCGGTGGCGAACAGGGCTTCCCAGGCTGCCTGCTTGCTCGCCGGGTCGGGGAGGGCGGCGCGGCAGCGGGCGGCGCCTTCCTGGCCGGTGGCGCTGGGGTCGCGGGCGAGTTCGGCGTCGATGTCGGCGGCGGTGGCGGCGCCGAGGACGGTGAGGCGGAGCAGGAGCTGCCAGCGCAGTTCGGGGTCGAGTGCCTGTGCCGCGGCGCCGGCTGTGACGGTTTCGGCCTCGAGCCAGGCGCGCAGTTCGGCGGTGTCGGTGGCGACCGCGATGAGGGCCCGGGTGGCGGACAGCGGGTGGCGGGGCAGCAGTTCGCGCGCGAGGGCGTCGAGGGTGGCCAGGGCTGCGGGGCGCTGCTCGCCGGGGAGGTAGCGGTCGGCGATCTGGGCGCGGGCGAAGGCGAGGACGCCCTCGACGATCGCGATGTCGGTCTCGTACGGCAGGTGGGCGCGGGCCGCTTCGAGGTAGGCGGCGGGCGGCAGTTCCCCGTCGCGGACCAGGTCGCGGGCGGCGTTCCAGACCACCGCGCGGGACAGCGCGGCGGGCAGGCCGCGCAGGGCGGCGGCCACGGTGGCCCAGGACTGCTCGTCGAAGCGGATCTTGGCGTACGTGAGGTCGCCGTCGTTGAGCAGGACCAGGTCGGGGCGGGGGCCGGTGAAGTCGATCGGCTCACCGTCGGCGTCGGCCGGCACATCGGTGAAGAAGTGCTCGCGCCGCACGAGCCGTGCCGGGTCGGCGGGGGCAACGTCGTACAGGCCGACGGCGATGCGGTGCGGGCGGGACCCTTCGTGGCGTACGGCGAGCCGCCAGCCGCCCGCCGTGGTGGTGATCTCGGGGGTGAGGAGGTCGGGTCCGGTGGTGCGCAGCCAGGCCTGCGCCCAGCCGTGGACGTCACGGTCGGTGGCGCCGGCGAGGGAGTCGATGAAGTCGGCGAGGGTGGCGTTGCCGAAGCGGTGGCGGGCGAAGTGGTCGTTGATGCCGGCCAGGAAGTCCTTCTCGCCGAGCCAGGCGACGAGCTGGCGCAGGGCGGAGGCGCCCTTGGCGTACGAGATGCCGTCGAAGTTGAGCAGCGCGGAGGCGGTGTCGGGGACGGCGTCCGCGTCGGGGGCGACGGGGTGGGTGGAGGGGCGCTGGTCGGCGTCGTAGCCCCAGCCCTTGCGGGCGACGGCGAAGTCGGTCCAGGTGTCGGTCCAGGCGGTGGCCTCGGACAGGACCTGGAAGCCCATGTACTCGGCGAAGGACTCGTTCAGCCAGATGTCGTCCCACCACTGGAGGGTGACGAGGTCGCCGAACCACATGTGGGCCATCTCGTGGGCGATGACCATGCCGCGGGTCTGGCGCTCGGTGTCGGTGACGGCGGAGCGGAAGACGAAGTCGTCGCGAAAGGTGACCAGGCCCGGGTTCTCCATCGCGCCCGCGTTGAACTCGGGGACGAAGGCCTGGTCGTAGGAGTCGAACGGATACGGCTCCTGGAAGATCTCGTGGTAGCGGTCGAAGCAGCGGCGGGTGGTGGCCAGCAGCTCGCTCTCGTCGGCGTCCAGGTAGGGCGCCAGGGAGCGGCGGCAGTGCAGGCCGAAGGGCAGGCCGGCGTGCTCGGTCCGTACGGAGTGCCAGGGGCCGGCGGCGACGGCGAGCAGGTAGGTGCTGATCGGCGGGGTCGCCGCGATCTGCCAGCGGCCTTCCTTTCCGCCGTTCCCGTTCACGCGCTCGGCGATGCCGTTGCCGAGGACCGTCCATGCGGGCGGCGCGGTGACCGTGACCTCGAAGACGGCCTTCAGGTCCGGCTGGTCGAAGGCGGCCAGCACACGCTGGACGTCCTCCATGAACAGCTGCGTGTAGACGTAGGTCTCGCCGTCGGCCGGGTCCGTGAAGCGGTGCATCCCCTCGCCGGTGCGCGAGTAGCGCATGTCCGCCTCGACCCGCAGCTCGTGCGGTCCGGCCGCGAGGCCGGTGAGCGGCAGCCGGTTGTCGTCCAGCGCTGCCGGGTCGAGCTCGTGGCCGTCGAGCACGGCACGGTGCAGGGTCGCGGGTTTGAGCTCGACGAACGTGTCGCCGTCGGCGAGGGCGGTGAACCGGATCACCGTGCTTGAGCCGAACACCTCATCGCCGCGGGTCAGGTCGAGGTCGACGGCGTAGTGCTGGACGTCGATGAGCTGGGCGCGGATCTCGGCGGCAGCACGTGTGAGAGCAGGCATGCCGCCCATGCTGCCGTATGCCATGCGCCCCACGCATGGGGGTTTGCCCTAGGGTTGCGCGGGGCGACCAGGCCGGGCCGCTGCGGAGGGCGTAGACGGTCGCGGCCGGTACGGGGCAGGCTCCCCCACATGATTGGGACTCTCTACTGCGTGGTCATCGACTGCCCCGACCCGCTCGCGCTCGCCGTCTTCTACCAGCGGATGCTCGGCTGGGAACTGGATGACTCCGACCCGATTTCTCCTTCTCTGACCTCGGAGAACGGCATGCAGATCGGCTTCCAGATCGTGGGGGCCTACCGGGCGCCGCTGTGGCCCGACCCGGATCGCCCGCAGCAGTTCCACCTCGACTTCGACGCGGGCACGCTGGCCGATGTGGAGGCCAAGCACGAGCAGGTGGTCGCGTGGGGCGCGGCGTTCGTGCGCGACAGCGGCGGCAGGCAGAAGGGGTTCCGGGTCTTCAGCGACCCCGCGGGACACCCCTTCTGCCTGTGCTGGCGCGCGGACGCGAAGGGCACTACGGAGTGAGCGGCGGCACCGCGTTCCGTACGAGTTCCAGTGCCATGTCCGGGAACCAGGCGCCGGCGGCCGGGTCCACCGTGCCGCGCTCGGGGTCCTCGGGGCCGGGGGTGCCGCGCAGGCAGAGGCCGTCGGACTCGCCGGGGATCTTCACCCAGAGACGGGCGTCCTGGAGCGGGTCGCCGGGGCTGGTGGTGGGGCGGGCGCCGAGGCCGCGGGCGGGGGGATTGCACCAGTCCTGGGCGTCGGTGTACTTGCCGGCGGGCGGGGTCCAGGGGCCCTGGCCGTTGCGGCTGGTGTCGGTGACGAAGTGCTTCATCGTCTCGGGGGTGGCCTGGACGTTGGCGTCCAGCCAGGACTGGGCGTCGGGGCGCGGCCACCACTGGTTGGGGCAGGCGGCGGGATCCCCGCCGGAGGCGGCGTAGGCGAGGCAGGAGGAGATGAGCTTGCCGTACCAGGCGTTGGCGTCGTCGGTCTGGTAGTTGGAGACGTTGGTGAAGAAGCCGGTGGCGTCGGCGATGCCGCCGTTGATCAGGCGCGGGACGATGCTGTTGACGCTGTGCCAGGCGGGGTGTCCGGTGTCGAGGTAGACGCGGGTGGCGGCGAGCGGTTCGAGGGTGTGCACCGCGTAGGCGGTCTCGGCGTAGCGGGCGGCGGTGAGGGTGCCCTGGGCGTCGTCCTGTCCGCAGTCGGAGGGGAGGAGGGCGAGCGAGTCGGGTTCGAGGACGACGAGCGCGTCGCGGCGGCCTATGCCCCGGGCAACCGCGTCGATCCACGCCTTGTACTCGGCGGTGTTCGCCGCGCCTCCGGCGGAGTACTGCGAGCAGTCGCGGCCCGGGATGTCGTAGAGCGCGAGCACCGGCAGCGCCCGGTCGCGGGCCGCGTCCCGGACGGTCTCGCGGATGTCCGCCTCGACCTCGGCGGGGGTCTGGTCCCCGTACCAGACGGCCTGCGGCGTGCGGGTCATCGCCAGGAGCCCGGCGGCGTCACGGTAATCGCCCTGCTGGGCGAGTCGGAGGATCTGGCGGTACGCGTCGGGGTTGGCCGGCGGGGTGTAGAGGCGGGTGGCCGTCCCGGTGGCTTGCGCCGCATGCGCATGCGGCGCGATGAGCGTGAGAGCGGCGGCCACGAGGGCGGCCAGGAGGGCTGCGGGTCTGCGCACGTGATCACTCCTGAGAATGGGAGCGCTCCCAAAGCGCTGCGCGCAGCGCGGGGAACACAGGTGCGGGATATGGACGCGAGACTGCCCGCTCGCCGTGTCCGCGTCAAGGCCTGGGACGACACCGCTCTTGCGCAGGGGCGGTTGTCGTGAACACAGGGTCGTCGTCCATACTTCGTGCCGTGGAGCAGCCCATAAGTCCCAACATCCAGCCCGTGCACGCCGCCGCGACCGATCCGGCGTTCGTCCCCGGCATCACGCCTCCTCCCGCCGACGAGTCGGCCGAGGCGGCGGAGGCGACCGAGGCGGCGGAAGCCGCCGACTCCGCGGAGTCGGCAGAGCCGGCGGCGGACGAGGCCCCGGAGGCCTCGGCGACGCCGACCGACGACGCTGTCGCCGAGGAGGACGCCGAGGAGGACGCCGGGGAAGACGCCCCCGAGGGTGACGACGCCGAGGGTGACGACGCCGACGGTCCCGTCCTGGAGGCCGCCGACCGCCGCGGATCGGTCACCGCCGACCGCGACGGCATCCGGTTCCAGCTGGACGACCAGGAGGCCGACTTCGACTGGGACGAGGTCGGCGCGGTCGAGTACGAGACCTCCCGCTTCGGGCGCTGGTTCACCATCACCGTCCACCTCCCCGGCCCCCGCCGCCGCTGGTACCAGGCCGATGTCGAGGCGCCTTCCAAGAGCCGCATCAAGGAGTGGACGGCCCAGCTCGACGCGGTCCTGGACGCCTACTTCGAGGACGCCTGAGCCCGGCCCCTCAGCCCCGAGGCCCCATGCCCGTCCCCGTCACCGCACGTGTCGATCGAGGACCGTGCGGTGCGCGGCCGTCCAGTCGTACGCCGCCCGCACGGCGGCGACCGCGCCGCCGTCCCGCAGCCGCGCCATGGCCGGGTCACCCGCGTCCGCGAGCCGGTCGATGCCGCGCCAGCAGCGGTCCTGCCACCACAGCACCGTCTCCACCAGGCGCTCCCGGTCCGTGTCGGCGAGCCCGTACGCCTCGGCGACCAGCCGCATGCGCAGACCGGCTTCCTCCGGCCGGAACACCTGCGATCCCGTCCCGCAGAACTGCCAGCAGACATGCGCGACGTCGTGCACGCGCAGGCCGGGCGCGGCGAGGTCCCAGTCGATGAAGGCGACCGGCCGCAGCCCCTCCCCCATGTCCCGGTAGACCGTGTTCCTGGGGGACAGGTCGTTGTGGCACACCACCTCGCCGCCCTCCGCCAGCGGCGTACCCGCCGTCAGGTCGTGCAACCGCCGCGTCAGCCGGGCCACTTCCGCCAGGCTCTCCTCGCCGATGACCGAGGCGGGCTGCAGCGGCTCCCACGCCACGTGCCCGTCGACGTACGACAGCACCTCACGGCCGCGCTCGTCCGTGCCCAGGTGGCGCGGCGCGCCGGACCAGCCGGCCCTCCCGAGAAGCCCGAGCAGTTCGCGTACGTACGCCGCCCGCTCGCCCGGCGGCCGCCGGACCGTGTCCCCGATCCGTACGACCTCGGTCACGTTGCCGCCCGGCAGTGCTTCTTCCATCCGGTGATCGTCACACATGTGACACGTCAGCCCGCGACCGCCGCCCGCAGCGACTCCCCCGCCCCGCCGATGACCGGCTCGCCGTGCCCGAAACAGGCCGTCTCCACATCAAGGGCCGCCAGCCGGCGGCAGGCGGCCAGCACCTGCTCCCGGTCGTTGTTGAACACGCCCGGCATCGGCCGCCCATCGGCGAACGCGATCGTGTCCCCGGTGAACAGCACCCCCGCCGAGGGCAGATACAGCGCGATGCTGCCCGGCGTGTGGCCGGGCACATGGAGCACGCGAGCCCCTTCGCCGCCCCAGTCCAGCCGGTCCCCGTCGGCCAGCTCCCGGTCGACGCGCGCCGGCGGCACGAGCGGCAGGTCCCCGGCGCCCACCCGCTCCCAGATGGGCCGCTCCCATGGCTCCAGGACGGGAGGCAGCACCGTGTCCAGGCCCCGGACGGCGTCGGCGTCGGCCGCCCCGGCCAGGACGCGCGCGCCGGTGGCCGCCGCGAGGGCGGCGGCGGAGCCCGCGTGATCCCGGTGGGCGTGGGTGAGGACGATCTCCCGTACGTCCTCCGGGGCGCCGCCGAGCGCTTCGAGCGCCTGCAGGATCGGGCCCTCGCTGCCCGCCGGACCGGTGTCCACCAGGGCGAATCCGCCGGGCCGGCGGACGGCGTAGACCTGCCCGACGGGGAAAGGGAGAAGCCAGATGTCAGTGGCGACTTGTACGGTTTCCATAGCTGGACGCTAGGCGGGCTACGGGGGCCCGGCAGCGGTTCAGCCGAGGGGGAACGGCATGGCACAGGACGCGCTGACGGCGCATGCGGGAGCGATCCAGGAGCTGGCCTCCCGCTGGCTGCCGATCGTGGCGGGCGGGACCGGGACCGACGAGCCGGGCGGGGACTTCGCGTGCTCACCGGCCGGACTGTGGCTCGCGCTGGCGGCCACCGCCGCGGGCGCTGCGGGCGAGACGGCGGAGGAACTGCGCAAGCTGCTGGGCACGGCCGGGCCGGAGGCGGCGGGGACGGTGACGGAGGCGGCCCGGGCGGTGGCTGGGACGGACGCGGTGGCGGTGGCGACCGGGGTGTGGGCGCGTACGCCGTTGTACCGGGCCTTCCGCGAGTCGCTGCCGGACATCGGTTTCGGGCAGCTCGATCCGGAGGACCTCCGGGCGATCGACGACTGGGTGCGCGAGGCGACCGGCGGGCTGATCGAGCGGCTGCCCGCCGAGCCGGGCCCCGGGACATTGCTGCTGCTGGTCAACGCGATCGCGCTCAAGGCCTGCTGGGCCGAGCCGTTCGAGCCGCACGCCACGCGCCACCGGCCGTTCACGGACGCCACGGGCGGCCGGGAGAGCGTGCCGACCATGCGGAAGCGGGTGCCGCTCACGGACGCCTGGACGGTGGGCGCGTCCTGTGTCGTCGAGCTGCGCTGCCGTGGGGACGGCGGGAAACCCGGAGCCAGGGTGCGCTTCGTGCTCGGCGAGCCCGGACAGGCGGCGGGAGAAGTGCTGGCCGATGCCTGGGCCGCGCCCACGCGTCGCAGGCCGGTGGACGCGGAGGAGGTCGAGATCTCCCTCCCCCGGCTGTCCCTGCGCACCCGGCTGGAGGTGACCGATCACCTCGCGGCGCTGGGCATCGCCCGGTCCGCGTCGGACGCCGCCGACTTCTCCGTGATGTCGCCGGAGCGGCTCAAGATCGGCGCGGTGGCACAGGAGGCGGTGCTGCGGGTCGCCGAGAACGGCGTCGAGGCGGCCGCCGTGACGGTGGTGGAGATGCTGGCGGGCGGCGCCGCGCCGATACGACGGGTCGAGCACATCCGTTTCGACCGGCCCTTCGGGATCGTCGTCCTGGACGCGGCCGGTGAGGTGCCGCTGTTCACGGCCTGGCAGGCCGCCGTCCCGCGCGATCCGCTGCCCCGGCCGTACGAGCTGACCGAGCACGACCCCGACCCGGATGCCGTACGGCGGATCACCTTCGTGCCGTTCCTGCCGGACGGGCGGTGTGCGCTGATCGACACCGACGACGGGGATCTCGGGCTGCCGGCCGGCGATGTGCTCCCCGGCGAGCACTGGCTGCTGGACACCGCTCTGCGCGTGCCGATGGAGACCGCCGGATTCCGGCCGCAACGGGTGCATCCCTTCGCGTACGACGCCTCGCGGCAGCACCTCTTCGTCTGGCTGGAGGGCGACCGCTACACCGGCCCGCGCCCGCACGCGGACGCCCGGCTGGTGGCCGAGCCCCCCGAGGTGCTGGCCGAGGTCCTGCTGCCCGGCACGGACCTCACCGCCGCGCTCGACGCCGCCCGTTCCTATCGCGCGCAGAGCGACGCCTCGTACTTCGCGGACAATGTGCGGCTGCTGGAGCCCGCGTACCTGAGCGCCGGCACCGCCGAGGGCGGCTCCGGCTTCGGGGGCGGGCCGGCGGAGTGGCGGGCCCGCCGCGCGATGATCGTCGAGGGGCTGCACCGGGACGGCACCTTCCTGGACATCGGCTGCGCGAACGGCCTGCTGATGGAGTCCGTGCGGGAGTGGGCGGCCGAGCGGGGCCGGTCGGTGGAGCCGTACGGGATCGACATCGCCCCCGGGCTGGTCGCTCTGGCCCGGCGGCGGCTGCCGCAGTGGGCGGACCGGATCCAGGAGGGGAACGCGCTGGACTGGCGCCCGGCGGACGGGCGGCGCTTCACGTTCGTCCATGTGCTGGCCGACTGCGTGCCCCGGGCCCGGCTGGGCGAGCTCATACGGCACGTCCGGGAGCTGACCGAGCCGGGCGGGCGGGTGCTGCTGAGCGTCTACCAGCCCACCGGGGGCGGGGACGTGTCCGCCGCCGAGCGGATGGCGGAGGCGGGCATCTGGGCCACCGGCACGGCAACGGGAGACGGCCCTCCGGGAACGGCGACGACGGCCTGGATCGACGCGTAACCTCGAAGGCGGACGGAGCCGACGCCGGGGGAGGCGCAGGTGGCCCAGCAGTCAGACCCAGGCGGCCCAGGCAGCCCGGCAGCGAACCCGATCGTGCACGGCTTCCCGCACCTCGACACGATCCGGGCCGCGCTGACCGCGCTGTACAAACGGCTGTCGTCCGACATGGTGGACAGCTTCCCGGCGAGCGTGCGCCCGGAGGCGGTGGACTTCCCGCCGGAGGAGGATCTCTACCTGGGCGCGCAGCGCATGGCGCATGTCATGGTGCAGCACTTCCGGCTGCCGGAGGCCCGGATGGTGGTGAGCTTCCGGGACATGGTGCACGCGGGCAACGTGGAGCTGGCGGCCGGGCCGGAGTACTTCATCGAGCTGCACGCGCGCTTCAAGGAGGACCGCCGCGATGTGGGCGCGGCCCTGGCCCATGAGGTGATGCATGTCTTCCTGCACCGCCTCGATCTGGAATTCCCCGGCACGCGCGACAACGAGATCCTCACCGACACCGCCACCGCCTACCTGGGCGCGGGCTGGCTGCTGCTGGACTCCTACCGCGAGGAGCCGGCGCGGCGCGGTGAGCGGGTGCTGATGTCCGCGTCGAAGCTGGGCTATCTCACGCCCGAGGAGTTCGGCTACGTCCTCGCCAAGCGGGCGCTGGCCTTCGGCGACGACATCGAGCCCTGGCTGACCAGCGCCCAGGCCCGCGACGCCTACCGGGCCGGGCTGGCGGTCGCCCGGCAGGACCTGCGCCGCCCGCCGATGCTCGCCTGCGGGTGGGCCGGGCGGCGGCGTTACGCGAAGGACCGCCGCTCCGGCACCGCCCTGCCCTCCGCCGGTTACGCCTTCGAGGGCCGGGGGCTGTCCGGGCCGCTGCGGGTCTCGTTCCCCTGTCCGACCTGCCATCAGCGGATCCGGGTGCCGGTGCGGGGCCGGGTGAGGGCGCGGTGCGGGCTGTGCCGGACGGTACTGGAGTGCGACACCTGAGCGTTCCGGCCGAGCGCTCCGGCCGAGCGGCCTCAGAGCGAGCCGAGGAAGTCCAGCAGCGCCGCATTGACCTCGTCCGGCCGCTCCTGCTGGGTCCAGTGGCCGCACCCCGGCAGTATCACAGGCTCCCGCAGCGTCGGCACGAGCTGCGGGAGTACCGGGATCAGCTCCCGCATCCCGGGGAAGGCGGTGACCACGTCCCGGTCCCCGGCCACGTAGAGACCCGGGACCTGGAGGGCGGCGCCCGCCCAGGGGGCGGTCAGGGCCCAGTTGCGGTCGGCGTTGCGGTACCAGTTGAGGGGGCCGGTGAAGCCGGAGGCGGTGAACTCGGCGGCGTAGACGTCGAGATCGGCCTCGGTGAGCCAGGCAGGGAGTTTCCCGGGCTCGGGGTAGAGGTCGAGGAAGCCGGTGCCGGGCGGGATGAGGGGGACGGCGGGAGACTCATTCGCCGGGTTGTCGCCGGACAGGCCGTGGAGGAAGCGGCGCAGGGCGGCCCGTACGTCGGCGCCGAACTCGGCGTCGGACACACCCGGTGTCTCGATGTAGTTCCAGTAGAAGCGGCCCTCGTACAGCTCGCGGAACGCCCCCAGCGGCGGCCGGTCCCCCCGGAACGGGGGCGGCACGCTCAGCCCGGCCACCCCGCGTACGACATCGGGGCGCAGCAGCGCCGCGTGCCAGGCCACCGGCCCGCCCCAGTCGTGGCCGACGACGACGGCCTGCCGCTCCCCCAGCGCCTGGACCAGCCCGATGACGTCGCCGACGAGGCTGAGCAGGTTGTACGGCTCGACGCCTTCGGGCCGGTCGCTGCTCCCGTAGCCGCGCTGGTCCGGGCCGACCACGTGGTACCCGGCGGCGGCCAGCGGGGCGAACTGGTGCCGCCAGGAGTACCAGAGCTCGGGGAAGCCGTGCAGCAGCACGACCAGCGGTCCCTCACCCTCCTCCGCGATGTGCAGGAGCGTGCCGTTCGCTTCGACGGTGCGGTGGGTGACCATGGCGATGAGGCTAAGGGCGGGTCCACCACTTGCGCAGCACCCCCTCCGCCGGTTTGCCGTGCGGGGTGTACGCCAGGCTGGCGGGGGTCTCGCCGCTGCCGGGCCAGTCGTCCCACATCCACCAGTTGACGCCGGCCCACCAGCGCCGGCCGTCGAAGGCGGAGAACAACGCCTCGTAGGCGGCGGCCTGTTCGGCGGCGCCGCCGTGCCCGCTGACGGTCCAGGAGTACGGGGCCGTGGTGGCGCCGCGCTGGCTGACGTAGCCGGCCTCGGTGAACAGGATCCGGCGGTGGTGGCGGGCGGAGTAGGCGGCGAGTTCGCGGGCGATGGGCCGCCAGGCGCGGCGGAGCCGCCGTACGTCGGTCGTGGGGTGGTCGGCCAGCGGCCAGTAGGCGTCGATGCCGATGAGGTCGAGGGAGTCCCAGAAGGGGATGTGGCGGTATTCGTCGTAGTTGGCGGCGTAGGTGAGGGGGCCCTGGTAGACGGCGCGGACGGCGGCGATGACGGATCGCCAGTGGGCGCGGTCGCGGGAGGTGCCGGCGAGTTCGGTGCCGACGGCGAGCTGCTGGACGCCGAGTCGCTGGGCGAGGCGGGCGTAGTGGGTGATGAAGCGGGTGTAGGCGGCGAACCAGGCGGCGGGGTCGGCGGGCCGGATCTCGGCGCGGTCGAGGTCGCCGGGCAGGTCGACGTGTGGCTTGAGCTGGACTTTCAGGCCTGCGGCGTGGGCGAGGCGGATGACGCGGCGAAGGCTCGCGTCGTCGGCGGTCTCGCCGGTGGTGTGCATGGCGGGGTCGTGGATGCCGGTCTGGTACCAGGTGGGGGTGAAGGACACCCAGCGGGCGCCGGTGGCGGCGATCTGGCGCAGATAGGGCTCCGCGCGGGGGCTGTCGTAGTCGTGGACGTCCCAGGCGGGCAGGGCGATGCCGCGGATGCGGTCGTCCGGAGCCCAGTCCCTTCCGGAGGCCGACGTGCAGGCGGTGGCGAGCGCGAGGACGACCGCCGCAAGAGCCGCGGCGGTCGTCCTCCTGAGCGATGAGGTCACGAAACAGCCGTGGGGCTGACGAAGGTGTAGCCGAGGGCGCGGATGCCGTCGACGGTGTCCTTGAGCGGCTGGACCGGGTAGTAGGGGTGGTAGAAGAAGCTGGCGAAGCCGTCGCGCACGGCGAGGTTCGCCTTGGCGGAGGCGATCAGGTCGGCGGGCAGGCGCGCCGGGTGGTTGTTGTAGGCCTCGGCCTCGTAGTTGCCGATGTTCTCCGGGAGCACGGTGGTGCCGTACACGTCCTTGACGACGTAGGGGAAGAACTGGCCGATGAACTGGTTGGGGGTGGCCGTGCCGCCCAGGGTCCCGGAGAAGTAGAGCGAGCGCTCCAGCCGGGCGTTGAAGTTCTTGGCGAAGACCTTGTAGTCGGCCGCCGAGGCGGCGTAGTGCGGGGTGGTCCACAGCGCGGGCTTGGGCAGCCCGGCCAGGGTGAACTGGGTGAGGGCGGCGGTCACCCTGGTCTGCGCCCACAGGGCGGAGTCCTCGGCGACGGTGCCGTCGTAGACCACGTTGTTCGAGGCGTCGACGTGAGCGCGGTAGAACTCGAAGTCGTCACCGGTGACGCCGTCGTAGGGGTTGGCGACATTGCTGTACTGGTGCGTGTAGCCGTGGTCCATGAGGACGGCGCCGCGCGCCAGCATGTACTTCAGCGCGGACACGACCTGCGGGCGCTGGACCAGGGTGATGGTCTGGGCCGTGCCGTTGTTGTACGTCCCCTTGGGGTCCTTGTAGACGGGGATGACGTTGATGCCGTACGGGATCTTCTCCGAGTAGAGGTAGTCGGCGATGGCGCGCAGCTCGGCCGGGTCGGAGTCGGGGCTGATGTCCTCCAGGCGCATCATCGCCCGGTGCCGCTCGGCGGTGGCGGGGGCGAGGGCGTCGAAGAGCAGGTCCTCGAAGGCGATGACGCGGTCGCTCTCGGAGACGAAGGCGAAGGGGATCTCCCCGATGTACGTCAGGTTCGAGGAGCGGACCGCCCACGGGAAGGTCGTCCCGGTGGCGGAGTCCGTGGCCTGCGCGAGCGAGGTGACGGCCGGATAGCCGGCGCCGGTGAGGATGTTGGGGCGCAGCACGCCGCCGTCCTGGCCGGCCGGGATGTTCCGGGTGAGGTTCTGGTTCCGGTACGCCACCTGGTTGACGGTGCCGACGCCGCCGGCGGTGGTGAAGTACGAGGTGGTCGGGTCCCAGCCGTATTTCTGCTGGAACGCGGTGACGCCGGCGGCGTTGGCGAGCGACCAGATGTTGTCGCCGAGCCAGGTCACCGGGTGGGTGGTGGCGACGGCGTCGGTGTAGAAGGCGGCCGGGATGGCGTCGGGTGTGGAGCCGCCGTAGTAGGTCGAGCCGAGGTAGATCGTCGCCGTGTACTGGTTGACCAGGCCCGCGGTGTACTGCGAGACGGGCTTGGCGGCGACGGTGCCGAAGTGGCCGGCGAGGTTGGCGGCGGCCATGGCGTACAGCTCGCCGAGCTGGCCGTAGGGGCCCGCGGTGTCGTAGAGCACCAGTGCCGAGGTACCGGCCGCGGCGGCCTGCGGGGCCTTCACGGTCTGCACGGTCTGCGCCGCCCGTACGGTCTGCGCCTGCGCGACCGGCCGGACGTACGCCGCCTGCCGCACGGCCGCCTTCGCGACGGGGGCCTTCGCCCTGCGGGTCCTGTCGGCGGAGACCTGGGACGACGCCCAGCCCTTCAGGTCGACCTTGGCCACGCCGGACCGGTCGCGCAGGTCCTCGCCGTGGCGGTGGTGGCCACCGGCCGGTTTTCCGGCTCCAGCGCCGTTCGCGGTGGCCAGGAATACGCCGCCGAATAGCGCGGCGACCAGCGCGAGAATACTGGAGACCCGGAAGATCCGTGGCCTCCTCGATCGGGATTTCATGTTCCCCCCATTGGAGCGTATAGCGAAGGGCCGATTGTTCAGCCCCGTCAATCGCGGTGTCAACAGGGGAGGTTATTCATTTATATATTCGAATCCTTGTCAACATTTTCAAACATTTCACCATGCAGCACAACGCACCTCAGTACCTCACACGAGTGAACTTCCACTCACACAAGTCACTCCAGCAGCCCAATCGCCCCAACAGATCCGATCACCGGAGATGACCATCGAATACCCTCCGCTATCTTTCCCCATGCACCACTCATTGGGGGGAAACAACTCATGTACGGAAGACCCGCCCTGGGTACGATGCTGCCGTTGGCAGGAATGACCGGGGCGCCAAAAGTCATACCTGGAATTCCCTACGCCAAAGCGCTGCAAGCCACCGCCGGCGCAGGATTCATGCTCTATTGCCTGATCGCATTCACCCTCTTATTGGTCCGGATCTGGCTGCGCAGCACCAGCAGGAGCAGCAGGGACCGCCCGTGACCGAGGAACCGTTCCTGTGGGCCGCCATGGCCATCATCGTCATGGCCGGCTGCTACAACACCGTGCTCTTCACGCTCTCCCGGTTCCGGATCCGCCGCTCCCGCGTCCCCGGCACCGAGCGCTTCTACGTCTTCCTGCTGGCCTGCCTGAACGAGGAGAAGGTCCTCGCCGAGAGCCTGGCCCGCATCACCTCGCTGCCCATCGGCAACTTCGTCGCCCTCGTCATCGACGACGCCTCCGAGGACGGCACCGCCGACATCGTCCGCGCCTGCGACCACCCCCGCGTGCGGCTCTACCAGCGCCGCCTCCCCAACGCCCGGCGCGGCAAGGGCGCGGCGCTCAACGCCGGCGTACGCCACCTGCGCACGTCGGGGCTGCTCGGCTACCGCGACGCGCAGGACGTGATCCTGTGCGTCGTCGACGCGGACGGACGGCTGGACCCGCATGTCGTGCAGGCCGTCGACCCGTTCTTCGACGACCCGCGCACCGGCGGCGTCCAGATCGGCGTGCGCATGTACAACCGCACGCAGGGGCTGATCGCGCGGCTGCAGGACATGGAGTTCGTGGTCTACGGCGACGTGTTCCAGAGCGCGCGGCGCTTCCTGGGCAGCGTCGGCATGGGCGGAAACGGCCAGTTCATGCGACTGTCGGCGCTGGACTCGCTCGGCGGCGACGGCCCGTGGAGCGACAGCCTGACCGAGGACCTCGACCTCGGGGTCCGCCTCATCGCGCACGGCTGGCGCAATCAGTACTGCCCCACCGCCGCCGTCTCCCAGCAGGCCGTGCTCGACGTACGGCGGCTGGTCCGCCAGCGCTCCCGCTGGTTCCAGGGACATCTCCAGTCGGCCGGCCTCGTGCCGACCATCCTGCGCGACGTCCCCGGCCGGGCCGCGATCGACCTGCTCTACCACCTGTCCAGCCCGGTGCTGATCCTGCTGACCTCGCTGCTGCCGCTGTCGTTCCTGATCGCGCTGGGCGGCATCGTCGTGGCCTCGGTGCGCATCGGGCATCCGCTGGTCTCGCCGATGTGGCTGGCCGGGCCGTATCTGCTGTCGTTCACGGCGGCCTACACGTACGGATACGTCTACGCCCGGCGCGAGCGCAGCCTCGGCCTGCTGCGGTCGGTGCTGGTGGCCCACATCTTCATCTTCTACGGCTACATCTGGTTCGCGGCCGGCTGGTGGGGCCTGTGGCGGATGGTCACCGGCAAGCGGACCTGGCTGAAGACCGCCCGCACCTGACGCCCGCATCACTTCGCGTCACTTCGTATCGCTTCACTTTCCATCACCCCAGGGGGACCCGTCCATGTCCACAGCCATGCCCGCATCCGCCCAGGGCGCGATCCGCGCCATGCTCGTCCTCGGCACCCGCCCGGAGGCGATCAAACTCGCGCCCGTCGCCCGGGCGATGGGCGCCGCAGCCCTCTTCGAACCGATCGTGGTGACCACCGGCCAGCACCGCGAGATGCTGCACCAGATGCTCGGCCTCCTCCAGGTCCAGGTCAGGTCGGACCTCGACGTAATGCGCGACCGCCAGCAGCTCTCGGAGCTGACGGCCCGCCTGGTCGAGGGCCTGGGCGAGGTGATCCGGGCCGAACGCCCCGACCTCGTGGTCGTCCAGGGCGACACCACGACCGCGCTGGCCGGGGCACTGGCCGCCTTCTACGAACGCGTACCGGTCGCGCACGTCGAGGCGGGCCTGCGCACGGGCGTACTGGACAACCCCTTTCCGGAGGAGCTGAACCGCCGGCTCATCGGCCGTATCGCGCGCTGGCACTTCGCCCCGACCGCGCGCTCCGCCGGGCATCTCACCGCGGAAGGCACCCCCAGCGCGCAGGTGTTCACCACCGGCAACACCGTCATCGACAACCTGCTGTGGGTGCTGGAGGCCGGCGTCGGGCGCAGCGCCTTCCGCAGCGGCGCCGGGAGCGGCCTGCGCAAGGTGCTGCTCACCCTCCACCGCCGGGAGAACCAGGGCGACCGGATGCGGGCGATGGGCCGGTCGGTGCGGCGGCTGGCGGACCGGGGGGATGTGGAGATCGTGCTGCCGCTGCACAAGAGCCCCGCCGTCCGCGAGGCGCTGCTGCCCGAGCTGAGCGACCATCCCCGGATCACCGTGACCGAGCCGCTGGACTATCTCGACTTCGCCGCCACCCTCGCCGCCTGCGACCTGGTGCTCACCGACTCCGGCGGCATCCAGGAGGAGGCCCCCACCCTGGGCAAGCCCGCGCTGGTGCTGCGTACGACCACCGAGCGCCCGGAGGCGGTCGAGGTCGGGGCCGCCCGGCTGATCGGCACCGAGCCCGAGGCCGTGCTCAAGGCCGCCGGCCAGCTGCTGGACGATCCCGACGCCTACCGGCGGATGGCCGCGGCGGGCAATCCCTTCGGCGACGGGCGGGCCGCGGAGCGGATTCTCGCCCAGCTCGCCGAGGACTTCGCGGAGGATTTCGGGGAGGACATGGGCTCGTTGGCACCGCTTGCGGCATTCGTCCCCGAACAGGGCGGCCCGGGGACATACTGACCGGCATGGGGTCCCAGCGCCGCCGTCGTCGCGGTGTCGTCAGCCGCCGGACGGCGCTGCTCGC
This sequence comes from Streptomyces sp. NBC_01537, assembly GCF_045040445.1. Lineage (NCBI taxonomy): Bacteria > Bacillati > Actinomycetota > Actinomycetes > Kitasatosporales > Streptomycetaceae > Streptomyces > Streptomyces sp. NBC_01537. Next base: position 7,659,139 of record NZ_CP109392.1, on the reverse strand, counting down.
CGTACTCGCCCTGGGCATCGCCGTCACCGCGTACGCGTGCGGGCCGAGCAGCCCGGGAAGGGCATCGTGGGCGGACGGGTCCGTCCACGGCGCCTGGCGGTCGGTGTACGACGGCTACGGCGAGAACTCCGGCCACGACGGCACGCTGACCATCGCCCCGCAGGCGGCCCGCCTCCCGGAGGAGACGCACGCCGGGCTCATCGTCTCCACCGCCGTCTACGGGGACATGGTCTACTCGGCGCGGATGCGGGCCGTCGCCCAGCTGCGGACCCCGAGGCCCAACCCCTGGGAAGTGCCGTGGCTGCTCTGGTCGTACACCGACCCCGAGCACTTCTACTACGTCACCCTCAAGCCCAACGGCTGGGAGCTCGGCAAGCGCGACCCCGCCTACCCGGGCGGCCAGCGCTTCCTGGCCACCGGCCCGGCCCGCTTCCCCGTCGGCCGCTGGTACCAGGTGCTGGTCACCCAGCGGGGCGCGGCCTTCTCGGTGCAGGTCGGCGGCCGGGAGCTGACGTCGTACACCGACACGGAGCGGCCGTACGGCGGCGGCAGTGTCGGGGTCTATACCGAGGACGCCCGGGGGGAGTTCCGCGACCTGACGGCGCGGAACCTCCCCCCGGGCACTTGATTGGTTACACCTGCCGCTGGTGCGGGATGAGCGCGGCCGCCGGGGCCAGCCCGCGGTCGTAGCCCGCCGCGACCCGCACGGGGGCGGGCTGGTCGCGCAGCAGGGCGGCGGGCAGGAGGACGACGGCGGTGATGCCGCCGGCCCGGCTGTGGCGGAGTTCGACGTGGATGTCCTGGCGCTGGGCGAGGCGGTTGACGACGAACAGGCCGAGCTGCTTGGTGTCGAGGAGGTCGACGCGCTGGGACTGCAGCTTGCTGTTGGCGGCGGCCAGGGCGTCGTCCTTCATGCCGAAGCCGCTGTCCTCGATCTCCAGGAGCAGGCCGTCGTGGCCGACCTGCGCGCGCACCTCGACCTTGGTGCTGGGCGGGGAGAACGAGGCAGCGTTCTCGACCAGTTCGGCGAGCAGGTGGATGACGTCGGCGACGGCGGGCCCGGCCAGGGAGACCGGCGGGACCTCGCGGACCTGGACGCGGTTGATGTCCTCGATCTCCGCGACGGCCGCGCGCAGGACGTCCACCAGGAGGATGGGGTCGCGCCAGCCGCGCCCGGCGGGGATACCGGAGAGGATGAGCAGCGACTCGGAGTGCCGCCGCATGCGCGTGGTGAGGTAGTCCAGGCGGTACAGGTCCTCCAGCTCGACCGGGTCGTGGTTGCGGCGCTCCATGGTGTCGAGCAGGTCGAGCTGGCGGTGCAGCAGCACCTGGCTGCGGCGCGCGATGCTGACGTACACACCGGAGATGCCGCTGAGCAGCTCGGCGCGCTGCGAGGCGGCCTTGAGCGCCGCGCGCTGTACGGCGTTGAGCGCGGTGCCGACCTGCGCGAGCTCGTCGCCGATCAGCCTGCGCACTGGGGCTTCGGCGTCGATGTCGACGCCCTGGCCCGCGTGCAGGCGGCGCATGGCCTGGGGCAGGCGGCGGCCGGCCACGTCCAGGGCCGAGTTGCGCAGGTCGAGGAGTTCGACGATGAGGCCGCGGCCGACCTTCACGGAGACCAGCAGCGACAGCAGTACGCCGACCAGGCCCAGGACCACCGCGACTCCGGAGCCACCGAGCGTGGCCAGGCCGAAGGGATTGACGGCCGCGGCCGCCACGGTGCCGGCCGCGCTCTCGGCCCGGCCCAGGTCCTTCAGGACGGTGGCCGCCGAAGCGTCCCAGGTGGCCAGGGAACCGGCGGAGACGGCCGGGTCGCCGGGGCCCGCGCTCTGCACGCTGTTCTCGGCCGACCGCAGCTTCTTGAAGTCGTCGCCGGACAGGATCGCGTTGTACGTCGCCCGGTCGGCGGTGTGCAGGTCGGCGATGGCGGGCTGCAGGAGCAGCCGCTGGGTGGCGACGGCGCCGACGAAGATGCCGTACTGGTTCTTGGTGAGCGTCCCCTTCGCGCGGGCGGCGCCGAGCACCGCGTCCTCGCGGGCGATCGCCTCGCGGGCGCGGGAGAGTTCGAGGACGACGCGGGCCTCGGAGGTGACCTCGGTGTCCTGGAGGCCGGTGAGCGCGCCGGTGACGGCGAAGCCGTGCTCGATGACGGCGGTGTAGTCGGTGTACCGGGTGTCGAAGGAGGTGTCCGCGCGCAGCGTCGCGATCGCGCTGATGTCCTTGTCCAGCCGGCTGATCCGGCCGGGCAGGCTGGAGTCGAGCAGTCCGGCGTCGGCGCTACTGGCGTTGATGCCGTTCTGGAGGGCGGTCGCGGCGGCGTCGGTGGCCTTCTGGACGGCGGTCAGCTTCTTGCCCCCGCCCCGCAGAGCGGCGGCGCGCTCGGCCTGCAGGGCGGTGGTGAACGCGTCGAGCGGGGTCAGCAGTTGGGAGTTGACTTCCTTGAGCCGCTGCAGGTCGCCGATGTTGGAGGCGGTGTTGACGGCGGCGAATCCCCACAGCGCCATCAGGGACACGATGGGGAGCATGAGCAGGGAGACGATCTTCGCTCTGACCGATCTGGGGCGCAGCCGGTCGGCGTTACGGGTGCCACGCATGGGGGGACCTCGTTCGGTATGTCAGGCGGTGATGAGTTCGACCTCGCGGAGCAACTCCGCCGACAGGGCGGTGTCATGGCGCTTGCCGGTCGGGGAGAGCGCCACATACGCGGAGGTGAGGAAGAGGAACGAGCCGAGCAGCACGGCGAGCGGGAAGATGAACTCGGTGGCGGTGGCGCCCGGCAGGGAGGCGCTGCTCGGGTCGAGGACGATGCTGACCGCGTACATCGCGGTGTAGTGCATGCTGACCACGGCGATGCCCATGACCAGGGACGCGATGGTGGCGACGACCGGGCCGCGTACGGTCAGCGTGATCGCGAGCGCCGCGGTGGCGGCCACGACCGCGATCAGGACGGAGAGGGCGACCATCTTCGGGTCGTAGTTCACCTCGCCGTGCAGATTGAGGGCCGCCATGCCGATGTAGTGCATGGCCGCGACTCCGAGGCCGGTGCCCAGGCCGCCCATCAGCACGGCCCGTATGCGGGACTTGCCGAAGCCCGCCGTGAAGACACCGGCGCCGACGACCGCCATCGCGACGACCAGGCTGAGCGCGGTGAGCGGGACGTCGTACCGGATGGGGGTGCCGGTGACGCCGAAGCCGAGCATGGCGATGAAGTGCATGGTCCAGATGCCGGAGCCGATGGCGATGGACGCGAGGACAAGCCAGTTGCGCTTGGAGGGCCCGCTGGACTCCAGGGCCCGTACGGTGCAGCGCAGTCCGAGCGCCGCGCCGACGCAGGCCATCGCGAAGGACAGTACGGGGGTGACCCAGCCGGCGCTGAAATGATCGACATGACCCATGGGGGGATTCCTCTCAGGTACCACCGGTAACCCGGAAGGGGGATCATGTCACTTGCCCGGCGGGCCGAACACCGGGCGAAGCAGGCATCCCGGCGATGCCCGCACAATTGGCCACCGTGAAGTGGATAACACTTACGGGGTTCCGCATACACATTCACCGCATGCGCACATTGCGCATACGCGCACGTCACAGCGCCCGCCTCCGGTCGGGTGGAGGCGGGCGCTGTGCTTCCGTTCCGTACGCCGTTGTACGGGAACGCTTATGGAGGCGTCAGACCGTCAGCGGGCGGTCCGTCGGCCGGATCGGGGCCGGCAGGGTGCTGGCGCCGGTGAGGAAGCGGTCCACCGCGCGGGCGGCGGAGCGGCCCTCGGCGATGGCCCAGACGATCAGCGACTGGCCGCGGCCGGCGTCACCGGCGACGAAGACGCCGCCGACGTTGGTCGCGTAGTCGCCGTCGCGCGCGATGTTGCCGCGCGCGTCCAGCTGCAGGCCGAGCTGCTCGACCAGGCCGTTCTTCTGGTCGGTGCCGGTGAAGCCCATGGCCAGGGTGACCAGTTCGGCCGGGATGACCTTCTCGGTGCCCGGCTGCGGGACGAACTTCCCGTCCTCGAACTTGACCTCGACCAGGTGCAGCGCCTTGACGTTGCCGTCCTCGTCGCCCTCGAACCGCACGGTGTTGACGGCGTAGACCCGCTCGCCGCCCTCCTCGTGCGCCGAGGTGACCTTGTACGTCATCGGCATGGTCGGCCAGGGCTGGTTGGCCGGGCGGCTGTCGCTCGGCCGGGGCATGATCTCCAGCTGGGTGACCGAGGCCGCGCCCTGGCGGTGGGCGGTTCCGACGCAGTCCGCGCCGGTGTCGCCGCCGCCGATGACGACCACGTGCTTGCCTGCGGCGCTGATCGGCGGGGTGACGAAGTCGCCCTCCTGCACCTTGTTGGCCAGCGGCAGGTACTCCATGGCCTGGTAGATGCCCTTGAGCTCGCGCCCCTCGGCCGGCAGGTCGCGGGCCTGGGTGGCGCCGGCGGCGATGACCACGGCGTCGTAGCGCTTGCGCAGCTTGGCGCCGTCGAGGTCGGTGCCGATCTGGACGCCGGTGCGGAACCTGGTGCCCTCCGCGCGCATCTGCTCGATGCGGCGGTTGATGTGCCGCTTCTCCATCTTGAACTCGGGGATGCCGTAGCGCAGCAGCCCGCCGATGCGGTCGGCGCGCTCGAACACCGCGACCGTGTGGCCCGCCCGGGTCAGCTGCTGGGCGGCGGCCAGACCGGCAGGTCCCGAGCCGATGACGGCCACGGTCTTGCCGGAGAGGCGGTCCGGGGGCTGCGGGGTGACGTCGCCGCTGTCCCAGGCCTTGTCGATGATGGTGACTTCGACGTTCTTGATGGTGACGGCGGGCTGGTTGATGCCCAGCACGCACGCCGACTCGCAGGGCGCCGGGCACAGCCGCCCGGTGAACTCCGGGAAGTTGTTGGTGGCGTGCAGGCGCTCGGAGGCGGCCTGCCAGTCCCCGCGGTAGGCGTAGTCGTTCCACTCGGGGATCAGGTTCCCCAGCGGACAGCCGTTGTGACAGAACGGGATGCCGCAGTCCATGCAGCGGCCGGCCTGCTTGCTGATGATCGGCAGCAGCCCGCCGGGAACGTAGACCTCGTTCCAGTCCTTCTTGCGCTCGTCGACCGGGCGGGTCGGGGCCGTCTCGCGGGCCGTGGTGAGGAAGCCCTTCGGGTCAGCCATTTGCCGCCTCCATCATCTTCGCGGTGGTCTCGGACTCGCTGAGTCCGGCCTGCTCGGCGGCGTTCTTGGCGGCGAGCACTGCCTTGTAGTCCCTCGGCATGACCTTGCCGAAGCGGGTCAGGGTGTTACCCCAGTCGGCGAGGAGCCTGGTGGCCACCGTCGAGCCGGTCTCCTCCTCGTGGCGGCGCACCACGTCGTGCAGCCACTTGATGTCGTCCGCGTCCAGCGCCTCGACGTTCACCATGCCGGTGTTGACGTTGTCGGGGTTCAGGTCGATGACGTAGGCGATGCCGCCGGACATGCCGGCCGCGAAGTTGCGGCCCGTCTCGCCCAGCACGACCGCCCGGCCGCCGGTCATGTACTCGCAGCCGTGGTCGCCCACGCCCTCCGAGACGACCGTGGCGCCGGAGTTGCGGACGCAGAAGCGCTCGCCGGTGCGGCCGCGCAGGAACAGCTCGCCGCCGGTGGCGCCGTAGCCGATCGTGTTGCCCGCGATCGTCGAGTACTCCGCGAGGTGGTCGGCGCCCCGGTCCGGGCGGACGATGACGCGGCCGCCGGACAGGCCCTTGCCGACGTAGTCGTTGGCGTCGCCCTCCAGGCGCAGGGTCACGCCCTTGGGGAGGAACGCGCCGAACGACTGGCCGGCGGAGCCGACGAGGGTGATGTCGATGGTGTCCTCGGGCAGGCCCGCGCCACCGTACTTCTTGGTCACCTCGTGGCCGAGCATGGTGCCGACCGTGCGGTTGACGTTGCGCACCTTGACCTGGGCGCGGACCGGCTCGCCGTTCTCCAGCGCGTCGGCGGCGAGCTTGATCAGCTCGTTGTCCAGCGCCTTCTCCAGGCCGTGGTCCTGCTCGATGGTGCGGTGCAGCGAGGCGCCCTCGGGAAGCTCGGGCACGTAGAAGAGCGAGGACAGGTCCAGGCCCTGCGCCTTCCAGTGGTCGACCGCCTGAGTGGTGTCGATCAGCTCGGCGTGGCCGACGGCCTCCTCGATGGTGCGGAAGCCGAGCTCGGCGAGCAGCTCGCGGACCTCCTGCGCGATGAACTCGAAGAAGTTCACGACGTATTCGGCCTTGCCGGAGAAGCGCTCGCGCAGCTCCGGGTTCTGGGTGGCGATGCCGACCGGGCAGGTGTCCAGGTGGCAGACGCGCATCATGACGCAGCCGGAGACGACCAGGGGCGCGGTCGCGAAACCGAACTCCTCGGCGCCCAGCAGCGCGGCGATGACGACATCACGGCCGGTCTTGAGCTGGCCGTCGGTCTGCACGACGATGCGGTCGCGCAGGCCGTTGAGCAGCAGCGTCTGCTGGGTCTCGGCCAGGCCGAGCTCCCAGGGGCCGCCCGCGTGCTTCAGGCTCGTCAGAGGAGAAGCACCGGTGCCGCCGTCGTGGCCGGAGATGAGGACCACATCGGCGTGCGCCTTGCTCACACCGGCGGCCACGGTCCCGACGCCGACCTCGGAGACCAGCTTCACGTGGATGCGGGCGTCGGGGTTGGCGTTCTTGAGGTCATGGATCAGCTGAGCCAGGTCCTCGATGGAGTAGATGTCGTGGTGCGGCGGCGGCGAGATCAGGCCGACGCCCGGCGTGCTGTGCCGGGTCTTCCCGATCCACGGGTAGACCTTGTGGCCGGGCAGCTGACCGCCCTCGCCGGGCTTGGCGCCCTGGGCCATCTTGATCTGGATGTCGTCCGCGTTGACCAGGTACTCGCTGGTCACGCCGAAGCGGCCGGAGGCGACCTGCTTGATGGCGCTGCGCCGCGCCGGGTCGTAGAGGCGGTCCGCGTCCTCGCCGCCCTCACCGGTGTTGGACTTGCCGCCCAGCTGGTTCATGGCGATGGCCAGCGTCTCGTGCGCCTCCATCGAGATGGAGCCGTACGACATGGCGCCGGTGGAGAAGCGCTTGACGATCTCCGAGACCGGCTCGACCTCGTCGATCGAGATCGGGGTCCGCTCGCCGTCCTTGCCCCCCTGATCCTTGAAGCGGAACAGCCCGCGCAGGGTCATCAGGCGCTCGGCCTGCTCGTCGACCCGCGAGGTGTACTGCTTGAAGATGTCGTAGCGGCGCGAGCGCGTGGAGTGCTGCAGCCGGAAGACCGTGTCCGGGTCGAACAGGTGCGGCTCGCCCTCGCGGCGCCACTGGTACTCGCCGCCGATCTCCAGGCGGCGGTGCGCGGCGGCGATGCCGGAGGCCGGGTAGGCCTTGGCGTGCCGGGCGGCGACTTCCTGGGCGATGACGTCGAGACCCGCGCCGCCGATCTTGCTGTCGGTGCCGGTGAAGTACGTGTCGACGAACTCGGCGTCCAGGCCGATGGCCTCGAACACCTGCGCGCCGCGGTAGGAGGCGACGGTGGAGATGCCCATCTTGGACATCACCTTCAGCACGCCCTTGCCCAGTGCCTTGATCAGGTTGCGGATCGCGGCCTCGGGCTCGATGTCCTGGAGGAACGTTCCGGCCCGCAGCAGGTCCTCGACCGACTCCATCGCCAGGTACGGGTTCACCGCCGCCGCGCCGAAGCCGATCAGCAGCGCGACATGGTGCACCTCGCGCACATCGCCGGCCTCGATCATCAGGCCGACCTGCGTGCGCTGCTTCGTACGGATCAGGTGGTGGTGGACCGCCGAGGTGAGCAGCAGCGACGGGATCGGTGCGTGCTCGGCGTCGGAGTGCCGGTCGGACAGCACGATGAAGCGCGCGCCGTCCTCTATGGCCGTGTCCGCCTCGGCGCAGATCTCCGCCAGGCGGGCGGCCAGCGCCTCGCCACCGCCGGAGACCCGGTAGAGGCCGGACAGCGTCGCCGCCTTCAGGCCCGGCAGGTCGCCGTCGGCGTTGATGTGGATGAGCTTGGCCAGCTCGTCGTTGTCGATCACCGGGAAGGGCAGGGTGATGTTGCGACAGGACGCCGGGGACGGCTCCAGCAGGTTGCCGGACGGGCCGACGGCGCTGATCAGCGAGGTGACCAGCTCCTCACGGATGGCGTCCAGCGGCGGGTTCGTGACCTGCGCGAACAGCTGGGTGAAGTAGTCGAACAGCAGCCGGGGGCGGGCGGACAGGGCCGCGATCGGCGAGTCCGTGCCCATCGAGCCCAGCGGCTCGCCGCCGGTCTTGGCCATCGGCGCGAGAATGACGCGCAGCTCTTCCTCGGTGTAGCCGAAGGTCTGCTGGCGGCGGGTGACCGAGGCGTGGGTGTACGAGATGTGCTCGCGCTCGGGCAGGTCGTTGAGGTGGATCAGACCGGCTTCCAGCCACTCCGCGTACGGGTTCTCCGCCGCGAGCTGGGCCTTGATCTCGCTGTCCTCGATGATCCGGTGCTCGGCGGTGTCCACCAGGAACATGTGGCCGGGCTGCAGACGGCCCTTCTTGACCACCTTCTCCGGGGCGATGTCCAGCACACCGGACTCCGAGGCCAGGACCACCAGGCCGTCGTCGGTGACCCAGTAGCGGCCGGGGCGCAGACCGTTGCGGTCCAGCACCGCGCCGACCTGGACACCGTCGGTGAAGGTGACGCAGGCCGGGCCGTCCCAGGGCTCCATCAGGGTGGAGTGGTACTCGTAGAACGCGCGGCGGGCCGGGTCCATCGAGTCGTGGTTCTCCCACGCCTCGGGGATCATCATCAGCACGCTGTGCGGCAGCGACCGGCCGCCCAGGTGCAGCAGCTCCAGCACCTCGTCGAAGGTCGCGGTGTCCGAGGCCTCCGGCGTACAGATCGGGAAGACCCGCTCCAGGTCCCCGCCGAACAGCTCGCTCTTGAGCTGCGACTCGCGGGCCCGCATCCAGTTGCGGTTGCCCTTGACTGTGTTGATCTCGCCGTTGTGCGCGACGAACCGGTACGGGTGGGCCAGCGGCCAGCTCGGGAAGGTGTTCGTCGAGAAGCGGCTGTGCACCAGCGCGATCGCGGTCGCGATCCGGCGGTCGGACAGGTCCGGGAAGAAAGGCTCCAGCTGGCCGGTGGTCAGCATGCCCTTGTAGACGATCGTCCGGGCCGAGAGCGACGGGAAGTACACGTCGGCCTCGCGCTCGGCGCGCTTGCGCAGCACGAAGGCGGGCCGGTCAAGATCGATTCCGGCCTTTGCGGCGCCGTTCGCGTCCTCGACGAAGAGCTGCGAGAAGTACGGCATGGTGCTGCGCGCCGTGGCGCCCAGCAGCCCCGGAGCGACCGGCACCTCACGCCACCCGAGGACCTTCAGGCCCTCCTCGGCGGCGATCCGCTCGATCGACTCGACGGCCTTCGTACGGTCCTCGTCCTCGACGGGAAGGAAGGCGATGCCTACCGCGTAGTGGCCGGCGGCGGGCAGAGCAAACCCTGCCTCGGCCACGGCCTCGCGCAGAAACGCGTCCGGAACCTGGAGCAGGATGCCGGCGCCGTCGCCGGAATCTGGCTCGGAGCCGGTGGCCCCTCGGTGCTCCAGGTTGCGCAGTACAGTGAGCGCCTGCTCGACCAGCGCGTGATCAGCCTCGCCGGTGAGGGTGGCCACAAAGCCGACGCCGCATGCGTCGTGCTCGTTACGCGGGTCGTACATACCCTGCGGGGCGGGGCGCCCATCCATGTGGGCCCAGCGCGAGCCGGTGGGCTCGGGCTGCGTGGACGCGGAACGCATCGGCTCTCCCGTCGTCGTCAATTGGCATATGTCATGCGCATCTGGGACGACGTTGGCCCTCTGCGATTTCGTGCAGGTTACATGATGGCCGGATGGCCGAAAAGTGGATAGTCCGCTTCCATCATGTGGACAGAAAGGCGCTACGAGCAGGCAGGATGTGACCGGCGTCGCTCCCGTGAGACGCGGGCGGCTCTGCCCACGGCGCCACAGGGAGATGCCCTGCGTTGGCCGAGCTGAAACGCGCGGGTAACAAGAGGCTTGTGGCCGGTTCGCGTGTCACCCGAGGGCAGTGCCGAACAAAGCGCCCAGAACGAAGGTAACCCCCGCAGCCGCTCCGCCCAAGACCAGCTGCCGCAGCCCGCTGAACCACCAGCTCCGCGCCGTGACCTTCGACACCGCCGCCCCGCACGCGAACAACCCGACGAACGCCAGGATCAGCGCGGGCCACAGTGCCGTCGCCCCCAGCAGATACGGCAGCACCGGCAGCAGCGCCCCCAACCCGAACGAGACGAACGAGCTCAGCGCCGCCACCAGCGGCGACGGCAGATCCGTCGGATCCACCCCCAGCTCCTCGCGGGCGTGTATCTCCAGCGCCTGCTCCGGATCCACCGACATCTGCCGCGCCACCTCCTGCGCCAGCGCAGGCTCCACCCCGCGCGACACATACAGCGACGCGAGCTCCCGCAGCTCGTCATCCGGATTACGACTCAGCTCCAGCCGCTCCAGCGCCAGCTCCGCCTCCACCAGCTCCCGCTGCGACGCGACCGAGGTGTACTCCCCCGCCGCCATCGAAAACGCCCCCGCCGCGAGACCGGCGAAGCCGGTGATCACGATCATGCGCGGCGAGACGGCCCCTCCGGCCACCCCCGTGATCAGCGCGAGGTTGGAAACCAACCCGTCCATCGCCCCGAACACCGCCGGCCGCAGCCAGCCCCCGCTCACATCCCGGTGCTCGTGATGGCTCACATGCGTCACGCTGCGCTCGGCGGTCCCGGCGGTCTCGGCTGTCTCGATCGCCATTGACGACATGACGCACCTCTCCCCTCTCACCCAGGGCTCCGCCCTGGCTCCCACCCGAAAAACACCTTGACCGTACGCCGCGATTCCCTTCGTTTCCAGCAAGGAAAGCCTGCCTTACCTGCGAAAACGCTGCGCTTCAGCCCGTCCGGCGATTGAGGACACGCCCGAAGGGCGTTCGGGGGAAACAGCTCGGCCGCCGCACCCGGTGGGTGCGGCGGCCGTGAAAGGTGCTCGGCGCGTCAGGACTTCTTGGCAGGCGCTTCTTCTTCATCAGAGGCTTCCTCAGCCTCAGGCTCGGCCTCAGGCTCGGCGTCGGCAGCATCGGCGTCGGCGTCGGCCTTGGGCTCGGCCTCCTCCGGCTCAGCACCGTCACCCACGGCGGCTTCCGCCGCCAACGGCTCGACAACCTCTTCCCGCCCGGGCCGCCGCTTCGCCGAGATCACGAAGTAGGCCACGGCCCCCAGGAAGACGATGATCGACGTCCAGTCGTTCAGCCGCATGCCCAGGATGTGATGCGCGTCATCGACCCGCATGGACTCGATCCAGAACCGGCCAACCGTGTACGCGGCCACGTACACCGCGAAAGCGCGCCCGTGCCCGAGCTTGAAGCGCCGGTCTGCCCAGATCACCAGCAGGGCGACACCGACGCACCACAGGGACTCGTACAGGAAGGTCGGGTGGTAGGTGGCGAGGTCCGGCGAGTCGACCGGCCGGTGGGCGGGGTCGATCTTGAGGGCCCAGGGAAGGTCCGTGGGCCGGCCGTAGAGCTCCTGGTTGAACCAGTTGCCCCAGCGGCCGATTGCCTGGGCGAGGGCGATGCCGGGGGCGAGGGCGTCGGCCCAGGCGGGGAGGGGGATGCCGCGGCGGCGGCAGCCGATCCAGGCGCCGACGGCGCCGAGGGCGATCGCGCCCCAGATGCCGAGGCCGCCTTCCCAGATCTTGAAGGCGTTGACCCAGTCCTTGCCGTCGCCGAAGTAGAGCTCGTAACTGGTGATGACGTGGTAGAGGCGTCCGCCGACCAGGCCGAACGGCACCGCCCAGACGGCAATGTCGGCGACCGTGGTCTTCTGGCCGCCGCGGGCGACCCAGCGCTTGCCGCCGAGCCATACGGCTACGAAGACGCCGATGATGATGCAGAACGCGTAGCCGCGCAGCGGAACAGGGCCCAGGTAGAGCACTCCGCGCGACGGACTGGGGATGAATGCAAGGTTCATGGCAAAGTCCGACGCTACCCTGCCGGGCGGGCGAGCGGGCACCCGCCCGGCAACGGACGGATAACGCTCAGCCGGAGGCCGACGGACTCGGCGAGGCTGCGGACGCGGAAACACTGGGCGTCGCCGTCCCCGCAGGCTTCCCCTTGTTCGCCGTCGCCACCAGCTGCTTGAGCTTGTCCGGGGTCAGAGGGTTGTTGGTGTCGGCGTAGATGTTCTTGCCGTTCAGGAGCACGGTCGGGGTGGAATTGAAGCCGGACTTGCCGAAGGCGGTGTTGGAGGCCTTGATCCAGGCGTCGTACGTCCCGTCGTTCACGCACGCCGTGAAGGCGGCGGTCTTCAGCCCGGGCACCTTGCCGGCCAATTCCAGCAGGTAGGGCTTCTTGGCGAACTTGTCGTCGCTCTCGGAGGGCTGGTTCTCGTAGAGGACGTCATGGAACGCCCGGAACTTGTTCTGGTCCTGCGCGCATGCCGCCGCGTTGCCCGCGTTGAGCGAGCCGGTGCCGCCGAGGTTGCCGTCGATGATCCGGACGAGGTGGTACTCGACCTTGAGCTGGCCGCTGTCCTGGAGCCCGTGGATCGTGTCGCGGTAGTTCTTCTCGAACTGGCCGCACGCCGGGCAGCGGAAGTCCTCGTAGACGGTCAGGGTGGACGGCGCGTCGGTCGCGCCGCTGGGGATCACGAGCTTGTCGGTGCCGGTCGCGCCCGCCGGGGAGGCGGCCGCGCTGGTGCCCCCTGAGCCGCCACCGCTGTTGGCGGCCACGACGCCGATCACGGCGGCGATCGCCAGCACGGCGACCACGCTGCCGCCGACGATCAGCGCCCGCTTGCGCTTCTCACGCGCCTTGTCCTTCTCACGCTGTTCCTGCAGCCGCTCGCGGGCGGTGCGCTTGCCTTCACGGTTCTTCTCGCTCACACCCCTGCACAACGAACCGGGGGCACGCATGCGCGCACCCCCGGCCCGAATTCGCCCGTACGAGCTACTGCGGTGGCCGCGATCGTTCGCCGGGTTGCGCAGCCGGCCGGCTGTGCTGTGTCCTCAATCGCCGGACGGGCTGAATTCAGCCCGTCCGGCGATTGAGGACGGAACCGGCAACCGGACGGCCCCGGCGAATCCCGTTCCGGCCACCGCCCTAAGCGCCGCTAGGAGCGGCTCCGTACGCCCTTCGCCAGATCCGCGGCCAGCTCACGCACGCCCGCCAGCCCGGCCGCCTCGTCCGGCGCGTCCAGCATGCGCTTGACGAAGGCGGAGCCGACGATGACGCCGTCCGCGAAGCCCGCGACCTCCGCCGCCTGCTCGGCGTTGGACACGCCGAGGCCGACGCAGACCGGCAGGTCGGTGGTGGCGCGGGTGCGGCGGACCAGGTCGGAGGCCTGGGCACCGACGCTGACCCGGGTGCCGGTGACGCCCATCAGCGAGGCGGCGTAGACGAAGCCGGAGCCCGCCGCCGTGATCTTGGCCAGCCGCTCGTCCTGGCTGCTCGGCGCGACCACGAAGACCGTGGCCAGGCCGTGCTGCTCGGCGGCCTTGCGCCATCCCTCGGACTCCTGGACCGGCAGGTCGGGCAGGATGCAGCCCGCGCCGCCCGCCTCGGCCAGCTCGGCGGCGAAGCGCTCGGCACCGTAGCGGTCGACGGGGTTCCAGTACGTCATGACCAGGATCGGCGCCCCGGTCGCGTCATGCGCCTCGCGGACCGTGCGCAGCACATCCGCGATGCGCACGCCGCCGCGCAGCGCGATGTCGTCGGCGGTCTGGATGACCGGGCCGTCCAGCACCGGGTCGCTGTGCGGCAGGCCGACCTCGACGATGTCGGCGCCACCCTCCAGGGCCGCCTTGACCGCCGCGATGCCGCCGTCGACGGTCGGGAAGCCGGCCGGGAGGTAGGCGATGAGGGCGGCGCGGTTCTCGGCCTTGGCGTCCGCGAGCGCCTTGTCCAGCTTTTCGACGTTGCCGCTCACTTGCCCGCTCCCTTGCCCGCGTCGTCGTAGAGCCCGAAGTAGCGGGCCGCCGTGTCCATGTCCTTGTCGCCGCGCCCGGAGAGGTTGACCAGCAGCAGCCCCTCCGGACCCAGCTCGCGGCCGATCTCCAGGGCCCCGGCGAGCGCGTGCGCGCTCTCGATCGCCGGGATGATGCCTTCCGTACGGGACAGCAGGCGCAGCGCCTGCATCGCCTCGTCGTCCGTGACCGGGCGGTACTCGGCGCGGCCGGAGTCCTTGAGGTACGCGTGCTCCGGGCCGATGCCCGGGTAGTCCAGGCCCGCCGAGATCGAGTACGGCTCGGTGATCTGGCCCTCGTCGTCCTGGAGGACGTACGAACGCGAGCCGTGCAGGATGCCGGGCTCGCCGGCGGTCAGGGTCGCGGCGTGCTCGCCGGACTCGACGCCGTGGCCGGCGGCCTCCAGGCCGATCAGGCGGACACCGCCGTCCGGGATGAAGGCGTGGAAGAGGCCGATGGCGTTGGAGCCGCCGCCGACGCAGGCGGCGACCGCGTCAGGGAGCCGGCCGGCCCGCTCCAGGATCTGGCGGCGCGCCTCGACGCCGATGACGCGGTGGAAGTCCCGCACCATCGCCGGAAAGGGGTGCGGGCCGGCGACCGTGCCGAAGAGGTAGTGCGTCTCGTCGACATTGGCGACCCAGTCGCGGAACGCCTCGTTGATCGCGTCCTTCAGGGTGCGGCTGCCGGACTTGACCGCGATGACCTCGGCGCCCAGGATCCGCATCCGGGCGACGTTCAGCGCCTGGCGCTGGGTGTCGATCTCGCCCATGTAGATCGTGCAGTCCAGGCCGAACAGCGCGCAGGCGGTGGCCGTCGCCACGCCGTGCTGCCCGGCGCCGGTCTCCGCGATCACACGGGTCTTGCCCATCCGCTTGGTGAGCAGCGCCTGGCCCAGCACATTGTTGATCTTGTGCGACCCGGTGTGGTTCAGGTCCTCCCGCTTGAGGAACACCCGCGCCCCGCCCGCGTGCTCCGCGAACCGCGGCACCTCGGTGAGCGCGCTCGGCCGGCCGGTGTAGTTCACCAGCAGATCGTTCAGCTCGGCGGCGAACGCCGGGTCCGTCTTGGCCTTGTCGTACTCCGCGGCCACCTCGTCGACGGCCGCGACGAGTGCCTCGGGGATGAACTTGCCGCCGAAGGCACCGAAGTAGCCCTCGGCGCTGGGGATCCGGCCCTCGGGGTCCGGGATGAAGAAATCGTCGGATGACATGACGGTATTGGCTCCTCGCGTCCTTACGGAACGGATAAACGGTACGTATCGTCCGCGACGGCCCGCGCGAGAACGCACGCGAAAATCAGCAGCTCAGCAGCTCACTCGGTGCTCAGCGTGCGGTGACGGCCGTCGCAGGGCCGACGCGCCATCGGCGACCGTTCACCTGGCCCGGCTCGCACCCGATCACATACCGCACCCTGCGTCCCAGCACGCGCCTCGCCGGCGCGCGGCAACCGCGCGGGCGGCAGCCACGGCGCAGACGCGCATAGGCGTCCGGGGAGCCGAGGGCGGTGGACAGGGGCATGCCGCTCATCCTAGCCCCAGGCTTGGATGTAATCAGCCTCGGCCGTGCCGCAGCGCCGGGTGCGCGCCGGCGGCGACGAGATCGGCGACGGAGGCCTTGGGGTCGCGGCCGGTGACGAGGGACTCGCCGACGAGGACGGCGTCGGCGCCGTCGTTCGCGTAGGCGATGAGGTCGTGGGGGCCGCGTACGCCGGACTCGGCGATCTTGACGATGTGGTCGGGGATCTCGGGGGCGACCCGGGCGAAGGTGCCGCGGTCGACCTCGAGGGTCTTGAGGTTACGCGCGTTGACGCCGATGATGCGCGCCCCGGCATCCACCGCGCGGACGACCTCGTCCTCGTCGTGGACCTCGACCAGCGGGGTGAGGCCGATGGACTGGGCGCGCTCGATGAGCGAGATCAGCGCGTCCTGCTCCAGCGCGGAGACGATCAGCAGCGCCAGATCGGCGCCGTGCGCGCGGGCCTCCCACAGCTGGTACGCGGTGACGATGAAGTCCTTGCGCAGCACCGGGATGTCCACCTTGGCGCGTACCGCGTCCAGGTCGGCCAGCGAGCCGCCGAAGCGGCGCTGCTCGGTGAGGACGCTGATGACGGCCGCACCGCCCGCCTCGTAGTCGGCGGCGAGCCCGGCCGGGTCGGCGATGGCCGCCAGCGCGCCCTTGGAGGGGCTGGAGCGCTTGACCTCGCAGATGACCTTGACGCTGTCGCCGCGCAGCGCGGCGACCCCGTCCTTGGCCTCGGGGGCCTTGGCCGCCGCCTCCTTGAGCTCGTCGAGGGAGACTCGTGCCTGCCGCTCGGCGAGGTCTTCGCGGACTCCGTCGATGATCTCGTCGAGCACACTCACGCGAGCGGTCCCCTTCCATGAGCGAAATGATCAGGCCAGTGAAATAGGTGTTCCACCAGCAATGCGATGGTAACCGGCGGCGAGCGGAGGACCCGCATCCGGCAGGGCATAAGCCCACTACGTGGACATACCTACGGTGCCAGGGCCGCTCCGAACGGCAGGTTCCGGACAATCGTGAAAGCGATCACAACCGCCGCGACACCCCACACATAGGCGGGTTTCAGGCCCACCGTGAAGGGCCGCCCGCGGACCGTACGGGAGAACCAGACGACCCAGAAGACGGCGAAGGCGGCATAGCCGGCGACGGCCAGCGCGTTGAACCCGAACGCCGCGCCGAGGTCGCCGTGCGCGACGGCGTACGCACTGCGCAGGCCGCCGCAGCCGGGGCAGTAGATCCCGGTGTAGTGCAGCAGCGGGCACACCGGGTAGTGCCCGGGGGTGTTCGGGTCCACGGTCGCGACATAGGCGAAGGCGGCGGCCACCCCGCCGAGGACGGCGAGGGGCGTGGCGAGCGGTGCCGCGCGTGTGGCGGCGGTTGTCTTGGGCCTCACGGGCAGATTCTCCCCCGGAAACGGCGAACGGCGCAGCCGCGAGGCCACGCCGTTCGCGTGAACGAAAGTCCGGTCGGAACGAGTCCGGTCAGCCGTGCGCGGACGCCTTGGTGTCCTTGCCGAGGCCCGCCGCGCGCATGGCCATGCCGACGATGCCGCCCAGGCCGGCCACGATGAGCCCGGCGAACATGCCGAGCGGCTCTGCCAGGACGACGAAGGCACCGGCGATGCAGAAGCCGATGAAGGCGATGGTCACGCCGGTCCAGGCGGCAGGGGTGTGTCCGTGGCTGTTGCCCGCCATGAGTGCTCCCAAGTCGTTCTACAGGTTCTGAGGTTCAGAAGGTCGGCATCATTGTCCCCTGCTCACGCACTGTGCCGCGCAGGGGGGTCACCCGGCGCGTCAGCCGGCTTCGGTGGGGTCCTCGCCCCGGTCCAGCGCCTTCCACAGGTCCTCCGGCCGGTCGGGGTCCACGACCGGCTTGCGCTGCCTGCGCATGCCGGGTTCGGCCCCCTCGCGGTCGTACCGGCTGGACATGGCCGGCCAGGCCCGGCCGCGTACGAGAGCGATGATCCCGGCCGCGAGCAGCAGGGCCCCGCCCGCGGCGGAGAGCAGCGGCCAGGCGGTGGTGGTGTGCTCGCTGACGGTGGCATGGACCAGGGCGGTGGCCGTGGCGGCCGCCGCGTTCATCGCGGAGGGGTCGTCGAGCGAGGACAGCGCCGCGGCGACCGTGCCCGCGCCGCACAGCGCCAACAGCCCCGCCAGGGCCACCCGGCCCGCGCCGCGCACCGCGAACACCGCGACGAACGCCGCCATCGCCACCAGTGCCAGCGACCCCGGCAGCCCGCCCACCTGCTGCCCGGTGGCGCTCACCGACCGGATCCCGCCGGCGCCGATGTCGACGGTGCCGTTCATCCAGATCCGGCCTTTGGCGAGCAGCACGATCGTGGCGCCCGCCGCGCCGAGCAGCAGCGCGGCGGTGACGCTCCGGCGCGCTCCACCGCCACCGCCACCGCCCCGGGCAGCGGGCGGTACGGGGGCTTCGTCAGTACGGGGCTGGGTCACGGCAGTCACTCCACCACTATCGCCTATCGCCGCAGCGCGTTCGCGGTCGCCACCGCGCGCAGCACCGCCGCCGCCTTGTTCCGGCACTCGGTGTCCTCCGCGACCGGGTCGGAGTCGGCGACGACCCCCGCTCCCGCCTGCACGTACGCCGTGCCGTCGCGCAGCAGCGCCGTACGGATGGCGATGGCCGTGTCGGAGTCCCCGGCGAAGTCCAGATAGCCCACGCAGCCGCCGTACAGGCCGCGCCTGGTCGGCTCCAGCTCGTCGATGATCTGCATCGCGCGCGGCTTGGGCGCGCCGGACAGCGTCCCGGCCGGGAAGCACGCGGTCAGTACGTCGAAGGCCGTGCGGCCCGCGCCCAGGGTCCCCGTCACCGTCGAGACGATGTGCATGACGTGGCTGTAGCGCTCGACCGACATGAAGTCGACGACCTCCACGCTGCCCGGCTCGCACACCCGGCCCAGGTCGTTGCGGCCCAGGTCCACCAGCATCAGGTGCTCGGCCCGCTCCTTGGGGTCCGCGAGCAGTTCCTCGGCCAGCGCCTGGTCCTCCTGCGGGGTCGCCCCGCGGTGCCGCGTTCCCGCGATCGGGTGCACCATCGCGCGGCCGTCCTCGACCTTGACCAGGGCCTCCGGGCTGGAGCCCACCACATCGAAGCCGTCGAAGCGGAACAGGTACATGTAGGGCGACGGGTTAGTCGCGCGCAACACCCGGTACACGTCCAGCGCGCTCGCCGGGCACGGCGTCTCGAAGCGCTGCGACGGAACGATCTGGAACGCGTCCCCCGCCCGGATGTACTCCTTCGCCGTCTCCACCGCCGCCTGGTACACCGCCCCGCCCGAGCGGGACTCGATCTCCTCCGGCAGCTCCGACGGCGGCAGCTCCACCGCCCCCGAGTCGATCGGCCGCGCCAGATCCGCCGCCATGGCGTCCAGGCGGGCCACGGCGTCCGCGTACGCCTCGTCGATGCCGGTGTCCAGGTCGTTGTGGTTGATCGCGTTCGCGATCAACAGCACCGAGCCGTCCCAGTGGTCCAGCACGGCCAGGTCCGAGGTCAGCAGCATCGTCAGCTCGGGCAGGTGCAGATCGTCCTGTGCGTGGTCGCCGATCCGCTCCAGACGGCGCACGATGTCGTAGCCGAGGTAGCCGACCATCCCGCCGGTGAACGGCGGCAGCCCGGCGTCGTCATGCAGGTCCCGCGGGGTGTGCAGGGTCTCCACGGTCGCCCGCAGCGCGGCCAGCGGATCCCCGTGCTCCGGCACCCCCACCGGCGGCGTCCCGATCCAGTGCGCCTGCCCGTCCCGCTCCGTCAGCGTCGCGTCGCTGCGTACGCCCACGAAGGAATACCGCGCCCACGACTTCCCGTTCTCCGCCGACTCCAGCAGAAACGTCCCCGCGCGCTCCCCGGCCAGCTTCCGGTACAGCCCGACCGGCGTGTCCCCGTCCGCGAGCAGCCGCCGGCTCACCGGGATCACCCGGCGGTCCATCGCGAGCTTCCGAAACGTATCGAGGTCCGGCGTAACAGTGCCCCTGGCAGTGCCCCTGGTCATGGCGGCAGCCTAGTGGGTCAGCTCAGCGGCAGCGGATCCGCGTCGAAGCAGGTGCGGTCGCCGGTGTGGCAGGCCGCGCCGACCTGGTCGACCTTGACGAGAAGGGTGTCGCCGTCGCAGTCCAGGGCCACGGCCTTGACGTGCTGGACGTGGCCGGAGGTGTCGCCCTTGACCCAGTACTCCTGGCGGCTGCGGCTCCAGTAGGTGCAGCGGCCGGTGGTGAGGGTGCGGCGGAGCGCCTCGTCGTCCATCCAGCCGAGCATGAGAACTTCGCCGGTGTCGTACTGCTGGGCGATGGCGGGCACGAGGCCGTCGGGGTTGCGCTTGAGGCGGGCGGCGACGGCGGGGTCGAGCGGGGAGTTCATGGGTCCATTCTGCCGCCGTCAGCCCACCAACCGGAAAAGCCGTATAAGGCGCATAGGGCACAACTCGCCTGACCTGTCGTCAGCAAGTGGTCACCCCTGTCACGAGTTCGTATCCGAGTGAAGCTGACGTCACCCGTATGGGGCATGCTTCGTTCATGAGTTTTCCTCCGCCGCCACAGCCCGATCAGCCCCAGCCCGGCCAGGGCGGCGGCTACGGCTACGGACCACCGCAGGGCTTCGGACCGCCGCCCCCGCCGCAGGGCGGCGGCGGTTACGGCTATCCCGACCAGGGCCAGGGCGGCGGCTACGGCTACCCCGACCAGGGCCAGGGCGGCCAGGGCGGCTACCCGCCGCCGGGCGGGGGCGGCTACGGGGGCTACGGCGGCGGCCCCGGCGGCTACCCGCCGCAGCCGCCCCCGCCGCCGAGCGGTGGCAACGGCGGGAAGATCGCCGCGATCGTGATCGGCGCGGTGATCCTGGTCGCCGTCCTGGTCGGCGCCGCCGTGGTGGTCCTGGGCGGCAACGACGACGACACGACGACGACGGCGTCCGGCAGCGGCAGCCCGACCGCGTCCGGGTCGACTTCCGCGCCGACGCCCTCCGACGACCCCTCGTCCTCCGCGACCGGCGCAAGCTCGGACCCGACCGACAGCCTGGTCCCGTTCGTCGTCCTCGCCCCCGGCAAGTGCTTCGACCACCCCGGCCTGAACAGCCACGTCAAGGTCGTCACGACCCGTTCGTGCAGCACTCCGCACGACGGCGAGGTGATCGCCAACGAGACTCTCACCGGCAGCTTCACCACCGAGGCCGAGCTGCAGACCAAGGTCCTCAAGCTCTGCGAGAAGGACGCCAAGGCCCGGCTCGCCAAGATCTCGCCCGACGGCAGGACCTATTACTACTACGCCATCTACCCGTCGCTGGCGACGTACCAGATCCAGAACAAGGACACCATCTCCTGCTCCCTCACCCTCAGCAACACGGTGGACGGCAAGCAGCTCACCAAGGCCCTGCCGTAGGGGTGTCAGGGCGTGTCCGGCGGCCGGAGACGTACGCTTGACGGTATGTCGACTCATGCACAGCGTGAACGTCTGCTCCTCGCCGACCTGCTGGAAAGTGTCGGACCCGAGGCCCCCACCCTCTGCGAGGGCTGGACCACCAACGATCTGGCCGCGCATGTCGTGGTCCGCGAGCGCCGCGCCGACGCGTCCGCGGGCCAGCTGATCCCGCAGCTCGCGCCCCGCCTGGAGCGCGTGCGCAAGGAGTTCGCCGTCAAGCCGTACGAGGAGCTGATCCAGCTCATCCGCACCGGCCCGCCGCGGCTGTCCCCCTTCGCCCTCAAGCAGATCGACGAGGCGGCGAACACGGTCGAGTTCTTCGTCCACTCCGAGGACGTACGCCGTGCCCAGCCCGACTGGACGCCCCGCGAGATCGACCCGGTCTTCGCTGACACGCTCTGGTCCCGGCTGGAGCGCAGTGCCCGCCTCCTCGGCCGCAAGGCCCCCGTCGGCGTCGTCCTGCGCCGCCCCGACGGCCAGACCGCGGTCCTGCACCGCGGCACCCCGGTGGTCACGGTCACCGGGGAGCCTGCCGAGCTGGTCATGTTCGCCTTCGGCCGTACGGAGGCCTCGCGGGTGGAGACCGAGGGGGACAAGGCCTCGATCACGAAGCTGTACGAGGCGAAGCAGCTCGGGATCTAGCCTTCCGCCGTCCTCGCGGCGCGAACGTCACCGCACTAGCGCGGCAGCTCGGCGCGCCTGAGCGCCGGGGACGCCAGCCCGTACGCGCCCGCGAGCACCGACACGGCGGCGCTCACCGTGAAGACGGGCTCCAGCCCCCAGGCGGCGATCCCGGCGCCCATCAGCGGGTAGCTCAGCGGTGCGATGCCGACGGTGAAGAGGGTCATCACCGAGCCGACCCTGCCCAGGTACGCGGAGTCCGACGTGGCCTGGAGCAGCGCGCCCACCAGGGCGCCGCCCAGCCCTGCCAGCAGACCGATCACCACGCCCGCCCCGACGGCCAGTGGCAGCGACGGCACGTAGGCCATCGCACCGGCCGCGACCGCGCCCAGCGCGCTGCAGCAGGCCAGGACGAGCCCGGCGCGCGGCACCCGGCCGCGTACGGTCAGCAGCAGCGAGGCGGCGCCCGCGCCGGCCCCGAAGCCGCCGATGATCCAGCCGAGCCCGGCCGCTCCCCAGCCGCGCTCGTCGGACAGCAGGGTGACGCCGATGTTCAGCGGACCGGTCAGCCCCAGCTCGCCCACCGCCCCGACGATCACGAGGGAGGCGAGCACGCGGTTCCGCCGGATGTACCGGATGCCGTCCACCAGGTCGCGCCAGGCCGGCCTCCCCGGCCGCGTACGGTCGTCACCGGGCAGCGGCCCGACCCGCACCGCCACCAGCAGCCCCAGGGACACCGCGAACAGCGCGCCCGCCACCGCGAAGGCGCCGGCCTCGCCGCCGACAGCCATCGCCAGTCCGCCCAGCGGCGCCCCTGCGACCGTGGCGACCCTCACGGCCAGCCCCTTCATCCCCTGGACGCGGGCCAACTGGTCCGGGCCAGTGATGCGTGGCGGAAGGGCGCTCACAGCGGGCATGAACAGCGCGTCCACCGCGCCGAAGACCAGAGCCACCGCCACCAGGGCCCACAGTCCGGGCGTGGTGACCGCCAGCAGCCCTGCCATGGCCAGGATCACGACGCAGCGCGTCGCGTCGCTGCCGATCACCACCTTGCGCGGCCCGAAGCGGTCCGCGATCACTCCCCCGCCGAGCATTAACGCCGCCCTCGGCACCGACCCGACGGCCAGCACGAGACCCGCCTGCGCGGCGCTCCCGCTGCGGGCGGCCGCCCACGACAGGGCGAGGAAGTAGACGCTGTCGCCGATCAGCGAGGCGGCGAACGCGGCCAGCCAGCGCAGGACGTTGCCGTCCCGGTGCGCGTGCTTGGTGGTGGCTGTGACGGTGTTCGTGGGTATCCGGGTCGCCAGCATCGCGGCGTCCTCCTTCTTCAAGGTCTTCACAGGTCAGTCGCGGAAAGGGAATCCGTACAGGTGCAAGGCCACGTGCTCGCGGCCCTCGGCGTCGCCCGCCTCGTCGGCCGCGCGGCCACGGTCCTGCCAGCGGCGGGCCAAAGCCGCCATCTCATCGGCCAGTTGCCGCATCTCCTCCGAGGTCAGGCGGACCATGTACTCGGAGCTGAACGCCACGTCCTCCCACGCCTGCGGCCATGCGCCGTGCTGGTCGAGGTAGCGCGAGTAGCGCTCGTACCGGGTCGCCAGCACTTGGCGGTTCATCTCGCTCATCACCGCCGCGCCCTCCGGCTGCCCTGCGAAGTCCGAGCTGCGCACGCTGAAGCCGCGCTCCGAGGACGGCTGCCACCACCGCTCCCGCCCGTCCGAGCTCTCGCCGGGAGCCTCGACGATGAAGCCGTGCTCGGCGAGCTTGCGCAGGTGGTAGCTCACCAGCGACACGGCTTCGTCGACCTGTTCGGCAAGTTGGGAGGCGGTTGCCTTACGGGCGGTGTGGAGCGCCCGGTAGAGCTTGATGCGCAGGGGGTGGGTGAACACCTTGAGCGCCTTCACGTCGGTGATCCACCGGGTCTCATCGTTGGCCATGTCCACGACGATAGATAGGAAAGGGAAGTTGCGCAATAGATTTTGCGCAACTTCCCTTTCCTGTCTCTTCCTCTCCTCGCCGGCGCCACCCGCATCGGGGAGACCGGCACGGGCTGCGGGGTCGGCCTGGCATGGCTGGCCTCGGGCATGCGGCAGCCCGGGGCTGTCGCGGTGAGCGTCGAGCGGGACCCGGTGCGGGCGGCGGCCGCCGCGCAGGTGTTCCAGGGGCGCCCGGACATCACCGTCCTACGCGGCGACCGGACGGCGATCGCCGAGCACGGCCCGTACGACCTGCTGGTGCTCGACGGCGGGGGCCAGGGCGAGGGCGACGGGCTCCCGGCCGACCCCGAGCGGCTGCTGCTGCCGGGCGGGGTGCTGGTCGTGGACGACTTCACGCCCGCCGACACCTGGCCCCCGCTCCACGAGGGCCGCCCCGACGAGGCCAGGCTGCACTGGCTGACCCACCCCGCCCTGCGCACGCTGGAAATCCCCCTGGCCCCCGACCTCGCGGTCCTGGTCGCGACCCGGCGCTTCCCCGGTCAGCTCCCGTAGCCCCGTACGTCCCGTACGGCCAGCGGCGCGAGGCTGATGGCGACGTAGCCCAGCCCGACGTACAACAGGGTCCGGCGGACGCCCAGTTGAAGGGCGACGGGACCGGCCAGGGCCTGGCCGACCGGGGTGGCGGCGTAGGAGCCGAGCCATTCGTAGGCGCTGACCTTGGAGAGGGAGGAGGCGGGGATCTCGCGCTGGAGGACGGTCTCCCAGAGGGGGTTGAAGATCATCAATCCGACGCCGCTGAAGAAGGCCGCGATCGCGACGGGCACGGGAGAAGAGGCCTGTGACATCACCAGCATGGGTGTCGTGCACAGCGTGGCGACGAGCACCGCGAGCCGGAGCGGGCGGCGCGGGCGGATCCAGACGGTCAGCAGGCCGCCGGTCACCGCGCCCGCTCCGAGGGTCGCCATGATCGCGCCCCAGGCGCCCGCGCCGCCGAAGTCGCGGGCGCTGACCAGGGGGCCGAGTACGGACAGGACCGCGGCGCACATGTTCGTCAGCGAGGACATGAGGATCAGGCTCCACACCCACGTACGTGACCGGAACTCCCGCCAGCCGTCCCGCAGATCGGCCACGATGCGGCTGCCCACCGGTGTCCCGGTCCCGGCGGGCAGCCGCAGCCGGGCCAGGCAGGCCGCGCTGACGGCGAAGGTCGCGGCGTCGGCGGCGAGCGCCCAGCCGGACCCGACGGAGATGACGAGCAGGGCCGACACGAGCGGCCCCGCGACCATCGAGACGGAACGGGAGGCGGTGTGCAGGGCGTTGGCGGCCTGCCTGTGGTCCGTGGGCACGGTCTGCTGGATCAGCCCGGACACGGCGGGGGTGAACATCGCGCTCGCGGCGCCGTTGACGGCCTGGAGGGCCATGAGTTGCCAGATGTGGGCGTGCCCGGTGATCAGCAGCCCCGCGCAGCCGCCCTGCCCGGCCACCCGCACCAGGTCCGCGCCCAGCATCACCCGGTGCTTCGGCAGCCGGTCCGCGAGCACGCCGCCGAGCAGCATGAACGCCACGACCGGCACCGTGCGCGCGGCCAGCACCAGCCCGAGGTCCCCCGCCGAGCCGGTGAGGTCCAGCACCGCGAAGGCCAGCGCCGGGCCGACCAGGCAGTCGCCGAAGGACGAGGCGAACTGCCCGGCGAAGAACCACCGGAATGCCGGTATGCGCAGCACGCCCAGCCGGGGCGCCGCCTCCCCCGTGGTCACCGTCATGGCCGTCAACGTAGCGGCGGGGACGCCCCGACCGTCACAGAGGTTTCCCTACGCTTCCCGCGCAGCGGTCACCGCACCGGGTGACCCGCCTCGCGCAGTGCGCCCTTGACCTCGCCGATGCGCAGGTCGCCGAAGTGGAAGACGGAGGCCGCCAGCACGGCGTCGGCGCCCGCCGCGACCGCCGGGGCGAAGTCGCCGAGCTTGCCGGCCCCGCCGCTGGCGATGACGGGGACGGTGACGTGCGCCCGCACGGCGGCGATCATCTCGGTGTCGTAGCCGTCCTTGGTGCCGTCGGCGTCCATGGAGTTGAGCAGGATCTCACCGGCGCCGAGTTCTGCCGCGCGGTGGGCCCACTCGACGGCGTCGATGCCGGTGCCCCGGCGTCCGCCGTGTGTGGTGACCTCGAACGACCCGCTCTCGGTGCGGCGGGCGTCGACCGACAGGACCAGCACCTGGCTGCCGAAGCGCTCGGCGATCTCGCTGATCAGCTCGGGGCGGGCGATGGCGGCGGTGTTGACGCCGACCTTGTCGGCGCCGGCCCGCAGCAGCTTGTCGACGTCGTCCGCCGACCGGACGCCGCCGCCTACCGTCAGCGGGATGAAGACCTGCTCGGCGGTGCGGCGCACCACGTCGTACGTGGTCTCGCGGTCGCCCGAGGACGCGGTGATGTCCAGGAAGGTCAGCTCGTCCGCGCCTTCGGCGTCGTAGAGCTTGGCCATCTCGACCGGGTCGCCGGCGTCGCGGAGGTTCTGGAAGTTGACGCCCTTGACGACACGGCCGTTGTCCACGTCGAGGCAGGGGATGACTCGGACCGCGAGGGTCATTCGGGGGCTCCTCGGAATGCTTCTACTTCGACCTCGACCAGGACGCGCGAGTCGACGAAGCCGGCCACCACGACGATGGTCCCGGCCGGGCGTACGGCGCCGAACAGCTCCTTGTGGGCGCGGCCGACGTCCTCCGCGTCCCGGGCGTGGCTGAGGTACATGCGGGTGCGGATGACGCTCTCGGGCCCGAGGCCGAGCTTCTCCAGCGCGGCGAGCGCGTTGCCGAAGGCCAGCAGGGCCTGGTCGTACGGGCTGCCCTCGCCGCGCACCGCTCCGCCGACGAGCGGCATGGTGCCGCCGACGAGGACCCGGTCCCCGGCCGCGACGGCCCGGGCGAAGCCCATGGTCTCCTCCCAGGGGCTGTCGCTCTGCACGCGCTGTACTGCGGCTGCGGCTGCGGCGGGGGTTTCAGTCATCGTGATACGGCCTCCAACGCCTCTTCCAAGGTGAACGCCTTGGCGTAGAGAGCCTTGCCGACGATGGCGCCTTCGACACCCTCCGGAACAAGGGTCGCAATCGCACGCAGGTCGTCAAGGGAGGAAACGCCGCCGGATGCGACAACCGGCTTGTCGGTGGCCGCGCAGACGTTCTTCAGCAGCTCCAGGTTGGGGCCCTGCAGCGTGCCGTCCTTGGCGATGTCGGTGACGACGTAACGGGCGCAGCCCTCGCTGTCGAGCCGCGCCAGCGTCTCGTAGAGGTCGCCGCCGTCGCGGGTCCAGCCGCGGCCGCGCAGGGTCGTGCCGCGTACGTCCAGGCCGACCGCGATGCGGTCGCCGTGCTGGGCGATGACCTTGGCGACCCACTCGGGGGTCTCCAGGGCGGCGGTGCCGAGGTTGACCCGGGTGCAGCCGGTGGCGAGGGCGGCGGCGAGGGTGTCGTCGTCGCGGATGCCGCCGGACAGCTCGACCTTGATGTCCATGGAGCGGGCGACCTCGGCGATCTGCGCGCGGTTGTCGCCGGTGCCGAAGGCGGCGTCGAGGTCCACCAGGTGCAGCCACTCGGCGCCGGACTGCTGCCAGGCGAGGGCGGCGGCCAGCGGGTCGCCGTAGGACGTCTCGGAGCCGGACTCGCCGTGGACGAGGCGGACGGCCTGGCCGTCGCGGACGTCGACGGCGGGGAGGAGTTCGAGGCGGTTCGTGCTCATGGGTCGGGGCGTCCTAAAGGGTCTAAAGGGTGTCGAGCCAGTTGGTCAGCAGCTGGGAGCCGGCGTCGCCGGACTTCTCGGGGTGGAACTGGGTGGCCCACAGGGGGCCGTTCTCCACGGCGGCGACGAAGGGCTCGCCATGGGTGGCCCAGGTGACCTTCGGCGACCGGATGTTGGCGTTGGTCACCTCCAGCTCCCATTCGCGGACCGCGTAGGAGTGCACGAAGTAGTAGCGCTCGTCCGGGTCCAGCCCCGCGAAGAGCCGGGTGTCCTCGGGGGCCTTCACCGTGTTCCAGCCCATGTGCGGGACGATCGGCGCGCGCAGCGGCTCCACGGTGCCGGGCCACTCGTCGCAGCCGTCGGTCTCGACGCCGTGCTCGACGCCGCGCGCGAAGAGGATCTGCATACCGACGCAGATGCCCATCACGGGGCGTCCGCCGGCGAGGCGCCGGCCGATGATCCACTCGCCGCGTACGGACTTCAGGCCCGCCATGCAGGCGGCGAAGGCACCGACGCCGGGGACCAGGAGCCCGTCGGCGTTCATGGCCTTGTCGAAGTCGGCGGTGATCTCGACCTCGGCCCCGGCCCGGGCCAGGGCGCGCTCGGCGGAGCGGACGTTGCCGAAGCCGTAGTCGAGGACGACCACGTTCTTGGTCATGACAGCCCTTCCGTCCTTCCGTTACAGGCCTAGAGGCGTAGGAGACCGGCGGCCAGCGACATGGCGGAGCCGATGCCGAGCAGCACGATGACACCCTTCGGGAGCTTCTGCTTCCAGAAGGAGTAGACCCCGCCGGCGAGGAAGAGCCCCAGCAGGATGTAGAGCGTCGATGCCTTGTTCATCACAGGGCGCCCTTGGTCGAGGGCAGGATTCCCGCCGCGCGCGGGTCGCGTTCGCTGGCGTAACGCAGCGCGCGCGCGAGCGCCTTGAACTGGCACTCCACGATGTGGTGGGCGTTGCGCCCGTACGGGACGTGGACGTGCAGCGCGATCTGCGCCTGCGCGACGAAGGACTCCAGGATGTGCCGGGTCATCGTGGTGTCGTACTCGCCGATCATCGGCGCCATCTTCTCCGGCTCGGTGTGCACCAGGTAGGGGCGGCCGGACAGGTCGACGGTCACCTGCGCGAGGGACTCGTCCAGCGGGACGGTGCAGTTGCCGAAGCGGTAGATGCCCACCTTGTCGCCCAGCGCCTGCTTGAAGGCGGCGCCGAGGGCGAGGGCGGAGTCCTCGATGGTGTGGTGGGAGTCGATGTGCAGGTCGCCCTCGGTCTTGACGGTGAGGTCGAAGAGGCCGTGGCGGCCGAGCTGGTCGAGCATGTGGTCGTAGAAGCCGACGCCGGTCGAGATGTCGGTCCGGCCGGTGCCGTCGAGATCGATCTCGACGAGGACCGAGGTCTCCTTGGTGGTGCGTTCCACGCGGCCTACGCGGGTCATGGTGCCTAGCTCTCCTTCATGCTGTGCTCTTTGAACAGCGCGCGTGCCGCTTCCAGGAACGCGTCGTTCTCGGCCGGGGTGCCCGCGGTGACCCGCAGCCAGCCCGGTACGCCGTTGTCACGGACCAGGACGCCGTGGTCGAGGATCGCCTGCCAGGCGGCGTGGCTGTCCTCGAAGCGGCCGAACTGGACGAAGTTGGCGTCGGAGTCGGTGACCTCGTAGCCGATCGCGCGCAGCTCGTCGACCAGGCGGTCCCGCTCGGCCTTCAGCTGTTCGACGTACCCGAGCAGGGTATCGGTGTGCTCCAGCGCGGCGAGCGCGGTGGCCTGCGTGACGGCGGACAGGTGGTACGGCAGGCGTACGAGCTGCACGGCGT
Source organism: Streptomyces sp. NBC_01537 (assembly GCF_045040445.1). NCBI lineage: Bacteria > Bacillati > Actinomycetota > Actinomycetes > Kitasatosporales > Streptomycetaceae > Streptomyces > Streptomyces sp. NBC_01537. Next base: position 7,630,150 of record NZ_CP109392.1, on the reverse strand, counting down.
CCACGACCGCCGGGTCGGCGGCGAGGTAGCCCAGGCGCAGCCCGGCCGCGCCGAAGGCCTTGGACATGGTGCGGCTGACCACCAGGTTGGGGCGGCCCTCGATCAGCGGCAGCAGGGAGGGGCGGTGGCTGAACTCGCCGTACGCCTCGTCCACCACGACCAGGGAGGGGCGGGCGGCCTGCGCGGCCTCGTACAGCGCGAGGACGGTCTCGGCCTCTACCGCCGTGCCGGTGGGGTTGTTCGGGGAGGTGATGAAGACCACGTGCGGCCTGTGCTCGGCGATGGCTCGCGCGGCGGCGGTCACGTCGATCGTGAAGTCCTCGTTGCGCGGGCCGGAAAGCCACGCCGTGCCGGTGCCGCGCGAGATCAGCCCGTGCATCGAGTACGAGGGCTCGAAGCCGATCGCGGTACGGCCGGGGCCGCCGAAGGTCTGCAGCAGCTGCTGGATGACCTCGTTGGAGCCGTTCGCCGCCCAAACGTTGGCCATGCCGACTTCGTGCCCGGCGGTGCGCGTGAGGTATTGCGCGAGCCCGGTGCGCAGCTCGACCGCGTCCCGGTCCGGGTAGCGGTTGAGGTCCCGGGCCGCCTCGCGCACGCGCTCCGCGATGCGCTCGACGAGGGCCTCGGGCAGCGGGTACGGGTTCTCGTTGGTGTTCAGGCGTACGGGGACGTCGAGCTGGGGGGCGCCGTACGGGGACTGGCCGCGCAGTTCGTCCCGGATGGGGAGGTCGTCAATGCCGGTCACGAACCCGGTACCGTCCAATCGAATCGGGCCCTGACAGCGGCCCCGTGTGCAGGGAGGTCCTCGGCGTCGGCGAGGGTGACCACGGTCGCGGCGACCTCGGCGAGCGCCTCGCGGGTGTAGTCCACGACGTGGATGCCGCGCAGGAAGGACTGCACGGACAGCCCGGAGGAGTGGCAGGCGCAGCCGCCGGTGGGCAGTACGTGGTTGGAGCCGGCGGCGTAGTCGCCCAGTGAGACGGGGGCGAAGGCGCCGACGAAGATCGCACCGGCGTTGCGCACGCGGGCCGCGACGGCGGCAGCGTTCTCGGTCTGGATCTCCAGGTGCTCGGCGGCGTACGCGTCCACGACCGCGAGCCCCTGGTCGATGCCGTCGACCAGGACGATGCCGGACTGGCGGCCGGCCAGCGCGGGGGCGATCCGGTCCTCGACGTGCTTGCTGGCCGCGACCTGGACCGCGAGCTCCTTCTCGACCGCCTCGGCCAGGTCGAGGGAGTCCGTGACGAGCACGGCGGCGGCCAGCGGGTCGTGCTCGGCCTGGCTGATCAGGTCGGCGGCGACGTGCACCGGGTCGGCGGTGGCGTCGGCCAGGATCGCGATCTCGGTCGGCCCGGCCTCGGCGTCGATGCCGATCCGGCCCTTGAGCAGGCGCTTGGCGGCGGCCACGTAGATGTTGCCGGGCCCGGTGACCATGGTCGCCGGGCGGCACTCCTCGGTGCCGTACGCGAACATCGCGACGGCGGTGGCGCCACCGGCCGCGTACACCTCGTCGATGCCGAGCAGCTCGCACGCGGCGAGGATCGTCGGGTGCGGCAGTCCGCCGAACTCGGCCTGTGCGGGCGAGGCCACGGCCATCGAGCCGACCCCCGCCTCCTGCGCGGGCACCACGTTCATGATCACGGACGACGGGTAGACCGACCGACCGCCGGGCACGTACAGCCCGACGCGGTCGACCGGCACCCAGCGCTCGGTGACCGTGCCGCCCGGCACCACCTGCGTGGTGTGGTCGGTGCGGCGCTGCTCGCGGTGCACGATCCGGGCGCGCCGGATCGACTCCTCCAGCGCGGCGCGCACCTTCGGGTCCAGCTCCGCCAGGGCTCGCTTCAGCGCCTCGGCGGACACCCGGACCCGGTCGATGACGACTCCGTCGAACTTCTCCGCGTAGTGGATCAGCGCCGCCGTTCCGCGATGCTTCACGTCCTCGCAGATCGGGCGCACCTTCTCAAGGGCGGCCTCGACGTCGAAGTCGGCACGGGGCAGCAGGTCGCGGTCGATCCCGCCCTCGGGAAAGGCGGAGCCGCGCAGATCGATTCGGGAGATCACCCTCCCAAGTGTAGAGAAAGCCACTGACGGGCTGCTCGGAGTATCAGTCCCTGATACAGCCATACAGCCATACGGCCCCCATCGGATGATCATTGCCGATAGCGTTTCCGTCGCCGCTGTGAGCCACGGGAGGGAACCCCGGTGACCGAAGAGCCGCCGCAGGACTGGACGCCGGTGGAGCAGGACCTCTGGGAGGCCTTCCGCCGTGGCGAGTGGTGCGACCTGCGCACCGGCATCCCCGAGCGGGACGATCCCGCCGCCGACCGCTTCTGGGGCGCGGACCGGACCGTGCGCGCCGAGGTCATCGCCCGTCTGCTGCTGGACGGGCCGTCGGCCGTGCCCGGCCGGGTGTCGTGCGTCAAGCTGTCGGGCGCGCAGATCAGCGGGGAACTGCAGCTGTCCGGCGGCAACGTGGTGCCGTACGTCGAGCTGCGGGACTGCCGCTTCGAGCAGGTCGTGATGCTCTCGGAGTGCCAGTTCACCACCGTACGGCTCGTGCACTGCGCCATCCCGCGCCTGGAGGCCGCCCGCCTGCACACCACCGGCGACCTGCACCTGCCGCAGTGCACCGTCGAGGGCGGCATCCGGCTCACCGACGCCCACATCGGCACCGATCTCCTCCTCAACCAGCTCACCGTCCGCCGCGACCGGCACGGCCGCGCGATCGCCGCCGACGGGCTGAACGTCGCCCAGGACGTCGAGGCCGAGCTGATAGAGGCCACCGGCGAGATCAGCCTGCGCAGCGCGCGCATCGGCGGCCGGCTGAGCCTGCGCGGCAGCGTCCTGCACAATCCGTACGGGCGCTACGCGCTCAACGCCGCCCGGGTCCAGGTCGAGCACACCCTCTACCTGAGCGCGGGCTATGTCGGCTCGGGCAGCAACAGCGGGACCCCGCCGATGGGCGTGCGCACGCGGCATTTCACCTGCGAGGGCGGACTGCGGCTGGACGACGGCCGGTTCGGCAACGCGGTGATCATCAACCAGGCGCGCTTCCGGCTCACCGGCAACCAGCAGCTGTCCCTGCGCCGCGTCCAGACCCCCGAGCTGCGGCTCACCCTGGAGGAGCCGCCCAGCGGGCTGATCTCGCTGGCCGGGGCCCGGGTCGGCAACCTCACCGACACGCGCGCATGCTGGCCGGAGGCGGCGGGCGTGGACCTGACCGGCTTCACCTACGGCTCGCTGAGCCCCGAGGGGCCGTTCCCGCTGCGCGAGCGCATCGCGTGGCTCGCGGCGGCGACCCCCGAGTACAGCCCGGAGCCGTACGAGCACCTGGCGGCCGCGCTGCGCGTGAGCGGCGAGGACTCCGACGCCCGCGAGGTGCTGCTCGCCAAGCAGCGGCGGCGCCGCGAGACGCTGCCGGTGGCAGGCAAGCTGTGGGGCTACCTGCAGGAGATCATGGTCGGCTACGGCTACCGGCCCGGCCGCGCGGCGGTGTGGATGGCGCTGCTGTGGGCGGTCGGCGCGGTCTTCTTCACCTTCCACTACCCGCACAACACCGAACCCCCGCCGACGGACTCCGGCGCCTATCCGCACTGGGAACCGCGGCTCTTCGCACTCGACCTGCTCCTGCCGGTCATCAACCTGGGGCAGGACAACGCCTGGCGGCTCACCGGCTATGTGCAGTGGGTGGCGGCCGTGCTCACGATGCTGGGCTGGATCCTGGCCACCACGGTCGCGGCGGGCGCCTCACGGCTGCTGCGGCGCGGCTGACAAACCCGGACGGCAACCGGGCCGACCGCTCATAACCGGCCACTGACCACAGACAATTGCGTACAGATATCGAATCTTCACCGAAAGCACAGGCGACAGATCGATAAATGGCCGTTCAATGAGCCCATCATGCCTGTCCTACGCTCCCTGGTCGCCGCGTCGCGCATGCTGCGGCACACACCGCACATCGGTGCCGATCTGCCGCCCGATGACGCGGTGCTCCTCGACGCGCCCGACGACCGGCTCGCCTCGGCCGCCTCCTGCCTGCCCGCCGGTGACTTCAAGCCGGTCGCCGAACTGCTGGCCTGGACCCGCGACACCGCCTGGTGGGAGACCCGCGACCGCTACGTGGGCTGGCTCGCCCAGCAGCACCTGACCGACGGCTCGGACTGGCTGGAGAGCTGGCAGGACGCCGATCCCGCCAGCCCCGACCTTGCCCTGCTGCGCGCCGAGTCCGCCGTCCGCGGCGCCTGGCTGGCCTCCGGCCCCGGCCATCGCACCGCTCTGCTGCGCGAAGCCGGCCCCCTGGTCCGCGCCGCCGCCGACGCGGCTCCCGCCGACCCCGTCCCCTGGCGCATCGCCATCACCCGCGCACGCGGCCTGCGCGCGCAGCGCGAGGACTTCGACGGCCTCTGGGCCCAGGTCCAGTCCCGCTCCCCGCATCACTTCGGCTGCCATGTCAGCGCCCTGCGCTTCCTGCGCGCGCACGACGCGTCCCGCCCCAAGGAGTACCTGGCGTTCGCCGCCGACGCCGCCGACAGCGTCCTGCCCGGCTCCCTCGTGCTGGGCCTGCCGCTGGTGGCCGCGTACGAATACCTGCTGGCCGGCGGCCGGGAGGCGGACACCTACGTGGACACCGCCATCGCCGGCGCCCAGGAGCTGTCCGCCTGGCACCCCGCCGGCGACCGCGAGCCCGCCGAGGTGCGCAATGTCCTGGCCCAGATGCTGATGCTGCGCAAGCGGTGGCCCGAGGCCCTCGACCAGTTCCGGGCGATCGGCGTCCACGCGACCGGATTCCCCTGGTCCCGCCTCGGCGACGAGCCCCGGCGCGAATTCCTGGAGATGCGTACCGGCGTACGCGTCCAGCTGGCCTCCACCGTCCGCCTCTGGGCCAAGCCCGGCGGCCCTTACACATAGGCTTGCCGACTGTGACCGCTCGCATCCCGCTCTTTCCGCTCAATTCGGTGCTGTTCCCCGGCCTCGTGCTGCCGCTGAACGTCTTCGAGGAGCGGTACCGCGCTCTCGTACGCGACCTGATCGCCCTCCCGGAGGAGGCGCCCCGCCGCTTCGGCGTCGTCGCCATCCGCGACGGCCACGAGGTCGCGTCGAAGGACTCACAGGACGAGGGCGCGGCCGCCGGATTCGGGCCGGACCCGGCCCAGGCGCTGTTCACGGTGGGCTGCGCGGCCGAGGCCGCCACGATCGGCGAGCGCGAGGACGGCGGCTTCGAGATGGTCGCCAGCGGCACCACCCGCTTCCGGCTGCTCTCGGTGGACGCGAGCGGCCCGTACCTCGTGGGCGAGATCGAGGACCTGCCCGAGCAGCCCGGCGAGGGCTCCGGCGCCCTGGCCGCGGGGGTCGCCCGGGCCTTCCGTACGTACCAGAAGCGGGTTGCCGGAGCCCGCGAGCGCACCCTCGCCTCCGGCTCCGGCCGCGAGCTGCCCGACGAGCCGTCCGTGCTGTCCTTCCTGGTCGCCGCCGCAACCGTCCTGGACACCCCCGCCAAGCAGTCCCTCCTCGAAGCCCCGGACACCGCCACCCGCCTGACCGAGGAGCTGCGCCTGCTGCGCCGCGAGGCCGCCGTCATCGGTAAGCTCCGCACCCTGCCCGCCGTCGAGCTCACCCGGCAGGCCCCCAGCCCCAACTGACCAATTCCTACGGAACGCGTACCCATGGCCAAGAAGAAGTCCCCGTCGGGCTCCGGCGGCACCCCCGCCACCGTGGTTCTGGAGAAGGCCGGCACCGCCTTCACGCTCCATGCCTACGACCACGACCCCTCCGCCGCCCTCGGCTACGGCGAGGAGGCCGCCCAGGCCCTCGGCACCTCCCCCGAGCGGGTCTTCAAGACCCTCGTCGCCGACATCGACGGCTCCCTCACCGTGGCCGTCGTCCCCGTCGCCGGCTCGCTCGACCTCAAGGCCCTTGCCGCAGCCACCGGCGGCAAGCGCGCCGCCATGGCCGACCCGGCCGCCGCCGAGCGCACCACCGGCTACGTCCGGGGCGGCATCTCGCCCCTGGGGCAGCGCAAACGGCTGCCGACGGTCGTGGACGCCTCCGCACTGGGCCACGACACGGTGTTCGTGTCGGCGGGCAAGCGCGGCCTCGATGTGGAGCTCGCCCCGGCCGATCTGGTGGCGCTGACGGGGGCCGTGACGGCGCCCATCGGCCGGGCGTGACCTGACCGATCTGCCAGCTGACGCACAGACCGGTCAGGGCACCGGCACAGCCGGCTCGGCGAGGATTTCCCGTAACGCAGTTACATCGGAGTCACGCGGAAGGGAAGTCCGTCATGCGCAACCTCGGAATTGTCGCCAAGGTGCTGGCCGCCGTCGTCATCGGCCCCACCGCCACGCTCGCGGCCGCCCTCGACGAGGCCAACAAGGCCCCGGCTCACACGACTCACACGGCCGACGCCGCCTGAACCTGCCCGACCCCTGGACGCGCCCCGCAAGCGGGCGCACTCTGCGAAAGACGCGGGCGCATGCCCGCGAGGCAGGGGGCAGGGGGCAGGGGGCAGGGGGCAGTGTCCAAACGCACGCGCAAGCGCAAGTGGCGGCTCAGGAAGCGCCGGGCGAACCACGGCAGGCGCCCGGCGTAAGGGTCAGGCCTGCGGGGTGGTGTCCGTCGGTTCCGGGACGTCCCAGTCCGGCAGCGGCTCGGGGTCGCGGGGGCCGAAGGCCGTGGTGATGCCGAGGTGGGCCAGGGTGGACGCGATCGGCCAGACCAGCAGCGCGCCCTTGGCGTGCAGCTCCAGCGGTGCGTCGAAGACCTTGTTGTTCCCGACCGCCTTGGCCTGCGAGACGAGGTCCTCCGGTCCCAGCCAGATCCCGAGGCGCCAGCCGATGACCGCCCCGAGCAGCGAGCCGACCGCCAGGCCGATCACGACCGCCACACCGCCGGTACGGAAGCGCCAGAAGGCCAGAATCGCGCTGATCACCCCGAGGGCCAGCGACAGCAGCATGAACGTGCCGTCGATGCCCGCCACCTGCTCGCCCTCGGCGTCCTGCAGATAGACGGCGCCGTCGTTGGCGTACACGGGAACGCGCGGGGCCAGCCACAGCCACAGCAGCCCCAGCGCCACCCCGAAAACGACCGCCACCAGCGCGCTGAGACGCGCTGCGCGGAAGATCTCGACAGCCCTGCTGAGGAACGCGCTGGTCACATTGGCCCTCTCCGGCGCCGGTTCGCCAACGGGCTGCGGCCATGCGGCCTGGTCGTGGTCATGAGGGGTCAGTGGTGCGGTCACCTGGCCATCGTGCCAGGTTCTCCTGTGCGGCGTGTCACCGGCAGGCGGCCCGCCGGTACGCCCACGTGGCCACCGCCAGCGACACCGCGCCCACCGCCGCGCACACCGACAGGTCCCCGGCCATCGCGAGCCAGTCCGGATGCGGGTCGAAAGCGCGGGCCAGGGCCTCGACGCCGTACGTGGACGGCAGCAGATCCCGTACCCAGTCCACCGGCGCCGGCAGGTTCGCGGCCGGCAGCACGCCGAGCAGCAGCGCGGCGGACATGCCCAACTGGCCGAACAGCGTGGCCAGTTCCTGGCGCGGCGCCAGCAGCCCCAGCGCCGCCCCGAGCCCCGACAGCGCCGCCCCGGCCAGCGGGATCACCACCGCCAGCACCCACAGGTTCGCGAACGGCAGCTGGAAGAGCGCGCAGCCCACCGCCGCCGTCGCGACCGTCCCGGGCACGGTGAAGGACGCGTACGCCCCCGCCGCCCCCAGCACCACGGCCGCCGGCGGCACCGGCAGCGTCGCGTAGTGGTCCAGCCCGCCGGAGGCACGCAGCTGGCCGAAGTACTGGGCCAGCAGATTCAGCGCCACGAAGGCGACGACCAGCACGCTCGACCCGGCGACCACGGAGCGGGCCTCGCTGCCGCCGTCGACCACGCCACGCATGAGGATCATGATCCCAACGGACTGGAAGGTCGCCACGAACAGCAGCGGGATCCGCGCGACCTTCGCCCTCGACAGCTGCGCCCGGTACACCGCTCCCAGCGCGGGCAGCAGCCGCGCGCGCGGCGCGAGGGCCGCGGCAGCGCCGTCGGCCCAGGGGTCCGCCGCATCGGGTACGGGCAGCGCGACGGCGTTCGTTTCCGCTCCTGCGGAGGTCACAGTCATACCGCGCCGCTCCTCTCCGCCGGGTCCGCCGGGTGCCTGCTCACGCCTTGACCAGTCCCTTCTGGCGACCGCCCAGGGCCAGGTACACATCTTCCAGGCTCGGCGTCGCCAGCGTGAAATCGTCCAGCGCGGCGAACGCCGGACCGCCGGTCACCTCGGCCACCACCGCCCGGGCCCGCGCCTGCGGCAGCCGCAGCGTCCAGCGGCGGCCCGAGACGGCGGCGCTCTCGTGCAGCGCCGCGATCTCCGCCACCTGCAGCGGCGGCTCGTCCCGCCACACCAGGTCCAGCCGGACCTCGTCCGCGACCAGCGCCTTCAGCCCGGCCGGCGTGTCGCAGGCGATCACCCGGCCGCCGTCCATCACGGCCACCCGGTCGAGCACCGTCTCCGCCTCGATCACGTTGTGCGTGACCAGCAGCACCGTCGCCCCGCGCTCCGCCCGGCGCCGGTCCACCGCCGCCCAGACCGCCCGGCGGGCCACCGGGTCCATCCCCGTCGTCGGCTCGTCCAGCACCAGCACCGGCCGCTCCCCCACCAGCGTCGCCGCGAAGCACGCCAGCCGCCGCTGCCCGCCCGACAGCCGCTTGATCGGCCGCGCCGCGATCCCGGTGAGCCCCAGCTCCTCCAGTACGGCGTCCCGCTCGGCCCTCGCCGTCCGCGTGTCCAGGCCCCGCAGCCGGCCCGTCGTCTCCGCCGCCAGCGCCACCGTAAGCTCGTCCAGCGCGATCGATTCCTGGCCGAGGTATCCCATCAGGCGCGCGGCCCGCTCCGGATGCCGTACGAGATCGTGGCCGAGCATCGCGATCGCCCCCGCGTCCGGGCGCAGCAGCCCGGTCAGCTGCCGTACCAGGGTCGACTTCCCCGCCCCATTCGGCCCCAGCAGCCCGAAGATCTCCCCGCGCCGGACGTCCAGGTCGATCCCGTCGCTGGCGCGCACCGCGGCTGTCGCCGCGCCGCGGCGCCCGCGCACAGCCGGATAGCTCTTCACCAGCCCGCGCACACGGACCACCGTGTCGCGCGCGGCCGACGCCTGGTCCGTGCCCTTGCTCACGAGCACCGAGCCTACGCGCTCCGCGCGGGCCTTCTCCCCCGGACCCCGGGTTCCCGGGGTCCGGGGTTCCCGGTCAGGCGTCCGGGTTGGGGGCCGCGGGGGCGGGCGCGTGCTCCGCGACGGACCGCGCGTCGATCTCGCGCCAGAAGCCCGCGCGGATCGCATAGCGGTCGTGCTCGTCGATCTGGTCGTCCTTGTGCGCGAGGAGCCCGAAGCGCGCCGCGTACCGGAGCAGCTCGCCGTCGATCCGATGCGGGACGCGCGGGTACTCGACGGAGAGCTGCTGCACGAGCCCGGAGTCGGCCAGCCGCGCGATCCAGCGACGCGCGAAGACCTGGCCGACCTCGAAGGGGTCACCGGACACCGTGGTGATGTCCTCCTCGCGGTCCGCCCAGCGCTGCTCGGCCGTGGTGAGCTGGGCGAGCATGGGGAGGTTGCTGTCAGCGGTATCGGGGGCGCCGACCATGCCTTTGTCGGAGGACCAGCGCAGCGTGGCGCTGGGGGCTGCGGAGGCGGCGGGCGCGGGGTGGGGGGCGCGGAGGGCGGCTAGGTCCTTGGGAGTGGGGACGATCTTGCCGCCGTGGCCGGCCGGCGGCTGCTCCGTCGCGGCGGCACCGTTCTTCGAGGCCGCGGCGGGCTCGGCCGGGGCCGGCTCGGCGTGGCCTCGCGCGGAGTCGGGGAGCGGCGCGGAGAGGATCGCCGCGATCTCGGGCCTCGGCGAGGGCGGCGCGCACGCGCCGGCGACCTCGCGGGCCCGGATGGCCCGGATGATCCACTCGCGGTCCAGAACGCGCCGCTCGTCCGCCTCGGCGACCAGGTCCTCGGACTGGTTGTAGTCACCGTCCGCCGCCTGGACGGCCCACAGGTGCACCGCCACCCCGTGTTCCTTGGCGGACATCATGCCGGGCAGCAGATCCCCGTCGCCGGTCACCAGCACCACGTCCGAGCAGGCCCGGTTCCGGGCGAGCTCGGACAGCTCGGCGTGCATGGCCGCGTCGACGCCCTTCTGCGCCCAGCGTCCGTCCGTACGGGTGAGCGCGCCCAGCCGGACCGTGACCCGCGGCATGACCCGCAGCCGCCGGTGCTCGGGCTGCGGTACGCGGTCGGGGGCGCCGTCGAACCAGTAGATCCGCAGCAGCGGCTGCCCCGTCTCCAGCTCGGCCCGCTCCCGCAGCCCGGCCACCACGGCGGCGTGATCAACGGTGATCCGGGACCGTGAGGGCTCCCCGGCCAGCAGGCTCGCGGCGGCGCCCAGCAGGTAGCCGGCATCCACCAGGACGACGCAGCGGTCCATCGGTCTCACCCTCATTTCCGGTGTCCTGACGTCCCCCCGGAATGGATATTCCTACGAGTCTGCCCGAACCCGGTGGGGTTGGTAGCCGGAACTCGATCACCGGCGTGGCGGTCCAGGCGATTTCCGGCTATTCCCGGCGTCCTCACCAAGCGACTGCCCGAAATGCGACCTTCGTACTCACGTGGAAACGTGAGTGCTGCCCGTCATCCAAGGATTCCCCCAAGGAGGAACGATCATGGGCAAGAACAAGAACCGCGGCGAGCGCACCGGACAGCAGCACGGCCGCCATGCGGCCTCCACGCCGGCCGAGGATACGCAGAAATCCACCGCTCCCCAGGAGCAGACCGTGCCGGTCCCGGGCGCTGAGCAGCACGTCTCGCACAAGCGCAGCAAGAAGTTCGGCCACAACTAACAATCAGGATCAGGCATGACAGAGGGGCACGCCCAGCGCGCGGGCGTGCCCCTCAGACGTTTCAGCCCGCCTGTTGCTGCTGCTGTGCGACGCCCAGGCAGGTCGGCCCGAGCAGTTGCTTGAGGTCGCCGAAGAGCGCCGGGTCGGCGGTGACTCGGTGCCGGTCGAGGCGTAGGACCGTGGTCTTGCGGGCGCCCTGGAGGCGGACGCGGACCTCGGTGTTGCCCTTGTGGCTGGCGAGGACCTCGCCGAGGCGGGCGACCAGGGGCGGGGTGACCTTGACGGTGGGGATGGAGATGGTGACGGGGGCGTCCCTGCCGGCGTCGGTGAGGTCGGGGACCATCAGCTCCATGGCGACCAGGCGCGGGATGTCCTCGCGCTTGTCGAGGCGGCCCTTGACGAAGACGATCGAGTCCTCGACGAGCTGGGTGGAGACCAGCTGGTACGAGGCGGGGAAGAACATGCAGTCGATGGAGCCGGCCAGGTCCTCGACGGTGGCGATGGCCCAGGCGTTGCCCTGCTTGGTCATCTTGCGCTGCATGCCGGAGATGATGCCGCCGATGGTGACGATCGCGCCGTCGGAGTAGTCACCGCCGTTGAGCGCCGCGATGGCCGCGTCGGTCTTGTCGTTGAGGACGTGCTCGATGCCGAAGAGCGGGTGGTCGGAGACGTAGAGGCCGAGCATCTCCCGCTCCTGGGTGAGCAGGAAGCCCTTCTCCCACTCGTCCTCGCCGATCGGGGTGTCGAGGCCGAAGGTGGTGCCGGAGTCGGCGTCGTCGCCGCCGAGGTCGCCGAAGAGGTCGAACTGCCCCTCGGCCTCCTTGCGCTTGACCGCGACGACGTTGTCGATCATCGACTCGAAGACCGCCGACAGGCCCTTGCGGGTGTGGTTGAGCTCGTCGAAGCCGCCCGCCTTGATCATCGATTCGACGGTCCGCTTGTTGCAGACCACGACATCGACCTTGTCCAGGAAGTCGGGGAAGGACTCGTACTTCCCCTTCGACTTCCGGCAGCGCACGATCGACTCCACGACGTTCTGCCCGACGTTGCGGACCGCGGTGAGGCCGAAGACGATCGTGTCGTCGCCGCGCGGGGTGAAGTTGGCGTCGGACTCGTTGACGTCCGGTGGCAGGACCTTGATCTTCATGCGGCGGCACTCGTTGAGATAGAGCGCCATCTTGTCCTTGTCGTCCTTGACCGAGGTCAGGAGCCCGGCCATGTACTCGGCCGGGTAGTTCGCCTTCAGGTAGGCGGTCCAGTAGGAGACCAGGCCGTACGCGGCCGAGTGGGCCTTGTTGAAGGCGTAACCGGCGAAGGGGACCAGGACGTCCCAGACGGCCTGGATGGCGGCGTCGGAGTACCCGTTCTTCTTGCAGCCCTCCTGGAAGAAGGCGAAGTTCTTGTCGAGCTCCTCCTTCTTCTTCTTGCCCATGACGCGGCGCAGGATGTCTGCCTCGCCGAGCGAGTACCCGGCGAGGATCTGGGCGGCCTTCTGCACCTGCTCCTGGTACACGATGAGGCCGTAGGTGACGCCGAGGACCTCCTTGAGGGGCTCCTCCAGCTCGGGGTGGATCGGGGTGATGTCCTGCTGCTTGTTCTTGCGCAGGGCGTAGTTGATGTGCGAGTTCATGCCCATCGGGCCGGGCCGGTACAGGGCCGAGACGGCGGAGATGTCTTCGAAGTTGTCGGGCTTCATCATGCGCAGGAGGGAGCGCATGGGGCCGCCGTCGAACTGGAAGACGCCGAGGGTGTCACCGCGCCCGAGCAGGGCGTATGTGTTGGGGTCGTCGAGCGGGAGGGACAGCAGGTCGATGTCGATGCCCTTGTTGGCCTTGATCGACTTGACCGCGTCGTCCATGATCGTCAGGTTGCGCAGGCCGAGGAAGTCCATCTTCAGCAGGCCGAGCGACTCGCAGCTCGGGTAGTCCCACTGGGTGACGACCGCGCCGTCGTTCTTGGGCGAGAAGATCGGCACGTGGTCGATCAGCGGCTCGCTGGACATGATCACGCCGGCCGCGTGCACGCCCATCTGCCGGACCAGGCCCTCGATGCCGCGTCCGGCGTCGATGACCTTCTTCACGTCCGGCTCGTTCTCGTACATCCCCCGGACCTCGCCCGCCTCGCTGTAGCGGGGGTGGTCCTTGTCGAGGATGCCGGACAGCGGGATGCCCTTGCCGAGGACGTCGGCGGGCATGGCCTTGGTGATGCGGTCGCCGACCGCGTACGGGTAACCCAGCACGCGGGCCGAGTCCTTGATCGCGTTCTTGGCCTTGATGGTGCCGTAGGTCGCGATCTGGGCGACCTTGTCGGAGCCGTACTTCTCGGTGACGTAGCGGATCACCTCGGCGCGCCGGCGTTCGTCGAAGTCGATGTCGACGTCGGGCATGGAGATGCGCTCGGGGTTGAGGAACCGCTCGAAGATCAGCCCGTGCGGGACGGGGTCGAGGTCGGTGATACCCATCGCGTACGAGACGATCGAACCGGCCGCGGATCCTCGCCCGGGGCCGACGGCGATGCCGTTGTTCTTGGCCCACATGATGAAGTCGGCGACGACGAGGAAGTACCCCGGGAAGCCCATCTGGACGATGGTGTCCATCTCGTAGTCGGCGAGCTTCTGCCGGTCCTCCGGGATGCCGCCGGGGAAGCGGCGCTGCATGCCGCGCGCGACCTCCTCGCGGAACCAGCTGACCTCGGTGTACCCCTCGGGGACCTCGAAGCGCGGCATCAGGTTCTTCGACTCGAACATGCCCGAGATGTCGACCCGGTCGGCGATGAGGCGCTGGCTGTTGCGGCAGCCGTCCTGCCAGGCGTCGGAGGAGTCGATCGCGTACATCTCGGCGGCGGACTTCAGGTAGTAGCCGGAGCCGTCGAACTTGAAGCGGCCGGGGTCGGAGAGGTTCGAGCCGGTCTGGATGCACAGCAGGGTGTCGTGGGCCGCCGACTCGTGCGCGTAGGTGTAGTGCGAGTCGTTGGTGACGACGAAGGGCGCGCCGAGCTTCTTGGAGACCTCCATCAGGCCGTCGCGCGCGCGGCGGTCGATGTCGATGTCGTGATCCATGATCTCGACGAAGAAGTTCTCCTTGCCGAAGATGTCCTGGTACTCCCCGGCCGCCTTCAGCGCCTCGTCCATCTGCCCGAGACGGATGCGGGTGGACACCTCGCCGGACGGGCAGCCGGTGGTGCCCATCAGGCCCTCGGCGTACTGCGACAGCAGCTCGCGGTCCATGCGGGGCTTGCGGAAGTACCCCTCGAAGGAGGCGCGCGACTGGGCGCGGTAGAGGTTGTGCAGCCCGGTGACGTTGCGTGCCCAGATGGTCATGTGGGTGTACGCGCCGGCGCCGGAGACGTCGTCGCCCTTCTGGTGCGGCGCGCCCCACTTCACGGGCTTGGTGTAGTGCCGCGACTCGGGGGCGAGATAGGCCTCGATGCCCATGACGGGGGTGACCCCGGCGGATTTGGCCTGATGGAAGAAGTCGTACGACCCGTGGAGGTTGCCGTGGTCCGTGATGGCCACATGCGACATGCCCATCTCGTTGCAGGCCTTGAACATGTCCTTCAACCGCGCGGCGCCGTCCAGGAGCGAGTACTGCGTGTGGACATGCAGATGCGTGAACGGCTGGTCTGTCACGGGGAGTGACACCTCCGGGCGGCGTAGGTGAACTTCCAAGGGCGGCGATGGAAATCCTACGTCCCGCCACCGACAGTCGTGGGCACCTCCGCGTACGCTCACGCGTTGGTTCCGATGTTCCACGCACGTCCCGATCAGGAGGCACCCCACCCATGGCCATCGACCCGCGCGGCGAGCAGATTCTGGCGGTCTTCGACACCGCCTTCGGCGAGCTGCTGGCCGCAGACCCCGCCGCTTTCCGGGTCAAGTTCCGCAAGATGGCCGCCTCCGCCTTCGCCTTCTACCGGGGCACGGCCTGCCTGTTCTACGCGGACGTGGCGGACGGCAACGGCGACGCCGGCGGCAACGCCAACGGCCCGTTCCTGGACGAGCGCACCTCCCGGGTCTGGATCCACGGCGACCTGCACGCCGAGAACTTCGGCACCTACCTGGACGCCAACGGCCGGCTGATCTTCAACGTCAACGACTTCGACGAGGCCTACGTCGGCCCCTTCACCTGGGACCTCAAGCGCTTCGCCGCCTCCATCGCCCTCATCGGCTACACCAAGGCGCTCGCCGACGACGTCATCTCCGGCCTGGTGCGCACCTACGCCGCCGCCTACCGCGACCGCATCCGCGCCCTCGCCGCCGACAAGTCCGTCCCGGCCCTCACTCTGGACACCGCCCAGGGCCCGCTCCTGGACGCCCTGCGCAGCGCGCGCGCCGCCACCCGCGTCGGCCTGCTCGACTCCATGACCGACATCCGCGACTGGGACCGCCGCTTCTCCCCCGGCGGCGGCGCCATCGAGCTGGACCCGGCCACCCGCGCCAAGGTCCTGCGCGCCTTCGAGGCCTACCTGCACACCCTGCCGGAGACCAGCCGGATCAGCCCCGAGAGCCACCGCGTCAAGGACGTCGTGGGCCGGCGCGGGATCGGCATCGGCAGCGCGGGCCTGCCCTCGTACAACCTGCTTCTCGAAGGGCACACCGACGCCCTGGAGAACGATGTCGTGATCTACATGAAGCAGGGCCAGACCCCCGCCGTCTCCCGCCACATCACCGACCCCGCCGTGCGCGGCTACTTCCGCCACGAGGGGCACCGCACCGTCATCTCACAGCGCGCCCTCCAGGCCCACGCGGACCCGCACCTGGGCTGGACCGAGCTCGACGGCGTCGGCCAGCTGGTCGCCGAGGTGTCCCCGTACGCCGTGGACCTGGACTGGTCCGACCTCGACGACCCGGCCCAGATCGAGGCCGTCGTCGCGGATCTGGGCCGCGCCACGGCCGGGATGCACGCGGCGGCGGACGAGGACGAGAGCGGCCACTCGCTGGTGCCCTTCTCGACGGAGGACGCCATCGACGCGGCCATCGCGGCGGACGAGGACGGCTTCGCCGACATGCTGGTCGACTTCGCGCACTCCTACGGCGCGCAGGCCCGCGCGGACCACCAGACCTTCGTCGACCTCTTCCGCAACGGCCGGATCGTCGGGCTTTAACACCAGGCTTTAGGTACTACTTACACACCGGCGTGGCACACTCTGCCCCATGGAGGGGACCGGACCGATACTGAGGGCGCTGCGCGCGGCCCTCTTCGCAGCGCTGTGCGTCACGCTGTCGGTCACCTCCCATGTGCTGCTCTCCCATATGCCCCTGCCGCTCACCACTGTGGCGGGGGCATATGTGCTGGTCTTCACCGCCGCCTACGCCCTCGGCGGCCGCGAGCGCGGTTACTGGGCGATCGCCGCCCTCCTCGTCCCGCTCGAACTCGCCGCCGACACCGCCTTCACCGCCGGCCAGCACACCTGCTACGGCCCCGGCGGCGGCCCCGTCACCGGCTCCTGGCGCGCCCTGACCTGCCACGGCGGCGAGGTCGGCAGCCGGCTCGGCAGCTCCACCGCCGGGCACTCCGCCTCGCCCTGGCTGCTGCTCGCCGTCCACATCGGCGTCGGCCTGGCCGCCTCCCTGTGGCTGCGGCGCGGCGAGGCCGCCCTGCACCGGGTGCTGCGCACGGCCTTCCTGCCGCTGGCGGTCGCCATGGCCGCCCTGCGCACGACGCCGTACCGCCGGCCCTCTGCCCGTCCTGCACATGCGGCGCCGGCCACCGCCGCCCCCGCGCTGCCCCTGCTTCTGCACTCCGTCGTACGGCGTGGGCCGCCCTGCCCGGCGTAGCACCTGAGCCGCGCAAGCCCCCCACATTCACGTACACAGGTACACAGACGGAGAACGAACGATCATGAGCAAGAGAAACAGCCTCGCCGCCAAGACCGCTGCCCGCGAGCGGCTGCGCGCCGAGCGCGAGAAGCAGGCGAAGCGCGACAAGCTGCGCCGCCAGCTGCTCGTCGCCGGCGGTGTGATCGCCACCCTGGCGATACTCGCCGGCGTGGCCGTCGCCGTGGTGAAGATGAACCAGCCGAGCTACTGGGAGGCGGCCAAGGACAAGAAGCTGGTCAAGCCCGCCCACTCCTCCGGCACCAACGGCACGTCCATCCTCGTCGGCAGCGCGAGCGCCAAGCACACCCTGAAGGTGTACGAGGACCTGCGCTGCCCGTACTGCGCCCAGTTCGAGCAGACCTCGGGCGACACCATGGCGGCCGACGTGAAGGCCGGCACGTACAACATGTCGTACACGATGGGCGCCTTCCTGGACGACTCCCTCGGCCAGGGCCAGGGCTCCAAGAACGCGCTGAGCGCGCTCGGCGCGGCCCTGAACGTCAGCACCGACGCGTTCGTCACCTACCACAAGGTGCTCTACTCCAAGGCGATCCACCCGGAGGAGACCACCGACGCCTTCGGCAGCGACACCAACCTCATCAAGTACGCCCAGAAGGTCCCCGCCCTCAAGGACAACAAGGCCTTCCAGAAGGCGGTCAAGGACGGCACCTACGACAAGTGGGCGCTCACCATGGCCGCGCAGTTCGACAGCGACGGGATCACCGGTACGCCGACCGTCAAGCTGGACGGCACCGCCATCTCGAACCCGCAGTCCATGACCGCCGACCAGTTCGAGGCGGCGATCAAGGCGCAGCTCGCCAAGTAGCGGGCCCCGCAGGCCATCGCTGGTCCCCGGTCGTCGTCCGGCCGGGGACCAGCAGGCGAAGTTCCGTCGAACACTTCGGAACACCCTTGGCACAGGGGTTACTGGCGCGTAACTACGCGGGAATAATCTTCGCCCGTGACCTCATCGACCACATCTGTTCCCACCCGCCGCACAGTTGTCAAAGCTGCCGCCGCCGGGGCCGCGCTGATACCCCTGGCGGCGGCCACCGCCGCCCACGCGGACACCGCCGCCCCCGCCTTCCTGCACGGCGTGGCGTCCGGCGACCCACTGCCCGACGGGATCCTGCTGTGGACCCGGGTGACGCCGACCGCCGAGGCGGTCCCCGGCTCGGGTCTCGGCCCGGACACCGAGGTCGGCTGGACAGTCGCCACCGACAAGGCCTTCAACTCCGTTGTCGCGAGCGGCTCGACGACCGCCACGGCCGCCACGGACCACACCGTCAAGGCGGACATCCGCGGTCTGAAGCCGGCCACGGACTACTGGTTCCGCTTCTCCAGCGGCGGTACGCACTCCCCCGCCGCCCGGACCCGTACCGCCCCCGCCGAAGGCGCCACCGTCAGCGGGCTGCGGTTCGGCGTCGTGTCCTGCGCCAACTGGGAGGCGGGCTACTTCTCCTCGTACCGCCACCTCGCCGCCCGCACGGACCTGGACGCCTGGCTGCACCTCGGCGACTACATCTACGAGTACAAGACGGGCGAGTACGCCGCCCGGGGCACCGTGGTCCGCGAGCACGCGCCCGCCAACGAGATCATCACGCTCGCCGACTACCGCACCCGGCACGGCCGTTACAAGACCGACCCGGATCTGCAGGCGCTGCACGCCAAGGCCCCGGTCATCGCGATCTGGGACGACCACGAGTTCGCCAACGACGCCTGGTCCGGGGGCGCCGAGAACCACACCGAGGGCGCCGAGGGCGCCTGGACCGACCGCCAGGCGGCGGCGAAGCAGGCGTACTTCGAGTGGATGCCGGTCCGCCCCTCCATCGCGGGCACCACCTACCGCAGGCTGCGCTTCGGCAAGCTGGCCGACCTGTCGCTGCTGGACCTGCGCTCGTTCCGCTCGCAGCAGGCCACGACCGGCACCGGGGCCGTGGACGACCCGGACCGTACGATCACCGGCCGGGCGCAGCTCGACTGGCTGAAGGCCGGCCTGACCGCCTCCGACACCGCCTGGCGGCTGATCGGCAACTCGGTCATGATCAGCCCGGTCGCCTTCGGCTCCCTCCCCTCCTATCTCCTGGAGCCCCTGGACGAGCTGCTGGGCCTGCCCAAGGAGGGCCTGGCCATCAACACCGACCAGTGGGACGGCTACACCGACGACCGCCGCGAACTGCTCGCGCACCTCCACGACAACGGCATCGGCAACACCGTCTTCCTGACCGGCGACATCCACATGGCCTGGGCCAACGACGTCCCGGTGAAGGCGGCCACCTATCCGCTCTCGCCCTCCGCCGCCACGGAGTTCGTCGTGACCTCGGTGACCTCGGACAACCTCGACGACATCCTCAAGGTCGCCCCGGGCACGGTCTCCGTCATCGCCGCAGCCGCGATCCAGGCGGCCAACCGCCATGTCAAGTGGCTCGATACCGACTCCCATGGCTACGGCGTCCTCGACATCACCGCGGCCCGCGCGCAAATGGACTACTACGTGCTCTCCGACCGCACAGACCCCGCGGCCACCTCCACCTGGAAGCGCTCCTACCGCACCACAGCCGGCACACAGAAAGTCGAGCGGGTGTACACAGCCGTGAGCTGATCCTCCCAAGCCATCGATTTTCAGCCATTCCCAGCGTTAACCGAAGATCACGCGGGGCGGGTGACGGAGGCTTACGAGGCCTTGATTCCAGACATTTCGCCCGCCCCGTGTGTCAAAGCCATTGCATACCTAGGGATTACCCTCCCTTTGCCAATGGGCCGGTTCGGACCTGCACCGGTTCTGGCATGGACACATAACCTCCGGCGAACGGGAGGAAAACCTCTCCGTCAGCAAGCGAGGAGTGTCCCCCACATGTTCCGCACTGCCCGCACCACCCCCCACGTCTCAAGCCGCCCCCGCCGCCTCGTCGGTCTCGCCGCCATGGCAGGAACTCTTGCCCTGCTGCCGCTCTCCGGCGCCACGGCCACCGTCAGCAGCGCATCCGCGCAGACCAGAGCCACCGAGGCGGCTGCCTCCGCGGACTGCGCCACCGACGCCGACGCCGGGGCCCGCAAGCCCAAGGGCTCCACCGCCCACGAGCCCGGCGAGCTGACGGCGGCCCAGGTCAAGTCGATGAACGCCGACCTGGCCAAGCGCGTCGCCCAGGCCAAGGCCCGCGCCGCCCTCACCGCCGGCGCCAAGAAGTCCGCCATCACGGCCGCCGCCACCACGACCATCCCGGTCTACTGGCACGTCATCACCAGCGGCACCACCGGCTCGCTCACCGCCAGCCAGATAGCCGGCCAGATCTCCGTCCTCAACGCCGCCTACGCGGGCTCCGGCACCGGCAACGTCGACTCCGGCTTCCAGTTCAGCCTCGCCGGCACCGACTACACCAGCAACTCCACCTGGTACAACCTCACCGACGGCTCCACCGCCGAGAAGACCATGAAGTCCACCCTGCGCAAGGGCGGCGCCGGAGCCCTCAACATCTACTCCGCCAACCTCTCGGACGACCTCCTCGGCTGGGCCACCTTCCCCAGCTCGTACGCGTCCAACAAGACCTACGACGGCGTCGTCATCCTCAACACCTCCATCCCCGGCGGCTCCACCACCAACTACAACGAGGGCGACACCGCCACCCACGAGGTCGGCCACTGGATGGGCCTCTACCACACCTTCCAGGGCGCCTGCGGCTCCACCGGCGACTCCGTCTCCGACACCCCGCGCGAGTCCAGCGCCGCGTACGAGTGCCCGACCGGCCGTGACACCTGCACCTCGTACAGCGGTGTCGACCCGATCCACAACTTCATGGACTACACCTACGACTCCTGCATGTACCAGTTCACCGCAGGCCAGGTGTCCCGCATGGCAAGCCAGTGGAGCGCCTACCGCGCGAGCTGACGCACCCACCGCAGGGCCTCACGGGCACCAATGCCCGTCACCCCGCGTTCTCGTCCCGTGGAGAAGACCAAGGGGCGGGGACGCGGGGGCCGCATGCGCAAGGCCGTTCTGACCATCGCGCTGGTCGGCGGCCTGGTGCTGGCAGCCGTCGCCTGGCCAACGCTGCGGGCACAGGTCCGGGCCGCGAGCTGGGAGAAGGAGGAGCCCGAGGGCCCTGACCACATCACCCCCCGCATGAAGGCCGTCCGCGACGCCGTGGTCAAGGAGTTCGGCCTCAAGGGCACCCCCGGCTGCTACCGCAAGGACGGCGGCATACCCGGCGGCGGCGAGCATCCCCTCGGCCGCGCCTGCGACTTCATGCTCGGCCCCACCGGAAAGCGGGCGACCGGCGACGCGCACGCGCTGGGCGAGGAAATCGTCGCCTGGGTGCGCGACCACGCCGGCGAGTACGGCATCTGGTACGTCATCTACGAGCAGCACATCTGGTCCAGCCGGCTGCCGCAGCAGGGCTGGAAGCTCATGGAGGACCGCGGCTCGATCACCCTGAACCACTACGACCACGTGCACATATCCGTCTACTGACCGCTCTGCTGACCGTCCGCGTCCAGATCCGCCAGGAAGTCCAGCGCGATCGCCCAGGTCTGCTCGGCCGCCTCCGCGTCGTAGTCGTGCAGGTCCGGGTCGGTGTAGAGGTGGCCCGCGCCCCGGTAGCGGTGGATCTCGACATCGGCGCCCGCCTTGCGCATGCGCAGGTACCAGGCGTTCAGCCAGTCGTCGGACTCGAAGGGGTCCGGGTCGGCCACGTGCAGCTGGACGGGGATGTCCGTGGCGACGTCGTCGGCGATGTCCGAGGTGCCGTGCAGGAGCAGCAGCCCGCGCGCGTTGGTGTCGGCCAGGGCGAGGTTCTGGGCGATGGAGCCGCCGAGTGAGAAGCCCGCGTAGACGAGCCCCTGGTCCGAGAGAGGACCGGAGACGGTGACGGCCCGCATGAGCAGTTCGTCGCGGCCGATCTCGTCCTTGACGGCCATGCCCGCCTCCACGGTCTCGGTGGTGCGGCCCTCGTAGAGATCGGGCACGTGCACCTCGTGACCGGCCGCGCGCAGCCGGTCGGCGGCGGCGTGCACGGCGGGGCGCAGACCGTAGGCCGAGTGGAAAAGGACGATATTCACAGGGCTGCCTCCGGCAGGGGTCGGGTACGCGACCATGGTGCCAGCTACCGTCATAGCCATGGAAAACGTCATCCGCCCGCTCATCGTGGCCGGTGGCGCCGTCGTCATCACCCTGGCCGCCGGCTGGGCGGTCGACCAGACGGTGCGCCGCATCGGCAGACGGCACCCGGAGTCCCCGCTGTGGGGCCTGCTGCGGCGCTGCCGCGTCCCCTTCCAGCTCGCGCTGTGCGCCGCGCTCCTGCGGGGTGCCTACGGCTACGCGCACATCGCCCGCGACCACCGGGCGGCCGTCGGGCAGGCCCTGGTCCTCTTCCTGATCGCGGCCTGCGCATGGCTCGCGGTCCGGGTCGCCGCGGCGGTGGTGGAGTCCTCGTACGCCCGCTTCGCGTCCGCGACGCCGGACGCGGCTCGGGTCCGCCGGGTCCGTACGCAGGTGACGCTGATCCAGCGGGTCGTCTCGGTGACCGTCGGGGTGGTGGCGGTGGCGGCGATGCTGCTGACGTTCCCCGCGATGCGGACCGTCGGCGCCTCGCTGCTGGCCTCGGCCGGCGTCATCGGCATCGTCGCCGGTGTCGCGGCCCAGTCGACGCTGGCCAACGTCTTCGCCGGGCTGCAGATCGCCTTCGGCGACATCGTGCGGATCGGTGATGTCGGAGTCTTCGAGGGCGAGTGGGGCACGGTGGAGGAAATCACGCTCACCTATCTCGTGGTGCGCACCTGGGATGAGCGGCGGATCACCATGCCCGTCTCCTACTTCACCAGCAAGCCGTTCGAGAACTGGTCACGCAACAACCCCCGCATGACCGGCACCGTCTTCTTCCACCTCGACCACGCCACCCCCATCGACCTCATGCGCGAGCATCTCCACGACGTCCTCAAGGACTGCGCCGAGTGGGACGGCCGCGCCTGGGGCCTCGTCATCACCGACACCACCCCCTCCACCATCCAGGTCCGCGCCCTCGCCACCGCCAAGGACGCCGACGACATCTGGAACCTCCGCTGCATCATCCGCGAACAGCTCATCGCCTGGCTCCGCCACGAGCACCCCTACGCCCTCCCCCGCATCAACACCGCCCCCGCCCCGGGCCTCGCCGAGGCCCCGGACCGTGAGGCCGCGGTGCCGCGCAGCAACGACATGGGACCCGGCCCCGGCAACCGCTGAGCACAGGCAGCACCCCGTCCGACGGCCGGAGGCCGGCGCAGCAGCCCGAAGCAAACGAAGCGCCCGCGAGGGCCGCCAAAAAGAGGGGCCGACATGGGCCCGGGCCCCGGCAACCGCTGAACGCACCCGGCACCCCGCCCGACGGCCGGAGGCCGGCGCAGCGACCCGAAGCAAGCGAAGCGCCCGCGAGGGCCGCCAAAAAGAGGGGCCTACGCCTGCCGCGGGGCTGACCTGAGGCTGCGCAGGTCGAGCTGGCGCAGCACGCGGTCGACGACCTCGGGGTCGTATCCCGGCTCGCTCCGGGCGGCCAGCACTTCGTGGCGTGCGGCGGACAGCATCTCGTTCTGGATCCGCTGCATGGTCCTGGTGCGCCCGATGCGCTGCTTGTGCGATTCCCGCCGCTCGTCGTCGAGGATGTCGGGGCAGATCCTCACCCCCACGTCGACCGCGCGCCGTTGGAGCAGCTCCTCCACCTCCTCCGGCAGGTGCTCGGCATCGCCGATCTCCCGGAGCCGGTGCTTAGCGGCCAGCATGGCGCGCAGGGCGAGCATCCGCTCCAGGTCGTGCTCGGCCTCGATGTCGCCGCTGACGCCGAGCCGCTTGACGAGGAAGGGCAGGGTGAGCCCCTGCAGCACGAGGGTCGTCAGGACCACCACGAAGGCGATGAACAGAATCTCGCCGCGTGCGGGGAAGGAGCCGCCGGCGTCCGTGCGCAGCGGAATGGCCAGGGCGAGGGCGATGGAGGCCACCCCGCGCATGCCGGCCCACCACATCACGACGGTCTCGCGCCAGGTCATGGGGATGTCCTCGTCGAGATCCCGTTTGCGGTGCAGCCGCTTGGTGACGTACGAGGCCGGCAGCAGCCACAGCAGCCGTACGCCGATGACCACCGCCACCACCGCCCCCGCGTGGGCGGCCATCGTGCCCCAGCGGCCGGAGCCGACCTCGAAGACGTTGTGGAGCTCCAGTCCGATCAGGCCGAAGGCCAGGCCGGTGACGAGGGTGTCGACGATGTCCCAGAAGGTGCTGCCCGCGAGCCGCCCGGACACGTCGTCGGCGTCGGAGGCGTACTCGCTCAGGAAGAGGGCTGTGGTGAGGACGGCGAGCACTCCGGAGCCGTTGGCCTCGTCGGCGATCGCGTACGAGGCGAAGGGGACGAGGAGGGTGAGCCCGATCTGGAGGGTCGGGTCGTCGACCATCCCCATGAGCTTGCCTGCGCCCCAGCCCAGTGCGAGCCCGACGGCCACGGCGACGACCGCGGAGAGCACCAGCTCGCCGATGGCGTGCGGCCAGGAGAAGCTGCCGGTGACGGCGGCGGCGATCGCCACGTTGTACAGGACGATCGCCGTGACGTCGTTGAACAGCCCCTCCCCCTCCAGGATCGACACCATCCGGCGTGGCAGCCCCAGCTTCCCCGCGACCGCCGTCGCCGCGACCGGGTCGGGCGGCGCGACCAGCGCGCCGAGCGCGACGGCCGCGGCGAGCGTGATGCCGGGTACGACGGAGTGCGCGACGGCCGCGACTCCGGCCGTCGTGATGAAGACCAGGGCGACGGCCAGCAGGAAGATGGGCCGTTTGTTGGCGGCGAACTGCCGCCAGGACGTGCGCTGTACGGAGGCGTAGAGGAGCGGCGGGAGCACCAGGGGAAGGATGAGCTCGGGGTTGATCTCGACGTTCGGGACGAACGGCAGCAGTGCCATCGCGATCCCCAGCAAGGTCATCAGCACCGGCGCGGGCAGTCCCAGCCGGTCCCCCAGGGGCACCATCACGATCGCCGCCAGCATCAGGGCGAAGAAGAGCGCGAGTTGATCCACGCCCTCAGCGTCGCATGCGCATGCGGCTCAGAAGCAGCGACCTCTTACAACGCGCAGCTCATCGACCGGTGCGCGATGCCCGCTTCCTCGTACTCCGGGCCGTATGCCACATACCCCAGCCGCTCGTAGAAGCCCAACGCATGCGTCTGCGCATGCAGCTCGACGACCGACAGCCCGAGCCGCCGCGCCTCGTCCTCGATCGCGCGCACCAGCGCCACGCCGATACCGAGGCCTCGTGCGGCACGCGTGACGGCGAGGCGGCCGAGAATGCCGGCCCCTGCATCGCCCGGAATCAGCCGTCCGGCCCCGAGCGGCCCGTCCGGGCCGACGGCCAGAACGTGCACGGCCTTGGCGTCGGGTCCGTCGTGCTCGTCGTACTCCAGCTCGGCCGGGACCTGCTGCTCGAGGACGAAGACCTCGCGCCGTACGGCGAAGCACGCCTCCAGGTCCGCCGGGGCCGCCGCGACCCGGATCTCGTACGCGTCAGGCACTGTCCGCCCGCACCGTGTCGAGGGCGTGCTGCAGGTCGTCCGGGTATTCGCTCGCGAACTCGACCCAGCGGCCGTCCTCGGGGTGCTCGAAGCCGAGCCGGACGGCGTGCAGCCACTGCCGCGTGAGCCCGAGCCGCTTGGCGATCGTCGGGTCGGCGCCGTAGGTGAGGTCGCCGACGCAGGGGTGGCGGTGGGCGGACATGTGGACGCGGATCTGGTGCGTGCGCCCGGTCTCCAGCTTGATGTCGAGCAGGGAGGCGGACCGGAAGGCCTCGACCAGGTCGTAGTGGGTGATGCTGGGCTTGCCCTCGGCGGTGACGGCCCACTTGTAGTCGTGGTTGGGGTGCCGCCCGATCGGCGCGTCGATGGTGCCGCTCATCGGGTCCGGGTGGCCCTGCACGAGCGCGTGGTAGCGCTTGTCGACGGTCCGCTCGCGGAACTGCTGCTTGAGCAGGGTGTACGCGATCTCCGACTTGGCCACGACCATCAGCCCGGAGGTGCCGACGTCGAGCCGGTGCACGATGCCCTGGCGCTCGGCGGCGCCGGAGGTGGAGATGCGGTAGCCCGCGGCGGCCAGGCCGCCGATGACGGTGGTGCCGGTCCAGCCGGGGCTGGGGTGGGCGGCGACGCCGACGGGCTTGTCGATGACGACGACGTGATCGTCCTCGTACACGATCGTCATGCCGGGGACGGGTTCGGCGACGATCTCGACCGGCCGCGGCGGGGCCGGCATCTCGACCTCCAGCCAGGCGCCGCCGCTGACGCGGTCGGACTTGCCGGCGGCGCTGCCGTCGATGGTGACCTTCCCGGTGGCGGCCAGCTCGGCCGCCTTGGTCCGCGAGAATCCGAACATGCGTGCGATGGCAGCGTCCACACGCTCGCCTTCGAGGCCATCGGGTACGGGCAGGGTGCGGATCTCGGGGCTGCTCTGGGGAAGGGTGCTCACCTGAACGAGTATGCCGGACGCCGGATACGGTTCAGTCCTCGTTGAGCCCTCGTTCAGCCCTTGTGGACGGTCCCGTCCGGGTCCAGGCCCTTGAAGGACAGCAGCACGATCAGGATGCCGCCGCAGACGATCGCCGAGTCGGCCAGGTTGAAGACGGCGAAGTGGGTGGGTGCGATGAAGTCCACCACATGCCCCTCCAGGAAGCCCGGAGCCCGGAACACGCGGTCCGTGAGGTTGCCGAAGGCCCCGCCCAGCAGCAGGCCCAGCGCGACGGCCCACGGCAGGCTGTAGAGCTTGCGGGAGATCCGCGCGATCACGCCGATCACGGTCAGCGCGATGAGCGTGAACACGATCGTCATGCCCTGGCCGAACCCGAAGGCCGCGCCCGCGTTGCGCACCGCCTCCAGGCGCAGGTACGACCCGATCACATCGATCGGCGCGCGTCCTTCGAGGCGGGTCACCACCCAGAGCTTGCTGAGCAGGTCCAGGGCGTACGCGAGCGCCGCCACGCCCAGCAGCACGGCGATCCGCCGCGAACGGGAGCCCTGGCGGGCGGGCTCGGTCGCCTCGTCCTGAGTGCTTATGGTGTGCTCCGCGTTCGCCATGTACGTACGTCCCTTCCTGACGAGGACGAGGTTACGGCACAGCGTTGCGGACCGGACCGGCGGTCAGCGGCGTTCCTGCTTCTGCTTGCAATCCATGCACAGGGTTGCCCGCGGAAAGGCCTGCATCCGGGCCTTTCCGATCGGATTGCCGCAGGATTCGCACGCCCCGTACGTACCGGCGTCCAGCCGCTCCAGCGCGTGCTCGGTCTGGGCGAGCATCTCGCGGGCGTTGGCGGCCAGCGCCATCTCGTGCTCGCGCGTGATGTTCTTCGTACCGGTGTCCGCCTGGTCGTCGCCCGCTCCGTCGCCCGAGTCGCGCATCAGTCCCGCGACCGCCGCCTCCGAGGCCGCGATCTCCGACTTCAGTCTGACCCCCTCGACCTGCAGCTCCTCACGCGCCTCCGCCACCTCGGCCGCCGTCCAGGGGTCCTCCCCCGGCCGTACGGGCAGTTCCCCCGGCACCGCGACGCGGGGCGTGGGCACGGCTGTCGCCTCCGGCGCGGCCGTCCGCGCCGCGGTCTTCTTAGCAACCACCTTTTGGGCTCCCGTCTTCTTCGCGGTCGTCTTCTTCGCGGCAGCCGTCTTCGTGGCCGTCGTCTTCGTGGCTGTCGCCTCGGTCGCGCTCGCCCTCTTCGCAGGTGGTCTCTTCGCCGCCGGCCCCTTCGCGGCTGCCTTCTTCGCGACCGCGGTCTTCGCGATCGTCGCTTTGGAAGCGGGCGGCGCCTTGCTCGCGGCGGGCGCCGTCTTCTTCGCGGACGCAGCCCTCTTGGCCGGGGTTGCCTTCCTGGCGGAAGCCGTCTTCTTCGCGGCGGCAGCCTTCTTGGCAGCACCGCCCGGCGCAGCCGTTGTCTTCACTGTTTTCGCCACCATTGCCGCGGCCCCTTCACATATTGTGATCTTGCGCGCGAATCGTCCCGGAACGATAAATCGACTCCGGACCCGCGGCAACGGGGCACGCCGCCGGATTCGCCCGCCACGCCCGGTCGGGAGGCAGGTCTGCATCCGTTGTGCCCAGCTCACCGCCAGGTATTCCGGTACTTCCGGGTAGGTCGGAGCAGAACGGGCCATTCGGGTCAGGGTCCGGCAGCCGGAAACCCGGCCGACAGGCCCCCTCGCTTCCCCGTACACTGGCCGGAGCGAAAGGCGTGGAAGGGGACGAGTAGCGCCGCACGCAGCCAGTAGCGACCCGGGGACGGTGGAAGCCCGGGGGTGTGCGCGACGTGAAGATCACCCCGGAGCCGCCGGAGGAAAGCCCCGCGTGCCCAGTGGAGCGAGTAGAACCGGCAGCGCGACCCCAATGAGGGGGCCGTGGGCGAACCCGTCCGCGGTCAAGGAGGGTGGTACCGCGGGAGCGGCGCGAACGAAGCGCTCTCGTCCCTCCGACGGAAAACGCTCATGACGTGTCCGCCGGAGGCAGAATCCGATGTCGCAGTACCGCCAGGTCCCCGCCCAGGTCGACCTGCCCGCGCTTGAGCACGAGGTGCTCGCGTTCTGGCAGGAGAACAAGGTTTTCGCCCGCTCGGTCGCGCAGACCGAGGGCAAGCCCGAGTGGATCTTCTACGAGGGTCCGCCGACCGCCAACGGCATGCCCGGCGCGCACCACATCGAGGCCCGCGTCTTCAAGGACGTGTTCCCCCGCTTCAAGACCATGCAGGGCAACCATGTGACCCGTAAGGCCGGCTGGGACTGCCACGGCCTGCCGGTCGAGCTCGCGGTGGAGAAGGAGCTGGGCTTCTCCGGCAAGCAGGACATCGAGAAGTACGGCATCGCCGAGTTCAACGCCAAGTGCCGCGAGTCCGTGACCCGGCACACCGACGCCTTCGCCGAGCTGACCACCCGCATGGGCTACTGGGTGGACCTGGACGACGCCTACCGGACCATGGACCCGGAGTACGTCCAGTCCGTCTGGTGGTCGCTCAAGCAGATCTTCGACAAGGGCCTGCTGGTCCAGGACCATCGCGTCGCCCCCTGGTGCCCGCGCTGCGGCACCGGCCTGTCCGACCACGAGCTGGCGCAGGGCTACGAGACGGTCGTCGACCCGTCCGTCTTCGTACGCTTCCCGCTCACCTCCGGCCCGCTCGCGGGCGAGGCGGCGCTGCTGGTCTGGACGACGACCCCCTGGACCCTGGTCTCCAACACCGCCGTCGCCGCGCACCCGGACGTCACGTATGTCGTCGCCACCGACGGCCAGGAGAAGCTGGTCGTCGCCGAGCCGCTGCTCGGCAAGGCGCTCGGCGAGGGCTGGACGGCCACCGGCGTCTCCTTCACCGGCCGCGAGATGGAGCGCTGGACGTACGAGCGCCCCTTCGACCTCGTGGAGATCCCGGACGCCCACTACGTCGTCAACGCCGAGTACGTCACCACCGAGGACGGCACCGGCCTCGTCCACCAGTCCCCCGCCTTCGGCGAGGAGGACCTCAAGGTCTGCCGCGCCTACGGCCTCCCGGTCGTCAACCCGGTCCGCCCCGACGGCACCTTCGAGGAGGACGTGCCCCTGGTCGGCGGCGAGTTCTTCAAGAAGGCCGACGAGAAGCTGGTCGCCGACCTCCAGGCGCGCGGCCGGCTCTTCAGGCACGTCCCGTACGAGCACAGCTACCCGCACTGCTGGCGCTGCCACACCGCGCTGCTCTACTACGCGCAGCCGTCCTGGTATGTCCGTACGACCGCCGTCAAGGACGCCCTGCTGCGCGAGAACGAGCGCACCAACTGGTACCCGGAGTCCGTCAAGCACGGCCGCTTCGGCGACTGGCTGAACAACAACATCGACTGGGCGCTGTCCCGCAACCGCTACTGGGGCACCCCGCTGCCCATCTGGCGCTGCGAGGAGAACCACCTGACCGCCGTCGGTTCCCTCGCCGAGCTCTCCGAGCTCACCGGCACCGACCAGTCCGGCCTGGACCCGCACCGCCCGTACATCGACGCGGTCACCTTCGACTGCCCCCAGTGCGCCGGCACGTCGACCCGCGTCCCCGAGGTCATCGACGCCTGGTACGACTCCGGGGCGATGCCCTTCGCGCAGTGGGGCTACCCGTACCGCAACAAGGAGCTGTTCGAGCGCACGTACCCCGCGCAGTTCATCTCCGAAGCCATCGACCAGACGCGTGGCTGGTTCTACACCCTCATGGCCGTCGGCACGCTGGTCTTCGACCGCAACGCCTACGAGAACGTCGTCTGCCTCGGCCACATCCTCGCCGAGGACGGCCGCAAGATGTCCAAGCACCTCGGCAACATCCTCCAGCCCATCCCGCTGATGGACCAGCACGGCGCCGACGCCGTGCGCTGGTTCATGGCCGCCGGCGGCTCCCCCTGGGCCGCGCGGCGCGTCGGTCACGGCACGATCCAGGAGGTCGTCCGCAAGACCCTCCTGACGTACTGGAACACCGTCGCCTTCCAGGCCCTGTACGCCCGCACCTGCGGCTGGGCGCCGTCCGCCGCCGACCCTGCGCCCGCCGACCGCCCGCTGCTCGACCGCTGGCTGCTGGGCGAACTGAACGCCCTCGTACGGGATGTGACGGACTCCCTGGAGTCCTACGACACCCAGCGCGCCGGCAAGCTCCTCTCCTCCTTCGTGGACGACCTGTCCAACTGGTACGTGCGCAGGTCGCGCCGCCGCTTCTGGCAGGGCGACGCGGCCGCGCTGCGCACGCTGCACGATGTCGTCGAGACCGTCACCCGGCTGATGGCCCCTCTGACGCCCTTCATCACCGAGCGCGTCTGGCAGGACCTGGTCGCGCCCGTCGTCCCCGGCGCGCCCGACTCCGTCCACCTCGCGTCCTGGCCGACGGCCGACGCGGCGTTCATCGACCCCACCCTGTCCGAGCAGATGGCCCTGGTCCGGCGGCTGGTCGAGCTGGGCCGCGCCACGCGCGCCGAGTCCGGCGTCAAGACCCGCCAGCCGCTCTCGCGTGCGCTCGTCGCCGTCGCCGGCTTCGACGCCCTGGGTGAGGAACTGCGCGCCCAGATCGCCGAAGAGCTGAACGTCGCCGGGCTCGCCTCGCTGAGCGAGGTCGGCGGCTCCCTCGTCGACACCACCGCCAAGGCCAACTTCCGCGCCCTCGGCAAGCGCTTCGGCAAGGGCGTCCAGGCCGTTGCCAAGGCCGTCGCCGAGACGGACGCCGCCGCCCTCTCCGCCGCCCTCCGCGACGGCACGGCCTCAGTCGACGTGGACGGCGAGCCGGTGTCCCTCTCCCCCGACGAGGTCATCATCACCGAGACCCCCCGCGAAGGCTGGTCCGTCGCCTCCGACTCCGGCGCCACGGTCGCCCTCGACCTGGAGATCACGCCGGCCCTACGCCGGGCCGGTCTCGCGCGGGATGCCATCCGTCTCATCCAGGAGGCCCGCAAGAACTCCGGCCTCGACGTCGCCGACCGCATCGCCCTGCGCTGGCGCTCGTCCGACGCCGAGCTGTCCTCGGCCCTGGCCGAGCACGCGTCGCTGGTCTCCGACGAAGTCCTCGCCACGGACTTCGCCGAAGGCGAGGCCGACGACTCGTACGGGGCCGCATTCGCGGACGAGGCGCTCGGGCTCACCTTCCGCCTCCGCAAGCGCTAGCCCCACTGGGCCTCCGCCCCGGACCCCGGTCCTCAATCGCCGGACGGGCTGAATTCAGCCCGTCCGGCGATTGAGGACACGCCCGAAGGGCGTTCGGGGTCCGGGGCGGAGCCCCGGCGACAGGCATGACAAAGGGCCGGGGCCTGAGGAAGCGATTCCTCAGGCCCCGGCCCTACGTGGTGGAGATCACACCACCGGAACGACTAGTTGTCGTCCTCATCGATCAAGAAACCCCGCATCGGCGTCGGCGCCTGCTGCAGCGGCGCGGGCCCCTGCGGCCGGACCGGAGCCATCGGCTGGGTCATCGCGGGCGACATCTGCTGCTGGCCACCGTAGGTCGGGTTGGGGCCCATACCGCCGCCGCCCATGCCCTGGCCGCCGTAGGACTGGCCGCCGCCCATCGTGCCGGCACCCATGGCGCCTGCGCCGGCGGGGGCCATGCTGCCGCCCATCGTGCCGCCGCCCATGCCGGAGGACGAGAGGGAGGCCGCAGCAGGAGTACGAGGCGGGGCGAGGGAGTCGTCGGCCTGGTTCTCCAGCTGACGGAGCTGGCTCTCCAGGTAGGACTTCAGTCGCGTCCGGTACTCGCGCTCGAAGCCGCGCAGGTCCTCGACCTTGCGCTCAAGCGTGGCGCGGGCGGACTCCAGGGAGCCCATCGCGACGCGGTGCTTCTCCTGGGCGTCCCGCTCAAGGGCGTCCGCCTTCGCACGGGCATCGCGCTCAAGGCCCTCGGCGCGGCTGCGTGCCTCGCCGACGATCTTGTTGGCCTCGGAACGGGCCTCGGCGATCGCCTGGTCAGCGGTCTGCTGGGCAAGGGAGAGGACACGGGCGGCACTGTCGCCGCCGGGGCCCTGCTGCTGCATGGGGTGGCCGCCCATGGTGCCGGGACCCTGCTGCATGGGGTGCTGACCCATCGGGCCGGGACCCTGCTGCATCTGCCCCATCTGCTGCATCTGCCCCATCTGGCCCATGGGAGCGCCCTGGCCCATGGTGCCGGGACCCTGCTGCATCTGGCCCTGCTGCATGGGGTTGCCCTGCTGCATGGGGTTGCCCTGCTGCATCGGACCGCCCTGGCCCATCGCGCTGGGACCGGCAGGCAGCGCGAGACCGCTGCCGGGACCCTGCTGCGGCGGGCCCATCTGCTGCGGCGGCACCGGCTGCGGGCCAGATATGGCGGCGGGCACCGGGGCACCGGGGCCGCCACGGCCGTCCTGCTGCTCGGGCTTGCGCATGCCCTGCTGCTGGTTCTGAGCGGCGGCTCGGGTGGCCGCGGCCAGTTTGGCGCGCAAGTCCTCGTTTTCTCGGAGGAGCCTGGTCAGCTCCGCCTCCACCTCGTCGAGGAAGGCGTCGACCTCGTCCTCGTCATAGCCTTCTCGGAGGCGGACGGTCGTGAACTGCTTGTTACGAACGTCCTCAGGGGTCAGCGGCATCTCTTCACCTCAACGTGATCGTCGGCATATCGGGAGCCCGCATCGGCCATCACAGACTCCCTACGACGGAGATCAGGATGTACACGATGATCATCAATACGAAGAAGGACAGGTCGAGCGCCACGCCCCCGAGACGCAGCGGCGGAATGAAACGCCGCAGAAGCTTGAGTGGCGGATCGGTGACAGTGTAGGTGGCCTCGAGCACCACCACCATCGGCTTGCCAGGCTGCCACGAACGGGCGAACTGGAAGACGTAGTCCATCACCAGCCGGAAGATCAGCACGACCAGGAAGGACAGCAGCACGAACTGGATCACATCAAGTGCGATGCCCATCGTGCTTCCCTCTCCCCTGCTCGTTCCGTGACCGTTCGGCCGGTTTCCTGCGGTTGCGTATCTCAGCTCTGATTGAAGAACCCGCCCTCGGCGATGCGGGCCTTGTCCTCCGCCGTGACATCGACGTTAGCAGGCGACAGGAGGAAGACCTTCTGCGTAACCCGCTCGATGCTGCCATGGAGCCCGAAGACCAGACCCGCGGCGAAGTCGACAAGACGCTTTGCGTCCGTGTCGTCCATCTCCGTCAGATTCATGATCACCGGGGTTCCCTCGCGGAAGTGTTCCCCGATCGTACGGGCTTCGTTGTACGTCCGGGGGTGAAGCGTCGTGATCCGGTACGGCTCTCGTTCGGACACGACCTTAGGCATGATCACCGCTGCGTTCTTCTCCAGGCTATGACGTTCTTGTGTGATTGATGCCACTGGGGCGATCCGTGGTTCCCGGGGGGCGGGAGCGTGCACGATACGCGCAGGTTCGTCCTGTTGCGTCGCTTGATGTGACTGGTGGGACTGATGAGACTGGTGCGGTCGGCGGGGACGCTCAGGCTCAGGCTCGGGTTCGAACTCGTCGTCCGGGTCGAAGCCCGGGCCGTCGTACCCGTCGTCCTCCACGAGGCCGAGGTAGACCGCCATCTTGCGCATCGCGCCGGCCATGCTCTGCGTCCTCTCAGCGGGGTTACGATCCTCGGCCGCCCTCGGGGGGCGGCCGCCACACCATATTTGTGCTGTGGTCTGACTTGTTCGGTGACGTTACCCGAGCCCGGCACGGACTCCGAGCACCGCACTGCCGACGCGCACATGTGTCGCACCGGCCGCCACCGCATCCTCGAGGTCCGAACTCATCCCTGCCGAGACCATGTTCGCAGCAGGATGGGCCTCGCGCAGCAAGGATGCGATTTCCGCCAGCCGATCGAATGCCGCCCGGGGCCGGCCCGCGTACGGCCCGGCCAGCGGCGCCACCGTCATCAGTCCGTCAAGACGCAGCGCCGGGGCCGACGCGATCGCTTCGGCGATCCCTTCGACGGCATCGGGTGCGATTCCGCCCCGGCTGCCCTGTGCGCCCGCCTCGGCGTCCAGGGCGACCTGGACCAGGCAGCCGAGCTCGCGGTCGGGGCGGTCGGACTTCAGGACGGCGGCGGACAGCGAGTCGACCAGCCGGAGCCGGTCGACCGAGTGCACGACATCGGCGTAACGAAGCACCGAACGCACCTTGTTGGTCTGCAGCTGGCCCACGAAGTGCCAGGTCAGGGGGAGATCGGCGCAGGCGGCGGCCTTGGGGGCGGCGTCCTGGTCGCGATTCTCGGCGACATGGCGGACGCCGAGTTCCGAGATGATCATCACATCGCTGGCGGGGTAGGTCTTGGTGACCACGATCAGCGTCACCTCGTCCCGGTCCCGCCCGGCGGCCTCGCACGCGGCGGCGATCCGCGCCTCGACCCGGGCCAGGTTCCGGGCGAGTTCGGTCTTCCGGTCGGCCGTTTCGGTCATGACGCGTCGCCGTCCAGCCAGACATATCCCGCGAGTCGCCCTGTCGAGCGCTCGCGGCGGTACGAGAAGTGATCGCCGGATTCCATGGTGCAGATGTGCGATTTCTCGCACATCTGCACACCGAGCCGGGCGAGTTGGGCATGCACCCCGGCGGCGACATCCACCGAAGGGGTGCCCCAGCTCGTGGTCGCCCGGGCCTGCGGGACGGTGGCGGCGACATCGTCGCGCATCGCCTCCGGCACCTCGTAGCAGCTGCCGCAGACCGAGGGACCGGTCACCGCGGTGATCCGGTCCGGGCGCGCGCCGAGGCCGACCATGGCCTCCACGGCGGCGGGTACGACGCCGGCGACGAGGCCGGGCCGTCCGGCGTGCGCGGCGGCGGCGACCCCGGCGACGGGATCGGCCAGCAGGACCGGCACGCAGTCGGCGGTGAGCACGGCCAGGGCGAGGCCCGGCCGGGTGGTGACGATGGCGTCGACCTCCGGCACCGGGCGGTCCTCCCACGGGGCGGCGACGATGGCGACCTCGTTGCCGTGCACCTGGTTCATCCAGACGACCTTCGCCGCGTCCAGGCCCAGGGCCCTGGCCGCGTACTCGCGGTTGGCCCGTACGGCGCCGGGGTCGTCGCCGACCGCGCCGCCGAGATTGAGGCTGTCGTACGGAGCGGCGCTCACCCCGCCCCACCTGTCGGTGAAGGCGAAGTGCGCGCCGCCGGGTACCGCGTGGCTCTGGCCGATCACAGGGCTCCTCCTGATGACGAGACCCTGATGCTGCGTATCGGGCTGTTCATGCTGTGCTGATGTCGCCTACTCGTCGACCGGTGCCTACTTGAGGAAGTCGGGTACGTCCAGTTCCTCGGCCGTGGTGTCCTGGTACGGACGGGCCGGGGGAACGTGGGGCGCGATCGGGGCGGCCGGGGCCTCCACGACCGGCTCCGGCTCCTCCTCACGCGGGGTGAGGCTGCCGTACGTGGAGCGCGGGGCCTCGATGCGCGGCGGGGTGGGGTGCGCCGGCGTCGAGCCTCCCTCGTCCCGCGAGCCGTACGCGCCGAGCACCTTGTCGCGATTGCGGGTCGGCGGCTGGCCGCCGTCGAAGCCCGCCGCGATGACGGTGACCCGGACCTCGTCGCCGAGCGCGTCGTCGATGACCGCGCCGAAGATGATGTTGGCCTCGGGGTGGGCCGCCTCACTGACCAGCTGGGCCGACTCGTTGATCTCGAACAGACCGAGGTCGGAGCCGCCGGAGATCGAGAGCAGCACCCCGCGGGCACCGTCGATGGACGCTTCCAGCAGGGGCGAGGAGATGGCCATCTCCGCGGCGGCGACCGCCCTGTCGTCCCCGCGGGCCGAACCGATGCCCATGAGGGCCGAACCCGCCTCGGACATCACGGACTTCACATCCGCGAAGTCCAGGTTGATCAGGCCCGGGGTGGTGATCAGGTCGGTGATGCCCTGGACACCGGACAGCAGGACCTGGTCCGCCGAACGGAACGCGTCCAGAACGCTGACCTGGCGGTCGGAGATCGACAGCAGTCGGTCATTGGGGATCACGATGAGGGTGTCGACATTCTCGCGGAGTCCCGCGATGCCGTCCTCGGCCTGGTTGGCGCGGCGGCGGCCCTCGAAGGTGAAGGGACGCGTCACCACACCGATCGTCAGAGCGCCCAGCGAGCGGGCGATGTGCGCGACGACGGGGGCGCCACCGGTGCCGGTGCCGCCACCCTCACCCGCGGTGACGAAGACCATGTCGGCGCCCTTGAGCACCTCTTCGATCTCCTCGCGGTGGTCCTCGGCGGCCTTCCGGCCGACATCGGGGTTCGCGCCGGCGCCCAGACCACGGGTGAGTTCGCGGCCGACGTCGAGCTTGACGTCGGCGTCGCTCATCAGCAGGGCCTGCGCATCGGTATTGATCGCGATGAACTCGACGCCCTTGAGACCGACCTCGATCATCCGGTTGATGGCGTTCACGCCACCGCCGCCGATGCCGACGACCTTGATGACTGCGAGGTAGTTCTGCGGTGCTGCCACGTCGAAGGCCTCTCGCCTCGAGTTACGTATGCCTGTGGGACGGGGACGGTCCAACGCCAGCCAGCCGACCCGAACCCTAACCCTGAGGTTTAGGGTTACCAGTGTGCCTGTCCCGCACGTTCCTTGGGACGAGACACTAAATCGACAAGCGGTTCGCGTTCAACGAACACGCCGAACCCTCCCGTTTTTCTTTTGACCCTATGTGATCACGCACCCATCGGACCAACCAGGGTACGGGGCTCGTCAACAGGTCCGTCAACTGCTTGATGCCGCCGGGGACGTGGGAGCGCTTACATCGAAGTTGTCCGCGCCTTTGGCGGCTTTCATCAGCGCGGTCAGCGCCACCGCTTTCTCCTCGCCGTTCTCCGCGCTCCCCCACACGACCGTGCGGCCCTGCGTCAGCCGGATGGCGATCCCGTCGTAGGAACGGACCCGGATCACGCGCGCCTGGCGGCGTACGGCGTCCGGGAGATCCCCCGCGACCTCGACTGCCGACTTCAGCAGTTGCTTTGTCCCGAAATGGCGGTAACTGGCGCCTTGAACGGGCATCAATTCGACGAGAGGGACTCCTCTCGGGGCGGTATCCACCGTCGCAAAGCGCAGACCGTCCGCGTCCACTTCGATGAACTTTCCGTCATTTTCGACAATGGCAGCGGGAGTTCTCTCGGTCACTTTCAGCTCGATCGTGTGCGGCCATGACCGCGAGATGTCCACGCTCTCGATCCGGCTCAGACGTTTTACGAGCCGGCTCTCGATCGCCCCCGTGTCCGCCGACGCCAGCGGACCGCCCAGCGGGACGGCTGCGGCTTCCCTGACCTGGGCGGGGGTCAGCACCTGCGTGCCGGTGATTTTCACGCGGGTGACGCGCAGCCACGAGGAACCGTAGAGCAGCCAGGTGCTGGCGGCCGTGAGCACGGTTGCCGCGATCAGGGCCAGCAGTACGGCCCTGCGGCGGCGGACGGCGCGCGGCAGCGGCGCCGGTGCCGGTGCCGGCGGCTGCTCGGTGGTCGTCGGTGCGGCCATCTCTCGTCTCCGGTGATCTCGCGGGCCCTCATTGCCGGACAGACCCTAGCCCTCAGGCGCCGGACGGGCTGATCCCGAACGCCCTTCGGGCGTGTCCTCAGGCGCCGGACGGGCTGATTCCGCCCGTCCGGCGCCTGAGGACACCGTGGTTCAGCCGCGGCGGGCGGCAATCGCTTCGTAGACCATCCGTACCAGCAGGTCGTCCGCGTCCCGGCGGCCGAATTCCGAGGCCGCGCGCGACATCTCGTAGAGGCGGTGCGGGTCGGTCAGGACCGGCAGGACGTTGCCGAGGAGCCATTCCGGGGTGAGTTCGGCGTCGTCGACGAGGAGGCCGCCACCGGCCTTGACGACGGGCTGGGCGTTGAGGCGCTGTTCGCCGTTGCCGATGGGGAGCGGGACGTAGGCCGCGGGAAGCCCGACGGCGGAGAGCTCGGCGACGGTCATGGCGCCGGCGCGGCAGAGCATCATGTCGGCGGCGGCGTAGGCGAGGTCCATGCGGTCGAGGTAGGAGACCGGGAGGTACTGCGGCATGCCGGGCATGTTGTCGGCGTGCGGGAGCTCGTTCTTGGGGCCGACGGCGTGCAGGATCTGGATGCCGGAGCGCTGGAGGCGGGGGGCGACGGTGGCGATGACCTCGTTGAGGCGGCGCGCGCCCTGGGAGCCGCCGGAGACCAGGAGGGTGGGCAGGTTCTGGTCGAGGCCGAAGGCGTGCCGGGCCTCGGCGCGCACGGCGGCGCGGTCGAGGGTGGCGATGGAACGGCGCAGCGGGATGCCGATGTAGCGGGCGTCGCGCAGCTTGCTGTCGGGGGTGGAGACGGCGACGGCGTGGGCGTAGCGGGAGCCGATCTTGTTGGCCAGGCCCGGGCGGGCGTTGGCCTCGTGGACGACGATCGGGACGCCGAGCCGCTTGGCGGCGAGGTAGCCGGGCAGGGCGACATAGCCGCCGAAGCCGACGACGCAGTCGGCCTTGGTGCGCTCAAGGATCTGCTCGGCGGCCTTGATCGTGCCGCGCAGCCGTCCGGGGACGGTGATGAGCTCGGGCGTGGGCTTGCGCGGGAGCGGGACGGCCGGGATGAGTGCCAGGTCGTAGCCGCGTTCCGGGACCAGCTTGGTCTCCAGGCCGCGCTCCGTGCCGAGCGCCGTGATGCCCACGGTCGGGTCCTGCCTGCGCAGGGCATCGGCGAGCGCGAGCGCGGGCTCGATGTGGCCGGCGGTCCCCCCACCGGCGAGTACGACATGCACCGAAATTCACCGCTCTCCGGACGGCCGCCGTCGGGCGAACCGTCTCATCGTCCGTTTCATGGCCCCCGTGAGGAAGCCGGGTCCCCGCGCGGCCAGGGCCGCTCGCGCGGCGGGCTCACTTCGAGCGAAGCAGATCAGCAGCCCGATCGCGAACATGGTCGGCAGCAGGGCCGATCCTCCGTAGGAGAACAGCGGGAGCGGGACGCCGGCGATCGGCAGCAGGCCGAGCACCGCACCGATGTTGATCACGAACTGCGCCATGATCCACGTCGTCACGCCTCCCGCGGCAAACCTGACGAAAGTATCGTCCGTACGGCCGGCCACGCGGATACCCGCATAGCCTAGAGCCGCGAAGAGGGCGAGCACCGACAGCGTCCCCGCCAGGCCCAGTTCCTCGCCGGTCACCGCGAAGATGAAGTCGGTGTGCGGCTCGGGCAGTTGTCCCCATTTTTCCACACTCGCGCCGAGCCCCGCGCCGAACCAGCCGCCGGAGGCGAGGGCGTAGATTCCGTGCACGGCCTGCCAGCAGCCGCCGCCGGGGGTCACATCAGTGGCGCCGATGCAGGCGAGCCGTTCCATGCGGTTGCCGCTGGTCTTGATCAGCAGGAAGCCGATGGCCCCGGCGAATCCCAGCACCCCGGCGAACAGCCGGGTGGGGGCCCCGGCCAGCCACAGCAGGCCGAAGAGGATCGCGGTGAGGATGATCGCGGTGCCCATGTCGCCGCCGAGCATGATCAGGCCGAGGATCATGAACGCGACCGGGACCAGCGGCACCAGCATGTGCTTCCACTGCAGGAGCAGCTTCTTGGAATCCTTGCGCGCGAGCAGGTCCGCGCCCCACAGGACCAGCGCGAGCTTGCCGAATTCGGACGGCTGGAGCTGGAAGGGGCCCCCGAGATAGAGCCAGTTCTGGTTGCCGCCGACCGACTTCCCTATCCCCGGCACCTGGACCAGGGCCATGAGGAAGCAGGCCCCCGCGAGGAGCGGGTACGCCAGAGCCCGGTGCACACGTACCGACAGCCGCGAGGCGGCCACCAGCAGCCCGGTGCCGAGGACGGCGGCGAAGAGCTGCTTGCGGAAGTAGTACGTGGACGGCAGGCCGTACTCCAGCGCCTTGATCTGGGAGGCGGAGTAGACCATGACCAAGCCCAGCGCGGTGATCAGCAGGCTGCTGCCCAGCAGCACGTAATACGCCGTCAGCGGCCGGTCCCAGGCCCGCTTCGCCTTCTCGAAGGCCGTACGCGCTCCGCGCAGGGCGCTCGGGCGGCGCGGGTCCGGCGGGTAGGGGGCCCGTGCGCGGCCCCCTGGCCGGGGTACTGGCGCCCGGGACCCCCGTGGGGGGCGAGGGGTCGCCGGAATGCGTACGGACCGGTCTGAGCCCGCCATGTCCCCTCCTCGATGCCTGCTGCGATGCGGCGATGCCTACCGCATGTCC
This sequence comes from Streptomyces sp. NBC_01537, assembly GCF_045040445.1. NCBI lineage: Bacteria > Bacillati > Actinomycetota > Actinomycetes > Kitasatosporales > Streptomycetaceae > Streptomyces > Streptomyces sp. NBC_01537. The sequence goes on along the minus strand of NZ_CP109392.1, from coordinate 7,589,858 downwards.
CGTACGGCCTCGGCGAAGGCATCACCGCGCGCGTTGTAGTTCACGAACATGTCCATCGACGCGCAGGCCGGGGCCAGCAGGACCGTGTCGCCGGGCTGGGCGAGGCGGGCGGCCTCGGCGACCGCCGCCGCCATCGCACCAGTGTCGGTGCGTTCGAGGTCGACGACCGGGACCTCGGGCGCGTGTCGCGCGAGCGCTTCCCCGATGAGCACCCGGTCGGCGCCGATCAGGACGACGCCCCGGAGCCGCTTGGCGGCGCCCGTCACGAGGTCGTCGAACGTGGCGCCCTTGGCGAGGCCGCCGGCGATCCAGACGATCGGCTCGTACGCCGCCAACGAGGCTTCGGCGGCGTGGGTGTTGGTCGCCTTGGAGTCGTCGACGTACGAGACTCCGTCGATCGTCGCGACCTGCGCGATGCGGTGTGCGTCCGGCTTGAACGCGCGCAGGCCGTCGCGCACGGCGGTCGGCGGTACGCCGTAGGCGCGGGCGAGCGCGGCCGCGGCGAGGGCGTTGGCGACGTTGTGCGGGGCCGGCGGGTTGATGTCGGAGACCTCGGCCAGCTCCTGGGCGCTGCTCTGCCGGTTCTCGACGAATGCCCGGTCCAGCAGGATGCCGTCCACGACCCCGAACTCGGAGGGGCGCGGGCTGCCGAGCGTGAAGCCGATGGCGCGGGCGCCCTCTTCGACGTCGGCCTCGCGCACGAGCGCCTCGGTGGCCGGGTCGGCCAGGTTGTAGACGCACGCGACCTGGTTGCCCTGGTAGATCCGGCCCTTGTCGGCGGCGTACGCCTCCATGGAGCCGTGCCAGTCCAGGTGGTCCGGCGCGAGGTTGAGGACGGCGGCGGAGTGGGCGCGGACGGAGGGCGCCCAGTGGAGCTGGTAGCTGGACAGCTCCACTGCCAGGACGTCGTACGGCTCCTCGCCGAGCACGACGTCCAGGAGCGATACGCCGATGTTGCCGACCGCTGCCGTGCGCAGGCCTGCCGCGCGCAGGATGCAGGCCAGCATCTGGACGGTCGTGGTCTTGCCGTTGGTGCCGGTGACGGCCAGCCAGGGGGCCGCGTCCGGCTTGCGCAGGCGCCAGGCGAGTTCCACGTCGCCCCAGATGGGGACGCCGGCGGCTTGCGCGGCTGCGAACAGCGGGCTGCTGGGCTTCCAGCCGGGGGTCGTGACGATGAGGTCGGTGCCCTTGGGGAGGGTCGCGCCGTCGCCGAGGCGGACGGTGATGCCGAGGGCTTCCAGCTCGGCGGCTTGCGCATGCGCCTTTTCGTGGTCGGCGCCGTCGACGACGGTGACGTGCGCACCGAGGGCGCGCAGCGCCTTGGCGGCGGGTACGCCGCTGACGCCCAGCCCGGCGACCGTGGCGTTTCGGCCTTGCAGGCCGAGCCCCGCTGCGGTTTCTTCGTTCACGGTTCCCAATCTTTCACGTTCCCCGGCTTCGCCGGGAGCGGTGCCCCGCCTGGGAGCGCGCCGCCGTTGCCGACCGCACGCCGGCGGTGGCTTGTCGCGCAGTTCCCCGCGCCCCTGACGTGCGCCCCTGGCGGGGCGCCCGCAGGGCGCTGGTCACTTCGCCGCTACCCAGCCCGCGTAGAACAGGCCGAGGCCTACCGCCATGCACATGCCCTGGATGATCCAGAAGCGGACGACGACGAGGACTTCGCCCCAGCCCTTGAGCTCGAAGTGGTGCTGGAGGGGGGCCATGCGGAAGACGCGCTTGCCGGTGAGGCGGAAGGAGCCGACCTGGATGACGACGGACATGGTGATCAGGACGAAGAGGCCGCCGAGGATGGCGATGAGGAGCTCGGTACGGGAGAGGATGGCGAGGCCGGCGAGGGCGCCGCCGAGCGCCAGCGAACCCGTGTCGCCCATGAAGATCTTGGCGGGCGAGGTGTTCCACCAGAGGAAGCCGAAGCAGGCGCCCATGAGGGCGGCGGCGACGACGGCCAGGTCGAGCGGATTTCGGACCTCGTAGCAGGCGCCGTCGGCGACGAGGGGGTTGCCGCACCACTGGCCGTACTGCCAGACGCCGATGACGGTGTAGGCGGCGAAGACCATGACGGAGGCGCCGGTGGCGAGGCCGTCGAGGCCGTCGGTGAGGTTCACGCCGTTGGACATGGCGAGGATCATGAACAGCGCCCAGACGACGAAGATCACCGGGCCGAGCTTCCAGCCGAAGTCCTGGGTGAAGGAGAGCTTCGTGGAGGCGGGCGTCTGGCCGCGGGCGTCGGCGAACTGGAGCGAGAGGACGGCGAAGGTGATACCGACGATGAGCTGGCCGGACATCTTGGCCTTGGCGCGCAGGCCGAGGCTGCGCTGCTTGACGATCTTGATGTAGTCGTCGAGGAAGCCGACCAGGCCCATGCCGGCGAAGAGGAAGAGCACCAGCAGGCCGGAGATGGTCGGCCGCTCGGAGGTGATCACCTTGGTGACGGCGTACGCGACAAGGGTGGCCAGTATGAAGGCGATGCCGCCCATCGTGGGCGTACCGCGCTTGCTGTGGTGTTCCTTGGGGCCGTCGTCGCGGATGAACTGGCCGTAGCCCTTGCGGGCCAGCAGCTTGATCAGCAGCGGGGTGCCGACCAGCGACAGGAACAGGCTGATGACACCGGAGATGAGGATCTGCTTCATCAGGCGGTGACCCCGCCCTCAGCGCCGTCGAGAAGCGCGGCCGCGACCCGCTCCAGGCCCGCTGACCGCGAAGCCTTCACCAGCACGACGTCACCCGGCCGCAACTCGCTGCGCAACAGGTCGATCGCCGCCTCAGCGTCGGACACGTGCACCGACTCCTCACCCCACGAACCCTCGTTATAGGCGCCCATTTGCAGCCAGGCGGCCTCACGACCGCCCACCGCCACGAGCTTGCTGACGTTGAGCCGGACGGCGAGCCGCCCGACCGCGTCGTGCTCGGCGAGTGACTCCCCGCCGAGCTCGGCCATCTCGCCGAGCACCGCCCACGTGCGATGCCCGCGACCCATGGCGGCGAGCGCGCGCAGGGCGGCCCGCATGGAGTCGGGGTTCGCGTTGTAGGCGTCGTTGACGACTGTCACGCCGTCCGGCCGCTCGGTGACCTCCATACGCCAGCGCGAGAGCGTACCGGCCTCGGAGAGCGCGGTGGCGATCTCCGCTACGGGCATGCCCAGTTCGCGGGCGACGGCGGCCGCGGCGAGCGCGTTCGACACGTGGTGCTCACCGTACAGGCGCAAGGTCACTTCGCTGCACCCGGTAGGTGTAACGAGTGTGAATACCGCCTGACCTCGCTCGTTGAGCCGGACATCTCGTGCCTGTACGTCCGCGTCCGGGGCCTCGCCGAAGAGCACGACGCGGGCCTTGGTGCGGCTCGCCATGGCGCGTACGAGGGGATCGTCGGCGTTGAGGACGGCCACGCCGCCGGCTTCGGCTTCGGGAAGGGCCTCGACCAGTTCGCCCTTGGCCTGGGCGATCTGCTCGCGGCCGCCGAACTCGCCGATGTGGGCGGTGCCGACGTTGAGCACGATGCCGATCCGGGGCGGGGTGAGGGCGGCGAGGTAGCTGATGTGGCCGATGCCGCGGGCGCCCATCTCCAGGACGACGTGCCGGGTGTCCTCGGCGACCAGGAGCGCGGTGAGCGGCAGCCCGATCTCGTTGTTGAGGTTGCCGGGCGGCCAGACGGTCGGGCCGAGGCGCTGGAGGAGCTGGGCGATCAGGTCCTTGGTGCTGGTCTTGCCGACCGAGCCGGTGAGGCCGACCGTGGTGGCGCCCAGCCGTTCGACGACATGCTTGGCCAGGGCCCCCAGGGCGGCCTGTACGTCGTCCACGACGATCGCGGGCACACCGTCGACCCGCCGGGCGGCCAGGACCGCCACGGCGCCCGCCTGGACGGCCCGCGCGGCGTAGTCGTGGCCGTCCACGTGTTCCCCGGCGAAGGCCACGAACAGGCCGCCGGGCTCGACCTTGCGGGAGTCGATGACCACGGGCCCGGTGACCAGGGCCTGCGGGTCCGGTATGTCGTACGTGCTCCCGCCGACCGCGTGCGCGACCTCGGCGAGGGTGAGTGGGATCACAGCTGGTCCTGGTCCTTCTCGTGCTGGATGGCCGCACGGACCGCGTTGCGCAGGACGTCCCGGTCATCGAAGGGCCTGACGGTCCCGGCGATGTCCTGGCCCTGCTCATGGCCCTTGCCCGCGACCAGCACGGCGTCCCCGGGACGGGCCAGGGCGACGGCGGCGGCGATGGCGGCGGCCCGGTCGGGCTCGACGATGACATGGCCGCGCTCGCCGGCAGGGACCTCGGCGGCCCCGGTCAGCATGGCGGCGAGAATGGCGAGGGGGTCCTCCGAGCGCGGGTTGTCCGAGGTCAGTACGGCGGTGTCGGCGAGGCGGGCGGCCGCCGCGCCCATGGGGCCGCGCTTGGTGGTGTCGCGGTCGCCGCCGCAGCCGATGACGATGTGCAGGCTGCCTTCGGTGACCTTGCGCAGCGTGCGCAGGACGGATTCCACGGCGTCGGTCTTGTGGGCGTAGTCCACGACCGCCAGGTACGGCTGGCCGATGTCCACCCGCTCCAGGCGGCCCGGGACGCCGGGCACGGCGGCGACGCCGTCGGCGGCGTGCTGCGCGTCGATCCCGGCGGTGACGAGGGCGGTGATCGCCGCGAGGGAGTTGGCGACGTTGAACAGGCCGGGCAGCGGCGCCTGGGCGGGGATCCGCTCGCCCTTGGGGCCGACGGCGGTGAAGCGGGAGCCCAGCGGGCCCGCCTCGACGTTCTCGGCGCGCCAGTCGGCGTCGGGGTGGCCCTCGGCGGAGAAGGTGGTCACCGGCACCTCGGCCTCGGCGGCGAGCCGGCGGCCGTAGGCGTCGTCGATGTTCACCACGCCCAGGCGGGAGCGGCCGGGGGTGAACAGCTGCGCCTTGGCCTGGAAGTAGTCCTCCATGCCGGTGTGGAATTCCATGTGCTCGGGGCTGAGGTTGGTGAACACGGCGACGTCGAAGACCGCGCCGTCCACCCGGCCGAGCACCAGGGCGTGGCTGGAGACCTCCATGACGACCGACTCGACACCGCGCTCGCGCATGACGGCGAACAGCGCCTGCAGGTCGGTGGCCTCGGGGGTGGTGCGCTCGCTCTTGATCCGCTCGTCGCCGATGCGCATCTCGACCGTGCCGATCAGCCCGGTGGCCGTGCCGTGCACCGCGCGCAGGCCGCCTTCGGCCAGATACGCGGTGGTGGTCTTGCCGGAGGTGCCGGTGATGCCGATCTGGAGCAGACCGTCGCCCGGCCGGTCGTAGATCATGGCGGCCAGATCGCCCATGCGCGCGCGGGGGTCGGCGACCGCGAGCACCGGCAGGCCGGTGGCGGCGGCGCGCTCGGCGCCCGCCGGGTCGGTGAGGATCGCGACCGCGCCGAGCCCGGCGGCCTGGTCGGCGAAGTCGGCGCCGTGCAGGCGGGCGCCGGGCAGGGCGGCGTACAGGTCGCCTGGGCGGACGGCGCGGGAGTCGTGGGTGATGCCGGTGACCTCGGCACCGGTGGCAGGCTGCAGGCCGAGCCGGTCGGCCAGTTCCGCAAGTGGCTTGGGGCGGACCCGGGACGGGCGGGGTTTACCGGAGGACTGATCAGCGTGTGGCACGGCGGTGAGAGTACCCGCCGGGCCGGGCCCGGGGCCAAAACGGATCCCCTTTACCGGGGTTCCGGCTCCCGGCGCACCGGCGGGTGTGATCCCTGTCACGGCGGTCATGATTTCGACGGATTCCACTCGACCGGCAGGCTCGGCGCCTTGGTGCCGGTCGGCGGGACCTGCAGGGATTTCAGGGCGAATTCCATGACCTTCTTGAAGACCGGACCGCAGATCTGGCCGCCGAAGTAGCTGCCCCTGGTCGGGTTCTGGATCACGCACGACACCGTGACCCGGGGCTTGTCGGCGGGCGCGAAGCCCATGAACGAGGCCGTGTAGCCGCTGTAGAGACCTGTCTCCGGGTCCACCCGGTTGGCCGTGCCCGTCTTGCCGGCGACGCGGTAACCGGCGATCCGGGCCTTGATGCCGGTGCCCTGCTCGTCGCCCACGACCGACTCCAGCATCCGGGAGAGGGTGGTGGCGGTCTGCTCGCTGACCACGCGGGTCTGCTTGGGCGTGGCGGTCGGCACGAAGCGGCCGTCGGCGCCGGTCGTGCCGCGTACGAGGGTGGGGGCGATGCGCACGCCGCCGTTGGCGATCGTCGAGTAGACCGAGGTGGCCTGCAGCGCGTTCAGGGACAGGCCCTGGCCGAACGGGATCGTGTACTGCTGCGAGGCGTTCCAGTCCTGCGGCTTCGCCAGGATGCCCGCGGTCTCGCCGGGGAAGCCGAGGCCGGTGTGCTGACCGATCCCGAACTTGCTCAAGTACGAGTAGAGCACCGAGTTCGCCTGCTTCTGGGTCTTGCCGAGTTGTTCGGCCGCGAGGATCGTGCCGATGTTGCTTGACTTGGCGAGTACCCCGTTGAGCGTCAGATGCCACGTTCCGTGGTCCACGTCGTCGTGGAAGACGCGGTCCGCCCTGGGCAGGGTTCCCGGGACCGTGACATGGGTGGCGGCGGTGGCCGCGCCGGTGTCCAGTACGGCCGCCATCGACATCAGCTTGCTGACGCTGCCGGGCTCGTACGCGTCCGTCAGCGCGGCGTTGCCGAGAGCGGAGGAGTACGCCTTGCTCAGGTCGTTCGGGTCGTACCCGGGGGCGTTCGCCATGGCCAGGATCTCGCCGGTCTGCGTGTCCTGGACGATCACATAGCCCCGGTCGGCGTCCGACTCCTGGACCTGCTCGGTGATCGCCTGCTGGGCCGCCCACTGGATGTCCCGGTTCAGCGTCAGCTCCACCGTCGCGCCGGGCTCCGCGGCCTTCTCCCGTACGCCTGCGGTCGGGATCCGGCGGCCGCCGGACTGGGCGTAGGTGATCGTGCCGTCCTTGCCCGCGAGCTCGGTGTTGAACTGCTGCTCCAGGCCGCCGCTGCCCTTGCCCTCGGCGTTGACGAAGCCGATGACGCCCGCGGCGAGGTCCCCGTTGGGGTAGACCCGCTTGCTGTGCGCCTGGCGGAAGATCCCGAGCAGGACGTTCGCGCCGTCGCCCTTGGCGGCCTTGTCCGCGAGCGCGCTCTGCAGGTCCTTGATCTGGTTCCAGACCTGCGGCGACTGCTGCTTGGCGATGATCTCGTTGCGCGAGGCCGGATAGTTCGCCAGCTGCTTGGCGATCGTCTTCTCGTCGCCGTTCACGATGGGCGCGAGCAGTTCCGCCGCCTGCTGCGGGGCGTCGTCCACGTCCGTCTCCGTCGGCGTGAACAGCATCGGGTCCGCCAGGATGTCGTACGCGTCCACGGTGTTCGCCAGGTCCACGCCGTCGCGGTCGGTGATCGTGCCGCGCTCGGCCGCCAGCGTCGCCGTGAGGTAGCGGTTGGCCTCGGCCTTCGTCGCGTACGCCGACGCGTCCACGGCCTGCACCTGGAGGAGCCGTACGACGAACGTCAGCATGACGAGCGTCAGCGCGAGGCTCACCAGCCGCAGACGGGGGCGCGGCTTCCCCAGGCGCAGCGTCGCGCCTCCGGCGGGGGTCACGGGCCGCGCCGGCCGCCTGCGCGGTGCAGGCGGCCTCTGCGGGGGCCGCCTGCGCGGCGGCACGTTGCTGCTCATGGCGTCGTCCCGAGGGGTGTGGCTGACGGTGAGATGACCGGGGATACGGACGGGGAGACCGATACGGACGGGGAGGCCTGCGCGGATGCGCTCGGCGTCGGCGTCGGTGTCGGTGTCTCGGACGGCTCCGGCAGCGGCTCGGCCGTCGCCACGTCCGGCGAGCCCTTCACCTTGCCGTCAGGCGACAGGAACGCCGGATTGCCCCCCGGCACCATCCCCAGCTCCCGGGCCCGCTTGTCCAGCTCGTCCGGCGCCGAGTACTCGTCCACGTCCTGCTGGAGGGCCTGCTCCTCGTCCGTGAGCTGCTTCGTCTGCTTCTGCAGGTCATCCAGTTTGAAGGAGTCCTTCACGACGGCCGAGTTCAGCAGGAGCAGGCCGAACAGGCCTCCCGCGAGCAGCAGCACGATCAGCAGGACGAAGGGCGACCGTGCGGCCGGCTGCGCCCCCGGGCGCCGCGGGGCCGGACGGGCTGAACTCACCGCTCCACCTCCGCGCGGATCCGTTCCGCGCCCCGCAGCCGGGCCGGCGCCGCGCGCCGGTTCTCCGCGATCTCGTCCTCGGTGGGAAGCTCCGCGCCACGCGTCAGCAGCTTCAGACGCGGCTGGTACTTCTCGGGAACCACGGGCAGCCCGGGCGGAGCCGTGTTCGCCGCGCCGGCAGCGAGGACCTGTTTCACCAGCCGGTCCTCAAGGGACTGGTACGACAGGACGGCGATCCGGCCGCCGACCGCGAGTGCGGCGACCGCGGCGGGGATGGCGCGCTCCAGGACGGCGAGCTCGCCGTTGACCTCGATCCGCAAGGCCTGGAAGGTGCGCTTGGCGGGGTTGCCGCCGGTTCGCTTGGCGGCTTGCGGGAGGGCGGCGCGGATGAGGTCGACGAGGCGGGCGCTGTTGGTGAAGGGTTCTTTGGCCCGCTCTTTCACGACCGCGTCGACGATCTTGCGGGCGAACTTCTCCTCGCCGTAGTTCCGGAGGATCCGGACGAGATCACCGGGGGGATAGGTGTTGAGGACCTCGGCGGCGCTGATGCCGGTGCTCTGGTCCATGCGCATGTCGAGGGGGGCGTCCTGGGCATAGGCGAAGCCGCGGTCGGCCTCGTCGAGCTGCATGGAGGAGACGCCGAGGTCGAACAGGACACCCTGCACCTGTGAGATGCCGAGACGGGCCAGGACCTCGGGGAGCTCGTCGTAGACGGCGTGGACGAGGGTGGCGCGGTCGCCGTAGGGGGCGAGGCGGTCGGCGGAGAGCTTGAGGGCGGCGGGGTCGCGGTCGATGGCGACGAGGCGGCTGCCGGGAAACTCGGACAGGAGCGCTTCGCTGTGGCCGCCGAGCCCGAGCGTGGCGTCCACCACGACCGCGTCCGGGCCGGACAGCGCGGGCGCCAGCAGGTCGAGGCAGCGCCGCAGCATCACGGGGACATGGGAGGGGGTGGTGCTCATCGGGCCCTTCTCGGATGACTCAGACGGAGGACGTACCACTTGGTCCCCGCCCGCTCTGGAGGGCCGGCTGGCACCGGGGAAGTAGTGCCAGCGAGTCCGGATCCGTGAGCGGGAGGAGGCCGAGCGTCACGTACGCGTACGTGAGACAGCAGGCTACGGGCGGCTGGGGGTACCCCCGGACGGAGTCTGGGGGAGTCAGAGTAAGCCGGGCGGCACCTCCTGCGACAACGCGGGGAAGACATCCTCCTGCGCGGCCAGATACCGGTCCCAGGCGGTCGCGTCCCACACCTCGACCCGGTTGTTGGCGCCGATCACGGCGCAGTCGCGGCGCAGTCCGGCGTATTCGCGCAGGGCCTGTGGGAGGGTGACGCGGCCCTGTTTGTCGGGGATCTCGTCGTGCGCGCCGGCGAACAGCACGCGCATGTAGTCCCGCGCGGGCTTGGATGTGACGGGGGCCTCGCGCAGCCGCTCGGTCACCGTCCGGAACTCGGCCAGCGGCCATACGTACAGGCAGCGCTCCTGCCCCTTGGTGATGACCAGGCCGTCGGCGAGTTGCTCGCGGAACTTCGCCGGCAGTACGAGCCGGCTCTTCTCGTCGAGCCGCGGCGCGTACGTCCCGAGGAACATCCGCACCTCCCGCAGCTGATCAGGGAAAATCAGGGGCAACCCACTTCGCGCCACTTTACTCCACTAAGCCCCACGGTCAACGAAAGGCCGTCACTCCCCGGGAGAAAACAGCACCCACTTGGGTGAGCCGCTGTGGCGCCTGTGGGTTACCTCACATACCACTCGATTGACCAAGATTTGTCGGATCTCACAGCAGGTCGGAGGCCCATGTGCCCTCTAAGTTCGTGTCATGTCGATATTCGAGCAGCAGCCCGCCGGCACTGGCTCTGTCACCGACCGGCTCGTCGAGGCGAACCGGCACTACGCAGAGCAGTTCCGCGACCCCGGCATGGACGCCCATCCCGTCCTGCAGGTGGCGATCGTCGCCTGCATGGACGCCCGTATCGACCTGCACGCGGCACTGGGCCTGGAGCTCGGCGACTGTCATACGATCCGCAACGCGGGTGGAGTGGTCACCGATGACACGATCCGGTCGCTCACGATCAGCCAGCGCGCGCTGGGCACCCGCTCGGTCGTGCTGATCCACCACACCGGCTGCGGCCTGGAGACCCTCACCGAGGACTTCCGCACGCACCTGGAGGATGAGGTCGGACAGCGGCCGACCTGGGCTGTCGAGTCGTTCCGGGACGTGGACCAGGATGTACGGCAGTCGATGGCCCGGGTGCGGACCTCGCCGTTCCTAGCACATACGGACGATGTCCGTGGCTTTGTCTTCGATGTCCATACCGGTCTGCTGCGGGAAATCACGACTGAGTAACAGAAGGCGAGTGACGCGGAGCATAGTTGAAGGAAGAATGCTTCATGCGCGCCGCCTCACCCGAGGTCAGGGCCGCGGACTGAATGTTGGGCCGAGGAGGGCCGGGTGACGACCTATGACGCACGAGCGAGCCTCAGCGATCTGACCACCACAGTGGAGCGGGTCCGCCGTTCGGTGGAGAACGTGATCGAGGGCAAGCCCGAGGTCGTACGGCTTTCGCTGACTGTGCTGCTCGCCGAGGGACATCTACTGATCGAGGATGTCCCCGGCGTGGGCAAGACCATGCTGGCCAAGGCGCTGGCACGGTCGATCGACTGTTCGGTGCGCCGGATCCAGTTCACGCCGGATCTGCTGCCGTCGGACATCACGGGCGTGAGTGTCTTCGACCAGCAACGGCGGGACTTCGAGTTCAAGCCGGGCGCGATCTTCGCGCAGATCGTGGTCGGCGACGAGATCAACAGAGCATCGCCGAAGACCCAGTCGGCGCTGCTGGAGTCCATGGAGGAGCGGCAGGTCACCGTCGACGGAACGACGTACGAGCTGCCGAGCCCCTTCATGGTCATCGCCACCCAGAACCCGGTGGAGATGGAGGGCACCTATCCGCTGCCCGAGGCGCAGCGGGACCGCTTCATGGCCCGGGTGTCGATCGGCTACCCGAGCGCCGAGGCCGAGCTGCAGATGCTGGATGTGCACGGCGGCGCCCCGGCGCTGGACGACGTACAGCCCGTCGCGCACGCCCACGAGATCGTGAAGCTGGTGGAGGCGGTGCGCACGGTGCATGTGTCGGTGCCCGTGCAGCGGTACGCGGTGGCGCTGGTCAGCGCCACGCGCCAGCACGCCGACCTGCGCCTGGGCGCTTCGCCGCGCGCGACGCTGCACCTGGTGCGCGCCGCGCGTGCGGCGGCGGCGCTGGACGGGCGGGACTTCGTGCTGCCGGACGATGTGCAGACGCTGGCGTCGTCGGTGCTGGCGCACCGTCTGCTGCCCACCGCGCAGGCGCAGTTGAACCGTCGCACGCCCGAGCAGGTGGTGGCCGAGATCCTGCAGCGCACGCCGGTTCCGGACCCGTACGGCAGCCAGCCGCCCGGCAGCGTGCGGGGGCTGTGATGCCGGGCGCCGAGGGCGGCTCGGGTGATCCGGGCAACGGCCTGCGGGCGGCCCTGTCCGGCCTCACCACCCGCGGGCGGTCATTCCTGGCCGCCGGTGTGGCGGCGGCGGTGTGCGCGTACGTGCTGGGGCAGCCGGATCTGCTGAGGGTCGGGCTGCTGCTGGCCGCGCTGCCGCTGGTGTGCGTGGTGGTGCTCTACCGCACGCGCTACCGGGTGGCGGGCGGACGGCGGCTGGCGCCCTCGCGGGTGCCCGCGATGGCCGAGGCCCGGGTGTTCCTGCGGGTCGACAACGTGTCGCGGATACCGACCGGGATGCTGATGCTCCAGGACCGGGTGCCCTACGTGCTGGGGCCCCGGCCTCGTTTCGTACTGGACCGGGTGGAGCCGGGCGGGCACCGGGAGGTGTCCTACCGGGTGCGCTCGGACCTGCGCGGACGGTATCCGCTGGGGCCGCTGCAGCTCCGGCTGACGGATCCTTTCGGCATGTGCGAACTGACCCGCTCCTTCAGCGCCTTCGACACCTTGACCGTGGTGCCCAAGGTCACGCCGCTGCCGCCGGTGCGCCTCGCCGGCGAGGCCTCGGGCTACGGCGACAGCCGGACCCGGGCGCTGTCCCTGGCCGGTGAGGACGATGTCATCCCGCGCGGCTACCGCCACGGCGACGACCTGCGGCGGGTGCACTGGCGGTCCACCGCCAAGTACGGCGAGCTGATGGTCCGCCGCGAGGAGCAGCCGCACAAGGCCCGCTGCACGGTGCTGCTCGACACCCGGCGGGAGGCCTTCTACGGGGCCGGGCCCGACTCGGCCTTCGAGTGGGCGGTGTCCGGGGCGGCCTCGGTGGCGGCGCACATGCTGGAGCGCGGCTTCTCGGTGCGGCTGCTGATGGACAACGGCAGCACGGTGCCGGGTCCCGACGGGGCGGGCGGCTTCGGCGGGAACGATTCCTCCGACGCGGCCGGGGTGCTGCTCGACACCCTCGCGGTGGTCGACCACTCCGAGGAGCTTGGGGCCGGCCTGTCGCTGGCCCACGATGTGCTGCGGGCCGGGAGCGAGGGGCTGCTGGTGGCCTTCCTGGGCGAGCTGGACGAGGAGCAGGCCGCGATCGTCGGCCGGATGCGGCAGCGGGCGGGCGGCGCGGTGGCGTTCGTGCTGGCCGGCTCCGGGTGGACGTCGCGGGAGGCCGGTCCGTATCCGGCTGTGCCCCCTGGCGGCGCGCCCGCCCCCGGGGAGCAGGACGACGAGGACGGCGCGCAGCGCTCGGTGCGCATGCTGCGCGAGGCGGGCTGGACAGTACTGCCGGTGTCGGCGGGCGACGGGCTCGCCGAGCTGTGGCAGCGCGCCGACCGTTACCGGTCGCGTGAGGAGGCGGGAGCCCGATGATCAGCGGACGTGGCCGGCTGGCGGTGTGCGCGGCAGCGGCGTCGGTCATGGCGGCCTGCTCGATGCTGCCGCTGACGGACAGCAGCGCGTGGCTCCTGCAGGCCGCCCTGCTGGTGACCCTGCAGAGCTCGGTGGGAGCGCTGGCCCGGCGGGTGCCGCTGGCCAGACCGCTGACGATCCTGGCGCAGGCGGCGGCTTCGCTGCTGCTGCTCACGCTGATGTTCGCGCGGCAGCAGGCCTACGTGGGCATCCTGCCGGGGCCCGGCGTGTTCCGGCACTTCGGGGCCCTGCTGACCGCCGGTGTGCAGGATGTCAGCCAGTTCGCCATCCCGGCCCCGGTGACCTCGGGCATCCGGCTGCTGCTCGTCGGCGGGGTGCTGCTGATCGCGCTGGCGGTGGACGCGCTGGCGGTGACGTACGGCAGCGCGGCCCCGGCGGGGCTGCCGCTGCTGGCGCTGTACTCGATCGCGGCGGGCCTGGCGGGCGGCGGCAGCCGCTGGCTGTGGTTCGTGATCGCCGCGGCCGGCTATCTGCTGCTGTTGCTGGCCGAGGGCCGCGACCGGCTGTCGCGCTGGGGGCGGGTCTTCGGCGGCCCCGGCGGCGTCTCGCCCAGCGGCTACGCGGGCGGTACCGCCGCCTTCTCGGGCGGCGGCGCATCGGCGCTGGCCCCGGTGCGTACCGGCCGCCGGATCGGGGCGATGGCCCTGGGCATCGCGCTGATCGCCCCGGCCGCGCTGCCCTCGCTGAGCGGCGGCCTGCTGGCCGCGACCGGCGCGGGCAACGGCTCGGGACGCGGCGGCTCGATCCTCGCGGTCAACCCGCTGGTCGCCCTCACGGACAATCTCAACCAGCCCGACAACCGCGAGGTCCTCACCTACCGGACCACCGCCGCGAACAACTCGGACCTGTATCTGCGGATCGTCTCCCTGGACGAGTTCAACGGCGAGCAGTGGCAGTCCTCCAAGCGGTCCCTCACCGCACTGCCCTCGCAACTTCCCACCGCGCAGGGCCTCACGGCCGCCGTGAAGACCGAGCAGGTCAACACCAGCGTCGTCGCGGCCAGGGACTACGGGCAGCTGTGGCTGCCACTCCCCTACCCGGCCACCCGGGTCGACCTGAGCGGCGGCCGCTGGCGGTACGAGCCGATCGGCCGCACCGTCATCGGCGACCGGGGGCAGACCACGTCCGGCGCGGTCTACCAGGTGTCCAGCCTGCAGGTGGAGCCGACCGCCGCCCAGCTGGCCGCCGCGCCGGCCGCCTCGGCGAACCTGGTCCGCGAGTACACCCAGGTGCCCGACTCACTGCCTGACGTGGTCGCCACGACCGCGCAGAACGTGACGAAGAACGCCACGAACGACTACGAGAAGGCCGTGGCCCTGCAGCGCTGGTTCACCAACGGCCAGTTCTCATACAGCACTTCGGTCTCCTCCGGCACCGGGGTCGACGCGATCGCGAAGTTCCTGAAGAACAAGGAAGGCTTCTGCGTCCACTTCGCCTTCACGATGGCGGCGATGGCCCGCACCCTCGGCATCCCGGCCCGGGTCGCCGTGGGCTTCACCCCCGGCACGGCTCAGGCCAACGGCACCTACACGGTCGGCCTCAAGGACGCCCACGCCTGGCCCGAGCTGTACTTCGAGGGGATCGGCTGGACCCGCTTCGAGCCCACCCCGACCCGGGGCAGCCAGCCCGAGTACACCCAGGAGACCTCGTCCTCCAGCACCGACCCGGCCACGCCTGACACACCGGCCCGCAACGACACCGCGGCCCCCAGTGCCAGTGCCTCCGCCTCCTCGACCTGCACCGCGAAGCAGGCCCAGCAAGGTGACTGCGACCCCCTGACCCCCTCGTCGAGCGGCGGCGCCGGAGGCGGCCGCCTGTGGTCCGCGGTCGGCGGCCTGCCCGGTGTGCTTTTGCTGCTCCTCGGCGGGGCGCTGGTGGTCTTCCTGCCGCTGCTGCCCATGCTGTGGCGGCAACGGATCCGGGCCCGGCGGCTCCGGCACTCCGATGTGCTCGCCGCGTGGCAGGAGCTGGTGGACACCGCGTGGGACTACGGCATCCTGCCGGACGAGTCCGAGACCCCGCGCCGCGCCGTCGCCCGGCTGATCCGCGCCGGGGGACTGGACGACACCTCCTCCGCGGCGGCGGGCCGCATCGCCTCGGCGGTCGAACAGACGCTCTACGCGCCCGAGCCCCGGCACCCCGCCTCCGGGCTGGCCTCCGACGTCCACCGCATCCGCCTCGGCCTCCACGACGCCGCCGACCGGGTGACCCGATTCCGCGCCACCCTCGCCCCCCGCTCCGCGGTCCGGCTGGCCTGGGCGTTCTCGCTGCGCCGGGCCGCGATCACGGCCTCCTGGGCGGCGGGTATCCGCCGGGCGGGCTCAGTGCTTCGGCGGCGTCCCGCCTAGCGCACCCGGCGACGGCGTGTACCTCGACGGTGGGTGGCCGAGGGTGCGTCGGCGGCCTTGCGTCCGTGGCCGGCTTGTGCCCACCCGTTCCGCCGTGCGGAACGCCTGCCCACAAGCCGACAGGGCGCGGGCTTCCCGATGGGAAGCCCGCGCCCTGGTTCTGGTGAACGCTACTGGCCCTGCTCGTCGCGGCGCCGCTGCCACCGCTCCTCGATGCGGTCCATCATGCGGCCGCGGCGCCGCGGCTGATGCCGCTGGCCGCGTACGTGGGGATGGTGCCGGCCCTGGGGGCCGGAGGGTGGCTGTTCGCCGGGTTTGAGAGCGCGACGCCAGCCGGTGACGGCGAGAACGGCGCAGCCGAGCATGACGAGGAAACCGACCACACTGATCCAGGGCTGCTTGGCGATCATGCCTGCCATGAGCAGCGCGATACCGACAAGGAAGCCTGCCACCGCCAGGTAGACGCGCCGCCTGGTGTAGGTGCGCAGCCCGCTTCCCTCAAGCGCCGACGCGAACTTGGGATCTTCGGCGTACAGCGCTCGCTCCATCTGCTCGAGCATGCGCTGCTCGTGCTCCGAGAGCGGCACGGAGACCTCCTACTCGTCGGTCGCGGGGTAGCGACCGGTACGACCCTTCCAGGATAGGCAGGGATTCGCCCCCGTGAAACCCGCCCCACGGCGCCAAACCGGCACCAGCCTGACTGGGGTTTCTTTCCCCGCCCCTGGTTACGTCATGCCAGCATAAGGCCCTGAGAGCCGCATCGGGGGGCGTGTGACGGACTACCCGCACCGGCTCCGGTCAGCCGCGCTCCGCGAGGACGTGCAGTTGGGTGGCGATGGAGTGGAAGGCGGGCTGCTCGGCGGCGGCCAGTTCGAGCCGCAGAAGAGCCTCCAGGGCGCCGGGCTCGGTGTCGACCAGGACGCCGGGGACGAGGTCGGCGAAGACCCGGACGCCGTGGACGGGGCCGACCCGCAGTCCGGCGTCGGCGGCGAGTCGGGTGAGCTCGTCGGCGGTGAAGCGGCGGGGGACGGGGTCGCCGGCGCCCCAGCGGCCGTCGGGGTCGGTGAGGCCGTGCTGGGCCTCGGCGAAGTGGCCGGCGATGGCGCGGGCGAGCACGGCGCCGTGGCGGCTGGCGGCGAGCAGGCTGAGGGTGCCGGAGGGCCGCAGGGTGCTCACGGCGTTGCGCAGGCCTTCGGCGGGGTCGTCGACGTACTCCAGGACGCCGTGGCACAGGACGGCGTCGTAGCCGCCGGCCTCCACGACGTCGAGCAGGCCGTGGGCGTCGCCCTGGACGCCGCGTACCCGGTCGGTGACGCCGGCCTCGGCAGCCCGGCGCTCCAGGGCGAAGAGGGCGTCGGGGCTGGGGTCGACGACGGTCACACGGTGGCCGAGGCGGGCCACGGGCACCGCGAAGTTCCCGGTGCCGCCGCCGGTGTCGAGTACGTCCAGCACATCCCTGCCACTGGCCTTGGCCTGCCGGTCCAGGGCGTCGGACAGGACCTCCCAGACCACGGCGGTACGCAGGGACGCGCGGGGCCGAATCGAGTCGGCCCCTCCTTCACGGGACATGCGGACGGCTCCTCGGTGGTGGTCGTTCTCGTTCTATCCGGCGCGGCCCACTCTAGGGCCTGTCCGGCGGATCTCCGCGGCGTCGCGTGCCCTGGCACCAGCACTCGCGGCGTTGCCGAAATACCCCCGTAGCTCCGCTACGAGGGCATCCCGGCGCCTTGCGATCGCAGGCACCAGACCCCGCTCCTTCATCCACGGAGATCCGCCGGACAGGCCCTAGCCGTCAGCATCCGCTCGACCAGGCGCAGGAACATCCCCGCCGCCCGCACCAGATCGTCCGCCTCCCGCCAGGTGGCAGCCCCCTGTATGCCGGCCTCGCAGCGGGCGCGCCGCTGGGCTCCGGCCTCGAACAGCGCGCCCCACTCGGCGAGTTCGGGCGCCACCTCGGGCAGCACCTCCCAGGCGGTGCGGATCCGCTGCCGCCGTCGTCCGTTCGGCTCGGGCCTGCCCCGCACGGCGAGCACGGCGGCCGCGGTGCGCAGCGCGGCGAGGTGCGCGGTGGCGTACCGCTCGTTCGGGGTTTCCAGGACGGCGGCCTCGGCCAGGCCGCGTTTCGCCTGGCCGAGCAGGTCGAGGGCGGCGGGTGGGGCGGCGGCACGGCGCAGGACTGGGTGGGCATCGAACGATGCGGTCATCACAGCGACCTCCTGTCGGGCTGTCAGGGCCCTTGCTTTGACCTCATGGTGGGGCAGGCCACTGACAATCGGGCTGACCTGCTGTGCCATACTGTTTTTGTACTGACCAGTCAGTTCAGTCCACAGGGAAGGTGGCGGACGAAGCCGTGATCACCACGGAGGGGTTCGGGCTCAAGGGCCCGCGTGGCTGGGTGTTCCGGGAGGTCACCTTCAGCGCGCCCGAGGGCGGCCTGGTCGCGATCGAGGGACCGTCCGGCTCGGGCCGGACCTGCCTGCTGCTCGCGCTCAGCGGCCGGATGCGCGCCACCGAGGGCCACGCCGAGATCGCCGGGCACCGGCTGCCCAAGCGCGCGGCGGCGGTCCGCAGGATCGCGGCCCTGGGGCCGGTGGCGGGGGTCTCCGAGCTGGACCCGGCCCTGACGGTCGGCGAGCACCTGCGCGAACGCGTCCTGCTCCAGCGCCGGTTCACCGACTCGCTCCGCGACCTCGTCTACGTACGCCGTGATCCCACCGGGGACCGGCAGCGCATCGGCGAGGCCCTGGCCGCCACCGGGCTGGACCCGGAGCGCCTCGTCAAGGGCCCGCGCACCGCCGCCCGGGACCTGGAGCGGCTGGAGGCGCTGCGCCTGGGCACCGCGCTGGCGCTGCTGGGCCGGCCGAGGGTGCTGGCGGTGGACGACGTGGACCACAAGCTGTCGGACGCCGAGCGCGAGGAGGCCTGGGCGATGCTGCGGGCGATCGCGGCGGGCGGGACGACCGTGCTGGCGGTGTGCAGTGAGGCGCCGGAGGGCGCGATATCGATTCGTGCGACGCGGAAGGAGACGGCCACCGATGCGTACGCGGACGCTGGCGGCGTTTGAGCTCAAGAGGTTCGGCCGGGGGCGGCTGCCGCGCGCGGCGATGGTGGCGGTCCTGCTGCTGCCGCTGCTGTACGGCGCGCTGTACCTGTGGTCGTTCTGGGACCCGTACGGGCGCCTCGACAAGCTCCCCGTCGCGCTGGTGAACTCCGACAAGGGCAGCGCGGGCGACACGATCGTCAGCGGGCTCAGGTCCAGCGAGACCTTCGACTGGCAGCAGACCAGCGCCGCCGAGGCCGCCAAGGGCGTCGAGAACGGCACGTACTACCTGTCGCTCACGATCCCGGCCGACTTCACCGCCAGGGTCTCCTCCAGCTCGGGCGAGCACCCGGAGACCGGCGCACTGAAGGTGCGCTCGAACGACGCGAACAACTACATCGTCGGGCAGATCTCCCGCACCGTCTTCAACGAGGTCCGGGCCTCGGTCTCGGCCAAGACCTCCCGTAAGTACTACGACAAGATCTACGTCTCCTTCTCCGACCTCCACGACCAGACCCAGAAGGCCGCCGACGGCGCCGACGACCTCACCACCGGCGCAGGCAAGGCCGAGGACGGCTCCGCGACCCTCGGCGAGGGCATCGACACCGCCAAGGACGGCGCCGACGAGCTCGCGAGCGGCCTGAAGACGGCCAAGGCGGGCGCCCGCTCCCTCGCCACCGGCCTCGGCACGCTCGACACGGGCGCCGGAAAGGTGGCCACCGGGGCCAAGCAGGTCGCCGCCGGGACGCAGGTCCTGGCGGACCGGGTGAACGGGGCCTCCGACGAGATCGCGTTCGTGAAGAAGCACGCCAAGGAGATCAACGCGGCGGCGAAACTGGTCGCCGACGGCTCCCAGGCCATCCGCGACGGCCTGGGCACGCTGCCGGCCGACACCGCGAAGGCGGTCAGGGAGGCCAAGGCGGCAGCGGCGCAGCTGCGGAGCACGTACGACGCGCAGTGCCCGCTCGGCGCGGTCACCTCGCAGTGCAAGGCGCTGAAGACGGCCGCCGACACCGCCGATGACGTGGCGGACCTGACTGTCCAGCTGCAGACGTACGTCAGGAACAGCAGCACCGCGATCGACACCCTGCGCGACGACCTGGGCACCGTCCACTCGCTCGCCCAGCAGCTGGCGACCGCGGACATCCCCAAGGAACTGGACGCAGTCGTCACCAAGGTCAACGACCTCAACGACGGGGCCCACCAGGTCGCCACGGGAGCCCGGCAGGTCTCGACCGGGCTGCACACCGCCACCGGCGGCGCGGACTCGCTCGACACGGGCATCAGCGCGGCCTCCAGTGGCGCCACCGAGCTGGCCGGAGGCATGTACAAGCTGTCCACCGGTGCCAACAGCCTCACCACCGGCCTGGCCACGCTCACCGACGGCAGCGGGCAGCTCGCGAGCGGCCTGCACGACGGCGTCGCGAAGATCCCGGACTACGGCACCAAGGCCCGTGACGCCCGCACCGAGGTGATGGCCGACCCCGTCCAGCTCGCCTCGCAGAACCTGCACAAGGCCCCGAACTACGGCACCGGCTTCGCCCCGTACTTCATCCCGCTATCGCTCTGGGTGGGCGCGATGGTCGCCTACATGCTGCTCCAGCCGCTCAGCAAGCGCGCCCTGGCCACCGGGGCGCCCGCCTGGCGGATAGCCGTCGCGGGCTGGCTGCCGGTCCTGGCGATCGGGATCGCCCAGGTGCTGGCGCTGCTGGCCGTCCTGCACTGGGCGCTGGGCCTGCAGATGGTCCGGGCGGCGGGCACGGTCGGCTTCCTGCTGCTGGTCACGGCCTGCTTCGGCGCGATCGTGCAGTGGCTCAACGCCCGCTTCGGCCCGGCGGGCCGGGTGCTGGTGCTGGCGCTGCTGATGCTGCAGCTCACCTCCGCGGGCGGCACCTACCCGGTGCAGACCAGCCCGGAGTTCTTCAACGTGCTGCACCCGCTGCTGCCCATGACGTACGTGGTCGAGGGGCTGCGCCACCTGATCTCGGGCGGCGGGCTGTGGCCGGTGTGGCGGGCCTGCCTGGTTCTCAGTGTCTTCACAGCGGGCGCCCTTACCCTCACCGCTTGGTCGGCCCGTCGTAAGCAGGTCTGGACACTGGACCGGCTGCACCCCGAGCTGTCGCTGTGAGCCGGAACCCCGTTCGGCAGGGAGAATCAGACCCCATGAGCACCCCACGACGCCAGGCCACCCGGCAGAAGCTCTACGAGGCAGCGGTCACCCTCATCGCCGAGCAGGGCTTCTCCGCCACGACGGTGGACGAGATCGCCGAGCGCGCCGGGGTCGCGAAGGGCACCGTCTACTACAACTTCGCGAGCAAGAACGAGCTGATGGAGGAACTGCTCCGGCACGGCGTCGGGCTGCTCACCACTTCGCTGAGCGAGGCCGCCGCCGGGGCCGCCGCACGCGGCGGCAGGAAGATCGACGGAATCGACGCGATGATCCGGGCCGGGCTGGCCTTCATCGCCCGCTATCCGTCCTTCACGCAGCTGTACGTCGCCGAACTGTGGCGCACCAACCGGGCATGGCAGGACACGCTGCTCGTCCTGCGCATGGAGGTCATCGCGGTCGTCGAGCGGGCTCTGCGCGACGCGGTCGAGGCGGGCGAGCTGAGCGACGAGATCGACATCCCGCTCACCGCGGCCGCGCTCTTCGGGATGGTGCTGGTCGCGGCGCTCGACTGGCTGTCGTTCCAGCCCGAGCGCAGCATCGACGACGTCCACTCGGCGCTGTCGCGGCTGCTGCAGGGACGAGTCGCAGGGACCGGAGCGCGCGCGAACACGTAAGCGCGCTGCCCCGGTACGGTCCGATCCCCCGTCGGGCCGTACCGGGACAGCGCTACCCCCCGTTCCCCCGTGCCCGGTCGGGCCGCCCCGGTTCCGCCGCCCCGTGTCGGCGGTACCGGCGCCGCGCCCGTCCGTTGCCTCTACCTTGGCGTCTACGCGGGTGGATGCCCATCCGCTCGCCTACTTATCTGCGGCTGTAGGTACACGTACTCAGAGCCGGTACGGTTCAGCCCATGTCGGTACTTCCGCTCGTTTTCACCAGCGGCTGGGCGAGCGGGATCAACGCCTACGCCGTCGTCTTCCTGCTCGGCCTCATGGGCGTCACCGGGGTCGGTGACGGGGTGCCGGCCCAATTGGAGCGCACCGACGTCATGGTCGTCGCCGGTGTGCTGTTCCTGGTCGAGGCGGTCGCCGACAAGATCCCGTACGTCGACACCGCATGGGACGCCGTCCACACCGTGATCCGCCCGATCGCGGGTGGCGTCGTCGCCGCGCTCATCGCGGGGCAGAACGGTTCGCTGCCCCAGCTCGCCGCCGCGGCCGTCGGCGGCACGACGGCGCTCGCCAGCCACCTGGTCAAGGCCGGCGTGCGCATGGGCGTCAACACCTCGCCCGAGCCCGCCAGTAACATCATCGTCAGCCTCGCCGAGGATCTGGGGGTGTCGGGGATCATCGTCCTCGCGCTTTTCCATCCGCTCCCGGCCGCGATCATCGCGGCGGTCGCGCTGGTGCTGGGCGTGGTCACGGTGATCTTCATAATGTCCCGGATCCGCCGCTACTGGCGACGCTGGCAGGCCCGGCGGGCAGCCCGGCGGAGCGGTCTGGCGCAGTCCCTATAGAGTCCTGCGCATGGCAGGAATCGCGGTGATCGGCGCGGGTATGGGCTCTCTCGCGGCGGCGGCCCGGCTGGCCACGGCCGGCCACCGGGTGACGGTGTACGAGCGCTCCACGACGTACGGGGGCGGCGTCGCGCGGTTCGAGCGGGACGGCTTCGGCTTCGACACCGGGCCGGGGTTGCTGCACCTCCCGGCGGTCTACCGGGACCTGTTCATCAAAACGGGGAAGGGCGGCAAGGAGCCTCTCGAACAGTGCGTCTCCCTGACCCAGGTCGATCCCGCGAGCCGTCATGTCTTCGCCGACGGCACCGCGGTCTCCCTCCCCAACGCCTCCCGGGGCGGTGTCGCCGCCGCCCTGGACGCCGCCCTCGGGCCCGGCGCGGGCGAGCGCTGGAACGGCCTGCTCGGCCGCGCCCGCGAGGTCTGGGAGGCCACGCGGCGGCCGCTGCTCGAAGACGCGCTCGCGCAGGACGTGTTGCCGCTCGGCCGCGATCCGTATCCCGCGCTGCGCAGGCCGCTGCGGCGCAGGCCCACGACCCTGGCCGAGGTCGGGCGGCGCGAACTGCGCGATCCGCGGCTGGCCGCGCTGCTCGGGTCCTACGCGCAGGCGTACGGCTTCGACCCGGGCACCGTTCCGGCGAGCGCGGCCGTACTGCCGTACATGGAGCAGACCTTCGGCACGTGGTACGTCGGCGGGGGCATGCGGGCGCTTGCGGACGCGGTGTACGAGCGGTGCGTCGCGCGCGGCGTCGAGTTCCGTTTCGGGGCGGAAGTGGCCGGTGAGGTGCTGGAGAAGGCGGGGCGGGCGGCCGGGGTCGAACTGGCCGACGGGACGCGGGTGGAGGCGGATGCCGTGGTTTCCGGTGTCCCGCCGCGCGAGCACAGCGGGACGGGGACGGGACGGCTGGTCGTCTGCCTCGCGCTGCGCGGCGCGCGGGGCGCGGACGCGGTCCACCGCACCGTGGTGCACGACGAGCGGCATGTGGTGACCGTGCTGCGCCCCGACGACCCTGCGCTCCGCCCCGACGAGGGGCACGAGGCGGTGACGCTCACGGTGACCGTGCCATGGGCGGTGCCGGTGCCGTCCTCGGCCGCGGTGGACGCGGACCATCTCCTCGCCGTCGCGGAGGCCGCCGTCCCGGAGCTCCGGCTCGGCGAGCGACTGCTCTGGCGCGAGCTCCGCCCCTCCCCCGGCCCGGTGTCCCGCCCCGCCCTCGCGGGTGCCGGCGGCGCGTTCCTCCACCCGGCCAACCGCTCGCCTCTCCCCGGCCTCTACCGCGTCGGCGGCTGGTCCCACCCCGGCGGCGGCCTCGCCCACACCGGCATGTCCGCGGCGATCGTCGCCGACCTCATCGCCGGCGGGCCGGGCGGCAGCCGCTAGGACGGGCTGAAATGTCTCAGTAGCGGTACGGGTCGTACGGGTCGGCGTACTGCGGCTGGTCGGGCTGGGGCTGCTGCTGCGGGGGGATGTAGGGCTGCTGCTGCTGTTGCTGCTGCTGCCCGGGGTCCTGCTGGGGGGCCCAGACGCCGTCGGCGGGGGTGTCGTAGCCGTAGGACTGCTGCTGGGCGTAGGGGTCGGCGTAGCCGTAGGTCTGCTGGGAGGAGTCCCAGGCGGCGGTCTGGGGCTGGGGCTGCTGCTGCCAGTCGTTGCCGTAGCCCTGGACGCCGTAGCCCTCGTAGCCGCCGCTGGTGTAGGGGTCGGGGGTGTAGGAGGACTGGCCGTCGTAGACGGGGAACTCGCCGCTGTCCTCGAGCAGGGGGACGGGCTGGTAGACCTGGGTGGAGTCGAAGACGGAGGCGTCGTACTCGTAGTTGTAGGCGGCGGTCTGTTCGGCCAGTTCCTCTGCCTGCGCCTCGGACTCGACGGACAGCTCCTGCTCGACCGGCAGCGGCTCGGCGGCGGCAGCGCCGCCCTTGGCACGGCGCCTGCTGCGGCCCGCGGGCGCCGCGGCCGGTTCGGCCGGTGCCTCCTCCTCCGTCTCCTCGCCCGCGTCGCCGCCGCGCCGGATCGCCCAGCCGGTGGAGAAGCCCTTGCGGTAGGAGAGGGTGACGAAGGTCTGCCCGGTGGCGAAGGCGACCGCGCCCGCGCCGATGACGATGACCGACGGGAGGTAGACGCCGAGCACGACGCCCAGGAAGCCGGCGAAGGCGAGCAGGCGCCAGCGCAACCGCGCCTTGTACTGCAGCAGCACCTCGCCGAGCAGCCATAGCGCGACCACGCCGAACGCGATGTAGAGCACCGTGTAGCCCATGTCGCACTTCCTCACCGATACCGTCGACGGCCCTACGACCTCTGGTGCAGTCCCAGATTCTCGTAGATTTCCAGCGACGCCGTGGAGTGATTCAGGGTGATGAAGTGCAGTCCCGGGATCTCCTCGGCCATGAGCCTTCGGCACATCTCGGACGCGTACTCCACCCCGATCGCCCGCACCGCAGCCGGATCGTCCTTGACCGCGAGGATACGGTCCGCAAGCTCCGCTGGGAAAGGCGCGTTCCCCAGCTGGGCAAAGCGCTCGATCTGCTTCACGTTCGTGACGGGCATGATCTCGGGGATGATCGGGGTGACGCAGCCTGCCGCATCGACCCGGTCACGCAGGCGCAGGTAGTCGTCGGCGCGGAAGAACATCTGCGTGATCGCGTAGTCCGCACCCGCCCGGCATTTGTCGACAAAGTGACGGGTGTCACTCTCCCAGTCCGCCGAGCGCGGGTGCATCTCGGTGAACGCGGCCACGCCCACGCAGAAGTCGCCGGACTCCTTGATGAGCCTCACCAGGTCTGCGGCGTAGGTGACCCCGCTGGGGTGCGGGACCCACTCCCCCATCGGGTCGTCCGGCGGGTCGCCGCGCACCGCGAGCAGGTTGCGGATCCCGGCGTCGGCGTACTGGCCGATGATGTTGCGCAGCTCGGCGATGGAGTGGTTGACGGCCGTCAGGTGCGCGACGGGGGTGAGCGTGGTGTCCGAGACGATCCGCTCGGTGGCCCGCACCGTGCCCTCGCGTGACTTGCCGCCGGCGCCGTAGGTGACGGAGACGAAGGTCGGCGCGACCGCCTCGATCCGGCGGATGGCGTTCCACAGGGTGCGCTCGCCCTTGTCGGTCCGGGGCGCCATGAACTCGAAGGAGTACGAACGCTGACCGGAGGCGAGCAGCTCACGAATGGTGATTGCTCGGTCGGTCCTGGTGGAAGCTGTACCAAGGGCCATGCCGTTCAGGCTAACGGCGCTTGTGTGATCGCCCAACCAGCAGCGACCGTTTGTCCATCTTTTGGGACCATGATCTCGTCCCAGGGCAGGCCTCAGCCACGGTCCCGTACCCGTTTGGCGAGCTCGGCGGCCGCCGCACCCGGTTCCGCCGCCTCAGTGATCGCCCGTACGACGACGATCCGCCGGGCCCCGGCGTCCAGCACCTGATCGACGTTCGTCAGGTCGATGCCGCCGATCGCGAACCACGGCCGTGCGGTGCCCAGCCCGGCCGCGTACCGCACCAGCTCCAGGCCCGGCGCGTGCCGTCCCGGCTTGGTGGGGGTCGGCCAGACCGGCCCGGTGCAGAAGTAGTCCGCACCGGGCTCGGCGGCGGCCGCGGCCGCCTCGGACTCGGCATGACAGGACCGTCCGATGATCACCCGGTCACCGAGGATCGCGCGGGCGGCCGGCACCGGCAGGTCTCCCTGCCCCAGGTGCAGTACGTCCGCGCCCGCCGCGTGCGCGACATCCGCCCGGTCGTTGACCGCGAGCAGCCTGCCGTGCCTGCGGCACGCGTCGGCGAGGACCGCGAGGTGTTCCAGCTCCTCGCGGGCCTCGATCCCCTTGTCGCGCAGCTGGATGACGTCCACGCCCGAGCCGAGCACCTCGTCCGCGAAAGCGGCCAGGTCGCCCTGCCGCTTACGGGCGTCGGTGCACAGGTAGACGCGGGCGTCGGCGAGCTGCGCGCGGGTGGTCATACGGAAGGTCCCCTGGGGTTCGCTCTGGGCGGCGGGCTAGAGGGCGAGCGCCTGGGCGCGGCGCTTCACCTCGGTCCCGCGATTCTCGCGCAGCGCCTGCACCGGCGTGCCGGGCAGGGTGGGGTCAGGGGTGAAGAGCCATTCGAGGGCCTCTTCGTCGTTGAACCCGTCGTCCTTGAGCAGGTTCAGCGTTCCGGCGAGGCCCTTCACGATCTTGTCTTCGCCGAGGAAGTCGGCGGGAACCATCAGGACCCGGTTCTCACCGCGGCGCACCGCGATCAGCTGACCTTCCTTGATCAGCGGCCGGATGCGGGTCACCTCCAGGCCGAGCCGCTCCGCGACATCGGGGAGCGTCAGCCAGGACGGTACGAGGGCGTCAATCTTTGCGTCGATCTCGGTCACAGGCACAAGCCTGCCATCCCGGACCGACAGTGCGATACCGCACCGCTCATTGAGCGCCTACCGAGCCGCCGCCTTGAGGGGAACGGCCGGGTCCGCTGCCGCCGCCGTATCCAGCCGGGCGCCGCGCTCGATGAGCTTACGTCCCTGCGCGAGGTCCCGCGGGCGGCCCACGGCCAGCAGCGCCGTCAGCGCCCCGTCGCGCAGCCAGCACACCGACCACGCCGGGCCGTCCGGGTCGCCGCGCCACAGCACCGTGTCGGCCGGGGAACGGTGCCCCGCGTACTGCACGAAGCGGCCGAACTGCTCGGACCAGAAGTACGGCACCGGGTCGTAGCGCTCGTCCTCGCCCAGCAGGTTCGCGGCGGCGGTCCTCGGGCCCTGGAGCGCGTTGTCCCAGTGGTGGATCAGCAGCCGCGTCCCGTAGCGCGCCGACGGGAACGACGCGCAGTCCCCGACCGCGTACACCTCCGGCACGGACGTACGCAGCCGGTCGTCCGCCAGCACCGAGCGGTCCCCCGGGTCCAGCGCCACGCCCGAGCCGGCCAGCCAGCCCGTGGCGGGGCGCGCTCCGACGCCCACCACGACCGCCCCGGCGGGCAGCCGGGTCCCGTCCGCCAGCAACACCGCCCCGGGCTCCACGCCCGCCACGGCGGTGCTCGTCCGCAGCTCCACGCCCGCCTCGGCGTACCAGCCGCGCATGCGCTCGCCGATCTCCGCCGGCAGCGCGCCGGCCAGCGGCCGGTCCGCCGCTTCCACCACGGTCACCGCGCAGCCCGCCTGGCGTGCCGCCGTGGCGAACTCCGCGCCGATCCAGCCGGCGCCGACCACGACGATGTCGCGCTTCGCCTCCAGCACGGGGCGCAGCGCGGCCGCGTCGTCCAGCGTGCGCAGCGCGTGCGCGGTCTCGGTCCCGGGCAGGGTCACCGGCTGCGCGCCGGTCGCGATCACCAGGTGGTCGTACGGGATCGCTTCCCCGTCGGCCGTCGTGACGGTGCGCTCCGCCGGGCTCAGCGTCGCGGCCTCGCGGCCCAGCAGCAGCTCGACGTCGAGCGCCCTGAAGTCCACGTCGAAAGCCGCCGTCGTCACGCCCTTGGACAGCGGCGGCCTGTCGTACGGCGCGTGCGGCTCCTCCCCGAGGAGCGTGATCGCCCCGCCCCAGCCCTGTTCCCGTAGGGACACCGCTGTCTGGACCCCGGCCATTCCGGCCCCGACGATGACGGTTCGCCGCGCGCTGTCGCTGCTGCTCACGGTTCACGGTAACCCCGCGGGGTCCGTCGTCGCGTGCGGCCCGCCCTGCCCGGTCCGAGGGTTGTCGCGCTAGGGTGGCAACGCGAAAACGCACTCGCGGGAGCCCGGCGGACCGGGCTGAGAGGGCGGCTGACCGGCCGCCGACCGTACGAACCTGATCCGGGTCATGCCGGCGAAGGGAGCAGAAGCAGATGCATCGCTATGACGTCGTCGTCGTGGGCGGCGGCCTCATCGGCCTGGTCACGGCGTGGCGGGCGGCCCAGCAGGGCCTGCGCACAGCCGTGGCGGACCCGGAACCGGGCGGCGGAGCCGCGCACGTGGCGGCGGGGATGCTGGCCGCCGTGACGGAGCTGCAGTACGGGGAGCAGACCCTCCTGGACCTCAACCTCGCCTCCGCGCGCCAGTACCCGGCCTTCGTCGCGGAGCTGACCGAGGCGACGGGCCTGGAGCTCGGCTATCGCCGGTGCGGCACGCTCGCCGTGGCGCTGGACTCGGACGACCGCGCGCATCTGCGCGAGCTGCACGCGTTCCAGCATTCCCTGGGCCTGGAATCGCAGTGGCTCAGCGGCCGGGAGTGCCGCCGTCTGGAGCCGATGCTCGCGCCGGGCGTACGAGGCGGCCTGCGCGTGGACGGGGACCATCAGATCGACCCGCGCCGCCTCGCGAAGGCGCTGCTGCGCGCGGCGGACAGGGCCGGCGTGGCGTTCCACCGCCGGCAGGTCGCCCGCGTCGATCTCGGGCTCGACGGCCGGGCCAGGGGCGCCACGCTGGCCGACGGGACGACGCTCACGGCCGGGCAGACGGTGCTCGCCGCGGGCAGCCGCAGCGGCAGTGTCGAGGGGCTGCCGGAGGACGCGCTGCCGCCGGTGCGCCCGGTGAAGGGGCAGGTGCTGCGCCTGCGCATACCGGCGGACTACGCGCCGTTCCTCTCCCGCACCGTACGGGCCGTCGTGCGCGGCGGGCACGTGTATCTCGTGCCGCGCGAGAACGGTGAGCTGGTCGTCGGCGCGACCAGTGAGGAGCTGGGCTGGGACACCACGGTCACCGCGGGCGGGGTGTACGAGCTGCTGCGGGACGCTCACGAACTCGTACCGGGTATCACCGAGCTCCCGCTGACCGAGACCCTCGCGGGCCTGCGCCCCGGCTCGCCGGACAACGCGCCGATGCTCGGGCATGCGCGCACCGTGCCGGGGCTGCTGCTGGCGACCGGGCATCACCGCAACGGCGTGCTGCTCACGCCCGCGACCGGCGACATCATGGCCGAGCTGCTGACCGGCGGCGAAGTCCCCGCGTACGCCCGGCCCTTCTCCCCCGACCGCTTCCACTCCCCGTCCCTGCTGGAGCAGCCCGCATGACCGCCTCCGTCTCCGCCTCCGCCTCCGCCTCCGCCTCCGTTTCAGTCTCGGTGAACGGCGAGCCGCGCGAACTCGCGCCCGGGCTCACCCTCGACCGCCTTGTCGCGGCCTTCACCACCGCGCCCTCCGGCGTGGCGGCCGCTCTCAACGAGACCGTCGTACCGCGCGGCCAGTGGCCGGCGACAGCCCTGCGGGACGGCGACCGCGTAGAGGTCCTGACCGCGGTCCAGGGAGGCTGACCCGGCACCATGGCCGACGACCTCTTCACCATCGCCGGTACGGGCTTCACCTCCCGGCTCATCATGGGGACCGGCGGCGCGCCGAGCCTGGAGATCATGGAGCAGGCGCTGATCGCCTCCGGCACCGAGCTGACCACCGTCGCCATGCGGCGGCTGGATCCGACGGTCAAGGGCTCGGTCATCTCCGTCATCCGCAAACACGGCATGCGCGTGCTGCCCAACACCGCGGGCTGTTTCACCGCCGGTGAGGCGGTCCTCACCGCCCGCCTCGCGCGCGAAGCGCTCGGCACGGACTGGGTGAAGCTGGAGGTGGTCGCGGACGAGCGCACACTGCTGCCGGATCCCATCGAACTCCTCGACGCCGCGGAGACCCTGGTGGACGACGGTTTCACCGTCCTGCCGTACACGAACGACGATCCCGTGCTCGCGCGCAAGCTGGAGGATGTCGGCTGCGCCGCGATCATGCCGCTCGGCTCGCCCATCGGCTCGGGGCTGGGCATCCGCAATCCGCACAACTTCCAGCTGATCATCGAGCGGGCCGGCGTCCCGGTGATCCTCGACGCGGGCGCGGGGACGGCGTCCGATGCCGCTCTCGCGATGGAACTGGGCTGCGCGGGCGTCATGCTGGCCTCGGCCGTCACGCGCGCGCAGGAGCCGGTTCTGATGGCCGCGGCGATGCGGCACGCGGTGGAGGCGGGCCGGCTCGCGTACCGCGCGGGCCGGATTCCGCGGCGGCACTACGCGCAGGCTTCGTCGCCGTCGGCGGGGGTGGCCGCGTTCGACCCCGAGGCACCCGCCTTCTCCGCAGGCTCCTCCGCCGCCCTTTCCGCTCGTACGAGTGAAAGTGCGGGCCCAACGTCCCCATGATCCCGGGGAATTCACGGACCGACCCATCCCTGGTGTGACGGGTATCACGCTAGCGTTGCCGCAATGTCAACGTAGACAAAAGGGAGAGATCCATGCGGGTCGGAGTACTGACCGGCGGCGGTGACTGCCCCGGGCTCAACGCGGTCATCCGCGGCATCGTCCGCAAGGGCGTCCAGGAGTACGGCTACGACTTCATCGGCTTCAGGGACGGCTGGCGGGGCCCGCTGGAGGGCGACACCGTGCCGCTGGACATCCCGGCCGTGCGCGGCATCCTGCCCCGCGGCGGCACGATCCTCGGGTCGTCGCGCACGAACCCCATCAAGGCGGAGAACGGCATCCGGCGGGTGAAGGAGAACCTCGCCAAGTACGAGGTGGACGCGCTGATCGCGATCGGCGGCGAGGACACCCTCGGCGTGGCGACCACCCTCGCCGACGAGTACGGCATCGCGTGCGTCGGCGTCCCGAAGACCATCGACAACGACCTGGCGGCCACCGACTACACCTTCGGCTTCGACACCGCCGTCAACATCGCGACCGAGGCCATCGACCGCCTCCACACCACCGCCGAGTCGCACATGCGCGTGCTCGTCGTGGAGGTGATGGGCCGGCACGCGGGCTGGATCGCGCTGCACTCCGGGCTCGCGGGCGGCGCCAACGTCATCCTCATCCCGGAGCAGCGCTTCGACGTCGACCAGGTCTGCGCATGGGTCGAGAGCCGCTTCAAGATCCGTTACGCGCCCATCGTCGTGGTCGCCGAGGGCGCCATGCCCAAGGACGGCGACATGGTCCTCAAGGACGGCACCCTCGACTCCTTCGGCCACGTACGCCTGTCCGGCGTCGGCGAGTGGCTCGCCAAGGAGATCGAGAAGCGCACCGGCAAGGAGGCCCGCACCACGGTGCTGGGCCACATCCAGCGCGGCGGGACGCCGAGCGCGTTCGACCGCTGGCTGGCCACCCGCTTCGGGCTGCACGCGATCGAGGCGGTACGGGACGGGGACTTCGGGAAGATGGTCGCGCTGCGCGGCACGGACATCGTGCGGGTGCCTCTCGCCGCCGCGACATCCCACATCAAGACGGTCGATCCGAAGCTCTACGCCGAGGCCGGCGTCTTCTTCGGCTGACCGCCGCGACGAGCGGGGTGCCGTCTCCGGCGCCCCGTTCGGTAAACACAACGTTTCCTCGGCGCCTTCACAGCTTTCCCTGCTTGCCATCGGAGATCAGGCGGCCTTACATTCCCTCCACCCGGCTTGTCCGGCCGCTTCGTAAACCCCCCATGAGCAGCTGAGGAGCGCCCGGATGACGGGTGTACTGGCGGTCGCAGGCGGCACCGCATCCGGCAAGTCCACCCTTGCCGAAGCGCTGTCGCTGCACCATCCCGAGACCATCGCGCTGGTCCACATCGATGACTTCTACGTGCCCGCGGAAGACCGGCTGCGCGGCGTGTGGACGGTCAGCGCGAACGGCTATCCGGTGCTCGACTGGAATCATCCTGGCTCGATCGACGAGACGGCGGTGTCCGACGCGATCGACGCCGCGCGGCTGCGCACGGGCGTGCGCGTGGTCGTGGTCGAGGGGCTGTTCGCGCTCACCCTCCGGTCGGTGGCCGCTCGCGCGGACTGGCGGGTGTACGTGGACACCCCGGACGATGTGCGGCTCGCGCGCAAGATCCTGCGCAAGATCGAGGTCCAGCGGCAGGATCCGCGCCTGTCGCTGATGAACTACCTGTCGACGGGCCGCCAGCGGCACGCGGAATACGTGGCGCCTTCACGGGCCGCCGCCGACATCGTCGTGGACGGGGCCGCGCCGGAGACCGAGATGCTGGCCGCCGTGATGCCGCTGATCGGGCCGGCTCTCGCCGAGCCGGCCCGATCCGAGTCGCCGCCGTTGGCCGCGTCAGCGGTCTAGGGCCTGTCCGGCCGATCTCGGTCGGACAGGCCGCGGCGTCTGGTGCGGTGCATCGCAAGGCGCCGGAGCGCCCTCAGGGTGGTTTCCTGAGGGCGTTTCGGCAACGCCGCGAGGTGCCGCGCCAGGCGTCGCGGACCCGGGCAAGATCGGCCGGACAGGCCCTGGGGCCTGGCCGACGGTGAGCCCGGCCAGCGCCTCGGCCACGATGGCCGGGCCGTTCATCGTCAGTACCGACTCGGGATGGAACTGCAGGCCGAAGAAACCCGGCCCGCGCATGGCGTGCACGTCGCCGGTCGCGGGGTCGCGGCTCAGCTCGATGCCGTGCATGGCCAGCTCCTCGGCGGTGGCGTCGTCGGCGCGGGCGGTGAAGGAGTTGTAGAAGCCGACCGTCTCGCTCCGCCCGAAGAGGTCGATCGTCTTCTGGGCGCCCTGGTACGGCTCGTCCTTGCGGACGATCTCCATCCCCAGCTCCGCCGCGAGCAGCTCCTGGCCCAGGCACACCCCGAGCAGCCCATGCGCATGCCCGCGGACCAGATCGGCGGCCAGCGCGCGCAGGAAGCGCATCTTCGGGTCCCCGGCATCGTTCGGGTCCCCCGGGCCGGGGCCCAGGACGACCGGGCCCGCATGCGCGAGCGCGGTTTCGCGCAGCCCCGGCTCGTCGTAGCGCCGTACGGTCACCTCGAAGCCGGACGAGCGCAGGACGTGCGCGAGCATGGCCGTGAAGGTGTCCTCGCCGTCCACTACGAGGGCGTGGCCCTGCGGCCCGGGGTGGGCGGTCTGCATCCGCAGCCAGAAGGGCGCCAGGTTCGCCCGTCGCGCGTCCAGCGCCGCCCGTACCCGGATGTCCTGCGCGAGGCGCGGACGGGGCCCCCCGGCGTCGCGTACGGGCGCCTGGCGGACGCCCAGGGCGGTGAGCACGCCGGCCGCCTTGGCGTGGGTCTCGGCGACCTCCGCGTAGGGGTCGGAGTGCCGTACGAGCGTCGCGCCGACGGGCACCTTCAGCCTGCCGTCGGGTGCGATGTCCGCCGTACGGATGAGGATGGGCGAGTCCAGGGTCTGCGCCCCGCCCTCGTCGCGGCCGATGAGGGCGAGCGCTCCGGCGTAGTAGCCGCGGCCGCCGGGCTCGTAGCGCTCGATGACGCGGCAGGCGTTCTGCACGGGCGATCCGGTGACGGTGGCGGCGAACATCGTCTCGCGCAGCACGTCCCGTACGTCCATGTCGCTGCGGCCGCGCAGCTCGTACTCGGTGTGCGCGAGGTGGGCCATCTCCTTCAGGCGCGGCCCGACCACGACGCCGCCCAGGCTGCAGACGGCCGACATCATCTTCAGCTCCTCGTCGACCACCATCGTCAGCTCCTCCACCTCCTTGGTGTCGTGCAGGAACTCCAGCAGGCCCTCGGCGTCCGGCCCGCCGGCCGGATAGCGGTAGGTCCCGCTGATCGGGTTCATCACGACCGTCCCGCCCGACATGCGCACGTGGACTTCGGGGCTGGCGCCCACCAGGGTCCGGTCCGGGGTGTGCACGACATAGGTCCAGTAGGCGCCGCGCTCGCCGCTCAGCAGCCGCCGGAACAGGGCCAGCGCGTCGGCGGTGCCGAAGCCGGGGATGTCGCCCGTGAAGGTCCGCCGGATCACGAAGTTGGCGCCCTCGCCCTGTCCGATCTCGTCCTCGATGACGCGGCTGACGATCCCGGCGTAGGTGTCGTCGTCGATGTCGAAGGCGCCGCCCTCGACCTGGACGTCATGAGCGGGGAGGGTTTCCAGAACGGCGGCGAGCGGCAGCTCGTAGGTCTCCTCGGGGAGCAGCACGGCGAGCGGCGTGCCGTCGTCGCGGACGTCGAAGCCGCGCTCCCGGATCTGGCGGAAGGGCACCATGGCCAGCGCGGCCGGGAGGAGCGGGATGTCCGCCAGCCGTTCGGCTGTCGTGACCGGTCCGATCAGCACCTCGACGGTGCCGGTGTCCCGGCCCGGCGTACGGCGGCGGATCAGGGCGAACGGCGGGCAGGAGGGGGAGAGCAGGCGCTCCATGAGAGCGGTGGGGTGCACGGCGGTTCCTTCCGGTCGGGGAAACGGGAGGAGCGGCCGCGGAAAACGCCGAAGGCCGCCCCTGGGGCGGCCTTCGCGTTCAGTGCTGGTGTGCGCGCGAGTCAGTGGGCCGCCGGATGAGCGGTCCACCACCAGTTGAGGTGCGTCTGCAGCGCGAACATGCCCGTACCTTAGCGCACGTCCACGAACACCGGGTTGGTTTGACCTCCTCGCCCCGTGAATGGGGGCGATTCCCTCCCTGGCGTCCCGTTGTCACGGGTGGCCTTGAGTCGGGTTCCTGGTTCCTTCCCACGCTGGTGGGGGTTGTGCGCGCTGCCGGGGCAGGCCCTGGTCTTACATGCGCTCCGCAGGCGTTTACCTTGCTGGTCGCCCGGTAAGGGCCCCCGGTCCGGGGGTGGGTGGTACAGCTTTATGCGGCGCGGATGCGTCGCCCTTCATCGCGCACGTTGGTCGCCGCGTTGTGGTCGCGGTCGTGTCGGGTGCCGCAGGCGGGGCAGCTCCATGTCCGGATGTGCAGGGGCTTGGGACCGTCGCGGTGCCCGCAGGCGGAACACACTTGCGAGGACGGGAACGCCCGGTCCACCTTGGTCAAGGTGCGGCCGTACCGGGCGGCTTTGTACTCCAGCATGGACACGAACGCCGACCATCCCGCATCGTGCACGGACTTGGCCAGCCGGGTACGGGCAAGACCCTTCACATTCAAGGTCTCCACACTGACCGTTTGGTTCTCGCGGATCAGCCTGGTGGAGAGCTTGTGGTGGAAGTCCTTGCGCGCGTCGGCCACCCTGGCGTGAGCGCGGGCGACCTTGATCCTGGCCTTGTCGCGGTTGTTCGAGCCCTTGGCCTTGCGGGACAGGCGGCGCTGCTCACGGCGGAGTTTTTTCTCCGCCCTGCGCAGGAAGCGCGGGGACCTGACCCGGGAGCCATCCGCCATGACGGCGAAGTGGGTCAAGCCCAGGTCGATGCCCTGATCCTCTCCGGCCGGGGGCCGGATCTCCTTGTCCGGGTCGGTCTCCACAATGAAGCTCGCCCAGTACCGGCCGGACGCGTCCTTGATCACGGTCACCGTGGACGGCACGGACGGCAGCGCACGCGACCAGCGCACCCGCACCGGGCCGATCCTGGGAAGGTTCAGTTTCCCGTCCGCCGTGATCGACCAGCGGGCATTGGCGGTGAACCGCACGGCCTGCCGGCTGTCCCGCTTGGACTTCATGCGCGGCTCACCGATCCTCGGCCCCTTGCGGATGCCCTTGCAGCTCGCAAAGAAATTGGCGTACGCGGCATCCAGGTCACGCAGGGACTGCTGCAACACCACCGCGGACACCTCCCCGAGCCAGGAACGCTCCGGGGTCCGCTTCGCCTCGGTGATCAACCGCTTCGACAGTTGCGCCGACGTCGGATACGGCAAACCCGCAGTGCGCGCGTCCCGCCGCGCCCGCAGGCCGTCGTTCCACACCACCCGCGCACAGCCGAACGCCCGGCCCAGCGCGATGCGCTGACCGGGCCTTGGCTCGATGCGGAAGGCGTAACGAAGCTGCACGCCGATCACCGTAATACAGTTGATTTATGGCCGAATACGGAGAGATCAGAACTGGCAGACACTGCACGTTCCTCATGCACGCACATTTGGTCTCGTGACCAAATACCGGCACAACGTGTTCACCGGTGGGCATCTGACGTGGCGTCAGGAGGTCAGGCGCGCGGTATGCAAGGACTTCGAGACCGAACCGACCGAGTTCAACGGCGAGGCCAACCACGTCCACCGCCGGGCTGAAACCCGGCGCACTGGACGGCGGCCTGGGTCGCCCCCAGGATCCCGGCTGCGGCGAATCCGGCACCGAACAGACCGGCCCGGCGCAGTAGTCCGCGCCGCGGCGGATGGCCGGGGAGTGAAGTCGGCGCGCGACGGCCGTTCACTCCTGCTCGCAGACCCGGAAGCGGCGCAGCAGTTCCTTCCCTGGCGTGCTGTCCGGGTCGAAGAGCTGGATGCCGCGCAGGTCTTCGGGAATGTCCGGTCCGAGCAGGAGCGCGCCGTTGCACGCGAAGCAGAAGGCGATCTCGAAGAGGGGCCAGTCGGGCAGGTCGGCGCCGTGGGCGCGGATGCCGTAGCCGGGGGTGAAGCAGCGCATCCGTATCCCCGCGGGCGCCTCGCGGATCAGGTCGAGGATCTGCTCGATGTCCTCCCCTGCCCAGAGCCCGATCTCCTCGCCCGGCACGCTCCGGGGGAAGGGCGACATCGTCCAGGAGGTGATGCGGACGGCTTCGATCAGCTCGGTCTGGCCGGCGACGGCGGGGAGCAGCATGGGTGACAGCATCGCTCAGGGACTTATTGGCGCGCGACCTCACGACCCGGCTTGTTATGTTCAGCGGCGGAATCCGGGATTGCCATACACGCACAGGGAGTTGCATGTCCCAGCAGCAGTGGTCCGCCGTCGACGCCTACTTCACCGAGCTCCTCGCCCCCGCCGACGAGGCCCTGGAAGCCGCCCTGCGCGAGAGCGACGCGGCCGGTCTCCCGCCCATCAACGTCGCCCCGAACCAGGGCAAGCTGCTCCACCTCATCGCGCAGATCCAGGGCGCCCGCCGCATCCTGGAGATCGGCACCCTGGGCGGCTACAGCACCATCTGGCTGGCCCGCGCCCTGCCCGCCGACGGCCGGCTCGTCACGCTGGAGTACGACCCGGAGCACGCCGACGTTGCCCGCGCGAACCTCGCCCGTGCCGGGCTCGCCGCCGTCACGGAGGTCCGCACCGGCCCGGCGCTGGACAGCCTCCCGAAGCTGGCCGCCGAGGAGCCGGAGCCGTTCGATCTGGTGTTCATCGACGCGGACAAGGTCAACAACCCGCGTTACGTGGAGTGGGCACTCAAGCTCACCCGCCCCGGCAGCGTCATCGTCCTGGACAACGTCGTACGGGGCGGCGCGGTCGCCGACCCGTCCCGCACCGACCCGTCCGTCGTCGGCACCCGCGAAGCGCTGGAGCTGTTCGCCCGTCACCCCCGGCTCACGGCGACCGCCGTCCAGACGGTCGGCAGCAAGGGCTACGACGGCTTCGCGCTGGCCCGCGTCAGCTGAACCCGGCTCAGCCGGCGTTGGGGCGGGCGAGCCCCAGGTCGTAGGCGAAGATCACGGCCTGGATGCGGTCGCGGGCGCCGATCTTGGCGAGGACGCGGCCGACGTGGGTCTTGACCGTGGACTCGGACAGGACGAGGCGCGCGGCGATCTCGCCGTTGCTCCAGCCCTGGCCGATGGCGACGAGGATCTCGCGCTCGCGGTCGGTGAGGGAGCCCAGTCTCGGGTCCTCCGCGGAGTCGACGGGATCGACGGCGCGGCGCGGCAGGTGGTGGGCGTACTCGTCGAGGAGACGGCGGGTGAGGGCGGGGGCGATGACGGCGTCGCCGACCGCGACGGCGCGGATGCCGGCGAGGAGTTCCTCGGGGCGGGCGTCCTTGAGGAGGAAGCCGCTGGCGCCTGCGCGCAGCGCGGCATGGGCGTATTCGTCCAGGTCGAAGGTGGTCAGGACGAGGACGCGGGAGCGGCCGCCGGAGGCGACGATGCGGCGGGTGGCCTCGATGCCGTCCATGCCGGGCATGCGGACGTCCATCAGGACGACGTCGGGGCGCAGTTCGGCGGCCATGCGGACGGCCTCGGCGCCGTGGGCGGCCTCGCCGACGGCCTCGGTGTCGGGGACGCTGTCCAGGAGCATGCGGAAGGCGAAGCGCTGCAGCGACTGGTCGTCCACGATGAGCACGGTGGTCACGATGTGCCGCCTCGGGAACTGCTCTGGGAACTGCTCTGCGGACCGCTTTGGGGACCGATGTCGAGGGTGGCGTGTACGGTCCATCCTCCGCCGGGTGCGGGACCCGCGCTGACCTTCCCGCCGTACAGAGCCGCTCGTTCGCGCATGCCCGCCAGACCGTGCCCTTCCTCGTTCGGGGGCCCGGCCGGGCCGCCCGACCCGGTGTCCTGGATCCGGATGCTCACTTCGGTGCCCTCCAGGGCGACCGCGAGGTGGACCCTGGTCCCGGTGCCGGCGTGCTTGAGGGTGTTGGTGAGCGCCTCCTGCACGATCCGGTAGACCGTCAGCTGCACCCCGCTGTCCAGGGCGTCCACCTCCCCGCCGGTCCGGTACACGACCTCCGGCCCGGCCGAGCGTACGCGGCCGCACAGCGCGTCGATGTCGGCGATCCCGGGCTGCGGGCTGAGCTCGGGGGCGTCCGTCGCCTCCCGCAGGACGCCCAGCATGCGCCGCAGCTCGCCCAGCGCCTGGCGGCCGCTGTCGCCGATGAGCTCCAGCGCCTCCTTGCCCTTGTCGGGGGCGATGCCGACGGCGTACGCGCCCGCGTCGGCGAGGCTGATCATGACGGACAGGTTGTGGCCGACGATGTCGTGCATCTCGCGCGCCACCCGGGTGCGCTCGGTGGCCGCGGCCAGCCTGCTGCGCTGGTCCCGTTCGATCTCCAGGCGGGCCGCCCGCTCCCGCAGCCCGGCGAGCTGGGCCCGCCGGATCCGTACCGCCAGGGCCAGCGCGACGGCCGCGAGCGCGGTGCTGAAGAGGAAGAACAGCGAGTCCCAGACGGAGATCGCGGACGAGATGCGCACCGCTATCAGCACCAGCGCGCCCGCCATGATCCCGCACGCCCACGGCAGCCGCCGCAGCCGCTCGTGCAGCGCCAGGCTGTACAGGGCGATGAACAGGGCGATGTCCGCGCGCAGCGTCACCAGCAGCGACCACTGGAGTACGAACACGGCCGCGATGACGCCGAAGGCCACCGAGGGCTTGCGCCGCCGCCAGAGCAGGGGCAGCACCAGCCCCACCTGCAGCGCCAGCACCCCCGGCAACGGCAACTGGGTGAGCGCGAGGTGGAGCCCGTGCCGGGCATCGCCGTCCCCGTCGCCGTCCCCGTGCCCGTGCACCAGGTCCGGCAGGCAGAAGACCAGGAAGACCAGCACCACCACCGCTGTGTCCAGCACCCACGGATGCGCCCGGTCCGCCTGCCGCAGCCGCTGGCTTCCCCGGGCCAGGCGGGCGGCCGCCGGGCCCAGGGCACCCATGCCGGTGAAGTCGCCGGTGTCGTCGCTGGTCACAGAGGTCACCTGTCCATCCTCCCTTGCCGCCGTCAGGCGTCGCTGCGCACCAGCCGGTACGCCGCCCCTGCCAGCGCCAGCGCCGTCCAGCCGAGGAATACCAGCAGCCCGGCCGCCGGCGACAGGGTCGTGGCGTCATGGGTCAGGGCGAACATGGACTCGCCCGCGTTGCTGGGCAGGTACGGGCTGATGTTGTCCTGCCACGAGCTGGGCAGCAGCGAGATCAGCCCCGGGATCAGCATCAGCGCGCCGACCAGCACCGAGATGCCGCCCGCCACCGACCGCAGCAGCGCGCCCAGGGCCGCCCCGATCACCCCGACCAGGCCGAGGTAGAGCCCCGCGCCCAGCAGGCTGCGTACGACACCCGCGTCCGAGAAGGACATGGCCGCGTCCGTGCCGGACACGATGCCGCTCGCGAAGAGGAAGGTGACGAGCGCGCCGGCCGTCCCGGTCACCAGCGCGACGATCCCGAACACGGTCGCCTTGGACCACAGCACCGGCAGCCGGCGCGGCACCGCCGCCAGCGTCGAGCGGATCATTCCGGTCGAGTACTCCCCCGCCGTGACCAGCACGCCGAGCACACCCAGCGCGAGCTGCGCGAAGTTCGTGCCGAAGAGGGAGAGGCTCACGGCCGTGGAGTCGGCGAAGTCGCCGCGCATGGGCTCGCCGGAGGTGATCCTCGACTTGTACTGGGCCGCTCCGATGAGCCCGAAGGCCACCAGGAACAGCAGGGCCAGGCCCAGCGTGATCCACGTCGAGCGCAGCGACCACAGCTTGGCCCACTCCGAGCGCAGTACGCGCAGCCCGGTCACCCGGTATTCGGGGCGTGCCGCGGGCGCGGGGGCGGCCTCGGTGTCCTGTGTCGCGGTGATGGTGCTCATGCGGCCCTCCCGGGGGTCTCGATGCCGGCCGTCGAGCCGTGGTACTCCACCGCGTCCCTGGTCAGGTCCATGAACGCCTCCTCCAGCGACACCGTCCGCGCGCTCAGCTCGAACAGCGCGATCCCGTGTTCCGCCGCCTTCAGCCCGATCTCCCGGGCGGTCGTACCGGACACCTGCAGCTCCTCCGAGCCCGCCCGGCCGGTGATCTCGACGCCGGGCCCCGCCAGCACCTCGCGCAGCCGCGCCGGGTCGGCGGTGGCCACCTTCACGGTGTCGCCGCCCACCTCGCGGATCAGGTCCTGCACGGTCGTGTCCGCCAGCAGCCGCCCGCGCCCGACGATGATCAGGTGGTCCGCCACCAGCGCCATCTCGCTCATCAGGTGCGAGGACACAAAGACCGTCCGGCCCTCGGCCGCCAGGCCCGTGAGGAGATTACGGATCCACAGCACGCCCTCCGGGTCCAGCCCGTTGACCGGCTCGTCCAGCATCACCGTCTGCGGATCGCCCAGCAGCGCCGCCGCGATGCCGAGCCGCTGGCCCATGCCGAGCGAGAAGGCTCCGGCGCGCTTCTTCGCCACGCTGCCCAGCCCGGCCAGGTCGATGACCTCGTCCACCCGCCGCCGCGGAATCCCGTGGGTGAGCGCGAGCGCGTTGAGGTGGTTG
Source organism: Streptomyces sp. NBC_01537 (assembly GCF_045040445.1). Taxonomy (NCBI): domain Bacteria; kingdom Bacillati; phylum Actinomycetota; class Actinomycetes; order Kitasatosporales; family Streptomycetaceae; genus Streptomyces; species Streptomyces sp. NBC_01537. The sequence continues at coordinate 7,549,226 of NZ_CP109392.1, read as the reverse complement.
TACGCGGAGCGGCCCGGGTGGATCGACTTCGCCTCCAGCAGTGCGCCGACCTCCTGCAGGGGCGCCCGGTGCTGGGCGTAGTGCCTGCCGCCGACCGTCACCGAGCCGCTCGAAGGGGCGTCCAGCCCGACGATCAGCCGCATGGTCGTGGACTTGCCCGCGCCGTTCGGCCCCAGGAAGCCGGTGACCGTGCCCGGCTTCACGACGAAGTCCAGTTGGTCGACCGCCGTCTTCTCCCCGTACCGCTTGGTCAGCTGCTGTGCCTCGATCATCGCGCTCTTCCCCTCGGTCGCCGGCTCCAGGCCTGCCTGGACACCTCCCGGCCAACGCTAGGATCCGGGCCGCGCCGATCCGTCGTACCGGGGTCTGAACCGGGCCGGGGGCGTAGTACCGCGGTACCACCCGCCGTCTCATCCATTGGGCACGCGAAAAACCGTGGACATGACCCCGTAATGTGGGAACCGTGACCGTGAACGCTGAAACCCACGCCGGTGGCAACACCTGGCGAGACCTGCCCGCGGCGCAGCAGCCCGAGTACCCCGATGCCGAGGCTCTGCGCGATGTGATCGCGGACCTCGAATCGTATCCGCCGCTCGTCTTCGCGGGCGAGTGCGACCAGCTGCGCGACCGACTGGGGGCCGTGGCCCGTGGTGAGGCGTTCCTGCTGCAGGGCGGCGACTGTGCCGAGGCCTTCGACGCCGTGTCGGCGGACCAGATCCGCAACAAGCTGAAGACGCTGCTCCAGATGGGCGCGGTGCTGACGTACGCGGGCTCGGTGCCCGTGGTGAAGGTCGGCAGGATCGCCGGCCAGTACAGCAAGCCGCGCTCGAAGCCGACGGAGACCCGGGACGGGGTCACCCTCCCCACCTACCGGGGCGACTCGGTCAACGGCTTCGAGTTCACCGAGGCGGCCCGGATCCCGGATCCGGAGCGCCTGAAGCGGATGTACAACGCTTCCTCGGCGACCCTGAACCTGGTGCGCGCCTTCACCACCGGCGGCTACGCGGACCTGCGCCAGGTGCACGCCTGGAACCAGGACTTCGTCAAGAGCAGCCCCTCCGGGCAGCGCTACGAGGCGCTGGCCAAGGAGATCGACAACGCGCTGAACTTCATGAAGGCGTGCGGCACCGACCCGGCCGAGTTCCGGACCGTGGAGTTCTACGCCTCGCACGAGGCGCTGCTGCTGGACTACGAGTCGGCGCTGACGCGCACCGACTCCCGCACCGGCAAGCTCTACGACGTCTCGGGCCACATGGTGTGGATCGGCGAGCGCACCCGGCAGCTGGACGGCGCGCACATCGAGTTCGCGTCGCGGATCAGCAACCCGATCGGCATCAAGCTGGGCCCGGGGACGACGCCGGAGGAGGCGCTGACGTACGTCGAGCGCCTGGACCCGGACCGGGAGCCGGGCCGGCTCACCTTCATCGTGCGAATGGGCGCGGACAAGGTCCGCGACAAGCTGCCGACGCTGGTGGAGAAGGTCACGGCGTCCGGCGCCCAGGTGGCCTGGGTGTCCGACCCGATGCACGGCAACACCTTCGAGGCGGCGAGCGGCCACAAGACGCGGCGCTTCGACGACGTGCTGGACGAGGTGAAGGGCTTCTTCGAGGTCCACCACGGGCTGGGCACGCACCCGGGCGGCATCCACGTGGAGCTGACCGGCGACGACGTGACGGAGTGCGTGGGCGGCGGCGACGAGATCTTCGTCGACGATCTGCACCAGCGCTACGAGACGGCCTGCGACCCCCGGCTGAACCGCAGCCAGTCGCTTGACCTGGCGTTCCTGGTGGCGGAGATGTACCGGGGCTAGTACGTACCGGGCAGTAGGCGCGAGAGGGGCACGGATCACAGTGATCCGTGCCCCTCTCCACTTTTCACCCTCACGGACCACGGGTAAGGTTAGGTTAACCTCACGTCGGGACACGGGAAGGGGTCAATCAGCATGTACGTCTGCTCGTGCTTCGGCATTACCGAAGAGCAGGTCAAGCAGCATGCGGACTCCGGCCGCTGCACCCCCCGCGCGATCGCCTCGGCCTGCAAGGCGGGCACGGACTGTGGTTCCTGCGTACGCCGGATCCAGGCACTGCTGGGCCGCGGCGCCGACTGCGCCACCCGTACGGAGATGGCCGAAGCGGAGCCTTTCGCGCCGGCGCAGGCCGCTTAGCAGGCGGCCTAGCTCTCCGGCTGCTCGATCAGCTGGGCGATGTACAGCGGCTCACCGAGCTTCTCGACCAGCTCCAGCTGGGTGTCGAGATAGTCGATGTGGTGCTCCTCGTCCGCCAGGATCGACTCGAAGATGTTGGCCGAGGTGATGTCGCCCTTGGCCCGCATCACCTCGATGCCGCGCTTGAGGCGGTCGATCGCCTCGACCTCGACCTGGCGGTCGGCCTTGAACATCTCGGTGACGGTCTGGCCGATGCGGACGTGGAAGAGCCGCTGGTAGTTCGGCAGCCCGTCGAGGAAGAGGATGCGGTCGGTGAGCACCTCTGCGTGCTTCATCTCGTCGAACGACTCGTGACGCGTGTACTTCGCGAGCTTCGTCCAGCCGAAGTTCTCCTGCATCTTCGCGTGCAGGAAGTACTGGTTGATCGCGGTCAGCTCACCGGTCAGCTGCTCGTTCAAGAACTCGATGACCTCGGGGTCGCCCTGCATGGCAGACTCCGTCCTTCCTCAGGTGGTTCGACAAGTTGCGCCGCATCATGGCACCGCTCGCCGCACCGTTCCAGTAAGTGCAGGCTTAGTCCGGTGGCCCGGGTTGTCACCCTTTGCGGGGATCCTGGTCGGTAGCACGGCATCCGGTCTGTCACCATGGAGTCATGGGTCAGTCGGAACGCCGCGAAGGAGAGCCAGGGGCGCTTCCTCCGGGGCAGCGGCTTCAGCGCGGCTGGCCGGTGACGCATTACGGACCGGTCCCGCGATTCAAGCCGGACCGCTGGGAATTCAGGGTCTTCGGCGCCACCGCCGACGGTGACAAGCACTGCTGGAATCACGAGGAGTTCGCGACGCTGCCGTATTCGACGGCCGTCGGCGACTTTCACTGCGTGACGAAATTCAGCATGCTCGGCGTGGAGTGGGGCGGGGTCTCGACCTCGGTGATCCTGCAGCTCGCACCGCCCGCATCCGATGTCACCCACGTGATGGTGTGGGCAGAGTACGGCTTCAGCTCCAATCTGCGGCTCGCCGATTTCGCCGACGCGAAATCGATGTTCGCCACCCATCGCGGCGGCGAACCGCTCACCGCCGAACACGGATTCCCCGTACGGCTGGTCGTCCCCCACCTGTACGCCTGGAAGGGCCCCAAATGGGTCCGCGGCGTGGAATACATGACGGCCGACCGGCGCGGCTTCTGGGAGGAGCGCGGCTACCACAACCTCGGCGACCCCTGGGCCGAGCAGCGCTACTCGTACCAGGAGGAGCCCGGGGACGGCCCGGAGCTCTAGTGCGGTGACCGCGTACTTCGCCGGGTTGCGCAGCCCGCCGGATGCGCTTTGTCCTCAATCGCCGGACGGGCTGAGTTCAGCCCGTCCGGCGATTGAGGACGGAACCGGCCGCCGGACGGACCCGGCGAACCATTCCGGTCACCGCGCTACGCGCCCGCGCAGCTGCTTGAGCCGGGCCACGTCGGCGGCGTGGCCCTCCGGGCCGCCCGGGGTCTCGATGATCAGCGGTACGCCGGCTGTGGCGGGGTGGGTGAAGAGGTCGCCGAAGGGCTCGGCGCCGATGTGACCGGTGCCGATGTTCTCGTGGCGGTCCTTGTGGGCGCCGGCGACGTCCTTGGAGTCGTTGGCGTGGATCAGCTGGAGCCGTCCCTCGCCGACGGTGTCCACGAGCTCGTCCAGCAGCAGCTTCATGCCGCCGGGGGCGGCCATGTCGTGGCCGGCGGCGAAGGCGTGGCAGGTGTCGAGGCAGACGCCGAGCCTGGGGTGGCGGTCGAGGACGTCGAAGTACGGGCCGAGATCCTCGGCCAGGGAGCAGAGGGAGAAGCCCTGGCCGGCGGTGGGCTCCAGGAGGAGCGCGGGGTCGTCGTCGTGGGTCAGCTCGTCGAGGAGGGGCAGCATGTACCGCCCGGCCTGGGCGAGAGCGGCGGCCCGGGGGCGGCCGCCGGTCGCGGAGCCGGTGTGGACGACGACGCCGAGGGCGCCGATCTCGCGGGCACGGCGCAGCGAGTGGCGCAGCGACTCGACGGACTTCTCAACAGTGGCCTCGGTGTGCGAGCCGAAGTTGATCAGGTAGGGCGCGTGCACGTACGCCGGGATGCCCTCGGCGGCGCAGCGCTCGCGGAAGGCCTCGTCCTGGGCGGGGTTTCCGGGCGGGGTGGCCCAGCCGCGCGGGTTGGCGCAGAAGACCTGGACGGCCTCGGCGCCCATCGTGGCGGCGTACGACAGCCCGACGGTGGCGAGGCCGCCGGCGACGGGGACGTGGCCGCCGACGGGGTTGCGGAGGCGCGCGGCGTCGTCCGTCGTCATCGTCAGCTCACCCACAGGGTGATCGTGCTGCCCTTGGCCGCGCTCTCGCCGGCGCCCGGGGACTGGCTGGTGACCTTGCCGGTGATGAAGTAGCGGATCACGCGGACGTCGAACCCGGCGTCCTGGAGGATCTGCTTGGCCTCGTCCACGTCCTTGCCCTCCACGTCCGGGACCACGATCATCTCCTGGCCCTTGGAGAGGGTCAGGGTGACCGTGTCGCCCCGCGCCAGCTGGGTGTCCGCGGCGGGGTTCTGCTCGGCGACGGCCCCGGCGTCGGCCTCGTCGGAGTAGACCGGCGTGGCGGCGACCTTGAACTTGAGCCCGGCGTCCGTCAGCGTCTGCTCGGCGTCGGCTTGGAGATCGCCGACCACGTCCGGCGCGTCCACCGGCTCGCCCTTGCTGACGGTGAGCGCGATCGCGCTGTCCGGCGAGCGGGTCGTCCCGGACTTCGGGTCGGTGGAGATCACCTCGCCCGCGTCCACCTCGTCGCTGAACACCCGGGTGACCGTGCCCGGGGTGAGCCCGGCCTTGCGGAGCTGCGCCCTGGCGACGGCCAGGGTCTTCCCGGTGACGTCGGGGACGCGTACGCGCTCCGGCCCCTTGGAGACGTTGAGGGTGACGGTGCCGTTCTCCCGGACGCGGCCGCCGGGACCCGGGTCGGTCCCGATCACCCTGCCCCTGGCGACGGCCTCGCTGAAGTCCTGGGTGATCGTGACCTCGAGTCCCGCCGCCCGCAGCTCCCTGACCGCCTGCGCCTGCGGCTCGCCCAGGACCGCCGGGGTCCTGGTGAACTGGCCGTCGGCGATGTACCAGACGGCGCCTGTGCCGAGGCCGAGGACCAGCAGCACGGCGGCCACGAGGGCCACGACCCGCCGGTTGCCGCGATCGGCCCGGGGGCGGCGTCGCGTATCCGGGACCGGGCTCTGCAGGAGGCTCGTACGGTGCGCATCCGGAGCCGAAGCCGGAGCTCGACGCTGCGGGACCACCGCGGTCAGCTCCTCGGAGGCGACACCCGTGGCGGGCGGCACCGCGTCCAGCTGCTCCGGCGTCAGCGTCTGCCGGGCGGTGTGCAGTCGTGCCAGCATCTCCACCGCGTCGGCCGGCCGCAGCCCGGCGTCCCGCGCGGCGGCGGCCGCGACCAGCCCGTCCAGCGCGTGCGCCAGCCCCGGAACGGTGGCGGACGGCGGGGCGATGTCCTCGTTCAGGCGCTGGTAGATCACCTGCATGGCCGTCTCGCCGCCGTGCGGCTTGCTGCCCGTCAGCATCTCGTACAGGACCAGCCCGCACGCGTACACATCCGTACGGGCGTCCGTCGTGCCGCTCTCGATCTGCTCCGGTGCCATATACGAGGCCGTACCGAGGATGCCTCCGCCCACGACCCCGGTCGTCTGCGTGTCCACGCCCCTGACCAGGCCGAAGTCCACCACCTTCACCCGGCCGTCATCCCCGATCAGCACGTTCTCCGGCTTCACGTCCCGGTGCACCAGCCCCGCCCGGTGCGCGGCCCCCAGGCCCGCCAGCACCGGCTCCATGATGTCCAGCGCCGCCCGCGGCTGGAGCGCGCCGCGCTCGCGCAGCACGTCGCGCAGGGTGCAGCCCTCCACGTACTCCATCGCGAGGAACACATACGTCCCGTTCGGGGTCTGGTCGAACCCCTGGTCGTACACCCCCACCACATTCGGGTGCGCCAGGCGCGCGACCGCCTTCGCCTCCCGGATGAACCGCTCCACGAAGCCCCGGTCCGCGGCGAGCCCCGGGTGCATCACCTTCAGCGCCAGCACACGGTCCAGCCGGGTGTCCACGGCGCGGTACACCGTGGCCATTCCGCCGACCGCGATCCGGGTCTCCACCCGGTAGCGGCCGTCGAGCGTGTACCCGACGAGCGGGTCCTGAAGGGTCGTGTCCACGGTTCAGGAGTCTACGAGCCGCGCCCCACCCGGTCGGCCTAACGGGGCCGGACTGTGGCGCGGCTGTGAACTACCGGAACCGAACCGTGACCCTCCCGCCCGCGAGGACTCGCCCTGCCGCACGACGCTGCCGGAGAGTCAGTCCTCACCGAGGTCGATGATGCGACCCGGGATGAACTCCGGCCGAGCGGTCGGGAAATCGTCGGGGAAGAAAGGACATTTCAACACCCCTTCCAGGAGTTGAAGCACCACCTCGGATGATCGCTTGAAGAGCACCATGAAATCGAGTTGCCCCGCTTCAACAACAATGGTGGGCCAGTCCTCCGGCGGGCCGGCAGGTACCCAATAAAACGAATCGGCATTATCAGTCCCACCCCACTGAACAAGATTCTCCGGAAGCACTCCGAACTCGGCGAGGACTCGGCGCAAAGCAGGGACCGATTTGGGAGCCATAAAAGCAGCCGAGGCCCGGGTGTTCTGGTCGATGTCTAGGTGGCGGTTGGGGAAATGAAGCGCATAGACCAAGAGGAAGTCGTCAAAACTTCCGGCGCCATAGAGATCGGTCATGGCGGCATGATCGACCGGGATGATCCGAGCCGCAGCCTCACTGTGCCACGGCTTCCGCGCCAGGACATCCACCGCCAGGGGCGGAGGGCACAGCGCTGCAAGCCTGGAAAGCGATTCCACTATATCCCTCTAGAAGTTCGCGAGCGTCCGGGCAAACGACCATCCCGAGTCGTCAACGGCCTCGATAAGGACGTGACTGGCGAGCGTACCGCCATTCCTGTAAAGAGGAGTCACACTCATAGTTATAGTGTTTCCTGAATTTCTCACGTGCGCTGCGATCAGATTTTCGGCATCTGCAATGGCGCCATTGTTCTGGGTTGCCCCCTGCGTAATGATATTCCTCATGTCTCGACCGTCACCGCCAAACTGACGTCCGATGAGATGTCCACGAGAATGACCCGCACCCTTCACGAATCCGTCCGGAGTGTTCCTGGCTCCACGCCCTGGCTCGCTACCGATCAACCCGTTCTGCGCGTCATCAAGGGTCTGCGGGGAGACCTCGGCGTAGGCTGGTCCGCGCTGTCCGTTCTGGATTTCGGAATAGCTGGGGCTGCAGTTGTGGACCAGGACCGGCGTGTTTCCGGCTTCCACATAGTACGTGTGGAGGTCACCGATGGTGAGGTCGTACGTGGTGGTGTTCGCGTGGAAGAGGCGGACCTCGGTGACCTCGGCCGACCCCGTCGGCGTCTGGAGGAGGTCGCCGGGGTGGAGGTCCTTGGCGTCGGTGAAGGACTGCTGGGTCTCGTCGTAGAAGGGGTGGTGGTAGGTGGTGGTCAGGGTCGCCGTGGTGTCGGCGGCGGTGCCGTGGGCGGAGGTCGTGGAGACGACCTTCGCGGCCGGGGCGATGTCCTGGCCCGAGGCGTGGTGACCGAGGCCGAGGAGGGCGCCGATACCGGCGACTGAGGCGGCGAGGCCGAGGGCGGCCTTACGGGCCACCTTGGCCTTCAGGGACGGGGCCTTGATGGTGACCTTGACGAAGTCGTGGTCGGTGTGGGTGACGATGACTTTGGTGACGGCGTGGGTCTCGGTGCCCTTCTGGCCCGGGACGGCGTTGGTGATCTTGTCACCGACCTTGATCTGGTCGATGGCCTTGGCGGAGCCGTCGGCCATCAGGACCTTGGTGGAGCCGGTGAAACTGTGCACCGAGCAGCCGGGAGAACTGCTCTCGGCTTCCCGCGTGACCTGGGAGGCGACGTCGTCCTCGGCCTCCGTCGCGCCCTTGGAGAACAGGCCGCCGACGGCCTCCATGGCCTTGGGGGCGAGCTTGCCCATGACCTTGCCGCCGAGGGAGCCGAGGGCTCCGCCGAGGGCGCCGCTGACGCCGCCTTCGACTGCGGACTCGGCGAAGGCGGAGGCGCTGCAGGCGTCGCCGCCGTCGTCGGCGCACTTGAAGCCCTGGTCGACGAGGGCACCGACGGCTCCGGCGGCCGCGGCGCAGCCGATGGTGCCGATGCCGGCGGTGAGGGCCTCGCAGCCGGCGAAGACCGCGGTGGAGACGACGAAGGAGGTGATCGCGGCGGCGTGGTGCTTGACGTAGGTGCCGGCGGTCTTCAGGGCCTTGCCGGTCGCCCGCAGGGCGGACTTGGTCTTGGCCTTGATGGCGTTGCCGAGCCGCGCGGCGGCCTTGCGGGCGTGATGGTATTCCTGTTTCGCCCGTTTGACCGCGGTTTTGACGTACGTCCTGGCGGCCCGGTAATACCGCCGGACGTGACGGGAGACGTAGTTGGAGACGCGTCTCTTCAGCCGCAGACCGGCACGGTAGGCGTCCTGGACATGGTGCTTGAGGCGGCTGCCTTCGCGTTTGGCCGCCTTGACCAGGCGGTGGACGACCTTCTTCGCCTTGTTGTAGTAGGACTTGGCCGCCCTGCCGACGGAGGAGTGGGAGACGGCATGGCGGACCCTCTTGGCCACGTGCTTCACCGCGCTGACGTCGCAGGACCAGGACCACATGCTGCAGTGGCCCGAGGGGTCCTCGTCGTCCAGGGGGTTGTCACCGACGTAGGCGTAGGGGTTGGCCTCGGCCTCGTCGGGGACGGGGTTGACGGAGACGGTGTCCTTGTTGAGGAACTGGCCGTCGGCGGGGTTGTACCAGCGGGCGGCCATGTCGACGTTGCCGGTGTTGGGGTCGGTCCAGCCGGACTGGAAGCCCAGGGAGCCGGTGAGGCTGGAGGTCGAGGTGACCTTGCCCAGGGGGTCGTAGGTGACCGAGCCGGCCAGGGCCGTGGCGCCGGAGGTGAAGTCGCCGACGACGTCGTCGTGCTGGTCGGTCAGGGCGAGCACGCCGGTGGCGGTGGTGCCGCCGACGCTGTTGATGCCGATCACGCCGTCGGCGGGATCGTAGGAGTACGTGTGCGAACCGTCGGCGGCGATGGTGTTGCCCTGGCCGGAGAAAGACAGGGTGCGCACCGAGCTGGTGGTGTTGCCGGAGCTGTCGGTGGTGGTGCCGGTGATGACCCGGCCCAGCGCGTCCAGGCCGTAGGTCTGGTTGCTCGCGGTGACCTGCTGCCCGTAGGCGTCGGCGGTGTACGTGGTGGTGGCGCTGGTGGTGCTGTCCACCGACATCGTGCCGCGTGCGGTGTAGCTGTAGGAGTGCACGCCGTCCGAGGTCAGCTCGTCGCGGGCGTCGTAGGTGTAGACGTTCGAGCCTGCCTGGATGCGGTTGCCGGAGGCGTCGTAGGCGTAGGTCGTCGTCGCGGTGCCGTTGTTCCACGTCTTGAGCCGGTTGGCCCAGTCGTAGGTGTAGGTGTTCGCCGAGGCGCCGTTCACACCGGTCGTCGTCTTCGACGTCAGGTTGCCGTTGCCGTCGTAGCCGTAGGCCATCGAGGCCAGCGTCGTGGTGCTCTGGAGCAGGGCGTCGCCGGTCAGTTCGTGCAGCGAGTTGTAGGAGAAGGTGCGGGTCTGGCCGCTGCTGCCGTACTTGATCGTCTTGAGGTCCTCCAGCTGGTCGTAGGTGTACGTCAGCTGGGTGCCGGTGGCCGCGTCGGCGAGCTGGTAGAGCCGGTCGGCGGTGTCGTAGGTGTAGCCGGTCGTGCCCGCCGCGTCGGTGCGCGAGGACAGCAGGCCGTCCTTGGTGTACGCGAAGGAGCTGCTGTTCCCGGCGCCGGTGCCGGTGAGCAGGTCGCCGCGGTCGTCGTAGGTGAAGTTCTCGCTGGTGGCGGCCTGGTAGCCGGCCTTGCCCGCGGTGCCGGCCGCGGTGGTGGTGGCGGAGGTGAGCTGGCCGAGGGCGTCGTAGCCGAAGTTGCGGGTCGCGGTGGCCGCGTCGGCGGCGCTGCCGGACTGCTGCTTGAGGTTGCCGACGGTGTCGTACTGCATCGACTCGGTCACGCCGCCCGGCTGGGTGAGCGCGGTCAGCTGGCCGTCACCGTTGTAGGTGTACGAGGTCGTGGAGTCGGCGGCCGAGGTGTACTGGCCGGTGGCCGGGGCGGTGACCGTGGCGACCTGACCGGACGGGGTGTAGGAGTACTTCCAGGAGTTCGCCCGGCCGTCGGTGTAGCGGGTCCGCTGCCCGGCGGCGTCGTACCCGAAGGAGGTGGTCACCGAGGTGGACGCGTCCACCGGCTGCACCTCGTTGGTGACCATGCCGGTCGCGTCATAGGTGAACGTCGTCGTGTGCTGGTTGCCGTCCTTGGTGGACAGGACGTTGCCGACCCCGTCGTAGGTGTTCGAGGTCGTCGACAGGAGCGTGCTCGACGCGTCGTACTGCTTGGTGGTGACCGGCAGTTGCAGGGCGTTGTAGTCGGTCTGGGTCCAGGTGCTGTCCGGGTAGGTCGTCTTCTGGAGATCGCCCTGGTAGTCGTACGTGTAGTGGGTGGTGTTGCTCGCCGCGTCGGTCACCGAGGTCTGTTCGCCCAGGTTGTCGTAGCCGTAGGAGGCCTTGACGCCCAGCGGTGTGGTGGTCGAGGCCAGGAAGGCGCCGCCGGGGTTGGTGGCGGAGGAGGCGTAGGAGTTGATGGTGGTCAGGGTCTGGGCGCTGGGGTAGCGCTCCAGGACCGTGGAGGTCAGCTGCCGGCCGAGCCAGTCGTAGGTGGCCTGGGTGACCGCCCCGTTGCCGTCGGTGACCTGCTGGGGACGGCCGTCGGCGTAGTACAGGGTGTGGGTCGTGGACCCGTCGGGGGCCTTGACCTGTGCCAGGTCGCCGAGCTGGTCGTAGGTGAAGTTGGTGGTCTCCTGGTCCGGCGAGGTCTCGGCGGTCATGTTGCCCGCCGAGTCGTAGGTGTAGACCGTCACCGGTGTGATGGAGGTCGACGAGCCCGGCGGGGTGTAGGGCGACTGGGTCTCGGAGACCTTGTTGCCGTCCGCGTCGTACGCGGTGGTGCTCTCGTTGGAGTCCGCGTCGATTTCCTTCACCGGCTCGCCGAAGGTGTTGTAGCCGGTTGTGGAGAACGGGCGCTCCTGCGACGCGGTGCCGCCGACCGTCTCGACCGACGCCACCGGCTCGGTGGTCAGCGTCAGTTCGCCGGCCTCGTCATAGGTGTAGTTCGTGGTGTTGGTGTCGGCGTCCGTCATGGACGTCTCCAGGCCACGCTGGTCGTACGTGTGCTTGGTGGTCAGCTGGTCGGAGGAGCCGACGGTGCCGCCGCTGCGGCCCTTGCCGTACAGCGAGGTGATCTCGGTGGCGGACAGGGCCCGCTGGTAGGTCTGCACATCGCCGACCGAACCGGCCACCACGTTGCTGACGGTGCCTCCGGCCGTCTGGGCACCGCCGATCGACAACGGTCCCGAACCGGTCCACGGCGTGGAATCGGTGCCGGAACCGGCCAGCGTGCCGTTGACGTAGAGCTTGATCGCGCCGGTGGTGGCGTCGAACACACCCACCAGGTGGGTCCAGGTGTTCAGCGTCGGGGCCGAGCTCGCGGACGCCGTGTAGTACGCGGTCGGGGCGCCCGAGGAGTCCTCGCTGGGGGCGATGAGCCGGTAGACGCCCGTGGTCGAGGCGTACTGGAGGTAGAAGGCCGACCGGTTGGTGCCGCCCTGGGCGACGAAGGTGCGGAAGGTCGAGGTGTCGGTCAGGTTGACCCAGGCCGAGACGGTGTACGAGGCGCTGGTGTCCAGGACCGGTCCGTTGGTGGCGATGTCGCTGCCGGTCCCGGTGGTGGTCCCGGCGAACTTGGCGGCCCCGTCCGACCAGGTCACGCCCGAGCCCGCGGTGGCGGTGTTGCCGGTGCCGGAGGAGTCGGTGACCGAGCTGCCGGAGGTCTGGTCGAGCTTCCACCAGCCCGCCGGGTGGCCGGAGGCGTCGCCGTAGGCGGTCTCGGAGGTCTCGTTGCCCATCGCGTCATAGGTCGCGGTCGTCGTCCGGTCGTAGCCCGACGAGTCGGTTTCCCTGGAGCTGGCCACCAGGTCGTCGGGGGTGTACGAGACCTGGGTGACCCGGTTCAGGCCCGACGGGTCGTCCGTGCTGGTCGTCGTCCGCGAGGCCGCGTCCACGACGTTGTTGGTGACGGTCGCCCCGTTGTTGGTGGCGGTCGAGATGGTGTTGCCGGCCGCGTCGTAGGTGTCGGACTCCACGACGAACGGGTTGTTGCCCGAGGAGTCGGTCTTGGTGACCGTCGCCGTCAGACCGTCGTCGGTGTAGGTGTACGACGTCTTGTTGCCCATCGCGTCGGTCACCGACGCCAGCCGCCCGGCGGGGTCGTAGGCCCGCGAGGACTCCGTCAGGAAGGTCGCCGAGGACGGGTTGACCGGGTCGCCCGTGTACTGGATGCCCTGGGTGAGCAGGTGCCCGTTGTCGTCGTAGGTGTACTTGGTGACATTGCCCTGCTGGTCGGTCTCCTGGCTCAGGTTGCCCGAGGAGTCGTACGCATAGGTCGTCGTCGCGCCGTTGGACGCGCCCGCGTTGCCGTTCGCGTCGGTGCGGGTCGCCACCTGGTCGTAGGCGTTGTACGTCGCCGAGGTCGTACGGGAGGCGTCGCCGCCGGAGGCGTCGGCCACCGTCTGGGAGGTGACATCGCCGTCGTAGTCGTAGACCGTCGAGGTCACCGCTGTGTGGGTCGCGCTGGTTGTCCGGTCGGTGACCGGCGGGGCGGTCTCCGTGGTGACCTCGCCCAGCTCGTCGTAGACATAGCTGGTCTTCAGACCCGCCGGATAGGCGTCCGAGACCTCGGTCTTGGTCAGTACCCGCCCGAGCTTGTCGTACGTGTACTTGGTCACCAGGCCGGCGGCGTCCGTGGTCTGGGCCACGTCGCCGGTGCTCAGATACGCGATCGAGTTGACCGCGCCGCCCGGCGAGGTCGTCCTCACCGGAAGGCCCTTGGGCACATTGCCGGTGTCGGTGGCCGGGTAGGTCGAGGTGCCGTCGCTGTAGACCGTGGTGGTGGTCCGCCCGGAGGGGAACCCGGGCACCGCCGGGGTGGTCACCGTCGTCTGGTCGCCGGCGGTGTCGTAGCCGTACGAGGTCAGATAGGTGGTGTCGGTCGCCGAGGACGAGCGGCCGTCGCGCTGGGTGAGCAGCAGGTCATTGCGCGCGTCGGCGGTGGTCAGCTGCGCGGTGGTGTCGTCGGGGTAGTAGGTGAAGTACTGGCTGGAGCACTTGTTGGCCACCTGGTTCTGGCAGGTGGTCACCGAGACGGTGTTGCCGCGCACATCGTGGCCGGTCACCGTCGTGTCACCGTCCGGGTCGGTGACGGTGTGCTCGAAGCCGCCGGTGTCGTAGCCGTACGAGGTCTTGTTGCCGAGCCCGTCGGTCTCCGACAGGATCCGGCTCCCGTTCTCCGGGTCGTAGGTGTACGTCGAGGTCTTGCCGGCCGGATCGGTGACCGTGGAGGTCTCCACCGGGGCTACGCCACCGGAGTTCTGGGCCGCCGCGTAGTGGGCGGCGACGTCCTGCGCGGTCAGGGCCTGGTGGTAGACGGCGGCTTCGGCGATCGAGCCGTTGAACCAGCTGACCTCGCCGGGTGTGTTGACCCAGCTCTTGGCGAAGCCGGCGCCTATGTAGACGTGGGTGTTGGCCTGGTCGTTGGGGGCGCCGGAGTACGTGGCCTGCTGCACGCCGTCGAGGTACATGATCTGGGTGCTGCCGGACACCGTGAGCACTACGTGGTGCCAGGTGCTGTCGTTGACCGTACTGGTGGAGCCGAAGGCGGTGGAGCCGGTGCCGCTGCCGCTCCAGAAGTGGCCGTGCAGTTTGTAGTCGGCGCCGACGTAGAGGACCGGGGTCCAGGAGCCGGAGGCGGCGGTCGCTCCGGCGATGGCGACGGACTGGTCGCCCATGAGGACGCCGGAGGTCGCGGTCTTGAACCACAGTTCGACGCTGCGGTCGCTGGTGGAGTGCAGGGTGGCGGCGGGCACCTCGACGTATGAGCTGCTGCCGTTGAAGGTCGCCGCCGAGTTGTCGGAGAAGGGTCCGGTGGCGCCGAGCGTCACATTGGCGTAGGTGCCGGAGCCGCCCTTGACCTCGTCCACCGCGGAGGCCGAGCCCGCCGCGTCGCCCAGGCGCCAGTAACCCGAGGGCGCGCCGCCCATGATCGCGGACTTGTAGACCTGGCTGGAGCCGGTCACGGTCGGCGCGGGCAGCGTCCAGGACCCGCCGCTCTCGTCGGTCAGGTGGGTGACCGCAGTGCTGACCGGGTCGTAGGTGACGGCCGCGTAGGCCTTGCCCGAGGGACGGGTCACCGAGGTCAGCAGGCTGGCGGCCTGGGTACCCGAGCCGTACAGGGCCGTCACGTCGGCCTGGGTGAGCGCGGAGCCGTAGACGGCGGCGTCCGCGATCGAGCCCTTGAAGTAGGTCGCGTACCCAGTGTTGCCGCTGGCGCCGGCGTGCGGCTCGTCGGGCCAGCCGCCGCCCAGGAAGCCGGCGCCCAGGTAGTCGCGGGACTGCAGGAAGGTGGAGAAGCCGCCGCCCCAGGAGATGGAGCCCGACTTGCTGCCGACCGCCGCGCCGTCCAGGTACAGGGTCTGGGAGTTGCCGGCTCCGGACAGCACCACGTGGTGCCAGTTGCCGTCGGCCACCGAGGCGCTGGAGACGATGGGGGCAATGCCGCCCGCGTACCAGAACTCCGCGTTGAGCTTGCCGTCCGTGCCGACGTACATCGACGGGGTGTACTGCCCGGATGTGGTGGCGTTGTCCATCGAGGAGTCGGAGTACGACCACAGCACACCGGGAGCGGTCGCGGTCTTGAACCACAGGGAGACCGATATCGACGTGGCGGCCGTCGCCAGGCTGTTGGGCAGCTGGACGTAGGAGGTCGTGCCGTTGAAGCCCGCGGCTGTGGTGCTGCTGCCGGCCAGGGGGCCGCTCTGGCCGAGGGTGACATTGGAGTACGTGGCGTTGTCGGAGCCCTCGTTGGTGAGCACCTGGCTGGCGGCGGTGGTGCCCGAGGACTCCGACAGCGGCCAGAAGGAGTCCGGCGAGCGGTCCATGGACTGGTTCAGGTAGCCCGAGGACGAGGCGTAGCCGTACTGGGTGCAGTGGGACCAGGTGGTGGGGGCGCACACCGTGGTGAGTGCGTCACCGGTGTAGAGGTACTCCCAGTCCTCGGTGGTGGAGCTGTCGGTGGGGTCGGCGGCCTGGGTGAACACGTACTTGACGTGCGCGGCGGTGGCGCCGGTGGGGGTGGACCACTGGAGTTCCAGGGTCCGGCCGGAGACCGCCGACGTCATCAGGGTGATGTGGCCCAAGGTCCAGGTGAAGCTGACCGCACGGCCGTCCGCGTCGGTCACCGAGTTGATGCCGTACACACCGGAGCTGAGCAGTTTGGTGAAGGTGTAGACGGTGTCGTTCTTGTCGGTGAGCGTGTAGCCGGGGTCAGGGGTGCTGACGCTCTTCAGCGTGGCGAACCGGCCGGAGGAGGCGGAGAAGGTGCCGTCGGAGTTCTTGCCGTAGCCGACCTCGGAACCGTCCGGATAGGTGACGTTGACGCTGGTCACCGTCCCGGAGGCGTTGGTCACCTCGGTGGCCCTGGAGTCGAAGACCGAGGACCACCCTGCTCCGAAGGCGCCGGTGATGCGCGGGTCACGCGAGTTGTAGCTGCGGTCCACGTCCAGCGCCGGGCCGACCGTGGAGACCGACGCGTCGGTGTCGGAGGTCGTGTAGTTGCCGATCGACGGGTCGAAGCCGTGGTCGCTGCTGTTCTGCGACAGCGACGAGGTGATCGCGGGCTGCGGCACCTGCACGGTCAGGCTGGACCAGGAGCCGGCCGCCGAATACAGCGCTCCGTCGTAGGCCTGCACCGCCCAGTAGTACGTCTGCCCCCACTTGAGCTTGCCCGACGGCACGGTCCAGTTGCCCGAGGAGACCAGACCCGAGTCGGAGACCAGGGTGCCGGACGGGTCGTAGACCTTGAAGTCGTACTTCAGGCTGGTGTTGGGCGAGCCGTCGTCGGCGGCCGCCCCCTCCAGCTCGGGGGTGAGGGTCTGGGCGGTGGTGTTGTTGCCCGGGTAGCGAGTGATCATCTCCGGGGCGGCATTGCCGGTGTACGTGTACGTCAGGTACGGCTCGTAGCCCGAGTCGTTGACGGAGCCGAACTGCTTCCAGTGCAGGGCGTCGGTGGTCGAGGCGTAGACCGCGACGCCGTAGTCGGCGAGGGTGCCGCTGGCCCACTTCTGGATCGCGCTGTTGGCCAGGGTCACGGACACCCAGTCGCCGACGGTGCGGTCCGCCGCGGTGTTGGCGCAGGCGTTGGCGACGGTGGGCGTGGTGTTGCCGATCGAGGAGCCGTAGGCCGGGCCCGGGTAGGTGTAGGTGGAGGTCGCGAAGGGCGACCAGGAGGTGCTGATCTGGGCGACGTCGAAGCGCTCGGCGGTGCAGGTCGAGGCCCAGGTGTCGAACAGGTGCATGGAGGCGGCGGTCACCGTGACGTTGGAGCCGTCGAACGGCTTGTACCAGGTGTTCTCGAAGGCGTTCGCCTTGTGGGTCCCGGAGTCGTAGGAGCCGACCTTGATGGTCTGCTCGCCGGAGTGGTCGGCGACGTTGTTCGTCTCCGCGTACGTGGTGTTGGACCAGGTCGTGATGGTCGGGTCCACGGTCACCGGGAAGACCCGGGCGGCGTCGTGCAGCCACGCCGGGTTCAGGGTGACCGTCAGCTGCGGCACACCGGAGACCGTGGACAGGGCGTACGTCACCGCGTGGGTGGTGGCCGGTTCGCCGGAGTGCGGGTCGACCTTGGAGTCGTAGGCGTACGCGGGCGGGATCACCTCGACGGTCTTGCCCGCGGCGTTGACCAGGTCGATCCGGCCGGATTCGGCCGCGACCGGCCGCAGGCCCTTGAGGTCCAGCGGGAAGACCCAGGTGTTGGCGGCCTGGGCCGAGTGCAGCACGATGGCTTCCTTGAGCCCGGTGGCGACCGGGGACAGGGACACATCGGTGTGGGGCAGGACACCGGGGTAGGTCGTCTTCGCTCCGGACACCCGGGCGGTCACCTTCGCGGCGCCCCGCAGGCCGTAGGACAGGCTGTGCTTGGCGTCCACCGCGAAGGAGGCCAGCGCGGGGTCGGCGGCCTGCGCGGCGAAGTCGACGGTGAGGGAGTTGGCGTCCTCGTGCCAGCGGCCGTCGGCGCCCTTGCTCACGCGGGTGTCGATCGGCCGCCAAGTGCCCGAGGAGTCACGGTAGTTGACGGTCCCCTCGGATACCTTGCGGGTGAAGGACCCGTCCGAGTTCCGGAACAGGGTCGAGGTCGCGCTCGACTTGGCCGGGACCCGCTTGCTGGTCTTCGCCGAGAAGCCGGTGACCTTGGCGCTGCCGCCCCGCTTGAAGGTCTGCTTGTAGGGCGTGTAGGTGGCGAGCTGTCCCTTGCCCTTGCCGGGCTTGCGCCCCGAACCGCCGCCCGCCCGCGTGGAGGCCGCGGAGGCGCGATGACTGTGCCCCGCGGCGGTGCCCGCCTTCTCCTGTGGCAGCTTGCCCCAGTGCGGGTCGGTGAACCACCGTCCGACCGAGGACAGATCGGGCATCGACAGCGCCGGCAGCGTCGCCCCGGCCGCCACCGCCTCCTGCGTCGTCCACATCAGGGCCATGCAGGTGACCAGAAGCATCGCAGTCGCCCGGAACCAACGCTTCCGCGAGGCGGCACGGCGGGCAGAGCGGTGGAACGGTCTGACAGTCACAGCACAGGCCCCCGACAAGATCGGCACAGAATCGCTCGATCATGCGGGGAACCCGAACGCAAGAGCCATACTTCTCAGATTAGCTTTACCTCGCACAGACATACTGTTGACTTGTCGGACCGTCTGATCTTGAGATGTTCATCTGCCGGGCAAAGCATGTTCATTGACGAGCCGTCCGCCCAGCCGGACGGGTCTCAGTCGTCCAGGCCGCGTTCTATCGCATAACGGACCAGCTCGACGCGGTTGTGGAGCTGGAGCTTGCCGAGGGTGTTCTGGACGTGGTTCTGGACGGTCCGGTGGGAGATGACGAGACGCTCGGCGATCTGCTTGTAGCTGAGGCCCTTGGCGACAAGGCGGAGGACCTCGGTCTCCCGGTCGGTGATACGGGGGGCCTCGGGCTCGTCGGGGGCGGCCGGGGCGGGGTCGGAGGCGAGGCGGCGGTATTCGCCGAGGACGAGACCGGCGAGGCCGGGGGTGAAGACGGGGTCGCCGACGGCGGTGCGGCGGACGGCGTCGAGGAGCTCGTCACGGCCCGCGGACTTCAGCAGATAGCCCGTGGCGCCGGACTTGACGGCTTCCAGGACATCGGCGTGCTCGCCGCTGGCGGACAGCACGAGGACGCGCAGGGCCGGGTTGTCGCCGATGACAGCCTTGCAGACCTGGACACCGGACAGGCCGGGGAGGTTGAGGTCGAGGACCAGCACCTGGGGCTGGGCGGCCTTGGCACGGCGTACGGCCTCCGGGCCGTCACCGGCGGTGGCGACGACCTCGAAACCGCCCTCGGTCAGGTCACGGGCGACCGCGTCGCGCCACATGGGGTGGTCGTCGACCACCATCACCTTCACGGTCGTGCTCACGGCACCGTCCGTCATTTCTTCAGCCTCATTTCGACTTCCGCTCCCTGCCCCGGCACCGAGACGACCTCCACCGTCCCGCCGAGGTCCCGCAGCCGGCCGCGGATCGACTGGGCGACCCCGAGCCGGCCTTCCTTCTCCGCGTCGGCGAGCCGGCCCTCGGGGATCCCGGGCCCGTTGTCGCGGACGCTGACCAGCACGGCGTCCGGCTCGTCCTCCAGCAGGATCCAGGCGTGGGCGCCGTCCCCGGCGTGCCGCGCCACGTTGTCCAGGGCGGCCCGCACCGCCGCGACCAGCTCGCCGGCGGCGTAGGTCGGCAGCATGACGGCGGTGCCGGGGGCGGCGACGGTGACCCCGGACGAGGCGAGGGAAGCGAGCAGCGCGGACAGGTCCAGGGGGGCGTCCGGCTCACGGTCCAGGCTCTGCAGCGGGACCACGGTACGTACGAGGTCATCGGCGACCGAGGCCGAGGCCGGGACCGGGGCCGGGCCGGCGGCCACCAGGGCGCGCAGGGCGACCTCCTGCTCACCGGCCATCCGGCCGAGCGCCTCCGCCTCGCCGCCGATCTCGGCACCGCGCCGCTGGACCATGGCCAGCACCTGCAGGACGCCGTCGTGAATGTCACGGGCGAGCCGCTCGCGCTCCCGGGTGGCGGCCTCGATGCGCAGGGCACGGGCGAGGACGCGCTCGCTGGTGCGGGCGACCTCGACGACATAGCCGATGGCGATGCTGGCGATGCACACCAGCAGGACGTTGTGCACGGTGTCCCGGGACAGCCCGCCCCGCTCGATGACATTGGCGACGCCGACCAGCGCGGAGGTGACCGCGGCCCAGCGCCAGCCGCCCTTGATGGCGAAGGCCAGGACGGCGCCGGCGGTCCATATCGACGGGAGCGTGGGACCGCCGTCGAGGATCCGCTGGTGGGTGGCGACGAGCGGGGTGAGCAGGATGCCGCCGAGCGCGACGCTGATGTCGGCGACCAGGAAGCGCTTGGTACAGCGCTGCGCCGAGCTCACCCGGCCGAGCGTGACCAGCGTCCACACGGCGAGCAGCGCGAGATAGGCGACTCCGGCCCAGGGGCGCTGGTACTCGTCCTCGTCCCAGCCGATGGCGAAGAGGCCGATGGCGTACACGAGCGTCAGCAGCCGGTAGGCGGTGAGCGCGCGCCAGAGCGGCTGCTCGACCGACATCCGCACGACCCGTGGTGGCCGGGTTCTGATCCGTACGGCCTTGCTCTTGTCCCCCATGTCCCCTCGCCCCTGCCGAGTTACTCGGCTTGCTTCTTCGCCTCAGCGATCTGCCGCTTCGCGGCGGTCGCGTAGATGTCCTCGTACTCCTGGCCGGAGAGCTTCATGATCTCGTACATGACCTGGTCGGTCACCGCGCGCAGGATGAAGCGGTCGCCGTCCATGCCGTGGTAGCGGCTGAAGTCCAGCGGCTTGCCGATCCGGATGCCGGGCCGCATCAGCCTGGGCATGACCTTGCCGGGCGGCTGGATCTTCTCGGTGTCGATCATCGCGACCGGGATCACGGGCGCGCCGGTGGCCAGCGCGATCCGGGCGAGGCCGCCGGGCTTGCCGCGGTAGAGGCGGCCGTCGGGCGAGCGGGTGCCCTCGGGGTAGATACCGAAGAGCTCACCGGACTCGATGACCCTTATCCCGCTGCGGATCGCGGCCTCACCGGCCCCGCGCGCGCCGGAGCGGTCCACGGGGAGCTGGCCGACGCCCTTGAAGAAGGCGGCGGTGAGCTTGCCCTTCACGCCGGGGGAGGTGAAGTACTCCGCCTTGGCGATGAAAGTGACCTTGCGGTCCAGCACCGCCGGAAGGAAGAAGGAGTCGGAGAAGGACAAGTGGTTGCTCGCAAGGATCGCGCCCCCCTCCTCGGGGATGTTCTCCAGCCCCTCCACCCATGGCCGGAAGGCGGCCTTGAGAGGCGAGCCGATAGCGACCTTCATCACGCCGTACAACAACCCATGACCTCCTGTGTCTGACGGAAAGACCTTAACGCCAGATCGCCCGGGGCTCTCCCCCGGCGCAGGCCGTCCGCGTACTGTGAGGTAATCCATCGCGAACAGGAGACACACGGTGCCGCTCATGCCCGGAGCCGAGCCCTTCCGCCATGACGGCGGCGAGATCGGCGTGCTGCTCTGCCACGGCTTCACCGGTACGCCGCAATCGCTGCGCCCCTGGGCCGACCATCTCGCCGCGCGCGGCCTGACGGTCTCGGTCCCGCTGCTGCCCGGCCACGGCACCCGCTGGCAGGACATGCAGCTCACCGGCTGGCAGGACTGGTACGCCGAGGTGGACCGCGAGCTGCGCTCCCTCAGCGCCACCTGCTCCCAGGTCTTCGTCTTCGGCATGTCCATGGGCGGGGCTCTCACCCTGCACCTCGCCGCGCAGCACGGCGACGCGATCAGCGGCATCGTCCTGGTCAACCCCTCGGTGAAGGCCGACGGCATCCCGATCAAGGCCGTGCCGGTGCTCCGGCACCTCGTGCCGTCCGTGCCGGGCATCGCCAGCGACATCGCGAAGGAAGGCGTGACGGAGACCGGTTACGACCGGACCCCGCTGCACGCGGTGTACTCCCTGAGCCGCTTCTGGAAGCTCGTACGGGCCGAACTGCCGCAGGTCACGCAGCCGCTGCTGCTTCTGCACAGCCGCGTCGACCATGTCGTGCACCCCTCGAACTCGGCGATCGTGCTGGGCCGGGTCTCCTCCGCCGACGTGTCGGAGCGGGTCCTTGAGCGCAGCTACCACGTCGCGACCCTGGACCATGACGCCGAGCAGATCTTCGAGGAGTCGTACGGGTTCGTCCAGCGGCTCGCGAAGGAGGAAGCGCCCAGTGGCTGAGCGCGAAGACGGCCCCGATCCGGTCGACGAGGACGCCGCCTGGGCCGAGATCGTCGCCGGCTTCGACGCCGAGCCGGAGCCCGGCACGGGCTCCTGGCCGGCGGCGGAGGACATCGACGCGGGCGCGGACGTGGACGTACGGGACGAAGAGGCCGGGGAAGAAGCCGGGGAAGAAGCCAAGGACGCTACGGAGGAACCGCCTCCGGCGGCGACCCGCAGCATCGTCATCCACCCCGTCATCTCCGGTCCCCGCGACTACGAGATCGAGGAAGAGGACGAGGGCCACTTCGAGCCCCCCGAGCCGCCCCCGCTCCCCCAGGCCGACGCCACCACCAAGTTCGCCTGGCTTGCCGTCCTCGGTGGGCCCGCGCTGATTTTCGTCTACATCCTCCTCCAGCAGGAGATGCCCTGGTGGGCCATCACCGTCGGCATCGGCGGCTTCCTCGGCGGCTTCGCCACGCTCGTCGCGCGCATGCGGCCGGGCGGCGACGATGACGACGACCTCCCGGGCGGCGGCGCGGTCGTCTGACCGGTTTGTGGGCAGGCGTTCCGCACGGCGAGCGCAGCGAGGTGGGGTCCCCCCACGCGAAGCTGTGGGGGAGGGTGGGCACAAACCGGACGCAGCGGCGAGGCCGCCCACGCACCCCCGCCACCGTCAGCCTTCGGCGGGCGGCACGCGCAACGCGGCCAGCACTGGTAGATGGTCGGTCGCCGCCCTCAGGTCGGCGTCCGTGATACCGGACAGCCCCGCCGGGACCCCGCACCCCAGCACCTCGATCCCCGGGGTCGCGAAGATCGCGTCGATGCGCTGGTGCGGCCGCTCCGGGACGGAGGTGTACTCGCCGCCCCACGGCTTCATGGCCCAGCCGTCCTGGAGCGATGCTGTGAGGCGGCGGAAGGCCCGGCCGTCCGGGCGGTCGTTGAGGTCACCGCCGACCACGGAGTGCGGTTCGCCCATTGCGGCGAGGCGGTCGAGGAGCAGTCCGGCCTGCGCATGACGCTCTTGGGCGGAGAGGCTGAGATGGCAGCTCAGCACGGAGAGCCGGGCCCTGCCGACCCGGACGACGGCGGTGGCCACCCCCCGCCGGTGCAGCGGGGGGTGGTGGGGCAGCAGCAGATCCTCGGTCCGCTCCACACGCACCCGGAGGGAGGAGAGGATCATCGGCCCGGTCGTGGTCGCCCCGCCCGTGACCCACACCAGCTCGGTGGCCCGCGCCAGGCGGGCCGCTGCCTTACGCCATCGGAAGAAGCGCGGCGCCTCCTGAATGAGCGCGAGGTCCGGCGCACAGGCGCGGATGACGCGGGCGAGGGCGGCCTCGTCGTCGCGCAGGGAGCGGACGTTGTAGCTCAGCACGCGGATGACGGCGGAGCCGTCTCGCTCCGTGCGGGACGCGGGGAGATCTGCCAGCAGCACGGAGGGGTTGTCCCCCACCCCGCCCCTTCCCGAAACCGGGGGCTCCGCCCCCGGACCCCGGTTGGGCGCCATCGTGTGCGGCCCGTCGCCGAGTGCGGGCCGTGGCCGGCTGGTCGCGCAGTTCCCCGCGCCCCTAAGGGCACCGTCCTGCCCCTCGGCCGCCAAGAGGCGGTGCCCACGGCACGCCGGACGAGGGCGGCGTCAGAAACTCAGCCCTGGCGGGCCAGGTCCGCCGCGCCGACGAGGCCCGCCTTGCCGCCCAGCTGGGCGGCAAGGACCTGGGCGTGGGGCCGGTACTGGCCGCCGACGAGCCAGCGGCGGAAGGACTTGCGGATGGGTTCGAGGACGAGCTCGCCCTCGTCTGAGACGCCGCCGCCGACGATGAAGGCGGAGGGGTCGAAGAGGGAGGCGAGGTCGGCGAGACCGGCGCCGGCCCAGCGGGCGAGTTCGCGGAAGGAGTCGACGGCGACCTTGTCGCCGCCACGGGCGGCGGCGCTGATGTGCTGGCCTTCGATGCCGTCGGCGGTGCCGTCGCCGAGGGAGAGGAGAAGGGCCGCGTTCTCGGGCTGGGCGACGGCACGCTGCTTGGCGTACCGCACGAGCGCCCGCCCGGACGCGTACTGCTCCCAGCAGCCCTGGCTGCCGCAGCCGCAGAGCAGGCCGTCGGGGACCATCCGGATGTGGCCGAACTCGCCGGCGACGCCGAAGCGCCCGCGGCGGAGCTTGTTGCCGATGATGATGCCGCCGCCGAGACCGGTCCCGAGGGTGATGCAGATGACGTCTTCGTGGCCCTGGCCGGCGCCGAAGCGGTACTCGCCCCAGGCTGCGGCGTTGGCGTCGTTCTCGACGACGACGGGAAGGCCGACGCGCTGCTCGACCTTGTCCTTGAGCGGCTCGTGACGCCAGTTGATGTTGGGGGCGAACAGCACGGTGGCGCGCTTGTCGTCCACGTAACCGGCGGCGCCGATGCCGACGGCCTCGACGGCGTGGTTCACGCTGACATCGCGGACCGCGGCGGCGATGGCGTCGACCACCCCTTCGGGGGTCGGCGGGGTCGGCACCTTGACGGTCTCGAGAATCGAGCCTTCTTCGTCGACCACACCGGCCGCGATCTTGGTGCCGCCGATGTCGACGCCGATGGTGAGTCCCATGTGTCCCTCAGTATTCGGTCGATCCCCGCTGCGTCCAACCGTACCGGAGTGAATCGTCAGTCCAGGTCAATGTGCTCGGTAGGGCTTGCGGGCCGCTTGGCCGTCCAGCGGGCCTCCTGACCTGCGACAGCCGAGCGGTAGGCGGCCAGCAGTTCGGAGCCGGCCGTGGCCAGGTGGTCGAAGACCTCGGGATTGCGTTCCCTTATCGGCTCGACGACCTGTTTGACCTGCGAGATGACGGTCTCGGCGGCGATCGTGACGGCCGGGCTGCGCAGCACGGCGATCCGGTCGGCCACTGCCTCCGCGAGCCGGCGCAGTTCGTCGGCGGCGCTGCCGGGGCCCTGACCTGCCTGTTCGCGACGGCGTGCGTTCTCCGCCGCGATGTCCTCGGCGCTGGCCTTGGCCCAGGCGTCGGTGTCGATGCGTTCGGTGGATTCGCTGCTCATGTATCGACGTTACCGGGTCAGCGGGGCCACAGGCTCGGGTCGGGTTCGAACCGGACGCTCAGAGCCCCCTCGCGCAGCGAGGCTCCGGCGACCGTGCAGCGGCGCAGCGCGGAGGGCAGCGGCAGGATGCGGCGGAAGCCCTCGGCGTCGACGACGAGTTCGTCGCCCCGGCGGACCAGGTCCAGGCGCTCGCGGGTCGCGCCGGGCAGTGGGAGCCGCCAGAGGAAGTGGCCGTCGGATGCGAGGCGGTCCTCGACCGTCCAGGGCTTCGCACGACGGTCACCGGCGAGGCCGGGAAGCTCCTCTGGCAGGGCAAGCTCCGGCAGGTCCAGTGCCGCCAGGTCGTCGGCGCTCAGCGGCTCACGGCCCAGGTGGGGCACCGCATGGAGCGGCGTCTGCGCCAGCTCCGCGCGCAGGGCGCGCAGCTCCTTGTGCTGCTGTGCGGACAGCTCGGCCAGCCAGGGATCCGGCGAGGCGGCCGGGAGCAGCCGGTTGGCGATCACGGCCTCCAGGCGGTGGCCGTACAGGGCCAGCCCGGTACGCGCATGCCGGATCGCGTCGGCGGCATGCGCACCGGGCTCCACGACCAGCCGTACGGTCGTGCCGGGGTCCTCGATCACGGCCTGCGCGGCGGCCAGTTCCACATCCGCCCGCCCGGCGGCTTCGTAGAGCCGCTCCCCCGGCATGGGGACGCCCGCGAGCTGGGCGAGCACCGGGCGCAGTGCGCGTGCCGCCTGCCGTTCGGCGGGGACGAGCCGGCCGAGGTAGCGGCGCAGCTGCTCGGGGAGCGCGAGGGCGGCGAGGGCCTCGTGGACGGGCGGGAGGTCGGCCACGACGAGATCCCAGGTGTCCTCGGAAGCCGCGTCGCGCAGGGCGCGCAGCAGGGCGAGGGTGTCGGCGCCGGGCAGCTCGGTGAGCTCCTCGGGGTCGAGCGGGGCGGCGCCGAGGAGGTCGAGGACCGAGCCGAGGCGGCCCTGCACGTCCAAGGCGTCGGCCCGGAAGGACGCGGCCGGGTCGGTGCGGATGACGCGGACGCCGGGCAGGTCGCCGGAGAAGGCACCACCACGCTGGGCGGGGAGCAGCAGGACGCGCCGGCCCCGCCGGGCCTCGGCGACTGCGGTCGCCGCGGCGATCGTGGTGCGGCCGGAGCCGCCGGGGCCGGTGACGAGGAGTGTGCGCACCTCAGGCCTGGGACGCGGACTTGGGCGGGGACTGGGACTCGACGCGCTTCTTCAGTCCGGCCAGAGCGCGGTCGATGATGACCTTCTCCGCCTTGCGCTTGATCATCCCGAGCATCGGGATCTTGACGTCCACGGTCAGCTGGTAGGTGACCTCGGTGCTCTTGCCGCCGTCCAGCGGCGCGAGCACGTAGGCGCCGTCCAGCGTGCGCAGCATCTGGGACTTGACCAGCGACCAGCGGACCTCGTTGCCGCCCACCCAGCTGTACGCGAGCGTGTGGTCGTCCTTGATCGCGCCCGCGTCCAGCAGCAGGCGGACCTGCTCGGCGCGGCCCTGGGCGTCGGCGGAGAGCACCTCCGCCTCCTTCACCTCACCGGTCCACTCGGGGTACCGCGCGAAGTCGGAGATGACTCCCATGACGTCGGCCGGGGCCGCGTCGATCGTGATGCTCGACTTGGTGTGTTCCGCCATCGCCGTGGCCCCTCCGGGACTTCGCATGAATCGTGACCTGAATCGCGACCTGAACCGTGACTTGCGTGCTGTTGTTGCAGGCTACCGCCTGTGCCCCGAAGCCATCCCCGCCGGGATGCCCTCACCACTCCAGGACCCAGGGTGTCCGGGTGGCATTGAAGTGCCCCACGTTGACGCACTCCGTGGTCCCGATCCGCATACGCCGGGCGAGCGGCTGGTGGACGTGCCCGAAGAGGGCGTATTTGGGGCGGGTTTCGTTGATCGCGTCGAGCAGTGCCTCGCTGCCTCGCTCGAAGCGCCGCGCGACGGTGTCGTAGCAGAGCTCGGGGACGGCGGGCGGGATGTGCGAGCAGAGCACGTCGACCGGGCCGAGTGCGGCGACCTTCTCGGCGTAGGTCTCGTCGTCGACCTCGTACGGGGTGCGGTACTGCGTGCGCAGGCCGCCGCCGACGAAGCCGAAGACCAGGCCGCCGATCTCGGTGGTGCCGCCGTCGAGCACGGTGGTGCCGGGGGCCGCGTACTCGGGCCACAGGGCAGGAATGTCGACATTGCCGTAGGTGGCGTACGTGGGAGCGGGGAAGGCGGCGAAGAGCTCGGCGTACTGCTTGCGGACGGCGCTTTCGATGGCGGTGCGCTTGTCGAGGCCGGACCAGAGCTCGGCGTCGAGGGCACGGGCGTCGTCGAAGCGCTTGGCCGTGCGCAGGGCGACCATGCGGGCGGCGTTCTCGGCGCCGAAGAGGTCGGGGAAGATGCCGCGCGAGTGGTCGGCGTAGTCGATGAAGAGCACGAGGTCGCCGAGGCAGACCAGGGCGTCGGCGCCGTCCCCCGCCTTCCTGAGAGCCTCGACCGCACCGTGGACATCGCTGACGACATGGACCCGCATGGCGATCACCCTATCGCTCGTTACCGACGGGTCACCGGGGATCTGGATTAAGCTTCGCGCAGTGGGTGCCGGTCGTGTGACACACAAAACATCTA
This sequence comes from Streptomyces sp. NBC_01537, assembly GCF_045040445.1. Lineage (NCBI taxonomy): Bacteria > Bacillati > Actinomycetota > Actinomycetes > Kitasatosporales > Streptomycetaceae > Streptomyces > Streptomyces sp. NBC_01537. The sequence goes on along the minus strand of NZ_CP109392.1, from coordinate 7,521,907 downwards.
CACGGCACCCCCTATCGCAGGTGCTTTACCGATGGGTAACGTCCGGTCAGTCCGATCCACTCCTTGATGCATGTATGTGACATGAAGACATGAAGAGTGGGCCGCAGCCAGCACCGCCGCCGGCGCCGATGAGGAGCAGCAGTCTTGCGTGAGTTCAGCCTTCCGGCCCTTTACGAGGTCCCCGCGGACGGCAACCTGACGGATCTCATCCGCCGCAACGCCGCGCAGCATCCCGATGTTGCCGTGATCGCCAGAAAGACGCCTTCCGGCGACTGGCAGGACGTCACCGCCACCGCCTTCCTCGCCGAGGTGCGCGCCGCCGCCAAGGGCCTGATCGCCTCCGGCGTCGAGCCCGGCGACCGGGTCGCCCTGATGTCCCGCACCCGCTACGAGTGGACGCTGCTGGACTTCGCGATCTGGAGCGCCGGCGCGGTCACCGTGCCGGTGTACGAGACCTCCTCGGCCGAGCAGGTCGAGTGGATCCTCGGCGACTCCGGCGCGGTCGCCGCCATCGTGGAGACCGATGTCCACGACAAGACCGTGGAGTCGGTGCGCGAGCGGCTGCCGCAGCTCAAGCACCTCTGGCGGATCGAGGGCGGCGCCGTCGACACGCTCGACGCGGCGGGCAGCGACATCTCCGACAAGGTCGTGGACGAGCGCAGCGCCACCGCCAAGGCGGACTCCCCCGCGACCATCGTCTACACCTCGGGCACCACCGGCCGCCCCAAGGGCTGTGTGATCAGCCACCGCGCCTGGTTCGCGGAGTGCGGCAATGTCGTCGAGCGGCTCAAGCCGCTCTTCCGCACCGGCGAGTCCTCGATCCTGCTCTTCCTCCCCTTGGCGCACGTCTTCGGCCGCCTGGTGGAGGTGGCCGCCGTCATGGCGCCGATCAAGCTCGGCCACGTCAGCGACATCAAGAACCTGACCGGCGAGCTGGCCGCCTTCCGGCCCACGCTGATCCTCGGCGTCCCCCGGGTCTTCGAGAAGGTCTACAACTCCGCGCGGGCGCAGGCCCAGGCCGGCGGCAAGGGCAAGATCTTCGACAAGGCCGCGGACACCGCGATCGAGTACAGCCGTGCCCTGGACAGCGCCGGCGGCCCGTCGGTCGGCCTGAAGTTCAAGCACAAGGTCTTCGACCGGCTGGTCTTCAGCAAGCTCCGCACCGTCCTGGGCGGCCGCGGCGAGTACGCCATCTCCGGCGGCGCGCCGCTGGGCGAGCGCCTCGGGCACTTCTTCCGCGGCATCGGCTTCACGGTGCTGGAGGGCTACGGCCTCACCGAGTCGACCGCGGCCACCGCCTTCAACCCCTGGGACCGTACGAAGATCGGCACCGTCGGCCAGCCGCTGCCCGGCTCCACCGTGCGGATCGCCGACGACGGCGAGGTGCTGCTGCACGGCGAGCACCTGTTCACGGGCTACTGGAACAACGAGAAGGCCACCGCCGAGGCGGTCTCCGACGGCTGGTTCCACACCGGCGACATCGGCACGGTGGACGAGGACGGTTATCTGACGATCACCGGCCGCAAGAAGGAGATCATCGTGACGGCGGGCGGCAAGAACGTCGCCCCCGCGGTGATCGAGGACCGGATCCGCGCGCACGCGCTGGTCGCCGAGTGCATGGTGGTCGGCGACGCCCGGCCCTTCATCGGCGCCCTGATCACGATCGACGAGGAGTTCCTGCCCCGCTGGGCCGAGCAGCACGGCAAGCCGGCCGGTGCGACGGTTGCGGAGCTCAGGGACGACCCGGACCTGATCGCGGCCGTCCAGCAGGCCGTCGACGACGGCAACGCGGCGGTCTCGCACGCGGAAGCGGTGAAGAAGTTCCGGATCCTCACCAACCAGTTCACCGAGGAGTCCGGTCACATCACGCCCTCGCTGAAGCTGAAGCGCAATGTCGTACTGAAGGACTTCGCCGCCGACATCGAGGCGATCTACGCGAAGAAGTAGGCCAGGTCGCGAGCCGGGTGGTCCAGGGTGCTGCGCCCCTGGACTCCTGTGCTCAGGTCAGGCCGTCCTGCGCCAGTACCTGCGCCATGTTGCGTTCGGCGAGAGCCGTGATCGTGACGAACGGGTTGACACCGGTGGAGCCCGGGATCAGGGCTCCGTCGGTGACGTACAGGCCTGAGTAGCCGGAGGCGCGGCCGTAGATGTCCGTGGCCTGGCCGAGGACGCAGCCGCCCAGCGGGTGGTAGCAGAAGTCGTCGGCGAAGGCCCGGGTGTCGCCGAAGAGGTCGTACCGGTAGATGGTGCTGTTGGCCGAGTTGATCCGGTCGAACAGGGTCTTGGCGGCGGTGACGGACGGCTGGTTCTGGGAGCGGGCCCAGTTGAGCACCGCGGCGTCGGTCGCGGCGTTGTACGTGAAGTTGCCGCGCTCGGCGTTCTTGGTGATCGCGAGGTAGAGGCTGGCCCAGGTCTCGGTGCCGGCCGGGAGCGGCGCGATCTCGGCGAAGACCGGGTTGGCGGCGTTGGCCCAGTCGTCGATGGCCATGGCCGGGATCGTGGACTGGTTGGCGCCGGTCGGATTCCAGGTGTAGTTGGCCCGGCCGAGCATGATGTTGCCGTTGCCGCCCCACCCGGCGCCGACCTTGCTGCTGAGGTTGGGCAGGGTGCCGGTGTCGCGGGCCCGCAGCAGCAGTTCGGTCGTGCCGAGGCTGCCCGCGCCGAGGAAGAGATGGGCGCAGCCGATCTCGCGGGTCTCCACGACCGCCCCGGTGGTGTCGATCCGGTCGACGGTGACGATGTAGGTGCCGTCGGTGTCCCTGCGGATCTTCTTCGCTCTGGTGAGCGTCTGGATGGTGACGTTGCCGGTGCCGAGCGCCGCGGCGAGGTAGGTCTTGTCGAGGCTGCGCTTGCCGTAGTTGTTGCCGTAGATGACCTCCGTCGCGAGGGCGGACTTGGTCGCCGTGCCGGCCGCCTCGCGCTGCATGTAGGCGAAGTCGTACACGTTCGGGACGAAGGTCGTCTTGAGGCCGGTCTTGACCGCCTGGTCCCGGGAGACCCGGGCGTACTGGTACCACTCGGTGGACTCGAACCAGGTCGAGGAGATGTTGTTGACGCCGAGCATGGCGTTGGCGCGCGGGAAGTACGTCCCGTACATCGCGTCGGCGTCGACCTGCGGCAGGATCTCCTGGAAGTAGGAGCGGGAGGGGGTCACGGCCATGCCGCCGTTGACCAGCGAGCCGCCGCCGACGCCCCGGCCGACGTACACGGACATGTCGGTGTACTTGACCTTGTCCAGGACGCCGGGGTAGGCGGTGATGTTCTTGTTGATGACGTCGAGCCACAGGAAGGTGGCCAGCGGCGCCTCGGTGCGGGTCTTGAACCACATCGAGCGCTTGTCGGGCGAGGTCATGTTGCAGAAGATCTTGCCGTCGGAGCCCGCGGTGTTCCAGAGCTGCCCCATTTCCAGGACGAGGGTCTGTACGCCTGCCTCGCCGAGGCGCAGGGCGGCCACGGCGGCTCCGTAGCCGGAGCCGATGACGATGGCGGGGGTGTAGTCGGCCGCGGCCGCGGGGGTCGCGGCCGTCGCGGTGGAGAGACCGATGCGGGTGATGCCCAGGGCCGCGGCGGCCTGGAGGGCGGCGGCGCCTAAGATCTGGCGACGCGTCAAGGTTGTTGTCATGAACGCATCATGAGAGCACTTCCGGCATAAGCCCAGACCTAGTGGACACCGTTTCCCCGAGCGTTACAAGAACGACAAAGGTGCAAGAAACGCATGTGGCGAATGAGGTGCCAGGGGGCGCCCTGTGGATCAGGCCGGATCAGGTCGGATCAGGTAGCGGCGTCCGGCGCGGCGCAAGGCGGAGGATGGAAGCGACACGGAGCATCGTTGGCCGACGACAACGCCGCGAACCAAGCCGAGTTTGAGGTCGCATCCGACATAAATCCACAAAGTCGCGCCAGTGCGCCCGACACGGTGTCCATTTCTTCACATCTTGACCATGTCTTCCGTCGTCTCTTAGGAAAATCTTTAGCCGAGCACTGGAGCCCAGGCCGCGCATCGCCCATCAGGTCGGCGGTGGCCAATCGGGCAATCGTTGTGCCTCGGACAGCCCAATCAGGTGGGCCAGCCACCCTGTGAACACCCTTTGACCTTGCTATGAGTTTGCCCTGACGAGTTTTTTACGACCCACGAATCCGCCCCTCCGAGCCCCTGTGAAGATCGACCCGCTCTGTTGATCTTCGGAGTACGGGAGGGAATTGAACATGCGTCACAGACCAAGAGCCAAGGTGGGGGCACCCCAGTCGGCACGATGGCTGCGTCAAGTGGCCACGGGCGTAGCGCTGTTGCTGGCGGCGGAAACCGCGCTGGTCGCAGCGGAGAGCGGACAGGCATTCGCCGCCGAAAGCATGAAAACGACCGCAGCCGCCAAGCCGGCCTCGTCGCAGACAAAGCACACGTTGGGCCCTGCGGAGGCGCAGGACGAGGCGTCCGCCGTGTTGATGGCGCGGCTGCAGAAGCGGGAAATCGAGGTGCTGTCGGAGCGTACGGCGGCTTCGACTACGTACGCCCTGCCGAGCGGCGAGATGCGCACGGAAGCGTATGCCGGTCCGGTGCGGGTAAAGCAGGACGACGGCACCTGGAAGGACGTCAACACCACGCTGTCGGACACCGGGTCGGACCTCACCCCGGGCGCGACGACCGCGGACATCACGGTCTCGGACGGCGGGGACAGCCGGCTGGCGTCGGTGACCAAGGGCAAGGAGTCCTTCGGGCTCGGCTGGTCCGCCAAGCTCCCCACGCCGACGGTGAAGAAGAACACCGCCTCGTACGCTCTGGGCAGCGGGCAGACGCTGTCGGTGAGCGCGCTGGCGCAGGGCTTCTCGGAGAACATCAAGCTGACCCAGCAGCCGGACAGTGACAAGGTCACCTACCGGATCCCGATGAACCTGAACGGGCTGAAGCTTTCCCAGGCCAAGTCCGGGCACCTGTTGCTGAAGAGCAAGGCCGGCACGCTGGTGGCCGAGGCCCCGGCGCCGATGATGTGGGACGCCGGCAAGGACCCGGCCTCCGGTGAGTCGGCGAACGCCGCGCGGGTGGCGACCAGGGTCGAGACGGCCAAGGACGGGTCGCAGACCCTGGTGCTGACCCCTGACGCGCACTTCCTGGCCACGGCGCAGTACCCGGTCACCGTCGACCCGACGACGACGTTGGCGGTGACCACCGACACCTGGCTGCAGACCCCGGACTACACCGACTCCCAGGTCTCCTCCGAGGAGCTGAAGTCGGGCACGTACGACTCCGGCAGCGACCTGGCACGCGCCTACCTGAAGTTCGACGTGTCGAAGTTCACCGGCAAGCACATCACGTCCGCCACGATGTCGCTGTACAACTACTACTCGGCGACCTGCTCCACCTCCGGTGCGCCCACCGACGCCCGCCGGATCACCACCTCGTGGTCGTCCACGTCGGTGACCTGGGCCACCCGGCCCTCCTCCACCGGGACCGGCGCGGCCACCAACACCGGCCACTGGGGCTACAGCTCCTCCTGCCCGGCGAACTGGTCGAACTGGAACCTGCAGACCATCACCCAGGCCTGGGCCGACGGCACCGCCAACTACGGCGTCATGGTCTACGGCGAGGACGAGACCGACTCCACCACCTGGCGGCGGTTCCGCTCGGCGAACTACAGCACCAGCGGCTACGCGCCCAAGCTGGTGGTGACCTACAACTCCTACGCCACCACCAGCTCCGCGGCGATATCGCCGTCGGTGGTGAACGCCTACAACGGCAAGCGGTACGTCACCTCGCTGACCCCGACTCTGTCGGCCAAGGTCACCGACGCCGACGGCGGCAACGCCCAGGCCCAGTTCGAGGTCACCGCCGACCCGGCCTACGCGGACACCACCTACACCGACACGGCGTACGGCAAGACGGTGGCGTCCGGGTCCACCTCCACCTTGACGATCCCGTCAGCCTCGGCCTTTCCCTCGGGAGCGCACCTGCGCTACCGCCTGCGGGCCTACGACGGCACCGACTACAGCACCTGGTCGGGCTACACCACCTTCACGATGAACACCGCGCTGCCCGTCGCGCCCACCATCGCCTGCGGCACCTACACCCAGGACACCTGGACCGCCAAGGCGTCCGGATCGGTGACCTGCACCCTGGACACGACGTCCACGGACGGACAGGGCTTCTACTGGGGCCTGGACGACTCCACCACCCCCAAGAGCGTCTACGACACCACCGACGGCACCGGCGGCGACCCGCTGACCATCAGCATCACCCCCGGCGACGGCTGGCACACCCTCTACGCCAAGACCATCGACTCCGGCGGCAACCTGTCCACCTCGACGACCGCCTACAACTTCGGCGTCGGCGCCGACGGGGCCGGCCTGCTCACCCCCGGCAACGGGGACAGCACCGCCCGCCGCGTCAGCCTGACCTCCACCGGCAAGACCACCTACACCGGGGTCACGTACCAGTACCGGCGCGGTGAGACCGACACCTGGACCAACGTCCCGGTCGCCGACGTCACCAAGACCTCCGACGGCTCCGCCGTCAGCGCCTGGCCGGTCACCGTCACCAGCGGCGCCCCGGCCCCGCTGACCTGGAACGTCACCTCGTCGCTGTCCGCGGACGGGCCGATCGACATCCGGGCTGCCTTCACCGACGGCACCACCACCGGCTACAGCCAGCTCAACACCGTCACCGTGGACCGCAACGCCGGCACCGCGCCCTCGCAGAGCGTCGGCCCCGGCTCGGTGAACACCCTGACCGGTGACTTCACGCTGTCGGCCACCGACGTCTCGACGTTCGGGATGTCGGTGTCGCGCACCGCGTCCTCCCGCCGGCCGACCGCCGGATCGGACGCCACCGGCCAGGCGGCGATCTTCGGTCCGCAGTGGACGTCCGGGGTCACCGCAGAACTCACCGACTCCGACTGGGCGTACGTCAAGCAGACCTCCAGCACCTCGGTGGCGCTGGTGGACGTCGACGGCAACGAAACCGGCTTCACAGCGACTTCTGCCAGCGGCTGGAAGCCCGAGCCGGGTTCGGAGGATCTGACCCTCACCGGGTCACTGTCCACCACCTTCACCCTCAAGGACGACGGGGGTACCACGACCACGTTCGTGAAGGCGGGTTCGACCGCCACGACCTGGCAGGTCTCCACCACGTACCTGCCGACGGACAACTCCACCACCAAGGTGGTCTCCGAGCTGGCGCCGGGCAGCACCACGCTGGCCCGACCGACCTACCTGATCGCGCCCACCTCGGCCGTCTCGCAGTCGACCTGCCAGGCCACGCCGTCGACGGCCGGCTGCCGGGTGCTTCAGTTCGTCTACTCCACCTCCACCACGGCCACCTCCACCAGCTACGGCGAGTACGCCGGGACGGTGAAGGCGATCAAGGAGTGGTCCACGGAGCCCGGCGCCAGCGCGGCGACGGCGAAGACGGTGGAGTACTACCAGTACGACAACTCCGGCCGTCTGGCCGGCTCCTGGCAGTACGCCGTCGACGCGGCGACGTACACCGCCTACACCTACGACAGCGCGGGCCGCATCGCCACCTACGCCGACCCGGGCCAGCTGGCCTGGACCTTCACCTACGGCACGGCGGGCAACGCCGCCACGGCCGGCGCCGGCATGCTGCTCTCGGCCTCGCGCAAGAACCTGACCCAGGGCACCGCGAGCACCCTGGACGGCACCACTGCCACCACCTCGGTCGTCTACGACGTACCGCTGTCCGGCAGCAGCGCCCCCAACGCCATGGGCACCTCCAACGTGGCCACGTGGGGCCAGACCGACGTCCCGGCCGACGCCACGGCGGTCTTCCCGCCGGACTCGGTCCCGACCTCCAACACCGGCTCGGACCTGTCGGCCTCCGCCTACACCCGGGCCACCATCACCTACACCGACGCCTCCGGGCGGGAGGTCAACACCGCCTCCCCGGGCGGGCACATCACCACCACCGAGTACGACCGGTTCGGCAACACCGTCGGGAGCCTGACGGCGGACAACCGCGAGTTGGCCCTGGCCACCTCCGGCGCCCAGCTGACCGAACTGACCGAGCTCGGCATCGACGGCCTGTCCACGGCCGACCGTGCCGAGCAACTGTCCACCAGTTCCGTCTACTCCTCCGACGGGCTGCGGAAGACCGACGAGTACGGTCCCCTCCACCAGGTCACCCTGACCTCGGCCCTTGCGGCTGGATCCGGCGGCACCGACCTGCCGGCCGGAACCGTCATCCCGGCCCGGCAGCACACCGCCAACACCTTCGACGAGAACCGCCCGACCGACGGCACCGCAACCGTCGCCAACCAGATCACCACGGCCAAGGTAGGCGCCTACGTCGGCGGCTACCCGTCCGACGCCGATGTGCGCACCAGCACCACTGCGTACGACTGGGTCAAGGGCCTGCCCACCACGCAGGTCACCGACCCAAGCGGCCTCGCGATCACCACGACGACGTCCTACGACTCGCAGGGCCGGGTCATCAAGACCACCCAGCCCAAGTCCAGCGGCACCGACGCCGACACGACGGTGACCACCTACTACTCCGCCACGGGTACAGGCACCTGCAACGGCCGCCCGGAGTGGGCCGACCAGGTCTGCTCCATCGGCCCCGCGGGCGCCATCACCGGCGGCGGCACCAACCCCACCCAGCTGCCCACCAAGACCACCCAGTACGACTGGTGGGGCAACGACGCCATCGTCTCCGAGACCGCCAACTCCGTGACCCGCACCACCACCACGACCTACGACTCCTACGACCGCGTCAGCACGGTCGCGGTCAGCGGCGGCGTGGGCACAGGGGTCCCGACCACGACCACCACGTACGACACCACGTACGGCAAGGTCGCCACGGTCGCCACCAGCGCGGGCACCGTCAGCTACGGCTACGACAAGCTCGGACGCCAGATCTCCTACAGCGACGGCGCCGGAAACACGGCCACCACGGCGTACGACGCCCTGGACCGCCCGGTGAAGACCACCGACTCCGCGCCCTCCACGACCACCTACACCTACGACACCACGAAGGACCCACGGGGCCTGGAGACCTCCCGCACCGACTCCGTCGCCGGAACCTTCTCCGCCACGTACGACAGTGACGGCGACCCGGCCACCGAGGCCCTGCCGGGCGGCTACACCCTCACCATCAGCCAGGACGAGACCGGCACCGAGACCTCCCGGGTCTACACCAAGGACAGCGACAGCACCGTCGTCGCCTCCGACACCGCCGACCACTCCGTCCAGGGCCAGATCGTCGCCGACACCGACAGCAACGGCCAGACCCGCGCCCGTGGTTACACCTACGACGCGGCCGGCCGCCTGACCCAGGCCGACGACACCGCCGCCGACAACTCCTGCACCCGCAGGGGCTACACCTTCGACAGCAACACCAACCGCACCGCCCTGGCCACCTCCACCAGCGACGTCGGCTCCGCCTGCACCAGCACCGGGGCCACCACGACGTCGTCCACCTACGACAGCGCCGACCGGCTCACCACCAGCGGCACGGTCTACGACGCCTTCGGCCGCACCACCACCCAGGCCTCCGGCGCCACCGTCGTCTACTACGCCAACGACCTCGTCCGCCAGCAGACCGCCGGCACCAACCGGCAGACCTGGACCCTGGACGGGGCCGGCCGCCTCGCCGCCTGGACCACAGAGAGCAACGCCAGCGGCACCTGGACGCAGACCGCGTCCAAGACCAACCACTACGGGGCCGACGGCGACAGCCCCGACTGGACCGCCGAGGACACCACGGGCACCATCACCCGCAACGTCCAAGGCACCGGCGGAGACCTCGGCGCCACCACCAGCGCCACCGGCAGCACAGTCCTCCAGCTGACCGACATCCACGGCGACGTCACCGTCCAGCTCCCACTGGACACGTCCGTCTCCCCGACCGCCCAGTCCTACGACGAGTACGGCAACGCCGAGGACAGCACCGCCGCCACCCGCTACGGCTGGATCGGCGGCAAGCAGCGCTCCAGTGAGACGATCACCGGCGCAACCCTCATGGGCGTCCGCCTCTACGACCCGACCGCCGGACGCTTCCTGTCCGTCGACCCGGTCCCGGGCGGCAACGCCAACGCCTACGACTACGTCAACGCCGACCCGCTCACCGGCTACGACCTCGACGGCAAGTGGGGTTGGCATCACCACTTCAGCCGCTGGAGTCCTCTGCACGGCTGGTACCACCGAGCTCGAAGTGCGTACCGGTCGGCCTCGCGCCACGTTCGACGGCGTTGGTCGAGAATCCGGCACTGGGGAGGGTGGCACCGCATCAGCCACAACCACTACTTCAGGGCCTGTACGGTATGGGGCGGTGGAAGTGGGGGAACAGTCATCGTCTATGGCTGGTTCTTCGGCCCCGTCGACTGGGGTCTCGCGGGGATAAGTGGAGCCTTCGGATGTGGGGCAGGGATGCTGGGGTACGCATGGAACTGAGAGGCAGCGACCCCCAAAAGGACACCTCCGCTCGCAAACCCGACCGTATCGGTGGCGTCATAGCAGCCGTTGCCGGTGTGAGTACCCTGTTCATCGCGCACTTGGCAGCCCCAAAAGTGTCAATCTGGCTGCTCCTTGTCCCGTCGATGGTCATCGGTGCAGGGATCGCGGTGGCAGTGCGCCGGGCAACGCGAAGGCAATAGCGGCTGGAAGCCGTAAGGCGGCTGACGCCTGACTGACGGATGGCCGAGGGGACTTCCCCTCGGCCATCCGGCTAAAGAAGGTCCCGCAGCCGCTCGGCGAGATGGTCCCAGCGCCAGGCCTCCTCGACCCACTGCCGTCCGCGCTCCCCCATCCGGCGCCGCAGCCCCGGATCGCCCAGCAGCGTGCCTATCCGGTCGGCCGCCTGCTCGGGCGAGCCGCCCCCTACCACCCAGCCGGTCTCGCCCTCCAGCACCGCGTCCGGGGCGCCGCCGGAGTCACCGGCCACGACCGGCAGCCCGGTGGCCGAGGCCTCCAGATAGACGATGCCGAGCCCTTCGACGTCCAGCCCGCCGCGCCGGGTCCGGCAGGGCATCGCGAAGACGTCACCTGCCCCGTAGTGCGCGGGCAGCTCGGCCCAGGGCACGGCGCCGGTGAAGTGCACGGAGGCGTCGACCCCGGTCCGTACGGCGAGCTTCTTCAGCTCGTCCGCGTAGGGACCGCCGCCGACGATCAGCAGAACCGCGTCCGGCACCTCGCGCAGGATCCGGGGCATGGCCAGGATCAGTGTGTCCTGGCCCTTGCGCGGAACGAGCCGCGATACGCAGACCACCACCGGGCGGTCGGTGAGCCCCAGCCTGGCCCGTACCGCGTCGCCGCCCGAGGCCGGGTGGAAGGTCTTCTCGTCCACGCCGGGCGGGAGCCGGACCATCCGGGCGGCGGCGGCCGGGGTGAGGGCGGCGGCGATCCGGGAGCGGGTGTACTCGCCGAGATAGGTGATCGTGTCCGTGCCCTCGCCGATCCGGCGCAGCAGCTGCCGGCTGGCCGGGAGCTGCGCCCAGGCGGCCTCGTGCCCGTGGGTCATGCCGACCAGCCGCCGGGCGCCCGCGCGCCGCAGGGCGGGGGCCATCAGGGCGAGCGGGGCGGCCGCCCCGAACAGCACCGAGGTGCATCCGTGCTCGCGCAGCAGCTCCGCCGCCCGCCGGGTCACCCTCGGGGTCGGCAGCAGCATCGAGGTACGGTCCCGCACCACCGGGAAGGGCTGCTCGGCGTCGAACGCCGCGACCTCGGAGCCGTCCTTCCACGTCGAGGCGTATACGACGACCTGGCCGGGGTCCATGCGCACCGCCATGCTGTGCACGAAGGCCTGGATGCCGCCGGGCCGGGGCGGGAAGTCGTTGGTCACGATCAGGGTCTTGTCCATCGCGGCCGACATTACCGGGCGGCATTACCGGGCGGCCGGCGTGGGGAACCTCTCAGCCCTTTAAGGCTGTCCTCATCCGTGACCGGCATCATGCATCATCACAGCAGGTACAGAAGGACAAGACAGGGGTGCACATGGCAGGCACAGCCGGCAGGCTGATCCCGATCGGGGTCTGGGCGGCCACCCGGGTCTTCCTGTTGCTGTTGGTGTTCAAGGTGCTCAGCATCTCGCCGCTCGACGTCACCACCGACGTCTCCTCGATCTACCACGGCTGGTACCAGGTCCTGACGACCGGCAGCTTCCCCTCCAGCGACGTCACCTGGCAGTATCCGCCCGCCGCGGCGCTGGCCATCCTCTCCCCCGCCCTGCTGCCCTTCCTCTCCTACACCACGGCCTTCTTCTGGCTCTGCTTCGCCGCGGACGCCGTGACCTTCGCCCTCCTGCTCCGCGCCGGCCGCCGCGAAGGCGGCGCCGGCACCCAGGGCGCCTGGGTCTGGATCGGCGGTGTCGCCCTGCTCGGCCCCACGGCCTACGCCCGCTACGACCTCATGGTCACCGGCGTCGCCGTCGCCTGCATGCTCTCCCTGGCCCGGGCCCGGCGCCCCCAGGTCGCCGGCTTCCTGGCCGGTCTCGGCGCGATGCTGAAGGTCTGGCCGCTGCTGCTGCTCCTCGGCACCCCGCACGGCCGCGTCACCCGGCGCGTCTGGGGCGCGGCCATCGCCTCCATCGCCTCCATCGCCCTCGGCTTCTGGCTCTTCATGCCCGGCGCCTTCGCCTTCCTCGGCTTCCAGAGCAGCCGCGGCACCGAGGTCGAGTCCCTCGGCTCCCTGGTCTTCCACATCGCCCGCCACCACGGCTGGCAGGGCCAGGTCCTGCTCAACTACGGCTCCGTGGAATTCCTCGGCCCGTACGTCGACCTCGTCAGCAGCATCGCTCTCGGCCTGACCGGGGCCGCCTTCGGCTGGCTGCTGCTCTGGCGGATCATGGCCCGTACCTTCACCGTCGCGACGCCGCTGGACGCGGCCTTCACCGCCGTCCTTCTCTTTGTCATCACCAGCCGGGTCATCAGTCCCCAGTACACGATCTGGCTGGTCGGCATGGCCGCCGCGTGCATGACCCTGAGGGCCAGTGTCATGGCGGTGCCGGCCGTGCTCGTCCTGGTCGCGACCGGCATCACGATGTACGAGTTCCCCGTCCACTTCGCGGATGTGGTGAACAGCACGAACCTCGGCATCACGCTGCTCGTCGTGCGCAACGGCCTGCTGGTCGCCGCCGCGCTCATCGCCTGCCGCCGCCTGTGGGTGGCGTACGCGCGCCCCGTCCCCGCCGAGGAGGCGGCAGAGGCGGAGGAATCCGGCACCGCCGAGCCGGAGAGCGAGCGGCTGCTCACCTGGTGAGCCCCCGGTGAGCCCGCGCCCTCACAACATCATTTCGTCGTCGTAGCACCCTCACCTCCAGTAGCGTTCTGCCCATTGCCGTCGTGCCTGGGGGGTCCCAACCGCGTGAGTACGTCCCGTCGTTCCATGTTGAAGTCCGTGGCTTCCGCCGGAGGCGCCGCCCTTGGGGTCGGCGCGGCAACCGCCACGACCGCCACCTCCGCCGAGGCGGCCGAGAGCACGGTGACCCCGGTCGCCCCGGCCACCCAAACCGACGGCCCGAACAACGTGAAGGGCACGGTCTCGCTCGACCTCTCGACCGGGATCGGGACGTTCATCTGCACCCTCACCGGGGACACGGTCTTCGAGTTCGTCAACTGGCCCAGCGGGATGGCGATGGAGCCCACCGTCATCGCGACGCAGGACAGCACCGGCGGCCACAGCATCACCTACACGAACGTGACCTGGCTGCCGAGCGGCACCGTGCCCTTGTACGAGACCGGGGCCGGCCAGGTCAACATCAACTCCTTCTTCAGCGACGACGCGGGCGTCACCGTCTACGGCCAGGGCGGCACCTCGGCCGGCGGCGGCTTCGGGGTCTACGGCGACGGCAGTGACGGCGCGGTCGTACTCGACGGCACCAACACCTACTCGTTCCTCGGCTACAAGAACGGCTACTACTGGCCGACGCGCGACCTCTTCCTGTCCGCGCTCGCTGTCACCTCGGGGATCACGCTCCAGCTCTCCGGCGGCACCACGCCCGCCTTCAAGGTGTTCTGCTCGGGCCTGGCCAGCATCGCCTCGGGCGGCCAGATCGTGACGTACGTCAACACCGCCTCCAGCGGAGCCGCCGGTGGCTCCAACCTCGCCACCGGCTCGCTCGCCCCCGGGGCATCGGCTCCCAGCGGCGTTACGGGGGCGGGCGCGGCCGGGACCACGGTGCTCGGGCAGAGCGGCAAGGCGGCGGGGGCCGGCGGGGCCGCGGGTTCGGGGACGGCGGGCGGGGCGGGCGGGAAGTCGGTGCTGAAATCCGGCTACAGCCTGCCCCGGGCGCTGCCGTGGGCGGCGACGATGGCGGCGTACGCCCCCAATGTCACCAACGGCACCGAGTTCTTCCCGGGCGGCGCCAGCGGCGGAGCGGGGGCCGGCGACGGCACCAAAGAGGGAGGCGCGGGCGGGGTCGGCGGCAATCCGCTCTTCCTGTCGGCGTACAGCATCGTGAACAACGGCACGATATCCGCCAAGGGCGGCAGGGGCGGCGACTCCTCAGGTGGCAACGCCGGGGGAGGCGGGGGCGGCCAGGGCGGCCCGGTGATGCTCATCTACAGCGCCTACAGCGGCAGCGGCGCCATCACTTCGGCCGGTGGGGCGGGTGGCGCGGCCGCCGGCTCGGGCACGGCCGGCTCCGCCGGTGAGGCCGGCTGGATCATCAAGCTGGTGAACTGACCGATGGTGCGCAGATTCTCCTCCCCCGGCTGGGCACGGGCCAAGGCCGCGGATGCCAAGCGCGGCAACCTGGCCATCGGCATCGCCCTCGGCTCCGGCTACCAGAACCACTTCGCCGCGCTGTCCCCGTCGGAGCAGCAGTCCGAGATCACGAAGATGCGGGCAGCCGGCATCACCTGGATCCGGATGGACGCCGAGTGGTGGACCGTCGAGAAGACCCAGGGCACCTTCGACTGGTCGGTGCCCGACGTCACCGCCGATGCCATGCTCGCGGGCGGCATGAACCTGGTGGTCCTGCTCAACAAGTCGCCGGTGTGGGCCCGCCAGGCCGCGGGCTCCGCCCCGCTCGAATCCCCCTGGCCGACGCCGGTCCCGGCCCGGTACGCGGACTACTGCGCGGCGGCGGCCACCCACTACAGCGCGAAGGGCGTCCACGTCTTCGAGCTGTGGAACGAGCCCAACCTCGACTCCGGCGTGGACACCGCCGCCGGCTGGGGCCACCTGTCCCCCTGGGGGTTCGCCGACCTCGCGGTGGCCGCTTATCCGGCGATCAGGACCGCCGATCCCAAGGCGTACGTCCTGGGCGGCACCCTGGCCACCAACAACGAGTTCGGCACCGGAGGCACCGTACGCACCGCCTCCTGGGCGGCGGTCCCCGCCGGGGCCACCTCGGCGACGATCACGTGCACGGGGGCCGTGGCCTCGGACGCGTACGGAATCCTCACCGACACGGCCGACGGCTGGCCGATCGGCACCGTCATCACCCAGGCCACGGCGGGCACCGGCTACACCGTCATCCCGCCTGTCTGGCTCGACGGCTTCCCCGCCATCAGCGCGGCCAGTGGGCGTTCGGTGCGCCGGTCCGGTCTGCAGTACCCGCCGGACGTGTTCCTGAAGCAGGCGTACGCGCGCGCCGACGGGGATCCGATGTGGGACGCGCTGGCCATCCACCCCTACACGTATCCCGTCCTGCCGGCCACGCAGGAGGCGGTCTACGGCGGCTGGGCCACCGTGCCGGCCCTGCGTCAGCTCATGAAGGACAACGGCGAGGGCGCGAAGCCGATGTGGATGACCGAGGTGGGCGCCCCGACCGGAACGGCGACCGTGTCCTGGCCGACGACAGCCGCCTCCGCGACCACCATCACGCTCAGCGGCAGCACCGCCGCCACCGCCGACGAGGGCTACACGGTGACGGCGCCCTCGGGCGAGCTGCCCGCGGGCAGCTACGTGACCGCGGTCAGCAAGGGCAGCAGCTGGACGGTCGTGCCGCCCGTCGGCGCGATCGCGGCCGCCATCACCAAGGGCACGGCCATCAGTTCCGTCTCCCTCAAGGCCACGGCGACCGCGCTGACCATCCCGTCGGGCACCACGCTCACCATCGTGTCCGCGCCGGTGACGCTGACGGTCACCACGAGCGGTGCGGTCACCACCTCGACCAGTGCCGCCACCACGGTCCCGGTGGCGAGCGTCACCCCGGACCAGAGCTATGCCGCGGGCTGCCCGGTGCGGGGCTCGGTGGGCCAGACCTGGGGGGCCGCGATCAGCGCGGCGTCCGCACTGGCCGTCAGGCTCACTCCGCCCGCAGCGGCCACGGTGTGGGGCCAGATCAGCGAGGACCTCCAGGCGGCGATCATCCGCGAGGTCTTCCGTGCCATCACGGTCGGCGTCCCCGCCGGCACCGCTTCCCTCGGCTCCGCGCCCTGGCCGTACGTCGGCCCGGTCTTCCTCTTCACCTGGAGCGACGCCGGAGGCACGGCCGGGCCCTTCGGCCTCGTCCGCGCGGACGGCACCCCCAAGGCAGCCCTCGCGGCGCTCACCACCGCCTCCCTCACCGGCGGGCCGTGACGCCTGCCCCGCCTGCCTCACGGGCCGCCGCGATGCGCTCGGCGGGGGTCGGATGCGTGCCGAACAGCACGTGCAGCAGGCGCGGAGGCGAGGGGTCGCCGACGTTGGCGACGGTGAGGCGGCGCTGCATCGCGATGAAGTGAGCGGGGTCGGCGGTGAGTTCGAGCGCGTGGACATCCGCGCGGCGCTCGATGCGGCGGCTGAGGGCACAGCCGAAGGGACCGGCTGCCGCGGAGCCGACGGCGGCGACGGCCGCCAGGAGCCACATCGAGCGGGGGTCGGCGAAATCGCCTACGTCGGCGAGGTCCAGAAGGGGCTGCCAGGAGACGACCGCCGCTAGGACGCACACACCCGCAGCGGCTCCCAGCGCGCCGAGCAGCGTGCCGTGCAGGACGTCGCGGTGCTTGACGTGCCCGAGCTCGTGGGCGACGACGAGCTCGACCTCGCGCGGCTCCGCCGTCGAGAGCAGGGTGTCGTAGGCGACGATCCGGCGGGTGCGGCCGAAGCCGGAGACGTAGGCGTTCAGCGCGGTCGTGCGCCGGGAGGCGTCGGCGACCAGGACCTGGCGTACGGGGATGCCGTCGCGGTCGGCGAGGGCGAGGAGGGCATCGCGCAGCGGACCCGGTTCCATGGGCGTGAAGCGGTTGAAGAGAGGTTCCAGGAGCACCGGGGCGAGCCAGGACAGCACGACGGCGGCCAGGGCCGCGCCGAGGGCGGACCAGGCAAACCACCAGCGGGTGACGCCGGCGAGGGCGTAGACGGCGTACAGGGCGGCCAGGGCCAGCGGTACGGAGACGAGCAGCCCCCGCAGCACATCGACGGCCCAGCCGGCCCAGCCCTGGGTGACCAGGCCGAAGCGGACGCGGACGACCCGCACGCGCGCGGCGAAGGGCAGCGAGAGCAGCGTGCTCAGCAGGACGAGGAGCAGGCCGCCGCCCAGGACCCGCAGGGCCCAGCTGTCCCCGAACAGGGCCGTCAGGCGGGCTCCACCGGGGGTGAGGCCGAGGGCCAGGAGCAGGGCGAGCCCCGCCACCCGGCCGCCCAGGACGGCGGGGAGTTGGGCCCGCCGCAGGGCCCGGGCCCGGGCGACCTGCTCGGGCGTGAAGTCGGCGACAGCCGTACCGCCGTCTGTGGACGTCATCCCAACTCCCGCTGTACGTAAGCGCGCCAGCGCGCCGTGAACTCCCCGGTGCCGATCCCCAGCGTACGGCGCATGGCCGCGTCGGCCGTGGCTCCGTCGTCGGCCGCGCGGTAGAGGGCGAGCAGCTTCGCGTCGCCCCACCGGTCGGCGATGAGGCGGCAGGCGAGCCAGGCTCCCTCGTAGGACTGGGCGAGGCCGTTGGCCGTGGTGCCGAAGTCGGCGTCCGAGGGCAGGGCGTCGGGGAGGCGGCCGGCGGCGACGTCGCGGCTGAGCTCGGGGGCCACCTCCTTGGCCGTCTGCCCGGTGCCCCGGTAGCCGATCCAGTCGGCGAGACCTTCTGAGAGCCAGAGCGGGGTGCGGGAGGTGGTGGCGGCGCGGGTGGCGACATGCGTGGTCTCGTGGGTCAGGACGACCCGCCGCCCGAGCGGCGAGAGCTCGCCGAAGGCCTCGGGGTTGACGACGACCCGGTCCGCCGGGACCGCCGTGGTGGAGCCCCGCAGCTCGGCCGTCGTCACGGCCGCGATGCCCTCGTACGCCGTCGGCGAGGCGTCCAGCAGCGCCGCCATGTCGTCCAGCGAGCCGGGGACCTCAACCACCACCCGCCGCGCCCAGCTGTTGCCCCACACCCCGGTCACGGCCGTCACCGCGCGGTCCACATCGGCCGCGTACGCCTTCAGGGAGGCCTCGCCGCCGGGTCCGAGCACCAGGCTGTGCGCGCCCCGCGCGACCCGGACCGGGCCCTGGTCCCACAGCTGGGCAGTGTTGTCGGTGGCCGCCGCGATGCGCCAGCGGCTGCCGTTCCCGGCGAGCGTCATCGCGATGTCGGAGGTCACGGGAGCGGTGTCGTACCCCTTGAACCGGTACCGCAGCTGGACCTTGGCGTCGCCGCCGCTGCGCCCTTCCAGGCGGTACGACCACGAGGCGAGCGGTACGTCGGCCAGATTCCGGAACACCCGCCGCTGCGCGGTCCGCTCCCCCGGCGTCACGTCGGCCAGGAAGGCCGCCTCGTCGTGCCCGAGCACGGCCGCCGCGTGCCGGTCGAGCATGAGCTGGACGCTTTCGCGCTGCTGCTGCGCCTGGCACCCGGAAGCGACGAGAACAGCTGCCGCCACCGCCACCAGGATTCGCCTCACGCGCCCGATCGTAGGCCAGGGTCAGGGTCGGGTGACCGCCGAGATCGGCATCATGCCGACCGGGTCGTAGCGCACCCGCGCTCCCGGGTACGGGGCGTGCACGACCCGGCCGCCGCCGACGTACATGCCGACGTGGCTGGCGTCGCCCCGGTAGATGATCAGGTCGCCGGGCCTGGCCTGGTCGAGCGGGACCCGCCGGCCGGCGTGCATCTGGGCCTGGGAGGTGCGCGGGAGGGCGATGCCGGCGTGGCGGTACGAATAGACCATCAGGCCGGAGCAGTCGAAGCCGGAGGGGCCCGTGGAGCCCCAGACGTAGGGGGCGCCGACGGCGGCACGGGCGGCGGCGACGGCCATGGCGGCCCGGCCGGAGGCGGGGCCGAAGTCGGGGAGGTGGAGGTCCATGGCGCGTCCGGAGCGCGAGGCACGCTCCTGGAGGTGGGCGGCGAGCCCGGCGCGCTGGGCGGCGTTCAGCGAGTTGACCAGGCGCTGTGCGGTGGCGAGTTTGCTCTGCACGGTGCGCTTGCGCGCGTTCAGCGCGGTGCGCGCCCGGTCCAGTTCGGCGAGCTTGTCCGCGGCCTCGGAGCGCTTCTGGTCCAGCCCGCGCTGGGCGTTCCGCAGTTCCCGCAGCTGCGCGGTCTCGCGGTCGCCGATCCGGTCCAGGGCCGCCGCCTTGTCCAGGTAGTCGTCCGGGTCGGCGGACAGCATCAGCGCCAGCGTCGGGTCGACGCCCCCGCTGCGGTACTGCGCTCCCGCGAGTGTGCCGAGCCCGGCCCGCATCGCGTTGACCCGCTCCTGGCCGCGCGCCGCCTCGTCCTGGAGAGTGCCCACCTCGCGGCGAAGCCGCTTCGAGCGGTCCTGGGCGGCGTTGTACTGCTCGGTGGCCCGCTCCGCCTGCTCGTAGAGCCGGTCGACCCGGGTGGCGACATCGGCCGGCTGGTCCGCCGGCTGCGCCACGGCGGGCGCGGCTGGTGCGGCCACCGCGGCCGCCGCAGCGGCCGCCGACAGGGCCGTGACGCGAGAGGTACGGGCGGCGAGGCCCGGCTGCGAGGTGCGTCGATGGGAAGCCACGGGGGCTGACAGTAGTCAGCCGCACACGGCGAGTTCAAAGACCTCGGGGACACGGAAGACGCGTACGCGCCAGCTTCCCCAGGTCACCGCGTTCCGGCCACAGCCCGTCATCACCCGAAAGGACCCATGCGCCTGGCGGCGGGTGACCCCGCCGCCGCTGGAAGCAAGCGAAGCGCCCGCGAGAGGGGCGTCGAATCAGATCCGGACGCCGAACTGGAACGGCATGTCGCCGATCGACTCGTACTTGACGCTCTCGCCGGTGCGCGGCGCGTGCAGCACCATGCCGTTGCCCGCGTACAGGCCGACGTGGTGGTAGTCGCTGTAGAAGATGACCAGGTCACCGGGCTTGAGCTGGCTCTGCGAGTAGATCCGCGTGCCCGCGCTGGCCTGGGACTCCGAGGTCCGGGGTATGGAGACACCGGCCTGGGCGTACGCCCAGGAGGTGAAGCCGGAGCAGTCGAAGGAGTTCGGGCCCGAGGCGCCGTAGACGTACGGCGAGCCGATCTTCGTCTTGCCCGCAGCGAGGGCCTCGGCGGCACGCGCGGTGGCGGCGGTGTCGTCGCCGAGGTCGACCCGGCTGGCGGCCCGGCTCGCGGCGCTGGCGTTCGAGGCGGCGATGGAGGCCCGCTGCGCGGCGGTGAGGCTGTTGAGGAGCTTCGTGGCCTTGGCGAGCTTGGCCTGGATTTCCTTCTTGCTCTTGGCGAGCTCGGCGCGGGTGTCGTCCAGCTCCTGCAGCTTGGTGGCGGCTTCCGCCTTCTGCTGGTCCAGGGAGCGCTTCTTCGCCGCGATCTGCTCCAGCGCGTCGGCCTGCTTGCTGCTCAGCTGGTCGAGCGTGGAGGCCTTGTCCAGGTAGTCGTCCGGGTCCGCGGACAGCAGCAGCTGTACGGACTCGTCGATGCCGCCGCTGCGGTACTGGGCGCTGGCGAGCGCACCGAGCTGGTCCTGGAGGTCGTTCAGCTCGCCCTGCTCGCGGGCCACTTCGTCCTGGATCTCGGAGACCTGCTTCTGCAGCTTCTTCTGCTTCTCCTGGGCACCGTCGAGCTTCTCGGTGACCTGCTCGGTCTCGTCGTAGATCGCGGTGACCTGCGCCTTGACGGACTTCAGAGTCTGCTTGGCCGGGGCTGCCTGCGCGGCCTGGGACGAGATGGCGACGGCTGCTGCGGCGGTCGCGGTGAGCACGGTGACCCGTGTGCGACTGGCCGGCTTGGGACGACGGTGGGACGCCACGAAGGCGAGCTCCTTCTTCCTCCAGCCGCCTGCCCAAGCGCGCTTGCGCGGCGCTTCGGACCCGGCGGGACCCCCGCCACCATCCTGGCTGGATGATCGAACTCGCGGAGGTACAAGCCCTGACCCTAGTGACCATCCTGTGATCGGTTCAAATCAAAGTATGTAAAAACTCAGATGCAACGTGTTTTCTTTGCCAACATCACACGAGCAGTAACAGCCACTTGACGCTCAGTTCGCATCATGCGCCTCATAGGCGACTCACACACGCGCAAGCCGCTTCAGCAGCAGCGTGGAAGCCACCGGCCGCGCCCCCGCCTTCGCGACGCCGTCCGCCACCTCACGGTCGGCCGAAACGACCACAACGGGACGACCGGGAGGTTCCGCCCGAACCAGGCGCCGGATCAACTCGTCAGCCGTCTCACCGGCCTTGCTGAACAGCACCCGCACCCCGCGCGGCGGAGCCAGCAGCACCGGGGCGTCCAGATCCGCCCCGTCGAAGACACACGTCATCTCCGCCCCGCTCTGCGCGGCGAGCACCGACAGGCCGCCCAGCAGCCGCAACCGCTGCTTCTCCAGCGGCAGCGCCGGATACCCCGTCTTGGTGACGTTGTAGCCGTCCACGACCAGATGCGCCTGCGGCAGCGCCAGCAACTGGTCCAGCAGGGCCGGGTCATTCTCGGACAAAGCGCGCCGCGCGATGTCCTTCGGGCTGAACGCGCCCGGCTTCACCGCGTCCACCGTGTCGGCCGGCAGGATCCCCATCGTGTCGCGCGGCGGCAGCGCCAGCTCCCGGCGCAGCCCCGACGCCGCGTCAAGGACCGTGTCCAGCAGCAGCCGCAGCCGTACGTCCTCCACGCTGCGCCCCTCGCGCACCGCCCTGCGGCCCGCCTCCACCGCCGACTCGGCCTCCGCCAGCCGCGACTTCAGCCGGCGCGCCTCGCTCTCGGCGGTGGCCCGGTCGGACGCGGCGGTGGCCCTGGTCTCCTCCAGCTCGTTTTCCAGCTTGCGCAGGGCGGCCTCGGCCCGCTTCACATCACTGGACGCGCTGCGCAGCTTGCGCTGCAGCGACTCCGCCTCCTTGCGCGCGGCCTCCAGCTCACCGCGGGCCCTGACGCCCTCCGCCCGGACCTGCTCACGGGCGGCCGCCAGTTCCTCCCGCAACTGCGCCAGCTCACGGGCGGCCTCCTCGCCGGCCCGCTCCGCATGCGCACGCTGCGCTTCCTCCCCCGCCGCCGCGACCAGCTTCGACCAGCCCGGCGGGCGCAGCAGATACGCCGCCGCCGCCACATCCAGCGGATCCACCGCCGGCGGCGGCGTCCCCGCCTCCAGCGCCTCGCACAGCTCCGGCTGCGCCTCTCTCAGCCGCGCCGCGATCCGCTGCCGGAAGGCCGGATCCCCCTCCAGCGCCGTCGCCAGCGCCGTCGCCGCGAACTTCGCCCGGCGGGTCGGCGTGAAACGCGCGTACGGCCGCAGCTGCGACGGCAGCTCGGCATGCGTCAGCCCGCCGAACGCCTCCGCCGCGAGAGCCACCACCCGGTGCCGTACGCCCTCCGGGAGCGGGCGGTCCAGGGCCTCGGCGGACGGCTCGACGGACGACTCGGCAGCCGACTCAGCGGATGACTCGACGACCTCACCGCCCTCCGCACCCCGCGGGTTACCGCCGGTCCCATCCACCAGTCACTCCCGTCCACGCCGCACGACGTACGACGCCGTTCGCCGCCGTACGCCTCTATTGTCCCGCGTCCGGACGGTCGACCAGCTCGATCTGATCCAGCGCGTTGCACCAGCGGCAGCGCACCGACTCGACGGTCTCGCTGACCACCTCGGTCTCCTCGACCTTCGGCTCGCCCGCCAGGTCCAGGTGGACATACTCCACGACCCTGCTGGAACGCGTCACATCGAACCGGGTCAGATTGCCGCACAACGTGCAGCGCCAGCGGGTGGTGGCCGTCGGCATGGGAACCGGCATCGGGCAGACCTCTTTCGGACTCGGCTCTGGGTCTTGGGCGCGTTCCGGCCAACCCTAAGGCCTGGCATGCCACCCCGCTGCGGCGAGGCGGCCTATGCCCCTTAAGCCCGTTCCGTCATGATCGCTGCATGGTCATCCCGGTGTACGACAAGAACCCGGCCCGCCGCACACCCGTGGTCACTTACACCCTCATCGGGATGTGCGCCCTCGTCTTCCTCATCGGCCCCGCGTCCGGCTTCAACCCGGCCTACGGCACCGGCTACCGCCACCTGCTGTGCGAGCAGAGCGCCTACTTCGCCCACTGGGGCGTCATCCCCGACGAGCTCTGGCACGGCCGCCTCCCCAGCGGCCGCCTTTCCCTCCCCCGCCACTGCACGGCCGCGCCCTTCACCAAGTCGCCGTTCCTCTCGGTCCTCACCGCCCTGTTCGTCCACGGCAGTTGGGTGCACCTGCTCGGCAACCTGCTCTTCCTCTACGTCTTCGGCGACAACGTCGAGGCCCGCATGGGCCGTGCCCGCTTCCTCCTCTTCTACGTCGTCGCCGGCTACCTCGCCACATACGGCTTCGCCGCCGCCCACGCCGGCTCCGCCCAGACCCTCGTCGGCGCCTCCGGGGCGATCTCCGGTGTCCTCGGCGCCTACCTCTTCCTCTATCCCAAGGCCCGGGTCACCAGCCTCTTCCCGTTCCTCTTCTTCCTCCCCCTGCGCTTCCCCGCCTGGATGGTCCTGTGCTTCTGGTTCGCCCTCCAGTGGCTCGCCTCCCAGACCACCCGCTCCGGCCCCGACGTCGCCTACCTGGCCCACATCGTCGGCTTCCTCTTCGGCTTCCTCTGCACCTGGGTGTGCTTCCGCCGACCCCCTAAGCTTGAGCCCGCGCCCGCCCCGCCGGGCACGACCCAGGCCACCCAAGGAGAACCTCAGCCGTGATCACCGCGATCGTCCTCATCCAGACCAGCGTCGACCGGATCCCCGAAATCGCGGAATCCATCGCCGCCCTCGACGGCGTCAGCGAGGTCTACTCCGTCACCGGCACCTACGACCTCGTCGCCATGGTCCGGGTCGCCCGCCACGACGACCTCGCCGATGTCATCCCCGGCCGCATCAGCAAGATCCCCGGCGTCGAGGCCACGGACACCCACGTGGCGTTCCGCACCTACTCCCAGCACGACCTCGAGGCCGCGTTCTCCATCGGCCTGGACGCGTAGCGTCCCTTCAGGTCCCTGTCAGTCCTGGGCCGGAACGCAGCGGCCGTTCTCCGTGCGGTAGTTCCACTTCGCACCGTCCCGCACGAGCTCGGCGACGGCCGCCAGAAAGCGGTCGACGTGCTCATCGGGCGTACCCGCGCCGAAGGA
Organism: Streptomyces sp. NBC_01537; assembly: GCF_045040445.1. Classification (NCBI taxonomy): domain Bacteria; kingdom Bacillati; phylum Actinomycetota; class Actinomycetes; order Kitasatosporales; family Streptomycetaceae; genus Streptomyces; species Streptomyces sp. NBC_01537. The sequence goes on along the minus strand of NZ_CP109392.1, from coordinate 7,497,545 downwards.
GACCCGGATGGCGTTCAGCGAGGCGTCTCCACCACAGTCCCCGGGCTCCTGGCGGTCGTCACCGAGCAGCGTACGAACCAGCGGGTGGGCGCAGAACAGACCGTCCCGCACACCGATGCCGTATTCAGCCGACAAAGCAGCGGCGAAGTGCGAGCTGTTCCAGCCCCGCACCACGAACGAGATGACACCGACCCTCGGAGCGTCATCCCCGAAAAGCGAGAGCACCTTCACCTCGGGCACCTCCGCCAGCCCGGCCCGCACCCGCCCCACCAGCTCCTGCTCCCGCTCCACCAGCCGGTCGAACCCGGCCTCGGTCAGCGCGCGGCACGCCGAAGCGATCGAGTAGACCCCGATCACATTGGGCGAACCCGCCTCATGCCGGGCAGCCGTCTCGTGCCACTCCACATCCACGCCACCGTCACCGCGCCGCGCCACCTTCCGCGAAGCGCCGCCGCCCGCCAGATACGGCTCGGCCTCCCGCAGCCAGTCCGCCCGCCCCGCCAGCACGCCCGACCCGAAGGGCGCGTACAGCTTGTGCCCGGAGAAAGCGACCCAGTCCACATCCAGCTCGGCGACATCCACCGGGTGATGCGGCGCCAACTGCGCCGCGTCGAGCACGATCCGCGCCCCATGCGCATGCGCGGCCGCCGCCAGCTCCCGTACGGGCCAGATCTCGCCGGTGACATTCGAAGCACCCGTCACACACACCAGCGCCGGACCCGGCTCCCGCCCCGCCAGCGCCGCGTCCAGCGCGGCAACCGCCTCGCCCGGGCTGCGCGGCGCGCTCAGGTACGTGACATCCGCGTCCCGCCACGGCAGCAGCGAGGCATGGTGCTCGGTCTCGAACACGTACGCCTTCGTGCCCGCCGGAACGGCCCCGGCCAGCAGGTTCAGCGAATCCGTCGTGGACCGCGTGAACACCACCTGGTCATCCGCCCGGCACCCCAGGAACTCCGCGACCGTGACCCGGCTCTGCTCGAACAGATCCGTCGACAACTGCGACAGATACCCCGCCCCCCGGTGCACGCTGCCGTAGTACGGCGCGTAGGCGGCCACGTCGTCCCACACGCGCTGCAGCGCGGGCGCGCTGGCGGCGTAGTCCAGGGCCGCGTAGGTGACCTCGCCACCGGTCACGATCGGCACGAGGACATCCCGGCCGAGAACGGGCAGAGGCGCACAAACAGACTGGTCGACAGACATGGCGAAGCTCCTGTGGGCAAAGCGGAGAAAAACACGAAGGACGAGGATTTGGGCCGAGCGGCCCTATCGCATTCGCTTGCTCATCGGAGAACTCCCGGATCGATCCGCGCTTGCCGTGAGCCTTGCTGCTCACAGCCTGGTCATCACCCGGGGCACCCCGCCGCAGAAGGAGGGTTGCCGGACAGCGAGCCGGGGCCTTTGCGCTGTCACTCGTGACCTGACGAGAAGTATGCCACGCGCTGCCGCGCGGGCAACCGGGGCGTCCGCATCCCGGACGGCCCGCCCCTGGGGCTCCGCCCCAGACCCCGAACGCCCTCCGGGCGTGTCCTCAATCGCCGGACGGGCTCAATAGGTGCCCCACGACGGCGGGAAAGCCACCGACGAACGGGAGGGCCGGCGTCGCAGGGGTGGGGGACTCCTATCCCGGACGCCCCCTCGCGGGCGCTGCGCTGGCTTCGAGCGGCTGCGCCGGACTCCGTCCGCCGACAACGAACGGGAGGGCCAGGGTCGCAGGGGTGGGGGATTCCTATCCTGGACGCCGCCCTCGCGGGCGCTGCGCTGGCTTCGAGCGGCTGCGCCGGACTCCGTCCGCCGACAACGAACGGGAGGGCCGGGGTCGCAGGGGTGGGGGACTCCTATCCCGGACGCCGCCCTCGCGGGCGCTGCGCTGGCTTCGGACGGCTGCGCCGGACTCCGTCCGCCGACAACGAACGGGAGGGCCGGGGTCGCAGGGGTGGGGGATTCCTATCCTGGACGCCGCCCTCGCGGGCGCTGCGCTGGCTTCGAGCGGCTGCGCCGGACTCCGTCCGCCGACAACGGACGGGAGGGCCGGGGTCGCAGGGGTGGGGGTCCTGGACGCTCCGCATATTTGCGTGCGGCATGCCGGGCAAGGCTGCGAACTGCCCGTCACGCACGTAAATATGTCGGTCCAGGACCCCCACCCCGGAGGCCCCGGACCGGCACCGTCAAACCGGGCCTACGCCTGCGTGGCCGCAGCCCACCGCTCCAGCGTCTTCGCGGCCGACCCGGAGTCGATCGACTCCTTCGCCCGCTCGATCCCAGCCGCGATCTGCTCGGTGAGCGTCCCCCCGCCCGGCTCGAACGCCACAAGCGCCGCAGCCGAGTTGAGCAGCACCGCGTCCCGCACCGGACCGGCCTCGCCGGCCAGCACACGCCGCGCGACATCCGCGTTGTACTCCGCGTCGGCGCCCCGCAGTGCCTCCACCGGCACCAGCTCAATCCCCACGTCCCGCGGGTCGAAAGGCACCTGCTCGACCTCGCCGCCCCGCACGACCCACACCTGGGAGGTGGCCGTGGTGGTCAGCTCATCAAGCCCGTCGTCACCGCGGAAAACCAACGCAGACGAACCCCGCCGCGCCAGGACGCCCGCGATCAGCCCCGCCATCCGGGTGTCGAAGCACCCCACCGCGGACGAGGTGACGCGGGCGGGATTGGTCAGCGGCCCAAGCAGATTGAAGGTCGTCGGAATACCCAGATCGCGCCGCGTCGGGGCGGCGAACCGCATCGCGGGGTGGAACTTCGCCGCGAAGCAGAACGTGATGCCGACCTCCTCGGCGACCGCGGCGACCCGCGCCGGGGCCAGGTCGAGGTTGATCCCGAGCCGCTCCAGCACATCCGACGAACCGCTCGCGGAGGACGCGGCGCGGTTGCCGTGCTTGACGACCTTCACACCGGCACCGGCGATGACGATCGCGGACATGGTCGAGATGTTCACCGTCTTGGCGCGGTCGCCGCCCGTCCCGACGATGTCGACGGCCGGGCCGGGGATGTCCAGCGGCTCGGCGTGCGCGTACATCGAGTCGACGAATCCGAGCACCTCCTCCACCGTCTCGCCCTTGGCGCGCAGCGCCACCATGAAGCCGGCGATCTGCGCGTCCGTCGCCTCACCGTTCATGACCCGGTCCATCGCCCACGCCGTGTCGGCCGCGTTCAGGTCCTGTCCGGACAACAGCGCGCTCAACAGGTCGGGCCAGTTCATGAACCGCTCCTCGGTCGTAGGTCTTGGTACCTGCGAAGCCTATCCATGCCGGGGCACGGGAAAGGGCCCCGTCCATTCGATGGACGAGGCCCTTCCCGGTGGCGTAGCTCAGCGGTCAGTGATGACCGTGACCGCTCTGGATCTCCTTGAACTCCTCCGCGTCCGGCTTGGGGATCTGCGTCCCCTCGCCGTAGAGGCCCTGCGAGAGCTTCGTACGGAGCTTGGTGATCCGTCCGGCCTTCCGCTCGACGCCGTTCTTGTCGACCGTGGGGCCGATTTCGAGCGGCTTGGGCTGCTCGTGAGCGGTGAGCGTGTGCAGCGCGCCCTGCGGGAGCGGCTCGTGGATCTCGATGAACTCACCGTGCGGGAGCCGCTTGATGATGCCGGTCTCGCGGCCGTGCAGCACCTTGTCGCGGTCGCGCCGCTGCAACCCGAGGCACCAGCGCTTGGTGACGACGAAGACGATCACCGGGATCACGAAGACACCGATCCGGACGAACCAGGTGATCGTGTTGATCGACAGGTGGAAGCGGGTCGCGAAGATGTCGTTGCCGCCACCCAGCAGCAGCACGCAGTAGACAGCGATCCACGCCGCACCGATGCCCGTACGGACCGGCTTGTTGCGCGGGCGGTCCAGCAGGTGGTGCTCACGCTTGTCGCCGGTGGCCCAGGACTCGATGAACGGCCAGGCGCCCATGAAGGCCATGACGAGCGGGAAGACCGTCAGCGGGATGAACACACCCAACTGGAGGGTGTGGCCCCAGGCGTTGATCTCCCAGCCCGGCATGACGCGGATCAGGCCTTCGGCGAAGCCCATGTACCAGTCTGGCTGGGCGTCGGTGGAGACCTGGTCCGGCCGGTACGGCCCGTAGGACCAGACCGGGTTGACGGAGACCAGCGCGGAGATGGCCGCGATGACGCCGAAGACCAGGAAGAAGAAGCCGCCGGCCTTGGCCATGTACACCGGGAGCAGCGGCATGCCGACGACGTTCTTGTTGGTCTTGCCGGGACCGGCGAACTGGGTGTGCTTGTGGTAGAAGACCAGGATCAGGTGGGCCACCAGCAGGCCCAGCATGATGCCCGGGATCAGCAGCACGTGGATCGTGTAGAACCGCGGCACGATGTCGTGGCCGGGGAACTCGCCGCCGAAGAGGAAGAACGAGATGTACGTGCCCACGATCGGCACGGACAGCACGGCACCCTCCATGAACCGGATACCGGTACCCGACAGCAGGTCGTCGGGGAGCGAGTAGCCGAGGAAGCCGTCGAAGAAGCCGAGGAACAGCAGCAGGAAGCCGAAGAGGTAGTTGATCTCGCGCGGCTTGCGGAAGGCGCCGGTGAAGAAGACGCGGAACATGTGGACGAACATGCCCGCGACGAAGACCAGCGCCGCCCAGTGGTGGATCTGCCGCATGAGCAGGCCGCCGCGGACGTCGAAGCTGATGTGCAGCGTCGAGGCGTAGGCGTCGGACATCTTGATGCCCTGCAGCGGCGCGTACACGCCGTCGTAGGTCACCTCGCTCATGCTCGGGTGGAAGAACAGCGTCAGATAGACACCCGTGAGGATGACGATGATGAAGCTGTAGAGGCAGATCTCGCCGAGCATGAAGGACCAGTGGTCCGGGAAGATCTTGCGCATGTTGGCCTTGGCCAGGCTGTAGATGCCCAGCCGGCCGTCGGCCCAGTCGGCGACGCGCTCACCCGCGGGTGCCTTGCCGCGCGGCTTGGCGCCGGCGCTCTCAGTCGTGGTAGCCATCAGCCACGCTCCCAGAAGCTCGGGCCCACGGGCTCCGCGAAGTCGCCGAGCGCTTCGAGGTAACCCTCGTCATTCACGCTGATCCGCAGCTGCGGCAGGGCGTGGCCGGCCGGGCCGAAGATCACCCGGGCACCGTCGGACAGGTCGAACGTCGACTGGTGGCACGGGCACAGCACGTGGTGCGTCTGCTGCTCGTAGAGACTGATCGGACAGCCGACGTGGGTGCAGATCTTGGAGTACGCGAGGATGCCCTGGTGGGCCCACTCACGCGCCTGCTTGTCCTTGATGTTCTCCGGGGCGATCCGGACGATCATCAGAGCCGCCTTGGCGATCTGCTCCTGGTAGTCCTCCTGCTCCTGCTCCAGGCCCTCGGGCACGGCGAAGGTGAGGGAACCGACCTGGACGTCCTCGGGACGCAGCGGCTTGTTGGTGTTCTGGTTGATCAGCAGCTTGCCCTTGGCCCACAGGGTGTGCCGGAGCTTGTCCTCCGGCAGCGGCCCCAGGTCGCGGAGCAGTACGACGCCGGAGAGCGGCACCAGGGCCAGCGCGCCGAACATCGTGTTGCGGATCAGCTTGCGACGGCCGAGCTGGCTCTCCCGGGCACCGTCCGCGAAGTCGGCCAGAACCTGGGCCTTGACCTCGGGCTCGGCCTCGATCGGGTGGCGCTCGGCGGGCATCTCGACATCGGACATCAGGGTGCGGGCCCAGTGGACCGCGCCCGCGCCGATGGCGAAGAGGGCTACGCCGAGCGTCATGCCGAGGGAGAAGTTCAGTGCGCTGATGTGCCCGATCGGCCAGATGTAGACGATCTGGTCGACCGGGAAGATCACAAAGCTGGCGATGAAGGCGACAGTGGCCAGCATCGACAGGGTGAACAGCAGCGCCACGGTCCGCTCGGAACTCCGGGCGGCCTTCTCGTCGATGTCCTGACGACGTGGCTGGTGCGGCGGCAGGCCGGGATCCGCGAACGGATTCTCCGCCAGCTCGCCCGCGTGAGCATCCCGCTCACTTGGCAGGGTTTCTTCTGACATGTCCTTGCTCACGACTTCTTGGCCTTGGTGGTGTGGGCGGCGACCCAGATGGCAACGAAGATCAGGGCCCCCAGGCCGAAGATCCAACCGAACAGACCCTCGGTGACCGGACCGAGGCTGCCCAGCGAGAAACCACCGGGGCTGGGAGAGTCATCGCTGTTCACCTCCTTCAGGTAAGCGATGATGTCCCGCTTGTTGTCCTCCGTGAGCGTGCTGTCGGGGAAGGAAGGCATGTTCTGCGGGCCGGTGAGCATGGCCTCGTACATGTGCTTGGCCGAGACACCCGTCAGGTCGGGCGCGTACTTGCCGTTCGTCAGCGCGCCGCCCTTGCCCTGGTAGTTGTGGCACGAGGCGCAGTTCGAACGGAACAGATCGCCGCCGTTGGCGATGCTCGCGTCCGTCGTGCTGACCTGGTCCTTGCTCGGCGTGACCGGGCCGGGGCCGAGCGAGGCGATGTACGCGGCCAGCTGGTCGATCTCGGCCTGGGTGTACGCGACCTTCTTCTGCGGCACCTGGGCGCCGGGCTGCTGGGCAGGCATGCGGCCGGTGCCGACCTGGAAGTCGACGGCGGCGGAGCCCACACCCACCAGGCTCGGGCCGTCGGCCTTACTGCCCTGGCCGGACATACCGTGGCAGCTTGAGCAACCTACGGAGAACAGCTTCTTGCCCTCTTCGATGGCAAGTGACTGCTGCGTGTCATCGGCTACGGCCTTCTGCGGGGCGAGCGCGGCGTACAGCCCCCCGGTGGCCGCGAGCGCGAGAAGTAGGACGACAAGCGCCGCCAGCGGGTGGCGCCGTCGTGCGGAGAGCTTTTTCACGGATTACCCCGGTGTCAGGATCTCTTGCGTCGATGGTTCTGAATGTGTGCTCGGAGCGGAGTCCGGCTACTTGATCATGTAGATCGTGGCGAAGAGGCCGATCCAGACCACATCGACGAAGTGCCAGTAATAGGACACGACGATGGCCGCAGTGGCCTGTTCGTGGGTGAACCTCTTGGCCGCGTAGGTCCGTCCCAGGACCAGCAGGAAGGCGATCAGACCGCCCGTCACATGCAGACCGTGGAAGCCGGTGGTCAGGTAGAAGACCGAGCCGTACGGGTCGGAGGAGAGCGAGAGGCCGTCCTCCTTCACCAGGCTGGTGTACTCGTAGATCTGACCGCCGATGAAGATCGCGCCCATGATGAACGTCACGATGAACCAGGAGCGCAGCTTCTTCACATCGCCGCGCTCAGCGGCGAACACGCCCATCTGGCAGGTGAAGGAGGAGAGCACCAGGATCGTGGTGTTCGTCGCGGAGAACGGGACGTTCAACGCCGAGGCGTGTTCCTTCCAGAACTCGGCACCCGTGACCGAGCGAAGGGTGAAGTACATCGCGAAGAGGGCCGCGAAGAACATCAGCTCGGAACTCAGCCAGATGATGGTTCCGACGCTGGTGAGGTTCGGCCGGTTGACCGACGGGTGCGCGTGCCCGGTTTCTACTGCTGTTGCTGTCGCCACGACCGACATTATGTCGGTCCCTTATCTCGCGCTCACTCCGGGGGGTGCCATTCGGTGTGTCAGCGAGTTGAGGGCGACCCTCGTGGCCTATCCGGCGGATGCCGGGAGGTTCCCCGCAGGTTCCCCCGAAGGAGCTAGCTCCTTCACCACGGCGCCCTGATCAGGAGTAAGCTCCGCCAGCAGTCAGGCGACTCCACGACGGCGAGGAGGCACGATGCAGACGACCGCCACGGTGCTGGTCTACAGCGACGACGCGAACACCCGGGAACAGGTCCGGATGGCCGTCGGCCGCCGCCCCGCGAGCGATGTGCCGCCGGTGGAGTTCGTCGAGTGCGCGACCCTGCCCGCCGTGATCAAAACCCTTGAGCAGGGCGGCATCGACGTCTGCGTCCTGGACGGCGAGGCCACCCCGGCCGGCGGCATGGGCGTCGCCCGCCAGCTCAAGGACGAGATCTTCGACTCCCCGCCCGTCCTGGTCCTCATCGGCCGCCCCCAGGACTCCTGGCTCGCCACCTGGAGCCGCGCCGAGGCCGCGGTCACCCACCCCGTCGACCCCGTCGAGCTCGCCTCGGCCCTGGCCGGCCTCCTGCGCCAGCGGCTCGCCATCGACGTGTAGTCACGCCTCGGGCTGCAGCCGGGCCGCCGTGGCCGGTTCCTGCGAGAGGGCCGGAGCCCAGTCGGCCTTCTGCGGACCGGCGGCGCTGCCCTTCTTCCACTGGTCCCAGGTGAGGTTCCAGTCGCCGAAGCCGTTGCCGAAGGGTTCCATGGTGGCGCCGAGGCTGTGGACGACGTGGACGATGTCGCCGCGGCGGACCTGGTCGAAGAACCACTTGGCGTCGCTCATGCTCATGCCCGTGCAGCCGTGGCTGACGTTGGCGCGGCCCTGGGAGGCGACGGACCAGGGGGCGGCGTGGACGTACTCGCCGGACCAGGTGACGCGGGTCGCCCAGTGGACGTCGAGGTCGTAGGCCTCCTGGCTGCCCTTGGCTATGCCGACCGTGGTGCTGTTCATCCGTACGAATGACTCCTGGCCGAGGACGACCTTGAAGCCGTTGCGGGTCGAGAAGCCGGGCTTGCCGGTGGTGACCGGGAGGGTGCGGACGGTGCGGCCGTTGCGCATGAAGGTCATGTGGTCCGTGGCGGCGTCGGTGACGGCCTCGACCCGGTCGCCGGTGCGCAGCGTGAGCGGCATGGCGGGGCCGCCATAGAGGCCCTTGCGGACGTGGACGCCGTCCAGGGTGCTGGTGACGTCGATACGGGCGTGGGCCGGCCAGTAGAAGCGGGGGCGGTAGTGCAGGGTGCGGCTGTCGACCCAGTACCAGGCACCCTCGACGGCGGCCGGGGCCGAGGCGACGTGCAGGTTGCTCTCGACCAGGGCACGGGCGTCGTGGCCCTGGACGGGGGCGCTGAGCTCGGCGGTGAGGGGCTGGCCGACGCCGTAGGTGCCGGTGTCGGGGCCGAAGGAGACCCGGAGCCGCTTGTCGGCGGTGGCGGTGTCGAAGCCGAGGACCTTGCGGCCGGGGTGGCCCTTGCTGTCCTCGGTGCTCACCCAGACCGTGTAGTGGGCGCCTGCGGCGAGCCCGGAGGTGCTGCGCCAGTGCGTGCCGTCGGCGGAGAGTTCGCCCCGCACATGGCGTCCTGCGGCGTCCGCGGCCGTGACGTCGGTGATGCGGTGGCCGCCGCCCTTGACCGTGATCTCCAGGGGCTTCTTGGGGTCGACCGCCTTCTTGGATGCCGAGCCCGTGTACGAGACGTGGCTGCTGGCGTCGTAGGGGGTCGCGGCGAGCGGGTCGCCGCCGCCCCCACAGGCGGCGAGGGGGGCCGCTGCCGCGGCTATCACCAGGGCGATCGTGTTCCGGCGCAGATGATTTTGGCCCATGGCCACACGCTAGGGAGGTGCCCCGGCGGGCGCCCGTCCAGCGCGTGCGAACGGGCGACACGAACGGGCGAAACACGAAGGGGCCCGGACACCTCGCGGTGTCCGGGCCCCTTCGCTCCTGATTACTGCGTGCGGCTCTCACCGCGGTAGTACTCGAAGACCCACCCGAACAGGGCGCACGCGATGATCGGCGCCGCGAAGTAGGCCAGCCACCAGCCGAAGATGATCGCGAGGAAGAAGACCGCGCCACCGGAGGCGAGGAAGAGCGGCTGCCAGCTGTGCGGGGCGAAGAAGCCCAGCTCGCCCGCGTCGTCGGCGACGTCGGCGTCCTCACGGTCCTGGGCGCCGGTGTCGGCCCGGCGGGCGGTGAAGGCCAGGTAGAACCCGATCATCACGCTGAGGCCGAAGGACATGAAGAGCGCGGTCGTGCCGACGGCTTCCTTGGACCACACGCCGTAGACGATGGCCATGACCAGGATGAACAACGACAGCCACAGGAACATCTTGCCCTGGAACTTCACTTCTGGACCTCCTTGGCGGCAGCGCCCTCGCCGACGTTCTCCAGCTGGTCCAGCGCGGCGATCTCCGGGTGGTGCAGATCGAACGCGGGGGATTCGGACCGGATCCGCGGCAGGGTGAGGAAGTTGTGCCGCGGCGGCGGGCAGGAAGTCGCCCATTCGAGCGAACGGCCGTAGCCCCACGGGTCGTCGACCTCGACCGGCTTACCGTACTTGGCGGTCTTCCAGACGTTGTAGAGGAACGGCAGGATCGACAGACCGAGCAGGAACGAGCTGATGGTCGAGATGGTGTTCAGCGTGGTGAAGCCGTCCGCCGCCAGGTAGTCCGCGTAGCGGCGCGGCATGCCCTCGACGCCCAGCCAGTGCTGGATGAGGAAGGTGCCGTGGAAGCCGATGAACAGCGTCCAGAAGGTGATCTTGCCGAGCCGCTCGTCGAGCATCTTGCCGGTCATCTTCGGCCACCAGAAGTGGAAGCCGGAGAACATCGCGAAGACGACGGTGCCGAAGACCACGTAGTGGAAGTGGGCCACGACGAAGTACGAGTCCGAGACGTGGAAGTCCAGCGGCGGGGCCGCCAGGATGACGCCGGTCAGACCGCCGAAGGTGAAGGTGATCAGGAAGCCGATCGCCCACAGCATCGGGGTCTCGAAACTCAGTGACCCCTTCCACATCGTGCCGATCCAGTTGAAGAACTTCACACCGGTCGGTACCGCGATGAGGAAGGTCATGAAGGAGAAGAACGGCAGCAGCACACCGCCGGTGACGTACATGTGGTGCGCCCACACCGTCACCGAGAGGCCGGCGATGGAGATCGTCGCCGCGATCAGCGAGACATAACCGAACATCGGCTTTCGGCTGAAGACCGGGATGACCTCACTGATGATGCCGAAGAACGGCAACGCGATGATGTACACCTCCGGATGCCCGAAGAACCAGAAGAGGTGTTGCCACAGCAACGCCCCTCCGTTCGCGGCATCGAAGACATGCGCTCCGAACTTGCGGTCCGCCTCCAGCGCGAGCAGCGCGGCGGCGAGCACCGGGAAGGCGAAGAGCACGAGCACACCGGTGAGCAGGACGTTCCAGACGAAGATCGGCATCCGGAACATCGTCATGCCGGGGGCACGCATGCAGATGATGGTGGTGATGAAGTTGACCGAGCCGAGGATCGTGCCGAAGCCGGAGAAGGCCAGACCCATGATCCACATGTCGCCGCCGATGCCCGGCGAGCGGATCGCGTCGGTGAGCGGGGAGTACGCGAACCAGCCGAAGTCGGCCGCGCCGCCCGGGGTGAGGAATCCGCCCACCGCGATCAGCGAGCCGAACAGGTAGAGCCAGTAGGCGAACATGTTCAGCCGCGGGAAGGCGACGTCGGGGGCGCCGATCTGGAGCGGCATGATCCAGTTCGCGAAGCCCGCGAAGAGCGGGGTCGCGAACATCAGCAGCATCACGGTGCCGTGCATCGTGAAGGCCTGGTTGAACTGCTCGTTCGACATGATCTGCATGCCCGGCCGGGCCAGCTCGGCGCGCATCAGCAGCGCCATGATGCCGCCGATGATGAAGAACGCGAACGAGGTGACGAGGTAGAGCGTGCCGATCGTCTTGTGGTCGGTGGTGGTGAGCCACTTGATGAGCACAGCGCCGGGCTGCTTGCGCCTTACGGGGAGTTCGTCCTCGTAGGCGTCTTCGGCGGCTGCCGCGGCAGCGCCACCCTGGGGTTCGTTGAGAATGCTCACTGGGTCTTGGTCTCCGCATTCTTGGCGTTGCCCGTGGTGGCAATGCCTGCCGGGACGTAACCGGTCTGCCCAGCCTTCGCCAGTTCGTTCAGGTGCTCCTTGTACCGCTCAGGGGAGACGACCTTGACGTTGAAGAGCATCCGGGAGTGGTCCGTGCCGCACAGTTCGGCGCACTTGCCCATGTAGGTGCCCTCCTTGGAGGGGGTCACCTGGAAGACGTTGGTGTGGCCGGGGATGACGTCCATCTTCATCAGGAAGCTGACGATCCAGAAGGAGTGGATGACATCACGCGAGGTGAGGACGAACCGTACGGTCTCGCCCTTGGGGAGCCACAGCGTCGGGCCGGGGTTGCCGGTCTGGGGATTCTTCGACGCCGGCGTACCGACGTCGTAGACGCCGTTGGCGTTGGCCGGGGCGTCCAGCTTCTTCGCCGAGATCGTGGAGAGCTCGCTCATGTCGACGGGCGACTTGTTCGCGTCCACGTGCTCGACGTAGTTGAAGGCCCAGCTCCACTGGAAGCCGACCACGTTGACGACGTGGTCCGGCGTCTTGGAGGTCTCCAGGATCTTGGACTCGTCCCGGGCGCTGAAGTAGAACAGCACCGAGATGATGACCAGCGGCACCGTGGTGAACAGCGCCTCGATCGGCATGTTGTAGCGGATCTGGGGCGGAACCTCGACCTTGGTCCGGCTGCGCCGGTGGAAGATCACACTCCAGATGATCAGGCCCCAGACAAGCACGCCGACCGCGAGAGCGGCGGCCCAGGAGCCCTGCCAGAGCGAAAGGATTCGCGGTGCCTGCTCCGTGGCGGGCGTGGGCATGCCGAGGCGGGGAAAGTCCTCGTATGTGCAACCGGTGGCGGTCGCAAGGACCAGGCCCGCAGCCAGCGCCTGCGGCAGCTTCCGCCGCATCGGGCGCCGCGACGAGCGGTCGGAGCCGTTGGGACTCACGTAGCGCCTTCCCGAGAGTCTCGCCCGCGCGCCTCCGGGATCTCGGCCCGGCCTGTGCTGGTCGGTCCGCCCTGGCGCGGGCGCAGTGGTGTGGATGTTTATGCGGACCAAACCCTACTGGACGCTATTTGGGGTCGCGCGGGGAGGGGGTCCAACGCGCCGGGGCGGCCCCCGAAGGGATGGAAAGCGGTGGCCAAAGGCTTGTCTGACGCAGCGCCGGACGCACTGCGGGCACGGCCATGGGGTGCGGAGTTACCGTTCCGGTGTGCCCTCCTCCTTCTCGTACTTCGACGCCGCCACCGCCGCCCCGCTGCACCCCGTCGCCCGGCAGGCGCTGCTCGCCGCCCTCGACGACGGCTGGGCCGACCCCGGGCGGCTGTACCGGGACGGGCGCCGGGCCCGGCTGCTCCTGGACGCCGCCCGGGAGGCCGCCGCGGAGGCCGTCGGGTGCCGTCCGGACGAGCTGGTTTTCACTCCTTCGGGGACGGCCGCGGTGCGTTCGGGAGTGGCGGGGGCGATGGCGGGGCGGCGGCGGACGGGGCGTCACGCCGTGGTCTCGGCGGTGGAGCACTCCAGCGTGCTGCACGCCGTCGCCGACTTCGACGTGACGGAGGTCAGGGTCGACCGGGAGGGCCTGGCCGACGCGGAGGCGTTCGGCGCCGCTCTGCGCGGTGACACCGCGCTGGCCTGCCTGCAGTCCGCCAACCACGAGGTCGGGACGCTCCAGCCGGTCGCCCGGGCCGCCGAACTGTGCCGCGAGGCCGGCGTGCCCCTGCTGGTCGACGCCGCCCAGTCCCTGGGGTGGTCCGCCGTGGACGGCCCCTGGTCCCTGCTCGCCGCCAGCGCCCACAAGTGGGGCGGCCCGCCCGGGGTGGGCCTGCTGGCGGTCCGCAAGGGGACGCGGTTCGTCCCCCAGGGGCCGGTCGACGAGAACCTCCCCGCGATCGTGGCCGCGGCCGCCTCCCTGCGGGCCGTACGCGCCGAGGCGCAGGCCGAGGCGGCTCGCCTGTCCCGCCTCGTAGACCGCGTCCGGACCCGGGTGCCCCAGCTCGTGCCCGACGTGGAGGTCGTCGGCCACCCCGCGCTGCGGCTGCCCCACATCGTCACCTTCTCCTGCCTCTACGTGGACGGCGAGGCCCTGTTGCACGAGCTCGACCGGGCCGGCTTCGCCGTCTCGTCCGGTTCCTCCTGCACGTCCAGCACGCTCGTGCCGAGCCATGTGCTGCGCGCGATGGGGGTGCTGAGCGAGGGGAACGTGCGGGTGTCGCTGCCGCGTGGGGCGGCCGAGGAGGACGTGGAACGGTTCCTGGAGGTGCTTGCGGGGGTTGTGGCGGGCGTACGGGGCCATCTCGCGGCGGACGTACGGCCGACGACCACGTCCTCCGCCACGGAGGGTCCGGCGCTCGTCGTCGATTCACTGGGCAAGCGGTGCCCGATCCCGGTGATCGAGCTCGCCAAGGTGATCGGGGATGTGCCGGTCGGGGCGATCGTGTCGGTGCTGTCCGACGACGAGGCCGCGCGGCTGGACATCCCGGCCTGGTGCGACATGCGGGGGCAGGAGTACGTCGGCGAGCGGGCCGCTCCGCGGGGGGCGGCGTACTGGGTGCGCCGGACGGGCTGAGATTCGGCCCGTCCGGCGCCTCGGGCCCTACGGGAGGCGGGGCTGGACCTCGGCCGCGGCGTCGTCACCGTAGGCCTTGGTGAAGCGCTCGATGAAGTGCGCCCGGCGCAGGGTGTACTCCTGGGTGCCGAGGGTCTCGATGACGAGGGTGGCGAGCATGCAGCCGACCTGGGCGGCGCGTTCGAGGCTGACGCCCCAGGAGAGGCCGGAGAGGAAGCCTGCGCGGAAGGCGTCGCCGACGCCGGTGGGGTCGACCTTGGCGTCCTCGTCGGGGCAGCCGACGACGATGGGGGCCTCGCCGACCCGGTCGATCCGGACGCCGCGCGAGCCGAGGGTGGTGACGCGGTGGCCGACCCGGCCGAGGATCTCGGCTTCGTTCCAGCCGGTCTTGGACTCGATGAGCCCCTTCTCGTACTCGTTGGAGAAGAGGTAGGTGGCGCCGTCCAGCAGTATCCGGATGTCGTCGCCGCTCATGCGCGCGATCTGCTGGGAGAAGTCCGCGGCGAAGGGGATGCCGCGCGAGCGGCACTCCTCGGTGTGGCGGAGCATCGCCTCGGGGTCGTCGGCGCCGATGAGGACGAGGTCGAGGCCGCCGACACGGTCGGCGACGGACTTGAGCTCGATCTGGCGGGCCTCGCTCATGGCGCCGGTGTAGAAGGAGCCGATCTGGTTGTGGTCGGCGTCCGTCGTACAGACGAAGCGGGCGGTGTTGAGGACCTCGGAGATGTGCACGGAGGACGTGTCGACGCCGTGGCGGTCGAGCCAGGCGCGGTACTCGTCGAAGTCACGGCCGGCCGCGCCGACGAGGACCGGCCGGGTGCCGAGCTGGCCCATGCCGAAGCAGATGTTGGCGCCGACGCCGCCGCGCCGTACGTCGAGGGCGTCGACGAGGAAGGAGAGGGAGACCGTGTGCAGCTGATCGGCGACCAGCTGGTCGGCGAAACGGCCGGGGAAGGTCATGAGGTGGTCGGTGGCGATGGAGCCGGTGACTGCGATACGCACGACGGAGTGCTCCTGCGGAGGGGCGGCGGAACGGGACCTGCCAACGCTACCGGGTGTGGCGCGGCGATGCCGACACTCTGAAACTACCCAATAGTAGGGCTTTCTCGCAGGTCCCGAGGTGCTTAGTGTCGGAAGCATGACCACTGCCGAACCTGAATCACTCGCCCAGCTGATCGGTGACTGCCACGAGATGGCCGCCCAGTGGGAGGTACCGGCCCCGGACCGCTCCGCCGCGCCCGCGGTGGCCCCGTCGAGCCTGCACGGCATCACCGTGTCGGCCGCGTCCTCGCACGTCGTGGACGGCATGGCCGAGTACGGCGACTAGGCCCTGTCCGGGGACCTGTCCGCGGGCCTGTCCCCCGGACGGCTGATCCCTGGAACCGCCTGAGGCTCAGCTCCGTCGAACCGGCATGAACGAACGTACGGAGGATCAGCCCCGGCGCAGGTCCCCTTTGTTCGTCGCCGGGGTCGCCATGGCGGTCCTGCTGGCGGGCGGCGGCGGAGCGTACTGGGCGACGGCATCGTCGGGCGGCGGCACCGCGCGGTCGTCCTCGGGCAGTAGCGGTAACGATTCCTCGCCGTCGCCGTTGCCGCTGGACCTCGGCGGAGTGGCCACGGGCGGGGTGAATCTGACCACGCCCGACGCCGGTGTCCTGCCGGACGGGCCGGGCTCGGCCGCGGTCCTGAAGCCCGGGAGCGTGTCGCGCACGGCCGCCGAGAAACTGGCGAAAGCGCTCGGCGTGCCGGGCGGGGTGCGGTCGGACGAGGGGTACTGGCGGGCGGGCGGCGGCAAGGGTCCCACGCTCCAGGTGCTCAAGGACGCGCCCGGCACCTGGTCGTACGCCGCCGAAGGCATGTCTCCGCTGATGGACTACGGCTCGGCGGTGTCGGAGCGGAAGGCGCTGGCCGTGGCGAAGCCGCTGCTGGCCGCGCTCGGCCTGGGCGATGCCGCCGTGAACGCGAGTGAGGTCGTCGGCGGGGTCCGCGTCGTGAACGCCGACCCGGTGGTGGCGGGCCTGCCGACGTACGGCTGGCGCACGAGCCTGCGGGTCCGGGCGGACGGCGTGGTGGGCACCGCCGCCGGCCGGCTGGCGCCGCTGGCCAAGGGCGCCACGTACCCGGTGGTCACCGCTGCGCAGGCGCTCAGGGACCTGCGCGGTTCCGGGGGCACGGGCGGCGACTACGGGATCGGGAGCTGCCCGACCATCCAGCCGAAGGAGTCGAAGTCCCCCGGCGACGACCCGGTGCTGCCGTCGATCATGCCGTGCGTGCCGACGAAGACCCAGCCGCTGGAGGTGCGCAAGGCGGTCTTCGGCCTGTCGTCGCAGCTCGTGGCGAGCCGGCAGACCCTGGTGCCGTCCTGGCTGTTCGAGGTGGCCCAGGCCGGGGTGCGGAAGACCTCGACGCTGGCGCAGCCCGCGGTGGACCCGGCGTACATCAAGAAGACGTCCACGCCCTCGGCCTCGCCGACGCCCACCATGACCACGGCGCCCGACACCGTCCGGATGAAGGTCACGTCGTACGCCGTCTCCGGGAAGAGCCCGAAGAGCCTGGAGCTGAACTTCTGGGGCGGGGTGTGCAGCACCTACTCGGCGTCGGCCGATGAGTCGGGCACCGAGGTGATGGTGCAGGTCACGGCCAAGAAGGAGGACCCGGAGAAGGTGTGCATCGCGATGGCCAAGGGCTTCACCGAGACCGTGCCGCTCGACAAGGCGCTCGGGGGCCGGAAGGTCATCGACCTGTCGGACGGCACCACGGTGCCGAAGGAGTGACCGAACGTAAGCGGCGGCACCATCCGAACGGATGGTGCCGCCGCTTACGTGATGCTCAGTGGAACGAGTCGCCGCAGGCGCAGGAGCCGGTGGCGTTCGGGTTGTCGATCGTGAAGCCCTGCTTCTCGATGGTGTCCACGAAGTCGATGGAGGCTCCGCCCAGGTACGGCGCGCTCATGCGGTCGGTGACGACCTTCACACCGCCGAAGTCCTTCACGACGTCGCCGTCGAGCGAGCGCTCGTCGAAGAAGAGCTGGTACCGCAGGCCGGAGCAACCGCCGGGCTGGACGGCGACGCGCAGCGCGAGGTCTTCACGGCCTTCCTGCTCCAGCAGGCCCTTGACCTTGGCGGCCGCCGCGTCGGACAGAAGGATGCCATCCGTGCTGGTCTCGTCCTGAACCGTCATCTGCTTCTCTCCCGGGTTGTACGGACTGCTACCACCGACCTTTAACCGGTGGCACTCCGGATTCATTCCGGATCCGGTACGTCGTTCTGTGATGTTCTGCGATCCATGCTCGCACACCGCGCTCGACTCAGGGAATGCGTCACATTGACGCGAGGGCCATCGTCAGGCTGACGCGAACGGGTTATGATAGATAGCGTCAAACAGACGATAAAGGTTGAGCCGCCAGAGAACCGCAGAGAAAGGGCTCCGGCCCGTGACCACCACAACCGAACCGCTGGACGTCCAGCCCACCCCGCTCGCGCTTCTGTTGCTGGGCCGTGAAGCCGACCCGCGCAGCGAGCGCGGCGTGGACTGCCCCGGTGACCTGCCCGCCGCGTCCGACCCGGATCTGGTCGAGCGTGCGCGTGCCGCGAAGGCCAGACTCGGGGAGAAGGTCTTCATCCTCGGCCACCACTACCAGCGTGACGAGGTCATCGAGTTCGCCGATGTGACCGGCGACTCCTTCAAGCTCGCCCGTGACGCGGCCGCCCGGCCCGAGGCCGAGTACATCGTCTTCTGCGGCGTGCACTTCATGGCGGAGTCCGCCGACATCCTCACCTCCGACGACCAGGCCGTCATCCTTCCCGACCTCGCCGCGGGCTGCTCCATGGCCGACATGGCCACCGCCGAGCAGGTCGCCGAGTGCTGGGACGTCCTGACGGACGCCGGTGTCGCGGATGTCACGGTCCCCGTCTCGTACATGAACTCCTCGGCCGACATCAAGGCCTTCACCGGCCGGCACGGCGGCACGATCTGCACCAGCAGCAACGCCAAGCGCGCGCTGGAGTGGGCCTTCGAGGAAGGGCAGAAGGTGCTGTTCCTGCCCGACCAGCACCTCGGACGCAACACCGCCGTGCGCGACATGGGTTTCTCGCTCGACGACTGCGTCCTGTACAACCCGCACAAGCCGGGCGGCGGCGTCACGCCCGAGCAGCTGCGCGCCGCCAAGATGATCCTCTGGCGCGGCCACTGCTCGGTGCACGGCCGCTTCTCGCTGGAGTCGGTCGAGGACGTACGGGCCCGCATACCCGGCGTCAACGTGCTGGTGCACCCCGAGTGCAAGCACGAGGTGGTCGCCGCGGCCGACCAGGTCGGCTCGACGGAGTACATCATCAAGGCGCTGGACGCCGCCCCGGCCGGGTCTGCGTGGGCGATCGGCACCGAGCTCAATCTCGTACGGCGGCTTGCCAAGGCCCACCCGGACAAGCAGATCGTCTTCCTCGACAAGACGGTGTGCTTCTGCTCGACCATGAACCGCATCGACCTCCCGCACCTGGTCTGGACGCTGGAGTCGCTCGCGGACGGCAAGGTCATCAACCGCATCCAGGTCGACGAGGAGACCGAGCGCTTCGCCAAGCTCGCCCTGGAGCGGATGCTCGCGCTTCCGTAGTGTGGCGGGGTGCTGCTGCGCCCTTTACGCGATGACGAAGAGGACGCCGAAGCGGTGCGGGTCGTGTCCGCCGCCGCCTTCGGCCCCTCGCGGGTGTTCCCCGCGCCGGACGATCCCGCCCGTGCCGCCCGCCACCACCGCCTGCGCGAGCGCAACCGGCACCTCGCCCGGACCGATCCCGGCGGCTGCTGGCTGGCCGTGGACGAGGTCTCCGGCATGCCGGTGGGGGCTGCTCTGTCCCTGCGGCGCGAGGGCACCTGGGGGCTGTCCGCCTTCGCCGTACTGCCCGAGGCCCAGGGGCGGGGTGTCGGCCGCGAGCTGCTGGCCGCCGCGATGCTCTACGGCCGCGGCTGTCTGCGGGGGATGATCTGCGGCTCGCGGGATCCGCGCGCCGCCGCGACGTACCGGCAGGCCGGTTTCGCCCTGCACCCCGCCATGCGGCTGTCCGGCCCCGTCGACAAGTCCCGTCTCCCCGCGCCCGACGGCGCCGTCCACGAGGGCTCCGCGAAGCACCGTGACCTCATGGACTCCGTCGCCCGGCGCACCCGGGGCGGCGCCCACGGGCCCGACCACGATCAGCTGCTGCGGGACTGCGCGCTCCTCGTCGCCGACGACCTGGCCGGCAGCGGCTACTGCTACGTCCAACCGGGCGGACGGGTCGAGCTGCTCGCGGCCACGTCACGCCGGCTGGCGACGCGGCTGCTGACCGCCGCGCTGCTCAGCCTTCCGGAGGGCGTGGTGGCGGAGGTCTCCGACCTGACGGCCGAGCAGCAGTGGGCGCTCGATGTCGGTATCGCAGCAGGGCTCGACATCACGAACGCGGGATATGTGTGCCTGCGGGGGATGCGGCCGCCGACGCCGTACGTTCCGTCGGCGGCATTTCTGTAGAGGGGCTGGGGTCAGCCCGGGATCAGGCCGTCGTCGCGGAGCATCGCCCGGACTTCCTCAAGCGTGGCGTCGGGGTTGGGCAGGATCAATTCGGAGGGCTCCAGGGAGTCGTCCGGCAGGGGGGCGCCAAGCGACCGCACGGCGCCGAGCAGCGCGTGAAGCGTGCCGCGGAAGGCCGCCTCGTCGCCCTTGTCCATCGCGGCGAGCAGCTCGTCGTCGAGCTTGTTGAGGTCGGCGAGGTGGCTCTCGTCCACCGTCACCTGGCCCTCCCCCATGATCCGTACGATCATGACGCCCTCCTGCCTTCCTACTTCTCGAAGCGCGGCTTGTCCGTGGGCTCCTGCTGGCCGCTCTCGATGGCCTGCTTCGGGGAGCCGCCGGCCAGCTCGGCCTTCATGCGCTGCAGCTCCAGTTCCACATCACTACCACCGGAGATGCGGTCCAGCTCGCTCTGGATGTCGTCCTTGGCGATCCCGGTGGGGTCGTCGAGGGCTCCGGAGGCCAGCAGCTCGTCCAGGGCACCGGCCCGGGCGCGCAGCTGCTCGGTCTTGTCCTCGGCACGCTGGATGGCCATGCCGACGTCGCCCATCTCCTCGGAGATGCCGGAGAAGGCCTCGCCGATCTGGGTCTGGGCCTTGGCCGCGCTGTAGGTGGCCTTGATGGTCTCCTTCTTCGTACGGAAGGCGTCGACCTTGGCCTGCAGCCGCTGGGCCGCCAGGGTGAGCTTCTCCTCCTCGCCCTGCAGGGTCTGGTGCTGCGTCTCCAGGTCGGTGACCTGCTGCTGCAGGGCCGCCTTGCGCGACAGCGCCTCGCGCGCCAGGTCCTCACGGCCCAGGGCGAGCGCCTTGCGCCCCTGGTCCTCGTACTTCGCCGACTGCTGCTGCAGCTGGTTGAGCTGCAGTTCCAGCCGCTTGCGCGACGTGGCCACATCCGCGACGCCCCGGCGTACCTTCTGCAGCAGTTCCAGCTGCTTCTGGTACGAGTAGTCCAGGGTCTCGCGCGGATCCTCGGCCCGGTCCAGGGCCTTGTTGGCCTTCGCGCGGAAGATCATCCCCATCCGCTTCATGACACCGCTCATGGGCCTCGCGCGCCCCCTTCTACCGATTCAGCTCGCCAGCACACCTCTACAGACCCCACAGTACGGGGCCTGGTTCCATTACCCCACTGTTCGTGCCCTGATGCGCTCCTCCTCCAGGACGATCACAGTTCGGTGTCCTACGGCCCTGGGATGACAGGGAGGCTGGGGGACGGCTCGGGGACCACGTAACCTGGGGGTTGTGTTCCGACGTCGTTCCGAAGATGAGCAGGCCGCCAAGGCCTCGACCACCACGGTCGAGGACGAGCGCCAGTCCCGCGATCCGCAGGCTCCCAAGGGTCGCCCCACGCCCAAGCGAAGCGAGTCCCAGACCCGCCGCCGCACAGTGGTGTCCGTTCCGACCGACCGCAAGGCGGCGTCCAAGCAGGCCAGGGAGGCCCGGCGGGCCGAGATGGCCAAGCGGCAGAAGGCGCTGGCGGGAGGCGACGAGCGCTACCTGCCGGCTCGCGACGCGGGCCCGGTGCGCAAGTTCGTGCGGGACTACGTCGACGCGCGGTTGCGGGTGGCGGAGTTCTTCCTGCCGATCGCCGTGCTCATCCTCGTCATGAGCATCGTCAACAACACGGCGCTGAAGAACCTGGCGCTGCTGCTGTGGCTGGTCGTGATCGTGCTCATCGTGGTCGACTCCTTCGTCACGGCCTTCACGCTGCGCCGGCAGCTGCGGATCCGGTTCGCGGACAAGCCGACCAAGGGCGCGGTCGCCTACGGTCTGATGCGGACCCTGCAGATGCGCCGGCTGCGGCTTCCGAAGCCGCAGGTCAAGCGCGGCGCGAAGCTCTGAGCGGGTTCGCCGGCGCGGCCGACGACTGGCTGAGCAAGCTGGGCGGACTGCGGAACACCGTGCGCCAGGAACTCGTGGCCAGGCAGCTCGACGAGCAGATCACCTCCCGCTTCCCGGTAGGGCAGCGGCTGCGGGTGCTGGACGTCGGCCCCGGCCAGGGCACCCAGGCCCTGCGGCTGGCCCGCGCCGGGCATCTGGTCACCGGCCTGGAGTCCGATCCGGCCATGCTCGGCGCCCTGCGCGACGCGCTCGCCGCCGAACCGGAGGGCATACGCGACCGCGTCACCCTCGTGGAAGGCGACGGCCGCGAGACCGGCCGTCATTTCGGGCCCGGCAGTTTCGACGTGGTGCTGTGCCACGGCGTCCTGATGTACGTCCCCGAGCCCGACCCGATGCTCGCCGCCCTGGCGCGCGTGCTCGCCCCCGGCGGGCTGCTCTCCCTGCTGGTGCGCAATGGCGACGCGCTCGCCATGCGGCCCGCCCTCCACGGCGACTGGGCGGGCGCGGTCGCCGCCTTCGGCTCGAACGCGGCCACCTACACCAACCGGCTGGGCCTGACGGTTCGCGCCGACCGCCGGGAGGCGCTTGCCGCGACCCTCACCGGGATCGGCGTTCCGCTGCGGGCCTGGTACGGGGTGCGGGTCTTCACGGACGGCGTCGGTGACGACGTGCGGGTGGAGTCCCCGGAGGCGCTGGAGGAGCAGCTGCTGGCGGCGGAGGAGCTGGCCGGGCGGACGGATCCGTACCGGGCGGTGGCGGCGCTGCTGCATCTGTGCGGGGTGCGGGACTAACGCACCCGGGTCCGTGACGAGCGCCGGGTCCATCCGGCTCCCGGTTCCGTCCTCAATCGCCGGACGGGCTGAATTCAGCCCGTCCGGCGATTGAGGACAAAGCGCAGCCGACGGGCTGCGCAACCCGGCGCCCCCTCGCGGCCTAGTCCTCCGTGCCGTGCAGGCTCATCGGGCCGTAGATCTTGGTGTCGTCCTCGGAGAGCACGACCTGGTCGGTGCCGCCCTGCAGCAGGTCCTTCCAGACCTCACCGAGCCAGGACTCGGCGTCCCCCTGCGTGGTGAACTCCTCCGGCTCCACAGCGGGCTGAACCTCGGTGCCGTCGGCCTTCTCGAACCGCCACGTCCACGCCATGTCCGTACTCCTCGTCCCTCGGGGTGCCTGCCCGGCAGCGTAGCGTGCACCGACGAGGGAGGATCGTTACGTGGAACTCACTCTCCTCGGTACCGGAGGCCCCGAGGGCCTGCCCGTCCCCGGCTGTCCTTGCGCCGCATGCGCATGCGCGACAGGCGATCAGGCACGTGCCGCGACGGCGGTCCTCGTGGACGGCACGCTGCTGCTCGACCTCACTCCCGGCCTGGCTTTTTCCGCCGCACGGGCGGGGCGTTCGCTCACCGGGGTGCGTCAGGTGCTGCTCTCCCACCCGCACGACGGCCCCGCCGTCGAGATCCCGGCCGGGCTTCCGGCACCCGCGCGGGTGCTGGCGGGCCAGGAGCTGGCGCTGATGTCCGGGCACCGGGTGACGGCCGTGCCGGTGGACGCGCCGGGCTCCGGTTACGTCGTCGAGGGGCCGGGCGGCGAGCGGCTGCTCTATCTGCCGCCCGGGTGCGGGCCGGCGGGGCTGGCCGGGCCGGTGGAGGGCTCGTACGCGTACGAGATGGTCCTGCTCGACGCGGTGGCGAGGCCGGACGCCCTGGCCCGGCTGCGCGCGGCGGGCGCGGTCGACGGGACGACGGATGTCATCGCCGTCCACCTCGGCCACTCCGTACCGCCCGGCGCCGAGCTGCGCCGGCGGCTGGCGGCGCTGGGCGCGCGGGCCGTGCCGGACGGGACGAGCCTGTCCGCCGGCGAGTACGCGGAGGTGCCGGACCTGCCGCGCCGCACCCTGGTGCTCGGCGGGGCCCGGTCCGGCAAGTCCGTCGAGGCGGAGCGACGGCTCGCGGCCTCCCCTGCCGTCCTGTACGTCGCGACGAGCGGCAATCGGGGCGGCGACGCCGAGTGGGCGCAGCGGATCGCGCTGCACCGCGAGCGCCGTCCGGGGTCCTGGCAGACCGTCGAGACCTGCGACCTCGTCCCGCTGCTCGCGGGTGGCCAGGATGAGCCGGCCCTGCTCATCGACTGCCTCGCACTGTGGCTCACCGATGCCATGGACGCCGTCGGCGCCTGGAACGATGAGGTGTGGGCCAACGGCGGCCAGCGCGAACTGCGCGCCCGCGTGGATGAGTTGGCGGCGGCCTGGCGGGCCACCCGGCGTACCGTCGTCGCCGTCAGCAACGAGGTGGGATCGGGCGTGGTGCCGGCGTCCGCGAGCGGGCGGCGCTTCCGCGACGAGCTGGGGCGGCTCAACGCGGCCATCGCGGACGAGTCCGAGCATGTGCTGCTGGTCGTGGCCGGACAGGCGTTGCCCCTACGGCCCGCAAGGTAGTGTTCGGGCCGTGAGCAGCCTGAATCTTGAAGAGTTCGGCTCCCGCGTGGAGCGCCCAGACGCCGGCATCCGGCGCGACGCGCATGACCGGTGGGAGCACCTGGTGCGCCCACCGCTGGCGCTGGGGAAGCTCGCCGAGCTCGCGGACTGGCTGGCGGCGGCTCAGGGGCAGGTGCCGGTGCGGCCGGTGAGCCGGCCGAAGGTGGTGCTGTTCGCGGCGGACCACGGCGTCGCGGCGCTGAAGGTGTCGGCGAATCCGGCGGGCGGCGCCGCGGATCTCGTACGCAACGTCCTGGAGGGCGGCTCGGCCACGAACGTCCTGGCCCGGCTGTACGGGGCCCAGATCCGGGTCGTGGACGTGGCCCTGGACACGGACGCGGAGGGCCTCCCGGCGGAGGTCACCGCGCACCGGGTGCGGCGGGGCTCGGGCCGGCTGGACGTGGAGGACGCGCTGAGCGTGGAGGAGGCCGAGCAGGCCTTCCGCGTCGGCGTGGCGATCGCGGACGAGGAGGCGGACTCGGGCACGGATCTGATCCTGCTCGGGGATGTGAGCGTCGGCGGCACGACGGCCGCCGGTGTGCTGATCGCGGCCCTGTGCGGCACGGACGCGTCCGTGGTTACCGGCCGGGGTTCCGGCATCGACGACATCACCTGGATGCGCAAGTGCGCCGCGATCCGGGACGGCCTGCGCCGTGCCCGCCCGGTGCTCGGCGACCAGCTCGAACTGCTGGCGGCGGTGGGCGGCGCGGATCTGACCGCCCTGACCGGTTTCCTGCTGCAGGCGGCCGTGCGCAAGCTCCCGGTGATCCTCGACGGCGTCGTCACCGCCGCGGCGGCCCTGGTCGCCCAGCGGGTCGCCTTCCGGGCGCCCGACTGGTGGCTGGCCGGGCAGGTCAGCGGTGAGCCGGGCCAGGCGAAGGCGCTGGACCGGCTGTCCATCGAGCCGCTGCTCGACCAGGGCATCACGGCCGGCGAGGGCACGGGCGCGCTGCTGGCGCTGCCGTTGCTGCGGGGCGCGGCGGCGATGGCCGCGGAGCTGCCGGAACGTTTCTGAGGGATCGGCCCAGTCCACTACCGGCCCAGGCCACCATCGGGCGGGCCCGCACCCTGCCGCGCGCCTCACTGGTCGGGCGCGCCGCCCAGCCAGTCCTGGAGACGTCGGCGGGGACCGGCCCAGCGGGCGTCGTGCCGGGCGGCGCGTCTGAGGGCGCGGCGGCGGGCGCGGGGGCGGCGGGCGTAGAGGTGCTCGTCCCAGAAGGAGCCGGGGCGGGCGAGGCGGACGGCGGCCACGAAGGCGACGAAGGGGATGAGGACGCCCAGGACGCCCATGCGCGCCTTGCCCTTGAACAGGGCGATGAGGGAGAAGAGAAGACTGACGAGCACTGAGACGATCAGGGCGGCGCGGTCGTGCTGCTCCTCGTCGGTGAGGGAGTTGACGCCGAACGGGAGGAAGCCGCAGAGCAGCAGACCGGCGAGCGAGGCGGTGAGCACGACGGCCTCGGTGCTCTTGCGGCCGCGCTCGGTCCAGTACACGTCGTCCAGGTAGAGGATGAGCGCGAACTCGTCCAGCACCAGGCCCGCGCCGATCCCGAAGAGCACCGCGCTGATCCCGGCCCACCAGCCCGTGCTGCCGCTGCCCACGGCCCCGAAGCCGCCGATGACGCTGAGGACCACCCCCGGCACGACATGGTGGATGTGCACCCCGCCCGAGCCGCTGATGTTGCGGAAGGGGCCCTTGCCGGCCCGGATGAGGCGGGTGATCAACCGGGTGATGAGAAAGGTCAGCACGAAGGACGACAGGGCGAGGAGCAGCGGCAGCTTGCCCGGCTCGATGATGTTCCGGTACCACCAGTCACTCATGCCACCTCACCACCCATATCCGTAAATCTACCTATCCGCGGCCCGGATACGCTGCACGCCATGAGCATGGCCAAGGATCTGGATGACGGTGTGCGCTTCGCCTTCGGCACATTGACGGTGCTACGGGTCCGGGTCACCCGCTGGGACCGGGACGCCGCCCGCACCGGCATGCTCTGCGCGCCCCTCATTGGGCTGGTGGTGGGGCTGTTCGCGGCCTTCGGGGCCGGGGTGCTGATGCTGCTCGGGGGCAGCCCGCTGCTGGCGGCGGTCGCCACGGTCGCGGTGCCCGCCGCGCTCACCCGGGGGCTGCACCTGGACGGGCTCGCCGACACGGCGGACGGGCTGGGCAGCGGCAAGCCCGCGGAGGACGCGCTGCGCATCATGAAGCAGTCCGACATCGGGCCGTTCGGCGTGCTGGTGATCGTGTTCGTGATTCTGGGTCAGGTCGCCGCCCTGACCTCCCTGTACGGGCAGTCCTGGGCGGCCGGCGCCGTCGGTGCCGCCGTGGCCGCCGCCGTCGGGCGCGGCGCCATGACGCTGGCCTGCCGCGACGGGGTCCCCCCGGCCCGGCCAAAGGGGCTCGGCGCGGCGGTCGCGGGGACCGTTCCGGTCCGCGTCGCCTGGGGCGTGGGAGCGGGCCTCGTGGTCCTGTCCGCTGCCTGCGGCGCGCTGTTCGGGGCCTGGGGGGTCCTGCGGTTCGGGGCGGCCGCGGTGATCGGGCTGGCAGCGGGCGAGTTGCTGCTGCGGCGGTGCCGGGAGCGGTTCGGCGGGGTGACGGGGGATGTGTTCGGGGCGCTGTGCGAGACGGCGGTGATTGCCGCGCTGGTGGTATCGGCCCTTGGGTAGGGTCCGACTCTGTGCGGCAGCCCCGCGCCTGGCGGTGCGGTTGCGGTGCCGTTGGCCATGGCTGGCGGTTCCGTCCTCAAGCGCCGGACGGGCTGGGTTGGCCTGGGGGTCGGTGCCACCACCGGGGATCTCTCCTCGGCGCGGAGCGGACGGCGCCGCCTGCACCGGTGTCGTTGCGGTGCCGTTGGCCATGGCTGGCGGTTCCGTCCTCAAGCGCCGGACGGGCTGGGTTGGCCTGGGGGTCGGTGCCACCACCGGGGATCTCTCCTCGGCGCGGAGCGGACGGCGCCGCCTGCACCGGTGTCGTTGCGGTGCCGTTGGCCATGGCTGGCGGTTCCGTCCTCAAACGCCGGACGGGCTGGGTTGGCCTGGGGGTCGGTGCCACCACCGGGGATCTCTCCTCGGCGCTCGCGACTCTGGCGCCTTCATGTCGGACCCGGGATCCTCGCTCGTCGCGCTGCGGGAGAACCCCGGCGTGTCCCCTCCCGGCCGGAAGCAGGTTCAACCCGTCCGGGCTTGAGGACCCGCACCCCCACCGGCCGGTGGCCGCGTACGGGCGGAAGGGGTCGGTGGAGGGATGCGCCCGGAAGCGACGAGAACCGGCCCACGGCAAGGACATGGACAGCCCAAGGTTCGAGCGCTGAGGACGCAGTCCCGGCAGGCGGCCCCGACCAGACCACCAACGGCAGGCGCACAACGGCCGACCCAGCCCGTCCGGCGCTTGAGGACGGAACCAGCACCCCCTACCGACGGCACCGCAACCGCACCGCCGCGTGGTTCGCCGCCGCCCGGATCAGTACGGACGCGGCGGCGGCCCTGTGGGCCGCGCTCGCCTGCGCCAACGTCCTTCTGGCGGTCGGCCAGTTCATCTCCTTCCGCCACCACAGCGCGCGGCTCGCGGCGCCGGAGCCGCCTCCGGTCGGGGCCGGGGCCGGGGAGCCGGTTCGCCCCTGAGGGGCGAGGGCGAGGGGAAACCCCCGCTTTCGGGGCTGTGGGCGGCTGCCACGGGCGGAAGCGGCACTACTGAGCGTAAGGTCGGTCCTGAACGCCGCCCGCCGCCCGCTGCAGGCGAGACATGGGCCCCGAGGAACAGGACCTTCAATACCGTGACTGCACTGACTCTCAGCACTTCCTCCGCCGCAGCGCTGCGCGCGGACGCCGTCGTCGTCGGCGTGGCCAAGGGGACGAAGGGCCCCGAGGTCGCGCCGGGCGCGGAGGCGGTTGACAAGGCGTACGACGGCAAGCTGGCGGCGACTTTGGAGACGCTCGGGGCGTCGGGCGGCGAGGGCGAGGTGACGAAGCTGCCGGCGCCGGAGGGAGTGAAGGCGCCGGTGGTCGTCGTGGTGGGCCTCGGGGAGCCGCCGGCGGACGGCGAGGCGTATGACACGGAGACGCTGCGCGCGGCGGCCGGGGCAGCCGCCCGGGCGCTGTCCGGGGCGAAGAAGGCCGTGTTCGCGCTGCCGACCGCGGACGCGGAGGCGGCCGGGGCGATCGCGGAGGGCGCGCTGCTGGGGGCGTACGCATACACGGCGTACCAGCAGAAGAGCAACGGCCGTGGCCCGCTGGCGGAGGTCGCGCTGGTCGGGGCGAAGCCGCGCGACAAGGCGTACAAGACGGCCGCGGAGCGGGCGATCGCGCTGGCGGCGGAGGTCAACCGGGCGCGTGACCTGATCAACATGCCGCCGAACGACCTGCACCCGAAGGAGTTCGCGACGGTCGTGCAGACCGCGGCCAAGGAGCTCGGCCTGAAGGTCGAGGTGCTGGACGAGAAGGCACTGGCCAAGGGCGGCTACGGCGGCATCCTGGGTGTCGGCAAGGGCTCGGCGAACCCGCCGCGGCTGGTGAAGCTCTCGTACACCGCGGCGAAGGCGCAGAAGCACCTGGCGTTCGTGGGCAAGGGCATCACGTACGACTCGGGCGGCATCTCGCTGAAGCCGGCCGGGCACAACGAGACGATGAAGTGCGACATGAGCGGCGCGGCGGCGGTCTTCGCGGCCGTGGTGACCGCGGCGAAGCTCGGCCTGGACGTCAATGTCACCGGCTGGCTGGCGCTGGCGGAGAACATGCCGTCGGGCACCGCGACCCGCCCCGGCGACGTGCTGCGGATGTACAGCGGCAAGACCGTGGAGGTGCTGAACACCGACGCCGAGGGGCGGCTGGTGCTGGCGGACGCGCTCACCCGCGCCTCGGAGGAGAAGCCGGACGCGATCGTGGACGTCGCGACGCTGACCGGCGCGATGGTGCTGGCGCTGGGCAACCGGATCTTCGGCATCATGGCCAACGACGACGAGTTCCGCGGCGCGATCCACGAGACGGCGGCCGAGGCGGGCGAGCAGTCCTGGCCGATGCCGCTGCCGGAGGAGCTGCGCAAGGGCATGGACTCCTCCACCGCCGACATCGCGAACATGGGCGAGCGGATGGGCGGCGGCCTGGTGGCCGGACTGTTCCTGCGGGAGTTCGTGGGCGAGGGCATCACCTGGGCGCACCTGGACATCGCGGGCCCGGCCTTCAACGAGGGCGGTCCCTTCGGCTACACCCCCAAGGGCGGCACGGGGTCCGCGGTGCGGACGCTGGTCGCGCTCGCCGAGAAGGCCGCCGCGGGCACCATTCTGTGATCGCCGCGTGATCGCTTCGGTGATCCGTCACTGATCCGTTCGTCACACACGGACCGGCCCCGGGCATACAACCCGGGGCCGTTTCGTTCGCCCTGAGCGAGATACCGACCAGTAGCCAGGAGCTGGGGCGTTCCCTTCGTCTCAGAGCCCGGCCCGGTGGCCCGTCCGCCCCGAACAAGTGCGAAGATGTTGTCTCGGCACGACAGGGCCCCCTTTTAAACAAAGCGGCCGAACTTAAAGCCGCCGCCCGGTCACGGCAGACCGGCTCCGGCGTATCCATGCATGGAGGACGTGACGTGGCGAACGACGCCAGCACCGTTTTCGACCTAGTGATCCTCGGCGGCGGCAGCGGCGGCTACGCCGCGGCACTGCGCGCGGCTCAGCTCGGTCTGGACGTCGCCCTGATCGAGAAGAACAAGCTCGGCGGCACCTGCCTGCACAACGGCTGCATCCCCACAAAGGCTCTGCTGCACGCGGGCGAGATCGCGGACCAGGCGCGCGAGGCCGACCAGTTCGGCGTGAAGGCGACCTTCGAGGGCATCGACATCGCCGGGGTCCACAAGTACAAGGACGACGTGATCGCGGGCCTGTACAAGGGCCTGCAGGGCCTGGTGGCCTCCCGCAAGGTCACGTACGTGGCGGGTGAGGGCCGGCTGTCCTCCCCGACCAGCGTCGACGTGAACGGCCAGCGCTACACCGCCCGGCACATCCTGCTCGCGACCGGCTCCGTGCCGAAGTCGCTGCCGGGTCTGAACATCGACGGCGACCGCATCATCTCCTCGGACCACGCGCTGGTCCTGGACCGCGTCCCGAAGTCCGCGATCGTGCTGGGCGGCGGCGTCATCGGCGTCGAGTTCGCCTCCGCGTGGAAGTCCTTCGGTGTGGACGTCACCGTCATCGAGGGCCTGCCGCACCTGGTGCCGGTCGAGGACGAGAACAGCTCCAAGCTGCTGGAGCGGGCCTTCCGCAAGCGGGGCATCAAGTTCAACCTGGGCACCTTCTTCTCCAAGGCCGAGTACACCGCGGACGGCGTCAAGGTCACGCTGGCGGACGGCAAGGAGTTCGAGGCCGAGCTGCTGCTCGTGGCCGTCGGGCGCGGCCCGGTGTCGGCCGGTCTCGGCTACGAGGAGTCCGGTGTCGCGATGGACCGCGGCTATGTCCTCGTCGACGAGTACATGCGGACGAACGTGCCGACGATCTCGGCGGTCGGTGACCTGGTCCCGACGCTGCAGCTCGCGCACGTCGGCTTCGCGGAGGGCATCCTGGTCGCGGAGCGGCTGGCCGGTCTGAAGACCGTGCCGATCGACTACGACGGCGTGCCGCGCGTGACGTACTGCCACCCGGAGGTCGCTTCGGTGGGTATCTCCGAGGCGAAGGCCAAGGAGCTGTACGGCGCCGACAAGGTCGTCACCCTGAAGTACAACCTGGCCGGCAACGGCAAGAGCAAGATCCTCAAGACCGCGGGCGAGATCAAGCTCGTCCAGGTCCGCGACGGTGCGGTGGTCGGCGTCCACATGGTCGGCGACCGTATGGGTGAGCAGGTCGGCGAGGCCCAGCTGGTCTACAACTGGGAGGCCCTGCCTGCCGAGGTCGCGCAGCTGATCCACGCGCACCCGACGCAGAGCGAGGCGCTCGGCGAGGCCCACCTGGCGCTCGCGGGCAAGCCGCTGCACTCGCACGACTGACCCACGACACGCTGAACCATTCCGCACAGATCGTTAGGAGCAACCGAAACCATGGCGGTTTCCGTAACCCTGCCGGCGCTCGGCGAGAGCGTGTCCGAGGGCACTGTCACCCGGTGGCTTAAAGCCGAAGGTGAGCGCGTAGAGGCCGACGAGCCGTTGCTCGAGGTCTCGACCGACAAGGTCGACACCGAGATCCCGGCGCCCGCGTCCGGCATCCTCGCCTCCATCAAGGTGGCCGAGGACGAGACCGTGGAGGTCGGCGCCGAGCTGGCCATCATCGACGACGGCACGGGCGCGCCCGCTGCCGCGCCCGCCCCGGCTGCCGAGCCTGTCGCGGCCCCCGCCCCGGCCCCCGTGGCCGAGGCTCCGGCCGCCCCTGCTCCGGCTCCCGCTCCGGCCGCCCCGGCTGCCGCCCCCGCGGGTGGCGCCACGGGTACGCCGGTGCTGCTGCCGGCGCTCGGCGAGTCCGTGACCGAGGGCACCGTGACCCGCTGGCTGAAGTCGGTCGGCGAGGAGGTGGCAGCCGACGAGCCGCTGCTGGAGGTCTCCACGGACAAGGTCGACACCGAGATCCCCTCCCCGGTCTCCGGCACCCTGCTGGAGATTCTGGTGGGCGAGGACGAGACCGCCGAGGTCGGCTCCAGGCTCGCCGTCATCGGCGCCGCCGGTGCCGCCCCCGCTCCGGCGGCCGCCCCGGCCGCCCCGGCCCCCGTCGCGGCTCCGGCTCCTGCCCCGGCTCCCGTGGCCGCTCCGGCCCCGGCTCCGGTCGTGCAGGCGCCTCCGGCCCCCGTAGCCCCCCCGGCCCCGGCTCCGGCCCCTGTGGCGGCTCCGGTCGCCCCGGCGGCTCCCGCCCCGGCTCCGGTCGCCACTTCCGGTGACGACGGCGCGTACGTGACCCCCCTGGTGCGCAAGCTCGCCGCCGAGAACGGCGTCAACCTGGCCACCGTCAAGGGCACCGGCGTCGGCGGCCGTATCCGCAAGCAGGACGTCATCGCCGCCGCCGAGGCCGCCAAGGCCGCTGCCGCGGCTGCTGCCGCCCCGGCTCCGGCTGCCGCCAAGGCCGCCGCTCCGGCCGCCGTCTCGCCGCTGCGCGGCCAGACGGTCAAGATGACCCGCATCCGCAAGGTCATCGCGGAGAACATGATGAAGGCGCTGCACAGCCAGGCGCAGCTGTCCTCCGTGATCGAGGTGGACATCACCAAGATCATGAAGCTCCGCGCCCGCGCGAAGGAGACCTTCCTGGCCACCGAGGGCGTCAAGCTCTCCCCGATGCCCTTCTTCGTCAAGGCCGCGGCCGAGGCGCTGAAGTCGCACCCGTCGATCAACGCCAAGATCAACGACGACGGCACCATCACCTACCACGACGTCGAGAACATCGGCATCGCGGTCGACTCGGAGTCGGGCCTCATGGTCCCGGTCATCAAGGGCGCGGGCGACCTCAACATCGCCGGCATCGCCAAGAAGACCGCCGAGCTGGCCGGCAAGGTCCGCACCAAGAAGATCAGCCCCGACGACCTCGGCGGCGGCACGTTCACGATCAGCAACACCGGCTCGCGCGGTGCGCTGTTCGACACCATCATCGTGAACTACCCGCAGGTCGCCGAGCTCGGCATCGGCGCCACCGTGCGCCGCCCGGTGGTCATCAACCACCCGGACCTCGGCGAGACCATCGCCATCCGCGACATGGTCTACCTGACCCTGTCCTACGACCACCAGCTGGTCGACGGCGCGGACGCCGCCCGCTACCTGACGGACGTCAAGGCCCGTCTGGAAGCCGGCGAGTTCGAGGGCGACCTCGGGCTGTAATCGGCGGTACGCACGCCTGAAAACGGTTGTGCCCCGGCACCGGTTCTCCGGTGCCGGGGCACAACCGTTTTCGGTCCCATACGCGACCCGTCGCGCCCATTTCCCAGTGGTCACCGAGTAATCGGGATCCCAGTAACTCGCACAGCTGACCTTCGGTGCACTGAAGGGCGTCGAGCACCCCGCCTCCGCCACCGGAGTCGACTACGGCACCTACACCGCACTACGCAACACCTGACGGAGCTCTGACCAAGGAACTCGCACCTCACGAGCACGCACCCTAGCTAGTGCTCCAGTTGGAGATCGTGATCTTGCTGGTCGGATGTGCCGAAGCACGATAGTTGGCACAACAGCAGGATTGTTGTCACCTGGGCTGCCGGCAGGACCTACGGTGACGGGGATGAGTGACGATCCCGTGATATTGCGTCCAGTGGTCGAGGATGACCTGTCGGTACTCGAGCGGTTCCTGACAGATCCGGAGGCAACCGGGCCGTTCCAATGGCTGGGCTGGTCAGATCCGGGGCGCTGGCGACGCCGCTGGGCGCAGGATGGTCTGCTGAGTGATGACGGCGGCCAGCTGATGGTGGTGACCGGCACCGACCGGCTCGGCTTCGTGGCATGGCGGAAGGTCGTGACCTCGCGGAGCTCGTACTGCTGGAATATCGGGACCCAGTTGCTGCCGGGCGGCCGGGGACGTGGTGTCGGCACGCAGGCGCAGCGGTTGCTGGTGCGCTATCTGTTCGCGCACACTCCTGTGGTCAGACTCGAGGCGGACACCGAGACGGAGAACATCGCCGAGCAGCGCGCACTGGAGAAGTCTGGCTTCGCACGTGAGGGCGTGCTGCGCAGCACCGTGTTCCGGGACGGGCAGTGGCGGGACATCGTGCGCTATAGCGTGCTCCGCGACGAAATCGCCTCGGACAAGTCCCTGGAAGGGTCCCGCACCAGAGGCGGGCAACTGGCCTGACCCGGGGCCGGCTCAGCGCACCAGAGGCGATGCGAGGCCGGTGACAGCAACCCTGCCGATCCTGCGACTGGTGACAAGCGGTGTGCCGCTTGGGTGACAACTACCGTGCCTCGAACCCACAGAACCCGCAGTTGCGTCGCTCTCCCTGGTACCAACTATCGTGCTTCGGCACATCGGAGCTGGTCCAGGAACGGGTGCGGCCATCCGCCGACGCCGCGATCGGCGCGACGAAGACGGCACTGATCGAGATGGGCCGCAAGCACGGGCGCACCGTGCACCTGGTACACCCCGCGCGCACCACTATGGATTGCGCGCACTGCGGAGCAAGAGCCAAGCACGCACTACCTCTCTCGGAACGAACGTATACGTGCACCGCGTGCGGAACTGTCTCCCCCAGGGACAAGAACTCCGCTCGTGTGATGCTCGTCCGGGCTGGTCTCAACCCGGCTGGTGCTGATTGCGGAAGACCTGGCGGACAGCCTGTCCGCCAGGCTGCATGAGCTAGAAATCCCCCTCATTCGTGAGGGGGAGGATGTCAAAGATGAATCACGGCACACGTTGAACACATCCCGCACAGCCCTCGTACATACGGGCGCAAGGCCATGCAACGCCCGTGTGGGGCCAGACGGGCGCGACCTATAGCCGGATTCATCGTCAAGGAGATCAGATGTCGCGTGCCCTTCGGTCCTTCAATGGGCGACGTGTCGTCGTCGCAGGTGTGGTCGGCGGCGTGTTGGTGTCGGGTGTGGTCGTGGTGGGAGCCGCCATGGCGGGGCAGAGCAAGACGACGGCGACGAACGCCACGACCAAGGCGGCTGTGTCGACGGTCAACTGCCCGGACGTGAAGAGCAAGTTGCCCGCTATTCCGGCGCAGTCGCAGGCCGAGGTCGACCGCAATCTCACGTTGCTGAACACGCAGATCGCGGAGGCGAACAAGCGCCTGGTCGACACGGTCGGGCAGGGCGGCCCGAACTTCGTCAACAACGCGATCCTGGGCCCGCTGAAGGACAAGCGGACCTCGACGATCGACCGGATCGTCATCTCGATCGGCCGGCACGCGGCCAAGCCGACGGGGCTGGACTCGCTCGCGGCGTGCTCGCTGAACGCGGCAGGTACGGGCGCCGGCACGGGTACGGGTGCCACGGCGACCGCCACAGCGACCGCGGCCGCGACGGCGGCTGCCACGGCGGCGACGGGGACGACCGGGGGCAGCGCGGCCGCGGCCGCCGCCGCGTCGGCGGCCACCGGGAAGGCCATCGTGTGCCCGGATGTCGCACCGCTGATCACCAATGTGCCGGCTTCGGCGCAGGCGGGGGTGGCGAGCGAGCTGGCGCTGCTGCAGAAGCAGATCGACGAGGCCAACACGCGCCTCGTCACCAGCCTCGGGCAGGGCGGTCCGAACTTCGTGAACAACGCGATCCTCGGCCCGCTGACGAGCAAGCGCCAGGCGGTCATCGACCGCATCGTGCTGGACTTCACCCGCACCGGAGCGGCGGCCCCTGCGGGGGTCAACTCGTCGCTCGCGGCCTGCAAGCTGGCGTAGGCAGGAACAGGCACAGGGCCGGGAAACGTACCGGGGACTGAGAGGGGCCTCTCATGCGTGAGACACGTGAGACACACGAGATGCGGCTGGTCGCCACGGAGCCCTCGGGCGCCGAGGAATGGTTCTGTCCGATGTGCCAGCGGCGGATCCTGATGCAGTGGCCGCCGCACTACGAGGTCGTCGTGCTGGAGCGCGGCGACGACACCGTCGCTC
The DNA here is from genome assembly GCF_045040445.1 of Streptomyces sp. NBC_01537. Taxonomy (NCBI): domain Bacteria; kingdom Bacillati; phylum Actinomycetota; class Actinomycetes; order Kitasatosporales; family Streptomycetaceae; genus Streptomyces; species Streptomyces sp. NBC_01537. Next base: position 7,462,022 of record NZ_CP109392.1, on the reverse strand, counting down.
ACGCAGGAGGCGGTCCCGCGCCGGAGGACCTGAGGTGGCTCAGGGAGATCGGCATCAAGTGGGACGGGTACTACGGGGATTCGGCCGCGTAGACCGCGGTGACCGTGTCCGGGAGTGGCCGGACACGGTCACCGCGGCACCGGAATCCCCTCAGGGTGCGTATCGTTCCCGTCGGAGCGCGGGAACGATACGCACCCTGGAGGTCCCATGCGCGCGGCGCGCCTCATTCATCTGGTGCTGCTCCTGCAGACCCGGGGCTCGATGACGGCCACTGAGCTGGCGGCCAAGCTCGAGGTCTCCGAGCGCACGGTCGGGCGGGATGTCCTCGCGCTGTCCGAGGCCGGCGTTCCGGTCTACGCGGAGCGTGGCCGGGCCGGTGGGTACCGGCTTGTGGAGGGTTATCGCACCCGCCTGACCGGCCTGGGCCGGGACGAGGCGGAGGCGTTGTTCCTGTCCGGGGTGCCGGCGGCGTTGCGCGCCATGGGCCTGCAGGACGCGGCCTCGGCCGCCCGGCTCAAGGTGTCCGCGGCGCTGCTGCCCGAGTTGCGCGACGCGTCGGACTCGGCCGCCCAGCGCTTCCATCTCGACGCCCCGGGCTGGTGGCAGGAGCCCGAGACCCCGAAGCTGCTGCCGCCGGTCGCCGAGGCGGTTTGGGGCGATCTGCGGCTGCGCGTCCGCTATCAGTGTGAGAACGCCGTTGTGGAGCGGGAGTTGGAGCCGTACGGGCTCGTGCTCAAGGCCGGGGTCTGGTATTTGGTCGCCCGGTCCGATGGGGAACTGCGGGTCTACCGGGTGGACCGGGTCGTCGAGGCGGAAGCCGTGCCGGGGTCGGGTTCGGGCTCGGGTTCGGGTGGTGCTCGCTTTGAGCGCGACCCCGGGGTCGACCTGCCGGCTTTCTGGGCGCGGCACGCGGCGGAGTTCGCCCGCTCGATCCTGCGCGCCGAGGCCGTCGTACGGCTCTCGGCGGACGGTGCTCGCCGGCTTCCGCATGTCACCGACCGGGCGGCGGCCCACGAGGCCCTCGCGGCGGCGGGCCCGCCGGACGGTCAGGGGTGGGTGACGGTGACTCTGCGGGTGGAGGGACTCGACGTCGCGTACGACCAGCTGCTCGCGCTCGGCCCGGAGGCGGAGGTGGTCGGTCCGGCGGACTTGCGGGAACGTTTCACCACCGCGGTGGAGCGGCTTGCGGCAATCTACGCATAGGCGCGTCAACGACACGCGTGCATATGGGCCGCCCCGCGTGCGGGTGGGCCCGGCGAAGCGGATGCTGGAGCGGTGATGGACGAGACGGAGTTCTGGGAGATCATCGACAACACGCGGGACGCCGCGGGCGGCGATCCGGAGGACCATGCCGATCTGCTGGTCGAGCGGTTGACGCAGCTCGACCCGGAGTCGGTGGCCGACTTCGCCCGCCACTTCGAGAACCGTTTCAACCGCGCCTACCGCTGGGATGTGTGGGCGGCGGCCGACATCATGCTGGGCGGCGCGAGCGACGACGCCTTCGACTTCTTCCGCTGCTGGCTGATCGGCCAGGGCCGCCATGCCTTCGAGGGCGCCCTCCACGAGCCCGACGACCTAGCCGGGCTCGTGGACGTCTTCGACCCCGAGACGGACGGGGACGCCGAGGATCTGGGCTATGCCGCGGACGAGGCCTACGAGGCGCTCACCGGTGTCCGGCTGCCGGATCTCGCCCTCGCCGAGCCTCCGGCGGAGCCGGAGGGCACATACGTCGACTTCGAGGACGCCGGCGCGATGGGTGAGCGCTTCCCGAAGCTCTGGGCGCGCTTCACGTAGCCGGCCCCCGGTCAGTTTCTACGCGGCCACCGCCTCCTCGCCCTCCGCACCCTCCGCACCCGCGTGGCCCGGCCGTACGCCGAAGTCGCGCATGGCCTGGTACGCCGCCCGACGCCCCGACAGCAGGGCGCCCTGGACGCTGCTGGTGCCCCGGTGGTCACCGCAGACGTAGAGCCCCTGGAGCACCCGTACCGGCCGCCGTACGTCGTGTGGTGCGGGCATGGCGGGGACGGCTTCGGGGTCGTGGTGGACGGCGAGGAGCTCCCAGTCGCGGGTGGGGACGCCGTAGAGGTCGGCGAGGTGGTCGCGGACGAGGGTGTCGGGGGCCGGGGGGCCGAGGAGGACGGAGGTGACGAGGGCGCGGCCGGCCGGGGCGCGGGAGGGGTCGACGAGGCTGGCGGGGAGGGTGTGGGAGACGGGGCCGCGGCGGTCGGCGTCGAGGACGAGGGAGGGCTCGCGCAGCGGCGCGGCGGGGGCAGCGTGGTGGACGACGGTGACGCCGTGGAAACCCGGCATGCGCAGGCCGGGCAGCAGCTCGCCCGCCGCACGGGCGCCGGTGGCGACGACGACCGCCCGGCAGGCGAGGAAGCCGCCGCCCTCCAGCACGACGCCGTTCGTGGCCACCGCGACGCCCCGCACCCCCAGCCGTACCGTCCCCGGCGGCAAGGCGTCGGCGAGCCGCTCGGGCACTGCGCCGGCGCCGCCGGCCGGCAGGCACGTACGGCCGCGGGCGAAGCCCCGCAGGGCGAGGTCGGCGCAGCGGCTGGAGGTACCGAGTTCGGCGTCGCAGAGCAGGGCGGCGAGCAGCGGGCGCAGGAAGCCGTCGACCGCGCGCGGGGCGAAGGCGTTGGAGAGTGCGGCGGCGGCGGTGGTCTCGGGGCGGGTGAGGAGCTGCTCGGCGGGCGTGGCGGCGAGCCGGTTGAGGCCGGAGCGCAGCCGGGCCCGGTCCAGGGCGCGCGCGGCGCGGCCGGCGCCGGCACGGACCACGGCGCCGGGCGCGAAGGGCCGCAGCTGCAGGCCGTGGAGCCCGGGCGTCCTGCGCAGTTCGGGGTACGAGGTGTTGAGGAGCTGCGGGCCACGGTCGAGGCGGAAGCCGTCCACCTTGTCGGTGGCCATCCGCCCGCCGACCCGGTCGGCGGCTTCAAGGACCGTGACGCTCACTCCGGCGCCGGTCAGATGTTGTGCCGCGGCCAGACCGGCGAGGCCGGCACCGATCACGCATACGTCAGTCACGTTCTCGTGCGTTGGGCGTGCCGTTGAGAGCACTATGCCCCTCCCGGAGGTCGGCATGGTTCCCCGCTCGCGTCAGCTGCGCTGGAACCGTCATGCCCACAACCAGGGTGCTTGAAGCGGGGGTTATCGGCCGAGCGCCGCTCGAATCGCGCCGTCGATCTCCGGGAAGGCGAAGGCGAATCCCGAATCCAGCAGCTTCCCGGGCCGGACCCGGAAACTGCCCAGCACGTCGTCCGCGAACTCGCCCAGCACCGCCTTGAGCACGGGCGCGGGCACCGCGAAGAGCGCCGGGCGCCGCAGCACCCGGGCCATGGCGGCGTTGACCTCGCGGTTGGTGATCGGCTCAGGGCCGGTCAGATTCACCGGGCCGGAGAGCTCGGGGGTGTCGATGATGTGGCGCAGCGCCGCGATGTGGTCGTGCAGCGCGATGAAGCTCCAGTACTGCCGGCCGTTGCCCAGCCGTCCGCCCAGACCCGCCTTGTACAGCGGGAACAGCCTCCCCCACGCTCCGCCGTGCTGCGCCACGACCAGCCCGGTGCGCACGTGCGCCGTGCGCACGCCCGCCTCCTCCGCCGCGCCCGTCGCCTCCTCCCAGGCCTGGCAGACCTCGGCGAGGAAGCCGTCGCCCGGCGGGTCCTTCTCATCCACCGCGCGGTCGCCCGTGTCCCCGTAGAAGTTGACTCCCGACCCGCTGATCAGCACCCGTGGCGGCGTGGCCATCGACGCCACCGCCTCGGCGATCGCCGCCGTCCCCAGCACGCGGCTCTCGCGGATCTGCTTCTTGTACGCCGCCGTCCACCGGTGATCACCGACTCCCGCGCCGGCCAGGTGGACCACCGCGTCACACCCGATGAGCCCGGCCGTGTCGACATATTGACGATCCGGATCCCACCGGACCTCGTCCGGCGCGGAGGGCTCGCTGCGCACGAGGCGTACGGCCTCATGGCCGTCGGTGCGCAGCGAGCGTACGAGAGCGGAGCCGATCAGACCGGAGGAGCCGGTGACTGCGATGCGCATGCGGCAATACTGCCTCGCGCCGCGGCGGCCCGTCCTGGCAGGGTGACCGCATGTCCGACATAAGCATCCGGCCGGCCGCGCTCTCCGACGACGCGGAGCTCGCCGGCGTCGACCGCGACGCCTGGTCCACCCTGCACGCCGTCCAGCCCCGGCCCGCGGCCGACGACGCCTTCTTCGACGACGGCCACACCCCGGCCCCCTGCCTCGTCGCCGAGGCCGACGGGCGCCTCGCCGGCTACGTGCGTGTCGTCCCGCCCACCCCGCTGGCCTGCAACGCGCACGTCCGCCAGATCCAGGGCCTGGCCGTCGCTCCCCGGGCTCGCGGGCGCGGGGTCGCGCGGGCCCTGCTGGAAGCGGCGATGGACACGGCCCGCGCGCAGGGCGCCTGCCGGATCACGCTGCGCGTGCTGGGGCACAACGAGCCCGCACGGCGGCTCTACGAATCCCTCGGCTTCGTGGTGGAGGGCGTGCTGCCGGGCGAATTCCTGCTGGAGGGGGCGCTTGTGGACGATGTGCTGATGGGTCGGCCGCTTTAGGGTCTGTCCGGACGGGCTGGATTTCAGCCCGTCCGGGGTCCGGGGCGCGGCCCCGGGACCGTCACATCGACAGCACCCCCAGCGAGGCCGCGCGGTCGTGGAAGGCCCGCACCGCGGGTGCGTCGCGGTGGGCTTCCAGACGCCGGGCGAAGTCGCGTACGTATTCCGTCGCGCGCAGCGAGCGCATGTCGGCCGCCTGCTGCATGGCCTCGGCGCCGAGGGCGCAGGCCGCGTCGAGCTCGCCGAGGCCGAGGCGGGACGAGGCCAGGACGACGCGGCAGAAGAGCCGTGAGCGGGCGTAGGCGGCGCCGCGCAGCTGAAGGGAGCGCTCGGCGTGCTGGACGGCGGCGCGGTACTGCTGGAGGTCGCGGTGGCAGTGGCCGAACTCGTCGGCGAGCTGGGCCTCGTCGAAGAAGCGGGCCCAGTGGGGGACGTCGTCGCCGCGGGCGGCCTCCAGGGCCCGTTCGGCGCGGACGAGGGCGGCGGTGCAGGCGCGGACCTCGCCGAGGAGGCCGTGGCCGCGGGCTTCGGCCGCGTGGAGCAGGGCCTGGACGACGGGGGCGGCGCCGGAGCCGACGCCTTGCTGGGCCACCCGGGCCAGTTGGACGGCCTCGCGGCCGTGGCCGAGGTAGACGGCCTGGCGGCTCATCGTGACGAGCACGTAGGCACCGTAGACGCGGTCGGCGGCGGCCTGGGCCAGGCGCAGCGACTGGACGAAGTAGCGCTGGGCGAGGCCGTGGGAGCCGATGTCGTAGGAGGTCCAGCCGACGAGGCGGGTGAGGTCGGCGACGGCGGCGAAGAGACGGCGGCCGAGGGCTTCACCGTAGGAGCCGCGGAGCATGGGCTCGGCCTCGTACTCGAGGTAGCGGACGAGGGCCTGGCGGGCGTGGCCGCCGCCGTAGGCGTTGTCGAGGGAGCGGAAGAGCTCGCCGACGGAGCGGAGGGCGGCGATGTCGCCCATGGTGACGCGCTGGCCGGTGGCCCGGGGCGGGGAGGCGGACCCGGACCCGGACGGCGAGAGGGAGTGCGCCGGCCCCGGGCCCCGGGTCTGGGCGGGCACGCGCATGCCGGATCCGGGCGCGGGATCGGCGGCCGGGCCGCGGGCGACCCGGTCGTCGGCGCGGCCGATGAGCCAGTCGCGGCTGGGGACGACGAGCCCGGCCGGGGTGAAGGCGATGCGGCGGCCGTCCGTCTGGCCGCCGGTGTCCTTGCGCCAGAGCCCGGCGACGATGTCGATGGCCTCCTCCGGGGAGCCGGCGAACTCCAGGCCCGCGTAGACGGGCGCGACGGCGTCGAGGCCGAGGTCCTGCGCGGACAGGCGGCGGCCCAGCCTGCGCGTGAAGACCTCGGCGATGAGGGCGGGCGTGGTGCCGCGCGGCTGCTGACCGCGCAGCCAGCGGGTGACGGAGGTCTTGTCGTAGCGGAGATCGAGGCCGTGTTCTATGCCGAGCTGGTCCACGCGGCGGGCGAGCCCTGCGTTGGAGAATCCGGCCTCAGCGATGAGGGCGGCGAGCCGACGGTTGGGCGAGCGCTGCGTGGATCGGTCGGTCATCGGCGGTGCGGTCCCCTGCCTTCCAGGTATTCGTCCAGAACGGCGCGAATGTAACGTTCTGTGGCGACCCGCTCACTACCTGAGCCTCGCATTCGCCGAAACGGGTGAATTTCCCCGGGCTGTGCACCCGGAATCCTTCCCTCCACTCCGTACGCCTGGTATGTCGCGGCCGTCAGGGGCGTCCGCAGACCCCCGTACCCCCGGACGTACAGTTGTGCAGAGCGCGTGAGGCAGCGCATGAGGCGACGAGGGCGACACACCAAGGAGCAGCCGTGAGTGACCTGCGTTTCGTCCACCTGGGTTTCGGCGGGGAAGCCGTGGAGTACCAGGAGGCATGGCAGGAGCAGCGGCGGGTGCACGCGGCCCGCTTCGCGGACGAGATCCCCGACACGTGCCTGCTGCTGGAACACCCGGCGGTCTACACCGCGGGGCGGCGTACGCAGGACAACGAGCGCCCCCTGGACGGCACCCCCGTGGTGGACGTCGACCGCGGCGGCAAGATCACCTGGCACGGCCCGGGCCAGCTCGTCGGCTACCCGATCCTGAAGCTCCCCCGCCCGGTGGACGTCGTGGCACACGTACGACGCCTTGAGGACGCCCTGATCGGCGCCTGCGCGGAGTTCGGCCTGGAGACCTCGCGGGTCGAGGGACGGTCCGGCGTCTGGGTCCTGGGCGACCCGGTCCAAGACCGCCCCGCCGTGATCCCCGGGCTCACCCTGGACTTCGACCCGCGCCTGCACGACGAGGAGTTCGACCCCCGCCTCAGCGGCCCCGAGTACGCCCCCTCCAACGCCGGCCAGCGCCGCGAGGACCGCAAGCTCGCCGCGATCGGCATCCGGGTCGCCAAGGGCGTGACGATGCACGGCTTCGCGCTCAACTGCGACCCGGACAACACCGCGTACGACCGGATCGTGCCGTGCGGCATCCGGGACGCGGGCGTCACCTCGCTCAGCAACGAGTTGGGCCGCGATGTCTCCGTGCGGGAGGTGCTGCCGGTGGTCGAGAAGCATCTGCGGGCGGTCCTGGACACGGCGGCACCCCTCCCCCGGGCCGTATAGAGCCGGTCCCTGTTTAGGAATGCACGGGCGTACCCTGGTGTTCGCCATGGAAACGAAGTCTGCGAATTCGCAAGAGGGAGTCGGACGTGTCCGCTGTCGCACCTGAAGGCCGCAAGATGCTGCGTCTGGAGGTCCGCAACAGCCAGACCCCCATCGAGCGCAAGCCCGAGTGGATCAAGACCCGGGCGAAGATGGGTCCCGAGTACACCAAGATGCAGGCGCTGGTGAAGAGCGAGGGCCTGCACACGGTGTGCCAGGAGGCCGGCTGCCCCAACATCTTCGAGTGCTGGGAGGACCGTGAGGCCACCTTCCTCATCGGCGGCGACCAGTGCACCCGGCGCTGCGACTTCTGCCAGATCGACACCGGCAAGCCGGAGGCCCTGGACCGCGACGAGCCGCGCCGGGTCGGCGAGTCGGTCGTCACCATGGACCTGAACTACGCCACCATCACCGGCGTCGCCCGCGACGACCTGGAGGACGGCGGCGCCTGGCTCTACGCCGAGACCGTGCGCCAGATCCACGCCATGACGGCGGACCGGGCCGACGGCCGCACCAAGGTCGAGCTGCTCATCCCCGACTTCAACGCGGTCCCCGAGCAGCTCGCCGAGGTCTTCGGCGCCCGTCCCGAGGTGCTGGCGCACAACGTGGAGACGGTCCCGCGGATCTTCAAGCGGATCCGCCCGGCCTTCCGCTACGAGCGGTCGCTGGAGGTCATCACCCGGGCCCGGGAAGCCGGTCTGGTGACCAAGTCCAACCTCATCCTCGGCATGGGCGAGGAGCGCGAGGAGATCAGCCAGGCCCTGCAGGACCTGCACGACGCCGGCTGCGAGCTGATCACGATCACCCAGTACCTGCGGCCGACCGTGCGGCACCACCCCGTCGAGCGCTGGGTGAAGCCGCAGGAGTTCGTGGAACTGAAGGAGGAGGCCGAGGAGATCGGCTTCGCGGGTGTGATGTCGGGGCCGCTCGTGCGCTCCTCGTACCGCGCCGGACGGCTCTTCCAGCAGGCGCTCGCGGCTCGCGGCTGATCTACTGCTGTCCTGTGGATCCGGTCACGTCAGGGTTTTCCGTTCGGAGCCCTGACGTGGTCGGTCAGCGTAGAAGACTCGCTTGGCCTTCATGCGAGTTTGACCGACCGGTCACGGACTGGTAACACAATGTGGTGACCCTGGATTCACGCACATCCTTGCGATTCTGAGCGTCCTTAGGGGGACCCACATGCAGGCCGCCGCCTCAACCTTCCCCGCCACCTCCGTCACGGGCGCGCTGCGCGTCGTCGAATCGTTCCTGCTGCGCGGCGCGGAGCAGACCGCCCGCCGCAACGCGTGGTCCGCCGTCCTGGAGGACCGCAAGCGGGCGAAGGACCGCCACGAGGCCCAGCACGTCCTTGACGCCATGGGCTCGCGCTAGCCCCTGGCCCCACACCGGTAGCACTTCCAGCCGTTCGGACACGTATCCTGTCCGGCATGGCGAGGGAATCTTCCGAGAGCAGCACCCCTGGGCGACTTAAGCAGATCGTCCAGACGTACAAGATGACCAGGCGGGTCGACTCCAAGGTCGGTCTCGTCCTAGCGGCTGTGGGCATCGTCACCTTCGGTGTCGTCCTCGCTATCGGTTTCTTGATCGGTCACCCCATCTACGCGGGCATCCTGGGCTTCCTCCTGGCATTCCTCGCGATGGCGGTCATCTTCGGGCGCCGGGCCGAACGGGCCGCCTTCGGGCAGCTCGAAGGCCAGCCGGGCGCGGCCGCGGCGGTCCTTGAGAACGTCGGACGCGGCTGGTCCGTCACCCCGGCGGTGGCGATGAACAAGAGCCAGGACCTCGTGCACCGCGCGGTCGGCAAGGCCGGCATCGTGCTGGTCGGCGAGGGCAACCCGAACCGGGTGAAGTCCCTGCTGGCGGCCGAGAAGCGCAAGATGGCGCGCGTCGTGCTCGACGTGCCGGTCACCGACATCATCGTCGGCACCGGCGAGGGCGAGGTGCCGCTGAAGAAGGTGCGTACGACGCTGCTGAAGCTGCCGCGCGTACTGCCCGGCCCCAAGGTCACCGAGGTCAACGACCGGCTGCGCGCGCTGGGCGACCTGATGAAGAACATGCCGGTTCCGAAGGGCCCGATGCCCAAGGGAATGCGGATGCCGAAGGGGCGCTGAGCGGCCCGAAATCGCATACGAAATGACGATGGGCCCGGAGGCAGAACCTCCGGGCCCATCGTCGTTCCTCTGTCGTCGTTCCCCTGTCACTCCACATTCCTCACAGCCGGACCTGCACCGCGCCCACCGCCTTGTCGTGCAGCCCGCGGGTGTCGCGGTCCCAGACCGCCGCCGGGATCACCAGGAGCAGCAGCAGCGTGCGCAGCACGACCGCGCCGAACCCGAGCCTGGTGCCGTCCAGCCGGACCACGCGCAGGCGCAGCAGCCGCTTGCCGGGCGTCATGCCGATGGTGCCGAGGGTGAGCACGCTGAGTACGGCGAAGACCACCGTCGTCCATTGGTTGGCGCCGCGTGCGTCACCCTGCGCGATCAAGCCGTATGCGATCACCAGGCACAGGAACCAGTCGATGAACAGCGCTCCGATCCGCCGCCCCACCGGCGCGATCGAGCCCGACCCCTCCTCCGGCAGCCCCAGCCGCTCGCCCCGGTAGCCGAAGTCGACGCCTGCCTGCTCGGCCGCCGCCTTGGGGCCGTCCAGCCATGATCCGATCGCATCCCTGTTTTCCACGTGTCCACCGTACTGCGCTGTACGGATCAGTCCCCCCTTGCCCCTTCACTCTCCAGGGGTCGCGGTTAACCTCTAAGAAACAAATGGGTCATGATGGGGAAATCCCTGATCCCTAAGGTCAGGTCCAACGTGTGCCACCGCACTGGTCGCACGTAAAAGCCGCAATCCGGTCGCCGCAGGCCGGGCCAAGGAGGAGTTGGATGTCTTTCCAGAACGCCGACGAGGTGAACAAGTTCATCTCTGATGAGGACGTCAAGTTCGTGGACGTCCGGTTCTGCGACCTGCCCGGTGTCATGCAGCACTTCACCGTTCCGGTCGGCTCCTTCGACCCGGACGAGGAGCTCGCCTTCGACGGTTCGTCGATCCGCGGCTTCCAGGCCATCCACGAGTCGGACATGGCCCTGCGCGCGGACCTGTCGACGGCGCGCGTCGACCCGTTCCGCAAGGACAAGACGCTCAACATCAACTTCTTCATCCACGACCCGATCACCGGCGAGCAGTACAGCCGTGACCCGCGCAACGTGGCCAAGAAGGCCGAGGCCTACCTCGCCTCCACCGGCATCGCCGACACCGCGTACTTCGGCCCCGAGGCCGAGTTCTACGTCTTCGACAGCGCCCGCTTCGCCACTGGCCCGAACGAGTCCTTCTACCACATCGACTCCGAGGCCGGCGCCTGGAACACCGGTGCGCTGGAGGACAACCGCGGCTACAAGGTCCGCTACAAGGGCGGCTACTTCCCCACCCCGCCGGTCGACCACTTCGCCGACCTGCGCGCCGAGATCTCCCTGGAGCTGGAGGCCTCCGGCCTCCAGGTCGAGCGCCAGCACCACGAGGTCGGCACCGCCGGCCAGGCCGAGATCAACTACAAGTTCAACACGCTGCTCGCCGCCGCCGACGACCTGATGCTCTTCAAGTACATCGTGAAGAACGTCGCCTGGCGCAACGGCAAGACCGCCACCTTCATGCCCAAGCCGATCTTCGGTGACAACGGCTCCGGCATGCACTGCCACCAGTCCCTCTGGCAGGGCGGCCAGCCCCTCTTCTACGACGAGCAGGGCTACGCGGGCCTCTCGGACACCGCCCGCTACTACATCGGCGGCATCCTCAAGCACGCCCCCTCGCTGCTGGCCTTCACCAACCCGACGGTGAACTCCTACCACCGCCTGGTCCCCGGCTTCGAGGCCCCGGTCAACCTGGTCTACTCCCAGCGCAACCGCTCCGCCGCGATCCGTATCCCGATCACGGGTGCCAACGCCAAGGCCAAGCGCATCGAGTTCCGCGCCCCCGACCCGTCCAGCAACCCGTACCTGGCCTTCTCGGCCCTCCTGCTGGCCGGCCTCGACGGCATCAAGAACAAGATCGAGCCCGCCGAGCCCGTCGACAAGGACCTCTACGAGCTCGCCCCCGAAGAGCACGCCGGCGTCCCCCAGGTCCCCACCTCCCTCCCGGCCGTCCTCGACGCCCTCGAGGCCGACCACGAGTTCCTGCTCGCGGGCGGGGTCTTCACCCCGGACCTCATCGAGACCTGGATCGACTACAAGCGGGTCAACGAGATCGCCCCGATCCAGCTGCGGCCGCACCCGCACGAGTTCGAGCTCTACTTCGACATCTAAAAGCGGCCCTGCGTCCTCAGCCCCGCCGCTTTCCTTCACGGAAAGCGGCGGGGCTGCTTGCTGACCGCGTCTGGTTCGATGGGGGCTCACGCTGCCGCCGCCTGCAAGGAGTGGATCCTGAACACCTCGCTCGCGGAGATCCTTTCCGTGGCCCTGCTGGTGCTGGTGCTGGTCTGTGCGGTGGTACGTCCCTTCGGCTGGCCGGAGGCGGTGGTCGCTGTTCCTGCGGCGGCGGTGGTGATCGGCACCGGGGCGATCTCGTTGGCGGACGCCCGGGCCGAGGCGGGGCGGCTGGGGCCGGTGATCGGGTTTCTGGCGGCAGTGCTGGTGCTGGCCCAGTTGTGCGACGAGGAGGGGCTGTTCGACGCGTGCGGGGCGTGGATGGCGCGGACGGCGGCGGGGCGGCCGCGGCGGCTGCTGGTCCAGGTGTTCGTCAGCGCGTCGGTGATCACGGCGGTGCTGAGCCTGGACGCCACGGTGGTGCTGCTCACGCCGGTGGTGTTCGCCACCGCCGCGCGCATCGGCGCCCGGCCCAAGCCGCATATGTACGCGTGCACGCATCTGTCGAACACGGCCTCACTGCTGCTGCCGGTCTCCAACCTCACGAACCTGCTGGCGTTCGCGGCGAGCGGGCTGAGTTTCACCCGGTTCGCCGCGCTGATGGCGCTACCGTGGCTGGTTGCGATCGCCGCCGAATACGCGGTGTTCCGCAGGTTCTTCGCCACTGATCTGGACGCCGGTGCGCAGGCGCCGCCCGCTGCTGACGCGGCCGGGCTGCCGGTGTTCGCGCTGGCCACGGTGGGGGGCACGCTGGCCGGTTTCGTAGTGACCTCGGCGCTGGGGATCGACCCGGCATGGGCGGCGATGGCAGGTGCGGTGGTCCTGGCGGCCAGGGCGCTGGCCCGGCGCCGGACGAGCCCGAGCGCGATCGTGCGTGCGGCGTCCGTGCCGTTCCTGGCCTTCGTGCTGGCGCTGGGGATCGTGGTGCAGGCGGTCGTGGACAACGGGCTGGACGGGGCGCTGGGCGGGCTGATCCCGGGCGGTACGGGGCCGGCCGCGCTGCTGGGCCTCGCGGCGGTGGCCGCGGTGCTGGCGAACGTGATCAACAACCTGCCCGCTGTGCTGGTACTGCTCCCGTTGACGGCCCCGTCGGGAGCCGGCGCCGTACTCGCCGTGCTTGTGGGGGTGAACATCGGACCGAACCTCACCTACGCCGGATCGCTGGCCACCCTGCTGTGGCGGCGCATCGTGCACGCGCACGACGGTGAGGTGGAGCTGTGGGAGTTCACCCGGCTCGGACTGCTCGCCGTACCCGCGAGCCTTTTCCTCGCCGTACTGGCACTGTGGGCTTCGCTGACCGTGCTCGGAGGAGGCTGAAGCGATGGCCGTCGTCGTCTGGATCGTCGAAGGCACCTGGCCCGCGTGCGTCGACGCCGCCCGGGCACACGCGCCCCGGGACGCCGAGGTCGTCCTGCTCCATGTCACCGGCAGCGACATCCCCGGCGCCGCACATGGCGCCTACGCCGGGCTGCTCGGCCGCGCGCACCACAAACGTGACCCCGGCGAACGGGTCACCGCCCTGGCCGCCGCGTCCGCCCGGGAGCTGCTCCAGGCCGCCGCCGAGCGCCTGGGCGGCCCGTGCACCCGCCTGGAGCGGGTCGGACGGATCGAGCGGGAGGTCGTCGCGGCCACGGAAGGTGCGGAGCTGCTCATCCTCGCCCGCGACGGCGACCGTACACACCTGGGACCGCGTAGCCTCGGGCCGGCCAGCCGCTTCGTCGTCGACCACGCCCCCTGTCCCGTCCTGCTCGTCTGGCCCGAGCCGGCGCCTGCGGTGGCGACCATCCCGCCGCACCACCCGTAGGTTCAGCGGAACGTGCGGACGACTTCTCTGATCTCTGTCAGGCAGTCCGCCACCGCGCCGAAATGGGCGACCACGCTGAGGAGTTCGCGCAGGTGCAGCAGCGGCATGCGTTCCTGCCAGCCGTCGGCGAGTGGCGAGATCTCCTGATAGGCACGGAAGAAGCACTCCGGAGGAGGAGCGACGCAGTACATCATGCTGAGTTCGGATTCGGCCCACGTCCAGCACACCGCCGGGTCGATGAACACCGGCGCGCCGGCGGCGTCCGCGACAACGTTGCCACGGTACAGATCCCCGTGATTGAGCACGCTCGGCGCGGACGGGACGAGCAGGTGAAGGCGGTCGCAGATCCTTTCCAGGCCTGCCAGATCGGCGGCGTCCAGGGCCCGTCGGACCTTGGGCTCCCGCAGGTAGCGGCGGATCCTGTGCTCGGCGAAGAACTCGTGCCCGTCCTCGGTCCAGGTGTTCTCCTGGCGGAGGAGGCCCAGCCATCCGTCGCGGTGCCAGCCGAACCGGTCTCCGCGCACCGCGTGCAGACCGGCGACTGCCCGGCCGGCCGCTTCCCAGAACGCGTCGGTGCCGGGGAGGGCTTCCATCGACTCCATGAGGAGGTGGCTGGAACTGACCTCCAGCACACGGGGCGTTCGGAGTCCGCCCTGATCGCGCAGGGCGCGCAGTCCGTCCGCCTCGAAGGGGAACAGGTCGGACGGCACCTGGGCAGAGCCCTTGAGGACAAGCCGGGTTCCGCCTGCGAGGGTCAGGCGCCAGACGTCGTTGACCGCTCCTCCGGAGAGCGGTTCGGCGTCGGTCACATCGGCGAGCACGGCGCTGGGCAGGCCCTTCCAGCGGGCGAGGTCGTTCATGATGGTTTCCCCGAAGCTGTGGTTCGCCGGCCAGAAACGAGACACCGTGATCATAACTTCCGCTCGACCGGAGGATCTGGCGAGGCTGCTGGCCTTCCGGGAGGAGGCGGCGGCCTGGCTGGCCCTGCTCGGCACCGACCAGTGGGGGCGTCCGTATCCGGCGGACCGGTTGCTGGCCGCCGTCCGTCGCGGAACCGTGTTCATGGTGCGCGACGGGGACGTGACCGCGGCCACGATCACCGTCACCCCGGATGCCGGGGAGGGGCTGTGGACGGCGGCCGAGGCGAGCGAGCCCGCCAAGTACGTCAGCAAGCTCACGGTCGCCCGCACCCATGCCGGTCAGAACCTCGGGGGGCGACTGCTGGACTGGGCGGGCGACCGCGCGTACCGCGCCTCGGCGAAGTGGCTGCGGCTCGATGCCTGGACCACGAACCGCCGGCTGCAGGACTACTACCTGAGCCAGGGATTCCGGCACGTGCGCACCGTCCGGGAGGGCGAGGCACTGTACGGCGGACCGCGGGTGTCCGGGTGGCTGGCGCAGCGCGAGGCGCGCCCGGTCCGCCCGGGGGACCTCGGGCTCGTGGACGGGACGCCCGATGTCAAACCGTCGGTGAGTGAGGACTCGGAACTGTGACGGGAGCGACCCGCCGTGGTGTCATGCGGGCGGCCAGCCACTCCAGGTCCTCGTAGAGCCGGGGTTCGCCCCGCCTCTCCCGCTGGCTGTCGATCCAGGGCCGGTAGTTCCCGTGCACGGCGAGGATCAGGCCGCCCCATGCCTGGTCGATGACGGCCGGATCGAAGGCGTCGGACTGAGCGGCGACGCCGAGGAAATTGAAGATCGTCAGATATTCGACGATGAGCTTGGTCGCCTGCGCGTCTCCGGCGACGCTGCGGTCGATCAGTGCCGTCAGCTCGGCGGAGTCCCGGTCCTCGGGAATGCCCCGCTCGCGCAGGCTGCTCCGGCGGTCCATGGTGGCGCTGAGGTACTCCATGGTGGCCTGCGTACGCCGCCGGGCGTGATCGAGCCGCGTCGACTGAGCGAGCATCAGAAGCTGCCACAGCAATGCCCCGAAGCCCGTGATACTGAGGGCCAGCGAGACGAACGAGACGATGAGGGACCAGTGTTCATACGACGTCACGGGCGCTCATCGTATGGCAACCGTGCGGGAGAGACGATGCTCAAAGGTGTACTGATCGCCGAAAGCCTGCGTATCGGGGCCGAGTTGGACGGTGTCCCGCTCACGCTGGCGAAGATGTCGCGGATCGAGGCGGGCACCGCGGCGGACGGCCAGCCGCGCCACTGGACGCTCCTGGAGTTCGAGGCGGCGCAGAGCGACGCCGGGCCGCTGGCGGAGGCGCTCGCGGGATGCCTGGCGCCGACGGGCGGCTGGTATGTCAACTTCAACACCTCGGCCGAGGCGTTCGTGGTCTTCGCCGGCCAGGTGTTCCGCTATCCGCGCGGTGACGCGGCGGGCCGGGACAAGGCGAAGGAGTACGCCCGCTCGGCCGGTGTCCCCGAGGCCCAGCTGGACTGGGAGGACTAACGCCTGTCCGGCCCTCACCCGTGCGGCGGCCCCGTGGCGCGGGCGGCCCCCCGCATGGAGCTGGTACAACGAGAAGGACCCCGCCCCGTCCGAAGGGACCGCCCCGATGCCCGTACCGCCGCTGACCGAAGACGAGCTCGCCGGAGCGCTCCGGGACCTGCCCGGCTGGACGGTGAAGGACGGCGAGCTGACCGCCACGTACAAGGCGGGCCGGGCCGCCGTCCCGCCGTTCTACGCGGCGGTGGCCGCCGCCGAGGACGAGGCGGACCACCACGCGCGGATCACGATCCTGTACGGCACGATCACCTTCGCCGTGAACACCCATGACGCGGGCGGCGCGATCACCGCGAAGGACACCGCGCTCGCCGCGCGGATCTCCGCGCTGGCCGCCGAACGCGACATCACGGACCGGGGTTGACGGCGCGCGGGAAGCGCCGGTAGGTGTTGCGGCGCTCGCCCCGGCGGACCGGGGGCAGGGTCACGGGGTTGCCGGCCAGGGCCTGCCGCCGCTTCTCACCGGCACAGAAGAGGCACTCCTCCCCTGGCGGCGCATCGGGGTCGAGCGGGGCGCCGGGGTGCTTGGCGCAGCCGGAGACGTTGCGCGGGCGGGCCAGCTCCCTGGCCACGCAGAAGGCTTCGTGGAGCCGGTCAGCAACCGTGGCGTACGCGGATGTGGGTGAGGTCAGTTCGAGGGAGAACGCGAGTTCGTTCAGCTCGCGCATGCACTCGACGAGGCGCTCCAGCGTGAACGGGGGCTCCGGCACCGGATACCCGCCGCGCCGCTGCGCACCCGTGCCTGCCGACGGGAGGACGCTGGCACCCTGGCGGCGTCGGTCGTTGCAGATGAGGCAGAGCCCCCAGCCGTCAGGCGCTTCGGGGTCCAGGGCGCCGTTGGGGTGTTCGGTGCAGCCCGTGTAGCTCTTCTGCGGCGCCAGATTGCTCGCGGTACGGAACACCGCGTACAGGCCGTCGGCGATCTCCTCGTATTCGAGCGGGTGGGCACCGTCCCAGAGATTCGCCACCTGGTCGCTCAACGGGGCGAGCTTGCTGTGCAGTTCGCTGCGAAGGTACGGCCGGCGGGCTGGGATCGGCTGCGAGCGATTACGGTCCGGAGCGCTCATGGTCAGCAGCCTGCCACTTGATGTGATCTCCGGGCAATACGGGCGTGGACCAGCCTGTGGACCAGCCAGCCGAGTGCGGCGCCCACGGCGTACCAGAACAGGTCGGGCGGATTGAAGGTGGAACCCAGGACCAGCCGCGCGATGACGCTCCGCGCGGACAGCTCCGCGGGCACCCCGCTGAGCTGCCACAGCTCGATCGCCCAGCTGATCCCCAGCGCGGTCCCGGCCGCCGCGACCGGCTTCACCCTGGGGACGGCCAGGACGACCAGCGCCTGGAGCAGAACGGTGTAGAGCGCGTCCCCGGCGTATTTGGCGACGTCTCCTGCCGCTGCCGCCCTGATGCCCAGCCCCAGGGCAAGCGTCAGCGCCGCGGCCACGGTGGCGCCGGCTCTGCTACGGGAGCGGCCGGAGCTCATGCCGGCGGCCGGAACTCATGAACGACCTCGATGGTGCCGACGATGTGGCCGTTGAACTCCGCCAGTTCCTCCGCCGGGACCCAGAGTTCCAGAATCGTCCTGCCGCCGGCCTGCCGGACCGGGTAGCGGGTGAGGAACTCGCTGTCGGCCTCGAACCGGGTCACGTAGCCGACGCCGGAGGCGGGGACGTTCCAGTCCCTGGCGATGCGGATCGCGTAGTCCTCGTTGAGCACCGGGTAGAAGATGGGCTGCTCGGGCAGCCGCGGCGGCCAGGCCCGCCAGCCCGACGCCTCGACGAGGGCGAGTTCCTCCGGGCCGACCGGCCGCCACAGCGTCGTCGTGCCGGTCCCGGTGGTCCCGGTGCGGGGCATCGCAGTCTCCTCGGCGGATCCGTGGGTCGGCTGCCCACCGTAATCGGCCTCCGGGCCGGGGACGACCGGATATCCGCGGGCCCGTTGTCAGTGCCTCCCGTTACCTTCGGATCATGTCGACAACGGGGATCGAGTACGTACGGGGGGACGCGACCACGCCCCTGGGCAAGGGCCCGAAGGTGATCGCACACGTCTGCAACGACCTGGGCGGCTGGGGCAAGGGCTTCGTGCTGGCCGTGTCGCGGCGCTGGAGCGAGCCGGAGGCGGCGTATCGGCGCTGGCACCGGGAGCGGGCGGGGAACGACTTCGGGCTGGGCGCCCTGCAGATGGTGCAGGTGGAACCGCTGGTGTGGATCGCGAACATGGTGGGGCAGCACGGGATACGGACGGGAAGCAAGGGTGTCCCGGTGCGTTACGAGGCCATCGACACCGCGCTGGGCGCGCTGGCCGACCGGGCGGCGGAGCTGGGCGCGTCGGTTCACATGCCGCGTATCGGCTGCGGGCTGGCCGGGGGCCGGTGGGAGCGGGTCGAGCCGCTGGTGGTGGCACGGCTGACGGGCAAGGGGATAGCGGTGACCGTGTACGACCACGGGTGAGCTGAGCCGAGCTGATCCGAGCTGACCGAAAACAAGATCCGCCGGGCGCGCCCCCGGCGGATCCTTGAGGTGGTGCGGTGCGACGGCGGGCGTCAGTGGACGGCGGCCGCCTGCGTGGCCGTGCTGTTGTCCGTGCCCGGCGCGGCGTCCGCGGCGGGCCTGGGGTTGAGGACGCGCTCGGCGAGGGTGCCGAAGATCACGCCGAAGGAGGACCAGAGCAGGGCCTGGATGCCGAGGGAGGCGAGGCGGAACTGCCAGAGGGTGGTGGCGGGGAAGCCGTCGGGGACCTCGTTGATGGCAGGGAGGAAGACCATGGCGACGGTGATGACCGCGATGAAGGCGATCAGGGCGGCGATGGTGGCGTTCCAGTTGCCGAGGCGGCCCGCCAGGCGGCGGCCGAGGATGGTGGCGCCGATCGCGAGGAGGACGGTGAGGGCGATCATCAGGAAGTACAGGGTGGTCCGCTTGCCGATGGTGTCGGGGTTGCCGACGGCGGGCGGGTTGGCCGGGTACTTCAGGGAGGGCACCAGGTAGACGGTGGCGAAGGCGGCCCCGGCGAGCAGGGCTGCCGTGGCGCGCGGGCTGAAGCGTCCGAGGCGGCCGAGGGCGAAGCAGAACGCGAGGGCGGCGATGCCGCCCACCGCGGTGCCGAAGACCAGGACGGCGGTGGCGAGGCCGGCGGTGGACTGGAGAGCACGGCTCACGAGTTCCATCTCGTGCTCGTGGGAGTGGCTCTCCTCGTAGGAGATGGCCGCGTCCACGTTGGGCTCACCGATGAGGTAGGCCAGGCCGAAGGCGAGCAGCCCGGCGGCCAGGCCCGCGAGCATGCCGCGGACCAGAAGGTTTCTGACGACTGCGGAGTTCATGTGTGTGGGTCCCCCTGGTCTCGTCAGTGGCAGGGGAAGCCGAGGAGGTGCCGGCCGTCGTGCACCCACTCGTGGACGCCCTCGCCGGAGATGAGGGAGGTGGCGCCCTGCTCGGCGCCGACGAAGTACAGCAGCACGAGCATCAGCAGGCCGAAGAACACCGCCCAGGGCAGGATCGCCCGGATCGGGAGAGGGGCCGTGGCGGTCGGGGAAACCGGAGCTACGGTGGCAGGGGCGATGGCGGACTGAGCCATGGCGAGACCTCCTCGGGAACACGCGTCCCGCGTTTGTTTGGAGCACGCGACGACGAATGCGCGGGTCTGACTCACCGGCGGCCGCTCCCCGGGAGGGGCCGGCTGCCGGATACACAGTGGCGCGACCGTGCCGGGATCTCACCGGACTTCCGTCGCACCGTCGTCCTATCGGACAAGACGTTAGCGGTCGGGCGGCCCCCGGCCAAGGTCGCGCCCGGTCACAGACCCGGCGCACGGAGCGCCTTGGCGGCGCAGACCGCCGTAGCGGCACGGGCCGGGCCGGTTCAAGGGCGTGTCGCCGAGTCCAAGGTCACAGCCCTTGCCTCTGCTGCTCCTTTGTGCGTCTGTCCTAGCATCGGAGCATGACGGTCCTGCCTGATGACGGGCTTTCGCTGGCCGCCGAGTTCCCTGATGCGACCCATGATCAGTGGCAGCGCCTTGTCGAGGGCGTACTGCGCAAATCGGGCAAGGACGCCTCTGGGACCGCGGCTGAGGAAGCACTGTCCACCGCGCTCGAAGACGAGCTCACCGCCCGCCCCCTCTACACGGCCGGGGACACCGGACACACCGGGGACACCCCTGCCGACCTCGGATATCCCGGCTTCGCGCCGTACGTCCGGGGCGGCCGGCCCGGGGGCGCCGCGGCGGGCGGCTGGGACGTACGCCAGCGCCATGCGCGCACCGAGCCGGACCGCACCAACGAGGCCGTGCTCGCCGACCTGGAGAACGGGGTCACCTCGCTCTGGCTGACCGTCGGCGCCTCCGGCGTGCCGGTGGACGCTCTGGCGGCGGCGCTGGACGGGGTCTATCTGGATCTGGCTCCCGTGGCGCTGGACGCGGGCGGCGAATTCGACGCCGCCGCCCGTGCGTTGCTGCGCCTGTACGAGGAGCGCGGCGTGCCCCGGGATGGGGCGCGCGGCAACCTGGGCGCCGACCCGCTGGGGTACACGGCCCGCACGGGTGAGGTCATCGGCATGGCCGAGGCCGTCGAGCTGGCCCGGCTGTGCGACCGCGACTGGCCGGGCCTGCGGGCCCTCGTCGTGGACGCCATGCCGTATCACGAGGCCGGGGCCTCGGCCGCGCAGGAGCTGGGCGCTTCGCTCGCCACCGGCGTCGCGTACCTGCGGGCCCTCACCGAGGCCGGGCTGTCGGTCGACGCGGCCTGCGGGCAGCTGGAGTTCCGGTACGCGGCCACCGCGGACCAGTTCCTCACCATCGCCAAGCTGCGGGCGGCCCGCCGCCTGTGGGCCCGGGTCGCCGAGGTCAGCGGGGTGCCGGACGGGGGCACCGCGCAGCTGCAGCACGCCGTGACCTCGCCGGTGATGATGAGCCGCCGCGACCCCTACGTGAACATGCTCCGCACCACCCTGGCCTGCCTGGCCGCCGGTGTCGGCGGCGCCGAGTCCGTCACCGTGCTCCCCTTCGACCACGCCCTCGGCCTCCCGGACGCCTTCGCCCGCCGGATCGCGCGCAACACCTCCACCGTCCTGCTGGAGGAGTCCCACCTGGCCCGCGTCATCGACCCGGCCGGCGGCTCCTGGTACGTCGAGCAGCTCACCGACGAACTCGCCCACGCCGCCTGGTCCTTCTTCCAGGAGCTGGAGCGTGCCGGCGGGCAGTCCGCCGCCCTCGCCTCCGGCTTCGCGGCCGACCGGATCGCCGCGACCTGGCAGGACCGTAAGAAGAAGCTCGCCCGGCGCCGCGAACCCATCACCGGCGTCAGCGAGTTCCCCAACCTGGCCGAAAAGCCCGTGGAGCGCGAGCCGCTGCCCGCCGCCCCCACCACCCCCGGCGGCGGTCTCCCCCGCGTGCGCCGCGACGAGGCGTACGAGGCGCTGCGCGCCCGTTCCGACGCCCACCTCGCCGCGACCGGCGCCCGGCCCAAGGTCCACCTCGCCGCTCTCGGCCCGGCCGCCGCGCACACCGCGCGCCTGTCCTTCGCCGCGAACCTCTTCCAGGCGGGCGGCATCGAGCCGGTCGACGACCCGTCCGGAGCTGTCGTCGCCTGTCTGTGCTCCAGCGACGCGCTGTACGAGGAGCAGGCCGGGCCCGCGGCGCAGGAGCTCAAGTCGGCAGGCGTCCAGCGGGTGTTCCTGGCGGGACGCCCGGGCTCGTACGCCGGAGTGGACGACTACGTCTTCGCGGGCTGTGACGCGGTGGCCGTGCTGTCCTCCGTACTCGACCACATCGGAGTGGCCTGATGCCTCCCATCCCGGACTTTTCCCACGTGGACCTCGGCGCCGGTGCTCCCTCCCCCGACGTCACCGACGAGCAGTGGCGCGCCGCCGTCAAGGAGTCCACCGGCACCAGCGACGGCGACCTGCTCTGGGAGACCCCCGAGGGCATCGCCGTCAAGCCGCTCTACACCGGCCGTGACCTGGAGGGCCTGGACTTCCTGGGCACCTACCCCGGCATCGCGCCCTTCCTGCGCGGGCCGTATCCCACGATGTACGTCAACCAGCCGTGGACGATCCGCCAGTACGCGGGCTTCTCCACCGCCGAGGAGTCCAACGCCTTCTACCGGCGCAACCTCGCCGCCGGCCAGAAGGGCCTGTCGGTCGCCTTCGACCTGCCCACCCACCGGGGCTACGACAGCGACCACCCGCGCGTGACGGGCGATGTCGGCATGGCGGGCGTGGCCATCGACTCGATCTACGACATGCGCCAGCTCTTCGACGGCATCCCGCTGGACAAGATGACGGTGTCGATGACGATGAACGGCGCCGTGCTGCCGGTCCTCGCGCTGTACATCGTGGCGGCTGAGGAGCAGGGGGTGCCGCCGGAGAAGCTGGCCGGGACCATCCAGAACGACATCCTCAAAGAGTTCATGGTCCGCAACACCTACATCTATCCGCCCAAGCCCTCGATGCGGATCATCTCCGACATCTTCGCGTACACCTCGCAGAAGATGCCGCGCTACAACTCCATCTCGATCTCCGGCTATCACATCCAGGAAGCGGGCGCGACGGCCGACCTGGAGCTGGCCTACACCCTGGCCGACGGCGTCGAATACCTGCGGGCGGGTCTCGAAGTCGGCCTGGACGTCGACGCGTTCGCGCCCCGGCTGTCCTTCTTCTGGGCCATCGGCATGAACTTCTTCATGGAGATCGCCAAGCTGCGCGCCGCCCGGCTGCTCTGGGCCCGCCTGGTCAAGCAGTTCGACCCGAAGAACCCCAAGTCGCTGTCCCTGCGCACCCATTCGCAGACCTCGGGCTGGTCGCTGACCGCGCAGGACGTGTTCAACAACGTGACCCGTACGTGCGTCGAGGCGATGGCCGCCACCCAGGGCCACACCCAGTCCCTGCACACCAACGCCCTCGACGAGGCGCTGGCCCTCCCCACTGACTTCTCCGCCCGCATCGCCCGCAACACCCAGCTGCTGCTCCAGCAGGAGTCCGGCACCTGCCGCACGATCGACCCCTGGGGCGGCAGCGCGTACGTCGAGAAGCTTACGTACGACCTCGCGCGTCGCGCCTGGCAGCACATCCAGGAGGTCGAGGCGGCGGGCGGTATGGCGCAGGCCATCGACGCCGGCATCCCGAAGCTGCGGGTGGAGGAGGCGGCGGCGCGGACGCAGGCGCGGATCGACTCGGGGCGGCAGCCGGTCATCGGCGTCAACAAGTACCGCGTCGAGACGGACGAGCAGATCGACGTCCTGAAGGTCGACAACTCGTCGGTGCGCGCGCAGCAGATCGCCAAGCTGCGGCGGCTGCGGGAGGAACGGGACTCGGCGGCCTGCGAGGCGGCCCTGGAGGCCCTGACCGCGGCCGCAGCGAGCGGGGAGGGCAATCTCCTCGCCCTGGCCGTGGACGCCGCCCGCGCGATGGCCACCGTCGGCGAGATCTCCGACGCCCTGGAGAAGGTGTACGGGCGGCACGCCGGCCAGATCCGTACGATCTCCGGCGTGTACCGCAACGAGGCAGGTGAATCCCCCACCGTGGACCGCACCCGCGCCATGGTCGACGCCTTCGAGGAGGCGGAGGGGCGGCGACCGCGCATCCTGGTCGCCAAGATGGGCCAGGACGGACACGACCGCGGCCAGAAGGTGATCGCCACCGCCTTCGCCGACCTGGGCTTCGATGTCGATGTCGGCCCGCTCTTCCAGACCCCGGGCGAGGTCGCCCGGCAGGCGGTGGAGGCCGACGTCCATGTCGTGGGCGTGTCCTCGCTCGCCGCCGGGCACCTCACCCTCGTACCGGCGCTGCGCGAGGAGCTCGCCGCCGAGGGCCGGGAGGACATCATGATCGTCGTGGGCGGCGTCATTCCCCCGCAGGACATCCCCGAGCTGCACGAGGCGGGCGCCACAGCGGTCTTCCCGCCGGGGACGGTGATCCCGGACGCGGCGTACGACCTGGTGAAGAAGCTGGGCGTCGTCCTGGGCCACGACCTGTAGCCCATGGGGATCGACCTCGACACCTACGTCAAGGGGGTACTCGACGGCAGGCGCGCGCACATCGCCCGCGCCATCACCCTCGTCGAGTCCACCCGCCCCGACCACCGCGCCCTGGCCCAGCGGCTGCTCACCGAGCTGCTCCCGCACTCCGGCCGGGCGCGGCGGATCGGCATCAGCGGCGTCCCCGGCGTCGGCAAGTCCACCTTCATCGACGCCTTCGGCACCATGCTCACCGGCCTCGGCCACCGGGTCGCCGTCCTCGCCGTCGACCCGTCCTCCACCCGCACCGGCGGCTCGATCCTCGGCGACAAGACCCGCATGGAACGGCTCGCCGTAGACCCCGCCGCCTTCGTACGCCCCTCCCCTTCGGCGGGGACGCTGGGCGGGGTCGCCAAGGCCACCCGGGAGTCCATGGTCGTGATGGAGGCGGCGGGCTATGACGTCGTCCTCGTCGAGACGGTCGGCGTCGGCCAGTCCGAGACCGCCGTCGCCGACATGGTCGACTCCTTCCTCCTCCTCAGCCTCGCCCGCACCGGCGACCAGCTCCAGGGCATCAAGAAGGGCGTCCTCGAACTCGCCGACGTCATCGCCGTCAACAAGGCCGACGGCCCCCATGAGCGCGACGCCCGCTCCGCCGCCCGCGAGCTGGCCGGCGCGCTGCGATTGATGCACCCCGCCGACGCCGCCTGGACCCCGCCCGTCCTCAGCTGCAGCGCCCGCGAGTCCACCGGCCTCGACACCGTCTGGGAGCGCCTGGAGCAGCATCGCGCGCTTTTGGACGCCGGCGGCCGCCTCGCCGCCAAACGCCGCGACCAACAGGTCCACTGGACCTGGTCCATGGTCCGCGACGAACTCCTCGGCCGCCTCCACGCCCACCCCGACGTACGCCGCCTCGCCCCCGACCTCGAACAGCAGGTCCGGGAGGGTTCGTTGACCCCGACGCTGGCGGCGGAGCGGATCCTGGACGCGTTCGGGCAGCTCGGCTGACGGGCCCGGCGGCCATGCGCATGGGCATGGCCGCCGGGCACAGCAGCAAGGATCAGGAGCAGTCGGTTTCGCCGTCGAGGATCCACGTGACGTTGAACTTGCGGAACGCGATGGAACGGTGCGACGTGTCGCTGTTGCCCGTGTCCTCGTTGACCTCGACCAGGGCGCCGGCGAATCCGTCCGCCGTTTTGGCCATGCTGGAGTACCCGCCCTCGCCCGTCACCGGCAGCGGCGAGTCGCTGAGGTAGCGCGAGTACTTCCACGTCTTGCCCTCGTCGCAGCTGACCCGCACCAGCATTTTCTGGCGCGTGAGCGTGGAATCCGCGGCCGTGGGGGAATTCGAGTTCATGAAGAGAATCCGCGGGGGTGAAGACGTGTTGTACCTGAGGATGGACCCCTCGTTGCCCGGGTCGTTCAGTGTCGAGTCCTGGGCGAAAACACCGTAACCGCCGCTGATGGTGCCCCGGGTCACCATTCGCTTGTGAACGGGGCTGGTGACGTACTCCCGGTCGTTGCGATACAGGGTGTTGTAGGTCCCGGCCCCGGCAGTGGTCCCGTCGGTCACGGCCAGGACGGTTCCCTCGCCCGTTCCCTTCTGAAGTTTCCCGGTGCTCTGGTTCTCAATGAGGCTGTCGTGCCAGGTCGTCCCCTGGTCCGTGCTGTAGAAGTTCCGGTGCATCGCGGGGACGACGAGGGTGCCGTCCGACAACGTGGTGCCCACGCCCGGACCGACAACGTCAAACGCCCATGTGCTGGTGGAGTCGCTCGGGTCCTTGAGTCTCGGCTTGAGGGCGTCACTCCCGTTGACGGGGTCACTCATGTTCACCGGCGTGGACCAGGTCGTGCCCAAGTCGCTGCTCTTCGTCAGGTAGACCTGACGCTGGTCCCACTCGGTGATATTCGTGTAGTCCGTGTTCTCCGTGCCCGTGTTGCACTTCTCGCATGTACCGGCAGGGTTGTACTCCAGGAAGAGATAGACCGTGTTGTCGGCACTCACGACCGCCGTGGGATTCCCCCAGGTGCCCAGGGTCGATCCGACGACCTGGCCCAGTGCGCCTTCCACACCATTACCGTCGGTCCACGTCACGCCGTTGTCCTGCGAGCGTTTGAATACGACGTTGATGTTCCCCCAGTCGTGGTTGCTCGATGTGCGGCCCTCGGCAAAGGCAAGCAATGTGTTGTTGGTGTCGTGGAGTCTGACGAGCGAGGGGATGCGGAACGAGTGGTAGGTGACGCCGTTGAGCGTTTCGTTCCCGCCGTTGAACAGGATCGTCTCGGTGTGGGTGGCCGCCTGTGCGGGGACCGCCGCCGCGATCAGTGCGACAAGACTGCTGAGCAGGGCGATGATTGCCCGGCCGACACTACGAGGCACGCGGCGGCGGGGCGGTCTTATGCGTATGGCTGACACGTCTCTCCTGAGGAGCTGGCGTCCAAGACGGCCGACGTGTGCTCGCCAGGCCGCCGGTATCGCCTGCATGCCTACCCCGGCTTGATCAAGGCCAGCAACCGACTAAAGGGACGTGAGTCTCTTCGAACTTTCTTTCAGTACACGGCAGTTGGCCCTCGGAGGAGATCCGGATGCGCCCCACCTCCCGGCAACAGCAGCGCCCCGGCGCACGCGTCGTCCTCATCGACAGCGACCGGCTTCTGGCCGGCCGCTCTCCTGGCCGACGGACCGCCCCACCGACCGGTCATCGTCGACGGCTAGACGGCTGGACGGCTAGGGTCACGGCCCATGGGACGCGACCTCGCCGGGCTGCCCAAGGCCCATCTCCACCTCCATCTCGAAGGCGCGATGCGCCCCGGTACGCTCGCCGACCTCGCGGCGGAGCGGGGCGAGCCACTGCCCGCTGTACGTGGCTACGGATCCTTCGAGGACTTCGGGCTCCTCTACGGCGCAGCCGCCGGACTGGTACGGAACGGCCCACGGGAGCACTTGCTCCGGCTCGTACGGGAGGTGGTCGAAGATGCGGCGGCGGACGGGGCGGTGTGGGTCGAGCCGCAGGTGAATCCGTTGACGTACGAGGCGGACCCGGAGGCGGCACTCGCCGTGCTCGACGCCGTTGTCGACGAGGGCCGCCGCACCGCAGCCGGGCTGGGCATCGGGTTCGGCGTCGTCGCGGTCGCCCGCCGTAACGCGGATCCCTCCGAGGCCGTCGTCATGGCCCGCCTCGCGGCCCGCCGCGCGGGCGAGGGCGTGGTCTCCTTCGGCCTGGCCGGGGACGAGGCGGCGTACGGGCCCGAGCCGTTCGCCGAGGCTTTCGCGATCGCGCGCGACGCGGGGCTGATCTCGGCGCCGCACGCGGGCGAGCTGGCGGGTCCGGACAGCGTACGGGCCGCACTCGATGTCCTCGGCGCTCGCCGGATAGCCCACGGGGTACGGGCGATTGAAGACCCGGCGCTGGTCGCACGCCTCGCCTCGGAGGGCGTCGTGCTGGACGTGTGCCCGGCCTCCAATGTCGCTCTGGGGGTGGTGGCGTCCGTGGACGCCCACCCCCTGCCGCGACTGCTGCAAGCCGGTGTCCGTTGCACTCTCAACGCCGACGACCCTCTTCTTTTCGGGCCCGGCCTGCTGGAGGAGTACGAATCCGCCCGCGACGCCCTCGCACTCACCGACCCCCAACTCGCCGACATCGCCCGCACGTCGGTCGAGGCGTCGGGGGCACCGCGCGAGCTGGTGGACGACGCGGTCAGGCGCATCGACGCCTGGCTGGCCGGGCCGGACGGTCAGCCGGTCGCGATCGCCCAGCCCTGTGCGGGCAGCCGCACTCGGTCGGGGCCGAACTCCCCCTCACCGGCGGCGAGTTGCCAGTCGCCGTGAGGCAGGGCGAGGTCGGCCGAGTCGTCGGCGATGTTGAGGGCGACGGCCAGGCTGTGGCGGCCGTCGGCCGGGTCGGTGACGGTGTAGGCGAGAGCGGTGTTGGTGAGGGTGGTGACGGTGTTGCGGGCGTGGACCAGCCAGGGGTGGCGGCGGCGGAGGCCGATGAGGAGCTGGTGGAGGCGGTAGAGGGGGAGGCCGTGGGGGGCGAGGCCGTGGGGGTGGGAGGGGAAGGCGGGGCGGACGGCGTCGTCGCCGCCTTCGCGGTCTTCTTTGATGCCGCGGAAGGCCTGCTCGTCGCCGGAGTAGACGGAGGGGATGCCGGCGGTGGTGAGGAGGATGACGAGGGCATGGGCGAGGTGGCGGTCGTCGGTGAGCCGGCTGGCGAGGCGGGTGACGTCGTGGTTGCCGAGGAAGGTCTGGGGGACGAAGGCGTCGAGGAGGGCGTTGTGCCGTTCGAGCGCCCAGGCGAGCTCGAAGAGGTTGCGGTCGTTGAGGGAGCTCCAGACGGCTTTCCACAGCTCGTACTGGGTGACGGAGTCCAGACCGCCCTGCTGGACGAAGGCGGCGTAGTCGCCGTGGATGACCTCGCCGACGAGCCAGGCGTCGGGGAAGCGGGCGCGTACGCGATCGGTCACCGTACGCCAGAAGGGCAGGGGGACGGCGTACGCGGCGTCGAGGCGCCAGCCGTCGATGCCGCGGGCGAGCCAGTGGGTCATGACGTCGGTGACGTAGTCGGCGACGGCGGGCTGGTCGTGGTCGAGGGCGACGAGGCGGTGGTGGCCCTCGAAGGTGGCGAAGCCGCCGTCGGCGTCGGGGTCGCGGCGCAGGAGGGAGGTGTGCGGGAAGCCGCGGCCGACGTGGTTGAAGACGCCGTCGAGGAGGACGCGGACGCCGCGGGCGGAGGCCTGGTCGAGGAGGCGGCGGAGGTCGTCCTCGGTGCCGAGGCGGGGGTCGACGCGGAAGTGGTCGAGGGTGTCGTAGCCGTGGGTCTCGGAGGCGAAGACGGGGCCGAGGGCGAGGCCGTTGCAGCCGAGTTCGACGAGGTAGTCGAGCCAGTCGGCGAGGCCGGCGAGCCGGGGGACGGGCGGGGCGGAGGGCGGGAGGGCTTCGCGCTCGGCGCCGGTGAAGCCGAGGGGGTAGACGTGCCACCAGATGGCGTGCTCGGACCATCGCATACGGACTCCCATTCGGCATACCGATTCGACATACAGTACGCGATTACTTGCTGTTTTCCGCTGCCTCGTCGATCCGTTCCATAAGGCTCGCCGCCAGCCGCAGGACGTCGCGCTCGGTCTCTGTGAGCCCGGCCAGGGCCACGGCCAGCCAGGCGTCACGCTCGGCCATGTCCCGGGCCAGGGCGTCGCGGCCATGGTCGGTGATGGCGAGCAGCGACTGCCGGCGGTCGCGGTCGTCACGGGACCGGGACACCAGACCCGCCAGCTCCAGCTCGGCGAAGACCCGGGTGAGCGACTGGGGTTGCTGGCGTTCCGCGGCGGCCAGCTCGCCCGGAGTGGCCGGGCCGTGCCTGAGCAAGTGGCTCAGCACACTGACCTTGTTGCTGCTGAGCGCCTCGGAGGAGCGCCCGGCCCGCATCCGCCGGCCGAGCCGGGTGACCGCCTGCCGGATCTCCGCCGCGCGCTCGGCAAGGGTCACATCGGTTGTCATATTGCTACGCTATCACTTACCAATCCGGGAGTGGCAAGGAGCGCCGCATGCTTGTCGGGTTTCGGGCAACCACGGCCACCATGGTCGCCGTACTCCTCGGTTACGACTCTGCGCTGCTGCTGGAGCACTTCGCGCGTCTTCATGCCGGCATCGTCATCCAGTCGGTGGTCCTGACCCCCTGACCCTGGCCCGTACGCAGCGCGGGGCGGACGCGGTCGACCGCACGATCGGCTTCGCCGTCCTGCCGGCCGTCGCCGTCGCCGCGACCGGGCTGAGCACGCTGATGTCCCGTCACCCGGACATCGGCGGCGCCCTCTTCGTGGCCGCCGTCTGCCTTTCGGTCTGGGTCCGCCGCTTCGGCCCCCGCGCCACCAAGGCCGGGACGACGGCGGTACTCCCCCTCATCTCGATCCTCGTCGTGCGGGTGCCGGGCGCCCCGCCCTACGACTACTGGGTTGCGCCGATCGCCCTGATCGCCGCCTGTCGCCGAGCTCACCGAGATCGACTCGGCGATGTCGAGGCTCGCTGCGCTCTTCTCGGCGACCCACGGTCTCAGCGGAACTCCGCCAGCCTCGGCCGCAGCCCCAGCACCATCAGCCCGGCGGCCGCGAGCACCGCGCCCGACGCGCCCAGCGGCACGGTCAGGGCGCCGGCCGCGCCGTCGGAGGAGGCCGCCTCGTACGCGGACATATTGATGGCGATGAGGGCCTGCAGGGCCTGGTCGTACTGGCCGAAGGCGTAGTTGGAGTCGCCCTTGGCGTAGCTGGTGCAGTACGCGATCGCCTCGGCGAGCCTGCCGGAGGAGGCGAGGGAGCGGATGGTGCGGTCGTCCCGCTGGTAGGCCTGATAGGTGGTCAGGACCCGTTCGGCGGCGGCTCGTTCACCGGGGAAGGTGATGTTGCGGAACTCGTCGCCGAGGTAGCCGGTGAAACGGAGGTCGGTGGGGTCGGCGCGGTAGGCGCGGATGGCGGCGGCGAGGCCGGAGTCGTAGTTGCTGAGGGTGGTGGAGGGCTCCAGCCGCACCAGGCGCCGGCTCTTGGCGAGGAAGTCGCGCTCGTGGGCGGCGGTGGCGGCGCCGGTTCGGTCGAGGAGGTAGCGGGATTCGTCGGCGTTGGCGTCGTAGGAGACGGCGCGGGCGCGGGTGAGGGCGAGGACGGAGTCGAAGGCGTCGCGGCGGGCGGTCGTCAAGTCGCCCTGCTGGCTCGAGATGTGGACGAGGCCCGCGACCATCGCCGCCAGGACCAGGACCGTGGCGGCGGCCGCGCCGGGGTTGATGACGCGGCGGAAGCGGGAGGCGAGGAAGAACTGCAGGAGGGCCAGGAGAGCGAGGAGGAGCAGGCCGGTGGCGATGAGGGCGACGCGGATCGCGGACTGGGCGCCGGTGGTGTCGGCGTAGGTGCGCTCGAAGGCGAGGTTGTTGGCGGTGACAAGGCGGTCGGCCTCGGGGAGGAGCCGGGTGCGCATGAGGGCGGTGGCCGAGTCGTAGGCGGTGACGGCCTCGGTGCGGTGGGTCTGTTCGCCGAGGAGCAGTGCGCGGGCGGCGAGTTCCTCGTAGCGGCCGAGGTCGGTGATGGCGGCGGCGACACTGCGCTCGGCGGCGTGGTCACCCTGGGCGGCTTCGGCGAGGTCGCGGAGGAAGCCACCGGCTTGGGACCGGCGTTGTGCGTAGAGGCGGACGGCGTCGGCGTGGTGGGCGGACAGGGAGGCGGTGTTTCCGGTCATGAGCTGGTTGGCGAGCTGGGCGTCCATGTCGTTGAGGGCGAAGTACAGGCCGGTGGCGCTGGTGACCTGGGGCGCGGAGCGCTCCCGTATGCCGGACCAGGAGCCGTTCGCGGAGACGCCGCCCGCGATCAGTACACCGATCAGCGCGAGCGCGGTGGCGACGGCCGCCGCGCGCAGCAGGCGCAGCCGGGCGGGGGTGGTGCGAGCGCCGGGCCCGCCGCCGAGCCGGAAGCGGCTCTTGCGCCGAGGTGGGGTGGCGCCAGGCGCGGCCGAGTGCGTACGGCTGCCTTCAGGCTCACGCTGACGGTCCGGCTCCCGTTCCCGTTGCCGTTCCTGTCCCTGTTCCCGTTCCTCAGCGGCGACGGTGGTCGTCATCTCGCTGTGCCCCCTTCTCACCACGGAGACATCACTGTGGTCCTGCGGGCGCGCTCCGGCGGCGCTCGTTGTCGCGGCCTTGACGCCAAGCGCCCCGCGCTTGACGCGTTCCTGACGTCGGCGTCAAGACAGCGTCAGGATTTCGGCGCGGGATGCCAGGAGCGCGACAAGAGAGCGTGCACGGGCGCGCGGGCGGCCTGACGCTGGGCTTTCCGCATACCCGGAGGAACAGCGAAATGCCGAAGTCCGTCGCCACCGCAGAAGCGCCCCCTGATACTGGCGATCCTGCCGAGGGCCGCCACAAGCTCACCGCCCTGCAAGGGCTGGCGGCCCTGTCGCTGGACGCGATGGCGTCGGTCGCGTACGGCCCCGAGGCGATCGTGCTGGTGCTGGCGGCGGCCGGATCACGGTCCTGATCCCCGAGGTCGAGCCCGCCCATGTCTGGCAGCGGCTGCTGCAGAACCAGCGCGGCTGGATCGTGGCCCACGCGGTGCGGCGGGACACGGACGCGGTGATCTGCCGCCTGCGCTTCCGGTTGCGGTAACAGCGACAGTGCGGACCGTGACCGGCTGGTCGCGCGGTTCCCCGCGCCCCTACGGGGCACGTCAGAAACGCCCTACTCCCCCAGCCCGGCCTCTTCCAGGTCGAGGGAGCGCTGGATGCGGCGCCGGGTGGTTTCGCTGATGCGGTTGCTGTCGTAGAGGCGCTGGAGTTCGGCGTTCTCGACGGCGATGAGGTCGCGTCGCAGCTCCCAGTACGAATCGTCGCCGTCCAGCCGTTCGCGGGCGTGGTCCTGCCGGGTCCGCAGCTGGCGCCGCAGGCGGTCCACGACCACGTCCGGGACCGCCTCGAGGTCGGCGAGCTGCTCCAGGTGCCGCAGTCCGGCCCCGGCGATGCCGGAGCGCGCCTCGGCCTCCTCCCGGCGGGTGTGGGCCGGCTCCAGCGCGATCCCGGAGCGGCGGACCAGCGGGGCGAGGGTGAAGCCCTGCACGATCAGGGTGACCACGACCACCGAGGTGGCCAGGACGAGCACCAGCTCGCGCTGCGGCAGCGGCGTACCGTCGTCGGCGGCCAGCGGGATGGACAGCGCGGCCGCCAGCGGCACCACCCCGCGCGTGCCGGCCCACGAGGTCACGGCGGCCACCCGCCAGGAGGACTCCGGGCCGCCGTTCTTGCGCTGCAGGGCGGCCGAGAGCGGGAACACCCACAGCATCCGTACGGTCATCAAGGTGACGGCGACCGCCAGCGCCTGGAGCGGCCACAGCCCGTCGGCGTTGCTGAGATCCCGGATCAGGCCGGGCAGTTCCAGGCCGATCAGGCTGAAGACGACGCTCTCCAGCAGGAAGACCACCGTGCCGTAGACGGCGTGCAGCTGCAGCCGGATGCGGGCGTTGGTGAGCCGCTGCCCGGTGCCGCCGAGCACCACCCCGGTCACGACCACCGCAGTGACGCCGGAGGTGTGCAGGGACTCGGCCAGCACATAGGACGCGTACGGGGTGACCAGCGCGATCACCGTCTCCAGCACCGGATCCTCCGTACGCCGCCGGATCAGCGCCACCGCCCCGGCGACCGCCGCCCCCAGCGCGCAGCCCCCGCCCGCCAGCAGCGCGAACTCGCCGCCGACGCCGGGCCAGGTGACCGCCCCCGAGGCCACCGCGACCGAGACCGCGACCCGGAACAGGACCAGCGAGGTGGCGTCGTTGAACAGGCTCTCGGCCTGGACCAGGACCTGGACCCGGGGCGGCAGCGACAGCCGCCGCCCCAGCGCGGTGACCGCCACCGGGTCGGTGCTGGCCAGGACAGCGCCCAGCACGAAGGCCATGGTCAGCGGGAGCGGGGTGACGGCCGAGGCGACCGCGCCCACCGCCGCCGCGGAGAACAGCACCAGCCCGACCGCGAGCACCGTGACCGGCTTCCAGACCAGCCGCAGCTCACGCCAGGACATCTCCTCGGCGGAGGCGTACAGCAGCGGGGGCAGTACGACGAGCCCGATGATCTCGGGCGTCACATGGATGTCGGGCACCCCGGGTGCCAGTCCGACGACGAGCCCGGCCACGACCAGCAGCGAGGGTGCGGGGATGCGCCAGCGTCTGGCGCCGGTGGCCACGACGGTGGCCAGCACCACAAGGAAGAGAACCGTTCCGACACTGCGCACGCAACCCACGCACCCCTGATCGCCCTACAGGACGCTTCGCGCGGCCCGGCCGACCAGACTTCCCGGCACTCCGCCCTCACCCTATCGGCCCTGTGCCAGGAGCTCCCGCGTCAAGACCGCATCAAGGGTTCCCGGGCCCGCGTCAGGAGGGCGCTAAGGGCGGCGGCAACCGCCGGCTCAGGGCTTTTGCTTGCAGAGCCGGCGGCAATCGAGCCGGTCTCGTCCCACACGAATAACCACACGAATACCCACACGAATCGACCGGGGTGCTTCCCGTATGCCAGATCTGGCCTTCATCGTCCTCACCGTCGTGGTCTTCGCCGTCCTCGGCCTGATCGCCAAGGGAGCTGAGCGGCTGTGAGCGCCGAAAACCTCGTCGGACTCGTCGTCGCCGTGGCCCTGGTCGGTTACCTGGTGCTGGCGCTGATCTTCCCGGAGAAGTTCTGACCATGAGCGACACTCTTGCGGGCTGGCTCCAGATCCTCGCGCTCATCGGTGCGCTGGCCCTGTCCTACCGGCCGCTGGGCGACTACATGGCCCACACCCTCACCACCGGCCGGCATCTGCGCGCCGAGCGGCTGATCTACCGCGCCGGCGGTGTGGACGGCGACGCGGACCAGAAGTGGTCGGCGTACCTGCGCAGCGTGCTGGCGTTCTCCGCCGTGTCCGTGGTGTTCCTGTACGGATTCCTGCGGCTGCAGAACCACCTGCTGCTCTCGATCGGCATGGCGCCGATCAAGGCCGACCAGGCCTTCAACACGGCGGCGTCCTTCGTCACCAACACCAACTGGCAGTCGTACTCGGGTGAGTCGGCGATGGGCCACCTGGTGCAGATGGCCGGACTGGCGGTGCAGAACTTCGTCTCCGCCGCCGTCGGCATCGCGGTCGTGGCCGCCCTGATCCGGGGCTTCACGCGCAAGCAGACCGACCGCGTCGGCAACTTCTGGGTGGACCTCACCCGGATCGTCGTACGGGTGCTGCTGCCGCTGTCCTTCCTGATCGCTATCGTCTTCGTCGCGAGCGGCATGATCCAGAACTTCCACGGCATCGAGTCGATCTCGACCATCGCCGGGGACCACCAGAGCCTGACCGGCGGCCCGGTGGCCTCCCAGGAGGCGATAAAGGAGCTGGGCACCAACGGCGGCGGTTTCTACAACGCCAACTCCGCGCACCCCTTCGAGAACCCCAACGCCTTCACCAACTGGCTCGAGATCTATCTGCTGCTGGTGATCGGATTCGCCCTCCCCCGCACCTTCGGCAGGATGGTGGGCGACAACCGCCAGGGCTACGCGATCGTCGCCGTGATGGCGATCATCTGGGCGTCGTCGGTGGCCATCGTCACGGCCAACGAGCTGCACAGCGTCAGCAGCCAGGCCGGTCATCTGGCCGGCGGCATGATGGAGGGCAAGGAGCAGCGCTTCGGGATCTGGGCCTCGGCCCTGTTCGCCGTATCGACGACGCTGACCTCCACCGGCGCGGTGAACTCCTTCCACGACTCGTTCTCGCCCGGCGGTGGCGGGATGACGATCTTCAACATGATGCTCGGCGAGATCGCGCCCGGCGGCACCGGATCCGGCCTCTACGGCATCCTCGTGCTGGCGATCATCGCGGTCTTCGTGGCCGGTCTGATGGTCGGCCGCACTCCCGAGTACCTGGGCAAGAAGCTCGGCGCCCGGGAGATGAAGTTCGCCTCCCTCTACATCCTGACCACCCCGACGGTCGTGCTGATCGGCGCGGGCCTGGCCATGGCGCTGCCCGGTGAACGGGCCTCGATGCTCAACAGCGGGCCGCACGGCTTCTCCGAGGTGCTGTACGCCTTCACCTCGGCGGGCAACAACAACGGCTCGGCCTTCGCGGGCATCGGCGTCAACACCGAGTGGTACAACACCGCGCTGGGCCTGGCCATGCTCTTCGGCCGCTTCCTGCCCATGGTGTTCGTCCTGGCGCTCGCCGGATCGCTCGCCAAGCAGAACCCGACCCCCGTGACGGCGGGCACCCTGCCCACGTACCGGCCCCAGTTCGTCGGTCTGCTGACCGGCGTCATCCTCATCGTCGTCGGCCTCACCTACTTCCCCGCGCTCGCGCTGGGGCCGCTCGCGGAAGGTCTGCAGTAATGTCCCTCACCACCGTCGAACCCCCGGTCTCCCCGGAGGCCCCCCGAAAGGATCAGCAGTCGCATCGGGTCTCCGGCGGGCTGCTGGACCCCAAGCAACTGCTGATCTCGCTCCCCGACGCGGTGAAGAAGCTCGACCCCCGGGCCATGGTCAAGAACCCGGTCATGTTCGTGGTCCTGGTCGGGGCGGTGCTGACCACCGCCTCGGCGGTCAAGGACCCGTCCGTCTTCTCCTGGGTGATCACCGTCTGGCTGTGGCTGACGGCGGTCTTCGCCAACCTGTCCGAGGCCGTCGCCGAGGGCCGTGGCAAGGCGCAGGCCGAGACCCTGCGGCGTACGAAGACCGACACCGTCGCCCGCAGGATCACCGACAGCGGCGAGGAGGAGATACCCGCCGCCGAGCTGAGGCTGGGCGACCTGGTGGTCGTAGAGGCCGGGCAGATCATCCCGGGCGACGGCGATGTCGTCGAGGGTGTCGCCTCGGTCGACGAGTCGGCGATCACGGGCGAGTCGGCCCCGGTCATCCGGGAGTCCGGCGGCGACCGCAGCGCCGTGACCGGCGGTACGAAGGTGCTGTCGGACCGGATCGTCGTGAAGATCACGTCCAAGCCGGGCGAGACCTTCATCGACCGCATGATCGCCCTGGTCGAGGGCGCCTCCCGGCAGAAGACGCCCAACGAGATCGCGCTGAACATCCTGCTCGCCTCGCTGACGATCGTCTTCCTGCTGGCCGTCGTCACCCTCCAGCCCTTCGCGATCTACGCGGGGGCCGAGCAGACCATCGTCATCCTGGTCTCCCTCGTGGTGGCGCTGATCCCGACGACCATCGGTGCGCTGCTCTCCGCGATCGGCATCGCCGGCATGGACCGCCTCGTCCAGCGCAACGTACTGGCCATGTCCGGCCGGGCGGTGGAAGCAGCCGGTGACGTCAACACGCTCCTCCTCGACAAGACCGGCACCATCACCTTCGGCAACCGGCAGGCCTCGGAGTTCATCCCCGTCGGCGATGTCCTGGTCGAGGACCTGGCGAACGCCGCGCAGCTGTCCTCGCTGGCCGACGAGACCCCCGAGGGCCGCTCGATCGTCGTCCTGGCGAAGGAGAAGTACGGTCTGCGGGAGCGCCACGAAGGTGAGCTGGGCCACGCCGAGTTCGTGCCCTTCACGGCTCAGACCCGCATGTCGGGCGTGAACGTAGACCGGAACGAGGTCCGCAAGGGCGCCGCCTCCGCCGTCACCGCCTGGGTCGCCGAGAACGGCGGCGAGGCGGGCGACGAGGTCCGCTCCGTCGTGGACGGCATCTCCGGCGCCGGCGGTACGCCGCTGGTCGTGGCCTCCCGCCAGGGCGGCGCGACCGCCCGGGTGCTGGGCGTCATCCACCTCAAGGACGTCGTCAAGCACGGCATGCGCGAGCGGTTCGACGAGCTGCGCCGCATGGGCATCAAGACGGTCATGATCACCGGCGACAACCCGCTGACCGCCAAGGCGATCGCCGAAGAGGCCGGCGTCGACGACTTCCTCGCGGAGGCCACTCCCGAGGACAAGATGGCGCTGATCAAGAAGGAGCAGGCGGGCGGCAAGCTCGTCGCCATGACCGGCGACGGGACGAACGACGCGCCCGCCCTCGCTCAGGCGGATGTCGGCGTGGCCATGAACACCGGCACCTCGGCCGCCAAGGAGGCCGGGAACATGGTGGACCTGGACTCCAACCCGACAAAGCTGATCGAGATCGTCGAGATCGGCAAGCAGCTCCTCATCACCCGGGGCGCGCTGACGACCTTCTCCATCGCCAACGACGTCGCGAAGTACTTCGCGATCATCCCCGCGATGTTCGCCACGGCGTACCCGGGTCTGGACAAGCTCAACATCATGCAGCTGCACAGCCCGCAGTCCGCGATCACCTCGGCGATCGTCTTCAACGCGCTGATCATCGTCGCGCTGATCCCGCTCGCGCTGCGCGGCGTCCGCTACCGCCCATCCTCGGCCGCCGCCCTGCTCAACCGCAACATCCTGGTCTACGGCCTGGGCGGGCTCGTCCTGCCGTTCGTCGGCATCAAACTCATCGACCTGGTCGTCCAGTTCATCCCCGGCCTCAGCTGACCGAGACAGAAGGCACTCATCATGCGCACCCACCTCGCGGCTCTGCGGATGCTGCTGGTGTTCACCGTGATCACCGGCATCGCCTACCCGCTCGCGGTCACCGGCATCGCCCAGGCGGCGTTCAGCGACCAGGCCAACGGCTCCATCGTCAAGCAGGACGGCAGGACCGTCGGCTCCAGTCTGATCGGCCAGAAGTTCGCCGGTACCCGCTGGTTCGAACCCCGGCCGTCGGCAGGCGGATACGACCCGCTGGCCTCCGGCGCCACCAACCTCGGCCCCAACAGCCCCGAACTGGTGAAGACCGTCCAGCAGCGCCGCTCGGCCGTCGCCAAGCTCAACGGCGTGGCCGAGTCGCAGGTCCCCGCGGACGCCGTCACCGCCTCCGGCTCGGGACTCGACCCGGACATCTCGACGGCGTACGCCTCGATCCAGGTGAACCGGGTGGCCGAGGCCCGTGGCCTGAGTACGACGGCGGTACGGAAACTCGTCGCGGCGAACACCCACGGCCGGGCACTCGGTTTCCTGGGCGAGGAGTACGTGAACGTCGTGGAGCTCAACCTCGCGCTCGTCAAGCTGGGGTGACGGAGTGCCATCGAGGCGCGGACGGCTGAAGGTCTTCCTGGGCGCCGCCCCCGGGGTCGGAAAGACCTACCGGATGCTGGACGAGGGGCGGCGCCGGGTGGCCCGGGGCACGGACGTGGTGATCGGTTTCGTCGAGTGCCACCGGCGCCCGCTCACCGAGGCGATGCTCGACGGGCTGGAGGTGGTGCCCCGGACCGAACGCTCGTACCGGGGCACGGCCTTCACCGAGATGGACCTCGACGCGGTGCTGGCCCGCGCCCCCGAAGTGGCGCTGGTGGACGAGCTCCCGCACACCAACGTCCCCGGGGGCCGGCACGCCAAGCGGTGGGAGGACATCGACGAGTTGCTCAAGGCGGGCATCGATGTCGTGACCACCGTCAACATCCAGCACCTCGAATCGCTCAACGACGTCGTCCAGAAGATCACCGGCATTCCGCAGCGCGAGACCGTGCCCGACGAGGTCGTCCGCCGCGCCGACCAGATCGAGCTGGTGGACCTGCCCGCCGAGGCGCTGCGCCGCCGCATGGCGCACGGCAACGTCTACGCGCCCGAGAAGGTCGACGCGGCCCTGTCGAACTACTTCCGGGTCGGCAACCTCACCGCGCTGCGCGAGATGGCCCTGCTCTGGGTCGCGGGACGGGTGGACGAGGCCCTGGTCAAGTACCGCTCCGAGCACGGCATCGGCGGCGTCTGGGAGACCCGGGAGCGGGTCGTGGTCGCCCTCACCGGCGGCCCCGAGGGGGACACCCTGATCCGCCGGGCGGCCAGGATCGCCGACCTTCCCCAAGCTCTCAACTCCGTTCGAGCAGGGGAGACCCCATTCGCGGGCGGCGACCTGCTGGCCGTCCACATCGCCCGCAGCGACGGCCTCGCCGACGCCTCCCCCGCCGCCCTGACCAGGCAGCGGCAGCTCGTGGAAAGCCTGGGCGGCAGCTACCACTCCGTCGTCGGCGACCACATCCCCACCGCCCTGCTGGACTTCGCCCGCGCCGAGAGCGCCACCCAGCTGGTCATGGGCACCAGCCGCCGGGGCCGGCTCTCGCACTTCCTCGGCGGCCGGGGCGTCGGCGAGACCACGGTCGAGCTGTCCGGCGACATCGACGTCCACATGGTCACCCACGAACGCGCCGGACGCGGCCGCCTCCTCCCCACCCCGAAGAGCACCCTGCCCCTCGTCCGCCGGGTGGCGGGCCCGGTCGCCGGGCTCGTCCTGCCCGCGCTGCTCACCGCCGTACTGGCCAACACCCGGGGCCACCTCAACCTCACCAGCGAAGCCCTGCTCTTCCTCCTCACCGTGGTCGGCGTCGCCCGCATCGGCGGCGTGGTCTCCGCGCTGCTCGCGTCGGTCACCGCGTCCCTGCTGCTCAACTGGTTCTTCATCCCGCCGATCGGCCGCTTCACCATCGGCGAGGCCAACAACGTGCTCGCCCTGGCCGTATTCGCGGTCGTCGCGGTCACCGTCGCCACCATCGTGGACCGCTCGCTACGGCTGTCCCGCCGCGCCGCCAACGCCACCGCCGAGGCCGAGACCCTCTCCTCCCTCGCGGGCAACATCCTGCGCGGCGACCAGGCGGTGGACGCGCTGCTGCAACGCACCCGGGAGGCCTTCGGCATGGACTCCGCCGAACTGACCGCCCGCGACAGCGAGCCCGGCGACGGCGCCGTCACCGTCCCCGTCGGCCCCGACGACCTCCTCGTCCTGCGCGGCCGCCGCCTCGCCGCCTCCGAACGCCGCGTCCTCACCGCCTTCGCCGGCCATGTCGCCGCCGCCCTGGAACGCGCCCGCCTCGCCGAGGCCGCCGCCGAGGTCGAGCCGGTCAAGGCGGCCGACCGGATGCGCACCGCGCTCCTCCAGGCCGTCAGCCACGACCTGCGTACGCCGCTGGCCAGCACCTGGGCGGCCGTCAGCAGCCTGCGCAGCCACGACGTCGAGTTCTCCGACGAGGACCGCGACGAACTCCTCGCCACCGCCGAGGAATCGCTGTCCAAGCTCAACCGCCTGGTCGACAACCTCCTCGACCTCAGCCGCCTCCAGGCCGGCGCCCTCACCCTCCACCTCCAGCCGACGGTCCTCGCCGATGTGCCCCTCCCCGACAGCCCCGTCGACATCATCACCCAGGGCCTGGACGACATCCCGGCGGTCCTCGCCGACCCTCCACTCCTGGTCCGGGTCGTCGCCAACCTCGTCGCCAACGCCGTCCGCCACACCCCCGCCGGCAAGCCCGTCCTCGTCAGCGCCAGTGCCCTCGGCTCCCGCGTCGAACTCCGCATCGTCGACCGCGGCCCCGGCCTCCCCCGCGAGGGCCGCGACCGCGTCTTCGAGCCCTTCCAACGCCTGGGCGACACCGACAACACCACCGGCCTCGGCCTCGGCCTCGCCCTCTCCCGCGGCCTCACCGAGGCCATGGGCGGCACGCTCCTCCTCGAGGACACGCCGGGCGGCGGCCTGACGATGGTCGTCTCCCTGGCCTCCGCCTAGGACTTGTCCGGCCGATCATGTGACTGCTCCGTGCCCAGGTCGTTGATGTGGCCGGTGGCGCGACCACTGCGTGACCTGCCGGAACGGTTCGGGCCGTGGAAGACGGTCTATGAACGTCATCGGCTGTGGTCTGCCGACGGGACCTGGGAGCGTCTGCTGCAGCAGGCCCAGGCCGCCGCCGACTGGGCGGGTGAGATCGACTGGGACATCTCGGTGGACTCCACCAGCGTGCGTGCGCATCAGCATGCCGCGGGCGCCCGTACCGATCCGCCGTCGGCCCTCGCGTCAAAGGAGGCCGAAGTCCCAGAACACCAGGGCGAAACGTCGTGGCAGAGCCTCGTCGCCCGCCTATCTGCGTCGTCGAGGCATCCGCCACACCATCCCGGAGAAGGCCGACAGCCAGGCCGCCCGCCTGCGCAAGGGCTCACGCGGCGGACGACCACCAAGCTTCGACGAAGAGCGCTACAAGAAACGCAACACCATCGAACGGGCCATCAACCGGCTCGAACAGCACAGGGCAGTGGCGACGCGCTACGACAAGCGCCTATACGTCTACCTGGGCACCGCAACCGCCGCAGCCCTCACCATCTGGCTCCGCACATGATCGGCCGGACAAGTCCTGGATGAGAAGGAGGGCCCGGGAGAGGTGTTCCGGGCCGTGGTGTCGTCACTCGCGGAGATCGACGCCAATCTGTCCTTGGCGAACACGGACTTCGGCGACTACGTGGAAGGCGTCGGCCACGACGGGGTCTACCGGGGGCTCGAGGGCATGTGACCCTGACGGCGGCCCGCGGCCGGGACGGTGCACGCATGGACCGGGCGGGGCTGCCGC
The DNA here is from genome assembly GCF_045040445.1 of Streptomyces sp. NBC_01537. NCBI lineage: Bacteria > Bacillati > Actinomycetota > Actinomycetes > Kitasatosporales > Streptomycetaceae > Streptomyces > Streptomyces sp. NBC_01537. Next base: position 7,420,388 of record NZ_CP109392.1, on the reverse strand, counting down.
TCGGGCAAGTTCCCGTGCGTGCTGCGAATACGAGTCCTGGGTTCCATGGGCGCCGAAGTCGAGGGCAGACCGGTCGAACTGGGAACCCCTCGGCAGCGCGCCGTCCTCGCCTTGCTGGTCACGGCCCGCGGCACAGTGGTGAGCGCCGACCAGATGGTGGATGCCGTGTGGCACGGACTCCCCCCGGCCAAGGCCAGCTCGTCCCTCTACGCCTATGTGTCGAACCTGCGCCGCCTGCTCGAACCCCGCCGCCCCAGCCGGGCGCCCTCGACCGTTCTGGCGACCTCCGCCCCCGGATACGTCCTTCGACTGCCCCCTGACTCCGTGGACGCCTGGAGTTTCGAGTCCCAGGTGGGCGAGGCCAGAAAGGCTCCGCCGGGCCGGTCCCGCGAACTGCTGGCCGACGCGCTCCGATCCTGGCAAGGACCTCCGTTTCTGGAGCACGCGGACGAGACGTGGGCGGCGCCGGAAGTGGCCCGGCTGACCGAGCTGTACGTCCAGGCCCGAGAGCTGTCCGCCGCGGCCGATCTGCGCGAAGGCCATGCCAACGAGGCGGCGCTCGCCGCCGAAGACCTGGTGCGGGAAAACCCGTTGCGGGAGGAAGGGTGGCGGCTGCTCACGCTGGCTCACTGGGCGTGCGGCCGGCAGGCCGATGCCCTGGCCTCACTGCGCCGTGCCGCGAAGGTGGTGCGGGACGAACTCGGCTGCGATCCTGCGCCCGCCCTCGCGGAACTCGAACAGGCCGTACTGGCCCAACGTCTCGACGTCCTGCCCACGCACGTACCGCTCGCCACAGTCGTCCGGCACTCGCACCGCGAAGCCGGCGTCCGTCTGCACCGGTCTCACCCGCGCCAGCACGGGCGCTCCCGATCCGTCACGAGCAGCCAGTACCGCTGTGGGGTAGCCGGCGAGTTGCACGGCTCCGGGCAACGCCGTACCGGCGTCCGGAGTCGCGGGCGCCTGCGGCGCGGGGGGCGGTGCGGCGGGCCGCACGATCACCTGTTCGGCCGTGACGGTGATCAGGAGCCGCAGGTAGTACCAGTCCATCAGCCGCCTCGCCGGACGCGAGAGGTACGAGCGGCTGTGCGGCTGCCGTTCGAAGAGTATCCGCCAGTAGTCCTCGGCGCCTTGAGGGCTCGTCATGATGTCGTCCGGGCACTCGGCCCGGCCGCCGACGAAGATGTGCGGGGCGTCGGCGAGACCGCTGCCGGTGGGATCGGAGAAGAGCAGGGCGACGCGTCCGTCCCGGCGCACGTTCAGGGCCTTCTGCGCGAACGCGAGGGATGTGGTGAGGAGAAGGGTCCCGTCAGCGCGGCGCGATACCGCCGCCGGCCAGGCGAGCGGCGTTCCGTCCCGGCCGAGCGTGACGAACTCGCAGGTGCGATAGGCGTCGAGGACCTCGCGCGGTGCGGAGTCGAGTATGGTCACCGTCCCGCCTCCTCGGTCAGCGGGGCTCGCATGGCGCGACAGGCCGCCGCGTACTGCCGTCGTCCCAGCGCCTTCCACAGCAGACGTCCGATCAGCGGGACTTTGCCGAGGAAGTGGGCCCTCTCCTGTTCGGTGGCGTCCTCGAGGATGGCGCCGAGGGCGAGCATGACCTTGTTCTTCGGCAGGGTCTCCAGCCCACGGCGTCCCACGAGATCCCACTCGGCGACGGTCAGGTGGCCGGCGACCAGGGGAAGGACCAGCCGTTCCTCGTCGTCGAGGTGCTCGAGCAGCACGGATCGATGCTCGTCCAGCGCAAGGGAGAGCTCCTGCGCGGCCACGCTGTCGGCCGATCGGCCCCACAACGGCCCCCACTGAGCAACCACCGCGAGGCTCTGGTCGATGCGTTCGTGCTGCCGTTCCATCTGGGTGACCAGGTCGTCGGCGGCCGCCCGAGCGCGCAGGAGCGGCCAGATCAGTTCGTCGTCGACGGCATGGTGATGGTGCAGGCCCGCCAGGTAGTCGTCCAGGTACGCCGACACGTGCGCCGCGTGTGCCGTGGCACCGTCGGCTACGGCACGCACCAGACGGGGAAGCAGCGCCGACTCACGGCGGAAGACACGGTGAACCACGACCATCTCGTGGGTGTAGGGCCGCTCCTCGGAGGACGGTTCGGACGGTGTGCCGCGGGGAGTCACGCTCGGTTGCTCCAGTGCTCGGGATCGGACAGAGACGACGGGCACCTACCGTGTCGCGGCCTGCTTGGCGATGACTTGGCGTCTCGCTTGGCACCATCCGGACGGGCTGAACTTCCCGTCCGGCCGGGAGGGGACACGCCGGGGTTCTCCCGCAGCGCGACGAGCGAGAATCCCGGTTGCAAACAAGGCCGACCAGAGTCGCGAGCGCCGAGGAGAGATCCCCGGTGGTGGCACCGACCCCCAGGCCAACCCAGCCCGTCCGGCGCTTGAGGACGGACCGGCAACCATCACCGACGGCACCGCAACGGCGCCCCCGTCCGCGCGGCCGAAGGCCGGCGCCGCGCCCGCGAGGGACGCAGACAAAGACGCAGACAAAAGGGCCCCCCGCATGCTGGACACTTGAGCAATGGCTCACTCCCGCGCTCCCGCCGCCCCGCGGCTGATCGTGCTCCGGCACGCGAAGTCCGCCTGGCCCGACGACCCCGACGATCCGGACTTCGACGACCACGAGCGCCCGCTCGCGGCCCGCGGCCGACGGGACGCCCCGGCCGCCGGGCGCTGGCTGCGCGAGCACCGCTGCGTGCCCGACCTCGTCATCTGCTCCACCGCCCGCCGCACCCGCGAGACCTGGGACCTGGTGCTGCCCGAGCTGGGCTCGACCCCGCTGCTGGTCTTCGACCCGGGGGTCTACGAGGCGGGCTGGCCGGATCTGCTGGAAGCCGTACGGGAGATGCCCGAGCGGCGGCGCACGCTGCTGCTGATCGGGCACATGCCCGCAGTCCAGGAGCTGGTCGTGAAGCTCGCCGGTAAGGCCCGGGGCGACGCGATGGCCCGCCTGCAGGAGAAGTTCCCCACCTCCGGCCTCGCCGTGCTGGCGCTGCCCGACACCCGGTCCTCGACGTGGGCCGAGCTGGCCCCGGGCGACGCCGTACTGACCGATTTCGCCGTACCGCGCGGCATCCGCAAGGGAGGCTGACCGCCGATGGACGCCACCGCCCTGGCCCGTTCACTGCTGGAGCCGGTCCCGGCTCACCGCACGGCGGGGATAGAGGTGTTGAGCGCTGTGGACGGCGCCGCCGAGATCGCGGCCACGACCCCGCCCGGGCTGGCCAATGTCATCGGTTCGCTGCACTCGAGCGGCCTGATCGCCCTGGTCGACGCCGCCGGACTGGCCGCGATCATCGCCGCGAGCGAGTCCCCGGACGACTTCCGCGGCATCGTCCCTCTGGGCGCCGCCGCCTCTCTGGACTTCCTCGCCCCCGGGCGGGGCCGGCTGACCGCCTCCTGCCGGCTCGGCCCCGAGGCCCGCGAGGCGTTGCGGCCGCTGCTGTCCGGTGAGCGGGACCGGGCCCGGTTCAGCACGGTCGCCGAGGTCACGGACGAGGCGGGGACGCCGGTGTGCCGGGGCCGGTTCGAGTGGAGCGTACGGCGAAATCCGCAGGCGTAGCCGTCGGTGGAGCCATTACGGTTCCTGCCATGTCCCGATCACCTGTCACCGCCGATGACCTCGACCGAGCCGTTCAGCTCTCCCTCGCCACGCTCCGGGAGGCACCGCCGGGTGCGTGGGAGGGCAAGGCGGGCTCTCTGGAGTGGGACTGCTGGGAGACCGTGGAGCACCTCAGCGACGACCTCTTCGCATACGCCGCCCAGATCGGCCCCCGGAAACCGCCGTTGGACACCCACGTGCCGTTCGCGTGGGAGCGCCGCAGGCCCGGCGGCCCGGCGAACACCATCCACGCGGACCGGACGGCCGGGCCCGACGGGCTGCTGCAGGTGCTGGACGCGAGCGGCGCGCTGCTGGTCGCGATGGTGCGTACGACGCCGCCCGAGGTGCGGGCCCACCATGTCTTCGGGGTCTCGGACCCGGAGGGCTTCGCCGCGATGGGGATCGTGGAGACCCTCGTCCACACCCATGACCTGGCCGAGGGCCTCGGGCTTGCCTGGGACCCGCCCGGCGACCTGTGCTCGCGGGTGCTCGCCCGGCTGTTCCCGGACGCCCCGGGCTCCTCGGATCCCTGGCCGACCCTGCTGTGGGCCACGGGACGGGCCGAACTGCCCGAGCACGCTCGCCGCACCACCTGGCGGTGGTACGGCGAGCCCCGCGCATGACAGGACAGAGCCCGCTACGCGTGGTGGTGGATCAGCGAACGGACCAGGTGGCAGGTGGCGTTGGACGGCGGATGCACGCCGATGCGGGCAGCCGTGGAACGTATCTTGCCGTTGTGGGCCTGACGGGGGGTGTAGACGCCGGTGTCGAGCAGCGCGATGGCCAGCCGCATCGCCTTCAGCCGTCGGTTGTGGGACACGTACCATTCGCGCGGCTGTCCGGCGGGCAGAGCCTTCTTGCTTGGATTGCTCGAATTGCTCGGATCGTTCAGAGTCGCGGGAACTGAAATCGAAGCGGCAGCGGGCATGGGCAACCTCCCTCTCTCACTGCCTCCATTTTACCCCCTCCCACTGACAAAACCCCTGCTCAGGACCGGACTTCGGGGCTCCGGATGAGCAGCGTGGCCACTACCTCCGCCTCCCCGGTCGCGACGTAGATGTGCGGGACGTCGGCGGCCCACCGGACATGTCCGCCCGCCCCCACCGTCAGCGGCGCGTCGGCGGGACCGACGCGCGCGTGTCCGGCGAAGACCGTCAGGTACTCGACGGTGCCCGGCGGGTGGGGCGGCGAGGTCTGGGTACGGCCGGGCCGGATCCGCAGCCGGTAGAGCTCGGTGGTGATGCCCGCGTCGGTGAAGGCCTCAAGGAGGGTCCCGGAGACGGCCGCGCCGTGGAAGGTGGTCGCCGCGTCGCCGGTCTCCGCGTGGTCGGCCGCCACGGGTTCGGGGAGCACGGCGGCGAGCGGCACGCCGAGCTGTCCGGTGATCGAGTAGAGCGTCTCGACGGTGGGGTTGGTGCGGGTGCCCGCCTCCAGGCCGGACAGGGTGGCCTTGCCGACGCCCGCGCGGTGGGCGAGTTCGGACAGGGACAACCCGCGCTCGCGGCGCAGCCGCTGGATCCGCATGCCGATCTCGACGGCGTGAATGAGCTCACTCATGGCGATCAGTATTACGCTGCTAGCCTGGTGTTCCATATACGGAACGACGGGAGGGGCGCCATGCGGAAGCGGGGAGACGTGAGCCGGCCGGTCTGGGCCGGCGTCGTGGCCGCCGTCGTGGGCTCCACCAGCTCCTTCGCGATCGTCGTGGCCGGTCTGCGGGCTGTCGGCGCCGACCAGGCCCAGGCGACCTCCGGGCTGCTCACCCTCTGCGTGGCGATGGGCGTCCTGGGCATCGGGCTCGGGCTGCGCTACCGGCAGCCGATCAGCATCGCGTGGTCGACGCCCGGCGCGGCCATGCTGGTCACCGCCGGCGCGCAGCCGGGCGGCTACCGCTACGCCGTCGGGGCCTTTGTGATCGCGGGCGCCCTCTACCTGCTGACCGGGCTGTCCGCCCGCCTGGGCCGCCTCATCGCCGCCATCCCGACGCCGATCGCCGCCGCGATGCTGGCCGGGGTGCTGCTGCAGATCTGCCTCGCCCCGGCCCGGGCCGCCGTCCAACTCCCGTCCCTGTCCCTGCCGGTGATCGCGGTCTGGCTTCTGCTGACCCGCTTCGCCCGGCGCTGGGCGATACCCGGCGCACTGCTCACCGCCCTCGCGGGCATCGCCTGGCACCCCGCCGCGCACATCCCGTATTCCGCCGCCGACCTCATCCCCGCCCCGACCTTCACCGCGCCCGCTTTCAGCACCGGCGCGCTGATCGGCCTGGCCGTCCCGCTGTACCTCGTCACGATGGCCTCCCAGAACCTTCCGGGCGCCGCCGTCCTCGCCACGTACGGCTATCAGGCCCCGCTCCGGCCGGTGCTGCTCAGCACCGGCGCCGCCACCGCCCTGGGCGCGCCCTTCGGCGGCTTCTCCGTCAACCTCGCCGCGATCACCGCCGCTCTCGCGGCCGGCCCCGAGGCCCATCCCTCCCCCGCCCGGCGCTGGATCGCCTCGGTCACGGCGGGCGGCGTCTATCTCGTCCTCGGCCTCTGCGCCGGCTCCGCGACCCTTCTGCTCGCCGCCGCTCCGCCACTGCTCATCGAGGCCGTGGCCGGTCTCGCCCTGCTCGGCGCCCTCGCCGGGGCGCTGAGCTCCGCCCTCGCCGACCCGGAGCGCCGGGAGGCGGCCATGGTGACCTTCGCCGTCAGCGCGTCGGCCATCACCGTGGCCGGGATCAGCGCCCCCTTCTGGGGACTGCTGGCAGGGCTGGCCGCGCTCTGCGTGCAGGCCGCCGGAAAGGGCCTACGCCACCCAGCGCGGCCGCTCGATGGCGGGCCCGGGCAGGAGCCCGTCCGCGAGGGCGGCGGCCATCCGGCGGACGGCCTCGTCGAGGGTGTCGGCGGGCAGGGCGTAGGGGATGCGTAGCCGGTTCTCGAAGATGCCCGGGTGGGCCGCGAAGCGGGCCCCGCTCTCGATCCGTACGCCGTAGCCGATGGCCCGGTCGGCCAGCGCCGAGGCGACCGGCGCCCCCAGATCGACCCAGAGCGACAGCCCGCCCGGCTGCTGCCGCCAGGACCACTGCGGGACGTAGCGCGTGAGGGCGTCGGCCAGCGCCGCGCGCTGCTCGCGCAGCCGCCGCAGCCGCTGCGGCATCACCTCGTGCTCACGGGCGAGCAGCGACAGCGCGATGAGCTGGTCGAACACCGACCCCGCCATGTCGGCGGCGACGCGCTGCCCCGCGAGCTCGGTGATCAGCTGCGACGGGGCGCGCAGCCAGCCGATGCGCAGGCCGCCCCAGTGGCTCTTGCTCATCGAGCCCAGGGTGATGACATGGTCGCTCTCACCGCGTCCGGCGAGCGACGCCAGCGGCGCCGGGGGCGGCACGTCCAGGGCGATGTCGGCGATCGTCTCGTCCACGATCAGCCAGCTCCCGGAGCGGTGCGCCGCGCGCAGCACCCGGGCGCGCTGCTCCTCCGGCATCAGGCAGCCGGTCGGATTCTGGAAGTCCGGGATCAGATACGCCAGCCGGGGCACGGACTGCCGGAACGTCGACTCCATGATCTCGACGTCCCAGCCCTCCTCGGTGACCGGCACCGGCGCCGTACGGAGCCGGGCCCGCCGCACGGCGTCCAGCGCGTTCGTGTACGACGGGCTCTCCACCATCACCCGGTCCCCCGGCCCGCCCAGCAGTCCCAGCGTCAGCGACAGCGCCTGCTGCGCTCCCGAGGTCACCAGCACCTGCTCCGGCAGCGTCGCCAGGCCCCGGCGCGTGTACCTGTCCGCCACCGCCGCCCGCAGCTCCGGCAGCCCGAACGGGTGATACCCCGGTGTCTCCGCGTGCTTCGCCAGCTTCGGACCCGCCTCGGCCAGCGCCTCCGCCAGCACCTCCGGCGGCAGCCCCTGCGACGCCACCGCCAGGTCGATCGCCGTGTCCGCCGGCGCCATCAACCGGCTGACCCCGGCCGGGCGCCGGCTCTCCGGCAGCGCGGTGAACGTGCCCGAACCGCGCCTGCTGTGCGCGTAACCGCTCTCGCGCAGCAGGTCGTACGCGGCCGTCACCGTGGCCCGGCTGGTCTTCAGCGCCGGCGCGAGCTCCCGCTCCGCGGGCAGCTTCGTATGCAGCGCGATCCGCCCCTCCAGGATCAGCGCGCTGATCGCCTGCGCGAGGTGCCGGTACGCGGGCCGCGCCCCCGCCGGGTCCGGAAGCAGCGCGGCGAGCTGCCGGCTGCCGAGCCTGGTGTCCGCCATGCCGCTCTCCTTCGATTGGCCAGGGTTTCCCTGGCCAATCAGGGTACGTGAGCGGGCCAGGCTGCCTCACGCCCCCGCGTAGCGGCCGGGCGGGGCCCCGACCACCGCCGTGAAGTCCCGCGTCAGGTGGGCCTGGTCGGCGTATCCGAGGTCGGCCGCGAGAGCGGCCCAGTCGATGCCCACGCCCCGGTCGGCCCGCGCGGCGGCTTCGTGCAGCCGGGCCCGCCTCAGGACCCACTTGGGGGTGGCGCCGACGTATTCGGCGAAGAGCCGCTGGAGCCGGCGTACGGAGAGGCCGAGGCCGTCGGCCAGTTGGTCGACGCGGAACATGGACGGCTCGGCGGTGATCCGCTCGACGATCGCGGCGACCTCGACGGCGGCGGGGTCGGGCCGCTCGGGCAGCCGGGGCAGCAGGAAGCCCTCGGCAAGGCGCGCCATGGCGGGCCCGTCCGGGGCGGCCAGCACCGCCCGGCAGGCGCTGGCAGCCGCGGGGCCGAACACCTCGCCCGCCGGCACCCGCCGGTCGGCGTACCCGGCCACCGGGCCGTCCGCGAAGGCCCGGAAGGCACCGGGCCGGAACTTGATGCCGAGGACCTGCCCGGAGTCTTCGAGCCGCCGCACGAACAGCCCCCGGTCGACGCCGTAGACCAGCGGCTCGGGTTCCTCGAAGACCAGGTGGACATTGGGGTGCGCCAGCACTTTCGTCTCGTACGGCGGCCTGCCGCGCAGATCCCAGCGCACGTGCCAGTAGAACTCCACATAGGCGGCTGCCTGCGGGCCCGGCTCGTACCGGGCCAGGGTGCTCACCTGCGCCGTCTCGCCGGGGTGGAGCACCCCGCGCGCCGTTTCCAGCTCGCTGTCGCGTTTGTTCAAGACCGGCCTCCGACCACGCGTCTAGCGTCGCATCCATGGAGAACAGCCTGCACGCGCACATGACCGAAGCCGCCGCCGAAGCCGCCCGCATCGCCCGTGGCGTCACTCCCGGGCAGCTCTGCGGGCCCACGCCCTGCGGCACGTGGGACACCCGCACCCTGGTCAACCACTGGGTCCTCTACACCTCTCACGGCCTTGAGCACCGCGCCCTGCGCAAGCAACTCCCGGAGGAGCTGACCGAGCGCGACTTCACCGCCGAGCCCGACTGGGCCGGCGCCTACGCCGCCCAGTTGGAGCGCGCCGTAGCCGCCTGGGCGGACCCCGCGGTCTGGGAGGGCGAGGTCGACCTCGGCTTCGCCGCCATGCCCGCGCCCGAGATCGCCTCCCTCGTCATCAAGGAGACCGCCGTCCACGGCTGGGACGTGGCCACGGCCACCGGCCAGGAGTTCCGCTGCTCCCCCGGCCTCGGCGAGCTGATCCTGAAGGTCGTGGACGAACACGCCGAGATCTACCGGCAGTACGAGGGCTTCGCCGAGCCGGTGGCCCTCGCGGCCCCCGCCTCGGCGTCGGCCTTCGAGCGCGCGCTGGCCCTGTCGGGCCGCGACCCGCAGTGGGCTCCGCCCCGCTCGGCCGCTACGCGTTGAGGACGCCCGCGCCGAGCAGGCCGAACAGCAGGCAGCCGATGATGATGCGGTAGATCACGAACGCGTTGAAGGAGTGGTTGGCCACGAACTTCAGCAGCCAGGCGATCGAGGCGTACGCGACGACGAAGGAGACGAGCGTGCCGACGACGAGCGGGGCCGTGTCCACACCCGCGCCGACCGCGTCCTTGAGCTCGTAGAGGCCGGCGCCGGTCAGCGCGGGGATGCCGAGGAAGAAGGACAGGCGGGTGGCGGCGACGCGGTCCAGGTCGAGGATGAGGCCGGTGGACATGGTGGCGCCGGAGCGGGAGAAGCCGGGGAAGAGGAGGGCGAGGATCTGGGAGGAGCCGACGAGCATGGCGTCCTTGAAGGTGGTGTCGTCCTCGCCGCGCTTGTGGCGGCCCATCTGGTCGGCGCACCACATCACGCCGGAACCGACGATGAGCGAGCCGGCGACGACCCACAGAGAGGCGAGCGTCCCCTCGATGAGGGGCTTGGCGGCGAGGCCGACGACCACGATGGGGATGGTGGCGCAGATGACCCACCAGCCGAACTTGTAGTCGTGGTGGTAGCGCTCCTCGCGGTTGAACAGGCCGCGGGTCCAGGCCGTGACGATCCGCACGATGTCCTTGAAGAAGTACACGAGCACCGCCGCGATGGCACCGACCTGGATGACCGCGGTGAAGGCGACCACGGCCTTGTCGTCCACCGGGATGTCCATCAGCCCTTCAGTGATCTTGAGGTGGCCGGTCGAGGACACGGGCAGGAACTCGGTCACCCCCTCCACGACTCCGAGAATCGCAGCTTGGCTGACACTGATCGCGCTCATGGGACCCATCTCTGCGGAGTGCGGCGGGGAGACCCTACGCAGTGTAGGGGATTACGCCGTGCGGCTGGCTCCGCACAGTCTTGCGCAAGGGCTCGGGAGCCTCCGCATCGGCCGCCGTTGCGATGGCGTTACCGCCGGTGTTATTGACGGTAACCCCAAATCACAGGACTGTAATGGGCATGACGAGACGCCTGTTACGGCTGGGAACTGTCCTCTCACTCTTCACGGCCCTCGCCTTCGGCGGCGGCACCGGGACGGCCTCCGCCGATCCCACCGGATCCCTCTGGTTCGACAACACCGCACTCACCGCATCCGCCGCCGGCTTCACCGACGGATACGGCCGCGAGACCGTCCTGCGCGGCTACAACGTCTCCGGCGAGACCAAGCTCGCCGAGAACGACGGCCTCCCCTTCGCCTCCGTCGCCGACGCCCAGAAGTCCGCCAACGCCGTACGCGCCCTCGGCGGCGGCAACGCCGTGCGGTTCCTGCTCTCGTGGGCCTACGCCGAGCCCGTGCGCGGCACCGTCGACACCACGTATCTCGCCGCCGCCACCGCCCAGATGAAGGTCTTCCTCGACGCCGGGATCCGCGTCTACCCCGACTTCCACCAGGACCTCTTCTCCAAGTACCTCTTCAACTCGGGCAGTTGGTACACCGGCGACGGCGCCCCGAAGTGGGTGGTGGACGCGGGCGACTACCCGTCCGAGTACTGCGGGATCTGCATCCTCTGGGGTCAGAACATCACCCAGAACGCGGCCGTCACCGAGGCCACCTACGACTTCTGGCACAACACAGGCGGCATCCAGGACAACTTCCTGGCCACCGCCCAGACCACGATGACGTACATCGCCCAGCACCTCACCGCCTCCGAGTTCACCTCGGTCGCGGGCTTCGACCCGTACAACGAGCCGCACTGGGGCACCCTCGACTCCGGCGAGACCAGCCGCACCTGGGAGCAGAACCGGTTGTGGCCCTTCTACAACAAGTTCCGCGCCCGCATGGACGCCGCCGGCTGGACCGCCAAGCCCGCCTTCGTCGAGCCCAACCTCTTCTGGAACGCCAACCTCTCCTCCCAGAAGCAGGAGGGCGGCCTGCTGGACGCCGGCACCCTCGCCCCGCGCTACGTCTTCAACACCCACTTCTACGACCAGGCCGCGATCTGCGGGATCTGCATGTGGGGCAACGCCTCGGACGGTCAGTACGCAGGCGATTTCGGCACCGTACGCGACCGGGCGACCGCCGCCGGCACAGCGGCGATCGTGAGCGAGTTCGGGCACCCGCTCAACGGCTCGACCGCCGGCAAGGCCCCGACCGTCCTCAAGGCGATGTACATGGCGATGGACTCCCGGGTGAAGGGCGCGGACTGGTGGACCAGCCCGTCCGGATCCGGCGCGGTGCTGTCCGGAACCCAGTGGCAGTGGGACATCTACAACGACCGCCACAACGAGCTCATGAACGACAACCCCGACAAGGTCCTGACCGAGAACGACGCCTGGAACGACGAGGACCTGTCGGCCGTCTACCTCAATGACTCCGGCACCGCCGTCCTGCGCCAGGACACCCGGCTGCTCGACCGGCTCTACCCCTCCGCCACCGCCGGCCACACCCTCGCCTTCACCTACGAGGACCGCTCCCGCGACGGCTCCACCACCCTGACCTGGAACCCGGTCCCCAGTTCCCTCCCCAATGTCTCCACCCTGGTCGGCACCGGCCAGTACGGCCTCCTGGTCTGGCGCTCCACCGGCATCTCCGCCCCCACCGAGCTGCACCTGCCGTCCTCCTTCACCACCGCCGCCACCACGGTCGTCTCCGACCTCGGCACGGTGACCGGCCCGTCCGCGTACACCACGAGCACCGCCATCGGCGTCGCCGCCGAGCCGGGCGGCACTGGCAGCCGGCGACTGCTGTTCACCGCTCCCGCCAACACGGGCACCCTGCACTACGCCCTGGTGGCCTACCCCTCCAGCACCCCGACCGCGGCGGTTCGGGCCGCGGCGCAGACGGAGCTGGCGGCCTGGGCGGCCAGCCACTTCTGACCAGGCACTTCCGTCCCGTCAGCCCCAGAAGTAACAGAGCTTGACATATACCCATAAAGGAAAGATAAGAGCACAATGGTGGTGAACCAGCTCGGTCAGACTTGCAAGGAAGCGAAGAAGGAGGCGAGTCGTATGGCCGACGTCTCTCACCGCCCAGGTGATATCTCCGGCCACCCCGATGTGCCGGAGATGCGCGACCGCTACGCCCGCATGCTGAGCGGGCGGGATGTGGTGCTCTTCGACGGGCCGGTGCTTCTCGCCGGCCTCTACTGCGCCATCTCCCCCTGGACGGTGCACTTCTCGGACTCCCAGCCCCAGCTGGCACAGAACAACCTCATCTTCGGCATCGCCGTCGCGGTGCTGGGGTACGGGCTGGCCATGGGACCCACCAGGATGTACGGCCTGAGCCTGGCGCTGGCCGCCATCGGTGTCTGGCTGATCATCGCCCCGTGGCTGGTCGGCAACAGCCCCACCACCGGTGCGATCGTCAACAACATCATCATCGGCGGCGTCACCTGCCTCCTCGGCCTCCTGGCCGCGGGGACTCTGATGCGCGCGAGCAGCCGCCAGCCAACCGGCTGACCTGACCCCGATACGACCCGATACGAAAGGCCGCCACTGATGTGGCGGCCTTTCGTATGATTTATCCGCGGGCCACCGCGTGTACGACCCGGCTTGGCGTATCGCCGCGTAGAGGATGAATCGTCACTTTCCGGGCACGCGAAAGGCTACCGATCGCCATGACCACGCACACGAGTCGGCTCCGCCGCGGCATCCTCACCCTCACCGCCACCGCCACCGTCCTCGCCGGAGTCCTCGCCTCTCCCGCCGCCTCCTCCGCCGCCCCGGCCCCGCCGGCTCCCCCCGCCCCCGTGACCACCATCGTCCACGCCGGCAGCCCGACCTCGGCCGTCAACCGCGTCGCCCAGTTCTACGGCGCCTACATCGACGCCCTCCACGACTCCGGCCACGCCTCCGGCCGCGACTCCGGCCGCGACTCCGGCCGCGGCCCGCTCGCCAACGCGCTGCGCGCCGCCTACCTGACCAAGGACCTCCGGGACAAGCTCAGGAAGTGGGAGAACGACAACAAGGCCGACGGCGTCCTGCGTGCCCAGAACGTGCCGGCCGCCTGGGCCGTCAAGTACCACGACACCAACGGCAACCAGGTCCTCTCCTACGTCCGCCTGACCTGGGGCACGGCCACCCAGCACAGGTACACCTACCTGGGCGTCCAGTCCGACCTCAGGACGAAGCTCATCTCCGGCATCCGCGCCATCCCCCGCCCGGCGGCCGCCGCCTCGACCACGCGGCCGCAGGACCGCCCGGTCCAGCAGCAGCACCCCCTGACGCAGTCCAGCCCGTCCGGCGTCTGAGCAATCCGAGCAATCCGAGCAATCTGAGAGCAATCTGAGTACCCGCACTCATGCGGACCCCGCCCCGCCCCCGGCAGGGTGGCCGCATGGACGAGATGACGAATGAGCGGCGCATCGCGGCAGCACTGGCAGTGGCGGGTACGGCCGTCATCATCTGGCTGACGGCCCTGATCTATGTCATCGCGGCCTGGTCGATGGCCTGAGCAGCCGATCCCGGGGAGCGGCGCGGGCGGCGCGGAACGTACGCGCCGGACGCGCCGCCCCGGCCGCGGTGGACAAGCAGCCCGGAGACCGGATCGGGCACCGCGTCGAGCGCGGCACGAGTGCCGGGGAGGGCACGCCAGGACAGCCAGTCCTCTTCGTCGAAGAAGCGCAGCTCGAAGACCACACCCCAGGTGAAGGTGTGCCATTCCCACGCCAACGACCGGTTCGTCACGGCCGATTCGACGAGTGCGGGCGCATACGCGTCACGCCACTCGGCGGCCGGGGTCCTGGCGTTGAGGACCTCGATCGACCACCAATCCGCAGCCATACCACGACGATAGGCACCCGAGCCCCGGATCGCCAGATGCGGTGACCGCGAACGTTCGCCGTGTTGCGCAGCCCGTCGGCTGCGCTTTGTCCTCAATCGCCGGACGGGCTGAATTCAGCCCGTCCGGCGATTGAGGACGGAACCGGCCACCGCACGGACCCGGCGAACCATTCCGGTCACCGCACTAGGCGGATTCCGCGGAGGCGAGCAGTTCGGTGACGCGGAGTCCGAAGCGGGCGTCGCAGGGGTGGGCCTTGCCGGTGCGGGCGGCCTCGGCGAGGGCGTCGACGGCGTTGCGGAAGGCGGCGATGACGCCCTCCGTGCGGTCGGGGAGGGTGGATACTCCCGCCGTGCCGCGGAGTTCGACGGTGACGCCGGAGCCGGGGGCCGGGGTGGTGAGGCTGAGGGCGGCGGTGCTGGAGGCGCCGCCGGCGTGGCGGAGGACGAGGTGGACGGTGTCACCGGGGCCGGGGGCGGCGGTGAGGTCGGTGACGTCGCCGAGGATGGGGAGGAGGACGGAGAGGGCGTGGGGGCCGACGTCCCAGAGGGCGCCCTTGTCGCGGCGCCACGGGGAGTCGGCGAAGGGGCTGTCGCCGGAGGAGAAGACCGAGCCGAGCCAGTCGGCGCGGGCGGTGAACCAGCCCTCCACAGCCGCCTGGTCCTCGACCCACGCGGCGGACTCGGCGGCGAAGCGGAGCGTGAAGAAGACCACGGAGGCGACACCGGCCCGCTCGGCCGCCTCGGCGACCTCGCGGGCCGCCTCCACCGTCGTGGCGACGGGCTTGTCCAGGAGCAGGTGGCAGCCGGCCCGGGCAGCGCGCACGGCCAGGGGTGCCTGGATGTGCGGGGGCAGGGCAATGGCCACGGCGTCCACGTCCGCGAAGAGCTCGTCGGCGTCGGCGTACGCCCGCGTGCCGAGGGTCTCGGCGAGGGAGGCCGCGGCCTCGGGGCGGCGGCCCCAGACGCCGACGAGATCGGCGTCCGGGTGGGCGACGAGGGCGGGGCCGTGCGCGGTGGCGGCCCAGGGGCCGGTGCCGAGGAGTCCGAAACGCATGGCTGTCAGACCGTTCCCTCGGTGCGGTCGACGGTGTCCGAGCGGTACCACGTGCGGTCCAGGTCCAGGACGTTCACCGAGGTCTGGACGGAGAGCTGCGGGGTGGCCGCCAGATACTGCCGTACGAGGTCCATGACGGCCTCGCTGAGTTCGGTCTTGGTCTCGGGGGTGCGGCCGGAGAGGATGGCGGCCTCGATGCGGATCACGGCGTGCTCGGGCTCGCCACCTGCGACGACGATCTCCTCCATGCGACGGAAGTACGTCTTGCAGGCCCCGGGCGTGGTGCTGATGATCTTCGCGGCGAGGGGGTGCAGCGCGAGGGCGAATCCCCGGCGGTCGAAGGCCTCGGTGAGCGACTCGGAGTAGTCCACGGTTATGTGCGGCATGGCATCACCTTACTCAGCGGCCCCACCGGCCGGATTCGTAGAGTCGTTCACATTGGGTTAACACGTGGGCAATGGTTGAGAAATCGCAGGTTGTGAGCATGCAGCGGCATACACCATTGCGCCCGCAAAGCCCGCGTTTGTAAAAGGATGAGGCCCGTGACCTTCAAGGCTGAGTACATCTGGATCGACGGCACCGAGCCGACCGCCAAGCTGCGCTCGAAGACCAAGATCCTCGCGGACGGGGCCGAGCCCGGGATCTGGGGCTTCGACGGTTCCAGCACCAACCAGGCCGAGGGCCACGCGTCGGACCGCGTACTGAAGCCGGTCGCGACCTTCCCGGACCCGATCCGCGGCGGCGACGACATCCTCGTGCTGTGCGAGGTCTTCAACATCGACGACACCCCGCACGAGTCCAACACCCGCGCCCTGCTCCGCCCGGTCGCCGAGAAGTACGCGGCCCAGGAGTCCTGGTTCGGCATCGAGCAGGAGTACACCTTCTTCGAGGGCTCCCGCCCCCTCGGCTTCCCCGTGGGCGGCTACCCGGCCCCGCAGGGCGGCTACTACTGCGGCGTCGGCGCCGACGAGATCTTCGGCCGCCCGGCCGTCGAGAAGCACCTCGACAACTGCCTCAAGGCCGGTCTCGGCATCTCCGGCATCAACGCCGAGGTCATGCCCGGCCAGTGGGAGTTCCAGGTCGGCCCGCTGTCCCCGCTGGAGGTCGCCGACCACCTGTGGGTCGCCCGCTGGCTGCTCTACCGCACCGCCGAGGACTTCGGCATCTCCGCGACCCTGGACGCCAAGCCGGCCAAGGGCGACTGGAACGGTGCGGGCGCGCACACCAACTTCTCCACCAAGAAGATGCGCGAGGACTACGCGGCGATCATCGAGGCCGCCGAGTCCCTCGGCCGCGGCGACAAGCCGATGGAGCACATCACCCAGTACGGCACCGGTGTCGAGCAGCGCCTCACCGGCGCCCACGAGACCGCCCCGTGGAACGAGTACAGCTACGGTGTCTCGCACCGCGGCGCCTCGGTCCGTATCCCGTGGCAGGTCGAGGTCGAGAAGAAGGGCTACATCGAGGACCGGCGTCCCAACGCGAACGTCGACCCCTACGTCGTGGCCCGCCTGATCGTCGCCACCTGCTGCGAGGCGCTGGAGAAGGCCGACCTGGTCTGATCCGCCTTCCGTAACGCATCCGCCGAGGGGCGTCCGTCATCACGACGGGCGCCCCTCGGCGCGTTACGTCGTAGAACGTCAGAGCGATTCCTCATTCGGGCCCAAGAAAGCTCTCACGCTCCCCCCACAACCGCCGGATATCAATGACGGCATGACGACAGGCACAGCGGCCGAACGGCCGATCTTCGTTGTGGGATGCCCGAGGTCGGGCACGACCCTGCTGCAGCTGATGCTGCACAGCCACCCGAGGATCGCGATCCCGCCGGAGACCCGGTTCATGCTCGACATCTACGAGCGCCGGCTGGAGTTCGGCGACCTGACCGACCCCGCGAACCGCAGCCGCCTCGCCAAGGCCATCACCGGCCCGAAGGCCACCCGCTTCCACGAGCTGGGCCTCGACCCGCGTGAGGTGAACAAGCTGATCGTCGACGCCCCGCCGACCCTGGGCTCGGCGCTGGGCACCGTACTCCAGGCGTACGCGGGCCGCTTCGGCAAGCCCCGCTGGGGCGACAAGCGCCCGGCGTACGTCATGCACATGGAGCCCCTGCGGCGGCTGTTCCCGACCGCCCAGTTCGTCCATCTGGTCCGGGACGGCCGGGACTGCGTGGCCTCGCTGAAGTCCATGCCCTGGTACCACGAGGACTCCCACCACGCCGCCGCCACCTGGTCCCGGGCGATCGACCTGGGCCGCAAGTACGCGCGGACGATGCCCGCCGGCTCCTACCACGAGCTGCGCTACGAGGACCTGATCACCCGCCCGGAGCAGGAGCTGACCGCCCTGTGCGACTTCCTCGGCGAGGAGTTCCACCCCGCCATGCTCCACCCGGACCGGGCGGCCGGTATCGCCGTCCCCGGCCGCAAGACCTGGCACACCGGAACCCATGAGGCCGTCAACACCACCCGCGCGGGCACCTGGCGCGACCGCCTCGACCCCTGGGAGATCTCCCTGTGCGAAACCGTCCTCGCGGGCGGCCTGCGCCACCACGGCTACGAACTCACCGGCGCCCCGCGCCCGGACGCCGCCCTGCTGCTGCGCTACCGCCGCACCGCCGCCGAACGCCGGGGCTCGGTGGCCAAGCGCATCCTGCGCGACCAGTTGGTCCGGCGGCGCGAGCCGGGCGCGGTGTCCTACGAGTTCAGCCCGTCCGTGGCCTAGGGCCTGTCTTGTGGATCTCCGTGGGTGAAGGAGCGGGGTCTGGCGCCTGCGATCGCAAGGCGGAGGAGGGAGGCAACGCGGAGCGTTGTCGACCGACGACAACGCGGCGAGCGCTGGTGCCAGGGCACGCGACGCCACGGCCACGCCGCGCCAGCGGCACATGGACCGCAGCCACAAGACAGGCCCTAGAGGAGGTCCGCCCAGCCGGTCCAGCCGCTGGCGGCGGTCCTGACCCTGGCCTTGAAGGTGCCCGTGCCGGTGCCCGCGTAGAAGTACAGGGCGCCGGCGGAGGTGGTGGCCATCAGGTCCGCCTTGCCGTCGCCGTTGGCGTCGCCGGGTGAGAAGAGCTTGTTGTACTGCTGCCAGCCGCTGCCGAGCTTGACGCGGGCGGAGAAGGGAGCCGAGGCGCTGCCGGTGCCCTTGTAGAGGTACAGCACGCCGGCGGTGGTGCGGGCGACGATGTCGGTCCGGCCGTCACCGGTGAAGTCGCCCGCGCCGACGACGGCGTTGTACTGCTGCCAGCCGGCGCTGAGCGTGACGCGGGAGCCGACGGCCATGCCGGTGCCCGTGCCCGGGTAGAGGTAGAGCGTCCCGGAGCTGCTGCGGGCCAGCAGGTCGCCGTTGCCGTCACCGGTCAGGTCGCCCGGGCCGAGGACCAGGTTGTAGGAGGTCGAACCGGCGGCCAACAGCGGGTCGGCGGTGGCGTACAGCGCGGGATTGGTCAGCTTGCCGGTGCTCTTGGTGTGCACGACCAGGTCCGCGAGGCCGTTCTGGCTCAGGGCGGAGACATAGGCGAGGCGGGTGGTCGAGGAGGGCCAGGCCGATTCGCCGATCAGCTTCTTGTTGATCAGGGCCCCGGTGCCGGTGCCGCCGGACTGGTAGCGGTAGAGCGAACCCGCCGTCGTACGGGCCATGATCCCGTACTTGCCGTACTGCGGGTTGTTGCCCGCCCCCGCGAACTGGGTGGCCGTCTGCCAGCCGGTGCTGCGGGCCACCCGGGCGGCGAAGGTGCCGTTGCCCTTGCCCGCGTAGAACCACAGGGCGCCGGAGAAGTCCCGGACCAGCAGATCGGTCCTGCCGTTGCCGTCCCAGTCCCCGCCGCCGATTATCTGGTTGAACTGCTGCCAGCCGCTCGCGCCGACCAGCACCCGCGCGGCCAGCTTGCCGCCGCTCACGCCCGCGAACCGGTACAGGGCACCGGCGGGTGTACGGGCCAGCACATCGCCGACGCCGTCGCCGTTCAGGTCGCCCGCGCCGATCACCTCGTCGTAGGCCTGCCAGCCGGTGCCGGCCAGGACCTTGGTGCCGAAGGAGCCGTCGCCCGAGCCCGGGTAGAAGTACAGGCTCCCGGCGGGGGTGCGGGCCAGCAGGTCGGGCTTGCTGTCGCCGTTCATGTCGCCGGGGGCTATGAGCTTGTTGTAGATCTGCCAGCCGGTTTCGACCGTGCTGTACGAGCCCATGCCGCCCGGCACGCTCGCGTAGAGCCCGGTGTGGAAGCGCAGCGCCCCGGTGGGGGTGAGGGTGAGCACGTCCTGCTTGCCGTCCCCGTTGAGGTCGCCGGGGGTCAGGACGTCCTTCACCTTGGAGACGTCCGTGTCGACGACCATGGTCTCGGCGGAGCCGGTGTGGATGTAGAGCTGCCCGGCGGCGTTGCGGTACACCAGGTCCGACGTGCCGTCGGCGTCGAAGTCGCCCCGGGCGGGCCCGGACGACGTGTCCGCGTCGGCGGGCATCATCAGGAGCACGCCCGCCACGAGCGCCGCGGCCGCGCCGAGCGCCACTGCGGCCTGGCGACGGCGCGGCTTGCGGCGCCTGTTGCTGGACACGGTTTCCCTCCGGGGGATGCGGGTGGGTGAGGTGAGAGGGGTCAGGAGGACGCGGAGTCGGTGGGTTCGGCGGATTCCGACGCCGATTCCGACGCGGATGCCGACGCTGACGCCGACGGGGACGCCGACGCCGTCTCGGTGTCGGTCCGGACAACGCCGGGCACACCGTCCGTCACCCGGAACGTGGCGGCCGTGCCCGTCGTACCGTCCCGCCTGACCACCGTCGAGATGGTCCGCAGCTGCGCGTCGACCGTGTCGTTCGTGATGTCCAGGAGCAGATAGCCGCGGCGGGCGTCGATGATCTTCCAGTGCGGGTTGTCCGCCAGCTTGGGCGCCCACTCGGCGGCGAAGGCCACCAGGTCCTCGTCACCGAAGGTGGAGACGGACGTGGCGAGGAACTCCGCCCCGACCACGGCCGAATCCGCGTCGTCGAAGTCCAGTTTGAGGTCGCTCACGATGGTGCGGTGCCGGTCTCCGGAGAACACCACGGGGTTGCGGAAGTTCTGGAACTCGGCCAGCAGCTCGGCGCGTTCGGCCTGGTAGCCGTCCCAGGAGTCGTACGACCAGTCCTTGCCCTCGCCCGCGAGGGAGTCGGTCTCGGCCATCATCACCTGCGAGGCGACGAGGTTCCACTTGGCCGTGGAGCTGCCCATGCTGTCGAGCAGCCACTGGCGCTGCGTGTCTCCCATGATGACCCGACCCGCCTGGACGGCCTCGGCGTCGGTGGCCGGCTGGTCGTCACGGTACTGCCGGGTGTCCAGGATGTGCAGCCGGGCCAGCCCGCCGAAGTCGAAGGATCGGTAGATCAGGATGTCGGCGCCACTGGGCTTCTGCGCGAGCCGGATCGGCATGTGCTCGTAGTACGCCTGGAAGGCCGCGGCCCGGCGCCTCAGGAACGTCTCGGTGGGCTCGGCGACCGGGTCCTTGGCGTAGTCGCCGGCCCAGTCGTCCTCCACCTCGTGGTCGTCGAAGGTGACGACGAAGGGTGCCGCCGCGCGCATCGCCTGCAGGTCGGGATCGGTGCCGTACTGCTCGTAGCGTGCCCGGTACTGGGTGAGCGTTTTCGGCTCGCCGGAGCCCTCGTGGCGGCGTACGCGGTAGGAATAGGCGGTGCTCTCGTAAATGAAGTCGCCGATGAAAACCACCAGATCCGGCTTCTGCGCCAGCATGTCCTGGTAGACGGTGAAGTATCCGTGCTGCCAGTTCTGGCAGGAGGCGAGCGCGATGCGCAGACTCTCCGGAGAACTGCCGGCCTTCGGCGCGGTACGCGTCCTGCCCGTCCGGGAAGTACTGCCCTGCGCCTTGAACCGGTACCAGTAGTACGTGGCCGGGCTGAGGCCGGTCACGTCGACATGGACGCTGTAGCCGAGGTCGGCCGTGGCCGTGGTCGTACCGCTCTTCACGATGGTGACGAAGCCGCTGTCCGAGGCGACTTCCCAGGTCACGGGCACGCTCGGCGGGAAAATGCCCGCGCTGCCCTGCACGGAGGGCACCAGCCGGGTCCACACCACGACCGCGTTCGGCAGCGGGTCGCCGGAGGCCACCCCGAGCTTGAACACCGTGCCGCTCACCTTGTCGCCCGCCCCCGCGGTGGCCGTCGCCCCTGCCACGGACGCCGAAGCGCTGCCGGGCAGCACCTGCGTCGCCGCCACACCTGTGGCGCCGAGCGCCACAGCCCCGGCTCCGGCCCCCAGGAAACGTCTGCGACGCAAGCGCTTGCCGCTCGGTTGCTCGTTAGGACGCACCCCGCACCTCTCCCCCTGCCCCCGATTACGCCACAACACTATGCACTATCTTTACTCTAAGGACACCAGACGCTTCAATTCACCGTACACTTACCGTAATTGCGTTCAATTTCGGACAAATTTAATTCGATCGGCAGGAGCCATGCGCCAGCCAGCTCACACGCCCGCCTTCGCGGCCCTGGCCATCGCCCTCAGCCTCGTCGGCGCGGCCGGATGCAGTGACAGCTCGTCCTCGTCCGCGTCCGGGACGGCGACAGCCGCCAAAAGCGCGAGCGCGGACACCGAGGGCGGCACCGCCAAGAGCCCCGGCACCGGCCCCGGAACCGGCACGAGCACCGGCGCGGGCACGAGCACCGGCGCCGGTACCTCGTCCTCGTCCCAGCCCACCGCCGGCGATGTCCTGCTCGGCGCCGACGCCCTGCCCACCCCGGCGGCCGACCACTGCCGCACGGCCGACCTCACCGCCAGGGCCAGGAGCACCGGCCAGGGCAAGGCCACGGTCACCCTCACCAACGGGTCCGACCACGACTGCTCCGTACGCGGCTACCCCTCGCTGCTCTTCGTCGGCAAGGACGGCCACACCGAACTCCCCGTCGACTGGGCCGGCTCCGCCACCGCCGCCCGGCAGTACACCCTCTCCCCCGGCGACTCCGCCGCCGCCCGCCTCACCTTCATCTCCGAGACCGAGTGCGCCGCCTTCACCGCCCTCGACCTCGTCCCCCCGGGCGAGGCCCGCCGCCTGGCCCCGGCCTTCGCCGCGCCCGTCCGCATCTGCGACACCGGCGTCCGCGTCACGGCCTTCCAGCCGGCCGGCTGAGCCAGGGCCCGTCTACAAGGGTGGTAGGTAGCCGAGCTGCACGCGCTGCCCGGTGGGCCGTTGGCGGGTGACGAGTGCGCCCCGGCCGGGGGGCTGGATAGACGGCCTGACCCGGCCGATGAGGTGGCCCTCGGACGGGTCGCCGGACAGCACGACGCCGTGGGCGCCGAGTTCGCCCATCCTGTTCAGGAAGGGCTCGTACAGGGCCCGGCCGGCGCCTTGCGTGCTCCGGGAGATGATCACTCGCAGCCCGATGTCACGGGCGACCGGCAGCAAGTCGACCAGCGGGGAGAGCGGATTGCCGCTCGATGTCGCGACCAGGTCGTAGTCGTCGACGACGACCAGGATTTCCGGGCCTTTCCACCAGGTCCGGTTCCGTAGCTGGTCGGGCGTCACGTCCTGCGGCGGCCTGCGTTTGGCCAGTTCGTCCGCGATCTCCGCGATCTGATCGGCGAGCTGCACGGCGGATGACCCGTACTCCGTACGTTCACCGGGCACCTGCCCGAAAAGCGTACGGCGGTAGTCGCCGACCAGGATGCGCAGCCCGAACGGCGAATACTGCCGGAAGAGCCGGTCGGCGATCAGCCGCAGCAGGGAGGTCTTGCCCGACCCTGGCTCGCCGAGGACGACGAAGAGCCGTTGCTCGTCCAGATCGACGTGAACAGGCGAAAGGCTCGCCTCGTCCAGCCCGATGGCGATTCCGGCCTCCAGGAGCGGCAGTTCGTCGGCCGGCAGCAGTCGCGGCACCGAGCGCACTGCCGGGGCCGGGGCACCCGGCCAGGCTTCCCTGACCGACGCGACGAGTTCGGCGGTAGCCTCGTGCCGGCCCTCGGAGGCCGAGGAGCCGTCGATCCTGGGCACAGCGGTCAGGAAGTCGTGCTTGTCCGGGGTCAGCCCCCGGCCGATCACATCGGTGGGAACGGTCCGGGCGGCCCTGGGGTCGATCCTGGAGTCCGCCGGATCCGAAAGCCGCAGCTCCAGCGGGTCGGTGAACAGGTCGAGATGCGACGGGCGCAACTCGGAGTAACGGCTCGCGGAGATGACGACGTGCACGCCATGGCCGGGACCGCGCGCGGCGATCTCCATGACTTCCTGATCAAGCTCCTCGTACTCCCGCCGGAAGGCGCCCCAGCCGTTGACGACCAGGAAGACGTCCGGCCTCGGTTCGGCGTCTCCCGACATCCGCGCCGCGAGGAGGCGGGTGACCTCGGCGACGGTGCGGCCCACCATCTCCGGGTCGGTGCGCCGCACCACCGCCGCGACATGGGGAAGTCCCGCCAGCGGTTCCAGCGGACCGGCCGAGCGGTCCACGCAGTAGAACCGGACCTCGTCAGGGGTGTGGGTGAGCGCGAAGGAGGTGATCAGGGTGCGCAGCAGCCGGGTCCTGCCCGACCCGTTGGCCCCGACGACCAGCAGGTGACTGCCCCGGGAGGGCATGGAGAAGTCCAGGAGGAGCGGGACGCGGCGGGCTTCGAAGGGCTTGTCGACAATGCCCAGCGGGACCACCATCCGGCCGAAGTACGGCGCGTCCGCGCCCCGCACCGTCAGTCCGCGCTCCGGGTGGACGGACAGCGAGCCCATCAGCTGGTCCAGTGACGGCGGCGAGCCGAGCGGCGGCAGCACGACCTGCCGGGCACGCGGGCCCTGCCCTTCGAGGGCGGCGGCCAGGGCGCTGATCCCGGGCTCGTCCGAACCGGTGGCCGTGGCCGAGGAGTACGCGGCTCGGAAGCGAATCAGCGTGTCGCTGCCGGTCCGCAGGTAGCCGGAGCCGGGTACGGAGGGCAGTTGGTAGGCGTCCGGGACTCCGAGCACGGCCCGGGACTCGCTCGCGGTGAAGGTCCGCAGGCCGATCCGGTAGGACAGGAAGCTGTCGAGACCCCGCAGCGTGGCTTCTTCCAGACGCTGCGCCGCCAGCAGCAGATGCACTCCCAGCGAACGGCCGACCCGGCCGATGTGGGCGAGCAGGTTGACCAACTCGGGTACAGCGGTGAGCAGTTCGTTGAACTCGTCGATGACGAGCACCAGCGAGGGGAGGGGCTCCAGGGCGGCACCCTCGGCGCGTGCCTGCTCGTACGCGTGCACGCTCACGAATTTACCCGCGCCCCGCAGCACTTCCTGCCGCCGCTTCAGCTCCCCGGTGAGGGAGGTCAGCAGCCGCGCGGCGAGTACCGGGTCCGACGAGATGGAGTTGAGGACAGCGGAGACGTGGGGCAGCCGTTGCAGGTCCTCTCCGAAGATGGCGGTGCCCTTGAAGTCCACGAGGAGGAAGTTGACGTCCTCGGACGAGTGCGTGAGAGCCAGTCCCAGCACCAGCGTCCGCAGCAGTTCGGACTTGCCCGAGCCGGTGGCCCCGACAAGCAGGCCGTGCGGGCCCATTCCGCCGAGCGCAGCCTCCTTGAGGTCCAGGAACACCGGCTCGCCGTCGCCCCCGACGCCGATCGGGACCCGTAGGCGGTCCTGCCGCGACCGGGCGCTCCAGTCCATGCCGGGCAGCAGTTGACCGATGCCGACCGGGGAGAGCAGCGGCGTGGTCGTCCGCCCGCCGCCCTGTCCGGACCCCGTCCACAGCTCCCGCATCCGGGTGGCCAGAGTGGCCAGCGACTGCTTGGCCGCGACCGGGTCGGACGCCTCCTCGATCCGGGGCACGGCCGCGCGGAACCGCTTGCGCCGCGACAGGCCCCAGCCGGGGCTGACCGTGGCGGCCAGGGTGGGATCGATCTGGGACTCGGCGGGGTCGTCGAGGGCCAGCTCGATGCGGGTGCCGAGCAAGCCGGGCAGCCCGGGGCCGAGGTCGGTCCAGCGCCGGGCGGAGACGATGAGGTGGACGCCGTAGTTGAGGCCGGTGTTGGCCAGGCGGTGGATCTCGTCGGCGAATCCGGCCCGCTCCCACTGGAAGTCCAGCCAGCCGTCGATCACCAGGAAGACGTCGCTGGCGCCTTCGCCCCGCAGGCCGCCGCTCGCGCGCAGCTGACGGAATTCGTCGATCGAGTCGATGTGGTGCTTGCGGAAGAGGTCGCGGCGGTCCGAGACGGCCCGCCATACGGCCGAGAGGGTGCCTGCCACGGCGTCCTGTTCGTGCGGGGCGGCGACCGACCGGACGTGCGGCATGTCGCGCAGCACCCCGAGCCGGTTGACGGCCCCCTCCAAGAGGTGGAACTCGGCTTCGAACGGGGTGTGGGTCAGGGCCAGCGCGGTGACGAGGGTGCGCACGACGGTCGTCTTGCCGCTGCCCAGGCGTCCGATGACCGCCACGTTGCCGTCCCGGCCGGAGAGGTCCGCGTGCAAGAGGTCGCCGCCGGAGCCGGCTTCGGCCCGGCCGACCGGGATGACGAACCGGGAGGTGCCTTCCCAGGCGTCGCAGATGAAGCCGCGCTCGGGAGTGTGCACGGGCGGCGGGAGCAGCGAGCCGAGGGTGAGGTCGTCGGCCTCGGTCTGGCGGCCGAAGCGCCCGAAGGGGCTCAGCGGTCCGCCGGCCGCGTCGGGGCGGGGCGCGTAGGCCAGCGGCGTACTGCCCTCGCACTGGCCGGACTTGACGGGGGTCTGGTCCGGGCCGCCCTGTCCGGTGACGACTCCGTGAACGTACTCGTAGAGGTTGTCGGGGGTGATGACGCCGTCGCGGTCGACGTCGGCGAGGCCGGTGCTGAGTCCTTCGATGACGGCGGCGGTGAAACGGGAGCCGGACTCGGAACGGCCGTTGTCGATGGTGAGACGGTCACCGTCGTACGCGTACTCCAGGGCCGTCGAGGCGGTGATGATGAACGTGCCCCGGCCGACCAGCGCCTCGTCCAGGTCGACGGGGGCGGCGGCCATGGGTGCGGCGCCACGGTGGAACAGCCCGCTGTAGCAGCAGTCGAGGAGCACGATCTTGGTCCGGGCCTCGCACTCGTCGAGCAGGGTGTGGAGGAAGGAGGCGTGGATCGCGGTGGTGTGCGGGCGGGCGAGCTGGGTGCCGACCGCCGCGAAGAAGAGCCGGTCGGACTCGTTGCGGATGCCGTGGCAGGAGAGATACAGGAGCACGAGGTCGTCGGGCGAGCGGTCGGCGAGGGCGTCCTCGGCCGCCTCCTCGATCTCCGGCTTGGGGCGGTTGGTCAGCTCGGCGACCTCGTCGAAGCGGCCGACGGCCGGGTCCTTGAGCAGTCGCGCGAGCTGGGCCGCGCCGCGTGCCGGGGTGCGGAGCTGGTGCAGGCCGGGGTCGGCGTAACCGTCAGTCGCGACCAGCAGCGCGATCCGGCGTCCCGCCATCGCCACCCTCCCGGTTCTCGTCGGCGACCCGTGCGGCGAAGGCCTCGACGAGCAGCCGCTGTTCGCGGTGCGACAGGCCGGTGAACTTCCCCTCGGTCTCGCCGAACTTCCATTCCACCGAGCGGGCCTTGACCCGGTCGATGTACGCAGCCAGCACCTTGGCGGCCGCACCGAGCCCGGCCGCCGAGAAGGTCCCGGTGAGCACCAGCTGCCCCACCTCGTAGGCCGCCCCGGCCATCGCCCCCTCCGGCGGCCGGGCCGGGGCGCGCCGTACGGTGAACAGGCCGAGCTCCCGCATGTCCTTGTAGAGGCTGCTCACCAGGCGGTCCAGCTTCTCGGGGCCGATATCGGCCCCGGCGTCCACATACAGCCGCAGCTCGTCCGTCTCCGCTTCTGCTTCCACAGGGTTCCCCATGGGCTCAATCCTGTCAGCGCGGACAGGGTGCCCGAGTGACCATCACAGGATTCACTCGTTTCCCTGAACGTGGACTCCAAGCAGGCGACAGCCACCCGCCCGCCGCACGGCGCGCCCGTTGAGGTCGAGGTCGAAGAGGCCGAGGCCGCCCTCGTCGAGAACTACCGCCGCCTGGTGCGGCTGGCGTATCTGACGCTGCCCGTGTCGCTGGGCCGGCACCGACGGGTGGTCACCGCGCACGCCCTCGTGCAGGCCGCGCTGCCGCGCTCGCGGCGGGCGGCGGAGGGGGCGTACGAGCTGGTGCGCGAGGAAGTGCTGCGCGGGGTACTGGAGTTCGGCGGGGGCAGGGCGAAGAAGTGGCGGGCGATGGTGCTGCCGCCGTATGTGTGGGGGCTGCGGCTGCACCCGAAGGCGGGCGGGGCGGACGAGGCGGGGGTGGACCGGGCGCTGGCGGGGCTGGGGGCGGCGGCGCGGGCCGCCTACCTGCTGCGGGAGCTGGAGGGCCTGGACGGCCGGGGGGTGCGGGGGCTGCTCGTGGCGCTGGCGGTGGAGGATCCGCGCGGGGCGGTGCAGGCGGCGGAGGCGGTGCCGCAAGGGCTCATCCATGCGGGCGAGTTCGACCCGTGCACCGTTCAGGCGCGGCCGGACGATCTGCTGCGCAGGCGCCAGCATGTGAAGGCCGGGCTGATCGCGGCCGGGGCGCTGGCGATCACCGCGGCGCTGATCGGGACGCTCGGCGGCGGTTCGCCGGAGCCGTACGCGGCGGGCGGGTCGCCGGGGTCGTCGTACGCGGGGTCGGGGAGCTTCCTGGACCCCGCGAAGCTCGTACGCGTCAAGGCCTCCGCCTGGACGGACGCCTCGCGGCTGGACTTCACGGCCTGGCCGGCGCGCGGCAGCCGTACGAAGGACACCGCCCTGCTGCGGCGGGCACTCGCCGTGTGGGCGGATCCGGGCTCGCGGGTGACGGTGTCGGCGACGAAGGGCACGTCGAAGAGCCTGCCGGCGCAGCAGCCGCAGCTGCTGTACGCGGGCGAGGTGGACCAGGCGGCCGTGGTGCTGATGTACGACGGGATGCGGGTCGTCCGGTATGCGGAGCCCCGCGGCGGCGAGGGCACGGCCGCCCTGGACTTCGCGCGGGTGGACGGCGCGGGCCTGACGACGGCGGCCGTGGTGGTCGGCCGCACCGACGGCAACACGCGTTTCCTGACCGCCCCTTGGGTGAGCGGGGCGCGGGCCCGCAATCTGCTGGGCCCCGCCGGGGGCGCGCAGCCGCTGACGCGGGCGGCGGACGGGGTGACCGGGCCGCTGCGGATGCCGGGGGCCGACAACACCGACGGGGTGTGCGGCGGTTCGTGGCCGGCGCTGCAGCTCCAGGCGTCGGCGCGGCTCGGGAAACGGCAGCCGTTCCTGTTCACCGACCTCGGCGATCTGCTGCCGGTCCACCTCACCTATCAGCCGTCCGGTTCGAGCGCTCCCGGCGAGGCCACCGGCCCCAGGGCGCTGGCGAGTTGGGCGCGTACGGCCTGCCACCTGGGCACGATGGGCGGGCAGGGCGTACGGCAGGTCAACAACTGGGAGTACGCGAGCCAGCGGTTGCCCGAGTCCAACGGCACCGCGGACTGGGTGTGCACGCGGTCCGAGACCTGGCGGGGCGAGGGCCGGGCCCTGGCTCTGTTCATGCCGCCTGCCGCGTCGCCTACCAGCCCGGCGACGGCGGTGGGGAGCAGCGGCTCCGGCACCGGGGCGTGCGGGGTCTACGTGCCCAGGGTGCTGGCCGGCGTGCTGTGGAAGTCGGCGGCCGGGCACTGGTACCTGCTCGCCGCCGGCAGCCCCGACGTGGCCCAGATCCAGGCCACCGGCGGCGTACGGGCGACCACCGACGGCAGCACGATGGCGGCCCCCGCCGAGCAGGGCGCCCGGGCGGAGCTGACGGGCGTACTGGAGTCGGGCGGGACGGTCAGGACCTTCGGATAGTCCCTTCGATGGCCGCGTCGAAATCGGGACCGGGCGGCTGGTTGCGACGGCGGAAGAGCTTGCGCCGGGGCTCCTGCTCGGGCATCCAGCCGACGGTGAGGGCACTGCCGACGATGCCGAGCAGCATCCCGACGACGAAGCCGCCGAGGTTGGACGTGATCCAGGTGCCGAGGGTGAGCAGGCAGCTCACGACACCGTAGAACAGCCGCTGGGTGGGGTTGTAGATGATCAGCACGCCGCAGACGAAGATGAGCGCGGGCAGCAGGTAGCCGGCCAGGCCCATCAGGCCCAGGTGCAGGACGATGCCGAGCGGGGCCCACTCGGTCAGGATGATCTCACCGCCGCCGAGGGTGACCAGGAGGCCGCCCCAGAAGGGACGGCCTCCGCGCCAAGCGGCGAAGCGGCTGGGTTGATCAGCAGCCATTGTCGCTGAAGCTGAGGGTGAGGCCGGGCAGCGTGAAGGTCGCCGCCGTGGTGGCGTAGTTGGTCTGCCGCAGGTTGTTGATGACGACCGTGTCCGCCTGCTGACCGAAGACGCCCGGCGCGCCCCCGACGCCGCCCTTGGTGAGGGTGCTGGCGTCGTTGCCGATCTCGATGTTCCCGAACGACGCGTCACCCTGAACGAGGGTGGAGTCGGTGGCGAGCGTGGTGGCTTCCACCTTGGTGCTCCCGCGGCCCGCCCTGATCAGCAGGTTGGTGCCGCCGAGGTCGACGCTCTGGCACAGGTTGGTGAGCTTGGCCTTCTTGATCGCGGAGACCACAACCAGCACCTGACCGCCGGTGTTGCCCGCGTTCGGGCTGTTGTCGATCATGCTGTCCAGTTTGCCGAACTGCTGGAAGCCCTCGCCTTCCAGCTTGTCCGCGGTGACCGTGAACGGCATGCCGGAGATGGAGAGCTGGGCGGCGAGCACGCCCTGCGCGGTGAGGACCATCATGGTCGCGCCGAGCAGGCCGGCGGGTACGGCCAGGACGGCGGCCCGGCGCAGGCGTACCCGCCCGCGTCTGGATGGCGTGGTGAATTCTTCGGGCATGCTTTCGGGCGTGCTCATGACAGCTCCAAGGAAACGTGACGAACGCGGAACAAGAATTTCGCATTGGTTCTCTGGCACGTTGTCCTGGCGCGGACAGCGGTCGAGCGGCGCGCGCTTGACCCATGACTTCCCGGCGGAGGCAAGGGCTTTCCCGTGGCACGTCGCTGTAGCCGGTGGCGAAGCTACTCCGGGGTAGTGGTCGGGTCAAGTGGCTTGTGAGAAACCAGTGTTGACGGTGCATCGGTTTCATGGCGATCACGGGCCGGACCAGCGAATCCGGTCAGGCACGGGGGCGAGGAGGCGATCACCGCCCGCACCGGCTCCGACGCCCGTGCGGCGGCTCCGCCCGGGCCGTCCGGGCCGAGGAACGGCGCCATGACGAAATAGCTCAGCGTGGGCAGCAGTTCGGGCAGCTCGGCGACCCGGCCTGCGTCGATCCGCCGGTAGATGCTCGCGTAGACCCCGCCCACTACCACATCCACCAGTTCGGTGTGCGGAACCAGCGAAGGGACCTCCGGCGTGAAGAATGGCCGGAACCGTTCCAGCAGCGCCTCTCGCTCCGCCCGCCCGGCCGCGCCCACCGCGTCGATCTCGACCACCGCCATCGTGGCGAAGGCGGGTGCCTCCGCCAGGATCCCCAGCAGCGTGCCGAGCGCGCTACTGATGCCCGACGGCCAGTCCGGGGCCGCCGCGAAGGCCGCCTCCATCGAAGCCACGACCAGGGAGGTGCCATGCCGGTGAGCTGCGAGAAAGGCGTCTTCCTTGCCCTCGAACTGCTCGTAGAAGACCGGCCGGGTGACCCCCGCGGCCTGGCAGATATCGCTGATCCGGGCCCTGGCATACCCGTTGTGCGCGACCGTACGGACGATCCCGTCGAGCAGCCGGTCGCGTTGCGTCGCGGCCACCACCTCGGCCGGCAGGCGACGCGGTCCGCGCCTGATGGAGCGCTCCGGTTCACGGCCGGTCCGGGTACCGGGAAGCAAGATACTCATGTCGAACTTCCTTCCGAGTCCTTGACGCTGAATACCTGACAGGTTTACAACCTTCACAGGTTTTCTACGAGGGTCCGTGGCGCCGGACCTGAAAACCGATCCGCACCACCGCACTTCGCATCTCGCACTTCATGCACCTACTGCACGCCATCCTCCCGGCACCTTCGCGTTCTGAGGAGCACGTGCACATGATGATTTTCCGGGCAGGGCCACCCCCCGCAACACCCCCACCCGCGCCCCATTCCCCCCTCGTGCCGCTCAGCACGTAGGTGCGCGGCGCCCTGCCCGGAATCGCCCGCCGCCGGTCCGTCGCGTACGGAGAAGGCGCCACAGACCGGCGGCGCAACTCCCCCAAGCTCACCCCCGCCTCCGGAAGAGGTTTACCCGCATGCGCAACCGCACCGCTCTCGCCCTTGCCACCACCGTGGCCGCGCTGTCCCTCCTGCCCGCCCTCCCCGCCTCCGCCGCCGCCCAGGACACCAACGTCCTGACCACCGGCAGCGCCGCGGGCACCGCCGCCGCCGTGGGCGACGTGCTCACCGCACCCCTCTCCAGCGGCACCGCCGCGACCCTCTACTCCAGCGCCACCGGCACCAGCGGCGTCAGCTGCTCCACCTCGCAGTTCACCGCCACCGTCACCGACAACCCGGCCTCCTCCGGGACCGCCACGGAGTCCGTGACCGGCCACACCTTCTCCGGCTGCACCAGCAACGTGCTCGGCACGCTCGGCGTCAACAGCATCACCGTCAACAACCTGCCCTACGTCACCACCGTGACCTCCGACGGCGTCGTCACCGTGACCCCCGCCAGCTCGGCCGCCCCCATCCAGACCACGGTCGTCCTGAGCACCCTGCTGGGCACCATCACCTGCGTCTACCAGGCCAGCAGCCTCTCCGGCACCGCCAGCAACACCGACAACAGCATCGCCTTCACCAGCCAGCCGTTCACCAAGTTCTCCGGCTCCTCGCTCTGCTTCAGCGCCGGCTACTTCACCGCCAAGTACGCCCCGGTCACCGACACCACCCAGGACGGCAGCCCCTCGGTCTTCGTGAACTGAGGCTGCGGGCCGCCACTGTGGCGGGGCCGCCCGGGAGTTCAGTCCCGGGCGGCCCGTTCGTCGTACGCCACCCGGGCCGTGTCGATCGTGTCGCGGTGGCGGCGGGCCCAGGCGGCCATCGCCTCCAGCGGCTCGTACAGCTCGCGCGCGATACCGGTGGCCGTGTACTCGACCTTGGGCGGGACGGTCGGGAAGACGGTACGGACCAGCAGGCCGTCGCGCTCCAGATTGCGCAGCGTGAGGGTCAGCATGCGGCGGCTGATGCCTGGTATTCCGCGTTCCAACTCCGTGAAGCGGATGGGCTGTTGGATGACGGCCAGGATGATCTGCACGCTCCACTTGTTCCCGACACGGTCGAGGATGTCGCGGATCGGGCAGGCGACCTCGTGGATGAACGGGTCCGGTATGTCAGGTACAGCGATGTTCCCCTGGGACATGAAAGTGCCTCCTTACGCCGGACGTCATGGTCTCGGAGGATGGACCCCGTAACAAGACGTGCCCCAAGGGCACTTGTCGATACTTACGGGAGTTCACGCATGTCCACAACCATGTCCAAGATGGTGCTCTTCGACGAAATCGGCGGCCCGGAAGTCCTCAGGATCGGCGAGCTCGACCTCGGCGAGCCCGGCCCGGGCGAAGTCCGCATCCGCGTCGACGCGTTCGGCCTCAACCGCGCCGAGGTCCTCTTCCGCGCAGGCACCTACTACTACCAGCCGACCCTTCCCGTCTCCCGCAACGGCTACGAGGCCGCCGGGGTCGTCGAATCGGTCGGCGAAGGCGTGCGGGACTTCGCCCCCGGCGACCCGGTCAGCACCTTCCGGGTGCCGGAGCTGTCCGCGTACGGCGTCCACGGTGAGCACGCCGTCCTGTCCGCCGCCGACCTTGTCCACCGCGCCGACGGCATCGACGCGGTGACCGGCACCTCGGTCTGGCTGACCTACTCAACGGCCTACGGAGCCCTCGTCGAGACCGCCGGGATGCGCCCCGGCGACACCGTGCTCATCACCGCCGGCTCCAGCGCCGTCAGCCTGGCCGCCATCCAGGTGGCCAACCACCTCGGCGCGATCCCCGTCGTCACCACGCGCACCGCCGCCAAGCGGCAACGGCTCCTCGACGCGGGCGCCGCCCACGTCATCGCCCTCGACGAAGGCGACCTCGTCAAGCGGGTCCAGGCCGTCACCGACGGCCACGGCGCCGACCTCGCCTTCGACTCCGTCGGCGGCCCGGAACTGGAGGAGGTCGCCGCAGCCCTCGTCCCGGGCGGATCCATCACCGTCTACGGCTGGCTCAATCCCGACCGCGCCCTCCTCCCCCGCAACTGGCCTCAGACCATCCACACCTACGCCAACATGGCCCTCATGGCCGACGCCAAGGTCCGCCGCCGTACCGTCCACTTCGTCAACGCCGGCCTGCGCTCCGGCTCCTTCAAGCCCGTGATCGACCACGTCTACGACGGCCTGGAGCAGGTCACCCAGGCCCACCGCCGCATGGAGTCCAATGATCAATTCGGCAAGCTCGTAGTGACTGTCCGGCACTGACCAGCCAGAATGCCGACATGCACGATCTTCACTTCCGGCTCGCCGCCGAGGCCGACGCCCCCGTACTCGTACGCCTCCGCGACGACGCCGCCCACTGGATGCAGCACAACGGCATCGCCCAGTGGAAGCCCGGCGAAATGGCCGAGGACCACTTCCTCCGCCGCATGGCCGACGGCGAGGTCTGGCTCGCCGAGGCCGACGGGCGTGCCGTCGGCGCCTGGGAGCTCTGGTGGGACGACGAGCCCGCCTGGGGCCCCCAGCCGCCCGTCGCCGGATACGTCCACCGGCTGATGGTCGACCGCGCGTCGGCCCCGCGCGGCTCGGGGCGGGCGATGCTGGCCGCCGCGGAGCGGCGCATCGCGGAGGCGGGGCGGGCGTACTGCCGGCTGGACTGCGTGTCGACGAATGCGCGCCTGCGGGCGTACTACGAGGACGCGGGATATGCCGTGGTCGGCGAGCAGCCCTTGAAGGACGGGGGGAAGGGGAGCAAGTACGCGGTGACGCTGCTGGAGAAGCGGCTGGTGGTGTCGGCTGATCCGATGTCGTGACAGACCGAAGGCCGGTTCCTCCCGACGTTCGTCGGGAGGAACCGGCCTTCAAGGCGTGGGTCCCTAGTTCTGGACGTACACCGCCACCGTCCGCGCCGGGACGGTGAAGGTTCCGGAGCCGGCGTCGTAGGAGGCCTTCTTGACGACGGGGTCGGAGCCGGTGGCCTGGACGGGGTGGAGGGCGTAGGCCGTGCCGGTGAGGGCGGGGATGCGCTGGTCCTGGGTGGTGGGGGTGGCGTTGAAGACGACGAGGAGGCTGCCGAGCTTCATGGTGATGACGCCGGGGGTCTCGGAGGCGGTGCCGGAGAGGGGGAAGGAGAGGGCGGACTGGACGGCGTCGGCCGTCTTGAGGGCGAAGGAGGGCTCCGTGGAGCGGATCTTGAGGAGGTCCTGGTAGGCGGCGGAGGCCGAGGTGATCTGCTCGCAGCCCGGCTTGAGGTCGGAGATGCCGAGGAGGGGCTTGGCGTAGGGCCACTTGGACTGGTTGTCGGCGGCTTGCGGGAGGCCGCGGGCGAAGCCGTTGCCGTCGGTGCATGTCCAGTGGATGGCGTTGAACCAGTCGCCGGAGTCGTAGGAGTTGCGGTCGAGGGACTTGGAGCGCAGGAGGTCGGAGCCCGCCTGGTAGAGGGCCGGGCCCTGGGAGAGGGCGGCGGTCGCTTCGGCGATGACCTGCATGCGGGCGCGGTCGGAGGCCGAGGTCCCGGAGGGGAGCTTGTAGGCGAGGGCGTCGTAGAGGGACTCGTTGTCGTGGGCGTCGACGTAGGCGAGGGCGTCGCCGGGGGCGGACGCGTAGCCGGCGGGCGAGCCGTTGTAGTCGACTTCGGAGCCCTTGACGGTCTTGCCGCCGCTGTCGGTGAACTCGTAGGCGCTGAGGTTGCCGGTCAGGCCGACCTTGATGAGGTCCTGGTAGTGCAGGAGGCGGGCCTTCTGCTCGGCCGGAGTGCCGTTCGAGGTAGAGGAGTTGGGGTCGGTGTAGAGGCCGGAGGCGAAGCCCTGGACGCCGGGGTCGGAGTCGAAGGGGCCGCCGCCGCGGACGGCGTCGCGGGCGCGGTCGGAGA
Source organism: Streptomyces sp. NBC_01537 (assembly GCF_045040445.1). NCBI lineage: Bacteria > Bacillati > Actinomycetota > Actinomycetes > Kitasatosporales > Streptomycetaceae > Streptomyces > Streptomyces sp. NBC_01537. The sequence continues at coordinate 7,385,250 of NZ_CP109392.1, read as the reverse complement.
AGGTGGCGATGCCGGTGCCGGCCATGTTGGCCTGGGTGGCCTGGACGAAGCGGGCGTCGTCGGCGACTTCGCCGAAGTTCCAGCCCTCGCCGTAGAGGATGATCTTCTTGCCGTCCACGCCGTCCTTCTTCAGGGTGAGGGCGTCGAGGGCCTTGCGGACGGCGAGGATGTTGGCCTTGGGGTGGTGGCCCATGAGGTCGAAGCGGAAGCCGTCGACCTTGTACTGCTTGGCCCAGGTGACGATGGAGTCGACGACGAGCTTGCCCATCATCGCGTTCTCGGGGGCGGTGTTGGAGCAGCAGGTGGAGTTGGCGACCGTGCCGTCGGCCAGCAGCCGCTGGTAGTAGCCGGGGACGATCTGGTCGAGGACGGAGTTGTCGGCCTCGCCGGAGGCGGAGGTGTGGTTGTAGACCACGTCCATGACGACCCGCAGGCCGGAGTTGTTGAGGCTCTGGACCATCTGCCGGAACTCGAGGGTGCGCTTGGTGCCGTCGGGATCGGTGCTGTACGAGCCTTCCGGGACCGTGTAATGGAGCGGGTCGTAGCCCCAGTTGTACGCGTCCGTGGTGGCGGTCGCGGTCACGCAGGCCTGCTGGGCCTCCGAGTCGGCGGCGTAGGAGGAGAGGTCGCAGTCAGGGGTCGACCGGTCGGCGGGGTCCTCGGGGACGGAGGAGAAGTCGAAGGCAGGGAGGAGGTGGACGTAGCTCACCCCTGACTTGGCCAGAGCCTTCAGGTGCTTCATGCCTGCCGAGCCGCTGTCGGTGAAGGCGGTGTACTTGCCGCGTTCGGCGGCCGGGACGGTGGAGTCCTCGGCGGAGAAGTCGCGGATGTGGAGTTCCTGGATCTGCGCGTTGTTGAGGGCGACGGCGGCGGGCTTGGCCAGGCTCGACCAGCCGCTCGGGGCAAGGGACTTGTCGTCGAGGTCGACGATCAGGCTGCGCTTGGAGTCGGTGGTGAGGGCGACCGAGTACGGGTCGGTGACCTTGTTGGTGACCAGCTTCTGGACGGACGGGGCCCAGACCTTCACGACGTAGCGGTAGGGCTTGCCCGTCCAGGACTTACTGCCCGTGACGCTCCACACGCCGCTGCCCGCGTCGCGCTTCATGGCGACCGTCGTGCCGTCCAGTTCGAGCGCGACGGACTGGGCCGTGGGGGCCCAGACGGACAGCGTGGGCCTGCCCTTGCCGAAGACCGGGCCGAGGGTGGAAGCGGCCGCCTTGGCGGCGTAGAGGTCGTCCAGGATTCCCTGGGTCTGTACGCCGGTGGCGGAGAGCAGGGCGCCGTTGGCGAGGTGCTGGGTGGCGATGATCTGGCCGGTGAGCGCGGCACGGACACGGTCCCGGTCGCGCGGGTCGACGGTGAAGGCCGCGTAGTCCTTGAGGTGCGGGTACTTGGCCTTCTGGGCGTCGGTGAGGCCGCCGGTGACCGGGGTCAGGCGTAGCCAGTGCTGGCTTCCGCTCAGGGCGCCGTTGTCGACGGCGAGGTCGCCGGCCGGGGAGTAGACGAGCTGGTAGCTGGCGGCGGCCGTGGTGCTGGTGTTCCAGGCGACGGTGTTCCGGTCGATCCACTGGGCCTTGGAGGCGGAGAGATCGAGGTCGGCGGAGGAGCCGGCCGTGGAGGGGAGGAGGTATTTCTCCGTGCCGTTCAAGAGCCACACCTCGTGCCCGTACGTCGAGAGGTCCAGGGACTGGTCGGCGTCGAGATCCTTGGTGTCGCCCTTGTGGATGATGTAGCTGAGAGAGGTCGCCCCATCCGTGAGCGGGACCTCGAAAACCGCGCCATAGGCATCAGTCTTCACCGGCTGCAGGGGACTCGACCAGTCGGTGGAGGTGGCGGCGCCGGTCCAGACGTGCAGGCCCCAGCCGTCGTAGTCGCCGTCGGCGCGGTGGTAGTGGATGACCGCCTTGGTCGTGTCCTGCGCCGGGTACGCCCCGGCGGGGGCCTTGGTCGAGACGGTCGCGTCACCCTGCGAGACCCACACTTCGCCCGTCTGGGTGACGTCGATGGTGCGGTCGGCGGAGACGTCCTTGTTGCCGTCCTTGTCGATGACCAGGAAGCCGACGCTGCTCGCGCCCTTCTTCAGCTTGACGTAGGCGAAGGCGCCGTACGCGTCCCGGCCGATGAAGTCGTGGCCGGCCGGCCAGGTCGTGGACTCGCCGTCGGCGATGTCGCCCCAGGCGTAGAGCCGCCAGTCGGTGTAGTCGCCGTCGGTGCGCTTGTAGTGGACGATCGCGTAGTCGCGGCTGGTGGCGGTGGGGGTCGCCTCCTGCTCCGGGGTGCCGCTGGTGGTCTGTGCGGTGGCGCTCGCCGTGCGCCCCGCCCTGTCGACGACAACTGCCTTGTAGCGGACGGCCGTTCCGGCCGGAACGTCGTCGGAGATGTTCTGGGTGACCTGGTACGGGGCGTGGTCGGCGGAGCCGAGGGTCTGCCACTGGCCGTCGCCGACCTGGGCGGCGAAGACGACGCGGCTGAGGGCGGAGGCGTCGATGTCGGCCTCGATGGTGACGGTGCCGGTGGCGCCCGCGCCGGGGGCGGTGAGGGTGATGGCGGGGGTGCCGGTCGCTGCGGCCACGGGTCTGGCGGCCTTGTATACGACGGCGGAGAGCGCCGGGACCTCGACGGAGATCTTCTTGTCGGCGCCGGAGACGACGGCGTCCGAGCCGCCGTAGATCTCCTTGAAGTCCATGCCCGCCGAGTACGTCGGCAGGTCCACGCTCTTCGCACTGCTCGCGTTGTTCACCGCGACCACGTACTCGACGCCCTTGGCCGCGTCCGTACGGGAGAAGGCGTAGACCCCGGCGCCGTCGGCCGCGTAGCGCTCGACCTGGACGCCGTCCGTCAGCGCCGGGTTGTCGGCGCGAAGCTTGGCGAGGGCGGCGATCGAGGAGTAGAGGGTGCCGGAGGTGTCGTACGCGTCGGAGGCGGCGGTGCGGTCGGTGCCGAGCTCGTCGTCGTCGAGGTAGTCGGCTATCTGGGAGGCGAACATGGTCTGGCGGGCGTCCTTGTCGCCGCCGGAGCCGGTGAAGCCCTGCTCGTCGCCGTAGTAGACGACGGGGTTGCCCCGGCCGAGGAACATCAGCTCGTTGGCGAGCTTGTCCTTCTTGACCAGTTCGGCGTCGGTGGCGCCGGGGTTGTCGCTCTTGAGGAAGTACCCGATGCGGCCCATGTCGTGGTTGCCGAGGAAGGTGACCTGCTCATAGGCGTTGGACTCGCCGGACGTGTACTTGTAGTCGTCGGCGAAGACCGAGGACAGCTTGGCGGCCGAGGCGCCCTGGGAGACGTACTCGCGGGCCGCTTCCTGGAAGGGGAAGTCGAGGGTGGCGTCCAGCTTGCCCTGGGTGACGTAGGGCGAGGTGATGGAGGTATCGGCGGAGTAGACCTCGCCGAACTGGAAGAAGTCCTTGCGGCCGTGCTTGGCGGCGTACTCGTCCAGGGCGGTGGCCCACTGGGTCCAGAAGTCCATGTCGACGTGCTTGACGGTGTCGATCCGGAAGCCGTCGATGTCGAAGTCCCTGACCCACTTCTCGTAGATCTTCTCCATGCCCTTGACGACCTCGGGGCGCTCGGTCCACAGGTCGTCGAGGCCGTAGAAGTCACCCGCCTCGGCGCTCTCGCCGGCGAAGGTGGAGTCGCCCCGGTTGTGGTACATCGTCGGGTCGTTGAGCCAGGACGGGACCTTGTTCTTCGCGGTGAGGGTCGGGGTGTAGGCGAAGGAGTCCTCGTCCACGGCAGGGAAGGCCGTCTTGCCGTCCGCGTAGTCCGCGTCGTCGAAGGGCACGCCGTCCTTCGTCAGATACGGGAAGGCGCCCTTGGAGAGGTAGTCGTAGGACTTCTCCTCGTAGTCGACGACATCGGCCGTGTGGTTGGTGATGACGTCGAAGAAGATCTTCATCCCCTTGGCGTGGGCCTTGGAGATCAGGCTCTTCAGATCCGCGTTCGTCCCGAAGTGCGGGTCCACCTGCGTGAAGTCGGTGATCCAGTAGCCGTGATAGCCCGCCGAGGCGTTGGCACCGGTCCCCTGCACCGGCTGGTTCTTGAAGATCGGCGCCATCCAGATGGAGGTGGTGCCGAGCCCCTTGATGTAGTCCAGCCTGTTGGCGAGGCCCTTGAGGTCGCCGCCCTGGTAGAAGCCCTTGTCGGTCGGGTCGTAGCCGGTGGTGAGCCGGGTGCCCGTGAGCCCGCCCTTGTCGTTGGATGTGTCGCCGTTGGCGAACCTGTCCGGCATGACGAAGTAGAACTGCTCGTGCGTCAGATCGTTGCGCGCGGCGGTTGCGGCCAGCGTCTTGTCGGACGGCGGCGCCGGCGCGGTGGCCGCGCCTGCGGCGACGGGCTGGACGAAAGCGGCGGCGAGTGCGGCTATCGCGACGGCTGCCGCCGGCAGCCAGGGCTGCTGGGCCACGGGGCGTTCTCCTTGCGGGGATACGTGTGCGGCCCGGTACCCACGCGCATGAGCCGGGTGCCGCCCGGCGTCGGTGCCGGACTGTGAGCGGGACGGTACCCCTTACGCAGGTCTTACAGCAAGACTCTTGCAACTCATAGCAAGAATTTTCAACAGCTCTATTGACGTGCCCCCGACACGGCCCCACTCTCACACTCGCACCCAACTGCCGTTCACCCGGACGACATTGCGCGCAAACATCCCGGACACACCAGGAGCCGCACCAATGCGCACCCTCACCCCCGAAAAACGCGCCCGCCTCTCGGCCGGCGCCCTAGGCCTCGTCGCCGCCCTCACCCTCGGCGGCCTCGCCGCTCTCCCCGCCACCGAGGCGCACGCCGCCACCGACACCGGCGTGGCCAACGGCGACACCATCGCCAACCTCTGGGAATGGAACTGGAACTCCATAGCCTCGGAGTGCACCAACGTCCTTGACCCAGCTGGTTACGGCTACGTCCAAGTGGCTCCACCCGCAGAGTCACTGAAGCAAACCAGCTATTTTTGGTGGGACGTCTACCAGCCGTACTCCTACAACCTCAACAGCCGCTTCGGCACCGCCGCCCAGTTCGCGAGCATGGTCACCACCTGCCACAACGCGGGCATCAAGGTGATCGTGGACGCGGTCATCAACCACACCGCCGCCCAGACCGGCACGGGCTACAACGGCACCACGATCAGCAACAAGTACGACACCCCGGACTGGGACGCGTCGGATTACCACACATCAGCGCAGTGCAATGACTCCGACCTGATCATCGACGACTACTCGAACCTCTCCGAGGTCCAGAACTGCGAACTGCTGGGCCTGCCCGACCTCAAGACCGAGTCGAGCACGGTCCGCGCCGGCCTGGCGGCCTACCTCAACAAGATGACCGCGCTCGGCGTGGACGGCTACCGCATCGACGCGGCGAAGCACATCCCCGAGACCGACATGGCCGCCGTCGAGGCGCTGCTGAACAACACCACGTCGGGCTCGGCGCCCTTCATCACCCAGGAGATCTACCCGGGTACGACCCCGGTGGCCAGCGACTACTACCCGACCGGTGACGTCCTGGACTTCGCGTACGCGAACAAGATCGCGGCGCAGTTCAACGGCTCCATCTCCAACCTGGAGACCTTCGGCTCGACGTGGGGCTTCGCCACCGAGGGCTACTCGACGACCTTCGTCACCAACCACGACACCGACCGCAATGGCTACACCCTGGCCATGCAGAGCGGTGACACCACCACCCTGGCCAACATCTACCAGCTCGCCCGCGGCTACGGTCAGCCGTCGGTCTACGCGAGCTGGAACTGGACCGCCAGCGACCAGGCGCCGCCCAACTCCAGCGGCTTCGTCACCGACACCAACTGCTCCAGCGGCTGGACCTGCCTGGACCGCAACACCGCGGTCAAGGGCATGGTCGAGTGGCACAACGCCGTCGGCTCGTCGTCCGCCTACACCAACTTCCAGGCCAAGTCGAGCAATGTGATCGGCTTCAGCCGGGGCACGGCCGGATTCATCGCGATGAACAACTCGTCCAGCTCGGCGTCGTACACCTTCGCGACCAACCTGGCCGACGGCACGTACTGCAACGTCATCACCGACTGCGCGAACACCGTCACCGTCTCCAGCGGCTCGGCCACCATCACGGTCCCGGCCAAGGGCGCGGTCGCCTTCCACACCGGCACCTACACCTCGCCCTCGTCCACGGCGACGGCCACCGCCACCGCGACGGCCACCACGACCGCGACGGCGACCGCGACGGCCACCGCGACCGCCACCGCGACGGCGACCGCCACCGCGACCTCCGGCTCCACCGTCACCGCGACCTTCAACGAGTACGCGTCCACCGACACGGGCACCAACGTCTACGTGGTCGGCTCGATCGCCGCGCTCGGCAGTTGGAGCACCGGCAGCGCGGTCCAGCTCTCGTCGAGCGGCTATCCGGTCTGGACGCAGGCCGTCTCGCTGCCGGCGAGCACATCCTTCGAGTACAAGTACATCAAGAAGGACTCCTCCGGAAACGTCACCTGGGAGTCCAACGCCAACAGGTCCGCGACCACCGGCACATCCGCGCTGACCCTCAACAACAGCTGGAATCTCGCGAGCGCCGGCGCCACCGACGTGACCTTCAACGAGACCGCGACGACCGTCTCCGGCACCAACGTCTACGTGGTCGGCTCCGTGGCCTCGCTCGGCAGCTGGGACACCGATGACGCGATCCCGCTCTCCTCGGCGAGCTACCCGGTCTGGAGCAGGCTGGTGATCGTGCCGAACAGCTCGTCCTTCGAGTACAAGTACATCAAGAAGGACGCGAACGGGAACGTGACCTGGGAGTCCGGCAGCAACCGCTCGTACTCCACCGGGACGTCGACGGGCTACGCGACCAGCGACACCTGGAAGTAAGGCTCACTGCAGGATCTTGCAGAAAGTTTCTAACAAGGTCTTTCGCAAAGCCTTACATCGCTGTTACGTTCCTCCTCAGCCCGGTCCGATCGGCCGGGGGTCCACGCGCAGGTCAACGGGGGACGTACCTGCGGCGGGTCCCACGCGCCCGGCCGATCGGCCCGGCACCAGGAACCGGGGCAGGGCCCGGAGTCACCCATCACCACCCCGCTGCCCCAACCCTGGGGCCGACTCCGGGCCCGGCCTCCGCCTCCGTGTCAGCCCCGAAGACGCTCCGAGCGCTCCGCGTACTCGATGGCGATCCGCGCCCCGAGCCGGGCGTTGTTCTTGACCAGCGCGATGTTGGTCCGCAGGCTCTCGCCGCCGGTGAGCTCGACGATGCGGCCCAGCAGATACGGCGTGGCCTCCTTGCCCGCGATCCCGGCCTTGTCCATCTCGGCGAGGGCCTGGTCGATGATGCCGCCGATCCGGTCCGCCGGGATCTCCTCGTCCTCGGGCACTGGGTTGGCGATGCTGACGCCGCCCGCGATGCCCAGGTCCCAGCGGGCGTGCATGACGTCCGCGATCTCGCCGGGCGTATCGGCCCGCATGGGGGACGCGAAGCCGCTCACGCGGGAGTAGAAGGCCGGGAACTCGTCCGTGCCGTAGGTCAGTACGGGCACGCCCAGGGTCTCCAGCGTCTCCAGTGTGAGCCCGATGTCGAGGATGCTCTTCACCCCGGCGCTGATCACCGCCACGCTGGTCGTGGCCAGTTCGGTCAGGTCCGCGCTGACGTCGAAGCTGGTCTCCGCCCCCCGGTGCACCCCGCCGATGCCGCCCGTCACGAACACGCTGATCCCGGCCAGCGCCGCCAGCCGCATCGTGGCCGCAACCGTGGTCGCGCCGTGCCCGCCGCGCGCCATGACATAGGCCAGGTCGCGCACGCTCGCCTTGGTCACCTCGCCGCTCGTCGCGAGCAGTTCCAGGTCCTGCGGCGTCAGCCCGATCCGGGGCCGCCCGTGCAGCACCGCGATGGTCGCCGGGACCGCGCCGCCCGCCCGGATGATGTCCTCGACCTGGGTGGCCATCTCCACGTTCTGCGGATACGGCATGCCATGGCTGATGATCGTGCTCTCCAGCGCCACGACGGGCCGCCCGTCGTGCAGCGCCTCACGGACCTCCTCGGTCAGCGTCAGCCGGGGGTGCGGGGTCGGGGTTGTCATGTATGTCTCCGGGGGCTCTCGTTCAGCGCGTCCTCGATCAGACGCGAGGTCAGGTCAGGGCGCACCGTGGCCGCGCCCGCCACGGTCAGCGCGGCCGCCGCGTGCCCGTAACGGGCCGCCTCGACCGGCTCGCTGCCGGTCAGCAGCGCGTGCACGAAGGCGGCCAGCATCGCGTCGCCCGCCCCCGTCACATCGCACACCTCGGCCGGCGGCGCCGCGAGGAAGGTGTGGCCCTCGCCGCGCGTACTGAGCAGGCTGCCACGCTCGCCGAGCCTCACCCACACGTGCCTCACGCCCCGTTCGTGCAGGGAGGCGGCGGCCCGGACCAGCCCGTCGTCGTCGGCCCGGACCGGTCCTGCGACGAGCGCCTTGAGCTCATCCAGATTCGGGGTCACCGCGAAGATCGGCCACCCGTGCGCGAGCAGCGGCACCAGCAGCGCCGCCTTGGGCACACTCACCGGCTCGACCAGAACCGGTACGTCATGGGTGCGCGCGATGTCCAGGGCGTACGCCAGCGCCTCCGGCGACAGGTTCCCGTCGAGCACCAGCATGCTCGCGTGCCCGATCAGCTCCCGCGCGTGACGCAGATCCTCCGGCGCCAGCGCGTCCGTGGCCGCCATGTCCGCCACGGCCACCACCAGGTCCCCGTCCGCGTCCAGCACCGCCGTGTACGTGCCCGTCGGATGGCTGCTCCGGTGCACATGATCCACGCGCACGCCCGCTGCCTGCGTGTCGCCCAGCAGCCGCTCCCCCGCCGCGTCCCGCCCGACCGCCGCGATCAGATACGTCGGCGTGCCCAGCCGGGCCAGGTTCTCCGCGATGTTGCGTCCCACCCCGCCGGACGTCGTGTCCGACCGGCCCGGATTGCTCGTGCGGCGCCGGATGGGCGCGGCGCTTCGGACCTTGATGTCGATGTTCGCGCCACCGATCACCACGACCGCGTTCTCCTGGCGCAGAATGTACCCCCGGCCCAGGATCGCGCCCTTCTTCCCCAGGTTCGACAGATGCACGTTCGCCGCCGCCCGGGTAATCCCGAGGGCATCGGCGATCTCCTGGGGCCCGGCGAGCGGGTCGCGGCGCAGCAGCGCGACGATCTCGCGCTCCCGCTGGGTCAACATCATGCTTACTAAAGTAAAGGCCCCTTACTCGAATAAACAACCCTCCCCGGACTACTGTGCGGCCATGCCCAGCCCCGCACAGCGCTCGCTGCTCTTCCTCGATGTCGACGGACCGCTCATCCCCTTCGGCGCTGACGCATACCCCGTGTATCAGACGGGCGACGACTCGAATCCACTCCTGACCAGGCTCAATCCCGCACTCGGCGCCTTGCTGACGGCCCTGCCGTGCGATCTGGTGTGGGCCACGACCTGGATGACCGAGGCGAACGACTGCGTCGCGCCACGGATCGGCCTGCCGCCGCTGCCCGTGGTGGGCCGGCCCGAGGAGCCCGACGAAGAGGAGCGGGACACTCGGAACGGCTTGCACTGGAAGACCCGCGCTCTCGTCCGCTGGGCAGCCGGACGCACCTTCGCCTGGGTCGACGACGAGATCACCGACGCCGACCGGTCATGGGTCGCCGCACACCACCCAGGACGCGCCCTCCTCCATCGCGTCGATCCCCGCCAGGGGCTCACCGACGCGGACTTCGCCGTTCTCGGCGAGTGGCTGCGCGCGAGCTGACGCGTGCCAGGCGTTTTCACGCCCGCCCCCTGGGGCACGTCATCCGCCCGCGGCGTCCTCGGCCACCCAGCGCAGCAGGTCGCCCGGCTGGCAATTGAGCACCTCGCAGAGCGCGGCGAGGGTCGCGAAGCGCACCGCCTTGGCGCGGCCGTTCTTGAGTACGGCCAGGTTGGCGGGCGTGATCCCTACGCGGTCCGCGAGCTCGCCCACGGACATCTTCCGCCTGGCCAGCATTACGTCAATGTCGACGGTGATCGGCATCAGATCACCTCGTCCAGCTCGGCCTGCATCTGCGCCGCTTCGACGTCGCGCGCGACGGCCTGGGCGAGCAGCATCCGCAGCACGAGCACGATGAGCGCGACCCCCAGGATGGCCAAGGCAACCCCGCCCATGATGACGGTGACGCCCGGGTCCTCCCGCTGGCCCGGCGCATTGATGATCGTGACCGCGAACCACACGAGGGAGGCCGCCACGATCGCGCCGATCACGCCGTCCACGTACCGGAAGGCGGCGTGGGAGAACACGGTTCCGCGTCGCACCATCGTCACCAGCCGCCACACGCAGACCACGGCGACCTGCACCGACACCATGCCCAGGATCGTGATCACGCGCAGCGGGGTCAGCGGGAGCGACCCGTCCTCCGGGTCGCTCCCGCTGACCAACACCCACACCATCAACGCCTGTACGAACACGGTGCCCGCGAGCACCACCACGAGCACGGCGCGCAGCGCACCCACTGTCAGCTTTCCCACGACCCACCCTTCCATCGAGTTACGATGGGAATCTATCGAAAATCGATAGACGAAACAAGGGCTCGCGTCAGCGGACCCGCATCTGGGCCGTCGAGCCCCGCACGACCAGCTCGGTCTGGAAGACGAACTCGGAGCGCTGCACGGGGTTTCCGCCGATCTCCTCCAGGAGGGCGTTGACCGCCGCGGCGCCCATGGCCTCGACGGGCTGGCGGACGGTGGTGAGCGGCGGGTCGGTGAAGGCGACCAGGGGCGAGTCGTCGTAGCCGACGACGGAGACGTCGCCGGGGACGGTGAGGCCGCGTTCGCGGACCGCGCGGATGGCGCCCAGGGCCATGAGGTCGCTGCCGCAGACGATGCCGGTGCAGCCCTGGTCGAGGAGGGCGATGGCGGCGGCGTGGCCGCCCTCGACGGAGAAGAGGGTGTGCTGGATGGGGGCGTCGTCGCCGAGGACGGCGACGAAGCCCTCGACCTTGCGGCGTACGGGGACGAAGCGGTTGGGGCCGACGGCGAGGCCGATGCGTTCGTGGCCGAGGTCGAGGAGGTGCTGGACGGCGATGCGGGCGGAGGCGCGGTCGTCGGGGGAGACGAAGGGGCCGGCGACGGCGGGGTTGTAGCCGTTGATGAGGACGTAGGGGACGCCGCGGCCGATGAGGCGGGCGTAGCGCTCGGGGTCGGAGTTGAGGTCGGCGTGCAGCCCGGAGAGGAAGACGATGCCCATGACGCCGCGCTCGGCGAGTGCCTCGACGAGTTCGTCCTCGGTGGCGCCGCCGGGGTGCTGGGTGCACAGGACGGCGGTGTAGCCGCAGCCGGTGAGGTTCTGCTCGACGATCTGGGCGAAGGCCGGGAAGATCGGGTTGCTCAGCTCGGGCGTGATCAGCCCGATCTGCCCGGCGCTGCGGTGCCGCAGGCGTAGCGGCCGCTCGTATCCGAGGACGTCGAGGGCCGCCAGCACCTTCTGCCGGGTGGCGGCGGCGACCCCCGGTTTGCCGTTCATGACGCGGCTGGCGGTGGCCTCACTGACCCCCGCCTGTGCCGCGATGTCCGCGAGCCGCGCAACCTGCTGGTGCTGCATAAGGCCTGACTTTAAGGGAGCCACGTCACGCAGCCCACCATGCGGTCGTGTCCGGCGGCAGCGTGACGCTCCCGTCCGCCTCCACCCCGAGCTCCCCGCTGGCCAGCAGCAGGCCGCCGGGGGCCGGAATCGTCACCGGCCCGGCGGTGGTGTTGACGGTGCACACGAAGCCCCCGGGACGGCGGAAGGCCAGCACGCCCACCGGGGCGTCGGTCCATTCCACCTCGGTTCCGGCGCCCAGGCCGGGGTGCTCGCGGCGTACGGCCAGCGCGCTGCGGTAGAGCTCCAGCGTGGAGTCCGGGTCGCCGGTCTGGGCCTCGACCGCCAGGGTCCTCCACTCCGCCGGCTGCGGCAGCCAGCTGCCGCCCGCCCCGAAGCCGTACGAGGTGCCCTCGGCGGTCCACGGGATCGGCACCCGGCATCCGTCGCGGAAGCCGTCCTGGCCCGCGGCCCGGACGAAGGCGGGGTCCTGGCGGACCTCGTCGGGCAGGTCGGTGACCTCGGGGAGGCCGAGTTCCTCGCCCTGGTAGACGTACGCGGAGCCCGGCAGCCCCAGCATCAGCAGGGACGCCGCCCGCGCCCGGCGCACACCGCCGCCGAGGCGGGTGAGGTGGCGTACGACGTCGTGGTTGGACAGCACCCAGGTGGTCGGGGCGCCGACCGTCCGCATGGCGTCCAGCGACTGGTCGATGACCTTGCGCAGCTCCTCCGCGTCCCAGCCCGTGCCGAGGTACTGGAAGTTGAACGCCTGGTGCAGCTCGTCGGGCCGCAGGTACTTCGCGGTCCGGTCGACGGTCGCGGTCCAGGCCTCGGCGACACCGATGCGCTCGCCGTCGTACTCGTCGAGTATCTGCCGCCACGAGCGGTAGATCTCATGGACGCCGTCCTGGTCGAAGAACGGCAGGACATCGTTGCCAAGGAGCCTGAGCTGCTCGTGGTCACCGATGTCCGGCAGCCCTTCGGCCTTCACCAGGCCGTGGGCCACGTCGATCCGGAAGCCGTCCACGCCCATGTCGAGCCAGAAGCGCAGGATCGAGCGGAACTCGTCCCTCACCGCCGGGTGCTCCCAGTTGAAGTCCGGCTGCTCCGGCGCGAACAGGTGCAGGAACCACTCCCCGTCCTCGGCTCTCGTCCAGGCCGGGCCCCCGAAGACCGACTCCCAGTCGTTCGGCGGCAGTTCGCCGTTCTCCCCCTTTCCCGGACGGAAGTGGTACCGCGCGCGCAGCGGCGAGCCGTGGCCCTCCCGGAGCGCCTGCTTGAACCATTCGTGCTGGTCGGAGGAGTGGTTCGGGACCAGGTCCACGATGATCCGCAAATCCAGGGCGTGGGCGTCCCGGATCAGGCCGTCGGCGTCGTGCAGCGTGCCGAACATCGGGTCGATGGCCCGGTAGTCGGCCACGTCATAGCCCGCGTCCGCCTGCGGCGACGCGTAGAAGGGGCTCAGCCAGACGGCATCCACGCCGAGGTCCCGGAGGTAGGGGAGCCGGGCGCGTATGCCGGGGATGTCGCCCATGCCGTCGCCGTTGCCGTCGGCGAAGCTTCGCGGATAGACCTGGTAGATCACGGCTTCCCGCCACCAGTCGCTCCGCGGGTTTCCCGGGATGTCGGTCGGCTGGGCGTGGTCGGCGAGGCGCTGGGTCATGGCGTCCTTGACTCTTGTGTACGGGACTGGGATTCAGCCCGTCCGGCGTTTGAGGACACGCCCGAAGGGCGTTCCGGGGGGGGGCAGGGGGCCAGCCCCTGGATTCAGGACTTGGCCGCGCCGGCGGTGAGCCCCGTCACCAGATGCTTCTGCACGAGGTAGAAGATGACGATCACCGGTATCGCGATGAGCACCGCCGCAGCGGACATGTACTGCCACTCCGAGTCGTGCTCGCTGATGAAGCTGCCCAGCCCGACCGCCAGCGTGTACTTGCCGTCGTCGAGCATGAAGGTGTTGGCGAAAGCCACCTCGCCCCAGGCCGTGAGGCAGGTGTAGAAGGCGGCCACGGCCAGCCCCGGCCGGGCCAGCGGCAGGATGAGGCGCCAGAAGGTGCCGAAGGGGCTGAGGCCGTCGACGCGCCCCGCCTCGTCGATCTCCTGGGGGATCGTGTCGAAGTAGCCCTTGAGGAGCCAGGCGCAGTAGGGGACGGCGGTGCTGCAGTAGACGAGGATGAGGCCGCCGTAGGTGTCGATCAGGCCGAGGTCGGCGAGGATCGTGTACATCGGGACGATGAGGACGGCGATCGGGAACATCTGGGTGACCAGCAGCACCCACATCAGCTTCTTGTAGCCGGGGAAGCGCATCCGCGAGACCGCGTAGCCGGTGGTGGCGGAGAACATGACGCCTATGACGCAGGTGAAGAAGGCGATGAGCGCGGTGTTGCCCATCCAGGTGAAGAAGCTGGTGTGGTTCAGGACGTGCGAGTAGTTGGACAGGCTCGCCTTGCCGGCGATGCCGCCGGGGTGCAGGTAGTCGTCCTTGCCGGGGCCGAGCGAGAGGTAGACCAGCCAGCCGATCGGGAAGACGGCGATGAGGCTTGCCGTCATCAGGAGGCCGTGCGACAGGATCGAGGCGCTACGGCTGCGCGAGCCGCGGCCGCGGTACCCGTGCGGGCGCGGCTGTCGGGGCGTGGCGGCGGCCGGCGGTTCGTCGTTGACGCCATGGCCGGGGATCGTCATCTTCGTGGTGCTCATGATTGTGGTCCCTGCCCTTTCAGCCGGCGAGTTGTTCGTTGCGGGCCAGCCACCGGCGGTAGAAGGCCGTGAAGACGATCAGGATGGACAGCAGCAGGACGCCGTACGCGGCGGACTGGGCGTAGTCGCGGGGCTGCTGGCCGAAGCCGAGGCGGTAGGCCCAGGTCACCAGGATCTGGGCGTCCGGGGCGCCGCTGCCGAAGAGCAGGAAGATGATGGCGAACTGGTTGAAGGTCCAGATGACGCCGAGCAGGATCACGGTGCTGCTGACCGAGCGCAGCCCCGGCAGGGTGACGTTGCGGAAGCGCTGCCAGGCGTTGGCGCCGTCCATCTCGGCGGCCTCGTAGAGCTCCTGCGGGATGGACTGCAGGCCGCCGAGCAGCGAGACCAGCATGAAGGGGACGCCGACCCAGGTGTTGACCATGATGGCGGCGAGGCGCTGGAAGGTGGTGTCCTCCAGCCACTGCGGCTGCGGGAGATGGAGCCCGCCGAGGACGGAGTTGATGATGCCCGAGTCGCTGAGCATGATCCGCCAGGAGAAGACGGTGACGAAGGTGGGCACCGCCCAGGGCAGGATCAGCAGCATCCGGTAAAGCGTCCGGCCGCGCAGGTTCTGGTTGAGCAGCAGTGCCATGCCCAGGCCGATGCCGTAGTGCAGCACCACACAGGCGGCGGTCCAGACGACGGTCCAGACGAAGTGGGACCAGAAGCGGTCGTAGGCGGTCGGGCCCCACAGGATGTCGGCGTAGTTGTCGAAGCCGAGGAACTTGTACGTGGCGTCGATGTGGTTGACGCCGATGGTGCGGGCCGAGTTGAGGCTGTTGGCGTCGGTCAGCGTCAGGTAGAAGCCCTGGACGAGCGGATAGCCGACCAGCACGCCGAGCACGATGACCACCGGGGCGATCATCGCGTACGCGTACCAGTGCTTCTGGTAGGAGTACTTGAGGCGCAGTAGCGGGCCGGGGCGCGCGGGGCGCGGCTCGCGGGCCTTGACGGCGACTGTCATCGGCGGACACCTTCTCGGATTCGATACATACGTACGCGAACAGCCGGGGGCCGCCGGCCCTGCCCGGGTGAGGGGGCGGGGCCGGCGGCCGGCCGGATTACTTCGTGTAGTCGGGCAGCAGCTTGGCCATCGCGGTCTCGCTGTTGCTCAGGGCCTTGTCCAGGGACTCCTTGCCGCCGGCGAGCGCGGTCAGTTCGGTGCCCAGCGGGCCCCACAGGGAGCTGTACTCGGGGAGCTCGGGGCGGGGCTGGGCGGAGGTCAGGACGGACTGGAAGCCGGCGACGCCCGGGTCGGCGGTGACGGCGGCGGTGTAGGCGTCGGAGCGGGTCGGCAGGGTGGCGTTCTTCAGCGCGATCTTGGTCTGGGTCTTCGCGGAGGTCATCCAGGCGACGAACTTGATCGCGGCGTCCTGCTTGTCCTTGCTGGACCCGGCGTAGACGGAGAGGTTGTGGCCGCCGGTCGGGGCGCCGGAGGAGCCGCTGGAGCCGGCCGGGAGGACGGCGACGCCCAGGTTGCTCTTGTCGGCGAAGGCCGTGCCCTTGTAGAAGTTGGTGATCTCCCACGGGCCCTGGATGATCGAGGCGACCTTGCCGTTGACGAAGGCGTCCTCGATGTGGGCGTAGGCGTCGGCGGTGATGTCCGCCTTGTGCAGGCCGGTCCCGGAGAACATGCTCTGCCAGGTGGCGAGGCCCTTCTTGGCCGCCGCGGTGTTGATGGTGATCTTCTTGCTCGCCGTGTCGACCATGTCGGTGCCCTCGCCGTACAGGAAGGGCTGGGCGTAGTAGGAGGCGGTGTTCAGCCAGAAGCCGTCGGCCTTGGTCTTCGCCTTGATGATCTTGGCGTCGGCCTTCAGTTCGTCCCAGGTGGTGGGGGCGGCGGTGATGCCGGCATCCGCGAAGAGCTTCTTGTTGTAGACCAGCGCCAGGGTGTCGGTGACCAGCGGCACGCCGTACGTCTTGCCGTCGTACTGGGCCTGCTTGATCAGGCTCGGCTGGAACTTGGCCTGGTCGGCCAGCGCGGCGGTGCCGTCCAGCGGCAGGAAGTAGCCCTTCTTGGCGAAGGCGGGCGTCCAGCCGACCTCGGAGCGCAGCACGTCGGGGGCGCCCTTGCTGCCTGCGGCGGTGTCGAACTTGTTCTGCGCCTGGTCGAAGGTGACGTCGACGTACTTGACCTTGATGGTCGGGTTCGCCTTCTCGAATTCCTTGACCAGTGCCGCGTAGGTCGGCGACTCGTTCGAGGCGTTGGAGGTGTCCCACCAGGTGATGGTGACCGGACCGTCGGCCTTGTCACCGCTGTCGCTGCCGCCGCAAGCCGTTGCCGCGAGGGCGATGGACGCCACAAGCGCGGTGGCCGCTATGCCACGCCGCATGATTTCTCCTAGAGGTGGAAGCCCGTGGATGATCAGGGATGCGCTGACGCTCCCCCCTGCCGACTGCACCTTTGCGGCCGTCGGGCTGTCGGTGAAGTTAACAGGGATGCAAGACGGATGAAAGACCTTGCTGCAAACTCTTGCAAGATCCTTTGATCGTTACGCCCACGTGTCCTCACGGTTGCCGTCGGGAGACTTGACGTGGCACTCTCCTCCTGCTGCAAGCTGTTGCGGTTCCTTCCGCAAAATCCTGAAACCCATTGCTTACGCTTTGCTTCCGTCAGGCCCGACTCACGAGGGACCCATATGACCCAGGAGCTCGCCCCCGACGTCCACGACCGCTCCGCGGGCCGGCACACGGGATGGTGGCGCAGCGCCGTCATCTACCAGGTGTACGTGCGCTCCTTCGCGGATGGCAATGGCGACGGCAACGGTGATCTGCCCGGCGCCCGCGCCCGGCTGCCGTACCTCAAGGACCTCGGCGTCGACGCCGTCTGGCTGACGCCGTTCTACGCCTCGCCACAGGCGGACGGCGGCTACGACGTCGCCGACTACCGGGCCGTCGACCCGATGTTCGGCACCCTCACCGACATCGACGACCTCGTGCGCGACGCACACGCGCTGGACCTGCGCGTCATCGTCGACCTGGTCCCCAACCACTGCTCCGACCAGCACGAGTGGTTCAAGCAGGCCCTGCGCGAAGGCCCCGGCTCGCCGCTGCGGGAGCGCTTCCACTTCCGGCCGGGCAAGGGCCGGCAGGGTGAACTCCCCCCGAACGACTGGAATTCACTCTTCGGGGGCCCGGCCTGGACCCGGGTGCCGGACGGGGAGTGGTACCTGCACCTCTTCGCGCCCGAGCAGCCCGACTTCAACTGGGAGCACCAGACCGTACGGGACGAGTTCCGCTCGATCCTGCGCTTCTGGCTCGACCTCGGCGTCGACGGCTTCCGCATCGACGTCGCCCACGGCCTGGTCAAGGCCGCCGGCCTGCCCGACATCGGCCACAACGTGGAGATGGGCCTGCTCAACACCGACGAGCTGCCCTTCTTCGACCAGGACGGCGTCCACGAGATCTACCGCGACTGGCGCTCGATCCTCGACGAGTACCCCGGCGAGCGCATCGCCGTCGCCGAGGCCTGGACCCCCACCCTGGAGCGCAGCGCCCGCTACCTGCGCCCCGACGAGCTGCACCAGGCCTTCAACTTCGAGTACGTCATGGCCGGCTGGGACGCCGCCGGGCTGCGCCGCGTCATCGACGAGACCCTCCGGGCGATGGCCCCGGTCGACGCCCCCGCCACCTGGGTGCTCTCCAACCACGACGTCGTACGCCACCGCACCCGCTACGGCAGCCTGCCCCGGGCCCGTGCCGCCGCCCTGCTGATGCTGGCGCTGCCCGGCTCCACGTACCTCTACCAGGGCGAGGAGCTGGGCCTGCCCGAGGTCACCGACCTGCCGGACGCCGTGCGCCAGGACCCGTCCTTCTTCCGCGACAACGGCCAGGAGGGCCTGCGCGACGGCTGCCGCGTCCCGATCCCCTGGGGCGGCGACCGGCCCTCGTACGGCTTCGGCGCGGGCGACGGCAGCTGGCTGCCGCAACCGGCGCAGTGGCAGGGCCTGTCGGTGCAGGCCCAGACCGGCGACCCCGGCTCCACGCTGGAGCTGTACCGGGCGGCGCTGCGGCTGCGCCGGGAGCTGCCGGGGCTGGGCGACGGCGAGCTGGAGTGGCTGGAGGCGCCGGAGGGCGTACTGGCCTTCGCGCGGCCGGGATTCGTCTGCACGGTCAACCTGGGTGCGGCGGAGGCCGAAATGCCCGCGCCGGGCGAGGTGGTGCTGTCCACCGAACCGGTGGGGACGCAGGGCGGACTGGTCCGCATTCCGGCGGATTCCTGCATCTGGTGGGCGGTCTGAGATGCGACCGGTAAGGTCCAGTCCTGTGACCGCCAGGCTTTCCGACATCGCAGCACAGGCGGGGGTCAGCGAAGCCACGGTCAGCCGCGTCCTCAACGGCAAGCCCGGAGTGTCCGCCACCACCCGCCAGTCCGTGCTGACCGCACTCGATCTGCTCGGCTACGAGCGGCCGGTGCGGCTGCGGCAGCGCAGCGCGGGCCTCATAGGCCTGATCACCCCCGAGCTGGAAAACCCGATCTTCCCCGCCTTCGCCCAGGTCATCGGCCAGGCACTGACCCGCCAGGGCTACACCCCGGTCCTCGCCACCCAGACCCCGGGCGGCTCGACCGAGGACGAGCTCGTCGAAATGCTCGTCGAGCGCGGCGTCGCCGGGATCATCTTCGTATCCGGTCTGCACGCCGACTCCACCGCCGATATGGAGCGCTACGAGCGCCTGCACGGCCAGGGCGTGCCGTTCGCCCTCATCAACGGCTTCTCCGACAAGATCAAGGCCCCCTTCATCTCCCCCGACGACCGGGGCGCGATGCGCCTGGCCGTCACCCACCTCGCGGCGCTGGGCCATGAGCGGATCGGGCTCGCGGTGGGCCCCAAGCGCTATGTCCCCGTACTGCGGAAGATCCAGGGCTTCGTACGCTCCATGGACGAGGTCCTCGGCGTCCCGGCGGCGGTCGTCGAGCGGCAACTCATCCAGCATTCCCTCTACACCCTGGAGGGCGGCCAGGCCGCCGCCTCCGCCCTCCTCGGCTCCGGCTGCACCGCCGTCGTCACCGCCTCCGACATGATGGCCCTCGGCGCGATCCGCGCCGCCCGCCAGCACGGCCTGGACGTCCCCCGTGACGTGTCCGTCGTCGGCTTCGACGACTCCCCGCTGATCGCCTTCACCGACCCGCCGCTCACCACCATCCGCCAGCCCGTCACGGCGATGGGCCAGGCCGCGGTGCGCGCGCTGCTGGAGGAGATCGGCGGTACGCCCGCCCCGCACAGCGAATTCGTCTTCCTGCCGGAGCTGGTCGTACGCGGCTCGACGGCGGCCAGACCTGGCAGTCAAGGTTCCGTCTCTGTACCAGTACAGCGAGATGAACGGAATCCGACCGGGGGCTGATCGGACGGCGACGCGGCGCGTGGCAGACTATCGCCCCATGGGGGAAACCACGACGAAGATCAGGACAGGCAGCGCCGCCGACACCGCCCCGGAGGAAACCCGCACACTCATGGAACGGTTCCAACGGTTCAGGTCACCGCGCCGCCCCAGGCTGTGGTTCGAGATCCTGCTGATCGCCGTCAGCTACTGGCTCTACTCCCTCGTGCGCAACGCCGTGCCCGAGAAGCGGGCCGAGGCCATGCGGCACGCCGACCGGGTCTGGAGCTTCGAGCAGTCTGTCGGCCTCAATGTCGAGCACGCGGTCAACCACGCGGTCAACTCGCAGACCTGGCTCATCGTCGCCATGAACTACTACTACGCGACGCTGCACTTCATCGTCACCCTGAGCGTCCTGGTCTGGCTCTTCCGCCGCCACCCCGGGCGTTACGCCTCCACCCGGCTGGTCCTCTTCGTCACCACCGGCATCGCCCTGGTCGGCTACTACTGCTACCCCCTGGCCCCGCCACGGCTCATGGAGGGCGGCACCTTCGTCGACACGGTCAAGGTCCACCACACCTGGGGCTCCATGGCCTCCGGCGACCTCGCCCACGTCTCCAACCAGTACGCCGCGATGCCCTCCATGCACATCGGCTGGTCCCTGTGGTGCGGCATCACCATCTTCATGCTCGCCAAGCCCCTGTGGGCCAAGGCCCTCGGCCTCGCCTACCCCGCCGTCACCCTCCTCGTCATCATCTCCACCGCCAACCACTTCTGGCTCGACGCCGTCGGCGGCGCCCTGTGCCTGAGCTTCGGCTTCGTCGTCTCGTGGGCGGTCTACGGGGGGCTCGCGTACCGGTTCCCGAGCCGGGTGCCGATCGCCAGCCACGGCTAGGCCTGTGGCTGCGAGCGTTCGCCGGGTTGCGCAGCCCGCCGGCTGCGCTTTGTCCTCAATCGCCGGACGGGCTGAATTCAGCGGTGCACGACGTGCCCGCCGACCATGGTCAGCCGCACCGGGGCCTCGGCCAGTTCGTCCGCCGGGGCCTCGACCGGGTCCAGCCCGAGGACGGTGAGGTCGGCCCGGAAGCCGGGCGCGATCCGGCCCGCGAGGGCCTCCTCGCCGGCGGCGAGGGCGGCGTGCGAGGTGTAGCCCTCCAGCGCCATCGGCGCGGTCAGCGCCTGCTCGCCGCGCAGGCGGGCGGCGGCCATGATCCGGCGGGGGTCGTAGTGCGCGATCGGCCAGTCGGAGCCGAGCACCAGGGTCGCACCGGCATCGCGCAGGTCGCGGCAGCGCCAGGCGCGGCCGGCCCGCTCGTCGCCCAGGCGCCGGGACCACTCGTCGGTGCGGTCGGCCCGGGTGTACGCGGCGTGCGTGGGCTGCATGGACGCCGTCACCCCGAGCGCGGCGAAGCGGGCCGGCTGGTCGTCCGGGACGGTCTCGATGTGCTCGATCCGGTGCCGTAGCCGGGTGCCGCCCAGCGCCTCCACGGCGTCCAGCGCATGGCGTACTCCCGCGTCACCGATGGCATGCGTGGCCGTCGGCACACCGGCCCGGTCCAGGCGGGCGACGGCCCGGCTGTACGCGTCCGGGTCGGGCCAGAACGACTCGGTGCCCTGCCCGTGGCAGTCGGGGTGGTCGAGCCAGGCGGTGCCGCCCTCGACGGTGCCGTCGATGAAGAACTTCACCCCGCCGACCCGCCAGTGGCGTCCGGCCCGCCCCTGCAGGCCGATGAGACGGTCGAGGTCGTCCGCGTCCGTGTCCGGCATGCACCACGGGTGGAGGCGCAGCCGTAGCGGCAGTACGCCTTCCCCCTCGATGCCGGTGAGCAATTCGAGGGCGTCATCGCTGCGCAGGTCCATGACGTGGCCACCGGTGAGGCCCGTGGCGGCCATGGCGTTGAGCAGCGCGAGCAGCCGCGCCCGGCGTTCGGCCGCGGGCGGGCGCGGCACCAGCGCGGCGACCAGTTCGATGGCCGCGTCCTCCACCAAGTGGCCGGTCGGGCGGCCCTGTTCGTCGCAGACGACCTCAGCCCGCTGGGCGAAGCGCCGGGGCCCCTCGATCCCGGCCGCCGTCAGCGCCGCGGCGCTGGCGAGCGCCGAATGCGCGTCGTACAGCCGCAGGAGGGCCGGCACCCCGCCGAGCACGTCATCGATGACGTCCCGGCTCACCGGCCGCCCCCCGAACGCGTTGTGGTCCAGGCCCCAGCCCGTCACCCACTCCCCGCGCCCCGCCTTCCTCGCGGCCTCCGCGAGCGCCGCACGCAGGGCGTCGAGGTCGCCGCAGCCGGACAGGTCGATCCCGGTGGCCAGTTCTGCGCCCATGACGGGGTGGCTGTGGCCGTCGGTCAGCCCGGGCGTGACCGTCGCCCCCGCGAGGTCCACCACGGTGGTGCCGGGGCCACGCCAGTCCCGTACGTCGGCTGCCTCACCGACCGCCGCTATCCGGCCGTCCATGATCGCGACGGCGGTGGCGAGCGGACGGCCGGGGTCGAGCGTACGGACCCGGGCTCCGGTAAGAACGGTGTCGGCAACTGGCACGGTGGTTCTCTTTCGACAGGGGAGTCCGGGGAGTCCGGGGGTCATGCGTCGGCGGCGAACGCCTCGTACACCTCGGGACGGCGGCGGCGCAGCCGGAAGGCGAGCGCGACCCCCACGAGCAGCACCAGTGGCACCGGCGCGAGCAGCACCAGATTGGTCCCCGTCCCGGCACCCGTCATCAGCGCGATCCTGCTGAGGATCAGATACAGCGCGCCCGCCATGAGCACGGCGCCCGCGACCGGCGCGACGACCGTCCGCAAGATCCCCTCGGAGTGCGTGAGACGGCGGAAGAAGACCGGGATGGCGACAGCCGTGAGCACCTGTAGAAGCACTATCCCGACCACGCCGGGGGTGTTCACCCAGAGCAGCAGCCGCAGATACGGATCCGCTCCGGCGGCGGCGAAGCCGAGGACCACGACGGCGGCCAGCACCGTCTGGATCCCTCCGGCGAGGTGCGGGGAGCGGTGACGCGGGTGCACCCGGCCGAGGGCGGCGGGCAGCAGGCCCTCGTGCGCGAGCGAGTGCGTGTAGCGGTTGATGGCGTTGTGGAAGGCGAGGAGGGCGGCGAAGACACTGGTCACGATGAGGATGTGCATGATGTCGGCGGCCCAGGCGCCGACGTACTGCGTGGTGGCCGTGAAGAACAGCCCCGCCGGGTCCTTGGCAGCGGCCGCCATGACGCCCTGCGCACCGAAGGCCTGGACGACGACCCATACGACGAAGGCGTAGAACAGCCCCAGGAAGCCGACGGCGACATACGTCGCGCGCGGGATCGTACGGCCCGGCTCGCGGGCCTCGGAGCGGTAGATCGCGGTGCACTCGAAGCCGCAGAACGCGGCGAACGCGAAGGCGAGCAGCGCCCCGGTGCCCGGCGTGACGGCGTTGGCCGGCGTGAAGGAGTCCAGGTGGAGGCCGTCCGCACCGCCCTTCAGCAGCACCCCGGCGGCGAGGACGACGAGGATGCCGGTCTCGGCGACCAGCAGCACGCCCAGCACCTTGGCGCCGAAGTCGATGCTGCGGTATCCAGCGAACCACACGACGGCCACCCCGATGACGGCGATCACCGGCCAGGGCGCCTCGATCCCCCACAGCGCCCGCAGGGTGTCGCGGACACTGGTGGCCAGCAGCCCGTACATGCCGATCTGCAGCGCGTTGTACGAGAGCAGGGCGAGCCCGGCGGAGCCGATGCCGGCCGGCTTGCCGAGGCCCCGGCTGACGTACGCGTAGAAGGCACCGGCATTGGTGACGTACCGGCCCATCGTGGTGAAGCCGATGGCGAATATGGCGAGGACCGCCCCGGCGATGAGATACCCGACGGGCGCGCCGACGCCGCCGAGCAGGACGGCGAAGGGGGCTACGCCCGCCATGACCGTCAGCGGGGCGGCGGCGGAGACCACGAAGAAGGTGATGTCACCGGTGCCGAGGCTGCCGGAGCGGAGCGCGGAGTCCGCGGCGGCGGCCGGGGGGTTGTGGGGCGGGGCGGTGGTGGCCATGGTCGGAGGCCCTTCTGGCGGGATGTGGCGGGGGACGGGGGTACGCGACACAAAACCTAAAGCCTTTCGGTTTCGGCAATGTACCCCTCCGCGTAACCTCTGGAAAGAGCCGATTTGCGGATCAAGGAACTCGGGGGACACATGGGACGGCCGAGCAAGGCCCTGCTGGACACCGAGCGCATCGGCGCCACCGCGCTGGAACTCGTCGACACCCACGGCGACTTCAGCGTCCCGCAGATCGCCAAGCGGCTCGGCGTCCAGACCGGCTCCGTCTACCACCACGTCGACGGCCGGGCCGGCATCATCGAACTCCTCCGCGAGCGCGTCACCGCCGCCATCGACCCCGCCACCCTGGACCTTCACCCCTGGGACACCGCCCTCGCCGCCTGGGCCCGCTCCTACCGCGCCGCCTTCGCCGCCCATCCGCGCACCATCCCGCTCCTCGCCACATCACCCGTCCGCGCACCCGACGTGTTGACGCAGTACGAGCGCGCCGTCGCCCTCCTCCTCGGCGCCGGCTTCCCCCTGGACTCCGTCATGGCCGTCCTCACCGCCCTCGAAGACCTCATCCTCGGCTCCGCCCTCGACCTCGCCGCCCCCGAAGCCATGTGGCACCCCGCCACCGACGGCCCCACCCCCCTCCTCGCCCAAGCCCTCGCCGCCATAGGCCCCCGCCGCGCCGACGCCGCCTTCGACCTCGCCCTGACAGGCTTCCTCGCCCACTGCCGAGGGCTCCTGACGGGCTACACCGCGTAGAGCGGCCGCTCACACCGCTTTGGCGGTACGCCGTGGCCGCCGGCGTTGACATTGAGGACTAGGCCCTGTCCGGCGCTTCCTATGTTGCGCGGCCAATATCCGAACTACTGTGGATGTCATGACCGAGGCCTACGAGGACGTGCCCTTCAGCGAACTACTCCACCACCCGGCCGCGACCACACGAAGACTGGACGCCGTCCGCGCGTTGCGGCTGCGGCGGCGCGACGCCGGGGACCTCGCTCTGATGCGGGTCGACCAGATGGAGCGGGACGCCACAGTCGTGGACTTCACCTCGCGCCTGCTCGCCGGGCTGGTCCGCACCGAGAACATCGAAGCGCTGCGCCAGGCGCTGCCAGAGGCCCTGCCGTGGATCACCTTCCTGCCCTCCGAGGACGTGGACACCCTGCTCGCCGAGCTGGTGGACACGGCCAGGGGCGCCGTGGCCCTGGACAACCTCACCCCGATCGCGCTCCTGCTGACCCAGTGGCGGCACAGCGCGGAGATCTATGCGGACCCCGCCCTGCTGGCCATCCTCACCCGTGAACCGGAAGGCGACCTCGGCCCCGTACCCCTGCCCCAGGAGAACGGGTGAGCCCCAAGCGCGGAGACCGGGCCGCGCCGCCGCCGATCGGGGACGAGTACGACATCCGCTTCGCCACTACCGAAGCCGCCGACGGCTGGGAGCACCTCTCCCGCCACGCGGCGGGCAACCTTCGCCGTGCCTTCGACAAGATCCGCGCCACCCCGCGCGCGCTGGACAACCCCGAACGCCAGCACCGCCTCAAAGGCAAGCTCGGGACCACCACCTTCAAAGGCCACGCCCTGGAACGCTGGCAGTACGAGGTCACCGGCGGCGGACGCATCTGGTACCTGCTCGACGACGCCAACCGCACCGCCTGGATCACCTATGCAGGCACCGGACACCCGAAAGCCACCGACTGAGCAACCCCCGCACGCCACCCCCGGCTGAGGGCCGGCAACCGTCACATTCACTCACGGGGCGCCCGGTGATCTGTACGTTGAGCGGGGGCTTGCCGTACGGTCCGGGCATGAGCGAACGCGTCGGCTACGGGAGATGCAGTCGGGACAAGGAGGGCATCACCGCCCAGCGCGAGGTCCTGCTCGGCCGCCCCTGCCTGGCTCAGGCGCTCGCAGCCGTGCGCGCCAGGCGCACTCTCGTCGTTCCGAAGCTCGACCGCCTCGCACTCTCGGGCCCCGACGCCCGAAACATCGGCGACTCACTCACCGCCCGCCGGCAGGCCCATCCGGTAAAACCGCACCCGTCCGGCGAACACACCATCGCCAGTCTCGCCCAGCTCACCTCTGGCGGGCAGTGAAGTGCTGCCCTACGTCCACCGGGTCACCAAGTACGATCCTGCCGACCGCGATCAGCACGGCCACTACACCGGCGCCGAGCCCGCGATCAGCGACCACGGACCAGTCGAAGCCGCTTACCTGCAGGCCGTCACGGCCTTCGCCGAAGGCACTGGCGTCGACCAACTGGCCATCCGCGAGCCGGAGATCGGCGGCCTCGCTCACTTCGGCCTTGAGCCGCCGGTCGATGGCTACGGTCTGATCGGCCTTTTCCCGGATGGCCTCGCCGGTTTCCACGACGGTGCGCAGGTGTCGATCACGGCCGGCCTGGCACTCGTCAGGGCCATGCTCCGCGACAACGGCGCCTGGTGCCGTCTGGAGGTGGAGGGAGCATTCGCGGTACACGTCGGATGGGACCAGTACCTCTACGTCGGCAGCACCCGGCCCTGCGAAACAGCGCTGGCCCAGACCCGCTCACTCGGACTGTTCCCTGAACGTCTGGACGCATCGCCGTACGACTTCGCCCCCGACGCACTGCACGTGCAGCGCCCGGCCGACGCCGACTTCTGGGCTCGCGTGCGCTGGACGGTCAGCGCCTACCGCGCCACGTTCCTGGAGGAGACCTACGTCGCGAACGCGTCGCGCTGGCACCGCCTCACACGCGACAACATCGAGGCAGTGCGCTCCCAGTTGGCCCCTCGCGCTCAGTTGGCGGTCTGGCCGGACCTGCTCACCGACGTCGATGCGGTCCTTGCCTCTCTGCCCGACATGGGCGTAGTGGAAATCCTCTGGGAGGACGAGGACGGTCGAATCACCAGCACGGTCGCGGACGAGACCCAGTGCGAGTCAGTGGCCTACCGGATCGCAGGTGCGCGTGCTGCCGCCGTCGTATCCCTGGTTGTCGATGAGCGTCATCCGCTGTTCACGGCTGTGCTGCCCGACAGCGACGGCATCCTCCGCGCACGCTGGCAGACCGAACCGACGCCCAGCGACCGGGACTGGGCCTTCCTGAAGACCCTGCGGCGCGGCCAAGTCGTCACCGGCACAGTGACGTCCATCGCCGACTTCGGCGTCACGTTCGTGGACATCGGCGGCTTCACCGCGATGATCAACATTCCCGAGTTGTCCTGGCGCCCCTCCAACCACCCCTCCGACATCGTCAGCGTCGGCCAGGAGATCACAGCCGAGGTCCTCGACGTCGACATGGTCCGGGAACGGGTTCCGCTGTCACTCAAAGCAGTGCAGGAGGACCCGTGGCCGCAGCTAGCACAGAGGATCGGGCAGGTGGTCACCGGACCGGTCACCAGGATCCTGCCGTTCGGCGCCTTCGTCCGCATCGAGGACCGAGACGACGGCTTCGAGGGACTGGTGCACAACAGCGAACTGGATGCATCGCCCGTGGAACGGCCCGAGGACGTCGTCCAGGTCGGCGACACCCTCACCGGGGAGATCATCGACGTCGATCTCACGCGTCGCCGTATTACCCTGTCGCCCATTCAGGCAGCTACCGCCGGGTTGCGGGATCAAGCGCACGAGTGATGAGGCATGGTCATGAAGGCCGCCCGCCGAACTGCCAGTTGTGCACCTCGATGTCGGCGTACCGGTCCCGGGTCAGGATGGCGCTTGCCGCGTCCGGGTCCGGCGCCTGGACCAACGCCGCCGTGCCCAGCCAGGCGGCGCCGTTGTCAGAGAACAGCGGCCCGTAGGCGATCAGCCTGTCCCGGTCGGGCGGCACTGCGAGGTCGGCAGCCTCTCCCGCGCCGAGGCCGAGCACCAGATACCGGTTGCCACCGGTGCGGCCGCCGGGGAAGTCCCACATGGTGCGCCCGAGCATGTTGCGCCAACGTCGCAGCAGCACGTCCCGGTACACGCCGGCCTGATAACCGGGCTCGTCAAAGGCGAACGCGCGGGTGGCGACGGAATCGGGCAGATCGACTATGTGCACGCTGCCGGTGGGTGTGTCGTCGCCGGCGAGGGTCGGACCCCGGGCGATCATCTCCTTCGCGTACCGATCCATATAGGACCAATGCTCTTCCAGCAGCTCGTCGCGCAGGGCTACGGAGCCGGGCCGGTCGCGGTGGTAGCAGAAGAACTCCATGCCCACAGGGTCCCTTCAAGAAGGTAACCAGGTCGAGCGGGTTTCACCGCGATGAGCCGGGGCTGGAGCGGATCTTGGACAATTTGTGCTTCACAATCTGACCATCGACGAGAGAGGTCAGGCCGGGAACGTCATCCGCAGTCGCTCGGAGCCAGTCGAGCCACTCGCGGGTGTCCGTCCACCCGGGGGGCGCCTCATACTTGGACCACTTCTCAGACAACTCCGCCACCAGGCCGAGGCTTTCATCAGCCGCTTCAGCGTCACCTGAAGCGGCGGGAATGAAAACACTGTCCCGGAGCTCCGGAACTGCCGCAGGCAATCGACCGCGCTGCGCGGCCAGAGCGAAGGCGCGCAGCGCTTCAGCAATCTCACTCAGTTCCGGTGCCCGCCTGAGCGAGAACGCACTCTGCTCTTCCAGTCGGACGGCAGCCCATCGAAACTCCTCCGGATGGCGATCCACCTCGATTGGCTGCTGAACCCCGGAAGGCTTCAGGAGCCGCTGCGCCAAGGTGAGTGAGATGACTGGAAAGTCCTGGGCCAGCGAATGCACATGAACGGTCGGATAGTACTGGTCACCCGCGGTGGACTTGTCCAGGGTGATGCCTTGAACCACCGGCCCGATTCGGCGCAGCAGGCGTAGCGGCTGCCAGATCGAGAACTCCGGGAAGAGATCCGCCCAGTCCGATGTGATCCGACGTGCCACTGGATTGCTGAGTTTTGTCATTTTGGCTCTTGGCGATCCTGGGAGGATGGTTCGTGAACTTGTAGTCATACAGCCCTCAGAGCCCCCGCACGGCAGCTCCGCTGTCACATCGCGTAGAAGAGCCGCTCCACCACGGCTCGCGCGCGCCGGGTGACGCGACGGTAGTCGTCGAGCATCTCGCCGACGTGGCCCGGCTCGTAGCCCAGGTAGCGGCCGACGGCGCCGAGTTCGCGGCCGTCGGAGGGGAAGGTGTCGCCGGGGCGGCCGCGGACGAGCATGACGGCGTTGCGGAGGCGGGTGGCGAGCATCCAGGCGGCGTCGAGGACTTCGGCGTCGTCGGGGGTGACGAGGGCGGCGTCGCGGGCGGCGGTGAGGGCGGCGCGGGTGCGGGTGGTGCGGAGGGTGGGGTGGGCGTGGGCGTGGTGGAGCTGGAGGAGCTGGACGGTCCATTCGACGTCGCTGAGGCCGCCGCGGCCGAGCTTGGCGTTGGTGGTGGGGTCGGCGCCGCGGGGGAGGCGTTCGGCTTCCATGCGGGCTTTGAGGCGGCGGATGTCGCGGACGGCGTCGTCGGGGAGGCCGCCGGTGCGGTAGCGGAGGGGGTCGATGAGGGTGATGAAGCGGGCGGCGAGGTCCTCGTCACCGGCGATGGGCTCGGCGCGCAGGAGGGCGTGGCGCTCCCAGGTCAGGGACCAGCGGCGGTAGTAGGCCTCGTAGGAAGCGAGGGTGCGGACGAGGGGGCCGCTCTTGCCTTCGGGGCGCAGGTCGGCGTCGATGAGGAGGGGTGGGTCGGTGGTGGGGATCTGGAGGAGGCGGCGCAGTTCGTTGACGACGCGCAGGGCGGCGCGGGAGGCCTTGGACTCGTCGGCGCCGTCGTGGGGGTCGTGGACGAAGAGGACGTCGGCGTCGGAGCCGTAGCCCAGTTCGTGGCCGCCGAAGCGGCCCATGCCGATGACGGAGACCCGGGTGGGGAGGGGCTCGGCGAGTTCCGCCTCCACCGCGTTGACGGCGGCCTGCAGGGCACCGGTGATGGCGGCGGCGTTGAGGTCGGTCAGGGCGTCGCCGATCGCGTCGGCGTTGTCGCGGTGGACGCCGATCAGGTCGGCGGCGGCGGTACGCAGCAGCTCGCGCCGCCGGACGCCACGGACCGCCGCGACGGCCTGCTCGGGGGTGGTGGCGCGGTGGACGGCGGCCAGGACCTCCTGGTCGAGGGCGGCGCGGGTGCGGGGGCGCAGGCCCTCGTCGTCGGCGAGCAGCGCCACCGCCTCGGGGGCGCGCATGAGGAGGTCGGGGGCGAGGCGGCCGGAGGACAGGACGCGGGCGAGGTTCTCGGCGGCGGCGCCCTCGTCGCGCAGGAGGCGTAGATACCAGGGGGTGCGGCCGAGGGCGTCGGAGACGCGGCGGAAGCCGAGCAGGCCGGCGTCGGGGTCGGCGGAGTCGGCGAACCAGCCCAGGAGCACCGGGAGCAGGGTGCGTTGGATGGCGGCCTTGCGGCTGACGCCGGAGGCGAGGGCCTCCAGGTGGCGCAGGGCGGCGGCCGGGTCGGCGTAACCGAGGGCTTCTAGGCGCTGCTTGGCGGCGGCGGCGGAGAGCCCGGCCTCGCCGGGGGCGAGTTGGGCGACTGCGTCCAGGAGCGGTCGGTAGAAGAGCTTCTCGTGGAGCCGCCGGACTTCACGCGCGTGCTGCCGCCAGGCCTTCTGCAGCTCGGCGACGGAATCGCCCCGGAAGCCCAGCGAGCGGCCGAGGCGGCGCAGATCGGCCGGGTCGGCGGGCACGAGGTGGGTGCGGCGGAGCTTGTGGAGCTGGATGTGGTGCTCCATGGACCGCAGGAAGCGGTAGGCGGCGTCGAGGGCGGCGGCGTCCGCCCGGCCGACGTAGCCGCCCTCCGCGAGCTGGCGAAGGGCGGTCAGGGTGGTGCCGCTGCGCAGTGCGGGATCGGTTCTGCCGTGCACCAGCTGCAGCAGCTGCACCGCGAATTCGACGTCCCGCAGGCCGCCCGGCCCGAGCTTCAGCTCGCGTTCGACCTGGGCGGCCGGGATGTTGTCGATGACCCGGCGGCGCATCTGCTGCACGTCCGGTACGAAGTGGTCGCGTTCGGCGGCCTGCCACACCATGGGCGCCAGCGCCTCGACGTACTCGTTGCCGAGCGCCATGTCACCCGCGACCGGCCGGGCCTTGAGCAGCGCCTGGAACTCCCAGGTCTTGGCCCAGCGGCGGTAGTAGGCGAGGTGGCTGCTCAGGGTCCGTACGAGGGGACCGTTCTTGCCCTCGGGGCGCAGATTGGCGTCGACCTGCCAGATGCTGCCCTCGGGGGTGGTGTCGGAGCAGATCCGCATCATGCGGGAGGCGAGGCGGGTGGCGGCCTGGATGGCGGGGTTCTCGCCGGTGCCTTCCACGGCCTCCCCTACGAAGATGACGTCCACGTCGGAGATGTAGTTGAGCTCGTGGCCGCCGCACTTGCCCATCCCGATCACCGCCAGCCGGCACATGGCGGCGTCCCGCGGCGACTCCCCCGAAGCTATGGCCAAAGCTGTCCGAAGTGTCGCCGTGGCCAGGTCGGCCAGCTCGGCGGCGGTCTGTACGAGGTCGCCGGTCCCGCACACGTCCCGGGCCGCGATCCCCAGCATGCAGCGCCGGTACGCGACCCTCAGCGCGTCCGGGTCCGCCGCGTCCCCCAGTACCCGCTCGAAGTCCTCGACCCCGGGATGCAGGTCGGCCGCCTCGTAGGTCACCAGCGCGTGCCAGTCGTGCGGATGCCTGGCCAGGTGGTCGATGAGCGCCAGCGACGCGCCCAGCACCCCCAGCAGCCGGTCGCGCAGCGGCTTCGCGGTGGTCAGCGTGTCCAGCAGCTTCCGCCGGTCCCCCGGGTCGTGGGCCTCCAGGGCTTCGACGAGGCGTACGAGCCCGAGCAGCGCCTGGTCGGGGTCGGCGGTCGCGCCCAGCGAGTCGAGCAGCACCGGATCGGCCCGTACGGTCGACAGCTCCGGCGTGTTCAGCAGCCGCTCGGCGGCCGCCGCGTCCGTGAACCCGTGCCGCAGCAGCCGCCCGAACCTGCTGTCCCGTCGCCCTTCCAGCACTCCGACCGCCTCTCCGAACTGGGCCGATCCGTACTGAACCACCCGGACCGACCCTAGACCCTGCCCCGCACGACCCAGGCGGTGGCTGGGGCGGATGGTACGTCTGGTACTAAGGATGACGTCGTTTTGAATTTCGGGCCATGAGGCCATGAGGCCACGAGGCCACGGGTTAACAGGGGCGGGGCAAAAATGCAGACGGGGCGAATACAGCCGGAGCAGCCGATACAGCCGGAGCAGCCGAAGCGTCTTCGCAGACGTGCCTGGCTCGCGGTGGGCGGGGTCCTGATCGGCGGGGCCGGCGCCCTGACGGCCATCGCGACCGGGTCCGAGTCGGTCCCGCAGTCCGCCGCGACGGCGTCGGCGCCGGTGAAGAGCACCGTCCAGTCCGAGCAGCTCAAGGGCAGCGGCGGCCGGCGCACGGTGGACCAGCACACCACGACCGACCGCTTCTCCGTGCTCGGCGTGACCTGGACCGACCCGACCGTGAAGCTGGACGGCTCGATCAAGGTACGTACCCGCCTGGTGACCACCGGCGCCTGGTCCGCCTGGCACACCATCCAGGCCGACAACGACGACGCCCCCGACCCCGGCACGGAACCCGGCGCGCGGGGCGGCACCGCCCCGGTGTGGGTCGGGCTGTCCGACGGCGTACAGGCCACGGTGGTGGCCAAGAAGGGCGAGACGGGCATCCCCAAGGGCATACGCCTGATGCTCGTGGGCGACGCGGACAAGAAGTCCACGGTCAACGTGGCGATGGCTCCGGTGGCCTACGCCGCCGCGGCCGACGACACGGCGACGGCGACGGCCACCGCGACGGACAGCAGCAGCGCCAGCGAGTCCGCGTCGGAGTCGGCCTCCGCGTCCGAGTCCGCCTCGGAGTCCGCTTCGGCCTCTGCTTCCGCCTCCGAGTCGGCATCGGCTTCGGCCTCCGCCTCTGTCTCCGCCTCCGCCTCCGCCTCGGCGAGCGCTTCGGCCTCCGCCACCACGCCCACCAGCACCGTCCCCCAGCCGACGATCGTGAGCCGGGCAGGCTGGGGCGCCGACGAGAGCAAGCGCGAGGCCGGCGACCCCGACTACTCGGACGAGGTGCGGGTGGTCTTCGTCCACCACACCGACACCGCCGCCGCCTACAGCTGCAGCGACTCCGCCTCCATCGTGCGCAGCATCTACGCCTACCACCTGTCCCAGAGCTGGCGCGACATCGGCTACAACTTCCTCGTCGACAAGTGCGGCACCATCTTCGAGGGCCGCTACGGCGGCATCGCCAAGCCCGTCATCGGCGCCCAGACCTACGGCTTCAACACCCGCAGCGCCGGAATCGCCGCCATCGGCACGTACCAGACCATCGACGGCGTCGCCCCCACCCCCGTCACCTCCAAGATGATGGGCTCGATCGCCGCCCTCGCCGCCTGGAAGCTGGGCCTCAAGAAGTACAGCCCCAGCGGCTCCAACACCCTCGTCGAGGGCGCGAGCGACAGCTCCGGCTTCACCTACAAGAAGTCGTACACCTTCAACAACATCTCCGGTCACCGCGACGGCTTCGCCACCGCCTGCCCCGGCACCAACCTCTACGCCAAGCTGCCCGCGATCCGTACGTACGCCGCCGGGCCCCCCGCCGCCCCGACCGTGACGGGCCTTTCCGGCGCGGGTCTGTCCGGCTCGAAGTACTACACCAAGGGCTCGGTCACGGTCTCCTGGAAGACCAGCACCCCGTACGCCGTGCTCACCCGCTTCGAGGTTCTCGTCGACGGCACGGTCGCCGCGAAGGCGAGCCGTACGGCGACCTCGGCGGCGATCACCGTCGGCGCCGGGAGCCACAGCGTCACGGTCCGGGCGGTGCACATCAATGGCAGCACCAAGGCCTCGTCCACGTACACCGTCGTGAAGGACACGACGAAGCCGACCTTCACGACCGCGCCGGCGCTCAGGACCCGCACCGGTACGGTCAGCAGCACCTCGGTGCCGGTCGCGGTGATGTGGAAGGCCGCGGACAACGCCGCCCTCAAGCAGACGGCGGCGACCGCCCCCAGCACGGCCACCTTCGGCCCGACGGTGACCAGTTGGGGCACCACGGCCAAGCCGGGTGTGTCGACGGCCTTCGCGCTCAAGGCGACGGACTACGCCGGGAACTACGGCACCGCGTCCGTGACCCGCACGACGGCGATCGTCCAGGAGACCTCGGCCACCAAGACCGGTACCTGGAGCTCGAAGAGCTCCTCGAACTACCTCGGCGGCAAGTCGCTCAGCTCGACCTCCAAGAACGCCAGCCTCACGTGGACGTTCACCGGCCGGTCCGTGGCCTGGGTGGTCTCGCGGGCGTCCACGTCCGGTCAGGCGTACGTCTACATCGACGGGGTGAAGGTGGCCACGGTGGACCTCAAGTCCAGCACCACCAAGTACCGTCAGGCGATCTGGACGAAGACCTGGAGCAGCGCCGCCCAGCACAAGCTGAAGATCGTGGTCGTCGGCACGAGCGGCCGCCCGGCGGTGACGACGGACGGCATCACGGTCGTCAAGTAGGCCGATCGGGCCAAGTCCGGGGAACGCACCCAGCGTTCCCCGGACTTTCATTTTGGCAGCGCTTCCGCCGTCCACAGTCGGCTCATAGCCTGGCAGTCCCCCACACAGACGGAGGTCCGCCTGTCATGCGCATGTCCATCAGGCCTACCAGGCCCACCGTGCCCACCGCCCTCGCCTCCGCGCTCGTCCTCGCGGCCGCTTCCGTCGGCCTGTGGGCCGGCCTCGGCGGCGCCCGCACCGCGCACGCGGCCGCCAGCGTTCCCGCCCCCGACCATGTGGTCGTGGTGGTCTTCGAGAACCACGCGTACAGCCAGGTCATCGGCAGCTCCTCCGCCCCCTACATCAACTCGCTGCGGACCGGCGGCGCCAACCTCACCGCCTCCTACGCCGAGACCCACCCCAGCCAGCCCAACTACTTCGCGCTCTTCTCCGGGGCCACCCAGGGCATCACCGACGACAGCTGCTACACGCCCGGCTTCAGCTCCGCCGCCAACCTCGGCTCCGAGCTGATCGCCGCCGGCCAGACCTGGGGCAGCTACAACGAGACCCTCCCCAGCGCCGGTTCGACGACCTGCAGCAGCGGCAACTACGCGCGTAAGCACAACCCCTGGTTCGGCTTCAGCAACGTGCCGACCTCGACGGCTCGCACCTTCGCGCAGTTCCCCACCGACTACACGACGCTGCCCAAGGTCTCCTTCGTCGTGCCGAACCTCTGCAGCGACATGCACGACTGCTCGGTCGCGACCGGCGACACCTGGCTGAGCAACAACCTCAGCTCGTACGCGACCTGGGCCAAGACCCACAACAGCCTGCTGGTGGTCACCTTCGACGAGGACAACCGTCTGTCCGGCAACAAGATCCCGACCGTCTTCTACGGCCAGCCGGTCACCGCGGGCAGTTCCTCCGCCACCACCTACAACCACTACAACCTGCTGCGGACCATCGAGGACATGGCCGGCCTCACCACTCACGCCGGCAACGCCGCCTCCGCGTCCGACATCACGGGCATCTGGGCCTCCTGACCGGGAACCGGGAATCCGGGATGACGATCCGCAACCGGTTGCTGATCCTGCTGACGGCCGTCGCCGTGCTGGCCGCCGTAGCCGCCACGTCGGTCCTGCACGCCGCCGACCGGGCGGCGCGCAAGGACCGCCCGCAGGCCGGCGGCCCGGCGGTGGCCGCCGGGTCCGTCTCGCTGACAGGGACCGGCACCCTCGTCTTCCGCAACATGGCCTGGGGCCCCCACCGCGACGAGCTCGCCACGGTCCCCGCCGCGACCCCCTCTGCCGAGCGGACCGCCTCCGGCGTCAAGTGCCTCCGCTTCTACGCCGCCTCCGGCACGGGCGTCTGCCTGCAGTCCGTCCACGGCGCCGTCACCGACACCTACCGAGCCGTCGTCCTCGACGCCCGCCTCCACGAGCGCCGCCACTACGCCCTCGCCGGCATCCCCACTCGCGCCCGGGTCTCCTCGAGCGGCCGCATGGTCGCCTGGACGGTCTTCGTCAGCGGCGACTCGTACGCGGGCACGAACTTCTCCACCCGCACCTCGATCCTCGACACCAGGACCTGGCAACTCACCTCCACCCTGGAGGACTTCCGCATCCTCAAATCCGGGGACGCCCGCCCGTACCACGCCGCCGACGTCAACTTCTGGGGCGTCACCTTCGCCGACGACACCCACTTCTACGCAACCCTCGCCACCGCCGGCTCCACCTACCTCGTACGCGGCGACACCACCACCCGCACGGTCCGCACCCTCCTCACCAACGCCGAGTGCCCCTCCCTCTCCCCCGACGGCACCCACCTCGTCTTCAAAAAACGCGTCAGAGGCCTCTCCCCCGACGCCCCCTGGCGGCTCTACGCCCTCGACCTCGCCACCATGCGCTCCCTCCCCCTCGCCGAAACCCGCAGCGTCGACGACCAGGTCGTCTGGCGCAGCCCCCGCACCGTCGTCTACGCCCTCCCCGGCGACTACGGCGCCGACCTCTGGACCGTCCCCGCAGACGGCACCGGCACGGCCCACCGCCTCATGACCGCCGCCCTGGCCCCCGCGTACGTCGGCCCATAGGCTCGGGCCTCATGGACAGGATCCTGCCGCTCCTGGCGTTCGCCGCAAGCCTCGCCGCCGTGCTGGGCTGCTTCGCCTGGCTGGCATCGCTCGTCCGCCGCCGAGGTGTCGCCGGCTCGGCCGTCACCGGCGCCATGGCCTCGTACGACGAGGCGCTCCACGGGACCGCCCACGACTCCTACGTCGAGATCCAGGTGCAGGCACAACGCCCGCTGCCGCTACGGTCGCCCGACGATCCGTGGCGCCGGAGCCGCGACGAAACCGGCAGCCTGCCGGGCACGCCGCGCCGACGGCCTACCAGGCCACGTCGTCGCGGGCTCCGCCGCCGGTGAGCGGTTCCGTCCCCAGCGCGATGTCCGTCGCCTTGACCAGCGCCACAACCGGCGTGCCCTCCCGAAGCCCCAGCTCGACCGCGGCATCCCGGGTGATGGCGGCCGTCAGCTCGGCGCCCGCCACCGCGACCTTCACCGTCGCCATGGCCTCGCCCAGCGCGACCGCCGTCACGGTCCCCGGAAGCTGGTTGCGGATGCTCAGCCCTTGGAGGGGCGCCGTCGCGAGCCCCACCTCCGTGGCCTTGAACAGTGCGGTGACGGCCCCGCCGGGCACGATCCCCAGCTCCCGTACCGCCTCCTTGGTCACCGCCGCGGTGATCTCGGTGCCGCTTCCGCCCCCGATGCCGGCCTTCACCACGGCCATGACCTCGCCGGGCTCGACGGAGACGACCGTGCCGGTGATCTGATTGCGAATGCTCAGGCCCATACGCCCACGTAAACACGTGGGAGCCGGACAGGCGCGTTATGGGCCTCTTACCAGGGGAGGGGGCCGGCCTCGTCGACGAAGCCGCCCGTCGGGCCGTCGGGGCCAAGCTGGGCCATGCGGACGATGATCTCGGCGCCTTCCTCGACGGTCTGGGTGCCGGTGTGCCCGTTCAGGTCGGTCGCGGTGTAGCCGGGCTCGACGGCGTTGATCCGGATGTCCGGGAAGGCCTTCGCGTACTGCACGGTGACCATGTTGACCGCGGTCTTGGACGCCGGATAGGCGACCCCCGGGAAGGCGTACGTGGGGGTGTCGGGGGTGGTGACGCGGGTCAGCGATGCCAGGCCGCTGCTGACGTTGACCACGACCGGGGCGGCGGACCGGCGCAGCAGCGGCAGGAAGGCGTGGGTGACGCGGACCATGCCGAAGACGTTGGTCTCGAACACGGTCCGCATGATGTCGGCGGTGACCTCGGCGGCGCCGATGACGCCTCCGCCCTCCGAGCGCCCTTCGATGCCGGCGTTGTTGACGAGCACGTCGAGTCCGCCGTCCGCCTCGATGGTCTTCGCCGCGGCGGCCACGGACGCGTCGTCGGTGACGTCGAGCAGGACGCTCCGGGCGCCCAGCCGCTCGGCGGCCCGGCGGCCGCGGTCGGCGTCGCGGCTGCCCACGTAGACGGTGTGGCCCGCCGCGATGAGCCGGCGGGCGGTCTCGAAGCCGAGGCCCTTGTTCGCTCCGGTGATCAGTGTTGTCGTCATGCGTCCAGAGTCCGGCCGGGGCGGGGCGGTCAGCCAGTGGTCCGGTCTTCCTGGGACTGCCGGTACCAGGAAGACCGGCGGCCGTCGGTGCACACTGGTGGGCATGGCGGAGACGGAGTTCGGGCAGGCGGTACGCCGCTGGCGCGACCGCGTGCCGCCCGAGGCCGCCGGGCTGCCGGCGGGCGGGCACCGGCGCGCGGCCGGACTCCGCCGTGAGGAACTGGCCCTGCTCGCCGGGATCTCCGTCGACTACGTCACCCGCCTCGAACAGGGCCGCGCCGCCAACCCGTCGGCCCAGATCGTCGAAGCCCTGGCCCGGGCCCTGCGGCTCTCGGCAACCGAGCGCGCACACCTCTTCCGGCTCGCCGGGCTGGCACCGCCGGGCCCCGAGACCGTACCCGCGCACATCACCCCGAGCGTCCAGCGCCTGCTGGACAGGCTGACCGGGACACCCGTCGCCGTCTCCGACGCGACCTGGACCCTGCTCATGGCCAACCCGCCCTACGCCGCGCTGATGGGCGATCCGTCCGGCTGGCGCGGCAACCAACGCAACGCGATCTGGCGGCACTTCCTCGGCACCGGCCCCAACACCCGCACCCGTGCCCGCCACACCCCGGAGTCCCTGCCCGCCTTCGAGGCCGCGATGGTCGCCGACCTGCGCGCCGCCGCCGGCCGCTATCCCGCCGACCAGCGCCTACGGCGGCTCGTCGCGGAACTGCACGCGAACAGTGGCCGCTTCGCCGAGCTGTGGGACTCCGGCGCCGTCGGCCGCCACGTCGCCGCGCGCAAGACCATCGACCACCCGGACGTGGGCCCCCTGCAGTTGGACTGCGACGTGCTCACCGTGGCGGGCAACGACCTGCACCTCGTGATCTACACGGCCGAGCCCGGCACCGAGGACGCCGAGCGCCTTGCCCTGCTCACGGTCCTCGGCACCCAGGCCTTCGTCGGCTAGGCCCTGTCCGGGCGATGCCGCGGCTACCACCCCGTTCCGGCGACCTGCCGGGTCGTGGCGTTGAGCCGGTTGAACAGATTCGTCACGCCGATCATCAGAATGATCGCCGCGAGCTGCTGCTCGTCGTAGTGATCGGCCGCCGCGTCCCACACCTCGTCCGTAACCGCGTCCCCCCGGTCCGCCAGCCGCGTCGCCGCCTCCGTCAGCGCCAGCGCCGCCCGCTCCGCGTCCGTGAAGTACGGCGCCTCCCGCCACGCGGCGACCGCGAACAGCCGCTCGTCCGTCTCCCCCGCCTTCCGCGCGCTCTTCACCCCGCCGTCCACGCAGTAACTGCAGCCGTTGATCTGGCTCGCGCGCAGATGCACCAGCTCCAGCGTCGACTCCGGCACACCGCCCTTCCGCGTGGCCTTGAGCAGATTGAGGATCGCCGGCATGGCTTCGGGAATGACCGTCGCGGGATTGCTCATCCGTGCCTGCATGATGTTCCCCTCCAGGGGATCGGGATCTCGTCGTTACTGCTTCATTGACGGATCCCGGCGGGCACGTGTGACCGCTGGGCGTCACTGGTTTTCGTCACAGGCGGGCGGCCCGGCGCCACATGAGAACGGTGTCCCAACCGCCGCTCCTCGAAGCGGCGGCCGGGACACCGTCGAACTGCCCGCGAGGGCACCGTCACGGCTGGTCAGCCGTTGTAGAACCCATTGCTCTGGCCGCTCGTCTGGAAGTTCAGCTTGTACCAGGCGCCGCCGTAGACGCCCGTCGCCAGCAGTGTCCAGGTGTTCGCGAGGGCGTACTTGTAGCCGCCCGGGCACACCGCGCCGCTGTTGTAGTTGAAGCACACCCTGACGTAGCGGTTGGTCTTGGGCCAGACCCAGATGGTCCCGCAGCCGTACGTCGCCCTGAGCCAGGTGCCGCCGGGGAAGCCGGTCGGGTAGTAGTTGTAACCCGCGGGCTTCGAGTACGAGTTGGTGTTGCACGTGGCTGCCGCTGCGCCCTTGGGGGCCGCGGGGTGTTGTGGTGCCGCGTGCGCGGTGACTGCACCTGTGGTGAGCCCGCCTACTGACACGATGATGCCACTCGCCAGTGCTGCGAGCTTCCTGGTCGTCTTCTGCATCATGTCCCGTCTCCGTTTCGGTTCGGGGAAGGTGCGCTGGCCGTCGACTTTGCCGCGGCTTGAACAGGGTCTCGTCCGGTTGAGAGAGTGGGGGCCGAATCTTTGCAGGCGGTCCGTTGAACTGTTGCCTGCTGCGCTGCCCCCAACACCCCTGCTGGTCGCACCTAATGGGGCACCCGTTCAGTATTGCGCACAAAACCGACATCCGCATGACGGGCCGCAAAGCTCAGGCCAGCGGCGGAGCGCCGCTGGCCTGGACTGGACTGGAGCAGTACGTCTACAGAACCGGGAGGTTCTTGCGGAGCTCGAAGGCCGTGACCTCCGACCGGTACTCCTCCCACTCCTGCTTCTTGTTGCGGAGGAAGAAGTCGAAGACATGCTCGCCGAGCGTTTCCGCGACCAGTTCGCTGCGCTCCATCAGGGTGATGGCCTCGCCGAGGTTCTGCGGCAGCGGCTCGATGCCCAGGGCGCGGCGCTCCGCGTCGGAGAG
Organism: Streptomyces sp. NBC_01537; assembly: GCF_045040445.1. Lineage (NCBI taxonomy): Bacteria > Bacillati > Actinomycetota > Actinomycetes > Kitasatosporales > Streptomycetaceae > Streptomyces > Streptomyces sp. NBC_01537. The sequence goes on along the minus strand of NZ_CP109392.1, from coordinate 7,345,043 downwards.
GGCCCAGACGTCGTCGTCGGCGCCCGGGGGGAGCTCGTAGCCCTCTTCGATGCCCTTGAGGCCGGCGGCGAGGAGGACGGCGTAGGCGAGGTAGGGGTTGGCGCCGGAGTCGATGGAGCGGACCTCGACGCGGGTGGAGCCGGTCTTGCCGGGCTTGTACATGGGGACGCGGATGAGGGCGGAGCGGTTGTTGTGGCCCCAGCAGATGTAGGAGGGGGCTTCGCCGCCGGCGCCGGCGGTGCGCTGGGATCCGCCCCAGATGCGCTTGTAGGAGTTGACCCACTGGTTGGTGACGGCGGAGATCTCGGCGGCGTGCCGCAGGAGGCCGGCGATGAAGGAGCGGCCGACCTTGGAGAGCTGGAACTCGGAGCCGGACTCGTAGAAGGCGTTGCGGTCGCCCTCGAACAACGACAGGTGGGTGTGCATGCCGGAGCCGGGGTGCTCGGAGAACGGCTTGGGCATGAAGGTGGCCTGGACGCCCTGCTCGAGGGCGACCTGCTTCATGACGAGGCGGAAGGTCATGATGTTGTCGGCCGTGGAGAGCGCGTCGGCGTAGCGGAGGTCGATCTCCTGCTGGCCGGGGGCACCCTCGTGGTGGGAGAACTCGACCGAGATGCCCATGGACTCCAGCATGGTGATCGCCTGGCGGCGGAAGTCCTGGCCGATGTTGTGCGGGGTGTGGTCGAAGTAGCCGGAGGTGTCGGCGGGGGTGGGCGGGGTGCCGTCGGTCGGCTTGTCCTTGAGGAGGAAGAACTCGATCTCGGGGTGGGTGTAGAAGGTGAACCCGAGGTCGGAGGTCTTGGCCAGGGCCCGCTTGAGGACGTAGCGCGGGTCGGCGAAGGACGGGGAGCCGTCCGGCATCATGATGTCGCAGAACATCCGCGCGGTGCCGGGTGCCTCGGCGCGCCACGGGAGGATCTGGAAGGTGCTGGGGTCCGGCTTGGCGATCATGTCGGACTCGTAGACCCGTGCGAAGCCCTCGATGGCGGAGCCGTCGAAGCCGATGCCCTCGTCGAAGGCCTGCTCCAGCTCCGCGGGCGCGACGGCCACCGACTTCAGGTAGCCGAGCACGTCGGTGAACCAGAGCCGCACAAAGCGGATGTCGCGCTCCTCGAGCGTGCGAAGAACGAACTCCTGCTGCTTGTCCATAGCTACATCCTTGCAGGTCATACGGCCTGTGCACCACTGCCGGCACGTCAGTATCGCTGCCTGTGGTTTCCTCCACATTACGCAGGTCCGGCGCGGTGTCACCCGTCGGGGGGAGATTGTCGTAACGCGGGAGATTCCCGGGCGGGCCGAGCCGTTCCGCCATTCCGGTGAATCCACGGCGCGGCAGCGGGGATCGGCGGTGCGCAGCGGTCAGCTATTCCCCATGGCCAAGCACACGCACACCCGGCGCTCCCTGCTCGCCCTCGGCGGAGCGGCCGCGCTGACCGCCTGCACCCGTACCGCATACGACCTCACCGACGACGCCCCAGCCCCCGGCTCCGGGTTCGTCAGTCCGGACGGGCCCGAGGTGGCGGCGGCGGAGCGTGGGCGGGCGACGAACGGGACCGTACGGGAGGTGCGGCTCACGGCGGTGGAGGGGCCGGTGGAGCTCGGGGGCGGGCGGAGTGTGCGGACGTGGTCGTACGGAGGGGAGGTGCCGGGCCGCGAGATCCGGCTGACCGCCGGGGACACGCTGGCGGCGACGCTCACGAACCACCTCCCGGACACCACGTCCGCGCACTGGCACGGCCTGGCGCTGCGCAACGACATGGACGGCGTCCCCGACCTCACCCAGCCGCCGATCGGGGCCGGGGCCGAGTTCTCGTACCGCTTCGCCGTGGAGCGGCCGGGGACGTACTGGTTCCACCCGCACACCGGGGTGCAGCTCGACCGGGGGCTGTACGCGCCGCTGATCGTGGCGGACCCGAGGGAGCCGATGCCGTACGACAAGGAGTGGACGGTCGTCCTGGACGACTGGCTCGACGGAATCGACGGCAGCACTCCGGACTCGGTGATGGCCGAGCTGATGGGCGGCCCGGCGGCGAGGCCGAGCCGGATGCTCACCGATGCGAAGAGCATGCTGCTCGGCGGCGACACGGGGCATGTCGCCTACCCCCTCTACCTCATCAACGGCCGCACGCCCGACGACCCCTCGGTCTTCGCCGCCCGCCCCGGCGACCGGATCCGGATCCGGTTCATCAACGCGGGCGGCGACTCCCCCTTCCGGGTCGCTCTCGGCGGCCACCGGATGACGGTCACGCACACCGACGGCTTCCCCGTCTCCCATGCCGACACCGACGCCCTGCTGATCGGCATGGGCGAGCGCTACGACGTCCTGGTCACCGCCGGTGACGGCGTCTTCCCCCTCACCGCCCTCGCCGAGGGCAAGGACGCCAGCGCCCTGGCGGTGCTGCGCACCTCCCCGGGCGGCGCGGTCCCCGTCGCCGGCACCCGCCCCGCCGAGCTGGACGGCGTCCTGGTCACCGCCGACCGGCTGCGCGCGGACGAGAGCGTGCGGCTGCCGGATCCGGGCCGGGCGGCCGACCGTACGGTCCGGCTCACGCTCACCGGCAGCATGGACGCGCACGACTGGGCCTTCGACCGGCAGCCGTACGACCACCACCACAGCGCGCCGCACGCGGTGCGGGCGGGCGAGCGGGTGCGGATCGAGTTCGCGAACCATACGCGGATGTGGCACCCGGTTCATCTGCACGGCCACACCTTTTCGCTGGGCCGGGACGGCGCCCGCAAGGACACGGCGGTCGTCCTGCCCGGTCAGTCACTGTCGGTGGACCTCGACGCCGACAATCCCGGGCTGTGGATGCTGCACTGCCACAACATCTACCACTCGGAGGCGGGCATGATGACGGTCCTGGGGTATCAGCCGTAAGCGTCCAACTGACGATTACACTGGGCGTCGTGCCTCAACTTCGCCTCGCCCTGAATCAGATCGATGCCACCGTCGGCGACATCGCCGGGAACGCCGAGTCGATCGTCCGCTGGACCCGGCACGCCGCCGAGCAGGGAGCCCACCTGGTGGCCTTCCCCGAGATGGCGCTCACCGGGTATCCCGTCGAGGACCTCGCGCTGCGCTCCTCCTTCGTCGAGGCCAGCCGCGCCGCCCTGGACGCGCTCGCGGCCCGGCTCGCGGACGAGGGCTTCGCCGACCTCCCGGTCGTCGTCGGCTACCTCGACCGCAGCGCGAAGGACCGGCCGCGCTTCGGCCGGCCCGCCGGCGCCCCCCAGAACGCGGCGGCCGTGCTGCACGGCGGGCGCGTCGTGCTGCGCTTCGCCAAGCACCACCTGCCGAACTACGGCGTCTTCGACGAGTTCCGCTACTTCGTCCCCGGCGACACCCTCCCCGTGGTGCGCGTGCGGGGCGTCGATGTCGCCCTCGCCATCTGCGAGGACCTCTGGCAGGACGGCGGCCGCGTCCCCGCCACGCGCAGCGCCGGCGCCGGGCTGCTGCTGTCCATCAACGCCTCCCCCTACGAGGTCGCCAAGGACGACGCCCGCCTCGACCTGGTCCGCAAGCGCGCCCAGGAGGCCGGCTGCACCCTCGCCTACCTCGCCATGATCGGCGGCCAGGACGAGCTCGTCTTCGACGGCGACTCCATCGTCGTGGCCGAGGACGGAGAGGTCATCGCCCGCGCTCCCCAGTTCGAGGAAGGCTGCGTCTGCATCGACCTCGACCTCCCGGCGGCCGCCGAGGAGCCCCCGAGCGGCGTCGTGGACGACGGCCTGGAGATCCAGCACGTCGTCCTGTCCGCCGAGCCGCTGCCCGCGTACGAGGTCGAGGTGCGGGGCGAGCAGGCTCCCAGGCTGACCGACGACGAGGAGGTCTACACCGCGCTGGTGGTGGGCCTTCGGGCGTATGTCGTCAAGAACGGCTTCCGGTCGGTGCTCATCGGCCTCTCCGGCGGAATCGATTCGGCGCTGGTCGCCGCGATCGCCTGCGACGCGATCGGCGCGGAGAACGTCTACGGCGTGTCGATGCCCTCCCGGTACTCCTCCGACCACTCCATGGGCGACGCCGCCGAGCTCGCCCGGCGCACCGGGCTCAACTTCCGCACGGTGCCGATCGGGCCCATGTTCGACGCGTACATGGCATCGCTGCAGCTCACCGGGCTCGCGGAGGAGAACCTCCAGTCCCGGCTGCGCGGCACGACGCTCATGGCCATCTCCAACCAGGAGGGCCACATCGTCCTGGCGCCCGGCAACAAGAGCGAGCTGGCCGTCGGCTACTCCACCCTCTACGGCGACTCGGTCGGCGCCTACGGCCCCATCAAGGACGTCTACAAGACCCTCATCTTCCGGCTCGCCAAGTGGCGCAACGCCTCCGCCGAGGAGCGCGGCCAGACCCCGCCGATCCCCGAGAACTCCATCGTCAAGCCCCCGAGCGCGGAACTGCGGCCCGGGCAGGTCGACACGGACTCCCTGCCGGATTACGACGTCCTCGACGCCGTCCTCGAGCTCTACGTCGACCGCGACCAGGGGCGTGAGTCGATCGTCGCCGCCGGCTTCGACGCGGAGCTGGTCGCCCGCACCCTGCGGATGGTGGACACCGCCGAGTACAAGCGGCGGCAGTACCCGCCGGGCACGAAGATCTCCGCGAAGGGCTTCGGCAAGGACCGGCGGCTGCCGATCACCAACCGCTGGCGCGAGCACGCGTGACGCTGCGCTCCGCTGTGGCCTTCCAGCCCGTCCGGCGTTTGAGGACGCGCCCCGGAGGGGCGTTCGGGGTCCAGGGGGCTTGCCCCTTGGTTTCGGGAAGGGGCGGGGTGGGGGATCTCTCCGCCCCGCGCGTTCCGCCTCAGGCGGACGGCCCGCCACCGTCGCGGACGAGGCGGAGCTGGAGCCAGCAGGAGAGACGGTCGTCTGGGTGGTCCAGGTCGATGCCGAAGAGGTCGCGGGCGCGGCGGAGGCGGTACTTGACGGTGTTGGGGTGGACGGTGAGCCGCTGCGCGGCTTCGGCGATGTTGCCGACGGCGTCGAGCCAGGCGGTGACGGAGGGGGCGTAGGCCGTGCCGTGGGTGCGGTCGTGGTCGAGCATGGCCTGGATGCCGGGGTGGTGGAGCCGGGGGCGGCGGGCCAGTTCGTCGGCGAGGTGGAGCAGCAGGACGCGGGCGTGGGTGTCGGTGAGCGCGGCGACGGCCGGGGCGTCCGGGGCCGTGGTCGTGACGCGGAGGATGTCGTCGACCTCGGCGCGCAGCTCGGGCAGCGCGTCGGGGGTGTCGGCCGGGCGGCTGACGGCGGCGCGCAGCGGCGCCTGGAGCGTACGGCCGAGTGCGGCGACGGCCTGTTCGGCGAGCCGGCGGGCCGCGTCGGGGCCGGACCGCGGCAGCAGGACGTAGACGGTGCGCCCGGCCGTGGCCACGGCCGCCTCCTCGTGGACCGCAGCCCAGTGCCGGGCGGCCGCCGCGCCGAGCCGGACAACGGCGGGTCCGGCCGCCTGCGGGTGGCCGTCGGCGGCCGGTGAGAACCCGAGCAGAGTGAGCCGGGGGCGGTCCGGCAGCCCCAGGTGGAAGCGGATCTCGCTGGCTGTGCCGGTGCCGGCCAGCGCCGCGCGCAGCGCGTCCTCCCGGGCCCGCAGGTCCAGCTCGGCCGCGCTGCGGCGGCGCAGCATGTGCAGGGCGGCCAGCCGTGCGCCGTCCAGCAGTGCCCGCTCCCCCGCCGCGTCCGGCGCGGCCGGGCCCTCGATCGCCCAGATCGTGCCCAGCGGCAGATCGCCCGCCCGGATCGCGGCGGCGACGCGCGGCAGCTCGTCGGCGGCGAGGACGGGCAGCCGTACGGCCCCGGGCGCGGCAAGCACCTCGCGGTACTGGCGTAGCTGCTCGGGCTGGTCGGGGACGCGCCGCTCCAGGATGCCGCGACGGCGCAGGTCGTCGATGCGCTGGCCGGGAATCGAGGAGTAGGCCAGCACGCGGTGGTCCAGGTCCTCGATCGCGACCGAGCCGCCGATGACGGCCGCGACGGCGTTGGCCACGGCGAACAGCTCCTCGCTGGTGCCGTCCAGGTTTGGCGAATCCGTCAGCTCCACGGTCCGACCTTAGGCGATTGCGCCAACGACGGGAGGTGCCGGCAACCCTCAGCATGGTGCGAACGCCGAACCGAAGAGGACGGGGAGAACGACTGTGGCCGCCACCAACCCCTCGCACAGCCCCTCGTACGACGACCTGATGGGGCTCTTCCCGCCCGGCTCCGACCTCGCCCCGGACGGCACCCTGCGCATCGGCGGCTGCCGCGCGGACGAACTGGCCGAGCGGTACGGCACTCCCGCCCTCCTGGTCGACGAGGGCGCGCTGCGCGCCCGGGCCCGCCGCTACGCCGACGGGCTGACCGCCCGGCGCACCGGCGGCACGGTGGCGTTCGCGTCCAAGGCCTTCCCCTGCACCGCCGTCTACCGGCTGCTGGCCGAGGAGGGCCTGAGCATCGACGTGGCCAGCGGCGGCGAACTGGCCCTGGCACTGGCCGGGGGCACGGACCCGGACCGGCTGATCGTGCACGGCAACGCCAAGACGGACGCGTACCTCGGTGCGGCCGTCGAAGCGGGGGCGGGCCTGGTCGTCATCGACAACTTCGACGACATCGACCGCCTGGAACGCATCCTCGCCACCGCTCCCGGCCGCGAGCAGGCCGTGCTGGTCCGGGTCACCCCCGATGTCCGCCCCGACACCCACGAGGCGATCTCCACCGGCCAGCGCGGCTCGAAGTTCGGGCTGCTGCTGCCCCAGGCGCGTGAGGCGATCGCCCGGCTGCGCGGCAGCGACCGGCTGCGCCTGGACGGGCTGCATGTGCACATCGGCTCGCAGATCCTGGACACCAAGCCCTTCGTGCAGGCCGTGGAGGCGGTCGCCGAGCTGGGCGACTTCGCGGTGTACGACCTCGGCGGCGGCCTCGGCTCCCGCTACACGTACGACGACCGACCGCCGAGCGTCGAGGAGTACCTGGACGTCCTGACCGCCGCCGCCGAGGCCTCGCTGCCTGCCGCCGCCCGGATCATCGTCGAGCCGGGCCGGTCGATGGTGGCGGACAGCGGCGTCTCCCTCTACCGCGTCGTGACCGTCAAACGCGGCGGCGAGGAGACCTTCGTCGCCGTGGACGGCGGCATGGGCGACAACCTCGAAGTCTCCCTGTACGGGCAGCGGTTCGAGGCCACCGTGGCCACCCGGTTCGGCGGCGGCGAGCCGTGCCGGCTGGTCGGCCGGCACTGCGAGTCCGGCGACACCCTCAGCGCGGGCGTACCGCTGCGCGACCCGCGCCCCGGCGACCTGATCGCGGTGCCCGTCACGGGCGCGTACACCTACTCCCTCTCCAACAACTACAACGGCGCCCGCAGGCCGCCGGTGGTCTTCTGCCGGGACGGCCGCTCCCGCCCGGTGGTCCGCCGCGAGACCTACGAGGACCTGATGCGCCGCGACGTGGTCTGAAACGTCGCGCCCCACGCACGTACCCGCACGTACGGCACCGTCCCCCTCCCCGCCCTCCGAATCGAGGCCGCCATGCGAGCTGACGTAACGCTGCGCCACCAACTCCTGCGCCGCAAACCCCTGCAGGCCTTCGCCGACGACGCCGGGACCGCCGACCACGGCGGCGGGCTGCGCCGCACCGTCGGCCCATTCCAGCTCACGATGATCGGCATCGGCGCCACCATCGGCACCGGCATCTTCTTCGCCCTCAACGCGGCCGTGCCGGAGGCCGGTCCCGCAGTGATCCTGTCCTTCGTCATCGGCGCGATCACCGCCGCGCTCACCGCGCTGTGCTACGCCGAACTCGCCTCCGCCGTACCGGTGTCCGGCTCCTCCTACTCGTACGCGTACGCCACCCTTGGCGAGTTCGCCGCCTACGCGGTGGGCTGGTGCCTGCTGCTGGAGTACGCCGTCTCCGGCGCCGCCATCGCGGTCAGCTGGGGGCAGTACCTCAACGACCTCACCCAGCGGCTGTTCGGCGTCCAGATGCCTGCCGCGATCTCGGCGCCGCCGGGCGACGGCGGCTACCTCAACCTGCCGGGCGCGGTGCTGGTGCTGATGTGCTGCTTCCTGCTGGTGCGCGGGGCCAAGGAGTCGGCGGCGGTCAACACCGTGATGGTGCTGCTCAAGCTCGGCGTCCTGGCGCTGTTCGTGGTGCTGGGCGTGGCCGGCTTCCACAGCGCCAACCTGCACCCCTTCGCCCCGATGGGCATGGCGGGCGTCGGCGCCGCCGCCTCCACCGTCTTCTTCTCCTTCATCGGCCTCGACGCGGTCTCCACCGCCGGCGAGGAGGTCCGCAACCCACGCCGCACCCTGCCGCTGGCCATCATCTGCGCGCTGCTGGTGGTCACCACGGTGTACGTCCTGGTCGCGCTGGTGGGCGTCGGCGCCCAGCCGTGGACGGCCTTCGCCGGACAGGAGGCGGGACTCTCCGAGATCCTGGCCGACCTCACCGGCGCGAGCTGGCCCGGCGTCCTGCTGTCGGCGGGCGCGGTCCTGTCCATCGTCAGCGTGACCCTCGTCGTCCTCTACGGGCAGACCCGCATCCTCTATTCCATGGGCCGCGACGGCATGCTCCCGTCCGCCTTCAAACGGCTCTCCCCGCGCACCGGCACACCCGTACTGGGCACGGTCATCGTCGGCGTCTTCGTCGCCGGGCTGGCCGCCGTCGTCCCCCTCGACGTCCTGGCCGACCTCACCAGCATGGGCACCCTGGTCGCCTTCACCGTCGTCTCCGTCGGCGTCATCATCCTCCGCCGCAAAGCCCCCGACCTCGACCGCGGCTTCAAGGTCCCCGGCTACCCCGTCGTCCCCGTCCTGTCGGTCGCCTTCTGCGCCTACCTCCTGTACGGGCTGCCGCTGCCGACGTACATCATGTTCGCCTGCTGGCTCGCCCTTGCCCTCGTGATCTACGTGCTCTACAGCCGGCACCATTCGCGGCTGGAGCCGCAGCCGGCGGTCGTGGCGGAGCCGCAACCGGCCGCGGGGTAACCGAGGTTGCCGACAGGTGTTCCGCCCGGCCGGGGTGGTCCCGGCCGCGGCGGCCACGCCCCGCGGGTGATCTCCGTCAGTTCTCCTGCATCCACGCGACCATGGTCCGCGACTCGCGGAGTCGCCAGCCCTCCGGCGTCCGGACCGCGGTGCAGGCCAGTCGCAGGCCGCTTCTCAGGTGGGGTGCCCGGCCGTCGCGGTAGAAGTACACGAGCGAGTTCGCCGAGGCGGCCGCCTGGTCCCCGTCGACGTCCACCAGCAGGTCAGCGGTCACGTGCTGGGCGTGCTCCCCCTCGACCTCGGACTGTCGCATAAAGCCGACGACCTTGTCGATGCCGTGGATTTCGCCACTGCGCGGCGAGTGCACCGTCACATCGTCGGTGAAGACGGTGTCCGCATCCTCCCACCGCTTCTCGTCGAGCAGTCGCGCGAAGCGGCTGAACAGGTCGGCGATCTCGATGCGGTCGGCGATCAGAGAATTCGTGGACATGACATCTCTTTTCGTTGGCGTGTCCAACATTGGCGTTACCAACTATACAGAGATTCATTGGCCGCGCCAACGATGTATGGTGGCTGTCGTGGAAGAGACCCCCGCACACCTGACCGCGAAGCCGAGTTGGCTGCTCACCCAGGTGGCAGTGCACGCCCACCGGCTGGCGTCCGACGGCTTCGGCGAGGTGGGCGCGCGCGGATACCACTACCGGATCCTGGCCGCGCTGGACGAGTTCGGAGTGGCCAGCCAGGCCGAGCTCGGCCGCCGGTGCAGCATGGACCGCAGCGACGTCGTGGCGGCGATCAACGAACTGGCCGAGCAGCGCTTCGTCGAGCGGACGCCGGACCCGGATGACCGAAGGCGCAACAGGGTGACCCTCACCACCGCGGGTGATCGGCAACTGCGACGCATGGACCGAGCGCTCGACAGGGTGCAGGACGACCTACTCGAACCGCTTTCGGCTGAGGACAGGCAGACCTTGACCCGCCTGCTCACCCAACTGCTCGCGCACCACCAGCGGGGGTGAGACCCGGAAGCGTCACGCGCTGAGCAGCCGCCGGCCCAGCCAGTCCGTGCGGTCCCGGACGCCGGGGAGGGCGAAGAAGTAGCCGCCGCCGGTGGGGGTGATGTAGTCGACGAGGGGTTCGTCGATGAGGCGGGTCTGGGTGGCCTCGAACTGCCGGAGGACGTCCTGCTGGTAGCAGCAGAAGACGAGGCCCATGTCGAGGTTGCCGACGGAGTCGATGCCGCGGTCGTAGTTGTAGCCGCGGCGGAGGATGCGGGCCGCGTCGGTCTTGGCGGTGCGGGGGTTGGCGAGGCGGATGTGGGCGTCGAGGGGGATCGCCTGGCCCTTGGGGTCCTTGGCGTAGCGGGGGATGTCGGTCTCGGCGGCGCCGTCGAGGGGGGCGCCGGTGTCGCGGCGGCGGCCGATCATGAGTTCCTGCTCGCTGAGGGAGACGCGGTCCCAGAACTCGGTGAGCATGCGGATGATGCGGATCACCTGGTAGCTGCCGCCGGTCGCCCAGGTCGGCTCGCCGGCCGAGTCGGTGACCCAGACGAGCTTGTCCATCTCGCGGGAGGACGAGACGTCGGGGTTGGCGATGCCGTCCTTGAAGCCGAGGTAGTTGCGCTGGGCGCCGGTGGGGCGGGACGGGTTCTGGTGGCCGTCGATCTTCCACTTGATCTGCATGCCGCCACGGGTGTGGCGGGCGATGTCGCGCAACGCGTGGACGACGGTGTCGGAGTGCCCGGCGCAGAGCTGGAGGGAGAGGTCGCCGTGGCACTCGGCCGCGTCGAGGTCGTCGTTGGGGAACGTACGCATCGGGGTGAGGCGGCGCGGTTTGAGGGCGGCCAGGCCGTAGCGGTCGTCGAAGAGCGAGGAGCCGACGCCGACGGTGACGGTGAGGTCGTCGGCGGGGACGGTGGGGCCGAGGATGCCGCTGTCGGAGGGCGGTGCGCCGACGCCCAGGTCGGCGGGGGTGCCGCCGGCGGTGAGGAAGCGGGCGCGGGCGGTGATGGTCCTGAGCAGGTCGGCGAGTTCGTCCCGGTTGTCGGCGATGACGTCGAAGGAGACGAAGGCGGCGGCGGTCGGGGTGGGTGTCGTGATCCCGGCCTGGTACGTGCCGTGGAAGTCCACGACCCCGCCCGAGTCGGTGGCGTCGGCGGCCTCGGCGCGGTCCGTGGTCAGTCCGGCGGCGGCCAGGCCCGCTCCGACGAGGGCGGTCTTGACGAATCCGCGGCGGCCGGAGACGGGGCAGGTCATCGGGGTGTTCATCTCATGCCTGTCGTTCATGGGTCAGGGCCTGTCTTGTGGATATCCGTGGTGAAGGAGCGGGGTCTGGTGCCTGTGATCGCAAGGCGGAGGAGGGAGGCAACGCGGTGGGGGCACCTCCCAGCGTCTAGCTGGGGGACGTTGTCGACCGACGACAACGCGGCGAGCGCTGGTGCCAGGGCACGCGACGCCACGAAGATCCACACGACAGGCCCTAAGCGGCCTTGCGGACTTCGAGCAGGTCCGGGATCGGGGCGAGCTGTTCGAGCAGTTCGCCGACGGTGCCGTTGATCTTCTGGCGTACGGCCGGGGCGAGGTCGCCGACCGGCGTCCAGGTGCCTGCCTTCGTACGCTGCGCCAGCACCAGCTTCTCGGTGCGGCTCATCCAGTTCTCGACGGTGGCCGGGAGCTCGGGGGCACGGGCGACGAGGAGGGGCCGGAGGACGGTCAGGATCTCCTGGGTGCCCCGGAGGTTGGCGTCGGTGGTGGCCAGGCCGGTGCCGCTGCCGTAGTCGGCCTCGCCGGTGAGTTCGCGGACCAGGGTGTTCTCCAGGATCTCGTGGGCCCGCAGCGGCAGGTCGCCCGGGTCGAAGTCCTGCGTGGGGAAGGCCTTTTGGAGCCCTTCGACGTAACCGGTGAGCGCGGAGGCGGGCTCGGCGAGGAACGCGGCCGACTCGCCGTGCCACAGGCCGTACTCGATCCGGTGGAAGCCGGTGAACTTCGGGTCCTTCGCCCCGCCCGCGAGGCCCGCCGTACGGCCGTTGATCTCCGCGTCGAAGTCGGCGAAGGTGCCGTAGGCCGCGCCGAGGGTGGCGTACTGGAGGTGGGCGGTCAGCCAGTCCTTGCGGGCCCGGGCGAGGTTCTTGGCGTCGATGTCGTGCTGGAGCGCCTTGGTGTCGGCGACCAGGGTCGCCAGGCCCTTGTTGACGTAGGCCTTGTACGCGGTGAGCGGCTCGGCCAGATCCTTTTCCGAGACCGGGAGGACGGCGGTGGAGGACGTGCCGCCGCTGACCCGGACGGCGGCGGAGGTGACGGCCTTGCCACTGTTGGGGACGCAGCGCCAGGCGTAGCTGCCGGTGCCGATGGTGGCGACCAGGGTGCGGGCGGTGCCGGGGGCGATGCCCTCGACCTCGCCGTAGACGGCATTCGTCGCCGGGTCGATGAGATAGACCTCGGAGGTGCTGCTGCCGGTGTTGCGGACCTCGAAGGACCGGCGGCCGGGCTCGGGCGCGGTGAAGCCCTTGCCGCAGTCGGCGGCCGACACCGCGATGACCGGGGTGTCCGAGGCGGGCTTGCCCTCGCTGACGGCCACGACGACGACGGCGATGAGCGCGGGTACGGCGACCACGGCCACCGGGACGGTCCAGCGCGGGACGCGACGCGACTTGGCGGCCGGGTTGGGGGCGGGGGCCTGGGCTTCCTGCGGCGTGCGCACGCCGCGCAGGAACAGCGTCATGACGACGGCCAGATATCCGGCGTACGCCACCACCTGCAGCCAGGTCATGCGCGGGGTGAGGTTGAGCGTGCCCTGGAGCAGGGTGGCGTACCAGGAGCCGGCGTCGATGTGGGCGCTCAGGTCGACGGCGTACGCGGTGCCGCCGGGCAGCAGCGAGGACTCCTGGAGATCGCGCATGCCGTAGCCGAGGACGCCGGCGGCGATGACGATCAGCACGGCGCCGGTGACGGTGAAGAAGCGCGTCAGGTTGATGTGCAGCACCCGGCGGTAGAGCCCCCAGCACAGCGCGGCGGCCAGCACCAGTCCGGCGGCGGCCCCGGCGAGGGGCCCGGCGGAGGAACCGGCCGCCTGGGCCGTGGTCCACAGGAACAGCGCGGTCTCCAGCCCTTCCCGGCCGACGGCGAGGAAGGAGGTGACGACGAGCACGCCGGAGCCCACGGCCAGGGCCGCGGTGACCTTTGCCTTGATCTCACCCGAGAAACCGCGGGCCGACCGCCGCATCCAGAACACCATCGCCGTGACGAAGCCGACCGCGACGACGCTCAGCACGCCGCCGAAGCCCTCCTGCGCCTGGCCCGACAGATTGGCGGCCGTGAAGGTGAGGATCGCCCCGAAGCTCATCGACACGGCGATAGCCGCGAGGACCCCGGTCCACACGTGCGGCAGCCGCGACTTCTGGCCGGACCGTACGAGCGTCGCGACGAGCACCGAGACGATGAGCCCCGCCTCCAGACCCTCCCGCAGGCCGATCAGAAAGCTGGGCAGCGTGTTGTCCCACACCAGGGACTCTCCTCTCCAAGACAGCGAGAGAGAGCTTAGGTTTGGCTAACCTGAGCGCCAAGGACTTTCTGATCAAGCCTGGGTAAAGCGAGAGCAATCCCCCCTCCCTCCTGAGCCCCGGGCCATGACCGGGGCCCAGAGCTGCCGCGCCTGCCGTCAGGACTCACCGGAACAGCCAGAGAGTTACGCATGGTGATGAAAACTGTGGGCATGGAGTTCTTCTGCTACCACCGCGATCGGCCCTGCTCTGTGGCGCTGCGTAAAGAGCTGCTGGAAGAGCACTGGTCCTACATGGACCGGTACGCGACGGAGATGATCGCCCGCGGCCCGACCCTCACCAGCGACGGCGACACGCCCACCGGCAGCATGCACATCGTCGACCTGCCAGATCCCGCCGCCGCCCGCGCGTTCGCCTTCGGCGAGCCCGGCTACCAAGCAGGCGTGTACCGCGACGTGCTGCTGCGCCGGTGGCGAAACACGTTGGGGCGCACCATGTGGGATTTCCCCGGTGGCCGGACCGGTGGCAACCGGTACCTGGTGCTCGGCCTCGGCACGGGGCAGGCCGCCGACCTCGCCGTGCCGCCCGACCAGGACGAGTTGATCGCGTACGGGCCACTGCTGTCTGACGACGGCGCCACCTGGCTGGGTACGGCGGTGCTGGTCCGGGCGCCGGACCCGGACACGGCCCGCGCCGTCCTCACCCCGGACCGGTACGCCGACATCGAGGTTCACAACTGGCAGTTCGGCGGGCGGCCGTCATGAACCGACGCGTCACCGGCCTTCAGTAGTACTCAAGGCTTGTGGCGAGAAGCGTGACTTCTCCTGCCTGGGCGAGGCCTTCGTCACGCGGTTTCTCACCACACACCCGCTCCCGGGCCGTCTGCTCACGCTGGTGCGGGGGCGGGCGTGGGCGTGGGCCGTAGTTTCAGCTCGAACCACACCGTTTTGCCGATGCCATGCGCTCGCGGGTGGCTGTCCCAGGCGTCGGCGAGCGCGGTGACGAGGGCGAGGCCCCGGCCGCGCTCGTCGTCCGGGGAGGCAGGTGTCCGGCGGGGGCTGGGGAGGGAGTTGCCTGCGTCGGAGACCTCGACGCGGAGGGTGTGGTCGCGGAGGAGGGCACGGGCGGCGATGTCGCGGCCGGGTGGGGTGCGGGCGTGTTGGCAGGCGTTGGTCATGAGCTCGCTGAGGAGCAGGACGGCGGTCTCGGTGATGTCGTCGGGGACGCGCCAGGCGTGGACCTCGGCCAGGAGGGCGGAGCGGGCGCGGCCGACACTGCGGGGGTGGCGGGGGTACTGGAAGTGCCACTCGTGGGTGGGGATTGCGGCATTCATGACTCAAAAGGTGCTGGTCGGCACGTAGCCTCGGGAGTAGCGGCGCGGGTACGGAGAGTCGCTGTACGCGGCGGGTAAACGACAGCGGGGGTGCGTCCATTGACCGCGACCGGTGAGGTGTCCCAGCCGCCCGTGGCGTGGCGGTACTGCGGCAATCAGGTCAAGTTGTGGCGCGAGGGCGCGGGCGTGACCCGGGAGCAACTGGCCAAGGAGGCCAGCTACGGGTACGACACCGTGAAGTCGATGGAGCTGGGCCGACGGCGGCCGACATTGCGGCTGCTGGAGGTGGCGGACGGGATGTGCGGGGCGCACGGGAAGCTGCTGGCGGCGCAGGAGTTCTTGAAGCCGGAGCCGTTTCCGTCGTACTCGATGAGCTTCGTACGGGACGAGGCCGAGGCGATCGCGCGGTCTGCGTACGAGGCGTCGTACATCCCGGGGCTGCTCCAGACCGAGGATTACGCGCGGGAGTTGCTGGCCACCCACTTGCCGCCGCTCGGCGAGGAGACGATTGGGGAGCGGGTTGCTGCCCGGCTGGAGCGGCAGGCGCTGCTGCGGGAGCCGACCAAGTCGTTCAGCTTTGTGATCGAGGAGGCTGCGCTGCGCCGTCAGTTCGGCGGCGAGGGCGCTTACCGGCGGCAGTTGGAGCACCTGGTGAGGGTAGGCGAGCTACGTAATGTGACCGTACAGGCCATGCTCACCACACGGGGCTTTCACGCAGGGCTGCGGGGGTCGTTCGTGCTGTTGGAGACCCCGGAGCACGAGCGTCTGGCCTACGAGGAAGGGCAGGTGACGGGTGTGCTGTACGACGATCCGGACAAGGTCAGCACCATTATGCGGCGCCATGACATGCTCGCCCGGCAGGCTCTCGGGCCGGAGGAATCGGCGCGGTTCATCAGAAAGCTGGCGGAGGAACAATGAGCACCGAGCTGGCGTGGTTCAAGTCGAGCTACAGCAACGATGAGGGTGGCGACTGCGTCGAGGTCGCCGTCGCCCCCGGCACCGTCCACGTGCGGGACTCCAAGAACGAGGCCGGGCCGCAGCTCGCGTTCGGGCCGGGGGCGTGGGCGGGGTTTGTGGCATTCGCGGCGGGGTGCAGAGTCGTCTAGGGCCGTGACCGCAAAGCGCCGGACGGGCTGATTTCAGCCCGTCCGGCGATTGAGGACGGAACCGGCCGCCACTAGACCCGCTCGGCCACCGCAACCCGCGCGACCGCGCCGCCCGCGACGACCCGGGAGGCCTCGTGCGTACGCCGTTCCAGGAGCGCGGCGGTGATGGCGATGGCCAGGCCGGACAGAGCCAGGCCGGAGGCGACCGCGGCGGGGGCGGTGTAGCCGAAGCCGTGGGCGATGACGAGGCCGCCGATCCAGGCGCCGCCGGCGTTGGCCAGGTTGAAGGCGGCCTGGTTGGCGGAGGAGGCGAGGCTGGGGGCGTGCTTGGCCTTCTCCATGACCATGATCATCATCGGGGAGCCGGCGGCGAAGGAGGCGATGCCCAGCAGTACGACGGTCAGGGCCGCACTCCACTGGGCGTGCGCGGTGACCGTGAACAGGGCGAGCACGACCGCCATCGCGCCGAGGCCGCCGATGAGCGTCGGCCGCAGCGCGCGGTCGGCGAGCCGGCCGCCGACCAGGTTGCCGATGGTGGCGCCGACGCCGAAGAGGGCGAGGACGAAGGTGACGCTGCTGTCGCCGAACCCTGCGACGTCGGTGAGCAGCGGGGTGATGTAGCTGTAGACCGCGAAGACGGCGGCGAAGCCGGAGACCGTGGTGGCCAGCGACAGCCAGACCTGGCCGCTGCGGAAGGCGGACAGTTCTCGGCGCAGTCCGGCGTCGTGCGCGACCGGGAGCCTGGGGACGAGTAGCGCGATGCTGCCCATGGCGGCGAGCCCGATGACGCCGACGGCGAGGAACGTGGCGCGCCAGCCGAGGTGCTGGCCCATGAGAGTGGCGGCGGGGACGCCGACGATGTTGGCGATGGTGAGCCCGGTGAAGACCAGCGAGACGGCGCGGGCCCGGCGCGCCGGGTCGACCATGCCGGCGGCGACGACCGCGCCGACACCGAAGAAGGCGCCGTGCGGCATACCGGCGAGCACCCGGCCGGCGAAGAGCCAGCCGTAGCCGGGGGCGAGGGCGGAGAGGACGTTGCCGACGGTGAAGAGCCCCATGAGGGAGATCAGCACGGCCTTGCGCGGCATACGCGTCGTGAGGGCGGCGAGCAGCGGGGCGCCTATGACGACGCCGAGCGCGTACGCGGAGACGAGGTAGCCGGCGGTGGGGATCGAGGTGTGGAGATCGTCCGCGACGTTGGGCAGCAGGCCCATCATCACGAACTCCGTCGTGCCGATTCCGAAGGCTGAGATCGCGAGTGCGAGCAGAGCCAGGGGCATGAGAGACCTTCCAGTGGTGCATGGCGGAGCGAGGATATGTTCAAGTACGGAACAAAGTCTCGCAGACAAATCTTCCCGCACGGAAAACAGCAGGTTGCAGGCTTGCTACGAGCTCGCCTACGCCACCTCGACGCGCGCCGCCACCGGCCGGTGATCGCTGTTCGTCGCCGGTAGCACCCACGACGACTTCGGCTCGATGCCCTTGACCATGATCTGGTCGATCCGCGCCATCGGGAAGTCGGCCGGCCAGCTGAAGCCGAAGCCGTCGCCCGCCACGCCCTGGGTGCTGCGCATCTGGGAGGTGATGGAGGCCAGGGACCGGTCGTTCATGGTGCCGTTGAGGTCGCCGAGCAGGATGACGCCGGTCAGCTTCTCCTTCGCGATGGCCTCGCCGAGCGCGTCGGCGCTGCGGTCCCGCCCGTTCGCGGTGAAGCCGAGGCTGAAGTTGACGCGTACGGACGGCAGATGGGCCACGTAGACCGCGATGGTGCCGCTCGGCGTGGCGACCGCGGCGCGCATGGCCCGCGTCCAGCCGAGACGGATGTCGACGGCCCTGACTCCGCTGATCGGGTACTTGCTCCAGAGCCCGACGGTGCCCTTGACGGAGTGGTACGGGTAGGCGCTCTTGAGCTGGGTCTCGTACGTGGAGACCTGATTCTCAGCCAGTTCCTCCAACGCGACGACATCGGCGCCGGCGGCGATGACGTCCTTCGCGGTCGTGGCCGGGTCGGGGTTCTGGGCGTTGACGTTGTGCGTGAGGACTGTCAGATTGCCGCCACCCGCCGACTTGTCGCTGACCAGGCCGCCGAAGAGATTCAGCCAGACCACGATCGGCAGCAGCACCGCGATGAGAGCCGTCGCCGACCGGCGCAGCAGGCCGATGAGCAGCAGCACCGGGATCGCGAGGCCCGCCCAGGGCAGGAAGGTCTCCAGAAGGCTGCCCAGGTTGCCGATGCGGTTGGGCACGCTGGAGTGCATGACCAGCAGCAGCGTCAGCAGCAGCGCGCAGACGGCGGTGATGATGCCGCGCCGCCACATGCCCTCTCTGCGCCAGGAGAACCGCCCGCCGTACCGCCCGCCCTTCCCGGGCCGGGACGCGTCCCCCGTACCGCGAGCCCCTTGGCCGCCGTCGGTGGTCACGTCCGAGCTGTACGCCTGCGTCATGGGGGGAGTCCTCACTGTCTTGCCAAGTGCAGTGTCGACCTTATGGGATCGACACAGAGAGGACGGGACGGGCGGTGCGACGGGTTCCCGGCACGCCCGCCACACCGCTCCTTCGTGACACAACGATTACGTACTTTTGCGTACGCCTTCCAGCACCGCGTCCACTATCCGCTCGGACAGACCCTCGTCCAGACTGGCCGCCATCCGCAGCATCGAGCGGGCGAGCATCGGCCCGGCGAAGAGGTCGCTGAGCAGGTCCAGGTCGATGTCGTCCCGGAGTTCACCGCTGGCGATGCCCCGTCGCAGCACGTTGAACATCTGCTCGCGACGGGCCTCGATCACGGTGCGGTAGTAGTGCTCCCAGATCTCGGACCGGCTGTGCACGCCCACCAGGACCTCACGCAGCACGGCGGAGTTGCGCTTCGCGAGGCCGCGCCGCCGGATGGAGTCGACCAGAGCCACCAGGTCGTCACGGACCGACTCGCCCGCCAGCGGTGGCGGCTCCTCGTCGATCGACCGCAGGACGTCGAGCATCAGCTCGTCCTTGCCGGACCACCGCCGGTAGACGGCGGCCTTGCCGACACCCGCGCTGCGCGCGATCCGCTCGATGGAGAGGTCGCCGATGGTCGCGCCCTCCTCCAGCAGGTGCAGCACGGTCTCGATGACGGCGGTGTCGACGGCGATGCTGCGCGGCCGTCCGCGCCTCGCGGTGCCCGGATCCGTATCGGGCTCGGCAGAGGTCATCCGTCCACCGCCACCGGCTCCCGGTCACCGGCGGCGCCGGGCGCCGGCGCGGCCGCGTCCTTGGCGGGCAGGAAGAACAGGCAGATCAGGCCGCCGATCAGGGCGACCGAGGCGGAGCAGACGGCCGTGATGTGCATCGCGTGGATGAAGGCGTCGTTGGCCGGGCCGACGAGGGACTTCCCGGCCGGGCCCAGCTTGCCGGCGACGGCGAGGGTGGCCTCGATGGACTCACCGGCGGCGTGCCGGGCGGAGGCGGGCAGGATGTTCAGGTGGCTGTTGATGCCGTCACGGTAGACGGCGGACATCGTCGAGCCGAGCACCGCGACGCCGATGGCGCCGCCGACCTGCCGGAAGGTGTTGTTGACGGCCGAGCCGGAACCGGCCTTCTCGCGCGGCAGCGAGGACATGATCATCACGGTGGCGGGAGGCATGATGTGCGCCATCGCGATGCCCATGAGGGCGAAGATCACTTCGAGCACCCAGATCGGGCTGTCCGCGTCCAGCAGCAGGAAGCCGAAGAACGAGGCGGCCGTCACGAACAGCCCGCCGGCGCAGACGGCGCGCGGGCCGAACCGGTCCACGGCCAGCCGGGCGCGCGGCGCGAAGATCATCTGGGCGGCGGCGAGCGGGAGCAGCAGCAGACCGGACTGCAGGGCGCTGTAGCCGCGCACGCTCTGGGTGTAGAAGACCACGAAGAAGGTCACGCCCATCAGCGCGAAGAACACCAGGCCTATCGCGGCCACGGAGGCGGAGAACCGCCGGTCGCGGAAGTAGGTGACATCCAGCGCCGGGTGGTCGCTGCGCTTCTCGTACAGCACGAAGGCCGCCAGCACGACGAGCCCGCCGATGACGGTCGCCCACACCTCGGGCTTGGTGAAGTCGCCGAGCTGGCCGCCCTTGATGACGCCGAAGACCAGCAGCACAAGGCCGACGATGGACAGCAGCACACCGACCGGGTCCAGGCGGCCGGGGCTGGGATCCTTGGAGTCGGGGACGATCAGGACCATGGCGATCAGGCCGGCCACCACGATCGGCACGTTGACCAGGAACACCGAGCCCCACCAGAAGTGCTGGAGCAGCAGCCCGCCGGTGATCGGCCCGATCGCGATGGCCAGGCCGACGACGCCGGCCCAGATGCCGATCGCCTTGGGCTGCTCGTCGCGCTCGAAGACGTTCATGATGATCGCCAGCGTCGCGGGCATGATGAACGCGCCGCCGAAGCCCATCAGGGCACGGAAGGCGATGAGCTGCCCGGAGGAGTCCGAGACCGCGGAGAGCGCCGAGCCCACGCCGAAGACGAGCATGCCGAAGAGCAGCGCCTTCTTGCGGCCGAGCCGGTCGCCGAGCAGGCCGGCGGTGAACAGCAGGCCCGCGAAGACCAGGGTGTAGGAGTTGATCGCCCATTCCAGCTGGCTCTGGGTGGCTCCCAGTCCGGTGGGGGCGGGCTGGGCGATGGTCTTCATCGCCACATTGAGGATCGAGTTGTCCAGGACCACGACCAGCAGGCTGAAGAGCAGCACAGTCAGGATGGCCCAGCGGCGGCTGTGGACCGTCGGCGGTACGGCTACGGAAGACATAAGTTCAGGGTAAGGATTATTTACGATACGGCACCGTCTCGTATCGTAAAACCTGGGCAAACTCGGGCCGTCCCGCGTCACACCCCGCCCCTCTTTGCGGCCGACCCGGAGCGTGCCAGCATGGGTGGTGGTCCGGGGACGCCGTCAGGGCGCCTCGAGATGACGAAGGAGCCGTTGCAATGACGCACGCCGTTTCGGCTGCCCAAAAGCCCGCCCAGCCCGCCGCTCAGTCCGGTGCCCAGCCCGCCGACAGCAGCAAGGCGCTGTACGGGGGCAAGAGCAACCGCCGTGTCACCGTCCGCGACATCGCCGCCGCCAAGGAGCGCGGCGAGAAGTGGCCCATGCTCACCGCCTACGACGCCATGACGGCGTCGGTCTTCGACGAGGCGGGCATCCCGGTCCTGCTGGTCGGGGACTCGATGGGCAACTGTCACCTCGGCTACGACAGCACCGTCCCGGTCACCATGGACGAGATGACGATGCTGTCGGCGGCCGTCGTGCGCGGCACCAGCCGCGCCATGGTCGTCGGCGACCTGCCGTTCGGGTCCTTCCAGGAGGGGCCGACGCAGGCGCTGCGCAACGCCACCCGCCTGGTCAAGGAGGCCGGCGTACAGGCCGTGAAGCTGGAGGGCGGCGAGCGCTCCGCCCACCAGATCGAGCTGCTCGTCCAGGCCGGCATCCCGGTGATGGCGCACATCGGCCTCACCCCGCAGTCGGTCAACGCCTACGGCGGCTACCCGGTGCAGGGGCGCGGCGACGAGGCGGCGCACCAGCTGATGCGTGATGCCAAGGCGATCCAGAGCGCGGGCGCGTTCGCGGTCGTCCTGGAGCTGGTCCCGGCCGAGCTGGCCGCCGAGGTCACCCGCAGCCTGCACATCCCGACCGTCGGCATCGGCGCGGGCGTGGGCTGCGACGCCCAGGTCCTGGTCTGGACGGACATGGCCGGGATGACGGGCGGCCGCATGCCGCGCTTCGTCAAGCAGTACGCACAGCTGCGCGAGGTGCTGGGCGGGGCGGCGAAGGCCTTCGCGGAGGACGTGGTCGGCGCCGCCTACCCGGCCGAGGAGCACAGCTTCCACTGACCCCGGGCTGCCCTCGGGCGGTCCCAACCCGTCCCAACGGCCCCCTACCTGCACGTACTACTGCTTCTTCGGTGCTATTCGGTGCCCGGCGATCCGCGGATTGCCGGGCACCGAAGTTTTTTTCGTTGATGTTGAGCCGCAGCCACACCTCCTACGTATTGGTAGGTGTCCACCGCTCCACGCGGATAGCCGAAGAAAAGCTCAAGCAGGGGGACTTGGCATGACACGTGCAAGTTTGCGACGACCAGTCGTGGCGGGCGCCTTCGCCGCCACGATGCTGGCCGCCGCGACCGCCTGTGGCACATCCGCGAACACCAGCGCCAACACCGGTACGTCGGCCGCGATCCTCCCCGCACAGTCGGGGGCGGTGGCCGCGTCACCGGGGGCGGGCCTGAAGGCGGCGACGGCCGCCACGCTGGGCAGCATCGTCACCGACGGCAGCGGCTGGGCACTCTACCGATCCGACAACGACAAGAACATCCCGCCGACGTCCAACTGCACCGACTCGTGCGCGACCGAGTGGCCGCCCGCGACCCCGGTGTCGGACACACAGATCACCGGCGTCGACGGAAATCTCGTCGGCTCCCTCACCCGTCCCGACGGCACTCAGCAGCTCACCCTCAACGGCTGGCCGCTGTACCACTACGCCGGCGACGAGCAGCCCGGCCAGACCAACGGCCAGAAGGTCGGGCAGGTCTGGTTCGTCTCAACTCCCGAAGGTCTGAAGGCCGGAGTGGCCGCCGCCAGCGGCTCCGGAAGCACCTCGACCGACACGACCAACCCGTCAGGATACTGATGATCGGGGCAACCTTGATGGGACTCGACCGACAGCCTCACGTAAGGCAGGATCGGGGCGTGGCCGATCACCGCGCCGGGAGAGCCCCGGAAGAAGATTTGATGCGGGAGCTGTACAAAGCCCATGCGGGCGCGCTCTTCGCTTACGTGATGCGGCTGGTCGGTGGAGACCGCTACCTCGCCGAAGACGTTGTTCAAGAAACGTTGCTTCGGGCCTGGAAAAGCGCTTCCCGCCTGGACCCGGCCGCTCGCTCCCTACGACCCTGGCTGGTGACAGTCGCGAGGCGGATCGTCATCGACGGTCACCGAAGCCGCCAGGCCAGACCCCCGGAGGCGTCCCCAGCCGCACTAGACCAGCTCCCCGCAGAGGACGAGCTCGACCGCTCGCTGCGGCTGATGACGATATCCGACGCCCTGGACGACCTCACCGAGGCTCATCGCCAGGTCTTGATCGAGACATATTTCAAGGGACGTACCGTCAATGAGGCGGCCGCCGAACTCGGCGTCCCGCCGGGCACCGTCCGATCGCGGGTGTTCTACGCACTCCGCTCGCTGAGGAACGCATTGGAGGAGAGGGGTGTGACCACCGCATGACGGTCTACGGTTCCGGGCCAGGGGCGCCTCTCGACCCCGAGTCCCACATGGACGTCGGCGCGTATGTGCTCGGCGTACTCGACGACATCGAGATGGCGCGCTTCGAGCATCATCTCGCCGTCTGCCAGGAATGCGGCGAGCAGCTCGACGAGCTCTCCGGCCTCGTTCCCATCCTCGCCGAGCTCGGCCCTGCCGGGGCCGGCTCGCCGATGCCGCCCAGCGGAGACGCGCTGCTGCGCAAGCTCGTCGACCGGGTCACCGTGGAGCGCGGCGTCCAGCGCCGCCGCCGCTGGCTCTCGCTGGTGGCGGCGGCCGTCCTGGTCGTCGGCGGGCCCACCGCCGCCTACCTGGCCGCCGACAACGGCTCCCACTCACCGGTGGTCGCGGTCGACGAGACCCACACCGCCACCGACTCCACCAGCGGCGTCAAGGCCACGGTCGACATGACCGAGAAGAAGTGGGGCACCGACCTCGCGGTCACCCTCTCCGGCGTCAAGGGCCCGCTCACCTGCCGCGCCGTGGTGGTCAGCAAGGACGGCTCCCAGCAGACCATCTCCAACTGGTCCGTCCCCAAGGCCGGTTACGGCGTCGCCGGCCAGCCCGACCCGCTGAAGGTCGAGGGCGGAGCATCGCTGGACATGGACAACATCGCCAGCGTGTACGTCATCACCTCGCAGGGCAAGCAGCTGGTGTCGGTGAACACGTAGTCCCCCTGCCGAAACACCAGGCCAGGACGCCGACATCCGCTGACAGCCCGCTGTCCGCCCGTGTCGGCGTCATGTCGCCGCCGTGTCGGTGAGCCCCGTCAATGTAGAGCCATGAAGACGACGCGACTCACAGACACTGACGGAATGGCCGTCACCGTGCGGGGGCTGGTCAAGCACTACGGCGAGACCAGGGCTCTGGACGGCGTCGACCTCGATGTACGGCAAGGCACCGTGCTGGGCGTGCTCGGCCCCAACGGTGCCGGCAAGACCACGCTCGTACGGGTCCTTTCCACCCTCGTCCAGCCGGACGCCGGCTCGGCCACGGTCGCCGGGTACGACGTCCTGCGCCAGCCCCGCCAGCTGCGCCGGGTGATCGGGCTGACCGGGCAGTACGCCTCGGTGGACGAGAAGCTGTCCGGCCGGGAGAACCTGTACATGATCGGGCGGCTGCTCGACCTCTCCCGCGCCGAGTCCCGGCGCCGCGCCGACGAGCTGCTGGAGCGCTTCTCCCTCACCGAGGCCGCCAAGCGCCCCGCCCAGGGCTACTCCGGCGGTATGCGCCGCCGCCTCGACCTGGCCGCCAGCATGATCGGCCAGCCGGCCGTCCTCTATCTGGACGAGCCCACCACCGGCCTGGACCCCCGCACCCGCAACGAGGTGTGGAAGGAGGTCCAGCGGATGGTCGCCGACGGGACGACCGTGCTGCTCACGACCCAGTACATGGAAGAGGCCGAGCAGCTCGCGGACGAGCTCACCATCTTCGACCGCGGCCGGGTCATCGCCGCCGGCCGCGTCGACGAGCTCAAGGCCAAGGTCGGCGGCCGCACCCTGCAGATCCGTCCCGTGGACCCGGCCGCACTCCCCGCCATGGCGGCGGTCCTGACCGGCTCGACGCCGGACCACGAGAACGGCGTACTGAACGTCCCCATCGCCAGCGACGAGCAACTGACTGACGTGGTCGGCCTGTTGGGCGCACGCGGCTTCGCCATCGCCGGCATCGGCACCCATCTGCCCAGTCTGGACGAGGTGTTCCTGGCCATCACCGGCCAGAAGGCCACCCTCGAAGGCGCCCCCGCCGAAGACGCATCCGACGCATCTGTGGAAGACAAGGAGCTCGTGGCATGAGCGCGGCAGTGATCACCCCCGCCCCCGCCCCCTCGATGGCACTCGACGAAGGCCGCATCGGCCTGCGGGCGAACCTCCGGCACATCGGCGCCCTCGCCCGACGCAACATGCTCCAGATCAAGCAGGACCCGGAGTCGATGTTCGACGTCCTGCTGATGCCGATCGTCTTCACCCTGCTGTTCGTGTACGTCTTCGGCGGCGCCCTCGAAGGCAACACCACGGCTTACGTCAACTACATGGTCCCCGGCCTGATGGCCATGATGGGCATGAACATCGCCATGGCCGTCGGCACCGGCGTCAACTCCGACTTCCAGACCGGTGTCATGGACCGCTTCCGAACCATGCCGATAGCCCGCTCCTCGGTCCTGATCGCCAAGATCGTCGTCGAGATCGGCCGCGCGCTGATCGCCACCGCCATCCTCCTGGCCGTGGGCTTCATCCTCGGCCTGCACGTCAGCACCAGCGTCTTCGGACTGCTCGCGGCGGTCGCCCTGTCCACCGCCTTCGGCGCCTCGCTGATGTGGATCTTCATCCTGCTCGGCCTGACCGCGAAGACCCCTCAATCCGTACAGGCACTCTCCATGATCGTCGTACTCCCCCTGCAGTTCGGCAGCTCCATCTTCGCCAAGCCCACCACCATGCCCGGCTGGCTCCAGTCCTTCACCAAGGCCAACCCCCTCTCCAACCTCGCCGACGCCAGCCGCGCCCTCATCAACGGCGGCCCCGTCGCCCACTCCGTCTGGATGACCCTCGCCTGGGCCGTCGGCATCACCGCCATCTCCGCCCCCCTGGCCGTGGCCCGCTTCCGCAAGAAGACCTGACCCGCCCCGCAGCCACCCCCCGCCCGGCCGGACCGCACCTCGGACCGGCCGGGCTGTCGTCTGCCACGCAACCACTCGGGTGGCGGCACGCAGCGCGCAGCGGGCGGGGCTCCGCGAAAAGGATGGTTCCGTCACCTGCGAAAACGGAGGAACCATGTCCCGGCAGCACCCCCGTAGCCATCGCCGCCACATCGCCGTGGCCGGTGCCACCGCGGTCTCGGCAGCTCTGCTGGTGTCCGCGCAGGCCCCGGGCCCGGCACCGTCGGCCGTCAGTGCCCGCATCGTCGCGCACTTCAACCTGGCCGCCGGCCAGCAGCCGGAGAACATCGCGCTGGAGCCGGACGGCTCCGCCGACCTGACCTTCGCCGGCGCCCACCAGGTCGCCCGTGTGACCACCCGTGGCCGCGTCAGGATCCTGGCGACCCTGCCCAAGCCCGCGGCCGGCGGCGGCCCGACCGGCATAGCCCGGGCCCGCAACGGCACCCTGTACGTCGTCTACAACGCCGGGACCACCGCCCTCACCGGGGTCTGGCGGCTGAACCGGGGCGGCTCCCTGCGCCGCGTCGCGGCCCTGCCGCCGGCCGGCTTCCCCAACGGCGCGGCCCTCGACCAGAGGAGCGGCCGACTGTACGTCGCCGACTCCA
This sequence comes from Streptomyces sp. NBC_01537, assembly GCF_045040445.1. Lineage (NCBI taxonomy): Bacteria > Bacillati > Actinomycetota > Actinomycetes > Kitasatosporales > Streptomycetaceae > Streptomyces > Streptomyces sp. NBC_01537. The sequence continues at coordinate 7,318,625 of NZ_CP109392.1, read as the reverse complement.
AGTCCGGCACGGTCTGGCGGGTGAACACCGCCAACGGCCGCGTCACCGCCTGGTCGCACGACCGCGCCCTCGCGCCGAACACCGGTCCGGGCGCCTTCGGGTTCGGCGTCAACGGGGTCAAGCTGCGCGGCTCCGCCGTATGGGTGACCAACACCGACAAGGGCACGCTCCTGCGCATCCCCCTGCGGCGCGACGGCTCCGCCGGCCGCCCCCAGGTGAAGGCCTCCGGCCTGCGCGGCATCGACGACTTCGCCTTCACCGGCCGCTCCGGCACGGTGCTCGCCGCCATCAACCCCACCAGCCAGGTCGTCCGCCTCACCCCCCGCGGCGCCCGCACCACCGTCCTCACCACCAAGAACGGCCTGTCCAACCCCACCTCCGTCGCGGTACGCGGCACCACCGTCTACGTCCCGAGCGCCGCCTACTTCACGGCCAAGGACCCCAACCTCCTCATCGCCCGCGCCCTCCGCTAGGGCCTGGGGCCGCGTCCCGGTCAGGCCTGTCCGTCCCACCCCCACCTCGGGGTGGGACCGGGCTCGCCGAGGTCTTCGCCGACCTCGCCCGCCGAGACGTCGCGGGCGATCCGGGTGCCCCAGTCGAAGTACTCCATGACGCAGCGGCGCAACAGCTCATCGTCCGGCAGCTCCTTGTGCACGGCGCCAGCCATGAGCTCCATCCAGCGGCCGCGCTGCTCCTCGGTGATCGCCAGGCCGAGGTGGGCGCGCAGCAGCGCCTGGTGACCGCCGAGGTCGGCGGTGAAGGCCGCCGGGCCGCCGAAGACCTCGCCGAGCCAGACGGCCACGTGCTCGATGTGCGTACGGCTGAAGTCGGCGAAGACCGGCGCGAGCAGCGGGTCCGCCAGGACGGCGTCGTAGAACGCGTCGCTCAGCCGACGGAGGCCGTCGATGCCGCCGACGGCTTCGTACAGGGTCTCGGGGCGCTCACTGGTCATACCGTCCAGGATCGGCTGGGAGGGGGCCCCGCGCCCGACGGTTCGCGGTTGGCGGAACGCGCGGGCAGGCTGGATACATGGAGCAGCCGCCGCTCGGGCCCGTGGAGGCCCTGGAACGGATCGCCTTCCTGCTGGAGCGCGATCTGGCGCCCACGTACCGGGTCAAGGCCTTCCGTACGGCGGCCGACGCCGTGGCCGCACTGCCGGAGGGCGACCTGGAGCGCCGGGTGGCGGACGGGACGCTGGAGGCGGTCAAGGGCCTGGGGCCGAAGACGGCCACCGTGGTGCGGGAGGCCCTGGCGGGGCGGGTGCCGGGGTATCTGGAGCCGCTGGAGGCGAAGGCGGCGGACTGGCCCCCCGTGGCGGGCGGGGGCACCCTGCGGGCGGCGCTGCGCGGGGACTGCCATCTGCATTCGGACTGGTCGGACGGCGGAAGCCCGATCGAGGCGATGGCCCGTACGGCGATGGCCCTCGGGCACGAGTGGGCGGTCCTGACCGACCACTCGCCCCGGCTGACGGTGGCGCGCGGGCTCACCGCCGACCGGCTCCGGGCGCAGCTGGATGTGGTGGCGGAGCTGAACGAGCGGCTGCCGTCCTCCTTCCGCCTGCTGACCGGCATCGAGTGCGACATCCTGGACGACGGTTCCCTGGACCAGAGCGTCGAGCTGCTGGAGCGGGTGGATGTCGTGGTCGCCTCCGTGCACTCCAAGCTCCGGATGGGCCGCGCCGAGATGACCCGCCGCATGGTCGCCGCCGTCGCCGGCCCGCACGTCGACATCCTCGGCCACTGCACCGGCCGCCTCCTCGGCGGCGGCGAGCACCGCAACGAGGGCAAGCCCCGCCCCGAGTCGGAGTTCGACGCCGACATGGTCTTCGCCGCTTGCCAGGCCTACAACACCGCCGTCGAGATCAACAGCCGCCCCGAGCGCCTCGACCCGCCCCGCCGCCTCCTCCGCCAGGCCGTCGACGCGGGCGTGCTGTTCGCCGTCGACACCGACGCCCACGCCCCCGGGCAGCTCGACTGGCAGATCTACGGCTGCGCACGGGCCGAGGAATGCGGGGTCCCGGCGGACCGGGTCATCAACACCTGGACGGCCTCCCGGCTCCTCACCTGGACAGGGTGAAACGCGCGGGCCCCGGCAGCCCGTGCCTCACTGCCAGCAGCTGATCGTGCCGCCACCGGAGTCCGCGCCCACCGACACCTCGTAGCCGAGGCCGGTGCCGACCTTCGGCACCGGTGAGCAGTCCTCGATGCGGAAGTCGACGGTGAGGAGCATGGAGTGCCCGCTCGACGTAGTAGGAGATGACGCCGTCCCGCTTCCCGGCGAACGCGTAGACCCGGTCCGCGTGGAGATAGCCGGGGCCGCTGCTGTCGTCGTCACATCCCGTGCTGACACCCACGCCGCGGTAGTTCACCGGATCCGATGCCTTGGCGGGCGGGGAGTCGAGAACGGACTGCGCCGCCAGCTTCTTCAGTTGGGCCCCGGTCCCGTCACAGTCGTTGCCGCCGCCGATGAGGGAACAGCCGCTGAGGCCCGCCGCCATCGGTATGACGACAATTGCGGCGGTGAACAGGGCGGCGAAGCGGCCAGGTGGGCCACAAGAGGCTACGAATCAGCGCTGTTTGACGGTTTGTCAGTGCCGATCCGCCGCAGTACGTCCTCCGGCGTGAAGGTCAGCTCCTCCGCTCGGCCGCACTCCGCGACCTCCTCCCAGCTCACCGGCGTCGCGACGCCGGGCCGCTCGCGCACCCGCACCGTGTAGGGGCAGGCCGTGGTCTTCGCCGAGGCGTTCTGGGACCAGTCGATGAGCACCTTGCCGGGCCGCAGGCTGCGGGTCATGGACACCACGACCAGCCCCGGATGCTCGTCACGCATCCGCCCGGCCAGCGCCTTGGCGTAGTCACTGACCGCCTTGCCGGGCATGGGCGGCTCCAGCGGCGCGTACAGGTGCAGGCCCTTGCTCCCCGACGTGACGGGGAACGCGGCGAGCCCGTCGTCCTCCAGCAGCTGCCGCAGCCGCTCGGCGACCCGGCAGCACAGCACCACGTCGGCCCCTTCCCCCGGGTCGAGGTCGAGGACGAGGCGGTCGTGGGCGTCGGGCCCGGCTGCGGCGGTCCACTGGGGGACGTGGACTTCGAGGGCGCCGAGGTTGGCCATGGCGATGAGGGTGGGGGCGGAGTCGACGACGACGTAGGGCTCGCCGTCGGCGGCGGTGGCGGTGCTGACCCAGTCGGGGGTGCCGTTCGGGGGGCGTTTGGCGACCCAGGTCTGGCCGGCGGGGCCCTCGGGGGCGCGTAGGAAGGAGGCGAGGCGGCCGGTGGCGTACGGCACCATCACCGCGGCGACCTGGGCGTAGTAGTGGAGGAGCTGGGCCTTGGTGTGGCCGGTCGCGGGGAAGAGGACCTTGTCGAGGTGGGTCAGTACGATCCGGCGGCCGTCGACCTCCACGGACTGCCGCTCTGGCGGGGCGGGCATAGTCTGGAAAGTCCCCACGGAGGGACAAAAGTATGCGAAGTATGTGGAAAGGGGCGATCGGCTTCGGGCTGGTGTCCATCCCGGTGAAGCTGTACTCCGCGACCGAGGAGCACGGGGTCTCGCTGCACCAGGTCCACGCGGCTGACGGCGGCCGGATCCGGATGAGGCGCAGCTGCGAGAAGTGCGGCAAGGAGGTCGCGTACGCCGACATCGCCAAGGGCTACGACGACGGGACCGGCCGCACCGCGGTGCTGACGGACGCGGACCTCACCGAGCTGCCGCTCCCCAGCAAGAAGCTGATCGATGTGCTGGCGTTCGTGGACGCCGGGGACATCGATCCGCTGGCGCTGTCGCGCGCGTACTACGTGGGGGCGGAGGCGGCGGCCGCGAAGCCGTACGTGCTGCTGCGCGAGGCCCTGGTCAAGACCGGAAAGGCAGCCGTGACGAAGATCGCGCTGCGGACCCGGGAGTCGCTGGCGCTGCTGCGGGTGCACGAGGACGTACTGGTGCTGCACACCATGCTGTGGCCGGACGAGATCCGCTCCGCGAGCGGGCTGGCACCCTCGGAGAAGGTGACGGTGCGGCCGCAGGAGCTGAAGATGGCCGAGAGCCTGATGGAGACGCTGTCGGAGGACTTCGACCTGGCCGCCCAGCACGACGAGTACCAGCACGCGCTGGACGAGCTGGTCGCCGCCAAGCTGGAGGGCGAGCCGATTCCGGAGATGGCGGAGACGGCGGCCGCGCCGGACAACGTGGTCGACCTGATGTCGGCGCTGCAGGCGAGCATCGACGCGCGGGCGCCGGCGCCTGCCGCGCCTACGGCCAAGAAGGCGGCACCGAAGAAGAAGGCGGCCGCGAAGAAGGCCGCCGCGCGCAAGAAGGCGGGCTGATTCAGCACACCTCGCGCATCGCCACCACCGCCTGCTCCATCGTGAGGTTGCCGCCTTCCGCGTAAGCGGCGTCGTACGCGGCGTCGCCGAGCCGGTCGCGCAGCGAAACCGCGGCCTCGGTGACGGCGGCCTTCTGGTACGGGGCGATGGCCACCGGGCGGAGCCGGTCGTGGGCGGCGTTGAGGACGACGGCGCGGTGGAGGCGGGCGAGGGCGTCGGGGGCGGAGTCGGGGAGGCGGGCGAGGGTGGTGATGGCGACGGGGATGAGGAGGAGGCCCATGCGGGGGGCGATGACGGAGGTGAGGGGGTGGCCGTTGAGGCGGTCGATGCCCTCGCCGAGCACCCGCAGGCCGCCGACGGGGTCGCCCTCAATGCCCACCAGCCAGCCCTTCATGCCGAGCAGGAGGCCGCTGATGAAGGGCGGCACGCCGGTCGGCAGGGCATCGAGGAATTCGTCCATCAGGGTGTTGGCCTCGGCGAGGTCGCCGCGCTGGCCGAGGAGCTCGGTGAGCAGGACCCGGCCGTAGAGGGCGGCGCCGTGGCCGCTCACGCCGAACCGCTCGGCGTCGGCTATGCCGGCCCGCAGCAGGCGTTCGCCCTCGGCGGGCTCACCACTGTTGATCAGGGAGTCGCCGAGCCGGATGGACAGGATCGGCACCTGCTGGTGGGAGCCGAGCCGGCGGGCCAGTTCGATCGCCTCTCGGCAGCACTCGGCGGCGCGGACCCAGTCGCCCAGCCCCGAGGTGGCCTCCGCCTCCGCCGCAAGGCATTCGGCCACCCCCCAGTTGTCGCCGACCTGCTCGAACAGGGCCCGGCTCTCCCGGATGTCGTCCATCGAGGCCTCGATGCGGTCCGCGACGTCGTTGATGACCTTGGCGCGCAGTTGCAGGATGAACGCCAGCTCCCATGTCCGCCCATGGGTGCGGCAGCTCTCCACCGTCTCGTCGGTCAGCTCGGTCAGTCGTTCGAAATCGCCGCTCAGGAAGCAGGCGAATGGCCGCATCAGACCGGGCCGGACGCTCGACTGCGGCAGTTCCGCCGGATACGCCGCGACGAAGGCCTGCCCGATCCGGATCGCGTCGGGATCGCTCCAGCGCTCCAGGTCGCCTTCGTACCCCAGGTATCCCGCCAGCCGTACCCAGCGGCGGGCCTCCCGCAGCTGCCCGGCCGGCATCGGAAGCGGCCGGTCCAGCGGCCCGTAATCCAGCGGCACGGGAACCAGGTGCGGGGCGAAGGGATCCTCGTCGCTCAGGGCGGCGACCTTCTCCGGCCAGAAGCGCAGCTCCGTGACGTAGTTGCGCATCTCCCAGAACCAGCTGCAGGCCAGGGTGATGACCAGCGCCTCCTGCTCGTCCCCGGCGTCGACGGCGCGGCGCAGGGCGGCGCGGAGGTTGTCGTGTTCGCGCTCCAGCCGGTCCAGCCACAGCAGTTGGTCGGGGCCGCGCAGAAGGGGGTCGGTGGTGCGGACGTACTCGCGGAAGTGGGTGATGTGGCGGCGTTCGGTCCCTGCGCGCTCGCCGGAGGCGGCCAGGCGCTCGGCGGCGTACTCCGAGATGGTCTCCAGCATGCGGTAGCGGGCGCCGTCGTCGGTGAGGTCGGCGAGGACCAGGGATTTGTCGACGAGGGAGGCGAGGAGCACGGCGATGTCGGCGGCGTCGATGCGGCCGTCGGCGCCGTCGACCCCGCCGCCCGAACAGACCTCCTCCACCGCTTCCAGGGTCCAGCCGCCCGCGAAGACGGCGAGGCGGCGCAGCAGGATGCGCTCGTCCGGCTCCAGCAGGTCCCAGCTCCAGTCGACGACCGCGCGCAGCGTCTGCTGGCGGGGCAGTACGGTGCGGCTGCCACCGGTGAGGATCCGGAAGCGGTCGTCCAGGCGGTCCGCGAGCTGGCGCGGGGTGAGGCCGCGCAGCCGGGCGGCGGCCAGCTCGATGGCCAGTGGCAGGCCGTCCAGGCGGCGGCACAGCTCGGCGCAGGCCTCCGGGTCCTCGCCGGGGGTGAAGCCGGCGCGGGCGGCGGCGCCCCGGTCGGCGAGCAGCCGCAGTGCGGGCGGCTGCGGCAGCGGGTCGAGGGGGCGTACCAACTCCCCCGGTACGCCGAGGGGTTCGCGGCTGGTGGCCAGCACCGCGACACCCGGGCAGTCCGCGAGCAGCCGCTCGGCCAGCGCCGCGGCGGCGTCGATGACGTGCTCGCAGTTGTCCAGTACGAGGAGCAGCCGGCGCCCGGCGCAGTACTCCGCCAACTGCAGTGCCGGAGACTTCTTCTTGGCCTCGGCCACCATCGCCGCCTCGGCCGCGGAGCCGCCGTGCAGCAGCGTCTCGCGCAGGCCCAGCGCGTTGACCACCGCCACCGGCACGCCTGCCGGATCCTCCACCGGCGCCAGCTCCGCGAACCACACGCCGTCCGGCCAGCGGTCCGCGACCAGGTCCCCGGCCTCCTGGGACAACCGAGTCTTGCCGGTGCCGCCCGGGCCGGTGAGGGTGACCAGGCGTGCGATGTCGAGGTCGGCGCGAAGCGCGGTCAGGTCCGCTTCCCGGCCGACGAAGCTGGTGAGGCGGGCGCGGGCGTTGCCGGTCCTTTGCGGGGCGGGGGCCGGTGCGGGCGCGGGTAGTGCCGGGGCCTCGAGCAACTCCGTGTACAGCGCCTGCAGTTCGGCGCCCGGGTCGGTGCCCAGTTCCTCGGCGAGGGTGCGCCGGACCGCCTCGTACGCCCCGAGTGCGTCGGCCGTGCGGCCCGCCTCGCGCAGCGCGCGGATCCGCAGTGCCCGCAGCGGCTCGTTCAGGGGGTGCTCGGCGGTCAGTTCCGCCAGCTCCGGCAGGGCCTGCTCGGCCCGGCCGAGGGCCACTTCGGCGGTGAGGCGCAGCCGCTGGGCGTTCAGCCGCAGCGCCTCGTAGCGGGGCGCCGCCGTCGCCCGGTCGGGCAGATCCGCCAGCGCCGGGCCGCGCCACAGCGCCAGCGCGTCGTCGAGGGCCTCCGCCGCCTTCGCCGGACTGCCGTCGGCCAGGGCCCGGCCGCCCTCGTCGACCAGCCGCTCGAACCGGTGCGCGTCGACCGCGTCCGGCCGCGCGGTCAGGCGGTACCCGCCGTCCACCGAGCCGATCGCCTCATGCCCGAGCACCCGCCGCAGCCGCCCGACCAGCGCCTGCAGCGCCCCGGCCGCGTCTGCCGGGGGATCCTCGCCCCAGACCTCGTCGATCAGCCCTTCCGTCGTCCGGACCCGGCCCGCGTGCAGCGCCAGTGCGGCGAGCAGTGCGCGCAGCCGGGTGCCGGCGAGCGGCACGGCTGTGCCGTCGTCGTGATTGGCTTGCGTGGTCCCCAGAATCCCGTAGCGCACGGTCCCATTCTTACGGAGTGGCGGTCGGCGCCGCTCGGTTGTTCCGGCCAGGGCTCGCCTGGGGTTCTCCCCCGCCCACAACCCGGACGGCAAGTGTGATGATTGGGCGGCCAGGACCGCGAACGAACGAGGAGCCCCGCAACGATGACCACCGCAGCAACACGAAGCGAGCGGCGGATCAGCCCGATCTTCATAGGGCTGGTCGCGATCATGGGGGTGTCGGGCTGGGCCGTGTGGACCGGGTTCTCGACGAGCACCGGCTTCGCGGTGTTCCTGTTCGTCGTGGCCGGGTGGGTGGTGTCGCTGTGCCTGCACGAGTACGCGCACGCGCGCACCGCGCTGCACGGCGGGGACATCACCATCGGGGCGAAGGGCTACCTGACCCTCAATCCTCTGAAGTACACGCACGCCGTGCTGAGCATCGTGCTGCCGGTGGTCTTCGTGATCCTGGGCGGCATCGGGCTGCCCGGCGGGGCGGTGTTCATCGAGCGCGGGCGGATCAGCGGGCGATGGAAGCACAGCCTGATCTCGGCGGCGGGGCCGCTGGTGAACGTGGTGTGCGCGGTGCTGCTGATGCTGCCGTTCACCATGGGGGCGCTGGACAGCGGCGTGCCGGTGCCGTTCCTGGCGGCGCTGGCGTTCCTGGCGATGCTCCAGGTGACGGCGGCGATCCTGAACCTGCTGCCGGTGCCGGGGCTGGACGGCTACGGGATCATCGAGCCGTGGCTGTCGTACAGCTTCCGGCGCCAGGTGGAGCCGTTCGCGCAGTTCGGGCTGCTGGCGGTGTTCGGGTGCCTGTGGATCCCGGAGGTGAACTCGGTGTTCTTCAACTTCGTGGACTCGGTCATGAGCGCCTTCGGGGTGCCGGACCGCGCGGTGAGCGTCGGCTACGCGTACTTCCAGTTCTGGAAGGGCGACCCGTTCAGCTAGCGGGTCGGCCGACGCGCTCGGCCTTGCCCTTGCGCACGTAGTACCAGCACATGTTGCTGGACAGGCCCGCGACGAGGATCCACACGACGCCGAGCCAACTGCCCTGCACGAAGGAGACGACAGCCGCGGCCGTGGCGAGGGCGCAGACCACGAAGGCGTAGAGGGCGAGGCGGGGCATGGGGGGCGGCTCCTGTCGGATGACGTACGGACCGTGCCATTCTCCCCCATGCCCGGGGTTCGCTAGAGGTCGGTGACGCGCAGACCGGCGTGCGCCTTGTAGCGGCGGTTGACGGAGATCAGGTTGGCGACCAGCGCCTCGACCTGGTGGGCGCCGCGCAGACGGCCGGCGAAGACGCCGCGGATGCCGGGGATGCGGTTCGCGAGAGCCTGGACCGCATCCGTGTCGGCGCGGGTCTCGCCGAGGACGAGGACGTCGGTGTTGATCTCCTCGACGGCCGGGTCCTCCAGCGTCACGGCGGACAGGTGGTGGAAGGCCGCGGTGACCCGCGAGTCGGGGAGCAGCGCGGCGGCCTGTTCGGCGGCGCTGCCCTCCTCGACCTTGAGGGCGTACGCGCCCTTCTTGTCGAAGCCGAGCGGGTTCACGCAGTCCACGACCAGCTTCCCGGCGAGCTCCTCGCGCAGCGACTCCAGGGTCTTGGCATGCCCGTCCCACGGCACCGCGACGATCACGATGTCGCTGCGCCGCGCGCACTCCGCGTTGTCCGCGCCCTCCACGCCCAGGCCCAGCTCGTCCGCCGTCGCCTGCGCCCGGTCGGCCGCGCGCGAGCCGATGATCACCTTCTGGCCCGCCCTGGCCAGCCGGTACGCGAGCCCACGGCCCTGCGGGCCGGTGCCGCCCAGTACGCCGACCACCAGGCCGGAGACGTCGGGCAGGTCCCAGGGGTCCTTGGCCGGGGCCTTGGCCGGCGCGGCGGGGGTCGCGTTGGAGGAGTCAGCAGTAGTCATAGCGAGATCCTGCCAGCCCACCGGCCGAATCCGGCACCCGGAGGGTGTGTGACGCTGCCCTCCCCGCACGGTGCGACCGCAGCCGCGACCGCAGCCGCAACCACCCGCCCGGCCGACGCGCGGCGGCCCCGCACCCGCGCACCCCGCACCTACCCTGACCTCATGCGCGCCCCCACCCTCACCCTCCGCGGCGTCGTACCGCCGCTGTGCACCCCCCTGACCCCCGCCGGGGACGTGGACACCGCCTCCCTCGGGCGGCTGGCCGAGCACGTCATCGGGGCCGGCGCCCATGGCGTGTTCGCCCTCGGTTCCAGTGGCGAGGCGGCGTACCTGACCGACGCGCAGCGGCGTACCGCCCTGGCCGCCGTGGTGGAGACGGTGGACGGCCGGGTGCCGGTGCTGGCGGGCGTGATCGACATGACGACGGCCCGGGTGCTCGACCACGCGCGGGCGGCCGCCGGGGCCGGGGCGGACGGGGTGGTCGCGACGGCGCCGTTCTACACGGCGACGCACCCCGCCGAGATCGCCGACCACTTCCGCCGCCTCCGCGACGGCGCCGGGCTCCCGGTCTTCGCGTACGACATCCCCTCCGCCGTCCACACCAAGCTGCCCGCCGCCACCGTCCTGGCCCTCGCCGAGGACGGCACGCTGGCCGGCCTGAAGGACAGCAGCGGCGCCGACGGACCGCTGCGCCGGCTGCTGGTCGAGCTGCGCCACCGCGGTCTGGGCGACTCCTTCGCCGTCCTCACCGGTTCCGAACTCGCCGTGGACGGAGCCCTGCTGGCCGGCGCCCACGGCGTCGTCCCGGGCCTGGGCAATGTCGATCCGCACGGCTACGTACGCCTCTACGAGCACGCCCGCGCCGGCCGCTGGCGCGAGGCCGCCGCCGAACAGGACCGGCTCGCCGCGCTCTTCTCGATCATCGACGCGGGCGACGAGGCCCTGATGGGCCGCAGTTCCTCCGCACTCGGAGCCTTCAAGGCGGCCCTGCATCTGCTCGGAGTGATCGACTGCCCGGTGACCGCGGCCCCGCAGCTTCCGCTGGACGACACGGCGGTCAAGCACGTACGGGGCCTGCTGGCGGCGGCGGGGCTGCTCTGATTTCAGCCCGTCCGGCGCCCGTCGAAAACCGGTTGCCGTAAGGAACCGCGCAGCGCAGCATCACCAGACGTGTCCCGACTCACCCCGCTCCTCCCCGACCTCGCGCCCTGGCGCTCCTCGCGCGACTTCCGGCTGATGTGGCTGGCCGGGGTCGTGACGGTCTTCGGCAGCTTTCTGACCTTCGTCGCCGTGCCCGTGCAGATGAAGGTGCTGACCGGCTCCACTCTCGCCGTCGGCGCGATCGGGCTGGTCGAGCTGGTCCCGCTGATCGTCTTCGGGCTCTACGGGGGCGCGCTCGCGGACTCCGTGGACCGCCGGAAGCTGATCCTCTACACGGAGGCCGCCCTCGGCCTGCTGTCGGTGCTCCTGCTGGCCAACACCCTCATCCCGCACCCGGCGGTGTGGCCGCTGTACGCCGTCGCCGCCCTCACCAGCGCCCTGACCGGGCTGCAGCGGCCCGCCCTGGACGCGATCGTGCCGCGTATCGTCCCGCACGAGCAGCTCAGCGCCGCCGCCGCACTCAACTCGGTGCGCTGGCAGGTCGGGGCGATCGCCGGACCGTCGCTGGCGGGCGTCCTGATCGCCTTCGCCGGGCTGGAGTGGGCGTACGCGCTGGACGCGGTGTCGTTCGCGATATCCGTCGGGCTCGGCCTCGGGCTGCGCCCCTCCCCCGCCGCGCACGACGCGACCAAGCCGTCGCTGCGCAGCATCTGGGAGGGCGGGCGCTACGCCTGGAGCCGCAAGGAGCTGCTCGGGACCTACGCCATCGACTTGGCCGCGATGTTCTTCGCGTACCCGACCGCCGTCTTCCCCTTCCTCGCGGACGACCTGAAGGCCCCCTGGTCGCTCGGCCTGATGTACGCGGCCGGAACGGTCGGCTCGCTGCTGGTGAGCCTGACCAGCGGCTGGTCCTCCCGCGTCCACCGGCACGGGCGCATGATCGTCTACGCGGCGCTGGCCTGGGGCGCGGCGATGGCCGTCGCCGGGTGGATGGACAACGTATGGCTCGTGCTGTTCTTCCTGGCCGTGGCCGGGGGATGCGACATGATCAGCGGCATCTTCCGCTCCACCATCTGGAACCAGACCATCCCCGACGAACTGCGCGGCCGCCTCGCCGGCATCGAGCTGCTGTCCTTCTCCGTCGGCCCCACGCTCGGCCAGGTCCGCGCGGGCGGCATGGCGGCGCTGACCGGGGTGCGCGTCTCCGTATGGTCCGGCGGCCTCGCGTGCATCGCGGCGGTCGGGCTGCTGGCGGGCGGCCTGCCGAAGCTGATGTCGTACGACGCCCGCACGGACGAGCACGCGCGGGCGTCGCGCGAGTCGGCCAGGTCCTAGGGCGGACGGCATTCGGCGCTTCTGACAGCTCTTTGGCCGCGAGCCGTGGCGGGTTGCTCGCGCAGTTCCCCGCGCCCCTTCGGGGCCCGTTGCTGACGCCCGACGCCGGCCACCAAGGGGCGAGGGGAACTGCGCGACCAGCCAACCACGATCCCGCACTGTGAGTCACGGCCAGAGCCGTCACAAACGGCCTAGCGGGTCGGGGGGAGCCAGCCGTCCTGGACGGCGTGGACGCCGGCCTCGAAGCGGCTGCGGGCGTCGAGGCGTTGCATGAGATCGGCGGCGATGCGGCGGGCGGTGCGGGGGGAGACGCCGAGGCGTTTGGCGATGGTCTCGTCGGTGAGGCCCTGGGTGAGCAGGCGCAGGACCTCGGCTTCCTGGCGGGGCATCCCGCGGGGCGCGGAGGGGGACACCGCGTCCAGCGGTGTGGCGGATTCCCAGATGTTCTCGAAGAGCGCGCAGAGCGCGGCGACGGTCCCCTCGCCCCGGACGACGACGGCGCCGGAGTGGTCGTCCCCGGTGTCGGCGGGGAGTACGGCCACCCGCCGGTCGAAGATGATCATGCGGATCGGGAGGGTGGGGGCGGTACGCACCCGCTCGCCCTGGCTCTCCAGCCAGGTCAGGTGGTCCAGGGTGGGCTGGTGCCTGCGGGCGCTGTCCATGTAGACGGCGCGGGTGCGCACACCCCGCTCGAACAGGTCCATCGTGGGGCCCCGGCTCGCCGCGAGCGCGTCGGCGGGCTGGGCGCCTCCGGGGGCCAGGGTCATGACCTCCATTTCGGCGCCCTTGCCGAGGATCGCGATGCGTTCCCGGATCGCGATCAGCCCGATCAGGTGCTCCGCCTCGGGGTCGAGCGCGCGCGGGCGCAGCGCGGAGAAGTCGGCGATGAGCTGGGCGGCGGCCGCGCGCGACGCCTCGACCTTCAGCCGCTGGGCGGCGAGCTCGGCATGCTGGCGGGCCAGCAGAAGCTCCATGGCGGTCTCCGGGCCGACGGCCTGAAAACCGCTGCCGGATAACTCCGAGGGCTGGACCATGGCAAGCGCGGCCAGCCGGCCCAGGCTGTCGCGGATCTCGTCCTCCGGGCGCCGCAATCGCCCGGCCAGCCGTGCCACGTCCTCGCCGGGGTGCGCGAGCATCGCCCGGTAGACGGACTCGGCATGCGGATCAAGCCCCAGTGGCTCCAACAATGCGCTTCCCCGATCACATGGCCCCGAACATCATTCGATTATGGACACCCTTTTCGAACACAGGCGGGGCATTTTCGGAAAGCGGTTGTCATGACGCGGGACATGGGAAAATCCGTTTGACCCGGCCGCTGCGCGCAGCAGAGGATCGTCGTTTGTGTCCCGACGCACCCGGCTCCTCCCCGACCTCGCGCCCTGGCGCTCCTCGCGCGATTTCCGGCTGCTGTGGCTGTCCGGGGCGGTGACGATGTTCGGCAACTTCCTCTCCTTCGTCGCCGTGCCCGTGCAGATGAAGGAGCTGACCGGATCGCCGCTCGCCGTCGGGTCGATCGGGCTGGTCGAGCTGGCCCCGCTGATCGTGTTCGGGCTGTACGGGGGCGCGCTGGCGGACTCGTTCGACCGCCGGAAGCTGCTGGTGCTGACGGAGACCGGCAAGGGCCTGCTGGCGATGTTGATGCTGACCAACGCCCTGCTCCCGCACCCGATGGTCTGGCCGCTGTTCGTCCTCGCGGCGCTGAACAGCTCGCTGAGCGGACTGCAGCGCCCGCCGCAGGACTCGATCGTGCCGCGCATCGTGCCGCACGACCAGCTGACGGCGGCCGCCGCGCTCATGGGCGTCATGTGGCAGCTGGGCGGGGTCGCGGGGCCGTCGCTGGCGGGCGTGCTGATCGCCTACGCCGGACTGGAGTGGGCGTACGCGATCAACATCGTGACCTTCGTGGTGTCCGTCGCCCTTCTTCTGCCGATGCGTCCTTCGCCGCCTGCGCATGACGCCGAAAAGCCGTCGCTGCGCGCGCTGGCCGAGGGCGCGCGCTACGCGTGGAGCCGCAAGGAACTCCTCGGCACCATCGCGATCGACCTCTCGGCGACGGTGCTGGCGTTTCCTATCGCGCTGTTCCCGTTCCTGGCGGACGAGTTGGGCGCCCCGTGGGCGCTCGGCCTGATGTACGCGGCCTTCCCGGCCGGGGCGCTGCTGGTGAGCCTGACGAGCGGCTGGGCATCGCGGGTGCACCACCACGGGCGGGCGATGATCGCGGCCGCGGCGCTCTTCGGGCTGGCCATGACGGCGGCGGGACTGGTGCGACAGGTGTGGCTGGTGCTGCTCCTGCTGCTGTTGGCGGGCGGGATCGACATGGTCACGTCCATGTTCCGCACGACGATGTGGAACCAGACCATCCCGGACGAGTTCCGGGGCCGCCTCGCCGGGATCGGGGTGCTGGCCTTCACCGTCGGCCCGCAGGCAGGCCAGGTCCGGGCCGGCGGGATGGGCGCGCTGATCGGCGTACGGGCCGCGGTGTGGACCGGCGGGCTGTCATGCGTCGCGGCGGTGGGGCTGCTGGTGGCGTCGCTGCCGAGGCTGTGGGCGTACGACGCCCGGACCAACGAGCACGCGGTGCGGGCCCGGGAGCGGGAGCAGAGCGTGGCCTAGGGCCCTTCTGATGGATCTCCGTGGGAGAAGGAGCGGGGTCTGGCGCCTGCGATCGCAAGGCGCCGGAGCGCCCACAGGGTGGTTTCCTGTGGGCGCTCCGGCAACGCCGCGAGCGCTGGTGCCAGGCCACGCGACGCCACGGAGATCCATCAGAAGGGCCCTAGGACTGATCCTGTTCGTCGCGCGGCGCGTCGTGCCAGCGGGGGTCCTTCTCCCACTCCAGGTTGCGGGAGGCGGCGGTCTCCATCGCGTGCTCGGCCTCGGCCCGGGTCGAGTAGGGGCCGAAGCGGTCCTTGGCGGGGCATTCGGGTCCTTCTTCGACCTTTTTGTGCTCAAGGCAGTAGTACCACTCGCCGGGCTTGCCGGCCGGTTTGCGTACCCGCTTGAAGAGCGCCATGGGTTCATGGTGCCCGACGGGCGGGCGGTACACGCCGATAGACTCCCTGACATGTCAGTCCTCGTGCCCGGAAAGCTCTCACCGACCCGACCGGTTCCCGCCTCGATCCCCCGCCCCGAGTACGTGGGCCGGCCGGCCCCGACCCCGTACACCGGGCCGGAGGTGCAGGACGACGACACGGTGGAGCGGATGCGGATCGCGTCCCGGATCGCCGCGCGGGCGATGGAGGAGGCGGCGAAGGCCATCGCGCCGGGGGTGACCACGGACGAGCTGGACCGGATCGCGCACGAGTACATGGTCGACCACAAGGCCTATCCGTCGGATCTGGGCTATCGCGGCTTCCCCAAGTCGCTGTGCGCGTCGATCAACGAGGTGATCTGCCACGGGATCCCGGACTCGACGGAGCTGCGGGACGGGGACATCGTCAACCTCGATGTGACGGCGTACATCCACGGGGTGCACGGCGACACCAACGCCACCTACCTGGTCGGCGAGGTGGACGAGGAGTCGAGGCTGCTCGTGGAGCGCACCCGCGAGTCGCTGGAGCGGTCGATCAGGGCGGTGAAGCCGGGCCGGCAGATCAATGTGATCGGCCGGGTCATCGAGTCGTACGCCAAGCGCTTCAACTACGGGGTCGTACGGGACTTCACGGGGCACGGCATCAACACCTCGTTCCACTCCGGGCTGATCGTGCCGCACTACGACGACCCGCGCGCGACGACCGTGATCAGGCCTGGGATGACCTTCACGATCGAGCCGATGCTGACCCTCGGCACGCACGAGTACGACATGTGGGACGACGGCTGGACCGTGGTCACCAAGGACCGCAAGCGGACAGCCCAGTTCGAGCACACCCTGGTCGTCACCGACACCGGCGCTGAGATCTTGACCCTGCCGTGACACGACCCGCTATGTCGGGTTAGGGCAAGCCTCATGTAGGTTAGGGCAGCCTTCCCAAGGGAAGGCTGCCCTCATCTGTCTGAGCAGCCCCAGGAGCGCCCCCATGCCCGCCGTCCGTACGTCAGCCGTGACCGCCGCAGGAATCGTCGTCGCCGTCACAGCGGTCACCGGTTGCGCTGAGAAGGCGGACGCGGACGCGACCGGCTCGAACGCGGTGACAGTGATCTCCACCGACAGCAAGTGCGAGGTGTCCAAGACCACCTTCGCGGCGGGCAAGATCACGATATCCGCGCAGAACAAGGGCTCGAAGGTCACCGAGGTCTACGTCTACACGCCGAGCGACAAGATCGTCACCGAGCGGGAGAACATCGGCCCGGGCACCAAGGCCACCATCACCGCCGAGATCAAGGCCGGTTCGTACGAGATCGCCTGCAAGCCCGGCATGAAGGGCGACGGCATCCGCCAGAAGATCACCGTCACCGGCAAGGGCGCGGTGAAGACCGACCCGCGCCTGGACTCGGCGGTGGCGGCGTACCGCAAGTACGTGCAGGAGCAGGCCGACGCGACGATCCCGCTGGTGAAGAAGTTCGCCGCCTCGATCGAGGCGGGCGACATCGAGGCCGCCAAGGCGGAGTTCGCGCCCTCGCGGGTCGGCTGGGAGACCACCGAGCCGGTGGCCGAGTCCTTCGGCGACATCGACCCGCTGACCGACACCCGTGAGGACGGCCTGGAGGCCGGCCAGAAGTGGACCGGCTGGCACCGGCTGGAGAAGTCGCTCTGGCAGGACAAGAAGATCACCGCCACCGACAAGACGATCGCCGCCCAGCTCGTCTCCGACCTGGAGGACTGGCAGAAGCGGGTCGGCAAGGCCGAGATCACCGCCACCAGCATGGCCAACGGCGCCAAGGAGCTGCTGGACGAGGTCGCCACAGGCAAGATCACCGGTGAGGAGGACCTCTACAGCCACACCGACCTGTCGGACTTCTACGCCAACGTCATGGGTGCCGAGAAGGCGTACGAGCTGCTGAAGGCGGTCGCCGCCGAGAACGACCCGGCGCTGACGAAGGAACTCGACAAGCAGTTCGCGTCGATCACGAAGCTGCTCGACACCTACCGCAAGGGCGACGGCTGGGTCTCGTACGACACCGTCGGCAAGACGGACCGTAAGAAGCTGTCCGACGCGGTGAACTCGCTTGCCGAGCCGCTGTCGAAGCTCGCCGCAGCGGTCGCGAAGTAAGTCAGAGGGGACACGGGCTCATGTCTGAAACCGCTGAAGCCGCTGAGGCCGGGAAGACCACCTCGCGCCGTTCGGTGCTCGGCTGGACCGGGGCGGGCGTCGTGCTGGGCGCCGCCGCGGCCGGCGGGGCGGCGGCCGTTCTGAACGGCGACACCGGGAGCGACACGCAGAACGCGGCCTCGGCCGGGGCCGCGGTGGAGTTCCACGGGACGCACCAGGCGGGCATCGTGACGCCCGTTCAGGACCGGCTGCACTTCGCCTCGTTCGACATCACCACCGACGACCGCGACGAGCTGGCGCAACTGCTCAAGGACTGGACCGCCGCGGCCGAGCGGATGTCCAAGGGCCAGGCGGTCGGCGAGGGCGCGGTCGGCGGGCTCGCCGAGGCGCCGCCGGACGACACCGGCGAGGCGCTGGGCCTGCAGCCGTCCCGGCTCACGCTCACCGTGGGCTTCGGGCCGGGGCTGTTCGACAAGGACGGCAAGGACCGCTTCGGGCTGAAGAAGTACCGCCCGGAGGCCCTGGTCGACCTGCCGAAGTTCGCCGGGGACGCGCTGGACACCCGGCGCAGCGGCGGCGATCTGTGCGTCCAGGCCTGCGCCGACGACCCGCAGGTCGCGGTGCACGCGATCCGCAACCTGGCCCGGATCGGCTTCGGCAAGGTCGCCATCCGCTGGTCGCAGCTCGGCTTCGGCAAGACCTCCTCGACGACGCCCGAGGCGCAGACCCCGCGCAACCTGATGGGCTTCAAGGACGGCACGCACAATGTCGCCGGCTCCGACAAGTCCGCCCAGACCAAGCACGTATGGGTCTCGGAGTCGGACGGCCCGGCCTGGCTGGCCGGCGGCTCGTACCTGGTCGCCCGCCGGATCCGGATGCACATCGAGACCTGGGACCGCACCCCGCTGGGCGAGCAGGAGCAGATCTTCGGCCGTACGAAGGGCGAGGGCGCCCCGCTCGGCAAGAAGCACGAGCGGGACACCCCCAACTTCAAGGCCATGAAGGACGACGCGCACGTCCGGCTCGCCCACCCGGACAACAGCGGCGTGACGCTGCTGCGCCGCGGCTACTCCTTCACCGACGGCACGGACGGCCTGGGCCGCCTGGAGGCGGGCCTGTTCTTCCTCGCGTACCAGCGCGATGTGCGCTCCGGCTTCATCCCGCTGCAGAAGAAGCTGTCGGCGACGGACGCGCTCAACGAGTACATCCAGCACGTCGGTTCGGCGGTCTACGTCGTGCCGCCGGGCGTCGTGAAGAGCGGCGACTGGTGGGGCCGGGCCCTGTTCGAAGCCGCTGAAGGGAAGTGACGGGCCGTGTTCGGCAATTACCTGATCGGGCTGCGCGAGGGCCTGGAGGCCAGCCTGGTCGTCTGCATCCTCGTCGCGTACCTCGTCAAGACCGACCGCAAGGACAAGCTGCCGCCGGTCTGGCTCGGCGTCGGCGTCGCGATCGCGCTCAGCCTGGGCTTCGGTGCCGCGCTGCAGTTCGGCTCGCAGGAGCTGACCTTCCAGGCCCAGGAGGCGCTCGGCGGCTCGCTGTCGATCATCGCGGTCGGCCTGGTGACCTGGATGGTCTTCTGGATGCGGCGCACCGCCCGCCACCTCAAGGCCGAGCTGCACGGCAAGCTCGACGCCGCGATCGCCATGGGCACGGGCGCCCTGGTCGTCACCGCCTTCCTCGCGGTGGGCAGGGAGGGGCTGGAGACCTCGCTGTTCATCTGGACCGCCGTCCAGGCCACGGACGACGGCTTCCGGCCGGTGGTCGGCGCGGGCCTGGGCCTGCTCACGGCCGTCGTGCTCGGCTGGCTGTTCTACCGGGGCGCGTTGCGCATCAACCTGGCCAAGTTCTTCACCTGGACCGGCGCGATGCTGGTCGTCGTGGCGGCGGGCGTCCTCGCGTACGGCTTCCACGACCTGCAGGAGGCGGGCTGGCTTCCCGGCCTGAACAGCCGGGCCTTCGACATCAGCGAGCAGATCCCGGTGGACAGCTGGTACGGGACGCTCCTCAAGGGCGTGTTCAACTTCCAGCCCGACCCGACCTGGCTCCAGGTCGCGGTCTGGGCGCTGTATCTCGTCCCGACGATGTTCCTCTTCCTCACCCCCGGCAGGGCCGCCGCGCCCAGTTCCCCTCCTGCGGGCAGCACGGCCGGCACTGTCGGCGCGGAGCGCTGAGTACGTCGTCTGCGGGTCGCGGCTGCGCGACCAGCCATCCACGGTCCGCACCGTGGGTCGCACGGAACGCTAAAGCAGCCAGCCCGCGGTCTCGGCCTCGGGCTCGACCTGCGCGCAGGCGTCCGTAAGGACTTCCAGCAGCGTCAGCGGGTCGGGAAGCCCGCGCCCGGGGCCGCGGCCCGGAAGCCACTCCACGACCGCCCCCGACGGATGCCGGGACGGCGGTACGAGCACGTAGCTCCCACGGCAGTGCCAGCGCAGGCCGGGGTGCTCGTCGAGCGTCTCGGGGTGGCAGTCCAGCTCGCAGGGCCACCACTCGTCCTCGTCGGCGGTGGCGGCGCGGGTGGCGGTGAAGAAGAACATCCGCCCCTCGGACGTGGCGACCGGCCCGACGGCCGCGCCCTCGGCGGCGAGCCGGTCCAGGGCGATGCGGCCGGCCTCGGCGGGGACGTCGAGGACGTCGTGGGTGTTGCCGGTGGCGGTGATGAAGTTGGCGAGCGGCTGGGTGCGCAGCCAGGTCTCGAGCTGCTGCGGGTCAGTGCTGGCCTGGGTCTGCCAGGCGAAGGACACCGGGTGCGTGCCGGGCGTCGGACAGCCGATCCGGTCACACGAACAGCGGAACCCGGAGACCCCGGAGGGATGCGCGGCCGGCGCGAGCGGCAGTCCCGCCTCCGCGGCGCCGCGCAGCAGGTCGTCACGGCGCAGATCGCGGACCCCCGCCGCGCCGTCCGCGTCCTGGTCCTGGCCCGCCGAACGCCGGCGCAGCCAGTCGGACAACCTGCTGCTCTTGCCTGCTGCCATCGAGCCCCGTGCCCCTTTTCCCTCGCCTGCGGGTCCTTACGGTCACCCGTCTTCCACACTACGTAACGCGGCGGTGGACGTACGCGGAATTCACGGATGGTGCCGAACCCCCATCCTGCTCCTTGTACGGAACCTTTGAGTGAGCGGGGTGTGCCCTGGCGCCGATTTTCCCGACAGGCCGTCGGAAACTTTTTGACTTAGGCTACCCTAACTTGAAATGATCTCACCAGAGCCGCCCCCTGTCGCAGGAGGTCCCCTTGCTGTTCTCCGCAGTCATCCGCACCGCGAGCCAGGCGCAGCACACCGAGGCTGAGAACTCGACCTTCATGAGCGACCTCCTCGGCGGCCGCCTCGGCGTCGACGCCTACGCCCGCTACACCGAGCAGCTCTGGTTCGTCTACCAGGCCCTCGAATCCCCGGCCCACACCGCCTCCCTCGCCGCCGACCCCGTCACCGCCCCCTTCCTCCGCCCCGAGCTCCTCCGCCTCCCCGCCCTCGAACGCGACCTCGACCACCTCCTCCCCACCGGCTGGCAGCACCGCGCCCGCCCCCTCCCCGCCACGGCCGCCTACGCCGCCCGCATCACCGAAACGGCCCAGGACTGGCCGGCCGGATTTGTCGCCCACCACTACACGCGCTACCTGGGCGACCTCTCCGGCGGCCAGGTCATCCGCGGCATCGCCGAAAAGACCTGGGGCTTCACCCGGAAGGGCGACGGCGTCCGCTTCTACGTCTTCGACGCCATCGGCAACCCCGCCGCCTTCAAGCGGGAGTACAGAGGGTGGCTGGACGCGCTGCCGCTGGACGACCTGGAGAAGCAGCGCGTCGTGGACGAATGCCGGGGCGCCTTCGCGCTCAATACCCGGCTCTTCGCCGACCTCGGCCGGGAATGCCCGCTCACCGCCTGACCGCGCCCCGGCACGACGGACGGAGTCCGGCGCAGCCGGCCGAAGCCCGCGAAGCGGTGCGAGGACGGCAAAGAGAGGGGGCCTGAGGGTGGCTGGACGCGCTGCCGCTGGACGACCTGGAGAAGCAGCGCGTCGTGGACGAATGCCGGGGCGCGTTCGCGCTCAATACCCGGCTCTTCGCCGACCTCGGCCGGGAGTTCCCGCTCACCGCCTGACCGCACCCCGGCACGACGGACGGAGTCCGGCGCAGCCGGCCGAAGCCCGCGAAGCGGTGCGAGGACGGCAAAAAGAAGGGGCCGCTCACCGCCTGACCGCACCCCGGCACGACGGACGGAGTCCGGCGCAGCCGGCCGAAGCCCGCGAAGCGGTGCGAGGACGGCAAAAAAGAAGGGGCCGCGGTGCGAGGACGGCAAAGAGAGGGGGCCGCTTACAGCGTGACCGACCAGCCGTCGGGGTGGGTGCCGCCGGGGATGGGGGCGGTGGGGTCGTAGGGGGTGCGGGTGAGGATGAAGGTGCCGAGGTCGAGGTGGGTGGGGGCGCCGGAGGGGGCGCGGACGGGGCGGAGGGTTTCGCCGGCGAAGTAGTCGTCGAGGCCGGTCCAGGTGGTGCCGTCGGGGGCGGGGCGGAAGCGGGAGGCGCGGCCGGAGCCGGAGGCGGGGCGCAGTTCCAGGGCGCGGCCGGCGCGGAGGTGGAGGGTGTAGGGGGCGGTGCCCCAGAACCAGGCGCCGGTGAGGGCGAGAAGCTCGGGGTCGGGGTCGGAGGAGGGCCGCCAGGGCTGGGGGATGGCGGGCTCGCGGTCGGCGACGATGCCCAGCAGACCGGCGGCGATCGTGCCGGCCGGTGTGCCTGAGGTGGCGTTGGCGAGGGCGACGGCGGCGAGGCCGTCGTCGGGGCTGGTCCACAGGCCGGCGACGAAGCCCGGCATGGAGCCGGTGTGGCCCGCGAGGGAGCGGCCGTTCGCGGCCAGCAGCTGCAGCCCGAGGCCGTAGGAGCCGTCGGGGGCGGCCGGGCGGCGCATCTCGGCGAGGGTGTCGGGGCTCAGGACCACCGCCGCCGGGTCACCGGCCCCGCCGAGGAAGGCGGCCCAGCGGCACAGGTCGGCGGCCGTGGACCACAACTGCCCGGCGGGGGCCATGATTCCGGTGTCCTCGACCACCTCCGGCTGCATGACATCGGCGTACGGGTGCACCGCGAAGCCGCCCGCGTGCGGGGCCTGCGGCAGCAGCGTCGTACGCGGCATGCCGAGCGGCTGGAGCACCTCGCTCCGCAGGACCTCGTACCAGGGGGCGTTGTGCAGCGTCTGCGCGAGCGTGCCTAGCAGCGCGTAGCCGGGGTTGGAGTAATGGAACCGCTGCCCGGCGGGGTGGAGGCGCTCGCCGACCACGTCGGCCGGCTCGGGCCGCAGGTCGCCGGGGGTGCGCTCCCACCAGGGGCCGGGGGTCTCGGCGGCCAGGCCCGCGGTGTGGGAGAGGAGTTGACGGATCGTCAGTCCGTCGGCGGCCGCCGGTGACTGCCCGCCGAGGTGCTTGCCGACGGGGTCGTCGAGGTCCAGACGCCCCGCGTCGCGCAGGCGCATGACCAGCACCGCCGCGAAGGTCTTGGTGATCGAGCCGATCCGGTACTGCGTGTTCACGTCCGGGGCGTGCCCGTCCACGCAGGACCGGGACCCGGTCCACACCGCCCGGCCGTCCCGCACGACCGCGCCCACGAGCGACGGCGTACGGCCCTCGGCCTGGCCGACCGCGATGCTGTGGTGCAGGGCACGGCGGGTTTCGGGCAGCAGTTCGTCGAATTCTGGCATGCCGACACCCTACGCATGGGCCGGACGGGGTGCGGGGGCGATTTTCGTCCGTAATGCGGCGCGCGGCGTCCGATCGGGGCCGCAACAGGTCCACCATGTGGCACGAAGCATCCCCCGGATCCAGCGGAGCCCTCCTTGATCACACCCCGACGGTATTTGATGTGCCCGCCCACCTACTTCCGCGTCACCTACGCGATCAACCCCTGGATGGACCCGACCAAACCGGTCGACCCGGCCCTCGCGCTCCTCCAGTGGGAGGACCTGCGCGACCGCTACCGCTCCCTCGGGCACACCGTCGAGATCCTCCAGCCGCTGCCCGGCCTGCCCGACATGGTGTTCGCCGCCAACGGCGCCACCGTCCTGGACGGCCGGGTCTTCGGCGCCCGCTTCGCCAACGCCGAACGCACCGCCGAGGCCCCGGCCCACCGCGAGTGGTTCCTGGGCCACGGCTACGCCGCCGTCCACGACCCCCGGCACATCAACGAGGGCGAGGGCGACTTCGCGGTCACCGGCAGCTGGCTGCTGGCCGGCCGCGGCTTCCGCAGCAGTCACCGCTCGCACGCCGAACTCCAGGAGTACTTCGGCCGCCCGGTGATCGGCCTGGAGCTCGTCGACCCCCGCTTCTACCACCTCGACACGGCCCTGTGCGTCCTGTCCGCCAAGCGCGACGACGTCATGTACTACCCCGAAGCCTTCTCCCCCGGCAGCCGCGCCGTCCTGGCCCGCCTCTTCCCCGGCGCGCTCATCGCGTCCCGCGAGGACGCGGTGGCGTTCGGCCTCAACGCCGTCAGCGACGGGCAGAACGTGCTGGTGCCGGCCGCCGCGACGGGGCTCCTCAAGCCGCTGCGCGAGCGCGGCTACGCGCCGGTCGGCGTCGACATGTCCGAGCTGCAGAAGGCCGGCGGCAGCGTCAAGTGCTGCACGCTGGAACTCCGCGACTGACACTCGTGGTACTAAGGGGCTCATGCCCCTACGCACCGCATACGACGCAGTCATCGTCGGCGGCGGCCACAACGGTCTGGTCGCCGCCGCCTATCTCGCCCGGGCGGGCCGTTCGGTCCTGGTCCTGGAACGGCTGGACCACACCGGAGGCGCGGCCGTCTCCACGCGGGCGTTCGAGGGGGTGGACGCGCGGCTGTCCAGGTACTCGTATCTCGTGAGCCTGCTGCCGAAGCGGATCGTCACCGATCTGGGCCTGCGCTTCGAGACGCGCCGCCGCCGGATCTCGTCGTACACGCCCAAGGGCGACGGGGGTCTGCTGGTGGACTCGGAGTCCGCGTCCCGGACCCGGGAGAGCTTTGTGCGGCTCACGGGCTCGGACCGGGACTTCGAGGCGTGGCAGGACTTCTACGGGATGACGCACCGCGTTGCGCAGCGCGTGTTTCCCACCCTCACCGGCCCGCTGCCGTCCAAGGCCGCGCTGGAGCGGATCGTGGACGACGCGGAGGCGTGGTCGGCGCTGTTCGAACGGCCTCTGGGAGAGACGGTCGAGGCGCGGTTCGAGGACGACCTCGTCAGGGGCGTCGTGCTGACGGACGCGTTGATCGGCACTTTCACGCATGCGCATGACGCGTCTTTGCTCCAGAACCGCTGCTTTCTGTATCACGTGATCGGCAACGGCACCGGGGACTGGGACGTGCCGGTCGGCGGCATGGGCGCGCTGACGGACGCCCTGGCGGACGCCGCACGCGCAGCGGGCGCGGAGATCGTCACCGGGGCTGAGGTGACGGATATCGAGACCGACGGCGCCGTCGCCGAAGTGACGTATGACGGCGACACGACGGGCACAGGCACGGGCACCGTGGGCGCCCGGTACGTCCTGGTCAACGCTTCGCCGCATGCGCTTGCCGGATTGCTGGGCGAGCAGGCTCCGCCGAAGCCGGAAGGCGCGCAGCTGAAGGTCAACATGCTGCTGAACCGGCTGCCGAGGCTGCGCGACACGACGGTGGACCCGCGCGAGGCGTTCGCCGGGACGTTCCACATCGCGGAGTCGTACAGGCAGTTGCAGACCGCGTACGACCAGGCCGCCGGCGGCGCCATCCCGGCCGAGCCGCCGTCGGAGATCTACTGCCACAGCCTCACCGACCCGTCGATCCTGGCCCCGGAGCTGGCGGCGCGCGGGATGCAGACGCTCACGCTGTTCGGGCTGCACATCCCGGCGCGCCTGTCGGCGGGCAAGGACGCGCTGCTCAAGGCGGTGCTGGCGCAGCTGGACGCGGTGCTGGACGAGCCGATCACGGACTGCCTGGCGCTGGACCCGGACGGGCGGCCCTGCATCGAGGCGAAGACCCCGGCGGATCTGGAGCGCGAGGTGGGGCTGCCGGGCGGGCACATCTTCCACCGTGACCTGTCGTTCCCGTACGGAGACGATGATTCCGGCCGGTGGGGAGTCGAGACCGCCCGCCCGAACGTCCTTGTCTGTGGCGCGGGCGCGATCCGCGGCGGCGGGGTGAGCGGCATCCCGGGGCACAATGCGGCGATGGCCGTGCTCGAAAGGGAACAAGCGGTATGAGCGGTACGAGCAGTACGAACGGTATGAGCGACACGACGACGACCGGGCGGCAGTGGATGCGGCGGCGCCCGCGCGCCCGCTGGACGGATGCCCCCGCGCCGCCCGCCCCGCGCAAGTGCACCGACGACGTCGTCGTGGACTGCGCCCTGTACGAGGACGGCGTGCGCCAGGCCACGCTGCCGCTGCGCGAGGCCATGAAGGACGCCCGCGAGCGGCCCGGCAGCTTCGTCTGGATCGGCCTCTACCAGCCGGACATCGAGCACCTCGCGGAGGTCGCCGACGCCTTCGGGCTGCACCCGCTCGCCGTCGAGGACGCCGTCAAGGCCCACCAGCGGCCCAAGCTGGAGCAGTACGGGGACACGCTGTTCCTGGTCCTGAAGACCATCGTGTTCGTCGAGCACGAGAAGCTCACCGCGACCAGCGATGTCGTCGACACCGGCGAGATCCTGCTGTTCGTCGGCCCGGACTTCGTCGTCGCGGTCCGGCACGGCAGCGCCCCCGGGCTGGGCCGCGTGCGCAAGTCGCTCGAAGGGCGGCCCGACGTCCTCGCCCAGGGCCCGGCGGCCGTCATGCACGCCATAGCGGACCAGGTCGTGGACGACTATCTCGATGTCGCCGACGCGGTCGAACTCGACGTCGAGCAGCTCGAAGCCGATGTCTTCTCCCCCGGCCACGGCGACGACGCCGAGCGCATCTACCAGCTCAAGCGCGAACTCATCGAGTTCAAGCGCGCCGTCCAGCCCATGGCCCGTCCCCTCCAGCGTCTCGCCGAGGAACCGCTGCCCTTCGTCAGCCCCGAGATCGCCCGCTACCTCCGCGATGTCGCCGACCACCTCACCCAGGTCCGCGAGCGCCTCTCCGGCTACAGCGAGCTGGTCGACGGCCTCCTCGCCGCCAACCTCAGCCAGCTCGCCGTCCAGCAGAACGTCGACATGCGGCGGATCAGCGCCGGAGCGGCCATCCTCGCCATCCCGACCATGATCGCCGGCTTCTACGGGATGAACTTCAAGCACATGCCGGAGCTGCGCTGGCTGTACGGCTACCCGCTGATGCTCGGCGTCACGGCCGTGCTGTCCTTCACCGCGTACCGGGCCTTCCGGCGGTTCGGCTGGCTGTAGGTCAGGAGTCCGTGGGCCAGGCGTCGCCCCAGTCCGCATCGCGGGCGGCGCGGTACGCGTCGCCGTGCCGCTTGGTGACCGTCTCGCGCCGCAGCCCGTCCTCGGCCGTGCAGAGGTCGAGCAGGACCTGGCCCTTGCGGATCTGGGGGTGCCGCACGATGCGCGAGGCGGCCGGCGCGGCCGGGAAGCGGGCGGCGGCGACGTAGCTGAACTTCTCGTCCTCGTAGGGCAGGGAGCCGCCCTTGACCTGGCGGTGCAGGGAGGAGCGGCTGACGCGGGCCGCGAAGTGGCACCAGTCGGGGGCTTCCACGGGGCAGGCGGTGTCGTGGGGGCAGGGGGCCAGTACGGCGAACCCGGCGGAGATGAGCTGGTCGCGGGCGGCAAGGACGCGGGCGTAGCCGTCGGGGGTGCCGGGCTCGACGACGAGGACCGCGCCACGGGCGGCCCGGGCGGCCTCGGCGATGACCGCGGTGCGGTCGGGAGGGGCGAGCTCGCCGATGACGTAGGAAATGGTGACGAGGTCGGCCTCGGGGAGCCGGGCCCCGCCGCCGAGCGGCGCCTTGCGCCACTGCGCGTCGCGTACGGACGCGGACTCCGCGCCCGCGGCGAGCTCGCGGCCCAGGTCGAGCGCGGCGTCGGACCAGTCCAGGACCGTGCTGCGGTGCGCGCCCCCGGCCCAGGCATCGCCGACCGCCCAGGTCGCGGCGCCGGTGCCGCCGCCGACGTCCAGGTGGTCGGCCGGGGCCCAGTCGCCCGCCCGGTCGCGGAACTCCGCGAGGGCGGCCCGGACGGCCGCGTTCGTGGCCGGCATCCGGTAGGCCGCGTAGGCGGCGACGTCGGAGCGGTCGCGCAGGATCGGGCTCTTGCTGGGCGTACGCCCCCGGTACGTGGCGATCAGCCGGTCGACGGCCTGGGCGGCACGGCCGGGCGGCAGCCCGTCGAGGAGGTCGGCGAGGGCGGCTTGCAGAGTGGACACAAGGGACAAGGGTAAGGGCAACGGTAAGGGGCCCCGCCGAATGGCGGGGCCCCTTACCTGCAGCGACTGAATCAGACCGCGTCGACCGGGTCGGCGTGCTCGAAGTGGCCCAGGACCTCGTACTGGGCGGGCTTCTGGGCCCGCAGCCACAGGGCGATGCCCACGCCGAGCAGGAACATCAGGACGACGGCCTCGGGCAGGTACTTGATGAACGGCACCTCGGCGTCACCGGACAGCGCGGGGCGGTTCTCCATGAGGAGGTACATCGCGCCGATCATGGCCGCCGCGCCGATGATCGGGGCGACCAGGGTGGTGAACCAGTGGAAGCCGTCGCGGGCGGTGGTGAGGAAGTACCGGATGACCGCGAAGGAGGTCAGGGCCTGCACCCCGAGGATGCCGAAGACACCCATCAGCGGCGCCCAGGTGCCCAGCTTGAGGAGCGCGCCCTCGGTGCTGCTGTCGTAGACGGTGAAGCCGAGGACGATCAGGCCGACCAGGCCGGTGACGGTCATCGACGCGGCGGCCGGGCTGTGGTGCTTGGAGGTCTTGGCCAGCGGGGCGGGGGCGACGCCCTCACGGGCCAGCGAGAACAGGTAGCGGGCGCCGGTGTTGTAGAAGGCCATGGCGCAGGCGAAGGGGCTGACGATGGCCAGCACCTGGAACATGACGACCAGCCAGTGGCCGACGAAGGTCTCGGCGAGCGGGTAGAAGGCGGAGGCGATGTCACCCGCGAACTGCTTCTTCACCGCTTCGGCGGCCCCGTTCAGGCCCCAGCCGGAGACGAAGGCGTAGGAGACGAACATGTAGAGGATGCCGAGGCCGATCACCGAGCCGTAGGTCGCGGCCTTGGCGATGCGGTGCGGGTCGCGGGACTCCTCCGCGTAGTTGGGCGCCATCTCGAAGCCGACCCAGGACCAGAAGGCGGCGAAGAGGGCGACACCGGCGGCGGCCGCACCGAAGGTGTGGGAGGCGCTGCTGTTGCCGAAGACCTCGGCCGGGTTGAACGGCTTGGCGGACAGGCCGTCCGCCCCTCCGTGGGCGAAGATGCCGACCGCGAGGATGACCAGGGCCAGGACCTCAGCGACGAGCGAGACGCCCAGGACCTTGGTGGTCAGCTCGATGTGGAACCAGGCGAGCAGGGACATGAGCGCGAGCGCCCCGAACATGTAGACCCACACGGGGATGTCCACCCCGAACCACGAGTCGATGCTGGTCGCCGCGAAGTAGCCCATCACACCGATGACGGAGGCGGAGAAGAGCATGTAGCACAGCGCGATCAGCACGCCGGAGCCGACGCCCGGGATCCGGCCGAGGCCTCGCGTGACGAAGGTGTAGAAGCCACCGGCGGAGGTCACCCGGCGGCTCATCGCGATGTATCCGACGGAGAAGACCGTCAGCGCGACCGTGGCCAGCAGGAACGCCGCGGGCGCACCATATCCCGCGCCCATCACGGCGACGGGGACGTTGAACAGCATCGCCGTCATGGGCGCCGCGCCCGTGACGATGCAGAAGATGACGCCGGGAAGTCCCAGCGCGCCGGAGGCCAGCCGGTGAGGCGTCTCGGACGCCGACGGTGCCGCCGGGGCTACGCCCTCTTGTACTGCCATCGGGTGGCCCCTCTCCATGTTTCGCCATGTGGGTCATGTTGCGTCCTGCGAATCGGAATACTGGCAGCCCAAATGCGTCGTTTTGCTGGTCTGGGTGTTAACTCTGGGTCAACGCCACCTGGGAAAGGAACGACTGTGTTAACTCTCCGTCCGTGCATGGACCGCCCCCTCCGGCCGCTCGTACGGTCGAGAGCTGGGACATGCAGAACGGAGCACCACACATATGAGCGGTTACACCGCAACCCTCGGGGGCCGGAGCTACCGCTTCGCCGACCTGGCCCGGCTGCTCGCCGCCGCGAGCCCCGAGCGCTCCGGCGACCGGCTGGCCGGGCTCGCCGCCGAGTCCGCGCAGGACCGGGTCGCGGCCCGTCTCGCCCTGGCGGAGGTGCCGCTCGCCACGTTCCTCGCCGAGCCGGTCATCCCGTACGAGGACGACGACGTGACCCGCCTCATCATCGACACGCACGACGCCGCCGCCTTCGCCCCGGTCGCCGGGCTCACGGTCGGCGAGTTCCGCGAGTGGCTGCTCTCGGCGGCCGCCGACGCCGACGTTCTGGCCGCCGTCTCCCCCGGGATCACTCCCGAGATGGCCGCCGCCGTCTCCAAGCTCATGGGCAACGCCGACCTCGTCGCGGTCGCCCGCAAGGTGCGGGTCGTCACCGCTTTCCGCTCCACCATCGGCCTGCCGGGGCGCATTTCGACCCGTCTGCAGCCCAACCACCCCACCGACGACCCCGCCGGTGTCGCCGCCGCCCTTTTGGACGGCCTCCTCCTCGGCTCCGGGGACGCCGTCATCGGCATCAACCCGGCCACCGACAGCCCCAAGGCCGTACGCGATCTCCTCGAACTCCTCGACGGGGTGATCCAGCGCTACGCCATCCCCACCCAGTCCTGCGTCCTGTCCCATGTCACCACCAGCATCGGCCTGATGGAGGCCGGCGCCCCCGTCGACCTGGTCTTCCAGTCGATCGCCGGCACCCAGGCCGCCAACGCCTCCTTCGGCGTCACCCTCGGCCTCCTCGACGAGGCCCACGCCGCCGCGAGCGAGCTCGGCCGGGGCACCGTCGGCAGCAACGCCCTGTACTTCGAGACCGGCCAGGGCAGCGCGCTGTCCGCCGACGCCCACCACGGCGTCGACCAGCAGACGGTGGAGGCGCGCGCGTACGCCGTCGCCCGCCGCTACGACCCGCTGCTGGTCAACACGGTCGTCGGCTTCATCGGTCCCGAGTACCTCTACGACGGCCGGCAGATCCTGCGCGCCGCTCTGGAGGACCACTTCTGCGGCAAGCTGCTCGGCCTGCCGATGGGCCTGGACATCTGCTACACCAACCACGCCGACGCGGACGACGACGACATCGCCACCATGCTCACCAT
Source organism: Streptomyces sp. NBC_01537 (assembly GCF_045040445.1). Taxonomy (NCBI): domain Bacteria; kingdom Bacillati; phylum Actinomycetota; class Actinomycetes; order Kitasatosporales; family Streptomycetaceae; genus Streptomyces; species Streptomyces sp. NBC_01537. The sequence goes on along the minus strand of NZ_CP109392.1, from coordinate 7,288,228 downwards.
GCTGGGCGTGGCGGGCGCGTCCTTCGTGATCTGCACCCCAGGCGGCGACGACATCATGCTCAACTACCAGTCCGCCTCGTACCACGACGCGCTGTACGTCCGCGAAGTGCTCGGGCTGCGCCCCGCCCCCGAGTTCGAGGCCTGGCTCGACCGTATCGGCCTGCTCGACGACCACGGCGGCATACGCGACCTCACCGGCACCGCCCACCCCCTCAAGGAGCTGGCCGCATGACGGAACATCAGCTCGTCGCCGAGGCCACCGACGCCACCATGTGGGCCGCCCTGCGCCGCCACACCCAGGCCCGTATCGGCCTCGGCCGCGCGGGTTCGGCGCTCCCCACGCAGCACCGCCTCGAACTCCAGGCCGCCCACGCCGCCGCCCGCGACGCCGTCCACTCCCCCTTCGACGCGGACGTGGTCGCCGCCTCCCTCACCGGCGTCCCGACCGTACGCGTCCACAGCGCCGCCCCCGACCGGCTCACCTACCTCCAGCGCCCCGACCTCGGCCGGAAGCTGGCCGACGCCGACCGCGCCCGCCTCCCGCGCGGCGACTGGGACCTCGTCTTCGTCATCGCCGACGGCCTCTCCAGCCGCGCCGTCCACGAACACGCCGCCGCCGTCCTCTGGGAGACCTCGGCCCTCCTCCCCGGCTGGCGCACCGCCCCCGTCGTCCTCGCCGAACAGGCCCGCGTCGCCCTCGGCGACGACATCGCGCACGCCATGGGCGCCGCGATGGTCGTCGTCCTCATCGGCGAACGGCCCGGCATGTCCGCGGCGGACTCCCTCGGCGCCTACCTCACATACGACCCCCGCCCCGGCCGCACCACCGACGCCGACCGCAACTGCCTGTCCAACATCCGGCCCCCGCTCGGCCTTTCCTACACCGAGGCCGCGCGCAAGCTCGCCGCCCTCATGCTCCGGGCGCGCGAGCTCCGCCTCACGGGCGTCGCCCTCAAGGACGAGTCGGATGCGGTGTCCCCGCCGTCGCTGCCGGCGCCGTAGCGGCCGCGTAACCCCGGCCTACCAGCTGCTCTTCCTGACTCCCGGCAGCTGCCCGGCGTGAGCCATCTCGCGGAGCCGGACCCGGGAGATGCCGAACTTGCGGAAGGTGCCGCGCGGGCGGCCGTCGACCGCGTCGCGGTTGCGCAGGCGGGTGGGGCTGGCGTCGCGGGGCTGGCGTCGGAGCTCGGCCTGGGCGGCGGAGCGTTCGGGACCGGGGGTACGGGGGTTGGCGATGAGGGCCTTCAGCACCGCGCGGCGGGCGGCGTAGCGGGCGACGACCAGGCGGCGCCGGTCGTTCTTCGCGATCTTGCTCGCCTTGGCCATCAGACCTTCTCCCCTCGGGCGCGGATGCGGGCGACGGCGGCCTCGACGCCGATCGTGTCGACGGTCCTGATGCCCTTGGCGCTGAGGGTGAGGCGCACGTAACGCCCCTCGCCGGGCAGCCAGTAGCGCTTGCGCTGGATGTTGGGGTCGAAGCGGCGCTTGGTGCGGACATGGGAGTGGGAGATGGCGTGGCCGAAGCCGGGCTTGCGGCCGGTCAATTGGCAGTGAGCTGACATGCGGAGCAGCGTAGCAGCTAGATGAAAATGAAAACCAGTTTGGTGTACGGTGTGGCCATGGCCCGCAACGAACTGCGTCCGATCATCAAGCTCCGGTCCACCGCAGGGACCGGCTACACCTACGTCACCCGCAAGAACCGCCGGAACGACCCGGACCGGATGGTGCTGCGCAAGTACGACCCCGTCGCAGGGCGGCATGTGGACTTCCGGGAGGAGCGATGACACCGGCACGGACCCGGGTCGCGATCGTCTGCGGCCTGCACGCCGACGCGCGCCGCGAGGCGATGGACGAGCTGCTGCGCACGGTCCCCGGGGCGGTGGGCCTCTACCACGACCTGGCCGACGCGGCGGCGACGGGCACGGTCCGGCGTACGGTGTTCGACACCGCCGGGCTGCTGGACAGCGGCGAGACCCCGCTGGTCAACGACTGCGCGTGCTGCGCGCTGCGCGAGGACCTGGTGCCCGAGTTGCTCCGGCTGGCGGAGGTCAGCGAGACCCCGCTGGCCGTCGTGGAGCTGTGGGACTCGGTCGAGCCGCAGGCGATGGCCGAGGTGATCGCCTCCGCGGGGCTGAGCGTGGCGGCCGTGGTCACGGCGGTGGACCCGGCCCTGGTGCTGCCATATCTGTCCTGCGGCGACGACCTGCTGGAGACCGGACTGGCGGCGGCGCGCAGCGACGAGCGCACGGTCGCCGACACCTTCGCACGACAGCTGGAGTACGCACCCGTGCTCGCGGTCACCCGCACCGAGGGGGACCACGACCACGATCCGGCCGACTCCGCGCTCCTCGGACAGCTGCATCCCACCGCCCGCCGGGTCACCATCGGCTCCGGCGAGCTCGCCACCGCCATCGGGGGCTTCGACGTGGCCGCCGCTGCCGCCCGCCAGCACCCCGCGTGCGCGCTGCTCCCACAGGAAGCGGACGAGCACGGCGTGGTCACCGCCGTATGGCACCGGACCCGCCCCTTCCACCCGGAGCGGTTGTATACGGCACTTGAGGACATCACCTGCGCCGCCACCCGCAGCCGCGGCCGCTTCTGGCTGGCCGACCGGCCCGACACGATGCTCGCCTGGGACGCGGCCGGCGGGGCCCTGTGCGTGGAGGCGGCAGGCCCGTGGCTCGCATCGCTCCCGGACGCCGCCTGGGACCTCGTACCACCCATGCGGCGGGTCGCGGCGGCCCTGGACTGGCACCCCGAGCACGGCGCCCGCGCGCAGCACCTGACCTTCACCTCCCCCGGCCTGGACCGCGAGGTGCTGTTCGAACTGCTCGACGCGTGCCTGCTCACCGACGAGGAGTACGCGGGCGGCCCGGGCGCCTGGATGAGGCTGCCGCACGCCTTCGACGGGCTGCTGGAGCCCGTCGACCATGTGACGACCTGAAGGAGACCGACGATGAAGCGCCTGCGCGCCGGCAAGAACGAACCGAAGAAGCGCGTCAACCCGCTCGACGCGGCCAGGATCACGTACATCGACTACAAGGACACCGACCTGCTGCGGAAGTTCATATCCGACCGCGGCAAGATCCGCAGCCGCCGGGTGACCCACATCAGCGCCCGGCAGCAGCGGCAGATGGCCCGCGCCATCAAGAACGCGCGGGAGATGGCGCTGCTGCCGTACGTGGCGCGCTAGCGCTGCGGCCGGAGGCGTTCGTCGGGTTGCGCAGCCCGCCGGCTGCGCCTGTCCTCAATCGCCGGACGGGCTGAAATCAGAGCGGCGCCGGGGACGACGCGCCCGCTATGAGCAGGCGCGGCGTGCCGGTGCCGTCGGCGGGGACGCTCCACAGGTCGGTGCTGCCCACCTTGCCGTCGGTGGGGAGGGCGTAGGCGACGGTGTCGTTGTCGAGCCAGGTGGCCTGGTCGTCGACGCTGTGGCGTTCGGCGAGGGCGGTCTCGTGGAGGGTGCGCAGGTCGAGGACGTACTCGTGCCAGAGGTTGGTGCGGGAGAGGACCCGCTTCTTGAAGGCGACGCGGGTGCCGTCCGGGGAGAGGGAGGGGCACTCGACGTTCTGGATGAGGGTGGTGACGGTGCGCCGGGAGAGGGAACCGCGCACGAGGTAGGTGTGGCTGGCGGTGTTGAGGGTGGCGTAGAAGGTGTCGTCGTCGGTGGCGAAGGTGACGCCCCAGAAGTTGACGTCGGAGGCCTTGTAGGGCTTGCCGTCCAGGGTGATGGAGAACGTCTCCAGGCTGGGGGTGAGCTTCATGGTGCGGGTGTCCAGGACGGAGGTCCGGGTGGAGAAGAAGGCGGAGGAGTAGGACTCGCCGGAGACGAAGACGGTCCAGGCGACGAAGCGGCCGCTGGGCGAGACCCGGGCCCGGCTGGGGGTCCCGGCGAGCGGGAAGGTGTGCAGCGTACGGAGGTTGGCGTCCAGGAGGAGGGCCCGGTTGCTCTGCTTGAGGACGCCGGGGACGGACTGGAGGCAGATGCCGGTGCCGGCGGCGGCGTAGAAGCGCACGCACTTCAGGCCGGAGGCGGTCCGCCCGGCCTCGGGATCGGTGGAGGGGACCGAGGCGACAGCGGTGCGCTGCGGGCCGGCGGCCGCGTTGACGAAGGTCAGCCGGCCCTTCTGCGTGAGCGTCACCTTGCCGGAGCTGACCGAGGGTCCGCCCGCCTGGGGCCGGTTCTCCCGGGCTGCGCGGGAGGCGGCGTGCAGGACCACCCCGGTGCCCACGCCCGCGAGGAGCAGCACCGCCGTGACGAGTATGAGCAGGCGGCGGCGGAGCGGTGTCATCTGGATCCTTGTGGTTCTTGTGGCTGTGGAGAGCTTCGTCATCGGGTTCCGCCGCCCGTCGGGCGCAGCACCAGGCCCGCCACCGCCGCGCAGCACAGCAGGCCGACCGCCGAGCCGGCCAGCGCCCGGGTGTCGCCCCACAGGGTCCAGGCGGCGCCGAAGGCCAGCGAGCAGCAGAAGCGGGCCAGCGCCTGGCTGGTGCCGACGATGGCGAGGCCGCTGGCCCGCAACTGCTCGGGCACGATGTCGCCGACCGCCGCCGGGAGCACGCCGTCGGTGGCCGCGTAGAACGTGCCGTGCAGGGCGAGCACGAGGTACGGCAGGGCCGGTGTGGCCGGGGCCCAGAGCAGCAGGGCGTAGGCGGTGAGGAGCCCGAGGTGCCCGGCGAGGAACACGCCGCGCCGCCCGATCCGGTCGGCCAGCGCGCCGACGGGGACGGCCAGCAGCAGGAACACGGCGGCGGTGCCGAGCGGCAGCAGGGGGAACCACTCCTCGCCGATGCCCGCGCGGCGTTGCAGCAGCAGGTAGACGAAGGCGTCGCTGACGGTGGTGAGGCCGAGCAGCGCGGCGCAGCCGGCGAGTGCGCGCAGGCGGGGCAGGCGGAGCAGGGCGAGTGCTTCGCGGGGGTGGACCGGCGGCTTGCTCTTGCCGCCCGCCTCGCGCTGCTTCCCCGGTACGAACAGCACCAGCACCAGTACGCCGAGTGCCGCGACGCACGCGCTCACGCCGAAGACGGCGTCGTAGCCGTCGACCGCCGCGCGCAGGATCAGGAAGGCGGCCAACGGTCCGAGCATGGCGCCGGTGGTGTCCATCGCGCGGTGTACGCCGAAGGCCCGGCCCTGGCGCTCCGGCGGCGTGGACAGGGAGATCATCGCGTCGCGCGGGGCGGTGCGCAGGCCCTTGCCGGTGCGTTCCAGCGCGAGCACGGTGGTCAGCGGGCCGAGGCCGGTCACGAGAAGCAGCAGGGGTTTGCACAGGGCGGACAGGCCGTAGCCGAGACCGGCTATCAGTTTGTGGTTGCGCGCCCGGTCGGCGAGGTGACCGCCGGTCAGCTGGACCAGGGCGCTGACGCCGTTGTAGACGCCGTCGAGAGTGCCGAAGCCCAGTGGGCTGAAGCCGAGTTGGGTGACGAGATAGAGCGGCAGGACCGCGGTGACCATCTCCGAGGAGATGTCGGTGATCAGGCTGACCGCGCCGAGTGCGAAGACCACGGGGGCGACGGCCGCTGGCGCGGAACTGCGCCCCGTCAGGGGATCCTTGGGGGCGGAACGGTCCGCGAGATACATGATCAGGGTCTCCGGAAGCCGGTGATGTCGCATTCGTACTCGAACATGCGCAGGACTGTAGTTGCTGGTGGACGCCGCTGACCATGGGTACGTTTCCGGCCGATACCGATCAGCCCTGCCGGCTGCTCTCGTCCCGTAGCCACGTGCCGAAGTCCTGTGCCTGGATGGCCTTTGCGGCCTTGCGCCGGGCGACGACCGCCGCCGCGACGAAGACGACGACAGCGGCGAAGAGCCTCGGCTCCTTGCCGAGTATCGCTCGCAGATCCGCCGTGCTTGTTCGCGCCGAGGCCTCCGGCGCTTCCCCCTGCCGCTGCCGGCTCTCCACCTGCGCGGTCGAGACGGCCGCCCGGATCCGTCGCTTGATCAGGTCGGACCACGTACGCGGCGGATGGACGACGACGCCCGCCGAGCCGACCACGAGCCGCTCACCGGGTGCGAACGCCAGCGACGCGGCGAGGTCGTCGGCCATCAGCGGGGGCAGTGCGGCGATCCGGGCGTGGCCCGCCTCCGAGACCGCGATGACGCCCCGGCCGAACAGGCCCTCGCGCACCGCCGGCAGCCGCTGCCACACCTGGTAGTAGGCGCGCACCCGCCATGCGCAGGCGGCCAGCGGGAGCCGCCGCTCGGGGGCGGTGGCGAGAACGCCCGGTGAATTGTTGAGGGGTTCGGCCAGGGCCCGTACGTCCGCGCTCGCGATCACGACATCGGCGTCCACGTACAGGCGGGGGAAGCCGCGGGCGTGCTCGTCACCCGCGCGCAGGGCGGCGTGCTTGGAGGGGACGGGGATCTCGACCACCCGGACCCGGGCGCCGCGGGCGGCGGCGACCTGCGCGGTGTCATCCGTACAGCCATTGCATACAACCACGATGTCGGTCTCCTCCTCGGAGGAGTCGGCCAGAAGAGAGTCGAGGAGCCGGCCGATGACTTGTGCCTCGTTGTGGGCCGGGATCACGATGCTCGTCACGGAGGCAGTATGGCGTTAATCGTACTGTTGCGGCGCGTGTTTCGCCCAACTGTTCCCGGGACTGAGGCGCGTGGTCTAGATTGAGCGTCGCCGGACCGGTTTGGGAGGGGCAAATGCCTCTGACTGACCGTTAGATGCGATGTTTTGGCACGTTTGCGAAACATGTAGTGGGCAACGACCAGTGAGCTTGCGGCGGTGGGGAACCGCCGAAGCTTTCTTCTCTTCAAGTGCCGCTGTGCGGACGACACATCGGCGCTGATTCAACACGGACTACGGACTTGCGGCCGTATGCCCGAAATTCGTTCGGTCAGGGGTAGCCGAGCATGTGGTGGGGGGGGCATGACCATTGAGCAGGTCACGCATGAGCTGCACGTTGTGGAACACAGGACTCCGGAAGCTCGCCGAAAACGCTGGGAGCGCAAGTACCGGATAGTCCTGCTGGTCGCTGACGGCCTGGCGGCCACGGTCGCCGCGTCCGTGATCCACGGAGCCTACGGCCGCTGGGCCGTGGCCCTCGTGCTGCCGCCGACGTGGATCGTCGCCATGTGCGCCTACCGGTCCTACGACCGCAGCGCCCTGGGCCTGGGGACCGAGGAGTACCGGCGGGTGCTGCGCGGCGCGGTCGCGCTTCCGGCGCTGGCTGCGGTCGCGTACTGGCTGTTCGCCGATGACTCGGGGGTCATGGTCTCCGGGCTCATGGGCTCGGGACTCATGCACGACATGATGCTGGCGGCGGGTCCCGCCGCCGCGATCGCCCTGCTGGGCCGGTACGCGCTGCGCCGCCAACTGCACAGACGCTGGGCGCAGGGACGCGGCCGGAGCACCACGCTGCTGGTCGGGCCGTCGCGCGGGGTCGCGGACCTGGCCGCGGTGCTACGGCGCGGCGGCGTACACGATCTGCGGGTCGCCGGGGCGTGCCTGACCGACCCGGAGAACGCGCCGGCCATCCGCAAGCTGGGGCTTCGCGTCCACGGCGGCGTCGGCAACATGTCCGAGATCATCCGGGCCACCGGGAGCAACACCGTGGTGGTGCTGCCCGCGCCCGAGTTCGACGCGGCCGTGCTGCGCCGGATGTCGTGGACCGCGGCCGTGCACGGCGCCGACTTCCTGCTGGCCCCGATGCTGTCCGACGTGGCCGCCTCCCGGCTGGCCGCACGGCCCACCAACGGGGTGCCGCTGGTGCGCGTACAGGCGCCCAACCTGTCGCGGATCTCCCGGCTGCCCAAGGAACTGCTGGACCGGACGCTCGCCGCGGCGCTGCTGGTGCTGCTGTCGCCGCTGTTGCTGCTGATCGCGGTGATCGTCCGTCTGGACAGCTCCGGGCCCGCGCTGTTCAGGCAGCCGCGGGTGGGCCGGTACGGCGATCACTTCACCATGCTGAAGTTCCGCACGATGCGTCAGGACGCCGAGCAGCTCCGGGCGGAGCTCGCGCACCTCAACCAGAACAGCGACGGCCTGCTGTTCAAGATGAAAAAGGACCCCCGGATCACCCGGGTCGGCTCGGCTCTGCGGCAGTACTCGCTCGACGAACTGCCGCAGCTGATCAATGTGCTCACCGGTCACATGTCGCTGGTCGGCCCGCGCCCCCCGCTGCCCGAGGAGGTGGAGGAGTACACGCCGGAGGTCAAGCGCCGGTTGCTTGTGAAGCCCGGCCTCACCGGGCTGTGGCAGGTCAGCGGGCGCTCGGACCTGCCGTGGGACGAGGCGGTCCGGCTCGACCTCGGATACGTGGACAACTGGTCGGTGAGCCTGGACCTGTTGATCCTGATGCGCACCGGCTCGGCAGTGGTACGGGGAACGGGGGCCTACTGATGCACGCGAAGAACCAGAAGGACCAGAACGACCAGAAGGACAAAGGGGAGAACAGCACTGTGACGGAGATACCGGCGGAGCCCTTGGGGGTCGCGGTCGTCGGCGCCGGCTACTGGGGGCCCAACCTCGTCCGCAACTTCCAGTCCAGCCCCCGGTTCCGGCTGCGGTGGCTGTGCGACCTCGACGTGGACCGGGCCCAGCGGGTGCTCGGCGGCTACTCCACGGTCCAGGCCACCTCGGACTACGCGGCGGTGCTCGCCGACCCGTCCGTGCAGGCCGTAGCCGTGGCCACGCCAGCCGGCACCCACCTCGACATCGCCCTGGCCGCCCTGCGCGCGGGAAAGCACGTACTCGTGGAGAAGCCGCTCGCGGCGACCTACGCGGACGGGATGCGCCTGGTCGACGAGGCGCAGCAGCGCGGGCTCACCCTGATGTGCGATCACACCTACTGCTACACGCCCGCGGTGGGCCGCATCCGTGAGCTGGTCCGCTCCGGGGAGCTCGGTGAGATCCACTTCATCGACTCGGTCCGGATCAACCTCGGGCTGGTCCAGAAGGACATCGACGTCATGTGGGACCTGGCCCCGCACGACCTGTCGATCCTGGACTTCATCCTCCCCGACAACGTCGAGCCGGTCGCCGTCGCCGCCCACGGGGCCGACCCGATCGGCGCCGGCCAGGCCTGCGTGGCCTATCTGACGCTGCAGCTCAACACCGGGGCGATCGCCCACGTGCACGTCAACTGGCTGTCCCCGACCAAGGTGCGGACCACCATGGTCGGCGGCTCCAAGCGCACGCTGATCTGGGACGACCTCAACCCCGCGCAGCGCGTGGCGATCTTCGACCGCGGGGTGGACCTGGCGGCGCCCCAGGAGATCGGCGCGGACGAGCGCCGGGACATGCTCGTCTCGTACCGGTCCGGGGACATGATCGCGCCCGCGATCGGCGAGAAGGAAGCGCTGCGCAGCATGGTCGACGAGTTCGCCGACGCGATCGGCGAGCGCCGGGCGCCGCTGACGGACGGACGGGCGGGTCTGCGGGTGCTGGACATTCTTGAGGCGGCGTCCCGGAGCCTGGAATTCCGTGGCGCCGTCGTCGGCCTTCGCGCCGGGCGATGACGAGGCGTCGACGAGGCATTGACGACATGACCGATTCAGTGAGGGAAGTTCAGTTGAGCAGCGTACGAGGCAAGAAGATCCTGGTCACCGGGGGCGCGGGCACTATCGGCTCCAACCTCGTCGACCTCCTGGCCGAGGGCGGCGCCCGCGAGATCGTGGTGCTCGACAACTTCGTGCGCGGGCGCATGGCCAACCTCGCCAAGGCCCTGCCCAGCGGCGTCGTCGAGGTCGTCGAGGGCGACATCCGCGACGCCGCCACCGTACGGAAGGTCACCGAGGGCGCGGACCTGGTGTTCCACCTCGCAGCGATCCGTATCACCCAGTGCGCGGAGGAGCCCCGCCTCGCCAACGAGGTCATGGTCGACGGCACCTTCAACGTGCTGGAGGCGGCGGCCCAGGCCGGGGTGGGCAAGGTGATCGCCTCGTCCTCGGCCTCGGTCTACGGGCTGGCCGAGACCTTCCCGACGACCGAGCGCCACCACCCGTACAACAACGACACGTTCTACGGCGCGGCGAAGGCCTTCAACGAGGGCACGCTGCGCAGCTTCCACGCCATGTACGGCCTGGACTATGTGGCGTTGCGCTACTTCAACGTCTACGGCCCCCGGATGGACATCCACGGCCTGTACACCGAGGTGCTGATCCGCTGGATGGAGCGGATAGCGGCGGGTGAGCCGCCGCTGATCCTCGGCGACGGCACCCAGACCATGGACTTCGTCGACGTCCGGGACATCGCCAGGGCCAATGTGCTCGCCGCCGAGTCCGACCTCACCGACGAGGTGTTCAACATCGCCAGCGGTACCGAGACCAGCCTGCGCGAGCTGGCGCTGGGCCTGCTGGAGGCGATGGGCGCGGACGGCCTGGAGCCGGTGCACGGCCCGGCCCGCTCGGTGAACGGGGTGACCCGGCGGCTCGCGGACACCTCACAGGCGGCGGAGCGGCTGGGCTTCCGGGCGGAGATCGACCTGCGTACGGGCCTGAAGGACCTGGTGGACTGGTGGCGCGCCGAGCGCGCCGCCGACGCCTCGGAGACGGCCGGCGCTTCGGAGACGGCCCGATGAGCGCCGACCGTATCCCGGTGATGATCCCCTGGCTCGGCGAGGAGGAGGCCAGGGCGGCCTCCGACGCGGTGCTGTCCGGGTGGGTCGCCCAGGGGCCCCGGGTAGCCGAGTTCGAGCGGGCCTTCGCGGAGCGGGTCGGCGCCGAGCACGGCATCGCGGTCAGCTCCTGCACCACCGCCCTGCACCTGGCGCTGGTCGCGCTGGGCCTGGGGCCGGGCGACGAGGTCGTCGTGCCGTCCCTGTCGTTCATCGCCACCGCCAACGCCGTGCGCTACGTCGGGGCCGAGCCGGTCTTCGCGGACGTGGACCCCGCCACCGGCAACCTGACCACGGCCACCGTGGACGCGGTCCGGACCGCGCGCACCAAGGCGGTCCTCGCCGTCCACCAGGGCGGGGTGCCGGCGGACGTGCACACCCTGCGCGCCGTCTGCGCCGACTGGGACCTCCCCCTGGTCGAGGACGCGGCCTGCGCCATCGGCTCGACGGTGGGCGGCAAGTCCGTGGGGCAGGGTTCGCTGATCAGCGCCTGGTCCTTCCACCCCCGCAAGATCGTCACCACCGGCGAGGGCGGCATGGTGACCACCGACGACGCCCAGTGGGCGGCCCGCCTGCGCCGGCTGCGCGAGCACGGCATGAACGCCTCGGCGGCGGAGCGCCACGCGAGCAACAAGCCTGTCCTGGAGAGCTACCTCGAGGTCGGCTACAACTACCGGATGACGGACGTCCAGGCCGCGATCGGCCTGGTCCAGCTCCGCAAGCTCGACGAGATGGTGGCCCGCCGCCGGGAGCTGGCGGCCCGTTACGACGCGCTGCTGCGGGACGTCCCAGGCCTCACCCCGGTCCGCGACCCCGCGTACGGGCAGAGCAACTTCCAGTCCTACTGGGTGCTTCCTGCCGAGGACTTCCCGGTCGGCCGGGACGACCTGCTCGCCGCGCTCTCCGAGGCCGGGATCTCCGCCCGGCGCGGCATCATGGCCTCGCACCTCGAACCCGCCTACGAGGGCCACCCCTCGGCTCCGCTGCCGGTCACCGAGCGGATCAGCCGCGACTCGCTGATCCTGCCGCTGTTCCACACCATGACCGAGGCCCAGCAGGACCGTGTGGTGACCGTGCTCCGCGAACAGGCGGCACGGCAATGAACGGTCTGGTGATCATCGGCGCGGGCGGCCTCGCCCGCGAGACCGCCCAGGCCGTACGGGACGCGGGCAGGCTGAAGCTGCTCGGGCACCTCGACGACAACCCCGCCCTGCACGGCACCGAGGTGGACGGCGTGCCCGTCCTCGGCGGCTGCGACCTCGTCCACGAACTGCCCGACGCGCAGGCCGTGGTCTGCGTCGGCAGCCCCCGGGACTACGCCGCCCGCGCCCGCCTCGTCCGCCGCCTCGCCCTGCCCGAGGGCCGCTACGCCACCGTCGTCCACCCGACCGCGGCAGTGTCGGCGACCTCGCGGATCGGCCCCGGCTCGGTCCTGCTCGCGCACTGCGTCCTGACCGCCGCCGTGCGCGTGGGCGCCCATGTCGCGGTGATGCCGCACGTCGTCCTCACCCATGACGACGAGGTCGCGGACTTCGCCACGATCGCCTCCGGTGTCCGGCTCGGCGGCAGCGCCCGGCTGGAGCGGGGCGTCTACGTGGGCGCCGGGGCCCTGCTCCGGGAGGGCCTGGCGATCGGCGCGTGGTCGCTGATCGGGATGGGGAGCACGGTGCTGCACGATGTGCCGCCGGGCGAGGTGTGGGCGGGGAACCCGGCCCGGCGGCTTCGCGCCGCGGCCGCGCCGGTGCTGGACGAACTGAACGAACAACTGGGGGGACCGGTTTCATGAACCAGATTCCGCTTGTGGACCTCAAGGCGGCCCACGCCGAGGTCGCAGACGACGTACGGGCCGGATTCGAGCGGGTCCTGGCCAACACCGCGTTCGTCGGCGGCGACGAGGTGGGGGCGTTCGAGCGCGAGTACGCGGACTTCGGCGGCATCGCGCACTGCGTGGGCGTCGCCAACGGCACCGACGCCCTCGAACTGGCGCTGCGCGCGAGCGGGGTCGGCGTCGGCGACGAGGTGGTGCTGCCCGCCAACACGTTCATCGCCACGGCCGGCGCCGTGGCCAGGATCGGCGCCCGGCCGGTGCTGGCGGACTGCCTGCCCGACAGCTACCTCCTCGACCCCCAGGCCGCGCTGGACGCGGTCGGCCCGGCCACCCGGGCCGTGGTGCCGGTGCACCTGTACGGGCAGTGCGCCGAGGTGACCTCCCTGGCGGCGGCCCTGCCGGACCGCGTACGGGTCGTCGAGGACGGCGCCCAGAGCCAGGGCGCGACCCGCGACGGCCGCTCCCCCGGCAGCGCCGGGATCGCGGCCACCAGCTTCTACCCGGGGAAGAACCTCGGCGCCTACGGTGACGCGGGCGCGGTGCTGACCGACGACGAGGAGCTGGCCGGCCTGGTGCGCGCGATCGCCAACCACGGCGGCGTCGCCAAGTACCGCCATGACGTACCCGGGTTCAACAGCCGCCTGGACGGGCTGCAGGCCGTCGTCCTGCGGGCGAAGCTGGCCCGCCTCGCCGAGGGCAACGCCGCGCGGCGGGCCGCCGCCGCCCGCTACGACGAACTGCTCGCCGGCCTCGCGGCCGCCGGGCGGGTCGTGCTCCCGGTGACGGACGAGGGCAACGTCCACGTCTGGCATCTGTACGTCGTCCAGGTCTCCGGAGCGGACCGCGACGCCGTCGTCGGCAAGCTCAACGCGGAGGGCATCGGCGCGGGGGTGCACTATCCGGCGCCGGTCCACCTCACGGAGGCGTACCGCCATCTCGGCCACGCCCGGGGCGACTTCCCGAACGCCGAGCATGCGGCGGACCGGATCCTGTCGATTCCGCTCTACCCGCAGATCACCGCCGATCAGCAGCAACGCGTCGCGGACACCCTCACCCACGCGCTCCGCGCATGACGAGGTTCCCGGTCGCCTCGGCGATCCTCCGTCGTCAGCCGCGGGCGGTTGTGGGCTGGTCGCGCAGTTCCCCGCGCCCCTGAGGGCCACGGCCCCTGAGGGGCGCGGGGAACTGCGCGAGGGCCACCGACAGCCCACGGCTGAAAGATCCACAGCACACGCCCCAACCCGCTTCACCGCCTTACCCCGGCCACCCAGGCCGGGTCCCGCACAGCACCGCTGAGAGGTACACATGCACAACAGATGGACCAGACGGATCCGGGGCGGCCGCCTCGCCGTGGTAGCAGCGTTGGTGATGGCGGTGCTGCCACAGGCCGTCCCCGCCCACGCGTCCGATCCCTGCGGATCGGGCAGCAATCCCATCGTCTGTGAGAACTCCAAGACGGGCAGCCCCATGTCCGACTGGTACTCACCCAACGCCTACGGCGACATCAAGGGCTTCTCCACCAAGGAGAGCGTCCAGGCCGGCGAAACCGTCCAGTTCAAGGTCCAGTCCAAGGTCTCGTACCACGTCGAGATCTACCGGCTCGGCTGGTACGGCGGCGACGGCGCCCGCGAGATCTCGACCGCGGCCCAGGCGGCGGTGACGTATTCCGCCAACTACACCTCGAGCCCCGCGAGCTGCACCACCAACGCCTCCGTCGGCCTGGTCGACTGCGGCAACTGGCCCGTGACCGCGAGCTGGACGGTGCCCAGCGACGCCGTGTCCGGCCTGTACATCGCGAACCTGACGCAGACGGACGGCGACGGCCTCATGCCGTACCCGTTCGTCGTCCGCAAGGACTCCAGCACCTCCGACATCGTCGTGCAGACCAGTGACGAGACCTGGCAGGCCTACAACGACTACGGCGGCCAGGACCTCTACGGCGGCTCCGGCCCCGCGCCGGACGGCCGCGCCTACCAGGTGAGCTACAACCGGCCGCTGGACATCGGCGGTGACAACGGCATCTACGGCTCCGAGTACATGATGCTGTCCTGGCTGGAGCGCAACGGCTACGACGTCAGCTACCTGTCCGGCGTCGACGTGTCGACGAACGGCGCCACCCTGCTGCCGAACCACAAGGTGTACCTGTCCTCGGGCCATGACGAGTACTGGACGCAGAGTCAGTACACCAATGTCCTGGCGGCCAGGAAGGCCGGGGTCCGGCAGGGCTACTTCAGCGGGAACGAGGTCTTCTGGAAGACCCGGCTCGCCCCGAGCATCGACGGCACCAGCACCTCCAACCGGACCCTGGTCTGCTACAAGATGACCAAGATGGCGCAGTCCAACGGCATCGCCGACCCCAGCGGCACCTGGACCGGCACCTGGATGGACCCGACCAGCACCTCCTACGGTCAGACGTACCAGCCGCCGAACATCCTCACCGGCTCCATGTTCCAGGTGAACGGCTCTCGCGACGACGCGATCACGGTCCCGGGCTCGTACGGCAAGAACCGGCTCTGGCGCAACACCTCGATCGCGAGCCTGACCTCGAGCCAGACCGCCACCTTCCCGACCGGGACGCTCGGCTACGAGTGGGACAGCGACCTGGAGAACAGCACCAGACCCGCCGGCCAGATCGACCTGTCGTCCACCACCGTGGACATCAACGACGGCAAGTACCGCCTCGACTGGGGCAACATGTACGGAAACGGCACCGCGACGCACAACCTCGTCGAGTTCCGCGACCAGGACTCCGGAGCCCTGGTGTTCGGGTCGGGGACCGTGCAGTGGTCGTGGGGCCTGACCAACATCCCGGTGTACGACCCCGATGACGTGGTGGTCACCGAGGACTCCCGTATGCAGCAGGCCACGGTGAACGTCCTGGCCGACATGGGCGTCCAGCCGCTGAGCATCCAGTCCAACCTGGTCCAGACGACGGCCTCCACCGACACCACCGGCCCGACGGTCACCGTGACCAGCCCGGCCGCCAATGTCACCGTCCCGGCGCAGGCGCCGGTCACCATCCACGGCACCGCCACCGACTCCGGCGGCGTCGTGGCCCGCGTGGAGGTGTCCACGGACGGCGGCACGACCTGGAACGCCGCGACCGGCCTGGCGTCCTGGAGCTACAGCTGGACCCCGACCACCCCGGGCTCGGCCTCGATCAAGGTCCGGGCGGTGGACGACAGCGTCAACATCGGAGCCGTCACCACCATCCCGGTGACCGTCGGCCCGCAGGCCTGCCCGTGCACCATCTGGCCCGCCTCGACCGTGCCCGGCACCGTCAACGGCGGCGACGGCAGCTCGCTGGAGCTCGGCGTCAAGATCCGTACCACGGTGGCCGGTTCGATCACCGGCGTCCGCTTCTACAAGTCCCCCGCCAACACCGGCACCCACACCGGCAGCCTGTGGAGCGCCTCGGGCACCCGCCTGGCCACCGGCACCTTCACCGGCGAGACGGCGTCGGGCTGGCAGCAGCTGAACTTCGCCACCCCGGTGACCGTCAAGGCCAACACCACCTACGTCGCCTCGTACTTCGCCCCCAACGGCGGATACTCCTACGACGGCGGCTACTTCTCCAGCAGCGCCGCCGGCCTGGCCCCGCTCACCGCGCTCCAGTCCGGCACCGACGGCGGCAACGGCGTCTACCACTACGGTTCGACGAGCGCCTTCCCGTCCTCGGCGTCCTCGGGCAGCAACTACTGGGTCGACGTGGTGCTCGACACCTCGACGGCCAGTACGACCCCGCCCACCGTCACCGCCAAGTCGCCGACCTCGGGGGCGACCGGCGTGTCGATCACGGCCCCGGTGTCGGCCACCTTCAGCTCGGCCATCGACTCCACCAGCCTGACGTTCACCGTGAAGGACCCGGACGGCGACACCGTGCCGGGGACGGAGACGCTCCCCGCGTCGAACCAGGCGACCTTCACCCCGTCCACCGAACTGGCGCTGAACACCACGTACACCGCTTCCGTCCAGGCCTCCGATCTGTGGGGCAACGAGATGGCGGACCCGGTCACCTGGAGCTTCACCACCAGCTCGACCCCGCCCGCGGTCACCTGCCCCTGCACGCTGTGGAACTCCAGCACCGTGCCGAGCACGACCGATGTCACCGGCGACTCCAACTCCCTTGAGCTGGGCACCCGGTTCGAGTCCTCGGCGAGCGGCTGGATCACCGGCGTCAGCTTCTACAAGGGCACCGGCAACACCGGCACGCACACCGGCAGCCTGTGGTCCGCCGGCGGCACGCTCCTCGCCTCCGGCACCTTCACCGGCGAGACGGCCACCGGCTGGCAGACGCTGACCTTCGCCACCGCGGTGGCGATCGACGCCGATACCCCGTACGTCGTCTCCTACCACGCGCCCAACGGCAACTACGCGGTCGACGGCGGCTACTTCACCGCGGCCCACCAGTCCTACCCGCTCACGGCGACCGCCGACACCACCTCGGCCCACAACGGGCTCTACCGGTACGGCTCCGACGTGGGCTTCCCCACCGGCTCCTACGGATCCGCGAACTACTGGGTCGGCCCGGTCTTCACCGCCGACGACCCGAGCGCGCAGCTGTCGACGGCCACCGCCTCGGAGGTGACCGCGTCCTCGTTGACGCACACCGCCGACGCGGCCAGTGCCCTCGTCACCACGCTGCCGAGCACCACGAAGCTGTCCTCGGTGAAGGCGACCGTCACCATCCTGCCGGGCACGAAGGCCGCGGCCGCCAGGAAGATGCACGTCACCGCCGTCCTCTCCTACGACCGGGCCACCCACAAGGTGTCCGTCCACCTGTCCGCCCCGCTGCCGGACGGCACGCGGTTCAAGGTCACGGTCACGGCCCGGGACAAGCACCGTCACACGGTGAAGTCCCGCAGCTGGACCCTGACCAGCAAGACCGTCCGTAAGAAGAAGAACTAGCGCCCACCGGTGGTGGCCTCCCGCGCGGAGGCCACCACCGGGGATTGGCTTACCGACCCATGAGCACCGTCAGTGTCGTGATTCCCTGCTACAAGTACGGCCATTTCCTCGCCGACTGCGTGAGCAGCGTCCTGGACGAGCAGGACGGCGTTGACGTCCGCGTACTGATCATCGACGACGCCTCGCCCGACGACTCGGCGGAGACCGCGCACAAGCTCGCGGCCGCCGACTCCCGGATCGAGGTCCGCGTCCACAAGACCAACAAGGGCCACATCGCCACCTACAACGAAGGCCTGCTGGAATGGGCCGACGGCGACTACGTGGCCCTGCTCTCCGCCGACGACCGGCTGGTCCCCGGCGCCCTGGTGCGCGCCGCCGCCCTCCTGGACGCCCACCCGGAGGCCGGGTTCGCCTACGGCCGCCCGCTGCGCTTCCAGCACGGCGGGCCGCTGCCCAAGGCCCGTACGCACAGCACCGGCTCGGTCGTCTATCCCGGGCAGTGGTGGCTGGAGCGGCGCTTCCGCGAGGCCACAGGGTGCATCACCTCACCCGAGGTCGTCGTCCGGACCAGCCTGCAGCGCCAGGTGGGCGGCTACGACCCCGCGCTCCCCCACGCCGGCGACATCGAGATGTGGATGCGGCTCGCCGCCCACGCCGACGTCGGCTACATACGCGGCGCCGACCAGGCCTACTACCGCGTCCACGGCAAGAACATGTCCACCACGGACTTCGGCGGCCAGCTCGACGACCTGCGCCAGCGCCTCGTCGCCTTCGACTCAGTCCTCGACAAGTGCGCCGACCGGCTGCCGCAGGCCGAACGGCTGGCCGACATGGTGCACACCCGGCTCGCCCGCTTCGCACTGCGGCGCGCGTACCGCGCCTACGACCGCGGGCGCACGGACGTCGTCCCGGTCGACGATCTGGTCGCCTTCGCCGCCGAGTGCCGTCCCGGCTTCACCGGCCTTCCCGAGTACCAGGCGCTGTACCGGCGGCAGCGCGTCGGCGCCGGGCTGATGCCGTACCTCCAGCCGCTGGTGTGGTCGGCCGTGGCCGATCGCGGGCGGGAATGGCTGTGGTGGCAGTCGTGGAAGCGCCGCGGTATCTGATGTCCACGCTCGATGCGCGAAGCTCAGCCCGCCACCGGGATCCGGCCGGCGTGGCGGCGTGGGCCCTGGGAGTTCTTCGTCCTGCGGCGCAGCGCGTACTGGTCGAACCACAGCGCGCCGATGATGCCGCCGGCCCCGCCCAGCATGGCGGCCCCCGCCAGCGCCCGGCTCTTGGTGCCCAGCACCTTGGCCGCGCTCGGGGCGACCAGCACGGTCGGCGTGATCCGCGCCGCGGAGGGGACCCCCTGGGCCGTCTGCAGGGCCTCGACGTGCTGGGTGTAGACCTCGATGATCCGGCGCACCGCGGTTTCGGCCGCGTCGGGGTCGGAGGCCTGCGACTGCACCTGCAGCGAGGGGATCAGATAGCGGGGCGTGGCGCTGGTGCCGCTGTTGCGCGGGACGAGATGGTAGGTCCCGTGCACGCCTGCGGCGCTCAACTCCTTCTGCCCGGCGGGCGATTCCAGCTGCTGGATGACCGCGTAGGAGACCACGGCGAGCGGCGGCTGCAGATTGGCAAGCTGGTTGGGCTGGTTACCCGTCACCGGCGGCTTGAGGACGACCACGGCGGAGCCGGTGTACTGGGGAGCGGGGCGGTAGACGTGGTAGCCGCCGACGGCCGTCAGCAGCAGCGCGACCACCACGACGTACCAGCGGCGGATCAGAGCGTCGGCGACGTTCCCAGGCGACACAGGACTTCCTTCCGTCAGCACCGATACTGGCAGGACGCGCGGCGGGCCGCCACCAGATGCGGGGAGGTTTTGTGAGCATTGGCGAGATATTGGCCATCTTGCGCAGGCGTTGGTACTTCATGGTGCCCTTCACCCTGCTCAGTGTGCTCTGCGGGGCCTATCTGTACGTGACCGTGCCCGTCTCCTACCAGTCGCAGAGCTCGGTCGCGCTGCTGGACTCCAGGGCCGTCGCGCAGCTGGCCCCGACCTTCGGCAATCCCATCTCGAACGCGGGCGGTTCACTGGTCGTCACGGCCGATGTGCTGATCAGGACCCTCGAATCGAGCGACGCGGCCAAGGAGTTGCACGGCCGCGGCATGACGGACCAGTACACGGCCGGTTTCGCGTCGAACAGCGACAGCCCGCTGGTCTCCCTCAGCGTCACCGGAACCGACCGGGCGAAGGTGCTCAAGGAGACCAACACCCTGACCGACTTCGCCGGTGAGCAGCTGAAGGCCCTGCAGGCCGCCGCGAAGGTCCCGCAGGTCTACTTCGTGCAGACCGCGCCCGTCGTGCTGCCGCAGACGCCGGTGTCGAAGTCGAAGACCCGCTACCAGGACATCGCGGCGGTCGTCATCCTGGGCGTGGTCAGCGCGTTCATGCTGTCCATCCTGCTCGAGGGCGTCGCGGTGGTCCGCAAGCGGGGGCGCGCCGGGACGACGAGCCTGGCGCAGCGGCCGCAGGAAGTACCGGACGCCAGGCCCCCGAAGCCGGTGCCGGTCCGCAGGCGCCTGCTGAGCCGGCGGGTGGACGCCACCGCGATCCTCACCGTCTATCTCGTACTCGCCTTCTTCATCCCCTCCAACCTCGCCCTGCCCGCGCTGGGCGGCGTCGGCACCCCGGCCAATGTCTTCGCCCTGCTGGGGCTGTTGTGGTACCTCGCGACCTGGCTCGGCGGCCGCATCCTTCCTGCCCCGGGCACCCGGCTCGTGCGGGTGGCGATGTGCGTACTGGCCGTGGCCGTCCTGATGGCGTACATCGCGGACGCGTCCCGGGAGAGCTCGCACCAGGAGGTCCTCGGGGCCGACCGGGGCCTCATCGGATTCATGGTGTGGGTGTCGCTGGTGGTGCTGACCTCGGCCGGCATCCAGGAGCGCGACCGCCTCGACGTACTGATGCGCCGGGTCGTCGTGATGGGGACGATCGTGGCCGCCATCGGCTACTACGACTTCTTCTCGGCCACCAACATCGCCGACTCCATCCACATCCCCGGCCTCCAGACCAGCGTCGCCCAGGTCACCGCCATGGACCGCGGCTCCTTCACCCGGCCCCGGTCCACCACCGCCCAGCCGCTGGAGTTCGGCGGGATGCTGGCGATCCTGGTGCCCTTCGCCATCCAGCAGGCCTTCGACCCGGTACGCCGCCACCTCCACGTCGTACGCCGCTGGGGGCCGGTGCTGATCATGGCCGGCGCGCTGCCGCTGACGGTGTCGCGGACCTCCATCATCGGCATGCTGCTGATCGCCCTGGTGATGGTGCCCCGCTGGAAGCCGCAGCGGCGCTGGGCCGCGCTCGGGCTCATGACGGCGTCCGTGGCCGGCTTCAAGGTGATCATCCCCGGGCTGATCGGCACCATCACGACCCTGTTCGCGACCTTCATCAACAACTCCGACAGCAGCACCCAGGCCCGTACGGTCAAGTACAGCGCGATCGTCCCCTACCTGGAGGAACGGCCGCTGTTCGGGCGGGGATTCGGCACCTTCACGCCAGACCTGTACTTCTTCACCGACAACCAGTACATGCTGACCCTGGCCGAGATGGGCCTGCTGGGGCTGATCGCCCTGTTCACCCTCTTCATCACCGGCATCCACCAGGGAGGCTCCATCCGGCGCCTCGCCCGCACCGAGTCCGACCGCGAGCTGGGGCAGGCCTTCTTCGCCTCCTCGCTGGTCGCCCTGGTCATCAGCGCCACCTTCGACTCCCTCAGCTTCCCGATGTTCGCCGGCATGTTCTTCCTGACCCTCGGCGCGGGAGGCAGCTACCTGGGCTTCATCCGGCGCGAGGCCGCCGCCCCGGCCGCTCCTTCTTCGCAGAGAGCCGAACCCCCACTCCCCCAACTCGTGGAGTCCTCCCGATGAGCCCCGCCGCCGGCCCCGTCGCCGTCCTCGTCGTCACCTGGAACAGCGCCTCCGTCCTCCCCGGGTTCCTCGCCTCCCTCCCCGACGGCATGTCCGGCCTCGACTGGCGGCTCGTCGTCGCCGACAACGACTCCGCCGACGACACCGTCGCCGTCCTGCGGGAGCTCGCTCCCGACGCCACGGTCGTCCGGACAGGCCGCAACGCGGGGTACGCCGCCGGCGTCAACGCGGCCCTCGGCGCCGCCGGTGAAGCGGACGGCGGGTACTCGGCGGTCCTGGTCTGCAACCCCGACATCCGCATGCGGCAGGGCTGCGCGAAGCGGCTCGTCGACGGGCTCGGCGACGGGGTGGGCATCAGCGTCCCCCTCCTGTACGAGGACGGCCGGGACGCGCCCCTTCACTCCCTGCGCCGCGAGTCCAGCGTCTCCCGGGCCCTCGGCGAAGCCGTCATCGGCAACCGCCGCGCCGGACGGTTCCCGCGCCTGAGCGAACTCGTCACCGACCCCGCCGCGTACGAGCGGCCGACGCGTGCCGACTGGGCGACCGGCGCACTGATGGCCCTGTCGGCGGACTGCCTGGCCGCCTGCGGCCCCTGGGACGAGTCCTTCTTCCTCTACTCCGAGGAGACCGAGTACTGCCTGCGCGCCCGCGATCTCGGCTACGCCACCCGCCTTGAGCCCGCCGCCGAGGCCGTCCACCTCGGCGGCGAGTCCCGCGTCTCGCCCCGGCTCTGGACCTTGCTCACCGTCAACCGCGTCCGCCTGTACGGGCGCCGGCACGGGCCCGTCGCCACCGCCCTCTTCCGGGGTGCCGTTCTTCTGCGCGAGGCCTCACGCGCCGCGCTCGGCCGTCCGGCCAGCCGCGCGGCAGCGGGAGCGCTGCTGCGGCTGAATTCAGCCCGTCCGGCGATTGAGGACAAAGCGCAGCCAGCGGCTGCGCAACCCGTCGAACGTACGCAGTCACCGCGCTAGTCGCGGCCCGCTGGCGGCGCTTCCCGGTTCCTCACCGGTCTGGTCACCTGTTTCGCCACACACGACGGCATCCCCGCCATCGCGGCGGCCGCATCGCGCCGGTAGGTGCTGGGCGGCACACCGACCAGCTCGGTGAAGCGGGTACTGAAGGTGCCCAGCGATGAGCAGCCGACCGCGAAGCAGACCTCGGTGACGCTCCTGTCGCCACGGCGCAGCAGCGTCATCGCGCGTTCGATGCGCCGCGTCTGAGGTAGCTGTACGGCGACTCGCCGTACGCGGCCCGGAACTCGCGGCTGAGGTGCCCGGCCGACATGTGCGCGCCGCGGGCGAGCGCCTCGACGTCCAGCGGCTGCGCGTACTCCCGGTCGATCCGGTCGCGGACCCGGCGCAGCCGCGCGAGGTCGCGCCGGCGCTGCTGGAGCGCGGCTTCCTCGGGTGTCGGGCGGTCGGTTTGCACATCCGTATTGTCCCGAGTCGACTCCCCACTCGTCCACTCCCGCGTGACCGGAGTGGTTCGCCGGGTCCGTCCGGTGACCGGTTCCGTCCTCAATCGCCGGACGGGCTGAAAATCAGCACCGCTCTAGGGCCTGTCCGGTGGATCTCCGTGGGGGAAGGAGCGGGGTCTGGTGCCTGCGATCGCAAGGCGCCGGAGCGCCCGCAGGGTGGTTTCCTGTGGGCGTTTCGGCAACGCCGCGAGCGCTGGTGCCAGGGCACGCGACGCCAAGGAGATCCGCCGGACAGGCCCTAGCCGCCGACGTAGGCGGCAAGGTGCTCGCCGGTGAGGGTGGCGCGGGCGGCGACGAGGTCCGCGGGGGTGCCCTCGAAGACGATCCGGCCGCCGTCGTGGCCGGCGCCGGGGCCGAGGTCGATGATCCAGTCGGCGTGGGCCATGACCGCCTGGTGGTGCTCGACGACGATGACCGACTTGCCGGAGTCGACGAGCCGGTCGAGCAGGCCGAGCAGCTGCTCGACGTCGGCGAGGTGGAGGCCGGCGGTCGGCTCGTCGAGGACGTAGACACCACCCTTCTCGGTCATGTGGGTGGCCAGCTTGAGCCGCTGCCGCTCGCCGCCGGACAGCGTGGTGAGCGGCTGGCCGAGGCTGAGGTAGCCGAGCCCGACGTCGGCGAGGCGGCCGAGGATGCGGTGCGCGGCCGGCGTGTGCGCCTCGCCGGTGCCGAAGAACTCCTCGGCCTCGGTCACCGGCATCGCCAGCACCTCGCTGATGTCGCGGCCGCCGAAGTGGTACTCCAGCACCGACGCGTCGAACCGCTTCCCCTCGCACTCCTCGCAGGTGGTGGCGACGCCGGCCATCATCGCCAGGTCGGTGTAGATGACACCGGCACCGTTGCAGGTGGGGCAGGCGCCCTCGGAGTTGGCACTGAACAGGGCCGGCTTCACGCCGTTGGCCTTGGCGAACGCCTTGCGGATCGGCTCCAGCAGTCCGGTGTACGTCGCCGGGTTGCTCCGTCGCGAGCCGCGGATCGCGCCCTGGTCGACCGACACCACGCCCCCGCCGACCGGGATCGAGCCGTGTACGAGCGAGCTCTTGCCGGAGCCCGCGACGCCGGTGACGACGGCGAGCACCCCGAGCGGGATGTCGACGTCCACGCCCTGAAGGTTGTGCGTCGTGGCGCCGCGGATCTCCAGCGTGCCGGTGGGCTTGCGCACCGCCTCCTTGAGCTTGGCCCGGTCGTCGAAGTGGCGGCCGGTGATGGTGCCGCCGGTCCGCAGCCCCTCGACGGTGCCCTCGAAGCAGACGGTGCCGCCCGCCGTGCCGGCGCCGGGGCCGAGGTCGACGACGTGGTCGGCGATCGCGATCGTCTCCGGCTTGTGCTCCACGACGAGCACCGTGTTGCCCTTGTCCCGCAGCCGAAGCAGCAGGTCGTTCATCCGCTGGATGTCATGGGGGTGCAGGCCGATGGTGGGCTCGTCGAAGACGTAGGTGACGTCGGTGAGCGAGGAGCCGAGGTGGCGGATCATCTTGACGCGCTGCGCCTCGCCGCCCGACAGCGTGCCCGAGGGCCGGTTGAGCGAGAGGTAGCCGAGGCCGATCTCCACGAACGAGTCGAGGGTGTCCACCAGCGACACCAGCAGCGGCGCCACCGACGGCTCGTCGAGACCGCGGACCCACTCGGCCAGGTCGCTGATCTGCATCGCGCAGGCGTCGGCGATGCTGATCCGCTTGATCTTCGACGACCGGGCCCCCTCGTTGAGCCGGGTGCCGTCGCACTCGGGGCAGGTGGTGAAGGTGACCGCCCGGTCCACGAACTCCCGGATGTGCGGCTGCATGCCCTCCCGGTCCTTGGCGAGCATCGACTTCTGGATGCGCGGGATCAGCCCCTCGTAGGTCATGTTGATGCCCGCGATCTTCATCCGGGTCGGCTCGCGGTGGAGGAAGTCGTGCAGCTCTTTCTTGGTGAATTTGCTGATCGGCTTGTCCGGGGCGAAGAAGCCCGACTCGCTGTAGAGCCGTGAGTTCCAGCCGCCGCCCGTGTAACCGGGGACGGTGATCGCGCCCTCGGAGAGCGACTTGGAGTCGTCGAAGAGCTGGGTGAGGTCGAGATCGGTGACCGCGCCCCGGCCCTCGCAGCGCGGACACATGCCGCCGGTGATCCTGAAGCTGCGGCGCTCCTTCACCTTCTGTCCGCCGCGCTCCATGGTGACCGCGCCCGCCCCGCTGATCGAGGCGACGTTGAAGGAGAACGCCTTGGGCGAGCCGATGTGCGGCTTGCCGAGCCGGCTGAAGAGGATGCGCAGCATCGCGTTGGCGTCGGTGGCGGTGCCGACCGTGGAGCGGGGATCGGCGCCCAGCCGCTGCTGGTCGACGATGATCGCGGTCGTCAGCCCGTCGAGGACGTCGACCTCGGGCCGCGCCAGGGTCGGCATGAAGCCCTGCACGAAGGCGCTGTACGTCTCGTTGATCAGCCGCTGCGACTCCGCGGCGATCGTGTCGAACACGAGCGAGCTCTTGCCCGAGCCGGAGACACCGGTGAACACCGTCAGCCGACGCTTCGGGATCTCGATGCTGACGTCCTTGAGATTGTTCTCGCGGGCGCCGTGCACGCGGATCAGATCGTGGATGTCGGCGGCGTGCGTCTTCGTGGCCATGCTGATCATGTCTCCGTCTGTCGGGCTGGCGCTCATCGGTCCTGGAGCAGTCCGAGGACATTGCCGTCGGGGTCGGTGACGGTGGCCACCAGGCGGCCGCCGCCGACGTCGTGCACGGGTTCCTTCACGGTGGCACCCGCGGCGGTCACCTCGGCCAGCTTCGCCTCGATGTCCGGCACGTGCCAGTAGGCCACCGGTGAGGTCATGGCCTGCGGTCCGCCGCCCGGCACCAGCCCGATGTGCTGGCCGTCGGCCTCGAAGCCGACGTAGTAGGGCTCGTCGGTCTGCGGCGGTACGCCGAGCAGGGCGCCGTACACCGCCTTGGCCTTCGCCAGGTCGGACACGGGATGCAGCACGGTCTTGACAGCCATGGTCACTCCTGAAGTCGGGGGTCACACCGGGTGGTGATGCCCATGACCGTCACGCTAGCCGCGGCTCGCCGACCTCGCTTCTCGATTCCTGATCGACTGCGTTACCGCAGGTCAGCCGGTGGATTCGGCGGGTCCCCAGGTCGTGTAGAAGCTCGCCGGGTTCACCAGGTACCGGACGGTGGGGTGCGGTACGTGCCGCACGTCGTGGGCGCGGCTGTAGCGGTACACAAGCTCCCAGTCCTCGCGCGGAAGCACCTCCGGCGTCCGGCGCAGGCGGCTGAAGTGCAGGGACCGGTCGCGGCGCGCGACGAACGCGTTGGTGTCCAGGAAGGCTTCCCGGGCGGCCCGGCGCCGGTCGAAGGGGACCGACAGGATGTCCCGCTCGGTCCCGTCGGGCAGGACGCGGCGCAGGGCCGTGTAGACGCCGTCGGGCCCCTGGGGGGCCTCCAGGACCGCGAGGGCCTGTTCGAGGTGGTCGGGTTCCCAGAGGTTGTCGTCGTCGAGGAAGGCGACGTAGCGCGAGCGGGTCAGCCGGATTCCGACGTTGCGCACGAGGCCGGCCACGCCGGTGTTGTGCGCCAGCGAGACGGCGAACAGCCGTGGGTCGTCGGGCAGTTCGGGGAGACCGGCGCCGTCGTCGACGACGATGACGATCTGGTCGCGTACGGTCTGGGCGAGGGCGGAGCGGACGGCCGCGCGCAGGGCGTCGGGGCGGCGGTGGGTGGCTATCACCGTGGCGACGAGGGCGGCGGGGATCGGGACGGCGGCGAGGCGGGCGGCCTCGGCGGTCTCGAAGCGGCGCAGACTCACGGCTGAGGGCGCCAGGAGGACCTTGTTCCTCAGCTCGAAGAGGACGAGCCAGCCGAAGGCCCGCTTGAGGAGCTCCCAGGGGGCTCGGGCGATGCGTCGGATCATGGTGTTCCTCAGCCCTCAGCCGGCCGGTTTGGGGGTGATCGCGGTGCCGTTGGCCATGCGGTTGTTGGTCCAGACGTTGCCGGCGCCGCCTTCGTTCCAGGCGGTGACGGCTCCGTAGACGCCGCTGTTGCGGTGGAACTGGGTCGAGAAGACGTTGTTGGTGACCTTGATGCCGGTGGCGCCGTCGCCGCCGCCGTAGAGGGCGTACGCGCCGCCGGCCAGCAGGTTGCCGTCGATGACGGTGTTGGTGACGGTGCCGGTGTCGGAGAACAGCCCGATGCTCGCGGAGGCGCCCCGGTCCACGGCGACCGGGTTGAGGAGGGTGTTGTGGCGGATGGTCAGCTTGCCCGTGCTGCCGCCGCCGCTGATCACCGCGTCGACGTGCTGCCACTCGCCGCCGGCGTTGCGGAAGGCGACGAGGTCGTGGACGTAGTTGTCGTGGATGTTGCCCTGGCCCATGGACAGGGCGTTGCCGAAGACCGAGATGTCGCTCCAGCCGACCTCGATCGAGCTGTCGCCGCTGTTGGAGACCGCGTAGTCCTCGCCGCCGTTGTCGGGGCCCTTGCCCGGGATGGCGGTGATGGTGCTGTGGATGACCCGCAGCCCGCTGTATCCGGGGCGCAGGTTGATGCCCCACCAGTTGGTCGAGGTGATCTTCGTGTCGACGATGGTCACGTTGTTGGCGTAGATGTCGAGCGAGCCGGTGATGTCCCAGCCCCTGATGACGGTGCCGTTGGTCTTGACGCTCATGGCCCCGGTGTTGTGCGGCGTCAGGGGGATGCGGGGGCCGGTGGTACGGGCGTCGGGGAAGCCCGCCGCCTGGGCGGCCGCGGTGGCCGTGGCGGAGCGGCTCGACGACGGGGAGGTGCCGGGGCCGGCGGAGCCCCCCATGCCCTGGGCGGCCGGGGAGCCGGGGCCACGTGAGGTGGGAGAGGCCAGGGGGGCCGGAGAGGCCCAGGAGGACTGGCCGCCCCCCTGCGGGCAGGTCAGGGCGGCGTCCGGGCAGGGCGGGTAGGAGGGGTCGCCGCTGCCGGAACAGGCGGTGGCGCCGAGGGCCAGGGTGAGCGCCAGGGCGGCGAGTAAAGCCCGGAGCCTTGTCATGCCGTGTCCCCTCCTCGGGAGCCGAGCAGGAAGCCGCGGCTGGGCAGTACGCAGACCACGTAGCAGGCCAGCGCGACCGCGCCGGCAGCGAACAGGGCGAGGACACCGCCGCCGACGAGCGGCCGGCCGCCGAGGATGACCAGGGCCATGACGGCTCCTCCGAAGAAGGGCCAGGCGCAGGCCCGGGCGATCGAGCGGAGGCTGATCCCGGCCCGGCCGAGGGCGAACAGGAAGGCGGGCACGACAAGGCCGACGGCGACCAGGACGTGGCCCTGCGAGACCCCGACGATGCCGTGGGTGCGGGCGGCGACGACGAGTACGGGGATCAGCGCGACCAGCCACAGGCCCTGGACGCCGAAGAGCGACCGGCGCTGTCCGGTGGCGACCAGGCAGTCGTAGGCCAGCTCGCAGCCGATCCGGACCAGGCCCAGCGCCATCAGCCAGGGCAGCGCCTTGGCGGCGGGCAGCCACTGGCTCCCGTACACCAGCTCGACGACCGGCCCGGCCAGGCCCGCCAGCAGGACGCACAGAGGCACGGTGCCGGTGATCAGCACGCCGAGGGCGCGGCTGAACCCCTGGGCGAGGGCCTGCGGTGAGCCGGCCAGACGGGAGAAGCCGGCGAAGGAGACCCGGCGGGCGGCCTCGGAGATGATGCGTACGGGCCAGCCGGACATGTTGAAGGCCAGGACGTAGAAGCCCAGCGAGACCTGGCCGAGGGTGGAGCCGACGACCATGGTGTCCACGTTGACCACCGCCAGGGCCAGCAGGCTCGCGCCCGCCAGCGGGAGCCCGAACTTCAGCAGCGCACGGGCCTGTTCGCGGTCCCAGCCGAATTTCAGGGTGCCCGGGGCGGCCACGGCACAGCCGATCAGCGCGGCGATGTTGCCCGCCACCGCGCCCCACGCGAAGCTCATCGCGCCCCAGCCCTCGAAGGCGAGCACCAGGGTCACCGTGGTGCTGAGTACGAAGTTGAGCGCGTCGATGACCATCCGCTTGCCCTGGGCGAACTCCCGGGTGAGGAAGCCGGCGGGCACCTGCGCCACCCCGTCGATCACCACGCACAGGCACATCACGCGCAGTACGCCGGCGGCGTCCGGTGAGCCGAGCAGCCCGGCCACCGTGGGCGCCGACAGGAAGATCGCCACGTACAGCAGGCCGCTGGACAGGGCGCCGAGGGTCAGCACGGTCGGCGCGAAGCGGCGGGGGTCGCCGTCCCAGCGGACGATGGCCAGGCCGACGCCCAGTTCGTTGGCGGACAGCAGGACCAGCAGCACGGTCTGGGCGATGCCATAGACGCCCCATTCCGCCGGCCCGAGGGCGAAGCGCGCCAGCAGGATGCCGGTGGCGAAGTTGCCCAGGCGCATGACGACGGTGTTGATCAGGCTCCAGCGGGCCGCCGACCGTACCTTGCGGCCGAACGACGGCGCGGCGGTGCCATCACTCGTCTCACCATCACTCGTCTCACCGGTGCTCGTCTCACCGGTCTCGCTGACCGGTGCGCGGACGGTGTCCATGAGTCGACTCCTCGTCGAGCGGCTCTGCGGGCGGGGCGGTCACCACGGACCGCTGCACCTTGGGCTCGGCCTCGGCGGACCGCGACCAGCTGGGCGGCCGCCGGATGGCGAGCGTCTGTTCCACGACCGATTCCTCGGTCGTGGGCCTGGGGAAGGTCGTTTCCTCCTCCGGCTCGGCGGACTCTTCCTCCTGCTCCGCCGCCGGCTCCGGATCCGGGTCGGGCTCCGGCTCCTGCGCGGGCCCGCGCGACCGCTTGCGCGCCTCCACGTAGAAGGTGGCGACCATGCTGAGCACGAAGCCCAGCCCACCGGCCATGATCATGTACTCCAGCCGGGTCTTGGTCTGCGCCACCGGGTTCTGCGAGGCCACGATGGTCATCATCCGGATCATGGCGTTCTTGTCGACCGACTGCTGCTCCTGGAAGGCCTCCAGCCGCTCCTTGGCGTACGCCGTGAGGATGCGGTCGGACGCCAGGACGGACGACTCGTCGGTGCCGGTCACGGTGAGCCACATGAGCGGCCCCTGGGCGTTGTCGGCGAGCTTGGCCTCGAAGGTCCCGGTGGCGCCCCGGGACTTGAGGGCTCGGATGGAGGCGTCGGAGTTGAGGTTGCGGGCCAGGCTGTCGGCCATGCCGGTGAGCGAGGTCTGCGTGCTCAGGAAGGGGTTGCCGTCGTAGGCACGGGTGGCCTTCTGGGAGTTCAGCAGGACCACGGTGCTCTGCGACTGGTAGGTGACCGGAACCACCAGGGCCACGGCGACCGTCAGACCGGCGGTCAGCAGCAGTCCCGGCAGCAGGACATACCAACGCCTGCGCATGACACGGAAGATCTCAGCGAGATCCATGGTGGTTTCCCCTCGCGACCCGATGTTCGTCGAGCATATGTTGCAACCGGATCATACGAAGAGCGTTTGGTCAGCGGTCCGGCCGGTGGTCAGGTCGGTCGGTCTCGGCCTGGTGCTCGCGGTGCCTCCTTCCAGCAGCACATCGGCGATCCGCTCGCTGGCCCGGCCGTCCCACAGCTCGGGCCGGCGCGGCGCGGGCGGGCCGTCCAGCACCCGGTTCACCGTGGCCACGATCCGCTCCGGATCCCGGCCGGCCAGCACATTGGTGCCCTGCTCGACGGTGATGGGCCGCTCGGTGTTGTCCCGCAGCGTCACGCACGGCACGCCCAGCGCGGTGGTCTCCTCCTGTACGCCGCCCGAGTCGGTCAGCACGATGCGGGCGGAGTCCTGCAGGGCGATGAAGTCCAGGTATCCGGCGGGCGGTACGAGCCGGATGCCGCCGGGAACCCCGATGTCGGCCAGCCGCGCCGCCGCCCGCGGGTGCACGGGCAGCAGCAGCGGGCAGTTGCCGGCGATCTCGCCCAGGGCCTTGAGCAGCCCGGCCAGGACCTCGGGATCGTCCACGTTGGCCGGCCGGTGCAGGGTGACGAGGCCGTACTCGCCCTTGGCCAGGCCGTATTCTTCCAGGATGGCCGACGCCCTGGCCCGTTCCAGGTTGGCCAGCAGCGTGTCGATCATGACGTTGCCGACCAGGTGGATCTGGTCCTCCCGGTACCCCTCCGCCCGCAGGTTCTCGACCGCGTCGGGCGAGGGAGCCAGCAGGTAGTCGCTGACCCGGTCGGTGGCGACCCGGTTGACCTCCTCCGGCATGCTCCAGTCGCGGCTGCGCAGGCCGGACTCGACATGGGCGAGCAGGGGCCCGGCCTTGGCGGTGACCAGCGCGCAGGCCAGGGTGGAGTTGATGTCCCCGACCACTACGACGATGTCCGGGGACACCTCGCCGAGCAGCGGTTCGAACGCCGTCATCACGCGTCCGGTCTGCTCGGCGTGGCTGCCGGAGCCGACCCCGAGGAAGCGGTCGGGCGGCCGGATCCCCAGGTCGGCGAAGAACACGTCGTTCATGGCCGGGTCGTAGTGCTGGCCGGTGTGGACGAGAACCACCTCGGCGCCCCGGCGCTCCAGAGCGTCCATCACCGGCTTGATCTTCATGTAGTTCGGTCGCGCCCCGGCGACACAGACGACTCGCAACGCGGACACGGCTCAGAGCACCTCGATGTTGGATCCGGACAGCCGTCGGCGGCAGTCGAGTACGAAGGGGGCGTGCTCGGCCACGAGTTCGTAGTCGAAGCCGTCGTGGTCGGTGAGCAGGACGACCACATCGGCGGCCGCCACCTCCTCGGCCGTCACCTCGACCCGCACCAGCCGGGCGTCCACCGGCAGGCTCTCCACGACATGTGGGTCCGCCGCCCTGACCTGGGCCCCCATGTCCAGCAGCAGCTGGGAGATGCGCAGGGCCGGGGACTCGCGGGCGTCGCCGGTGTTCTTCTTGTACGCCAGCCCGAGCAGCAGCACACGCGAGCCGTTCACCGACCGGCGCCGTTCGTTGAAGGCGTCGATGATGCGGCGGGTCACGTACTCGGGCATGTGGTTGTTGATGTCGTTGGCGAGCTCCACGAAGCGGAAGCTCTGGCCGAGTTCGCGCTGCACCCGCCAGGACAGGTAGGACGGGTCGATCGGCAGGCAGTGGCCGCCGACGCCCGGTCCGGGGGTGAACTTCATGAAGCCGAAGGGCTTGCTGGACGCGGCCTCGATGGCCTGCCAGACGTCGATGTCCAGGTGGTGCGCGAACATCGCGATCTCGTTGACCAGCGCGATGTTCACATGCCGGAAGGTGTTCTCCAGCAGCTTGGCGAGCTCGGCCTCCTTCGGGGAGCTCACCGGCACGGTGGTGTCGACGAGGTCGTCGTAGAAGTCCCGTACGGCCTTCAGCGAGGGCTCGTTGACGCCGGAGACGACCTTCGGGGTCTCCTTGAAGCCCCAGACGGCGTTCCCCGGGTCGATCCGCTCCGGGCTGTAACCCAGGTGGAAGTCTGTGCCCGCGGTGAGCCCGGAGCCGTCCTCCAGGATCGGGGCGAACAGCTCCTGGGTGGTGCCGGGGTAGGTGGTCGACTCCAGGACGACGGTGGCCCCGGGGCGCAGGTAGCGGGCCAGCGTGACCGCCGACTCCCGGATGTAGCTGAGGTCGGGGGTGCCCTCGTGCAGCGGGGTGGGCACGGTGACCACGGCGACGTCGAAGCCGCCGCAGTCGCGGGCCGCGTCGCTGGGGCGGTACGCGCCGCGGTCCATCGCGGCGCGGATCCGTTCCGAGGAGACGTCCTCGACGAAGGACTCCCCGGCGGCGAGGCTCTTGACCCGCCGCGCGTCCACGTCGTAGCCGATCACCTCATGGCCGACCTCGGCGGCTCGGATGGCCAGCGGCAGTCCGACGTAACCCTGTCCAACCACGACGACGCGCATCAGTTGCTCCTGTTCGCGGAACCGGCGGGCGACGGGGCGGGGCGGATGAGCTCCCGTGCCGTCATGAGGAGGAAGGCGGCATTGGTGGTGAGATAGCGCCGGCCCAGGCGGCGCGGCTCCTGCAGCGCGCGGTAGAGCCACTCGACTCCCAGCCGCTGCCAGATCGCGGGGGCCCGCCGGGTGACGCCGGCCAGGATGTCGAAGGAGCCGCCGACGCCGTGCACGACCCGGGCGCCGGTGCGGGTGCCGTAACCGGCGGTGAAAATCTCCTTCTTGGGCGAGGTCATGCCCAGGAAGAGCAACTGAGCGCCGCTGTCGCCGATCGCGTCCGCGACGGCTGCCTGCTCGGTGTCGTCGAAGTAGCCGTTCCGGCTGCCGGCCACCTTCAGGCCCGGGAAGCGGTCCGCGACCCGGAGCAGCATCTGATCCAGTACGTCCTGCCTGGCGCCGAGGAAGTAGACGGATATGCCCGCCGATTCGGCCTCGGCCAGCAGCCGCATGAACAGGTCGATCCCGGCCACCCGCTCCGGCAGCCGGGCGCGCAGCACCCGGCCGGCCCAGACCACGGCCTGCCCGTCGGCGAGGACGAGGTCGCAGCCGGACACCGCCTCGGCGAGCCGGGGGTCCCGCCGCATGTTCACCATCTTCGCGGCGTTGACCACCCCGATCTCCAACTGCTCGCCGTCCCGGACCGCTTGGAGGCAGCGCTGTACGGTCTCGTCCATGGTCAGCGGGTCCAGCTCGACCCCGAACAGGGTCTGCCGCTTGCTCTGAGACTTGGTCATATTCGGCCCCCGAGCCAGGCGAAGAGCATCCAGCCGAATTCGTACGGCCGGCATTCGCGGTCCACCGAGACGGGACGGAACACCCGGTCCAGGGACTTCAGCCGCAGGCCGGAGGCCACGCGGGTACTGGCCCCGCGGGCGGCGCGGACGGCCTTCTTCGGATCGCCCCGGTAGACCTTGCGCCAGGTGACGCCGAGTTCGTCGAGGATCATGTCCTCCGGGCCTTCGGGGGCGGCGGCCAGTTCGGGCACCTCCGTCATCCAGCGCAGGCCCTTGCGGATCGCCGCGCCGAAGTCGGTGCCGCCCGCGTCCGCGAGGTCGAACAGGGCGGTCGGCGCCATCGCATGCTGGTGGACGCTGTAGACCGGGTAGCCCTCCACGACGCCGCCCGTGCGGGCGTCGTAGTGCCACCACCACTGGCCGCCGTCGCCCTGCAGTTCGCAGATGCGCGCGGCGCACGCCTCGGAGGCGGCCAGCGCCTCCGGGTCCCCGTCACCGCTCGCATGGGCGCGGGCGAGGGCCTGGAGCGGGTACGTCTGGTCGGCGAAGCAGCTGACATGGGCCCGGTACCAGGGCACCAGGCCGGGTCCGGTGGCGTGCGGGAACAGCGGGCTGTCACCGATCCGGGCCCGCAGCAGGCGGTCGCGAGCTGCGCTGAAACGATTCTCCACATCGACCGCGCCGCGAGCCGCCGCAAGGGCGGACAGCACCCAGGCCGCCTCCACGGTGTACTGCGGCCGGCTGTCGTCGTCCAGCTCCGCGACCCGCGCGAGCGCGTCGGACAGCTTGGGGTGGCCGGTCTCGGCCGCCGCCCAGGCGATGAGTGCCGCGTCGCCGAGGTTGGTCACCCCGGGCAGCGACTCGACCAGCAGACCGGTGAACTCCTCGGCGGTGCGCCCCGCGAGGACCGCGCGCTGCCGGTCCTCCGGGAGGAACCGGACGCCCAGTGCGGTGATGGCCGCGTACCGGGTGCTGGTGCCGCGCCGCTCCAGGCTCCAACCGCCGGGTGAAGCCTGCCCCGCCATCGTGAAGGCGAAGTTCTCGCCGCCGGGAAGGAGCATCGCGGGCAGTCCCGACTCGGCCACGGCGAGCAGCCGTTGGGCGAGCGGGAGCAGCGTCGGCTCCTCATGGCCGAGCGCCGCCAGACGTGTGGTGGTCATCGTTTGGGCACACCAACCCCCCAGGGTCATGACGGTGATGCGACTGCGGGCGCACGCAGGCATGGGCCGACGCCAGGTGTTGGAGTTGGTCCCGCCCCAGGTTTTGGACACACGTGTGCCCAACCCCGTAATCCCCCACTGCGCACTACTGGTCTGTGTTCTCGCTGTGCTCAGTCTGCACGGTTCGGACACACGATATGCCTATGGATGTTCGAGGATTGCCGTTTTGAGGAAAAGAACCTGTCATGCGCGCTCGACGAGTTGGCCGTCCTTCTCGTCGTACAGAGCACCCGTGTCGGGGCACTCCCACCCGCCGCCCGACTCCCCGTCACGCTCCACCAGCCGCACCCCGGCGCGGCCCACCCAGCCGATCCGGCGGGCCGGCACACCCGCCACGAGCGCGAAGTCCGGTACGTCCCGGGTCACCACCGCACCCGCCGCGACCAGCGCCCAACGCCCGATGCGCACCGGCGCCACACACACCGAACGGGCCCCCAGTGAGGCACCCTCGGACACCACGACGGCCATGGGCTCCCAGTCGCCACCGCGCTTCTGCCTGCCCTCCGGGTCCACCGAACGGGGGTAGTAGTCGTTGGTGAGCACCGCCGCCGGGCCGACGAACACCCCGTCGGCGAGCACCGCCGGCTCGTATACCAGCGCGTAGTTCTGGAGCTTCACATTGTCGCCGATCCACACCCCCGGACCGACGTACGCCCCCCGGCCCACGATGCAGCCGCGGCCCAGGCGGGCGTCCTCCCGGATCTGCGCCAGATCCCAGACGGTGGTCCCCTCTCCGACCTCGGCCTTCTCGTCGACCTGGGCGGTGGGCTGAATCCTGACGCTCACAGAACTGGACCTTTCCGGAGAGGAACACAGGCGGTGCGGCGCGCACATCATGGCAGGCACGGCTCACGACACGACACAGAACGCACAGGATCGTCCAGATACGGTCAACGGGCCGGCGGGCACACGGCCCGCCGGCCCGTTGCTGTGATGCGAACTGTCGGATCAGTTCGGATCAGTTCAGATCAGTTCAGCGTCCACTTCTGGTTCGTCTGGCCGTTGCAGGTCCACAGGTCGAGGAGCGTGCCGTTGGCCGTGGCGGCGCCGTACGCGTCCAGGCAGAGCCCGGAGACGTTGTTGGTGATGGTGCCGGTGGTCGAGTTGATCGTCCACTTCTGGTTGGTGCCGCTGTTGCAGTCCCAGATGACGACCTTGGTGCCGTTCGTCGTACCGCTGTTGTACGCGTCGAGGCACTTGTTGCCGTAGAGGACGAGCTCGCTGCGCGAGGTGTACGTGAAGGTCTCGTTCTGGCCGCCGCCGCAGTCCCACAGCTGGGCCTGGGCGCCGTTGGTGATCGTGTTCTGGTTCAGGTCCGCACAGCGGCCGGAGCCGGTGCCGACCAGGGCGGTGCCGTTGGTCCCCGTCAGGTTCTGTACGTAGAGGTTGCTGGGGGCGGTGGAGAAGGTGACCGTGTTGCTGCCCTTGGCCAGCGACAGCAGTACGGACACGGTCCCGTAGGTGCTGGCGGACCCGGTGGGCGGGAGGGAAACGACCGTGGAGTACTGGCCGTTGACCTTGAGGGTGGTCTTGGTGGCCGTGCTGCCGCCGTTCGCGTAGGTGATGTCGGCCAGCTTGGTACCCGCGGCGGCCGCGGTGACGGCGACCGAGGTGGAGCCCGTGTAGGTGGTGCCCGTGGCCTCGGTGCCGCCGCTCACGGTGAGCAGCACGCCCTCGCCGGCGGGGACGGAGGTGGTGTAACTCGTGGCGTACGAACCGAGGTCGGTGGCCGACCAGATGTTCCGCACCGACGCCGAGGCGGTGGTGAGCCCCATGTCGGCCCAGCGGGCGGTGATGTTGGCGGCGGACGAGGTGCGGTTGAGCAGCAGGACGGCCCGCTTGCCGGTGCCGGACAGGACCTTGCTGTAGACCTGCAGGCCGGTGGTGTCCTCGGCGACCTTGACGCCCTGGAGACCGCGGGCGTCCTGGTCGATGCCGATGACCTCGGAGTTGCCGAGGATGGCGGCGGTGGCGGAGGTCATGGTGGCGAGGTTGTTCCCGGCGAGCAGCGGGGCACCGGAGATCGCCCAGAGGGACATGTGGGTGCGGTTCTGGGCGGCGGTCAGGCCGGTCATGCCCGTCATCAGCATGTCCGGGTCGTTGTAGTACCCGGTGTGCTGGGCGGTCGGGTGCAGGCCCTTGTCGAAGTTGGTCAGCATCTTCGCGGTGGACGGGGTCTCACCGTAGAAGATGATGTCCGTGCTGGTCCGCCACAGGTCGCCGTAACCGGTGGCCCAGTTCCAGGGGTTGCCGCTGCCCCACTCGCAGAACGACAGCACCATGGGACGCCCGGTGACGGCGGTCGCGGCGGTGTTGGCAGCGCTGATCGCCTTGTACGTGGTCTCCTGGTTGAGGCCCTCGGCGTCGCCGCCGCACCAGTCGACCTTGACGTAGTCGAAGCCCCAGTTCTGGAAGGCCGTCAGATCCTGCTGGTAGTGGCCCTCACTGCCGGTGTTGGGGGCGGCGGCAGTACCGGAAGGGGTGGGGTAGTAGTACCCGCAGCCGTTCAGGCCGGCGTCGGTGTAGATGCCCGCCTTCAGGCCCAGGCTGTGGATGTAGGTGGCGATGGCCGCCATCCCGCCGGGCCACTTGGTGGTGTCGACGGTGATGTTGCCACTGCTGTCACGGGTGCCCAGCCACCAGCCCTCGTCGATGTTGATGTACTTGTAGCCCTTGGCCGCCAGCCCGGAGGAGACCAGTGCGTCCGCCTGGGCCTTGATGGTGGCGTAGTCGATGACACTGGCGAAGCTGTTCCAGGAGGCCCAGCCCATCGAGGGCGGGGTCACGGAGACCTGCGCGGCGGCGGCGTTCTCCGTGGCCTGAGTGGCCTGCGTCGTCTGCGCCTGGGGCGCGGCGAGGAAGCCGGCGAGGGCGAGGCTGAGGATCACTGCCTGGATGACGATGCGTCTGACTGCGCGGACGCGAGTCGGCGTGGGGGAGGGGGTCATGCGGCTCTCCAGGGGGGCTGGCTGTTCGCAGGGTCGAACACCGTCCGAGTGTTCGACAGCCATCAGAAGGGCGCCCACATGCTCACGTCAATACTCGTGCAGCCACTATCTGCACCCTTTGCCGTAGTCACTCCAGCCGCTCCAGTCACCCGACTGCCCGTCATATCGGAGCAATCGCCCTATAAATCAATAAACTGGGCAATGTGCCCGTGCCCATCACCCGTCGCGCCATCGTCCTCACCGGTGCCGCCGCCCTGGCCTCCGGCTGCGGTGCGGCCGCCCACCATGCGGCCACCCCGCTTGCCGCCAGGCCGAAGCAGCCCCGCGCCTCGGCTCCGCCCCCGGCTCCACCCCCGGTCCAGCTCACCCACGGCCCCCTGACGCGCCCCCAGGTCGCGCTGACCTTCCACGGCCAGGGCGAGCCCGCCCTCACCACCGCCCTGCTGACCGAGGCGGAGCGCGCCGGCGCCCGGCTCACCGTGCTGGCCGTCGGCGACTGGCTCGACGCGTATCCGCGGCTCGCCCACCGGATCCTCGACGGCGGCCATGAGCTCGGCAACCACACCCAGACGCACCGCGACATCGACACCATGTCCCTGGCCGACGCCTACGCCGAGATCGCCGGCTGCGCCGACCGCCTGCGCCGCCTCACCGGCTCCCCCGGCCGCTGGTTCCGGCCCTCCCAGGCGCGCCTGGTCACCCCCACCGTCCAGCGGGCGGCCCTGCGCGCCGGGTACGCGCAGGTCCTCTCCTACGACGTCGACTCCCTCGACTACACCGACCCCGGCGCCAACGCCATCGGCGCCAACGTCCTCCACCGCATCCGCCCCGGCTCCATCGTCAGCCTCCACCTCGGCCATCCAGGCACCATCGCCGCCCTTCCCGCCATCCTCGACGGCCTTCAGGCCCGCAGCCTGCGCGCCGTCACCGCCACGGAGCTCCTCATCTGATGCGCCGCCGCCTCGCTCTCCCCCTGCTGCCCCTGCTGCTCGCCCTCGCCGCCGGGTGCGCCCCCTCCGCCCCCGCGCACCATCCCGCCCCCAGCCCGTCCCGTTCCGCTTCCGCCAGTCCCGTCGCCGCCGCCTCCGCGCCCGGGGGCCTCCCCGGCATGCCGCCCCTCCTGGACCCGGCCGACATCTACGCCGCCGACCGCCCGGGCCGCCTCTCCCCCGTCGTCCGCGACTTCCCCTCGCTCGTCTACGTCCCGAACACCAACTCCGACACCGTCTCCGTCATCGACCCCGCCACCTACAGGGTCGTCCGCACCATCCCCGTCGGCCGCCAGCCCCAGCACGTCGTCCCCTCCTGGGACCTCAAGACCCTCTGGGTCAACGACGACCTCGGCAACACCCTCACCCCCATCGACCCCCGCACGGCGCGTATCGCCGGCCCGAGCGTCCCCGTACACGACCCGTACAACCTCTACTTCACGCCGAACGGCAGGTACGCCGTCGTCATGGCCTCGGCCGACCGCGAGCTCGTCTTCCGCGACGCGCACACCATGGCCGTCAGGAAGGTCGTCCCCGTCAGCTGCTACGGCGTCAACCACGCCGACTTCTCCCCGGACGGGCGGTACTTCATCGTCTCCTGCGAGTTCTCCGGCGAACTGCTCAAGGTCGACACCGCCAGGATGGAGGTCGTCGCCCAGGCCCGGCTCCCCC
Source organism: Streptomyces sp. NBC_01537 (assembly GCF_045040445.1). Classification (NCBI taxonomy): domain Bacteria; kingdom Bacillati; phylum Actinomycetota; class Actinomycetes; order Kitasatosporales; family Streptomycetaceae; genus Streptomyces; species Streptomyces sp. NBC_01537. The sequence goes on along the minus strand of NZ_CP109392.1, from coordinate 7,249,116 downwards.
TGCGCGGCGCCATGCCGCAGGACGTCAAGGTCTCCCCCGACGGCCGCACCTGGTACATCGCCGACATGGCGGCCAACGGCATGTGGGTCCTGGACGGGGACTCCTTCAACCGCCCCTGGCTGCTGCGGACGGGCAAGGGCTGCCACGGGCTGTACGTCAGCCGGGACTCGAAGTACCTCTACATCTCCAACCGGGGCGAGGGGTCCGTGTCCGTGCTCGACTTCCGCTCCGGCCGGCTCGTGCGGAAGTGGCACATCCCCGGCGGCGGCAGCCCCGACATGGGGGGCGTCTCGGCCGACGGCAAGGTGCTCTGGCTCTCCGGCCGCTACGACTCCGAGGTCTACGCGATCGACACGACCGACGGCCACACCATCGCCAAGATCCCGGTCGGTTCCGGACCGCACGGCCTGGCGGTCTATCCGCAGCCGGGGCGGTATTCGCTGGGGCACACGGGGATCTTCCGCTGAGGCAGTCCCGCCCGGCTCTCAGGACCGGGCCAGCACGATCACCTCGGAGGGCGGGGTGGTCCCGTCGAGGCGGTTCCGGCGGGCGATGAGGCCTGCTGCGAGCCGGCGGTAGTCAGCGGCCAGCACGCTGTCGTCCATCGCCCGCTCCGCCAGGAGGGCCAGGGCCAGGGCGCCCACCCGGAGGCCCTGCACGAGTTCCCGGTCGTCGGTCGATACGAGTCGGTCGATCTCCTCCGCCAGGAGAAGCGCCGGGAGGCGGACGCGCCGTGACGCGTCCTCCCCGTCCCAGTACTGGCGCATTCGCGCAAGGCATCCCGCCGCGGCCGACGTGATCTCCTCGGGACAGATGTGGCCGGACGCATGGCGGACAGCCTCGGGGCGGCCACCCATGTGCCTCGCGATGTGATCTTCGAGCGACGGATGGCCCACCGTGCCGTCCTCGAACGAAGGAATGTCCTGAATGCGCACCGGACCGGCCAGGTCGATCAGGAGCGCGAAGGTCCAGGTGGCCACCCGGAGGCGAGCCCTGACCAGCCCGTCTCCGCGCGGCAGGACCGCCAGCACGGTGCCCAGAGCCGACTCCGGACGGAGCGGGAGAGACCACCGGTTGACCAGGAGCACGTTCACACGGCCGGCGACTTCACGCTCAGCACCTGCGGGCCGCCGCCTCGTCGGGACTTCCGTGCGAATCGCCAGCTCCGATCCCCAGAAGGTGGCCTTGCGCTCATCGGTCACGGAGTCCAGGACGCCGCAGAGCCCCACTTGACCCAGCGTCAGCCATTTCCTGTCCGGAGCGCCCCAGCGGAAGGCGAGGGTGTCCGCGGGCGGAGTGGGAGACCACGGGTGCTCCCGCCCGGCGGGAACCCAGAGCGAGGGCAGCGTGTCCGCTCCCTGCGATGACACCCAGACGGTGTGCTCCGTACTTCGCGCGACCAGGCCGAATGCCGGATCGTCGGCCTCCGCCTCGGTGGGGAGCCGCCAGCCGCCATCGGGCAGGAGCTGGTTCACCCACCGCACGAAATCCCGTACCTCCGGCCTCGATACGCCGACGGCGGTCCCGTCTCCGTCACCACCGAGGGGGCTGGTCCGCGAGAGGCCGGATTCCCGGATGAAAAGCCGGTAGAGCCCCCAGTCGATCGGCCTGGCCGCGACCACGGTCCCTCCGCCGAGGCCGACGGTGGACTGGAGCCAGCGGGTCACCGTCACCGCGGTCATGAGTTGCCGCCGGGGCGAGCCGACGGTCTCGCGGAGCGCGTACTCCCGCCGGTCGTCCAGACGGCGGGCCGTCCCGGGGGCGAGCTCGGTGGCAACCTCCTGGCAGTCGAAGGCGAGTGCCAGAGCGGCGACGCTGCCCGAGTCGAGGCAGGCCTCGACGATCGGGGCGGGGTCGGCCCGGGCCGCGTACAGGAGTGTCGTCTCACGCCACCAGCCGTCGTCCACCGATTCCATGAGGACGTCCGACAGCCCCCGGTGCTGGATGTGGAGCGCCGCGAGGTGTTCCTGGAGGGTGAGGTGGGCGAAGGAGTACAGCCCGCGTTCGCGCTCCACGAGCAGGCCGCCGGTGATCACGGAGGCGAGGAAGGCGTCCGGCGGGACGGTCACGGCGACCCGGGAGAGCAGCGGTTCGAGGAGGACTGCGGCACGGGCGGCCCTGATGTCCCGCGTACGTTCGGTCATCATCTCGTACGCGAGCTCACACAGCACGAGCTCCTTCTTCGCGCCGGTGACCTCCTCCTCGGCCACCGGCACGTTCTTGGCCTCCTGCCGCTTCCACAGCAGCATCTGGCAGATCTCGCCGTACAGCTCCGCCCGGCTGCCGGGCAGCGCGCCCCGGAAGCGGTGAACGTTGGCGATCATCGTGAGCAGCAGCGGGTTGGCCGCCAGGTCGTACAGCTCGGGCCGGGCGCGGAGGCGACCGATCAGGTCGTCGGCCTCGATCTCGGCGCGCTCGGCCACGCCCGCGTCGTCGAGACCTGTGCTGAGGCGCTCGATCGCGCGGTACCAGCCATGGACGAAACGCGAGATCTGCTCGCCGGTGAAGCGGCGGACCTGGAGGACGCGGGCGCGGTCGAGCGGGGCGCTGAGGTAGCCGTGGGGGCGGGAGGTGAGGACGAAGTCGTTGCGCTCGTAGCCGGCGATCTGCTCTTCGACCCACTTGGAGACACTGCGACGGTCCTCTTCTCCGGCGACCTCGTCGAGGCCGTCCAGCAGGACGACACAACGCCCCTCCCCCAGTTGCCGGTCGAACCATCCCTCGGGCTCATCGAGCCGCCGGAGCGTGGCCCTGATGACCTCCGGGAGCGTGATGTCCGGCCTCTCCGCGATCGCGGCGGCGTGGTCCCGCAGGAAGAGCAGCACCGGGAGGCGGCCGCCCTTCGCGCGGGCGAGCCGGAGGGCCAGGTGCTTGAGCATGGTGGTCTTGCCGGTGCCGGGGGCACCGATCACGGCGAGGGCCACCCCCTCCGGGCCGCCGAGGAAGCCGGTGAGGGACTGCCGGACGGGCGGTGGCGGTGGCGCCGCCCCGGCCAGGGAGTCGCCGGTGGCCTCGTGGGCGGGGCGCGGCATCAGGCTGACGTCGACGAAGACCTGCTCCAGCTCGGGCGTGAAGTCACCGCGCGTGGCGAGGCCCTTGAGGTCGATGAAGCGATGGCGGCTCAACACCTGGGCGCGGTAGTCGCGTTCGAAGCCCGATATGCGCCACAGCAGCCTGCGGTCGAGCCCGTCGGCGGCGCGCTTGGCCCACCGGTCGCGTACGTCGCCGAAGACCTGGCCGGCGAAGCCGACGGCGGCGAGCAGCCCCTCGTACGCCACGAACGACACCAGAGCCAGGGCCGGATGGCGGGTGAGGACGTCCCGGAAGTTCACCGCCGCTACAGCCGGAGGGCCGACGCCGAGCGCGACCAGCCCGAAGCGTGCCACCAGTCGTTCCGCGCTCGTCCCCGCCACCAGAGCTTCATACCACCCCCAGCGCCCGCGCGAAGCGTGTTCCCGCCGCCGCCCGCATCGCGCTGCCCTCGCGCCAGTCCCGGCGCGGGTGAACGGAGTTGGCGAGCAGCACCAGGTAGGAATCCGACGCCGGGTCCAGGACGAGGCTCGTCCCCGTGAAGCCGGTGTGGCCGACCGCCCCGCGCCCGGCCAGCTCGCCCATGAACCACGGCTGGTCGATCTCGAAGCCGCGCCAGGGGCCGCCGCGGTCCAGCAGGGCGCGGCAGAACAGGGCCAGGTCCCGGGCCGACGAGAACAGCCCGGCGTGGCCGGCGACGCCGCCCATGGCGTAGGCGTTCTCGTCGTGGACGACGCCGTGGAGCATGCCGCGGTCGAGGCGGCCCCACGGGCGGCGCTGGTCCTCGGTGGCGGCGATGCGCGGGATCCAGGAGGCGGGCGGGTTGAAGCGGGTGTCGTACATGGCGAGCGGATCGGTGATGTGCTCGCGGACGAGGGCGTCGAGGGCCTCGCCGGTGGCGCGCTCAAGGACGTGCTGGAGGGCGATGAGGTTGAGGTCGGAGTAGATCCGTACGGTGCCGGGCTCGGCGACCGGGGCCTCGGCCCAGAGGAGGGCGGTGCGGGCGGCGGCGTCGGGGCAGTCGTGGAACGGGAGCTCGGGGCGCAGGCCGGAGGTGTGGTCGAGGAGGTGGCGTACGGTGATCGGCCCTTTGCCGGCGGCGCCGAATTCGGGGACATGGGAGGCGACCGGGTCGTCGAGCTCCACCGCGTCCACGGAGGCGGTGACGGTCGCCGTGAAGAGCTTGGTCAGCGAGGCCAGGTCGAAGATCGTGCCGGGGCGCATCGGGACCCACTGGTCACGCGGCAGCTCGCGGTCGTACGCGGCGTAGCGGACGGCCCAGCCCACCGCCTCGTGCAGCAGGACGTCCGGGCCACGCCCGGCCAGCACCACGGCGCCCGCGCACCAGGGCCGGGGGACGGCTTCGACGTACGCCCGTATGTCGTCGACGAGAGCACTCAGCCCGTCAGGAGTTTCAGGGGCTTCAGGGGAGGTACCTTTCGACAGCCGCGGCACCGTGCTCCTCCAGGGCCCTGCGGGCCGCTTCCAGCCGGGCAGGGGTGACCTCGCGGCCGGAGGCCATCACGAGGTCCTCGGGGTCGATCATGTGTTCGGACCCGGTGTGGAGGCAGCTGTCGGCTGTCTTCCAGGCCCACTTGCTCTCGTCGATCGGCTCGGACATGTCCGCCTCCTGACGCCTGCTGCGCTCACTGCGCTTGCGGTGCATCCACAGTACGCCGCCAGGGGCGGCAGAGCCCGGCGAAGCAGATCACGGCAACGGTCACGCTCACCACCTGCACCAGGGCCATCGGGAGGGCCGTGTGGTCACCGGCGATACCGACCAGAGGCGAGGCGATGGCGCCGATCATGAAGGAGGAGGTGCCGAGGAGGGCGGAAGCGGATCCGGCGGCATGGGGCGTACGCATCAGCGCGAGCGCGTTCGCGTTGGGCAGGACCAGGCCCATGGCGGACATCAGGACGAACAGTCCGGCGGCGACCGGCAGCAGACCGACCCGGCCCAGCGCACCGGAGGTCATCAGGAGCAGCGCCAGGGCCGAGGCGGCGATGATCGCGAGGCCGGCGCCGAGGACCCGGTCCATGGGGACGCGGCCGACGAGCACCTTGCCGTTGACCTGGCCGAGGACGACGAGGCCGATGGAGTTGACGCCGAACAGCAGGCTGTAGGTCTGCGCGGAGGCGCCGTAGAGGTCCTGGACGACGAAGGCGGAGGCGGCGATGTACGCGAAGAGAGCGGCGAAGGTGAAGCCGCCGACCAGCATGTAGCCGGTGAAGGCGCGGTCGGCGAGGAGGCCGCGCATCGTGCGCAGGGTCTCGCCGAGGCCGCCTTGGTGGCGGCGGGCCGGGGGGAGGGTCTCGTGGAGCCAGCGCTGGACGACGAGGGTGAGCAGGACCCCGACGACGGTGAGGACGGCGAAGACGCCGCGCCAGTCGGTGACGCGGAGCACCTGGCCGCCGATGACGGGGGCGATGATCGGGGCGACGCCCGAGATCAGCATCAGGGTGGAGAAGAAGCGGGCCATGTCCAGGCCGTCGTGGAGGTCGCGGACGACGGCTCGGGCGATGACGATGCCCGCCGCCCCGGCCAGGCCCTGGAGCAGCCGGAAGCCGATGAGCAGCTCGGCGGTGGGGGCGAAGGCGCAGACGGCGGTGGCCAGTACGTAGATCACCATGCCGGCGAGCAGCGGTCTGCGGCGTCCCCAGCGGTCGCTCAGCGGCCCGACGACCAGCTGGCCGAGGGCCATGCCCGCCAGGCACGCGGTCAGGGTGAGCTGGACGGTGGCGGCGGGGCTGTGCAGGGCGCGGGTGACGGCGGGCAGGGCCGGGAGGTACATGTCCATGGAGAGCGGGGGCAGCGCGGTGAGCCCGCCCAGGACAAGGGTGACGAGGAGGCCCGTACGCCGGGCGGCTGTGGGTACGGCGAGTCGTACCGGTCGTACCGGCTTTGACGCGTCCGGTGTGGATATCTGGTCGGGCGGGATCGGGCCGGCCTCCGGCATGCGGGCCTCCATCTCCATGTCGGCAAATCGTTCTCTATGCTCTCAGGATTTACACAATGGTCGAGACCAGGTAGCGGGGCGGCGGGAGCGGGACATGGCAGATTCTGAGAAGCCCGGGAAGATCCGGTGGGGCATTCTGGCGACCGGCGGGATCGCGGCGGCCTTCACCGCCGAGCTGCTGGAGCTCAAGGAGGACGCCGAGGTGGTGGCCGTCGCCTCGCGCAGCGACGCCTCTGCCCGGGCCTTCGCCGAGCGGTTCGGGATCCCGCGCGCGTACGGGAGTTGGACCGGGCTCGCGGACGACCCGGAGGTGGATGTGGTGTACGTCGCCACGCCGCACTCCGCCCACCGCGTCGCGGCCGGGATGTGCCTGAGCGCCGGGAAGGCCGTGCTCTGCGAGAAGTCCTTCACCGTCAACGCGGTCGAGGCGCGGGAGCTGGTGGAGCTGGCCCGGGGGCGCGGACGCTTCCTGATGGAGGCCATGTGGATGTACTGCAACCCCGTCATCCGCCGCCTCGACGCTCTCGTACGCGACGGCGCGATCGGCGAGATCCGTGCCGTCCACGCCGACTTCGGCCTCTCCGGGCCCTTCGAACCCACCCACCGCCTCCGCGACCCCGCCCAGGCCGGCGGCGCGCTGCTCGACCTCGGCGTCTACCCGGTGTCCTTCGCCCACCTGCTGCTGGGCGAGCCCGACGAGGTCCAGGCATGGGCCCGCCTGACCGAGGAGGGCGTGGACGCCAACACCGGCATCCTGCTCGGCTACGACAGCGGCGCCGTCGCCGTCCTGAGCTGCTCCATCACCGCCGGAACCCCGGCCACGGCCACCGTCACCGGGACGGCGGGGCGGATCGAGTTCCCCCACGGCTTCTTCCACTCCGACCGCTTCGTACTGCGCCGGGAGGGCCGGGAGCCGGAGGAGTTCACCGCCCCGGCGGCGAGCCTGCGGTACGAGGCGGAGGAGGTCATGCGGTGCCTTCGGGCGGGCGAGCTGGAGTCACCGCTCGTCCCGCTGGACGGCAGCCTCGCGGTGATGCGCACCCTCGACACGGTCCGGGACCGCATCGGCGTGCGGTACGCGGGTGAGGCGTAGGGCGAAAGCCTGTCCGGCGGATCTTGGCCAGGTCCACGACGCGCCCCCAGCGCGGCGGGCTGCGCTTTGTCCTCAATCGCCGGACGGGCTGAATTCAGCCCGTCCGTCACCCCGGGGCATCGCGCCCACCCGAAAGAGGCACCGCCCCCTGCCGCCCCGCCACGGCCCGCGAACAGGGCCGGAAAGGGGGCCGGGGGGCGGGCGGGCGGGGCCGGGGGCCGGTCGCAGCGCGTTAGCTTGCGGCCATGCACTTCCGGCACCAAGAACCGTCCGCCCCTGCTGAACCGGCCGACCCGGCCGAACCGGCCCAGGAACCAGAGCTCTTGGAACCGGTGTTCGTCGACAGCAGCGGCAGACGCGGCCGCCGCGTACGCCGTATCGCGTGGACGGTGGGGGCCGTGTGCAGCGTCTACACGGTGAGTCTGGTGCTGAGCCTGACCGGGGCGACGCCCATCGCGCCCCGCACCCTCCTGCCGCTGCCCGGCATCCCCAGCACCGCGCCGGGGCACGAGGAGGAGGAGCCGGCCGCGCCCGAGGCCGGCGCCCCGCTGCCGTCCGCCGGGCCGGAGGCCGTGGTGCCCGGCATCGTGAACGCCGGGGTGCGGCGGGCGGACTACGTACGCACCCAGGAGGCCGCCGCCGCGGGCACCGGGGTGCTGAAGTCACCGCCGTCTCGGCCGCCCGCGCCGCCCGGCCGAATGGTCCAGGCGGCGGCCCAGCAAGCGGTACGGGCGGTGACGCCGCCCCTGGCGCTGCCGAGCGGCTCTGCGGCCCCGGCCGGGCCGGTGGTACCGGCCCCGGCATCCGCGTCCGCTTCCCCGTCCGCGCCCGCGTCGGACCCGGCCCCCGCGTCCGCGAGCCCGTCGGCGGAGCCCTCGCAGACGGCACCGGCCGCCGTCGAACCGCCGCCGTCCGTCCAGCCCGCCGCGTCGGACTCCGGCAGCGCGGCCCCGGCACCCGCCGACTCCGCGTCGGGAGCCTCCGACGGCCCGCAGGCACCGCAGTCCCAGGGGAGCGGACAGTGAACAACCCTCTGAAGAAGGCCCCCAAGCAGCGCAAGCCCAAGCTGGTCACGCCGCTGCTCGCCCTCACCATGCTCGTCTGCGCGCTGCTGCTGAACGGCTACGTACGCGGGGACTTCGCCATCGGCGACCACCAGGTGCGCAAGCCCAGCTCGGCGAGCCGGGTCCCGCGTGCCGTCGTGAACGGCGGCCCGGTGCTGGACACCACGGGCGCCAGGCCGCGCTCGTACCACGTCGCCCGCCGCACGATCGCGCTCACCTTCGACGACGGCCCCAACCGGACCTGGACGCCCCGGATCCTCAAGGTCCTGGCCAGGCACCGGGTCCCGGCCACGTTCTTCGTCACCGGCGAGATGGCGGCCCGCTATCCCGGGCTGGTCGAGGAAATGGTGCGCGACGGCCACGAGCTCGGCGTGCACACCTTCTCCCACCCCGACCTGATCGGCCGCTCGCCCGCCCGGATCGACCGTGAGCTGTCGCAGACCCAACTGGCGCTCGCCGGGGCGGCCGGCGTGCACAGCTCGCTCTTCCGGCCGCCGTATCTGGCCACCGCCCGCGCGCTGGACAACCGCTCGTGGCCGCTGGTCCGGCAGATCGGCCGCAAGGGCTACGTCAGCGTCTTCATCGACCTCGACACCAAGGACTGGGAGCTGCCGGGCGTCCGGTCGATCGTCGAGTCGGCCATCCCCGACCACCCCGGCGACGGCGCCATCGTCCTGCTCCACGACGCGGGCGGCGACCGCTCCCAGACCGTCGCCGCCCTGGACCTGCTCATCCCGCGCCTGCAGAAGCAGGGCTACCGCTTCACCACCGTCACCGGGGCCATCGGCGCGCCCAGCGCCAACCACCCGGTCCACGGCGCCGAGTTGTGGCAGGGCAGGGCCTTCGTCGGGGCCGTGCAGTTCTCCGAGACGGTCGTCCCGGCGCTGGTCGTCCTGCTCACGATCGTCGGCGGCCTGGTGCTCGCCCGCTTCGCCGCCATGCTGGTGCTGGCCCGCCGCCACGCCCGCAAGCGCCGCGCCCCCGGCTTCTCCTTCGGGCCGCCGGTGACCGACCCGGTGAGCGTGATCGTGCCCGCGTACAACGAGCGCGAGTGCATCGCCCACACCATCAACTCCCTGATGGTCAGCGACCATCCGATCGAGATCGTGGTCGTCGACGACGGCTCGACCGACGGCACGGCCGACATCGTCGAGGAGATGGCCACGCACCTGCCGAACGCCCGGGTCCGCGTCGTACGCCAGGAGAACGCGGGCAAGCCCGCCGCCCTCAACAACGGCGTCGCCAATGCCCGTCACGACCTCATCGTCATGATGGACGGCGACACCGTCTTCGAGCCGTCCACCGTGCGCGAGCTCGTGCAGCCCTTCGCCGACCCGCGCATCGGGGCCGTCGCGGGCAACGCCAAGGTCGGCAACCGCGGCTCCATGATCGGGCGCTGGCAGCACATCGAGTACGTCATGGGCTTCAACCTCGACCGCCGCATGTACGACCTGATGCGCTGCATGCCCACCATCCCCGGCGCCGTCGGCGGCTTCCGCCGGACCGCCCTGGCCGAGGTCGGCGGCATGAGCGACGACACCCTCGCCGAGGACACCGACGTCACCATGGCCATGCACCGCGCCGGCTGGCACGTCGTCTACGCCGAGCGCGCCCGCGCCTGGACCGAGGCCCCGGGCTCCCTGCGGCAGTTGTGGAAACAGCGCTACCGCTGGGCCTATGGCACCATGCAGGCGATGTGGAAGCACCGCCGCGCCTGCCTCGACCGGGGCCACTCCGGGCGCTTCGGCCGCGTCGGCCTGCCGCTGATCGTGCTCTACCAGATCCTGACCCCGCTGCTGGCCCCGCTCATCGACATCTTCGCCCTCTACGGGCTGCTGTTCATGAACCCGGTCAGCACCGCCCTCGCCTGGACCCTCGTCCTCGGCGTCCAGGCCGCCTGCGCCGCCTACGCCTTCCACCTCGACGGCGAACGGCTGCGCGACCTGTGGCCGCTCCCCCTCCAGCAGGTCATCTACCGCCAGCTGATGTACCTGGTCCTGCTCCAGTCCACCGCCACCGCCTTCTCCGGCGGCCGCCTCGGCTGGCACAAGCTGCGCCGCACGGGCGAGGTCGGCGTGCCGCCAACCGTGGCCGCCGAAGGCGGCCGATGAGGGATGCGGGATCCCACAGGCCTGCCTGGCGGCCGCCCTTGGACGTGTCGGCGTGCCCTCAGCCTCGTGAGGCCAACTGCCGTGCGTGACCTGCCTCGTCGTGAAGGGCGACCCGTTCCAGCGCCTTCGCCAGGCCGCGCAACCAGCGAGCAGAGGCCCGGCACCGGAATATCAACTCCTTGGACACCTCGGGCAACCTGACCTCGTGCAGGGCGATGACCAGGCCCACAACATGGTCGACGTCCCGACACTCGGCCAGCTTGCCGACCAGCAGAGCGCTCGCCGTCTCACACCCCCGGTCGTGCAGGATACGGAACAGCCTGGCCTCGTCCGTGCAGCACCGTGCCGATGCGCCGATGCCGGAGAAGAGACCGTTCACTCCACGCACCTTCAGCTCCGTATCACTGAGACCGACCACCAGTTCGGATACATCCTCAACCGATCGGTCCGCCACCGCCAGGGCAACCACCTCCGCCGGTGTACGTAACGCGGCCAGACCGACAAGCATGTCGGCCTCCGGCCCCAGGCCTGCGGCCTCCAGGCCGTCCAGTGCGCGGATCACCTGGGGAACGGGGCGGCGGCCGGCCACGCCCAGCAACTCGATCACCGCGTCGCCACGGCCGAGTTGCTGGAGCTCACTGAGCAGAGCGGGCAGCCGCTCCACGTGCAGCCCGCGGTCGATCTCCCTCGATACCCGCTCCCACCGTGCCACGCTCCTTTCCGGCGTCGGCTGCTGTTGCTCCGGCATCTCCGGATGTTGCGGGGGCTGCAACATGGCCCGCCGGGCCTCATCGCGGTCCCGGTAAGCGGCTTCAAGGGCTTCCTGCAGCCCCTGGTTCTGCTGAACCGGAGACTTGCTGGCAGCTCTGGCCCGCGAGTGCAGTAACAGCAACTGTTCCGCGGCCATCACGTCGATGCCGTCCCGGGCCGCCTGCGCGGCATTCCCGTGCAGCTCGACAACCCAGGTCCGTGGAGGTATCCGTTTGCCCGAGAGATAGCGCGAGACCGTCCCTCTGTCGCTGTGCGTCCGGAGGGCGTACGCCTGCAGCGTTTCGCCGAGGATCTCAAACAGGTCGCGCAGTGCCTGCGCCAGCGAGCAGTCATGCGGTCGCAGTTCCTCGCCCAACGGTTTCAAACCCGGCACAGCCGCCCCCCCATAAGCCCGGCAGGTTGCCAATCACGGCTGCAACATGTGGCTTCTCCCGCAACCCTCCGCCGACGCGGAGCATCGGAATCGGCCACCGTCCTCCCGAGCCCATCGAAAGGCACACCGATGACTCGCCACCATCGCCATTGCCCTGACCGGATTGCACGGCGCATGGCATGGCCAGGACCGGCGAAACGGCACGCACAATGACGACGACAGGAGTTGACGAATCCCTGCCCCGCCAAGTCCCGAGGCCCTACCGTGGAGTTCCGGTTATTGACCGGGTCTGGGACATGTTGCGCACTCGGGGGAGGGGACGCATGCCGCTCGCTGTACTCAGCCCGCTGCCGAAATACCGCACGGACCTTGTGACACGGCGGCTCTGTGCCACCGTGCATCTGGACGAGCCGTTCGCCCGCGCGGTCTGGGAGGAATTCGCCGGGGACGGGCTGCAGGCCTTGGGTCTGCCGCACGGGATCAATCTGGTCGCGCTCGTCCGGCATGCGCGGCAGGCGGTAGGGCGGTGCGACCGGCGCGACCGGACGCTGGCCGGTATCGCCTGGCTGCTGCCGGTCTCGTTGTTGCTGGCACTGTGGACGCTCATCTCGGGCCGAACGGGGGTGGCGGAGGCCGCCGCGGGTGCGGCAGCACTGTTGCTGGTGCTGGCGTGGGGCGTCGCGTTCGAGGCCCGGTTGCGGGGACGGCAGGCCGCGCTGCAGCTGGGGAGGGACGGAGTTCCGGTCCTGTCGCTGGCGCGGGAGGTGGACCGGGAGATCGAGGAGCGGCTGGAGTCCCTGAAGAGGGCCAACTTCGTCGCGTATCACGCCTCGGCGGAGTCGATCAATCCGTTCGTGGGCAGCGGATGGCGGCTCACGGAAGCAGTGTGGCCACCCATCGACGTAAGCCGGCCGGCCAAGGACGACCAGGGCAAGGACGAGCAGATCATCCCGTTCGACGCGGCTGATCTGCACCACTACCTGGCCGTCGAAATGCCCAAGATCGTGGGCCTGGAGACGCTCAAGGCCCGCAACCGGCTGCACGTCCGCGGGCTTCATGTGGCCCACCTGGGTCCGGATGTGCTGCCCGACCGGACCCGGCCGCCGCTCGCTGTCGTGCCCAAGCAACTGGTGCAGTCCGGGGCAGTCCAAACGGGCGCGGGGGTGGAGACCTATCTGTGCCTGCGAATGCTCGGTCCGGGCGGGCGGGTGGTGGTCACCATGCACCTGCGCGCACTGCTGCTGATGCCCCGGCTGTCGTGGGAGGTCGCCTCATACGTCCTGCCGCCGCTGTCGGCGCAGTTCGACGTGGTCGAATATCTTCCGGCCGGGACTGCGAGGCTGTGGTGGGACACCCTGCGCACGGTCAACGAGGGCTTCCGGCAGACCCTGTTCGGCGCCCCCCGGCGGTTGCGGAAGGAGGCGGCCCACCAACGCCGGAAGGCCCGCGACCTGGCCCGTGTACGCAAGGAGATTCGCAAGAACCAACGCGACTGGGACTACGGGGCGGTCAACGGGCTCCGTGAACTCGTCGCGGACTGGGACCGGATGGGGTACGCGGAGAAACGGGACACCTCGCACTACTTCAAGCGGCTCGAACAGGGGGTGCTCCTGGCCACCGGGCGCTTCCTGGAGGAGCACAACATCGACACGTCGGACTTCGAGGACACCGAGAAGCAGATCCACAACACACAGACGTACAACTTCAACGGCCCGATCACCGGTCCGGTCCAGGCCGGCGGCACCAACAACCAGCAGATGAACCAGCCCACTCCGCCGCCCGCCGGGCAGCCCAGGACATAAAGAGGTGCCGCGTCATGGACACGTTCAACTTCAACGCCCCCGTCAACGGTCCGATTCAGGCCGGCGGTGAGGGAAACACCCAGAACAACAACATCGTCAACAACAACTACGGCGGGCAGCAGACCGCGGAGGCGCTGCGGCTCGCGAACGAACTGGTGCGCCAACTCGGCGCCACCGCGCCCCCCGAGGTGGAGGCGGTACAGGCCGAACTGGCCCGTGCCGATCAGCAGAACACGGCGGCCGACCACGTCCGGATCCGGGCCTGGCTCAGCACCATCAGCCAGGGCGCGGTCGCGGGCAGCGGGACGCTCGCGCTGGTGGAGGGGATCCGCCAGGCCGTCGGCGGCTGAGCCCCGGGGCGCCGGGCGGGCGCATCAGGCGGAGTGGAGCACGGCCTCCACTCCGCCGCCCAGGTCCACGGTGAGCCCGTCCCGCAGGGGGATCGTGCGGGACGGCGCGACCTCCTGTGCGGAGCCGTCGCCGCGCCGGGCCCGCCACACGGCGTCGGAGCGGTTGGTCAGCCCGAACTGGCCGGGACGCTTGGGGTTCTCGGACAGTTCGGCGATCACCGATTCGTCACGGAAGTCGTGCCGTCGGGGCTCGGCTTCGAGGTGGTGCTTGAACAACCGGGTGTCGCGGCCCAGCCGAACCGTGCGTACGGTGCGCGGGTGGGCGGTGGTGAGCACCAGCCGGGGCGGCATCACCAGCGTCTTGGCGCAGGCCCAGCAGGCCGGGGGCACCTGGCCGTCCGGCTCGGTCATGTTCTGCTTACCGCAGTCGGCGCAGATCACGATGGTGTCGTGGACCTTGCTCAGCATCTCCCGCCACTGCGACTCGCGGACCCTGCGGGCGGGGTCGCGCAGGCCGTCGGTGAAGTTGTGGACGAACAGCTTCCGCAGCGCCTCGGGCGCCACGCCCCAGGTGGCCAGGACGGTCGACTGCTCTGCCGGGTCCGGGCGGTTGGAGTCGTCCTGCGGGTCGAAGACGAAGACCGGCCGGGTGCCGTAGAGCCGCCTCTCCGCCGCCTCGTCCAGACAGCGGATCCGCAACTCCTGTACGCCCTTGAAAGGGTGATGGTTCATCAGCAGCATGAACAACAGGACCGCGAGAGAGTGCAGATCCGTCTGGGTGCTCGGCAGGGCGCCGTCGTCGCCGCGTACCAGCTCCGGCGCCATGAACTCCATGGTCCCGGTGATCCCGGACACCGCGCCCTCGACGACGGCGTTGTCGTTGTCGCAGACCAGCACATCGCCGCTGGCCGGGTCGAAGAAGATGTTGCCCATGGAGATGTCGCGGTAGGCGACGCCCCGGGAGTGCAGCGCCTTGTACGCCTCCACCATGTGGACCGCGGCCGTGACCAGCGCCCTGGGCGTGGTGCGCAGCTGGCGCCGGAAGAGCGCGGGCAGGCCTTTGTAGCGGTCCGGCCGGATGTCCATCAGGTAGCCGAAGCCGTCGCCGCCGCCGTTCTCCATGACGAGCTGCTGCGGCCACAGGAACCGGTCGTCGGTGAATCCGCGGCCGACCAGGTCCTCCACGATCTGCCGCTGCTGGTCATCGGCGCAGGCCGGGTAGTACCACTTCAGGGCCCGGTCGCCGTCAGGGGTGCGGACCCGGTACACCTCGCCCTGCCCGCCGGAGCCGAGCAGGTCCACGACCGTCACGTCCCAGCCGTCCTCGGTGACGAGTGTGCTGCCGGTGGGGAGCATGCCGTTGGTCATAGTTCCTCCGTACCTTCCGAGCCTTCCGAACGCCATGCCGCTACCACGGTGCTGTCGTCCCCGGAGTACCTCGCCGCCTGGGCCAGCCACTTGGGCAGATCGGCGCCGACCGCGGAGGGGCCGAGCTCCAGCAGCCGTTCATACGTCCCCCGGACGAACTCCTGGTAGCCCTGGCGGTCCACGAAGCTCTTGGACAGCCCGTCGGTGGACAGCAGCACCAGGGAGGGAGTGCCGCTCCGGCCGGTGAGCGGCGACCAGTACACCCGCATCAGGTCCCAGGCCTGGCGGCTGCACAGCGAGTCCGTCTCGTCGCCCAGGTCCGGGGTGCCGGAGTCCAGCGGTATCGCGACGTTGCCGTCGAGGTCGGCCACCGCGAGTTCGCCATCGCCGAGCTGCCACCCGACCAGCAGGTCGGGTGTGATGACGGCTCCGATCAGGGTCGTCCCGTACGGCACCAGGTCCCGCTGGCGCACGGTCGCCGGGTCCGGGGCGGGTCCGGTCAGGCCGGCGCTGCGCCGGGCGTGCCCCAGCACCTCGTCCTGCCACAGCCGCACCAGTTCGCGGGGCAGCCGCTCCTGTGCGTCGGCCTTCAGACGGGGCAGTGGCAGCCGGGGGTCGAGGGCGCGTTCGGCGAAACGGCGGCCCAGGGTGATGAAGACGTCCACCGCGTAGCGGGCGCCGAGATGGCTGAAGGCGTGAGCCGATGATCCGTGTCCGTCCGCCACCGCCAGAACGGTGACGTCCTGCTGCTGGAAGTGGTCCGCGTAGTCCTGGTAGACGTGCTTACTCGCCGGAGTGGCGTGCTCGCACAGGATCCGCCAGCGCGCATCGGGCACGGTCACCACACATCGTCGTCATCGTCGTCGGCCGACGCCACGACCGGCGGCGCGTACGGCGGGTAGCCGGCGCCCAGGGTCTTGGCGTCGGAGGCCGCGACGGGGGTGGAGGCCGCCTTGACGGCGACCGTGGACGCCCAGCGGATGGCGGCCGCCAGCTGCTTGGGGCTGTTCGCGTCGAAGGGTTGCAGCTCGGGGTTGGCGAGGAATTCCTTGAGCACGCTGCGGTCCGCGTCCTCGCCGATGGCGATGGCGACCCGTACGGCGCGCTTGCCCCAGGGGGTGGCGTCGATGGCCTTCATTCCGGCACGCCAGTCGTCCGTGGGCTGGCCGTCGGATATCAGAGCGAGCACCGGCTTGAGCGCCCGTTCCGGCATCGGGGGCATCTCCAGCTCCCGGGCAACGAGTTTCAGCGCCTCGCCGAGGTTGGTGGTGCCGTCCGGCTGGATGTCCTGCCAGTGGAAGTCCTCCACCGGCGTGGAGGTCGGCTGCTGCCAGCGGGCGGTGGTGGAGAAGGTCAGCGCGCGCACCATGAGGGCGGCCGCCGGGTTGTCGTTCGCCACCGATCGCATCTCGGGCAGCGCCTCACGGATGGCGAAGTTGAGTTCGCCGATCTTTCCGTTGACACCCATCGAATAGGAGGTGTCCAGGATCCAGAAGAAGTGGACCGGCCGGCTGGCCATCGCTCCACCGGGAATGTCACTCACGCTGTCTTTCCCCCTAGTCCTTGAACGCGAGCTAGTAACCCGCGAAAGCGAGAGCCGCGGCGGCCAGGCCCAGCAGAACGACGGCGGCCGCCGATGTCACAAACATTCCGAGCACCACGCGGCGCTGCCAGGCCACATGGGCGGGCACCTGTCCCACGATCGGATCCCCCCTCTCTCGCCGCCGTTGTCCCGGAGCGGCCAACGGGCCTGCTCCGGACGGCGATTACACCGACTGTACTGGTGGCCCGGAGCTGTAGTCAGGGACTTTGGGCAACACCACCCGCAGGCCGGTACGCCCCAGCAGCCACATGATCGGTCCGGCGACCTGGAGCTGCTCGGCCTCGGTGGACCGCGGTCCGGCCGCGCCGTGCGCACTCACCGCCCAGTAGGTGCTCGCCCCGAAGTCGTGCTCCACTCCGCGTACCAGGTTCTCCAGCCCCACCTCGGTCAGCCAGCCGTCCACGGATGCGCCCAGCGGCGGCAGCGAGGCGAGCCCGTGGATGACATCGCGCTTGGTCACCACGACCGCGACCGGCGTGCGGTGCCGGCGGCCCGACATCGCGGAGAACTCGCCGGCCAGCCGCTCGTAGGTGGCCATCGGGCTCTCCGCCGACGGGGACGCCGCATCGGCAACGGTCCGCTCCTCGTCGGTGAGCCTGCCGCGCACCCAGGGGTCGGCGAGTACATCGGCGACCAGCACCAAGCCGTCGGCGTGGGCGAGATACTCCTGCTCGCGCATCTTCTCCCCGGACTCCAGGGCCTCTCCGCGCGGGTCGTACAGATAGAGCAGCCTCCGGCGCCGCCCCCTGCCCACGTACAGCATGACGGCGGTGGGCAGCGGCACCTGGGTCTTGAAGGCCCAGCCGCCCGCGGCCACCGCCGCGGCCGCCCGCTCGTACTCCTCGCGGCCGGAGTCCAGGGCGAACTCCAGCCGCAGTTCCTCCCGTTCGGCCCAGGCACGCAGCCCGGTGACCATGGCGAGCAGCAGCATCGTCTTGCCGGAGGAGGTGCCGCCGATCAGCGGGACGTGGACCAGCCGGGCCGATCCGAGGCCGTTGGGCAACGGAAGCCGGCACTGCGGGCACTCAGCGGCGAGCCGGTGCCGCCCGGTGAGGAAGCTGGTGGGCAGCGCCCGGCCGCAGCCGCACACCCGGCGCAGGATGCCGTAACGGCCGGGCAGCAGCGAGCGGTGCGGGTTGTTGCAGCTCGGGCAGCGGTAGACCGGGAGCGCGATCCGGTGGTAGCAGCCGGGGTGGGGGCACCGCATGCGGATGTTTGCCAGCCTGAGCCGGACGGAGTCCGTCACCCGTATGGCGAGGGCCGCGGCGGCCAGCAGTACGCAGGCGGCCGCCAGCAGGGCGCCGGACAGCAGCAGCGCGGCCAGCGCGACCACGGCGGCGACCAGCACGCCCAGCATCGCCCCCAGAGCGACCCCGCAGCCGAAGAACCTGGTCGTCGCAAGCTCGAAGGCACCTTTGCGCCGGTACGGGAGCGCGTACGTGCGCAACAGCCGCATGACCCGGCCCTTGAGCCAGTCGTCGACGAGATACCGCCAGACGACTCCGGCGCCGGTCACGACGGCGGTGGCCGAGTCCGTCCACACCTGCCGGGCCCAGTAGGAGAGGTAGGCGGGTTCCTTTCCGCCGGGCGCCTCGATGCGCTGGTCGTGGCCACCGGCCCGCCAGGGGCCGAGTGCGAGGGCGGCGGCGCGGGTGAACTTCGCGTACGAGACCGGGGCCGCCCGCAGGAGATTCCAGGCGATGACCGGCGACTGGACCAGCAGGATGGCGGCGAGCGCCAGGAGGACAGGGTTCTTCGTGAAGCCGTCGCTCGCGTTCATCAGTGGTCCTCCAGCCCTTCCGTCGAACCGGGACCGGTGCCGGGGGTGCCCGGGGTGGCGTCCCGCCAGGGGCCAGAGGGGTCGCCGCCACCACGGTGCCTTCCCCAGCGTCTGACCAGCCCTGGGCGGTGCCAACGCCGCCATTCGGCAGGCCAGTGGGCGCCCGCGCCGGCCAGGTGGCCCTCGACCGCGGACAGGTCGGCATCCGGCAGCTTGCGGATCACCGGCCGCAGGATCTGGTCCAGCAGCCTGAGCCGGATGCCGTCCCAGACCGGGCCGGCTCCGGCGAAACTGTTCCAGGAGATGAAGCAGGCCGCCGGGTAACGGGGATCGCGGCGCAGCCGGTCGAGCATGACGGGGCCGTGGGCCTCCTGGGCGTAGGCCGCCAGCATCGGCTCGTTCCCGGAGCGGACCAGCTGTTCCAGCTCCGACGTCAGCAGCACCCCTGCCACCCCGGCCGGGCGCTCGCCGCCGGGGGCGAATCCGCTGAGGATGCGAGCGGCGATGTTGCCGGAGAGCCGGAGTTCGAGGTTCTCCGCCACCGGCCGCGCCCGGTCCAGCAGGGCGACGGCGTACGCGGTGAATCCGCTGCCCGCGTGGCCGGTGCGGATGTCCTCGGCGTGCACCAGCAGCCGTAGCGCGTCCCGGGTCCGGGCATCCGGGAAACCGCCGGGCCCGGGCGGGCCGCCCAGCAGTTCACGGGCCAGTTCAGGGGCGTCCTGGTCGGAGGGTTCAGCGGCGATCGCAGCGGCGGCCAGTTCCCGGTCCAGGCCGCTCTCGGCGAGCGGTGCCAGGGTGATCTGGGCGAGCAGCATCCGCGCGTCGGCGGTGGGCGGGCGGCGCTGCGGCCAGGCGATCCGGAAGGCGGTGCGCAGCAGGGAGGCGTCGGCCACGCCGTCGTACCAACCGGATTCGCGCACCAGGCGGTTCATCAGTGGCAGCCCGTCGTTCAGCCCCGCCACGTGCTGCCCGGCGGCGACGACGGTGCGCAGGTGCGGGTAGTCGGCCGGGGTGGCCTGCTCCAGCCAGGGCAGGAGTTCGGACAGCACGGGAACGGCTCGGGCGGGGTCGTCGTCCGTCTGGGCCACGTCGTTGAGCCGGTCGAGTACGGCGCCGCGCAGCTCGGCCGGGCCCGGCCCGGATCCGCTCAGCGTGGCCGCCACGTCCCGCGCCGACGGGGAGGAGGAAGGAGAGGAGGAAGCGGCGAGCAGGTGGTCGGCGATCCGCGCCGCGAGACCGGTCAGGGCCGGGGATCCGGCCAGGTCCACGCCCAGTTCCTCGGCGAGGCCCAGCAGCGCCAGCCCCCGGTCCGCCGGGGCGGCCGGGTCGGCGAGCGCGGCGTCCAGGGCCGGCGCAAGTTCCCGGCCCAGCTCCAGGCGGGCCTGCGGGGTCAGCGCGGTGCGGCGCAGGTCCGGCACCGGGCCGCCGGTGACGGCGGCCCGGACCAGGGCCCGGGCCAGCGGGTCGGTGACCTCGGCCGGCCAGCGGGCGCCGAGCGCCGCCAGCAGTCCGGGCAGCTCACCGGACGGTCGGCCCTCACGCAGCAGGGCGTCCAGGAATGCCTGCCAGAACAGCACATCCCGCTGACCGGCGTGGCCCAGGGCCCAGTTGACCGCCGCCGCCCGGCCCGTGCTGTCCAGGGCGATACCCTCGGACAGCGCCAGCGCTGCCAGTCCCCCGGCCTCGAACGGCGGGTCCGCCGGGACGCGTACGAACAGCTCCGGCCGTCCGGCCAGCAAGATCCGCGCGGCCACCGCCGCCCAGGGATCCGCCTCTTGGGGCGGGCTGGACTCGCCGCCGAGACAGTGGTGCAGCCGGTACTGGTGGTTGAGGCCGGAGCTGGCGTAGCCGAACTCCGCGTCCGGCAGCACGCCCACGATCTGCTGGTCGGCGAGATACGGGCGGCGTGTGTAGGTCGTGAACGTCAGCTCGTCCGCGTACCGCGGCGGCAGCGCCGTGCAGGCCACGGTCACCCACAGCGCCACCTCCTCGGCCCCGCTCTCGACCATCACCAGGGAGGGCGCGGGTGCCGTCCCGGCCGTGAAGAGCCGCCGTACATCGGACAGGAACGGCGCCAGCCGCTCCGCCCTGTTCCGGGCGAAGGAGAGCAGCGCCGGTCGGTTGATCCGGTCGCCGCGGCGCAGCGAATCCAGCGGCGGCGGGGCGGAGCCGGCGGGGGTGACGGTCTGCCAGTCCGGGGACTCCCACGCTTCTACGGGAAACATCCGCGGGGGCAGTGTGCCGCCGGGCGGCAGCAGCAGGGCGTGCGCGTGGAAATTGCCGTAACGGCCGCTGTAGTCGGCCCCGGTGTAAACGGTGCGGCTGAGCATCCTGGTGCCGTCCGGGAGGCGGGCGAAGCCGAACGCCACCGGGAAGCCGGTCAGTTCGTCCGCCGTCGGCCGGGAAGGGGCATCGCGCGGGGGCTCGTACCCCAGCAGCGGCTCGGCCTGCCGCAGCAGGACCGGATCGACGGCG
Source organism: Streptomyces sp. NBC_01537 (assembly GCF_045040445.1). Lineage (NCBI taxonomy): Bacteria > Bacillati > Actinomycetota > Actinomycetes > Kitasatosporales > Streptomycetaceae > Streptomyces > Streptomyces sp. NBC_01537. The sequence goes on along the minus strand of NZ_CP109392.1, from coordinate 7,228,339 downwards.
GGGTCGACGGCAGTGAACCGGAAGCCCGATCCGTCCGGGCCAGGAGGGGCGGAGGTGTAGTGGAGCTGCCGGAACGTCATCGCGAACCTCACTGTCCCTTCCGGGCCGTGCGTACCGGCAGCAGGCCGCGCCGGCCGAGCAGCCAGAGCAGCGGGTCCTCCACTCGGAGCGGCTGAGGGCCGGCCCTGGGGACGTCGGAGGGGGCGTCGGCGGGCGGCGCGGCGCCCAGCGCGGACAAGCCGAACAGCGAGAACTCCGCGAAGTCCCGTTCGAGCTGGCGGTACAGCAGCCCGCCGTCCCATTCGTCGAGCAGAGCCCGTACCTCCTCGTGGACGGCGGTGCGGTCGGTGCCGTCCAGGAGCCCGCCGGTATGGGAGGCCGGGCGCAGCAGCGGCGAGCCGACCGGCAGCCAGGAGCGGAGCACATCGCACTTGGTGACCGCCACCGCGAGCGGGGTGGTCACCTTTCCCTTCCCCTCGCCCCTGCGGCGGCCGCGCAACTGCGCGGCCAGGTCGGCGGCGATCTGCTCGGGGGCCGCCTCGATCCCGGGCAACTGGCCGTCCTTTTCGGTCAGTTGCTCCCGCACGACGCGTAACTGGAGCGGGTCCACCAGCAGGATCACGCCGTCGGCGGCGGCCAGATAGGCGGTGTAGCGGTCCATGGCCTCCGCATTGGCCAGATCCTCGCCGGCCGCGTCGAAGAAGACCAGCGCGGTGTGCCGGCTGCCGCCGCTCAGCCCAGCCGCCGGCCGCCGGGGCACACTCAGCCGGAACAGCAGGGGGTCGTTGAAGCGCATGGCGGCCGGTTGGGTGGCGCCGGGGAGCTCCAGCCGGTGGTAGAGGGAATCCTCCAGGTCCCGGTAGCGGGTCTGGGTGGTGGTGCCCATCGCCGACAGCGCGGCGCTGAACTCCCGGCCCACCCGGTTGCGCAGCTCGTGGGCGAGCACGGTGACGTATGTGCTCTTGCCGGCGGCCTTGGGGCCGATCAGGGCGATGATCCGGCTGTCCTGGTCGCAGTAGTCGCTGGGCAGGTCGCTGTGGCAGTTGCGGCACACCCGCACCGGGGTCTCGACCCCGCAGGCCGGACAGGGCGCCCGGCCGCGTCCGGAGCGCAGGCCGCGCGGCGGTTCGAAGCACGGTCCGCGCAGGGCGGCCCGCCCGGCGGCCGGGGTGCCCGAGAAGGCCGCCCAGGTGATGTCGGCCACCGGCGGGCAGGGCGCCGAGCCGCGCACGCCGGTGAGGGACATCAGGCATCGGTAGTGCAGCCGGGTGGACCGGTCGGAGGTGAAGCAGTACGGGCAGACGATCGTCGTCATGTCAGCGAACCACCAGCGTCTCGGGCGGGGGATGTTCCAGCTGCGCCGCCGTTGTGTCCGCGCCACGCAGGAAGCCCCGCAGCAGGTACGGCCGGACCCGGTCCCGCAGGTCGATCTCGGTACGGACCGGTTCCCCGGCCGCCAGCCGGTCACCGGCCAGACACAGTTCCTCGGTGCCCTGACGCGGGCTCAGCGGGGCGATGCTCTCCCTGCCGACGAGCAGGAAGTCGGGGCAGACCTCCTCTGCGGCCGGATCCGGTCCCGGACCGGGCCCCGGCTCAGGCACCGGCCCCGGGCCGGGAAGCACCGCCCGGACCTCGACCGTACGACGCGTACCGGCCCGCCAGCCGGACTTCAGCACCCGGTAGGTCACGCGGACCTGGCTGGGCAGCCGCACCCGGGCCTCGCCGGAGACCACGAAATCCGCGCCCTCGACGGGCACCGGGGCCACCCACACAACGCACTCCTGGCCGTTCACCGGGAGGCTGATGCCCTCGCGGAGATACGCGCTGCGGACCACCCGGCGCTGCGAGGTCCGGCCGCCCTGACGCCAGCCGACCGTGACCACGGCGGCCGGCTCGGGCCAGTCGAAGCTCAGCCGCACGCTGTCGCCGGGCCCCCGGTCGGCCGTGATGCCGGTGACGGCCCGCTGCGACTCGACCAGCACGCTGGGTCCGGCGACGGCCCGGCGTCCGAGCACGGTCACCGCGACGGCCCGCAGGGCGCTGCCCCGTTCGGGGTCCAGCCGCGCAGAGGGCAGGGACGGGGCCAGCTGCCCGGCCACGAGCGGGGCGGACAGATCCGCGCCGGGGTCCGGCGGCGCCCCGGCCCACGGGACCAGCCGGACCTCGCCGTGCTCCGGGGCGGCCCAGGCCAGCCACACCGCACCGGTCCGCTCGTCCTGCTCGGCGGTCAGCGCGTCCACCGGGTCCGGCCACTGCTCGACCGTGGCCCGCGTGGGTATCCCCGGGGAGCGGACGGGGCGGCCGTCCGGGCCCGGGTATTCGCAGAAGACTCGGTACGCGTACTCGCCGGGCGGCAGCGGCGCGTTCCCGTAGCCGTCCTCGAACCCGTCGCGGTGGCACACCACTTCGGCCTCGGTCCCGGATGCGCCCTTGGTGCGGTCCGCGCGCAGCGCGCGTACGGCCGTCGCCCCGGCGGGAGCCCGCCAACTTCCCGTGACGCCGCCGCGCCCGGCCGTCAGCGCCAGCTCCTCGACCTCCGGGGCGACCAGCAGCGGGGCACTGACCCGGGGCCGCCCGGCGATCCGTTCGCCGCGCATCGGCAGCACCGCGTAGCAGACCCGGGTGCCGGGCACGGCGCCGCCGTCGAGCAGGTGGTTCGCCGTGACGGGCGCGCCGATGTCGACGTACTCGTCCGGCCTGCCCTCGGGGTGCCGCACCATCCTGTAGTGCGGGGGCCGGTCGCGGTCCGGGGCGGGGTCCCAGGTCACGGTCACACCTTCGGGCCGCGACGCGACGCGCGCCTGCCACTGCTGAGCGGCCGCGGCTGTCCTCAGCAGTCCGGTCACCGCTCGCGGTTCGTCGACGGCCCACCGGGCCGCCCGCAGATAGACGCCGGCGGCCCGCTGCGTCTCCCCCGCCCGTTCCAGTGCACCCGCCTCGTCCAGCGTCCTGTCGACCTTGCGTCGCAGCGCGCGTACGGCCTCCAGCAGCCCGCGCAGCGGCGGATCGCCCACAGAGCGCGGCAGCCGGTCGGCGAACCGTACGGCCGCGCCCAGCCGTCCGGACTCCCACGCCTCCTGGATGCCCTCGGCCGCCTCGCCGTCCAGCCTGCCCTGCCGGACGGACACCGCGGCCGCCAGCTCCGCCGCCTCGGCCGGGTCCACTCCCAGGTCCTCGGCGGCCTGCGCGCCGGTTCCCAGGGGGTGGTCCTGGAGCAGCAGTGCCAGCTCGTACAGCACGATCCGCCGCAGCCCCATCGGATCGGCGGCGAGGACATCGTCCGCCCGGTCCAGCAGAGCGGCCGCGACCGGCTCCCCGGGCCCGCCCTCAAGCCGCCGGCGCTCGCGCTGCCCGCGTACGTACTCCCGGTCGACGCGCGCCCAGCGCATGCCCTGCGTCGGGTACCACAACCCGTCGAGCACCCTGAAGCCCGCGCGGCCGCCGGGCGCGGCCAGCAGCTCCGCGGTGTGGCGCAGGCCGAGGTCGCGCAGGCCCGCCGCCCATACGGCATAGCCCGTCACGCCGGGGAACAACGGCAGGTCGGCCGGTACCGGCGACCGCCCCCGCTGATATCCCCGGGCCCCCTGATTCGGCACCCGCCAGCCCCCCTGTTACATCCGGATGACCATTTCACCAGATTGCGGTACGGGGCTTCGCCTGTTTCGGGAACACCGCGTGGAAGGAGTGCGTTGGTCCCCGGCGTGAACGCGAACCCGAGTACGAGCCCGAGTACCGAGATCCTGCGCTACACCGCCTTCTCCGCCGACCCCAAGGGCGGCAACCCGGCCGGAGTCGTCCTGGACGCCACCGGCCTCCACGACGCCGCGATGCTGGCGATCGCCGCCGAGGTCGGCTACTCGGAGACCGCCTTCGTCACCGGCCGCCGAGGCAGCCACGACCTGGACGTCCGCTATTTCAGCCCGAAGGCGGAGGTCTCCTTCTGCGGCCACGCGACGGTCGCCACGGCGATCGCCCTGGCCGAACGCCTGGGCCCCGGCGACTTCGTCTTCGCCACCGCCGCCGGCACCGTCCCGGTCACCGTCACCGCCGACGCGTCCGGGGCCCTGCTCGCCACCCTCACCAGCGTCGAGCCACACGTCCTGGACGCGCCCGGCGAGGTCGTCGCCGAGGCCCTCGCCGCTCTGCGCTGGCCCGCCGCCGACCTCGACCCGGCGCTGCCGCCCCGCATCGCCTACGCCGGCGCCCGCCACCTCGTCCTGGCCGCCGCCACCCGCGCCCGCCTGGCCGACCTCGACTACGACTTCGACCGCCTCGCCGCCCTCATGACCTCCCTCGACCTCACCACCGTCCAGCTCGTCTGGCGCGAGCCCGGCACCGACGGCACCGTCTTCCACGTCCGCGACCCCTTCCCCATCGGCGGCGTCGTCGAAGACCCCGCCACCGGCGCCGCAGCCGCTGCCTTCGGCGCGTACCTGCGCGCCCTGGGCCTGGTCACCGCCCCCGCCGCCCTCACCCTCCACCAGGGCCACGACATGGGCCGCCCCGGGCTGCTCACGGTCACGCTGCGCGAGGACGACGACCGCATCCGGGTCTCGGGATCGGGCACCGCGATCATCATGTGAACAAACCGCACCCAACCCACGCAGGCACGGCGTAGGCTCCCCCTTCACCCGCAACCGCACCAGCCCAATGGGGGGCCTACCGTCATGCGCAACCGCAGCACCACCAGAACTCTCGCGTGCCTCATCACCGCGATATCCGCCGCCGCGGTCACCGTCGCCGCCACACCGGCGGCCCAGGCCGCCACCGGCTCCGTCCACCTCGCGAAGATCTACTACAACTCCCCCGGCAGCGACAGAGGCTCCAACGCCAGCCTCAACGCCGAGTGGGTCACCATCACCAACTCGACGTCCACCGCCCGCAGCCTCAAGGGCTGGACCCTGACCGACGCCTCCAACCACAAGTACACCTTCGGCACCTTCACCCTGGGCGCCGGCAAAACCGTCAAGGTACACACGGGTAAGGGCGGCAACACGTCCACGAACAGGTACCAGAACCGCAGCTGGTACGTCTGGAACAACGACAAGGACACCGCGACCCTGCGCAAGTCCACCGGCGCCAAGGTCGACACCTGCAGCTACAACAGCAGCACCGCCGTCTCCAAAACCTGCTGACGAACCTGTATCGCGGGCGTATCGAAAATCGCATACGCCACCGCAACGGCCCTCCGTCTCCAATGGGGCCATGAACCACCACGCATCCCTGTCGGCACCGCCCCGCCGCACGCGCAGGATCGTGCTCCTCAGCCTGGCGATCCTCGGCATGGCGAGCGCCGTGTTCGTCGTGCGGCGGCCGCTCATGATGTCCGCTCCGATGTGCATGGCCGGGCGGTGGCACGGCTGCTTCGACACGTTCAACGGTGTGGTGCTCATGACGTTGGTCGCGCTGCCGTTGGCCGCATTGGTGGCGTGGGCTCTGGCGCGCCGTCGGCGTGCCGCCGGCGTCAGATCGGCGTGGCGGATGTCGCTGGCCGAGGTGGGCATGGTCCACGGGACGGTGCCGTTCCTGTGGCTGACCATGATGCCGGGCGCCGGGGCCGGCATCGTCCCCGCCCGGGTGAGCCTGGTACCGCTGCGGGACCTGGTCACGATGGGGCCGCTCGGGATCGTCGGCAACCTGCTGGTCTTCGCGTCGCTGGGGTTCTTCGCCCCGATGCGGTTCGCGGCGCTGGCGTCCGTGCCGCGGATCCTGGCGCTCGGGGCGGGCTGCTCGGTCCTGGTCGAGACCGCACAGTACGTCCTGCGGCTGGACCGGGTGTCCTCCGTGGACGACGTACTGGTCAACACCGCCGGCGCCGTGCTGGCCGCGCTGGCGTCGCGCCGCTGGTGGCGCACTGCGGCGGAAGCACCGTCGGACCAGCCTCGCCCCGCGCCGGCACCGGCAGGCTGAGTCGCGTGTCCGGTGTTCACACGTCTTTGCACACGCCTTTGCATACGTCGGCGATATGTTGTGCTGCTTAGGCTTCAGGCATGCGCGTGCTGATCGTGGAGGACGAGCCCTACCTGGCCGAAGCCGTCCGTGACGGTCTGCGGCTGGAGGCTATCGCCGCCGACATCGCCGGCGACGGCGACTGTGCCCTGGAACTGCTCAGCGTCAACTCCTACGACCTCGCGGTCCTCGACCGCGACATCCCCGGCCCCTCCGGCGACGAGGTCGCCCGGCGCATCATCGCCTCCGGCAGCGGCATCCCGATCCTCATGCTCACCGCTGCCGACCGGATCGACGACAAGGCTTCCGGGTTCGGGCTCGGCGCCGACGACTACCTCACCAAACCGTTCGAGCTGCGGGAGCTCGTCCTGCGGCTGAGGGCGCTCGACCGCAGACGCGCGTACGCCCGGCCCCCGGTCCGCGAGATCGCGGGCCTGCGGCTCGACCCCTTCCGCCGGGAGGTCTTCCGCGACGGACGCTACCTCGCGCTCACCCGCAAACAGTTCGCCGTGCTGGAGGTCCTCGTCGCCGCCGAGGGCGGGGTCGTCAGCGCCGAAGAGCTGCTGGAACGGGCCTGGGACGAGAACGCCGACCCGCTCACCAACGCCGTGCGCATCACCGTCTCCGCACTGCGCAAACGGCTCGGCGAACCATCGATCATCGCCACGGTGCCCGGCGTCGGCTACCGGATCGATGCTTAGACGCCCAGGGCTCAGCGCCCGGCTGAAACTCACCCTCAGCTACGCCGGGTTCCTCGCCGTCGCCGGCGCTCTCCTGCTGGCCGTGGTGTGGGTGTACCTGCTGCGCTACGTACCCGACAACAGCCAGGGCCTGCTCTACGTCTCACCCAACCGCTACCTCCTTTTGCACACCTTCGCCCCCGCCGCGGCCGCGGCGATGGTCTTCCTGCTCGTGTTCGGCCTCGTCGGAGGATGGATCCTTGCCGGCCGGATGCTCGCACCACTCACACAGATCACGGATGCGGCACGGATGGCCGGGAACGGGTCGCTGTCCCACCGGATCCACATGACGGGCCACCAGGACGAATTCCGTGAACTCGCCGACGCGTTCGACTCGATGCTCGAACAACTCCAGTCCCACGTCGCCGAGCAGCAGAGGTTCGCCGCGAACGCCTCCCACGAACTGCGCACCCCGCTGGCCATCTCGCGGACGCTCCTCGACGTCGCCCGCAAGGACCCCACGCGGGACCGGGCCGAACTCATCGAACGCCTGCACGCTGTCAACACGAGGGCGATCGACCTCACCGAGGCCCTCCTGCTGCTCAGCCGCGGCGACCGCGGAAACTTCACCCGCGAGAGCGTCGACCTCTCCCTCCTCGCCGAAGAAGCCGCCGAAACGCTGCTTCCCCTCGCCGAACAGCGCCGGATCACGCTCGACGTCACCGGCGGGGCGGCCCGGACCAGCGGCTCCGCGGAGCTCCTGCTGCGGATGGTGACGAACCTCGTCCAGAACGCCATCGTCCACAACCTCCCCTCCGGCGGCACCGTGACGGTCCACACCGAGGCGCACGGCGACACGAGCGTTGTGCGGGTCGAGAACTCGGGCCGTCGGCTCCCACCGGAACTGGTACCGACCCTCACCGAACCCTTCCAGCGCGGAACGGAACGTGTACGCACCGACGAGCACGCCGGCGTCGGCCTCGGCCTGGCCATCGTGCACAGCATCGTCCGCGCCCACCACGGGACCCTCGACCTCGTCCCCCGCCCCGCCGGCGGTCTCCTCGTCACGGTCCGGCTTCCCGCGAGCCGCGATGAGTCCTGAGGCGTCGGCGGTCGTACTGTCGAACCCGTTACCGAGGAGGACTTCTGATGCGCAGCGTGACCTATTCGATGGGCGTCTCACTTGACGGCTACATCGTCGGTCCGGACGGCGACTTCAACTGGACGGCGCCCGACGAGGAGGTCTTTCGCTTCTGGATCGACGAGATTCGAGAGGTCGGCGTCCACCTGTTGGGACGACGGCTGTACGAGACGATGCTGTACTGGGAGACCGCCGACCAGGATCCATCGCTCGACGACGCAGAGCTCGAGTGGGCCGCGCTCTGGAAGCCGCTCCCCAAGGTGGTGTTCTCCACCACGCTGTCGGCGGTGCAGGGCACTGCCCGCCTGGCCTCCGGCGGCCTGGCGGAGGAGATCGAGCGGTTGCGAGCCGAGCCGGGGGAGGGCGACATCGCGATCGGCGGCGCGACGCTCGCGGCCGAGGCGGCCGCGCTGGGTCTGATCGACGAGTACCGGGCCATGGTCTACCCGGTGCTGGTCGGCGGTGGCATTCCGTTCTTTCCCCGGTACGAGCGCCGGGTGGATCTCGAACTCGTCGAGACCCGCACCTTCAGCTCGGGAGTCGTCTACCTCCGCTACCGCGTGGCACCCGTCACCAACCTCCCCGGACAGCACACCTAGATCGTTGACGCCGTCGGCAGGAACGCCCGGAGATATCCGACCGAAAGGGGAGGGATCTCTACGGAAATCCCTCAAAACTGCTCGACGATCTCCGGGGAAACGTTATTCCGGGCTCTGGTAAGATCGCGCAGCCAGAGGATTGGGAGTAGTTTCTCATGTTTCACCAGACCGATGATCTGGAACAGGAACGGCAACGCGTCGACGCACACCCGGACAGGGATTCCGCGCCGCCGGTCCTCGCTCTTTTCAAGGCGACGACCGCCGTTCCGACCCAGGAGTCGGTGCCGGAGTGGTTCCGCGCGGTCGGCCTGGACGAGACGGACGAGGAATCCCTCCCGGAATTCGCCCGGCGCGGCCGGGAACGCTATGCGGAGGAAATCGAGAAGGGCCTGGAATGGGTCCGGGAGATCCCGGCATGACCGGGGCGGACCGCGAAGTGCGCGCGGAGTTCACGGCGGAGACCATCACCGTGTACCAGGCCTACGGACCCGACATCGCCTCGCCGGCGGTCGCCGCGGGCACCTTCGTACCGCCGTTCAAGCGCGAGCGGATGACCTGGATCAAGCCGTCCTTCCGCTGGATGATGTACCGCTCCGGCTGGGCCACCAAGCCCGGCCAGGAACGCGTCCTCGCCGTCCACATCAGCCGGTCCGGCTTCGAGTGGGCCCTCGCGCACGCCAGCCTCAGCCATTTCGACCGGCGCTCGCACGCGAGCCGCGAGGAATGGCAGGCCCAGCAGGCGGCGAGCCCCGTGCGGGTCCAATGGGACCCGGAACGCGGCACGGACCTGACGCCCCTGCCCCACCGGGCCATCCAGGTGGGGCTGTCCGGCGAGGCCGTCGACCGGTACCTGGACGAGTGGATCACCGGCATCCAGGACATCACCGAGCTCGTGGCCGAGATTCACCGGAACGTCCGCGCGGGCCACCTGGACAAGGCCGAGGCCGCGATCCCCCGCGAGGACAGCTACCCCCTGCCGGACGCCCTCCGCCACCGCCTCGGCGCTTCGGGCTGATCCTCGGGCGGGGAGGCCGTCCGGCGACGCTCCCGCGGACCCGACGCGGCCAGGTGCCCGGCGGCGGCCAGCAGGGCCACCGCGGCCGGGAGCAGCCAGTACGCGTCGCCGAGGCGTTCCAGGCCCCAGCCGCCCATCGCGGGGGCGAGGAACGCGGCGGCGGGGAACACCAGGTAGAACACCGCCTGGTAGCGGGCCCGCAGTCCGGCCGGGGACAACTCGGCCACCACTGCGGCGTTCGGCGGGGCCGCCAGCATTCCGCCGCACGTCCATACGGCGGCGGCCAGCAGGCATCCCCACAACGCGCCGCCGAGCGGGGCCAGTACGGCGATGCCGACGCCCTGCAGGGCCGCCGCGACCGCCAGAACCGGTCCCTTGCGCCGGCCGATGATCAGTCGCGGGACGAAAAGCTGGCCCACCACGATCAGTCCGCCCGCGAGCCCCGCCACCACGCCGTAATCGCCGGGCGGCAGCCCGTGCCGCCGCATCGACAGCGGCAGGACCGTCGAGGTCTGCGCCACCACGACCGCGGTCAGCAGCGACAGCCCCACGAAGGCCAGGAACACCCGGTCGCACAACGCCACCCCGGTCCCCGGGCCCCGGCCGGGCGTGGCGTCCGCTACGGGCGACGGCCTCGTCTCCGGGACGCCCAGGGCCAGCACGCACAGCGTGGCCACCGTGCTCGCGGCATCCAGCACGAACAGCAGGGTGAAGCCGACCCGCACCAGCAGCCCCGCCATCAGCGAGGCCGCCGCCGTGCCCAGGTTGAACGCCCAGAACTGCAGATTGAAGGCCCGCGTCCGGTCCGCCTCCGGCACCACGTCGACGATGGCCGCCACGAACGCCGGTCCCGCCATCGCCTGTCCGGCCCCCACCAGCACCGTCGCGCCCGCGATCAGCGGCAGCGCCGACGACAGGCCCAGCACCAGCAGCGACACCGCCGTACCGGCATGACAGGCCAGCAGCGTCCGCCGCCGGCCCCACCGGTCCGCGAGGATGCCGCCCAGCAGTACGCCACCCATACCGCCCACGCCCGCCAGGCCGGTGACCAACCCGGCCCCGGACGCGCCCAGATGGCGGACGTCCGTGAGGTAGAGCGACAGATACAGGACGGCGAAACCACCGAGCCGGTTGATCAGCATGCCCGACCACAGGAACCAGTAGACCGCCGGCAGCGAACGCACAGCACCCCTCCCCCACGCCCAAGGATTCCGGAATCCTACAGGAGGTCTATACCAATCTCATCAGCAAAGTCGACGCCGACCGGGACAGCTCTCCGGCGGACGTGGCGGACGTGGCGGCGGTGGCGGCGGCTCAGGCCAGCGTCGAGGTGTCGATCACGAAGCGGTAGCGCACGTCCGACGCGAGGACGCGTTCGTACGCCTCGTTGATCTTCTCGGCGGGGATGACCTCGACCTCGGCGCCCACGCCGTGCTCCGCGCAGAAGTCCAGCATCTCCTGGGTCTCGCGGATGCCGCCGATCAGCGAGCCTGCGTACGACCGGCCCCGCATGATCAGTGAGAACACGTTGAGCGACAGCGGCTCGGCCGGGGCGCCGACGTTCACCATCGCGCCGCCGACGGCCACCAGGCCGAGGTAGGCGTCGAGGTCGAGCTTGGCGCTCACCGTGTTGACGATGAGGTCGAAGGTGCCGGCGAGCTGCTCGAAGGTGGCCGGGTCACTGGTCGCGTGGTAGTGGTCGGCGCCCAGGCGCAGGCCGTCGTCCATCTTCTTCAGCGACTGCGACAGCACGGTGACCTCGGCGCCCATGGCGTGGGCGAGCTTGACGCCCATGTGGCCAAGGCCGCCCAGGCCGACGATCGCCACCTTCTTGCCGGGGCCCGCGCCCCAGCGGCGCAGCGGCGCGTACATGGTGATGCCCGCGCAGAGCAGCGGGGCCGCCTCGTCGAGGGCGATGCCCTCGGGGATGCGGACGACGAAGTCGTCGGTGACCACGATGTGAGTGGCGTAGCCGCCCTGCGTGAGGGTGCCGTCGCGGTCGATCGAGCCGTAGGTGAGGGTGTTGCCCTTGAGGCAGTACTGCTCCTGGCCGTTGCGGCACGGCTCGCACTCACGGCAGGAGTTGACCATGCAGCCGACGCCGACCCGGTCGCCGACGGCGTACCCGGTGACCTCGGAGCCGACCTCGGTGACGATGCCGGCGATCTCGTGGCCGGGCACGACCGGGTAGGTCGAAGGGCCCCACTCGCTACGGGCGTTGCTGATGTCGGAGTGGCAGATGCCGGCGTACTTGATCTCTATGAGGACGTCGCGGGGCCCGACGTCACGGCGCTCGACGGTGGTCGGGGTGAGCGGTTCGGTCGCGGCCGTGGCGGCGTACGCGTTGACGGTGAGCATGGTTCCTCCGGTGATGGGGGGGTGAAGTCGGGCTGCGGCTGGGAGCCGAGCCGGTTCAGCGCGGATCGAGCCGCATCGTCGTGGAGCCGGCTCCGGGGCTGGTGATGGCCTTGATGATGTGGGCGGCGTAGTGGCCGTACTTGGTGCGGTAGGCGGCGTCGACCGCGGAGTTGATCTCGCCGTCGGCGTCCACGAAGGTGACGTCCTTGTCGACGCCCCCGGCCCGGACACGGCCCTCCTGGCGGGCCCGGGTGCCCCGGTACCAGTCGGAGCCGGGGCCGTTGACAGAGCGGACGTAGATGTCGTCGCCGACGCGGACCACCCAGATGGTTCGCCGGCTGCTCAGCGAGTCGCCGCGGCGCAGGGACGCGATCTCCAGCTCCTCCGCGCGTTCGATGCTGTCGAGTTCCTGGCTCGTCCAGGTCGATGTCGTGGTCATGAGGTCTTCTCCTTGACGAGTACGAATGCGGTCGCGGTCGCGGTGGCGAGCACGAGCAGCGCGGCGATCAGGAGGCTGGTGCGCAGCCCGTGCAGGAATTGCGCGTGGTGGGAGACCAGGGCGCCGAAGACGGCCACGGCCAGGGCGCCACCGAGCTGACGGGAGGCGTTGAGCACGCCGCTCGCGGTGCCCGCCCGCTCGGCGGGGACACGGTCGAGGAGCAGCGAGGTCACCGCCGGTACGGCGAGGCCGCCGCCGGTTCCGACCGGGATCATCAGCAGGACCAGGAGCCAGGCGGGCGCCGTCGCCGACGGAACGCAGAGCAGCGCCAGCCCCGTGGCCATCATCAACTGTCCGGTGACGACCGGCATACGCGGCCCGAACCTCGCGGCGAACCAGGCGGCCGTCGGGCTGACGACCGCGGTCAGCAGCGTCATCGGCAGGAACGCCAGCCCGGTGGCCATCGGCGACAGGCCGCGGTCCTGCTGGAGGTAGAGGCCGAGCAGGAAGATCATGCCGTAGAAGCCGACGTTGAGCGCGAAGCCCACGGTCGCCGAGAGTGCCATCGTCCGGGCGCGCAGGAGCGCCAGCGGCACCATCGGATTCCGGCCGCGGGCCTGGGACGCCAGGAAGATCACCGACGCCACCACGGCCACCGCCAGCGCCACCAGCACGCGCGCCGCCCCCAGGCCGACGGCACCGGCCTCGATCGCCGCGTACGTGAGGCCGCCCATCGCCGCCACGGCGGCGACCTGCCCGGCCCAGTCGAACGGAGCATCCGCCCGGCGCGGCGAGGGCGCCGTCCGGGTGAGCAGGAACAGCGCCAGCAGGCCCACCGGCAGATTGACGAAGAAGATCATCCGCCAGCTGAGTTCACTGAGCACACCGCCCAGCACCGGACCGGCCGCGGCGCCCACCGAGCCGCCCATCGCCCACACCGAGATCGCCCGGGCACGCCGGGCCGGGTCGGGAAACGCCTCGCGGATCAGCGCCAGCGAGGCCGGCACGATCACCGCGGCACCCGCGCCCTGCACCAGCCGCGCCACGACCAGCACACCGAGGTTCGGCGCGAAGCCGCAGGCAGCCGAGGCGACGGTGAACACCACCAGCCCCGCCCCGAAAGCCTGCCGCGCGCCGATGCGGTCGGTCACGGACCCCGCCGACAGCAGCAACGCGGCGAACATCAGCGTGTAGCCGTCCACCACCCACTGCAGCCCTGTCATACCGCCGCCGAAGCCGCGCCCGATCTCGGGCAGCGCGACGTTGACGATCAGGGCGTCGAGCGTCATCACGAAGAAGCCGAGCAGCGCGGCGGCCAGTGCCCACCGGGCACCGTCCGCGGTGCCGCGCTGCCCGGTGGCGGTATCGGCGGACGGCCTGCCCGATGCGACGGAACTGGACACGGGTGGTTCTCCTGAGAACGAGGCGAAACGAAACGACCGTCATCCAGCCTGCGGCCCGGACGCGGTGGGTGGCAGGCCGAGCTGTGCCGGGGAGTGGCATTCCGGGGTGTGACAGGGCCCCCCACACACATGCCGCCGAGGCTGCGGCGCCCGCAGAATGCAAGGCAGGCGTGAGGGGGTGTGTCATGCCCCGGAACGCCGCTCCCCCGCACCGTACGGTCTGCCACAGGCCGCAACCGGCGAGCAAGCTGAGTCCGCCCGGTAGGCCGAGCGAGCGTGCGACGCGCTACGAAGAGAAGAAAGGCACCCCACGCATGGCGAAGGAACCCACGCGAGCGCAGCAACTGCTCGGCGATCTCGCACCGAAGATGGTCCAGCTGACCGACGAGGTGCTGTTCGGCGATGTGTGGAAGCGTGAGGGCCTGTCTCCGCGGGACCGCAGCCTGATCACCGTTTCCGTGCTGGCCGCCACGTACCGCCCCGATCAGCTCACCAGCCATCTGCGTCTGGCGATGCAGAGCGGGCTGAGCAAGGACGAGCTTGTCGAGGCCCTCACCCATGTGGCGTTCTACGCCGGATGGCCCAGCGGGATGGCCGCGCTCACCCAGCTCAAGGCCGTCCTCGCGGACGACACGCAGTAGCGGCGACTCCCGGTCGCCTCGGTGTCCCGCTCACTAGGAGATGCTCCGTGCTCGGTCTCGAACTCGTCGTGGTCCTGGGCGTCGCAGTCCTGCTCTGCAACGCCGTCGGCGAGCGCTTGCGCCTCGCCCCGCCCGTCCTGCTGCTCCTCGCGGGCGCGCTGCTCGGCTTCGTCCCGGCCCTGCGCGAGGTGGACCTGCCGCCGGAGACGGTTCTGCTGATCTTCCTGCCGGTCCTGCTGTACTGGGAGAGCCTGACGACCTCCCTGCGGGAGATCCGCAGCAACCTGCGCGGCATCGTCCTGGTGAGCACCCTGCTCGTCATCTTCACCGCCTGGGCCGTGGCGGCGGTCGCGCACGTTCTGGGCATGCCGTGGGGCCCCGCGTGGGTGCTGGGCGCAGCCGTCGCCCCGACCGACGCGACTGCGGTCGGTGTGCTCGCCAAGGCGCTGCCCCGCCGCAACGTCACGATCCTGCGCGCCGAGAGTCTGGTCAACGACGGCACGGCGCTGGTCGTCTACGGCCTCGCCGTCGGCATCACGGTCGGTGAGGAGCATCTGAGCCTGCCACACGTCGGAGGGCTCTTCCTGCTGGCGTACGCGGGCGGAGCCGCCGCCGGAGCGGCGACCGCCTGGCTCGTGACCAGGCTGCGCCGCCTCTTCGACGATCCGCTCCTCGGCAACGTGGCGGCGCTGCTGACCCCGTTCACCGCCTACCTGCTCGCCGAGCTGATCCACGCCTCCGGCGTCCTCGCGGTGGTCGTGTGCGGCCTGATCATGAGCCAGGTGGCCCCGCGCATGGTCTCGGCCGCGACCCGCCACCAGGGCGAGGCGGCCTGGTCCCTGGCCACATTCGTCATCAACGGCGCGCTGTTCGTCCTCGTCGGCCTGGCGGCACAGTCCGCGATCCGCAGCCTGCACGGTTCCGAGCTGACGCAGGCGCTGATCGCGGTCGGCGTCATCTCCGTCGTCCTGGTCGCCGTACGCTTCGCCTTCCTCTACGGCGCCGTCTACACGATCCGTATGCTCGACCGCCGCCCCCAGCAGCGGCTGCGCCGCCAGAGCAATCGCGCTCGCGCGGTCAGCGGGCTCGCCGGTTTCCGGGGCGCGGTGTCGCTCGCGGTGGCGCTGTCCGTGCCGGGCACTCTCGACTCGGGCGCGCCCTTCCCCGACCGCGCCACCATCGTGTTCGTCACCTGCGGCGTCATCGTCGTCACGCTCGTGGTGCAGGGGCTGGTCCTGCCGGGCGTGGTGCGCTGGGCCGGGCTGCCGCGCGACACCTCGGTGCAGGAGGAACGCTTCCTCGCCGAGACCACCGCCACCGAGGAAGCTCTCAAGGCGCTCCCCGAAGCCGCCGCCGACCTGCGCACCGATCCGGCGGTGGCGGAACGGCTACGGGAGGAATACGAGACCCACCTGCTGGTCGTACGGGCAGGTGGCGGCGAGGCCGACGAGGAGACCGCCGTACGCCACCACCAGCAGTACACCGCGCTGCGCCTCGCCCTTCTCGCCCACAAACGCGCCACCGTCGTCCGCCTCCGCGACGAGCACAGCATCGACGACACCGTCCTGCGCCAGGTCCAGACCCGGCTCGACATCGAGGAGGTACGGCTGTCCCGACGCGAGGCCGCCGAGTAAGCCGCTCTCATCAACTCTCGCGGACGGCGGAGCCGGCCAGTTCCCGGACCTGGCCGGCGGGCACCGAGGTGCCCGACGCCTTCAGGTACCAGCCGTACATCTCCTCCTGGCTCAGCTCCTTGGCGGGCTTCGCGGTGAAGTACGGCTGGACGTAGACCGGGGTGCCCGGCTCGCTGCGCCAGCTGTCGGCGAGGGTGCCGATGTCCACCGCGTCAACTGTGCCATTATCCACCCGTTTTCTTCGGTACGTTCTTCTTTTCCAGGGGCCGACCATTGCGGGGAATGGCTTGCCCCAGGCCCGTAGTTCAACCAAGTGCGTATCCAAGGAAGTGGAGGCATCTCGGGACTTGACGGTGCCTCGCGAGATCGCGAGCGCGCTCGGAAGATTATTCGAAGAGAATTACGCAGCCTGCTTGAGTAGTTATACGGATCCCCGCTGCCCGGCATTTCTGTCAAAGTCGGCCCTGTCCGGCGATCACCGGCGTCAGGACGCGATCTCGTCCTCGTAGTCCTGCTGGCTGATCTTCTCGACCGTGTTCGTGGCGCCGGTGCCGGACACATCGGGGTCGTTGTCGGCACCCGCGCCGCCGACCCAGTGCACGGTGGTGTAGGAGGCGCCTGTCAGCTGGATGGTGCTGACGGTCTTCGCGTACGCCTCATTGCCCCCGCCCATGACCTGGAGGGTGTCGACGGACTCCACGGCGATGGTGTTGTACCCGCCGGTGAGGGTGATCGTGCCGCAGGTGCCCTTGAACACGATCTTGTTCGAGCTGCCGGCGATGACGACATCGCGCCCCGAACAGTCCGCGGTCTGTGTGCTGTAGCTGCCGCTGATGCTGAGCGGGTCCGCGGTGCCGGCGGAGGAAGCCGTGGGAGCAGCGGTGGCCGTCGGGGAGGCGGCGGCGGTGCCGGCACCGGCCGTCTGCGGAGTCGGCGACTGAGCCTGCGTACCCTGCGTACTCCTGGTCGGCCCTGAGACGTCAACGGAGCAGCCGACCGTTGCCGAGAGCGCCAGGGCTATGACGGTGGTGGGCAGCAGCGTCGAGAAGCGCATGGCGGTACTTCCGTTTCTGGGGTGAGGGATTGGGCTCGTGGTTTCCGCGAAAGCCCCGGTGTTCCAGAAGCCTAGGAACGTGCTGTCGCACCGGGGTGGCACCGATGTGCCAGATCTGCGACATGCCGTACCGGTACGGGTACGGGCCGTGGCCACACCTGCACGATCATATTCCGCGCTCGCGATGATGATTACGTAGTGAGGTTGCGTAGAAATACCTAATCTCCGACGGGCTTCTGGCCGGCAACTCCGCTCACGAGTCGCATCGGGCAGGCGCAAGCTCCATTCCGGACATCGAGCGGGCTGTCACCGTACGCGATGGAGCATGTACGAATTCCGAAGCTCCGCTCTAGCCTAACTGCCCGTGAGATATCGCCCGCGCTCCGCACATCGATGAAGCCGTCAGCCGCTGGTAGCCCGCCACAGGAAAGAAGTTGATGGCATGTCCGCCTTCAGACGACGCAAGGGCAACCTTCCTCGGCTGGCCCCCGAACTCGACGACATGGTCCTCGGTCAGGTCCGGCGACGCCTTGAGATGAGCTGGGCCCGGGGCGAACTCGATACCTCGGTCATCGCGTTGATGGAGAAGGTGATCCTGGACGCGGGGCAGGACTGGGACCGTAAGGCGCACCGCTTGGGGGTGCTCGCCCAGGCCGCCGGGCGGGCACTGCCAGGGATCTGGCGGCGTCAATCCCCGCAGGACCCCGGAGCACTCCTGCTCCACGCCTGGTCGGAGGTGGCGCACACGCGGGCGCAGGGAACGCACGTGGACCTGAGCGGCATCCGCGAGACCTGCCTGCGCGCGGCCGAGCTGACACCCGCCGACCCCACCCCCTGGATCGTGCTCCTGGCCGCGATGCGATGGGAGCGGGAACCCTACGGCGAGGTGGGGCCGGTCTGGCGGGAGGTCAAGGCCCGGGATCCGTGGAATCGGGAGGCGCATCTTCAGGCCCTGGGCTATCTGTCACCGGACGAGTGCGGTTCCACCGGACAGGTGCTGGACCTGCTCGACGGCATCCGTTCCGTGATGCCGGCCACGGCTCCCACGGTCGGTCTGGAAGTCACCGCGTTCGTCCACGGCTACCACCGTGCCGTTTCCGCCGGCGGCATGGCGGCGCTGAACGCCAGGGATTACTGGAGACGACCTGATGCGGCCTCGGCACTGAGCCGAGCAGCGCGTGACTGGCCGCTCCCCGGATTCCTCGGCCACGCGGCGGCACTGGCGGATCTCAACGTGCTGGCCTACGCGTTGGTCAAGGCCGCCCTGATGGACGAGGCCGCCGTCGTGCTGCGCGCCACGGACGGCATGGCAACGTCTTGGCCGTGGAGCGCGGAGGGAGACCCCTTGGAGCGCTTTTCGCACTGGCACGGCGCGATCTCCCGCGCCCGGCCCGCGACCAGCCGGCAATGACCACGCGGGTGGGCTTGACAGGATGGACAAGCCACCGCGCATGGGAAGTCGCCTTCGGCGACTTCGACCTCATGGGGGTCGGCTTCGCCGACGGGCTGCTGAGCGAGCGGGCCGACGGTCGGCGCCTGACTCGGTCGATGGCGACGAGGGGACCGAGGGGGCGGCGGCATGAGCGCGACGAGTGCCTGGGACCATCTCGACAGCGCCCGCGTGAAGAGGCTGGGGCAGCCAGCGATCGTAGTTGCCCTCCTTGACGTCTCGGACCCCACCGTCGCCGTCGTCACGGGCCACGCGTTGATCTACGCCTTCGTGGCCAGTCACCGGCGCATGGCGAACGTCGGATCTCAGATCGACTTCGAGGCCGACATCGCGGGGGCGCAGATCGACGGCATCTGGCAACCCGGCCAGCAGGAGTACGACCAGTTCGAACGTCTCCCTCGTGCCTAAGGAGTGGGGCGGCCACGTGCCGGTGCATTCACTGATCCAAGCGGCGTTTTCGTGTCCCCGGTGACCAACTGCCGGTCGATGAAGTGACCAACTACGAATCGTCGCGTGGCGGCGACCTGCGGTTTCACCTGTGGAGCTGGCCGGATACGGTTCGAGGTCATACCTGATGTGACCGCAGCCGATAGGTAGCCGTCCCGATCGATATTGGCCAGGTGGCCGTGGGGACGATCAGGGTGCGCAGGTTGCGGACAGCTCGGCATCGTTCTCCATGGCGATGTCACGGCCACGTTCACCCATGCCTCGGCCGCGTGGCGGATTCCACGCGGGGCGCCTGTGGTGTGCCATGACCAGATGCTGAGGAATCTTGACCTGAAGCGGCTCCGGCTCATCGCTCGTCGTCGAGACGCTCGGCGACCGACAGAGGGAGGCACCCATGAGTGGGAGCCGAGTCGCGGGAAGAGCGCGAGCCGGTCGCAGAAGTGGGCGTTTGTGGCCTCGACCCTGCCGGGGGTGGCTGCGCTGATTGCTGTGCTGTTCACCTGGATGCAGGTAGGGCAGGCCAGCAGGGAGTTGCGCATCTCGGAGCAGGGACAGATCACCAGCCGGTTCAACGCTGCGGTCACCAACCTGGGAGCGCAGTCCATGCATGTGCGCCTTGGTGGAATCTATGCCCTTGGCCGGATCATGCAGGACTCGTCACGCGATGAGCCTGCCGTCACGTCGGTGCTCTCGGCCTACGTTCGTGAGAGAGCGCCTCTGCCACCGAAGGGCTCACCGCGACGTGGCGGGAACGCCCAGCCGCCCGCGGACGTGGAAGCGGTACTCACCGTTTTGGCCAATCGCCAGGCCGTGAAGGTCCGTTTCTTGGCCGATCTGCACGCAGTCGACCTCCGCGATCTTCCTAACGAGGCCGTACCGGTCTTCACCGAGGACGTCCTGGCCAAACGCAACCTCCAGTATGTGAGCCTGGCTTCCTCCGACCTCCGTGACGCCAACCTGTCTGGCTACGACCTGCGTGGCGCGGACTTTGAGGAGGCGAATCTGGCCTACGCCACGGTGCTCGAGTCCGACCTCAGGGGGGCCTCTCTCAACCTGGCCAATCTGACTGACGCAGTCCTGGTCGGGTCGAACTTCACCGGCACGAACTTCGCGTTCGCTAACCTCCATGGGGTGGTTTTCAGCAAGGCTGACGAAAGCACTGGCAGTCAGCGCAATGCAGACCTCACTGACGCCCTCCTTTCGGACGCGAACCTGGCTGCAGCAGACCTGCGCGGCGTTCATCTCACTCGGGCGTTCCTGGATTCAGCCAACCTCACCAACGCCAACCTCGCCGGCGCCAGCCTCCGTGACGCGAATCTGAGCTACGTCCAGGACTACGCCGCGACCAGCGCCAAGGTCACTGGCACCAACCTGACTCGCGCCGACCTGCGAGGTGCGGACCTGCGAGGAGTGGACTTCAGTCACGCGGACCTGCGAGGCGCTGACCTGCGAGGCGCCAAATTCGCTGGTGCGCGTTGGAAGGGCGCGAAGGTGGACGGACAGACGCGAGGCCTACCTGCGTCAACCAGCGTCCGATGAGCCGTCGACTGCGCCGTTGGAATCCTGGCACGGAGACCCGGCGGACGGCGGCTACGGAGCCGTAGCGCGCGGCAGAGGTCCCGCCAGTGGGTTTCCTGCCTGCCTAGACCCGCCGTGTTGTGACTGAGCGCGCTATCTGTCACCCCAGCCACGACCTGGTGTTCTTCACCGTCGTGAGCACGGCTGCGTCACTGAGCCGTGACACGCTAGTTGGAACCTGGTCACGAGAGTTGGAACCAGTGCGGCTGGCGCCAACTAGGCTCATCCCCGTGTCCGATCCAGCCCCTGACCCTCGCGTGCAGTCCTTGATCAACCAGCTCCGGCCGGGGGCCGTGAGAACGGTGAGGGTCGCCGGGTTCGACGGAGCGGACGTCTTGGTGCAGCTCGTAGATGTCGAAGGTGAGAACGCCGAGATCGCTCGGATTCCTCGACAGGAGGCGTCGATGCGTCGGATGGAACATCCATCCGAGCTGTTTGAGGTCGGCCAGGAGATCAACGCCGAAGAGATCGGGCGTTGGCGCGAAGGTCAGCTTCACCTCTCCGCCAGGGCATGCGAGATTCCAGCCTTGCGGTCCTTCCTCCTCGCATTTGAACGAGGGCAGGTCGTCGCCGGGACGGTCTCCGAGGTTCACAACTTCGGGGTCTTCGTTCACGTCGATGGCGAACCGGACGGCCTCTGCACCGGCTTCATCCGGGTGCCGGACCTGACATGGGGCTGGATCAACCACCCTTCCGAGGCAGTCGAAGCAGGCCAGCGGATCACCACTGAGGTGATCATTGCCGAGACTCGAACCGGACAGGTCACGCTCTCGCTGAAGGCTCTGCAGGATGATCCACTCATTCGGTTTGCGGATCAGGTCGGCCGGGTCCTCACCGGGCCGATCATCAAGATCGTTCCTTTTGGTGTGTTCGTGCAGCTTGCTCCCGACGTTGTGGGGTTCCTTCACCTCTCAGAGCTGGCCGACGAGTCGGTCGAGACCCCTGACAAGCTCGTCGACGAGGGCGAGCTGATCACAGTGGAGGTCACCGAGGTCGACCTCCAGCGTCACCGGGTGCGGCTGAGCGCCGCCGGTGGAGCGGACAGAACCTAGCGAACTGGTGCCAAGAAGACTGTCAACTCGCGGTTGGTTGCAAGAAGCGTGACCACTGGGTGCCAACAAGCGTGTCCCACCGTCCACAAACCACCAGCTCGCCGAGCCTCGCTGGTTCCAACTAACGTGTCCAGGCTCAGCGGGTGAGCCGATGCACGATAGGTGTCACCAAGGCAGGCTTGTTGTCACCGACATCGACGTCGCAGCGTCGCGAAAGCCGGGCCCGGCGGTGCAAACCCGTCGGAAGCCGGGGAACTGATCTCCGATTGCGGGGCGTGAAAGGAAGTAGATCGCTCCCCTTCGGCAGCCGGTTGGGGGAGAACGTTGGTGATCGGGGGCGTTGTGGGCGGGCAAATACTGAGACGGGGCCGTCTGGTGGGCCTGGGTGCGTTGCTGCTGGTGGGCTCTGGGGCGGTGTGCCTGGGCATCGAGGTCGGCGTCGGCATCCTGCTGCACGTGACGCAGAGCGTCTGGGTGGCGCTGCTGGTGTATCCGGGGCTCTATTTCCTGGCGGTCTACCTCCTGTTCGTGATGGTGCCGAGTATTGAGGAGCCCAAGGGGTGGGCCATCCTGGCTGTGCTCGTGCTGCCCGTCAGCGCATTGGTCGTGATGCACGTGACCTACTCGGGCCTGGACCAGCGGGCGATGCACGCTCGGGGCCGGGAGGTGCGGGCGACGGTGACCGACGTGTACTGGGTCGATCAGGGGGCGGATGCCCCTCTCTTCGTTGCGGAGCTGACGGATCTGTCGGGACGGCTGGTACCGGGCAAGGTGTACGGAGCCAAGGTGAAGGTCGGCCAGACAGTCACCGTCACCGTGGACCCCAAGGGGAAGATCCCGCTGTCACTGGGCGGGCGCCCGACGGGTTCCGGGAAGCTTCTGGTGGCTGGCATCGCGGCGGGCGTGGAGATCCTGCTCCTGGCATGGGCGGCCTTCCGGGGCACCGCGGATCGACTGGCCGCGAAGACGACGCACAAGCCGAAGCGAACGCAGGAGCCCCAAGACGCTCCGGTATGACGTGCCCGCAGCACCTGCCTCGACGGCATCTCCACCGCTGCCGAAACCGTCGCCGCGACAGGCCACGGCGGCAACGTTCTGCGCCACCGCTGGCGGCGGGCCGCAGCCGATCGAAGGCGCAGTGCGGTTGGTGACAACCACCGTGCTGAACCTGCGGGCGGCGACAAGCAGCGCGCCGATCCGGTGACAACCACCGTGCTTCGTCCCTGCGAACCCACAGGTCAGTGCCGATCTTGGTGACACCTGTCGTGCGTCGGCACAGCGGGTCGGACACAATCAGGAGCTGTGTCCATACCTCCTGACCCTGCTGTCCTTTATCCCGACGTTGCGGCCTGCGGCAGTCTCGCCGTAGCGCTCCGGGTCGCGGCGGAAGGCTGCCTCGACTCCATTCCCGTCGAGTCGCCCGGCTCCGGTTCGCTGCTCCACGAGAGCGTCGCGAGCACCCTGCCGCACCGCGAGCCGCTGCAGATCAGCGCATGGAAACACGAGCGGCAGTGGTCGATCCGCGGCGAGGAGCCGTTCCAGGCCTCATGCCTCATCGACGGTGAGACGGACGACCTGGCCCAGATCGCCAGGGCGGCCCGGGCCTGGCACGACGGAGAGTCCCTCGGAGACATCCGCCGGGCGGCACCGTTCGTGCACCTGACCGGCCGCTTCGAGGTGCCCGACCTCGATCCCGTGCGTCTGGTGGAATCCGAGTGGCAGAGCATGCTCCAGCAGGCGCGCGAACTGGAGTACTCCTGGCAGGAGCAGTACCAAGCCCTGATCGAGGCGGCGTACGCTGAGCCGACTTTGCGCGCCCTCTACCCGTTCACGAGCCACTGGGCACTGCGCTTCTCGATCACCACCCGCCCGCGCCTGACTCTCGGCAGCCCGTGCCTGACCGCGGGCGGCGACGGCACGTACGGGGTGGGAAACGGCTTCATCACTCCGAACCTCGGTGTGTTCACCACGCCGCACGAAGCCATAGCACTGGCCGTGCACCATCTACCGGCCGGCCTCGGCCCGATCTCGCTCGGCCTGCCGCTCTAGTGCTCTGACCGGGAAGGTTCACCGGGTTGGCGGGTGCCGGACGACGTGGCGCTGATCGGCTTCGAGGACTCGCCGCTGACCAGCGTGCGGCAGCCGATGGCGGAGGTGGGCCGCACGCCAGCGCGAGTACTGCTGGAGGAGATAACCGCCTCCCGACGGCATGCGGTGCGGCGAGAGAACGGGTTCGGTGGGAGTGCGCGTAGGGCGGGGCTGGTACGTGCTCGGCCAGGCGCTGTCGTACCCCCGGTGTAGCGTCCAGGCCGGAGTCAGGTTCATGCTCGGCGGTTGACGGAGGCGCGGGGATGACGAGTACGACAGGCGAGCCCGTGGTGGTGGTGTCCCGGCGCATCGGTGCCCCGGCGGGAGACATCTTCCAGATCCTGACCGACCCCGGACGGCACCCGGACCTCGACGGCTCGGGGATGTTGCGCGGTGGCGTCTCCGACGCCGTGGTCTCGGGCGCAGGGGACGTCTTCGTGATGCGGATGCACTACGAGCGCTACGGCGACTACGAGATGAACAACCACGTCGTCGAGTACGAGCCGGGCCGCCGCATCGGCTGGGAGCCAAGGCCCGGTCGCGGGCACCCGGACGCCACGGCGCCCGGGGCCGTGTGGGGCCACCGGTGGATCTTCGTCCTGGTCCCGGACGGGGCCGGGGTGACGGTGGTGACCGAGATCTTCGACGGTTCGCGCATGCCGGAGGACAAACGCGCGGAAGTGGACAGCGGGCGCGCCTGGTGGCAGGCGCAGATGGCGAGCACTCTGGAACGCCTCGCCGAGCTGTGCGCCGCCCGGTGAACGCCGAACTCGACGCCCTCAAGGGCGCCCTGGACCGCCAGCGCGAGCACGTCCTCGGGATCCTCGCAGGGCTCTCGGAGGAGGATCTGCGGCGGCCGGTGCTGCCCAGCGGCTGGAACTGCCTGGCATTGCTGCGCCACCTCACCCTGGATGTCGAACGCTTCTGGTTCCCCGGGGTGATCGCGGGCGAATCGGATGTGGCCGGACAGCTCACGGCGGGCACGGAGGCGCACTGGTACGTACCCGAGGGGATGAGCGCCGAGGAGGTCTTCGCCGACTACCGGGCGGCCATCGCGCGCGCGGACGCCGTGCTTGCCGCCGCCGCGCCCGAACAGGAGCCCGCCGCCTGGCCCGTGGAGATCTGGCCGACCTGGCGGCTGCCTGACGTGCGGCACATCCTGATCCACGTGCTCACCGAAGTCGCCTGCCACAGCGGCCACTTGGACGCGGCGCGCGAACTGATCGACGGCACCACCTGGCTCGGCGGCAACCCCTACGCCGGCTAGTTCTGTGACCGTGAAGGTTCGCCGGGTTGGTGGTCGTGGCGGTTGGATGTGTGGCGATGTCCGATCCGACTGTTGGAGGTGCGGTGGCCGAGCCTGTCCGTGTGCGCAGACTGACCGATCAGGAAGGGCAGAAGCTGCAGCAGATCGTGCGTCGGGGCAGTACTAGTTCGGTGCGCTATCGACGCGCGATGATGCTGTTGGCCTCGGCCGGTGGCAGCACGGTCCCGGTCATCGCACGGCTGGTCCAGGCGGACGAGGACACCGTCCGCGACGTCATCCACCGCTTCAACGAAATCGGGCTGGCCTGCCTGGACCCCAGGTGGGCGGGAGGCCGTCCCCGCCTGCTCAGTGATGACGACGAGGACTTCGTCGTCCAGACGGCCACCACACGCCCGGCCAAGCTCGGCCAGCCCTTCACCCGCTGGTCGATCCGCAAGCTTCTGATCTACCTGACCCGTGTCCACGGCCGGGTCATCCGCATCGGCCGCGAGGCGTTACGCCGCCTGCTCGCCCGCCGCGGCGTCACCTTCCAGCGCACCAAGACATGGAAGGAGTCCCCCGATCCCGAGCGCGACGCCAAGCTCGACCGTATCGAGCACGTCCTGGACCGCTTCCCGGACCGGGTCTTCGCGTTTGACGAGTTCGGCCCGCTCGGGATTCGGCCCGCCGCGGGCTCGGCCTGGGCCGAGCAAGGGAGCCCCGACCGGTTGCCGGCCACCTACCACCGCACCCATGGAGTCCGCTACTTCCACGGCTGCTACTCGGTTGGCGACGACACGTTGTGGGGCGTGAACCGCCGCAAGAAGGGAGCCGTGAACACGCTGGCCGCGCTGAAGTCGATCCGCGCAGCCCGGCCCGACGGTGCCCCGATCTACGTGATCCTGGACAACCTGTCCGCGCACAAGGGCGCCGACATCCGGCGCTGGGCGAAGAAGAACCGCGTCGAACTGTGCTTCACCCCGACCTACGCGTCCTGGGCCAACCCGATCGAAGCCCACTTCGGACCGCTGCGGCAGTTCACCATCGCCAACTCCAACCACCTCAACCACACGGTTCAGACCCGGGCCCTGCACGCCTACCTGCGCTGGCGCAACGCCAACGCCCGCCACCGAGACGTCCTGGCCGCCGAACGCAAGGAACGCGCCCGCATCCGCAGTGAGAAGGGCGTCCGCTGGGGTGGACGAGCACAGGTAGCGGCCTGATCAATCGCTGATGCTCAAGGTCGCGCACTTTGTGACTCCGAGTTCGGACAGCACGCCCCGGAGTCGCTCCAGGGCCGAGGTCTTGTCCAAGCCCGCCGCAATTTCAAGGTCAAGATGACAGCGCCCCATGCCGCTGCCCGCGCCCGTGACCTCGCCGTCGACGCCGAATGCCGCTTCCAATGCCTCTTCGACCTCGTCACGGTCGATCGGCAGCCCCACGAAGACGATCTCTACGAACAACACGGTCCTCCGTCTCAACCCGGCGAACCATAGCGGTCACAGCACCAGCCAGCACGCGCCCCTACCCTAGTACGGCCATTCGGGGAGGCGCCGAAGTACGCCGGCGACAAGAACAACGACGTGAACCCGCCGCCGACATTGTCGTGCTGCTCGGTCTGCTGGCGGCCGGCGGGAAGTTCCCAGCGGGTGAGCAGGACTGTCGAAGAGGTACAAGCTCACGAGACTTCGCGCCCTGCCCAGGCTTCGCAGCCGGACCATCCAGATCATGCAGGGCAGCGGCCTCTTGCCGCAGGTCAGAACCCGCCGCTGCCAATCTCCGCCCTCGGGGCCGTGGCTACTTTCGTGGCTACGTACGTAGCCGTGCGACCCCGTTTGAACCGGTGCGGAACGGGTTCTGGCTAAGTCTCAGATTCGACAAAAAAAGAGCCCCTGACCAGCACTTTCACTGGTCAGGGGCTCTTGGAGGCAGACGAGTCGAGCTGTACGCCGGGTATTTTTGCCCCACCCTTTTGACCTGCACCTATGCGGATCGAACCGGCTGTGACCTGCTAGGACGGGTTGCAGAGGCGATCGGAGGCAATCAGAGGAAGTCGCTCTGATTCGACCCCGATCCGACCCTGACGCTCAGAGGCAATCAGAGCCAACCGCTCCGATTCGACCCCTGATCGTCGTCCCTGGTCAAGCCGCGATGGGGACGCCTGCCTCCCCGCGGAGCCAGGCATACGAAAGCCTCCAGGACGCCAATCCTGGAGGCTTCGCTGGCACCGATTGGAGGTCGGTCCGGACACCACCGCTGGTTTTAGCGGGCCTCGGCGGTGTCCACGTCCTTGCGAGACGACTCCACAGTGCCACACAGCACCCACCACACAGGCCCAACTCAACGGGTTTCTCACCCGCTCGGAGGACTGGGACTCCACCAGCTGCCTCGGGCTGCCGCCGATCTCATCCTGCTCGGGGACCTCACCGGCCGCTACGCGACGGGCAGCTACAGCAGGCTCGGCACCGACGGCCGAACACTCGTCCCGCGCCCGGACCGCCAGGGCGCCGCCGAGCACGGGCACCGGGTCACCGCAGCCATCGCCTGCCACGTCGCCCGCGCCGGCGGAACCCTGGACCAGCTCACGCACCTGCTGCTGCACCCGGACCACGAGGGCGGGCGGCACGCCCGCAGCATCGAACTGCGCTCCGGCCAAGCCCGGGCCCGCGACTACCTGCACCGGGTGTGGATCAGCGCCACGGCCGCGGTCGGCACCACCGTGGCGGTGGAATCCCGCCACCACTCGTACGAAGGCCTGGCCGCCCTGCGCGACCGCATCGAAACCACTCCCTGGTACGGCGAACGCGGCCGCAGCGCCCTGCGAGTCCTCCGGGCACACCTGAACTTCGCCGAGACCGCAGGCGGCCGTCTGCACCACGCCAGCGAACGGCAGACAGCCGAGGAAGCCGGGATCTCCCGACAGACCCTCCGCAACGCCTACGAAACCATCCTCAAACCCGGCGGATGGCTCCGCCGACTGCGGGTCGGGCACAGTCATGAGGGCTCCACCTGGTATCTCGGCGACGGCGATACCCACTCCGCTGGCCGTTTGCTGTCCCGTATCCAGACCACTCAGTTCCCCCCCAACCGGGACCTTGAGGAGTGGCCTCACCCTGCGACAGCCACGACGGCAGACATCGACTCCACCGTCATCAGCCGCTTGATGGCCCACGACGCCTTCGCCCACCACGGCCTCGGCAGTTCCGCCCTCGTGATCATCGGCGCGCTACAACTTCGGCCCGGCCAGACCGTGAGCGAGCTCGTCGCCTCTTCGTCGGTGTCCCGCGCCACCGCCTACCGCGCCCTGCAACGGCTCGCCGTCCACGGACTGACGCACCGCACTGGCCATATCTGGAGCCTGGCACCGCGAGCCCTGGAAGGCTTCGGCCAGACCGACACGGATGGCTCGCCCTCCCCCGGCATGACCCCGCGGGGCTGGGACGACGTCGCCGACCGCTGCGGCACAACTGGCACCGCCGCAGCGCGCAAAGCCCTGCACGCGCTTGAGCGGGCGGCGTACCGGGAGGCCTTGGCGCGCCGGGCCGAGCACCGTAGCAAGGCCGTGGTCATCGTCCACAACGGCCACCAGGTACTGGTACCCGCATCCCGCGCCGACGAGATCCCGTCCGAGTGGCACGCACCCGGTGGACAGATCCTCAACCCGGACACCGGGCGGATCGATCCGCAATGGCAGGTCGCCACCGACGGCCGCCTGATCCTAATCACCGCCAGCGACCAGCGCACCTACGACGAACTGGCCGCCGCCCACGCCCAAGCCCTCAGCGAATGGGAATCCGCCGTATGAACACAACCTCCCCTCCCCCGGGTACCGAAGCACGGCGCAAGCACGCGCTGGAGCTGCGCACCCGCTACGACGCCGGCGCCACAGTCGACGAACTGGCGCAGACCACGGGACTGTCCCACGGCACCATCGTGAACCGGCTGCACGCGGCGGGAACCACCATGCGCACGCCGCAAGAGACCCGCCGGCTGCGGCTCGACGAGAGCCAGGTGGCGGCCCGGCGCCGCCTCGCCGCCTCGCTACGTGTCCGCTACGAGGCCGGAGCGACGGTGGAAACCCTGACCGCCGGTTGCGGGCGCTCCGCGCGGACGGTGCGCCGTCTGCTCATCGAGGCCGGAGCCACCCTGCGCTCCCCGCACCAGACCCGTCAGCTCCGTGCCGACAAAGACGAAGTAGCACCCGCCAGCGACTCATGGACAGGCTCCGGACCCGTTACGAGGCCGGGGAGGTCGTCCCTGCACTGGCCGCTGACTGTGGCTGCTCCGTGAGCACGATCTACCGGCTGCTCCGCAAGGCCGGGACGACGATGCGGCCCCAGCACCAAACCGGTCCCGCGGCCCGTCGCGCCGCCCGGCCGCCGTAGCGGCCCTCGTCGTGCAGACCAGCACCGCCCACGCGTCCTGGCCGACAGCACTGCCGCGATCGGCTCAGTAGCGCCCCCGGCTCCCAACGGATGTGCTGACAAGCCTCCTTCCCCGAGGCAACACCACTAGCAGAGAGAGCAGAGAAATGATCATCGCGCACATCAGCCCGCGTACCGGCGGCAAAACCACCTCCGCCGGATGGCAGGCCCACGCCCTCCACGAGCGCGGCTACCCGGTCATCGCTTTCGAGGCCGACTACAGCAGGCAGCTCACGGAGTGGGACACCCAGGCCGACGGCTTCCCCTTCCCCGTCCAACAGCAAGCCTCCCCCCTGTTCTACAAGAACGTCCCGCCCACCATGGCCCCCGGTCAGATCGGTGTCGTGGACTGCGGTCATGCCGAGGACCACCGCACCATCGTCCAGTCCGTCCTACGCGTCGCCGACCTCGCCATCCTCAACACCGCCCCCACCGCCGCCGACATCGACCGCATCGAACGCCTCCCCATGCGCAAACTCATCAACGACATCGCCGTCCTACGCCCCGACAGCACCCCGCCACCCACCTGGGTACTGCTCAACCGCACCGTCGCCAACGCCAAAGCCACCAGCCAGTACCGCGACTACCTCCAAGAGGACGGCTGGAAGGTCTTCACCACCACCATCCCCCATCGGCAGATCTACGCCCAGTCCATGCTGGAACCCGTCACCGCCACCGGATCCGCCTACGACGAACTCGTCACCGAAATGATCGACCGCGGCCTCCTGCCCAAGCCAGGTGCCCGCTGATGAGCAGCAGCGACCGCACCGCCGCACTCCGCGCCCGGCGCTCTCAACAGCAGAGCACTCCGGCCAACCGACAGCCCGCCCCGCACCACCACGCCACGGGACGTCCGGCCGACCTGGTCATCACCTCCGACATGATCCCCAACCCGGTCCCCGTTGAGACCGCCGGCGACCTCACTCACGACGAGATCCACCAACTCGGTGTCTGCGAACAAGCCGTCGAGAACCTGGCCACCGCCACCTGGCTCGCCGGCAAGGCCCTGCAGGCCATCCGCGACCGCAAGCTCTACCGCCAGACCCACACCCGCTTCGACACCTACATCACCGAGCGCTGGGAAATCAGCGAACGCACCGCCTACCAAATGATCGAGGAATGGCCACTCGCCGAACGCCTCAACCAACTGTTGGGCAGGCCCACCACGGCTTCTCACACCCGAGCCCTCATCCAGGTCTCTGACCTATTCGGACTCGACGCGGCAGCCGACCTCTACCAACAACTCCAGGTCCGCGCCGGCGCAGAAGACCTCCGGCTCACGGCCACCATCGTCAGCCAGATCGCCAAGGCCATCATCGCCCGCACCGGCAGAAAGGCCGGAATCGTCGACTTCCGGGAAGCCACGCACGAGATCGTCGCCTCCAAAGCACTCACCCTCACGACAGCCCCGGCCCAGCCCCAACGCGCCCTCGCCGCAGCCTCCGAGAACCCAACCTCCCCGCCTACAGACAAGAACGCCCCGATGCCGGAGCCGGAGCCGGAGCCGACGAGTCTGCAAAATTTCGCAGACAATCACGGAACGGTAACGACACCTGATCACCCGACGCAGCACACCGCCGGACCACACCTCGCCTTCCCTGCCGGCCCGGCCCAAGAACCCGCAGCGACGCAGCCAGCCGACGGGACACGCGTCCTTGCCCTGCTTGAACGCATCGTTGCCCTCGCCGCAGCGATGGATAAGGAGGCCGCTCCTTTGGAAGCTCTCGCCACGATTGACTGGGAGCAGCCTTCCGACGCGCGAAGAGCGTTCAACCTGCGCCTGGAGGCGATTGCCGAGTTGAACAGCGCCATCGTCAGCTTGAAGAGAGCCGCGCCTTTCGACCAAATACACTGAACCTGCCCCCCATCCGTGCCGCCCGACCTCTGCGCCAGCCCGGCCAGCCCGTCCCATGAACCGGCCGGGCCGAGCGCTGCGACAAGCGGTCGGCGAGCAGATCAGTGACGGCTGCGGTGTAGACGTTTGCCGCGCCTATGGAGATGGCGGAGCCGGCCGCAAATCTGCTCGAGCGTGTCGTGCCTGCGCACGTAGAACCAGACCGGCCAGGGCGCGCTGGTGGGGTGGGAGCTTGCAGCGCCGGTCACCCTCACGGGTGACGATGAGCATGGTGACCCACTCGACCAGGGCGTGAGCCAGGTCGAGTGCGGTAGGACAGGGTGCCAACGAGGATCATGTGCCGGTGAGTTGAGATTTCGAATATCTCACCCACCGGCGCCGGAGTCTCGTGCGTTGCGGGCACCGACGACGTCACCCGACGAGTGGCCACGCTGAAAATACTCAAGGCACCCTGGCGACACAGGCAGATACGGTCCTGTCCTCCGCCGCACTCCGGCCCGACCGCCGAGCAGCAAAGGGACGGGGTTGGAGGGAGAAACCCGCCAGAGCTGGGACAGTCGAGTCTTCGACTTTAATCCTCGCGGCAAGCCCGGAGGACATGCCACTATGTGACTGCGCCACAATACCCGAGCCCGGAGGACTGCATTGACTTTTCCCAGCGACCGCCTGCATCACCTTGTCGGAGCGCTCACCCACATAACTTCTCGACTCTCCGACCATATCCAGAGAGTCGATCAAGGCAACGTTGCCGCAGTGGATGATCTCGCCGTGACGCTTCGATCCCTGATCGCGTCCGGACGGGGTAATTCAATACTGCAAACAACCTGCCGTAATTTCAAAACAGCTCAGCCGGAATTGCAAATTTCGCGACCCCCGGCTCATGGAAGCACCTATTTCTCCGTCGGGTCCATCCCAGTAGAAGAGCCCGGAGCCGTAGCGCACGGGGCAAGAACAGTCACTTTCTCTAAGTGGACCCAGGAACCAGTTCTGCGATTTGCCACGAAAAGCGGAACGATGACCTACAGTTGGGACAAATTCATCCGGGAGTACGCAAATAAGTGGGGTGGGGCACATCTTGACGCCTCCGTTCCCGACGAGCTGTGGGTGGTCGAGCGCCATGCTGCGGCTGGTCTCGTACTGAGCAACTACTTGCTTCGGACTGCCGGCGTGGC
Source organism: Streptomyces sp. NBC_01537 (assembly GCF_045040445.1). NCBI lineage: Bacteria > Bacillati > Actinomycetota > Actinomycetes > Kitasatosporales > Streptomycetaceae > Streptomyces > Streptomyces sp. NBC_01537. The sequence continues at coordinate 7,196,114 of NZ_CP109392.1, read as the reverse complement.
GGTATGGAATATGGCCCAGGAGACGCTTCGAGCCGTGCTGCCCTCTAGCCCGAGCAACAGCTGCCCGCCGGAGGACTACGCGAGAAGGGCCTACCAGGCACCCGGCTCAACCTCTCCCGCCCCGGAACACCGAAGAGAGCTAGGCCAAATTCAATGGCTCAGCCTATCCAAGTCCAACATGGATTTTGGTTGGTACGTTGATGGGTATAGCTCAAAGAATTCATTGCGACTTTCCTTTGGCGCGATCCCCTACGATGTCCACTATCGACCGCAACGAGAAGATGAAGCGATTGGCCAGGTACTGGATCCGGCTTTCGTATCGCCTTCACCTCAAGGTCCGCGCCATGAAGCTACACCCGCTAGGGTGCAGATCGAGGAAATGCGTACAGGCCAGGCTACGGGGATAATTCTGCCGATCCAAGTGTTGAATCATGATCCCAGCAATCCGCCATCGGTGACGTGAAGTGTCCAGCAAAGGTCAAACGGACTGCCACGAGGTCGCACCGGGGCCGCCGCTACCTCCGTACTCCTCGACTGAGAAGCCCTCGAATCCGCCCGCTTCTTCGCACTCGAGCACCTGCTGAAGGGCGGCCTCGGCTTCCGATGTTCGGAGGTTTGCAAAATAGGCCTTCGTCTCGGCGAGTCCCTGTCCGCAGAGCAGTTGGACATCGATCGAGCAGGCCGCGTCCATGCTTGCGGTCTTGGCTCTCCAGATGAGGAGTGTGTCATCGAGGGTGCTGCCGTTGAACAGTTGGACGCAGCAGAGCTTCATCAGCTCCGTGTCGCCCGCACCTTGGGAAGGTAGTTCATGCCCAGTCTGGACTCTCAGGAGCTCGCGCACCTCGTCGAGGTCGGTGCCCACGGGGTGGAGCCCGTAGCGGTCGATGCTCGCTTCCTCGTCCACAGTGCTCTTCCCTGTCTCTCGCTCTCAGCCGAGCACTCTAGCCTCGATCTTTCGTGACGGTTTGCCGGTTCATCTGGTGGGCCGTTTCGGCTTGTTGGGTGGGGTGCAGGCAGTCCAGTGGCCCGGCTGTCGCGTCGGGTGGGCGCCGGGTTCCACGGCTCCGGCGTGCGGGTTCTGGTAGCAGGGATGGGTTGTCGCTGCTGGTCAGCCGGGGTTCGGGAGAGCCTGCAGTCGCTCGATCGCGTCGGTGATCACGTCGGTCCAAGGCCAGTGCGTCGCGAATTTCAGGTGCCGGCGGCGGGCTGTGGTGACGAGCTGGGCGGCGGCGGAGAACAGACGGATCCGCAGGCGGCGGGGCTCCCAGAGCCGGGCCCGGCCGGTCAGGGCGAGCATCGGCATCCAGGCGAGCAGGTCCAGGGCGATCTGGACGATCTCCAGCCAGATCTGGTTCTGCGCGGTGTCGCGGAGGGCAGGTTGCGCAGGCCGGTGGCGCGGGCGGCGCGGATGCGGTCCTCGGCGCGGGCCCGCTGACGGTGGCGGAGTTCAAGTTCGGCGATCTGGCCGGTGGTGTTGGTGGCGAAGCAGGTCAGCCGCAGTCCGTCGGCGTCCATGAAGCGCAACTGGGCGCCGGGGTGCGGGCGTTCTTTGCGCACGATCAGCCGCATTCCCTTCGGCCAGCCCTTGAGGCAGTCGCCGTCGAGTTCGGCGACCCAGGCGCCGTCGCGGATCTCTCCGTCGGGTTCGGTGGCCGCCGTCCAGGCCGAGGCGGGAACCTTCAGGACGGCGTGGTGGACATGCTCGGTGATGGTCATGCCGACCGAGTACGACAGCCACCGGCCACGCTGGGTCAGCCAGGCCACGAACTCGTGCGTGCCGCCGCCGGAATCGGTCCGGATCAGGGTCTGACGTCCGCGCCGGTACTTCTTCGGCAGCTGGGCCAGGGCGAGTTGGGCGGTGGTGATGTGGTCGACGGCGGTGTTGCTGCCCGCGTTGCCGGGCCGCAGCAGGCCCGCGACCGGCTCTCCACTGCCGCCTCGGCCGTGGTCGACGAAGGCCATCAGCGGGTGGTGTCCGAACGTCTTCTTCCAGGTCGCGGCGGCGTCCTGTTTCTCGGAGTGGGCCAGGACGAGCACCCCGTCGATGTCCACGATCACCTGTCCGCCGGCGTCCGGTGCCGTTTGCCCGGCCAACTTCCAGACGTGTTCGCGGACATGGGCCCGTGTGGTGCGGATCGCCGCCAGGGCCTTTGGCCCGGCCGAGGCGAGGGCATCGACGAGGCGGGAGACGGTGGGATCGGAGGCCACCGGACCGAATACGGCCGGCTCGGCCCGCAGGATGCCCACATCGGCCAGGCAGTCCCCGCCGAGCGCGACCGCCAGGGCCACATCCAGCAGGATCTTCCCCGGATCGTGCACCGCCCGCCGCTTTCGCCACGGTGCCAGAGCCGCCGATATCGCCTGGTCCAGCCCGGTCTTGCGGGCCGTTTCCACCAGCAGGACGCCTCCCGCCTGCGAGACCACCGCCCGGCCACCACCCTCGACGCGGACACGCGGGTAGGACCCGATACGCTTCTTCACCTGGGAAGTGCCTCCGGCGGTGGCAGGAACAAGGACCTCGACAATCCTCATTCTTGCTGGTCAGAGGTACTTTTCGTTTATCTGACCACCCGTCGGACACCAGGCTTCATGAAAGCCCGAGGCTAGTGCTCTGACCGCATGGGTTCACCGGGTTGGCGGTCGGTGACGTCCATTCCGACCGCTTGCTGGTGTGGTCGGAATCCTGTGCGGGGTGCGCAAGCTGACCGCCTGCACAACCGCAGCGGGTACCCGGTGCGCTCATGCGGTCACAGTGCTAAAGGTGGATGAGGATCCGTCGTAGGGGATGCCCGAGGCACGTCCATGATGGAGGCCAGTTCCTCATCGCTCAGCCATGCCCGGTTCGGATACAAGGCCTCGATCCTGAACTGCGCGAACCCACCGGCCAGTCGTACACCAGCTCGTAGAGCGACGTCTCAGCGTCACAACAGGGAACCGTCAGCATGAGCGTTGAGAAGCTTTCGCTGTTGCGCTCCGAGACCCACCACCACCATGGTGCGCACTCCGCACCGCAGTGCGGGCAGGAAATCTTCTCCAGGTTAGCGCCGCAGACGACTACCTCAACGCTGACAACCATAGAGGGGGTGATACTGCGCAGACGGCAACACCACGCAAAGGATCTCGCAGTTTCGACCGACGGGGGGGATGGCTCATGGTTCTCACCGCGCACCGCCGGATCTGCAAATACCACGGAAGGTCGCGCGCCACCACGCTTACTCTACGACTCGCGGTCAAACGCGGAAACCACTGCGACCTGCGCAGGGGCTGCCGTAAGGGTTCTTGTGCGGATTGAGGGTGGTAGACGGGGTAGTTCGATCGAAGACCTTGTGACAATAGGCGCACTGAACGCGGTAGCGGGGGCTTGTGGGAGTGCGCCTCGCCCGGGGACGCGCACGGAAGCCACTGCCGAAGGTCGTGCGGTCGGCGAACTCTCCAGCTTTGGCCAGTTCGACCTCGTAGCGGGGCTCGAACTTCTCCTCGGTGGCTTCCAGGCCATCGACCTTGTAGTTGAGCAGTGCTTTGATGCCGGGTCCGGAGCGGCCGCCGGTCAGGTCGTACACGTAAAGGTATTCCTGGGCCACACCGTCCTTGCGGCGTATGAAGCGCAGTGAGTACGGCTCTACCATCCGCGCAGTACCGCTGTACGTCAGGCGAAGCAGTGTGCGGTTGGCTCCGGCCTCCATGATGGGAGTGCGCAGCTCGGCAGGAAAGAAGGCAAGGTGTCCGCGCTCGCCGTAGCGGAAGGTGGAAAACAGTGAGCCGAGCTCGTCCTTGAACCGTGCGACTGCCGTAGGGAAGTCCAGCAAGCTATCCGCAACGCAGATGATCTTATTCTCCCAGAAGTGGCGCATCGCGTCGAACGGCACAGCCAACAGCAACGACAGGGCAGCCGTGGGGCTTGACTCGAAGATGGTCTTCTTCAAGAACGTGGCGACAACGGCCCGCTTGTCTACGTCGATCTCGTTGTTGACGAAGATGGAGTACACGAGGTCGAACAGGTCGAAGGATGACCTGCGCTGCAGCAGACACTTGAGCTTGTCCGCGAGGCCCTCCTCCAGACTGACCGCGAGGACGTCGGCCGCGCAGTCGTCTCGGTCGCTGTACGGATGGATGAGCCGACGGCGCTGCGGCGGCAGGTAGAGGCGGCCGAACTCCGTGACGTCCATGCGCAGGCTGATGGTCACGTTGCGGCGGGCACCGTAGAAGTCCGTGAAGTAGAGCTTGTACTTGTAGACAGTCTTCGTCTTGTCGATGGCCTGCTCGCCAACCTGGCGGTTCCCTGAGGTGTCGAATACGATGCCGGTCCGCGCCTGGATAAAGCGGCAGACGTCGTTCAGCCCAGCCATGAGCTGATCGGCGTTCACGGCCTCGGGCGCTATGAAGTCCAAGTCGTCGGAGTAGCGGGTCGCACCGAAATAGGCCTTGCGAAATGCGTTGCCACCCTTGAGTACAAGACGGTCGGCAAAGGGGCTATCGCCGTACAACCCGGCCAGCAACCAGCCGAAGACATAGTCTCGTTGGACATTGGAGACGTGGACGCCAAGCGTGGCTGCCATCTCGTCGATCTCTTCGCGGCTGATCACCCGACCATTGTCGCCGACAGCGGAGTTGGGCGTCATACCGTTTCCGATCTCTACCGGACGCTGGCACGCCGCGGCAGCGGCAGTCGGACGTGCGCCGGTCCTTGAGGCGGTCACATCCGGCCCGAGACGTTCTGGATTCCGCTTCGGATAACCGCTCCCGCGTGTGCTGCTTCGATCTCATCTGCTCACCGGGGTTCGTCGTGGGAGTCTTCGGCGAGGTGTCCGTGGTGGCGGTACACCATTTCGTCGGGATGGCGTGTCACCCGAGCCAGCCGCCACGCCGCGTCGTAGGACATGCGTCGGGGTTCTTGAGCACGTAACCGCAGGGCTAAGAGGCTGGTTGCCGGGTCGAGCAGCCAGCGCAAGGCAGTGAGCCTCATCGAACTGCAGCCGTCTCAGCGGCTGAATCGAACTCTGCCTCGCCGGCATCGCTTTCGGGCGAGCCAGTTACTGCTGACTCATCCGATGCTGGCCAGGGAGCATCGCCCCATCCCATCTGTTCCAGGACGGTGCGCGCGGTGGTGGCGAAACGTGCGTGCTGTCCCGGGTCGTTGCCGAGTTTCTCCCAGAAGTACAGGAGGGTTTGGGCCATGCGTTCGGCCTTGGACTGTATGTCGTCAGCCGCGCCGACCAGCGGAAGGATCTTTTCCTTGAAGACGTCCCAGTTGAGGGATTCCAGATCGTCCAGGTGGCGGTCGAGCCACCAGATGCGCGTGGCGTCCGGCTTGTCGAAGACCGCCTGCCTGAATCGTTCTCGGCGTTCGTGCTCCTGCGCGATCTGTAGCGTCACCTCGCGTAAGGCGTCTTGGTATCTCTGGGCTCGGTCCGCGTCTTGCTCGGTGAGCATCAGGGTGATGCGTGCCTTCAGCCAGAGGCCAGGGGTGTCTTCAGCGTTGTGCCAGCAAGCTGCGGCGAGCGTGAGGCGTTCCTGTGCGGTGTTGAGCTGTTCGGGCATGTGAAGCTGGGTGATGCCGCGGCCGAGTTCGTCCAGGGCAAGTCGTGCGGCGGCTCGGGCGGCGGCTGTGCCACCGGCCTTGACGTGGGCGTGTGCCCGGTAGGTGAGTGTGCCGCGGGCGCAGAATCGGATTCCGGGTAGACGTGTGGGCCACTGGGCCCGGATCCGACTGCGCCGACGGCTCCACAACGGGCCGGGTCCATCGATCGTCAAGAGGCCGATGCCTCCTTGGACGCCTGGTAGCGGTTGGCGGCCTGCACCAGGACCTCCCGCCAGAACGGGTGGATAGCCGATTGTTCGGTCACCATGAGCCGGTCGAGACTCGAGCGGAGGCTGGGTGGGGTGAAGATGTCGGCGAGTGCGTCCACTACGGCTTCCCGGCGGTCGGGGTCCTCTTGGAATCGCTCATGCCATCGCGACAGTTGCGTGACGACCGCCTCCACGGCGTCGTCGGTGGAAAGCAGCTTCTGCCATGCGTGGATGATGCGCAGCCGGGCCTCGGGGTCGTGTGTGTCGTCCAGGATCAGGTCTGTTCCCTCGTCGCTGGAGACGAGGGCTAGAAAGGCTCCCAGAGTCTGGCGGCGCAGGGTCTCGTCGTCGTGGCGGTTTTCAGCGTCGCTGAGCCATTGGTCGACGGCCTTGCGCACCGCTTCCGGCCGTCGCAGGGTGAGCTGCCGGAAGGCGTGGATAACGGTCGCGGATCCGAACTCCTTGTGGCCTGCCGCCTTGCCGAGCCGTGTCAGCGCGAGGGCTGGCTGATGGATTCCCCAGGTGCCGCCGCAGATCTCGATGACGAGTTCCACTTTGTTGTCCGAAGGGGTCTTGGCATCCATCCACTGGCGCAGGCGATCCCTGACATAGCGGCCGAACTCGGCATCCCCGGCTGCTTCAGTCAGGGTTTCCACGGCCAGGATCCGTCGAGGGCCTTTGAGGTCACTCGCCAGCCCGTCGAGGATGGCCCGGTCGTGGCGGTGCACCGCCAGCTTCAACAGCGCAGTGGTGACCAAGCGGGCGTCCTCTTCCGGGACGGTCCGGTCTGCGGCGATGCCGATGGCCCACCTGCGCAGAAGTTCGTGCTGGGTGGGGAACTCGTCCCACAGGTGACGCAGGATGGCTGCGGGCAAGCCTTCCTTCGTCGTGTCGTGGAACGCCCGGTCCCCGTTGCAGGCGATTTCCGCGGCGTCCAGTCGGCTCGATGTGGTGGCGTCGGTCAGGACGTTGGCGGGTTTGCGTTCGAGGCCGAGTCGGGTCAGGAGGTCATCGGCTGCCCTGATGACGGAGCTGCGCTGTCCTCCGTCCAGGAGGGCGCCGGCCCAGACCGTGACCCGGGTGGACAGCAGCTGCGAGTCGTTCCCCCTCGCCCGATCCTTGCTGAGCAGGTTCTCGACTTCCGTGTGCCAGTCGCCGAACTCATCGACGATCTCCTGGATCTGCTCGGCGCCGGATGTCTGGATGAGACGGTCGGCCAGGCGCCACGCCGCGCGGGCGGACGGGTTGGCCTTCCAGATGTCAGCAAACTCTTTCCCGTCCAACCAAGCCACACGTTCGCCACGATGGTGCGCCTGGAGTTCCGCCGCGACGAGGGCCCTCGCCTCAGGAGATTCCAGCCGGACAGTGAAAGGCAGCGTGGGTTCGGCCCAGTGGCCGTACCAGTCAGCGGGCGTGGCCAGGATGACGAGGAAGGAGTCTTTCTTGCGCAGTTCCTCCCCGTGGCGGGCCAGGTCGGTGCCCAGCCGTTCGCTGGGCTGCTCCGGGAGGTCGGAGAGATCGAGAATGTATCCGGTCGCTGCCTCTTTCGGCAGCGGGCGGACCGAGGGCTTGGACCATTCCGGGTCGAGATCGAAGATGGCCGGCGAACTGTTTCTGACCGTACGCAGCAGGCGTACGGCCGCCGTTCTCCGGCCGGTGCCCAGGGCTGCGCAGAGCACGAGGATTCCGTATTCGTCCAGCTGTTTAGCAGCGGCTGCCCACTGGTCCGTGTTGCGGGGCGGGACAAACCGGCCGTCCTGGCTTGCCTTGTAGGCGGCGTCGGTCTCGGTGATGGGGGTGGGGATGGCTTGATCGCCGTTGAGGTGCAGGTTGTAGGCCTGGATGCCTTGCTCGCCGTAGTGACTGAAGTTCACCGAGTCGGGGGGCCGCTGGCCGTTCGGCTCGCCCGCTGGCGGTAGAGGCGAGCCTGCGGGCCCGTGGGGCTCGGTGAGCTGCGTCGATGGTGAGGTGGGCTCCGTTCGGTCCTGTCCGGCTTGCTCGTGGTCGATCACTGCTGCCCCCGTCCAGCACCGAAGTGGTTGTAGGCCTGGATGCCGTGCTCGCCGTGGTGGTTGAAGCTCACCGCGCCGGGGGTCGAGGAGTCCGCCTGAGGTGATGTTCCGGGCGCAGGGGCCTTCGGATGCTCAGTGACCGTGTCCGTGGCGTCGACCGGTTCGAAGATGTCCGGGTCCGCGAGCCTCCAGTCAAACCCGGGGATGTGGATCCAGGCAGGCTGCTGGAATTTCTTCACCTTCGCCAGGTGCCGGGTGAACTGGCTCGGCAGTACGTCGCCGTTGACGCAGCCGCTTTCGAAGACGTCCTCGTACACACGCTGCGAGATGATCACCACGGTGTTGGTGATCTCCGGGTTCGCGCGGTTCAGCACGGCCCGCAGCGCGTCGTCGTCCAGGAGTCTGTGGGTGTGCACCATCGGCACGCCCAGTCCGCTGGTCGGCAGTGGGCCGACGTGAATGCTGACCCGCAGTTGCAGGGGCGGGCCTGCCGGGGTTTCGGCACGTCGGCGGGCGAGAGCTGCCCGAAGGGCATCGGGGAAACAGCCGACCAGTGCGGGCAGGACTTCCGGGTCCACACCGGCGACGTAGCCGTCGCCGCTGTGCTGGCCGAACATGCGCCGCTCCCAGTGAGCACTCACGTTGCTGGCGCTGAGTGCGTGCGCCAGCAACGGCGGGATATCGGCGTTCACCTGCTGCATACCCTTGCTGTCCAGCGCACTGAAGTTCCGGGCATCCACGGCCAGGACGGCCCGATAGGGCCACAACGGCTCCCATGACGGCAGCACGTGCCACTCCTCTCGTCGCGTGTGTTTCGCCGCGGATCACGGCGAACGCCACCCTCGTAGAGAGGCAGGGACGAAATAGTCCAGCGTTGGACGGTACGGGCGTGCGGTGAGTCACACCGCGGGTGGTGTCGTCCTTGCTGCCGATGCCGCCGGGACCTCATGGCAGGGCAGGGAGGGAGTGTCCGTTCTCGGCCAAAATGCCATAAGTGGGTTTTCCGCCTGGTTGTTCTGCCCAGACTTCAGCCCGGGGCCGGCGAGTGAACGCCTGGATGACAGCTAGGGGGATGGCTTGATGGCGGTTGAGCCGACGGAGACTGCCTGGCGGATTCAGGCAGCTGTTGCGGATTGGACAGCCAAGGCTGATTCGAAGGCGTCGTTTGCTCTGACGATGCAGTCGACGGCGTTGGCTGTTTTGGGTCTGCTGGCGAGTTCCAGGCGAGCGGCTGGTGATCTCGACGACACCGTGCCGCAGATGTTGTTGTGGATGGGTGTCCTCCTCATGGTGGGCGGCGTGAGCTGCGCGGCCTGGGCAATCTCGCCCAACCTCCGCAAGGAGCGGCGAGGGCCGGAGAGCGACGACGATTTCCTGTATTTTGGGCATGTTCGGCACTTGGACCCGGCGGTCCTGGAAGCAGCGCTTCGGGACAAGGACCCATTACCGTCGTTGTCCCGGCAGGTGGTGGTGATGAGCGAGATCGCCTGGAACAAACACCGCCGAGTGCAGTGGTCGCTGATGTTGGCTGTCGCAGGATGTGCCGCATTCGGCTTGGCAACCGTCGTCGGATGACACACCCGGAGGGCACCGCGATGAACTTCCGCCCCCTGGCATCCACCGACGTATGGCGTGACTTGATCGACCGCGGACGTCGACGGATCTACCCCTGCAAATCCGTGCTACTCGCCCAGGGCGAGTCGCCCGACTGCGTGATCGCACTGATCGATGGCCTGGTAAAGGTCGTGCAGAGCAGTGAGTGCGGAGACGAGCTGACTCTGATGCTGCGTGGACCGGGCGAAATCCTCGGGGAAATGGGCGCCTTACTCGGTCGTCCACGCTCAGCCACCGTCACAGCAGTGCACCGCTGCACCACAGTAGTGCTGCCTTCTCATGCCTTCCGGGGCTACGTGGAGCGTCATAGCCTGGGGACGGTCATCTACCAGCTGACCGTGGAACGATTGAACAGCCATGAACGCCTGCGAGCAGACCTACTGCACCTGCCCCCTGCAGGACGCGTGGCCCGAGTAGTGAGCCACATCGCGGACGAAGTCGGCCACCCCCAGGGACCGACCGGCCTGCTCGTGGAGTTGGGCATGGCCCGGACGGAGCTGGCCACCATGGCGTCCATGAGCCGATCGTCAGCACTTGCGGCTCTCAGCGAGCTTCAGTCGGCCGGCATCCTCGCACTCGGTCGTCGACGCCTGATCATCAAAGACGTGGCCAGCCTCAGGGCCGTCGCCCGGGGCGAACAGATCCCCAACGGCATCGGCTGCAAGAACGGCACACCCGCGATGTGACCCGCCGCACGCGCGTACCGTCCAAGGCTGGACTATGTCGTCCCTGCCTCTCTACGAGGGTGGCGTTCGCCGTGATACGCGGCGAAACACACGTCATTTGATGAGAGGAGCGGCACACCATGGAGCCCAACTCGCCGCCGACGGAGCCGGCTAAGCCGCACGAGCCCGCACAAGCGCGGCCTCAGCCGGAGGACGGCGAGCCGAACGGGCAGCCGCAAGCCAGCACGGTGAACTTCAGGCACTCCGGGGAGCAGGGCATCCAGGCTTACAACCTGCACCTGAGCTGCGACCGAGTCTTCCCGGTACCCTTCACCGACACCAGTCCTGCCCTTCCAGCAAGCGAGGACGGCAGGTTCCACCCGCCGCGAAGCAGAGCTCAGGCAATCCCGTGTCTCCCCAGAGAACTGCGTCATCTGCTTGGGCGCGAGGCCGAGATCGCCGAAGGCTGCAGGCTGCTGGGAGAGCCGGTTGGTGACGGCATGTCGGCGGTCGTGGTGACCGGGCCGCCAGGCATCGGCAAGAGCGCCCTCGCCCTGCGGTTGTCGAAGCTCGCCGCAGACGCCTACCCGGACGGACAGTTCCACATCGATCTCGCCCTGTCTACCAGCGAGGGGAACTCCGCCGATCTGGTGCTGGGGCTCCTGCACACGCTGCATTCCGGAGGTGACCCGCTTCCTGAAAGACGTGCACAGCAACTGGCGCTGCTGCGCAGGACGCTGTCCCACCGCAGAGTGCTGCTGCTCGTTGACGACGTCGCCTCGGAAGAAGCGCTCCTCGAAGTCCTACGCATGGAGGGGCCCTTCGCCCTCGTGTGCACGAGTCGCGCAAAGCTCAGCGGGCTCACCGGCCTGGTTCGCCTCATCGAACTCGAACCGTTACCCGCGCAGCACAGCGAAGAACTGGTACGAGACGTTGCTGGCCCCAACCGACTTACTGACGCGCAAGTGTCCTCCCTGGCCGAAGCGTGTGCCGGACATCCGCTCGCCCTGCATATCGCAGCCGCTCACTTGGCACGCCGCTCCAAGATCAGTGTCGACCGCTACCTCAACGACATCACCAGCCCTGATCGCGGGGTGCGGGCCCTCAAGGCCGGTCAGACCACCCTGGAACCCGTACTCGAACGAAGCTTCGACGCCCTCGGTCCTGAACAAGCGGCCCTGTTCACCACGCTCGGCGCCCTGCCCCACATGTCACTCACCACGGACGTCATAGCTGCCGCCGCAGCCGCCTCATTGGAGGAACTCGATGACGACCGCATCGACGCGGTGACGGACCTGTTGGACTCGCTGTTCGAACTCAGCCTCATCGAGCAGATAGACGAGGATCGGTTTGTCCTGCATGAGATCCTGCATCGCTTTGCCCGCCTCAAGTCAGCCTCCACCTCAACGGAGCGCCGCGAAGCCATTATCCGCCAGACATGCCTCATGCTGGCCGTCCGGGCACGGTCCTCGACCGAGTCGATCGGTTTCATGGACAAGGAAGCAACGGTTCCTGCGCAGGGCAATGCGGACGCCCTGCGCACTCTGAACGCGGACCGCCCAGGAGCCGTTGCCATCACCGAAATGGCCCGGCAGCACGAGGTGTGGGAACCGCTGGTTCTCCTCGCTTCGGAGCTCACGGCCTTTCTGTGGCACGGGAGCCACTGGACCGATCTGGAACGCGTCTACCAGTGCGTGTTCGAAGCTGGCACCCGCGCCAGCAAGCCCGATTGGACGGCGACAGCTCAGCACAACCTGGCCACGGCTGCCAGCCATCTCGGAGACAGCCAGCGTGCCACCGACCTGTTGCAGCACAGTGCCAAGACAGCGCACGAGGCCAGCAATCCGCACCAGATGTTCCTGGCGCAGCTGGCACTGGGCACACTGCTCATCAACCTCGGACGCGCCCGGGACGCCATCCCGTTCCTGCGCCGTGGACTACCGTTCTGGCGAATCATCGACGATCGCCATGCTCTGGCCACTGCCCTGGGCAATCTCGGCCAGGCGCACATGGCCATCGGCCAGCTACGCCGGGCCGAACAGTACCTCCGCAACAGCAAGAACTTGTCCCAGGCGGGAAGCCCTGCCGACTTGTCCAACCGCGGGGCGATCGCTGCGCTGCTACGCCGCACGGGCCGGATGGCTGAGGCTGCCCAGGAGGCCTACCAGGACATCGAGCGCGCACGTGCCGTCGGCAGCCGGGAATGGGAAGCCAAGGCACTGACGGAACTCGCGGAAACACCTGTCGAGGAGCACCCGGACTCGGCGCCCGTCCAGCCTCTGGAGGCCGCGCTTGCCATCTACCGGGACACAGGCGACGTTCAAGGCCAGGTGCGGTCGCTGTTCCGGCTCGGTGATCGGGCGGCAGACCGGGCAGACATCCAGCAGGCTGCCGACTACTTCCGGGACTGCGCCAACCTGGCGTACCAGATCGGCGACTACGAGCACGCCGCGCGTTCACTTGGCTACCTAGCTACCTACCACGGAGGCATCGGCCAGCTCGACGAAGCAGAGGCGTACTTCGCGGACGCTCTGGACATGGCTCGACAGATTGGGAACCCCGGCGTACTGGCCGAGACGCTACAGAAGAGGGCCCAATACGTCTGGCATCTGGGTTATACCGGCCAAGCGGTCAGCCTTCTGACCGAGGCTGCCCGCCATCTGGAGACCACTGAAGAGAAACGCGCCCTGGCCCAGATCAGGGCAGCCCTGGGGGAAGCCCTGATCGTCTCGGGGCGATGGCAGGAGGGTGCCGAAACCCTGGAATCCGTCGTTTCCGTGATGTCTGACCACGCCTCCCCCGCCACCAAGGCCCGAGCCTTCCGTGCGCAGGCCGTCCTCTACTCACGCCGGGGCCTGCACTCGGAAGCCATGTCCACCATCACCAAGGCGCTCGACCAGTGCGAGCGTGCCGGCGACACCTCGGGGGTCCTGCAGTGCCGGATGGCTCTGGGCAACGTGCACGCCCGGAACGGGGAATGGACTGAAGCACTCGACCAATACGACAAAGCCGCCGAGCTTGCCGGAGAGAAGCGGGACCTTCACGTGGCTCTCACCGCCCGCAGCCAGGCCGCGGTGTGCCGACTCCGCAGCGGCGAGGATGAGCAGGCGGCCGCCGCGATGGCCAAGCTCATCCCACTGGCCGAGCAGTTGGGGATGCGATCCGCTCAGGCTGCCCTTCATTCCAACATGGGTGTCCACCACGCCAGCTCCGGTGACTACGAAAACGCAGCCACGGAATTCCGTACGGCCTTGTCCCTCAGCGAACAACTCGACGATAAACCGACGCGCGCCACATGTCTGCTCAACCTGGCTCGCGCCTGCCACAAGCTCGGCGACATCGACAGCTCCCGCACGAATGCCCACCAAGCCTTCGCTCTCCATCACGACCTCGGCGATTGGTCAAAGGCAAGCGAGGCACTGCTCCACCTGGGCGTGCTGCACCAGGAGACAACACTGGACGCCGGCGTGCCCACCTTCACGGAGCTGCTGGGTGAGGGGCAGCGAATCGACGACCGCGTCATAGAAGCCCTCCGAACCCGCGTCTACCGATCTGCCCAGGACTCCGTCGTCAGAGCAGAACCCCAGGGCGGTGCCGCGAACGCTCTCGTCAGCATGAGAAAGATCAATGCCTCCGACGTCGTACTGGAGGCACTGGCCGGGGTCGACCTCAAGCCACTCATCATCCGCCTCGGAAATTCGCGACAGACCTGTGCAGCCTGCAATCTCTTGATCGACGAGACCGGAGAAGCCGAACTTCTCTTCCTGCACCACCCACAGATGGTCCACGTCCTACTGCGGCTGGCACACCCTCACTGCGTCCTCTCCAGGGTGATCCAACTGAACGGACCCGTGCTTAAACAGCCGGGAGAGAGCGCCGAAGTCGAGTGCATCCTGTTCGGACAGGACAGAGCAGGGATCATCGCAGACTGCTATGGCGGATGGGCCTCACTCAACGGTGGCGCGGTCGAAGACCTCGTCCTCAAGAGCTACCTCGATGCGGGCTTCGCCAACCTGCAGAGCATGCTCACGCCGGAGGACGGTCGGCCGCTCGACTTCCGTGACATCCCAGCCGTCGACGGTGGCGGTGTCGCCGCACGTCTCGAAGACAACAGGCTCTCGATCACCGGCCCCCACGGCCCGCTCCTGCCCCCCATGCCACTCAACTTCTACCCCCATTGGTACGGGAAGGCGCTGGAGGGGTCGTTGATCGTCGTGCTGGGCAGGAATTTGCAGGGAATGACGGCCGACGATCCCTCCTACCTCCTACGTGCCATGGCCTTGGGCCAAGCGGCAGGCGCCACTGTGCCCCTGACCGTCGTACGGCCCGGCAGAAACAGCCCCTGCCCGTGCATGATGCGCACTGGGCGCAAGTTCAAGCACTGCTGCGGGAGGGGCCGCCGCTAGCCTCCCCGACTTGGCCGGGAATGTCACTGATCCGACGCAGCCTCATCGATCGTTGCGTGCTGAGGGTCATCGAACAGCCGGCCTGGAGAAACTTCCAGCCCTGAGGCGATGCGCAGGAGGGTCAGCACACTGGGGTTGCGTCGGCCGTGTTCGATGTAGATCAGGCCACGAAAACTCAATCCGCTGCGTTCGGCGAGTTGCTCCAAGCTATATCCGCGTTCCTCTCTGAGTCGGCGGATTTGCATACCAATGGACAGCAGCCGCGGATCGGGCAGCGATTGACTTTCAGACACACGGCGACTTGACCGCCGCAACAGCACGAGGACCATGAACAGCTGTGCATAATCACGGTCGGTAGTGGAGAGAATGTGACCAAGCGCACGGCGAGCAGGCCGGCAGGTATCCGGCCAAGCGACTGGCCAGCGACTTGGTGCGCATGTTGCGAATGAAGTACCCGCCAGGAGGCGAACACAGAGGCCACCCATCCGGCTTCGTCATGCCGCTCGGCCAGGCCCATGAACGGCAGCGCCCGTTGGGGGCAACAGATAAGCGAGTCTTCGACCCCGTAATGGAGGATGCGTGAGCACATCACACGTACCGTTTGACCGTTGGCACAAGCGGTATCCGAAGCCCAACCGCGGGGACACACCGTGCCGCTGCGGCACCAAGCAGCGCCCCCTGTATCCCTCGGCAGATCACGAGCGAGGACGCCGTTGGCAGGCACGTTACACGGATTCTGCCGGCACACAGTGTCGACCGGCATTCAAAACATGGCAAGAAGCCCTCGATCACTTGATTGACGCGCACACTAATTCACACGACAATACCCACTACGATCTCAACGCAGACCACGCGAACATCGAATCATTCGCAGCACAGATAATTGCGAGAAAGCGAAAGAGAAAGAAGAACGCGAATACGACAGACACCTACGAGAGTCATATCCGCAACCACATCGTTCCGTTCGCCGGGCGTCGCCTCGCACGGACGCTACGCCGTCGAGACTCCATGGCCTTCGTCGACTACCTGATCGACAAGCCCAGCGTCTCGCCCTACACCGCAGTCCAGATCTTCAAAACCTGGCGCATCCTCGTGAACTACATGGTGGATGAAGACGTTCCCCTGCCGCCCAATGTCGTCGCCCGGATCGATCTTCCTGAGATCGACGACCGCGTCACGGTCGCCCTGTCTGCCCAACAGGTCGCCGCAGCCGCTGAGGCAATGCGGATGGTCGCACCGCGATACGAGATGCTGGTATGGCTCGGAGCCTGTGCTGGGTTGCGCGAGGGCGAAGCCTTCGGGCTGAAACGTACGGGGGTGGTGTGGACGGAGGATCACCTCTACATCGAGGAGCAGAGGCAGCGCGGCAAGGCGGTGAGGCTCAAGACGAAGGCCAGTTTCGCGACATTGCCCGTGGACCACTTCCTGACCGAGCGCCTGGCTGAGCATGTCTCACACTTTTCCGGACCGGAGGCAGTCTCTCCACGCACCGAGCGACGGCGTCGGGCCTCCGGTTACGTCGAACCGCTGGACGAAGGTCTGATCGTCACGAACCGATTCGGGAGGCCGGTCCAGCGCAGCGACTTCCACCAGAAGTGGCGCAACGCCGTGAAGCTGGCCGGACTGCCGGAAGGCATCCGGTTCCACGATCTCAAGCACTTCTACACCTCCACGCTCGCTGCCTCCGGCAGACACGATCCGAAGACCGTTCAGGCGCTCTCACGACATGCCGAGTTCTCCGAGACCTGGGACACCTACGCGCATCCCCCGCTCGCTGTGGAGGGCGTGAAGGTGACGGTATTCAGTAACGCTTTCACGCCCGTCGAGACACCGAGAGTCTCATCGCTGGAGGAGACGTTTCCGGGACCGAGGGGCTCGTCGGGCTGTGTCCAGCCCGTTGCCGCAGACTCAAGGATCGCGACGCACTCCACGTGATGGGTCATCGGAACGACCTCACACAGAGGGGGGAACTGGAGAAAGGGCAGGTCAGCATTGGTTCGCAGTAGACTCACCTGCGGCGACACCTGCGATCTGTCATGGTCTTAACCACTATGGGACCCCACGGCGCTTCAGTGATGCGCTCAGTCCAAGGGTCGTGTGGGTTCAGGTGCCCACCCTGGTCCTAACGCCCTTCCGGTTCACCCTCTCGCCCCTAAAGCCGTGAGGCGGGAGAGAAGAAGTTGAGTGGACTCGAACCGGCACTACACAAGGCCGTCGTCGCTACTGGGAGCGCTCTGGGACTCTTCTGGGACTTCCGGCTGCATCAAGACGTCCTGGCGCGCTCGCCCTTCTCCCGCGTCAACACCGCACACTGGGACCGCACCCTCACCCGCACCCTCGACGAGGTCATCGGCCAGCAGTTCTCCACAGCTTCAGCAGTCCCGCCCAGCTCGGCCCCAGCAAAGGCACCTTCGAGCACCTCACGCGCCACTCGCGTCACACAGGACGGCCGCACAACCGAATAGGGCAGTACCCGTCAGAACAACATGCCCTACGAGGCCTGTGCGGCCGACCGTTTGAACACCTGCCGGCCGTGCCAGAACACGAACCTGGGATCGACGAGGGGCCGGCCGGGCCGGGGCGCAGCCAGAAGCTGCCCGTGCAGGGCATCGACGGCCTGTCCCGCCGGGCTGCGGGCCACGTACAGCCGGGAGACCTGAATCCGCAGATCGGGCATCAGCCCGAGGACGCCGAGATCGAAGAGCGTGTGGTGCAGGGAGCACAGTGCCAGGCCGTTGTTCACATCGTCCGGTCCGTCCTGGCTATGCCACCGCACGTGTGCGGCCTCCAGACCGACCGGGTGTCGGCCGAGAGCTCCGTCGTATCCGCACATCGCGCAGGCGTAGGCGTAGGCCTGAAGGACCTCCTCCGCGAACCCGGCCCGTCGCGCCCGGCGCTTCTTCGCCGACGGCCGGTAGACCGCGTCCTCCACATCGGCCAGGTCCAGACCCACGGCATCACAGATGGCCGCTTCCAGCCCGGGCGTGAAGTGCAGGTCCAGCAGCAGCCGGGCAGCCGCGGCGAGAGTGCCCGGATCGGCCAGCACCTTCTCGATCCGCGGATGCAGACGGCCGTGCGCACCCCGCGCGCGCAGCCACCCCCCACGCGCTGGTACGTCCGGACCGATGACGCTGCCATCGCGGCCCCGCAGCTCCCACAGATCGCGCTCCAGATACACGAACGGCATCGCCGCCCTCTCCCGGGCCCTCGACCGGCTCAGTACCGCTGGGCCGAAGTCGTTGATCAGGCGGCTGACCGGCTCCTCGGCCTCGTCGTACGCGACCGCCGTGCTTCCACAAGCGGCGAGCCGACCGAACAACCACAGCATGAGCAGCGGCTTGTGCGGGGCCCTGCGATTACCTATCTGCGCGCGCCGCAGCGTCGCCAAGGCGTTCATCAGTTCGTCACCCGTCACCCGGTTCACTCTGCCATCCGACGGGCAACGAGACGACGCCGGATACCTGGTACCCGATCGGCTGAATTTCGCGGGAGGCTTCGACACGGGTGGCGACGTAGAGCAGTGTGCTCTTGACCATGCGTCATACCAACTGATCCGCTTGGGTAGTCAGGTCGTCAACCTGGGGGGTTCTTTGTGCGCTGGTCGGATCCGCGTGCGCTGTTGCGGTCCAACAGCCGTGATGTGACAAGTCTCGGCCCCTCCTCCGTGCCCGCACGCGCGCAGCCACCCTGGAACCTCGGCGAACAGCACGAGGACTGTGGCGACTGGCACGGTCCCAATGGCCGGGTGGCCGAGATGGGGCTGGCGATGCCCGTCTGCACCGCGAGGACCGGGCAGGCCACGTCCGAAGCGAAGGCGCGCTCATGAGGTGGCGGCGGGGCATGGCGGTCGCCGTTGTCGCTGGGGGCGGCGCGGCGACAACGATGCTGATGGGTCTGGTCACGAACGCGGTGTCGGAGCAGTCGCACTGGCCTTCGTGGCTTGGCTGGCTGCAGCGCCACGCCTGGCTGTCGTTCATCCTGCTGGGAGTGGCTCTGGTCGGTCTGACAGCACTGCTCGCCGCCTTGGCAGAGCCCCGGACACCCGACAGCAGCCCGGATCCGGCCGTTCGCCCGAACGATGAATCGGGGCCGCCGGGTGCGGCCCTCGTCCTGCGTTCGCTGCCCCGGGATACCGCTGCGTTCACCGACCGCTCCGCGGAACTTGAGCGGTTGACGCGTTCGGTGGAAGCCTCGCAGGCCGGTGGGGAGTCGCTGCCCGTGCATGTGATCGACGGGATGCCCGGGGTCGGGAAGACGACATTCGCGGTGCATGCCGGGCATGTGCTCTCTGCACGGTTTCCCGACGGGCAGCTCTTCGTGAACCTGAATGGGCACACGCCGGGCCGCAGCCCGGTCCAGGCGACAGACGCCCTCGCCTCGCTCCTGGCAGCCATGGGAGTGCCCACCCAACGGATACCGGTCGGGGACGACCCCGGTGCGGTCACCGAGGCACGAGCCGCCTTGTGGCGGAGCCAGCTGGCCGACAAGAAAGCGCTGCTCATCCTTGACAACGCCGCCAGCTACCAACAGTTCGAGCCACTGCTCCCCGGCGGAACCGACTGCCTCGTCCTGGTGACCAGTCGCAAGCGTCTTGCGGCAAACGAAGAGGTGGTTCTGCCAGTCGAAGCCCTACCACCCGATCACGCCATCTCGCTGTTCAGACAGCTCAGCAGACGGCCAGCCGAAAGTTTCGACAGGACGGTACTGGAAGAATTGGTTCAGCTCTGCGGCTACCTGCCACTCGGGGTGTCACTTCTCGCCGCCCGACTGCGGCACCATCCGACCTGGAGCCCCGAGGACCTGCGCGGGCGCCTTCTGGCGGCCCGCGACCGGCTCGGGGAAATGCGCGCTGGAGAGCGCGCGGTGGCAGCAACGTTCGATCTCTCCTACACGGATCTTCCGTCCGAAAGGCAGCGGTTCTTCCGCCGGCTCGGCTTCTTCCCCGGAACAGACATTGACGCATATATCGGAGCCGCGCTTGACTCGAATACGTTGGCGGAGGCGCGCAGGCACCTCGATGCCCTCTATGACGACCACCTGATCGATGAAAACCCAGGGAACCGCTACCGGCTTCATGATCTCTTACGCGACTACGCCCGCGGTCTCGCCGACGAGGGGGACAGTATGGACCACGCTCAGGCCGTGGCGAACGTGTGCATCTACTACCTGGTCGCCCTCGCCAGCGCCAACAAACACCTCGTCCGTAGCGGCTCGGTCATGAGCGCTCCGCCATCGCCCGAGGCGCCCGTAGAGATTCCCACAATGGAGACACGCACCGTCGCCCTGGAATGGCTGGAGGACGAGCGGCCCAACGTGCTGGCCTGCATTGAGCAGGCGGACTCACTGGCAATGCACTCGATGGTCATCCGTCTCGCCGCGGCCATGGCCCCTTTTCTCCGGCAGGCAGGTCCCTGGGATCAAGCTGTCGACCTCCACCGCGCTGCCGCAGAAGCAGCCCGGCACACCGGCGACCGGCAGGCATTGGCCGATGCGCTCGCCGAGCTGGGAGTCGTACGTCGCTTCATGGCCTGTTACGCGGAAGCCGCCGAAATACTGAGCGAAGCAGTGACCCTCTACGACGCCGTCGGTGACCTGCGCGGCAAGGCCAATGCCCTGAACCAGGCAGGGATCGTCAGCTACATGACGGCAGACAACGAAGCAGCCGCCCAGGCACAGACGGACGCACTCGCGCTCTACCGAGGGCTCGGAGACCGGCTCGGGCAGGCCAACGCGCTGGCGGATCTCGGCATGGTGCGTCGGCAGACCAGCAGGTTCGACGCGGCGATGGAGACACAGAGCGAAGCCTTGTCGATCTACCGTGAACTGAACGACCGCTACGGGGAGGCGAATTCGCTGCGGGACCTCGGCGTCGTGCACTACCTCACGGGGCAATACGACCGAGCAGCCGAACGGCATCGCAAGGCGTACGACATCTACCGGGACCTCAACGACCGGGTTCACCAGGCCTACGCCCTCAACGAGATGGGCACGGTACGCCGGCTCACCGGCGACATCTCCGGCGCGCGCGAAGCCCACACCCAGGCACTCGACTACTACACCGAGCTCGGCGACCAGTTCGGGCGAGCCAACAGCATCCGGCACCTGGGCACACTTGAGCGGCTGGCAGGACAGGCACCGGAGGCGATCCGCGCCCAGGAGGAGGCGCTCGAGCTCTACCGAGACCTCGGCAGCCGCGGCGGCGAGGCAGACGCGCTGAGCGAACTGGGTGCGGCACGAGGTAGCGCTGGCGACACGGCCGGCGCCACGGACGCATTCGCGCAGAGCCTGGAGATCCTGCGGCAGCTCGGCGACCGGTGCGCGGAAGCAGAGGTCCTGAACCACTGGGGCAACTTGCTGCACAGCGACGGGGATCCCACCGCCGCACGGTCACGCTTCACTCAGGCGCTGGACATCGCGCAGGAGATCGGGTGTCCCCTGGAGGAAGCGCGCGCTCTGGAGGGCATCGGCCGCTGCGACCTGCTGGCGGACGAGCGCAGCCAAGCCGTGTCCTCGCTCCGCGCAGCGCTTGCCGTCTACGGCCGACTGGGCGTGACCGGCGCAGCCGCCGAGGTCGAGCGGCTGCTACTGGCGCAGGCCGGATGAGCCGGAGCATTTGTCGTGGTACCACGTCGACCGTGTCATCAGGTCAGGCACCGTGACCGGTTTCGGTATGCCGTCACGCCCGGCGCGGCTGATACGTTGCAAGCCGATCAGTCGCACCAACCATCCCCTGCGCCGTGCCGGTCGCCCGGCACGCACACAATGAGGAGCGTTGAATGCAACCACGCACGACTGTTCCCTCATCGCCCGACGCGGCACGTCCCGGACCGGCGGCCTCGAACACGGCGCACGGCTCCGTCGTCCTGGACCGGATCGCCGCCCGCGTGCAGCTCCGCCTGGCAGCCGAACGAACCGAGTCAAACGCCATCGGCGACGGCAGCCACGCGGCATCGCTCATCTGGCCATGGCCACTGTGATCCCTTCCGCTTGATGACGCCACCCCACACGCCCTTCCGAACATTCATCCTCAAGGTCGCGAACCGCTGCAACATCGACTGCGACTACTGCTACGTCTTCAACTCCAAGGATCAGGCGTGGCGGAACCTGCCCGCGCGAATGAGCCTGGACGTTGCCCGAGCGGCGGCCCTCAGAATCGCCGAGCATGCGACGACGTACGACCTCCGCGCCATTCACGTCGTGCTACACGGCGGCGAGCCGCTACTCGCCGGCCCGCGACACCTGTCGGACCTGCTTCGCACCTTCCAGGACGGCATTCCTCCGGACACAACCATCCGCTTCGAGCTCCAGACCAACGGGACGCTCCTGTCAGAGGCCTGGCTCGACCTCTTCGAGCAGTACGCAGTCACCGTGGGCGTCAGTCTCGACGGGCCGCCGGACGCCAACGACCGGCACCGCCTCACTCACACCTCCCGCTCCAGCGCCGCCTCGGCCGTACGGGGTATCCAGCTGCTGCGATCCAGGCCCCATCTGTTCGCCGGTCTGCTCGCCGTGGTCGACCTCGCCAACGATCCTGTAGAGGTCCACAACTACCTCGCGTCCTTCGAGCCACCAGTAATCGACTTCGGCCTGCCCCACGGCACCCACGACACGCCACCCCACCGCAATGACCCCGCAGCTCCCGAATACGGGCTTTGGATGAGCCGCGTCTACGACGCCTGGCTCGCCCAGCCCCAGTACAGCCACAGCATCCGCATGCTGGAGGACATCGTGGCCCTCACCTCCGGCGTTCGTGGCGCGGTAGAAACCCTCGGACTGGCCCCGCCAGCCAGCATCGTCATCGAATCCGACGGCACCATCGAGGGCGTGGACACCCTGCGCTCCGTCGAAACCGGCGCCTCCTGGCTGGGCCTCGACGTCTTCGACGAATCCTTCGACGCGGCCATCCACCACCCCAAACTCCTGCACCGGCAGCACGGCAAAGCCGCCCTCGCCGAGCAGTGCCAGGCTTGCCCGCTGGTGGAGGTGTGTGGCGGAGGCTACCTCCCGCACCGCTACAGCACAGCCCGCGGATACCAGAACCCTTCCGTCTACTGCGCCGACCTGGAGTACCTCATCCGACACGTCCAGACGTCGCTCCAGCAGCACGACTGGAACCCGCACACGCCTGCCCCAGCGGCCCCATAACCCAGCTGCACCACGACGATGGAAGCGCTCACCGGCGCAAACGCACAACGAACAACAGGAGACGCCGATGAGCGTGACGATCCGCCCCGCCGAAAAGAGCGACGTCCGGGCCGTTGCCGAACTGATCGAAGAGATCGAGCGCTTCTACGGATCAACCGGGATCCAGCCCCTCGACGAGCGCCAGTCCCAAGTGGAGGAGGCTCTCTTCGGCTCGCCACCGCTGGCCTCCGCCCTCCTGGTCCAGGACGAGACCGGAGACGTTATCGGCATCGCCGCCTATTCCTTCCTGTGGCCGGCAGCAGGGTCCTCCCACAGCCTCTTCCTCAAGGAGCTCTACGTCCGCAGCACCCTCCGTCGACAGGGGATCGGCGCCCGCCTCATGAACGAGCTCCGCAACATCGCTGCAGCACGGCCAGGATGCAGTCGCGTCGAGTGGATGACCGACCGCGACAACCCCATCGCCCGATCCTTCTACCGGACCCTTGGGTTCGCAGAGTTCGACGGCAAGATCGTCTACCGGGTCGACACCAGTGGACCGCGCCACCGGCCCACAGCGTGAGGCGTCGCGCCCAACTGGGCGGCCACGTCTTTTGTTCGAAGCCCCGGTCGCACACGCCAGGATGATCCGGCAGCGCAGCGCCCACGACTGCGGCGTCGACCGACGCCGCACCCACCCCTCCAGGGCAGCCCGCTCATCGTCCGACAACACCAACTCGGCCTTCGGCCGACCCGTCCGCGCCACAACAGCAGTCTAAAATTATGGACAGAATTCCTGACTCAGAAGACTAGAGGTGGTTGCAATACGTGCCCCTCGGGGGTGTTGCGATGGCCAAGTCGTATCGAACGGCGCATTCCAGCGATCATCGCAACACGGTGATCATTCCAGTGTTGCGACGAGCTCGACGAATGGCTCACCGTTCTGTCCCGCTCAGCCTCCATGCCCGTCACATCACCATTCACGGCCACCTCAAGGTCTGGCGCCGCCGCCAAGTCCAGGGCATCACTCTCCCCTACGACTAAGACGGCCTCCCCTCGGCGACCTCGTCCTCCTCTGGAACGCCGATGACCCCACCTTCATGGCCGTCGACCTCGGCACCTCCCTCGAACGCCTCGCCTGGACCCGCACCCGCCGCCCCTGGCACCATCTCGTCTTCGGCCCTCTTGCCGGAGCAGCCCCGCCCGCGACCTTGGATGCGATACGCACAGCCACGCTCCTGCTGGGCCATGGCATCACCTCAGCGCCTCACGGCGCGGGTAGCGTCACGCGCCGCATCCTTGGGGTGGCCTCTCGTCCAACCGCCGCCCTGGGCGTCAGCCGAGCCGTGCGAGAGTGCTACTCGTTCTGGAGCCATACGACCATCCTCCCGGTCCCTTAGCCCGTGGTCAGCCAGCAACTGGATACCGCTGCTTCTCGGCCCGCCTCGCCCTGTTGCTCACCGTCCATGAAGCAGGGACCGTCGCCGCGTCTGACCTCCCTGTAGGACAATCGATGCGATCGACGGTGCTGTTCCCGATGGGCGGGAGCTTGGTCTTTGGAGATCGGGTGTTCTGTCAGTGGCGTCTGTCACGCTGGGATACAACTGGCGACGTGGATCTCGGGCGGGACTCGGGCCCGTTCCGGGGTGCAGGGACGACAGGCGATCCGGGAGCAGGAAGTTGACGCGGGTGAGCATCGAAGAGGTCGACGAGGCGGACCAATTCGTACAGGACACGGCGGTGCCGACCGTCGGCCAGTTGGTTACGGTACGTAATCGGAATTGGGTCGCCACGGCGGTGGAGCGCTCCTCGATCGCGGTCGAGGAGCCGGGTAGTCCGCTGCTTGCCGAGGCGCAGCATCTGGTCTCCCTGGTTTCGGTGGACGGCGATTCCGGTGACGAGGAGTTGCGTGTCCTGTGGGAGCTTGAGCCCGGTGCTACGGCCCGTGAGCAGCATGCCCTGCCCTCCCCGGCGAGTGGGTTCGTCGACCCGGCGAAGTTGGACGCCTTCCTTGATGCGGTGCGCTGGGGTTCGGTGGCAACGGCGGACAAGACGCTGCTGCAGGCGCCGTTCCGCTCCGGGGTGAAGCCGGAGGACTATCAGCTGGACCCGGTGGTGCGGGCGCTGCAGATGCCGCGTACGAACCTGTTGATCGCGGATGACGTAGGTCTCGGTAAGACCATCGAGGCGGGTCTGGTGATGCAGGAGCTGATGCTGCGGCACCGGGCGCGGACGATGCTGATTGTGTGCCCGGCTTCGCTTACGCTGCAGTGGCGCGATGAGATGCGCGACAAGTTCGGCCTGGGTTTCAAGATCGTGGATGCGGAGCTTCTGAAGGAGCTGCGCAGGTCTCGCGGGCTGTACGCGAACCCGTGGACGCACTACCCGCGGTTGATCGTCTCGATCGACTGGCTCAAGCGGGAGCGGCCCATGGCGCTGCTGCGTTCGATCCTGCCGTCGGCGCCCCAATATCCGCGTGCCTTCGATCTCCTCGTCGTAGATGAGGTGCATACGTGCGCGCCTTCGGGGTCCGGGAAGTACGCGGTCGACTCGCAGCGCACCGACGCGATCAAGACTTTGGCCCCGCACACCGAGCACCGGCTGTTCCTGTCGGCGACCCCGCACAACGGCTACCTGGAATCGTTCACCGCCCTGCTGGCCCTGTTGGACGGCCACCGCTTCGCCCGCACCCTGGAGCCCTCGGAAGAGGCCAAGGCGCAGGTGATGGTGCGGCGACTCAAGCGGGATCTGCCGCCGAACTGGGACGGCAGCCCGCGCTTCCCGGAACGTGACCTGGACCATCCCCTGGAGGTCGTTTACGACGCCGCCACTCGGGACGCCTACGCGAAACTCGACCAGTACGCGCAGTCCCGCCGCGAGACGATCTCCGGGCAGCTGACCTTGAGGGGTGCCGCGCCGAGCCGGGCTGCGGACTTCGTCGTCACGCTGCTCAAGCGCCGCTTCCTGTCCAGCCCGAAGGCCTTTGCCAATACGGTGGAAACCCATCTGAAGACGATGCTCGCGCGGGAGCGGCACAACGAGGCCGAGCGGGACTACGACCGTGGCGCGTACACGGTGGCGGAGAAGGTCCTCGCCAAGATGATCGGGCAGTTGGAGGAGACGGCTGAGGACGACGCCGCTTTCGAGGAGACAGCGCAGGAGGCCCTTGCCACAGCCCGCCGGTTCGCCCCGGCGCTTTCCCCGGCCGAGCAGAAGCTGCTGGAGGACCTGCGCGACTGGGGGGACCGCAACTCGGAGAAGGCCGACGGCAAGTTCACCGCTTTCCTCGGCTGGCTGCGCGGCATTGTGCAGAGAAACGGAACTGATGGGGTGAGCGGCAGCTGGGACGGTGAGCGGGTCATCGTGTTCACCGAATACCGCGACACCCAGCGCTGGCTGCATGAACGGCTCATCAGCGCCGGTGTGCCGAACGAGGCGATCGCCCAGCTCTACGGCGGCCAGGACCGTGATGAGCGCGAGCGCGTCAAGAACGTCTTCCAGGACGACCCCGACATCGACCCAGTGCGGATCCTGCTCGCCACCGACTCCGCGAGCGAGGGCATCAACCTGCAGAACCACTGCCACCGGGTCCTGCACTGGGAAATCCCGTGGAACCCCAACCGTCTTGAGCAGCGCAACGGCCGAGTGGACCGGCATGGACAGACTGCGGCGAAGGTCGAGATCGTCCACTTCGTGCCCCAGGGCTGGGACCGGCAGCGCGAGGAGGACACCGGATTCACCGAGGGCACCTTGGAGGACGCGATGGCGTTCCTCGGCGTCGCAGTGCGTAAGGTCGAGCAGATCCGCACCGACCTCGGTAGTGCCGGAGAGGTGATCGCCAGCCAGGTCGAGCAGAAGATGCTCGGCAAGCGCTCCAGTTGGCAGACCACCGACAGGGAGATCCAGAGCCTGGCCGGCAAGGCCGTACTGAAGATCGAACGAAATCTGGCGCACGACCTTCAGCAGGCTCAGGAACAGCTCACCCGGACCCGCACCGAGCTGAACCTGAACCCGGACACGATCGAGCGGGTCGTACGCACTGCGCTCCGCCTGGCCCACAAGAAGGATCTGATCGAGACTCCGTCACCCAGGGGAGTCAAGGCGCGCTGCTTCAAGCTCCCGGAACTGAAGGAGGGGTGGGCGCAGGCACGCAACGACGGCCTGCGGCACCCGGTCAGCGGCAAGGAACGCCCCGTTACCTTCGACCAGGACTACGCCGGACGCACCGACGTCGTGCTGCTGCACCTGAATCACCGCCTGGTCGACCTGTGCCTGCGTCTGCTGCGCGCCGAACTGTGGTCCCAGGGCGAGCACGGCGCACATCTGACCCGCGTCACCGCACGGATCGTCCCCGGCGACCTGCTGCGCAACCCGGCGGTGATCGCACACGGCCGCGTCGTGCTCACAGGCAACCGCGGAGTGCGCCTGCACGAGCAGATCGCCCTGGCTGGCGGATCGATCGAGCACGGCAAACTGACCGTGGAGAAGAGCCCCGAGGTCCTGGAACACTGGCTCGCCGCCGCGTCGCAGGACGCGCCGCCGCCCGAATTCCTTGACCGGCTCACCGCGCTGTGGGGCGCGCTGGAGACCCCGCTCGGCAGAGCGCTGCAGACCGAGTCCAACAAGATCGCGCGAAAGCAGCGCAGAGTCCTGGACAAGCGCTGCGAGGAAGACGTCAAGGCGATGCAGTCGGTACTGACCGATCTGGAACGCAACATCCGCGAATCTCTGAACTCCAACCCGCTCTGGCGCCAGGACTCCCTGCTGACCCCTGATCCGGAACGCGAACAGCTCAAGAAGGACCACACGGAACTGGAGGCACGCCTCGCCGCCGTTCCCGAACAGCTCGTGTCCGAGGCAGCGGCTCTACGCCATCGGTACGCGGACCCGGTCGCGCGCCGCTTCCCCGTGGCGGTCACCTTCCTCATCCCCGCCTCCCTGACCGTAGCCACTCCTTCACACCAGGCAGGCCACTGATGCCGACGCGTACCCGCTTCCCGAAACCGGAGCAGCAGACCCCGATCGAGCAGCACGCGGAGTGGCTCAACCTGCTGCGCCCGGACGGGCCTTTCCTCACCGCGAAGATCCTCGCGGAGGCATTTCCACAGGGCCTTGACGTTGTCGACACCCCACTGCGCGCCCGCCTCCGGCAGGCGTGGGCCGAACTCCAAGCCGAACCGGCGACCCTGTGCAGCGCATGGCAACACCTGGTCCTGGAGGAACTGCTCGGCTACCGGGGCCAGGCACTGCGCCAAGGCTCGATGCTCCCCCGCGAACTGACCGACCACCCCGGCACAGCCCCCGACGCACTGCTGATGGGTCCGCCCGACCCGACCACCGGCCTGCCCGGCGCGGCCGAACGCGCCCTGATCTACCGCCGCCCCTGGGGCGAATCCCTCACCCGGGCCATGAAGGGCCTGCCATCGCTGGCCGAGCAGGCTGCCGAACTGTGCCGGCGCCGTGCCGTCTCCCTCGCGCTGCTCACCAACGGCACCCTGTGGGTCCTCGTCCACGCCCGACCCGGAGCGCCGACCTCCGTGGCGGTCTTTGACGCCGACACCTGGTTCGAAGAACCGCTGCTGCTGCGCGCCTTCACCTCACTGCTCGGGGTCCGCTGCGCCGCGATCGCGGCCAAGGACCGAGAGGGCAAGGACACCGATTCCCTCGCCGCCCTGTTCACCCGCACAGCCGACGACACCACCGCGGTCACCAAGACTCTCGGCAAGCAGGTACGCGCGGCTGTTGAACTCCTCGTCGCGGAACTCTCCCGCCTCGACCGCGAGGCCGACGGCACCGTGCTGGAGGGCGTCGCCCCGCGTACCGTCTACCGCGCCGCGCTGACCGTCATGATGCGCATCGTCTTCCTCCTCTACGCGGAGGAACAAGGTCTGCTCCCGGCCGACGACGAGCTGTACGCCGACTCGTACTCCGTCACGAAGCTCTACGACCGCCTCGACCAGGACGACGCCGACATCGCCGACCGCTGGAAGGCTGCCTGGCCCACGCTGCTCGCCACGTTCCGAGCCGTCCACGGCGGTGCCCGGCACCCGGACATGTGGATCCCCGCGTACGGCGGATCACTGTTCGACCCGAAACGGTTCGCATGGCTCGAACGGCTTAAAGTCACCGACCGCGTCGTCTTCGCCATGCTCGACGCACTGATCAAGCTCAAGCGCACCACGCCAGCAGGCAAGGTCACCTCGACGGAACGCCTGTCCTACAAGGGCCTTGACGTCGAACAGATCGGCCATGTCTACGAGGGCCTGCTCGAACACTCCGCCATTCGGCTCGACGAAACCCGCCTAGGACTCAAAGGCAAGGCCGGTGCTGACGCCAAGCTCGCTGACCTTGAAGCATGGAGCGCGGCGGGCCATCTTCAGGCCGAGACCGTCAAGCTCGCCGGACTGACGGCGAAGCAGTTCACCTCCGCGATCGTGACCGAGCCGACCGGTGCACAGATCGGCACGCTCGACGCTGCCTGCGACAACGACCCCGAGCTCGCCGCCCGAGTCCGGCCGTTTTACGGTCTGTTGCGCTCCGACCTGCGTGACGAGCCGGTTGTTCACCCTGCCGGGACGGTTATCGTCACCCAGGTCGGCGACCGGCGCGACTCCGGCACTCACTACACACCGCGCGCCCTCGCCGAAGAGATCGTCCTGTACACCCTCGACCCGCTGTGCTTCTCTCCCGGCCCCCCGGACGGCATCCCGCGACCCTCCGATGGGATCCAGCCGCCCGAGTGGCAAGTGCGTCCAGCGTCAGAACTCCTGGCACTCAAGGTCCTCGACCCCGCGATGGGTTCCGGCGCGTTCCTCGTCTCGGCATGCCGGTACCTGTCGGAGCGGGTCGTTGAGGCATGGGACCGTGATGGGCTGCCGGACAAGGTCAGCGCGCGTCTCGGCGAGCATCGCGAGGACCGTGACGCGAAACTCCTCGAAGCCCGTCGCATGGTCGCCGACCGCTGCCTCTACGGCGTCGACATCGACGAGATGGCGGTGGAACTCGCCAAGCTCTCACTGTGGTTGGTCACCCTCGCGAAGGGCCGTCCGTTCAACTTCGTCGACCACGCCCTGCGCTGCGGCGACTCCCTCATCGGTTGCTTGACGGCGGACCAGATCGAAGCCTTCCACCTCACCCCAAGCGAAGGCCATCGCCTCAACGCCCGCCTCAGCGGCGAAATCGACAAGATCACTGGTCCACTGCTCGCCCAGGCCGCGGAACTGCGCCGTGACATTGAGCAACACGAGGTCATCGACATCCGAGACGCTCGGGCGAAGGCTGCGAAGCTCGTCGAGGCCGAAGCGTTGACCGAACAGCTCCGCCTCGCTGCGGATGCTGTGGTCGCGGCGAAACTGTCCACCGCGACGACCAAGTCCGATGACGCATACGACAACCGTCTCGCTTCCATCGCCGAGCTCGTCGAACAGGCACTACTGGGAGACAAGGCCGCAGCGGCCGAGGCCCGTGCCATCGTCGACGGCTGGCTCCTCGGCCCCAACGGCGGGTCGCGCACTGTACCCCTGCGTCCCTTGCACTGGCCTCTCGAATTTCCCGAGATTATCGCTGATCCCCTTCGCGGAGGCCATCGATTCGACGCAGTGGTGGGGAACCCACCCTTCATCGGCGGCACTGAGATCAGTGGCCGAATTGGCAGGGACAATCTCAGCTACGTGGGACAGGTAGTCTCCGGTGGCTTCACTGCTGGGGGTCGCGCTGACCTCTGCACGTACTTCCTATTGCGCAACTTGCAACTGGCTCGGGGAAAGAGATTCGGGCTCATCATGGTCAACACGATCGCACAAGGAGATTCCCGAGAGGTCGGACTAGTTCGAGCTATCGGCACTGGATGGATGATCTACCGGGCAATCAAGTCAAATCCATGGCCTGGTGGAGCTGCCGTTCACGTATCGCTAGTTTGGATGAGCAAAGCCTTGGAGAGAGATCAAGTCGTACTTGACGGTGATTATGTTTCTGGAATTAATGCGAGTTTGACGAGGCCGTCGCGAGTAACTGGGGACCCTCGCAGCCTCAAAACATTCTCCGGGCAGTATTCCGAAGGCTGCAAGACCACTGGCACGGGATTCCTGATCGATCCTTCCGAAGTGCAAGCACTTATCGAAAGCAATGAACGGAACGAGGATGTCCTATTCCCGTATTTGAGCAGCAGTGAGATCAACAGTCGACCTGACATGTCGGCGACGCGATGGGCCATCGACTTTAATGATATGTCTGAGGATGAGGCGCGGAGGTATCCGGAACCCTTCGAAATCATCGTCGAGCGCGTCCGCCCAATGCGCCAGCGTCTGAAGTCCGACGGCAGCTTTCAGTTGCGAAAGCCACTGCCGCAACGGTGGTGGCAATATGGCGACAATCGGACCGCCATGCGTAAAGTAATCGCCAATTACGAGCGAGTGCTCGTAATTGGCACTCACACCAAGTATGGAATTCCATGCCTCGTTGCTAATGATCAGGTTTTCTCTAATCGATTGTTTGTATTCTATTCGGCTGATCAGTCGGCAATGCTTGCCCTTCTCACCAGCGCATGGCACTTCAACTGGTGGACAGTCAAGGGCGAGGCCACGTTGGTAGATCGACTCATCTACACCCCCTCCGACGGCTTCGACACGTTCCCGCAACCAGATCTCACCCCGCGCATCCGTGCCGCCGGCGAGGACCTGGATACTTACCGTCGTAGCGTGCAGCTGACGCGCACACCGCAGCTCGGCATGACCGACCTCTACAACGAGGTCCACAACCCGGCGAACCTCGACTCCGACATCCAGCGTCTGCGTGAGATCCACGTAGAGATCGACGAGGCCGTCACCGAGTCCTACCTCGCCCATCCCCTCGCGGCGCGGTTCAGTTGGACACCGCTCGTGCTGAACCACGGCTTCCATGACACTGTCCATGGCCTGCGGTGGACCGTAGACCCGGATGTCCAGATCGAGATGAACGACCGCCTGCTCGAACTCAACCATGCCCTCTACGCGGACGAAGTCCGCCGGGGTCTCCACAACAGGAAGGGTTCCGCCAAGCCCAAGAAGGCCGCCGCCCCCCAAGCGCCCCATGACCCGGGCGATGTGATCTGGTAGCGCCGTCCGCCACCGGAGGTCACGTGTAGCCCGCGCCTTGGCCGCGATCCGTCTGCTCTGTCAGCGCCTCGCCCTATCGTTGTGACCTATGAGCGATAAGTTGCCGTCCGCGACGTCGAACAGCCCGGTCCTGGCTGTCCCGTCCCCCGGCGTGGTACGTGACGAGCTGGCCGAGCTTGTCGTGCTGGACCTGCTTGGACCGGTGGGCGGCCACCTGGAGGAGGTCGCGGACTCCCCGACGGACTGGTACGTGCTCGGGCGGCTCGCACCGAACGGCACCACGATTGTGCCGGAGGAGCTGGACGCCTCGCTCGGCGACAGTGAGCTGCCAGCTGCGGATGAAGGTTCACCGGACGCGGACGCGCCGAATGTGCCGAGCTTGGCTCCGTCGTCGGTCGGTTTCACCGCGCGAGTGTGCGGCGACGCCGACCGTCTGGAGGTGACCGGACGATGGGCGCGTTATATCCGCTCGCATTCGACGGATCCAAGCATCGAGAAGCTGATCTGGCGACGCACCCCCCACACCGGCTGCGTCCCGGTCAAGCTGGTCGAGGGCCTGGTGGAAGCCGTTGTGCTCGATTCCGAGGACGAGAAGGTGGTGCTGCGCGGGCGGGTGCGCCGTTTCCACGACGATTGGCTGGTCACGCTGTTTCTGGTCAACGCGACCGAGACCGACTCCAACTCAGCGCTGCACTGGGTGTTCCAGGCCGAGCTCTCGGCGACCGGTGCGGACGGTGCGGCGGTGTTCCTGCCCCGGCATGAGCCCGGATCCGGTGGCGATGCCGTCGACCAGGGCGAGCAGCGACGGTTGGCGATGGCCTACCGGTTCAGCCCGGAATTCGCGGTGGGGCACGCGACCGGGGTGGGCGCGACGGCCAGCGGCACCGACCCGATGAGAGCGGTCGCGGTTCAGACGAAGGCCGCGCCGGAGTACGACATCGCGCAGACCGACGCGCCGTCGTTCGACAGCGATCCGGACCTGCCGGAGCTGGTGGACCTGTTGGTCGACATGAAGGAGCTGGGTGAGTGCGAGCCTCAGAGACTGCGGGCGGGGCTGGTGCCGCTGGTGGTCGGCTATCGGGCGTGGATCGAGCGGGCCGAGGCGCGGATCGGACAAGGCGGCCAGTATCTCGACGAGTACGCGGATCAGGCCAGGGAGGCGCTGACCGAGGCGAAGCGGGCGGCTGACCGGATCGAGGCGGGGATCGAGCTGGTGCTCGGTGACCCGGACGCCCTTGCCGCGTTCCGCTTCGCGAACAGTGCGATGCACTTGCAGCGTGTCCATACACGGGTCGCCGCTGCCCGGCGCCGTGATGGATCCCGTGACCCCGACGCGGTGTTCCGCGACGAGGACAAGCCGGTCAACCGCTCCTGGCGTCCGTTTCAGCTCGCGTTCCTGTTGCTGAACCTTCCCGCGCTGACCGATCCGGCGCACCCGGAGCGCGCCACGGGAGCCGATGCGGTGGCGGACCTGCTGTGGTTCCCCACCGGTGGCGGCAAGACGGAGGCGTACCTCGGCCTGACCGCCTACACCCTCGCCATCCGCAGGTTGCGGCCGGACCTCGGCGGTCTCGACGCGGGCCACGGGGTCGCCGTCCTGATGCGCTACACCCTGCGGCTGCTGACGATCCAGCAGTTCCAGCGTGCCACCGCGC
The DNA here is from genome assembly GCF_045040445.1 of Streptomyces sp. NBC_01537. Lineage (NCBI taxonomy): Bacteria > Bacillati > Actinomycetota > Actinomycetes > Kitasatosporales > Streptomycetaceae > Streptomyces > Streptomyces sp. NBC_01537. The sequence continues at coordinate 7,162,762 of NZ_CP109392.1, read as the reverse complement.
TGATCTGCGCGTGCGAGGTCCTGCGCCGCAGGGACGAGCAGCGGTGGGGTGAAGAACCGTTCCGGATCGGCCTGTGGGTTGGGGGAAAGGTGTCCCCGAACACGACCGACAAGGCCGTGGACTGGGTCAAGGACGTCCGCCGGGCGAGCGGGAAACCCAATCAGAACTCCGGCACTCCCTATCAGCTCACCAGCTGCCCATGGTGCGGAACGAAGATCGAGAAGGGCCGGGACGTTGATGTCGACAAGACTCTTCGCCGCACCTTCCTGCGTTGCCCTGAGCTGTTCGGTTGCCCCTTCGGCGGCGGCGACCCGAACGGTGAGGGCTTGCCGGTCGTCGTCGTCGACGAGGAGATCTACCGACTGCTGCCGAGCCTGGTGATCGCGACCGTCGACAAGTTCGCGCAGCTGACCTGGAACGGGCGCACCCAGGCTCTGTTCGGACGTGCCTCGCGGCACTGCTCCCGGCACGGCTACGTCACCGCCCAGATCGCCGAGGAGGACTGGGAAGCCACCAGCCATCTCGCGGAAGGGCGCTATCGCGCCGCGACGCTCACCGCGGCCAGGCCGGTGCGTCCGCCGGACCTGATCGTGCAGGACGAACTCCACCTGATCTCCGGTCCGCTCGGCTCGCTGACCGGCCTGTACGAGGCCGCCGTGGACCGCCTTGCCACCTGGGAGTACGCGCCGGGCAAGACGGCGCGGCCGAAGGTGATCGCCTCGACGGCCACCGTGCGGCGCGCCGAGCGGCAGATTCATGCCCTGTTCGACCGGCGCACTGAGGTCTTCCCGCCGCAGGGCCTGGAGATCGGTGACAGTTTCTTCGCCAGGCAGCGGTCCACGGACTCGCATCCCGGCCGCCGTTACATCGGGATCTGCGCCCAGGGGGTGCGCACGAAGTCCACGATGATCCGGGTGTACGTCGCTGTGCTCGCCGCCGCGCAGACCGTGCACAAGAAGTACGGGCACAACCCGGTGACCGACCCCTATATGACCCTCGTTGGCTACTTCAACAGCCTGCGTGATCTGGGCGGCATGCGTCTGTCGGTCGAGGACGATGTCTCCACCCGACTGGAGCGGATCAACGAACGCGGCCTGTCGCGGCGTTACGACCTGCGGCTTGAGGAACTCACCTCGCGCCTGACCTCGGAGAAGATCCCGGACATCCTCCAGCAACTGGAGTACACCTTCCCCCGGGCGAACAAACTGACGCCGATCGACGTGCTCCTGGCCACCAATATGATCGCCGTCGGAGTGGACGTCTCCCGGCTCGGCGTCATGGTCGTTGCCAACCAGCCCAAGTCCACGGCCGAGTACATCCAGGCGACCAGCCGCGTCGGCCGTGCCGCCCCCGGCCTCGTCTTCACCGTGTTCAACTGGGCTCGCCCGCGTGACCTGTCCCACTACGAGACCTTCGAACACTTCCACGCCACCGTGTACCGACATGTCGAAGCGCTCTCGGTCACCCCGTTCGCGGAACGTGCCATAGACCGCGGCCTGACCGGGGTACTGGTGGCGCTGGCCCGCAACCTGGAGGCCGGCGACAACGGCAACCTCGGCGCGCAGACCTTCGATACGCACAGCAGCAAGGCCGACCACATCGTGCGCTACCTGGAGCGCCGCGCGGGCGAGGTCGCCACCGACCGGGCCGTCGCAACCCGGGTACGCGAGGAACTCGACAGCATCCTGGACCTGTGGGCGCGCGAACAGCGCCGCCCCGCCGCACGGCTCGCCTTCGACGCCAAGGGCAAGGCCGACGACATCGTCGGCCTGCTCCACAGCCCGGATTCCGGCCCGTGGAAGCGCACGACCTGTCCGACCTCGCTGCGCGAAGTCGAGCCGGGCATCCGGCTGGTACTGCGGACCGCACCGGGCAATGCCGACGACCACGAGCAGCACCCGTTCCTCCCGCGCCCGAACCCGGACGCCGACGGCGCCGGACACGAAGAGGACCCATCATGACCATCACCGCGCCCGGTTCGCGCCCGGCAAGCGACCTGCGAGTCGGGGAGCTGAGGCCCAGTCAACTGCTGCACACCTACGGTGTGGGCGCGGTCGCCGACCTCCCCAACCTCTCGGTGATGATCCTCGGGCTCGACGAGTGGGAGCTGGAGAAGGCCGCGATCGTGCCCGAGGAACGGCTCCTGGCGGCAGTGCGCAGCAAGCTCGGCGCCCAGGTGCAGAATCTGCGGATGCCGCCGTACACACCGGAGGACCCGAGCGATTTCACCGGTGCCTGGTCCCGGATCGGTGTGCCGGTCGCGGTGTTCCCGGGCTGGCTGCGCTGCACCGACAACCGGTGCAACCGGCTCGCCCCGGCCGACTCAGGACTCTTTCACCTGCTGCCCAACAGTGTCGCGCCCGACCAGACCCGCTTCGTCCACTCCTGTCGCGAGACCGGCCGCAAACGGCCGACCGCGGTGCCGGCCAGGTTCGTCTCCGCCTGTCCGGCCGGACACGTGGACGACTTCCCGTGGATGTACTTCGTCCACCGCGGTGCACCGTACGGGACGGACCACACACTGAAGCTCGTCGAGCGCGGCACCACCGGCGAGGCGGCGAACATCTTCGTCGAATGTTCCTGCGAGGTGAAAGCCCGGTCCATGGCCGAAGCGATCGGCACCCGCAGCGAGCAGGTACTCCCAGCCTGCCGGGGCCGGCACCCGCACCTGGGAACCTTCGAACCCTGCACCGAACAGACTCGGACTATGGCGCTGGGCGCGACGAACGGTTGGTTCGCCATGCAGCTGCGGGTCTTCTCCATCCCGCATGCCGACAATCCGGTGGACAGCGCCGTGGCCGAACACTGGGCCGGGCTGCGAGTGGTGGCGCAGCTGCCACGTGAGACCGCGCGCCTGGTCCTGCCCACCCAGGTGATGTGGCCACAGCTCGAACGCTTCGGCGCGGACGAGGTGTTGGACGCGATCGCCCGGCGTCAGGGCGAGAACCAGCCCAGCGCCGCCGAAGACACCGACGCACTGGACATCGCCGGACCGGAATGGCTCGCCTTCATCGGCAGCCCGCAGAACCACCCCGACTTCAGCGTCAGCAACGAGCCCGTCCCGGCCGCACACCGCAGCTGGCTCGGGCAGGTACGTCTGGTCAAGCGCTTGCGCGAGGTATCCGCCCTGTACGGGTTCAGCCGGATCGACGCGCCAGAATGGGGCTCCGCGACCAGCGGCGGCGAGGCCCTGGAGGAGAACCGCGCACCCCTGTCCAGTTCCGCGCCGATCTGGCTGCCATGCGCGGAAACCCGCGGCGAGGGGATCTTCCTGCGCTTCGACGAGAAGCGGGTCACCGCCTGGGAACAGGACCCGAACGTCATCCGACGCACCAGAACCCTGATGAAGGCACACCAGAAGTGGTGCGCCCAGCGTCGCACCGACGCGGACTGGCCGGGCATCCGCTATCTGCTGCTGCATACCTTCTCCCATGTCCTGATCAGAGAGTTCGCCCTTGAGTGCGGGTACGGCGCCTCTGGAATCGGCGAGCGGATCTACGCGCGCTCCGGTGCCGATCCAATGGCAGGGATCCTGCTGTACACCGCAGCCCCCGACAGCGAGGGCACCCTCGGCGGACTGGTCACCCTCGGCGGACAGAACCGACTCGGTACGTTGATCGACCAAGCGCTCGAAGCCGCGCGGCTGTGCGGCTCGGATCCCCTGTGCGCCGACCACGACCCAGTCGCCCACGGCCGCCTGCACGGTGCCGCCTGTCACGCCTGCCTGTTCGCCGCAGAAACGTCCTGCGAACGGGGCAACCACTTCCTCGATCGCGAACTGCTCGTCGAAACATTCAGCGGCCGACCGGGCGGGTTCTTCTGTGCATGAACGGCCACAACGCTCCCGAGACCGCGCCCAGCCTGCCCGAAGTACTCTCCAGTCTCGTCGCCACTCTCCCCGCGACGCACCTCGCTGCCTGGATCAACGTCCTGCGCACGGTGCCTACCCCCGACCGACGCACCGAATCCCGCCTCATCGCCGCGCACCCGGGCGTCGGACTCGGACCGCGCGCCAGCGTGCTGCTGTCCGCATGGCGCTCCACCGATCCACAACTGCCAGGATCCGCCCTGGCCCTGGCCCTCGAAACCGCCGGCCACCGATACGAGCAGGATCTCGCCACCCACCACGTGGAAATCGCCGTCTCAGGACCGGTGAGCGACGCGGTGCCGATCAGGCTCACCGCATCCGTCGCAATCCAGGTAATCCGGGCCGCCAGCACCACGCTCCTGGTCACCAGCTACGCCGCGTTCGGCATCCAGGAGATCGTCAGCGAGATCAGAGCAGCGGCGGACCGCGGCGTAAGCGTGGACCTGGTCCTGGAGACTGCCCACGCTTCCGGCGGCAGGCTGCACGGAGACAGCGACGGACGCACCGCGTTCCACGAACTGCGCTTCCACCCGGACGTGCACCTGTGGCAGTGGGCGAACGACGAACGACACGGCCCCGGCGGCCGACGCGGCAGCATGCACGCCAAGGTCATCGCCGCCGACCGGAACACCGCCTTACTCGGCAGCGCCAACCTCACCGACAACGCATACAGCGACAACCTGGAGATCGGTGCCGTCATCCGCGACCCCACCGCCGTCGCCAGTCTCGTCGATCACTTCATCAACCTGATGCACTCAACGGACGGCCCATTGATCCCACTGCCCTGGCAACCAGTCTCATAGGGTCGTGCGCCCTGGGTTGGTTCCGGATCAAAATGCGTTCCCGCAGCCCGCATGGTCTGCAGGCGACGGGCCCCGCTCTATCGCACAGTGCCCGGCGGATCACAACCGGTGGCGGGTGGGTAGGGTGCGAGTCTGTGACGGTTTCCGAGCAGGGGGCGGCGGCAGGTGGGGTGGCGTGAGGAGATAGTTGCAGCGCTGGGCGAATGGATCGCGATCGAGGGAGGCGCTGGAAAGCCAGCCCGCTGGCAGCGCATTGGAAGGGCGGTCCGCACGGGCGGACCCGGTACCTACGCGGTCGATCTGCGCGGCTCTGACATCGGACCTGACCAGCTCGACGCACTGAAACTCGCTGGCCCGGAGTCGGACAGCATCGAGGCAAATGGATTCTCCGTCTCCGAAGTCGTTCAGAACGGCTCGTTACTCACGCTGAAGGTCGCCGAGTTCGCAGACATCGTGGACCCGTACTTGTGGATGCTGAAGCAGCCGCCGACCTTCCTGATCGAGGCCCTTCGTGACGGCATCGCGGGGCTGGGCGAGGCCCCGCTGGCCAGCGCCCTGGCCGCCGGAACAATCGGAGGTGAGTCCTCGCAGGCGCCCGGACCCCCTGGCTTTCATCTTGCCCAGGGAGATGCATACCGCGCCTGTCTGGGCAAGGGCGTCCGGCTCGTGTGGGGGCCACCGGGCACAGGAAAGACGACCGTACTCAAACGCGCCATCGGCGACCTCATAGCCCGGGGCGACCGGGTGTTGCTGGTTTCCGCCACCAATGTCGCCGTCGACAACGCACTGCTCGGGGTGGTCAAGGAGCAGCGGCACGGCCCCGGTGACATCGTCCGGGTCGGGCCCCCGCAGCTGCGGGAGGTGGCCGACAACCCTGAGGTGTCGCTCCCGCTCATGGTGCGTGAACGCCTTGCCGAGACCGCCGAGCGCCGCCGCAGGATCGAGAGCGAACTCGTGGCGATCAGAGCCCGCACCGCGGAACTGGCAGCCGTGGGTGCCGAGCTCGTTGGCTTCGACCCCGCCGCGTACTTCGCCGCGCTGAAGCTGTTGCGCACCCCGGGCCAGGATTTGAAGTCGGCTACCACGAGGGCGGCTGACGCGGGCGCACTGCTGTCGGGGGCGATACAGGCGCTGCAGCGGACGGAGACAGCCGTGGAGGAGACGAGCTCGCGCGTCGCGGCGACGGAGCCCTCCCGCTTGCGATGGGCCCAAGTCGACGAGATGCGGACGGAACAGGCCCGGGTCCTCAAAGCAGCGGAAAGGAAGGAAGCCGCTGCCCTGCTGAGTACTGACCACTGCCTGGAACTGCAGGCGGCATTGCAGGAGCTGGAGGGCAAGGGCGCCATGGCCAGATGGCGCGCGAAAGAGAGCATGGAGCAGCTCCGGCGACAGCTGTATGACGCCGAACAGCAAGCCGCCCGCGAGCGCCGCGAGGCAGTGAACGCCCGCGTCACCGCCAACGCCCGCCACGGCACCCTTGATACGCAGCTGGCGGACCTGAGCGCCAACATCCCGTACACGCGCGAGCACATCAGCGGACTCGAAGCAGCACTCGACTCAGCACAGTCCGCCCAGGCGGCGGCCGAGCATCAGGTGCGCGCAGTCCGACGCGAGGCTGACCTACGCGAGCAGGCCGCGCGGAGCGCCCGGGAGGCGGACGCTCTGACAGCGCACGCCGAGCAAAGGGGCTGGCCGGCCCGTCACGCGAAGGCCGAACGACTGCGGCCTCTGGTAGCTGCCGACGGGAAACGGCGCTCCGAGCTGGAGAAGCAGTTTCAGCAGGTCCAAGAGGAGTACGAGCGGCTCGCCCGCAACGCCCAGGGCGAGATCATCAAGAGCGCCAAGCTGGTGGCCACCACCCTCGCCAGGTTCCGTACGAACAAGGCGGTCTTCGAGGGCCCCTACGACGTCGTCCTGGTCGACGAGGCAGGAGCCGCGACACTGCCAGAGGTAATCCTCGCCACAGCGAAGGCCGCCCGCGCCGCCGTGCTACTCGGGGACTTCATGCAGCTCGGGGCTGTCATCCCGTCGGCGCTCAAGGACCGTGACCGGCCGGACATCAAACGGTGGCTGCTCCCTGATGTCTTCCAACACTGTGGCATCAGCGACCCGGAGGACGCGGGGCGGCATCCGGCCTGCGTCACCCTGGTCGAGCAGCACCGTTTTGGCCCCGCGGTCATGCAGCTCGCCAACGAACTGGCCTACGGAGGTGTGCTGCAGGGCGGACGTCAGATTCTGGCGCCGAGACCGCCGGACGACCCCGAGATCGTCCTCGTCGACACTGACGGGCTGCACGAACTGGCGCGGGCCCACCTGACCGGCAGCCGCAAAGGCTGGTGGGCGGCCGGCTCGCTGATTTCCAGGGCTCTGGTCGAGCTGCACCGCGAGGGCGGCGAGGAGGCCGGCATCGTCACGCCGTACGGCGTGCAGGCTGAAGCCACCCTGGAAGCCCTCCGGGACGTCGAAGCCGAAGGCCGGCCGCTGGCCGAGGTCGGTACAGCGCATCGCTTCCAGGGGCGGGAGTTCCCCATCGTCATCTTCGACACCGTGGAGAGCGCGGACAGCCGCGAACTGTGGATGGCCCGCGCCCACCGTCAGCCGGGCGCAAACGAGTGGGAGCGCAACGGTGTCAGGCTCTTTAACGTCGCTGTGACCCGGGTTCAGACACGTCTGTACGTCATCGGCAGTGGGCAGCGGATTTCCGAGGCCAGGCGCGGCACGGCACTCGCGCATCTGGCCGCCATGGTCGGCACGCCCGGCGTGCGGCGCCTCCAGGCCAATCAGCTGATCACCCCGCCGCAGGCCCCCTGCCCCCAGCTCGGCGAATTCGGCTCCGCCCTCGCAGAGGTCCTCAGCCGACATGTGGAGGTCACAGACGTCGATGACGAGCTGGCCTTCTACACCACCTTCGAGGACCAGATCCGCGGGGCGAAGGCTTCCCTGTGGCTGTGGGCGCCGTGGGTGGCGAACAGGGTCCGCAGCATCCTCCCCCTGCTGCGGGACGCGGTGCAGCGCGGAGTACGGGTCACCGTCTTCATCCGTGACGACACCGACAACCTCCAGCGCAGACCTGCGAACCAGGATCTCATCGTGGATCTGCGAGCCGTGGTGCACACGGTCGTCCCTATCAACTTCATGCACCAGAAGGTCGTGGTGATCGACGAGCGGACGGTGATGCTCGGCAGCCTCAATGCGCTCTCGCAGAGCTGGACCCGGGAGGTGATGCTGACCATGCACGGCGCGTACTTCGCTCGCAAACTATTGGCCCAGCTCAACGCCGAGGTCTTCGCCCGCCCGCCTAAATGCGCCAGGTGCGGAGGCGCAAGCATCGAGATCCGGCGCCGCACGAACGGCAACTGGTTCTGGCGCTGCTACGACACCGTCTGCAAGACGACTCCGACCGGCAGGAGCGACGCCTGGAACCGTGACATCCGACTGAGGGGGACCGGTTGAGACGGCGCTCGGGCATGGCATGCCGGTACTCCTGCGATCGGCGGAGGCTGCGGTGGCCGGGTGGCGCGGCGCGCAAGGTCATCGATCCGGTAGCCGGGAGAGAGCACCCAAGGGGTGGCAGCAGAGGCCACGACGCTGGGTATGCCCTCCCTGTTCGCCTTCGAACTACTACAGACCGCTTTGGCGCTTCAGGGCATGGGTGCGCTGGTCGATTGCGTCTCGATCTACCGACGAGAACACGGAGGGCCCGGCAAGGAGCAGCACAGGTTTTTGGGCGATCGGCATGTCAGGCACTGACTGAGCTTGGCTGATCATGTGGTCGGTGCTATGCCGTATTCATGGGGACGGGACATGGCACCGGGGACTTCCATCGGGCACGGGAGCAGATGCGCCTGACTGCGGGTCAGTTATTCGAACAGGGTGGCCGGACGGACGCAGAGATCGCACGACTGCTGGGGGTGAGCGCGCAGGCGGTACACAACTGGCATCACGCCTGGACCGCAGGCGGTTCGGACGCCCTACGGGGGCACGGGATTGCCGGCGCGCAGTGCGCCCTGGATGATGTCCAGCGCCGGGACCTGCGGGAACTCCTTCGCCGGGGAGCCAAGGACTACGGCTTCTCCACCGACGGCTGGACCTTGGCTCGGGTCCGCCGGGTCATCATCGAACGGTTCTCGGTGGTCTACGACTCGCTGTCCTGATCTGGGACAACCTGGCACGCCACCACAGCCGCTGGATGCAGCGTTCCATCGACGGCCGGGACTGGCTGACGGTCCACTACCTGCCCGCCTACGCCCCCGACCTCAACCCCGTCGAGCAGGTCTGGTCCCACCTCAAGCGCACCGCCCTGACCAACCTCGCCGCCCTCACCCTCGACGAACTGACCAAAGCCGTTCGAACAGCACTACGCCGCATCCAGCACCACCCCGCCCTGCTGACTGCATTCCTCACCCACACCGGACTCGAAATCCAGCCAGCACCAACCCGATCAGCAAACCTCAGTCAGTCGTGGCGATGATTGCGCATTATCTCCAGGAATTTATCTCCGTCAACGTGCAGCATTAGTTGCTCGCGACTTGGTAGAGAAGATCGAGTATAGGCTTCCTTGCTTCTCAGGTTACTCATCTCTATGATTGCATCCATCGACCGCACGCCGTGTTCATAGCTTGGTACCGTCAAAAATGCCTGCAGAACTCCAGGGTCTACATCAAAACCAGCACCATCTTCCGCTATGCCCTTTTTCTTGAATAGCGAATATAGGATGAGCGCCCGCCGTAGGGACACAGATGCTTGAGGGCCACCACGAGATCCGGATGAGGCATTTATTCCATATATGTCTACGTAGCCCCGTAGGCGACTTAGGAAGTCATTGCCTTTAACACCCTCCCCCTGAGTTTCTTTCGCTGATTTCTTGAAGCTTTCGAATGTTTCACTAGTGCCTCCAGCGAATACAAATATGGAGGGGCCGATCAGATGAGTTTGCTCCTCCTGTTGAAACTTGCCATCCTGTATGGGGGCGAGGAAGTATCGCAGCCAGCCCAATGACTGCTTTCGCAATGGAGAGTCGAATTCATCCCACAGCACTAGGGGAACTTGACCGTCGAGGGCGATATCACGTACCTGATGAAGGGCTCCGATTAGCTCGGATGCTGAGTTAAGTTGTGAGAGGTTGAACTCCAGAGGAGTGAGAAGGCCATTCTCCCTATCCTCGCCCTTCATCCAAGGCTCAGCGAGTTGCTTAATGGCATAACCCTTGCCAGCTCCGGGGGCGCCGAAAACTGCAATCGCAAGCGGTTTGGCATCAAAGCGCGGATTCCTACAGTAAGTGTCGATTAGATTGTATATCTCATGAAGAGACTCGATTTCCTCATGGTCGACAGTAACTAGCTTGCCGAAGCATCCGACAGGTATGTAGTCTGGAAGCCCGGACTTCCCCTTTCGAGCGACCTTATGCCCGTCAAAATCAGACGCGGACAGTATCGGCGGATAGTCCTCCTTTTTGATTCGCGGCGGCCAATTCCTCTGCTCCGGAGGCGTTACACACAATTGACTATGCAGCTCATGTTCTTCCACCTTCTCGAAAGTAGTATCAAAGAAGGAGAAGTGTCGCGATTTTTCATTCGGATGGGGGACATTGAATCCCGTCTCGTAGATTTTTTGCATTGCGACAAGGCCCCGCTTTATTGCCCGCCCGTGATCCGGATTGCTTCCGTATTGTGTCAGCTCGCTGGCAACAGCAGCACAAAGCGCACTTCCATACCCGAACATCATGCCGTCGTTATGTGAATTGATCCACTCTCGCTCCATGAGTTCACGATTATAGACCAATTGCCAATTAAATGCATCTTCGCCCAGGTGCTCATCATGCTGGATTAGCATCACGCCACTAGGCCCAAAGGAAACAAAAAGACGCGGGCACGCCCTAAGCGTCCGTAGCTTTTCATGATTCCCGACCTCATATAGAACATCTTGCGCCGATTGGTCCCAAGACAGACCCCTGCCAATCTCCGCCTCCGCATCGCGCATCCTCGCCACAGAGGTAACGACGATCAGTTTTTCCTTCAGCCATCTTTCATTTGACTCAAGGAGCCTCCGCACCTTGTGCCAAAGCGTGCCGTCTTGGCCGTCCTTGAGGTCGTGACTCATCTTCAGTACAACCCACTTGCAGGAATCGCCTCTTGCCAGTTGGAGCACCTCACCCCAATGGCGTTCGTCTTCACGGAAGCCGAGGTTCGCATCATCAATGACGATGACACTGGCATTGTCATCATCATTGATCGGCGTGAATGTCAAATCTCCTGGCTTCGGTTGCTTGCTTTGGCGTCGGAAGCCCAAGAATTGATCAATACGAGAGACGCCAGAGTCATACTCGTGAAGGTTCGCAAACGAGTGATTGTATTGACTCTTGTAAGCAGTAATTCTGTCTTGTCTCGGAAGTGCCCGACACTTCACCTTTATATCTTGTCCCGCGTATTTCAAGGCCGCCCTGGTCAGTGCAGCCAACTGAAATACGCCACCAGCGTGCCAATACAGTCTGACGTCGACGTGGAGGCGCTCATCCGGACTTCGAGTGACGTACTTGCCCTCTGGCTTCACGGCCCAGTCAATGGTTTGATCGCCAGTCACCCATACGCTTTGGGTTGGGGTTATTGGAGCAAACGGAACTACCACGGACCCTCACCTACTCCAGGCTGGACTGGGAAAGGGAAACGCGCCACAGTGCACGCCCTACTTCCAGTCAACGATGCCTAGTACGGCCTGTCAACTCAGGACGTTGATGCAGCCGATGAGCAGTGTCCGCAGGCGGCGCGCCAGCTTATGCGTACTCAGCCATGATGAGAGCGTAGGGGTCTGAGGTTTGCTGATCGGGTTGGTGCTTGCTGGATTTCGAGTCCGGTGTGGGTGAGGAATGCAGTCAGCAGGGCGGGGTGGTGCTGGATGCGGCGTAGTGCTGTTCGAACGGCTTTGGTCAGTTCGTCGAGGGTGAGGGCGGCGAGGTTGGTCAGGGCGGTGCGCTTGAGGTGGGACCAGACCTGCTCGACGGGGTTGAGGTCGGGGGCGTAGGCGGGCAGGTAGTGGACCGTCAGCCAGTCCCGGCCGTCGATGGAACGCTGCATCCAGCGGCTGTGGTGGCGTGCCAGGTTGTCCCAGATCAGGACAGCGAGTCGTAGACCACCGAGAACCGTTCGATGATGACCCGGCGGACCCGAGCCAAGGTCCAGCCGTCGGTGGAGAAGCCGTAGTCCTTGGCTCCCCGGCGAAGGAGTTCCCGCAGGTCCCGGCGCTGGACATCATCCAGGGCGCACTGCGCGCCGGCAATCCCGTGCCCCCGTAGGGCGTCCGAACCGCCTGCGGTCCAGGCGTGATGCCAGTTGTGTACCGCCTGCGCGCTCACCCCCAGCAGTCGTGCGATCTCTGCGTCCGTCCGGCCACCCTGTTCGAATAACTGACCCGCAGTCAGGCGCATCTGCTCCCGTGCCCGATGGAAGTCCCCGGTGCCATGTCCCGTCCCCATGAATACGGCATAGCACCGACCACATGATCAGCCAAGCTCAGTCAGTGGATAAATGCCTCTGTTGACGCAGCTCAACCTGGCATAGGATCCGCATGGCGACCGTGAGTGTCTGTCGGCACTGCATTGCGCCGCTAAGGGGGGAAACACGCTCGATGTCAGCGGAGTTCGCTGGTGAGCCCGATTTCGAGACGCTTCGGCGCATCGAGCTAGAGCAGCGCGAACGGCGCCGTATCGCTCGGGAGAGCGGTGAGATACCGGGACTTCGCGCGCGCCGAAGGGCTGTCCTGCCGGTGGCCGTTGCCGCGCCTGTGCCCACGCCCGCGCCAGTGGAAGTGCCCGCGCGGATCGCCACGATCCTGGACCGTGTTGCCGAGCAAGTCGGTGAGCCAAACCTGTTTGCAAAGGCTTTGGCCAGTGCCGACAGGCGGACCGACCCTCTGTCCGTTATCGCTGAGACCATGCGGGAACACGTCTCCGGGCTTGCTCCACTCATCGCACTCGGCCACGTTGCCGACCTCACCGCAGCCGGGGTCCCCCTGCTCAGTGAGAACGCCTGGGAGCGCGCTGAAGCCGTCCTCACGGCTCGGCTCCCCGGGCCTCCGATGGATCCGATGCACCTTGATGCGTGGCAACTCCACCTGGAGGCCACGGAGGCGGCCGGGACACCTGCCGCGCTTTCCACTGAGGCGTGGCAGCGGCTCGTACACGCACTCCCTCTGCCCATCGTCGACGACCTCATCGACAACGGCACGCTCAGCGAGAAGGTGCACCCAGCCGACTGGCCTGACAGGGACGCCCGTACGCGCTACGTGGTCGCCCGACTGGCCCCCGACAAACTTGATGACCATGATGTCGAGGCGTTGGAATGGACTGACGAAGCGCGCAGACGTGTCGTGGCCTCCAACACGACCATCGCCCTGATCAACGGTCGGCACGACCAATGGAGTCTGCGTGCGGCGCTGTTGGAGGGGGAAATCACCGCACTCGACCACGTCCAGTCTTTTGCGGACGAGGACTTTCCCTTTGAAGTCGCCCAACTGGTCCGGGCTCTCCAGGCCATCCGACGCGGAACGCCTGTCGAGCGGCAACTCGGCAACGACCGGGGATTGTTCGGAGTGCTGGAGGACTGCGTACCGCAGGACCGGCTGATCTCCGGTCGGACTGCATTCCATTACTGGGCCGGGACTCGACGCATGTACCGGCTCCTTGACGAGGCCCACTGGGCGATGGCTGCGGAGCCTGTCACGGCCCCGGACGTGCTGCGCGGAGTCATCCAGCAGGCCACTGCGCTGCGCAACGAACAGGACAGCGCAACAGCCGGACGCGCCGACAGGGAAGCACGTGCCGTCATCGCGTATGTCTACTTTCTGACCGCTCGCCCAGGTGACCGCGACCGGCTCGACCAGGGTGTCGGGCTGCTCGAAGAGATTCTCAAACGTGGCGCTGGGAGGCGCACCGGGGTGGATCGCGAGAGCCGCCGCCGGATGAACCGTCTCAGCCAGTTGTTACAGGCTCTGCGCCACAAATCCAAGCCGCACGATGTACTCAATCCGTATCTGGCCCTGTCTGTCGAACACGGCTCGACCGAGTGGCCGCACGGCTGGCGGAACCTGCGCACCCAGGTCCCCACAGAGCAACTGGAGTACATCAACGCAGCCAAAGACCGTATCCGACGGCTGGAGACGGCCCGGCGACTCGGTAACGAGGCCGAAGAGCTGTATGAGCTGCCCCTCGACAAGCGCTTCCTGTGGGTTCCTCGCGACCAGTCACCGTTGCTTCAGCCCCGAGCGCACCCGTTGGAACGCCGCACAGACGCCAGCACTCCAGAAGACCAGCAGTGGACCGCCTCTGAGGCGGCCCGGGAAATCATCGACCGAGCGCCAGAACAATGAGGAACAACCGCTGATGGCCAAAGGGCAGAAGCAGCAGGGCACTCCGATTCCCCTCTTTCAGGGGCTTCGTGATCGGCCGAAGCCGCGCGTGACGCGGCCGGGCAGCGGCCCGGACCTCCCCAACAGGAGGACGGACAACCGTCTGCTTGGGACGGGTGCCGAGGATGGAGACGACGGTGCCAGTCACGACGGCGAACGCACCCACATGCCAAGCGACGCTCTGGCCGACCCAGAGGTGTTCTTCGAGAGGATCAGCGAAAAGCTTGCACTGCGGGTGGACAAGGCAGCGTCCAAGGCGGGTTTGAAGGCTTCCCAGGAACTCTCCCTGAAGCTCAGGGAAGAACTGGATGACGCTATTCGCGAGGCCATGTCCACGGCCGACAAGGTAGGCACTCTGGTGCGCCAGGCAGTCCAAGCGGCCGTCGACGATGCCCTCCGCACTGCCGTGCTGGAGGCGACACGCGTACGGGAGCAGCAACTCTCGCAACTCGCACTCATCGACCGCACTGCTGCCGCCGCACAAGACCTCGCAGCCGTGCGCTTGCGCATCGATGCGGAGCTGAAGCGGTCCGGTCTGGAGCGCGTCTTGACGCTGGACAACCTCGCGCCATTCGACGTCGTGAATCCCGGAGAGCACAGCGACAGCAGCGCGTTCGAGCTCCTTGTACCTGCATACGTTGAGACGTCGAGCGGCCGTGTCGTGCAGCGTGGCGAAGTACGACAACTTCCGATGGATCGCTCGGACGAGGTGAAGGACAACGCATGACGTTCGGCATCGACTTCGGTACCAGCAACTCGGTCGTCGCCCGGTGGACGGGCCACGGGACTGAGGTGATCCGGGTGGACAGTGAGGGGCTGCCTGCCGAGTGGAACCGGCCGGGCTTCGATGAGCTCTTCCCCTCCGTCGTCTCGCTGCGCGACCTGCAGAAGACCTTGTGTTTTGGGTGGTCTGCGAAGTGCGGCACCGCTGCGCCGCAGGACGCCGTAAAACGCATGCTCGCCTCCAAGCCCCGCGCCACAGACGACGAGGAAGAGCGTGTGCGGAGCACGCTGCCCGAAGAACATGAGGTCTGGTTGGGTGAGGAGCCCTACCGCAGCACGACGGTCGCCGCCGCCCTCTTCGACCAGATGCGGGCGGGCGTCCGTCGGAACCTGCGCGAGATGGACGAGGCGGTCGTCACCGTCCCTGCCAACGCGACCGGAGCGGCTCGCTACCGGACCCGCGCCGCCGCGCGCCTCGCCGGCATCAAGGTCAAGGCCCTCATTAACGAGCCGACCGCAGCCGCCATCAACTATGCACACGACTACCCAGGCGAGGGGTGCTTCCTCGTCTTCGACTGGGGCGGTGGCACGATTGACGTCACGGTGCTCGAACATTACGACGGTATCTTCGACGAGATCGCTTCCCGGGGCATCACAGCGCTGGGCGGCCTTGAGTTCGACGAAGCCCTGGTGCGGTTGGTCCTCCCGAAGCTTGGGCAGCGACCCGAGCATCTCACGCGCGCAGAAGCCCGCCGCTGGCGTCGCCATGTCGAACTCACCAAGATCGCGTTGTCCCATCCCGGCACCTCCGAAGTCCTCTTCGAACCTCCTGGCGGGCTGAGACCTGTCATCATCCACCGCGAAGAGTTCGAAGCAGCCGTGGAACCTCTCGTCCGGCAGGCACTGATCCCCTTGGAGGAATGTCTCCAAGATGTCGGGCTGTCCCCTGAGGCGCTCGATGCCGTACTGATGATCGGTGGCACGTCCCAGATTCCCCTGGTACGTCGGGAGGTCGAGCAGGCACTTGACCGCAAGGTCGTGGACGCTCGGCTATGCAACCCAATGACAGCCGTCGCCCGTGGTGCTGCCATCACGGCCGCCGAGATCGACGGGCTCGTGCCCGGAACCACGATCTCGGTCGCTGCCAGCCATGATCTGGGCCTGGCTTTCCAAGCTGGCGGTCGCCGCGGCTTCGCCACTCTGATCCCCCGATATTCGACCCTTCCTTCGCGAGGCAGCCGCAGCGCCATGCCGACCGTCCGTGGCGCCTCCAAGGTTGTCCTTGAAATCGTCGAGGGCGACAGCGCAAGGGCTGCGGACGACGAACGAACCTTTCCCCTGGCACGCCTCGAACTGCCAGTGCCGCAACCGGACGCCGATCCCACCGCCAACCTCTTCGACGTCGACTACCGCTACGACCGCAACGGCATCCTGAAAGTCCGGGTCGTTCTACGGCATGGCGGGCGCGAAATCCTCAACGAGGAACTCGACTGCTTCGGTCCTGACGGAACGCCGATCGAACGAGGACTCGACCGCGAGCTGGAGCGCTTGCTGCGACGCGTAACGGAGCCGGCCTACTCTCCTGGACCAGCGGTCACAGGTACGGCCAGCGACATCACGGCCGGAGGCCATGAGGCGGGGCCCCCTGCCATACCCTCCCTCGTCATCGACGGTAGAGGCATCATGACGGCGGGCCGGAGTGCAGCCTCGCCGCGCCCTCCGAGCTATGCGCTACTCGGCTCCGCACTCGCTGTAATCAGGAAACGATTCCCAGACCGTCGGCTGGTCACGGTCATCGGCACGGACGTTGCTGACATGGTCGAGCACCACGAGCGGGACATACTCGACCGAGCTATCGCAACAGGTCACGTGATCGCTGTGCCGTCCATGTCGGCACAGGCGGTCCTCAACGTCGCGGGTCAGCTCAGTGCCCCCGTCGTATCGATGGAGAACCTAATGCGGCTCCGCACGCCGTATCCATGGCTCGCCGAGAAAGGTCGCTTCATCCAGCTCGCGCGTGTGGAAAAGGAATGGCTGTTTCCCTGATCGGTCGGGGCAACCCGATCCCCTCCAAGCTTCATCACCCGTGCGGCCAGCTTCTGGGTCGCTCAATGGGTACGAGAGCCCGAGCTTGCGCGGAGTCGCTCTTTGACAGGACCGGGGCGAAGGGGTTGGGCCGCACTGCTCCAACGCGGAGCCGACCGTCACGTCGTCCAGGATTTCCACGGCATCAGACCGGCGGCGAGGAGACGCCGGGCCGCGGCGATGTTGAGGTGGTCGTAGAGGTGCTGCGGGCTGGCGAGCGATTCGCGCTGCGTGCGTATTCGGTCTGCCACCAGGATGCGGCCCAGGGACCGCAAAGAACGGCCCCATCCGACGAGCCGCCCGATCATGTTCTGGGGCTATGTCGGTGCCTGCGCATAGCGTTGTCCCTGTCCACCCCGAGAGCAGGGAGCAGGAATGTTCAATCGCGACGTGAACTACCCATGCGCTGTCGCCAGCTATGACGCCGAGGGGGTGGGCGCGGCCATCGACTGGTGCCGTGAGCACATGGAGGACGGTGACACGCTCACCGTGTGGACCAGCCTCCAGTCCAACCTGCGCAACTGTTCGGAGTTGGAACAGCTCGTAAACCGGCGCTCCAACGTTGAGCACATCACCGGCAGAGGTGGTGGGTTCATCCGTGGGAGCGGTCCTGTGATTATGGCCTGGCCGGACATGGCAGACATCGGGAAGCTGGTGCAGTACGGCGGCCATGGCATCCGGGGGCTTTGCATCATCACGTACAACGAAGATGAGATGAGGCCATGGGTGACAGCCGTGAGGCCTTCGATCCTGGGCGACGGCTCGGCGTGGGAAGAGTTGACGCCTGTGCTCGACTCTGTCGTCGTCGAGGCATTGAAGAGCCTCACGTTGACGGTCAATCACAACAACACCATCTCGGCGGGTTTCGAGAAGGACCTGGTCGTGAGCAGCCTCCTTGCGTTGCACGATGCCGGCCTACGGATGGACGGTGAGGCCATGCAGGGGTGGGCGCTCGCAAATGGGTGGTCGGGGAAGAACCCCGAGCGATTGGCCAAGTATGTGGAGGACATCAACGCAGGAAAGCGTCCGCGATGCAGCCGAGTGCTCCGTCCGGACTACGTCGACGATCTTCGACGCCGAGCCGCAGACGGCGCATAGGGCCGCTTACTTGACCTCCCGGTGCTGACGAATGAGTGCAAGTGATGAATGGCCCACGCGGCAGTGCAGCGGATCTGTGGCGACTTCCGCGTACGCATCTTGTAGCCCCCTGTGAAGGCCCGATGGGTCGCACTGATACTCGGCTACCAGGTACCAGCGCAGCGGATCAACACCGGATCATTCACCCACCCACAAATACATCGGAAGTGCCGAGGCGCCAGTGCTGCCGAGGCGTTTGATGGATCATCGGCGGTTGGGTGGTGCCGTTCTGCCGCTCTACATGTAGTAGGCGTAGCGAGTGGCGATTCGGGCGTCGGTCGGCACGTGCTTGAGAATGGAACCGACCCGGTAGGCGGTGCGCAGGGTGAGCGGGTCGCGTTCGTCGAGCTGGGCGTTGTTCCAGTTCATCTTGGACAGGGCGAGTATGTCGGTGCCGGCGACCAGCAGATCGGTGCCCTGCGATGCGGGCCGGATCAGCAGCGGCTGGGGGACGTACATACCGGGATAGGTACGGAAGTACGGCACCGAGCCGCGGGTGTACAGCAGCAGCGAGCGCGCGTCCAGCTTGACCGTGGTGCCGCGCAGCGGTGGGAGTTGCTCGGTGCGGTAGAGGTGTGGGGCGCCGCGCCGCTGAATCCACAGCATGTCGACATGGTCGATGTCGCGGTTGTCGGCGGCTTCGTGGAAGCCGCCGATCTCGCCGGGGGTGAAGTTCGAGGTCTTGTGCACGACGATGCGCGCGGGCTGGTGGCCGTGAGCGCTGCGGTACTCGGCCAGCGCGTCCAGCAGTAGCCGGCGGGCGTCGGGGAGCTCCAGGTGGGGCTGGAGGTCGTTCTTGGAGATCTGCGCGGTGCCGCCACGTACGACGACGCCGTCGCCGCGCTCGTTGAACACCTGGGCGACGGCGGTGTGCAGTTCCTGTCCGTTCGCGGTGCGGTAAAAGCTGACGCCGACGTAGCAGGTGGCCAGGTCGGAGCTGTGGCGCTGCATGCGCCAGGGTGTCCCGCCGGCCTTGTAGTACAGGGCGGTGTGCAGGTTCCAGGCCCTGGTGGCCTCGTCCTGCAGGGGCCGGGCGGCCTGCCCGCCGGTCCTGGCCGGGATCCCGGTCCAGGTCTCCTTGCGCATCAACTGCAGCGGCGCAGGCAGCGTGAGTGCGGTGGCTTTGAGCAGGTCGTGAAAATCACCTCCGGCCTGACGCTCGTCCTGCTCCTCCCCGTGTTCGGCCGCGCCCTCAGTCGACGGCGGGCGGTCTTCACGGTCGTTGAGCTCGTCGGGGCGGGCGCAGATCACGACCCGGCAGCGTCCGGTCTCGGCCAGCGACCGGGCGGCGTCGGAGTAGATTTCGACCGCCTCGGCAGTGGCGGATGCGATGTCGGCGCGGGTCAGGCGGCGCAGTTGGCGTTCGGGGATCTCGCGGACAAGGGCGTCGTCGAAGACGAGTTCGGCGCCGAAGGGGGAGTCAGCTCTGAAACCGGGAAACGGCTGGTGCAGGTTCTCCTGCCCGGGTTTCGTGTCTTTGGCGTCGATCCGATCCTGGCAGCGCTGCAGCCAGCGCCGGATGCCATCGACTGCCTGGGCTGGGCCGACCAGGGCGATCGGGATCTGGTGTGGCGCGGTCGGGGAGTCGGCGTCGGCAGGGCCGTACACGCTGATGCCATAGCGGGGGTCGATGTGCCGGTTTCCGGCGCGGAACTCCAGCTCCGGCTCGTGCAGCACGTGCGCTCTCATCGCGGCAGCTCCCACAGCCCCTCGGTCAGCCCGTTCACGCTCGGCTTCGGGGCGGGCTCTTGCGGAATCCAGACCGTCTCGTCGATCGCGGCATCGCAGTCCAGCTCCAGGAGCTGGCCGAACCGGATGCGCTCATCCCGGCTGTTGAACAGGGTGTCCTCGCCTTGCAGATAGTCGGCCCAGGCGCGCACGAGCTGGTAGACGGCGTTGTTGCGCTCGATGCGCTTGATCTTCTTGACGTACTCGGCGTCGTACAGCGAGTCGCGTCGGCCGTCGATGGTGAAGTGGTAAGTGGGGTTGATCTCCAGGAACCACTGCTCGGCCCAGCGGCGGAAGTACAGGCTGGCGGCGTAGTGACGACAAAAGCTGATCTTGGTTTCGTCGTCCTTGCCGAAGTACGGGGTGAAGAAGCTGCGCCCGCGGCTGCCTCGATAGCGGCCCTTGATTCTGCGGTTGGAGCGGTCCGGCGGGGCCTGCATGTAGACGACCTTCTTCTTGGGATGCCAGACCAGCTTGGGATGATGCGCGGAACGCAGAGTGAAGTTCAACAGGGACACAAAGCGCCGCTGGAGGTCGGGGTCCTCGGTGGTCGCCCAGGTCTCGGTCGGGACGGAGGTCACCGGCCCGTTGCACAGCACGGCCAGCGGGCCCTCGTCCAGTCGGCGCAGTGAGAAGATCCGCCCGGCGGCCAAGAGGAAGCCGCTCTCGAATTTGTTGCCGTTCGAGCGCATCCGCTCCCAGGCATCGCCCCGGTCGCGGCACGGCGTCGACGCCTCGTAGATAAGCGGGGCGAACTCCTCGACAGGGAGCAGGTTCGAGACCAGCCGCTCGCTTCCCTCAAGCCGCGGCAGCGGCTCCCCGACCGGCACGCCCAGGGCCGACAACTGGCTGAAGGCGTCGGGGTCGAAGCGGTCTGCGGTCTTGTTGAACTGGACGACACGCCGTGCCTTGCGTTCGGGGTCGGCGAACCATGTGTCGACACGCTTCCACCACGCCTGCTGGCTACGGAGGTCCACGCAGATCAGCACGACCGGTCGGCTGAGGCGAAGCCAGTAGGCGATGTGGTCGGCCTTACAGGTGAACTTGAATTCGGTCGCCGTCTCGCCTGCGAATCCGACCTCTGTGGCCTTCACCTGGGCTACGACGGCGACCCCGGTGACTTCCCTGTCCGTGTCCACGAACTCGATCTGTCCGTCGATCGCGAAGTCGCGACGGGTGTCGTTCCACACGTGGCCGACATCGGAGACGGCCTTGTCAACGAATGCCTCGCCCCGGTAGCCAGCCCGCTGCTGAACGCTGCGCTTCGGCATCCGATCACTGCTCCGACAACGGCACAGGCGTGTGCGCCGCAGCCCGGTTGTACCTGGTAGGCCGACGCCGTGCGCCTTTGTGCCCCGCCATGCAGTGATCCTTCGCTGTCAGCTGTGGTGCGAGTCAACCCAGCATAGGAGGGCCCACCGACAACTCCGGCTGAGCGGCCAGACGCCGGACAGCTCAGTGAGCTGGGGCCAGCCGTATGCGGCGACCTGGTGACAGAGAAGAGGGGGCAGACGAGTCGAGTCGTACGCCGGATTCTGTGGCCCGGTCGGCCTCGCGGCCGGCCGGCTGACGGCCATCCATCTAGGACCGGCGTTGCCACCGGCCTCCTGCGGTCTACCCGCGGACTCGGGCGGGCAGCCCTCAAATGTCCGCGCAGGGCCGCCTGACGGTGGCCCCTTCTTGACCTTGCTCCGGGTGGGGTTTACCTAGCTGCCCAGGTCACCCTGGGCACTGGTGGTCTCTTACACCACCGTTTCACCCTTACCGGAGGCCTCGCGGCCCCCGGCGGTTTACTTTCTGTGGCACTGTCCCGCGGGTCACCCCGGGTGGCCGTTAGCCACCACCCTGCCCTGTGGAGTCCGGACGTTCCTCGGCAGGACCTGGGTCCTAACGCGGCCGCCCGCTCGGCTCGTCTGCCGTGCTGACCATGGTAGCCGACCCTGCAGAGATCTTGATCTCGCCGCCGTGTCATCGTTCGGCCGGGCTGACGCCCACCCACTGCGCCGCCGGTCTTCGGCACCTGCCCAGGCTGCCGCCCGCGCTGGGGGGCCGGTCCGGACTATACGAAAAGTATCGTCACCCGCATGCCTCATCACGGGAGTTTATGCAGGTCACAGCCCCGCTACTGGGCGGTGACGCCACCGGGCACGAGGTCTGATTTTTTGTGGTCAAATTCGACCCCGATTCGCCCCGGACGAGAATGTCCACACCCAGAGACACGGTCTGACCTGCGTCAATTCCACACAAAGGACACTATTGGTGGTTACGCCGGGTTCTGTCGCCGGTCGGCCTCGCGGCCGGCCGGGAGACGGCCATCCATCTAGGACCGGCGTTGCCGCCGGCCTCCTGCGGTCTACCCGCGGACTCGGGCGGGCAGCCCTCGAACGTCCGCGCAGAGCCGCCCTGGGGCGGCTCCTTTTGACCTTGCTCCGGGTGGGGTTTACCTAGCTGCCCAGGTCACCCTGGGCACTGGTGGTCTCTTACACCACCGTTTCACCCTTACCGGGCGCCTCTCGGCCCCCGGCGGTCTGTTTTCTGTGGCACTGTCCCGCGGGTCACCCCGGGTGGGCGTTACCCACCACCCTGCCCTGTGGAGCCCGGACGTTCCTCGCCGGGACCGAAGTCCCGCCGCGGCCGCCCGCTCGGCTCGTCTGCCGTGTCGACCATGGTACCGGTCAGACGAAGTCGTCCGTCTCCAGCGCGAAGGAGAAGGGGGCAGGAAGATCGACCGGCTTGCCGAACGGCCGCCTGTCGGTCCGCTGGTAGTCGTTGCCCTCGGGTTCGCTGAACAGGACCACGGTCTCGTTCTCGCGGTCGATGAGCAGGTACAGCGGAACACCGCCCATGGCGTATCCGTGCCGCTTGGCCACGCGATCCCGCTCGGGTTTGCCCGACGTGACCTCGACGACCATGGCAATGCCGCCACAGTGCATCCACGTGTTGTCGTCGTCGAAGAGATCGAGCTCAAGGGGCGCGAAGGTGACGTCCGGGATCAGATGATTCTTCGGGCACAGATCGCCGCGCGGAACCTCCAGGCCACAGTTGCCGGAAAAGTCCATCTCAGTCACCGACTTGCGCAGCACCTGCCGGACGAAGCGACTGATGTTCTTCTCATGCCGTGGCGACGGCGGCGGACTCACGACGATCTCCCCCTCGATCAGCTCGGCCCGGAACCCCTCCGGGGTCCCCAGCGCCAAGAAGCCCTCCAGGAGCAGTTCCTCCTGCGAAAGCGGCTCGTGTGCCATGGCGGTCATCTCACGCCCCTTCCTGGTCCAGCCGCGAGCGTACGGATCAAGGGCTGCACTACCGGTCGGTAAAGAAGCCTCTCACCCGATCGTGGCACACCGCCGCTACGCGGGAGCGAAAAGCACCGCATGCCGCCCCACGTCCGCCTCCACCAGCCGCACCCGCAGCCGCTCGCCCAGCGGCAGGGGCCTCGCGCCACGCACCGGGGCGACCACGGCGGGGTCGGTGAGGTGGACGGTGCCGGACGCGGGGTCTGAGTCGTGGAGGTCGATGACGAAGGCGTCGAAGGTGCCGCCGAGGCGGTCGCGGAGGAGGAGGGCCTCGACGAGGTCGAGGCAGGCCCGCTCGGCGTCGTTGGCGTGGTGGGTGCCGGTGCGCATGGTGGCGGGGAGTCCGTCGAGGGCGGCGGCGGCCCAGTCGGGCGGGGGCTGGCCGGCGGCGGCTGCGAGGCAGAGCTCGGAGGCGTAGCGGTCGACGAGGCGGCGCAGCGGGGCGGTGCAGTGGGCGTACGGGGCGGCGACGGCGGCGTGGAGGGCCTGCGACGGGGGGTGGCCGGGGTGGAAGGGGGTGTAGTCGGCGCCCCGGAAGAGGGCGGTGGCCTCCTGGAGGAAGGCGGCGTGCGCGGGGAGACGGGGGTCGAGGGTGCGCAGCAGGTCGGCGTACGAGGTGTGGTGCGGCCAGTCGATGCGCAGGGCCTCGGCCACGCGCCGGAGGCGGGCCACCGCGCCCTGCGGGGCGAGCGGGAGGGTGCGCAGGATGCCGGTGCCGGAGCTGAGCATGAGGTCGGCGGCGGTCATGCCGGTGAGGAGGGAGATCTGGGCGTTCCAGGCGTCGGCGGCGAGCGGGGCGCGGTATTCGAGAACGTAGCCGCCGTCGGGGCGCTCGACGACCTCCTGTTCGGGGGCGTTGAGGGAGATGCCGCCGCGCTGCCGCTCCTGCTGCTCGCGCAGGAGGCCGATCGTACGGAGAAGGGCCACCGGCTCCTCCGCCGTGCCGCTGTCGATGGCGTGCTGGACACCCGCGTAGTCGTAGCGGGCGCGGCTGCGGACACGGGCCCGGCGTACGTCCGCGTCGGTCACCGCCCCGGCCGCGTCCAGGTCGATCCGCCAGAGCACGGCCGGCCGCTCCTGGCCGGGGAGGAGGCTGGCGGCTCCCTCGCTGAGGACGGGCGGGTGGAGGGGGACGCGGGTGTCGGGGAAGTAGAGGGTCGTGACGCGGCGGTGGGCCTCGGTGTCGATCGCCCCGCCGGGGGTGACGAAGGCGGCGACATCGGCGATGGCGTAGTGCACGCGGTAGCCGGTGCGCCCGGCGGTGTCGCGGCGCGCCAGGTGCATTGCCTGGTCCAGGTCCTTCGAGCCGGGCGGGTCGATCGTGAACAGCGGGATGTCCGTCGCGTCCGCCTCCGGCATCCGTGGGTCCGCCGCGGCGGCCTCCGCCTCGGCGAGCACGGCGGGCGGGAAGGTCTCCGGAATGCCGAGGCCCGTACGGAGGGTGCGCAGCGCGGCGCGCAGCTCGGTTCCGTCGGCGGCCTTCACGCTCATGTGGCGACGGGGCATGAGGCGAGCGTAAGCCGGGGCGCCGTTAGAGGCCTCGCGGATGGGTGGGGCGGGTGAAGGAGCGGGGTGAGGGGCAAGTCTGGCAAGGCGGAGGAGGGAGGCGACGCGGAGCGTCGTGGACCGACGACAACGCCGCCAGGCGCCGCCCATCGCCCCGCGACGCCGCCCCACCCATCCGCGAGGCCTCTATGCTGCATCGTCACCGATTGCGCCAGGCTGTGTGAGGGGAATCCGCTGTGCTCGTCCTGCTTCCGCCGTCCGAGGGCAAGGCCACCGGGGGCACCGGTCCGGCCGTGAAGCTCGACGCGCTCTCCCTGCCCGGGCTCACCGCGGCCCGGAGCGCGGTCCTGGAGGAACTCGTGGCCCTCTGCGACGGCGGCGACGAGGACAAGGCCGCCGCTGTCCTCGGGCTCAGCCCCGGCCTGCGGGGCGAGGTCGCCAAGAACGCGGGGCTGCGCGATGCCCCGACCCGGCCGGCGGGTGAGGTCTACACGGGGGTCCTCTACGACGCGCTCGGCCTCGCGACCCTGGGCGCAGCCGCGCGACGGCGGGCCGAGCAGTCGCTCGTCGTCTTCTCCGGGCTGTGGGGCGCCGTCCGGATCGGCGACGTGATCCCTTCGTACCGCTGCTCCATGGGCGTCAGGCTTCCCGCCCTGGGCGGACTGGGCGCGTACTGGCGGCCCTTCATGGCCGAGGTCATGCCGGAGGCGGCCGCCGACGGGCTGGTGCTCGACCTGCGGTCGGCGGCTTACGGGGCGGCCTGGAAGCCGGCGGGCGCGGTCGCCCGCCGGACCGCGACGGTGCGGGTGCTTCAGGCTCAGACCCGGAAGGTCGTCAGCCACTTCAACAAGGCGACGAAGGGACGGCTCGTGCGGGCCCTGCTGGAGGCCGGCGCGCGACCGAAGGATCCCGCCGAGCTGGCGGCCGCGCTGCGCGACCTCGGCTTTGTCGTCGAGGAAGCGGGCGCGGGCAGGCTGGACGTCCTCGTGGCCGACGTCCACTGACTCAGCCGAAGGTCACCGCAGGTGCGACGTGTCGTTCAGCAGCCGCACCGACGCGTTGCCGTCCCCGTAGTACGCCACCGCCGAAACCGCCGCGGCGGAAAGCTCCATCCGGAACAAGGACTCCGGCGGGGCCCCGAGCGCGAGCCGTACGAAGGTCTTGACCGGGGTGACGTGGGTGACGACGAGAACCGTCTGCCCGGCGTAGCTCGCGAGCAGCTTGTCGCGGGAGGCGGCGACCCGGCGGGCGACGGAGGCGAAGGACTCGCCGCCGGGAGGGGCGACCTTGGCGGAGGCGAGCCAGGCGTCCAGTTCGGCGGGGTAGCGGTCCTTGGTCTCGCCGAAGGTGAGGCCTTCCCAGGCGCCGAAGTCCGTTTCGCGGATGCCTTCGTCGATGTGCACGTCGAGACCGAGGCGCGTGGCGACGGCGGCGGCGGTCTGGCGGCACCGGGCGAGCGGGGAGCTGACGATGGCCTGGATGGTGCCGCGGGCAGCGAAGGCGTCGGCGGCGCGCTGTGCCTGCCAGTGGCCCTTCTCGGAGAGCTCGGGGTCGGTGCCGCCGCTGCCGGAGAAGCGCTTGGAGGGGGTGAGGGGGGTCTCGCCGTGGCGGAGGAGGACGAGGGTGGTGGGGGTGCCGAGGTCGCCGGACCAGCCTGCGGAGGTTTCTTCCTTGGCACCGGCAGGCTCAGCCGGGGCGGCGGAGCGGCCTGCCGCCAGGGCGGCCCGTGCCGACTCCGCGCCACGCGCCGCGGCCTCGCGCGCCGTGGCGCGGTCAGGGGCTCCGGCGGGGGCGGGGACCGTCAGGGCGGCGCGGGACTGGGAGGCCTCCCACTGCTTGCCCTTCTTGCCCGCGTCCATGGCCTCGTTGGCGAGGCGGTCGGCGTGCTTGTTCTTCTCGCGCGGGATCCACTCGTACGTGACCTGGCCGACGGGAAAGATGGTGCGGGCCTCCGCGGCGAGCGGACGCATGTCGGGGTGCTTGATCTTCCAGCGGCCGGACATCTGCTCGACGACGAGCTTGGAGTCCATGCGGACCCGGATCCGGGCCTCGGGGTCGAGGGCGTGGGCGGCCCGCAGCCCGGCGATGAGGCCCCGGTACTCGGCGACGTTGTTCGTGGCGGTGCCGATGTATTCGGCGGCCTCGGCCAGAGTCTCGCCGGTGGCCGGGTCGAGGACACAGGCGCCGTAGCCGGCGGGGCCCGGGTTGCCCCGGGAGCCGCCGTCGGCCTCGACGATGAACGAACGGGACGTACCGGTCACAGGCCGGACTCCGGGGTGCGGACCAGGATCCGGCTGCAGTTCTCGCAGCGGACGACGGAGTCGGCGGGGGCCGCCCGGACCTCGTTGATCTCGGTGATGTTGAGCTCCAGGCGGCAGCCCTCGCAGCGCTTCTGGTAGAGCTTGGCCGCGCCGACGCCGCCTGACTGGGTGCGGATCTTGTCGTAGAGCTTGAGCAGGTCGGCGGGGACGGCCCCGGCGATGACCTCACGCTCCTTGGCGGCCTTGAAACCGTCGGAGTCGAGCTCGGAGAGGGAGGCGTTCTTACGGGCCTCGGCCTCGGTGATCTTGGCCTGGAGGGAGTCGACCCGGCCGGTGAGCTCGGTGACGCGCTCCTGGAGGGACTCGCGGCGCTCCATGACCTCGAGGACGACGTCCTCCAGGTCGCTCTGGCGCTTGGCGAGGGAGACGATCTCGCGCTGGAGGTTCTCCAGGTCCTTCGGGGAGGACACGGCGCCGGAGTCGAGACGCTGCTGGTCGCGGACGGCGCGCTGGCGCACGAGGTCCACGTCCTGCTCGGCCTTGAGCTGCTCGCGGGCGGTGTCGCTCTCCTGGGTGGTGGCGGCGACCAGGAGGTCACGCTGCTGCGTGACGTCTGCGGTGAGGCGCTCGATCTCCTGGTGCTCCGGGAGGTTGCGGCGCTTGTGGTCCAGCTGCGCGATACGCGAGTCGAGGGCCTGGACTTCGAGGAGTCGGATCTGGTCGGCGGGCGCGGCGTTCAGCGGGGGGCTCCTGAGGTGGTGAGGGGTTCAGCGGGAAGTGCGTGTGCCGTCCAGGGGTCGGTGACCGTGCGCGACACATACGTGCGCAGGGCCCAGCCGTGCCGGTCGGAGATCTCGTCGAGCTGGGCGGCGGCCTGCTCGCACCAGGGCCACTCGGTGGCCCAGTGGGCGGCGTCGATCAGTGCCGGCGGCCCGGCCTGCTGGGCCTCGGACACCGGGTGGTGCCGCAGGTCGGCCGTCAGATAGGCGTCGACCCCGGCCTTGCGTACGTCGGCGAAGAGGCTGTCGCCGGAGCCGCCGCACACCGCGACCGTACGGACGAGCTGCTGCGGGTCGCCCGCGATGCGCAGCCCGGTGGCGGTGCTCGGCAGGCCGCGCGCGGCCCGGTCGGCGAACTCGGCCAGTGTCAGCGGGACATCGAGCTCGCCGATCCGGCCCAGGCCCCGGCGGCCGGCGGGATCCGTCGGGTCGGGGACGAGGGGGCCGGTGATGCGGAGCCCGACGGCGGCGGCCAGGGCGTCGGAGACGCCGGGGTCGGCGCGGTCGGCGTTCGTGTGGGCGACGTGCAGGGCGATGTCGTTCTTGATCAGGCCGTGTACCACCCGGCCCTTGAAGCCGGTGGCCGCGACCGTGGTCGTACCGCGCAGGTAGAGGGGGTGGTGGGTGACGAGCAGATCGGCGTCCAGCTTGATCGCCTCGTCGACGACCTCCTGGACCGGGTCGACCGCGAAGAGCACCCGGCTGACCTGGGCGTCCGGGTCTCCGCAGACCAGGCCGACCGCATCCCACTGCTCGGCCCGCTCCGGGGGCCAGAGGGCTTCGAGCGCGGCGATGACGTCGGACAGTGTGGGCACGGGTGGAAGGTTACCTCCGATCCCTTGCGGGGACTCAGTCGCGAGGTTCTGCAGGGGTTCAGGGGCTTTCAGCACACCCGGCTTCCGGACTCCGGCGGTTCGGGACAATCGCCACCCTTACGTGTGAAGCACACCAACTCATGTCGGTCGGGCGAAGGTGCGAAAACTAGCGTCTGGGGGCGGAGGTGAGCTCACACCATGACGACCTGCGCCACCGAGACCGCCACAGAGACCGTGCGGCGGGCGGGTTTCACGACATCCGCGGACGGCTCGTACGCCGCCTGCCTCACCACGGTCGGAGACGACGACAGCTGGTATCCGGAGCGCTGGACGCTCGACGGTCCCGAGCCCTACACCGTCCCCCTGCCCGGCAACCAGCCCGAGGACCCCAGCTCCCAGCTGGTGCCCCTGCCCGACGGCCGGGTGCTCATCCGCCGCCGCGTCGCCGACCGGCACGACTTCGCGCTCCTCTATCCCACCGGCCCCGGCACCGGCGAACTGCCGCTCGGCTCGCTGCGGGGGGAGGACGTACGGCTGCTGCCGCCGCCCGGCTCCGGCGACGGCGTACTCGCCCTGACGTACGACGGCACGGCCAGCGCCGTATGGCTCGTCCACTCCACGGACTCCACGGACTCCACGGCGAGCGGCGGCCCGGGCGAGGGCGGGCCGCGCAAGCTCGCCGAGATCCCCGGCCATTGCTACGGCGGCGCCTGGCTGGACCGTACGGGCCGGATGCTCGCCCTGGACCGCGAGGCGGAGAGCGGCGGGCCGGTGAAGACGGTCGCGGTCGACCTGCGGCGCGGCGGCGAGACCAGCCCGCTGCTGCAGATCACCGAGGACAGCGACGACCGGCTGCTGCTCGCCGAGCCCGACAGCGGTCTGCTCGTCGTGCGCAGCAACGCCCCCGGCGAGGACCGTCTCGGCTGGGGCGTCCTCGGCAGCCGGGACCCCGTGCGCTTCCCCGAGGCCCTGCGTCTCCCGGACTCCTTCCTCACCCCCTTCGCCGCCCAGCCCGGCCAGATCATCAGCCCCGAGGCCTGCGGCATCGCCCTCACCGCCGAGGGCCCGCACGGCACCTCCCTCGCCATCTGGCGCCCCGGGCAACGCCACGCCCTCTGGCTCACCGGCCCCCAGGGCTGGCTCCCCGGCGCCGGCCTCTGGACGGCCGGCGGGGTGCTCCGGCTGCCGTACGCCTGCGCGCACTGCCCGTGCGGGATCGTGGCGTACGAAGCGCCCGCGGCGGAGCCGGAGCCGGTGCCCGTGTTGCCGGACGAGCCGCAGCCCAGCGCCGTACTGCCGCTGCAAAAGGCCCCGCTCGCCGCGGCGGGTCCGGTTCCGGCGGGATCTTGAACTCCGATAAGATCACGCGGGGGCACCGTCGGGCTCGTTCGGTGAGCAATCGACGTGCGTGGATGTTTCGTTGGGCTCTGCCCTTTCCGCCGACCCCCGAGCGCAGCACCGGTAAGCGATCGACGGAGAGAATTCCCACCATGTCCGAACCCCGACACGACACCGCTGAGGACACGGCAGCCGCGGCCGCCGCGGCAGCGGGCCGCCACCGTGGTCCGTCCTCACCGGAAGACAACGAAACCCCCGCGCACGGCCGCCACCGCAGGGCCGCCGCGGAGTAGCAGAAACGATTCGTACATACGACAGACCGCGGTCGGCCGCGCCCGGGTCCTCCCGGCGCGGCCGTACGTGGCTACTCGTGCTTCAACGCCAGCACTTCCGTCGCGGCGAAGGTCTCCTTCGGGTCCCGGCCCTCGTAGTACGGCGTCAGCAGGTCGTCCAGCTCCTCGTACGTGAAGGCCTCCTTCGCCGTGTCGAACTTCGCCGCCACACGCGGCCTGTCGATCACCGCGACCATTCCGCCGTGCACCACGAACAGCTGCCCGTTCACCCGCCCGGCGCCCGGCCCGGCCAGATACCCCACGAGCGGCGCCACATGCTCCGGCGCCATCCTGTCCGCGTCCTCTTCCTGCAGGACCGCGAACACGTCCTCCGTCATGCGGGTGCGGGCCCGCGGGCAGATCGCGTTCGTCCGCACCCCGTACTTCGCGAGCGCCAGCGCCGTCGAGGTCGTCAGGCCGACGATGCCGCCCTTCGCGGCGGCGTAGTTCGGCTGCCCGGCGGA
The DNA here is from genome assembly GCF_045040445.1 of Streptomyces sp. NBC_01537. Taxonomy (NCBI): domain Bacteria; kingdom Bacillati; phylum Actinomycetota; class Actinomycetes; order Kitasatosporales; family Streptomycetaceae; genus Streptomyces; species Streptomyces sp. NBC_01537. The sequence continues at coordinate 7,132,228 of NZ_CP109392.1, read as the reverse complement.
GCCCGCGAGGAAGGCCTCGGACGAGGTGTTGACGATGCGGCCGTAGACCGGCGCCCCGCCGGACGCCTTGGCGCGCTCGCGCCAGTGGGCGGCCGCGAAGCGGGTCGTGTTGAAGTGGCCCTTGAGGTGGACCCGGATGACGGAGTCCCACTCCGCCTCCGCCATCGAGAAGACCATGCGGTCCCGGAGTATGCCCGCGTTGTTGACCAGGATGTCCAGGGCGCCGTACGTCTCGACCGCGAGCCCGATCAGGGCTTCCGCCTCGGCGAAGTCGGCCACGTCCCCGTGATGGGCGATCGCCCTGCCGCCCGCCGCGCGGATCTCCTCGACCACGGTGTCGGCCGGCGCCGCCGACGCCTCGCCCGAGCCGTCGCGGCCCGGCTGCCCGAAGTCGTTGACCACGACATTCGCGCCGAGCCGCGCCAACTCCACCGCCTCTGCCCGGCCGAGGCCGCGGCCGGCGCCGGTGACGATTGCGGTTCTGCCGTGCAGGGGGGCGGTCATGGGGTTCCCTTCGGGGCCGGGGTCCGGGGGGCTCAGACGGTGATGCAGGTCCTGAGTGCCTCACCGGTCCGCATCTGGTGGATCGCCTCGTTGATCTCCTCCAGCCGGACGCGGTGCGTGATCAGCCCCTCCAGGTCGATCCGCCCGGCTCGCCAGAGCCGGATGACGCGGTCGTAGGAACGGCGCACATCGCCGCCCCCGTACAGCGACGGCAGTATCCGCTTCTCGTCGAAGAAGAGCTCGAACATGTTGACCTGGAGGAAGTCGTCCATGGCCCCGGCGCCCACGACGCACAGCGTGCCGCCGCGCCGGGTGGTCTCGTACGCCGTGCGGGCCGTGGCGGCGCGGCCGACGACCTCGAAGACGTAGTCGAAGCCCTCGCCGCCGGTGAGGCGGGCCTTCACCTCCGCGAGGTCCTCCGGGGCGACGGCGTCGGTGGCGCCGAAGCGCAGCGCGGCGTCCCGCCGCCCCTCGACGGGGTCGATTCCGACGATCTCGGCGGCGCCGGCGGCCCGGGCGCCCTGGATGGCGCTGATGCCGACGCCGCCGCAGCCGATCACGGCGACGGAGGAACCGGGCTCGACCCGCGCGGTGTTCAGGGCCGCGCCGATGCCGGTGGTCACGCCGCAGCCGATGAGGGCGGCGATCTCGTACGGGACGTCGTCGGGGATCGGCACCGCGCAGGGGGCGGCGACGACGACCTCCTCGGCGAAGGTGCCGGTGCCGGCGAAGCCGAAGACATCCGCGCCGCCCGTACGGCGGAAGTTGGGCGTGCCGGCGTTGACGAAGCCGGCCAGGCACAGATGCGACTGGCCGCGCCGGCAGGCGGCGCACGCACCGCACGCGGGAAGCCAGCAGACGAGGACGCGGTCCCCCACCTTGAGGTTTTCCACCCCCTCCCCGACCTCCACGATGTCGCCGGCGCCCTCGTGCCCGGGCACGAAGGGCGCGGGCTGCGGGAGGACGCCGCTCATGGCGGAGAGGTCGGAGTGGCAGAGCCCGGTGGCACGGATGCGTATCCGCACCCGGCCGGGGCCGAAGCCGACCGCTTCCATGTCGTCGACGACTTCGAGCTTGTCCTGGCCGATCTCCTGCTGCAGAGCTGCGCGCATGTCTTACGGCTCCCTACTCGACTTCCTCTACGGACATGTCGGCGAGGACCGGCGCGTCGTCCCGTTCGACGGCCGTGGCCGTCACCCGGATACGTCCACGTCCGCCGGTCCGCCACATACGGATGCGCATCGTCTCCCCCGGGAAGAAGACCCCGGCGAAACGGGTGGCACAGACCCGCACCCGCGCCGGATCGCCGCCCAGCAGCGTGTCGACGACGGCCTTGAGCACGATCCCGTACGAGCACAGCCCGTGCAGGATCGGCCGGTCGAACCCGGCCCGCTTGGCGAACTCCGGGTCGGCGTGCAGCGGGTTCCAGTCGCCGGACAGCCGGTACAGCAGCGCCTGGTCCTCGCGGGTGGCCTGCAGCACCTCGAGCTCCGGGGCGCCCTCGGGGGCCGGTTCCCGTACGGAGGAACCGCGCCCGCCGCCGAAGCCGCCCTCGCCCCGGACGAAGATCTCGGTGTCGGAGGTCCACAACGGACCGTCCGCGTCCGTCACTTCACTGCGCAGTACGATCACGGCCGCCTTGCCCTTGTCATGGACGGCGGCGATCCGCGAGGCCTGAACCGCCGTGCCCTCCACCGGAATCGGGCGGTGCAGCTCGATGCGCTGGCCGCCGTGCAGAACCGCGGCCAGGTCCACGTCGATGCCGGGCATGGACAGCCCGCCGGCCGCCGCCAGTGCCCCGCCCGCGACCGTGCAGAAGCTCGGCAGGACCTGCAGCCCGGGCCCTTCGAGGGCGTACCGCAGTTCGGTCGCGCCGATGCCGAGGTGGTAGAGCAGGACGTCCTTGAATCCCCAGGAGAGCTCGGTGCTGCGGGGCTCGGCGGCGAGGGCCTTGGCGACATCGATGGGCATGTCCGGGACGGCTCCTTCTAGAACGCGTTCTAGTGTGGCGGTGGTCTCCTGTATAACGCATCGCCCATGCGCCGGGAAGAGTTGACGCACCATCAGCTACGGCATCGGCCCCCGGACCGGTGACATTTGTCCCGCCGAGTCGCTGACATTCGCATCTGCCCTGGCCAGCGCCCCACTTCATACGATGACGGCAGTCGTTCGAACGGGGAGGAACAGCATGAGGAACTTCGAAGAGGAGATCGAGAATCTCAAGCCGCCCAACAAGTTCACCTTTCTGCCGTGGCTGCTGATGGGCGCCGGGGGCTTCTCCAACATCTTCACCGGGCGGGCCCCGATGCCCTGGCTCGGCGGCATCGGGCTGCTGGCCTTCAACTCCCTCTACGTCGGCATCGTCTTCACGACCTTCGACAGGCGACGCGACAAGGACAGCACGCTCCCCCAGCGCATGTGGGTGGGGCTCGCCGCCGTCACCTTCGCCCTCGCGATCGGCTACGGCCACAGCTGGCTGCTGCTCTTCCCGCTGCTCTCGCTCGCCCTCGGCGTCGCGTCGCGCACCCGCCGGATGGGCACGCTCCTGTTCCCGCTCAGCATCGCCGCCGGGGTCGTCGCGGCCTTCCGCTCCGACGACCCGTGGGACGCCCTGTCGGTGGGCTACGGCACGATGATCTCCGGCCTGGTCACGATCACGATCCTCACCCTCTTCGGCGCCATCTCCCAGTTGAAGGCCACGCGCCAGGAGCTGGCCCGGCACGCGGTCGCCGAGGAGCGGCTCCGCTTCTCCCGCGACCTGCACGATCTGCTCGGCCACACCCTCTCCGTCATCGTGGTCAAGTCCGAGGCCGCCCGCCGCCTCGCCCCGCGCGACCTCGACGCCGCCCTCGCCCAGGTCGCCGACATCGAGGCCGTCGGCCGCCAGGCCCTCACCGAGATCCGCGAGGCCGTCACCGGCTACCGCGAGGGCAGCCTCGCCACCGAGCTGGACCGGGCGCGCTCGGCTCTCGCCGCCGCCGGCATCGAGGCGGTCGTGGAGGAGTCCGGGCCGCCACTGCCCTCCCAGACGGAGGCGCTGCTGGGCTGGGTCGTACGGGAGGGGGCCACCAATGTGATCCGGCACGGTGGCGGGGCGACGGTCTGCCGCATCCGCGTCACCGGGGCGGACTGCCGCGTACGGCTGGAGATCACGGACGACGGCAGCGGCGTAGGCTGCGAAACCCCGGGCTCCGGACTGAAGGGTCTCGGCGAACGCCTGGCCGCGGCGGGCGGCTCCCTGGACGCGGGCCCGGCACCCCGGCCCCGCCAGGGCTTCCGGGTCACAGCCGAACTGCCGCTGGAGGAGGGCCACACCTCGTGATCCGAGTGCTTCTCGCCGAGGACCAGGGCATGATGCGCGGCGCCCTCTCCCTCCTCCTCGACCTGGAGGACGACATCGAGGTCGTCGCCCAGATCGGCGCCGGCGACCGCATCGTCCCCGAGGCCCTCGCCGTACGCCCCGACGTCGCCCTCCTCGACATCGAACTCCCCGGCCGCAGCGGCCTGGACGCCGCCGCCGAACTCCGCGACAGCCTCCCCGGCTGCAAGGTCCTCATCCTCACCACCTTCGGCCGCCCCGGCTACCTCCGGCGCGCCATGGAGGCCGGCGCCTCCGGCTTCCTCGTCAAGGACGGCCCCGTCGAGGACCTCGCCACCGCCATCCGCCGCGTCCTCGCCGGCGAGCGCGTCATCGACCCCGCCCTCGCAGCCGCCGCCCTCAGCTCCGGCCCCAACCCCCTCACCCCCCGCGAGCAGGACGTCCTCAACGCCGCCGCCGACGGGGCCACCGTCGCCGACATCGCCGCCAAGGTCCACCTCTCCGAATCGACCGTACGCAACTACCTCTCCGCCGCCATCGGCAAGACCTCCGCCCGCAACCGCATGGAGGCCCTGCGCACGGCCCGCCACAACGGCTGGCTGTGAGCCCGGCAGGCACGGGAGACGCACGTCACATCCGTACGTGTCACATCGTGCCGAGCCGTTCCGTCAGGGGTGTGTAGTCACCGACAACGGCAGAGGAGCTCACCATGACCATGGGTGCCCGTTTGAACATCTTCGGCAGCCCCACCGCGGGCAAGTTCCTGAAGCACATCGTCTCGGCAGGCAAGGTGCTCTCGGACTCGGCACTGCCTCTCGCGACGCAGGAGCTGGTGAAGATCCGCGCGAGCCAGATCAACGGCTGCGGTTTCTGCACCGACATGCACACCAAGGAGGCCACGCACGCCGGTGAGACCTCGGTGCGCCTCAACCTGGTCGCGGTGTGGCGCGAGGCCACCGTCTTCACCGAAGCCGAGCGCGCCGCCCTGGAACTGGCGGAGCAGGGCACCCGCATCGCGGATGCCGCCGGCGGGGTCACGGACGAGGCCTGGGAGAACGCCGCCAAGCACTACGACGAGGAGCAGCTCGCCGCGCTGGTGTCCCTGATCGCCGTCATCAACGCCTTCAACCGGCTGAACGTCATCGTCCAGCAGCCCGCCGGCGACTACCAGCCCGGCCAGTTCGGATAGCCGGAGCGCCGTGGCGAGAGCGGCTGCGTGTCCCAAACCGACCGCGACGATCTGCTCTCCGACGTGGGCGACGAGCGTCAGGCGCTCCGGCACGGCGAGGTTCTGGCGGAAGCGCTCCGGCCCGTGTTCGCGGGGCCAGTTGACGTTGACGCCGCCTGGGTCACGGGTTCCGGCGTCTTCGGCGAACGGGCCCGCACTGCACTCGACGAGGCCCGGCAGGTCTCGTTCCTCGGCTCGGCGGATCCCGACCGGGGGCAGCCGGAGATCGATGAAGGGCACGCTGTCACCCGGCAGCACGTACCGATCGGACTCGACGAATCCCTGCGCCAGGGCGAATCGCAGGCCGTCCTCATTCGACTCCAGGACGACCGTCTCGATACGTCGGCGCCGAGTTCGAGGGCCTGGGCGAGCCCTCGGGCGTAGAGCCGGCCGCCGAAGCCCTGGCGGCGGTGAGGGGGAGCACGCGGGCGATGACGGTGGTGCAGCCGATGAGGACGTCGCCGAGGTAGGCGACCTCCAGGTGGTTGCGCCGGGCGCGCTCACGCACGTCGTCGAGGGAGAGGACGGAGGAGGGGGCGGGGACGATCAGGTTGTGGACGTGTTGCCAGCCTGTGAGCAGGGCGGCGGCGTCGCCGTCCACCGGCTCGATGCGAAGGTCGGGCACGGCATCAGGAAACCCTTGGGCGGCAGGGGCGTCAACCGGAATCAGCGGGCCGCGCGGGGCCCGGGCACCGGCCCCGTGCGGAACGCCGCCGCACCTGTACGGCACGATGAGCAGCATGACCGCACCCTCCCCCGCCGCACCCTCCCCTGCCGTACTGGCCGCCTTCGAATCGGCGAAGGGCTTCATGCCGGCCCACGAGGGCCTCGCCCTCTACGCCGCCGCCGACGACGCGGCCCGGCGCCTGCCCGGCCTGCCGCTGCTGGAGGTCGGCACGTACTGCGGCCGCTCGACGATCCTGCTGGCGGCCGTGGCACAGGAGGGCAAGACGCTCGCCGTCACCGTCGACCACCACCGCGGGAGCGAGGAGCAGCAGCCCGGCTGGGAGTACCACGACCAGGACCTGGTCGACCCGGCCGTCGGCCTCATGGACACCCTCCCCACCTTCCGCCGCGCCCTGCACGCCGCCGGGCTGGAGGACCACGTCCTCGCCCTGGTCGGCCGCTCCCCGCAGGCCGCCGCCGTCTGGGGGAAGCCGCTCGCCCTCGTGTTCATCGACGGCGGCCACACGGACGAGCACGCCACGAACGACTACGAGGGCTGGGCCCCGCACGTCGCGCCCGACGGCCTCCTCGTCATCCACGACGTCTTCGCCGACCCGGCCGACGGCGGCCAGGCCCCGTACCGCATCTACCGGCGGGCCCTGGCCTCCGGCGCCTTCACGGAACTCTCCGTGACCGGCTCGTTGCACATCCTGCGCCGTACGGGCCCGGGGATCTGAGCCGGGCCCAGGGCCTGTCCGGACGATCATGAATGGCCCCTGCGCCGCCGCCGTGACATCAGCCGCTGGCGCGGCGGGCGGCACCTCGCCGCGTTGCCGGAGTGCCCGCAGGAAGCCACCCTGCGGGCATTCCGGCGCCTTGCGATGCACCGCACCAGACGACGCCGCTGTGACATCAGCCGCTGACGCGGCGGGCGCCCCTGATGGCCCGGACAGGCCCTAGCATCGCTGACATGTTCAGCAACAAATCGGGCGTGCTCGCGATCGCTGTGGCCGCGCTGCTGCCGACGTGCTTCGCGGGCTGGCTGGTCTGGGACTCGCTGCGCGGCCCCGGGGGCGGGGACGAGCCGCAGCGGGTGCTGCCCCTGCCGTCGGTTTCCGCGTCCACGTCGGCGTCCACGTCCACACGTACGGACGGCAAGGCCGCGGCCGGAACAGCCACGCCGTCCGCGCTCCCCCTCACCGGCAAGGTCATCGTCCTCGACCCCGGCCACAACCCGACCGACCGCGACCACACCGCCGAGATCAACCGCCTCGTCGACATCGGCAACGGGCGCAAGGCCTGCGACACCACCGGCACGGCCACGAAGGCCGGTTACACGGAGGCCGCCTTCACCCTCGACGTCGTCCACCGCGCCCGGGCCCTGCTCACCGCGCGCGGCGCGACCGTCAAGCTCACCCACGACACCGGCGGCCCCGCGTTCGGGCCGTGCATCGACGAGCGCGCCCGCATCGGCAACGAGGCCGGGGCCGACGCCGCGATCTCCGTCCACGCGGACGGCTCCGCGACGGGCAACCGCGGCTTCCACGTCATCCTCCCGGCCTCCATCCACGAGGGCATCGCCGACACCCGCTCGATCGTGGCGCCCTCGCGGCGCCTCGGCACCGCGGTCAGGCAGCACTTCGCGGACGCGACCGGCTCCGCCCCCGCCAACTACCTGGCCGGCGGGACAGGCCTGGTCACCCGCAGCGACCTGGGCGGGCTCAACCTCACCACCATCCCCAAGGTCTTCATCGAGTGCGGCAACATGCGCGACCCGAAGGACGCCGCCGAGCTCACCGACCCGGCATGGCGGCAGAGCGCGGCGGAGGGCATCGCGGACGGCATCACGGCGTTTCTGCGCGGCAAGACGTGAGCAGGCGGTAGAGGGTCGGTCCCGATCGTGTACCAGACGCAATCCCCGCCTGACCGGCCCTTGATCGCACCCGTACGATGGGGCTTCGCCCCGCGTCTGGCCGGCTGACCGACGACTGACGACTGACTAAGGACCCCACTGGTGAATATCCGCTCCCTCACCCGAGGAGACGGCGCGGTGATCGGCGCAGCGGTGCTGCTGCTGATCGCCTCGTTCCTGACGTTCTACAGCGCCAAGGGCTGCACCGTGGACGGCTGTGGCGTCAACGCCTGGAAGACCGAGCTGTTCCCGCTGTTGCCGTCCGTGCACCTGCTCGGGATCATCGCCGCCGGTCTGACCATCGCCTCGCGCTTCCAGCCCGAGGGGCGCAAGGTGCTCGGGGTCGCCCTGAACCAGTGGGGTGCTGTGCTGGCGATCGCCGCCACCTGGGATGCACTGTGGTCTCTGTTCAACGGCAACGACGCCTGGGAGTTCGGCGCCGGCGCCTACCTGTCGTTCGTCGCCGCCGCCGCGCTGGCCGCCGTCTCCGTGCTGAGCCTTCAGGGCCTGGCCGCCTTCAAGGCCCCGCTCCTGCCCGCCCCGCGCCCGCAGCCGCAGCCCCAGCCCGGCATGTACGGCCAGCAGCCCTACCCCGGCATGGGCGGCCCCCAGCCCCAGCAGCCCGGCGGCTACGGCTACCCTGCCCCCGGCGCGCCCGAGCACTCCTACGGCGGCCAGCCCCAGCCGCACCCCTACGGTGCCCCCGCCCCGCAGCCGCAGCCGCAGCCCATGCAGGCCGCCCCCCAGCCCGGCCCCGCGGCCCCCGCCGCCCCCGAGTTCGCCGCCTTCTGGTTCGCCGTCCCCGTCGCCCGCCCCCTCTTCGCCGAGGACGGCTCCCCTTCCCCCATCGCCGAACTCACCCCCGGCACCTGGTACCTCGCCGTCGACCAGCGCGGTCCCGCCCTCATCGCCCAGACCCAGGACGGCCGCCGCGGCGTCCTCCAGGACACCAGCGGCATCCAGCGCGGCTGAACCACCACCGCCGCCGCCCACCAGCAGCCGGCCGACGGCCCCACCCCTTCCCGGGCGGGGCCGTTGCCGTTGCCGCCACCGACCGCCGGACGGAGTCCGGCGCAGCCGCCCGAAGCAAGCGAAGCGCCCGCGAGGGCGGCAAAAAGAGGATTCTGCACGAGCGGCATCCAGCGCGGCTGAACCACCACCACCGCCGCCCACCAGCAGCCGGCCGACGGCCCCGCCCCTTCCCGGGCGGGGCCGTTGCCGTTGCCGCCAGAGGCCCCTGGGGCCGTTGCTGCGCAAGGGGCGGGGCCGGAGTGGCCGATTCCTGACTGGTCGTCACACCGTGGACTCGTCACCCTGTGCGCATGGCCGAACCTCACTGTTCCAAATGCTGTCCGGTAAAGCCGCCGGCACCTCCTGCGCCGTTTGTCCCGCCGATCGGCGTGTACCTGTGGGGTGCCGCGACGGTGGTCGGGGTGGTGGGCGGGTGGGTCCTGATCGTGTGGATGGGAAGCGTCATCTGGCCATGAGGCCGGAGGGGCCGTACAGTCCTCCCGTGGATCGAATCTGACGCATCGTCAGAACGGTGGAGGGAGGGGACCCGGCATGCGGCTCGGCCTGGCACTGGGCTACTGGGGGCGCTCCCCCGCCCGCGATCACGTCGCGCTCGCGCAGACCGCGGAGCGCCTGGGGTACGACTCCGTGTGGACGGCGGAGGCCTGGGGCTCGGACGTCTTCACGCCGCTGACATGGATCGCGGCGCACACCAGCCGTATCAGACTCGGCACGGGGATCGCGCAGATGGCGGCCCGCTCCCCCACCGCCACGGCGATGCACGCGCTGACCCTGGACCACCTCTCCGGGGGCCGGGTGATGCTCGGCCTCGGGCTGTCGGGCCCGCAGGTGGTGGAGGGGTGGTACGGACGGCCGTTTCCGGCCAGCCCGCTCACCGCGACGCGCGAGTACGTAAACGTGCTACGCCAAGTGCTGCGCCGGGAGGGGCCGGTGGAGCTGGACGGCCGCTTCCACAGCCATCCGTACGGCGGCGAGGACGGAACCGGTCTCGGCAAGCCGCTGAAGTCGATCACGCACCCGCTGCGCGCCGATCTGCCGGTCCTGCTGGGCGCGGAGGGCCCCAGGAACATCGCGCAGACCACCCGGATCGCGGACGGCTGGCTGCCGCTGTACTGGTCGCCGTTCCGCAGCGCCGCCATGTACGGGGCGACCCTCGACGCCGCCCCGAAGGACTTCATGGTCGCGCCCATGGTCCGGGCGAAGGTCTGCGAGGACCCGGCGGAGGGCCTGATGACCGTCAAGGCGATGCTCGCCTTCTACATCGGCGGCATGGGCGCCCGCAGCCGCAACTTCCACGCCGACCTGATGGCCCGAATGGGCTACGAGGACGCGGCCCGGCGCGTCCAGGAACTGTTCTTCGACGGACACCGCATGGACGCCGTCCAGGCCGTCCCGGACGCCTTCGCCGACGAGATCTCGCTCGTCGGCCCCCGCGAACGCATCGCCGAACGCCTGGAGGCCTGGCAGTCCGGCCCCGTCACCGACCTGCTCGTGACCGCCCCCGACCACGAGACCCTGCACGTGCTCGCGGAGCTCAATCGCCGGACGGGCTGAGTTCAGCCGCGCAGCTGGGACAGCGACGGCACCTGGTTGGTCACTTCCGCCCCGGCCTGCTTGCCGGCCGACTTCACGTTGTTGACGGCGTCCTGGTAGCTGTTGACGACGTCGCCCGTCGAGTCGCCGTTCTTGAGCTTGGCCGGCAGGCCCTTGAGCGCGTCGATCGCGCCGGTGAGCGGGGCGATCAGCTTCGACAGTGTCGGGTCGCCCTTCGCGTTCGCGGCCGCGTGCTTGAGCCGGTTGTACGCGAAGGTGCCCGCGAGGCCCGCCTTGACCAGAGCGAAGGTCCGCCCGTCGGCGCCCTTCTTGAACTTGCCGTTGCGGTAGGGCTTGACGATCCACTGGTACGTGGCGCCCGCCGCGAGCCCGGCGTTGGCGACGAAGCGGGTCTTGGCGAGCTTCTGCTTCTGGACCGAGGAGGTCGGGCTGGCGGCACCGCTGCCACTGCCGCTGATGTCGGTGGAGGAATCACTGCCGCACGCGGGCAGGACGAGGAGAGCGCCCGCGAGCAGGAACGCGGTGAGGAAGCGGCGCAGGGGCATGGCTGCTCTCCAGTGGGGCTCGTGTGGGGCTCGGGCGACGGCGCGAAGGGCACAACGCTCGAATCCTCACCCCGCCGACGGCACCCGGCCACCCGGGCGGGGTTTTGATTCGCCCATCCGGGCAACCCGCTGTCCATGTCCAGATACGGCGGCAAACCGGCCGCGTCGGTGATCGCCATCCTCGCCGACGCCGCAGCCTTCATCCTCGCACTGTGGATCTTCCTGCATGTCTTCGACGCCAACACGGGGAACAGCGCTGTCGACTTCGTCCACCGCACGGCGAACTGGCTCTCCAGTTGGGCCCACGACCTGTTCCGCGCACACGCGGACTGGCTACGCACCCTGCTCAACTACGGCCTGCCCGCAGTGATCTACCTCTTCGTGGGGCACGCCCTCGCGAACCGATTCAACAAGGCGTAAGCCGTAAGGCCTCAGCAGCAGCCGGTCTCGTCCGGCTCCAGCCCGACCGGGAGGCGGTCGCCGCCGAAGACCGCGGTGGTCGCCTCGTCGCCGCCCAGCGCGGCGACGGCCAGGAGAACGGCGCCCGCGGTCCAGGTGGTCCGCTCGGCGGGCCACACGGCCTCGTCGTCGAAGACGTAGCCGGTCCAGTACATGCCGTCGTCGGCCCGCAGGTGCTGGATGTCGGCGAGGATCTGGACGGCGCGGTCGGACTCGCCCATCGCCCAGAGCGCGAGGGCGAGTTCGGCGCTCTCGCCGCCGGTGACCCAGGGGTTGGGGACGACGCAGCGCACGCCCAGCCCCGGCACGACGAAGCGGTCCCAGCCGGAGTCGATGCGCCGCTCGGCGGCGGCGCCGCGCAGGACGCCGCCGAGGACCGGGTAGTACCAGTCCATCGAGTAGCGGTCCTTGTCGAGGAAGAGCTCGGGGTGGTGGCGTACGGCGTGGCCGAGGGTGCCGACCGCGAGCTCCCAGTCGGGCTGCGGGTCCTCGCGGGTGTCGGCGGCGGCCAGCGCGCAGCGCAGCGCCTGGTAGATGGAGGAGGAGCCGGTGAGCAGGGCTTCCGGCGCGAAGGTGCCGTCGTCCTCGCGCTTCCAGGCGATCTGGCCGCCGGGGAGCTGCAGCGCGAGTACGTACTCGACGGCCGCGTAGAGGGTGGGCCACAGGCGGTCCAGGAAGGCGTCGTCGCCGGTGGACAGGTAGTGGTGCCAGACTCCGACCGCTATGTAGGCGCAGAAGTTGGTCTCGCGGCCGCGGTCGCCGGGCTCGCCGTCCTGGCCGTCGGCGTACAGATACGAGGCGTACCAGGAGCCGTCCGGGTTCTGGCGGTCGGCGAGCCAGCGGTAGGCGGCGTCGGCCCGCTCGTGCTCGCCGGCGGCGTCGAGCGCCATGGCCGCCTCGATGTGGTCCCAGGGGTCGAGGTGGCCGCCGGTGAACCAGGGGATGGCCCCGTCGGGGCGCTGGATCGCGGCGATGCCGGCGACGGTCTGGGCCGCCTGTTCGGCGGAAAGCACCCCGGGGAGAGTGAGGTGCTCGGTGCGCTCGGGGAAGCTCACGCGCTCGCCCCGGTCACCTTCGAGGGGTGCGGCTTGGTGGCGTACGCGACGAAGCTCTTGCCGATGAGCGGGTTGAGCGCGTTCTCGGCGAGGCGGGTGGCCAGCGGTTTCTTCATGATGTCCCAGACCAGGAGCTTGTGGTAGAGCTTCACCGGCAGTGCCTGGTCGTTGTCGACGCCGACCGCGCACTTGATCCACCAGTACGGGGAGTGCAGGCCGTGCGCGTGGTGCGTGCCGTACGGGTTGAGCCCCGCCTCGCGGATCCGGCCGAGCAGTTCGTCGGCGCGGTAGATACGGATGTGGCCGCCCTCGACCTCGTGGTACGCGTCCGACAGCGCCCAGCAGATCTTCTCGGGGCCGTAGCGCGGCACGGTGATGGCGATCAGCCCGCCGGGCCGCAGGACCCGGACCATCTCCGCGAGCACGCCCTTGTCGTCGTGGATGTGCTCCATGACCTCGGAGATGATCACGCGGTCGAAGCTGTCGTCGGGGAAGGGCAGTTGGAGCGCGTTGCCCTCCATCGCGACGGCCGAGGCGGTGGCCGGGGCCTCGCCGGCCTCCTTCATGGCCGCGAACCACTTGGCGACCTCGCGGATCTCCTCGCCGTTCTGGTCGAGGGCGACGACATCGGCACCGCGCCGGTAGCACTCGAAGGCGTGGCGGCCCGCGCCACAGCCCAGGTCCAGGACCCGGTCGCCCGGGGCGAGCGGGAAACGGGAGAAGTCGACGGTCAGCACGGGAAGGGCTCTCTCTTATCCGGCGATGGGGGCGGCGGTACGTACAGCGGCGGCGGGGTGGCCGCCCTGGGCGGCGATCGCGGCCCGGTAGTGCTCGGCGGTGCCGATGGCGGCCTGCCGCCAGGTGAAGCGGGCCAGTACGCGCTCGCGCCCGGCCAGGCCCAGGCGGCGGCGCAACTCCCGGCCCCCGTCGGGGTCGAGCAGCCGGCCCAGCGCGCCCGCGAGGGCTCCCGCGTCACCCGGGGGCACGGCGAGGCAGGTCTCACCGTCGGGTCCGGCGACCTCGGGGATCGCACCGCCGGTGGTGGCGACCAGCGGGGTGGCGGTGGCCATCGCCTCGGCGGCGGGCAGTGAGAACCCCTCGTACAGGCTCGGTACGCAGGCGACCTGGGCGGAGCGGACGAGGTCGACGAGCTCGGCGTCGCTGATGCCCTTGACGAAGTCGACGGCGCCCACGAGCCCGTACCGCTCTATCGCGGCGGCCACCGGCCCGTCGTCGGCGCGCTTGCCGACGACCACGAGGTGGGCGTCGGGCTGCTCGGTGCGGAGCTTGGCCAGCGCTTCTATGAGGTGGATCAGGCCCTTGAGCGGCACATCCGCGCTGGAGGTGGTGACGATCCGGCCCGGCACCTCGGCCACGGCCGGGTCGGGCGAGAACAGGTCGGTGTCCGCACCGATGTGCACGACATGGATCCGGTCCCCTGCCACGTCCAGGTGGTCGATGATCTCCTGCCGCGAGGTCCCGGAGACGGTGAGCACGGACGGCAGCCGGCGGGCGACCCGCTTCTGCATCCGCGTGAAGCCGTACCAGCGGCGGACCGACGCACGGCGCCGCCAGCCCTGCGCGGCGTCCAGCTCCAGCTGCCGGTCGACGGTGATGGGGTGGTGGATCGTCGTGACCAGCGGCGTATCGAAGCCCAACTGCCCGTATCCGAGCGTCTGGTTGTCGTGGACGACGTCGAACTCGCCACTGCGGGCGGCCAGATGGCGGCGCGCCCGCAGGGAGAAGGTCAGCGGCTCGGGGAAGCCGCCGGTCCACATCGTGGCCACTTCCAGCGCGTCGATCCAGTCCCGGTACTCGCCGGGCCCCGGGGTGCGGAAGGGGTCCGGCTGCCGGTAGAGGTCGAGGCTGGGCAGCTCGGTGAGGACGACACCGTCATCCAGTACGGGATAGGGCTGCGCCCCGATGACCTCGACACTGTGGCCCAGCCGGGCGAGCTCGCGGGACAGATGGCGTACGTAGACACCCTGGCCCCCGCAGAAGGGGTTGCCCTTGTAGCTGAGCAGCGCGATCCGGAGCGGCCTGGCCTCTGCGGTCACTCACGGCCCCCTTCTCACTGCACTTCAGCCGGAGCGTAGCCGGTCGCGCTAATCTAGAACAAGTTTCAGACCGGATGGTCCGAACCACGAATCTACCGGCCCGTAGCCCCGCCCACAGAGCCGGACCAGGTGATTCGCACCACGGCGCGGGCCCTGCCATCATGCAGCCTGCGAGCAGCACGTGATCACGGAACGGGGGACCGGCAGGCATGACAACGAGCCCCAGACCGTCCAGCCCACGGCCGTCCATCTCCACCGCCCCGCCGCTCACCGAGCGCCAGGAGGCCAGGCGCAGCCGCATCCTCCACACCAGTGCCCAGCTCGCCTGCCGCGGCGGCTTCGACGCAGTGCAGATGCGCGAGGTCGCCGAGCAGTCCAACGTCGCCCTCGGCACCCTCTACCGCTACTTCCCCTCCAAGATCCATCTACTCGTCGCCACCATGCAGGATCAGCTCGGCCACCTCCACGAGGCGCTGCGCAAGCACCCGCCCGCCGCCGCCACCCCCGCCGACCGCGTCGCCGACACCCTCATGCGCGCCTTCCGCGCCATGCAGCGCGAGCCCCACCTCGCCGACGCCATGGTCCGCGCCCTCACCTTCGCCGACCGCTCCGTCAGCCCCGAGGTCGACACCGTCTCCCGCCTCACCACCGCGATCATCCTCGACGCGATGGGACTGGACGCCCCGCCCACCGCCGAGCAGCTCTCCGCCGTCCGCGTCATCGAGCACACCTGGCACTCCGCCCTGGTCACCTGGCTCTCCGGCCGCGCCTCCATCGCCCAGGTCAAGATCGACATCGAGACCGTCTGCCGCCTCATCGACCTGACGGCCGAGGACCGCCCGCAGACCTGAGCGTCCTCCGGACGTGTCCTCAAGCGCCGGACGGGCTGAATTCATTGACTCCGGCCCGTAATCGGTTCGACAGCCCGTAGGGCCCTTCGGCAACATCCCGTCATGGACCCCCGCTTCTGGCCGCTGTACGGCCTTCGCATCACCACCCCCCGCCTCGAACTGCGCCTCCCCGGTCTCGACCTGCTCGACGACCTCGCCTCCGTCGCCGCCGACGGCGTCCACGACCCGGCCGAGATGCCGTTCTCGCTCCCCTGGACCGACGCGGCACCGGAGGACGTCGGCCGGGCCATCTTCCAGCACGTCCTGCGCACGGTCGCCGAGTGGCAGCCCCAGAAGTGGTGCCTCAGCCTCGCCGTCCTGCGCGACGGCAAAGTCGTGGGCCGCCAGGACCTCTTCGCGACAGACTTCGCCGTCACCCGCCAGGCCGAAACCGGCTCCTGGCTGGGCCTCGCCCACCAAGGCCACGGCATCGGCACCGAAATGCGCGCCGCCGTCCTTCACCTCGCCTTCGCCGAGCTCGACGCCGACTGGGCCGTCTCCGACGCCATGCTCGACAACCCCCGCTCCCTCGGCGTCTCCCGCCACCTCGGCTACCGCCCCGACGGGCTCGCCCTCGCCTCCGCACGGGGTCAGTCCCGCACCTTGCAGCGGCTCCGGCTGAGCCGGGCCGAGTGGGAGGCGCACCGGACGGTGCCGGTGGAGGTGGCGGGGCTGGACGAGGGGTGCCGGGGGCTGTTCGGGCAGACTCGGTCGGATCGGTCGGATTGGTCGGATTGGTCGGAGCAGGCCGGGGTCACCGCGTAGCCGCGTCGCGGAGGGCGTCGAGGAGGCCGCGGAGGGCGGGCTGGGCGAGGGACACCTCGCGTACGGCGGCGTGGATGGAGCGTAGGGGTTCCGGGTTGCGGACGGGGCGGACGGCGACGCCGGGGTGGCGGGTGCCGGTGCCGAGGGTGAGGCGTGGCATCAGGCCGATCCCGAGGCCGGCGGCGACGAAGCCCTGGGCGGTCGCGTAGTCCTCGCTCCGTACGACGAAGTCCGGGCTGAAGCCGGCGGCGGCGCAGGCGTCGAGCACGGGGTCGAGGCAGGGGCCGGGCGGTTCGCTGCCGACCCAGGGTTCGGCGGCGAGGTCGGTCAGGTCGAGGATCCGCTTCGCGGCGAGGGGGTGGCCCAGGGGGATAACCGCGCGGAAGGGGTCGTCGAGGAGGTGGACGAGGCGGGTGCCCTCGCCGAGCGCGGCGGCATCCGCGTCGCGGGGGCGGACGACGAGGGCGAGGTCGGCGTGGCTCTGTTCCGCCGCCGCCCCGGCAGGGTGGTCTTCCGCGTCGTTGAGCTTGAGATCGATCCGTACGCCCGGGTATTCGCGGCGGAGCCGGGCGACGGCGGGCGCGACGAGCGTGGCGCCCGCCGTGGTGAAGTAGCGGATCGCCAGCAGGCCGATACGGCCCGCCCGCAGGTCGGCCAACGCGGTCTCCGCTTCGGCGACGTTCTGGCTGATGACGGCCGCGTGCTCGGTGAGCAGCCGCCCGGCGGCCGTCGGCCGCACGCCCCGGCCGACCCGTTCGAGCAGGGCGGTCCCGGCCTGCTTCTCCAGCGCCGCCACCTGCTGGCTGACGGCGGAGGGCGTGTAGCCCAGGTTCGCCGCCGCGGCGGTCACGGAGCCACTGGTCACGACGGCCCGTAGGACCTGCATGCGTCTGACATCAAGCATGTA
Organism: Streptomyces sp. NBC_01537; assembly: GCF_045040445.1. Lineage (NCBI taxonomy): Bacteria > Bacillati > Actinomycetota > Actinomycetes > Kitasatosporales > Streptomycetaceae > Streptomyces > Streptomyces sp. NBC_01537. The sequence goes on along the minus strand of NZ_CP109392.1, from coordinate 7,115,335 downwards.
GGAGAGCTTAAAGGTTGGTGCGGTTTCTTTTGCTTGTCCTGTCGGGTTGCTCTGCGGCACGGTTCATTCGGGATGACCAACGGCCAAGGAGATGAAGAGCGTTGATACGTGTGGGCGTGCTCGCCCTGCTCTGGGGATCGACCTTTCTGTGGATCAAGCTCGCTCTCGACGGGCTGTCACCCGTCCAGGTCACCCTCATCCGCTGCGCGCTGGGCGCGATCACCCTGATCGTGTTGTGCTGTGCGGCCGGTCAACGCCTCCCGCGCGGCCGCGCGATCTGGGGTCACGTCATCGTGGCCGCCCTCTTCTGCAACGCCCTGCCGTTCGCCGCGTTCAGCATCGGTGAGCAGAGCGTCGACTCCGGAACGGCCGGCGTTCTCAACGCGACAACTCCCCTGTGGTCCTTGGCCGTCGGCATCGCCAACGGCACGGAACGCGGACTCCGCCCGGTCAGGCTGGGCGGGCTCCTGCTCGGATTCGGCGGCACGGTGCTGATCTTCGCCCCCTGGCACCGGACCGGGATCCTGAGCTGGGGCGCCCTCGCGATCCTCGCGGCCGCGGCCAGCTACGCGGTGGCGTTCGCGTACATGGGGCGCCATCTCGTCGGGACCGGCACCCCGACAATCTCCCTGGCCGCCGCCCAGCTCATCGCCGCGACGGGACTGACCGCGCTGACACTCCCGGCCGGCGGCCTGACGGCGGTGCGGCCCGGACCGACGGCCCTGATCGCGGCCGCAGTACTCGGCGTCTTCGCCACCGGGGTCACCTTCTACCTCACGTACCGGATCATCGCGGACGAAGGCGCGACCAACGCCGCCACCGTGGGATACCTGCTGCCGGTGGTCTCGGTGGCGCTGGGGGCCGTGGTGCTGGACGAGGAGCTCAGCCTCCGGGTCATCGGCGGAATGGCGGTCGTACTCATCGGAGTCGGCATGACGCGCCGGCCGAAACCGGCACCAGAGCCAGCACTGAAGCTGAGCTGAGCTGAACGGACGATGCAGACCAACTCCCCCTGGCGGGCGCCCGACTTCCGCACCCTGTTCACCGCCACCGCCCTCAGCCAGCTCGGCACCAACATCGGCTACGTGGCCGTCCCCCTCATCGCCGTATCCGCTCTGGACGCCGGTCCCGGCCAGGTCGGGGCGCTCGCCACACTGAGCACCGCCGCATTCCTGCTCATCGGGCTGCCGGCCGGGGCGTGGCTGGACCGGATGCGCCAGCGCCGGGTCCTGATCGCCGCCGACCTGGCCCGGGCCGCGCTGTTCGGTTCCGTCCCGCTGGCCTGGTGGCTGGACGCCCTGACCCTGGGCCAGCTGTACGCGGTCGTGCTGCTCAGCGGCTGCGCCACGGTCTTCGCCGACGTGGGCGCGCAGAGCGTGCTGCCGCAACTGGTCGGCCGCGACGGCCTCGTCCAGGCGAACGCCGCCGTGGTCAGCCTCATGGCCGCCGGCAACGTGGCAGGCCGGGGCGCGGGCGGCGGGCTCGTCCAACTGCTCACGGCCCCGGTCGCCGTGGCCTGCACCGCGGTCAGCCACCTGGCCTCGGCCCTCCGCCTCACCGCCCTGCGCGCCACGCCGCCCCCACCCCCGCCCCTCCCCGGGCAGCGCACCCCGCTGCGAGCCCAGATCGCGGAGGGCCTGCGCCACGTCTTCGGCACCAGGGAACTACGGGCCCTCGTGCTCACCGCCTCCCTCAACAACCTCGGCTCCCAGATCATCAACACCATGCTCCCGGTGCTCTTCGTCCGCGAACTCGGTCTCTCCGCAGGCGTCCTGGGCCTCTTCTGGGCAGCCGGCGGCGCCGGTCTCTTCCTCGGCGCCCGCTGCGCCCGCCCCGTCGCCGACCGCCTCGGCCACGGCCGCACCCTCGGCCTCGCCGGCCTGTGCATGGCGCCGTCGGCGCTGCTCGTTCCGCTGGTCGACCGTGGGCCGTGGCTGCTCCTCGCCGGGACCGGCTGGCTGCTCTGCCTGTTCAAGACGGGAATGGACAACGTCCTCGGCGTAAGCCTGCGCCAGCGGATGACCCCCGACGCCCTTCTCGGCCGCATGAACGCCACCTTCCGCTTCCTCCTCACCGGAGCCCTCGCGATCGGCGCCGCCCTCTCCGGCCTCATCGGCCAGCTGGCCACCGTCCACACCGCGCTCTGGACCGGCGGCGGAATCCTGGCCGTCGCCTTCCTGCCCGTCTTCCTCTCCCCGGTCCGTACGCACCGCGAACTGCCGCAGCAGGCCGTCGCCTTCCGGTGAGGCACGGCCTACGATTCCGTGGCCGCGTACCGCCAGAAGTCCCGCATCACGGCGGGCGGGGTCGGTCCGGTCATCTGCAGCTGCGTGAGCAGCACGGATACGGTGCCGGTGGAGGGCACGATGTGCCCCGCCGTGCCGGTGCCCCCGACCCAGCCGTAGCGTCCCGGCACATTCCAGGGGTCCACGGCCGCTACGTCCACCGAGCCGCCGAAACCCCAGCCCTGGCCCTCCAGGAACAGGCGGCCGGCCTCCCGCTGGGCCTGCGTCAGGTGGTCGGTCGTCATCTGCCGCACCGACGCGGGCGACAGCAGCGCCCGGCCGTTCACGGTCCCCCCGGCGAGCAGCATCCGCCCGAAGGCGTGCCAGTCGTCGGCGGTCGACACCAGCCCACCGGCGCCGGACGCGAACGCCGGGAGGCCGCTGCTCCACTGCCCGTCGGGGGCGTCGACCAGCTCGGTACCGCCGTCCGCTGTGGGGCGGTAGCAGCTGGTGAACCGGTGCCGCTTGCCGGCCGGCACCTCGAATCCGGTGTCGGCCATGCCCAGCGGCTCGAACAGCCGCTCAGCCAGAAACTCGGGCAGCGTCCGGCCTGAGACCCTGGCGATCAGCACGCCCTGGATGTCGGAACAGGTGTTGTACAGCCACGCCTCTCCCGGCTGGTGCAGAAGCGGAATGCGGGACAGCGTCGCCATCCATTCGTCCGGCTCCGGGACGAGCTGCGGGTCCAGGACGAACTTCTGCAGCTCGCTGAACAGCAGCGCCACCGCCGGCAGCGAGAAGTCGGCCGGAAATCCGTACCCGGCGCGGAAAGTGAGCAGATCCTCCACCGTGATCGCCCTGGCAGCCGGCACGACATCCCCGACCGGACCGTCCGGCGTACGCACGACCCCCGGCGACCCCAGCTCCGGCAGCCACTCCCCCACCGGGTCCTCCAGCCCGATCCGGCCCTCCTCGACCAGCATCATCACCGCCGCCGCGACGACCGGCTTCGTCATCGAAGCGATCCGGAAGATCGAGTCCCTTGCCATCGGCGACGCCCCCTCCGCATCCGCCGACCCGACGACCTCCACCTCGACCCGATCCCCCCGCGCCACCAGGCCCACCGCCCCCGGCGCCGATCCCTTGCCGACGTGCGTCTCCAGGACGTCCTTCAGTTCGGTCATCGCCCGTGCCCACCTTCGCTGACTCTGCGGCTCTACGTATCCGGTCAGAGGTAAGACTCCCGGCCCCGCCCGGAATCATCGGTCCCACCGACCAACTTGAGAACCACCTCGTCGATCTCCTCGCCCCGCGCGTTCGCGAACCCCCGCTCATGGCCCGTCACCACGAACCCGCACTTCTCCAGAACCCGGATCGACCCCCCGTTGTCCGCCGCCGCCCGCGCATACAGCGGACGCTCCCCCACAACACCCAGCAGCCCCCGCAGCGCGGCCGTAGCCGCCCCCCGCCCCCAGTACTCCCGCCCGATCCAGTACGTGACCTCCCGCTCCTCCGGCGGACCGAACACCGCCACATGCCCGACGATCTCCCCGCTCCCGCCGACGACGGTCCGCATGACGACCGCCATGTCTGCGCGGTTCCGCGCCCAGTGGGCCTCGAACCAGCCGCGGTCCGCCGGGTCCTTGGCGGTGAACGCCGCCATCCAGATCCCCTCGGGGTCGTTCGACTGGGCGTAGAAGACGGGCAGGTCGCCGTCTCTCACTTCTCGTAGCGTCACATCCATCAGTGCCTCCCGGGTGTGGTGATGGCCACAGGGCCACCTCAGTATCAAACCGGATTGCACTGACAGGACCCCGCATGGATCGTGGCTGTCCGGAGGTGATGAGGATGACCGGCATCGTCCTGGAACTCTCGGCCCGTGACCTGACGCCTGGCGACCTGGCGTCGTGCGGCTGGTCGGGGTCGGCGCTTCATCTGGAGTCTGTCGCCGAGCAGTTGAGGCGCGCCGGGTTCGGCGAGGTCGACTACCTGGCGATCTGTCCTCCGTCGGGGATACCTGTGGCGATCGGCGGCGTGGACTACCAGGTCCGGGAGGGAGCCGGCCTGCTGTGGCAGTTGTCGGTGCATCCGGCGTTGCAGTCGTGCGGGATCGGGACGGTCCTCATCGGGGCTGCGGAGCTGCGTATCAGGTCCCGTGGTCTCCGGCAGGCGGAACTCGGTGTGGAGGAGAGCAATCCCCGGGCGCGGGCGCTGTATGAGCGACTCGGGTACGTCGCGTACGGACGCGGCGCCGAGGCATGGGACGAGCTGGACTCGGACGGCTCGATTCGCCGCCACGAGACAATGTGCACGTGGATGCGCAAGGAGCTGGGACAGAGACCGTGAGAGCGACCAGCTTTGAGTACGTCTGTCTCGCGCGGCATGGTCAGACCGAGTGGAACCAGCAGGGCAGACGCCAAGGGCACCTGGACTCCCCGCTCACCCCCGCCGGTCTGCTGCAGGCGGAGCGCAACGCCGACCTGATCGCCTCGCTCCCCGTGGACAGGGTGTTCAGCAGCCCGCTCGGCAGGGCGCGGGCCACGGCCGGCATCATCGCGGCGCGGATCGGGTTGCCGGTCGAGGTCGTCGAGGAGCTGCGGGAGGTCCATCACGGCCGGATCGCGGGCCTGACGGACGCCGAGATCGAGCGGGACTTCCCGCATGTGGCGGCCGGCCGGGCCCGGGACAAATACGGCTACCGCTTTCCGGAGGGGGAGAGTTACGCCGATGCCGACCGGCGGGCCGGGGAGGCGTTGAGGCGGATCGAGGCGACCGGGGCTCGACGGCCGCTGGTGGTGTCACATGAAATGGTCGGCCGGATGCTGCTGCGGAACCTGGTGGGCCTGGATGTTGGGACCGCGCTCGCGTGGAAGCACCCGCACGATGTTGTGTGCAGGGTCCGGGTCGGTGAAGCGCGATACGAATGCCTTCCGGCCGAGGACAGGACGACGACAGGAGAGACGCCTTGAACCCATCGCCCTTCGACGCGTTGCTGTGCGACATCGACGGCGTTCTGCGCCTGTGGGACCCGGCCGTGATGCCCGGGCTGGACCGGGCGTACGGCCTGCCGCCCGGGACTTTGGCCGGGGCGGCCTGGCGGGCGGAGCGGGTACTGCCGGCGGTGACGGGGGCGGTGACGGATGAGGAGTGGCGGGCGGCGATCGCGGAGGATCTGGCCGAGGCATGCGGGTCGTTGGGCAGGGCCGGGGCGCTGGTGGCCGACTGGACGGCCCGGGGCGGCCGGATCGATGACGAGGTGCTGGGCCTGCTGACGGCCGCGCGGGAGCGGATGCCCGTGGTGCTGGTGTCGAACGGGACCACGCGGCTGGAGGCCGATCTGGCGGCACTGGGGGTGGCCGGGGCGGTGGATGCCGTGGTCAATTCGGCGCGGGTCGGGGTGGCGAAGCCGGAGGCGGCGATATACCGGCATGCCGCCGAGGTTGCGGGAGTTGACGTGTCGCGGTGCCTGTTCGTCGACGACCTTGAGGAGAACGCCATCGGGGCGAGGGCGGTCGGAATGACCGGGCTGCACTATCGGCAGGTACGGGATCTGGCAAAGGTGCTGGTGGCACCGGATCGCGGGAATTGACGACGCGGTGAGCGGCGACGCGGTGAGGCCCGATGTCCTCTTCTAGTACTGGGGAAATCACCCGTCCAATCCCCTCCAACTCCCCACGTCGCTCATTTAGGTGACGGGGTGGCAGGTCTTCGGACAAACGGTGTACGGTCGCGCCAACAACACCACACAGACGACGGCCCCCGGCCGGGACGGACATCCCGATCGAGGGCCTGATCATCAGGAAGCAGCAACTTCCCAATGACTTCAGCGCAGTCTAGCGCGCGCGTTTCCGCGCGCTCGGGCGTCCAGCACGTCCGCCATCGTCATGCCGAACGCTTCACCGTCGTCGGCAACCACCTCGCCCAGAACCGCAGGCTGTCGCTGGTCGCGATCGGCATCGCGGTCCACATCCAGTCGCTCCCCGATGGGGTGCCCGTCGGCATCCGTGAGTTGACGGCACGCTTCCACGAGGGCGAGGTCGCCATCGCTCGCGCCCTGCGGGAGCTGGAAGCCGAGGGCTACCTCGAGCGCGAGCGCCTGCGGCTGCCCGACGGCCGGATGGTGACCCGTACGACCTACTTCGAGCGGCCGGGCGCGGCCCCGGCAGCCGTACGAAAGACGACGCCCCGAACCGACCGCGCCCGTCGAGCCGGTCGCTTCCGCCGTACTGGGCAGGCTGCGGCTGCGGGACGAGCGGATGGTGCTGTCGGAGCGCTCCGTACGGCGGCTCGCGCCCGGCGTGAGTACGTGGCTGCAGCGCGGGGTCACCCCGGACCGGATCTCGGCGACGCTCTGCGGCTCGCTGTCGAACGGAGAGATCTCCAGCCCGGAGCGGCTGGTGGAATGGCGGCTCAAGGAGCTGATGCCGCCCGCACTGCCGACCGCACTGCGCGGTCCCGCAGGACCGCCCCCGGGGCCCGCACGGCCGGATCCGATGCAGTGCTGCCAGGGATGCGATCGCGGCTTCAGGGCACCGGGGCCGGGGTACTGCCGCGGCTGCCGGGAGGCGGAAGCCGCCGCTTAGCTTCGTCACTTTCAGCAGGCAAATCGTCACCCATTTGAGCTAACACTCATGTTACTAACTTCAATGTTAGTAACATGAGTGTTAGCATGCACCCATGGCTGATTTTGTCGGCAGGCAGCGTGAGCTGGAACTCCTCTCGCTGGAGCTGGGGCGCGTGGCATCGGGAATCGGCGCAGAGCGTCCCGGTCGCTGCCTCCTGTTGCGCGGTCGACGCCGGGTGGGCAAGTCCCGACTGGTGGAGACATTCGTGGAGCGGTCCGGCGCACCGTTCCTGTTCTTTGCCGCCACGGGAGCCTCCATGGCCGCAGACCTGCGACGGTTGGCCCAGGACGCGCGGTCGTCCACACTCCCGGCGGGAAATCTGCTGAGTGCAGCACGTCCGGAGAGCTGGGACGCGGCATTCGAAGTTCTCGCAGCGGCATTGCCCGATGATCGTCCGAGCGTGGTCGTGCTGGACGAAGCACCGTATCTGATGGACCCGGAGCAGGCGTTCGAGGGAATGCTCCAGCGGGCCTGGGACCGTGAGCTCGAAAAGAAGCCGGTACTCCTGGTCCTCATCGGATCGGACCTGTCCATGATGGAGGCGCTGAACGACTACGAGCGCCCGTTCCACCAGCGAGGGCGGGAGATGGTGGTGGGGCCGCTCAGCCCGGCCGAGGTCTCCGAGATGCTCGATCTGGATGCGGCGCAGGCGATCGACGCCGCCTTGGTCACTGGCGGGCTTCCGCTGATCTGCGCGGACTGGGCGCCTGGCGCCGGGCTCTGGGACTTCCTCTCGGCGTCACTCAGCAATCCTGTGTCGGCGCTGCTGGTCTCCGCCGAAAGGTCACTGGCCGCGGAGTTCCCGCAGCATGTCCAGGCACGTGCGGTATTGAGCGCAATCGGCAGCGGCGAGCGCACCTTCTCCAACATCGCGCGAGCAGCCGGCGGCCTGGCGGCCACACCGCTACAGCGCTCGCTTGAGGTACTCGGCGACAAGCGTGTGGTGGCGGGAGAGCTGCCGATCTCCACAAACCCGTCCAAGGATCGTCGTTACCGCGTCATGGACCCCTATCTCCGCTTCTGGCTGCGCTTTCTCCAGCCGTACATGAACGAGATCGAACGAGGCCGCTCGGATCTCACCCTGGACCGCATCCGGGAAGGCTGGACCAGTTGGCGAGGGCGGGCGGTGGAGCCGCTTGTGCGTGAGGCTCTCGCGCGGCTGCTCCCGGACGATCAACTGCCGGGCGCCCGAGCTGTCGGCGGCTACTGGACACGGACGAATGACGTCGAGATTGACATCGTCGGTGCGGACCGGGCACCGGTCGCCAAGGAGTTGTTGTTCGTCGGGTCGATCAAGTGGCTGGAGAGGGATCCGTTCGACCGTCATGATCTGGCCGCCCTGCACCGGCAGCGGACAGCCCTCACCGCAGAGCCGGTGCCTCTGGTCGCGGTGTCCCGCAGCGGTGTCTCCTGCGACGGCTTGGACGCTGTCTACGACCCGGACGACCTGCTCCAGGCCTGGCATAGATGACACCCGTGAGTCGGAGTGCGGCCTCAGGGCGCCGGGGCCGGGGCGCCGGGGCCGGTTGCGGTCAGCTGCAACCAGGAGGCCAGGTCCCGCAGTTCGTGGTGCACCGCCTCGGTCGTCTCCGGCTTGAACGGGACGTCCTCGTGGACGGCGTGCACAACCAGGGTGCCGGTCTTGCGGTCCGCCACGGCGTCCACCTTTCCGACGAGGCTGTCGTTGTGCAGGACCGGCAGGGCGAAATAGCCCCAGCGCCGCTTGGCCTTGGGCTTGTACATCTCCAGTACGTATTCGTACCCGAACAGCTCCATGAGCCGGCTCCGATCGTGCACCAGCCGGTCGAACGGCGACAGCAGAGCGGTGCGCCCTGAGAACGGCTGCCCGATCGCGGCAGGGTCCACCCGCCAGGTACCGGGGATGCCCTCCACGGTGGCCACTTCCCCCGCCTCGCCGACCTCTCCCGGTTCGCTCGGGGAGCCGACCGCGTTCTCGCGGACGATGCCCAGCGAGCGCAGCCGCCTCTCGTGCCGCAGCCGGCGTGCCTCCTCCGGCGTCACCTCGGGCGTACCGGCCGGATACACCCTGCCGGCCAGATCCCACAGCCGCTGCCGCCCACGGCGGCCGGCGATGGCGACCTCGCCGCGCATCATGAGGAACTCCAGCATCTGCGTGACGTTGCGGTTGTTGGTCCACCCTGTGGACGGCCACGCCACCACGCTGGTGTCCGGGATGTCCCGCGACAGCAACGGACCGGAGCCGCCGAGCCGTTCGAGGACGTCCCGGCGGAACGAGTCGTTCTGCCGCAGCCACTCCTGCTCCCTCTTCCGGCTGGGCCAGATCCTCATGCCCGGGAGGAGGAACACCAGATCGTCCGCCGGACGCACCATCGCGTTGTGCTCGATGAGCATGCGGCTCTGCTCCAGGGCCTGCCGGAGCTGCTCCGGCCGGTACGAGGACCCGAGCCGGCTCCAGGCGATGAGGTCCGCGCTCGGTGCCACGGCGGCCGTCGGGTCGATCTGCAGCAGCGTCAACTGGCCTATCACCGCCAGCAGATCGGTCGGTCGCGGGGCATCCAGCAGTTGGGCGCGAACGGCGATGCGCCGCGCCTCCGCCAGGTCGAGTCGATGTTCCACCATGCGCCGAAACTACCGAACACAAGGCTCGGCCACGGACAGTTCCAGCGCTGTTGGCGGAACTGTCCGTGGCCGCACGGGAAGCCGGGGCCTCAGGGTCTAGCCGACCCGCTGGATGAGAGCTCGGCGGATCAGGAACTTGCCGGGTTCGCGGACCTGTTCGAAGGCGGCGTTGTTGAGGAGGGCGCAGCTGCCGGAGACCGAGGTGACGGTGACGGTGATGGATTTGTTGTTGTCGAGGTTGGTCACCTTGAGGCGGGTGCCCTGCGGGAACTGGTTGCTGGAGGCTGCCGGGGCTCCGGATTCGCCGGAGAGGGTGACGGTGGAGCCGGGGCAGACGACGGATCCGGCGGCGGGGGCGGCCGTGGTGGGGGCGGCCTTGGTGGGGGCGGGCACAGCCTTGGTGGGGGTGGCCACGGCTGAGGGGGTCGCGGCTGGGGCGGCGGAGCCGGCGGTGCAGCCGGAGGCTCGTTGTTGGAGGCCGATCTGGGCGATGACGGCTTCGCGGTTGGCTATGCGGGCGGCGGATTGGGCGTCGGGGTGGGCCTTCTGATCGGCGATGAAGTTCTGGTTGTTGCGCAGCGCGGTGTCCAGGCCGTCGCAGACGACCGACGCGGCGTTGCCGGTGCCGGTGGTGACGAATGCGATGCCGCCGACCAGCGCGGCGGCGCCGATGAGTGCCGCCGCCTTCTTCCGGGGGCTCAGTGTCCTCTTCCGCGTCATGTGCGACTCGGTTCCTCTCGTGTGACCAGCCTTGGGAGTTCCTTGCTGCGAGCCAGTACGGGGCTTCGCGGAGGATCTCCCAACCGGATGGCCTGCTTGAGGTGGGCTTAAGGACGCCTTGAGGCGGAATCGGACCGAACGGGGCGAGCCGGGTTACTCCTCCGGGGGGAAGACCGGCTCGCCGGTGCCGAGGAGGGTGATGGCGATGGCTTCGACGGGGCAGCCTTCCGCCGCCGCCAGCAGGGTCTCGGCGGCGGGGGCGTCCGGCTCGACGGGGTTGGACTGGCGGGCGGCGTCGAGCTTGAAGCCTTCGGGGGCGGCGTTGACGCACATGCCGGAGCCGATGCAGACCGTGCGGTCGACCTCGATGTGCCAGCGGTCGGCGGTCATGAGGCGGTGGGGGCGGTCGGCCCCACGTAGCCGGGCGGGAGCTGGATCATCTTGTGTTCGAGGAATTCGGAGTAGCCCTCGGGGCCGAATTCGCGGCCCAGGCCGGAGGACTTGTAGCCGCCGAAGGGGCCGAGCATGTCGAGGGCGAAGGTGTTGACGCAGTAGGTGCCGGTGCGGATCTGGCGGGCCACCTCGATGCCGTGCTCGACGTCGGCCGCCCAGACGCTGCCGGAGAGGCCGTAGTCGGAGTCGTTGGCGATGCGGACGGCGTCGGGCTCGTCGTCGTAGGGGAGGAGGCAGATGACGGGGCCGAAGATCTCCTCGCGGGCGATACGCATGGTGTTGGAGACCTCGCCGAAGAGGGTGGGCTCGACGTACCAGCCGGTGGGCCGGCCGGCCGGGCGGCCGCCTCCTGTAAGGACTTTGGCGCCTTCCTGCTGGCCTAGGGCGATGTAGTCGAGGGAGCGCCGGCGCTGGCGGGCGGCGACGAGGGGGCCGACCTGGGTGGCGGGGTCGAGGGGGTCGCCGACGACGAGGGCGGAGGCGGCGGCGGCGAAGGCGTCGGCGATCTCGTCGTAGCGGGAGCGGGGGGCGAGGATGCGGGTCTGGGCCACGCAGGCCTGGCCGTTGTTCATCCAGGCGGCGCCGACGATGCCGGGGACGGCGGCCGCGAGGTCCGCGTCGGGGAGGATGATGGCGGCGGACTTGCCGCCGAGTTCCAGGGTGACGCGGGTGAGGTTGCGGGAGGCGACCTCCATGACGCGCTTGCCGGCGGCCACGGAGCCGGTGAAGGAGACCTTGTCGATGCCGGGGTGGCCGACCAGGTATTCGCTGACCTCGCGGTCGGCGGGGAGGACGGACAGGACGCCGTCGGGGAGGCCGGCCTCGCGGGCGATGTCGGCGAGGAGGTAGGAGTCCAGCGGGGCTTCGGGGGACGGCTTGAGGATCACCGTGCAGCCGGAGAGCAGCGCCGGGGCGAGCTTGGCGGCGGCGGTGAACTGCGGGACGTTCCAGGGGATGACGGCGGCCACGACGCCGACCGGCTCGCGCCGGATGACCAGCGGCCACATGACGCCGGGGCGGCGCTCCTCGTAGGGGAAGTCGGTGGCGACGCGGATGGCGGCGTCCCAGACCATGACGGCGGCCAGGGCCTGGCCCATGACGGCCCAGGAGTAGGGGGAGCCGTTCTGGAGGCTGATGAGGCGGGCGATCTCCTCGTAGCGGGCGGCGACGGCGTCCTTGATGCGGGTGACGACGGCGATGCGTTCGGCCAGCGGTGTGCTCGGCCACTCGCCGCGGCCCTCGTCGAAGGCCTGGCGGGCGGTGGCCACGGCCCGGTCGACGTCGGCGCGGGAGGCGTGCGGGACACGGCCGATGACCTGCTCGGTGTGGGGGGATACGACCTCGATGGTGCCGCCGTCCTCCAGGGGATCGACGAGCGCTCCGCCGATGACAAGCTGTCCGTGTTCGATGAGCTCGGTCATGACCTCGGCATCCTCTCTGACGCCTCTGACAGTCTCCGGCAGCCTCTGACAGGCCGTCAGAAATTGACCCTGCTGCAGAACTGATACCAGTTCTAGTTATGGTGGGCAATGCGTACGACGCGACGAGAGGGGATCCCATGACGGACCACGGCGACCACGGCGGCGGCATCCACAGCATCAAGGTCCCGATCCCCGACAACCCCCTCGGTCATACGCTCGTCTACGTCATGGACACCGACCGCGGCCCCGTCCTCATCGACACCGGCTGGGACGACCCCGCCTCCTACGACGCCCTCACCCGCGGCCTCACCGCCCTCGGCACGTCCGTCGCCGACATCCACGGCGTCCTCGTCACCCACCACCACCCCGACCACCACGGCCTCTCCGGCCGGGTCCGGGAGGACTCCGGCGCCTGGATCGCCATGCACGCCGCCGACATCGACGTCGTCCGGCGCATCCAGGCCGCCGATCCCGGTGTCTGGCTCAGCACTCTGCTCGCCAAGCTCGTCGCCGCCGGCGCCCCCGAGGCCCACCTCGCCCCCCTGCGCAAAGCCAGGGCCTCCGGCCGGACGCGTACGCTGCCCGGCATGCGGTCCGCGCTCCCCGACCGGGAGATCGTGCCCGGGGAGCGCCTGCCGCTCGCCGGGCGGCGACTGCGGGCCGTCTGGACTCCGGGGCACACCCCGGGGCACGTATGCCTCTACGACGAGGACGCTCGGCGGTTGTTCTCCGGGGACCATCTGCTGCCTGAGATCACCCCGCACATCGGGCTCTACGAGGACCCCGAGGACGCCACGGTCACCGATCCGCTCGGCGACTACCTGGACTCCCTGGAACGGATCGGCCGCCTTCACCTGGTGGAGGTGCTGCCCGCCCACCAGTACGCCTTCGCCGATGCCGGTGGGCGGGTCGCCGAGCTGCTCGCGCACCACGCGGAGCGGCTGGCGGCGCTTCGGGAGCTCATCACCGAGGTGGCGCTCACCCCCTGGCAGCTCGCGGAGCTGATGGAGTGGAACCGCCCCTGGGAGCAGATCCCTTACGGGTCCCGCAACATCGCCGTCAGCGAGGCCGAGGCCCACGTGCGCCGGCTCGTCAAGGCGGGCCTGGCCGAGCCGGTGCCGGGGTCGGACCCGGTCGCGTATCGCGCGGCGTGACCGGTTTCTCCGGCGGCCGGATCCGATGAACAGAGAGACGAGCATGTCGCATCCCGAGCAACCCCTGGTGGAGTACTTCTTCATCATCGCCTTCAGCTACCGCGAGAACGATGCCGAGACCTTCTCCGGCACATTCACGCCCACCCCGGGCATGACCAGGTACGACGTCTACAACCGGATCCACGCCGATCACCTGCAGCGGATGCCCTCACTCATCCGGCGCAGCTGCAAGGTGACCTTCTTCTCGCTGGAGCCCAATCAGCTGGGCTGAGAGACGCCCACCCTCAGAGCCGCTGCAGGATCGTGCCCGTCGCCAGCGCGCCGCCCGCGCACATCGTGATGAGGGCGAACTCCTTGTTCGTACGCTCCAGTTCGTGCAGGGCCGTCGTGATCAGCCGGGCTCCCGTCGCGCCGACCGGGTGCCCCAGGGCGATCGCGCCGCCATTGACGTTGACCTTGGCGAGGTCCTGGTCGAAGACCTGGGCCCAGGACAGGACGACCGAGGCGAAGGCCTCGTTGATCTCGACGAGGTCGATGTCGTTGAGGGACATGCCGGCCTTGCCGAGGACGGCCTTGGTGGCGTCGATGGGGCCGTCGAGGTGGTAGTGCGGGTCGGCGCCGACGAGGGCCTGGGCGACGATGCGGGCGCGCGGCTTGAGCCGCAGGGCGCGGGCCATGCGCTTGGAGGCCCACATCACGGCGGCGGCGCCGTCGGAGATCTGGGAGGAGTTGCCGGCGGTGTGGACGGCGGTGGGCATGATGGGCTTGAGGCCGGCGAGGCCCTCGGGGGTGGTGTCGCGGGGGCCCTGGTCGCGGTCGACGAGGCGCCACATGCCCTGTCCGGCGAGCTGTTCGTCCTCGGTGGTGGGGACCTGGACGGCGAAGATCTCGCGCTTGTAGCGCTCCTCGGCCCAGGCGCGGGCGGCGCGTTCCTGGGAGATGAGCCCGAGGCGGTCGACGTTCTCACGGGTGAGGCCGCGGCGGCGGGCGATGCGCTCGGCGGCCTCGAACTGGTTGGGGAGGTCGACGTTCCATTCGTCGGGGAAGGGCTTGCCGGGGCCGTGCTTGGAGCCGCTGCCGAGCGGCACGCGGCTCATGGCTTCGACACCGCAGCCGATGCCGATGTCGATGACGCCGGCGGCGATCATGTTGGCGACCATGTGGTTGGCCTGCTGTGAGGAGCCGCACTGACAGTCGACGGTCGTCGAGGCGGTCTCGTAGGGAAGGCCCATGGCGAGCCACGCGTTGCGCGCGGGGTTCATGGACTGCTCGCCGGCGTGGGTGACGGTGCCGCCGACTATCTGCTCGACGGCGTCGGGCTGGATGCCGGTGCGGCCCAGCAGTTCGCGGTAGGTCTCGCCCAGCAGGTAGGCGGGATGGAGGTTGGCGAGCGCGCCTCCGCGCTTGCCGATGGGGGTGCGTACAGCTTCGACGATGACGGGTTCTGCGGCCATGAGACCTCGTCCTCTCCTCGGCCGAGGGGCGTCCCGGCGCCCGCGGCAGAACTAGTACGCGTTCTAGTTCCACCTGCAGTCTGCTTACCGGGGGTACGGACACGCAAGGGTCGTGCACGCAATCGGCGACGCAATCAGCCACGCGTCAACCGCACAATCGGCGGCGTCAGTTGTCTTGCGGGTTGCGGGGGCCGTTATTACCGTCGAGGCGAATGAATCTGATGGATCGTCAGACTTGGAGCGTCGATGTCCACCTGCCCCGCGCTTCCCGACGGCTTCGACCTCACCGACCCGGACATCTACCAGCACCGCGTCCCGCTTCCCGAGCTCGCCGAGCTGCGGCAGACCGCCCAGGTGTGGTGGGTCCAGCAGCCGCACGGCGTGGCCGGCTTCGGCGACGACGGCTACTGGGCGGTGACCCGGCACGCCGACGTCAAGGCCGTGTCCGTGGCCCCGGAGGTCTTCTCCTCCCGTGCCAACACCGCGATCATCCGCTTCAACGAGCACATGAAGCGCGACCGGATCGAGGCCCAGCGGCTGAGCATCCTCAACCAGGACCCGCCCGAGCACACCGGGCTGCGCCAGATCGTCCAGCGCGGCTTCACCCCACGCGCCATCCGCGCCCTGGAGGACGCACTGCGCGAGCGCGCGGCGCGGATCGTGGCCGGCGCGGCGACCCGCGAGGGCGGCAACTTCGTCACCGAAATCGCCGCCGAGCTGCCGCTCCAGGCCATCGCGGATCTGCTCGGCGTCCCGCAGGAGGACCGGGCCAAGATCTTCGACTGGTCCAACACCATGGTCGGCTACGACGATCCCGAACTCGCCGTCACCGAGGAGATCGGCACCAACGCCGCCATCGAGCTGATCTCGTACGCCATGAACATGGCCGCCGAGCGCCGGGCCTGCCCCGCCCAGGACATCGTCACCAAGCTCATCGCAGCCGAGGACGAGGGCAATCTGTCGGACGACGAGTTCGGCTTCTTCGTTCTGACCCTGGCCGTGGCCGGCAACGAGACCACCCGCAACGCGATCACCCACGGGATGCACGCCTTCCTCACCCACCCCGAGCAGTGGGAACGCTTCCGGGCCGAGCGGCCTGCCACCACCGCCGACGAGATCGTCCGCTGGGCCACCCCCATCACGTCCTTCCAGCGCACCGCCACCCGCGACACCGAGCTGTGCGGCGCGCAGATCAAGGCCGGAGACCGGGTGGGGCTCTTCTACGCCTCCGCCAACAACGACCCCGAGGTCTTCGACCGGCCCGAGGTCTTCGACATCACCCGCGATCCCAATCCCCACCTGGGCTTCGGCGGCGGCGGCCCGCACTTCTGCCTCGGCGCCAGCCTCGCCCGGATGGAGATCGGCCTGATCTTCGACGCGATCGCCGACACCCTGCCGGGCATCCGGCTCGTCGGCGAGCCACGGCGGCTGCGGTCGGCGTGGATCAACGGGGTGAAGGAGCTGCAGGTCAGGTACGCGTAGGGCTTTCAGCCCGTACGGCTGTCAGCCCGTACGGCTGTCAGCCGGGGAGGCGGACCCGGAACCAGGCGCCGCGGCCGAAGCGTTCGAGTGTCACGGTGCCCCCGTGGGCGGCGGCGACGGCGGCGACGATGCTGAGCCCGAGCCCGCTGCCCGCCGCCGCGGTGCTTTCGCCCCGTACGAAGCGGTCGAAGATCTTGGGGAACAGCTCGGGCGGCACGCCGGGCCCGTCGTCGATCACCTCGATGACCCGGTAGCCGCCTTCCTCCGTGCCCAGGGCCAGGGTCGTCGTGGTGCCCTCGGGGGTGTGCAGGCGGGAGTTGGCCAGCAGATTGACGATGACCTGGTGGAGCCAGAGCGGGTCGCCGGTCACGGTGTGCTTGCCGGGCGCGACGATCAGCCGCACCTGGCGCCCGGGGTGGATGTCGCGCACGACGGCGACCGCGTCGCGGCAGAGCTGGGGCAGATCGACGCTCCGGCGTTCGAGCGGCTGACGGAGGTCGAGGCGGGTGAGCAGGGCGAGCTCGTTGATGAGCGAGGCCATCCGCTCGGTCTCGGCCGCCGCCTGCGCGAGCGCTTCCTCGGGCGGGCCGCCGAGCTGCACGAGCTGGATGTAGCAGGAGACGGTGGTCAGCGCATTGCGCAGCTCGTGCCCCGCCGTGGCCAGGAACTCCCGCAGTTGGCGCTCGGACTCCTGCCGCTCCCAGGCCTGCCGGCGGAAGACCAGCCCGATGCCGGCTGCCGCGACGGCGAGCAGCGGCAGCCCGAAACAGGCCTCGACCTCAAGCAGTTGATGGGCGGTCAGCGGCGCGGCAGCGGTCAGCAGGGTTTCGGTGCCGGCGCCGAGGATGACCAGGCCGGCGGCCAGGAGAAGACCGGCCGCCGGCCAGAAACATCTTCGCTTCCAGCCGGTCAGTTCCACGGCAAGAAGATCCTTTGTGGGCAATATCTGTCAGAGTGCTCCAGCTAAGGAGCACATCCTGGCACATACGGATCAGTAACTACAGATCTACCCAGAGGAAACAGGAACCGACTCACCGCTTGGCGGCTGCCGCCCGTACGTCGTCGAGCAGGGCGTACATCGTCGCGCCCGGGCAGTCCGTCGCCATCCAGTCGCGGTGGCCGCCGACCGTGGTGACGTCCTTCTGCACGCCGTTGACCGGGTTGGTGTACGTCACCTCGGCCTGCGGGTCGAGCCCGTGGAAGCGGGCCAGCACCGAGATCAGCCGCGTGAGCGACCGCTTGGCGGCGGCGGTCGGCCCCTGGTCGATGAGGGTGCCGAGCAGGGCGATGCCCAGGTTGCCGGAGTTGTAGCCGCCCGTGTGGAAGGCGGTCACGACCTTGCCGTCGGCGTTGTGGGCGGGGATGCCGTCGTCGCCCGAGTAGCGGCCCTCGTAGATCCGGCCGGCCTCGTCGATCAGGAAGTGGTAGCCGATGTCACCCCAGTCGTTGGTGATCGCGTGGTACTCGTAGATCGCCCGGACCGTCGCCGCCGGGTCCGGGTCGTCATTCGGGGTGTCGGTGTGGTGGACGGTCAGCACCTGCGCCGGGTAGTACGCCGTCGGCGTGTTCTCCGTACCGTCGGCCTTGAACCGCTTCGACTCGTCCGCGCCCCACGCCGCCCGCGACAGATACTCCACCCCGCGCACCCGCGTCGGGTCCGACGGAACCTCGCAGGTCCGCTTCTTCCCGTCCGTCGTATCGATCGCCAGCGACCGCACATCCGTCACCCCGGACGACGCCTTCACCTCGTACGCGGTGACATCCCCGGCCGCCACCAGCGCCGTTCCCAGCGTGCCGTCGTCCGCCGCCGCGCTCGCGCAGCCGCCGACCACGTCCTGCCACGCGCCCTCGGCGAGCTTGATCGCGGTCCCGTCCTGCTCCCCGGCCCACCGCAGCCCCACATAGCTGATGGGGAAGGCGGCGGTGGCGGCCCCGGCGCCATCGGCCGCCTGCGCCCGGGTCGCCGGGAACTTCTCGGTCGTCGTACCGGCACCGGCACCGGTGTCCGCGCTGCCGGACGCACCGGAAGAGTCGGGCTCGGTGGCCGCGAACACCACCGGCGTCAGAGCCGCACCGACGGCCACCGCACCGGCCGCGCCGATCACTCCCCGACGCGACATCCGCGACTTCGCGCGGTGGGCAGGAGAGGGGGGTGTGGAGGGATTGGACATGGAGGTGACCTTCCGGTTCCTTGCATCTCGCTACGCGCCCGGCGACAGCGTCAATGTCGACATCCGCGTCAGCCCATGGGCGCTTGAACTATCAATCGACCCTATCGCCCCTTCCGTAACACCCACGCCACAAAGTGAGCCGAAGATGTGAAGAACCCATGGGTCCGGTCAGCCCTTCGAAACCGTCCACCGCGTCGACGCCGCCCACGCCTCTGCGACCTCGACCACCAGATCCACCACCGGGTCCTTGACGTCCACATACGCGTCCAGACCGGCCACCGACTCCGCCAGCACCGCCTTGAAGCGCGCATACGCCGGCACCGCCCCCGGATGCGCCCGGAACCAGTCCCGGAACAGCAGCCGCTCGTTCGGTGAACCCGCCCTCCGCACATGAAGATTGACGTCCAGCCCGGCCCCCTCCGCCGCGGCCTCCGCCCCGCGCCGCCGCCAGTAGCGCTTCACCCAGCGCTCCGGGTCGTCGTCCCGCCCGGCGGGCACGTGATCGCGCTCGTACGGCAGCCGCTCGAAGCCCCGCTCCGCCAGGGGCCGCGCGAAAGCGCCCGCCGCCTCGTCCAGGTCCGCGACGCTCACCTGGAGGTCCAGCACCGGCTTGGCGGCCATACCCGGGATCGACGTACTGCCGATGTGCTCGGCGCGCAGCGCCAACGTCCCGAGGGCTGCGCGCAGTTCGGCGAGCAGCGCGGCCGCCTGCGGCTGCCAGGCGGGGTCGTGGGCCACCACCACGACCGGGACGACGGGGCGGGGATCAGGCGCGTCGGAGGTCATTCCGCCGATATTACGTACCGGCCCGCCCGCCCCGCCCGGCACAATGACGCGATGGACATCCGGACCGCCCGCCCCGACGAACTCCCCCTCCTCCAGGACATCGAGCGAGCCGCCGGATCCTGCTTCCGCAACATCGGCATGCCCGAGATCGCCGACGACGATCCCCTCCCCCTCCACGAACTCGCCCGCTACCAGCGCGCCGGCACCGCCTGGGTCGCCGACGACCACACCGGGACCCCGGTCGCCTACCTCCTCGCCGAACCCGAGCCCGTCGACGGCAACCTCCACATCGAGCAGGTCTCGGTCCACCCCCGCCACGCCCACCGCCGCATCGGCCGCGCCCTCATCGACCACCTCGCCCACCATGGGGCCGCCCCGGCCGTCCCCGCCCTGACCCTGACCACCTTCGCCGAGGTCCCCTGGAACGCCCCCTACTACGCCCGCTGCGGCTTCCGCATCCTCGCCGACGACGCCCTCTCCCCCGGCCTGCGCGCCATCCGCCGCCGCGAGGCCGCGCACGGCCTGGAGCGGTGGCCGAGGGTGTGCATGCGCAGGGGGATCGCGTACTGAGCCGCCGTCTCCAGCGTCTTCCGGCCGTGTGGTGCGAAGAAGGTTTGTGGACAGAGGTCAAGCCCGTGCGCGGGCGGGTACCTCCCGGGCGAGAGCGATCGCGACGGCACCGAGAAGGCTCCCAGTGGTCCAGCGTTGCCACTTGGCCCATGCCGGGCGGCTCTTGAGCAGGCTGGCGATTGATCCAGCCGCGAGCACGATCAGCGCGTTCACGGTGAGGCCTACTGCGATCTGCACAGCGCCGAGAGTGAACCCTTGGGCCGTGGTGTGGCCGCGTGCGGGATCGATGAACTGCGGGATGAGCGCGAGGTACAGGATGGCGACCTTCGGGTTGAGCAGGTTGGTGATCAGCCCCATCCGCAGCAGCCTGCAGTGCGAGTCGCGCTGGAGGCTGCGTGGCTCGAACAACCCGCGTCCTCCCTGCCTGAGCGCCTGCCAGGCCAGGAATGCGAGGTAGGCCGCGCCGACAGCTTTAAGACCGATGTACAGCCATGGGACGGCAACGAAGACCACCGCCAACCCCACGTTGGCCAAAGTCATGTACACGAGGAAGCCCACTGCAGTCCCAACCAGCGAGACAAGCCCAGCCACGCGGCCCTGGCTGACGCTCCGAGACACCAGATACACCATGTTCGGGCCCGGCGTCAGTGCCATTCCCAGTTCGACCAGGGCCATTCCGCCGGCTGCCGCCGATGAGATCATCACACACGTCACCATGTCAGACGCGGCGCAACAGGCGTCACCCGGCATCCTCGCTCCCTTGCGTGCAGAGAGGTTGTCCATGATCACGTAAATCGGGGACCGCCTACGCCTGCCAGGCGGTTCGACTTGCCCGACTTATACGCCAGCTGCACCTAACCGTACATGACCAGTCGCACAGAGTTACGTGTATGCTGTTGATTGAGTCCGTTGTTCTTAAACAAGGAGGCTTCCATGAGCCTGACCACCATCGACCTCGATGACGAGGCCCTGCGGGAAGCCATGCGCGTCTCCGGAATAAGGACGAAGAAGGAGGCCGTCAACACCGCTCTGCGTGAATTCGCAGCCCGCCACCAGCGGATCGAAGCGATCGAGCGTTACGCGGCCCTGGCCCAGGACTGGGACTACGAGGGCTGGAAGCTTCGGCATGACGCGGACAAGGGCCGCGGCACACCGCAGTGATTCGCTATCTCATCGATTCATCGGCCCTTTGGCGCATCCAACGGGACAAGGATCTCCGCACAGCCTGGACCGAGGCGATCAGCAGCGGCGTGATCGGCTCATGCCAGCCTCAACGAACCGAATTCCGCAGGTCGGCCCGCAACCGGGCTGAGTTCGACGCGATGACCGAACTGTTCGCCGATCTCTACCCGGACGTCGCCGTTCCGAAGTCCGCCTGGCGCTGGACGGAGACCGCTCAGTATCGACTGTCACAGCTCGAAGCACATCAAGCCCTTTCAGCACTCGACCTGATCATCGCGGCCACCGCGGCCCACTATGACCTGGTTGTCCTGCACGACGACACCGACTTCGTCACCCTTGCGGGTGCCGTCCAGGACTTGCGGGAGCGCAACATTCACGACGCCCCCGCCTGAGCCGAAGCAACGCTCCGCTCCGCTTACCAGGCCCGCCAGTAGACGCTGCCGTCCGGGTGGCGGGTGAGCCAGCCACCCTCCACGAGATAGCGGCGCAGGGCCGAGAAGTCCTCGTGGACCGTGAGCAGCGCGTCGTTGATCTCCCGCTCGCTGTAGTCCCGGCCGGGCTCGAAGAGGGTCTCCGCCAGGTACGCGAGGAGCTGCTCGCGGCGCGCGGCCTTGCGCGGGATGGCCGTCAGCCGTCCCCGGGAGAAGAGCGCGGACACCTCGTGGGTGCCGGTTGCTGCGGCGGGCATGGTTTCTCCTCGCGGGGTCGGGGTTGTCACCCTCGGAGCGTGTCACAGCGGCCCCGCCGCGAGCATCGCAATTTCCCGTGTCCGGGACCCCGCGGGGCACCGTCCGCTCGCGGGCATGCGAGGCTGGGCACATGTCTGTTGTGAAGATCAATGTGCTGACTGTGCCGGCCGAACAGCGGGAGATCCTGGAGAAGCGGTTCGCGTCCCGCGCCGGGTCCGTGGAGGGCTCGGACGGCTTCGAGTGGTTCGAGCTGCTGCGCCCGGTGGAGGGCACCGACCAGTACCTGGTGTACACGCGGTGGCGCAGCGAGGAGGACTTCCAGGGATGGATGTCCGGCTCCATGCAGGCCGCGCACCGCGGGTCCGGGGACGCCAAGCCCGCCGCGAGCGGCTCCAGCCTGTGGTCGTTCGAGGTCGTGCAGTCGACGGGGCCGAAGCAGGACTGAAGGGACGCTCCGACGACCGCGACCAGGACGCCGAGCTGGAGCGGCTGCTCGCTCTCTCGTGGGTGAGCCCCGGCATCATGGTCGTCGGTAGGTTCATACGCGAGAGGACGAGTGCGACGGGTGTCTGGCGGCGGACAGGCGGCTTTGACGGCGCTGTGGCAGCAGCGTTGGCCCAGTTGCCCTCCGGTTGGGTACAAGCTCCGTGACCCGTATCGGGATGTCTGGGTACGTTTTCACAGCCTGCCGGAGTCGAAGCGGTACGCGGAGGACGAGAGCGAGTACACCGTTGTCCTGGAGCGTTACAACACCGTCCTCGATGAGTTGTTCGCTGGTGCGGATGTGTATGTGATCACTCCGCTCTGGACGACCGAAGCTGGGGTTCCGTCATTCCAACCCGTCGCGGGGTACTGGCGGAGCCTGCTGGTGGAGGACGATCCTGACCCTGAGTTCCGCACGCACTGCCACCTCTTCGCCACCCAGCGGCCCTGGCGGCATGGCTGCATCGACGAGTTGCTCCGAGACATCGCCGACGACAAGGTGGCGGGAGTCCTCATCACCGACACCCGGATGCAGCGCATCCACCACCCCTACGACGGTGGCGCCGATGTCTTCCTCGCCACGTCCGAGGAACGGGACCGGATGCGCGATCGGCATGCCGACTGGCTTTCCAGTCATACGTCGGGCCTCTGACCAGCTCGGATCACCGCCCCACTCAGAATGGTGGCACGCCTCAATGATTCCCAACGGCGTGCCGGCAGGGCGGGGTTCTTGGCGCGCATTGCCTGGGGGCTGGAGTGCTCTGCCGCACTTTCCTTGTGGGCTGGGGGTCAGGCCGGTACGCCGGAGCCTCGCTTGATGAGGGCGTCGAAGGCGCGGGCGGGCAGGAGCCGACTGATCAGGATCAGAGGGCCGGCGCCGAAGCCGACGCGGTAGCGGATGCGCGGGCGGCGGGTCGTGGCGGCCTTGGTCACCGCGTCCGCGATCACGGAAGGGGGAGAGGTCATCCGGGCCCCCTCCTGGGAGCTGCTTTCCAGGGACTTCGCCATGGCCTTGGCCTGCTCGGCGTAGGGGCCGTGACCGGAGGTGGCACGCAGCTTGTCGGCTGCGATCCCGCCCCACTCGGTATGGATCGAGCCGGGCTCGATGAGGACGACGTTGATGTCGAACCGCTTCAGTTCGAGCCGGAGCGCGTCGCTGAGCCCTTCCACGGCGAACTTGCTGGCGTGGTACCAGGCGCCCATCGGGGTGGCGAAGCGCCCGCCCATGGAGCTGATGTTGACGATCGTGCCGCTGCGCCGGGTGCGCATGTGGGGCAGCACGAGCTGGGTGAGGTGGGCCAGGCCGAAGAGGTTGACGTCGATCTGGGCACGGGCCTCGTCCAGGGGGACGTCCTCCAGAGCTCCGTAGGAGCCGTATCCGGCGTTGTTGACCAAGACGTCGATACGCCCCTCGTCTTCGATGATCCTGCCGATCGCGTCCTTCGCCGAAGTGCCATCGGTGACGTCCAGGGCCAGCGTGCGTACGCCCGCGGCGGCGAGCGCGCCCATGCGGTCGACGCGGCGCGCGGCGCCGTAAACGATGAATCCCGCCTTCTGCAACCGGAGTGCGGTGGACTCACCGATACCGGAGGAGGCTCCTGTGACCAGTGCAACCTTGTTCGACATGAAAGTTCCCTTGTTCGTGTCAGGCCCGGCGTGCGGGCCGTCGGCCGGACGGGCTTCGCGTTGCCACAAACATAAGAGACCGTCGGTCTGAACACAAGAGGACGGCGGTCTGTAATCAAGAGACTGCCAGTCTGTAGACTCCGGACATGACCACCTTCCAGCGGGCAAGGAGTGAGGAACAACGCTTGGTGCGAAGGCAGAGCATCCTGCAGACCGCCGCAGCGATGCTCGCCGAGATGCCGGTCTCCGCGATGAGCCTCAACGAGCTGAGCCGCCGCGTCGGGCTCGCCAAGTCCAACGTGCTGCGCTACTTCGAAACACGTGAAGCCGTGCTGCTCGACCTGCTCGACCAGAGCGCCCGTGACTTCCTGACAGAAGCGGGCGAACAGCTTCGCTCACTGATCGACGCGCGCGACCCTCTGGACGCCAGGATCGAAGCCGCGGCATCCGGACTGGCCGCATCCTTCGCTGCCCGACCGATGCTGTGTGAACTGCTCAGTGCACAGGCCGGCGTACTGGAGCACAACATCTCCATCGAGGTCGCGACCCGACACAAGGAAGGCGCCCGCGACAGCCTGCTCGGATTTGCCGAGTTGCTGCGGCGCCTCTTTCCCGAGCTCGACCAACCGCGTTCCCAACAGGGCGCCAACCTGATCATCATCATGATCTGCGGCCTGTGGACCCACACACACCCCGCGCCCGCGGTGCGCGCCGTCTATGACGCCGACCCGAGCTTCGCGTTCATGGACTCGAACTTCCCGGACGCCCTGCACCAGACGTTGTACGTACTGCTCACGGGTCTACTCGTCCGTAGCTGACACACCCAGGGGGCAGCGGAGCTCCGGGCGGGATCAGAGGAAGAACGCGACGATGCCCAGCGCGGTGACGACGGCGACCGCGCCGAGCCCGATCAGGACCAGTTCGCCGGCGCCGCGGCGGTGGCGTCGGCGGGCTCTGCCGGGCGGCGTGGTCGGCGCTTCGGCGGCGGGCGCGGGGGCGAAGGCGGCCGGGACGGCGACGGCGGTGACGGGGGCGACGGGGGCGTCGTCCGGCAACGACCGCAGCATGCGGTGCAGTTCGGCCAGTTCGGGCCGCGCGGCCGGGTCCTTGTCCAGGCAGCGCCCGACGATGCTCCGGAGCGGTTCGGGGACCGTGTGCAGGGCCGGAGGCTCGTACATCACCTGGTAGCCGGTCATGTACGGGCTCTCGGCGTCGAAGGGACCGGTGCCGCTGGCCGCGTACGCCAGGAGTGACCCGAGGGAGAAGATGTCCGAGGCCGGGGTGACGCCGCGCGGGGAGCGCAGTTGCTCGGGGGACATGAAGGGCGGGGTGCCGATCACCCGGCCGGTGACGGTGAGCGCCTGGTTGTCGGCGGCGCGCGAGATGCCGAAGTCGATGACGCGCGGGCCGTCCTGGGCCATCAGGACGTTGGCCGGTTTCAGGTCCCGGTGCACCATCCCGGCCTGGTGGATGTCGCGCAGCGCCTCGCTGAGCCCGAGCGCCAGTGTGCGCAGCGCCGCCCCGCTCAGCGGGCCGTCCTTCGCCACGAGTTCGGCCAGGGTCGGGCCGGGGACGTACAGGGTGGCCATCCAGGGCCGCTCGGCTTCCGGGTCGGCGTCCACGACCGGAGCGGTGAACGCCCCGCTCACCGCGCGCGCGGCCGCGATCTCCTGTCGGAAGCGGGTGCGGAACTCCTCGTCCTCGGCGAACTGCGCGTGCACGAACTTGACCGCGACCTGCCGCCCGGATGCCGAGCAGCCCAGGTACACGACCCCCATGCCGCCCGAACCCAGCCGGTCCACCAGCGCGTAGCCGCCTATGGATTCCGGATCACCCGCAGTCAGCGGCATCGCCGATCCTGCCTCCCGTGAGCCCGTTGGAACGGGGCCAGCTTAGGGGTCCCCTAGGGGCGCCTGCCCTGTGGGTCTTCCTGCCGCTGAAATTCGAGGCTCAGTACCGGCCCGGAGGGCTCGGGCCGCGGCCGACGGGGCGTGCGGAAGACCGGCAGACGGTGGCGCTCTACGGCGTCGCGCGGCAGGGTCAGCCCGAAGTGCCGCTCCACGGCCTTCAGCATGCGTATGCCTCGGGTGGAGGCGTCCGATGCGAATGCCCCGGACTCGTTCAGCGCGGCGTCCAGGAGACCGGGCTGAGCACCGCCCTGCTCCAGGCCTTGCGCGGTGGCGGTCAGCGCGCACAGTGTCCGTTCCTGCTCGTCCACGTACACGAAGTGCAGCGGGGCGATGGAGGACTCCCGCCAGAGCGTGACCCCCGGGATGGGGTTCACGGCCGCGTCACCGGCCCGGTCGGTGGTGTTCTCGATGGCGAAACTCCAGCCGTTTCCGCACGTGCCGGCCCTCAGGCAGCCCCGCTCCTGCCCGTCGGCGAGTCTCATCACGGCCCGGGAGGCGGCGACCGACGGCGGCATGACCGTCCCGGGGTCGGCGCCGATCCTGAGGACCAGTTCCCTGGCGTCCATGCCGTGGGCGAAGGTCACGAGGTAGGGAGGCCTGCCCCACGAGGTGGACTCCAGCAGCCAGGCGATGCCGTCCTCGGAGCGCCCGGCCGTCCCGAGCTCCACCGGGCTGCCGGGACGGGGGGTGCGGAGTATCCGCCCGGCCCGTTCCGGCGTGACCAGCGGGCCCAGGAACGGATCCGCGAGCAGTTCGACCGGGATCACATGGCTGTGGCTCGACGGGCGCCACGCGGGCAGCGCCTCCGTCGCGAGGACGCGCCAGGCCCCTTCCGGATCGCCCCGGATCGCCAGCTCCCGCGCCCGCGCGGCGGCCTCGCCCTCCAGCGGGCGCAAGGTCCCGTCCGCGATCCGCCGCCGGTGGTCGTCCAGGATCCGGTCCGTCTCCTGGTACCCGTGGCGCCCCTGCTCGGCGAGCATCGCCAGCACCGGCAGTACGCCCCGCTCCCGGAACGCGTCCGACTCGGGCAGCAGCTTCCGGGCCTCCGGCAGCAGGTACGTGTTGCCCTGAAGCACCCGCACCTGGAACAGATACACCCCGGCCTGCGCCCGCCCGAACTCCTGGGCCTCCTTGAGCGCGGCCACCGCGTCGTCCAGCCTCCCCGCCAGCAGGTCGGCCCGTGCCTGTTCGACCTGGGCGTCGATGCGCCGGGTCGTGGCGTTCTCCGGGGTGCGCATGCGGTGGAACTCCTGGAAGTTCGCGTACATCAGGTCGGCGAACGACTCGTACCGCTTCGGCCCCTCGCCCCGCCAGCTCGCGTAGCTGTACGCCGCCCACTCCCCCTCGGCGTTGACGTCCCCCGGGTCGAGCAGGAACCAGGTCAGGTCCCCCTCCAAGGAGACCTGGACCGCCCTGCCCCACCTCCCCGCGCGGTGAACCGCCTCGTCCTCCGGGTCCTCCCCCTCCTCCGCCAGGTCTTCCTGCTCGAACTCGTCGAGCATCTCGAAAAGGAAGTCCGTCATGTCCCTGAGCAGCCCCACGCTCCCGGTCGAGCAGAGCTCACTCACGAACTCCCCCGCCCAGCGCCACCCGTTGCTGGCCTCCAGGAACCGCCGGTACGACGGGGGAAGCCGCAGCCCGAGGCGCGTCTCGACCGCCGCGATCTCGTCCTGGGTCGCCGGCTCGCAGCCGAGCCAGCCGTGGCGTACGGACTCGTCGTCGAGGTCGCGCACGGCGATCCGCTCATCGCTCCACGTCCGAAGGAAGGAGGTCCAGTCGGGGATCTTTGTCATGCACCGCATCCTGCCGCAGCCCTCTGACAGTCACCGGTTCGGGGGCTGAGCGGCTCAGCGGTAGGGATCGGTGATCTCGCGCAGGCTGGTGAGCGCACGCCGCAGCTGACTCGCGCCCTGCTTGCCCAGGTGCCGGGTCCACTCGGCCTCGACCTCCGCCTCGGCCACCCTCGCGACCGCCACCGCGGCCTCGCCCCGCTCGGCGATCCGCACCAGCCGGGCCCGGGCGTCGGTGGGGTCCGGCACGCGGCGGACGTAGCCGGCGCGCTCCAGCTGGTCGACCAGGAATCCGGCGGTCTGCTTGGTGACGCGGGACTGCTCGGCCAGTTCGGTGACCCGTGTGCCGTCCGGGCCGATCCGGGCGAACACCCGGCCCTGTGCGGGCGTGAGGTCGTCGTAGCCGGCCGCGGCCAGGGCCTCCAGCACGCGGGCCTCGACGGCCCGGTAGGCGATGAAGCACAGCAGACCGAGGTTCGGCTCGTCCTCGCCCATGCGTCCCGCGCCCCCTTGACTTAGACAGTCTCTCTGACCAATATTAGTCAGGGAATCGTATCAAATCGTAGCGGCGACAGGAGACCGTCATGAACCGCGACGAAAACCGCGACGAGGTATGGCAGACGATCGACGCCGAGCGGCTCAGCCTCGCGGACCTCCTCGACGACCTGACCCCTCGGGAGTGGGAGGCCCCCTCCCTCTGCACCGGCTGGCGCGTGCGCGATGTCGCGGCGCACCTCACCCTCTCCCACATCGGTGTGGCGACCACGATCCTCGCGGCGGTCCGCGCCCGCGGGAACTTCAACCGCATGATCCGTGACACCGCCCTGCGACAGGCCGAACTGCCCGTCGACCGGTACGCCGTCCTGCTGCGCGGCATGGCCGGATCACGCCGGACGGCTCCCGGCGTCACCTACCTGGAACCGCTCATCGACATCCTCGTCCACGGCCAGGACATCGCCGTGCCGCTGACCCGCACCCGCCCCATGCCCGCACAGGCCGCGGCCACCGCCGCAACCCGGGTCTGGGCCATAGGGTTTCCGTTCCAGGCCCGGCGCAGGCTCAGCGGCCTCCAGCTCTCCGCGACCGACCACCCCTGGTCAGCCGGACAGGGCCTCCGGATCGAAGGCCCTGTCTCGGCGCTCCTGCTTCTCGTCACCGGCCGCTGCCAAGCCGCTCTGCCCCGGCTCTCCGGCCCCGGCCTCCCCGAACTCGAGGCCCGGCTGTCCCGGCCGACGGTTCCTCGCTGACTCAGATCCGCAGCAACTGCTGGACCAGATCGCGGTACTGGCGCAGCACGATCCGCAGGTCCTCGGTCTCGGCGCCGTCGGCGCCCTTGTCCCCATTGCCCTGCCAAGTGGAACGCAGGCTCTGGCGGCGCTCCTTGATGCCCTCGGCAAGGCGGGCGGTGGCCTCGTCCAGGACCCGGTCGGCCTCCTGGACCGCGTGGCGCGGCTCGTCGACGAAGCCGCCGACGGCCTGCTGCAGGCTGCGGGTGAGCTTCTCGCTCTCGCCCTCGGCCATCAGGGCGGCGGCATTCCCACGGGGGGCCTGAGGGGCCTGGGAAGCCTGCGGTGCCTGAGGAACCTGCGGGGCCCGGGCCACGGGGGCCTGCCTGGCGGGTTCCGGCCGCGCGGTTTCCTGCCGCGCGGCTTCCGGCCTCGCGGCTTCCGGCCTGGCAGTTTCCTGCTTCGCGGGTTCCTGCCGCGCGGGGGCCGACCTGGCCGTTTCCTGCCTGGCCGCTTCCTGCTTCGCGGGTTCCGGCTTGCGTACCGAGACGGGGTCCTGCCGGCGTACGTCTTCGTGCTGTTCGCTCATCGGGTACTCCTCGACGGGAGGTGGATGCGGCCTGTGCGGAGCTTGCCGGGTATCCCGGGCTTGCCCGGAGCGGCGCCGTTCTTCGCGGCCTGCTGGTCCTGGGGGCCGGGCTTGACGAGGTCGTCGAAGAGCCCACGGGCGCGTACGAGGGCCAGGCGCAGCTCTTCGGTCGAGGCGGTCGAGTCCTCGCCGTCCGTCGCCTGGCCGCCGGCGGCGGCGGCCTCACGGATCTCGCGGTAGGACTGGACGTGTTGGGGCCGGTGCACGGACAGGGCGTCGATCTGCTCGCCGCTCTGCGCGTCCGGGTAGCCGCGTTCCTGAACGAGCCGGTCGAGGAGGGTCTCGGCCTCGCCGACCGCGCTGGCGGGCGAGTCGACGAACCGCTCCTGGATGCCGGTCCATTCGGCGGCGTAGCGCTCCCGGTCCTGCCAGGTGAGCGGCCGGAACTCGATCTTGCCGTGCCGCTTCAGCCGCTCCTGCAGTTCCTTGCGCGCGGCGGCCTTGTCACCGCCGTGCCGCGCGACGACGCGCTCGTACTCGGGGCCGAAGCGCCGCCGCAGGCCGCCCGGTCCGGTGCCGGAGCCTTTACCGATACCGGGCGGCTGTACGAAGCCGAGCCCGACAGCGACGACGAGCGCCAGGACGATGATGATGGCGGCGATGACTATGCCGGTTGTCATGGAGTGCCTCCAAGGGCTGCCGACTCATCACATCGGGTTACCCCTGACGCTCCGTTCAAACGCTGACCACGTCAGGCAGTTGCCTCTCCGGGCTTGTATCTGACGGAGGCGGGCCGGCCCGCCGGCCGGTCCGTGTCTCCGCCGCACAGCTCGCCGGCGAGCCTGCTGAGCAACGCCGCGAGATCCGCGTGCCGGTCGGGGTCCCAGTCGCCGAGCAGGTCGGAGAGCACCTTGCGGCGGGCCTCGGTGAGCAGGGCGACGATCTCCTGGCCGCGCTCGGTCAGGACCAGCGGATTGCCCTCACGGCGGGCGAGATGCTTCTCCTCGACCTCGACGGCCGCCCGTTCGATGACATCGCGGGGCACGGTGGTGGTCAGGGCCAGGTCGACCGGATCGGCCGACCCGGTCCTGGCGATCCGCAGCAGCAGCCAGCTGGAGCCGGGGAGGATGTCGAGCCCGGCCATCCTGGTGATGCGTACGTACAGATCGCGCCGCGCCTCCCGGCTGCCGAGGACGGTGAGGCCGCGCGCGATCTCGTCCAGCGACGAGCGCTCGACCGGCATCGCACCGATCGTCTCGCTCCCGTCCGGCACGGTCACCGAGCCGCGCAGCGGCTCCTCCTTCAGGAACCAGGCGAGCGCGAAGGCGACCAGGCACACCGGCACCGCGTAGATGAAGACACTGGTGATGGAGGCCGAGTACGCGTGCAGCACGGCAGGCCGCAGCGCTGCCGGGAGTTGCTCCACCGCGCGCGGGTCGGAGGTGATCGTGGCCGGGCTGAAGCCGGCCGGGAGAGACTGGCCCGCGAGCGCCGAACCGATCTTGTCGCCGAGGGTGTTGGAGAAGATGGTGCCGAAGATCGAGACGCCGAAGGAGGCGCCGATGGACCGGAAGAAGGTCGCGCCGGAGGTCGCCGCGCCCAGGTCCTCGTAGCCCACGGCGTTCTGCACGGCGAGGATCAGCACCTGCATCACCAGGCCGAGCCCGAGGCCGAACACGACGAAGTACATGCTCATCACCCAGGTGGTGGTGAACTCGTCCAGCCGGTGCAGCAGCAACAGCCCGATGACGGTGACCGCCGTGCCGAGGATCGGGAAGATCTTGTAGTGGCCCGTACGCGAGACGATCTGCCCGGACACGGTCGACGCCACCAGCATGCCGATCACCATCGGGATCATGTGCACGCCGGACAGCGTCGGCGAATAGCCGTGCACCACCTGCAGGAAGGTCGGCAGGAACGTCATCGTGCCGAACATCGAGAAGCCGATGACGAACGAGATCACCGAGCACAGCCAGAACGTGCGGTTACGGAACAGATGCAGCGGCAGCACCGGCTCCTGCGCCCGCCGCTCGATCCCGACGAACGCCACCACCAGCACCCCGCCCAGCACCGCCAGCCCGATGACCTGCGCCGAGCCCCAGGCCCAGGTCGTGCCGCCCAGGGAGGTCATCAGGACGAGCGAGGTCGCGGCGGCCGCGACCACCGCCATGCCGACGTAGTCGATGCGGTGGGCGGTACGGCGTACCGGGATGTGCAGCACGGCCGCGATGACGGCGAGCGCGACGACGCCGACCGGCAGGTTGATGTAGAACACCCACCGCCAGCTGAGGTTGTCCACGAACAGCCCACCCAGCAGCGGCCCCAGGACGCTCGACGCCCCGAACACCGCCCCGAACACGCCCTGGTAGCGGCCCCGGTCGCGCGGCGGCACGATATCGCCGACGATCGCCATCGACAGTGCGATCAGCCCGCCGCCGCCCAGCCCCTGCAGCGCGCGGAAGGCGATGAGCTGGCCCATGTTCTGGGAGAGGCCGCACAGCGCCGAGCCGATCAGGAAGATCACGATCACGGACTGGAAGAGCTTCTTCCGCCCGTACATGTCGCCGAGCTTCCCCCACAGCGGGGTCGCGGCGGTGGACGCGAGCAGATACGCCGTCACCACCCACGACAGGTGCTCCAGGCCGCCCAAATCGCTGGCGATGGTCGGCAGCGCGGTCGACACGATCGTCTGGTCCAGCGCCGCCAGCAGCATGCCGAGGGCGAGCGCGCCGATCGCCACGTTCACGCTGCGCTTGGCGGCGCCGGGGCTGCCCGGGGCGCCGGGGGTCGTGTCCTGGGCCTGCGCCTGGGCCATACCGCGCTCCTCGCCTCGGTTTTCCAGGCTCAATATTCACACTGATCACCACTATTGGCGCCTTTTGTACGGCCACTTGTGCGGGTCCTGCAGGGGGTGAAACTGTGCTGCGTATGTGAAGGTCTGCATAATCAGCCGATGGCTATGGCTGATGACACGTGCGGCATATGCAACGCCCCCGCGGAGACCGACGGCGGACTGCCGGGCTGCGGGTGCGCCGCGCGCGCGGCCATACGCGAGGACGCGGTCGCCGAGGCCGCGGACTTCCACCCGCTGCGGATCCGGCCCTACGTCTCGGGCCCGAGCACGGACGAGGTGCCCGCGCCGGAGCCGGAGCCCGTGCCGGAGCCCGATACCGCGGCGACGGTGCCGCTGCCCCTCGCACTGCCGGTCCCCGTCACCGTTGCCGCTCCCGTCGTACGGAGCCTGGGGCCGGGGCCGGGCGAGCCCGAGGAGGACGGCCCGCGGCGGCGACGGGCGCCCGTGGTGGTCGCCGCGGCCGTCACGGCCACCGCCGTCGTCGCCGGCGCCGTCGTGCTCGCCGTCCAGCTCCTCGGCCGCCCCGACCCGGCCGAGCGCGTCCTCCCCGACGACCAGACCTCCACCGCCGAGCTCGTCCTCCCCTCCGCCACCCGCTCCACGCCCGCCTCCGCCGGCTCCCCCTCCCCCACCGCGAGCGCCTCGCCCTCCGCCTCCGCGTCCCCCTCGGCCACGGTGTCCCGGTCCGCCTCCGCCACCGCCTCGCGTTCCTCCTCCCCGTCATCCGCCTCGTCCACCACCTCCGCCGCCCGCTCCTCCCGCCCCTCCGCCAGCACCTCCACCGCCCCCGTCCTCAGCCCGGGCGACTACGGCCCCGAAGTCGTCGAACTCCAGGAACGCCTCCGCCAGGTCCTCCTCTACTCCGGCGTCGCCGACGGCCACTACACCACCGAGGTCCGCGACTCCGTCTCCCGCTACCAGTCCATCTACAACGTCGAGGGCGACCCGGACGGCGTCTACGGTGCGAATACGCGGGCGTCGCTGGAGTCCCGTACGACGGAGCCGTAACCTACGGCTGCCAGAATCACACCGTGGCAGCGACAGCCCCCTTCGGCCCAACGGAATTCACCCTCGTCCTCCTCCGCCGCATGGCGGACCACCAGCCCGCCCTCGTGGAGGACGCGCTGCGCACCCTCGGCGTCACCCACGCCGACCTCCGGGAAGCGAACCGCCGATGGCAGGCCTGGTCGCACGCCCGGGGAGCCCCGAAGGGCGAACGCCGCTACCGGATCGTCCTGGGCCCGCCCGAAGCCGAGCAGACCCGCCGCATCGGCGACCTGACGTGCCGGGCCCCGTACTGGCCCGTCCCGCTCTGGCCGACGCTGCGCTTCGAGATCCTCTGCGCGCCCCAGGGCGGGGCGACGTGGAACGAGTGGCTGATCCGCGCCCCCGGCGAGCCGGGCCCCCAGCCGCGTACGGCCGCCGACCTGACCCCCTGGTCGTGCACGGTCGACGAGGTCGCCCGGGCGTTCGCGCCGGTCGTCCCGATGGAGGGCGACGCGCCGACCCGCTGGCGGCTGGGTTTCACCGACCCGGCGGACGGGCGGGAGCGCGTCGCGCACTTCACTTACGGGCTGCTGCAGTACGTGGACGGCAGGTAGCCGCGGAGCGAACACCTCGTCCCGAGGGCCGGACCCCCTGGCGTAAAGCGTCCAGGGTTTTGTATCGTGTAGGAACAAAGTGGTTCCGCCCGTTTCCCCTGACCGGCGGGCGGGGCCACTGAGTACTTACCGGAGGAGCACGCATGCCGTTGACCGCCCGCGCCCTGTTGCTGGACATGGACGGCACGCTCGTGAACTCCGACGCCGTGGTCGAGCGCTGCTGGCGCGGCTGGGCAGCACGGCACGGGCTGGACGGCAACGCTGTCATCGCCGTCGTCCACGGCCGCCAGGGGCACGCCACGATGGCGGTGCTGCTGCCGGAGCGCCCGATGGAGCAGAACTACGCGGAGAACCGCGAGCTGCTCGCCCAGGAGACCGCCGACATCGACGGCGTCGTGCCGATCCCCGGCGCCCCGGCCTTCATGGCCGCGCTGCGGACCCAGCGCCTGCCGCACGCGCTCGTGACGTCCGCCGACGACGCCCTCGCCCGGACCCGTATGCGGGCCGCCGGGCTCCCGCTGCCGGACGTCATGGTGACGGCCGAGCGCGTCAGTGCCAGCAAGCCGGACCCGGAGGGCTTCCTCAAGGGCGCCGCCGAACTCGGCTTCGGGCCCGAGGACTGCATCGTGTTCGAGGACTCCGAGGTGGGCATAGCCGCCGGCCGCGCCGCCGGTATGCGCGTCGTCGGCGTCGGCCCCCGCGCGGCCGCGCACGGCCCGACCGCGCACGTGGACTCCCTGGAGCAGATCCGGATCGAGGCCACCACGGACGGCAGCCTCGTCCTACACATCGGCTAGGGCCGAGCCCCGAAGGGGCGCGTGGGGGTCCCCCCGGCCGAAGGCTGGGGGAGAACGGAGCGACCGGCCCACCGCGGTCCGCAGGTTGGTCCGCAGCGTCAGCCCGCGATCGCCTCGTACAGGCTGAAGCCAGCGAGCACGAGCATCACACCGGCCGCGATCTTCGTGATCAACGCAAGCGGGACCCGCTTCATCAACAGCCGCCCGCCGAAGATCCCGAGCCCCGCCACCGCCCACAGGGCGAGCACCGCACCCAGCCCGACCGCGACCGGGTCGTCGTAGCGGGCGGCGAGATTCGCGGTCATGATCTGCGTGAGGTCGCCGAACTCCGCGACCAGGATCAGCATGAAGCCGCTGCCCGCCACCTTCCAGAAGCTGTGGTCGGCGGGCTCGCGGACACCTTCCTCCTCGTCGTCCTTCTTGAGCAGCAGCATGGCCGCGCCCGCGAGGAAGAGCAGGCCGACGACGCCCTGGACCCAGCGGTGCGGGAGCAGCGCCAGGACGCTGCCGGCCGCGATGGCCAAGGCGACGTGGACGACGAAGGCCGCGGCGACACCGGCGAAGACGTACGAGGCGCGATAGCGCGTACCGAGCATGAGGCCGGCCAGCGCGGTCTTGTCGGGAAGCTCTGCGAGGAAGACGACGCCGAAGACGATGGCGGCGACGGTGAAGCTGAACACGGGATGGGGTCCTCATCGGTCGGGCTGCCGTGCCGATGGGCGAATGGGGTCGCTTCGGCACAGCAGCGTTGAACACTGCGGCCGAAGGTCTCGCTGGCGGACGTAGGAAAAAATCCGCCTCCGGGCGCCGGGTTGATCAGGATCAGATCGAGATCAACCAGTATGTCGACGGTCCGGCGACGAGCTACTCCCCTTCAGAACGCTCTCAGTCTACCTGTCCACCTGCCACGTCAGCCGTCCCCGGGCGACCAGCTCCAGCACCACCGCCACCGCCACCGCCTGCACGGCGAGCAGTGCGACCAGCACGAAGAGCTGAACCGCCCCCGCCATCACGGGAGATGCCCCGCCCAGCAGCATGCCGACGAACGCCCCCGGCAGCGTGACCAGGCCCACAGTGCGGGTCTGGTCCAGGCCCGGGACGAGGGCCGTGGAGGCGGCCGGGCGGGCGATCTCCATCCGCGCGTCGCGGTCGGTGAAGCCGAGGGCGAGGGCTGCCTCGACCTCGCCGTGCCGGGTGTGCAGCTCCTCCAGTGCGCGCCGGCCGCCCAGCACCGTGGCGGTGAGTGCGCCGCCGATGAGGATTCCGGCGACGGGGACGAGGGCGATGCCGTCGGCCGGTACCAGGCCGGTGATCACCAGCAGTACGACGACGGGCAGCGCGCCCGCCGCGATGGGCACCGCCGCCCAGCGCCAGGAGGGGTCGCGGGTGATGCGGCGGCCGGCGGTGCGGGCGGCGACCGTATACATCAGGACAACGAAGCCGATCAGGGCCGCCTGATGGTGGACCACCCAGCCGATGACGAAGGAGACGGCCGCGAGCTGGGCGGTGGCGCGAAGCCCGGCGAGCGCGATGGCGCGGGCGTAGTCCTCGCGGCCGTCGGAGAGCCGGGCGTACGCGGCGACGGCGACGGCCGCGATGAGCAGCGCGGCAAGGATGACGCCGAGGGTGCGGTCGACCGGCAGCAGGGTGGCGGAGGCGGATACCGCCAGGCCGGAGGGGTTGCGCTCGGGGACGCGTACGGGGACGGCGAGGAGAAGCACGCCGCCACCCTAGGACGGCGGGCCGAAAAGCCCCGGGAACGGCTGGATTTGGGGGTACGCGCCCCCTCGACATGACGTGTACATGTCGTCAATCTGTTACCTGCCGCTTGCTCCCCGGAAACGCGGCGGCGACAGGATTTACCTTGGCTTTACCGCCAACATTCCCCCACATCAAGGGAGTTCGCAATGTCCCGTAAGGACAGCGCATTGATGCGGCGCGGTATCTACGCGCGTCGACGGGTCGGTTTCATAGCCGCCCTCTCCGCACTCATCGCTCTGATCGGCCTCTTCGGCCCGTCCACCCAGGCCCAGGCCGCGCTCCCCACGCCGGTCAGCGCCGCCACCGCCCGCACCTACCTCGCCTCGCTCACCGTCGCGACCGAGGTCAGGACCGGCTACGACCGCGACCTGTTCCCCCACTGGATCACCATCAGCGGCACCTGCAACACCCGTGAGACGGTCCTGAAGCGCGACGGCACGAACGTCGTCACAAGCTCCGCCTGCGCCGCCACCAGCGGCAGCTGGTACTCGGTGTACGACGGCGCCACCTGGACCGCCGCCTCCGACCTCGACATCGACCACCTCGTCCCGCTCGCCGAGGCCTGGGACTCCGGTGCCCGCAACTGGACCACCGCCCAGCGCCAGGCCTTCGCCAACGACCTCACCCGCCCGCAGCTGATCGCGGTCACGGACAACGTCAACCAGTCCAAGAGCGACCAGGACCCGGCCGAGTGGATGCCCCCGCGCACGGCCTACTACTGCACCTACGTGCGGGCCTGGGTCCAGGTGAAGTACTACTACGGCCTGTCGGTCGACAGCGCCGAGAAGTCCGCGCTCACCAGCTACCTCGCGAGCTGCTGACCGCTCCTGCCTCACTCCCGTGAGGGGCTCGGCGAACTCCCTTGATACCTCCCCCCACAAGAGCCCCCCACGGGAACCCTGCCTCCCCTCCGTCCGTCCGTAGTCTTACGAACCGCGACTGCGACCGCGCCGGAGGGGAGGCACACCCGCAATGGCCCCCGCAACCCTGCGCCTCGGCCCGCTGCTCAGGTACGCCGACAGCCACACCGCCACCGTATGGATCGAGGCCGACCGGCCCCGCGAGGCCGAGGTCGTCTGCGACAGCGGAGCCCACGGCACAGCCCGCACCTGGCAGATCGCCGGCCACCACTACGCCGTCGTCACCGTCACCGGACTGCGCCCCGGCACCAGCACCCCGTACCGCGTGCTCCTGGACGGGCAGCAGGTCTGGCCGCTGCCCGGCTCGCCCTTCCCGCCCAGCACCATCCACGCCCCCGGCGAGGAACCCGAGACCCTGCGCGTGACGTTCGGCTCCTGCCGCTGGGCCGCCCCGCCCGCCGACGGCCACGACCCGGTCGGCCCCGACGCGCTCGACACCCTCGCCCGGCAGGTCGCCGACGGCACCGCCGCCCGCCCCGACGCCCTCCTCCTGCTCGGTGACCAGGTCTACGCCGACGAGACCTCCGCCGCCACCCGCGCCTGGCTCGCCAAGCGCCGCGACCTCAGCGAGCCGCCCTGGGACCAGGTCGCCGACTACGAGGAATACGCCCATCTCTACTACGAGTCCTGGCTCGACCCCGAGATCCGCTGGCTGCTGTCCACCGTCCCCAGCTGCATGATCTTCGACGACCACGACGTCATCGACGACTGGAACAC
This sequence comes from Streptomyces sp. NBC_01537, assembly GCF_045040445.1. Classification (NCBI taxonomy): domain Bacteria; kingdom Bacillati; phylum Actinomycetota; class Actinomycetes; order Kitasatosporales; family Streptomycetaceae; genus Streptomyces; species Streptomyces sp. NBC_01537. The sequence goes on along the minus strand of NZ_CP109392.1, from coordinate 7,077,528 downwards.
CTCCCACGCCTGGCGCTCCGACATCCGCGCGACCCCCTGGTGGCAGGAACGTATCGTCAGCGGCCTCACCTCCTACTGGGTCCACCAGCACCTGGGCAACCTCACCCCCGCCGAGCTGGCCACCGACCCCCTCTACGCCGCCGTATGCTCCACCGCCGACGGCACGGAAGCGCTGCGCGCCTTCGCCGCCCGCGCCGACACCGACCCGACCTCGGTGCGCTGGAGCTACCGCCGCGACTTCGGCCGCGTACGCCTGCTCATGGTCGACTCCCGCGCCGCCCGCGTCCTGGACGAGGACGCCCGCGCCATGCTCGACCCCGCCGAACACGACTGGCTCAGCCAACAGGCCCACCCCGACGGCACCTTCGACCACCTCCTCATCGGCACCTCGCTGCCCTGGCTCCTCCCCCACGCCGTCCACCACGCCGAGGAATGGTCCTCCGCCCTCACCCGCGGCGAACGGGGCCTGCCCTGGATCCCGCGCGGCGAACGCCTCCGCCAGGCAGCCGACCTGGAGCACTGGTCGGCCTTCCGCCACTCCTTCGACGCCCTGGCCGAGCTCTTCACCCGGATCGCCGCCTCCCCCCAGGCCCCCGCCACGATCTGTGTCCTGTCAGGCGACGTCCACCACGCCTACACCGCCGAGGCCCACTCCCCGACCCGTCAGCCGGGATCCCGTCTCCTCCAGCTCACCTGCTCCCCCATCCACAACACCGTCCCCTCCTACATGCGTCTCGCCTTCCGCATCGCCTGGAGCGCCCCCGGCCGCCTCCTCGGCCGCGCCCTCTCCCGCCACGGCCGCGTCCCCCCGCCCCGCATCACCTGGCGCCGCACCGGCGGCCCCTGGTTCGGCAACCAGCTCATGACCCTCACCCTGCGAGGCCGCGCCGCCCGCCTCCGCCTCGACCAGGCCCGCGGCCCCGGCTTCCGTACGCCTCTCGACGCCGACCTCACCACCCCGGAGGCTCCTTGACCGACACCTGGGACACCATCGCCGACTGGTACGCCGCCCGCATCCGCACCGGCTCCCCCATGCACGCCTTCGCCCGCGACCTCCACGGCCACCACGCCCTGGACCTCGGCTGGCCATCGGCATCGACCCCTCACCCCGGATGATCGGCCACGCCCAGGCCGCCCATCCCACGGGCGCCCATTCCCCGGGCGCCCGCTACGTGGTCGACGACGCCCAGACCCTCGCCACCGTCCCCACCGCCACCGTGGACCGGGTCACCGCCGGACTCTCCCTCAACAACGTCCCCGACCTCCCCGCCGCGTTGACCGCGGTCCGCCGAGTCCTCCGCCCCTGGGGCCACCTGGTCCTCACCGTCCCGCGCCCCTGCTTCGAGGCGCCCCACGCCGGCTGGACCACCGACGACAACGGCACCCCAGACGCAGCGCTGGCGGCAGACCGGCCCAACCGGGCCGGTCTGCCGCCGTTCCTGCTCGTGCGCGCTTGCTGGGCCTACTGCGCGTAGAAGGTCGCGTCGCCCTGGGCGGTGGTGGTGCTGACGGCCTGCACATACAGCAGGTAGTTGTAGTGGCGGATGTAGCGCCCCGCGTAGTTGTAGGACTCGTAGGAGATTCCGGCGGAGTCGGCGAGTCCGGCACGCTGGTAGAAGCTGGCGTCACTCGCGAACGTCGAGGTGCTGTCGTTCTTCTCCACCCAGACCTCGAAGTTCTTGTGCCGCAGGTAGTAGCCCGGGTAGTTGGCCGACTCCAGCGAGACCGTGCCGGTGCCCGCCAGGCCGGTGACGACGCGGAACTGCGAGTCGGCGAGGTTGGTGACGTTCGCCTCGATCTTCGCGCGGAACTCCCAGTGCCGGATGAACCGGTCGGGGTAGTTGTAGGAGGAGAAGCGCTGCGGGGTGACGCCGTCGGCGACCGGGATGCCGAAGTTGGGGGTGCCGTCGGCGTTCCAGTACAGCTTCTGTACGCGGGTGCGGCGGTTGGGGTCGTTCAGCGGGTCGCCGGTGATGTCCTTGTAGCTGCGGTCGTGGTAGACGAGGATGTCGGACTTCCCGTCCTCCGAGACCGTGAAGGAGTTGTGGCCCGGGCCGTACTGCGAGGTCGCGTCACTGGTCTTGAAGACGGGCTGCGAACCCTTCGTCCAGGACGCCGGGTCGAGCAGGTCGGCGGAGGCGGACGCGGTGAGCATGCCCAGGCAGTAGTTGGCGTCGGTGGCGCTGGCCGAATAGGTCATGAAGACCTTGCCGCCGTGCTGGATGACCGCCGGGCCTTCGTTGACCTTGTAGCCGATCGTCTCCCAGGACAGCGTTGGCTGCGATATCTCGACCGGGGTGCCGCTGAGGGTCCAGGGGTTTGCCATCTTGGCGATGAACAGGCTGGTGTTGTTGTCCTCGGACGGATTGCGCTGCGCCCAGGCGAGGTAGCGGACGCCGTTCACCGCGAAGGTGGTGGCGTCGAGCGAGAAGGAGGACACCGGGGTGGCGATCTGGCCCTTCTCGGTCCATGTGCCGGTCAGCGGGTTCGCGGCGTCGGTCTCCAGGACGTACATCCGGATCGCCCATACGTCGCTGGTCGACCCGGCGGCGAAGTACACGTACCACTTGCCGTCGATGTAGTGGACCTCCGGCGCCCAGATGTGAGCGCCCATCACACCGCTGGCGTGCTTGGTCCAGATGGTGGTCTCCGGGGCCGTGGACAGGCCCTGGATGGTGGTGGCCCGGCGCAGCACGATGCGGTCGTACTCCGGCACGGTCGCGGTGAAGTAGTAGTAGCCGTCGGTGTGCTTGTAGATGAACGGATCGGCGCGCTGCGCGGCGATCGGGTTGGTGTAGGTCACGGCAGGAGAGTCCGGGACGGTTGCGTGAGCGGTGCCGACTGCGAGCGATGCGGTCAGGACGACCGTCACGGCCATGATCAGTCGGATGATGAGGCGCCTCAAAACTGCTCCTGTCCGTAATTTCGAACGAGGTTCGTAACTTCGGTCAGAAGATAGGTGTATGCCATGCGCCCGTCAACAGTTCGGACACGCCCTCTTTACGCGCCCGTAAACCGGGGCAGGAAAGGCACATGTCGCAACGGAAGCGGGTGGCGGTACTGGTGGGCTTCGTGGCCGCTCTGTTCGCGGGCGCCATTGCGACGCTCGTCATGAACGTGCCGCACCTCGCCTACGCCGCGCGCTGGGAAGGGACTCCGGGTGTGTTCGTCGTCCGGTCCTGCGCCCAGGTCGGAGAAGCCAAGGGGAGCCACACCGAATGTGACGGGACTTTCCGGTCCGATGACGGCACGACGGTGGATCCGGGCGCGACGATATCCCAGCCGCTCACCGCAGGTGCGACCGTTCCGGTCCAACTCACCTCGGGCGGCGGCTACGTACTCGTGGGAGTCGCCTCCTTCTGCGGCTGGCTGACCATGGTGCTGTTCGGATTGACGCTGACCGCCTGCGCCGTGACGGCCGCCCTGGCCGCCACCGGCCGCACCCTCTTCCGGGCGGCCTGGCCGGCGGTCCTGTCAGTCCCGGCAGCCGCCGCGCTGGCCTCCGCCCTGGTCGGCGCGATCGCGGAGGCCGTGACGTAATGCCCCACAGCCTGCGGCCGCAGACCTCAGGCCTCAGGCCGCGCAGAACTCGTTTCCCTCCGGGTCCCGCATCACCCACCAGTGCCCCGCCGGCCCCCTGTCCACCTCCCGGACCCGGGTCGCCCCCAGCGCCTGCAGCCGGGCCACCAGCCCGTCAAGCTTCCCCGGCTCGGAATGGACGTCGATGTGCAGCCGGTTCTTGACGGTCTTGTCCTCCGGCACCTCCTGGAACAGCACCCGGCGGCCCCGCCCGATGCCGCTGATCTCGTCGAACGGATCCTCCGGGTGCCGGATCGCCGCATAGCCCCGGAAGATCCGACGGCCCCTGTGTTCGGTGACCGCGTCCTCGCCGACCTGCCCGGCCGCCAGCAGACGCTCGATGAGCGCGCCGGGGTCCTCCACCTCGTACTCCAGCGCGGCAGCCCAGAAATCCGCGAGCGCGGGCGCGTCCTGGGCGTCGATGACAAGCTTCCAGTTCAGTGCCATACGAGGCACCGTAGACGGAGAAGGCACGGTGGAGGCAGCAATGAACTGCCCTGACATGTCGCGCGGTGCGCGCCTGGCCGCCCACGGCGCCGCCTCCACGTCCCTGGCCCTGTGCGGCGATCGCCGGCTGCGCGAACTCCTGGACGCGGACTTCGACCCGCGCGTTACGCTCGCTTGACGGGCGCTCCATGCAGCCGCGTTGGTGACGCTACCCCGCGTTCTTGGTGTTCCTCGGTTGCCAAGCCGCTTCTTGACCCTCACACCGTGTCAGGCGGTCAGCTCGGAGACATCATGTTCACCATCGGAGACTTCGCCCGGCACGGCCGCGTCTCAGTCCGGATGCTGCGTCACTACGACGCGACCGGCCTGCTGCGCCCGGCCCACGTCGACCCCGCCAGCGGCTACCGCTACTACAGCGCTGCCCAGCTCGCCCGCCTCAACCGGATCATCGCGCTCAAGGACCTCGGATTCACCCTCCAGCAGGTGCAGGACATCGTGGACGAGAAGGTCAGCGCCGAGGAACTGCGCGGCATGCTGCGGCTGCGGCGGGCCGAACTGGAGACCGCCATGGCTGCCGCAGGAGCACGGCTGGTCCAGGTCGAGGCGAGGCTCCGAGCGATCGAGAGCGAGGGGCACATGCCCACGAACGACGTTGTCATCAAGAGCGTCCCCACCGTCCGGGTGGCGGAGCTGACCGCAACCGCCGCGAGTTTCGAGCCCGAGGACATCGGCCCGGTCATCGGGCCGCTCTACGACGAGTTGTTCCGGCGCCTGGGCTCGGCGGGCATCACCCCCACGGGCCCCGGTGTCGCCTACTACGAGGACGCCCCGGAGGGCGGCGGCAGGATCAGCGTCCACGCCGCCGTCCAGGTCTCCGCCCCTCTCCAGGACGGCGCCTTCCGAATCCTCGACCTGCCGCCCCTGGACCAGGCGGCGACCATCGTGCACCGCGGCTCGATGGACACCGTGCTCCCCACCGCCCAGACCCTGGCCCGCTGGACCGACGCCAACGGCTACCAGTCGACGGGATACCCCCGCGAGATCAACCTGGAGTGCCCCGAGAACCGCGACGACTGGGTGACGGAACTACAGGCACCGGTGACCCGGGCCTGATCAATCGCGCCCCCAGCCTGACCGATGAGCACCTTCGGGCAGCGGGAGACCGCAACGGTGTCCCGCTGCCCACGGTGAGGCGGCGGCAGCCGAACAGCCAGGCGGTCGACCCCTCCACGGATCAGCGGCTTGAGGGCCGGGCAGAACAAAATGCCCCCGGCTTTGATCGCCGAGGGCATTTGCGCCGGTCAAGGTGGGCGTGGACGGTCTCGAACCGCCGACCCTCGCTTTGTAAGAGCGATGCTCTACCGCTGAGCTACACGCCCCTGAACACGAGTGGTCACTTTACCCTGCCATACCCCCTGCTCACCAAACCGATACCCGTGCCCGTCACCGCCTGATCCCCCACACCGTGACGCGCCACAGCGCCTCGACGACGATCGAGCGGCTCATCTTGCTGACCCCGTGCTCGCGCTCGACGAAGGTGATCGGGACCTCGGTGACGGTGAAGCCGCGCTGGACGGCGCGGCGGAGGAGGTCGACCTGGAAGCAGTAGCCCTGGGACTGGACCTCGTCGAGGCCGAGGCCGCGGAGGGTGCGGGCGCGGAAGGCGCGGAAGCCGCCGGTGATGTCGCGGACGGGGAGGCGGAGCATGAGGCGGGAGTAGGTGGAGCCGCCGCGGGAGAGGAACTGGCGGGATTTGGGCCAGTTGACGACGGCGCCGCCGGAGACCCAGCGGGAGCCGAGGACGAGGTCGGACCAGTGGAGGGCGGCGAGGAGGCGGGGGAGCTCTTCGGGGCGGTGGGAGCCGTCGGCGTCCATTTCCACCAGGACGTCGTAGTCGCGGTCGAGGCCCCAGCGGAAGCCGGCGAGGTAGGCGGCGCCGAGGCCGCCCTTGCCGGGGCGGTGGAGTACGTGGATGCGGCCGTCGGGGTCCTCGGAGGCGAGCTCGTCGGCGATCTTGCCGGTGCCGTCGGGGCTGTTGTCGTCGGCGATGAGGAGGTCGGCCTCAGGAACGGCGGCGCGGAGCCGGGCGGTCACGGCGGCGATGTTGCCCGACTCGTTGTAGGTGGGAACGATCACCAGGACACGGCCCGGAGCTGAGAATTCACTGGTCATTAACTGGATGGCCTTTTCTGGCGTGGAACGTCATCTCCCGACCCTGCATCTTCAACTACACAGAGGTAGTTGACGGCCATCAGGTTGCCCCGGAGGACCACCCCGCATGAGCAGGACGGCTGAAATCGCCCCCATTCCGGCCATGGTTCCCGCGGCGAGACCGCAACCCTCCCCCGAGGCCGGTCCCGGCCTGTCGTCCCCGTCCCAGTTGCACCGGGGTATGACGCTGCTGGGCGTCATCAGCTTGTTCATAGGCACCCGTGGCGTGTGGACGGCGGCGATGGGCGCTTTCCCGCCCATCGCCGCCGTCATATCCGTCGCGTACGCCGCCATCCTGGCGACCGGCGTGCTCGCCCTGTCCGTGCGCGGCCGGGCCGCCCTCGCCCGGGTGGATCTGGCGGTGCTGCTCACCGGGATCGTGCTGGCGCTGTGCGGCTTCGCCATGTCCCACAGCGCGAGCGACGAGGGTGTGCTCACCGCGCAGGCCGCGCACGAGATCCTGCACGGCCGGCCGATCTACGGGCAGCCCTGGCCCTGGCTGTTCCAGGACGGGCATGTCGCCATCACGCAGACCATGTCCGGCGGCGTCGACTACACCTACGGGTACCCGCCGCTGGTCCCGCTGCTCACGGCTCCGGTGTACGCCGTGGTGGGCAGCGCCCTCGCCGCGACCATGGTCAGTACCGGCGCGCTCCTCGCGGGCACCGTGCTGCTGTGGTTCAAGGTCCCGGTCGCCTGGCGCTCCGCGGTAACCGCCGTGTGCCTCGGCTTCGGGCTGCTGCCCCAATACGCCCGCATCGGCTACCCGGCGATGACCGCCTTCGCGCTCCTGGTACCGGTCGTCGTGGGCTGGCCGTCGATCGGCGCGGGCGGGCGCCTCGGCCGCCCGGGGCTGCTGCGCGCGGCGTGCCTGGGTGCGGCCTGCGCGGCCCAGCAACTGCCGTGGTTCCTCACGCCGTTCCTGCTGGTGGGTCTGTACGCGGTGCGCCGGGGCGAGCTAGGGCCTGTCCGGTCGATCTTGCCCGGGTCCGCGACGCCTGGCGCGGCACCTCGCGGCGTTGCCGAAACGCCCGCAGGAAACCACCCTGCGGACGCTCCGGCGCCTTGCGATGCACCACACCAGACGCCCCGGCCTGTCCGACCAAGATCGACCGGACAGACCCTGGGCCACCGCCAGGCACTCGCCCTGGTCGCCCGTTTCCTGGGGACGGCCGCCGCCACCTGGCTGGCCATCAACGCGTACTTCATCGTCCAGGCCCCCCACGCATGGCTGGAGGGGGTGGCCCTGCCTCTCACGCAGGGCGCCTTCATCCACGGCCAGGGCATCGTCGGCATCTCGTACTACTTCACCCACGGCAGCAGCCGGCTGGCCTTCTACTCCTACGCGAGCATGCTGCTGCTGTGCGGACTGCTCGCGCTGTTCGCCGTGTTCATACGCCGCCTCGGCCCGGCTGCGGCCGTTCTGCCCTGGTGCGTCTTCTACTTCGCGACGCGTTCCCAGGACGGCTACTACGTGATGATGACCCCGCTGTGGCTCGCCGCGGCGGCCACCGCCCCGACCGCCGCCTTCGCCACCGCCTGGCGTCCGCGCCCGCCCCTGCGCTCGTGGTCCCGTCTGCCGGTGCGGGCCGCGCTGGCGGCCGGGCTGCTGGCGCCGTCGTTCCTGTGCGTCGGGGTCGCGGCCGCCTCGCCGCCGCCGTTGCGGATGCGGATCACCGCCGAGCACCTCCACGGCACGGCGCCCCAGGCCCTGACCCTGCTCGCCGTCGATGTCACCAACCCCACGGACTCCGTCCTGACCCCGCACTTCGTGGTGAGCATCGGCCAGGGCACGTCCGCCTTCTGGAAGGTCCGGTCGGGCCCGTCGGGCATCGCCGCGCACGGGACCGCCCACTACGTACTGCTGCCGCCCGAGGGCCCGTTCAAGCTTCCGCGCCAGGCCCGCAAGCATGTGCGGCTCCGCGCGTTCACGCCCGAGCCGGCGACCCTGACGAGCATCGAGATCCCGCACGCGGGAGTGAGGTGAGGTGAATCAGAGCGCTTCGGCGACCGCGGCCCGGTCGGTGGTCGCCTGCGCCGGCAGGTTCACGGCGATGACGGTGGACGCCACGCCGCGGGTGCTGTTGCGCTCGCGCTGGAAGACGTACGCGGCGACGGAGCCGGAGGCGATGAGGGCGAGCAGGGACAGGCCGGTGCCGAGCCAGGTGGCGCCGAGCCACTGGCCGCCGAGGTAGCCGAGGCCGACGCTGTACACGGCCCAGGTGAGGCCGGCGAGGGCGGACCAGGGCAGGAATTCCTTGGCGCGGCGGTGGGCGGCGCCCGCGCTGAGGCTGACGACCGAGCGGCCGGCGGGGGCGAAGCGGGCGAGGATGACGAGGGCGCCGCCGCCGTGGGCGAGGACGGCGCCGAGCCGTTCCTGCGCGGTGGACAGCCGCCGGGACTGGGCGAGGTGCTGGTCGAGCCAGTCGCCGCCGCGCCAGGCGAGGCGGTAGGCGGCGATGTCGCCGAGGATCGAGGCGGCGGCGGCGCAGGCCAGGAGGATGGCGATGTCGATGAGTTCGCCGCCGGCGGAGGCCGACCCGGCGGTGGCTGCGGAGATCAGCAGCATGCCGCTGGGGAGCACCGGCAGGAAGACGTCGAGGACGATCGAGACGGCGACGAGCGGGTAGATCCACGGCCCGTGCAGCAAGGAGGTCAGTCCCTCGAGCACTGTGCCTCCCTGTCCGGCGAATGAGCGGTGCGGATCACTCATCCGCTCCGCCGTACAGCGTACGCTTCGGATGTTTCCCCAGGCGGTCCGGGGCCGCCGTGGCGGGAGTGACGTTCCGCTCATGATGAATCCCCGGGATGGGGAATAACCAAAGGGACGGTGGAGGCCACCCGAAAGGTTGCCTCCACCGCCCCTTCAGAACGGCACGCCGGACGACACGTCAGGTGCCGCGTCGGGCGATGCGCCGGACGAAGCGTCAGACCGCGCTGGGCTCACGCTCGGCCGGCGCTCCGCGCCCCGCCGCCACGCGGGCGCCGAGCAGGCCGTCGAGCGCCCAGCCGCCGGGGCCGGCGACGACGACCAGCAGGAAGGCCCAGGCGTAGATGGCGGCGAGTTCGCCGCCGTTCTGGATGGGCCACAGGGCGTGGGCGGCGTGCACGTCGAAGTACGCGTACGCCATGGAGCCGGAGGCGATCAGCGCCGCGATGCGGGTGCCGAGGCCGAGCAGCACCAGGGTGCCGCCGACGAGCTGGATGACGGCCGCGTACCAGCCGGGCCAGGTGCCGGCCGGGATGGAGCCGCCGCCCATCGCGCCGCCGAGGACGCCGAAGAGCGAGGCGGCGCCGTGGCAGGCGAAGAGCAGGCCGATGACAACCCGGAAGAGGGCGAGAACGTGGGGCTTGGCCGATTCGGCCAGAGTTGAAATGGGCATGACAATAATGCTCCTTCGGTCAGGTGGGGGACGAACCGATGAAGCCAAGACCCTAGGCAGCCTTCCTTAAACCTGCAACTTTCAAGAATTTTCAGGAATCGATTTCCGCCAGCGGAAACACACCCGTAACGACCTGCCGAAAGGCCGTCCGCAGCGCCGCCCGCGCCACTGCGTCCGTGTCGGCCAGCGTCACCGAATTGACCCCCGGCCGGGCCCCGGCCGCCGTCACCCAGTGCACTCCCTCGGTCGGCACGCCCACCGCGAAGCGGCGCGGATGGGCCCGCCCGGCCCGGTCGATCAGCCGGTACGGGCTCTCCGTGACGTCCAGCCCGCCGGTCTCGTAGGCGCCGACCCGGTGCGGACGGCACTCACCGCGCTCCAGCAGCCGCGCGAGCAGCGGATCGGCGGTCCGCCGCAGATCGGGCTCCGGCAGCCGGGCCTCGACCAGGGCGGTCACCCGCACCCGCGAGTCCGGCACGTCCGGGGACTCGGCGGTGAAGTACGGCCCCGGCCCGGCCTCCACCGCCAGCCGGGGCCCGACCACCTCGACCACCCCGGCCTCGACCAGGGCCTCCAGCTCCTCGATACGGCGGCGCGGCGGGCCGATCGACAGAAAGGCGTTGAGCGGGGTGTACCAGCGGTCGAGGTGGTCGCGGTGCGAATCGCCGGTCAGGCCCGCGTGGTCCACCACCAGCCGCAGCTCGTTGCGCAGGTCGCGCAGGACGTCCAGGGCCGCCTTGAGCGGGCCGCCGACATTGCCGAGCCGGGCCTGCTCCGCGTCCTGGCGCAGGTGGGCGAGCAGCCAGCCGCGATGCGCGTCCCGGTCGGCGAATCCGGCGCCCCGGTGCGGGCGGGCGAGGCGCGCCCAGTCCCAGCGCTCGGCGGCCGGGATCCCGAACTCGTCCAGTACGGCGGCCTCTTCGGGACCGCCGTGAGTGGTGAGCAGATAGCGCTCGCGAAAGCCCTCGGGGTCGGCCAGCAGCGTCGCGTAGTAGACCGTCTCGGCCTCCTTGGCGACCAGCGGCCACACGTCCTGCAGAAAGTCGGGGCAGTCACCGGACTCGGCGCGCTTGCGCAGGGCCTCTATGACGTCAACGGTGAGCAGAAGCGGCTGGTGGCGGCCGTGCGCGCCCTTCTCGTTGTCGCCGCGCGCGTGGTAGGGGACGCCGCGCCGCGATCCGGCCAGAATGCGGGGCTCGCGGCCGGAGGGGACGTACGTGAGCCGGTCGTCGTCGCCCGCGGGACGGAAGGCGCCACCACGGCCGGTGGTCAGCAGCGCCATGTGGTCGAAGAAGTTGAGGCCGAGGCCGCGCAGCAGGACCGGCTCGCCGGGGCGGACGACGTCGGGGCCCAGGTCCAGGTCGGCGGGGTTGGCGGGCGGGAAGTAGTGCAGGCCGTGGGCGGCGGCGTGGCGGGCGAGCTGCTCCTCCTGGGCGGTCGGCGCGACCGGGAGGTGGCCCTGGGCGAGCACGACCGCGTCCAGGCCGCGCAGGATCCGGCCGTCGTCGAGCTCCAGCAGCTGGCGGCCGTACGCGTCGTCCTCCAGCCGCACCGCCTCGGTGCGGTGCACGATGATGTCGACGCCGTCGGGGGCGGTCCGCTGGATTCGGCCGAATACCCACTCCAGGTAGTGGCCGTAGAAGGCCCGGCTCGGATAGTCGTCCGGGCCCAGGGCGGCCGCCTCCGCCCGCACCGACGGCTCATAGCCGGCGGCCGCGGTGTCGGAGCGGGCGAGGGCGGCGGCCCACGCGTACAGGCTCGGCCCGGGGCGGATCGGGCCCTCGCACCGCAGGCTCTCGTCGGTGAACAGGGTCACCTGCGAGGAGACGGTGTTCATCAGCAGCTCGCGCGGCTGCACGGTGCGCCACACCCGCCCCGGCCCGGGCGGCGCCGCGTCCAGCACATGCGCGGTCAGGCGCGCGCCGGGCGCCAGCAGGCCGGGGGCGGCCGCGCAGACCCGCTCCAGCACGCTGGTGCCGCGCGGACCGGCGCCGACGATGGCTATGGCATGACGTGGCTGGGCTGCGGCTCCGGACACGGTGGGGGTCTCCCGGGGGCAGATGCGGCTGCGGGTGCGGGTGCGGTGCGCCGAACATCATCCCGTGCGGGTGGCCCGTGTCCATGCCGGGGCCGGTTGTCCACATCCGGTGTGGGACGGATCACGCCACGTCGGCGGCGCCCTTCGCAGGCTCAGCGGGCTCCGCGGACACCGAGGACAGCGGAGCGGCGGGCGTCACCGGCTGCGCGGGGGTCTCGTCGTCGGTCTTCATCGCGCGCGCCTCGGACTTCAGGATCCGCATCGACTTGCCGAGGCCGCGGGCGGCTTCCGGGAGCTTCTTGGAGCCGAAGAGCAGGACGCAGACCAGGGCGACCAGGGCCAGGTGCCAGGGCTCGAGTCCGTTGCGGAGCATAGGGGCCTCCCGTGGCCGCTTGGTGTCGTTATTCGTTGGTGCCGTCGTCCAGTGTCACCGGTGGCCGGGGCAGAGCCGCCCCTGGACGACCAAAACCTCGGCAAAGGAAACCTCTGGGACGGGGGCGCACTGAGGGGCGCACGGGAGCGGTGGGAATTCACCGGGGGTTCTTCGCCGCCGCATGCTCACTCTTTTGAGTGAGTGCCGGACCCGGGCCGACTGGGTAGCGTCCAACTGGGCGGAATCCAGGAGGATTTACCGCCTCGAAGTAGCTATGGGGAGGACTGCACATGTCGGTTGAGTCAGGTATCGCGCCGGAGACCGGGGCAGAGGAAACGCCGCCCCAGCAGGCTCTCGGTACTGCCGCGGCGCGGAATCTGTCGACCACGACGAAATCCGCTCCGCAGATGCAGGGAATCAGCTCACGGTGGCTGCTGAAAGTTCTGCCGTGGGTCCAGGTCGCGGGCGGCACCTACCGGGTAAACCGGCGGCTCAGCTATTCGGTGGGAGACGGCCGGGTCGATTTCATCCAGACCGGCGCCGAGGTACGGGTGATTCCGGCGGAGCTCGGCGAGCTGCCGCTGCTGCGCGGTTTCGACGACCCGGGCGTGCTCAGCGCGCTGGCGGACCGGTTCGTACAGCGTGAATTCGCCCCGGGCGAAGTGATCGTGGAAGAGGGCCGGCCGTCCGACCAGGTGTTCCTGATCGCCCACGGCAAGGTCGACAAGCTGGCCACCGGCAAGTACGACGGCCAGGCCGTGGTCGGATTCCTCGCGGACGGCGGCCACTTCGGCGACGAGTCGCTGGCCTCCTCCGACGGCGCCTGGGGCTTCACCGCCAAGGCGGCCACCGCCGTCACCCTGCTCGCCCTCCCCCGCCAGGCCTTCGACGCCGTGGCGGGCCAGTCGGACGCGCTGCGGGCGCACGTCGCCGAGTACCTCAACGGAGGCGGGCAGGCCCAGGACAAATACGGCCAGGCCGAGATCGCGCTCTCCGCCGGCCACGTGGGCGAGGCGCAACTGCCGGGCACCTTCGTCGACTACGAGACCCACCCGCGCGAGTACGAGCTGAGCGTGGGCCAGACCGTGCTGCGGGTGCACAGCCGGGTCGCCGACCTGTACAACCAGCCGTACAACCAGGTCGAGCAGCAGCTGAAGCTCACCATCGAGGCGCTGCGCGAGCGGCAGGAGCACGAGCTCATCAACCACCGGGAATTCGGCCTGCTGCACAATGCGGACTATTCCCAGCGGATCAACACGCACGCCGGCCCGCCGACCCCGGACGACCTGGACTCGCTGATCAGCCGTCGCCGCAACACACAGTTCCTGCTGGCGCACCCGAAGGCGATCGCCGCGATCGGCCGTGAGTTCAACAGCCGGGGCCTCTATCCGGATCACGTGGATTTCCAGGGCCACTCGATCCCGGCCTGGCGTGGAATTCCGATCCTCCCGTGCAACAAGATCCCCATCACGAAGGAGAACACGAGCTCGATCATCGCGCTCCGCACCGGCGAGGACAACCAGGGCGTCATCGGCCTGCACCAGACCGGAATTCCGGACGAATACGAGCCGAGCCTGTCGGTGCGCTTCATGGGAATCAACGAAAAGGCGATCATCTCGTATCTCGTCAGCGCCTACTACTCGGCCGCCGTGCTAGTCCCCGACGCGCTCGGAGTGCTGGAGAACGTGGAGATCGCCCGCTGGAGCTGACCCACCATGCCCGCTCGCCCGGCCGGCGCCCCGGCGCCGGCCGGGCCGCGCCGCCCCGCCCGATGTATTCGTACGCCCCGGGTGGGAGACTGGAGCGGACAACCAGCGGTGGCGGAGCGGGAGAGAGCGACTGTGACGACGGCACGCTCGTGGTGGCGGCGCGGCGACAACCTGCGGGCCGACGCCCAGGCCGCGAAGGATGCCGCCGCCGAGGCGTTCTACGAGCTCGACACCGCCCAGCGCGACCTCGTGATCTCGATCGAGACGATCAGCGCCGCCGACAACTCCCCCGCCGCCCAGCGCGTCCGCGCCGACTTCCGGGCCCTCGGCGAGCGCATCGACCAGGTCAGCGGCGCCTACATCGCCGCCGTGGACGCCCACGACCTGGACCGCGACGAACTGGAGGCCGCCGAGGCCTCCCGCGCCCGCGCCGACCTCACCCGGGCCAAGGACGACCTGGTACGCGCCAAGGCCGACCTCGACCGTTTCGCCCAGGGCCTCGGCCCCCTCCTCGGCAAGGCCGAGACCCAGCTCGCCCGCCTCGCCCCCGCCGTCGAGCGGGCCCGCCAGGCCCTGCTCGCCGCAAGCAACGCGCTGGACGCCGTACGGGCCTCCGGCCTCAAGGCCGACGACCTCGCGGCGCGGCTGGCGGCGCTGTCACCGGAGCTGACCAAGCTCAACCAGGGCGCGGGCGCACACGGCGTACAGCCCACCATCCAGCGGGCCGACGAGGTACTGCGCGCAGCCGAGGCCATCCGCGCCGAGGCCGACCGGCTGCCGGAGCGGGCCCGCGAGATCGACAAGCGGCTGGTGTCCCTGCGCACCCGCACCCAGGCGCTGGCCACCCGCGCCGAGGGCGTGGACCCGGTCCTGAGCGAGCTGCGCAGACGCTTCAGCCTCGCCTGCTGGGAGGACCTGCAGCACGTGCCGGCCCACGCGGACGGCGTGATCGCCCAGGCCGGGCAGAAGCTCGCCGAGGCCGCCCGCGCCCGCGACGAGCAGCGCTGGCCGGACGCCACGTCACTGCTGAGCACCGCCCGCGCGCTGCTCGACGAGCTCGACGGGGCCGTCTCCGCCGCCGGTGACCGGCTCCGCCGCCTCAACGAGGTCAGCAAGGACCCCGGCGCCGAGATCGACAAGACCCGCTTCGCCATCCGCGACGCCCAGCGCCTCGCCATGCAGGGCCGCAACACCCCCGAGCCCCGCCACGCCCGCCCCCTCGACGACGCCGTGGCCCGCCTCGACCGCGCCGTCACCGCGCTGGAGGGCCGCCACCCCGACTACTGGCACTTCCTCACCGAGACCGCCGCCGTGCGCGAGACGGCGGCCCGGGTCGTCGCCGACATCCGCGGCGAGCGAGCGGCGCACCACTAGCTCTTATGAGCAGCAGCCTCCGCCACAGCAGCCGCCACCGCCGCTCGGCTGGGGCGCGGCGGACGCCGAGCCGCCGACGGCCACCGTGGAAAGCAGCTTGACCGTGTCCTCGTGCCCGTCGGGGCACGTCGCGGGGGCGGAGGACTCGGCCATCGGACGGTTCAGCTCGAAGGTGCTGCCACAGGACTTGCAGCGGTACTCGTAACGGGGCATGCAGTCACCTTAAGGGCGCTTGCGGGCGAGTGTGAGCCCGTCGGCGACAGTGAGCAGCACGGCCTCGACGCGGTCGTCGGCGTGCACCCGCTCGTTGAAGGCCTGGATGCCGGCGGTCGCGCCCGTGGCCGCCGGGTCCAGGACGCGGCCGTGGAAGAGCGTGTTGTCGGCCACGATCATCCCGCCGGGGCGCATCCTCGGGACCAGTTCCTCCCAGTAGTTGACGTAGTTCTCCTTGTCCGCGTCCAGATACACGAGGTCGACCACCGGGTCCGCCGGCAGCGCCCGCAGCGTCTCCAGCGCCGGGCCGATCCGCAGGTCGATCCGGTCGTCCACCCCGGCCTTCGCCCAGGCCTGACGCCCGTACGCGGTCCACTCCTCCGAGATGTCGCAGGCGATCAGCTCGCCGTCGGCCGGGAGTGCCTGCGCCATCGACAGGGCCGAGAAGCCGGTGAACGTACCGACCTCCACGATCCGGCGCGCCCCGATCAGCCGCACCAGAAAGGCCAGCAGCGGTCCCTGCTCCTCCGCGGACTGCATGGTCGCGTCCTCCCCCAGCCGGGCGTGTGTCACCTCGACCAGTTCCCGCTGCACCGGGTCCAGGGGCGGATTGTGCTTGAGCATGTATGCGTACAGCTCAGGTGTGAGCGTCGGATTCTTCATCTCGTGCACGGTGTCTCCCTTTCGGGCCCTAGCGCGGTGACCGGAATGGTTTGCCGGGTCCGTCCGGCTTCCGGTTCCGTCCTCAATCGCCGGACGGGCTGAATTCAGCCCGTCCGGCGATTGAGGACAAAGCACAGCCGGCGGGCTGCGCAACCCGGCGAACGTTCCCGGCCACAGCACTAGCTCCTAAGGTGGCGGTATGTCCGTCGAAGTGGATCACGCCATCGCCCTCGTCCCCGGCATCCCTGCCCGGCGCGCTCTCCTCGGCCTTGCCGGCGCCCCCGCCGCCGGCAAGTCCACCCTCGCCCGGTCCCTGGTCGACGCGGTCAACGCCCGCCTCGGCCCGGACACCGCCGCCTACGTCCCGATGGACGGCTTCCATCTTTCCAACAACCAGCTGGACCGGCTCGGCCTTCGCGACCGCAAAGGTGCCCCGGACACCTTCGACATCGACGGCTACGTCTCGCTCCTGCGGCGCCTGCGCGCCTGGCACGGCCGACCGGTCTACGCGCCGGACTTCGACCGCAGCCTGGACGAGCCCGTCGCCGCCGCGATCGTCGTGCCGGCATCAACGCAGCTCGTCGTGACGGAGGGCAACTACCTGGCCGACGGCGGGCCGGGGTGGGGGGAGGTGCGGGATCTGCTGGACGAGCTGTGGTTCGTCGAGGCACCGGCGTCACTGCGGGAGCGGCGGCTGCTGGAACGGCACGTCCAGGGGGGCCGTACGGAGGCCGAGGCGCAGGCCTTCATCGCTTCCAGCGAGCGGCCCAATGCGGCGCGCGTCGAGGCGACGCGCGCCGCGTGCGGGCGGGTCGTGCGGCCCGCGTAGGGGCCCTCAGGCCTCGGCCACCGCCAGCATCCGCCGGAGCATCTCCTCGCCCGCCGCCACGCCGGCGACGGCGAGCGGCTCGACATGCGGCGCGGCCCAGCCGCTGTCGGCGAGTTCGCCGTGGCCGGGCCGCCAGCCCGCGTGCGCTGCCATCAGCAGATCCGCGTCGAGCAGCGAATCCCCCGCCGCGAGGACGTGGTCGGCGCCGGTGCGGCGGACGACCTCCTCCAGGGCCGCGCTCTTGGTGAGCGGCTTGGGGACGGCGTAGATCTTGCGCCCCTGCAGGGAGACCGTCCAGCCGCGCTCGTCCGCCCAGCCGGAGAACTCCTTGACCCAGGCCTCGGAGATCAGGCCGCGCTCGACGACCAGGTAGACGAACAGGTCCTCGGCGACGCGCTCCTTGCGCAGCCATGCCGGATCGGCGGTCCGCGTCAGGTGCTCGCGCACCTCGGCCAGGGGCACCGAGCCGTCGGCGAGGCGGCGCCGCATCTCGGCGTTCCAGTCGTGGTCGGTGTGCCCCTTGACGAGGATGTGGCCGCCGTTGGCGCAGATGGCGAAGCGCGGAATCGGCCCGGGGAGGTTGATGCGCCGGTACTGCTTGCGCGTGCGCGTCGTGGCGGGGACGAACTCCGCGGCGACGGCGAGCCGTTGGACGAGGCCGGCCGCGGTCTCGGTCATGAAGGACAGCGGGCGCGCCTCGTTGACCTCGACGCAGAGCAGCCGGGGGGCGTACTCGTCGGGCATGCTCAGGGCGAGCGCGGAGGGGGAGTAGATGAGGGTGCGGTCGAGGTCGCTGGCGACCAGGACACGCTTGAGATTCGTAGTCGTCACTTCGCCGCTACCGCCTTGCCGTCCGTGCCGGTCGCGCCCCGCGTGAAGCGGGGGTGGATGAGCCCGACGCAGGAGTAGGGCAGGCCGTCCACCTCCTCCACGGGGACGCCGCGCTGCTCGGCGAGCAGGCGTACATGGTCCAGGTCGGCGCCGGCGCCGCGCTGGGCGAGGATCTTCCAGGGGACGCGGCGCAGCAGCACTCGCGTGGTCTCCCCGACCCCCGGTTTGACGAGGTTGACGTCCCCGATGCCGTACTCCTCGCTGATCCGCTCGACCGCCGCCCAGCCCTCCCAGGTGGGGCTGCGGTCGGCGCCCTGCAGCGCCTTGACGTCGTACGCGACCTCGTCGCCGACCTCCGCGAAGCGGGCCTGGACGGTGTCCAGGAAGAGCCCGGAGACATCGGCGCCGGCCAGCTCGCGGTAGAACTTCGCGCCGTGGAAGTCGTCCGGCCCGATCAGGTCGGCGCGCAGCACGGTGCGGGAGATCAGCCCGGACACGGTCGAGTTGAGGCACGCGGAGGGGATCAGGAAGTCGTCCCGGGTGCCGTAGGTGCGTACGCAGCCGCCGGGGTCGGCGAGCACGGCGATCTCCGGGTCGAAGCTCCCGTACGGCTTGACGGCCTCGGCCAGCTCGCGGGTGATCGCGCCCTTGCCGGTCCAGCCGTCCACGAAGACCACCTGCGCGGGGTCGTGGTGCTCGGCGAGCCAGCGCAGCGCCGTGGTGTCTATGCCGCGGCCCCGCACGATCGAGACGGCGTAGTGCGGCAGCTCCAGGCCGTGCGCGTGCCGCGCCCAGCGGCGCATCAGCACGCCGACCGGGGTTCCGGCCCGGGCCAGCGACACCAGCACCACGTCCGGGCCCCGCTCGGCCAGCACCAGCTCGGTCACCGCGCCGACCGCCCGCGCCATCCGGCCCGCCGAGGTGTCCAGCGCGGCCCTGAACAGGGCCTGGTACTCCGCAGTGGGCTGGTACTCGACCGGCAGCGACTCCGCGTAGTGCGCGC
Organism: Streptomyces sp. NBC_01537; assembly: GCF_045040445.1. Classification (NCBI taxonomy): domain Bacteria; kingdom Bacillati; phylum Actinomycetota; class Actinomycetes; order Kitasatosporales; family Streptomycetaceae; genus Streptomyces; species Streptomyces sp. NBC_01537. The sequence goes on along the minus strand of NZ_CP109392.1, from coordinate 7,058,875 downwards.
CCCCGCTCTGGATCGCCTCCTCCCGCTCCTCCGTCGGCGCCTCCAGCTCCGCCTCCGACAGGTCCTTCAGCAGCCAGCCGACCTCCTCCGGCGCGTAGGAGGAGAAGGCGGGGCCGCGCAGGGGGGAGGGGAGCGCGCTGGGCGTGCTGGGGGTGTACGAGGGCACCACGGCGAGCAGCAGCCTTTCTGTGTGTCCGGCGAGCCGCGCGAGCAGCCCGTCCGGGGCGTGCAGGGCGGGGGTGTCCCCCGCCGAGTCCACGACGGCGACGATCGCGTCGAAGCCGCCGCCCGCGACGTTGTACGCGTAGCGTTCGCCGTCGCCGTCGGCCGGATGGTCGTGGTCAGGGAAGACGATACGTGTGCGGATCGCGTACCCCGGATCGTCCACGGCCAGCACGGGCGACCGCGTGGTCGTGGAGAACCGGACGTCCGCCCCGCCTCCCACGGCCTCCTCCAGGGCGTGCGCGAGCCGCAGCGGGGCGTACATCAGCTCCTCGTTGCCGAGGACGAGAACGCGGGTCGCGTTCCGCGGGAGCGCGGCGGCGAGGCTGGCCGCCATGGCGGGCAGCGCGGCGTCCAGCCGTGTGCGGTGCGCCGGGGTGAAGCCGTGGCGGCCGCCGTCCGGGAGGCCGGCCGGCCAGCCGAGGTCGACAAACTCAGCCCGTCCGGCGTTTGAGGACTGGGGGTCTGGGGGCGAAGCCCCCAGTGGGGTCCGGGGCGAAGCCCCGGTTTCGGGAAGGGGCGGGGTGGGGGAAAGCCCCTCGTGGGCGGCCACCAGCTCCTGGCCCCGCTCCAGCACGCCGTCCGGCAGGACAACCGTGCCCGAGCCCAGCGCGATGAGATCGACCCGCGCACCCAGCTCCGCCGCGAAGTCCCGCAACCGACCCCGGTCCGCCTCCGACCGCATATCGACGAGCGCCACCACCACGTACCGCTCGCGCGGGTACCGCGCATGCAGGTCGGTGATCGTGTTGAGCACCGTGTTGCCGGTCGAGAACTCGTCGTCGACCAGGACCAGCGGCCCGTCCCCCGCCAGCAAGGCCGGGTCCTCGGGGAGGAGCAGGTGCGAGGTGGCGTGGCTGTGGCTCTCTTCGAAGCCGCCCGCCGTGGGGACGCCGTCGACCGGGCGCCGGGTGGAGTGCAGGTAGGGGGCGAGGCCGAGGCCGTCGGCGACGGCGTGGCCGAGCCCGGTCGCGGTCTCGGCGTAGCCGAGGACGACGGAACGGGCGGCGGCGTCGTCCCCCAGCAGAGCCCGCACCCGCACGCCCAGGCCGTGCCCGGCGCCGTAGATGACGGCGGGCCGCTGGGGGACGTGCTTGCCGAGCACGTTCGACACCAGCAGGTGGGCCCGCTTGGGGTTACGGCGCAGGGCGAGGCCGAGGAGCTCGCGGATGCCGTCTCCGCTCAGCTCGATGCCGAGGCGGTCGGCGACCCACTGGCCACTCCAAACGCCCGTCACGCGGGCACGCACGCAGACAGCAGCTCCACGAAGCCGATCTCGTCGCGGGCCACGCCGAAGACCTCGGCGCGCCGCAGGGTGCGCTCGGCCCAGGCGCGGTGCGGCTTCACCTCGTTCATTTTGTTGGTGTAGGCCGAACGGAGGACGCCGCCGCCGCTGCGGTCCTCGTGGAGGATGTCGACGGCGTCGCTCCACTCCTCGTGCGAGACGACGTTGAGCGCGTGCACCGGCAGGACGTGCGAGGGGTGGATGCAGGTCTTGCCCTGAAGACCGTTGGTCCGGTCGAGCTCGATCTCGCGCAGCAGCCCGTCCATGTCGTGCTGGATCAGCGACTGGCGCAGGTCGACCGCCTCGGGGACGAAGGGGCTGTGGCGCAGCAGGGGCTTGAACATGCGCTCGGAGTGCTTGAAGTACTCCCACACCGGACCGGTGATCGTGAAGCCGGTGCCGTCGGCCCGCCCCAGCACATTGACCAGGTCGGCGATGACCGAGGCGACGATCCGGACGTCGTACGCGGTCATGTCGGGCGAGCGGCGCAGCCCGTATGCGGAGCAGAAGTCGGTGACGCCGAGCCGCAGGGCCAGCACCCGCTCGCGGTACTTGTCGACGGTGCGCGAGATGCCGTACAGGGTCTCGGTGCGGGTCTCCAGGTGGAGCAGCTGCGGGGACTCCAGCACCGGCATGGCGAAGAGCCGCCGGCCGCAGGCGACCTCGGCGGCGGTGAGGGCTTCGAGGAAGGGGACGCCGGTCTCCTCGGTGAATTTGGGGAGCACGAATCCGGACAGCAGCCGGACGTCGTCGCCGAGGCGGCGGACGAGGTCGGTGATCTGCTCGGGGGTGCGGACGCGGATGAACAGCAGCGGCAGCTGGTCGCGGTCGGCCCGGGCGGCGAGGTCGGCGAACTGGCGGACGAGGTTCTCCTCGGCGCCTTCGACCTCGCGGTCGTCGATGGAGTCCTCCAGGCACAGCACCATGGACACGACGCCCCGCGCGGCCTGCTTCAGGACGGCGTCGGCGAGGGTGGTCCGGGTGGCCGGGCTGTAGAGGGTCGCTCCCAGGGCCACGGCGAGCGTGCGCGCGGGCGAGTCGGAGGTGAATTCCTGCGGCTCGCGGTGGAACAGCTCATCCCGTACGTCTGGCGCGAGGTGCCCGAAGTGGCGCATGCGTGTCCCCGTGTGAGTGGTGGAGTGATGGGTGTCGTCCCCTGACGCCATCTGGCCGATTATCGTACGTGTGGGTATACGACCTGCGTTCCCGTCGTGCGTGAAAATCAGGTAACCCCCTCGCGTCCTCAGCGTGTCGCCGTGACACACAGCCCGCCGCGTTGTGGCCACGCCGCCCGAAAGGGCAGGATGACCGGCATGACGCACGCGATGGTGAAGGGCTCGAACATCCCCCTGAAGGCATCAGGGGTGCGCGCGGTGCTGCGCTGGAGCTCCGGCACCGGCGGGCCGGATGTCGACGCGTCGGCGCTGCTGCTCGGCCCGGAAGGGCGGGTCCGCTCGGACGCCGACTTCGTCTTCTACAACCAGCCCAGGCACCCGTCCGGCGTGGCCCGTCATCTGCCGAAGCAGAGCGTCATCGGAGGCTTCACCGACAGCGTAGAGGTGGATCTGTCCGCGCTCGACCCGAGCGTGGACCGGGTGGCGATCTGCGCCTCGGCGGAGGACAGCCCGTTCGGCCTGGTCTCGGACCTGCGGCTGACACTCTACGGAAGCGGCGGCGACGGCGAGGCCCTGGCGCTGTTCGACGTCGTGCCCGACACCGGCAGCGAGACGGCGCTGATCTGCGGGGAGCTGTACCGGCGGGGCGACGGGTGGAAGTTCCGCGCCCTCGGCCAGGGGTATGTGAACGGGCTGGTCGGCCTCGCCACCGAGTTCGGCATCTCCGTGGACGAGGACGGCACGGCCGGCCCCGCGCCCGACGCCTCCCCCGACTCCGAGCCGACCTCCGTGCCGCAGCCGGTGCCGCAGCAGGCAGAGCCCGAGCCCGACGGCTATCCGCTGGCCGCGCCCACCCTGGCCGCCACCCAGCCGGCCGCCCCCGCCTACGGCTACCCGCCCGCCGCCGCCCCGACGGTCCCGGCAGCGGCCTACGGCTACCCCCAGCAGGCCCCCGCCACCGTCCCGGCGCCCGCATACGGCTACCCGCACCAGCAGCTCGCCTCGCCGACCGCCTTCAAGCTGCCCCCGCAGGGCCCGCAGTTCCAGGAGCGCCGCTAAGGCCTGGCGCCCGTCTTGTAGCCCCGGCCCCACTGCAGGCCCCAGCCGTAGAGCCGGTCGAGCTCGGCCTGGAAGCCGTAGACGTACTTGACCTCGCGGCGCACCGTCAGCTCACCCTTCTTGTTCTCGATCAGGACGACCGCGCAGGAACGGGCCTGCGGCTCGCGCTCGGTGAGCGGGATCTCGATGCGGGGGCCGGAGGTCGGGAAGATATCAACCTTGGCGTGGGTGCGGTCGAAAGCGGGCGTGCCGTCGTAGATGTAGACGAAGACCAGCAGCCGCTTGAACTCCTCCCGCTTGTCGAAGTTGATGTAGAGCGTCTCGCCGGAGGAGCCGCCGAAGCGGTCGTCGCCGCTCATCTGTATGTACGGGGGCGCGTCCAGGTCGCCCAGGAAGTCACCGAGCGGCTGTACGACCCCCTTGGTGCCGTCGGCCAGCTCGTACAGGCAGGCCAGGTCGAGGTCGACGTTGACCATGGCGGGCCCGGCGGCCTGCACCGCCTCGGGCTTGAAGAGCTGGAGCTGGCGGCGCAGCCAGGAGCCCTGGCGCTGGTCCCAGGCGCCGTCGGAGGGGCGCATGGACCAGGACAGGTTGATCCGCAGGTTGCCGGTGGCGGCGCCCTGCTTGCTCAGGGACACCACCGGATGCCGCCTGGTCAGCTCGACGGTGTGCGCGTTCGCGACGTCGAACTGAGCGGCGCCGCTGGGCCGTAGAAAGCCCGGGAACTTCCACATAACGTTCCACCCTCCCCTGGACGCGAACCGCCCCCTGCCGGTCGTCGGCAGGGGGCGGCGAGTCTGCTCGATCAGAGTCCCAGACTCCGGATCAGACTCCGGAAGTGACTTCCGCCTTGTCGTTCGACTGTCCTGAGCTTTCCCCTTCACGCCGGTTTCGCACCACCGACGACCAGTAGGAAGCACCGATCAGGACGACACCGACGAGGCCGGTGATGACCTCGTTGATCTCGAACTTGATGGTGACCAGGAGAATGCCCGCCAGGGCGCCGATCGCGTAGTGCGCGCCGTGCTCCAGGTACACGTAGTCGTCCAGGGTGCCCTGGCGGACCAGGTAGACGGTGAGGGACCGGATGTACATCGCGCCGATGCCGAGACCGAGGGCCATCTCGAAGATGTCGTTGGTGATGGCGAAGGCGCCGATGACGCCGTCGAAGGAGAAGGACGCGTCGATGACCTCGAGGTAGAGGAACATGAAGAACGCGGCCTTGCCGGCCAGGCCCACGGCGGACGCGCCCGGGCTCGTGCCGCCGCCCTTGGCGATCTCGGCGACCGTCTCGTCGGCCTCGTCCTCGCCCTCTTCCAGGCGGTCCTCGAAGTAGCTGGAGATGCCGCCCACGACCAGGTACGTGATCAGACCCGCCACGCCGGACAGCAGCACCGTGGCGCTCTTGTCACCGCCGTGGTGGGCCACATCGGTGGCGAGGGTCATGGAGGTGACCAGCAGGGCGGTCAGCGCGATGACGACCGAGAGCATGTCCAGCTTGCCCAGCTTGGCGAGCGGCTTCTCCAGCCAGGAGAGCCACTGGTGCTCGCGCTCCTCGAAGATGAAGTCGAGGAAGATCATCAGCAGGAAGATGCCACCGAAGGCGGCGATCGCCGGGTGGGCGCTGGTGACGAGGCTCTCGTACTGCTCCTTGTCGTTGATCGCGAGCTGGACGGCCTCCCACGGGCTGAGCTTCGCGGTGATCGCGACGATCACGACGGGGAAGACCAGCCGCATGCCGAAGACGGCGATCAGAACACCGATGGTCAGGAAGATCTTCTGCCAGTAGGCGTTCATCTTCCGCAGGATGCCCGCGTTGATCACGGCGTTGTCGAAGGAGAGCGAGATCTCCAGTACGGAGAGGATCGCCACGATGGCGAGCCCCTCAGCGCCCCAGAGGACGCCGGCCAAGGCCAGGCCGGCGGCTGTGATGCCGAACGACCAGCCGAATGTTCTCAGGAGCACTGGTAACCCATTCCCATTGCGGTTGCGGCTTTACGAAACGTTGACCCCGAAGTCTAGGGCGATGCCTCGAAGCCCCGACGCGTACCCCTGGCCGACTGCACGGAACTTCCACTCGCCGTTGTAGCGGTAGAGCTCACCGAAGATCATCGCAGTCTCGCTGGAGGCGTCCTCGGAGAGGTCGTAGCGCGCCAACTCGGCCTGGTCGGCCTGGTTGACCACCCGGATGAAGGCGTTGCTGACCTGGCCGAAGGTCTGGCCGCGGCTGTCGGCCTCATGGATCGAGACCGGGAAGACGATCTTGTCGACGCCCGCCGGCACCTGGCTGAGGTCGACCAGGATCGACTCGTCGTCGCCCTCGCCGTCACCGGTGAGGTTGTCGCCGGTGTGCTCGACCGAGCCGTCGGGGCTCTTGAGGTTGTTGTAGAAGACGAAGTACTCGTCGCCGAGCACCCGTCCCGATGCGCACAGCAGGGCGCTGGCGTCGAGATCGAAGTCGGCTCCGGTGGTGGAGCGCGCGTCCCAGCCGAGTCCGATCATCACCTGGGTGAGATTGGGTGCGGCCTTGGTGAGGGAGACATTGCCCCCCTTGGCGAGCGTGACGCCCATGTCTTCTCTTTCCTCCCCGGCTGGCGTACGGCACCGCGCCGGATGCGCGGCGCCGTACGGGTGAATCAGACGTTGACGCCGAAGTCCTGCGCGATGCCGCGCAGACCGGACGCGTACCCCTGCCCGATGGCCCGGAACTTCCACTCCGCGCCGTGCCGGTAGAGCTCGCCGAAGACCATCGCGGTCTCCGTCGAGGCGTCCTCGGTGAGGTCGTAGCGGGCCAGCTCCTTGTTGTCGGCCTGGTTCACCACGCGGATGTAGGCGTTGCGGACCTGGCCGAAGGACTGCTGGCGGGCCTCGGCCTCGTAGATCGACACCGGGAACACGATCTTGGCGACATCGGCCGGGACCCCGGCCAGATTCACCTTGATCGCCTCGTCGTCGCCCTCGCCCTCACCGGTGGTGTTGTCACCGGTGTGCTCGACGGAGCCGTCGGGGCTCTTGAGGTTGTTGAAGAACACGAAGTGCTGGTCGGAGATGACCTTGCCCTCGGTGCCGGCGAGCAGCGCACTGGCGTCGAGGTCGAAGTCCGTGCCCGTGGTCGTGCGGGCATCCCAGCCGAGGCCGACGAGGACGGCCGTCAGGTTGGGGGCCTCCTTCGTCAGCGATACGTTGCCACCCTTGCTGAGGCTGACTCCCACGGGTCCTCCCGATTGTTCGCATTGCCGGTTCCATCCGGTCTTCAACCGGATCAACGCCCTGAGCCTAGTGAGCGGTTCCCGCCTGTTACAGCGCTTCGAGCGCCTTGGCGTACTCGCTCAGGTCACGGGCGTCCGGCAGCCCGTTGACGATGGTCCAGCGGACCACGCCCTCCTTGTCGATGACGAAGGTGCCGCGCACCGCGCAGCCCTTGTCCTCGGCGAAGACGCCGTAGGCGCGCGAGGCCTCGCCGTGCGGCCAGAAGTCGGAGAGCAGCGGGTAGTCCAGGCCCTCCTTCTCGGCGAAGACCCGCAGGGTGAACGGGGAGTCGTTGGAGACCGCGAGCAGCTGCACATCGTCGTTCTGGAAGCTGGGCAGCTCGTCGCGCAGGGCGCACAGCTCGCCCGTGCAGACACCCGTGAAGGCGAAGGGATAGAACAGCAGTACGACGCTCTTCTCGCCGCGGAAGTCGGAGAGCCGAACGGTCTGGCCGTGCTGGTTCTTCAGCTCGAAGTCCGGAGCCTTGTCGCCTACGGCGATCGTCATGGGAACACCTTTCTGGTGACGGGGCCGGGGCCCGTCGGGCGCAGCCAGTCTGCCACCGGCCCCGGGCGCGACACAGCGCGCCCCCGGCGGCCGGGAGGCCGTCGGGGGCGGTTTGTCCATCGGGTGTGGAGGCGGAGCCTACTTTTTGCCCGCCCGAGCCGTCTTGGGGGTGACCAGGCGACTGGCGGTCCAGTCCTTGGTCACATTGAGGCTGCTCGTCTGAGCCAGGCCGGCGGTCTGCGCGGCCTCTCCGATGTCACTCGGCTCGACGTGTCCGTCGCGGCCGGTCTTCGGGGTCATGAGCCAGATCTGGGCACCGTCGTCGACGGCGGACGTGGCGTCGACCAGGGCGTCGGTCAGGTCGCCGTCGTCGTCGCGGAACCACAGGATGACGGCGTCAACAACGTCGTCGTAGTCCTCGTCAGCGAGCTCTTCGCCCGTGATCTCCTCGATACCCTCGCGGAGCTCCTGGTCGACGTCATCGTCGTAACCCAGCTCCTGGACCACCTGTCCGGGCTCGAAACCAAGCCGGCCAGCCGGGTTGGTCCGCTCCTCCGCGTGGTCCGCGGTCGCGCTCACGTTTTGCCTCCTGTCATGGGGGATACCTTCCCGCCACTGCGCGGGTTATTGGCGGTAGTCCACACGGGCGCGGCGGATCGCGCAAGTACCCGACCACCCATCACGCCCATACGTTGACGTGTCACCGCAACCCGCACCTTGAATCGTGACGCAGATCACGGCGGTTTGCCAGGGTTCACCCCGAATCAGTCCCAGGGTCGGTCGTACGTCCGACTGGGCGTAAAGTTCGGTGGGGCCTGGCCGCACCAGGCCCCGGGCCGACCGGCTCACCAGCGCCACGCAAAGAGCACCGAGGACTCTGTAAGGGGTCTGTCTCAGTACGTGGCTGTTACCGCTCAGTAGAGATGACGTTTTCGAGTGACGCGGTACACGATGGAGGCGGCGCGACCCAGCAGAGCAAGACCTAGTAGCGAAGGAACAGCGTGGCTTCCGGATCCGATCGCAACCCGATCATCATTGGTGGCCTTCCCAGCCAGGTCCCGGATTTCGATCCCGAGGAGACGGCGGAATGGCTCGACTCGCTTGACGCCGCTATCGACGAGCGCGGACGCGAGCGCGCCCGCTACCTGATGCTGCGCCTCATCGAGCGCGCCCGCGAAAAGCGCGTGGCCGTGCCCGAGATGCGCAGCACGGACTACGTGAACACCATCGCGACCAAGGACGAGCCGTTCTTCCCCGGCAACGAGGAGATCGAGCGCAAGGTCCTGAACGCGACCCGCTGGAACGCGGCGGTCATGGTGTCCCGTGCCCAGCGGCCCGGTATCGGCGTCGGCGGCCACATCGCCACGTTCGCCTCCTCCGCCTCCCTGTACGACGTGGGCTTCAACCACTTCTTCCGGGGCAAGGACGGCGGCGACGGCGGCGACCAGATCTTCTTCCAGGGGCACGCCTCGCCGGGCGTCTACGCCCGCGCGTTCCTCCTGGACCGGCTGAGCGAGCAGCAGCTCGACGCCTTCCGGCAGGAGAAGTCCAAGGCCCCCTACGGCCTGTCCTCGTACCCCCACCCGCGCCTCATGCCGGACTTCTGGGAGTTCCCGACCGTCTCCATGGGCCTCGGCCCCCTCGGGGCGATCTACCAGGCCCGGATGAACCGCTACATGCAGGCGCGCGGCATCGCCGACACCTCGCAGTCGCATGTGTGGGCCTACCTCGGCGACGGCGAGATGGACGAGCCCGAGTCCCTCGGACAGCTCTCCCTGGCCGCCCGCGAGGGCCTGGACAACCTCACCTTCGTCGTCAACTGCAACCTGCAGCGGCTCGACGGCCCGGTGCGCGGCAACGGCAAGATCATCCAGGAGCTGGAGTCCCAGTTCCGGGGCGCCGGCTGGAACGTCATCAAGCTCATCTGGGACCGCAGCTGGGACCCGCTGCTCGCCCAGGACCGCGACGGCGTGCTGGTCAACAAGCTCAACACCACGCCCGACGGCCAGTTCCAGACGTACGCCACCGAGACCGGCGCGTACATCCGCCAGCACTTCTTCGGCGACGACCAGCGGCTGCGCGGCATGGTCGAGGGCCTCACCGACGACCAGATCCTGCACCTGGGCCGCGGCGGTCACGACCACAAGAAGATCTACGCGGCGTACAAGGCGGCCAAGGAGCACAAGGGGCAGCCGACCGTCATCCTGGCCCAGACCGTCAAGGGCTGGACCCTCGGGCCGAACTTCGAGGGCCGCAACGCGACCCACCAGATGAAGAAGCTCACCACCGACGACCTCAAGCGCTTCCGGGACCGGCTGCACATCCCCATCACGGACAAGCAGCTCGAAGAGGGCTACCCGCCCTACTACCACCCCGGCGCGAAGTCCGAGGAAATCCAGTACATGCACGACCGCCGCGCCGGCCTCGGCGGCTACGTGCCCACCCGCGTGGTGCGCGCCAAGCCTCTCAACCTCCCGGACGAGAAGGCCTACGCCGCCACCAAGAAGGGCTCCGGCACCCAGTCGATCGCCACCACCATGGCCTTCGTCCGGCTGCTCAAGGACCTCATGCGGGACAAGGAGATCGGCAAGCGCTTCGTGCCGATCGCCCCCGACGAGTACCGCACCTTCGGCATGGACTCGCTGTTCCCGTCCGCCAAGATCTACAACCCGCTCGGCCAGCAGTACGAGGCCGTGGACCGCGAGCTGCTCCTGGCGTACAAGGAGTCCCCGACCGGCCAGATGCTGCACGACGGCATCTCCGAGGCGGGCTGTACGGCCTCGCTGATCGCCGCGGGCTCCGCGTACGCCACCCACGGCGAGCCGCTGATCCCGATCTACGTCTTCTACTCGATGTTCGGCTTCCAGCGCACGGGTGACCAGTTCTGGCAGATGGGTGACCAGCTGGCGCGCGGCTTCGTGCTCGGCGCCACGGCGGGCCGTACGACCCTGACCGGTGAAGGCCTCCAGCACGCCGACGGCCACTCGCACCTGCTCGCCTCGACCAACCCGGCGGTCGTCGCCTACGACCCCGCCTTCGGGTTCGAGATCGCGCACATCGTCAAGGACGGCCTGCGCCGGATGTACGGCGAGAACAGCGAGGACGTCTTCTACTACCTCACCGTCTACAACGAGCCGATCGTGCACCCCGCGGAGCCGGCCGACGTCGACGCCGAGGGCATCCTCAAGGGCATCTACAAGTACCGCTCCGGCGACGCCGGGGCCATCCCCGCGCAGATCCTCGCGTCGGGTGTGGCGGTGCCGTGGGCCCTGGACGCGCAGAAGATCCTCGCCGAGGAGTGGAACGTACGGGCCGACGTCTGGTCCGCCACCTCCTGGAACGAGCTGCGGCGCGACGCCGTAGAGACCGAGACCCACAACCTCCTCCACCCGGAGGAGGAGCAGCGCGTGCCCTACGTCACACGCAAGCTCGCAGGCTCCGAAGGTCCCTTCGTCGCCGTCTCCGACTGGATGCGGGCCGTACCCGACCAGATCTCCCGCTGGGTCCCGGGCACCTACCAGTCCCTGGGCGCGGACGGCTTCGGCTTCGCCGACACCCGTGGCGCGGCCCGGCGCTTCTTCCACATCGACGCGCAGTCGGTGGTCCTCGGCGTCCTCACGGAGCTCGCCAAGGACGGCAAGATCGACCGGTCCGTGCTCAAGCAGGCGATCGACCGCTACCAGCTGCTCGACGTCTCCGCGGCGGACCCCGGCGCGGCCGGCGGCGACGCGTAGCCGTCGCCCACGCCGTCAGCCACGGCCGGGCCCCTGCCGCACCACGCGGCGGGGGCCCGGCCGTTCGGTTGCGGGGATCGCTACCAGCCGGCGTTCGTGAGCCAGAGCAGCGCTATGAGCGTGTCGATCGCGCCCAGAATCAGCGCGACGACGGCGGGTATCGGCTTGCGGCCGCTCCTGCCGCGCCCCATGCCGAGCCAGCCGCAGAGGACGGCGATCGGGCCGAGGACGATGCCTAGGACGAAGAATCCGGCGAGTGCGCAGATGACTCCGACGATGGCCAGGGTTCCGGTGTCGGAACGGGTACTGGTGGGCGGGCGGGCCGGCATGGCACCTCCTTGGGTGTCAAAGGTTCACCAGAGCATTTGCCCCTAACTCTGGTCGACAATCTGGAACGCCCGGATCGTGTGCCGGGACTCCGGAACCCAGGTGCCCGAGGGGAAGGTCACGAAGTCTCCTTCCGTGGCGCACTCGCGGCTCTGATAGGTCGTCACGAGCTTCCTGGTCCGGTTGACGAAGGACTTCGCGGAGGTCCCCTCGGGCAGCGGGACGCAGGAATTGACGTCGGTGTCGGCCAGCTCGTGGACCGTACGGGAACCGCCGTAGCCGGGCTTCGCCCACAGGCACAGCTCGCCGGGCGAGCAGTCGCCCGAGGCGGGGGCGGCGGCGGCCGGGGCCGCGCAGGCGAGGACGAGGACGGCGGCGGTGGCGGCGGTCAGAACGTGACGCATGGTGGATCACTCCCCGTTGTGGTTTCTCAGGTACGTGATCAGCTTCGCCGTCCCGTACGCCCGGGAAAAGGGGGTTCAACCGCTTTCATCCTGATAGGGAATTGACAAACGGGCCCGGCCGAACCCGCCCCGAACCCGCCCGAACCCCGTCGCAGGACCCGACGGGACGCCATTACCACCCGCGGCGACGGCAGGAGCCATCCCCCGAACGAGTGGGCGGAATCGCACCGTTTCAAACGTGACTTGGGTCACCCCCGGGCCGGGAGGGCCTCCGCGTCTCTTAGGCTGGCCGGTACGCGTTTCCTCCGGGGAGCGGCCTCGTTGGGCCTCGTACCTCCTGGACGGACACCCCCACATCACAACGCGAGGCGGAAATCCTTGGGCTTTGTCGACGAGCGCTTCAGCTCGCCCTCCCTGCGTGCCCTGCTGGCGCTGGCCGTGGTGTTCGTCATGCTGGCGACCACCGGATGGACGGCCCTGCACAGTTCGAGGGCCGGTTCCGACCCGAGAGCCACCGCCCTGGCGGCCTGGCTCAAGGACTCGGTGGGGGGTAGAAGCCTGCCGCGCCCGGAGGCCGGCGCTGACGCCGTCGCGCACTTCTTCGCCACGCTCTCGCCCGCGCAGCGCCAGCGGCTCGCCGTGCGGTATCCGCTGGTCGTGGGGAACCTCAACGGCGCGCCGGTCTCCCTGCGCTACGCGGCGAACCGCCACGCGCTCGCGGCGGCCGAGATCCGGGAGACCCAGCGCTCGCACAGCGACCTGCTGACATTCGAGGGCCGCCAGGACGCGGCCAGCCGTGCCGACCGCTACGCCTCGCTGCTGAGCGGCGACCGGCAGATCCTCGCCTTCGACCCCACCGGACGCGGCCGGGTGGCCGAGGTCTTCGGTGACCTCGCCGCCGCCGACCGGGTCTCGGTCATCGTCCCCGGCGTGGACACCGACATCCTGAGCTTCGAGCGCACCGTCCAGGAGTACCGGGCCCCGGTCGGCATGGCGTCCGCGCTCTACACCGCCGAGCGGACCGTGCGGCCGTCCGCGCACACCGCGGTCATCGCCTGGGCCGACTACACCACGCCGTCCGGCGTCGGCCTGGACGCCTCGACCGGCGAACTGGCCGAGGCCGGTGCGAAGCGGCTCAACGCCCTGCTCACCGCGCTCCCGGCGCGCTCCCAGGTCTCGCTCTTCTGCCACTCGTACGGTTCCGTGCTGTGCGGCGTGGCCGCGTCCCACCTGCCGGCCTCGGTCACCGACGTGGCCGTCTTCGGCAGCCCCGGCATGCGCGCCGAACACGCCGCGGACCTGCACACCACCGCGCGCGTCTGGGCCACCCGGGACTCCACCGACTGGATCGGCGACGTCCCCCACCTGGAATTCGCCGGCCTCGGCCACGGCGCCGACCCCGTCTCCCGCGCCTTCGGCGCCCGCGTCATCGCGGCGACGGGCGCCCAAGGGCATGCGGGGTACTTCCAGCAGGGGACGGCCAGCCTGGCCAACTTCACGCGGATAGCGCTGGGGGCGTACGGCTCGGTGACCTGCGCCAGTGGCTCTGCGTGTACGGCTTAGGGCCTACTCGCGCGCCGTCGACGTCGACGACATGTCCGGGTAGCGGTCGCCCGCGACCTGGTCGGCGATCTGGTCCAGCCACTCCAGTTCCAGCTCGTTGAGCTCGATACGGGTCGCCGCCGCGTTCTCGCGGACGCGCTCCGCCTTGCGGGTGCCGGGGATGGGGACCACCGTCAGCCCGTGTGCGTGGGCGCGGCTGTGGACCCAGGCCAGGGCGATCTGGCCGAGGGTGGCGTCGTGGGCCTTGGCGGCCTTGCGTACGGGGTCGAGGAGATCCGCGTTGCGCTTGGCGTTCTCGCCGGTGAAGCGGGGCTGGAACTGGCGGAAGTCGGTGCCGGACAGGTCGGCGGCGGCATCCTGGAAGGCGCCGGTGAGGAAGCCGCGGCCGAGCGGGGAGTAGGGCACGACGGCGACGCCCAGTTCGGCGGCGGCGGCGACGAGGGAGATCTCGACGTCGCGGCTGAAGAGCGACCACTCGGACTGGACGGCGGCGATCGGGTGCACGGCGTGCGCCTCGCGCAGCTCCGCGCCGGTGACCTCGGACAGGCCCAGGTACTTCACCTTGCCCTCCGCGACGAGCTCGACCATCGCGCCGACCGACTCGGCGAAGGGGACGGCAGGGTCGCGGCGGTGCATGTAGTAGAGGTCGATGACATCGACGCCGAGCCGCCGGAGGCTGGCCTCGACGGCCTGCCGGATGTAGGCGGGGTCGTTGCTGACGGCCCGGTAGTGGGGGTCTTCGGCCTTGCGGACGATGCCGAACTTGGTCGCGAGGGTTATCTCGTCGCGGTGGGCGCGGACGAAGGGGGCGATGAACTCCTCGTTGGCCCCGGAGCCGTAGACGTCGGCGGTGTCGAAGAGGGTGACGCCCGCGTCGAGGGCGGCCTCCAGGGTGGCGCGGGCGGCGGCCTCGTCGGTGTCGCCGTAGAACTCGCTCATGCCCATGCAGCCGAGCCCCTGGATGCCCACGACGGGCCCTGCGGTGCCGAGGACAGCGGTGCTGATCTTGTCGTTGCTCATGGGGTCAGGCCCTTTCCGTATACATGTCGATCTTGTGGTCAAGGACCGCGAGGGTGTCCTGGAGCTCCGCGATCCGGCGCAGCACATCGGTCCGGGTCCCCTCCAGCAGCGCCCGGCGGTCGTCGTACGTCTGGTCACCGAGCCGCACCAGCTCGGCGTAGCGGACCATGTCCGCGACCGGCATCCCGGTCAGCCGCAGCTTGCCGACGAAGCCCAGCCAGTCCAGGTCGCGGTTGGTGAACCGCCGCTGCCCTGTGTGCGAGCGGTCGACGTGCGGCATCAGCCCGATCCGCTCGTACCAGCGCAGGGTGTGCGCGGTGAGCCCGGTGACCTCGGCCACCTCGCTGATCGTGTAGCGGTCTCTGCCGTCCGGGAGCGGGTGCGCCGTATCGTCCTCGCAGCTGCTCACGTTGCCGGGCTTGCTCTTCGCCACCTGCGTCACGGTCATGGCGTCAACGCTAGAACGTTGGAGTGCACTCGAAGCAAGCGGGTTTGCGTCAGCGAACGGCAGGTAATGTGCGGGCATGCCCGAGAATCCGGCCCCAGCGACCCCACCAGCCCCATCGGCCCCGTCGGCCACGCCCGAGCGGGACCGGCTGCTGCGGCTCACCGCCGACTACGTACTGGAGCACGGGGTCGCCGAGCTGAGCCTGCGGCGACTGGGGCAGGCGATCGGGACCAACAACCGGATGCTGCTGTACTACTTCGGCTCCAAGGAGGAGCTGATCCTGGCGGCGCTGAACGAGGCGAGCCGGAGCTTTCCCGTGCTCGCGCGCGCCTTCGCGATCCTGGATGACCGGCGGCAGCCGCTGGCCGACCGGATCACCACCGCCTGGGAGGCCGTCGCCGACGACGGGAACCTGCCCTTCCACCGCACCTTCTTCGAGGTCCTCGGCCTGGCCGCCCACCAGCGCGGCCGCTTCGACGCCTTCCTGGACTCCGTCGGCACCGACTGGCGCCGCCACGCCGCCGCCTGCCTGCGCCGCGACGGCGTCCCCGGCCCGGCCGCCGACGACCTGGCACGGGAACTCGTCGCGGTGTGGCGCGGCCTGCAACTCGACCTGATCACCTCCGGGGACCGGGCCGGCACCGACCGCGCCAACGCCGCCGTGGCGGCGTCCATCGCGGAGCGGGCGGAGGCGTACGGCAAGCCGGTCACGAACGACCCTGGCGGACCTTGATCTGCGTGGTCCCAGCGCGTCACCACGATGCCGACCGAAACGGGCGGTATTTTCCCCATATGTCCGCCAGCGCCTTCGTCACGGCCACGCCCACGCCCACGCCCACGCCGCACAAGCCGCGTCTGCTGTACGACGCCTGTCCACTGTGCTCCGCCCCCGAGATCTCCGTACTGCGCCACGGCGACTGCTCACACCACCTGCTCTACAAGCCGGTGGTCGCGCCGATCATGGTCTGGATGCGCTGCTCCGCCTGCGAACATGTCTTCACCGACGGCTACTTCTCGGACGAGGTCTCGGCGGAGGTCTTCTCCTCGACCAACCCGGGCCAGCAGCCGGGCGCGGAGTTCGAGCAGAGCCGCTATATCTCCGCGCGCATCGTGGAGCGCGTCACCCGCTATGCCGCGGACGGCCGCTGGCTCGACGTCGGCTTCGGCAACGGCTCGCTGCTGTTCACCGCGGAAGAGTGGGGTTACGAGCCCGAAGGCCTGGATCTGCGGCCTTCGACGGCCCGGGGACTGAGCGAACTCGGCATCGAGGCCCGCTGCGCCGACCTCACGACGCTCGACGCTCCGGGCCGGTACTCCGTGATCAGTCTGGCCGACGTGCTGGAGCACATGCCGTACCCGGGTGAGGGCCTGGTCGCCGCGCACCGTTTGCTGCGGGAGGACGGCGTGATCTTCGCATCGATGCCCCACTACGGCTGTGCGGTCTGGCGCCTGCTCGATGCGGGCAACGTCAACCCGTACTGGGGAGAGCTGGAGCACTTCCACAACTTCAGCCGCCGGCGCCTCTACGCACTGCTGGAAGAGCACGGCTTCGAGCCCCTGCACTACGCGGTCAGCGAACGCTACCGGGTGTGCATGGAGGTCATCGCCCGCCGCGTCTAGGCCCTGTCCGGATTTACCTGGGGGGAGGAGTCACAGGGATCCTCGGTACGACGATGTCCAGCGGGCCGTCCGGGATCGCCACGGCGTCCGTGCTCCAGCCCCAGATGGAACAGACCTTGCGGTTCGGGTCGCTGTGGCCGTCCCTGCCGTGCAGGACACGGTAGTTGTCGACGCACATCATCTCTCCGGCCTCGACCCGGAACATCGGGCCGGTGTCACGGGCGGCGACGACCGCGCTCTCCCAGCGGCGTACGAAGGCCCAGTGCGCGGCCTCGTGGGCCGTTCCCTCGACCGGCGCCTGCCAGGGGTGGAAGCGGCCCTGGAGGCGGCCGGAGGGGGTGCGGCGGGCGATGGGGGCGTAGGTGCCCTGCGGGTAGTTCGGCTCGGAGTGGTCGATGTCGACGGTGCGGCAGAAGTCGGCGAGGTCGGCGTGCTCGGGGTCGGCGGCCAGCAGGTCGAGCAGCCGGGCAGTGTCGATGAGGAAGGAGTCGCCGCCCACCGCGGCGGGGCGCTCGCACCACAGGAAGAGGTGGTCGGGCGCGTAGTCGCCGAAGGCGAAGCCGTCGTTGTGGGCGATCATCCGCTCCTCGGAGGTACCGAAGTCGCGCTTGCGGCCGTGCTTGTCGGCCGGCTGGGCGTCCACCACCATCGCCTCGCGCCGGTTGTTCGCCTTGGTCGCCTCGAACTGCGTGCCGATCCGGACACTTCTGTCGCCCATGACCTGCGCGCCGAAGGCCACGGCCGCCGCCTCGTCGGCCAGCCCCGTGACGATGGCGGCGCCCTCGCGGGCCATGACCTGCCTGGCCTCGTCCGCGCCGGACACCCTGCGGGGGATGAAGCTCGCCGAACTCACGTCCATCACTGCGCCTCCTCGGTCTTCGTGAACCAACCGTTGAACCGATCGGTTCATTCACCATAGGCGGGCCGTGTTTCGTGCCGGTATCGCCACCGTTAGGCTCGCTGGCATGCACAGCCTGAGCCCCATCGACCTGAGCCTGATCGAGACATGGCCCGTCCCCCACGCGGCGGCGGCCGTCGTCCGCCGGGACGGCACCGTGGCGGGCACCCACGGCCCCGCCGACCGGCCCTTCCGGCTGGCCTCGGTCACCAAGCCGCTCACGGCCTACGCCGCGCTCGTCGCGTACGAGGAAGGCGTCTACGAACTGGACGACCCGGCGGGCCCCGAGGGCTCGACGATGCGGCACCTGCTCTCGCACACCTCCGGCCTCGCCTTCGACGAGCCCCGGGTCATGGCCGCCCCCGGCACCCGGCGGCTCTACTCCAACGCGGGCTTCGAGGCCCTCGCCGACCACATCGCCAAGGCCACCGAGATCCCCTTCGGGGAGTATCTGCGACTGGCCGTCCTGGAGCCGCTGGGCATGGCCGCCACCTCCCTGACCGGCTCCCCGGCCGCCGGCGGCGTCTCCACCGCCGGCGACCTCGCGGCCTTCACCGCCGAGCTGCAGGCCCCGCGGCTGATCCACCCCTCGACCCTGGCCGAGGCCACGTCGGTGGTCTTCCCCGGCCTCAAGGGCGTCCTGCCGGGTTACGGGCACCAGAACCCCAACGACTGGGGGCTGGGATTCGAGCTGCGCGACTCCAAGTCCCCGCACTGGACGGGATCCTTGTCCTCCCCCCGTACGTACGGGCACTTCGGCCAGTCCGGCACCTTCCTGTGGGTGGACCCGGAGGCGGGCGCGGCCTGCGTCGCCCTGACGGACCGTGACTTCGGGGAGTGGGCACAGCCGTTGTGGCCGGCGTTCACGGACGCGGTGCTCGGGGAACTACGCTCGGCCTGAGACTCAGCGCTCGTCGAGGGCCGCCACGATGCCGTCCCACAGGCGGCTGCGGGCCGTCAGGCTCCGTACGGCCGCATCGGCGCACTGGTCCCACTTGGCGTCGTCGTCGCCGCACAGGTCGGCGACCATCTGCATGGCCATCGGGGTGTGCTCCTCGCCGTCGACCTCGATGTGCCGGGCCAGGTAGTCGCAGAAGACGGGGAACCGTTCGGCGTTGCCCTCGACCTTGATGACCTGGTCGAACATCTCGGGGATGAGGTCCTCGCGTCCGAAGGCGAACGCCGCGGCCTGGCTGTGGACCGGGGCGTCGGCGATGGTCTTGAAAGTCGACTTGACGAACTCGGCGGCGGGGAAGGGCACTTGGGCGGCCCGCAGGGCCCGGTGCACATCGGTCCCGGCGGCGAGCAGCCGGAGGAAGGTGTCGATGGGGGCGGTGTTCGCGCCCGCCTCGGTCATGCCGCTGCGGTAGAGCTCGAAGTGGCTCGTGAAACCGCCGCCCAGCTCGTCGCTCTCCTCGACCAGGACGATGTCGTTGATCAGCCGCCGGCTCGTCGCCGACCCGCGCGGCACCCAGGGGACGTCCACGCAGGTCAGGTTCCGCTGCAGGGACTTGAGCAGGGACATGAAGTCCCACACCGCGAAGACATGGTGTTCCATGAAGGTCGCCATCTCGGCCCGGCTGCTTATCCGGTGGTAAATCGGGTGGGCGGTCACTTCTTTGCGGGCCGACTCGATCGCGGTGCGCGTCCGGTCGATGCCTTCGTGTACCTGGTCCCAGTCGTACCTGGACATGGATCTCCTTACTTCGATTCCCGGAGCCTTTTGATCACATGATCGATCACGCGGCTCCGGCCAATCGTGGTGCGGTTGCGAACCGATGGTGCCGCTTTTCTCGCACACTCAGCAAGTCATTCCGGAAATCCGGGAATAGCCGCAGGACAAAAGAGCGCGAGGAGCGGCAGAATGCATCAAAGCTGCGCGTACCGGACACTTGAGCGATTTTTTCGAAACCCTTGACAGGCGACTGTTCACATCATCCTGCGCAGGTCAGAGGGGACTACCGGAAGAAACCTGTGCCCTGATCCACAGAAAACTTTCACAATCGTCGAACGGATGAGGCAGCATCTCCGTATTCACCGATGTCCGGAGCCGGAAGGAGGTCGTCGGCGCAGTGCCCAGGGAACCTGTGACCGTCACCATCGCCTACCGGGTGGCACCGGGACGCGAGGCCGAGTTCCACTCCTGGGCGACCACCCTGCTGAGCGTGATAGCCCAGGTCCCGGGCTATCTGGGCGGCGGGATCCTGGCGTCCGGGGAGACCGGGGCCGAGTGGCATCTCATCCATCGTTTCGACGACGACGACAACGCGCGGGCCTGGGAGATTTCCGCGGCGAGAACGCAGTTGGCGGCTCGCGCCGACCAAATAGCCGAGGAGACCGGACGCCGTGGCATATCCGGCCTGAAATCATGGTTCGACGGCCCGGAAACCCCGGTGGCGGCCCCACCGCCGGCACCGCAACCGCCGCCGAAATGGAAGTTGTGGTTCGTGAACATGAGTGCCGTCTTCCCACCGGTTCTCATATTCAACCTGACGGTGATTCCTTACCTCAGCAGCGTGAATCCACTCCTCCGTACCCTGGCTCTGTGCCTGACCGTGACAGCCATTGTCACCTGGGTACTCATGCCGCGCTTGCAGCGCTTTCTCAAGAAATGGCTGTACCCACCGCTCCAGGCGTTCCGCGGGCGGCACAAGCGCCGAGCCGCATAGGAACGGAAAGCAAGAAAAGGAGGTGGGCCGGGTGAAGACTCTGCTCATCGACAATTACGACTCGTACACGTACAACCTGTTCCAGCTGATCGCCGAGGTCAACGGCGAGGAGCCGGTCGTGGTCCTCAACGACGCGCCGCCGGGCCCGGAACTGGATCTGCGCGGCTTCGACAACATCGTGGTGTCCCCGGGGCCCGGACACCCGGCCGAGCCGCGTGACTTCGGGATCGGCACGACGCTGCTGGCCCGGTCCGGCATACCGGTACTGGGGGTGTGCCTCGGGCACCAGGGCATCGCGGTGGGCGAACGGGCCCGGGTGGCGGCTGCGCCGCGGCCCCGGCACGGCCATCTGTCGAGGATCAGGCACGACGGCCGCGAACTGTTCCAGGGGCTGCCGCAGAACTTCACCGCGGTGCGCTACCACTCGCTGTCCGTGCAGAGCCCGCTGCCGCGGACCCTGGAGGCCACCGCCTGGGCCGAGGACGGCGTGCTGATGGGCCTGCGGCACCGCAGCCGGCCGATGTGGGGCGTGCAGTTCCACCCCGAGTCCGTCCTCACCGAGTTCGGCCACCGGATGCTCGCCAACTTCCGGGACCTGACGGCGGCCCGGCGCCGCCCCCGTTCCCGGACCCGCCCGGCGGCCCCGGCCCCGAACGCGCCCCCGCGCGTGCCGGTGCCCGCGCCCCTGCCCGCGCCCGGCGGCTACCGTCTGCACTCCAGGGTGATCGACACCGCCGTGGACACGGAAGCGGCCTTCACCCGGATGTGCGGTGACTCGCCCCGCGCCTTCTGGCTGGACAGCTCCCGGGTCGAGGCCGGGCAGTCCCGCTTCTCGTTCTTCGGTGACGACACGGGCCCCCTGGCCGAGTTCGTACGCTACGACGTCCGGACCGGCACCAGCGAGATCGAGCGGACCGGGCGCCCGGTGCGGCGGATCCGACGAGGCAGCGTCTTCGACTACCTGAAACGGCAGTTGGCGCTGCGCAAGGTGAACGCCCCCGGTCTCCCCTTCGACTTCACCGGCGGTTACGTCGGCTACTTCGGCTACGAGCTCAAGGCCGACTGCGGCTCCCCCAACCGCCACCACGCCGAAACCCCCGACGCCTGCTGGCTCTTCGCCGACCGGCTGATCGCCGTGGACCACCAGGAGGGCGCCACCTACGCCGTCTGCCTCGCCGAGGACACCCCCCAGGGCGCCGGCGAAGCCGCCGACTGGCTCGACAGCGCGGTGGCCAGGCTGAGTTTCGTACCGGCCGCCCCCTCGCCCGCCGCCCCGGCGCCCGCCGCGCAGGACCTCGGCGCCGCCGAACCGTGGCTGGTCCGCGACCGGGCCGCCTATGTGGCCGACATCGAGTCCTGCCAACGCGAGCTGAAGGCCGGCGTCAGCTACGAGATCTGCCTCACCAACGCCGCCCGGCTGCCCGCGCCCAGCGACAGCTACGACTACTACCGGGTGCTGCGCCGCTACAACCCGGCGCCCTACGCCGCCTATCTGAAGTTCCAGGACGTGGATGTGGCCTGCTCCTCCCCCGAGCGGTTCCTGCGGATCACCCCGGACGGCACCGCCGAGGCCAAGCCCATCAAGGGCACCGCGCCGCGCAGCTCGCAGCCGGAGGAGGACGCCCGGCTGCGGGACTCCCTCGCCGCCGATGAGAAGACCCGGGCCGAGAACCTGATGATCGTCGACCTGCTCCGCAACGACCTGGGCCGGGTCTGCGAGACCGCGACGGTGAAGGTGCCCCGCTTAATGGCGACCGAGACCTACGCCACCGTGCACCAGCTGGTCTCCACCGTCACGGGCAAGCTGCGCAAGGGCACCGGCGCGGTGGACGCGGTGCGCGCCTGCTTCCCCGGCGGCTCGATGACCGGCGCGCCGAAGCTGCGCACGATGGAGATCATCGACTCGCTGGAGACCGAGGCGCGCGGGGTCTACTCCGGCGCGATCGGCTATCTGAGCTGCAACGGCGCCGCCGACCTCAACATCGTCATCCGCACCGCCGTCTTCAGCGGCGGCCGGATGCACCTCGGCGCGGGCGGCGCCATCGTCCTGGACTCGGACCCGGACGCGGAGTACGACGAGATGCTGCTCAAGACCGCCGCCCCGATGCGCGCCTACCAGGACCACACGGTCCTGGGCAACGTCCCGGAGGCCGTCCGGTGACCCCCCGGACCACGACCACGACCACGCTGAGCCCCACGCCCGCTTCCGCCGCCTCCCCCGCCTCCCCCTCACGGCGTACGTCCGGGAACCTGGCCGCCGACCTCGCCGCACTGGCCGAGAGCCGGGGCTGGGCCACCCGCCCGGCCTTCCACGAGGGCCACCAGGTCACCACCCACGGCGAGGTGCACGACCTCGCAGCCCGCGCCGCCACCGTCCTGGCCGCCCACGGTGTGGGCCCCGGCGACCGCGTACTGCTCGCGCTCCCCGACTCCATCGCCTGGGTGACCGCCTTCCTCGCCACCGCGCGGTTAGGCGCAACCGCCGTCCTGGCCAACCCCGAACTACCCCAGGCGGACCACGAGTTCATGGCCGAGGACGCCTCCGTCGGGCTGGCCGTGACCGGCCCCGGCCTGGAGGAACGGTTCGCCCCCGGCCGCCGCCTCGGCGCCGACGAACTGCTCGCGCTCGCCCGCGCCGCCGCCCCGGCCGACCCCCATCCGGCCGGGCCGCGCACCCCGCTGTACGTGCAGTACACCTCCGGAACCACCGGCCGCCCCAAGGGCGTTGTGCACTGCCACGGCGACCCGGCGGCGTACCACGAGCTCATCGGCAGGCAGCTGCTGGGGATCCGGCCCGACGACGTCACCCTGTCGGTGTCCAAGCTCTTCTTCGCCTACGGCTTCGGCAACGCCTTCGTCTTCCCGCTCTTCTCCGGCTCCTCCGCCGTCCTGGTGGACCGCAGGCCCTCCCCCGCCGCCGTGGACGAACTGGTCGCCCGGCACCGGGTGACCCTGCTCTACTCCGTGCCGTCCGCCTACGCCGCCCTGGTGGCCGACCGGGCCCTCGGGCACGCCGCCTGCTTCGCCTCCGTACGCGCCGCCGTCTCCGCCGGGGAGGGCATGCCCGCCGGGCTCGGGGAACGGGTCACCGACCTGCTCGGCGCGCCCGTCCTGGAGCAGATCGGCTCGACCGAGGCCGGCCACGCCTTCTGCGCGAACAGCCTGGCCCACAACATCCCGGGCACCGTCGGCCGCCCGGTGCCCGGCTTCGAGGTGGAGCTGCGGGACCGCGCCGGGAACCCGGTGCCCAGCGGCGCCGAGGGCGAACTGTGGGTCAAGGGCCCGACGCTGACCCCCGGGTATCTGAACCTGCCGGAGGAGACCGCCCGAGCGCTGTCCGGCGGCTGGCTCAACACCCGGGACCGAGCCCGCCGCGAGCCGGACGGCGCCTACCGGCACCTGGGCCGGACCGACGACATGGAGATGACCGGCGGCATCACGGTCTCACCGCTGGAGGTGGAGGACGTGCTGCGCGGCCATCCGGCGGTGCACGAGGTCGCCGTCGCGGCCGTCACCGACGGCCAGGGCGCCACCCGGCTGTGGGCGTTCGTGGTCACCGGATCGACTGACGATTCGACCGGCATCGAGCCCGAGCTGATCGCGCTCGCCCGCAAGCACCTGGCCTCCTTCAAAGTGCCCCGGACCGTACGCGTCGTGCCGTCCCTCCCCCGCACCCCCACCGGCAAGCTCCGCCGACACCTGGTCCGCCAGGGCGCCTGGTGAACCCCCTAGGAAGGACCGGTCACATGCGACAGCCCCTGTCCCTCTCCCTGCCCCTGCTCCCCGAGCGCGGGTTCTACCTGGGCCTGATGTTCCACCAGGCCGCATCCCGGCACGGCTCCGTCCCCGTCACCCTGGACCGGCCGCTGGACGTACGCCCCGAAGCAGGCCTCGCCCTCGGCTACGCCGAACTGGCCGGACTGGTCGACGACCTGGCCGCGCGGCTGTGGGCGGCCGGGATCCGGCCCTCCGAACGGGTGGCCGTCCACAAGTCGGACAACTTCGACATCGTTCTGCTGACCTGCGCGCTCTCCCGCATCGGCGCGGTCCCGGCGCTGCTCTCGCCCGGCCTGGCCGGCCCGGTCGTCGGCGAGCTGCTCGGCCGGCTGCGGCAGCCCTGGCTGATCACCGACCGGGCCAAGCTGGAGGGGCCACTGGCCGGGGCCGGCGTCCCCGGTCTCGTACGGGAGGTGCTGAGCGTGGACGACGCGCAGGGCGCCGTACCGCTGGACAAGTACGCCGGCGCCCCGCCGCACGGGCCGGTGCGGCTGCACCCCCGCGAACCCTCGCTGATCACCCACAGCTCGGGGACCACCGGCATCCCCAAGCTCGCCGTGCACTGCGCGAACACCATGTGGAACCGCCTGGTCCCGCAGAAGGCGATGGGCTGGCCGACCCGTGGCGAGACCGCCGCGCTGCACATGTCCTTCGTCCACTCCCGCTTCTACCATCTGCTCGGCGTGCTCCTGCACTTCGGCAGCCCGCTGCTGATGCTCGTCGACCCGGACCCGGCGAGCGCCGGACCGCTGCTCGCCGAGCACCGCCCCGGCATCGTCGAGACCCACCCCAACACCTTCGTCCTGTGGGAGGAGCTGGCCGACGCGCCCGGCCGACCGCTGTCCCAGGTCCGCTCGTACGGCAGCACCTTCGACGCGATCCACCCGCGCACCGTCCAGCGGCTGCTCGGCGCCTCCCGCAGGCGCTCGCCGTGGCTCATCCAGCTGTACGGGCAGAGCGAGACCGGGCCGGTCGCCTTCCAGGTGTACTCGCGCCGCAGCGCCGCGAAGGCGGACGGCCGCCGGGTGGGCACCGCCATTCCCGGCTTCACCCGCGTGCGGATCGCCGACGCGGCCGGGAAGCGCGCCAAGTCCGGCAAGCCCGGCCGCATCGAGGCCCGTACCAGGGGCCGGATCCTCACCTACTTCGGCGCCCAGGAGACCTACGACGCCCAACTGGGCGACGGCTGGTGGCAGATGGGCGACATGGGCTACCAGAGCCGTTGGGGCGGGCTCTATCTGATCGACCGTGAGATAGACCAGATCGATTCGGTGGACAGCAATCTGGAGGTCGAGGACATCCTGATGACCCGCCTCGACGAGCTGCGCGAGGTGATCATCGTGCCCGGCGCGGACCGGGAGCCGGTGCCGGTGGTGTGCGTACGGGGCGACCGGCCGCTGGACAACCGCCGCTGGCACGAGGCCACCGCGGATCTGCCGCTGATGTCCGCCCCGCTGCAGTGGCGCTTCGACGACCTGCCGAGGACCTCCACCTGGAAGATCAAGCGGGTCGAGATCACCCGAATGCTCACCGAGGGCGCCCTCCCCGCCGCCCGGTTCGGGGTCTGACGTGACCGACGCGAACGGCGTACTGGTGGCCGGGGCCGGGCCGGTGGGCATGGCGGCGGCCCTCGCCCTGCGGGCCCACGGCCTGCCGGTCACCGTCCTGGAGGCCGATCCGCAGGGCCGCGAACGGCCGGGCAGCCGGGCCCTGTTCGTGCATCGCGAGACGCTGCGGCTGCTCGACGCGATGCGGCCCGGCCTCGCCGCCGAGATCACCTCGTACGGGCAGACCTGGCACACCAACCGCACCCTGTACCGGGGCCGCGAGGTCTACGCCCGCACCTTCCCGCCGCCGCCCTCCTCGGGGCCGCCGTTCACCAGCCTGCGGCAGGTGGACACCGAGCGGTTCCTGCTCGCCGCGTGCGCCGACGCCGGGGTGGCCTTCGAGTGGGGCGCCAAGGTGACCGGCGTACGGATCAAGGACACCGGGGTGGTGCTCACAGCCAGGGACGGCCGCGAGTGGGCCGGCAGCCATGTCATCGCGGCCGACGGCGCCCGCTCGGCGGTCCGGCACGACCTGGGCATCGCCATGGACGGCATCCGCGCGGAGGGGTTCCATGTGGTGGTCGATGTGGCCGGCGTTCCGGGAGCCGAAGCGCCGGTCGAGCGGGTCTTTCACTACGAACACCCCGGCATGGGCGGCCGCAGCGTGATGCGGGTGCCCTTCACCGGGGGCTTCCAGATCGACCTCCAGTGCCGCGACGACGACTCGCCCGACTCCTACGGCACCGAGGAGGCCGTACGCCGCTGGCTCCCCCGCGTCGTGGACGACCTGAAGGCCGACGACATCGCCGACCGTGTGCTGTGGGTGTCGACGTACCGCTTCCTGCGCGCCGTCGCCGCCCGGTTCAGCGACCCGCGCCACCGCGTGCTCCTCGTCGGCGAGGCCGCCCACCTCTTCCCGCCCTTCGGCGCCCGGGGGATGAACAGCGGCATCGCAGACGCCGCTGCCGCCGCCTCGGCCGTCGCCGAGTCGCTCGCCGCCGGGACCACCACGGCGGTCGCCGAGTTCGCCGAGACCCGCCGGGCCGCCGCCCTCTTCAACAGCGCCGCCGCCGGCACCGCCCTGGCCCATCTGCGCCCCCAGCGCCGTATCGTCCGGGCCAAGCAGCGCGCCGCCGCCACCCTCGCCCCCGTACTCCCCTGGTGCGGGGCCTGGCTGGAGCACGCCCCGTACGGACCCCGGCACGGCTCGCCCGCGAGCGTGGGCCGCAAGTACTGAGAGGAGGCCCCCATGACAACAACCTCGACAACGACCTCGGAACAGCTCCTGGCCTGGGACCCCGCCCACGGCCTGACCACCACCGACCCGGGATCCGAAGGGCCCTTCCTCGCCGCCGACTCCTGGCTCATCCGCGACGGCCGCGTCCGAGCCCTCCCCCGGCACCGCGAGCGCTTCCTGCGCGCCTGCGCCGAGGCAGGCGGCCCGCCCGCCGCCCAACTCTCCGCCTTCTGGCGCGAGATGACCGCCGCCCTGCCCCGCGCCGACGGCACCTGGTTCCCGCGCGTCGAGCTCGCGGCCGCGCGCACCGCCGGCCGCCGCCCCCAACTGCGGCTGCGGCTGCGCCCCGCGCCTCCCCTCGCCCCCGCCGTACGCGTATGGGGCGCCGGCCAGCCCGACCCCCGCACACTCCCCCGCCGCAAAGGCCCCGACCTCGGCACCCTCGCCGGCGTACGCCGCCGGGCCTCCACCCAGGGCCAGGGCGCCGACGAGGCCGTACTCACCACCGCCTCCGGCCTGATCCTGGAGGCCGCGAACTCCAGCATCCTGTGGTGGGAGGACGACACCACCCTCTGCCTCCCCGCCCCCGAACTCCCCGTCCTCCCCGGCGTCACCACCGGCCTCCTCCAAGCCCGCGCCCGCCGCTCCGGCATCCGGCTCCTCCACCGCCGCTGCACCCTCGACGACCTCGACGGCCACGAGGTGTGGCTCGTCAACGCCCTCCACGGAATCCGCCCCGTCACCGACTGGACCGACCGCCCCATAACCGCCGGGCCCGCCCCACGCGCCGCCGAATGGCAGGCCTGGCTCACCGGAATTTCCGAGCCGCTGCCAGGAGGCTGAATACCGCCCCCATAAGCTATAAGCAGAATCGCGCCGGGTCGAAACGAATCGACCCGGCGCGATATTCGATTTCCTCGCCCCGGTTCAGGAATCCTTCGGAACCGGCTGATAATTTCCCGGCACCATTCGCGTGGCGATAGCGATACGGTTGTACGCGTTGATCACCGTCGCCGCCCAGATCAGCGCCGCCACCTGCTCCTCGTCGAACACCTCGGCCGCCGCCCCGTACACCGCGTCCGGCACCCGCCCGTCGCTCACCAGCGTCACCGCCTCGGTCAACGCCAGTGCCGCGCGCTCCCGTTCGGTGAAGAACGGGGTCTCACGCCACGCGTTCAGCGCGTAGACGCGCTGCTCGGTCTCCCCCTTCGCGCGAGCGTCCTTCGTATGCATGTCGAGGCAGAAGGCACAGCCATTGATCTGCGACGCCCGGATCCGGATAAGCTCCAGCAGCTCCGGCTCGACTTTTGCATCACTTGCCGCCTCAACTGCGGCGGTGTGCAGCGCGCCCATCGCGCCGGATACGTTCGGGGTGACTTTCTTGAGTGCTACGCGGGGTGCGGGTTCATTAGTAGCCATGCGTTCACCCTATTACCGCAATAGCGTGCGACGGGACCGAATACCGAAACCGAGCGGTCGTGGGCTACGCTGGCATCCCATGGCAATAAGCACCGCACTGTGGTCCTTCGCCCTGGTAGTAGGGCTCCTCACGCTCACCCCCGGACTCGACACCGCCCTCATCCTGCGGACGTCGGTCCTTGGCCGACGGAGGAGGGCCTGGGGAGTCGTCCTGGGCATTCAGACGGGAACGCTCCTGTGGGGCGCTCTCACATCCCTGGGTGTAACCGCACTTCTCACGGCCTCCCATGTCGCCTACGCGGCCCTGCGTTGGGCAGGTGCCGCCTACCTGGTGTGGATGGGTGCGCGCATGCTCTGGGCCACCCTCAAAGGGCAACCCGCGCCGGACACGGATGAGGTAGCAGTTCTCTCCGGCGTGGACTCGATGGGCGGCGGCTGGCGCCAGGGAGCGCTCACCAACCTCCTGAACCCGAAGATGGGCGCGTTCTACGTCGCCGTTCTGCCTCAGTTCATCCCTCCCGGGACGAATCACTTCAGCATGGGGCTCCTGTTCACCGCCGTACACATCGCCGTGGGCCTCGTCTGGTCGACCGTGCTGATCGGCTGCGCCCGCCTCCTGCACGGCTGGCTGCGCAAGCCACAGGCGCGCCGCCTGCTGGACCGGCTCACCGGGACCGTCATCGCAGCGTTCGGGATCCGTCTGGCCTTCAGCGACTGAGAGTCCGCGAGTCCGAACGTGGATACCGAAGGGTTGGAGTGACCCGCACAGTGTCGACATCATCCGAGTTCCGTGGCTTCGACGTGGTGTGGCGGGGTTACGACCGCCATCAAGTGGACCGCTACCTCAAAGCCCTGCCCCAGGCCGACTCACCGGCGGCCCCGCCAACGTTCCAGGTCACGCTGAGGGGCTATGACCGCCAGCAGGTTGACGCGCGAATCGCGGATCTTCTCCAGGGCGGAGGCGCCAGTGCGTAACCCTGTCGCCCTGTCCGCCGCCCCCGGCTCAACCAACAGGATCACGATCTGAGTGTGCCGGCTCCCCAGCCGGCACTGCCGCCGGCCCGCCCGATCGCCGTGCTGGCAAGATGGCGGCATGGAACGTGTGCTTGGAATCGGTGGATACTTCACGCGGGCCGCTGACCCGGCGGCCCTGGGCGCGTGGTATCGCGATTGCCTGGGCCTGGACGCCGATGAGAACGGCCTGTGGCGTCAGGGAGCCGGGCCGACGGTGTTCGCCACCTTCGAGTCCGAGACCGACTACTTCGGATCCCGCGCCCAGCAGACCATGCTCAACTTCCGGGTCCGCGACCTGGATGCGATGCTCGCGCAACTGCGCGACAAGGGAGCGGACGTGGCCGAAGAGACGCAGGACATGGAGGGTGTCGGCCGATTCGGCTGGGTCACCGATCCCGAGGGCACTCGGGTCGAGCTGTGGCAGCCCGCCTGACCGCGTCTTCACGCAGGCGGTGACGTGCTGATGGCCCATTGATCGCTCTCGCCCGCACCGGCAGGAACCGGTGAACCATCCCCGGTCAGAGCGCCAGACGCCACGGTGGACTCGCGCTACAGCTCCGCCAGCGCCAGCGGGATCTCGCCGCACTGACGCAGCCGTGCCGCACCGAAGCGCGGCCCTTTGAGCAGCGCGCCCGCCAGATGCCGGGCGTCCGTGGACGCCGCCACGCGGCCACGGGCGTTGACGAGGGCGGCGGGGCCGGGGAGCCGTCGGAGCAGGGGGAGGACGGCGGCCTCGAAGTGGCGGAGGTAGACGTCGGCGGCGGCGACGCCGAGGAAGCGGCCGTTGAAGTGCACCGGCACGGAGAGGGTGAGGCTGTACTCGTCGGAGCAGAGGTAGTCGACGTACGGCCCGGCGCAGGCGCGCTCGCCGGTCTCCCGCGGGATGGCGAACCAGTCCCAGTGGGTGTAGTCGGAGTAGGCGGATGTGTTCGGGTCCAGGTCGAGGAGCAGGGGCCGAAGGTCGCCGTCGCGGGTGGTCTGCCACCACTCCAGCCAGGCGGGGACGTCGCAGAGGAGGCCGGGTTCGGCGATGAAGCCGATGCCGGAGACGAGGCCGCGGTGCCGGCGGAGGCGGTCGTGGAGGAGGGGGCGGAGGGCGGCCAGGTCGGCGGTGCCCAGGTCCTCCGGGTCCCGGTCCCGTACGGCGGCGAGGGCGGCGGTGCGGTCGCGGACCTCGGCGACGGCGGCGAAGACGTCTTCGAGGGTGTCGCGCACGCGGGCGACCACATCCATTACGTCGACGGAGTCCATGACATCCACGGCGGTTGCCCCCTAGCCGGAAGTCAGCCCGAGTCGGTGAGGCGCAGCTCGACCAGACGCTCCATCGCGTCCTGCACACGCCGCTCGGCCAGGGACCTGGACTGCTCGGAGTCGCCGTCGAGCACTGCGCGCAGGAGGGCGCGGTGCAGTTGGGCGACCGCCGGGTGGTGGTCGTCGTCGCCGAGTGCGAGACAGATTAGCGGGCCGAGGTCCGCCTGGATACGGATCTCTTCCTTGGTGAGACGGGCGGACTGGGCGGCGGCGGCGAGTTCGACGTTGATGCGGCCGTAGATCCGGCCCCGGGCCGTCGGATCGGCTTCCGCCTCGTACTCGTCGAGGGAGCGCAGCAGCGCGCCGAGGTCTTCGGGTTCGGTGCGCTCGGCGGCGAGGCGGGCGGCGGTGCCGGAGACGGCGGACCAGTGGTCGGCGAGGTCGCGCAGCTCCTCGGTGCTCCAGTCGGCGAGGCGGGAGGCCCGTGGCTGGCCGGGGGTGGTGACGAAGCTGCCGCCGCCACGGCCCCGGCGGGTGGTGACGAGGCCCTGCTGCCGAAGGGCCATCAGGGCCTCGCGGAGGGTGACGGTGGAGACGCCGAGGCGGGTGGCGAGTTCGGTCTCGCCGGGGAGTTGTTCACCGTCGGCGAGGAGGCCGAGCTCGATGGCGTCGCCGAGCCGGCGGACGACTGCGTCGACGCGGGCCAGGTTGTCGACAGGGGCGAAGACCGCGTGCAGGGCGCCACCCGAAAGTTTGCTCACCAGCACACCTTCTCACTTGGCGAAAGCTTTACCTCGGCCGGATCTTGTTCTTTGAACTATAACTTCATATGTTTTAGCTCAACGCCCGACCGCAGAGAAAGGTTCCCGCCCGTGGATGTGGTTCCGGTTCCCGTGGCCATACGCCTGCACGGCCTGCGCAAGTCCTTCGGCCAGGCGGAGGCGGTCGCCGGGGTCGACCTCGACATCGGCGACGGCGAGTTCTTCTCGATGCTCGGCCCCTCCGGCTCCGGCAAGACCACCGTGCTGCGCATGATCGCCGGCTTCGAGGCCCCGACGGCCGGCACCATCGAGCTGGCCGGCCAGGACGTCACCCGCCTCGCGCCCTTCGAGCGGGACGTCAACACCGTCTTCCAGGACTACGCCCTCTTCCCCCACATGACGGTCGAGCAGAACATCGCGTACGGGCTGAAAATCCGGAAGGTGCCCAGGGCGGAGCGGATGGAACGCGCCCGCGACGCCCTCGCCTCCGTGCGGCTCGAAGGCTTCGGCAGCCGCCGCCCGTCCCAGCTCTCGGGCGGCCAGCGGCAGCGGGTCGCCCTCGCGCGGGCCCTGGTCAACCGGCCCAAGGTGCTGCTGCTGGACGAGCCGCTGGGCGCGCTGGACCTGAAGCTGCGCGAGCAGATGCAGGTGGAGCTGAAGGCACTGCAGCGGGAGGTCGGCATCACCTTCGTCTTCGTCACCCACGACCAGGACGAGGCGCTGAGCATGAGCGACCGGATCGCCGTCTTCAACGGCGGCCGGATCGAGCAGGTCGGGACACCCGCCGAGGTGTACGAACGCCCGGCCACACCCTTTGTCGCGGGCTTCGTCGGCACGTCCAACCTGTTGACGGACGAGGACGGGACGACGTACAGCATCCGCCCGGAGAAGATCCGCCTCCTCAGGCAGGACGACAAGTGCCCCGCCGACGCAGACGCCAACGCCAACGCAGACGCCAACGCCAACGCCAACGCCACGGGCACCGTCGCCGAGGTCGTCTACCTCGGCGACTCCACCCGCTTCCTGGTCGACCTCGACGGCGGCGGCCGCCTCACCGCCCTCCAGCAGAACCTGGAGACCTCCTCCGAGGAGACCGCCGCCTACCGCGGCACCCGCGTCCGCCTCCAGTGGCAGCGCCGCCACAACGTCCCCGTACCGATGCCCGAATCGGAGTCCACGTGCGCCTGACCCGTACCGTCATCGCCTGTGCCGTGCTGGCCCTGGCCGGCACCAGTGCCTGCAGTTCATCGAGCACCACCACCGACAGCTCCAACGGCACCTTCACCCCGCCCAAGCTCACCGCCCAGAAGTCCCTCGGCGAGACCGAGGGCGAGGTCGACCTCATCGCCTGGGCGGGCTACGCCGAGGACGGCTCCAACGACAAGTCCGTGGACTGGGTCACCCCGTTCGAGAAGCAGACCGGCTGCAAGGTCAACACCAAGGTCGCCGGCACCTCGGACGAGATGGTCAGCCTGATGAAGACCGGCCAGTACGACGCCGTCTCCGCCTCCGGCGACGCCTCGCTGCGGCTGATCGCGTCCGGCGACGCGGCGCCCGTCAACACCGCGCTCGTCCCCAACTACGCGAACATTTTCTCCAGCCTCAAGCTCCAGAAGTGGAACTCCGTCAACGGGGTCGCCTACGGCATCCCGCACGGCCGCGGCGCCAACCTCCTGATGTACCGCACCGACAAGGTCTCCCCGGCCCCCACCTCCTGGTCGGCGGTCTTCGACGACGCGTCGACGTACAAGGGCCATGTCACCGCGTACGACTCGGCCATCTACATCGCCGACGCCGCCCTGTACCTGATGAAGACCAAGCCGGCGCTGGGCATCAAGGATCCGTACGCCCTGGACAGCAAGCAGTTCGACGCGGCCGTGGCCCTGCTCAAGGCGCAGAACGCCGACATCGGCGAGTACTGGAGCGACTACCTGAAGGAGATCTCCGCCTTCAAGAGCGGCGACTCCGTCATCGGCACCACCTGGCAGGTCATCGCCAACCTCGCCCAGAGCGAGAAGGTCAAGGTCAAGGCGGTCCTCCCGGCCGAGGGCGCGACCGGCTGGTCCGACACCTGGATGGTCTCCGCGAAGGCCAAGCACCCCAACTGCGCTTACAAGTGGCTGGACTGGATCGTCTCCCCCAAGGTCAACGCCCAGGTCGCCGAGTGGTTCGGCGAGGCCCCGGCCGACTCCAAGTCCTGCGACCACACCGCCGACAAGAGCTTCTGCACCACGTACCACGCCGCCGACGAGTCGTACTGGAAGCAGATCCACTTCTGGAACACCCCCATCCCGC
Organism: Streptomyces sp. NBC_01537; assembly: GCF_045040445.1. Taxonomy (NCBI): domain Bacteria; kingdom Bacillati; phylum Actinomycetota; class Actinomycetes; order Kitasatosporales; family Streptomycetaceae; genus Streptomyces; species Streptomyces sp. NBC_01537. The sequence continues at coordinate 7,025,454 of NZ_CP109392.1, read as the reverse complement.
AGTGCCTGGACGACCGTACGGATGTGAAGTGCGTGCCGTACGCCAAGTGGGTACAGGCCTGGACCGAGATCAAGGGCTGACCCCTCCACATGCTCAAGCAAACCTTCGGGCGGCGGGCGGCGGGCATCCTGCACCGCCGCCCGCGGCTGCGGCTGTCCCTGCTGCTGACCGCCCCGCTGCTGTGGCTCGTACTGGCCTATCTGGGCTCGCTGGCCGCGCTCTTCCTCTCCGCCTTCTGGACCACGGATCCCTTCACCTCCGACGTGGTGAAGATCTGGAGCACGGACAACTTCCGTACGCTCCTCACCACTTCGGTCTACCGCGATGTCGCCCTGCGCAGCCTCGGCGTCGCGGTGGCCGTGACCCTCATCGACGTGGTCATCGCTTTCCCGATCGCCTTCTACACCGCCCGGGTCGCCCGACCGCGGCACCGCCCGCTGCTGGTGGTCGCCATCCTCACCCCGCTGTGGGCGAGTTACCTGGTCAAGGCGTACGCCTGGCGGATCCTGCTGTCCGAAGGCGGGCCGCTGGACTGGGCGTTGAAGCCGCTCGGGCTGAGCGGCCCGGGCTACGGGCTACCCGCCGTGATCATGGTGCTGGCGTATCTGTGGCTGCCGTACATGATCCTGCCGATCCACGCCGGGCTCGAGCAGCTGCCCGCCAACCTGCTCGACGCGTCGGCGGACCTGGGCGCCAGGACCTGGCGGACCTTCCGGTCCGTCGTCCTGCCGATGGTCTTCCCCTCCATCGCGGCGGGGTCGGTCTTCACGTTCTCGCTCAGCCTGGGCGACTACATCGCCGTGCAGATCGTCGGCGGCAAGACCCAGCTGATCGGCAACCTCGTCTACTCCAACATCACCCTCGACCTGCCGCTTGCCGCTGCGCTGGGCACGGTGCCGGTCGTGATCATCGTCCTGTACCTGCTCGCCGTGCGGCGCAGCGGCGCGCTCGCCGCGCTTTGAGCGCGGTGGCGTGCAAGGTCCGTGCGCCAGCTGCAGACCGTGGCCGGCTGGTCGCGCAGTTCCCCGCGCCCCTACCGGCGCACCGTCGTCCACGAAGGACCGTCATGCATCTGTCCCGCCCGGCACGTGTCCTGCTGCGCACCGCCGCAGGCCTGGGGTTCGCCGTGATCTACGTCCCCCTGCTCCTGGTCCTGCTCAACTCCTTCAACGCAGATCGCGGGTTCGGGTGGCCACCCGCAGGCCTGACCCTGCGGTGGTGGGGGGCCGCATGGCACAGCTCGGGCGCGCGGGACGCGCTGGGGACCTCGGTCAAGGCGGGGCTGGGTGCCACCGGCATCGCGCTGGTCCTGGGGACGCTGATCGCGTTCGCCGTGCAGCGGTACCGCTTCTTCGGCCGCGAGGCGCTGTCCTTCGTCGTCGTGCTGCCCATCGCGCTGCCGGGCATCATCACCGGCATCGCGCTCAACACGGCCTTCCGTGCGGTGCTGGAACCGCTGGGCGTCGGGCTCGGCCTGTTCACGGTCATCGTCGGCCATGCCACCTTCTGCGTCGTCGTGGTCTTCAACAACGTGATCGCCCGGCTGCGCCGCACTTCCGGCTCGTACGAGGAAGCCGCCATGGACCTGGGCGCCGACACCTTCCAGGTCTTCCGCGACGTCACCTTCCCCCTCGTACGGTCCGCGCTGCTCGCAGGCGGGCTGCTGGCCTTCGCGCTGTCCTTCGACGAGATCGTGGTGACGACCTTCACCGCCGGGCCCGGTGTCCAGACCCTGCCCATCTGGATCTTCTCCAACATGGCCCGGCCCCAGCAGGCGCCGGTGGTCAATGTGGTCGCCGCCGTGCTGATCCTGCTGTCGGTCATCCCCATCTACCTCGCGCAGCGGTTGTCCGCCGACGCCGTCACGCCGGGGTCACGCCGCCGCTCCCAGTGAAGGGCCTCCGCACCCGCGTGCCGAGGACCGCTCCCGATGAGGCAGGCTTGTCCTGTGGCAAAACCCTCTCCGCACGATCACGATCACGATCACGCCCCGGACCCGGTCCGCGGCCATCCGCACGCGGCGACGCTGCGCCGGCTGGAGAAGTCCTCCGGGCGCCTCGCCCAGAACGCGATCGCGCGGATGGACGAGCAGCTGCCCTGGTACCGGGCGATGCCGCCGGAGAACCGGTCGTGGATCGGGCTGGTCGCCCAGGCCGGTGTGGCCGCCTTCACGGAGTGGTTCCGGCACCCGGAGACGCCCCGGGCGATCAGTACGGACGTGTTCGGGACCGCGCCCCGCGAGTTGACCAGGGCGATCTCGCTGCGGCAGACCGTGGAGATGGTCCGTACGACCATGGCGGTGTGCGAGGAGGCCATCGACGAGGTCGCCGCGCCCGGTGACGAGGCGATCCTGCGCGAGGCGCTCCTGGTCTACGCCCGGGAGATCGCCTTCGCGACGGCCCAGGTGTACGCGCAGGCGGCCGAGGCCCGGGGCGCCTGGGACGCCCGGCTCGAATCGCTGGTCGTCAACTCGGTGCTGTCCGGCGAGGCCGACGAGGGCGTGCTGTCGCGGGCGGCGGCGCTGGGCTGGGGGTCACCGGACCGGATCGTGGTGCTGCTCGGAACGGCGCCGAACGGGGACAGCGAGCTGACGGTCGAGGCGATCCGGCGCGCGGCCCGGCATGCGAAGCTCCAGGTCCTGACCGGGGTGCTGGGTGACAAGCTGATCGTGGTGGCGGGCGGCGACGGGGATCCGATGAAGGTGGCGAAGTCCCTGATCGGGCCGTTCGCCGCCGGGCCTGTGGTGGCCGGGCCGGTGGTCGGGGACCTGCTGTCGGCGACGAAGTCGGCGCAGGCGGCGGCGGCCGGGCTGAAGGCGTGCGCCGCCTGGCCGGACGCGCCGCGGCCGGTGCTGGCGGACGATCTGCTTCCGGAGCGGGCGATGGCCGGGGACCGGGCGGCCCGCGAGCAACTGGTGGAGGAGATCTACAGCCCGCTGGAGGAAGCCGGTTCAGCGCTGCTCGAGACGCTCTCTGTCTACCTGGAGCAGGCTTCCTCCCTGGAGGGCGCCGCACGAATGCTGTTCGTTCACCCCAACACCGTCCGCTACCGGCTCCGACGTGTGACAGACGTCACCGGATGGTCACCCTCGGATGTGCGCTCGGCGTTCACTCTGCGTATCGCCCTGATCCTCGGACGACTCTCCGACTCCGGTCAGACACCCTGAGTACCAGCAAGGCTTTTGTGGGACACCAACAAATCACCCGTCGGTTCTTGGTCCCTGTCCCCACGGGCGTGGACCACCTCGCACACGAGAGAGTGAAAAGGTGCTCGTAATCGTCGCTCCCGGCCAGGGCGCTCAGACCCCCGGCTTCCTGACTCCCTGGCTCGAACTCCCCGGTGTCGCGGACCGCCTCACAGGCTGGTCCGACGCCGCCGGGCTCGACCTTGCCCGTTACGGCACGAAGGCCGACGCGGACGAGATCCGCGACACCGCCGTGGCCCAGCCGCTGCTGGTGGCCGCCGGCCTGCTGGCCGCGCGCGAGCTGTTCCCGGACGAGCTCGCGGCCCGCCGCGTCGTCGGCGCGGTGGCCGGTCACAGCGTCGGCGAGATCACGGCGGCGGCCGCCGCGGGGGTCTTCGACGCCAACACTGCCCTGCGCCTGGTCGCGGCCCGCGGCCGCGCGATGGCCAAGGCCGCCGCCATCACCGAGACCGGCATGTCCGCCGTCCTCGGCGGCGACCCGGAGGCCGTCGTGGCGCACCTGGCGGGCCTCGGCCTCACCCCGGCGAACATCAACGGCGCCGGCCAGATCGTCGCGGCCGGTACGACCGAGCAGCTCGCGGCCCTCACCGAGAACAAGCCGGAGAAGGCCCGGGTCATCCCGCTGAAGGTGGCGGGCGCGTTCCACACCGAGCACATGGCCCCGGCGGTCGCCGAACTGGAGGCCCTCGTACCGGGTCTGACGATCGGCGATCCGGGTACCCGTTATGTGTCGAACACCGACGGCCAGGTCGTCGGCAGCGGCACGGAGATCGTCCGGCGGCTGGTCGCCCAGGTGTCCAACCCGGTCCGCTGGGACCTGTGCATGGAGACCTTCCAGCAGCTCGGCGTCACCGCGCTCGTCGAGGTGCTCCCGGGCGGCACGCTGACCGGCCTGGCCAAGCGCGCACTGCCCGGCGTGAAGACGCTGGCCGTGAAGACCCCCGACGACCTCGAAGCGGCCCGCGCGATCATCGCCGAGCACGGCACCCACGAATAGGAGCCCCCGCAGACATGACCGCGCAGCGTCAGCCCGCGAAGATCAAGCCCAGCCAGGGATCGCCGTACGCACGCATCATGGGCGTCGGCGGCTACCGCCCGACCCGGGTGGTGCCCAACGAGGTCATCCTGGAGCACATCGAGTCCAGCGACGAGTGGATCCGCTCCCGTTCCGGCATCGTGTCCCGGCACTGGGCGAGCCCGGAGGAGACCGTCGCCGAGATGTCGATCGCGGCGGCCGGAAAGGCGCTGGCCGACGCGGGGATCGCGGCCGAGGACATCGAGGGCGTGATCGTCGCCACCGTCTCCGACTTCAAGCAGACCCCGGCGGTCGCCACCGAGATCGCACACCGGATCGGGGCCGGCAAGCCGGCCGCGTTCAACGTGTCGGCGGGCTGCGCGGGCTTCGGCTACGGGCTGACCCTCGCCAAGGGCATGGTCGTCGAGGGCAGCGCCAAGTACGTGCTGGTCATCGGCGTGGAGCGGCTGAGCGACCTCACCGACCGGGAGGACCGGGCCACGGCCTTCCTCTTCGGCGACGGCGCGGGCGCGGTCATCGTCGGCCCGTCCGACGTACCGGCCATCGGGCCGACGGTGTGGGGTTCCGAGGGCGACAAGTCCGAGACGATCAAGCAGACCGTCAACTGGGACACCTTCCGGACCGCCGAAGTCTCGGAGCTTCCGCACGACTCGCACGGCAAGGTGAAGTTCCCGGCGCTCACCCAGGAGGGCCAGGCGGTCTTCCGCTGGGCGGTCTTCGAGATGGCCAAGGTCGCCCAGCAGGCGCTGGACGCCGCCGGGATCACCGCCGACCAGCTCGACGCGTTCATCCCGCACCAGGCCAACATGCGGATCATCGACTCGATGATCAAGGCCCTCAAACTGCCCGAGCACGTCGCGGTCGCCCGCGACGTGGAGACCACCGGCAACACCTCGGCCGCCTCCATCCCCCTCGCGATGGAGAAGCTGCTCGCGACCGGTCAGGCCAAGAGCGGTGACACGGCCCTGGTCATCGGCTTCGGGGCGGGTCTCGTCTACGCCGCAACTGTCGTTACCCTCCCCTAGTCACACCTCGTACGAGCGGCGCCGCAAACCGCACGCCGCACAGTCCCCAGCAACACATCAAGGAGCGCCAGATGGCCGACAAGGAAGAGATCCTCGAGGGTCTCGCCAACATCGTCAACGAGATCGCGGGTATCCCGGTCGAGGACGTCGAGCTGGACAAGTCCTTCACCGACGACCTGGACGTCGACTCGCTGTCCATGGTCGAGGTCGTCGTGGCCGCGGAGGAGTCCTTCGACGTCAAGATCCCGGACGACGACGTGAAGAACCTCAAGACCGTCGGCGACGCCGTCGACTACATCCTCAAGGCCCAGGCGGCCTAACGACCTGGGGGGCAATAGGGAGCGGCGTCGCGACGACCGGCACGGCCGCTCGCGGCGTTGCCGAAACGCCCTAGTAGCTCCGCTACGAGGACCTTCCGGCGCCTTGCGATCGACCGCACCGGACGCCGCTCCTCGATCCACTCCCTATTGCCCCCCAGGTCGTAAGCAAGACCGGACGACGCGTCTGTCGCCCGCCCTTCTAGACGTGGAGAGACAATTCCTGTGAGCCCGACCAATCGCACCGTGGTCGTCACCGGTATCGGCGCAACCACTCCGCTGGGCGGGGACAGCGCGTCGACCTGGGACGGCCTGATCGCCGGCCGTTCCGGCATCACCCCCCTCGCCCAGGACTGGGCGGCCGAGCTGCCGGTCCGTATCGCCGGCCAGATCGCCGTCGAGCCGACCGAGGTGCTGCCCCGCCCGCTGGCCCGCAAGCTGGACCGCTCGGCGCAGTTCGCCCTGATCGCCGCCCGCGAGGCCTGGGCCGACGCCGGCTTCACCGCCAAGGCCGGCGAGGACAGCTCCGTCGACGCCGACCGCCTCGGCGCGGTCGTCGCCTCCGGCATCGGCGGCGTCACCACCCTGCTCAACCAGTACGACGTGCTCAAGGAGCAGGGCGTACGCCGCGTCTCCCCGCACACCGTGCCCATGCTCATGCCCAACAGCCCGTCCGCGAACGTCGGTCTGGAGATCAACGCCCGCGCCGGGGTCCACTCCCTGGTCTCCGCCTGCGCCTCCGGCGCCGAGGCGGTCGGCTACGCCATCGAGATGATCCGCACCGGCCGCGCCGACGTGGTCGTGGCCGGCGGCACCGAGGCGGCCATCCACCCGCTGCCGATCGTCGCCTTCGCCAACATGATGGCGATGTCCAAGAACAACGACGACCCGCAGGGCGCCTCCCGTCCGTACGACAAGGGCCGCGACGGCTTCGTACTGGGCGAGGGAGCCGGCGTCATCGTCCTGGAGTCCGCCGAGCACGCCGCCAAGCGCGGCGCCAAGGTCTACTGCGAGGCCATCGGCCAGGGCCTGTCCGCCGACAGCCACCACATCGCCCAGCCCGAGCCCACGGGGCGCGGCATCGCCGCCGCGATGGAGCAGCTGCTCGCCGCCACCGACATCAAGCCGGCCGAGATCGCCCACCTCAACGCCCACGCGACCTCCACCCCCCAGGGTGACGTCGCGGAGGTCAAGGCGCTGCGCAAGGTCCTCGGCGACGACCTGGACCACGTCGCCATCTCCGCCACCAAGTCCATGACCGGCCACCTCCTCGGCGGCGCCGGCGGCATCGAGACCGTCGCCACGGTGCTCGCGCTGCGGAACCGGCTGGCTCCCCCGACCATCAACCTCGTCGACCTCGACGACGAGGTCGACCCCGGTCTCGTCTCCGCCGAGGCCCGGGCGCTGCCCGAGGGCCCGATCGTCGGCATCAACAACTCCTTCGGCTTCGGCGGCCACAACGTGGTTCTGGCCTTCCGTACGGTCTAGGCACGGCAAGAAGCGCCGGACGGGCTGATTTCAGCCCGTCCGGCGCTCTTTGGTTTCGGGACGGGGCGGGGTGGGGGATTCACCCGATCGGTCGGTTTGGCCCATTTGGCCGCATGATGGCGCACCGACCTGCGTAATCTCCCCGTCGTGAATCGATGGTTATGGGGAGGGGCCGCCGCCGCGGCAATCGCACTGTGCCCGGCGGGAGCGGCTACGGCAACGGCCGATGACGACGCGACAGGTGGCGGGCGCGCACCGGTCGTACAGGTGGATCCGGTCAGCGGCCGGGTCGTGATCGAGACAGGGGGTGGGGCGATTCGCGTGGAGGCGGGCCGCGACGGCAGCGGCGGGATCAGCGCGACAGTGACGCAACGACACTGCCCACGCTACGAGACGACCGTGAGCGGCTCGGTGACGGTCGCCGGGGTCCAGGCCTCGGTGAGCCGGCAGAGCCCCTGCGCACCGCCACCGCCGAAGTGCACGCCGACACCCACGCCGACGCCCACCCCGACACCGGCACCCACCCCGAAGCCGACGCCCAAGCCCACCCCGAAACCGACACCCCCACCGAGACCGACCCCCACGCCGGTGCGGCCCGTGCAGCATGTCGCCCCGAAGCCGACACCGACGCCGAAGCCGACGCCGCCGCCCAAGCCAAAACCCAAGCCGACACCGACACCCACACCGACACCGAGCGCCACAGCGCGCCCGCACGTGCTCGCGTACGCCGGGCCGCCTTCCAGCCCGCCGCACGAGGGCGCGTCGCTGGTGACCCTGACCCTGCTCATCACGGCGCCCGCCATTCTGGCGGTGGCCGCGCTGCGCCCGCAGGGGCGCCGGCGTGCTCACTGATCCCGTGGAGGATTGATGTCCGAATGGCTTGTGCTGGCGATCGGAATGGCGATCGCCTGCGTGGTGGTCCTGGCCATCGTCTCGCTCAACCACCGCCGGGTCGGCGACGATGACGACCCGTCGGAGACCCCCGACGTCATCGAATACATGACGATGATGATCGGCGTGATCTACGCCATCGTGATCGGCCTCGCCATCGCCGGTGTCTGGGAGGCGCGCGGTGCCGCCCAGGACGACGCCCGCCGCGAGGCGCAGGCGCTGCACGAGATCAGCGAGCGCGTGCAGGTGTATCCGGCGGCAGTACGCGACCGGACGCGCGCCGACATCGACTCGTACGTCACCTACGTGGTCCGCAAGGAGTGGCCACACATGATCTCGGACGGCGAGCTCACCCCGCGCGGCGCGGTGCTGCTCGACAAGGTGCGGCGCGATGTCACCGACTTCGTGCCGAAGACCGATCTGGCCAACCAGGCGTACCAGCCGGTCGTCGACCAGGTGGGCATCGTGGACGACGCGCGCAATGCCAGGGAGCAGAACGCGTCGCCGACGATGCCGGGAATGGTGTGGTTCGGGCTCGTAGCCGGAGCGCTGGTGGCGGTCGGGCTGATCTTCACACTGCAGATCCGGCGCTCACGGCGCGAGTTGCTGCTCGCCGGGCTCTACAGCGCCCTGCTGGCCTTCCTGCTCTTCCTGATCTGGGACCTGGACGCGCCCTTCGGGCATTCGGCGGCCGACTCGACGGGTGCCTTCCTGGCCCTGTTCCCCCAGGCGTAGGCGCTTCTGACGGCTCGTGAACAGTGCGGACCGTGGCCGGCTCGTCGCGACGCCACGGTCCGCACTGTGGCACTCGCTCACACGACCTGGTGAAGCCACCGCACAGGCGCGCCCTCGCCCGCGTAGCGGAAGGGCTCGAGCTCGTCGTCCCAGGGCTTGCCGAGCAGCTTGGCGACCTCGGCCTCGAGGTCCGCCTCGCCGGTGCGGGCGCGCAGGAGCGCGGCGCGCAGGCGGTCCTCGGGGATGAGGATGTCGCCGTGCATGCCGGTGACGGCGTGGAAGATGCCGAGTTCGGGGGTGCTGCTGTAGCGCTCGCCCTCGGCGGTGGCGCAGGGCTCGGCCGTGACCTCGAAGCGCAGCAGGTGCCAGCCGCGCAGGGCGGACGCGAGTCTCGACGCGGTGCCGACCTGGCCCTGCCAGGAGAACTCGGCCCGCCAGGTGCCCGGGGAGGCGGGCTGGCGGATCCAGTCGAGGTTCACGCGCACGCCGAGGACGCCCGCGACGGCCCATTCGATGTGCGGGCACAGCGCGCGCGGTGCGGAGTGCACGTACAGAACTCCACGTGTCGTCACCGGGACCTCCAGTGTGGGACGAGGTTCGCCTTCCCCAGCGGCCTCAGGCCCGTACCGAAGCGATCCGGGACATCATTCTGCATTCGGTTGTCAGGGAAAAAGCTACCGTGCCGCGTCATCGGACGGGTGACGTACTGTCGGGCTCACCGATATGTCACCCGGTCGACCGAGAGGGGAACCGTCGATGCGACGCGTCCTGACCACCGCCGTCGCCGCGATGGCGCTGCTGGTCGGCTGCTCGGCCGGGGCATCGCCGAACGGGAGTTCACCGGCGACAACCCGCCAGGCCGCGCCGAAAACCACCGCGAAGCCCACCCCGAGGCCCACCCCAACGTGGGACACGACGCCCGCCACCATCGCGGCCCTCGGCGACTCCATCACCCGTGGATTCGACGCCTGTTCGCTGCTGAAGGACTGCCCCGACGCCTCCTGGGTGACCGCCTTCGCCAAGCGCACGCACTCCACGAGCAGCTCGAACCTGGCCCGCAGCGGGGCCGTCATGGCCGACCTGGAGGGCCAGGTGCAGGAGGCGGCGGCGCGGAAACCGGCCCAGGTGACCATCCTCATGGGCGCCAATGACGCCTGCCGGGCGGGCACCGGCGCCATGACCCCGGTGGCCGGATACCGCCGGGAGTTCGAGGCGGCGATGCGGACCCTGCACCGCCGCCTCCCCAAGGCGCAGATCCTCGTGGCCAGCGTCCCGGACCTGCGGCGCCTGTGGTCCGTCGGCAAGGACAATCCGCTCGCCCTGCGGGTCTGGCAGCTCGGCATCTGTCCGTCGATGCTGGGCGACGCGGATTCCACGACTCCTGCCGCCCAGCATCGGCGCACGGCCGTACGGGACCGGGTGGTCGCGTACAACAAGGTGCTCGCGGACGTCTGCGGTGCCTACGACCGCTGCCGCACCGACGGCGGCGCGGTCTTCGGCTACCGCTTCACGGCGGACGAGCTGAGCACCTGGGACTGGTTCCACCCGAGCAGGCGCGGCCAGGAGCAGCTCGCCCGGGTGGTCTATGAGGCGTTCACCTCCAGCAGGGTCACCGAGTAGGGCTGGAAGGTGTACGAGAAGGAGGTGCCGAGGCCGGTCAGCCTCGCCGCCACCGGGACGATCGCCTCGGGGTCGGTGAGGGTGTTGGTGGCGGTCCGGGACGCGCCGGTGATGACGGTGGCCCGGCCCCTGGCGGCGACGCGCGACACGCCGTCGATCTCGATGGCCGCGGTGCGGGCGGCGGCGCCGGTGTTGACCACGGCCGCATAGAGCCGGCCGGTCCCGGTGTCCCGGGTGATGACGGCGTTCAGGCCGGGGAGGGCGCGGACGGTGGCGGGGACGACGACATCGCCCTGGCCGGTGCGCAGCAGCTGCTGGGCGTAGTAGCTCGGGGAGCCGTAGCTGGTCAGGGCGTCGTAGGCGATCAGGTTGGTCGACCAGACGACGTTGTTGACGTTGGCGAAGAGCGGGGCGTAGGACTCCATCAGCACCTGGTCGGAGTTGCGGATGAGGCCGACCAGCCAGGAGGCGTCGCCGAGCGCGGCGTTGAGGTCGGGGGTGGGCCTGCCCTCCTGGGCGGCCCATTCGCCGACGAAGACCTTGGTAGAGGCGCGGTCGCGCGTGTCGTACTTGTGGGAGGCCTGCTGGAAGGCGGCGGCGGTCGGGTAGTAGTGCTCGTCGATGAGGTCGGGGGTGCGGCTGGTGACCGTCGTGGTGGCGATGAGCTTGAGCTCGGGGTACGCGGCCTTGATGGCGTCGTGGAAGGCGGTGTAGCGCTCGTCGTAGGAGCCCGAGCGGTCGAACCAGTCCTCGTTGCCGATCTCGACGTACTTCAGCTGGAAGGGCTTGGGGTGGCCGTGTGCGGCCCGCAGGGCGCCCCAGGTGGTGGAGGTGTCGCCGGTGATGTACTCGATCTCGTCGAGGGCGTCCTGGACGAAGGGGGCGAGGTCGTCGCCGGTGACGTAGCCGCCGTGCAGGGCGTAGCCCGCGAAGACGCAGAGCAGCGGCATCATGCAGAGGTCCTCGCACCACTGGAGGTACTCCAGCAGGCCGAGGCCGTCGGTGGACCAGTAGCCCCAGGCGTCGTCGGGGTGGCCGGGGCGCTGCTCGACGGGGCCGATGGTCTTCTTCCAGTCGAAGCGGGTGGCGATGGTGTTGCCTTCGAGGAAGTTGCCGCCGGGGAAGCGCAGGAACTTCGGGCTCAGGGCGGCGAGCTTTTCCATGAGGTCGACGCGCATGCCGTTCGGCCGGTTCTTGTACGTCGGCGGGAAGAGCGAGACGTTGCTGAACCAGACCGTGCCGGAGGCGGCGGCCGTGGTGACGGTCAGCGCGGCGGCGGCGGTGACCGGGGCGGCGGAGGTCGTGCGGAGCCTCAGCTCGTACTTCTTCCACTCGGCGCCGACGGCCCGGACGGTGCCGGAGGCGTGGACCGCGCCGTCGGTGCCCGTGATGGCGACGGTGAGCGGTGCGGTGGCGTCGGTGGTCGCCCTGGCCCACAGGGAGGCGCGGTAGGTGGTGGAGGGGCGTACGGGGATGCCCCAGAAGCCCTCGTTGGAGATGCCGTCGCCAGGGGCGGAGACGGTCAGGGCGAGGGACTGGGTGAGGGCGGTGTTGAGCGGGGCGCCGGTGTCGATGGCGATCGCGCCGCTGCCCAGCGCGGTCCAGTGCAGCGGGGTCGTGGCGGCCATGAAGCTGCGGTTGTTGACGAGTTCGGCGTAGATGCCGCCCTCGCCGGAGTGGTTGATGTCCTCGAACATCAGGCCGTTCAGCTCGGGGCTGACGGTGATGCCCGGGTTGCCCGCGTCGATGAGGAAGGCGGGGGTGGTGTCCCCGACCGGGACTCCGGCGAGGGTGGCGACCTGCTCGGCGGTCAGCGCGCTGTCGAAGACGTGGACGTCGTCGATGAGGCCGTGCACCTGGTCGACCTGGGAGCCGCCGTAGAGGCCCCTTCCTACCGCCGTCGCGCCGGTCGCCTTCCAGCGGGAGGTGAAGGGGGCCTCGCCCTCCAGGACGCCGTTGACGTAGAGGCGTACGACTCCGGCGGCGACATCGTCGACGCCGACGAGGTGGTACCAGGTGCCGGCGCTGGGGGCGAAGCCGGCGCCCGCGATGGCGGCGCTCGCGTTGGCCGAGGTGGCGTCGGCGGGCAGCCGGGTGAAGGCGAACGTGCCGGTGTCGTCGCGGAGTTGGAAGTAGAAGCCGCTGACCGCGCTGCCGTCGGTACTGACGAAGGTCTGGTAGCCGCCGAGCGAGCCGAGCTTCACCCACGCGGCCACGCTGAAGCTCGCCGTGGTGTCCACCACCGGCCCGGCCATCGAGGCGTTGCCGCCCGCCGTGACGTCCAGGCTGTACGCGCCCGCCTTGGCCTCGCCCCAGGCGGCGGCCCCGCGCAGGGTGAGGGTGTGGCCGGCTCCGGAGTCGTCGGCGGCGGTGGTGCCGGCGCCCTCGTCGAAGGCCCAGTGGGCGACGGGGGCGGGCAGGGCGGTGTCGGCGGCGGCGCTGGGCAGGGCGAGGCCCGTGCTGAGCTTCAGGCCCTCCATGAGAGGTAAGACACCGAGCGCGGTGATGACGGCGCGGCGGCCGACGGCGCCTCTTCCATTCTCCACTTTGTCCTGATTTGATCGGTAATCCGCCATGAAAAGCTCCTCAACTCGACGTCCCGTTCGAGATATCAGACGCTGTGCGAAATTTCGTCCGGAAGAGCATGAGGCCACCCCCGCCACCCCGTCAACACCTGAAACAAGCCGTAAGCCGAGCCGTCATCCGCGGGCCGATCCGTTACCTATGCAACCGTTGACATTGCCGCGAGCGCGTTATTACGTTCCCTTCAGCATTTCGAACGCGTTACGAAATCTCGAACGAGATCGTAAGGGGACATCTTCCGTGCGCATCACCGGCATCAGCACCCACGTCGTCGGCACTCCGTGGCGCAATCTCACCTACGTCCTGGTGCACACCGACGAAGGTCTCACCGGCGTGGGCGAGACCCGCATGCTCGGCCACACCGACGCGCTGATCGGCTACCTGCGGGAAGCTGAGGCCAACCACATAACCGGATCCGACCCCTTCGCGGTAGAGGACCTGGTCAAGCGAATGAAGTACGGCGACTACGGCCGGGCGGGCGAGATCGTCATGTCCGGCATCGCCGTGATCGAGATGGCCTGCTGGGACATCAAGGGCAAGGCACTCGGCGTCCCCGTCTGGCAGCTCCTCGGCGGACACGCGCATGACAAGATCAAGGCGTACGCCAACGGCTGGTACACCACCGAGCGCACCCCGGAGGCGTACCACAAGGCCGCCTCGGCGGTCATCGAGCGCGGCTACAAGGCCCTCAAGATCGACCCCTTCGGCACGGGTCACTTCGAGCTCGACCACGCCTCCACGCTCTACTCCGTCTCCCTCATCGAGGCCGTCCGGGACGCGATCGGCCCGGACACCGAGCTGATGCTGGAGATGCACGGCCGCTTCAGCCCCTCCACGGCCGTCCGGCTCGCCAAGGAGCTCGCCCCCTTCAAGCCCGCCTGGCTGGAGGAGCCGGTCCCGCCGGAGAACCTGGCCGCCCTCGCCAAGGTCGCCGGCAAGGTGGACCTGCCGGTCGCGACCGGCGAGCGCATCCACGACCGGATCGAGTTCCGCGAGCTCTTCGAGTCCCAGGCCGTGGACATCATCCAGCCGGACGTCGGCCACATCGGCGGCATCCTGGAGACCCGCAAGCTGGCGGCCACCGCCGAGACGCACTACGTGCTGGTCGCCCCGCACAACGTGGGCGGGTCCGTTCTGACCGCCGCCTCGCTGCAGGTCGGGTTCTGCACCCCGAACTTCAAGATCCTTGAGCACTTCAACGACTTCGCCGACTCCGACATCAAGAAGATCGTGAAGGGCGCGCCCCAGGTCGTGGACGGCTACTTCGAGCGGTCCGACGCCCCCGGACTGGGCGTGGAGTTCGATGTCGAGGCCGCCGCGGAGTTCCCGCAGCAGCAGGCCCGCTTCGATCTGTGGGCCGACGGCTGGGAGCAGCGCAAGCCTAAGGCGGTGCGGTGACGGGGCTCTTTTCAGGACGGGCTAAGTTTGCCCACCGGGTGCGCACAACTCACCCGCGCCCGGCAACGGCCCCGTACCGACCACTGAACGGAAAGACAACGTGACCGCCACAGAGCTCGCCCTCGTCCTGGACGCACCCGGCGCCCACCGCCTGGTCGAGCGCGAGCAGACCGCACCGGGCCCGGGCGAGGCGCGCGTACGCGTGCACGCCTCCGGGATCTGCGGGAGCGACCGCGAGATCTACCAGGGCAACCGCCCGGAGGGCTACGTCCGCTACCCCGTCACGCCCGGCCACGAGTGGTCCGGGACGGTGGAGGCCGTCGGCGCGGGCGTACCGGCGAGCCTGATCAACCGCAAGGTCGTCGGCGAGGGCTTCCGCAACTGCCAGGTCTGCGATCGCTGTCACGCCGGGGAGACCACCCTGTGCGGCGCGGGCTACGAGGAGACGGGCTTCACGCAGCCCGGGGCGATGGCCGACACGCTCACGCTCCCCGCCCGCCTGCTGCACCCGCTCCCGGACGACGCCGACCTCACCGAGGCCGCCCTGCTGGAGCCGGCCGCCTGTATCGCGGCGGCCGTGCTGAAGGCGAACGCCCAGCCGGGCGAGCGGGTGGCCGTGGTCGGCACCGGAACGCTCGGCATGCTGGCGGTGCAGTTCCTGGCGGCGATCTCGCCGGCCGAGCTGCTGGTGGTCGGCACCCGGCCGGACCGCGAACAGCTGAGCTACGAATTCGGGGCGACCGAGTTCCGTACCCGGGAGCACCTGGACACCGCGGAGAACCGCTATGACGTGGTGATCGAGACGGCCGGTTCGGCCTCCGCGGCCCAGACCTCCGCCTCGCTGGTGCGTCGCGGCGGCCGGCTGGTGCTGACCGGCATCCCGGCAGCCGGCGCGGTCGGCCTGGACCCCACGGACCTGGTCGTGCGGCAGCTGACCGTGCACACGGTGTTCGGGGCGGCCCCGGACGCGTGGGCGCACGCCGTACGGGTCTTCGGGGCGGGTCTGCTGACCCCCGCCCCGCTGATCACGCACCGGTTGCCGCTGGCCGAGTTCGCCACCGCGATCGATCTGGTCGGCAGCGGGGACCCGAAGGTCGGCAAGGTCCTGCTGCTGCCCTCGGGCGGCAGCGCATGACGGCCGTCCCGCCCCCGGGCATTTTCTTGTACGCACCCTCCCGGACGACGTCCGGAATCTCGAACATTGGAGCACCGTGACCGACGAACAGACTCCCGGACCCCGGCGTCCCGGCGAGTACGCCCTCGCCCTGCTCGGTCACGGCGCACCGGCGGACGACCCGGCGGACGCCTCCCCGCACCGCTTCCCGGACGGCGGCAGCTGGCGCACCGAGATCCCCTCCGTGGAGGGCCCCGAGGCCCTTGCCACGGTCCTGGAGGAGATCGAGCGCCTCGAACTGCCCGTCCACCGGATCAGCCAGGGCAGCGGCATCTGGATGCTCACCGACGCCGAGATCACCGAAATGGTGCAGGCGACCACCGAACGCGACATCGAGCTCTGCCTGTTCACGGGTCCGCGAGGCACCTGGGACATCGGCTCGGCCACCCGTACCCTCTCCGGCGGCGGCGGACTCCGGGCCCGAGGTCACGATCAGGTAGCGGGCTGCGTAGAAGATGCCCTGCGCGCTACGGCGCTTGGCGTACGCTGCCTACTCGTCGCCGACGAGGGAGTGTTGTGGCTGCTTCACCAGCTCCGGCAGCAGGGCGTGCTGCCGGCGGACACCACGTTCAAGGTGTCCGCACTGGTCGGCCCGGTGAACCCTGCGGCCTACGCGGTGTGGGAGCGGCTGGGCGGCGACTCCATCAACATCCCGTCGGACCTGACTCTCCAGCACCTCACGGAGATCCGCCGGGCGAGCGGGGCACCGATGGACTTCTACATCGAAGCCCCGGACGACCTCGGAGGATTCGTACGCATGTACGATGCGGCGGAGCTTATCCGGCGCGGTGCTCCGATCTACCTCAAGTTCGGCCTGAGCAAGGCGCCTGCCATCTACCCCTACGGGCGGCAGATGCGGGACGTCACGCTTCAGACCGCGCGCGAACGAGTCCGGCGCGGACGGCTCGTGCTGGACCTCCTGGCCCGGCACGGCGCTGACGGCGGGATGTCACCGCTCGGCTCCCGGCTGCCCGGACCGCTCAACAGGTTCCCCATTGACTCCTCTGCCACTCCGAACGGCAGTGAGACTGATCCACGCTTCACCCCCGAAAGGATCTAGCACCATGCGCATATCCAGAGGCGCTCTCCTGCGTTCCGCAGCGGCAGTAACCGTCACCCTCACCCTCGGCGCCGGCGCCACCGCCTGCGGCCAGGACTCCAGCTCCGACAGCAGTGACAGCGCCAAGGGCGGCACCATCGGCATCGCGATGCCGACCAAGGTCTCCGCGCGCTGGATCGCCGACGGCGCCAACATGAAGAAGCAGTTCGAGAAGCTGGGCTACAAGGTCGACCTGCAGTACGCGAACAACGACACCAGCCAGCAGGTCTCGCAGGTCCAGAACATGATCACCAAGGGCGAGAAGGCCCTGGTCATTGCCGCGATCGACGGCACCGCGATGAACGAGGTGCTGCAGAGCGCCGCCGACGCCAAGATCCCGGTCATCTCCTACGACCGCCTGATCCTGGGCACCAAGAACGTCGACTACTACGCGACGTTCGACAACTACAAGGTCGGCCAGCTCCAGGGCGGCTCCATCGTCGACGAGCTCGGCCTGAAGAGCGGCAAGGGCCCGTTCAACATCGAGCTGTTCGCCGGTTCCTCGGACGACAACAACACCAAGTACTTCTTCAACGGTGCGATGTCCGTCCTGCAGCCGTACATCACCTCCGGCAAGCTGGTCGTCAAGTCCAAGCAGACCGCGCTCAACCAGGTCACCACCCTGCGCTGGGACGGTGCCACCGCCCAGAAGCGCATGGACGACATCCTGAGCTCCAAGTACAGCTCGGGCAAGGTCGACGCGGTGCTCTCGCCCTACGACGGCATCTCCATCGGCATCCTCTCCTCGCTGAAGAACGCCGGCTACGGCACCGCGAAGAAGCCGCTGCCCGTCGTGTCCGGCCAGGACGCCGAGGTGCCCTCGGTCAAGTCGATCATCGCGGGTGAGCAGACCTCGACGATCTACAAGGACACCCGCGAGCTCGCCAAGGTCGCCGTCCAGATGGTGAACGCGAAGCTGACCGGCGGCAAGCCCGAGGTCAACGACACCAAGCAGTACAACAACGGCACGAAGGTCGTCCCGACCTACCTGCTGCAGCCGGTGCTCGTCACCAAGGACAACTACAAGTCGGTCCTGATCGACGGTGGCTACTACAAGGCCTCCGACCTGGCCTGACCGGCAGCACCCCCTGATCGGCGCCGGTGGCGGGCTACCTGACCAGCCCGCCACCGGCCGCCCTCCACCCCCAAGCTCAAGACCAGGAACGGATGCACCACCATGGGCGACCGTGCTCTCGACAAGCCCGTCGACAAGCCTGTCGGCAAGCCCGTCCTTGAGATGCGCTCCATCACCAAGACCTTCCCCGGGGTCAAGGCCCTCTCCGACGTGACGCTGTCCGTCGCCGAGGGCGAGATCCATGCCATCTGCGGTGAGAACGGGGCCGGCAAGTCGACCCTGATGAAGGTCCTCAGCGGCGTGTACCCACACGGCTCGTACGAGGGCGAGATCTACTTCCAGGGCGAACTCTGCGAGTTCAAGGACATCAGGGCGAGCGAGAACCGCGGCATCGTCATCATCCATCAGGAACTGGCCCTGGTCCCCTACCTCTCCATCGCCGAGAACATCTTCCTCGGCAACGAGCACGCCACCCGCGGCGTGATCAGCTGGAACGAGACTCTGCGGCACGCCAAGCAACTCCTCAAGCGCGTCGGGCTGCCCGACCAGCCCACCACCCGGATCGCCGACATCGGCGTGGGCAAGCAGCAGCTCGTGGAGATCGCCAAGGCGCTCTCCAAGGAGGTCAAACTGCTGATCCTCGACGAGCCGACGGCCGCGCTCAACGACGAGGACAGCCGCAAGCTCCTGGACCTCATCCTGGAGTTCAAGGCCGCGGGCATCTCCTGCATCATCATCTCGCACAAGCTCAACGAGATCGAGCGGGTCGCGGACTCCATCACCATCATTCGCGACGGGAAGACGATCGAAACCCTTTCCGTCTCGAAAGGTGAGGTCAACGAGGACCGCATCATCCGCGGCATGGTCGGCCGCGACCTCGAACACCGCTTCCCCGAGCGCGAGGCGTACGCCGGCAAGGACGCGGACCAGGTCGCCTTCGCGGTGCAGGACTGGACCGTCCACCACCCCATCGACCAGCACCGCAAGGTCGTCGACGGGGTCTCGATCGAGGTACGCCGCGGCGAGATCATCGGCCTCGCCGGCCTCATGGGCGCCGGCCGCACCGAGCTCGCGATGAGCGTGTTCGGCCGCAGCTACGGGCGGGACGTCTCCGGCACCGTCTTCAAGGACGGCGAGGAGATCCGTACCAGGACCGTGCCCGAGGCCATCGACCACGGCATCGCGTATGTGACCGAGGACCGCAAGGCCCTGGGTCTCAACCTGATCGACACCATCAGCCGCAACATCTCACTCTCCGCGCTCGGGAAGGTCGCCAAGAACGGCGTCATCAACGAGAACGAGGAGACGAGGGTCGCGCAGGGCTTCCGCAAGACGATGAACATCAAGGCGCCGACGGTCTTCGAGGGCGTCGACAAGCTCAGCGGCGGCAACCAGCAGAAGGTCGTCCTCAGCAAGTGGATCTTCTCCGACCCTGATGTGCTGATCCTCGACGAGCCGACCCGGGGCATCGACATCGGCGCCAAGTCCGAGATCTACGCGGTGATCAACCAGCTCGCCGCCGAGGGCAAGGCCGTCGTCTTCATCTCCTCCGAACTGCCCGAACTGCTCGGGATGTGCGACCGGATCTACACGATGTCCTCCGGCCGTCTCACCGGCGAGATCGCCCGGCAGGACGCCACGCAGGAACTACTGATGCGCCACATGACCATGGACAAGAACAGCAAGGAAGTAGGGGCCGGATCATGAGCAGCCCGGTGGGTACGACCGTCACGAAGGACACGCCGCCGGGCGGCAACCCCAAGGACGGCAACAGCGGCAGCGGCTGGGCGGAGGTCCTGCTCCAGGCCATGCGCGGCAATCTGCGCCAGTACGGAATGATCGTCGCGCTCGCGCTGATCATCGTGCTGTTCGCGATCTGGACCGACGGAACGACGGTCACGCCGACCAACGTCACGAACATCATCACGCAGAACGGCTACGTCTTCATCCTGGCCATCGGCATGATGATCGTCATCATCGCCGGGCACATCGACCTGTCGGTGGGTTCGCTGGCCGCGTTCACCGGGGCCGTAGCCGGTGTGCTGATGATCAATCACCACATGGCCTGGCCGCTCGCGATGGCGATCTCGCTGGCCATCGGCGCGGTGGCCGGTGCCTGGCAGGGCTTCTGGGTCGCGTACATCGGTGTGCCGTCCTTCATCGTCACCCTGGCCGGCATGCTGATCTTCCGCGGCGGCACCGAGATCCTGCTGAAGGGCCAGTCCCTGGCCCCCATGCCGGAGGGCTTCACCAAGATCACCAGCGGCTACCTGCCGACGGTCGGCCCGAACACGAACTACCACAACCTCACCCTGCTGCTGGGCGCGGCCCTGATCGCCTGGACGGTCTTCTCGGAGTGGCGCAGCCGCCGCCAGCAGGCCGCGTACGACCTGGACGTCCTGCCCTTCGGACTGTTCGTCCTGAAGTGCGTGGCCATCGGCGCGGCGATCATCGCCTTCACCATGACGCTGGCCAGCGACCAGGGCTACCCGATCCTGCTGCTCATCCTGGCGGGCCTGCTGATCGTCTTCGGCTTCGTGATGCGCAACACCGTCATCGGCCGGCATGTCTACGCCCTCGGTGGCAACCAGTCCGCCGCCAAGCTGTCCGGCGTCAAGAACAAGCGCGTCGTCTTCCTGATCTTCGTCAACATGGGCGTCCTCGCCGCCCTGGCCGGCCTGGTGGCCGCCGCCCGTCTGCAGTCCGCCACCCCGGGCGCCGGCGTCAACTACGAGCTGGAGGCCATCTCCGCGGCCTTCATCGGCGGCGCGTCCTCCAGCGGCGGCGTCGGCACCGTCCTGGGTGCCATCATCGGTGGTCTGGTGCTGGGCGTGCTCAACAACGGCATGTCCATCCTCAGCGTCGGCAGCGACTGGCAGCAGGTCATCAAGGGCCTGGTGCTGCTGGCGGCGGTCGGCTTCGACATCTACAACAAGCGCAAGGCCGGTTCCTGATCTTGAAAGAGTCCGTCTTGAAGGAGCACAGCGGGTCGCTGGACGACGGGACCAAGGTCGACATCTGGACGGTGTCGAACGGCGGCATCACGCTGAAGGTCCTGTCGTACGGCGGCATCGTCCAGTCCCTGGAGGTACCCGACCGGGAGGGCCGCACGGCCAACGTCTCGCTCGGCTTCCCCAGCCTCGCGGACTACGTGGACCGCAGCCCGTACTTCGGCGCCCTCATCGGGCGCTACGGCAACCGCATCGCGGGCGCGGCCTTCACGCTGGACGGCGCCTCCTACGCACTGCCGACCGACGGCGGGCCCAACAGCCTGCACGGCGGCGACCAGGGCTTCGACAAGCACGTCTGGGCCGTGGAGCCCTTCACGTCAGGGACGGACACCGGGCTGGTGCTGCGCCGCACCAGCCCGGACGGCGAGATGGGCTACCCCGGCACGCTGGAGGTCGAGGCGGTCTACACCCTCACGGCCGATGGCCGGTGGCGGATCGACTACACCGCCACCACCGACCGTCCCACCGTCGTCAACCTCACCAACCACACCTACTTCAACCTCGCCGGCGCGGGCACCGGCCCCGTCCAGGACCACCTGGTCGAGCTTGCCGCCGCCCGCTACACCCCGGTCGACGCCACCCTCATCCCCACCGGCGAGCTGGCCCCCGTCGCCGGCACGCCCTACGACTTCCGGCAGGCCAGGGCCGTGGGCGCACAGGCCGTCGACCACAACTTCGTCCTCGACTCGGGCATCACGGACGAGCCCGCTCACGCGGCCACGGTCACCGAGCCGACCTCGGGGCGCGTCATGGCGATCGCCACCACCGAGCCCGGCGTCCAGTTCTACACCGGCGACCACCTCGACGGCCGCCCCCACGGCCCCCGCGACGGCTTCTGCCTGGAGACCCAGCACTTCCCGGACTCCCCGAACCAGCCCTCGTTCCCGACAACGGTCCTGCGGCCCGGGGAGACGTACCGCTCGGCGACGGTGCACACCTTCAGCACCTGCTGAGCCCCCTTACAAGGCGGGGGTGGCCGGGATTTTCACCCGGCCACCCCCGCCTGTCCAATTCCAGGGGCCGTTACGGGCAATTCCTCTGGGCCGTTGGTGAACTGTCTGGGCCACCCGGATGTTACCGGCGGGAAGCGTGAATAACCCGGGGTACCCATCCGGTCGATAAAGCCGAGATAAAGCCTCGGCTTCCCCATCGACGAGGAGTACCCGCATGCGTTCTGTCGACAGGACCCGTCACCGCCGACTGCTGACCACCAGCGTCCTCGCACCTCTGGTCGTCGCACTCACGGGCATATCCGTTCCGGCCATGGCCACGCCCCACGACACCGACCCGATCGCCACCGCGGCCACCCCCGCCGACACCGCCCAGTCCGCCGCCGGCGGCGACCACTGCCGCCGCAGCTTCGAGGCCCGCCCGAGGCCCTGCGTCATCGGCATCCCCGGCCCGCAGGGGCCTCAGGGGCCTCAGGGCATCCAAGGCCCGCCGGGTGAGCAGGGTGAGCAAGGTGAGAAGGGTGAGCAAGGCGAGAAGGGCGAGCAAGGCGAGAAGGGCGACAAGGGGGATCAGGGTATCCCCGGCACTCCGGGAGGGTGCTTCGAAATCGACGCGATTGCCGGCTCGAGTTCTGAGGAATTCGCCATCGCAGTCATCAACGGCGTCGCGTGGGGCGGCCGCCGGGACGACACCCCCAACCCGGACGACTACGTCTGGCAGAACCTCGCGACCCACACCGGCTACCCGGGTGCTCGCATCGTCTGCTCCGGCGGGGTGAGCTTCCACGGAAACGAGCTGACGTTCAAGGTACTCACCACGACCAACCTCGTATACGAGACCGCATGCAGCGTCGCGGGACAGGCTCTCACTTGCAACGACACCTGGCACAGCCTCGGGCCGGTGAGCTAGCGCCTGACGGTGCGGCTACGGACGGGTGCGGCCACCGGTGACTCCCATCGGTGGCCGCGCCCTCCGCGTCACCGCCCCTCACCGTCACCACATTCCTCACCCTCGACGGCGTCGGGTACCAGGGAGCATGAGCGATCCAGGGACAGGTTCCGGCAGACCCCAGCGCGACCGCCTGGATCCAGGTCAGCAACCGGCCGACTCAGGCTCCGTGGCACTGACGGCCACCGGCGACCGCCGGTGGCCGTGTTCCGCCTTCACCCCGGATTTGCCACCGCGGCGGTCACAGTCCCAGGTAGTGCGACACGGCGTGCTCGATCTCGGCCATCCCATCGCGGTCCAGATAGTGCAGCGGACCGGGTCATCGTCCCGGCGATCTCCAGTTCAGGACGGAAAACAGCAGCCTGATCACCGGTGGACGTGGGGACAATCATGACCACGCTCCAGGGCATGCGCTCGGACTCAGTACGAGGCCGCAACTTCGTCCTCGACTCGGGCATCACGGCCGAGCCCGGCGTCCAGTTCTACACCGGCGACCACCTCGACGGCCGCCCCCACGACCCCCGCGACGGCTTCTGCCTGGAGACCCAGCCCTTCCCGGACTCCCCGAACCAGCCGTCGTTCCCGACAACGGTCCTCCAGCCGGGCGAGACCTACCGTTCGGCCACGGTGCACACCTTCAGCACGAGCTGAGCCCCACCGCTCATCGAGGCGGGGGTGGCCGGGATTCTCACCCGGCCACCCCCGCCTGTCCAATTCCAGGGGCTGTTACGGGTAATGGGCACTGCGCCGTCCGGAAATCCACACCTTGCGCCGACCAGGCGAATGATGACTTTCGTTGTCCGTGGCTGACGCCGTGCGACACCGCGGCGGCGTTATGACTGTTCCGTGACGACTCTCACCCGCCCTGCCCATGCCGCAGAGGCTCAGCCCGAGGATTCGAGGCGACGAGTCTTTGCAGCACCGGCCGGCCTGTGGCTGTGGCCCGCGCCGGCGACACCGGCATTCGCGGTGTTCGGGATCAACGGCCCGCAGCTGGGCACGGACAAGCTGGCCACCTGGGACGTGGGCCGGCCATGAGCGGAACCGCGGCTCTTGTGGCGTTGATCGGGCGGCAGTTCTTCAGGCGGCGTGCCGGGCTATGCGGCGGGATGCCCTTCGCCCTGATTCCCGTCGTGAGCCAGTTCGGTCGGGAGGCTCGCCTCAGCGGTCTGACCGTCTCGCTTCTGCAGCGCAAGCCGTAGCGCCTGCCTTCCCTTTCGGTATGCACATCACGGATCTGGACGGTGCCTGTGAAATCAACGGTCTGCCTGAACATGATCGTCAAGGACGAGGCCCCGGTCATCCGACGCTGCCTCGAATCCGTACGCCCTTTGATCGACAGCTGGGTCATCCTGGACACAGGCTCGACCGACGGCACCCAGGACGTCATCCGTGACGTCTTCAGCGATCTGCCCGGCACCCTCCACGAAAGCCCCTGGAAGGGATTCGACGGGAGCCGCAGCGAAGCGATCGACCTCGCGCGCGCCGAGGCGGACTATCTGCTGTTCATCGACGCCGACGACCTGATGGAGGTGGAGCCCGGCCTTCGCCTGCCACAGCTGACTCACGACGCCTACAGAATCGCGCTGCACGACGGGCCGATCATCCACTGGCGTCCCGCCCTGGTCTCAACCCGGCTGCCCTGGCGCTACGTCGGCGTCCTCCACGAGTACATCGACTGCGGGACGCCGTACAGCCTCGGGACGCTCAAAGGCGCCAACATCCTCTCGGTGGGGGGCGGGGCACGCCTGAGGGAAGGCCAGCGGAAGAAGTACCTGCGCGATGCCGAGGTCCTCGAGCAAGGCCTGATCAAGGAACCTGACAACTCCCGCTACGTCTTCTATCTGGCCCAGACCTGGCGCGACGCCGAAGAGCCGGAGAAATCACTTGCCGCCTACGACCGCCGAGCAGGTATGGGCGGCTTCGCCGAGGAGGTCTTCTGCGCCCACCTCTATGCCGCACGGCTCGCGGCAAGCCTCAACCGGCCGCCGGCCGAGGTGATGGACCGCTACCTTCGGGCACACGAAAGCCGCCCCTCACGCGCGGAAGCGCTCGGTGACCTAGCACGCCACTGCCGCGTCAACGGCCCGCGCTGGCCACTCGCGTACATGTTCGCGCGGCAAGCAGTACAGATCCCGTATCCGAGCGACATCCTGTTCGTCGAGTTCGACTGGTACGACTGGCGCGCACTCGACGAACTTGCCGTGGCCGCCTACTGGGTCGGAGAGTACGAGGAGTCGATGGCATGCGGCGAACGCCTTCTCCAGGGCGGCAAGCTGCCCGCCGACCAGCGCGAGCGCGTGATCCGCAACCTCGAATTCGCACAACTCAAGCTTGACGCCAAGGATCTCGTGGACGCCTGATCTGCCCCCCCTGGCCGACTGTGCCCCCTGGACGACTGTGCGAGGGGCGCAGGAGCCGGCCCTGGCAACGGAGCGCGGTGGCTTCGTCGCCAGGGCCGGCAGCGGGGCGTCAGCGGACGTCCGCGTCGTGCCGCTGCGTCACGGGCCGGTGCACTCCGCGTAAGCCGTGAGCTCGGCGGGGATGACGGTACCAAGACCGCCAACGGGGACGAACGCCGTCGCAGTCCACACATTGGGAGCGGTCATATGCGATCCGGTGACCACCCACAGGACGGGGCCGAGGGCGTTCGTACCGACGAGCCGGAACCCGCCTCCCAGCATTACGCCTGAAGTGCACGAGGCGCTCGCTGTGACCGTCGTACCCGTACCTGTCGCCGGCTTAGTTTCGCCCACTTGCTCGTGGGTGGTGGTCGGACCCGTGGGACCCGTGGGGCCGGTCGGACCCGTGGGGCCGGTCGGGCCGGTCGGACCCGTGGGGCCGGTCGGACCCGTGGCACCGTCGACACCGTTCGTACCATTCGTACCCGTCGTACCCGTCGGACCCGTGGGGCCGGTCGGGCCGGTCGGGCCGGTCGGGCCCGTGGCACCATCAACACCGTTCGTACCATTCGTACCGGTCGTACCCGTCGGACCCGTGGGGCCGGTCGGGCCGGTCGGGCCGGTCGGACCCGTGGCACCGTCGACACCGTTCGTACCATTCGTACCGGTCGTACCCGTCGGGCCGGTCGGGCCGGTCGGACCGGTCGGACCGGTCGGACCCGTGGCACCGTCGACACCGTTCGTACCATTCGTACCCGTCGTACCCGTCGGGCCGGTCGGGCCCGTCGGGCCGGTCGGGCCCGTGGCACCATCAACACCGTTCGTACCGTTCGTACCGTTCGTACCCGTCGGACCCGTCGAACCCGTCGGACCCGTGGCACCCGTCGGACCGGCCACACCCTGGGGGCCGGTCGGACCCGTCGGGCCCTGTGGGCCGGTCGGACCCGCGGGGCCTACGTTGCCGTCGTGGCCTCCGTGGTCTCCGTGGTCTCCGTGATCCCCATGACCGCAGAGCCACGGCTGAGCGTGGCACGGGGTGCCAGTGGTCCTGGTCACCGTCTGGAGAGCCTGGTGCCCTCCGGTGACGGCGCTGGCCATTCCTACGCTTGCCGTGCCGGCGAAGATGGCAGTCGCCATGGTCACGCCACCGGTCAGGCCCCACAGCCTTTGACGGCGTGCCCGGTTGGCTATGGGGAGCCTGGATCGTTCACTCATCAGCGCACCTCGGTGAGGTAGGGAATTGAGAGCCGCCCCAGGTCTAGGGGCGGCGAACTCATCGTCACCTTGTGAATATGAGCACGCACGCTGAGTGATCCATTCGAGTCGGCTGTCCGGCGGAGCCGCGATGAGTTCTGGTCCCGAGTGCAGTCCCAGCTAGTGAAAGGCAGTCGGACCGACCATCCCGGAGGCACATCATGGCCGAGATCACCCTCACCACATTCCTCACCCTCGACGGGGTCATGCAGGCCCCCGGCGGCCCCTCCGAGGACCCCAGCGACGGGTTCGACCTGGGCGGATGGCTGGTGCCGTACGCCGACGACGAAACGGGCCGGTACGTGGCCGAGTGGTTCTCGGCGGCGGACGGCTTCCTGCTCGGACGGCGTACGTACGAGATCTTCGCGTCCTACTGGCCGCTCCAGACGGACGAGAACAACCCGGTGGCATCGGGCCTCAACAGGCTCCCGAAGTACGTGGCTTCCACGACCCTGGACAAGGCGGAGTGGAACAACTCCACCCTGATCGCCGGCGACGTCCCGGAGGCCGTGGCCGAGCTCAGGAAGAAGCCCGGTCGGGAGATCCAGATCCACGGCAGCGGCCGCCTGGCCCAGAGTCTGATGGCACATGACCTGATCGACGAGTACCGCCTGTGGATCTACCCCGTCGTGCTGGGCAAGGGGCGGCGGCTCTTCGCCGACGGCGCCGTCCCTGCGGCGATGAAGCTCGTGGACCACAAGCTGACGAGCACGGGCGTGGCCGTCCACGTCTACCGCCCGGCGGGGCGGCCGACATTCGGGAGCTTCTAGAGGCTCTATCGTTGGACGTATGGCGTCCGCTGAGCTGATCCGAATCGTCTCCCGCTCCTCCCCCATGGCCCTCGCCCAGGTCGAGCGCGTCCGCGCCGAACTGGCCGCGCTGCGGCCCGAGATCCGTACGGAGGTCGTGCCCGTCACGACCTCCGGGGACCGGTGGATGGGGGACCTGGCGAAGCTCGGCGGCAAGGGGGCGTTCACCAAGGAGGTGGACGCCGCCCTGCTGGCCGGGGAGGCCGATCTGGCCGTGCACTGCGTGAAGGACATCCCGGCCGACCGGCCGCTGCCCGCGGGCACCGTCTTCGCGGCGTTCCTCAAGCGCGACGACATCAGGGACGCCCTGATCCACCCGGGCGGGCTGACCCTGGACGAGCTTCCGGCGGGCACCCGCATTGGCACGTCGTCCGTGCGCCGGGTCGCGCAACTCGCGATCTCGCACCCGGAGTTGGAGTGCGTACCGATGCGCGGGAACGCCAACCGGCGGCTGGAGAAGCTCGAAGCGGGCGAGGCGGACGCGCTGCTGCTGGCGGCGTCCGGGCTGGAGCGGATCGGGGAGGCCGGGCGGATCAGCGAGATCCTGTCGGTGGAGACGATGTGCCCGCCGATCGGGGCCGGGGTGCTGGCGCTGCAGTGCCGCGAGGACGACACCGCCACCATCGACACCGTCTCCGCCCTCGGCGACACCGGCGCCTGGCGCGAGATCACCGCCGAGCGCATGTTGCTGCACGTCCTCCAGGGCCACTGCAACTCCCCCATCGCCGGCTACGCCCGCGCCGAGCGCGACGGCCGCCTCTCGCTGCGCGCCCGCGTCTTCACCCCGAACGGCAAGACCGTGCTGGACGCCCACGAATGGGCGGGCCCGCTGGACCCCGCGACCCTCGGCACATCCGTGGCCGTGGCGCTGCTGCGCCAGGGCGCACGCGAACTGATCGACGGCATCCCGCACTAGATGAATAAGTCCGATGTCTGATCTGGTGGTTCTTGAACTTCCCGTGCGGCGGGCTGTGATCATGGAGGGACTACGACGGAGGGAACTGCGCGTATGTCGTCCGGGTATGGCTTTCACCCGTTGTCTCTCGGTGTGAGGTTCGTGTTGGAGCTGGCGGCTCTGGTGTGCTTCGGGCTCTGGGCATGGGCTGTCGTGCCTGGTGCCCTGCGGTATGTCTGCGTGGTTGCCGTTCCCCTGATCGTGGCCGTGCTGTGGGGAGTCTTCGCCACCCCAGACGATGCATCCCGGTCCGGGGGGACGGTGATTGCGACACCTGGTCCGCTGCGGTTCCTGCTGGAGCTGACTGTGTTCTTCGGCGGTGCGGCGGCGTTGTACGCGGCGGGATCCCGCACTCTCGCCGTGATGCTCGCCGGTGTGCTGGTCGTGTACCACCTTCTGTCGTGGGACCGGGTCTTGTGGCTGGTCAGGCATTGAGTCCGCCCCAGCCGTATCAGGTTGGCGGTCCGTTCGGGAACACACAGAGGGTGTCCAAGATCGTTGCGTGACGAATGACCTGGACACTCTGCTGACCGCGCTGCACGTGAAGGTCGATGATGAGCTGGAAGCCAGCCGTTGGATGGGTAGGCCGCCGCAGCTGGCCGATGCCGAGCTGGTCACCCTCGCGGTCGCGCAGGCGCTGCTCGGCTTCCATTCCGAGACGCGCTGGTTGCGGTACGCGCACACGCACTTGGCCGCGATGTTCCCGTACCTGCCGCAGCAGTCCGGGTACAACAAGCGCCTCAAGGCGGCATTGCCACTGGTGAAGAAGGCGATACGGAACTCGCCGTGGACACGGACTTCTGGTTCGACAACCACTGGATCGTCGACTCGACACCAGTGCCGTGTGGGATGTCCCGGCCGACAGCGAAACGTTCGGCGATGGTGGGCTGGGCCGGATATGGGTATTGCGCGTCCCACTCCCGGTTCTTCTGGGGCCTACGCCTGTACCTGGTTTGCACGCCGGTTGGCACCCCGGAACGCGGCTCGTCGCTCAGCCGGTCCAGCCGGTCGCGCAAGAACCGGGCCCGCTACTTAGTCACCGTGTCCCGGTTGACGCCCAGCTGCGCGGCGACAGCGATGTTGCTGCCGCCCTCCTCGCAGGCCAGCACGATCCGTGCCCGCAGCGCCAGCCCCTGCGTGGTCGTCCGGCGCTTCGCCCACCCCTGCAACCTCAGCCGCTCAGCGTCCGATAAGACGAGCGGCTCCAGCCTGCTGTCACCCATGCCCTTCCAGCAGACCGCACACCACCACCCCCGTCACCGCCCAACACATGATCTGAAATGGAACACGACTCAAGTGGCGATGCGAGAACTCCAGACCGGATCACCAGGATCTCTCCGGCGGCATCTCCCTGAGACGCCGCGTAGATCCTGCCGAACAGCCCTGGGCCGCGCCCCATGCGGCCTGCTGTCCCACCTGCCCCGCCGCCGACGGAGGAGCGGGACGCGAACCCGCGGTCGCCGCCGCCCTCGAAGTCGAACGCGGCCACACCAGCCCTCCCGGGCTCAGATGCGGCCAGGCCCGCGCCCGGACCGGGGGTATCACTGTGACCTCCTGGCGTCCGGCCGCCCTGGATTTCGTCATCGCGAACGCAGCGGGACCGTCCGGGAAGAGGTCCGCGCGAGGTGAGGTTCTAGCCAGGACGGGTGAAGACCGGTATGTCAGATTTCCATCGTTATGCATGTTCCCCATACTTTGGGCGTTCCCACTCGACGTAAGGCTGGGACATGGCCCTCATTCACCCCTCCGTTTCCCCCGACCGGGCAGCCACCGATAGCCCACACCCCCCGAGCCCCCCCGAAGCGGACCGATGGCCCCTGCGCGCCGTATGGCTATGGCCCGCGCTCGCCACGTTCGCTTGCGCGGCCTACGGCATGACCACGCCGCTGCTGTGGGAAGACGAGCTCAACTCCTGGGACGTCGCGTCCCGGAGCACCGGAGAACTGCTGGGGACAGTGCGGCATGTCGACGCGGTACTGGGCACGTACTACCTTTTCCTGCATGGCTGGATGGCGCTCTTGGGCGACTCCGTCTTCGCCTTGCGGCTGCCCTCAGCGCTGGCCATGGCAGGTGCCGCGGCATGCGCGGCGCTGTGCGGGCGGCGGCTGTTCGGCCGCCGGGCCGGGCTGGCCGGGGGGCTGCTGTTCGCACTGATTCCGGCGGTCACCCGGTACGCACACGAAGCACGCCCCTACGCACTGGTGGTCTGCGCCGTGTCCCTGTCGACACTCATGCTGCTGCGGGCCCTGGAGTGGCCGGAGCGACGGCGGCACTGGGCGGTGTACTCACTCTGCCTGATCGCCGCAGGCCTGCTGCACCTGCTGGCCCTCACGGCTCTGACCGGGCAGGCAGTGGCCGCCGTGGCCCTGCGGGGGCGGGCCTCACGCCGTGCGCTGTGGAGCTTCGGCCTCGCGGTCACGGCCGCCGTGCTCGCGGTGCTCCCCATCGCCTTGCTCGGCTATACGCAGGCAGGGCGGCAGATCTCCTGGATCCCCCATCCGAATCTCCGGGGCCTGGTGGATGTGTGGCCGCAACTCTTCGGGTCCGCGCTGGCCGCCGGCGTGGTGCTGGCCCTGGCAGCGCTACCCTGGCAGGGACACCGCAGCGCCACGCGGTCCGCGCTCGCCCTCGCGGTACTGCCCACCCTCCTGTTGTGGACGATCTCGCACGGAGAGAGGTCATACTTCTTTCACCGCTACTTGCTGTTTACCCTTCCGGCCTGGGTGATCCTTGCCGGCGCGGGTCTGGCGCTCGCTCGGTCCAGGGCTGTGACCGCGTGGGTCCTGGTGGCGCTGGCCTTCCTCATGCTCCCCGGTCAAGCAGCACTACGGCAGCCGTTCGCGCACTTCAATAGCGGTCTGGACTACTCAGGTGCCGCGCGGGTCATCGAAAAGTACCACTTGCCCGGGGACGCGGTGGTCTACGACCGCGGCGAAGACCAGTGGCGGATGCTCGACGTGGGCGTGCGCTACTACCTGTCTGGCCGGCTGCGCATGCGCGATGTCTTCCTGGGCCGCTCCGCTGCCGACAGCAATGACCTCCAGCCCAAGGAGTGCCTATCACCGGCCCGCTGCGTACACGACGAACCCCGCGTCTGGCTCGTCGTCCCGGGTACCTCCGCCGACCCCTTCGCAGACCTCCCCGCAGCCCAGCGAAAGGCTCTCTTCGCCCGCTACACGGCCACGGGCACGGAACGCGTTCAGGGAATCATGGTTGCCCTCCTCCAGCGCCATGCCTGATGAACGCGCCTCGGAAGATAGCGGTTCAGGCCGACCGGGGCCATCACCTCGCCCGCTGAGGACAGTCCCTGCGGACCGCGCCTGGCAGCGAGGGCGGGGCGGCGACTGAGAGAAAATCAGTGTGATTTTCTCTCAGTCGCCGCCCCGCGTCGAGTTGCTCGGATTCGATGCCGGGATTCCCATCCGATCCCGTCACAGGTGGGAGCCACCGTGAGGGACTCAAAAGAATCTCTGAGAATTACTCAGAAAAAGCGCCGAAGAGGCCTTATCCGTATCGCCTCACCGATATGCCGAACCCATTTCGGCTCCTAATATGTGAGCGTCCTCGAACCTCACATACAGGGAGCCCGCAATGCGTTCCGCTTCGTTCAAAGCCGCTGCCGTAGCCACCATCGCCGCCACCGCGCTCTTCGCGGGCGCCGCGTCCGCATCGGCGGCCGGGGCCGACGCCACGCACGTCAAGAAGACCTCGAAGAAGAGCAAGGGCGTCTCGGTTCTGCTGACCGACTTCCGGGGCGGCAACCTGGCCGTCACGGTGGACGCCACCGGCAAGAAGTCCACGAAGCACACCTGGGCCCTGTACGTGGACGGCCGCAAGGTCGCCGCCAAGTCCTACCTGGACAAGGACAAGTCGAAGACCTGGGTCATCAAGAACCTGCCCACCGGAGATGTGAAGCTCAGCGCCCCGGCCGCCACGGGCCAGGTCACCACGGTCGCGCTCGACGTGAAGTAGTCCCGTCCCCCGTAATGCTCCGGGCGGGCCGGTGAACTTCCCCCCGTATCCCACCGGCCCGCCCGGATCCCGCCCAATTCAGCTCGATTCAGCCGTCAGCGCGCGGTGTAGATGAAGCCGATCTTGTCGACCTCGTCGCCCGCCCGGCCGTGGAATCCTGCGATCTGCCAGCCCGAGGGCGCGGTGCGGGTCACGCAGTCCGAGGTGGTGCTGCCCCCGGCGAGCGTGTTGCCGAGGTTCGTCGTGAACTTCGCGTAGAAGATCCGCGTGTGGCTGCTGTAGACGCCCTCGCAGAGGGTCGCGGAGGTGACGTACTCGCCGCTGCCGAGGGTGAGGGAGTACGCCGTACCGCCCGTGCCGCCGTGGGTGAGGGTGGTGCCGTTGGCGAGCGTCAGGCCGATCTGGTCGACCCGGGAGCCGCTGCGCAGCGAGATCTTGGTGGCGCGGGCGGCGGCCGGGACGCTGTCGATGTCCTGGAAGTAGTCGCCGTGCGGGCCGCCGAACTGGTCGCTGAGCTGGAAGGCGGAGTTGCGGGACCAGGAGAACTTGACGGTGATCGGGTCGTGGTCGGAGAGCATGAGCCCGTCCGAGGTGAGGAACGAGGAGTGCTCGTTGTTGTAGTAGGTGGCGTCGAGGTTGACGAGCTTGCTGCTGCGGTAGAGGACCTTGTCCACGACCTCGCAGGTGTTGGGCACGGTGGTCCCGGTCTGGTCGCAGACCAGCGCGTCGCTGCCCTTGGCGGGGGCGGTGCCGCCGCGGATGAGCTTGACCCAGGCGTCGGTGAGGCCGTTGTTGGCGGCGAACTCGGCGATGGTGTCGGCGGCGCGGGTGTAGCGGGTGTTGGTGTCGCCCATGACGACGACCGCGTTGCCGGCCGAGTGGGTGCCGATGAAGGTGGTCAGCTGGGCGAGGTTGTCGGCGCGGGAGGCCTCGTCGCCGTCGTTGGTGCCGGCGTTGGTGTGCAGGTTGTAGAAGTCGACGTAGACGCCCTCGGAGAGGCGCTCGCGCATGAAGCTGAAGCCCTTGGGGGTCAGGCAGTCGCCCGAGTCGATCTGGCAGGAGTTCCAGCCGACGCGCTCGAAGTCGTCGCCGTCCCAGGCGTAGTTGGAGACGGTGTTGAGGCCGCTGCCGATGCCGGCGCCGCCGCTGGTGGCGGTGCGGTAGGGGTGGGTGTCGGTGGCGTAGATGTAGGCGTGGTAGTTGAAGTCCTCCTGCATGTTGACGATGTCGTACGGAGCGATCCGCTGGCCTATCGCCGTGGAGCTGGTGTCGCGGGGGGTGCTGGCGCTGGAGAGGCTCTCCGGGAGGCCGGCGACGTTGTACGTCAGCACGTTGAAGGTGCCGCTGTCGGCCGCGGCAGCGGGGGTGGCGCCGGTGAGCAGGAGGCCGGTGAGGGCGAAGGTGCCCGCGGCGAGGCCGCCGAGCAGTCTGCGCAGCATCGTCATGAGGGGGGACTCTCTCTGTCGGGGGTGCCTGTGGTGCCTGGGGGTGTAGCCGGTGGCAGCAAGGTGGCAGCCGGGGGCAGCAGCAAACCCTGTTCGGAGCATGCCAACGCACAGCAAACGCTTGCCGGACCATCGCCGTCAACGGTGGGAACACCAGTCTTTACCGATCGGTAACTCCCCCAGCCTCCTACGGAATCCACAGGTCAGTGAGGCGGCACTCACAGACCGCGTCGCTAGCGTCCGTGACCATGACAGATAACCCCAAACACAAAGCCGGAAGCACCATCAGCCGCCGCCGGGTGGTTGTCGGAGGTTCCGCCGCGGCCGCCGTGGCCGGTCTGGCTGTGACCGGCGCGGCGTTCGCGGACACCACGACCTCCGAGAAGACCACGGCGGACGCCACCGCGACCGCCACCTCCACCAGCGACGCCTGCTACACCCTCACCGCCGAGGTGACCGAGGGCCCCTACTCCCTCGACGGAGCACTGGTCCGCCGCAACATCAGCGAGGACAAGCCCGGCGTCGAGATCAAGTACACCTTCACCGTCCTGGACGTCGCCAACGACTGCGAGCCGCTGAACAACGCGCTCGTCGAGCTCTGGCACTGCGACCACCTCGGTGAGTACTCCGGCTTCGTGGGCGGCAACGGCCACACCGAGGACGACAACGGCACCTTCCTGCGCGGCGGTTACGTCACCGACAGCGACGGCAAGGTGCACATCACCTCGATCTGGCCCGGCCACTACGTCTCCCGTGCCGTCCACGTCCACATGCGCGTGCACATCGGCCAGACCCTCGAGGACGGCACCTACAGCGGCGGCACCATCTGCCACACCGGCCAGCTCTTCTTCGACCCGGACATCAACGCCACCGTCCAGGCGCTGTCCCCGTACTCGGAGAACACCACCGAGGAGACCCTGCTCGCCGACGACTCCGTCTACGACGACGCCGGCGTGAGCTCGGGTCTGCTGACCATCAAGGCGAAAGGCAAGAAGGCCAAGAACGGTTACACGGCCTGCATCACCGTCGGCGTGGACTCCACCGCGACCAGCACGGGCGGCGGCGGAACCCCGCCCAGCGGCGGCCCCACCGGCGAGCCGCCGTCCGGCGCGCCGACGGACACCGCGAGCGCCAGCGCGAGTGCGAGCGAGTCCAGCTGAGCGAGCGACGAGCTGAAGACCCCTCAAAACCGCCTGACCTCGGTCGAATAAGGACGCGATAAGGAGGAGAAGGCGGCACTGTAGCCGATCCGTGCTTCCCCTGTCTCCCAATTGCAACATGCACCCCACGTGTGGGTGACTATGGTGCACCCTCTTGATCGGAGGGCGGGGGAAGTAACGGGTCGTGCGTTTCGCAGCACGGTCCTTGACCTTGGAGGTCCCGCCGTGACTGTTGCAGTCGGCAATGCCGCTAATGCCGCCAGCGCTGTTGAGCTCTTCCGCTCCAGCACCGCACACAGCCCGTCGTTCTTCGCGCTGGACCGCGCCACCGGCGGCAACAGCAACATCGTGGACTTCTGCATCCCGTGCAACCCGTACTTCCCCACGCCCGCGATGTTCGAACGTCTCAGCGGGCGGCTGCGCGACATACTCACGTACTACCCCAGCGGCGCGGACACCACCATCCAGGAGCTGAGCAGCACCCTGGGGCTCAACCCCCAGACCGTCGCGATGGGCAACGGCTCGACCGAACTCATCACCTGGATCGACCACTTGCTGGTCCGCGAGAGCCTGGCCATCCCGATCCCCACCTTCGGCCGCTGGACCGACCAGCCGATGGAGACCGGCAAGCGCGTCGACATGTTCCTGCTCCCGGAACAGAACGGCTTCGCCCTCGACCCGGCCGCGTTCATCTCCTTCATACGCGCCCGCGGCTCCCGTACCGCCGTCATCTGCAACCCCAACAACCCCGACGGCGGCTACCTCCCCCGGCACGCGGTCATCGCCATGCTCGACGCCCTGTCCGACCTCGATCTCGTGGTCGTCGACGAGTCGTTCATGGACTTCGTCGACGCCGAGTCCTTCCCCAGCGTCGCCGACGAGGCCGCGCTGCGGCCGAATGTCGTCGTCCTGCGCAGCCTCGGCAAGAACTTCGGCCTCCACGGCATCCGCTTCGGCTACATGGTCGCCAACCCGGCCATCGCCGGGAAGATCCGCAAGGCCGTCCCGAAGTGGAACCTCAACTCCTTCGCCGAAGTCGTCGTCTTCATGATCAAGGAGTATCGCCAGGAGTACGCGGCCAGCCTGCGCATGCTCAGCCGCGACCGCCAGGAGATGATCTGGCAGCTCGCCGCCCTGCCCGGCATGACCGTCTATCCCTCCCAGGGCAACTTCGTCTTCGTCAAGCTCCCCGACGGCGTCGAGGGCGGCCTGCTGCGCGACCGCCTCCTGGCCGAACACGGCGTCCTCACCCGCGAATGCGGCAACAAGCTCGGCAGCAGCAGCCGCTTCATGCGCCTGGTCGTCCGCTCCCAGCCCGACGTCCAGCGCCTGCTCACCGGGCTGAGCACGGTGCTGTACGGCAGCACCTGGTACGCCGCCCCGCCCAGTATGGGCGGCCAGACCCAGCTGGTCCCCCCGGCCCAGGCCCCGGAGCAGCCCAGCACCCCCCTGGCCCCCGCCCCCGCCCCCGAGCCCGCCGCCCTGTACGCCGCCCAGCCGCAGCCCGAGCCCGTCGCCGCCCGCTACCCGACCCAGCCCCCGCAGCAGGAGCAGGCGACGCCGATGTACGCCGCCCAGGTCGTCGGCCAGCCCCAGTCGCAGGCCCAGCTCCAGCCGCAGTACCAGGCCCAGTACGCCGAGCCGCAGGGCCAGCCCCAGTACGCCGTCCAGCAGCAGCAACAACCGCAGCAGATCCAGCAGGCCCAGCCGCAGCAGCAGGCCCAGCAGCCCCAGCAGGCGGCCTACGCCCAGCCACAGCAGCAGGCCCAGGCCCAAGCCCAGCCACAGGTCCAGCAGCAAATGCCCCCACAAGCACAGCCCCAGCCCCAGGTGCGGGTCCAGCAGCCGCAGGCGCAGTCGCAGCGGCGGGCCCCGGGCCAGCCGAGCGCCGCCTACGCCCAGGACCCCCAGGCGCAGGTGCAGCCCGCCACCCAGTCGTCCGTCCAGGAGACCGCCGTCTTCTACCCCGACGCCGCCGCCGATGTCCCGCCCGCCTTCCTCCCCGCCCAGCGCAGCAGCGCCACATCCGGCCCGCGCCCCGCCCTCTACTGGCAGGACGCGTAGCCTGGCCGCATGGCCGCAGCCCCGCGATTCACCCTCAGGACAGTCGTTCTGGACTGCCCTGACGCGCATGTCCTCGCGGACTTCTACGGCCGCCTCCTGGGCTGGCCGGTGACCGAAAGCGAGCCGGGCTGGGTCCTGATGCGCTGCCCCGACGGCGGCACCGGCCTGTCCTTCCAGTCCGAGGCGGCGTACGTGCCGCCGGCCTGGCCCGAACAGCCCGGCGCGCAGCAGAAGATGCTGCACCTGGACATCCGCGTCGAGGACCTGGACGCCGCCGTGGCGCACGCGGTGACCGTGGGCGCGCGGCCGGCCGCCTTCCAGCCGCAGGAGGACGTCCGGGTCCTGTTCGACCCGGCGGGGCACCCCTTCTGTCTCTTCGAGGACGGATCGTCAACTTCGGGTTGACGATCCGAGGAGCGTCAACCTAAGGTTGTCGCATGACGAATCAGATCCGGCTCGACGACCTCATCGACGCCATCAAGAAGGTCCACACCGACGCTCTCGACCAGCTCTCGGACGCCGTCATCGCCGCCGACCACCTCGGCGACGTGGCCGACCACCTCATCGGCCACTTCGTCGACCAGGCCCGCCGTTCCGGCGCCTCCTGGACCGACATCGGCCGCAGCATGGGCGTCAGCAAGCAGGCCGCCCAGAAGCGCTTCGTCCCCAAGGCCCCCGGCGAGCTCTCCGAGAACGACCTCGACCCGAGCCAGGGGTTCAGCCGCTTCACCCCGCGCGCCCGCAAGGTCGTCGTGGCCGCCCAGGAGGAAGCCCGTACGGCGAGCAACGCCGAGATCACCCCCGAGCACCTCGTCCTCGGCCTCCTAAGCCAGCCCGACGGCCTCGGCGCCAAGGCGATCCTCGCCCAGGGCGTCACCTTCGACACCGTCCGCCGGACCGTCACCCTCCCGCCGGCCGCCGAGCAGTTGCCCGCGCTCATCCCCTTCGACCAGGGGGCCAAGAAGGCGCTCGAACTCACCTTCCGCGAGGCCCTGCGCATGGGGCACAACTACGTCGGCACCGAGCACATGCTGCTCGCCCTGCTGGAACAGGAGGACGGCACCGGAGTGCTCGCCGACCTGGGCATCGACAAGGCGGCCGTCTCGGAAAACGTCACCAGCGCGCTGGCGGCTCTCAGCGACTAGGGCTTACGGAAGAGCGCCGTCCAGAGGAAGGACTCGCCGAAGTACGGGGATTCGGGCGGCTCCTCGCGCATACGGCGCAGTTCCACCTCCGTCAGGTCGGAGAAGATCCAGCGCAGCGAGTCTGACCCGTCGCGCCCGCGGCGAAGCATGTGAGGGCGAGGTGGCCGCCGGTCAGGATGAGCCTGGCGGTGGGCGTAGGGCTGGTTTACTTTGGCCCGCTGCGCAGGCGGCCAACGACCCGTGACCGGGGGGATCTCCCCCACCCCGCCCCTTCCCGAAACCGGGGGGGCAAGCCCCCGGACCCCCTGAACGCCCTGCGGGCGTGTCCTCAAACGCCGGACGGGCTGAAGCTTGCCGTCCGGCCGGGAGGGGACACGCCGGGGTTCTCCCGCAGGCGACGAGCGAGGATCCCGGACACAAACCAGGCCGACCAGAGTCGCGAGCGCCGAGGAGAGATCCCCGGTGGTGGCACCGACCCCCAGGCCAACCCAGCCCGTCCGGCGATTGAGGACGGAACCAGCAACCCCGACCGACGGCACCGAAACCGCACCGGCGCAGGCGGCCTTCCCGGCGGCGTCCAGGGAGGTCTCTGAACCAGGGCCGGACGGGCTGAAACCCAGGCCCCCAGGAGCCGCCGACGCCGGAATTCAGCCAGATCGCGCCTCCCACGAAACACACAGTCCGCTGATATGTAATCCACAGCTTTCGTCCCTACGTTTCCGTGTCCATGACAGACACCCCCACACCACAGGACGCGGCGCACAGCCGCCGCAGCATCCTCGCCGCCGGCACCACGGCGGCCGCAGTCATCGGCCTCGGAGCCGCCGGTCTCACCTCCGCGTCAGCGGGAGCCGCCGAGGCGGCCCCAGCGGCCCCAGCGGCCGCGGCAGCCGCGGAGGCCGCTCCGGCGGCGGCCGCGGCCGTGTGCACGCTGTTCTCCGAGGTCACCGAGGGCCCCTACTACCTCGATGTCGCGCTCGTCCGGTCGGACGTGACGGAGAGCAAGGCGGGCCTGAAGCTCACGCTCAACCTCACGGTCGTCGACAGCAGCACGTGCGCGGTCCTGCCCAACGCCCTGGTCGAGATCTGGCACGCGGACGCGCTCGGCGAGTACTCCGGGTTCGTCGGCGCCAACGGCCACAGCGAGGCGGACGACGGCACCTTCCTCCGGGGCGGCGTGCTGACCAACTCCAGCGGCCTGGCGACGATCACCACGATCTACCCGGGCTGGTACCGGGGCCGGGCCATCCACATCCACCTCAAGGTGCACACCGGCGTCACCGTCTCCAACGGCAAGTACACCGGCGGGACGGTGGTCAACACCGGCCAGCTGTTCTTCGACGAGACGGTGACCACAGCAGTCGCCAAGGTCTCCCCGTACTCCACGAACACGGTCACCCGCACCACGCTCAGCCAGGACACCATCTACGGCGGCGGAGGCGCCCAGGACGGCCTGCTGACCCTCAGCGGCTCCACCAGCGCCGGCTACACCGGGACGCTGACGCTCGGCGTGGACACGTAAGCACCCAGCGCCCCTAATCCTTACGGAGGTTGGGCAGCCCCGGAGCCGTTACCGGCTCCGGGGTTTCCTCCTGCGCCGGCAGCAGATCCCGTACGAGGAGGGTCGCGCCGGCCACCGCCCCCGGCATCGCGAACACGGCGAGCAGCGGCACCAGGAAGAGCAGCACCAGCGGCACACCGAAGCCGAGGGTGAGCATCATCCGCCCGCGCAGCAGCCGCAGGCGCTCGCGCAGCGGCACCGCCCGGCGCTGGAAGGCGACCGCCGTGAGCTCCAGGGCGAGAAAGAACCCGGAGACGCAGAAGCCGACGACGGGCACGACGGTCTGGCCGACGAAGGGGATGAAGCCCAGGGCGAAGAGCGCGATGCCCCACGCCACCACGCGCACCAGCACCCGCAGGCTGTCCCGCAGCGACAGCCACAGCTCCCGCCACAGCGGTATGTCGGGGGCGTCCGGGGCGCCGCCCTCCGTCACGTCGACCCGCTCGGCGAGGGACTCGTAGAAGGGCTGGCCGACCAGCAGGGTCACCGCGGCGAAGGTGAGCACCGCGAGCAGCAGGCCGCCGCCGAAGAGCACGGCGGTGAGCAGGCCGCGGAAGAGGCCCTGCCAGGGAGAGCTCCAGCCGTCGGCGAAGGGCGTGGCCCAGGTGGTGGCGTCGTCGGCCCAGAAGGCGAGCACGACGAGGGCGGCCGCGTAGCCGACGAGGGTGATCAGGGCGGGCAGCAGTCCGAAGCCGAACCACCGGCCGTGCCGGAGGACCCAGCGCTGGCCGTCCGCCAGGTGTCGTATGCCTGCCGCAAGATCTCGCATAGGCCAAAAGGGTAGCGGCCGGGGAGCCGCAGCCCGATCGCGGTGGCGGCCAGCGCCGCGACCGAATCCGCAGGGCCCTCCGCACACCGCCTGAACCTGCTTCGGGCTTTTCTGTGAGTTCCCCCATGCGACTGCAATACGCGTCCCTCACAACGGAATTGGCGCGGCAAAGCAGCGGTCTGCATTGCCGGGAACCCCTTGTTGTCGCGCACACCTCAAGTCATGGTCATCACAGCCGACAAGCCAACGCACCCGCACCGCCCCTGCCCCAACCCACTCCCAGGAGGCAGTACGTTGCGCACCACACCCCCCACCAGACGGTTCCGCCGCGTCGGCGCGGCCGTCATCGCCACGGCAGCGCTTGTCCTCACCGCCTTCGGTTCCGCCGGCCCGGCCGACGCGAAGACCACGGTCGCCAAGGTCACCCCCAGCGTCACCTGGGCCAAGGCATGTTCGACCCCCAAGGCCGGCTACGCGGCCTGCAACGCCAAGCGCGTCACCGGCGGCGTCACCGAGTACATGGCGGACAAGGCGTTCAAGAAGGGCGTCACCCCCAAGGCCGCCGACGC
This sequence comes from Streptomyces sp. NBC_01537, assembly GCF_045040445.1. NCBI lineage: Bacteria > Bacillati > Actinomycetota > Actinomycetes > Kitasatosporales > Streptomycetaceae > Streptomyces > Streptomyces sp. NBC_01537. The sequence goes on along the minus strand of NZ_CP109392.1, from coordinate 6,984,793 downwards.
CACCACCCCCTCCGGCTTCGGGCCGACGAACCTGTGGTCCGCGTACGGCCTGACCTCGGCCGCCGCGTCCAAGGGCTCCGGTGAGACGATCGCCATCGTCGACGCCTACAACGACCCCAACGCCGAGGCGGACCTGGCCGTTTACCGCTCGTACTACGGTCTGTCGGCCTGCACGACGGCCAACGGCTGCTTCAAGAAGGTGAGCCAGACCGGCTCCACCACCTCCCTCCCGTCCGGCAACACCGGCTGGGCCGAGGAGATCTCCCTCGACCTCGACATGGCCAGCGCGATCTGCCCGCTGTGCAACATCACTCTGGTCGAGGCGACCTCCGCCAGCTACGCCAACCTCGGCACGGCTGAGAACGAGGCCGTGGCGCTCGGCGCGAAGTTCGTCTCCAACAGCTACGGCGGCTCGGAGTCCTCCGCCGAGACCTCCTACGACACCAGCTACTACAAGCACGCCGGCGTCGCGATCACCGTCTCCTCCGGTGACTCCGCCTACGGCACCGAGTACCCGGCCACGTCCCAGTACGTCACCGCCGTCGGCGGCACCAAGCTGGCGACCTCCTCCACCACCCGCGGCTGGACCGAGACGGTCTGGAAGACCAGCAGCACCGAGGGCACCGGCTCCGGCTGCTCCTCGTACGAGACCAAGCCGAGCTGGCAGACCGACACCAGCTGCACCAAGCGCATGGAGGCCGATGTCTCCGCCGTCGCGGACCCGGCCACCGGTGTCTCGGTCTACGACTCCTACGGCGTCACGGCCGGCTGGTACACCTTCGGCGGCACCAGCGTCTCCGCCCCGATCATCGCCGGCGTCTACGCCCTGGCCGGCACCCCGACCAGCGGCACCTACCCCGCGCAGTACCCCTACGACTACGCGGGCACCTCGTCCCTCAACGACGTGACCAGCGGCAACAACGGCAGCTGCACCGTGTCCTACTACTGCACCGCCGCCACCGGCTACGACGGCCCGACCGGCTGGGGCACCCCCGAGGGGATCGCGGCCTTCGCGCCCTGACCCTGGCTCTGACCCGAAACGCGAATCAGGGCGGGTCCCTACCGAAAGGTGGGGGCCCGCCTCCTCGTGTCCTCTCCGACTAGGGCCTGTCCGGTGGATCTCCGTGGCGTCGCGTGCCCTGGCACCAGCGCTCGCGGCGTTGCCGAAACGCCCACAGGAAACCACCCTGTGGGCGCTCCGGCGCCTTGCGATCACAGGCACCAGACCCCGCTCCTTCACCCACGGAGATCCACCGGACAGGCCCTAGACGACGGTCTCGCAGGTCGTGGGGCCCGCCCCCTCGTCGGGGAGACAGACGTCGGCGTCGGCCTCACCGTCGACGGTGCCGGTGTTGGCGCCGGTGAAGATCACATCGCCGCCGGCCCCGCCGAGGATCTTGCCGGCGTTGTCGTCCACGTCGATGATGTCGCCCTCGCTGCCTCCGATGATGACTCCGGTGGCGAGGTTGTCGCCGTCCACATCGATGAGGTCGGCGCCGGCGCCGCCGTCGATGGTGCCGGCGTTGTTGCCGTCCACATCGATGAGGTCGGTGCCGCCGCCTCCGGTGACGGTGGTGCCCAGGTTGACACCGTTGTCGCACTCGATGTCGTCGACCGCGTCGGTGCCGGCGATGGTGGTGCCGGTGACCTCCACGTCGTTCACGGTGCAGGTGGTGGGGACAGGGGCCATGGCCCCGTTGCCTGCGGCGGCGAAGGCGGCCGAACCGGTGAGTGCCGAGGCGGCGAGCAGGGCCGTCATGGCGCATATGCGGATAACACGGATACGGATCATGGATCGAGCGTCAGCCCGCTGTCTCCGGCCCGCAATCGCAGCCGTCCAACCTGGTGAACGGCTGCGATCGGACGACACGTCAGGCGAGCCGGATCACGTTCCACGACAGCGGCTTGAGCGTGGCACGCAGCGTGCCGTCCTCGCCGATGGCCGTGCCGTCCACCGGGTGGGGGGTGACGCGGTCCGGGTTCTCCAGGCTGTTGACGGCATCCGGATCGTCGTCGGCGAGTACGGAGTGCTCGACGACCCGGCCGGCCGACAGACCGCGCAGGCCGATCTCCAGGGGGAGGGATTCGGTCTGGCTGCGGTTGACGGCGAAGACGGTGACCGCGCCCGTCGCGTCGTCGATGACGGCGGTGGCGTGCAGCAGCGGCACCTCGCCGAAGGCCTGGGTCTCGTGCACGGGGCTGTCGACGTTGACCTGCAGGACGCGGCCGCGGCCGTAGCGGCTGGCCTGGGCGAAGGGGTAGAAGGTGGTCTGCCGCCAGGCCGGGCCGCCGGGCTCGGTCATGATCGGGGCGATGACGTTGACGAGCTGCGCGAGGCAGGCGACGGTGACGCGGTCGGCGTGCCGGAGCAGGGCGATCAGCAGCGAGCCGAAGACGACGGCGTCGGTGACGGAGTAGACGTCCTCCAGGATGCGCGGGGCCTCCTGCCAGTCCTCGACCTGGTGCGGGTTGGGCCGGCTCTGGTACCAGACGTTCCACTCGTCGAAGGAGAGGTCGATCTTCTTCTTCGACTTCAGGCGGGCACCGACGTGGTCGCAGGTGGCGACGACGTTCTCGATGAAGGACTCCATGTCCACGGCCGAGGCCAGGAAGGAGTCGCGGTCGCCGTCCTTCTCCTCGTAGTAGGCGTGCAGCGAGATGTAGTCGACCAGGTCGTATGTGTGCTGCAGCACCGTCGCCTCCCAGGCGGCGAAGGTGGGCATGTTCTGGGCGCTGCTGCCGCAGGCGACCAGCTTGAGGTCGTCCGCCCAGTCCTGCTGGCGCATGGCGCGGGCGGTCTCGGCTGCGACCCGGCCGTACTCGTCGGCGGTCTTGTGGCCGGTCTGCCAGGGGCCGTCCATCTCGTTGCCGAGGCACCACAGGCGGATGCCGAAGGGGTCCTTGTCGCCGTGCGCGACGCGCTGGTCGGACAGCGCGGTGCCGGACGGGTGGTTGGCGTACTCCTGGAGGTCCAGCGCCTCCTGGACTCCTCTGGTCCCGAGGTTGACGGCGAGCATCGGCTCGCCGTCGATCTTCCGCAGGAAGTCGATGAACTCGCTCAGCCCGAACCGGTTGGTCTCGGTGGACTTCCAGGCCAGGTCGAGCCGGCGCGGCCGCTCGTCCTTCGGGCCGACGCTGTCCTCCCACTTGAAGCCGGACACGAAGTTGCCGCCGGGATAGCGGATGGCGGTGGTCCCGAGCTCCCGGACCAGCTCCAGGACGTCCTGGCGCAGGCCCTCCGCGTCGGCGGTGGGGTGGCCCGGCTCGTAGATGCCGGTGTAGACGCAGCGGCCGAGGTGCTCGACGAAGGACCCGAACAGGCGCGGGTCGACGTCACCTACGGAGAAGGCGGGGTCGAGGGCGAAACGAGCAGCGGTGCGGGACATGACTGCCTTTCAGGGAGTGCTGGTGCCACGGGGGTTGACGTTCCTTGCGACCGCCAATAACGTTCCGGCGGATTTACGGAAAAGTTCCGGAAGTTTTTCAGAAGGGAAGCTTCTGTGTACAGATCCATGCTCGCCGCACTCGCGGTCACGGCAACGCTCCTGACGGCCGCCCCGGCCACGGCACAGCCGGCCACCGGCACGGTCGACTTCTCCCACCGCCTCCAGTCCATCGACGGCTTCGGCTTCTCCCAGGCCTTCCAGCGCGCCTCCCTCATCCACGGCGCGCAGGGCCTCACGCCGGAGCACGGGCGCGAGGTCCTCGACCTCCTCCTGAGCACCCGCACCGGCGCCGGCCTGAGCATCCTCCGCCTCGGCATCGGCTCCTCCACCGACACCGTCTACGACCACATGCCCACCATCGAGCCCACCGATCCCGGCGGCCCCGACGCCACCCCCACGTACGTCTGGGACGGCGACGACGGCGGCCAGGTCTGGCTCGCCCAGGAAGCCAGGGCCTACGGCGTCAAGCGCTTCTACGCCGACGCCTGGTCCGCCCCCGCCTTCATGAAGGACAACGGCAGCGACACCAACGGCGGCACCCTGCTGCCCGAGTGGCGCCCCGCCTACGCGGCCTACCTCCGGCAGTACGCGGCCTTCTACGCCCAGGAGGGCATCCGCATCACCGACCTCGGCTTCACCAACGAGCCGGATCTCGCCACCTCCTACGCCTCCATGCGGTTCACCCCCGACCAGGCCGTCGCCATGGTCAAGGCCCTCGGCCCCGCCCTCCACGGCACCGGCATCAAGATCGCCTGCTGCGACGCCGCCGGCTGGGACCAGCAAGCCCCCTTCTCCACCGCGATCGAAGCGGACCCGGTGGCCGACCACTACGTGGCCACCCACACCGGCCACCCCTACGTCTCCGACTCCACCTATCCGCTCCCCACCGACAACCCCGTCTGGATGTCCGAATGGAGCCCCAACGGCTCCACCTGGAACGAGGCCTGGGACGACGGCTCCGCCTACGACGGCATCTCCGTCGCCCAGCAGATCGACCGCACCCTCACCGATGCCGGCGCCTCGGCCTACGTCTACTGGTTCGGCGCCTCCCTCGGCGCCACCCGCGGCCTCATCCAGCTCGACGGCGCCGACTACCACGTCTCCAAGCGGCTCTGGGCGCTTGCCGCCTACAGCCGCTTCATCCGGCCGGGCGCGGTACGGGTTGCCGCGGACGCGGCGGACCCGGCGGTCCAGGTCAGCGCATTCCGCAACCACGACGGCAGCCGTGTGATCGAGCTCCTCAACACCGGTACGGACGCGGTCTCCTCGACGTACGCAGTGGGCGACAGCGGTCACGGCTCCGTCTACCTCACGGACGGCACGCACTCCGTCGCCCGCGTCGGCGCCGCCACGCCGCGCGGCGGGCGGCTCGCCGTCCAGTTGCCGGCCCGCTCGCTGACGACGGTCGTGCTCCGGTAGGGAGGTCCCCCACCCCGCCCCTTCCCGAAACCGGGCTCCGCCCGGACCCGCTGGGGCTCCGCCCCAGACCCCGGTCCTCAAACGCCGGACGGGCTGAATTTTCAGCCTGTCCGGCGTTTGAGGACACGCCCGAAGGGCGTTCAGGGGTCCAGGGGCAGCGCCCCTGGTTTCGGGAAGGGGCGGGGTGGGGGAAAGAACCACTCGGCCGTCAGCCGCCACCCCACCCACCCCCACCGTTCGGTATTTCGAATACTGGCCGTAACTTCGAACGGAACATAAGCTCGGGAGCGTTTGCCCGTCAACGCCTCGGACAGGATTCAACACATGCGCACATGGGGCGACATCACCCTCCGCTTTCCGACCGCCGACCCGAGCACCGGCGCGCCCGGCCTCGAACTCCTCCCCACCGCCTTCGCGCACCGCGCGCAACCGCCCCGCTCCCGCATCGACGAGCCCGCCGCCCGCCACCACCCCGACACCGGCCCCGCCCGGAGCGTCGAGCCCCTGGCATCCGCGGCCCGCGCGGGCGACCCGCTGCACGAGCCCTTCGCCGGGGCCCGGACACTGCGCAGGAGCGCCACCGAGTCGGCGCTGCGCCTGCGCTCGCAGCAGACGGACGACGACAACGCCGTCACCACCGAGCTCGCCACCGGGGACGGGCTCGCGCTGGTCCACCGCATCACCCGGCACGACGGCTTCGTACGCATCCGTACGACCGCCGTGAACGAGGGCGACCAGCCGCTCACCCTGGACCTGCTCACGTCCTTCACCCTCACCGGCATCACCCCCTTCGCCGCCGACGACGCGCCCGCCCCCGGCCGCCTGGTCGTCCACCGCATCCGTTCAGCGTGGAGCGCGGAGGCACGCCCGGTGTCGGACCCGGTCGAGCGGCTCGGGCTGGAGCGGCCGTACGTCAACATCGGCACGGTCGCCGAACGCTTCGGGTGTGCCGGGAGCATGCCGGCGGCCGGCTGGATGCCGTTCGTGGCGGTGGAGGACACCGAGGCGGGGGTGATCTGGGGCGCGCAGCTCGCGGCGGGCGGGCCCTGGCAGCTGGAGCTGATCCGGGGCCGGGACGGGCTGGCCATCAGCGGCGGACCGGCGGACCGGGACCTCGGCGGCGGTCGCATCGTGCTCGGGCCGGGCGAGTCCTACGAGGCCCCGGAGGCCGTGGTGTCCGTCGTCCAGGGCGGACTGGACGAGCTCTGTGCCCGTCTCACCGCCGCCCAGTCCGGCCACCCGCGCCCCGGCCTGGAACGCGGGCTGCCCATCCAGTTCAACGAGTACGCCACCACCTGGGGCAATCCCACCCACGACCGGGTCCTGGCCCTCGCGGACCGCCTCCAGGGCACTGGGGTGCGCTACTTCACCGTCGACTGCGGCTGGTTCAGCGACCCGGGCAGCAACTGGTGGAGCAGCCACGGCGACTGGGAGCCCAGCACCGTTCGCTTCCCCGGCGGGCTGGCGGCCACGGCCCGCGCACTGCGCGAGCGCGGCTTCGTACCGGGGCTGTGGTGGGAGCCGGAGACGACCGGCGAGCTGTCGAAGGCGTACGCGGACCCGGAGCCGCATGTGCACCGCGACGGGGCCCCGGTCCATGTCTCCGCCCGCCGTTTCCTGGACCTGCGGCGGCCCGAGGTCACCGAACCGCTGCTGGACCGGATGGCCGCCGTCCTCAAGGACTTCGGCTATCTGAAGATCGACTACAACGCGAATCTCGTCGCCGAGGGCGCGGTCGTACGCGAAGTCACCGCCGCCTCCCAGGACTTCATCCGCGCCCTGTCGGCCCGCCTCCCGCACCTCGTCATCGAGAACTGCTCCGGTGGCGGCCACCGCATCTCCCCCGCCTACGCCGCCCTCACCGCCGTATCCTCCGGCTCCGACGCCTTCGAGGCCCGCGAGGCCCCGGTCATCGCGGCCAATCTGCAGCGCGTACTGCTCCCCCGCCAGTCCCTGGTCTGGGCCACCGTCCGCGCCGAAGACACCGAATCCGACCTCGTCTACAAGCTCGCCGCCGGCTTCCTCGGCCGCCTCTGCCTGTCCGGCGACCCGGATCTCCTCGACGAAGCCGGCTGGCAGCGCGTCACCGAGGCCCTGACCCTGTACCAGCGCGCTGCCCCCGTCATCGACGCCGGTATCTCCCACCACAGCGGTACGCGCCCGGCCGACGCCATGCGCAACCCCACCGGCTGGCAGTCCGTCCTGCGCGTCTCGGCCGACGGCACGCAGGCCCTCGCGGTGCTGCACGCCTTCGCCGACCCGGGCGGCTCCCCGACGGTCGACCTGCCGCCCGGCCACTGGACGGTGTCGGGCGCTCTCGGCTCGCCACTGTCCGTGGCCGGGACCCGGCTGCGGTGGCAGTCACCGCAGCCGTGGTCCGGGGCGGTCGCGTTGCTCTCATGCTGACCGGGCCCACAGTGCGGCCTGTGGCCGGCTGGTCGCGCAGTTCCCCGCGCCCCTTTCGGGGCGCCGTCAGAGCCGTCGGCCGGCCAGGAGCCGCCAGAGACCCGTGCCCCGAAGGGGCGCGGGGAACTGCGCGAGCAACCCACCACGGGCCGCAGGTCGGCGGAGTGCTCAACTCACGTGCACCCACTGGGCCTGCGACGGAACCCCCTTCGCGTTCGTGACGAAGAGCATGTACCAGCCGCTGGGCACCAGCGTCGGGTCGTCCGGGATCTTGACCGACAGCGCGTCGCCCTTACGCGTCACGGTCAGCTCGATCGAGCGCTGCTCGACATCCGTGGCGTGCGTGACCGCGCTCGGCCGCATCAGCCGGGCCTTGGCGACCGCCGAGGGATCGGCGGCGTCGAGCCGGGCCGTGTCGCCGCGCCCGACCGACAGCGCGCGCCGGGCCAGACGCGGCCGGGCGGACCGGTCACCGAACAGATAGGGCGGCGTGTAGACCTCGATGCGCTGCTCGAAGACGCCGGGCTGGGTGTCGTCCTTGTCGGCGAAGAGCGGGTTGGAGCCGAAGACCGCGATCCGGCCGTCGGGCAGGAGCAGCGCCTCGGAGTGGTAGTCCCGGCCCACCGTCGGGGCCGCCGCCTCGTGGAAGGAGTTGGTCGCCGGGTCGTAGAACTGGGCCTTGAGGATGTCGCTGGCCTTCTTGCCCCGGTAGTCGTGCGAGCCACCACTGGTGAAGACGGTGTCGTCCGGGGTGAGCACGGCGTTCAGGTACCGCGTCCCCTCCGGCAGTTCGGGTCCGTCCATGTAGACCGGCTTCTTCGCCTTGAGGTCGACGACCGCCGTGCGCGCCGTGGACGCGTGGGACTCGCCGACGCCTCCCCCGCCGAGCAGCATGACCCGCTGCCGCTGCGCCGGGGGCAGGAGCACCGAGGCCGAGGTCTCGGTCCGGTCGGCCTGGCTCAGCCCGGGCACGGGGGCGAAGGTGTTCTTCTCCAGGTTCCAGATGCCGGGGACGCGGCCCTGGTCGGCGGGGCCGTAGCCGGCGTTGGAGCCGGAGTAGAAGAGGTCGCCGCCCTGGGTGAGGAAGAGCGCGGGGTAGGTGGGGAAGTAGCGGTCGGGGCCCTTGGACCACTTACGGGTCTTCGGGTCGAAGATCTCGTTCTTGCCGGGGATGATCTCGCCCATGTCGTCCAGGCCGGACACGGCCAGCACTCGGCCGTCCTTGAGCGTCACCAGGGTCGGGTACCAGCGGGCCTCGGCCATGGAGTCGACGGTGATGTAGCGCTCGGCGACGGGATCGAACTCGTACGCCTCCCGCAGCCCCTGGAAGTCCTTCTTGTCCAGGCCGAGCTTGGCGGCGAGCCCGTAGACGTTGTCCGCGTCCTTGCCCTCGAGGCCGGCGATCGCGTACTGGTCGGCGGTGTTGCTGATGCCCTTCTCGCCCCGGACGGTCGCCTCCACGTAGACCCGGGCCTGGCTCGCGGTGACCTTGACGGCGGCCTTGCGCTTGGCCTTGGGCGCGTAGACCTTCTTGGTGGCGCGCGGCACCAGGACGTCGAACAGCGAGCGGTACGCCCGCCCCGAGGCGCCCACGAAGACCGTGCCCTTGCGCAGCAGCCGGGGCTTGTCCGGGTCCTCGTTCTTGATCAGCATGGCGCCGCCCGCCCGGGTGACGTCGCCGCCCAGCTTCTCGTAGCGGGCGGTGCCGCCGGCCACCAGCAGCCTGCCGTCGGGCAGCTGGGCGTGGCCGGAGCAGAACATGTCCTTCGGGGTGTCGACCTCCTTGAAGGAGTTGTCCGCCGGGTCCCACAGGACGCTCTGGAACCTGCCCGCGTCGAAGTTGCGCTGGTCGTTGCCGGAGCCCGCGATCAGCAGCACCTTGCCGGTGTGCAGCAGGGCCGCGTGAATGGCGTTGATCCGGAACTGTTTTGGCACGTCCAGCAGGTCCCAGTGGCCGTACAGCGCCTTGTACCTGGGCTGGTTGATCTTGTACTGGTGGTATTGGCGCTCGGCGAACCCGACCGCCGCCGGGGCGTTGAGCCCGGCCAGGGCGACGAGCGCGGTCGCACCGAGCGCGGTCTTGCGGAGCTGCGGGCTGGGGCGGTACCTCACGGGGGGCTTCCTTTACGAGGGCTACGCGTGGCTGTGCTGGTCGAGCGGGTGAGACTGCTGCTGGGACTGGGGCTGGGACTGCTGCTGGGACTGGGGCTGGGACTGCTGCTGGGCCTGAGGCTGGGGCTGGGACTGCTGCTGGGCCTGGGCGGCGTGGCCTGCCTTCTTCGCGCGGCGGGCGCGGATCCGGCCGCGCAGCTCCGTCCACTGCCAGGCGACGACCGGGGCGAGGGTGATGACCAGGGCCAGCGCCGCCCAGGTGCGCATCGCGACATGGGTGTGGCCGAGGAAGAAGGAGGCGACGAGCGAGCTCCCGAACACGGCCGCCCAGAAGAGGTGGATCCGGAAGGTCATGAGCCGGTCCGGGCTGGCCGAGTCGCCCTTCGGGGTGACCACGAAGCCGGAGCGGCGGCGCAGCACAGCCTCCGCGAACGACCGGGTGTACAGCGGCGCCGACAGTGCGGACATCACCATGCCGGCCGCGCCCGACGATCCCTCGGGCTCGTGGGGGCTGACGTTGTGCCGCCGGTTCCACATGTAGAGGCCGATCTGGAGCGCGGCGGCGTCGCTGTAGAGCATGAGCCAGAGGGAGGACTCGATGTGCACCCCGGAGGCCCCCAGCACCAGGAAGAGGGTGCCGGACAGGGCTCCGAGGATCCAGTTGACGGCGGACATCGGGTAATAGGTGACCATCAGGGCGTAGTTGAGGAAGCGGCCGGGCGACAGGGTGAACGGCGCCTTCCAGAACTGCTTGATCACCGTTTCGTACGTGCCCCGGCTCCAGCGCAGCTGCTGGCTGAAGAAGTCGGTCCAGGAGGTCGGGCCCTCGCCGACGGCGAGCACGTCCGGGGTGTAGACCGAGCGCCAGCGCTGCCCGGAGGCGGGGTTGCGGGTGCCGTGGATCTCCAGGCCGGTGGCCATGTCCTCGGTGATCGAGTCGTAGAGGCCGCCGATCTGCTTGAGGACGGAGATCCGGACCGCGTTGTTGGTGCCGACGAACATGGGCGAGCCGTAGGCGTTGCCGGCTCGCTGGATGAGCGCGTGGAAGAGGAACTGCTGGCTCTCGGCGGCCTTGGTGACGGTGGCGTCGTAGTTGCCGTAGACCTGGGGGCCGACGACGAAGGCGACGTCGGGGTCGCGGAAGTAGCCGAGCATCCGCTCCAGGAAGTTGGGCAGCGGGATGTGGTCGGTGTCGACGCAGGCCATGAACTCGTAGCCGTCACCGTGCGCGTCCAGCCAGGCGTTGTAGTTGCCGTGCTTGGTCCTCGCCCGGAAGGAGCCGGTGGGCTGGTTCCACTTCTCGACGCCCTTGCGGCTGAAGTGGTGCACACCGAGGCGGTCGCACATCCGCTTGACCTCGGGGTCGTCGCCCTCGTCGAGCAGCCAGACGTCCAGCGGGCCGTCGTGCCGCAGCTGCACGGCGCCCTCCAGGGTGGCGCGGACCATGGACAGCGGTTCACTGCTCGGTACGAAGCTGGTCAGGAAGGCCACCTTGGTGCCGGACTCGGCGGTGACCGGCACCGGGTCGCGGGCGACGAGGGTGGCGTGCGCGTTGGACACGACGGTGATCACCCGGAAGAGCTCGATGACCCCGATCGACACCAGCATCACGGTGTCGGCGACGGTCGCCCACTGCGGCACGTACTGGCGGTGCACCCAGTGCTGCGGCTGCATCAGCCACACCAGGAGCAGCACCGAGACCACCGGGGCGGCGGACAGCAGCAGCGCGGTGCGCACCCTGTGCTGCCCCTCGGCGAGCAGGCTGCGGTACTGGACGCGATAGGTCTGACCGGGCTTCAGCTCGGGCTCGGTGAGCGGCCCGGCAAGGTGGCTGAAGCGTTCGTAGTCGTACGCGGGCGTGGCACCGGCCCCCTGGTCGGCGGCTCCGGCGGCCTGCAACGCGGGTGCCGGCACGATCGTGGGCTGGTGGTCGGTGGTCGGCCGGGTGCTGCTCGGCGTGATCGTCACGACACCCCCGTAGGCGTAGTGAAGGGAGGGAGGGAGGAGGAAGGAAGGGTGGGAAGCACGAAGCGAGTTCCGATAACTGACCAAAATGTGATGATTATTCGATCGGCGTACAGAAGCTAACAAATCGTGCTTATCGTTTAACGGACAGACAGATCTTCGGCGTGGCGTACGGGCCATTGCTGAGGGGTGGCGACGGCCGATACGATTCGTTCGCAATACCGGTCAAGTTCCGGGATCTCGAACATCCGGACCGGAAGAACTCGAACACGTCGTCGGAGAGAAGCAGCGATGGGACGCCTGGTACCAGCCGTGACCCGAGCCCTGGACATCCTGGAGCTCTTCCTCGAAGGTGACGGGACCCTGTCCGCGCCCGAGATCACCCGCAGGCTCGGCCTGCCGCGCACCACGGTGCACGAGCTCGTCACCACGCTCGCTGCCCGCAACTATCTCGTGCCGCTGCCCGGACAGCCAGGCCGTTACCGCCTCGGCGTGCGTCCCTACCAGCTCGGCAGCCGCTACTCCGAGCAGCTGGACCTCGCCGCCGAGGGCCAGCAGGTGGCCCGCACCGTCGCCGAGACCTGCGACGAGACGGTGCATGTCGCCCTGCTCGAAGGCACCGACGTCATCTACATCGCCAAGGTCGACAGCACCCACGCGGTCCGCATGGTCTCCGCCGCCGGCCGCCGGCTGCCCGCGCACTGCACCTCCGTCGGCAAGATGCTGCTCGCCTCGCTCCCCGCCGCCACGCTCGACGCCCGGCTGCCGCACGACGCTCCGCTGCGCGCGATGACCCCGCACACCATCACCTCGCCGCAGGAGCTGCGCAGCCAGCTCGCCGCGATCCGGGAGCGCGGCATCGCGATAGAGCAGCGCGAGTCCAATCCGGACGTCTCCTGCATCGCCGCGCCCGTACGGGACTCCGCCGGGCAGGTCGTGGCCGCGCTCAGCATCTCCGTGCCGATGATCCGCTGGAGCGACGAACGGCGGGCCGAGCTGGAGGAGCTGGCGGCCAAGGGCGCCGCCGACCTGTCCGAGCGGCTCGGCCACCGGGTGCGTGCCCTGTGAGCGATCTGGAGCTCGCCTTCAAGGCCGACGCGATACTCGGCGAGGGCCCCAGCTGGGACCCGGTCACGGCCCGGCTGATCTGGCTGGACATCCTGGGCTCGCGCGTCCACTGGTTCGACCCCGCCACCGGCCGGGACACCGTGATGGCCACCGAGCAGCACGTCGGCGCCGCCAAACCGCGCGCCGGCGGCGGCATCGTGGCCAACCTCCGGGACGGCGTGGGGCTCTACGACGCCGACGGCGCCTTCCGCTGGCTGCACCTCGAGCCGGTCCCCGGCCGCCGGGCCAACGACGCCGCCGTGGACGCCGCCGGCACCCTGTGGGCCGGCACGATGCGCTACGACGAGGCCCCCGGCGGCGGCACCCTCGCCCGCTTCCTCCCGGACGGCACCGTGGTCCCGGTCCTGGACGACGTCGCCGTCAGCAACGGCACCGACTGGAGCCCCGACGGCACCCTCATGTACTACGTGGACAGCCCCACCCGGCGCGTCGACGTCTTCGACGTGGACCCCGGCACCGGCGAGGTCCGCAAGCGCCGCCCCTTCGCGGAGATCGAGGATGGCGCCGGCTTCCCCGACGGCCTCACCGTCGACGCCGAAGGCTGCGTATGGGTGGCCCTGTGGGGCGGCGGGGCGGTGCGCCGCTACACGCCCGACGGCAAGCTCGACCGCGTGGTGGAGGTCCCCGCACAGCAGACGACGGCCTGCGCCTTCGGCGGGCCGCGGCTGACCGACCTCTACATCACCACGGCGACCATCGGTCTGGACGCGCTTGCGCTCGCCGGCCAGCCGCTGGCCGGATCGCTGCTGGTGCTGCCCGATGCGGGGCAAGGTGTGCCGGATGTTCCTTTTGCGGGGTGAAACCCTTACGTCACGGGCTTCACGACATCCTCACGGGATCGTGAAAACTTCTTAGGCTTGTATTACGGGTACCTCACATAGTCTGCCCGGATCATGGATTACTGCTCCGCCTGTCAACGTCACATCAACGGCGCCCTGTGCTGCCCCGGGTGCGGCACCCCCGCGAGTGAGCTCGGGGCGAGTGCCGCCTCCGACGCGCCCGTACCCAAGGGCGACGGTGCGGACAGCGGTACGCAGAGCGGTGCCGACGCGGTCGCCGTCGAGGGCGGCGGCCGGGCGGCACGGCGGCGGGGCGAGCAGCGCGGCGGCAGGGGCACCCGGCGGGCGCGGGGCCGGGGCAGGTCGCGGCTGCTGCTCGGCACTGCCGTGGGCGCGGGCCTCGTACTGGCCATCGGCGTGAGCGTCGCCGAACTGCCCATCGTGACCTACGTGACCGGCACCGCCGACTCGCACGACTCACAGGACAGCGCGAGCAGCACCACTACCAGCCCCAGTCCCTCCCCGGGCGCCACCGGCACCTCGGCCGATCCGCTCTCCGACGTCTCGGCGTCGCCCTCCGCGAGCGGCAAGAAGACCTCCTCGGCCTCCGCCAGCGCCTCGCCGACCGACTCCGCGACGGCCACCGCTTCCGGCAACATCTCCACCGCCCCCGGCACGACCGCCCCCGCGGCCACGGCCAGCGCGACCGGCAGCTCCACCCCGACGGCCTCCTCGTCCCCCTCCCCAGCACCCTCGCCCTCGGCGACCTGCACGCGCGTGCTGTGGTGGTGCAGTTAGAGCACCATCCGCCGCAGCAGGTCGCGCAGCGACCTCCGCTCCTCCGCGCTCAGCGCGGCGAGCGGCTCCCGCGCGAAGTTCAGCGACCCGCGCAGGCCCTCCGCCGTCCGCAGGCCCTCCTCCGTCGCCGCGGCCAGCTTGACCCGCCGGTCGGCCGGGTCCGGGCGGCGCTCCGCGAGGCCCCGGGCCTCCAGGCGGTCCACGATGCCGGTGACATTGGACGGCTCGCACTTCAGCTGCCTGGCGATGCCCCGCATGGGCATCGGCTCGCGCGCGAGCAGCGTCAGCACGCCCGCCTGGGCGCCGGTGAGCTGGTGCTCGGCGGCGGCCACCTCGTATTCCTCGTGGTAGCGGGCCACGATGGTGCCGATGAGGTCGACGACCTCGCGGGTGAGCGGATCACTGGGACTGGCCATGGCCCGATCGTAGCGATTTATTTGACAACATGAAACATCAAGGTTCATGGTTAGTTAAGAACCTCAAGCTTTTACCTCCTCCTGAAAAGGTCACCCCCCCATGCCGAAGAGCCGTGAATGGCACCTGGTCGCCCGCCCCCACGGGTGGCCGACGCCCGAGGACTTCGCGCTGGTCGAGACCGAGCCCGGCGAGCCCGGCCCGGGCGAGATCCTGGTGCGCAACCTCTACGTCTCCGTCGACCCGTACATGCGCGGCCGGATGAACGACGCGAAGTCCTACGCCGCCCCCTACGAGCTCAACCAGCCCCTGCAGGGCGGCGCCGTCGGCGAGGTCGTCGCTTCGGGCGCGGAGGGCTTCGCCCCCGGCGACCACGTGCTGCACTTCGCGGGCTGGCGCGAGTACGCCGTGGTCAACGCCAAGACCTCGGTCAAGGTGGACGGCTCGCTCGCCCCGCTCAGCACCTACCTCGGCGTCCTCGGCATGACCGGCCTCACCGCCTACGCGGGCCTGCTGCGGGTCGGCGGCTTCAAGGAGGGCGACGCCGTCTTCGTCTCCGGCGCGGCCGGCGCGGTCGGTGGCCAGGTCGGCCAGATCGCCAAGCTCAAGGGCGCCTCCCGGGTCATCGGCTCCGCCGGCTCCGACGAGAAGGTCAAGCTCCTGATCGAGGAGTACGGCTTCGACGCGGCCTTCAACTACAAGAACGGTCCCGTCGCCGAGCAGCTCGCACAGGCCGCCCCCGACGGCATCGACGTCTACTTCGACAACGTCGGCGGCGAGCACCTCGAGGCCGCGATCGGCGCGCTCAACCTGCGCGGCCGCGCCGTCATCTGCGGCATGATCGCCCAGTACAACGCCACGGAGCCCACCCCGGGCCCGCGCAACATGGTGAAGATCCTGCAGAACCGCCTGCGCGTCGAGGGCGTCCTCGTCGGCGACCACTACGACCTGCAGCCGCAGTTCGTCCAGGAGGTCGGCGGCTGGGTGCGCGAGGGGAAGCTGCACTACCGCGAGACAGTGGTCGAGGGCATCGAGAACAACGTCGAGGCCTTCCTCGGCCTCCTGCGGGGCGAGAACACCGGCAAGATGATCGTCAAGCTCTGACTGAACGGTGGAATTGGGGGGCGGGCTCCGCGGAGCCCGCCCCCTCACTCCTTTTCGCTGGTCAGGAGCCTTGCGAAATCCCGCATGGACCGGGTCATGTCCACCGACTCCGGGTCGTGCAGCCACTGCACCTGGAGGCCGTCCATGACGGCGACGAGCAGCGGGGCGGCCTGCTCGGGAGTGAGGCCGCCGGGGAGCACGTCTCCGTACTCGGCTCGCAGCGACTCGACCGCGTTCTCGCGGACCCAGCGGTAGCGGTCCTTGAAGTACTCCTGGGCGGGGTGGTCCTCGGTGACGCTGTCACCGGCGAGGACGGTGAAGACCTGGACGATGCCGGGGCGGGTGGAGTTGTACTCGACCAGGTTGATCAGCATTTCCATCGGCCAGACGGTGCTCCCGGTGAGAGCGGCGGACGCCATGTCCCACTGGTCGCGGATCTCCAGCACCGCTATGAGCAGCGCTTCCTTCGTGGGGAAGTAGTGCAGCAGCCCCTGCTGGGTGAGGCCCACGCGCTCGGCGACGGCGGCCAGGGAGGCCCCCCGGTAGCCGCGTTCGGAGATGACTTCGAGGGCGGCCTGGATGATCTCCGCCTTACGGTCCTCGTTGCGCGTGGCTCGGCCCAGTCCGCGTACGGGGTGGTCGTTGGCTGTCACAGGCCAAGAGCCTAGCCCGCGTGTTCAGCTTGTGAAGATTCATGGATAACAAAACAACAACAAGACCTACCGATCATCAGGTCCATGGGTTGAGGATGTCGCACAGGTAACAGGGACATTCACCAGGGAGTTGATCCCCAATGACCGACTTCGAGCGCGCGACCGCCGTGGAGGCCGCCCTCAGCAAGCTCGACCTGGACGCCAAGGCACGGCTGCTCGGCGGACAGGACATGTGGTCCCTGCCCGCACTGCCCGAGATCGGTCTCGGCTCCCTGGTGATGTCCGACGGGCCGATCGGTGTGCGCGGTGTCCGCTGGACGGCCGACGACCCGTCCGTCGCACTGCCCAGCCCCACCGCGCTGGCCGCCACCTGGGACCCGGCGCTGGCCCGCCGCGCGGGGCACCTGCTCGCCCAGGAGGCCCGCCGCAAGGGCGTGCACGTGCTGCTCGCCCCGACCGTCAACCTGCACCGATCCCCGCTCGGCGGCCGGCACTTCGAGGCGTACTCCGAGGACCCGCTGCTGACCGGCGCCATCGGCAGCGGCTACGTCGCCGGTGTCCAGGCGGGCGGCGTCGGCACCACCGTCAAGCACTTCGTGGCCAACGACGCCGAGACCGAGCGCTTCACCGTCAACAACGTCGTCGGCGAGCGCGCCCTGCGCGAGCTGTACCTCGCCCCCTTCGAGGCCATCGTCAAGAACGCCCACCCCTGGGGCATCATGGCCGCCTACAACTCCGTCAACGGCCACACCATGACCGAGCACCGTTACCTCCAGAACGAGGTGCTGCGCGGCGAGTGGGGCTTCGACGGCTACATCGTCTCCGACTGGATGGCCGCCCGCGACACCGTCGGCGACATCCTCGGCGGCCTCGACGTCGCCATGCCCGGCCCCGAGACCGTCTACGGCGAGGCCCTCGCCGCGGCCGTGCGGGAAGGCCTGGTCGAGGAGTCCGTCGTGGACGAGGCGGTACGCAACGTGCTGCGGCTCGCCGCCCGCGTGGGCATCCTCGACAGCGCCCCCGCCGCCGTCGCCGAGGCCGACCGCCCGGCCGGCATCGACGGCGACGCCCTCGCCCGCGAGATCGCCCGCCGCTCCTTCGTCCTGGTACGCAACCAGGGCGCCGCGCTCCCGCTCGCTCCCGCGAAGACCGGCAAGGTCGCCCTCATCGGCACGGCCGCACGCGAGGCCCGCGTGCTGGGCGGCGGCTCGGCCCAGGTGTTCCCCGGCCACATCACCTCCCCGCTCGACGGCCTCACCGCCGCCCTCCCCCAGGGCGCCCTGACGTACTCCGTCGGCGCCGACCCCAGCGAGGAACTGGGCGCCGCCGGCGAGGGCTTCGGCCTGCGCGCGATCTGCCGCGACGCCCAGGGCAACGTCATCGGCTCCTCCACGGTGCCCGGCGGCCAGGTTCAGTGGATGGGCAACGACCTGCCCGAGGGCGTCACCTACGACGCGCTGTTCAGCGTCGAGATCACCGGCACCTTCACCCCGCGCGAGTCCGGCGCCCACCACTTCGGCACCCGGGGCCTCGGCGGCTTCCGGCTCGTCGTGGACGGCCAGGTGGTCTTCGACGGCGAGCAGGGCATGGGCTCGGAGACCGACCCCTTCGAGGCGTTCTTCGGCGCCCCCGTCGAGCGCGGCCGGGTCACGCTGGAGGCCGGGCGGCCGGTCGAGGTCTCCCTCTTCCACGTCGTCTTCAAGATCGAGGAGATCCCGATCAAGGCCGTCGCCTTCTCCCTCGTCCACGGCGGCCCCCGGCGCGACCCGGACGAGCTCATCGCCGAGGCCGTCGAGGCCGCGCGCGCCGCCGACACCGCGATCGTGGTCGTCGCCACCACCGAGCGCGTCGAGTCCGAGGGCTTCGACCGCAAGGACCTCAGGCTTCCCGGCCGCCAGGACGACCTCGTCCGGGCCGTCGCCGCCGCCAACCCCGACACGGTCGTCGTCGTCAACTCCGGCTCCCCCGTGGAGCTGCCCTGGCGGGACGACGTGGCGGCGATTCTCCTGAGCTGGTTCCCCGGCCAGGAGGCGGGCGCCGCTCTGGCCGACGTCCTCCTCGGCGCCGAGGAGCCGGGCGGGCGGCTGCCCACCACCTGGCCCGTCGCCTTCGAGGACGTCCCCGTCACCCGGGTCACCCCCGTCGACGGCGAACTCTCCTACGACGAGGGCGTCTTCATCGGCTACCGCGCCTGGGACCGGGCCGGCCGCACCCCCGCCTACCCCTTCGGCCACGGCCTCGGCTACACCGACTGGGCCTACGAGTCCATCGACGTCGACCCCGCCGCCACCACCGCCCGCGTCCGCGTCCGCAACGCCGGCTCCCGGCGCGGCCGCGAAGTCGTCCAGCTCTACGTCGCCCCGCTGGGCGACACCGCCGACCGCCCCGCCCGCTGGCTCGCCGGCTTCACCTCCATCGAGCTCGACCCCGGCGCCACGGCCGAGGTCGTCATCGACCTCCCCCGCCGCGCCTTCCAGATCTGGGACGAGTCCGCGCGGGGCTGGGCCACGATCGCGGGCGACTACGTGGTCGAGGCGGCCCGCAGCGTCGCCGACCGTCGGGTCGGCGCGCGGGTCCGGGTTGGGGAGTGAGCCGGCGGCCGATGATCACGCAGTGAGCGAGGCGCGCGCCAGGTCGAGCGCGTACGAGGCCCACCAGTGCCCCGCCGGCGGAGCGCCGCGGCACGCGCCGTCGGACTCGCCGGGCCGTTTGACCCACAGGTACGCGTCGATGAGCGGACTGCCCGTGGCAACGGTCGGCGGCTGCCCGAGCGCCCGGTGCGGCGGGTTGCACCAGGCCTCGCTGTCGCCCTGCGCGAGCCAGGGCCCGTTGCCGTTGCGGCTGGTGTCGATGACGTAGTGGACGCCGCCGAGCTTGCGCGAGAGCTGGTCCCCGTACGCGCGGCTGACCTCGGTGGTCTGGAAGTTGGAGACGTTCAGGGCGAAGCCGTCCGCGTCGCGGACCCCGGCCTGCCAGAGGGCCTCGACGAGGACTGTCTGGTCGGGGATCCACCCCGCGTTGCCGGCGTCGAGATAGACCTTCGTTCGGGGGAGCGCCTTGAGCGCCTTGACGGCCTCACCGAGAAGCTCGAGCCGGTCGCCCTCCAGTTCTGCGCCCTCACAGCCGGCCACCAGCTGGGCGACGGCGTCCGGCTCAAGGATCACCAGCGCCTTGCGGTCCTCGATGCCCGCCGCGAGCCGCCGGATCCAGCGCCGGTAGGCGGACGCGCTGGAGGCCCCGCCGGCGGAGTAGTAGCCGCAGTCGCGGTGCGGGATGTCGTAGGCGGCGATGACGGGGATGCGGTCCTGGTAGGCCGCGGCGACGGTGATCCGGCGGACCTCGGGCTCGGGGTCGCGGTCGCCGACCCAGGTGGCGGTGGGCTGGCCGGCGATACGGCGCAGCAGCGCGGCGTCGCTCTCCCGCCCGCGCGCCTCCCAGGCCGCGGCCTGGCGGGCGGCCCGGGTGTCCGGATTCACCCAGAACGGGGATTCGGACACGCCACCGCCAGGAGCCTGCCCGGGTGCCGGCTCCGGATCCGGTCCCGGAGCCGCCGCCCAGCCGGAGGAGAGCAGGGCGGCCGCGGACAAGGCGGTGACAAGAGAACTCAACATGTGACTCACCGTCACATACAGGAGAGGTGACGGCACGTCACAAGGACTATTCGGGTGACACCCGCCGGGCAGGCGCATCCGGGGAATGCCCCGGTCGTTGTTCAGGGTCCCCTACGTGATCAACGAAAGGCACGATCGTGAACCGTATCTCCAAGGCCGCCGTCCTGACCGCTGCCGCCGGCGCGGCCGTTGTCGGCTCCGCGGGCGGAGCCCTGGCCGACTCCAACGCGGCCGCGGCCGCGGTCGGCTCCCCCGGCGTGCTCAGCGGCAACGTCATCCAGGTCCCGGTCCACGTGCCGATCAACCTGTGCGGCAACACTCTCAACTTCCTCGCCCTGCTCAACCCGGCGATCGGCAACACCTGCGTCAACGCGGACGGCAAGCACCACCAGCACTGAGCTCGAACACCGCGAGGCCGCCGGAGAGGGTCCTCTCCCCGGCGGCCTTCGGTATGTTCACAGCCGTCTGTTCACAGCCCGTTCGTGTAGGCGAACAGCCGCGCCGTGCCGTACCCCCCGTCGATCGGGACGTTGCGGGTCGCGTTGCCCGAGAGCCACTTCGACAGGGTGGCGAAGTCCGCGTCCCCGTAGGTGTCCTTGTAGAGCGCGGCGATCCCGGTGACATGCGGGGCGGCCATGGCGGTGCCGTCCATGGAGCGGAACGTGCCGTTGAGGTACGAGGACAGGATGTCCTGGCCCGGCGCGTGGATGTCCACGCAGGAGCCCCAGTTGCTGAACCACGACCTGCGGTCGGTCTCGTCGATGGCCCCGACGGAGAAGGCTCCCGGCGAACTGGCCGGGGACACGAAGCAGGCGTTCACATTCTCGTTGCCCGCCGCGACGACGGGGAAGACCCCGGCCTTCGCCAGGCCCTCAACCGCCCGGTTCGCAGCCGGCGACCAGCGTCCGGAGACCGACAGATTGGCCACCGCGGGCTTGCGCGCATGGCCGGCCACCCAGTCGATCCCGGCGATGACCGCGGAGTTCGTCGTGCGCGACGAGCACGGGAACACCCGCACCGACACCAGCCGCGCCTTGCGGGCCACCCCGGTGTAGCTGCCGCCGACGACGCCCGCCACGTGCGTGCCGTGGCCGTTGCAGTCCGCGCCGCCATGGCCGTCATGGATCGCGTCGAAGCCGGGCACGGCCCGCCCCCCGAAGTCCGGGTGCGTGTACTCGATACCGCTGTCGATGATGTACGCCGTCACCTTGGCGCCGGTGGCCTTCACGGAGAACCCGGTGCCGCCCATGGTCCGCTGGTTGATCCGGGACAGCCCCCAGGGCACGAAGCCGCCCATCCGCTGCTTCACTGCGGGCGCTGCGGGCACGGCGGGCACGGCGGGCACGGCGGTCGGTGCCGCTGCAGGCGCCGCTGCCGGTGCCGCGGACGTCTCGGCGTCGGGCGGGTCCGGCGGCTCCAGGTCGTTGTCGGACGGGGCGTCCTCCACCTCCGGGATGGCGACCACCGTGTCCCGCTCCACCTCGTCGACGCCCGGGTCGGCACGCAACCGCGCGACCTGGGCGGCGGTGAGCCTGGCGGCGAAGCCCGGCAGTGCGTGCTCGTACACGTACAGCGGTTTGATGCCGAGCTGCTTCAGCAGCGCGTCCGGGGCCGTGCCGGCGGTCATGGTGACGATGTACTGGCCGGCGGCATCCGCGACGGGTGCGGGATCGGCCGACGCGGCGGCCGGTGAGAGGGCTGTGACGGTCATCAGAGCGGCGGCGGCCGCCCATCTCGGGGACACACGCATACGTAAGGCTCCTTGTCCGGGCGGCATCTGATCACCCCCCAGATTCTGGGTATCAGGAGCTACTCCGGACGGCGCGGCCCCGGGGGCCATGCGGGTGATGCGGCGCATCCGGGCCGTAAAGCCGTCGTTGACCACCACGATCCCCCGATCACGATCAACGAAAGGAACGGCTCGTGAAGCGTCTCACCCAGGCCGTAGCACTGACCGTCGCGGCCGGTGCCGCGGTCCTCGGCACCGCCGGCGGAGCCATGGCTCACGACGGCCACAGCGGCGGAGCGTCGGCCGAAGCCAAGGCGGTCGGCTCCCCGGGCGTGCTCAGCGGCAACGTCATCCAGGTGCCGGTGGACGTGCCGATCAACATCTGCGGCAACAGCATCGGCCTCATCCACCTGCTGAACCCGACCACCGGGAACGTCTGCGTCAACGGCAGCGGCCACGACCACGACCACGGCCACGACAACCACCACTAAGCCCGCACGCACGGAGGCCGCCGGGGCGCATCGCTCCCCGGCGGCCTCCGGCATGTCCGGCTCTCTGGGAGCCCTATTCGGATTCGGTGACCGCCGCCACCTTGTTGAGCGCCCCGGCCACCGCGTTCCTCGCCATCTCGCCCGGCTTCGTCCGATTGGCCGACAGAATGCCGAACGGCCCGAAGTCGAGCTGCTGGTCCCCCGCCTTACCGCCCAACGGAGGAAGGTTCACCGGCTGCTGGGGCGGCGACACCGTGTCCCTGATCTGCCCGGGGACCGTACGCACCTGGGGCGGCAGGGCCTTGATGACCGTCTTCGAGTCGGCGACGACGCTGCTCGGCAGGTCCCCCTCGGCCGCCGCTGCCGGCGTCGCGCCGGTGGCCGACGCGGCACCCGCGCACATCGCGAGAAGGACGGCGCTCGCTCCCTTGGAGATGTTCATGGTTTCCCCAACGACACGGACCGGTGGGGGCGCCAGGGCCAACCGGGTGAAGCTTCGCATCCGTCGCATACGCCTCTCGTTGTCCAGACCGATCGATCTACGAAAGGAAGACCTTGTGAAGCGTCTCTCGAAGGCCGCAGTGCTGACCGTCGCCGCGGGTGCCGCCGTTCTCGGCACCGCCGGCGGAGCCGTCGCCCACGACGGCCACGGCCACGGCTCTTCGGCCGATGCGATTGCCGCCGGCTCCCCGGGTGTCGTCAGCGGCAATGTCATCCAGGTCCCGATCCACGTGCCGATCAACCTGTGCGGCAACACCGTCAACGGCCTCGCCCTGCTCAACCCGGCCATCGGCAACACCTGCGTCAACGCCTGACCCTCACTTCAACACCCCAGGAGCAACACCCCATGCTGAAGAAGACCCTCGCCGTCGCCGCCCTCGCCGTCGCCAGCGCCGGTGCCGCCGTGGCCGTGGCCCCCGCCGCCCAGGCCTCCGACACCTCCGGTGGCGACTACTCGCAGAACGTCAACGTCCTGCCCCACCTCTGCGTCGACGTGAAGGACGTCGCCAACGGCATCGGCCTGGCCGGCGTTCCCGTGCAGGCGCTCAACGAGTTCGGTGGCCAGCAGTGCAACGAGAAGTCCAAGATCGTGGACAACCACAAGTCGCCGCTGTCCGACGTTGCCGACATCGGCGCCTACCAGCACTGAGCGAACAGGACCCCTTCAGGCGGCCGTCCCGCAGCAGCGGGGCGGCCGCCCTCCTGTGTCCGTACGACACGACAAACGACACGAGGACAGCGAAGAGCCCGGTCTCCCACGAAGCAACCGTGGGAGACCGGGCTCAGAGCCGGCGACCGGCGCGAGGTGCGCGTCAGTCCTGGTAGGCGCCGATGTCGAGGAGGTCCGACAGCGGCGACTTGTGGTTGTCCTTGATCTTGGACTTCTCGTTGCACTGCTGGCCACCGAACTCGTTGAGAATCGGAACCGGCACGCCGACCGCGCCAACGCCGTTCAGAACGTACTTCACGTCCACGCAGGGGTGCGGAATCAGGTTGGTGTTCTGCGAGTAGCTGCCACCGGAGGTGTCGGAGGCCATGGCGGCCGGGGCGATGGCACCCGCGGCGCCAGTGGCGGCGACGGCGAGCGAAGCGCAGGCAAGAGCCTTCTTCAGCATGGGTTTCAATCTCCTCTGAGGTTCGACGGCGTCAGCTCCGGACGCCGACACCAGGTGAAACGCGACAGAGGAGAGGACGTGACGGTTATTGCCGCATGAAGCCTGTTCTTTCACCCTCTGGCTGGATATAACCCGTCTTATACGAATGCACCCAGTACGACCGCGCTGTTGAAGCCGCCCGTCCCCCGGGCCACCACCAGCGCCGTACGCAGCCGCTCGGGCCGGGTCCGCCGGGTGACCAGCCGGATCCCGTACCGCTCCCGGCTGGCGTCCGCGTCGCCCCCGGCCGTCGGGGGCACGACGCCGGAGCGCAGGGCAAGCGCGGCCGCCGCCACATCGAGCGCGCCGGCGCCGGAAGTCAGCCTGCCGACCGCCGACTTGGGGACGCTGACCGGCAGCTCGCCCAGCCGGGGGCCGAAGACCTTCCGCAGGGCCGCCGCCTCGGCCGCGTCGCCGGCCGGGTCGCCGGCGCCGTCGGCGAAGACCACGTCCACGTCGTCCGGGTCCCGGCCGGCCCGGTCCAGGGCGGCGGTGATCGCATTCGCGAGCTGGACTCCGTCCGGGGCGGGGTCGGTGTGGTGGTGGGCGTCGTGCGTGGCGGCGTGGCCGAGCAGCTCGGCGTAGATCCGGGCGCCGCGCAGGGCGGCGTGCGAACGCTCCTCCAGGACCATCAGCGCGCCGCCCTCGCCGGGCACGAAACCGGCAGCGTCCGGGCTGAAGGGCAGGTAGGCGCGGCCGGGGTCCTGGCCGCGATAGACCGTGTGCAGGGTGCTCTGGCAGGTGAGCGCGAACGGGGACAGCGGGGCCTCGGTGCCGCCGACCAGGACGGCCTTGCTGCCCCGGCGCAGCAGGCGCCAGGCCTGCTTGAGGGCGTCGAGGCCGCCTGCGCCGTCCGCCGAGACGACGCCACAGCCGCCGGTGAGGTTGTGCCGGATGGAGAGCTGGCCGGTGCTGGCGGCGTAGAACCAGGCGATCGACTGGTAGGCGCTGACCTTGCTGGGGTGCTCGGCCCACAGGGCCTGCTCCTCCTTCTGGCCGAACTCGTTGCCGCCCGAGCCGCCGGCGGTGACCACCGAGAGCTGGAAGGGCAGCTGCTCGGCGGGGTTGAGGGCGGCGTCGGCGAGCGCCATCTCGGCCGCCGCCATCGCGAACCAGCTCCAGCGGTCGGTCTGGACCCGCAGCTTGTTGGTCATCCACTCGGCGGGCTCGAAGCCGGTGACCTCCCCGGCCACCCGGATCGGGGAACGGGTGGCGTCGGGGCGGACCAAGCGGCGCAGGCCGCTGCGGCCGCCGAGGGTGGAGCGCCAGTACGGCACGGTGCCGATGCCGGTCGGGGCGACGACGCCGACGCCTGTGAGGACTGCCCTGTTCGTCATGCGGAGGCCTCCTGGTCGTCCACGGCCGAGAAGACCATCGCCGACTGGAAGCCGCCGAAGCCGCTGCCCACCGACAGGGCGTGCCGCACCTGCTGTTCGCGGGCGAAGACGGGCGTGTAGTCGAGGTCGCACTCGGGGTCGGGGTGGACGAGGTTGGCGGTGGGCGGGATGACGCCCCGGTCGACGGCGAGCGCGCAGGCGGCCATCTCCAGCGAGCCGATCGCGCCGAGGGAGTGGCCGATGACGGACTTGATGGAGCTGATGGCCACCTTGTAGGCGTGCTCGCCCAGGGCCCGCTTGTAGGCGGCGGTCTCGTGGCGGTCGTTCTGTGTGGTGCCGGAGCCGTGGGCGCTGATGTAGTCCAGCTGGTCGGGGCGGACCCCGGCCTCGCACATCGCGGAGATGATGGCCTCGCCGAGCTCGTAGCCGTCGGGGCGCAGACCGGTCATGTGGAAGGCGTTGGCCCGGTTGTCGAAGCCGCGCACCTCGCAGTAGATGTGCGCCCCGCGCTCGACGGCGTGGCCGAGGTCCTCCAGGACCAGGACGGCGCAGCCCTCGCCGAGGACGAAGCCGCTGCGCTCCCGGTCGAAGGGGGTCGAGGCCTGCGCGGGGTCCTCGCCGCCGGTGGTGGTGGCCCGGATGGCGTCGAAGCAGGCCACGGTGATCGGGGAGATGGGCGCGTCGGAGGCACCGGCGAGCATGATGTCGGCCTCGCCGTCCCGCATGGCCTGGAAGGCGTAGCCGATGGCGTCGATGCCGGAGGTGCAGCCGGTGGAGACCACGCCGCAGGGGCCGTGCAGCCCGTATCGCAGCGATATCTCGCTGGCGGCCGAGGAGGGGTGCATGGCCCGGTAGAGGAAGGGCATGCCGTGGCCGGGGTCGACCTCCCAGTGGCGGCCGGCGTCGCTGGCGACGACGTACTCGTCCTCCAGGGTGACGGTGGCGCCGACCGCCGTGCCGAGGCTGACGCCGATCCGGTCCGGGTCCTCCTCCTCGACGCGCAGACCGCTGTCGCCCAGCGCCTCGGCCGAGGCGGCCAGGGCGAACTGGGCGAAGCGGTCGTTGCGCCGGATCTCCTGCGGGGTCAGCCCGGCCGCGACGGGGTCGAAGTCGCACTCGGCGGCGATCCGCGAGCGGTACTCGGCGGGGTCGAAGCGGGTGATCCGGCGGATCGCCGGGCGGCCGCCGGTGATCCGCGCCCAGAACGCCTCGCGCCCCACGCCCCCGGGCGCGACCGCTCCCACGCCCGTGACCACGACCCGGCGTGTCACC
The DNA here is from genome assembly GCF_045040445.1 of Streptomyces sp. NBC_01537. Classification (NCBI taxonomy): domain Bacteria; kingdom Bacillati; phylum Actinomycetota; class Actinomycetes; order Kitasatosporales; family Streptomycetaceae; genus Streptomyces; species Streptomyces sp. NBC_01537. Next base: position 6,958,474 of record NZ_CP109392.1, on the reverse strand, counting down.
GGTCGACCAGCTCGCGTACGACCTTCGCCGCCGCCTCTTCCCTGGTCTCGGTGTCCACATGGCCGAGGTCCGGGCGCGGCGCGAGCGGGCTGAGGAAGAACACCCCACGGGCGGGGGCGCCGTTCTCGTTGACGACCCGGTGCCGGACATTGCGCGGGACGAGCAGCGCCTCGTCGGCGCGGACGACATGCGGCACCCCGTCGAGGTCGATCCGCAGCTCGCCGTCCACGACCACCAGATACTCCTGGGAGTACGGGTGGTAGTGCTCGGCCACCGCCTCACCGGGGCCCAGCAGCACGATGCCGCAGAAGCCGTCGGTGGTGCCCACCGAGCCGGGGGTGAGCAGGGTGCGCAGATCACCGCCGCGCCGGTTGTCGGCCTTGACGTCGGTGATGTGGACGGCGCGGGTGCGACGGGCCTCCAGGCGGTCCTTGATGAGCTGGAGCTGCACCTTGGAGTTGCCGTTGATGCGGTGCCGCATGCCCTCGTCGTCCACGGGCGCGTCTGGCTTCATCCGGAAGTCCTGGACCCAGCGCATCCGGGTCTGCTCGGGGCCGAGCTCCTCGTACTGCCAGAAGATGTTCATGAACTCGAAGGGGCCGGTCTCCACGCGGCGGGCGCGCACCGTGCGGGAGGCCAGGTCGGTGGTGCGTTCGGAGACCCAGGACCAGACGCGGCCCTTCTCGTCGGGGTGCATGGCCAGCCGGAAGGTGACCGTGCTGCCCTCGTGGCTCAGGATCTCGGCCTCGGCGTATTCGCTGAAGAGGTCGGGCCAGGCGGCCACGTCGTTCGTGCGGGTCCAGACATAGGTGAACGGGGCGTCGATGACGATCTCGTTCTCGGTGTGCGCGGTCATCGTGCCGCCACCTCGCCCTCGACCATGAGGCGCAGCTGCGTGGGGGTCGTCTCGGGGGTAAGTCGTTCCTCCACGTCGACGCCCCAGCGCTCCACGACGCGCGCGGCGATCTCGGTGCGGGCCAGCGAGTCCAGGTCGAGGTCCCGGAAGGAGTCCTCGAAGACCCCGGGGCCGACGGGCGGCTCGGCGCCGACGGCGAGCAGCAGCGTGGCCAGGTCGCTGTCACTGAACTGAGTATCGGTCACAGACGTCACGGGTACCTCCAACAACCAGACGGCCGATTAATCACACAAACGGTCCCCACAGTTGGGGGCACCGTCACGCGACGGCCGCCGGGTCCACCCGGACGGGGGCATCACTCGATGGCGGCCTCGGGGTCATGGGCGAAGACATTGAGCAGGTCTCCCACGAAGTGGCTCGCCTCCGCCGGGTGACGGAAGTGCCCGGTGGGATTGATGGTGTACCGATTGCGCCGGCCGACCCGAACCTTCGTCAGATACCCGCCGGCCACCAGGTCCGCGACGATCCCCTGCGCCGCCCGCTCGGTGATACCGGCGTGCACGGCCACGTCCCGCAGCCGGGCGTCCGGCTGCCGGGCCAGCTCAAGGAGGACGCGGGCATGGTTCGTCAGAAACGTCCAGCGGCCGTTGGCCTCGGGGGCGGGGTCCTGCTCGGGGTCGGGGTCAGGGGTCGTCATGCTCTCCCTCGTACGTTCTGCGAACTGGTTCTACGAACCGCGATTGCCGAAATTTATTTCACGTATCCGTTGACATGTTACTCCTCCGGCGCGACGATCGAAAGGTGATAGCACCCGCTGCACATGACAGCGCCGAAGCGCGCGCCCTGTCCAAGGTGATGTTCGCCCGGATGAGGGAGCTCGAAGAGGGCACGCACGAGTACCAGTACGTGCGCAACACCCTCATCGAGCTCAACCTGACCCTGGTGCGGTTCGCCGCACGCCGCTTCCAGTCCCGCAACTCGCAGATCGACGACATCATGCAGGTCGGCACGATCGGGCTGATCAAGGCGGTGGACCGCTTCGACATCCAGCGTGGGGTGGAGTTCACCAGCTTCGCCCTGCCGACCATCGTCGGAGAGATGAAACGCTTCTTCCGCGACACCAGCTGGGCCGCGCATGTGCCGCGCCGGCTGCAGGAGGCCCGGATCGACATCGCCCGGGCCACCGAGTCGCTCGGCAAGCAGCTCGGCCGCGATCCGACCACCCCCGAACTCGCCGCCGCGCTGCAGGTCACCGAGGCCGAGATCACCGAGGCCCGGACCGCCACGGACAACGCCTACACCGCGTCCTCCCTGGACGCCACGGTCGACGAGGACGGCGTCGAGAGCAGCCTCACCGCGCATCTCGGGCGCATGGACCCGTCCCTGGAACGGGTGGACGACCTCGTCAGCCTCAAGCCGCTGATAGCCGGGCTCGACGAGCGCGACCGCATGATCCTGTCACTGCGCTTCGGCGCGGAACTCACCCAGACCGAGATCGCCGACCGGATCGGGGTCTCACAGATGCATGTGTGCCGGATCCTGAAGCGGATTCTGTCGACCCTGCGGGACGGCCTGCTGGCCGAGGCACCCGCAACCGCATCCACCGGTCTGACGGTTCAGCCCACCAACTGACGGGCCAGCTCCGCCGCCGCCTCATGAATGGCCAGCTCCAGCGCGCCCGCCGAATACAGCACCCCGCTGCCGTCGGGCGGCACCAGCCACTGAATGGCCCCGCTGCCCCGCGCCGGGGCCGGCACCACGATCCAGGCTCCCTTGCCCGCGTAGCGGATCCCGGTGCCGATCCAGCGGCTCGACGGGTCCGGGGGCAGGAAGAAACCGATCCGCCGGGCGCCGAAGTCGGCGAGCGTGGGCCCGGGTTCGCACTGCGGGATGCACAGCAGGATGTCGAGGGCCAGCAGCCCCAGGTCCTCCGGGAGGATCAGCACATCCCAGAACCGCCCGGCTGCCAGCAGCACGGTGCCGTTCTCGCCGTGTTCCCATGCCCTTTTGCACTCACGCGGATCGAAAGCGGCCGCAGCGAGCCACTCCACCGCCCTCTTCGAAGCGACAGCAACCATGCCGTCCATGCTGGTCGGCCGTTTGCGCACTTGGGAAGGGTGGCGGACCGTGGCGTAAACGCCCTGCGGCTCCGGCTCAGCTCCGGCTCAGCGGTCCTTCTTCTTGATCCGCCCCCGCTCCAGCGCCATCAGCCACTCCAGCTGCTCCAGTTCACGCTGGGCACCCTTGCGACTGTCCACCTTCGCGGAGTCCTGCGCGATCTCCGTGAAGTACCCGACCACCTCGCCGGCGACGGCGCTCTGGTCGTGCGGATACGCCGACTTCAGCAGCTCACGACAGACATCGGACACGCTGTCCTTGCTCACCTTGCCAACCGGCATCACTAACCGCCCACCCGCCTGCATTTCGGGCAACGCTCGTCCACCGCCAGCGGCCACAGCACCCGCTTGGCGGCGTCCTCAGCGAAAGCCATCGATTCCGAGGCCTTGCGATCATTCACCTGATCGCAGTTGAGAAACATCACTACTACTTGTTCCCAGTGATCTTGAGCTTCATCCCAGCCCCCTGGATGTATCTTGGCGAAGTCCAGGTCGAATTCAAGGTCGTCCGGATCGCCGTCCGGATCGCCCAGGCTCCGGATCCTGGTCACCGGCACTCGCGCCCTCACCCGTCACCCCTTCCCCCGTCGCCGCCCGAACCCGGGCCCGGGCCGGGCAGTTCACGGCGTATGAGATCCACGATCTCGTCGTACGTCGCCTTCCTCCGTGCGGTGATCCCGGCCGAGACGATGTGCCCCGCGACCGCCCCGATCAGGGAGGGGACCCCGAGCCAGCCGACCAGCGAGAGCACCCACGTCGCGGCGTTGTTCCCGCTGGAGCGAGGGGACTCGATGCCCAGCAGCACGTCGTACGAATCGCCCCAGCCGATCATGACCCCGCTGACCACGAACGCCGCCGCGACCCCGAGAAAGATCGGTCCGCCCCTGAACACCAGCCAGTACGGGAGCTGACCCAACTGTGCTCTTGATCGCCAGACATTGCGAGCCAGCTGTCTCGGCTTCAACCGGGCCGGAGGCGGAGGTAAGGACGATCTCCGCGACCGATCGGTTGAGTCGGACGTGGCTGTCACACAAATGACGATAACCATTGCGCCCCGTGAGCCGCAGGAACTTTTGCGCAAAGTTTCCAGGCTCTGCACGGATCTGCACGGCTCAACTAGGGGGTGTCTGGCGGATCTCCGTGGGGAAGGAGCGGCCCGCCGCGCCAGCGGCTGGTGCCAGGGCACGCGACGCCACGGAGATCCGCCAGACACCCCCTAAGGGATCCAGCCGCGCTCGCGGGCGGCGCGTACGGCCGTGTGGCGGTTCCCGGCGGAGAGCTTTGCGGCGGCGGAGGACAGGTAGTTGCGGACGGTGCCCGGGGAGAGCGAGGCGCGGCGGGCGATGTCGGCTATCGGGGCGCCGTCGGCGGCGAGTTCGAGGAGTTCGGTCTCGCGGGCTGTGAGGGGGGAGGCGCCGGCGCTGATGGCGTCGGCGGCGAGTTCGGGGTCGACGTAACGGCCTCCTGCATGGACGGTACGGATGATCTCGGCGAGCCGCTCGGCGGACACGGTCTTGGGCACGAAGCCGCGTACGCCGGCGGCCAGCGCCCGCTTGAGGTGGCCGGGGCGGCCGTGGCCGGTGACGATCATCGTGCGGCAGGCGGGGAGCCGGTCCCGCAGGGCGGTGGCGACGGCGACGCCGTCGGCCGCTCCCGGGCCGCCGGGCATCTGCAGGTCCAGGACGGCGATGTCGGGGAGGTGGGCCAGGGCCATGGCGATCGCCTCGGGGCCGGAGGCGGCCTCGGCGACGACCAGGAGATCGTCCTCGTAGGAGAGCAGGGCGGCCAGCGCACCCCGGATGAGGTGCTCGTCGTCGGCCAGGAGAACCCGGATCATACGGTCGCCGTGAGGAGGAAGGAGCCCGGCCCCGGCTCGGCGGTCAGGGTGCCGCCCTGGGCGGCCAGCCGTTCGCGCAGTCCGGCCAGGCCGGAGCCGCCGGTGCCGTCCCCGGCGGGCTCGGGGACACCGTCGTTCTCGACGGCGAGGACCACCGAGGGCCCGACGGACAGCCGGATGGTGCAGCGCTTCGCCTCGCTGTGCCGCAGGACATTGGTCGTGGCCTCGCGAACGACCCAGGCCAGGGCCGCCTGTACGCCGGGCGGCAGCGCGCTCCCGTTGTCCCCCTCGGCCCGGCCGTCGACACCGGCCGCCCGCAGTACGGACAGCGCCCCGGCCAGCTCGACCGCGAGGTCCGCCCGGCGGTAGCCGCGTACGACATCGCGCACCTCGCGCTGCGACTCCTGCGCGATCCGCTGCACCTCGATCATCTGCTCCAACGCCTCCGGCTGTCCCCGGCGGGCCAGTTGCACGGCCAGCTCGCTTTTGAGGGCGATCACCGCCAGGTTGCTCCCCATCACATCGTGCAGGTCCCGCCCGAACCTCAGCCGTTCCTCCGCCACCGCGAGCCGCGACTGCAGCTCGCGGGCCGCGTCCAGGTCCCAGACGGTGCGCACCAGCCAGGCGGACAAGCCGCAGGTGATCACCCACGCGACACTGCTCATGAGCACCACGAAAGCCATCGGGAAGGCCTCCTTGGCCGGCAGCCCCAGCGCCGCGGCCACCGCCGCCGTGCCGACAGCGGTGCCGAGCACCGCGTACAGCATCCGGCGCGTGCGGCGGATGACCAGGACCACCGCGCCCAGGCCGAAGGAGGTGAAGCAGACCACGGGAATCGGCACATCCGCGGCGTCCGGAACGGCGCCGGCCGCGCGCAGCGCCAGCGTCGCCACGGCGCCGCCCGCGGACAGCGCGGCCACGGCGACGAGCAGCCGGTCCGGCCGGGCACGGCGGCCCAGGATCCAGTCCAGGGCGCGGCCCGACAGCACCGCGCACAGCACGGCGTGGACTGCCACCAGCCCGGTCGTGCCGACGCGGAACCAGGCCGGGATGCCGGGCTGGCTGGTCACGAGGACGACCGCCCCGACCTCCAGCAGCGCGAAGGAGTGGAAGGACCACCGCATGTACAGCTCGATCCGGGCGGCATCGCTACGCCGGTCCCACCAGCCGGTCAGCCTGGACATCCCCATCCCCCCATGTCTCCTCGCCCGTCATCGGCCCTCATCGGCGCGGTTCCCAGCGGAACCACCGGCGTACAGCAAACACGGCCAGCGCCGTCCAGACCACCGCCATGCCCAGCGCTTTGAGCACCTCGTACGCTCCCGCCTCCGGGCCGCCGAGCCAGCCGGCTCGTACGAGCGTCATCACCGGGGACAGCGGCAGCAGTTCGCACAGCTCGCCCACGATGTGCGGCAGTTCGTCCAGCGGGATGACCAGCCCCGAGCCGACCAGGGAGGCCAGCACCAGCGGCATCGTGGTGATCTGCGCCAGCTCCACGTTCCGCGTGAAGACCGTGGACGCGGCGGCCAGCGCCGCCATCATGACCAGGCCCAACCCCAGTCCGCCCAGCAGCAGATCCGGCCTGCGGGGCACGCCGAGGTCCAGCAGCAGCGCGCCCGAGGCCACCAGCACCGCGCACTGCGCCAGCGCCAGCGACACCGCGGGCAGGGCGCTCCCGGCCAGGATCTCCAGATCGGTCGGCTCGCCGCTGCGCAGCCGCTTGAGGACCAGTTCCTCGCGCCGGGCGACGTAGGCGGTCACCAGGTTGTAGTAGACGACGAAGACCAGGACGAAGCCGATGCCGCCGCTCATCGAGAGCTCGTCGGCGCCCTCGAACTGCATCGCCGTCGGGCGTATCGCCGCCACCATGGCGGCCGGCAGCAGCAGCGCGGTGGCCATGGCCGTACGGTTCCGCCACAGCAGGGTGAGCTCGGCCCGCCCCAGGGCGGCCATCGTCGAAGTCGAGAGGGACGAGAGGGACGTCATGACCGGACACCTCCGTCCACGATCGCCAGGAAGGCCTCCTCCAACGACGCCTCCCGCGCGTCCAGCCGTTCCAGCCGTACGTCGTTGTCCGCCGCCCAGCGCAGCAGCGCCGTCAACCTCTCCTGCATCCGGTCCGTGTGCAGCACGACCCGCCCCTCCTGCTCCTCGTATCCGTATTCCTCGCGCCACTTGACGGGCAGATCGCCGGGCGACCAGCCGTCCGGCAGCCCGAAGGCGATCCGGGCCGGGCGCCCGCCCGCCACCTCGGCGGGGGTTCCGGTGGCCACGATCCGGCCGTCCCGCATGATGGCCAGCCGGTCGGCGAGCGCCTCGGCCTCCTCCAGGTAGTGCGTGGTCAGCAGCACGGTCGTGCCGTCCGCGCGCAGCTCCCGCACCAACTCCCAGGTGTCCCGGCGCCCTTCGGCGTCCAGCCCGGTCGTCGGCTCGTCCAGGAACAGCACCTCGGGCCGTCCCAGCAGCGCCAGCCCCAGGTCCAGCCGCCGCCGTTCGCCTCCCGACAGCTGCTTGGTCCGCACCCCGCGCCGGGCCGCCAGCCCCACCATCGCGAGGGCCTCGTCCACCGGCCGGGCCCCGTTCACGCAGCCCGCCCACATCCGGGCCGTCTCCCCGACCGTCAGCTCCGCCGGGAAGCCCCCTTCCTGCAGCATCACGCCGATCCTCGGCCGCACCCGGGCCCGTTCGGCGTACGGATCCCGGCCGAGGACCCTCACCATGCCCCCGCTCGGCCGGGCCAGCCCCTCCAGCAGCTCGACCGTGGAGGTCTTCCCCGCCCCGTTGGTCCCCAGCAGCGCGAACAGCTCGCCGCGCGCCACCTCGAAGGACACTCCCCGTACTGCCTCGAAGCCGCCCCCGGACCCGCCCCCGTAACTGCGGCGCACTCCGGCTGCCTCGATCACGCTCTCCCCGCTGTCCATGTCCATGGATCCAGCGTCCGGCCTCGCGAGCGCCCGGGACGGTGCGCGCTGTCACCGACTTCGATGACAAATGTCATCTCCGCGGTGTAGCCGATCCGTGACCGTTCGTCACAGCCACGGACTTTGCCATCTCTTTACAACCGGTTCCATCGCTGCCTCGTCTCTTGGCTCGATCCGTAACCCGGCCCGGCCGACAACCCGGGCCGACCGACGAAAGAGAGCGATCATGCGCCGAACTGTCCTTACGGCCACGGCACTCGCGGCCACCGCCATCCTGGCGAGCGCCGTGCCCGCGTTCGCCGACGGGACGTCCCCCAGCCCGGTCCCCTCGGTCGCGGCGACCGCCTCCCCGTCCACCGCCCCGACCACGGACTCGTCCGCGGACGCGACCACCGCCCCGTCAGCCGTCCCGTCCGCCTCCCCGACCCAGGTCGGCCGCGTGCCGAACGGGGCGCCGAACACCGGTGTGGTGCCGGTGACCGGGCAGTCCGGGTCCGGGTCCCAGGAGGGGCTGATCGGCGGGGGCGCCGCCGCGCTGCTCGTCCTGGGCGGCTCGGCCGTGTTCGTCGTGCGCCGCCGGCGGGCGACCGGGGCATGACCGCGCCCTCCAGGCGCGCCTTCGCCACCGCGGCGATGGCCTCACTGCTGGTGGGTTGCGGCAGCCAGGCCACGACCGCACGGCCCAGCGGCACGGCCACTCCCACGCTCACACCGGCGTCGGCGTCGGCATCGGGGTCCGCCTCGCCCAGGTCAACGGCACCGCGCGCCCTCGCGCGTTCGGTCCCGGTCAGGCTGCAGATCCCGGCCATCGGGGTCGACACCCCGGTCATGCGGCTCGGGCTGGCCGCGGACGGCACTGTGCAGGTGCCGCCGATCGAGGCGAACTCCCCGGCGGGCTGGTACAAGTACTCGCCGACACCGGGCCAGGTCGGCCCGTCGGTGCTCCTCGCCCATGTCACGGTCGGCGCCTACGGCGACGGGGTCTTCCGTCACCTCGCGCGACTGCGGCAGGGCGACCGGATCGTGGCGCGCCTGGAGAACGGCACGGCCGCGGAGTTCGCCGTCAGCACCGTACGCACGGTCGCCAAGGCGCACTTCCCCGCGAAGGCGGTCTACGGGGACGTGGACCGCCCGGAGTTGCGGCTCATCACCTGCGGCGGCCCCCGTACCGGTGACGGATACCGCGACAACGTGGTCGTCTTCGCCGCGCTGACCCGGACGGGCTGAATTCGGTTCCCGGGCCGTTGGACGTACGCCGACCGGCCCGGGATCCTTCCCTACGAGTGCTTCACGACCATGGAGAGCGTTGAAACGGTCCCGCGACAAGGCAGCGTCCGAGCTGTTCGCCGCCCTCTACCCACGTCTCGCCGGCTGGTGCCGCCGGCTCGTCGACGACGACGAAACGGCACATGAGGTCGCCTCGGAGGCGTTCACCCGGCTCTGGGCCCGCTGGACCTCGGTCGAGGAGCCCCGCGGCTTCCTCTACGTCACGGCGGCCAACCTCGTGCGTGACCACTGGCGCAAGCTGGAGCGCGAACGCAGAGCCATGCGCCGCGCGACCAATGAGGCCGCCGTCCGCCCGCCGGACGAGCAGGCCGACCCGTCGGTGCGGCTGCTCGTACAGTCGCTGCCGGAACGGCTGCGCGTCCCGATCCTGCTGCACTACTACGCTGACATGCCGATCCGGGAGGTGTCCGTGTTGACCGGGCGCAAGGAAGGAACCATCAAGGCCGACCTCCACGCGGCCCGAGAACTGCTCCGCGCCGACCTGAGGAGAAGCCTTGACCACACACTCTGACGACGGCCCGGACCTCGAACACGACGACGACCTCCTCGCCTTCCTCCTGCGGCCCGCCCCCGAACACCTCGGCCCGCCCTCCGGCCGCTACGAGGCGATCCGCCGCACCGCCGCCCGCCGCCGGATGCTCCGCGCCGCCGCCGGGGTCGGGGCGTCGTGCGCCGTCGCCGCCCTCATCGCGCTGCCCGTCCACCTGCTGACGGCGCCCCCGGCGACCCCCTCCCCGGCGATCCCGCTTGCCCCGCCGTCCGCGAGCGCTCCCCCGGCCATGCCCACCCCCTCGGCGTCTCCCTCGAGGGCGTCCTCGGGGACGCCCGAGCCCAGCACCGCGCCCAGCACGGCACCCCGTACCCAACGGCCCTCTTCGGCGGGGACCACGCGGGACGTCCAGCCGTCGGCATCGGAATCATCGGCCCCGGATACGTCGGTCGGCACGCCGTCGGCGACCGCCGGCTGACCTCGACTGCGCGATGGGACATATGACAATCTGATCCTTCCCGCCACAGAGCGATCATGGTAAGCAGCGTCGCTAGGGCCCTGGGCCCGGGGAACAACACGTCTCTACCAGGTGAATGGTGGTGTGATGGGGCGTCCCGAGCGGCCGGTGGATCCCGAGGCCGGAGCTGTGCAGCGGCTGGCCCATGAGTTGCGGGTGCTGCGGAGCGGGGCCGGCTCACCGGCGTACCGGGCGATGGCGCAGCGGGCGCACTTCTCGGCGGCGACGCTGGCGCAGGCGGCGGCCGGCGAGCGGCTGCCGTCGCTGGCGGTGGTGCTGGCGTACGCGCGGGCGTGCGGGGCGGCGGACCCGGCGGAGTGGGAGCTGCGCTGGAAGACGGCGGCCGAGGAATCGGCGGCCGAGGAGGCGGCGGCACGGCAGGCGAGTGAGGAGCAGCCGCCCTATCGGGGGCTGGTGCGGTTCGAGCCGGGGGATCAGGGGCTGTTCTTCGGGCGGGAGCGGCTGGTCGGGGAGCTGCTGGAGCTGGTGCACGGGCACCGGCTGGCCGTGGTGTTCGGGGCGTCGGGGAGCGGGAAGTCCTCCCTGCTGCGGGCCGGGCTGGTGCCGCGGCTTCAGCAGAGCATCCAGGAGCTGGGCTGCGCGGCGGTGCTCCGGGTGCTCGCCCCGGGAGCCACCCCGGCGGCGACCCATGGCCGGCTGCTGGCCCCGGGCGAGGGCGAGCCGGACAGCTGGGTGGTGGTCGACCAGTTCGAGGAGATCTTCACGCTGTGCCGGGACCGGGCGGAGCGGGCGCGGTTCATCGACATGCTGCTGGCCGCCCGGGAGCCCGGGAGCCGGCTGCGGGTGGTGATCGCGGTACGGGCGGACTTCTACGGCCGGTGCGCGGAGCACCGGGGGCTCGTGGAGGCGCTGCGCAAGGCCCATTTGCTGGTCGGGCCGATGACGCCGGCGGAGCTGCGGGAGGCGGTCGTCAAGCCGGCGGCGGCGGCCGGGCTGCTGGTGGAGCGGGAGCTGACGGCGCGGATCGTGCAGGAGGTCGTCGACCAGCCGGGGGCGCTGCCGATGCTTTCGCACGCCCTGCTGGAGACCTGGCAGCGACGGCGGGGCCGGACCCTGACGATGGCCGCGTACGAGGCGGCGGGCGGCGTGCACGGCGCGATCGCCGCCACCGCCGAGCGGGTGTACGGCGAGCTGTCGCCCGCCCAGGCCCTCAAGGCCCAGCAGGTGCTGCTGCGGCTGATCGAGCCGGGCCAGGGCGCGGCGGACACCCGGCGTCCGGCCCGTCGCCTCGAACTGGAGGCGTGGGGCGATCCCGAGGTGCCGGTGGTCGTCGAACGGCTGGCGCGCGCCCGGCTGCTGACCGTGGACGCCCAGGTCGTGGAACTCGCGCATGAGTCCCTGGTCACCGGCTGGCCCCGGCTGAGCGACTGGATCGAGGAGGACCGCGAGTGGCTGCGTCACCACCGGCGGCTCAACGAGGCCGCCCTCACCTGGCTGGAGCTCGGCCGCGACGCCGACACCCTGTACCGGGGCCCCCGGCTGGACCGGTACGAGGAGCTGTTCCTGCGGGACGGGCGGGAGAACTGGCTGAACGCCACGGAGCGGGCCTTCCTGACCGCCGCCCTCGACGTCCGCGACAGTGAGCGCCGGGCCGCCGCCCGGACCGCCCGCAGGTCACGGCGGCTGGTCACCGCGCTCTCCGCCGCTCTGGCCGTGTCGCTGACGGTCGGTGCGGTCGCCTGGCAGCAGCACCGGAACAGCACGCGGGACCACACCGAGACGGCCGCCCGCCGGGTGGCCGCGGTCGCCGACTCCATGCGGTCCACCGATCCCCGGACCGCGATGCAGCTCAGCGCCGCCGCCTGGCGGACGGCCCCGCTCACCGAGACCCGCTCCGCCCTGCTCGGTGCTCTCGCCCAGCCGCAGCTGGACGCCTTCGTCGTCAGCCCCTCCGGGGCGGACTCCCGGCGCTTCCTCGCCGCCTCCGGCCATACGTTGCTGGGCTCGGACGGCGACACCTGGCGGACCTGGGACGTCGCCTCGCACCGCCGCACGGCCTCTGGCCGGCTGCCGGCGGACTCGACCCCGCTCGCGGTCGGCCCGGACGCCCGCGTCCTCGTGCTCCAGGCAGCCGACGGCCAGCGGCTGTGGGACACGTCCACCGGGAAGTGGACCGGCCCCGCCAAGGCTCTGTCGATGTCCGACCTACTCGGCTTCGGACCCAGCGGCCGCAGCTACCTGCTGCACGCCGCCGACAGCGACCGGGCGCAGCTGCGTTCCACAGCCGGCGACCGGCTGCTGTACGAGTTCCCCGACAGCGACGCGGACCTGGCCGCGAGCGCGGACGACCGGCTGGTCGCCGTCTGCTCCCACGGCCGCTCGCCCGCCGTGTGGGACCTCGCCGCCCACCGCACCGTCCACGGCGCCTGGGAAGGCGTCCACGGCATCTGCGACGACGAGTACGAGCTGCTCCAGTTCGACGCCGGCGACCGGCTCACCGCCATGACCAGCACCGGCGTACGCGCCTGGGACACCGCCTCCGGCCGGCAGCTCGCCGACATCGCCTACCCGGACGTGCAGTACGCCAGCTTCAGCCAGGACGGCCGGTTCCTGGCGGCCACCGGCCACAACGAGATCCGGGTGTGGCGGCTGTCGGCGCCCGAGGCCCCCGTCTTCCGCCACTCCCTGGACGGCCAGCACCTCTACGGCGGCCTCGCCTGGGATCCCGGCCGCCCGATCCTGCGCTACCTCGAAGGGTGCACCGTCCACACCCTGGACCTCACGACCGCCGTCACCTCCCGATGGCGCGGCCACGCGCTGGACAACGCGCTGCTCAGCCCCGACGGATCCACCCTCGCCACCGCCGAGCGCTCCGGCAGCCACTACCGCTTCCAGCTGCTCGACACCCGCGACGGGCGCCTGCTCCGGGAGCTGCCCGCCCCGCCGTTCCCGGTCTCCAGGGACCGGTCCCAGCCCGTGGTGCCGGCGTACACCATGTCCCTGATGGCCTTCAGCCCCGACGGCAAGGCGCTCGCCTACGGCGTGTCCACCCCCGGCTGGGACGCCGTGCCCCAGCGAATCGTCCTGTGGAACCTCACCCGCGACCGCGAACAGACGTCGGTGGACCTCGCATCGACCTCGTCCACCGGGCCGGTGATCGCGGTCGCCCTCGGTCCCGGCGGACGTAAGCTGCTGGCCGCGCGGACGCAGAGCGGCATCGAGATGCGCAACGAAGTGTGGGACACCGCGCACCGGCGCAGAACGGCCGTGATCAAGAACTTCGACAGCAACGCGATGGCCGTCCGGTCCGACGGCCGGCTGCTCATCGGCAACGGGAACTCGGCCCTGCTGCCCTCCGGGACGGTCACCGGGGCCGGGGGCGGCCTCAGCCTGGGCTCGGAGATCGGCGCCCTCGCGTTCAGCCCCGACGGCGCCCACATGGCCTTCGGCGACCTCACCGGCCGCGTCGAACTCTGGGACGGAAACCTGCGCCACCTCGCGGGAATCCTGCCCAGCGTCTTCCCCGCACCGCTGGACGACACCCCCGAGGCCGTCAGCGCCATCGCCTTCAGTCCCGACGGCCGCACCCTCGCCGTCGGCGGCGACGCCGGCACCCTGCAGCTCTGGGACACCAGCACCCGACGGCCCCTCGGCGGCCCCCTGCCGACCCCCGGCGAGGGCATCCGTTCCCTCGCCTTCAGCTCCGACAGCGGCACGCTCTACGCCGCCGGCAACCACGTCCCGCTCCAGCGCTATTCCATCACCGCCGCCCACGCCCTCACCCGGGTCTGCGCACGGGCCGGCACAACGCTCAGCCCGGCCCGATGGCGTACGTACATCCCCGACGCGCCCTACCGCGACATCTGCCCGCGTACCGCCGAGTAACCCTATGCGCGGCTTTGTCTGAGGTGATGGAAGGGGCTGTTTAGACAACTTGCCGGCGGCCAGCCTTGGTCCAGGACATCCCTTGACCAAAGGTGCCTCAGACGTGACCCAAGAGCTTCGTTCCTCCGTGCTGGTGGTGGACGACGAGATCAGCGTCTCCGCTGTGCTCGTCACGGCCCTGCGCTTCCTCGGCTTCGACGCGCACACCGTGGCGACGGGGGCGGAGGCGATCGAAGCCGTACGCCACAGACGGCCCGACGCGGTCCTGCTGGACATGATGCTTCCGGACGTGGACGGCGCCGAGGTCTGCCGGCGGCTCCGCGCGGCGGGGAACAACACCCCGGTGCTCTTCCTCAGCGCCCGCGCGGCCGTGGAGGACAAGTGCCACGCGCTGGCGATGGGCGGCGACGACTACGTCACCAAGCCCTTCGACCTCACCGAGGTCAGCGCCCGGATCCACGCGCTCATCCGCCGCGCCCAGGGGGCGGGCTACGGCGTGGCCTCCTCCTCCCGGCTGCGCGCGGGCGGGATCGAGCTGGACCAGGACAGCCGGGAGGCCTGGCTGCGCGGCGAGGCGATGCCGCTGTCGCCCACCGAGTTCGAGCTGCTGAGGATGCTCATGCAGAACGCGGGCCAGGTGATCACCAAGGCGCAGATCCTGGACGGCGTCTGGAAATACGACTTCCAGGGCGAGTCCGGAGTCGTGGAGACCTACGTCTACTACCTGCGGCGCAAGCTCGGCGACTCCGGCCGGTCCTTGATCCGCACCGTGCGCGGTGTGGGCTACATGATGTACGCCGACGGGGCGGAGAACTGAACAACGAGTCCGCAGGCCCCTGCACTGCGACCTGCGGACCCGCGACCATGTCGGCCCTAGCCGATCCAGAGGCCGTACTCGCCCCAGTTCTTCGCGTCGTTGTACGAGATGAGCCTGGGCTCCCAGCGCCATCCGGTGCTGGGCTTGCGGTGGTGGAACTCGACCGACTGCCCGGCCTTCCACCAGTAGCCGCTCGCCGTGGTGCAGCCCTTCGGCGCGATCTCCCAGAACTGTGAGCCGCCCCAGTCGCCGTACTGGTTCTCACCGACGAAGTAGAACTTCACCGTCTCGGTGGACCCGCTGCAGACCCTGAGGGTCACGAACTTGTCGCTGGCGGCGTAGGCCGTTCCGGGAACCGCCAGGCCGCCGAGGAGGGCGGCCAAGGAGAGCGCCGCTATGGCGAGCTTGCGTCTGAGAGTGCGCATTGGACTACCACCTTCTTGCTTGTTCTTGTGTGTCTGGTCTGGTGGGATGCGGGTTCAGCGCAGCAGGCCCTTGGAGCGCAGCCAGGTCCTGGCGGCTTTCCCGGGGGCCTCGCCTGCGTTGACGGATGAGGTGAGCGCCGCCAGTTGGGCGGTCGTCAGCAGGGTGTTGACGCGGGCCAGGGCGTTTCTGCCGGGCAGGTCCACCGCAGGGGCGCTGATCAGCGGGAAGACATGCTCGGGCGGGATGGACGACTTGGGGTCGGTGAGCACGACCAGGCCGTCCCGGGCGATCGCGGGGTCGGTGCCGCGCAGCACCAGCACGTCCGCCGTCTTCGATGTCCCGGCAGTGGTGAGGGAGACGCCGTACGCCTTCTTCAGGGACGAGACCGACGGGGCGTCGGGATCGCCGGAAGCGGAGCCGCCGAGGGTCAGGTGGCCGCCGGCCTTGGCGAGGTCGGTCAGGTCGGCGGGGCTGTTCAGCTTGTGGCGCTTGGCGGTCGCCCCGGTGACCGCGAGGACGATCCCGCGCTGCGCGGCGGCCGCCGGCAGCGCGACGATCCCCGGGGGCAGCGCCATGCTCAGCGTCGCCTCCATGTTGCCGGGCATGGTCTGGCCGCCCGGCATCGCGCGCAGCAGGGTGCTCTCATAGGCGGGCGCGATGCTGATCTTTCCGTCCACCACGGCCTGGGCGGTGTCGATGGCTGACGCGTACGGGGCGCTCGCCGTCTTCACCTCCTCCCCGGCGGCGGTGAGGAGTTCGCCGTAGAGCGCCGCCACGACCCGGCTCTCCGCGGAGCTGTCGGTGCCGATCACGGTCGGCCCCTGACGGTCCGCGTAGCCGCTGTGCGTGCCTTCGGTGGTCCCGCTCGCGCAGCCGGAAAGAACGAAGAACGAGCAGACGGCGAGAGCGACGATTCGGAGCGGGGGGCGAATTCCGGACATCACGGATTACCACTTTGCTGTGAGGCGCACGGTTTCACGCGACCGGCGGATCGCGTGAAACCGCACGCTGTACGGGGTGGTGGCTGATTCAGCAGTGCGCGCCGCGTTCGGACGAGGTCATCGCCCGGTCCTTGAAGTTGACGTAGCCGTAGCTGGGGTTGTCCTTGTTGAAGCCGGACTCCTGGTAGTCGTAGACGTACCAGACATAGTGGTCGTAGTACTTGTTCTTGAACTGGATCTCCCACCACCCCTTTGCCTGCTGCTTCGAGGTGCCGCGTTCGAGCCAGCCGACGTGTCCCGACGGGATGTTGACCGTGTTGGACTCGACGTCGGTGTGGGAGTTCTCCCAGGTGTGGCTGTAGCTGGCCGTGACAGAGACCTCGAAGACCTTGGCGAACGTGTAACCCGCCGTGACCGAGACGCCCACCGTGTTGCCGGCGGTGGTCGTGTCCGACCAGTCGACCCGGTGCTGGTTGGTCTGGCTACCGCAGTTGAACGCGGTACTGCCGACCTGGTGCTTCGGTCCGGTGTAGCCCCAGTAGCTCTGCGGGCGGAACTTGCAGAAGCTGGCCCAGTTGCAGGCCTTCAGCAGCTCGGCACTGGTGGGGGAGCTGGCGGCGAACGCCTGGGGGACCGTGAGCAGCGAGGCGCCCACGGTAAGGGCGGCGAGTGTGCCGGCGGTGCGGGAGAAGCGCTTGCCGGATTCGTGCTTGCGACGCGCGAATACCATTTTTCACTCCATCGAGAGGGGGACCACGGCGGAAGGAGCGGCCGGTGCGCATAACTATCGGCCTGGAATCGCGGGCCGGTCAATAGGGAATAAGAAAAGCGTGAAGTTAATTCCAAGTGAACCGGGACCGGGCATTTCAGGGAATGCCGAAAAGGCACTGCTCGAATTCAGGAATTCCTGAATTCAGGCAGCGCTGTGCGCGCGGCGTGGCCGAAGGGGATTCCACCCCTTGAAGGCATTGCCATCATTAGACAGCACACCCCGGCGGGGGTGATCAGTGTTCCATCAGAGAATGGCCCAGAATCCTCTCAGGGTTTCATCAGAGTGAGATCAGAGCGCGATCGGGGAGGCGGACCCTGAACCAGGCGCCGCGCTCGGAGGGTTCGATCCGTACCGTGCCGCCGTGGGATTCCACGATGGCCGCGACGACGCTCAGCCCCAGCCCGGTGCCCGAGTGGGGTACGCCGTGGTCCTGGGCCTGGTGCGGCAGCCGCTCGACCTGGAAGAAGCGTTCGAAGACGCACTCGTGGAACTCCTGCGGGATGCCCGGCCCGTCGTCGATGACGTCGATGACCTGCCAGGGACCGTCGCGCAGCAGCTCGACCCTGACGCTCGCTTCCGGTGGCGTGTGGGAGCGGACGTTGTACAGCAGGTTGATGAGCACCTGACGCAGCCGGTTCGGGTCGCCCCGTACCTCGTGCGCGTCGAGCTGGACGGTGTAGCTGATGACGCGCTCCGGGGCGCACACCCGGGCATCGGCCACCACCTCCGAGCAGAGCCTGGCCAGGTCGACGCGGACGCGCTCCAGGGGCCGGCCGTGGTCGAGCCGGGCCAGCAGCAGGAGCTCGTCGATCAGCAGGGTCATCCTGGCCGCCTCCTGCTGGACGCGCTCCATGGCCGCGTCCAGCTCAACGGGGCTCTCCAGGGCTCCCAGGCGCACGAGCTGCGCGTAGCCGCTGATGGTGGTCAGGGGTGTGCGCAGTTCGTGGCTCGCGGCGGTGAGGAACTCGCGCAGCCGTTCCTCGGCCTTCCCGCGCCGGTTGAACTCCTCCTCGACGAGCGTCACCATGGCGCGCAGACCGGCCGGTGTGCGGCAGGTCTCGGCAGGCGGATCCCCGGCCGGGCTGGACGCCGGTGCGGCCATGGATCAGACGTCCTTCGTAGCGGCCGCGTCGGCCCGCAGCAGATAGCCCGCCCCGCGCACCGTCCTGATCAGGGTCTGCCCGGTGTCGCCCAGCTTGCGCCGCAGGTAGTAGATGTACGTTTCGACGATTCCGGACTCCCCCTGGAAGCTGTAGCCCCAGACGTTGTCCAGGATCTGCGCCTTGGAGATCACCTGGTCGGTGTGCTCCATGAGGTACTTCAGCAGCGCGTACTCGGTGGCCGAAAGCTGGACCGGCTGCCCGTGCCGCCACACGTCCCGGGTGTCCTGGTCCAGTTCCACCCAGGCCGCGCGCAGGCGGCGCGGGGAGGGCTGCTGCCGGCCCTTGCCCGCGCGCCGGAGCAGCGCGTGGATGCGGGCCACCACCTCGTTGAGGTCGAAGGGCTTGGTGACGTAGTCGTCCCCGCCCATGGCCAGGCCGTGGATCTTGTCCTCCAGTGAGTCGCGCGAGGTGAGAAAGAGCACGGGGGTCTCCACACCGGCCTCCCGCAGCCGCCGGCAGACCTCGAAGCCGTCCATGTCGGGGAGCATGACGTCCAGGAGGACGACATCGGGCGCCTGCTCCGGCAATTCCGCGCAGGCCTGTCCGCCGGAGGAGGCGGTCAGGGTCTCGAAGCCGAGAAAACGCAGTCCCATGGTGAGCACGGCCATGACGCTTCTGTCGTCCTCGACGATGAGCACGCGCGGCCGGGGACTCGCAGAGGGAACAGGGGGAACAGCCCACGGGCGCCCGCGGTCAAGGTCGTTGATCGGCATAGTCCCTCGTGGTGCCCGGCGGTCCCCTCTGATGTTCGATTCTGTGGGCGGTCGTTGAGACAGGGGAAGCCGGTCGGCGACTTGTCAGAGAAATTCGGACGGCACCGCGCTCACGGGCACTGCCGCGCTCGCGGGCACTGTGCGCCTGCACTCTGATGGAACTCCCATGGTGTGCAGATGCTGCTGTGATGGGCGTGCTGTTGGGTTGTGCATCACCGCGTTCCCCCTGAACGAAGGGCACCGACCGCCCATGCAGCCTCGCCTCGCCCGGACCGCGCCCCCTCCCCTTCGATCGATGTCTCCCGGATTCGCCGCGGCCGCGGCCTCGGCCTGGGCCGCCTTCGGGATCCAGGCCATCGGCCAGACCGGCCACGTACTGGACGCAGCGCCCGCCGAGGACCCGCAGCGGGCCCTGTGGCTCGCTCTGAAGATCCGGGAAGCCCACCGCGACCGGGTGTGGGTCTCGGTCGCCTGGCGACCGCGGGAGGACCTGGCCGGCGCCGTACGGGAGGTCGAGGACGTCCTGAAGGCGGTGTGCGCGCTGAAGCGGCGGCCCGGGGTCTATCGGCTCGACGACGTCGCCGTGGAGTGCGCGGTGGCGAACAGCCCCGAGGTGTCCCGGCACCTGGCGAAGCTGATCCTGCCGGTGGTCACCCAGCCGGATCTGCTGAAGACCCTGGAGGCACTGATCGCCGCGGACGGCAACCGCGCCCGGGCCGCCTCCGAGCTCATCATCCACCGCAGCACCATCGACTACCGGCTCCGGCGGATCGAGTACCTCACCGGCCACTCGCCGACTCAGGTGCGCGGACTGCAGACCCTGTGCACGGCGCTCGCGGCGTACGCCATGCTCGGCGTGCCCGAGTACGCCGGCTCCCGGGGGTCCGTCGAGGTCCAGGCATGACAACACATCCTCTGCCCTTGAGCACAGCCGGTTT
Source organism: Streptomyces sp. NBC_01537 (assembly GCF_045040445.1). Taxonomy (NCBI): domain Bacteria; kingdom Bacillati; phylum Actinomycetota; class Actinomycetes; order Kitasatosporales; family Streptomycetaceae; genus Streptomyces; species Streptomyces sp. NBC_01537. The sequence goes on along the minus strand of NZ_CP109392.1, from coordinate 6,938,833 downwards.
TCACCCTCCGTTCGCCGCCCCTGAGGGCGATCCGGAGGAAGCCCGCCGGGCACTCAGCTGGGAGATCTTCTCGGCCTTCACCGAGGTGATCTCCGGTGAGGGCGAATGGAGCGAGCAGACCGCCGCCCGGATCCGCGCCGAGGGCGAGGCGTGGGCGTCGCGCGGGGAATCCATCGACGACCTGCTCGCCGAGGTCCGGACCATGACCCAGCGTCTGCTGGACCGGATCCTCGGCGGCCGCAACAGCCCCGACGCCCTGTCCCGCGAGGTCATGGCGCTCCGGCTCGGCGACGCCGGCCGACGCGTCGCCAACGAGCTGAGCGCCGGCTTCCTCCGGGACCGCTCGGCGACCGCCCCTCCCCCGCCGGGACACCGGATCCCCGCCGGGCCCGCCGCGCGGCAGTCCGCGGCGGCCTACGCCGTCATGGCCGTCAAGGCACCCGGCTGCGGCGCGACGGACGTCGACGGCATCTTCCGGCGCCACGCCGGTCCCGATGTGGTCGTCCTGCGCTGCACGGACGGTGTCTACGTCCTCGTGCCCGCCGAAGGCCAGCAGGAGGCCGCCGACCTGGCCCGCCGGGCCCACCCCGATCTGGAGGGCGACGCCTGGATCGCGGTCCACTGGCAGCCACTCTCGGAGACCCGGGACGACCAGACCGTCGCCGACGACATCTGCGCGACCATCCTCGCCGTAGCCCTCGCCTCCCCGCCGGGGGTCTACGAACTCGACGACGTCCTCCCTCAGTACGCCGCCGCCCGGACGCCCACCGTCCTCCGGCGGCTCCTCCAGATCATCGAACCCCTGCTGGAACAGCCCGTGCTGTGGGAAACCCTCGTCGCGCTCATCGCCGCGGACGGCTCCCGCACCCGCGCCTGCGACGGTCTCGGCATCCACCCCGACACCCTCGACCTGCGCCTGCGGCAGATCACCCGGCACACCGGCCAGCCCACCGACACCCTCGGCGGCCTGAACACCCTCGGCGCGGCCCTCACCGTCCAGGCGCTTTCGGGCGGCACACAGCCGTCGGCCGGCCCGCGCTGACGCGGGTCAACTACCGCTGCCGACACGGGTTGAAACCTCTCCGCAACACGCTTGACAGATTCACGCGGGCGCAACCAAACTCGCAGCCCAGTCGACCGTGTTAGCGCAAACATCGAGAAGGTGCAGCCGCCATGCCCATCCGCACGCTGGTCAACGCCGCCGTAGCCGTAGCCAGCGCCGCCGCTCTGTGCGCCGGCCTCCAGCCCTCCGCCTCGGCCGCCACGCCGGCCGCGCCCGCCTCCGCGCCGGCACCGAACACCAGCCAGTTCAAAGGCGTGAACTGGGCCGATCCCCGCGACAACTTCGCGAACGACCCGGTGGTGCTGTCCGGGCTGTCCCTCTCCGACGACTACGCCACCACGTACAGCAAGGCGAGCCGCATCATCGCCGCCTTCCGCGCCAACCTCGGCGCCAACACCGTCCGGCTCCCGATCAACCCCTACACCGTCAACGGCTCGTACTGGCACTCCTACCGGGCCGTCATCGACGCCGCCACCCGGCAGAACTTCAAGGTGATCGTCTCCTACTGGGAAGGCACGGACGCCGAGAAGGACGGCCTGATCGACGACACCACCACCTACTGGCCCATGTGGACCACCGTCACCCGCGCCTACGCCAAGAACAAGCGGGTCTACTTCGAGCCGATGAACGAACCGCACGGCTACACCCCCGCCGAGTGGGCGGACGTCGCCGCCCAGTGGATCCAGACCTTCCCCGCCGTCCCGCGCAACCGCATATTCGTCAGCGGCAGCGGCTACAACGACAGCGTCGTCTCGGTCTGCGCCGACCCCCGCCTGAAGGGCACCTATCTCTCCCTTCACCACTACGGCTTCTGGGGCAACCGCACGTACGACGAGTGGACCACCGACCTCAAGGCCCGCCTGGGCGACTGCGCCTGGCGCACCGTGGCCGACGAGTTCGGCGCCTCCATGACCACCGGCCTGAACTACAACGGACCCAACACCGGGAACAACGAGATCTCGTTCATCCAGGCCGACACCGACCTCTTCCGCAAACTGCACATGGGCTCGGTCTACTGGCCGGGCCTGCGCACCGGCGACACGTACAGCATGGAGACCCTCACCGGCACCACCGCCAAGCCCTGGCTGGCGACCACCAACCCCTCCGGCGCCGACCGGCTCGCCTGGGCCTGGGGCTTCTGAGCGAATCCGTTGTGCCCTCCGGCCCCGGCGCGCCCGCGCCGGGGCCGGTCCTGTGAGAAATTCCGGGAGAGCTGTCGATTCGGCCGTCCGTCGTTCGACGCACGGGTGAGAACAGGAACAGCGAACCCAAGGAGCACGGCCATGCCCAAGCTGCGCGTACACAACCTCACCGTCACGCTGGACGGGTTCGCCGCCGGTCCGGACCAGCGCCTGGAGCGCCCGCTCGGCGAGGGCTTCGAGGACATGCACGAGTGGATGTTCGCCGCGATGCGGGACCTCGCCGACGGCAAGCCGGGAATCGACGTCGAGTACGTCGAGCGCAGTGAGGAGAACATCGGCGCCACGATCATGGGCCGCAACATGTTCGGGCCCCAGCGCGGACCGTGGCAGGACGAGTCGTGGCAGGGCTGGTGGGGGGACAATCCGCCGTACCACAACGACGTGTTCGTGCACACGCACCACCTGCGGCCGTCACTGGTGATGGAGGGCGGGACCACCTTCCACTTCACCGACCAGCCCATCGAGGCGGTGCTGGAGCGGGCCTTCGACGCGGCCGCGGGCAAGGACGTACGCATCGGCGGGGGTCCGGCCACCGTCCAGCAGTATCTGCGCGCCGGGCTCATCGACGAGCTGCACCTGGCCATCGTCCCGCGGCTACTCGGCCGTGGCGAGCGCCTGCTCGACAATGTGGGCGACGGGATCGACGGCTACCGGGTCGCCGGGCTGGTCAGCTCGCCGGCCGCCACGCATGCCCGGCTGGTCCGCCGCTGACGTCAGGGGGCTGTGCCGGGCTCCGAAGCTTCGACGAGGGCGGCCGTGCCCGGCTCCAGCGCCTGTTCGGTCCAGATGGTCTTGCCGTTCGCCGCGTGGCGGGTGCCCCAGCGGGTGGTGAGCTGGGCGACCAGGAGCAGGCCTCGGCCGCCCTCGTCGAAGATCCGGGCCCGGCGCAGGTGCGGCGAGGTGGAGCTGCCGTCGGAGACCTCGCAGATGAGCGTGCGGTCGTAGATCAGGCGGAGCTGGATCGGATCGGCCCCGTAGCGGATGGCGTTGGTGACCAGTTCGCTGACGACCAGTTCGGTGACGAAACCGGCCTCCACCAGGCCCCAGGCGTCGAGCTGCTCGGCGGCGAGCCTGCGGGCATCGGCGACGACCGTGACGTCGGAGGGCAGATCCCATACGCGGACGTGGTCGGCGTCCAGCGCCCTGGTGCGCGCCAGCACGAGGGCGACGTCGTCGCGGGGGTCCTCCGGCAGCAGGGTGGTGAGCACCCGGTCGCAGCAGCTCTCCAGCGAGGCTTCCTGGTCGGCCAGCACCTGGCGCAGCCGGGTGATCCCGAGGTCCGGATCGTGGCCGGCGCCGTAGGACTCCACCAGTCCGTCCGAGAAGAGCGCGATGAGGCTGCCCTCCGGCAGCACCCGCTCGGTGGCCTCGAAGGGCAGCCCGCCCACGCCCAGCACCGGCCCGGCGCTGAGCTGCAGCACCTCCGTCGTGCCGTCCGGCAGGACCACGACGGGAGGAGGGTGGCCCGCGCTGGCGGCGGCCAGCGTGCGCGACACCGGATCGTAGACGGCGTACAGGCACGTCGCCCCGGTCTCCCCGGTCTCCCCGGTGTCGGAGTCCGCGTCGTCCTCGTCGCCGCCGCCGAGCCTGAGGACCAGGTCGTCCAGGTGTGCCAGGAGCTCGTCCGGCGGCAGGTCGACGTCGGCGAGGGTCTGCACGGCGGTGCGCAGCCTGCCCATGGTCGCCGAGGCCTGGATCCCGTGGCCGACCACGTCGCCCACGACCAGGCCGACCCGCGCCCCCGAGAGCGGGATGATGTCGAACCAGTCGCCGCCGATGCCGGCCCGCGAGTCCGCGGGCAGATAGCGGCAGGCCACGTCCGCCGCGGACTGCCGGGTCGGCCCGTGCGGCAGCAGGCTCTTCTGCAGGGCGAGCGCGGTGATGCGCTCACGGGTGTACCGGCGGGCGTTGTCCACGCACACGGCCGCCCTGCTGGCGAGTTCCCTGGCCAGCAGGAAGTCGTCCTGGTTGAAGGCATCGGGCCGGCTGCGCAGCAGTACCGCGACCCCCAGCGTGGTGCCGCGGGCCATCAGGGGCACCGCCATCAGCGAGGTGACGACGACACCGCGCAGCTTCTCCGCCCGCGCCGGCACCCCGGCGATCCACCGGTCGAAGTCCGGGTCCCCGCTCCCGCTGAGCACGGCCTGCCCGGAGTGCAACGCCCTGGCGGCCGGCGAGTACGGAGGGTAGGCGTCGGTCGCGCCCAGTCCGATCACGGCCTCGGGGGTCCCCTGCTGGGTGGACATGTGTGCCGCCCGGCGCAGCACGACGGTCGCGTCCAGCGGCCCGGTCGCGGGCTCCTCGCCGTGCATGACGGCCTCCAGCAGGTCCACACTGGCGAAGTCCGCGAACCGGGGAACCACCAGCTCGGCGAGCTCCTGCGCCGTACGGCCCAGGTCCAGGCTCATCCCGATCCGGACCGCCGCCTCGTCCAGCACCGCCAGGCGCTGCCGCGCCCAGTGCTGCTCGCTGCTGTCGAACCCGGCCATTCCGACCGCGCAGACCTCGCCCGACGCGTCCCTGATCGGCCACAGCTCCAGATTCCACGCATGCTCCCGGATCCCGGACGGCGCCCGCGTGAAGCTCTCGTAATGCGTGGCCTTCCCGGTCGCGGCCACATCGCGCAGCGCCCGCAGCGTGCCGAGCTGATCCACATCCTCGGGCAGGCCGTACGGGAAGGGGTGGCCGCGCAGGACGTCCTCGCCGAGCCCCATCACCTCGCAGGCCACGTCGTTCAGCCGCACATACCGCTGCTCCGTGTCGAACACGGACATCGAGAACGAGGCCTGCCGGAAGGCGTGCTCCACGAGCGCGCCCTCGTCGTCGTCCCAGCGTGCGGGGCCCATGTGATCAGTGTCACCCCGCACCGGGCCGCCAACAACCCGGGCGGCCGGCCCGCGGCGGTGACCGGACGGCTTTGCGTTCGCTCGTACAACCTGCGCGGTACCTGAACGGTCTGCAACTCCTACCGAACGCTCCGTTGACCAAAACGAGCGTTCGGCTTTACCTGACGTTCATGACTGGTTGACCGGTCGCCATGGGCGTGTGGTCCCCGGTCACGCAGCCCGGTTGAGCCAGGTCGTCACACCTGGAAGCTCTTGGCATGTTCGGGTCAAATCTGCGAGGCTTCCGAGAGCTGTCCCCCCGACCCCGGGGGGACACCGAGCAGGCCGGAACCCCGGCCGCCTCAAAGGAGTTTCGTGTGAGACCGATCCCCCACAAGGTCCTCGTCGCGAGCGCACTTGCCGTCACCGCGTTGGCCGCGGCCTCGCTCCCCGTCCCCTCGGCGGCGGCCGCGCCGCCCACGGCCCCGCTGGCGGCCGCCGCCTGCACCCCGGCCCAGGTGGTCACCAACGGCGACTTCGAGAGCGGCACTTCGCCCTGGAGCCAGTCGTCGACCACCGTGATCACCAGCCGCACCGGCCAGAGCGCCCACGGCGGCACCAGCTTCGCCTGGCTGAACGGTGTCGGCAGTACGCACACCGACACGCTCTCCCAGAGCGTCACGATCCCGTCCGGGTGCAGCACCGCCACCCTCACCTTCTGGCTGCACATCGACACCGCCGAGACGACCTCGTCCACCGCGTACGACAAGCTGACGGCGAAGATCGGCACCACGACGCTGGCGACGTACTCGAACCTCAACAAGGCCACCGGCTACGCGCAGAAGTCGTTCGACGTGTCGGCGTTCGCGGGCCAGACCGTGAGCCTCGCCTTCACCGGCACCGAGGACTCCAGCCTCCAGACGAGCTTCGTCCTCGACGACATCGCCCTCAACACCTCGGGGGACACGACCACCCCGCCCGCGGACTCCACACGTACCCCGGCCGCACCCTCGTACACCGTCAGCCTCAGCAGCAACACGAGCGGCACGGTGTGGACCGGCCACGAGAGCGCGACCTTCACCAACGCCTCCTCCACCGCGCTCAGCGAGGTGTACCTGAGGCTGTGGGACAACTACCACGGCACCTGCTCCGCCATGCCGATCACGGTCAGCAACGTCACCGGTGGCACCGCGGGCGCCCTCTCGGTCGCCTGCACGGCCCTGCAGATCGCCCTGCCGACCCCGCTGGCGCAGGGGCAGAGCGCCACGATCGGCTTCGACCTGGGCATCACCGTGCCCAGCGGCGCCGACCGGTTCGGCTACGACGGCGCGTTCAGCATGATCGGCAACGCCCTGCCCGTACTGGCGGTCAAGGACGGATCGGGCTGGCACCTTGACCCGTACACCAACAACGGCGAGTCGTTCTACTCCCTGGCCGCCGACTTCAAGGTGACCCTCGACCACCCGACCACCCTGCTGGTGCCCGCCACCGGCGCCTCGGTCGACGCCGCAGGTTCCAGCGGACGTACGATCACCACCGCCACCGCCTCCAAGGTCCGCGACTTCGCCTGGGCGGCCGGACCCTTCACCAAGATCTCCGGCACTTCGACCGCCGGCACACCCATCAACGTCTACTCCGTCTCGGGCATCAGCTCGGCCAACGCACAGTCCATGCTCACCACCGCCAAGACCGCCGTGGACGCCCACGCGGCACGCTTCGGCGCCTACCCCTACGGCGAGCTGGACGCCGTGATCGACAACAACTTCTGGTTCGGCGGCATGGAGTACCCCGGATTCGTCCTCGACCTGGTCAGCACCACGGCGCTCACCCACGAGATCGGTCACCAGTGGTTCTACGGGATCGTCGGCGACGACGAGTACAACAGCCCCTGGCTGGATGAGTCGTTCACCGACTACGCCACCGACCTCGCGCTGGGCAAGACCGGCACCAGCTGCTGGAGCAGCGTCTCGTGGGCCTCGACGGCGGAGAACATCACCAACTCGATGGCCTACTGGGACGCCCACTCGTCCCGGTACTCCACCGTCGTCTACGGCTACGGCAAGTGCGCCCTGCACGACCTGCGGCGTCTCCTGGGCGACACCGTCATGGCCAAACTGCTCAAGGACTACGCCACTTCGCACTGGTACGGCGTCTCGACCACGGCCGAGTTCAAGGCGGCCGCCCAGGCCGCCACGACCACGGACCTGACCTCGTTCTGGACCACGCACCGCATCGTCGGCTGACCTGCTCACCCGCTCACCCGCTGACCGATGACAGCTCGGTCAGCGGGTGAGTTTCACCGCGCGCACGTACATCCAGCGCAGCAGCCCGCCGGTGACGACCACGCTGGTGAGTGCCGCAGCCTCCGCTGCCGCCGGGGTCCCGCGGTGCAGCGCCAGCATGAACGGGACGGCCAGCAGCGCGAGCGCGGTGAGCGGCCCGGCCAGATACCAGATCAGGAACTGGACGGGCCCTGTGCCGCCGGCCGGGGACTGGGACGGGGCCATCAGCAGATGGAGCTTGCTCGCTCCCCGGCAGGCGTTGACCAGGCCCGCCGCCACGAGGGCGGGGACGGCCACGGGCGCGAGGACGGCTCGCGCCGGACCGCCCAGCGGAAGGATCACGGCTGCCGCCGCGCACGAGATGAGCAGGGCGACCGCTCCTGGCACGATCGCGTGGCGCAGCATCAGACCCGCGAAGGGATACGGCGCCCACGATGCGCGGCGGGTGTCGTCGGTCTCCACGCGGGCGGATTCCAGGAGCTGGGCCACCGCCCAGTAGCCGAGGGCCAGCGCCGCGAGAAGAGCGGCGACGGCGGTACCGCCGTGGGCGTTGACCGCGAGCCCCGCCGCCGGAACGGCGATCGCGGTCAGCACCACCGACCTGGCCACCGCGCCGGGCGCGCGAAGCAGCGCGACGCAGTCACGCCACGGCACGGCCAGGGCGGCACGGCGCGGCGCGCGCAGACGGAACCGCACGGGCCGCTCACCGCCCGCCGCCCCGGCGGCGACCTGGCGCGCGGCGCGCAGTTCGACCGTGAGCAGCGCGCTCATGACCCCGGACGCCGTACGCGAACGCTGCCGGACCGCCGCGAGCGGCAGGGCGCCGCCCACGGCCCGGTACGCGCGCACCAGGCAGGCGCAGGTGAGCGCCACCAGAAGACCGGCGGCGACCGGGCCGCCGGGTACCGCGGCCGGTGTGGGGGACAGCGCCGCGATCCCCGCCCAGCCCCAGGGACCGGACCACAGCTCGATCCGTTCGAGCCACGGCACGGCGTGCCCATCGGCGGCGAGCACGCTCTGCCCGGCGAGGGCGAGGAACAGCCCGCAGGCGTACGGCGTCAGCGAGCGCACCCATCGCGCGACCCGCGGACCGGTCTCGACCTCGACGCCGAGCGCGGTGGCGAGCAGCGGCAGGCACGCCCCGCCGACGAGACACCAGGCGAAGGCCGCGAGCGGCCCGACCCGGACCGTCAGCCCCAGCGTGACCGTGCCGATCGCGGCGGCCAGGACCCCGAGGCTCAGCGCGACCGCGCAGGACACCCACAACCACGGCCGCAGCACCCGCCCGACCCGTACCGGTTGCGCCAGCAGCCAGTCGACGCTCTCGCGCGGCGGGACCACCGGCCCGCGCCACAGCGCGTCACGGGCGCCGAGCAGCAGGCATCCCAGGGCGAGCGCGCACAGGCCTGCGGGCATCGCCGCCAGGATCGCCGGGCCGTGGCCGGTGTAGTCGGCGCCCATCGAGGCTTCCAGGAACAGGCCCATGCTGGGCATGACGCCCCAGACGACGGTGATGAGCAGCACGCAGTAGACGGCGTAGGCGATCTGACCGGCCCGCTTGCGCCGGTGCGGTGCGCGCAGCTCGCGCAGGAGCCGCAGCGTCTCGTCGGTCCACTCGTCCTCCCCGGACCAGTGGGCCGCCCGTTCCTCTGCCTCATGCTCGCCAAGCCGGGTGTCGGCGCTCACCCGGCCTCGCCCCCGATGGCGTACCCGTCGGCCAGTACGTCCTCGGGCGTGCCGTCCGCGACGATCTCGCCCTCGCGCAGCACCAGCACCCGGTCGGCGGCAGCGCGGGCGAGTTCCGCGTCGTGAGTGACGAGCAGCACGCCCACCCCCTCGGCGGTCTCCGCGCCGATCACGTCGGCCAGCCGGCGGCGGGCGCCGGGGTCCAGCCGCTGCTCGGGCTCGTCGAGCAGCAGCAGATCCCGTGGGCGTACGAGTGCGGACGCGAGCAGCAGCGACTGCAACTGCCCGGACGACAGCGCGGAGGGCAGGGCGTCGGAATGCGCGCTGAGCAGGCGCTCGGCGAGCACATGGTCGATCCATTCCTCCGCACCGTCCACCCCGTGGGCGACCGCCACGAGCTGGAGGTGCTCACGAACGGTGAGATCCGGGTAGCAGGCCGTGGTGTCCCCGACGACGGCCACCCGGGCCCGGACCCGGGGGTCGTTCTCGTCCATGGGCAGGCCGTCGAAGGTGACGGTGCCCGTTGTCGGGGTGTCCCGGCCGGCGGCTATCCGCAGGAGCGTGGACTTGCCGGATCCGTTGTGGCCGAGCAGCGCGGCGCACTCCCCCGCGTTCAGCGAGAGATCGAGGGGGTGCAGGACCTTCCGGCGGCCGTAGGTGCGGCTGACGCCGTTCAATCGCAGTAGCGGTACGGGGGCGGGTACGGGCACGGACCGGACTCCTCAAGGCCACGGACAACGGCGGGCTCGGGCCATTGTGCATGACCGCCGCAGGTCACACGGGCGACCGCAGGATGAGCAGGCTGATCTCGCTCGGTGCGAAGATCCGGAACGGCGGTCCCCAGTAGCCCGCACCGCGGCTGGTGTAGAGCTGGGTCCGGCCGCTGTGGCGGCTGAGGCCCTGCACCACGGGCTGGTCGAGTCGTACCAGGAAGTTGAACGGCCAGATCTGCCCGCCGTGGGTGTGGCCGGAGACCTGGAGGTCGACGCCGGCGGCAACCGCCTGGGCCACCTGCTTGGGCTGGTGGGCCACCAGGAGGACCGGCAGATCGGGGGCGGCGCCCGCGAGGGCGGCGTGGACGTCGGCGCGGTGCCCGGCCAGGCCGGAAGAGGCGGCGGTGCGGTCGTCCACGCCCGCGAGGATGAGCCGGTCGCCGCCGCGTTCGACGATGAGGTGGCGGTTGTGCAGCGACTCCCAGCCGAGCCTGGCCATGTGGTCGAGCCAGCCCTGGGCCTCACCGATGTACTCGTGGTTGCCGGTGACGTACACCCTGGCCAGGCGCGGCCGGACCGTCCCCAGTGGCGCGACCTGCTCCCGGCGCCTGGCGATCGAGCCGTCGGCGATGTCGCCGGCGTGGCAGACGATGTCGGGGTCCAGGGCGTTGACGGCGTCCGCGACCCGCGCCGACCACCTGGCCCGGTCGATGGGCCCGTAGTGGGTGTCGGCCAGAACGACCACCCGGGTCCCGTCCAGCCCGGGGCCCAGCCGGGGAAGCGTGACCTCGGTCCGCCGGACCCGGGGCAGCCGCATGGCCTCGGCGTAGCCCCACACCAGCAGCACCACGGCGATCACCGCCACCCCGAGGGCCACGCCCCTGGCCGCTTCCCGGCCCCCGGCCCCGGCGGCGGCCAGGGCGAGCCGCAGTACACCGCCGATGGCCGACCAGGCGAAGAGCACCCAGATCACGCCGAGGATGGTGTCGCCCGTACGAGCCGCCCAGTCCAGCTGCCGGTGGCCGTGGCCCAGGACCATCGCCACCGGGAAGGCGAGCAGCGTGGCCCCGAACAGCACACTCCCGCTCACCACGACCGGCGACGGCCACCCCGTGCCGGACGCCAGCAGCACCCACCACGGCAGAAAGAACAGCAGCCCCAGCACGGTGAGGAAGACGAGCCCGCCGATCCACCGGCGCCGCGCCCCCGCGGTCTCTCGCGCGGCGGGTTCCGCCGGCGGGTCCGCGGACTCCTGTCCCACGGTTTCCGTCGACTGATCGTCCAGCGCCATCCGTACCCCCACATCCGCTCGTGACGAGGTGAATCACTCCATCCTCGCACTGCCGTGCCGGCTCAGGTCAGGCCGTCCGCACCGACTGGCTTTCGTTGAGCCGGAGGTAGATCCGTTCCGGAGTCAGGGGCAGCGCACGGTAGCGAAGGCCCGTGGCGTCGTGGAGCGCGTTCGCCAGCGCGGGGGCCACCGGGTTGATGCAGCATTCCGCCATTCCCTTGGACCGCATGGGCCCGACGGAATCCGCCGAGTTCACCAGGAGCAGCTCGGTGCGGGGGATATCGGCGTAGGTGGGGATGCGGTAATTGCGGAGGTTGGGGTTGGTCATGACGCCGTTCGCGTCGACGTGATAATTCTCGGTCAGCGTGAAACCGATTCCCTGGGCGACACCGCCTTCCACCTGTCCCCGGACCTGCGCGGGGTTGATGAGCACGGCGGCGTCGGTCGCCTGGACGCTGTGAAGAACACGGATCTCCCCCGTCACCCGATGGACGGCTATCCGGAACCCCTGCGTATTGGAGACGACGCTTCGGGGCGATCCATATGCCTTACGGGCGGCGGTGAATCGAATTCCGCGCGCCCGGGCCAATTCGACGAGCTCGGCCAGCGAAACGCGCTGGTCGCCGCAGACGACATCCTCGTCGTCCATCGAGCACATCACGACATGGACGCCCGTGTGGGCGGCGGCGAACTCCAGGATGCGGTCGCGCACGGCGTTGGCAGCCCGAAGCACCGCGTTGCCCGCCACGAAAAGGCCCGCGCTCGCGAAGGCGCCGGTGTCGAATCCCGTGCGGTCGGTGTCGGACTGCACCAGGCGAATCCGCGACGGCGTCGTGCCCAGCTGGTTTGCCGCGATCTGGACATGCGCGGTCGACGTACCCTCGCCGAACTCGACCGTTCCGACGGCCAGCTCGTACACGAGATCGTCGCCCAGCGTGAGCCAGGCCTCTGAGACGTGTTCGGTCGGGGGCGCCGTCTCGTGCAGTGAACTCGCGACGCCGGTCCCGACGAGCCATCCGGGGCCGGGGGACGCCTCATCGGCGGTGCGGGCCAGGGCGTCACCCACCAGATCGATGCACTTCGCGAGCCCGTCCTCGGTGAACACCACGTCGTCGGGGCCGTCGTCCAGGGCTACCAGCGGATCCCCCGGTCGCACGATGTTGCGTCGCCGAAGTTCGAGCGGATCGATGTGCAGCGCGCGTGCCAGCTCGTCCATCGCGGATTCCACGGCGAACGCCGGCTGCGTCATCCCGTAACCGCGCAGCGCCCCGCTCGGAACGGTGTTGGTGTAGACGGAGAACGCGTCGTACTTCTTGTTGGGGCAGCGGTAGATCATGACGGCGGCGCCGCCCGCGTACAGCGTTTCGCCGCCGTGGTTTCCGTAGGCGCCGGTGTTCGACACATTGCGGACCTGGAACGCCGTGAGCGTTCCGTCCGCCTTCGCACCGAGTTTGACCGTCAACGCCATGGGATGCCGTGGCGAAGCGGTGGTGAACTCCTCCTCGCGGGTGTACTCGAAGCAGACAGGCCGCCCGGTGTCCAGGGTCGCGAGCGCGACCAGATCCTCCGAGATCACTTCCTGTTTGCCGCCGAAACCGCCGCCGACGCGTTTGCAGAACACGCGGAGCTGATCCGGGCGCAGCGCGAAAAGATACGCCAGTTTCACCTTGGCGATCGACGGCGACTGTGAACTGGTACGGACGTTCAGACGGCCGTTCTCCATCCAGGCGATCGAGCCGTGGGTCTCAAGATGCGCGTGCTGCACTCGTGGTGAGGAGTATGTGCCTTCGTGGATGACGTCGGCTTCATCGAACCCCGCGTCGATGTCGCCGATATGTGAATGGATCTCCAGCAGGATGTTCCGTACGGGATCGCGGACGAAGGGATCGTGCGCGCCGTGCAGTTGTGGCGCCCCCTCGGCCATTGCCTCTTCGGGGTCGAACACCGCCGGAATTTTCTCGTACTCCACGACGACCCTTCGGCAGCCCTCCTCTGCCGCCCCGACCGTGTCGGCCAGGACCGCGACGACGCGCTGGCCGACGAAGCGGACCGTGTCGTCGAGGATGCGGGTGTCGTCCGGATCGACCAGATGGTCGGTGTGGATGGCCGTGGTGAAATGCCTGCGCGGCACGTCTTCCCAGGTGTAGACCCGGTGCACGCCGGGGACCGCGAGTGCGGCGGTCTTGTCGATCGAGACGATCCGGGCGTGCGCATGCGGTGAGTGCAGCACCTTGAGGTGCAGCATGCCCTCGATGCGGGTGTCCATCGTGAACTCGGCGCGTCCGGTCACCACATCGTCGGCCGCCGGCGCACCGACACTCGTCCCGACGGCCTTTCCCGGCAGCGGTGTCTCCACACCGACGACGCCCTTCACCGCATCCTCGATGCCCCGATAGCCGGTGCAGCGGCACAGGTTGCCCTTCAACGCCCGTGGCAGGTCCGCTTTCTGGGCCTCGGTGAACGTAGCCGACGTCATGATCATCCCCGCGGTGCAGAAACCGCACTGGAACCCCGGTGCGTCGCGGAACTGTCGCTGCATCGGATGCAGGTCGCCGGGTGATCCGAGGCCTTCGATCGTCGTCACCTCACGACCGTCCGCCCGGAATGCGGGGGTGATGCAGCTGTGTACGGGACTGCCGTCCAGCCACACCGTGCACGCGCCGCAATCGCCCGCGTCACAGCCCTTCTTGACGCCATGGTGGCCGAGCGAGCGGAGGAAGGTGCGCAGGCACTGGCCGGGGTCCGGTTCCTCGTCGAAGGTCCTGCCGTTCACGACGTATGCCATGTCGGGTCCCCATCTGTGAGTTCGCGGCGAATCTCCTCGGCGAAGTGCTTCGTCAGGTGACGACGGTGGTCGGGGGTCCCATTGGGATCGGCGAACCAGACAGGGGCGGGGATGGCCTCGATGCTCTCCCGCAGAGTCCGGGCATCGGGCATGGCGTCGAAAGCGAAGCGCACCGGCCGTGTGGTGCCGGCCGTGACCGTGAGCAGCAGGTCGCTCGTCCCCGGCGTTTGCGTACCGATGAGGAATACCGTCGAGCGGCCGAGGCGGGTCAGCGTGAAACGGCGATGCACGGTGCGTTTCCTCAGGGCACGCGCCGGAATGTCGATGCGCCGCAGGATTTCCCCGGGAGCAAGAATGTTCCGGTTGTCGCCGGTCACGAAGTCGAGGGCGTCGACGATGCGCGAGGACCCGTCGGGGGCCCACAATTCGTACGCTGCCTCCAGCGCGACCGTCAGCGTGATCATCGGGCCGGCGGGCAGGGACATGCAGATATTGCCTCCGACGGTCGCCGAGTTCCAGACCTTGAACGAGGACAAGAACGCCTCGCAGCTTTTCGCGACAAGGGCGCCGGCGTTCCAGTCGTGCGGCGGCGCAAAGGCATACAGGTCGTGGATGGTGCACGTCGCACCGATGCCGAGGCCCGCGTCGCTCGGGACGAGGGGATCCCAGCGCAGTGTCGTCAGGTCGATCAGGCGGCGCAGGCCCGGCTGATCCGTGGAGTACAGCCACGTTCCGCCTGCGAGCCAGGCGTCGCCTTCGCGCCAGTCCATGCCCGGCCGGGCGGACGGTCGCCGGATGACTTCGGTGACGGTGTTGAGATCCATGGCTGTTCTCCCTCACGGCGGTAAGACCGGCGGGCGTATGGACTCGCCTCAAGGATATCGCGCGTCCCTGGTCACCGCTGATCGAGGAGGCCCACCTCGTCCGGCCCGGAAGCGGTTCGGAAGCGGATCGGCTCTGGCCACGGAAGCGGAGGGGCTGGTGGCATCAGAGGTGTCAACCAGCCTTGGAGTACCTCATGGACGACCCAGCCCTGCGGCCTCCCGTAGCGAGACCCGACACCGCATCGGGCCCGCCGATGCCCTACCGCGATGCGGGGTTGATTCCCCCCGCCGGGCCCGCCCGCACCTGGGGGCTCACCGTCATCGGCGTACCGCTGCTGCTCGTCCTGCTCCTGGGTCTGGCCGGCAGCCTGACGCACGATGACTCCGGCTCGGCCGGTGCGGCCGGGCCCTACTCGGGCCTCGGGACCGAGGCATCGGCCTGGCCGGAGACCTCGCCGGCAACGGCGTACCCCTCCGCCACTCCCGATACGGGACTGCCGGGGGATGTTTTCAGCGCCTCACCGGAGTCAACCACCGCCTCCGCCTCCGCGTCCCCGTCCCCGTCCGCGGAACCGCAGGCGGTCGTCGTCGCCTACTTCGAGGCGATCAACAACCGTGACTACCAGACAGCCTGGGATCTGGGCGGCAAGAACCTGGACGACGACTACGCCACGTTCGCCTCGGGCTTCGCCACCACCCAGCGGGACACCATCAGCGTCGTGTCCGTACAGGGGACCGACGTGCGGCTGATCCTCGACGCCCTGTCGACGGACGGCACATCGCGCTCGTACGACGCCACCTACACCGTCCGCGACGGTGAGATCACCAGCGGCAGGGCAACCCCGACCACCTGACCACCCGGGCGCACCAGGAGAACCGTCGTGACCACACAGGCACTGCATCCACACCCTCCCGGCCCGCCGCCCGAGGCGCCCCGGGGCCCCCGCGAGTACGCGCGGACCAAGGCCACCCGCCTGCTGTCCGCGGGCACTTACCTCGACCGCGGCTATCGCCGGGCCGTCATCCGCGAACTGCTGAAGAACCGCTTCCGGGTGGTCGCGCCGTCGTACGGCTACGACGCCGTGTCGGTGCTCGCGCACGCTCTCGCGGCCCGCCGGTTGCGCCGCATCCAGTTGAGCGTGGCCATCGGGTCGGGCGTCCTGCTCCTGATCCTGATGAACAGCGGCACGCTGGGCTTCCTCACCTGCGTACTGCTCCTGTGCTGGGTGCTGTGGGGCGCGGCCTATCTGCGCCGGGTCGTCACCCTGCAGATCCTGATGACCCGCCTGAAGGAGTCCGGCCCCAACGGGGGCTTTGACGGCTCCTACCCGGCCAACGGCAGCCTCACCGACGCCTTGATCCGCAAGATCGACCATGAGCAGTCCGCCGGCAGCGGCCTGGTCTTCTACGCCGGCTACCGGCCCTTCGTCGGCGCCGGTGAGCCCCTGCGCGACTGGTCGAACGCCCAACTGCTGCTCGGCGCGCCCAGGACCCGGCTCGCCATGCGCAAGGACGTCGACGGGTCCGGGCCCGACCTGGACACCGTGGAGCGCAGGGCCGTCATCCCGTTCAGCGTCCACGACATCACCGGCTATGTCGCCACCCGGATGGCCGGGGAACTGCGCGAGGAGGCCCGCCGGGACGAGCGCATCGAGGGGCTGACCATCGAGCAGCGCCGCTTCACCACGGCGATCCGGACGAACGACCGGACGCGCGGCGCGGGGTGGTCCGAGCTGCCCGGCGCGGACGACCTCCCGGGCATCCACTGGCAGGAGGACTACGACTCGGCCCGCGAGTACCTGTGCGTGCGCGTCGGGTCGTGGAACGAAGAGCTGGTGACCTCGATCTTCGTGGGGTTCGACCTCAAGGGCGACACCCTGCACACCGAGTTCTACACGTACGTCCTCGGGCCGCTCCTGCAGGACTTCCACCTCGTCGACCGGCTGCCCGACGCGTTCGACCGCCGCCTGGCCCTGCGAGTGGCGTGGGACATGGCCAGGGCCGTACCGCGCTGGTGCCTGGCGCTGCCTCTGCTGCCGCTGCGGGTCCTCCCCGAGCGCTTCCTGCCGCGGCGGCTGGGCCGGCTGGTGCGCCCCGGGCGGGGCGAGCGGACCGCCATCGGGTTCACCGCGGAGAGCACCGCGGTCGACAGGAGCGAATTCCGCCTGGGCCGCTATGTGACCAAGGCGGTCGACTGCGGCGCGCTGACAAGCGTCCGGGAAATGGCCACCAGCGACACCTACCACCATTTCTTCCAGCAGTCCGACGCCGTGAAGTACATGCAGGTCGTCGAGCGCCATCTGCTCCAGAACATCCGTACGTTCCTGAGTGACCACAACGTGGATCTCGCCGACCACGACCGTGCGCAGACCAACATCCTCTTCGGGGACAACAACCAGAACGTCTTCGGCGGGGAGAACAAGAACTTCGGCTACAACTACCAGCCCGCGGGCACCAACTCACCGAGCAGCCCAGGAGCACAGCCATCATGAGCGAGAGCAACAGGTTCGGGGACAACAACCAGAACATCATGGGCGGGAAGAACCAGGGCTTCGGCTACAACTACCATGCGGCGCCCGCCGCCGAGCCGCAGGCGCCCGGTGCGTCCGGCCAGGCGTCCGGGCAGGCCTCCGCCGAACACGGCCGCAGCCGCAGCGTCTTCGTCGTGCACGGCCGGGACGAAGAAGTACGGCAGTCGATGTTCGCGCTGCTGCGCCGGCTCGACCTGCGCCCACTGGAGTGGGAGGAACTGGTCCGGGCCACCGGCAGCACCGCGCCCTACCTCGGTGAAGTGGTCAGGAACGCGCCGTCCCAGGCGCAGGCGGCCCTGGTCCTGCTCACCCCGGACGATGTCGCCAAGCTCCACCCGCACCTGCTCGGCGACGCCGAGCCGGCCGACGAGACCCAGCTGACCGGCCAGCCCCGGCAGAACGTGCTGATCGAACTGGGCATGGTGCTGATGGCCTACCCCGAGCGGACCGTCATCGTCGAGGTCGGCCGGCTGCGGCACGTCGCCGACACCGCGGGCCTCAACGTCATCCGCTTCGACGGCACGGAGGCCGCCCTCGCGAAGATCGCCGCGCGGCTGAAGCTGGCCGGCTGTCTGCTCGACGACAGCCGGCCGGACTGGCGCGAGACCTGGCACTTCCGGAACCTGTCCGCGTACCGGCGTCTCGCCCCCTGATCGACTGCGGGCGACCGCGTGGTCCCGGCTCACGTGTCGTCCAGCCCCGACGCGAGAGCGCTCAGGAAGGCCGCCATCTCACGCATGTTGATCCGTTCCAGGTCGGCGGGCCGCACCACCACCCGCAGTTCCCGGCAGACCGCGCTCTCGCGTGACCGGGCGACGAACGACATCAGGATCAACCGCAGCAGGCTGTCCTGGTCGAGGTGGTCGAGCCGGGACAGTCCCGATCCGACCAGCGGCATGGCCACCCGCCCCATCTGGGCGTGCCGGTGCATCGCGTCCCACAGGCGGCTGAGGGCCGACCAGAGGTCCTCCGTACTGGAGGCGGCCACGCAGTCGTTGCCGATGCGGCTGTACGCGACGCCGAACACCAGTTGCGGACGGGTGCCCAGGACCGCCACGGTGCCCACC
This sequence comes from Streptomyces sp. NBC_01537, assembly GCF_045040445.1. Classification (NCBI taxonomy): domain Bacteria; kingdom Bacillati; phylum Actinomycetota; class Actinomycetes; order Kitasatosporales; family Streptomycetaceae; genus Streptomyces; species Streptomyces sp. NBC_01537. The sequence goes on along the minus strand of NZ_CP109392.1, from coordinate 6,920,564 downwards.
GGATACCGGTCCAGCTTGCCCAGCGGCTTGCGGTCCCGGTCCTCCCGCGCGACCGGTGCGACCGCGGCGAGCGCCGCGCTCAGCTCCGCGTCCAGGCGCTGTACGTCGCCGCCGTAGCGCCGGGCCAGCAACTGTGCCTGCACGCTGTCGCCGTTGATGACCGCGCCGCCGGCCGAAGCGGTGTCGAAGGTGTCGCAGAACCCGACGACGAGATGCGCCGACTCGTCGAACACGTCTCCCGACTCGACCACCACCGTCATGTCGGGCCGCCGGAACACCTGCTGCACCTGCGCCACCGGACGGGCCCGGCCCAGCCCCCAGGCCAGGCATGCCGCCGCCGACGCCACGGTGACCGCGCCGGGAACGGCAAAGCTGCGCGGAAGGAATTGCCCGGCGAACTGCAGGACCGCGGATATCCCGCCGAATGCCGCCATCGTGCTGCGGACGAAAACCTGCCGGGCGCGCCGCGAGCCGCACATCCGCCGCGGAAATCGCACGAGTATTCGCAAACGAGCCCGGGAACGCGCCCGGAATTCTCCTCGACGCCGTATTGCATCCAGCTCACCGGAATCACCCAAAGGCATGCTTTCCCCAAGGCATCATGATATTCTGCCCATCACTTGCGGAGCGGAGTGATGCGGCGGGGGGCGGCGCAGGTGGGTAAAGCAAAGGCGCGCATCCAGGTGAAAGTACTGGGGCCGGTCGGCCTCGAAATCGACGGAGTTCCGGTCCGGCTGACACCGCTGACGACCCGGCTGCTGGTTCGTCTGGTGGCCGCCGAGGGTGAAGCCGTGCCGGTACGGCAACTGCGCCGCGACGTATGGGGGCTGGCCGACGAGCCACGCCATCTGGCCCAGCGCAACCGCAACGAGGTGCAAAAACGCGTCCTGGAACTGCGGCGCGCCCTCGACCCCGGCCAGGACGGCAGCGCCGCCCGCGTCCTGCGCACCGAGCAGCAGGTCACCGTACACGGACCCGAGACCGCCTACCGCCTGGTGCTGCAGCCCGACGAACTGGACAGCGCACGGTTCACCACGGTCGTCGGCAGCGCCCTCCTCGCCCCGCCCGCCACGGCCGCCCACGGTCTCGCCGAGGCACTGTCCCTGGTACGCGGCCGGCCGCTGGCCGAGGTCAACGGCGAGGGCTTCGCGGCCCCCTTCATTCGCCGCCTCACCACCCTGCAGGACTCCGCCCGCCGTGAACTGGTCCGCGTCCAGGCCGATCTGGGCCGCCCCGACCTCGCGCTGCCGGTCGCCGAGCTGATCGCCCGCGACCACCCCGACGACCCCGAGGCGGCGCGCACCCTCGACGCCCTGCGGGCCGCGCTCCGCGCGCGCCACGGCGCCGAACTGCTCCGCCACAGCGTGCCGCTGCCCGGCCAGCGGGCAGACGTCGTCATCGTCCGCGGCGACCTTTTCGAGCAGACGGACTCCAACCTGGTGGTCGGTTTCACCGACACCTTCGACACCGAGACCGACCAGGACATCGTCATCAGCCGCGAAAGCGTGCAGAGCCAGCTCGTCGACCGCCTCTTCGCCGGGCGGCGCCGCCTGCTGGACGAGAAGCTCCGGACCGGGCTGCGCACGGTGGAGGCCGTCGGCACCGAGAGCGCCCGGACCAAGCCCCGCGGCCGGCGCGTCCGCTACCCGGTGGGCACGACCGTCGCCGTACCCGTCGACGGCCGCCGGGTGTTCGCCACCGCCTACTCGCGGCTCGGCAACGACCTGGTGGCCAGGTCCGGTCACGAGGATCTGCGGCTGAGCCTGGACAACCTCTGGGCCTCGGTGGCCGTGCACGGGCTGTTCAAACCGGTCGCCGTCCCGCTCATCGGCTCCGGGCTCGCCCGCGTCACCGACCTCGACCACGGCCAGCTCGCGGCCCTGATCGTCGACTCGTTCATCGGCGCCTGCCGCCGGTACCCCGCGCTCACGCCCGAACTGCGCATCGTCGTCCGCCCGGAGGACCTGGCCAGAACCGATCTCTCCCCGGTCGAGAAGCGCTTCCGCGAGCTGGAACCGGTACCGGGTCCGGACCACGGGCAGTGACCAGGGGCGGTACGGGTCGTACGCCCGACGCGAGGCCGGGCGGCTCCTGGCCTCCGCCCCCCGGTCCGGTGGGTTCCTCCGCATCTTTCGGCCCCCGTGCGGCATCATCCCGCCGTTCGCGCGGCCTGCCACCGCCGCCCGGCCTCACCCGATCAGTGGACCGCTCCCGGTGCTTCCGCCGGTAGGGGCCGTCCGCTTCCGGTCCGCTTCCGATTCCGAGGACGACTCCCACCCGAACCCGTCCGGGTCGGTGAAAGGCCCGGCATCGCCACCGATCGTGAGCCGGTGCGATCCGGTGCCGTCGGGAGAGACGCCGGCGTCCTTGGCAAGGGCACGGCGCCTGTACAGCGCCAGCTTGACGGGACTCGACCCGGCGGCGAACTCGACGTACATGCGGCCGAACCTCTTCGCCACCGCAAGGCCCTGGCAGACGTAGAACCGCTTGCTCGCGACCACGTCCGCGGCTCCCAGCAGGAGCACGATCTCGTCGACCTCCCGGGTGGCAGGGCCGGTGTCCTTTTTCGCCGAGGTCGCGACCTTCCAGATCGTCCCGTCCGGGGCGACACCGCCGTAGCCCCAGAGCGACTTCGCGGCGGGCTTGAGCGGTGTGGCGCCGGCGTCGAGGGCGGCGTCGATGAGGCTGTTGACGTTGGCCGGCTGGGACACCGTGAGCGCCATTGTGAACCCGCGGAAGCCGGTGGTGGGTGCCTCCGAGGCCCGCAGGCGTATCTGCGTGTCCAGCCCGAAGGCGGCGGTGTAGAAGCAGTCGGCGGCCGTGGGGGTCGGCCACGTCGAGGGTGACTGATTCGATGGATGCCATGCTCATCACGCTAGTTGCGGCTCGGCGACCGGCGCTTCTTGATTCCTGACCGGTGTCGGGCAGGCGCTGGGCGGCATGCCGGTCCGTTCGGTGACGTCGACGTCGCCACTGCGCAGCAGCGCCGTCGCGCGCTCGAGGTCGTTCAGGCGCTGCGCGGCGATGCGTGCGCGCGCCCATGCGGGGTGACACATGAGAGAACCCCTTTCCAGGTGACGGCTCAGCGAAGCTCCTGGATGCGGACCATGTTGCCCGCGGGATCGCGGAAGGCGCAGTCGCGGATGCCGTACGGCTGCTCAGTCGGCTCCTGGACGACCTCGGCGTCACCGGCCTGCACCTTCTCGAAGGTGTCGTCGAGGTCCCGGGTGGCCAGCAGGATCCAGCCGTAGGTGCCCTTGGCCATCATCTCGGCGATGGTGCGGCGCTCGTCCTCGGTGACCCCGGGGTCGGCGGCCGGCGGCGCCAGGAGGATGGACGTGCCGGGCTGGCCGACGGGGCCGACCGTGATCCAGCGCATCTTGCCCTGTCCGACGTCGCTGCGGACCTCGAAGCCGAGGGTGTCGCGGTAGAAGGCCACGGACGCGTCCGGGTCGTCATGCGGGAGGACGGTCGTGTGAATGGTGATGTCCATGTCGTCACGCTAGCCGCGGCCCACTGGCCGCGCTTCTCGTTTCCTGATCGATCCGGCCCCCGACGCGAGGGCGCGTTCCGTCCACGCCGAGAGAGCCCGGTATCCGCCCGGATACGTCACGATCGGTGCCGCCAGGACGGGGGCCGCCACCTGGGGGAAGGGCGCCCAGCCACAGGACGAAGGACTTGCGGCGGATCGACGAACCCATCGGCGAGCAGGTCTGCCGTCATCTCTGCCCGCGCAGCGCGTCACGCAGCCAGCGGTACGAGGCCTTCGGCGTCCGCTCCTGCGTCGCGAAGTCCACGTGGACCAGTCCGAAGCGGCGTGCGAAGCCTTCCGCCCACTCGAAGTTGTCCAGCAGCGACCAGACGAAGTAGCCGCGTACGTCGATCCCGGACTCCACAGCCCGGTGCAGTGCCCGTATATGGCCGTCCAGGTAGTCGATGCGCTGCTGGTCGTCCAGGCCCGGGTAGCTGCAGCCGTTCTCGGTGATCACCACGGGCGGGAGCCGGTCGCCGTAGCGCTGCCCGAAGCCCACCAGCAGTTCGGTGAGGGCTTCGGGGACCACCGGCCAGCCGAAGTCCGTGACCGGGACGCCCTCGATCTCCTGTACGGAGAAGGGGAGTTCGGCCGGGATGGCGACGCCGCCGAACTCGGCGTCCTCGCCCGTGGGCGCGCCCACCCTGGTCGGGGCGTAGAAGTTGATCCCGTACCAGTCGAGCGGCTCGGCGATGACCTTCAGGTCGGCCTCCACGTCGCCCGGCATCAACTCCCCGAGGCCGGACGGGTATTCGCCCAGCAGCAGGGGATCCGCGAAGAGGCGGTTGAGCAGCAGGTCGTAGAAGTCGGCCGCCTCCACGTCCGCCGCCTCGCCGGAGGCGGGCCAGGTCGGGCCGTGCGAGTTGGCGATGCCGATGTCCGTGGCACCGGCCGCGCGCAGGGCCCGTACGGCGAGGCCGTGGGCCAGCAGCTGGTGGTGCGCGACCGGCAGGGCGTCGAAGACCAGCCGCTTGCCGGGGGCGTGCGTGCCCAGCGCATGGCCCAGCAGGGTGTGCTCGGCGGGTTCGTTGAGGGTGATCCACTTCTTCACGCGGTCGCCGAGCCGCTCGGCGACGACCGCCGCGTACTCGGCGAACCGGGACGCCGTGTCGCGCTGCAACCAGCCGCCCGCCTCTTCCAGGGCCAGCGGCAGGTCCCAGTGGAAGAGCGTGGGCACGGGCCGCACCCCGGCCGCGCACAGCTCGTCCACGAGCCGGTCGTAGAAGTCGAGATCCCCCGACCGCACGCGCGGCCAGGACACCGAGAAGCGGTACGCGTCCACGCCCAGCTCGCGCAGGAGCGCCACGTCCTGCGGGTACCGGTGGTAGTGGTCGCAGGCCACCGCCGCCGTCGAGCCGTCCTTCACCCGCCCGGGCTCGGCCGTGAAGGCGTCCCACACGGAGGGCTCGCGCTGGTCGGCCGCCCCCTCGATCTGATGGGCCGAGGTCGAGACGCCCCACAGGAAGCCGTCCGGGAACTGAGGTATCGGGTCCGTCGCCATGCGCGCGATCATCCTTACCGTCGGTAAGGTATGTCAACGGCCGTGCGTGACGGGTGTGTTACGGCGGGGCCGTTCGCAGAGCCGTGAGGCAGGTCACCACTGGTGGTGGATCTGCGGACGGATCAGTTCGTCGTAGACCTCTCGTACGGCGTGGTGGGTGTCCTGGTCCAGCGGTGCCAGCGCGGCCGCGGCGGCGTTCGCGTGTGCCTGCCCGGCGTTGCGCGCGCCCGGGATGACCACGCTCACCGCCTCCTGGTCGACGATCCAGCGCAGCGCGAACTGAGCCAGCGTCACACCCTCGGGCACCAGCGGACGCAGCCGCCGCACCGCCTCCAGCCCGGTCGCGTAGTCCACGCCCGAAAAGGTCTCCCCCACGTCGAAGGACTCGCCGCGCCGGTTGTAGGTGCGGTGGTCGTCCGCGCCGAAGACGGTCGCGGCCGTGTACTTCCCCGACAGCAGCCCGCTGGCCAACGGCACGCGCGCAACGACGCCGACCCCTGCCCGCGCCGCAATCGGCAGCACCTGCTCCAGCGGCTTGAGGCGGAATGCGTTCAGGACGAGCTGGATCGTCGCGAGGTTCGGGCGGCGGAGAGCGGCCAGCGCCTGCTCGCAGGTGCGGACGCTGACTCCGTACGCCGCGATGGTCCCGTCCTCGACCAGCGCGTCGAGGGCGTCGAACACCTCGTCGCTCGCATACACCGGGCCCGGCGGGCAGTGCAGTTGCACCAGATCGAGCCGCTCGACGCCGAGGCTGCGCCGCGAACGGTCGGTCCACGCACGGAAGTTGGCGGCGTTGTAGTTCTCCGGTATCTGGGCCGCCCGCCGGCCCATCTTGGTCGCCACGGTCGGTGCCTTGGTGCCCGTCCGGGCGAGCGACCGCAGGAGTTCGCCGATGATCTGCTCGCTTCGTCCGTCCCCGTACTCGTCGGCGGTGTCGATGAAGTCCACGCCCGACTCGAGCGCCGCGTGCAGTGTCCCGAGGGCGTCCGCCTCGTCCGTCCGCCCCCAGTCCGCGCCGCCGAGCTGCCAGGCCCCGAGCCCGATCACCCCGACCTGCCTGTCCGTACGCCCCAGCGTCCTCTTCTCCATGATCACGACTCTAGGGCCTGGTCGCTTCGCCCGGGCCTGGACCTCGATGTCTCAGCTTCGTGGGTGGTCCGCAGGTGGCTGGGTGACGGTGGGGCCGCCACGGTGGGGAACAGCGACGTAGTGTGCGGGTGGCTGGGGCAGCGATTCGACGCCCTGGCGCAGATGCTGCAAGCGTGGATTGCCTCGGCACCCCAGGTGCCGGGGTCGAGATGGCGGGAGTCGAACTCTGCGGCCTGGGGCGTTGGCGGCTGGAGCAGGGGGAACTGAGGCCGGAGCCTGTAGTTGCCGTAGACCGAACGCGTACTGACCGTGCTGCGCTTCAGGCTCGCGCAGTGGGTCAACTCGTAGGGGAACCAGTGCAGTCGGCGCGAGGTGTAAGGGCTGAACTCCTCCAGGCTCTCCATGGCGCCGATCTCCGGCGGGATGCGGACGAGATTGCTGCCGTAGAGCACCAGATGCCGTACCGCCTTGAGCTTGGCGACGCTCGGCGGCAGCGTGATGATCTGCCGCCGTTTCCCTGCGGGGAGCTCGACCAGCGGCTTGAACACCTCGCGCCCGTCGGCAGCCGCCTCTTCGATCAACGCGAGGAGGTGCCGCCACCCCGGTGCCGCGGTGTCCTGACGTTCGGGGTGGAAGCCCACGCTCGGTCCGGCACAGTGCCGGCTGGGCCCACGGCGTTGGCCCAGTGATTCGAGAACAGACGCGGCCCCTCACCCTCACCCGTGTTCCCAGCTCAGCCGCCAGCGCCGGCGGAGGCTCCGCAAGGGCGGGGCCTGTCTGCCAGAATCGCCGCATGGCTGAGCACGACACCGACCGCGGCTATCTGCTGGACAATCGGCAGTCGGAGGCGGGTATCCGGTTCGGCGCCCTCGCCGAACTGTTCGACCCGGTGACGTTCCGGCATGTCGACCGACTAGGGATCCGTGCCGGGATGCGGTGCTGGGAGGTCGGCGCCGGCGGGCCCTCCGTACCCCTCGGGCTGGCCGAACGAGTCGCCCCGACGGGTGCGGTGATCGCCACCGACATCGACGTGTCCTGGACGAGGGACATCGCCGGCGGCGTGATCGAGGTGCTGTCCCACGACGTGGCGGCCGATCCGCCGCCGCCCGGCGGTTTCGATCTCGTGCACGCCCGGCTGGTCCTGGTGCACGTCGCCGACCGCGCCGAGGCACTGCGCCGGATGGTCCAGGCGCTGCGGCCCGGCGGCCGGCTCCTCCTGGAGGACGCCGACCCCACGTTGCAGCCGCTGCTGTGCCCGGACGAGTCGGGGCCCGAACAGCGACTCGCCAACCGGCTGCGGTCCGGCTTCCGCGCCCTGATGGCGGCGCGCGGCGCAGACCTCGCGTACGGGCGGACCCTGCCCAGAGTGCTGCGCGAGGCCGGTCTGGACGAGGTGCAGGCGGACGCGTACTTCCCGATCACCTCGCCGGCATGCGCCGTGCTCGAGGACGCCACGGTGCGGCAGATCCGCCACCGCCTGGTGGGCGAAGGGCTTGCCACCGACGAGGAGATCGACCGTCACCTGGCGAACGTCGCCACCGGGCGGCTCGACCTGGCCACCGCCCCGATGATCTCCGCATGGGGACGCCGCCCTTAGGGCCTCGCCCCCACACGCGCTCTGTCGCCGCGGGTGCGTGAGCGGAAGGTGCGGCGGTAGGTGTCCGGGGGTACGCCGACTGTGCGGTTGAAGTGCCGGCGCAGCGTCGTGGCGGTGCCCATGCCGGCTGCCGCCGCGATGGTGTCGACGCTGTCGTCGGTGGTCTCCAGCAACTCCTGGGCGTGGCGGATCCGCTGGGTCAGCAGCCATTGCAGTGGGGTGGTGCCGGTCACCGATCTGAAGTGGCGGCCCAGGTTGCGCGAGCTCATCCGCGCCTGGCGGGCCAGGTCCTCCACGGTGAGCGGGTGGTCCAGCCGTTCGATCACCCAGGGGAAGAGTTCGGCGAGCGGGTGGTTGTCCGGGGCGGGCACCGGGGTGGTGACGAACTGGGCCTGGCCGCCGTCCCGGTGCGGCGGCACGACCAGGTGGCGGGCGACGGTGTTGGCGATCGACGAGCCGTGGTCGAGGCGGACCAGGTGCAGGCACAGGTCCATGGCGGCGGCTTTACCGGCGGAGGTGAGGACGCTGCCGTTGTCCACGTAGAGGACGTCCGGGTCGACCGTGACCTGGGGGTAGCGGGCGGCGAGGGCTCGGGTGTGGGCCCAGTGCGTGGTGGCGCGCTTCCCATCCAGCAGGCCGGCGGCGGCCAGTACGAACGCGCCGGTGCAGAGGGAGGCCACGCGGGCGCCGGCATCGTGGGCCGCGCGCACGGCGTCGACCAGGTCGGCGGGTGGGGCCTGGTCGATGTCGGCCCAGCCGGGGACGATCACGGTGTCGGCGCGCGTGAGCCGGTCGAGGCCGTGGTCGGGCTCCAGCCGGAAGCGGCCGGCTCGCACGGCGGCCGGCCCGCAGAGGGCGATGTCGTACCAGGGGCCGGTCACGGCGGCCGGGGCGGAGCCGAAGACCTCGCAGGCCAGGGCCAGTTCGAAGTGCAGCATCCCGTCGGTGACGGCCAGTGCGACAGTGTCCATGTCCGGAATTGTACGGGGCATGGCGTTCCGGACACTCGTGTGGGGCCCCCGCCCTCGAAAGGATGTCCGTAACGGATCGCGGCAGATCAGCGGCAGATCATGTGAGCGCGGAGGAGAACCCATGGGGTCGGGGCAGGCAGTTGCGGTGTTCGGCGCGTACGGTCACACCGGACGTTTCGTGGTGGCACAGCTGCGGGAGCGCGGGTTCGTCCCGGTTCTCTCCGGCCGGGACGCCGACAAGCTGAAGGAACTGGCGGCATCCCAGCCCGGACCCGGACTGGACGTCCGCCCGGCGTCGGTCGACGATCCGGCTTCGCTCGACCACGCACTGGCCGGTGCGGCGGCTGTGGTCAATTGCGCCGGGCCCTTCGCCACGACGGCCGCGCCCGTGATCGAGGCGGCACTGCGCGCCGGGATCCCGTACGTGGACGTGGCGGCCGAGATCGAGGCCAACGCCGATACGTTCGCGCACTTCACGGACCGCGCCCGAGCCGCAGGAGTGGTGATCGTCCCCGCGATGGCCTTCTACGGCGGCCTCGGCGACCTGCTGACCACCGCCGCGATGGGCGACTGGACAGCGGCCGACGAGGCGCACATCGCGTACGGGCTGAGCAGTTGGCACCCCACCGCCGGGACGCGCGCGGCAGGCGCGGTTTCCCGGGAGCGGCGGGGCGGCCGGCGCGTCCGCTACACGAAGGGGCAGTTGGAGTACTGCCAGGACGCCCCGCCGACCCTCACGTGGCCGTTCCCCGACCCGATGGGCCCGCGGGCCGTCATCGGGGAGTACTCGATGGCTGACGTGGTCACCGTGCCCAGCCACCTCGACGTCCCCGAGGTGCGCTGCTACATGACCGACGTGGCGGCCAAGGAGCTCTCGGCCTCGGACACACCGGCGCCGAGCCCGGTCGACGAGCGTGGGCGGTCCGCGCAGACCTTCCTCGTCGATGTCGTCGTACGCTCCGGCGGCACTGAACGGCGGGCTGTGGCGAGGGGCCGGGACATCTACGCCGTCACCGCGCCGCTCGTGGTGGAAGCGGTCGACCGCATCCTCACGGGACGGACCAGGACGGTCGGTGTCGCCTCCGCCGGCGAGATCTTCGACGCGCCCGGCTTCCTCCGCGCGCTGTCCCCGCACGTCTCTTTTGAACTGCGCCCGTAGCGGGCGATGGGCCCGCTACACCGACGGCCGGCCCGGAGCCGCGGTCGAGCTTCGCACCACCAGCCGGGACCCGACGCGGATGAGGCGGCCGGCGTCCTCCGGCTCGGGGCCGCCCTCGTCGGGGCGGCTGTCGGGGCGGCTGTCGATGCGGCGCAGCAGCTGCTCCGCGGCGAGCTCACCGAGGTCGCGGGCGCCGTTGTCGACGACGGTGATCGGCGGGTGCCAGTACGGGAACCAGGGCGCCGCCTCGTGGCATACGAGGGAGAGCTGCTCCGGCACCCGGACGCCGAGCTGGACCAGGGCCCCGAGAGTCCCGAACGTCGCCTCGTGGTTGGCGCTGTAGAGCGCGGTGGGCGGGCTGTCCGAGGCCATCAGCCGCGTGACCGCTTCCGCACCGAACGACATGGTGTACGGGCCGCGCTCGCACAGGGCGGGATCGGGTTCGAGTCCGGCGGCGGCCAGAGCCGCGGCGAATCCCGCGTACCGGTCCCTTCCGGAGTCGACGGTGGGCGGGCCGCCGATGAAGGCGATGTTCCGGTGCCCGAGGTCGAGCAGGTGCCGGACGGCCAGTTCGGCGCCTTCCCGGTCGCCGGCCATCACGGAGTCGCCGGGGGCGTCGTCGGGCGAGCGCATCAGGTTGACCACGGGGATACCGGCCGCGCTCACCTGCCGGACCGTCGCGGTGTTGGCGCCCGTGCCCACGATGACCAGGCCGTCGATGCGGTGGTCCAGCAGCATGTCCAGGTAGCGGCGTTCGCGCACCGGGTCGGCGTCGGTGACGCACAGCAGTACCTGGTAGCCGCATTCGTCCAGCCGCTGCTGGAGCACCTCGGTGATGGTGTGGAAAGAGGCGTTGACCAGGTTGGTGATCACCAGCCCTATGAGGTTGCTGCGCCGGGTGCGCAGCCCGCTGGCGATCCGGTTCGGACGGTAGCCGAGGCGTTCCGCCGCGGACTGCACCGCCCGCCGCGTCTGCGCGCTGACCCGGCTGGAGCCGCTCAACACCCGTGAGGCCGTGCTCTTGGAGACCCCTGCCGCGTCGGCCACCTGGTCCAAGGTGACTGCCACCGGTCCACCCCCGATCATGAAATCGATCCCATGGACCCCTTCTCACTCCCGGGGCCGTGGTCGCCATCATGTCAGACGCCGCGAAGTCAGTGGCGTAAACAGTTCGTTTCAGCAGCACATTCACGCCAAATCGAGGTTGACCCCCACCGGACCGGATGCGACCGTGCTGTGGAATCGATCCCACAAGGTGTCGGCCGGCCTCCGATTGGAGCTCACCATGAACACTCCGGGCGCCGTCTCCTGGCGCGGCTACTGGCCGGCCGCACCCACGCCGTTCGCCGCCGACGGCTCGCTCGACGAGAGCGCCTGGCGCGCACTGCTGCGGTTGTACGCGGAACACGGCGTACACGGAGTGCTGGTGAACGGCACGACCGGCGAATGGTTCTCCCAGACCCCCGAGGAGCGCCGCAGGGTCGCCGAGATCGCGGTCGCCGAACTCTCCGGCCGGGTGCCGGTGGTGATCGGCTGCGGCGCGTTCACCGCGGCCGAGTGCGTACGGTACGGCGAGCACGCCCGCTCCATCGGCGCCGACGGCATCCTCACCACTCCCCCGCCGTACGCGCATCCGAGCCAGGAGGAGATCTACGCCTTCTACCGCACCCTCGCGGAGGCGGTGGACCTGCCGCTCATGGTCTACAACTGGCCCCGCGGCACCGCGGTCGACATCACCGTCGACACACTGACCAGGCTGGCCGGGCTCGACACCGTGGTGGCCGTCAAGGACAGCTCCGGCGACGAACTGAAGGTCGCGGACACCTGCGCGGCCCTGGCCGGCCGGGTCCAGGTCTTCGGCCGCTTCATCCACCGCCGGGGCATGGCCGTCATGGCCGAGTTCGGCGGCGCGGGAAACATCGACGGCGGCGGGCTGGGCGCGCCGTTCGCCGTTCCCTTCTACGAGGCCTTCTGGGCCGGTGACATGGACCGGGCCCGGGAATGGTCCGCCCGCTACGAACGGCTTGTGAGCCTGCTGGTCAACGGCGACTACAGCTCCCGATTCGCCTCACCCACCTCGCAGCTCAAAGCCGCAATGCGGCTGCTCGGGCAGCCCGGGGGGCACGTACGCCCCCCGCTGCTCCCGCTGGAGGACCCGTCCGTGCTGCTCCGCCTGTCGGCGGCGCTCGACGAGGCCGGGCTGCACCCCTCTTCCTCCACTGCCGAAAGGTGAACCGACCGTGCGCACTCTGAGAATCGCGGCCTCCGCCGCCCTGCTGCTGACGGTGGCCGCATGCGGCAGCCAGTCCTCCTCCTCTTCTTCTGCCTCCTCGTCGTCCTCCGCCTGCACGCCCAAGCTCGGCAAGGCCGACCTGGTCAAGGCGGGCACGCTGACGATCTCGACCAACGCGACCCTGCCGCCCATGCAGTACCTGGACGCCTCCGGCAACATCATCGGCATGCGGGTCGAGCTCGGCGACGAGATCGCCAAGCTGCTCTGCCTCACCCCGAAGTTCGTCAACATCCCCTTCGACGCGCAGATCCCCGGCGTGCAGTCGGGCCGCTGGGACATGATCAACACCGGCATGTTCTACACGCCGGAGCGCGCCAAGACCATCAAGCTGCTGCCCTACGAGATCCAGGGCGTCGCCGTCTCCGTGGCCAAGGGCAACCCGAAGAAGATCACCTCCGAGGACGACCTGTCCGGTAAGTCCATCGCCGTCGAGGCCCCCGGCTACGAGTTCGACACCCTCACCGCGCTCAACGCCAAGCTCAAGGCCGCCGGCAAGCCGACCGTCACCATCCGCACCTTCACCACCACCGCCGACGCCTACCAGGCGCTCGCCGCGGGCCAGGTCGAAGGGGTGGCCATCGTCGAGGCGGTCACCAGCTATTACCAGAAGGGCGGCACCTTCGAGACGGCGGTCAAGGGCATCAACCCCGCGCCGCTCGCTCTCGGCTTCGGCAAGCAGAAGGCCGGAGACGCGGTGGCCGGCGCGCTGAACACCCTCCGTGACAACGGCTACCTGGCCACCCTGTTCAAGAAGTACAACGTCACCGCCTACTCCGGCGCACTCAAGGTGACCACCGGCGCGATCAGCGCCAAGTAGCCGCCACCTCACCCACGACGGAAAGGGCGAGAGCCATGTGGTCCTGGGAAGCCTTCTTCTCCTTCCTCCACAACCCCATGATCCTCCAGGGAGCCTGGACGACGATCTGGCTGACCGCGGTCAGCATGGCGCTCGCCCTTCCGCTCGCCGTGCTCGTGGCCCTGGGCAGAGCGTCCCGAATCGTTCCGGTCCGGCTGGTCACAGGCTTCTACGTGTGGCTGATGCGCGGCACGCCCCTGCTGGTCCAGCTGGTCATCATCTACACCGGACTGCCCCAGCTGGGGCTGCGCCTCGGCGTGATCAGCTCGGCCCTGACCGGCCTGGTCCTCAACGAGGCGGCCTATCTGTCGGAGATCGTCCGCGCCGGGGTGCTGTCGGTCCCGCGCGGCCAGTCCGAGGCGGCTCGCGCCCTGGGCATGCCGCCCTGGCGGGTGTTCAGGGTGGTGGTCATGCCGCAGGCGCTGCGGGTGATGGTCCCGCCACTCGGCAACAGCTTCAACGGCCTGCTCAAGACCACCACGCTCGTTTCGGTGATCTCCGTCGAAGAACTGCTGCGCCGCACCCAGTTCGCCGTACAGACCAACTTCCGGGTCCTGGAGGGCCTCACCGCGGCGGCCCTGTACTACCTGGCGATGACCACCCTGTGGGGGCTGGTCCAGCGATGGCTGGAGGCCCGCGTAGGCCGCGGGCACCAGACCGGGCCGACCACCGCCCGCCGTATCAAGAGCGCCGCCGCGCCGGCACTCGAATTGGAGACCCGATGAGCATCGAGACGGTCGTCGAAGCGCACCAGGTCCGCAAGTCCTACGGCGACGTCGAGGTGCTCAAGGGCATCGACCTCACCGTCCTGCGGGGCGAGGTCGTCCTCGTGCTGGGCCCGTCGGGCGGCGGCAAGAGCACCTTCCTGCGCACCCTGAACCACCTGGAGACCCCCGACTCTGGCACCGTCCGCATCTGCGGCGAGCGGATCGGCTACGGCGAGCGGGGCGCCCTGCGGGAAGGCCGGATCGCCGTCCAACGGCGGCGTACCGGGATGGTGTTCCAGCAGTTCAACCTGTTCCCGAACATGACCGCGCTGGACAATGTCGCCTCCGGCCCGGTGCACGTGAACGGCGTCCCCAAATCCGAAGCCCGCGCTGCGGCAAGCGAGTTGCTGGCGATGGTGGGCCTGGCCGACAAGACCGGCTCCTACCCCGCCCAGCTCTCCGGCGGCCAGCAGCAGCGGGTGGCCATCGCCCGCGCCCTGGCCATGCGCCCGGAACTGCTGCTCTTCGACGAACCCACCTCGGCCCTCGACCCCGAGATGGTCGGCGAGGTCCTCGACGTCATGGTCCGGCTCCGCGAGGAGGGCATGACCATGATCGTCGTCAGCCACGAGATGGGCTTCGCCCGCGCGGCGGCCGACCGGGTCGTGTTCATCAGCGACGGCCTGGTCGTGGAGGACAAGGCCCCGGACCTCTTCTTCTCCGCGCCGGAGCACGAGCGCACCCGCCAGTTCCTGGACCGGATCCTGTGAACCTCGTACTTCCTCCACCCCCCATGAACCCTGTGAGCACCACCATGAGCACACGCCCTCTGCCGGAGACCGTCACCGTCACCATCGACGGCACTCCCAGCCAGGCCTGGGCGGGCCAGTCCGTGACCGCCGTCCTGGTCTCGGCCGGCATCTGGCCGCTGCGCCGCAACCCGGTCAACGGCCAGCTGCGCGGCCCGTTCTGCGGGATGGGCGTCTGCCTGGAGTGCGAGGTGACGATCGACGGCCGCCCGGGCTCCCGCAGTTGCACCGCGCACGTCACCGACGGCATGGACATCCGGACGGCGACACATGGCTGACGTCATCGAGGAGTCGGAGACGGACGTCGCGGTGGTCGGCGGCGGGCCCGCCGGACTGCACGCGGCGCTGGTCCTCGCCCGGGGCGGCCTGAACGTCGTACTGCTCGACGAGTCCGACACCCTCGGCGGCCAGTACTACAAGCGCAGGCCCGCACAACTCGCCGCCGCCTTCGGCGACTTCCGCCCACGCGGCACCGAGCTGATCCGCGAGGTACGGGACGCGGGCGTCGACTGCCGCACCGGCACCCTCGTCTGGGGCGCTGAGGACGCCGGACGCACCCTCTTCACCTCCGACGTCCACACGGGCGCCCTCGGGCGGGTGCGCGCCCGGGCCACGCTCGCCGCCACGGGCGCGTACGAACGCTCCCTGCCCTTCCCGGGGTGGACGCTGCCGGGCGTGGTGACCCCCGGGCTCGCCCTACATCTGGCCACCATGGACCGGGTACCGGTCGGCAGCCGGGTCGTGCTGTCCGGGACCGGGCCGTTCCTGCTCCCCGTCGCCTGCGCCCTGCTGGAGGTGGGCGCCGGGATCGAGGCGCTGATCGAGCTGAACCACCCGTACCGCCCCCGGGCCGCCTCGGTTGCCGGCGCGCTGCGGCAGCCCGCCCGGCTCGCGGAGGCCGCACGCTATCTGCTGACCCTCGCCCGGCACGGCGTACGCGTCGAGCAGGGCGCGCGCGTGCTGGCCGCGTACGGCGACACCCAGGTCACCGCCGTGGACATCGCCGGAGCCGACGGCGGCGTCCGGCGGGTGGAGACGGACGCGCTGTGCGTGGGCTTCGGCTTCCGCCCCAGTACCGAACTGCCCCGGCTGCTGGGCTGCCGCACCCAGGCGGACCCGACGGGCACGGAACAGCTTCCGGTCGTGGACGCGGACGGCGCGACCTCGGTGGACGGGCTGTACGTCGCCGGGGACTGCGCCGGCATCGCGGGCGTGCACGCGGCAGGCGTACGAGGGCGGCTCGCCGCCCACGCGATCCTGCGCCGGCTGGCACCCGAACGCACGCCCGTGCGGATGGCCGGCCTCCGCCGCCGGGCCCGCGCCCTGGACCGGTTCGCGGCGCTGTCCGACCGGCTCTACCCGCTGCCCGCCGACGCCGTCGCGGACATCCCCGACGCCACCCAGGTGTGCCGCTGCGAGGGGGTCACCGCCGGGGAGATCCGGCAGGCCGTCGCCACCGGCTGGAACGACCTGCACGGCACCAAGGCCGCCACCCGGGCCGGCATGGGCCCGTGCCAGGGCCGCGAGTGCGGCCACATCGTCGCGGCGCTGGCCGCGCCCGCGCCGGGCACTGCGGACTGCTTCGCCGCCCGTATGCCGCTGCGACCGCTGCCCATGGCCGCGACGGTCGAAGGGCAGGAGGTCCGGTGACTCAGCCCGACGTCATCGTCGTCGGGGCCGGGATCCTCGGCGCCAGCGCCGCCTTCCACCTCGCCGAACGCGGTTACCGCGTCGTGGTGCTGGAGCGCGGCGCGCCCAACCGGGAAGGGTCCGGCACCACGGCCGGCAACCTCCACATCCAGGCCATCCACACCCGGCGTCCCGGCCAGGAGGTCCCGGTCGACAGCGCGCGGCTGCTGCCGCTCCAGCTCCGGGCGTCCGGCCACTGGTCGCGGATCGAGGATCAGCTCGACGCGGACGTGGAACTGCGGCGCGGGGGCGGCTTCATGGTCGCCGAAACCGCCGTTCAGGAACAGGAGTTGCGGGAGAAGCACGAGTGGGAACGCCACGCGGGCATCCCCACCGAGGTGCTCACCGGCGACGAGGCCCGCAAGCAACTGCCCCTGCTCTCGGACCGCGTACGCGCCGCCAGTTGGTGCCCGCTCGACGGATACGCCAACCCGCTCCTGATCACCCCCGCCTATCTGACCGCAGCCCGCCGCCTCGGCGCCGAACTGCACGCCTTCACCCCGGTGACCGACATCCGGCGGGTCGGCGACGATTACAAGGTGCTCTCGGGCGACCGGAGTTGGACGGCACCCGTGGTCGTCAACACGGCCGGACCGTGGATCACCGAGATCTCCGCACTGGCCGGAATCCACATCCAGATGTCACCGGTCGCGATCCAGATGCACGTGACCGTGCGGGTGCCGCCGGTGATGCACCACCTGGTTCAGCACATCGGCGAGGGAATGTCGGTCAAGCAGGTCAGCGCCGGCAACCTGCTGATCGGCGGCGGCTGGCCCGCCGCCGAGCTGGACATGGCGGGCCGCAGCACCGTCAGCCTGCCCAGCATGGCCGGCAACCTCGCCCAGGCCGGACGGATCCTGCCGTTCCTCGGCGGGCTGCGGCTGCTGCGCATGTGGGCCGGGCCGCTGGCCGCGACCCCGGACGAGATGCCGGTGATCGGCGAAGTCCCCGGCCACCCCGGGTTCTTCGTCGCGGGCGGCACCTACGCCTTCACCCTCGCCCCGGTGTGGGGCGACACGCTGTGCCGCCAGATCGCGGGGGAACCCCCGGCCGACCCGGTGGACGACCTCGGCCCCGGCCGCCTGCTGTACGACGCCACCACTTCCGTATCGCCCTGAAAGGCACTCCCCCATGACCCTGAAGATGTTCGTCAACGGCCAGGCGATGTCCGGAGGCAGCCTCAACCACGCGCTGCGCGACGCCCGCCTGCTCGGCCCCGCCCGCACCGCCCCCGCGTACCGCTTCTTCTCCGTACGCGACGAGTTCCCCGGCCTGCACCCGGTCACGGAAGGCGGCGCGGCGATCGCCGGCGAGGTGTACGAGGTCAGCTACGAGGTGCTGCGCGAGCGACTGCTGCCCGAGGAGCCCGCGGAGCTCGAACTGGGCGTCATCGCCCTGGAGGACGGATCGGGCTCCTTCTCCATGCGCATGCGTGAGTCCGCGCTCACCGCCCCCGGCGTCGTCGACATCACCGCCCACGGCGGCTGGCACGCCTACCTGGCGCGGTGACCGGAATGGTTCGCCGGGTCCGTCCGGCTCCCGGTTCCGTCCTCAATCGCCGGACGGGCTGAATTCAGCCCGTCCGGCGATTGAGGACAAGCGCAGCCGACGGGCTGCGCAACCCGACGAACCGTTCGCGGCCACCGCACCAGCCACCCTCTGACCCTCGTCCCCCTTACCGGAGGTCTGCCATGTCCCGTCCCGAACCGATCGAACCCGTCGACCTCGTCGTCCGAGGCGGCACCGTGGTCAACGCCGACTGGCAGGGCGCCGCGGACGTCCTGGTCGGCGGCGGAAAAGTGCTGGGGGTGGTGGAACCGGGTGCGTACCGCTCCGCGCAGCGGCCCGGCATCACCGAGATCGACGCCGCCGGGCGGCTGGTGCTGCCCGGCGGGGTGGACCCGCACTGCCATGTCGGCTTCACCTCGGGGGACTTCACCTCCCTCGACGACTACCGGCAGGCCACCACCGCCGCCGTCTTCGGCGGGACGACCACGATCGTCGACTTCGCCATCCCCCGTCCCGGGCAGAACCCGGCCGACGTCGCCGCCGCCCAGCGCGCCAAGGCGGGGCAGGGGCTGTGCGACAGCGCACTGCACGCCTGCGTGGTCCAGTGGGACGACACCGTGCCGGAACAGCTGCGGGCGCTGACCGCCGACGGCATCGTCACGGTCAAGATGTTCACCACCTATCGCGGCGAGACCATGGCCGACGAGAAGACCATCCTCAATGTGATGACCACACTGCGTGACCTCGGTGGCATGGTCGTCATCCACTGCGAGGCCGACCACATCATCTCCGACGTCCAGGAACGCGGCGAGGCCGCCGGCGCGATCAGCGCCTGCCACCACGCCGGCACCAGGCCGGAACTGGCCGAGAACGCCTCGGTCGCCGAGATCCTCGCCATCGCCGAATCGGTCGCGGCCCCGGTGTACTTCGTCCACCAGTCCACACCCGAGGCCGTCGACCTGGTGGCGCGCGCCCGCGGCAGGGGCGTACGGGCCTTCACCGAGACCGTCGCCCACCACCTCGTCCTCGACGACACCGCCTACGCGGGCCCGCATCCGGAGCGGTTCGTGTGCTGCCCCCCGCTGCGGGGCGCCGACACCGTCGCCGGGCTGCGCTCGCGGGTGCTGATGGGCCAGGTCGCCACCATCGGCAGCGACCACTGCTGCTACGACACGGCCCAGAAGCAGTCGGTGAGCCACGACGTACGGGCGATGCCCAACGGCCTGCCGGGAGTGGAGACCCGCATGCCGGTGATCTTCAGCGAACTGGTGGTCAAGGGCGGCCTGCCCGCCGGCCGCTTCGTCGAGGTCATGTGCGCCAACCCCGCCAGGCTCAACGGCCTCTACCCCCGCAAGGGCGTCATCGCGCCCGGCTCCGACGCGGACCTGGTCGTGTGGGACCCCACCGCCACCCGGGTCGTCCGCAGCACCGGCCTCCACATGGCCACCGACTACACCCCGTACGAGGGCATGCCCGTCACCGGCTGGCCGGAGACCGTCGTCGTGGGCGGCCGTCCCGTCGTGCAGGCGGGCCGCCTGACGGACGCCGAACCCCGCGGCCGTCATCTGCGCTCGGGACCGCTGAGCCGGTCCCTGGTCTGCTGAGCCCGCGTCCTGCAAGCGTCCTGTATTTCAGCGTCCAGCCTCCCGTGCCGCGATCTCCAGCAGGGCGGTCAGGCGTACGGGCGCCACTTCGAGCAGGGAGATCACGGTGCTCGCCCGGACCATGCCGTCGATCTCCAGGATCTCGCTGGTGATCCGGTGCAGGTCCTGGGTGTCCCGCGCGACGACCTTCGCCAGTAGGTCGGCGTCGCCGGTCGTGGAGTGCGCCTCGATGACCTCCGGGACCAGGCGGATCCCCTCCAGCGCGGCCGACGCGTCGGTCTGGCGGACCGACAGCGACATGAAGGCGGTCAGCGTGTAGCCGAAAGCGGCGGGGTCGAGGCGTCGGCTGAACTCCTTGAGGGTGCCGTCCTCGGTGAGCCGACGCAGCCGGGCGTGCACCGTGTTCCGGGCGAGGCCGAGTGTTCTCGACAGCGCGAGGACGGTCGCGTCCGGCTGGTCGTCCAGGGCGAGGAGAATCCTGGCGTCCACGGCATCGATGTGCTTCATATTGAGCATTCTGCTTCATCTCTTGGATTTGAGTAAGCAGAAGTACCAGCCGATTTCACCTCTGTTGCGCATATGCCCCTTACCGCTTGAGTATCCGTCCCATGACCGACGCCTCCCCCAGTGCCCTGACCGTTGCCCGCGGAGTCCGGACCGTCTCCGTGGCCGAGTATCTTGCGCGCCGCCTTCACGAAGCGGGCATCGACCATCTGTTCGGCGTCCCCGGGGACTTCAACCTGACGCTCCTGGACGGCATCGCCGAGACCGGGCTGCTCAAGTGGATCGGTTCCCCCAACGAACTCGGCGCCGGCTACGCGGCGGATGCCTACGCGCGCCGACGCGGCCTCGCCGCCCTGGTGACGACGTACGGCGTCGGGGAACTCAGCTGCCTGAACGCGGTCGCGGGCAGTGCGGCCGAGAACGTCCCCGTGCTGCAGATCACCGGCGCCCCGAGGACGACGGCCGCCGCCGCGCGCGCCCTGGTGCACCACACTCTGGCCGACGGCGACTTCTCCCGCTTCGAGCGGGCATTCGCCGAGGTCACCGTGGCGCAGGAGGTCCTGACCCCCGAGCATGCCGCGGCGCAGATCGACGCCGTCATCGGCACCGTCGTCGCAGCGAAGAAGCCCGGGTACCTGAGCATCCCGGCGGATCTCGCCGATGCCCGGATCGACGCCGAGCCGCTGAGGACACCCCTCCTGCCCGCACGCGCCGACGCCTTCGACACCGCAGCTTTTGAGGGTGCCGCCAGGCGGCTGCTGGCGACAGCGCAGCGGCCGGTGATGGTGGTCGGACACATCGCGGCACGCTTCCGGCTCGCGCCCGGCATCACGGCTCTCGCGGAGGCCGGGGCGATCCCCGTCGTCGTCCTGCCCTCGGCCAAGGGACACATCGACGAGACGCACCCGCTCTACGCCGGTGTCTACGCCGGCACCCTGATCGACCAGGCCACCGCGGACCTGGTCGAGTCGGCCGACGCCGTCATCCACCTGGGCGTGGTCATGAGCGATGTGCTCTCCGGCCTCTTCACCCATCGCCCCTTCGACGCCGTGTCGATCAAGGTCGATGCCGAGGAGGCCGGCGTCGGCGACGAGACGTTCGGGCTCATACCCTTCCCGGAAGCGTTGCGCGCGCTGCGTCGCGCGGTGGACGGGACGTCCACGACACTCGCCCGCTCCTTCGCGCGCAAGCCCGACGTCCCGCTCTCCCCGGTCGCGGGGGCGCCACTCGACCAGGCGGGCTTCTGGTCCGCGATGCAGCGGTGGCTGCCGGCCGGCACGACACTCCTGGCCGACATCGGTACGTCGTACTGGGGCGCGCTCTCCCTCACCCTGCCCCCGGGAACGGAACTCGTGGGCCAGCCGATCTGGAACTCCATCGGCTACGCGCTGCCCGCCACGCTCGGGCAGGGCCTGGCCGACCGCACGCGCAGGCCCGTCCTGGTGACCGGCGACGGCGCGGCACAGATGACGATCCAGGAGATCGGCACGATCGCGGCCCAAGGGCTCTCCCCCGTCATGATCCTTCTCAACAACGCCGGTTACACCATCGAGCGCGCGATCCAGAGCCCCGACGCCCCGTACAACGACATCGCGCCCTGGGACTGGTGCGCCCTGGTGACGGCCCTGACCGCCGGCTCCGCCTCGACGTTCCGCGTCGGGACCCCGGCCGAGCTCGAAGAGGCCCTCGCCGCGGCCGAATCGCAGCCCGCGACGCTGACCTTCATCGACGTCGTACTCGACCGCCACGACGCTCCGCCGCTCCTTCGCGCGCTGACAGAGAGGTCCTGACCCGATGCATTCCCTCCACGCCCGCCCTGCCCTCGGCAAGGCCGTGGCCGGCCTTCCGCCCTATGTCGCGGGCCGCCGCGCGCAGAACGCGCTCACCGCGGCACTGGCGTCCAACGAGAGTCACTACGAACCGCTGCCGTCGGTCCTGGAGAGCGTTCGATCCACGGCGCTGCTGATGAACCGGTACCCCGACACGGCCTCCACCGAGCTGCGACAGCGCCTCGCGGAGCATCTCGCGGTGACCGCGGACGAACTGGCCGTCGGTCCTGGCAGCGTCGGTGTGCTCCAGCAGATCATCACGAGCTTCTGCGACCCCGGTGACGAAGTGGTCTTCGCCTGGCGGTCCTTCGAGGCCTACCCGATCCTGACGGCCCTCGCCGGCGCCCGCCCGGTCCCCGTTCCGCTCCTTCCCGACGAGAACCACGACCTCGACGCCATGGCCGCCGCGATCACCGGGCACACCCGCGTGATCCTTCTCTGCACCCCCAACAACCCCACCGGAACACCGATCGCCTCCCGCGCGCTGCAGGCGTTCCTCACCCGCGTACCCGCCGACGTGCTCGTGGTCATCGACGAGGCCTACGTCGAGTACGCCACCGGCCCCGACCCGGTCGACTCGCTCGCGCTGTACCGCCGCCACCCCAACGTCTGCGTGCTGCGCACCTTCTCCAAGGCGTACGGACTGGCCGGCCTGCGCGTCGGATACGCCGTCGCGGCACCGGAACTGGCGGACGGACTGCGGCGTGCGGCCCTGCCGTTCGCCGTCAGTGCCCTCGCTCAGCGGGCCGCTGTCGCGTCACTGGACGCGGCACACGAGATGGCAGAACGCGTGCACGGGGTCGTCGCGGAGCGAGAGCGCCTCCTCGCCGCCCTGAGAGCGCAGGGCTGGCAAGTGCCCGACAGCCGGGCGAACTTCCTCTGGCTGCGCACCGACGCCGCCCTTCACAGCGAACTCCTGCACGCGTTCACGACCGCCGACACCCTCGTCCGCTCCAATGCCGGCGACGGCATCCGCGTATCTCTCGCCGACGCGGCGACGAACGACCGGGTCCTGAACATCCTCGGCGACCGCACTGCTTTCGGGTAGCTCGCCCCTCTCACACCGGGCCCTACTAGGTCACGCATGCCGCTCTGCAAGGTGGCGCACAGCCGGCGCCGGTAGGACGTGTGTACGCATCACTACGGGGCCGGACTTGGGAGGCAGAACGTGGGGCATCGTGCCACGAGCGGCGGCAAAACGGGCGGCCGGCGCAGGAGGCGCGAAATAGCGTCCTTGGCGCGGGCCGCGATGCTCGTGATCGTACTTCCGCTCGTGGGCGTCGGCACCTTACTGGCCGCGCGTCAGCAGCAGAACCGCTTATCGGCAGGTGTGGCGGCGGAAGCCCAGGCGGCGGACAAGCAGTCGGCGTCGGCGACGGCGTCAGCGACGGCCGGGCAGGCAGCGACGGGACGTCCGTCGTCCGCGACGCCCTCGGCATCCGCGTCCGTGGTGGCGCGGTCGGGGTACGGGCTGGCCTCGGCGGGCACGACCGCTCCGGCTTCCTCCGCCTCCGCCACTCCTTCCGGCACGGCCACGGCCGCGGCCTCGACCGCCGTGCCCGCGACCGGCCCCGGTACCTTCCGTACGGCCCAGGTCACGGGCACCACGGCCGGCGCGGGCACCGTCCACACCTACAAGGTCGAAGTCGAGAAGGGCATCGAACTCCCGGCCGACCAGGCCGCCGAAGCGATCGAGGTGATCCTCGCCGACACGCGCGGCTGGACGGCCGACGGCACGGACGGCTTCCGGCTGATCTCCTCGGGGACCGCCGAGTTCACGGTGAAGATCGCCACGCCGGGCACGGTCGACAAGCTCTGTGGCGCCCATGCCATCAAGACGTACGGCAATCTGAACTGCAAGGCCGGCACGACCGTCGTCGTCAACCTCCGGCGCTGGATCGAGGGCTCGCCCCAGTTCGACGGCCCGATCAGCGACTACCGGGCACTGATCATCAACTACGAGGTCGGGCTGATCCTCGGCCGCGGCCAGGTGACCTGCCCCGGGAAGGGGAAGCTCGCGCCCGTGATGATGCAGCAGATCAAGGGACTGAAGGGCTGCGTCGCCAATGCCTGGCCTTACGACTCCCAGGGCGGCTACATCACCGGGCCCAGCGTGTCGTAGCTCCGTGGCCGGGCACCGCACATCAGGTCACGAGCCGGAGGACTTCGGCCAGGCCGCGGTCGCCGGTGCGCTGTTCGGCCGGGAGGATGTAGGCGCGCAGGCCGCAGGCGGTGGCGCCACCGTCCCGGGTGGGATTGTCGCCGACCATGAGGGTGGCCCGGGGGTCGGCGCCGAGGTCCGCGCATGCCTTGAGGAACAGGTGGGGGTCGGGCTTTTCCCGGCCGAGCTCGTAGGAGATGACGCATCCGTCGATCAGGCTGTCCAGCCCCTGGTGGGTCAGGTGGATCCGCAGGTCCCAGGCGAAGTCGCTGACGATGCCGACGCGCAGTCCGCGGGCCCGAAGAGCGCGCAGCGTGGGTTCGGTGTCGGGGTAGGGCAGCCAGGCGTCGGGCGCGGTGAGTTCGCGGTAGGCCGTCTCCTCCACGCCGCGCAGGAAGTCCACGCGCTCCCACCATCCCCGCATGGCCAGGCGATGCCGCTCGCGGGAGAGGTCCCGGCCTTCCTGGAGGGCGGCGACGTCGGGCAGCTGGAAGGCCCGTCGCAACTGCTGGGAGATCTCGGCCACGGCGTCGGGCTCGTTCAGCCGGGCGAGGCGGCCGGAGGCCGCGCCGACCCGGTGCAGCCACGCCTCCAGATCGATCATCTGGAAGATCGTGTTGCTGAAGTCGAACAGCACGGCTTCCACCTGCGGCACCGGAGCGGCCATGTCGCCAGGGGTGGGGCGGTAGGTGCTGGGGGTTTCGAACAGAGCCTGAATCACGGGGAAGGATCTCCGGGGTCGACTGCCTCTATGGGGACACCGAAGCCGCGGATGGCCGCGATCTCGGCGTCGGGGGTGCCGGTGTCGGTGATGACCGCCTGGTAGTCGGCCACAGTGCCGTACGCGTGGGTGGCGGTCTTGCCGAATTTCGAATGGTCCACGAGGAGCAGGGCGCGCTCGGCGGAGGCGAGCATGGCCAGCTTGACCTCGGCGTACTCGCTCAAGGGATGGAAGAGCCGGCCGTCCAGGACGGCGGTGGCGGACATCAGGGCCAGATCGGCGTGGATCCGGGACAGGGTGCGGGTGACCGAGGGACCCGTGCAGGAATTGAAGTCGCTGTGATAGCGCCCGCCGAGCAGCGTGACGTCCACACCCGGGGCGGAGCCCAGGTGCTGCGCCAGGCCGACCGAGTTGGTGACGACGGTGAGCTGGTTCAGCTGCGCGAGGGCGGGGGCCAGGGGGTAGAGGGTGGTCGAGTCGTCGATGAGTACGGTGCTGCCCGGCTTGATCCGGCCGACGACGGCCGCGCACAGCGCGGTCTTGGCCGCTATGGCGGCGTTCTCACGGAAACGGGTGGCGGTTTCCATGGTGAGAGCGGGGAAGGCGATGGCCCGGCCGCGTTCCTTGCGGAGCAGGTGGCGATGGGCGAGGTCGTCGAGGTCACGGTGCATCGTCATCAGGCTGACGTCGAAGCGGGTGGCGAGGTCGTCGATGCGCGTCTCGCCGTGTTCGACGACCTGCCGCAGAACGGCCTGACGCCGTTCCTCGACAGCGGCCTGCGACAGCCGTGTCCTGGCGGTCACTGCGGCCCTCCTTTGCTGGTACGTACCGGGTGCCTTCGACCTCGAAGTTTCCCACACGGGCCACGAGGCCCTGGGAAACGTCCACGCCCGTCCCTAGGGCACGTCAACGGTGACCAGCACCTTGACGTGTTCCGGGGCGAGCGAGGCGGTGAAGGCCTTGGCCGCCTCCTCCAGGGGAAACGTGGCGGTGACGATCTCGTCGGTGTCGACGGCGCCGGAGGCGATCAGAGAGATCGCGGTGCGGTAGTCGTCGGCGGTGTACATCAGGGTGCCTTCGATGCGGATCTCGCGGTCCTGGACCAGGTCCAGGCGGATGGGCGTGGTGCCGGCGGCTCCGACGCCGACGACGATGATCGTGCCGCCCTTGGTGACCAGGTCGATGGCCTGGGCCATGGACTGCTCGCGCGCCACACAGTCGAAGATCACGTCGGCCGGTCCGCCGAGTGCGGCGTGGGCCTGTGCGGTCAGGTCGGGGGCGTCGGCCGGCAGGGCCGCGTCGGCGCCGAGGCGCAGGGCGCGGTCCCGCTTGTCCGGCAGGAGGTCGGTGACGGCGATCTTCGCGGCGCCCGCTTGCCGGGCGGCGGCCAGGACGAACAGGCCGATGGGCCCCGCGCCGAGGACGACCACGCTGCGCCCGGTGAGGTCGCCGGACTTGGCCACGGCGTGCACCGGGGTTGCCAGCGGCTCCACGAGGGCGGCCTCTATGTCGGTCATACCCTCGGGGACCCGGTGGACGCGGTCGGCGGGGATGGTGAACAGGTCCGTCATGGCGCCGGGGGTCTGGCAGCCGAAGACCTTCAGCTCCTGGCAGATGTTGTACCGGCCCGAGCGGCACTGGGGGCACTGCCCGCAGAAGAGGTTGGGCTCGATGATCACCCGGTCGCCCGGGGCGAACGCCTCGGCGCCGTTGCCCGTGCCCACGGCGGCGACGACGCCGACCGCCTCGTGCCCGGGACGGTAGGGCAGGGACATGAACGGATGATGGCCGAGTGCCGCGTGCGTGTCGGAACCGCAGACACCCACCACCGTGGTGCGGACGAGGAGTTCGCCGTCACCGGCCACCGGCGCGGGAATCTGCTCGACGGTGATGTCGTCGATCGACCGGACGAGTACGCGGCGGATCTGCTGGGGCATGGGGTGGTGCTCCGTTCAAGTGTGGTCGGGCGGGGAGGCGTACCGCGGCGTCTACGCGCCCGTGAGGCCGGGCTGGATCTGGATCTTGCGGCCGATGCCCGCCTGGAATCGGGTGACCGCGTCCGGGAACGCCGTCAGGGGGAGGCGGTCGCTGATGAAGAAGTCCGGGTCGATGACGCCGGTGGCGAAGAGGTCGGCGGCGCGTTCGAAGCTGTGCAGGACGGCCATGGAGCCGGTGATGGTGATCTCCTGGTTGTAGATCCTGTACGGCTCGATGGTCGCCCGGGCGGCGTAGTCGGCCACGCCGAACTGCAGGTAGGTGCCGCCCTTGCCGACCCGCCCGAGGGCGTCCTGGATGGCCTTGGCGTTGCCGGTGGCGTCGATGACCAGGTCCCAGCCGTACGGCGGCCGGGGCAGCTCGTCCGCGGACGCGGCACCTGCGGAGCAGCCCAGCAGGCGTGCCGCCGCGAGGCGTTCGGCGTTGATGTCGACGACGTCGACGCTCGCGGCGCCGGTGGCCTTGGCGAGCTGGAGCATCATCAGGCCCATGGTCCCGGCGCCGTAGATCAGCACGCGGGAGGCCAGGCGGGCGCGCAGGATGTCGTAACCGCGCACGGCGCAGGACAGCGGTTCGATCAGCGCCGCGTCCTGGGTGCGTACGCCGTCGGGCAGGACCGCGCAGTTGGCGACCGGGGCGGCCACGAACTCGGCGGCGGCCCCGGGGTGGGTGACGCCGATGGCGCCCCACCGTTCGCACAGGTTGTTGTGGCCGATGCGGCAGTAGTGGCACTCGAAGCAGTACAGCGACGGGTCGACCGCGACCCGGGCGCCGACGGCGAGTTCGGTGACGGCGGAGCCGATCGCGACGACGTCGCCGGCGAATTCGTGGCCGGGGATGATGGGCAGCTTCGGTGCGAACTCGCCCTGGAGGATGTGCAGGTCGGTGCCGCACAGTCCGCAGGCCGACACCTCGACGACGACCTCGCGCGGTCCGGGGGCCGGATCGTCGACGGTGGAGATCTCGACGGAGCCGGGCTGGGTGATGACGGCTGCCCTCACTTGACTGCTCCTAGGGACAGGCCGCGGACGAGTTTGTCCTGGGCGGCGAAGCCGGCGATGAGGACGGGGAGGGAGACGAGGGTGGCGGCGGCGCAGAGCCGGGCGAGGAAGAGGCCTTCGTTGGTGATGAAGCCGACGAGGAAGACCGGTGCGGTGGAGGCCTGGGTGGCGGTGAGGTTGACGGCGAACATGAATTCGTTCCAGCTGAAGATGAAGCAGATCAGCGAGGTGGCGGCGAGTCCGGGCATGGCCACTGGTGCGACGACCCGCCACAGCACGGTGAGCAGGCCCGCGCCGTCGACTTCGGCGGCTTCCAGGATTTCCTTGGGGACTTCGGCGAGGAAGGAGCGCATCATCCAGACCGCGATCGGGAGGTTCATGGCGGTGTAGAGGATGACCAGTGTCCACACGTTGTCCAGCATTCCGGCGTCCTTGACGATCAGGTAGACCGGCAGGAGGGCCGCGATGGCGGGGAGGAATTTGGTGGACAGGAAGAAGAACATCACGTCGGTCCACTTCTCGACCGGCTTGATGGACAGTGCGTAGGCCGCCGGTACCGCCAGGGCGAGTACCAGCAGCGTGGACAGGATGCTGGCCATGGCCGAGTTGAGGAGGAAGGGGGTGATGTCCCGGCTGAACAGCAGCTTGTACTGGTCGAGGGTGAGCGCGGCCAAGGGGGTCGGGGGGTTGGTCGCGGCGTCGGCCTCCTGGTGGAAGGAGGTCAGCACCATCCACGCCACCGGCGCGAAGAACGCCAGCGTGGCCAGCCAGATGACGAAGGTCCACAGGGGCGAGAGCTTCGGTGAAGCACCGTGGTCGTCCTTGCGGCGCAGGATCTTCTTCAGCCTGGTCCCGGGGGCGCCGGCTACGGCGTGGGCGGTCACTTGGATACCTCCTCGCGGAACAGCGACGCGATGGTGCGCAGGGCGAAGGTCGCGATGACGATCGAGCCGAGGACGACGACGACACCGGCGGCGGCTGCTTCGCCGTACTCGTATTTGCGGAACATGGTCAGGTAGATCTCGTAGGGCAGGTTGGTGGTTTCCGAGCCGGGGCCGCCCTGGGTGATGGTGTAGACGGAGTCGAAGGTCTGCACCACGTAGATCGTGCCGAGCAGGACGCCCAGCTCGATGTACTGCCGCAGGTGCGGCAGGGTGATGTGGCGGAAGGTCTGCAGGGCGGTGGCGCCGTCGACGCGGGCTGCTTCCAGGACGTCGCCGGGCTGTGCCTGCAGGCCGGCCAGGAGGATGAGCATCATGAACGGCGTCCACTGCCAGACCAGGGAGACGACCACGGCGGGCATGGGGAAGGTGGAGACCCAGTCGACGGTGGGGCCGTTGTCGGCTCCGAAGAGCCGGTAGATCGCGTTGAGGGTGCCGTTGAGCAGTCCGTAGTCGGGGTTGTAGATGGCGTGCTTCCACAGCAGTGCGGCCGCGACGGGCATGACGAGGAAGGGGGCGATGAGCAGGGTGCGGGCCAGGCCGCGGCCGATGAAGCGGCGGTCCAGCAGCAGGGCCAGGCCCAGTCCCAGGAGCACGCTGATCAGGACCACCGAGGCGGTGAGCACGATGGTGTTGAGGACGGCGGTGCGCAGGCGGTCGTCGGTGAAGACGAACTTGAAGTTGGACAGGCCCACGAAGTGGCGGTCGCCGGGTTTGAGGATGTTCCACTGGAAGGTGGAGATGACCAGCGTGGCCACGAAGGGCAGCTGGGTGACGACGATGGTGAAGATCAGCGCCGGCAGCAGCGGAACACGCCGCCGCCACTTGCGGATGCCGGCGGATGTCGGCCTGCGGGTGCGCAGCGGTGCCGCCTTGGGTGTATCGATGAGCGTGGTCATGGACTTTCCTCTGCCGGGGACGGCCGGGGTCGGTGGAGTGGTGCCGGTGCCCGGCCGGCCCTCGGGGGGCCGGCCGGGCACGGAAGGTCACTTCTGGTAGGTCTTGGCGACGTCCTCGGCGAGCTTCTGGCCGTCGTCCAGGGCCTTGTCCACGGTGGTCTTGCCGGCGATTGCGGCGGAGATCTCCTGCGTCACCTTGGTCCCGAGGTCCTGGAATTCGGGGATGGCGACGAACTGGATACCGACCGTGGGCCTGGGCTGGACGCCCGGGTTGGTCGGGTCGGCCTGCTCGATGGACTTCAACGTGATGTCACCGAAGGACCCGGCGGCCTTCTTGTACTGCGGGATGGCATAGGTGCTGGCCCGCTTACCGGCCGGAACGCGCGCCCAGCCGAGCTTCTCTCCGACGAGCTTCTCGTACTTCTTGCTGGACGCCCACAGCATGAACTTCGAGGCCGCATCCGCCTTCTTGGTGGTCTTGGGCATCGCCCAGGCCCAGCTCCAGAGCCAGCCGCTGCTCTTGGTCGCAACGGTGGGCGCGTAGGCGTAGCCGACGTGACCGGCGATCTTGCTGGAGGCGGGGTCTTCCAGCGACCCGGCGGCGCTGGTCGCGTCGTACCACATCGCGACCTTCTTCTGGCTCAGCGCGTTCAGGCACTCGGTGAAGCCGGACTGCGCAGCACCCGCCTCGCCGTGCTGCTTGACCAGGTTGACGTAGAACTCGGTGGCCTTCTTGAAGCCCCCGGTGTTGACCTGGGCCTTCCAGTCCCTGGTGAACCAGGTGCCACCGAAGGTGTTGACCACCGACGTCAGCGGCGCGCCGAGCTCGCCCCAGCCGGGCAGACCGCGCAGGCAGATGCCCTTCATGCCGGCCTCGGCACCGTCGACCTTGGCCGCGATGTCGGCGACCTGCTGCCAGGTCGGATGCTCGGGCACCGTGACGCCCTTGGCCTTCATGACGTCCTTGTTGTACATCAGCATCGAGGACTCGCCGTAGAACGGCAGCGCGTACAGCTTGCCGTCCGAGCCGGACAGCGAGCTGACCATCGGCTTGAGCAGATCGGCCTTGTCGAAGCTGGAGTCCTTGTCGGCGTAGGACCCCAGCTCGTGCAGCCAGCCGCTCTTCTCCCAGATCGGCACCTCGTAGGCGCCGATGGTGGCCACGTCGTACTGACCGGCCTTGGTCGCGATGTCCTGGGTGACCTTGTCGCGCAGCTCGTTCTCGGGAAGGATCGTGAAGTTGACCTTGATACCGGTGTCCTTCGTGAACGTGTCCTTCGTCAGCTTCGCGATGTCCTCCATCTGCGGATTGCCGACCATCAGCACGTTGATGCTCTTGCCCCCGCTGCTGCTGCCGCCGCCTCCGGCGCCGGCACAACCGGTGGCAAGGACGCCGACAGCGACAACGCCGGCAATGAGGGTCTGTCTGGTCGATGGCATGGCGAAGGACCTCTCTCCGTTGAGTGGGTTGGAAGATCACCAGCTGTGTCAGGAGCTCCACGGCAACCTGGAGATGAAGTGGATCTTCCGTGTTCAGGGTTGTGCAGGGGTGTGGGGTGGGCGCAGTCGTCCTCGAGGGGAGGGGCGTGAAAGCTGCTGGGAGAATTGTTAGCAGAAGCTGTCGGCCCTGTTAACACTTCTTGCGAGATATTTCTCAGGAACCTATGGTTGGGCCACCTCGACGGAGGACGTATGGCAGCGGTCAGCCTCCGCCCGCTCCACCCGCTCCACCTGCGACCCCACCCCCTGCCATGGAGACCAGATGATCACTGTTGTCGGAGAGAGCCTTGTCGACGTAGTACGCCCGGCCGGGGCGACGCAGGACCGCAGCGCGCACCCCGGCGGCTCCCCGGCCAATGTCTCGGTCGGCCTCGGCCGCCTCGGAGCGCCGGTCACGCTGATCACCCAGTTCGGCGACGACGACCATGGCCGGCTGCTCCGCGACCACCTGACCGCCTCGGGCGTTGTGGTGCGGCTAGTGCCCGGCAGCCCGGTCACCAGCACGGCGACGGCCGTCCTCGACGGACACGGCGCGGCAAGCTACACCTTCCGCCTCACCTGGGATCCTCAGGCGCTGCCCGACCCGGCGGACGGAACGAGATGTCTGCACACCGGATCGCTCGCCACATCACTGGACCCGGGCGCCGAAGCCGTTGAAGAGCTGCTTGTCCGGCAGCGCGCCGCGGGTACCGTCACCATCAGCCTGGATCCCAACATCCGCCCCGCGCTGCTGCCTTCCCAGGAGCTGGCCCGTTCCCGCACCGAGCGCCAGGTCGCCCTGGCCGACATCGTCAAGGTCAGCGAAGAGGACCTGGACTGGCTGTACCCCGGCCGCGACCCGCAGGACATCGCCACGTCCTGGCAGCGCACCGGTCCGGCCCTGGTCGTGGTGACACTCGGCGGAGCGGGCAGCCTGGCCGTCACCCAAACCGGTATCGCCCACCGGACCGCCCCCGCGATCCAGGTCGCCGACACCGTCGGGGCAGGCGACTCCTTCAGCGCCGGCATGCTGCACTGGCTGTATACCGCCGGTCTCCTCGGCGGCGATCGCCGCGAGGCCCTGCGCGCCATCAGCCACCAGGACGTCATGCGGCTGCTCGGCACGGCGACGACAGCGGCCGCCATCACCTGCACTCGCCCCGGCGCCAACCCCCCGACGCTGCAGGAGCTGCGTGCCCGCGACGGGCAGTCGACAGCGACCGTCGGGGATTAGGGCCTGTCCCGGGGCCTGTCCTGGGACAGGCCCCGCCGCGACGGAGCCGGGCCGCTGCTCTCCCGCACGATGAGCTCCGGCTCGGCCCACAGGGGCAGGGCCGGGGCGGTTTCGGGCTCAAGGAGCCGGTGGAGCAGGCCGAAGCAGCCCCGACCGAGGCCTTCGAAGTCGAGGCGGACGGTGGTCAGGGCGGGGTGTGCGTAGGCGGCATGGGGGGCGTCATCGAAGCCCACGACGCTCAGGTCCCCCGGCACGTCACGGCCCGCCTCCCTGGCCGCGCGCAGTACGCCGAGGGCCAGGTCGTCGTTGCCGCAGAGCACGGCCGTGACCGACGGGTCGGCCAGCAGCGAGCGGGCGATGAGGTAGCCGGAGCGGGGGCTCCAGCCGGCGTCCAGCGGCTCCGGGAGGGGCCTGCCGGCCGCCCGCAGGGCGTCGCGCCAGCCCTCGGTGCGCTGCCCGATGCGGGTGGTGGAGGAAGGGATCGCCAGATAGTGCACGGTCTCGTGGCCGAGGCCGAGGAGATAACGGGTGGCCTGAGCGGCGGCGGCCCGGTCGTCCAGCCAGAGCTCGGGCCGGTCGCCGGGGCGGCCGTCCTCGGGCCGTTCCACCGCCGCCGCTGCCGGGAACCCGGCGGGGAGTGCCTGCCATGCCCGTACGCCCGCCGCGTCGAAGGCGATCACCAGCACCGCCTCCCCCGGCCGGCTGACCCGGGCCGCGACATCCGCGGGCTGCTGGGCCGAGCCGATGTCGAGCACGCTGATCCCGACCGTGAAGTCGGCCGCCCTCGCCGCCTCCTCGATACCCTTCAGGGTCGCCGAGGCACCGTACAGGGAGGTGTCGGAGGTCAGTACGGTCACCGAGCGCACCGCACCGCCGGCCAGCGCCCGGGCCATCCGGTTGGGCGTGTAGCCCATCTCGGCGATGACCTCCAGGACCCGGGCCCGGGTCGACTCCTTGACCCGGGGGTGGCCGTTGACGACCCGGGAGACGGTCTGGTGGGAAACGCCCGCCTCCCTGGCGACGTCCCGGATGCTCACGGCGGTCGCCGGAGCCTGCGGTCCCCCGCCGGAGCGGGGGGCGGGGGTCGCTTCCTGCATGGTGGGGACGGCTCTCCGCTCGGAGTCGGGATCGACGGCCATACCGTAACCCGCCGGCGGTGACGAGCTCCTCCGGCTACTCCGAGCCGAGCCGCGTGACCAGTTCGTCCGCGACGGGACGCCAGGAGAAAGTTCCACGTGAAGTATTGCGAGAACGGAATGTTACCGTTCACACTACCCCTGCGTCACCGACACGTTAACGCCCGATATCGGTGGCGTGCAGAGGGTCCGCGTGCGGGGTCGGCCTTACAGCTTCCCTGGTAAACGCCTTGCTGTGCCTTCTGCCGCCCTACCGCCTGTCCGCCGAGCTCCATGGAGACAGGATTGTGAACGGTAACATTTTCGCGCCCGCCGCTCGTAAGGAAAGGGTTGCTTCCATGTCATCAGGGAGAACCGCCTTGACCCGCTGGACAAGACCCGTCGCCGTGCAGGCGCTGGTCCTCAGCCTGGCTCTCGCCGGGCTCGTGGCCATCGGGGGTGGCCGGACACCGTCGGCGGACCTCGGCCGGACCGAGCCTGTCGCGGTGACCACCAACCAGGTCGCGGTTCCGTCGGCACCGATGGGCTGGGCCTCCTGGAACACCTTCGCCAGCAGCATCGACTACAACACGATCAAGGCCCAGGCCGACGCCCTCGTCTCGTCCGGCATGGCCGCCGCCGGCTACAACTACGTCAATATCGACGACGGCTGGTGGCAGGGCGCCCGCGACAGCAACGGCAAGATCGTCACCGACGAGAGCCTGTTCCCCGGCGGCATGAAGGCCATGGCCGACTACATCCACAGCAAGGGCCTGAAGGCGGGCATCTACACCGACGCGGGCGCAAACGGCTGCGGCTACTACTACCCCACCACCAGAGCCGCGGCGCCCAACACCGGCAGCGAGGGCCACTACCAGCAGGACATGCAGACGTTCCAGGAGTGGGGCTACGACTTCGTCAAGATCGACTGGTGCGGCGGCAACGCCGAGGGCCTCGACCAGGAGACCACGTACAAGGCGATCAGCGCCGCCAACGATGCCGCGGCGGCGACCACCGGCCACAAGCTGGTCCTGTCGTTCTGCGAGTGGGGCACCGGCAACCCCTGGAACTGGGGCGCGGGCACGGCCCCGATGTGGCGCACCAGCACCGACATCCTCTTCTGGGGCAACAGCCCGTCCACGGCCAACATGCTGGCCAACTTCGACAAGACGCTGCACCCCTCGTCCCAGCACACCGGGTACTACAACGACCCGGACATGCTGATGGTCGGCATCAGCGGCTTCACCGCCGCCCAGAACCGCACGCACATGGGCCTGTGGGCGATCTCCGGCGCTCCGCTCATAGCCGGCAACAACCTCACCACCATGAGCTCCACCACCGCGTCGATCCTCAAGAACTCCGAGGTCATCGCCATCGACCAGGACGCCCGCGGCCTCCAGGGCGTCAAGGTCGCCGAGGACACCACCGGCCTGCAGGTCTACAGCAAGGTCCTGTCCGGCACCGGCAAGCGGGCCGTCCTGCTGCTCAACCGCACCTCGGCCGCCGCCAACATCACCGCCCGCTGGGCCGACCTGGGCCTGACCACGGCCTCCGCCTCCGTACGCAACGTATGGACGGCGACCGACGCGGGCAGTTTCGGAACCGGCTACACCGCCGGCGTCCCGGCCGGCGAAGCGGTGCTGCTCACCGTCTCCGGCACCGAAGCCTCCGGCACCACCTACGAGGCGGAGTCCTCGTCCAACACCCTGGCCGGCGCCGCCGCCGGCGCCACCTGCGCGAACTGCTCCAACGGCTCGCTGGTCGGCTATATCGGCAACGGCTCCGCCAACACCCTGACGTTCAACGGCATCAGCGCCTCAGCCTCCGGCGTGAAGCTCGCCACCATCGCCTACGTCAACGGCGACAGCACCGCCCGTACGGCGACGCTCCAGGTCAACGGCCAGCAGCCCACGGTGGTCTCGTTCCCGCCGACCGGCTCCTGGACCACTCCCGGCACCGTCTCCGTGCTGGTCGGTATGGCCAAGGGCTCCAACACCATGAAGTTCTCCAACAGCGGCGGCTGGGCGCCCAACCTCGACGCCGTCTTCCTTCAGGGCATCGCGGGCACCAACGGCAACGAGATCGTCGGCGCCGCCTCCAGCCGCTGCCTCGACATCGCCAAGAACTCGATCATCAACGCCACCCAGCTCGCCCTCTGGGACTGCGTCGGCGGACACAACCAGACCTTCACGTCCACGTCGCGCGGCGAGCTCGTGGTCTACGGCAACAAGTGCCTCGACGCCGACAACAACGGCACCACCGACGGCACGAAGGTCATCATCTGGGACTGCACCGGCGGCACCAACCAGAAGTGGACCGTCAACTCCAACGGCACCATCACCAACAACCTGTCCGGCCTCTGCCTGGACGCCGTCAGCAACGGCACCGCCAACGGGACCAAGATCGACCTGTGGACGTGCAACAGCGGGACCAACCAGCAGTGGACGCTCAACTGACGGATTGACGCCCGCCGCCATTCGTTCCCTGTCCGCGGACGGACCGGATTCTCCGGTCCGTCCGCGTGGTGCTACCGCGGGGACGAGGCAGGCCGGCCGTCCTGCATACGGCGGTTGACCTCGCCCAGGCCGTCGGCGATGGTCGTGAGCTGCTGCGGAGTGAGTACGTCGATGAGCAGCTCCCGGACGAGCGCGACATGGCCCGGGGCCGCTCGCTCCAGCATGCGCCGGCCGTCGTCGGTGATGACCGCGTAGACCGCGCGCACATCGCTGGGGCAGCAGCGGCGGCGCACCAGTCCGGCCTTCTCCATCTGGGTGATCTGATACGTCAGGCCGCTCTTGGAGTTGTACAGCGCGTCGGCGAGCCCGCTCATGCGCACCTCGCGGTCCGGTGCCGAGTCGAGGCGGACGAGGATCTCGTACTGCAGGTGCGTGATGCCCACGTCCTCCTTGAGCTGCTGGTCCAGACGCCGGTTGATGAGCGCCCCGGCGCCGATGAAGGCGTACCAGGCTCGCGTCTCTTCCTTGTGCAACCACTGCGGTTGGGCCATGCCCCCACAGTACATCGCACGTTCAAATTCGAACCCTGGCGACGACATCGGGCACCGTTGTCAAATTTGAATCCTGCGACGGCACCCAGGGCTGACGCTCACGCGGGAGGCCGGACCAGATGCTCGTCGTCTGCACCGCCGAACCCGGTTCGGCCACCGCCCGGCTCCGGCCGATCCTGGCCGGCTGGGACGTCAAGGCCTTCCCGTCCATCGAGCCGGGACCCGTTTGTCGTCGGCGGTCCCGATGAGCCCTCCGCGTTCCCGGGCGACGGCCCTCTGGGAAGCTGGGGCCATGTCTGGACTCCTTATCACCGAACTCACCGAGCTCGTCGACGGCCTCCTCGAAGGACCCCGGCCGCTTCCCCTCATCGTCGCCGGCGATCCCGTCCTCCGGCGTCCCGCCGCCACCTACGAGGGGCAGCTCGGCGACGAGCGCCTCGGCAGGCTCGTGGTCGCCCTGCGCGAGGCCATGCACGCCGCGCCCGGCGTCGGGCTCGCGGCGCCGCAGGTCGGCGTCCCGCTGCGGCTCGCCGTCATCGAGGACCCGGCCGAGGTGACGGACGAGGTACGGCAGGCGCGCGGCCGCGTGCCCCAGCCGTTCCGCGTCCTGGTCAACCCCGCGTACGAGCCCGTAGGACCGCGAAGGGCCGCCTTCTACGAGGGCTGCCTCAGCGTTCCCGGCTGGCAGGCCGTCGTCGCCCGCCACGAAACGGTGCGCCTGCGCGGGCAGGACGACAGCGGGAACGCGATCGACGAGGAGTTCACCGGCTGGCCCGCCAGGATCGTCCAGCACGAGACCGACCACCTCGCCGGCACGCTCTACCTCGACCTCGCCGAGCCCCGTTCCCTGACCGGTGCACAGGCCTTCGCCGAACGCTGGTCGCAGCCCACACCCGAAACAGCCGCGGCCGAACTCGGCTTCACCTTGCCGCAGTGACCCCGTCGCTCCGCCGGCCGGGCTGCCCGGTGGCCGTGAAGATCCGGTCCAGGTGGTAGCGCAGTACCTCGATGGCCGCCTCCGGCCCCCGCTGGCCCACGAGGATGCTCGTCCCCATGGTCGCCGTCATGGCGAGGAGGCTGATCGCCTCCGTGCGCGCGTCGATGTCGCCGTCGGCCAGACCGGCCTCCTGGGCTTGCCGGAGCAGGCCGGTCAGGGCGTTTTCGGCGGCGTCGGGGTTGTCGATGAAGGGCTGGGCGGCGAGCGCCTCGTCGGTCACGGACAGGATCGAGTACGAGCTGTAGAGGAGGTGGAAGGTCCGGCTTTCCTCGTCGGTCGGGAGGGAGGCCAGGAGGAGCGCCTCGATGGTCGCGCGCGGGCCCGGGTCGGGACCGGCGGCGCGGAGGCGGGCGCCCACGCGTGCGGTGAAGCGGTCGGTCAGGTGCTGGAGCCCGTAGAAGAGCAGTTTCTCCTTGGTCTGGAAGTAGTACTGCACGAGCCGGAGTGACACTGCGGCCTCGGCCGCCACGTCGCGCATGCCGACCGCGTGCAGTCCGCGCCGTCCGGCGACCCGGATGAGCGCCTCGGCGATCTGGGCGCGCCGTTCGTCGTGGTCCACGCGCTTTGGCATGGGTCGTGTCTCCGCCCGTCTGTGGTGAGTTCGCCGGCCGGCTCCCCGACGTCCTTCATGATACTGCCGTATCAACATCATGGTACGGTCGTATCACGAAGAACGGATCTCCCCGGAGGTGCCTCCGTGCCCGAGAACACGACCCGAACCCGCCCGCGACGCGACATCGGCCACTACGTGAACGACGCCTTGCGCGACCGGTACTTCGCCGCCTGTGACGTCCTCTACGCACTGGGTGCGCCCGCCCGCTCCGAGACGGACGTGGAGACGAGCTTCGGCACCACGCACGTCTACCGGTACGGCCCCGCGGACCCCGCGGACCCCGCTGACGAGTCCCGTACGCCGGTCGTCCTGATCCACGGTTCCGGTGGCTGCTCCGCCCAGTGGTACCCCAACACCCCCGCGCTCAGTGCCGAACGCCCCGTGTACGCGCTCGACACCCCCGGCGACCCCGGCCGCAGCGTCCAGCGCGAGCCGATGTGGCAGCCGGAGCACGCGGCCCAGTGGCTCGACGAGGCGCTCGACGCGCTCGCCCTCGACCGGGTCCACCTCGTCGGTTCCTCATACGGCGGCTGGCTGGTGCTCAACCAGGCGCACCGCAGGCCCGGCAGGCTCGCCTCGGTCACCCTGCTCGACCCCGGCGGCCTGGAGAAGGTGGGCCTGCGCTTCTTCGTCTGGATCTTCGTCAGCTTCTTCGCGACCTTCGCCCCCAAGGCACTGCGCCCGCCTCTCGCCTCCTGGCTGGAGCAGCCGGTACTCGTCGTTCCCGAGCTGCGCGCGTGGATCCGGGCGAGCGTCCGGGCCTTCCGGATACGCCGCCCCGCGCCGCTGCCGCTGACCGAGGACGAACTGCGTACCATCCGCACCCCGCTCTACCTCGTCCTCGGCAAACGAAGCCTGCTCGTGCACCCGAAGCGGCAACTGGAGCGCGTGCCGCGCCTGATCCCCGGGGCCCGCGCCGAGATCGTCGCCGACACAGGCCACGGCCCCGCGATCGACCACCCCGACCTGCTCAACGCCCGGATGCTGAGCTTCATGGAGGACATCGACTCCCTCGCCCCGACCGGATGATCGACCTCGAATAGGGACCACCGTTCCGTCACACACCCAGATGGGTGATCCGGGGTGTGATGATCAGGACCCGACGGCGGGTGCGGGCCGGGGGCGGAAACTGGCCACAAGGATGTAGAGGCTGACGACCAGAGCCCACATGGGGAAGACCAGCTCGGACCAGGCGATGCTGCCCGTCACGAGGAGCAGCGTCAGGGCGACGAGATAGCCCAGGAAGGAAAGCCAGCGCGGAAGGACTCCGAGCCGGTGCCCGATGTTGGAGGTCGAGAAGGTGAATACCGCGGCCATGCGCATGGAGTAGGTCGTCAGAAGACTGAAGGTGAAGTCACGGCCGAAGGACCACAGTTGCAGCTGGGAGCCGTCCGCGGACGCATCGGCCGTGACCAGTAGGCCTCCGGCCGACGCCGCGGCCCCGAACAATGTCGCCACGAACAGCAGACCGCTGCCGAGGAAGACCGTGGCGAAGAACTTGTCCTCCGCCTCTCCGATCCGTGCGCGCACAGCGCCCATGAACCAGAGGAAGAAGATGCCCGCGAAGGGAATGAGGTTGAGCGCCGTCTGCACCGTTCGCCGACGCGAGGGGTCAGTGGCCCAGCTGCCGCCCACGCTGCCGGACTCGTCCGGGATCGCCAGACGGACCAGAATGATGGCCGCAGCGAGCAGCAAGGCGAAGATGATCCCCACCAGTCCCGCGGCTCGTGGCGTGCGCAGTGCCTGAAGCTTCCTCTCCATGCGCGGTCCTACGCCTCCTCTCCCTGCCGATGGGTCACCCGGAGGACGACTAGGGCCTGTCCGCCCGGACAGGCCCTAGGACCAGCAAGCACCCGTAGGCGTCGATGTGCCACTGGGACTGTCCATGCGGGTGACGGACCACCGGAAGCCGGGCTGCGCTCACGGCTTCGCCGGCGCCGAGTCCCAGGGGCCGCGGGTCCAGCCGTCGAGGTCGTAGTCGTCCAGGCACTCCTGGACGAAGCCCTCGTACCGCGCGACCGCGCCTCGGGCGGTGGCCCATTTCAGGGCGTCGAGGCGGACCTGCTCGCCGTTGCCGGAGTAATTGCGCTCGTACAGTTCGTGCCGTCCGCCGAACTCGCTGCCGATGGCGTCCCAGACCAGCTTGAACAGCTTGATCCGGTCGTGGGCCGAGGTGTCGGAACCACGGTAGAACCGGTCGACGAGCGGCCGCAGTTCTGGGTGGTCCAGGTCCCGGGCCGCGGAGGGGACGACCAGGGGTGAGCCGCCGAGGACGGTCTCGAACAGCTCGTGCACCCGGTCCCAGACCTGGGCGTTGTACATGCGCATCGTGGAGGCGTACTCGAGCTTGGGCAGCATGATGCCGTCGGTGCCGGGTTCGGGGTCGGTGGCCATCGCGGTGGTCAGGCCCCACACCATGTTGCGCATGGTGACCAGCTCTCCTACGGCGGCCTGGACACCCCGGAAGGCGTCGGTGCCGTTGGAGCGGGTCGCCCGGGACAACAGGCCCGCCATGAGCTCCAGTTTGACGGCCAGCCGGGTGCCGGACTGGAAGTTGTAGAGGTTGGCGAAGCCGGAGCGGGCGTAGAAGCCGGTGGCCCGTTCGATGTCGCGGTGGACGAGGACGTCCTCCCAGGGGATGAGCGCCCGGTCCAGGATGAGCACGGCGTCGTTCTCGTCGAAGCGGCTGGACAGCGGGGCGTCGAAGGGCAGCCCGGCGCGGGCGGCATAGGGAGTGCGGCAGATGAGCTTGACGCCCGGGTTCTCCATCCGGGCGAAGAAGACGACCGCGAAGTCCTCGCCGTGGCCGGGGGTCAGGGCGGCGGACGCGACGGGGGCGACGAAGCTCGCGTTGGTGATCGCCGAGCCGGTGGCGAGCATCTTGGCGCCGGAGACCACGATCCCGGCGTCGGTCTCCCGCTCTACGTGCACGAACACGTCACGCATGTCGTGGATGGCCTGCTTGCGGTCGGTGGGCGGGTTGATGATGACGTGGTTGAGGTACAGGCCCTTGGCGGTGAACTCCCGGTACCAATTGCGGGCGTTGGGCGCGAAATCGCCGTAGAAGTCGGCGTTGGCGGCCAGGCCCGACATGAACGCGGCCTTGTAGTCGGGGGTGCGGCCGAGGAAGCCGTAGCCCATGCGGGACCAGGCCGCGATCGCCTCCCGGGCGGCCAGCAGGTCGGCCGGGGAACGGCTCGGTTGGAAGTCCGGCATCTACGGTCATCTGCGCCATCGGTGAGGCGGGCAGCATCACCAAGGCCGCCGCTCAGCTCGGCACGGCCCAGCCGACCCTCACCGCCCAGCTCCGCCGCATCGAACGGCTACTGGGCGGCCCGCTGTTCGTCCGCACCAGACAGGGCGCCGCACCCACCGCGCTGGGCGAGTTCGTACTGGCCAAGGCGCGCTCGGTGATCGCCTCCTTCGACGCACTCCAGCGCGAGGCGGCCGCCCACGTCGGCTTCATGGGCGGCCGCAGGCCATTGCGCTACGCCGCCAATCCCGGACCTCTCATGGTGGGCCTCCTGGACGGACTGCAGAGCGTCTTCCCCGACACCGAGGTCACCCTGCGCACCGAGACCCACGTGAGCACCGTGCTCGGCCTCGTCGCCAGCGGCCAGCAGGACCTGGCCGCCGTGGTGGAGTACGCCCGCGACGACGGGCCGCCCCTGCCGCCCGAGGTGGACACGTTCACCGTCGCCACCGAGCCCGCGTTCGTCCTGCTGCCCGCGGGGCATCCGCTGGCCTCCCGGCCCTGCGTCGGCATCGGCCAGTTGCGGGATGCCCGCTGGGTGCTCCCGGTCAGCCAGGGCAGCGGCATGATGGAGGCCTTCACCGCGCTCTGCGCCGCGCAGGGGTTCACCGCGACGGTACGGCACGAGGCCGAAGCCTCCGCCGCCCGTGAACTCATCGCCGCCGGCCAGGCCGTCGGCCTCGGCCAGGCCACCTTTGGCAGCACCCCGGGCGTGGTCCCGCGCCCGCTGGCCGGCTCACCCCCGCGCATCCGGCACGTCCTGGTCTGGCGCCGCGGCAGCGCCCTGGCCCGGTGCCTGCCGGCCATCGCCGAGCGGGCCGAGCGCGCCTACGCGGACGCGGTCGCGCGCAGCCCGCACTACCTGGCCTGGCTCGCGGAGCACGCAGCCTTCCAGTGACCGGGGCCGGCTACTTCGCCGTCCCCGCCGACGAGCGGCGGATCGGGTAGATGTCCGAGATCAGCCTCGTGTGAATGTCGGACTGCACGCGAAAATAGCTGTACGTAGGCTGCGCTCCGGTCCCCCAGGTCCCCGTCCCCCAGGTCAGCCGTACCAGGCTCCACAGGTGGCCCGAACCGCTGCTGTCGTACTTGACGGCCCAGGCGGTCGGCGCGTTCTGCGCGCGCAGCACGCCGTCCGCCTGATTGCGGCGCTCCCACGCCAAAAGGGTTCGCTGCAGGCCGGCGGTGAAGTAGTGGTTCCGCAGGTCAGTGGCGAGGCGGCGGCCACGGCTTCCGTCGTAAACGGCATCGATGTACGCGCCGTAGAAGTCCGCGACCCGGTCGATCGTCGTCACAGGGGTCCCCTTCTTGACCACGGGGTTCTGTGTGGCCGACGACGAGGGGCTCGGCGGTGGCTCCTGCGCGACTGCCGGGGCGGTGAGCGCCGCCACGGCAAGGGCGGCGGCCAGGACGGTGCGGCGGACTCTGCGGGTGCTGGCCATGG
This sequence comes from Streptomyces sp. NBC_01537, assembly GCF_045040445.1. Lineage (NCBI taxonomy): Bacteria > Bacillati > Actinomycetota > Actinomycetes > Kitasatosporales > Streptomycetaceae > Streptomyces > Streptomyces sp. NBC_01537. The sequence continues at coordinate 6,878,055 of NZ_CP109392.1, read as the reverse complement.
GCGATCGATAACCTCTCATATGCAGGAATGAGCGAATCCGCCCATTAGATGACACCTCATCCTGTATGAATGGTTACGTCCTCACCCGTTGTACACGCTGTCGAACCACCGACAGTCCTACGAAAGGCCCAACGCGCTGCCCGCAAGCCACTGGTCCCAGGGGAGGTTCCAGTCGCCGTAGCCGTTGCCGGGGGCGACGGTGTCCTTGGAGTTGACGACGCGGACGATGTCACCGGGGATGACCTCGTCGAAGAAGCTCCGGGCGGTGCCGTCGGTGGAGAGGCCGACGCAGCCGTGGGTGACGTTCCGGCGGCCGGCGTAGCGGTCGGCCTTGGGGTTCTCGTGGAGGTAGGTGCCGGAGGTGGTGAGGTGGACGGCGTAGTTGTAGTAGCCCTGGTAGGCGTCGCCGTAGCCGACGGTGCGAGAGTCCATGAAGACGCGGCGCTGCTTGTCGGAGACGACCATGGTGCCGTTCCAGGTGTCCATTCCGGGTGCGCCTGCGGTGATGGGGACGCGGCGGGTGACACCGGCCTTGACCACGGTCATGGTGTGGGTGGCGACGTTCACGGTGGCGACCAGTGAACGGCCGACAGTGAAGTGGCGGGCAGCGGCTGAGCCCGCCCGGAGAGTGATGGCGGTGCCGGGGGCCCAGGGGGTGCGGGGGCGGTAGTCGAGGCGCTGGCCGTCCAGAAGGTTGCGGTCCTTTATCCAGCTCCAGGCGCCCGTGACCTGCGGGGCGGTGGTCACGGTCAAGGACCGCTCGACGGCGGCCCGTTCGGCGCTCGCGACGGGGCGGTCGAAGGTGAGCGATATCGGCATGCCGACGCCGACCGTCCGGCCGTCGGCGATGTTGACGTGTACGCCCTTGAGGGCCGCGGGCTCCGGTGTGGGCGTGGGCGTCGGCGTAGGTGTCGGCGTAGCCGTACGTGCGGGCGGGGACGCCGGTGTGGAGGTCGCCGGCGCCGGGCTCGCGCCGGCCACCGGCTTCGCGCAGGCCGCGAGCGCGAGCGCGCAAGCGGCCGCCGCTGTCCAGGCCCGGGCCGCGTGACGAATCCTGACTCCCGTGGTCATCGGGTTCCCCCCTCGTTGTGCTTCGATGTACGCGACCTGTACGCACGGCGGGGCAAGCCGGGTTGCATGCGATGGCGGGAATTTTCGGGGGCGGCGGGACATGACGGAGGACGAGTTCGACGCGTTCTACGCGTCCGCGTTCCCGCGGCTGGTGGGCCAGTTGTTCGCCATGACCGGTGACCACGGCGAGGCGCAGGATGTCGTGCAGGAGGCGTTCGTACGGGCCTGGGACCGGCGGAGCGACTTCCTCGCCGACGAGGCGCCGGAGGCGTGGATCCGTACGGTGGCCACCCGGCTGGCCGTGAGCCGCTGGCGCCGGGCGCGGCGCTGGCTGGAGCTCGTACGGCGTACGCCGCCGGAGGCGCACACGCCCGGGCCGGGCCCGGAACACGCCGCCCTGGTCGAGGCGTTGCGGCAGCTGCCGGAGGCGCAGCGGATGGCGGTCGTGCTGCACCATCTGTGCGACCTGAGCGTGGAGCAGGTAGCCTCCGAGACCGGCGCCCCCGTCGGGACCGTCAAGGCCCGGCTGGCGCGCGGCCGGGCGGCGCTCGCCGGCCACTTGGGGGAGAAGGAGGACGGCCGTGTCCGATGACCGCGACCTCACCACCGCGCTGCGGGATGTCGCCGACGCCCACCAGACGCCCCCGCAGGTCCCCGGCACCGAGATCCGCCGCCGGGCGGCCTGGCGCAGGCGCCGACGGCACGGGGCCCTCGCCGGAACCGCCGCCGCCGTCGTGGCCACCGTCGTCCTCGGCTTCACCACCGGCCTCGGCGGCGGCACCGGGCAGCGTCCGGCTGCGGCGGCTTCGGGCACCACGCCCTCGACCCGGCCCGCCGCCACGGTCGACCTCTCCCGGCGGCTGCTCACCATCGCCGGCCGCGAGCTGCCCGTCTCGTCGGGCACCTTCCAGTACCCCACGCCGACCGGGCTGATGACCGTGACCGCCAAGTTCCCCACGAAGGCCATGGACAGCGCGGCGCTCGGCCTCGCCGGCGCATACGACGTCACGCTGCCGTGGGTCGTCGAACTGCGCACGGCCGACGGGCGTACGAACTACGTCCTCGCTCTGACGTACGACGAGACCGCACCCGGCAAGAGCGATGTCACGCACGGCTGGATCGGGCTGCGGACGGCCGACGCCAAGTGGCTGTACGCGAGGGTGAAACCCGGCATGGTGCTCAGCGTCGGCTAGGACCTGTCAGCGCCATGGGCTGCGTTGCACCGGCGGCGGCTGAGCCGCGCAGCAGTTCGGTCAGGTCATGGGGCTGCGCTTGCTCACCGGTTGGAGCCGCTGCTGCGATCCGGTCCAGGCGGAAGCCCCGGCCGGCCCTCCGTGTGCGGCACCAGGCGATGAGGTACCACCGGCCGTCGGCGGTGAGCAGTCCGGCCGGTTCCACCACGCGGTCGCTTTCGCGTCCTGCCGCATCGACGTAGGACAGCCGCAGCACCGTGTTTGTGGTGAGGGCCTGTTCCACAGCGGTGCGGACCGCGGAGTCGGTCCGCGACGGCAGCGCAACGATTCGTGAGGCGAGTTCCTGAGCCACTGCCGAGGCGGGACCGGTCATCGAGGCCACGATCTTCTGGGCTGCCGTGCGGGCCGCACCGGCAAACGGGGTGGAGGCGTTGGCCGCGGCGAGCGCGGTGGCCAGCGCCGAAGCCTCATCGGCGGTGAACCGGATCGGGGGCATGGTCATCTCCGGGTCGATCGACCAGCCCCCGCCTCGCCCGGGTGTGGTGCGCACCGGGACACCGGCTTCCATCAGCGTCTGAAGGTCGCGCTGCACCGTGCGCGTGCTGACCTCGAATCGTGCGGCGAGCGCCGCGACCGTCAGCGGCCGCGGCGCCGCCGCGCGCAACTCTTCGACCAGCGCATAGAGCCGAGCAGTGCGGTTCATGATGCCGACGCTACCGTCAGTCAGGCTGTGGCCAGGAAGTCCCGCTCACGCCGCAGTTCCCGCTCGGTGATGGTCAGGGGGAACAAGGTGAAGCCGTGCATCGCGCCGGCGACGACGCCCAGCTGCACGGGCGCTCCTGCCGTCTGCCACCGTTGGGCCAGAAACAGTGAGTCGTCCAGCAGCGGATCCTCGGTGCCGACGACGATCCGGGCGGGGGGCAGGCCGACCAGGTCGGCGAACAGGGGCGAGACCTCAGGGTCGCGGCGCTGCTCCGCCCCCATCTCCGGTGTGAACAGCTCATAGCTGCCCCGCAGCGTGTCTGTATTGCTCAGCAGCCGCTTGGATCCAAACAATCGCTGGCTCGGTGTCATCGACAGGTCGTACGGGCCAAAGAGCAGGTGGGCCGCCCGGAACGCGCCAGTGATGCCGCGCCGGTCGCGAAGGCGCAGCAGCGTGATGACGCTCAGGTGGGCGCCGGCCGATTCGCCACCGATCAGCAGCCGTTGGGTACCGAACTCGGCTGCGGCGTGGTCCACGAGCCACCGGGCGGCGGCTTCGCAGTCGTCGGGCGCGGCGGGGAACGGGTGTTCCGGCGCGAGGCGGTACTCGATACTCACCACGGCCAGCCGTGCCTGCTCGGCAAGGTGCCACAGCCTCGCATCCTGGCCGCCCGCCGAGCCGAACGCCCAGCCACCTCCGTGTATGTGCAGGTATACGCCTTCGACGCGCTCCGGCACGAACGTCCGGACTGTCACCCCGCCCGCAACGACGTGGTCCTGGCCCTGCGGCAGTCTCACCGGCGGCGTGTTGCCACCGAGCCGGTTGCGCCGCAGGGCTGCCAGCACGGTTGCGTCCGGCGTTTCCCCGCGAGTCGGGCGGCTCGCGGCGGTGGCCTCGAATTGCTTGTTGAATGCCAGGGTCTCGGCGAGGCAGTCCTCATCGGTGATCGTCATGCCGTCGACAGTCGCCCCTGTCCGCGACAACGTCCTGTCACCGTTTCCTGGTGAGCTGCGTCACAGCTCTGTCGGGCGTAGCCCTGCACTTCAGAGGTGAGTCGTCGCGCCGGGAGCCGCTCCAGCCTCGCTGCGACAGCCGGGCACCCCACGCCGCCACCTGCGGTTACCGCCAGAGCCAACGGACGAAAGCGATGAAGCCAACCCCCCAGATGGCGAAGAACCCCAGCACCATGAGGATCACTCCAGCGCCGGCGAGCCCATCGGCGAACGAGCTCCTCTCGTCTTCCGGTGCGTCGTCGCGATCCAGAGGGATCGTGCTCCAGTCGACGGGTCGGCCGACGTAGTCCGAGCTGGCTTTGCGTACGGCCGCCAGCTGTTGGGCTGCGAACGCGGTATTGGCGAGGGACTCAGGCGCGCGCCACGCCAGTGCCCGCATCCGCTGAAGCGGCGTGGAATACCGCTCCTCGAAGGCGGAAGTCTCCGACGGATCCCGGTCCACTTCGAGGTACATCCACCGCCCGGCTTGCGCCGGCTCGCCGAACAACCGGTAGACCTCGCCCAGACGGCGCCGCAACAGAAGGTCCTGAGGGAAGGAGGTCACCAGGCCGCGCAGACGCTGCCGCGCCATGGGGACCCGCCCCGCGGCAAGATCCGCGTCCACGCGCGCGAGAGTATCGATGAGGCCCATGGCTGCATGATCACTCATCGTCGCTCGATCACGTGACAGGTCTATTGACCCCCGGAGCGCCGAGCAAAACCACTCGACCGTCTTCACAAAGGTACAAGCGACGCCCGCTCCGGGTGACGCCGATGAGCGGGGCGGAAGGGAACAGCCCGGATGTGACGGCGCAGGTGACGGCCGTCCGAGGCTACGTCGTCGAAGCCGCGAGCAGCGGAGTGCCTTTGCCCACGGACGGAGACAGCTCCGAGGCGACCCGCCGACGGCCTTCTGGGGCGCCTGGCTCGACTCGTGGGAGACCGTGGATCCCTCGCTCTGCCCTACCCGTGGTACAGGACGCGGACGACGATCGCGTCGGCCGGCAGCTCATCGAGGTAGGCGTTGAAGCAGCGGCGCGGTTCCAGGCCCGCGATACCGCGCCATTGGCCGTCCAGGGTCAGCAGGGCACTGGTGGGCAGGACGGCCGAGGCCCGCTCCTCCACGTAGGCGGCGAGGTCGTCGCCGATGCCGCCCACCGGGTAGCTTCCGATCCGATCACGCAGGTCGGGTCGTTCGTCGTGGAGAGCCTTGAGAACGGCCTGGCCGAGGTACTCCTCGTGAACGCGGCGGGGCGGGTAGGCGGGGTCTCCCCGGTGCTTCTCCCAGAAGAAGTCCAGCGGGCGGGCGGCGGGGTGGCGGGCTGCGAAATCGTGCCAGTCGTGGAAGTCGCGGGCGGCCGCGGCGGCCGCGGGCCGGCGGGCGGCGTCGAAGTCCAGGAGCCCTCGGGGGCCGCCGTCGCAGGTGCCGGGCGGGAAGACGCGGGGCAGGCCTTGTAGATCCAGCTCGCCCCTGATGAGGCAGGGGTCATCTTCGGACCCGGTGAGCACGGGGAATTCACAACCACGGCCGTCGATCTGCCAGTAGTCCCACTCGCCCATCCACAAGGGGTCGTCGGGGACGTCCTCGCGGTTGTAGTCGTAGGGAGCCATGGCCGCGCTGATGGCCTCGTGGACCTCCTCCCTACCGCAGGAGGGAAGGCACACCGTCACGTTTTCTTTCGCCATGGGAGCTCTGACTGCTTCTCTCTGGTTTTCCGGTACTTCCCAGGTCGGCGACTGGGGGCCACAGGGGTGCCACCGTACCGACGACGACTCGTCACCGGGCGTTGGCCGCCGGCGAGGGGCGGGGATGGTGGTAGGTGGGTTCCGGATCACTCGGTGTCGAGGCCGTCGACCAGGCGGTTGAGGAAACGGGTGAACGTGGCTTCGGGAGTGAGGAGGCGTCCGGGGGCGGAGAGGGCTTGGGCCAGCTCTGGGTGGTGGCCGTCCGTGGCGACAGCGGCGAGGTAGCGGGCTTCGGCTGCGGCCCGGTCGGGTGATTGTGCGGCTGTGGCCTGCGCGATTTCGTAGGTGACGTGCCCTGCTACGAATGCGGTGAGCTGCGCGAAGACCTCCAGGTTCGCTGCGCCGTCCAGTCCGGTGGGTCGCAGGGCGGCAAGTGCTCGTTCCAGGAAAGCCAGGGTGTTGGGGCCGAGCGTCCGGCGGGTGGACAGGGCGCCGGGCAGCCAGGGGTGCCGCAGCATGAGGGCACGCTGGAGGTGGGCGATGGTTTTCAGGTCGGCGCGCCAGTCGCCGGTGGGTGCGTCCGTCGTCGGCAGTTCGCCGCTGACGTGGTCGACCATCAGTTCCAGCAGCGTCTCCTTGTCGGGGGCGTAGCTGTAGAGCGACATGACACCGGCTCCGACCTGTGAGGCGACCCGCCGCATGGTGACCGCGTCAAGCCCTTCGGTGTCCGCCAGGGCGACGGCTGCCACTGTGATCACCTCGCGGCTGAAGGCGGGCCTGCGCCCCCTGCGGGGCGCGGTTGGGCTCAGCCAGAGCTGCTGGGGGTCGACGCCCCTGGCGCCGGACAGGCCATCACGCGTCACGATCTCGGTAAGCCCCTTCTCCTCGCTGCGGCACTTGTGGAAGTCATCCAAGCATCCACTATTCTCGTACACCGTACGAGAATAGTGGAGGGGAATGATGACGTCACCTACGCACGACGCTGCGTTGAACCCGGCCTGGCCACCACCTTCGGGGAAGCCGCCGTTGTCCTCGCGGATGATGAGAGCGATCTGGCGCAATCTCCCGGCCAAACGGCACGAAGTCGGGTGGGAGCCGGGGCTGGTGGCTCCGGCCGCTGACGGCAGCCCGTTGATCACGGATCACTACTTTCCTCGCGCAGAGGGCGACTTTCCCACCCTTGTCGTGCGCTCTCCGTACGGCAGGGGCCTGCCGTGGTCACCCATGTACGGCATGCTCTTCGCCGAACAGGGCTTCCACGTGGTCCTGCAGAGCTGCCGCGGCACCGGCGGATCAGGCGGTCAGTTCGATCTGTGGCGCAACGAGGCCGCGGACGGCCAGGCCACGGTGTCCTGGCTCAGAGACCAGCCCTGGTTCAACGGAATACTGGGCACGGTCGGCCCCAGTTACCTGGGTTATGTGCAGTGGGCGCTCGCTCTGGACCCGCCGCCGGAACTGAAGGCGATGGTGGTGCAGGTGGGTCTGCACGATCCCTACGCCCTGTTCCACGCAGACGGTGCACTCCGCCTGGAGAACGCCCTCCTCGTCGGCCTCGGCATGACGTACCAGCACCGGGGGATGGCGCCGTTTGTGAGAGCGACACTGCGCCTGCAGCGCCGACTGCGCGGAATCATCACCGCGCAGCCGCTGCGCGGGGCGCACGTGTCAGCCCTTGGGCGCGAAGTGCCCTGGCTGGACGACGTGATGACACACCCGGATGCCAACGATCCGTACTGGGTCGGCGCCTCCCCGGGAGAGGCAGCGGAACGGCTGAGCGTGCCCACCAGCCTGATCACCGGGTGGCACGATGCACTGGTCGACCAGACCTTCGAGCAGTACGCCCGGCTTCGTCAGGCCGGATGCGAGACCGCCCTGCTCGTCGGCCCCTGGACACACACCTCCGCACTTCAACAGGGCTGGCCCGAGGTGTTCGCCGAGAGCCTCGCCTGGCTGCGCGCGCACCTGTGCGCCGACCCCTCCGGCCTGCGCCCCACCGGAGTACGCATCCACATCGGCGGCGAAAACGCGTGGCAGGACCTCGATGACTGGCCGCTGTCTCCGGCCGCCACGTCATGGTTCCCCGCCCCGGACGGGTATCTCACCCAGCAGACCCCCACGGACATCACACCGCTGACGTCCTTCCGTTACGACCCCGCGGCCCCCACCCCGTCGCTCGGTGGCCCGCTCCTCTCCCCGAATGCCGGACCTCGCGACAACAGCGCCCTGGAGGCCCGAGAGGACGTTCTGACGTTCACCGGCCCGCCGCTGGCCGAGCCCGTGGACGTCCTCGGCCCGGTCTCCGCGCGGCTGAGTATCTCAACGGACACCGGATACGCCGACGTCTTCACCCGCCTGTGCGACGTGGACGCACAAGGGCGTTCCACCAACGTCTGTGACGGGCTGGCTCAGCTGAGGACGGTTGGGCAGGCGCCTTCGGAGGTCACCGTCTCGATGAGCTTCACGGCCTACCGCTTCGCCGCTGGCCACCGTATTCGCTGGCAGATCAGCGGAGGCGCCCATCCGCGCTACGCCCGCAATCCCGGCACCGGGGAGTCGTCGGTCGACGCCAAGAAATTCACACCGACAGGAATCACCCTCCACACAGGCTCAGCACTGATGCTTCCCCGGGGTGCCCAGGCTGCGCAGTCCTTCGGCGTTCAGCAGCCCGAAGCATAGACACATAGACAGCGGGGCGGGGCGAGGCGGGCCACGTCCTCGTCCGGGACGTCGTGCTCGCGCTCGCCGGCGGGCAGCGCCCGTAGTTGGGCGACGGCGGCGTCCACGTAGCGGGTCGTCCACGGCGCCGCGGCGTTGAGGACGTTGAGGACCGGCCCGAGCGAGCCGAACTGGTCCTCCTGACCAGTCCGGTACGGCTGCATGATCTGCCCGCGCTTGCCCTGGCAGATATCCCGGGCCAGCTTGTGGCGGGACTCCTGGACGGTCAGCTGCCGGTTCATCTGTCGCCGGTAGGTGTCGTCTGCCGGGTCGACGACACGCAGCAGGTGCAGGGTCTTGCCGATCCGCCCGTACTCCGCGAACGCCTGCCCAGCGGGGTGGGTCGTCCGTCCTGGCCCCCTCCCGGTACGAACCCGGCGACAAGCAACTCTGTGACCAACAGACGGCGATCACCAAACTGTTCGGCGTGACCGGCGCCGCCCTGTGGCGCTTCCACCGGACGGCGGTCCCGCACCGCAGTCGTCACCGCCCGTGATGACCGGCTCCCGCTGACACCGGGGACGGGGCGGATCGCGTCAGGTTTCCCTGCCCTTAGCAGGTGAGGGGCCGAGGGCACCTGAGCAGCTGATCATGCGTGGCACCATCGGGCTTCCGAACATCATGAACGGGTCACCGGGTCCCTTGGGGCGAGAGCGCATGCCTCAGCACGTACCCATCGGCGCACACCCGGATTCGCTCGCAAGCCCCGGGGACAACGTGGTCCCCGGCTCCCCGGCCGGGGACCACCTGCGCGGCTGACCAGCGACGTTGCGAGCAGCCGAGCCCTAGGCGCACCGAAAGGAACCTCATGCCCGAGGCAGCAGTCGTCATGGCCCGGTGTGCCCAACAGCTACTGGGCGCGCCCCTTCCCTTGCGGATTCGCGCGTGGGACGGCAGTGTCGCCGGGCCTGCGGACGGCCCCGAACTCGTCCTGCGTGACCGCACGGCTCTGCGGCACCTGCTGTGGCAGCCCGACGACCTCGGTCTGGCCCGGGGCTGGGTCACCGGAGACCTGGAGGTCGAGGGCGACCTGTACGACGTACTGGACCGCCTCTCGCAGGTGCTGTGGGACCGTGACAGCCGGCAGAGCCCCGACGAGGGCAAGGAGGACGAGCTCCAACGAGGGGCCAGGACCGCCGGACGGGTCGTGGCGGCGATGTCCGCGCTGCGCGAGGTGCTGCCCCTGGTCGGCAACCCGCTGCCGCCGCCGCGCCCTGCCGAGGAGGTCCCGCCTCGTCGGGGCCCGGCGCACACCCTGCGCCGGGACAGGGCCGCGATCAGCCACCACTACGACGCCGGCAACGACTTCTACGCCCTGATGCTGGGCCCGTCCCTGGTCTACTCGTGCGCGTACTGGGAAACCGGGCCCGACGCACCGGGCGCGACCCTGGAGCAGGCGCAAGCCGCCAAACTCGACCTGGTGTGCCGCAAACTCGCCCTCGAAAAGGGCGGACGGCTCCTGGACGTGGGCTGCGGCTGGGGATCGATGGCGCTGCACGCCGCCCAGCACCACGGGGTGGACGTGGTGGGCGTGACCATCTCCACCGAGCAGGCACAGTTGGCCCGCGAACGCGTCGCCCGGGCCGGGCTGTCCGACCGGATCGAGATCCGGGTGCAGGACTACCGGGAGGTCACCGACGGCCCCTACGACGCGGTCTCCTCGATCGGCATGGCCGAGCACGTGGGAACGGCCGGCTACCGCAGGTACGCCCGGCAGTTGCACGACCTGCTGCGGCCCGGCGGGCGCCTGCTCAACCACCAGATCGCCCGCCGCCCGATCCCCGGCGAGAAGGACTACCGGCTCAACGGCTTCATCGACCGGTACGTCTTCCCCGACGGGGAACTGACGCCGGTGGGCGCGACCGTCGGGCTTCTGGAGGAAGCCGGCTTCGAGGTCCGCGACGTCCAGGCGCTGCGCGAGCACTACGCAGTGACCCTGCGTTCCTGGGTGACCCGGCTGGAGGAGAACTGGGACGAGGCGGTACGCCTCGTCGGACCGGCACGGGCCCGGATCTGGCGTCTTTACATGGCAGCCTCGGCGGTGGGCTTCGAACGGAACACGATGGGCGTGAACCAGGTGCTGGCCGTGCGGGCGGCCGATGACGGAGCCTCCGGAATGCGCTGGGCACGCGACGGCGACCTGTGGTGACACCACGGCAGGGGCGGAGGCGCCTCCGGACCGTCCGGAGGCGCCTCCGCCGGATCTGGCCGGTGCCGGTGCAGGCGGTGACGGGGGCGACGCCACCGTGGGTGTTGAGGCGCTGGATGTAGGAGACGCCCGCGAAGACCCCGGTGCCACGAGTGGCGGTGGACTGCAGGAGGAGCTCGGGGATGGTGCCGGTCTTGGGAGAGTTGGCGACGGCGGTGGCATTGACGGCACTGCCGTCCACCGTGGACACCCGGACGGGGCCGCGGGAGTGGAGGGGCGACGGGGCGGTGGGAGCCGTCGTTCTCGGCCCAGAGGGTGGCGGCGGGCTCCAGCAACTTCCAGGCGCCATCGGTGCAGATGTAGGTCTGGACACCCTCGGCGGAGAAGAGACCGGTGAGCCGGTTGCCGTCGGGGACCTTCAGCGCGGCAGGAGCGTCGACGCCGGCGTGGGCGGGCTGTAAGGCTGCGGCCTGGCCGACCGTGGCGCCTGAGAGAACGAGTGGCGGGTGTGGCGGCCCGGGACGGTTCCGCCCCGGGCCGCCCAGGGGGTCAGCCCCAGGTGTTGCTGAGTTTCGCGGCGTAGCCCTTCGTGTACCCCGTCAGGTTGGGGTGGAAGATCGCGGTGAGGTCGGTCAGGTCGACACCGTTGATCCACGGGTCGGAGCCGCAGGCCTCGTGGCCGCTGAACTGCTTCCGCATGTCGAGGAAGTAGACGCTCGCGGAGACCGTCGCGGCCAGGGTGCCCTCCGCCAGAGCGTCGGCGAACCCGTTCATGTAGGTGCGCTTGGCGGAGCTGAGGTCGATCGCGCCGCACGATCCGGTCGTGGAGAGCACCTGCGGATAGCCGAGGACGAGTATCAGTGCCCGTGGTGAGCGGGCCTTGATGTCGGCGTACAGGCCGGCGAGCTCCGTCACCAGCTGGTTCCTGGCGTAGTACGACATCCACAGCGTGGCCGTCTTGCAGTAGCTGTCGCTCTGGGTGAGGCACGCCTCCACCACCGATGCGAACTGGGCGTCATTGCCGCCCACCGTGATGGTGACGAGGTTGGTCGTGGAGCTCAGGGCGGACAACTGGTTGTTTCGCACGTCCGCGATGGTCGCACCGCTGCAGGTGGCGTCCTTCAACGTGTACTTGGGGTGAGCGGCCGCCCACAGGTGGGGATAGTTGTTCGGGCTCCGCAGACAGTCGCCGCTGGAGGCGTCGTACGGGGCCGCGCCGACCCCGGACGCGTACGAATCCCCGAGCGCGACGTACTCCGCTTCCGTCGCCGCCTGGGCGGGGCTGCTCGCCACCGCCCCCGCGAATGCCAGTACAACGGCAGCGATTGCCGAAGTCAGTTTGCGCATGAACATCCTTCTGGATCGTGCTGTCCGAATCGAAGCCCGATGCTGCCACGCATGATCAGTTGCTCCGGTGTCCTCGGCCCCTCGCCTGCTAAGGGCAGGGAAACCTGACGCGATCCGCCCCGTCCGCGGTGTCAGCGGGAGCCGGTGATCACGGCGGTGACGAGTTCGGTGCGGGAGCGCAGTCCGGTGCGTGTGAACAGCCGGGACAGGCGCTGGGCGACCGCGTCCTCGCTGAGTCGCAGCACGGTGGCGATCTGGCGGTTGGTGAGCCCTTCTGCGATCAGGGTGGCCAGCAGGTGCTCGTTCTCGGAGGTGGCCTGCTTGCGGCCGGGGCCGGTGAGTCCGGCCTCGCGCATGGCGGTCCTGGTGTGGAAGCGCCACAGGGCGGCGCCGGTCACGCCGAACAGTTCGTACGCCTCGTGCAGCAGCGTGGCCGGGCCCGCGCCCGCGTGGGCGGCCGCCACGAGGGTGATCGCCGTCTCGAACGGCAGGCCGCGGGAGCGGGCCAGGCCCACCGCCTCACCGAGATACCCGCGCGCGGTGCCGGAGGCGTCCTGCCGCAGAACCCGCGCCGACGCCACCAGATACCGCAGCCGCGTCCGCTCGCTGCCCGTCCGGTCGGCGATCCGCCCCAGGCGTTCCAGACAGGTCAGCGCCTCGGCGGTGCGCCCCGCCTCGGCACGCACCTCGGCGAGCAGGGCCCACAGTTCATCGGTGTTGTGGACCTGTCCGCTCGCGCCGGCCCCGTCCAGTCCGCGGATCAGCGTCCGCTCGGCACCGTCCAGGTCGCCGAGGGTCCGCAGCACCTCCGCCTCGGCGAGGTTCAGCGAATACTGCGGCGGGCCCTCTTCCGGGCCGCGCGCGTTCTCCAGCACCTGGAGGGCGGTCGTGGTACGGCCCCTGGCGAGGAGGATGACCGCGGTCCGCGCGGGCAGCAGCTGACTGTCCGACGCGGGAACCTGGGCCTCGCTGTTGGCCAGCAGCCGGCGAGCCGACTCCATCGCCTCGTCCCACCGGCCCGCGAGGTGGTCCCAGAGGAAGCGGCTGAGCGGGGGCAGGATCTCGACGGTCAGCCCGCGGGAGTCCAGCAGCGCCTTGGCCGCCGGCAGGTCCCAGGCGTTGGCCAGCTCGTCGAACATCGCCATGGCGAGCGCGTAGTCGGCGTCGGGGAGCAGCTCCGGCGCCTTCTGCATGGCCAGCGCGCGGCGGAAACGCTCCGGCCGGCCCAGCGCCAGTTCCGCCACCGCGCTGAAGACCTCGGGCTTCGCACGGGCGTGCGGGCTGGTGTTCCACACCGGTTCCGCCCGGGAGAGCACCTCCAGTGCCTCCTGCCATCTCCCCAGCCGGCACAGGGCGAGGCCCTGTCCGGTCACCCTGGCCAGGGCGGGCAGCGGCAGTTCGTCCCACCAGGGTGCCGTCGCCTGCCGGGACAGCGTCGGCCAGTTCATCTCGTTGGCCGTCGCCGCCACCAGAAGGCAGGCGTTCTGCTGCAGCGCCAGCGGGGTCAGCGCTTCCCCCGGGTTGCGCAGCAACGCTTCCGCGATGGTCCGCCCGGTCCGGTAGTCGCCCGCCATGTAGGCGGCGCCGGCGTACCGCTGGAGGACCGGATCGCGGGCGGCGGGCTGCTCGATCAGTTGGGCGGCGGCCCGGAACCACCGGAGCATCCCCAGGCCCTCGAGGTCGGGCTGCACCCGTTCGGCAGCGGCCATCAGCTCGGCCACCGCGCGTGAACGGTCGACCAGGGCGCCCGCGTCCGCGATCCGGTCCGGCAGGTAGGTCCGCGCGTCCGCCTCGTCGAGCAGGGCGTCCGCCGCGTCCGGGGTCGCCCACAGCGCCTCCACCGCGACGGCGGACAGCCGGCTGCGTTCCATCGGCCTCAGCCGTTCCCGGACGGTGTGTTCCGTCAGCGGAAGGCGGAAAGTCCAGCCCCGCCCGCCTCGAACCGCGGTGCCGTCCGGGCCGGGCAGTTCGTCGACGATCCCCGCCTCGACCAGGCGGCACAGACCGTCGCGGACGGCTTCGGTGGGCAACCCGGTCGCCGCCGCGATCATTGCCAGGACCGGCCGGCCGAGCGGCCACAGGATGCTCAGCGCCGCTGCCACCGCGCGACACGGCTCGCCCAGCGCGTCCAGCGCCGCGACGAACCGGTCGCCCTCCGGCAGTACCGGAATCGGCGTCCTCGAGTTGAGAAAGGCGTGGCCGTCGGCGACCCGGATCTCGCCCTGCCGCGTCCAGCCGGTGAGCAGGGCGTCGACCGCCCCGGGGACCCCGCGGGTGAACTGGCGTACCCGCCGGGCCAGGGCGGCGTCGGGCGTCGCCTGCAACCGCCGCGCCACCAGCGCCGTGACGTCTTCCGGGCCCAGGCGGGGCAGTACCACCGTGCCTGCCCCCGCGACGCCTGCCAGCCGTTCCACGGCCCCGCCGTGCCCTGCCGCCGAGACCACCAGCCGGACCTCGGGCGCGAGCCGCGGGAAATCGATCCGGCAGAGCAGGGCCAGGGATTCGGCATCGGAATGCTGGGCGTCGTCGATCAGCACCGCTGCGGGCGCGGACCGGGCGAGCGCGGCGCGGAGCAGTTCGTCCATCGCCGTCCGGTCGCGCCTGTCGACGGCGGACAGTGCCTGCGCGACCGGCTGTCCTGGCGGCCGCTGCTGCTCCGCGGCGGACCGGTGCTCCTCCAGCGCCATGACGAGCCGCAGCGCCAGCAGCAGCGGCCGTTCACCGTCGCCCGGAACACAGACCACCGGGAACACGGCGGTCCCCTGCGCACGCAGCCGGTCACCGACGGCCTGTACGAACGCGCTGCGCCCCGCTCCCCGTTCGCCCCGCACCAGCACCGGACGCGGGCCGTCCGGGTCGGTCAGGAAGCCATGGGTCTCGTCCGACTCGCGCTCGCGGCCGAGCAGGCAGTCGTTCGTACGGTCCACGCCCACGGCCGTACCGCGGCGGGCCGGCTCGGTCTTGCCCGAGCGCGTAGCCACCATCCCGTGTGTCCCTTTTCGGTGACATGCACCCGGCGGGCGTTGAGCACTGCCGTCTCCGGCTGACCCCGCGCCTGGGTTCTCCGTTCCTGTGCTGACATTATGACCGTCGCCGCGGGAAGGCCCGTTCGCATCCGGGGGAACGAGGACGAGCGAGGAGTCGTCGTGCAGCAGCAACATGCACCTGTCATCGGCAGGGACGGCGAAGTCCGCGAAGTGGTGGCCGCCCTGTGCGCCACCGGTGCCTCGGCGCGTGTCCTGCTGATCACCGCCGATGCCGGTATGGGCAAGACCGCTGTGGTGGAGCAGGCGCGGCGTGCGGCGGCTCAGAAGGGCGCCAGAGTTCTGCGGCTCGGCTGGGAAGGCGCCGAGCACACCGCCGACGTGACCCTCGTCGCCGACGCGGGCCTCGGCCTGGTCGTCAAGAACCTCGACAGCTGCCCGCTGCGTCTCAGCGCTGTCCGCCGGGCGCAGTTGCGTGCCGCGGAGCAGGACGGTGAGGTGGCTGAGCTGTCAGCGCTTTCCGCCTTCGGCGAGGCACTGGCGGAGGCGTCCCGCCAGGCCCCCTTCGCGTTGCTCGTCGACGGCGTCGAGCGCATGCCGCGGGGCGTCGCCGAGGCTTGGGGGCTGCTGCTGCGGGTTTTCCGCCCATGGGGCGTACCGGTGGTGATGGCCGGCCGGCCGGGGCCCGCGGCGGACGCCGGCCGCTCGCAGCTGACGGCCGCGGCCGACCAGGGGCTCGAACTGCCGCCGTTGCAGCCGGCCGACGTCGCCGCGCTCGTCGCCGCACGAGTCGCCGGGCGGTTCGGCCGTCCGGCCGAACCCGCGCTGGTGGACGCCGTGTCGCGTGCGCTGGGCACACTGGCGGGCAACCCCCGGGCAGTGCTGTCGGTGGTTGACTCGCTGGATGAGCGCGACCTGCTGGAACTCGACGGCCGGCTGTGCCTGACGGTCCCGGAGCGACGGCTGCGGTTGACCACGGAGCCGGCCGAGCTGCTCCGGCTCGGCTGGCCCGACGCGACTCCGGACCCCGAGACCGTCGAGGCGGCGATCGTCTCCGCTCGCGTGCTGGACCACGCCGAAGTGCGGTTCGACGACGTGCTCAAACTGAGGCCGTCGGCCGACGCCCGGACCATCGAGCGCAAGCTGGACCGGCTGGTCGCCGACCGGGTGCTGACCGTGGACCAGGACGGCCGTCTGTCGTTCGCCGTCCCGGCGCTCGGGGCGGCCTTGCGGACCCTGCCCACCTGGCGCGACGTGCAAGGGGTGTACGCCCGGTTCGTCACCCCGGTGACGGACCGGCTGGGGGCCGAGGCCACGGGCAGCGCTTACCCCCGGCTGGCCGATCACGCCGCAGCCGCCGGCCGCCGGCTGGATGACGGGCTGGCGGTACCACTGCTGCTGGCCGCGGCCCGCGAGGACGCCAGGGCCGACCGGCTCGCGTCGGTCCGCGCCTACTCCTCGGCGCTTCGCCGGCTGGCGCCGCAGGACCGGCGGACGCCCGGCGTGCTCCACGAGGCGAGCAGCCTGAGCCTGCGGCACGGCGACCACTCCGGGCTCCTGGCGATCGGCGAGCCGCTGTTCGCCTGCCTGGACGCGCCGCACGCCCAGGGGGCCGAGAACGCGGACGGCCTGGAGACCGTCACCAGCGCATGGGTTCTGGCGGCACTTCACGAGCACCGGTCCCCGTACGCCGATGACGCCGACCCCCGGTACCGCGAGGCACTGGAACGGCTGCCCGCCGCGGCCGCGCCGGCGGCGCTCGGCGGTCTCTACGGCATCGGACCGGTGACACCCCGGCCGGGCTCCGCTGCGCACCCCGCCCCGCACCCCGCCTCGGGCACCGGTCCGGCGCGCCGCTCCGGGCCGTTGCCCTCGCCCGCCGAGTTGCGCCTGCTGGCCGCCGCGGTGGGCAGCCACGCCGAGCTGCGGCGGGCACGGCAGACCCTGCCGCCCGACGCGATCGGCGAGCGGTCCCTGGACCGGCTGCGCGACGCCGCCGCCTACGGAGACCTGGCCGGTGCTTTCGCCGCCGTCCTCGGTGACCGGTATGTCGCTGCGGGGGACAGCACCGCCACCCGGTACCGGGCCATGCTGCGTGACTACCTGGCAGGGGACTGGGACGCCGCGCTGGCGGCTGCCCGTCGCATAGAGGTGCGGAGCCGGTCCGACGGCACGGCAGGCGCCGCCCAGTTGGCGCGGGCCCTGGCCGCCGAGATCCACTGCTCGCGCGGGGACGTCGTACGTGCCCGCGCGTGGCTCGAGCTGATCCCCGACACCGTCACCCATCCGCTGGTGGCGCGGGCGTCGCTGGGCGTCCGGTATTGGTCGGGCGGGGTGGAGGAGGCGCTTGAGGGGGCGTGGCACGACGTGCGGCAGGCGCGAAAGAGCGGCCTGCTCGCCGGTGTGGAGCGGGTGCTGCTGCGCATCCTTACGCTCGCCGCGCTGGAGGACAGACCGCAGGCGGTCCGTCAGGCCCTGGAGCAGCTGGAGGAACTGCACGAGGAGGCGGCCGCACCCATGACCCATGAGGCGGTATTGATCGGACGGGGCCTGGCGCACCACGACGTGGAAAGCGCGCTGACCGGCTACCGGTTGGTGAACCGCCGAGGCGACGTTCACCTGAGCGTGGTTTGCTGCCAGTCCCTGACGCGCGTCGTCGAGGATCCCCGGCCGTGGCTCACCGAGGGGGCACGGAACGCGCACAGACTCGGCATGGGGCGGCCCTTCCGCATGGCGGTCACCCGTGCCGCGCAGCAGCGAAACGTTTCTTTGCCCAGGCTCCGCGCAGCCAGGGAGAAGCTGACCGAACTGGACGTCGAGCTGGTGCGCATGGTGAGTGACGGAGCGACCAACCGGCAGATCGCCGTGGGCCTCGCCTGCAGCGAGAAGACCGTGGAGCAGCGGCTGACACGGCTGTTCCAACGCACAGGGTGCCGCTCCCGGGCGGAGCTGGCCGCTGCCTGGCTGGACGGGAGCCTGGCCCGGCTCGGGCTGCTGCCCGACGATGCGGCGGGCACGGGCACGAGCTCCGGCGCCAGGTCCGGTCGGCCTCGCCCCGCCGGTCCGGCCGGCCGTTGACCCGTCAGGGTGGTCACATGCGACCGCCCTACCGGGACCTTCGCCGCCCCTGTGCAACAGCTGTGTCCCGGGAATATGGCGGAACAGCCGCAAACCCTGGCACAGCGACTCCCGCTGCTACGTTCGCCAATGGATCACCAAGAGGATCGGCCACCGCGGCCGTCCCTGGCAGGGGAGGACCCATGGCCGACGAACACTCAATGAGCCGTAGCAGACCGGGACATCGCGCGGCAGTCGCGGCGGTCCTGCTCACCGCGCTCGGCACGGCCGCGCTGACCGGCTGCGGCGGCTCCGGGAAGGCCACCGCGACGCAGGACAAGGCAACCGGTACCGCCGCGCCTTCCGCCGGCCTCGGCGCGGCGACAACCGCCCCGCCGACGGCGTCCGCCACGACGGCCCCCACCACGACCCCCACAACCCCCACGGCCAAGGCAGCCGCCAAGACATCGGCCGCGTCGGCGGCCGACGGGGGCTCCGGCGCAACACCCGGCTGCGACCACAAGATGCCGATCTCACCGGACGAGGTCGCCGTGTACCGCTACACGCCCGAAGGCGGCAGCCTCAACCTGATCGTGAAGGCGGTGCCTGGGGCTGCCCCGACCCCGACACCGACGGCCCGGCGTTCGAGACGACCGGCAAGGAGTACGACCTGCCGCTCGACCAGGCCGCCTACATCACCGCCACCAACCCGATCACCGAAAGCAGCGAGAACCAGCACATCGGCGTGCAGGAGCTTCTCGACTGGCTGGAGGCCCATCCCAACTCCGGCCTGGTCTTCAAGTACCACGCCACGGCGGACGGAACGGTCGACAAGCTCGAACAGGAATTCACCCCTTAGCCCCCACGGTCATCCCAGCCACCTAGGGCCTGTCTTGTGGATCTCCGTGGGGAAGGAGCGGCCCGCCGCGCCAGCGGCTGATGTCTCTGCGGCGCCTGTGATCGCAAGGCGGAGGAGGGAAGCGACGCGGAGCGTCGTTGACCGACGACAACGCCGCGAGCGCTGGTGCCAGGGCACGCGACGCCACGGCCATGCCGCGCCAGCGGCACATGGACCGCAGCCACAAGACAGGCCCTAGGGACTGTCCGACTCACCGACCAGGCTGCGCAGGCACGTCAGCCCCGTCCCTTCACCGGCCACTCCGCCGCAGGCCAGAGGGGGTAGGTGACCTTCCGAGCGGAGCGGCGTGGGTCCTTTGAGGATCTTGACGGCCCTTGCCGATCCACGCTCACCTTGACGTATTCCCAGGTCAAAGGGGGTGCAGCAGGCTGCTGCTTCCCGACCCTTGTCAGTCTGCGCCTCTCTTTGTGCCCTACCTGCGTCCCGAACGCGTCCCGGATGGACAGCCCAGCCGGCTCAGCGCCCGTCTCCCCTGCGAGGCGTGGGGCGCCCAGCGCGGTGCCGACCGGATTTACGCGTCGACTCCGGCCCAGCGCCCTGATCCATCCGCGAAACGGGCGGCGAACGGGCACGCTCAGCGGGAGTAGCGGGCAGCGGTCTCCCACCCCCTGGGGCCTCCACCGCCTCGTCCAGGGGATCCGGACTCGAAAAAACGGGCACAATCGGTCATGAAGTACTTAACGCCGAACCTGGTCAGCCGGTCGGCCTGCTTGTAGAAATAGTCACCGAACGCCCGAACGGGCAGGGCTTCGGGAATCTGCTGGTGCGGGCACACCGCGCGGAGCCGTGGAACGGAGGTGTCGCCGTGGACACCGAGGAGCGAAGACGCCGGATTCTGGATACGGCACGCCGTACCGGATCCGTGGACGTCGGAAAGCTCGCTGCTGACCTCGGGGTCTCCAAGGAGACCGTGAGGCGCGATCTGAACGTACTGGAGGAGCACGGGCTGGTGCGCCGTACCCACGGCGGTGCCAGTCCCGTGGAGAGTGCGGGCTTCGAGACCACGCTCGCCTTCCGGACCACCATGCACGTCCCCGAGAAGTCCCGGATCGCGACCGCTGCGGCCGAACTGCTCGGGGATGCCGAGACCGTGTTCATCGACGAGGGCTACACCCCGCAGCTCATCGCCGCCGCCCTGCCCCGAGACCGGCCACTGACCGTGGTCACGTCCTCGCTGGCCACCGCTGGTGACCTGGCCTCCGCCGAGAGCATCACGGTGCTACTGCTCGGCGGCCGGGTGCGTGGCGGGACGCTGGCCACGGTCGACCACTGGGCGACCCGCATGCTGTCCGGCTTCGTCATCGACCTGGCGTACGTCGGCGCGAACGGCATCTCCCGCGAGTACGGACTCACCACCCCCGACCCTGCGGTCAGCGCACTGAAGGCCGAGGTCATGAGAGTCGCCAGGCGCCGGGTGTTCTCCGGGGTCCATACGAAGTTCGGCGCCGTGAGCTTCTGTCGCTTCGCAGAGGTCACCGAGTTCGAGGCGATCGTCACCGACACCGGGCTGCCCGCCTCCGAGGCACACCGCTACTCACTGCTGGGCCCCGAGGTCATCCGGGCCTGAGCCGCGGTTCAACCCCATATCCCACCCTTACGCCACCCCCCGCAAGCCCGGGGGCCTGGTTCCTCACGCCCTCGAAACATCCCCTGGAGTCAGTCATGCGCGCACGAAGAATGACCCATGTCCTCATCACGGCCGCAACCGCCGGCTCGCTGCTGGTCGCCTGCAGCGGAGCAGGCGGCTCGTCAAGCTCCGGCGGAGGCAAGAGCATCAACGTGCTGATGGTCGGCAATCCGCAGATGGAGGACATCGCGAAGCTGACGAAGGACACGTTCACGAAGGACACCGGTATCAAGGTCAACTTCACGATCCTTCCCGAGAACGAGCTGCGCGACAAGGTCACCCAGGACATCGCGACCAAGGCCGGTCAGTACGACGTCGCCACCATCGGCGCCTACGAGGTGCCCATCTGGGAGAAGAACGGCTGGCTGCACGAGCTGGGGTCCTACGCCGACAAGGACACGAGCTTCGACAAGGCCGACCTGCTCAAGCCGATGGTGCAGTCGCTGTCCGGCTCGGACGGCAAGCTGTACGCGCTGCCGTTCTACGGCGAGTCCTCGATGCTGATGTACAACAAGGACGTCATGAAGGCCAAGGGCGTCACGGTGCCCGAGCATCCGACCTGGCAGCAGATCGCCGACATCGCGGCCAAGGTCGACGGTGCCGAGGCCGGCATGCGCGGCATCTGCCTGCGCGGCCTGCCCGGCTGGGGCGAGCTCGGGGCCCCGCTCACCACCGTGGTCAACACCTTCGGCGGCACCTGGTTCACCAAGGACTGGAAAGCGCAGGTCAACAGTGCGGCGTTCAAGAAGGCCACGAACTTCTACGTCAACCTGGTCAAGCAGCACGGCGAGGCGGGGGCTGCGCAGTCCGGCTTCACCGAGTGCCTGAACGCGCTGAGCCAGAAGAAGGTCGCGATGTGGTACGACGCGACCAGCGCCGCCGGGTCGCTGGAAGACCCCGCCTCCAGCAAGATCGCCGGCCACGTCGGCTACGCCTACGCACCCACCGTCGAGACCAAGAGCAGCGGCTGGCTCTGGAGCTGGGCCTGGGCCATGCCCAAGACCACCAAGAACGCCGACGCCGCCTCGAAGTTCATGCTCTGGGCGTCCAGCAAGAAGTACGAGAAGCTCGTCGGAGAGAAGCTCGGCTGGGCGCGCGTCCCGGCCGGCAAGCGGACCAGCACGTACGCCATCCCCGAGTACCAGAAGGCCGCCGCGTCGTTCGGTGACATCACTCTGAAGTCCATCGAAGGGGCCGACCCGACCAATCCGGGTGTCCAGCCCAGGCCGACCGTGGGCGTCCAGTTCGTGGCCATCCCCGAGTTCCAGGACCTGGGAACGAAGGTGACGCAGGAGATCTCCGCGGCCATCGCCGGCAAGACCAGCGTGGACAAGGCGCTGGACGACGGCCAGAAGCTCGCCGAGGACGTCGCCAAGAACTACCAGTGACCGTCACTGCCCGGCCGGCCCCCGGGGCCGGCCGGGCACCGCTTCCCCCACCCTGGCCGTCATCGGCAGAGGAACCCTCATGACCACGCTCACCGCACCCCCCAAGACAGCACCACCACCCGCCAGCCGCTCGCGCACATCCGCCGGCATCCGCAAGTGGCGGCGGCGTGTTCCGCTGCTGCCGGCGCTGATCTTCACCATCGTCGTCACCCAGCTGCCCTTCGTGGCCACGCTGGTCATCTCCACCTTCCAGTGGAACATCCTCAAACCCGGCGACCGCCACTTCGTGGGCCTGTCCAACTTCAAGTTCGTCTTCACCGACGACCGCCTGCGCACCGCCGTCCTCAACACCATCGTGCTCACCGCCTCGGTGGTCCTGATCAGCGTGCTCCTGGGACTGGGCCTGGCCCTGCTGCTGGACCGCCGCTTCATCGGCCGCGGCCTGGCCCGCACCCTGCTCATCGCCCCCTTCCTCGTCATGCCCGTCGCGGCCGCACTGCTGTGGAAGCACGCCATCTACAACCCCGACTACGGACTGCTCAACGGCACCCTCAACGCGATCTACCGGCTCTTCGGAGCCGACAACGGCCCCACCGTCGACTGGGTCTCCACCTTCCCCATGCCCGCCGTGGTCGTCTCCCTGGTCTGGCAGTGGACGCCGTTCATGATGCTCATCCTCCTGGCCGGCCTGCAGGCACAGCCCGGCGACGTCCTGGAAGCAGCCCGCGTCGACGGCGCCACCGCCCTGCAGACCTTCCGCCACATCACCCTGCCCCACCTGCGGCAGTACATCGAGCTGGGCGTCCTGCTCGGCACGATCTACGTCGTGCAGACCTTCGACTCCGTCTACACCATCACCCAGGGCGGCCCCGGCTCGGAAACCACCAACCTGCCCTACGAGATCTACCTGACCATGTTCCGCAAATACGAATACGGCGAAGCAGCCGCCGCCGGCGTCGTCGTCGTCCTCGGCTCGATCGTCATCGCGACCTTCGCCCTGCGCACCATCGCGTCACTGTTCCGCGAGGAGGCATCCAAGTGACCGCCCACGCCGTAGCCGGCGCCCCCGGGACCAGGCTCAAGAAGATCCTGCGCCGCAAGGACGACCACGGCGCTTCACCGAAGCTCTCGCCCCTGTGGACCTTCGTCATCTGGCTGGCCACCCTGGCGTTCTTCGCGCCGGTGGCGTGGATGGTGCTGACCTCCTTCCACCAGGAGGCCGACGCCGCGACCAACCCCCCGACCCCCTTGGCCGCGCTCACCCTCGACCAGTACAAGCTGCTGTTCAGCCGGGACATCACCCCCTTCCTCCTCAACTCGGCCATGGCCAGCATCCTGTCCACGCTGCTGGTACTCGCCCTGGCGGTACCGGCGGCCTACGCACTGTCCATCAAGCCGGTCGAGAAGTGGACCGACGTGATGTTCTTCTTCCTGTCCACCAAATTCCTCCCCGCCATCGCGGCCCTCCTGCCGGTCTACCTGATCGTCAAGGACGCCGGAATGCTGGACAACGTGTGGACACTGGTCATCCTCTACACCGCCATGAACCTCCCGATCGCGGTCTGGATGATGCGCTCCTTCCTCGCCGAAGTCCCCAAGGAAATCCTGGAAGCCGCCGAAGTCGACGGCGCGGGCCTGCTCACCGTGCTGTGGCGGGTCGTCGCACCAGTGGCCATGCCCGGACTCGCCGCCACCTCGCTGATCTGCTTCATCTTCAGCTGGAACGAATTCATGTTCGCCGTCAACCTCACCGCCACCCAGGCCTCCACCGCACCGGTCTTCCTCGTCGGCTTCATCACCAACGAAGGCCTCTTCCTCGCCCGGCTCTGCGCCGCCGCCACCCTCGTCTCCCTCCCCGTCCTCATCGCCGGCTTCGCCGCCCAGGACAAACTCGTCCGCGGCCTGTCCCTAGGAGCAGTCAAGTGAAAGCAGCCGTCATCGAAGCGCCCGGCAAGGTCACCGTCACCACGGTGCCCGACCCCACTCCCGGACCGCGCGAGGTCGTGGTCGATGTGGCGGCTTGCGGACTGTGCGGGACCGATCTGCACATTCTGCAGGGCGAGTTCGCACCGACCCTGCCCGTCGTGCCGGGCCACGAGTTCGCCGGCGAGGTCGTGGGCCTCGGCAGCGAGGTCACCGAACTCGCGATCGGCGACCGGGTCGCTGTGGACCCCTCGCTGTACTGCAACGAGTGCCGCTATTGCCGGGCCGGCCGCAACAACCTCTGCGACCGGTGGCAGGCGATCGGAGTGACCGTGGCCGGCGGCGCCGCCGAGTACGCCGTGGCGCCCGTCGCCAACTGCGTACGGCTGCCCGACCACGTGGACGTCCAGGACGCGGCACTGATCGAACCGCTGTCCTGCGCCGTGCGCGGCTACGACGTGCTCAACAGCAGGCTCGGCTCCCGCGTGCTGATCTACGGCAGCGGCACGATGGGCCTGATGATGCTGGAGCTCGCCAAGCGCACCGGAGCCGCCTCGGTGGACGTCGTCGACGTCAACCTCGAGCGGCTTGCGACGGCCGAGAAACTGGGCTGTTCCCAAGCAGCCATCTCGGCCGACGAGTTGGGGCGGCCGGCCGGCTGGGACGTGGTGGTCGACGCGACCGGCAACGCCGCCGCCATCCAGGACGGCCTGGAACGCGTCGCCAAGGCCGGAACGTTCCTCCAGTTCGGGGTCTCCGACTACGCGACAACGGCCACCATCTCGCCGTACCGCATCTACAACCAGGAGATCACCATCACCGGCTCCATGGCCGTCCTGCACAGCTTCGAACGCGCCGCCGACCTCTTCGCCACCGGCGTGCTCGATCCGCAGGTGTTCATCAGCCACCGGATGCCGCTGACCCAGTACCCGCAGGCACTGGAGCAGTTCGCAGCCGGTCGGGGACGCAAGATCGTCGTACTGCCCTGACCTCGGCCCCCGGCCGGGAGTTCCGGGATCCCGAGACGGAGACTTCGGGCTCAGCGGCATCGGGCGGTCCGCTTCAGTACGCGAGAACAACCACATGAGGCACGTTTTCGCAGGTCAGACATGTTAATCGATGCCAGTCCTGTGCGGTGCTTGTCGATCCCGTTCCTATCCTTGCGGCCCCTGTATGGCCCCTGAGGATCCTTGAGGGCTGGTGGAGCCGGTTGCAAACCGGCCCTGCAGTAGGCGGGCGCACCCAGGAGGAATCAGCGAAGTACCGTGCCCCCGTCGACGTTGACGACCTGTCCGTTGATCCAGGACCCCTCGTCGGAGAGCAGATAGGCAACCATGCTGGAGATGTCGCCGGCCTGGCCGTGGCGGGTGCTGCGGGTCCGTGCGAGCTTGGCCTGCAGCATCTCGGGCGGCGCTCCCTCCCGGATCTCGGGAGTCAGGATCAGGCCGGGGGTGACGGCGTTGGCGCGGATGCCCTGCTTGCCCCAGCGCGAGGCCACATGGCGGGCGAGGGCGTTGATCCCTGCCTTGGTCGCGGCGTAGGCGGGGCGCTCGGGCTCGCCGGTGAACGAGGCGATGGAGGAGGTGTAGACGATCGCCCCGCCGCCGCGTGCGAGCAGCTCGGGGATGGCGTGCCGGCTGACCAACATGTGGCCGCGCAGGTTGACGGCAACGGTGCGGTCCCACACCGCGAGGTCGATGTCGACCACATCGGTATCCTTGCGCACCGAGCCCATGTCACCGGCGTTGATGTGCACGGCGTCCAGTCCCCCGTAGGTCCGCACCGTCGCGGCGACCAACTCCTGGACGGAGGCGTCGTCCGCGATGTCGAACTGCACGGCGACCGCCTCGGCGCCGGAGTCGCCGATGGCACCCGCCGTCTGCTCGGCTCCGGCCAGATTCAGATCACCGACCACCACCCGGGCACCTTCCTGGGCCAGCCGCTGTGCCGAGGCTGCGCCAAGCCCGGTGGCGGCGCCCGCGACCAGGACAACCTTGCCCTTCAACCCCTGCATGACGCTCTCCCCCTGCTTTCGACGAGTTGACAGAACGATGTTCGCATCCATTGAGAACTCTATTCTCCGTAAAGGCAAGTCTGCGAGGCCAGGGGAAGCCGGGTTGCAGAGGCTCGACAGCGCGGATGTGCCGTCCTGACGTGGCGGAAGGGACCGTCGATGAAAGCTCGTCCTGCCCTGACCGAGGGGCCGTGGTCGCCACCGCCTACATCCTGGGCGTCAGCACCCGCCGGGTGGAGAAACTCGCCGAGTCCCCCGGCGTCACCCAACTGTCGAAGTCCCAGGTCAGCGCGATGGCAAAGCACCTGGACGAACAGGTGGCGGCCTCCCGCAACCGGCCCCTGGATGCATGAACCCGAGGGCTCAGCGGCAGGGAGTTGCCGGGGCTCAGCTCATGAAGGTGCCCGAGCCCTCGGAGAAGGCTCTGCGTGAAGATGACCCCGTTGCCCATGCGGTCCACCACGTAGCCTGTTCCCCGTGCCAGCCTCCCGCCTGCGTCGCGTCGCCGTCCTTGTGCTGGAGGGTGCGAAGCCGCTCGATGTCGGCATTCCCGCGCAGGTGTTCACGACCCGCGCGAGCATGCCGTACGAGGTGCGGGTGTGCGGCGCGGCACCCGGTCTCGTGACCGGCGGCGACGGCCTGTCGTACCACGCCGCCCACGGCCTCGACGCGCTTGTGTGGGCCGACATCGTCTTCATCCCCGGCTACCGGTTCCCGGACCGCGACGCCCCGCCGCAGGCCGTCGTCGACGCGCTGATCGCCGCCCACAATCGGGCCGCGCGGCTCGCCGCCATCTCGACGGGCGCCTTCGCGCTCGCCGCCACGGGCCTGCTCGACGGAAAGCGCGCCACGACGCACTGGCATTACACGCGGGCGCTTGCGGCGAAGCATCCACTCGTGCAGGTCGACGAGAACGTTCTGTTCGTCGACGAGGGCAGCGTGCTGACGTCGGCCGGCGCCGCCTCGGGCATCGACCTGTGCCTGCACATCCTGCGCGGCGACCTCGGGGTGGCCGCGTCGAACCACGCGGCCCGGCGCCTGGTCGCGGCCCCCTACCGCAGCGGCGGTCAGGCGCAGTACGTGCCGCGCAGCGTGCCCGAGCCGCTCGGCGAGCGGTTCGCCGCCACCCGCGAGTGGGCACTTCACCGGCTCGGCGAGCCCCTCACCCTCGAGGCGCTCGCCCGGCATGCGGTCGTATCGCCACGCACCTTCTCGCGCCGCTTCGTCGAAGACACCGGGTACACACCGATGCAGTGGGTCATGCGTGCCCGCATCGACGTGGCCCGTGAGCTGCTCGAACGTTCGGAGCGGAGCGTCGAGCAGATCGCCGCCGACGTCGGTCTGGGCACCGGTACGAATCTGAGGCGGCACTTCCAGCTCATCCTCGGCACGACGCCGAGCGAGTACCGGCGCACCTTCACCCGGGGCGAGTAGCCCGCTGCCACTTGGCGAGATCCTTGTGAACCGTGGCGATCACGCCACTGTCACCGGCGGATGCAGCGCGCGAACCTGGATGGCGAACCCGAAGGGACACCACTCATGACTCGCATCGCCATCAACGGATTCGGCCGCATCGGACGCAACGCGCTGCGCGCACTGCTCGAACGCGACAGCGACCTCGAGGTCGTCGCCGTCAACGACCTCACGGAGCCCGCCGCCCTCGCGCGGCTGCTCGCCTACGACACGACGGCCGGCCGGCTCGGTCGCCCGGTGGACGTCGACGGGGACGCCCTCGTCGTCGACGGCCGTCGCATCACGGTGCTCGCCGAGCGCGAACCGGCGCAGCTGCCGTGGGCCGAACTCGGCGTGGACATCGTGCTCGAGTCGACCGGCCGCTTCACGTCGGCCAAGGCCGCCCGTGCCCACCTCGACGCGGGCGCGAAGAAGGTGCTCGTCAGCGCGCCGTCGGACGGCGCCGATGTCACGCTCGCGTTCGGGGTCAACACCGACGCGTACGACCCGGCCGTGCACACGATCATCTCGAACGCCTCGTGCACGACCAACGCCCTCGCGCCGCTGGCCGCGGTGCTCGACGGGCTCGCGGGCATCGAGCACGGCTTCATGACGACGGTGCACGCCTACACGCAGGAGCAGAACCTGCAGGACGGTCCGCACCGCGACGCCCGCCGGGCCCGTGCCGCCGCTGTCAACATCGTGCCGACCACGACGGGTGCCGCCAAGGCGATCGGCCTCGTGCTGCCGAACCTCGAGGGCAAACTGTCGGGCGACTCGATCCGCGTGCCCGTTCCGGTGGGCTCGATCGTCGAACTCAACACGACCGTCGCCCGCGACGTGACGCGCGAGGACGTGCTGGCGGCGTACCGCGCCGCGGCGCAGGGGCCGCTCGCCGGCATCCTCGAGTACTCGGACGACCCGCTGGTGTCGTCCGACATCACAGGCAATCCGGCCTCGTCGATCTTCGACTCGGATCTCACCCGCGTCGACGGCCGCCACGTCAAGGTGGTCGCCTGGTACGACAACGAGTGGGGCTTCTCGAACCGCGTGATCGACACGCTCGAGCTCCTCGCCACCTCTCTCACTCCGGTGATTGAGCAGGCCGCCGAATAACCACGCCGGCGTCGAGGATCATCAGCAACCCGGCTGCCCGCAGCGCCTTCTGCAGGGCCGCGAAGTTGCCGACATTCGTGTCGAACTGCGAGGTGAACTTCGGTGTCCCAATAGGGACGCCGTCTCCGTCGGTCACCAGCCACGGAACGTCCCCGCCCGCGCGGCAACGGTTCGCGGACCGGTGGAGCCAGGTCAACCGCCGCCTCGCCGGGGCCCGCCGCGCACACCGCCGGCCGGGCGACCCCCGGCCGGCTGTAAGTCCTGAGTGCTGACGACGTGGCCTAAGCCCTGTCCGGGCGATCATGGCCGGGCCGTGCCTGATCGCCCGGACAGGGCCTAGCAGATGCCGGTGAGCTTGGTGTCGCTGTACGGGGTGCTGTCGGAGGAAGTGGTGACGATGTGGCAGCCGGGCTGGACGTCGTCGACGCGCAGGAAACCGTTGTCGTAGGTGGCGGCGACGCTGCTGCCGTCCATGAAGACGCTGGTCGTACCCTCGGTGCCGCCGGGCAGGTACACCGAGGAACTGGTGTTGGCCGGGACGTTCACGCTGATGTCGACGCGACCGCCGCTGGTGGTGTCGAAGGCCGCGCCGATGGTGCCGTGGCCGGTGGGCACCGTGACGTTGGCCCAGGTGACCGAGGTGGGCTGGGGCTTGACCTGGAAGGTCGCAAAGCCCGGGGTGGTGGACCGGATGCCGAACATGTCCTGGGGGATGTTGAAGGCGGGGGCCGCCGCCCAGGGGTGTGAGTAGGTGGTGTTGGACTTCTGCGAGAGGTCCCAGGCCTCCATGGTGGCGCCCGCCCCCGCGTTGATCATGTTCATCCAGCTGTTGGTCCCGGTCGAGGTCAGCAGGGTGTACGCGAGGTCCGGCCGGTTGCCCTCGTACAGGGCCTGGATGAGGAAGCCGGCGCAGTAGACGCTGCACGCCATACCGCGGGTGCCCAGGTAGGTGGCCACCTGCGCGGCCTGCGAGGAGCTGGCGAGGCCGAACGCGGTGGCGAAGGCGCTGGCCTGGACGGCGTAGTGGTTGATCACGGTGCCGTCGTTGTTCAGTCCGTCACGGTAGGCGCCCGTGGATGAGTCCCACATGTTCGCGTTGACCGCGGTCTTGATGGCGGCGGCCTTGGCCGTGTACGTAGCGGCGTCCGAGGTCTTGCCCAGCGCGGTGGCGATGTCTGCCATGTCCGCGTAGGAGCGGTAGGCGATGGCGTTGATGACGGTGTTGTAGGAGGTGAAGACGTAGCCGTCGCGCTGCGAGGAGGGCCAGTCGACGATGTCGCAGTCGGTGCAGCTGCTCGCGCCGCTGCTGCCGGTGGTCTTGTGGATCAGGCCGGTCGAGGAGTCATACCACGCGTCGGGGAGCTTGCCCTGAAGGGTGGTGTAGGCGGCGGACAGCGGCACGGTGCTGCCGGTGGCCTCGTAGCTGTCGTGCAGGGCCAGGATCGTGTACATCGGCCACTCGGTGGGCCAGGTCCGGTTGGAGAGCAGGAGGCTCAGCGAGTAGTCGCCCAGCGCCGAGTCGCCGCCGGTGTAGAGGTTGCCCAGGAGCTGGAGGTAGGAGTCGGCCTCGTAGTAGCCGCGCTCACGCTCCCAGGAGTCGACGTAGAGGTTCTGGTTGCCGGTCTCGATGGTGTTGCGGGACAGCGCCCAGACCTTGTTGAGGGTGCTGTCGGAGGAGTTGAAGACGCCGGCCGACTCGTCGAACGGGTACAGGTACGCCTCCGCCGTGAAGTCGGCGGCGGTCAGGCCGGTGGGGGCGCCGATGACCTGGACGTACCGGAAGACGCGCAGGCCCCAGGTCTCCAGTTGCTGGCTGCCGGCCTTCAGGACCCACTTGTCCTGGTAGGTGTTGCCGGCCGAGGTCTGGTACTTGACGGTGTTGGTGCCGGAGGTGACCTGGCCGTAGCGGATGTCCACCACCTGTCCGGCGGTGCCGCTCAGGGTCAGGGACAGGCCGCCGATCCAGGTGCGGCCGTAGTCGATGAAGTAGTTGCCGCTGGAGTACTCGGTGACCGAGGCGGGGGTCTGGGACGTCTGCCTGACCTTGGCGGTCGGCGTGGGCTGCAGGTTGCTGAAGGAGCTCTTGGTGACCGCCGACGGCCAGGCGGCGGCGCTGAAGGCAGCCGTGGCGAAACCGAACGGGTAGCGGCGGGCGTCGAAGTTCTCCTTGGGCGCCGTGTAGTAGCTGGTGCCGATGGAGCCGACGCTCGGCAGGATCCGCGTGCCGTCCAGGGCCTTCCAGCCGGCTCCGGTGCCGTACGTCTTGCTGGTGCCGTCGGTGTACCGGACCACCAGCTGCGCCAGGAATCGCTGGTCACTGGTGGTGTAGGCGAGTGCGCCGATGGTGTTGGCGGCGCCCGCGTTCAGCAGGGAGGTCACGTCGTAACCGTCGTAGCGGGTCTCGGAGCCGACCGGCCGGGTGGGGCCGACGCCGACGAAGCTGCCGTTGACCCACAGCTTGTAGACGAACTGGCGTGCCGGGGTGGTGGAGGCTCCGGTGGCGTACAGGTGGGCCCAGGCGATGGACTTGCCGGAGGCCAGGTTCGTGGTGCCGCGCAGGAACGTCCAGCTGGGTACGGTCAGCAGTCCGGTGCCGCAGTTCTTGCTGGTGCCGATGACCAGGGCGGCGCTGGTGATGGTGCCGCAGCTGAAGTCGGCGTTGGATGAGTCGCTGAAGTCGTTGCTGTACAGAGAGCTGCCATTGGGGTCGGTAACGGTGATGTCGTCGAAGGTGGCCTGCTCGGTGCTGCCGGTACGGAAACCGATGCCGCCGGAGGAGTAGGTCGCGTCGGTGGTGGTGTCGACCAGGGTCCAGGTGGTGTCGGCGGACGCCTTCAGATAGGTCGTGAAGGTCGAGCCGGAGGCCACGATCCGGAAGTTGTAGGTCGAGCCGGTGGTCAAAGTGATCGGCAGCGCCACGGCGGTCTTGAGAGCCGTGAACGTTCCGCTCTTCTGGACCTGCGGGGCGAGGGTGTTCACGCCGCCGCCCTTGAACTGCCACAGGTAGAAGTTGCTGGTGTCCTTCTCACGGAAGGTGACGCTGGCGATGTTGGCGGTGATGACGAAGCTGCCCTGGAAGGTGTAGTCCGTCCAGGCAGTGGGCAGCCCGGTGACGCAGTTCTTGGCCTTGTCGACGAACAGGGCGCCGCCGGTGATGGTGCCGCAACTGAAGTCGGCATTGTCGGAGTCGCTGAAGTCATTGCTGTAGAGGGAGTTGGCGCTGGAGTCGGTGACCGTGATGTCGTCGAAGGTGGCCTGCTCGGTCAGGCCCGTGCGGAAGCCGATGCCGCCTGAGTTGAAGGTGGCGTCGGTGGTGGTGTCGACCAGGGTCCAGGTGGTGTCGGCGGACGCCTTCAGATACGTGGTGAAGGTCGAGCCGGAGGTCACGATCCGGAAGTTGTAGGTCGAGCCGGTGGTCAAAGTGATCGGCAGCGCCACGGCGGTCTTGAGAGCCGTGAACGTTCCGCTCTTCTGGACCTGCGGGGCGAGGGTGTTCACGCCGCCGCCCTTGAACTGCCACAGGTAGTAGTTGCTGGTGTCCTGCGCACGGAAGGTGACGCTGGCGTACTTGGCGTTGATGACGAAGCTGCCCTGGAAGGTGTAGTCCGTCCAGGCGGTGGGGGCGCCGCTCCAGATGGGGGTCGCCGCGGACCAGGTGGTGCCGGGCCCCGTACCGAAGGCTGCGGCGGCCGACCAGGCGGAGGCGGCGCCCGAGGTGTCCCAGGTGCGGACCCGCCAGTAGTAGCCGGAGGAGGCGGTCAGGGTCGCGCCGGCATACGTCACGTTGCCGTCGGTGGTGGAGGTGACCTGGCCCGAGTCCCACACGTCCGGCGTCCCGGTCAGGGCCGAGGACGTGGTGGCGACCTGTATCTGGTAGGCGCTCTGCCGGTCGCCGCCGACATGCCAGCCGAGGAGCGGCGCGGACCCGGGGGCGACGTCGGCGGGGGCAGCCAGCCCGCCGACGGTCAGGGCCGTGGGCGCGGCGGTGGAGGCCTGCGCCGAGGGCAGCAGTACGGTCACTCCGCCGACGAGGGCGAGCACCGTGGTGAGCAGGGCCGCGAGCAGAAACCGCCCGCCTGTGGATCTTCGGTGGGACGGTGCGATGGGCATCATGGCGCGGTTCCTTGATACGTTTCAATCACGGAAGCCGGGGCTCCCCGGCCAGGGGGGGTGTGAGGTGGCTGACATACTGAAACGGGACATCCGAGGCTGTCAACACTTTCGCAACATGGCGTTCATCTTCAGCTGACCCGCGTCGGCGGGATCAGCGACTGGGGGGCCGACGACGGCCACCGGAAGGTGGGCCGGCTCCTGGCCGCGGGCCACCGCCCCAGGCTGCCGGGCAGTCGAGTCGATCCTCGAAGAGGATCCTTGGAACAGCCCCGGGAACGCCGCAGCGCACCGGGTGCCCATGCTCCTGCGCGAGCGGGACTCCCTCGGACCGCCGAGCGTCCGACCCTTCCCGGGGCGGGCCGCAGCGACGCACCGGCCGAACCCCCGACGACACCGCTTGGCCACGAGTTCGTAACGAGGCGTTGACAGGGATGCCGCCGGTGGCGCAATCTCATCCCGCAATCAGTTGCCAAAACGATTGGGCACACCATGGGCAAGCGGGTCGGGATCAAGGATGTGGCGGCGGCAGCCGACGTCTCGGTCACGACCGTCTCCCACATCCTCAACAATGTCGAGGGCAAGCGGATCAATCCGGAGACCCGGCAGCGGGTCCTGGAGGCGGCCCGGCGGCTGGGGTACGCGCCGAACGGCCTGGCGCGCGGGCTGCGTCTGAAGCGTTCGAACACGGTGGGCTTCGTCAGCGACGAGATCGCCACGACGCCGTACGCCGGGCGGATCATCCTGGGGGCCCAGGAGGCGGCAGCCGAGCAGGGCCTGCTGCTGCTCATGCTGAACACCGGGGGCAATCCGGAGCTGGAACGCAAGGAGATCGACCTGCTGTTGCAGCGGCAGGTCGACGGTGTGCTGTACGCGTCGATGTTCCACCGGGTCGTGGAGGTCCCGGACGGCCTTCGCTCGGTGCCGACCGTACTGCTGGACGCGCGCTCGGACGACCTCACCGTGCCGTCGGTGGTGCCGGACGAGGTCCTCGGCGGCTACACGGCGGTGCGCGAACTGCTCGACCACGGCCACCGCCGGATCGGCTTCGTCAACAACCTGGACGACATCCCGGCCACTCACGGACGGCTGAAGGGCTACCGGGCCGCCCTCGCCGAGGCCGCCATCGCCGATGACCCGGACCTGGTGGTGACGGAAACAGCCGACTCCGCCGGAGGGTACCGGGCGGCGCGCCGGCTCCTGGAGGGGGTGGCGCGGCCCACCGCGTTGTTCTGCTTCAACGACAGGATGGCGATGGGCGCCTACCGGGCGGCTGCCGAGCTGGGGCTGTCCATCCCGGCGGACCTGTCGGTCATCGGATTCGACAACCAGGAGCTGATCTGCGAGGGCGTGTTCCCCAAGCTGACCACGGTCGCCCTGCCGCACTACGAGATGGGGGCACGGGCGATCACCCAGTTGCTCGCCCTCATCGAAGCACCGGGCCCGATCGCGGGCCCGGCCGCGCAAGAGATGCTGCCCTGCCCGCTCGTGGCACGGGCTTCGGTCGCTCCGCCGCCCCGACTCTGACCTCGGGACGGCGGAGCACCACCGAAACAAGCGGCCGTCATCACCGGCCGCCCGGCACGGTCTGGCTGGACCGTGCCCAGTGAGATGGAGGAACCTCGTGGAATCGAGAACCAGGCGCCTCGCGGTGTCGAGTGTAGCCGCCCTCAGCGCGGCCATGCTGATCGCGGGCTGTGCAGGCGGCAGCACCGGCTCGGGCGCGGGCGCCGACGGCAACACGCTGACCCTGTGGACCCACAACGCCGGCAACGCCACCGAGTACGCGGTCGTCAAGCAGGTCGTCAAGGACTTCAACGCCAGCCAGAGCAAGTACAAGGTCAAGATCCAGGCGTTTCCGCAGGGCGCCTACAACGACTCGGTGGTGGCCGCGGCCGCGGCCAAGAAGCTGCCCTGCCTGCTCGACTCCGACGGGCCCAACGTGCCGAACTGGGCATTGGGCGGATACCTGGCCCCGCTGGACCTGTCCAAGGGCAAGGTCGCGGTGTCGGACCAGCTGGCCAGCACGGTCGGCACGTACAAGGGCAAGGTCTACTCGTTCGGCTTCTACGACGTGGCGCTGACCATGTTCGCCCGCAAGTCGGTCCTGAAGAAGTACGACATCCGCATCCCCACCGTCGACACGCCCTGGACCAAGAGCGAATTCGCCGCGGCGCTGGCCAAGCTCAAGGCGAGCGGCAAGTTCACCTACCCGCTGGACCTGGCCACCGGTAACGCCGGTGAGTGGTGGCCGTACGCCTACTCCCCGATGTTGCAGAGCTTCGGCGGCGACCTCGTCGACCGCTCGACGTACAAGACCGCCAAGGGCGCGCTGAACGGCACGAAGGCCGTCGAGTGGGGCAAGTGGTTCCGCTCGCTGGTCACCGACAAGTACATGGCGCAGAAGTCCGGGAGCAGCCCCAACAACGACTTCCTCAACGGCAAGACCGCCATCGAGTGGGACGGCAGCTGGGACGGCGCGACCAACGCCAAGAAGCTCGGCAGCGATCTGGCGGTGATTCCGCCGGTCGACTTCGGCTCCGGGCCGAAGATCGGCGGCGCGTCCTGGCAGTGGGGCATGAGCTCCTCCTGCTCCAACAAGGCCGGGGCGCTGGCCTATCTGAACTTCTCCCGGCAGACGAAGTACTTCGTGGACTTCGCCAAGTCCACCGGCACCATTCCGGCCACCGACGCGGCAGCCGCCCAGGTGCCCGGCTACCAGCCGGGCGGGCAGTTCAACATCTTCGTCAAGGAAGCACAGAAGTTCGCGGTGGTCCGGCCCGTCACCCCGGCCTACCCCTACATCTCCACCGTGTTCACCAAGGCGGCGCAGGACATCGTGGCCGGCGCCGATGTCAAGGGCACTCTGGACCAGGCCGTCAGCCAGATCGACAACAACCTGTCGACCAACGACTACGACGCCGGCTGACCGCATCCAACCGTCCCGGCGGAGGCGTGCCTCCCCCTCCGCCTCCGCCGGGGCACGTTCCTGCCCGGAGGTCTCATGACCACCATGATGTCCACCCATACCGGCACCGACGCCGATGCCCGTCCGCGACCGGTGAAGCGTCCGGCGCGGATGCGCGCACGACGCCGGGAAAGCCTCACCGCCCTGGGCATGGTGAGCCCCGCGGTGTTCCTGCTGCTGCTCTTCTTCGTCATCCCGGTGACGCTGGCGTTCGCGCTGGCGTTCACCAACGCCCGGCTGATCTCCCCCACCCCGGCGCACTTCACGGGCCTGCAGAATTTCCGGATCCTGCTGCACGACCCGCTGTTCTACAAGTCGCTCCGGAACACGTTCTACTTCGCCGTCGTGGTCGTCCCGCTACAGGGCGGACTGGCCCTCGTGCTGGCGCTGCTGGTCAACGGCAAGGTGAGGGGCGTCAACTTCTTCCGCACCGTCTACTTCATCCCGGTCGTCACCTCGATGGTCGTGGTGTCCATCCTGTGGACCTTCATGTACCGGCAGACCGGGCTGATCAACCACCTCATCTCCGCGCTCACCTTCGGGCATGTGCACGGACCGGACTGGCTGAACAACCCGTCCACGGCCATGCCGGCCATCATCTTCATGTCCGTGTGGCAAGGCGTCGGCTTCCACATGATCATCTGGCTGGCCGGACTGCAGACCATCCCGGCGGACCTCTACGAGGCCGCCGACATCGACGGGGCCGGCCGCTGGGCGCGGTTCCTCTACGTGACCTGGCCCGGCCTGCGCGCCACCCGGACCTTCGTGCTCATCACCATCACCATCGCCGCATTCAGCCTGTTCACGCAGGTCAGCGTGATGACCCAGGGCGGACCGCTGGACTCCACCACCACGGTCGTCTACCAGGCCGTCCAAACCGGCTACGCACAGCAGCAGACCTCCTACGCCTCGGCGATCTCGCTGGCCTTCTTCGTCCTGGTGCTGACCGTCTCCCTCGTACAGCGCTTCCTCACCCGAGAGAGGGACTGACGTGACCACCGCATCCCCGACCCCGCCGCGTACGGACCGCCGCCCGGCATCGGTGCTTCGTGTGCTGGGAATCCAGGCGGCGCGCGTCATCCTGGCGCTGTTCTTCGCCTTCCCGATCATCTTCATGCTGGTGTCGTCCTTCAAGCCCGACCAGCAGATCTTCGGCGACCTGGGCAGCATCAAGGCGTTCCTGCCCGTCGGGCACCTGTCGCTGGCCAACTACGCCGGAGTGTTCGACCGGGTGCCCGCGGCGCGGTTCCTGCTCAACTCCGTCGGCGTCTCGGTGATCACCGTCGTGCTCGGCATCGTCGTCAACAGCCTTGCCGCCTTCGCCCTGTCCCGGATGCGCTGGCGCGGCAAGAAGGTCGTGCTCTCCGCACTGATCGCGACCCTCATCGTGCCGTTCGAGACCTTCGCCCTGCCGATGGTCTGGTGGGTCAACAAGCTCCCCTGGCTCCAGATGAACGGGTTCCACCTCACCCTCACCGAGGGCTGGCTGGACACCTACCAGGTGCAGATCCTGCCCTTCATCGCCAACGCCTTCTCCATCTTCCTGTTCCACCAGTACTTCCAGAGCATCCCCAAGGAACTCGACGAAGCGGCGGTCATCGACGGAGCCGGCTGGTTCGGCATCTACCGGCGCATCGTCATGCCGCTGTCCGGCCCGGCGATCGCCACCGTGGCCATCCTGACCTTCCTGCCGGCCTGGAACTCCTACCTGTGGCCGCTGATGGTCATCCAGAGCGAGGACCTGCGGCCGGTCATGGTCGGCATCCAGTACTTCTTCCAGCTCGACGTCTCCTGGGGCCAGATCATGGCCTACGCCTCCATGATCACCGTGCCGGTACTCGCACTGTTCCTGGCCTTCCAGCGGTCCTTCATCAACAGCATCGCCTCCAGCGGCGTCAAAGGCTGACCCCGGCGCGACCCCCACCGCACCCGCGCCCCGGTTGCGCCCCTCTCCTCATGCCGCGCTGTGTGCGCACCCCCCGAAAGGCATTCGTGTGTCCGCGTCGCCCGTCGACCCCCACCTGCCCGCCGTCCACCTGCGGCCGCCCCGGAACTGGATCAACGACCCCAACGGGCTGGTCTTCCACGACGGCCACTACCACGTGTTCTTCCAGTACAACCCGCACGGCCCCGAGCACGCGGACGTCCACTGGGGCCACTTCCGCAGCCCCGACCTGCTCCACTGGGAACTCCTCCCGGTCGCCCTCGCCCCCACCCCCGGCGGGGACGACGCCGACGGCTGCTTCTCCGGCAACGCGATCTCCCACGGCGAGCGGCTCACAGCCTTCTACTCCGCGTACCGCACCGACCGCTGGTGGCAACCGGTGACCACCGCCGCATCAGAAGACGGCGGACGCACCTGGACCAAGCGGCCGGAGCTCCTCATACCGGAGCCGCCGACCGGGACGACCATGTACCGGGACCCCTACGTATGGCGGCAGGACGGCCGGTGGCGGATGCTGGTCGGCGCGGCACTCGACGACGGCCGGGGCGCGGCCCTGCTGTACGAGTCCGATGACCTGGACGACTGGGAGTACCTCGGCCCGTTCCATACCGGCCCGGCAACGCACGGCGAGGCGGCCGGCTCAGGCTGGGAGTGCCCGCAGTACGCCACTTTCGGCGAACACGGCGCGCTGATCGTCAGCGACTGGGACCCGCAGGACGGGCCCCGCAGCGTCATCGTCCATTCGGGCCGGGAGGAGCACGGCCGGTTCTCGGCCTCCGCCCCGATGCCACTCGACCACGGGCCGGACTTCTACGCTCCCGCGTTGCTCCGGGCTCCGGACGGCCGATGGCTGCTGTGGGGCTGGGCATGGGAAGCCCGGGACGCCGACTGGGTGCGCGAGGCCGGCTGGGCGGGCATCCTCACGCTTCCGCGCGAGGTCACCCTCACCGACGGACGATCGGTGTGCCAGCAGCCCGCCCGTGAACTCCTCGGCCTGCGCAGCGCCCAGCTCCTGGACGCCACCGGCCGTGCCCGGACAACGCCGACGACGCTCGGGGAGGTCAGCCGCACCTTCGACCTCACCGCACAGCTCACACCCGCGACGGGTCGGCCTGGCGGTCTCCGGCTGATCACCTCGGCCGACGGAACCGAGTATTTGGACATCACCGTCGACTCCGACGCCGGCGTCGTGGCCGTCGACCGCTCCCACGCCTCCCACGCCCCCCGAGCAGCGGGCGGCACGTACCGCATCCCCTGCCCGGCGGCCCGCTCCGGTGCACCCATTGAGCTGCGCCTGGTGGTCGACCGGTCAGTCGTCGAAGTCTTCCTCAGTACGGGAGAAGCCCTGACACTGCGCTTCTACCCGGTCTCCGATGCCCCCTGGCTGCTGCAGGCCCGATCCGTCGACTTCACCGTGCAGGCCTGGGAACTCGCCGCACGGGAAGCGCTCACCCCCTGCCTGGCAGCCCACAGCGCCCACCGAGCTTGAACCGACTCACGCAGAAGGAGCACCATGTCCGCTTCTCTCCGTCCGCGCCACAGACTCCTCGCAGCACTCGCCGTCGTGTCCGGGATGGCCCTGCTCGCCGCCTCGCCGGCCACCGCCGGCACTCTCTACCACGAGCAGTACCGCCCCCAGTTCCACTTCACCCCGGCCGAGAACTGGATGAACGACCCCAACGGCCTGATCTGGTACAAGGGGCAGTACCACCTGTTCTTCCAGTACAACCCGTCCGGCAACAGCTGGGGCAACATGTCCTGGGGACACGCCGTCAGCACCGACCTGGTGCACTGGAAGCAGCTCCCGGTAGCCGTCCCGCAGGACGACCAGGAGATGATCTTCTCCGGCAGTGTGGTGCTGGACAAGAACAACACCACCGGCATCGGCACCAGGAAGAACCCCCCGCTGGTCGCCATCTACACGAGCTACCAGAAGGCCACCGGCATCCAGGAACAGGCCCTCGCCTACAGCACCGACGGCGGCACCAAGTGGACCAAGTACTCCGGTAACCCGGTCCTGGACATCAACTCCCCCAACTTCCGCGACCCCAAGGTCTTCTGGTACGCCCCCACGCGCAGCTGGCTGATGGCCGTCGCCCTCTCCGACCAGCACAAGATCTCCTTCTACAGCTCCCCCGACCTCAAGCACTGGACCCACCAGAGCGACTTCGGCCCGACCGGCGCCACCGGCGGGGCGTGGGAGTGCCCGGACCTGTTCCCGCTGCCCGTGGACGGCGACCCGCGCAAGACCAAGTGGGTCCTGGCGGTCAACCTCAACCCCGGCTCCATCGCCGGCGGCTCCGGTGCCCAGTACTTCGTCGGCGACTTCAACGGCAAGAAGTTCACCGCCGACGACACCGGCGCCTACACCCCGCCCAGCGGCACCGTCCTGCAGGACTTCGAGTCCGGCTCGTACGCGAACTGGACGAACACCGGCACCGCCTTCGGGACCGGACCGGCGACCGGGGCGGTGGACGGCCAGGGAGCGGTCACCGGTTTCGACGGCCAGGACTTCGCCAACAGCTTCCACGGCGGTGACGCCTCCACCGGCACCCTGACCTCGGCCGGGTTCACGGTGACCAGCGACTACCTCAACTTCAAGATCGGCGGCGGCACCCACCCGTACGACTCCGACGCCGTCCTGGGCGACGAGCCGGCACCCACCGGCGAAGTCCTCGCCGACTTCGAGGACAGCACCTACACCAGCCCCATCGGGGGCTGGACCACCACCGGCGACGCCTTCGGCACCGGACCGGCCCAGGGCACCCTCCCCAACCAGCAGCAGGTCTCCGGCTACCTCGGCAACGGACTGGCCAACTCCTACCTGGACGGCGACGCCACCACGGGCACCCTGACCTCACCGACCTTCACCGTCGACAAGAAGTACCTCGACTTCCTCATCGGCGGCGGCTACCACGCCGCCAGCTCCGACACCCCCACCGCGGTCGAGCTCCTCGTCGACGGCAAAGTGGTGCGTTCCGCCACCGGCGCCAACGTCGAGGCTCTGAACTGGGCCTCCTGGGACCTGTCCGACCTGCAGGGCAAGCAGGCCCAGATCAAGGTCGTCGACGCCAACACCGGGGGCTGGGGACACCTCAACCTCGACCAGGTCGTCCTCTCCGACACCCAGGCCAAACCCATGTCCACCGAGACCGGCGTCAACCTGCTCGTCGACGGCAAGGTCGTGGACAGCGCCACCGGCTCCAACTCCGAGAACCTGGACTGGGCCTCCTTCAACACCGCCGCCTACAAGGGCAAGCAGGCCCGGATCCAGATCGTCGACGCCAACACCGCCGGCTGGGGACACATCCTCGCCGACCAGTTCACCGCCGCCGACAAGCCCGCACTGTCCACCACCCAGAGCGCCCACTGGCTCGACTACGGCCAGGACTTCTACGCGGCCAACACCTACAACGACGCCCCCGGCGGACGCCGCGTCATGACCGCCTGGATGAACGACTGGAACTACGCCGGGAACATCCCCACCAGCCCCTGGCGCAGCGCCGACACCTTCCCCCGCCAGCTCTCGCTGCGGACCGTGAACGGCAAGACCCAGCTGATCCAGCAGCCGGTCGGCGAACTGAAGACCCTGCGCGGCGCCGGCGTCCGCATCCCGACCACCACTGTCACGGACACCACCACCCCGCTGCGCGTGCACGGCAGCACCCTGGAGATCCAGGCCGACCTCACCGCGCGCACCGCCACCCGCTTCGGCCTGGACGTCCGCACCGGCTCCGGACAGCGCACCCGGATCGGCTACGACACCAGCACCGGCGAGGTGTACCTGGACCGCACCGCCTCAGGCGCCGTCGACTTCGACCCCACCTTCTCCAGCACCGAGCACGCCCCGCTCGCTCTCCACGGCAAGGCCCTGCACCTGCACGTCCTCGTCGACGCCTCCTCGGTCGAGGTCTACGCCGAGAACGCGCGCGGCGAACAGGTCGTCCTCACCGACCAGATCTTCCCGGACCCCTCCAGCACCGGTGTCGACGTCTTCGCTGAGAACGGCACCGCCACCCTCAGCCGCATGCACGCGTGGCAGCTGAAGTCCATCTGGCGGTAACGCGTCCCGCGCGGTCCGCAGACATCGTTGACGGGCTGCACACGTTTCCAGCGGTCTGGTGCCACGCAAGGGGGCAGAATGCCCAGGCATGCGAGATAGGCCGACGGGCTCGAGCGAGACCGCACTGATCCGGGCACTGGCCGACGGCTGGGCCATCGAGCCCCGGTCGGTCGAGTACCTGCCGGTGGGCGCGGGCAGCTATCACTGGTCGGCGGTCGAACGGCACGGGACGGCGTGGTTCGTCAAGGCCGACGACCTCGGTGTCGACGCCACCGAGTG
Organism: Streptomyces sp. NBC_01537; assembly: GCF_045040445.1. NCBI lineage: Bacteria > Bacillati > Actinomycetota > Actinomycetes > Kitasatosporales > Streptomycetaceae > Streptomyces > Streptomyces sp. NBC_01537. Next base: position 6,836,354 of record NZ_CP109392.1, on the reverse strand, counting down.
CGATGACGCGTTCGGCCGGCTCGGCCGGTCGTTGAGCACCGCGCTGGCCCTGAGGCACGACGCCGGGCTCGACTTCGTCCTCGCGCCGGTCCCGGCCGTGACCGGCGCAGTGGTGTGGCGGCTCGCTCCGCGGTACGCCCTCTCGGTGTTCCCGATGATCGCGGGCGCCGCCGGGCAGTTCGGGGTACACCGGCCCCAGGATCGGGCCGAGGTGATAGACCTTCTGGCCGAGTTGCATCGGGCCACCCCGGTGGTGGCGGACACCGCTTTGCGCACAGATCTGGTGCTGCCCGGCCGGGACCGGCTGCACGAGGCGCTGGGTGACCTCGACCAGGAATGGACCGGCGGGCCTTTGGCCGAGCCGGGCCGCCAGGTGCTGGCCGCGCACGCCGGACGCGTCCAAGGGTGGCTCGCCGACTTCGACCGGTACGTCGACACGGTCCGTGGCACCGAGGCGAAGTGGGTGGTCACACACGGCGAACCGCATCCCGGCAACATCATGCGATCCCCGGCCGGACCGTGGCTCATCGACTGGGGCACCGTGCAGATCGCTCCACCGGAACGAGACCTGTGGATGCTCACCACCGCCCTGGCCGACCTGCTCGGGGAGGAGCCAGCCCGCGGCGAGAACAAGGTCCTGGCGCGCTACACCCAGCTCACCGGCCGCATCGCCACGCCGGCCGGCATCGCGCTGTATCGGATGTGGTGGACGCTCGCCGACATCGCCATCTTCGTCGACGAGCTGCGTCGGCCGCACGGCACCGGCGAGGACATCGCCGCGGCGTTGACCTGTCTCACCGGCTATCTCGAATCCAGCCGGAACTTCCAGTAGTGACAGCGACCGGCTTCCGGACACGCAGCCCGGCCGGGCAGTCCTCCATGCCGTCGACCGCCGGCTCCTGTCTTCACCAGCGCGGTGAGCTGATCGCGGCTGTGTTCGGTGAGGCCGGCCCCAGTGATCTCCGAACGTCCAACATCCACACATCGCTTCGAGCGACGGTTCGCCTGCCGAAGCAGCGCGTGTGCGGCCGGGCCGGGGGCGCCGGCCCCCGGCCCTTCGCATCGCGTCACAGCCGGCCCGACACCGCCGCCTGAGAATTTCCGCCCTCGCCCGCCAGGTCGGCGCCGTCGGCGAAGGTGAGGTCCGTCGCTTCCAGGGGCGCGTGGGCGGACAGGTGGGGGCGCGGACGGGCGGTGGGCGGGTCGGCGCCCATGCGCTCGCAGGTGAGCGCGGAGACGAGGACCGCGTCGTCCACGGCGGACGCCAGCATGGCCGGAGCGACGGTCGCGACGGCCTGCGGGGTGTGCAGCCCGCGCCGGAGCAGAGCGCCGAGCAGTCCCGCGGTAAAGGCGTCTCCCGCTCCCACGGTGTCCACCACCGCGACCTTCCGGCCGGGACGGCTGAAGCTTCCCGCGTCAGCGTGGAAGGCGTGGGCACCGTCGGCACCGTCGGTGACCACCACGAGGAGCGCGCCGAGGTCCAGCCAGCGGGCGGCGATCCGCTCGATGGGAGTGTCCGGGTAGAGCCACTCGGCGTCTTCGCGGCTGGCCTTGACGATGTGGGCGACGCCGACGCTGCGTTCGACAGACTGCCTGCCGCGTGCCGGGTCGCCCATCAGCGCGGGGCGGACGTTGGGGTCGTAGCTGATCAGGGCCGTACCGTGGGCGTGCAGCCGCTGGACGGCGGAATGGATGTGCTCGCTGCCCGGCGGCGTCCAGGAGGCGACCGAGCCGAAGTGCAGGACGGCGGTGTCCGGCGGGATGCGGGTGGTCTCGGCCTGCGTCCACTGCCAGTCGGCGGTGCCGTCCAGGTAGAAGTCGTAAGTGGCACGCCCCTCCGCGTCCATGGATACGACGGCCAGCGTGGTCGGCTCGGTAGCGTGCGGGGAGGACGTCAGGTCGACCCCCTCGGCGGCGGCGTGGGCGCGCAGTATCCGGCCGAAGGTGTTGCCGGCCAGCCGGGCCATGAGCGCGGTGTGATGTCCCAGCCGGGCGAGACCGACGGCGACGTTGAAGGGGCTGCCGCCGGGCCGGGCGCGGTAGTCGCCGGGGGCTCCGAGCTGGACCATGTCGATGAGGGCTTCGCCGATCACGGTCACGGCCGGGGGCTGCCCCGTTGTTTGAGTCGGTTCAGTCATGGCGGGGTCCTCTGGCTGCGATCTCGCCGGAGCCCCGCTGGATCAGCCGGGTCGGCACGGTGACGGTACGGGTGGGTGACTGGTCGCCGTCCAGCCTGCTGAAGAGGGTTTCGGCCGCGGTTCTGCCCATCCGCTCGATGTCCTGGGCGATGACGGAGACACCGGGGCTGAGCATGTCGGCGAGGGGGAAGTCGTCGAAGCCCATGTGGGCCACGGTGTTCTGCAGGCCGAGGGTGCGCAGCGCGCGGCTGGCTCCGACGGTGACCAGGTTCTGACTGGTGAACAGTGCGGTCGGGGGGTCCGGCAGCGACAGGATCTGCTCGGTGGCGGCGATGGCGGCCTGCTCGCTGGGCCCTTCGTGGCGGATGATCGCGTCGTCGGTCTCGATGTGCGCGAGTTCCAGGGCGTGCCGGTAGCCGTCGAAGCGCTGGGCGGCGGTCGGGATGGACGCCTGGTCGCCGAGGTAGGCGATCCGGCGGTGGCCGGCCTTGAGCAGGTGGTTGACGGCGGTGATGGCGCCATGCCGGTTGTCGGCGACGACGGCGTCCGCGTCGAGGAGGTTGGGCTCGCGGTCGACGAAGACCATACAGGTGCCCGAGCGCTGTTCGCTGATCAGGTAGCTGTGGTCGCGTCCCGCCGGCACGATCACCAGCCCGTCGACCCGCCGGTCGATGAGCGCGCGGGCCAGTTCCCGTTCCCGGGCGGGGTCTTCGTCCAGGCTGCCGATCAGCACGAGCACGCCGCGCTCGCGCGCCACGTTCTCGACGGTGCGGGTCAGAGCGGCCGAGAAGGGGTTCGCCGCGTCTTCGACGAGCATCCCGATCGTCGCCGTCCGGCCGTCCCCGCGGCGCAGGCTGCTGGCGGTCAGGTTGGGCCGGTAGCCGAGCTTGTCGGCCGCATCGCGGACCCGAACGACAATCGCCGGATCGACGGTGGGAACCCCGTTGACCACGCGCGACACCGTTTTGGTGGCTACGCCGGCCAGCGCCGCGACCTCACGCATGGTGGGGCGGCTGCGGCGCTGCGACGGTAGCGACTCGCTCTGAGTCATCGTTGTCTCCCAGCAGTTCTGCGTTACCGACTCGTTGCGGATGCATGTCTACCAGTCCCTTGACGCACTCGTCCATGGGGGTCCAGTATCCCGTCGGGTCAACGTTGTCCCAGCGTCGGCGACGACGGTTCGGGAAAGGGCTTAAGCATGAACTTCTCAACCAGCCACGTGTCGGGCCGCAGTAGTCGGCGCACCCGGGCGGCAGCGATCGGCGTCACGGTGTGTCTCGGGGCCACCCTCGCCGCGTGCGGCTCCAGCGGGAGTACGGCATCGTCCGGCAGCGGCGACAAGGTCGGCGTCTCGCTCATCCTCAAGACGCTCAGCAACCCGTACTTCGTGAGCATGGAGAAGGACGCCAAGGCCCAGGCCACCAAGGAGAAGGTGAACCTGACGGTGGCGGCGGGCACGTCGGACGGCGACACCCAGACCCAGATCACCGCCATCGACAACGCCATATCGCGCGGCGACAAGGGCATCCTGATCACCACCAACGGCGACGCGGTGAACACCGCGCTGAACCGCGCCAAGCAGGCCGGTCTCTTCGTGATCGCCCTGGACACCGCCCCGAACCCGGCGAGCGTCGCCGACATCACCTACGCCACCGACAACGAGCAGGCGGGCAAGCTCGTCGGCCAGGCCGCGGCGGCGACGCTGGACGGCAAGCCTGCGGTCATCGCCATGCTCGACCTGTTCAACAACCAGGTCGTGTCCGTCGACATCAACCGCGACCACGGCTTCCTCGAGGGCCTGGGCATCGACCCGGGCAGCAAGACCGAGAACGGCAAGGAGGCCAAGTCCGGCAAGTACACCGGCGGCAAGGGCAGCACCTATACCGTCGCCTGTCACCAGCCCACGCAGGGCGCCATCGACGGCGGCCGCACCGCGATGGAGAACTGCCTGTCGGCCAACCCGGACATCAACGTCGTCTACGCGATCAACGAGCCGGCCGGTGAGGGCGCGTACAACGCGCTCAAGGCGGCGGGCAAGGAGAAGAGCGTCAAGATCTTCGCGATCGACGGCAGCTGCTCGGGCCTGAAGAACGTCACCAGCGGCAAGTTCACCGCCGACGCCGTGCAGTACCCCGGCAAGATGGCGGCCCTCGGCGTCACCTCGATCGCGAAGCTGGCCCGTGGCGGCAGCAAGCCGAGTGTGACCAACGGCAAGTCGTTCTACGACACCGGAACCGCGCTGGTGGCCGCCGAGTCCATCGACGGCCTGACCGTCCAGTCGCCGAGCCAGGCCGCCTCCGCCTGCTGGGGCAGCTGACACTTCCCGAACGGGTGCGGCGCCGGTACGGCACCGGCACCGCACCCGTACCCGCACCCGCACGAGCCCACGAGCCCGTACGAGGGAAAGACCCGGAAGGACCCCCTGTGACCACCCACGTGGACAGTGAAGCCACACCGGCACCGGCCGAGGAGTTTCTCAACCGGCCCGCCACCCTCAGCCAGCGCATCCACTCGGTGCTGCACCGGCAGCCGGCCCTCAGCCCGGCGATCGTCCTGGTACTCGCCGCCGTGGTGTTCTCCCTGGTCAACGACCGCTTCTACCAGCTGCAGAACCTCTCGCTGATCGCCCAGCAGGTCGCCGTCGTCGGCACGCTGGCCGTCGGCCAGACGCTGATCATCCTCACCGCCGGCATCGACCTGTCCATCGGCGCGGTCATGGTGCTCTCCTCGCTGCTGATGTCGAAGCTCGTCGCGGACAGCCACCTGCCGGGCGTGGTGGCGCTGCTCGCCGGTGCGGTCATCGCCATCGCGGCGCAGGCCGTCAACGGGTTCCTGGTGACGAAGGTCAAGCTGCCGCCGTTCATCGTCACCCTCGGCACCCTCAGCATCTTCACGGCGATCACCCTGATCTACGCCAAGGGCCAGGTCGTGTCCCTGCAGCCGGGCAACCTCCTCATGTGGAGCGCCGACACGGTCTCCGTCGGGCAGTTGAACCTGACCACCGGCGTCCTGCTCATGATCGCCCTGTACGCGGTGGTCGGCTACGCGCTGCGCTACACCGCCTGGGGGCGCCACCTGTACGCGGTGGGCGACGACATCGAGGCCGCGCGTCTGGCCGGCATCTCGGTCAACCGGGTGCTGCTGAGCGCCTACATGGTGGCCGGCTTCACCATCGCGGTGGCTGCCTGGATCCTGGTCGGCCGGGTCGGCGGTGGTGACCCCAACAGCGGTCTCAACGCCAACCTGCAGTCCATCACCGCCGTCGTGATCGGCGGCACCAGCCTGTTCGGCGGACGCGGCGTGGTGCTCGGCTCGCTGGTGGGCGCACTGATCGTCCAGGTCTTCGTCAACGGCCTCGCACTGGCCGGGATCGACCCGAACTACCAAGTCCTCACAGTCGGCGTCCTGGTGATCGCGGCTGTCTCCGTCGACCAGTGGATCCGGAGTGTGAAGTCGTGACGACCACCACCGCAACCGCACCTGTGCTGCAGGCCAAGGGCCTGGTCAAGGTCTTCGGCAGGGTTGTCGGCCTGTCCGACGTCGACCTCACCCTCCACCCCGGAGAGGTCCTGGCGGTCATCGGCGACAACGGCGCCGGCAAGTCGACGCTGATCAAGTGTCTTTCCGGGGCCCTCGTCCCGGACCAGGGCAGCCTCTTCGTCGACGGCAGCGAAGTGCAGTTCAAGCGACCCCAGGACGCCCGCGAGGCCGGCATCGAGACGGTCTACCAGACCCTGGCCGTGTCCCCGGCGCTGGACATTGCCAGCAACCTGTTCCTGGCGCGGGAGATCCGCCGCAAGGGCGTGCTCGGTTCGGTGTTCCGGATGCTCGACACCGGCGAGATGAAGCGGCAGGCCGCGGACAACATCAAGCGGCTGGGCATCAGCACACTGCAGAACATCAACCAGGCGGTGGAGACGCTGTCCGGCGGTCAGCGGCAGTCGGTCGCCGTGGCCCGGGCGGGCGCGTTCGGCGGCCGGGTCGTCATCCTCGACGAGCCGACGGCCGCCCTCGGGGTGCGGGAGACCGGACAGGTGCTCAAGCTCGTCCGCGACCTGCGCGACCAGGGCCTGGGCGTCATCCTGATCAGCCACAACATGCCCAACGTCTTCGAGGTCGCCGACCGCATCCACATCCAGCGGCTCGGCGCCTGCGCGGGAGTGATCACCCCGCAGTCGCACTCGATGGAAGACGCCGTCGCGATCATGACCGGGGCGAAGAAGCTCGCCCCGGAAGCCGGCTGAGAGCCGGGGCCGGGATGACCGACACATACCGGATCGTCGAGGGCCGGACCGCCGAGGGCAGCCTCGGCGGCGAACCCACCGTGGCCGTCTCCGCGCCGGACGGTTCGGCGCGCGTCATCCTGGCCCTGCGCGGGGCGACACTGCTGAGCTGGCAGGTCAGGCGCGGAGCAGCGGGGGAGGCCCGGCTGACGGAGCTGACGGAGCTGACGGAGCTGACGGACGGCTACCGTGACGAGGCGGAACTGCTGTCGCAGGACGGCGTACGGGCGGGGCTGCTGGCCCCGTTCCCCAACCGCGTCGCCGACGGCCGCTACCGCTTCCGCGAGCGCGAACACGACCTGCTGCCCGGCCGCCACGGGGACCGCACGGTCTACCACGGGTTCGCCCGCGAGGCGCCGTTCGAACTCGTCGACGCCACCGCCACGGCCGACTCCGCGCGGCTGCTGCTGCGCAGCACGCACATCAGGCCGGGCCGGTACCCCGGCTACCCGTTCGCCGTCGACCTCGCGGTGGAGTACACCGTAAGCGCCCGCGAGCTGGGCATCGAGATGCGGGCGACGAACGTGGGCGACACCACCGCCCCTTACGCGGCGGGCTGGCACCCCTACTTCACCCTGTCACGGCCTATCGACGACCTGGTCCTGCGGATCCCCGCGCACACCCTGATCCGCACCGACGCCTCCCTCATCCCGCTGCACGGCGACAGCGCCCTGCTCCCTCTGGAGCACTGCCCCGACCTGGACTACCGGGCGCCGAGACCGCTGGGCGGCACCGTCATCGACGCCTGCTTCGCGGACCTGTCCCCAGGGCCCGGCGGCCGGGCCGAGACCGTGCTGAGTGACCCGGCGACCGGTGACGAGCTGAGGGTGTGGCAGTACGGCGGCTACATGCACGTGTTCACCGGAGACACCCTGGCACGGGACCGGCGCGCCTCCATCGCTCTGGAACCCGTCGAGGCGCTCACCAACGCCTTCAACCGCCCGGACCACGCCGCCGCCCTGTCCCTGGAGCCCCGCCAGCAGCGGAAATTCCGCTTCGGTGTCAGGTACGCGTCCCCGGGAAGCTGACACCGGCGATCGCAGGTCCCCGAGCTCGGCAGCCGAAGTCCGCAAGCCCCTGCTCGGTCCCTGCGTCACCAGCTCCCCGCAGTCAGGACGTCGTTGCGCACTTCGGCGCACTCCGCCTCAATCGTGGAAGCCCTTTCAGGATGCGTCCGTCGCCACAATTCGAGGGTGTATGCAAGATCATTCTCCGCCGACGCAGGGCTGAGGGCTCGCAAAGAACTGGCCGACCTCCCACGCAGCGTGGTGGAAGCCCTCTGCGATCACCCGTGACTCGTCCTGCTGGTCCATCCCAAGGCGTCCGCGCTCCCCTCGCGCTCCCGTCTTCGCAGCACGTGACGCATCCTGCCAACCCCTACTCGACCGTCCCTGACGATCCTGGGAGGGAGGGTGACTGTTGTTGCCGTCCCGCTGGGCCACAAGCGGCTGGACGACGCGCTACGCGATCGTCGTAAGCGGCACCTGGACGACCTGTACGTCGCCGTCGCCCAGGTGCAGCAGGCCCCGGCCGGGCTGGATCGCCGCGCCGGTCTGCGACCGCTGGAGCCGGACGCCGATCAGGTCCGCGTCCGACAGGTTCTGTGGGGACAGCAGCAGGCCGCGGCGGGCCCTCTTGGCCTCCACCTGCCAGCCGGAGAAGCCGCCGCACACCTCGTCCGCGTCGCCGGCCAGCACCAGGCCGACGTCCGCGCCTGCCGACCTGCGCAGTACGGAAGTGAACACATCTCCCGCCTCGCAGGTCCGCAGCAGTTCGGCGTCGTCCACCAGGATCACACCGAAGCCGCCGAGCCGTCCGATCGCAGCCCTCAGCTCCTCAGCCGTGATGTCGCCGCCCTCGAAGCAGCCGGCCACCCCGGCGGCGGCCGCGAGCATCCGTAATGGCGACGGACGGGGCGCGGCGATGATCACCTTGGTTCCGGCGGTCAGGAACGACCGTGCCATGGTCAGCAGCGTCGAGCTGCGCCCCGAGCGCGGCGGGCCGGCGACGACGAAAGCCGGGCTGCCCTGGGCCAGGTCCGGGCCCAGGGCGTTGAGTTGGTCGCCGCCGACGGCGGCCATGGCCCACAGCCGGCCGTGATCGGCGTCGCGGAGTTCCCAGGCGTCCGCGAAGTCGATCCGGCCCGGCAGTACGTCCACCCGGAACGGCCGGCGGGCTCGCGGCACCGCCGCGTCGCGTCGCTTCGCCGCCTCGCCGATGGCGGCGAGCGCCGCGGCCTGGGACTGGCCGCTGGTGTCCTCCGCCAGCAGGGCGATCTGGGTCTCGATCTGCCCGGCGGAGTGGAAGGCACGGCCTGCCGGAAGATTCTGCGGGATCTTCCGCGGATTCAGCCCGATCAGGCTGAGGTCGGACGGGTCGCTGAGCCGCAGAGCGATCTTGTTCTCGGTCAGTGTGGAGATCCGGCCGATCAGCAGGGTGCGGTCGCCCGAGGTGATCACATGGATGCCGACGGACGCGCCCTCGCGCATCAGCCGGAAGACGGTGTCGGTGAGCTGGCCGGAGTTCAGGTCGCCCAGTGCGGCGGTGAAGCCCTCCCAGCGGTCGATCAGCAGCACGATGTGCGGCAGTCTCTCCTCCTCGGCGACGCCGGTGCGCTGCTCGCCCAGATCGGTGAAACCGCGCTCGCCGAGCAGCCCCATGCGTCGCTGCGCCTCGTCGGCGAGCTTGCCGATCAGCCGGACGGCGCGGTCGGTCTCGGTGCCGCGCACCACCGCGCCGCAGTGCGGCAGCGAGTTGAGGGCGAGCAGCGCACCGTTGCCGCAGTCCAGGGCGTAGAGGTGCACATCGGCGCAGCTGTTGTGGCGTGCGAGCGAGCCGGCCATGGTGCGCAGAATCTGCGAGCGTCCGGTGCCCGGCGCGCCCGCGATCATCAGGTGACCGAAGCCGGTCAGATCGATCGCCGCGACGCGGCGTGCCTGCTCGCCGGGCAGGTCGTCCACCGCGTAGGGGGCCGGGACCAGGCCGTCGCGGGACGGCGCTGCCGGCGTGCCGAGCTCGTCCAGGACGGTCGTCTCGGGAAGCTCCGGGAGCCAGGGGCTGTGCTGCGGCGGGATACCGAGCTGCGTGTTCGCCTCGTTGACCGCGTCGACCAGGACGGCGAGGTCGGTCAGCAGGTCGGCCTCGTCCTGTCGTCGGCCCACGGGCCGTTCGGGGGCGGGCCGGCCGACGGCGTCCCACGCCAACGGCACGATCCACGGCGTGGCGGTGGAGGTGGCCACCTGGCCGGGTCGGCTGCCGCCGACCCGGCCCGACTGAAAGGGAACCAGCGAGGACGCCCCGAGACGCACGTACGCACGTCCCGGCGTGCTCTTGGCGATGTGGCCGGAGTCCGGGGCGTCGATGACGTCCTGGCTCTCGGAGGCGTCAGTGACGCGCAGTGCGATCCGCAGGTTGGTGTTGGCGCGGATCTCGGGCGAGACCACACCGGACGGCCGCTGGGTGGCCAGGATCAGATGGATGCCGAGCGAGCGGCCCCGCTGCGCGATGTTGACCAGGCCGGTGACGAAGTCCGGCAGCTCCCGGGCCATCGAGGCGAACTCGTCGATCACGATGAGCAGTCGTGGCATCGGCGCGAGCGAGGAATCGCGGCGCATCGCGATGAGGTAGTCCTCCAGGTCCTTCGTCCCTGCCCCGGCCAGGATGTGCTCACGGCGCCTCAGTTCCGCACCGAGCGACTCCAGGGCACGCTCCACCAGGTGTGTGTCGAGGTCGGTGACCATGCCGACGGTGTGCGGAAGCTTCACGCAGTCCTTGAACGCGGCGCCGCCCTTGTAGTCGACGAGCACGAAGGTCATGGCGTCCGGCCGGTTCGCCACCGCGAGCGAGGCCACGATGGTCTGCAGCAGCTCCGACTTACCGGCACCAGTGGTGCCCGCGACCAGGCCGTGCGGGCCGTCACGCACCAGGTCGATGGAGAACGGCCCGTCGAACGACGCACCCACAACGGCGGTCGTGCTCCGCCCGCCCATGGTCCACAGTGCCGAGATCGCACCGGAGGTCGGCGGTTCCATCCCGATCAGATCGAGCAGGCGGCAGGCATCGGGGAGCGCCCCGCCCTCGTCGCTGCTCACATCCCGCATCGGGGCCATGGCGCGGGCCACCTGCTCGCACCACTGGGGGCTCACACAGTCCGGGCGCACCGACACCACCGGCTCCTGGCCGGCCTGGGAGACCTGCAACAGCCCGAAGTGGTCCTCCTCGACGAGTGCGCGGCACTCCTCCGGGAGCAGACGTCGGTCCGCGTCGAGGCAGATGAGGTGAATGCCGACGCGCGGCCCCTCACGCAGGATCTGGGTCAGCCCGGGCAGGGCCCGCAGCCTGCGCGAGCCGTCCAGGACGACGAGCACGGACGGACCGCCCCAGGCCTGGTTCTGGCCGCCGCCCGCCTCGCGCCACGCGTCCTGCCGGGCGGCCACAGCGGCGAGCAGCTCGCTGATCCGGCGCGCCACGCTGTCCGTGTCGGTGCCCAGCAGCGCGACGGCGCTCTGGCCCTCCCGGGCGCGGGCGTGCGGAAGCCAGCGCACCCACTCCCAGCAGTGCCGTCCGCTCGGATCGGTCAGGACACACACGGACAGGTCGGCCGGGCTGTGCAGGACCGCGGCCTGCGCGACGAGCCAGCGACCGATGGCCCGGGGCAGCTCGCCGCGGCCCGCGACCCCCAGCACGCCATGGGTGCGCAGCGCCACGGTGACGGGCACGTGGTCGATCCTGCGGGCCTCGGCCCGCTTGTGCTCCTCCTTGTTCGGGTCGTCGACCTCGACCTCGGAGGGCAAGGCCCCGGTGCCGACCCGGAGCAGACCGTGGTCGTCGTCGCTGAGGCGGCGCTCCCACAGCCGCTGTCCCGGCCCGGTCGCGGTGACGAACAACTCGGCCGGGTCGGGCCCGCCGTCGCGGCGCGCTCCGGTCTCCGCGGCGATGGCCCTGCGGGCCTGGCGTTCGATGGACGCCTTCTGCTTCTCGTACTCGACGAGGGTCTCTCGAAACGACTTCTTGCCGTTCTTGCGGTCGTAGAAGTAGTTGCCGACCAGAGCGATCGGACCGAGCAGTGCGAGCAGCAGGAAGGTCATCCTGCCCATGACCAGCGCCATGGCCACTGAGCCGACGAGCGGAGTGAGGGCCATCACCCAGGGCAGGGGGCGGGCATCGGGCTGCCTGGGCTCGGGCGGCAGCTGGAACTTCGTCCTGCGCGGGGGCGGTGTGATCCGCGGTGGACGGTTGTAGTCGAGGCCGGTGCCGTCCTCGGAGGGCCTGAGCGCGGTGTCGGGGAACGCGGGCGTGCGCACCTCCAGCAGGGAGTGGCCGAGGGACACCACGCTGCGGGGCCGCCAGGGGCGGGCTTCGGCGAGCTGCTCGCCGTCGACGGACGCCGTACTGCCGAAGACCGGGCGCACGGTCACATCACCGTTCACGGCGACATCGACCTCCAGGGCCGAGTGCGGCAGCGCGGTGTCCGCCAGCCGGATCCAGGCGTCGGGCCCGCTGCCGACCACGGCCACGCCCGGCCCGAGCCGGTGCACACCGCCCGCGTCGGGGCCGCCCACGACGCGTACCTCGACCAAGCCCTGCGCCTGCGGGGGCGGGCACGCGGCCGGCGTACTGAGGCTGACCAGCGCTCCGTCACGGACCGGAGAGGCCTCAAGCGGCACTTCGGGATCGAGCCGGAAGCCGTTGATGTGCAGGGCCGGTGGGCCCTGCCCGTCGTCGGGCCTGCCGAGGCGGTGCGCGATCTCCGCGGCGAGTGCCCCCACGGACGCGGCGGGATCGGCGTCGACCAGCACATCCGCGTGATCGTCGTGGGCGGGATCGATGACGCTGAGCTGCAGTTCCAATGCCGTTCCCCCTGAGGCCTCGGCGCCTGGGCCGCTATTTCTCTCCCGAGCACTGTCTCGTGCGACAGCGCCGCTGTGCGCAGTAATGATGCAACAGAGGCCGAACAAAGCCACGGGCCGGAACTGGATCGCAGCATTCTGTCGTCATACAGTGTCCTACTGGCGTTGCCGGGCAAGGCAGTTGAGGCACAGGTGCGCACGTTCGGGGGGAATGCCGTATGGGGCGACCGGCGGACTGGCACGTGTTGGACCTGGACAAGGATCCGACCCCCGGGGACCCGGTCCAGGTCGAGAATCTCGCCCGACGCATCCACGGGTTCGCCGACGATGTCGGCACCGCCCTGCGCTCCATACGCGGGCTGTCCGGGGACAGCGCAGTGCAGACCTGGACTGGCCTGTCCGGGGACGAGTACCGCCGGCAATTCGACGACCTGCCCGGCGAACTGGACAAGCTGGAGCGCTCCTACCGCCTGTGCGGGGACGCGTTGGCCACGTACTGGCCCAAGCTCCAACAGGCCCAGGGCGATGCCGACCGCGCACTGGAGCAGGGCCGCCAAGCACGCGCGGACCTGAACACCGCTCAGTCCCACCTGAATTCGGCGAACGACTGGGTGGACCGGGCCAACGCCCAGTCCCAGCAGTACCAGCAGTCGGGCAGCCGGCCGGAGGTCCCGCCCCCGACGCCGGACCAGGTCCGCGCCGCCACCCGCAACGCCAACGAGGCCCAGGCCTCCCAGCGCTCCGCCCAGTCCGCGGTCGGCTCCGCCCAGGCCATGCTGGACGCGGCCAAGCAACTGGCCGAGGAGGCACGCGGACTGCGCGACAACGCGGCGCACACCGCCAAGCGCGCGATAGACGACGCCTCCGACGCCGGCATCCAGAACAAGGCGTGGTACGAGAAGGCCGTCGACTGGGTGGCCGACCACTGGGACGAGATCGTCGCCGTCTGCAAGGTCGTCGTCGCCGTCCTCGGCGTCATCGTCATGATCATCGGCGGCCCCCTCGCCTGGCTCGTCCTCGCCGCCGCCCTCGTCGTCCTCGCCGACACCCTCATGAAGTACGCCGACGGCAAAGCCTCCCTGTGGGACGTGTTATTCGCCGCCCTCGACTGCATCCCGGGCTTCAAGGGCCTGACGACGGCCGGTGGCCTGCTGAAGATGGCCAAGGGTGGACTGCCCGCCATCAAGGGCGGCCTCGGCGCCATGAGCAAGGCATTGCGCGGCCTCGGGAACGGCCTGCGCCGGGAGGCCGACGACCTGGGCAGAGCGGCACGGAAATTCAACGAACGGCCGAAGTGCAACGACCCGGTGGACCCGGTCACTGGTGAAGTAATCATGCAGCAGGCCGATGTCGTCCTCCCCGGCGCGATGCCCCTGGTACTCCAGCGCACCCATATCTCCTCGTACCGCACCGGCCGGTGGTTCGGCCCGTCGTGGGCCTCCACGCTCGACCAACGACTGGAGATCGACGCCGAAGGTGTCTGCTACGCAGGCGCGGACGGCTCGACGCTGATCTACCCGGTTCCCGAGCCAGATCGCGACGTCTACCCGATCGAAGGTGAGCGCTGGCCGCTGAGCTGGGATGACACCCCAGGCGGCGACATCCGCATCACCTCCCGTGCCACAGGGTGCACCCTGCACTTCTTCCCGCTGGGCGGCGGGCGGCTACCGGAGACCGAGATCATGACGCTCCCTCTCCGGGCGATCTCCGACCGCAACGGCAACCGCGTCGAGTTCGACTACGACGGCAACGGAGCGCCCACCGAGATCCGGCACAGCGGCGGCTACCGCATCAGTGTCGAGACCCACGACGGGCGGGTAACCGGCCTTTACCTGCGCGACGATCCGGAGCAGTTGCTGCTCGTCCGCTACGGTTACGACAAGGGCGGGCGCCTCACCGAGATCACCAACTCATCCGGTCTGCCGCTGCACCTCAGCTACGATCCGGTCGGCCAACTGACCGGGTGGAAGGACCGCAACGGCACCAACTACCAGTACCTCTACGACGAGGACGGGCGCTGCGTCCGCGTCACCGGCTCCGACGACTTCCTCAGCGGCACTTTGGAGTACGACGCTGAGCACCGCATCACCGTTGCCGTCAACTCGCTCGGCCACGCCACCACATTCGCGTACAACGAGGCCCACCAAGTCGTCCGCGTGACCGATCCACTCGGCCATACCACGATCACCGAGCGGGACCGCTACAACCGGCTGCTCTCCGAAACGGACCCGCTCGGCCGTACCACCCGATACCGGTACGACGACGAACATGAATTCCCTGTAAACGTCACCCGCCCCGACGGCACAGTGGCAAGCGTCGAGTACAACGATCTGCTCCTGCCGGTGACCTCCATTGAACCGGACGGCAGCCGGTGGCAATGGACCTACGACGAGCGTGGCAACCGGACCTCCAGCACCGACGCACTCGGCAACACAACGACCTTCACCTATGACCAGCGTGGCAACATGACCAGCGTCGTGGATGCTCAGGATGTCGCCCAGTTGCGCCTGGGGTGCGACGAGGCCGGCCTGCCCATGGCGAGCACTGACGCATACGGCGCAACGCGGCGCTACACCCGGGACGTCTTCGGCCGGATCACCAAAATCACCGGCCCGCTCGGCGAAACCACCGAACTCGCCTGGACGACGGAAGGGTTACTCACCCGGCGCGTCCTTCCGAATGGGGCCACCGACCTATGGACGTACGACGGCGAAGGCAACCTGCTCGAGCACCGCAGCCCCACCGGACTCACTACGCGGTACGAAACCACGCGCTTCGACCTCCTGTCCGCCCGCACCAGCCCCGATGGCACACGCTGTGAGTACTCCTACGACACCGAGCAGCACCTGCTCGCGGTCACCAACTCCCAAGGGCTCACCTGGAAGTACGAGTACGACGCGGCGGGTCGCCTCATCAGCGAGACCGACTTCAACGGACGCACCGTCTCCTACAGCTATGACCCCGCAGGTCAACTCACGGAGCGCACGAACGGCGCAGGACAAACCATCCATTTCATCCGCGATCTCCTCGGGGACATCATCGAGCGGCGCTGGGGCGAAGGCTCCACCTCGCACGTCGCCTCGTACGAGTACGACGCGCTCAGCCGCCTGGTGCGCGCCGTCAACGACGACGCAGACCTGGTCCGCGAGTACGACACGGTGGGTCGCCTCGTCAGCGAGACGTGCAACGGCCGTACGGTCCTCTCGCGATACGACGGGATCGGCCGCCGTGTCGAGCGCGTGGCCCCCAGCGGGGTGCGCAGCACCTGGGAGTACGACCACGCCAACCGCGTCATTGCCCTGCACAGCGGGAACCGCTCCTTGGATTTCGTGTACGACTCGGCAGGACGCGAAATCGAGCGCCGCCTCGGTGATGCCGCCATCCTGAGCCAGGGCTGGGACTCCGGCAGCCGTCTCGAAGCCCAGAGCATCATTAACGCGGGGCCCACCACGCGCCTGCTGCAGCAGCGCAATTACACCTACGACGACAACGGCTTCCTTGCCGCGATCGACGAGCTGACCACGGGTTCACGGCGGTTCACCACCGACGCTGCCGGCCGCGTATGCGCGGTGACGGGCACCGGCTGGGCCGAGAGCTACACCTACGACGCCCTAGGCAATCTTTCCCGCGCCGTCCTTCCGCCCCTCGCGGACAGCGGGGACGACGGCGAGCACACCTATTCCGGCACGCTGGTGCGCCGCGCGGGACGCACCAGCTATCGGCATGACCGCCAGGGGCGCGTCGTCCGGCGCTCGCGCAAGCTGCTCTCCGGCGGTTCGAAGTCCTGGCAGTACACCTGGGATGCCGAGGACCGGCTCACCGACGTCATTACGCCGGACGGCAGCCGGTGGCACTACCTGTACGACCCGCTCGGCCGCCGTACCGCCAAGCAGAGGCTCGCCGAGGACGGGACGACCGTCCTGGAGCAGACGGATTTTGTGTGGGACCGCGCGCAGCTCGCCGAGCAGGCCCGCTCGGACCTCGGATCCGGGAACCTCTATACCACCACCTGGGACTGGACCCCCGGTGGCCCCGCGCCGCTCACGCAGACCGACAGGTCCCGGTCTCCGTCCCCGTCCGGGTTCCCGCTCCATGACGCCGACCAGAATGACATCGACGAGCGCTTCTACGCCATCGTCACCGATTTGGTGGGCAGCCCTGCCGAGCTGATCGACGAAAGCGGCGGGGTGGCATGGCTGCGGAGGACGACGCTGTGGGGCACCCCGCTCGACGCACCGCCGGAAGACGTCGACTGTCCGCTGCGATTCCCGGGCCAGTACCACGACGCCGAGACCGGACTGCATTACAACTTCCGCCGCTATTACGAGCCGGAGACTGCCCGCTACCTGAGCCCGGACCCCCTGGGGCTGGAACCGGCACCCAACCACCACGCTTATGTCGGCAATCCGCTGATGTGGACGGACCCGCTGGGGCTGGCGCCGTGCTTCACCCAGGTCGACTACAACTCCACGGAGCTGGGCAACCTGGCGTTCCTGAGGCGTTTCCAGAACGGACAGCAGATCCTTGGGGCGAAGTACAACGTCGCGGTCGCCCACGTCCCGGGCTGGAACCACCCGGTCACCGGCGACTTCATCTACGGGATCAATAGAGAAGGCGGCCTGCATGCCGAGATGGACATCCTCCGGCAAATAGACGCGCACCCCAACTTGTCGGTCGAAGACATCAAGTCGTTGTACTCCGAACGACAGCCGTGCGCGGAGTTGAAGGGAGGAGAACCTTGCCGACCAGTGCTCTCGGACAGACTGGCCAACACCGACGCCAAGATCGAGTATTCCTTCCCTTATCACAGCAAGGAGCAGGACATTGGGATGGCATACCAAAGCCTGCTGGGCGAAATCTCGCGTCACGCGCAGAACAACGGCTATTCCCACTTGACCTGGTGACGGTAGGCTCCGGCGCATGCTCAATCCAGCGGACCAGGCAACAGTGATCGAATGGCGCAGGCTGGCCCAGGGGGCCCGGAACGTGCTCGCCGGAGCCGGACTGCCCCTCCAGGCCGATGTCGACCAACGATTCCAATTCGGGGCCCGGATCATCGTGGACGAGTTCGAGGGCACGGGCGGCGTGTTCGTCGGCTGGCAGCCACACTTCCATGTCGTGGCTGCGGCGCTGGAGAGCTACAAGCAGCACGAGCAGAACGCGCCGGCAGTCCGCCATTTCAACACGGTGTGCCGGGCGATGCGCGACGCGATGGCTCAGATCCTCGAATCGGCCGGCTATCGGGTCGAAGACAGCGGCGAGGACTTTCCCGACGGGCTGCGGGTCCTGTCCGGGCCAGAATTGCCGAGGGAGAAGAAGAGCTGATGCCTGACCGTCTGGCCGTAGACCTCGTCGGCCTGGAGGCGTTCGCCTCGCAGCTGAAGTCGATCAGGGAGCGGATGAACGGGACCCGGTCCCTGTTCAACGACTACGAGGGCGACCTGGGATCCGGGGAGGTCGCGGGCGCACTGAACGGCTTCGAGCACAACTGGAAGGACGGCCGCGCGGACATCGACGGCCATCTCGACGGGCTGGCCAGGATGGCCGAGCAGGTCGTGCAGGAGATCCGGAAAGTGGACGACGACGTAGCCAAGCAGCTTGAGCAGTCCGTGGAGGGTGGGCAGCAGGCGTGAGCAGGGTACGGACGACGACGCTCGAGCGCGGGGGCTTCAGCATCACGGTGCCGGCGTCGTGGTGGGAGTTCGACATCCGGCCGGAGAGCCGGGACGACACCATCCGGCGGCTGGTCAACGACCGTGTCCGCAAGGTCCCCGAGCTCGCCGATTACCGGTCCGTCATCACCAGGTTCCTGCGGTCGGCGGCCCGCGACGCCTACGACAGCGGGGCGGTGTACTGCGGCTGCATGGCGCAGGGCTTCGACGGCGTGCCGATCTCCGCGCAGGTGACGGTCTCGGTGGTCGGCGCGCGGACGTCCGAGGGGGAGATCCTGCCCACCGCGCCCGAAGCCATCGCCGGGTCGCTGCGGGAGAAGGTCGCGCGGCGGGAGAACGACACCTGGCGCAAGGTCACCATGGTCGCGATCCCCGAAGTCGGCCAGGCAGCACGGACGTACGGGATCGAGGACGTGGAGCTCCCGGACAGCACGAAGACCGTACGCGTCGTGCTCATGCAGACGTTCATCCCGCTTCCGGGAACCGGGGACGCGGTCGCCCTCGTCTCTGGCAGCAGCCCGGTACTCGATCTCGCGGATGCCTTCTTCGATGTCTTCGACGCGGTGACGTCCACATTCCGCTTCGTGACGTAGAGAGCCGCAACGAGTGGATGCGGGCGGGCAGACTCCGTCGATAAGCTGACTGACCGAAAGATTCCGATCGGTAGATCACTGACATATCGGAGCCACGGGGGAAGCCCTGCGGCGTTCGTACTCAACGAGAGGCGAGGCTCACCATGGGCCAGAACGTCAGCGTCACCTATCAGGACATGCAGGAAGCCGCCAAGCAGCTCCGCAGTGGCCAGGCCGAGATCCAGGAGAAGCTCGGCCAGTTGCAGAAACTCGTCCAGAACCTGGTGAACGGCGGCTTCGTCACGGACCGCGCATCGAAGCAGTTCGACCAGTCCTACAACGAGTTCAGCACAGGTGCCACGAAGACCATCGAGGGTCTCGACGGCATGGGCCAGTACCTGGAGAGCGCCGCCTCGGCCTTCCAGCAGGCGGACGAGCAGCTCGCCAAGGGCCTGCAGGGCTGACTTCCTGCCTGGCGACCGGGATGCCGGCCCTGCGGCACCACAGGTCGGCACCCCGGGCCTCACCGCCGCCAGGAGGCCTCGTCGGGCTGCCGGCCAACGGGCTTGTGCGACCCCGTGACATCCGGGGAGACTTCCATGAACAGACGTCCAGAGTGGGAACCGGGGTTCGGGTGGCGCGGGTTGTATGTGTGCACGGCGTCGGCCAGCAGTTCAAGGGCGAGCGGGTGCTGCACGCACAGTGGTGCCCCGCGCTCCGGGACGGCGTGGATCGGGCGGGCGGCGCGCTCGGGCCGGACGACGTGCGGTGCGTCTTCTACGGTGACGTGTTCCGCTCGCCCGGCAGACCGCTCTCCGTCGGCGTGCCCCTGTTCACGGCCGCCGACGTGGACAAGGGGTTCGAACAAGAGCTGCTGCTGGCCTGGTGGGCGGAGGCTGCCCGGACCGACCCCGGGGTGGTCGATCCGGATGCCCGCACCTTGGCACGAACACCACGAGGCGTTCAGGCCGCGCTGCGCGCTCTGAGCGCATCCCGGTTCTTCTCGGGTCTTGCCATCCGCATGTTGATCTTCGATCTGAAGCAGGTCCGTCTGTATCTCATGGACGAGGACGTGCGGAATGAGATCCAGGGCCGACTGGCAGCCGCGGTGGACGAGGAGACCCGAGTGGTCGTGGGGCACTCACTGGGGTCGGTGGTCGCTTACGAGGGCTTGGCGGCCAACAAGACGTGGCCGGTGCGGAGCCTGGTGACGCTCGGCTCGCCGCTCGGTGTGTCGTTCATCCACGAACGGCTGGCGGAGCGGCGGCCAGGAACCTGGCCGGGCTCCGTCGAGGAATGGACGAACATCGCGGACTCCGGCGATGTCGTGGCCCTGCACAAGGCACTTGCCGGGCGCTTCGGCCAACCGGGCAGGCAGGTAAACGATGTCGCAGTGCACAACGGTGCACACGCGCACGACGTCCGGCCTTATCTGACCTCCGCGGAGACGGGTCGCGCGGTCCTGTCCGGCCTGCGATGAACAACGGGCGCCGTCTGCTGCTGACCACGGCGGTGACCCGCTATGCCCGCAATCCGGAGTGGGACCGCCCGGAGCTGGCCGACGACGTGCAGCGGATGGCCGAACTCTTCACCGAGGACTTCGGCTACCGGCACGTTCCCGTGTTGGGACTCAGTCCTACGGCCGATCAGCTACGCGACGGGCTACGCGACTTCTGTACGGCTCCCGACCGCCGCCCGGACGACTACGTGGTGCTGTACATTGCCGGCCACGGCGAGTTCCTCGATGACCGGGAATCCCACAAGGAGCACGTGCTGCTCGCCTCGGACGCCGATCCCCGGGACCTGCGGCACCGCGCCGTGAAGACGGCTCACCTCGCCGAGTGGATCCTGGCAGGCACTGCGGTCCGGCGGCTTCTGCTCATGCTGGACACCTGTTATTCGGGCGGTGGGGGCGGCGACGCCGCCCGCGAGGCCCTGCTGTCGCTGTCCGATGTGGCGGGCGGTCCCGCCGCCGGCTCCGAGGGGGGCGGTGTGGTCCTGGTGACCGCGACCCGCCCCAACCAGATGGCCCGGCCCGGCGCGTTCACCACGGCGTTCGCGCGTGCCGCGCGCCATCTGGCGAGCGGCGGCTACGCCCAGCCGCAGCTGCGGGTCGACTCCATCCTGAACGTACTCAGTCAGGACGAGGCGACGCCGGAGGGCCAGACCGCCACCTGCCACCTTCTCGGGCTGGAGGGCGAGCATCCCGCGTTTCTGCCGAACCCGCGCTTCCAGCGTGAGTTGGTCGACCTGGACCTGATGCTCCAGGACCAGCTGCGACAAGCCGCCCTGCGAGCCGAGGAACTGCGCAACCGGTTCGTTCCCGCGACACAGTGGTTCACCGGTCGGCACCGGGCCTTGACCGAACTGGCGCGGTGGCTCGGCCACCCTGGCGACGACGGTCGGGCGCGGGTGGTGACGGGCAATCCGGGCTCGGGCAAGACCGCGCTGCTCGGGTTGATCGCCGCTCTCAGCGATGCCGAGCGGCGACCGACCGTGCCGCGTAGGGACCTGCCGGACGTGATCCCGGACGAAGGCACGATCGACGCAGCGGTCTATGCCGGGAATCTGTCCACCAGCGAGGTTCTGGCGGCGATCGCAGCCGCCGCCGAGGTCAAGGCCGACAACGTGCGCGACCTGCTGGACGCCCTGGACGGCAGGGAGCGCCCGCTGACGGTCCTTGTCGACGCCCTCGACGAGGCCATCGACCCGGACGGCCTGATCGTCTCACTGCTCCGCCCGCTCCTCACCCATGGGAAGGGAAGGATCAGGCTGCTCCTGGGCACTCGTCCCCATCTGCTCCCCATGTTGCGCACACCGACCGTGACGCTCGACCTCGACGACGAGAGCTACGCGGATCCGGACAGCCTCCGCCTCTACACCCGGCGGGTACTCATCGAGTCGCGGCCGGGAAGCCCGTACCGGAACGCGGACGCCACAGCAGTGGAGGCGGTGGCCACCGCGATCGCCGAGGCAGCGCAGACGTCGTTCCTCGTCGCCCGGATCGCCGCTCAGACCCACGCCGCGCTCCCCACCCTGCAGGACCCGACCGACCGGGCCTGGCGGGACGGTCTCCCCCGTCTGGCCGGCGAAGCCATGCGCGCCGACCTGAAGCTACGGCTCGGCAAACGGGAGTTGCGGCGCGTCAGGGAGCTGCTCCTGCCACTCGCCTACGCCCAGGGAGCAGGACTGCCGTGGGAGGACATCTGGCCCCGGCTGGCCACCGCTCTCGCCCGCGACGTCACGTACACCAACGAGGACCTGCTCTGGCTCCGCCGCACCGCCGGCTCCTACATCGTGGAGACACGCGTCGGAGGTGAGTCGGCCTACCGGCTCTACCACCAGGCACTTGGCGAGCACCTGCGCGACGGCCGTGACCGCACCGACGACCAGCGCGACCTGTCCGAAGCCCTTCGCGAGCACGCCGTCGGCGTCTTCGGGGCCGCATACGGATGGCAGCGGGCCCATCGCTACATACGGACGCATCTGATCACCCATGCCGCCCAAGGTCAGCAGATCGACGATCTGCTGACCGACCCTCACTTCCTCCTTGCGGCCGAGCGCCCCCAACTGCTGGCCGCGCTGCCGGGCGCGCGCGGGCTGGACGCCTACTCCGCAGCTGCCGCCTACCGCCAGGCAGTGCATCATCTGCGCGGAAAGCCTCCCGAGGAGCACGCCGCCTATCTGGAAGCGGCCGCGCACTGTGCCGGCGCCCACGCACTGGCCGAGGCTCTGGCATCGAGCGGTCTCGCCCGGCCCTGGTCGGTCCGCTGGGCCTCCTGGCGGCCGGCGCCGCCGCACCGCTCACTCACCGGCCATACGGCAAACGTGGTGTCGGTCGCGATGGGGCAGGCGGGAGGGCATCCGAGAGTCGCCAGTGGGAGCTCCGACGGCCTTGTACGAGTGTGGGACCTGGCCACGCGTTCCGAGAACGTGAAGTTCGCCGGTCACAGGGGCCAGGTATGCGTCGCACTGGGCGAAGTGGAGGGACGATCCGTTGTGGTCAGCGGCGGATACGATCGCACCGTACGGATCTGGGACCTCGCCACCGGCCAGGCTGTGGGTGAGCCGCTCACCGGGCATGACAACTACATCTCGGCCGTCGCGCTGGGCGAACTGCACGGACAGCCCATCGCCGTCAGCGGCAGCTTCGACGGCACCTTACGAGTGTGGGACCTCCGCAACAGGCAGGCTGTGGGTGAGCCGCTCACCGGGCATGACAACTACATCTCGGCCGTCGCGCTGGGCGAACTGCACGGACAGCCCATCGCCGTCAGCGGCAGCTACGACGGCACCTTACGGGTGTGGGACCTGGAAACCGGATCCACCTCCACCGTACTGAGCGGTCACACCAGCTATGTGTCGGCCGTGGCGCTGGGAGAGCTGGACAGACGACCCGTCGTGGTCAGCGGCAGCGATGACCGGACCCTTCGTGTCTGGGACCCGACGACCGGAGAAACGGTGGGAGAGCCGTTCACCGGACACACCGGCCGCGTCGAGTCCGTTGCGCCGGCCGAGTTCGACGGCCAGTCCCTGGTGGTCAGCGGAAGCTACGACGACACCGTGCGGGTGTGGGACCTCGCCACCGGCCGGCCGTGGGGCAAACCGTTCGGCGGTCACGACGGCCGCGTGCAATCGGTGGCGGTCGGCGAGCTGGACGGCTGGGCCGTGGTGGCCAGCGGAGGTGACGACCACACGGTACGGATCTGGGACCTGACCGCCGGGCTGGCCGCCGGCAAACCGTTCACCGGCCACACCAACCGGGTGTCATCCGTGGCGCTGGGTGACCTGGAAGGAAAGCCGGTGGTGGTCAGCGGCAGTGCCGACCACACGGTGCGGGTGTGGGACCTCGCCACCGGGCAGCCCATGGGCATGCCGCTCACCGGCCATCGGGGCTGGGTCATCGCGGTGGCCACGGGCACCTTCGACGGAACACCCATCGCGGTGAGCTGTGGAGAGGACCACACCGTGCGGGTGTGGAACCTCCTCACCGGGCAGCCCACGTGCGAACCTCTCACCGATCACTCCGGTTACGTCTCCTGCGTCGCGCTCGGAGAGTGGAACGGCAGGCCCATCGTGGTGGCGGGCGCCAAGCGCACGGTGCTCTTCTGGGATCCGCGCACGGGTGCGCCCGTCAGTGGGCCGTCCATTCGCCACGACGGCTACGTCTCCGCGGTGGCGGTCGGTGTGGCCGAGGGACGCTGCCTCGTCGTCAGCGGCAGCCACGACCGTTCCGTCCGGGTGTGGGATCTCGACACGGGGCAAGCGGTCGGCGAACCGTTCACCGGCCATGACGGCCTGGTGGAATCGGTGGCTCTGGGAGAGCTGAACGGACGGACGGTGGTGGTCAGCGGCAGCACGGACAACACCGTGCGGGTATGGGACCTGGCCACCGGCAAAGCGCTGGGCGACCCGCTCGCAGGCCACGCGGGCCGTGTGCGGTCTGTGGCGCTCGGCGAGCTGGACGGCGCGCCCGTGGTGGTGAGTGGGGGCTTGGACGACACGATTCGGGTATGGGACCTGGCCACCGGCAAACCGGTGCGCGAGCCGCTCGCCGGGAACGCCGGGCATGTGCTCTCCGTCGCCGTCGGTGTACTACGAGGGCGGCCCGTGGTGGTCAGCGGCAACGCCGACCACAGCATCCAGGTGCGGGAAATTTCCGCAACCCCCGTCATGAGTCCGTGGCCCGCCGGAGAACCGGCGGAAGAGGTCACCGGGCACACCGACACCGTTTCGGCCGTCGCGGCGTCGGCCGTCCACGACGGGTCGATGGCCGTCAGCGGCGGCCACGACTGCACTGTGCGCGTCTGGGACCTTGCCACGGGAACGCCGGTGGGCGAGCCGCTCACCGGGCACACCGACTGGATCATGTCAGTGGCGATCGGCTGTCCGTACGACGTCCCCATCGCCGTCAGCGCGGGCGACCGAAGCGTTCGGATCTGGAACCTGGCCACAGGAGAGCCATTGGGGGAACCACTGGCCGGCCACACCAGCTATGTCTCCGCCGTGGCAGTGGCCGAGGCCGGCGTGGGCGTGCCCCTGGTACTCAGCGGCAGCTACGACAACACTGTCCGCCGATGGGACCCCGCTACGGGTGCCGCCGTGGGCGAGCCGCTCACCGGGCACACCGACTGGATCACGGCACTGACAACGAGCCGGCTGAGCGACGTCCCTGTCGCCGTCAGTGGCAGCGCCGACGGCACCGCCCGGATCTGGGACCTGGCAACAGGCCGGCCGGTGGGCGAGCCGCTCGCGGGCCACAGCGGCCATGTGACCGCCGTGACGGTGACCGGGCCGGGCCGCGGTCTGGCCGTCCTCACCGGTGGCGAGGACGGCAACGTCCTGGTGTGGGATGTGCGGCATCCGGCTGATGAGTCGGTTGCCGGCCTCCACCGGCGCGGACCGGCCGACCCGGTGGTCCTGCTGTCCCGCGACGCCCCGGTCACGGCGTTGGCCTTCTCCCAGGAACGGAAGATCGTCGCCGTCGGCACCGGCTCAGAGGTGGTGCTCATCAGAATCGGCGAAACCTACCGACAGGAGATCGAACTCGAGTCACATGTCCTTGGCCTCGCCTTCGGTCCTGGCAGCATGCTCGTCGTGGCCACGGAGCAGGGACTGGTAACCGTCAGCCTTGACGCCCGGAAGGCGATCGACAGGCCCTAGATCGCCCGGACAGGGCCTAAGGCCTGTCCGGCGGAGCTGAACCGCCGGCCGAGCGCTACGGCCCGTCCGTCTTGCAGAGCGGTTGGGACGGCGCGAACCGGATCGCGCCGTCCATCGACACCACCGTCAGGACGGTGTAGCAGGTGTCGTCGGTGACCGACCCGGCGGAGATGAAGACCGCCTGCTCCGAGACGTTCGCCGACTTCTGGATGGGCCGGTCCGCGCCCGGCGGGCGTGCCTGGACGAGGTAGCCGATGACGCCCGCGCTCTGTTTCGGGACCTGCCAGGCGATCTGGACGTTGCCCTCTGCCTTGGTCGCCGTCACGTTACGCGGCATCAGCTCGGCCAGTTGGGCGGCGGGGACCTCCTTGCCGGTCTCGGTCGCGGTCGGCGACGGGTCCTTGCCAGGCCGCTCGGTGGCCGCGCTGCCGCCGCGCAGCGCCAGCGTCACCGTCATCGCCGCCACCGCGAAGACCACGGCGACGACACCCGCCCCGACGAGCCCCCGGCGGACCCGCCGACGGGACTCGTCGCGCGCCCGCTCGCCCGGCTCCTCGGCCGCTGCCTCCTCCTCGGGGGTGAGGTCGTCCGCCGGGTCCCAGCCGGGCAGCGGCAGTTGCGGCGCGGGCTCGGGTTCAAGGGACGGGACTCGGGCCGCGTGCGAGGCGGGCAGCAGAAGCCTCAGCACGCGGTGCACCTCGGTCAGCGGCGGGCGGCGCTCCGGGTCGGCGGACATCATCCGCCGGACCAGGGTGAGGAGCGGTTCCGGGACATCCGGTCGGCGCGGCGGTGGCAACTCGCCGCGCAGCACCTCCTGGTAGAGCGCCGACCAGCTGGTGCGGCCGGCGTCGCTGTGGGCGGCCTCGCCGTTGAGCAGTGCGTACAGCGTGGCGCCGAGGCCGTAGACGTCGGCCGCCGGGCCCGGGTTCTCCCAGCCGAAGAGCTCGCGAGGGGCGTACATCGGGTCGAAGACCGCGCCGAGGCCGGGGTCGCAGCGCTGGAGGATGCGGGCGATGCCGTGGTCGGCGAGGAGAGCGTCGCCGGTGTCGTCGAAGAGGATGTTCGCGGGACGTACGTCGAGATGCAGTACCCCGCGGCGGTGCGCGGAGTGCAGGGCGAGGGCCAGACGCAGGCCGATGACCACGACCTCGTCAACGGGGTACGGGCCGAAAGCGGCCATCCGGGCCTGGGCGTTGACGCCGCGGTGGAACGGTTCGGCAAGGTAGGGCCGGTGGTCGGAGGTGAAACCGGCGTCGCTGACGGCCACCGAGCAGGGGTGCTTGGCGGCGACGGCCGCGGAGAGCAGCTCGGAGTGGATCGCCAGGCGGCGGGCCTCGTCCTGGACGACCACGTGGAGGATCTTGACGGCGACCTCGGCACCGGTGGCGCGCTCGTTGCACATGAACACCGTGCTGTGACGGCCCGTGGCGACCTGGTGCAGGGACTCGTAGTCGGCGACCGGCGGCTGGAGGACCGGTCCCGCCGACTGCGCCGTACCGCCGCCGGACCACTCCGCCATCGGGCTCACTCCCGTTCCTCCCTGTCGGCCTGACTCCGTGTCACGCTACCCGCCGTTGCCCGGACCCGTCCCGGGTCACGCACGGCGGCGCACGGCAGAGAGCCGCAGTGTGCGGATCAGTCGTGTGCGACGGGGGACCGTGCGAAGGACGGTCCTCTCGA
This sequence comes from Streptomyces sp. NBC_01537, assembly GCF_045040445.1. Taxonomy (NCBI): domain Bacteria; kingdom Bacillati; phylum Actinomycetota; class Actinomycetes; order Kitasatosporales; family Streptomycetaceae; genus Streptomyces; species Streptomyces sp. NBC_01537. Next base: position 6,809,497 of record NZ_CP109392.1, on the reverse strand, counting down.
TCGCGTCGCAGTGCGCCCATGCCGCATTCGCGGACGCCGGGTCCGGGATGCGGCCCGCATAGCCCACCTCGTTGACCAGTCCGGCCAGCATCGGCAGATGTTCACCCGCGGCTCCGCCCAGGCGGGACGAGCCGAAGGCGGCGACCTCCTCCGCTGTATGTGCGCCCGTGGCCGGGAGGCCGATCTCCGTGAGCCGCTCGACGATCTGCTGCCACGCGCCGAGCACCCTGCGACCCGCGTCCGGGTCCTTGCGCCGCCGGGCCCGTCGCCGGTACGGGACCCACAGCGCGTACAGCAGGTAGGCCGTGCCGAGGACGGCCAGTGCCACAGGGGCGTAGACCCATGCCGGGAGACCGGATCCGGAGGCTCCCCCTGCGGTCGTCTTCTCGGCGCCCGGCTTGTGCGGCGCCGTTGACGGCCGCGACCCCTCGCTGATCCGCTGGTCGTCATCCTGCCGTTCCTTCGACTGGCCGGCGGGAGCGACCGAGGAACCGCCCTGTGAAGCCTTTCCGGGCGTCGGGTAGAACGGGACCCAGCCGATCCCCTTGAACTCCACCTCGGGCCAGGCCAGTACGTCCTGGCCCCGCACCTGCCAGCTGCCGCCGGCGGTTCGCTTGCCGGCGCGGAAACCCACCACCACCCGTGTCGGCAGGCCCAGCGTGCGGGCCAGCACCGCGAACGACGCCGCGAACTGCTCGGACGTGCCGCGCTTGCCGTCCGTCAGGAAGAACTCCAGGTTCCGGTAGGTGTGACCGGGCAGCGCCTCGGGGTCGTACCGATAGTTCGTACTGAGCCACTTGGCCAGCTGTACCGCCTGCTGATACGGGTAGGTGCTGCCCTGGGTCGCGCGCTCGGCGACCTTCCGGAAGGAGGTCACGGTCGCGATCGGCCTACCGGCCGGGTCCGTGCGGGGCAGTGCGACGAGCCGCGGGTCGTCGGCCACGGCCGCGTACCCCAGCCGGTCGTCGTCGTACAACGGGACCTGCGAGGTCGCCGTGTACGTGAGACCGCTCGGGATCCGTCGGCCGGTGGACAGCACCCCGCTGTCCGGGTCGACGGAGAGGGCCGTCCCCTCGGGCACGCTGACGCCCGCGGGCCGGTCGGCGACCGGCAGCCAGATGCCCGGCAGCGACTGCACGGTGAAGCGCTGCTGGAGCTTCTTCGTACGGCCCGGGTCGACGCCCTTCTCTGCCGGGACCCGGCCGCCGGTCCGGGTCAGCTCGGCGCTGCTGGACCAGGTCGTCCCGTTGTACGTGTCGAGGACCGCGAGCCGGTAATTCCCTGCGTCGCCCGCGCCGTCGGTCCGTACGGTGAAGACCTTCGCATCGCCGTCGCGCAGCCAGGCCGCGACCTGGTCCAACGGACTGGTCGACTCCGGCCGCACGGTGGGCGGCGTGACCACGTCGCGCGGATCGTACGGTGCGCCGAGCCCGGGGACGTACGGGCCGAGCAGCCCGGCGACCAGCCCGAGAACGGCCACGACCGGCAGCCCCAGCAGCACCCCTCGCAGCGAGAGCCGTGCCCGCGAGCGCACCAGCACGAGCAGCGCGGTGGCCCCGGCGAGAGCTCCGACCACCGGGTATGACGACCCGGGGCCGTCCACGCCGAGCACCTGCGGGAACCCGAAGGCGAGCACCGCCGGCAGCGCGGGCAGCAGCGGCGCACGGGTCCGCAGGGCGAGCTCCGCGGAGGTGAACGCGGCCAGCCACACGACGGCGTGCGGCAGCACCAGCAGTTCCGGGTCGCCGGGCGCGGGCAGGATGGTGGACAGCAGCGCGTGCGGAGCGTCGAGCAGCGCGGACCACGTGGCGCGGAGCGCGGGCCCGGTCGGCAGTCCGCCGCCCGCCTCGCGGAACAGGGTGGCGCTGACGACGGCGATCCACGCGACGACGGTCAGCAGCACGGAGGGCCAGAGCGCGGTGGTCGGACGGCCCGCACCGCGCGCCTGAACCCCCGCCGGGCCGGAGGCGGCCGGGCGGCGCCCGCGGCCGAGCAGCCCCGACAGCACAACCGACAGGATGATCGGGCCGAGCACGGCCACAGCCAGCACCGGGAGCAGGTCGGCCGGAGCGAAGATCCGGGCGAACCCGTAGCCCGCGGCACCGGTCAGCACGGCCACCGGCAGCAGCGACCAGAGCCGGCGGGCCCGGCTCAGCCCGGCGACCGCGTCGTTCGCCCGCGTGACCGCAGGCCGCTCCGCCGGGCCGGGCGCGGTGGGGGCGGGCGCGGCCCAGTCCCAGCGGGGCCCGTCGCCCTGCGGCGGCAGGGGGGCCGTGCGGGTGGCACGGGTGGGGGTGCTCATCGCACTGCCTCCCAGCGCCACCCGGCCAGCAGTGCGTCCAGGGACGCGATGTGCAGCTGCGGTACGTCGGTGCCCGAGCCTGTGATGTCGGGCGCGGCCGCCGTGGCGGCGCCGATGCGCAGCATCGTCACCCGCTCGAAGCGGCGCCGTACCCGCCCCAGGGCGCTCAGGCCGTCGGTGTCGCCGGTGCCGGTGACAACGACCAGGGCGCCGCCGCCCCGGTGGTGCTCCAGGCCGTCGAAGGCGGCGGCGGCAGATTTCACGTCCGACTGGCGGACGAGCGCGAGCCGGTCGAGGAGAGCTTCACCGTCATTGCCGGAGCCCTCGGTGTGCAGCACCGGACCGGCCTCACTGACCAGGTGTACGGGGAAGTTGGAACGTGCGGCCGCGTACGCGATGGAGGCCGCGCAGTCCACGGCCAGCTCGAAGTCGTCCTCCGAGGCGTAGGCCGACTGACGGGTGTCGAGGACGAGCGTGGTGTGCGGCAGCGACACATCGACCATCTGACGGACCATAAGCGTGCCGGTACGGGCCGTCGACCGCCAGTGCACCCGCCGCAGGTCGTCACCGAGTACGTACTCGCGCAATGCGTGGAAGGTCAGCGATCCGTCGTCCGCGGTATCCGAGGTCGGGCCCTCCACATGGTGCGCCTGTCCGGACGGCAGCACCGGCAGCAGACAGATCCGGGGCCGTACGACCAGGATGTCGGAGGCGCCGTACGAGCGGATACGGCGGGCCAGCCCGAGGGGGTCGGTACGTTCCACCCGCAGCGGTCCTACCGGTACCCGGCCGCGCCGGGCGGTCGGCAGGGCGTACCGCAGATCGTGCGCAGCGCCCGCGCGCAGCAGCGGCACGTCCACGGTGACCTGCTGGTCCCCGCACCTGTCGGTGACGCGCAGCCCCCGCCGGGTCCGGCGGCCGGTGTTGGTCAGCGCCACCACCCCTTCGGCCGGATCGCCACGGCCCACCTTGCGCGGCGCGATCCGCCGCTCGGCACCCAGCTGCGGCCGGGGCAGCGTCCACGCAGTGGCCATGACGACGGCGATCACGCAGGCCGCCCCCAGCGCCACGGCCTCGCCGTACCCGAACGCGTAACCGGTGGCGATCAGCGCCGCCCCGCCCGCCGTCGCTCCCCACCCCGTGGACGACAGCATCAGACCCGCGCCCCGCCGCCCTGCGGGACCGGCACCGTGGCCAGCACCTCGGCGATCACATCAGCGCTGGTGCGGCCGCTCAGCTCGGCCTCCGGAGTAAGGATCAGCCGGTGCGCGAGGACGTGGCCGGCAAGTGCCTTGACGTCCTCCGGAACCGCGTACACACGTGACTGCGAGGCCGCGCGCACCCGGATCGCACGCAGCAGGGCGATGGAACCGCGCGGCGAGGCACCGAGCCGTACGTCCGGCAACGAGCGGGTCGCCGCCACCACCCGCACCAGGTAGTCGTACAGCGGCTCGGCCACCTGCACCTGGGACGCCACCTGGATGAAGCCCGCGACGTGCTGGGCGGTGGCGATGGTCGACAGTGACTCCGGCGTGGTGCTGGCGGCGGCCCCGGTGAGCACCGCCACCTCGGAGGCGTGGTCGGGGTAGCCGACGGTGACCCGCATCAGGAAGCGGTCGAGCTGTGCCTCGGGCAGCTGGTAAGTGCCGCCCATGTCGACCGAGTTCTGGGTGGCCAGCACCATGAACGGGCGGGGAACCGGATGCGTCTTCCCGTCGGCGGTGACGCGGCGCTCCTCCATGACCTCCAGCAGCGCGGACTGCGTCTTGGGCGAGGCGCGGTTGATCTCGTCGCCGAGCACGATGTTCGCGAAGACCGGGCCGGGCAGGAACTCGAACGTACCGGTGTTCTGCCGGTAGACGGTGACGCCGGTGATGTCGGACGGCAGAAGGTCGGGGGTGAACTGGACACGCGCGAAGCCGGCCTCGATGGAGGAGGCCAGGCAGCGGGCGAGCGTGGTCTTGCCGGTGCCGGGCACATCCTCGATGAGGAGGTGGCCCTCGGCGAACAGGCAGGTCAGCGCCAGCTCGACGGTGTCGCGCTTGCCCTTCACCACCCGCTCGATGTTGTCCCCCAGGGCGTGGAAGCACTGGGCGAACTGCGAGAAGCCGTCGTTGCGGGGAAAAGTCATGTGCAGTCCCAGACGTCGTTGTCGAAGCGCGAGTCGAGATAGATGTCGGCGACATAGCCGTTGACGCCCCGGTAGCTGATCTTTCCCCAGATGGCGCTGGTCTGATGGGTGAACGGGTGGGTCACCGACTGGCCCGTCGTCTTGCAGTGGACGGTGACCGCGGGGGTGCTGTTGCCCGGGATCTGCCCCGCCTTGCCGTTGGAGGTGCTGGGCCCGGAGCGGATGTAGAGCGGATTGTTGTCGTTGTCGTTGTGCACGATGTTCTTCAGCTTGTCCGGAGGCGTCAGGTTGAGCGTCCCGCCCGCCGCCCCGCCCGAGCCGGCGGCGTTGCTCGCCGTCACCGACACCGCGTAGGTGTTGCTGTTCTGCAGGTTCGTGTACGTGTAGGTGGTGGCGGTCGTCGTTTGAGTCCCGCCCGGCCCGCTGACGGTGTATGTCACCGAGGCGTCGGCACCCGACGGGGCCTGCCAGTTCAGCGTGCCACCGTGCCCTGTCTGTGCCGGTGTCACGGTGAGGCCCTGCGGCGCTCCCGGCGCGATGCACGGCCGCACCGGGGCCGAAGGCTGGGACTCCTTGCTGGGCGCGCCGGCCGCGTACTCGGCGACCACGGTGTAGCTGTACTGCTTGTCGCAGGACCCCCCCTTCACCTCGAAGGTGAACGAACCGTCGGGGCCGAGTTCGTCCGGAGTGGCGGTCTGGCCGTCCGCCAGTCCCCTCAGTACGTAGCGCGTCGGTGTCACGCCGGACGCCGCAGCGAAGGTGATGGTGATGGTGCCGTTTCCGGACTGCGCCTGAGGCGTGCCGGGGGCCGCCGGCTCGGGGCAGCCGGCCTCCCACGCGACGTCGCAGTTCCTGCTCGGGCTCGGGCTCGGGCTCGGGCTCGGACTCGCTGAGGGCTTCTGCGTCGTCGGCATGGGCCCGGGGGCCGACGGTTTCGGCTGCCCGCCCCCTCCGGCCGTTGCCGACGGCCCCGGTGCCGGTGCCGCCGTCTGCGGCGGACCCTGCGAGGCGGGCGCCGCGGTCGGGACGCTCTCGTCGACCGGTTTGTCGCCGGGCTTCCGCGCCGACGGCACGTCCGTCCGGTACTTCCCGATGTGCCTGACCTTGCCGGTGGTGTTGATCACCGCTGCGGCCGCATTGTCCTGGTCGTTCACCCACAGCAGGCCGTTGCGTACGAAGAGTTCGAGCTTGCCGGCCTTCTTGGTCACCACGACCGGGTCGGCGAGCTCCGCGGCGGCGGTGTCGTAGACCAGCAGCCTGCCGACGGATTCGTCAGGTATGTAGACCTTCTTGCCGAGCACCTGCGGTGCTCCGAAGCTGCGGCCCTTGGCCCCGAGCGGGGCGGTGGTCGTATGACCGCTGCGGATGTCCACCAGCGTCAAGGTCCCGCTGTCCCGGGCGAGTACCGGTACGAGGGAACCTTCCGTGCTCGCCGGCACCAGGATGTCGGCGGGGGCCGAGTCGTCGATCCCCCCGTCGAGATTGAAGCTGTCCTGAGCGCCCGTGACCGACAGCACCCTCATGACAGCGGCGGTCCGGTCGGTCACCACAGGCTGACCGTCGGCCAGCGTCAGCACGAGGTCGTGCCCGCCCGTGGCCACCTTGACCGCCGTGCTCCTCCGCCCCTCCACGAAGGGCACCACCGTGCCCTTGCCCGGCACGGGAACCCACAACGTCCCCTGCGGGTCCACCACCGCGGCTCCGAGCTTCCCGTCCAGCTTCACGGCCGGCCCCTCAGCGATGGTCTTCGCCGGGTCGATCCGCTGCACCGTGCCCTTCGCGGGGTCGATGACATACGCGTACGCACCACCGGAAACGAGTTGCAGACCCGTGGCGCCATAGTCCGCGGACTGCTCGGCGGTCAGCTGCGACGCGTCGATCCGTACGATCCGGCCGGTCTCCTTGTCCAGCACCAGGATGGTCTTGCCGTCCTGCGAAACCGAGACCGGGTGACCTTCCATGCCGGGAGGCAGCGTGACCTTTCCGTCCACATCACCGGTGAGGCCATTGGCGTGCGCGACCTCGCCCTTCTCACTGCTGGCCAGCCAGGCGCCGATGTCGGCGAGACTGGGCAGCGAGCCGGACGCCCCGACCCCGACGGCAAGCGAGGTGCCGATCAGTGCTGCCACCGCACCGACCGCGATGTAGCCCGTCACGCGGTTGCGAGTCGGTCGCACCATCGCCCAAACAGCTGCGGCCAGCGTCACGCAGCGCTCCCTGAGGCCCGGGCGATCGGGCTCGGGCATCGAGAAACCCTCGGTGAGACTGCGCGGTCGCAGACCTAAGCTCCCGTTATCACCCGCCATCGATCCCCCTGGGAAATGGCACAACCGTGCGTGCTAGAAGGCTAGCTGGCCGCTGAATCCGTGTCAGCGTCAGAAGGAGCTTGTGATGATGGCGTGACGTTCCCGGCGCGGAACCGCAAGGGCGCGCTCAAACCCGCCTACCGACCGCATGCCGATCCGGCACCCTCCCGGCATCGACACGCCGCACTGCATTCCTGGGCTCGGACTCTCCCGCAGCTTCTACGCCGAAGCCGTGCGTCCCTTGCTGGACGACACCGACCCAGGGATAGCGAACTCCGCGGCCCAACTCGGCGCGGGCTCGTCGACCGCACCTCGTTCGCTCCGACGCGCCAGCGGGGAGCCCCACCAGCACACTTCGATCCATCGCGGACGGGCATCGATGCGGATGACCTCGCCGGGAGCGACAGCGTTGGCGGTCTCTTCCGCTTAGATGCACGTCGGATCAGATACTGAACCAGCTCGCACGTGCACCTGTTTGGCGGTCACCGATCCCGCAGTAAGCACAGTCGACCTATCGTAGTCGGCATACTCGGACGCCCACTTGACTGCTGGCCGGCCGCGCCGCCAGACAGCCACCGATGCGACTGCAGCCACGACCGCAGCCCCCGAACCGATCCAAGTGGCCCAGTTCTCCAACTTGCATTGGTCAGGATCCGTAGCGCGGCACCGCAGAGAGCCGGCGTGGATCACGCCCTTTGTCGACGACGGCCGAGAAGTGGTTCTGGATCACTTGCCGTGCCAGAGCCACGGGGAGGGGCACCGAAACCGCGATCACCGAGTAACGGGTCCGTCGGTTTCCCTGTCGCGACGAGGCGTGTCCGCGCGCGACGTTCGTCGAACAGATCAGCGGGCTGACCTCCGCTGCGGACGACGACGTGTGGGTCTGCAGACGGTCTTGCAGCTGCTGGCTCCGATGCGTCGGCCGGGGGACACTTTCTGGGTTCCGATGTCCTCACATCGTCCCCACATCACGGCTCTATCGCCGCACGGGTCACCTGCCGCGACTCGCACCAGCTATGCGTCCGACGCATCCGTGCAGGTCAGATGAGCATCAGCCGACGCAGACCGCAGAGGCACCAAAGTCGCGAGCAGCGGATCCGACTCCGTTCGACCGAAGTTGACGATCCGACACCCCACGAGGAGCGTTTCCGCAGGTCAGGGCCATGCCGGAGTGGGGCGGGTGGGACTCGAACCCACGACCGACGGATTATGAGTCCTTTGAGGATCTTGGCGGTCCTTGCCGATCAATGCTCATCCATAACGTTTTTGCTGGTCAGAAGGAGTGAGGAGCGTCGGCCCTCGTTCGTCTTTGTCGGTCTGTTCCTATCCTTGAGTCCCGAACGCGTCCCGAACACGCTCAGGATGGACGGGCTGAAGGGTCGTGAAGGTCGATCCCGCCGGTTCAGGAGAGGGTCTCGAACTCGCCAAATCCTGTAGCTGCACACCGGGCAGAAGAGGTCCCTGGCCCGCGGTGACGCCGGCCAGGGACCTCTTGACGCGATCGGCCTACGTCAGCCGTCGGACTCCGACGACGGGAGGTAGGCGCCCGGCACGTCGTTGGGCGCGTAGATCTTGCTGTCGCCGGGGTACGGCTTGGTCCAGTTGTGCGTCTGGTACCAGGTGTAGCGGTTCATCTGCGCGGGGTTCGCGTAGTCGGGCACGGCGTTCGGGCCGGTCAGCCGCTGGTGCGACGCCCAGGTCTGCCACTGCGCCGCGACCTTCTTCTCGGCCGCCGGCACCGTGACGGATGTCGGTGCGGCCGCCGCCTCGGTGTCCTGGGCCGCCGGGATGTCCGAGCCGCAGGACGGCTGGGGGCTCACGCCGAGGGTCAGCGAGGTCCGGTTGGGCACCGCCGTGAACGGCGTGTCGTCCGCCTTCCGGGTGAACGCCCCGTACATCGGGGTGGCCGCGCTGTCGAGCTGGTTCATCGGGTGGATCCCGAGGATCTGCTCGATGGTGCGGACCATCGTGATCTGCGAGTAGTAGTGGTCGTCGACGGTGCCGTGCTCGGCGTACGGGCTGATGACCTGGACCGGAGCGCGGTGGCCGTCGACGTGGTCGAGGCCGGCCTGGGAGTCGTCCTCGACGACGAAGATCGCCGAGTCCTTCCAGTACTTGCTGTGCGTGATCTCGTCGACCATCCTGCCGACCGCGAGGTCGTTGTCGGCGACCTCGGCGGCCGCGTTCGCCGGGCCGCCGGTGTGGTCGTTGGAGAACCAGAACATGTTCAGGTTCGCCGGTCCGTTCTTCTCGAAGTCCTGCTTCCAGATCTGTTCCTTGTAGATGTCCGGAACGGTGAGGTCGAACATCGGGAAGCCCTGCACCGACACGTCGTTGAGCGAGGGGATCGCCGAGCCCGTCTTGATGGGGAAGGCGGTCTGCGCCCCGGTCGCGGCCATGTTCTTGCTGTCGCAGTACAGGTTCTGCCAGGTCGCGCCGGACGGCTTGGTCTCCAGCGACTGGAACTCGCCGAAGTCCTTGACGGTCTTGCCGGCCGCCTGTGCGCCGGTCCAGATGAAGCCGGTCTTCTGGTGGCCGAGGGCGTCGTTCTCGGTGTCGTAGCTGCGCGTGTACTCGCCGGCCGAGGATTCGGTGTACTCCGGATTGTCGGACTGCATCAGCCAGTTGTGGCCCTCGGCGGAGTTCGTGCCGATGTCGTAGAAGTTGTCGTACAGCCCGAACTGCTGGGCCAGCGCGTGCTGGTTGGGCGTCACGTTCTCGCCGAACTGCGTGAGCGAGGAGTTGCCGTTGCCCTGCGGGAGGTCACCGAAGACCTGGTCGTAGGTGCGGTTCTCCTTGACGAGCAGGAAGACGTGCTTGATCGTCGAGGGGTCGCCGATGCGCGTCGGGACCGGGACGGCCTTCGTGTGGCTCTTGCCGTTGGCCGTCTTGACCGAGCCGGCCGTCCAGCCGTTCTGCTTGAAGACCTTGGCCGTCTGGGACTTGACGACGAGGTCGCTCGGCAGCGTGAACCGGGTCAGGCTCGACGTCGTGTCATGGGTGTTGTGGCCGGCGCTGTCGGGGCGGAGCGCGTCGATGCCACGGGTGTTGGTGACGACCACCTGCTTGCCGACGGTGGTGATCCCCGAGGGGAAGTAGTCCGTCGGGAGCAGGCCGACGTAACGGGCGGGCTGCTGCGGGGAGGTGTAACGGTAGACGGCGACCGCGTTGGCGCGACCGAGCGTGACCAGCAGACGGCCGTCGTCGGTGAGCGTCACCGCGTTGGGCTCGTAGCCGACCGACGCCTCCGGCCACGGCTGGGTGGCGATGGTCTGGACGACCTTGTCCTTGCGGGTGTCGATGACCGACACGTTGTTGTCGGCGGTGTTGGTGACGAACACCGCCCCCTTCTTGGCGTACACCGCGGTCGGGTGCAGACCGACGTCGATGGTGCCGACGGCGGCGGACGGGGCCGCGGTGTCGATGACGCTGACCGTGCCGGTGGTGCTGGCACCGGTGTCGGGGTCGGCGGGCACATCGGTGCCGTAGGAGTTGATGGTGGTGTCGCCGGCCTTGGCCGGGCGCCCGCCCTCATTGCTGACGTACAGCTTGCCGCCGACCAGAGCGATGCCGCGCGGGGCGTTGCCGACGGCCCAGCTCTGCTCGATGGTTCCGGTCGCCGCGTCTATCGCGACCACCCGGTTCTGGCCGTTGACCGCGGAGTACACGGTGGAGCCGTCGGCCGAGAACACCGCCGCGCCCACCAGGGCGTGCTTGGAGCCGTCGGCCGCGATCGGTACGGCCGTCGGGTCGGCGAGGGTGCCGTCCGCGTTGACGGTGAACTTGGTGTAGCCGTCGGCCTGGCCCAGCCACAGCTGCTTGCCGTCGGGCGAGTACGTCGGGCCTTCCTGGCCGACAGAGCCGCTGCTGATCCGCAGGTCGTCCGTCGCGTTGGTGCCGACCTTCTGCTTGACCTGACCGGTCGTGAGGTCCATGACGACCAGCGACGCGTCACCGTCGGCGACCGAGGCCGCGAGGTGGGTGCCGTCCGGGCTGACCGTCGACGACATGATCTTGCCGTCGTTGACGACGGTGCGGGTGCCGTACGGGTTGATGTACTGGTCGCTGGAGATGACCTGGCCGTTGGCGGTGGTCTGGCCGACCTGCTGGGTGCCGAACTGGTACGTCGAGGCGACCGCGGTGCCCGTGACGCCGAGGGCGACGGCGATGCCCGTCGTCACCAGCAGGGTCCGGCGGCCGACGTGTCTGCCGAAGAGGTTGACCTTCTTCTTCTCGTTGATCCGACGCTGGCGGGTTACCTGCACGGAACTGTCCCTTCAGTGGGTGTCGAGCAACTCGACGTTGCCGTCGAACTGCCACAGCGGATTCGGGGCGTCTCCGGTCGAAGTCCGCACCAGGAAGTAGCCGTTGACTTCCTTGGGACCGTCGCCATCCGCCACGAACCGACCGTCCGAGGTGATGTCGAGCTGGTAGATGGCCGTCCCCGCGACCGCGACCCCGGGGAGATGCCAGGTCACGACGCAGCGCCAGTCGTTGCCCGCCCCCTCCTGGGCGGCCTGGCCGTCGCTCTTGGTGCACGCCGCCGTGGTCCGCAGCTGGGCCTCGGTGACGGCGGGGCGGTGGAGTTGCCGGGTCTGCAGGCGGTAGAGGTGGGCGAACACCGTGGCGAGGGACCGCTGGACCTTGTCCTGCCCGATTCCGGAACCCATGGACGGGGTCGCCACGGCGACGACCGCGACCGTGAGGGCGACCAGTCCGGCCAGCGGCAGGAGGCCGATGGTGATCGCGCGGCGCCCGGAGCCGTCGTAGGTCACGTTGGTGAAGTCGCGCCGCAGGAAGAGCAGGTACGCCAGCGCGGTCGCGGTCACGGCCCACACCAGGCTGACCACGATGCCGATCAGGAGCGGGCCGACCTGGGCCGGGCCGGTGAACAGACCGCTCCAGGCGATGAAGGCGTAGCTGGGCAGGGCGACGCGTACGGCGACGGGCAGCGGCAGCATCTGGGCGAGCTGCATCCCGAGTGCGACGAGCGCGGGCAGCAGCAGCCCCATCGGGGACCGCCCCAGCACGACCGACCCGAGCAGTCCGATCGCAGCGAGGGCCAGGGTCGGGGCGAGTACGCAGACCCAGGCGAGCAGGACCCTGCCGGCGGAGTCCGCCGGCGCCAGCAGGTGGCCGTCGAGGCCGACCAGCGGCTGGTTGCCGACCGCCGCAACCCCACCGGCCGCGCTGGAACCCGCCATCCCCGCCACGAGCAGCAGGATGACGGTGACGCTGGCCAGTGCCTTCGCCACGAAGATCCGTCGAGGCGACCGAACCGCCACCAGCAGGTGGCGCCAGGTGCCGAGCCGGTCCTCGGAGGCGAACACGTCGCCGGCCACCACCGAGGTCAGCAGCGGGAGCGCCCAGGTGCCCGCGAAACCGAGCATCACCAGCGGTCCGGCCCACCCCGTGGCGTGCATCCAGCGACCGAAGAGGGTGTCGGAGGGGAGCGTGCTCTGCTGGCTCACCCCGGCGACGAAGAGCGCCGGAGCGATCCAGCAGGCGAGGACCAGCAAGCGGATCCGCCATTGCGAGACCAGCTTGACCAGTTCGAAGCGGTAGCCGCGCGCCACCGAGACGGGGCGGGCCGCGGCAACGTTGTCATCGGCGATGGTCGCGGTCGCGGTCATCGGCCTGCCTCCTGCTGCTCGGTGAGGGCGAGGAACGCGGCCTCGAGCGGCGACACCACCGGTGCGAGCTCGCGCACCGAGATGCCCGCGTGCACGAGCCGCACCACCAGTTCGTCGAGGGCGGGCACCAGCGCGCGCACCACGAGGACCCCGGCGTCGTACCGTGCCCCCGCGTCGTCGACGACCCGGATCCCGGCCGTGCCGGCAGCCAGCCCGCGGGCGGCCTGCGGGTCGGAGGTGCGCAGCCGATAGTCGAGTTCACGGCTCTCGGCGGCCAGCTTGCTCAGCGGGCCGGAGAAGACGACCCGCCCGGTGGCGACGATGGTGACCTCGGAGCACAACGCCTCCAGGTCGTCCATGCGATGGCTCGAGAGCACGACGCTGGTGCCGTCCGCCGCGAGCCTGGTGAGGACACCGTGTACGTGCTTCTTCCCGGCCGGGTCGAGGCCGTTGGAGGGTTCGTCGAGCACGAGCAGCCGTGGCCTGGTGAGCAGGGCGGCGGCGAGCCCGAGCCGCTGACGCATCCCGAGGGAGAAGCCGCGGGCCCGGTCGTCGGCGACATCGGTGAGCCCGACCTCGTCGAGCACATCGTCGATCCCCGTCGTCCGCGCGTCCCGGCCACGCAGAGCGGCCAGCGCGGCGAGGTTCTGCCTGGCGGTGAGCGACGGGTAGAGACCCGGCCCGTCCACGAAGCCGGCCACACCGTCGGGAGCGGCGATCCCCCGCCCGACCGGCGTACCCAGGATCTCAAGGCCGCCGCCGTCGGCGACGGCCAGGCCCAGCAGGAGGCCGAGCAATGTCGTCTTTCCGGCGCCGTTCGGTCCGACCAAGCCGTGGATCTGCCCCTGCGCCACATCCAGATCGACGCCGTCGAGTGCGACGACGTCGCCGAAACACTTGGTGATCCCACGAGCCCGGACTGCGAGGAGTGTGTCCATGGGTCCTCCCTTCAAGGCCCACAGGAAACTAAGGGACAACGCACAGCGCGGGCAGGGAAAGCCAGTTGAACGCTCGCGGAACGGAAGACGACCTATTTCCGCAGAACCAATGGGCAGTCAACAACCGTCAATATTTCGACCAGCAACTTCTCAATAGCCGGATCGCAGAGTGCACCGAGTCATCAGACACTTGCGATCGCAACGTCGCCGCTGGCTGGATCCTGATCACGACAAGGCGTCCGCAAGTCCGTGTGCACGAAGTAGGCAGCACCACGCCGGACTTGGGCGCAAGCCGTCGCCATAGGCGGCGCGTCCCTCAGCAGGAACCGTGCCGTGCGCCCCCGGCCGCGCGCCTTGCCCTCGGCGACCCGTAAACCACGACCGACGGATTATGAGTCCTTCGAGGATCTAGGCGGCTCTTGCCGACCAACGCTCATTCTTGACGTTTCACAGGTCGGATGAGTTGATCCAGGCCGGTGCTCGCGTACCCCCGCACGCACCCGGAACTCCCCACGTTCTCCAGGAGCCAGCCTGCGCAAGAAGATTGGCATGGCCGTGATCTGGGAACCGCCCTCCTCACCGTCGTCGCGACCGGCAGCGCCCGGAGTCACGGCTACACCAACCTCCCCGCCAGCCGTCAGGCGCTCTGTGCCAACGGCACCGTCACCAACTGCGGTGACATCCGTACGAACCGCAGAGCGTGGAAGGGCCCAAGGGCTTTCCCACGTCAGGGCCCGCCGACGGCACGATATGCGCCGGCGGCAACAGCCGGTTCGCGCAGCTGGACGCCCCGCGCGGCGGCGCGTGGCCTGCCACGAAGGTGACCGGCGGCCAGAGTTACAGCTTTACCTGGCGCTTCACGGCGTCCCACGCCACCACGGACTTCCGGTACTACATCACCAAGTCCGGCTACGACCCGGCCAAGCCGCTCACCCGCGCCAGCCTGGAGTCGCAGCCCTTCCTGACCGTCCCCTACAACGGCGCGCGCCCGGGCACCACCGCCGTCCACCAGGGCCCGATCCCGACCGGGAAGACCGGCAAGCACCTCATCCTCGCCGTGTGGACGATCGCCGACACGAGCAACGCCTTCTACTCCTGCTCGGACGTGCAGTTCTGACGCTTCACGACGCGTAGAGCCGAGCCTCCGACGCCTGTCCGGCGGGCCAGCCGGTGTTGGCGGTGAAGACCAGCCGTACGTATCGCGCGGTCGCGCCGGTGTCCGTCCCGGGGGTGCTCCCGGGCGAGGTGGTCCCGGGTGCGGGCGGCGGTCTCCTCGTCGGGCAGGGCGAAGGAGACGGCGATGCGCGGACGGCCGGCGCGTACGAAGTGGGTGCAGGCGAACACGCCGTCGCCGAGGGAGAGTTCGGCGGCGATGTACTGAATGACACCTCAGGTGTTGTCCGTGCCCCAGGCTGCGGGGCCCCGGGAGATCAGTCCGGTCTCGTATGCGAAGACGACCGCCTGGGCGCGGCTGTTCAGCGTGAGCTTGCTCATGCAGTGGTTGACGTGTGTCTTGATGGTCGCTGTGCTGAGCACGAGTCGCTGGGCGATGTCGGAGTTGGACATGCCCGCTCCGACCAGCCCGAGGACTTCCAACTCCCTGGGAGTCAGCGTTTCCAGCCCGGAATGCGGCTCGGGCGCGGCCGGGCGGGGAGTGTAGGTCTCGATGAGCCCTTTGATCACTGAGGCGCTGAACAGCATGTCGCCGGCGTGCACGGTGTCGATGGCGGCGAGCAGCCGGTCCGGTGGGGTGTCTTTGAGCAAGAAGCCGCAGGCGCCGACCTTCAGCGCGCCGTAGACGTACTCGTCGAGGTCGAAGGTCGTCAGAACGAGAATCCTGGGGAGCGGGGGCGCAGCCTGGGCGAGGATGCGCTCAGTGGCGGTGATCCCGCTGATCCCCGGCATCCGGATGTCCATCAGGATCACGTCGGGTCCGGTCTGCGCGGCCATCTCGATCGCCTCCTCGCCGTCCCGCGCCTCGCCGAGGACCTCGATTCCCGGTGCGGCCCGCAGGAGTGCGACCAGTCCTGAACGGATGAGGAACTGGTCGTCCACGACGAGCACTGTGGGCATGCGTGTGTTCCGCCTTCCTCGCGGCTGCCCGGCCGAGAGCCGAGACACTTTCCTCACCTGTCGCGGGGCACGGGGACGGTCAGTGCGACCTCGAACCCGCCCTGCGGGACGGGGCCGGCGGTCACCGTCCCACCGTAGATACCGGCCCGCTCACGCATGCCGATCAAACCATGGCCGGCGGGCCCCGCGGCCGTGCCGACGGGAATTGCCTCCTGTCCGTCGTCGGACACACGGACGCGGACCGCGTCTTCGTCGTAGTGCACCGTGACGCTCGCGTTCGCCGCCGGCGCGTGCTTCATGACGTTGGTCAGAGCTTCCTGGATGACCCGGAAGACACACAGATCGACGCCTGGCGGCAGAGCGAACGGGGCGCCCGTGATCCGGACGTCGACGGGGACGCCCGCGGCGGTGACACGCCGGGCCAACTGGTCCAGCCGCCCGGGTCCGGGGGTCGCGGTGGGGTCGCCCGCACCCTCCTGGGCACGCTCGGTCCCTTCCCTGAGCACGACCAGCATGCGGCGCATCTCCGCCATGGCCTCGTGGGCGCTGCCCGCGATGGTATCCAGCGCTTCGCGGGCCGTCCTCGGATCGGAGGTGAAGACGTATCCGGCCAGGCCGGTCTGCACAGAGATCGCGGACACGTGGTGGGCGATCACGTCGTGCAGTTCACGGGCTATGCTCATGCGCTCGGCCATGACGGCCCGCTGTGCCTTCTCCTCCTGCTCCAGGCGCAGTTGCTCGCTGAGCACAGCGAGCCGCTCGCCGCGCTCCGCGAGCCGACGGGACCGGTCGCCGGTCACCCACAGGACAGCCACCGTCACGGTCACGAAGACCACACTCTGCGGGCCGATCCCGGGCTCGGCAAGCCGCGTACCCCACAGCAGCACGAGCAGCGATGCGGCGGCGCACTTCGCCACGACCCTGCGCGGGCACTGCGCCGCGACGGTGTAGAACGCCAGGCCCAGTCCGCAGACGACGACCACGTGGTAATAACCCAGGGTCATGTAGCACAGCGTGCAGGCCGCCGTGCTGACGAGCACGGTCAGAGGAGCCCGGCGGCGCACCGCCAGCGGAAGATAGACCAGGGCGACCAGCACATAGGCCCATACATCGGTTTGCCGCCAGTAGCCCTGCGAGTTCGGCCAGTTGCGCAGCATCGTGCCCATGATGCCGACCGACACCACCGCGTAGACGATATCTGCCACCTGTGGGAAGGCCTGGCGAACCGTCCCGCCCCACGTGCGCTGCGCGAACATCGTCCGAGCGTAGGTCCCAAGCGATCGCTCCACCCCGCTTTCCACCACAGCTACACCTCAGGTTGTACACCGCCAACCGGTCCGGGCGGGCTCCCGGCACTCGCTGGGCGACTGGGCCAACTGGGTGGCCCTCCTGGAGCTGCAGGCCGTCAAGCGGCGAAGGCCGATGTGCGCTCTTCCCTGGCCGGAGGTCAGCTTGCACGACTCGTGGTTCCGGATCTCCGCGCAAATCAACGAGCACTGTGGGCAGGCGTGGTGTCGCCTTCCTCGCGGCTACCCGGCCGGGAGCCGAGACGCTGGTTCACCTGTCGCGGGGCACGGGGACGGTCAGTGCGACCTCGAACCCGCCCTGCGGGCCCGGGCCGGCGGTCACCGTCCCGCCGTAGATACCGGCCCGCTCACGCATGCCGATCAAACCATGGCCGGCGGGCCCCGCGGCCGTGCCGACGGGAATTGCCTCCTGTCCGTCATCGGCCACCCGGACGCGGACCGCGGCCTCGTCGTAGTGCACCGTGACGCTCGCGTTCGCCGCCGGCGCGTGCTTCATGACGTTGGTCAGAGCTTCCTGGATGACCCGGTAGACACACAGGTCGGCGCCTGGCGGCAGAGCGAACGGGGCGCCCGTGATCCGGACGTCGACGGGGACGCCCGCGGCTTGGACGCGCCGGGCCAGCTGGTCCAGCCGCCCGAGCCCGGGGGTCGCGGTGTGGTCGCCCGCTCCTTCCTCCTCCTGGGCACGCTCGGTCCCTTCCCTGAGCACGACCAGCATGCGGCGCATCTCCGCCATGGCCTCGTGGGCGCTGCCCTCGATGATCTCCAGCGCCTCACGGGCCGTCCTCGGATCGGAGGTGAAGACGTATCCGGCCAGACCGGTCTGCACAGAGATCACGGACACGTGGTGGGCGACCACGTCGTGCAGTTCACGGGCTATCTTCATGCGCTCGGCCATGACGGCCCGCTGGGCCTTCTCCTCCTGCTCCAGGCGCAGTTGCTCGGTGAGAACCGCGAGGCGCTCGCCGCGCTCCGCGAGCCGGCGGGACCGGTCGCCGGTCACCCAGGCGACGGCGACCATCACGATCACGAAGGCCACACTGAACGGGCCGTTCCCGGGCTCGGCGAGCCGCGCGCCCCACAGCAGCACGAGCAGCGATGCGGCGGCGCACTTCGCAGCGACCCTGCGCGGGCACTGCGCCGCGACGGTGTAGAGCGCCAGGCCCAGTCCGCTGACAACGACCACGTGGTAGTAGGCCAGGGTGAAGTAACACAGCACGCAGGCCGCCGTGCCGATGAGCACGGTCAGGGGAGCCCGGCGGCGCACGGCCAGCGGAAGATAGACCAGGGCGATCAGCACGTAGGCCCATACATCGGTTTGCCGCCAGTAGCCGTGCGGGTCGGGCAGGTTGCGCAGCGCGGTGCTCGAGATCCAGACCGACACCACCGCGTAGACGATGTCCGCCACCTGTGGGAAGGCCTGGCGAACCGCCCCGCTCCACATGCGCTGCGCGAACATCGTCCGAGCGTAGGCCCCAAGCGATCGCTCCACCCCGCTTTCCACCACAGCTACACCCCTGGGGGTAGACCAGCAACCACCCTGGTTGCAGGCGCAGTTCAACCCATGGTTGGGCGAGAAAGAACAGCCCCACCGTTGTGCTGTCGGGCATGGTGCAGGCGATCGCCCTGGTGCCGGCCGGCCGGGCCGGCGCGCGACTTGCCGCAGTGCTCCACATCGTCCGCACGGCAGCCGCCCGCCGACAGCCCTCGCTCCGGTGACCCCGAACGGGCCCGCGCCACGCTGGGGACTGCCCGCGTCCTGACCACGTCAAGCGGCAGAAGCGCCTGCAGCGGCGCCGAATCGAACGGGTCGCTACAGTCCCTGGGCCGCCATTGCGGTGAGGATCGCCGAGGCGGGGTCGGTGCCCGCGACCACGACCGTGGGGATTCCGGGTGCGGAGGGTGCCCGGGAAGGCGCGTCAGGGGCGGCAAGGTGGCAGATGAGCCGCATTGCGGGCAGCCTGTCCAGCAGGCCGCGCTCCAGTTCGCCGGACGGCTCACCGGCGTGGTCGCCGCAGACCACCAGAACTTCCGGTCGAGGCAGGGGCCGGGCCCGTAGGGGCGCCGTCCGGGCCATTGTGTCCAGCGCCATGCGGAGCCGTTGCAGGGGCGGTGCGACCGTCAGATCGGTTGCCGCGGTGAGCCGTCGCCACTGGCCGGGTGTGAATACCCCGGCGCGCTGGTCATCGGTCATCGCCGGCAGCAGTCGCGTCTTCGACCGGTGGACAGGCCGGGACGTCGCGGGACGGGTCGGGTCGGGCCGTGCATGCCGTAGCCGACCTCTTCGGCGGCCACCGCCCAGAAGCTCTCGCCGTCGGCCGCAGCGGGATCGATCACGCGGATCCGGGCCGGCAGATCCCTGCCGATGGCCTCCCACCGGTCGTCGTCGGCGTCCGGGGCGGGTACGGCGGCGGTGTAGCGGCGGGCACATTCCACCAGCATGGCCGGGGAACTGTTGAGCACGGACTCCCCGTCCTCGTCGAGCAGCAGGACCGTGCCGCTGTCGCGGTCGACGACGATCGCGGTAACCCCCGGATCATCGGCGATCACCGGCCGTCCGGCTCGCAGTCGGTACGGCGGGCCTGCCCAGGTGCCGGGGTAGGGAACGAGGAGTTCACCGGCCATGACAGGGGCCATCACCTTCGCGATCTCCTGATCCTCCGGAGCCGTCCTACGGCCCTGGCGGTCCGTCCATGAGTTACCGGACGGCATGTCCGCCGCACCCGCGAGACGTAAGCCCGCGTCACCCGCCCCGGCGTCAACCGATCGTGGTGGTCGTGCTACCGCGGGAGTTGCAGAGCCGTCCCGGCTACCGCCGTGGTGGGACGGCAACCTCAACCTCCCACCGGACGACCGTGCGCCCCCGCTTCCGTAACTTCGTCAGCACCGCGCAGTCAACCGAAACGGGAAACGGAAGGCACCAGACATGTCGTTCACTGAGAGTGCAGAGAGTGCAGCCACCGTGGCTACGGCACGAACCACCACGTGGGCACGTTCGCTCAGAAGGCTCGCCACGGTCGTCGGCCTTGCCGCCATGGTCGCCGCCGGCGGCGCGGTCTTCGCGTCGCCCGCGTCGGCGGGTACCCACTGCGACAGCGGCTACCACTGTCTGTTCTGGAACGGCTTCAACTCTGCCAGGCACATCTACTTCAACAGCGACCCGAAATTCACGGACGACTACTTCAACAGCACCGCCTACGGCACCGACGGTTACGGCCGGGTCGTGAACGACAACGCCTTCTCGGCCAGCAACTCCAGCAGCGGCGGCTACTACAGCAAGTACTACCTGGACATCAACAGCGGGGGCGGGATGCTCTTCTGCGTCAAGCCCGGCAGCCAGGTCCAGCAACTGACCGACACCCTTTACGCCAGTTCCCTGGCGCTCAGCACGACGAATCCGGGCAGCTGCTACTGACCCCCACCAGCGCCACGGGTCCGGCGGCCACGGTCCGCCGGACCCTCCCGACCGAGGAGGAAAAGACTGTGGTGTCACGCAAGACCGTCGTTCTCGCACTCGTCCTCATGGTCGCCGGTGGCGCCTGGGCATTCGCCGACCGGTCCGGGGAGCCCGTGTCCGCCGCCCGTCAGCAGGCAGCCACCGCAGACGAACTGAGCGCCCGCCTGCCCCTCTACCGCCTCCTCCACGCGCCGACCGACGCCCAGTGGCGGATCGACGAGGCACAACGGCAACTCACCATCGCGTGCATGACAAAGCTCGGCTTCCGCTACCGGCCCGCCCCGGCCCCGAAGCCGTCCGGGACCGCTGCCGAGCACCCGACACCGTTCGGCCTGGAGACCCTCACCCCTGCCGGCACCTCCGCTGCCGAAGACGGCCCGTCGGAGGTGCCGCAGAGCAAGGAGTTCAACCGCGCCCTCTACGGCGATCCCGACAAGCTGATCTCCGCCCATGGCAAGCTGATCAAAGTCAGCCGGCCCGCCGACGGCTGTCAGGCCGAGGCGGAGAAACGGCTGCTCGGAGACGAGCGCCTGCAATGGCTGCAACTGGACATCCAGCTCGGCGAGGGGGAGCAAGAGGCTCGGAAACAACTGAACAACGACCCCGCCTTCCGTGCCGCGAACGCCCGCTGGGCGCAGTGCATGCACGAGGCCGGATTCCAGCAGAAGGACCCCCTGAGCCTGCTCTACGGCCTGCCCCGCGACACGGACCTCAGCACGAACTCCGCCGCCCACGCCGATGTGCGCTGCAAGGGCGACACGGACTACCTGCGCGTCTCCTACACCCGGCTCAACGCAGTCCAGCAGACATGGCTCACCAAGCACGCGAGCACGCTCACCGCCTGGAACTCGCTCCAGCGCCGACAGAACGCCGCCGCCCGCCAAGTGCTCCACGCCCAGTAGCCGACAGTGCTCTGCTTGAGCCTCCGGGAGCCGCGCGGCCCGGCTGGAGGGGACCGGCGAATTCGTCGACGGTCAGGCACTCGCCCCCGAGGGGACGTTCGTCCGCTACGACGGTGAGGGGCACCCGCCGGTCGCCGACGGCCCGTTCGCCGAGACCAAGGACCTCATCGCCGGCTGGATGATGATCGATGTCGACAGTTACGAACGCGCCATCGAGCTGACCGGGGAACTGTCGGCCGCCCCCGGGGCAGGCGGGAAGCCGATCCACGAATGGCTCGAACTGCGCCCTCCGCGTCGCCACCGGACCGGCCGCCGAGCGGCAAGGGCGGACGGCAGCGACGTCGTACCCGTCCGGGGACGCCGCCGCCACGGTCTCGTCGACCGCGAAGGTGTCGGCCTTGTCCAGGTGGTGGAACGCCTGGACCCGTCCCCCCTTGGTGGACACCAGCCGTGGCGTCCAGGCCGCCTCCTGCACGGCCTGCCACGGATCGGTCAGCTCGATCTGCTCGACGCCCTCCGGAGCGACCAGAAAGGCCACCGTCCTGCCCTGGAGTGAGATGAACATGCATCCGCACCCTCCTTCCGGATGCGATCGATCGTTCGTCGTTGGCCGCCTTGCCGGACAGCCCGGGCCCAAACGTCAGTCCGCGGGGCGCGGCCCGTCCCGGTCGGCGTCGTGCCTGGCGATGACGGCCAGCAGGCCGGCGACGGTCGATCCGGCGTCGGCGGGATGCCGCAGGAGGGTGCCGGTGGCGACGTGGTACTGGTTGGAGCGCCCCTGGCGGATGTGGGTGAGGTATCCGTCGGCTTCCAGGTCGGAGATGATCTTCTGGACGGCCCTCTCGGTGAGCAGGCAGTGCTGCGCGATGTCACGTACGCGGATACCGGGGTCCTGGGCGATCGCGCCGAGTACCCGGGCGTGATTCGTCAGGAACGTCCACCCCATGCGTTGTTGTGGCACTTCAGCCATACCTCGACCGTACGCCCTGTAATTCACGCAAGCAAAAACACGATTTTTAATTCATGTATCCCTTGACGTGTGACGAGGTGCGGGTGGACGCTGACGAGTGATATCCGTGGCCACGAGTTGGGAGCCCCCATCATGTGCACCCCCGGAACCTCTCAGCCGACGGAGTACGCCTGCGAGTCCTTGTCGGTACGCCTGTACCGAACCGGCGGCCGCACGGTCGCCCGCGTCTCGGGCGAGGCAGACCTCGAAGGCGCCCGGACGCTGGAGCGGGCGCTGGAGCATGCGCTCGCCTTCCCCGGCGGACTGGACCTCGACCTGGCCGCAGTCCGGTTCTGCGACTGCTCGGGGCTCAACGTCCTGCTGCGCGTACGCCAGCACGCCGAAGCCACCGGAACCACGGTCACCCTGCGGGCCGCCGCCCCCTGCGTGGAACGCCTGCTCGCCCTGACCGACACCCGCGCCCTGTTCACGGCGGCCATCCCCGAACCTGTCGTCGAACCCGTCACCGAACACAGCCGGCACCCGGACGAGGTCCACTTCACCGGCCTGGCCACCGGTGTCCACGCAAGAGCGGACCGGCCCGAGCGGCTCCTGGTCACCTTGCAGGACGGCAGGCACGTCGTGACCGCCGCGGTCACCCCGGAACAGTCGGCGCGCATCACCGCCGTCACGGCCCAGAGTCTCGTCCCGCCCGCCCGGGCCGGCGGCCCGTTCCTCGTGCGCTGTCTCGGCCGCCCCGTACCCGTATACCTGCTGGAAACCCCCGACGGGTCGGCGTTCGCGCACCCCGGCATCCAGCGGCAGGATCCTGCCGCTCCCGCCGCCTGAGCCAGAAGCGAGACGGCCGGCCGCGCACGTCGTGTGCGCGGCCGGCCGCTTTCGGTGGGTTCACCGGGTTCAGTGGCGGAAGGTGTCCTTGCCCTTCTCGACGGTCTGCTTGGCGTCGCCCTTGACCTGCTCCGCCTTGCCCTCCGTCTCCAGACCCTTGTCGCCCGTCGCCTTGCCCGCTGCCTCCTTCGCCCTGCCCTTCATGGTCTGACCCGCGTTCCTGGCCTTCTTTCCGGCACTCATGTGTCTGTCTCCTTCCGGTTCCCGTTCCGATTCCGGTTCCGGGACTCATACAGATGACGGCCGAGCAGCGCGCCCCCGAAGACGACGAAGCCAACGCCGATCAGCCAGGACTGCACGATGAGGACGGTCCCCACGGAGCCGTAGCTCACCGCGTTCGTGACAATCAGTGGCGAGAAGACCTGCGAGGAGAACCAGCGCAGCCCCACCAGCCCGAGCATGGTCAGCACGGCTCCGGGCAGTGCCGCCCACCGGTCGATACGGCCGCCGAGCAGAAAGCGCTGGCCCCACCAGAAGAACAGCAGACCGAAGACGAGGGTGAGGACGATGCGAGCGCCGTTCTGCTGCCATCCGCGACGCAGTACGGTCCCGCTCTGCGCCTCGGCGAACAGGTACGCCGTCAGGGCCGCCAGCCACACCGCGCGGCGCCACACGCTGTGCCACGGACTGGCCGGCAGCTCCCAGATCTTCTGGTAGCCGGTCTCCACGCTCGCGGCGAAGGTCAGCCCGAACACCGCGAGAGCCAGCAGACTGAACGCGCTCGTCGCGCTCACCACCCGGGCCGGCGCGGCGAACAGTTCCCGTACGGCCGCAGAAGGCCGCGGCAACAGGCCCATACCGTCGATCACCCACTGCGCGAAGCCGGTGCGCTGGAACGGGGGCGCCGCCGCGGCGATCACGATCAGCAACGGCACCAGCGTGACGAATCCGAGGGCGGCGAAGCCCATGGAACGCTGCAACAGCTCAAGCTCGCCGCCCTGCCGCCACACCCGCCCCACCGTCGAGCCCCGCCACACCCGCCGCAGACCCGAGACGCCCGCCATCGCGTCCAGCCCCTCTCCCGTGTCGCCGATCAGCCGGGGAGACGCGGCCACGCCACGTTCCCGTCTCACCGCCGCGCCCCTCGATGAACTCCGTGAAGCGACGCAGATCGCCCTTGGCCCGGCGGTCCAGGACGCCGGTCATGTCGGCGGCCTTCTCCCGCGTGTGGCCCTCGTCCAGTTGCTGGAAGGTCACGACACCCATCTGCTCCACGTCACGGACACCGTGCGCCACGCGACGCGTTCGTCACCCAGTGGTTGTGACGGGGGTCGAGCTGGGTCACCCGCTCCACTCCCTGCATGAAATTCGGGAATTCCTCGAACTGGGTCCACTGGTTGTACGCCGCGTGGACCGGGACATCGACGTCCACGAATTCCTTGATCTTGCTCATCGGATGCCTCCCTGTCGTGGCCCGTGGCCCTTGGCCCGTGGCCCTTGGTCTGGTCAGGCGCTGAGGAGACGGTCGAAGAAGGACCGGTACTGCCGCAGGGCTATCCGCAGGTCCTCGGTGACGACCTCCTCGCCGCGGTGCCACTGCCCTTCGAGGCCGTGCTTGTGGTCGGCGAAGGTGGTGGCGAGCAGCTGCATGACCTCGGCGACGAGGCTGTCCGCCGCGCGCACGGAGCTCTGGGGGTCATCGACGAATCCCTGCTGGATCTCCTGCCACCGCAGGCGGAGGTCGTCGGCCTGCTTGGGTTCGAGGAGCGGCGCGGCATCGTCGGGCACCGGCCCGGGCGCGGACCTGTCGTCCCGGTCCCTGTCGGTGGTCCGGGCCGCGGTCCGGTCGTCGTCCTGTGTTGTCTCGGTCTGGGCGATGTCCTCGGTGGACAGGCCCCCTTGGGTGGGTTCGGCAGTCTCGTCGCGTCCGAACGCGGGCTCTCCGGGCTCTCGTCGCATGTCCTTCACCTCGATTACGTGCTCAACGTGCTCAACGGCTGCCGCTCGAAGCGGTGTCGTCCTTCAGCAGTTCTTCGAACAGCGCCCGGTAGTGGACCATCGCGCTGCGCAGTTCCTCGGTCGACGTGTCGCGCTCGCCCGTGCGTCCGTTGATCTCGTGGGCGAGGCGGTAGTGCTTCAGTGTTTCGGCGTGCTCCACGGAGAGATCGCGCTTCTGCTGCTCATATCCCTCGGTCGGGTAGCCGCGTTCGCTCATCAGCGTCATCACCAGCTGGTCCGCCTCGCTCACAGCCTGGTCGGGGTCGTCCACGAAGTGCTCCTGGACGCCGGTCCATTCCCGGGCGTACCGGCTCCGGACGGTCTGGGGCAGCGGCCTGATATCCAGGTCCTCGTGCCGCTGCTCCCTCGCACTCAGCTCACGCTCGGCCGCTCGGCGGCTGTGCTTCGCCTTGACCGTGCGGTCGTACTCGGGCCCGAACCGCTCCCGCAGCTGACGGCGCCGGAGCATGGTCCGCAGGGCCAACGCGATCAGGACCACGACGACGACGGCGGCGGCGGCGGCGATGACGATGGCGAGGGTTGTCGACGACATCGCATCCTCCATTCCTTGGCAGCAGGCCTTTTCCGGCAAATGCGCCGTCGGCCTGACATTCACCGCGTACCCAGAACATGCGACCGAAACCGATACCCCGGCCGACGTACGCGGCCAGGGGGCCGGGCGCCGGAAGGAAGCCACGCACCGCTAGGGCCTGGCCGACCCGGCCGTCCAGCTTCCAGCCGAGGCAACCCTTGACCGCGCAAGGCGCGCTCCGGCGGGGCGCCTCCCGCTTCGTCCGCCGTCCCGAGGAGACCGACGCGACCGCGTCCCATCTTGCGGAGCCCGAGCGTCAGCAAATACTTGGCTAGCCACATGTTTCCTGTTACGTTGATTATGTGGCCAGCCACATAAGTGGGTGGTGACACGAGAGGAGTCGTCATGAAAGCCATCCTGTTCGACCGTTTCGGAGGCACGGAAGTGCTGCGCGAGGCGGACATCGAGGTCCCGCAGCCCGGCCCCGGGCAGATCCGCGTACGTGTCAAGGCGGCCGGTCTGAACGCGCTGGACGGCAAGATCCGCTCCGGGGCCCTGGAGGCCAGGTTCCCGACGCCGCTGCCCGCCATCCCCGGTGGGGAGCTCGCCGGCGTCGTGGACGCCCTGGGTGAGGGCGTGCAGGACGTGAAGGTGGGCGATGAGGTGCTGGGCTGGTCGGACACCGGCTCGTACGCCCAGTACGCGCTGGCCACCACCGTGGCCCCCAAGCCCGCCGGCCTCGACTGGCAGCACGCGGTCGCGCTGCCGGTGGCGGGCGAGACGGCCGAGCGGGTCCTGAACCTGCTCGGCGTCACCGCCGGGGAGACCGTACTGATGCACGGCGCGGCCGGAGCGGTCGGCACCCTGGCGGTCCAGCTCGCCACGGCCCGCGGGGCGCGTGTCATCGGCACCGCCGGCCCCGCCAATCAGGACTACCTCACCTCGCTCGGCGCCACCGCGACCGTTTACGGCGAGGGCCTGGTCGAGCGGGTCCGGGCACTCGCCCCCGACGGCGTGGACGCGGTGTTCGACCTGGCCGGAAAGGGCGCCCTGGAGGACTCCACCACCCTGCGCGGCGGCACCGAGCGCATCGTCACCATCGCCGACTTCAGCGCGTACCAGCTCGGCATCACCTTCTCCAGCGGCTCCCCGGAACGCTCGGCCGCCGGCCTGGCCGCCCTGGCCCAGGACGCCGCGACCGGCAAGGTTGTCACCACCGTCACCGCCTACCCGCTCGACCAGGCCGCCACGGCCCAGCAGGTCAGCGATGCCGGTCATGTCCGGGGCAAGATCGTCCTCACCCTCGACTGATCACGCCCGCCCCTTCTTCCGCCACGCCCCCGCTTTCCCGATCACCACCTGTTCATCACCGCACCGAAGGACCACTCATGCTGAAGGCCCTGTGGACACCGACCACCGTCGGTGACATCTCTCTCCCGCACCGCCTGGTCATGGCCCCCATGACCCGTGACCGCTCCACACCTGAAGGCGTACCGACCGAGCTGAACGCCGAGTACTACGCCCAGAGAGCCTCGCACGCGCTCATCATCACCGAGGGAACCCAGCCCTCCACCGACGGCCAGGGCTACCTCCTCACCCCCGGCATCCACAATGACGTTCAGATCGCCGGGTGGCGCAAGGTCACCGACGCCGTGCACGCGGCCGACGGCCGCATCGTCATCCAGCTGATGCACACCGGACGCATCGCCCACCCCGACAACACCCCCCACGGGCGCCAGCCTGTCGCCCCTTCGGCGATCCGGCCGCAGGGCGCGATGTTCACCGCGTCCGGGCCCCAGGAGATGCCGGCACCCCGTGCTCTGTCGACGCAGGAGGTCGCGGCGACCGTCGAGGACTTCCGCCGCGCCGCAGCGGCTGCCGTCGCGGCAGGCGCCGACGGCGTGGAAATCCACGCCGCCAACGGCTACCTGGTGCACCAGTTCCTGTCCGACAACACCAACCAGCGCACCGACCGCTACGGCGGTTCCCTCGACAACCGCATCCGCTTCGCCGTCGAGGTGGCCGCTGCCGTGGCCGACGAGATCGGCGCCGACCGCACCGGCCTGCGCATCTCCCCCGGCAACCCCTACAACGACATCGCCGAGGCCGACACCGCCGAGCTGTATCCGGCACTCCTGCGCGCCCTCAGCCCGCTCGGCCTCGCCTACCTCCACGTCATGCACGCGGGCGACGAGGAGCTGCTGGGCACCCTGCGCGCGCTGTGGCCGACCACGCTGATCCTCAACCGGGCCGGCACCGACCTGCCCACCCGCGCCAAGGACGTCGACAACGGCACGGCCGACCTCGTCTCCGTCGGCGCCCTCGCGCTCGCCAACCCGGACCTGGTCGAGCGGCTACGCTCTGACGCGCCGCTGAACACCCCCGACCCGGCGACCTTCTACGGCGGCGGAGTGGCCGGCTACACCGACTACCCCACCCACACCGTCTGAGGAACCGCACCATGCCCGCCCACACACCCCCCATCCCCACTACGGCCAGCGAGGGGCAGATGAGCTATGCGATTTTCCAGCTCGCTCGCGCTCACCGGGCCCGCGCCGCCGCCATGCTCCGCGAGATGGACCTGCATCCCGGACAGGAGCTGCTGCTGATGCACCTCCTTGACCGGGACGGCCAGACTCAGTCCGAGCTGCTCGAAAGCGTCGGCCTGGACCACTCCACCGTCTCCAAGTCCCTACGCCGCATGCAGGACACCGGCCTGCTCATCCGCGAGCCGGCCGAACACGACCGGCGCGTCCTGGTCGTCCACCTCACCGACAAGGGCCGTGCCATGCGCGAGCCCCTGGCAGCCATGTGGCGGGCCCTGGAGGAGACCTCCGCGCTGAACCTGTCGGCGCAGCAGGCAGAGTCCTTCGTCCGTATCGCCTATGCCATCGCCGACGCGATCAACAGCCGTGCTCTTCCGCGGGAAGAGTCCGAGTAACTCCCCTCGGCTTGCACCCCGGTTCCAGCCTGGAGTGCGAATCGTTTCCGGCGCTCCTGCGAAGTGGACAGTGCTGCAGCGCACTCGGCCCACGAAGGCCCGTGCTGAACGGAGCCAGGCTCCCCGACTGTCGCAAGAAGCCCGGTGAGCCGAGCCGGCGGATGTGGCGGAACCCGCCCGCTCACCCCCGTACGTCAGGGAGAACGGGGTGAGCGGGGCCCCCGCGTCCGGGGCAAGCAGGACGGAACTCCTTCGGGGGGACAGGGCAACACCCCGCAGGGCCGGCGAGCCTTTCCCCGTCGCCGGCCCGGCCGCACATCGAGGACGGACGCATCACCCGCGGCCCACAGGCCCGCCTCCTGAGCGACCGGGCCGACGGCGCCCACGTCCGCGGCCACCGCTGCCCCGCCCACCTAATCCCCCCACCACTGACCTGATGGAAAGTGAGACCCCCATGACCACCACCCTCCCCGTCCTCGTCGTCGGCGCGACCGGCTCCCTCGGCGGCAAGGTCGTCGACGAACTGCTGGGGCGCGGTAAGAACGTCCGCGCCCTGGTCCGGCGGACCACCGACGCGAGCAGGCTCGAAAGGCGGGGTGTCGAGATCGCCCGCGGCGACATGCTCGACCTCGACTCGCTCGTCGCCGCCATGAACGGCGCCGATGCCGTCATCACCACCGCTGCCGGCTACACCCGCGGCGGCAAGAACGCGCACGACATCGACACCGTCGGCAACGCCAACCTCGCCGAGGCCGCCCACCGCACCGGCATCCGGCGGTTCGTCCTGACCAGCATCCTCACCAGCGACCAGACGCCCCATGTCCCGCACTTCTGGCACAAGAAGATCGCCGAGGACAAGCTCGAACAGCTCGGCGTCCCGTTCGTCGCACTGCGCCCGGGGGCGTTCCTCGACCAGATCGCGACCATGGCGGGCAACCCGATCGACAAGGGCCGCCTGATGTGGATCGGCAAGACCACCGTCCCGCTGACCTTCGTCCACACCTCCGACCTCGCGGCGTACCTGGCGGCCGCCGTCGACGCCGAGGCCGAGGCCGACAACGGTGAGCGCATCGACATCGGCTGGGACCGTCCGGTCAGCATGCGCGAGATGGCCGACCTGATGAGCCACCGGGCCGGAAAGAAGATCAAGGTGTGGACTGTCCCCTCCGCCGTCGCCCGCGCCGCAGGAGCCGTCGCCGGCCGCTTCATGCCCCTGGTCAAGGACATGGCCGCGATGTTCGGCTGGTTCGACAGCGGCCGCTACGTCGCCGACCCCCGTCGCCAGGAGCAGCTGTTCGGCCCCGCCCCCACCGCCGAGGACGCCCTCGGCCGGTACACCGACGAGCTGGGCATGGCGCAGCACCGGTGACGGGCCCGCATGCCGGTCCCCCCGCCCGGGCGGGGGTCCAACGAGAGAGGGTCGAGTAACGCACCAGGCGACGCGAGCGCATCAGCCGGCTCGGCGTCCTTTCCACCATCGCGTTGCCGAACCTGTGCGCGAGGCAGTCACACGACAGGGACGGCGAGTTGGACTCCACGCACGCGAGCGCGAAAGACTGCGGCAACAGGGTCTCCTGGTGATCGGTTTGGTTCGCACCCCCGAACTGCCAAGAGGCCCTGCTGTCATGCGCCGTCTCTCGCGCGCTCGCCCGATCAGGAACCCTGTTCGACCAGACCAGCCCCGTGATCGATACGCGGATGGCGTCTCAGTTGTGCTGCTCGGCATCCAGCAGTGCGAGGGCGTTGTGGATGCCCTGTTCGAGGAGTTCGTCGGCGAGTTGCCGGTCGGTCAGGGCGCGGGAGAGCTGCAGCGTCCCGGCCAGCATGCCGAGGAGGCTGAGTGACCTCAGACGCGCCGACGGCGGGTCGTGGGGTGCCAGGCGGGCGGCGAAGCCGTCGATGAGGACCAGTGCGCCGTCGGTGTACGCCTGCCTAGTGGGATCCGTGGAGCGTCCGATCTCGTGGAGAAGTACCAGCGAATCATCTGCTCGAGTCCGGCACGGCCGGGCGCCGCCTGCGCGACGATGGACCTTCGGGAACATCAGAGGTGCCAGTGATGTCGGGTACAGCAGAGACATTCGGGCAGAATCGGCACCCTTGCGGACCGCCAGGGTGTCAGGGAGTCATCCGGTTGAATTTGCGCACGGACTTGTCGAAGGTCCGGGCGGGGAGGATGCGGCGCAGCACTTTGAGGCGTGGGGCAAGCGAGCCGGCGGGATAGCTCAGTTTCGGCTTCCGGTCGGTCGCTGCCGCGACGACCACCTTGGCGATGACGGCGGGATCATCGCCACCCCTCAGCCCCTCCTGTATCACCTCGTCGTAGATGGCCCGCTGGTGGGCGTATACCGGCATAGGGGTGTCGGCCTGTACCGAATTCGCGT
Source organism: Streptomyces sp. NBC_01537 (assembly GCF_045040445.1). Taxonomy (NCBI): domain Bacteria; kingdom Bacillati; phylum Actinomycetota; class Actinomycetes; order Kitasatosporales; family Streptomycetaceae; genus Streptomyces; species Streptomyces sp. NBC_01537. The sequence continues at coordinate 6,778,798 of NZ_CP109392.1, read as the reverse complement.
CGAACGAGGTGTTGAGGGGGCCGGGCTGGACGCGCAGGACCCGAACGCCATGCTCGCGGATCTCGTGGTCCAGGGACTCGGTATAGCCCTCGACCGCATGCTTGGTCGCGATGTAGACGGACATGAAGGGGTTGCCGACGAACCCGCCCAAGGAGGAGATGTTGATGACGCGTCCGCGGCCCCGGCCGCGCATGTGCGGCAGGACGGCCTTGGTCATGCGCATGAGGCCGAAGACGTTCACATCGAACACGCGCTGCGCCTGGGCGACGGAGATTTCCTCGGCAGCGCCGTCGATGCCGAGCCCGGCATTGTTGACCAGGACGTCGATCCGCCCGAACCGTTCGATCACCTGCTGGACGACGCTGCTCACCGAGTCGTCGCTGGTCACGTCGAGGGCGAGGAACGTCACACCGCCGCTAGGAGTGCTCCCCGACGTCTTCCGGCTCGTCCCGACCACGTCGAACCCCGCCTCGGCGAGTGCGTGCGCTGTCGCCTTGCCGAGACCCGAGGACGCGCCCGTCACGAGTGCCACCGGCCGATTTGATGTCATCACGGACTCCCTGGATTTTGAATTACGTTCGTATGTCTTACGTTCGTACGACCATACGGGGATCGTCGGTCGCTGGCAAGTGGTCACGTCCGGCGATCCGAGAAAGATCCGGGAAACGTGGCGTGCGGTACGGGAAAGACCACGAGCGGACGACGAGCGGTTGACCGAGACGGCCGGTCCTCGCATCACCCGAGGCGGCAAGCGAACGGTTCGGGATCACAACGGGTGGCGCAGGGGGCACCACCGGGTACAGCTGGTGGTGCAGTCCCGGCTGTCGCTGTGGACGACGGACCGGTGGTTTGAGGCGCTGCCGCTGCGCGGGGGTCTCTTCCCCGTTCGGTCCCCTCCCGTCCCGTCTCTCCCGGCACGCATCGCCAATCCCCTGGCGCTCAGCGCGAAGGGAAATCGGCCTCCCCGCCGCCAGGGTTGTCCCAAGTCCCGAGCGGGAGGCCCTGCCCTCCCCCACTTCCAGCAGACCGAGCACCGATGGCGCCAGCCACCTCCACGAGCCAGATGAACGGACGAACCACGCCCACCTCTCCCGCCGCCGACCGGAGTTCATGCCCACCCACCCGAACCAAACGCTCACGTTCGGAAAGCGGATGGCGTCTCAACTGAGCCCCGCCCACCTGGCCTGGATCGACCTCGCCCCCTCGCGATCACCGAGCGAGGAGTAGGCCCGTTGGCGCCCGGACCAGCCTGTCCAACCTCAGGGCAGCACACGAGAGGTCGTCGGTTGGTTCCTGTCCTTGCGGTCCCTCCCTGGTCCCTGACGCTCCCTGAGAGACCTGCCCGGTACGAACTCCTGGACGTCAATCCAGCTCAGCGGACGCGATCGAACCACGGCGCAGCGGATTTCCCTTCCAATGCGCAGAGGCTCCACCCCGGTATTTGGCATTGGAGCCTCTGCGGCCGTTCTCGCAGGCCAGGACAGTCTGGACGGTGGGCTATGAGTGCCATGGCTTCGATCAGCTCGATGGTGCGGCCCACCACCATCGGGATACCTCATACATCCGGCATAGCGAACCCCGCGTCAGCCGTCACCAGGCGAAGAACCCCCACCGTTAAAGATCTCTAGTGGTAGCCGAGTCGAAAAAGGTTGCCGCTCCCGGCGGATAATTGTCCGCCGGAGGGACTCCTCGGCACCGACATCATGATCCTTCGAGCACGAGCCGCTGCGGCGGTACACGCTGGCGTCCGGCGCAGTGACCACTACGCGGTACCGCGACCGGCGCGTGGTGCACCTCGACGGGCTACGCAGGCGACGGCCGGTACGAAAGCGGCCGCAGCAGCAGCCAGGCTCCCGGTGAGCCCGCCGTCCGCCGCCGTCCGCCGTCCGCCGTGGGGACTCACTGCCGAGGTATCTCGCACCGCAGACGCCCCGGGAGTGGGCCTAGGCTGTTGTCAGGGCCCGAGAAACAGGGGAAACAAGGGATCATGGCGATTGGGGACAAGCCCATGTCCAGACGGCCCCGGCCGTCGATGGCGGATGTCGCCCGTCACGCCGGTGTCGCACCGCAGACGGTTTCGCGCGTGTCCAACGGCCACACCAACGTCGACCCAGCGACCAGGCAGCGGGTCGTCGAGTCGATGCAGGCATTGGGCTACCGGCCGAACGGAGCCGCACGCGCGCTCAAAAGCGGTCGGTTCAACACGATCGGTGTCATCACCTTCACGCTCAGGACGTTCGGAAACACGCGCACGCTCGACGCCATTGCCAGGGAAGCCGCACGCGCCAAGTACGCCGTCACCCTCATCCCCGTGCCGGACCCGACCATGGGCAGGGTTTCCGGTGCCTACGACCGACTCAGCGAGGCGGCCGTCGACGGAGTGATCCTCGTCTTCGAGGCACATCTCCTGGACGATGCGGAGTTCAGCCTTCCACCAGGGGTTCCGATGGTGGTCGTCGACTCCGACACCGGCCCCGGTTACACCGTGGTGGACACCGATCAGACACAGGGCGCCCGTCAGGCAACGGAACACCTGCTGGAACTCGGCCACCAGCAGGTATGGCACATCGCCGGACCCCCGACCTCGTTCTCTGCAGCCCATCGGGTCGAGTCCTGGCGGCGCACCCTGCAGTCTGCCGGCATCGTCCCGCCCCCGGTGCTGTACGGCGACTGGACCACCCGATCCGGATATCAGCACGGGTTGACTCTGGGGCGAAGGCCGGAGGTCACGGCGATCTTCGCCGCGAACGACCATATGGCGCTCGGTGTCATGCGTGCCCTGCACGAGCTCGGCCGCCGGATTCCCGACGACGTCAGCGTGGTGGGGTTCGACGACATGGAGGAGACCCAGGCCTTCTGGCCACCGCTGACCACCGTGCGGCAGGACTTCGCCGCGGTCGGCCGGCTCAGTCTTCAGAAGCTGCTGAGCAAGATCGGCCGCACTGGGCCCGACCTGATCGACAAGACCTTGGTCCCGACCCGGCTGGTGGTCCGCGCGAGCACCGGAGCGCCGCCGCCCTCACCGGAAGGCGAGGCGCGGCGGCGCTGACCCGTACGGACCCGGCGAGGGTACTCGCAGGGCCCGCACGGTTCGGATCAGTGGTCGAGGGGAACAGGCCCCGGAGTCAGCTTCTGGCCCACTGCTGGTTGCTGCTTCCGTTGCAGTACCAGACATCGACCGCCGTGCCGTTGCCGGTGCCCGCTCCGGCTGCGTCCAGGCAGAGCGCCGGGTTCGCGGCGCTGGTCACACTGAGGTCCGCGTTCACGTTCCACTGTTGTGCCGCCGCGCCGGTGCAGTCGGTGATGACCACGGGGTCTCCCGCCGTGGCTCCGGTGCCTCCCACCGTCATGCACTTGTTGCCGTAGACGGTGAGTTGTTTGTCCGCGTTCCAGTTCCAGGACTGGTTGCCGCCGGCGTTGCAGTCCCAGAGGTCGAGTTGGGTGCCGTTGGCCGTGCTGAAGCCGGGCACGTCGACGCAGCGGTCGGAGCCCACTCCGCGCAGGACCTCGCCGGGAGGCGCGGGCGGCAGGTCGTTCACCGGCGGGGTCTTGCCGAAGCCGTAGCCCCAGCGCAGCAGGGCGACTCCGGTGGCGCTGTTGTCCACCAGGTTGCCCTCGGAGTCCAGCGACTCGATCGAATAGGCGTCGCCGAACCTCAGCCCCGGCCAGTACACCAGTCCCATCCCCTTGCTGCGGGCGGTGTTGGCCACGGCCGCGAGATACGAGGTGTAGATGTTGCCGTTCCACGCGCCGTAGTTCAGACCGATGGTCATCGGGGAGCCGGCCTCGTCGATGATGGTCCGGCCGGCGTACTTGCCGATCCGGGCTTCGAGGTCGGCGACCCAGTCGGCCTGCTGGGTGTAGCTGGCCCAGAAGCCGTAGAAGTGCTGCGACAGCAGCGTTCCCCGCAGTTCGGGGGCCGCGCCGACACCGGTGACATTGTCGTTGTAGCCGGTACCGCTGATCACAACCCGGCCGCGCGGGACGTCCTTGTGCTGGGCCAGCCAGCCGCTGGTGACGGACACCCACTGGTCCAGGGTGTAGCCGTGCGGCTCGTTCATGGGCTCGAAGTAGACCCGCGGGTTGTGCTTGTACTCCCGCACCACGGTGTTCCACATCTTTTCCCAGGCGGCCGTGTCGTCGACCAGGCCGTCCTTGCTGGTGTCGGCCTCCCAGTAGCTGACGATGACCTTGTCACCGTAGGCCGTGGCCGCGTCGATCGTTGCCCGGTACGACTTCCACCAGGTGGTGCCGACGCTTGCCGGGTTGATCGGCAGTCGCAGCGTGTTGGCGCCCAGGTTCTTCCTGAAGCCGCGCACCATGTGACCCGTGGTTCGGTACACGGTGCGGTAGTCGTCGGTCACCGACAGCCCGCTGGGCACCACGGCGTCACTGGCGTAGTTGTCCCGCGGGTCTGCCCAGTTCACCCCTCGGAAGTCACTGGTACCGCCCTTCGGCCCAGGCTTCGCCGGCGCGTGCGAGGCGGCTGACGTCTCGGCGGCCGACTGGGCGACGGCGGGGGTGGGGGCGGTCAGGAACATGAGTGTCGCGCCGAAGCCGGCCATGATCACGCTGGCCAGTCTTATCGGCCTCGTCGGAGTCTTGGTCATGTCGTCTCCAGTGACGGGAATCGCGGTGGGCGGAGTGCGGGTTCGTCACCTGAGTCGAGGCAGTGATGAACCAGGGTCCGTATACAGACATGCGGGCCCGTGAAACCGGCCATGGTTACGTAACCATGGCCGGACACTCGCACGGCGGCCGCACCGGTGACAAGACCTGTGACGGTTCCGAATACGACAGAACTTCGAGGCTGACAGCACCAAGTCGATGCGTGGGAGTTCCGGCTGTCAGGGGTAAGGGCATGAACCCCCCTGACGGGATCCTGTCCTCAGTGCACGTTCTCCGAGCAGTCCCGAGCACATCAGGGTTCGTCCCGAGCGGCCCACTCCCGGATGAGTGCGATGGTCCGCTCCGGGCGCTCCTCATGCAGGTAGTGCCCGGTGGCGGGCCAGTGGTCGACGCGGGAGCCGGGTACGTGCAGGTGACGGCGCTCCCACTCGGCGGCTTCCGCCGAGGTCCAGACGGTCAGAGCGGGCCGGGTGCGGCGGCGCAGGTACGCCTCGCTGTGCGGGCGGATGCCGACCGCGCCCGGGTCGGTGTACATGCCCGCGTACGCCTGGGCGATGACATGGTCCGGGGTGCCGAGCACCGTCCGGATGTGCGCGGTGCGCAGGCCGGGCGGGGCCTGGGGCGAGAAGGCCCCGGCCACGAACGAGGCGGCCTCGCGGGCACCGTTCTCGCGGTAGGCGGCCAGTCGCAGGGGGATGTCGTCCAGCTCGGCGCCGTGCGCGCCGTGGGCAGGGTCGAGGGCGATGACGGAGCGTACGCGGTCCGGGTGGCCGATGGCGAGCAGGTTGACGACCTGGACGCCCATGGAATGGCCGACGGCGATGACCGGACCGATCCCCAGACACGTGATGAGCGCCATCAGGTCATGGGCCATCGCCGCCGGAGTGTTGTCCTCGTCCGGGACGGGGGAACGGCCGTGCCCGCGCAGGTCGGGGACGATGACGCGGTGCTCGGCGGCCAGTACTTCGGCGTGCGGCGACCACTCGCGTCCATCGCCGCCCCAGCCGTGGACCAGCAGCAGGGCGGGTGCGCCGGAGGGTCCGAGGACGGTGTGGAAGAGGTCCACGGCGGTGGTCACCCCGTCACCTCCTCGTACGTGGCGTAGGCGAAGTCGGCGTGCACGCCCGCGCCGTCGAGATCCTGTACCCACAGGCCGAGCATTGCGCCGGTGAAGCCCAGGACCCGCAGCTGGCCGTCGTGGAACTCGTCGGCGGCCTCGTCCGACAGCACGGTGGCGTCCAGTGCGAGCGGCAGGGCGCGCGGGCCGCTGCCGGCGTCGTACGAGAAGCGCAGCACGGGTCCGTCGAGCTCGGCCCGCAGCACGACGGGCGCGCCGGGGGCGAGCGGCACCCGGGCAGGGCGGGCGGTGAGGGCGCCCTGCTCGCAGCTGAGGACCTTGAGGACCGGGCTGCCGTCGTCCTCGGCGGTGACGTACAGGTAGTGCCAGTTGCGGGTGTTGTAGTACGCGGTGACGCCCGCCAGGTGGTCCGGCGTGCGGGGGTCGAAGGTCACCCGGGTCTCGAACGAGCAGCGAGCGGACGTGACCCGGCGGGCGACCAGGCTCGGGGACCGGCGGCCGACCGGGGACTGGCCGCCCCGGATGCGCAGGGAGCCGGGGCGTTCGGTGAGGCTGAGCCAGTCCTCCCCGGCGGGGCGGCGCAGCGTGGACCAGTCGGGGCCGAGCACGGGCGCGTCGAAACGGTCGGCCGCGGGCCGCGCCGGGAACGGGGCGGGCGTCAGGCCGGGGCCCGGGACGGTGACTGCGGGGATGCCGCCCGTGATGCGCGGCCAGCCGTCCTCGGTCCAGGTCACGGGCTGGAGGGCGGTCTCCCGGCCCAGGACGCAGCGGCCGCGCTCGGTGTAGGGGCGGGCGGTGATGTGGGCCGCGTACCACTGACCGGACGGGGTCTCCACCAGCGAGCAGTGGCCGGCTTTCTGCAGCTCCAGCTTCGGGTCGTGGCGGGCGGTGAGCAGCGGCCCGGCCGGGTCCGGCTCGTACGGGCCGAAGAGGTCGCGGGACCGGGCGACGGCGGCTCCGTGCTCGTAGCCGGTGCCGCCCTCGGCGTGCACGAGGTAGTACCAGCCGTTCCGGCGGTAGAGGTGCGGGCCCTCGGCGACGCCTGCGGCCGTGCCCACGGTGATCGTCCGGGGCCTCCCGAGGAGCTTGCGCGACGTACGGTCGTACTCCTGCAGCTCGATCCCGGCGAAGGACTCCTTCTCCGGCCGCCAGTCGAAGCGCATGTTCAGCAGCCAGCTGCTGCCGTCGTCGTCGTGGAACAGCGAGACGTCGAAACCCCGGCCGTGCAGCGGCACCGGGTCGGACCACGGGCCCTCGATCGAGGGCGCCGTGGTCACGAAGTTCGGCAGGTCCTTCCAGCCTTCCGCGTAGGTGTCCACCACCGTGAAGACCAGGTGGAACAGCCCGTCCGCGTAGGACAGCCCCGGCGCCCAGATCCCGCCGGAGTCGGGGACCCCGGCCAGGTCGAGCAGCCGGCGGCTGTCCAGGGCGCCGCCCAGCGCACGCCAGTTGACCAGGTCCCGGGAGTGGTGCAGACGCACTCCCGGGTACCACTCGAAGGTCGACGTGGCGATGTAGTAGTCCTCGTCGCCGACCCGCAGGATCACCGGGTCGGGCTCGAAGCCGCGCAGGACGGGATTGTGGATCACGTGGCGTCGTCCGATCAGAGGTCGGGGGTCAGAGGGAGAACAGCAGGGTGCCGAAGCCGGGATGGTCGCACTGGAACGGCGCGCCCTCCGGCCGGAGGCCGGCTGCCACCTGTGCCGTGTACGGTGCGGACTTGCCGGCCCGCTTGACGTAGTGGTTGTACGCCATCTCGTAGATGGACCGGAAGGTGCCGCGCCCGGTGGTGGCCAGGGCCGACCAGTGCCAGTTGCATCGCCCGAAGGTGGCGTCGTACGGGACGGTGTTTCCGAGGTTGTACTTCGCCGTGTACTCGAAGCCCGACAGCAGCAGCGAGGTGGACGCCCCGTACATGTCGAGGCCCTGGATCCAGCCGGTCTGGCAGATCTCGGCGAGCGAGCCCAGGATCAGCTGGGTGTGCGCCTGGTCGCGGCCGGACTCGCAGCACTGGCCGGTGCCGGACTGGATGAGTTTGGTCAGCCCGCAGCAGCTGTTGGTGTAGAACGCGTTGTACGCGTCGTTGAAGAGGGTGAGGTTGTTGCAGGCCACGGCGATCTGCAGCATGCCCTTGAGGCCCATCAGTCCGTAGCCGCCGTCACCGTAGATGTTGATGAGCGGCACGAAGATGTTCTCGAACATCGCGACGGTGGCCGCGAGTTCGGAGAGCGACCAACTGCCCGACGGGCCGGTGTAGTGCATGATCTCGACGGCGGCGGCCAGTTTGGCACCGTAGATCCCGGCTGCGAGCTCCGCGTCGGCGCCGTTGATGGTCTGGAGCGCGCCCGTCCAGGACTTGATGATCTCCAGCGCCTTGGAGGCGTGTGCGGTGTCGCCGGTGATGTACCACATGACGGCGTTCTGGTACGCGGCGTTGCAGTCGTACCACAGGTCGATGTTGCCGTCTTCCGGGCTGGTGCCCCGGGTGACGGTCGCCCGGCCGCCCGCGACCACGTACGAGGACGACGAGAAGAAGTCGGCCGCGAAGACGTTGTAGCCCTCGATCCAGGGTGAGGCTCCGGCGGCGACCTTGGTACGCATCCGGTTGAGGTCGGCGAGGCTGTGCAGCACGCCGGGGTGGGTCAGCGAGGTCAGGCCCGAGGTGACGGCGGCGGCACTCGTCGCCCCGGCCAGGCCTGCGGCGCCCGCGATCCCGGCCACGCCGGCGCCGATCGCGGTGAGTTTCAGCAGGCGGCGCCGACTGGGCGGGGCGGAGGGGCCGTACGGGTCGGCGGGGGCCAGGAGTTCGGAGGTGAGAGGGGGCGGGAAACTCTGCGGCTCGTTCATGGGGTTCCTTGTCGACTCGACGCTGAGTGCGGTGAAGGGAACGGGACCAGGGGGAACGGGATGGGGCAGCGGTCAGATCCGGCGGAGGACGAGCGTGCTGCGCGGGCCGACCTTGGGGCGAACGCCGGCGCCGACGGTCCTGCCGGTGGCCAGGTCACGGGCGGGGCCGAAGTCCTGGCGGGCGGGGAGGGTGAAGACCTTGTCGGTGCTGGTGTTCATGGCGATCAGGTAGTCGCCGTACTCGCAGTAGTAGAAGGGGGCCTTACCGACGAGCATGGTCTCGACGCCGTCGAAGTGGACGCCGAGGGTCGGGTCCGGGACGTCGGCCGGGACGGGGGCGAGGTTGTAGACGTCGCCCTCCTGGGACTGGTGGAGGGTGTCGCCGGGCGGGGGGAAACCGCCGGGCGGGATGCCGCCGGCGCCCGGGTCGTTGATGGCGTAGTCCCACAGGATCCAGTCGCGGGCGGTGAAGGTGTCGTCGGTGGTGCCCGCCGAGTGCTGGCGGATCGTCGCCGACCGCTGGTCGACGGGGGTGACGTGGTGGACGCGGGCGTAGTTGTTGACGCCCTGGCGGGCCCGCCAGTAGAGCGAGGCGAAGAGCACCTCCTGGCCGTGCTTGATCGCGACGGCGCCGTTCTCCTCGTCGGTGAAGACGAAGTCGGGGCTGTCCCAGCCGGTGGGCAGCCGGTTGGGGCGGGCGGCGAGCGTCTGGAAGTCGTCCCAGTCGCGGGAGACCAAGCGCAGTGCGTTGAGGCCGACCCGGGTCCAGTTGTAGGTGGCGATCAGCTGGAGCTGCGGGTAGAGCTGGCCGTCGTCCACCATCTCCTGGGTCCAGCCGACGAGGTCGGGGTCCTTGAAGACGGCGGCGGACATCAGCGGGTGGGAGTCCCAGGCGGTACGGGAGGCGTAGGCGATCGCGCCGGGGTAGACCTCGTTGCGCCAGCCGATGACGGTCTCGGTCCGGGAGACCCGGGCGTTGTCGCCGTCCACGTCCACGACCCGGAAGCGTCCGCGCGCCTTGACCATCTTGATCATCTGCTCGCGCAGCTCGGGGGCCTCCTGGCCGCTGTGGCCCCGGGTCACCGACTCGTACATCATGACCAGCCAGTCGGTGACCTCGCCGTAGCTGCCGACGTAGCCCAGCTCGCGGGTCAGACCCGCCTTGGTGACCTGGTAGTAGTCGGCGCCCAGCGGCTTGGCCGGGTTGCCGTCCGCGTCCTCGGGGCCGAGGTAGGGCACCATGCCGATGGACTGGTAGAGGTAGTCGCGGGCCTTGGCCTCAGGCAGGGCGAGGTCCGGGTCGAGCAGCCCCAGGCCGCGGTTGGCCTGGTAGATGCCGATGGCGCAGATCTGGGCCTGGTTGGAGTAGTGCGGGAAGTGCTGCCGCCAGTAGTCGCGGCTGGTCTGCAGCATCGTCTTGTACGCCGCCCGGCGCACCGGCTGTTCCGCGGCATCGGCGGCCGGGGCGATGAGGTCGATGTCGTCGAACCAGGCGCTGCCGGGGCCGGCCAGGCGCAGATGGAACTCGACCTGGGTGGCGCCGTCGGGGGTCGCGATGTCGAGGGAGACGTACTCCCAGTCATGGGTGCCGGTGGTGGCGTACTGCTTGTGGTCGCTCCCGACCAGGCTGCCGCTCGCGTTGTAGAACAGCGGGTCGATGTGGGCGCCGAGGCCGGTGACGCCGTCGGTCCTGATCCACGCGCCATAGGTGTAGGTGCCCGAACCGACCTGGATCTTGGGGGTGGCGTAGACGTAGCTGTAGCCGCCGGAGCCGGTCGCGGTGAGCTTCAGGGAAGCGGAGCCGGAGCGGGAGACGGTGGTGTCCCGGGCCCAGGTGCCGACGGAGGCCCAGCTGGGCTTGGCCCAGTGGTCGGGGGTGGCGCCGCCGCTCTCGAAGCCGGGATTGCGCAGTTCGGTGGGCTTGACGAGGGTGACGGAGTCGAACCAGGCGCTGCCGGGGCCGGTCAGGCGCAGGTGGAGCTCCATCTGGGTGGCGCCGCTCGGGGTCGCCAGGTCGACGGAGACGTACTCCCAGTCATGGGTGCCGGTGGTCGAGAACACCTTGTGGTCGCTGCCGACCAGAGTGCCGCTCGCGTCGAAGAACAGCGGGTCGATGTGGGCACCCGCGCCGGTGACGCCGTCGGTCCTGATCCAGGCGCCGTAGGTGTAGGTGCCGGAGCCGACCTTGGTCCTGGGGGTGGAGTAGACGTAGCTGTAGCCGCTCGCGGCTGTGGCGGTGAGTTTCAGGGAGGCCGAGCCGGTGCGCGAGACCGTGGTGTCACGGGCCCAGGTGCCGCCGCCGCCGGAGGCCCAGCTGGGCACGGCCCAGGAGGTGGGAGTGGCGCCGCCGTCCTCGAAGCCGGCGTTGGCTATCTCGTACGGGGAGCCGGTGACCTTCGAGTCGAGCCGGTCACCGAGGTGCTCCCAGAGCAGGTCCAGGCACAGCCCGACCCGGCCGAAGCCCTGCCACTGCTGGTCCGAGCCGGTGAGCACGGCCGCGTCGGACTGCCAGGCCATATAACGGCCGTCGATTGCCTGCAGCACACGCTCGACGGCGGCGTCCTGCTGATAGGCGGGGCTGCCGGACCACAGATAGCCCTCGGCGAGCGACTGCATCGCCCAGCCGTCCATAGCGGCGGGAGTGGCGGTGGTCAGGTAATTCGTCTGTTCCTTCTGGACCCGGGCCTTGACGGCATCAAGCACCTCCGCGCCGGTGGTACGCGCCACGGGTACCGGAGCCACACCCTGGACCTCGCCCCCGGGCGGGACGAAGCAGGGGTCGGTGTGGGTGTAGAGGCGGTAGATGCCACGCGAGGGCGTGGTCTGGTTGCGGTACAGCTGGGCCTGGTTCTGGCCGTAGGACCAGATGCGGCCCATCGAGCGGATCTCCAGGCTCACTGTCTCCTTGCCCGCGGTGAGCTTCTCCGGCAGCGGCAGGGTGTGGAAGAAGAAGCGGCCCGGGGTGCGGGGCGAGGTGTCGAGGATGTCGAGGCTGTCGACCGCGCCCTCGTCCTGGTAGCCGATCTGAAGGCCCTCGCAGAAGAGCTGCAGCCGCCAGTTGTTGGAGCCGAAGCCCGCCTCGGTGGCGGTGGAGTCGTGGTCGTCGCCCCAGAGCCGGACCGTCACGTATGTGGTGCCGGTGGGGCTGACCTTGACGTCGAAGGTGAGCGTGCCGCCCCAGAACGAAGCCGTGTCGGTGGGGTTGAGCACCCGGGCGCTCTGGCCGAGACCGCCGGTGACGGTGTCGGAGAGCGTGGCGTCGAGGTTGTGTGCGGACTCGGAGGCCGAGTCACCGAAGATAACGATGTCAAGGAGCTCGCAGGCGGCTGCCGAGGCGTTTGATGCGGCCGCGGAGCCCGGTTCGACGGGCGTGACAGCGGCGGCGGGTGCGCTGCCCAGCCAGCCGAGGCCGACTGCGGCGCCGGTGGATCCTGCGTACTTCAGAACCTCACGTCGTCGTGGGGCCGTGGACATGACTGTGCCTTTCGTCGGGTTTTCGCGAAAGCTATTTGACGCTGCCGACCAGCACGCCGCTGCGCCAGTACTTCTGCAGGGCGAACATGAAGACGGCGAGCGGGATGATCGACAGCAGGGACCCGGTCAGGACCAGGGTGTTCATGTTGATGCCGGACTGGGACTGCTTCTCCCACGCGAACAGCCCGAGGGTGACGGGGAAGGAGCGTTCGCCGTTGAGCATGAACAGGGGAAGGAAGAAGTTGTTCCAGATGCCGACGAAGTCGAGCATGAAGATGGTGATGGCCCCCGTGGTCATCAGCTTCAGCGAGATCGACCAGAAGGTCCGCAGCTCGCCCGCACCGTCGATCCGGGCCGCCTCCAGCAGTTCGGCCGGCACCGAACTGTCGGCGTAGACCTTCCCGAGGTAGACCCCGAACGGGTTGACGAAGTACGGGATCAGCACCGACCACATGGTGTTGGTGAGCCCGATCTGGGCGAACAGCAGATACAGCGGCAGGGCCAGCAGCGTGCCGGGCAGCAGGGAGGCACCGACGATGGTGCCGAAGATCGCGCTCCGGCCCCGGAAGTCGAACTTGGCCAGGCCGTAGCCGGCCGCCACCGAGATCAGCGTGGAGCCGAGCGCGCCGACACCGGAGTAGAGGATCGAGTTGCCGATCCAGCGGACGAAGAGGTGGTCGTGGTAGGCCCAGATCTCACGGAGGTTGTCCATGAAGTGGTTGGCGGAGAACCACAGGCCGAAGGTCGAGTAGAGGTCGGTCTGGTTCTTGGTGCTGGACACCAGCAGGAACCAGGTCGGCGCGAGGGAGTACAGCACGAACAGGACCAGCAGGCCGGTGGTGACGGCCTTCGCACGCAGGCTCGGGGCCATGGGGCTGCGGGGTGCGGCGGACTTGACGGCGGTGCTCACTTGGCCCCCCGGTTCGTGAAGCGGAAGTACGCGAGGGCGAGGACGCCGGTGACCAGCGCCAGGATCAGGGACTGGGCGGCGGCGTACTGGTACTCGCCGGTCTGGAAGGCCTTGTAGTAGATCGCGAGCATCGGGGTGAAGTCGGTGTTGATCGACTCCGGTGCCACCTGCCGCAGGATCAGCGGCTCACCGAAGAGCTGGAGCCGGGCGATCACCGAGAACATGCCGGTCAGGACCAGGATCCCGGTGATGTTGGGCACCTTCACCGACCAGGCGATCCGCCACTCCCCGGCGCCGTCCAGATGCGCGGCCTCGTACATCTCGCGGGGCAGCGACTGCAGCGCGGCGGAGATCAGGATCATGTTGAACCCGATGCCCTGCCAAGTGAGCACATTGCCCAGCGCCAGGTAGGTGGTGAAGCCGCCGAAGAAGTCGAAGTCCGCCCCGGCCCGGCCCAGTACGTCGTGGATCGGGCTGCCGGTCGGGCTGTAGAGGAACAGCCAGATCAGCGTGGAGACCACGGTCGGGATGACGTAGGGGATCAGCAGCGCCGAGCGGAAGAACCGCACCGCGCGGGCGGCGACGCTGTCCAGCAGCAGGGCCATCAGCAGGGAGATGCCCAGCATCACCGGGATCTGGATCGCCCCCAGCAGCACCACCCGCACGATGCTCGACCAGAACGAGGTGTCGGAGAACGTGTCGGTGAAGTTGGCGAGCCCGGTGAAGACCGTCCGGGTCGGGCCGAAGCCCAGGCCGGAGCTCTTCTTCTGGTACAGGCTCTGGTAGACGGCGTAGCCGATGGGAATGACGTACGTCGCCAGGAAGCCGACCAGGAAGGGCAGCGTGAACAGCAGCCCTTTGTACGCTCCCCGCGCTCGTGCGGGGCGGGGGCGCTTGCCGGCCCGCCCGGGCGCGGGGGCGGGGGGCGCGACGCTGCTGCGTCGCAGGGCGGTTGACACGGATCTCTCCTACGGTCGGGTGCTGTTCGTCGAGCCGGCGTCGCGGGCGGCGCCGCCTCAGCTCGCGGCGCTCGCGTTGACGCCCTTGCTCTTGAGGTCGGCCAGCGTCCACGACTGGAGGTGGGTCAGCATGTCCTTGACGGTCATCTCCTTCTTGATGACCTTGCCCCAGTCCTTCTGCATCTCCGCGAACATGTCGGCGTAGTCGGGGCCGTACTGCCACTGGTCGCCCACCCGGGATGCGGCGGTGGTGATGATCTGGGCGCTGTCGGACTTTCCGTTGAACATCTCGGTCGGGATGATCTTGTCGACGTACGGGGTGACGTCCTTGAGCGCGGGGAACAGCCCGGACTTGGACTTGGGGTCGGTCAGCGTGGTGACCGACTCCTTGCTGCCGCTCAGCCAGGCCGCGAACTGTGCGGCGCGGTCCGGGTACTTGCAGCCCTTCAGCACGGCGGTGGTGTCGAAGAAGCTGGAGGTCCGGGGGGTGGCCGTGTCGAACAGCGGGGCGTCGGCGAGCTGCCACTTGCCCCGGGACTTCGGGAAGTTGGTGTTGTAGATCGGCAACTGCCAGGTCGAGGTCGTCATCAGGATCGTCTTGCCGAGGTCCCAGGTCTTGAAGACGCCCGGGTCGGCGTAGGAGGCGTTGGAGGCGAGGTTGTTGTCGACGAGTTGCTGGACCACGTCACCGGCCTTGAGGGCCTCAGGGGTGGTGAAGCCGATCTTCCACTGGTTGCCGTCCACCTTGTACCAGGAGGCACCGGCCTGCCAGGACAGGTCGACCAGGGTGCTCGGGTCCTCGCCTGCCATGTTGAAGATCTTGATGTTCTTGTTCTTCTTCTGGATCGCGATACCGTCCGCGATCAGCTCCGCCCAGGTCGCCGGGGCCTTGCTGATCCCGTACTTCTGGAACAGATCCGCGCGGTACGCGGTGAACAGCGGGGACGAGCCCATCGGGATGCCGTACGTCGTGCCGCCCGGGCTGACCGAGTTCCACGCCGCGGTCGTGTACGCGCTCTTGTACGGGGCGGCTGTCTTGCTGATGTCGGTCAGCAGGCCGTCGGCGGCGAACGTCGCCAGGTCCTGCCCGTCCATCTTGGACAGACACGGCGCGGTGCCGGCCTTCACCGCCGCGCGCAGCTTCTGGTAAACGGTGTCACCCGCCTCCATCGAGAACTCCACCTGCGTCTCGGGGTGCGCCTTGTTCCAGGTCTTGACCTGTGCCTCGACGCCCTCGGTCCAGCTCCAGAACTGCAGCTTGACCTTGCCGCTCGTGCTGGGCGAGGAGGAAGCCGCGTCGTCGCCTCCGCTCGAACACGCGCCCAGCAGCAGGGAGAGCGCGGCTGCGGCGGCGGCTCCGGTGACGGCTCTCTTGCGGAACTTGCTCATGGTGGGTCCTCCGGGGGCAGGCGCTGCTTGGTGCCACAGTGCAGTAACCGTTTGCCGTGGACCGTAGGACGAAACCAGCCGTTGCGACAAGAGGCTGCGGCTTGTTTGTTTCGACGATCTCTCATCGAGGTTACCCCGTGGCAACCATGAGCTGCGGAGATGGCGTTGGGTATCGGTTTGGACATGAGGTGGGCCTCCGCATGAGCATTGACCGGAGCGCGAAGGCATCACTAACTTAGAATACGTTTTCTAGCTGTTGCCCGCCCTTTCCTCGTCCTTCCCCCTTCCGTGCCGAAGCAGGAGAACCATGCCCTCCGCACCAATGCCCACAGCCCTGTTCGCCATGGATCCGGTCCACTTGCCCGAACTCTTCCCCCCTTCCGTGCTGGCCCGCCTCCGCGAGCTGGTAAGGATCGATCCCGAGCTCGTCGTCCAGGACTTCACCGACCCGGCCGCCGCTGCGGCCCTGGCCGGGGCCGAAATCCTCATCACCGGCTGGGGCTGCCCCCGCGTGGACGACGACGTCCTCGCCGCCGCCCCCCGGCTGCGCCGTGTCCTCCACGCGGCCGGGAGCGTGCGCAGTCTCCTCGGCGAGGCGGTCTGGGAGCGCGGCATCACCGTCTCCAGCGCAGTCCACGCCAACGCGCTCCCCGTCGCCGAATACGCCCTCGCCGCGATCCTTCTCGCCGGCAAGGACGCCTTCGCACTGCGCGAGCGTTTCCGCGCCGAAGCGGTCTACCCGGCCCCCGGCGACTACGCCCACGTCGGCAACCTCGGCCGCCGCCTCGGCGTCATCGGCGCCTCGCGGGTCGGCCGCCGGCTCCTGGAACTGCTGCGGCCCTTCGACTTCTCCGTTTCGCTCTACGACCCCTACGTCGGCCCGGCCGAGGCCGCCGCCCTCGGCGCGGTGCCGCTCCCGCTCGACGAACTGCTCCGCAGCAGCGACATCGTCAGCCTCCACGCCCCCGACATCCCCGAGACCTACCGCATGCTCGACCGCGAGCGGCTGGCTCTGATCCCCCACGGCGGGGTCCTCGTCAACACCTCTCGCGGTGCGCTCGTCGACCACGACGCGCTCACCGACGAGCTGGTCAGCGGGCGGCTCGGCGCGATCCTGGACGTCACCGAGCCCGAGCCGCTTCCCCGGTCCTCCCCGCTGTACCGGTTGCCCAACGTCTTCCTCACCCCGCACATCGCCGGTTCCCTCGGCAATGAGCTCGAACGACTCGGCGGCACAGTGGTCGAGGAGCTGGCCCGGGAAGCGGCGGGGCTGCCGCCGGCCCACGAGGTCCGCCATGCGGACCTGGCCCGGGCGGCGTGACGCGGGGGCCCTGTACGGGCCCCCGTAGAGACGCGCCCCAACCGGGCAGCACAGTAAACGATTCCTGACGGGAAGGCGGGTTCTTGCCGTCGAAGGGGGGCACAAGACGGCTGTGGATGCAGTAACGTCGGACCGCGTGACGGACCACGGAACCCCGACCCAGCCCGCGCCCGCCGCCAAACGCAGCCGTAGACGGAGCGGCGGGGTTGCGGGGGACGGCCGCCCGAGCACTATTCGTGATGTCGCCGCCCAGGCGGGCGTGTCGGTGGCAACCGTTTCCCGGGTGCTCGCCGGGAACTACCCGGTGGCGGCCGCGACAAAGGCCCGGGTGATGGCGGCGGTCGAGGCGCTGCACTACGTCGTCAACGTCCATGCCAAGGCGCTGTCCGGGAGCGTCGCGGGCCCGATCGCGCTGGTCATCCAGGACATCACGGGGCCGTCGTTCGCCCATGTCGCGGCCGGTGTGGAGCAGGAGGCCTCCGACCGGGGCCGGCTCAGCCTGGTGTGCGCCACCCATGGCGACCTGGACCGCGAGGACGACCTCGTCCAGCTCATGCGGCAGCAGCACGCGGGTGCGGTCCTCCTGGTCGGCGGCGTCAACCCCGACGAGGAGTACCACCGGCGCATGGCCGACTACGCCAGGGCCCTTGACGCCGTCGGCTCCCGCCTGGTGCTGGTCGGCCGTCCGCCGTTGCCCGCCGGGGTGCCCGTCACCGTCGTCGCGTACGACGACCGGGGCGGCGCGTTCCAGGCCGTCAGCCATCTGGTCGCCGCAGGGCACCGCCGGATCCTTTTCCTCGCCGGCCAGTCCCTGGTGAGCAGCGTCGAAGCCCGCCGCTCCGGCTACCGCGACGCGCTGCGCGCCCACGGCGTCCCCACGGCCGACGAACTCGACGTCCCCGGCGCCTACACCCGCATCTCCGGCTACCAGCGGATCCGCGCCGCCCTCCGGGCGGGCCTCGACTTCACCGCCGTCTTCGCCAGCACCGACATGGTCGCCGTCGGCGCCCTCGCAGCTCTCCGCGAGGCCGGCCTCGACGTCCCCGGCGACATCTCCCTCGTCGGCTTCGACGACGTCCCCTTCGCCGCAGACCTCACCCCCGCCCTCACCACGGTCCGCGTTCCCTTCGAGGACCTCGGCCGCACCGCCGTACGCCTGGCGCTCCAGCGCGAGGACCGGCCCGCCGCCGACGACCACGTCGTCCTCAGCACCCAGCTCGTGATCCGGCAGTCGGTCCGGACGCTGGACTGACCGGCGCAACTGGCCGCTCCTGGAGGCCGATGCGGGCCGACGTCTCACCGGTTGACGGTCTTCTGCTGCTGGGCCGCGCACCGCTCGCCCTTGATCAGGGGCCGCCCACGGACGCGAGGCGGCCAGTTGCGCGACGCGGGCCCGTAGTTGTGCTTACGCGGTGGGCGCCAGCAGGGAGCGGATCACCAGGGCGTTGAGGTTCACCAGCCGCGCGCGGCGGCGGTGCACCGGAGCAGGAGAACACTGGGCCGACTCGCGAGGCCGACTCCCCGGCCCGGCCCACCGGAACCGCTGCAACCGCCTCTGGGTCCCTGCGTTCCCACGAGGTTCCCATCCGGCTCTCGCGGCACCTCATGACAGCCACACGGACCGCGTGAGCTGGGGCCTGCTCCGTCTTCCCAGGTCCGCGCCTCCGGTCGCAGGACGCAACCGCGTTGAACTGCGACAACAGGGTTCACTAGGGCCTGTCCGGGCGATCATGGGCGGACCAGGCGTCGTCTGGCGCGGCGCATCGCAAGGCGCCGGAATGCCCGCAGACTGGTTCGTCTGTGGGCTTTTCGGCAACGCCGCGAGGTGCTGTGCCAGGCGGCGAAGGGACCGTTCATGATCGCCCGGACAGGCCCTAGTCCCGGCGTGAGGAACGGCGGCGTCACGAGAGCAGCGGGGCGAGCCGCGCGGCGTGGTCGTGGAGGAGGGCGATCAGGCCGGAGTTGGGTTCGTCGATGCGGTCGGGCGGACCGCAGAGGGCCAGTCCGGCGACAAGGACGCCGGTCGTGGGGCTGCGTACGGGAACCGCGAGGCAGCCGCGGTCCGGGCGGAGTTCTCCGTGCTGGCGGGCGATCGCGGTATCCGATACCGCTGAGAGTTCACGGTCGAGGCTGGCATGGTCGGTGATGGTGCGCGGGGTGAAACGCCGCAGTTCCCGTGCGTCGGCGCGGTAGGTGGGTGCCTGTTCGGCGAGTAGTAGTTTGCCGAGCGAGGAGACATGCGGATAGCGGGCCAGGAGGGCTTCCTCGGTGGGCGGATGGTCGGGGTCGGGGTCGGTAATGGCGAGGCGGCCGGTGGTGAACGTAGCCAGGTGGACGCCCCAGCGCACTTGGTGGCGAAGTTCGGCGACGACGGCGCGGGCAGCGGTGCACGGCTGTGGCACCTGCGGTACAGAAAGCCGGCCGGCTCGGCGCCCGAGGGCGAAGCCCCGCAGGTCGGGGAGGCGGACGAGGTATTCCTCGGCGACCAGCAGGTTGAGCAGGCGGTAGGTGGTCGCGGGCGGCAGCCCGAGGGCGGCGGAGATCTCCTTGGCGGTCACTCCGGGGCCGGCGGCCACCACCTCCTCCAGCACCGACAGCGCGTTACGCATCGCGTGGGGCTGGCGGCCGGAGGGGGAGCCGGGGTCGGATCTCATCCGCGCCGTTCCGTGGCGATGTCCGGGCCGCCGCCGAGCAGGTCGGCGAAGGAGGTCTCGTCGTACACTCCGATGCCTGCGAGGTGGTCGGGGCGGCGCAGCCGCAGCCACCCGTACCAGACAAGCCCCGCCCCGGTCAGCAGGGCGAACACCACCGCGTACGAGTCCCCTACCACCGACGCGGCGAACGCCGCCAGCGCCGCCACCAGGACGGGCACGACGACCAGCACGGCGGCCACCGGCCCCGGGGTCGACTCGCCGATGCGGCGCAGGAAGAACGGCACTGCCAGGCAGACCAGCAGATACGCGAGGAGGTAGCCGACCGTGGCCGCCTGGAGCAGCAGTCCCAGCGCCTGCTCGGGCCTGACGCCCGCGGCTAGGACCACCAGCGGCACCGCGGTCGTCACCGGCAGCGCCAGCATGACGGCGCCGTACGGGGTGCGGTACGTGCGGTGGGTACGGCGCAGCCCGCGCGGGGCGATGCCTTCGCTGCCCATGGAGAACAGCACCCGCACCAGGGCGTTCGCGGTCGCCAGGGCGCAGGCGAAGAAGGAGGTGGCGATGCCCGCATCGAGCAGCGGCGAGATCCAGGGCAGTTGCTGGGCGGAGGCCAGTACGCCGAGCGGGTCGGCCTGTCCGGCCAGTCCCGTCGGCACGGCCGTGAATCCCAGCACCTGGACGGCGGCCGCGCAGATGAACATCACCCCGGCAGCGCCGGCTGTCCACTGCACCGCGCGGGGGACGGTCCGGAAGGGCCGGCGGGCCTCGACCCCCAAGGCCGCCGCGGACTCGAACCCGACGAACGCCCCGAGCGCGGGCAGCACCCCCGCCGCCACACCGCCGATGCCGGCCCCGCCGCCCCCGTACGCTTCCAAAGCGTGCGTTCCGGCCGGCCACGAGACCCCGCGGCTGAGCAGGACGCCGAAGACCGCCAGGATCAGGGCGATCGACACCCCTTCGACAAGCAGGACCACCCGGGCGGACAGCCGGATGCCCCGGACCGAGAAAAACGCCGCCGCGACACCCAGCAGGACGATCACGGCTGCCACGACCGCCCCCGACGCGGCAGGTGCCCCGACCCTGGCCAGCAACGCCAGAAGGTGCACCGCACTGCCGGTGAGCGCCGCGGAGACCAGCAGTCCGTAGCCGGCCAGGAGCGCGCCGCCGCAGGCGAAGCCGGCGACGGGCCCGAGCCCCTTGGCGGCGAGGCTGTACAGCGAGCCGGCTGCGGCCATCCGCCGGGTGAACTGGCCGATACAAGCGCCGATGAGCAGCGCGACGACGGTCGCGGCCACGAAGGACCAGACCACCCCGGACCCGGCGTTGACCGCCACCATCGCCGGTGTGGTGGCCATCGCCGCAGCGGGAGCCGTGGCCGACACCGACTGGGCGAACACCTGGACCGGTCCGAGATTGCGCCGGTGCAGACCCGGCAGGCGAGGTCCGGGGCGCACGCCGGCCGCCCTGGCGGCAGCCGCTGCGGCCTGCTCCGGATATGTCGTCATGAGCGGCACCGTAAACCGTCTCGCTGACTCCGGACGTATCCGGCATATGACCGGCGTATTTCGGCGAACGAGAATCCCCGCCCGGCGCTTCTCCGCGTGCGGGAAAGGGACCCGAGGCCTTCCCGACACAAGTGGCGAGTGTTTGACGCACGGGTGACCACCCGGCAACGACGGTCGCCCAGTCTTTCGGCAGCCCCACCCCTCCCCTCGTCCCCTGTCCGGATCCTTCACCTTTCCTGGAGGTGCGATGTCCACTGAACGGGCTCCGGCCCTGACCGGCTCCCTCGGCGTCGGCTCGATCGTCTTCATGGTGGTGGCCGCCGCCGCGCCGCTCACCGTCATCAGTGGGGTCGTGCCGCTCGGCATCCTGCTGGGCGACGGCGCCGCCTTCCCCGCCACATTCGTGATCTGCTGCGTCGTCCTGCTGCTCTTCGCGGTCGGGTACAGCGCCATGAGCCGCCATGTGCCGCAGGCCGGTGCCTTCTACGCATACGTACAGGAGGCGCTGGGCCGGACCGCCGGGCAGGGAGCGGCGTATCTGGCCCTGACCACGTACAGCGTGATCCAGCTGGCGGTATACGGCTACCTGGGCGCGGTGACCGACGGGCTGGTGCGCGGTCACGGAGGCCCGGCGCTCCCGTGGTGGCTGTGGGCGGGCGCCGCGGCGGCGGCCGTCGGGGTACTCGGCTACCGGCACATCGAGCTGAGCGGCAAGGTGCTCGGCGTGCTGCTGCTGGGCGAGGTGGGCATTGTCCTCGTACTCGACGCAGTGGTCACCGCTCGCGGCGGCGGCCCGTCGGGTCTGTCGACAGCTTTCCTGCAGCCGGAGCGCATCGGCTCCGGGTCACTGGGCATCGGCATCGTCTTCGCCATCGCCAGCTACCTCGGTTTCGAGGCCACCGCCGTCTTCCGGGACGAGGCCCACGATCCGCAGCGCACGATCCCGCGCGCCACCTATCTGTCGCTGCTGCTGATCGGCGGCTTCTACACCCTGTCCAGCTGGGCGGTGGTGTCGGCCTGGGGAGACGACCAGGCGGTCAAGGCGGCCGGCGCGGACCCGAGCGGCATGCTGATCACCACGATCACCCGCTACCTCGGCACGGCCGCCGGCGATGTCGCCCAGGTCCTGCTGCTGAGCAGCCTGTTCGCCGCCCTGCTCTCCTTCCACAACGTGCTCGCCCGCTACGGCTTCGCGCTGGGCAACTCCGGTGCCCTGCCCCGCATATGTGGCGGCCGCCACGAACGGCACGGCTCCCCCCACGCGGCCTCGCTGCTCCAGTCGGCGAGCGCGGTGATCCTGGTGGCCGTGTGCGCGGCGGCGGGCCTGGATCCGGTCACCCAGGTCTTCGCGTGGATGTCCGGCACCGCGACCCTGGGCGCCCTGCTGCTCATGGGCCTGACCTGCCTCTCGGTCATCGTCTTCTTCCGCCGTACCCGGCTGGACCGCCGCCCGTGGCAGACGCTGCTCGCGCCCGGCCTCGGGCTGCTGGGCCTGTGCCTGTGCCTGTGGCTGGTGGCCACGAACTTTCCGCTGCTCATCGGCGGCTCGACCGCCCTGGCGGTGACCATCGGAGCCCTGCCGCCGACGCTCTTCGCGATCGGTGCGGTGCTGGCCCTCGTACGGAGCCGACGCACCGAACCCGCTACTTCCGCGCAGCCCGTGCCCATGCCCGTAAACGAAGCCGTCTGAACTCCCTCGATACGGAGACCGCCATGAACACGACTACGACCGTGAGTACGACCACGAACACCACTCATCCCCTCGGTCCCGTAACCGAGGACGAGATCCGGCAGGTCAAGGACACCTTGGCAGCGGCCGGACTGCTGACGGAGAGCGTCCGGTTCGCATTCTGCGGCCTGGAGGAGCCGGGCAAGGCCGCCGTGCTGGCCTTCGCTCCGGGTGACCCGGTGGACCGCTGCTTCCGCGTCCTGCTCCTGGACCTGGCGGGCGGCGCCTCCCGCGACGTGATCGTCTCGGCGACCCGCCGCGCCGTGGACCGGGTTACCGTCTTGGACCCGAAGGCCGACGGACAACTGCCGGTCATCGACACCGAGTTCGAGCTGGTCGAGGAGATCGTGCTGGCCAGCGCCGAATGGTGCGACGCACTCAAGCGGCGTGGTCTCGATCCCGCGACGGTGCGCACCGTTCCCCTGTCGGCGGGCGTGTACGACGACTATCCGGACGAAGCGGGCCACCGGATCGTACGGGCCCTGGGCTTCCAGCAACTCCACGACAAGGACCACCCCTGGGCGCACCCGGTGGACGGGCTGGTGGCCTTCGTGGACCTCACCCGCCGCGAGGTGATCCGGATCGTTGACGACCGCGAGCTGCCGGTCCCGGCCGATCCTGGCAACTTCGACGACCCCAAGCAGACGGGCCCGCAGCGCACCACACTCAAGCCGATCGAGATCACCCAGCCCGAAGGCCCCAGTTTCACCCTCGACGGCAACCTGCTGACCTGGCAGAACTGGAGCCTGCGGGTAGGCTTCAACGAACGTGAGGGTCTGACGCTCCATCAACTGTCCTTCGCTGACCGGCCAATCATCTATCGCGCCTCCATCGCCGAGATGGTTGTCCCCTACGCCGACCCCTCCCCCGTGCGCTTCTGGCAGAACTACTTCGACGCCGGCGAGTACATGTTCGCCCGTTACACCAACTCCCTGGAACTGGGCTGCGACTGCCTCGGTGAGATCGCGTACATGGACGCCGTGATCGCCGACGACGCCGGCGACCCGCGCACCATCCGTAACGCCATCTGCATCCACGAGGAGGACTACGGCGTCCTGTGGAAGCACAGCGACATGTTCACCGGGTCGCACGAGACCCGCCGCCAGCGCCGCCTGGTCGTCTCCTTCTTCACCACCATCGGCAACTACGACTACGGCTTCTACTGGTACCTCTACCTCGACGGCACCATCCAGTGCGAGGCCAAGGCGACCGGCGTCGTTTTCACCTCCGCCTACCCCGCCGAGGGCCACGACTTCGCCACTCAGATCGCCCCCGGCCTCGGAGCGCCCTTCCACCAGCATCTGTTCTCAGCCCGCCTGGACATGATGGTCGACGGCCCGCTCAACGCCGTCGACGAGGTCGAGGCCCTGCCGGTTCCGGTCAGCGCCGCCAACCCCTACGGCAACGCCTTCCGCGAATCCCGCACCCGCCTCGCCACCGAGGCACAGGCCCAGCGGCAGGCCGACAACGCCCACGCCCGCGTCTGGCAGGTCGTCAACCCCGGCAAGCGCAACCGGCTCGGCCGCAACACCGGCTACGCCCTCTACCCCGAAGGCCAGCCCACGCTGCTCGCCGACTCCAGCTCCTCCGTCCACGCCCGCGCCGCCTTCGCCACCCGCCACCTGTGGGTCACCGCCTACGACCCGGCCGAGCGTTACCCGGCCGGCGACTTCGTCAACCAACACCCCGGCGGCGCCGGCCTGCCCGCCTGGACCGCCGCCGACCGCGACCTGGACGGCGCCGACATCGTCCTGTGGCACACCTTCGGCCTCACCCACTTCCCCCGCCCCGAGGACTGGCCCGTCATGCCCGTCGACTACGCCGGCTTCACCCTCAAGCCGGTCGGCTTCTTCGACCGCAACCCCACCCTCGACGTCCCGCCCGCCACCAGCGGGCACTGCCACGGTCGAGGCTGACCCGAATGGGCCCTTGGGCCGCCGGGCTGTGCGTGCTCGGCGCCTTCTGCAGCGTGGCGGCTCACCCGCGCCGCCCGCTGCGGACCCACATCCCGCACCTGGTCATGGCGGGCGCCATGCTCGCCATGAACGCCCCGCGGGCCAACCGCCTCGGACCGCTCGGGTGGTCCCTGGTGTTCCTCCTGCTCGCCGGCACCACGCTGCACAGCGCGGCACGCGGGAACCTCCCGGTCCCGTTCCAACTGCGTGCGGCCAACGACGTCACCGGCATGGCATGTCTCGTCATAACCATGCTCACGCCGCACGGGAACGCCGGAACCGGCAACTCCATGCCGGACATGGCGGACGCGCACCACTGGCCCTGGCTGCCTTTCCTGCTCATGGTGTTCTGGACAACCGGCAGGCTCCTCCTCCTCGTACAGCAGATACCACGCACCGGCCCGGCCGACCAGCGATCCCCTCTCCGGCTCCTCGCGTACACGGGCGAGCTGGCCATGGTCGCTTCAATGGGCCTGATGGCAGCCTGACCGTCCGGCGCGCCCGGCCCCGCCACGGGAAACGCCGGGTCTCCCGCAAGGGTGCGCCCGGCGTTTCGCCGTACGCCTTGTGGGTCGAACGCGGGCACCGATTGCCCACCGAGACCCGTGCGCTTCCGGAAAATCTTCGAAAATTTCCATGAGATCGATCTCGAAATAGATCTTGGGAGAGTGGGTTTCAGTGATCATCCCCAACTAGATCGATCAGAGGTGGTTACTTGACCAGGACAAATGTTGCTTCAAGGAAGTCCTCAGCTCAGGAAGTTATCGTAATTATCTCCGGAAACTATTGACAGTTGACGGGGTCAGACCAACACTGTCGCCGTTGGCAGAGCTCAACCACTGTTGATCCGGGTCGCCGGCGTGACCCGGTCCTCCGGTCGCCGAGCGCACGACGACCGGCAAGCCCCGCCGTGTTGCGCGACGCCGAGCGGTCGCCGTCATCGTCTGTTCAGCGACAACCTCGCAGGGTCGTGTCACGCTGCCTGGCCCCCACCGGCCTCCCAAGGACGAGGAGGAAGCACACACATGAAGGACGCACCCGTACACCCGACGAGCCGCAGGCGCAGCCGCTTCGGGCCGCTCAGCCGTTTCAGGCTGCTCATCAGCAGTGCCTGCACCACCGTGCTGGTCGCTGTGGCCGCGCTGGCCCTGCCCGGCACCGCCAGTGCCGACACGGTCATCACCTCGAACCAAACCGGCACCAACAACGGCTACTACTACTCGTTCTGGACCGACGGTGGCGGGTCGGTCTCCATGAACCTGGGCTCCGGTGGCAACTACAGCACCTCATGGAGCAACACCGGGAACTTCGTTCTCGGCAAGGGCTGGAGCACCGGCGGACGCCGGAGTGTGACCTACTCGGGCACCTTCAACCCGTCCGGCAACGCCTACCTGGCTCTCTACGGGTGGACGACCAACCCGCTCGTGGAGTACTACATCGTCGACAACTGGGGCACTTACCGGCCCACGGGGACGTACATGGGCGCCGTCACCAGCGACGGCGGTACGTACGACATCTACAAGACGACGCGGTACAACGCCCCCTCCATCGAGGGCACTCGCACCTTCGACCAGTACTGGAGCGTCCGGCAGTCGAAGAGGACCGGCGGAACCATTACCACCGGCAACCACTTCGACGCCTGGGCCAGGGCCGGAATGAACCTGGGCACGTTCAACTACATGATCCTCGCGACCGAGGGATACCAGAGCACCGGGAACTCCAACATAACCGTGGGGGACGCCGGTTCGGGCGGCGGCAGTGGCGGTAGCGGCTGCACCGCGACTCTGTCCGCGGGCCAGCAGTGGAGCGACCGGTACAACCTCAACGTCTCGGTCAGCGGCTCCAGCAACTGGACCGTCACGATGAACGTGCCGTCCCCGGCGAAGATCCTCTCCACCTGGAACATCAGCGCCGCCTATCCCAGTGCGCAAGTGCTGACCGCCAAACCCAACGGCAACGGCAACGACTGGGGTGCCACCATCCAGACGAACGGCAACTGGACCTGGCCGACGGTCTCCTGCAGCACGACCTGACCCCCGCACCCCACCCAGGCTGGAGGAGCCCGCATGAGAACCGGAACACGTCTCTCGATACGCCCCCCGCACCCCTTACGGCCGCTGCTCGCGAAACTGGCCGTCGTCGCGATGGCCGCCACGAGCACCCTCACCGTCAACACCGTCGACGCCGCCCCGGCGCAGGCCGCCACCTGCAACGGGTACGTCGGGCTCACCTTCGACGACGGTCCGTCCACCAACACAACGGCTCTGCTCAACGCGCTCACGCAGAACGGGCTGCGGGCCACGATGTTCAACCAGGGCCAGTACGCCGCCGCCAACCCGTCCCTGGTCAGCGCCCAGGTGAACGCCGGCATGTGGGTCGGCAACCACAGCTTCACCCACCCGCATCTGACCCAGCTCGGTCAGTCGCAGATCGACTCGGAGATCTCCCGGACCCAGCAGGCCATAGCCAACGCGGGCGGCGGCACCCCGGTGCTGTTCCGCCCGCCGTATGGCGAGACCAACTCGACGGTGAAGGCGGTCGAGGCCAAGTACGGTCTGACCGAGATCATCTGGGACGTCGACTCGCAGGACTGGAACGGCGCGAGTACCGACGCGATCGTGCAGGCCGCCTCCCGGCTCACCAGCGGCCAGGTCATCCTCATGCACGACTGGTCCGCCAACACGCTCGCCGCGATTCCACGCATCGCGCAGGGCCTGGCCGGTCGCGGCCTGTGCACCGGCAAGATCTCCTCACAGACCGGCCGCGCCGTGGCCCCCGACGACAGCGGTGGCGGCACCGGCAGTTGCACCGCGACCCTGTCCGCGGGCCAGCAGTGGAGCGACCGGTACAACCTCAACGTCTCGGTCACCGGTTCCAGCAGCTGGACGGTCACGATGAACGTCCCCTCCCCCGAGAAGATCACCGCCACCTGGAACATCAGCGCCAGCTATCCCAGCGCCCAGGTACTGACCGCCAAACCCAACGGCAGCGGCAACAACTTCGGCGTCACCATCCAGCACAACGGCAACTGGACCTGGCCGACGGCCTCCTGCAGCACGAGCTGACCCCCGAGCACCCGGAAACACCGCGCCTGTGGCGCGGTGGCCCATGGCCGCCGCGCCACTACGCCGTTCCCACCTGTAGAGGCACCCACGCGCACGGTCGTCGTCGACCGGGGTTGTGCGGCCGGGCAGGGCGGTAGGGGTGACCGACAAGGGCGGGCACCGAGGGATGGGGGCACCGGTGAACCCTGTGCGCTACCGGGACAGGGCAGGCGGAGGCGTCGGCTCCGTGACCAGTGGGAACGCCGCTCGTGCGGCGACGGCGCCATGTTCGAGAGGCTCTACGACTGGACAGCCTTCGCCGTCGGCGTCAAGGACCAGGACCCGGCCGACACTTTCACCCACTGGCTTGTGCTGCGTCGCTCACCGCACCCCAACCGGCGCGGCAAGAACGGCGAACTCCACTGCGAGGTCGCCTATTTCCTCGTCCACGCACCCGAAGACACCACGGTCTGCGAGATCATCGCGCGGGCCGGCGGCCGCTGGCAGATCGAGGAGGACAGACCGAGCCCGAC
Source organism: Streptomyces sp. NBC_01537 (assembly GCF_045040445.1). Lineage (NCBI taxonomy): Bacteria > Bacillati > Actinomycetota > Actinomycetes > Kitasatosporales > Streptomycetaceae > Streptomyces > Streptomyces sp. NBC_01537. The sequence continues at coordinate 6,750,771 of NZ_CP109392.1, read as the reverse complement.
GATCACGTCAGCAGCGTCCGCGGCCAGCGTCGACAGGTCGTACTCGCCGTCGGACTTCCCCGACCTGCCGGTGTCCCGGTGGTCACAACGCACCACGAAGTACCCGTCCGCGGCGATCAGCCGGCACAGCTCGTCGGGCGACACGATGCCCGGCGCCGTGCCGCCCATCACCAGCAGCACCGCCGGATCGCGGCGGCTGCCGAACGTCTCCGTCCACAGTCGCAGACCGTCCTGCGTCGCGATTGGCCTCTCCATCGGGTTCCGTCTTTCCCTTGGTAGGGTGTGGTGGACCGCTGATCATCCGTCCTGGGGGAACAGAATGATCCGCGCACGCACGGCACTTGTCCTGGTTGATCTGCAACGGTGGATCGTCGACATGCCGTGGCAGCCGGTCGGCGGCGATGTCGTGATCGACGCCTGCGGAAAGCTGCGCGAGCACTTCGCGAGCACCGGCTTCTCGACCGTCGTCCTCGTCCGGTACGTACGAGCTGACGGCGCCGACGGCGGCATCGACGCCGCCCCCAACCAGTTGGTCGCCGGTCTTGAACCGCGTACCGGCGAACACCTGGTGACCAAGCACGGCCTCGACGCCTTCGAGGGCACCGACCTCCACGACCGCCTGCGCCGCGAAGGTGTCACCCAGGTCGTGGTCGCCGGTCTGTCCACCGCGCACGGTGTCGCGGCCACTGCCGCGACGGCGCTGCGGCTGGGCTACGAAGTGGTCGTCGTCTCCGACGCCACCGCCAGCGTGGACGAGGCGCAGCACCGCGAGGCGCTCGACCGGCTCACCGCGCTCGGCGCGCGCACCGGCCTGGTCTCGGACCTCGTGGCCGCGAAGGTCAGCGGGAACTGACCTCGCGGCCCGGCAGGTCACCGCAGGTCAGCCTCAAGCCGACCGGTTCACTGGCAGCTGACCGCCGTGGGCTTGACCACGTACACGATGCGGTGAGCTACGTCCGGAGGCGGGCCGTCCAGCTTCATGCCGTACCGCTGCGCGAGCTGCGCGAAGAACTCGCCGGACGAGTCGTCGTCGATCCGCACCACCTCGCCGGGGACTGTCCTAAAGATTGTGTATGCCCCGGTGTGACCCGGATGGCATGAGACGTGGTCTCTGCCGGGAAGGATCTCTGGGCTGGTCAAACTGGTCCTGGAAGGCGCCCTGGAGGCCGAGATGACCGAGCATCTCGGCTACGAGAAAGGCGATGCGGCCGGCGCGGGATCAGGTAACTCCCGCAACGGCACCTCCCGTAAGACGGTGCTGACCGACGTGGGGCCGGTCACTCACGGACGGTGGCCGACGGTTACCGGGAACAGCTCATTGGAGACGAAGAGTGCGCTCGTTACCTTTCGTCAGCGCGGGCGCGGATCCCTTCATTCGAACAGTATCCGGTTCCGTCTCGCTTCAGGCATAGCAGCCCCAGCAGTCGACCGAAATCATCGACCACCGCCAGCCGACGTCGCGCCTCGAATCTCATCGCTGTTGCAGCAGCATCAAGTGGGTACGACGCCCGCACCGTTCTGCCGACGAGAGTTCCGAAATCCGTGACGGCCGCGGAATCGGAGGCGGCTTCGGGGATGTCCGGTCGCTCGATCGTCGTTATGAGCCGTCCGTCCGAGTTGACGACCAGGGCCATATGGACGTGATCGTCGCTGAAAAGAGCTCGGAGGTCGTCCACCCTGGAGAGCGGTCCCAAGGTCTTGGGACAGGTGACCATGACATCCGCAACACGATTCCGCACAGCGGATCCATAGGTCATGAATCTGCCCGTGCCGCTGCTCATTACAGGTACCTGTCTTTCATCTTCGATTCCTCACCTCACGGTATTGGCGCCGTCAGCGCGGGCGCGGAAACCGTCGGCGGAGAGCAGGACCACGTATGATCATCCGCCGCTGATCGGTGGCAGCACGGCGATCTCGTCGCCGGCCTCGCATGGGGCGCCGTGCATCTCGTCGTACAGCATCTCCCCATTGAGCCACACCCGTGAGTTCGCCAGCACGTGGGCGAACCCGCCGCCGTAGCGTCGGCGTGCCTCGTCGAGCACCTCGCCGAGCGTGCTGCCGGGAATCACGTCGCGCGCTCGGCCTGCCGCTTCCCGCGCGGCGGCGAACAACAGCATTGTGGGCATGAGCCAATCTCCCCTTCGTTCCAGGTCACCCGCCGATGTAAGACATCTCCACCCGATCGCCGCGTGATGGTGTGCGGCGTCCGCGCAACTCCGAATAGCGGTCCTCCCGGGCGCCCCAGAGTGCGCGGATGGCGGAGCGCAGTTCCTCGTCGGAGGCGCCCGCTCGCAGCAACGCCCGCAGGTCGGTCCCGCCGGAGGAGAACAGGCAGGTGTGCACCTTCCCTTCGGCGGACAGCCGGGCTCGCGTGCAGTCCCCGCAGAACGGCCGCGTCACCGAGCCGATGACACCGATCTCCCCGGCGCCGTCCCGGAAGCGGTAGCGGGTGGCCACCTCGCCGACGTCGGTCGCACCGAGCGGTTCGAGCGGGTAACGGTCGTCGATCAGGCGCACGATCTCGGCGGCGGGCAGCACCTCGCCGAGCTGCCACTCGTTCGTGGCTCCTACGTCCATATACTCGATGAAGCGCAGGATGTGGCCGCTGCCCCGGAATCGCTCGACCATCGGCAGCACGCACCCGTCGTTGACTCCTCGCTTCACCACCATGTTCACCTTGACGGGGGTGAGGCCGGCGCGTGTGGCGGCGTCGATCCCGTCGAGGACCCGGCGCACCGGAACCGCGGTGTCGGCGAGTGCCCGGAACACGGCGTCGTCGAGCGCGTCCAGGCTCACCGTCACCCGGCGCAGCCCGGCCTCCGCGAGGCGTTTCGCGAATGCCGGCAGCAGCAGCCCGTTGGTCGTCATCGCGAGATCGAGCCCGGGTACCGCGGCGAGCAGCGCCACGAGGTCCACGACGCCGCGTCGCAGCAGCGGCTCGCCCCCGGTGAGCCGGATCTTGCGCACGCCGAGGGAGGCGAACACCCGTGCCAGGCGCGCGATCTCGTCGAAGGTCAGCAGGTCGGCGGGGTCGAGGTAATGGTGCCCCGGGCCGAAATGCTCGCGCGGCATGCAGTACCGGCATCGGAGGTTGCACCGGTCGGTGATGGAGATCCGCAGGTCGCGAAGGTGACGGTACCGGCGGTCGGCGACGGGCGTCATCATCATGCCGCCGGTTCCGGGTTCCGGGCGAGGCACCAGCGGTGCGCCGCGGCGGTGACGTCGTCGATCTGGTTCCCGGTCGCCACCCAGCCGCTCGTGCCGTCCCCGCCGTATTCGCGTTTCCATACCGGAAGGGAGTCCTTGAGGACGTCGATGCAGAAGCGGGCCACGGTGAACGCCTCGCCGCGGTGGGGTGCGGAGACCACGACCAGGACGCTCGCCTCGGTGACCGGCACCGGCCCGATGCGGTGGAACAACGCCACACGCCCGAGGGCGGGCCACCGGTCCCGGGCGGCTTGGGCGATCTGGCGGAGTCGCGGCTCCACGTGCCGGTCGAACGCCTCGTAGTCGATCCCGACGATCCCGGTGTGGTGCCCCGCGAGGTCGTCGTTGTTGTCGCGCACCGTGCCGGTGAAGGTGACGACCGCGCCGCAGTGCGGCACGGTCGCCCACTCGATCGCCTCGGCGACCGGGACGCGGTCCCGGGTCAGGGCCACTCGGACGTCCTCGACCGATTCTTCCGGACAGCGGATCTGATCATTCACGACGGCTATCACGATGCGTTCCCTCGGGTTCTGGATCGGCACTGGCGTTCATCTTCACCGGTCTCGGCCACCCGCACAGGACTCCGCGCGACAGGCTTTTGACCAGCGGCGACGGGAACGCGTAGGTGAAGCGGGATTTTCCGGCTGTTTACATTGCGACAACGATCCGCCTATGGACAGGGCCGAGTATTTCGCCGAGGAGGATTCCTCCGACGCCGGGTGGACACAGAACACGATCGAGGTAGGGCCATGACAGCGGCGGGGTCGAACGAGGAGAACACCAGCAGACGTGAGGTCTGGCGGGACCTGCTTCGGGACCATTTCGTCAGCCTCGACGTGGACGTCGAACGGGACTGCGGCATGTTCGACGGTGCCGTACGCAGCGACTTCCTCGGCCACCTCCGGGTATCGGGGGTTCGCTCGGTGGACCAGGACATCATCCGCACAAAGGAACTGCTGCGGCGCGACCGCGATCGCTACCTCCAGGTCTGCCTGGTCCGCCGGGGTGAGGCGCGTGCCGCGCAGGACGGGCACGACGCGACGCTTCGGCCCGGCGACTTCGTCATCTACGAGACAGAACGGCCCTTCCACTGGTGGCTTCGTTCGGGCGTCTCCTCCCCCTACTGGGACTGCGCCGTCTTCACCTGGCCCCGCGACACGATCCAGCTCAGCGACAGCGAGTCGGCCTCGCTCACCTGCCGGGCTCTGGACGGCGGCAGCGGCATCACCGGGGTGCTGAGCAGGATGCTGACCGACCTGCTCGTCGCGAAACCGACCGTCAGCGAGGGCGGCGCCGTCCGGATCGCCGATGAGATCGGCGACCTGGTGGCGACCATCGCGACCGAGGCACATGGGCCCGGCGCCGGCATCGACCGGCACGCAGGCCTGCTGCGGCGGATCGACACCTACATCGAAGAGCATCTCGGCGATCCGGAACTGTCCCCGGAACGCGTCGCGCAGGCGCACTTCGTGTCAACGCGCCAGCTCCAGCGGATGTTCGCCCGCCGGGGACAGACGGTGTCCCAAGTGATCCGGCGCCAGCGACTGGAGCGGTGCCGACGTGACCTGCTGACCCGCCGGGGAGGCGAAGCCAAACTCACCGAGATCTGCGTCCGCTGGGGGTTCACCGATCTCGCCGTGTTCAGCCGGGCGTTCCGCGAGGTCTACGGCACGTCGCCCACCGCCTACCGCGCTCATGCCCGGGCGTAAGGGCTGTCACTGGCCAGCTGCGCCATCGCTGGAGTGCCCCGGCACCGTGCCCAGCGCGGGATCGATCATGGGGACGAGGTTGTTCACCGCGAGTGCGGCCTCGCCGAAACCGACTGAGATCAGCGCGACCTTGGCGTCGTAGTCGGCGATGTCGCCTGCGGCGTACACGCGCGGCCGGCTCGTGCGCATGCTCCGGTCGACCGCGATGTGCCGCCCCCGCATCTCAAGCCCCCACCTGGCGAGCGGGCCGAGGTTCGCGGCGAAGCCGAGCGCGGCCACCACCGCGTCCGCCCGCAGGCTCTCGGTCGCCCCGGTCTCGAGGTCGCGCAACTCCACCTGTTCGACGCGGGTGTCGCCGCTGATCCGGTGCACCTCGTGCGGAGTGTACAGCCGCACGGACGAGGCGCGCAGCAGCCGGACGCTGTGCTCGTGCGCGCGGAACCGGGGCCGGCGGTGGACGAGCGAGACCGTGCGGGCGAGCGGTTCGAGCGCCAGCGCCCAGTCCACCGCTGAGTCCCCGCCACCGACGACCACCACATCGGCGCCGGTGAGTTCGGCCGGCTTCGGTACGAAGTAGCGCAGGCCACGGTTCTCGTACTCGGAGCCTGTAGGCAGCGGGCGCGGCGTGAAGCTGCCGATCCCGCCGGTGACCAGCACTGCTTTCGCCGTTACCACCGTGCCCCGGTGGGTGGTGACGGCGATGCCGCCCGCCGTGTCCTCAAGGGTCTGCGCGGTGTGCCCGAGCAGGTACCGGGGCTTCGCCTGCGACGCCTGCTCGACCAGGGCGTCGACGAGGTCCTGCGCCTTCACGGCGGGGAATCCGGCGACGTCGTAGACCTTCTTCTCGGGATACAGCGCCGCCATCTGGCCACCGGGCCGGCCGAGAGCGTCGATGACCGTGACCGACATGCCCCGGAACCCGGCGTAGTAGGCCGCGTAGAGACCAACCGGCCCGGCGCCGACGATCAGCAGGTCGCTGTCGTACGCGTCGCCGGCGTACGTGTCCGCACCGGAACCGGTCTTGTGCTCAGCCCTCACCGGTGCCACGCCTTTCCCGCAGCAGGGGGTGGTCCACGCCGACCGGGCCGCGCGAGGACGCACCACCGGCCGCATCCTCGTGCTCTTCGAAGAACTCGACAGCGGCCGCGGTGAACGGGGCCAGGTCCACGGGGATCCGGTGTTCCCAGTGGATCGCGTCGCTCGGGCAGGCGGGCATGCACTTCCCGCAGTCGACGCATTCGTCGGGGTGGATGTACATCATCCGGTCCCCCTGGTAGATGCAGTCCACCGGGCATTCCTCGACGCAGGCCTGGTCGAGGATGTCCACGCAGGCGTCGGTCACGACGTAAGCCATGGGTCAGGCCTTCTCTATCTGGACGAGTGTGTCGGAGAACGTGGGCGCGTTGCCCAGGTCGGCGAAGGCGGTGGGATTCAGGGACGCCATCGTGGACAGCGACTTCGTGTGCATGCGCCAGCCGCCGTACGCCGACACGGCGACGCCCGCCAGGACGGACTTGTCCGCCTTCGCCTTCACCACGAACGAGCCGCGGTCGTTGAACACCCGCACGTCGTCGCCGGTGGCGATGCCGCGCTCGGCGGCGTCGTCGGGGTGGATGAGGACGGTGGGCTCCCCTTGCACGCGCCGGTGCAGCGGCAGGTTGGCGCTGCTGGAGTTCAGGTAGGCGTGCGCCTTCGGGGTGATGAGGCTGAGCGGGTGCCGTTCGGCCAGTTCGGGATTGGTGCGCGCCGACTCGCGAGGCGGTACGTAGTGCGGCAGCGGATCGACCGGGGTGCCCGGCTGGTGGTCGTTGGAGCCCTGCCGGAACAGCGGCACCACGAAGTTCCCGACGGCTTCCGCGATGGAGGACTTGAGCTCCACCTTGCCGGACGGGGTGGGGAAGTCGCCCTCCGCGTACGGTGCGTACTGGTCGGCGGGCGGCACGCTCAGCCGCTGCCAGCCCTTCTCCTTCAGCGACTCGACGGTGATGCCCTGCATGGCGGGCGCCGACCAGTCGAACGCCTCGGCGATCATCTCGTCGTCCGTACGCCGGAACACCGGCTCGGTGAAGCCCATCCGTGCCGCCAGCCGCCGGAACATCTCCGTGTTGGGCACCGCTTCGCCGAGCGGCTCGATCGAGCGGTGGTTGTAAGTGACGTAGAGGTGGCCCCAGGAGAACATGATGTCGTCCTGCTCCAGCTGGGTGGTGGCGGGCAGCACGATGTCGGCGAACTGGGCAGTGTCGGTCATGAACTGCTCACTGACGACGGTGAACAGGTCCTCCCGCATCAGGCCCTCGATCAGCTTGTCCTGATCGGGGCAGACGACCACGGGGTTGGAGTTGTAGACCATCAGCGACTTGATCGGCGGGTCCAGTTCGAGGCCACCCGTGAGCGCCTGCCCCAGCAGATACTGGTTCACGATCCGCTTGCCGGGCTGGAGCATGTCCGGACGCATCATCGCGCCCCAGTTGACCGGGAACGCCCACAACGGCAGCTGCAGAATCCCGCCACCGGGGTTGCGCCACGCACCGACCAGCGCGGGCAGACAGGCCAGCGTCCGCACCGCTTGGCCACCGCCGGCATGCCGCTCCACCGCCACCCCGATACGGATCACCGACGGCTGCGCGGAGGCGTAGCCACGGGCGAGCCGGCGGATGTCCTCGGCGGGGATCCCGGTCTCCTCCGCTGCCCATTCGGGGGTGTACTGCTGCACCCGGTCGACCAGTTCCCCGTAACCCACCGTGTAGCGGGCGATGTAGTCGTCGTCGGTCAGGCCCTCGTTGATGATCACGTGCATCATCGCCAGCGCCAGCGCGCCGTCGGTGCCCGGCCGGATCGGGATGTGCCAGTCTGCGGCCCTCGCGGTACGGGTCTTCACCGGGTCCACCACGACCACGGTGGCGCCCCGCTTACGGGCTTCGGCGATGAACGGCCACAGGTGCAGGTTGGTGCTCATCACGTTGCAGGCCCAGATCAGGATGAACTTCGAGTGGACCAGGCTCTCCGGATCCACTCCGGCGCAGTCGCCGATCGTCATCGTGTAGGCCGTGCACGCACCGGAGTCGCAGTAGGTGCGCTCGGCGACAGTGGCGCCAAGCCTGGCGAAGAACGGATCGCCGACGTTGAGCCCATTCAGGATTCCCTGAGTGCCCAGGTAGCTGCACGGCATGATGGCCTCGGGCCCGAACTCCGCGGAGATCGCCCGGAACCGGTCCGCGATCTCGCCCAGCGCCTGATCCCAGGTGATCCGCTCGAACCGACCGCTGCCCTTCGGCCCCGTACGCCGCATCGGGTACAGCACACGGTCCGGGCTGTACACCCGGTCCAGGTAGTTGTCGACCTTCACACACAAGCCACCGCGAGTGTACGGATGCTCCCGGTCACCGGTCACGCTCACGGCCTTGCCGTCCGTGACGGTGATCCTCATCGCGCAGGTATCGGGGCAGTCGTGCGGACACGCACCCCGCACCTCGACAGTACCGGTCGCTGCTGTTGCGCTCATCTGTCTTCCCCTCGGATCGCGTCTGTCTCGATCGTCGAAGTTCCGGCAGCCGGCGGGTAGGCAACAGGCGACAGGCTCTTGACCAAGCGCGACAGACCCGGGTCACGCGTCTGTGCGCCGACGGTCCGTCCGCGGGCGGCGTCGCCACGCCTGGCCCGGGCCGTGGTTCCCGAGGTGTCCAGTCACCGGCCTGACGAAACCGAGACCGTCCTCGTCGCCTTCGTCGCGCCCCCGTCGTTCCCGGCCGCGGCCACGACGAGAGTGGCGGGGTGCCGCATCGTAAGGGCCTCGATCGCGGCCTCGATGGCGATCGGCCCGGTTGTCTCGTCGCTTGAGCAGACAAGGGACAGGTTGACCAGATCCGGCGCGTCCTGGGCGTCCGCAAGGCGGAAGAGTGCCTCGGCGACGGAGAAATCAGTGCCTACGCCGTCGCTGTCCAGCACCTTGATCGCCTGCACATGGCAGGAGGGAGCGATTTGCCGGACGATACCGGCCACGAAGGTTCCGTGTCCCGCAGCTTCGTCGAGGAATCCGTCAGGGGCGGGAACGGCGTCCAGCAGGTCGCAGTTGCCGTCCGCCGTGTGGTCGACCTCAATACCGTCGAGCCATCCGTGCGACGCTCCGACCGATTCGGGAGCAATGCCCGTGTCGATCACGGCCACCCGTACACCGGCGCCCCGAGGGTCATCGACCGGCCGGTCGCCGGGCATGGCTGTCGTGGGGAGCGCCAGGCCCAGCCCGCTCCCGCCCTTGCCGACGGCGGCGACTGCGGTGACGTAGTTGGGGGCGGCGCTGACGCCCAGGCCACGGAGCGCATCGCAGGCACCGAGGATCTCGGCCATACCTGCCGTCGGGCGCATCAGCCGGACGACCGACCCCGCGGTCCCGATGTGGGTGAACCCGCGCCTGCGCAGGAGGCGGGCAGCCTCCTCACGGCCCTCTCCGGCGACCAGCAGTTCGCCTGCGGCGGCAAGCCCGTTCGTGTCGGGGTCTGTCCGGTGGAGTGCCACGCGTGTGGCGCTGCGACCGGACTCGTCCGCGAACAGCGCGCGCCGAGCGAGCAGGCCGCCCACAACATGCTCTCGAAGGCCGAGTTTGCCGGTGACAGACTCCAGTTCGCCCGCTTGGCGAGCGCCCGCGGCCGCGTCACATCGCAGGTGCACCAGCTGGGGCGCACGCGACAAGGCATTCATCATGACTGTTTCCCTTCATGTTGACGTGCACTGGGTAAAGCTCTGATCGGCCCGGCCGGTCACGGCCCATGGATGCGCAGGACGGCGGCCACAGCGTTCGGCCGACGTGGGCCGCGAAGGCGGGGCGGATCCACCAGCCCGCGACCGTTCCGCGTTGCGCATCGGGCCATGCCCACCATGCGACAAGGACCTTGCCGCAACCTTGCCAAGACCTGGGTCCACTGGTCGGGCGGCCGTTCGAACGGACCCGCACGCGGCCGCGGGGACGGCATGGAGTGGGAACGCCTGCTTCGTTGAGGACAGCCGAGGCGACACCGTATGTCCGCGGCCATGGGCAATCTCGTGTTGATCACGGGGCGGCAAGATCTTCGCCCTCAGCCCAAGTGGCGGTGGAGGAAGTCCGCAGTCGCCTGGCCCGCCTGTCCGACAAAGGGGCTGACGTCATACAGGTCGATGTGCTGCTCGCAGTCGAGCCAGGAGATCTCCTTGTGCCCGGCAGCCCGCTGATACATCGCTCTCGCAAGCTCCGGAGAACAGTAGTCGTCCACCTTTCCGTGCACGACCAGCAAGGGAGTGGCACCGAGCAATTCGGCCGCGCTCAGCGCGTCGAAGGTCATCAACGAGTACAGCGAGCCCCGGGTGACCTGGTTCCTCCAGTGCGGCGAGGCCCCACGCTCGGTGCCGTAATACGCGTACGGCTCCTGTCCCGGCATCGCCGCCTCCCCGCCCCTCGGTGCCACGGCGGGCAGTGGTTCGTAGTATCGGTCCAGGAACGTGCTCAGGGCGGAGCGGTAGGCGTCGATGCCCATTTTTCCGGCGAACCACGCCGGGCTGTTGTACGCTCCGGCGATTCCGGCCACTGCCCGCACCCGGGGATCCATGGCTGCCACCCTGACCGCGTAGCCGGCGCCCAGGCAGATTCCGACCAGGGCGATCCGGTCTCCGGCCACCTCCGTACGGTCGGCCAGTACCCGTACGGCGCCTCGCAGATCCGCCAGTTTGCCCTGGCTGTCCTCGTGGCCGTGGCGGCCCGGGCTTTCTCCGAATCCTCGGTGGTCGAAGGCCAGGGTCGCGAAGCCGGACCGAGTGAGCAGCTGCGCATAGAGGCCGGTGACCTGCTCCTTCACTCCGGTGAACGGTCCGGTGAGAGCTACCGCGGGAAACGGTCCCGGCCCGTCCGGCAGCCGCAGGTCGCCGACCAGCTCCAGACCGTCCCCAAGCCCGTCCGCGGTGAAGGTGATCCGCTCCAGGGATGTCATGGTCCGGCCTTCTCTGCCAGTTCCCGGGCGACCGCGTCGGCGCCGAGCCCGACCATCCAGGGCAACGCCGCCTGTGGCAGGAAAGCCGCCATCACCGCGGTGAGTTCGGTCTTCTGCTCGTCTGTCAGGGAGGGACGGCCGTCGGATATACGGAGCACTGCCTCGCGGTACATCAGCAGGTATTGGCGCTGGGCGGACAGCAGCCTTGTGTCGGCGGGGGAGCCGTGTCCGGGGTAGAGCGGCACCCCGGCCAGCTCCCGCTCCAGCCGGTCGAGCAGCGCCAGCCACAGCCCCGTATGGCCATCGGCGGTGTATGAGTGCATCAGATCGCCGAAAGCGAGGTCGCCGATGAAGGCGGCGCGCTTGGTTCCGGACTCGACCATCAGGTAGGAGTCGGCGTGGCTCTCTCCCGCACCCAGCTCGTGGAGGGTGACCCGCAGCCCGCCGAGTTCCACGGAGCAGCCGTCGCCCAGTGTCCGTTCCGGAACCCGGTAGCGGTCCGGCCATTCCTGGCCGTACACCGGCTGCCACTGCTCCCGCTTGGGTTCCGCGATTTCCGCGATGGTCTTGGCAACGGCGGTGGCCGCGTAGACGGGAACGTCGTCGCCGACCACATACGGCAGACCGTTGAAGTGGTCGGGATGGGCATGGGTGACGAATGCGGCGAGAACCGGGCCGCGCAGCGCGGCGGCGCGTTTGCCAATGGCCCGGGCGTCGGAAACCCGCAGCCCGGAGTCGATCAGTACGACACCGTCCGGAGTCTGCAGCACATAGGCGTTGGCAAAGATTCCGGACTCGTCCGCGGTGTACGTGTGAATGGCAGGATCGGTCATGACTCGAAGCTAGAACCGCATGAGATCCCGGGAAAGAAGGCACTTGGAAGTGCCTTTCCGTGGAAGGAGCCGTCACCGTCATGGCCCTGGTCATTCCCGATGTGCTCGAACCCACCTGCCTGACGAGGCAGGCCCTGGAGCGTCTTGGCAGCAAGTGGCGCGTTCTGCTGATCTACGCTCTGCTCGCCGGGCCGCAGCGACACGCCCAGCTGCGTCGGCGGCTGCCCGGTATCACTCAGAAAATGCTGACCGAGACACTGCGCGGTATGGCCGAGGACGGGCTGGTGGAGCGACGAGTCCTCAAGCAGGACCCACCTGCGCACGTGGAGTACGCCCTCACCGAGCTCGGCAAGACACTCCAGGAGCCTCTGGCCGCCATTTGCGACTGGGCCACAGCCCAGACCGGCTCATCACCACCGCCCGCGTGACACCGGCCGGCATCTCGCAAGCCGACCTTCTTCGTGTCGCTGCAGTGGCTACTTCCGCGCCCCGGCAATGCCCAGGTCGGCAGAACTCACGGGCATCGCGGTAGATCGTCGCGTGCACATCGATCTGGGGGCATCGGCGCCCTCACCACGAGCGAGCACACGGGCGCCAACCGCAAGATCCCAAACAGTGTCAGATCTCGGCGACATCGCTCACCGTCACCATCGCAGTCAGCGACGATCAGCTTGCCGGCGGAAGCCATGGCTCAGGCCCGCGAAGGCGTCGACCTCGCTGATCAGGGTACGACGGGCGAGTCGGCGATCCGGCGGTACTCCGCCTCGGCCAATGCCGCCAGACCGTGGGCACCGCGCGTCCCGCACAGGGACTGTGCCTGTGCGAGCTGGGCCAGGGCTTCGGTCCTGTGCTCGGGCGACACGGCCAGCGCGATACCGGCCTTGATGCGCGCGATTGCTTCGTAGAGCGGCATACGGCAGGCGCTGAACACCTCAGCGGCCTCCTGTGCAAACCGCGCCGCAACTGCGGTGTCCTGCCGGGCGAAATGGAGCTCTGCGCGGGAGAGCGCGATGAAGGCCCGCTGGTGGTGCGGTCCGTCAGGACCGTCCGCTACCGCCGCCCGGTCTGCCCATGAGCCGGCGGCGGCGAGATCGTCCTTGGCCAGCTCCGCGCTGGTCAGCAGCCCGAACCACAGAGTGCGCATTGAAGCTTCGAACCTGACCAGGTCAGGGCCGCCGCCTGCGCGGGTGACCGTGCGGACGCAGCCGTCCGGGTCACCGTTGAAGAGCATGGCCTGACCGAGAATCCCGAGCGCCACCGACCTGACCGGTGCGGGCTCGGAATCATCGACTGTGTGCAGGGAGATCATCAGCTTCTCGAAGATGGAACTGGCTGTTGCGTAGTCTCCTTGCCACAGACGAGTCGCGCCAAGCACGGCGGAGGCAAACCAGGATGCCTCTTCGCTGCCGACGAAAGAAGCGGCTTCCAGCGCCTCCTCAGCGCATCTGCTCGCGTCGTCCAAGCGTCCGAGGAGCAGGTTGGCGTGCGCAGATGCGGCGAACAGGTCGCTCAGCAACAGGCTGTTGCCAGTACGGCGGGACAATTCGAGTCCCTGGTCCAGATGCTGAAGGGCCGAGTCGTAGCGACCCTGCCTGCGCGGCGATGCGGAGGTCACCGTGTCCGGGATCGCCCCCGCCGCCCGCGTCGACCGCACCTTCCTCTATTGCCACCGTGACTTGCTCGAACGCGTCCACGCCGCGGCAACGACCCCTGTCATGCTGGGGAGAACGCGGCCGTGAGCGGTTGTGGCCAGGGTTTGCGGTTGACCGTTGACCACTTCCTCAGTTGGTTGCTGACCGCCCGGAAGGGATGGAGGTCAGGCGAGCGACGCCCGTCGCAGCCTCAAGTTCTTCTCTCAGCTGCCGGTTCTCCAAGGTGATCCGCTGGATGTGGCAGGCGGCAGTGTCGCCATCGTGACATAGGTGCGGACCAGGAGGACTTCGGTGGCCTGAAACGCCACGTCTTGCCTCGCCGCACTCGCTGGCGATGACTCTTTTTCAGGTCACGCGCTGTCGGCGGGCAGCGCCGGGTAGTCGGTGTAGCCGCGGTGGTCGCCGCCGTAAAAGGTAGCCGCGTCGGGGGTGTTGTAGGGGCCGTCGGCTGCGAGGCGGGCGGGCAGGTCCGGGTTGGCCAGGAACAGCGCGCCGAAGGCGATGATGTCCGCGGTGCCGTCCTCGATGTGGGCGAGAGCGCCGGGGCCGGTGGTCTCGGGGTGGGTGAAGGGGTTGAGGATGAACGCCGTCGGCCAGTCCTTGCGCAGCCGGGCGGTCAGGACGCGGTCCGGGCTCTCGACCAGGTGCAGGTAGGCGAGGTCCAGCCGGGCGAGACCGGCGATCAGGGTGGCGTAGGTCTCCAGCACGTCCGCCGGGTCGGTCTCGGCGATGTCGTTGTAGGGGTTGCCGGGAGAGATACGGAAGCCGGTCCGGTGGCCGCCGATCGCCTCCGCGACGGCCGTGGCGACCTCGATACCGAAGCGGACCCGGTCCGCGGCGCCACCTCCCCAGTTGTCGGTGCGCAGATTGGTGTTGGGGGCGAGGAACTGGTGGATCAGGTAGCCGTTCGCCCCGTGGATCTCCACGCCGTCGAAACCGGCGGCGATCGCGTTGCGCGCGGCGTCGGCGTAGTCGGCGATCGTCTGGGTGATGTCGTCCTGGTCCAGTTCCTTCGGCGTGACGTAGTCCTGGGGGCCCTGGTAGGTGAACACCTGGCCCGCCGCCGCGACGGAGGAGGGGGCGACGGGGATGAGTCCCTCGGGCAGCAGGCTGGGGTGGCTGATCCGGCCGGTGTGCATCAGCTGCGCGAAGATCGTGCCGCCCTGGGCATGGACGGCGTCGGTCACCTTCCGCCAGGCGTCGACCTGTTGGGCGGAGTGCAGGCCCGGAGTGTTGGTGTAGCCCTGGCCGCCCACCGACGGCTGTATGCCCTCGGTGATGATCAGGCCGGCGCTCGCACGCTGGGCGTAATAGGTCGCCATCAGCTCCGTCGCCGTGGCTGCGGGAGCGTCGGCGCGGCTGCGGGTCATCGGCGCCATCGCGATGCGGTTGGTCAGCGTCTTGCCGCCCAGGTCGATCGGGTCGAACGCGGTAGTCATGGCAGCTTCCTTCGAAGAATGGGTCGGGTGAAAGAGACAGGCGGCAGCATGGGCCTGGCGGGTGTCAGGGAACCGGGACCTCAGCAGTCCTCATTTCGGCTGGGCAGAGGCACTTTCTGCGTAGCCGATCACCAGTCGGGCAGCCTGCTTCGGGAGAGCGCGGGCCTAGGTGTATTGATCACGAGCGTTGTTGACACGTGTCGTGCTTGATCAAAGGTGAAGACCTCCGGTGTGGTGGAGCTGTCTAGGACCGCACCACACCGGAGGTCTTCGTGTCCCACCGTAATGCCCGGCTGACCGTTCACGGCAGGCGACTGCTGGTCGAGCGTGTCACCTCGGGCCGGCCCGTCGCCCACGTGGCCGCTGAGATGGGTGTCTCCCGCGCCACCGCCCACAAATGGGTCCGCCGGTGGCGGGCCGAGGGCGAGCCGGGCCTGCACGACCGGCCCAGCAGTCCCCGCACGACCCCGCACCGCACCCCGGCCGCGACCGAGCAGGACGTCTGCCGTCTGCGCCGCGAGCGCAAGCTCGGCCCGGCCCGCATCGGCCCGATCCTGGGCCTGCCCGCCTCGACCGTGCACCGCATCCTGACCCGCCACGGCCTGCACCGCCTGGCCTTCCTGGACCGCCCCACCGGCCAGGTCATCCGCCGCTACGAACGCGACCGCCCCGGCGAGCTCATCCACGTGGACGTGAAGAAACTCGGACGGATCCCCGACGGCGGCGGCCACAAAACACTCGGCCGCCAGGCCTCCCGCGCCACCAAGACCGGCGTCGGCTTCGACTACGTCCACTCCGCCGTCGACGACCACACCCGCCTGGCCTACAGCGAGATCCACCCCGACGAGAAAGCCGCCACCTGCGCCGACTTCCTCCGCCGGGCCGCCGCCTTCTTCACCACCTGCGGCATCCACCGCATCGAACGCGTGCTGACCGACAACGCCTG
Organism: Streptomyces sp. NBC_01537; assembly: GCF_045040445.1. Classification (NCBI taxonomy): domain Bacteria; kingdom Bacillati; phylum Actinomycetota; class Actinomycetes; order Kitasatosporales; family Streptomycetaceae; genus Streptomyces; species Streptomyces sp. NBC_01537. Next base: position 6,735,031 of record NZ_CP109392.1, on the reverse strand, counting down.
GTCCTACCGCAAAAGCACCCAATGGAAGCAGGCCCTCACCGACCTGGACGCGACCGGCAAACTCACCCGCGCCTACCGGCCCCAGACCAACGGCAAAGTCGAACGCTTCAACCGCACCCTGCTCGACGAATGGGCCTACCTACAGCCCTACACCAGCAACGACCAGCGCACAGCCGCCCTGACAGACTTCCTCCACAGCTACAACCACCATCGCAGCCACACCGCACTCAAAGGCCAGCCCCCGATCAGCCGCGTCAACAACCCTGCGGGTCAATACACCTAGGGCCTGTCCGGTCGATCTTGCCCGGGTCCGCGACGGCCTTGAGGTGGCTGAACGTCTCGAGGGAATACCGGCCGTGGTACCGGCCCATGCCGCTTTCGCCGACGCCACCGAAAGGCAGGCCGGGCATGAGCAGTTGCATCACCGGCTGGCCCCAGGCGACGCCGCCGGAGGAAGTCTCGTTCACGAGGCGCGACTTGGTGACCTCGGACGTGGTGAAGGCGTAGAGGGCGAGTGGCTTGTCGCGTTCGTTGATGAAGGCGATGGCGGCATCGAGGTCTTCGACTTCGACTACGGGGAGGATCGGACCGAAGATCTCCTCCTGCATGACCGGCGATGCAAAGTCGACATCGGTGAGCACGGTCGGTGCGATGAACAGGTCGTCGCGGTCGTGCTGGCCTCCCACCGCCGCCCGGCCGGAGTCCAGCAGGCGAGTGAGCCGGTCGAAGTGCCGCTCGTTGATGATCCGGCCGAAGTCGGCTGAGGTCTGCGGGGTGGAGCCGAACTGGGCGTCGACCGCCGCGCGGAGGGCGGGGACCAGTGCGGCGGCGGTGGCAGGATCGGCCAGAACGTAGTCGGGGGCTATGCACTGCTGCCCCGCGTTGCCGAACTTGGCGCCGACCAGCCGCTTGGCGGTCTCGTCCACGTCGGTGTCGGGTGCCACGAAGACCGGTGACTTGCCTCCGAGTTCGAGCGTGACGGGGGTGAGGTTCTTGGCGGCTGCGGCCATGACGATCCGGCCGACGGTGCCATTGCCGGTGTAGAAGATCTGGTCGAAACGCTGTGCCAGGAGGGCCGTGGTCTCCTCGGCGCCCCCTTCGACGACGGTGAGCACGTCGGCGTCGAAGTACTGTCGCAGGAGGCGTGAAGCCACTGCCGATGTGTGCACCGAGATCTCGCTCGGTTTGGCCACCACGGTGTTTCCGGCGGCCAGGGCGCCGATGACGGGGTCGATGAGAAGGTGCAGCGGGAAATTCCAGGGAGCGATCACCAGGACGACCCCGAGCGGGTCGTACGTGGTGTATGCCGTTGTCGTGGGACCGAAGTGGGCGGGAACCTCCACCGGGCGAGGCTGAAGCCAGCTCTCGAGATTCGCCAGCGTCTCGTCGATGTCGGCGACGGTGAAGTCGATCTCCTGCATCTTGGCCTCGGTGGCGTTCTTCCTCAGATCCGCCCAGAGCGCTTCGAGCAGCTCCTGCTCGTTTTCAACCAGCAGTGCCCGCAGCCGCTGCAGCTGGTTGACGCGCCAGTCCAGTCCGCGGGTGACGCCGGTGTTGAACGTCGCACGAAGGCGGCCGACCACCTCCGCGGCCGTTTCGCTCTGGCGCGTCCTCGACTCATTGGCTGTTGTTGCGGTCATGGGGGTGTACTCCGTTCTTGATGCACGCCACGCCGTCAAAGGCGTTGGCCTGCCGTGGTACCGGTGATGTGTTAGGTGACGGATGACGGCTTGTGCTTCAACGACCCCTGGAATCCGCCTCATCCGCCGGGGCCCTCACTCGCGCGACCGGTCTCAGATGGTTGCGGTGTCGATCACGAACCGGTACCGCACGTCACTCGCCAGCACCCGCTCGTATGCCTCGTTGATCTCGGAGGCGGCGATCCGCTCGATCTCCGCGCCGATCGCGTGCTCGGCGCAGAAGTCCAGCATCTCCTGCGTCTCGGGGATGCCGCCGATCATCGAACCGGCGAGGATCTTGTTGCCACCGATGAGGGAGAACGGATGGAAGGCGACGGGCTCCTCCGGGACGCCCACGTTCACCAGGGCGCCGCCCGTCCGGAGCAGACTGAGGTACGCGCCGAAGCCCAGTGGCGCCGACACCGTGGAGACGATCAGGTCGAAGGAGCCCGCGAGCTCCTCGAACGTCTTCGGGTCACTGGTCGCGTAATAGTGGTCGGCGCCCAGCTTCAGGCCGTCGTCCTTCTTGCGCAGCGACTGGGAGAGGACAGTGACCTCCGCGCCGAGCGCGTGCGCGATCTTGACGCCCACGTGGCCGAGACCGCCCAGACCGACCACAGCGACCTTCTTGCCGGGGCCCGCGCCCCACTGCTTGAGCGGCGCGTACGTGGTGATGCCCGCGCACAGCAGCGGCGCGGCGACGTCCAGGGACAGCCCGTCGGGGATACGGACGACGAAGTTCTCGTCGACGACGACGTGCGTGGCGTAGCCGCCGTAGGTGGGCTCTCCGTCACGACCGATGCCGTTGTACGTCTGGACAGCCCCCCGTACACAGTGCTGTTCCTGGCCGGCCTTGCAGTTGTCGCACTCGCGGCAGGAGTCGACCAGGCAGCCGACGCCCACGCGGTCGCCGGCCTTGTACTTGGTCACCCCGGGGCCGACCTCGGAGACGACGCCCGCGATCTCGTGGCCCGGGACCATCGGGAAGATCGCCTCACCCCAGCCCTCGCGGACCTGGTGGATGTCCGAGTGGCAGATGCCCGCGAACTTGATGTCGATCAGCACATCGAACTCGCGGACCGCGCGGCGCTCGATGGTGGTGCGCTCCAAGGGAGCCTTGGCGGCGGGGGCAGCGTACGCAGCAACAGTGGTCATGCCGATGGTTCTCCCAGCTGAGGTTCCCTGCCCGGCTGCCTTCCGGCCGGGCACAGTGGCCAGCGTCCCGGACGGGCCGGCATCCACCCAGGCCACGGCTCTGTGTACGTCCGCTGTGCCTACCACTGGCTGGGTCAGGCTGGTGTGCGTCCGACCGTGGATACTCGAGGCATGGACGAATACCCCGAACCGGTGCACGAGCCCGCCGCCAGCGCGCTGGACCCGCGTGCCGAGCTCAGCGAGTTCCTGCGCACCCGGCGGGCCCGGCTGAAGCCGGAGGACGTGGGGCTGCGGGGCTTCGGCCGGCACCGGCGGGTGCCGGGGCTGCGCCGCGAGGAGCTGGCGCAGCTGGCCGGGGTGTCCGTGGCGTACTACACGCGGCTGGAACAGGGCAACGGGCGGAACGTGTCGGCAGAGGTCCTCGACGCCATCGCCCGCGCGCTCAGGCTGAGCGACGCCGAGCACGCCCACCTCACGCACCTGGCGAAGCCGAAGCAGCAGAAGAGGAAGCCGGCCGTCCGCGCCCCGCAGGTGCGGGGCCCCCTGCGGACGCTGCTGGACACCATGGACGGCGTCCCGGCGATCCTCGTGGGGCGGCGCTCGGACATCCTCGCCTGGAACAGGATGGCCGCGGCGGTCTTCGGCGACTGGGCCGAGCTGCCCACGCAGGAACAGAACTGGGCACGGCTGGTGTTCCTGAGGCCTGAGTACCGCGACCTGTTCGTGGACTGGGAGCACAAAGCGAACGACGTCGTCTCTCAGCTGCGCATGGACGCCGGCTCCCATCCGGAGGACCCCCGGCTGTCCGCTCTGGTGGGCGAACTCTCCGTGAAGAGCGAGGAGTTCCGGCGGCTGTGGGCCACCCACGACGTCAAGGAGAAGTGCCACGGCATCCAGCGCCTGCACCACCCGCTCGTCGGCGAACTCGACCTCCGCCTCGAGTCGTTCCACCAGGCCGACGACCACGAACAGATGCTGGTGACGTACCACGCCGAGCCCAACTCCCCGTCCGCGGAGGCACTACGACTGCTGGCCAGCTGGGGCACCGACGCGACAAGGGCGGGAGCCGGGATGCCGCCGGCACGCACGGCTTGATGAACTTCCCTTGATCATCAGTGGTTGGCTGCGCGCCACGCCCAGCGTCCTTTCGCACGCCAGACGCCTCCGGGGGCGGTGTCAGCACTCCGAGCCGCTTGCCGGTGCGGTAGTTGATCCCGACGATCCGGCACGCTTCGTAGCCGGTCAGGCCCTGGTCCATGAGCCGGAAGTATTCCTCCCGCTCACGGACCAGCTGCCTACGGCCTTGGGCCACCGTCCGCACCCTGCGGATCTCGAACTCCATCGCACCCCTTGAACTGGGGTGTTGCGACGACTCCTGGAACCCAAAGGCCTACCGGACGGGGCCATAACACGGCCGGACCATTCCGCGGCCCGCGCCAACTTGCGGTTACCGCGTTGCGGTGGCCAGTGCCGCGCGGATGGCGTCCTCACCGACCGGCTGGCCCTTCTCGTTCGAGTACGGCCCGTAGGGGGTCCCCCACACCGGCGTGCCCGTCGCCTGCCGCCAGGTATCGGCCAGCGGTCCCGCGTCCACGACGCTGTACCCGATGGATTCGATGAATTCGGTCACCGCCGCCTTCGCCGGCGCGGAGTCCCCGGCGATCGGCAGGTACGAGCGGTCGGCCGCCCCCGCCGGGCGGGCGAGTGACAGCAGGTGCTTGAAGAAGATGTTGTTGAACGCTTTCACGAGCATGGCGTCCGGGATGTACCGCAGAAGCAGCTCGCTTGAGGTGAGCGACTTGCTGTCGAGCTCGGGGATATGCCCGTCACGCTCGGGGCCGTAGTTGCACGTGTCGATGACCGTCTTCCCGGCCAGTGGTACGGCGGGCAAGTTGGGGAAGGCCTTGACCGGCACCGTGACCACGACGATGTCACCGGCCGCCGCGGCCTCCCCGCTCGTCGCCGCGGACGCCCGCGGCCCCAGTTCCGCGGCCGTGTCCGCGAGCGTTTCGGGACCGCGCGAGTTGCTGAGCACGACCTGGTGCCCGGCCTCGATGGCGAGCCGCGCGATGGTACTGCCGATGTATCCGCTCCCGATGAATCCCACAGTCGTCATATTCTCAGCGCCCCTCCAGAAGAGCCGAACCCTTGCCACTTGCCGTACTCGTTGCGATTCGGGTCCCTGCCATCAGCTGGCGGAGAAGTAATGGCCGTTGTCCAAATCGGCGAGCAAGCTGGGCTGAGCGGGTTCCCAGCCGAGGGTCCGGCGGGTGATGAGGTTGGACGCCGGGTAGTTCTGCGTGACTATGTTCGCGAGGAACCCGAAGTATCCCGGCACCATCAGTACGTCCGCGGGAACGCTTACGGCGGGCAGGCCCAGACGGCTGCCAATGGCCTCGGCGATCTCGCGGAGCGGGATGGCCCCGTCCCCAACCGCGTGCCAGTATTTGCCGGCCGGCCCCTTGTCCAGTGCCAAGCGGAACAAGGAGGCGACATCGCGGACGTGCACGGCGTTCCACAGGTTCGCGCCGTCTCCGGGGTAGCCGACGAAACCCTTCTCCTTCGCGAGCGCGATCAGCTGCACGAGGAAGCCGGCACGATCGGTCGTGCTGTGCGCGATGTTGGCAATCCGCACGACCGAAGACCGCACTCCCCGCTCGGCGAGGCCGACTACGGCAGTTTCCACGACGTTACGAACCCGCAGAGTGCCTTTGTACTCCTCGCCGCTGGGAAGGGCCGGGTCCTCCTCGGTGGCCGGCCGGCCCAGGTTCCCTGGCGAGCCTATGCTCCCCGCCGCGACCAGCGGCTTTCCGGTTCCCGCCAGTGCCTCGCCGTACGCGAGCATGATCGGGAGCTCCGCGGCGGCCACGGCGTCGATCCCGCCGGAGGGAAGCAGGTCCTGCCTGTGCGCGACGTGGATGACGCCGTCGGAGTCCGCGGCCGCCTCCTTGAGCCCGTCGAGATCCTCGAGGTCGCCGCGACGCACCTTCGCACCGAGCGCGGACACCGCCGCCGCGGCCGTGTCCGACCGGGCCAGGCCGGTGACCTCATGTCCGGCGGTGATGAGCTCGGGGATGATGTACGAACCGGAATGGCCGGTCCCGCCAGTGACGAAAACGCGCATGCTACTGCTCCTTGTGAGAGTAGGTGGAGGGGCTGTTCTCCTCGTGCCGTAGATCGACTGGCGTGATGTGGCGCGAGAAGTGGTGGTGCGGGTGTGCGCTCAGCTGAGAATGGTGATGCCGAGCGAGAAGTTGGTGTGCTTGACGGAGTGGGTGATGAGGCCCAGCTCCAGCAGGCCGACGTTCTCCAGTGCCCGCGCCATTGGCAGCTCCCCGGTGTCCATCGGGCGCAGCCCGAGGCTCTCGATGAACGCCGACACGCGTGCCTTTGCCTGCGCGTCGTCGCCGGCGATGAACACGTCCAATGGGCGACCCTCGGCTGGGCCGGCCGCCAGAACATGTGAGAACAGGGTGTTGAACGCCTTGACGACATGCGCGTCGGCGGGGGCGGCCTTGGCGATCTCCTGCGCGCCGGAACTGCCGTCGGGGGTGACGAAGCCCTGAAAATCGGGGGAGACGGGGTTGGTGATGTCGATGGCGCCCTGTTCGCCGACTGCTCGGCCCCGGGGGCTCAGCCGGTAAATTCGTTGACGCCGAGGGCGAAGTCCCAGTGGCCGACCCCGTTGCCGGCGAGGCCCACCGTGACCACGCCCACTCCTTCCAGCCAGTGCGCCATTTTCAGGCCGCCGACGTCCAGCGGGCGCAGCCCGAGGCTCTCGATGAATGCCGCCACGCCCTCTTTGGCCTGCGCATTGTCGCCAGCGATGAAGACGTTGGGCCTGCCCTTCTCCAGGACATTACGGAAGATGGTGTTGAACGCCTTCACCACGCTGGCGCTGGCCGGGGCCACCTTGGCGACTTCCTGCGCGATCGAGGTCTCCTCGCTGTGGGCCAGTCCGTCGAACGTGGCGTTGAAGGGGTTGCTGATGTCGACGATGACCTTGCCCGCGAGGGCGTCTCCGTACTCGGCGACGACCGGAACGACACCGTCGTACAACAGGGCCGTGATGACGATGTCCCCGGCCGGGACGGCGCCCCACTTGCCCGTCTTCGCGCCGCCGCCCAGAGCCTTGGCCAGGTCATCGGCCTTGGACTGATCGCGTCCCATGACCTCGACGGTGTTGCCGCCCGCCACCGCGAGCGTGCCGATGGTACGGGCCATGTTCCCCGTACCGATGAGGGTGATGCTGCTCATGAGGTGTGCTCTCTTCCTGTTCTCGAAGTGTCGCTCTGTCTCGTACGTGCCGGGTCAGGCGCAGGGCATCGGCCGCGACGTTTCTGTGGTTCAGATGGCGGTGGTGCCGCCGTCGGTGACCAGTTCCAGGCCGTTGACGTAGCTGGAGTCGTCGGAGGCGAGGAACAGGGCCACGGTGGCGATTTCTTCGGGGCGGCCCATCTTTCCGCGGGGGATGAGGGATTCGAATGCGGCCTTGGTTGCCTCGTCGAACAGTTCTTCCTGTTTGGCGGTGGCGACCTGGCCGGGGGTCAGGACGTTGACCCGGATCTTGCGGTCGCGCAGTTCGTTGAGCCAGACGCGGGCCCAGGCCTGCTGGACGGCTTTGCTTCCCGCGTAGAGGCTCCAGCCGGGGAAGGCGCCGAGGGAGGCATTGGATCCGGTCATGAAGATCGAGCCGTTGTCGTTGATCAGCGGCAGTGCCTTCTGCACGGTGAACAGGGTGCCGCGGGCATTGAGCCAGAAGGCGCGGTGGAACTGTTCCTCGGTGATCTCGCCGAGGACGGCGGGTTCGCCCATCCCGGCGCTGGCCCACAGCACGTCGATCGAGCCCTTTTCCCGCTTGACGGTGTCGTACAAGCGGTCCAGGTCGTCCAGTTCGGCCGCGTCACCCTGGACGGCGGTGACGTTGCGGCCGATCAGCTTGACGGCGTCGTCCAGTGCTTCCTGCCGCCGGGCCTGGATGAAGACGTGCGCCCCTTCCTCGACGAACAGTTTGGCGCCGGCCAGTGCCATGCCGGTGGATCCGCCGGTGATCACCGCTACCTTGCCGTCGAGCTTTCCCACGATCACTCCGTTGAATTGATGGGCATCCGAAACCGTGTGCCCATTCTGGGCCTGGTCCCTGCTGTCAAGTTCCGATGTCGAATTCTTGTGCCGAATTCGCTTCGGTCCCAATAGGTACCTATTCAGGTTGCCATTGGCCTGAGTGGGTGTCCAAGACTTCTTTTAGCCGTGGTGATACCCTGAAGGCATCACCGGACCGGGAGGCGCCATGGATCTGGACCTGCGCAAATTGCGTTACTTCGCCGCCGTGGCCGACCAGTTGCACTTCGGCCGCGCCGCCGATGAGCTGCATATCGCGCAGCCGGTGCTCAGCCGGCAGATCCGCGCGCTCGAGCAGGATCTCGGCGCCTCGTTGTTCACCAGGGATCGCCACGGCGTAGCGCTGACCGACGCGGGCCGACAACTGCTGGCCGACACCGGTCCGCTGCTCGCCTCCGCGCACGCGGTCCGCCGCCGGGTGTCCGTGGCAGCCCGTGGCAGCCGGCGGCTGATGGTCGGTTTCCGGGCCGGCATCCCGGTCATCCCGGCGGCGCGGGCGTTCGAGGCCCGGCACCCGGACGTGGTCGTGGACGTGCAGCGGATCGAAGGGGACGACCAGGCCCCGATGCTGCTCGACGGCCGCATCGACGTCGGCTATGTGCGGCTGCCCATCGACGAGACCGGCCTGCGCGTCACCCCGCTGTACACCGAGCCGCGGGTGGCGGTGCTGCCCGCCGGCCACCGGTTGGCCGGCAAGGACGAGGTCACCGAGGCCGACCTGGCCGGCGAACCGCTGGTCTGGCATGCCGACCCGAGCACGCAGCCCACCAGGCGCCCGCACCCCAACGCCGGGTACCTGGTGCGCGGGGTGGACGAGACGCTCGAGCATGTCGCGGCCGGCCGGGGCATCTCGTTCCTGGCCCGTTCGGCGGCCGTGTTCTACTCACATCCGGATGTCATCTATGTGCCCATCCCGGATCTGGCGCCCGACCAGGTGTGCCTCGCGGTGGCGGCATCGCGCACCTCGCCAGTGGTCGATGACTTCATCACCGCGGCTCAGGCGACGGCCGAGATCACGGCAGAATGCGGGAACTATGAAATGTGGCAGCTTGGCAGCGATGCCGTTCCAAAGCACGGTTGAGCAGTCCGCCTGACAACAGCAGGGCCAAAGGGGGCACACGCCCACAGCAATGGCGAAGGCATTGAGCTCGGGGACGGAGGCGATGTTGGCGCACAGTGAGAATCGACATTCTCGCGGCCGCTTCCGGAATGATGAAAATCATGATCTCGTTGAAGTCGTCAAAGGCATTGTCGATCAATTCGGGCGAGACACTTCCACTTGCGGCGGTGGCCGTCGCCAGTCCGGGGGCGGCGGGACTGGCTCGCGATCGGGGGCGATCAGAGGGACGCGGTGGCCCTCGCGCCGAAGGTCCTGGCGGAGGTCGGCCCGGCCTATCCGCCCCTCGGGGAGACCCGGTTAATCAACGGCCTCGCCGCGCAACTGCCGAACCGGGAGGCCGACCACCACTACCTCTGGTGGAGACCGACTCCCGGCCCGGGACGGTGTCCGGGGAGGTCGAGTGGCTGGACGCCGACCCGGCGCTGCGGGTGGGCCCGCTGTTCGACCGCTTCTTTCCCGGCTCCTACGCCAAGCCGGGGGCGAGTGCTCATCGGTGGGCGGGAGTTGCCGCCGAGTCGGACGGCGAGCCACTCGCCGTGGCCGCCGACGCGTGGTCCGCGCGCGGCTGCGGATACCTGGCGGGCGTCGTCACCCACCCCGAGGCCCGCTCGGCCACACCATCCCCGAGCGGGCCGACCAGATCCGCAACCGAACCGACAGTCCGGCCCGTGGACCGCACCAGCTCCACCGCGTCCCGCTTGAACTCCTCCGAATACCGAGCAGCACCCACCTGGACACCTCCTCCTCGGACCCCACGATCCGATCTTCAAGAGATGTCCACAAACGGGGGCAAACCCCAGCGACAGAATCACCCCGGACCGTGACAGCACGGGTCACCCGCCGCCCGACGGCTTACCTCTTCGAAGTCGCGAGCAGCGGAGTGCCCTACCGAAGGATCCGGCGACCGAATCCACAGCCGACCGGTCGATATAGTCGATCATGTATACTGATACACTCCAGCAGGTACATCAGGAGGTGGGGAACATGAGCCGAACCGTCATCGACCTCGACGACGAAGCACTCGAAGCAGCCGCCAGGGAACTCGGCACCACCACCAAACGCGACACCATCAACACCGCACTACGTGAGATCGTCGACCGCAACCGCCGCCTGCGAGCCCTGCACGAACTGCAGGACTTGGCAGAAGACGGCGCACTGGACGTGGAACTCCTCCTCGATAAGCGCAACTACCGAGGCAGGCCCGCCCTGTGAGTGTCGCCGACTACCTCATCGACACTTCCGCTCTGGCGCGCGTCCTCCTGCGCCAGGCCACCGAGGACTGGGAACGGCGCATCGGCGCCGGCCTCGTCGCCCTGTGCGATCTGACCGAGCTGGAACTGCTCTACTCCGCCCGCTCCGCCAAGGACCGCAAGACCGTCCAGGAGCGTCTCGCCCAGTTCGCCTGGTGCCCCATGCCGGAGGGCGTCTACCGCCGCGCCCGCGTCGTTCAGGAACAGCTCACCGCCAAGGGCGAGCACCGCAGCGCCGGACCCGTCGACCTCCTCTTGGCCGCAGGCGCCGAAGAATCGGGCCTGGCCCTGCTGCACTTCGACCGCGACTTCGAAACAATCGCCCGCACCACCGGCCAGCCCGTCCGGATGATCGACCTCAAATAGAGGCACCCTCACCACAGTCCGTAGCCGCTGAGGTACAGCACGGGGGAGCGGCCAGGGGCGAAGGCGACCCACAGGCCCTCGCCCACGGCGGCGGACCTCGACCACCGGCCAGGGCCTGGCCGTCCCCCTGCTCGACATCCACAACAACGTCGACGAGATCGTGCCCGCCGAGCACGGGAGTGTCTTCCGCACCCGTATCAAGGCCGCGGTGACAGCGCGCTGCTCCGGCCGGCGTACGTCAACCGCGCCGGGCGGTCGTTGGGGTGCGACCACGACCACCGCCACGCCACGGGCCTGCGCCAAGGCCCTGCACCTCGACGGCGGAGCCACCTTCATCGACGACAAGCCCGGCCAGGTGGTCGGCGTGAGTGAGGGCATCGCCCGCTAGCGCCGGACCGACTGCCGCCGGATACTTCGGACGCTCGCCGGTGTCCAAGGCGACCTGCGGAACGCACTCGGGCTTCCAGTACAGGTCGATGTGGCTGGCACCGTCGAGGATGAAGAGCTCCTTCGGCTCCTTCGCCCTCCCGATGGCGTCCTGGCTCATGTAAAGCGTGCCGGCCTCGGAGCCGGCGATCAGCGGGAAGCTCCTCATGCACGCCTTGATGCGCCTCGCCGCGCGACTCGACCTGGTCCCCCAGCCTCAGGCGGCCCTGGAGCGCGCTGGGATCTACCAGCAGGTGGTGGAAGTGGACGGCTACCGCGCTATATCGCCTGGCCAGGTCAGCCCGGCCAAACAGGCTCATGAAAGGGCGAGGCTAGCCGGGAGCCGGCCCGCACTCGTCTGCGTTCGCGGCTACCGTGGGCTCCCCAGGCTGGGGCCTTGCCTGAGCGGGCAGGGAAAGGGGCCAGGCCGGTGCATCGGAGGTGTAGGCCTCGGCGTCGAATCGGCTCAGCCGGCGCACGAGCCGCCCGGTGGACCACGGCCAGGCGAAGATGTTCCGCCCGGTGGAGGTGAAGTAGTAGCTGGTGCAGCCGCCCGCGTTGTAGACCGTGGTCGCGAGCGCCTCCTGAACGGCGGTGTTGTGCGCGGCCTGTGCGGCCGACCGAACGTCCAGGGCACGGTGGCCGCTTCGGTCGAGGTGGGCCAAGGCGGCGATGAGGTACGTCAGCTGCGCTTCCAGGACCTTGATCGCGGAGGTGGAGCCGCCGAGCAGGTTGGGCCCCAATAGCAGGAAGAGGTTGGGGAAGCCGCTCGCGGTGGTGCCTAGGTACGCCTGCGGTTCACCGCCCCAGGCTTCGTCGAGTGTCCGGCCGTCCGTGCCGTACAGGGTCTTGGACAGCGGCAGCTCACCGACGCGAAAGCCCGTGGCCTCGATGAGCACGTCGGTCTCGACGGTGGTGCCGTCGGCGCCGACGACCTCGTTGCCGCGTACGGCGGTCACAGCGGTGGGATGCAGTCGGACGTGCGGCTGAGACAGGGCCCGGTAGAAGGTGCTGGACGTCAGAAGGCGCTTGCAGCCCAACTGGTGATCCGGTGTCAGTTGCCGGCGTAGCTGCCGGTCGCGGACCGCGAGCTGCAGGTGAGCGCGGGCGCCCGCCTCGAGGAGGCGGGCGGCCCGAGGGTGGCGGAAGGCGTAGCCAAATCCCTCCTGCAGGGCGTACTGACCGGCGCGCAGAGCGCCGCGCGCACCGGGTACGCGGTCCAGAAGCCCGTTGAACGCCGCCGGTACCGGCACATCGGGCTTGGGCAGCACCCACTGGGCGGTGCGCTGGAAGAGGTTTACGGCCGAAGTCTGGGCTTCGATAGCCGGGACGATCTGGACGGCGGAGGCTCCGCTCCCCACCACGGTCACCCGCCGCCCGGCCAAGTCGACGCTGTGGTCCCACCGGGCGGTATGGAACGTGGGACCGTTGAAGTCCTCGATCCCGGGGACCTCCAGGCGGCGCGGGACGTGCCACGGGCCGGTCGCCAGGACCAGTACCGCCGCACTGTAGGGCCCGTCGCTGGTCTCCAGCAGCCAGCGGCCGGCCGCCCCGTCCCACCGGGCCCCGAGCACCTGCACACGGCAGCGCAGCATGTCATCGAGCCGGTACCGCTCGGCTGTCGCCCGCAGATAGGCCAGGATCTCCCGCTGCCCGGCGAAAACCCTGCTCCAGGCGGCATCCGGGGTGAAGGAGTAGCTGTAGAGCGTAGAAGGCACATCACAGGCACATCCCGGGTAGGTGTTCTCCCTCCAGGTGCCGCCGAGTTGCGTTCCCTTCTCCAGAACGAGCACATCGTTGAATCCGGCTTCGCGAAGCCGGACGGCGGCGCCGATCCCGGAGAACCCCGCTCCGACGACCACGGCCCGCACGGCCCTGACAGTCCGCGCACTCTGGGCCGGGATCACAGCAACGCCCCAGCCGGGCGGCCGGCGCGGAGACCACGGCCCGCGCGCTGTTCTCGCGGAGCCGTTCGGCGGGCGGCGGATCCCGAAGCGAACCCCGCCGCACAGGCTGGCTTGGTTACCCGTCGTGCGGCCCCTGCCATGGCCCGCCCGCCTGGGACGTACAGCCATGGCGAGGTGTCTCGGTCCGGCTCGGTCACAGCGGTCAACGGCAGACCTGCCTGCATCAGTGCCTTCTTTCCCTTGTTCCGGGTAGGTGTCGCCGGTCAGCCGGCCACCCGTGGCGACCGCCGGGTCACCCGGACACCCGTCCACGACGACCACCAGCCCGCCGTGTGGTCGTTCCGCATTGCGTCATCCGCATCCACCCCGCTTCAGCCGAATCCGGCGTGAACGCCTCTTGGATGCAGTTCACGGAAATTGATCGGGGGCTTGAACCCGGGACGCACGGGACCACGGGACGTTCCACCGACGCCACGCACTGCATGATCCCGAACTGCTCACGCCCGCAGCGCACGTAACACTGGCGCCGGATGACGGTGAAGAAACCTCACATGCTGGGGATTTGTTCAGTCCCGGCTGCCTAGAGCATCACTCAAACGAAGCACGAGGCAGGCAGCGCAGGCCAGTCCCGTTGGTGACGTCGGCCCGGGCACGGTTTCGGTCTTTCGACTGGCTCCGGGGAAACGGGCCGGTCCGTATTTCACCTCTGTCCCGTCTCCGTGGCTCACTGACAAATCTCGGTAGGATCTCCTGATCATGGACGTGGTCGCGGACTTGCACGAGCACCACCGGTCCCCCCTGACCCACCTCGGTGAGCTGGGCGCCTCGCCGAGTGTCGGCGGCCGCCGACTTCGAAAGGCGGTGACGGTGACCCATACCGATGAGCTCGGGGCCGTGCCCCGGAGCCGTCAGATGCTGAGCAAGGTTCCCGAAGTCACGCTGTACTTCTGGATCATCAAGACGGGTCTGGCCGTTGCGGGTGCGGGCCTCGGACAGCAGGCTCTCGCAGATCCGCTGCATCCCGGCGGCCGATGCGGCGATGGCCTCATGGGAGGTGCGCTGCTGGGCCGGGGTGCGGGGACGGGCGGTCAGCCAGTCGGTCTCGGCGGTGATGCGGGCCAGTGGGGTGCGCAGTTCGTGGGAGAGCTCGGCGGACTGCTGCTGTTCGTGCCGCAGGACGGCGGCCAGCCGGTCGAGGAGTTCGTCGAGACTGGCGGCGAGCGAGGCCAGCTCGGCGGGGCGGGAGGCGGGGCCGAAGCGTTCGGCCGCCCCGCGCTCGCTCCAGCGGGAGGCCTGGGCGCTCATCTCGGCGACCGGCCGCAGGGCCCGGCCGACGAGCGTACGGGTGACCAGATATATGCCGCCGAGCAGCAGCAGGCCGAGGCCGACGGACCCGGCCAGGGCGGTGTCGGCGGTGCTGCGGTAGGGGTCGAGGCCGACGGAGGCGACGACGGTGCCGACCTGTCTGCCGCCGTACCGGATGGGCAGGGCATACAGCCGCGAGGCGTACGGCTCGCCGGTCCGGGCGAAGGCGCGGCCATGTCCGGCGAGCCTGTCCGCGGCGGAGTGGGCTTCGCCGGGGGCGGTGGTTCCTTCGACCAACCGGCGGCCCTGGTAGATCCAGACGCCGATGTCCAGAGCACGGTCGTCGGCCGGCTCATGGACGACGAGGGCGCCGTCCGGGCGGGCCTCCACGGTGGCCGCCACTGCCGAGGCCCGGGTGCGCAGCAGGCCGTCGGCCTGCTGGCGCAGTTTCACCGCGAGCGCCAGGTTGAAGGCCGCAGTCAGGACCACGACCCCAAAAGCGGTGGTGACCAGGGCGAGCAGCGCGAGCCGGCCGCGCAGGGTGACGGCTCGGAGGAGGCGGGGGAAGCGCGGGAGGTGCCGTTTCATGCGAAGCGGTAGCCCACGCCTCGTACGGTGTCGATGCCGCGCGGGCTGTCCGCGTCGCGCAGCTTGCGCCGCAGCCGGGCCAGGTACTGGTCGAGGGTGTTGTCGCTGACCTGGGCGCCCTCCGGCCAGCCCGCCCGCAGCAGCGCCCGGCGCCGCACCACCGCGCCAGGGGCGGCCATCAGGCAGGCCAGCAGCCGGAACTCGGTGGGCGTCAGCGCGACGGGCACGCCGCGGACCTCCAGGTGGTGCCGGACGGGATCCAGCCGCAGCTCCTCGATCTCGACGGACGGCTCCCGCCCGGCACGGCGCAGGGCCGCACGCACCCGGGCCGCGAGTTCGGCCAGGTGGAAGGGCTTGGCCAGATAGTCGTCGCCGCCGGCGGAGAACCCGGAGAGCCGGTCGGTGATGTTGTCGCGGGCGGTGAGGAAGACCACCGGGGCGTCGATGCCGCAGGCGCGCATCGCCTGGCACACGTCCCGCCCGTCGGAGTCGGGCAGTCCGATGTCCAGGACGACCGCGTCCACCCGGTCGCGCACCGCGCGCAGGGCGCCCGCGCCGTCGGCGGCGGTGAGCACGTCGAAGTGCTCCTCGCGCAGGCCGCGCGCGAGGACGTCGCGGAGTCCGTGGTCGTCCTCGACGACCAGGACGCGGTGGTTGGTCACCCGGCCAGTATCACCGGGTCCACGCGCGGCCCCACACCGTCCGGCCCGGGTGTTCAGGCTGCGTACAGGTTCCGTCCCGGACACTGCCGCCTGCGTTGAAAGGAACGGCAAAGCTGTGGTGAGAGAGGTCAACATGGGGCAAAAACGCCTGGGACGGACGGTGGATCCCGTGCCAGGGTTGCCGACCATGGCGACAGATCAACTCGGGTACGAGAGCCCCTCGGGCAGCGTCCGGCACGCGATGAGCAAGGTGCCGGAGGTCACGGTCTACTTCTGGATCATCAAGGTGCTCACCACGGGCATGGGCGAGACCGCCTCCGACTGGCTGGCCCATCTGCTCGGCCCGGTCCCGGCCGTCGGCCTCGGCGGGCTCGCTCTAGCGGCCTCGCTGGCCGTCCAGCTGTCCGCCCGCCGGTACGTGGCCTGGATCTACTGGACCGCCGTCGTCATGGTCAGCGTCTTCGGCACCATGGCCGCCGACATCCTGCACGTCGGGCTGGGCGTTCCGTACCTGATCTCCACCCCGTTCTTCCTGCTGGCCCTCGGCGTGGTCTTCGCCCTCTGGTACGGATGCGAGAAGACGCTGTCCATCCACAGCATCCACACCACTCGCCGCGAGGTCTTCTACTGGGCCACCGTGCTCGCGACCTTCGCGCTGGGCACCGCGGCCGGGGACCTGACCGCCACCACACTGGGCCTGGGCTATCTCGGCTCGGGCCTCATGTTCGCCGTGGCCATCGCCGTACCGGCGGTTGCCCATCGACGGTTCGGGCTGGGCGCGATCGCGGCCTTCTGGTCCGCGTACGTCGTGACCCGGCCACTGGGCGCGTCGTTCGCCGACTGGATGGCGGTCTCCTCCGACCGCAGGGGCCTGGCATGGGGGCTCGGGCCGGTCACCCTGTACTGGACGATCGCGATCCTGGCCTTCGTCGGCTACCTCGCCGCGACCCGCAAGGACGTCGCGTAGGGACCTCGGCATCCCGGCCCTGCCGGCCCGGTCACAGCACTAGGCGTCCTCCCGGCCCCTGTCCGGCCCCTGGATCTTGGTGTCGAGCCTCAGGACAGCCATCCCGGACGGCCGGCAACAGCCTTGATCCCCTACTCCGCCGCAGGTCAGAGGGGTTGGAGCTCCCTGGAGTGCCGCCGGACTCCAAAGTCATGAGCAGCGGATTCAGTCCGTTCAGGCGAAGTTGACGATCCGACACCTCACGAGGAACGTTTCCGCAGGTCAGGGCCCTGCCGGAGTGGGGCGGGTGGGACTCGAACCCACGACCGACGGATTATGAGTCCTTTGAGGATCTTGGCGGCCGTGGCCGATCATTGCCGATTCACACCGTTCTTGCAGGTCAGACGTGCTGATCTGTGTCAGCCCTGTGCAGTGCTTGTTGGTCTGTTCCTGACCTTGTGGCCCCTCAATGGCCCCTGGGGGTCGATGAGTTAGACGGCTTCTACAGCAACAGCCGCGTCCGCCCAGTCCAGCCAAGGGGATAGAACCCCCGCACAGGGGATTCCCCTTCCACCGCGCAGAGGCTCCGCACCCAGTACGGGCGGAGCCTCTGCTCCCGACGCCGCCAATCGCCGTACGAAACCGGCGAGCGCGCCGTCCAGTTCCCGTACGTCGTTCGCGCTCGCCCCCTTCTGGGGGCCGTAGACGGCGGCCGTGCCCGCCGGCCCGAGCGGCGGGTTGTCCACGTCGGCGGCGAGGACGAGGTCGACTCCCGCGAAAGCGGCGTGGGCCTCGGCGAGGTGGACCGTGCGGAGAGCGGCGAGTCCTGCGCCGCCCGGACCGATCGGTGTGCCGCCCTCCCGGGCAAGCATCGCACCGAGGGACTGCAGCAGGCCGGCGCCGCCGTCGGTGGTGGCGACCCCGCCCAGCGCGAGGACCATCGCGTCCGCCCCGCCCGTCACCGCGAGCACGGCGAGGAGTCGAGCACCGCGAGACAGCTCCAGTTCCAGGTCAGTTGTTACCCGCATCCGGCGCCGCATCAGCGGCCGGACCGGCGCGGAGCATGGCCCTGTAGAGGGCGTCATGCTCGGGTGAGGCGGGCAGGGTGCCGCGGGCGGGGGCCTCGAAGGACTGGATGAACAGGGCGACGACTCGGCGCCAGGCGTCGGGGGCGGCGTCGCCGGTGGCGTTGACGACACCGGCGTTGGCCATGTGCAGCAGCACCAGGTCCGAGGAGTCGAAGTCCTCGCGCAGCCGGCCCGTCGCCTTGGCCCGGCCGGTGAGCTCCACCATGCCCTCGTAGGCCTCGTTGCGGCGCCGCTCCAGGGCCTTGGCCGTGGGGAAGGTCGTGATGAGGACGTCGGCGAAGCCGCTGTCGGCGGCCTGCATCGCGCAGGCGGTCTCGATGTAGCCGACGAACCCGTTCCAGGGGTCGGGGTCCTCCAGGGCGACGGCGACGGCATCGGCGTAGGCGTCCATGCGGTCGATGAAGACGGCGTCGACCAGCTCCTCCTTCGTGGGGAAGCGGCGGAACATGGTGGCGATCCCCACCCCCGCCTCACGGGCCACAGAGGCCATCGAGGCACCCAGACCGTCACGCGCGAACACCTTGCGCGCGGCGACGGTGATCCGCTCCCGGTTGCGCTCGGCGTCGCTGCGCAGGGGCTGGGCGGCGGGGCCGTCGGGATGCTGGGCGGCAGGGGTCATACCGGGGAGTCTAGCAATCGGATTGCCCTATCCATTTTTGGTGGTACGGTGACAGCGGTAAACCGGAGCGGCCTATCCGGATCTTGATATGGATAGATCTATCCGGATGACTTTCTTCCTTCGACCAGCTTTTGGAAAGGATCGCTGTGACCAGCATCGCCATCGTTGGAGCCGGCCCCCAGCTGGGCCTGGCCATCGCCCGTACCTTCGGCTCCCAGGGCTTCGACGTCGCCCTGATCTCCCGTAACCGCGAGAAGCTCGACGGTCTTGTCGGCAAGCTCGCTGCCGACGGCATCGCCGCCGCCGCGTTCCCCGCGGACGTGCTCGACCGCGACGCGCTCGCCCAGGCGCTCAAGGACGCCGCCGCGCGGTTCGGCGGGATCGACGTCCTGGAGTACTCCCCGGTGGGGTCGTTCGGTGTCACAAAGCTGACCGCTCCGGCCGAGACCGAGCCGTCTCATGTGGAGTTCGAGATGAACTTCCAGCTCTACGGAGCCATCGCTGCCACCAAGGCGGTACTGCCGGCGATGCAGGAGACCGGCGCGGGCACCCTGCTCTACACCACCGGCGCCGGCTCGATCTGGCCCGACCCGCGGGTCGCCAACGTCAACGGCGCCGCCGCGGCGCTGCGCAACTGGGCGATGAACCTGCACAAGGAGCTGGACGGTACCGGCATCCAGGCCGCCCACGTCGGCATCGACTCGTCGATCGGCGTCTCCGTCATCCCCGGCGTCGAGGCGGCCAAGCCCGAGCAGATCGCCCCCCTCTACTGGGACCTGCACACCACCAAGCGCGACGAGGCCGAGCTCGTCTTCCGCCTCGACGCCGAGGGCTTCCCACGCGCCTGACACCGCGCCGGCTCCGCTGACTCGGCCCCTCGCCGGACCCCGATCGCGTCGCGGCGCCCCAGCGCCGCGACGCGACTCTGAACCCAGCTCCACGGGGAAGGCCCGTACACCAAGCGTCGGCCGCCTATCGCGGCCAGGACAAGACGGCCGAGAAGGATGCGTTCGTCATCGCCGACCAGGCACGCATGCGCCAGACCTTGGTCACCTGCGGCCTGGCGACGAGATAGCCGTCGACCTGCGCACCCTGCCCGCCCGCCGCCTCGACCTGGTCAACGACCGGACCCGTCAGACCACTCAGATCGGTTCGCACCCGCAGACCGTCCAGCCGGCCGGCGCCGCGAGGCTTCAGTTACTCGGCCAGGTGCTGAGTGCCTGGTCGGCGACGCGGTGCATGTCTTCTCGGCTGGCACCGCCGGCGGCCTGTACGGCGAGGCCCTGCCCGACGGTGTTCACATAGCGGGCGAGGGTTTCCGGGTCGGCGGTGAGTGGCAGGTCACCCTCGGCCTGGGCTTGTTCGAACCGTTTCCGCAGGGCGGCCACTCCGGCCTCGCGGCGTTCGGCCAGGTCGCGGCGGACCGGTTCGCTTTCCGGGCCGGCGGCCAGCGCGGACTGCACCAGCAGGCAGCCGCGCGGGCAGCCGGTCGCGGTGTGGGCGTCCACGGCTCCGTGCAGCATCGCCTCGGCCACCTGCCGGGCGGTAGGCAGCTCAAGAGCCGGGGCCACAAAGGCTCCCGGGCCCTGCACATAGCGGTCGACGGCCTTGCGGAACAGCTCCTCCTTGTTGCCGAAGGCTGCGTAGATGCTGCGCCGGTTGATCCCCATGGCCTCGGTCAGCGCGGCGAGCGAGGCACCCTCGTAACCCTCGGCCCAGAACACCCGCATCGCCACCTCCAGCGCCTCGTCGGTGTCGAAGGACCGGGGCCGTCCCGTGCTGGGCATCGAAGCCTCCTTGAGAAAAGTTCGCCGCCACGGAAGGAATCCCGTGGTTGCTCAGGTTAGTGTCATCATGGATATAGTAACCGAGCGGTTCGGTTCGTAAGTGGAGTGCTGAAGAAATCGGAGACCCCTATGGGCACCCAGCTCGCCCCCGGCACCACCCGGTCCGGCGTACGGCCCCTCGACGGCAAGACCGCCCTGGTCACGGGCGGGTCCCGGGGCATCGGTGCCGGGATCGTGCGCCGTCTGACCGCCGACGGCGCCCAGGTCGCCTTCACCTACGCCAGCGCCAAGGGCCAGGCCGACGCCGTGGCCGAGGCGACGGGCGCCCTGGCCGTGCAGGCGGACAACGCGGACCACGAAGCCGTCAGGGCCGCGGTCAGCCGCACCACGGAGCATTTCGGCGGACTGGACATCCTCGTCAACAACGCCGGCGTCTCCCACGCCGCGCCGATCGAGGACTTCCCGCTGGAGGAGTTCGACCGCTTGATCGCGGTCAACGTCCGGGGCGTGTTCAGCGCCGTGCAGGCCGCCGCTCCCCACCTCGGCCCGGGTGGTCGCATCATCACCATCGGCAGCGTCATCGTCGACCGCGTCCCCTTCCCCGGCGCAACCGTCTACGCCCTGACCAAGGCCGCCGTCGCCGGTCTCACCCGGGGCCTGGCCCGCGAACTCGGTCCGCACGGCATCACCGTCAACAACGTGCAGCCCGGCCCCACCGCTACGGACATGACCCCTGACTCCGGCCCCTACGCGGAATCCCTGAAGCAGCTCATGCCGCTCGACCACTTCGCCGAGCCCGCCGACATCGCCAGCGCCGTCGCCTATCTCGCCGGCCCCGAAGCCCACTTCATCACCGGCACCAGCTGGAACGTCGACGGCGGCATCGCTGTCTGACCGCCCACCTCAGGCGACCGCAATCCACCTGAACATCCCAGTGCTCGCGCTCGGCGCAGAGGTCTCGACCGGCACAGGCCGCCGGCCTCCAGCCGCACCGCCGCGCGCGACGACACCCACCTATGACAAAGGACGTGCCACCAGCATGAACGCTTCCACCAAAGCCTCCACGACCGCCGCAACCGTCGAGTCGGAAGAGCCGCTCAGCCCCGGCTACGACGCGGCGACCAAGGACGACGCCGAGTTCAACAAGCACTTCCGGCACGGCTTCACCACCATCGACGACGTGCAGATGCACTACGTCATCGGCGGCGACGGCCCGCAGGTCATGGTGCTGCTGCACGGCTGGCCGCAGAGCTGGTACGAGTACCGCCAGATCATGCCCTCGCTGCTGCCCGGCCGCACCGTCATCGCCATCGACCTGCCGGGCCTGGGCGACTCGACCGGGAACCCGTCCTCCAGGACCAAGGCGGTCCTGGCCACCTACGTCCACAAGCTGCTCGACCGCCTCGGCCACCGCGAGAACGTACACATCGTCGCCCACGACTTCGGCGTCAGCGTCGCCTACCCACTGGCTGCCCAGTACCGCGAGCAGGTGGCGGGGCTCTTCCTCATGGACTACGGCCTGGTCGGCAAGAACCTGAAGTTCGCCACCATCGAATCGATGTTCTGGCACTTCTCCTTCAACAAGCAGAATCCGCTCGCCGAGGAACTGGTCACCGGCCGGGTCGAGACCTTCCTCACCCACTTCTTCCAGGGCATGAAGACCGCCGGCGAGAACGTGTCCGACGACGAACTGGCCGAGTTCGTCCGGCTGTTCTCCCGCCCCCAGGTCCTGCACGCCGGCTTCGAGCTCTACCGGACCGAGACCCAGGACGAGGCCGACAACACCAAACTCCAGGAAACCCCGCTGACCATCCCGGTCCGCATGATCACCCAGGCCGGCCTCGCCGACATGGTCCTGCCGCCCCTCCAGGACGCCGCCCCCCACGCCACCTCCGCCGACGTCCCCGGCGCCGGACACTTCCTCCTCCACGAAGCACCCGACCGCGTCCTGGCCGAAATCAACGCCTTCTACCCCAACCCCACCCAGTGACCAACCTCGAAAGCCGGCACACCGAGGAGAGAGGAAAGCCCCTGATGAACAGCCAACCCACTTCCGCCCGCGATGTCCCTACTCGCGTATTCGCCGCCTTCGACGCGGGCGATATCGCTGCGCTGGACACCCTGGTCTCGCCTGATCTCATCGACCACAACCTGCCCCCAGGGGCTCCGTCGGCGATCGAGGGGATGAAGGGCATGGTCGCTGCCATGCGCGATGGGTTCACCAACGCTCACCACGAGGTCGTCTACCAGGCCGAGACAGACGACGGCTGGGTCGTCTCCCAGTGGGTGATCACAGCGACCCACACCGGCCCTTGGTTCGGACTGCCCGCGACCGGCCGTGACGTGACCTGCTCCGGCATCGATCTCGCGCGCGTGGTCGACGGCCGGATCGTCGAGATCCGGCACGTCGAGGAACTGCTGCAACTGCAGATGCAGATGCAGCTCACCGACTGAGGCAGCAGCAAAGATGCACCAACGCGGCGTGAGCTGACCAGACAAGGGCCCCCGGCGAAGAGTCGAAGTTGATCGCCCCATAGACCCTTCGCCGGAGGTTCTCATGGCTCACGCTGCCGCACCGTCGGCTCCTGAAGGCCGTCTGACGACATACCAGAGGCGCTCGCTCCATCGACATGGTGCAGAGAAGGATCAAGGCGTGGTCCCGGACACCAACACCGGCAAGAAGCTCGAGGTCCCGGTCAAGCGCATCCTGCAGGGCACAGAGATCGAGCAGGTCGCCGACCGCGGCTCGATCGACGATCCGTCCGCACTCCAGCGGTTCGCCGGGTACCGCGCCGAGCGCGCCCGCAAAGGCCGGGTGGCCGAGGCCCGGCGCTGAGCCCCAGCCATAAAGAGCTGGACCCAAGTATCAGGACGCATGGCCGCGGCGCGCGGCCAAGAGAACCGAGGAGAGAGATGTCGGGCAAAGAACCGGATCCCATGGACTTCAGCGTGGTGAGCACCTTGCTGGCGGCGATCGAGAAGGGCGACATGGACGAGGTGCGCCGCTGCTTCGCGCCCGGCGCGCTCACCTGGCACAACTTCGACGAGATCGAGCAGGACGTCCATGCCATGGCTGCGATGCTCGGTCACCTCTGTGCCCTCTCGACGAGCCGGGCCTATGAAGACCGACGCATCACGACAGTCGGCTCGCAGGCGTTCCTGCAGTACACGCTGACCGCGGTGCTCCACTCCGGAGGCCGGTTCCGGATGCCGGCAATGATGCGGCTGGAGATCGACTCCGACGGGCTCGTGGCACGGATCGAGGAGTACTTCGACTCGCGCGTGCTCGACAGCCTCACCGAAGTCTCGTGACGGCCTCCGCGTTCGGCGAGAAAGCAGAGCGTGCTCCCCGGGGGCCAGAACCTCGCCCGCCTCGCCACCGTCACGCCGAAAGGACGGCCCCACGTCGTTCCCGTCATTGTCGGATTCGACGCCGACTCCGACACCCTGCCGACCATCGAGGCGGGCGCAGGTTAACTACTCAAGGACGCCCCGCGCGACGAGCTCTTCACGGCCGTCCGCGCGGCGGCCGACGGCCGCACCGTTAGCGCAGGACCGCGATCCACGGCCCATGACAGAACTGACTCACCGTCTGCGATGTCCTCACACAGGCATGATCGGCTCATGGTTCGCCGAGGGCCATGTCCACGGCGAGGGGATGCCTGTTCGCAGTGGCAGCCGGATCAGGCCTCCTGCGCGAGCCCCGCTGGCTCACCGGGCGAACAACTTCGGAAATAGGCCGCCGGCGACCCCGCAGGGCCGTTTCCTCTTCGGGCGGTTTCCTTGTCCCCACCCTGCGAACCAGACGTACCGGCAGCCGCGCCGCCCTCTCCGTTGGTTCGGCATTCGACGAATCGCCCCGGAGACACCGTCGGCCTGAACACGGCTGCGCCCTCCCGGCCCCTGTACGGCCCCTGGGGCCTGGCATCGGCCCTGAGGGCAGCCGCCCAGAACGCGAGCGACACCCGCGATCATCTACTCAGCCGCAGGTCAGACGGGTTGGAGCTCCCCTGAGCACCGCCCGACTCCGAACCCACGCGCAGCGGATTCACTCCGTTCAGGCAAAGTTGACGATCCGACACCCAAAAATGAACGTTTCCGCAGGTCACGACCCTGCAAAGGTGGGGCGGGTGGGACTCGAACCCACGACCGACGGATTATGAGTCCTTTGACGATCGTCCGCGATCTTCCCGATCCTTCCTTATCTTTCCCGTTTCTGCAGGTCAGATCCGGTCTTCTATCTTGGTCAGTCCTACTCTTTCCTGATCCCTCCCGGTCCTTCCGGCCACTTGCGGGCCACCGGGGCCACCAACGGGCCACCTTGGCCATTGAATGGCCGTCGATCGGGACGAGCGACGAGCGACGGGGTCACCCCGGAGCGTGACAGCGCAGGTCATCGCCGTCCAGCGGTCTACCTTTTCGAGTCGCGCACAGCGGAGTGCCTTACCGGCGTAAGGCGGTTCCGCCCTGCCCCGCCCACTCCTGGGGCCTTCCGCTGATGCCTCGACCACCCATTCGGACTAATCACGCTCAAAGTCAGGCCGCGTGCTCCGTATGCGTGATATCCCCAGAACTCCCATTACGCGTAGGTCCGTTCTTGCTGACGACACCCGCTGCTCTCGCAACCGCGAGCCGTGAGCGATTCGTCACTGAGTGCGCGAGGTGGGGGCAGGCGGGCCCGGTTGCCGGGCCAAGGGGAAACGGGGCGGGGATGGAACGTAAGCATCTGCTGTACGTGCTGCCGGGGATCGGCGGCAGCGTGCTTGAGCGGCCGGCAGCGGGCAAGAAGCCTGCGAAGACGGTGTGGGACGCGGGGTTCGGCGATATCGCCGGCCTGCTGTCTCGGCCGGGACGGCTGGCGGTGGACGAGCCGCTGAGGGCGACGGGGCTGATCCGCTCGAAGCGGCTGCTGCCCGGCTGGACCGTGGTGCCGGGCTACGAACGCCAGTGGAAGAACCTGCAGGTCCTGCCCGGCGTAACCATGGACATGGGGCATCCCGACCACCGCAACCTGGATGCGAACGTGGTGTTGTTCCCCTACGACTTCCGCCTTGGAGTCGAACATGCCGCCAAGCTCTTGGCAGCCGATGTCCACGAACGACTCAAAGACTGCAGCGAGGCCGAGCAGGCGGGCCGGGTGGTCGTGCTGGCCCATTCGATGGGCGGCCTGGTCGCCCGGTACTGGCTCGGTCCGATGGAGGGCTGGCCGCTGTGCCGGGCCCTGATCACCCTGGGCACCCCGCACCGCGGCGCCCCCAAAGCCCTGCAACTGCTGACCAACGGTGTTCGTGTGGCGGGGATCCGGCTGGACGGAGCGAGCAACCTGCTGCGGCAGTGGCCGTCGGTGGCGGAACTGCTCCCCCGCTACCCAGCGATCTGGGACACCACCACGGACACCGCCCGCTACCCCCACGAACTCCCTCTGCCCGGACTGGGCACCTCGGCGGAGGCGGGCTTCGCGATGCACCAGGAGATCGAAAAAGGCTGGCGGGACATGCCCCGTACAGGAGCAGAGCCGCAGGTGGTACCGCGACTGGGCTGGAGCCACGGCACCGCGGGCTCGGCGATCTGGGACGGCAAGAAGCTGAACGTGAACAAGAGCCTGCCCACATGGCTGGACCTCGAGGGCTGGGAGAACGATCACGGGGACGGCACAGTCCCCGCATTCTCAGCCGTGCCGGTGGAGATGAGCGGACACGACACCTCAGGCTGGCGTGACCGCGACCGGCACGGGCCGATCGTCTCCGCCGACTGGGTCCCCGGCCTGGCACAGGCCTACGAAACCAAGAAGACATCGCTGGCCGCCCGCGGCGACGAACGGCAAGCAGCCCTCGGCCTGGACCTGGACGAACTCCACAGCACAGGCGCACCGGTCCCGCTGCGTGTGCACCTGCGGGGCGACAACCTGCCCGAGGACCTCTCCTCAGCTCCGGCTTCGCTCGCACTGTGGGCGACCATGCGCACGGACGAGAGCTCGGATGCGCCGGTGGCGGAAGTCCGGCTGGACTGGGATGAGACCACAAGCAGCTACGTCACCGAACTCCCCGGCCAACTGCCGGGACTGTACGACATCGAGGTGGCAGTGCAGGCCGTGCCGGGCATCGGTGAACTGGACGCCTCCGACACGGTGGCGGTGGTGGCCCCATGAGCACCTGGCCCCGCTGGTCACTGGACGGCGAGCCCGCCGCGCTCGCCAAGTACGTCCTGCCCGACGAAGTCGCCGCACTGGTGCACCTGCCCGGCCCACCGGCCAACAGCCGCATCGCCCAGACCCAGGCCATCTACGAAGCACTAGCCGCACAAGGAATCACCTACTCCCACGAGCCTCCCTCCGACGAACCGGACCGCCAGGTCATCCGCGATCCCGGCGAAGTCCTGTGGTGCCCCAAGCACGCCACCTGCCTGGACCTCGCCCTCATCATGGCCGGAGCCTGCCTCCACGCCGGCCTGCACCCGATCGTCTTCATCCTCGACCCACCCGAGCCCGACCGCGCCGCCCACGCCCTGCTAGGAGTATGGATCGGCAACCCACGCCCCGGTGGCCCCCAGACGCCAGATGCGGACGTATGGGACACCGCGCCAGAAGGCTGGCTGAACCTCATCCAGCAGGACGTGGACACACCCCCACGGCCGCTGCTGCTGCTCGACCCCGTCGGCATCGCCCACCCACTGCCCAACTCCCCCATCCGCGGTGCCCACGCCCCATTTGCCGAAGCTGTACGCGCGGGCGCCAGATACGCCTCCGGCTGGACTTGGCGCCTGGCCGTCGACATCGGCCGCACCTGGCGCAAGCAGGACACCCACACCCCGGCCGACCGCCCCGAGGACAACCCGCTACGCCCGCCGTATGTGGAACTGGACCCGAACGTCCACCGGCCCCTGCAGGTACTGCGCGCCGAACACGCGGTCGTGCCCTTCCAAGCCCGCGACGAACTGACCATCCTCACCCACTGGTGCCGCACCATCGCCGCCGGGCCCTACACCGGCGTCACCGTCATCCACGGCGCCGGCGGGGCGGGCAAGACCCGCCTCGCCCTGGAACTCGCCCACCAACTGGCCACCCGCGAGGGCTGGTACACCGGCTACCTACGCGAACACGCCACCGGACGGGGCTGGCTGGGCACCGTCATCTCCCCCACCCTCATCGTCCTCGACTACGCCGACGCCCGCACCGCCGACGCCGAGGAACTCCTGGCCATCCTCAAACGCCGCACCGAACGCGGCGCCGCACCCGCCGTCGTCATCATGACCGCACGCGCCATCAACGGCCAATGGCTCACCAACCTCCGCAAAGCCTGGAACCGCGACGGACACCTCTGCCGCGAAAGCACCCCCCTGCACCTGCCACCCGACCACCCCGCCGGCGCCACCATCTTCCGCCGCGCCGCCCAGGCCTTCCACCACGGCCCCGACGACGAACTCGACCTCCAAGCCGCCGACCGCGCCGCACCCACCGACTGGACCACCCTCGATTACATCCTGCTGGCCCTGCTCGCCGCCCGCAGCCCCGACCGACTCCCCACCACACGCGAAGACCTCTACGAAGAAGTCCTCACCCACGAACGCACCTACTGGGCCCAAACCCACAGAAGAATCGCGGGCCTCCCCAAAGACGCGGACGCTCCCCTGGACGTCCTCAACCGTGCCGTAGCCAGCCTCACCCTGCGCGCACCCACCACACGCACAGAAATCCTTGCCGCACTGCGCACCGTGGACGAACTCCGCGACGACGCCCAATGGCGCGAGACCATCCGCACCACCCTGACCACCTGCCTGCAACCCGGCCCCGGCGAACCCCTCGTCCTACGCCCCGACCCCATCGCCGACCACCTCACCCTCCACGAACTCCACGACGACGAGAACCTGCTCGCCGGTATCCTGAACGGCCTCGACGACGAACCTCTCCTGGCCGCCCTGCGCCAGCTCAACCGCGCCGCCACAGCCCAGCCCGCCACCGCCACACACATGCTGACGGACTGGGTCACCGCCAGCACAAACCGGTGGCACCTCGTCCTCCGCATCGCCGCGGAACAAGGCGGCACCGCGCTGGCCGCCCTCGGACAGCTCATCAACAACGCCCCTGCAGTGCCCTGGCTAGACGATCTCTCCGATGCCATCCCCTTCACCGCGCTCGGCCTGCCCGAACTCGGCCTGCAAACCGACCTTCGACGCCTGTCGCTCCTGCGGGCCGATGACACCACCCAACCCGCCACACTCGCGGACCAGCTCCAACGCATCAGCCGCCGCCAATCCGCCACCGGGGACCGGCAGGCAGCCCTGACCTCCATCACCGAAGCCGTCGACCACTACCGCACCCTGGCCCAAGCCAGCCCCGCCGCCTACCTCCCCGACCTCGCCGGCGCCCTGAACAACCTCTCCAATCGACAGAGCGAGACCGGGGACCACCAGGCAGCCCTGACCTCCATCACCGAAGCCGTCGAGATCCTCCGCCCCCTGGCCCAAGCCAGCCCAGCCGCCTACCTCCCCGACCTCGCCACCTCCCTGAACAACCTCTCCAACCGACAGAGCGAGACCGGGGACCACCAGACAGCCCTGACCTCCATCACCGAAGCCGTCGAGATCCGCCGCGCACTGGCCCAAGCCAGCCCCGCCGCCTACCTCCCCAACCTCGCCGGCGCCCTGAACAACCTCTCCGCATGCCAGAGCGAGACCGGGGACCGGCAGGCAGCCCTGACCTCCATCACCGAAGCCGTCGACCACTACCGCGCACTGGCCCAGACCAGCCCTGCCGCCTACCTCCCCAACCTCGCCATGTCCCTGAACAACCTCTCCAACCGACAGAGCGAGACCGGGGACCACCAGGCAGCCCTGACCTCCATCACCGAAGCCGTCGACCACTACCGCGCACTGGCCCAGGCCAACCAGGCCGCCTACCTCCCCGACCTCGCCGCCTCCCTGAACAACCTCTCCCTCTGGCAGAGCGAGACCGGGGACCACCAGGCAGCCCTGACCTCCATCACCGAAGCCGTCGAGATCCGCCGCGCACTGGCCCAAGCCAGCCCAGCCGCCTACCTCCCCGACCTCGCCACCTCCCTGAACAACCTCTCCCTCTGGCAGGGCAAGACCGGGGACCGGCAGGCAGCCCTGACCTCCATCACCGAAGCCGTCGACCACTACCGCACCCTGGCCCAAGCCAGCCCCGCCGCCTACCTCCCCGACCTCGCCACCTCCCTGAACAACCTCTCCGCATGCCAGAGCGAGACCGGGGACCGGCAGGCAGCCCTGACCTCCATCACCGAAGCCGTCGAGATCCGCCGCGCACTGGCCCAAGCCAGCCCCGCCGCCTACCTCCCCGACCTCGCCGGCGCCCTGAACAACCTCTCCGTCTTCCAGGACGAGACCGGGGACCGGCAGGCAGCCCTGACCTCCATCACCGAAGCCGTCGAGATCCGCCGCGCACTGGCCCAAGCCAGCCCCGCCGCCTACCTCCCCGACCTCGCCGCCTCCCTGAACAACCTCTCCCTCTGGCAGGGCAAGACCGGGGACCGGCAGGCAGCCCTGACCTCCATCACCGAAGCCGTCGAGATCCGCCGCGCACTGGCCCAAGCCAGCCCAGCCGCCTACCTCCCCGACCTCGCTGGCGCCCTGAACAACCTCTCCGCATGCCAAAGCAACACCGGGGACCGGCAGGCAGCCCTGACCTCCATCACCGAAGCCGTCGACCACTACCGCACCCTGGCCCAAGCCAGCCCCGCCGCCTACCTCCCCAACCTCGCCACCTCCCTGAACAACCTCTCCAACCGACAGAGCGAGACCGGGGACCACCAGGCAGCCCTGACCTCCATCACCGAAGCCGTCGACCACTACCGCACCCTGGCCCAAGCCAGCCCCGCCGCCTACCTCCCCAACCTCGCCACCTCCCTGAACAACCTCTCCGCATGCCAAAGCAACACCGGGGACCACCAGGCAGCCCTGACCTCCATCACCGAAGCCGTCGACCACTACCGCGCACTGGCCCAAGCCAGCCCAGCCGCCTACCTCCCCGACCTCGCCGGCGCCCTGAACAACCTCTCCGCATGCCAGAGCGAGACCGGGGACCGGCAGGCAGCCCTGACCTCCATCACCGAAGCCGTCGAGATCCTCCGCCCCCTGGCCCAAGCCAGCCCAGCCGCCTACCTCCCCGACCTCGCCATGTCCCTGAACAACCTCTCCAACCGACAGAGCGAGACCGGGGACCACCAGGCAGCCCTGACCTCCATCACCGAAGCCGTCGAGATCCTCCGCCCCCTGGCCCAAGCCAGCCCAGCCGCCTACCTCCCCGACCTCGCCACCTCCCTGAACAACCTCTCCAACCGACAGAGCGAGACCGGGGACCACCAGACAGCCCTGACCTCCATCACCGAAGCCGTCGAGATCCGCCGCGCACTGGCCCAAGCCAGCCCCGCCGCCTACCTCCCCAACCTCGCCGGCGCCCTGAACAACCTCTCCGCATGCCAGAGCGAGACCGGGGACCGGCAGGCAGCCCTGACCTCCATCACCGAAGCCGTCGACCACTACCGCGCACTGGCCCAGACCAGCCCTGCCGCCTACCTCCCCAACCTCGCCATGTCCCTGAACAACCTCTCCAACCGACAGAGCGAGACCGGGGACCACCAGGCAGCCCTGACCTCCATCACCGAAGCCGTCGACCACTACCGCGCACTGGCCCAGGCCAACCAGGCCGCCTACCTCCCCGACCTCGCCGCCTCCCTGAACAACCTCTCCCTCTGGCAGAGCGAGACCGGGGACCACCAGGCAGCCCTGACCTCCATCACCGAAGCCGTCGAGATCCGCCGCGCACTGGCCCAAGCCAGCCCAGCCGCCTACCTCCCCGACCTCGCCACCTCCCTGAACAACCTCTCCCTCTGGCAGGGCAAGACCGGGGACCGGCAGGCAGCCCTGACCTCCATCACCGAAGCCGTCGACCACTACCGCACCCTGGCCCAAGCCAGCCCCGCCGCCTACCTCCCCGACCTCGCCACCTCCCTGAACAACCTCTCCGCATGCCAGAGCGAGACCGGGGACCGGCAGGCAGCCCTGACCTCCATCACCGAAGCCGTCGAGATCCGCCGCGCACTGGCCCAAGCCAGCCCCGCCGCCTACCTCCCCGACCTCGCCGGCGCCCTGAACAACCTCTCCGTCTTCCAGGACGAGACCGGGGACCGGCAGGCAGCCCTGACCTCCATCACCGAAGCCGTCGAGATCCGCCGCGCACTGGCCCAAGCCAGCCCCGCCGCCTACCTCCCCGACCTCGCCGCCTCCCTGAACAACCTCTCCCTCTGGCAGGGCAAGACCGGGGACCGGCAGGCAGCCCTGACCTCCATCACCGAAGCCGTCGAGATCCGCCGCGCACTGGCCCAAGCCAGCCCAGCCGCCTACCTCCCCGACCTCGCTGGCGCCCTGAACAACCTCTCCGCATGCCAAAGCAACACCGGGGACCGGCAGGCAGCCCTGACCTCCATCACCGAAGCCGTCGACCACTACCGCACCCTGGCCCAAGCCAGCCCCGCCGCCTACCTCCCCAACCTCGCCACCTCCCTGAACAACCTCTCCAACCGACAGAGCGAGACCGGGGACCACCAGGCAGCCCTGACCTCCATCACCGAAGCCGTCGACCACTACCGCACCCTGGCCCAAGCCAGCCCCGCCGCCTACCTCCCCAACCTCGCCACCTCCCTGAACAACCTCTCCGCATGCCAAAGCAACACCGGGGACCACCAGGCAGCCCTGACCTCCATCACCGAAGCCGTCGACCACTACCGCGCACTGGCCCAAGCCAGCCCAGCCGCCTACCTCCCCGACCTCGCCGGCGCCCTGAACAACCTCTCCGCATGCCAGAGCGAGACCGGGGACCGGCAGGCAGCCCTGACCTCCATCACCGAAGCCGTCGAGATCCTCCGCCCCCTGGCCCAAGCCAGCCCAGCCGCCTACCTCCCCGACCTCGCCATGTCCCTGAACAACCTCTCCAACCGACAGAGCGAGACCGGGGACCACCAGGCAGCCCTGACCTCCATCACCGAAGCCGTCGAGATCCTCCGCCCCCTGGCCCAAGCCAGCCCAGCCGCCTACCTCCCCGACCTCGCCACCTCCCTGAACAACCTCTCCAACCGACAGAGCGAGACCGGGGACCACCAGACAGCCCTGACCTCCATCACCGAAGCCGTCGACCACTACCGCACCCTGGCCCAAGCCAGCCCCGCCGCCTACCTCCCCAACCTCGCCACCTCCCTGAACAACCTCTCCAACCAGCAGAGCGAGATCGGGGTCGCCTCTGCCGCCTGGGATGAGGCCATCACTGACCTGGGACTCAACTCGCTTACCCAAGCGGAACTCCGCGCCCACTACGCTAGGTACCTCGCCACACACGCTCACGTCGGTCCTGCCGTCGAGCAACTCGTCCATGCTGCTTTGGCCTGTGCTGACGGCGACCCATCGCCCCTGAGACGGGCCCGGCAACAGGTCCGGGGCACCGCAACGAGCCTCGGCATCCAAGATCCACGGCTGCCTGACTGGGCCGTCGACCCCCTGCCCGACGACGTCCTGGCACTTCTCAACCAGTGGGCCCAAGCCGCCGATTGGCTAAGCACGGAAGCATTCCTCCACGCGCATGAAGACCGGCTCCGGCAAGCGGACTTCCGCCATCAACTGCAACTGGCAGCAGCTCTCTTCCCCGAGACCCCGGCCATCGACGACCTCACCGACTTCCTCAGCCAGGTCGACGCCGAGGGCCTTGACACCGTCCTGGACCGTGGACGGCGCGACCACGAAGTACGTCAACTGTTCCACGAGTGGATCGCAACTCCCACCTGGGCGGACTCCAAGCACTTCCTCAATACGCATAGCGGCGAGCTGCGCACGCCCGAAGTCCAGGCACTGCTCACCGGGACAGACGCGCCCACCGCGCGCCTGCATCTCGCCATCCTGCAGCTCACCGGCACGCTCTCCTTCGACCAGGTCTACGAGATCGTCACCGACCGAGACGTCGCGACCGAGCAGGCCTTCACCGCCGTCGACCACGCAGACGTCCCGCTCCTGCATCGCATCCTGAACGCCCACCCGGCCCTGCTCACCGGCATCACCGGGGCGTTCTTCGCCACGGTGTACGCCGTGGCCCGCGGCGATGCCGAGCAGGCCCGCCAACTCGCCCACGCCATCGCCGAGCATGGCACGGACACCCAGCGTCACGCCTACGCAATCCGGCTCCGCGCCCTTGCCCAGCTCGCCCCCGCGCTCCGCGACGCAAGAGAACTTGCCGATCTCATCCACCCCGAAAAGAACCCCTGATCAGCCACGGGGCCGGAGTCGGAACAGCAATGCCAGCGGCTGTCAGGCATCGCAAGACGAGCCTTCGGCAACCGCGGAATCACACTCGTACGCCCACCAGCGCCCGGCCATGAGGCCGGGGGTTCGGTGGGGGCTGGCACAGTGCTTTACGAGTCCCATGCCCGGGACCCATCCAGTGCTCGAAAGGCGCTAACCACCCCCACGAAGACGCGCGTCCTGATCACCACCGACGCCGCATCCGCGCCGCACAGCACACCGCGAGACCGACGGCGACGCCAACCAGAAACCTCTGGCCCCGCACGCCGCAACACCCCTCGTCGCTCCGCCCGGGCGTGGTTGGCATCCGCGCCGAACACCGTCCGACGTGAACGGAGGAGCAGGAGCAGGCACGCTCACCGATCCCAATCTCGAGCTCATCCACTTCCTGATCCCCCGGCTGACTCCCACCCACCTGAGAGGGCCGACGCTGACCGCAATACCCTTCCTTCGCCCTCCGGGCCACTGCCGGGCCACTTGATCTTGGCCAAGGGGGCTAAGACAGAGCTGCCGCGTGACACGTGACCGGCCTACTCGCTTACTCCAGCACAGGTCAGGACGTCGCCAGCGCGGCCAGACGATCCCAAGGACCCCCCAGAACTCAACGCGGCGAGCAGCGGATCACGCACTCCGTATGCGTGATATCTCCAGAACTCCCATTGACGGTGCCGTAGTTGCTGGTGCCGGCCTTGCGGAACTGCAGCTTGACCGCCTGAGCGCCGTAGCTGCGGAAGCGGCACCAGTTACACCGCCACCGTCCACGCCGACGGAACGGCCGGAAGCACCCGCGCCCCCACCGTGGTCAGCACCCAGACGTTCGCCTCAGCCACCACACTGAGCGTGACCATGACCGGCGCGGGCGGACAGGCGATCATCTGGACCCCGGCGAGCTGACCGCCGAGCGAAGCCCCGGCCGGCCCGCGGTGCCCCGCGTACGCACACGCTGTTGGTCTCGCGTGCCGCCTGCTCAGGCGGTGTCGCCGTGGGCGGGAAGGCGGAGAGTGAAGTGGGCGCCGTGCGCGGTAGGAGCGATGGTGAGGGTGCCGTGGTGGGTGCCGGCGATGCGGTGGGCGATGGCCAGGCCGAGGCCGGTGCCGCCGGTGTCACGGGCGCGGGCGTCGTCGAGACGGGTGAAGCGTTCGAAGATCCGCTCGTGGTGCTCGGGGGGTATGCCGGGGCCGTCGTCAAGGACATCGAGGACGGCTTCGTGGCTCTCGGCGTCGCGGGTGAGACGGATGTCGATGGTGCCGGCGGCGTGGCGCTGGGCGTTGTCGAGGAGGTTGCCCAGGACGCGGGAGAGCAGAGCCGGGTGGCCGTGTACGGCGATCGGGCCGGGGTCTGTGTGGAATTCGACGGTGAGGTGGGTCGGGGGGCGCCGGCGGGCGAGTTCCTTGCGGACCAGGTCGGTGAGGTCGATGGGCCGGCCGGGTTGTCGGTCGGCGTGCTCGGCGTCGAGGCGGGCCAGGAGCAGCAGGTCGCCGGTGAGGTCCTGGAGGCGTATGGCGTCGTTGTGGGCGGCGTCGACGACCAGGGGCCAGTCGGCGGTGTCGGGACGGTTCAGGGCGAGTTCAAGTTCGGTGCGCAGACAGGCCAGAGGGGTGCGCAGTTCGTGGGAGGCGTCGGCGACAAACTGGCGCTGCCGGTCGATGACGGACTGCAGCCGGTCCAGCGTGGCGTTCATCGTCGCGGCCAGCCGGGCGATCTCATTGCCGGCTCGTGGGACCGGGACCCTGCGGTCGAGATGGTGTGCGCTGAGCTCGGCGAACTGCACGCGGACGGCCTCGACCGGACGCAGCACCCTGCCGACGGCGAACCAGGTGCCGCCCGCGATCAGGAGGGTGAGCGCACCGGTGCCTCCTGCCAGCCGCCACACCACGGAATTCAACTGTTCCTGCTCGGCCTGCAGCGGAAACGTTCCCACTGTGACGCTGTCGTAAGACGAGGGCTGCATGGGCGTGATGGTCACGTGTCTGATGGGGGCGGGGCCGTCAGCAGCGTCGGTCCACGGGATCAGCGACAGCGAGCCCTGTGACGTCGCCCAGGCGGGCGTCGATGATGCGCGGCTGCGGGCGAGCGTGCAGCCGCCCACTTCCTGCCGGCCGTTGTGCTCCGGCAGATCGGGACGGGGTGTGCAGGCCGGCAGATCACCGTTCACGTGAATCTCGTGGCCCGGTGCGGGGTCCTTGTCGTTGACGAGGATGACCCTGTCCTCCGTGCTCTGACGGGCTTCTCCCAGCAGGGACGATCGAGTCGTCAGGGCGGAGATTACGGCGGCCGCCGTCAGGGGGGTCAGGGCGATCACCGCAGCCATCAGAGTCATCCGCACACGCATGGTGGCGGGCAGCAGGCGGCGGAGCATGGCAAGCAGCCGTTTTCGCTTCATCCCTGTGCCCCTTCGCGGGCGTCCAGCTGGTAGCCGACACCGCGTACGGTACGGATGGTGTGCCGCTGAAACGGAGTGTCGATCTTGCGGCGCAGGGCACTCACATAGACCTCGACGATGTTCACGTCACCGTCGAACCGGTCGTCCCACACGTGCTCCAGCACCTCGCACTTGGAGACCGTCTCCCCGCAGCGCCGGGCCAGGTACTCCAGCACCGCGAACTCCCGCGGGGTCAGCGCCACCGCGGCGGTGCCACGGCGGCAGCGGCGGGTGGCCGGATCGACCTCCAGGTCGCCTATCCGCAGAATCGCGGGCCGTTCGGGCCGGCCACGGCGGATCAGGGCACGCAGCCGCGCGGTGAGGGCGATGAACGAGAAGGGCTTGGTGACGTAGTCGTCCGCGCCGGTGTCCAACCCTTCTGCCTGGTCGTACTCGCCGTCCTTGGCCGTCAGCATCAGCACCGGCGTCCAGATTCCGGCCTCCCGCAGCCGTGCGCACAGCCGGTAGCCGTTCAGACGGGGCAACATCAGGTCCAGCACGATCGTGTCGTAGGCGTTCTCCAGCGCCAGGTCCAGGCCCTGCGCCCCGTCGTACGCCAGGTCGACGGCGTACCCCTCACCTGTCAGGCCCCGGCGCAGCAGCTCTGCCAGCCGCCGGTCGTCCTCGACCACCAGTATCCGCATGCCTTCCAGGATGGCCGCCCGGCCCTGAGGAGAGGCTGAAGACCCTTCAGGAACCTTCAGGCTCCTTACAGCCTTGTCATGTCACCTTCCTTTCACGGCCCACGTCCCAACGGACAGCCCAGCGACGGGCGGGCCGCAGGGGGCACGGGGAGGGGACCGGAGCAGGGGGGAAACCGGCCCCTCCCCGACCCGCGGAAACCACCGACGAGGGGAACTCACATGTACACAGCCTCAATCCGCCGCAGCACGTCCAGGAACGCGGTGGCGCTGGCCCTGGCCGCGGCGCTCCTGGCTCTGATGTCGGTGCTGACAGGCGCCGCGCCGGCACAGGCGGCATCGTGCACCAGCCAGACCGTCTCCAACGTCGACTCCGGCTGGGCCACGGTGGCAGCGGGCGCCAACCTCCAGAAGGCTCCCTACGGCGCGTGCGGCACCGTCACCCACATCTCCGCCAGCACGAAGGTCTGGCTGTGGTGCACGGTGGAGAACGACTACGGCAACCTCTGGGCCTGGGTGCGCATCGACGGCACCCAG
This sequence comes from Streptomyces sp. NBC_01537, assembly GCF_045040445.1. Taxonomy (NCBI): domain Bacteria; kingdom Bacillati; phylum Actinomycetota; class Actinomycetes; order Kitasatosporales; family Streptomycetaceae; genus Streptomyces; species Streptomyces sp. NBC_01537. Next base: position 6,698,092 of record NZ_CP109392.1, on the reverse strand, counting down.
ACCTACGGCTGGGCCTACTACGGCGACTTCACCGACGGCGACTTCTCCGACACCTCGTACTGGTGCCCAGGAGAACCGTCCTGACCCACGACCGGCCAGCGGTAGGGCCGACTGCGGCCCCCGAAGGGTTCCTCCGGCGCGACGCCGGAGGAACCCCGAATCCGTCGGCACGCCATCGACCGTCGAGGGCCTCAAAACGCCGGACGTGGGCACGACGCGAGTCGCGGGGCCCGATCCCGTCGCCGACCACAGCCGGGTGACCGGAGCCCCCGCTTTCTGCCGGGCTTCGCTGCTTAGTGCGTTGTGGCAAAGGGAGTCCCTGTTCGATGAGCAGGGGCTTCTTCGTGTGCGGGGCGTGATCGCGGAGGGGTAGGGGCAGGCAGCGGACGGCTTGCTGTTGATCGAGGAGGGTGCGATGCCGTCGGTGCGGGGGTTGATGGAACGGCGTGAGGCGCGGGCGAGGCAGGATCTGGAGTCCTGAACGGAGGTTCTGGAGCAGGCTCAGGCGGAGGTGGATGCCGCGCGGGAGCGGGTCGAGCGGGCCCGGGTGGGGCGTGAGGAGCTCGTGTCGGTGCTGGCCGAGGAGAGCCCGGTGAATACGCCGATTTCCGTGCCTTCTGGTGGTGAGGCGGCTGCCGGAGTGGGATCGGGCGGCTTGGGCGCGGGGCATGGCGAGAGGCCGCCGGTGTGGCGGTCGGGCATGGGCGAGGAGGTGCTCAGCGGCCTCTACCGGGAGGTGTTCGCCGCTGCGGGGCCGGTGAACGGGGTGGAGCTGACGCGGGCGGTGGGCCGGGAAGCGGAGATCACGAACGAGGTGGAGAAGATCCGTCACCGTGCCTACGTGCTGGAGAAGCGGGGCTGGCTGGTGCGGGCGGAGGACGGACGGTTCATGCCCGCGCCCGGAGCAGTCGGCCGGGGCGTTTTTCCGGCCAGCGCGGAGCGTCTGCGGCCAGGCGCCGGGACAGCCTGATCACAGCGGCCCACCACACCATCTGGGCGTGGTGGTCGGGGCGGCGTTCGTGGTCGCGGTTGAGGCGGCATGAGCGGGAGAGCCAGCTCAGCGTGCGCTCCACCACCCACCTGCGGGCCAGGACGACAAATCCGCGTTGCCCGTCGGATCGGCGCACGACCTCGATCCGGACTCCGTGACGGGCGAACGCCTTCGCCAGCGCCGGAACATCCCCGTGCACGCTGGGCCGACGTGAACGGAGGAACAGAAGCAGACACGCCTGCCAATCCCTGTATCGCACTCATCGACTGCCCTGATCGACCGACCGGATCCCACCCACTTGAGAGGGTCGACGCGCGACCGCAGCACCCCTCCCGCGCCCCCCGGGCCACTGACGGGCCACTGGATCTTGGTATCGAGCCTTAGGACAGCCATCCCGGAGGCAGGCAGCAACCTTGATCACCTACTGTGCCGCAGGTCAGATGGGTTGGAGCTCCCCCTAGCGCCGCCACACTCCAAAGTCGTGAGCAGCGGATTCAGTCCGTTGGACGGAAGTTGACGATCCAACACCTCACGAGGAACGTTTCCGCAGGTCAGGGCCCTGCCGGAGTGGGGCGGGTGGGACTCGAACCCACGACCGACGGATTATGAGTCCGCTGCTCTAACCGGCTGAGCTACCGCCCCGTACGGCGCGTCGTGCACGCCGTCTGCGCAGCATAGCTGCTCATACGATCTGTCGCCCTCTCGGGTCACAGACGCATCATCTGGTGGACATCGATCACCGGGTGATCGGTTCCACCGGGCAGAAAACCGCATGAAAAAGGACCCCCGCGGGGGTCCTTCTCCGGCTGCTCCCCCGGCTGGACTCGAACCAGCAACCCTCCGGTTAACAGCCGAATGCTCTGCCAATTGAGCTACAGGGGACCGCGCTCCCCCGACTGGACTCGAACCAGTAACCTGCCGGTTAACAGCCGGCTGCTCTGCCAATTGAGCTACAGGGGATTGCTTGGCGTGCACCGAATGCACCCACTCCCGGCCTCCCGGGCGGCGTGTGCTCGCTGCGACACATACATTAGCGCAAGTAGGGGGGTGCTCCGCCAACCGGTATGGCCGTGGTTGTCCTGCGGCTACGGCGGGTAGGCGAGCCATACCGACGGAAGGGTGGAGCCATGCGCTACCGGCTGACGTTCATCGGCGGAGTGGTGGTGGGGTACGTGCTCGGCGCGCGGGCCGGGCGGGAGCGGTACGAGCAGTTGCGCAAGAACGTGCAGAGGGTCGCGCAGAACCCGGCGGTGCGGAACGCCGCGGAGACGGCGGGGCAGACGGGGCGGGGAGTGGCCCTGAAGGCGGTGGACGCGGTGGCGTCGAAGGTGGGGGACAAGCTGCCGCCCCAGGTGGCGGAGCGGGTGCGGCGGCTGCGGAGCAATGGCGGACCGGGCGAGGACGACTGGGGCACGAGCAACACGTAGCAGGAACGGCACCCCGGCACGACGGCCGGAGGACGGCGCAGCCGTGCCGACGCCTGCGAAGCAGTGCGAGGACGGCATCCAGGATCGGGCCGACTGGGGGCACGAGCAACACGTAGCAGGAACCGGCACCCCGGCACCGGCACCCCGGCACGACGGGGCCGGAGGACGGCATCCAGGATCGGGCCGACTGGGGCACGAGCAATACGTAGCGGTGAGGGCGCCCGCGTGCGTTTTTTCGCGGGCTCGGCGGTGTAAGGCATCATTCCCGCATGGCGATAGTGGCGGGTATGGACAGCTCGGGCGCGGGGACCACCGTTGTCGTGTGTGACGGCGAGAGCGGGCAGGTGCTGCGGCAGGGGTATGCGCCGCATCCCGTGGAGGGCGGGGGTGAGGGGACACCGAGCGAGGTGGACCCGCAGGTGTGGCTGTTGTCGCTGGGGGAGGCGGCGAAGGACGGACTGCTGGAGGGGGTCCGGGCGATCGGGGTGTCGGGGCAGCAGCACGGGATGCTGGCGCTGGACGGGGCCGGGGCGCTGGTGAGGCCGGCGTTGTTGTGGAACGACAAGCGGGCGCAGATACAGGCGGCGGATCTGACGGAGGAACTGGGCGGGCCGGGGGGCTGGGCGGAGGCCGTGGGGGCGGTGCCGCAGGCGGCGTATCCGGTGGCGAAGCTGCGGTGGATGGCGCAGCACGAGCCGCAGGCGGCGCAGCGGACGGCGGAGGTCGTGCAGCCGCACGACTGGCTGGTGTGGCAGCTGCTGGGGCGGCCGCAGCGGCGTACGACGGACCGGGGGGACGCGTCGGGCACGGGGTACTGGTCGGCGGCGACGGGGCAGTACCGCACGGACATCGTGCAGCGGGCGCTGGGCCATCAGGTGGGGCTGCCGGAGGTGCTGGGGCCGGCCGAGCCGGCCGGGCAGACGCCGGAAGGGCTGCTGATCTCGGCCGGGACCGGGGACAACATGGCGGCGGCGCTCGGGCTGGGGGTCGGGCCGGGGGACGCGGTGGTGTCGCTGGGCGCCGGCGGGACGATCTTCGCGGTGCACCATGAGGCGCTGAACGACCCGAGCGGCACGATCACGTCGTTCGCGGACGCGACGGGGCGGCATCTGCCGATGGTGCACACCCGTAACGCGGTACGCGCGCTGCGCGGGACGGCCGATCTGCTGGGGACGGACCTGGCGGGGCTGAGCGACCTGGCGGTGAAGTCCACGCCGGGGTCGCACGGGCTCGTACTGCTCCCCTATCTGGAGGGTGAGCGGACCCCCGACCTGCCGCACACAGCCGGGACGCTGGCGGGGCTGCGGCGGGAGAGCATGAAGCCGGAGCATCTTGCGCGTGCGGCGTTCGAGGGAATGCTGTGCGGGCTGGCGGACGCGTTGGACGTCCTGCGCATGCGGGGTGTGGAGGTACGGCGGATCTTCCTGCTGGGCCCGGCGGGCGAGCTGCCGGCGGTGCAGCAGATGGCCCCGGCGCTGCTCGGGGCGCGGATCGTGATCCCGCAGCCGGCGGAGTACGCGGCGCTGGGCGCGGCGCGGCAGGCGGCATGGTCGCTGGGCGCGGTCACGGGGACCGGGACCGGGTCGGCGGAGCAGCCGCCGCAGTGGCAACCCGCCGCGCTGGGCGTGATCGACCCGGGCGGGGACGACGTGGCGATCGGGCAGGCGGTGCGGCAGCAGTACACGGCGGTACGGGACCAGACGCACCCAGGAGCCTTCTCGTACTGAGCGGCGTGCAGAAGGGCGCACTGAAGGCGCACTGAAAGACGTACCGAGAAATCGGGTGCTTTCGGCAACGGTCCGAATATAGGCTCGACCGCTGTGCTGATCCGACTCCTCCGCTCCCACCTGCGCCCGTACAAGCAACCCATCACCGTGCTCGTCCTGCTTCAGCTGGTGCAGACGATCGCGCAGCTCTACCTGCCCACCCTGAACGCCGACATCATCGACAGCGGTGTCGTGAAGGGGGACACGGGCTACATCATGCGGGTCGGCGGCGTCATGATCGCGGTCACCGTTCTTCAGGTGGTCTGCGCCATAGGCGCGGTCTACTACGGCGCCCGGACCGCGATGGCGGTCGGCCGCGACATCCGGGCGTCGGTCTTCGACCGGGTGCAGAGCTTCTCGGCTCGCGAGGTGGGCCAGTTCGGGGCGCCCTCGCTGATCACCCGTACGACCAATGACGTCCAGCAGGTGCAGATGCTGGTGCTGATGACCTTCACGCTGATGGTGTCGGCACCGATCATGTGCGTCGGCGGCATCATCATGGCGCTCGGCCAGGATGTGCCGCTGTCCTCGCTGCTGCTGGGCGTGGTGCCGGTGCTCGGCGTCATCGTGACGCTGCTGGTGCGGCGGCTGCGGCCGCTGTTCCGGACGATGCAGGAGCGGCTGGACACCGTGAACCAGGTGCTGCGGGAGCAGATCACCGGCATCCGGGTGATCCGGGCCTTCGTCAAGGACGACTACGAGCGCGAGCGCTTCGGGCGGGCCAATGCGGAGCTGACGTATTACTCGCTGCGCACCGGGCAGCTGATGGCGCTGATGTTCCCGCTGGTGTTCGCGGTGGTGAACATGTCGAGCGTGGCGGTGATGTGGTTCGGCGCGCAGCGGATCGACAGCGGCGGGATGCAGATAGGCGCGCTGACGGCGTTCCTCAGCTATCTGATGCAGATCCTGATGGCCGTGATGATGGCGACGTTCATGTTCATGATGGTGCCGCGTGCCGAGGTCTGCGCCGAGCGCATCGAGGAGGTGCTCGCGACCGAGTCCAGCGTCGTGCCGCCCGCCTCGCCGGTACGCAAGCTGCTCCGGCACGGCCATCTGGAGCTGCGCGGGGCCGACTTCGCGTACCCCGGGGCGGAGGCGAAGGTGCTGCACGGGGTGGATCTGGTCGCCCGGCCGGGTCAGGTCACGGCGGTGATCGGCTCGACCGGCAGCGGCAAGAGCACCCTGCTGGGGCTGGTGCCCCGGCTCTTCGACGCCACCGGCGGCGAGGTGCTGGTGGACGGGGTGAACGTGAGGGAGCTGGACCCGGCGCTGATGGCCAGGACGGTGGCTCTCGTACCGCAGCGGCCGTATCTGTTCTCCGGGACCGTGGCCTCCAACCTGCGCTACGGCAAGCCGGACGCGACCGACGAGGAGCTGTGGCACGCGCTGGAGGTGGCGCAGGCCAAGGGCTTCGTCGAACAGCTGGAGGACGGGCTGGACGCCCCGATCGCGCAGGGCGGCACCAATGTGTCGGGCGGGCAGCGGCAGCGGCTGGCGATCGCGCGGGCGCTGGTGCGGCAGCCGGAGATCTACCTGTTCGACGACTCCTTCTCGGCGCTGGACTACGCGACCGACGCCGCGCTGCGGCGCGCGCTGGGCCGGGAGACGTCCGAGGCGACCGTGGTGATCGTGGCCCAGCGGGTCAGCACCATCCGTGACGCCGACCGCATCGTCGTCCTCGACGAGGGCCGCGTCGTCGGGACCGGCACCCATCACGAGCTGATGGCCGGCAACGACACCTACCGGGAGATCGTGCTCTCCCAGCTCACCGAGCAGGAGGCGGCATGACCACCACCACCCCCACGCGGCGCGGCCCCGCGCCCGCCGCCGGGCCCATGCGCTTCATGGGCGGCCAGCCCACCGAACGCTCCATGGACTTCAAGGGCTCCGGCAAACGCCTCCTCGGCCTGATGCGTCCCGACCGGCTCTCCCTTTACGGCGTGCTGGTGTGCGCCGCCATCGCCGTCTCGCTCAACGTCATCGCCCCCAAGATCCTCGGCCGGGCGACCGACCTGATCTTCGCCGGGGTCATCGGCCGGTCCATGGACGCCGGCACCACCAAGGCCCAGGCGGTGGCCGCGCTGCGGCAGCAGGGCAACGGCAGCCTCGCCGACGTGCTGTCCGGGGTGGACTTCACCCCGGGCCTGGGCATCGACTTCGGCAAGGTCGGCTCCGTGCTGCTGACCGTGCTGGCGATCTACGCGACGGCGGCCGTCTTCCATGTCGCGCAGGGCCGGCTGGCGACCCGGGCCATCCAGCGGAGCGTCTCCCGGCTGCGTACGGAGGTCGAGGAGAAGCTCGCCCGGCTGCCGCTCTCGTACTTCGACAAGCAGCCGCGCGGTGAGGTGCTGAGCCGGGCGACCAATGACATCGACAACATCGGGCAGACCCTCCAGCAGACCCTGGGCCAGATCGTCTTCTCGCTGCTGTCGATCGTCGGCGTGCTGGGGATGATGTTCTGGATCTCACCGCTGCTGGCACTGATCGCGCTGGTGACCGTGCCGGTGTCGGTGGTCGTCTCCACGGTCATCGGCAAGCGCGCGCAGCCGCAGTTCGTCGCCCAGTGGAAGACCACGGGCAGGCTCAACGCCCACATCGAGGAGATGTACTCCGGCCACTCCCTGATCAAGGTCTTCGGGCGGCAGGAGGAGTCGGCGGAGACGTTCCGCGAGCAGAACGAGGCGCTGTACCGGTCGGGCTTCCGGGCGCAGTTCATCTCCGGGATCATCCAGCCCGCGATGATGTTCGTCGGCAATCTGAACTACGTGCTGGTGGCGGTCGTCGGTGGCCTTCGGGTCGCGAGCGGCTCGCTGTCGATAGGCGACGTGCAGGCCTTCATCCAGTACTCCCGGCAGTTCAGCCAGCCCCTCACCCAGGTCGCCAGCATGTCCAATCTGGTGCAGTCCGGGGTCGCCTCGGCGGAGCGGATCTTCGAGCTGCTCGACGCCGAGGAGCAGAGCGCGGAGCCCGCCGCCCCGGCCCGGCCGGCGGAGCTGACGGGCCGGGTGGGCTTCGAGTCGGTGGCCTTCCGCTACGACCCCGACAAGCCGCTCATCGACGACCTGTCCCTGACCGTCGAGCCCGGGCACACCGTGGCCATCGTGGGGCCGACGGGCGCCGGCAAGACCACCCTGGTCAACCTGCTGATGCGGTTCTACGAGGTCACCGGCGGGCGGATCACGCTCGACGGCACCGACATAGCCGCCATGTCCCGCGAGGAGCTGCGGTCCGGCATCGGCATGGTCCTCCAGGACACCTGGCTCTTCGGCGGCACGATCGCCGAGAACATCGCGTACGGCAGTGAGGGCGCGACCCGGGAGGAGATCGAGGAGGCCGCGCGGGCGGCGCACGCCGACCGTTTCATCCGTACGCTCCCCGACGGCTACGACACCGTCATCGACGACGAGGGCTCGGGCGTCAGCGCCGGCGAGAAGCAGCTCATCACGATCGCGCGGGCCTTCCTGTCCGACCCGGTGATCCTGGTCCTGGACGAGGCCACCAGCTCTGTGGACACCCGTACGGAGGTGCTCATCCAGCGCGCGATGGCCCGGCTGTCGCACGGCCGGACCAGCTTTGTCATCGCGCACCGCCTCTCCACGATCCGCGACGCCGACGTCATCCTGGTGATGGAGAGCGGCACGATCGTGGAACAGGGCACGCACGAGGAGCTGCTCGCGGCTGAGGGCGCCTACGCACGGCTGTACGCCGCGCAGTTCGCGCAGGCGGTGGCCGAGGTCGACTGAGTCGCGGCCCAGGCGCCCGTCGGTCGGTCAGCCCGACCGGCGGGCGCCTTCGGGCCAGACCACCCGCACCGGCATTCCGGCTGCCCGTGCTTCGAGCACCGCGTCCGCCGTGCCGCCGCCCGGGCCCGAGGGCGGGGCGCCGTCCCAGACCGCGATCAGGCGCTCGGCGCGGGCCAGCATCGCGGTGTTCGCCGCCTGGTACGCGGCAGGGCCGGCCGTCTCGTGATCCATCAGGACCACCTCGGCCGCGGCCGCCACCAGCCGGTCGAACACCGGCGCGTCGTCCGGTTTGACCTCCGCCTCGCGGTAGTCGCGCGAGGGCAGGACGACGACCAGGCGGCCGCCGGCGTCGAGGACGGCTTCGGCGAACAGGCTGTCGGCGCCGCGCGCGATGCACGACACTCCGACGAGCCCGCCGTCGCTGTGCCCGGCGAGCAGGCCGCTCAGCGCGTCCCGTACGAGCTCGGTGCTCGCATCGGTCAGGTCCGTGTGTCCGGTCACGGCGTACGTCGTCACGGGATCAGAGTGTAGGCCGGTCGGCCGGTCAGTCGAGATAGCCCCGGAGCTGGTCGGCGAAGGCGTGGTCGCGGAGCTTGTTGAGGGTCTTGGACTCGATCTGGCGGATGCGTTCGCGGGTGACCCCGAAGATGCGGCCGATCTCCTCGAGGGTGCGGGGACGGCCGTCGTCGAGGCCGTAGCGGAGCTGGACGACCTTCCGCTCGCGCTCGCCGAGCGTCGACAGCACGGCCTCCAGGTGCTCGCGCAGCAGGAGGAAGGCGGCGGACTCGACGGGCGAGGTGGCATCGCCGTCCTCGATGAGGTCGCCGAGCGCGACGTCGTCCTCCTCGCCGACCGGCGCGTGGAGGGAGACGGGCTCCTGGGCGAGACGCAGGACTTCGCTGACCCGCTCGGCGGGAAGGTCGAGTTGGGCGCCGACCTCGTCGGTGGAGGGTTCGTAGCCCCGCTCCTGGAGCAGCCGGCGCTGGACGCGCACGACGCGGTTGATCAGCTCGACGACATGGACCGGGACCCGGATGGTGCGGGCCTGGTCGGCCAGCGCCCGGGACATGGCCTGCCGGATCCACCAGGTGGCGTAGGTGGAGAACTTGTAGCCACGGGCGTAGTCGAACTTCTCGACGGCGCGGATGAGGCCGAGATTCCCCTCCTGGACGAGGTCGAGCATGGTCAGGCCACGGCCGACATAGCGCTTGGCGACGGAGACGACGAGCCGGAGGTTGGCCTCGATGAGGCGGCGCTTGGCCATCCGGCCCAGCACGACGAGCCGGTCGAGGTCGACGGCGAGCTGGGAGTCGAGGGTGTCCAGGTCGGGGGTGCCGTTGAGCTTCTCCTCGGCGAAGAGCCCCGCCTCCACCCGGCGGGCCAGGTCCACTTCCTCGACGGCGGTCAGCAGGGGTATCCGCCCTATCTCGCGCAGATACTGGCGGAAGAGATCGGAGGACGGGCCGCTGCTCACCTCTTCGCGGAGCGGCCTCTCCGGCTCATCGGGTTCCGGCTCGGCCTCGGGGTGGACGGCCGGGTGGTTCTGCTCGGGGACCCTCTCCAGCGGGTCTGTGGCGGCGGGCACCTTTGCTTCCGCCTCGGTCGTCAGAATCTGGGTCTGCACAGGCACGGGAGGAACCTCCACGGTGAGCACGGCAGTCACGGACTCGGAGACGCGCGGCAGCGGAACGGTCACAGCGGCGGCCTCGCCGCTGTCCGTCCGGGAATTCGCCGTGAGCGGATCTCCGGTGGCGTCTCCATCGACGCGACTCGGGATTCCGCACTCCGAGGACTCAGGCACCGCAAACCAGTGTGGCCTACGGCACACCCCCGCCACGAGGGGCGTGCGGCGGCTTTTTCAGCGGAAGGTCACAGGCCGCGTACGTCACGTCACAGCACCGGGCGCTCCCGCGAGGTGGAGCATGACGCGGCGCAGCTGCTCGGCGTAGTAGGTCTCGAACTCCGGTGAGCGGGGGTCGAGTCCGGTGAGGCGGGTGACTTCGCCGGGCATGATCAGCGGCGCGGTGACGGCGCCCATCATGACGAGGAGTACGGCCGCGGGGTCGAGGTCGGTGGCGAGTTCGCCGCCGGTCTGGCGGCGGCGGAGCCGGGAGAGGTCCTCCTCGGGGTCCTGGACGGGGCCGGGCGGGGGCTGCTCGGTGCCGTCGGCGGCGAGGGCCCGCCAGAGCATGAGGCGCATGGCGCGGGGGTCGGCGAGACCGGCGTGCAGGTAGCGGGTGATGAGTTCGGCGAGGGGGAGTTCGGGCGGGGCGATCTCGGTCTCGCGGTCGAGCCAGGCCTGCTGGATGGCGCCGTACAGGCCCGCCTTGCCGCCGAAGTAGTAGCTGATCAGCTGCTTGTTGAGGCCGGCGCGGGCGGCGATGTCGGCCACCCGGGCGCCGGCGTAGCCCTTGGCGGAGAACTCCTCCAGCGCGGCGTCGAGCAGCTTGCGGCGGGAGCGTTCGGCGTCGGCCCGGCGCTCGGCGGGGGCGGGGTGCCGACGGGGGCTCCGGTCGGGGCTCCGGTCGGGGTCCGTGGAACTCTGCACGGGAGCAGGTTATCCGGGCGCGCCCCGGTCTCGTCATCTGTATGGTTGATGGCGTCATCCATTTGGTTGAAGTGAGGGGAAGACCATGTTCTTCGTGACCGGATCCACCGGAAACGTGGGCCGCCATGTCGTGGACCTGCTGCTCGCCGAGGGCGCCAAGGTGCGCGCCCTCACCCGCGACCCGCAGGCCGCGGACCTCCCGGCGGGCGCCGAGGTGATCGGCGGCGACCTGAGCCGCCCGGAGTCGCTCGCGCCGGCGCTGGACGGGGTCACGGGCGTGTTCGTGAACCCGGCGGCCGTCGGGGGCGGGACGGGGGCGTTCCTGAAGGTCGCCCGGGAGCGGGGCGTACGGCGGGTGGTGCTGCTCTCCTCGGCGTCGGTGCGGGACGGGGTGGCCGAGCAGGACGGGCCGATCGCCCTACGGCACAAGGCGATCGAGGACGAGGTCGAGGCGTCCGGGCTGGAGTGGACCTCTCTGCGGCCCGGGGAGTTCGCGGCCAATCTGCTCTTCGGCTGGGCCCCGCAGATCCGCGCCGAGGGCGTGGTGCGGGGGACCTACGGCATGGCGGCCATGGCGTCCATCCATGAGCGGGACATCGCCGAGGTCGGCGTACGCGTACTTCTCGACGAGTCCGGCGAGCACGCGGGGGGCCGCTACGAGCTGAGCGGGCCCGAGTCGCTGACGCAGTACGACAAGGCCCGGATCATCGGCGAGGTGACGGGCCGGGCGGTGCGGTTCGAGGAACTGCCGCCGCCGGAAGGGCGGCAGGCGATGATCGAGCAGGGCCTGCCGGCGGACGTGGCCGACGTCCTGCTCGGATATCAGGCCGCCGCCGTGGGCCGGGACGCCCCGGTCTCCCCCGCCGTACGGCGGATCACCGGCCGTCCCGGGCGCACCTTCGCCGAGTGGGTCGCGGACCACGCGGAGGCGTTCGGGGGCCGATGATCACACCCCCTGGCCACTACAGCGCCTTCGCGCCCTGTTCCCGGAGCCGTTGACCGTACTGCTGAAGCGCCCACAGCTCGTTCTGCACGGCCGTGAGCTGCTCGGGATCGCCGTGCGCACCGAGCCGCATCAGGCCCGCGCGGACTTCGTTGACGCGCCGGTCCACGGCCAGGAGGCGTACGCGGACGAGGACTTCGCCGGCGTAGACGTCGGGGGTCTTGTGCATGACGGGCTCGACGGCGAGCTCGGTGATCATGCCGCGGACGGTGTCGTCGGGGGCGATGTCGCGGACCCTGGCCAGGTAGTCGCCGTCGGCGAACTCCGCGCCGCCGGCCTCGGCGATGGTGTGGCGGACGGCGGCGTAGGGCGGGGCGGTGAACTCGTCCTCGCCGTAGGCGTCGAAGGCGGGCGAGACGAGGTCGGGGAACTGGAGGGCGAGTTTGAGGAGCTCGCGCTCGACGCGGTGGGCGGGGCTGCGCAGGTCCAGGCGGGGACCCCGGGGGCCGGCGGGGGCGGCGGGGCCGGAGGGGCGGCCGGGGGCGGTACGGGAGGGGGCGGGGGCGCCGGAGGACTTGCGGTCGCGCTGCCAGCGGGCGAGCTGGCCGACCCGGCGGACGACGAACTGGGAGTCGAGGATGCCGAGCATGCCGGCGAGCTGGACGGCGTACTCGTGCTGGATCGCGGAGTTCTTGATCCCGGCGACGATGGGCGCGCCCGCCTCCAGGGCGGAGGCGCGGCCCTCGGCGGTGTCGAGGTTGTAGCCGGAGACCACGGACCGCAGGGCGAAGGCGAACAGCGGGGTGCGGTTCTCCACGAGGCGGGCCACGGCGGCGTCGCCCTCGGCCAGGCGCAGCTCGCAGGGGTCCATGCCGCCGGGGGTGATGGCGATGGAGGTCTCGGCGGCGAACTTCTGGTCGTCCTCGAAGGCGCGCAGGGCGGCCTTCTGGCCGGCGGCGTCACCGTCGAAGGTGAAGACGACCTCGGCGTTGGCGTTGTCCATCAGCAGACGGCGGAGGATCTTGATGTGGTCGCCCGCGAAGGCGGTGCCGCAGGTCGCGATGGCGGTGGTGATGCCGGCGAGGTGGCAGGCCATGACATCGGTGTAGCCCTCGACGACCACGGCACGGTTCGTCTTCGCGATGTCCTTCTTCGCGAGGTCGATCCCGTACAGGACGTGGGACTTCTTGTAGAGCGGGGTCTCGGGGGTGTTGAGGTACTTCGGGCCCTGGTCGTCCTCGCGCAGCTTGCGCGCGCCGAAGCCGATGACCTCGCCGGTGATGTCGCGGATCGGCCAGATGAGGCGGCCGCGGAAGCGGTCGATCGCGCCCCGGCGGCCCTCGCTCGCCAGGCCCGAGGTGAGCAGCTCGCGGTCGGTGAAGCCCTTGCCGCGCAGGAAGCGGATGAGATGGTCCCAGCCGGCGGGCGCGTAGCCGACGCCGAAGTGCTCGGCGGCGGCCTGGTCGAAGCCGCGCTCGCGCAGGAAGGCACGGCCGATCTCGGCCTCGGCGGTGCCGAGCTGCTCGGCGTAGAACTGGGCGGCGATCTTGTGGGCCTCGACGAGGCGGATCCGCTCGCCCTGCTGGCGGCCGGGGGTGTAGCCGCCCTCGTCGTAGCGCAGGGTGATCCCGGCCACGCCCGCGAGGCGCTCGACGGCCTCGGAGAAGGAGAGGTGGTCGAGCTTCATGACGAAGTCGAGGGTGTCGCCGCCCTCTTGGCAGCCGAAACAGTAGAAAAGCCCCTTGCTGGGACTTACCTGGAAGGACGGGGACTTCTCGTCATGAAAGGGGCACAGGCCCTTGAGGTTGCCGCCGCCCGCGTTCTTGAGCTGCAGGTATTCCGAGACGACGGCATCGATCGGGACCGCGTCCCGGACTGCCTTCACATCTTCGTCTCTGATCCGACCTGCCACGGAAGGATTCTACGGCCGCGCTACGACAACCTTTTACGACAGCCTTTTACGACAACCACTACGACAGCTTCGCCACGAAGACGTAGTGCGCCCCGGCAGGCTCCAGCTGGAACTCCTCGCCGACCGCCGTGAAGCCCTGGTGCTCGTAGAAGCCCCGGGCCGCCACGCGGCCGTTGCACCACACCAGCTCGGCCCCGCGCGCCCGGGCCTCGGCCAGGCCGGCCTGGAGGACGGCGGCGCCGTAGCCCTGGCCGCGTACGGCGTCTGCGCTGGCCATGCCGCGCAGGCGGTGGGCGGGCGCGGCCTCGCCGGGGAGCTGCTCGGGGAAGAAGGTGGCGCAGGCGCAGAGGGTGCCGTCGGGGGCGTAGGCCGCGACGTGGAAGACGCCGGGGTGGCCGTCCTCGACGAAGGCGGCGGTGTTGCGGGGGCGGCCGGGGCGCAGCACGCTCCGGCGCAGCTCGAAGATGTCCTCCAGCGGTACGACGGCAGTTCTCACATGCGCCCCTTCCCGATCACTCCAGGAACGAGGCTAGCGGCACCGACGGATCGGCGAGCAGGTCGGGGTCCACCGTCACGCCGGAGCGGATCAGCTTCTGGATGGTGTCGGTGACATCCCAGACGTTGACGTTCATCCCGGCCAGCACCCGGCCCTCGCTGAGCCAGAAGGCGATGAACTGCCGCTTTCCGACGTCGCCGCGCGCGATGACCTGGTCGTACGCCCCCGGGGCGGCGTGCCCGGAGAACTCCATGCCCAGGTCGTACTGGTCGGTGAAGAAGTACGGGACCCGGTCGTAGGGGAGGTCCTTGCCGAGCATGTTGCGGGCGGCGACGGGACCGCTGTTGAGGGCGTTGGCCCAGTGCTCGACCCGCAACCGGCCGCCGAGCAGCGGGTGTTCGGCGTTGGCGACGTCTCCGGCGGCGAAGATGTCGGGGTCGGAGGTGCGCAGCCGGGAGTCCACGGCGATGCCGCCGCCTGCGGAGCGCTCGGCCATCGCGATGCCGGCGGCCTCGGCGAGGGCGGTGCGGGGGGCGGCGCCGATGGCGGCGAGGACGTCGTGGGCGGGGTGTTCCTCGCCGTCGTCGGTGAGGACGGACATGACCATGCCGTCCTGGCCGGTGATGCAGGTGAGCTTGGCGCCGAAGTGGAAGCGGACGCCATGCTCGCGGTGCAGCTCGGCGAAGACCTCGCCCAGCTCGGGGCCGAGCACGCTGTGCAGCGGGGTCGGCTCGGGCTCGATGACCGTCACCTCGGCGCCGTACCCGCGCGCGGCGGCGGCGACCTCCAGGCCGATCCAGCCCGCGCCCGCGATGACCAGCTGCCCGTTCTCGCGGCCGAGGGAGGCGAGGACGCCCTTGAGCCGCTCGGCATGCGCTAGGCGGCGCAGGTGGTGCACGCCCGCCAGGTCGGTGCCGGGGATGTCCAGGCGGCGGGGCTCGGCGCCGGTGGCGAGCAGCAGCTTGTCGTAGTGCAGAGCGCTGCCGTCGCCGAGGGTGACGGTCTTCGCCTCGCGGTCCAGGCTGACGACGGGCTGGCCGAGGTGCAGCTCGACATCGTGCTCGGCGTACCAGGCGGCGGGCTGGACGAAGACCGAGTCGCGGTCCTCGTTGCCGATCAGGAAGCCCTTGGACAGCGGCGGGCGCTCGTAGGGGTGGTCGCGTTCGTCACCGATCAGTATCACCCGGCCGGTGAAGCCCTCGGATCGCAGCGCCTCGGCGGCTTTGGCCCCCGCGAGCCCCGCCCCGACGATGACGAAGGTCTGGTCTGCGTCCACCACTGTGCGCCTCCCTGGTGTTGGTCGTCCCCCAGTGAGCGTCCCGCACGGCGGGGTCGGCGTGAAGGGTGCCGCGCCGACCGGCTGTTATCGGGTGGTCAGCCTGGCGTGCAGCGCGGTGGCCGACGCGTCCGTCAGCGAGGCGATCTGGTCGATCACCGCGCGCTGCCGGGCCCGGTCGTCGCCCGCCGCGTCGAAGATGCCCGTGAACTGCCGGTCGAGTCCTTCCGGCGCACGCGCAAGCAGCGCTTCCGCCAGCTCCCCGATGACAACCCGCTGCTGCGCACGCCGCCTTTCCTGCGACTCGCGCTGCATGACGTACCGGTCCGCCACCGCCTTCAGTACGGCGCACTCCAGGCGCTGTTCGCGGGGCACCACCAGCTCGGCGCGGTAGCGGGTCAGCCGTCCGGTGCCGTACGCGTCCCGGGTCGCGCGCTCGGCGGCCAGGCAGAAGCGGCCGATGAGCTGCGAGCTGGCGTCCTTCAGGCGGGCCTGGGCGACCGCCGTGCCGTCGTACCGCCTGGGCCACCACTCCTGGGCCAGCAGCCGGTCCAGGGCCTCGGCCAGCTCGTTCTCGTCCGCGCCGTGGGCGTAGCGGGCGGCGGTGACGGCGAAGACCTCACGGCGCTCCGGCCCGGCGAGGAGCTGGTCCGGGTTCAGGTGGCCGGCGTGCAGGCCGTCCTCCACGTCATGGACGGAGTACGCCACATCGTCCGACCAGTCCATGACCTGCGCCTCGAAGCACTGCCGGTAGTCCGGCGCGCCCTTGCGCAGCCAGCCGAACACCGGCAGGTCGTCCTCGTACACCCCGAACTTCGGGCTGCCGGGGCTGACCGGGTGCCCGCCGCGCGGCCAGGGGTACTTGGTGGCGGCGTCCAGCGCGGCCCGGGTGAGGTTGAGGCCGACGCTGATGCCGTCCTGCGAGAAGCGCTTCGGCTCCAGGCGCGTCAGCAGCCGCAGCGACTGCGCGTTCCCCTCGAACCCGCCGCAGCCCTCGGCGACCTCGGCGAGCACCTGCTCCCCGTTGTGCCCGAAGGGCGGGTGCCCGATGTCGTGGGCCAGGCAGGCCGTCTCGACCAGGTCCGGGTCGCAGCCCAGCGCCGCCCCCAGCTCCCGGCCGACCTGCGCGCACTCCAGGCTGTGCGTGAGCCGCGTGCGCGGGCTCGTGTTGACCTCCGGCGAGATGTCCACCGGGTCCACTACCTGCGTCTTCCCGGCCAGCCTGCGCAGGCCGACCGAGTGCAGCATCCTCGCCCTGTCCCGCTGGAACGCGGTCCTGCCTGGGCGCTTGTCCGGCTCCGCCACGTAGCGCTCGATGTCGGCCTCGCGGTACGGGGCACCCTCCGGGTCGTTCACGTTCATGGGCTGACCGTACGCCAGCGCTGCGCATGCGGCGTTCAGGCGGTCGCGAGCTCCGTCCAGGCCGCGTCGCCGGTGACTCCCGCTCTCGCCCGGTCGTAACGGTGCAGCACCAGCCGGGCCATCGCCGCATGCGCACCCAGCGGTGACGCGGCCAGCCAGGGCGCGGCGGCGGCCGTCTGCGTGGCGAAGCGGCCGGGCGAGGCGAAGCAGGACGCGAGGGCGACACGGTGGCGGCCGCGCGCCGCGAGGGCGTTGACCGCGTCCGTCACGGTCGGCCCGCCGGTGGCGAACGCCGGCACCACCGGGATCCCGCCGAGCCGCTGCCGCAGCAGCGCCGCCGTACGGGCGGTGTCCCGTGCCGAGTCCGGGTCCCGTGACCCGGCCGCCGCCAGCACGACCCCCGCCCGGGCGGCCCCGGCTCCGCGCGGCGTACGCCACCCGGCCTCCACGAGCCGCCCGTGCAGCGCCTCCGCCAGCAGCGGATGCGGCCCGAGCGGCCCGGCGATCCGGCCGCGCAGATGCGGGGCCCCGGCCAGGGCCTGCGGGATGTCCTGCTTGACGTGATAGCCACGGCTGAGCAGCAGCGGGACCAGCACCACATCCGTGCCCGCGCGCAGACCGGCCAGCGTGTCGTCCAGGAGCGGCTCATTGAGCTCGATGTGCCCCAGGCGCACCGGCAGGTCCGGGCGCAGCGCCCGGATCCGGTCCAGCAGCTCCCGGACCGTCCGCAGCGCCTCCGGATCACGGCTGCCGTGCGCGACGGCCACCAGCGTGGGCAGCGGGCCCGGCGCCGCGGCGCGCAGGGTCACTCCGGTGAGCTGACTGCTGAGCTGTGCCGTGATCTGGGTCATGAGCTGCGCCGTACTGTCGAAGGGCTCCGGTCCGGGAACTTCCCATGCCGTCATGAAGTGAGTGTGGCGAGCCGGGGTTCCATTGCCGTTGCGCAGAAATGACGAGTGGTTTCCGCCGATTCACACCGCCTTCCGACGGCTGTGAGGACAGGCCCCGGACGGCCCTGGGCGGGCCCTAGACCGGTCTCCGCCAGTCGCCGCTCGTGATGATCCGGCCCGAGGCGTGCAGCCGCCGCTCCTCGACCGGCCCCGCGAGATACACCCACGCCAGGACCGGTTCCCCGTCCTCGGTGCGGGTGCCGCGCGCGACGCGCACGAACAGGCTGTCGGGAGCGTTCGGGACGTACTCCTCCAGGTGGTCGAGGTCGGCGAGCACCTCGTTGTAGAGCTCGGGAAGCGGGTGGACGAGTTCGCCGAGAACCCGCCCCCCGTCGGCGTTGACGGCGTACGGGAATCCCGGGCCGTCGTAGAGGACCGCGCCGCTGAGGACGGCGGGAATGACGATCTTCGTACGGCCCCGGAACATGGCGGCGTGGTTGGCCTCGCCGGCGCGGAGCGTGCCGTAGACGAAGAGAGGCAACTGTGAGTGGACGTGGTCGAGCACGACGGTCATGGAACCGCATCGGAGGCCTGCGCGTCGAGTCGGAAGGGGGATTGATCATCAAAGATTCAAAGAAGTACGGAGAAGTAGGGGTGTGCGGATGAAATTGCGAGCGCCGTGGCGGGCTCCACGGACGCGGCGCGAATGGCGACGTCTGCTGCGCATCCTGGTGCTGGCCTGCGTCCTGGCGCTGCTCCCCGCCACCTGGCTCCAGGCCTCCGCCGCCGCCCGCGTCCGCACCCTCGCCGACGTCCCCGCCGCCCCCGTCGCCGTCGTCTTCGGCGCCGGCCTCTGGAACGGCGAGCCCTCGCCCTACCTCGCGCACCGCCTCGACGCGGCGGCCGAGCTCTACGCCGCCGGCAAGGTCCGCGTCATCCTGGTGACCGGCGACAACAGCCGTAAGGACTACAACGAGCCCGGCGCCATGCTCAGTTACCTGGAGCGGCACGGCGTCCCCGGGGCGCAGGTCGTCCTCGACTACGCCGGCTTCGACACCTGGGACTCCTGCACCCGCGCCAAGCGGATCTTCGGCGTCCACCGCGCCGTTCTCGTCAGCCAGGCCTTCCACATCCGGCGCGCCCTCGCGCTCTGCTCCGCCGCCGGCATCACCTCCTACGGGGTCGGCGTCGACGAAAAGCACGACCTCACCTGGTACTACGGCGGCACCCGCGAGCTCGCCGGAGCCCTCAAGGCCGCCTTCGACGCCGCCTTCACCCCCGACCCCCGCTTCCTGGGCCCCCGCGAGGCGGGCGTCGCCCGAGCGGAGCGGACGGTGCCGCCTGCACCGGGTGCGGTTGCGGTGCCCTCTGCCATGACTGGCGGTTCCGTCCTCAAACGCCGGACGGGCGTCGCAGCGGTGCTGCCTGCACCGGCGCCGTTCCGGTGCCCTCTGCCATGACTGGCGGTTCCGTCCTCAAACGCCGGACGGGCGTCGCAGCGGTGCTGCCTGCACCGGCGCCGTTGCGGTGCCCTCTGCCATGACTGGCGGTTCCGTCCTCAAGCGCCGGACGGGCGTCGCAGCGGTGCTGCCTGCACCGGTGCCGTTGCGGTGCCGTCTGCCATGACTGGCGGTTCCGTCCTCAAGCGCCGGACGGGCTGGGTTGGCCGTGGGGTCGGGGGCGCCTGCCGGGGTCTCTCTCCTCGGCGCTCGCGACTCCGGCACCTTCAGTCCGTGCCCGGGATCCTCGCTCGTCGCCTGCGGGAGAACCCCTCCACCGCCCCCGCCCCGCCCAGGGGAGGTGGGCGGTGCCCCCGGGTCGGCGGCCGGAGGCCGGCGCAGCGGTCCGAAGCAAGCGAAGCGCCCGCGAGGACCGCGCAGGAGAATAGGGGCCCTCGCTCGTCGCCTGCGGGAGAACCCCTCCACCGCCCCCGCCCGGCCGGAAGGGCAATCTTCAGCCCGTCCGGGCCTGAGGACCCGTACCCTCACCGGCCGGTGGCCGCGAGCGGGCCGAAGGGGACGGTGGAGGGATGCGCCCGGAAGCGACGAGCGAGGATCCCGGGCACGAACCGGGCCGACCCAAGTCGCGAGCGCTGAGGACGCAGTCCCGGCAGGCGGCCCCGACCCCACGACAACAGCAGGCGCACACCGGCCAACCCAGCCCGTCCGGCGCTTGAGGACACGCCCGAAGGGCGTTCGGGGGCCCGGGGGCGCAGCCCCCGGCAAGCGGGTGCGCTCACTGCCGGGTCGGCCGCCCGCTGAGGGCCCCGTACCGGGGGCGTAACGCCGCCGCGCGGCGGGCGAAACACGCCGGAAGCACGCTGGTCATATGAGTGAGACCGACACGGCAACGCAGACGCACTGCCCGTACTGCGCCCTGCAATGCGGGATGGGGCTCGCGCGCACCCCGACCCCGAACGGGGCACGCGTCGAGGTCGTGGAGCGGGACTTCCCGGTGAACAGGGGCGCGCTGTGCGGAAAGGGCCGTACAGCGCCCGACGTGCTGTCCGCGGGAGCGCGGTTGGGCGGACCGCTCGTCAGGAACCGGGCCACGGGGAAGCTGGAGGCAGCCGGGTGGGAGGACGCGCTCGACCGGGTGGCGGAGGGGCTCGTGCGCGTGAGGGCGGCGCATGGGCCGGACGCGGTCGGCGTGTTCGGCGGGGGCGGGCTGACGAATGAGAAGGCGTACGCGCTGGGGAAGTTCGCGCGGGTGGTGCTGAGGACGTCGCAGATCGACTACAACGGCCGGTTCTGCATGTCGTCGGCGGCTGCGGCGCACAACAAGGCGTTCGGGCTGGACCGGGGGCTGCCGTTCCCGATGGCGGACATCTCCCGCACGGGGTGCGTGATCCTGGTGGGGTCGAATCTGGCGGAGACGATGCCGCCGGCGCTGCGCTACCTGACGGAGCTGAAGGCGAACGGCGGAAAGCTGATCGTCGTGGACCCGCGCCGGACGCGCACCGCCGAGCAGGCGGACCTGCATCTGCAGCCGAGGCCGGGGACGGACCTGGCGCTGGCGCTGGGGCTGCTGCATCTGGTGGTGGCGCAGGGCCACGTCGACGAGGAGTTCGTGGCGGAGCGTACGAACGGCTGGCCGCAGGCCCGGGCGGCGGCGATGGCGCACTGGCCGGAGATGGTGGAGCGGCTCACGGGCGTACCGGTGCCGGCGCTGCGCGAGGCGGTGCGGCTGTTCTGCGATACGCCGGACGGTACGGGGATGGTGCTGACGGCGCGCGGGCCGGAGCAGCAGGCGAAGGGCACGGACACGGTCGGCGCGTGGATCAACCTGTGCCTGGCCACCGGGCGGGCCGGGCGCCCGCTGTCCGGCTACGGCTGCCTGACCGGCCAGGGCAACGGCCAGGGCGGCCGGGAGCACGGCCAGAAGGCCGACCAGCTGCCGGGCTACCGGAAGCTGGACGACCCGGCCGCGCGGGCGTACGTGGCGGGGGTGTGGGGTGTCCACCCGGATGACCTGCCGGCGCCGGGGCGGAGCGCGTACGAACTGCTGGACGCGCTGGGCGGGGAGGTGAAGGCGCTGCTGCTGATGGGCTCGAACCCGGTGGTGTCGGCGCCGCGCGCCGGGCACATCGAGGGGCGGCTGGCGGCGCTGGACTTCCTGGCGGTGTGCGATGTCGTGCTGTCGGAGACCGCCGCCATGGCCGATGTCGTGCTCCCGGTCACCCAATGGGCGGAGGAGACGGGGACGACCACCAACCTGGAGGGGCGGGTCCTGCTGCGCAGGAAGGCGATCGACCCGCCGGAGGGCGTACGCAGTGACCTGTACGTCCTGAACGGACTTGCCGCCAGGCTCGGTTGGGAGAAGGGCTTCCCGACGGACCCGGAGGAGGTCTTCGACGAGCTGCGCCGCGCGTCGGCGGGCGGGCCGGCGGACTACTCGGGCATCACATACCGCCGGATCGCCGAGGAGGACGGCGTCTTCTGGCCCTGCCCGGACGACAGCCACCCCGGCACGCCCCGGCTGTTCCACGACCGGTTCGCGACCCCCGACGGGCGGGCGCGCTTCGTGCCCGTGATCCACCGTCCCTCGGCCGAGGAGCCGGACGGCGACTACCCGCTCTACCTCACCACCGGCCGGGTCCTCGCCCAGTACCAGTCCGGCGCCCAGACCCGGCGGGTGGCGGAGCTCAACGCGGCCGCGCCGGGCCCCTTCGTCCAGCTCCACCCGCAGCTCGCCGACCGCATCGGCATCGCCGACGGCGACCCCGTGGCGGTGACCTCACGGCGCGGGCGCGCGGTTGCCCCGGCGCAGGTGAGCCGGGCGATCCGGCCGGACACGGTGTTCATGCCGTTCCACTGGCCGGGCGAGGGCCGGGCCAACACCCTGACCAATCCGGCCCTCGACCCGACCTCGCGGATGCCGGAGTTCAAGGTGTGCGCCGTGAGAGTGGAGCGCGCGGACAGCTGATCCGGCTTTCCCTTGTATACGAGTGCGTCATCCCCGAGGCCCTGAAGGGGTCACCCCCACCCCGCCCCTTCCCGAAACCGGGGCTTCGCCTCGGACCCCCGAACGCCCTGCGGGCGTGTCCTCAAACGCCGGACGGGCTGAACTTCCCGTCCGGCCGGGAGGGGACACGCCGGGGTTCTCCCGCAGCGCGACGAGCGAGGATCCCGGGCACAAACAAGACCGACCAGAGTCGCGAGCGCCGAGGAGAGATCCCCGGTGGTGGCACCGACCCCACGCCACACCCAGCCCGTCCGGCGTTTGAGGACGGAACCGACACCCCCTACCGGGGGCACCGAAACCGCACCGGTGCAGGCGGCACCGTCCGCGCGGCCCGTCCGGCGCTTGAGGACGGAACCGGCACCCCTACCGGGGGCACCGAAACCGCACCGGCGCAGGCGGCACCGTCCGCGCGGCCCGTCCGGCGATTGAGGACGGAACCCCCAGCCATGGCCGACGGCACCGCAACGGAACGGCTCACATCCCGCCCCACCCCGCGCTGAGCGCACTGTTCCTTTGGGGAAACGGCAGGGATGCCGCCGGGTAACAGCCACGACGCACGCTCGTATGCATGGACATCGTGGTGATCGGCAGCGGAATGGCAGGGGCGCGCCTCGCGCAGCAGCTCGCGCCGTACAGCAGTGCCGGTTTCACCGTCACGCTGATCGGCGAGGAGCCGCACGCGCCGTACAACCGGGTGCTGCTGGCGGAGGTGCTGGCCGGGCGGTATCCGGCCGACGTGATCACGCTGCCGGGGGCGGAAGACCGTACGGAAGACCGCAAGGGCGGGACGCGCGTCGTGCGCGTCGACCGGGCCGAGCGGGCGGTCGTGTGCGACAACGGGGATGTCGTCCCGTACGACCGCCTCGTGCTGGCCACGGGCTCGAACCCGGTGCTGCCGCCGCTGCGCGGGCTGTTCGCGGAGGGACAGGGAGAGCTCCCCGAGGGGGTGCACGCGTTCCGGACGATGGACGACTGCGCGGCGCTGTCGGAGGCGGTACGCCCCGGCGTGCGGGCCGTGGTGGTGGGCGGCGGGCTGCTCGGGGTGTCGGCGGCACGGGCTCTGGCGGCGCGCGGGGCGCAGGTGGTGATCGCGACGCAGGGCGAGGGCCTGATGGAGCGGCACCTGGACCCTGCCGCCTCGCAGCTGCTGCGTACGCACATTGAGTCGCTGGGCGTCGAGGTGCACACCGAGTGCCGCGTACGCGGCCTGCACACCACCGCCCGGACCGTACAGGCGGTGGAGCTCGCCGACGGCTACCGGCTGGACGCCGAGATCGTCGTGCTGGCCTGCGGGGTGCGGCCCCGGGTCGGGCTGGCGCAGGCCGCCGGGCTGGAGATCGCCAAGGGCATCGTGGTGGACGACGAGCTGCGCACGTCGGACCCGTACATCCACGCCATCGGGGACTGCGCGCAGCACGACGGCGTCGTGTACGGCCTGGCGGGCCCGGCCACCGAACAGGCGGACGTGCTCGCCCGGATCCTGATCGCGCAATACACGCCGCAAAACACCCCGCAAGAAGCGCCGCGCTACCGCGGCACCCGCACGCTCACGCGGCTGACGCTCAACGGCCCGCGGACGATGGACATCGCGACCTTCGGGGACCCGGTCGCCGCCCCCGGCGACGACGTGCTGCGGCTGGCGGACGCCACCCGCGGGGCGTACCGGAAGGTCATCATGCGCGGCGACCGCCTGGTCGGCGGGATTCTGCTGGGCGACCTCGCCAGTGTCGGCGAGCTCGCCCGTACGTGGGAGGGCGACGAGCCGCTGCCTTCCCGAGCCGCACCGCTTCACCTGCTCACTGTCACCGACAACGGAGGCTCTTGATCATGACCACGCCTACGATCGTGCTGGTCGGCCACGGGATGGTCGGCCAGCGATTCCTGGAGGCGCTGGCCGACCGGGGCATCACGAAGGCCTCCCGGGTGGTGGTGCTCTGCGAGGAGCCGCGCCCCGCCTACGACCGGGTCCAGCTCACCTCGTACTTCTCGGGGAAGACCCCGGAGGACCTGTCGATGGTCGAGGCCGGCTTCATGGCCGCGCACGGCATCGAGCTGCATGTCGGCGACCCGGCGGTGGCCGTGGACCGCGAGGCCCGCACCGTGACGGCCCGTTCCGGGCTGACGATCGCGTACGACACGCTGGTGCTGGCCACCGGCTCGTACCCCTTCGTGCCGCCGGTGCCGGGCAAGGACGCGGGCGGCTGCTTCGTCTACCGCACCATCGAGGACCTCCTCGCCATCGAGGAGTACGCGATGACCTCGCGCGTCGGCGCGGTGGTCGGCGGCGGGCTGCTGGGGCTGGAGGCGGCGGGCGCGCTCAAGGGCCTGGGCCTGGAGACCCACGTCGTGGAGTTCGCGCCGCGGCTGATGCCGGTCCAGGTGGACGAGGGCGGCGGGGCGGCGCTGCGCCGCACGATCGAGGACATGGGCGTGACGGTCCACGCGGGTGTGGGCACGCAGGAGATCACGGCCGCCGAGGACGGCTCGGTCGCGGCGATGAAGCTCTCCGACGGCTCGGTGCTGGACACCGACCTCGTGGTCTTCTCGGCGGGCGTACGGCCCCGGGACCAGCTCGCGCGGGAGTGCGGGCTGCCGGTGGGCGAGCGCGGCGGCATCGTGGTCGACGAGCAGTGCCGCACGAGCGACGACGCGGTGTACGCGATCGGCGAGTGCGCGCTGGCCTCGGACGGCCGGGTGTACGGCCTGGTCGCTCCCGGCTACGAGATGGCCGAGACGGTGGCGAAGGCGATCGCGGGGCAGGAAGGTTCCTTCACCGGCGCCGACCTCTCCACCAAGCTCAAGCTGCTCGGTGTGGACGTGGCCTCGTTCGGCGACGCGCACGGAACGGCCGAGGGCTGCCTCGACATCGTATACAGCGACACCCGCTCCGGCGTGTACAAGAAGCTGGTCGTCTCCCCCGACGGCGTCCTGCTCGGCGGCATCCTCGTCGGCGACGCCGACTCCTACGGCATGCTCCGCCCCCTCACCGGCTCCGTGCCGCCCGTCTCCCCCGAGCAGCTCGTCCTCCCGGCCGGCGCCGGCGGCCCCGTCACCCTCGGGCCCTCCTCGCTTCCCGACGAGGCGGTGATCTGCTCCTGCCACAACGTCACCAAGGGCACGATCCGCTCCGCCGTCACCGAGCACAGCTGCACCACCCTCCCCGAGGTCAAGAAGTGCACCAAGGCGGGCACCGGCTGCGGCAGCTGCGTGAAGGTGCTCGGCCAGCTCGTCACCGCCGAGCTCGAGGCCGGCGGCGTCGTGGTCGACAAGGGCCTGTGCGGCTGCTTCGCCCAGACCCGCCAGGAGCTGTACGAGATCGTGCTGGCCCTGCGCATCACGACCTTCGCCGACCTGCTCGACCGCCACGGCCGCGAGGCCGCCCGCGGCGGCGACGGCTGCGAGATCTGCAAGCCGGCCGTCGCGTCGATCATCGCCTCGCTCGCGCCGACGCTGGGCACCTCCGTGCACGTCCTGGACGGCGAGCAGGCGGCCCTGCAGGACACCAACGACCACTTCCTCGCCAACCTGCAGAAGAACGGCTCCTACTCGATCGTGCCGCGCATCCCCGGCGGCGAGATCACCCCCGAGAAGCTCATAGTCATCGGCGAGGTGGCACGGGACTTCGGCCTCTACACAAAGATCACCGGCGGCCAGCGGATCGACATGTTCGGCGCGCGGGTCGAGCAACTCCCCATGATCTGGACCCGGTTGGTCGACGCCGGCTTCGAGTCCGGCCACGCCTACGGCAAGTCGCTGCGCACGGTGAAGTCCTGCGTCGGCCAGACCTGGTGCCGCTACGGCGTCCAGGACTCCGTCCGGATGGCCATCGACCTGGAGCTGCGCTACCGGGGGCTGCGCTCCCCGCACAAGCTCAAGTCGGCCGTCTCCGGCTGCGCGCGCGAGTGCGCCGAGGCCCAGAGCAAGGACTTCGGCATCATCGCCACCGCCTCCGGCTGGAACCTCTACGTCGGCGGCAACGGCGGCGCCACCCCGCGCCACGCGGACCTGCTGGCGCAGGACCTCAGCGACGCCGAGCTCGTCCGCCTCATCGACCGCTTCCTGATGTTCTACATCCGCACGGCCGACCGCCTCGAGCGCACCTCGGTCTGGCTGGACCGCCTCGACGGCGGCCTGGAGCACGTGCGCGATGTCGTCGTCCACGACTCGCTCGGCATCTGCGACGAGCTGGAGGCCCTGATGGCCGACCATGTCGCCGGCTACCGCGACGAATGGGCCGACACCGTCAACGACCCCGAGCGCCTCGCCCGCTTCGTCTCCTTCGTCAACGCCCCGGACGTTCCGGACCCTTCGGTGAAGTTCGTCCCCGAGCGCGACCAGGTCAAGCCCGACCTCCAGCTCCTCGCCGGCCCCGTCCTCCCGATCCGCACGCTCGAAGGGACCCCCGCCTCATGACCGTCGAACTCCTCGTCGACGAGGCCTGGTTCGCCGTCTGCGACCGCGACCGCCTCCAGCCCGGCCGCGGCGTCGCCGCCCTCCTCCCCGACGGCCGCCAGGCCGCGGTCTTCGCCGACCGCGGGGGACGGCTCTACGCCGTCGAGAACCGCGACCCCTTCACCGGCGCGTACGTCCTCTCCCGGGGGCTGCTCGGATCCACGGCGGACGGGCGGGCGTACGTCGCGTCGCCGCTCCTCAAGCAGCGGTTCGATCTGGAGAGCGGTGCGTGTCTGGACGACGAGGCGGTGTCGGTCACGGCGTTCACCGTACGGGCCCGGTAAGCCGGGGTTCCGGTTCCGTCCTCAAACGCCGGACGGGCCACGCGGACGGTGCCGCCTGCACCGGTGCCGTTTCGGTGCCGTCGGCCGGGGTTGCTGGTTCCGTCCTCAAGCGCCGGACGGGCTGGGTTGGCCGTGGGGTCGGGGGCGCCTGCCGGGGCCTCTCTCCTCGGCGCTCGCGACTCTGGTCGGCCCGGTTGTGCCCGGGATCCTCGCTCGTCGCCTGCGGGAGAACCCCTCCACCGCCCCCGCCCGGCCGGAAGGCAATCTCCAGCCCGTCCGGGGTTGAGGACCTGTACCCCCACCGGCTGGTGGTCGCGTACGGGCCGAAGGGGACGGTGGAGGGATGCGCCCGGAAGCGACGAGCGAGGATCCCGGGCACCAACAAGGCCGACCCGAGTCGCGAGCGCTGAGGACGCAGTCCCGGCAGGCGGCCCCGACCAGACCCGAAAGGGAAGGCGCACACCGGCCGACCCAGCCCGTCCGGCGATTGAGGACACGCCCGAAGGGCGTTCAGGAGTCCGGGGGCAAGCCCCCGGACCCCCACCCGGCCAGCGACGCCGGCGGCGGCGGCGCGCTAACTACACGCCGTCCCGTTCAACTTGAAGTCCGCCGGTGCGGGATTCGAGCCCGACCAGCTCGCGTTGAAGCCGAAGGCCTGCGTGCCGCCCGCCGCGATCGTCGCGTTGTAGGACACGTTGGTCGCGGTCACCGCCGTCCCGGACTGGACGACGGTCGCGTTCCAGGCCTGGGTGACCTTCTGGCCGGAGGGGTAGGTCCAGGTCAGGGACCAGCCGGAGACCGGGGTCGTGCCGGTGTTCTTCACCGTCACGCTCGCCGTGAAGCCGGTGTTCCACTGGTTGACGCCGTACGTCACCGCGCAGCTCGCCGTCGGGACAGGAACGGTGCCGGTCCACCCCAGCGCCTCGGCGACGCCGTAGAAGGCCGGCTTGGGCTGGTAGTTCTCGTCGTAGATGTTGGCCGCGCCCTGGCCGGGGAAGACGCCGGGGACCCAGGAGGTGGCGTCGCCGAGACCCCAGACGGTGACGCCGACGCAGCGGGAGACGGCGAGACAGGCACTGACCACCGACTTGAAGTCGGCCTTCTGCTGGGTGAGCAGGGCGGTCGTGGCGGGGAGGGTCATGCGGACGTCGAGCTCGGTGACGGCGACGTCAAGGCCGAGGTCGGCGAAGCGCTGGAGGTTGGTCTGGACGGTGGTCGGGACGGAGCCGACGATCAGGTGGCCCTGGAAGCCGATGCCGTCGAGCGGAACGCCCTGCGCGAGAAGCGACTTGGCGAGGTTGTACATGCCGTCGGACTTCGAGCCGGTGCCGTCGGTGTTGTAGTCGTTGATGTAGAGCTTGGCGGCGGGGTCGGCGGCGCGCGCGGCGCGCAGCGCGTCGGCTATGTAGGAGGAGCCGAGCTGGTTGTACCAGAGGCTCGCCCGGTACGTGCCGTCCTCGTTGAGTGGCTCGTTGACGACGTCCCACTGGTTGATCTTGCCCTTGAAGTGGGTGACTTCGTCGGTGACGTGCTTGACCAGGAGGGCGTGCAGCTCGTCGTTGGTGAAGGTGCCCGAGGTGAGCCAGCTGGGGAGTTGGCTGTGCCAGACGAGGGTGTGGCCGCGGACCTGCATGCTGTGGGCCTGGGCGAAGCTGACGAGGTTGTCACCACCGGTCCAGTTGTAGGTGCCGCGGGTGGCTTCGACGGATTCCCACTTCATCTCGTTGCCGGGGGTGGCCGAGTTGAACTGGGTGCCTTCGAGGGCCGCGTACGAGCTGATGTTCAGCTCGCTCGCGGTCGCGGCGGAGCCTATGTACCGGCCCTTGGCCGTGGCGAGGTCGCGCAGCACGGGGTCGGCGGCCTGGCTGGGGGCGGCGAGGCCCAGGATGAGCATGGCCGCGCCGGTGACGGCGAGCACGGCTCTGCGTAAGTGACGCAATTGCTCGGTCTTCATTGGGGGGAGCCCTCTTTTCCGGAAGGTTGCCGCAAGGTTTCCGAGGGTGCGCCCGAAACGGTAGAGCCGCGCGGGAGGGTCGTCAACGCCTGTGACAACGCTTTCCGGAGTACGCTCAGCTCGAATTGGGGCTCCCGAAAGATTTCGGTCGGGATCGCACGAGGAGGGGCCAGGGCATGGCACAGGATCAGGCACAGGAAGCGGGACAGAGCAGCAACGGGCGCAAGGTGACGATCACCGCTATCGCGCAGGCCGCAGGCGTGTCCGTGCCGACCGTCTCCCGCGTGGTCAACGGGCGTTCGGACGTGGCGCCGGAGACCCGGGCCAAGGTCGAGGACCTGCTGCGGCAGCACGGCTACCGGCGCCGCACCAGTGCGCCGGGGGACCGGGCGGCGCTGCTGGACCTGGTCTTCAACGACCTGGACAGCCCCTGGGCGGTGGAGATCATCCGGGGGGTGGAGGACGTCGCGCACGCGGCGGGCGTCGGCACGGTCGTGTCGGCGATCCACGGCCGCGCCGGGTCCGCCCGGCAGTGGATGAAGAACCTGCGCGACCGGGCGTCGGACGGCGTGATCCTGGTGACCTCCGTGCTGGAGCCGGTGCTGCACGAGGAGTTGCGCCGGCTCAACGTCCCGATCGTGGTGGTCGACCCGGCCGGCTCACCGACCCTGGAGGCCCCCACCGTCGGGGCGACCAACTGGGCGGGCGGGATGGCCGCGACCGAGCATCTGCTCTCGCTCGGCCACCGCCGGATCGGCTTCATCGCGGGCCCGCCCCGGCTGCTCTGCTCCCGCGCCCGTCTCGACGGCTACCGGGCGGCGCTGGAGGGCGCGGGCATCCCGGTCGACGACGCCCTGATCGTGCCCGGCGACTTCTACCACGCGTCCGGGTCAACGGGCGCGAGTACGCTGCTGGATCTGCCCGAGCCGCCGACCGCGCTCTTCGCCGCCAGCGACCAGATGGCGCTGGGCGCGATCGAGGCGCTGCGCAGACGCGGACTGCGGGTCCCGGAGGACATGAGCGTGGTCGGCTTCGACGATCTCCCCGAAGTGCGCTGGCTGGCCCCGCCGTTGACGACGGTGCGCCAACCGCTCACGGAAATGGGCAAGGTGGCGGCCCGTACGGTGCTGCGGCTGGCGCGCGGCGAGGAACTGGACTCGCCGCGTGTGGAGTTGGCGACGGAACTGGTCGTACGCGCCAGCACGGCGGCCCGCACGTAGGGCGTTTCGGACCGCCGGCCTCCGCTTCTGTCACATCCATTGACACGGACTCGCCACGTCCGTAATTTCCGGCTGGATCGATCCGAGAATTATCGGTGACCTTCCGGAAGGTGCGCGATGCCAGCAATGGGCGACACTCCTCGGTCCAGCTCCCTGTCCCGCCGCAGATTCCTGTCCGCCTCCGCGGCCGCCGGCCTCGCGGCAGGCGCCGCGGGCGCCCTGAGCGCTTGCGGCGGCTCGGACAGCGGCGGGAACTCCTCGGGCAAGACCACCATCGAGTGGTGGAACATCACCACCACCGAGCCCGCCAAGGGAGTCTGGGCCCAGCGCGCCAAGGAGTTCGAGAAGCAGAACCCGGACGTCACGATCAAGATCGTCACGCTGGAGAACGAGGCGTACAAGTCGAAGATGACCGCGCTCACCGCCTCCGGGAAGCTGCCGGACATCTTCCACACCTGGGGCGGCGGCGTCCTCAAACAGCAGATCGACGCCGGACTCGTCGAGGACCTCACCTCCTCCACCGCCTCCTGGCGCGACGCCTACGTACCCGCCTCCCTGGAGGCGTACCAGTTCGACGACAAGACCTACGGCATCCCCTTCGACATCGGCGCCGTCGGCTTCTGGTACAACAAGGCGCTCTTCGCGACCGCCGGCATCACCACCCCGCCCACCACCTGGAGCGGCTATCTCGACGCGGTGCAGAAGCTGAAGTCCAAGGGCATCACCCCCATCGCCCTGGCCGGCAAGGAGAAGTGGCCCGGCATGTACTTCTGGGCGTATCTCGCGATGCGCACGGCCGGGCTGGAGGCGATGCAGAAGGCCGCCACGGAGAACGACTTCACCGGCGAGGGCTTTGTGAAGGCCGGGCAGCACCTCAAGGACCTCGTCGCGCTCCAGCCGTTCCAGCAGGGCTTCCTCGGGGCCGGGTACTCCACGCCCAGCGGGGAGGCGGCGGCGGTCGGCAACGGCAAGGCTGCCATGGAGCTGATGGGCCAGTGGGCGCCGAGCGTGCAGAAGTCCTCGGGCAAGGGGCTGGGCAAGGACCTCGGCTTCTTCTCCTTCCCGGCCGTCGAGGGCGGCGCGGGCGCGCTGACGGAGGTCTTCGGCGGGGGCGGCGGACACGCGCTGCGCAAGGGCGCGCCGAAGGCGGCACTGGACTTCGTGAAGTTCTTCGGCGCCACCGCCTTCGACGAGAAGCTGGTCAAGGAGACCGGCCTGGTGCCGGTCGTCAAGGACGCGGCAGGCGCGCTGACCGACCCCAACCTCAAGCTGGTCTCGGAGGCGCTGAACCAGGCCACCGGCTTCCAGCTCTACCTGGACCAGGCCTACGCCCCGGCCGTCGGACAGGAGGTCAACGACTCCGTCGCCGCGCTGATCGCGGGCAACAAGTCGCCGGAGCAGGTGGCCAGGTCGATCACCCAGGTCGCGAAGAGCGCGTAGATGGGGACCACTTCGGCCGACGTACGCGGTGACACGGACGCGACGCGCAGCGAAGCACGCGAGCCCGGCCCGGGGCCGGGCCGGGCGCCGGGGGGCCCGCACGCCCGCACGCGTCCGCCGGCCCTGCGCCGGATGACGAACTGGCTGACGGCGTTCGCCTTCACCGTGCCCGCGCTCCTGCTCTTCGGCGCACTCGTGCTGCTGCCGATCCTGTTCGCCCTCTACTCCAGCTTCTTCAACTGGGGCGGCTTCGGCTGGCCTTCGGACTTCACCGGGCTCGGCAACTTCAGCAAGCTGGTCAAGGACCCGGTCTTCATCGGCGACCTGTGGCGCGGCTTCCTGCTGATCGCCTTCTCGCTCCTCATCCAGCTGCCGTTCTCGCTGGCGATCGCCGTGATGCTGAACCAGAGGCTGCGCGGCCGCGCCTTCTACCGGATGCTGTTCTTCGCGCCGTACATCCTGTCCGAGGTCATCACCGGCGTGCTGTTCAGCATGATCTTCGCGCCGGGCGACGGCCTCGCCGACAAGATCTTCTCGGAGCTCGGTCTGGAGGCCCTGGGCGGGAAGTGGTTCTCCGATCCGTCCACGGTGCTGCCGACCCTCTTCCTGGCCATGACGTGGAAGTACTTCGGCTTCCACATGATGCTCTACCTCGCCGGGCTGCAGGGCATCCCGGCCGAGCTGCACGAGGCCGCCAAGATCGACGGCGCCGGCCCCTGGGAGCGGTTCCGGTACGTCACCCTGCCGCTGCTCGGGCCGACCATCCGGATCAGCGCCTTCCTGTCCGTCATCTACTCCATCCAGCTGCTCGACATGGTGTGGGTGATCACCGGGGGCGGCCCGGACCACGCCTCCGAGACCATGGCGATCACGATGTTCCAGTACGGCTTCAAGCGCTACCAGGTGGGCTACGCCAGCACCATCAGCGTCGCAATGTTCCTGATCAGCCTGGTCTTCGCCCTCCTCTACCAGCGCTTCGTCATGCGCCGTGACACCGAAGGAGCCCTCACCACCATGCGAGCCCAGCGATGAGGCGGCGCCTCAAGTCCCTCCCGGTGTACGTGATCCTGTGGCTGGTCGGCGCGGTGGTGGTGACACCCCTGCTCTACGCCCTGATCTCCGGCTTCAAGTCCACCGACCAGCTCTCCCGCAACCCCTTCGGGCTGCCCAGCCCCTGGGTGACCGCCAACTTCACCGACATCCTCGGCTCGGGGACCTTCTGGCGGGCCATCGGCAGCAGCATCCTCATCGCGGTGGCGACCACCGTGCTCACCGTGGGGATCGCGGCGCTCGCGGGCTTCGCCTTCGCCCGGTTCGCCTTCCGGGGGCGGGAGCTGTTCTTCACCCTGTTCACGATGGGGCTGATGTTCCCGTTCGCGGTGGCACTGCTGCCGCTGTTCCTGCTGCTGCGCTTCGCGGATCTGCTGGACAACCCGCTCGGCGTGATCCTCCCCCAGGCCGCCTTCGGGCTGCCGCTGACCATCATCATCCTGCGCGGCTTCTTCCGGGAGATCCCCGGCGAGCTGGAGGAGGCGGCCACCCTGGACGGCTGCAGCGCCTTCGGGTTCTTCTGGCGGATCCTCCTGCCGATGGCCCGGCCCGCGCTGGGCACGGTGTCCGTGCTGGCGATCGTCGGCAGCTGGAACAACTTCTTCCTGCCGCTGCTGGTGTTCAACGACGACACCTGGTGGACCATCCCGGTCAGCGTCCAGCAGTTCCAGGGCCAGTACGCCGCCGAGACCGCCCGCATCTTCGCCTATCTCGTCCTCGCCATGGTGCCGGCCCTGGCCTTCTACGCGGTCGCCGAGCGGCAGCTCATCGGGGGCATCACGGTCGGCGCGACGAAGGGCTGACCGCACGGCCGTCCCGCCGTCCCGCCGTCCCCGTTCCCGCCTTTCCCACGTGAGGAGTTCCATGACCACCCCCTGGCAGGACACCGCCCTACCGGCCGAGGTCCGTGCGGGCGATCTGCTCTCCCGGATGACCCTGGAGGAGAAGACCGCCCAGCTCTACTCCGTCTGGCCCGGCTCGGAGGCTGCAGGCGCGGACAGCGCAGACGGCACTTCCGGCGCCGACGTGGCCCCGCTGCAGCACGAGGTCAACCGGCCCACCGACCTCGACGCCCTCCTGCCGCACGGCCTCGGCCAGCTCACCCGCCCCTTCGGCACCGCCCCCGTCGACCCGGCGCGGGGCGCGGCCGAGCTGGCCGGCACGCAGGCCCGTATCGCCGCCGCGAACCGCTTCGGGATCCCGGCGCTCGCCCACGAGGAGTGCCTCACCGGCTTCACCGCCTGGCAGGCCACCATCTTCCCGACCCCGCTCGCCTGGGGCGCCTCCTTCGACCCGGCCCTGGTCGGCCGGGCGGCCGAGCTGATCGGCGGCTCGATGCGCGCGGTCGGCATCCACCAGGCGCTGTCCCCGGTGCTGGACGTCGTGCGCGACGCGCGCTGGGGCCGCACCGAGGAGTCCATCGGCGAGGACCCGTACCTGGTCGCCACCATCGGCACGGCGTACGTACGCGGGCTGGAGGCGGCCGGCATCATCGCGACGCTCAAGCACTTCGCTGGCTACTCCGCCTCGCGCGGCGCCCGCAACCACGCGCCCGTGTCCATCGGCCCGCGCGAACTGGCCGACGTCATCCTCCCGCCCTTCGAAATGGCCCTGCGCGACGGCGGCGCCCGGTCCGTCATGGCCTCCTACACCGACACCGACGGCATCCCGGCGCACGCCGACCCCGGGCTGCTGACCGAACTGCTCCGCGACACCTGGGGGTTCACCGGCACCGTCGTCTCCGACTACTTCGGCGTCTCCTTCATCGAGCTGGCCCACGACCTGGCCACCGGCCCGGCCGGTGCGGCGGCGCTCGCGCTGGCGGCCGGGGTGGATGTGGAGCTGCCAGGGGTGCGCTGCTTCGGCAGCCCGCTGCTGGAGGCCGTACGGGCCGGCGAGATCCCGGAGGCGCTGGTGGACCGGGCGGCGCTGCGGGTGCTGACGCAGAAGGCGGAGCTGGGACTGCTGGACGGCGTGCTGCCCGAGCCGCCCTCGTCGGTGAACCTGAATCCGCCCGAAATGCGGGAGGTGGCAAGGCAGTTGGCGGAGGAGTCGGTGGTGCTGCTGGCCAATCCCGGCACCGCCCTGCCACTGTCCCCCACGGCCCGCATCGCGGTCGTCGGCCCGCTGGGCGACGACCCTGCGGCGATGCTGGGCTGCTACACCTTCCCGCGCCATGTCGGCATCGAGCATCCCGAGCTGCCGATGGGCGTCGACGTACCGACCCTGCTCGCCGCGCTGCGCGCCGAGCTGCCGGACGCGGAGTTCGCCCACGCCCCCGGCTGCGCGGTGACCGGGCCCGCGCAGCCGGACGAGCTCGCCGAGGCGGTGGCGGTGGCCACCGGGGCGGATGTCTGCGTGGCCGTCGTCGGCGACCGCTCGGGGCTGTTCGGCCGGGGCACCTCGGGCGAGGGCTGCGACGCGGCCGACCTGGCGCTGCCCGGCGGCCAGGGCGAGCTGCTGGACGCGCTGCTCGCGACCGGGAAGCCGGTCGTCCTGGTGCTGCTGGCCGGCCGCCCGTATGCGCTGGGCCGCTGGGCCGACCGGTGCGCCGCCGTCGTCCAGGGCTTCTTCCCCGGCCAGGAGGGCGGCCCCGCGCTGGCCGGGGTGCTGAGCGGGCGCGTCAACCCGTCCGGGCGGCTGCCGGTCAGCGTCCCGTACGGGCCCGGGGCGCAGCCCTGGACGTACCTGGCGCCGCCGCTCGGCCACCGGGGGGAGGCCAGCACGATCGACCCGACCCCGGTGTTCCCCTTCGGCCATGGGCTGTCGTACACCTCCTTCGCCTGGGAGGCCCCGGCTCTGGACGCCCCGGCCATCCCCACCGACGGCGAGACCACGCTCCGTCTGACCGTCCGCAACACCGGTCCCCTCCCCGGCACCGAGGTCGTCCAGCTCTACCTCCACGACCCCCTCGCCCGCGTCACCCGTCCCGTCTCCCGCCTCATCGGCTACGCGCGCGTCCCCCTGGATCCCGGTGCCTGCGCCGAGGTCCGCTTCACCTTCCACGCCGACCTGGCCTCGTACACGCTTCGGGCCGGGCAGCGGATCGTCGAGCCGGGCGCGCTGGAGCTGCGCCTCGCGGCCTCCGGCGGCGAGGCGGGCGCACGCCACGCCCTCCCGCTGACGCTGACCGGGCAGGAGCGCACGGTGGACCACCGGCGACGGCTGGTGTGCGAGGTGAACGTCAAGTAGGCACTGGTCAACGCCCTGGGGATGCGCACCGTCCGGCTTGCGGTAATGCTGAGAAGAGCGTTATACCGCAGCAAGGAGGACATTCATGTCCATGCTGGACAAGATCAAGGCCAAGCTCAAGGGCCACGAGGACAAGACCGGCCAGGGCATCGACAAGGCCGGTGACATGGTCGACGACAAGACCGGCAACAAGTACCAGAGCCAGGTCGACACGGGCCAGGACAAGCTGAAGGACGAGTTCGGCCGGGACCGCCCCCAGTCCTGACGTCCGGCACCCCCCATATGCGCCGACCCCGGCACGGGCCCGATCCCGCGCCGGGGCTGACGCATGATCCCGGAGCGCCTTCGTCCGGACAGGTCCTAAGCTCCTACGCATGAGCTGGACCGCGCAGGACATCCCAGACCAGACCGGCCGCACCGCCATCGTCACCGGCGCCAACAGCGGCATCGGCTACGTCACCGCCCGCGAGCTCGCCCGGCGCGGCGCCCGCGTGCTGCTGGCCTGCCGCAGCGAGCAGCGCGGCAAGGAGGCCGTGGAGCGGCTCCACCGGGAGATACCCAGCGCCCGCGTCGGCTACCGGCACCTGGACCTGGCCGATCTGTCCTCCGTACGCGCCTTCGCCAAGGGCTACGACGACGGCGGCGCCGGTGGCAGCGCCCTCGACCTGCTGATCAACAACGCGGGCGTCATGGCCCTGCCGCGCAGCGCCACGGCCGACGGCTTCGAGACCCAGTTCGGCGTCAACCACCTCGGCCACTTCGCCCTCACCGGCCTGCTCCTCCCCCGGCTTCTGGCCACCCCCGGCTCCCGCGTGATCAGCGTCTCCAGCGGCATGCACGCCCTCGCCGACATCGACCTCGGCGACCTCAACAGCGAGCGCGCCTACCGCCGCTGGATCGCGTACGGCCGCTCCAAGAGCGCCAACCTGCTCTTCATCCACGAGCTCTCCCGCCGCCTCGCCGCCCTCGGCGCCGCTCACCCGGTCGCAGCCTCCGCCCACCCCGGCTACGCCGCCACCAACCTCCAGACCGCCGGCCCCCGCCTCTCCGGCCGCCCGCTCTCCGCCCGCGCCATGGCCCTCGGCAACCGCCTCTTCGCCCAGTCCCCCGACTCCGGCGCCCTCCCCACCCTCTACGCGGCCACCGCGCCCGGCGTCGCCCCCGACTCCTTCACCGGCCCGCGCGTACTGAGCTGGCGCGGCTCCCCGGCTCCGTCATGGCGCGCGTCGCGGACACTGGACGACCGCACGGGGGAGCTGCTGTGGGCGGCCTCGGAGCAGCTGACGGGGGTCTCGTACGAGGGGCTGCCGCGCTAGGGGTGTCCCTCTGGTCCGTTACGCACTTATTGCACAAAGGATCTTCATCAGCCCCCCACCCGGTTCATATGATGCGAACATCAACAGGCCCGGCCCGGGGGCGACTTCGGCGGGCCTCTTATGTTCCCGTGGGGGATTCACATGCGTATACGCGTTGCGGCCGCCGCTCTGTCCGGCGCCGTCGTTCTGTCCGCGCTCGCCCTTCCCGCAGCCGCCCAGGCGTCGGAGCGTCAGGCTGCGTCGACGAAGCTCAGCACCTTCGCCCCGAAGACCGTTCATCCGAACGATTCGCTGGGCAACACCAAGTTCACGGACGCGGTCATCAACGGCGGCAAGGCCATCGTCCTCGGCACCACCGCCAAGAGATCCGTCACCGTCACGTACACCGCCTCGAACGAGAGCGGCATCGCCCTCACCGAGGCCTTTCTGTGGCAGGGCACCGACAGCTCGAACACGGACGACATCACCGGCTCCCTGGGGACGGACGACGACCCCAGCTGCACGGAGTCGACGACCGACATCGGCGTCTACAGCTGCAAGGCCGTCTTCAACATCAACCCCGCCGTCGACTTCAAGGACAACGGCGTGGCCGGGACCTGGAAGCTGTTCCTGGGCGCCTGGGACCTGTACGCGAACGCCGGCTACGACGACAACGTCGCCACCACCGCGATCAAGAAGTTCTCCACGCTGACCGCCAACGCCACGCCCGAGCCGGTGAAGAAGGGCAAGACCATCACGGTCACGGGCAAACTCGCCCGCGCGGACTGGTCGACCGGCAAGTACGCGGGCTACGGGTCCCAGTCCGCGAAGCTGCAGTTCCGCAAGAAGGGCAGCAGCACCTACACCACCCTCAAGACAGTCAGGACCAGCAGCACCGGCGCCCTGAAGACCACCACCAAGGCCACGGTCGACGGTTACTACCGCTACGTCTTCGCGGGCACCCCCACCACCGCCGCCTCGACGGCACCCGGCGACTTCGTCGACGTCAAGTAAGCGGTCCGCACGTCAGCGCCGGGTCGCCGTCCATCACGGCGATCCGGCGCCACACCATTTCCCTGGGTGTCGACAGTAAGAGGCAGAAAGCTGTGAATCTCCCTCAGCAATGCCAAAGTGTCGACAGGGTTGGGCTTCTGCGGGAAGCTCGAATTCGCCCCTCCGGCATCTCCGCACCCAGGAGGACTCCCCCATGCTCAGCAGAAGGAAGCTCATCGCCCTGTCCGGCGCCGCCCTGGCCCCCCGCGCCTCGGCCGCGACCGCCTCGACCACGGTCGCGGGCCAGACCCTCGTCCCCGTTCCGGCCAACCCCTCGTTCGTCTTCGCTGCCGACACCTCCAACAACGCCGGCGCGGGCGAGGCCTCCGCCATCGCCTCCGCCTACTGGCTCGGCGCGTACCAGGTCACCAACGCCCAATGGCAGACCTACCTCGACGACACCGGCCTCTCCGCCCCCAACTACTGGGACGGCGACACCTATCCCTCCGACCGGGCCGACCACCCCGTCCTCTACATCTCCGCCGACCAGGTCGACGCCTACTGCGCCTGGCTCACCGCCCAGTCCGACGGCTGGACCTTCCGCCTCCCCACCGAAGCCGAGTGGGAGAACGCCGCCCGCGGCCCCGACTCCCTCGCCTACCCCTGGGGCGACGACACCGGCACGACGTACGCCGACGGCGTCCTCACCAGCAACTACAACTTCAACGCCGTCTGCGCCGCCTACTACCTCGCCGACTACGGCGACACCATCGCCACCTACACCGACCGCCAGTCCACCCTCTACGGCCAGAGCTTCACCATCTCCGAAATCCTCTCCATCTCCTCCACGGCCGCCCTCACCGGCTGGCTCACCTTCGCCACCCACACCGGCTTCTGCTTCACCGACGTCTACCAGGCCTGCGTGGACGCCGGCGGCCACACCACCCCCGTCGGCTCCTACCCCACCGGCGTCAGCGCGTACGGCGCCCACGACATGGCCGGCAACGCCTTCGAATGGACCTCCAGCCTGGTCACCGCCACCATCGGCGGCGAGGCCGGCACCCTCTGCAACTCCGTACGCGGCGGCTCCTGGTACGCCAGCGCCCGCAGCGGCGGCACCGGCTACCGCGGCGAGGGCCGCGACGGCTCCGGCGGCTACCCGACCATCGGCTTCAGGATCGCGGCCGACCAGGGGTGACGCCGGACCCGGCCGCGCGTGGGTGCAGCGCGGCGGTCGAGCGGCCGGCCAGGAGCAGAAGCAGCTCGCCGAAGAGGGAGTCGCCCCAGCCGAACCAGGGCCGGGTGAAGGTGCCGGGGTCGTCCACGTGGAAGCTCTCGTGGATGGCTCCGGTGCCCGCGTCCGTACGCAGCAGGAGCTCGGCGAGCCGGACCTGCTCGGCCGGGTCGCCGCTGGTGAGCGCCTGCATGGTGAGGGAGAGCGGCCAGACGTGGCCGGGCGGGGTGTGCGGGCTGCCGATGCCGGAGGCGTGGCGGCCGGTGTAGTGGAAGGGGTTGGCGTCGCTGAGCACCAGCTCGCGGGTGCGGAGGTAGAGCGGGTCGCCGGGCCCGCACCAGCCGAGGTAGGGCAGTGAGAGCAGGCTGGGGATGTTGGCGTCGTCCATCAGGAGGTGGCCGCCGAGGCCGTCGACCTCGTACGCGTACACCCGGTCCCCGTCGTATTCGGCGACCCCGTGGGCGAGCACGCCCGCACCGATCTCGGCCGACAGCGCGGCGGCGTCGGCGGCAAGGCCGTCCAGCCCGGCGGCCGCGGCCAGTTCGGCCAGGCCCGCGAGCGACACAGCGGCCAGCGCGTTGGCCGGAACCAGGTAGCCGTAGTGGCACCGGTCGTCGCTGGGGCGGAAGCCCGACCAGGTCATTCCGGTGGGCGCGGACAGCGCGCCCCGGCCGCCGCGCGGCAGGGTGTCGTAGGAGAACTCCCCGCCCATGCGCCGGAATTCGTACGAGGAGCAGGCCTCATGGTCCTGCTCGACGCGCCACAGGGCGATGATCGTCCGGGCGGCGGTCGCGAAGCGGTCGTCGGCCGTGATGTGGTCGAGCCGGCCGGTGGCCCGCCACAGCCCGTACGCGAGCTGGAGCGGCGCGCAGAGCGAGTCGACCTCGTACTTGCGCTCCCAGACCAGCGGCCCGGGGGCCGGTTCGTCCAGATGCCCGGCGCCGGAGCCGTCGGGGGCGGCGTTGAAGGCGTTGGCGTAGGGGTCGGCGATGACGTAGCGCAGCTGGCGGCGCAGGACGCCGGTGAGCGCGGCGGCCACCGCCGGGTCAGCGGCGGCGAGGAGGTAGGGCCGGACCTGGGCGGTGCTGTCGCGCAGCCACATGGCGGGGATGTCGCCGGTGACGACGAAGACTTCACCGTCCGGGGTCGGCCGCATGGCCTGCCGCCAGGTGTCGGTGAGCAGCCGCGCAAAGCGGTCGGCGGCGCGCGGGTCGAGGGAGCGCAGCTCCCGGTGCACGTCGGCGCGCAGCGCGCGCAGGCCCTCGGGCAGTTCGGTCACTTGCGGCTCTCCCGATGAAAGACAACGTTGTTCCGAAACAACGTTGTCCGGACGATACGTAGCGGCAGGGAAGCGCGCAAGACCTTGCAAACTCTCTGTTCCAATCCATTGACAACGTTGTTTCACGGAGGTTTGCTAACCGGCACACACCAACCTTCGTGCCCCTGTGGAGTGATGCCGGACATGCGAACGCCCACCATGCGGGAAGTCGCCGCCCTGGCCGGGGTGTCGATCAAGACCGTCTCGCGCTTCGTCAACGGCGACGAGACGGTCTCCGCGGCGATCGCCGACCGGGTCCGCGCGGCCATAGACGAGACCGGCTACCGCCGCAACGACCTGGCCCGGAGCCTGCGCCCCGGGCAGCGCAGCACCACCCTGGCCCTGCTGGTCGGCGACCTGACCAACCCCTTCTACGGATCCATCGCCAACGGCGTCATGGGCGTGGCCCGCGCCAACGGCCACAACGTCGTCCTCGCCAGTTCCGACGAGGATCCCGAGGCCGAGCGCCGGGGCATCGACGACCTGCTCGGCCAGCGGGTCGCCGGCCTGCTGATCGTCCCCGGCGCGATGGACTACGGCTACCTCGGCCGCGAGGTGGCCCAGGGCACCCCGGTGGTCTTCATCGACCGGCCCGCCCTGGGCCTGGACGCCGACACCGTGCTGCTGGACAACCACGGCGGCGCCCGCAAGGCCACCGAGCACCTGATCGCCGCCGGCCACCGCCGCATCGGCGTCCTGGTGGCCGCCAGCTACCACACCACCGGCCGCCGCCTCGACGGCTACCTGGAGGCGATCCGTACCGCCTACGGGGCCGACGCCGTGGATGAAGCCCTGGTCGCCCGCCTCGAACACGGCACCCCCGGCGAGGCCGAGCAGGCCACCGCCGAACTGCTCGCGCTGCCCCCGGACCGGCGGCCCACCGCGCTGTTCACCACCACCAACTTCCTCACCCACGGCGCGCTGCGGGCCATGCGCCGGCTCGGCGTCTCCGTCGGCCCCGGCTTCGCCCTGGTCGGCTTCGACGACTTCCCGTTGGCCGACCTGCTCCCCGTCCCCGTCACCGTCGTGTCCGGCGACGCGGCCGAGAT
Source organism: Streptomyces sp. NBC_01537 (assembly GCF_045040445.1). Taxonomy (NCBI): domain Bacteria; kingdom Bacillati; phylum Actinomycetota; class Actinomycetes; order Kitasatosporales; family Streptomycetaceae; genus Streptomyces; species Streptomyces sp. NBC_01537. Next base: position 6,656,793 of record NZ_CP109392.1, on the reverse strand, counting down.
GGGCCGGGAGGCCGCCCGACTGCTGCTGGCCCGGATCGCGGGCCAGAGCGGACCGCCCCGCCGGGTCGAGCTCGGCACCGTACTGACCCCCCGTGGAAGCGGAGAGCAAAAGCCATGACCACAGCCCCCACCGGCCCCGGCGCCGGCCCCGGCACCGAGATACGCACCCCCGTGCTGGAGCTGGCCGGCATCGTCAAGAGCTACGGCCAGGTGCAGGCGCTGCGCGGCGCCGCGCTCACCGTGTACCCGGGCGAGGTGGTCGCCCTGGTCGGCGACAACGGCGCCGGCAAGAGCACCACCGTCAAGGTCATATCCGGGGTCGTCCAGCCCGATGCGGGCGAGATCCGGGTCGACGGGCAGCCGGTCACCATCCCCGACCCCGTCGCCGCCCGCCGCCTCGGCATTGAGACCGTCTACCAGGACCTGGCCCTGGCCCCCGATCTCGACCCCGCCGAGAACCTCTTCCTCGGCCGCGAGATCGTCCGCCCCGGCCTGCTCGGCAAGCTCGGCTTCCTCGACCGCCGCGCCATGCGCGCCAAGGCCGACGAGGCGTTCGGCTCCCTCGGCGTCGGCATCCAGGACACCTCCGCCCAGGTCGTCACCATGTCCGGCGGCCAGCGCCAGGGCATCGCGGTCGGCCGGGCGGTGAACTGGGCGGACCGGGTGCTCCTGATGGACGAGCCGACGGCCGCGCTGGGCGTCGTACAGACCGAGCGGGTCGGGCAGCTGATCCAGCGGGTCCGCGCCTCGGGCGTCGCCGTGGTATTGATCAGCCACAACCTGCCCTTCGTCTTCGAGTACGCGGACCGGATCGAGGTCCTGCGGCTCGGACAGCGGGTCGCCCGGCTCGCCGGCCCCACCGCGACCAGCGAGAACGTACTCGGCGCCATGACCGGCGCGCTCACCTTCGAGGACAGCTCCGAGACGGCCGAGGTCCAGTCATGACGCCCACCACCGAAGTGAAGCCCCCGGCGCAGCAGCCCGCCGCCCCCGACGCGTTGAAGTCCGTGCTGCGCAGGCTGCGCGGCACCAGAAGCCTGGCGCTGGTGGTGCTGCTCGCCCTGGTCGCCTTCTTCGGGGCCCTGTACCCGGACAACTTCCTGACCGCCTACAACCTGCGCAGCGTCTCCGTCGAGGCCGCCGGCTACTGCGTCATGGCGATCGGGATGACCTTCGTGATGACCACCGGCGGTATCGACCTGTCGGTCGGCTCGGTACTCATCTTCTCCGGCGTCATCGGCGTCAAGGTCATGTCGGCCCTGGGCGGCGGCGGCCCGGTGACCCTGCTGGCCGGGCTGGTCGCCACGATGGCCACCGGCCTCGCCTGGGGCGTGCTCAACGGCCTGCTGGTCACCAAGGCCAAGCTCCCGCCGCTGATCGCGACCCTGGCCACGCTGTCCGCCGCCGGCGGCGGGGCGCTGGTCCTCACCAACGGTCTCGACCTGCGTGGCGTCCCGGACTCCCTGGTGAGCAGCCTCGGCTTCGGGCGCTTCGCCGGCATCCCGTACACGGTCTGGCTGGCCATCGGCCTCACCCTCCTCGGCGCCGTAGTCCTCGCCCTGACCCGCTTCGGCACCTACACCCGCGTCATCGGCTCCAACGTCGAGGCCGCCCGCCGGGCCGGCATCGCCGTCGACCGCCACCTGATCAAGGTGTACGCGCTGTGCGGGCTGCTCTCCGGCATCGCCGCGTACGTCAACCTGGCCCGCTTCTCCACCACCACCGTCGGCGGCCACACCGGCGACAACCTCCAGGCCATCGTCGCCACCGTCCTCGGCGGCACCAGCCTCTTCGGCGGCGTCGGCAGCGTCCTGGGCACCGCCTTCGGCTCCCTCATCCCCGCCGTCCTCAGCAACGGGCTGGTCATCATCGGCCTCCAGCCCTTCTGGCAGCAGGTCGCGGTCGGCGCGGTCCTCGCCGGTGTCGTCTACGTCGACCACATCAACCGCAGGCGCCGCACGCTTCGCTGACGTCTCGTCAACTCACTTCAGTCCGCCCCGCCCCTCGCATCAACGGAGCTGCACCCATGAACACCAACGCCGCCCTCCCCCTCAGAACCGCCGCCATCGCCACCGCCGTCCTGCTCGGCGCCACCGCCTGCGGGTCCTCAGGTGCCTCCTCCAGCACCTCGAAGCCCAAGATCACCGTCATCCTGGGCACGGCGTCCGACTCCTTCTACAACACCCTCGGCTGCGGCGCGAAGGCCGAGGGCAAGAAGCTCGGCGCCACCGTCGACGTTCAGGGCGCGACCACCTTCGACCCAGCCACCCAGACCCCGATCCTCACCAGCACCGTGGCCAAGAACCCCAACGCCATCGTGATCGCGCCGACCGACTCCAAGGCTCTCGGCACCCCCCTGAAGCAGGCCGGCCAGTCCGGCATCAAGATCGTGACCGCCGACACCGGCCTCGACGACACCAGTTTCATCTCCTCCGCCGTCTCCTCCAACAACGTCGAGGGCGGCGCCGAAGCGGCCCGTACCCTCGCCGAACTCGTCGGCGAGAAGGGCAAGGTCGTCATCATCGGCGGCACCCCCGGTGTCACCACCGCCGACCAGCGCATCAAGGGCTTCGAGACCGAGATCAAGAAGCACCCCGGCATCACCTTCCTCGGCGTCCAGCCCTCCACCCCCAGCGGCGGCGTCGTCGAGGCCGCCCGCCTCACCGCCGCCTCCCTCTCAAAGAACCCCGACCTCGCCGGCGTCTTCTCCATCAGCACCCCCGCCAGCGACGGCGCCAACAACGCCATCAAGGACGCCGGCAAGTCCGGTCAGATCAAGGTCGTCGGCTTCGACGCCGGACCCGCCCAGGTGACCCAGCTCAAGAAGGGCACCGTCCAGGCCCTCATCGCCCAGAAGGCCGAGGACATCGGCGCCCAGGCCGTCCAGCAGGCCGTCAACGCCGTCCAGGGCAAGAAGGTCACCAAGTCCATCGGCACCTCCTTCGTCTCCATAACCGCCGCCAACCTCAAGGACCCCGCCATCAGCAAGTACGTCTACCGCTCCACCTGCTGACCCCCGTCGCCGCAGGGCGGCGCGCCGAGCGGCGCGCCGCCCAGACAGGCTCTAGGGCTTGGGCGACGAGGTCGCCGACCCGATCGAGCCCGCCGCGCCGGTCTGATCCAGCAGATCGAGCTCGGCGATGAAGACCGCGTTCGCCTGGCCCGCGAGCTGCCGTACGAGCGTGTTCTGCGTCGTCGCCCGGACGCTCGCCACACTCATCAGGCTCTGCCCGTCCATCGCCCGCAGGATCATGGCCAGTTTCCGGTCGAAGTCCTCCCCCGACGCCGCCGAAAGGATCGCCACGAACCCATCCGCCTGCGGCGCCGCCCGCTCCGGCAGCGTAATCCCCAGCTGAGCGGCAACCGTCTTGCACAACGCGTCGAGCGCCGAGTGACCGTCCATCAGACGCCGCCCCACCGTCCGGTACGCCGCCGTGGACCCCTTGGCCAGCGCCAACTGCCCCGCCGGGTACTCCCACAGCCCCGCCAGCCGCACCTGCACCACGAAGTCCCGGTCCGCCTGGGTCATCGGCCCGAACGCCGTCGCCACCGTCGGCGCGCCCCCGGAAGCCGCCGCGAACTGCAACCCCTTCACCGCCGGAAAGACGAGCGACGCGATCGTCAAGGCCATCGCGCCCGCCAGCAGCGCGTTCGCCGGCGTATACCGACCGCCGAACCGCATCCGCCTCGTCCGCCTCATCCGCGTCTTCTCCTCCACCCCCCGAACGTCCCCGCCCATCATTACTCGTTCGTATGGTCGCACAGGGCCTGCTGCGTCCCGACGTCGCGAGCGCTGGGCTCCATGGAGTGGGAGCTATGGCCTGTCGGGTTGTCGGACTGCTGGAATGAGCACGAACTCGCTGCTCGCCGTCGTGTCGCCGGGCCGCTGGAGTTCACGTCCTTTCGCCTTTTCCCGGATTTCGTACCAGATATGACCGCCTCTGGATCAAGGGCCATATCCGACCCGCCCGACTGTTAAATTCCCCACACCGGGCCGCGAAGTCAAGGGGGGTCTCGTGGGGGAAGAAAGCGCGAAAGCGAACGAAAGTTCCCTGTTGGGCCTGGACGGGTCCGCAGGGGGAGCACACTGATGCCCATTCACGGGACGATAGGCACCGTGCAGTACGTGATGGATCTCATCGGGATCCTGGCGTTCTCCCTGTCCGGCGCCTTCCTCGGCGTACGAAAAGACTTCGATGTCTTCGGAGTTGTGATCCTGGCCGAGGCAACCGGCCTTGGCGGCGGCCTTTTTCGGGACACCGTCATAGGGGTCCAACCTGTGGCGTTCAGTGACGTGGGCTATTTCAGCACACCGATCGTCGGCGGCCTCATCGTCTTCCTCAGCGCCGGACTGCAGCGCCACGAAAGGGCGTTCGACGTCTTCGACGCCGGCGCGCTCGGGCTGTTCAGCGTGACCGGGACGACCAAAGCCTTCGCGTACGGCCTCAACACGCCCGCTTCCGTCACCCTCGGTATAGCGACCGCCGTGGGCGGCGGGGTGATCAGCTACCTGCTCGCCATGGAGCTTCCTCCCCTGCTGCGCGCCAACCGCGACCTGTACGTCCTGCCGGCGCTGCTGGGCGCGGGCGCGGTCGGGGTCCTGCACCACTTCCAGGTACTCAACGTCTGGACCGCCCCCGCCGCCGCGGTCGGCGCCTTCGGCCTGCGCATGATGGCCCTGCGCCGCAGTTGGCGCACGCCGCGGTCGCGCTTCTGGCACAACCCGTTCGCGGGCATGCGGCACGTACCGCACCACGAACCGAAGGCTCCGGAGCGGGACCTCACCGCCCTCAACGGAACGGAGACCACGGCGGTCACCCCCCTTCCGCCGTACGTTGAATCACCCTCGGCGTGATGCCGCATGAAAGAAAGCGGGGGCGGCGCCTCCGCACAAGGCGCCGCCCCCGGTGAGGGTGAGGAGATGGTCTTTACGTGCCGGCGTCAGCGGCTGTCGCTGCCCGCCTTGTTGAGCGCCGCCGCCCGTCCCGCCTCGAGGCGCGCGACCGGGATGCGGAAGGGCGAGCAGGAGACGTAGTCCAGGCCGACCTCGTGGAAGAAGTGGACGGACTCGGGGTCGCCGCCGTGCTCGCCGCAGACGCCGAGCTTGAGGTCGGGGCGGGTGGCGCGGCCGGCCTCGCAGGCGGAGCGGACGAGGGCGCCGACGCCGTCGCGGTCGATGGTTTCGAAGGGAGAGACGCCGAAGATGCCCTTCTCCAAGTAGGCGGTGAAGAAGCTCGCTTCGACGTCGTCGCGGGAGAAGCCCCAGACCGTCTGGGTGAGGTCGTTCGTGCCGAAGGAGAAGAACTCCGCGGCCTCGGCGATCTGACCGGCCGTGAGGGCAGCGCGCGGGAGCTCGATCATGGTGCCGAGGGTGAGCTTGAGGTCGGTGCCGGTGGCGGCCTGGACCTCGGCGATGACGGTTTCGGCCTCGTCGCGGACGATTTCGAGCTCTTGGACGGTGCCGACGAGCGGGATCATGATCTCGGGGCGGGGGTCGCCCTTGGCGTTTTTGCGGTGGGCGGCGGCTTCGGCGATGGCGCGGACCTGCATGGCGAAGAGGCCGGGAATGACGAGGCCGAGGCGCACACCCCGAAGGCCGAGCATGGGGTTCTGCTCGTGGAGCTTGTGGACGGCCTGCAGCAGGCGCAGGTCGTTCTCGTTGGCGTCGCGGCGGGATTCGGCGAGGGCGACGCGTACCGAGAGCTCGGTGATGTCGGGGAGGAACTCGTGGAGGGGCGGGTCGAGGAGCCGTACGGTCACCGGGAGGCCGTCCATCGATTCGAACAGCTCGATGAAGTCGGCCTTCTGGAGCGGGAGTAGGGCGCCGAGGGCCTCCTCGCGCTCGGTGTCCGTGTCGGCGAGGATGAGGCGCTCGACGAGTTCGCGGCGCTCCCCGAGGAACATGTGCTCGGTGCGGCAGAGGCCGATGCCCTGGGCGCCGAAGCGGCGTGCGCGGTTGGCGTCCTCGGCGTTGTCGGCGTTGGCGCGCACGCGCAGGCGGCGTACGCGGTCGGCGTAGGCCATGATGCGGTGGACGGCGGCGACGAGTTCGTCGGCGTCGTCGGCACCGGCGTGCATGCGGCCCTCGAAGTACTCGACGACGGGGGACGGGACGACGGGGACCTCGCCGAGGTAGACCTTGCCGGTGGAGCCGTCGATGGAGACGAGGTCGCCCTCTTCGACGACGATGCCGCCGGGGGCGGTCATGCGGCGGCGCTTGGTGTCGACTTCGAGCTCTTCGGCGCCGCAGACGCAGGTCTTGCCCATGCCGCGGGCGACGACGGCGGCGTGGGAGGTCTTGCCGCCGCGCGAGGTGAGGATGCCCTCGGAGGCGATCATGCCGTCGAGGTCGTCGGGGTTGGTCTCGCGGCGGATGAGGATGACCTTCTCGCCGGAGCGGGACCACTTGACGGCGGTGTACGAGTCGAAGACCGCCTTGCCGACCGCCGCGCCCGGGGAGGCGGCGATGCCCCAGCCGATGCGCTCGCTCTTCGCGTCCTCCGAGAACCGGGGGAACATCAGCTGGGCGAGCTGCGCGCCGTTGACGCGCTGCAGCGCCTCGGCCTCGTCGATCAGGCCCTGGTCGACCAGCTGGGTGGCGATGCGGAAGGCGGCGGCCGCCGTGCGCTTGCCGACCCGGGTCTGGAGCATCCAGAGCTTGCCGCGCTCGATGGTGAACTCGATGTCGCACAGGTCCTTGTAGTGCGTTTCGAGGGTCTCCATGATCTGCATGAGCTGGTTGTACGAGGAGGCGTCGAGGCCTTCCAGGTCCGCCAGCGGAACGGTGTTGCGGATGCCCGCCACGACGTCCTCGCCCTGCGCGTTCTGGAGGTAGTCGCCGTAGACGCCCTGGTGGCCGCTGGCGGGGTCGCGGGTGAAGGCGACGCCGGTGCCGGAGTCGGGGCCGAGGTTGCCGAAGACCATGGAACAGACGTTGACCGCGGTGCCGAGGTCGCCGGGGATGCGCTCCTGGCGGCGGTAGAGCTTGGCGCGGTCGGTGTTCCACGAGTCGAAGACGGCCCGTACGGCGAGGTCCATCTGCTCGCGCGGGTCCTGCGGGAACTCGCGGCCTGCCTGCTTGGCGACGATGGCCTTGAAGTCGTCGACGAGGCCGTGCAGGTCCTCCGCGCCCAGGTCGAGGTCGCTGGTCGCGCCCTTGGCGCGCTTGGCCTCGTCCAGGGCCTCCTCGAACAGCTCGCCGTCCACGCCCAGGACGGTCTTGCCGAACATCTGGATGAGACGGCGGTAGGAGTCCCACGCGAACCGCTCGTCGCCCGCCTGGGCGGCGAGCCCGGCCACGGACTCGTCGGACAGTCCGATGTTCAGGACGGTGTCCATCATGCCCGGCATGGAGAATTTCGCGCCGGATCGCACGGACACCAGCAGCGGGTCGTCCGGCTGGCCGAGCCGCTTGCCCATGTGCTGCTCAAGGGCGTCGAGGTGCGCACTCACCTCGTCGCGCAGCTCCGACGGCTCGGCGCCGGAGTCCAGGTAGACCTTGCACGCCTCGGTGGTGATGGTGAAGCCCGGAGGGACGGGCAGACCGAGGTTGGTCATCTCGGCGAGGTTCGCCCCCTTGCCGCCGAGCAGGTCCTTGAGGTCCTTGTTGCCCTCAGTGAAGTCGTAGACGAACTTGCTGGTTACGTTTCGTTCCGACACGGGACTGCTCTCCTCGCGACCGGGTTGCCCTGACTGGCGGGGAGCGTACCCATCTCGAAGGCGCTGGAGAACGTCCATCACCACGTCACATGGGCGTAACCACCCATCCGCCGAGCGATCGAAAGTGATCACAGGGTTTCTCTGATACCACCCATTCCTTCACTTCCCGAACACATGATCGCGATACGTAACCGAAAGCAGGGACGGCGACTACGCTTCGCGGTCGTTTTCTCGATCAAGTGGCGACGACAACGATGGCACTGAGTGCCACGCTTTGGAGAGGTGTGGTGGCACTCGCGGTGCTCATCTGAGCGAACCCCTTATCAGTCGTGGCGAGAATCACGCCTCCAGTCTCACTCTCCGGACGATCACGTGGACGTGGCCGATTGTTTTGTCGTGTCGCGGCATGGGCTGCTGTCATAGGAGCTGTGACCGACACCGCTGTGACCGACTCAGAGCGGCTCCGCGCCGCCGCCTCCTCTGTCCTGCTCGGCAACTGGGCCGGCGGCTCCACCGTCCCCTCGCGCACCCTGTACCCGCACCAGTGGAGCTGGGACTCCGCGTTCATCGCGATCGGGCTGCGACATCTGTCCCCGCGCCGCGCCCGCCGCGAGCTGGAGACCCTCTTCTCCGCCCAGTGGCTGTCGGACGGACGCGTCCCGCACATCGTCTTCAACGACTCCGTGCCGGCCGACGCCTACTTCCCCGGCCCGGACTTCTGGCAGGTCGGCGTCCCCGGCGAGGCCGGGCTCACCGGCACCTCCGGCATCGTCCAGCCGCCCGTCCACGCCCTCGCCGCGTGGGAGGTCCACCGCACCGACCCCGAGGGCTCCTTCGGGCTCGGCTTCCTGCGCCGCCTCTACCCCCGCCTCGTCCAGTGGCACGACTACCTGCGCGTCCACCGCGACCTCGGCGGCCACGGCCTCGCCTCGATCGTCCACCCCTGGGAGTCCGGCTGGGACAACAGCCCCTGCTGGGACGCCCCCCTGGCCCGCATCACCCCCGCCGACCCCACGACGTACGTACGCCGCGACCTGGCCCACTCCGACGCCGCCGACCGCCCGACCGACCTCGACTACGGGCGCTACGTACGGCTGTGCACGGACTACCGCGAGGCGGACTACGACGACACCCGCATCGAGCACGCCTTCGCCGTCGAGGACCCCTGCTTCAACGCCCTGCTCGCCGTCTCCGAGCACGCCCTCGCCGACATCGCCGAGGCCGTCGGCGCCGACCCCGCCCCGCACCGCGAACGGGCCGGGCAGCTCACGTCGGCGCTCATCGACCGCCTCTACGACCCCGAATCGGGGATCTTCCGCTGCCGCGACCTGCGCGCGAACGGCAGCGACAGCGCACTGATCGACGAGCTCAGCGCCTCCGGCCTGATCCCCCTCGTCATCCCCGGCCTCCCCGACGACATCGTGCGCACCCTCCTGAGCACCGCCTCCGGCGACCGCTTCGGACTCGGCCGCGTCCATCTGCTCCCCAGCTACGACCTCCTCTCCCCCGCTTTCGACCCGGCCCGCTACTGGCGCGGCCCGTCCTGGTTCAACATCGCCTGGCTCTTCCACCGGGGCCTGCGGCAGTACGGCGCCGAGGCCGACGCCAAGCAGCTCCGGGAGGGGCTGCTGGACGCGGCAGGGCGCTCCGGCTTCGCCGAGTACGTCGACCCGCACACGGGAGAGGGGCGCGGCATCCGCAGCTTCAGCTGGACGGCGGCGACGACGCTGGACCTGATCGGGGACAGGGGCTGACCGGAGCACTGCACCAGCATTTCGTTCAACAATCCTATTGACGCCCGATCTGACGAAACGTTAGCCTCGACGAGCCGGCCATCGCGACAGCGGAAGGGGCGACACGTGCGAGGGTTACCGTCACAGCGCAAGGGGCGGGCCGCCCGGTGGAACACACTCGCCCTGGTCGGCCTGCTTCTGCTCGCCGGGTGCGGCGGGGAGGGCACGTCCGGCGGCCCGGCCCTTTCCGCGCAGCGGGGTTCGGCGGGCTCGTCCCCGGCCGCCAGCGCGTCCGCTTCCGCGTCCGCCGCCGGCTGCGACGTGCTGGCCAGCCCCCATCCGATGAATCCGCTGCCCGCGGCGGGCGCCGCGATGCCCTCGGGATCGACCATGGCCCGCATCCAGCGCCGGGGACGGCTGATCGCGGGCGTCGACCAGAACAGCTACCTCTGGGGCTACCGCGACCCGGGGACCGGGGACCTGAAGGGCTTCGACATCGATCTCGTCCATGAGATGGCCCGCGCGCTGTTCGGCGACCCGGACCGGGTGGAGTTCCGCACCCTCAACTCCGCCCAGCGCCTCACCGCCGCGGCCGACGGCACCGTCGACCTGGTCGCGCACTCGGTGACCATCACCTGCGAGCGCAAGCAGCAGGTGGCCTTCAGCGCCGACTACTTCCACGACGGCCAGCGGGTGCTGGTCAATCGTGGCTCGACCGCCCGCAGCCTCGCCGCCCTCGCCGGGCGCAAGGTCTGCGCGGCGAAGGACACCACCTCGATCGCCACTCTGGCGGCGGCCCGGCCGAAGGTCGTCCCCGTCGGGGTGAGCGACTGGACCGACTGCCTGGTCCAGCTCCAGCTCGGCGAGGTCGACGCGGTCTCCACCACGGAGCACATCCTTCAGGGGCTGCAGGCGCAGGACCCCGAGACCATGATCGTCGGGCCGGCCTTCACCTTCGAGCCCCACGGCATCATCACGGCCAAGCGCAACACCGATCTGGTCCGGTTCGTCAACGCCGTCCTGGACCGGCTGCGGACCGACGGCACCTGGGAGCGTATCTACGCCCGCTGGATGGGCCGCTTCGGCCCGGTGCCGAAACCCCCCACGCCCCGGTACGCGGGCTGACCAGGGCCCGCCGGACAGGCCCTGCCTAGCCGCCGGACGTGTCGAGCTCGGCGTCCGCGCCCGCGACCGCGCAGTCGTACGGGTCGTCGAGCCAGCCGTCCGGCAGGACGACCCGCTTGCCGGGGGCCGTGCGGCCCCGGGGGCCCTCGGCGCCGTCGGGCCAGGTCTGGTCGAGGTGGAGGCCGGCCAGGTGCTCGTCGAGCTCGGCGAGGGAGGAGGCCATGGCGAGCTTGCGCCGCATCTCGGAGCCGACGGAGAAGCCCTTGGTGTACCAGGCGACGTGCTTGCGGAAGTCGATGACGCCCCGCTCCTCGTCCTCCAGCCACTCCCCCAGCAGTTCGGCGTGCCTGCGCATGACGCCCGCGACCTCGCGCAGCGACGGCGTGGCCTGCTTGCGCGTGCCGGATTCGGCGGCCGTTTCGTCGAAGGCCGCCACCAGGTCGCCGAACAGCCACGGCCGCCCCAGGCAGCCACGGCCCACCACGACACCGTCGCAGCCGGTCTCGCGCATCATGCGCAGGGCGTCCTCCGCGCACCAGATGTCGCCGTTGCCCAGCACGGGGATCTCCGTGACCGCCTCCTTCAGGCGGGCGATGGCCTCCCAGTCGGCGTTGCCGCCGTAGTGCTGGGCGGCGGTCCGGCCGTGCAGGGCGACCGCGGTGACGCCCTCCTCGACGGCGATCCGGCCGGCGTCGAGGTAGGTCAGGTGGTCGTCGTCGATGCCCTTGCGCATCTTGATGGTGACCGGCAGCGCACCGGCGTTCCCGACCGCCTCGCGCAGGATGGACCGCAGCAGGTTCCGCTTGTACGGCAGGGCCGAGCCGCCGCCCTTGCGCGTCACCTTCGGCACCGGGCAGCCGAAGTTGAGGTCGATGTGGTCGGCCAGATCCTCGTCCACGATCATGCGCACGGCGGCTCCGACGGTGACCGGGTCGACTCCGTACAGCTGGATCGAGCGCGGCTTCTCGGTGCCGTCGAAGTGGATCAGGTGCATGGTCTTCTCGTTGCGCGCGACCAGCGCCCGGGTGGTGATCATCTCGCTGACGAACAGTCCCTGGCCGCCGCTGAACTCCCGGCAGAGGGTCCGGAAGGGCGCGTTCGTGATCCCGGCCATCGGGGCCAGGACAACCGGCGGCCACACGGAGTGCGGGCCGATCTGGAGGGGCGTGGCGGGGGCGGTCGTCATGGGGACCATTCTCCCGTATGCACGGGAGTGGTTTAGGTGTACGGTAAAACCGTTACACACGTACAACTAACTCCGACTGGTCCGAGGTCAGCGCCCATGCCCGAACCGAGCCCCCGGCGGCGGATGCTCATCCTGGCGATCTGCTGCATGAGCCTGCTGATCGTCAGTCTCGACACCACCATCCTCAATGTGGCGCTCCCCGCCATCCGCAGCGACCTGGGCACCTCCGTCTCCGGCCTGCAGTGGACGATCGACGCCTACACCGTCGTCCTGGCCTCACTGCTGATGGTGGCCGGCTCCACGGCCGACCGGATCGGCCGCCGCCGCGTCTTCCAGTACGGGCTGGTGGTCTTCACGGTGGCCTCCGTGCTGTGCAGCCTGGCGCCCGACCTGCGGTGGCTGATCGTCTTCCGGATGCTCCAGGCCGTCGGCGGCTCGATGCTCAACCCCGTCGCCATGTCGATCATCACCAACACCTTCACCGAGCCCCGTGAGCGCGCCCGCGCCATCGGCGTCTGGGGCGGGGTCGTCGGGATCAGCATGGCCGCCGGGCCCATCATCGGCGGCGCCCTCGTGGAGTACGCGAACTGGCGCGCGGTCTTCTGGATCAACGTCCCGGTCGGCGTGGCCGCCCTGGTGCTGACCGCGCTGTTCGTCCCGGAATCCCGCGCCCCGAAGGCCCGCCGGATGGACCCCGTGGGCCAGCTGCTCGTGATCGCGCTGCTCGGCTCCCTCACGTACGCGATCATCGAGGCCCCGGAGGCGGGCTGGACCTCGCCGCTGATCCTGGCCTGCGTGGCGGTCGCGGTGGTGGCCCTGGCCGGGCTGCTGACGTACGAGCGCCGTCGCCGGGAGCCCCTGATCGAGCTGCGCTTCTTCCGTAGCGCGCCCTTCAGCGGCGCGACGGTGATAGCGGTGAGCGCCTTCGCCGCGCTGGGCGGCTTCCTCTTCCTCAACACCCTCTACCTGCAGGACGACCGCGGCATGTCCGCCCTCGACGCGGGCCTGCACCTGCTGCCGATGGCCGCCATGGCCCTGGTCTGCGCCCCGCTGTCCGGACGACTGGTCGGCACCCGGGGCCCGCGCCTGTCGCTGGTCCTCGCGGGCGCGACCATGACCGCCAGCGGACTGATCTTCACGGCGATGGACGCCGCCTCCTCCGACGCGCTCCTGTACACGGCGTACGTCCTCTTCGGCATCGGCTTCGGCTTCGTCAACGCCCCCGTCACCAACACGGCCGTCTCCGGCATGCCCCGCGCCCAGGCCGGCGTCGCCGCCGCCGTCGCCTCCACCAGCCGCCAGATCGGCCAGTCCCTGGGCGTCGCCGTCATGGGCGCCCTCATCGCCGCCGGCCTCCACACCGCGGCCTGGGGCGTCATCGTGGGCTGCGGCGCCGTCGTTCTCCTCGTCGGCCTCCTCACCACCGGGCGCTGGGCGACGGGCACGGCGGAGCGGACCGCCTCGCTGCTGACCGGACCGGCGGCCCCGAAAGCCGTGGTGACGACCACCCCATGACCGACCCCGCCGACTCCGCCGACCCCACCCGCATCTGGTCCGCCATGCGAGCACTCGTCCTCGACAACGACCGCCGCCGCGAGGTCTGCGACGCCCTCGGGATGAGCTTCTTCCGCATCAAGGCCCTCCGGCGGATCGCCGCCTCCCCCGTCAAGCTCGGCGACCTCGCCACCGACCTGATGACCGACCGCCCGTACACCACGCTGGTCGTGGACGATCTGGCCAGGCGCGGGCTCGTGGAACGCACCCCTCACCCCACGGACCGCCGCTCCAAGATCGTGACGGCCACGCCCGCGGGCGCCGCGGCGGCCAAGGAGGCCGAACGCATCCTCGGCACCCCGCCGGCGGCCCTGCGGGAGCTGCCCGAGGCCGATCTCGCCGTCCTGCAGCGGGTCATGTCGCTGTTGGAGCAGTAATTCGGAGGCCACTGTCAGACCCTCGCGTTACGGTCTGTCACATGACGAAGACTCAGCAGCCCTCGCCCGCCGAGGCGCGCAGCCGCGAGGAGCTCGCCGGGCTGACCCAACGCGGTGCCCGGCCCAAGTACCTGTTCTTCTGGGGCCACCGTCCCCAGCGCGACGGCGCCATCGGCCAGGGCAGCCTGAGCCAGTGGTGGCCCTCCCCCTTCACGGTGGACGGCGTCACGTATCCCACCGCCGAGCACTGGATGATGGCCGGCAAGGCCCGCCTCTTCGGCGACGACGCGGCCCTGACCCGCATCCTCGGCGCCCCCAGCCCAGGCGCCGCCAAGAAGTTCGGCCGGCAGGTGCGCGGCTTCGACGAGGACACATGGATACGCCACCGCTGGGACCTGGTCGTCAGCGGCAACGTCGCCAAGTTCGGCCAGGACACCGCCCTGCGCGAGTACCTGCTCGGCACCGGCTCGCGGGTGCTCGTCGAGGCCAGCCCGCTCGACCGTGTCTGGGGCATCGGCCTCGCCGCCGATGACGAGCGCACCGCGGACCCGGCGAGCTGGCGCGGGCTGAATCTGCTCGGCTTCGCCCTGATGGAGGCCCGGGAGCGGCTGCGCGCGTGGCGGTAGGCGTCAGGCAGACAGGGGGACCGCGTCGCGGGCCAGCGCGATCTCGTAGAGCCGGTCGAGCCGCTCGCGGGTGACGTCGTCCGCGGGGGTGTAGGTGGTCAGCCGGGGACCCTGGCGGGGGCCGAGCCAGAGGCTGGTGTGGACGAAGGACATCAGGCCGACGTGGGGGTTGAGGAAGCGCTTGACGCGGTTCTCGGGTTCGAGGACCTCGTGGCGGTCCCAGAACTCGCAGAACTCGGGAGAGGCGAGCTGGAGGCGCTTCACGAGGGCCTTCCAGCCGGGCTCGGCGAGGTGTTCGGCCATGGCGGAGCGGAATTTGCCGACGATCAGGCGGGCGGACTCCTCCCAGTCGGGGAGGGCTTCGCGCCAGAGGGGGTGGGTGAGGATCAGCCACATGATGTTGCGGTCCTCGAAGGGGAGGGCATCGAGGTCGTCGACAAGGCGGCCGTAGGTGCGGTTGTGGGCGATGACGTCGGTGCGGCTGTTGGCGACGGCGGCGGGGAGGGGTTCGAGGCGCTCCAGCACTTCGCGGATCGGGTCGGACATGCCGGGGCAGGAGGCGAAGGGGGTGGGGTCGGGGACGCCCGCGAGGAGGAAGAGGTGGGCGCGCTCGTGGGGGTCGAGGAGCAGGGCGCGGCCGATGGCGTCGGCGACCTGGGCCGAGACCTGGATGTCGCGGGCCTGTTCGAGCCAGGTGTACCAGGTGACACCGACGGCGGCGAGGGTGGCGACCTCTTCGCGGCGCAGGCCCGGGGTGCGCCGGCGGCGGCCGGGCGGCAGGCCGACCTGCTCGGGGGAGATGCGTTCGCGGCGGCTGCGGAGGAAGTGGGCGAGCTCTTGCCGGGCCGCGGCGGTGGTGGTCATGACTCCAGGGTGGCGGACGACCTCTGGGGGTTCAAGGCATTAGCAGGTGGTTCTTATACCTGGATAAACGCTCTCTGGTACCACCTTGGGAACAGGGCCACTGTAGTGGTCGTGACCGAATCGATTGAACAGACCGCCGGCCTTCGTTCCCGTGCCCGGGTACTGCCCGAGGTGACCCGTATCCCTGTCACACCCATCACGCCTGCCACGCCTTCGCCCCCGGCGGCCTCTCCCCCGACGCTGTCCGCCCTCGGGCTCTTCACCGTGCTGCTCGGGGCCGCGCTGCCACTCATCGACTTCTTCATCGTCAATGTCGCGCTGCCGACCATCTCCGCCGACCTCCACGCCTCCCCGGCCGTCCTGGAACTGGTGGTCGCCGGTTACGGGGTCGCGTACGCCGTCCTGCTGGTGCTCGGCGGGCGACTGGGCGACATGTTCGGACGGCGCCGGCTGTTCCTCGCCGGGATGGCCGCGTTCGGAGTGACCTCGCTGGCCTGCGGGCTGGCGCCGAGCGCGTGGGCGCTGGTCGGGGCACGGGTGGCGCAGGGCGCGGCGGCGGCGCTGATGATGCCGCAGGTGCTGGCGACGATCCACTCCTCGACCAGCGGCCGGCGGCACGCCAGGGCGATCAGCCTCTTCGGCGCCACGGCCGGCCTGTCGATGGTGGCGGGCCAGATCCTGGGCGGGGTGCTGGTGGCCGCCGACATCGCCGGGACGGACTGGCGGGCGGTGTTCCTGGTCAATGTGCCGGTCGCGGTGGCCGGGCTGGTGCTCACGGCGCGTACGGTGCCCGAGACGCGGTCCGCGAATCCGGCGCCGGTCGACGGCCCGGGGACCGTACTGCTCGCGGTGTCGCTGCTGACGCTGCTGGCCCCGCTGACGGAGGGCCGGGCGGCGGGCTGGCCGCTGTGGACCTGGGTGTCGCTGACGGCCTTCCCGTTCGCGGCCGCCGCCTTCTACCTGGTCGAGCGGCGCGCGGACCGGGCCGGGCGGACGCCGCTGGTGCCGCCGAGCCTGTTCGAGCTGCCGGGGATGCGGCGGGCGCTGCCGATGGTGCTGCCGTTCGGTACCGGCTTCGGCGGCTTCATGTTCGTGGTCGCGGTCGCGATGCAGGAGGGCCTGCGCTACGGGCCGGTGAGGGCGGGCCTGGCGCTCACCCCGCTCGCGGTGGCGTTCTTCGTGGCCTCGCTGGCAGGGCCGCGCCTGGTCAGCCGGTACGGCAGCCGCGTCGTCACGGCGGGCGGCGTCATGCAGGGCGTGGGCCTGGCCCTGCTCGCCTTCACCGTGGCCCGGGACTGGTCCGGGCTGTCCACGCTGGACCTGGCGCCCGCCCTGGCCCTGGCCGGATTCGGGCAGGGGCTGCAGCTGCCGCTGCTCATGCGGTTCGTGCTGACCGGCGTGCCGGCCGAGCGGGCCGGGGTCGGCAGTGGCGTCATGGTCACCACCCAGCAGACGTCGCTGGCACTGGGCGTGGCCACGCTCGGCACGCTCTTCCTCTCCCTCGCGCCCTCGCACGGGATGCGGGACGCGCTGGTGGCAGTGCTGCTGGTGCAGGTGACGGGGGTCGTGATCACGACGCTGATGAGCCTTCGCCTGAGGGCGATGGACCAGCGCCTGTCGTAGACGGCGGCCCGACAGGTCACAGCGCATGGACTGACAGATATTGAAATCTGTCAGTCCATGTGTCACTCTTGCGAGTGTCACCACCCCTCGGACATCTGCAAGAGGAGCTGTTCACCGTGCTGAACCCCGACCGCACCCTCGGCACCACCGGCCCCGCCGTCGCCGCCCTCGGACTGGGCTGCATGGGCATGTCCGCCCTCTACGGCGACGCCGACCGGGCCGAGTCCATCGCCACCATCCACGCGGCCCTCGACGCCGGCATCGCCCTCCTGGACACCGGCGACTTCTACGCCATGGGCCACAACGAACTCCTCATCGGCGAGGCCCTGCGCGCGGCCACCCCCGCCAACCGCGAAAAGGCGCTCACCAGCGTCAAGTTCGGCGCCCTGCGCGGTCCCGCCGGCGAGTGGTCCGGCTACGACGGCCGCCCGGCGGCGGTTAAGAACTTCGCCGCGTACTCGCTCCAGCGGCTCGGCCTCGACCACATCGACGTCTACCGGATCGCCCGCGTAGACCCCGACGTCCCGATCGAGGAGACCGTCGGCGCGATCGCCGGGCTGGTGGAGGCGGGATACGTACGCCACATCGGCCTCAGCGAGGTCGGCGCCGACACCATCCGGCGGGCGGCCGCCGTCGCCCCGATCGCCGACCTGCAGATCGAGTACTCGCTCATCTCGCGCGGCATCGAGGACGACATCCTGCCGACCGTCCGGGAGCTGGGCATCGGCATCACGGCCTACGGGGTGCTGTCGCGGGGGCTGATCAGCGGGCACTTCACCCGCGACCGGCAGCTCGCCGCGAACGACTTCCGGTCGATGAGCCCCCGCTTCCAGGGCGACAACCTGGACCGGAACCTGGACCTCGTCGATGCCCTGCGGAAGATCGCGGAGCAGAAGGGCGTCTCCGTGGCCCAGATCGCGATCGCCTGGGTGCTGGCCCAGGGCGAGGACATCGTGCCGCTCATCGGCGCCCGTACCCGCCAGCGGCTCGACGAGGCGATCGGCGCCGTGGACGTCGTCCTCGACGCGGCCGACCTGGCGGCCGTCGAGCAGGCCGTCCCCAACGGCGCCGCCGCGGGCGAGCGCTACCCGGCGGCCCAGATGGCCCACCTGGACAGCGAGCGCCGCTGAGGCCTCCGTCCCTGGGGTCCCGGGACCCGGGGGACACTTGGATCAGCCACCCGCACCGAAAGGCCCCCACCCCATGCCACCCGAGACGCTCACCGCCGACCGCATCCTCGAAGCGACCGAGGACGTGCTGCGCCGCTACGGCCCCGCCAAGGCCACCGTGGTGGACGTCGCGCGCGTGCTGGGCGTCAGCCACGGCAGCGTGTACCGGCACTTCCGTACGAAGGCGGCGCTGCGCGAAGCGGTGACGCAGCGGTGGCTGGACCGGTCCCACGCGACGATGAAGTCGATCGCGGAGGGCCCCGGCCGCACCCCGGCACGGCTGCGGGCCTGGCTGTCGGAGCTGTTCGCCGCGAAGCGGCGGAAGGCGGGCGACGACCCCGAGCTCTTCGCTACGTTCATGGCGCTGGCGCACGAGAACAGCGATGTCGTCGACCGGCACATCGCGACCATGGTCGGGCAGATCGCCGCGATCCTTCGCGACGGCATCGCCGCGGGCGAGTTCGCCCCCACCGGCATCCCGGCCACGGCCCAGGCCGTCTGGGACGCGTCCCTGCGCTTCCACGACCCCGCACACGCGGCGGACTGGTCACGGCCCGGCATCGACGACGAGTTCAACGCGGTGTGCGACCTGATCCTGCGAGGTCTGGCAGCCTGATCCTCAATCGCCGGACGGGCTGAATTCAGCCCGTCCGGCGATTGAGGACACCGCACTAGCAGCCCAGCAGACGGCTGCCCAGGTACGACTGGACCTGGTCCAGGGAGACGCGCTCCTGCTTCATCGTGTCGCGCTCGCGCACGGTCACCGCGTTGTCGTCGAGGGTGTCGAAGTCCACCGTCACGCAGAACGGCGTGCCGATCTCGTCCTGGCGGCGGTAGCGGCGGCCGATCGCGCCCGCGTCGTCGAAGTCGATGTTCCAGTTGCGGCGCAGGTCGGCCGCGAGGCCCTTCGCCTTGGGCGAGAGCTGCGGGTTACGGGACAGCGGCAGCACCGCGACCTTCACCGGGGCCAGGCGCGGGTCGAGGCGCATGACGGTGCGCTTCTCCATGACGCCCTTGGCGTTGGGGGCCTCGTCCTCGTTGTACGCGTCGAGCATGAAGGCGAGCATCGCTCGGTTCAGGCCCGCCGCGGGCTCGATGACGTACGGGAAGTACCGCTCCCCCGCCTCCTGGTCGAAGTACGACAGGTCGGTGCCGGAGGCCTCGCTGTGCGCCTTGAGGTCGAAGTCGGTGCGGTTGGCGATGCCTTCGAGCTCGGAGAACTCGGTGCCGCCGAAGTTGAAGCGGTACTCGATGTCGACCGTGCGCTTGGAGTAGTGGGAGAGCTTCTCCTTGGCGTGCTCGTACCAGCGGATGTTCTCCTCGCGGATGCCGAGGTCGCGGTACCAGTCCCAGCGCTGCTGCATCCAGTACTCGTGCCAGGTCTCGTCCTCGCCGGGCTTGACGAAGAACTCCATCTCCATCTGCTCGAACTCGCGCGTACGGAAGATGAAGTTGCCCGGAGTGATCTCGTTGCGGAAGGACTTGCCGGTCTGGGCGATGCCGAACGGCGGCTTCTTGCGCGAGGTCTGCTGGACGGTGGCGAAGTTGATGAAGATGCCCTGGGCGGTCTCGGGCCGCAGGTAGGCGGTGCCGGAGACGTCCTGGGTGACACCGAGGGTGGTCTTCAGCAGGCCGGAGAACTCCTTCGGCTCGGTGAAGGTGCCCTTGTTGCCGCAGTGCGGGCAGTTGATGTCGGCAAGGCCGTTGGCCGGGAGACGGCCGTGCTTGGCCTCGTACGCCTCTTCCAGGTGGTCGGCGCGGAAGCGCTTGTGACAGGAGGTGCACTCGGTGAGCGGGTCGGTGAAGGTGGCGACATGGCCGGACGCCTCCCAGACCTCGCGGGCGAGGATCACGGAGGAGTCGACTCCGACGACGTCGTCGCGCGAGGTGACCATGGAGCGCCACCACTGACGCTTGATGTTCTCCTTGAGCTCGACGCCGAGCGGCCCGTAGTCCCAGGCGGCGCGCTGACCGCCGTAGATCTCGCTGCAGGGGAATACGAAGCCACGGCGCTTGCTCAGGCTGACGATGGTGTCGATCTTGTCGGCGGCCACGTTGCTCTCTTCAGTACGACGAAGTCGATGGATCCCCCCAGATTACCGGCGGGTGAGGGTGCCGTATCAAATCGGTTCCTGAGGGAAGCCCGACGACCAGGGCAATTGACAATCGTTTCCAAGTTTGTTGAAAATGGGTGTCATGAACATAGGTCGCCGCCTCATACCCCTCACCGCCGTCGCCGGGCTGGTCGCACTGTCCGCCTGCTCCGCCAACGCCAGTGGCAGCGTGAGCAGCGGCGGCAAGCTCAAGGTCACCGCGTCCTTCTACCCGCTGCAGTACCTGGCCGAGCAGATCGGCGGCAGCCACGTCAGCGTCACCGAGCTGACCAAGCCCGGCGTCGAGCCGCACGACCTGGAGCTCACCCCCCGGCAGGTCGGCGCGCTGGGCGAGTCCGATGTGATCGTCTACCTCAAGGGACTGCAGCCCGCCGTGGACGAGGCGATAGCGCAGTCCGGCGTCAAGTACACCGCCGACGCCGCCGCCCTCACCACCCTCGAGGACCACGGCACCGAGGTCGACGGCAAGCACCACACCACCGGCGACAACGACACCGGCTCCACCACCGAGGAGGACGCCGGCGCCGACCCGCACATCTGGCTGGACCCCGTGAAGTACGCCGAGGTCGCCAAGGGCGTCGAGAAGACCCTGGCCAAGGCCGACCCGGACCACGCGGCCGCGTACGCGAAGAACCTCAGGACCCTGACCGGCAAGCTGGACACGCTGAACACCGAGTTCGCGGACGGGCTGAAGAACCGCACCACGGACACCTTCATCACCACCCACGCCGCCTTCGGCTACCTCGCCGAGCGCTACGGGCTGATCGAGGAGGCCATCAGCGGCATCGACCCGGAGAGCGAGCCGAGCGCCGCCCGGATGAAGGCGCTGCACGAACTCGCGCAGAAGAAGAAGATCACAACGGTCTTCTTCGAGACCCTGGTCAGCGACAAGACCGCCAAGACCCTGGCGGGCGACCTCAATCTGAAGACTGATGTACTCGACCCGATCGAGGGCATCACGTCCAAGTCCAAGGGCACCGACTACCTCGAGGTCCAGCGGGCCAACCTCAAGGCCCTGCAGAAGGCACTGGGAGCGAACTAGATGACGGAGGCGGCCACCATGGTCATGGAGCCTGTCATATCCCTGCGACGGGCGACGGCATCGCTCGGCTCGCGGCCCGTGCTGCGCGGCATCGACCTGACGGTGGGGCGCGGCGAGGTCGTCGCGCTGCTCGGGGCCAACGGCTCCGGCAAGTCGACCGCCGTGCGCGCCGTCGTCGGCCAGGTGCCGCTGTCCGGCGGGGAGCTGGAGCTGTTCGGGACGCCGCTGCGGCGCTTCCGGGACTGGGCGCGGATCGGCTACGTACCGCAGCGCACCACGGCCGCCTCCGGGGTCCCCGCCACCGTCCGCGAGGTCGTCTCCGCCGGGCGGCTGGCCCGCACCAGGCTGGGGTTCGCGCGCAAGGGGGACCGCGCCGCGGTGGACCGGGCACTGGACCTGGTCGGCATGGGCGACCGGGCCCGCGACTCGGTCAACGCGCTGTCCGGCGGCCAGCACCAGCGGGTGCTGATCGCCCGCGCGCTCGCCGCGCAGCCCGAACTACTGATCATGGACGAGCCGATGGCCGGCGTCGACCTCGCCAGCCAGGGCGTACTGGCCGGCACCCTGCGCGAACAGGTCGCCGCCGGCACCACCGTGCTCCTCGTGCTCCACGAACTCGGCCCCCTGGAGCCGCTGATCGACCGCGCCGTCGTCCTGCGCGACGGCTGCGTCGTCCACGACGGCCCGCCCCCGCAGGCCGTCGGCCAGCACGCGCTGCCCGGCCACGACCATGTGCATCCGCACGCGCCGCATGCGGACATAGCCGCGACGGGACTGCTGACCTGACATGGACCTCCTCACCTACGCCTTCATGCAGCGGGCCCTGCTCGCCGCCGTCCTGGTCGGCATCACCGCCCCCGCCATCGGCATCTACCTCGTCCAGCGCCGCCAGGCCCTGATGGGCGACGGCATCGGCCATGTCGCCCTCACCGGCGTCGGCGCCGGCTTCCTGCTGGGCACCAACCCGGTCTGGATGGCCACCGCCGTCTCCGTCGTCGGCGCCGTGGTCATGGAGCTCATCCGCTGGTACGGCAAGACCCGCGGCGACCTCGCCCTCGCGATGCTCTTCTACGGCGGCATGGCGGGCGGCGTGATGCTGATGAGCCTCGCCCCCAACGGCTCCAACGCCAACCTCACGACCTACCTCTTCGGCTCCATCACCACCGTCTCGCCGAGCGACGTCACCGCGATCTGCGTGCTCGCCGGCTTTGTGGTGCTGGTCACCTTCGGCCTGCGCAGGCAGCTCTTCGCCGTCTGCCAGGACGAGGAGTTCGCCCGCGTCACCGGCCTGCCGGTGCGGGCCCTGAACCTGCTGGTCGCAGTCACCGCCGCGGTCACCGTCACGGTCGCGATGCGGGTCGTCGGGCTGCTGCTGGTCAGCGCCCTGATGGTGGTCCCGGTGGCCGCCGCGCAGCAGCTCACCCGCAGTTTCGTGATGACCATGTCGGTGGCCGTCGCCATCGGCGTCACCGTCGCCCTGTCGGGCACCGTCACCTCGTACTACGTCGACGTCCCGTCCGGCGCGAGCATCGTGCTGCTGGCGATCGCCGTCTTCATCCTCTTCACCGCGCTCGCCACACCTTTGGCCAGAAAACGCGCCCGCCAGGCCGCCGCGGCCGAGGAACGGTGCACCCTGGAGGTACCCGACGTACGCGTATGACGACTCCGGGGGTGCGGGCTGGCACAATGGCCTGTCGGACAGGGATACGGGACGACCGAGAAGGAGGCACCGGTGACGACCGCCAAGCAGTCCCCAGTGCGTGGCCGATCGACCCGGCAGCGGGCGGCCGTGGCCGCGGCGCTCGACGAGGTGGACGAGTTCCGCAGCGCCCAGGACCTGCACGACCTGCTCAAGCACCGCGGTGACGCGGTCGGCCTCACCACCGTCTACCGCACCCTGCAGTCCCTCGCCGACGCCGGCGAGGTGGACGTCCTGCGCACCGGCGACGGCGAGTCCGTCTACCGCCGCTGCTCCAGCGGTCACCACCACCACCTGGTCTGCCGCATCTGCGGCAAGGCCGTCGAGGTCGAGGGCCCCGCCGTCGAGAAGTGGGCCGACGCGATCGCCGCCGACCACGGCTTCGTCGATGTCGCGCACACCGTGGAGATCTTCGGCACGTGCGCGGAGTGCGCGGCGGCGGCGTCGTCGGCGTCGGCGTCGGCGACCGCTGGCTGAGCTAGCTCTCCGTCTGCCCCTGGCCCTGCTCCGGCACCTCGTTCGCCACCTCGTTGGGCAGCGCGCCGCCGAACCGGCGGTCCCGGGACGCGTACTCCAGGCAGGCCCGCCACAGGTCGCGGCGGTCGAAGTCCGGCCAGAGCACGTCCTGGAAGACCATCTCGGCGTAAGCGGACTGCCAGATCAGGAAGTTGGACGTGCGCTGCTCGCCGGAGGGCCGGATGAACAGGTCCACGTCCGGCATGTCCGGGTGGTACATGTACTTCGCGAGCGTCTTCTCGTTGACCTTGTCGGGGTCGAGGCGGCCGTGCTTTATGTCCTGCGCCATCGCGGCCGCCGCGTCGGCGATCTCCGCGCGGCCGCCGTAGTTCACGCACATGTAGAGCGTCATGGCGTCGTTGCGGCGGGTCTGCTCCTCCGCGACCTGCAGCTCGTTGACGACGCTCTTCCACAGCTTCGGCATCCGCCCGCACCAGCGGATACGGATGCCCATGGCGTCCATCTCGTCGCGGCGGCGGCGGATCACGTCCCGGTTGAAGCCCATCAGGAAGCGCACCTCGTCCGGCGACCGCTTCCAGTTCTCCGTCGAGAAGGCGTACAGCGACAGGTTCTTGACCCCGAGCTCCAGGCAGCCCTTCAGCACGTCCAGGACGACGGTCTCGCCCACCTTGTGCCCCTCGGTGCGCGGCAGTCCGCGCTCCTTCGCCCAGCGCCCGTTGCCGTCCATCACGATCGCGACGTGCTGCGGCACCAGCTCACCTGGGATCTTCGGAGGCTTCGCGCCGGACGGGTGCGGGTCGGGGGCCCGGTACTCGCGTCGGGAACGGGTCAGAATCCCGCGTACTGCCATGCGCGTGCCTCTCCTACGTTCTCTCTACGTCTTCTACTTCTGCTTCTGGTTCTACTTCTCGACGAACCTGAGCGAGCGCAGCCCACGTTCCAGATGCCACTGCAGATACGCCGCCACCAGCCCACTGCCCTCCCGGCAGTGGCGTGGCTCGCACGCGTCCGCCGTCTCCCAGTCGCCGCCGAGCAGCGCGCCCAGGAGTCCCAGCGCCTCCTGTGAGGGTACGACGCTTCCGGCCGGGCGGCACTCGCCGCATACGACTCCTCCCGCCCCGACCGAAAAGAACCGGTTCGGTCCCGGCATCCCGCACTTCGCGCAATCGTCGAAGCTCGGCGCGTATCCGTTCACCGCGAGCGAGCGCAGCAGGAACGCGTCCAGGACCAGCCGCGGGTCGTGCGCTCCGTCCGCGAGCGTGCGCAGCCCGCCCACCAGCAGCAGATACTGCTGCACCGCCGGCTCGCCCTCATGGTCCGTGAACCGCTCCGCCGTCTCCAGCATCGCCGTCCCGGCGGTGTAGCGGGCGTAGTCCGTGACGATCTTGCTACCGTACGCCGCGATCGTCTCACCCTGCGTACACAACGGAAGACCCCTGCTGATCAGTTCCCCGCCCCTCGCGAAGAACTGCACATCCACATGCGAGAACGGCTCCAGCCGCGCCCCGAACTTCGACTTCGTGCGCCTGACCCCCCGCGCCACCGCCCGCACCCGCCCATTGCGCCGCGTGAGCAGCGTGATGATCCGGTCCGCCTCACCCAGCTTCTGGGTGCGCAGCACGATGCCGTCGTCGCGGAACAGGCTCATGGCATCCATTGTCCCGTACGCCCCGGCCCGTCACGGCCGTTCCCCCCGACTGCGGGCATTGACGTACGCCGTCCCCTCGCTCAGCCGCTCCGCCGGCGTCGCCATCCGTACGGCCTCCGGCGGCACATCCCACTCCCTCCCGCCCCCGACCGGCCTCAGCTGGACGTACGGCCCCTCGTGGCCCATAACCCGCCCCAGGCGACCACTCCGGGTGTCCACGGCATACGCGCCCACGCGCAGCGTCATTCGCCCGCCTCCGACCGCAGGGCGTGCGTGATCTTCCGGGCGGTCTCGATATTGCAGCGCCCCAGCTCGACCAGCGGGCGCGGATTCACGTCCGCGTACGACGCCGTGTCCAGCCTCAGCGACGGCAGCGTGATCCCGGCCCGGGCGAGCGCTTCGCGCATTTCACCGAGCGCCCTTTCGGCCTCTTCGAGCGCCTTTTTTCTCTGCGTCATTGCCATCCTGCCTTTCGCCGCGAATTTCACCGTTCGCATTCACAGCGTGACGCTCCGGATCTAGCATCGGCAGGGTGACGCGCACTACAGCGACGCGGCAGCGGGTGGGAGGGCGAAGGATTTGGCTACTGGCTATGGCTCGCGTCAGGCGGCTTGGAAGTTCTTCGGCACGGAGCTGAAGCGGCGGCGGGAGGCGGCCGGGCTCACCCAGGAGGCGCTGGGGAGGCAGGTTTTCGTATCGGGCGGGTATATCGGGCAGTTCGAACAGGCCATTCGGAAGCCGCAGTTGGATGTGGCGCAGCGGATTGACGACGCGCCACAAACCGATGGCATTTTCGAACGGATGTGGAAGGAGCTGATCAGCGACTCGCGGTACGCGGAGTATTTCGCGGCTGCGGCGGAGTTGGAGGCGCTCGCGACGAGCATCTGCGAGTTCGCGCCCACGCTGGTGCCTGGGCTGTTGCAAACGGCGGCGTACGCGCGGGCGATCACCACGGCGACCAACCCGTTCGCCCCCGACGAGTACATCGAGGAGAAGGTCTCGGCCCGTATGGACCGCGCCCACCTCCTCAAGGACCCCGCGACGCCCGTCTACTGGGCGATCCTGCATGAACACGTGCTGCGGCTGCCGGTGGGCGGACCGCAGGCCATGGCCGACCAACTCGCCCGCCTCGCGGCCCTGGCGCGCAGCCGCCGCGTGCTTCTCCAGGTGCTCCCGTTCTCGGCCGGTGCGTACGCCCTCCCTACCGGAACCCTGAAGCTCATGGAGTTCGAGGACGCGCCGCCAACCGCCTATACAGAGGCGGTGTTTTCGGGGAATCTGCTGGACGATCCAGCCATGGTGAAGCGGGCACAGGGGGCATACGATCTGCTCAGGGCCGCCGCGCTGTCGCCGGAGGCGTCCCTGGCCCTGATCGAATCGGCGGCGGAGGACCACGGACAATGCGCGAGTACGACCTGAGTACCGCTCAGTGGCACAAGAGCAGCTACAGCGACGGCAACGGCGGCGACTGCCTCGAAGTCGCCGACGGCATCCCCGGCGTCGTCCCCGTCCGCGACAGCAAGGTCCCGTCCGGCCCCGCCCTGGTCTTCGCAGTCACAAGCTGGACGGCCTTCGTGGATGCCATCAAGGACGGCGGCTGAGCTCCATAATCCAGTTGGTCACCCAGGTCCTTCCCCCGTCCAGGGAGAACGCCTGCTCCCAGCGGGCGGACGTCTCGGCGATGTCCGACCAGACGAAGCGGGCCCGGATCTCCTTGCCCGCGTGCGTGTCGTCCCCGTAGAACTCACCCCGGCCGTCGACGAACCGGCCGACGACCGGCGGGAACAGCGTGCCGGTGCGCGTGCTGGACCAGTACAGGGACCACTCGTCCCGCTCGGGGTCGTACAACCGCAGGGTGAGCCCCGTGAAGCCCTTCGTCGGGAACTCGATCTCGTCGAAGCTGGCCCCGCCCTCGAAGTGCCGGGAGGCCCGGCTGACGGCCGGGAACTCCTCCCACGCGCTGGTTGGGTCGAGGAAGTCCGTACGCCACCGGTTGGTGACGTCCCAGGTGCCGGCGAGGAAGTCGAAGCATTTCATGAGCGGTCTCCTGTGGTGCCCTCGGAAAGTGAATCGGCGAGATAGGCGTCGAGGTCGGGGCGGTCGGGGGCGAGCATGTGCCGTACCCACGCGTCGCGTTCGTGGAGGATCGGCGGCAGCTCCCAGACGCAGCCGATGAGTCCCCGGTCCAGCCGGACGAAGTGGGTGGGGTCGTTGTCCGGGCAGCCCAGCACCGGCTGACCGCCCGCGGCTGCCGCGAAGTGCAGGGCGTTGTCCCAGGCCCAGCTGTACGCGTTGAGGTAGGCCCCGTCGTCCCCTCCCCGGTGGAGGACGACGAAGGTGGCCGGCGGCGTGCCGTCCGGGGCGGGGAGGAGGTCGGGGAGGATCGCGTATGCCGCCTTTTCGACCCGGGGATCGATACCGGCCGGGTCCGCGGTGACGTGATAGCGCTTGATGCGGCGGCCACCCACCTCGATGGGGGGCGGCACCCGGAGCAGTTTCTCTGTGAAGGCCATGGCTGGACCGTAGAGCGACTTCACTGACATCTTGTGTCAGTGAAGTCGAGCCGCCTTCTGTCGATCCTTCTGCTGCTCCAGACCAGGGGCCGGATCACCGCCGCCCAGCTCGCCGAAGAGCTGGAGGTGTCGGTCCGGACCGTCTACCGCGACATCGAGTCACTGCATGCGGCGGGCGTGCCGCTCTACGGGGACGCCGGGCACTCCGGCGGCTACCGGTTGCTCGCCGGCTACCGCACCCGCCTCACCGGCCTGAGCGCCGGCGAGGCCGAGGCGCTCTTCCTCTCCGGCATCCCGGGACCCGCCGCCGAACTCGGGCTCGGTCCGGCCCTCGCAGCCGCCCAGCTCAAACTCCGTGCGGCGCTCCCGCCCGAACTGCGCGCGCAGGCAGACCGCATGCGTTCCCGCTTCCACCTCGACGCGCCCGGCTGGTACGCCGAGGACGACGACGTCCCGCACCTGCCGCAGGTCGCGGACGCGGTGTGGCACAGCCGGGTCCTCGACATCCGCTACCGCCGCTGGAAGGAACCGACCCAGGTCGACCGGCGCCTCGAGCCGTACGGCCTGGTACTCAAGGCAGGCCGCTGGTACGTCGTCGCGGGACCGGGGCCGCGCACCTACCGGGTCGACCAGATCCTCGAACTCGCCGTACGGGACGAGGAGTTCCAGCCTCCGCAGGATTTCGACCTGGCCGGCCACTGGCAGCGCTACCAGGCGGACTTCCACGCCCGCCTGCACGAGGGCGAAGCGGTCGTACGTCTCTCCCCGCGAGCCGCCTCCCGCCTCGCCGGAGCCGCCGCCCGGGCCCTGACCGCCACCGCGACCCCCGAGCCGGACGGCTGGACCCGCGCGGTCCTCCCCATCGAATCGCTCGACCACGCCCACGGGGCCTTCCTCGCCCTCGGCGCCGACATCGAGGTCCTCGGACCACCGCAACTGCGTGCCCGCCTCGCCGAGACCTCCCGCGCCCTGGCCGCCCGCTACGCCTCCGGCTGACCGGATGCGGACCGCCGTGCTCGCTCTGAAGCCGGGCTATCGCCGTTGCGGAGGGTTATGCGGACCGGCCGGTACCGCCGATGGCCGGTACCGCCGCGATCGGGGCGGTTGTGCATCTGCCGGCAACCGCCGTCAAGGAGGGCCGGGACCTGTCCTCGATGAGCGGCCTCCTGGCCGACAGCGCCTACCGGCTGCTGCCGGCCTGGCGGCGGGGGTGGTCGGCGGCTAGCTCAGATGCCGGGCACAGCCTCGGCTGGGTCTGCGCACGCCATGACAGTGATCTCGTCGGATTCGTGAACGTCGCGTGGGACGGCGGCGTCCACGCGTTCATCCTGGGATACCGTGGTCGCGGGGAGCTACCGCCACTCCGGGATCGGAGCCGCGCTGGTTGCCGAGGCCGCCCGGCAGGCCCGTACGGCCAATTGCGAATGGCTGCACGTGGTGGCGGTCTCGGAGCCCTTCTGGGACGCCTTGGCCGAGGCAGCATTCCAGCGACGCTTCCACCGCCCGCGCAGCTACCGCCACCCACAGACCAGCAGCGTGGACCACACCCACCGGCTCCTGCCAAATACTCGAAGGCGGTTCGTGACATGCCTGTCAGGGCCGGATCGGTGAGCATCGCGGTCAGGGCCGGGTCGGTCCGGTGTGTCGTTTGCCGGCGCGTCTGGCGCTCGCGGTGGAACGGGAGACAGTGTGTAGTTCCAGTCACCGTGGAAGGTGTTGGGTGTGATCCGAAGGGCGTGGAACTGGGCGGGTGTGACGCTGATGCCGAGGTCGTAGCTGCCTGTGTCCAGTTCGGCCCCGATGGTCAGGCCGGTCTTGGTTGTTGTGGCGGCGATGGTCTCGAGGACGACCTGGTAGCTGGTCAGCGGCCGCCCCCGCCAGTTCGCGGTGATGTGGCAGAACATCCGGTGCTCGATCTTGTTCCACTTCGAAGTACCCGGCGGTAGGTGACAGACCGTGATCTCCAGGCCGCTCTCTCGTGCGAACGTGGCAAGGTTGCTTTTCCAGGTCCAGCGGCGGGGGTCGTTGGAGCCGCCGGAGTCGGCGGTGATCAGGAGCCGGGTGGCATTCGGGTGGTCCGCCCGTCCGTGGTGTTGCCACCAGCGTCGGATGGACTCCACCGCGAACTCGGCGGTGTCGTGGTCGGTGCCGACGTTGACCCATCCGCTGTTGTTGGCAATGTCGTAGATCCCGTAGGGGATCGCCATCGGCTGGTCGTTGGTGGTGAACGTGTGGCAGTCCACCTTGATCGCGTTCTTGCCCGGTCGCCAGGTGCGACCGGGCCGGTCCCGGTTGCCTAGCCATTCCTTGGCCTTGGTGTCGACGCTGATCACCGGCTGGGCATCGTTGAGGAACGCGGCGGCGGTGGCATTCAGGTGGGTGAACTGAGCATCGCGGTCCGGATGGCTGATGCCCTCTGTCAGGCTGTAGCCCAGGGTGTGCAGCTGGTGTCCGACGGTTGAAGCGCTGATCGGGTGGCCCTGTGTGGTGAGGGTCGAGGCCAGGGCCCGTAACGACAGCGTGGTCCACCGCAACGGGGAGACGGGGTCGCCTCGGGTGTGCGGCTCGATCAGCGACTCCAGCGCGGGCAGCAGACCAGGGTCGGTGTCTGTCAGCCGCTTGCGGCCCGCACCTGGAGCCCGGACCCGCAGGGTCGGTGAGGAGTAACCGGCCAACTCGGCCATGCCTCGCGCGATGGTTGCAGTGCTGGTGCCGGAGGCGGCGGCGACCCGGACGATCCCGCCGCGGCCGAGGGCCGTCGCCTCACTGGCCAGGTACAACCGACGGCGACGCTCATCGAAGTGCGGCAGGATCTGATCGAACTTGGCCCGCAGAGCACGAGCGGCAACGCGGCCTGACAGACACGGAGTCATATCTCAGACTCCCACCAACACCCCTCTGCCGAGCACCTATTGAAATACGAGCCCACGGCAAGGTTGACAACTGTCAGATCGGGGTGGCCGGGTACAACTAGCCGACGCAGTGTTCGCCCTTCCAGGGCCAGTTGAAGCTTCCAGGCTTGACCAGGGCGACGTTCCAGTAGGGAAGAGCCGCGCAGGAGTCGATCCACAGCTGGGTCGCCGGGAATGTCCCGGCGGTCTTGCTGTTGAACAGAAGTGGCCCACCGGAGTACTTATAAATCTTGACGTTGTGGTCGGACGCGAGCGTGATGTAGGCCCTGGGCTGAGCCGACGTCACGTGATTCGGTCCGAACTCATCTTTGAGAACACCTTTGTAGTAGATGAGCGCGTTGGCATACTTGCCCATGCAAAGCTTTGCGACAGCCCCGCGCTGTCCAGCAGTGGACACGATGCACTTCCCGACGGTCAGCTTCTGACCGAGGTTCAAGTGGTACTGCCCAGCTGCAGCGTCAGCCTGAGTGGCTGGCGTGAAGATGGATACCCCAAGCAGAATCCCGGCAATCAGAACGCTCCGCATATCTTTGCGAATCCCCACGTCGTCCAATCCTTTAATCCCAAAGATCACTGGACGCGTAACGTACCGGGGCGTTCAGGGCCGCGTCAAGATCGATACATCAGAGGGTTTCGCTCCCCAGGGCCCCGGCGTGTGCCCGGCTCGCCCCGGCTTAGCCTCGATCGTTCATGAGTCCTCGTCGGTTCGCTGATGGGGACTCTGTTCTTGTGCGGTGCGGTCTTTTTCGGAGTCGGGGCAGGTTGACGGTCCGGTTGTCGCCTCGGGCGGGCGCCAGGTTCCACTTCCCGGTGTGGTGGTGCGGGTTGTCGGAATGGATGAAGTTGCTGGTCAGCCAGGGTCCGGCAAGCTCTTGAGCCGGTTGGTTGCCCGGGTGATGACGTCGGTCCAGGGCCATCGGGCGGTGAAGCGGAGCCGGTGGCGACGGCCGGTGTGCACCAGCTGAGCGGCAGCCGAGAACAGCCGGAGGCGAAGGCGCTTGGGTTCCCAGCGGCGGGTGTCTGCGGTCAGGGCGAGCATCGGCATCCAGGCGAGCAGGTCGAGTGCGAGGGAGACGATCTCCAGCCAGATCCGGTTCTGGGCGGTGTCGTGCAGAGGGAGGTTGCGCAGGCCGGTGTCGCGGGCGTTTCGGATGCGGTCCTCGCAGCGGGCCCGTCTGCGGTGACGCAGTTCGAGGTCGGCGAGCTGACCGCCGGTCGTGTTGGTGGCGAAGCAGGTCAGCCGCAGTCCGTCGAGGTCGGTGAAGCGCAACTGGGCGCCGGGGTGCGGTCGTTCCTTGCGGACGATCAGCCGCATCCCCTTGGGCCAGGTGCTCAGGTCGGGCATGTCGGTGATCTCCGCGACCCAGGCGCCGGGCCGCTCGGTGCCGCCCGCGTCGTAGGCCGGTGTCCACGCCTTCTTCGGGATCTTCAGGACGGCCCGGATGTGGTCGCTCGCGGTGTTGGAGCCCGCGTTGCCGGGCCGCAGCAGGGTGGCCACGGGCTCGCCGGAGCCGGTCTGGCCGTGGTCGACGAACGCGACGAGCGGGTGATGGCCGAAGGTCTTCTTCCAGGTCGCGGTGGCGTCCTGCTTCTCGGAGTGCGCGAGCACCAGCACCCCGTCGATATCCACGATCACCGATCCGTCGGCGGCCGGAGCATCGGCCCCGGCCAACTCCCAGACTCGCTGTCGCACTTCGGCGCGGGCCGTGCGGATCGCTGTGAGGGCCTTCGGCCCGGCTGCGGCAAGGGCGTCGACGAGGCGGGAGACCGTCGGGTCGGAGGCCACAGGCCCGAACAATTCCGGCTCGGCCCGCAGCACGGCGACATCGGCCAGGCAATCCCCGCCCAGGGCGGTCGCGAGTGCCATATCCAGCAGGATCTTCCCCGGGTCGTGCACGGCCCGCGGCTTGCGCCACGGCGCCAACGCCGCCGATATCGCGCCGTCCAGACCGGACTTACGGACCGTCTCGACCAGCAGCACTGCCCCGGCCTGCGAGACCACCGAACGGCCACGGCCCTCGACGCGGACACACGGATAAGACCCGATACTCTTCTTCACCTGGGAAGTGCTTCTTTCCTTGCTACGTACAGGACCCTCAGCAAGTCCTATCGTTGCAGGTCAGGAGCACTTCTCGCGTTTTCGATCAGAAGCTGGACGGGCTGTCCGGTGAAAGCGCGAGGTTAGGTAGATGCTTGGCGATGGTCCGGGAGTGGCGCGAGGCCGTCGAAGACGATGGCCAGCATCCGGGCTCGTACGTCCTTGTCGAGGTGTGCGTGTGCGGCGGCGCGTGATGTGGCGATCAGCAAGGCGTAGACCTCGGGCAGTTCGACATCGTCCCGGACGGCGCCGGCGTCCTGGGCATGCCGCAGCAGGGCACCGACGGCTCGGCGCAGTGCGTTCGATGCCTGAACGGCGTCGCCGTCGCTGTCACCGCCGGCCTCGTGCAGAGCCTCGGCGATGGCGATTTTGCTTGCCGCGTCGGCGACGAGGTGACTGAAGAGGCCGAAGAACGCCGTGCCCGGGTCCGTGGCGTGAAGGAGCGTTTCGGCCTGCTCGCGCAGGCGACCGAACCGCCTCACGAGCACAGCCTCCAGCAGCGCCGCTTTGGTGGGGAAGTGGCGGAAGACCGTGGCGATGCCGACGTTGGCCAGGCGGGCCACCTCCTCGGTGGATGCCGACTCGCCGCCCTTGCCGAAGACCGTTTCGGCAACGTTGAGGATCCGCTCGCGGTTGTCCCGCGCGTCGGCGCGCAGC
Source organism: Streptomyces sp. NBC_01537 (assembly GCF_045040445.1). Lineage (NCBI taxonomy): Bacteria > Bacillati > Actinomycetota > Actinomycetes > Kitasatosporales > Streptomycetaceae > Streptomyces > Streptomyces sp. NBC_01537. Next base: position 6,623,717 of record NZ_CP109392.1, on the reverse strand, counting down.
GGCAGCCTGCTGCCGGTTTCCCGCCTGTCTGGGGTGTTCATCGTTCCTCGCCCGCGTGTTGCCATCCGGAGTCACCACTCCGCATAATCGGAGTCTACACTTCGGATCGCCTCCGATGAACAGGAGCGTTGCATGGCCCAGCCCCTCAGCCCACGGGAAGTCTTCCTCGCGCTTGTGAACGGCGTCGCGGAGGGCCGGTGGGACGAACTACCCGACCTGTACGCGGACCGGACCCATGTCGTGCACCCGTTCGACCCGCTTCGCGGTGCCGCGCTGCGTACCCGCGACGAACTTCGCGAGCACTTCACGCCGGACGACGCCCGTCCTCGGCTGCACCGTCGAGCGGCCAACATCACGATCCACGAGACGACCGATCCCGAGGTCATCGTCGCCGAGTTCGAGTACCAGGGGACGGTCGCGGATACCGGCGAGCCCTACGCGCTGCCCGGCATCTTCGTGCTTCGTGTGCGCAACGGAGAGATCATCAGCTCCCGCGACTACTTCGACCACGTCACCGGCGCTCGAGTCCGCGGCCAACTCGACGCACTTGTCGCAGCCGTCAGCCATATCGGGTAACGGGCGGCGGGTTGCCGGGGACCGCCTAGGGCGGGTCGAGGTACTGATGGCGGTGGCCGCCGGGGAGCACATGGACGGCGCCGTCGCGGATCTGCCATTCGGCCAGTCCGGTCATCTCGTGGGTGGCCATGAACAGGCCCTGGACCCGATCCCCGTCCTCGTCCGAGGCGGGGAGTCCGGCGATCGCGACGAGCTGGTCGAAGAGCCAGGGGACGCAGGCCTCCCGGATGTCACCGCCGTAGAAGGCGTAGGACGTCCAGTTGAACGGCCGTGCCGGGAAACCCCACCCCCCGGAGTAGCGGTCGTCGTCGTGGCTCTCAATGATCGCCTTGACGGCGGCCAGCTGTTCCCGGTCGCATTCGAGCCATCCACGGATTGCCACATACACGCCCATCCCGGATGCTCACCCCCCTGACCCCCTTGGCTCAGCCTACGGCGCTCCGTAGCAGCCAGCCGCTCGCCGCCAGAAGCAGCGCGGCGGTGGCTGTCGCGAGAAGCGCGCGGAGGGAGCCGCCGGGGCCGGCGGGCCGGTGACGGAGGAGGGGTTCGGGTTCGGTCCACAGGTAGGCGAAGAAACCGAAGCCGGTGAGCAGGCAGATGAGCAGCCATGCCGGGCCGGTGGCGACGCGGTGCCTCGCATCCGTCAGGCAGCGGACGACGACGGCCAGTCCGATGCCGCAGGCGAGGATGCGCAGCCACAGGGAGCCGAGCGCCAGCGGGTAGGCCGACAGGAGGAGAAGGCCGAGGCCGCCCATGCCGCCGGCGGCGTCCTCGGCCTCGAAGCGTACGGTTCCGGCCTGGCGGCCGACCTGGGACTCGAACGCGGCCGGATCACCCCCGTAGGTGAGGCTCCGCTCGGTCAGCGGACCCGCCGACCACCGGGCCCACACGGTCCGGCCGTCGGAGTCGATGCGTACGACGGAGGTGCGGCCCGCGTGCACGTCATCGGACAGCTGTCCCATGCCGGAGGGGAGCGGGAACAGCTCCAGGGTGAAGGCCAGGAACGAGACGACGAGCCCGGCCAGCATCAGCGGCCGGGCGAACCACCAGATCCATTGTTCAGTGCGGATGTGCCCTCACCTGACCGTCCTCGTCGGGAACGGTGAACGTGATCGCGTTCACACCGTCGTTGTCCCGTCCGGGGAACGATCCGAAGTAGACCTCGGAGCAGTCGCCCAGGGTCTGCTCGAACTCGTCCAGCTCGCCGGCGCTCTCGATGAATTCGACCTCCAGGCGGCCCGGTTCCGCGCCGAGGACGCCGACGACGCAGTCGTGCTCCTCCGCCGCGATGCGGAGGATCGCGGCCCGCACCGCGTCGCCGTACCGGCTGCGGGCGATCCGGCCGTCGAAGTAGACGCTCACGCTGCTGCCGGGCAGCAGCCCGGCGAATACGCTCCCGTATTCGCCGGAGTCGCGGCACACGAACCAGTTCGTCCGCCCCGCTCCGAAGGCGACGCGCTCCAGGATCACCGCCTCGGTCCCGGCTGCGTCGATCAACTCGCCGATGTGCACCTGCCGCTCACACCCCACCCTGAAGCCGACGACCAGGCATACGAACATCATCGTTCGCCCCCCGGCCCGGGTCCATGATGGCAGCGGGCATGTCATCCTGTGCCCCATGTCGATCACAGCAACCGTCTTCGTCCTGGCCATCGCCGCACTGCACGCCTACATCCTGGTCATGGAGATGTTCCTCTGGACCACGCCAAGAGTGAGAGCCTCCTTCGGTACGTCTCCCGAGTTCGCCGAGTCCACCAAGGCCCTTGCCGCCAACCAGGGTCTCTACAACGGCTTCCTGGCCGCGGGCCTGGTCTGGGGGGCGGTCGCCGACGACCCGACGGGGTTCGCGGCAAAGGTGTTCTTCCTGGTGTGCGTGGCGGTGGCAGGGGTGTACGGGGCGGCGACGGCGTCGCGACGGATTCTGTTCGTGCAGACGGTGCCGGCGCTGGTGGCGCTGGCCCTGGTGCTAGCCGCCCACTGAGCGCGGGCTCGGTCCGTTGGGGGTGACGAGGCCGGATTCGTAGGCGGCGATGACGAGTTGGGTGCGGTCGCGGACGGCGAGCTTGCCCATGATGCGGCTGACGTGGGTCTTGGTGGTGAGGGGGCTGAGGCCCAGCGCCTCGGCGGCCTCGGTGTTGTTGAGGCCCCGGGCGACGAGGACGAGGACCTGGCGTTCGCGGTCGGAGAGGGTGGCGAGGCGCCCGGGGACGGGGGCGCCGGGGGCGGGGGCGTCGGGGAGGCGGAGGACGCGGGCGATGAGGCGGGCGGTGGGGCCCGGGGAGAGCAGGGCGTCGCCGGCGGCGACGGTGCGGATGGCGTCGAGGAGGTCGGCGGGGCGGGTGTCCTTGACGAGGAAGCCGCTGGCACCGGCCCGGAGTGCGGCGAGAACGTGATCGTCTGTGTCGTAGGTGGTCAGGACGAGGACACGGACGCCGGCCAGGTCATCGTCGGCGGCGATCAGGCGGGTGGCCTCGATGCCGTCGAGATCGGGCATCCGGATGTCCATGACCACGACGTCGGCGCGGGCGCTGCGGGCCAGCCCGACGGCTTCGCGGCCGGTGCCGGCCTGGCCGACGACCGCCATGTCGGGGGCGGACTCGACGAGCATCGCGAAGGCCTCCCGGACCAGGGTCTGGTCGTCGGCGAGCAGTACGCGGATCATGCCGGCCCTCCCGCCAGCGGCAGGACGGCCGCCACCGCGAAGCCGCCTTCCGGGCGCGGCCCGGCGGTGAGGGTGCCGCCGACACTGCGTACGCGCTCGCGCATGCCGACGAGGCCGTAACCGGCGGGCGGGGCCTCGGGCTTGGGCTGTGGCTGGGGAGCCGCCGTCCGCCAGGGGCGCCACCGGGGCTCCTGCTGGTGCGGGGTCACATCGGAACCATCGGGGCCGGGGCACGGGCCGTCGTCCGTGACGGCTATCCGCAGCGCCCCGCCGCCCTCGTCGAGGGCGACCCCGACCCGTACGCGGGTGCCGCCACCGGTGTGCCGTACGGCGTTGGTCAGGGCCTCCTGCACGATCCGGTATGCCGCCGCCCCGATGGCCGGCGGGAGCGCGCTGTCGGTGTCAACAGCCAGCTCCACCCGCGCGCCCGCCGCCTCGGCCGACCTGGCGAGGTCCGCGACCCCGGCCAGGCCGGGCAGGGGGCCGCGCTCGTCGTCGCCGCGCAGTACCTGGAGCGTCGTGCGCAGTTCGGCACGGGCGTCGCGGCAGGTGCCGGCGATGCCGTCCAGCGCGGCGGCGATGGCGGCCCGGTCCAGCCGCTCCGGATCGGCGACCAGCACGTGGGCGGCCACGGAGGTCTGCACACCGATCAGGGTGATGCTGTGGGCGAGCAGGTCGTGCAGGTCCCGCGCGATGCGCAGCCGCTCCTCGGCGACCCGGCGGGCCGCCTCCTCCTCCCGGGTCCGCTCGGCTCGCTCGGCCCGCCCGACGATCGCCGCGAAGTACTCGCGGTGGAGCCGCACCGCCTCCCCGACCAGGGCCATCGCCAGGATCCAGCCGCCGCTGCGCAGCATGTCGGAGGCCGCGTGCTGCTTGGGCGTCACCGACATCACCGTCGTCATGATCCCGATGACCGCCGCCACCGTCGCGTAGGTCCGCAGTGGCGGCCCCGCCACGGCCAGCGAGTACAGGGCCACCAGGCTGGCCGGGATCACAGCCGCGTGCAGGTTGTTCAGCGCGTGGTACGGAGCCACGGCCGCGACCACCACCAGCATCACGGCCATCGGCGCCCGCCGCCTCGCCACCAGCGGCAGCGCGGTGGTGACGAGCAGCGCCCAGCCCAGTGCGTCCGGGCGCGGATCGTCGGCGTCCGCCGGGAGGAGAGCCGCCATGGCGCACTGCAGCGCGAGCACGCCTGCGGCGAGGAGCGCGTCCTGGTGGCGTGGCTGTGGTCGTGGCTGTGATCGTGGCTGTGGCTGCTTCGGCACCGCTCCATCTTCCTTCACGGGTCTCCTCTTACGGGCGCTTACTCAGGCCTCCCGGCCACCAGACCGCCCGCCCCAGCGCCAGGCTCGCCGAGGTCACCAGGTAGGTCCGTACGAGGAAGGTGTCCAGCAGCACGCCCACCGCGATGACGAAGCCCAGCTCGACCAGCCCCACCAGGGGCATGTTCACCAGCACCGAGAAGGTCGCCGCCAGCACCAGCCCCGCCGAGGCGATGACCCCACCCGTCGTGCGCAGCGCGGTCAGGGCCGCGGCGGAGGGCTCGGCCCCGGACAGGGACTCCTCGCGCATGCGGTGCATCAGGAAGATCCCGTAGTCGACGCCGAGCGCGACCAGGAACACAAAGGACAGCAGCGGCAGCCCGGGATCCGTACCGGCGAAGCCGAACAGCGGCCCGAAGACCAGCCCGCCGATGCCCAGCGCCGCGCCCCACACCGCGATGACGGCCACGACCAGCAGCAGCGGGGCGACCAGGCTGCGCAGCAGCGCGATCAGGATCAGCAGCACCGAGGCCAGTACCAGCGGCACCACCACCCACCGGTCGCTGGCGCTGGTGTCCGCCAGGTCCAGCTGCTGGGCGCTGGCCCCTCCCACGTACGCCCCGTAGTCCTGGTCCAGCGCTGCCCGCAGCGCCTGGATGGTGGCCGCCTCGGCCGCCGTCTCCGGCGCCGCTTGCGCCGTCACCGACAGCTCGGTCCAGCCCCCGCCGCTGCGGCCCCGTTCGGCCGCCGCGACGCCTTCTGTGCCCCGGGCCTTCGCCAGCGCCTCGTCCGCCCGCCCCGTGGGGGCGACGACCACGATCGGCTGGGTGCCCTGCTCCGGATAGGCCTCGGCGAGGGTCCGCATCGCCGTCACCGACTCCGGCCGCGCCGTGAAGACGTCCGCGTTGTGCAGGCTCCCCGGCAGATTCAGCGTCCCCAGCGCCAGCGCGCCCAGCAGCACCGCCCCGCCCGCCAGCACCGCGTAGGGCCGGCGCGCCGCCGAGCTGCCCATCGCCGCGAACAGCCCGCGCCTGCGCGGCGGCTCGCTCCCGTACGCCGGGACCAGCGGCCAGAAGACACGGCGGCCCAGCAGCACCAGCAGCGCGGGCAGCAGCGTCGTCATCGCGATCAGCGCGCAGAGCACGCCGACCGCCGCGATCGGACCCATCCCCCGGCTGCTGTTGAGGTCGGCGGCCAGCAGGCACAGCAGCCCGGCCGCCACCGTCCCGGACGAGGCCAGGATCGCGGGGCCGCAGCCACGAAGCGCGGTGCGCATGGCGTCGTACGGATGTGGTATCCGGCGCAGTTCCTCGCGATAGCGGGATACCAGGAGCAGCGCGTAGTCCGTGCCGGCGCCGAAGACCAGGATGGTCATGACGCCCTGGCTCTGGCCGGTGACGGTGATGTCGAAGCCCTTGTGGAGGCCGTACACGGCGGCCATCGCGCCCGCGTCCGCCACTCCCGCGACGACGAGCGGCAGCAGCCACAGCAGCGGGCTGCGGTAGATGACGATCAGCAGCACCGCGACCACCGCGACCGTCGTGTACAGCAGCGGCCCGTCGAGGGACGAATACACCTCCTTCATGTCGGTGTTCAGCGCCCCCGGGCCGCCCACCTCCACCTTCAGACCGCCTCCGCCGGCGGTCGTGTTCCGTACGTCGTCGACGAAGGCGTTCTTGGCGTCGTCGTCCTGGCCGGGCTGGGTGCTCGACACCGCGTACATCAGCGTCGTGCCGTCCTTGGACGGGATGCCCTGCGGCCGCCGGGTGAGTTCGTGGCTCCGGGCGATCTCGGCGGTCTGCGCCGCCGCCCTGCTCCTGTCGGCCGCCGTCAGCCCCGCGTCCCGGTGGTAGACGACGACCAGCTCGGTGGCCTCTCCGCCCGGCAGCGCGTCCTGGATCTTCGCCACCTGCGTCGAGTCCGCGCTCACCGGCAGATAGTCCACCGCCCTGTTCTGCTGTACGTCCGCCAGCTTGCCGGCCAGCGGGCCCGCCAGCGCCAGCACCGCCAGCCACAGCACGAGCACGGCCCAGGGCACGGCGCGTGCCCCTCGGTTCCTGCGTGGTGGCGATGCCGTCGGTACGGCTGTCGCTGTGCTGGTGCCCCCCATGGTCGTTCTCCCTCCGGGCCGGGTGTCTGATGGCTTCCAGACTTCCGGGCCGGTGGCCTGCTTTCGTCAGGCACGAGAGCGAGACGGCGCCTACTGCGTGGGGTGCGGGGCGGGGGCGGTTACTCCCCGGGGAGTACGCCGGCGGCCCAGGGCAAGGCAAAGGAGGAGCGCACCGTCAGGCGCTGCGGCAGGATGAGCGGCTCATACCCGACGACGGAAGGGCACGCCGCATGCAGGAAGCAGGCGAAGGCATACCGGAGTTGACCGCGGAGCTGGTCGTGGACAGCGACCTACCGAAGGAGCCGGTGATCTCCCCGGACGGGCGATGGGTCGCCTACGCAGTCGGCACGATCGGCCGGAAGGAGGAGCTGCCGCTCGGGGCACTGTGGGTGGCCGCCGCCGACGGGAGTTCGCCACCGAGGAAGCTGACGGCCGGTACGGCGTGGGACTGCATGCCGAAGTGGGCGCCGGACTCGGAGTCGCTGTTCTTCGGGTCGGACCGGGCTCGGCGGGGTGCGCCGCCCCAGCTGCACCGGATACGACTCGATGGTGGGGAGGCCGAGGCGCTGCCCACCTGGCCCGGCGCGATCTCGAACTATCTGCCGCTCGCGGACGGCCGGTCGGTGGCCCTGGTGGCCAGGGACGAGCCGACGGAGGAGGACAAGCGCAGAAAGGACGAGCGCGACGACGCGGTGGTGTGGGGCGAGCGGGTGCCCTACGGCCGGCTGCGGCTGCTTGATCTCGGCAGTGGCGAGGTGCGTTTGCTGGACGGGCTGGGCGACCGGCATGTCGTGGAAATGGTGCAGCGGCCGGACAGGGGGCCGCTGGCGGTGCTGAGCTGGGAGTGCCCGGACATCGATCCCGGCGCGTTCACCGCCGAGTTGCACGTGGTCGACCCGGAGACGGGGGCGGTCCAGGGGCTGGGCCGGGCGGCCGGGCCTGATTCGCACGCGATGACCTGGTGGAAGCAGGGCGGTGGTACCTGGCATCTGGCGTATGTGGCGCAGATCCCTCCTGGCCTGGCCAGCGGTACCGCCGTTTTCGACGTGATCGTGTCTCAGGGCGGGGAGCACCGCAACCTGACCACCGGCATGACCGTCTGCCCGGAAGGCCTGGCACAGGTCGCGGACGGTCCGCCGCTGGCGTTGTTCGCCGACGGGCTCGACACGGCGGTCTACCGGCTCGACCCCGGGGAGCTGCGGTTCCGGCGGGTGGCCACCAGGGAGGGCCCCATCGACGCGCTCACCGTGAGCCGCTCGGGTGAGGTGGTCGCCGCGATCGCGGGTGGGACGTACGAGCCGAGGGAGGTCCATGCCGGGCCTCCGGGCGGCCCACTGGTCCGGGTCAGCGACACCAGGCCGCAGGTGCGCCGGATGACGTGGGGAACGCAGGAGCGGCTGTCCTACAAGGCCTCCGACGGGCTGGAGCTCGACGCACTGCTGATCCTGCCGGTCGGCAAGCGCCGGGAGGAGGGCCCGTTCCCGCTCGTGACATACGTGCACGGCGGCCCGTACAGCCGGTACGCGGACGAGCTCCAGCTCTATTCAATACTTTCGGGGCAGTTGCTCGCGGCGGCGGGCTACGCGGTGTTCCTGCCCAACCCGAGGGGTGGTTCGGGCCATGGCCATGACTTCGCAGCGACGGTGGCGGGCGCAATCGGCGGCGACGAGTTGACGGACATCCTGAGCGGGATCGACCTGCTGATCGCGGACGGGGTCGCGGATCCGGATCGGCTCGGGATCGGCGGATGGAGTCACGGCGGTTTCATGACAGCGTGGGCGGTGGGGCAGACCGATCGGTTCAAGGCCGCGCTGATGGGCGCCGGGATCAGTGACTGGGGCATGCTCGCCGCCACCGGTGAATGGGGATCCGTGGAGGCGGATCTCACCGGCAGCGTCGGCTGGGAGGGCGCCGGGCCGCATCCCCACGACCGGGTCAGCCCGGTCTCGTACGCGTCGAAGATCCGTACGCCGGTGCTGATCGTTCACGGCGAGGACGACTCGAACGTTCCGGTGGGCCAGTCGATCTACTTCCACCGTGCCCTCAGCCGGTTCGGGGTCGAGCACGAGTTCGTCGTCTACCCGCGAGAGGGGCACGGGATCCGGGAGCGGAACCATCAGCTCGACATGCTTCGGCGCACGCGGGCGTGGTTCGACCGGTGGCTCTAGGGCCCTAGCCTCCAGGCCCTAGGACGGCGTGCCCGCCGCCGCGTCCAGGAGGCGGTCGACGTCCGCCGGGGTGAGGCCTAGGCAGCGGCCTACGGCGGCGAGGACCTCGCGTTCGGCGGGGAGGTAGGGGCCGTCGGCGAGGGCGATGCGGGCGCCCTGGAGGAGGATGTGCTCGCAGCCCTGGGGGACGAGGTGGCGGGCGAGGGGTTCGAGGGCTTCGTGGAGCTCGATGGAGAGCCAGCTGCCGCAGCCGTCGAGGGCGTCGGCGAGGCCTGCGGGGCCCCAGGCGTCGGCGGCGCCGGGGAAGCGGCCTTCGTCGGCGACGATGGCGGCGAGGAGGCCGAGGAGCTGGTCCTCGGTGCAGTCGGTGAAGCCTGCCGAGCGGACGGCGCCGACGGCGGCGGTGCAGGCGGCTCCGCCGGGGACGCCGGGGGCCCCGCCCGCGGTGAGGACGGCGAGGGCGACGGTGTGGACGGCGTCGCGGAGCATCGCGGAGAAGACGGTGGCGGTGGGGCGTTCGAGGGCCTCGGGGCCGAGGCGGCCGCGGCACATCACGCATTCGACGATCGTGCCGGCGCTGCCGCGCGGCCAGAGCGGGAGGCCGAGCAGGGTGAGCCGGCGGGTGCCGCTGCGACGCCGGTAGCCGCGGTCGCCACCGCAGCCGGGGCAGAAGAAATCCCCGTCGCCCTCGGTGTGCCAGGTCGTACGCACGCCCAGGATGCACAAGCCCTTGATCTGGAGCACCTCGCGCCCTCCGGCCGCCGTTTCATCCCGATTTGTACGGACACGGCTGCGCCTGACGCGTGAGCGCGGATAACGCCTCGGCAACGCTGCCGTGTTTCCGTGATGTTAGCCACATCGATGACGTGCAGTCAGTACCACGTAAGGGGGCAATTCATAAAAAGCACTGGGACCGGCCCGAAAACAGGGCCGGTCCCAGTGCTCGAAGTGAGGAAAACTCAGCGGGTGGCGCGGTTGACCGCCGAGACGACCGCCTTCAGCGAGGCGCGCGTCGTGTTGGGGTCGATGCCGATGCCCCACAGGACCTGGCCGTCGATCGCGCACTCGATGTACGACGCGGCCTGGGCGCTGGCGCCCTCGCTCATGGTGTGCTCGGTGTAGTCCAGCAGCCGGGCGTCGATGCCGACGGCGCTCAGGGCCTCGAAGAAGGCCGAGATGGGGCCGTTGCCGGAGCCGGCGAGAACCGTCTCCTGGCCGTCGACGACCGCCTCGACGGACAGGGTGTCGACGCCGTCCTTGTCGGTGGTGGACTGGCCGGCGCGCAGCTGGATCCGGCCCCACGGGTTCTCGGTGACAGGCAGGTACTCGTCCTGGAAGACGGCCCAGATCTCGCCGGGGGTGATCTCGCCGCCCTCGGCGTCCGTCTTCGCCTGGATGATCTTCGAGAACTCGATCTGCATGCGGCGGGGCAGGTCCAGCTTGTGGTCGTTCTTCAGGACGTACGCGATACCGCCCTTGCCGGACTGCGAGTTGACCCGGATGACGGCCTCGTAGGAGCGCCCGACGTCCTTGGGGTCGATGGGCAGGTACGGCACGGCCCACTCGATCTCGTCCACCGTCTTGCCTGCGGCGGCCGCGTCGGCCTCCATGGCGTCGAAGCCCTTCTTGATGGCGTCCTGGTGGGAGCCGGAGAAGGAGGTGTAGACGAGGTCGCCCACGTAGGGGTGGCGGGCGTGTACTTCCATCTGGTTGCAGTACTCGGCGGTCCGGCGGACCTCGTCGATGTTGGAGAAGTCGATCTGCGGGTCGACGCCCTGGCTGAACAGGTTCATGCCCAGCGTGACCAGGTCCACGTTGCCCGTGCGCTCGCCCTGCCCGAACAGACACCCCTCGATGCGGTCGGCGCCCGCCATCAGCGCCAGCTCGGCGGCTGCCACCGCCGTGCCGCGGTCGTTGTGCGGGTGGACGGACAGGCAGACATGCTCGCGACGCGACAGGTTGCGGGACATCCACTCGAAGCGGTCCGCGTGCGTGGAGGGCGTGGAGCGCTCGACGGTCGCGGGCAGGTTCAGGATGATCTCGCGGCCGGGGGCGGGCTGCCAGACGTCCATCACGCCCTCGCAGACCTCCAGGGCGAAGTCCAGCTCGGTGTCGGTGAAGATCTCGGGGCTGTACTGGTAGCCGAAGACCGTCTCCTCGCCCAGGATCTTCTCGGCGTACTCCATCACCAGCCGCGTGCCGTCCACCGCGATGGCCTTGATCTGCTCCTTCGAGCCCCGGAACACCACCCGGCGGAACGTCGGCGCGGTCGCGTTGTACATGTGGACGGTGGCGCGGGCGGCGCCGCGCAGGGACTCCACGGTGCGCTCGATCAGGTCCTCGCGGGCCTGGGTGAGGACGGAGATCGTCACGTCCTCCGGGATCGCGCCCTCTTCGATGATGGAGCGCACGAAGGCGAAGTCCGTCTCACCGGAGGACGGGAAGCCGACCTCGATCTCCTTGTAGCCCATCTTCACCAGCAGATCGAACATCGCCCGCTTGCGGGCCGGCGACATCGGATCGATCAGCGCCTGGTTGCCGTCCCGCAGGTCGGTGGACAGCCAGCGGGGGGCGACGGTGATCCGGTTGTCCGGCCAGGTGCGGTCCGGGATGTCCACGGCGTCGTACGGCTTGTACTTGTGGACCGGCATCGCGGTCGGCTGCTGGCGTACGGTCGCGGCGGTGATCGGCGTACGGGACATGCTGCTGCTCATGTGCGGGGGCTCCTCAAAGGGTCCGGCTGACGTACGGCCGACGGCTGCGATTGCGCAACACCGAACTCCGCGGGGAGGGGGTCGGCCTCGACTACAGGCCCTCGCCGCGGCAGCTAAGGAGAAGCAGCCCGAAACGCATGATGCGACGACCTTAGCCCAGCCCGGCGGCCTCTCGCAGCCACGGGGCTCTTCTTCTCAGTATGCGGGATCGGGCGGCATGCGCGGAAAAGCGTAGATATTCCCTCATTTTCGTGATCATCCGTGGCAACGGGTGACAGCTCGCTCACTGCGTGCCAGATTGCCGTGTATGACGCACACATCCCACGCTCCTGTCTTCTGCACGATCATTCCGCCACACGTCCTGGACAAGATCGCCCGGAACGAGGACCAGGCACTCGCCGATCCCGCCCGCCGCACCCTGGTCACGGACGCCGCACTGCGCACGCGGCGCCGCGTCGACACCGTCAGCGCGGTCGGTCCGGTGCCTGCGGGGGCGCCATCGGACCTGCCGAACCGCACGGTCCACGACGCCGGGCACCGCACCGACCTGCCGGGCAAGAAGGTCCGCCCCGAAGGCCAGGACCCGGTGAAGGACGTCACCGCCAACCGGGCCTACGACGGCCTCGGCGCGACCTTCGAGCTCTACCTGAAGGCTTTCAACCGCCACTCGATCGACGATTCGGGTCTGCCGCTGATCGCTTCCGTCCACTACGACGAGGGCTACAACAACGCCTTCTGGAACGGCGAGCAGATGGTGTTCGGCGACGGCGACGGCGAGATCTTCAACGACTTCACCATCTCCCTCGACGTCATCGGGCACGAGCTCACCCACGGCGTGACCTACCACACCGCGAACCTGGAGTACTTCGGCCAGTCCGGCGCGCTCAACGAGTCGCTGTCCGATGTCTTCGGGTCGCTGGTCAAGCAGTACGCCCTCCAGCAGACCGCCGACCAGGCCGACTGGCTCATCGGCGCGGGGCTGCTGGCGCCGCGCGTGACGGGCGTCGCGCTCAGGTCCATGAAGGCCCCGGGCACGGCCTACGACGACGACGTCCTCGGGAAGGACCCTCAGCCCGCCACCATGGAGCACTACGTGCGGACCGGCCGCGACAACGGCGGCGTCCACATCAACTCCGGCATCCCCAACCACGCCTTCTACCTCGTCGCCGAGGCGCTCGGCGGCTACGCCTGGGAGAAGGCCGGCCAGATCTGGTACGACACCCTCACCGGAGGCGAGCTGGGCCCCAACGCCGACTTCGCCGACTTCGCCGCCCTCACGGCCGCCTCCGCCCGCGCCCGCTACGGCGACGGCGACGAGTACCGGTCGGTCCTCAAGGCCTGGGGGCAGGTGGGCGTACCCGCCAACGGCAACGGCGCCCGGCAGACGCCGCCGCCGGAAGGCGCGCCGCGCAGTGCGTAACCCCTCGCCCACGGGTAGGCGTATGCCATGCGCATCTCCGTGATCCGCTCCGGCGGCTTCGCCGGAATCGAGCGTCGGGCCGCCCTGGACACCACCGGCCGGCCCGACGCCTTCCATTTGCACGCCCTCGCCCGCGACACCCTCGCCGCGGGCGAGGCGGCGCCCCCACGGGGGGTTCCCGACGGCTTCCAGTACGCGATCACCGTGGACAGCCGGACCGTGCACTGCGCGGACCCGCACCTCACGCAGGCGCAGCGGGAGCTGGTACGGACAGTCCTGAAGGAGGGCGCCTAGGCCCTGGCCTAGAAGCCGAGCTTGCGCAGCTGCTTGGGGTCCCGCTGCCAGTCCTTCGCGACCTTCACATGCAGGTCCAGGAAGACCGGGGTGCCGAGCAGCGCCTCGATGTGCTTGCGCGACTTCGTCCCGACCTCCTTCAGCCGGGCACCCTTCGGGCCGATGATGATGCCCTTCTGGCTCGGCCGCTCGATGTAGATGTTCGCGTGGACGTCGAGCAGCGGCTTGCCCTCGGGGCGCCCCTCGCGGGGGATCATCTCCTCGACGACGACCGCGATGGAGTGCGGCAGCTCGTCCCGTACGCCTTCGAGCGCGGCCTCGCGGATCAGCTCGGCGACCATGACCTGCTCGGGCTCGTCCGTGAGGTCGCCCTCGGGGTAGAGCATCGGGCCCTCGGGGAGCAGGGGGACGAGAAGGTCGGCGAGGAGGGAGACCTGCTTGTCGCCGACGGCCGAGACGGGAATGATCTCGGCCCATTCGATGCCGAGCTCCTTGCCGAGCTGGTCGATGGCGATGAGCTGCTCGGCGAGGGCCTTGGAGTCGACGAGGTCGGTCTTGGTGACGATGGCGACCTTGGGGGTCTTGCGGACCGCGGCCAGCTCCTTGGCGATGTACTTGTCGCCGGGGCCGAGCTTCTGGTCGGCGGGCAGGCAGAAGCCGATGACGTCGACCTCGGCCCAGGTGGCGCGGACGACGTCGTTGAGGCGCTCGCCGAGCAGGGTGCGGGGCTTGTGGAGCCCGGGGGTGTCGACGAGGACGAGCTGGGCGTCCTCCCGGTGCACGATGCCGCGCACGGTGTGGCGGGTGGTCTGCGGCCGGTTGGAGGTGATGGCCACCTTGATGCCGACCAGAGCGTTCGTGAGGGTGGACTTGCCTGCGTTGGGGCGGCCGACGAAGCAGGCGAAGCCCGACCGGTGCGGGGTGGCGGAATCAGTACGAGCGCTCATGGCGTCCATTGTCCCTGATCCGCTCGGCGCGGCCGACCGGGAGCGACACCGGCGGCGCGGGACGGCTGGGCATGCCCATGACGGGATCGTGGGACTTGACCAAGGTCAAGAGTGTTTATGGTGATGGTCAAGCGCCTGGTGAGGCACGGGGTGACCTGCGGGGTTTCCGGTAAAGTGCCGCGCAGCGCTGTGAGTTGAGTCGTTCGACACGGGGGAACGGGTGGCGTGAACTTTCTGAGTGATGCCTGGCATGACGGCGAGCAGCTGGTCGGCGATGTGGTGCAGGTCGGCAAGGACATCGTCATGGCGCCGGCGGAGATCGCGCACTGGGCTCTGGAGAAGATGTTCGGCAGCACGGAGGATCTGGGCCGGATCGCGACCGAACTGGCCGCGCTGGGCAAGCAGATCGAGCAGCTGAGCAAAGAGGTCAACACCGCCGTCGGCCAGGTCGACTGGCACGGTGAGGCGGCCGACGCGTTCCAGGAGCACGCCCAGGGCCGGATCCGGGAGCTCCGGTCCGCCGCGGACGGGCTCGAGACCCTGAGCAAGTCGGTGGAGCGCCTCGGCAACGTGCTCTAGCGGAGACAAACGGGGATTCGGGGACACGGGGATTCGGGGATACGGGGAAAACGCATGGCCAAGGAGCAGTTCGGCGTCCAGCTCGAACATCTCTCCCAGTTGCAGAAGGACTGGCACACCGCGAGCGAGCGCGTCGAGGAAATGTCCCGCAAGCTCGGCGAGGCGCGGGACGCCATCAAGCGGGCGGCCGCGACCGACCTCGGCGCCGCCGCTCTCGTCATGGGCCCGGCTCTCGTGGCCGGCCTGGGCACGGCGTACCAAGTCCTGTCGGACGTACGGGAGATCGCGAGCCAGGCGGACGCCCTGGCCGAGATCCAGGACAAGCTGAAGACGGATCTGGCGGTCGACGCGCAGAAGCTCAAGAGCGTCACGGAGGAGTACGCCGCCGTCGAGCGCAAGAACGACGACGCGATGAAGAAGAAGCAGGACAAGGGCGACTCCACCCCCACCAGCCCCGCGCACACCAGTGGCGGCGGAGGCGGAGGCGGCGGCACGGGCGGCGGAAGCACCGGCGGCGGAAGCAGCAGCCCGACCAGGTCCGACTCCTTCGACGGGCAGGGCGACGGCAAGTGGAAGACGGTGGGTGACTGGGACGCCTGGTCACCGGGCAGGCACCACACGACCCAGGGCGCGGGCGTGATCGACGCCCCCGACACCTCGACGCTTCCCAGCGAGCGCAAGGACATCGTCGACCGCGCCCTGGAGCGCGTCAACCACCGCATCGGCTACAGCCAGTCGGCCACCACCAACGGCTACCGCGACGACTGCTCCGGCTTTGTGTCCGCCGCCTGGGGCCTGGACGGGCCGGGCCTCAACACCTACGGCCTGATGGGCAGTTCGGTCTCCCACCAGATCACCAAGGACGACCTCCAGCCGGGCGACGCCCTGATCGCCGGCGACCACGTGGTGCTCTTCGGCGGCTGGGCCGACTCCTCGCACACCAAGTACATCGCCCTGGAGGACAACGGCTCCCAGGGCACCGTCTCGCACGTCATCCCGTACCCGTACTACTCCGGGGACGCCGCCCACGAACGGTCGATCGGCCAGCCCTACGTGCCGTACCGCCGAAACGGCCTCTAGGGTCTGTCCGGTCGATCTTGACCGGACAGACCCTGGCCACCCCGGACACACCAGAACAGGAAGCCCCCACCACCATGCCCGCACGCCGCCTGCTCGGCGCGGCCGCACTCGCCGCGGCCCTGCTCACCCTCACCTCCTGCCAGGCCGACGACCCGACCGCCGCCGCCTCCTCGCCCGCCGCCGCCTCGTCCGCCTCCCCCACCGCCGCCACCTCGGAGCCGGGCGTCGTCGGCCACTCCATCGACCCCGAGCCGTCCGACGACTGCGGAACCGGCGACGTCCCCGCCGGGCACCAGATGGTGGAGCTGGTCAACCCGCCGGCCCAGTTCATCGTGCAGGCGAAGACCGCGACCTTCAGCTGCGACCCGAACGGCGGCGGCTACGCGGGTACGGGCACGGCCAAGGACTACACCTTCGCCACCGACGTCGTCGCCAAGCTCAACACCGGTGCCACCAGCCTGAGTACGGTCACCTACCCGGAGCTGACCGCCCACGTCCGCGCCTGCCTGAACAACACCGGCGTGAAGTCCCCGTACTCCTGCTCCGGGAACATCTACGACATCGTCCTGTCCCCGTCCGGCACCGTCACCGAGATCAGCGAGGTCTGGCACTCCTGACCTTCCGACCTCCTGGCCCGTGACCCGTCAGCTGCGTTCCAGCAGGGTGGTCGCGCCCTCGGGCGCGAACGCGGCCAGGGCCCGGTCGATACGGGTGAGGGTGTCCGGGGCCAGTTCGACCCGGGCGGCGGCGAGGTTCTCCGCGATGTGGGCGGGGGTACGGCTGCCGGGGATCGGGACGACGTGCTCGTACTGGTGGAGCAGCCACGCCAGGGCCAACTGGCCCGGGGTGAGGCCCAGTTCGGTGGCGATGGCGCGGACGGGAGCGAAGCGGTCGTTGTTCGCCTGCAGATTCCCGTCGCGGAAGCCGGGGATGAAGCGCCGGAAGTCGTCGTCCCCGGCGAGCGACCGGACCGTGCCGGTGAGGAAGCCGCTGCCGAGCGGACTCCAGGCGACGATGCCGACGCCCAGTTCGCGGGCGGTGGCGAACAGTGCGGGGTCGGCCTGGCTCCACATGGACCACTGGACCTGGACGGCGGCCACCGGGTGCACGGCATGCGCGCGGCGCAGCTGCTCGGCGGTGACGTTCGACAGCCCGAAGTGGCGGACGAGGCCGTCCTTGACCAGCTCGGCAACGGCCCCCGCGGTGTCCTCGATAGGGACGGTGGGGTCGGGGAAGTGCACGTAGTAGAGGTCGATGCGGTCGGTGGCGAGGTTGCGAAGCGAGGACTCGGCGTAGCCGCGTACGTAACGGGGCTCGGTGTTGACCCGCAGCTCGCCGAAGTCGTAGGAGACGGGATGGGTGTGGGCCTCGGCGCCCTCGGGGACGGCCAGGCCGAACTTGGTGGCGAGCAGCACGTCGTCGCGGCGGCCGCGCAGGGCCCGGCCGAGGAGGCGCTCGTTGTGGCCGGCGTCGCCGTAGGCGTCAGAGGTGTCGAGATGGGTGGCGCCGGCTTCGAGGGCGGCGTCCAGGGCGGCGAGGGCGCGGTCGTCGTCGATCCCGCCGTACACGCCGGGGGAAAGGACCATGGCGCCGAAGCCGATGGCGGAGCTGGTGAGCGGGCCGAGGGTGCGGGTGGGAATCGCGGTTGTGGTCATGGCGGACAGCCTTCCGCCGGTCACCGGTCCTCGTCCAAGACCCGTTGAGATAACCGTTGGTTATCGTCGGCGGGCACCCACGCCTCGACGAAGTCGCGCAGCACGGCCCGGTGGTCGTCCGGCCGCCAGGCGACGGCCAGTTCGGTCGGCGGCAGGCCGGTGACGGGCAGGGTGGCGATCCCCGGCCGCCGGTAGATCCGGGCGTTCCCGGCCGCGAGCAGCACGATCCCGCTGCCCTCCTCCACGGCGGCGAAGGTCTCCTCCGCGTTGTGGACGACCGCGCCGATCCGTGCCTCCCGCCCACCGCGCTCGTCGAGCGCCAGCCAGTGGTCGCGCAACGGGCCCGCGCTCGCCGGCAGCGCAAGGAACGGTTCGTCCAGCAGCTCGCCGAAGGCCACCTCCTCGCGCGCCGCGAGCCGGTGATCGTCACGCAGCGCCACCCACCGGGGCTCCGCCGCCACAACCCGCGTCCGGAAGTCCTCCTGCCCGGGGATCGGCAGCCACACCAGCGCCACATCAACCCGGCCCTCCGCCAGGCCCGCCGTCGCGTCGTCCCAGTTGATCTGCCGGTACTGCACCCGCCACCCCGGCCGCCGCTCCGCGAAGCGCTCCCGTACGCCCTGCAGCAGACCGCGCCCGATGCTCGTGGACAGCCCGACCGTCAGCACTGCCGCCTCCGCCGCCGCCGCGTCGCTGACCGCGCGCTGCGCCTCGTCCCAGGACCGGATCAGCTCGCCCGCCAGCGGCAGCAGCGCCTTCCCGGCGGCGGTGAGCGCGACCGCCCGCCGGTCGCGGTCGAAGAGCCGGGCGCGCAGGCCCTCCTCCAGGTGCCGGATCTGCTTGCTGAGGGCGGGCTGCGAGACGAAGAGCCGCTCGGCCGCACGGGTGAAGTTCAACTCCTCGGCGACGGCCACGAAGTAGCGGAGGTCGCGCAGATGGGCATCCATCGCTCCTGGCTATCACGGATGCCGCATGCCCGGCCCGTGATTTCCCGGGGCCCGCCGCGACATCCGATAGCTCCTGGTTATGACGCCGGGTCTTGGACGGCACTGCCCCCGCCACCGCACGATCTACTCATCGGCCGAATGCGGCCGACCCCCGTCACCGGCCGGCAGGAGAATCCACGATGGCCGTCTGCCTCGTCACCGGCGCCAACCGCGGCATCGGCCGCGAAGTCTGCCGGCAGCTCGCCGCCCTCGGCCACACCGTCCTGCCCACCGCCCGTACGGCGGGAGCCGCCGAACTCGTCCTCGATGTCACCGACCCGGACAGCGTCCTTCGCGCCGCCGAGGAGGTGCGGCGCCGCCACGGCCGCCTCGACGTCCTGGTCAACAACGCCGCCATCACCTACGACACCTGGCAGCGGGCCGCCACCGCCGACCTCGACGTGGTCCGGCAGGCCGCCGAGACCAACCTCTACGGCCCCTGGCGTACCACTCAGGCCTTCCTCCCGCTCCTGCGGGCGAGCCGCAGCGGGCGGATCGTCAACGTCAGCAGCGAGGCCGCCTCGCTCACCAACATGGGCGGCGGCACCCCCGCCTACACCGCCTCCAAAACCGCCCTCAACGCCCTCACGCGCATGCTCGCCGCCGAGCTCCGACCCGACCACATCCTCGTCAACGCCGTCTGCCCCGGCTGGGTCGCCACCGACATGGGCGGCTCCGGCGGCCGTCCCGTCACCGCCGGCGCAGCCGGCGTCGTCTGGGCCGCCACCCTCCCGGACGACGGCCCCACAGGCGGCTTCTTCCGGGACGGACGCCCGCTGCCGTGGTGAAGGGCCGGCTCCGTCAGCCCGCCGCGACCGTGCCGCGCAGCGCCCCGTCCGGCCCCGCGAGGAGCACCGGCGTGTCCGCCCCTCCGAGGTCCCGCACCGCCGCGCGGTCCGTCTCGGAGACCACGTCGGCCGCCGTGACGACCGCCGCCGCCTCCAGTGACTTCGCGCCGCTGGCCACGGCCATGGCGACGGCCGTCTGCAGTGCGCTGAGCTTCAGCGACTCCAGGGCCACCGTCCCGGCCACGTACGTACGCCCGGTCTCGTCACGTACGGCCGCGCCCTCGGGCACGCCGTTGCGGGCGCGGGCCGAGCGGGCCAGGGTGATGATCTTGCGGTCCTCGGCGGACAGGGCCTCAGCGGGCAGGTCGTCGCTCATGCGATCAGCGTATCCGCAGGCCGCATGGCACGGCGCCGTCCCTCCGGGGAGGTCAGCCACTCCAGCTTCGCGGCCGTGTCGGTGTCGGGCACCGGGTTGTGCAGCACGATCGTGAGGTCCGGGCGGGCCGGTACGCGCAGCTGCGTGCTCTCCAGGAAGAGCGTGCCGGCAACCGGATGCTCCAGCTCCTTCGTCAGCTGGCCGCCCGGCCGCACGTCGGCGCGGGCCCACAGCTCCACGAATTCCTCGCTCAGCGCGGAGACCTCCTCCACGACGGACTGGAAGCCCTCGTCGCGGGGATGGTCGGCCATCGCCGCCCGGAACTGGGCCACGACCCAGGGCGCGGTCAGCTCCCAGCTCCTCGCCCGGGCCCGGTAGACCGAGTCGGTGAAAAAGTTGACCACGCAGTTCTGCGAGATGTCCGGCCGGAAGCCCAGGACCAGGGCCGCCGAGTCGTTGTAGGCGACGCAGTTGGTGTAGACGTCCATGATGTGTGCCGGGAGCGGCATCCAGGCTTCGATCAGCCGCTTCAGGCCGTCGCAGAGATATTCCGCGTCGTAGTCCGACTGCGGCAGCGGCGGGTTGGCCCCGGCCAGTACGTAAAGATGCCTGCGCTCGGCGCCGTTGAGCTTCAGCACGCGCGCCACCGCGTCCAGCACGTGCGGCGAGACGGTGATGTCCCGCCCCTGCTCCAGCCACTGGTACCAGGACACCCCGACACCCGCCAGCACCGCGACCTCCTCGCGGCGCAATCCGGGCGTACGGCGCCGGGCGCCGCCGTCCGGCAGGCCGGCCTCGGCGGGACTGACCCGTGCGCGGCGGGCCATCAGGAACTCACGCAGATCTGATCGACGGGCGTCCAACGTTCCCCCTGGGTGGCTGGTGGTCCGACCACCACCATAAGTACGCACTCCCCAGGTTTGTTCCGGGAGCCCGAGGCTGCTTGCCATGGCGATCGACACCGCTGCCGTCCCGGCAGCCGTCCCCGACAAGTCCGAAAAGCTCAGCACCCGCGCCAAGCTGGTGCTCTTCGTCCTCTGCGCGGCCCAGTTCATGGTCGCGCTCGACTTCTCCATCCTCAACGTCGCCCTGCCGGTCCTCGGCAAGGACCTCGGCATGAGCCAGGCCAACCTCCAGTGGGCGGTGACCGCCTTCGCGCTTCCCTCCGGCGGCTTCCTGCTGCTCTTCGGCCGTATCGCCGACCTCTACGGCCGCCGCAGGCTCTTCCTCGGCGGGCTCGCCCTCTTCACCGCCGCCTCCGTGCTGGCGACGCTGGCCTGGTCCCCGGCGGTCTTCCTGGCCGCCCGCGCCGTCCAGGGGCTGGGCGCGGCCGTGATCGTGCCGACCGGCATGTCCCTGCTCACCACGACCTTCCCCGAGGGCCCGCAGCGCGAACGCGCCCTCGGCATCAGCGGCACGCTGCTCTCGCTCGGCTTCACCATCGGCGTCGTCCTCGGCGGCGGCCTCACCGACGTCCTGGGCTGGCGCTCCACCATGGCCCTGCTCGGCATCGCGGGCGCCGTCGTCCTGGCCGCCGCGCCCGGCCTGCTCGCGGAGTCCCGGCACCCGCAGCGCCCCCGTGTCGACATACCGGGCGCGGTCACCGTCACCGGCGGCCTGCTGGCGCTGATCTACTCCCTCTCCACGGCCGCACAGCGCGGCTTCGGCGGCGCGGACGTGATCGTGACGCTGGTCGGCGGTGTGGGTCTGCTGGTCGCCTTCGTGGTCGTGGAATCCCGTGCGGCCGAGCCGATGGTCTCACTGCGGATGCTCCGCCGTCCGACCGTGGCCTGGGGCAACCTGGCCGGCATCGTCACCTTCTCGATGATGAGCAGCGTCGTCTTCATGACCACCCTCTACCTCCAGGAGCTCCGCGGCCTCTCCTCCTTCCGCACCGGCCTCGTCTTCGGTGTCCAGGGCCTCGCCGCTGCCGTCACCGGCATGACCGCCGCCCGCGTCATCGGCCGCTTCGGCACCCGTACGACCCTCGTCGGCGGCCTCGTCCTCCAGGCCGCCCTCACCGCCCCTCTCGTCCTCCTGGGCACCGGCCCATCCGGCGTCTGGCTCGCCCTGGTCGCCATCACCGCCGGCTGTGTCGGCCACCTCTGGGTGATCGTCTCCTACGGCGTCACCGCCACCTCCGGCCTCCCCGACGACGAACAGGGCCTCGCCACCGGCCTCGTCACCAGCTCCCAGCAGATCGGCATCACCATCGGCATCCCGCTCCTGAGCGCCCTCGCCGCGACGCGGTCCGACCTGCTCTCCGGCATCAAGCTGGCGCTGGGGGTCGACGCGGGCGTGGTGGCGGTGGTGGCGGTGCTGGTCGCGATCGGCCTCAGGTCACGTTCGCGCGGCTGAACAACCCAGCAGGGGAGCATCGCGTTCAGCCGGGCGAAACGGGCGGCCGACGACAGCACTGGACCCGACGGCCGGAGTCAGATGCGCGGGCCCTGCGGCAGGCCCCATTCCTGGCGTGCTTGGCCAGCGACCAGGGGTGGGGGTCTGCCGACCAGCACGGAGGATTGCGACCCTACGGACCAGTACGGCCCGAACCCTCGCCGTCGGCCTCGCGCCCCTGGACCGGCTCGACCAGCACCGCCCCGATCCGGTTGCGCCGTCCCGCGACGGTCTCGGCGGTGAGGCGGAGGCCGAAGGGCCGGTCGGGGTAGGAGGAGTCCTCGGGGAGGGGGAAGACGGCGGAGGCGCCGGGGATGGGGACGCGGCCGAGGGTTTTGGCGAGGAGGCCGCCGACGGTCTCCACGTCCTCGTCGTCGAGGTCGATGCCGTAGAGCTCGCCGAGGTCGCCGAGGTCGAGGCGGGAGGTGACGCGGTAGGAGCCGTCACCGAGGTCCTCGACGGGCGGGAGCTCGGTGTCGTACTCGTCGGTGATCTCGCCGACGATCTCTTCGAGGATGTCCTCGATGGTGACGATGCCGGCGGTGCCGCCGTATTCGTCGACGACGACGGCGACGTGGTTGCGCTGTTGCTGCATTTCGCGGAGCAGGTCGCCCGCGTTCTTGGTGTCGGGGACGAAGGCGGCGGGCCGCATCACCGTGGACACCGGGTCGGTCTCGGACTCGCGGTTGATGTGGACACGGCGGGCGAGATCCTTCAGGTAGACGATGCCGACGACGTCGTCGTCGGACTCGCCCGTCACCGGGATGCGCGAGAAGCCGGACCGCAGGGCGAGGGTCATGGCCTGACGGATGGTCTTGTAGCGCTCGATGGAGACGAGTTCGGTGCGCGGGACCATGACCTCGCGTACGAGGGTCTCGCCGAGCTCGAAGACGGAGTGGACCATGCGGCGCTCGTCGTCCTCGATGAGGGACTCGGACTCGGCGAGGTCGACCAGGGCGCGGAGTTCGGCCTCGCTGGCGAAGGGTCCCTGGCGGAAGCCCTTGCCGGGGGTGACGGCGTTGCCGAGGAGGATCAGCAGTTTGGGGACGGGCCCCATGATGCGGGCGAGCGGGAGGAGTACGTACGCGGCCGCCGTCGCGGTGTTCAGGGGGTGCTGGCGGCCGATGGTGCGGGGGGAGACGCCGACGGCGACGTAGGAGACGAGGACCATGACGCCGATGGCGACGGCGAGGGCCTGCCAGGTGTGGTCGAAGTGGCGGACGCAGACGACGGTGACCAGGACGGCGGCGGCCATTTCGCAGGAGACGCGGACCAGCAGCGCGACGTTGAGGTAGCGGGTCGGGTCGGCGGTGACGGCGAGGAGTTTGTCGCCGCCGCGCCGGCCGCCGCGGACGGCGTTTTCGGCGCGGGGGCGCGAGACGCGGGCGAGGGCCGCTTCGGCGCAGGCGGCGAGCCAGGCGATGACGACCAGCAGTACGGCGTAGACGATCATCAGGGTCAGTGGCTGGTCGTCGGGGCCGGGGACGGGCCGGTGAGGCCGTGTTCGGCGCGCCAGCCGTCGAGGATGGCCTTCTGGAGGCCGAACATCTCGGCCTTTTCGTCGGCTTCCTCGTGGTCGTAGCCGAGGAGGTGGAGGACGCCGTGGACGGTGAGGAGCTGGAGCTCCTCGTCCATGGTGTGCTTGGTGGCGGCGGCGTCACCCTGTTTCTTCGCCACCTCCGGGCACAGCACGATGTCGCCGAGGAGGCCCTGCGGGGGCTCCTCGTCGTCCTTCCCGGGACGGAGTTCGTCCATCGGGAAGGACATGACGTCGGTGGGGCCGGGCTCGTCCATCCACTGGATGTGGAGCTGCTCCATGGCGTCGGCGTCGACGGCGATGATGGAGAGCTCGGAGAGCGGGTGGATGCGCATGTGCTGGATGGCGTAGCGCGCGATGTCGAGCACCGCCTGCTCGTCGAGCTCCCAGCCGGACTCGTTGTTGACGTCGATCGACATGGTTGTTTCGCTGGCTACTTTCGCTGGTCGGCGTTGCCGTTTTGGTCGTCGTAGCGCTCGTAGGCGTCCACGATGCGCCCGACCAGCTTATGGCGTACGACGTCCGAGCTTGTCAGGCGCGAGAAGTGCACGTCCTCGACGCCGTCCAGGATGTGCTGGACCTGGCGCAGACCGCTCTTCGTGCCGCCGCCGGGGAGGTCGATCTGGGTGATGTCACCGGTGATGACGATCTTGGAGTCGAAGCCGAGCCGGGTCAGGAACATCTTCATCTGCTCGGCGCTGGTGTTCTGCGCCTCGTCGAGGATGATGAACGCGTCGTTGAGCGTGCGGCCGCGCATGTACGCCAGCGGGGCGACCTCGATCGTCCCGGCGGCCATCAGGCGCGGGATGGAGTCGGGGTCGATCATGTCGTGCAGCGCGTCGTAGAGCGGGCGCAGGTACGGGTCGATCTTCTCGTAGAGGGTGCCGGGCAGGAAGCCGAGGCGTTCGCCGGCCTCGACGGCGGGGCGGGTGAGGATGATCCGGTTGACCTGCTTGGACTGCAGGGCCTGGACGGCCTTGGCCATGGCGAGGTAGGTCTTGCCGGTGCCGGCGGGGCCGATGCCGAAGACGATGGTGTGCTTGTCGATGGCGTCGACGTAGCGCTTCTGGTTGAGCGTCTTGGGGCGGATGGTGCGGCCCCGGTTGCTCAGAATGTTCTGGGTGAGGACCTCCGACGGGGTCTCCTCGCCGGGCGCCCCGCCGTTCTCGCTCTGCCGGAGCATGGCGATCGAGCGTTCCACTGCGTCCTCCGTCATCGGCTGGCCGGTACGGAGCACCAGCATCATCTCGTCGAAAAGCCTCTGGACCAGGGCGACGTCCGCCCGGTCGCCGGTCGCGCTGATTTCGTTGCCGCGCACATGGATGTCGACCGCCGGGAAGGCACTCTCGATGACGCGCAGGAGCTTGTCCCCAGACCCCAGGACGGTCACCATCGGGTGGCTTGCCGGTACGACGAAGTGAGCGCGCGCCTGCGCTGCTGTGGGTGTCTGAGTCATGGGCCGGCTCTAGGCCTGCTCATCCCGCCTTCTGCTGATCGAATCGCCCGTGAGGCCTTGGGTACCAAGGGTACGACGGTGGTACGACAGTCCCGAGGGGTTTTACGACCTGGGGGCGTTACGCCCCGGCCTGCACGGTCAGCCGGACTGCCGGAAGCCGATCGTCGGCACGGCGCGCCGCAGCGGCCAGCGGCGGGTGCCGGCCGGGAGCAGGTCGTCGAGGAAGGCGTAGCGCCGCAGCGCCGCCCGGTCCTGGTCGTCGTAGGACTTGGCGTGCTGCCACCAGGCGGCGATCTCGATCCAGCCGGGGGCGGAGAGGGAGCCGCCGAATTCCTGGACGGAGAGGGCGGCGGTGAGGCTGGCGAAGGCGAGGCGGTCGGCGAGGGGCCAGTCGGCGAGGGTGCCGGTGAGGAAGCCTGCGACGAAGACGTCGCCGGCGCCGGTGGGGTCGAGGGCGTCCACCGACAGCGCCGGGACCTCCGCGGTCTCGCTGCGCGCCGAATCGACGGCGTAGGCGCCCTCGGGGCCGAGGGTGACGACGGCGAGGGGGACGAGCTCGGCGAGGCGGCGGGCGGCGGCGCGGGGGCAGGAGGTACGGGTGTAGTTCATGGCCTCGGCCGCGTTGGGGAGGAATGCCTCGCAGTGGGCGAGGTCGGCGAGGTCGGCGGGGTCCCAGCGGCCGGAGTCGTCCCAGCCGACGTCGGCGAAGACGCGGCTGCCGTGACGGGCGGCGTTCGCGATCCAGGGCTGGCGGGGGCCGCCGGGGGTGAGGGAGGCGACGCATGCGCGTGCCGGGGGCGGGCACTGGGGGGCGGGCTCTTCGGGGGGCGGGGCCTCGTGGCCGTGGCTGATCATGGTGCGTTCGCCCTCGTAGGCCATGGAGACGGTGACCGGGGAGTGCCAGCCGGGGATCCTGCGGGAGAGGGCGAGGTCGATGCCCTCTCCGTCGGAGAGGCTGTCCCAGCAGTAGTCGCCGTACATGTCGTCGCCGAAGGCGGCCGCGAGTGAGGTGTGCAGGCCGAGGCGGGCAAGTGCGGTGGCCATGTTGGCGATGCCGCCTGGGCTGGAGCCCATCCCCCGCGCCCAGGACTCGGTGCCGCGCACGGGGGCGCTGTCGAGACCGGTGAAGATGATGTCCAGGAAGACCGTCCCGGTCAGATAGACATCGGTCCCCGGGTCACCGGGCGCGCGGACCGCCGCAAGCGGGTCGAGGACCGGGTTGTCGAGGACCTGGTTGTCGAGGACCTGGTTGTCGTGCGCGTCCACCCCATGAGTCCTTTCCTCATCGGCTACAGCCCACTGTGCCAGGAGAATGGGGCAAATGAGGCTCACGATTCTGGGTGGCGGCGGCTTCCGCGTACCGCTCGTGCACCGCGCGCTGCTCACCGACGACGCCGTCACCGAACTGGTGCTGTACGACACCGACCCGCTGCGGGTCCGGGCCGTCGCCGCCGTCCTCGCCCACCAGGCGCAGGGCCACCCCCTGGCGCCGCGTGTGCGGATCGCGCGGGACCTCGACGACGCCCTGCGCAGCGCGGATTTCGTCTTCTCCGCGATCCGGGTGGGCGGGACGGCCGGGCGGGTGCGGGACGAGCGGCTGCCGCTGGCGGAGGGGCTGCTGGGGCAGGAGACGGTGGGCGCGGGAGGGGTGCTGTACGGCCTGCGCACGCTGCCCGTCGCGACGGAGATCGCGGAGCGGGTCGCGGCGGTCGCGCCCGGCGCCTGGGTCATCAACTTCACCAATCCGGCGGGCATGGTCACCGAGGCGATGTCACGTGTGCTCGGCAACCGCGTCATCGGCATCTGCGACTCGCCGGTCGGCCTGGTACGCCGCGCCGCGCGGGCCGCCGGGGCCGATCCGGATGCCGTGACGTACGACTACGTGGGGCTCAACCACCTGGGCTGGCTGCGCCGCCTGACGGATGGCCAGGGCCGCGACCTGCTGCCGGGGCTGCTGGCGGACACCGAGGCGCTCGGCTCCTTCGAGGAGGGCCGGCTGTTCGGGGCGCAGTGGCTGCGGGCGCTGGGTTCGCTGCCCAACGAGTACCTGCACTACTACTACTTCGCGCGGGAGGCGCTGGCGGCCGTACGGGACGCGGCGGCGACGCGCGGGGAGTTCCTGGACCGCCAGCAGGGTGCCTTCTTCGCGGCGGCAGCGGCGGCGGAAGACAGCCCGCAGGCCGCGTACCGGCTGTGGGACCGCACGCGCAGGGAGCGCGAGGAGACCTACATGGCGGAGAACCGGGCCGCCACCGGGGGCTGGGAGCGCGATGCGCACGACCTGGACGGCGGCGGCTACGACCGGGTCGCGCTGGCGCTGATGCGGGCGATCGCGCGGGACGAGCGGACGACGCTGATCCTGAACGTACGGAACGGCTCCGGGAACGGCTCCGCCGTCCCTGCGCTGGACGCCGAAGCGGTCGTCGAAGTGCCCTGCGCGGTGGGCGACTTCGGGGCGAGGCCGCTGCGCGTGGCGCCGCCGGACGAACACCAGGCGGGGCTGATGCTGTCGCTGAAAGCGGTGGAGCGGGCGGCGATCGAAGCGGCCGCCACAGGCTCCCGGGCTGCGGCTTTGCGGGCTCTGGCGCTGCATCCGCTGATCGATTCCGTGGCCGCCGCCGCGCGCGTGCTCGATCACATGGGGATCGCGTAACCGCGCGTTCACATAACGGATGAGCAAAAATGCTTGTCGTGCAGTGTGTGATGCGCGTAGACAAGCTCCCACCTGGTGCGAAACGCAATTTCGCGCGCACCGGCTCTCACGCGCTACTCCAGACCCCACGGCCCGGAAAGGGCCAGATCCGGAGACACATCCCCATGCGGAAGTCCATAAGAGTCGCGAGCATCGCCGCCGCCTGTGCCGTCGCCGGTGCCGCCCTGTACGGCACCGGCGCCGCGAGTGCCCACACCTCGGGTACGAAGACGCACGAGCCCGAGAACATCGCGACGCTCGTCTCGCAGATCGACACCTACTACGGCGGCACGAAGGACAGCGCCGGCGTCTGGTCCGCCTCGCCCGACAGCCTGTACGCCGCCGACGTCGCGCACATCGAGTCGGACGCGAAGAAGGACATCAAGAAGGCCGTCAAGAAGGCCGCGAAGCCGGGCGAGAAGCCCGCCATCGTGCTGGACATCGACGACACCTCTTTGCTGAGCTACGACTTCGAGAAGGCCACCAACTTCACGTACAGCAGCAGCGGGTGGACCAACTACATCAAGACCACCACCCGTCAGGCCGTCTTCGGCATGCCGGAGCTGGTCGCGTACGCCAAGAGCAAGGGCGTCGAGGTCTTCTTCCTGTCCGGCCTGGACGCGTCGCTGCGGTCCTACACCACCGCGAACCTCGACACCGTGGGCTACAAGACGGCGCTCGACACGGACCACGTCTTCCTCAAGGACAAGGTCAACCCGCCGTCCTACCTGAGCAGCTGCGCGACCGCTGCTTCCTGGACCTGCACCACGGTCCAGTACAAGGAAGGCACCCGGAAGTACATCGAGTCCGAGGGCTACAACATCATCGGCAGCTTCGGTGACCAGCAGTCCGACCTGGACGGCGGCTACGCCGACAAGACGTACAAGATCCCGAACCCGACGTACTTCGTCGCGTAAGGGCATTGCCCGAGGGGGGCAGTGACGGGCGGGCCCGGGTTCACCGGGCCCGCCCGCCGTGCGTCGGAAACCCCCTGGGGCCCACGCCCCCGGGGCCCTACGCCTCGTACGCGTCCACCTCGGCGAGAAACGCGTCACGCGCAGGCGCGTCGAGGAAGGCGGCCCGGAAGGAATTGCGGGCGAGGGTGCGCAGGGCGTCGTCGTCCAGTGGTAGGGCGTCGCGTACGGCGTCGAAGTTGTCGCCCGCGTAGCCGCCGAAGTAGGCCGGGTCGTCGGAGTTGACGGTGACCAGGAGCCCGGCCTCCAGCATCGCGGGGAGCGGGTGGTCGGCCATCGTGTCGACGCAGCGCAGCCGGACGTTGGACAGCGGGCACACCGTGAGCGGGACCTGGTCGCGGACCAGCCGTTCGACCAGGGCCGGGTCCTCCATGCAGCGGATGCCGTGGTCGACGCGTTCGACACCGAGGATGTCCAGCGCCTCCAGGATGTACGCGGGCGGGCCCTCCTCCCCCGCGTGCGCGACGCGGCGCAGGCCGGCCTCGGCGGCGGCCGCGTAGACCTCCCGGAACTTCGACGGCGGGTTGCCGACCTCGGCGGAGTCCAGGCCGACGGCCGCGATGCGGCCGAACCAGGGGCGGGCGGCCTCGAAGGTCTCCATGGCGGAGTCGGCGGACTCGTCCCGCAGGAAGCACATGATCAGCCGGGTGCTGATGCCGTGCAGGTCCTCACTGCGGTCCAGTGCCCGGCCCAGGCCCTCGATGACGGTGCCGATAGGCACGCCGCGCGCAGTGTGCGCCTGCGGATCGAAGAAGATCTCGGCGTGCCGTACGCCCTGCTTGGCGGCCCGGGCCAGGTAGGCGTCCGCGAGCAGGGCGAAGTCCTCCTCGGTGCGCAGGACGGCCATCAGGGCGTAGTACAGGTCCAGGAAGGACTGCAGATCGGAGAAGGAGTAGGCCTTGCGCAGCTCTTCGGCCGTCGCGTACGGCAGCTCGACTCCGTTGCGCGCGGCGAGGGCGAAGGCCAGCTCGGGTTCGAGGGTGCCCTCGATGTGCAGGTGCAGCTCGGCCTTGGGAATCCGGTTCGACATAACGGCCAACCGTACAGGTCAGAGCGATTGCCGCCGCTTCGGCACGGGCACCCGGTCGAGGTCCCGCGCGATGGTGAGCTCGCCCTCGAAACCCGCGTCGCGCGCATGCCGCTCAAAGGCCTCCGGGTCGGTGTATCGCTGCGAGAAGTGGGTGAGCACCAGGTGCCGTACGCCCGCCTCGGCGGCCGCCTTCGCGGCCTGGCCCGCCGTCAGGTGGCCGTGTTCGGAGGCCAGTTCCGCGTCGGCGTCGAGGAAGGTCGACTCGATGACGAGCATGTCGGCGCCCTCGGCGAGCTCGTACACTCCGTCGCACAGCCGGGTGTCCATGACGAACGCGAAGCGCTGCCCGGGGCGCGGCTCGCTGACCTGGTCGAGGGTGACACCGTCCACCGAGCCCTCGCGCTGCAGGCGGCCGACGGCCGGTCCGCTGATGCCGTGCGTCTTCAGCCGCTCGGGCAGCATGCGCATGCCGTCCGGTTCGGTGAGCCGGTAGCCGTAGGACTCCACCGGGTGCGACAGCCTGCGCGCCTCCAGCCGGAAGACGGGCGTGTCGGCGAGGACGCCGCCCTCGCCGCTCACCGGCTCCTGGCCGAGCTTCACGGTCTCGCGGTACGCGGTCGCGTAGCGCAGCCGGTCGAAGAAGCGCTGGCCGGAGGCCGGGTAGTGCGCGGCGACCGGGTGCGGGACCCGGTCGAGGTTGATCCGCTGGATCACGCCGGCCAGGCCGAGGCTGTGGTCGCCGTGGAAGTGCGTGACGCACAGCCGGGTCAGGTCGTGCGCGGCCACCCCGGCGCGCAGCATCTGGCGCTGGGTGCCCTCTCCGGGGTCGAAGAGGATGCCCTCGCTGTCCCAGCGCAGGAAGTAGCCGTTGTGGTTGCGGTGCCGGGTCGGGACCTGGCTGGCCGTGCCGAGCACGACCAGTTCACGTGCGGACATCAGTGGTTATCCCGGGGGCCATTCGAGGCCGCGCCCGCCCAGGACGTGCGCATGCGCGTGGAAGACGGTCTGACCGGCGCCGGAGCCCGTGTTGAAGACCACCCGGTAGCCGGTCGCGTCCACCTTGTCCTCCGCCGCGACCTCGCCCGCCTCGCGCAGCACGTCCGCCATCAGCGACGGCTCGGCGGCGGCCAGGCTGGCCGCGTCGGGGTAGTGCGCCTTCGGAATGACCAGGACGTGCGTCGGCGCCTGCGGGTTTATGTCGCGGAACGCGACCGTCGTCTCGGTCTCGCGCACCACCGTCGCGGGGATGCTTCCCTCCACGATCTTGCAGAACAGGCAGTCGGCCTGCGCTTCTCCCGCCACGGGTTCCGCCTCCGGCTAGCGTCTGGTAGGTATACGCGCAGCCTATCCGAGCTGCGCCAGCCAGTCGGCGCCGTACTCGCGGTGGCCCAGCGGAAGCAGATAGCGGCCGTGCGGCACGGCCAGCAGCACCGAGGCCGCCGCCAGGTCCACGGGACGCGCCCCGCCGGGGAACAGCAGCTCCGCCTGCCCGGCCGCGAACTCCCCCGGGAAAGCCGACAGCCGCGCCCACAGCAGCCGTTCCTCGCGCGTGCACAGCTCATGGCTCCAGCCGATCGCCGCGCGCAGCGTGTGGTGCCGCAACGGCTCCGTCGGGCCGTCCGTCAGCAGCGCGAATCTCTCCCCCGGCATGCTCAGCCGCTCCGACAGGCGCTTGCCCGACATATGGCGCAGCCTGCGCGCCGCCAGCTCGATGCTCAGCGGATCGCCGTCCAGGTAGGCGCAGATCCGCACCGCCATGTAGTCCGGCAGCACCGCTCCGTACGCCGCCGCCCGCCGCATCAGCAGCCGTACGCTGCGCTCCGCGCGCAGCGGGCCGAGCCGCACGACGCGCTCGCCCTCGACGCTCAGCGTCCTGCGGCTCGTCGCCAGTATTCGCAGCCCGGGCGCCGCGTCCAGCAGATACTCCGCCAACTCCGCGCACGCGCCGGTCAGATGCTCGCACGTGTCCAGCACGAGCAGCGCGCTGCGGTTCAGCAGCGTCCGCGCCAGCGCCTCCGCCGGCGGCAGATCCGTGTACCGCGCCAGCCCCAGCACCCCCGCCACCGCCTGCGGCAGCATCCCCGGTACCCGGCACTCCGTCAGGTCCAGCCCGAACGCCGGCAGCCCGGCCGACCTCGCCACCTCCCCGGCCAGCCTCGTCTTGCCGACACCGGCCATGCCGGTGATCGTCACCAGGCGGGCGCCGTGCAGCAGCTCCGCGACGTCCGCTGCGGGTTCGTGGTCGAGGATCTCGGGCACGCTCCGAGTCTTCCGGGCCGTACGGGGCCCTGCGGGCGGTCGGCGAAAGATGCGTATACCTAAAGTGGCGGGCGGGTCTTGCTAGGTAGCGCCCACCCTTTGTCCTCAATCGCCGGACGGGCTGAGTTCACGGCAGCGCCGGCGGGGTCTTCGCGGGCCGTTCCGCCAGCGCGTCCAGGGCGACGCGGATCGCGACGTCGAGTTGGGGATCGCGTCCGGCCGCCCAGTCCTGCGGGGTGTGCGGGACCTCGATGTCGGGATCGACGCCGTGGTTCTCGACGTCCCAGCCCATCCCCTCCATCCAGAAGGCGTACTTGGGCTGGGTGACGAGCGTGCCGTCGACGAGGTGGTAGCGGGAGTCGATGCCGATGACGCCGCCCCAGGTCCGGGTGCCGACCACGGGGCCGATGCCCAGGGCCTTGATGGCGGCGTTGACGATGTCGCCGTCGGAGCCGGAGTGCTCGTTGGCGACCGCGACGACGGGGCCGCGCGGGGCGTCCATGGGGTAGCTGAGGGCCGGGAGGCCGCGTGGGAGGTCCCAGCCGACGATGCGGCGGGCCAGCTTCTCGACGACGAGCTGGGACGTATGGCCGCCGCGGTTCTCGCGCACGTCCACGACGAGCCCTTCGCGCGCCACCTCGACCCGCAGGTCGCGGTGGAGCTGGGCCCAGCCGGAGCCGACCATGTCGGGGACGTGCAGATAGCCGAGGCGTCCGGCGGAGTGCTCGTGGACGTAGGCACGGCGGCCGGCGACCCAGTCGTGGTAGCGCAGGGGCTCCTCGTCGGCGACGGGCACGACGACCACATGCCGTACGCCGTCCGGTTCCGTGCCGACGGTCAGCTCGACGGGCTTGCGGGCGGTGCCGATGAGCAGCGGACCGGGGCCGGTTACGGGGTCGACGGGACGGCCGTCGACGGCGAGCAGGGCGTCCCCGGCGCGGACGGCGACGCCGGGGGCGGCGAGCGGGGAGCGGGCGCGGGGGTCGGAGGTCTCGGAGGGCAGGACGCGGTCGACCCGCCAGACGCCCTCCGGGTCACGGGAGAGGTCGGCGCCGAGCAGGCCCTGCCGGTGCAGGGCGTCCCCGTGACCGCCCGGCGGGGTGACGTAGGCGTGCGAGGTGCCGAGCTCGCCGGCGACCTCCCAGAGCAGGTCGACCAGGTCGTCGTGGGTGGCGACGCGGTCCAGGACGGGCCGGTAGCGCTCGGCGACGCCGTCCCAGTCGACGCCGCCCATGTCGGGCCGCCAGAAGTTGTCCCGCATGAGGCGGTGGGCCTCGTCGTACATCTGGCGCCATTCGGCGTGCGGCTGGACGGTGAGGCGGACGCGGGAGAGGTCCACGGTGACGTTGGAGTCCGAATCGTCCTCCGAGGACACGGACTTGTGGTCGGCGGAGGCGACCCGGAGCGTGTGGCCGGCCGTGATCAGAACCTTGTTGCCGTCGCCGCTGACGGCGAAGTCGTCGGCGTCGTCGGCGAGTTCCTCGATACGCAGCTGCTTGAGGTCGTAGCGCTCCAGCGTCGTGGCGGGCGGTTCGGCCTCCGGCGTGGCCCGGGCGGCGCCGAGGACGCCGCGCAGCGGGTGCCGCAGCCACAGGACGCCGTCCTTGGCGGCACGGCAGGTCGAGTAGCGGGCGGCCTCGACCGGGAAGGGCACGATGCGGTCGGCGAGGCCCTCGGCGTCGACCTTGGTGACGGGGGCGGCGTCCTTCTTCGGGGTGTCGCCGTCGGTCTTCTCGGGCTTGTCGTCGGCCCCGGGGTCGACGGGGCGGCCGTGGCGCTGCGGTCCGAAGGGCGAGGGGGTGGTGGCGGCGAGCGTGATGAGGTGCGGGCGGCAGGCGTTGGGGAACGACAGGTCGAAGACGTGCTCGTCGTAGACCGGGTCGAAGGCCCGCTCGGAGAGGAAGGCGAGGTGCTTGCCGTCGGAGGTGAAGGCGGGCGAGGAGTCGTTGAAGCGCAGCGGCGTCGCGTCGACCGTGGTGAGATCGGCCGTTGCGGCCAGCTTCAGATTGCGCAGCGGGGCCGGGCCGGGGTGCGACCAGGCGAGCCACGCCGAGTCCGGTGAGAAGGCGAGCCCGGTGGCATGCCCGTGCTCGCTCGTGGCCACGGTGCGCACCTCGCCCGTCTGCGTGTCGACCAGCAGCACCCGCCCGTCGTGCGAGGCCACCGCGATCCGGTGCCCGTCGGGCGACACCGTAAGGCCCAGTACGCGGCCGAGCCGTCCGGCGGCGAGCTTGCGCGAGGCGCCACCGGTGGCCGGTCCGACCTCCAGCGCGTCCTCGCCCTCCGCGTCCGTCACCCGGACCACCTGCTGGTCGCCCTCGCCCCCGAACACCCTCGGCAGCCTCGTGCGCACCCCCGGCTCGGCCGACAGCGCCCGCGCCGGGCCCCCGCGATGCGTCACCCAGTGCGTCGTCCCCCGCACCTCCACCGCGCTGCCCCGCCCCGTATGGTCCGGGCGCGCCCCGCCGAGGTAGTGCGCCGCCCGGACCGGGTGCGGCTGCAGATCCGTACGCTGCCCGCCGAGGCGCACGGCCACGCGGCGCGGCTCGGCGCCCTCCAGGTCGTCCAGAATCCACAGCTCGCCGACGGAGGCGTACACGACCCGGGTGCCGTCGGTGGCGGCGTGGCGGGCGTAGAAACCGTCAATGGGCGTGTGCCGCCGCAGATCCGTCCCGTCGGCCAGGCTGGAGTACAGCGCCCCCACACCCTCGTGGTCGGACAGGAACCCGATCCGCTCCCCCACCCACACCGGGTACTCGATGTTTCCGCCGAGCCCTTCGTGGAGCCGCTCGAACTCGCCGTCGCCGTCGCGGTCGATCCACAGCTTCCCCGCCGTCCCGCCCCGGTACCGCTTCCACCACGCGGCCTCCCGGTTCATCCCCGCCGACAGCAGCACCACCTGGCCCCCCGGCCCGTACGCAACCGCCCCCACCGGCCCGTACGGCAGCACCCGCCCCGGCCCCCCGTCCAACGGCACCGCGCTCGCCCAGCTCCGCCGCAGGCTTGCCTGCCCGTGGGTGCTGATCGCCACGACCTCCCCGCCGGCCGTCCATCCGCGCACCGAGGTCTTCCAACTCCCCCAGTGCGTCAGCCGCTTCGACGCCCCGCCGTCCACCGGCGCGA
Source organism: Streptomyces sp. NBC_01537 (assembly GCF_045040445.1). Classification (NCBI taxonomy): domain Bacteria; kingdom Bacillati; phylum Actinomycetota; class Actinomycetes; order Kitasatosporales; family Streptomycetaceae; genus Streptomyces; species Streptomyces sp. NBC_01537. Next base: position 6,588,629 of record NZ_CP109392.1, on the reverse strand, counting down.
CATGCACCTCCGGCGCCCCGTCGCGGGTCGACGTCCACGCGATCCACTGCCCGTCCGGCGAGATCCGGGGATGGTCGACGGGCACGTTGTCGGCACTCACGCGCCACGCGCGGCCGCTGCCGTCGAGGGGGGCCGCCCAGATGTCGTCCTCGGCCGTGAAGGTGATCAGGTCGCCGTGGAGGTGGGGGAAGCGGAGATACGCGGGGTGCGAAGGCTGCGTCACGCCGTCACATTAGTCACCCGTCGGGCGCAGTGCGTCATCCAGGTGGGCGATCCCGATCGTGGGGGTAGGTGCGGGAACTTACGCTGAGTCAGCACAAAACCTCCACAAAGAGCATATACCCGACCGAAAGGTCCCTGTCCCCATGCCCATTCGCCCCCACCGCCGCATTGCCTCCGCCCTCCTCGGTGGTCTCATGGCCCTGTCCGTCCCCACCTTGGCCACCGCTCCTGCGCGGGCGGCGACGGGGGACATCACCGAGTTCAGCGCGGGCATCACCGCCGGCAGCGCCCCGACCGATATCGCGTCCGGACCGGACGGAAACCTCTGGTTCACCGAGGTCACCGGCGACCGCATCGGACGCATCACCACAGCGGGCGTCGTCACCGAATTCAGCACCGGCATCACCGCCGGCAGCCAACCAATCGGCATCACCTCGGGACCGGACGGAAATCTCTGGTTCACCGAGTACGGCGGCGACCGCATCGGACGCATCACCACAGCGGGCGTCGTCACCGAATTCAGCACCGGCATCACCGCCGGCAGCCAACCGGTCGGCATCGCCTCGGGACCGGACGGAAACCTCTGGTTCACCGAGTACGGCGGCGACCGCATCGGACGCATCACCACAGCGGGCGTCGTCACCGAATTCAGCACCGGCATCACCGCCGGCAGCCAGCCCAACAACATCACAGCCGGGCCGGATGGCAACCTATGGTTCACCGAGCTCAGCGACCGCATCGGACGCATCACCACAGCCGGCGTCGTCACCGAATTCAGCACCGGCATCACCGCCGGCAGCGAGCCCAGGGACATTACCGCAGGGCCCGATGGGAACCTCTGGTTCACCGAGGAACTCGGCAACCGCATCGGACGCATCACCACGGCCGGCGTCGTCACCGAGTTCGGCGCAGGCATCACCCCTGGCAGCCATCCGAACGGCATCATCACCGGCCCGGACGGAAACCTCTGGTTCGGCGAGGTGACGGGCAACCGCGTCGGCCGGATCACCCCGGCGGGGGTCGTGACGGAGTTCGCCTCCGGGATCAGTCCTGCCAGCGGGCCCCTCCGGGTCGCCGCCGGGCCGGACGGCAACATCTGGTTCACCGAGTACTACGGAAACCGCATCGGCCGCCTCAAGATCGACCAGGCGGACCTCAAGGTCAGGCTCAACGCCCCGCGGCACGCCCGCGTCGGCAGCAAGTACGAGTACGCCCTGACCGTGACCAACCGCGGCCCGGACACGGCCAGGGACGTCACGGTCACCCTCTCCCGCGCACTCGGACTCCCCGTGGTCGGCGTCTCCCCCGCCGCGCACGAACTGACCTGGCACATCGGCTCGCTGGCCCCGGGCAGGCAGCGCACCTTCCACGTCTGGGTGCGGGCCGCCGGGAGGCCACGGACCGTCACCGCGACCGCGCACGTCACCTCGGCCACCTTCGACGCGGTCCCGGCGAACAGCACCGCCACCGCCAGCACCCGGATCACGCAGAAGGACAAGGACTAGCCGGGACTAACCCCAGCGCCCGGTCCGCCCCAGCAGCAGCGCCGTAGCCGCCACGCCCGCCGTGGACGTACGCAGGACGGTCGCCCCCAGCCGGTACGGCTTGGCGCCCGCCGCGGCGAAGGCGTCCAGCTCCTCCGGGGAGACCCCGCCCTCCGGGCCGACGACGAGCACGATCTCGCCGTCGGCCGGGAGGGGGGCGGAGGCCAGTGGCTCGGAGCCCTCCTCGTGGAGCACGGCGGCGAAGGCGGCGCGGCCGAGCAGCGCGGCGACCTGACGGGTGGTCATCAGCTCGTCCACATCGGGGAATCGGAGCCGGCGGGACTGCTTGGCGGCCTCGCGGGCCGTCGACCGCCACTTGGCGAGAGCCTTGGCACCGCGCTCGGCCCGCCACTGGGTGACGCAACGGGCTGCCGCCCAGGGCACGATGGCGTCGATGCCGGTCTCGGTCATCGTCTCGACGGCCAGCTCGCCGCGGTCGCCTTTGGGGAGTGCCTGTACGACGGTGATGCGGGGGCGGGGGGCGGGCTCGCTGCGCAGCGCGGTTACGGCGACCTCGAGGTGGTCCTTGCCCTCGACCGCCGCCACCGTGCCGTAAGCCCCCGTACCGGCGCCGTCGGTGAGGACGATGTCCTCGCCGATGCGCAGGCGGCGTACGGAGACGGCGTGGCGGCCCTCGGCGCCGGACAGGACGATGCGGTCGCCCGCGAGGGCACCCGGCTCGACGATGAAGACGGGGGCCGTCATGACGCGCTCCGGGCAGCCATCGCCTCACGGGCGGCGTCGAGTTCATCGGCCAGCAGGGCGACGAGCTCGCCCGCCGCGACGCTCCGGGCCAGCCGGTGGCCCTGCCCCGCCCACAGGGCCATGGCCTGGGGGTCGCCGGCTGCGGCGGCGGCCCTGCGGAGGGGGGCGGTGAGGTGGTGGATCTGGGGGTAGGCGGCGGGGGCGTACGGACCGTGCTCGCGCATGAAGCGGTTGACGAGGCCGCGGGCGGGCCGGCCGGAGAAGGCGCGGGTGAGCTCGGTGTGGGTGAAGACGGGGTCGGTGATGGCGCGCTTGTGGAGGGCGTTGGCACCGGACTCGGGGCAGACGAGGAAGGCGGTGCCGAGCTGGGCGGCGTCGGCGCCGACGGCGAGGACGGAGGCGATCTGGTCGCCGCGCATGAGGCCGCCGGCGGCGATGACCGGGAGCTGCACGGCGTCGCGGACCTGGGGGACGAGGGCGAGCAGGCCGACGCCCGCGCAGTCCAGCTCGGCGTCGTCGCGGTGGGTGCCCTGGTGGCCGCCGGCCTCTATGCCCTGGACGCAGACGGCGTCGGCACCCGCGCGCTGCGCGGCGAGCGCTTCGGCGGTGGAGGTGACGGTGACGACCGTGAAGGTGCCGACGCGCGCGAGGGCGTCCAGCGTGTCCCGGTCCGGGCAGCCGAAGGTGAAGCTGACCACCGGGACGGGGTTGTCGAGCAGGACCGAGATCTTGGCCTCGTACGCGTCGTCGTTGCCGGAGTCCGGATCGCCGAGCGGGGTGTCGTACCAGGTGGCCTCGCCGGCCAGCTGCTCGGCGTAGACCTCGACGGCGGCGGGATCGGCGGTGATGGGCTGGGGCATGAAGAGGTTCATGCCGAAGGGGTTCGCGGTGAGGCTGCGGACCTGCTTGATCTCCTCGTACATCGCCTCGGGCGTCTTGTACCCGGCGGCGAGGAAGCCGAGGCCGCCGGCCTCGCTGACAGCGGCGGCCAGGCGCGGTGTCGACCCGCCGCCGGCCATGGGGGCCTGGACGACGGGGTACGCGAAGAGGTCGGTCAGCGTAGCCATGAGGCCATCGTTTCATGACCTTGTCCGGGGGTCGCACCGGCCGGTCGGGTGGCCCCCGACCGGCCGCGAAAACCGCTCAGCGACCGTTGAACGCGTCCTTCAGCCGCGAGAAGAGTCCCTGCTGCCCGGGCTGAAACTGACCGAGCGGCCGCTCCTCGCCTCGCAGCTTCGCGAGCCGCCGCAGCAGCTCCTCCTGGTCGGGATCGAGCTTGCTCGGCGTGAGGACCTCGACGTGGACGATGAGGTCGCCGCGCCCGCCGCCCCGCAGGTGGGTGATACCGCGCTGGTGCAGCGGGATCGACTGGCCGGACTGGGTACCGGGCCGGATGTCGACCTCCTCCAGCCCGTCCAGGGTCTCCAGCGGGCACTTCGTGCCGAGGGCCGCCGCTGTCATGGGGAGGGTGACCGTGCAATGCAGGTCGTCGCCGCGCCGCTGGAAGACGGGGTGCGGGAGCTCGCGGATCTCGACGTACAGGTCACCGGCGGGACCGCCGCCGGGGCCGACCTCGCCCTCGCCCGCGAGCTGGATCCTGGTCCCGTTGTCGACGCCGGCCGGGATCTTGACCGTGAGGGTGCGGCGGGACCGGACCCGGCCGTCGCCCGCGCACTCGGGGCAGGGGGTCGGGACGACGGTGCCGAAGCCCTGGCACTGGGGGCAGGGCCGGGAGGTCATGACCTGGCCGAGGAAGGAGCGGGTGACCTGGGAGACCTCGCCACGGCCGCGGCACATGTCGCAGGTCTGCGCGGCGGTGCCGGGGGCGGCGCCCTCGCCCGCGCAGGTGCCGCAGGTGACGGCCGTGTCGACCTGGATGTCCTTCGTCGTGCCGAAGGCCGCCTCGTCGAGCTCGATCTCCAGCCGGATCATGGCGTCCTGGCCGCGCCGGGTGCGCGAGCGCGGGCCGCGCTGCGACTGCTGCCCGAAGAACGCGTCCATGATGTCGCTGAAGTTGCCGAAGCCCGCGCCGAAGCCGCCCGCGCCACCGCCGCCTCCGGCCGCGGACAGCGGGTCGCCGCCGAGGTCGTAGACCTGCTTCTTCTGCGGGTCCGAGAGCACCTCGTAGGCGGCGTTGATCTCCTTGAACCGCTCCTGGGTCTTCGGATCCGGATTCACATCCGGGTGCAGCTCGCGCGCCAGGCGTCGGAACGCCTTCTTGATCTCGTCCGGGCCCGCGTCTCGCCGTACGCCCAGGACGGCGTAGTAGTCCGTCGCCACTTACGACTCCGCCAGGATCTGTCCGACGTAACGTGCCACTGCGCGTACCGCTCCCATCGTTCCGGGGTAGTCCATGCGGGTCGGTCCGACCACGCCGAGTTTTGCGACCGCCTCGTCGCCCGAACCGTAGCCGACCGCGACCACGGATGTGGAGTTGAGGCCCTCGTGGAAGTTCTCATGACCGATTCGCACCGTCATGCCCATGCCTGAATCCTTGGCCTCGCCGAGCAGCTTGAGAAGCACCATCTGCTCCTCCAGCGCCTCGAGGACAGGACGAATGGTCAGGGGGAAATCGTGATTGAAGCGTGTCAGATTCGCGGTGCCGCCGAGCATGACGCGCTCTTCGGTCTCCTCGACCAGCGTCTCCAGCAAGGTCGCCAGGACCAGCGAGACGGCCGGCCGGTCGTCCCGGTCGAAGCTCTCCGGCAGATCCGTCACCAGCGGCGGAACGTCCGCGAACCGGCGCCCCACCACCCGGCTGTTCAGCCGCGCCCGCAGATCCGCCAGCACGGTCTCGCCGACCGGCGCCGGGCAGTCCACCAGCCGCTGCTCGACCCGCCCGGTGTCCGTGATCAGTACGAGCATGATCCGGGCCGGGGCCAGCGCCAGCAGCTCGACATGGCGGACCGTGGAGCGGGTGAGGGACGGATACTGCACCACCGCGACCTGCCGGGTCAGCTGCGCGAGCAGCCGCACGGTGCGGGCCACGACGTCGTCGAGGTCGACGGCGCTGCCCAGGAAGTTCTGGATCGCGCGCCGCTCGGCCGTCGACAGCGGTTTCACGCCCGCCAGTTTGTCGACGAAGAGCCGGTAGCCCTTGTCCGTGGGGACCCGGCCCGCGCTGGTGTGGGGCTGGTGGATATAGCCCTCTTCCTCCAGCACCGCCATGTCGTTGCGGACCGTCGCGGGCGAGACTCCGAGGCTGTGCCGCTCGGTCAGCGCCTTGGAGCCCACGGGCTCCTCGGTGCCCACATAGTCCTGGACGATGGCGCGCAGCACTTCGAGCCGCCGTTCACTGAGCATCAGCGCACACCTCCAGTCAGACGCGGGTCCCGTGGCACCATTGGCACTTTGGCACTCGTGTCGGATGAGTGCCAGCTTCCCCGCAGCCAGTGTACGGCGCGGTAGCAAGACCTCGGCAAGGGTGGCCCGATACGGTCGGCCGCATGGACGTGGCTGACGTGTCTGAGGTGCCTGACGTGCCTGATGGGTGGGAGCGGCTCGCCCCCGGGGTGTTCCGGCGCAGGCTCCCCTTCCTGGACGTGACCGTCGGCGTCGTGGTCGGCGAGGACGGCGTCCTCATGATCGACACCGGCTCGACCCTCGCCGAGGGCGCGGAGCTGCGCGAGCGGATCACCGGTCCCGGAGGGCTCACCGGTGGCCGTCCGGTCACCGACATCGTCCTCACCCACGGCCACTTCGACCACGTCTTCGGCGCGGCCGCCTTCCCCTCCGGCGAGGTCCAGGTCTACGGCGAGATGACCCTCGACACCTACCTGGAGCGCGAACGCCTCGCCCTGCGCGGCGACGCCGTCAAACACGGCGCCGACCCCCGCGCCGCCGCCCAGGCCGCCGACGCCCTCGTCCGCCCCGCCAACCTCATCGACCAGCGCTACGAACTCGACCTCGGCGGCGACCGCCAGGTCCTTCTCGTCCACCCCGGCGACGGCCACACCACTCACGACCTGGTCGTCATCGTGCCCGGCAACCCGGTCGTGGTCTTCTGCGGCGACCTCGTCGAGGAGTCCGGCGCCCCCCAGGCCGGGCCCGACGCCGCCCCCGGTGACTGGCCGGGGACCCTGGACGAGCTCCTGCGGCTGGGCGGCGAGGACGCGGTCTACGTACCGGGCCACGGCGCCGTCGTCGACGCGGGCTTCGTGCGCGCGCAGCGGGACGCGCTCCGTTTGCGTTCCTAGGGTCCTGGATACGATCTGGCGCATGCGCAGCCGACAGTACGGGCCCGATCTCACCCCGCCCTGACTGCATCCCCCGGGGGATAACCCCCGGACCCCCAGCAGAGAGCACCTCACCGCGGACAAGAATGGCACCCATGCGCAGCCGACAGTACGGGCCCGATCTCACCCCGCCCTGGAAGAAATCTCAGGCAGCCCCCGAGGTGGCCGCCGAGCCGGACCTCGTCGTCGAAGAGGCCGCCACCGGCTTCTGCGGCGCCGTCGTCCGCTGCGAGAAGTCGGCCGAAGGCCTCACCGTCACCCTTGAGGACCGCTTCGGCAAGCACCGCGTCTTCCCCATGGCCCCGCGCGGCTTCCTCCTGGACGGCCAGGTCGTCACCCTCGTCCGGCCGTCCGCCGCCACGGCAGGCCCCCGCACCCCGGCCCGTACGGCCTCCGGCTCGATCGCCGTCCCCGGCGCCCGCGCGCGGGTCGCCCGCGCCGGGCGCATCTACGTCGAAGGGCGGCACGACGCCGAGCTCGTCGAGCGCGTGTGGGGCGACGACCTGCGCATCGAGGGCGTCGTCGTGGAGTACCTGGAGGGCATCGACGACCTCCCCGCGATCGTCGCCGAATTCGCCCCCGGGCCGGACGCGCGGCTGGGCGTGCTGGTGGACCACCTCGTGCCGGGCAGCAAGGAGTCGCGGATCGCGGCCGCCGTGTCCAGCGAGCACGCGCTGATCGTGGGCCATCCCTACATCGACGTCTGGGAGGCGGTGAAGCCGTCCTCCGTGGGAATCACGGCGTGGCCGTCCGTCCCGCGCGGGCAGGACTGGAAGACGGGCGTGTGCCGGGCACTGGGCTGGCCGGAGAACACGGGGGCCGCGTGGCAGCGGATTCTGGGGTCCGTGCGCAGCTACAAGGACCTGGAGCCGGAGCTCCTGGGGCGGGTGGAGGAGCTCATCGACTTCGTCACGGCGTCGGCTTGACGTCCGGACGGGGCCGTCAGTCGACCAGGTCCCGGACCACTGCGTCCGCCAGCAGCCGCCCGCGCAGGGTGAGGACGGCCCGTCCGTCGGCGTAAGGACCGGCCTCCAGGAGGCCGTCCCTTACCGCCTGGCCGGCGGCGGCCGCACCGGCGGGGGCGAGGATGTCCAGGGGGCAGCCGTCCAGGAGCCTCAGCTCCAGGAGGATGCGCTCGACGCGCCGGTCCTCCGCGGAGAGGAGCTCGCGCCCGGCGCCGGGGGTACGGCCTTCCGACAGGGCCTGGGCGTACGCGCCGGGGTGCTTGACGTTCCACCAGCGGACGCCGCCGACGTGGCTGTGGGCGCCGGGACCGGCGCCCCACCAGTCGGCGCCGGTCCAGTAGAGCTCGTTGTGGCGGCATCGCGCCGCTGCGGAGGTGGCCCAGTTGGAGACCTCGTACCAGTCGAAGCCGGCGGCGGCGAAGCGCTCGTCGGCGATGAGATAGCGGTCCGCGTGGACGTCGTCATCCGTCATGGGGATCTCGCCGCGACGGATGCGCCGGGCGAGCTGCGTGCCCTCCTCGACGATCAGGGCGTACGCCGAGACGTGGTCCGGCCCGGCGCCGATCGCGGCGTCCAGGGAGGCCCGCCAGTCGTCGTCGGACTCTCCGGGAGTGCCGTAGATCAGGTCCAGGTTGACGTGCTCGAAGCCCGCCGCGCGTGCCTCGCCGACGCAGGCTTCGGGGCGGCCGGGGGTGTGGTTGCGGTCCAGGATCTTGAGCACGTGCTGCTTGGCGCTCTGCATGCCGAAGGAGATCCGGTTGAAACCGCCCTTGCGCAGGGCGGACAGATAGGCCGGGTCGACGGACTCCGGATTCGCCTCGGTGGTGATCTCGGCACCGGCCGCGAGCCCGAATTCGTCGCGGATCGCGGCCAGCATGCGCACGAGGTCACCGGCGGCGAGCAGGGTGGGGGTGCCGCCGCCGACGAAGACGGTCTCGACCGGCCGGGGGTCGTCCCCGAGCACCTTCCTGGCGAGCCGGATCTCCTCGATCAGGGTGTCGGCGTAGTTGTCACGGGAGGCCAGGGCCCCGCCGCTGCCCCGCAGCTCGCTCGCGGTGTAGGTGTTGAAGTCGCAGTAGCCGCACCGCGTCGCACAGTAGGGGACGTGCAGGTAGAACCCCAGGGGGCGGTCCGCCGCGCCGGCGAGCGCGCCGGGGGGCAGCGCGCCGTTGTCGGGCAGGGGCTCGCCGTCAGGCAGTACGGAAGGCATGTCCCCCATTGTCCGCCATCGGCCAGGCGAGCTACGCCTACTGTGCCTGCAGCACCAGCAGCGCCAGGTCGTCGTCCGGCGGAGCCGGGTCGTACTCGTGCACCGCCCGCCGGATCCGTTCCGCCACCGCGCCCGCGCCGAGCCCGGCACAGGAGGCGAGGGTGGCGGCGAGGCCGTCGTCGTCGTCGAACTGGCGGTTGCCGTTGCGGCGCTCGGTGATGCCGTCGGTGACGCAGAGCAGGGTGTCGCCGGGCGAGAGGTCGAAGGACTCGCTGAGGTACTCGGCGTCGTCGGTGATCCCGAGCAGTATCTGCGGGGCGGCGACGGGCCGTACCGTGCCGCCGGCGGCGGAGAGCACGAGCGGCAGCGGGTGGCCGGCGCTGGCGAGGGTGCAGCGGGCGCCGCGCCCGGTGGCGTACGGCACGATCTCGCCGTACAGCAGGGACAGGAAGCGGGGTGGCTCACCGCTCACCGCGCTTGCGCATGCGGCCTCGTCGGCGAGGGCACGGTTGAGGCGGTCCAGGACCTCCGCGACGCCGAAGCCCTCGCGGGCGAGCAGGCGCATGACGGGCCGGGCGAGGCCGGTGACGGCGGCGGCTTCGGGGCCGCTGCCCTGGACGTCGCCGAGGGCGAAGCACCAGCGGCCGTCACCGGCGGGGAAGAGGTCGTAGAAGTCGCCGCCGACGACGTCGGCGCCGGTCGGCTCGTAGACGATGGCGGTCTCCATGCCGGGGATGGCGGCGATGGAGGCTGGCAGCAGGCCGCGCTGCAGGACGTGGCTGATCATGGCCTGGCGGGCGTACTGCCGGGCGGTGCCGATGGCGAGGGCGACCCGGCGGGCGAAGTCCTCGATGAGGCCGATGACCTCGTCGGGGATGCGCATGAGGCCCGTACGGCCGAGCAGCAGCGTGCCGTGGCTGCGGCCGCCGACGATGAGGGGGCAGGCCAGGGCGGCACCCCCGGGGTCGAAGGTCTCGGCGGCAACGGGCCAGGGCCAGGGCATGGCGCCTGCCCGGACGGCGGCGGGGGGCGGGTCCTTCTCCAGGACCATGCGCAGGCCGTCGATGCGGTTTTCGGACAGGTGCCAGACGCGGGCGAGGCGCGGCTCGGCGTTCTCCGGGCCCCCGGGGTTGAGCCAGACCGCGCACCAGTCGGCGAGCCGGGGGACGAGGAGCTGTCCGGCGAGCGAGGCGACCATGTCCTCGTCGAGCTGTCCGGCGAGCAGGTCGGAGGCCTCGGCGAGGAAGGACAGCGAGCCCCGGCTGATCCAGTCGGTGTCGTAGCGCCGGGAACCGCGCATCGGGGCGGGCGCCAGGATCTCCGCCGCGCGCAGGTCGCGCTGGAGTACGCGGTCGCTCTCGGCGAGGTCCGGGGACGGGAACGGCTCCCCGGACGGATCGAGGCCCGCGTCGATGACGAGCCGGCACCAGATGGTCTTGAGGTCGCGGCGGTAGGTGATCCCCCACTCCTCCGAGAACGCGGCGACAAGCTGCAGTCCGCGCCCTCCTTCGCGCCCCTCGCGCTCCATTTCCACCGGGTTGCGGATCACCCGCGCGGGGTGGTGGTCGGAGACCTCGATGACCAGCCCGCACGGCGGCCTGCCGGGCTCCTCGTGCATGTCGAGCCGGCACAGCACCTCGGCCGTCGTGCCCGCGTGGATCACCGCGTTCGTCACCAGCTCGCTCACCAGCAGCACGGCGTCGTCCACCACCCGGTCGCTGATCCCGTCGGCCGGCCACACGTCCTGGGTGGTCCATTCGGCCAGCGCCGCGCGGACGAACTTGCGCGCGGCGCAGGCCGCCAGCTGATTCCCGGGCAGGCTGGTACGGGAAACGAACTCCCGTGGCATGGAAGCTGGCCCCACTGTGCGGCTCCTGAGCAGATCCGGCGTTGCACCCTTGACGGCAGGCCCAGCGTGACAGACTGAGCGGGCTCGTAAGCGCCGAGTCACCGAAGAAGGCCGACATGGCCCTTAAATCGGCCGTTCCCGCTCCTGCTTCCGCCTCTCCTGCGCGAGTACGGTCTGGCCACCGGCCGCAAGGCCGCCTAGGGCCTGTCTTGTGGATATCCGTGGGGAAGGAGCGGCCCGCCGCGCCAGCGGCTGATGTCACTGCGGCGCCTGTGATCGCAAGGCGGAGGAGGGAAGCGACGCGGTGGGGGCACCTCCCAGCGTCCAGCTGGGGGACGTCGTTGACCGACGGCAACGCGGCGAGCGCTGGTGCCAGGGCACGCGACGCCACGGAGATCCACAAGACAGGCCCTACGGCCTACGCCTCCCGCGAGCCCGCGTACATGTCGTCGATCAGCCCCTTGAACTCCCGCTCCACAACGGGCCGCTTCAGCTTGAGGCTGGGCGTCATGTCGCCGTGCTCGACATCCAGGTCGCGCGGCAGCAGCCGGAAGGTCTTGACCTGCTCCCAGCGCTGCAGCCCCGCGTTGACCCGCTTGACGTAGCCGTCGATGAGCTCGCGCGCCTGCTCCGAGCCGACGATGTCCGCGTAGGACTTGCCGTCCAGGCCGTTCTCCTTGGCCCAGCCCAGGATCGTCGGCTCGTCGAGGGCGAGCAGGGCGCTGCAGAAGTTGCGGTCGGCGCCGATGACGAGCACCGCGCTGACGAAGGGACACAGCGCCTTGAACTGGCCCTCGATCTCGGCCGGAGCGACGTACTTGCCGCCCGAGGTCTTGATCAGGTCCTTCTTCCGGTCGGTGATCTTCAGATAGCCGTCGGGGGACAGCTCGCCGATGTCACCGGTGTGGAACCAGCCGTCGGGCTCCAGCGCCTCGGCGGTCTTCTCGGGCAGGCCGTGGTAGCCCTGCATGACGCCGGGGCCGCGCAGCAGCACCTCGCCGTCCTCCGCGATGCGGACCTCGGTGCCGGGGAAGGGCTTGCCGACGGTGCCGGTGCGGTAGGCCGTGTCGGGGTTGAGGAAGCTGGCGGCGCTGGACTCGGTGAGGCCGTAGCCCTCCAGAATGTGGATGCCGGCGCCGGCGAAGAAGTAGCCGATCTCGGGGGCGAGCGCGGCGCCGCCGGAGACGCAGCCGCGCAACCGCCCGCCGAATGCCTCACGGATCTTGGCGTAGACGAGCTTGTCGGCGACCGTGTGCTTGGCCGCGAGCGCGAAGGGCGCGGAGGCGGTACCGGTGCGCCGCTGGTTGTCCTGGGTGACCTTGGCGTACTCGCGGGAGACCTCGGCCGCCCACTTGAAGATCGAGTACTTGGCGCCGCCGCCCGCGCGGGCCTTGGCCGCGACCCCGTTGTAGACCTTCTCGAAGATCCGCGGCACGGAGGCCATGTAGGTGGGCCGTACCACCGGCAGGTGCTCGATGATCTTGTCCACCCGGCCGTCGACCGCCATCTGGTGCCCGACCGTGAGGTGGCCCGCGATCAGCACCTTTCCGAAGACGTGCGCGAGCGGCAGCCACAGGTACTCGACGTCGTCCTCGTTCAGGATGTCGATCGCCTGGATCGCCCGCCCCATGTACGACCAGGAGTCCTGCGCCAGTCGCACACCCTTGGGGCGGCCGGTGGTGCCGGAGGTGTAGATCAGCGTCGCCAGCTGGTCCTTGGTCTGCGCGCCGACCGCCTTCGTGACGGCGTCCGGGTTCTTCTCCAGATACGCCGCTCCGCGCTGCTCCAGCTCCGCCAGCGACAGCACCCAGCCGTCGTCGGCGGCGGTGTCGACGCCGTCGGCGTTGATCAGCACCACATGTGCGAGCTCGGGCAGCTCCGCGCGCCGCTCCTGGGCCTTGGCCAGCTGCGCGGCGTCCTCCGCGATCAGCACCCGGCTGCCGGAGTCGGCCAGGATGAACGCGGTGTCGTCGGCGTTGGTGCTGGGGTAGACGGTCGTGGTGGCCGCGCCCGCACACAGGATGCCCAGGTCGGCCAGGATCCACTCGACCCGCGTCGACGAGGCGATCGCCACCCGCTCCTCGGGCCGTACGCCCAGGTCCATGAGGCCGGCTGCGATGGCGAGGACCCTGGCCGAGGCCTCCGACCAGGTCAGCGTGCGCCACTCGTCCGGCCCGCCCGTGGCGGCCGGCACCGGGTAGCTGTACGCAACGGCGTCGGGCGTCGCCTCGACCCGCTCCAGGAAGAGCGTCGCCACGGAGGGCGGCCGATTCTCGATCAACGTCTGCGTGTCCGTCACGACAACCTCCGGGGCCCGCCTCTTTGCTGGGTTAACTCGCGAGTAACCATCGAGTCGTGATCAGGGTAGAGAAACAGCACCCGCTTTGTAAGGGGCTTCGCCCACCGCGATGCAACCGTGACGAGTGAGGTACGTGGCACCTACACGTAGATACGCCGGCGGGCCCGCACATGGCGCGGCGAGCCCGCCCGCCCGCGCATCAGCCGCCGAGCGGCAGGCCACCGACCATCGGGGTCGTGCCGCCCGTCTTGGAAACGCCGCCCAGCAGCTCGCCGGTCTTGCCCGCAACAACCTTCAGGCCGTCCTTCGCGATCGCGTCCTTGGCACTCAGGAGCTTCGTCGCACCGTCACCGAGCGGCACCGTACCGCTGTCCGCGAACGCGGGCGCCGCGCCTGCCGCGCCCAGCGCGATCATGGAACCGGCGACGATCGCGGCGGCCTTCGTGTACTTCACTTCAATTCCCCTTCCGCAGCGGCGCCCTTCGCCACTGTCACCATGCGTAACGGCGACAGCTGCTCAGCAGAAACCGGAAATGACCGGGTTTTTCACCAATCACCCATATGCCGCAAGGGTCTTCATACTTCTCGCACTTCTCATACGAACGGCTCGGCCCGCACCCGATGCGGTGCGGCCGAGCCGTTCGTATGGCGTTCGTATCGCGTTCGTACGAGAACCGGGAACCGCTACTTCTTCTTGGACGAGCTCTCGTCGCTGGACAGCACCGCGATGAAGGCCTCCTGCGGCACCTCCACGGAGCCGACCATCTTCATCCGCTTCTTGCCTTCCTTCTGCTTCTCCAGCAGCTTCCGCTTACGGGAGATGTCACCGCCGTAGCACTTGGCGAGGACGTCCTTGCGGATCGCGCGGACGGTCTCACGGGCGATGACCCGGGCACCGATCGCCGCCTGGATCGGCACCTCGAAGTTCTGCCGGGGGATGAGCTCGCGCAGCTTGGCGACCAGGCGCACGCCGTACGCGTACGCCGCGTCCTTGTGGGTGATCGCGGAGAAGGCGTCGACCTTGTCGCCGTGCAGCAGGATGTCGACCTTGACCAGCGAGGAGGACTGCTCGCCGGTGGGCTCGTAGTCCAGGGAGGCGTAGCCGCGGGTCTTGGACTTCAGCTGGTCGAAGAAGTCGAAGACGATCTCGGCGAGGGGGAGGGTGTAGCGGATCTCCACCCGGTCCTCGGAGAGGTAGTCCATGCCGAGCAGCGTGCCGCGCCGGGTCTGGCACAGCTCCATGATCGCGCCGATGAACTCGGTGGGCGCCAGGATGGTGGCCTTCACGACCGGCTCGTGGACCTCGTCGATCTTGCCCTCGGGGAATTCACTCGGGTTGGTGACGATGTGCTCGGAGCCGTCCTCCATCGTCACGCGGTAGACCACGTTGGGCGCGGTGGCGATCAGGTCGAGGCCGAACTCGCGCTCCAGGCGCTCCCGGATCACGTCCAGGTGCAGCAGGCCGAGGAAGCCGACGCGGAAGCCGAAGCCGAGGGCGGCGGAGGTCTCGGGCTCGTAGACCAGGGCGGCGTCGTTGAGCTGGAGCTTGTCGAGCGCCTCGCGCAGCTCCGGGTAGTCCGAGCCGTCCAGCGGGTAGAGGCCGGAGAAGACCATCGGCTTGGGGTCCTTGTAGCCGCCCAGCGCCTCGGTCGCGCCCTTGCTGAGGGAGGTGATCGTGTCGCCGACCTTGGACTGCCGGACGTCCTTCACACCGGTGATGATGTAGCCCACCTCGCCGACGCCGACGCCGTCCGCGGGCGTCATCTCCGGGGAGCTGACGCCGATCTCCAGCAGCTCGTGGGTGGCGCCGGTGGACATCATCCGGATCCGCTCGCGCTTGTTGAGCTGGCCGTCCACCACTCGTACGTACGTCACGACACCCCGGTAGGAGTCGTAGACCGAGTCGAAGATCATCGCGCGGGCGGGCGCGTCGGCGACGCCGACCGGGTGCGGCACCGTCTGGACGACCCGGTCGAGCAGCGCCTCGACGCCCAGGCCGGTCTTGGCGGAGACCTTCAGCACGTCGTCCGGGTCGCAGCCGATGAGGTTGGCCAGCTCCTCGGCGAACTTCTCCGGCTGGGCGGCCGGCAGGTCGATCTTGTTGAGCACCGGCACGATGGCGAGGTCGTTCTCCATCGCCAGATAGAGGTTCGCGAGGGTCTGCGCCTCGATGCCCTGGGCGGCGTCCACCAGCAGGACCGTGCCCTCGCAGGCGGCGAGCGAGCGCGAGACCTCGTAGGTGAAGTCCACGTGGCCCGGGGTGTCGATCATGTTGAGGATGTGGGTCTTCCCCGTGCCGTCGCCCGTGGTGGGCGCCCAGGGCAGCCGGACGGCCTGCGACTTGATCGTGATGCCGCGCTCACGCTCGATGTCCATGCGGTCCAGGTACTGGGCGCGCATCTGCCGCGAGTCCACCACACCGGTCAGCTGCAGCATCCGGTCGGCGAGCGTCGACTTGCCGTGGTCGATGTGCGCGATGATGCAGAAGTTGCGGATCAGCGCCGGGTCGGTACGGCTCGGCTCGGGCACATGGGTAGGGGTCGCGGGCACGCAGGGTCCAGTCTGATCGGAACGATACGTATGAGGGTCGGCCTCTATAGTCCCATGCCGCGGGCCCCAGCTCGGTTTGGGCCGCTCGCGGGGCTGCTGGTAGCCTGGAGCACTGTGCCTCGTGCCCTCTGACCCGAGGCGCTCACCAAAGATCCAACCAAGATCCAACGAACCTGAGAAGGCTCTTTTCGTGGCGAACATCAAGTCCCAGATCAAGCGGAACAAGACCAACGAGAAGGCGCGCCTGCGCAACAAGGCCGTCAAGTCCGAGCTCAAGACCGCCATCCGCCGTACCCGCGAGGCCGTGGCCACCGGTGACGTCGAGAAGGCCACCGAGGCTGCCCGTCTGGCCGCCAGGAAGCTCGACAAGGCCGTGAGCAAGGGCGTCATCCACAAGAACCAGGCCGCCAACAAGAAGTCGGCGCTCGCTGGTCAGGTCGCCGGCCTCAGCGCCTGACCTTCCGCTTCACCTGCTTCATCTGCTCTATCTGCTCCATCTGCTTCACGGATCGACCCGCCGGCAACCGGAACAAGCGGCCCCTCTACCGCCCGGACCGGCACCCACAGCAGTTGCGCTGCGCGCGGACGCGTTCGCCACGTGTGCGCAGCGCGCAGAAGGCCCCCGTACCGGTCAACCACCGGAGCGGGGGCCTTCGTTGTTGTGGCCCTTGGTGTGCCCCTTCGTGTGCCCCTTCTTGTGTCGTGGACCCGTAACGATCTGCGTCAATGGGTGCCCCGATGACTATGTGGTGCTTTATCGTCACGTCATGTCCACGCCGCCTGAGCAGCCACAGCCGCCGCTGCAGCCCGAGCCCCAGCAGCCTCCGACGACGCCTGCGATCGCCACGCCTCCGGTCGCGGCCCCTCCGGTCGCCACACCTCCGGTCGCCATGCCTCCGACGGCGTACCCCTACCCCAGCCCGCAATCGCCGGCCGGGTACGGTCCCCCGGCCATCCCTGTCCAGCCGAACCCGTACGCACCCCAGATACCCGGCATGCCGCCGGCCCCGGGCGCGGGCGGCGGAGGCGCCGGCCGCGCCGTGCTCTGGGTCGTGGTCGGCGCGGTGATCGCGTCCGCCTTCTGGGCCGGCGGCGTCTTCATCCTGGGCGGCGACGACAGCCCGACGGCCGACCTGCGTGGCTACACGGCCAAGTCGAACCTCTGCTCCTCCATCGACTACTCCTCCTTCAAGAACGAGTACCCGGAGGACGACGACAGCCCGGTCCACAACGACCTCAAGCAGGACGCCCTCGACCAGAGCTACTGCAGCATCTCCCTGAAGAAGACCGGCTCGTCCTACTCCGACGCCTACTTCTCCGTCGAGGTCGATCTGCACAAGGTCACCGATCCCGGACCCGAGTTCACCGCCCAGTGGGAGAACTACAACGACCGCTACAGCGACTACGACGTCGAGAAGGTCACCGGCTTCGGTGACGAGGCCTACCTCGTCACCGAGGACACCACCAACGGCACCACCAGCGGCTCCCGCGCCGCCACGCTGGCGGTGCGCGACGGCTGGATGACGTACGAGATGAGCTGGAGCGCCTATCTCTCGTCCTACGACGACGACAAGGACCCGCCCCAGGTGGACGAGGTCTCGGACTGGCTCAAGACCGACACCGAGTCGACCCTGGAGAAGCTGAAGGGCTGACGGAGCGCTCCAGGCCCTGTCCGGGCGATCAGGGTCGGACAGGGCCTAACGCGCCCGCGAGGCCCTCGCGATCGCCACGACCGCTTTCTCCAGCGCGTACGCCGGGTCCGCGCCGCCGCCCTTGACGGCGGCGTCGGCCTCGGCGACCGCGCGCAGCGCCACCGACACCCCGTCGCCGGTCCAGCCGCGCATCTGCTGCCGGACGCGGTCGATCTTCCACGGCGGCATCCCCAGCTCCCGCGCCAGCTGGCCCGGGTTCGCCCCGCGCGGCGCGCTCGCCAGCTTCCCGATCGCCCGCACCCCGCTGGCCAGCGCGAACGTGATCCCCGGCAGCGGCTGCCCCACCGCCAGCGCCCAGCGCAGCCGCTCCAGCGCCTCCGCCGTACGCCCGGTCACCGCCAGGTCCGCCACCTCGAAGCCGGTCGCCTCGGCCCGGCCGGTGTAGTACCGGGCCACGACCGCCACGTCGATCGTGCCCTCCACGTCCGCCGCGAGCTGCGCGCACGCGCTCGCCAGCTCCCGTAGATCGCTCCCGATCGAGTCCACCAGCGCCTGGCTCGCCTCCGGCGTCGCGGAGCGCCCCAGCGTCCGGAACTCCCCCCGCACGAACGCCAGCCGGTCCCCCGCCTTCGTCATCTTCGGGCATGCCACCTCCCGCGCCCCCGCCTTGCGGGCCGCGTCCAGCAACGCCTTGCCCTTGGCCCCGCCTGCGTGCAGCAGCACCAGCGTGATCTCCTCGACGGGCGCGTCGAGGTATTTCTTCACATCCTTGATCGTGTCCGCCGACAGGTCCTGCGCGTTCCGCACGATCACGACCTTGCGCTCCGCGAACAGCGACGGGCTCGTCAGCTCCGCCAGCGTCCCCGGCTGCAGCGCGTCCGACGTCAGATCCCGCACATCCGTATCCGCGTCCGCCGCCCGCGCGGCCGCCACCACCTGCTGCACCACGCGGTCGAGCAGCAGATCCTCCTGTCCCACGGCAAGCGTGAGCGGAGCGAGCAGATCATCTTCAGACGCTTTCCTGGCCATCGCCGACCAGCATCCCACGAGCCTCGGACACAATGTCCCGGTGAACCACATCCTCGTACTCCCCGACCGCGATGCGGCGGAGGAAGTCGCCGAAGAAGCCACCGAGCGCTTCACCCTGCCCCGCCTCCCCCAGCTCGTCCGCGACGCCCTCGCCGGCGAGGACGATGCCGAGGACGCCCAGTGGCTCGTCGTCATCGAATACGACGACGATGACGCCACAGAACTGGAGCTGGAAGCGGCGGCGTTGCTCGCCCTCGCCGAGGAGTACGGCGGCTGGGTCGAAGAGGGCTAGGGCCTGTCCAGGCCGTGCATTTTGCGGTAATCGGTGCGGCATGTCGGGAAGAGCGATAGAACTGGCTCCGCGCATCGTGGGCGATCGTCTGGCTTCGTCTGACTTCGTCTGACTTCGTCTGACTTCGGGGGATCTCGATGACCAAATGGCAGGTTGCGGTCTGGCCTCTGACGATCTTCAGCTCCGGGTATGTCGCGCTGCGGCTCTTCTGGAGCTTCGGGGAGCATCCATCAGGACTTCCCGGCCTCTACGTCTTCCGGAGTGCCACGTGGGGTGACGGGCTGCTCCTCCCCCTGCTGGCGCTCTGCCTGCGGGTTCTGACCCTGCGGTTACGAGCAGCCGAGCCGACGCCACCGAGCAGGCGCGGAACCGTCGCCGTCGTGGCCCTGGTGGGCGCCGCTCTCGGCTGCGCAGTGGTCCTGACCTGGTTCCTGGACGACCATCCGGGGCTCAACTGGACGAATCCCAGACCTCATTACTTCGACGCGGCGGGGAAGTACCACGCGGCCTTCCTCGTCCTCGCCAGTGCCGCCTTCGCGGGCCTGGGCGCCGACCTCGCAGTGCACTTGCGCCGCGCGGAGACCGCAGTCGTCAGGAAAGCACTGACCTCGTCGTGGGCATGCGTGGCGCTGGCCTGCATGGCCGGGTACGGATACCTGGGGGTCCTGGACGGAACGAGAGGAAAGGCGACTGCCGGGAGTACGGTCTCACTGACGGTCATGGCCATCGCCGCGGCTGTCGTCATCGCCGCGATGTTCCTCTTCCGCGGCGGTTCGGGGCCGGCGTACGTCAACACGCTCGTCGTCGCCCTGATTCTCACCGTCTTCACGGTGGTCTTCGCTCTCGCCCATCCGCATATGAGTGCCCTCACCTATGCCGCACTGGTCAGCGCCGTCCTCTCGGGACTGGGGCTGACCGCGACGACGGAGCCCGGCAGTCACGTCTCCGCGGTGGAGGCTCTGGGGGTGTGCGGCCTCTTCGGTGCCACGACGGTGTACGTCTCCACCACGCACTCGGACAAGCTCTGGGTGACGGTCGCTGCCGCCTTCCCCGCGACCGCCGGAGCCGTCGCGTTGCGCTGGCTCCGGGCGAACGTCACCCACATGCCCCGCCAGTCACCGGTGACCGGGGAATACGGAATGGCCGCCGGCATCTCCACGTGCCTGCTCCTGTCATCCATGTTCGCCGCCTGGATCAGCGAGCGGGCGGGGGACGAATACATCACCGGCGGATTCATTCTCACGGTCGTCGGCGCGGTTCTGGGTGGCGTCTTCTTCCAGTACTTCAAGTCCGACTTCACCGAGCTCATGCGGATCGAGGGCGATCCGACAGGCCGATCCCAGGGGCAGCAGGCGAGCCCCGCCCAGTCAGAGGCCGCGCAGAGAGTGTGGATCAGGCTCGCCAGTTACAGCCTCGCGGCGTTCTCCGCCATGCTGGTGCTCTCCATCTCCCTGGCTCCGTCGCTGGGATGGCACCCGGGCGGCGCCGGGATCCGATGGAAGGTCGTGTCCAGCGCCGTGGGAATCACCGTCCTGGTGGCGGCCCTGATCGCCAGGACCCTGTCCACCGCCTCCAGGCCGCATCGGGACTGGGCACACAGAGAAGCACCGCCGAGGACCGACACACCGGCCTGGGTTTGCGCCGTCGGCGGCACGCTCGTGTTCGTCGTCGTGGGTACCGGCATAGCCCGCGAGGGCACGTTCAACGGCCTGGCCGTGGTGCAGGCAGTCATGATCGCACTGTTCGCGACGGAGGGCATGCTGGGCAACGGAGCCTGGCTGCATGTCGCGAAGCTGACGCCTGCTTCCCGCTCCGCCGTCGCGGCCGTCGCCCTTGCCGTCGGGGTGACCACCTACTGGTCCTTGACGGGCCTGATCCGGCCGGGCGGTCGCAGTGCCCATGTGGGGCAGTCGCTGTCAGTGTGGTTGTGCTGCGCCGTCCTGGTCTTCGTACTCGTCGTATCCACCACCTCGGCGGTGTACGTGGCCGGCGGGCGGGCTTACTGGACGGACTATCCCCCGGCCAAGAGCGTCGCGCAGGATGCGTTCCTGCTGTCCGTCCTCTGGCTCACTCTCGGCTGGCTTCCGCAAACCGTCCTCACGCACATTCCGGCCTCTGCGCCCGAGCGGTGGGCGGCGGTGGGCACCCTCCTCGCCGGCTTCATGCTCACCTTCTGTCCTCCCTTCCTGTGGACGCTGGAGAACAACGACACGCATGTGTGCAGGCAGCGTCTGAGGCGCGGGGCCAACCGACCTCCCTGGCCGGCCTTCTCCGACTCCTCCTTCACCCGAATCGCCGATCTCAAGCGACGGATATCCGCGTTCTCCGAGTGCGTGACCTCGCACGAGCACGGTGTGGACGGGCAGGAGCCGGTCGCCGACGTCTTTCTGGTGAGGCTCAGCGGGCACACCGCCGCCCAGAACTCGATCGCCCTGCTGCTCGCGCTTGTCTCCCTGGTCGGAGCCGTCGGGATGACAGCCGGTTTCACGGGTGAGAGCGAAGGCGGATGAGCAGCGATGACTTTCGGCGGCGAGCGCGGTCCTACTCAATGACAGGCAAAGCGTTCCCGGTCACCGAAGGAGACGACGTCATGCAGCAGAAGATCACGCCCTTCCTGTGGTTCGACAGCCAGGCCGAGGAGGCGGCGGAGTTCTACACCTCCGTCTTCGACGACTCGCGGATCGTGGATGTGCAGCGGTACGGCGACGCGGGGCCGCTGCCGGCGGGGACGGTCATGACCGTGACGTTCGAGGTGGCGGGACAGCAGTTCATCGCGCTGAACGGCGGGCCGGAGTACAAGTTCACGGAGGCGGTCTCCTTTTCGGTGGACTGCGAGTCCCAGGAGGAAGTGGACAGGTACTGGGCGCGGCTCACCGAGGACGGCGGCGAAGAGGGCCCGTGCGGGTGGCTGAAGGACCGGTTCGGGCTGTCGTGGCAGATCAACCCGAGGAAGCTGGGAGAACTGCTGGGGGATCCGGACCCGGAGAAGTCGCAGCGGGTGATGAAGGCGATGCTGGGGATGAAGAAGATCGACATCCAGGGGCTGCTGGACGCCTACGAGGGGTGAGGGTGAGGGCTAGGACCTCGGCCCTACGACTCGCAGCCGATGTGCGGCCGCTGCCGCGCGGCTAGCGTCCCGTCGTATGACGACTTCCACGGCACGGACACCGCGGCAGCGGCACCACGAGGCATTGCGCCGGCTGGAGCACGACGTCGACGTATGGGTGGCCACGGCGGACGCCGAGGGCGTGCCCTGCATGGTGCCGCTGGCGTTCTGGTGGGACGGGGCGGAGGTCTGGCTGGCGACGCGCGAGACGAATCCGACGGGGCGGAATCTGGGGCCGTCGGGTCCGGGGCGGGCGCGGCTGGCTCTGGGGGACACGCGGGATCTGGTGCTGATCGACGGGACGGCGCGGGTGGTGCGGCGCGAGGACCTACCGGAGGGGGTGGGGGACGCGTTCGCGGCCAAGGCGGAGGGATGGGATCCACGGGAGGACGGGCCGTCGTACGTCTACTACGCGGTGCGCCCGGAGTGGATGCAGGCGTGGGGGACGGTGGCCGAGATGCGGGACCGGGATCTGATGCGGGATGGGGTGTGGCTGCTCTGATTCCGGAGAGGGGCCCGCGCCATGGCGCGGGCCCCTTACTGCTTACCGCTGATCAGAAGACGGAGACACCGGCCTGCGTCAGCTTCCAGTTGTCGGTGAAGAAGACCGTCGGGTCGAGCTCGCCGGCCGCGACCAGGTAGTCGATCAGCAGCTGGCGGATCTCCTGGCCACCGTTGTAGACGATCTCGGCGGACGCGATGTGCGGGTAGCCGCTGCCGCCGGAGGCGCGGTAGTTGTTGACGGCGACGACGAAGACCTGGGTGTCGTCGAGGGCGGCGCCGTTGTACTGCACGTTCTTGATTCGGGAGCCGGCGGCCTGCGCGATGTCGATCTCGTAGGTGAGGCCCAGCGCGACGTCGTAGGTGTAGTCCCAGCGCGTGACGCCGCCGGTGACGCTGTTGGTGAGGGTGGCGGTGTCCACGGCGGTGCCGGCGGGTACCTGGTTGTAGTACGCGGCGGCGAACTCCAGGTAGTCCCTGAGCTGGGCGCCGGTGAGCTTCTTGCCGTAGAGGGTGTTGTCGTAGATGTAGAGACCGGCGACGTCCTTGATGCTGACGTTGCCCGCCGGGATGTCGGCGGTGCGGCTGAAGGGGGCCGCGACCGAGACCACGGGGAGGGCGGCGTCGTCGCCGGACAGGCCGGCCTTGACGGTCTCGGCCTGGACGAAGTTGATGAAGTCGATGATCGCCGTGTCCTTCCAGCACGAGTCGACCGCCGACATCTCCTCGGTGCAGGTGCCGATCGTCTGGTTGACGTACGCCACGACCTTGTCGTGGTCCGCCTTCAGCAGCGCGACGATCTCGGCGTCCTCCTCAACCGTGTTGGCGTTCAGCACACCGGAAGTCACCGAGGTGACCTCCCACTTGCCCTTGCTGAACTCGACCTCGAAGTCGAAGACCGACAGCCGCTTGCCCCAGCAGAAGGGCTCGGACAGGACGACGTTCTTGCCGGTGGTCTCGTTGGCGACCGTGTAGCTCGCGACCTCGACGTGGGTGTGGCCGACCAAGATCGCGTCGATACCCGGGACCTGCGCGGCGACCAGGTTGGAGGCGTTCTCGACGTACGGCAGCGCGTCGCCGTAGGAGGTGGAGCCGTCCAGGCCCGAGTGGTCGGTCAGGAACACCACGTCGGCGCCGAGCGCGCGCACCTTGGGGACGTACTTCGCCGCCTGCTCGACGAGGCCGGGGAAGACCATCTTGCCGGAGACATTGTCCTTGTCCCAGATCGCGATGCCGGGGTTGGTCAGGCCGATGATGCCGACCTTGATCGGCGGGCGGCCGGGCACCTGGATCTGCTTGATGACGTAGGGCGGGAAGGCGGGCTTGAGGGTCTTCGCGTTCAGCGCGTTGGCCCCGAGGAGCGGGAACTTGCACTGCTCCTGGAAGACCCGGAGCAGCGGGATGCCGTAGTTGAACTCGTGGTTGCCCAGCGCCGCCGCGTCGTAGTGCATCGCGTTCATGGCGGCCGCCATCGGGTGGATCGGGCCCGGCTTGCCGTTGGTGCCGGTGATCGGGTCGACCTTGGCGTAGTAGTACGCGAGCGAGGTGCCCTGGATGATGTCGCCGGCGTCCACCAGCAGCGTGCGGTTGCGGCCCTTCGCCTCACGGACCTGCTTGACGAGGGTGAAGACCTTCGCCAGGCCTATGTCGTCGTTCTTGGAGTCCGTGTACTCCTTGTCCGTGAAGTAGTCCCAGTTGAAGACATGGCTGTGCAGGTCCGTCGTGCCCAGGATCGAGAACGAGTACGTCTTCGGGGCGCCGCAGTCCTTGCCCTTGTCCTTGCCCTTCGCCTCGGCGGCGACCGCCTGCGGCGCGGCGACCACGCCGGCCGTACCGGCCAGTGCGACACCCGCACCGGTCGCGGCTGAGCGGTTGATGAAGTCTCTGCGGTTGATGGGCATTACGCCTCCGAGGCCGGGGTTCAAAGCTGTAACGCGCGTAGACTTACACCTCGGGGGCCACCCGCGTAAGGCCTTTTACATTTCCGGCAGGTCAAGAGAGCGCATACGCGGGGCCGTTGACGGTGTCAGCCATGTGAAAGCGATGCGCGTAATGCCTCCCGGTCGCCCGTGACCGCGATCGGCCCGTCCCGGTCCGTGCGCAGCACCGTCGCGCCCTGGGCGCGCAGCGCGTCGACCGTGCGGGGGGAGGGATGGCCGTAGGGGTTGCCGGCGCCGCAGGAGATGAGGGCGAGCCGGGGATGGAGACGGGCCAGGAGGGTGGGATTTTGGTAGGCGGAGCCGTGGTGGGCGACCTTGAGGACGTCGACGCGGGGGAGGTCGGGGACTGCGGTGATCAGGCGCTGCTGGGCGGCGGGTTCGAGGTCGCCGAGGAGCAGGAGGGTGAGGCCGGCGGTGCGGACGAGCAGGGTGACGCTCGCGTCGTTGGGGTCGTCGCCGAGGCCGGCTGAGAGGACCTGCCAGTCCAGGGCGGCGAGGCGGCGGTGTTCGCCGCCGGCGGCGCGGATGAGGGGGATGTGGGCGGCGGCGGCCTGACGGCGTACGAAGGCGGCCTGTCCGGGCGGCTCGTCGAGGGTCGTGGTCTCGATCGCGGCGACCGTGCGGCCGCGCAGGACGCCGGGGAGCCCGTCGACGTGATCGGCGTGGAAGTGGGTGAGGACGAGCAGCGGGATCGTGGTGATCCCGAGCCGGCGCAGGCAGCGGTCGACGGGGGCGGGCTCGGGGCCGGTGTCGATCACGACGGCGGTGCCGGTGCCGTCGCCGGCCGACAGGACGAGGGCGTCGCCCTGGCCGACATCGCAGACGACCATCCGCCAGCCCGGCGGGGGCCAGCCGGTGAGAGCTCGGGGCAGTGGGACGGGGCGCAGGACTGCCAGGAGCAGGAGCAGCGCGGCGACCCCGTACAGCCACGGGTGGCGCGGCAGGCGGCGGCCGAGGAGTACGGCTGTCACGGTGAGCGCCGCGAGCAGGGCCGCGCCCAGCCAGGTGCCGGGCCAGGCGACGGTGGCGCCGGGCAGGGCGGCGCCATGGCGGGCGATGGCCGCGATCCACCCGGCGGGCCAGCCGGCCAGCCAGGCCAGGGCCTTGGCGGCGGGCATC
Source organism: Streptomyces sp. NBC_01537 (assembly GCF_045040445.1). NCBI lineage: Bacteria > Bacillati > Actinomycetota > Actinomycetes > Kitasatosporales > Streptomycetaceae > Streptomyces > Streptomyces sp. NBC_01537. Next base: position 6,563,411 of record NZ_CP109392.1, on the reverse strand, counting down.
GCGAGGGGCGCCGTCGCGAGAGCGGCGAAGCCGAGCACCGTGGCGGGCGCCACGGCGAGTTCGGCCAGCAGATTGCACGGCACCGCCACAAGGCTGACGTGCGCGGCCAGTACGGCGACGACCGGCGCGCAGACCGCCTGCGCGGAGGCCGCCGCCGCGAGGACCTCCGCGAGGCGGGGCGGCACCCTGCGGCGCTGGAGGGCCTCGCTCCAGCGCGGGGCGAGGAGGAGCAGGGCGCCGGTGGCCAGCACGGAGAGCAGGAAACCGTAACTGCGGGCCAGCCACGGGTCGTAGAGCAGGAGCAGCAGCACGGCGGCGGCCAGGGCGGGGATCAGGGAGCGGCGGCGGCCCGTGCCGATGGCCAGCAGTGTGACCAGTCCGCAGGCGGCGGCCCGCAGCACACTCGGCTCGGGTCGGCACACGATCACGAAGGCGAGCGTCAGGGCCCCGCCAAGCACGGCCGTCGCCCGGAGCGGGATGCCGAACCGGGGTGCCAGACCGCCGCGTTCGGCCAGGATCGCCCGGCCGGGCGGGCCGATCAGCAGTATGAGGATGATCGCCAGGTTGGAGCCGCTGACGGCCGTGAGGTGGAGCAGGTCGGTCGCCTCGAAGGCGTCGTGCAGTTCGGGCGTGACCCGGGAGGTGTCCCCGACCACCAGGCCCGGCAGCAGCGCCCGCGCGTCAGCCGGCAGGCCCTCGGTAGCCGCCCGCAGCCCCGCGCGCAGCCGTCCCGCCGTGCGCTGGGTCGCCGTCGGTTGCCCGGTCACCCTCGGCGGGCCATGGACGGACAGCACAGCGGCCACCCGGTCACCGGGCCGCGCCGGCGGGGCGAGCCGCGCGGTGACGGTGACCTGGGTCGACGGCAGCAACCGCAGCCATGGGCCCACTGGTTGCTGTGCGATGAGCAGGACCGGGGTGCGGACGGCCGTCACCGCTCCCCCGGCCGTGACCCGGATCGCTTCGGCGTCCACGACCACGGCGGCGGGTGCGCGGGCCGCGCCCCGGACCCGGGGGCGGATGGTTCTCGGGTCGCCGGTGATGGTCAACTCCACCGTCGCGCGGGCGTGTTCGGCGGCCAGGCCGGGCACGGGGCCGCGGTGCAGGTCTGCGGCGTGCAGGGCGGCCGCACCGGCGGTCGCGGCGGCGCAGAGCAGTGCGGTTGCCGCGGCCCGGCCGACGGTCGGCCACGGACGCCCACCCGTTACGCCTCCACGGAACGCCTGCCCGCACGCCAGCCAGGTCAGCGCCACCGCCGCCACCGCCGCCGCCACCCCGCATGCCCAGGCCACCGTTCCCCCGGGCGCGGCCAGCGCCCAGGCCGTGGCGGCCCAGGAGGCGAGCGCGGGCGGTACGAGGCGGAGGTCGGGGGGTCCGTCCTGGTGGGGGTTGGAGGCGCCGCGGGGGGACGCGGCGGCGGCGTGGACGGCGGAGCGCGGGGTCGGGGTGGTCATGGGGTGACCAGGGGCTTGAGGTCGGCGAAGCGGTGGTCGCCGATGCCGGTGACTTCGTTGAGCTGGTCGATGGAGGTGAAACCGCCGTGCTGGGTGCGGTAGTCGACGATGTGGCGGGCAAGGACGGGGCCGACGCCGGGCAGCGTTTCCAGCTGTTCCGGGGTGGCGGTGCTCAGGCTGACCGAAGCGCCGGGCCCGGTGCCGGCCATGGGCGGAGCCGGGGCGCCGACGAGGATCTGCTCGCCGTCGGCGACGATCCGGGCGAGGTTCAGTGCGCTGGTGTCGGTGCCCGGCAGGGCGCCGCCGGCCGCTCTGACGGCGTCTGCGACCCGGGATCCGGCAGGCAGCTTGCGCACGCCCGGCCTGCGCACCTTGCCCGCGATGTCCACCAGTACGGCCTTGCCCGCCTTCGCGGCCCCGATGACCGTCGGTGGCCCCGGCGGCGGCCCCGGCGACGGCTGCGGCGAGACTCCCGGCACGGCCACCGTCGCCGGACTGCTCGCCCAGAAGTGGTACGCCGCGAACCCGACGGCCGCGATCAGCAGCACCGCGAGCGCGGCCACCGTCCTCGGCTCCAGGCCGCACCGTACGTACGCCCAGTCCCGCGCTCTGGCCACGCTGGAGGGCGCAACAGACACAGCGGGCTCGGGTTCGGGCTCGGCCACGATCGCGGATGGCGGAGGCCGGTCGAAGAGCGTGGCGGCGCGGGCCCGGACGGTGTCGGCCGCGTCAAGGTGTTTGTGTGCGGTGAGAGTTGCCATGCAATTGACGGTAAGGAAGTTGACACCACAAAGATGATCTTGATCTGAGCCTGTGGATAACTCGCCGGACTCAGTGCGGTGACACGACCACGCCCAGCAGCCCCGGCCCCGTATGCGCACCGATCACCGCGCCGACCTCGCTCAACACCAGCGTGTCGAGCCCGGGAACGCGGCCGCGCAGGCGCTCGGCCAGAGCCGCGGCCCGGTCGGCGGAGGCCAGATGGTGGACGGCGATGTCCACGCGCCGGGTGCCGGCCCGCTCGACGACGATCTCCTCCAGCCGGGCGACGGCCTTGGAGGCCGTACGGACCTTTTCCATCAACTCGATGCGGCCCTCGGAGAGTTGGAGCAACGGCTTGACGGCGAGCGCGGATCCGAGCAGTGCCTGTGCCGCACCGATGCGGCCGCCGCGCCGCAGGTAGTCCAGGGTGTCGACGTAGAAGTACGCGGAGGTGTCCGAGGCCCGCTTCTCGGCGGCCGCGACGATGTCGTCGGAGGAACCGCCCGCCTCCGCCGCCTCCGCCGCGCTCAGTACCGAGAAGCCCAGCGCCATCGCAACCATCGCGGTGTCCACCACCCGCACCGGCACCGGCGCGTCGGCGGCGGCCAGCAGGGCGGCGTCGTAGGTGCCGGAGAACTCGGCGGACAGGTGGAGGGAGACGATCGCCTCCGCGCCGGACTCGGCGGCGGCGCGGTAGGCGGCGGCGAACTCGGCGGGGCCGGGCCGGGAGGTGGTCACCGGCTTTCGTCGCTGCAACGCGCGCGCCACAGCGGGGGCGGAGACCTCGGTGCCCTCTTCGAGCGCCTCGTCGCCGATCACCACCACGAGCGGCACCACGGTGATCCGGTGCCGGGTCAGAGCCTCCTGCGGCAGGTAGGCCGTGGAATCGGTGACGATAGCGACATGGGAGGACATGTGCGGGAGGTTACCCGCGGTTGGGGTCCGAGGACAGTACGGGGTCCTCGCGGATGATCAGCAGATGATCAAGCGAGGCGCTTCGACTCCGGAGCCGGGGCCGCCGCGGGCGCCGGTGCCGGCGCCGCCTGCGTCCAGTGCCGCAGCGCCCCCGCCTCGACGTCGATGTCCCGGCCCAGCGCGGCGAGGTCGTCGTCGGCGAACTGCCGGGCGCGGTCCTGGGCGGCCCAGCGCAGCGAGTCGGCGGAGTGGGTGATCCGCCGCGTCCGCTCCTCCAGTTCGGGGAGCCGGGCGGTGAGCCGCTCGCGGTCGGGCTCGCGCTCCAGCAGCCGCAGTTCCGCGTCCAGTTGCCTGGCGTGGCTGCGGAGCCGGGACAGCAGCCCCACGGCCTCGCTCAGCGAGGGGTCGGACGCGGCTTCGGACTCCAGCGCCTCACGCGTACTGACGATGGACGTGCGCAGCGAGAGACGCAGTTCCGCGAGGCGGCCCGCCGGTCCGGGCTGGGCGATGCTGCGCGCGCGCAGCGTGGTGTCCTCGACCATCCGCCGGGCCTGCAGGCCGGTGCGCTCGACGCCGCGCTTCACGGCCCGTACGGTCCGCACGGTGGCGACGACGCCCACCGTGACGAATGACGCGAAGAGCAGCAGGATCACGGCGACGGCGATTTCCACGACGGCTCCTCTGCTCAGCTCTTCTGCTCAGCTCTGCTGTGCGGCGTGCGTAGGTCCACGGTAAACGCTCGGGGCATGCCAGGGGTTCCGGGAGAACCCCCAACATGCCCCTAAGGGTTACGAACCTTGCGTGACGATGTTGATCCCTACGTGACGATGTTGACCAGCTTCGGCGCGCGCACGATCACCTTGCGCACGGCCGCGTCGCCCAGCGCCGCGACGACCGCCGGGTCACCCAGCGCCAGCGCCTCCAGCTCCGCGTCGGCGATGGCCGGCGGAACCTCCAGCCGGGCCTTGACCTTGCCTTTGATCTGGACGACGCACACCACGGCCTCGTCCTGGACCAGCGCCGGGTCTGCGACGGGGAAGTCGGCGTGCGCCAGGGAGCCGGTGTGGCCCAGCCGCCGCCACAGTTCCTCGGCGATGTGCGGGGCCAGCGGGGCGATCAGCAGCACCAGGGGCTCGGCGATGGAGCGCGGCACCGGGCCGCCCGCCTTGGTCAGGTGGTTGTTCAGCTCGGTGATCTTGGCGATGGCGGTGTTGAAGCGCAGCCCCGCCAGGTCGCCGGTCACCCCGTCGATCGTCTTGTGCAGCGCGCGCAGCGTCGCCTCGTCCGGCTCGACGCCGTCGGCGACCGTCACCTCGCCGGTCGCCTCGTCGACGACATTGCGCCACAGCCGCTGCAGCAGCCGGTACTGGCCGACGACCGCCCGGGTGTCCCACGGCCGGGACACGTCCAGGGGGCCCATCGCCATCTCGTACAGGCGCAGCGTGTCGGCACCGTACTCGGCGCAGATCTCGTCCGGCGTGACGGCGTTCTTCAGCGACTTGCCCATCTTGCCCAGCTCGCGCTTGACCGCCTGGCCCTGCCAGAAGTAGCCGTCCTCCCGCTCCTCGACCTCGGCGGCGGGCACCGGGAAGCCGCGGCTGTCGCGGTAGACGTACGCCTGGATCATGCCCTGGTTGAACAGCTTGTGGAACGGCTCGACCGAGGACACATGCCCCAGGTCGAACAGCACCTTGGACCAGAAGCGCGCGTACAGCAGGTGCAGCACGGCGTGCTCGGCGCCGCCGACGTACAGGTCCACGCCGCCGTGCGGCCGGCCTTCCCGCGGCCCCATCCAGTACTGCTCGATCCCGGGGTCGACCAGCTTCTCGCTGTTGTGCGGGTCCAGGTAGCGCAGCTCGTACCAGCAGGAACCGGCCCAGTTGGGCATGGTGTTGGTCTCGCGGCGGTATGCGCGCACTCCGCGTCCGTCGCCCAGGTCCAGCTCGACGTTGACCCAGTCCTCGTTGCGCGACAGCGGGGTCTCGGGCTCGGTGTTCGCGTCGTCCGGGTCGAAGGTGCGGGGCGAGTAGTCCTCGACCTCGGGCAGTTCCAGGGGCAGCATCGACTCGGGCAGGGCGTGTGCGGTGCCGTCCTCGTCGTAGACGATCGGGAAGGGCTCGCCCCAGTAGCGCTGGCGGCTGAACAGCCAGTCGCGCAGCCGGAAGTTGACGGTGCCCTCGCCGATGCCGCGCTGCTCCAGCCAGGCGATGGTGCGGCGCTTGGCCTCGGCGATCTCCAGGCCGTTCAGGTCCAGGTCGTCGTTGGCGGAGTTGATCGCCGGGCCCTGGCCGGTGTACGCCTCGCCCTCCCAGCCCTGCGGGGGCTGGACGGTCCGGATGACGGGCAGCTCGAAGGCGGCGGCGAACTCCCAGTCGCGCTCGTCCTGGCCGGGGACGGCCATGATCGCGCCGGTGCCGTAGCCCATCAGGACGTAGTCGGCGACGAAGACCGGGATCTTCACCCCGTTCAGCGGGTTTACGGCGTACGCGCCGCTGAAGACGCCGGTTTTGTTCTTGCCCTCGGTCTGCCGCTCGACGTCCGACTTGGAGGAGGCCTGCTTGCGGTACGCCTCGACGGCTTCGGCCGGGGTGGCCGCGCCGCCGGTCCAGGCCTGCTTGGTGCCCTCGGGCCAGGCGGCCGGGACGACGGTGTCGACCAGGGGGTGTTCCGGGGCCAGCACCATGTAGGTGGCGCCGAACAGGGTGTCGGGGCGGGTGGTGAAGACGGTGATCGGCTCGTCGTGGCCGTCCACCGCGAAGTCGACGCGCGCGCCCTCGCTGCGCCCGATCCAGTTGCGCTGCTGCAGCTTGATGGCCTCGGGCCAGTCCAGCGCGTCCAGGTCGGAGATCAGCCGGTCGGCGTAAGCGGTGATGCGCATGTTCCACTGGCGCAGGTTGGCCTTGAAGACCGGGAAGTTGCCGCGCTCGGAGCGGCCGTCGGCGGTGACCTCCTCGTTCGCCAGGACGGTGCCCAGGCCCGGGCACCAGTTGACCGGCGACTGCGAGGCGTACGCCAGCCGGTAGCCGCCCAGCACGGCCTCGCGCTCGGCAGTGCTCAGCGAGGCCCAGTCACGGCCGTCCGGGACCGGGCGGGAGCCGTCGGCGAAGGCGGCGATCAGCTCGGCGATGGGGCGGGCCCGGTCCGCCTGCTCGTCGTACCAGGAGTTGTAGATCTGCAGGAAGATCCACTGGGTCCACTTGTAGTAGTCCGGGTCGATCGTGGCGACGGAGCGCCGCTTGTCGTGGCCCAGCCCCAGCCGCCGCAGCTGGCGGCGCATGTTGTCGATGGCGGCCTCGGTGGAGACCCGGGGGTGGGTGCCGGTGGCGACCGCGTGCTGCTCGGCGGGCAGGCCGAAGGCGTCGAAGCCCAGCGTGTGCAGCACGTTGTGGCCGGTCATGCGCCGGTAGCGGGCGAAGACGTCGGTGGCGATGTAGCCCAGCGGGTGGCCCACGTGCAGTCCCGCGCCCGAGGGGTACGGGAACATGTCCATGACGAAGGCCTTGGGCCTGGCGACCAGCGCCTCGTCCCCGGCCAGGTCGCCGGTGGGGTTCGGGGCGGCGAAGGTCTGGTCCGCCTCCCAGAAGTCCTGCCAGCGGTTCTCGATGTCGGCGGCCAGGGCTGCCGTATAGCGGTGGGGCGCGGCCGTCTCGGCGGCGGAGGTGGTCTCGCTCATCGTCCTCGGTACTCCATCGATGTCATGACGGCCTGCGGCCCGGCCGTACGGCAATCTGCCCGTCTGCCTGCGGAAACGAAAAAGCCCCTCGCTCAGGAGGGGACGCCGCACCGACTTGGATCCTGGTCAGTGCGGCTCGGTAAGCAGAAGGCGTACGGCACGCATGTGGCCAGGTTACCGCAGAGCGGGAAGGGCCCGCACCGAGGATCGCTCCCCGGTGCGGGCCCGCCGTGTCAGTGGCCGTCGGTGACGGTCAGTGACGGTGCTTCTTGCCGTACTTCGCGAACGACTTCAGGTAGCCGCCCGCCGGGCTGCCGACACCCGTGGCGTTGTCGTAGCCGACGACCGCGGCCAGCGAGCTGTCCCGGCCGAGGCTGCGCAGCGACGTGATGGTGCCGTCGGCGGCGTCGAAGCCGTTGGCGTAGTCCACCCGGACCACCGCCATCCGCTTGCCGGCGCCGAGCGGGAAGTCCGTCACGTCGTGGTAGGCCGAGGTGCCGTACTTGTTGTAGATCGACGGGTTGGCGAAGCCGATCGGCACGCCGCCCTGCGCCTGCTGCGCCAGCGCCTGGATGGCCGCGAAGACCGGCGAGGCGAGCGAGGTGCCGCCGATGCGGTACTCGCTGTACTGGATCGAGCCGTCGGGGAAGGTCTGGCTCTGTCCGACCAGGAAGCCGGTCTGCGGGTCACCCACGGCCGAGACGTCCGGGACGACACGCTGCTTGGTCTTACCGCCGTTGGCCAGGGCCAGCGAGTCCGGCACGACACCGCGCTGGTAGAACGGCTGGTCGTAGAGCTTGCTGGTGCCGCCACCGCCGCCGTACGAGTACGTGCCGGGCAGCGAGGCCCAGCTGGTGCCGTCATCGCTCAGCAGGGACTTGGTGGTGCCCCAGCTGGTCTCCCAGTTGTACTTGTTGCCCTTGCTGACGGCCAGCGAGGTGCCGCCGACCGCGGTCACCCACGGGGAGTTGGCGGGGGCGTCGACCTGCTTCGTACCGGTGTTGGCGAGCTCGTCGCCGTTGTCACCGGAGGAGAAGTAGAAGCCGATGCCCTCGACCGCGCCCTGCTGGAAGATCTCGTCGTAGAGCGGCGCCGCGGCGTCGTACTCCTCGGCCTCGCCCCAGGAGTTGGTGACGATGTCGGCGAGCCGGTTGTCGACGATCTTGGTCAGCGAGGCGAGCAGGTCGTCGTCGGTGCAGGAGGCCGCGCCGACGTAGACGATGTCCGACTTCGGGGCGACACCGTGCACGGCCTCGACGTCGAGGGTCTCCTCGCCGTACCAGCCGGCCGCGCCGCACTCGGCGGTGTACTGGTAGTCGCTCGGCAGGACCTGGGTCAGCTGGCCCTTGCTGTAGCCCGCGTCGCCGTTCTTGGCCGCGTAGGTCTTCGCGTCCTTGACGATGTACGGCGAGGCGAAGGCGTCGGTGATGGCGACGGTGACGCCCTTGCCGGTGTTGGAGCTCTTCGCGCCGTAGGCGGCGCGCAGCTGGGTGCCGGTGTAGCCCTTGACCGCGTAGGGCTGCTTGGAGCCGTAGGCGGACGGCAGGCTCTTGGCGATGTTGGAGCCGTAGTACGAGGAGAACGGCCCGGAGTTCTTGAACACGGCCTCCGGCGGGGGCAGCGTCTCGTTGTGCTTGACCAGGTGCGGGGCGTTGTCCAGACCGGTGACGGTGAGGACCGCACCCTTCAGGGCCGCCGGCGCGGAGGCCGTCTTGGAGGGCGCGCGGTACGTCTTGCCGCTCTTGGTGTAGTTGTGCAGCTGGGTGCTGAACGCCTTCTCGGCGGCGGCGACATCGCCGGTCACCGTGACGTAGCGCGCGGTGGTCCCGGTGACCTTCAGCCCGGAGGACTTCAGCCAGGACTTGACCTCGGCCACCTGGGCGGTGGTCGTGCCGAAGCGGACGTTGGCCTGCTTCGCCGTCAGGTACTTGCCGTACAGGGCCGAGCTCGGGTCGGACACGGCCTTCGCGTAGGCCGCCAGACCGTCGGCGTCGCGCCCGGCGAAGTACACCCGGGCGGTGACCTTGTTGGAGTCGGCCGTGGCGCCCTTGTCTGCCTTGGCCGTGGCCCAGGCGGGCTTGGTGCCGGTCAGGGCGTCACGGGAGGACGCGGCGGCGTCGGCGTGGGCAACGGTGGGTATGCCCATGGCCAGGGCGCCGGCGACCATCGGCAGCGTCGCCGCCAAGGCCAGTCCGGTGCGCCGCTTTCTGGTGCGGGAAGAGCTCATGAAACCCCCTGCGAAAGTTCGTCGCGTGCGTCGTCACTCTCGCTGTGAACAGTTCATGCCAGAGGAATGGAATTACCAAGAAAGCACCAAGTGGGGCTCTGGCTAGCACACTTGAGGGAAAACCCTGCACGGACCCTGCGTCCGTCCCGCGTCCCCCACGCGGTCCCCCCGGTCACAGCAGCCTCCCGAACGTACTGACGTTAGCAGTTCGTAATGATCCACATCTCAGGTTGCTGAAAATCCTCACACGCATGGGTGTACACGCATAGCGTCATGCGCATGCGCCCCCTCCCTCAACGCTCCGACTCCCGCCGCGGGAACCCCCCTTCCCCGGCCGGAGGCACCAGCGGCACCACGTCAGAGGCCCTCCGCATGTCCCGTTTCCTCCGCGTCGCCATGACCGGCGGCATCGGCGTCGCCCTGGTCGCCGTGGGTGCCACGGCCAGTGGCCCACTGCTCGCCTTCCTCGACTTCGGCGTCGGCGTGCTCTCCCTGGTCTCGCTCAGCGCGGCCGTCATCTGGGGCCTGGTCTCCACCGACGAGTTCTTCCTCGGTCCCCGCCAGCGGCTCATGACGCAGGGCATTCACCGGGCGCTGGGGGTCGCCGCGGTGTGCTTCCTGATCGTGCACATATCGGTCAAGGTCGCCGAGGGCCACGCCACGATGTTCCAGGTGTTCAGCCCGATCGGCTTCACCGGCCAGGCCTTTCTGGTCGGCCTCGGCAGCCTCGCCGCGTACACGATGATCCTCACCGCCGTAACCGGCGCGATGCGCAGCGCCTTCGCCGAGCGCCGCCACCCGGTGCGCTGGCGGATCCTGCACTGCACCTCGTACATCTCCTGGTGCACGGCCCTGGTGCACGGGCTGAACGCAGGCCGCTCGGCGAAGACCCAGTTCATCGTGATGTACTGCCTCGCCGTGATCGGCGTGGCCATCGCCCTGATCGTCCGCATGCGCGCCACGCGCGGCGAGGCCCTGTTCCCGCTGCGGCCCTCGGCAGCGGGCGTCTCGGCCCCACGCGGCAGTACGGGCACCGGCCGGCGTCGCGCCGGGTCCGTCCCCAACGAGCGGGCGGACGGCATCCCGATGGCGTACACCGAATCGCTCCCTCCGCTGCCCAACTTCCCGCCGGTCGCCCCGCCTCCGGATTCACTTGCCCAGCTTCCGCCGGTCTATGCTCAGCCCCTGGCCGCCGCCGAAGCCACCGCGCAACTGCCGCCCGTTCCCGACCAAGGCGGCTATCCGGACCCCGGATACCAGAACACCGGCTACCAGACGCCCTACTACGAGACGCCTGCCTACGGCACCGAGGTTCCCCCGATGCCCCCGGCCGAGCCGGCCGACGTCAGCGCCGACCGCCTTCAGCCGGTCAACTGGCAGCAGCCGGCCCAGGGCCCGTACTACAACGGAGGACAGCGATGAGCCCGCGCCCCGACAACCTCCCGGCCCTTCGCGGTGCCCGGACCGGCGGCGGAGACGTGCTGCCCGAGGTGCGCGCGGTAGGACTGCCCCGGATCACCGCCGGGTTCGACGAGGTCGAGCGCCTGGACCGCGTCACCCACCTGTCCGTCCACGGCTCCATGCCGTCGGGGATGACCGAGAGCGAACTGGTCGACCTCGCCGAGCTGATGGTCCTGCGCGGCAAGGGCGGCGCCGGCTTCCCCTTCCACAAGAAGCTGCTCGCGGTCGGCAAGAGCGTGAAGCAGCGCGGCATCCGCCCGGTCGTCGTCGTCAACGGCTCCGAGGGCGAGCCCGCCTGCCGCAAGGACGCGACGATCCTGCGGCGCGCGCCGCACCTCATGCTCGACGGCGCCCTGCTGGCCGCCGAGATCATGGGCGCCTCCCAGCTGATCATCGCCGTCACCCGCGACACCAACGAGGCCTCTGTCCGCGACGCCATGGCCGAGCGCGGCCTCGCCGACCGGCGCGGCAAGGCCCTGCGGGCCCGGATCGTACGGATGCCGGAGCGCTTCGTGTCCGGCGAGTCCTCGTCGATCATCTCGGCCGCCAACGGCGGCGCTCCGCTGCCGCCCGGCCGCAAGGTCAGTTCCAGCGAGGCCGGCGTCGACGGCGCGCCCACCCTGTTCTCCAACACCGAGACCTTCACCCAGCTGGCCATCGGCGCCCGGCTCGGCGCCATCCGCTACGGCTCCACCGGCGTGGCCGGCGAGCCCGGCACCGCCATGCTGACCGTCTCCGGCTCGGTCCCGCAGCAGCTGGTCATCGAGACCCCGACCGGCGTCCCCATGTCGTACATCCTGCAGATGGCCGGCGGCTCGGTCGGCCAGGGCGTCCTCGTCGGCGGCTACCACGGCGGCTGGATCGACCCCTCGGTCGCCTCCATGGTCACCATCGCCCGCGAGAGCCTGGAGGCCCACAAGGCCACCCTCGGCGCCGGCGCGCTGCTCCCCCTCGACCCGGGCCTGTGCCCGCTCGGCGAGTCCCTGAAGATAGCCCAGTGGCTCGCCGGCGAGACCGCCGGCCAGTGCGGGCCCTGCAAGCTCGGACTGCCCGCGATGGCCGCCCTCCTCGGCGACGTGCTCAACGGCGGCGGCCAGGCCGCCCTGGAGCAGCTGCGCAAGGTCGCCATGGGCGTCAAGGGACGCGGCGTCTGCAAGCACCCCGACGGCTCCATGCGCTTCGTGCTCTCCTCCATCAGCGCCTTCACCGACGACCTCGCCGCCCATGTCCTCGGCGGCGGCTGCGGACGCCCGGTCAAGGGCGTCATGCCGCTCCTGGGCTCCGAGCCCATCGGCGGCAAGGGCGGCAGCGCCGGCCCCTCCAACCAGAAGCTCGTCGTGGACTGGACCCTCTGCAAGGGCCACGGCCTCTGCGCCGGCATCCTCCCCGAGATCGTCCGCCTCGACGCCAACGGCTACCCCGACATCGCCGGCACCCGCGTCCCCGCCCACCTCACCGGGCAGGCGCAGCGCGCGGTCCGCCGCTGCCCGGCGCTCGCGCTGCGCGTGGAGGAAGCGGGACGGCGCTGACACCGGCCCAACCGCAGCCGTGCCGCAGCCGTGCGGGCGCGCGATCGCTTCGGCGGTGCGCGCCGGCACCGCGGCACCGGCACCGGCATGTCCCGGAATAGCGAAAGGGCCCGGAGGCCGTAATCGGCGTCCAGACCCTGGGTGTTCTGCGAGGTGTGTTCTGCGAGGTGAAGTGGAGCTACGGGGATTCGAACCCCGGACCTCTTGCATGCCATGCAAGCGCTCTACCAACTGAGCTATAGCCCCGCGTGCCGTTCCTCCGGGTCCCCCCGGCGACTCGGCATACATTACGGGCTGGCCGTGGGTTTGGCCAAATCCATTAGAGGGCACCCGGCGGGCAACCGATCCGGGCCCTGTGGTGGTCTGGGTGGTTGACGATACCGTCGGGCGTCAGGGCCGGACAGGCCCAGCCCGCGTCCCCCACCCAGGAGCCTTACGCCGTGACTGCGACGCAGCAGACGCCCTACCCCGCGCGGCGGGCCACGCTGGTCGCGGCGGTGGTGTGCGTGCTCTCGCTGACCGGCTTCTGGCTCGCCCAGCGGGCCGCACATGTCACGATGCTCGACCTGGACGTCTACCGGGCCGAGGGCTGGACGGTGCGCACCGGCGGAGATCTGTACGACATGCGGGCCACGCGCGCCCTGCTGCCGACCACGTATCCGCCCTTCGCCGCAGTGCTGTTCATCCCGCTGACGTGGCTGAGCACCGGCGCGATGCGGGTGGCGGCCAATCTGGTCAACCTCGGGCTGCTGGTGGCGCTGGTCCACCTGTCGCTGCGGCTCATCGGCCACCGCCCGGCGCGGCTGCCGCAGGCGGCGGTGACGCTCGGGGTCGCGGCGGTCGCGGTGTGGTGCGAGCCGGTGTGGACGACGATGCGGTACGGGCAGGTCAACCTGCTGGTGGCGGTGCTCGTGCTGTGGGATCTCACCCGGCGCCCGGGCAACCGCTGGGCCGGGGCCGGGATCGGCATCGCGGCCGGGATCAAACTCACACCGGCGCTCTTCGCGGTCTTCCTGGGAGCGGCGGGGATCGCTCTCGCCGTCCGGCGGCTGCGCAGCGGCGGCACGGGGTGGAATGTCCACCTGCAGCGGGCGATGGTCGCGGGCGTGACGTTCCTCGCCACGGTCGCGCTCACCGCGATAGCCCTGCCGCACGACTCCAGGCGCTTCTGGACCGAGATCATCTTCTCGGCCGACCGCCCCGGCAACGGCGAGGACACCGCCAACCAGTCGCTGCGCGGCGTCGTCGCCAGGGCGCTGCACACCGGCGATCCGGCGAGCGGCTGGCTCCTGCTCACCGCCCTCGTCGCCTGCGCGGGCCTGGTCGTCGCCGTCGCCGCCCTCCTCGCCGGTGACCGCCTGCCGCACGGCCCCGCCTGGGCTGCCGTCTCCTGCGGCGTCACCGCGCTCGTCGTCAGCCCCATCTCCTGGTCCCACCACTGGGTCTGGGCCGTGCCGCTGGTGCTGCTGCTCGCCGCCGAGGCGATACGGCGCCGGGGGCGGCGCCGCCGCTGGACCGTGGCCGCCGCCCTCACCGGGCTCACCTTCTACTCCTTCGCCCTCTGGTACGTCCCCCACGGCACCGGCCACCGTGAGGAACTCCACCAGTCCGTGGGCCAGATGCTGCTCTCCGCGGTCTATCCGGCCGCCGGGGTCGCCTTCCTCGCGGTGGCCGGTGTCGTGACCGCCCGCGCGTGGCTGCGGCGCCCGCCGGTGCGGCCCGTGCCGGTACGGGCCCCTCGCTCAGCCCTGCGGGTCGGGGACGGGCCGTCCGCCTGAGCGGCGCAGGCCGGCCAGCGCCCCCGCCAGTGCCGTGGCCGCGAGTGCGGCCGATGTGACGGCCATCGCGTGCGCGGAGGGGTGGGGGCCGGAGGCGGCCAGGCGGTTGAGGAAGAGCGTGCCGAGGGTGGCCACGCCCAGGAGCATGCCGAGCTGGGTGACGGTGGCGAGGAGCCCGCTGGCGTCGGCCGCGTCCTCGGGGACGACCTTGCCCAGGGCGAGGGTGAGCGTCGGGCTGAATGCCAGGCCGAGGCCGGCGCCCAGACCGGCCAGGGCCACGAGCAGCCCCGCTTCGTGGCGGCCGCCGTCCCGCAGCAGGAGGCCGAGCCCGGCGAGGGAGAGCGCGGCGAGCAGCAGGCCACCGGAGGCCAGCGCACCGTAAGAGCGCTGGGGCAGCCGCCGCCAGTACAGGCCGGCGAGGCCGAAGGTCACGGCTGCGGCGGCGAAGGTGAGCCCGGTGTGCAGGGCGCTCTCGCCGAGGCCGCGCTGCAGGTGCAGGGCGAAGGAGAACAGAAAGCCCGCGTTGACGGCCATGGTCAGCCCGATGACGGTGACGGCGCGCCCCATGCCCGGTGCCCGGAGCACCCGCACCGACACCAGCGGAGCGCCCCCGCGCCGGGCGAGCCGCGCCTCCAGGGCGACGAAGACCACAAAGAGCACCGCGCTCAGCGCTAGGCAGAGCCAGCCCCACAGCGGCCAGCCCTCCTCCTGCCCGAGGACGAGCGGGACGGTCAGCAGGGACACCGCCGCGCCCAGCACGACCAGCCCCGGGAGGTCCAGGCCGCGCCGCCGCTCGGGGGCGCCGGCCACGTCGCGCGGAACGACGCGCGGTGCCAGGACGAGCAGCGCGAGCCCGATCGGCACATTCACCAGGAACACCGGCCGCCAGCCCGTCCCGAAGAGGTCCGCGCTGACGAGCACCCCGCCCAGGGACTGCCCGACCGCCGCACCGGAGGCGAGTACGGCCGAGTACACGCTCAGCGCGCGCACCCGTCCCTCGCCGGTGAAGTTGCGCTGGATGAGGCTCAGCACCTGCGGCACCATGAGCGCCGACCCCGCGCCCTGCGCGAAGCGAAAGCCGATCAACTCCCCCGTGGACTGGGCGAGTCCGCAGGCCAGCGAGGCCGCCGTGAAGAGCGCGATCCCGGTCAGCAGGACCCTGCGGTGGCCCCACAGGTCGCCGATCCTCGCGCCGGTGATCAGGAGTACGGCGTACGCGATGGTGTAGCCCGCGATGACGAGTTGGAGCCCGGCCCCGGAGGCGTGCAGGTCGCCGCCGATCGTGGGCGCGGCGACATTGACGATGAAGACATCGAGCAGGGCCATGAACTGGCCCGTGAGGATGATGCCGAGCAGCAGACCGGCGGGCGGACGCCGCGCGGTCCCGGTGCGCCCGGCGACGGGCGTGCTGAGCGTGGAATGCGTCATGTCCATGAGCCTGCGCCCCGCCCAATACCCGTAACGAGAGCCCCGTGATGCTGGTACTGGCAGCACCTGGCAAGGCCGCCGGACCCACGGCACGATGGTCGCATGCCCGAGCGCCGGAACGAACTCGCCGCCTTCCTGCGCAGCCGCCGCGCCAGGATCACCCCCGAGGACGTCGGCATGCCCCCGGGCCTGCGGCGGCGTACGCCGGGGTTACGGCGCGAGGAGGTCGCGCAGCTGTCCGGGGTCGGGGTCACCTGGTACACGTGGCTGGAGCAGGGCCGCCCGATCAACGCGAGCGTGCAGGTGCTGGACGCTATCGCGCGCACCCTGCGGCTGGACGTGACCGAGCGGCAGCACCTCTACCGGCTGGCGGGCGTGCCGTTCGTCCGGGACGACATCCCGGACGCCGATGTCGTGGGCTGCGAGGTGCAGGGCATCATCGACGCCCTCGACCCGCTGTGCGCGGTGGTCTACAACGCGCGTTACGACGTGCTGGCGTCCAACGCCGGGTACCGGGACCTGTTCCCGGGTGTGCGGTTCGCCGGGCGTAGCGACCGCAACGTACTGCTGCGGCTGTTCTCCGGCCCATCCTGCTGCTCGGCGTTCGTCAACCGTGACGAGGAACTGCCGCGCATGGTCGCGCAGATGCGCACGGCCTACGGGCGGCATGTGGGAGAGCCGGCCTGGGAGTCGTTCATCGAGCGGATGATCCGGACGAGCGCCGAGTTCGCCCAGATGTGGGCGAGCGGGGATGTGGCCCCGCCGGGGCAACGGATCAAGCACATCCAGCACGCGTCGGTCGGCAGCATCAAGATGTCGACCGTCTCGCTGGCGATCGACGGCATGCCCGAGCACCGCATCGTCGTCTATACGCCCGATGATGAGGAGAGCAGGGCCCGGATCGAGCAACTGCGCAGCCTGGAAGACCCGTTGATCGGCTGCTCGGTGCACGCCCGGCCGCTCTCGGAGATCGTCTCCGGAACGCAGATGTCCCGCGCCCTCTGACGAGGGCCCGGGACATGAACTGCGGGCTGTGGAGCTACGGGGATTCGAACCCCGGACCTCTTGCATGCCATGCAAGCGCTCTACCAACTGAGCTATAGCCCCGCTGTTCTCGGGCGTTCCGCCCTGCGAACGAGTAGAAGCTTAGCCGGTCAGGGCTCGATTCCAGAAATCGGGCTCAGTCGTCGTCGCCGAGCACCGGCTCGGGCAGCGAGCCCGCGTTGTGCTCCTGCAGCCGCCAGCCGCGCGCACCCTCGCCGAGCACCGACCAGCAGCAGTTCGACAGGCCGCCGAGGGACTCCCAGGTGTGCGGCTCCAGGCCGATCAGCCGCCCGATGGCGGTGCGGATCGCGCCGCCGTGGCTGACCACGACCAGGGTGCCGCCGTCGGGCAGCTTGTCGGCGGCGTCGAGGACGACCGGGGCGGCCCGGTCGGCGACCTCGGTCTCCAGCTCGCCGCCGCCGCGCCGGACGGGCTCGCCGCGCTTCCAGGCGGCGTACTCCTCACCGAAGCGGGAACTGATCTCGTCGTGGGTCAGGCCCTGCCAGACGCCCGCGTAGGTCTCGCGGAGGCCTTCGTGGTGCGAGACGTCCAGGCCGGTGAGGGCGGACAGCTCGGCGGCGGTGTCGGCGGCGCGCTGCAGGTCGGAGGCGATGACGGCGTCCGGCTTGAGGGCGGCGAGCAGCCGGGCGGCCCGCTTGGCCTGGCCGATTCCGACCTCGGTCAGCGGGATGTCAGTGGTGCCCTGGAAGCGGCCTTCGAGGTTCCACGCGGTCTGGCCGTGCCGCCACAGCACGAGCCGGCGGCCGCGGCCGCGGATTGCCGTGCTCAGCGCAGGTCTCCGTCCTCGTCGGCGGCCGCGAGGGAGCGCGCGTGCTCCTCGCCCTTGCCACGGGTCTCCACCGCGTCCTTGGGCAGCTCGATCTCGGGGCAGTCCTTCCACAGGCGCTCCAGCGCGTAGAAGACCCGCTCCTCGGAGTGCTGGACGTGGACGACGATGTCGATGTAGTCCAGCAGCACCCAGCGGCTGTCACGGTCGCCCTCGCGGCGGACCGGCTTGGTGCCCAGCTCCTTGAGCAGCCGCTCCTCGACCTCGTCGACGATGGCCTTCACCTGGCGGTCGTTGGGCGCCGAGGCGACCAGGAACGCGTCGGTGATGGAGAGGACGTCGCTGACGTCGTAGGCGATGATGTCGTGCGCGAGCTTGTCGGCGGCCGCCTGGGCGGCGGCCTTGATGAGCTCGATGGAGCGGTCCGTGGCGGTCACAGGTGAGGCTTTCCGGTCGGGGACGTGTGTCTCCAAGGGTCTCACGACCCACGGACAGTCTCCGCCCGTTATCCGGCGCCTGTCCCTGCGGCGCCGGTCATCCGGCGCCGCAGGTCAGCTGCCGCTCACCCCTTGTAGTCCTTGCCCAGGACAACCGTGATGTCCGCGTTGGACGCGCCCGTGCCCTTCTTGACCAGCTTGGCGGCCAGGCCGAGGGTCTTGGCGACCTCCTCAGCGTCCGCCTTCCTGGCCGCGTCGGTGTAGATGACCTGCGAGGTCGCCTGCGGCGTGCCCGTCCCGGCGGCTACGTAGGTGTAGCCGGCGTTGACCACGGCGGCCTGGGCCTGGGTGGTGTTCGCCTTGTCGCCGGAGGCGTTCTTGACGCTGATCCTCAGGACACCGTCGGTGCTGCTGTTGGTGATCGTGCCGCCGAGCACGTCCTTGACCACGCTCTGGGTGGCCTTCGCGCTGAGCGTGCCGTCGGTCTGCACCGGGAGGGACTCGGTGGAGTAGGCGCCGGTCTTGGCCTGCTCGGCCAGGGCCGACAGGCTCGCGCCGAGCTCCTTCTCCTTCAGCGAGGGGTCGGGGATGGCGTTGAGGGTCTGGATGGTCTTGACGCCCAGACTGGTGCTGCTGGGGAACTTCTTCAGCAGGGCCTGGATGACCTGCCCGAAGCGGGCGAGCTGCTTGTCCTGTCCCTCGCCACTGGCGCGATAGGTGGCGTACGCGACCGCCGCCTTGCCGTTGAGCTCCTGCTGCTTGCCGGGCTTGACCAGGGTCGTGCCCTTGGACTTCACCATGGCGTCGGTGTCCACGAGGATGTCGCCGAGCGAGTCGACGAGCAGCTCCAGGTACGGGGTGTCGAGCCGCCAGGTGCCCGCGATCCTGGTGCCGAGCAGATTGTCCAGGCCCTCACGGGTGGGGGTGGCGCCGTCGTCGACGACGGACTTGCCCAGGGTGGTGGTGTCGCCGTCGTCGGTGCTGATGGCGAGGGAGTTGGGCAGCAGGACGGTGGTTCCGCGGTCGGTGGTGGAGTTGCTGACCAGCAGCGCGGTCGAGGTCTCGTCGCTGTCGACGGGGCGCAGGTGCAGCACGATCACATCGCGCTTCTGGGCGCCGGTGGCCGTCGTGGTCGCCGTACTGGTGTCGCCGAGCCCGGGGATCCGGCCGGTCTTCCAGAGGTAGCCGACGCCGCCGACCGCCACCAGGGCCAGCACCACGACCAGGGCGACCACGCGCTTGCGGCCGCGCCGCTTGCGCTCGTCGCGCCGCTCGACGCGGGACTCGGTGAACTTCAGCCAGTCGATGACCTCTTCGGACTCCTCGGCGTCCTCGTCGACGAAGGCGAACTGCTCGGTCCGGTAGTCCCGGTCCTGCGGGGCGGCGGGGGCGGGAGCGGGCTTCTCGTACTGCGGCTGCTGCGGCACCTGCTGCTCGTACTGCGGCTGCTGGTACTGCTGGGGCTGCTGCGGCTGCGGGTAGTCCTGGTACTGCGGCTGCTGCGGGATGTAGCCCTGGTACTGCTGCGGCTCGGGCTCGGGGTAGTAGGGCGGCTGCTGCTGGTAGCCCTGCTGCTGTTCGTACGGGTCGTAGCCGTAGCCCTGGCCGTTGCTGTAGTCGGGCTGCTGCTGTCCGTAAGGGTCCTGCTGCTGGGGGTCCTGGGGATACGGCTCCTGCCCGTCGGCGTACTGCCAACGAGGGTGTGCGTCGTTCACGTGGACCCCTCCACCGGTTACCGGTACAGCTTGCGTTTGTCGATATATCGCACGACGCCGTCCGGTACGAGGTACCAGACCGGCTCCCCCTTGGCCACCCGCTCGCGGCAGTCCGTCGAGGAGATGGCCAGCGCCGGGACCTCGACCAGCGAGACCCCGCCTTCCGGGAAGCCGGGGTCGGCCAGCGTGTGCCCGGGACGGGTCACGCCGATGAAGTGCGCCAGCGAGAACAACTCCTCGGCGTCGCGCCAGGAGAAGATCTGGGAGAGCGCGTCGGCGCCCGTTATGAAGAAGAGGTCCGCCTCACCGTGCTCGGCGGCCAGGTCCCGCAGGGTGTCGATGGTGTACGTACGCCCCGGGCGGTCGATGTCGCTCCGGCTCACCGAGAACTGCGGATTGGAGACGGTGGCGATCACCGTCATCAGATACCGGTCCTCGGCCGCCGACACCACCTGGTCGGTCTTCTGCCACGGCTGCCCGGTCGGCACGAAGACCACCTCGTCGAGGTGGAACAGACTCGCGACCTCGCTGGCCGCCACGAGGTGACCGTGATGAATGGGGTCGAATGTGCCACCCATCACGCCGAGCCGCTTCTTCACCGGCGGTTCCTGCTCTCCCATGCGGCCTGAGCCTACTTGGCCAAGCTGTCGGCGCTACCCCGATCAGCGGTCCCGGTTGAAACGTGTGGTGATCCAGAGCAGGAGAAGCAGGACGAAAAAGGCACCGCCACCCGTGAGGACCGGATTGAGGCTCTCGTGCCCGCCTCCGCCGCCCTCGCCTTCTGCGAGAGTGGTCAGGGCGGCGACGGCTGCGTATGAAGTCATGGGCGTCATCGTACGGGCGAGTCCGAAGGAACTTCGAGCAGGCTCCGCGCGTCCTCCATGTGTACCGATTGGCAATCAGGGGGTCTGGCCAATATGTCCGAGTCGAGCGAGACGAACAATCTGCCGGGGCGCAACCGGCGGCGTTTCCCGGGGATCTCATCCCGTGCCTACGAGCACCCGGCCGACCGCTCCGCGCTGGTCGCCCTGCGCAAGCTGACCGGCTTCGACACGGTCTTCAAGGCGCTCAGCGGCCTGCTCCCCGAGCGCAGTCTGCGGCTGCTCTTCCTCTCGGACTCCGTCCGGGTGAGCGACGAGCAGTTCTCGCACCTCAACGACATGCTGCGGGACGCCTGCTACATCCTGGACCTGGAGAAGGTCCCCGCGATGTACGTGACCCAGGACCCGCAGCCCAACGCCATGTGCATCGGCCTGGACGCGCCGCTCATCGTCGTCACCACCGGCCTGGTCGAGCTCCTGGACGAGGAGGAGATGCGGGCCGTGGTCGGCCACGAGGTGGGCCACGCACTGTCCGGCCACGCGGTCTACCGGACGATACTGCTGTTCCTGACCAATCTGGCGGTGCGCATCGCGTGGATCCCACTGGGCAATCTCGCGATCATGGCGATCGTCACCGCGCTGCGCGAATGGTTCCGCAAGTCCGAGCTGTCGGCGGACCGGGCCGGGCTGCTGGTCGGCCAGGACCTGCGGGCGTCGATGCGCGGGCTGATGAAGATCGCCGGCGGCAACCATCTGCACGAGATGAACGTGGACGCGTTCCTGAAGCAGGCCGAGGAGTACGAGGCCGCCGGTGACCTGCGCGATTCCGTGCTGAAGATCCTCAACGTGCTGCCGCGGAGCCACCCCTTCACCACCGTGCGGGCGGCCGAGCTGAAGAAGTGGGAGGCCAGCCGCGACTACCAGCGGATCATGGACGGCCACTACCCGCGACGCAGCGAGGACAAGGACACCTCGGTCACGGACGCCTGGAAGGACTCGGCGAACCACTACGCCCAGACGGTGAAGACCAGCAAGGACCCGCTGATGCGGCTGCTCAACGACATCACGTCGGGAGCCGGGGACGTGGGCGGCAAGCTGCGCGACAGGTTCACCGGCTCGCAGAGCTCGACGCAGACGCAGACGCCGCCCCAGGACTCACCGCCGTCGCCGTCGGAAGGCTCTGAGGACTGACCGCGACATCGGGGGCCAGCACACCGCAGACCGAGGTGATCTGGTGGTCCCGGTCGTACGGGTCGGTCCCGGTCAGCGGCTGGGCCCGCTGGCCGGCCAGCAGCGGCCGGAAGTAGCCCGCCTGATCGGTCGCGCAGGACAGCGGCCCGGCCTCGACCGAGGCCTGCACCAGCTCGACGTGGCGGTCGCGCAGATCGTCGGGGTCGAAGCGCAGCCGCATCTCGCGCCGGACGGTGAAAAGCGAGGGCGTGCTCGCGACCCCGATGGCGTCACGGACCGCGTAGACCAGGGTGTGGTCGGTGACGACCTCCAGGGTGTCGTCGGCGGCCTCGCTCACGGTCATGCTGCCCCGCACCCGCACCTGGTCGTCGGCGAGGGCAATCCGGGCCGGGTCGAAGCGCACCAGCCAGCCGGTGGCCGCGTACCGGCCGTCGTCGGCAGGCTTCTCCAGGCTGCGGTCGAACTGGTCCTGCTGCCCGGGGGTGAGCATATTCCGTACGGTGCGGACATCGCCGCCGGTCAGCGCGCCGGGGTCGATCGTGGAGGCGACCAGGTACTCCTGCGCGATGATCAGCGCCTGCATGACCTGGTCCTCGGTGAAGTGCGAGGTCCGGTGGGCGGCCGGGAAGGTGATGCCCGCGGCGCCGGTGCGGTAGTCGGCGGCCCGGTGCCCGGCGAAGGGCTGGTCGCGGTCGGCGGCGGGAACCGCCCCGGTGGGCGCGAGCGGGATCAGAGTGATCCGCAACTGCCCGGCGACGGGGGTGGCGGGCTGATGGTACGGATTGCGTATGCCCAGGTAGATCGCGGTGCCGAAGGCCATCGCGATCAGGATGACCAGGATCAGGGCCTGCCGGGGGGCGCCGCCCCGGGACCAGAAGCGGCGGTTGCGCACGGCGCGGGCGGTGCCGTCCAGCCGCTCACGGGCCGAGTACTCCTGTATCCGGGCAGCACGAACAAACGATTCGTCGAAGACGACGGATCGGTACTCGTCGTCCCCACCTCCCGGAACGCCCTCGGGGTTCCCCTCAGGTGGGTCTCCAGGACTGCCCATACCACAAGGGTAGGTCGCGGAGCGCTCTTATAAACGCCCTGGTACGAGACAACTTTGCTCGGGTGACTGGCGGTTAGTGGGTCGGACTGACCGCGACCGGCGGCGCGGAGGGCGCACCCACCCGGCCCGTGGGGGACGGCTGGATGTCCGACTGGCGGCCGCCACCGGCACCCCGGTAGACGGCTGCGAACGTCAGTGCGACCACGCCGATACCCATCAGTATGGCCAGCACCCAGGCGACCGTACGGTGCCAGCGGGCGTGCCCCCGGTAGGGGCTGCGCTGGGCGTACAGCTCCTCGTACTCCGCGTCCTCGGGATCCAGCTCCCCGTGGGCCCGGTCGCCGTAGTGCGCGTCCTCGGCGTCATGGCCGCCGGGCTCGTCCTCGATACCGCCGACCCGGGCTGCCCGGGCGGCGGCGAGCAGGCGCTCGGCGTGGCTGGGTTCATGGAAGGCGGCGGCCCGTATGAAGGCCTCGTCGAGCACCACGGACGCGAACTCGTCGTCCGCGCCACCGTGGTCTTCCCCGTCCGGGAACGGACGGCCAGCCCCCACATCGTCCGGCACCCGTCCAGAATAGGGCCCGGGACGCCACTTTGGGCAGGGAATTCAGCTGGGAATCAGCCCCGGATGTGGCCGTCCCCGGTCACGATGTACTTCGTCGAGGTCAGCTCCGGCAGGCCCATCGGGCCGCGTGCGTGCAGCTTCTGCGTGGAGATCCCGATCTCGGCGCCGAAACCGAACTGGCCGCCGTCGGTGAACCGGGTCGAGGCGTTCACGGCGACCGCGGCCGCATCCACCAATTGGGTGAATCGGCGGGCGGCGGGCTGGGAGCTCGTCACGATCGCCTCCGTGTGGCCGGAGGACCACAGCCGGATGTGGCCCACGGCCGCGTCCAGGGAGTCCACGATGCCCGCCGCGATGTCGTAGGACAGGTACTCGGTCTCCCAGTCCTCCGCCGTGGCCGGCACGACCTTCGCCTTCGTCCCGGACTTCTCGGCCAGCGCGAGGACCCGCTCGTCGCCGTGCACGGTCACCCCGGCCTCGGCCAGCGCGTCCAGCGCACGCGGCAGGAACTCCTCGGCGATGTCCTGGTGGACCAGCAGGGTCTCGGCCGCGTTGCACACGCTCGGGCGCTGCGCCTTGGAGTTGATCAGCACCTTCACCGCCATGTCCAGGTCCGCCTGCGCGTCCACGTACACATGGCAGTTGCCGGTGCCCGTCTCGATCACCGGCACCGTCGACTGCTCCACGACCGTCTTGATCAGCGAGGCCCCGCCGCGCGGGATCAGCACGTCCACCATCCCCCGGGCACGCATCAGTTCATGCACCGACTCCCGGCTCTCCCCCGGCACCAACTGCACGGAGTCCGCCGGCAGCCCGGCCCCGCCCACCGCGTCCCGCAGGACGGTGACCAGGGCGTGGTTGGAGTTGTACGCGGACGAAGAGCCGCGCAGCAGCACGGCGTTGCCCGACTTCAGGCACAACGCGGCCGCGTCGACGGTCACATTCGGCCGGGCCTCGTAGATGATCCCCACGACCCCGAGCGGGACGCGGACCTGCCGCAGGTCCAGGCCGTTCGGCAGCGTCGAACCGCGCACGATCTCGCCGACGGGGTCGGGCAGGCCCGCCACGTCCCGTACGTCGTTCGCGATCGCCCGTACGCGCTCCGGGGTGAGCGTCAGCCGGTCGATCACCGTTTCGCTCGTGCCGGCTTCGCGGGCCCGCGCGATGTCCTTCTCGTTCGCCTCGACGATTTCCCTCGTCCGGACCACCAGGGCGTCCGCGATCGCCAGCAGCGCGTCGTCCTTCGCGGACCGCGGCATCGGCGCGAGGTCCGCGGCGGCGGCCCGCGCGCGGTACGCGGCGCGCAGGACCGGGGACTCCGGCCAGGGGGACGGCAGGGATGCGGCGGTGTCGTGGCTGCGGCTGCTCATGCCCATCAGGGTACGGCGGCGGGCGGGGCCGTCGTCACGGCTTTCCACCGGCTGAGACCCGGCCGGCGGCCCCGGGCAGCACCGAGGGGCGGCCCTGGGCTCAGAACGGGTGGACGCCGACCGGGGTGGCCGGGGCGGGGCCGTAGCCCTCGGCGATGCGCTGGTGGTAGGTCTCGCGGTCGATGACCTCCAGGCCGACGATCTCCCAGGGGGGAAGGTTGGCCGTGGAGCGGTGTTCGCCCCACAGGCGCAGGGCGATGGCGGCGGCGTCGTGGAGGTCGCGGGCCTCTTCCCAGTAGCGGATTTCGGCGTGGTCGGCGGCGTAGCGGCTGGTGAGGAGGAAGGGGTGATCGTGGGCGAGCTGTTCGAGGCCGCGGCGGACCTCCGGGAGCGGGGCCTCGGTCCCGGAAACGCTGAGGGTGACATGCCACAGGCGTGGCTGGTGCTGGGGCTGCGCGGACGGGGATGCCGAGACCCCGGCTCCGGTCCCGGTTCCGTCGACACTGACCAGTGCCCGCGGTGCCCCTGGACGCCCTCGTCTCACCGGTGGCCTCCCCTGTCGGCGCTCGCTGCTTCCGCTACCGCATCAAAGTTGACCA
Organism: Streptomyces sp. NBC_01537; assembly: GCF_045040445.1. Lineage (NCBI taxonomy): Bacteria > Bacillati > Actinomycetota > Actinomycetes > Kitasatosporales > Streptomycetaceae > Streptomyces > Streptomyces sp. NBC_01537. The sequence goes on along the minus strand of NZ_CP109392.1, from coordinate 6,538,607 downwards.
GCATGCGGGGGGCCACGGGGCCGTTTTCACCAAGAAGCCACGGATGAGGGCCGTCAGGTGTGCAGGAGTACGAGGTCGTCGCGGTGTACGACCTCACGTTCGTACGCCGGTCCCAGCTCGCGGGCGAGCTCACGCGTGGAGCGGCCGAGCAGCCGCGGCAGCTCGGCGGCGTCGAAGTTGACCAGGCCGCGGGCGACGGCATGCCCGGTGGTGTCCCGCAGTTCGACGGGGTCTCCGGCGGCGAACTGGCCCTCGATGCTCGCGATACCGGCCGGGAGGAGGGACTTGCGGCCCTTCACCACGGCCTGCACCGCGCCGTCGTCGAGGATGAGCGCGCCGAGCGGGGTGGAGGCGTGGGCGAGCCAGAGCAGCCGGTCGGCGGAGCGCTTGCCGGTGCGGGTGAACAGGGTGCCGGTGGGCCGTCCGGCCAGCGCGTCGGCGGCGTGCGTGGCGGAGGTGAGGACGACGGGGATGCCGGCGCCGGTGGCGATCCGGGCGGCCTCGACCTTGGTGACCATGCCGCCGGTGCCGACGCCGGCCTTGCCGGAGCTGCCGATGGAGATGCCGTCCAGGTCGGCGGGACCGGCCACCTCGTCGATGCGCGAGGCGCCGGGGTTGCTGGGGTCGCCGTCGTAGAGCCCGTCCACGTCCGACAGCAGCACCAGCAGGTCGGCGCGTACGAGGTGGGCCACGAGCGCGGCCAGCCGGTCGTTGTCGCCGAAGCGGATCTCGTCCGTGGCGACGGTGTCGTTCTCGTTGACCACCGGCAGCGCGCCCATGGCGAGCAGCTGGTCCAGGGTCCGGTACGCGTTGCGGTAGTGCGCCCGGCGGCTGACGTCGTCGGAGGTGAGCAGCACCTGTCCCGCCCGTACGCCGTAGCGCGCGAAGGACGCCGTGTAGCGGGCCATGAGCAGACCCTGGCCGACGCTGGCGGCGGCCTGCTGGCGGGCGAGGTCGCGGGGGCGATTGGTGAGGCCGAGGGGAGCGAGCCCGGCGGCGATGGCGCCGGAGGAGACCAGGACTATGTCCTTTGCCCCGTTGTCGCGCACCTTGGCCAGGACGTCCACGAGCGCGTCGACCCGGTCCGCGTCCAGCCCGCCGGCGGCTGTCGTCAGTGACGACGAACCGACCTTGACCACGATCCTGCGGGCGTCCACCACGTCCTGCCTCGCGCTTGCCACGTGCGTCCTTTCCTCACCGGTCCTCGCAATCTACGCGAGGCCGGTGAGGCGACGCCTCGGTGTTCCGCCCTACGGACGCCGCAGACCCTCGCGGTACGCCACGCAGTCCGCATAGACCGGGAGCAGGCCCTGGGCCTCCGCCTCGGCCAGCGTCGGCGCCTCCTCGTCCTTCGGGGACAGCAGGGGCTCGATACCGGCCGGCCACTCGATGGCGAGGTCCGGGTCCAGCGGGTGGATGCCGTGCTCGCGCTCGGGGGCGTATCCCTCGGAGCAGAGGTAGACGACCGTGGCGTCGTCCGTCAGCGCGAAGAAGGCGTGACCCAGGCCCTCGGAGAGGTAGACCGCGTGATGGGTCTCGTCGTCGAGCCGGACGGCCTCCCACTGCTTGTACGTCGGCGAGCCGACGCGGATGTCGACGATGACGTCGACGACCGCGCCGCGCACGCACTTGACGTACTTGGCCTGGCTCGGCGGCACATCGGCGAAGTGGATGCCGCGCAGGGTGCCGCGCTTGGAGACCGAGCAGTTGGCCTGGGCGAGGGCGAGGTCGTGGCCCGTCGCCTCGCGGAATCCGGTGCCGCGGAACCACTCGTGGAAGCTGCCCCGGTCATCGGGGAAGACCTTCGGCTCCAGCACCCACGCGCCTTCGATACCCAGCGGTCGCATATCCGTGTTCCTTTACTTCTTGAGGGCCCGGCGGAGCTTGCCCACCGCACGGCGCAGCGTCGACTTGCGAGCCACGACCGGGGGCTTGCCCCGCTCGGGACCCTTGGCGGCCAGCGCCGCCGCGACGGCCGCGACCGGCTTGACGACGAGGGCGCCGCGCTCGGCCTGGAGCGCCAGCGCGAGCGCGGCGGGCTTCTCCTTGCCCGCGGCGGGCAGGATCAGCTCCAGCCGCCACCGGCCGTCGGCCAGCTCGCCCACCGGAAGGTCGGCGGTCAGCTCGGAGCCACCGGCCGGGCGGTCCGCCAGCACGGCGGGCACCGTCGACGTGGGGCTCTCGCCGAGGCCGGTCAGCTTGAGCGTGACGTCGGCCTTGCCCTGGACGTGCAGCGGCAGGGCCGCGGTGAGGCGGGCGGGGTCTCCGGTGACCGTGACCTCGGCCGGGGTCAGCCCGGCGAGGTCGTACGAGAGGCGGTTGGTCTTCTGGCCGACGTCCAGCGAGAGGTTGCCGTGCGGGTCGGTCCAGTACGGCAGCACCAGGCGCTCCGGGGAGCCGACCAGGGCGCCCGTGCGCCCCTGGCGGACGCCGTCGGCGCGCACGGAACCGAGGCGGGTCTCCTTGGTCCAGCCGCAGGAGCTGAGCCGGATGAGCACGTCCCAGATGCCGGAGCCCAGTTCCGCGCCGTTCGCCGCCGTCAGCGGGTCGACCGCGGCGGTGGCCCGCAGGATCTGCCGGAAGAAGCCGTCCCGGCCCTCCACGGCGACCTTCTCGCGAGTCAGCTCGACGGGCTGGAAGAACTCCGCCGCCGTGTCGCGCTCGCGTACGACCAGGTCCACCTTGGACTTGTTCAGCGGGGCGGAGGTGTCCGCGCCCAGCAGCGCGATGGCGTCCAGGCTGGTCTGCGGCAGCGGCGGGGCGAGCAGGCTCTTGTCGCCGTCGCTGTCGTCGTCGGCACGGAAGGTCATGGGCTCGCCGCCCGCGGTGTACTCGGCGGTGAACCCTATCCTCAGCTTGCCGTTCTCCCAGTTCAGGCTCTCCAGGGCGCCGGTGGGCCTGATCCCGGCCTCCCACTGGGCGAACTGCTCGATGTCGCCCAGCCGGTTGGCCGCGATCAGTCCGGCGACGATCTGCTGGGTGGGCTGCAGGCCCGCTGCGACACCGGGCCCGAAGCGCTCGACGACCACCTTGTGGATCTCGTCGAACAGTTCCTGGCGGTAGTCGGCGGGCAGCTTCAGCAGCCGGTTGCCGCGCATCCGCTCGACCATCTCGCTGCGCAGCCAGCGGCGGAAGAGGCGGTCACGCAGCGGGCCGGGCTCGGTGAGCTCCTCGACGACGTCGAGGGCCTCGCGGAGGTTCTTGAAGTAGCCGACCGGGTCGAAGCGCTGGAAGCCCGCGTTGGAGGCGTCGTCCCGCTTGATGTGGTAGTAGCACAGGTAGTCGCTGAGGACGGAGATGTTCCCGGCCCGCAGATAGGCCTCGGTGACGAAGACGTGGTCCTCCAGGCGGCGGCGGCCCTCCATGTAGCGGAGGTTGTGCCGGTCCAGGAATTCCTTGCGGAACATCTTGTGCGGGGTGAGGCTGTCGATCAGCGGGGCGTTCTCGACACTGGCCCGCGGGCGGTTCTTGCGGAACAGCTCGAGCGGGACCGGCCGTCCCTTTCCGGCCATCTTTCCCACGATGACGTCGGCATTGTTCTCGACGCCGTAGTTGTACATACGTTCGAGAGCTTCGTCGCCCAGCCAGTCGTCATTGTCGACGAACTGGATGAACTCGCCCTTGGCGGCGGCGATGCCCGTGTTACGGGGCTTGCCGGACCAGCCGGACGCCTCCTGGTGGATGACGTGCATGTGCGGGTGCTCGGCGGCGAGCCGGTCCAGCCGGGCGGGGGTGCCATCGGTGGAGCCGTCGTTGACGAAGATCGCTTCGTACTCGTTGTCCGGCAGGCTCTGACGCAAAAGGGAGGCGATGCAGTCCTCGATGTACGGGCCCGGGTTGTAGACCGGGATCACCACGCTCACCTTGATGGGCATGTGTCTTCTTCCGCCTCAGTTGCTTGATCGGGACCCGGCTCACCGCACACTCCGGAACTTTGTCCGAGCAAGGCTAGCCGGTGTCCGGCGGGGTCGCGGCACCGGCCGACACCGCCCCAGGCCACAAACCGATCACAAACTTCCGGCGACGGTTTACTGAACAGGGGCGGAATGCACGGCGCGCTCCCCCGCCGGGTGCGCGGTTAGGATGCCTCCCATGAAGGCTCTCGTACTCTCCGGTGGCTCGGGCACCCGCCTGCGTCCGATAACGCACACATCGGCGAAGCAGCTGGTGCCCGTCGCCAACAAGCCCGTCCTGTTCTACGGGCTGGAGGCGATAGCCGACGCCGGTATCACCGATGTCGGGATCATCGTCGGCGACACCGCCGAGGAGATCCGGGAAGCCGTCGGCGACGGCTCCAAGCTCGGGATCAAGGCCACATACATTCCCCAGGACGCCCCGCTGGGCCTGGCGCACGCGGTGCTCATCGCCCGTGACTTCCTCGGCGACGACGACTTCGTGATGTACCTCGGCGACAACTTCATCGTCGGCGGCATCACCGGGCTGGTGGACGAGTTCCGCTCCGAGAAGCCGGACGCGCAGATCCTGCTCACCCGCGTGCCCAACCCGACGTCCTTCGGCGTGGCCGAACTCGACGCGGCGGGCCGGGTGGTGGGCCTGGAGGAGAAGCCCAAGGAGCCCAAGAGCGACCTGGCGCTGGTCGGCGTCTACCTCTTCACCCCCGCGATCCACGAGGCGGTCCGCTCGATCGAGCCGTCCTGGCGCGGCGAGCTTGAGATCACCCACGCCATCCAGTGGCTCATCGACCAGAAGCGGGACGTGCGCTCCACCACGATTTCCGGCTACTGGAAGGACACCGGCAATGTCACCGACATGCTGGAGGTCAACCGGTCCGTCCTGGAGACCGTCGAACCGGTCATAGAAGGTGACGTCGACGACGCCAGCGAGATCATCGGCCGGGTGCGGATCGAGGCCGGCGCGCAGGTGACCGGCAGCCGGATCGTCGGCCCGGCCATCATCGGCCCGGGCACCGTCGTCACGGACTCCTACGTCGGCCCGTTCACCTCGGTCTCCGAGGACTGCCGCATCGAGGACAGCGAGATCGAGTACTCGATCATCCTGCGCGCCTCCTCCATCACCGGGGTGCGCCGCATCGAGGCCTCGCTCATCGGCCGCGATGTCGAGGTCACCCCGGCCCCCCGCAACCCCGCAGCACACCGATTCGTCCTCGGCGACCACAGCAAGGTGCAGATATCCTCATGACGACCAAGATCCTTGTGACCGGCGGCGCCGGTTTCATCGGCTCCCACTACGTCCGTACGGTGCTCGGCCCGCAGGGTCCCGGCGACGTCAGCATCACCGTTCTCGACGCGCTGACGTACGCGGGCAACCCGGCCAACCTCGACGAGGTGCGCTCGCACCCGGGGTTCGCCTTCGTCGAGGGTGACATCTGCGACCCCGGTCTCGTCGCCAAGCTGATGGCCGAGCACGACCAGGTGGTGCACTTCGCCGCCGAGTCGCACGTGGACCGCTCCATCGACGGCGGCGGCGAGTTCGTCCGTACGAATGTGGTCGGCACCCACACGCTGATCAACGCCGCGCACCTGGCCGGCATCAAGACCTTCGTCCACATCTCCACCGACGAGGTCTACGGCTCCATCGACGAGGGCTCCTGGCCCGAGACGGACCCGCTGAAGCCCAACTCCCCGTACTCCGCGGCCAAGGCGTCCAGCGACCTGATCGCGCTGTCCTACCACCGCACCCACGGCCTGGACGTGCGGGTGACCCGCTGCTCCAACAACTACGGGCACCACCACTTCCCCGAGAAGGTCATCCCGCTGTTCGTCACGAACCTGCTGGACGGCAAGAAGGTCCCGCTGTACGGCGACGGCGCCAACGTCCGCGACTGGCTGCACATCGACGACCACGTCCAGGGCATCGAGCTGGTGCGCACCAAGGGCCGGGCCGGCGAGGTCTACAACATCGGCGGCGGCACCGAGCTGTCCAACAAGGAGCTCACCGGCCTGCTGCTGGAAGCCTGCGGCGCCGACTGGGACACCAGCGTCGAATACGTCGAGGACCGCAAGGGCCACGACCGCCGCTACTCGGTGGACTGCACCAAGATCAGCACCGAGCTGGGCTACACGCCCCGCAAGGACTTCGCCACCGGCCTCGCGGAGACCGTCGCCTGGTACCGCGACAACCGCGCCTGGTGGGAGCCGCTGAAGGAGCGCGCCGCGCTCAGCTGACACAGCCTCAGCAAAAGTTTTCGTAACTACGCACAACCCTCTCGGACCATGGCTGGTCTGTTCACCGGAACGCCATCGAAGAGAGGGTTGTCGTATGTCTGCGCACTCCCGCGCCCGAACCCGTTGGGCCCTCTCCGCGCTGACGGCGGCGGCTGCCGCTCTCGGCACCGGCCTGGCCACCGGCGCCCTCTCCCCCACCGTCGCCCGCGCTGCTGGGACGGCCGCGGTGCCCGCACAGCAGGATTTCAACGGCGACGGATACCCGGACCTGGCCGTCGGGGCACCGGGCGGCACGATCGGCGGGCAGGCCAACGCCGGGTACGTGGCGGTGATGTACGGCTCCGCGCACGGGCTGTCCGCCGCGCACCGCACGGTGATCAGCCGCGCCACCGCCGGGATCCCGGGCGCCCCGGCCGCACGCGAGCGCTTCGGGACGCACACCGCCGCCGCGGACCTGAACGGCGACGGGTACACCGACCTGGTCGTCAGCGGGTACGAGCACGGATCGCTGATCGTGTGGGGCGGCACCGGGGGCCTGTCCGGCGGCACCGCCGTCCCCGGCTACTCCAGCTACGCGCAGGCCGGTGACTTCAACGGCGACGGCAAGCCCGACCTGGCCCTGGTCGACACCGGCACAGCGGCCGGCGACGAACCGTACGGCTCCGACGTGGTGGTCTGGAACGGCCCGGTCTCGCGGGCCGGAACCCCCGCCTCGACCGGCGACTTCGACGGCCGGTCCCACCTCTACACCGACGTCAGAGCCACCGCGAGCGGCGACGTGAACGGAGACGGCTACGCCGACCTCGCCCTGGCCGAGTACACCGGCGACGGCGGCTTCGGCACCGAGCTGTACTACGGCGGCCCGGACGGACTGACCGGCCGTGTGGTCCCGATGAGCACCGACGTTGCAGCCGCCGTCGCCATCGGCGACCTGAACCGCGACGGCTACGGCGACCTGGTCGTCGGCGATCCCGGTGCCCAGAAGGTGACCGCCCTCTACGGCTCGGCGAGCGGGATCACCGGCACCTCCCGCCGGAACTCCGTCGGCCAGAACACCCCGGGCGTCCCGGGCGCCACCGAGAGCGGCGACGCCTTCGGCCGGTCGGTGGCGGTCGGGGACGTGAACAAGGACGGCTACCAGGACGTGGCCGTGGGAGTGCCCTCCGAGGACCTGGGCGGCACGCGCGACGCCGGTGACGTCATCGTGCTGCGCGGCAGTGCGAACGGCCTGACGGGCAGCAAGGCGCAGGCCGTCAGCCAGGACACCAAGGGCGTGCCGGGCACCGCCGAGAAGGGTGACCAGTTCGGCTTCGCCGTCCGCCTGCTGGATGTCAACGCCAACGGCTACACCGATCTCGCCGCCTCCGCCTACCGGGAGGACGGCCAGAACGGAGCTGTATGGCTCCTGCGCGGCCGCCCCTCCGGCCTGACCGCCGACGCAGCATTCGTCCTCGGCGGGAAGACGATCGGCGCTCCCTACAAGGGGGCGAACTTCGGCTTCACCCTCGGGTGACGGACACCCTCCCCGCAACCTGCTCGAACCAAATCGAAGGGCACAAGAACTGTGATCGACATGCCATCAGCAAAGGGACAGCCGCGCGGACTCAGCCGGAGGCAGCTCCTGCGGACCGGGGCCCAGATCGCCACTGTCGCGGCGGTCGGCTCGGCGATCCCGCTCACGGCCGCGGGATCGGCGCAGGCAACCGTCGCGTCGTCCAAGCACTTCGTGCTGTCGGGCAGCGGAGGCAACCCGGTGTGGCGGGCCACCCTGCACCAGCCGTACTGGGCCATGCAGTCGTTCGCGTACGACAACGTCAACGACCACATCTACTTCGCGCAGCACAGAGTGGGTGACAGCGCCGGCCACAACGGTGACCTCTGGATATCCAAGACCGACCTCTCGGGCAATGTGCTGGGCGCCATGGCCATCCAGGGGTTCGGCCACGGCTCGTCGATGGGCGTGGAGCCGACCGGCTCCGGCACCGAGCCGTACCTGTGGATAGAAGGCAGCGACTCCGACGACAACGGCGCCGGCGAGAAGCTGTCCCGGTTCCAGTTCACCGACGGCCTGACCCTGGTCTACTCAAGCCCCTCCATCACCATTTACGACCGCACCCCGACCATTTCGAGCTTCGTCAAACTGCCCCGGCCGGCCATCGACCCGTACTCGAACCGGCTGCTCATCCGCTACGCGACCAGCGACACCGCCACCCGGGTGTGGCGCATCGTGGTGTTCGACATGGCCGACGCCGTCGCCGGACGCCTCAGCGACGGCTACCGCCTCGTCGAGCGGGCGATCCCGAACAACAGCGAGCTCGGTCTCACCGATTCCGACCTGTTCCAGGGCATCACCCTGTGCGGGCAGTACGCGTACCTGCTCTACGGTGGCCCGGGCGGCCCCTCCTACATCGTCACGCTCGACCTGAACGACACGGGTGGCTCGTACTACGACAAGTTCGAGACCACCGCCGGCGCGTCCCTGCCCGGGCGGGAGCCCCAGGGCACGGCGATCTGGACGGTCTCGGGGGCACCCCGGCTGGCCTTCGGCTTCTCGTCGAAGACCGAGGGAAGCCCCGACACGTTCGACGCGAGCGTCTTCTACAAGAGCGACTTCGTGAGCTGAGGCCGTAGGCCCCGCACGACCAGGGCCTGCCCGGCGGACCCGGCCAGGGTCCGCCGGGCAGGCCCTAGGATCTGTACAGCGCACGAACGCCAGAGAACGGGAACATGATGAGCGGCAGCTGGTTGGTCACCGGAGCGGGCGGAATGCTGGGCCAGGATCTCCTGGCCCGGCTGGAGAAGGACGGGGAGAAGGCCGTCGGCCTGACCCGCGCGGTCCTGGACATCACCGACCCCGCTTCGGTGCGCGAGGCACTGGACGCGCACCGCCCGTCGGTGGTCGTCAACTGCGCCGCCTGGACCGCCGTGGACGACGCCGAGGCCGACGAGGCCGACGCCCTGCGGATCAACGGCGACGGCCCCCGCATCCTGGCCGAGGCCTGCCAGGAGTACGGCGCGGTGCTGCTCCAGGTTTCCACGGACTACGTCTTCGCGGGCGACGGCACCTCTCCGTACACCGAGGACGCCGCCACCGCCCCGCGCAGCGCGTACGGCCGCACCAAGCTCGCCGGCGAGCAGGCGGTTCTGGCCGTCCTGCCCGACGCCGGGTATGTGGTGCGTACGGCGTGGCTGTACGGGGCGGGGGGCGGTAATTTCGTCCGTACGATGATCAAGCTGGAAGGCATCAAGGACAGCCTCGACGTGGTCGACGACCAGCGGGGCCAGCCCACCTGGACCGCCGACCTCGCCGACCGCCTGGTCCGGCTGGGGCGGGCGGCACTGGCGGGCAGTGCCCCGGCGGGCGTCTACCACGGCACCAGCGGCGGCGAGACGACCTGGTTCGGCTTCACCCAGGAGATCTTCCGGCTGCTCGGCACGGACCCCGCCCGGGTCCGCCCGACCACGAGCGAGGCCTTCGTACGCCCGGCCCCCCGTCCGGCGTACAGCGTCCTCGGCCACGACCGCTGGCGGGCGGCGGGCATCGAGCCCATCCGCGACTGGCGCGAGGCCCTTCGCGAGGCCTTCCCGGCGCTGCTGGCGGCCGAGCGGTCAGCGGGCTGACCTCCGGCGGCGTACGGCGGCCAGCGCCCCCGCGCCGGCCATGACGGCGGCGCCCCCGATCAGGGCGGCCCCGGGCAGCACGGCCGGGGACCCGGTGTCCGCGAGCTGGGGCTCGGTGCCGTCCTCCCCGGACGAGGACGGCTCGGCGCTCGCGCTTGCGGACGCGGACGCAGACGCAGACGCAGACGGGGAGGCCGACGCGGATGCCGAGGATGTCGGGCTCGCCGACGGGGACACCGAGGCCGTCGGGCTCGCCGGGGCGGCCTTCACCGTGAAGTCGCCCTGGTCACCGTCGGAGTTGCCGCACGTCCCGTCGCCGTTGTCCCACGTTCCGGTGTCCATGATGAATCCGGAGCCGCCGGTGGCGGCCGCGGCGGCGCTGACGCGCATGGTCACCGGCGTGGTGGTCCCCGGCGCCACCTCCAGCGAGGTGAACGGCGTCCCCAGCTCCGACGAGATGGGCACGCCTGTCCACTGGCCGCTCGACGGATCCTTGAACTGCAGGACGAAGTCGGAGGCGCGCCCGTCGTACAGCTGGACCGAGACGGACGGTTCGGCGCTCTTGATGGTGAAGTCGCCCCTGTTGCCGACGACCACGGTGAACTCCGCCCAGTCGCCGCCGGCGACCACCGTGAACGGCAGGCCGCTCAGCGACACGTCAAGGCTGTCGTCGTCGAAGACCGTGCACTGTGCCGGTTTGTCGTCGGCGAACGCGGCCGGTGCGGCCGGGAGCAGCATGGCCGCCACAAGCGCCGTGCCTGCGGCGGCGGATCTCAGAACCGTACGAGTTTGCACAACATCCCCCTGAAAGTGCTGGGCCGGTCGAACCTGTCACAGGTTCGACCCGCCCGGGGGCCATTTGGTTGCCCTCGCGCAGGGAGCTGTCCCCAAGCGGTCAGCGCTTCGATCCGCCCGCGGTGGCTCAGGCCGAGTAGCGCTTGCGAAGAATCTTTCGCTTCCGCGTTCCCTCTTCGTTGCGGCCCTTCTGAATGAACGCGAGGTTGTGGTAGAAGGAAACACCGACGATATTCAAGTCGGTGTAGGACGGCTCATAGGGCTCCGTCACAAATTCCTCGTAATTGAGGCCGTCCGCGAGGCGCTTGAGCATCGCCATCGACGTGCCAGGATCATCGACTTCCGCACTTCCGCCCCATTCGGGCCAGTACGACGTCTGGGTGTCCTCCACCACGTAGATTCCGTCGTCCGCGAGCAGCGGAAAAAGGACCTTGAACGTGGCAATGATGTGCTCGGGCACATGACTGCCGTCGTCGATTATGACGTCCAGCCTTCCGGCCTCCTCGACTATGGAGGTCAGCAGGTCGGGGTCCGACTGGTCGCCCTGGAACACGCGGATGCGCGGCTCCTCGACGAATGATTTGTCCTGGATGTCGAGGCCGTATATGTTCCCCCGCGCGAAGAAGTGTTTCCACATACGCAGCGAGGCACCGCCCTGACCGTCTCGGGCATACCCACCGATACCGATCTCAAGCAGATTGATGGGCCTGTCCCGCAGGTGCGCGAAATGCCGCTGATAGTGCGGCGTGTAACGGTGGTCCCCCCACTTGTCCGTCCGGAACCGAATGGCCAACTGGGTCAGGTCATCGGGCTCCGCCGCGTCGGTTCCCACCACTGAGCGGGCGTGATCGGCGCCGCTCACACCGCAGCGCCAACACCGGTCTCCCAGATCTTCCACACGGACGAAGTAGTGCTCATGCGGCGCGTCCATGCCGGTCTTTAAGGATGTCATGGGGGGTAGAATACGCGCCCCGCACCGCCCGCGTAAGGCACTTTCGAAACGACTGCGGCCAGATTTCAGGGGTTTTCCCAACAAGGGCAACGGAGGCAGTTCCTCCGCTTGCAGCAGAGCACGAACCGCGTGATCACGAAGTTTTTTCGCACCTGGTGATCACGCAATAGGATCGCGTCTGCTCATTCCTTCGCCCCGAAAAAATCATTCCACCAGGGAGTTGATCCGCCCGCGCAGCGCGCCGAACGCGGACCGGGAACGCCCCAGGTTGCGAGCCCTTGTCAGGGCGGGCCAGAAGTCGGCACGCAACAGCCGCTCCGGCGCGACCGCGGCCTTGCGGACCAGGATCTCCTCGGGGACGTCCTGCGGGTCGGGCACCACATGTTCCTGGAGAATGCGGTCGTACCCCTCGCTGAGCACCTTGCTGTCCGGGTCGGCGCCGAAGACCAGCACCACGCCGGTCGGGGCGGTGTCCACGGGCACGACGAGCAGGTCGGGGCGGTGCTGCCGCAGGACGGTGGCCACCTTGTAGACGTCACCCGTCCAGGCGTCGGTGTGCCGGTCGCGGGCCGCCTCGTCGATGCTGCGCGGCAGCATGTCGTCCAGCACGATCACGCTGGACCAGCGGGAGCGCTTCTCAACGTTGATGAAGTCGCGCAACGCGTACTCGAAGAGGTGCATGCCGTCGATGAACGACAGCTCCAGAACCGGGTCACCGAACAGGCCCAGCGGGTTCTTGCGGGCGAACGCACGGAACGGGTTGCGGCCGGGACGCAGGTGCAGCAGTGGGTCCTTGCGGGCGAAGAACTCGTCACTGGTCGCCTTGACCAAGTGGACGTCACAGCTGATCTGCGTGACGACCCTGAAGGCCGGGTCGACACCGATCGAAGCCACCCGGGAGAGGGCAAGGCTGCGGCCGTCGTTGACGCCGATCTCCAGATAATTGCGCGGTTTGTACACTTGGTGCAATTGGCGCAGGAAGTCATGACGGTGCACTCGGGAGCTCCCCCTCGTCCGGAAAACCACGATGATCGACGCACACGTACCCAGGCGTCTCTGTGTGAACCCTGTCTCTTCGCTGAGAATACAGAACCGGGCCACCCACAGGGTGGCCCGGTGTCATCTCGTGATGTCGGATCGTGCTGTCAGACCGCTTCGGTACGCGCCGCCGGCTCGCCGGCCAGCCGCTGCCCCGCCAGCCGGGCCTCCGCATTGGCCGCGAGGTCGTTGACGGCGGTGTTGAAGCGCACCAGCGAGCTGGGCTCGTCGGGGCCGAGAAGGTAGTCCTTGAGATCCCCCCGGGCCGCGCGGAGCGGGTCGTGGGCCACATCGGTGACCGCGGTGACGAGCTCGGCGATCCGGGATGCCTTGTTGTCGAGGATCAGGGCGGCGCGGGCGGCGGTGTTCTGCCGCTTGAACTCCGTCTCGCCGAGCTCGGCCGAGTCGGTGATGGCGTACGGCTTACCGGTGGCGATGAAGTCGGAGACCACACTGGAGATGTCCGAGACCATCGCGTCGGCGACATTGAAGCAGTCGTACAGGTGCGGCATCGGTCCGCTGACGGTCCGGTGCTCCCAGGTGCCGAAGGAGCGCCAGTACGCGGCGTTCCACTCGTCGCGCAGCGCGGCCGCCTTCGTGACCCGCTCCGGGTCGGCGGCCGCGTCCCGCGAGGCCTCCGCGTCGTCGGTGGCCTGCGAGCCGGAATCGACGAGCGCCGCCAGGGCGGCCTCGATCCGGGCCAGCTCGGCCCGCGCCGCGCTCTGGTCCGCGGCGCTCGCGGCCGCCGGCTCGGCGAACCGGGGGTCGGCGGCGCGCTCGGCGGCGGCCTTGGCCATCAGGGTGAGGATGCGCTCGTGCGCCCGCTTGGCCTTGGGGTTGACGGTGCCGGTGAAGGGGTGCGGCTTGTAGAGCACCCGGACCGGCGGCTCGGTCTCGACCAGCCGGCGGATGATCTTCTCGCCGGCCAGGATCACCGAGGTGTTGCCCGGCTCGTCCGTCCAGCCCTCCCAGGTGGGCGCGTACAGCACGGTCGGGATCCGGTCGGCCGGGACCTCGCCGGTGCCCGCCTGGATACGGGCCAGCTGGGGCCGGCCGACCTCGACGATGTCCTCGTCCCGCACCCCGACGTCCGCCAGCGCGTAGCGGTCCCGGCCGGCCTTGCCCGCCGTCCACACCTCGTCGTAGGCCTTGCTGAACGGGTTGACGCTGGCGAGCTTGTCGCTGTCGCCGTGGCCGATGAAGACGTGCTTGACGTCGGGCTCGCGCAGCATGTGGATGTTCTTGCCGACATTCGCCGGGTAGAGGGCCACCCGCACCGACGACAGGTCCATGTTCATCAGGTGCACGGCCCCGGGCACGCACAGCACCGGCACGGCGGTGTCCGCGAGCTGCGGCAGGATGAAGCGCTCACGCAGGATGACCAGCGGGCGCCCGTCCAGCTCCGCCATGGTCTCCAGCCACATGTTGACCTGGTACGCCGAGTCCGCCGAGCCGGAGAAGAACAGCACCGTGGTCGGCTTGTAGGCGCGCAGCCACTCGTCGATGAACTCCAGCGCCTTGTCGGTGTTGGCGGGGAGCCGCTTGGGCCCCAGGTAGGGCAGCAGGGCCACGACGTAGAGCGTGGCGAGCAGGAGGGTGACCGCGCCGCCCACGAAACCGTAGACGCTGTTGTCGGTCCCGGCGGAGATCATCAGACCGACCATGGCCGCCAGGTCCAGGTGCAGCATCTTCTCCGCGGCCCGGTTGGTGAGCCGGTACGACGGGGCGTTGGGGATCCACAGCCCGTTCAGGTCGATGTTGCGGGTGGAGAACGGCAGCTTGCGGCGATTGCGGATCAGCGTCAGCAGTGCGCTGTGCGGGGCCTGGAGCGCGTAGAAGGACAGGAAGCAGACAATGGCCGCGAAGTAGAGCGACTTGTCGCCCATGTCGGTGCGCGCCAGGAACAGGATGACAATCAGTTCGCGGGTCAGGACGCGGATGGACAGACCGGCGCGCGCCTTGCTGAGCCGGTTGATCAGATATGTGCCGCGCTGGTGCAGGTACCAGTCGCTGATGTAGCTGACCGCCCCCGCGGTGACGAAGAGCCACATACTCGGGAGCAGGGCCGCGGCCACTATGAGCGGGTAGCTCACCATCAGCAGCAGCGCGGCGGCCAGCTCGGCCCCGGTGTCGACCCGGGCCAGGCGAACGGCTTTGGATATCACGAGGTGCCCACTCCTGGGAATGTGGAATTGGTCCAATGCGGTACGGAGCACAAATTTCACAACCAATGGATCGGGTCCCCGGAAACACCGCACGGTATTCCCAGGGACCCGATACTCACAAGTTAGTAGATATTACTACGATTCCTCACCCTGGGCCAAAACAGCGGCCAGAGCATGCTCGAATCCGGAAGCACCCGCTCCCTTGGTCGGGTCCTGCTGCCGTACGTCGATCACATGGCCGGTCAGGGCCGACAGCAGCACGTCCAGCGAGGTGCGCGCGACCGCCTCGGAGGACAGCAGGCTGCCCGAGGGCTCCTGACCGAAGGCCTTGGTGCGCATGGGCGTCGCCGTACGCTCCGGATTCACGCAGTTGACGCGGATGCCGTCCGCCGCCCACTCGTCGGCGAGCGCCTGGGTGAGGTTGACCATGGCCGCCTTGGTGGAGGAGTACAGGCTGTACTCGGCGCGGCCGCGGGTGTAGCTGCTGGAGGTGTAAAGAAGGAGCTGGCCCTTGGTCTCAACGAGGTACTTGTGCGCCGCGCGGGCGATCTGGACGGGCGCGAGGTAATTCACCCGAAGTGCTTCCTCGATCGTGGCGTTGTCGGTCTCCGCGAGCTTGCCGATGCGCAGCACGCCGGCGGTGTTGACGACGTAGTCGATCCGGCCGGTCTCCGCGTACGCCTTCGACAGCGCGTCGTCCACGTGCTCCGGGTTGTCGACGTGCGTACCGGTCGTGGAGCGGCCCAGCGGGTACACGCTGGCGCCGAACTTCTTGGCCAGCTCGGCGATGTCCGCGCCGATGCCGTACGAGCCGCCGAAGACCACCAGCGTCCGGCCCGCCAGCAGCCGGCCGTAGGCTGCGTCGTCCGCCTGGTCCGGAGCGGTCTGCGAGGCGAGCTGGAACAGCTTGTCGGCGATGAAGACGTCGACCGGCTGGGTGACCTTCATGTTGTACTCGTCGCCGGGCACGACATAGATCGGCACGTCCGGCAGGTACTTCAGGACCACCGAGCAGTCGTCGGTGGCCTGGAAGTTCGGGTCGCCCGCCGCGACCTCGTACGCCCGCCGGATGGTGGACAGCTTGAACGCCTGCGGGGTCTGGCCGCGGCGCAGCCGGGACCGGTCCGGCACGTCCGTGATGAACTCGCCGTCGCCGCCGTGGGTGCGGGTGACGATGATGGTGTCCGCCGACGGGATGGCCACGTCGACCGCCGTGTAGCGCTCCAGCGCGGCCACGCAGTCGCTGATCACACGCTGCGACAGCAGCGGGCGCACCGCGTCGTGGAACAGCACATTGCGGTCCTCGCCCTCGGCGAGGCCCTCGCTCAGCGCGGCGATCGCGCGCTCGGTGGTCTCGTTGCGGGTCGAGCCGCCCTCGATGATCTTGGTGACCTTGGTGAGTCCGGCCTTGGCGACGATCTTCTCGACCTCACCCACATAGCCCGGCGCCATCAGCACGAAGACGTCGTCGATGCCCTCCGCCGCCTCGAAGATCGCGAGCGTATGCTCGATGACCGCCTTGCCGGCGATCTTCAGCAGCTGCTTCGGGATCGAAAGACCGACACGCTGACCCGTACCGCCTGCCAGCACGACGGCGATGGTGCGGGGCTTGGCTATGGGCTCGGACACAGACAGACCTACCTTGCGATGACGAGGGATGGACCGATGGTCGCATTCGGTGTTACCACCTAGCAAGGCGGACACCTCCCGCGCGGAATGTGTCGGCTACCTGCGGTTCACCTTGACCCGACGAGACGGCCACGGGCAAACAGAGGGTGACCGATGTGACGCACTCCACACATCACGGATGTTTTGGTGACTGGATTTCGCGGCTTCCCTGTGAATCACCTACGGGTCGTCCTCGAATTGTCCACCACAGACTCACCGCCCGCCCGCCGCTCACTTACGCCGCAGACCGCGCTTCAGGCGCCGCCGGGTCCGCCGCGCGAGCACCCTGACCAGCTCGCCGGAGGGGACCTCCTGCACGGGCTTGCCCTTCGCGGCGGGCGCCGACTGGCAGGCCTGGGCCGAGAGCACACCGAACAGCGCCTGCGCGGCCGCCTCCGGGGCGATCTGCGGAGCAGACGGCTCATGCTCCGGCCCGGCGGCCGACGGGACCTTGTGCAGCAGCCCGGGATCGCCGACCACCCGCACTTCCAGCTCCCCGATCCGCTCCGCGATCTCGGCGCCGATCCTCGCGGCCGCCTCCACCGCCCACTGCGGTGTCGTCACCTTCGCCTCGCCCGCCGACGGGGTCCGCCCGGTCTTCATCTGTACCACGGCCCCGTACCGGATCAGCCTCGAGTACAGCTGCTCCGGCAGCTCACTGCCGCGGAACGCCACGTTGAAGTGCCGCACCATCTCGATCTCGCCGAGCGTCAGGGACCGGTTCGCTGCATCGGGCACCGGCGCCAGGACCTGCTCCGGCAGCCCCAGCAGCGACTCGAACGACCGCAGGATCATCTCCTGGTCCGAGTCGTCCACCACGATCACCGTCAGATTCTCCGGGCCCACCGCCGCCGTCCACCGCTCGATGAGCCGGTCGTGGCGGTGCCGCCGCCAGAAGCTCGGGTTCGGCTTCTCGTACGGCGCCTTGCGCAGCATGTGGTGGAGCCAGTTCTCGTACCCCATGCGCAGGCCGTTCTGGACGTACTGCTGCCACTGCGACGGCATGATCCTCACCAGCGGCCGCAGCGTCACGACGACGTGCACCCGCTCCCCGCCGAGGTCCTGGATGATCCGGCGGATGGCCTCCTCGCCGGCCTCCGAGAAGAACTCGCTGCTGACCACCGCGGTCCGGTCGCCGGTCGCCTCCACCTGGTCCAGGAGCTTGAGCCAGTGACGCTCGTCGGGCTCCGCGTCCCCCATCATCGACGGCCTCGCCGTCACCGCCAGCGCGGCGTGCATCGGATGCCGGTCGTCTCCCGGAAACTCCACGCCGTGCTCCGCGAGGCGCTCCCTCGCCTCGAACAGCGCGCCCTGGATGGCGGTCGTCCCGGTCTTGTGGGGCCCGATGTGAACGAGCCGGGTGCCCGGGGGCACAGGGGTGATGCGGGGGCCGGAGGTACAGGCGGGGTTGGAGGTTGCGTCGCTCATGGCAAAGGGACGGTAATCCCCAAAACTGAAAACTCGCTGAGAGAACCATGTGACCGACATGGGACCCTCAGCCCGCTGCCCGGACCCCCACCGGGATCCGGGCAGCGTGCCTGAGGGCGTCAGAAGGGCTTGTACTCCTCGAACTCCCGCAGCGCGTCGTCCCGTTCGGCGTCGCGGTCGCGGCGGCGCTGGGCGGCCGGACGCGGGGCGTCGAAGCGGTGGGCTGAACCTCCCCCGGCCACCCTCGCATCGCTCGGCCCAAGGGGGCCTCACAAGCTTCGGGCGACTGCCCGGACTCCGTCCGGGGATCCGGGGCGGGGGTCCGGGCAGCGTGGCCGAGGCGTCAGAAGGGCTTGTACTCCTCGAACTCCCGCAGCGCGTCGTCCCGTTCGGCGTCGCGGTCGCGGCGGCGCTGGGCGGCCGGACGCGGGGCGTCGAAGCGGTGATCCTCGCCTCGGCGGCCGAGCATTTCGGCACCGGCGGCCAGGGAGGGCTCCCAGTCGAAGACGACGGCGTTGTCCTCGGGGCCGATGGCGACCTCGTCGCCCGCCTGGGCGCCGGCCTTGGCGAGGGCCTGCTCGACGCCGAGGCGGTTGAGGCGGTCGGCGAGGTAGCCGACGGCTTCGTCGTTGGCGAAGTCGGTCTGGCGGACCCAGCGTTCGGGCTTCTCGCCGCGGACGCGGTAGGTGCCGTCCTCCTCGGTGACCGTGAAGCCGGCGTCGTCGACGGCCTTGGGCCGGATGACGATACGGGTGGACTCCTCGACGGGCTTCGCCGCGCGGGCGTCGGCGACGACCTTGGCGAGGGCGAAGGACAGCTCCTTCAGGCCGTGATGCGACACGGCGGAGACCTCATAGACGTCGTAGCCGCGGGCTTCGAGCTCGGGGCGGATGATGTCGGCGAGGTCCTGGCCGTCGGGAACGTCGACCTTGTTCAGGACGACGATGCGGGGCCGCTTCTCCAGGCCGCCGCCGTACGCGCGCAGCTCGGCCTCGATGACGTCGAGGTCGGTGGCCGGGTCGCGGTCGGACTCCAGCGTCGCGGTGTCCAGGACGTGGACGAGCACCTCGCAGCGCTCGACGTGCCGCAGGAACTCCAGGCCCAGGCCCTTGCCCTGGCTGGCGCCGGGGATGAGGCCGGGGACGTCGGCGATGGTGTAGACGGTGCCGCCGGCGGTGACCACGCCCAGGTTCGGGACCAGCGTCGTGAACGGGTAGTCCGCGATCTTCGGCTTCGCCGCCGAAAGCACCGAGATCAGCGAGGACTTGCCCGCGCTCGGGTACCCGACCAGCGCCACGTCGGCGACGGTCTTGAGCTCCAGCACGATGTCCCGCGCCTCGCCGGGCACGCCCAGCAGCGCGAAGCCCGGCGCCTTGCGGCGGGCCGAGGCCAGAGCAGCGTTACCGAGGCCGCCGCGGCCGCCCTGGCCGGCGATGAACGTGGTGCCGTGGCCGACGAGGTCGGCCAGCACATTGCCGTCCTTGTCCTGGACGACGGTCCCGTCCGGCACCGGCAGGACCAGGTCCGTACCGTCCTTGCCGGAGCGGTTGCCGCCCTCGCCGGGCTTGCCGTTGGTGGCGCTGCGGTGCGGCTTGTGGTGGTAGTCGAGCAGCGTGGTGATCGACTGGTCCACGACCAGCGTCACATCGCCGCCACGGCCGCCGTTGCCGCCGTCCGGTCCGCCGAGCGGCTTGAACTTCTCCCGGTGTACGGAGGCGCAGCCGTGGCCCCCGTTACCCGCGGCGACGTGCAGTTCGACGCGGTCCACGAAGGTGGTCATGGCAGGGGTTCCTCCAGATACGTACGGGAATTTCACTTGCGTAACGCGCCAAGGGCGGACCTGCTTCCCCAAACGGAGAAGAAGGATCCGCCCTCGGTCTCGCTACAGAGGCTGATTACTCAGCGACGGGAACGATGTTCACAACACGACGACCACGGCTGGTGCCGAACTGGACCGCACCGGCGGCCAGGGCGAACAGGGTGTCGTCCTTGCCACGGCCGACGCTGGCGCCGGGGTGGAAGTGGGTGCCGCGCTGGCGGACGAGAATCTCACCGGCGTTGACGACCTGGCCGCCGAAACGCTTCACGCCGAGAAACTGAGCATTGGAGTCGCGACCGTTCCGGGTGGACGATGCGCCCTTCTTGTGTGCCATCTCTCCTCAGTCCCTTACTTCGCAGCCGTGGGGATACCGGTGATCTTGATCGCCGTGTACTGCTGACGGTGACCCTGACGACGGCGGTAGCCGGTCTTGTTCTTGTACCGAAGAATGTCGATCTTCTGGCCCTTGTGGTGGTCCACGATCTCGGCCGCGACCTTGATACCGGCCAGCACCCACGGGTCGCTGGTGACGGCCTCGCCGTCGACAACGAGCAGGGTCGAGAGCTCGACCGCGTCGCCCACCTTGCCGGTGGAAATCTTGTCAACCTCAACGATGTCGCCGACAGCCACCTTGTGCTGGCGGCCACCGCTGCGCACGATTGCGTACACGCGGATCTACCTCTCGCTCGATACGGGACCCCTGATGCCAGCCACTCGCACAGGCCGAGGCCCGCGACGATCCCGAATGGAGTGAGCGGCCTCTCCGGCTGAGCCGGAGGGAGTTGCTCAGGAGCGTGTGGCGTACTTGACGCACACCGAATGACAAGAGTACGGGCGGGCCCCTGGAGGGTCAAACCGGACCCGCGGAACCGGCCTCCCGGTCCGGCCGTCGAAGGGCCATGACCAAGAGAGTTGGACAGCTCCTCCGCGCCCTCGGGTGCCTCGCCCTGGCCGCCGGCCTCATCTCATGCTCTGCCGCCGCAGAGGTGAGCGCGGGGACCACCGGGGCGACCCCGTCGCCCGGCCAGTCGGTCCCCTTCGACCTCTACACGCACTGCGGGATCGACGAGGCTCTGGTCGGCACAACCTACTTCGAGGCGGAGACCCCCCTCGACGACGGCTCAGGAAACCCGCCGGACGGATGGGACAATCCCTCCCAGCGCGGCACGATGACCTTGACCTCCGACACCCGGGCCGTCTTCTCCGACGACGCGGGACACAAGGTGGCCTTCCGCGCCCGGCCGGGCGCGACCGCCTTCAAGGCCACCTGCCTTTAGGGCCTGCCCGAGCCTGCCCGGCCCCAGTGCGGCCAAGCCGAAGCGGGCCGTTCCTCGCGGCATGCGAGGAACGGCCCGCTTCGGTGTCGGCGTTACGCCATTACGAGGCGTCGGCCTCGGCGGACACCCCGGGCGGGGATGTCTGCTCGGCGGCCGCGGTCTTCTTGGCCGCCGCCTTCTTCGCCGGGGCCTTCTTGGCGACCGTCTTCTTGGCCGCGGTCTTCTTGGCGGCGGCCTTCTTCGCCGGAGCCTTCTTGGCGGCGGCCTTGCGCGGCGCCCGCTTCTTGGGCTCCGCCTCGGGCTCCGCCTGGGGCTCCGCGTCGACCACCTCGGTGGCCGTCTGTACGACCACCACGGCGGCCTCGGCCGACGCGCTCGGCGAACCGGCGGGAGCCGACGCCTTACGGGTGGCACGACGCCGTACGGGCGCCGGAGCGGGCTCGGCGGCGGCCACGGGCTCGGCCACCGGCTCGGGCTCGGCGGGGGCCACCGGCTCGGTCACCGTCGGCACGACGACGACCTCGGCCTCGGCGGCCGGGGGCGCACCCGCCGGAGCCGTGACCTTGCGGGTGGCACGACGCCGGGTACGCGCCGGAGTGGGCTCCGCCACGGGCTCGGCGACCGGTGCCGCCACTTCGGCGGCCAAGGCGGCATCGGCGGCCTGCGGCTCCGTCACCGGGGCGGGCGCCGGAGTGACGACCACGACCTCGGCCTGGGCGGGGGCCTCCGGAGAGCTCACCGGCGCCGTGGCACGGCGCGAGGCGCGACGGCGGCTGCGGCGCCCTGCGGCGGCCTCGGCCTCCGCAGGACTGCCGTACCACTCGTCGTCACCGGCGACGGCGGGCACGAGGTCCGCCTCGGTGACCGCGACGGGCTCGAGCTCGGGCTCCGTGTCGTACTCCAGAACCTCGGCCTCGTGCTCGTGCTCGACGGTCTCCGCGACCTCGACCTCACCGTCGGCGTCGCCGCCGCGGCCGCGCCGCTTGCGCTTGCCGCCACCGCCGACCGTCGTCGCCTGGTCCATGTGGACGATGACGCCACGGCCGTTGCAGTGCACGCAGGTCTCGGAGAAGGACTCCAGCAGCCCCTGCCCGACCCGCTTGCGGGTCATCTGGACCAGACCCAGCGAGGTGACCTCGGCCACCTGGTGCTTGGTGCGGTCCCGGCCCAGGCACTCCAGCAGGCGCCGCATCACCAGGTCGCGGTTGGACTCCAGGACCATGTCGATGAAGTCGATGACGACGATGCCGCCCAGGTCGCGCAGCCGCAGCTGGCGCACGATCTCCTCGGCCGCCTCCAGGTTGTTCCTGGTGACGGTCTCCTCCAGGTTGCCGCCCTGGCCGGTGAACTTGCCGGTGTTGACGTCGACGACGATCATCGCCTCGGTCTTGTCGATCACCAGCGAGCCGCCGCTCGGCAGCCAGACCTTCCGGTCCAGCGCCTTGAGCAGCTGCTCGTCGATCCGGTACGTCGCGAAGACGTCGACGTCGCTGTGCCACTTCGACAGCCGGTCGGTCAGGTCGGGCGCGACATGCGAGACATAGCCGTGGATGGTCTCCCACGCGGTGTCACCGCTGACGATGACCTTGGTGAAGTCCTCGTTGAAGATGTCGCGGACCACCCGGACCGTCATGTCCGGCTCGCCGTACAGCAGCGCCGGGGCGTTGCCGGTCTTCGCCTTCTTCTGGATGTCCTCCCACTGCGCCTGCAGCCGCTCGACATCGCGCGCCAGCTCGTCCTCGCTCGCGCCCTCGGCCGCCGTGCGCACGATCACGCCCGCGTCCTCGGGGACGATCTTCTTGAGGATCGTCTTCAGCCGCGCCCGCTCGGTGTCGGGCAGCTTGCGGCTGATGCCGGTCATCGAGCCCTCGGGCACGTACACCAGGTACCGGCCGGGCAGCGAGACCTGGCTGGTCAGGCGGGCGCCCTTGTGGCCGATGGGGTCCTTGGTGACCTGCACCAGGACCGACTGGCCGGACTTCAGCGCGCTTTCGATGCGGCGCGGCCCGTGGGCCATGCCGAGCGCCTCGAAGTTGACCTCACCGGCGTACAGCACCGCGTTGCGGCCCTTGCCGATGTCGACGAAGGCGGCCTCCATGGACGGCAGTACGTTCTGCACCTTGCCCAGGTAGACGTTGCCGACGTAGCTGGTGGCCTGCTCCTTGTTCACGTAGTGCTCGACGAGGACGTTGTCCTCCAGCACGCCGATCTGCGTACGGTCGCCGGTCTCCCGGACCACCATTACGCGCTCGACGGCCTCACGGCGGGCCAGGAACTCGGCCTCCGTGATGATCGGCACCCGGCGGCGGCCCTGCTCACGGCCCTCGCGGCGGCGCTGCTTCTTGGCCTCCATACGGGTGGAGCCCTTGATGGACGTCACCTCGTCGAAGGCGTTGCCGGTGCCCGTACCTACGGTGCTCTCCGCCTTGGCGGCACGCGGCTCGCGGACCTTGACGACCGTACGCTCCGGGTCGTCGGCCCCCTCGGCACCGCCACCGCTCTCGGCGGCGTCACCGCTACGGCGGCGACGGCGACGCCGACGGCGGCTGCTCACGCTGCCGTGCTCGTCGGCCGCGTCATCCTCGTGCTCTTCGTGCTCGGCGGCGGCTTCCTCGCCGTCCTCGGGCTCCTCGCCCTCCTCGGACTCGGCGGCGGTGCCCTCCTCGCCGTCCACGGCCTCGCCACGGCGGCGACGACGGCCACCACGGCGACGGCGGCGCGACGGACGGCCGTCGGCGTCGTCCTCGGCGCCGTCGTGCTCGTCGGCCTCGATCTCCTCGGCTGCCTCGGGGGCCTCGGGGGCTTCCTCGACCACCTCGTCCCGCGCTGCCGTCACGGCCGGGGAAGGCGCACCCCGGCGCCGACGGCGGCGACGCGAGCCGGTCCCGTACTCCTCGTCCTCGCGCTCCTCGGCCACCTCGGCGGCCTCGGGCTCCGGCGCCACGGCAGGCGCGGCGACCGGCGCCACGGGTGCCTCCGGTGCCTGGAACACCGGCGGCTGGAACACCGCCACCGGCGGCCGTACGACCCGACGCCGACCACGCGCGGGAGCCGCGTCCTGGGCCTCCGGGGCCTCGACCGGCTCTGCTGCCTGCTCCGCCTCGGCGACCTCGACCGTCACGGACGCCACCGGTACGCCGAACGCCTCCGCGACGGCCTCCACGGCCTTCGCCCGCGCCTCTTCGACCGTCGCGCCATAGCCGCGGATCTCGAACGCGTTCTCCACCTCGACGGCCCAGCCATTGCCGTCCCGCACAGCCTTCGCCGGGTACGTCACCGGCTCCACGGCCGCCGCCACCCGCTTCCGGGTGCGGCGGGCCCGCGCGGGGGCCTCCTCCACGGGGGCCTGCACGGCTACCGCCTCTACTACGGGTGCTGCCGCCTCTACGGGTGCTGCCTCAACGGCAACCTGCTCGGCCGCTTCCTTCGGCGCCAGCGCGCCGGGCTTCAGCCGACGCGACCCGTCGTCCCCCGCGAGGAACGACGCCGCCGGCGCCGCAGCGCGCTTGCGCGACGTACGGCGCGGCTTGGGCTCAGCCTTGACCTCGGCCTTCACCTCAGCCTTGGCCTCGGGCTCCTGCGGGACCTCGGCCACCGGCTCCGGGGCGGGCGCCGGAGCGGCCACCTTCCGGGTCGCCCGGCGCCGCGTACGGGCCGGAGCGGCCTCGGCCTCCGCTGCCTCTTCCTGGGCCTGCTGAACCGGGGCCTCCGCTGCCGGAGCCTCCGCCGGAGCTGCCGTCTTCCGGGTGGCCCGGCGACGCGCGGGCGCCGGGGTCTCGGCGGCCTCCACTGCTTCCTCCGCCGCCTTCGGCGCACCCGCCGGAGCGGTCGCCTTACGGGTGGCACGGCGCCGCGCAGGCGCTGCCGGAGCCTCGGCGGGCTCGGATGTCTCGACCGTGGCCGGTATGGCCGGAGCCGTGACGACCTCGCTCACGGTCTCCCCTGCGGCTGCGGCCGGCGGGCTGCCCGCCGGACGGGAAGCCGCCCGTCGACGGCGCGGGGGAGCGGCCGTCGTTTCACTGTCAGGGCCGCCAGTGGCGGCATCGGTGGCGCCGGTCTGCGGCGCCTCGTTGGGCTCGTTCAGTTCGAGCATGCGGGCATTTCTCCCGTCGTGCTCCCGGGCGCAAGCGCCACACGGGAGCTGTCGTATAGCTCGTCGGCGCCGCCCTGACGGGCCGACGAAAGTCTCGTCTGTTAAGTGAGCGCGCTAGGTAAGCGCGCGTCACAGCGACGACAGTCCTACGCGGAATCCTCCGGCACCGTCACGGCGTCGCGATCAGGCGCGAGCGGATCGGTCACCGTGCCGGTCTCCTCGTCGAGCGGCCCCTGCGCCAGCCTGGTCACCGCAGCGGGGACCGGCGGCGCGAGGTCGGCCGTCACACGGAGGCCGGACAGGACGTCGTCGGGTCGCACGGCAGGTGTCAAATGCCGAACAACCAGCCGCAGTATCGCACAAGCACCTGCCACTGGCCTATCGGCACCCTGTTCGAGCGTGCCTTCAGCAGCCGTGACGACCTGTGAATCCGCCGCCCCGACCACTTCCAGCCCGATCACCGCACCGCGCGCGTCGAACGCGCGCATGCCGTTCTTCGTCTTCCGCTCGACCTCAACGGTCTCCGCGGCCAGGAACACCGCGACCGCCTTCTCCGCCTCCGCGGGCTCCACACCGTCCAGGCGCAGCTCCCACACCGAAGCCTGCAACCGCTCGGCCAGCCCCGATGTCCGGGCCTCCACCGCGTCGGTCACATCCAGCCCCGCCGGCAGCGACTCGTCCAGCAGCGCACGAAGCTTCTCCGGATCCCGCACCTCAGCGAGCGCGATCTCCAAGAACTCGGCCTCGCTGCCCACGCCGGTGGGTGCGGCGTTTGCATACGACACCTTCGGATGCGGCGTAAAGCCCGCCGAATACGCCATCGGCACCTCCGCGCGGCGCAGGGCCCGCTCAAAGGCACGCTGAAAATCGCGATGGCTGGTGAACCGGAGGCGGCCCCGCTTCGTATAGCGCAACCGAATGCGCTGCACGGTGGGTGCGGGCGGCGGGCCTTCGGGCTGTCGCTTGCCCAGTGTCGTTCAGTCCCTACGTACGTGTGTCGTCAAGCCGGGCCCCGGATGGGGCCGTCTGTCGTGTTCCAGGTTACTCGGATGCGCTACTGCTGGGCGCGGCTGCGGGCGGCAGCGGCTTCGGAGGGGGCGTTGGCGCGGGTGTAGGCGTCGGCGGCCTGAAGGTAGGCGGTACGGGCCGCGGTGGGGTCGCCGGTGGCCTGGTGGGCGATGGCGAGGTTGTGCAGGGCGTTGCCGGTGTCGTACCAGTTGTCGAACTCCCCGTACAGCTCCAGCGCCGTGCGGTAAGCGGCGATGGCCTCCGCTGCCCGGCCCGCGTACCGCAGGGAGGCACCGAGGCCGTGCCACGCGCTGGCCTCGTGGTTGCGGTTGCCGGTTGCCCGGTGAAGGTCGCGGGACCGGGTGTGGGCGTCGATGGACTCCGCCACCCGGCCCACCTCCCGCAGGGAGACACCGAGGTGGTTCCACGCTGTGGCCTCGTTGTTGCGGTCGCCGGTGGCCTGGTGAAGGTCGCGGGCCCGGGTGTGGGCGTCAATGGCCTCCGCCGCCCGGCCCGCCTCCCGCAGGGAGGCGCCAAGGTTGTTCCACGCCACGGCTTCGCGGTTGCGGTCGCCGGTGGCCTGGAAGAGGTCGCGGGCGCGGGTGTGGGCGTCAATGGCCTCCGCCACATGGCCCGCCTCCCGCAGGGAGGCGCCAAGGTTGTTCCACGCCGTGGCCTCGCGGGGCTGGTCGCCGGTGCGGGCGGCGGCCCGCTGGGCGCACCGGCACACGGTGGTCTGGTCGTCGAAGTACCGCCGCCAGTACAGGTACTCGCGGCTCAGGGCCAGGGCCAGGTCGATGGCGGTGGGGGCGTGGCGGTCATCGTCGGCCCACTGGGCGGCGGCCACCAGATTGGCCCGCTCCGCATCCAACCACTCCAACGCCTCCACCCGGCCCACGAACAGCGCAGGCACCGGTGAACCCGGCAGCCACCGCAGATGATCATCGGCGGCATCCGCCCACCGGTAATAGAACCCCAGCACCCGCCCCCGCGCCGCCTCCGCCTCCCCCGACACCTCCGCCAGCCCAGCCGCATACGCCCGCACCACGTCGTGCAACCGCCACCGCATGCTGCCCGGCTCGGAGGTGGGAACCGGGGTGACGACCCGAGTAGTGGTCAGGAGTTCCAGCAGGGTGAGCGTCTGGTCGGCGGGGAGGTCGGCTATCGCGGCTATGGCGTCGGAGTCGACCTCGGCGGTCGGGGCCAGAGCGAGCAGGCGGAGCAGGCGAGCCGCTTCTGCTGGCAGGCGGTCGTAGGTGACGTCGAGGACAGCGCGAATCCGCAGAGCGTCATCGGGGTCGGCAGCGGCCCGGATCTCATCGGAAAGGGAAGCGATGGAGCGATAGCGGCGCCGGCGGAGCATGGCGGCGACCATCTGGAGGGCGAGCGGGATGTGCCCGCACAGGGCCGCCAGCTCGCACAGGGCCTCCGGCTCGCGGGCCGGGCGGTCGTCGCGGTCGTCGCTGATGTGGAGGGCTCGGGTGATGAGGCCAACGGCGGCATCCGGCGTCAGCGGATCGAGGTCGACGAGACGTGCGTCGAGGTCGACGAGACGGGCACGGGAAGTGACCAGGACGCGGTGACGGTGCGTTCCCGGGAGCAGCGGGGCGACCTGGGCGGGGTCGGAGACGTTGTCGAGGACAAGCAGCATCCGCTCGGCTTGCTGGGCGAGCCGTGTTCGGTAGAGGGCGTACTGCCCAGCCGCCGTCTGAGGCAGTTCGGTGCCGCGTACGCCGAAAACGTCCAGCAGCGCCAGGACCGCCTGGTCGGCGGTAACCGGGTCGGGGTCGTAGCCGCGCAGGTCGACGAAGACCATCCCGCCGGGGAACCAACCGTCGGCGTCGGCCCGGTGGGCCGCGTACAGCGCGAGCGCCGTCTTGCCGATGCCGCCGAGCCCGGACACGGCGCAGATGACGACGGCTATCTCGGTGTCGGGTGCCTCCGGCGCAAGGACGGGCAGCAGCCGGTCCAGGTCCGCGTCACGGCCGGTGAAGCCGGTGGGCGCGGGCGGGAGGGAGGCGGTGGCGATGGGAACCGGGCCGTGGTGGTGCTCGACCTTGCCGATGACCGGGCCGTTGATGGTGGCCCCTGTGCCGACCTCGGTGTGGTCGCCCTCGTACTCCGCCGTGGTCATGGCCTCGCCCCCATTCTGACGCCATGTTAGGGCGGACCGGCACGTCGGTCCCGACCTCCGCCCAGATCGTCTTGCCGGGCCTGCCCCCCGACTCGGCTTGTGGGGACGGGAATTGAGGGGTACCGAATCGACGGGCGGCGCTCGGAGCGGACCGGTCCGCGTACGCGACTCCAAGGACCAGGGTGGGCCCGTGGGCTTCGCCACCGGCCCGGGCGCCGCTGCCCCCAGCTGAGGTCAGTCGGCGGTTCCGGCAGCGACCACCCAACGCATGGGCTGGCCGGTCACGCTCGCGATCATGTCGTAATCGCCGTCGTAGTGCAGGACGGTCACGCCATTGCGCTCGGCCGTGGCGGCGATGACCAGGTCCGAGACCGACAGTGCTTTCCAGTTCCCGGCCGCGATGAGCCGCGTCTGCACATCCAGGGCGCGGTCCC
Organism: Streptomyces sp. NBC_01537; assembly: GCF_045040445.1. Classification (NCBI taxonomy): domain Bacteria; kingdom Bacillati; phylum Actinomycetota; class Actinomycetes; order Kitasatosporales; family Streptomycetaceae; genus Streptomyces; species Streptomyces sp. NBC_01537. The sequence continues at coordinate 6,510,029 of NZ_CP109392.1, read as the reverse complement.
ATGCTTCGTCGGGAGTAGGAAGCCACTCGAAGCCCCGCATCTCGTCCCTGATGCGTTCCGCGTCAGCTTTGGACCGGGCGCTGTGCAGGACTTCAAGCTCGACGGCCCCGCACACGGCGAGCAGTCCCGCGTTGTGCAGTGGGTCGACGACCGCGCGTACGGCCGGCTTCGGATAACGGGCGAGGGCGGACTTGTCGATGAGGAAGCGCTCGCTCATGCGGCCCTGTGCGGGTCGCCGACAGTCTCGACCGGGCCGGTCAGATCGGGAAGCCCGCCTTCCGCGAGCCAGCCGAGGAACGATGCCCGCTTGCGCCGCTTGATCGCGTCCTCCAGAGCCGCGTTCACGGTCGCAACCTTCGTCGTCGTACCGAAGATCTCAGCGGCCTCGGCCAGCATCTCGTCATCGATATCTATGACAGTTCGGGCCATCACGTCCTCCTCTGTCCGCAAGCATGGCGACCCGACCAGGATATCAAAATCCGCGATACGCGATATCAAACGCCGAGGCGGATACTTCTCTCGGCGGTGGTCGAGTCTCCTCAAGTGAGCTCCAGGTACAGCGAATTGGTCCATTATGGGTACCTGAACACGGACGGTGGGGCTGACGCGATGGACGGGGCACTGCTGGCGGCGCTCGCCGAGGGCGCGGCGGGGGACGCGGGGCGGCGGGCGCTGGCCGGCTTGGCCGCGGTTCTGGACGACCGCACCGACTCGGCGGCGCTGGCGGAGGCCGCCGCCGACCCCGCGCGGCGGGAGCGGTTACGGGAGTGGGGTGCCGGCCTCCAACGCCTGCTGGGCGACGGCGAGCGGGCGGCCGTGGCGGCGGCCATGGACCGGCACACGGCGGGCAGCGGGGCGGCCTGGTACCGGGGCGATCACGTGGACTTCGGGGGCGGCGTCTTCCTGGGCCCGGTGAACGGCATACAGGTCGTCCTCCCGCCCGCCGGGCCCGCCCCCGTGGCCCTGGACGCACTGCCCGCCCGGGCCACGGGCTTCACGGGCCGGGGCGACGAACTGGCGCGGCTGCTGGACGCCCTGGGCCCGGCGGCGTCCGACCCGGAAGCGGCCGTGCTGGTCGCGGCGGTGTCCGGGCTCGGCGGCATCGGCAAGACCGCGTTGGCGGTGATCGCCGGGCACGAGGCGCGGGCGCGCGGCTGGTTTCCGGGCGGCGCGCTCTTCGTCGACCTGCACGGCTACGACGAGGTGCCGGTGACCGCCGACCTCGCCTTGCAGTCCCTGCTGCGGGCCATGGGCATCCCGCCCGAGCACATCCCGGTGACCGGCGACGAGCGTGCCGCCTTCTACCGAGCCGCCCTCGCCGACCGCGAGCCGACGCTGATCCTCGCCGACAACGCCTCCTCGCCCAGTCAGATCCGCCCCCTCCTCCCGGGCGACGCACGGCACCGCGTCCTGGTCACCTCCCGCGACAAGCTCCCGCAGCTGGGCGCGCGGCTGCTTCCGCTTGGCGTACTCCCAGCTGAGGATGCCTACGCCCTCCTCGACCGCGCCTTGCGCGCCGCCGACCCAGCGGATCACCGCATCCCCGACGACCCGGCCGGGGTGGATCGGCTGACCACGCTGTGCGGTCATCTGCCACTCGCCCTCCAGATCGCGGCTGCCCTGCTCGTCGCCGACCCGGGCATGCCGGTCACCGAGTTGGCGGACGAGCTCGACCTCGACGACGGCGAGCGCAGCGTCCGCGCCACCCTCGACCTCTCGTACCGCGGCCTGCCCGAAGACCAGGCGCGCCTACTGCGGTTGCTCGCGGTGGCCCCCGGCCCAGACGCCGGCAACGACGCCATCGCCGCCCTGGCGGGGGCCGACGCTCCGCCCCTGAAGACCCTGGTGGCCCTGGAACGCGCCCACCTCATCGAGCGCGCCAGCGGCCGTGCGCGGTGGCGGTTGCACGACCTGGTGCGGGCGTACGCGTCCCGGCTGGCGGAGGCGTCGGGGGAGGCCGAGGCGGCGCGTGGGCGGGTGCTGGGGTTCTACTACCGGTGGGCGCAGGCCGCCGACAGTCATCTGCGGTGGCTTCCGGGGTTGCCAGTACCGCCGCTGTTCGCCGGCCGGGGGGAGGCGCTGGAATGGCTGGACGCGGAGCGGGCCAATCTGGTGGCCGCCGCCCAGTGGGCCGACGACGACCGCCACAGCCCCATCGCCGTCGGTCTGGCCCTGTGCCTGAGCGAGTACCTGTACCGGCGGCGGTACTTCGACGACCAGAGCACCGTGTGCCAGTGCGCCCAGCGGGCCGCAGCCCGCACCGGCGACCGCAACAGCGAGGCCCTGGCGTGGACCATCCTCGGCATCGCCGTACAGGAGACGGGCCGGGCGGAGGAGGCCATCGACGCCCACACCCGCGCCCGCCACGTCTTCCAGGCCACCGGCAACCGCAACAGCGAGGCTGCGGCGTGGAACAACCTCGGCCTCGCCCTGCGGAAGGCGGGCCGGGCGGAGGAGGCCATCGACGCCCACACCCGCGCCCGCGACCTCTTCCAGGCCACCAGCGACCGCAACAACGAGGCCGGGGCGTGGAACAACCTCGGCAGCGCCCTACAGGAGGCGGGCCGGACAGCGGAGGAGGCCATCGACGCCCACACCCGCGCCCGCAACCTGCACCAGGCCACCGGTGACCGCAACAACGAGGCCATGGCCTGGTACGGCCTCGGCGCCGCCCTCCGGGAGGCGGGTCGGGCAGCGGAGGCCATCGATGCTTACCGCACGGCGCTGGAGCTGTTCGCGGAGTTCGACAACTGGTACGAGACCGGCAACACACTGCACAACCTCGCCCGCGCCCAACAGGCCACCGGTGACCCCACCGCCGCCCGCACGGCCTGGCTCGAGGCCGCAGACGCCTACACCCGGGCCGGGGACGACGCCAAAGCCGCCGAAGCCCGACGCCACGCAGAAGAGCCGTAGCCCCGCCTACGGCCACACCCGGGCGTGCTCCGCGAAGAACGCAGCCCCGCTGTGCACCGGAATCACGCACACCAAATGCCCGCCCGGCGCCCGCAGCACCCGGCACTCCAGCCACTGCGACACCTCGACTGCCCCCAGCGCCACCAGCCGCGCGGTCTCCGCCTCCACGTCGTCCGTCTCGACGTCGACATGGAAGCGCGGCTCGTCATCCACCGCCTGGACGGCGACCACCAGCCCCGGCACCGCATCCGCGCCCAGCACCGTGAACTGCTCCTCCCCCGGCACCTCCCGGGCGGGCGCGCCCAGGGCCGCCGACCAGAAGGCGGCCGACGCCCGAGCATCCTCCCGGGGCGTGTCGATGAGGACGGCGTACGCGCGGCTGCGATGGGTCATCGCTTCCCCGAGGCCCCGAACAGAGCCCGACGCACATCCGCGCGGACCTGGCGGACGGTCTCGCGGGCCTGAGCCAGGGCCCGCTTGACCGGCCACCACACGCTGTGCCGCAGCCAGCGGCCCGCCGGGCGGACGAGGGTCTGCCACACCCACCGCACCGGCACCACCACGAACACCCGGCCGAGCCAAGCCAGCACCCGCCCGACGGCGCGCGAGATGTACCCCGCGACGCGCCAGGCCCACCGCAGCGCTGCCCAGATTTCACGGCCGACGGGCGCGAGCACGTATCGGTACAGCGCAACGAGCGGCAGCACCAGGAGCACTCGGGCCAGCCACACCAACCCTGTGCCGACCATCCGGAGCGTCCAGGCCAGCGCGCGCCCCAGCGGCGCCAGCACGTACCGCCACAGCGCGATCAGCGGCACCACGACGAGCACCCGCCAGAGCCACGCCAGCCCCACGCCCAGCGTCCGCAGGACCCAGGCGATCCCCCGCCCCAGCGGAGCCAGCACGTACCGCCACAACGCCGCCAACGGCACCACCAGGAGCACCCGGCCCAGCCACGCCAGCCCTGCACCGAGCATCCGCAGTGCCCAGGCCAGGCCGAGTGCCACCGGCACGACGACGTACCGCCAGAGGGCGACCAGCGGCAACACGACCAGCGTCCGCAGCGCCCAGGCGATCCCGCGCCCCACCGGCACGACCACGTACTGCCACAACGCAACCGTCGGCACCACGAACAGCCACCGCAGCAGCCAGGCGAGCGCGCGCCCGACCGGGGCGAGGGCGTAGCGGTTCAGGGCGCGGCCGAGGGCGGTGAGCGCGTCCCAGGCCATGCGCACCGGCAGCAGGATCACCAGCGCGACGATCCGGACCGGCAGCCGTATCGCGGCGGTCAGGCAGCCGTCGCCAGACGGCCTCGCGTCATATTTCTCGTACTTCCCCCGTTCGTGCATGGGGGCACGCTAGTTGATGCCGGTGGGTACCCAATAGCGCAGCTTGCCGTCCAGTTCGTCGGCGAAGCGGCCGCCGCAGGCCTCGATGACCTTCCGGGAGGGGACGTTGCCGGTGTCGCACGTGACGAGCGCAGGGTCGAGCCCCAGCCCGTACGCGTACGGGAGCGCCGCCCGCAGCATCGCCGTGGCGTGGCCGCGACGCCGGGCGCCCGGGCGGACGTCGTAGCCGATGTGGCCGATGAACTGGCCCCAAGGCGCGGTGAGTTCGTGGCGGATGGCGAGGCGGCCGAGAAAGCGGTGGCCGTCGACGTACCAGAGGGTGGTGCACAGGGCGATGGGGTCGGGGGTGAGGGTCCGGACCCGCGAGACGTGCTCGGCGAAGACGACGGGGTCGTGCCAGCGGTCGCCGTATTCGCGGATGGCGAGCCCGATGGAGGAGATCTCGCCGGGGGCGCCGCGCCCTTCCGCACGGAACTCCTCCATGGCGGCGACGTACGAGGCGTGAACGCGGATGTCCGGAGTTATGAGTTCGGGCAATGCGGTCCGACTCCTCTCACTCCCAGTGGGAAACGGTGGACCTGTCGTATGGAAAGCAGGAACCTACAGGCACACTTTGCGTATCGCAGTCCCGTCACCAAGAGGATGATCCACTCATGATTACGCTCACGAAGGAAGACGGCCCGGCGGATCTGGATGGAGTGACCCATCTGTCCATCGGGGTGTCCTGGGATCCCACCGCAGGCAGCAGCGGCGGCTTGATAGGCACGCTCCGCCGCAAGTCCGGCACCGACCTCGACCTGATCGCCATCGCCATGCAGGGCGGGGAGCCCGTGCGCCTGGCGGGCCTCGACTCTCTGGACCCCATGGGCAACAGCGCCATGGTGCACAGCGGCGACAACCAGACCGGGCATGGGGAGGGCGACGACGAGACGGTGGCGGTGGAGTTCGCGAAGATACCGCGCCAGATCACGTCGATCGTGTTCATCGCTGCCGCCTACAAGAAGGGAAGCTCCTTCCAGAAGGCGCGCAACGTCAGCTTCAAGGTCTACGACGGCACTGGGGGCAGCTCGCAGCAGGTCGCTGACATCTGGCCGAGTCTGCTCACCCAGGACAACGGCTGTGCCGTGGCCAAGGCCGTGCGGGTCGGCGACAGTTGGAAGCTTGAGGTGATCAACACAACGGGGAAGATCAAGCAGGGTGACGAGAACGCCCTGATGCGCTTCGCCGTCAGCAAGTAGCAGCAGTACTGCAAAGAGCCCTGTGGCCCGGCGTGCGCGCAAGCGACGCCGGGCCACAGGTTCGCTCAGTGGCTGTGCCCGCTGCCCGCCGGCTGCTTCACCGTCAGCGGGAGGAGCGTCTTGCCCGTCGGGCCGATCTGGATGTCGAGGCCGAGCTGCGGGCAGACGCCGCAGTCGAAGCACGGGGTCCAGCGGCAGTCCTCGACCTCGCCCTCGTCGAGGGCGTCCTGCCAGTCCTCCCAGAGCCAGTCCTTGTCCAGGCCGGAGTCGAGGTGGTCCCAGGGCAGGACCTCTTCGTACGTACGCTCCCGGGTCGTGTACCAGGCGAGGTCGACGCCCTGCTCGGGGAGCGCCTTGTCGGCGCTGCGGCGCCAGCGCTCGTAGGAGAAGTGCTCGCGCCAGCCGTCGAAGCGGCCGCCGTCCTCGTAGACGGCGCGGATGACGGCGCCGACGCGGCGGTCGCCGCGCGAGAGGAGGCCCTCGATGATGCCGGGCTTGCCGTCGTGGTAGCGGTAGCCGATGTTGCGGCCGTACTTGCGGTCGCTGCGGATGGCGTCGCGCAGCTTCTCGAGCCTCGCGTCGGTCTCCTCGACGCCGAGCTGGGGGGCCCACTGGAAGGGGGTGTGGGGCTTGGGGACGAAGCCGCCGATGGAGACCGTGCAGCGGATGTCGTTCTGGCCGGTGACCTCGCGGCCCTTCTGGATGACCTTCTTCGCCATTTCGGCGATCTGGAGGACGTCCTCGTCGGTCTCGGTCGGCAGTCCCGCCATGAAGTAGAGCTTCACCTGGCGCCAGCCGTTGCCGTACGCGGTGGCGACGGTACGGATCAGGTCCTCTTCCGAGACCATCTTGTTGATGACCTTGCGGATCCGCTCCGAGCCGCCCTCGGGGGCGAAGGTCAGGCCCGACCGGCGGCCGTTGCGGGTCAGCTCGTTCGCGAGGTCGATGTTGAAGGCGTCGACGCGGGTGGAGGGGAGGGAGAGGCCGATCTTGTCCTCGGTGTAGCGGTCGGCGAGGCCCTTGGCGACCTCGGCGATCTCGCTGTGGTCGGCGGAGGACAGGGACAGCAGGCCGACCTCCTCGAAGCCGGTGGCCTTGAGTCCCTTCTCGACCATCTCGCCGATGCCGGTGATGGACCGCTCCCGCACGGGGCGGGTGATCATGCCGGCCTGGCAGAAACGGCAGCCGCGCGTACAGCCGCGGAAGATCTCCACGGACATCCGCTCGTGCACGGTCTCCGCGAGGGGGACCAGCGGCTGCTTCGGGTAGGGCCACTCGTCGAGGTCCATGACCGTGTGCTTGGAGACCCGCCACGGCACGCCGCTGCGGTTCGGCACGACGCGGCCGATGCGGCCGTCGGGGAGGTACTCGACGTCGTAGAACTTCGGTACGTACACCCCGCCCGTGCGGGCCAGCCGGAACAGCAGCTCGTCGCGGCCGCCCGGGCGGCCCTCGGCCTTCCAGGCGCGGATGAGGTCGGTGATCTGCAGGACGGCCTGCTCGCCGTCGCCGATGACGGCGGCGTCCAGGAACTCCGCGATCGGCTCGGGGTTGAAGGCGGCGTGGCCGCCGGCCAGCACGATCGGGTCGTCCAGGGTGCGGTCGGCGGCGTTGAGGGGGATGCCGGCGAGGTCGAGCGCGGTGAGCATGTTGGTGTAGCCGAGCTCGGTGGAGAAGCTCAGGCCGAAGACGTCGAACGCCTTCACCGGGCGGTGCGCGTCCACGGTGAACTGCGGGACGGCGTGCTCGCGCATCAGCGCTTCGAGGTCCGGCCACACGCTGTAGGTGCGCTCGGCGAGGACGCCCTCGCGCTCGTTCAGCACCTCGTAGAGGATCATGACGCCCTGGTTGGGCAGCCCCACCTCGTACGCGTCCGGGTACATGAGGGACCAGCGGACGTCGCAGCTGTCCCAGTCCTTGACGGTGGAGTTCAGCTCGCCGCCTACGTACTGGATGGGCTTCTGGACGTGCGGGAGAAGCGCTTCCAGGCGGGGGAAGACCGACTCGACAGGCATCAGAGGTGGTGTCTTTCGTGAGCGGCAGGGGAGTGACCATCCAGCGTAACGCGTTCACACGAACGCTTTCTCCGTCAGCCCGCCAGCTCGCCCCGGTCCGCGTCTCGCCACGCCTTGGGGACGGCGGCCTCCGCCCGCGCCGCGAGGCCGCGCTCGAGCTGCGCCAGCGCGCCGTAGGCGAACGTGTCCTCGCCGACCGCCCGGGCCTCGTCCGCGAGGCGGACGACGGCGTCGCGTGCGATGACGCTGTCCTGGTGCTCGCCGAGGAGCTGCTGGATGCCCTTCATCCGCTTGGTGTGCTTGGCGGCAGGCTTGCCGAGCACCGGCTGGGCGGCCTCGCTGCTGTAGCGGGCGCGCTTGGCGGCCTTACGGGCCTCGTGGAGGGAGAGGTCGCGTTCGTGGCCGGGCTCCAGGGCGAGCGCGGACTCGACGAGACGCCGGAGGCGCCGGTGGTCGCGGCGTACGGTCCGGGTGAGGGCGGCGGCGGCCGGGGCCTTGGCGGCTTCGAGGAGGGGTGGGGCGGTGAGGAGGGCGTCCAGGGTGTCGAGGAGGGCGAAGTAGCGGTCGCCGTTGAGCTCGCGGAGAAGGGTTTTGCGCGCGGTGGCGTGAGAGGCGCCGGGGCCGCCGCGCAGGCGGGTGCGGGCGGGGCCGGGAACGTAGGGGTCGGGGAGCTCGGAGACGCGCTGGGCGAGGCGGTCGGCGAGGACTTCGCGGTCCCGTTCCATACCGAGGACGGCGGCGAGCCATTTCAGCTCGTCACCCACGGGATCGGTGGCGGCGCGGTCGAGCTCGCGGCGGAAGGATTTGAGCGCGCTGCGCAGCCGGCGGGTGGAGACGCGCATCTGGTGGACGGAGTCCGCCTCGTCACGCCGGACGGCGGGGTCGTAGGCGGCGATGGCGTGGACCTGGGCGTGGAGGTAGGCGAGGGCGGCGTCACCGGCGGCGTCGAGCGAGGTGGAGGGCTCGGGGGGCTTGGGGGCGCCGGCGAGCCGGTCGCCCAGGGCGCGGGCGAGCTTCGACGGAGAGGCGGAGCGGCGCAGGCCGGCGGCGGTGAGGCGTTCCTCGACGGCATCGAGCAGATCCGGTTTGCCGCCCGCCAGCAGCTCGACCTCGGTCTCGGTCCAGGAGGGGCCGGGCTCGGCGGTGACGTGGTCGTAGGCGATCTCGGCGAGCGGCGTGCTCTCGGCGTCCAGCAGATGGAGGCGCCGACGGGTGTTGCGCAGCCGTACGACGGGCTCCAGGGCGCGGCCCCGCGTGTGCACCGCGACCTCGGCGGCCAGCTTGCGCGGGACGTCCTTGCCGCCCTTGCCGCCCTTGCCGCCCTTGCCGCCCTGGCCGCCCTGGCCGCCCTGGCCGCCGAGCGGGAGCTGTACCTCAGTGCGGGTGTCGGCCTGCGAGGTCGGGAGCTTGAGGTGCCAGCCGGCGTCGTCGCCGCCGGTGCGGCGGCGCAGCGTGGTGCGGTGGGTGGCGAGGCGCAGGTCGGAGGTGTCGAAGTAGACGGCGTCGAGCTCGGCCGGCTCCAGGGTGCGGACCTCCGCGACGCCGGGCAGCCCGGTGAGGTCGGGTTCGGCAGCCGCTTCGGCAGTCGGTTCAGCAGTCAGGTCGGCGGCTTCGTATTTGCGCTCGGTCTCCCGCACACGCTTTCCCATACATGGAACGTAATCGCCTGTTCCGCCTATCGCAATGGTGCGTTCACCCAGGCCATGACCCCCAGGCCATGGCCTGGCCCGCTCAGGCCGACAGCGGTCTCTGCATGCGCACGGCCTGCAGCAGCCCGACCGCCACCCACACGGCGAACATCGACGATCCTCCGTAGGAGACGAACGGCAGCGGAAGGCCCGCGACCGGCATGATGCCCAGCGTCATGCCGATGTTCTCGAAGGCCTGGAAGGCGAACCAGGCGATGATCCCGGCGGCGATGATCGTGCCGTACAGGTCGGTCGCGTTGCGGGCGATCCGGCAGGCGCGCCACAGCACGACGCCCAGCAGCACGATGATCAGCCCGGCGCCGATGAAGCCCAGCTCCTCCCCCGCCACCGTGAAGACGAAGTCGGTCTGCTGCTCGGGCACGAACTGGCCGGTGGTCTGGCTGCCGTGGAAGAGGCCCTTGCCGAGCAGGCCGCCGGAGCCGATGGCGATACGGGCCTGGTTGGTGTTGTAGCCGACGCCCGCCGGGTCCAGCGCGGGGTTGGCGAAGGCGGCGAAGCGGTCGATCTGGTACTGGTCGAGGACGCCGAGCCGCCAGATCAGCACCGCGCCCCCGGCGCCGGCGGTGATGAGGCCCAGGACCCAGCGGTTGGAGGCGCCGGAGGCCAGCAGCACCCCCAGGACGATGACGGCCATCACCATCACGGACCCGAGGTCGGGCATCAGCATGACGATGGCCATCGGCACGATGGCGAAACCGAGCGCCTGGGCGACCGTGCGGTGGTCGGGGTGGACGCGGTCGCCCGCGTCGACGCGGGCCGCCAGCACCATCGCCATGCTGAGGATGATGGTGAGCTTGGTGAACTCCGACGGCTGCAGCGAGAAGCCGCCGCCGAGCACGATCCAGGCGTGCGCGCCGTTGACCGTGGAGCCGAGCGGGGTGAGCACGGCGAGCACGAGCAGGACCGAGATGCCGTAGAGCACCGGGACGGCGCCGCGCAGGCGGCGGTGGCCGAGCGCGATGGTGGCGGCGGCCAGCGCGATGCCGATGCCGGTGTTCATGAGGTGGCGGATCAGGAAGTAGTACTGGTCGCCGTGGGTGAGCTCGGTGCGGCCGCGGGTCGCGGAGTAGACGAGCAGGGTGCCGATCAGCGACAGCCCGATGGCGCAGCCCAGCAGCACCCAGTCCATCCGGCGCACTATCCCGTCACGGGCCAGCAGCTTGCCGAAGGCGCCGCGCTCGGGGGTGAAGCGGCGGACGGCGTAACTGTTGGAGGTGCTCGCCATCACCAGTACCTCCGGCCCAGCAGGTACTTCTCGCTGCGCTCGGGCGTCAGGGCTGCCAGTGCCACGGTGCCGCCGCCCTGCGAGGGGACGGACGGGAGGTCGTAGGAGGCCTTCTGGGCGGTCGAGGCCGAGGTGACCGTGCCGTCGCCGTTGATCTTCGGCAGCTTGGTGACGGGCTTGGGGAGCAGCGCCTTCTTGTTGTCGATGGAGCCGTCCTCCTGGACGCCGTACATCGCCTCGTAGATCTTGCGCACGGCCGGTCCCGAGCCGCCGGAGCCGGTGCCGCCCTGGGAGATCGTCATTATCACCGCGTAGTCCTTGGTGTACGTGGTGAACCAGGACGTGGTCTGCTTGCCGGCGACCTCGGCGGTGCCGGTCTTGGCGTGCAGGGTGATCTTGTCCTGCGGCCAGCCGCCGAAGCGCCAGGCGGCGGTACCGCTGGTGACGACGCCGGCGAGGGCCTGGTTGATGTACTTCAGGGTCTTCTGGGTGTCGGGCGCCTTGCCGGTGACCTTCGGCTTGATCCTGGTGACCGTCTTGCCGTCGGCGCTGACGATGGCCTTGCCGATGGTGGGCTGGTACAGGGTGCCGCCGTTGGCGATGGCGGAGTAGACGCGGGCCATCTGGATCGGGGTGACGAGGGTGTCGCCCTGGCCGATCGCGTAGTTGACGGAGTCACCGGCGCGCATCACATAGCCGTCGGTGCAGTTCTCGCGGGCGATCTCGCTCGCGTAGTCGTGCTTGTTGCTCTTGGCGACCTTGCACCAGTAGATCTTGTTGGCCTCGTAGTACGCCCGCTTCCACTGACGGTCCGGGATCCGGCCGGTGACCTCGCCGGGCAGGTCGAGGCCGGTGACGGAGCCGAGGCCGAACTGCTTGGCGGTCTTGTAGAACCAGTCCGCGGTCTTCTTCTTCGGCTTCGTGCCGCCGTCCTTGAGCCACTGGTCGTAGGACAGGCCGTAGAAGACCGTGTCGCAGGAGATCTCCAGCGCGTGGGCGAGGGTGATGGAACCGGCGCTCTCGCCCTCGAAGTTCTTGAAGACCCGGCCGCCGATGGTCATCGAGGACGGGCAGGCGTAGCGGCCGTCGATCGAGTAGCCCGCGTTCACCGCCGCCGAGGTGGAGATCGGCTTGAAGGTGGAGCCGGGGGCGGACTGACCCTGTATGGCCCGGTTGAGCAGCGGGTAGTTGGACTTCTTGCTGGTCAGCCGCGCGTAGTCCTTGGCGGAGATGCCGCCGACCCAGGCGTTGTTGTCGTACGTCGGCGCGCTGGCCATCGCGATGACCTGGCCGGTGTGCACGTCCATCACCACGACGGCGCCGGAGTCCGCCTTGTAATAGCTGTTGGTGACCTTGTCCCAGGTCTTGCGGGCGTCCTTGATCGCCTGCTTCAGCTCCTTCTCCGCGACCGCCTGGACCTTGGAGTCGATGCTGGTGACCAGGTTGCTGCCGGCCTGCGCCTTGGTCTCGCCGGCCTTGCCGATCACCCGGCCGAGGTTGTCCACCTGGTAGCGGGTGACGCCGGCCTTGCCGCGCAGGGCGCTGTCGTAGGTCTTCTCCAGGCCGGAGCGGCCGATCTGGTCGGAGCGCTGCAGCGTCTGGCCGGTCTTCTCGGACGCGGTGATCTCGTCGTCGGTGACGGGCGAGAGGTAGCCCAGCACCTGGGCGGCGTTGGCGCCGCTGGGCGAGGGGTAGCGGCGGACGGCGGTGGGCTCGGCCGTTATCCCCGGGAAGTCCTCCCGGCGCTCCATGATCTGCAGCGCCTGCTGGGTCGTCGCCTCGTCGGTGATCGGGATCGGCTGGTACGGCGAGCCGTTCCAGCACGGCTTGGGCGTCTGCGAGTCACACAGCCGCACCTTGTTCCGTACGTCCTCGGGCTTCATGCCCAGCACGGCGGCGAGCCGGGTCAGCACCGCCTTGCCGTCGTCCTTCATCTTCAGCAGGTCGGTGCGGCTGGCGGAGACCACGAGCCGGGTCTCGTTGTCGGCGAGGGCGACGCCCTTGTCGTCCAGTATCGAGCCGCGCACGGCGGGCTGGACGACTTCCTGGACGTTGTTGCTGGCGGCCTGCTCGGTGTACTCGTCACCGTTGCGGATCTGGAGGTACCACAGGCGGCCCCCGAGGGTGAACAGCAAGGACAGCACGATCATCTGCAGGATGATCAGACGGATGGTGACGCGGGGCGTACGGCCGGTCTCCGGGATGTTACTCATGGCCTGCTGCCTCCTCCGGTGCGTTCACCGGGACTCCGCCTCGCGCTGTCGATTCGCTGGGGTACGGCAGGGGTACGGGGGGTCGCCCCCCGGAAGAATGCAGCCTCACAGCCTGCGGCTCCCCTTGGAAACGTTGCTGACCCGGCCGAGGAGGCCGGGGCGCTGGCCGCCGACGCGGGAGATCGCGCCGTAGCCGCCGGCCGGGTCCTCGGTGAGGGGGTCGTTGTCGAGCTTGCGGGCCAGGGCCATGATCCAGGGGACGGTGAAGGGCGCGAGGAGCAGGTCGTAGACGGCGGCGGTGAACAGCAGCTTGCCGAGGCCGACATGCTGGGCGGCGGTGTCGCCGACGAGGGTGCCGACGCCCGCGTAGAGCAGGGTGGCGCCGATGGCGGCGGCGACGACCACGACCATCGGGCCGGCGGCGGAGCGCAACTGGCCGCTGTCCGGCTTGGCCAGGCCCGCGAGGTAGCCGATGACACAGAGCACGAGGGCGTAGCGGCCGGCGGCGTGGTCGGCGGGCGGGGCGAGGTCCGCGAGGAGGCCGGCGCCGAAGCCGACGAGGGCGCCGCCTACGTGGCCGTAGGTGATGGCGAGGCCGAGGACGGTCAGCAGCAGCAGGTCGGGGACGGCGCCGGGCAGTTGGAGCCGGGCCAGGACGCAGACCTGGACGACGAGGGCGACCACGATCAGGGCGCCGGACAGCAGGATCCGGTTCAGGCGCATCAGTTGTTCCCCCCGGTGCCGTTGGTGGTCCCGTCCGACGGTTCGGTGCTGGGTGTGACGGTGACCGTGACCGTCGGCGCCGGGGTCGGCTTCGCGGGCAGGACCGCGTCGCGCGGGTCCTTGCGCGGGGCCTGGACGACGATGCCGACGACATCGAGCTGGGTGAACGCCACGAAGGGCTGGACCTCGATGGTCTTGGTGAGGTTGCCCGACGACGGGGTCACCTTCACGACCTTGCCGACCGGGACGCCCGGCACGAAGGGCTTGTCGGCGGACGAGCCGAAGGTGACCAGCCGGTCGCCGTTGCGCACGTCGGACTTGCCGTTGAGCAGCTGCACCCGCATCGCGCGGTTGCCCTGCCCGGTGGCGAAGCCCAGCTCGGAGGTCTTCTCCAGGCGCGTGCCGACGGTGAAGTCCGGGTCGCACGCGAGCAGCACGGTGGAGGTCGACGGACCCACCGTGGTGACCCGGCCGACCAGTCCGTCGCCGTTGAGGACGGTCATGTCGCGCTCTATGCCGTCGCCGCTGCCCGCGTCGATCGTCACCGTCCAGGAGAAGCCCTGGGCCGCCCCTATGGCGATCACCTGGGCCGCCTTGACCCGGTACTGGCCGGTCGCCGCGGTCTTCAGCAGCTTGTCGAGCTCCTTGGCCCGGGCCCGGGTGGCGTCCTTGCTGCCCAGCTCCTGCTTGAGCTGGGCGTTCTGCCGCTCCAGCTCCGTGAGCTTGTCGCTGCGGTCGCCGGAGTCCCGTACGGCCGCTATGGCGTTGCCCACCGGGTCCACGGCGGAGGCGACCCCGTTCTCGACCGGCCCGAAGACGGCGGCGGCAGCCGACCGGGCGCCGTCCAGCGGCGACGACTCGCCGCCGCGGATGTCCACGGTGATCAGCGCGAACGCGATCGCCACCAGTAGCACCAGCAGAAGCCGGCTCTCACGTGTGTCCCTCACGGGGGCGAGTCCGTGCCTTCCTCGTCAGTCAGCGTGTATGTGCCGGAGATAGAACGATCCGGCGTGCGGATCAGCAGTCGCCAGTCACCCGTACGAGGGATCGTACGGGCCCATCCGGGTCATCTGCGCGGCGCAGCGTCCAGGACCGCCTGCAGCGCCTCGAACTCCTCGACGCACTTGCCCGCGCCCAGCGCGACCGAGTTCAGCGGGTCCTCGGCGATGTGGATCGGCATGCCCGTCTCGTAACGCAGCCGCTCGTCCAGGCCGCGCAGCAGCGCACCGCCGCCGGCCAGCACGATGCCGCGGTCCATGATGTCGCCGGACAGCTCGGGCGGGCACTTGTCGAGCGTGGTCTTCACCGCGTCCACGATCGCGTTGACCGGCTCCTCGATGGCCTTGCGGACCTCGGCGGCGGAGACGACGACGGTCTTGGGCAGGCCGGAGACCAGGTCGCGGCCGCGGATCTCGGTGTGTTCGTCCTTCTTCAGGTCGAACGCCGAGCCGATGGTCAGCTTGATCGATTCGGCGGTGCGCTCACCCAGCAGGAGCGAGTACTCCTTCTTGATGTGCTGGATGATCGCGTTGTCCAGCTCGTCGCCCGCCACCCGGATGGACTGGGCGGTGACGATGCCGCCGAGCGAGATCACCGCGACCTCGGTCGTGCCGCCGCCGATGTCCACCACCATGTTGCCGGTCGCCTCGTGCACCGGGAGCCCGGCGCCGATCGCGGCGGCCATCGGCTCCTCGATGATGTGCACCTGGCGGGCGCCGGCCTGCGTGGAGGCCTCGATCACGGCGCGGCGCTCGACCCCGGTGATACCGGAGGGGACGCAGACGACCACGCGCGGGCGGGCCAGGTAGCGGCGCTTGTGCACCTTGACGATGAAGTGGCGCAGCATGCGCTCGGTGACCTCGAAGTCGGCGATCACGCCGTCCTTGAGGGGGCGCACCGCGACGATGTTGCCGGGGGTCCGGCCGATCATCTTCTTCGCCTCGGAGCCGACCGCGAGGATGCCGCCGGTGTTGGTGTTGATGGCGACCACGGATGGCTCGTTGAGAACGATCCCGCGACCCCTGACGTACACCAGCGTGTTGGCGGTCCCGAGGTCGACAGCCATGTCACGGCCGATGAACGACATGTTGTTCGCCATGAGGATACGTCTGGCCTTCCCGAGCTGGAGCGGTGTGGGGGTGGACGACGGCAGGCGCGAACGCGCGAACGTGCTGCGTCACGTGTTCGGTGTTCGGTCGCCACGGATGCGGAGATTCCATCGTAGTCGCGCCCGCCGGGGCACGGCGTCAGGGTGTCGCCGCCATTGTCATCAGAACACACAGCGGTCCCCCGGTAATGAGGATGCCGTGTCGGCGGAATTGGTTCCCCGTCAGCCCGTGCGTATGCCACCTGGGCGGCCGAAAAAAATCCGACCGCCCATTGAGCTGACCGAGTATCAGGCCTGGCAGGCCTTGGCAGGCGCCGGCTCAGGCCAGACCGGGGTAGAAGATCTTGATCTCGCGCTCGGCGGACTCCTCCGAGTCCGAGGCGTGGATCAGGTTCTCCCGCACGATCGTCCCGAAGTCACCCCGGATGGACCCCGGCGCCGCCGCGATCGGGTCCGTGGGGCCCGCCAGGGCGCGTACGCCCTCGATGACCCGCTCGCCCTCGACGACCAGCACCGCGACCGGGCCGGAGAGCATGAACTCCACCAGCGGCTCGTAGAACGGCCGCCCGACGTGCTCGGCGTAGTGCGTCTCCAGGGTCGCGCGGTCCAGCGTGCGCAGCTCCAGCGCGGCGATCGTCCAGTCGGCCTTGCGCTCGATGCGGCCGATGATCTCGCCGACCAGACCACGGCGGACGGCGTCGGGCTTGAGGATGACCAGGGTGCGCTGACTCACGGTGGGGACTCCATTACGTACGACGGTCACAGCGGGTTAGGCCGCACGATACCGGGCGCATCTGTGCCGGGGGCAGCGCGGGGTCCCGCCAGGGGCGCGGGGAACTGCGCGGGCAACCACCCACGGGGCCGGCCGCGCCACGAAACGGCACCATCCCCGAGGAGCGCCTGTGCGGCGGCGGTGGCCGACCCGCCCTGAGGGGGGCGGTCACGCGGCGACGGCTCAGGCGGCCGTGGCGGCGGCCCTGGCCGCCTTGGCTTCGTCGATCTTGCGGCCGTAGTGGATCGAGGCCCACCACAGGGCGGCGAAGACGGCGCCGAGGAAGAACATCGTCGGCAGGACGAGGCCGCTCGCGACCAGTCCGGCCTGGAGCACCCAGCCGGCGACGAGGCCGCCGCGCCGCTCGATCATGCCGCAGAGCAGTACGCACAGTGCCATCGCGATGCCGCTGACCGCCCACACCGTGCCGGCCGTGAGGCCGGGCTGCTTCATCGCGACGAGACCGGCGAAGCCGATCACGAAGAACTCACCGATCAGAGTGCTCGCGCACAGGGTCCGCATGGTCGCCGCTCGCCTATCGCTTCCGGCCCAGCAGCAGCCGGGCCTCTCCCACAGTGATCACCGAGCCGGTGACCAGCACGCCCGCGCCGGAGTACGCGCCCTCTTCCTCCGCCAGGGTGATCGCGGCCTCCAGCGCGTCGTCCAGGCGCGGCTCGACCTGCACCCGGTCGTCGCCGAAGACCTCGACCGCGATCGCCGCCAGCTCGTCCACGTCCATCGCCCGGAAGGTCGAGTTCTGGGTCACCACGATCTCCGCGAAGACCGGCTCGAAGGCCTCCAGGACCCCGCGTACGTCCTTGTCCGCGCTCGGCCCGACCACCCCGACCAGATGCGTGAAGTCGAACGAGTCCGCCACCGCCGCCGCTGCCGCCCGCGCCCCCGCCGGGTTGTGCGCGGCGTCCAGGACCACGGTCGGGCTCCGGCGTACGATCTCCAGCCGGCCCGGCGAGGTGACCTGCGCGAAGGCCGTGCGGATCGTGTCGATGTCCAGCGTGCGCGCTTGCGACGTACCGATGCCGAAGAACGCCTCGACCGCCGCCAGCGCCACCGCCGCGTTGTGCGCCTGGTGCTCGCCGTGCAGCGGCAGGAACACCTGCTCGTACTCCCCGCCCAGCCCGCGCAGCGTCAGCAGCTGCCCGCCGACCGCCAGCTCACGGTGCGTGACCCCGAACTCCATGCCCTCGCGCGCCACCGTCGCGTCCACCTCGACGGCCTTCTTCAGCAGCACCTGCGCCGCCTCGACCGGCTGCTGGGCGAGGACCACCGTCGCGTCCTTCTTGACGATGCCCGCCTTCTCCACCGCGATCTCGCCGGGCGTCGAGCCCAGCCGGTCCGTATGGTCCAGCGCGATCGGGGTGACGACGGCGACCGTGCCGTCCACCACGTTCGTGGCGTCCCAGCTGCCGCCCATCCCGACCTCGACGACCGCCACGTCCACGGGCGCGTCCGCGAAGGCGGCGTACGCCATCCCGGTCAGCACCTCGAAGAACGACATCCGGTGCTGCTGCTGCCCGTCCACCATCTCCACGTACGGCTTGATGTCCGTGTAGGTCTCGATGAACTTCTCGGGAGCGATCGGCGCCCCGTCCAGGCTGATCCGCTCCGTCACCGACTGCACGTGCGGGCTCGTGTACCGGCCCGTACGCAGCTCGAAGCCGAGCAGCAGCTGCTCGATCATCCGTGCCGTGCTCGTCTTGCCGTTGGTGCCGGTGATGTGGATGGACGGATACGCGCGCTGCGGGTCACCCAGGATGTCCATCAGCGCGGTCATCCGGACGAGCGACGGTTCGAGTTTCGTCTCGCCCCAACGATCCGCCAGCTCTGCCTCCACCGCCCGGAGCGCCTTGTCCACCTCGGGGTCCTTGGGCCGGGCCGGGACACCGTCGTCCTGGGGGGCGGGGCCGCCCGCGCGCAGGGTGCGGCTGCCGGCCTCGATGACGGCGAGGTCGGCCTCGCGGTCGGGCGTGACGTCGGGGGTGACTTCGTCTTCTTCAGAGGTCAGGGCGTCGAAGAGGGAATCGTCATCCCCGGGGCGAGTGCTCACGGGGACCAGTCTACGGAGCGCGGCGGTTCACAGGTCACCGACGATCGCCCGGAGATCGATCTCAACGGGATACGGGAAGTCCGTGCGCAGGATCCCTAGGCGGAATTCGTGGACGACCGGAATGTCGTCGGTTCCTCGTTCCACACGCCAGTAGGCGTCGACGCCCGCTGCCGCGTACATACCCGGCTTCCGGAACCGGTCGTCCGACCGGGAACCGACCGAGACGACCTCCACAGCGAGCACCGTGCTCGCCACTGGCACGCACCCCAGCGTCCGCACATCGAGGCCGGTCCTGTCGAAGATCACGACATCCGGCTTCGGCACATTCAGCTCGTCGACCAGGACACAGCGCTCGCAGTTCGTCCCGTACGGGGCAACCCGGGCGTTCCTGAGAGCGACACCGGGGCTGTGGAAAACCCGTGGGCCCGGACCGATCCGGTCCGGGCCCACACGACGTCACGGCAAGCGTCAGCCCTGCGGCAGGCCCGCCAACTGGGCGGCGATCCGCTCGATGTCGGCCTCGGCGGCCGCCAGCCGGGTACGGATCTTGGCGACGACCGGCTCGGGCGCCTTGCCGAGGAAGGCCTCGTTGCCGAGCTTGGCCTTCGCCTGGGCCTTTTCCTTCTCGGCGGCGGCCAGGTCCTTGGCGAGGCGCTTGCGCTCCGCCTCGACGTCGATCGTGCCCGAGAGGTCGAGCGCGACGGTGACGCCCGCCACCGGCAGGGTGGCGGTGGCGGCGAAGGCCTCGCCCTCCGGCTGGAGCCGGAGGATCTGGCGGACGGCCGCTTCGTGGGCGCCCAGCCCGGTGGTGCCCAGCGCGAGCCGGGCGGGGACCTTCTGGCCGGGCTGGAGGCCCTGGTCGGCGCGGAAGCGGCGGACTTCGGTGATGAGGGACTGGACGGCGGCGATCTCGCGCTCCGCCGCCTGGTCCCGGAAACCGGAATCCGTCGGCCAGTCGGCGATGACGAGGGACTCGCGGCCGGTGAGCGTCGTCCACAGGGTCTCGGTGACGAAGGGGACGACGGGGTGGAGCAGGCGCAGCAGGACGTCCAGGACCTCACCGAGGACGCGGCCGGAGACCTCGGCCGGACGGCCGCCCGCAATGAAGGTGGTCTTGGACAGCTCGACGTACCAGTCGAAGACCTCGTCCCACGCGAAGTGGAAGAGGGCGTCGCTGAGCTTGGCGAACTGGTAGTCCTCGTAGAGCGCGTCGGCCTCGGCGACGGTCGCGTTCAGCCGGGACAGGATCCAGCGGTCGGCCGCCGACATCTCCTCGGCGGGCGGCAGCGGGCCCTCGACGGTCGCGCCGTTCATGAGCGCGAAGCGCGTCGCGTTCCAGATCTTGTTGGTGAAGTTGCGTGAGCCCTGGACCCAGTCCTCGCCGATCGGGACGTCGGTGCCGGGGTTGGCGCCGCGCGCGAGGGTGAAGCGCAGGGCGTCCGAGCCGTACTTGTCCATCCAGTCGAGCGGGTCGACGACATTGCCGAAGGACTTGGACATCTTCTTGCCGCGCTCGTCGCGGACCAGCCCGGTGAGGGCGATGGTGTGGAAGGGCGCGACGCCGTCCATCGCGTACAGGCCGAACATCATCATCCGGGCGACCCAGAAGAAGATGATGTCGTGGCCGGTCAGCAGGACATCGGTCGGGTAGAACTTCTCCAGATCCGGGGTCTGTTCGGGCCAGCCGAGGGTCGAGAACGGCCACAGGCCCGAGGAGAACCAGGTGTCCAGGACATCGGAGTCCTGCGTCCAGCCCTCCCCCGCCGGCGGCTGCTCGTCGGGGCCGACGCAGACGACCTCGCCGTCCGGGCCGTACCAGACGGGGATGCGGTGACCCCACCACAGCTGGCGCGAGATGCACCAGTCGTGCATGTTGTCGACCCACTGGAAGTACCGGCCCGACATCTCCTGCGGGTGGATCCTGACGCGGCCGTCGCGGACCGCGTCACCGGCGGCCTGCGCGAGCGGGCCGACCTTGACCCACCACTGCAGCGACAGCCGGGGCTCGATGATCGTCTTGCAGCGCGAGCAGTGGCCGACCGCGTGGACGTACGGACGCTTCTCCGCGACGATCCGCCCCTGCGAGCGCAGCGCGCCGACGACGGCCGAGCGCGCCTCCAGCCGGTCCATGTCCTGGAAGGGGCCGTGGACGGTGATCCGCGCGTGGTCGTCCATGATCGTCAGCGACGGCAGGTTGTGCCGCTGGCCGATCTCGAAGTCGTTCGGGTCGTGCGCCGGGGTCACCTTGACCGCGCCCGTGCCGAACTCCGGGTCGACGTGCGCGTCCGCGACGACCGGGATCCGGCGGCCGGTCAGCGGCAGTTCGACCTCGGTGCCGATGAGGTGCGCGTACCGCGCGTCGTCCGGGTGGACGGCGACCGCGGTGTCACCGAGCATCGTCTCGGCGCGGGTGGTGGCGACGACGATGGAGTTCTCGCCCTCGCCGTACCGGATGGAGACCAGCTCGCCGTCGCGGTCCTCGTGCTCGACCTCGATGTCCGAGATGGCCGTCAGGCAGCGCGGGCACCAGTTGATGATGCGCTCGGCGCGGTAGATCAGCCTGTCGTCGTACAGCTTCTTGAAGATCGTCTGGACGGCGCGGCTCAGCCCCTCGTCCATCGTGAACCGCTCACGCGACCAGTCCACGCCGTCGCCGAGGCGCCGCATCTGGCCGAGGATCTTGCCGCCGTACTCTTCCTTCCACTGCCAGACGCGCTCGACGAACGCCTCACGCCCCAGGTCGTGGCGGGACTTGCCCTCCTCGGCGAGCTGCTGCTCGACCTTGTTCTGGGTCGCGATTCCGGCGTGGTCCATGCCGGGCAGCCACAGCGCCTCGTAACCCTGCATCCGCTTACGGCGGGTGAGGGCGTCCATCAGCGTGTGCTGGAAGGCATGCCCCAAGTGCAGGCTTCCCGTGACGTTCGGCGGCGGGATGACGATCGTGTACGGCTTCTTCTCGCTCTTCGCGTCCGCCTCGAAGTAACCACGCTCTACCCAGCGCTCGTACAGCTGCCCCTCTACCTCGGCCGGCGCGTACTGGGTCGGCAATTCGGTGGGGCTGGCTGCTGGCTGCTGAGTGTTCTCGGTCACGACGCCAGTCTAAGGGGGCTTGGGGACCCCTTACGAACGCATAATGACGCGATCATGACGGGGCGGACGGGGAGGGGAAGTTCCGATGGCCGAGGGCTCACGAAGACGGAACCTGATACTGGCGGGCGCCTTGCTCGCACTCCTGCTCGCGGGGGCGGGCGCCGGCGCCTTCGCGCTGAGCGGTAGGGACAGCGGCAGAGAGAACGGCGCGGAGAGCGAGAAGTCGCATTACGGGCTGACGGCTCCGAAAAGGCTGGCGGGCGGGTACGTCAGGCATGGCACCGTCCAGTCGACGGCCGTGTCCGTCGTGCCGCCGGACGGCACGACGCCCCAAGGGATCCGCGTCGAGCGCGAAGTGTCGGCGAACTACGAAAACGGCAGCAGCATTCTGGATCTGGACGGCGCCTGGGGTGATGTGTACGACCCCGGGGCGGCCGTCGACGCGACGATGGCGAGGGTGCAGAAGACAGGCATCGACGCTGTCGCCGCGCCCAGGCTGTTCAAGCCGAAGGGCCTGAGCAGCGACGTCGTCGTGAAGTGCGTGGAACTCAAACTGGGCCCGTTTCGCATGCTCGAATGCGCTTGGGCGGACGCCGACACGGTCGGCCGGCTCTCGGTGATGCCGAAAGGGGGATCCACCAGGCTGGAGGATGTCGCCCAACTCACCGCCCGTGTATGGCAGCAGGCTCGGGTCGTGATCAACGGCTGACAACCGGCCGGCGGCACGCGCGGACTCCGTACGGGCCACAACCAGCCGCCATCGCATCCCGGTTCCCGGTGGCGGCAGCGGCCGTTACGAATCCCTCACAGCCCCGCTGTAAGGGCGCCCCAAGGAATCCGCGAGGATGTCTGCGAGACAGCAGTGACACGAGGGGATCTCGCATGAGCTTCAACCAGCCGCCGCCGCAGCCGGGTTACGGCGGCCAGCCTGGCTACGGGGGACAACCCGGCTACCCCCAGCAGCCACCCCAGCCCGGCCCGCCGCAGGCTCAGCCGGCTGCCCCGGGCTACGGCTACCCGCCCCAGCAGGCCCCCGCCGCCGCCCCGGCCCCCGGCTACGGCTATCCCCCGCAACAGGGCTACCCCCAGCAGCCGGGGGCCTACCCGCAGCAGCCCGCCCCCTACGGTGCCCAGCCGTACGGCCAGCAGCCCGGCCAGCCCTCCTGGGGCGCCCCGCCGCCCCCGAGCGGTGGCGGCAAGGGCAAGATCATCGGCATCGTGGCGGGCGCCGTGGTCGCCCTGGCCCTGATCGGCGGCGGGATCGCGGTCTTCGCAAGCGGCAGCGGCAGCAGCGGCGGTGGCTACACGCTGACCGCTCCGGCCACCATCCTGGACGGCAAGTACTCCAAGACGGACGCCGACACGAGCAACACGTCGAACGGCACGTCGGACAGCGGCATCAAGAACGGCAAGGGCTACACCGCCCGCTACAAGGGCGACACCGCCCAGATCTCGATCGGCGGCGGCTACGGGGACGTGTACGACCCCGCCGCGGCCATGACCGCGATGCTCAAGGCCCTCTCGACCTCCGGCGGCGGCGCGGCGACCGACCAGCACCCCTCCGGCTTCGACGGCGACAGCATGAAGTGCGGCACGGTCGGCACGGGCGACGTTG
This sequence comes from Streptomyces sp. NBC_01537, assembly GCF_045040445.1. Lineage (NCBI taxonomy): Bacteria > Bacillati > Actinomycetota > Actinomycetes > Kitasatosporales > Streptomycetaceae > Streptomyces > Streptomyces sp. NBC_01537. Next base: position 6,486,992 of record NZ_CP109392.1, on the reverse strand, counting down.
CGATGCCGTACTGCGCCTGGGCGGACGACAGCACCATCGCCTTCGTCGCGTACGCGAACACCGACATCTCCGGCACCAGCTCGAACCCCTCGGTGAGCGAGTGGGCCGAGACCACGGCCAAGATCCGCAACGAGATCCGCGTCGCCAAGTAAGCCCGCGACGTAAGCCCCGCGACAGCGCGAAGGGGGCGCCCGGAGAAGTCCGGGCGCCCCCTTCACATACGTACGCGCTACGCGCTACGCGCTCTTCTGCTCGCCCTTGCCGATGATGCGCGGCTCGCGCGGCACCAGCGTGGGGTTCACGTTCGAGTGAACGACATCCTCGGTGATGACGACCCGGGCGACGTCCTTGCGGGACGGGACCTCGTACATCACGGACATCAGCACCTCCTCCATGATGGCGCGCAGCCCGCGCGCGCCGGTCTGGCGGAGGATGGCCTGGTCGGCGATCGCCTCCAGCGCCGGGCGCTCGAACTCCAGCTCCACGCCGTCGAGTTCGAAGAGCCGCTGGTACTGCTTGACGAGCGCGTTGCGCGGCTCGATGAGGATCTGGAGGAGCGCCTCGCGGTCCAGGTTGTGGACGCTGGTGATGACCGGCAGACGGCCGATGAACTCGGGGATCATGCCGAACTTGACCAGGTCCTCGGGCATGACCTCCTGGAACTGGTCGGAGGCCTGGATCTCGCGCTTGGAGCGGATCGTGGCGCCGAAGCCGATGCCCTTGGCACCCGCGCGGGACTCGATGATCTTCTCCAGCCCGGCGAAGGCGCCGCCGACGATGAAGAGGACATTCGTCGTGTCGATCTGGATGAATTCCTGGTGGGGGTGCTTGCGGCCGCCCTGCGGGGGCACCGAGGCCGTCGTCCCCTCCAGGATCTTCAGCAGGGCCTGCTGGACGCCCTCACCGGACACATCCCGGGTGATCGAAGGATTTTCACTCTTACGGGCGACCTTGTCGATCTCATCGATGTAGATGATCCCGGTCTCGGCCTTCTTGACGTCGTAGTCCGCCGCCTGGATCAGCTTCAGCAGGATGTTCTCGACGTCCTCGCCGACATAGCCCGCCTCGGTCAGTGCCGTGGCGTCCGCGATGGCGAACGGCACGTTCAGCATCCGGGCCAGGGTCTGCGCCAGCAGGGTCTTGCCGGAGCCGGTCGGGCCGAGGAGCAGGATGTTGGACTTGGCGAGTTCGATGCCGTCGTCGTGCCCGCGCCCGCTGTTGTTCTCGCCGGCCTGGACGCGCTTGTAATGGTTGTAGACCGCGACGGAGAGCGCCTTCTTGGCCGGCTCCTGGCCGACGACGTAGCTCTCCAGGAACTCGTAGATCTCGCGCGGCTTGGGAAGGTCTTCCCAGCGCACCTCGGAGGACTCGGCGAGCTCCTCCTCGATGATTTCGTTGCAGAGGTCGATGCACTCGTCGCAGATGTACACACCGGGCCCTGCGATGAGCTTCTTCACCTGCTTCTGGCTCTTTCCGCAGAATGAGCACTTCAGCAGGTCGCCGCCGTCACCGATGCGTGCCACGAGGTGTTTCCCCTTCGCCTGGGTCCCGTCTGCCTCGACGGGTCCTGGTGCTTGCCTATCGACGGTACCTTGCCGGGACCCCCGTACGGGCCCCCCTTGAACCGACTGGGTCGTGAGCTGCGCTACCTCGCGCCTTCCGAGCCGGTCCAAGAGGGGCTTATGCCTGCCTTACGCCTGCCTTGTGCCTAGACCGCCGCGGTGGAGGTCTTGCGGGTGGCGACGATCTGGTCGATCAGACCGTAGGTCAGCGCGTCCTCGGCGGTGAGGATCTTGTCGCGCTCGATGTCGTCCCGGATCTGGTCGATCGGGGTGGTGGAGTGCTTCGCGAGCATCTCCTCCAACTGCGCGCGCATCCGCAGGATCTCGTTCGCGGCGATCTCCAGGTCGGAGACCTGCCCACGGCCGGTCTCGCTGTACGGCTGGTGGATCAGGATGCGGGCGTTCGGCAGCGCCATGCGCTTACCGGGGGTGCCCGCCGCGAGCAGCACGGCGGCGGCGGAGGCGGCCTGGCCCATGCAGACCGTCTGGATGTCCGGCTTCACGAACTGCATCGTGTCGTAGATCGCCGTGAGAGCCGTGAAGGAGCCGCCGGGGCTGTTGATGTAGACCGAGATGTCACGGTCGGGGTCCATCGACTCCAGGCACAGCAGCTGCGCCATGACGTCGTTGGCGGAGGCGTCGTCGATCTGGACGCCGAGGAAGATCACCCGCTCCTCGAAGAGCTTCGCGTACGGGTCGTACTCGCGGATGCCCTGCGAGGTGCGCTCCACGAAACGCGGAACGATGTAGCGGGCCTCGGCCGGCGTCATGCGGTCGTAGAGACTGCCGCCGGGGATGTTGCTGGGGGTCGTGTTCACGTTCACCGTCCTGGGGAAGGGCAGGGGCTGGGAGGCGGGTATGGGGCTGTGGGCGATGCTCAGGCCCCGGTGCCGCCGCCGCCCGGCACATTGGCGGCGTGCGTGATGACGTCGTCGATCAGGCCGTACTCCTTGGCCTTCTCGGTGGAGAACCACCGGTCGCGGTCGGAGTCGCGGGTGATCGCCTCGATGGTCTGGCCGGAGTGCTGAGCGATCAGCTCGGCCATCCGCTTCTTCGTACGCAGCAGCTGCTCCGCGTGGATCTTGATGTCCGAGGCCGAACCGGCCAGGCCGGCCGACGGCTGGTGCATCAGGATGTCGGTGTTCGGCAGCGCGAAGCGCTTGCCGGGGGCGCCGGCGGTCAGCAGGAACTGGCCCATCGAGGCCGCGAGGCCCATCGCGATGGTGACCACGTCGTTCGGGATGAACTGCATGGTGTCGTAGATCGCCATGCCGGCCGTCACCGAACCGCCGGGGCTGTTGATGTAGAGGTAGATGTCCTTGTCCGGGTCAGCGGCAAGGAGGAGGAGCTGCGCGGTGATCTTGTTGGCGATGTCGTCGTCGACCGCCTGGCCGAGGAAAATGATCCGCTCGTTGAGCAGCCGGTTGTAGACCTGGTCGCCGAGGCCACCGAAGGTCGGCTCGCCGGCGGCGGAAGGCATCGGAAGCGTCACGTATCCACCTGCTCGTTGTCGGACGGCCGTCAGCCGTCACAGGGTCTTCTCGTGGGCGGAGCGAAAGCACTCTGCCCCCGTACTTACGGACCCTAACGCGCAGGTGGGGCCCAGCAATCCCCTACGCGGAACTGTTCGCTCTGAGCGCAGGGTGGTGGTACGGGGAAAGGGACGGGCCCGGACGCTTACGCATCCGGGCCCGTCGTGCGTCATGCGTGCGAAGCTCAGGCCTCGGTGGACTCGTCCTCGGCAACGGCCTCAGCGGCCGCCTCGACCGTCTCGCCGGTCTCGTCCTCGTCGTCCTCGAGGTCGACGACCTCGCCGTTGGTGTCGACGACCTTCGCCGCCTCCACGACCACGGCCAGCGCCTTGCCGCGCGCGACCTCACCGACGAGCAGCGGCACCTGGCCGCCCTCGACGACCGCCTGCGCGAACTGGTCCGGGCTCATGCCGGAGGAGGCCGCACGGCGCATGAGGTGCTCGGTGAGCTCCTCCTGGTTGACCGACAGCTTCTCCTTCGACACCAGCTCGTCGAGCACGAACTGGGTCTTGATGCCCTTCTTCGACTGCTCCTCGACCTCCGCGTCGTACTCCTCGCGGGTCTTGCCCTCGCGCTCCAGGAAGCTCTCCCAGGTCAGGCCCATCGGCTCGAACTGGTGGTGCTCCAGGTTGTGCGTACGAGTCTCGATCTCGTCCTTGAGGAGCTTCTCCGGCAGCGGGACCTCGGTGAGCTCCAGGAGGGCGTCGAGCACCTTCTCCTGAGCCTGCGTGGCCTGGTCGTACTGCTTGATCCGCGTCAGTCGCTTCACGCTGTCCGCGCGCAGCTCCTCAAGCGTGTCGAACTCGCTCGCCAGCTGTGCGAAGTCGTCGTCCAGCTCCGGCAGCTCACGCGCCTGCACGGCCGTGACCTCGACCTTGACCGACGCGTCCTGCCCGGCCGCCGAGCCGCCCTTCAGCTCCGACGTGAAGGTCGCCGTACCGCCGGCCTCCAGGCCCGTCACGGCCTCGTCGATCCCGTCGAGCAGCTGGCCCGAGCCGATGGTGTAGCTGACGCCCTTGGCGACGCCGTCCTCCAGCACCTCGCCGTCGACCGAGGCCTCCAGGTCGATCACCACGACATCGCCCTCGGCGGCCGCGCGCTCCACCGGGCTCGTCGACGCGAAGCGCTCACGGAGCTGCTCCAGCGACTTGTCGACGTCCTCGTCCGAGATCTCGATGGCGTCCACCGTGACCTCGATGCCCGTGTAGTCCGGGATCTCGATCGTCGGGCGGATGTCCACCTCGGCGGTGAACTTCAGCTCGTCACCGTCGTTGAACTCGGTGATGTCCACATCCGGCTGACCGAGGACATTCAGCTCACCCTCGTTGACCGCCTCCGTGTAGAACTTCGGCAGCGCGTCATTGATGGCCTCTTCGAGGACCGCGCCACGGCCGAACCGCTGGTCGATGACGCGCGCAGGGATCTTGCCCTTACGGAAGCCCGGCACCGACACCTGCTGGTTGATCTTCTTGTACGCCGCGTCGAGGCTGGGCTTGAGCTCCTCGAAGGGCACCTCGACAGTGAGTCGAACCCGGGTCGGGTTCAGAGTCTCGACGGCGCTCTTCACGGTTGGGTCTCCTTGGGGCTTTACGTTGATGGGGGCTCTCCGGCGCCGATCCCGATCACAATCCCTTGCGATCTCGATCTACCGGTCACACTGTGCGCATGCCGTACACCGGGGGCCGACGACCCATCCTACCGGTACCACGCTCCGGCCCCGGGCCGCGCCGGAGAACAGCCGCAGCTCTTTACCGGCTCACCGGCCCACTGGTCCTGCCGTGGTCCTACTGGTCGGGGTGGCCGGATTCGAACCGACGACCTTCCGCTCCCAAAGCGGACGCGCTACCAAGCTGCGCCACACCCCGTCAGTGCGACACGTAGAGTACATGCCTCCGCACACCCTGGCTGCCATATATCCGCGTCAACGACATCCGGCTCGATCGGCTACGATGCGGTGTGCCAGAATAACTGGCCGTTGCGGGCGTAGCTCAATGGTAGAGCCCTAGTCTTCCAAACTAGCTACGCGGGTTCGATTCCCGTCGCCCGCTCTTGCCACTGAGGCCCAGGCGAGGGGTTCACTCCCCCGCCTGGGCCTTGGTCATTCGGTGGACGAGTCAGGCCCCCGTAAAGCCGGGTGCCGTCGCAGCGATGAGTCTGCGGGCGCCCACACGTCTACTTCCCGACCGGGACAACCAACTCATCGGGAGCAAGGCATGGGCCTCATCCACATCGAGCTGTTCGCAACCCTCGACCTCGTCGGGCAGTCGCCCGGCGGTCCCGACGAGGACCCGGCGGGGTTCCCGTTCGGCGGCTGGCAGGCGCCCCTGCTGGACGAGGTCGAGGGGGCGCAGGTCGGTGCCGCGTACGAGGGCACGGACGCCCTCCTGCTCGGCCGGCGGACGTACGACATCTTCGCCGGCTACTGGCCGCACCAGGAGGGCGGCGAGGACAACGAGATCGCCACGCTCTTCAACAGCGTCCCGAAGTACGTGGCCTCCCGCGGCAGGCCCGACCTCTCGTGGGCCGGGTCCACGCAGCTCGGCCCGGATCTGGCCGGCGCGGTCCGCGAGATCCGTGACCGGCACGAGCACGTGAAGGTCGTCGGGAGCCTGAACCTGGTGCAGACCCTCCTGCGCGAGAAGCTCTTCGACCGTCTCGACCTCTGGGTGCACCCGATCGTGCTCGGCGTCGGGAAGAAGGTGTTCGACGGTGGCGCGGTGCCCACGAACGTCACCCTCCTCGAACCACCGGTAGCCGGTCCGAACGGCACCGTGTACCTGCGCTACGGGCTCGCCGACGGCACGCCCAGGACGGGGGACATGAGCGCACCCGATCGCGGTGCCGAGCGCGACGACGGCTGAAGCCGCCCCGCGCCAGGTGGGCCCGTGTCGTCGGCGGTGAATCCGCCAGGTCGCCGCCGTCACGCAATGGTCCGGCAGCTCAGCCACCACGGGCCTGCCTCAGCGCGAGCCACTTCAGCGTCGTACTCGCTCGCATCAAAGTGAAAGTCCGGCGGCGGAGCCTCCGCGGAGGGAACGTGCCAGTCCGACCACCGCACGACGTCCCCGATTCGCTGCACGACCACGGACAGGAAACCGCAGCAACCACCGGTGCACTCGGGTTCCCCCAACCGCACGCGGCGCTGCTCACTGATCGCCCGCAGCGGACTGGGGCGACCGACCGGCAGCCCATCTGCCGCGAGCGGTCCGCGCCCTCCATCACCAACCGTTTGCTCCACGACGTCCTTCGTGTTGACCCAGAACCGCAGCTGGGCCGCGAAGCGTGGCCCCGGCGGCAGCACCTTGATCTCCAACCGATCGAACATCGGACCACCCTACGGGGGCATGCCGCCGCCCAGGCCTGTTGATCAAGGCAAGTGCGTGGATCGCGATCAGGCGAGCTGACCTGTCAGGCGTCAACCGGGACAGGACACTGACCACGTGGGTCCTGCTATCGGTATCCAGGCCAGGCATTCAGCAGCTTGCGGACGAAGCGGTGCATATGCGGGTCCAAAGAGCTCAGCGGCTCACCCAGTACCCGCTCCGGAGTCAACCACCTGACTGCCGTGAACTCCTCCTCGTTGTAGGAAGTGATGCTCTCCGCATCCGCGTTGAGGACGTACCAGAGCGAGACGTCGGTGTGCTCGCCCTGCCCCTGAGTCCGGGTGACGGTGAGGAACAGGGGCCGTTCTCCGGTGATCGCCCAGGCGACCGCCGGAACGCCAAGCTCCTCGCCGCACTCGCGCACCAGCGCGGTCCACGGGTCCTCTCCCGGCTCGACGTGCCCCCCGGGCGGAAGCCACAGCCCCGCCTTGCGGTGCGCGACGAGCAGCAACTGCCCGCGCTCCTCGTCCAGGACGACGAAGTAGCTCACCAGGTGCATCGCGGGGACATCCGGTTTGCGCGTCCGGTACACCGGCGCACCACTGGCGACCCACTCCGCAGCCGCATTCAGATGAGCCTGCTCCAGCTCGTCCCAAGGCTCGATGCCATCGAACAGGGCCGCCAGCGCGGCGCGAAGACGCCCGTCACGATCGTTGGACCGGCTATGAGACAGGACCATCCGAGCATCCTGCCAGGCAGCCTGATGACCCTGCTCCGGAGCAGATGACATTCTGGAACCGTATTGGTTTCGTCGTTCGCCATGTCGCGCGGCGGCCCTTGCTGCTCGCCGGACTGTTGATGGTTTGACTGTGCGTCTACTCGCCCTCGGACCGGGCCTGGAACCGGTATTCCGTGGGTGAGATCCCGTACGCGGTGCGGAAGGCGCGGGTGAAGTCGGAGGCGCTGCGGATGCCCCAGCGGGCGGCGACGGTGTGGACCGGCGTGGTGTGCATCGCGGGGTTGGCCAGATCGCGGCGGGCGCCCGCCAGCCGCTGACCGCGGATCCAGGCCGCCACCGTCTCGCCCGACCCGTCCTCCTGGAAGAGCCGGTGCAGGTAGCTGAGGGAGATGTGGTGCGCGACGGCGATCACGGGCGGCCGCAGTTCCGGGTCGTGCAGGTTCTGCCGGATGAACGCCCGTATGCGGGTGACCGTGACCCGGCGGTGGGTCTCCGGCGACAGGGCGGCCTCCGCCTCCAGCGCCTGGGCGAGCCACGCGGCCAGCAGGTCGACCAGGACCATGCCCAGGCGCGGCGCGTCGGACGGCTGGAGGAAGCCGGACTGCCGGTCCAGGCCGGTGAGGAACCCCGTCAGCAGGGCGCCCGTTCCCTCCCGCCCCGACAGCCGCTTGCCCAGCAGCTCCCGGACCCGGTCCGGTGACAGGGGCAGCAGCGTCTTGGGGAAGTCCACGCCGACGCCGGTGATGTAGGGGAGGTCCCCGGCGGCCGACGGCCGCACGTCGCAGGACTGCACGTCGTACGGGCGTGAGGTGTCGGTCAGCCACAGATCGTGCGGGCCGTACGTGTCGGACCGCCCCACGTGGTCCAGGCCCAGCCCGCCGCCGAGCACCAGCGTCAGGTGGTATTCCTCGGGATCGGACTGCCGCACCATCCGTGCGTTCCGCCGGAACCGCGTCGGCCGGAGCGCTGTCGGCCACACGCGCACCGGTCCCAGTTCGATCAACCGCTGCTCCGCCCAGAAGTCCGCGGCGTAGTCACTGCTCATGTCGCTGGGCGCGATCGTCCGGCTCATCAGCTGCCGCCAGTACTCGAACCTGTCCCCCACCGGCACGTCCTCGGTCCGGAACGCCGTCCCGATCATCCCGCCCCGACCTCCCCCGCGTCCCCGCACGGGCGGCCCCGTCCGTTCCCGCCCGTGCCGAGAGTACCCGGAACCTCCGCGCGCCCTCCTCGGGAAATGCGGTCGACAGGACGCTGGAGGAGCACGGCATCGACATCCCCGCTCTCGCGGCGAGGAACGGTATCGGCGCGCACGAGATCACCGATGAGTGGCGCGACTGGTGAGTGCGCTTCGACGGTGGTAGCGGGGCGGTTTGCCGGTCTTGAGGTCGCCGCGGTAGATGCCGTGACGCAGCTCGGAGGCGTAGCCGTCGAATTCCGGCAGGCCCATGGCCCTGGCCACGGCGAGTTCGGCTTCGACGTCGTAGGGGACGCGTACGAACTGCAGGGAGAAGGGAGCGGCGGCGGTGGATCCGGGGTGGGGTCGTTCAGCACACGTCGACGACTTCCCGGCCGCGCGGTCCCTTGCCCACGTAGTCGCCGAGGTTGAAGATCCGGTTGATCCCGCGGGCGTCGATGTCGTCGAGTACCGCTTCGAGTGCCGTCAGATTCCCGTGAACGTCCGATATCAGTGTGATGCGTTCGACGTCAGGATGCATGGCGGCATCCTTACATCCGCTGCCGACGCTCCGCGTAGGGGTTGCCGGGCGCTGGGTCGACGCGCCAGAAGCCCAGGGTGCGGGGCTGGAACTGGCGGTGGGAGGGGTTGAGGCCGGTGTGCTTGAGGGTCCAGATCTCGATGGGGAGCCGGGTGTCGTCGACGGCGGGTGATTCGGCGCCGCAGGTGATGCACAGGGCTGAGTAGATGGCCTGTGGGGCGCCTTCGGCGGTCTCCACGCGCAGGGTCCAGTCGGCGGCGCGGATGACTGTTCGCGGGGTCGGGCTCATCGGAACCACCGCCCGGCCGCGTTGGCCTCGGCCACGCGGGCACGGAGTTCGTCGTTGGCGTCTGCCGGGCGGAAGGCCGAAGCCCGCCACTCCTCGCCGCCGGCCGGGGCCCTGAGGGTCACCTGACGGCCGTCCCAGCCGGTGACGACGCCGACGCGGTCGCGGTCGGTGTCCACGGCGAGGGTGCCCAGGGAGGGGGCGTACGGGCCGCCACTGCCCTGACTCGTCATCTCGTGTCGTCGTCTGGTCTGCACGGTGGTTACCTCGCTCGTTGGTCGTCAGTTACGTTCGGTGCACATAGCGTTGCCCTCCGGAGATACCTTTGACAGGAGGCGGGACTCAACAACCGCGATGCAGGAAAGGTGCGTTGCTGGTGGCACATCCCAAGGACCTGGATCCGTACGCATCACCGAGGGCGTTCTACGGGGCGGAGCTGCGCCTCAAGCGGGAGGAGGCCGGGCTGTCGCAGGACAGGCTCGGCGAGCGGCTGTACTGCTCGGGGGCGTACATCGGGCAGTTGGAGGCGGCCACGCGCAGGCCCCAGCTCGACATGGCCAAGCAGCTGGACGAGATCTTCGGGACGGGTGAGCATTTCTCCCGGCTGTGCCGGATGGTGCACAAGGTGTCGCGGCACGCGGAGAAGTTCGAGGCGGCGGCTGAGCTGGAGGCGATGGCGCGGAGCATCTGCGAGTACGCGTCGATGTTCGTGCCGGGGCTGTTGCAGACGGCGGCTTACGCGCGGGCGGTGTTCCGGGCGGCCCAGCCGGTGGCGAGGGCCGAGCGGATCGAGGAACTGATCGCGGCTCGTACGGGCCGCGCCGCGAAGCTGGAGGACCCAACCGAGCCTCTGTTGTGGTTCGTTCTGGACGAGAACGTCATCCGGCGGCCGGTGGGCGGACCGGCTGTCATGCGGGAACAGTTGGGGCGCATCGTGGATCTGGCGCGCCGGGAGCGGGTCATTGTGCAGGTGCTGCCGTTCTCGTGCGGGGTGCCCGCGCTCAACGGGATGACCACGCTCATGGCCTTCGACGACGCCCCGCCGGTGGCATACGCCGAGGGGCCGCAGACGGGCAATCTGATCGAAGATCCGGCTCTCGTCGCCAAGGTCCAACTGTCCTACGATCTCGTCAGGGCCGCCGCGCTCCCACAGAAGGCGTCCCTCGCCCTGATCGAATCGGCGATGGAGGACTTCGCACCATGCGTACCACCGAGCACGACCTGAGCACCACGCCGTGGCGCAAGAGCAGCTACAGCGACGGCGAGGGCGGCAGCTGCGTCGAGGTCGCCGACGGCATCCCCGGCATCGTCCCCGTACGCGACAGCAAGGAGCCCCAAGGCCCCGCTCTGGTTTTCCCCGTTGCCTCCTGGACTGCGTTCGTGGCGGGCGTGAGGGCAGGCCGCATCGCCTGACGGCTGACCGGCTTCAGCCGATCTCCGCGCTTCCCTCGCGGTAGATCTTCGCGGATGCGATCCGGGAGTCGTGCAGCACGTAGAAGGCAGCGATGGGGAAGGATTCCGTCCTCCCGCCGACCGTGAGGGTCTCGGTCATCTGGCAGGCCGCCTGGTCCCCCTGGACGAGCAGGGTGTGCACGGTGAGTTCGGGCAGCAGTCCCGTCATCGCTTCGGAGAAGAGTTCGGCGATTTCGGCGCGGCCTCGGGCAGCGGTCTTTCCGGTGATCCAGAGGGCGGCGTCCGTGAATCCGGACATGAGGGCGTCGAGGTCGCGGGCGTTGAAGGCCTGCACGTGGTTGTGGATCACCGTGGCGGCACTCGTCTCGGTCACCCGCGCAGTGTCGCAGCCGTCTTAAGGTGCACGCCATGGAGATTTGGGTTAACCCCGCATGCTCGAAGTGCCGAGCCGCCGTGAAGCTGCTGGACGAGGAAGGCGCTGCCTACACCGTGCGGCGCTACCTGGAGGATCCGCCCAGCGCCGAGGAGCTGCGGGCGGTGCTGGGGCGGCTGGGGCTGGAGCCGTGGGACATCGTGCGTACGCAGGAGGCCGAGGCGAAGGAGCTGGGGATCAAGGACTGGCCCCGGGAGGCGCGCGAGCGCGAGCGGTGGATCGAGGCGTTGGCGGGGCATCCGCGGCTGATTCAGCGGCCGATCATCACCGCCGAGGACGGGTCGGCGGTGATCGGGCGGAGTGAGGAGGCGGTGCGGGATGCGCTGGGGCGGGGATAGCGGGGGCTAGGCCCTGTCCGGGCGATCATGAACGGCCCCCTTCGCCGCCGCTGTGACATCAGCCGCTGGCGCGGCGGGCGCCCGTGATCGCCCGGACAGGGCCTAGTCGATGGGGAGGCCTTCGGGGGACTTGATGCGCTTCATGATCATCTGGGAGTTGACGTCGCTGACGCCGGGGAGGGCGATGAGCTTGTCCGTCCAGAAGCGCTCGAAGGCTTCGCTGTCGGCGACCGCGATGCGCAGGAGCGAGCCTGGGGCGCCGTAGAGGCGGTAGGCCTCGATGACGTCGGGGATGCGCTGGACCTGGGACTCGAAGGCGGCGACGGAGTCGCGGTCGCGGTGGACCTCGACGGAGGCGAAGACCTCGAAGCCGCGGCCGAGGGCGGTGGGGTCTACGACGGCGCGGTAGCCGCGGATCACGCCGTCCTCTTCCAGTTGGCGGACGCGACGGAGGCAGGGGGACGGGGTGAGGCCGACGCGGGCGGCGAGCTCCTGGTTGGTGAGACGGCCGTCGGCCTGGAGTTCGCGCAAGATTGCTCTGTCGATGGCGTCCATGGTGGCAGTATCCACCACAGGTGGCCGGTCTACGCGCTTAGATTGGCAGCAAATCGCTCGACTTTCCACATATCATTGTTGTATGAGCAAGGGAAGCGTGAAGCGCGTCGTCGTGATCGGCACCGGCGGGACCATAGCCAGCCGCTGGCAGGGCACCGGGTACGCGGCGGAGGCCGCCGGCGACGAGGTGCTCGCGGGGAGCGCGGTGCCCGAGGGCGTGGAGGTGAGCGTCCGGGACCTGTTCACGGTGAACAGCTCGCAGCTGACGACGGCGCACCAGCTGGAGCTGCTGCGCACGGTGCACGAGGTGCTCGCGGACCCGTCGGTGGACGGGGTCGTGGTGACGCACGGCACGGACACCATGGAGGAGTCGGCCTTCCTGCTCGACCTGCACCACCACGACCGCAGGCCGGTCGTGTTCACGGGAGCGCAACTGCCGCTGGACTCGGTGGACGGGGACGCGGCGGGGAATCTGTACGACGCGATGCTGACGGCGGCGACCGGCCGGGACATCGGCGTGGTGATCGCGTTCGGCGGCTTCGTGCACGCCGCCCGGGGCACGCTCAAGGTGCACACGCTGGACCCGCGCGGCGCGTTCGCCGACCCGTCGGGGCGGCCGCTGGGACGGGTGAAGTTCGGGGAGATCGCGTGGGGGCAGCCGCGGGGGCGCGCGGAGGTGCTGCCGGTTCCCGAGACGGCCGTACGCACGCCGCGGGTGGATGTCGTGATGCATCACGTCGACGCGGACCCGGTGCTGTTCGAGGCTGCGCTGGGCGCGGGCGCGCAGGGCATCGTGCTGGTCGGTACGGGGGCGGGCAACGCGACGCCCGAGTTCGTGGCCGCGGTGGAGCGGGCCGTGGCGGCCGGGGTGCTGGTCGCGGTGAGCACGCGGGTGGCGGCAGGGCCGGTGGCGCCGATGTACACCGGCGGCGGAGCGGTGGACCTGGCGGAGGCGGGCGCGGTACTGACGGGGGAGCTGCGGGCCGGGCAGGCCCGGATCGCCGTACTGGCGGCGCTGCTGACGGCTCGTAGCCCTCAGGAGCGCGCCGACGCCCTGCGCCGGATCGTGGAGGCACCCGAGGCATCCGATGTACCCGAGGCGCCCGCCGAGACAGCCGCAGCCGCCTGACGCCGGCTCAGAAGTTGATCGAGTTGATGGAGTCGGCCAGCGAGTTCAGGAACTTGCTGATCGAGGGCGCCATCCCTGTGGAGGCCAGGAAGAAGCCGAACAGGATGGCCACAATGGCCGGCCCGGCCTTCAGTGATTTGCCTCTTATCATGACGATCAGGACGATCGCCAACAACAGCACTACGGACAGTGAGATGGCCACAGCCGATCACATCCTCGGTCGGAACGCCTCAGCGTCGTCCATCGTCCCACCAAGCACTGACACGGTGACCCCCGGGGGGGCATACCGGCAATTGCGGGCCTTCGGGATTGAGTATTTCCCAACCCCTCCCCGAACACACTTAATTGCCTCACCAGTTCCCGGCCGGGGTGGGCGAAATGCCCCCTTCAAGCGCTATATGGGGGAACATTTACCAATCAAACGGACAGCGTGTAGACGCCGCATGCCCGGGTAGCCGAGCTGATATCCCGACTCCCGGGAAGAATCCACGAGGAAGCGCTCGCTCGGTATGGTGCCCCAGACGTTCCCGCCCCCACCCACGACCACCGCGACCACCGCGGACACCGCGAAGACCGCGAAGACCGCGGACACACTCCCCCCTCGCGGGGACGAACGTCCCCCGGGCAGACCGGACGCGGTGAGGCCGACACAGCGTGACGCTTTCTTCGACAACGCCAAGTACCTGGCCATCGTCCTCGTGGCGATGGGTCACTCCTGGGACCTGCTCAAGAGCGACAGCAGAACCATCGAGGGCCTGTACCTCTTCGTCTACGCCTTCCACATGCCGGCCTTCATCGTCATCTCCGGCTACTTCTCCCGGAACTTCGACCTCCGGCCGGACCGCGTCAAGCGGCTGATCACCGGTGTCGCGGTCCCGTACCTCGTCTTCCAGACCGTCTACTCGCTGTTCGACTTGACGGCCGGCGAGGCCCCCAACCCTCCCTTCAGCCTCATCGACCCGCTGTACCTGACCTGGTTCCTTCTCGCGCTCTTCATCTGGCGGCTGACCACCCCGCTCTGGCGGGTCGTACGCCACCCGCTGGCCCTCGCCCTCGTGATCGCCGCGCTCGCCTCGACCTCTCCCGGCATGGGCGGCGCCCTCGACCTGCAGCGCGTCCTGCAGTTCATGCCGTTCTTCGTCCTCGGGCTGCGCATGAAGCCGGAGCACTTCCACGTCATGCGCAGGCGCGCAATCCGGATCCTGTCGGTACCGGTCGTGCTCGGAGCCCTCGCGCTCGCGTACTGGGCGGCCGGGGCCGGCATGGACGCGGGGTGGCTCTACCACCACAGGAGCGCGCAGCAGATCGGTGAGCCGTGGTGGGTCGGCCCGGTCGCAACGGCCGCGCTCTTCGGAGTGTCGGTCCTGCTCACCGTGTGTTTCCTCGCGTGGGTGCCGCAGCGCCGGATGTGGTTCACGGCGCTGGGCGCGGGGACGCTGTACGGCTATCTGCTGCACGGGCTGCTGATCAAGGGCGCGGGCTACGCGGGCTGGTTCGACACGTACGGCTGGCTGCGCAGCGCGCCCGGCGAGGTGGCGGTGACGGTCGCGGCGGCGGCGGTGGTGACGGCGCTGTGCACGGCACCGGTGCGGCGGGTGTTCCGGTGTGTGGTCGAGCCGGGGATGGGGTGGGCGTTCAGGAAGCCGGACGCCCAGCCGGATGCCAGGACGGATGTCAGGCCGGATGCCAGGGCGAACGCCAGAGCGGATGCCAGAGCGGTGGTCAGTCCCGGCACACTATGAGCAGCGCCCGGTCGTCGTTGACGTTCTTCGCGACGGCCTCGATCAACTGCCAGGCCGCGCCCCGGAAGCCGTGGGCCACATAGCGGTCGGCCTCGCCGATGAGCCGGTCGATGCCCTCGGAGAGGTCGCGCCCGGGGGCCTCGACCAGGCCGTCGGTGAAGAGCAGGAGCACGTCGCCGGAGCGCAGGGTGCCCTTCACGCCGTGGAACTCGGCCCCGTCGTAGATGCCCAGCAGCGGGCCCTCGGCGGCCTTCTCCTCCCAGCGGCCGGTGCCGGAGCTGAGCTGGACGCCGGGCAGGTGGCCGGCGGACAGCAGCTCGTAGTCGCCGGACTCCAGGTCCAGGACGAGGTGTACGGAGGTGGCGAAGCCCTCGTCCCAGTTCTGCCGGAGCAGATAGCCGTTGGCGGCCGTGAGGAACGCGTGCGGCGGCAGCGACCCCACTAGGCCGCCGAAAGCGCCGGACAGCAGCAGCGCGCGCGACCCGGCGTCCATGCCCTTGCCGGAGACATCGGTGAGGACGGCCTCCAGGACCCGGCCGCCGGAGGTGCGGGTGGCCACCACGAAGTCGCCGGAGAAGGACTGCCCGCCGGCCGGGCGCAGCGCCATCTCGGCATGCCAGCCCGGCGGCAGCATCGGCAGCCGGCTCTGTACGCGGATGCGTTCGCGCAGGTCGAACAGCATCGTCCCGCCGCCCCGCCACGGCACGCCGACCCGGCTGCGGAACTGCGCGATCAGCAGCCCCGCGAAGGCCACCGCGCTCACCACGAGCACCACGCCCGGCGTGACCGGGCCGAGCCCGTTCACGTACGGGGCGAAGCTGGCCGATTCCACCACCAGGGCGGCCGCCGAGGCCGCGTAGAGGAGGAGCAGGCTGGAAGGGCGCAGGAGCAGGCCGCCGAGCAGGATCGGGAGCACGAGGGTGGTCGGCGGGCACCACACGGGGCTGGCCACGGTGCCCCAGGCGATGGTGGGCACGCTCAGCAGGAGCACGGAGAGGATCAGCCAGTCCGAGCCCTCGCCGCGGAAGTAGTCGACGCCCGTCTTGCGCACGCCGACTCGGGCCCGGTGCAGCGTCCTACGCCACCGGGCCACCGGGCTGTCTCCCGCGGCGCGCTGTGCCATGTTCCGGCGACCCTACCCAGCGATTCGCCGGTGCGTCGATTCGCGGCGGCCGAATTGGCCGGTGAAATACGGTCGCACGGGCGGCGGGCCGGGTGCTAGGGAGGGGTCATGACTGTTGAGTTGAGGGATCTTGAGCCCGAGCAGTGGGAGAGCTGGTTCGACGGGATCGACCGCGCCTTCGGCGGAAGCTTCGTAGACGAGCAGCGGGCGTACTGGAAGGCCGTCAACGAGCCCGAGCGGTCCATAGCCGCCTGGGACGGCGACGCGATCGTCGGCAGCGCCTCGGCCTTCTCCTTCCGGCTGTCGGTGCCGGGTGGCGCACTTGTACCGGCGGCCGGTGTGACCTGCGTGAGCGTCCGGCCCACGCACCGGCGGCGCGGAGTGCTGACCTCCATGATGCGGCGGCAGTTGGACGACGTACGGGAGCGCGGTGAGGCGCTCGCGGTGCTGACCGCCTCCGAGCCGGTGATCTACGGCCGGTTCGGGTACGGGGTGGCCAGCGAGGAAGTAGGGGTCGAGATCGACACGACGCGAGTGCGGCTGGCGCTGCCGGACGGCGTCGACGGCGTACGGCTGCGCCTCGTCGGCCTGGAGGAGGGCCTGGAGGCCTGCGAGGCCGTCTACGGGCAGTTGGTGACCGGCCGCCCCGGGCTGCTCGCCCGCCGGCCGGGCTGGGAGCGCCACGCCCTGGTCGACCCACCGGCCACCCGGAGGGGAGCGAGCGAACGGCAGTGCGTGCTCGCCGAGGTGGACGGGGAGGTGCGGGGGTACGCGCGCTATGCGGTGAAGCCGGAGTGGGGGCCGCGCGGGCCGGACGGCACGGTGATCGTGCGCGATCTCGACGCGCTGGATCCGGTGGTCCGTGCGGCGCTCTGGCGTTATCTGTTCGGGATCGACCTGACCTCGAAGGTCGTTGCCTCCAACCGGCCGGCCGACGATCCGGTGCTGCACCTGGTCTCGGATGTCGGACGGTGCGGGGTGGGCACCCAGGAGGGGCTCTTCGCCCGCCTGGTGAATGTCGGCGCGGCACTGGAGGCACGGACCTACGCGTCGGCGGTGGATGTCGTCCTTGAGGTCGCCGATTCCTTCTGTCCCTGGAACGAGGGGCGGTGGCGGCTCAGCGGCGACCCGAAGGGCGCGGTCTGCGTCCGGACCGCGGACCCGGCGGATCTCGCCCTGTCGGTGCGGGAGTTGGGCTCGGCGTATCTCGGGGGCTTCTCGCTCAGCGCGCTGGCGCGGGCGGGACGGGTCCGCGAACTGCGGGGCGGGGCGCTCGCGGAGGCGGCGGTCGCGTTCCGCAGCGACCTCGCGCCCTGGCTGCCCCACGGGTTCTAGGGCGCAGGCTGGCAGTCTTGGCAGCCGGGGCACCAGAACAGGTTGCGCCCGGCGAGGTCCGCCGTGCGGACCTCGGCGCCGCAGATGTGGCAGGGCATGGCGGCCCGCCGGTAGACGTAGACCTCGCCGCCGTGGTCGTCGACACGGGGGGCGCGGCCCATGGCCTCGGGGGTGTGCTCGGGGCGGACGGTGTCGATGCGGTTGAGGCGGACGCCCTCGCGCATGAGGGCGGCGAGGTCGGCCCAGATGGCGTCCCACTGGGGGCGGGTGAGGTCGCGGCCGGGGCGGTAGGGGTCGATGCCGTGCCGGAAGAGGACTTCGGCCCGGTACACGTTGCCGACGCCGGCGATGACCTTCTGGTCCATCAGGAGGGCGGCGATGGTGGTGCGGCTGCGCGAGATCCGGGCCCAGGCCTTGGCGGGGTCGTTGGAGGGGTCGTCTCCGGGGCGCAGCGGGTCGGGGCCGAGGCGGTCGTGTATGGCCTGCTTCTCGGCGTCGGTGATGAGCTCGCAGGCGGTGGGGCCGCGCAGGTCGACGTAGGAGCCGGGGTTGGCCAGGCGCAGCCGTACGGTGTCGGTGGCCGGCGGGGCCGGGGCGGGGCCGAAGCCGACCTTGCCGAAGAGGCCGAGGTGGATGTGGACCCAGCCGGTGGCGGCGAAGCCGAGGAAGAGGTGCTTGCCGTGGGCTTCGGCCTCGGTGAGCACCTGGCCGTCGATGAGGGCGGCCCCGTCGGAGAACTTGCCCTGCGGGCTGCTCGCGCGCACAGGACGGCCGCCGAACCGTTCGAAATGGTCGGCGGCCAGACGGTGGATCGTATGCCCTTCGGGCACGGTGTCAGCCGTCCTGCCGCGGGTGGTGGGCCGGGATCGGGGGGAGCTCGCCGGTGGTCTCGTAGGCGTCGAGCATCTCGATGCGGCGGGTGTGACGCTCTTCGCCGGAGTACGGCGTGGCGAGGAAGACCTCGACGAACTTGGTCGCCTCGTCCACCGTGTGCATGCGGCCGCCGATGCTGATGACGTTGGCGTTGTTGTGCTGGCGGCCCAGGGAGGCGGTCTCCTCACTCCAGGCGAGCGCGGCGCGGACGCCCTTGACCTTGTTGGCGGCGATGGCCTCGCCGTTGCCGGAGCCGCCGATGACGATGCCGAGGGCGTCGGGGTCGGCGGCGGTGCGCGCGGCGGCGCGGAGGCAGAAGGGCGGGTAGTCGTCCTGGGCGTCGTAGATGTGCGGGCCGCAGTCGACGGCCTCGTGGCCGTTGGCGGTGAGCCAGTCGACGAGGTGGTTCTTGAGTTCGAAGCCGGCATGGTCGGAGCCGAGGTACACGCGCATGGCCAAGAGTCTGACATGGCGGGGCGGGAATCCGGGATCCGGGGGCCGCCGACACCGCCACTGCCTCCGGCGGCGGTCAGAGCGGGGTGAAGGAAGCCGTCACCGAGTCGTAAGTGCGCAGCGCGGCGGTCCGGACCGAGGCGGCGAACCAGATGTTGAGCTGGTACGTCTTGCCACCGGAGGTGAAGCCGAGCTGCCGCGCCCGCATCGGTGTGCCGTTCTCGGTGAAGGTGTACTCCCAGACCACCCCGGGCTTGCCGCGGAACGTGGTCCGTTCGAGGCGGATCTTGCGGTAGTCGGGCACGTCGTGCGAGCCGGCCTCGGCCTGCTGCCATTGGGTCAGCAGATCGCCGCCGCCGGCGAGGGCGTAGGAGGCGGCGATCTCCTGGGTGCCGTCCGGCGAGTGGTAGTGGATGTTCGACGGGCTCTTGGCGGTACGCGTCCAGCTGTCCGGCGGCACCCAGCTGAAGCCGGTCTCATTACGGGTCCCTGCGGCGGGGGCGGACGGGGAGACGGTCGCGGCCGGGGCCGAACTGCTCGCCGGGGGGCGGCTGGTGCCCAGCACCTGGGGTTCACGGGTGCCGGTGTGCCCGGCGGTGAGGACGACGACCGTCGCCGCGACGGCCGCCACGGCGACGCCTGAGACGGCCCCCAGCGCGAGGCGGCGGCGCCGGTTCCGCCGTTCCCGCAGCCAGCCGGGCGGGACGGCGTCCTCGGGTTCGGGCCCGGCCTCGGGCAAGGCCTCCGGGGGGACCGGCACCGGGTCGGCCAGGGGCCGTAGGGCCGCGCACAGCTCGTCGAGGGTGAGGCGGGCTTCGGGGTCCTTGCGCAGCAGCGCGGCGAGGGTGTCGCGCAGGGGGCCGGCCTCGGGCGGGAGCTGGGGCTCTTCGTAGAGGACGGCGTGCAGGGTGGCGAGGGTGGTGGGGCGGGCGAAGGGGGAATGCCCGGCGAGGGCGGCGCAGAGGGTGGCGCCGAGCGACCACAGGTCGGAGGGCGGGCCCTGGCGGCGGCCTTCGACGCGCTCGGGGGCCATGTAGTCCGGGGAGCCGACGAGCATGCCGACCATGGTGAGCGCGGCGGCGTCCTGGATCGCGGCGATGCCGAAGTCGGTGAGGACGACGCGGCCGCCGCTCGCCTCGACCAGTACGTTTCCGGGCTTGATGTCGCGGTGCAGCACTCCGACCGCGTGCACCTCGCGCAGCGCCGCCGCCAGCCCGAGGCCGATGCGGGCGGACTCCGGCGCGGCGACGGGCCCGTCCGCGACGAGGATCTGCTCCAGGGAGCGGCCGTCGACCAGCTCCATGACGATCCACAGCCGGTCGTTCTCCTGCACGACGTCATAGACCCGCACCACGTTCGGGTGGTCGATCCGGGCCGTGGCGCGCGCCTCCCGCATGGCCCGCTCGCGCCGGATCCGGGCGTCCTCGGCCTCCAGGTCGTCGATCCGCATCTCCTTGACCGCGACCGGGCGGTCCAGGACCTCGTCGACCGCCCGCCAGACCCGGCCCATGCCGCCCTGGCCGATCGACCCGCCGAGGCGGTAACGGCCCACGACCAGACGGCCCCGGACCTCACCGCTCGTGTTTCCCACCATTCCCTGTCTCCCCACTACGGGAGGAATTGCCCATGAACCGCACCAATGCCACCACGACCAGGACGGAAGTATTAACTTGCCACCATCACAGCATAGATGGGGCGAATCTTGTGGTACCTCTTCATAGAGCAACAATCAGGGGGAGGTTCAATGCGCCACAGCCATCAGCGAATTCGCATGTATCTGTCAGGGGCCACGGCTGTTCTGTCGCTGCTGCTCACGGCGGCCGCGACGAACACGGCGGCCGCGGCGGATCCGACGCCCGGCAGCAGCCAGGGGGGCTCGCCGGGCCCGAGCACCCCGGCGGACATCAAGGTGAACACCGAACTGCCGTCGCAGATCTCGGTGGACAACAAGACCGAGACCACCACCATCACGGCGAAGATCATCAACAACGGGGACAAGGCCACCCCGGCCATCGTGATGTCGGTCGTCGGCTTCGACGCGCTGAAGGTGACCGGCGTGGAGGGCTGCGCCGAGATCCCGAAGGCGAAGCGCCCCGCACCCTCCAACAGCGGCTACTACTGCCAGATCAGCTCGCTCGCCGCCGGCGCGAGCAAGACGTACAGGATCTCCGCGACCTACGACCTGCAGAGCGCCGGCAAGATCTGCCTGCCCGTCACCCTCGGCACCTCCGAGACCCTGCTCTGGCAGCAGGGCCCGGTCCCCTTCGGCACCACCAAGCCCACTCCCAACGCCCCCGACACCCCGCTGCTGCTGGGCACCAACAACGTGCCCACCGGCCAGGACAGTTCGGTCTCCCCGAGCCCTTCCAGCCTGCCGCAGACCGGCGCCCCCGGCGCCGGGCTGCCGATCGCGCTGGCCGGCGGTCTGCTGCTGCTCGCGGCGGGCGCGGCGGGGATCTGGGCGACGACGCGCAGGCCGCGCCGCCGCCACGAGTGAGTTCTACGGAATGAGCGGGCGGCTGGTCTTCACTCCGCTGTCGACCAGCCGACCGTCAGCCCCGGCGTCCGACGAGCTTCCACGCCGCGGGCAGCGCGCCCATCGCCAGCGCCGCCTTGAGCGCGTCGCCGAGCAGATACGGCGTCAGGCCCAGCGACACCGCCCGGCCGAGCGACAGGTGCGCGGCCGCCGCCAGGTACGGCACTCCGACCGCGTAAATGATCGCGCTGCCGACCACCATCACCCCGGCCATCCGCCACACACCGCGGTCGGCGCCGCGTCGGGCCAGGGCGCCCACGGCGGCCGAGGCGAGCATCATGCCGAGGATGTAGCCGAAGCTCGGCGCACCCCAGCCCGACGAGCCGTCCGCGAACCACGGCATCCCGGCCACGCCCGCCACCGCGTACAGCGCCAGCGCGGCGAACCCTCGCCGGGCGCCCAGCGCGGTGCCGACCAGCAGCGCGGCGAAGGTCTGCCCCGTCACCGGCACCGGCGAGCCGGGCACGGGGACGGACAGCTGCGCGGCCAGGCCGGTCAGGGCCGCCCCGCCGAGGACGAGGGCCGCGTCCCGGACGCGGGAGGCGGGGAGGAGGTCGGCCAGGACGGTGTTCGGGCGTGCGACAGCGGCGGCGGTGCTCAACAGATTCTCCCCAGAGGTCGGGACAGACAGCTTCACAGATAGCTTCGTCGTGAACCTATCCCGCCGACCGGGCACCGATCACTGTCAGCCTGCGACAAAGACGTGATCGCCGCCTTGGCCGGTCCCACACAACCACCAGCCGTGATACGTGATCCCGGTCACGGCGGGCTGTTGATTCCCAACAAGCCCTTACGCGGCCAGCGCCATTGCCGGCTCACCCTTCGCACCGCCCCGTGCGAACACGACCAGCCGCAGCGCCACGAACCGCCCGATCCCCGCCAGCCCCGACGCCCCCAGGTACACCGCCTGCTCCAGCAGCGGCCCGGCCTGCGGGTGCAGGGCGCGCAGCGCCAGCATCGCGCCGGTTGTAAAGACATACGCGACCGCCAGGGTCGCCCCCGACTGCAGGTGCACCCGCCAGCCCGCCCGCCGCCCGCCGCCGAAGGTGAAGCGGCTGTGCAGCTCGGTCGCCAGCAACGTCGAGACCACCGACACCAGGGCGTTGGCCACGGCGAACGGGATCTGCCCGGTCAGCAGCAGCATCGACCCACTGGACAGCAGCCCGACGCCGCCGCCGCAGACGACGAACCGGATGAACGAGGTGAGCGCTGTGGTCTCCATGCGTCCGACAGTGCCGGGGCCCGCTGACAGCACGCCTACCGCGCGCCTACAGCCCGCCTACACGGCGGTCAGCGCGCGGTCAGCGGCCGACCCAGGCGGCTGAGCGCAGCGGCGGCGAAGTCGCCTAATCAAAGATGGGCCCGACGGTGCGGGTCCGCTTGATCTCGTAGAAGCCGGGGATGGAGGCCACCAGCAGCGTGCCGTCCCAGAGCTTCGCCGCCGCCTCGCCCTTGGGGGCGGGGGTGACGACGGGGCCGAAGAAGGCGATCTGCTCGCCGTCGGGGCCGGGGACGGCGATGACGGGGGTGCCGACGTCCTGGCCGACCTTGTCGATGCCCTCCTGGTGGGAGGCGCGGAGCTCGGCGTCGTAGACGTCGGAGGTGGCGAAGTCGGCGAGGTCGGCGGGGAGACCGGCTTCCTCGAGGGCGGCGACGATGGTGTCGTGGTCCTTCTCCAGGCCCTGGTTGTGGAAGCGGGTGCCCAGCGCGGTGTAGAGGCGGCCGAGGACCTCGCTGCCGTGCTTCTGCTCGGCGGCGATGCAGACGCGCACCGGGCCCCAGGCGGTCTTCATCAGGGCGCGGTACTGCTCGGGCATCTCGTCGAGGCGGTCCTCGTTGAGCACGGCGAGGCTCATGACGTGCCAGCGGACCTCGACCGGGCGGACCTTCTCGACCTCCAGCATCCAGCGGGAGGTCATCCAGGCCCAGGGACACAGCGGGTCGAACCAGAAATCCGCGGGCGTCTTCGTCGTGTCGGTCGTCTCGGGCACAGCGTTCTCCTCGGCAAGGGTCGGCTTCAAGGGATGGCTTTTCCCCGAACCTGGGCAACACGGCCGGGGCCCGGACGCATTCCCGTGGGAGGATTCCAGCGTCCACAAGACGAGATGTACGACACAGAGGAGCCCTGCGTGCCCGGCGAGAACCTGACTCGAGACGAGGCCCGCGAGCGGGCCGGACTGCTGTCCGTGGACGGGTACGACGTGGCGCTGGATCTGCGCTCGGCGGTCCGGCCGGAGGAGCGTACCTTCCGGTCTCTGACCACCATCCGCTTCCGGGCCGCGCAGCCGGGTGCGGCCACCTTCGTGGACCTGGTCGCGCCGTCCGTGGAGTCCGTGGTCCTCAACGGGCGGGAGCTGGACCCGGCGGCCGTCTTCGACGGGACGCGGATCGCCCTGGACGGGCTGGCGGAGGCCAACGAGCTGGTCGTCGAGGCGAACTGCGCGTACAGCCGCACCGGCGAGGGCATGCACCGCTTCACCGACCCGGAGGACGGCGAGGTCTACCTCTATACGCAGTACGAGCCGGCCGACGCCCGCCGGGTCTTCGCGAACTTCGAGCAGCCGGACCTCAAGGCGCCGTACCGCTTCACGGTCACGGCCCCGGAGGGCTGGACGGTGTGGAGCAACGGCGCCGAGGAATCCCGTACGGGAGACACCGGCGGCACCTGGCGCTTCGCGGAGACCGAGCCGATCTCGACCTACATCACCTGTGTCGTCGCCGGCCCGTACCACTACGTCACGGACACCTACCGGCGCGACGGCCTGGAGATCCCGCTGGGCGCGCTGTGCCGCAAGGGCCTGGCCAAGCACTTCGACGCGGACGACATCTTCACCGTCACCAAGCAGGGGCTGGACTTCTTCCACGACCACTTCGACTACCCGTACCCCTTCGGGAAGTACGACCAGGCCTTCGTGCCCGAGTACAACCTCGGCGCGATGGAGAACCCGGGCCTGGTGACCTTCCGGGAGGAGTACGTCTTCCGGGGCAAGGTGACGCAGGCCTCGTACGAGGGCCGGGCCAATGTCATCCTGCACGAGATGGCCCACATGTGGTTCGGCGACCTGGTCACCATGCGCTGGTGGGACGACCTGTGGCTGAAGGAGTCCTTCGCGGACTTCATGGGCGCCTTCTCGCTGGTGGAGGCCACCCGATTCCGCGACGGCTGGATCACCTTCGCCAACCGCCGCAAGGCCTGGGCCTACCGGGCCGACCAGCTGCCCTCCACGCACCCGATCACGGCCGACATCCGCGACCTGCAGGACGCCAAGCTCAACTTCGACGGCATCACCTATGCCAAGGGCGCGTCCGTGCTGAAGCAGCTCGTCGCCTACGCCGGCCGGGACGCCTTCCTGGAGGGCGCGCGGCGCTACTTCAAGCGGCACGCGTACGGAAACACCGGGCTCGGCGACCTGCTGTCGGTGCTGGAGGAGACCTCGGGCCGCGACATGGCCACCTGGTCCCGGGCCTGGCTGGAGACGGCCGGGGTCAACACGCTGACACCGGAGGTGTCGTACGACGAGGCCACGGGCCGCGTCCAGGAGCTCGCCGTACGCCAGGAGGGCGGCGAGCTGCGGCCGCACCGGGTCGCCGTCGGCCTTTACCGGCGTGCGCAGGGCGGCGCGCTGGAGCGGTACGCACGTGCCGAGGCGGATGTGGCCGGGCCGCGTACGGTCGTGGCCGAGCTGGCCGGGGCCGAGGCGCCCGACCTGGTGCTGGTCAACGACGAAGACCTGACGTACTGCAAGGCCCGCTTCGACGAGCGGTCGCTGACCACCGTCCTCGGCGGTCTGGGCGATGTCACCGATCCGCTCGCCCGGGCGCTGTGCTGGTCGGCCGTGTGGAACCTGACCCGCGACGCGCTGCTCCCGGCACGCGACTACATCGGGCTGGTCCTGCGCTTCGCCGGGGCCGAGACCGACATCGGCGTACTGCAGTCCCTGCATGCGCAGGCGCACTCCGCCCTCCACCACTACGCCGCGCCAGGTTGGCGTGCGCAGGGCGGCCAGGCGCTCGCCGAAGGCGCCCTGCGCGAGCTGCGCGCCGCCGAGCCGGGCAGCGGGCACCAGCTGGCATGGGCCCGCTTCTTCGCCTCGGCCGCCGAGTCGGAGGCCGACCTGCGCGTGCTGCGCGGACTGTTGGACGGCGCCGAGACCATCGACGAGCTCGAGGTCGACCAGGAGCTGCGCTGGACCTTCCTGGAGGCCCTGACCTCGGCCGGCGCCGCCGACGAGGACGCCGTCGCCGCCGAGCTCGCCCGCGACGACACCGCCTCCGGCAAGCGCCACCAGGTGCGCGCCCTGGCCTCCCGGCCGTCCGCGGCGGTCAAGGCGCAGGCCTGGGCCACGGTCGTGGAGTCCGACGCCCTGTCCAACGCCCTGGTCGAGGCGACCATCGCCGGCTTCGACCAGCCGGGGCAGCGGGAGCTGTTCGCGCCCTACGCGGACAAGTACTTCGCCGTGATCGAGCGGGTCTGGGCCGAGCGGTCGATCGAGATCGGCATGGCCGTCGTGCGCGGGCTCTTCCCGGTCCTCCAGGCCCGCCAGGAGACCCTGGACGCGGCCGACGCGTGGCTCAGCGCGCATGCGCATGCGGCGCCGGCGCTGCGGCGGCTCGTGGCGGAGGCCCGGGACGACCTCGCGCGGGCGCTGCGCGCGCAGGCCGCGGACGCGGCGGCGTAGCGCACCGGCATGACGAAGGGCCCGGGGTGAGCGATCACCCCGGGCCCTTCTCGTAACGCGGTCAGATCAGCCGACGGTTCAGCCGACGACCTTGCTGATCAGGACGCTGCCCGTACCGGCGACCGTGCCGGCGGCGTCGAGCAGGCTGACCTCGCCGAAGAACTGGCGTCCTTCGGGTGCGGCCGCGCCGACCAGCACATCGGCGGAGACGGCGGTGGAGGCGCCGTTGGCCAGGGTGACCGGCGAGGAGCCGACGTTGACCGAGCCGAGGGCGCTGGAGAAGAAGACGTCCTTGTAGTCGTACTCGGTGGTGCCCGCCGGGACGGAGTAGCCGTCCACCGTGATGGTGTACGTACCGGCCGCCGGGTTGGTGAGGCTGACCGCCTCCTCCGAGTCGCCGTCCGCGGACGAGCCGACGACCGTGCCGTTGAGGGACACCGACAGGTCGAGGTCGGCCGAGGTGTCGGAGGTGCTGCCGATCGCCACGTCGAGACGGGAGGCGCCCTCGGGGACGACGACCGTGGTGACCTCGCTCCCGCCGTCCGCGATGGACTTGCGCGAGCTGGCGGCGGAGCCGAGCGGGCCGCCCTGGAGCGAACCGCCGGTGATGGGCGCGAAGTTGTTCTTTACGGTCCAGCTGACCGGGGAGGCCGTGCCGACCGTGGCCTCGTCGACGGTCTGGGTCTCCGGGTCGAAGCTCACGCCGAGCGCGGTCGCGGAGAGCGCGTACGGGTTGGTGAGCAGCGGGGACGTACGGCGCGACTCGACCTCGATCTCCCAGACGCCCGGCAGCGGGTCGGCGTAGGAGCGCAGGGCGGGGTTGCAGCCGTTGGTGGTGGTGTAGTTCGGGTAGCAGAACGTCGTCGTGGTCGTGTCGGCCGGGACGCCGTACGGGGTGATCGCGATGAAGCGGGTCTGGCTGCCCGTCGCGAGGCCGCCGAGCGCGACCTCAAGGGTCTTGGCGCCCTCGGGGACGGTGACGAAGTAGGACTTGGTGCTGTTGCGCTCGACCGAGCTCGCCGCGCTGAACGCGTAGGACGGGGCGGTCTGCGGCTTGGAGACGACGACCGTGGTCATGATCTCGGTGTCGGTGCCCAGCGTCTTCGGGTCGTTGACCTTCAGGACGGCGCTGTGCAGGCCGGCCTCGTACGTCTTGGCCGCGACCTTGACGGTGACCGGGGTGTTCAGCGGCAGCAGGACGTTGCTGGAGCCGGCGAAGCGGAAGGTCCCGTCGTTGTTGTCCCACTCCAGCTCGTGCCATACCGAGCCTGCCGGGCCGGTGGTGCGGGTGATGGTGATGTCGTACGTCTTGCGCTGGCCGGTCTTGAGGCCGCCCTCGCGGTCGTACAGGCCGGTGCCGAAGCCCGGGGTGGCGAGGTACTGGTCAAGGGCGGTGTCGACCGGGGCCTTGACGGTGTACTCGTGGGCGGAGACGCCCTTCTTGATCAGGTGCCAGGCGTTGACGATGTTGATCAGGCCGGAGCCCTCTTCGTACGTCTGGGCGCCGTCGATGTGCGTGGCGGTGCTGGTCAGCGCCGTGCGGAGCTTCGCCGGGGTGAGGTCGATGCCCTTCTGCTTCGCGGCGGACAGCAGCAGCGCCGAGGCGCCGGTGGCCTGCGGGGACGCCATCGAGGTGCCCTGCAGCATGCCGTAGCCGGCCGGGAGGGTGTAGCCGGCCTCGGCGACCGGGGCGCCGGGCTCCCAGGTCGGGATGGTGTTGATGGAGGCACCCGGGGCGGTGATGATCGGGGCGAAGCCGCCGTCCTCACGCGGGCCGCGGGAGGAGAAGGGGAAGAGGTTGTACTTCCGCTTCACGACCGAGCCGTAGTTGGCCGCCCAGGTCTCCTTGGAGACCGAGGCGCCGACGCTGATGACCTTGTCGGCCAGGCCCGGGTCGCCGATGGTGTTGGCACCGGAGCCGCTGTTGCCGGCCGAGATGACCAGCTGGACGCCGTAGGTGTCGATCAGCTGGGTGTAGAGCTGGGCGCGGGCGTTGTTGCCGTCGTTGAGCGCGGGCAGGCCGCCGATGGACATGTTGACGATGTCCACCCCGCGGTTCACGACCAGGTCGATCATGCCCTCGGTCAGCGCGACGTTGGTGCAGCCGCCGGTCCAGGTGCAGGCGCGGGACGACACGATCTTCGCGCCGGGCGCGGCGCCGTTCATCTTGCCGCCGAACAGGCCGTTGGCAGAGGTGATGCCGGCGACGTGGGTGCCGTGCTCGGACTCGATGACGCCGATGTTGACGAAGTCGGCGGTCTTGCCGATGTAGTCGCCGCCGTACGGGTCGAGCTTGACGTCCTTCTTGATCTGGACGACGAAGGGGATCCGCTCGGAGATCTGCGTGGCCGGGTCGTCGGTGCCGAAGTAGCCGATCTGGAAGCCGTCCTTGTACGGCTTCATGGCCTCGTCGTCGGTGAAGTCACCGTTGTCGTTGAGGTCCACGCGTACCGTGCCGGCGGCCGGGTCGTAGAGCACGCCCCAGATGTCGGTGGTGTCGCCGTCGCGGTTGAGGTCACCGGCCATGTCGCCGCCGGTGGTGTAGCTCTCCCGGAAGCGGGTGATCTGGTACGAGCCCGAGGGCGCGGTCCACGTACGGCCGGCGTAGCTGAAGCTGGTGCCGGAGACCGAAGTCAGCATCGGCCGCCAGGTGTTGTCGCTGTCGGTGATCGGGTCGGTCGAGGTGACCCAGTCCACGATCTTGCGCTCACCGGTCGTGGTCTTCTGCAGCGCCGGGTGCGCGAGGTCGACGCCGGAGTCCAGGATGCCGATGGTGACGCCCCGGCCGTCGGCCTTGGGGTTGTCCTTGACGAAGTCCACGGCGCCGGTCTCGAAGGACGGCTGGTAGGGGTTCTTCGCCGGGGTGCTGGCGCTCGGGCCCGAGTACGTCGTCGTGGTGGTGGCCGCCGAGGCCGCCGCCTTCTTGGTCGTGTCGGCCGACGGCGTCGGGTCGTCGATCTGGATCTCCTGCTTGAGATCGATCGCGAGCACCGACGACAGCTTCGTCGCCTTGGCTATCGCCGCGTCCGCCTTGCCGGTGGGCAGGGTCGCGCGGACGTAGCCGAGCTTGTCGTACGTCTGCCCAACCGACGCGCCCGTGACGGTGTCGAGCTGCTTGGCGACCTGCTCGGTGCTGCCCGGGGTGGTCGCGATCATCAGGGTGACGTTCTTGTCACCGTCGGCCTTGGCCTGGACGAGGAGGTCGGCATCGTCCGAACCCAGCTTGTCGGCGGCGGTCTTGGCCGGTACGGCACCGGTGCCGCCGATGCCTCCGCCGCCGCCCGCTGCGTTGGCCAGGGTGGCGGGGCCGGTCGCGGATAGCGCGGCGACGAGGCCCGCCGCGAGCGCTATTCGCGCTACGCGTCTCTTCGCCTGAGTGTGCTGGAGAGTCATGGGCATCCTTGTTCAAGATTTGGGCACCGGTTGACCACACAGGTTGCTGTACGTGACCTGTGTTTGGGGAGTACCTGCGGTGGCGTAAGCGGGACATGACGCGAATCCGCCATATCCGATTCCGGCCCGATAGCGGGCCTCAGGGGCTCCTGCCTGCGGCGATGCCGCGCGCGGACCGGCGGCCGAGGGTTCTCCCGCACTCCGTCCAGTCCGGAATTCGAGGGCAATCCCCCTGGCCGCCCAAGACCGTCGATGAACGGCACATGAGCACGAACCTTCCGGCTGGGGAGAGTTCGGTAAGCACCGTATCCACCGAGATCCATGTCCCGAGATCGGCGTCCGGCGTTCCGTTTCCGTTGCCCGCAAGGTCACTCCGGGTGCCAACCATCCAGGTGAACGACGTCCTTGTACGCCGCACCCGTCTCGGGGGAGCTCCGCATGACTGCGCTCAATCGCCGCAACTTCCTGCTCGCGTCCGGCACCACCGCCGTGACCGCCGGGCTCGGCATCGCGCTTGTGCCCGGTTCGGGTGACGCGAAGGCGTCACCCGCTGCCGCGCAGTCCGCGACGGGGCGCCTGCCGGTCGTACCGGCCGCCCCCTCCACGGCCGGTACGACACTGCGCTCCGTCGCTGCACCGCGCGGCAGCGGAAGTTATCGCCGCCTCGCCGACGGCCCGGGCTGGTCCCGGGTGACCCGGACCGAGCTGGCGCCCGCCAGGAGCGGCCGGGCCGGGCGGCGTACGGCTCTCGCCTGCTTCGTGCAGTTCACGGATCTGCACATCACCGATGTCCAGTCACCGCTGCGCACGGAGTTCTTCCGGGCGGCGAAGCCCGGCGGCTGGCGGCCGCAGGAGGCGCTGACGGTGGCGGGGGCGGCGGCGATGATCGAGCGGGTGAACGCGCTGCGCGGCGGGCCCGCGACGGGTACGCCGATCGCCTTCGCGATGACGACGGGCGACAACACGGACAACAACTCGCAGCTGGAGCTGAAGTGGTTCCTGAAGGTGATGAGCGGCGGCCGGATCACCCCGAACTCCGGTGACGCGAGCGGCTACGAGGGCGTCCAGGACTCCGGGCTCAAGCTCTTCTGGCAGCCGGAATCCACCCTGCGGGACACCGACAAGCAGCACGGCTTCCCGCACCTGGCCGGCTACCTGGCCGCCGCGACCCGCGAGGTCACCAGCCCCGGGCTGAGCGTGCCGTGGTACTCCACCGTCGGCAATCACGACATGCTCTCCAGCGGGGCGTACGCGCACGGCTCGTTCTGGCACGACCTGGCCACCGGCTCCCGCAAGCTGCAGACGATGCCCGCCGCCGAGGCCCAGCGGCTGGTGAAGGTCGTCCAGAGCGGCAAGGACCCGAAGGGCACCGCGGTGCGCGACGCGATCAAGGCCTACGCGGCCAAGGCGCGGACCGTCACCGCGGACGAGCGGCGCGCGCCGTTCACCCCGCACGGCTACCTCGCCGCGCACCTGGACCCGGCGTACAAGGGCGCGGGGCCGGTCGGCCACGGCTACAGCCAGGCGAACCTGGACGAGGACCGGCTGTACTACTCGTTCCGGATCTCCGGCGACGTGGTCGGCATCAGCCTGGACACCACCGACCGGGGCGGCGACTACCGGGGCTCCATCGGCACCGCGCAGCTTCGCTGGCTGGAGAGCACGCTCACCGCCCACGCCGACGAGACGGTGCTGGTCTTCAGCCACCACCCCAGCTGGGGGATGAGCAACCTGGTGCGCGATCCCGCCCGCCCGGGCGAGGTGCGGCACGGCGGCGACGAGCTGGTCGCGGCCCTGCGCAGGCACCGTAATGTCGCGGCCTGGATCAACGGCCACAGCCACCGGAACAAGATCGTGGCGCACGGCAGCTTCTGGGAGGTCTCCACCGCCTCGCACATCGACTTCCCGCAGCTGGCCCGCGTCATCGAGCTCACCGACAACCACGACGGGACGATCTCGCTGATCGCCACCCTCGTGGAGTCCGCCGCCCCGCACCGGACCGACTTCGCCGACCTGTCCCAGACCGGCGTCGCCGCGCTCTACCGCGAGTTCTCCTTCAACGCCCAGGGCGCGGACCCGGCCGATCTCACCGGCGCGGCCGGCGACCGCAACGTCGAGCTCCTGCTGAAGAAGCGCTAAGCGCTGCGCGCGGATTCCGGTGCATAACCTACGGGTCGTGGCGGGCTGTTCGCGCAGTTCCTCGCGCCCCTTGCGGGGCCCGTTGCCCGGCACCCTTGCGCACCGGACTTCGCCGTACCCGCTCAGCCGGGGCATCAGCTCGGCAGTACGACGACATACGCGGCCGGGGTGCGGTCGGAGGAGGCCATCAGGGCCGTCCGCACCACGGCCGCCTGCTGCTCCAGCGACTCGCGCAGCTTCTTCGGGGTGATGTGGACGACGGTGATCCCGAGCCGCTCCAGGTGCTCGCGCTTGCGGGCGTACTCCGACCAGAGCGCGTCCTCTTCCTGGCGCGGGGCGCGGGCGTCGATCTCCACCGCCACGGCGTGTTCGGGCCAGTACGCGTCCACGCCGCCCAGGTGCGGGCCGCCGGGCAGCCGCAGGTCGACGTTCCACACCGGGTCGGGCAGGCCGAAGCAGCGGACCATGTCGTAGAGCCGGCTCTCCGCGATCGCGCGGCTCTCGGCGAGCAGGGTGTCCACCGCCTCGACGACATGCGGCCTGGACAGCAGCCGGGCCTGGCTCAACTCCCGTACGACCGCGGTCGCTTCGCAGTGGCCGCCGCGCACCGCCTCGGTGAGCAGCCGGCGTACGGTCTCCGGGTCGTCCAGCTCCGCGACGGCGTCCGCGAGGGCTCGCGGCACCGGGGCGCAGGGGACTCCGGCGACCTCCTGGGGGTGGGGCAGGACGTGGGCCCGGTGGATCGCCACCTCGCCGGCGCCGCGCAGCCGCCGCCGGCTGGCGACCAGCAGGTCGATGCGGTCCAGGCCGAGCAGCGGGGGGACGGAGGAGAAGCGGTGCAGGGCGAGGGCGGCGAGGCCGGTGATCATCACGTCCCCGCCCTCGCCCTGTCCGTCGGCGTAGAGCAGCGCGGCCTCGATCCGTTCCTCGCTGGTCGGCGGCCCGGCGTGCAGCAGGTACACCTGCGGGAGCAGCAGCTGCCAGGGGCCGTCGGGGCGGCACCGCTCGGCGAGGTCACTGGCGGTGACGCCGTGCTCGCGGAGCTGACGCTCAGTCAACACCCGTCGCCGGTTTCGGGAGAGGTGGTCGAGGGTGCGGGGGCCGGTGCGGGGGCTCGGGGTGTCGAGCGGGAGGTTCTGGTTCATGCCGGGTCAATTCCCTCGCCGGGATCGCCCGCTAACCGCTGTTACGATCCCGTCGACAAACCAGGACACTCCCGTACTAAAGTTCATGTGTTCGGTTGCCGACAGGGGCACTTCACCTATCTGGGTGAAACCCACTGCCGGCTCCCTGCGTCCAAGGGCGGGACGCCCGGGCCTCGGACGACGCCTCCGCACGTCGGGACCACATCGGGGTTGTGCCGGGATCACCCCTTGCGGTGACCGCCGAAGGCGCTCACAGGGGGCTGACAAGCAGGGAAATCCCTCGGGCGGCAGCGCTCCCCCACGTGCGAGGATGAGGGCAAAGACCGACGAAGGAGACGGATACGTGCCTGGCACGAACCTCACTCGTGAGGAGGCGCGGCAGCGCGCGCGCCTGCTCACCGTGGACTCTTACGAGATCGATCTCGACCTGCGCGGAGCACAGGACGGGGGCACGTTCCGGTCGGTGACGACGGTGCGCTTCGACTCCGCCGAGGCCGGGGCCTCGACCTTTATCGACCTGGTCGCGCCCGCCGTGCACGAGGTGGTCCTCAACGGGACCGCCCTCGACCCTGCGGAGGTCTTCGAGGACTCGCGGATCGCGCTGCCCTCGCTGGCCGCCGGACCCAACGAGCTGAAGGTGGTCGCGGACGCCGCGTACACGAACACCGGTGAGGGCCTGCACCGCTTCGTCGACCCGGTCGACAAGCAGGCGTACCTCTACACCCAGTTCGAGGTGCCGGACGCCCGCCGGGTCTTCGCCAGCTTCGAGCAGCCGGACCTGAAGGCGACCTTCACCTTCACCGTGAAGGCCCCGGCCGGCTGGACGGTCGTCTCCAACTCGCCGACCCCGGAGCCGGTCGGCGACGTGTGGAGCTTCGCGACGACCCCGCGCATCTCCACGTACATCACCGCCCTGATCGTCGGCCCGTACCACGCGGTGCACAGCACCTGGGAGGGCGGCGGCCGGACCGTGCCGCTCGCGGTCTACTGTCGCCCCTCCCTTGCCGAGTACCTGGACGCGGACGCGATCTTCGACGTCACGCGGCAGGGCTTCGACTGGTTCCAGGAGAAGTTCGACTACGCGTACCCCTTCGAGAAGTACGACCAGCTCTTCGTCCCGGAGTTCAACGCCGGTGCGATGGAGAACGCGGGCGCGGTGACCATCCGCGACCAGTACGTCTTCCGCTCGAAGGTGACCGACGCCGCGTACCAGGGCCGCGCCGAGACGATCCTGCACGAGCTGGCCCACATGTGGTTCGGCGACCTGGTCACCATGGAGTGGTGGAACGACCTCTGGCTGAACGAGTCGTTCGCCACCTACACCTCCGTCGCCTGCCAGGCGGCCGCGCCCGGCACCAAGTGGCCCGCCGCGTGGACCACCTTCGCCAACAGCGAGAAGACCTGGGCCTACCGGCAGGACCAGCTGCCCTCCACCCACCCGATCATGGCCGAGATCAACGACCTGGACGACGTCCTGGTCAACTTCGACGGCATCACGTACGCCAAGGGCGCGTCGGTGCTGAAGCAGCTGGTCGCCTATGTCGGGCAGGACGAGTTCTTCAAGGGCGTCCAGGCCTACTTCAAGGCCCACGCCTGGGGCAACACCCGCCTCCCCGACCTGCTCGGCGCCCTGGAGGAGACCAGCGGCCGCGACCTGAAGACCTGGTCGAAGGCCTGGCTGGAGACCGCCGGCATCAACATCCTGCGCCCCGAGATCGAGGTGTCGCAGGACGGTCCCGACGGTGTCATCACCGGCTTCGCCGTCCGCCAGGAGGCCCCGGCCCTCCCGGCCGGCGCCAAGGGGCAGGCCGTGCTGCGGCCGCACCGGATCGCGATCGGCCTGTACGAGCTGTCCGATGCCGGCAGCCTGGTCCGCACCAAGCGGGTCGAGCTGGACGTCGACGGCGAGCTGACCGAAGTCCCCGAGCTGACCGGCGAGCGGCGGCCCGCGGTCGTGCTGCTCAACGACGACGACCTGTCGTACGCCAAGGTGCGGCTCGACGAGATCTCGCTGGCGACCGTACGCGGCCACGTCGGCGACTTCACCGAGTCGCTCCCCCGCGCGCTGGTCTGGTCCGCCGCCTGGGACATGACCCGCGACGGCGAACTGGCCACCCGCGACTACCTGGAGCTGGTCCTGGCCGGCATCGCCAAGGAGTCCGACATCGGCGTGGTGCAGTCCCTGCACCGCCAGGTCAAGCTCGCCATCGACCTGTACGCCGACCCGGCCTGGCGGCCCTCCGGCCTCGCCCGCTGGACCGAGGCGACCGAGGAGCACCTGCGCGCCGCCGCCCCCGGCAGCGACCACCAGCTCGCCTGGGCCCGCGCCTTCGCCGCCACGGCCCGTACGCCGGAGCAGCTGGACCTGCTCGCCGGCCTGCTCGACGGCACGCGCACGGTGGACGGCCTGGCCGTCGACACCGAGCTGCGCTGGTCGCTGCTCCAGCGGCTCGCCGCCACCGGCCGCGCCGACGAGGACGCCATCGTGGCCGAGCTCGACCGCGACCCCACGGCCGCCGGCGAGCGGCACGCCGCCACCGCGCGCGCCGCCTTCCCCACGGCCGAGGCCAAGGCCGAGGTCTGGGCGTCGGTCGTCGAGAGCGAGAAGTTCCCGAACGCGGTCCAGGAGGCCGTCATCGCGGGCTTCGTCCAGACCGACCAGCGCGAGCTGATCGCTCCTTACGCCGGGAAGTACTTCGCGGCCCTCAAGGAGGTCTGGGACACCCGCAGCCACGAGATGGCCCAGCAGATCGTGGTCAGCCTCTACCCCTCGCTGACGATCTCCCAGGCCACCCTCGACGCGACCGACACCTGGCTCGCCGAGTCCGACCCGGTCCCGGCCCTGCGGCGGCTCGTCACCGAGTCCCGCGCGGGCGTCGAGCGGGCGCTGCGCGCGCAGGCCGCGGATGCGGCGGCCGGCTGAGCGGTACGGAAAAGGGCCCCTCGGAGCGATCCGAGGGGCCCTTTCTTTCAGCCTGTCCGGCGTTTGAGGACATGCCCCCAGAGGGGGCACCCCCAGGAGGGCGTTCGGGGGTCCGGGGCCGCAGCCGCAGGCCTACGCCTTGCGGGACTTGTCCGTGACGATGACCAGCCCCGCGATGACCGCGAAGAGCACCAGAGGGCACGCGACAAACAGACCGAGCGTCTCGGCGACGCTCAGGCCCTTGCCGGGGTCGTCACCGTCGTCGCGCACCAGCGCGAACGCGGGGGACGTCATGAGCAGCATCAGCATCGTGCCCGCGGCGATCGTGCCGGCACGCAGAGCGTTCTTGTTGGCCTTGTCCACGCTCTCACCGTAGCCAATGCCCACCCGCACCGCGCGCCCGGGGTGGGCCTTACGGGTGGGCGAGCCCCGCCCGCACCTCCTCCGCCAGCGCGTGCAGCCGTGCCGAGGCCGCGAGTTGCTCAAGCGTCACCGGGCGGCCGTCCGCACCGGCGATCGGGAGCCGCCAGTTCGGATACTGGTCCCACGTGCCGGGAAGGTTCTGGGGCCGGCGGTCGCCGACCGCGTCGGGAAGCCAGACGCCGAGCATCCGGGCGGGGGTGGCGGCCAGGAACCGGTGGAGCGCCTTGACGACGGCCTCCTCGTCGCCGGTGCCTTCGGGGAGGAGCCCGAGCCGGCCGAGCACGGCCAGCCACTCGGCCACCTCGACCGCGTCCTCGGCCTGCTCCTGTTCGAGGGGGCGGCCGAGGAGCCCTAGCCGGTGCCGCAGTTCGACATGCTCGCCGGTGAGCCGGGCGGCGGTGCTGGGCAGGTCGTGCGTGGTGACGGTGGCCAGGGACGAGGCCCGCCACTCCTGCGGCGGGAGCGGCCGGCCGCCGCCCGCGTAGTCCCGCTCGAACCACAGCACGGACGTCCCGAGGATCCCGCGGTCCGCGAGCTCCTCCCGTACGCCCGGCTCGACCGTGCCGAGGTCCTCCCCTATGACCACCGCGCCCGCCCGCTGCGCCTCCAGGGCCAGTAGGCCGAGCATCGCCTCGCTGTCGTATCTGACGTACGCGCCCTCCGTCGGCGGCCGCCCCTGCGGGACCCACCACAGCCGGAACAGGCCCATCACATGGTCGATGCGCAGGCCGCCCGCGTGCCGGAGCACCGCCCGCAGGAGGTCGCGGTAGGGGGCGTAGCCGGTCGCGTCGAGGGCGTCGGGGCGCCAGGGCGGGAGGCCCCAGTCCTGGCCGTGCGCGTTGAAGGCGTCCGGGGGCGCGCCGACCGACATGCCGTGCGCGAGGGCGTCCTGCAGGGCCCAGGCGTCCGAGCCGGACGGATGGACGCCGACCGCGAGGTCATGGACGATGCCGACCGCCATGCCGGCGTCCGTCGCGGCGCGCTGCGCGGCGCCGAGCTGGCTGTCGGTCAGCCAGGCGAGCCAGCAGTGGAAGTCGACCTGCTCCAGATTCTCCTGCCGGGCCCGCGCGACCTGCGCGGAACGGGGGTCGCGCAGCCCGGCCGGCCAGCCGTGCCAGTCCGGGCCGTGGATCTGGGCGAGCGTCGACCAGGTGGCGTGGTCGTCCAGCGCCTGGCCCTGCCCGGCCAGGAAGTCGCAGTACGCGGCCCGCCGGCCCGGGCTGAGCGGCACCTTGCGCACCAGCGCGAGCGCTTCGCGCTTCAGCTCCCACACGGCGTCCCGGTCGATCAGCGCTTCCTTCTGCAGCACGGAGTCCCGCAGCACCGACGCCTTCTGCAGCAGGTCCTCGGCCCGCTCCCGCTGCGCGGGCTCCAGATACGCGTACTCCGGGACCTCCTCCACCCGCAGATAGACCGGGTCGGGAAATCTCCGCGACGAGGGCCGGTACGGCGACGGATCCGTCGGCCGCCCCGGCACCGCCACATGAAGCGGGTTGACCTGCAGAAATCCGGCCCCCAGCGTCCGCCCCGACCACGCCGCGAGGTCGGCGAGATCGCCTAGGTCCCCCATGCCCCACGACCGCGTGGACAGCACCGAATACAGCTGCGCCATGAATCCGTAACTGCGCACCGGGGGTCCCGCCAGCCGGCCCGGCGCCACCACGAGCTGGGCGCATGCGGCCCGCCCGTCGGGGCTCTGCGCGCGCAGCGCGTGCCGCCCGACCGGCAGCGCCTGTTCCGGCCGCCAGTCGAACTCCTCGCCGTCCTCGGTCTCCACGCGCAGCGTCGTCCCCTTCGGGACGGCGATCCGCGGTGCCTGACCGGCCCGGACGAAGACACTGCGCGGGAGGAGCCTGCCGTGCGTACGCCGCTCATGCGCAGCGAGCGCTTCGCGTACGGCGGCCGGGGTCGAGGCGTCCACGCCGAGCGCGGCCAGCACCGCGACGACCGTGTCGTCCGGTACGCGGACCACCTTGTCCGGCGCGGGCCGGTAGGTGGTGTCCACGCCGTGCAGCGCCGCCAGCCGTGCGCGTTCGGCCACGGTGTTCTCCGGTGAGGGTTGAGGGTGGGGTGGGGGTGAGGCGGGGTGGGGCGGGTCGGACAGCTCAGCCATACCCAATACGCGCGGAGCCAAGTCCTGCGCCGGTCGCGGCCGCCTCCACCTGCGCGGCGAGCGCCAGCAGCGGACCGTCCGCCGCATGCGCGGCGCCGAGCATCATCCCGACCGGCAGACCGGAGTCGGTCCACTGCACGGGCAGCGAGACCGCGGGCAGTCCCGCGATGTTCCACGGCGCCGTGAACGGCGTGAACGCGAGCTGCGCCGCGAAGTCCGCCTCGGGGTCGGCGTCGTCGCGCAGGGCGCCCACCGGCGCCGGGAGCTGAGCCAGCGTCGGGGTCAGCACCGCGTCGTGCGGCGCCACAGCGGCGGCGTGCTTGCGCCCCACCGCCTGCATGGCCGCCAGCGCCCGCGTGTACTCCAGGCCGCTCACCGACCGCCCCCGCTCCCGCAGCCACCGCGTCAGCGGCATCAGCTCCGCCTCCCGCTCCGGCGGCACGGGCACGCCCGCCGCCATCACCGCCCACACCGGCGTGAACGGATCCCGGTCCCCCGGCTCCAGCGGCTGCGGCACATCGATGACCTCGTGGCCCAGGCCCGCCAGCAGCTCCGACGTCCGCTCGTACGCCGCCAGCACCTCCGGGTGGACCATCACCCCCGCCACGTCCGGGCGCGCCCAGCGCGCGATGCGCATGCGTCCGGGCTCCCGGCGGCTCCACTGCTCGAACGACCGCTCCGGCGGCGGCAGCGAGAACGGATCCCCCGGCGCGGGCACCGCCATCGCGTCCAGCAGCAGCGCCGCGTCCCGCACCGTCCGCGCGATCGGCCCCGACACCGCCAGCCCGTTCCCGTCCCCGTACGGCGCCGGGCTCACCCGCCCCCTGCTCGGCTTCACCCCCACCACCCCGCAACAGCTCGCCGGGATCCTGATCGACCCTCCCCCATCACTCCCCTGCGCCGCCGGCGCCAGCCCCGCCGCCACCGCTGCCGCCGCCCCGCCACTGCTCCCGCCCGCGCCCAGCCTCAGGTCGTACGGCGTCCGGGCCGGTGGTCCCAGGCGGTTCTCCGTGTACGCCGGCAGCCCGAATTCGGGCGTATTGGTCTTGCCCAGCAGCACGCTTCCCGCCCTCTCGCGGAGCAGCGTCACGATGTACGCGTCCTCCTGCGCGACGTGCTCCGCGAACACCACCGACCCGGACGTGAACCGGACTCCCCGCACGGGCGTCAGGTCCTTGACCGGGACCGGCACCCCGAGCAGGGCTGCTTCCTCGCCCTCCATGACGCGCCGCTCCGCCCGGCGGGCCTGCGCCAGCGCCCGTTCCGGCGTCACCGTCAGATACGCCCCCACCGAGTCGTTCAGCCGCTCGATCCGCCGCAGATAGTGCTCCGCGAGCTCAACCGGCGACAGCTCGCGGCGCCGGATGGCTGCCGCCTGCTCGACGAGCGTCAGCTCAAAGGGTTCGGCCACCGGGCCAGGCTACGGCGAATTCAGCCCGTCCGGCGATCGAGGACCGGGGGTCTGGGGGGGCAGTTGCCCGGCTTGTCCCCCGCAGGGGTGACGCGTTGACACCCCCGACAGGAAGTGGTGGGCTAGCGCCACATGACCGGCCGCCGTATGAGATCCGCAGCAGCAAGCACGGCCGCCCTCGTGGCCACCGTCATCGGCGGGACAGTGACGGGCGCGCCCGGCGCGATCGCGGTGTCCTCGGCCGGGAACACGTCCGCCTCCGTGCCGGCGTCTGCCGCGGCAACCCCGTCCGTGTGGCCGAGGCCGCAATCCCTGCATGCGCAAGGCGGATTCACCCCGGTGACGGAAACCGTCACCCTCGTCGCGGGCCCGCAGGCCGACCCGTACGCGCTGGAAGCGATCCGTACCGCGCTTCGCGAGGCCGGCGCCCGCCACATCGTCGAGGCCGCCGCGTCCACCAGCAAGGGCACCACGGTCTACGCGGACGGCCCAGCGGCAGCGGCAACGCTGCGCGCGCTGGGCGCGGCCGGAACCGGCGATCTGCCGGCCGGCGGGTACCGCCTGGCCGTCGGCGGGGAGACGGTCGCGCTGGCGGGCGCGGGGGACGACGGCCTGTTCCATGCCGCGCAGACGCTGCGTCAGCTGGTGACCGCGAAGGGGCTGCCCGGCGTCGTCATCCGGGACTGGCCGGCGACGGCGGTCCGGGGGACCGCGGAGAGCTTCTACGGGGAGCCGTGGAGCCAGAGCCAGCGGTTGGCGCAACTGGACTTCCTGGGTCGCACCAAGCAGAACCAGTACCTGTACGCGCCGGGGGACGACCCGTACCGCCAGGAGCAGTGGCGGGAGCCTTACCCGGCCGCACAGCGCTCGCGGTTCCGTGCGCTCGCGGAGCGGGCAGAGCGCAATCACGTGACGCTGGCGTGGGCGGTGGCACCGGGCCAGGCGATGTGCTTCTCGTCGGAGGACGACCGCAAGGCGCTGCTGCGCAAGATCGACGCGATGTGGGCGCTGGGCATGCGCGCGTTCCAGTTGCAGTTCCAGGACGTGAGCTACAGCGAGTGGCAGTGCGGCGAGGACGCCGACACGTACGGCAGCGGCCCGAAGGCAGCGGCGCATGCGCAGGCGGACGTGGCGAACGCCGTGGCCGAGCACCTGCGCCTGCACCGGCGCCTGCACTTCACGGCACGGTCGTCTGGGCTGTCGATGCTGCCGACCGAGTACTACCAGGACGGCGCCACCGCGTACCGCACCGCTCTCGCCGGAGCGCTGAACGCCGGTGTCCCGGTCGCCTGGACCGGGGTCGGCGTTGTGCCGGAGAAGATCACCGGCACCCAGGTGGCCGGGGCCCTCGCCGCGCTGGGCCATCCGCTGCTCACGCTCGACAACTACCCGGTCAACGACTACGCCGAGGACCGCCTCTTCCTGGGCCCGTACAACGGGCGGGAGCCCGCCGTGGCGCTGGCGACGTCGGGAGTGCTGGCGGCGGCGATGCGGCAGGCTGCCGCGTCGCGGATACCGCTGTTCACGGCGGCGGACTACGCCTGGAATCCGGGCGCGTACGACCCCGCCGGGTCCTGGCAGGCCGCGATCGACGACCTGGCCGGGAAGGACGCCGGCAAGCGGGCCGCGCTGCGCGCGCTCGCGGGCAATGACGCCTCGTCGGCGCTGGGCGGCACGGAATCGGCGTATCTGCGGCCGCTGCTGAAGGATTTCTGGACCGCCTACGACGACGGGACCGCCTCGGGCCTCGACGCTGCCGCCGGCCGCCTGAAGGCCGCGTTCGCGACGATGCAGAGCGCGCCGGAGAGCCTCGACGGACTGGCCGACGGCGCCTTCGGCGCGGAAGTACGGCCCTGGCTGAGCCAGTTGGCGCGGTACGGGGACGCGGGCGGCCGGGCCGTGGACATGCTGCTCGCGCAGCAGCGCGGGGACGGCACGGCCGCGTGGCGGGACCGGCTGGCGGTGGAGCGGGCGCGCAAGCGGATCGCGCGGAGCACGGCGACGGTGGGCGCGGGGGTGCTGGCGCCGTTCCTGGCGAAGGCGCTGGAGACGGCGGACGCGTGGAGCGGGGTGGGCACGGACGGCCGGCAGCCGACGTCGACGCTCGGTTCGGCGCGCTCGACGCAGCTCGCGGCGATGACGGACGGGAAGGACTCGCCGGCCTGGACGAGCGACGCGCCGCCGCAGAAGGACGACGCGTTCGGCGTGGACCTGGGCACGGCGCGGACGGTGCGCGCGGTGCGGGTGACGATGGGCGCGCAGGACCGGCTGCGCGACGCGGTGCTGGAGTACTCGGCGGGCGACGGCTCGGGGTGGCGGCGGGCCGGAGAGTTCCATGACGAGTCGACGGTCACCGCGAGCCTTCCGGCGGGCGCGAAGGCCCGTTACGTACGGCTGCGGTCGGCGGCGGCGCAGGAGAGCGCGGTGTCGGTGCGGGAGTTCGCCGTGACGACTCCGGACGAGGCCGACGACCGGCCGGCCGACACCTCCCCGGCGACGGACGGCGACGTGACGACGGCGTACCGGCCGCAGGGCGGCAGCCTGACGGTCTCCCTGGGCTCGGCCCGGCCGCTGGACGCGGTGACGGTGCTGACGGATCCGGCGGGTGCCGGGAGCGAGCCGGGCTCGGTGGAGGTGCACGTACCCGGCGAGGGCTGGCGGTCGCTCGGGGCGCTGGGCAGCGGCTGGACCGAGCTTCCTGCGCATGCGGCGAAAGCGGACGCCCTGCGCCTGACGTGGAACACGGCTGCGGACGCGCCCCCGGTGCACGAGATCGTGCCCTGGTACGCGGACCGGCCCGCCGCCCGGATGACCCTGGACCGCACCGAGGCCGACGTCGAGGTCGGCGGCGACCCCGCCACCGTCTCCGCCGAGCTGGCCGACGCCTCGCCGGACGCGGCCCGCGTCACCCTCACCGCCGCCGCGCCGGACGGCGTCACCGCGGCCGCCCCCGGCGCCGTGGACCTGCCGCGCGGCGGCACGCTCACCGTGCCGGTGACGGTCGCGGTGCCCGAGGGCAGCGCCCCGGGGACGTACGAGGTGCCGGTCACCCTCACGGTGGACGGCCGCGCGGTGCGGCAGACCGTCACCGTGCACGCCTACCCCCGCACCGGCGGGTCCGACCTGGCCCGCGGTGCGCAGGCCGTCTCCTCGGCCGACGAGAGCGCCGACTTCCCCGCCTCGTCGGTCACCGACGGGGATGCCGCGACCCGCTGGTCCTCCCCCGCCCAGGACGGCGCCTGGGTCCAGGTGCAGCTGGAGCGGCCCGCCGCGATCGGTCGTGTCGACCTGGTCTGGCAGGACGCGTACGCCTCCCGCTACGAGGTGCTGACCTCCGCCGACGGCGTCACCTGGCACACCGCCGCGACCGTCGCCGACGGCGCCCCGGGGGCCCGTACGGTCCACCTGGACGCGCCCGCGGACACCCGCTTTCTGCGCGTGCAGGGAATCGATCGCGGCACCAAGTACGGCTACTCGCTCTACTCCGTCGCGGCGTACACCGTGGCCTCTGGCTGATCCCGATCCCGGTTCCGATCCCGGTTCCCCTGTGGACTTCGCCTCCCGCCCGCCCTACTATTCACTCAGTACATGTACTCAGTGAATAGCGACCGACCCACCCATCGCGGGAAGACGGATACAGACCTTGAGTACCGGACACGTCCTGCTCGGGCTCCTCGCCTCGGAGCCGGGCCACGGC
Organism: Streptomyces sp. NBC_01537; assembly: GCF_045040445.1. Lineage (NCBI taxonomy): Bacteria > Bacillati > Actinomycetota > Actinomycetes > Kitasatosporales > Streptomycetaceae > Streptomyces > Streptomyces sp. NBC_01537. Next base: position 6,443,979 of record NZ_CP109392.1, on the reverse strand, counting down.
TACGACCTGAAGCGCCGTCACGACGAGCGTTTCCCGCAGGCCCGCCCGCTGGCGTACGGGCAGGTCTACACAACGCTGCAGCGCCTGGTCCGTGACGGCCTCGCCGAGGTCGACGAGACGGAGAGCGAGGGCGGTCCGGAACGGACCACGTACCGCGTCACCGAGGGCGGGAAGCAGGCGCTGCGCAAGTGGCTCTCGGAGGTGGCGCCGCCCGCTCCGGTCACGGCGGCGAACGAGATCTTCTCGAAGCTGGTCGTCGCGATGCTGGCCGGCGAGGCAACCGGGGCCGGCGCCGGAGATCCGGAGGCCTACCTGCGCGCGCAGCGCGCGGCTCACCTCACGCGCATGCGCGAGCTCACCGCGGTGAAGAGCGACCCCGGCGCGTCCCTGTCGGCGGTGCTCTCCGCCGACTTCGCCATCACCCATCTCGATGCCGACCTGCGCTGGATGGAGAACGCCGTCCAGCGCCTCGGCGCCCTGGCCGAGGAGGTCACGTCCCCATGACCCGCAGCACCCCTCTCATCGAGGCCCTCGATCTCACCAAGACGTACGGCGCCACCCAGGCCCTGCGCGGCGCGAGCCTGCGTCTGGACCCGGGCGAGATCCTGGCCGTCACCGGGCCCAGCGGCAGCGGCAAATCCACCCTGCTGCACTGCCTTTCCGGCATCGTCCGGCCGGATTCGGGCTCGGTGCGGTACGGCGGCGAACAGCTGGACCAGGCATCGGAGACCCGGCGCTCGGAGCTGCGGCGCAGCGAGTTCGGCGTCGTCTTCCAGTTCGGGCAGCTCGTCGGCGAGCTGACCGCCCTCGACAACGTGGCGCTCCCCCTGCTGCTGGCCGGCACCTCGCGCAAGGCGGCCCAGGAGGGCGCCGGCGAGTGGCTGGAGCGCTTCGGCGTGCGCGGGCAGGCGGGGCTGCGGCCCGGTGAGATGTCGGGCGGTCAGGCGCAACGGGTGTCGCTGGCCCGGGCCATGGTGACCCGGCCGAAGGCGGTGTTCGCGGACGAGCCGACCGGCGCGCTGGACTCGCTGGCCGGGGAGCAGGTGATGACCGCCCTGGTGCACGCCGCCCGTGAGTCCTCGACCGCCGTCCTGCTGATCACGCACGACGCGCAGGTGGCGGCGTACGCGGACCGCGAGGCGCAGGTCCGGGACGGCGCGGTGGTCAGCGAGACGGGCGCGGAGGTGACCCGGTGACGGGGCTGCGGGCGGACGCGCGCCTGGCCTGGCTCCTGCTGCTGGGCTCACCGCGCAGCGAGCGGTGGCGGCTGGCGCTGACCGGGCTGGGGGCGATGCTCGGCACGGGCCTCGCGCTGGCGGCGACGGTCGTCGCGGTGATCGGTACCCGCTACGGCAGCGGGGTCCCCCGGTACACCAACGACCTCCTCAACGAGTCCGGCCTGCGCCCGGGCGTGATCGCGGCTCTCCTGCTCCTGGTCGTCCCGGTGCTGGCCTTCATCGGCCAGTGCACCCGGATCGGCGCCCTCCAGCGAGAACGGCGACTGGCGGCGCTGCGGCTGGCCGGAGCGACGCCGCGCCAGGTGCGGCGAATCACCGCTCTGGAAACGGGGGTGGTGTGCGGGCTCGGGTCCTTGGCCGGGCTGGCCGGCTTCCTGGCGCTGCGGACCCTGGCAGCAGGCGTACAGGGCCACTCCGGCAACGACATCCCCGGCTACAGCGCACGGCTGACCTGGCCGACCGACGTACCCGTGCCCTGGGCGGCCGCCGTGCCGGTGGCGCTGGCCCTGCCGGTGCTGGCCGCCCTTGAGGCGCGGTTCACACTGCGCAGGGCGGCCGTTGATCCGCTGGGCATCCGCCTGCGCGGGCGGCGTCCACGGGGCCGGTCGGGACGCGTACGGCTGGCGCTGTGGTCCTTGGGGCCGCTGGCGCTGGTCGGGGGAACGGCACTGGTACTGGCGGGCGTCTCGCAGGCCGGCGCGTACGGCGGGGGCGTGGCCCCGTACTGGCTGGCGGCCATCACGCTGTACGCCTTCGGGCTGCTGTACGGGTCCGCCGGACTCGCCCTGATGACCGGCAGGCTCGCCGCCCGCTCCGGCCGCCCGGCGCTGCTGATCGCCGGGGAGCGCTTGCAGGCCGACCCTTGGGCGGCAGCGCGGGCACACGCCGCGCTGATGCTCACCGCCCTGGTCGGGGTCGGCTTCATGGCGATGCGCAGGCTGCAGATCGACTGGATTCGGGAGCACCCGGCCCAGTACGCGAGCGACGCGTCCTTCTACCTCGGGGGCTACGACCTGGCCGGGATCGCGCTGCTGACCGGCCTCACGGTCACCATCAGCGGGCTCGTGGTCGGCACCGTCGAGTCCGTGATGACCCGTCGCCGCACCCTGGCCGCACTGTCCGCCACCGGGACGCCGTTCCGGGTGCTGGGGCGGGCGGTGCTGCTGGAGACCGCGCTGCCGCTGGTACCCGCGATCGCCCTGGCGAGCGGTTGCAGCCTGGCGATCGTTCTCGGCACGCTCCGCCTCGCCGGCGACCGCGGACCGCTCCCCCTCCTCGAACCCCTGCTGACCGCCGCCGCACTGCCGGCCGCCGCCCTCCTGGCCACGGCCGCCTCCCTGCCGCTACTGCGGCGCACCGTCCACCCGGCCGGGCTGCGCTACGAATAGGCAGCTCAGAGCCCCGGACCGACCTCCGCAGGGGGGCGGTCGGCCCGGGGCCCTCATACGCTTCACGCGCCGAGCAACACGAAGGCCCGGATATCAGGCAGATATGCCGTCTATCCGGGCCATGGCATCCTCCGCGCCGAACGGCTGGAGGTATGGCATCCAGCGCGGGTCCCTATGCCCTGTGCCGATGATCCGCCAGGCCAGGCCGGACGGGGGCGCGGGTTGATGGCGCATTCGCCAGCCGAGCTCGGCGACATGCCGGTCGGCTTTGACGTGGTTGCACCTGCGGCATGCCGCGACCACGTTGTCCCACGTGTGCTGGCCTCCCCGGCTGCGCGGGATCACGTGGTCGACGCTGGTTGCGACGGCACCGCAGTACGCGCACTTGCCGCCGTCCCTGGCGAACAGTGCCCGCCGGGTCAGTGGCACAGGGCCGCGAAAGGGGACTCGCACGAATTTCGTGAGTTTGACAACACTGGGCGCGGGGAGCGCCCGGGTCGCGCTGTGCATATAGGCGCCGGATTCCTCGAGGCACACGGCCTTCTTGTTGAGTACGAGGATGAGCGCGCGTCGGAGCGGTACGACGCCGAGGGGCTCGTACGACGCGTTGAGTACCAGGACATGCGGCACGGGTGCCTCCCTTATACGCCGGCGGCGCGTGGCTCGCGCCGGGACGATCTGCCCAACAGTCTCTCCGGAAGCCCGGTCGCAGCGCCACCATCACCGGGTAACGGAGCAGAAGTGTTTTCGACCACACCTGCTACATCCCCTTTATTCCCCCTGTTCGCGCCCGAACATGACAACGGGGCACCAACCATCGCCCGTTAGTGTGGTGAGCCTGCCCTACCGGAGGTACCCCTGCTGTGTCCGCATCCGCGACGACCACCACCACCCTTGACGACGCCCAGACATCCGCGACGAACGCCGCGGACTATGTCAGCCAGAACTGGGCCGACTGGCTCGCGGCTGGGCTGCGCATCCTGCTGATCGTGGTGATCGCGGTGATCCTGAGAATCGCGGTACGGCGGATGATCACCAAGTTCATCGAGCGGATGAACCGGGGCGCGGAGGCCGCCGGCACCACGGCGCTCGGCGGGTTGCTGGTCAACGCGGAGCGGCGCCGGCAGCGCAGCGAGGCGATCGGCTCGGTGCTGCGCAGCGTGGCGTCCTTCGTGATCCTGGGCACGGCGGCGCTGACCGTGCTGTCCGTCCTGCAGATCAATCTGGCCCCGCTGCTGGCCAGCGCGGGTGTCGCCGGTGTCGCGATCGGCTTCGGCGCGCGCAATCTGGTGACGGACTTCCTGTCGGGCGTCTTCATGATCCTTGAGGATCAGTACGGCGTCGGCGACGTCATCGACGCGGGCGTGGCCAGCGGCACCGTGGTCGAGGTCGGCCTGCGGGTCACCAAGCTGCGGGGCGACGAGGGCGAGATCTGGTACATCCGCAATGGCGAGGTCAAGCGGATCGGGAACCTCAGCCAGGGCTGGGCCACCGCCGTGGTGGACGTACAGGTCGGCTACCGCGAGGACCTGGAGCGGGTGCGCGGCGTGATCACCGCGGCCGCGGAGGCCATGGCCAAGACCCAGCCGTGGGACGAGGCCCTGTGGGAGCCGGTCGAGGTGCTGGGCCTTGAGTCCGTGACGGCCGACTCCGTGGTCATCCAGGCCCAGGCCAAGACCATGCCCGGCAAGGCAGCGGCCGTCGCGCGCGAGCTGCGCTGGCGCATCAAGCGGGCCTTCGACGAGGCCGGCATCACCATCACCGGCGGCACGCCCGCCCTGGCGGCGGAGGAGGACGAGGCCGACCCTACGGCCGCTGTCGCCGCTCCGTCCGCGCTGGCCAACCCCGACTCCCCGCAGACGGCCGCCGCCCAGCCGATAGCCGTACAGCGCACCGGGAAGTAGCCCCACGCGTCGCCCCACGTCACGCCGCACGTCACGTCCCACATCACGCCCCGGCACCGATTCGGTGTCGGGGCTTTTATGTACCCCTGGCACCCCTTGACGGCCATGTGACGGGGGATCTACCTTGCCTCTCATCAACAGGAAAGTTTCCTAACTATCCGCGTGATGGGAGGATTGCGTTCATGGCAGCTGGCACCACACCCGGCACCCCGGGCACTCCGCGCGTACTGCGCGCCATGAACGACCGCGCCGCGCTGGATCTCCTCCTCGCGCACGGCCCCCTGTCCCGCACCCGGATCGGCAAGCTGACGGGGCTGTCCAAGCCCACGGCCTCGCAGCTGCTGGCCCGGCTGGAGGCGGCCGGCCTGGTCGTCGCGACGGGCACCACCGCCGGGCGCCCCGGGCCGAACGCCCAGCTGTACGCGGTGAATCCCACCGCGGCGCATGTCGCCGGGCTCGACGTGACCGCCGAGCGGATCCTCGCGGGCGTCGCCGACATCACCGGCACGGTCGTCGGGCAGTTCGAACTGCCGACGCCGGGCCGCAGCCACCGCGCCCAGAGCACCGTCGAGCAGGTCGTCCGGGCCGTCGAGGGCGCCGCCAAGGCCGCCGGGGTGCTCCGGGCCGAGCTGCACCGGATCGTGGTCGGCACGCCGGGCGCCTTCGACCCGAGCACCGGCCGACTGCGCTACGCGAGCCACCTCCCGGGCTGGCACTCCCCCGCGCTGCTCGACGAACTGGCCGCGGCCCTGCCCGTACCGCTGGAGTACGACAACGACGTGAACCTGGCCGCCGTGGCCGAACAGCGGCTCGGCGCGGCCCGGGACCACGAGGACTTCGTCGTGCTGTGGAACGAGGGCGGCATCGGCGCCGCCATCGTCCTCGGCGGGCGGCTGCACCGCGGCTGGACCGGCGGCGCCGGCGAGGTCGGCTTCATGCCGGTGCCGGGGACACCCCTCGTACGGCATGTGGCCAAGGCCAACGCGGGCGGCTTCCAGGAACTGGCCGGCTGCAACGCCGTACTGCGCTTCGCGCGCGAGCTGGGGCTGCCCGAACCCGGGGGCACACTCCCGGACGCCGCCGCCGCGCTGCTGAGCGAGGCCGCCCAGGCCGAGGACGGCCCGTACGCCGAGTTGCTGCACCGCTCCGCGACCGGCCTCGCGGTCGGCCTCGCCTCGCTCGTGACCGTACTCGACCCCGAACTCATCGTCCTGTCCGGCGGAGTGATCGCCGCCGGCGGGGAACGACTCCGTGCCCTGGTCCAGGCGGAGCTCGCCGAACTGGCCGTACCCCGGCCCAAGCTCGTGCTCGGCTCGGTCCAGGAACATCCCGTCCTGTGCGGGGCGCTGCAGAGTGCCCTGGCCACCACCCGCGACGAGGTGTTCGACACCTCCCGCTAGACCCCACTCCCCACCACCAGACCCCTCAGACCCCCCAGATCCCCCAGACCCCACCCGCACACCTCAGCGGACCGGCATTCGTGGCCGGCCCGTAGGCCTCGCACACCCTTCGCACGTCCTTCGCACCCTCTCCACCCGTCCCAGGAGGAAGCGCAGTGTCCGGATCCACCAAGACGACCGCGGTCGCCATCGCGGCAGCGGCCGCCATATCCCTGCTGGCGAGCGCGTGTACGGGCTCCAGCAACAACACGGCCACCGACGACCCGAACAAGGACGTCACGATCACCTTCTGGCACGGCTGGTCCGCGCCCAACGAGGTGAAGGCCATCAACGCCAACATCAAGGCCTTCGAGAAGGTCCACCCCAACATCCACGTCAAGGTCCAGGGCAACATCACCGACGACAAGATCAACCAGGCGCTGCGGGCCGGCGGTTCCGGTGCCCCGGACGTCGTGTCGTCCTTCACCACGGACAACGTGGGCAAGTTCTGCTCGTCCAAGGCCTTCGCCGACCTCACGCCCTTCCTGAAGAAGTCCGGCATCGACCCGGCGAAGACCTTCCCGAAGACGATGCTGGAGTACACCCAGTTCGAGGGCAACCGCTGCGCGCTGCCGCTGCTCGGCGACGCCTACGGCCTGTACTACAACAAGGACGCCTTCAAGGCCGCCGGCATCACCTCGCCGCCCAAGACCATGTCGGAGTTCAAGGCCGACGCGATCAAACTGACCAAGACCAAGGGCGACTCGTACTCCCAACTCGGCTTCATGCCGAACTTCCACGGCTACGAGTCCACCACCACGCACCTCGCCGCCCAGTGGAGCCCGACGTACTTCGACAAGAGCGGCAAGTCCAATGTCGCCACCGACCCGGCCTTCGCCTCGATGTTCAACTGGCATCAGGACATGGTGAAGGCGCTGGGCGGCTTCAAGAAGCTGGAGAAGTACCGGACGACCTTCGGTGACGAGTGGGACGCCAAGAACCCCTTCCAGACCGGCCAGGTGGCCATGGCCATCGACGGCGAGTGGCGGGCCGGCATGGCCGCGGACGCGGGTGTGAAGTTCCAGGTCGGCGTGGCGCCCTTCCCGGTCCCGGACGACCAGGCGGACACGTACGGCAAGGGCTACACCACCGGCACCATCATCGGTGTGGCCAACACCAGCGCCAAGAAGAACGCGGCCTGGGAGCTGGTGAAGTACATGACCACGGACACCGACGCGGTGGTCAGCTTCGCCAACGCCATCCACAACGTCCCGTCCACCTACGCCGCCCTGAAGTCCCCCGATCTCAAGCTCGATGCGGCCTCCAAGACCTTTGTCGAGATCGCCCAGAACCCCAACAGCACCACCACCCCGGCCAGCATCAACGGCGGCACCTACCAGCTGACCCTCCAGGACTTCGGCTACGCCTACGAAGCGGGCAAGCAGAGCGACCTCGCAGCCGGCCTCAAGGGTGTCGACACGCAGGTCGACAAGGACATCGCGCAGGCCAAGTGATGAGCGCCGCGACCGTCCACCCCCTGCTGAAGGCCAAGCGCCGCCGTGCGACGCTCCGCAACCTGGCCTTCCTCTCGCCCTGGCTGATCGGCTTCAGCGTCTTCTTCGCGTATCCGCTGATCTCGACCGTCTACTTCTCCTTCATGAAGTACGACGGCTTCACCTCCCCGACCTGGAACGGCCTCAAGAACTGGTCGTATGTCTTCAACGACTACCCCTTCTTCTGGCCCGCGCTGCGCAACACCCTGTGGCTGGTCCTGGTCATGGTCACCACGCGGGTCGTCTTCGGACTCGGCATCGGCCTGCTGATCACCAAGATCAAGACGGCCCCCGGGCTGTTCCGCACCGCCTTCTACCTGCCCTACCTCGCCCCGCCGGTGGCCGCGACCATGGCCTTCGCCTTCCTGCTCAACCCCGGCACCGGCCCGGTAAACCGCATCCTCGGCGACTTCGGCCTGCCGACCCCGGGCTGGTTCAACGACCCCAGCTGGTCCAAGCCCGCACTGACCCTGCTGGCGCTGTGGGGCATCGGCGATCTGATGGTCATCTTCATGGCCGCGCTGCTCGACGTGCCCAAGGAGCAGTACGAGGCCGCCGAGCTGGACGGGGCCGGGGCGTGGGCCCGCTTCCGGTTTGTGACGCTGCCGAACATCTCGCCGATCGTGATGTTCGCCGTCGTCACCGGCGTGATCCAGACCATGCAGTACTACACACAGCCCCTGGTCGCCGGAAAGGTCGCCAGCGGTGTCATCGGCGGCTCCGGCCAGCAGTTCGAGCCGGGGTATCCGGAGAAGTCCACCCTCACCCTGCCCCAACTCGTCTACAACCTCGGCTTCCAGCGCTTCGACACCGGTTCGGCGTGCGTGATCGCTCTCGTGCTGTTCGCGCTGGCGATGATGTTCACGGCGCTGCTCATGCGCCGTCGCAGCGGCTTCCTGTCGGCGGAGGACTGATCCCATGACCCAGACCCACGCGACTCTCACCTCACCCTCCTCCCCCTCCGCCCCGACCGTCGTCCCGGCGGGCTCGGCCGACGCCAAGCGGGCCGCCACCCGCCGGGCCGCCCTGCAGTGGGTCGCGGTGCACTCGCTCGGCATCGCGGCCGCACTCTTCTTCGTCCTGCCGTTCGTCTTCGTCTTCCTGACGGCCGTCATGACCGACAACCAGGCCCTCACCGGCGACCTGTGGCCCACCACCTGGGCATGGGGCAACTTCGACACCGTCTGGCAGACGCCCGGCTTCCTCACTTGGTGGCGCAACACGCTGCTGTACGCCGGGCTCGGAACCGTCCTCGCCGTCGCCTCCAGCCTGCCGGTCGCCTACGCGCTCGCGAAGTTCCGCTTCCGCGGCCGCAATGTGGCGATGATGCTGGTCATCTCCACGATGATGCTGCCGCCCCAGGTGATCATCGTCCCGATGTATCTGTTCTGGGCCAAGCAGCTCGGGTTGGCGGGCACCCTGTGGCCGCTGATCATCCCGATGGCCTTCGGTGACGCCTTCACCATCTTCCTGCTGCGGCAGTTCCTGCTGACCATCCCCAAGGAGTACACCGACGCGGCCAGGGTCGACGGCTGCGGCGAGCTGCGCACCATGCTGCGGGTCGTGCTGCCGATGGCCAAGCCGGCCATCGCCGCCGTGGCCCTCTTCCAGTTCTTCTACTGCTGGAACGACTACTTCGGCCCGCAGATCTACGCGAGCGAGAACCCGGCCGCCTGGACGCTCAGTTACGGCCTGGAGTCCTTCAAAGGGGCCCACCACACGAACTGGAATCTGACGATGGCCGCGACCGTGCTGGTCATGGCCCCGGTCATCGTCGTCTTCTTCTTCGCGCAGAAAGCCTTCATCGAAGGCGTGACCCTGACAGGAGTCAAGGGATGAGGCAGTCCCCCGAGGGGCGACCCCCCGTACCCCCGCGAAAGAACGGGGCCGTCCGGCGTGACCGGAACCGCTCCACGAGGAGGCCTCAGTGAAACTGGCAGTCGTGGGCGGCGGGTCCACGTACACCCCCGAACTCATCGATGGATTCGCCCGATTGCGGGACAGCCTCCCCGTCGAGGAGCTCGTCCTCATCGACCCCGCCGCCGAGCGCCTCGCGCTCGTCGGCGGGCTCGCCCGGCGGATCTTCGCCAAGCAGGGCCACCCCGGCAAGATCACCACGACCTCGGACCTGGACGCGGGTGTGGCCGGCGCCGACGCCGTGCTGCTGCAACTGCGGATCGGCGGCCAGGCTGCCCGCAACCAGGACGAGACCTGGCCGCTGGAATGCGGCTGCGTCGGCCAGGAGACCACCGGCGCGGGCGGCCTGGCCAAGGCCCTGCGGACCGTGCCGGTCGTGCTGGACATCGCGGAGAGGGTCCGCAGAGCGGCTCCTGACGCATGGATCATCGACTTCACCAATCCGGTAGGGATCGTGACCCGCGCCCTGTTGCAGGCCGGGCATCGTGCGGTCGGGCTGTGCAATGTCGCGATCGGCTTCCAGCGCCGCTTCGCCCGGCTGCTGGACGTCGCGCCCGAGCAGGTCCACCTGGACCACGTGGGCCTGAACCACCTCACCTGGGAGCGCGGCGTTCGCGTGGGCGGCCCGGACGGCGAGGACGTACTGCCCAAGCTGCTGGCCGAGCACGGCGATTCCCTCGCCGACGACCTGCATCTGCCGCGCGCGGTGCTGGACCGGCTGGGCGTCGTGCCCTCGTACTACCTGCGCTACTACTACGCCCACGACGAGGTCGTACGGGAGCTCCGGACGAAGCCGTCCAGGGCCGCCGAAGTCGCGGAGATGGAGCGGGCGCTACTGGAGATGTACGGCGATCCGGCGCTCGACGAGAAGCCGGAGCTGCTGGCCAAGCGCGGCGGCGCCTTCTACTCCGAGGCGGCGGTCGACCTGGCCTCGTCCCTGCTCGGCGACACGGGCGACGTACAGGTGGTGAACACCTACAACAACGGCACCCTCCCCTTCCTCCCCGACGACGCCGTCATCGAGGTCCCCGCCACCGTCGGCGCGGCCGGCACCACGCCACTGCCCGTCCCGCCTCTGGACCCGCTCTACAGCGGACTGATCGCCAATGTCACCGCCTACGAGGACCTGGCGCTGGAGGCCGCGCTGCGCGGCGGCCGCGACCGCGTCTTCAAGGCGCTGCTGTCCCACCCGCTCATCGGCCAGTACGAGTACGCCGAGGCCCTGACGGACCGTCTCATCGCACACAACCGGGAGCACCTCGCGTGGGCCTGACCCGACTGCCCCTGGTCCTCGCTGTCGACGCGGGCAACAGCAAGACCGATGTGGCGATCGTCGCCGCCGACGGGTCGGTGCTCGGCACCGCTCGCGGCGGCGGCTTCCAGCCCCATGTCGTGGGCGCGGACGCCGCGGTCGGGGCCCTGGCCCTCATCGTGGCGGACGCGGTGGCCGCGGCCGGCCTGGACCCGGCGCCCGGCGTGCCGTTCGTCGAACATGTCTCGGCCTGTCTGGCCAACGCCGACCTGCCCACCGAGGAGCGGGATCTCGAACTCGCCGTCAACGCGCGTGGATGGGGCCGCAGCACACAGATCGCCAACGACACCTTCGCCCTGCTCCGCGCGGGTGTGGACGAACCACGCGGGGTCGCCGTGGTCTGCGGGGCGGGCATCAACTGCGCCGGAATGCTGCCGGACGGCCGTACCGCCCGCTTCGCGGCGGTCGGGCGGATCTCCGGTGACTGGGGCGGCGGATACGCCCTCGCGGAGGAGGCCCTGTGGTGGGCGGCCCGCGCCGAGGACGGCCGGGGCGGACCGACCGCCCTTGCCACCGAGCTTCCCCGGTACTTCGGCCTCTCCTCGATGTACGACCTGATCGAGGCACTGCACTTGGAACACATCGCGCCCTCCCGTAAACACGAACTGACCCCTCTGCTCTTCAAGACCGCAGAAGCGGGCGATTCCGTTGCCCGGGCCATCGTCATCCGTCAGGCCGAGGAGATCGTCGCCCTCGCATGCGTCGCGCTGAAGCGGCTGGACCTGCTCGGCGAGAGGGCCGACGTCATCCTGGGCGGCGGGGTCCTCGCCGCCCGGCACCCGCTGCTGATGGACGCCGTGGCCGAGGGCATCACCGCCCGCGCACCCAAGGCCGCCATCGAGGTCGTCACCGCCCCGCCGGTCCTGGGCGCAGCCCTGCTCGGCCTGGACCGCACCGGCGCCGGGCCCGAGGTCCGGTCCCGTCTGCGGGCGCACTACGCGGCCGGGGAACCGAAGTGACGCGCCGAACGTGATGAGTGACAAGGGAGCTGGGCGGCAGGGGCGGCAGGCACGGGGCGTCAACGGGGGCGCAAGATCCACGTATTAGCCATTTGGGCATGCGGATTGTCAGTGCTTGCGACCATACTGCTGGCCAGGAGGTTGGCCCTCGTGTGAGCGGGGATCGATCCAGGGGGAGGGTCAGTGACGCAAACGCAGCAATCCGGGCAGTCCGGAAGCGGCGCGGACGTGATCGCGTCGGCGGCCGGGGCGGACACCGGCCGGCGCCGACCGGCGTGGGCCGGGCAGTTCGGCATGCTGCGCGCGGCCGCGACCACCGAGCCGGGGAGGTTGCGGGTCATCGGGCTGCTGCTGACCTTGCTGGTGGTGGCCTTCGGGGCGGTCACCGCATGGCAGATCACCGACCGCTCGGCGGCCGCCGACGACGTGGTCAACCGCAGTGAGCCGCTCAGTTCCAGGGCCGCCGACATCTACCGGTATCTCGCGGACGCGGACACCACCGCCGCCGGCGGCTTCCTCGCCGGCCGCCAGGACCCGCCCGAGGCGCTCGCGCGCTACCAGCAGGACATCGACTACGCCGCCAAGTACATCGTCGAGGCCGCTGCCAGCTCCGAGGGCTCGGACCGGGCCCGGGCGCAGATCCGGATCCTCAACGAGCAACTCCCGGTCTACACCGGCTGGATCGAGCGGGCCCGGGCCAACAACCGGCTGGGGTACCCGGTGGGCGGCTCGTACCTGCGGCTGGCGAACAAGAAGATGACCACCGAGATCCTGCCCGCCGCCAACAGGCTCTACGGGATAGAGACCGCCCGGCTCGACTCGGACTACTCGGACGCCAAGGCACTGCCCTGGGCCGCCTGGGGCCTCGGCGTGGTGGCCCTGGGCGGCCTGGGCTGGGCGCAGTACCGCAGCTACCGGCGTACGAACCGGGTGTTCAACCAGGGCATGGTGGCGGGCTCGCTGGCGACCGCCGTGGTCCTGCTGTGGCTGGTGGTCGGGCACAGCGTCGCGCGAGCCGGGCTCACCGACTCGTACGAGAACGGCGCGAGGTCGCTGCAGGTGCTCAACAGGGCCCGGATCGAGACACTGCAGGCCCGGGCGAACGAGAATCTGACGCTCGTCGCGCGCGGCAGCGGCAAGGCCTACAACGACAACTACCAGCGGGAGATCCAGGATCTCGCGGGCAAGAAGGCGGACGGCAGGACCGGTCTGCTGGCGCAGGCCCTGGCGATAGCCGACGACGACAAGGGCAGCAAGCCGGTCACCGAGGCCATGAAGGACGCCAAGGTCTGGTACGCCCTCAACGCGACGGCCCGCAAGAACGACGACTCGGGCGACTACCAGGACGCGCTCGCGCAGACCATAGGCGGCGAACTCAAGGACCACACGCAGGCCACCAAGTACACCGCGCTGTGTTTCGACGGGGTCGACGACAATCTGCAGCAGGCCGTGAACCACGAGCACGGGGAGTTCCAGCAGGCCGCGAACGACGGGCGCGGGGCGCTGGGCGGACTGGCGGCGGGCGCCGCGCTGCTCGCGGTGCTCGGCGCCACGGCAGCGCTCATCGGCATCGGGCGCAGGCTCTCGGAGTACCGGTGAGCGACGGCGGAAGGGGAAGGGGGCAGCGGATGAGCGAGCGAAGGAAGCTGCGCGGCTGGGGCGGAGTGGCGGGGATGACCGCCGCATGCGTACTGGCGGTGTCGGCCACGGCGCTGCCACTGCACCACCAGGCGGACACGTCGGCAGGGCGGGCCGGCCAGGCGGCCCGGGACACCCCGCTGACAACCGTCCCCGTCAAGGCCTCGGCCACCGGCGACTGCGACAACGCCCACCCGGAGACCAGCCTCACCCCGTCGTCCGCGAGCGGCCCCGCCGTCGACGCGATCAAGGCAAGAGGCAAGCTGATCGTCGGCGTCGACCAGAACAGCTACCGATGGGGGTACCGCGACCCGAACACCGGCGACATAGTCGGCTTCGACATCGACCTGGTCAAGGCGATAGCCAAGGACATCCTGGGCAACGAGAACGCCGTCCAGTACAAGACCGTGCCGACGAAGAAACGGTTCGAGGCGATCAGGGACGGCCAGGTGGACATGGTGGTGCGCACCGTCACCATCAGCTGCCAGCGGATCAACGACGAGAAGGTCTCCTTCTCCTCCGCCTACTTCAAAGCCGGGCAGCAGCTTCTCGTACCCCTCCAGGGCTCCACCATCAAGGATTTCAACGACACGCTGAAGGGGAAGAAGGTCTGCACGGCCAGTGGTTCGACCGCCGAGATCAAGCTCGACGCCGACCCGCACGGATCGAAGAAGGTCCTCGTCGACAACCAGCTCGACTGTCTGGTGCTGCTCCAACTGGGCCAGGTCGACGCGGCACTGACCGACAACGCGCTGGCCGCCGGACTGGCGGCCCAGGACCCGGCCGTCCATCTGATAGGCAAGCCGGTCACCACCGAGTACTACGGGGTGGCCATGAGCAACAAGTACCCGGACCTGGTGCGCCGGGTCAACAAGGTGCTGGAGGACTATCGCAGTGGCGGCTCCGACAGCGCCTGGCAGAAGGCGTACGGTACCTGGCTGAAAGCGGTGTTCCCCGGTGTCGAGGGGCCGCCCGAGCCTCGCTACGAGGGCTAGACCCGGCACACGCACCACGACCGACGGACAACACGGCTAACGGCGAAACGGAAAGAAGGTGCGATGGCGGTCGCGGGACCATCCGGACCGGCCCTGAGCCGCGAGGAGGTGGACCGTGCGCTCGCACGGCTCGGTGAAGAGCACGAGGCGATCGAGTCCTCCCTTCTCGCCCTCCAGGACCACTCAGGACGCCGCCTCCTGGAAGGCGCCGAACTGACCGGCGCCACCAAGGAGCGGTGGGCCGAGACCGAACAGGCCATCTCCCTGCTCTGGGCGCACTTCGACGCGTACACCGACGCCCTCACCACCGCCCGCACCCTGCGCGGGCGCCGCCGCTGGCCCACCCAGACCGAGCTCAACGAACTGACCCAGCTGCTGCGCGACTCCGGGGTCACCGTGGCCGGCGCCACCGTCCCCGAGGCGGCGCGCGGTCTCACCGGCCCTGCCCGGCTCTCCGAGCAGCTCAGCCTGGAGCAGCTGCTGGCCCGCATGAACGACTGGTATGCCCGGACCATGGAGGTCGTGGCCGCCGCCGACTCCGTCTGGTCGGCACTGCCCGCCCGCATAGACCTGCTCGCCGCCGAGGCTCAGCGGGTGCGCTCGCTCGCCCACTCCGTCGGCGTACGCCCGGGCGCCCACCCGGCCGGCGACGACCTGGAGGAGCTGCTGGACGGGCTCACCGCTCTGCGGCAGCAGGTCGTCTCCGATCCGCTCTCCTTCTGGTCCAAGGACGCCGGCGGACGCGGCGGACGGCCCGACACCTCCCGCTACGACCGCTCCGGGATGGCCCTGGAGGAGATACGCCGCGAGGTCGAGGCCGTCCTGCATGTGCGCGACGACGCGGACCACCGGCTGCTGCGGCTGCGCGATGTGCTGTCGCGCGCGGACCGTACGCTCACCGAGGCGCGCAGCGCGCGCGGCGAGGTGCTCGCCAAGATCGCGGCCTCGGAGGT
Organism: Streptomyces sp. NBC_01537; assembly: GCF_045040445.1. Lineage (NCBI taxonomy): Bacteria > Bacillati > Actinomycetota > Actinomycetes > Kitasatosporales > Streptomycetaceae > Streptomyces > Streptomyces sp. NBC_01537. The sequence goes on along the minus strand of NZ_CP109392.1, from coordinate 6,428,743 downwards.
CCCCGCCGTCAGCGGCGCGTCCGCAGCGCTGCACGAGCAACTGGCCAACGCCGCCGAGTACCGCCGCACCGGCCAGTGGCACCGGCTCTCTCCGCTGCTCGACAGCCTGGAGAGCAGCGCCGACGAAGAACTGCTGCGCGCCCGCGACTCCTTGACCGCCGTCACCGCGCCGCTCGCGGTCCGCGCCGAGCTGCGCGGCCGGCTCGATGCCTACCGGGCCAAGGTCTCCCGGCACGGCATGGCCGAGGACCTGCTGCTCATCGAACGTTACGACCAGGCCCGCCGTCTGCTGTGGAGCGCGCCCTGCGACCTGCGGGCCGCGGAGCACGCGGTGCTGCGCTATCAGCAGGCCGTGGCCGAGACCGTGGTACCGAGGCAGGCCGGGCCTGTCGATCACAAGGGGGATGGACGATGAAGTGCCAGCGGCCGGGCTGCACCGGCACCATCGAGGACGTCGGCAGCGGCGACCTGTACTGCGACACGTGCGGGCTCGCGCCCGTGCCCGCACATGCGGCGGCGTCGGGCGCGACCGGCAGCTCCGGGCGCTCCGGTTCCTCCGGCTCGTCCCCGTCCTCCGGCTCCTCCCGTTCCTCCCGTTCCTCACAGTCCTCGCGCGCCTCACGCCGCTCCGTCTCCGGCCGGCTGTCGCGCTCGCTCAGCGGCAGCTCCAGCGGCCGCTCGGTCTCCGTGCGCAGCTCCCGCTCCGGCAGCAGCGGTCCGACCCGGGGCAAGCTCGGCGCCGGCCTGGTGACGGTGCCGCCGATCCCCCGGCCCGACCCGTCCGCCGCTGTGCTGAAGAACCCCCAGGTCCCGGAGCGCAAGCGCTACTGCAGCAAGAGCGAATGCGGAGCCCCGGTGGGCCGCTCCCGCGGCGAACACCCGGGCCGCACCGAGGGCTTCTGCACCAAGTGCGGCCACCCGTACAGCTTTACGCCCAAGCTGCGGGCCGGCGACGTGGTGCACGGCCAGTACGAGGTCGCGGGCTGCCTCGCGCACGGCGGGCTCGGCTGGATCTACCTGGCGATCGACCGCGCGGTCAGCGACCGCTGGGTGGTGCTGAAGGGCCTGCTCGACACCGGTGACGAGGACGCGCTCGCCGCGGCCGTCTCCGAGCGGCGGTTCCTCGCCGAGATCGTCCACCCCAACATCGTCCGGATCATCAACTTCGTCGAGCACCTGGACCCCAGCAGCGGCACCCTCGACGGCTACATCGTCATGGAGTACGTCGGCGGCAAGTCGCTCAAGGAGATCGCCAACGAACGCCGCACCCCCGACGGCAAGCGCGAGCCGCTTCCGGTCGACCAGGCCATCGCGTACGCCATCGAGGCACTGGAGGCGCTCGGCTATCTGCACAGCCGCAACCTCCTCTACTGCGACTTCAAGGTCGACAACGCCATCCAGACCGAGGACCGGCTGGAGCTCATCGACATGGGCGCGGTGCGGCGGATGGGGGACGTGGACAGCGCGATCTACGGCACGATCGGGTACCAGGCGCCCGAGATCGCCGAGGTCGGCCCGTCCGTGGCCTCCGACCTCTACACCGTCGCGCGCACGCTGGCCGTCCTGACCTTCGACTTCCAGGGCTACACCAACGTCTTCGTCGACAGCCTCCCCGACCCCGACAACATCGAGGTCTTCTCGACGTACGAGTCCTTCTACCGGCTCCTGGTCCGGGCCACGGACCCCGACCCCGACAAGCGGTTCTCCTCCGCGCAGGAGATGGCCGACCAGCTGCTGGGCGTGCTGCGCGAGGTCGTCGCTCTCCAGGACGGCAAGCCACGGCCGGCGCTGTCCACACTGTTCGGGCCCGAACTGCGCGTGGTGGACACCGAGCTCGTCCAGGCGCTGGACGGGGACGCCTCCCTGCTCGGCGCGCGCACGCCGTCCGGGCCGCCGCGCGGCGCGCTGCCTGCGCTGACGGCCGCGGTCCCCACGCGTCTGCCCGCGCCCCGGGTCGCGCACCTGCCGACCGTGCCCGCCAGCGCCTACCCCGTCCCGCAGCCCGGATCCAACAACGGCGGCAGCAACGGCCACGGCAACAGCAGCAGCCAGGCCAAGGCAGCGCCCGCCACCGTACGGCTGAACACGCGGGGCTCCGTGCTGGCGCTGCCTGTACCGCACGTCGACGCGACCGACCCCAATGCCGGGTTCCTCGCGGGCCTGGCGGCGGTCGCGCCCTCGGAGCTGGTGACCGCGCTGCAGACGACGCCGGTGGACTCGGTGGAGAAGCGGCTGCGGGAGCTGCGAGCGCGGCTGGAGATGGACGACGCCGACGGCGCTCAACGCGTCCTGCGCACGCTGGCCGACGACGATCTCGAGGACTGGCGGGTGGTGTGGCACCGGGGCCTGACCGCGCTGTCCAGCGGGGACCACGAGACGGCCGCACTGTCCTTCGACGCGGTCTACGACGCCTTCCCCGGCGAGTCCGCGCCCAAGCTGGCCCTGGGCATCTGCGCCGAAGTGCTGGGCCAGCTGGACAACGCCGCCGAGTACTACCGGCTCGTGTGGACCACCGACCAGAGCTATGTGAGCGCCGCGTTCGGCCTGGCCCGGGTACGGCTGGCGGCGGGCGACCGCACGGGCGCCGTACAGGCCCTGGAGTCGGTGCCCGAGTCGTCGATCCACTTCACGGCGGCACGGGTCGCCGCGATACGCGCCCGGCTGCGCGAGCGATCACCGCAGGAGCCACTCCACGACGACCTGCGCGCGTCGGCCGAGCAGGTCGAGGCGCTGCAGCAGCTCGGCATCGACACGGATCTGCGCGAGCGGCTGTCCGCCGAGGTGCTCGGCACCGCCCTGGACTGGGTGCTCGCCGGGCGGACCGGTGCCCCGTCCGCCACCACGGCGACCTCCCTGCTGGGCGCGGCGTGGGACGAACGCGGCCTGCGCTTCGGCCTGGAGCGCTCGTACCGGGTGCTGGCCCGGCTCGCGCAGCAGGGCAGCACAAGGATCGAACTGGTGGAACGCGCCAACCGCTTCCGCCCCCGGACATGGGTGTGAACGCGATGCCGCAACTGACGGTCTGCCCGGAGTGCGCCGAACCGCTGGACCCCGCCGACAAGTTCTGCGGCGTCTGCGGCGCCGACCTGAAGGCGGCGGCAGCCGTCGGAGGTGACGGCGACGACGGCTACGAACTGGCCCCGCCCCTTGCCGACAGCGGGGGCGGCGACAGCAGCACGCTGGTCTTCGGCCTCGGCACCGTGCAGCTGGGACAGACGAGGATCACCGACCCGCGCGAGGAGCCGCGCGAAACCGCGCCCGCGCATGCGGTGTGTGTGGCCTGCGGCGTCGGTCAGGTCGACGCCGATGGGTACTGCGAGCACTGCGGGCACGCCCAGCCCCGGCCCCGCGACCACCAGGAGCAGGAGCTGGAGGGCGTGGCGGCGGTCAGCGATCGGGGGCTGCGGCACCATCGCAACGAGGACGCCTTCGCGCTGTCCGCGACCTCCCTGCCGGACGGCACGCCCGCAGTCATCGCCGTGGTGTGCGACGGCGTCTCGTCCGCGTACCGCCCCGACGACGCTTCCGCGGCCGCTGCCGCGACCGGATGCGAATCCCTGCTGGCAGCCCTGGAACAGGGCACCGCGCCCGAGGACGCCATGCGCGAGGCGCTCCTCACCGCCGCCCAGGCGGTCACCGACCTCGCCGCCGAGGAGAAGACCAACGGGGCACGCCCGCACCACAACTCGCCCGCCTGCACCTGTGTCAGCACCATCACCTCCGGCAAGACCTTCACCGTCGGCTGGATCGGCGACAGCCGCGCCTACTGGATCCCCGACGACCGCTCCGTCCCCGCCGCCCGCCTCACCGAGGACGACTCCTGGGCCGCCCGGATGGTCGCGATGCGCCTGATGACCGAGGCCGAGGCCTACGCGGACGAGCGCGCCCACGCCATCACCGGCTGGCTGGGGGCGGACGCGGTCGAACTCGACCCGCACACCGCTTCCTTCATGCCGGACGGACCGGGTGTAGTGGTGGTGTGCACCGACGGCCTGTGGAACTACGCCGAATCCGCCGCCGAGTTGGCCTCGGTGGTGCCCGCGGACGCCCGCGCCCGCCCGCTGCACTGCGCGCAGGCGCTGACCGGAATGGCGCTGGACGCCGGCGGCCACGACAACATCACGGTCGCCGTGCTGCCCTTCCCCGTGCAAAAAGCCTGATCCGACGATCGATGATCCGACGAGTCCGATAAGCAGGAGCGAGCAAGCGATGGCCAACTTCTCCAAGTCGAACGTGCCGCAGTTCTCCGTCGATATCTACCAGAACGAGTACCTTCCGGAGGGCGGCCGCGAGGTCAACGGGATAGTCACGGTGACCTCCACCGGCGGCGGCACGACCGGCGGCATGCCGCTGCCGACCCGCTCTGCCGGCCAGGTCCCGGGGACCACCGCGGCCGGGCCCGGCGCCGCCGTCGTCATCATGGTCGACTGCTCCGGGTCGATGGACTACCCGCCGACCAAGATGCGCAACGCGCGCGATGCCACCGCCGCCGCCATCGACACCATCCGCGACGGCGTCGCCTTCGCCGTCGTCGCCGGCACCCACCAGGCCCGCGAGGTCTTCCCGGCCGGTGGCGCCCTGGCGATCGCCGACTCCTCCACCCGCCACCAGGCCAAGCAGGCGCTGCGCAAGCTGAGCGCGGGCGGCGGCACCGCGATCGGCACCTGGCTCAAGGTCGCCGACCGGCTCCTCGCCACCGCCGATGTGTCGATCCGCCACGGCATCCTGCTCACCGACGGCCGCAACGAGCACGAGACGCCCGAGGCGCTCAAGGCCAGTCTCGACGCATGTGCAGGACGCTTCACCTGCGACGCGCGCGGCGTCGGCACCGACTGGGAGGTCAAGGAGCTCACCGGCATCGCCTCCGCGCTGCTCGGCTCGGTCGACATCGTCGCCGACCCGTCGGGCCTGGAAGCGGACTTCCGGCAGATGATGGAGACGGCCATGGGCAAGGAGGTCGCCGACGTCGCCCTGCGCCTGTGGACCCCCCAGGGCGCCGAGATCAACTACGTCAAGCAGGTAGCGCCCACTGTCGAGGACCTGACCTCGCGCCGCACGGACTCCGGCCCTCGTGCCGGCGACTACCCGACGGGCTCCTGGGGCGACGAGTCCCGCGACTACCACATCTCCGTCCAGGTCCCGCCGGCCGGTGTCGGCCAGGAGATGCTGGCGGCCCGTGTCTCCCTCGTGCTCCCACAGCCCGACGGCAGCACCCAGGTGCTGGGCCAGGGCCTCGTACGGGCGGTCTGGACCGACGACATGGCCGCCTCGACCCGGATCAACCCGCAGGTCGCCCACTACACCGGCCAGGCAGAGCTCGCCCAGGTCATCCAGCAGGGCCTGGAGGCCCGCAAGCAGGGCGACATGGACTCCGCCACCGCCAAGCTGGGCCGCGCGGTGCAGCTGGCCAGCGCCTCCGGCAACGAGGACACCGCGAAGCTGCTGGCCAAGGTGGTCGACGTCGTCGATGCCGCGACAGGTACCGTGAGGCTGAAGGCCAGGGTCGCCGACGCGGACGAAATGACGCTGGAGACGCGTTCCACGAAAACGGTGCGCGTCAAGAAATAACCGGCGCGACAATCAGAGGGGCGGAGGGGGAACAGCGATATGTCGACTTGCCCGAACGGTCACCAGTCAGGGACCGACGACTGGTGCGAGGTATGCGGTATGCGCATGGCGCCGCCCCCGCCCACCACCTACGCGCCCCCACCGCCCCCGCCCTACTCCGGCGGCTACGCGAGCGGCTACGACCCGAACGCCTACCAGATGCCGCCCGAGCCGCCAGCCCAGGCCGAGCCCTGTCCCAACTGCGGCACCCCGCGCGAAGGCCTCTCCCAGTTCTGCGAGGAGTGCCGCTACAACTTCGTCACCCACGTCGGCACCGTCTTCGTCCCGCCGCCCCCCGCCGCCCCGCAGTTCCCGCCCTACCAGCGATACGAGTCCCAGCGTTCCCGCCCCTCCCAGATGAACCGCCCCGCCGAACCACTCGCCCCCGAGTCCGTCACCTCCGGCTCCGGCGACTTCCTCCTCCCGCCGCCGGTGGGGCAGTACGAGGCCCCCGAGGCGCCCCCCGCCCAGGCGACCTGGACCGCCGTCATCACCGCCGACCGCGACTACTTCACCGCGATGATGGCCCGCAGCGGCCCCGACGCCCAGGGCCTGTACTTCCCCTCCTACTCCCCCGAACTCCACCTCCCCCTCACCGGCGACCAGATCACCATCGGCCGCCGCCGCCACTCCACCGGCGAATCCCCCGACATCGACCTCTCCCGCGCCCCCGAGGACCCCGGTGTCTCCCACCAGCACGCTCTTCTCGGCCGCCAGCCCGACGGCACCTGGGTCGTCGTCGACCAGGACTCCACCAACGGCACCACCCTCAACGGCGCCGAGGACCCCCTCGACCCGTATGTCCCCGTCCCGTTGAAGGACGGCGACCGGGTCCATGTCGGCGCCTGGACGACGATCACCATCCTGCGGGGCTAGGGCGGACAGGTAGGGCGGACAGGCCTCAGACCTCCCAGGCGTTCGGCCCTTCCGGACGGTCCAGCCAGGTCCACTGGTGGTCCCCGTCGACCGTCATCCCGAAGCGGTCGCGCTGCGGGCGCCCTTCGCGCTGCCACAGGTCGTACGTCTCCTCGGCCAGCGCCCACAGATCGCGCGGGCCGGCGAGGAGGACGGTGCCGTCCCGGGTGGCGCGGGCGGCGGAGCCGTCGGCGGCGGTGATGGCGGCACCACGGCCGCCGAAGGCCCAGCGGATTTCGAGTTCGCCGGCGATGAGGGTGAGAAGGAACCGGAAGAGGTCGTCGTCGAGGACCTGGGGCGGGGTGCTGGTCGTGCGGATGCGTTGTTCGGGGCCGATGGCCTCAGGCGCGGGATGGGCGATGGCGCCGGTGCCGCGCAGGGAGACGAAGTAGGCGGGGGCACGCAGGAAGCGCCCCTGCGCATGACCGGTGTCGGTGACGCGCAGGGCGATGAGGCCGCCGCCGAAGGGGGCGAGGACCAGGCCGTCGGGACGGCACTGGCGGAGCCATTGCGGTGGGATGGAGGGCAGTTCGCAGGTGGCGATGATGCGGTCGTAGGGCGCGCGATGGGCCCAGCCGAGGGAACCGTCACCGGTGACGACGGTGACCGACGCATAGCCGGCGGCGGCGAGGTGCGCGCGGGCGGCGTCGGTGATGGCCCGGTCGAGGTCAACGGTGGTGACCGCCTCCGGGCCGAGGCGGTGGGCGAGGAGGGCGGCGTTGAAACCGGTGCCGGCACCGATCTCCAGAACCGTGTGCCCCTGCCGTATCTCCAGTGCCTCCAGCATCGCGGCCATCAGGGAGGGCTGGCTGCTGGAGGACAGGAGCTCACTTCCGCGTATGTGCGTGACCAGCGGCGTGTCCTCGTACGCCCCCGCCAGCCAGCGCGCGCGGGCACGCGGGTCCGGCGATGCGGCGGACAGCCGCGTGAAGCCGCCGCCGGACGGGCTGGGGCGGTAGTAGAACGGCACGAACAAATGGCGCGGCACGGCTTCGAACGCACCACGCCAGCGCGGGTCGGCGAGGGCTCCGGCGGTGGCGATACGACGGACCAGGCGCGCGCGCAGCGGCACCGCAGCGGCTGCGTACGGGTCGGCCCGATCTGCATCGGTCATACCTCCACTGTGCTCCCCGCAGGACGGCCGTGGCCGTGGTCGCCGGGCCGCGGTCGCCGGACGGGTCCTAGGGCCAGAGCCCTCCGCCGGGGCGTCTGAGAACATGGAGGGGTGACTGAGATCCCGCACGGCACCCTTGAGCAGCAGACGTTCTACGAGGCGGTCGGCGGCGAGCAGACTTTCCGCCGCCTGGTGCACCGCTTCTACGAAGGCGTCGCCCAGGACCCTCTCCTGAAGCCGATGTACCCGGAGGAGGACCTCGGCCCGGCGGAGGAGCGCCTCACGCTCTTCCTCATGCAGTACTGGGGCGGCCCCCGCACCTACAGCGACAACCGGGGCCACCCGCGCCTGCGCATGCGGCACGCGCCCTTCCAGGTGGACCAGGCTGCGCATGACGCGTGGCTGCGCCACATGCGCGACGCGGTCGACGAGCTCGGCCTGCGGCCGGACTACGAGCGGCAGCTGTGGGACTACCTGGTCTACGCGGCCGCGTCGATGGTGAACACGGCCGGCTGAGGCACGTCAGGCCGGTGTGACGCTCAGCCCGAGCCCCGAGGCACGGCGTACCGCGACCGACCCGTAGGGCGTACGCAGCCGGAGCCAGGGCCCGGCGGTGAGCAGGGCGAGGGCGTCGGGGGAGGCTTCGCGCGGCGCCGGCACAGGCATGCGCACCGGCCGCAGGAAGCCCAGGGCGTGGGCGGCGTGGACCGCCCGGAGCGGGAGGCCGGTGGCACCGAGCTGCCGGGACCAGATGTCGTCGGCGATGGCGTCGAGCGCCGCGCGGGTGCGGGCGTCCGGCGCCAACTGCTCCGTGCGGGCGCGGAATTCGGCGACTCCGGCGGCCGCGGCGGCCCGGATGTCGTCGGTGGAGGGCAGGCCCTCGACCCGCTGCCACCCTGCGCGCGGCGGCAGCAGCCCGGCCCAGGCGGGGCCGGTGACGGAGCCGGGGACGGGGACCGTGGCCGACGGCTCCTCGATTCCGTCGAGAAGCTGCCCGGCGGAGACGGTGGCGTCCAGCTCGACGGGCGCCGCGAGCTCCGCCGTACGTATCGCCAGGACCCCGCCGAAGGGCGGCTGGCCGAAGACGGCGAGCACACCGCCGGCGGCCTGGAGCCGCACCGCGGCGGTCTTGTCCCAGCGGAGCAGCCGGGCCAGGAAGGCGGCGATTGCCTCCGCCTCCCCGGCCTCGGCGAGGTGCAGGGCGGTCATGCCGCGACTGCCTCTTCGCCGTCCTGGTACTCCTCCAGGAAGGCGCGCTCCTCGGTCGTGAGCCGGCGCGGGCGCTGCGCCTCGAAGTCGAACGGCACGATCACCGTCGATGCCCGGACGTAGACGTGGTCGGGGTCCTTGTCCTTGACCTCGTAGCTGACGGTGAAGGAGGCCGCGTTGATCTTCGTGACCCACAGCTCGATGTCCACCGGCTCGTGCCGGTGCTTGAGCTGCTGCTTGTAGTCGATCTCATGGCGCGCCACCACGGACCCCTGCTTGAAGTTCTTGTCCGGGCGGAACAGGAAATCGATGCGCGCCTCCTCCAGGTAGCGGAGGAAGACCACATTGTTGATGTGGCCGTACGCGTCCATGTCCGCCCAGCGCAGCGGGCAGCGGTAGATATGCCGCAAGATCAGCCCCGGGTCAGCTTCTTGTAGGTGGCGCGGTGCGGACGGGCCGCGTCCGGGCCGAGCCGCTCGACCTTGTTCTTCTCGTACGACTCGAAGTTGCCCTCGAACCAGAACCACTTGCTCTCGCCCTCGTAGGCGAGGATGTGGGTGGTGACCCGGTCCAGGAACCACCGGTCGTGGGAGATGACCACCGCCGCGCCGGGGAATTCGAGTAGCGCGTTCTCCAGCGAGCCGAGGGTCTCGACGTCGAGGTCGTTGGTCGGTTCGTCGAGGAGCAGCAGGTTGCCGCCCTCCTTGAGGGTGAGCGCGAGGTTGAGGCGGTTGCGCTCACCGCCGGAGAGCACGCCTGCCGGCTTCTGCTGGTCCGGGCCCTTGAAGCCGAACGCGGACACATAGGCCCGGGACGGCATCTCGACCTGGCCGACGTTGATGTAGTCCAGCTCGTCCGACACGACCGCCCAGAGGGTCTTCTTGGGGTCGATGTTGGCGCGGGACTGGTCGACGTAGGAGATCTTGACGGTCTCGCCGACCTTGATCTCGCCGGAGTCGGGGGTCTCCAGGCCCTGGATCATCTTGAACAGCGTGGTCTTGCCGGCGCCGTTGGGGCCGATGATGCCCACGATGCCGTTGCGCGGCAGGGTGAAGGACAGGTCGTCGATGAGGACCTTGTCACCGAAGGCCTTGGAGAGCTTGGTGACCTCGACCACGATCGCACCCAGGCGCGGGCCCGGCGGGATCTGGATCTCCTCGAAGTCCAGCTTCCGCATCTTGTCGGCCTCGGCCGCCATCTCCTCGTAACGGGCGAGGCGGGCCTTGGACTTGACCTGGCGGCCCTTGGCGTTGGAGCGGACCCACTCCAGCTCTTCCTTGAGGCGCTTGGCGCGCTTCGCGTCCTTCTGGCCCTCGACCTTGAGGCGGGAGGCCTTCTTCTCCAGGTAGGTGGAGTAGTTGCCCTCGTAGGGGTGGGCGCGGCCGCGGTCGAGCTCCAGGATCCACTCGGCGACGTTGTCCAGGAAGTACCGGTCGTGGGTCACGGCGACGACGGTGCCGGCGTACTTGGCGAGGTGCTGCTCCAGCCACTGGACGGACTCGGCGTCCAGGTGGTTGGTGGGCTCGTCGAGCAGCAGCAGGTCCGGGGCCTCCAGCAGCAGCTTGCACAGCGCGACGCGGCGCTTCTCACCACCGGAGAGGTTCACCACCGGCCAGTCGCCGGGCGGGCAGCCCAGGGCGTCCATGGCCTGCTCCAGCTGGGCGTCGAGGTCCCAGGCGTTGGAGTGGTCGAGCTGCTCCTGCAGCTTGCCCATCTCGTCGAGGAGCTCGTCGGAGTAGTCGGTCGCCATGAGCTCGGCGATCTCGTTGAACCGGTCGAGCTTGCCCTTGACCTCGGCCACGCCGTCCTGGACGTTCTCCAGCACGGTCTTGGACTCGTCCAGCGGCGGCTCCTGCAGGAGCATGCCGACGCTGTAACCGGGCGAGAGATAAGCCTCACCGTTGGAGGGGTGCTCCAGGCCGGCCATGATCTTGAGCACCGTGGACTTACCGGCGCCGTTCGGTCCCACGACGCCGATCTTGGCGCCGGGCAGGAAGTTCAGGGTGACGTCGTCCAGGATCACCTTGTCGCCGTGCGCCTTGCGCGTCTTGCGCATGGTGTAAATGAACTCAGCCAAGAGAAACCGTCCGGCATTCGATGAGTGGGCAGATAGCAGATACCCCCATCTTGCCGTACGGCCGCCCCCGGGCGGAAACGCGTAAGAGGGCGGCCCCTGTGAGATCCGCCCCCTTACGGCTGGGTCGATGCCGGTCAGTGCCCGCTCACTCCGCGGAGCGGCCCGGCTTCTTCTTGCGCAGGAGGAAGACAGCGCCGCCGCCGATCACGAGCAGGGCGAGCGCGACGCCGGCGATGACCGGGGTGGCACTGCTGGCGCCGGTCTCGGCGAGGTCGCCGCCGGTGGTGGTGACCTCGGAGGTGCCGCCGGCCGAGGCCGTGCTGGGCGAGGAGGAGGGACTGGCGCTGCCGGTGGCGGCGGTCTCGCAGTCCAGGACTCCTTCGAAGGTCTTCGTGAAGTCGTCGGGACCGGTGATGGTGATGCTGTACGCCTGGTCCTCGGCCACCGGCACGGTGATGGTCTCGGACCCGCCGGGCGAGACGGTGTACTCCTTGCCCGCGAGCTGGAAGGTGAAGTCCTCGTCACCCTCGTTGGCCGCGGTCACGCCCACACCGCCCTTGGCGCAGTTCACCTCGGCGGAGACTGCGGGTATCGCGCCCTTCTTCGCCCAGGTGGCGGTTGCCGCCGCGGTGACGGTGCTGTCGCTGGATCCGGCCAGAATCTGGGTCTGGCTGGTGCTGTCGACGGCGGTGAAGGCGCGGCCGACCGGCACCGCGGTGGTCGCCGAGACGCTCAGCGCGGCCGTGCCCTCGGTGCCGGCCGGGACGTCGAAGTACAGCTCCGAGCCGTCTGCGGCGGACGTGACCTCCTTGCCGTCCTTGTCGACCAGCTTGACGCCCGAGGGGGCGCTGGGCGTGAGGCCGACGCTGACGGTGTCCGCGTTGGTGTGCACGGTGACCGGACCGAGCTTCTCGCCGGCCTTGCCGGACACCGCGGTCGGGCTGAGGCTCAGCGACGCCTCGGGCTCTTCGGTGTTCTGGGCGGCCTTCTCCAGGTAGTCGGCCAGCTTCTCGGCGGCCGGGTCGCTCGCGTCGACGTCCACACCGTCGGAGAAGCGCCAGATGGCGACCTGCGTGCCGGCGGCCGCGGTCTGCTCGGTGAGCGTGCCCGAGGCAGCCGTGCCGGCGAGCGCGGCGAGGTCGTTCACCTGCGGATAGGAGTGCTGCAGAATCCAGTTGATCTTCTTGGCATCGGCATTGTCGTGCAGCGACGACGCACTCCACGGCACCTCCTTGTAGGAGGCGTCCTTCTGCGTGTGGTGATTGATGTCGATGCAGTACGTCTGGATGGTCCCGCCACCGTCGACGGACATCTCGAACAGCCCGGCGGAGACCTCACGGTCGCCCGCGTCCTCATGGATGACCGCGTCACCGTACGTCTTGAGCCCGCCCAGAACCGCGGTGGCACCTCCCGCGGTGGGGGTCACATCATCCGCCGCGGCGGACCCGGCACCGGCTATCGCGCCTGCGGCGACCAGACCCGAGGCCAGTATCGCGGCGGCCAGGCGGGCAGCGCTCCGCCTCCGTACGTGGAACATGGATTTCCCCTCCGGGCGAGGCCGGTCAATGGGGGGAGTGCCTCGCCTGCAGCTGTGAACCGTGCGGTACCCAACGAATCCTAGGAAGCTGTTCTGAAGACTCCGTGAGGATTCACACCCCCGCCCTCATTCGAATCGCAATCGTTATCGCCCGAGGTGAATGCACAAGATCCCCGGGGTCGGATTGTCGATAAATCCCTCGAACTCTGTCCGAATTATCCGGACACAGTCACCGGTTGCGGGTATTCCCGGGCGGAATCCCTGACCACCAGTTCCGGCCGACCCTGGGAGACCCGGCGGAAGGCCGAGGTCCCGCGCGACAGATCATGCCCGACGGCAACCGCGTCGATCTCGGCCGTGGTCCACTTCTTGCCTTCCCGCTCCTCCTCGCGCACCCGCAATCTGCCCTGGACCACCAGAGGTTCCCCGACACCCACCGACGCCATCACGTTCTCGGCCAGGCCCCGCCAGGCCCACACCGTGTAGAAACTCGTGTGTCCGTCGGACCAGGCGCCGCTCGCCCGGTCCCAGCGGCGGGCAGTGGTGGCCAGCCGGAACCGGGCCACCGGCACCTCCGCCGGTGTCCTGCGGAATTCGGGCTGGGTGGCGACATTGCCGACGATGGTCACCAGCGTCTCGTTCATTCCGGGTCCTCCCCCATTTCGGGCGCCGATCGTTACGAGAACAATCGTGCACCCGCCCGGGCGGCTTTGGAGAAACCATCTTCAACCTGTGGATAACCCGGGATTACTGGCTGGTTGCGGACAACTCCGTCACCCGGAGGCGGTTGCCGGCCACGACCCCGTACTGTTCCCGCACCTCGCGATAGCGCAGCAGCTCCGCCGCGACCGGCTCCAGCACCCGCGCCCGGCCGCAGTCCGCCGCCGCGTCCCGAAGCCGCCGTTCCGCCGCCTGTCCGTGGCGCCGGGCCGGGCCGCGTGCGGCGATCCGGCCGGCCCGGGCCAGCAGCGGGCCGCCGAGGGCGCCGGTGGCCAGCAGGGCCAGCGGCAGCCACCACGAGAGGGCGACGGCGCCCGACAGGACAGCGCCCGCACACACCAGGCCCGCCGACGCGAGCAGGGCGAGCAGCCACTGCGCGGTGCCGACCGCCGACCACCAGCGGGGCCCGGCATGCGGACCCGGTTCGGCCCGTCCCGCCGCCGCGTCCAGCGCGTCGGGCAGCTTTTCACCGCCGCGCCGGGCTGCGTCGCGTACTGCTTGCGCCCAGGGCGCGGGCAGACCAGCTGCCGCCTCGGCGGCCACGACCCGTACCGCCTCGTCCACCACCGGCCGGGAGGCGACCGGGCCCGTTCCCGTCAGCGCCCCCGACCGGAGCGGGGCCAGGGCCCGCCGGCGGCGCCTGGCCAGCCGCTGCCAGAGCGTGCCGCAGGCCTCCGCCGCCGCCCACGCCCACTGCCGTTCGGCCGCCTGCCCGGCCGCCACCGCGCCCACCGAGGCGGCCAGCCGCCCGGCGAACTCCTCCCGCGCCAGGTCCGTGAGCCCGCAACCGCCGCCCACTGCGGTATCCCGGGCCACGTACACCGGCCGCAGCCGCGCCGCCGTACGGTCCACATCCGCCGCCAGCCGCCGGCTCGCGGCATCGCGCTCGGCGACGACCTGCCCGATCGCGGCCCGCAGGTCCGCCACCCCGTCCCCGGTCAGCGCGGAGACCGCCAGCACGGTCGCCCCCGCCTCGCCGTGCTCGCCGACGGCCAGTCCGTCCTCGTCGAGCAGCCGCCGCAGGTCGTCGAGGACCTGGTCGGCCGCGTCGCCGGGCAGCCGGTCCACCTGGTTGAGGACGATCAGCGTGACATCGGCGTAGCCGGCCAACGGCCGCAGATAGCGCTCGTGCAGCGCGGCGTCCGCGTACTTCTCCGGGTCGAGCACCCAGACCACCACATCCACCAGCTTCAGCAGCCGGTCGACCTGTTCGCGGTGCCCGGCCGCCGCCGAGTCGTGGTCCGGCAGATCGATCAGCACAAGCCCGTCGGACCGGCTGCCGATCTCGCTACCGGCGTCGTCCAGCGCGCTGCGCCGCGCGTAGCGGTCCTTGGCGGCGACGCCGAGCCGGTCGAGCAGCCCGGCCGCGCCCTCGGGGTCCCATGCGCAGGCGACCGGCGCCGAGGTGGTCGGCCTGCGCACGCCGGTTTCCGACAGCTCAAGCCCCGCGAGAGTGTTGAACAGGGTCGACTTGCCGCTCCCGGTCGCCCCGGCCAGCGCCACAACCGTGTGGTCGGGCGAGAGTCTGCGGCGCTGTGCGATGCGGTCGAGCAGTTCGCCGGTCTCGGCGAGCGCGTCCGGGCTGACCCTGGTGCGGGAAAGCCCGAGCAGCTCACCGAGGGCGTCCAGGCGCGCCCCGAGCGCACCGTCCGTCGTGGTCATGCGCGCTCCTTCTGCAGTTTCTGCAGTACCGACAACGTGGCGATCAGCTCCGCCTGCTGCCGTGATGTCACATCGAGGGCGTCCACCGGGCCGAGCCGCCGCTCGCGCTCGCCGCGCAGCAGGCCCTCCACCGTCGCGTCGAGCCCGTCCCTGGCCCGGTCGCGGATTCGCAACGCGGTCTGCGCACCGAGGACTTCCGCCAGCCGCTCGCCCGCAGCGCAGCCCCGGCGGCCGCCGAGCACCGCGGTGGCCAGCAGCGCGGCGGCGTCCTCCGGGTCCACGGTCTCCGCGCCCGGACACAGGTCGTACGAAAGCCTGGTGAGCCCCCGCCGCCACTGGCGGACCGCTTCGCCGACCGCCGTCCCGGACACCTCCCCCGCCTCGGGCAGCGCGATGCCGGCCCGGTCGCGGCGCCAGCCCCGCAGCGTCCGCTCGTCCGCCGCCGCGATCTCCGTACGGAGCAGCGCCGCGAGCCCTTCCGCCAGAGCCGACTGCAGCGCCTCCGGCCCGCAGTCGGGATAGCCGCGCCAGCACGCCAGCGCCTCCCCGGCCAGCGTCGCTCCCTCGCCGACGGCGGCCAGGATCCGCGAGCCCGCCTCGTCGTACGCCTCGTCCACGCACCGCGCCAGGCGCTGCGCGGCCGCGTGCTGTGCGGCCGATGCCCCGGCCAATTCCGGCATGCGCGTGCGCAGCGACTCCAGCACCCCCGCCGCCGTGCGCCGGGCCGCCTGGTGACGTGCCGCCGGGTCCTGCGCGCAGTGCGCGAGCCAGCCGCCGAGCGCGGCGACAGCGGTGTGCGGCAACAGCCCGCCGCCGCCCGCCGACTCGGGGAGTTCGGGCACGGTGAAGCGCGGTACGTCGCCGAGTCCGGCCTTGGCGAGCAGCGCCGCATAGTGCCGGGAGACGTCGTCGGCGATCTGGTGCGGCACTCGGTCCAGGACGGTCGCCAGCGTGACGTCGTACTCCTTTGCGGTGCGCAGCAGATGCCAGGGCAGCGCGTCGGCGTAGCGCGAGGCGGTGGTGACCAGGATCCAGATGTCGGCGGCGCAGATCAGCTCCGCGGCGAGTTCACGATTGCGGGTGACAAGCGAGTCGATGTCGGGGGCGTCGAGCAGCCCCAGCCCGCGCGGCAGTGTCTCGTCCGTCTCCAGCCGCAGCCACAGCCGCCCCTCGTCCCGCTCCCCCTCCTCCGACTCGCCGGCGTCCTCCTCGCACCTGGGGCGCGGCGCCCAGGCGCGCGCGAGCCCCGGCAGGATCCGCGGGTCCGCGAACCACGCCCGGTCCTGCGGATGACAGACCAGCACCGGCGTCCGTGTCGTCGGCCGCAGCACCCCCGCCTCGGTGACCCGCCGTCCGATCAGCGAATTCACCAGCGTCGACTTCCCCGCCCCGGTGGATCCCCCGACCACCGCCAGCAACGGCGCTTCGGGGGCCCGCAACCGGGGCACCAGATAGTCGTCGAGCTGCGCGAGCATCTCCTGTCTCGTCCGCCAGGCGCGAGCGGCTCCCGGGAGCGGGAAGGGGAAACACGCGGCCTCGACACGGTCGCGCAGCGCGGACAGCGCGTCTAGCAGCTCAGGCCGTACGTCCAAGATCGCCACAAGGGGAGAATGCCCCATTTTGGTGGGCTTTTGAAGCCTATTCCGTCCACTTCACGCCTTTCAGCCCGCATGGATGCAGTAAAGGGGACAGAAGAGCAGGATGAGGCACCGGCATAACGAGTACACAACAGCCGTCGTCTGGGGCGCCAAAACCGGTGCGCCATTGACACCTGCCTGCGATTATCAGACCGCTTCACCGAACCTACACATCGTGTTGACCAGGCGAAGCAACCGGCCGCATCCCCGACGCGCCCTATCCTTGTCCCCGGCAAGGTCACGGCCGCGGGCGGCCACGGTCCAGCCCCGGTAGCTCAGTGGATAGAGCAGGTGCCTTCTAAGCACTTGGCCGCAGGTTCGAGTCCTGCCCGGGGCACTCCGCCCGTTGAATCCGGCCCTCCTTCACGGAGGGCTTTTCTCTGTCAGGTGCACTCTAACCAGGGCCGCGTTGCGAGAGCGTAAACGCCCGCGGGGGCGCTCCGAAGGTGCTCAGTCCGCCGGGCGGGCCCACTCCGCCCGTACGGATTCCAGGGCGACCGGCCCGGTGGGCGGGGCGGCGGGAGTGTCGGGCACCGTGCGGGAGAAGCGGGGGGCGGGGGCGGGCTGGGGGACGCCCTCGAGGTCTGTGATGGTGCGGCGATGGGCGTTGTGGGGGTGGGCGGCGACCTCGTCGAAGCGGAGCACGGGGGTGACGCAGGCGTCGGTGCCGGCGAAGACCTCGGTCCAGGCGTCGCGGGGGCGGGAGGCGAAGGCAGCGGCGAGGCGGCGGCGCAGCTCGGGCCAGTCGGCACGGTCGTCGCGGGACGGGAAGCCGGCATCGGTGAGGCCGAGGCCGGCCAGGAGGGCGGCGTAGAACTGCGGCTCGATCGCGCCGACGGCGACGAAGCGGCCGTCGGCGCACTCGTACGTGTCGTAGAACGGGGCACCACCGTCGACGAGGTTGGCGCCGCGCTCGTCGGACCACACGCCCATGCCGCGGAAGCTCCAGGTCATCTGCAGCAGCACGCTGATGCCGTCGGTCATCGCCGCGTCCACGACCTGGCCGCGCCCGGACCGCGCCCGCTCCCACAGTGCCGCCAGCACGCCGGTGACCAGGAACATCGAGCCGCCACCGAAGTCGCCGACCAGGTTCAGGGGCGGAACCGGGGGCTCGCCCGGGCGGCCGATGGCGTGCAGAGCGCCGGTCAGGGAGAGGTAGTTGATGTCGTGACCGGCACGTGGGGCGAGGGGGCCGTCCTGGCCCCAGCCGGTCATCCGGCCGTAGACCAGGCGCGGGTTGCGGGCGAGGCAGTCCTGCGGACCGACGCCCAGCCGCTCGGCGACCCCGGGGCGGAAGCCCTCCAGGAGTACGTCCGCGTGGTCGGCGAGCGCGAGGACGCCCTCCCGGTCCGCGGCGTCCTTGAGGTCGGCGGCGACCGTCCGGCGGCCCCGCAGCATCTGGTCCCTGGTGCGAGGGTTCGCGGGGCGTTCGACCCGTACGACGTCCGCGCCCAGGTCGGCCAGCACCATCGCGGCGTGCGGCGCCGGGCCGAGCCCCGCCAGCTCGACCACGCGCAGTCCGCTCAGCGGTCCTGCCATGCCCTCACCTCCGGATCGGCTCCGGCACGCGGCAGGGGCAGCCGCGTCCGCCCGGTCCCCAGGAATTCCCCGAGCTCCGCAGGAGTGTCCATACCGATCAGTATCGCCGCCCGGGCCT
The DNA here is from genome assembly GCF_045040445.1 of Streptomyces sp. NBC_01537. NCBI lineage: Bacteria > Bacillati > Actinomycetota > Actinomycetes > Kitasatosporales > Streptomycetaceae > Streptomyces > Streptomyces sp. NBC_01537. Next base: position 6,410,608 of record NZ_CP109392.1, on the reverse strand, counting down.
GCGCACGACCCTCACCGGTCGCTTTGGGACGGTGGTCCCGCAACCGTAGACTGCCCGGATGACTGCCGAGCGCGCCCTCGACGTACTGCACCGCGTCTTCGGCTATGACGCCTTCCGCGGCGAGCAGCAGGAGATCATCGATCATGTGGTCTCCGGCGGTGATGCGCTGGTGCTCATGCCGACCGGTGGCGGCAAGTCGCTGTGCTACCAGATCCCGGCCCTCGTACGGGACGGGGTCGGGGTCGTCGTATCGCCGCTGATCGCGCTGATGCAGGACCAGGTGGACGCGCTGCGGGCGCTCGGGGTGCGGGCCGGGTTCCTGAACTCGACGCAGGACATGGACGAGCGGCGGCTGGTGGAGGCCGAGTTCCTCGCCGGTGAGCTGGATCTGCTCTACCTGGCGCCGGAGCGGCTGCGGGTCGAGGCGACGCTACGCCTGCTGGACCGGGGCAAGGTCTCACTGTTCGCGATCGACGAGGCGCACTGCGTCGCACAGTGGGGGCACGACTTCCGGCCGGACTATCTCGCACTGTCCGAGCTGCACGAGCGCTGGCCCGACATCCCGCGCATCGCGCTGACCGCGACCGCCACCGAGGCCACCCACGGGGAGATCGCGGCGCGGCTGAAGTTGCAGGACGCGCGGCACTTCGTCGCCAGCTTCGACCGGCCGAACATCCAGTACCGCATCGCGCCCAAGGACGAGCCCCGGCGGCAGCTGCTGCACCTCCTGCGCAACGAGCACCCCGGCGACGCGGGCATCGTCTACTGTCTGTCGCGCGCATCGGTGGACAAGACCGCCGAGTTCCTGGTGAGCAGCGGCATCGAGGCGGTGCCGTACCACGCGGGGCTCGACGCGCGCACGCGCGCCGCGAACCAGTCACGCTTCCTGCGCGAGGACGGTCTGATCGTCGTCGCCACCATCGCCTTCGGCATGGGCATCGACAAGCCCGACGTGCGCTTCGTCGCCCACCTCGACCTGCCCAAGTCCATCGAGGGCTACTACCAGGAGACCGGCCGCGCCGGCCGTGACGGCCAGCCCTCCACCGCCTGGCTGGCCTACGGGCTCCAGGATGTCGTCCAGCAGCGCAAGATGATCGACACCTCCGACGGCGACGATGCCCACCGGCGCCGCCTCGCCGCCCATCTGGAGGCCATGCTGGCGCTGTGCGAGACCGTGGAGTGCCGGCGGGTGCGCCTCCTCGCGTACTTCGGCCAGGAATCGGGCCCCTGCGGCAACTGCGACACATGCATCACGCCTCCGGAGTCCTGGGACGGCACGGTCCCCGCACAGAAGCTGCTGTCGGCCGTCGTACGGCTGAAGCGCGAGCGCGGCCAGAAGTTCGGGGCCGGGCAGGTCATCGACATCCTGCTGGGGAAGAAGACCGCCAAGGTCATCCAGTTCGACCACGACGCCCTGTCGGTCTTCGGCATCGGCACCGAGCTGCGCGAGGCCGAATGGCGCGGCGTCGTCCGCCAGTTGCTCGCGCAGGGCCTGCTGGCCGTCGAGGGCGACTACGGCACGCTGGTGCTCACCGAAACGTCCGCCGAGGTCCTCGGCGGACGGCACCCGGTCCAGCTGCGCCGCGAGCCCGAGAAGGCCGCACGCGCGGCGAAGGCCGCCAAGGCCTCGAAGCCGGGGAAGTCCGGCAAGGTCCCCGTCGACCTGCCCGAGCAGGCCGTGCCGGTGTTCGAGCTGCTGCGCGCATGGCGGGCGGCCAGCGCGAAGGAGCAGGGCGTGCCCGCGTATGTGATCTTCCACGACGCGACCCTGCGCGAGATCGCGACCGCTCCGCCGACTTCGCTCGACGAGCTCGGCACGGTCAGCGGCGTCGGCGAGAACAAGCTGGCCAAGTACGGACAGCAGATCCTCGACACGCTCGCCGCCGACCGGGAGTAGCCGAGCGGCGACGGCGCTCAGCCCGTCAGTCCCCTGCGCTCCAGCAGCGGCTCGATGCGCGGTGCCCGCCCGCGGAAGGCCGCGAAGGCGGTCAGGGAGTCGACGCTGCCGCCCTTGGAGAGCAGTTCGCGGCGGAAGGTGTCACCGTTCTCCCTGCGCAGGCCGCAGTTCTCCTTGAACCACTCCACCGTGTCGGCGTCCAGCACCTCGCTCCAGATGTAGGAGTAGTAGCCCGCGCTGTAGCCGCCGGCGAAGATGTGCGCGAAGTACGTGGACCGGTAGCGCGGCGGGATCGCGGGCAGCGCCACTCCGGCGTCCTTCAGCGCCGCGGCCTCGAAGGCCTCGGCGTCACCGGGGTCGGCGGCCGCCGGGATGGTGTGCCAGGCCCAGTCCAGCAGGGTCGCGGCCAGGTATTCGACCGTACGGAAGCCCTGGCCGAAGCGCTCGGCGGCCTCCATCCGGGCCACGAGCTCCTGTGGCATCGGCTCGCCGGTCTCGTGGTGGCGGGCGTAGTTGGCCAGGATCTCGGGCCAGACCGCCCACATCTCGTTGACCTGCGAAGGGTATTCGACGAAGTCACGCGGTACGGCGGTGCCGGAGAAGAAGGGGTAGTGGACGTCGGAGAACAGGCCGTGCAGGGCATGGCCGAACTCGTGGAAGAGGGTGTTGACCTCGTCGAAGGTCAGCAGGGTGGGCTCGCCGGGCCCGGGCCGGGCGATGTTGAGGTTGTTGACGACGACGGGGCGCTCACCGAGCAGCGCGGACTGGTCCACCAGGTTGTTCATCCAGGCGCCGCCGCGCTTGGAGGCGCGGGCGTGGAAGTCGCCGAGATAGAGGCCGAGAGGGCTGCCGTCCTCCTCGAAGACCTCGAAGACCCGGACGTCGGGGTGATAGCCGGTCAGGTCGGTGCGCTCGGTGAAGCTCAGCCCGTAGAGCAGCCCGGCGGCGTGGAAGACTCCGTCGGTCAGCACCCGGTCGAGCTCGAAGTACGGGCGCATGGCGGCGGAGTCGATGTCGTACTCGGCCTTGCGGACCTTCTCCGACCAGTACGCCCAGTCCCAGGCGGCGATCTCCTGCTGCCCTGAGGCGGCGGCCAGGGCGGCGGCCTCACGCTCGGCATTGGCAACGGCGGGCGGCACGAGCCGGGCCAGCATCTCAGTGACGGCCTCGGTGGTGACGGCGGTCTGGTCGGCGACGGCATAGGCGGCGTGGCTGTCGTGGCCGAGCAGTGCGGCCCGCTCGGCGCGCAGCCGGGCGAGCTCGACGGCGAGCCCACGGTTGTCGTTGGCGCCGCCGAGGCCACGGCCGAGGGACGCGGCGAGCAGGCGCTCGCGTACGTCCCGGCGCTCCAGCGATGCCAGCTCCTGCTGGTTGGAGAAGTTCTTGAGATTCAGCACGTACTTGCCGTCGTGGCCGAGGGAGCGGCCGTTCTCGGCGGCCGCGGCGACGGCGCCCGGGGAGAGCCCGGCCAGTTCGTCGGCGCTGTCCAGGACGAGCGCGGCGGCCTTCGTACCGGCGAACAGATTCTGCTCGAAGGCGGTGCAAGCGGCGGCGATCCGCGCGTTCAGCTCGCGCAGCCGTTGCCGGCCGGCCTCCGGGAGCCGGGCGCCGGCCCGCTCGAATCGAGTGTGGTAACGCTCCAGCAGCCGCAGGGACTCGGCGTCCAGGCCGAGTTCGTGCCGTGTGTCGTACAGCGCCTCGACGCGGGCGTAGAGCCCGGCGTCGAGATGGATCGCGTCACGGTGCGCGGCGAGCTCGGTGCTGACCTCGGCCTCGATCTCCTGCAGGGCGGCATTGGTGTCCGATGACGCCTGGTTGAAGAAGACGTGCGACACCCGCCGCAGCAGCGCCCCGGTGCGCTCCAGCGCGACGATCGTGTTCTCGTACGTCGGCGGATGCTCGCTCGCCGCCACAGCTGCGACCTCGGCCAGTTGCTCGGCCATGCCCCGGCGGAAGGCCGGACGGTAGTGCTCCTCGCGGATCTCCGCGAAGGGCGGCAGTCCGTACGGAAGGGTGCTCGGGCTGAAGAAGGGGTTCGTCGGCGTCACGGAACGACCCTATGTCGGCGGGCGGAAGCGGTCCTGCGGTTTTGCTCCAGGCGGACTCCGACCTTGCCGAGCCGGCCTTCGAGCGGATCGCACTGAGCAGCGCTTCGGCGATATCAGCGCGATCGTTCGCATAATTTGTCGGTGAAAGGATCGCTACATTTGTCACTGTTACACAGGTTCCGAGTAACAGATGACCAACAGCCCCGTTCAGCCATCAAAGCGTGTCGTTTGTCCCGGCGAAGCTGTCGCTCCGACAGCCGATCCATGGGAGGTACGCGCGATGACCGATCGGTCGTTGTGGTCATACGCCGAGATCGCCGCACACATCAGGGTGCAGGTCGACACCGTGCGCTCCTACCGCAAGCACGGCCATCTGCCTTCTCCGGATGTCGTGGAGGGCGGCAAGCCCTTCTGGTACGCGGACACGATCCGGATGTGGAGTTCCCGGCGGCCGGGCAATCGTGGCCGCCGGGATCCTGACTGACGGTCAGACGGAATTCACGGGCTCGGAGTCCCGTTCCGCTTCGCGGCGCGGGACTTCCGCAGTCTCCCCGCCGCCCTCGCTGAGGCCGAAGCGGTCGTGCAGAGCACGCAGGCGCCGCGGGGCCCACCAGGTGGCCCGGCCGGTCAGCCGCATCACGGCCGGCACCAGCAGGGTGCGCACCACCATGGCGTCCATCAGGACGGCCAGGGCGATGCCGAGGCCGAGCATCTTGGTGTTGGCGATCCGGGAGGTGCCTATCGCCACCATGACGACGGCGAGGATCACGGCGGCGGCGGTGATCAGCCCGCCGGTGCGCCGTACCCCGAAGACCACCGCGCCCTGGTGGTCGCCGGTGCGGTCGTACTCCTCCTTTATCCGGGACAGCAGGAAGACCCCGTAGTCCATCGACAGGCCGAAGGCCACGCAGAACATCAGCACGGGCAGCGTCGTCTCGATGCTTCCGGTGGCGGTGAAGCCGAACAGCCCCGACAGGTGACCGTCCTGGAACACCCAGACCACGGCTCCGAACATCGCCGTGAGACTCAGCGCGTTGAGCAGGACCGCCTGCAGTGGAATCACCACGCTGCCGGTGAGCAGGAACACCAGCAGCAGGGTGACCGCCGCGATCAGGGCTGCCGCCCACGGCAGCCGGTCGCCGATCACGTCCTTGGTGTCCACCAGGACGGCGGCCGTGCCGGTGACCGAGGCACGGAACGGCGTGTCCACCGCCCGTATCTCACCGACCAGCTTCTGGCTGGAGGCATCCACGGCCTCACCCTTCGGCAGCACCGTCAGATAGGCCGCCCCGCCCGACGCCCGGGCTGCCTCAGCCGGCCCGGGTGCGGCCGCCCGGCTGCCCTGGGCGTACTGGCCGGCCGGGCCGTCGACCACGACTACCCCGGGCAGCAGGGAGAGCCGGGCGCTGTAGTCGGCGAGCTGCGCGGCGCCGGGACCGCCTTCAGCGAGGACCGTGATCTCGCCGCCGGGATTGCCGGGGAACTCGTCCCGTATGTGCTGCTGGACGGTGTGCGCCTCGGCCGTCGCGGGCAGCTGCCGGTCGTCGGCCGTGCCGAAGCGCACTTGCAGGAAGGGCAGGCCGAGCAGCACCAGAGCCGCGATGGTGGCGATGGCGAACAGCGGAGCCCGCCGCATCACGAGCCGGGCCAGCCGCGCGTAGCCCGCGCCGGGCTCACGTGTGGCGGACGCAGCGGCCGTCTTCCGGCGCAGCGGCCGCAATGCCTTCCGCAGGTCGAGAGCGTTGACCCGGTGGCCCAGCAGGACCAGGGCAGCGGGCAGGATGACCAGCGCGGCCCCGGCGGCCAGCAGGACCACCGCGATCCCCGCGTAGGCGAAGGACCGCAGGAAGTACTGCGGGAAGAGGAACATCGCAGCGAGCGAGGCGGCGACGGTGAGCGCGGAGAAGAGCACCGTGCGCCCGGCCGTGCGCAGCGTGGCCGCCACGGCGGGCAGCGGCTCGGCCCCCGCCGCCAGCTCCTCGCGGAAGCGCCGCACAATGAACAGGGCGTAGTCGATGGCCAGTCCGAGGCCCAGGGCGGTGGTGAGATTCTGGGCGAAGATCGACACATCGGTGAACTCGGTGATGCCGCGCAACACGGCATTGGTCCCCAGGATGGCCGCGATGCCGACGCCCAGCGGCAGCAGAGCGGCGATCGCGCTGCCGAAGACCATCACCAGCAGTACGAGGGTGACCGGCAGTGCGATCAGCTCGGCGCGCGCCAGATCCTCCTTGATGGTGCTCTGCATCTCGTGCCGGACCTCGGCCAGACCGCCGACCCGCACCTGAACAAGCCCCTGCCGGCCCCGGAATTCGGGCGCGATGCGGTCGAGGGCCTTGGCGACGGCATCGTCGCTGCCGCCTATCCGTGCCGCGATCATCGCCTCGCCCCGGTCCTCGGCCCGCAGCGCGGGGGCCGCCGTGTCCCAGTACGAGGTGACGCCGGTGACGGCCTTGTCGGCGTCCAGCCTGCGGGACAGAGCGCGCCCCTCGGCCGCGACCTCCGGGTCGTCCACGCCGGCTCCGCGGCTGTCGACGAGCAGGATCAGATTGGGCTGCGAGTCGGGGAAATACCGCTGCAGGGCATTGGTGGCGTAGGACGACTGCGAGTCCGGGGCCTCCCAGCCGCCACTGGCCAGCCGGTCCGCGACGCCGCTTCCGGCGACCACCGCGAGGGCGGTGAAGAGCAGTGCGAGCAAGAGGGTGAGCCGCGGCCGGGCCGTGACGACACGGGTCCAGCCGCTTGCCGCGGGCGCGTGATCCGGATGCTCTCGGTTGACATCAGGCATTGCAGAGGTGTCCCCTCCCCCTTGGAACCGCCGTAAACTGGCGAACACGAGTTACCACTCGCATTTCTCAAATATGCGAGCGATCTCTCGCGTTTGTCAACAGTGATTGGGGCTTACACGTGTCCGTGTCCGATGAGCAGAAGCCGCGCCGCCGCCAGGCCCGCGGCGAGCGGCGCGTGGCTCAGCTTCTCGAGGCCGCGGCCGGCGTGTTCTGCAAGGTCGGGTACACAGCAGCGAGCACGAACGCGATCGCCCGCGAGGCAGGCGTCTCGCCCGGCACGCTCTACCAGTTCTTCCCCAACAAGGAAGCCATCGCCATCGAACTGGGCAGCACGCTCCACCACCGCATGCTGGAGGCCCACGGCGAGCTGTTCACCGCCGAGAACGCGGCGCTGCCGCTGGACCGGATGATCGACGTCATCGTCGACCCGTTCGTCGAGTTCAACTGCCAGAACCCGGTCTTCCTCGCCCTGGTCCGGGACAGCGACGTACCCGGTGCGCTCACCAAGGAGCACGACGCGCTGCACATCTCCCTGACCCAACGCGTCAACACGCTGCTCGGCCTGCGCGCACCGGCGCTCTCCCCGGCCGAACGGGCCCGCATCGCGGACATGGTCTTCGGGCTCTTCAAGGCCGGCCTCACCCTCGTACTCGCACGCGAGGACACCGAGCGCGACGCCTACATCGCCGAGCTCAAGAGCGCGCTGTACGGCTATCTCGCCCCACGCGTCGGCACCGAGGCGATGGCCGTCCCTCAGGCGTGACAAGGCCCGCCCCGGCAACAACTGGCGAAACATGACCCGTCAGGTCGGTTGCCCGCTGCCCGCGTTCGCGGCGCTCTTGATGCCGCCGGTGGACGCGGCCGGGGGCGACGGCACCACCGCGCCCGGCACCACAGCGCCCGGCACGACCGCGCCGCCGCCCGCCGCCACCACCAGCTCCGCTCCCTGTGTACTGCGGCCACGCCGCCGGGCGGCCCATTGCACGAGCCCGCCCAGAGCCGCGACCAGCAGCGAGACGCCGAGCCCCAGTCCGACCGCGTACAGCGAATTCGAGGTGGCGAGCCCGCCGAAGTAGCCCAGGCCCACCGAATACGTGGCCCAGACGCCCTCGGCGAGGCCGGCCCCGATGGCGTAGCGGCGGGCCGGATACCGCACGATCCCGGCCGCGAGGCCGCCGAAGAGCCGGCCGCTGGGCAGGAAGCGCACGCCGACGACGAACGGCACGCCATACCGCTGTATCCGTGAACTGGCCCATTCCAGGAGGGCCCGGCGGCGCGGCCGCCGGTAGAGCCGGGTGAGCACCCGGCCGCTGACCGCGCGGCCCATGCGGTGGATCAGCAGGTCACCGGTGAGAGCGCTGCCGGCCACCACCAGCAGGACCAGCGCGATACTGAGCCGCCCCTGGGCGGCCAGCACCCCGCCGGTGACCAGCAGAGCCGCATTGGGCACCAGCGGAGGCGCGGTGGTGGCTGCCAGCACCGCGTACGCCAGCATCACGTGACCGTCCCGCAGATACGCGTCCAGACCGGCCGTGAAGTCGAAGGACGACACAAGATGTGCAACGTCCACGCCGCCACCCCTCTTCCCGGTCTTCCCGGTTCCCCTCCCGGGCGCCCTGCTCAACGCTGACAGGCGCAGGACGGGGCGGGCAATCCGATTTAACAGGGATAGGGGCATTCCCAGGGGATTCCCAAGAAGCCGTCATCCTCAGGGCCCAGGCGCGGCGGCGCGGCTCGTCCCTGGGGAGTACGCCCCCTTCCGGGGAGCGGTCAACGGCCGAGCAGCTCGCCGCCGTTGCACTGCAGGATCTCGCCGGTGATGAAGCCCGCCTCCGGCGAGGCCAGAAAGACCACGGCGGCCGCGACATCGGCCGGGCGGCCCACCCGGCCGATCAGGGTGCGGCCGGCCCGCCGGGTCAACTCCGCGTCATTGAGCCGCGCGCCGAAGAACTCGGTTCCGGCGACCGTGCCGGGAGCGACCACATTGCAGGTCACGCCCTGGGGACCGAGCTGGGCGGCCAGGGAGTGGTTCCAGGCGTGCAGGGCGGCCTTGGAGGCCCCGTACGAGCCACCGCCGTGCATGGCGGCCACCGAGGTGACGGTGATCACCCGGCCGCCCTCGGGAAAGCGGTCGCGGGCGGATTCGGTCACCAGGACGGCGGTCAGCACATTGCGCTCGAAGTCGCCGCGCCAGCGGGCGAGCACCCCGTGCGGTCCGGCGCCGACCGCGAGCTCACGGCTGCCCGCGTTGTTGACCAGGACATCGATACGGCGCGGCAGCCGGTCAAGCACGGCCTCGACATCATCGGGATCGGCGAGATCGCAGGCCACCGGTGTCACATCGAGGTCGTATTTGGTACGTAGTTCTTCGGCCGTGGCCTGGAGCACCTCGCGGCGACGGCCGACGATGGTGACGTGGTCACCCGCCTCCGCGAACCGGGTGGCCACGGCCCGCCCGATGCCTGTCCCACCGCCGGTGACAACGACGTTCCGGCCCACACTCGCGTTCTCCGACATCACTCTCCGCCCCTCAAGGAGGGACAGCACGCTACGGGACGCGGTTCAGGACGCTTCATCGGGGGTCAATATCGGCGGAGAGGCACAGATCACGGTGGCTGGAACGTAACCTTTTGGTCTAGAGGCAGGTCTATCCGAGCGAAGACACCGGGCATCCGGCGGTCTCGGTGAGATGATGAGCGGGTTGTCTTTGGGGGACAGCCCGGTCGCATTGCCGGGACGAAGTGCCCGGAGAGCTTTGAGCGGCCCTCCCGGACGGCTTGGTCCTGTCAAGGCGAACGCACCCAAAGAACGCCCGGTACGGCCCCGTGGGGGGAGCCGCTCCGGGGAACGAGGGCGCCCCGTGTCCAACCCGTGGGGGGATTGGGCGCGGGGCGCTCCTCGTATGTCCGGAGGCGGTTGGCCTCCGCCGCGATTCGGGTCAGCGGCCCTCGACCGGAATGTAGTCGCGGATCTCGACGCCGGTGTAGATCTGGCGCGGGCGGCCGATGCGGGAGCCGGGCTCCTTGATCATCTCGTGCCACTGGGCGATCCAGCCGGGGAGCCGGCCGAGGGCGAAGAGCACGGTGAACATGGTGCTCGGGAAGCCCATGGCCCGGTAGATCAGACCGGTGTAGAAGTCCACGTTCGGGTAGAGGTTGCGCTGGATGAAGTACTCGTCGCTCAGCGCGTGCTCTTCGAGCTTGAGGGCGATGTCCAGCAGTTCGTCGGACTTGCCGAGCGCGGAGAGGACATCGTGCGCGGCCGACTTGATGATCTTCGCGCGGGGGTCGAAGCTCTTGTAGACCCGGTGCCCGAAGCCCATCAGCCGGACGCCGTCCTCCTTGTTCTTCACCTTGCGGATGAAGGAGTCGACATCGCCGCCGGAGGCCTGGATGCCTTCCAGCATCTCCAGGACACTCTGGTTGGCGCCACCGTGCAGGGGCCCCCAGAGGGCGTTGATGCCCGCGGAAATGGAGGCGAACAGGTTGGCCTGCGAGGAGCCGACCAGGCGCACCGTGGAGGTCGAACAGTTCTGCTCGTGGTCCGCGTGCAGGATGAGCAGCTTGTCCAGGGCGTCCACGACGACCGGGTTGAGCTCGTACTCCTCCGCCGGCACGGCGAACGTCATGCGCAGGAAGTTCTCGACGTAGCCGAGGTCGTTGCGCGGGTAGACGAAGGGGTGGCCGATGGACTTCTTGTACGCGTACGCCGCGATCGTCGGAAGCTTGGCGAGCAGCCGGATCGTGGAGAGGTAGCGCTGCTTCTCGTCGAACGGGTTGTGGCTGTCCTGGTAGAAGGTGGACAGCGCGCTGACGACCGAGGACAGCATCGCCATCGGGTGGGCGTCGCGCGGGAAGCCCTGGAAGAACCGTTTGACGTCTTCGTGCAGCAACGTGTGCTGGGTGATGTCGCCGCGGAAGACGGAGAGCTCGTCGACGGTCGGGAGCTCGCCGTTGATCAGCAGATAGGCGGTCTCCAGGAAGCTGCCGCGCTCGGCGAGCTGCTCGATCGGGTAGCCCCGGTACCGCAGGATGCCCTTCTCGCCGTCGAGGTAGGTGATCGCGGACTTGTAGGCCGCGGTGTTGCCGTAACCACTGTCCAGGGTGACCAGACCGGTGTCGGCACGCAGCTTGCCGATGTCGAAGCCGTTGTCGCCGACGGTTCCTTCGATCACCGGGTAGCGGTGCTCGTTGTCCCCGTAATGCACTACTACTGAGTTGTCGCTCACGTCATTCCCTCACCGACGTCGTGGCCTCTTCATCGAGGTTTCGAGGTGCCCTGACTACCCCTACTGTCCCCCATTTGGCACGACCTCGTGCACTCGGGGTCGCCCATAGGGTCGATCGCTGGCACCCAGTGCCTATTTTGCGGCCCCGGACAGCCGATGGTCGAGAGCCGTGAATCGCCGGCCCGCCGAGACCGTGCGGACCGCCTGGCCGATCGCCTTGCGCGAGCCGACCAGTACGACCAGCTGTTTTGCACGTGTGACGGCTGTGTAAAGCAGATTGCGCTGGAGCATCATCCACGCCCCCGTGGTGACGGGGATCACCACCGCCGGGTACTCGCTGCCCTGGGATCGGTGGATGGTCACGGCATAGGCGTGCGCCAGCTCGTCGAGTTCGTCGAAGTCGTACGCAATCTCCTCGTCCTCGTCGGTCAGGACCGTCAGCTTCTGCTCGACGGTGTCCAGCGAGGTGACGACGCCGACAGTGCCGTTGAAAACGCCGTTCGTCCCTTTCTCGTAGTTGTTTCTGATCTGGGTGACCTTGTCGCCCACGCGGAAGGTGCGGCCGCCGAAGCGCCGCTCGGGGAGATCGGGGCGAGCCGGGGTGACGGCCTGCTGGAGGAGTCCGTTGAGGACGCCCGCGCCGGCCGGGCCGCGGTGCATGGGGGCCAGGACCTGGATGTCCCGGCGCGGATCGAGGCCGAACTTCTGCGGGATGCGACGGGCGACGACATCGACGGTGAGCCGGCCGGCTTCCTCGGAATCCTCCTCGGGGAAGAGGAAGAAGTCGGGCAGGCCCTGGGTGACGGGCGAGAGCCCGGAATTGATCCGGTGGGCGTTGGTGACGACGCCGGACTGCTGGGCCTGCCGGAAGATCCGGGTGAGCCGGACCGCCGGGACCGGGCCGCTGTCGGCCAGCAGATCCCGCAGCACCTCACCCGCGCCGACGCTGGGGAGCTGGTCCACATCGCCCACGAAGAGCAGGTGAGCGCCCGGCGGCACCGCCTTGACCAGCTTGTTGGCCAGCAGCAGGTCCAGCATCGAGGCCTCGTCGACCACCACCAGGTCGGCGTCGAGGGGCCGGTCCCGGTCATAGGCGGCGTCCCCGCCGGGCTTGAGCTCCAGCAGCCGGTGCACGGTCGAGGCATCGGCGCCGGTCAGCTCGGCCAGCCGTTTGGCGGCCCGCCCGGTGGGGGCGGCGAGGATCACCTTGGCCTTCTTGGCCTGGGCCAGGGTCACCACCGACTTCACGGTGAAGGACTTGCCGCAGCCCGGCCCGCCGGTGAGGACCGCCACCTTCTCGGTCAGCGCGAGCCGCACGGCCTGCTGCTGCTCGGCCGCCAGATCCGCCCCCGTACGCTCGGCGAGCCAGGCCAGTGCCTTGTCCCACTCGACGTCCCGGAAGGCCGGCATCCGGTCCTCGGGGCCCCGCAGCAGCCGCAGCAGCGAACCGGCCAGGGAGATCTCGGCGCGGTGGAACGGCACCAGGTAGACCGCCCTGATCGGATCGCCGCCCTCCGGATCGGGCACAGCCTCGCGGACGACGCCCTCCTCCTTCGCCAGCTCGTCCAGGCAGTCGATCACCAGCCCCGTGTCGACCTGCAGCAGCTTCACGGCGTCGGCGAGGAGCCGCTCCTCGGGGAGGAAGCAGTTCCCGCTGTCCGTAGCCTGCGAGAGGGCGTACTGGAGCCCGGCCTTGGCCCTTTCCGGGCTGTCGTGCGGTATCCCGACGGCCTGCGCGATCCGGTCGGCGGTGAGGAAGCCGATGCCCCAGACATCGGCGGCCAGCCGGTAGGGCTGGTTCCTGACCACGGAGATCGATCCGTCCCCGTAGTTCTTGTAGATCCGGACCGCGATCGAGGTGGAGACTCCGACGCCCTGCAGGAAGACCATCACCTCCTTGATGGCCTTCTGCTCCTCCCAGGCTGCGCCGATGAGTTTGGTGCGCTTGGGGCCGAGCCCGGGGACCTCTATGAGGCGCTTGGGCTCGCCCTCGATCACTTCCAGGGTGTCGGTGCCGAAGTGCTCCACGATCCGGTCGGCGATCCGGGGTCCGATGCCCTTGATGAGCCCTGAGCCGAGATAGCGGCGGATGCCCTGGATGGTGGCCGGCAGGACGGTTGTGTAGTTCTCCACGGTGAACTGCTTGCCGTACTGCGCGTGGGAGCCCCAACGGCCCTCCATGCGCAGGGATTCGCCCGGCTGGGCACCGAGCAGCGACCCTACGACGGTCAGCAGATCGCCGCCGCCCCGTCCGGTGTCGACGCGGGCCACCGTGTAGCCGTTGTCCTCGTTCGCATAGGTGATCCGCTCCAGGACGCCCTCGACGACGGCCAGCTTGAACTCGCCCTTGGCCTCCCCCTTGAACTCCCCCACGGTCAGGGCCTCCTCCCCGCATCAGCGATCTGCTCCGAAGGTACCGCCGACCGCCGACAATCCGCCCGGCGCCTGTGGATAACTCCGTACGCCGGCCTGGCATCGAAGATTCCGTCTGCCGTCCGGAACCGGACGGTCCGATTCCGGGTCACCCGTCGAGCGCGGGATAGGATCCGGGGCGGTTCAAGGGCAAATGCCCCGCCCGATACCCGCGACCGTAAGGAAGCTTCGATGCACGGCTACGACCTGCTGGTCGTGGGGTCGGCCAACGCCGACCTGGTGATCGGCGTCGACCGCCGTCCGGCGGCCGGCGAGACGGTCCTCGGCACCGACCTGGTCACCCATCCCGGTGGCAAGGGCGCCAACCAGGCCGTCGCCGCCGCCCGCCTCGGCGCGCGCACAGCGCTCCTCGCCCGGGTCGGCGACGATGCGCACGGCAGCCTGCTGTCGGACTCACTGCGGACGGCCGGCGTCGACACGGCCACACTCCTGACCGGCGGCGCACCGACGGGGGTCGCGCTGATCACGGTGGACCCGAGCGGCGACAACAGCATCGTGGTGTCGCCGGGTGCGAACGGAAGGCTGTCGCCGGAGGACGTGCGCGCTGCGGACCGGCTGCTCACGGCCGCCCGGGTCGTGTCGCTGCAGCTGGAGATCCCCCTGCCGACGGTCGTCGCCGTGGTCGAAACCACGCATGCGCGTGTCGTCCTCAACCCGTCGCCGCCCGCACCGCTCCCGGTCGCGGTGCTCGCAGCCTGCGACCCGCTGGTCGTCAACGAGCACGAGGCCCGCTTCCTGCTGGGCGAGGATGCCGGGGAGACCCCGGAGGACTGGGCGTCGGCCCTGCTTGCCCTCGGCCCGCGCTCGGTGGTCGTCACCCTGGGCGCGGCCGGTGCGCTGGTCGCGGATCAGGACGGTGCGGTACGCATTCCCAGCATGCGCGTGCGGGCCGTCGACACGACCGGCGCGGGAGACGCTTTCACCGGCGCCCTGGCGTGGCGGCTCGGCGCCGGCGACGACCTGGAGACCGCCGCGCGCTTCGCGGTGCGGGTCGGGGCCGCCGCCGTCACCAAGGCGGGGGCGCAGGAGTCCTACCCCACCCTGGAAGAGGTGGAGGCGGTGACCGCGTCGGCCCGGTGAGGGTCGTACATCCTTACGGAGGCGGTCGGCGGGCCGAACGGGCGTTTCGCGCGTACCGTCCGGAACATGACCGACCGACCGCTGAAGGACGAGGTGCTGGACGAGCTGGGTGACGACCGGCTCGACGACATCGCCGGGCTGCTCCATGCCGACGCCGACGCCGCGCGGCACGTCGTGAGCGGCTCCGTGGCCTCGCTGACCGGGGTGCTGACCGACGACTCCCTGACACCGGGCGGCACGGCGGAGCTCTGCCAGGCCATCGCGCAGGCGGCCATGGAGCCCGAGCCCCGCTCGGGCGCCGACACGGTCGGGAGCGAGCTGGTCGGCGCGGTCCTGGGGAAGGTGGCCGAGCCTGCGGCGAGGGCGGTGGCGAAGAAACAGGGGCTGCCGGTGGAGGCGGTCGCCGGGGCGCTGGAGATCATCCTCCCCGTGACGGCGACCGTCCTCGCGAGGCGGGCCCGCGCGTAAGCCGCTGGGCAAGGCTGCCGGGCAAGGCGAAAGGGGTCCGGCTGAGCCGGACCCCTTAGGCGTTCCCCTCCCTAATGCGGTGCCCCGAGCCCCCCTCCGGCCACCGCTTTCTCCCCCCAGCATCAGGCCCCTGCGAGCCCCCTCCGGGGCCTGATGACATGTACGACCCATGTGCGCCCAGGAAGGTTGCACACCTCGCCAAAGAAATTTCAGAAATTTCTCAGCACCAGTCCGGAACCGGCTCAAGGGCAGGTCAGGGGCAGGTCAGAGCACGTGCTCGCAGTACCTCTCGGCGATCTCCGCCAGCGCCACGGCACCATCCTTCTCCCACAGGCGCGGGTTGAAGATCTCCACCTCGATGGCCCCGCCGAAACCGGTCGCGTCGACCTGCTCGCGATACCAGCGCAGATCGATGCTGCCGTCGCCGAGCTGGCCGCGGCCGAGCAGCACCCCCTCCGGAAGCGGAGTGATCCAGTCCGCGAGCTGGAAGGACGCGATACGGCCCCCCGCACCCGCCCGGGCGATCAGCTCGGCCACCTGGTCGTCCCACCAGATGTGATACGTGTCCACGACCACGCCGACCTGCTCCGCCGGGAACCGCTCGGCGATGCCCAGCGCCTGCCCGAGCGTGGAGACGACGCAGCGGTCGGACGCGTACATCGGGTGCAGCGGCTCGATCGCCAGCCGTACGCCCCGCTCGCCCGCGTACGGGGCGAGTTCGGCGATGGCGTCCGCCACGCGCTCACGGGCGGCCGCGATGTCGCGGTCACCGGCCGGGAGGCCCCCCGACACCAGGACGAGGGTGTCGGTGCCGAGAGTCGCGGCCTCGTCGATGGCCGTGCGGTTGTCGGCGAGAGCCGCCTCGCGCTCGTCCGGGTCGGAGGCGGTGAAGAAGCCGCCCCGGCACAGCGAGGTCACGGTCAGCCCGGCGTCCCGCACCAGCTTCGCCGCCGCCTCGACCCCGTACTCCTGGACGGGTGCCCGCCACAGGCCGATGCCGGTGATGCCGAGGGCGGTGACGCCCTCCACCAGTTCGGGGATGGAGAGCTGCCTGACCGTCTCCTGGTTGATGCTGAGCCGGCTCAGATCCCGATTGTCAGTGCTCACTGTCACACTCCGTACACAGAAAGAAACTGCCGGACCCGGGACCCGGCGAGTGCCGGATCAGGGAACAGGCCGATCCGGTCGGCCAGTTCGTACGCCCGGGCCAGGTGCGGAAGGGAGCGTGCCGAATGCAGACCGCCGACCATGGTGAAGTGCGACTGGTGGCCGGCCAGCCAGGCCAGGAAGACGACACCGGTCTTGTAATAGCGGGTCGGGGTACCGAACAGGTGGCGGGACAGCTCCACGGTGGGGTCGAGCAGGGCCCGGAAGCCGTCCTTGTCCCCGGTGTCCAGGACCCGCACGGCCTCGGCGGCGACCGGGGCCAGCGGGTCGAAGATGCCGAGCAGGGCGTGGCTGAAGCCCTGCTCGTCGCCCGCGATCAGCTCGGGGTAGTTGAAGTCGTCCCCGGTGTAGCAGCGCACGCCCTTGGGCAGGCGGCGACGCACGTCGATCTCGCGCTGGGCGTCCAGGAGCGACATCTTGATGCCGTCCACCTTGTCCGGGTGGGCCGCTATCACCTCCAGGAACGTGTCGGTCGCCGCGTCCAGGTCCTCGCTGCCCCAGTAACCCGTCAGTGCCGGGTCGAACATCGGGCCCAGCCAGTGCAGGACCACCGGCTCGGCCGACTGGCGCAGCAGATGTCCGTAGACCTCCAGATAGTCCTCCGGCCCCTTGGCCAGCGCCGCCAGGGCGCGCGAGGCCATCAGGATGGCCTGCGAGCCGGACTCCTCGACGACGGCCAGCTGCTCCTCGTACGCGGCCGTGACCTCGGCCAGGGTCGCGGCGGGCCCGGTCAGCTGATCGGTGCCCACGCCGCAGGCGATCCGCCCGCCGACCGCCTTCGCCTCGGCGGACGACCGGCGGATCAGCTCCGCCGCGCCCGCCCAGTCCAGGCCCATGCCGCGCTGCGCGGTGTCCATCGCCTCGGCCACGCCGAGCCCGTTGGCCCACAGATGGCGGCGGAAGGCCAGGGTGGCGTCCCAGTCCACGGCCGCCGGCTCGTCCGGGGCCGTGCGGAACGGGTCGGCGACGACGTGGGCGGCCGAATAGACGATCCGGCTGCGCAGCGGGCCATCGGCTCGGGTGGCCCCGGTGGCGTACGACGCGGGCTCCGTGCGTGGCTCGTACGCGTACAGCTCGCCGTTCTCCAGAGGAAGGAGGATGCTCACAGGCTCAGCTCCGGCACGTCGAGACGGCGGCCCTCGGCCGAGGACTTCAGGCCCAGCTCGGCGAGCTGCACGCCGCGGGCGCCGGCCAGCAGGTCCCAGGTGTAGGGCTCGTCGAGGTAGACGTGGCGCAGGAAGAGCTCCCACTGCGCCTTGAAGCCGTTCTCGAATTCGGCGTTGTCCGGGACTTCCTGCCACTGCTCACGGAATGTCTCCGTCGCCGGGATGTCCGGGTTCCACACCGGCTTCGGCGTCGCCGAACGGTGCTGCACCCGGCAGTTGCGCAGGCCGGCCACGGCTGAGCCGTGCGTGCCGTCGACCTGGAACTCGACGAGCTCGTCGCGGTTGACCCGGACCGCCCAGGAGGAGTTGATCTGGGCGATCGCGCCGCCGTCGAGCTCGAAGATGCCGTAGGCGGCGTCATCGGCCGTCGCGTCGTACGGCTTGCCCTGCTCGTCCCAGCGCTGCGGGATGTGCGTCGCGGTCAGCGCCTGCACGGTGCGGATCCGGCCGAACAGCTCGTTCAGCACGTATTCCCAGTGCGGGAACATATCGACCACGATGCCGCCGCCGTCCTCGGACCGGTAGTTCCAGGACGGCCGCTGGGCCGCCTGCCAGTCGCCCTCGAACACCCAGTATCCGAACTCGCCCCGGATGGAGAGGATCTGCCCGAAGAATCCGCCGTCGATCAGTCGCTTCAGCTTGAGCAGGCCCGGGAGGAAGAGCTTGTCCTGTACGACCCCGTGCTTCACGCCTGCGGCGGTGGCGAGGCGGGCGAGCTCCAGCGCGCCCTCCAGACCGGTGGCCGTCGGCTTCTCCGTGTAGATGTGCTTGCCGGCGGCGATGGCCTTCCGGATCGCCTCCTCACGGGCGGCGGTGACCTGCGCGTCGAAGTAGACATCCACGGTCGGGTCGGCGAGGACCGCGTCCACGTCCGTGGAGACCAGCTCCGGGTCCAGCCCGTGCTTCTCCGCGAGCGCGCGCAGCGCGTACTCCCGGCGGCCCACGAGAATCGGCTCGGGCCACAGCGTCGTGCCGTCACCCAGGTCCAGCCCGCCCTGTTCACGGATCGCGAGGATCGACCGGACGAGGTGCTGGCGGTAGCCCATGCGGCCGGTGACGCCGTTCATGGCGATCCGCACTGTCTTGCGTGTCACGTGGGGTTCCTCTCGATCGACCGGCCCCGGGCCGATAGCAAGCGCTTTCTTACTGCTCAGAGTAACCGGGGTCGAACGAGTTCGACAAGGGTCCATGGCCGTGGGCAAGCGCTTGTGACTGCTACGGCGCATCCAGCGTGTATTCGTCCCTGCGCCCGCACATGCCGTAGCCGTCGCGCCGCGAGGGGCCCGTGACCGCGACGACCGCGGCGGCGAGATGAGCGGGGTCTGCGCCCGCGAGGGCGGCGAGGTGTGCGCCGGTGCGCTGGGCGGCGGCGAGGGGACCCGTGCGCCAGGGTGCCTCCCAGGAAGGGACCTTGGGGGCGACGAGGCGGGCGGCGGCGCGGTGGAATTCGAGCAGCGGCTTGGGGTCGCCATCGGCCAGAGCGGCCCGGAGGACGAGGTAGCCCTCGACGGCCAGGTCACGGCGCCGCCGGGCGGCGGACGCGTCGGCAGGGGGCGCCGCGGCACGCGCGTACGCCTCGGGGTCGGCCAGCAGGTCGGCCGGGAAGGTGAAGACGGCGTCGCCGGCCTCGGGGAGGCCCGAGTTCTCCATGAGGACGGTGACGCGCAGACCGTCGCCCTCGACCATGCGGTGGACGGTGCCAGGGGTGAACCAGACCAGGGAGCCTGCCTCCAGCGGGGTGTCGCGGTACCCCTCGCCGACGGTCAGGGTCTGGACGGAGCCGAGGCCTCCGGTCACGACGTACGCCTCGGTGCAGGCCAGATGCATGTGCGGGCTTCCCCCGCACACCCCGTCGGCCGCTTCCCAGTCGTACGGCCGCAGATGCGACAGACCCACCGCCCCCGGCAGCGGAGGCCGGGGGGTTACCACGGCAGGCCCTTCAGATAGGCCTCCGTGCGTTCCGCGTCCCAGGCGCCGTCGGCGACGACGATCCGGTAGCGGTAGGCGAAGGACTCGCCGGGCGGCAGTTCGAATTCCTCGTGGAAGGCCCAGGAGATGGCGACGGTCGGGGTCGGCTGCTCGCGTACGAACCAGTGGGACTCGTGGATGGCCTCCGCGTTCTCCGGGGCGTGTGCGAAGACGAGCGTGGACGACGCGTCGACCTCGTCGTGGAGCGTGCTGAAGGAGAGCCAGGGCGCCTGGCGCCCCATGGTCTGCGGCTCGCCCGTGAGGCCACCGCCGGCGAGCACCGTGCCGTCGGTGAAGTCACGGGGACCGCGCCAGTGGAGGCCGGTGTAACCCGCCATCTCCCGCCCGGCGGTCGTCGGGCTGCCGAAACGCAAGGGCTCGGTCCTCGCGTTCGTGAGGTGGATGGACCAGTCGAGGACCCAGGCGCCTTCGGCCTGGTCGAACGAGTGCAGGACCAGCTCGCGGCGCTCGTCGGCATAGTGCTCGCCGCTGTTCGCGAGCCAGCTCAGCCGCTCGCCGATGCGCAGGCGGTCACCCTCGGCCTCGATCGCCTCGAAGCCGTCATGCCGCATCGAGCCGATCCGCTCGGGCACCTCCACGTAGCCCTGCTCGGGGGAGAGATAGGAGTTGCCGCCCCAGAAGTTCTGCCCGGACAGGTGACTCGCGGTCATCTGGAGACCCTTGTGCCAGCGGTGGTCGTTGGGCCGGTAGGCCGTGACGGTCCGCCCGGCAAGGGTGCGCAGCGGGTGCGCGTAGGGCTTGCGCGATTCGAAGGCGACGGGATCGGGCCGGTAGACGTACCGCAGGACCTCGACGCCGGCCGCCTCCACCGAGATCTGCTCGCCGTGGATGTGGGTGACACGGATCGGGTCGCTCATGAGGCCTCCTCCGGCTTCGGTTCGAACTGCTTCGGGGCCCACTGCGGGTGCCCCCCGTGCAGGTGGCTGTAGTACGGGTCGCCAGGGCCGATCTCGCCCTTGTGTACCGGCTGCCCGGTGAACGCGGACTTGTAGAGCGCGGCCACGAATTCCAAGCTTGTCCTGCCGTCCAGGCCCGACGCACGCGGCCGGCGGCGCTGCGCCATCGCGTCGAGAAGTTCACCGATCTGGGCGATGTGCGAGCTCGGGACGTCGTTGGCGGGGGTGCGCCAGCGCTCGACGCGGGCGTGGTCGGAGGCGACTGCGCGAGCCGGTGTGTAGCGCCAGTCTCCGTTCCGGTGGCCGTACAGATGTGTCAGCTCGACGGTCGCGTCCGCGCAGTCGATACGGATTCGGCTCACCTCATCCGGTGAGTGGACGCTGTTGACGACGGTGCCGAGGGCGCCGCCCGGGAAGCGGACGGTGGCGACGGAGACGTCCTCGGTCTCCACGTCGTGGACGAGGCGGGCGGCCATCGCCCGCACTTCCTCCCAGTCGCCGAGCAGGTCCAGCATCAGGTCGATCTGGTGGATGCCATGGCCCATGGCGGGCCCGCCGCCCTCGCTGGCCCAGGTGCCGCGCCAGGGGACGGCGTAGTAGGCGGCGTCGCGGTGCCAGGTCGTCTGGCAGTGGACGACGCGGGGGGCGCCGAGCTCACCGGCGGCGAGCAGCTCACGGGCGTGAACGGCGCCCGAGCCGAAGCGGTGCTGGAAGACGATGGCGGCGTACGGTCCCGATTCCGTCCCCTCCGCCGCCATGATCTCGTCGTACTCCTGGAGCGACAGGCACGGCGGCTTCTCGCACAGCACCCAGGCCCCGGCGCGCAGCGCGGCGACCGTCTGATCGCGGTGAAAGGCCGGCGGGGTGCCGATGAGGACGAGGTCCGGGCGCTCCGTGGCGAGCATGGCGTCGAGATCGGTGTAGCCGGTGACGCCGGGACCGGCGGTCTCGCAGAATGTCTTGAGCCGGTCCGTGTCGATGTCGACCGCCGCGACGAGCTCGACGCGGTCGGCATGGACCCGTAGCGCCGGCAGGTGGGAGTCGCTGACGATGGCGCCGGTGCCGACGACGGCGGCACGGATTCGGGGGGCGGGGGCGGCTGGCACGGGCGGCTCCTCGGCCTCGACAGTAAGCGCTTGCACGTAGAGTGACCCTAGGCGTGCCGCGGCCGTCCGACAAGGCCCCGCGTGCAGGCCGCTCCCTGGCCGGGCCCGCGAGGTGAGAGCATGTGCCGCTACGGGCGGAGGGCCCGGGTAGAGATCGACCCGGAGGATCAGAAGCGATGGCAGTGACCCTGGCCGACGTCGCAGCGCGCGCCGGAGTGTCCGCGGCGACCGTGTCGCGCGTACTCAACGGCAACTATCCCGTCGCGGGCAGCACAAAGGAGCGGGTGCTGAGGGCCGTCGAAGACCTGGACTACGTGGTGAACGGGCACGCCCGGGCACTGGCGGCCTCGACCTCCGACCTGGTCGGAGTGCTGGTCAACGACGTGGCCGACCCCTTCTTCGGACTGATCGCCAGCGCCGTACAGGGCGAGATCAGCGAGTCGGACTCCCCCGTCGGCGGCAAGCTCGCCGTGGTCTGCAACACCGGCGGCTCCCCCGAGGCCGAGCTGAACTACCTCACCCTGCTCGAGCGGCAGCGCGCCGCCGGCGTCGTCCTGACCGGCGGCGCGGTGGAGGGCACCGAGCACACCGCGGCCGTCGCCGTCCGGCTGGCCCGGCTCGCCGCCTCCGGTACGCGGATCGTGCTGTGCGGGCGGCCGCCGCTGACACCGCTCGCGGAGGAGGTCATAACAGTGGCCTTCGACAACCGTGGCGGCGCCCAGCGCCTCACCGAGCATCTGCTGGGGCTCGGGCACCGCCGGATCGGATACGTCGCCGGGCCCGCCGAGCGCACCACGACCCGGCACCGGCTCGAAGGGCACCGCGCGGCCCTGGCCGAGGCGGGGCTCGGCGGCTCGCCGGAGCAGCAGGAACGGCTCACCGTCCACGGCTACTACGACCGGTCCTCCGGCTACGACGCCGCGCTGGAGCTGCTGCGGCGCGAGCCCGGGCTCACGGCGGTCGTCGCCGCGAACGACACGGTCGCGCTCGGCGTCTGCGCGGCACTGCGGGACCAGGGGCTGCGGATTCCGGAGGATGTTTCGGTGGCGGGCTTCGATGACCTGCCGTTCAGCGTGGACGCGGTACCGGCGCTCACCACCGTACGGATTCCGCTGCAGGAGGCGGGGGCCCGGGCGGGGCGGCTGGTCATGGGGCGCCAGGCTCCGCCGCCGGGTGGGGTGGCCACGGTCCGCACGGAGCTGATGGTGCGGGCTTCGACGGCGGCGCCGCGTGTCGTCGGCACTGGAGGCGCCGCCTAGGGCTTGCGCCTTCCGCGAGTACCTGGGTCGGACCCTCCGCGCCATTGGCGACCACCGGTTGAGACGATACCTTTGACAGAGTCAAAGGTATCGGGAGGTGGGGCCCGTGCAGGAGATCCGTGAGTTCAACCGCTTCTACACGAACCTGATCGGCGCTCTGGATTACAGCCGCAAGTTGCACACGCCGTACACGCTGACCGAGGCGCGCGTGCTGTACGAGCTCGCACGCAGCAGTGGGATGGACGCCGCCGACCTGCGGACCGAGTTGTCCGTGGACGCGGGCCAGCTGAGCAGGATGCTGGCGAAGTTCGAGGAGCGGGGGCTCGTGAGCCGTACGCAGTCCGCGCAGGACGCGCGGCGGCAGCGGGTCGAGCTGACCGGGGGCGGCCGGGAGACGGCGGCACTGCTGGATGAGCGTGCGCAGGACGCGGTCGCGGTGATGGTGGGTGGGCTGGCGGCCGAGGAACGGCGGCGGCTGACAGAGGCGATGCGTACGGTGCGCGAGGTGCTGGGGGACGCGCGGCGGCCGCAGGCCGAAGTACGCATGCGCAAGCCGCGTCCCGGGGATCTGGGGTGGGTCATACAGCGCAATGCGCAGGTGTACACCACGGAGTTCGGCTGGAACGACGAGTACGAGGCCTTGGTGGCGCGGATCGTGGCGGACTTCGCGGCGGACTTCGACCCGGAGCACGAGGCGGCGTGGATGGCGGAGCTGAACGGCGAGCCGGCCGGGTGGGTGATGTGCGTGAGGGACGGCTCTCCGGAGACGGCCCGTTTGCGGCTGCTACTGGTGGAACCCGGGGCGCGGGGGCACGGGATCGGAAAGCGGCTGGTGGAGGAGTGTGTCGGCTTCGCGCGGGCTGCGGGGTACCGGGAGCTGGTGCTGTGGACGAATGACGTGCTCGTCGCGGCGCGCAGGATCTATCAGGAGGCGGGCTTCGAGCTGGTCAAGGAGGAGCCGCACCACAGTTTCGGGCAGGATCTGATCGGCCAGGACTGGCGGCTCGTGCTGTAGCGTCCGCCGCGTGAAGCTCGCGTTCTCGACTCTCGGCGTACCTGGTCTTCCGGTTCATGACGTGGCGCGGCTCGCCGCCGGCCACGGGTTCCACGGGGTGGAACTGCGGGCGGCGGGCGATGAGGAGCCTGTCCATGTCGGTTTGACGGCTGCTCAGAGGGCGGAGGCAGCCGCCGAGTTCGGCCGTGCCGGGATCGAGGTGACGGGAATCGCGTCGTACGCGAAGGCCGCGGCGCCCGGCGACGACGAGCCGGTGCTGACGGATATCCGTGCGCATGTGGACCTCGCGGCGGATCTGGGGGCTTCGTACGTACGGGTGTTTCCCGGGGCCGGTCCGTCCGCCGGTCCGGAAGCGGATGTCATCGCCGCTCGGCGGCTCGCGGCGGCAGCTCCGTATGCGGCCGAGCGGGGCGTACGGGTGCTGCTGGAGACCCACGACTCGCATGCGGCGGGCGCCGATGTGGCCCGGGTGCTGGGGCTGGTAGGGCATCGGGGGGCGGGCGCGCTGTGGGATGTGATGCATACGTGGCGGGCGGGTGAGCAGCCGGCCGCCACGTACAAGGCACTGGCGCCGTATCTCGGATACGTGCAGGTCAAGGACATCGGGTCGGCCGGGGACACGACGCCGCTGGCGCTGGGGGCCGGGGTGCTGCCGCTGGCGGAGACGGTGGAGGTGCTCAGCCGGGCGGGCTGGGACGGCTGGTTGTGCTGGGAGTACGAGAAGCGCTGGTACGAGGGAGTGCCGGAACTGGCCGGGCTGCTGGGGTCTGGGCGGGAGCATCTGCTGCGGCTGCTGGACGATTCGGCTTGAGCTTCAGCGAGGTGACGGCGACGCCGCCGACGAGGAGGACGGCCGCGCCCCAGCGGAGCGGGCTGACGGTCTCGCCGAGGAAGAGGGCTGCCGAGGACATGCCGAACACGGGGACGAGGAGCGAGAAGGGGGCCACGGCGGAGGCGTCGTAGGTGCGCAGCAGGAACCCCCAGACGCCGAAGCCGAAGACGGTGGTGACCCAGGCGACGTAGACGATGGCGCCGGCGCCGCTCCAGTCGAGCGCGCGCAGGGCGTCGAGGTCCGCGCGCGGGCCCTCGAAGAGGAGGGAGAGGGCGAGCAGGGGCAGCGGGGGGATGAGGCTGACCCAGACCATCCAGCTGAGGGCGTCGGGCGGGGCGGCCTTGCGGGTGAGGACGTTGGACACGCCCCAGAAGGCGGCGGCCGCGATGACCAGCGCGAAGGCGCCGAGCGGGCCCGAGGCGCCTTCGTCGACGGCGGCCAGGGCGATGCCGCCGAAAGCCACGGCCATGCCGATGAGACGGGTGCGGCCGGGGCGTTCGCCCAGGAGGGTGATGGCCAGGAGCGCTGTGAAGACGGCCTGGATCTGCAGGACGAGGGAGGAGAGCCCGGCTGGCATGCCCTGGTTCATGCCGATGAAGAGCAGGCCGAATTTGGCGACGCCGAGGGAGAGTCCGACGAAGACGACCCAGCGAAGGGCGACCTTGGGGCGGGGGACGAAGAAGACAGCCGGCACGGCGGCGACGAGGAAGCGCAGTGCGCAGAAGAGCAGCGGCGGGAAGTGGTCGAGCCCGATGTCGATGACCACGAAGTTGACGCCCCAGAGGGCGGCGACAAGGACGGCGAGGCAGAGGTGGGAAGGGCGCAGGGCGGTCGGCGATCGCATGGGGCCAGCTTCACGGCAGCGTAGTGTTTAGCACCAGCAATGATTTCTGCACTGTTGGATTAACGCCTGCTGAAATGTGGTGATGAACCCGTGCTCGATCTGGCCCGTCTGCGCGCGCTGCACGCCGTGCATGCGCATGGCTCGGTCGGTGCGGCCGCGGCCGCGCTGGGATACACGCCGTCGGCCGTGTCGCAGCAGATCTCCAAACTGGAGCGGGAGACCCGGACCCGGCTGCTGGAACGGCAGGGGCGCGGAGTCGCGCTGACCGACGCCGCGCAGTTGCTGGTCGCCACCGCGCGGCAACTGATGTCGCTGGTGGAGGAGGCCGAGGTGGCGCTGGAGGAGCAGCGCGGCCGGCCTGCCGGACGGCTGACGGTGGCCGCCTTCCCCACGGCGGCGTGCGGGCTGCTGCCCGGGGTGCTGGCCGAACTGACAGCCGCTCACCCCTCCCTGGAGTTGCGGCTGATGGAGGTCGACCCGCATCTGTCGGTGGACCTGGTGGCGCGGGGCGTGGTGGACCTGGCGGTGGCGCACGACTGGGACATCGCACCGCTGCCGGCCCCCGACGGGCTGGAGCGGGCGGTGATCGGTGACGACCGGTGCGATGTGCTGGTGCCGGCCGGGCACCGGCTCGCCGCGCGTGCGGCCGATGGCGGTTCGGTCGCGCGGGAGGACCTCGCCGACGAGCGGTGGATCTGCCAGCCGCCGGGGACGGTGTGCCACGACTGGCTGGTGCGCACGCTGCGCGAGACCGGCACGGAGCCAGATCTGGCGTTTCAGGTGGCGGAGTACCAGACGCAGTTGGCACTCGTCGGCGCCGGGCTCGGGATCGCCCTGGTGCCCAGGCTCGGGCGCGGGCCGCTGCCGGACGGTGTGGTCGTGGTGGCGCTGGAGCCGACGCCGGTGCGCAGGCTGCACGCGCTGTGGCGTACGGGGGCGTCGAGGCGCCCGGCGATCACGGAGGCGGTCCGCGTGTTGCGTGCGCGATGGGAGCCGGAAAAGGCCTGATGGCCGACCATGGACAGATGGCATCGATGGAACCGACTGCGAGCCGTCCCCGTCCAACCGGCATGCTGCTGGTGAGTCTCCGCAGAGCGGTGTCGGTAACGCTGCTGGCTGCGTCGCTGACAACCCTCTCCGCCGCCTGCGGCCGGCAGCAGCCCGCCACCGGTGCGCCCCCCTCCGACAGCGCCGGTGGCGGCCCCACCACTTCGGCCCCGCCTTCCGGATCGTCTTCACCTTCGGCGTCGGCCTCGTCGTCGGCCTCCTCGTCGGCTTCGGCTGTCTTCCGCCTGGTGCATCTGGCCACGACGACCCGCAGCGTGCCCGACGTGCACACCGTGCTCGACAGCGAGGGTGATCTGGCCCGCTTCCCGGGCTACTTCGCGAAATCCGCCCCCGAGATCGCCAAGGCGATCACGGCCAAGGCCTCGAAGACCGACTTCTCGCGCAACGTGCTGGTCGGATGGTCGAGGACCACCGGATGCAGCGCGGCCACTGACGCGGCCCTGTTCATCGACGCGAAGCAGCGCCTGTTCCTCGGGATCCAGCAGCCCCAGCCGCTGCCTGAGTGCTTCGCGGCCAATCATGTCGTCACGGTCTTCGAAGTGCCGCGGACCAGCCTGCCGGACAACCCCCGCTTCGCCCAGGAGACGAACGAGAAGGCCGATCCACCGGGCCCGGGCAGGACCGTGGCCTTCACCAAGCTGGACCGGGTGCCGGACGGGGCAACAACGAACGAACGCGGCACCGATGTCACTCGGACGGGTGAACTGAATGCGTTCCTCTCGCAGTTGTCGCGCAACGGCGCGGCCACCGTGCGCAAGCAGCTCGCCGCGCACCCGGCCCTCCACGGCGAGCGGCGTATCGCCTACATCCTGTCGAGCTGCAGGCCTACGGGGGCGGCTCTGCTGATCAGCCCGGGCCTGACCACGGTCAGCGCGGTACCGACCGGCGACGAGAACATCCGCTGCCTGCGCGCGCAGCATTACGCGGCCGTGATCGCCGTCGCCGGGAGTCTGCTGCCCGCGTGACGCCCTCCCGCCTCGCGCCGTATCCTCACGAAAAGGGTGCGGTGGATCATTTGCACCCGGGGGATGCAAATGGTGTTCACAGGGGGCGGGCATGCGCATTTGTGCGGTTTCCGGACAGATCTTGGGCGCGGCATGGCTGGCCGCCATCCTGCTGGCCGCCTGCACCCCCGCCCCCGGCGGGACCGGCAGCGGTGCCGCAGGGCAGTCGGGCAGCCCGTCGCGGAGTACGGGTGACAGTGTCTTCCTGGCCAAGGGCGAATGCGCGGCAGCCGATCCGGTCGGCGCGTATCGCGAGGTGGACTGCTCCGATCCGGCGGCCACCGCGCGCGTGACGTCCCGGCTGTACGGGCTGCTGCCGCCCTCGCCCACCCCGTCCGCTCTCTCGCGTGCGGGCGACCGGTGCCCGGAGACCACCGACTTCGTTCTCACCGTCTCCGCCGGCCGTCCCCAGGGCTACGCCTGCATGCGCAACCTCGACTCCCCGCATCCGGGCGACCCCGGATCGGGCGGCGGCCCCCGCACGATCACCGGCGACTGCGTATACGCCGCACGCGCAGGCCAGGTCCGCGAGACCGCCTGCGACGGCACGCGCAAGAACAAGCCGCAATACCGGATCACCGCGATCGCTCCGAAGCGGTCCGGCTGCCCGGCCGGGACGGCGCTCTTCGTCAGCCTGGGACCGGCGGGCATGGGGTGCGCCCGCCGGCTGTGACCAGGCTTCAGGAGTCAGGAGTCAGGGCACCAGGCATCGGTCATCGGTCATCAGGCATCAGGCATCAGGCATCAGGCATCAGAAGGGGTGCCGGTCCAGAACCTCGCTGCGCATGTCGAGTTCCGCGTCGTACGCCGCCAGTGGCCTCGCCGTGTCCGGATCGGCCTGTACGGGAGCCGGGGCGACCCCCGCCCACTCCAGCACCTCCGCCGTGGCCAGCGCCCTGTCGTCCGCCGTCAGCTTGGAGATGTTCGCCCCGTGGTTCGCGCCGGGGGCCCACATCACGTACGAGTCCGACGCGCCGCGGCCGAGGTGGAAGGGCTCGGCGCCCCACGGGTCGTTCTGGCCGTAGACGAAGAGCATCTGCCGGGCGTGGTGCCGCACCCAGGTGTCGATGTCGCGCATGGCGGCCGGCTGGAACCTCATCGGGATGGAGCGCGGCACGTAGGAGCGCGGCTGGTAGATGCCCGGGTAGCGCAGCAGGCCGGCCAGGTGCGGGGTGGCGAAGGTGGGCGCGCCCAGCTGGGTGCCCGCCTGGTAGAGGTACGGCGTGTAGTACTCCAGCCCCTGGTCGGTGTAGAAGTCGAAGCCCGAGACGGTGTCGATGAAAGTGTAGAGGTCGTCGGTCGGCGCGGTGGCGGCGGGCACGTCGGCGCACTCCGCCGCCAGGTGGTACTGCCAGAAGGCCCACACCAGGTCCAGGATCACGTTTTCGTAGGCCTTGTCGGCGCTGCCGACGGTGGTGAAGGTGAGGCCGTTGTCGTCGGCGTACTTCTGGTAGCGGGCGACGATCTCGTCGCGGCGTACGAGCGCTTCGCGCTGCACCGCGTCGAGGCGGTCGCGGCAGTCGGCGGTGCCGACCTGCTCGAAGAAGCGGGTGTAGGCCGAGTCCTCGTCGTTCACCACGTCGTTGGGCGCGACGTAGGCGACGGTGCCGTCCATGTCGTGGGGGTAGAAGCGCCGGTAGTAGGTGGCGGTCATGCCGCCCTTGCTTCCGCCGGTGTCGATCCAGTTGCGGTGGTAGACGGCGTCCAGCGCGCGGAAGATGCGGTGCTGGTCGCTGGCCGCCTGCCAGATGTCGAGCTTCGACCAGTCGGCGGGGTCGGGGCGGGAGGGGGTGAAGAAGCGGTACTCCATGGAGACCTGGTTGCCGTCGACGATCTGGGTCGGTTCGCGGCGGGCGGGGGTCGTGGAGAGTCCGTAGCCGGAGGTGTAGAAGACCGTGGGCCGGTCGGCGGACTTGTGCAGCACGGTGATCCGCTGCTGGAAGGTGCCCTTGGAGGGGTGCCGGTGGTCCACCGGCTGTGTGTAGTTCAGTACGAAGAAGCGGTAGCCGTCGACCGGCTTCTCCTCGATCAGGCTCATCCCGGGTATCGCCAGGATCCGTTCCTTGATGTCGGTGCCGGTGGCCGCTGTCGCGGTGGTGGCCCCGCCTCCCGCCATGCCTGTCAGCAGCACCAGTGCCAGCAGCCATCTGAGCGCCTTGCGCATGCACCCTCCCCTGGGTTCACAGGCTTCGCACATGAACCTAGGAGGAGCAAGTCGCCCTCCGCCAGAGCGCGTTCAGGTCAATGCGGGGTACCGGTATGCTCCGGGCGTCTGACAACCGACGTCGGGGGCGCGATGCATCAGGCCGGTAACCACGACCTACCCCTCGTCCCCGGGTATGTACTCGACCGCGTACTCGGCGAAGGCGGCATGGGCCACGTCTACCTGGGCACGTCGCCATCGGGGCGCACGGTCGCGGTGAAGGTGATCCGCGCCGAGGTGGCCGACGACCCGGCCTTCCGCTCCCGCTTCCGGCAGGAGGTCGACGCGGCCCGGCAGGTCAGCGGCGCCTTCACCGCGCCGGTGATCGACGCCGATCCGGACGCCCGGACGCCGTGGATGGTCACGCAGTACATCGCCGGGCCGCCGCTGGACCAGCGGGTCAAGGCCGGGCCGCCGCTGCGGGCGGAGGAGTTGAGGCAGCTGGCGGGCGGGCTCGCCGAGGCGCTGCGGGACATCCACCGGGCGGGGATCGTGCACCGCGACCTCAAGCCGTCCAATGTCCTGCTCGCGGACGACGGGCCGCGGGTCATCGACTTCGGGATCGTACGGGCCGCCGAGCCGCATGTGCGCACCCAGACCGGCATCGTGGTGGGCACCCCGCCCTTCATGTCGCCCGAGCAGATCCGGGCCGCCCGCGACATCGGTCCGGCGAGCGATGTCTTCTCGTTCGGCTCGGTGATGGTCTACGCGGCCTCCGGGCACGCCCCGTTCCCCGCTTCGGATCTGTACACGGTGGCGTACCAGCTGGTCCACGACGAGCCGGACCTGTCCGACGTCCCGGACTGGCTGCGGTCCGTGGTCGTCCGCTGCCTGGCGAAGGACCCGGCCCGCCGTCCCACGGCCGCGGAGCTGCTGACGCTGCTTCCGGCGCGGCCCGAGCCGCCGCAACAGCAGAAGCAGCCGGAGCCAGAGCTGGAGCCGGATCCGGAGCCGCAGTTCGAGCCTCGGCCGCAGCCCCCCTCGTACGTCCCCACCGGCCCGGCCTCGCCCGGCCCCGACACCACCCTGCCCGGTCTGCGCAAGCGCCGTGTCCTGGTCGCCATGGCCGCCGTCGTGGCCACGGCCACGCTCACGAGCGCCATCCTGTACGGGATGCTCCAGGACCAGTCGGGCAGCGCCGCCGGCAAGGGCGGCTCCGGCTCGGGCACGCTGTCCGCCGCCGTGTCGGCCTCCGCCTCCGCGAGCGCGGCGGCCCGGCCGCCGGGGGCAGGGGCCTACGCGGCCACGCAGTCCGGAGGCTCGGCCTACACCTACGCGTACACCGACAGCGCCGACCGCCGGCCCGAGGGGTGGCGGGCCTGGAGCGGCGCCGCGAAGAAGCCGCTCGGCCGGGACAGCACCTGCGTGTACGCGCAAGCCTCGCTGCTGTGCGTGGGAGACGCGACCGTGCGCATCGACGCCGCGACCGGGAAGTCGCTGTGGACCCGCGCCTCGATCACGGCGTACGGGCAGAACTCCCCCGCCGTCGTCGGCGACACAGCCATCGTCAACACCGGGGACGCCATCCGGGGCCTGTCCCTGAAGAGCGGTAAGGACCTGTGGAGTTACCGCACCTCGATCCTCACCCAGCGCCTGACGGCCGACGGCCGCAACGTGTACGTGGCCGAGCACAGCGGCCGCGTGCACGCGGTCGACGCGCGGACCGGCACATGGCGGTGGACCGCCCTGCCGGGCAGCGCCAACACCTCCCAGTACCCGCCGTCGATCCGGTCCTTCGGCGGGAAGGTCTACCTCTTCTCCGGAAAGGACCCCGACGACGGAGGGGGACCGGAGGATCTCCTCACCGTGCTGGACGCCGGGTCCGGAAAGCGTGTCGCCGAATACGGTCTCAAGCCCGGTTGCGTCATGGGGTCGGAGGCACTCCTGACCGAGGGCGGCAGGACGGTCATGTACTGCGTGGTGACGAACAGCGAGGAGACCCGGACCGGGGTGCTCCGGCGGGTGCTCGGCGCCGGGGGCGCGAGCTCCACCACCTGGCTGGGCGGAAGCTGGGGATCGGGGCAGGTCGGCGCCGCCGAGCTGTCGGTGTCGCGGGGCCGCGCCTACCTCGCGGCGAGCGACGGCGCCGACTGGTCGGTCGTCGCGGTCGACACGGCCAAGCGCGCGGAGCTGTGGAGCGCGCCGGTGCCCGGGGCCGAGGCCGTCGACACCCCGCCGATTCACGCCGGGGGCCGGCTCTATCTGGCGTACAACGGCGGCGGTGCCTCCTTTGACGACGCCTCGGGCGACCGGCTCTGGTACCACAAACCGCAGGCGACCAGCACCGATCCCTGGGAGACATCCTCGGACACCGAGCCGCTGGTGGCCGGCGGGGTGATCTTCCTCCCCGAACCGCAGGGCGGCTGGATGAGCCTCGACGCCACCCGGCCGGACAAACCCTAGGCCACCGCCTCGCTGCTCTCGTCCTCCCCGACGAACGCCCGCCACAGCGAGGCGTAACGCCCGTCCCGGGCCAGCAGCTCCTCGTGCGTGCCGTCCTCCACGACGCGGCCGTGGTCGAGGACGACGACGCGGTCGGCGCGTGCGGCCGTGGTCAGGCGGTGGGCCACCACGAGCGTTGTGCGGCGAGCCGCGAGGCGGTCGGCTGCCTGGTTGACCAGGGCCTCGGTGGCAAGGTCGAGGGCGGCGGTGGCCTCGTCGAGGAGCAGGATGTCGGGGTCGACGAGCTCGGCGCGGGCGAGGGCTATCAGCTGCCGCTGGCCGGCGGAGAGGTTGCGCCCGCGGTCGGCGACGGTGTGCAGGTAGCCGCCGTCGAAGGTGGCGATCATGGCGTGCGCGCCGACCGCCCGCGCGGCGGCCTCGACCTCGGCGTCGGTGGCGTCCATCCGCCCGTACGCGATCGCGTCACGCACCGTCCCGGCGAACAGATACGGCTCCTGCGGCACGACGCCGAGCCTGCGCCGGTATCCGGTGGGATCCAGCTCGCGCACGTCGTGGCCGTCGACCAGAACCGCGCCACCGGTGGGGTCGTAGAACCGGGCGACCAGCTTGACCAGCGTGGACTTGCCCGCGCCGGTCTCGCCGACGAAGGCGACGGTCTGCCCGGCGGGTATCCGCAGGTCCACCCCGGACAGGGCCTCCGCGCCGTCCCGCCCGTACCGGAAGCGGACATCGTCGAAGACGATCTCGCCGCGCAGGGAGCCGACCTCGCGGGGATCGGCGGCGGCCGGGATCGCGGTAGGAGTGCGCAGCAGCTCACGTATGCGGCCCATGGAGACCGACGCCTGCTGGTAGCCGTCGAAGACCTGGGAGAGCTGCTGGACGGGCGAGAAGAACAGGTCGATGTAGAGCAGATACGCGACCAGGGCGCCCGCGGTGAGGGTGCCGGCGCCGACCCGGTTGGCGCCGACGATCAGGACGAGGGCGGCGGCCACGCTGGACAGGAGCTGGACGAAGGGGAAGTAGACGGAGATCAGGAACTGGCCGCGCAGGCGGGCCTGCCGGTAGGCGTCGCTGCGCCCTGCGAAGCGCTCCGCGCCGCCCTCCTCGCGGCGGAAGGCCTGCACGATGCGCAGCCCGGCGACGTGCTCCTGCAGGTCGGCGTTGACGACACCGACCCGCTCGCGGGCGAGTTCGTAGGCCTTGACGGACTTGCGCCGGAAGATCCAGGTGGCGGCGAGCAGGACCGGGAGGGTCGCGAAGACCATGAGCGCGAGCTGCAGGTCGATGGCGAGCAGCGCGACGAGGATACCGAAGAAGGTCAGCAGGCTGACGAGCGCGGTGACCAGGCCGGTCTGCAGGAAGGTCGACAGGGCGTCCACGTCGGTGGTCATCCGGGTCATGATGCGGCCGCTCAGCTCGCGCTCGTAGTAGTCGAGTCCGAGCCGGTGCAGGTGCGCGAAGATCTTGACGCGGAGGGTGTAGAGGACGCGCTCACCGGTGCGGCCGGTCAGCCGGGCGGCGCCCCACTGCGCCGCCCACTGGCCGAGGACGATGAGCAGGCCGAGCAGCGAGGCGGCCCAGACCGCGCCGAGCGCGGCCTGGCGGACGCCGGAGTCGATGCCGTGCCGGATCAGGACGGGCAGCAGCAGCCCGGCGAGCGCGTCGGCGGCGACCAGCAGCAGGCTGAACAGCAGGGGGGCGCGGAAGCCGCGCAGCAGGCTGCGCAGTCCGAAGTCGCTGTCGGCGATGCGGGCGGCCGACTCGTCCACGTCCGGCGTGTCGTCGGCCGGCGGCAGTGCGGCGACCTTGGCGAGGAGCTCGGGCGTGGCCGGCATGCCGGCCAGGGCGGCGGCCATCCCGCCGGGTCCGCCGCCGGTGCCGGCGGCCACCGTGGCGCCCGCGCCGGCCCCCGTGCCGCTGGTGGCCTCGTTCCGGTCACGTTGCCACAGCTCTGGCGTGATGCCGCCCTCCGCGGCCGAAGTCTCCGCCTCCGCCTCCGCCTCCGCCTCCCGGAAGGCGACGGCCCCTGCCGGGTCGTGCGCCACGACATCCGCGCCCAGTTCGTCCGGATCGGTGAGCAGCCGCCGGTAGAGCGGGCAGCGGGCCTGAAGCTCCTCATGGGTGCCGACGTCCACCAGCCGCCCCGCCTCCATGACGGCGATGCGGTCCGCCAGGGCGAGCGTGGAGCGGCGGTGGGCGATCAGCAGCGTGGTGCGGCCAGCCATGACCTCGCGCAGCGCGTCATGGATGTCCGCCTCCACCTGTGCGTCGACGGCGGAGGTGGCGTCGTCCAGGAGCAGCAGGCGCGGGTCGGTGAGGATGGCGCGGGCCAGGGCCACGCGCTGCCGCTGGCCGCCGGAGAGTGTGAGGCCCTGCTCGCCGACGACCGTGTCGTACCCGTCCGGCAGGCTGCTGATGAACTCATGGGCCTGCGCATGCCGGGTGGCGGTGAGGATCTGCTCGTCCGTGGCGTCCGGGTGGCCGTACGCGATGTTGGCGCGGACGGTGTCGGAGAAGAGGAAGCTGTCCTCGGGCACCAGCCCTATGGCATCGCGCAGCGAGTCGAAGGTCAGGTCGCGGACATCCTGGCCGCCGACCTTCACCGCGCCGCCAGTGGCGTCGTAGAAGCGCGGCAGCAGCAGCGAGACGGTGGACTTGCCGCTGCCGGAGGCACCGACGACGGCGAGGGTCTCGCCCGGCTCGATGCGCAGGCTGAAATCGTCGAGGACGGGCCTCAGCGGGTCGTAGCCGAAGCTGACATGGTCGAACTCGACCGTCGCCGGGGCATCGCCCGGCAGCTCCCGGCTGCCCTGCGCCAGGGTCGGCTCGGTGTCGATGAGCTCAAGGACCCGCTCGACGCCGGCCCGGGCCTGCTGGCCGACGGTGAGCATCATGGTGAGCATCCGGACCGGGCCGGTGAGCTGGGCGAGGTAGGTGGAGAAGGCGACGAAGGTGCCCAGGCTGATCTGGCCCCGGGTGGCCATCCAGCCGCCCAGCGCCAGCATCCCGACCTGGCCGAGCGCGGGCACTGCCTGCAGTGCGGGGCTGTAGCGGGCGTTCAGCCGTATGGTGCGCAGCCGCCCGGCGAACAGCTTTCCGCTGACGCCCTCCAGCTTCGCCATCTCCTGCTGCTCCTGCCCGAAGCCCTTGACGACGCGGACCCCGGTGACCGACCCCTCCACGATCCCGGCGACGGCGGCGGCCTGGCCCTGCGCGTACCAGGTGGCGGGGAAGAGCCGGTCGCGGCTGCGTCCGGCGAGGAACCACAGGGCGGGGGCGACGGCCAGCGCGACGAGGGTGAGCAGCGGGGACAGCACCAGCATGACGACGAGTGACATCACGAAGAGCAGCAGATTGCCCAGCATGACCGGCCACATCCACAGCAGGCCCTGGATGAGCTGCAGGTCGCTCGTGGCGCGGCCGACGACCTGCCCGGTGTTGAGCTCGTCCTGCCGGGCTCCGTCCAGCCGGGTCAGCGAGCGGAACATGTCGGTGCGCAGGTCGTGCTGCACGTCGAGGGCCAGCCGGCCCCCGTAGAAGCGCCTGACGTACGTCAGCACGTAGACGACCAGGGCGGCGCCGATGAGCGCTATCGCCCAGGGCATCAGCGGGCGGTCGTGCGCGACGATCACGTCATCGATGATCACCTTGGGCACCAGTGGAACCAGGGCCGTCACGGCCATGCCGCCCAGCGACGCCCCGAGCGCCAGCAGCACATTGCGCCGGTACCGCCAGCAGTAGCCGATCAGTCGCCGCAGCCAGCCCTGTTCGCCGTCACCGCTCTTCCCCGCCACCCGGATCCTCCGCTCTGTGTACCGCTCTCCTGCCCGGCCCCCCGCCGGTCTTCGCAGCAATGCAACGCGCTGGCGTGCGGATTTCATCCTGCTGCAACAAAGCTACGGCCCAGGTCTGACAATCGTCGTCCGTCGGTCCTAGGTCCCCGGCACTGCGCGGCGGCGGGACCTGCAGAGGTCGTACGGTCGGCCGCCGTCGGGCCGGCGGTGACGCGGGGCGGACTCGGCCTGAATCGCGTGAAGTTCAGCGGCAGACGCCGAATCGCGGTGTCTACACATGACATGTCCATTTCAGAAACACAACAGACCCGCGCCGTTCATGTGCCGAAACGCGCGCGCGTGCCACTCTACGCGTGTCGACCAATCAACACGCGTAGAACGGACTCCCCCACATGCGCGCTTCGCAGATACGCAGATGGAAAACACTGGCGCTCGGCGTCTCCGCCGTCCTCGTCGGCCTCGCCCTGCCGGCCGCCACCGCGACACCGGCCTCGGCGACCACCACCGCCTACGACGCCACGTACTACAAGAACGCGGTCGGAAAGACCGGCACGACCCTGAAGTCCTCGCTGCACACGATCATCAGCAGCCAGACGAAGCTGTCGTACTCGGCGCTGTGGGACGCGCTGAAGGTCACGGACCAGGACCCGAGCAACAGCAGCAACGTGATCCTGCTGTACTCCGGCATCTCCCGCAGCAAGACGCTCAACGGCGGCGACAGCGGCGACTGGAACCGTGAGCACGTGTGGGCGATCTCGCACGGCGACCTCACCACGTCGACCGGCCCCGGCACGGACCTGCACCACATCCGCCCGGAGGACGTGGCGGTCAACGGCAAGCGCGGCAACCTCGACTTCGACGAGGGCGGCAGCACCTTCACCAACAGCGGTGGCAGCAAGGTCGACTCGGACTCCTTCGAGCCCCGCGACGCCGTCAAGGGCGACGTGGCCCGCATGATCCTCTACATGGCCGTCCGCTACGAAGGCGACGACGGCAAGGCCGACCTGGAGCCCGACGACATCGTCGGCAACGGCAGCAACCCGTACATCGGCAAGCTGTCCGTCCTCAAGCAGTGGAACGACGAGGACCCGCCGGACTCCTTCGAGGAGAACCGCAACAACGTCATCTACAACACGTACCAGCACAACCGGAACCCGTTCATCGACCACCCGGAGTGGGTCGAGGCGATCTGGTAGACCGGCGCGATCTGGTAGACCGGCGCCTCGTCCGGTCAGGCCAGGTGCGTCGGCGCGAACATCCGCAGCACCGCCGGGAGCAGGACCACCGACGGGCCGGGGGTCGCGAGCGCCTTCGCCAGGTCCGCCTCGAGCGTCCCGGGTGTCGTACGGACACCCGGGACGCCGAAGGACTCGGCGAGCGCCACGAAGTCCGGGCGGGCCAGCTCCGTTGCCGTGGCCTGCCCGAAGGCGTCCGTCATGTACTCGCGAAGGATGCCGTAGCCGCCGTCGTCGACGATCAGCCAGGTGACGTCCAGGTCGTACTGCCTGGCCGTGGCCAGTTCGGCGATGGAGTACAGCGCGCCGCCGTCGCCCGACACCGCGAGCACCGGGCGCGTTCGGTCGGCCGCCGCCGCCCCCAGCGCCGCCGGGAAGCCGTAGCCGAGGCCGCCGGCGCCCTGCGCGGAGTGCATGGTGTTGGGACGGCGGGCGTCGAAGGCGGACCATGCCCAGTAGGCCAGGATGGTCATGTCCCAGAAGGAGGGCGCGTCGTCCGGCAGCGCCCTGCGCACGGCGGCCAGCACATCCTGCTCCAGGGTGAGCTCCTGGGCGGCGATCCGCTCGCGGACGAGAGCGAGCACCGCGCGTACGCGCCCGGCAGCCGCCGGATCCGTACGCTCCTCCACCGTCTCCAGCAGCGCGGACAGCGCGAGCCGCGCATCCGCGTGGATGCCGAGCGCCGGGTGGTTGGACTCCAGCTTGCCGAGGTCGGCCTCGATCTGGATGATCCGGCCGCGGGGCTTGAACGTGTGGTAGTTGGAGGACAGTTCGCCCAGACCCGAGCCCACGACCAGGAGTACGTCCGCGTCCTCCAGGAAGTCGGTGATGTGCCGGTCCTCCAGCCAGGACTGGAGCGAGAGCGGATGTTCCCAGGGGAAGGCGCCCTTGCCGCCGAAGGTGGTCACCACCGGGGCGTCCAGTTTCCCGGCCAGCGCGCGCAGCTTGCCGGCGGCGTCGGCGCGTACGACACCGCCGCCGGCGATGATCGCGGGGCGCTGTGCGCCGGACAGCAGGGCGGCGGCGACCGCGGTCAGCTCGGGACGGGGTGCGACCTCGTCCGGAGTCGCGTCGGGTGCCGTCACGACCGGCAGGATCGTTTCGGCGAGCAGCACGTCCTGTGGGATCTCCACCCACACCGGCCCGTGCGGGACGGTGAGCGCCGACTGCCACGCGGCCGCGATGGCCGAGGGGATCTGCGACTGCGTGCGCACGCTGTGCACGGACTTCACAACGCCCTTGAACGAGGCCTGCTGGTCGGCGAGCTCGTGCAGATAGCCGTGCCGCCCGCCGCCCAGAGCCGCCGTGGGGACCTGGCTGCTGATCGCCAGGACGGGGGCACTGGCCGCCGCCGCCTCCTGGAGCGCGGCCAGGGAGGTGAGCGCCCCCGGCCCGGTGGAGAGCAGCAGCGGGGCGGCCTCACCGGTGATCCGGCCGTACGCGTCCGCCGCGAAGCCCGCGTTGTTCTCCACGCGCAGGCCGATGTAGTCCAGCGAGGAGCGGCGCAGCGCGTCGAACACGCCCAGCGCGTGCTGGCCGGGCAGCCCGAAGACAGTGGTCGCGCCGAGCCCCTGGAGGGTCTCCACGACCAGGTCCCCGCCGGTCCGGCCGGGCGGAGGGTTCAGTGCCGCCTCGGTCTGCGCGGCGGTGGGCCGCAGGACCAGGTCGTGGTCGTGGGTCACTTGTTCCGGGCCTCCGCGATCTGGCGGGACATGATCGTCGTCAGCTCGTACGCGGTGTGGGACGCGGCGACCGAGGTGATCTCCGCATGATCGTACGCCGGGGCGACCTCGACGACATCGGCGGAGACCAGGTTGCAGGAGGCCAGCCCGCGCAGGATCTCCAGCAGTTCGCGGGAGGTCAGGCCGCCGGCCTCGGGGGTTCCGGTGCCGGGGGCGTGCGCCGGGTCGAGGACGTCGATGTCGATGGAGATGTAGAGCGGGCGGTCGCCGACGCGCTCACGCAGTTGCTGGGCGACCTCGTCCACACCGCGCCGCATGACATCGGCGGAGGTGACGATGCCGAAGCCCATCTTCTCGTCGTCGGTGAGGTCCTGCTTGCCGTACAGCGGCCCGCGCGTACCGACATGGGAAAGGGCGGAGGTGTCGAGGATGCCCTCCTCGACGGCCCGGCGGAACGGGGTGCCGTGCGTGTACTCGGCGCCGAAGTAGGTGTCCCAGGTGTCCAGGTGCGCGTCGAAGTGCAGCAGTGCGACCGGCCCGTGCTTGCGCGCGACGGATCGCAGCAGCGGCAGGGCGATCGTGTGGTCGCCGCCCAGCGTCATCAGGCGGGCGCCGGTGTCCAGCAGGGCGTCCGCGGCGGCCTGGACGGTCTCCACGGCCTCGTTGATGTCGAACGGATTGGCGGTGATGTCACCGGCATCCGCCACCTGCGCAAGCGCGAAAGGCGAAGCGTCCTGCGCAGGGTTGTACGGGCGCAGCAGGCGGCTCGCCTCTCGGATCGCGTTGCCGCCGAAGCGGGCCCCGGGCCGGTAGGAGACACCGCTGTCGAACGGGACGCCGACCACGGCCACATCGGCGGCGCCGACCTCGTCGAGGCGGGGCAGCCGGGCGAACGTGGCGGGCCCGGCGTACCGCGGGATGCGGGACGAGTCGACGGGGCCGCGCGGCGGTTCGGTGCGGCTCATGATGACTGCCTTCTTTCCTGCGCTTCGTTGCGTTTTGTGACACCAGGCGTTTTGTGACTTTAACCGACCGGAACCGTGGCCTCGGCGGCCGCCTGAGGCGTACGCCCCGCCAGCCGCTCACGCCAGGCCGCGAGCACGGCGGCGTCCGTCGGCTTCGTGGCCAGGCTCACGGCCACGTACGCGACCAGCGAGGCCAGCAGGCCGTAGTAGACCGGCTCGTTGGCGAGGATGCCCTTCCAGGCCATGAGGCCGACGACGGCCGCGC
Source organism: Streptomyces sp. NBC_01537 (assembly GCF_045040445.1). Lineage (NCBI taxonomy): Bacteria > Bacillati > Actinomycetota > Actinomycetes > Kitasatosporales > Streptomycetaceae > Streptomyces > Streptomyces sp. NBC_01537. The sequence continues at coordinate 6,370,772 of NZ_CP109392.1, read as the reverse complement.
CGCCGGCCACGACCGAGGACAGAGCGCCGGGCGCTGTGCCGCGCTTCCAGAGCAGACCGCCGAGGATCGGCACGAGCAGCCCGCCGACCAGCAGGTTGTAGGCGACGGTGAGCGCCTCGACGACATTGTTCAGCGTGATGGCGATGCAGATGACGGCGATGCCCATGATGAGGATGAACAGGCGGTTGCCGCGCACCTCGTCGTGATCGTCGTCCTTGCGCGTGAACGCGCCGCGCAACCGCGACCAGATGTCGTTGTTCGCGACCGTCGCACACGCGATCAGCGCGCCGGAGGAGGTGGACATGACCGCCGACAGTGCCGCCGCCAGCACCAGCCCGCGCACCCCCACCGGCAGGGCGTCCTTCACGATCGTCGCGAAGGCGTCGTCGGCCGCGCCGAGCTTCGGGTAGAGCACCTTCGCGGCCGTGCCGATGACCGCGCCGGCCAGGGCGTAGGCCAGGCAGTAGACCCCGGCCACGGTGCCGCCGAGCCTGGCGACCCGGTCGCTGCGGGCGGTGAAGACCCGCTGCCAGATGTCCTGCCCGATGAGCATGCCGAAGGTGTAGATCAGAACGTAGGTGAAGATCGTCTGGCCGCCGATGCCGAGCGGTGAGAAGTACTCGGCCGGCAGCCGCGCCTTCATCTGGGAGAAGCCGCCCGCCTTCACCACGGCGATCGGCAGCAGAAGCAGCAGCACGCCGATCGTCTTGACGACGAACTGCACCATGTCGGTGAGCGTGATCGACCACATCCCGCCGAGCGTGGAGTACGCGACCACGATCGCCCCGCCGAGGATGATCGCGAGGGTACGGTCCATGCCGAAGAGCACATCGAAGATCGTGGCGTACGCGATGGTCGAGGTCACCGCGAGCATCAGCGTGTACGCCCACATGACGACGCCGGAGATGACCCCGGCGGAGCCGCCGTAGCGCAGGTCGAGCATCTCGGAGACGGTGTAGACCTTCAGCCGGGCGATGCGCGCGGAGAAGAAGACGCTCAGGGCGAGCAGGCCGAGGCCGATGGTGAAGACCATCCAGGCGCCGGAGAGGCCGTACCGGTAGCCGAGGCCGACGCCGCCGATGGTGGAGGCGCCGCCGAGGACGATCGCGGCCATCGTGCCGGAGTACATGGCGGGGCCGAGGCGGCGGCCCGCGACCAGGAAGTCGCTCTTGGACCTGGCGCGGCGCATGCCCCACCAGCCCATGGCCAGCATGCCGGCCAGGTAGACCACGATCACCGCGTAGTCGACAGCCATGAGTGCCTCCTCCATCCGTTTCGCCGACCATAAAGTTGCCGCCGGGCGGCGCAGAAGCGTACGTTCCATCCACTTTCAGCTGGCAGAGTGGATGGAACGCACATGCCGCAGCCCTCAGAGCCGAGCGGGCCACCTGGGCCGAGCGGGCCGCCGACACCGGCCGTGCCGCTGTCGGCCCTGCTCGCCCGGACCGAACTCGGCCTGCGCAAGGTCGCCGGGCCGGAGGAGGACGTACCCCTCCACTGGGTGCACACCAGCGAGATGGAGGATCCGCTTCCCTATCTGCTGGGCGGCGAGCTGCTGCTCACCGCCGGAGTGCACTTCGAGTCGGCGGCGGGCGCGGGCACCTACCTCGACCGCTATGTGGCCCGTGCCATCGACGGCGGCGCGGCGGCCCTCGGCTTCGGGCTCGCCCCTGTGCACGACGAGACCCCGCGTGCCCTCGTCGCAGCCTGCGAGCGCTACGGGCTGCCTCTGGTCGAGGTCCCGCCCGCCACCCCCTTCACCGCTGTCGCCCGCGCGGTCTGGCAGGCCATGGCCGAGGCCCGGGACCGGGAGCTGCGCCGGGTCACCGAGGCCCAGCAGGCCCTCGCATCGGCCGCCGCCCGCCCCGACCCGGTGCCCGCGGTGCTGCGCAGGCTCGCCCGGAGCACGACCGGCTGGGCAGCCCTGGTCTCGCCGGGCGGCCAGGAGCTCTACGCGGCCGGGCCCGCCCCCGCCACGGAGGTCCGTGAAGGCGTCGGACGGCTGGCCGGGACGGTCCGGCCGGCCCCCGCGTCCGCCACCGACACCGTCGGCGGGATGCAACTGGCGGCGTACGCCCTCGCCGGGGGCGCGCCGGGCGAGCGGCCGGTGCTGGTGGTTGTCACCGGGCATCGCGATCCCGCCGGCCACACCATCGGAGGCGTCGCCGCCGTTCTGCTGTCCCTGCTGACCGGCCCGCACCTGGGGACCGCCGAGGCGGGCCGGTCAGCAGCCCTGGTACGGCTGCTGCTCGGCGCGCCGCCCGAGGAGGCCGTCCCGCTCCTGGGCGGGCGGCCGCTGTGGACCGTGGTGCACGCCCTGCGCAGGGGGCCGTCCGCCGGCCCCCTGGCGGCGGCCGCGCTCGGGACGGCCCTGGGCACGGCGCTGTTCGACGGCCAGGCCGGCACCGCCACTGACACCGGCACCGTAAAACTGCTGCTGCCGGCCGACCGCGAGGTCACGCCCCAGCCGGGCTGGACGCTCGGGGTGAGCGGCCCGGTGGGTGCGGGCGAACTCCCCGCCGGTGATGCGCAGGCGGCAGGAGCGCTGCGCCGGGCCGTCGCCACCCGGTCCGCGCTGGCCCTGCACCGTGGCGGCGACACGGGCGTGGCAGGGCTCGTCTCCCCCGACGAGGCGCGGAAGCACGCCCGGGCCGCGCTCGCGCCCATCATGGACTCGGCCGCGCTCGTGGCCACCCTGCGCACCTGGCTCGAGCTGCACGGCAGCTGGGACCGCACAGCCGTGGCCCTGCAGGTGCACCGCAACACCGTCCGCCAGCGGATCGGCCGGGCGGCGGCGCTGCTGGACATGGATCTGGACGATCCGGACACCCGTATGGAGCTGTGGTTCGCTCTGCGCTGGGTCTGAGCCCCTGGCGGCCGGTGCTGACGGCCCGGCAACAGGTCACGCCTCGGCGTCGATCAGACACCGCCCGCACGCGCGTGCGGAGACACGGGACAATAAGCGCATGTCCTTTGCCACCGCACCGTCCCGCCAGTCGCTCACCGAGCATCTCGTCCGCACGCGCATAGCGGGCGATGTCGCCACCCCCCGCGAGAACAACCTCTCCCACTACCGCAAGCTCGCGCAGGGCGACCGGTACTTCTGGTTCGGGCTCGAACTCGGCGACCGCTGGACGGACGAGCAGGACGTGCTCGCGGTGATGGCGGACCGCTGCGGGGTCGACGACGATCCCGCGAACCGCACGGGGCAGGACACCATCGACCCCGAACTGACCATCGACGCCCTCGACCGCGCGGCAACCCGCCTGCGCAAGGCAGCGGAGGCAGGGCAGCGCGTGCTGTTCGCGACCGGCCACCCGGGCGGACTCCTCGACGTGCACCGAAAGACGGCCGCCGCCATGCGCACAGCGGGCTGCGACATCGTCCGGATACCCGGCGGGCTGACCGCCGACGAGGGCGGCGTCTTCCAGTTCTGCGACGTGGCCATGCTGGAGCGCGGCGCCACGCTCTGGCACACCCACTCCGCCGCCCCCATGGCCGCGATCCTCGACGCCCTCGAAGCCCAGGGGCAGCCGCTGCCGGACCTCGTCGTCGCCGACCACGGCTGGGCGGGCTGCGCGGGCCAGCGCGGCATCGACGCGATCGGCTACGCCGACTGCAACGACCCGGCGCTCTTCATCGGCGAGGCCGAAGGCACGCTCTCGGTGACCATCCCGCTCGACGACCACGTGGTCGACCCGCGCTTCTACGACCCGCTGACGGCGTATCTCCTGGACGCGGCGGGACTTGAGCTGCAGCCCTGAGCCGTCCCGGGGTCCCAGGGCCCCGGGGTCAGGCCGCACAGCGCCTAGTGGCTGCGCGGTACGCGCACGACGCCTTCCTGGATGACGGAGACGGCCAGCCGGCCGTCGCTGGTGTAGATGCGGGCCGTGCCGAGCCCGCGGCCGCCGGAGGCGGAGGGGCTCTGCTGGTCGTAGAGCAGCCATTCGTCGGCGCGGAAGGGCCGGTGGAACCACATGGCGTGGTCGAGGCTCGCACCGACGACGTCGCCGACGGCCCAGCCGCCCCGGCCGTGGGCGAGCAGGACCGAGTCGAGCAGGGTCATGTCCGACACGTAGGTGGCAAGGCAGACATGCAGCAGCGGGTCGTCGGCGAGCTTGCCCCTGGTGCGGAACCAGACCTGGGAGCGCGGCTCGCGCGGCCCCCGACCGGCCGTGAGGTAGGGCGGATCATCGACGTAGCGCAGGTCCACGGCGGCGCGTGACTCAAGGAGCCGGTCCAGCACACCGGGGTCGGGGAACTTGTCGGCATGCGCGGGCAGCAGTTCCTCGGCCGAGGGCAGGGTCTCGGGGTCCGGCGCCGGGGGCATCGGCTCCTGGTGGTCGAGGCCGTCCTCGTACGCCTGGAAGGACGCCGAGAGGTGGAAGATCGGCTGCCCGTGCTGCACCGCCACCACCCGGCGGGTGGTGAAGGAGCGGCCGTCGCGGATCCGGTCGACCTCGTAAACGATCGGCGCGCCCGGGTCGCCGGTGCGCAGGAAGTACGCGTGCAGGGAGTGTGCGGCGCGGTCCTGCGGCACGGTGCGCCCGGCCGCGACCAGTGCCTGGGCGGCGACCTGGCCGCCGAAGACGCGCGGCACGATGGCGGGCAGGCTGGTGCCGCGGAAGATGTCCTGCTCGATCCGCTCCAGGTCGAGCAGATCGAGCAGGGACTGCAGTGCGTCGTTGGTCACGGGTTCCGGGCTCCGGTCACAGACCCAGCGACTTGGCGATGATCGAGCGCATGACCTCGCTGGTGCCGCCGTAGATGCGGTGCACGCGGTTGTCGGCGTACAGGCGGGCGATGGGGTACTCGAGCATGTAGCCGTAGCCGCCGTGCAGCTGCAGGCACTTGTCGATCACCTTGGCGGCGTTCTCGGTGCAGAACAGCTTTGCGCGCGCGGCGTCCGCGGCGGTGAAGTCGCCGGTCTCGTGCGCCTCCAGGGCACGGTCGACGACGGCCTCCATGGCGTCGACGTCGGAGGCGCAGTCGGCGAGCACGAACTTGGTGTTCTGGAACTCGGAGACGGACTTGCCGAAGACCTTGCGGTCGCGGACGTACTGGGTGGCGAAACGGACGGCGGCGTCGGCCTGCGCGTAGGAGCTGACGGCGATGGCCAGGCGCTCGACGGCCAGGTTGTGGGCAAGGTAGGAGAAGCCCTTGCCCTCGTCGCCGAGCAGGTTCTCGACCGGGACCTTGACATCGGTGAAGGACAGCTCGGCGGTGTCCGAGGTGCGCAGGCCGATCTTGTCGAGCTTGCGGCCGACCGCGTAGCCCTCGCTCTTGGTGTCGACGGCCAGGATGGAAAGGCCGGCGCGGCGGTTCTCCGGGGTGGCGGGCGAGGTGCGGCACACGACCAGCACCATGTCGGCGACGACGCCGCCGGTGATGAAGGTCTTGGCGCCGTTGAGGACGTAGTGCGTGCCGTCCTCGGAGAGCTTGGCGTTGGTGGTCATGCCGGCCAGGTCGGAGCCGGTGCCGGGCTCGGTCATGGCGATGGCCGTCATCATCTCGCCGGTGATGAAGGGCGGCAGCCAGCGCTTCTTCTGCTCCTCGTTGGCGAATTCGAGGATGTACGGCAGGACGAGACCGGTGTGCACACCGCTGCTGCCGAAGCTGACGCCGGCCCTGGCGCACTCCTCGGTGACCACGGCGCTGAACTTCCAGCCGGTGACGCCGGCGCCGCCGTACTCCTCCGGGACCTCGATGCCGAATATGCCCAGCTCACCGAGCTTGAGGTAGAAGTCGCGGGGCGGGTAGCCGGCCTGCTCCCACTCGGGGTAGACGGGCACCACCTCGGAGGCGATGAAGTCCCGGATGGTCTCCCGGAACGCCTCGTGGTCCTCGTTGTAAACCGTGCGACGCACTGGGCGCCTCCTCTGCGGTGCGCATGGTGAGCAAGTGAGCAAGCCGAGTAAGCAAGCGCTCAGTAAGTTACTTGCCGGTCGGCCGGAATGTCCAGAGCGGCAAAAGCGCCGAGGGCGAGCCGGTGCAGCACCGCGGCCGTCGCCTCCCGGCCGGGCAGGCCGCCGTGCGGACCCAGGTGCGGGGTGGAGTTCAGCAGCCCGAAGACCGCGTGGACGGCCGCCCGGGTCTCGGGCTCGGGCGCGACCGGGTGCACCTGGCGGACCACCCCGACCCACTGCTCCACGTACTGCCGCTGGAGCTGCCGCACCAGCTTGCGGTCGGAGTCGCGCAGCCGGTCCAGCTCGCGGTCGTGGAGGGTGATCAGCGGACGGTCGTCGAGCGCGAAGTCGATATGGCCCCGGATCAGGGCGTCCAGCGCCTCACCCGGGCCGGCGGCCTCGGCCACCCGCAGCTTCCCGGCAGCCATCAGCCGGCCGCTGATGCCGACCAGGAGCTCGGCGAGCATCGCGTCCTTGCCCGCGAAATGCCGGTAGAGGCCGGGTCCGCTGATGCCCACCGCGGCACCTATCTCGTCCACTCCGACACCGTGGAAGCCCCGCTCGGCGAAGAGTCGAGCGGCCTCCCTGAGGATCTGCTCGCGCCGGTTCGTGGGGGCCTTCGTGGAGGTCATGAAACTAATTCTAGACAACCCCGTTAATGAGCGTTAACGTGGTGGAGAACACGTTAACGATCGCTAACCTGACCGGGGGCCGGGCCATGGAAGCACCCGTGCTGCGAAGCGCAGCCGATCCCACGAGCGACGCGTACCGCGCCAACGCCCAGGCGCACACGGAGCTCACCGCCCGGCTGCGCGACAAGCTCGCGGCCGCCCGGCTCGGCGGCGGTGAGAAGGCCAGAGCCCGGCACACCTCGCGCGGCAAACTGCTGCCCCGTGACCGGGTGGACGGGCTGCTCGACCCCGGCTCGCCCTTCCTGGAGCTGGCCCCGCTGGCCGCCGACGGGATGTACGGGGGCCAGGCCCCGGCCGCCGGAGTGGTGGCCGGCATCGGCCGGGTGTCAGGTCGTGAGGTGGTCGTCGTCGCCAACGACGCGACGGTCAAGGGCGGCACGTACTACCCGATGACCGTCAAGAAGCACCTGCGCGCCCAGGAGATCGCGCTCGACAACCGGCTGCCCTGCGTCTATCTCGTCGACTCCGGTGGCGCCTTCCTGCCCCGGCAGGACGAGGTCTTCCCCGACCGCGACCACTTCGGGCGGATCTTCTACAACCAGGCCACGATGTCGGCCCGCGGTATCCCGCAGATCGCCGCCGTCATGGGCTCCTGCACGGCCGGCGGCGCCTATGTCCCCGCGATGAGCGACGAGGCGGTCATCGTCCGGAACCAGGGCACGATCTTCCTGGGCGGCCCGCCGCTGGTGAAGGCCGCCACCGGCGAGGTGGTGACCGCCGAGGAGCTGGGCGGCGGCGAGGTGCACTCCCGCATCTCCGGGGTCACCGACCACCTGGCCGAGGACGACGCCCACGCCCTGCGAATCGTCCGCAACATCGTCTCCACCCTCCCCGCCCGAGGCCTCCTCCCCTGGTCCGTGGAGCCCGCGGACGCCCCCGCCGTCGACCCGGCCGGGCTCTACGGCGCGGTGCCGGTGGACTCCCGCACCCCGTACGACGTGCGCGAGGTGATCGCCCGGATCACGGACGGGAGCCGCTTCGCCGAGTTCAAGCCCGAGTACGGCACGACGCTGGTCACCGGTTTCGCCCGCGTCCACGGCCATCCGGTCGGCATCATCGCCAACAACGGCATCCTGTTCTCCGAATCGGCCCAGAAGGGCGCCCACTTCATCGAGCTGTGCGACCAGCGGGCCATCCCCTTGCTGTTCCTCCAGAACATCTCGGGCTTCATGGTGGGCCGCCAGTACGAGGCCGGCGGCATCGCCAAGCACGGCGCGAAGATGGTCACAGCCGTCGCCTCGACCCGGGTCCCGAAGCTGACCGTGGTCATCGGCGGCTCGTACGGCGCCGGCAACTACTCGATGTGCGGCCGGGCTTATTCACCGCGCTTCCTGTGGATGTGGCCCAACGCCAAGATCTCCGTCATGGGTGGCGAACAGGCCGCCTCCGTCCTGGCCACGGTCAAGCGCGACCAGCTGGCCGCGAACGGCGAGAAGTGGTCCGAGGAGGCGGAGGAGGAGTTCAAGGCCCCCATCCGCTCCCAGTACGAAGAGCAGGGAAACGCCTACTACGCGACGGCCCGGCTCTGGGACGACGGGGTCATCGACCCTCTGGAGACCCGCCAGGTCCTGGGTCTCGCACTCACCGCGTGCGCCAACGCGCCCATTCCGCAACACGATCCGACGGCGCCAGGCTTCGGCGTCTTCCGGATGTAGGGGGAGGGAAGCCACACCATGTTCGACACCGTCCTGGTGGCCAACCGCGGCGAGATCGCCGTCCGCGTCATCCGCACCCTGCGCAGACTCGGTGTGCGGTCGGTCGCCGTCTTCAGCGACGCCGATGCGGGCACCCGGCATGTCCGGGAGGCCGACACCGCCGTACGCATCGGGCCGGCAGCCGCCGCGGAGAGCTACCTGTCCATCGAGCGGCTGCTGGACGCCGCCGCCCGCAGCGGCGCGCAGGCCGTCCACCCCGGCTATGGCTTCCTCGCCGAGAACGCCTCCTTCGCCCGGGCCTGCGACAACGCCGGGCTGGTCTTCATCGGCCCGCCGGCCGATGCGATCGCGCTCATGGGCGACAAGATCCGCGCCAAGGAGACAGTGCGGGCCGCCGGGGTCCCGGTCGTCCCCGGCAGCAGCGGCAGCGGGCTCGACGACGGCCAGCTGATCGCCGCCGCACGGGAGATCGGCACCCCGGTGCTGCTCAAGCCATCGGCGGGCGGCGGAGGCAAGGGCATGCGACTCGTCCGCGACGAGTCGCTGCTCGCCGAGGAGATCGCCGCGGCCCGGCGCGAGGCACTCGGCTCCTTCGGCGACGACACGCTGCTGGTGGAGCGCTGGATCGACCGCCCCCGCCACATCGAGATCCAGATCCTGGCCGACGGTCACGGCCAGGTGGTCCACCTCGGCGAGCGCGAGTGCTCGCTGCAACGCCGGCACCAGAAGGTCATCGAGGAAGCCCCCTCGGCCCTCCTCGACCCCGGCACCCGGGCAGCCATGGGCGCGGCCGCCGTCCAGGCGGCGCGCAGCTGCGGTTATGTCGGCGCCGGGACGGTCGAGTTCATCGTGCCGGGGAGCGACCCCTCGGCCTACTGCTTCATGGAGATGAACACCCGCCTGCAGGTGGAACACCCCGTCACGGAGTTCATCACCGGCCTGGACCTGGTCGAGTGGCAGCTCCGGGTCGCGGCGGGCGAGCACCTGTCCTTCGGCCAGGAGGACATCGAGCTGACCGGACATGCCGTGGAGGCCCGGATCTGCGCGGAGGTGCCCGCACGGGGCTTCCTGCCGTCGGCGGGGAAGGTGCTGGCCCTGCACGAACCGCAGGGCGAAGGCGTACGGGTCGACTCCGGGCTCACGGCCGGCACCGAGATCGGCACGGCCTACGACCCGATGCTCGCCAAGATCATCGCCCACGGCCCCGACCGGGCCACCGCACTGCGCCGGCTGCGGGCGGCCCTCGCGGGCATGACCGTCCTGGGCCTGGACACCAACACCGGCTTTCTGCGGCGGCTGCTGGCCCATCCGGACGTCGTCGCCGCAGACCTGGACACGGGGCTGATCGAGCGGGAGCTCGCCAGACTGCTGCCCGGTGAGGTCCCCGACGAGGTCTACGGTGCGGCGGCACTGCTGCGGCAGGCCGCGCTTGAGCCTTCCGGCGGCTGGATCGACCCGTTCTCCGTGCCCAGCGGCTTCCGGCTGGGCGGCGAGGCGGCGTGGACCGTGCACCACCTCAGAGTGCCGGGACTCGAGCCCCTCGGAGTCCAGGTCCGCGAAGGCGAGGTGCGCATCGGCGACGCCCCGCCCCTGCAAGCCCGGCTGCTGGCGGCCGAGGACGGCCGGGTGATCCTGGACTGGGGCGGCGTGACGCACACCTTCAGCCACGCCGGGGCGTGGCTCGGCCGGGACGGGGACAGCTGGCAGGTCGCCGACCACGATCCCGTGGAGGCGGCGCTGCGCGGCGGCGCGGGAGCGGGCGGGCTCGACACCCTCGCGGCTCCCATGCCGGGGACGGTGACCGTGGTCAAGGTCGCGAAGGGCGACACGGTCACCGCCGGGCAGAGCCTGCTGGTGGTGGAGGCGATGAAGATGGAGCACGTCATCACCGCCCCGCACGACGGCACGGTCACCGAGATCGATGTGGCACCCGGCAGCACGGTGGCCATGGACCAGGTGCTCGCCGTGGTCACCCCGCACCAGGAGGAGAGGGCGTCATGACCGCCACCGGCCTTCCCATGCGCTCGCCGCTCACCGGCCTTCCGCGAAGCGTCCGCATCCACGAGGTCGGCGCCCGTGACGGGCTGCAGAACGAGAAGGCGACCGTGCCGACCGCCGTCAAGGCGGAGTTCATCCACCGCCTGGCCGGGGCGGGGCTTCGCACGGTCGAGGCGACCAGCTTCGTGCACCCCAAGTGGGTGCCCCAACTGGCCGACGCCGAACAGCTGATGCCGCTGCTGGAGGACCTGTCGGGGGTCCACCTCCCCGTACTCGTGCCGAACGAGCGGGGGCTGGACCGCGCGCTGGCCCTGGGGGTGCGCGAGGTCGCCGTGTTCGGGAGTGCGACGGAGTCGTTCGCGAAGGCCAATCTGAACCGGACGGTCGAGGAGTCGCTGGCGATGTTCGAGCCGGTGGCGGCCAAGGCGCGGGCCGCGGGAGCGAGTGTGCGCGGCTATCTGTCCATGGCCTTCGGGGATCCCTGGGAGGGGCCGGTGCCGGTCGGGCAGGTCGCGGCTGTCGCCCGGCGGCTGTTCGACCTCGGCTGCGACGAGGTGAGCATCAGCGACACGATCGGAGTCGCGACCCCCGGCCATGTCGTGGCGCTGCTCGGCGCGCTGGATGTCCCGCTCGACCGGATCGCCGTGCACTTCCACGACACGTACGGCCAGGCCCTGTCCAACACCCTGGCCGCCCTCCAGCAGGGCGTGAGCATCGTGGACGCCTCGGCAGGCGGCCTCGGCGGCTGCCCGTTCGCCAAGAGCGCCACAGGAAACCTCGCGACCGAAGACCTCCTCTGGATGCTGAACGGCCTCGGCATCGACACCGGGGTCGATCTCACCCGCCTCACCGCCACAAGCGTGTGGATGGCGGAGCAACTGGGCCGACCCAGCCCGTCCCGTACCGTCCGCGCCCTCTCCCACGAGGAGTGAGTCAGCCATGACCACCGCCATGACGCCCTCTGCGGCATCCGCCGCGACCCCCTCCCACCGGCTGCCGGCCGAATACGAGGAACTCCGCCGCACGGTGGAGCAGTTCGCGCACGATGTCATCGCGCCGAAGATCGGCGAGTTCTACGAGCACGACGAGTTCCCGTACGAGATCGTCCGCGAGATGGGCCGGATGGGCCTGTTCGGACTGCCGTTCCCCGAGGAGTACGGCGGGATGGGCGGCGACTACTTCGCGTTCTGTCTGGCCCTGGAGGAGCTGGCCCGGGTGGACTCCTCGATGGCGATCACCCTGGAGGCCGGGGTGGGGCTGGGGGCCATGCCCATCTTCCGCTTCGGCACTGAGGAGCAGAAGCGCGAGTGGCTGCCCCGTCTCACCTCGGGCGAGGCGCTGGGCGCATTCGGGCTCACCGAGCCGGAGTGCGGCTCGGACGCGGGCGGCACCCGCACCACGGCCAGGCTGGACGAGGCGACCGGCGAATGGGTGATCAACGGCACCAAGTGCTTCATCACCAATTCCGGCACCGACATAACGGCCCTGGTCACGGTTACCGCCGTCACCGGCCGCAAGGCTGACGGCCGCCCGGAGATCTCATCGATCATCGTGCCGTCCGGCACCCCCGGGTTCACGGTCTCCAAGAAGTACAGCAAGGTGGGCTGGAACGCCTCGGACACCCGTGAGCTGGCCTTCTCGGACTGCCGGGTCCCGGCGGGCAATTTGGTGGGCGAGGAGGGGCGGGGCTATGCCCAGTTCCTGCGGATCCTGGACGAGGGGCGGATCGCGATCTCGGCGCTGGCCACCGGCCTGGCACAGGGTTGCGTGGACGAGTCGGTGGCGTACGCCAAGGCCAGGCAGGCCTTCGGCCGGCCGATCGGGGCCAACCAGGCGATCCAGTTCAAGCTCGCCGACATGGAGATGCGGGCCCACACCGCCCGCCTGGCCTGGCGGGACGCGGCGTCGCGGCTGCTCTCGGGCGAGCCGTTCAAGAAGGAGGCGGCGCTCGCCAAGCTCTACTCCTCAGAGATCGCGGTCACCAATGCCCGCGAGGCCACCCAGATCCACGGCGGCTACGGCTTCATGAACGAGTACCCGGTGGCCCGGATGTGGCGGGACTCCAAGATCCTGGAGATCGGCGAGGGCACCAGCGAGGTACAGCGCATGCTGATCGCCCGAGAGCTGGGGCTGCCCATGGCCTAGAGGGATGAGGGCATCAGCTCATCACATAATCCACTCATGGCTTAGTTTCCCTCATCGTCTGCCCGATATCGGGCAGGATTCTTGCAAAGCGGGCCCTCCCTCCCGCAGGATCATCCGGTGCTCGAAAGCCGTGCGTCGTATGACGACCTCATTGACCACCTGGTCAGGACCACGCCGCTGCAACGCGGCGAGGCCGCCAGGGTGATCCAGGACGTCCTGGCGTACTTCGACGAGACGGCAGAGGACTTCATCCGGCGCCGCCACCGCGAGCTGCAAGCGAAGGGGCTGGTGAACACGGACATTTTCGACCGGATCACCGCTGAGCTGCCCTATCGCGCGGTGACGCCGCCGGAGTACTCGCTGAGGCAGTTGCGCCGCATCGTCTACGGCTGAGTTACGGACCGAGTCACAGGCTGAGTCACGGCTGAGCACACCATGAACACGATCGGGAGGGACAGCCAAACCCATGTGCGGAATCGTCGGATATATCGGTAGGCGCGATGTGGCCCCACTGCTGCTGGAGGGCCTGGCGCGGCTGGAGTACCGCGGCTACGACTCGGCGGGCATCGCCATCGCCGGGAAGTCCGGGGGCCTGAAGACCGTCAAGGCCAAGGGCCGGGTCCGTGAGCTGGAGGCCCGGGTGCCCAAGCGGTTCGCGGGCACCACGGGCATCGCGCACACGCGCTGGGCCACCCATGGCGCGCCGAGCGACGAGAACGCCCACCCGCACCTGGACGGCGAGGGCAAGGTCGCCGTCGTCCACAACGGCATCATCGACAACGCCACCGCGCTGCGGGCCAAGCTGACCGCCGACGGCGTCGTCTTCCTGTCCGAGACCGACACCGAGGTGCTGACCCACCTCATCGGCCGCTCCCAGGCCGAGACGCTGGAGGACAAGGTCCGCCAGTCGCTCGCCCTGATCGAGGGCACGTACGGGATCGCCGTGCTGCACGCCGACTTCCCGGACCGGATCGTGGTCGCCCGCAACGGCTCCCCGGTGGTGCTGGGCATCGGCGAGAAGGAGATGTTCGTCGCCTCGGACGTCGCCGCGCTGGTCGCGCACACCCGCCAGGTGGTCACGCTCGACGACGGCGAGATGGCCACTCTCAAGGCCGACGACTTCCGTACGTACACCACCGACGGCGCCCGCACCACCGCCTCGCCGACCACCGTGGAGTGGGAGGCCGAGTCGTACGACATGGGCGGCCACGACACGTACATGCACAAGGAGATCACCGAGCAGGTCGAGGCGGTGGACCGCGTGCTGCGCGGGCGGATCGACGACCGCTTCTCCACGGTCCACCTCGGCGGCCTCAACCTGGACGCCCGCGAGGCGCGTGCCGTGCGCCGGGTGAAGATCCTGGGCTGCGGGACCTCGTACCACGCGGGAATGATCGGCGCCGGGCTGATCGAGGAGCTGGCCAGGATCCCCGCGGACGCCGAGCCGGCTTCGGAGTTCCGGTACCGCAATCCGGTGGTGGACCCCGACACGCTCTATGTCGCGGTCTCGCAGTCCGGTGAGACCTATGACGTCCTGGCGGCTGTGCAGGAGCTCAAGCGCAAGGGCGCCCGCGTCCTCGGCGTGGTGAATGTCGTGGGCTCGGCGATCGCCCGCGAGACCGACGGCGGGGTGTACGTCCACGCGGGCCCCGAGGTCTGCGTGGTCTCCACGAAGTGCTTCACCAACACCGTGGTCGCCTTCGCGCTGCTGGCCCTGCACCTCGGCCGGATCCGGGACCTTTCGGTCGCGGACGGCAAGCGGCTGATCGCGGGCCTGCGCAGGCTGCCGGAGCAGATCGCCGAGGTCCTGGGGCAGGAGGCGGAGATCAAGAAGCTCGCCGAGGAGTACGCGGAAGCGAAGTCGATGATGTTCATCGGCCGGGTGCGCGGCTACCCGGTGGCCCTTGAGGCCTCCCTGAAGCTCAAGGAGATCAGCTACATCCACGCCGAGGCGTATCCGGCCTCGGAGCTGAAGCACGGCCCGCTGGCCCTCATCGAGCCCGCCATGCCGACGGTCGCGATCGTGCCGGACGACGACCTGCTGGAGAAGAACCGGGCGGCGCTGGAGGAGATCAAGGCCCGCAGCGGGCCGATCCTGGCCGTCGCGCACAGCGAGCAGGAGCGGGCCGACCACACCATCCTGGTCCCGAAGAACGAGCACGAGCTGGACCCGATCCTGATGGGCATCCCGCTGCAGCTGCTGGCGTACCACACGGCGCTGGCGCTGGGCCGGGACATCGACAAGCCGCGCAACCTCGCGAAGTCCGTCACGGTCGAGTAGCCAAAGGCCAGAGGCAAGAAGGGGGTCCGGAGCCGTCGGCCCCGGACCCCGGACCGTCACGCCGCGTGCCCGCGGTGCGGCACCGCCAGCCGCCAGCCGTCCGACGGCAGGGCCCGCCGGCCCCAGGTGGCGTTGGTCAGCAGCGCCGTGCCGCCGTACCAGGCGACCGCGCCCGCCGCCACGCCGACCCAGCCCGCGGCCTTGCCCAGGCCGGTGTTCGAGGCGAGGGCGGCGATGCCGAAGAGAGCCAGGGAGACGGTCAGCAGCGCGAAGGCGGTCTGCGCCACGCCGCCCAGCTGCCAGGCGGCCACCGTCAGGCTGAGCGCCAGCAGGGCCCACAGCAGGAAGAACAGCCCCGTGACCTCCTTGCCCGCCGACGCCCCGGACGCGGCGCCCCAGGTGAACCAGAAGGCCCCGAGCGAGGCGAACGCGGTGCCCGCGAAGGCACTGCCCCGGTAGAACTCCCACATTCCGGCGACGAATTGGGTGATGCCGCCGACGTAGAGCGCGAGCCGGGCGGCATCGCCGGCCGCCGTGTTGTCGATCGCGCCGGTGCTGAAGAGGCCGAACGCGAGCAGCGTCAGGCCGAGTGCCAGGTATCCCAGAGGCGTTGCTCCGGCTCCTGCGGTGCGTGCCGTGGAGACGTCGTTGTCCACCGCGGACCCCCTTCGTGTACGAGGGAAGAAACTGCGAAACTGCAGGTGGGATACCCTTCACAAAGGCACAAGCAACCCGCCGCGGCGACATTTCAGCCGCTGTGCACCAAATCGTTATGGCACTACGTCGTCATGACGCTACGGAATGACGATCACGGGCCGCTGCGCGCGCCGTGCGAGCCGTCCGGCCACCGAGCCGAAGATCTTGCCGATGATGCCGTGCGTGCCGCCGACCACGATCGCGTCGGCCTCGTACTCCCGGCCGACCTCCTCCAGTTCGTGGCAGATGTCGCCGCCGCGCTCGACCAGGATCCAGGGCACCTCGGACAGATGGTCGGCGCAGGCCAGCTCAAGGCCCAGCACCTCCGTCCGGTGATCCGGGACGTCCACGAAGACCGGCGGCTCGCAACCGGCCCACACGGTGGCCGGGAGCCGGTTGGCGACGTGCACGATGATCAGCGCGGAGCCCGAGCGCCGGGCCATGCCGATGGCGTACGCCAGGGCGCGCTCGCTGGAGACGGAACCGTCGAAGCCGACCACCACTCCGTGGCGGAAGGCGGGGTCGCAGGACGTGCGCAGCTCAGTAGCCGCCTCGGGTACCGACGCCGGGTCGGCGAGCGGCTTTCCTTCGGCGGGCTCAGGGAGCTCGTAACCGGCCATGATGGTTTTCTCGACGAATCGTCGGTGCCCGGGGGCTCCGATGGGCGGACAACAACGTTTGCGGGGGCCGCGGGACCGGCCGATATGACCGGTAAGGGGCTGCCCTTCCCGCTGACTCCAGAGTACGGCGGTCAAGCACCCGTGCACAGATGTGCCGAGTCCTTCACAGCCACGGCTTACCCCGAAGTTTCCAGGAGAATGCCGGAGTCCGGCGCCGAGCGCAACGCGCCCGCGCCAATCGGACAACTCGTCCTTCAGCGCCCTTCCCGGCCTGTCCGCCTCCGGCCATATCCGGAATCGTCCTCAGCGGGCCGAAAAGGGGTGGGGGCGCACAGGCGCATAGGCCACCTCCTGCGTGTGCGCCGGTGCGCTGACCTGGGGCGCGTGCAGGATTGCCGACATTTTTCAGCCAACTTCTCACCGCAGTACGCCCGTTGGGCACACAACCCCTTCACACCGCCCTCACCAGCAGGGACGCCCTCCCAGGGGGCGCACACCCGTTGTGCGCCTGTGCGAGGAGGGCGAGGCACACTTCCCACCAGGCCTGGCGAGTGGAACGCTTCGTGATCGAATGCTTCACGCCAAGTGGTCATGTCGACATACAGCCAGGTGGTGAACTTGCCACTACAGCCCCAGTGACACAGTAGATTCGATCTTGAGGAAGACGCGGGGGAAGTGACAGTGCAGGACCGAGAGGACGAGACGACCGAGGGGGGCTTGAGCTCCATGAACCAGGAGTCCTGGACCGGCACGGCGGCGGACACCCCGTCGATGGCCGGCATGTCGGCCACCACCGCGCCGTCAGCGCCATCGGTGTCCGCTTCGGCAGGTTCGGCAGGTTCGGCAGTGTCCGCCGCGTCGTCACCGTCCTCCCGGTCAGCCCGCAAGCTCTCCGCGCGCCGCCGCCAGGAAGTCGTCGCGGTGCTGCTGTTCAGCGGCGGGCCGATCTTCGAGAGTTCCATCCCGCTGTCGGTGTTCGGCATCGACCGCCAGGACGCCGGCGTGCCCCGCTACCGCCTCCTGGTCGCGGCCGGCGAGGACGGCCCGCTGCGCACCACCGGCGGCCTGGAACTCACCGCTCCGTACGGCCTGGAAGCGCTCTCGCGGGCCGGCACCGTCGTCGTGCCCGCCTGGCGCTCGATCTCCCAGCCGCCGCCCGTGGAGGCCCTGGACGCGCTGCGCAGGGCCCACGAGGAGGGCGCCAGGATCATCGGCCTGTGCACCGGTGCCTTCGTGCTCGCCGCCGCCGGGCTGCTGGACGGCCGCCCGGCCACCACCCACTGGATGTACGCGCCCACCCTCGCCAAGCGCTACCCGTCGGTCCATGTGGACCCGCGCGAGCTCTTCGTCGACGACGGCGACGTCCTGACCTCGGCCGGCACCGCCGCCGGGATCGATCTGTGCCTGCACGTCGTGCGCACCGACCACGGCGCCGAGGCCGCGAACACCCTGGCCCGCCGCCTGGTGGTGTCACCGCGGCGCGGCAGCGACTGGGGCGGTGGCCCGCAGCGCCATCTGGACCGCTCTTTACCGGAGGAAATCGGCGGGGATCCGCTGGCCGAGGTCGTCGCGTGGGCGCTGGAGCACCTCCACGAGCAGTTCGACGTGGAGACCCTCGCCGCGCGCGCCTACATGAGCCGCCGCACCTTCGACCGGCGTTTCCGCACCCTCACCGGGAGCGCTCCCCTGCAGTGGCTGATCACCCAGCGCGTCCTGCAGGCCCAGCGGCTTCTGGAGACCTCCGACTACTCGGTCGACGAGGTCGCCGGACGCTGCGGCTTCCGCTCGCCCGTCGCCCTGCGCGGTCACTTCCGGCGCCAGCTCGGCTCCTCCCCCGCCTCCTACCGGGCCGCCTACCGGGCCCGCCGCCCGCAGGACGAGACCGAGCCGCCGGCCAAGGAACCCCGCACCCCGGATCCCGCCGGCGGCCCGGGAACGGGCCCCGGAAGCGGACCAGGAAACGGCCCCGGAAGCGGCTCCGGCCCGGTGGGCGCGCCGCGCCGCGGCCACGCCACGGCCATGCCGTCGTCCTCCGGGCTGCCCTCCCAGCCGACGCCCGTGAAGTCCGACAACGACACCTTCACCTCGCGCATCCCCGAGCAGCCCGGACGGCTGCGCGGTGACCGAGACGTACGCGGACGCAACGCGGCTATGCCGGGACCGAGGGATCGCCCCGTAGGCTGATACACATGAACGACCGGATGGTGTGGATCGACTGCGAGATGACCGGCCTCTCCCTGGCGCACGACGCCTTGATCGAGGTGGCCGCCCTCGTGACCGACTCGGAGCTGAACATCCTCGGCGAAGGCGTGGACATCGTGATCCGCCCGCCCGCCGAGGCCCTGGAGACCATGCCCGAGGTCGTACGCGACATGCACACCGCCTCCGGCCTCCTGGAGGAGCTCGACGGCGGCGTGACCCTCGAAGAGGCCGAGAAGCTGGTCCTGGCGTACGTACGCGAGCATGTCGCCGAGCCCCGCAAGGCGCCGCTGTGCGGCAACTCCGTCTCCACCGACCGCGGCTTCCTGGCCCGCGACATGCCCGGCCTGGAGCAGCACCTGCACTACCGCATCGTGGACGTCTCCTCCATCAAGGAGCTGTCCCGCCGCTGGTACCCGCGCGCCTACTTCAACAGCCCCGAGAAGAACGGCAACCACCGGGCGCTGGCCGACATCCGCGAGTCCATCGCCGAGCTGCGCTACTACCGCGAGGCCGTCTTCGTCCCCCAGCCCGGCCCCGACACGGACACCGCCCGCACCATCGCCGCGAAGTACGTCCTGCCTGCGCAATAGCCGGCGAACGGCCGCCGGAACCCGCCCGACGGCCACGCCGAAAGGCGGGAGCGAGCACCCCCTCGGACCCTGTACACTTTTTCTCGGCCGGTACGGAGCAGGAAAAAGTGCCGGACATGGTGGGTGTAGCTCAGCTGGTAGAGCACCTGGTTGTGGTCCAGGATGCCGCGGGTTCGAGTCCCGTCACTCACCCTTGATGAAGGGCCCCGGTCGAATCGACCGGGGCCCTTCCGCGTATCACGTGCGGCGCACGACCCGGATCCCGCGCCCCGGGCGCCAGCTCTCGACCACGAGTTCATCGCTGTCGACCCGGACGCGTACGACCTCGGTGAGCTCGACCCGGAACAGGTGGAAGGGCTCCGGCGGCTTGGCGGCGTCCATGTAACCGGCGACGACCGCGGGATCGGTGACCTCGACGGCGCGCCCGCTCACCCGGACATCGCCGCCGTCCATGGAATCGTCCGGGCCGGGGTTGGCGTGGAGCGCGAAGCGGGGATCCCGCCGCAGATCCAGGGCCTTGCGGGAGCCGTCCATCATGCCGAGCCACAGCTCCCCGAGGCGGAAGTCCGCCTCCAGGCCGGTGACCCTCGGGGAGCCGTCCTCCCGCAAGGTCGCGAGGACATGGTGCCGGTACTTCTCGAAGCGGGCCTGAACGGCGCCCGCGAGGTCGGGTTCGGCGGCCCGGAAGGCCGCCCAGCTGGTGGTCATGGGCTCAGCCTGGACCCGATACCCGACACCTTCGGTCGTACTTGGGGGTGTCTGGCGGATATCCGTGGGGAAGGAGCGGGGTCTGGTGCCTGTGATCGCAAGGCGGAGGAGGGAAGCGACGCGGAGCGTCGTTGACCGACGACAACGCGGCGAGCGCTGGTGCCAGGGCACGCGACGCCACGGAGATCCGCCAGACACCCCCTAGTTGCGGCGCTCCTGAGCGGTACGCCAAATGGCGCGCAGGCGGTCGAGCTCGGCCAGTTCGGCCTGCGACCACGTGCGCCGGTCCGCCACGTACTGCCGTATCGCCTCGTTGGCGGCCTCGGCGGACGGGGTGGTTGGGCGTTCTAAAACGGTTGGAGACATGGTGAAGATTCTATTCGGGGGGTCTGACAGAGGCCCCCGGCAAATGCCCCCGGGGGCCGATGTCACACGTGAGGCTCCTCACTACCCGAAACTCAACTCCCGAAACTCCCCGGGGCTCACTCCCCGAAGAGGTCCCCGTACGAGGCCATGGCCAGCGCGATGTCCGCCTGGGCCCAGAACCGGTGGTACGTGAAGCTCGGCGCCGCGCCCCCGTTGAGGTACGACGTGACCTTGGAGTAGGCCGGGTCGTCCTGGTAGAAGGACCGGATGGAGCCGAAGGTGGACGAGGAGTTGATCGCGTCGCCGTTGGGCATGGTCCCGGTCCAGCCGCTCGGCACGTACACCGCGTCGTCGAAGCGGTTGTAGTCCGTACGCGTCTCGGGGACCGCGATGCCCAGGCTGTCCTGGTAGTTGGACCACATGCCGTCCAGCAGGGCCTTGGCCATCGTCTTGGCGGCCGTGGAGCCGGACTTGGCGGCGTAGTAGGACAGGGTCTTGGCGTAGGCGGCCGTGACGCCGACGTCGTTGGTGTAGTCGGCGACCGTGACATGAAGCGAGGCGTTGGCGCCGGGGCTCGACGCGTTCCAGGTGTCGGGCTGGCCGGACCAGGTCAGGGTCGAGGGGATCAGATAGGTCCCGTCGGGGTTGACGGTGGTCTTGGACATGGCCCAGGTGACCCACTTGTCGAGGATGGTCTTGGCGGCGGCGTTGCCGGTCTGCTGGTAGTACTCGGCGACGCGCTCCATGGACCAGGCCTGCATGCCGAACCACTGGTTGGACGGCGGGTCGTGGTACACCGGCGCCACGTCGTAGTACATGCCGTAGAAGGTCGGCGTGCCGCTGGGCGGGGTGCCGTAGTTGCCCTCCCAGCTGTTGGTGGCGCCGCCCGCGATGCCGCCCTCGCTGCTCTGCAGCCAGCGGTAGAACTCCAGCTGCCTGCCGAGGCTGGTCGTCCAGTCGGACTTGCCGGTGGTGGACTTCGGGGCCATCGCGGTGTCGTTGGTCAGGGCGTACGCGGCCATGGGGTTCTGGTAGCCGAAGTGCGCCGCGCTGTCGCCGATCCGCCAGGCCCAGCCGGCCGAGGAGCTGTTGGCGCCGCCCCAGGCGTAGTACCAGGACAGCAGGTAGTGCTCGCTGTCCTTGCCGGTGCCGGCCGCGCAGGTGCTGGGACCCACGCAGTTGCCGATCTTCTTGAAGTACTTGTCGAAGAACGAGTAGCGCAGATAGTCGCCCATCTTCCCGGCCTTGGCGACGGTCGTGGCGACATCGCTGCCCTTGCCCTGGGCCTTGGCCCAGGTGTCGGCCCAGTACGCGGCCTGGATGGCCCGCGCGTCGGCGTCCGGGGCGTCGGTGTACTTCCACTGCTTGGCGTAGCTGGAGTCCTTGATGAACAGGTCCAGATAGCCGTTGGTGCCGCCGTAGGTGAAGTTGTCGCAGGTCGGCTGGGGCACCGTCTCCCACACCGACTCCTGCGAGCCGCGCTGGAAGGTGTTGATGTACGACGGACCCGAGGCGTTCGGCCCGGCCTCGCAGCCGCCGCCCGGGGTGTCCCCGTATCCGTAGGTGTTGTCCACGTCCTGCAGCCAGTGCATGCCGTAGATGTCCGTGGTCCCGTACGCGGAGGACAGCTCGCCCGCGATCGGGTCGGAGCCCACCGGCACACCGCTCTCGATCTGTGACGGGTAGTCGGACGGCAGCGGATGCTCGGCGGCGTACGTCGCGGGCTTGCTCGCGCTGTAGAAGCTGTTCGTCGGCTGGTCGGCGTGGGTGGGGATCATGTACTGCTCCATGGTCGCCCAGGCCGCGTTGAACTTCGTCCAGTCCTGGGTGACCTTGCCGTACATCGCCTGCAGCCAGATCAGATACGAGTACGCCTCCGAGGTGGTCTCGTGCCCGTAGTCCGGGGCCTCGACGATCAGGGTCTCCACCGAGTGGTACGGAATGCCCTCGGGCGAGAAGTAACCGGAGGCCGGAGCGGTGATCTTCCCGTACAGGTCCAGGAATCTGGCCTGGTAGGCGCTGGACGCCGCCAGCTCGGTCACCGTCACATCGGCCTTCAGATAGCCGGTCGCCGTCGCGCTGAACACCGCAGAGCCGGTGCCGGCGGCATCCGCGGTGACGGTCACCGTCTGCGCCGTGGACCAGTTGGACGGTGTGAAGGTCAGGCTGCTCCCGCCCGTCACCGACAGCCCGGTGTTGCCGGAGCTGCGGGCCACGGCCACCGTCACATTCGCGGACGGCTGCGTGGACAGCGCCACCGCGAAAGTGCCGGTCTTGCCCTGCTGGACGGCGACCTGCGCAGGGCTCGCCACCAGGGACGGCCCGGTGGCGACATGGATGCCCACCGGGGTGGACTCCGCCGACGCGCCCAGGCTGTCGTAGGCCTTGGCGTACAGCGAGTAGTCCCCCGCCGTGACGCCGGCCCAGCTGAAGCTGTACGGGGAGGAGGTGTCCGTCCCCAGCAGCGTGGTGTTGCTGTAGAACTCCACCTTGGAGATCGTCGCCCCGTCCGAGGCCGACGCGGTCGCCGCCAGCGGCACCGTGTCCCCCGCCGTGTAGGTGGCCCCGGCGGCGGGGCTGGTCAGCACGGCGACCGGGGCGGCGTGGGCGCCGGTGCAGGTGGTGCCGTTGACGGCGAAGGAGGTGGGCGCGGCATTGGTGCCGCTGTAGCTGAACTGGGCGCCGGTGGTGACGGCGGCGCCGGCCGCGATCGTCTTGTTCCAGTCCAGGCTGGCGACGGTGACGTTCTTCCCGGACTGCGACCAGGTGCCGCTCCAGCCGTTCGTCAGCGTCTGGTTTCCGGTGTAGGCGTAGGCGAGGGACCAGCCGGAGATGGCGTCGGTGCCCCGGTTGGTGATGGTGAGACTCGCGGTGAAGCCGGAGCCCCAGTCATTGGTCGTGTAGTCGACGCTGCACTGCACGGTCGCGGCCTGTGCGGGGGTCCCGCCCCCGGCGGTCGTGGTGGCGAGGGGCAGCGCGAGCGCGGCGACCCCCACCAGTAACAGTCTTCTCGGTCGTCCTGCGGGCATGCGGAATCTCCTCGGCGGCTCGTGCCGGATGTGTGAGACCTGAGAGATGCTCTGAACCAGTGGGAGCGCTCCCAAGCGTCGAGCAGGACTGACGACTCGTCAAGACCTGAAACAAAGAGCCCACTTCGTCCACAAGTCCTGAACTCCCGTCAGCGCTCTATCCTCGTCCGCCACTTGGCGCTATGGTCTGCCGCGAACCAGTGGGAGCGCGCCCATGATTACCCCCCACCCCTGAGGAGTCGCACATGCGACGACCACCGCGCACCACAGCCCTCGCCTCGGCCGCCGTCCTCGTCCTCGCCGGCGGCGTGGCCCTGCTCCCCTCCGTCACCGCCTCCGCCGCGACCGCCTGCGCCGTCGGCTACTCGGTGACGAGCCAGTGGAGCACCGGATTCCAAGGCAACGTTGTCATCACCAACAACAGCGCCGCGACCAGCACCTGGACCCTCACCTTCGACTTCCCCGGCACCCAGAAGGTCACCCAGGGCTGGAGCGGCAAGTGGTCGCAGTCCGGCGCGAGCGTGACGGTCGTCAACGAGAGCTGGAACGGCGCGATCGCCACCGGCGGCAGCGTCACGGCCGGGTTCCTGGCCGACTGGTCGGGCTCGAATCCGGCACCGACCGCCTTCAAGCTCAACGGCGTCGCCTGCAACACCGACTCGTCACCGTCGCCCACCACAACACCCACCACAACACCGACGACCACGCCCACGGCGACGCCGACGACCACCACCCCCGCCACCGCCGCGCCCAAGCTCCACGTCTCCGGCAACAAGATCGTTGACGCGTCCGGCGCCGAGCACCTCCTCCACGGGGTGAACCGTTCCGGCACCGAGTTCATGTGCGTGCAGGGCTACGGCATCTTCGACGGCACCGTGGACGACGCCGCCATCGCCGCCATGCTCACCTGGAACATCGACACCGTCCGCATCCCCCTCAACGAGGAGTGCTGGCTCGGCCTGTCCAACATCAACAGCGCCTACCGCGGCACCGCCTACATCGACGCGATCAAGGACTACGCGACCCGCCTCGAAGCGCACGGCATCACGCCCGTCCTCGAACTCCACTGGAGCCACGGCCAGTACACCGGCAACTCCGCCGGCTGCTCGGACCTCTACGCCTCCTGCCAGAAGCCGATGCCCGACACCGAGTACACGCCGTCCTTCTGGACCTCGGTCGCCAACACCTTCAAGTCCGACCAGTCCGTGGTCTTCGACCTCTTCAACGAGCCCTATCCCGACCGCGCCACCTCCACCCTCACCCAGGCCTGGACCTGCTGGCGCGACGGCGGCACCTGCCCCGGCATCGGCTACTCCGTGGCAGGCATGCAGACCCTGGTCAACGCGGTGCGCGGCACCGGCGCGCAGAACGTGATCCTCCTGGGCGGCCTCGCCTACTCCAACGACCTCGGCCAGTGGCTCGCGTACAAGCCCACCGACTCCACGGGGAACCTCGCCGCCGCCGTCCACGTCTACAACTTCAACACATGCGGCTCCAGCTCCTGCTGGGACAGCACCCTCGCCCCCGTCCTCGCCCAGGTCCCCCTGGTCGCGGGCGAGATCGGCGAGAACACGTGCGGGCACGCCTTCATCGACCAGTTCATGGCCTGGCTGGACGCCCATGACTCGTCGTATCTCGGCTGGACCTGGAACACGTGGGACTGCTCCTCGGGGCCGTCGCTCATCAGCGCGTACGACGGTACGGCCACGGCGTACGGCGCCGGGCTGAAGGCACACCTGCTCTCGCTGGGCTGAGCGACTTCGGCGGCCCTACGGCTGCCGACGGTCACAACCCGCCGGCAGCCGGACGGCCCCCGTACCCCGCCCCTACGCCGACTCCCTGCGCACCAGCTCCGTCGCGAGCACCACATGCCGCCGCGTGACGGTCCGCGCCGCGATCTCCTCCAGCAGCACCCGCGCCATCGTCCGCCCCATCTCCTCCGTCGGCTGCCGCACCGACGTCAGCTGCGGATCGGTGTGCCGGCAGATCGCCGAGTCCTCGAAGCCCACCAGCGCCACGTCGTCCGGCACTCGCCGCCCCGCTTCCCGCAGCACCTGCAGCGCACCGCCGGCCATGACGTCGGACGCCGCGAAGACCGCGTCCACATCGGGCCGCCGGGCCAGCAGCGCCCGCATCGCGGCCCGCGCGCCCTCCTCGGTGAAGTCGGCGCGGCCGACGAGCGCCTCGTCGAACCCGGCCCCGGCCGCCTCGACGGCCTGCCGGTAGCCGTCGAGACGGCAGCGGGCGACGTACATGTCGGCGGGGCCGGTGATCGTCGCGACGGCGCGACGGCCGAGCCCGAGCAGATGCGCGACAGCGGACCGGGCACCGCCCACGTTGTCGGCGTCGACATACGAAACGGACTCCAGATCGGACCGCCGCCCGTTCAGGACGGCGGGCATCTCCAGCTGCTCCAGCAGATCGGGCAGCGGATCGTCCTCGTGCACGGAGACGAGCAGCACGCCGTCCACGCGGTGCGCGCTCAGGTACTGGGCGAAGCGCTGACGCTCCTTGGGCGTCCGTATGAGTGTCAGCAGCAGCTGCATGTCGGTATCGGCCAGTTCCGCGCCCACTCCCCGGATGATGTCGGAGAAGTACGGCTCCGCGAAGAGCCTCGTCTCCGGCTCGGGGATGACCAGCGCGATCGCGTCCGTCCGGTTCCCGGCCAGCGCGCGCGCAGCCCGGTTCGGTACGTATCCCAGCTCGGCGATGGCGGCCTCGACGGCCGTCTTCGCCCGGTCGCTCACCCTCGGCGACCCGTTGATCACGCGGGACACGGTGCCGCGGCCGACGCCGGCCCGTGCGGCGACCTCCTCCAGGGTCGGCCTACCGCTGTGCCGTCCGCTCACCGCCATGGCGGCCTCCCAATCACAAAGCCCCTCATGTGGCCCCCCATGTGGAACCCAAGTGGAACTGAAGTGGCTCCCGTCGCCCCCGGAAGCGGAAGCAATGGGTCATCAATCACGACGTGGTAACTGCGCCAACTTAGAGCGTCGCCTCCCTTGACACCCCACCGGGGAACCGCGACTCTTCAAGACATCACGCATGGGAGCGCTCCCACAGTACCCAACGCATACAGATCCCGCACTCTCCATCACGTACACGGACGTACCCGGAGGACCGAGAAATGGGCACGACAAGGAAGTCGTTCCGGCCACGTGGCCGGACCGCCGCAGTGGCTCTGGCGGCAATCGCCGCGATGGGGGCGAGCCTGCTCGCCGGATGTTCCAGCGACAGCGACACCGCCAGCCCGGGGGCATCGGGCAGCGGAAGCGGCAACGGCGGGGGCAAGACGACACTCACCGTCGGCACCTTCGGCGTCTTCGGCTACAAGCAGGCCGGGCTGTACGACGAGTACCAGAAGCTGCATCCGAACATCACGATCAAGGAAAACGTGATCGAGCGGAACGACACGTACTACCCCCAGCTGCTGACCCACCTCGCGGCCGGCAGCGGCCTGAGCGACATCCAGGCCATAGAGGTCGGCAACATCAACGAGGTCGTGACGACCCAGGCGGCGAAGTTCGAGGACCTCTCGAAGGCGCCCGGCGTGACGAAGTCGAACTTCCTCGACTGGAAGTGGGCGCAGGCGACGACCGCCGACAACAAGACCATCGGCCTCGGCACCGACATCGGCCCGATGGCGATCTGCTACCGCACGGACCTGTTCAAGAAGGCCGGGCTGCCGACCGACCGCACGAAGGTCGGCGCGCTGTGGGCGGGCGACTGGTCGAAGTACATCGACGCGGGCAAGACGTACAAGAGGAACGCGCCCGCGGGCACGACCTTCACCGACTCGGCGGCCGGCCTCTACCAGGCGGTGAGCAACAGCTACTCCGAGCGCTACTACGACAGCAGCGGCAAGGTCATCTACAAGACCAGCTCCGGTGTGAAGACCGCCTGGAACCTGGCCATGGAGGCGGCGACCGGCGGACTGACCGGCAAGCTGAAGCTCTTCGACAAGGCCTGGGACCAGGCCTTCGCCAACGCGAAGTTCGCCGCCCTGCCGTGCCCGGCCTGGATGCTCGGCTACATCCAGGAGAAGGCCGGCGCCGCCGGCAAGGGCAAGTGGGACGTCGCCGCCGCGCCGAAGTCCGCCAACTGGGGCGGCGCCTTCGTCGGCGTGCCGTCGGCCGGCAAGAACAAGGCCGAGGCGATCAAGCTCGCCGCGTGGCTGACCGCGCCCGAGCAGCAGGCCAAGGTCTTCGCCAAGCAGGCCAGCTTCCCGAGCGCCGTGGGCGCGTACGATCTGCCCGCAGTGAAGGACGCCAAGCACGCCTACTTCAACAACGCCCCGATCGGTGAGATCTTCGCAGCGGCGGCAAAGGGCATCCCGACCCTGGTGATCGGGCCCAAGGACCAGCAGATCTACACGGCCATCACCGATGTCGGCATCCTGCAGGTCGAGCAGCAGGGCAAGACCCCGGCACAGGGCTGGTCTGCCGCCGAAAAGGAAATCGACAACGCACTGGATCAGTGACCCACATGGCTTCGGATCTCACCGCAGCGCCGACCGCGTCCCCCGATAAGGGGGGCGCGGCCCCGCGCGACCACGCAGAGCAGGCCCGCCTGGACCGGGACGGCCGGCGCCGGAAGTGGCGCAGCCGCTTCTACCGCTGGGACGTCAAGGGCAGCCCTTACGCGTTCGTGTCGCCCTTCTTCCTCTTCTTCGCCGCCTTCGGGCTCTTCCCGCTGATCTACACCGCCTGGAACTCCTTCTACCGGGTGGAGCTGACCAACCTCGACGCGCGCGAGTTCGTCGGCTGGCACAACTACACCCGGCTGATCCAGGACGAGTTCTTCTGGAACGCCCTGAAGAACACCTTCACCATCGGCCTGATCTCCACCGTCCCGCAGCTGCTCATGGCACTGGGCCTGGCCCACCTCCTCAACTACAAGCTGCGCGGCTCGACCTTCTTCCGGGTCGCGATGCTCGTCCCGTACGCGACCTCCGTGGCCGCCGCGACACTGGTCTTCACGCTGATGTTCGGCACCGACTACGGCATGATCAACTGGGCGCTGGAGCACATCGGCTTCAGCCACCACATCGACTGGCGGGCCGGCACCTGGTCCTCGCAGATCGCGGTCTCCTCGATCGTGATCTGGCGCTGGACCGGCTACAACACGCTGATCTATCTGGCCGCGATGCAGGCCGTGCCGCCCGATCTGTACGAGTCCGCCGCGCTGGACGGCGCCTCGCGCTGGCAGCAGTTCCGGCACGTCACGGTGCCGATGCTGCGGCCGACGATACTGTTCACGGTCGTGGTCTCGACGATCGGCGCGACCCAGCTCTTCGGCGAGCCCTATCTCTTCGGCGGCACCGGCGGTGAGAAGGGCGGCTCCGCCCACCAGTTCCAGACGCTGGGCCTTTATCTGTACGAGCAGGGCTGGACCAATTACCACCTGGGGCGGGCCTCGGCCATCGCCTGGGCGATGTTCCTGCTTCTGCTGCTGATCGCCGCCGTCAACGGGCTGCTCGCCCGCTGGCTGCGCAAGAGCCAGTGAGGGTCCTCCGTATGGCTGTCATTCCTTCCACCCGACGCGTACGGACCAAGGCCGGCAAGCAGCTGCACGCCGGGCCCTTCGCGTACGGCGTACTGATCCTGTTCACCGCGATCTCGCTCTTCCCCCTCATCTGGACGGCGATCGCCGCCTCCCGCACCAGCGGCCGGCTGTCGCAGACCCCGCCCCCGTTCTGGTTCGGCGGGAATCTGGCCAAGAACCTCGGGACCGCCTGGACCGATGCCAACCTCAGCACGGCGCTGCTCAACTCGGCGATCGTGGCGGGCAGCATCACCATCGGCACGGTGCTGTTCTCGACCATCGCCGGCTTCGCCTTCGCCAAGCTGCGGTTCCGCTTCAAGACCTTCCTGCTGATGCTGGTGATCGCCACGATGATGGTGCCGCCGCAGCTCAGCGTCGTGCCGCTGTTCCTGTGGATCGCCAAGCTGGACTGGACGAACCATCTGCAGGCCGTCGTGCTGCCGACCTTCGTCAGCGCCTTCGGGGTGTTCTTCATGCGGCAGTACCTGGAACAGGCGCTGCCGACCGAGCTGATCGAGGCCGCGCGGGTCGACGGCGCGAGCAGCATGCGGATCGTCTGGCATGTCGTCTTCCCTGTGGCACGGCCCGCGATGGCGGTGCTCGGGATGCTGACCTTCGTCTTCGCCTGGAACGACTTCTTCTGGCCGATCATCGCGCTGACCCAGGAGAATCCGACCGTGCAGGTGGCTCTGACGAGCCTGGCCCAGGGCTATGTCCCGGACGAGGCGGTCGTGATGGCGGGCGCGCTGCTCGGGACGCTGCCGCTGCTGCTGGTGTTCATCGTGTTCGGCAAGCAGATCGTCGGCGGCATCATGCAGGGGGCCGTCAAGGGCTAGGCACAGGCCCTGGCGCCCGACCGAGAACATCTCCCCACACACCTTGCCCACCAGAGGGCTGCACCCTCTGGACCCCCCGTCCCCAAACGCCGGACGGGCTGAAATCGATGGGAGCGCTCCCGTATGACTGCGTCCGACACCCGGCCGGCCACCCCCACCACTGCCGCCACCGGCACCGCCGCCACCAGCCGTCAGTTCCCGCCAGGCTTTCTGTGGGGCGCGGCCACCGCCGCGTACCAGATCGAGGGCGCGGCGGCCGAGGACGGGCGCACCCCGTCGATCTGGGACACGTTCAGCCGTACGCCCGGAAAAGTCTTCGAGGGCCATACGGGAGATGTGGCCGTCGATCACTACCATCGCTTCCGCGACGACGTGCGGCTCATGGCGGACCTCGGACTGAGCGCCTACCGGTTCTCGGTCTCCTGGCCGCGGGTGCAGCCGACCGGGCGCGGCCCGGCCGTGCAGCGGGGCCTGGACTTCTACCGGGCGCTGGTCGACGAGCTGCTGGAGCACGGCATCAAGCCCTCCGTGACGCTCTACCACTGGGACCTCCCGCAGGAGCTGGAGGACGCGGGCGGCTGGCCGCAGCGGGAGACCGCGGAGCGGTTCGGGGAGTACGCGCGGATCGTCGGGGAGGCGCTGGGCGACCGGGTGGAGAGCTGGATCACTCTCAACGAGCCGTGGTGCAGCGCTTTTCTGGGGTACGGGTCCGGGGTGCACGCCCCGGGCCGCACGGAGCCGGTGGCGGCGCTGCGCGCGGCGCACCACCTCAACCTCGCCCACGCCCGGGGCATGGCCGCCCTGCGCGACACCCTGCCGGCCCGGGCACAGCTGGCCGTCACGCTCAACCTCCACCAGATCCGCCCCCTGGCCGACACTCCCGAGGACCGGGACGCGGCACGGCGGATCGACGCGGTCGGCAACCGCGTCTTCACCGGGCCGCTGATCAAGGGCGCGTACCCGCAGGATCTGCTCAAGGACACCGAGCGCCTCACCGACTGGTCCTTCGTACGCGACGGCGACCTCGCGGCCATGGCCCGTCACCCCCTCGATCTGCTCGGCATCAACTACTACTCACCCACAGTGGTATCAGCCGCCACTGACAGTGACCCCGCCAACGCCCGCAACGACGGCCACGGCGCCAGCGACCACTCCCCGTGGCCGGCGGCGGAGGATGTGGCGTTCCACCAGGCCGACGGCCCGCGCACCGCCATGGGCTGGTCCGTCGACGCGACCGGGCTGCACGACCTGCTGCTGCGCTGCACCCGCGACTTCCCCGGCCTGCCGCTGCTGATCACCGAGAACGGCGCGGCCTACGAGGACGCGCCGGGGCCCGACGGCTCGGTCCACGACCCCGAGCGCATCGCCTACCTGCAGAGCCACCTCGACGCAGCGGGCAGGGCGATGGACAACGGCGCCGATCTGCGCGGCTACTTCCTGTGGTCCCTGATGGACAACTACGAGTGGGCGTACGGGTACAGCAAGCGCTTCGGCGCGGTCTACGTCGACTACGAGACCCAGGCCCGCACCCCCAAGTCCAGCGCCCGCTGGTACGCGGAGGTCGCCCGGACGGGTGAACTTCCGGCGGCCGAATAGACGCGGTGCGGCGCGGTGGAACGAGGGTGCCGCCGCGCCGCACCGTCACCAGCGATGTCACCGACGGCAACCGCTCACCACGACCCGCGCAGCAGGAAATCGGCGACCGCCGCCTCCCGCCGGTACGGCCGCAGGCCCCGCGCCGCTCCGTCGAGCATGGAGCGGATCCGGGTGGAGTGCACCCGGCTGCCCAGCAGGTCCAGGACCCGGCCGCCGGCCGCCGCGGCTTCGTCCGGGCGGCCGGCGGCGGCCAGGTCGCCGGTCAGCTGGGCGCCGTAGAGCGCGGTGTTGCGGGCGAAGTGCGGGTCCTGCAGGCCGACGGCGCGGCGGGCCTGCTCGGCGGCCCGGCGGTGGTCGCCGAGGGCGGCCCAGGACTGGGCTTCGAGGCCGGCGAGTTCGGCCTCGCCGAAGAAGGACATCCACTCGGGGTCGGCGTCGCAGGGCCCGCGCCCGAACAGCGACTGGGCGCGGGAAAGGGCCTGTTCGCAGGCCCTGCGGTCACCGAGCCCGGCCCGGCCGCCGGCCTCGCGCAGCGCGAGCAGCGACATCAGCCGGGCCGATCCGAGCCGCCGGGCGGCGTGCTGGGCGGCCTGCGCCGCGCGCACCGCCTCGCGCGGGTGGCCGGCGTCGCGGGCGAGGAAGGCGGCGTTGCAGAAGGCATGCGCCTCCAGGGCCGCGTCGGCGGCCATCCGGGCGGTGGCCAGGGCCTCTGCGTAGTACGAGCGCGCGTCGCCGAAGCGGCCCGAGTCGTGGGCCAGCCAGCCGACGGAGATGGCCAGTTCGCCCGCCCCGGCGTGCAGCCCGTCGGCGACGGACTGGCTGTAGGAGCCCTCGTCCAGCAGCCGGTACGCGGTGCGCAGCGACTGGCCCGCCTGGCGGTACAGGCCGTCGGCGCCGTGCCGGTCGTCGTGCAGCCGGATCCTGCGGACGGCCTCCTCGACTGCGTGCACGTCGCTCGCGCCGACCCTGCGCCCGGACTTCTCGGGGCGCATCGCCACGGTGGTTACCACGGCGGCCGGGCCGCCCGTCATGAACACGCGGCGCAGCACGTCGCTCTCCTCATCGGTGTCGCTGAACTCGTACGCCGGCTGGCCACCGGCACCGCCGCCACGCCGCCCCCGGACCGCCTCACGCGGCTCGAAGCCCAGGTCACCGAGCGTGCGTCCGGGGAACATGTGCCGGAACACCCGCTCGTAGGCGTAGTTGGGGCATCTGATCTCCCCGGACTCCACGCGGCCCACGTACCGTGCGTCGCAGCTGACCTGTTCGCCGATCTCGCGCGCCGCCCGGCGGACGGCGGCGGCGAACTCTCCGGGGGAGAGCACGCCGCGCAGTTGGCGGAAGGCGATATTCGGTGACGGTGACGCCATGGCGGCGAAGGTACCGGCTGTTACCGCGCGATTACCGGGCCATTACCGGGAGTTTGGCTACAAAAGGGAGATATCACCTCGGTTTCGCCATGAAACGCCACCCCTTGCGGCGTTAGGAGGGCGTAGCCGTTGACGGGGCGGCGCGTTGAACAGGGTGCAGCGGGGATGTGGATTTATGCGTGGTCCGGCTCCGAGGAGGATGTGCCGTGTTGGACACCAGCAGGTGGAACACCAGCGGGTTGGACACCAGCAGGTCGAGGTCGGCTCCGGGCGAGGACCGCAGCGCGCCGCCACCCGGTGAACCCGAGCCCTGCGACCTGGTCACCGTCCCCACCCGCCAGGGCCTCGAGGCGGTGGACATCCTGCGCCTGCGCACCGGCGTCGGCCCCGTCCTGCACGACAGCTCGGGCGACAGCCTCGGCTTCCTCGTCCCCCCGGGCACGGCGGACGGCTGGGACCTGCCCGGCTCCGCCTGTACGCAGACCAACGGGCGCGGGCTGTCCCTGGCGGGCGAGCCGCCGGTCGCCGGCACGGGCTGGCTGGTGCCGCCGCGCACCGACACCCCGGTCACCGACCCGGCCGTCCTGCGCGCGGCGCTCGGCGAGGCCGCGCGCACGATCGAGCTGGTCGACGGCCTGTAGGCCCGGACCGGCCGGCC
Source organism: Streptomyces sp. NBC_01537 (assembly GCF_045040445.1). Taxonomy (NCBI): domain Bacteria; kingdom Bacillati; phylum Actinomycetota; class Actinomycetes; order Kitasatosporales; family Streptomycetaceae; genus Streptomyces; species Streptomyces sp. NBC_01537. Next base: position 6,337,880 of record NZ_CP109392.1, on the reverse strand, counting down.
CCGGGGCCCTACGCCCTGGCGACCAGCCGCGCCTTGCGCCCCCGCGCCAGCTTGTGGCCCCGCTTGCCGCCCCCGCCGACCGCCGTACGCCCCCGCAGCGAGAGCCAGACCCGGACCTCTGCGCCGCCGAGGACCGACGGCCCCACCCGCACATCGCCGCCCGTCGACTCGGCGACGCGCCGGACGATGTCCAGCCCCAGCCCCGTGGAGCCGTCGCCGCCGTCGCCCTGGCCTCGCCGCAGCGCCGCGGCCGGATCCGGGATGCCGGGCCCGGCGTCGGAGACCAGGACGATGACCGCGTCCTCGCTGCTGTGGACGTCGACGGCGAAGGCGGCGCCCTCCGGGGTGTGGCGGAAGACGTTGCCGAGCATGGCGTCCAGCGCGGCGGCCAGTTCGGCGCGGGCGACGGGCACCCCGGCGGGGCGTTCGACGCCGGCGGTACGGGCGGTGCGCCCCTGGTCCTCGGCGAGGGCGGACCAGAAGGCCATGCGCTCGCGGATGACCTCGGCGGCGTCGCAGCCGACGCTGCTGAGGGAGGAGGACTGCTGGGCGCGGGCGGTGCGGATGATCTGGTCGACCTCGCGCTCCAGCTGGGCGACGGCGTGGCGGGTCTGCTCGCCCGCCGGGCCGTCGCCGAGGGAGGCGGCGTTGAGGCGCAGCACGGTCAGCGGCGTGCGCAGGCGGTGGGAGAGGTCGGCGGCCAGTTCGCGCTCGTTGGCGAGGAGCTGGTTGACCTGCGCGGCCATCGCGTTGAAGGCGGCTGCCGCCGAGCGCAGTTCGCTGGGGCCGTCCTCGGGGACGCGTACGGCCAGATCGCCCCGGCCCAGGTCGTGGGCGGCGTCGGCCAGCCGTTTCGCGGGGCGGACCATACGGGTGCCGAGGCGGTCGGCGACCGCGACCGAGCCGATGATCAGACCGATGCCGACCGCGCCGAGCACCACCCAGGAGGCGGTCACCCCACGCGTGACGTCCGCGTCGGGGACGTAGACCTCGACGACCGCGACCGAGCCGGAGCTGACGGCGGTGGGCTGGAGCAGGGCGTAGCCGCCGGGTACGGAGACGGTGGAGGCGCGGCCGAGCCGGGACGTGGCGTCCAGCGCGGCCTGGTCGGCGTGCGCCTGGCCGATCGCGACCCCGGCCGCGCTCTCGGTGGCGGGGATGCGCACCGCGATCTGCCCGTCAGCCCCCGCCTGGGTGGAGGCGACGGCCTTCTCGAGTTCGGTGCGGTCCGTGGTGATGGCCAGCGCCGGGCCGATCGCCGCCGCCTGCCGCTCGGCGTTGGTGAAGGCCCGGTCCCGGGCCATCTCCTTCACCACGAGCGCCAGCGGAACGGCGAAGGCCACGACCACCATCGCCGTGACCGCCACGCACACCTTGACCAGCGCCCACCTCATGCCGGCGGCTCCAGTTTCACGCCCACCCCGCGCAGGGTGTGCAGGTAGCGGGGCCGGGCCGCCGTCTCCCCCAGCTTCCTGCGCAGCCAGGACAAGTGGACATCGATCGTCTGGTCGTCCCCGTACGACTGCTGCCACACCTCCGACAGCAGCTCCCGCCGCGCCACCACCACCCCCGGCCGCGCCGCCAGGAAGGACAGCAGGTCGAACTCCCGCCGGGTCAGGTCCAGCGGCGCGCCGTCCAGCGCGGCCTGCCGCCGCTGCACGTCGATCTGCAGCCCGCCGACCCGCAGCACCGCCGTGTCCTCGCGGGCGCGTGAGCGTCGCAACACGGCCGACATCCGCGCGGACAGGTGATCCACGGAGAACGGCTTGATGAGGTAGTCGTCCGCCCCCGCGTTCAGCAGCCGTATGACCTCGGTCTCGTCGTCGCGCGCGGTGGCGATGATCACCGGCACATCGGTGATCCCGCGCAGCATCTTCAGCGCCTCCGCGCCGTCCAGGTCCGGCAGCCCGAGGTCCAGGATCACGACATCGAACCCGACCTGTGCCACCTCGCGCAGCGCCTCCAGCGCCGTCCCCACACTCCGTACGCTGTGCGAGGCCTCCGTGAGGTGACGGATCAGCGCAGATCGTACGAACTGGTCGTCCTCGACCACGAGCACACTTGCCATGGCCCGCACGGTAGCCCATCCGGGTGATCCCGAGCGGGCGTGCGTACGGCACCATAGGCCGAATGCGGAAGGGACTGGCGCACGCCGGCGCGTGGCTGATGGCCACGAGCGCCGCTGTCGCGATGTCGTGGTTCGGCGTACATCATGTGCTGACGGGGACCGCTTACGACCCGCCGCGGGCGCTGCCGATCTCGAACGTGCAGGCATCGCTGACGCCGAGTCCTACGGTGACGAGTTCGGCGCCACAGACGCCCGCACGGACGCCGAAACCGACGCCGACACGGTCGGTTGCGGCATCGGTCTCGGCGTATGCCTCCGCATCCGCGGACAACGTGCACAGCTACAGCAGCCAGGGCGGCCGGGTCGTCCTCAGCCTCGGCAGCAGCTACGCGACGCTTGTCTCGGCCACGCCCAACTCCGGCTGGCGGATGCAGGTCTGGAAGCAGGACGAATGGATCCGCGTCACCTTCACCGCCGGCTCCAACACCGCCGCGTCAACCGTCTTCTGCACGTGGAACGGCCACCCGCCGCAGGTCCAGACGTACGACAACTAGTGCGGTGACCGCACCGGCTCACCGGAACACCGACTCCGGCGGCGCCGGTGACGCCGTCGCCGTCGCGTCCGTGACCGCGGCCGCGCCGCCCGCGAAGTCGGCCAGCCCCCGCCCGTGTTCGACCCGGCCGGGGTGCGGGTCGGTGGCCACCCGCCGGGTCAGCTCGGCCACCGGCAGCTCGCGGTCGGCGGCCACGAGGATCACGTTCCCGAAGCGCCGGCCGCGCAGCACCGCCGGGTCGGCGGCCGCGCACGCGTACGCGAAGGCCGAGCGGACCGTGGCGATCTGCGACCGGAGAAACGCGAGCGGCGCGCCGTCCGCCACGTTCGCCGCGTACAGCCCGTCGGGGCGCAGCGCCTGGCGGACCTCCGCGAGGAATTCCGTGCTGGTGAGATGGGCCGGGGTCCGGGCGCCGCTGAAGACGTCCGCGATGACCAGATCCGCCCAGCCCTGCGGGACCTTCGCCAGCCCGGCGCGGGCGTCCCCGCCCCGCACCTTGATCCGCCAGGTGCGGTCCCAGGGGAGGTGCTCACGGACCAGTTCGACGAGGGCGGTGTCCAGCTCCACGACCTGCTGCGTCGACCGGGGGCGGGTCGCCGCGGCGTAGCGGGCGAGCGTCAGGGCTCCGCCGCCCAGGTGCAGGACGTTGAGCGGGCGGCCGGGCGGTGCGGCCAGGTCGATGACATGGCCGAGCCTGCGCTGGTACGCGAAGTCCAGGTGGGCCGGGTCGTCCAGGTCCACATGGGACTGCGGTGCGCCGTCGATGAGCAGCGACCAGGCGTGTGCCCGTTCCCGGTCCGGGACGAGTTCGGCCGCGCCCCCGCCGACGGTTCGGCGTATCGGTTCGGGGGTGGCGCGTGTGCGGCCGTTCTGTCGCTTGCCCATGCCATCAGTATCCGTGGCCGCCTGGCTCCGCCCATGTCTCAGGGCGCGTCTGGCGGATCTCCGTGGCGTCGCGGCGCCTGGCACCAGCGCTGGCGGCGTTGTCGTCAGTCAACGACGCTCCGCGTCGCTTCCTTCCTCCGCCTTGCCATCGCAGGCACCAGACACCGCTCCTTCCCCACGGAGATCCGCCAGACGCGCCCTAACCCATCCCGATGGGTTGCTTAAGGGCGGCATAAGGACTAGACCACCCGCCCCGAACAGGACGTTTGTCCGAATCGGCCGCGCTAGCGTCCCGCTTCATGAGGAATTCACATCACCGCCGCACCACCAGCCGCAAGGGCAGGCTCGTCGGGGGCATCGTCGCGGGCGCGGTCGTCGCCGGTGGCGGGTTCGCGCTCGCGGGGAGCGCGCAGGCCGCGTCGGTGGGGGCGGCGTACACGAAGAGCAGTGACTGGACGACCGGTTACACGGGCCAGTACGTGATCACGAACACCACGGCGTCGACGCTGTCCGGGTGGACGCTGCAGTTCGACCTGCCGGCGGGCACCACGCTGAGCTCGCTGTGGAACGGGACGTACAGCGTGTCGGGCCGGCACATCACGGTCAAAGCGGAGAGCTGGAACGCCGACATAGCCGCCGGCAAGTCGGTCAGCATCGGCTTTGTGGCCACCGCGTCCGTGAAGGCCGCGGATCCGGTCAACTGCCTGATCAACGACGTGAAGTGCTCGGTGGACAGCAGCCCGTCCCCCACCCCCACCGTGACGGCCACCCCCACACCCACCCCCACCGTGACGGCCACGCCGACCTCCGGCACCGGCACCGCCTCGGGCTTCGCCCCGTACGTCGACACCTCCCTCTACCCCGCCTTCGACCTGGTCGCGACCTCCAAGGCCACCGGCGTGAAGCAGTACAACCTCGCCTTCGTCGTCGACGGCGGGGGCTGCACCCCGAAGTGGGGCGGCGTGACCGACCTGGGAAGCGATGCGGTGGCCGCGCAGATCGGCGCGCTGCGAGCGGCGGGCGGGGACGTACGGGTGTCGTTCGGCGGGGCGGCCGGTTCGGAGCTGGCGACGACGTGTTCGTCCGCGTCGGCGCTGGCCACCGCCTACGGCAAGGTGATCGACGCGTACGGCATCACGAAGGTCGACTTCGACGTGGAGGGCGGCGCGATCGCGAACACCGCCGCCAACACGCTCCGCGCGAAGGCGATCGCCCAGCTCCAGGCGAGCCACAGCGGACTGCAGGTGTCGTACACGCTGCCCGTGATGCCGACCGGCCTGACCGGCGACGGGACCGCTCTGCTGGCCGACGCGAAGGCGAACGGGGTGAGCGTCTCGGCGGTGAACATCATGGCGATGGACTACGGGGCGTCGTTCAGCGGCGACATGGGCGACTACGCGATCTCCGCGGCCACCGCGACGCAGGCGCAGGTGAAGAGCGCGTTCGGGCTGTCGGACTCGGCGGCGTGGAAGGCGGTGGCGGTCACACCGATGATCGGCGTCAATGACACGGCCGTCGAGATCTTCACCGTCAGCGACGCGAGCCAGCTGGTGACGTTCGCGAAGTCGAAGGGCCTCGGCTGGCTGTCGATGTGGTCGGCGGCCCGCGACAAGCAGTGCCCCGGCGGGGCGAAGCCGTCCGCGGACGCGACGTGCAGCTCGATCGTGCAGGACGCCAACGCCTTCTCCAAGGCCTTCGCGGCCCACAACAGCTGACGTCTCAAGCCGGTCGGTCCGGTCAGTCCAGGTGCCCCGTGTCGTTCCAGCGCTCGACGGCCGGGGCACCGTAGGCCCAGCCCAGCACCGACAGGGAGGCCGGTTCCAGGCGGAACAGGCCTCCGGAGGCGGGCGGGAGGGAGAGCCAGCGGGCGGCGAGCATGCGCAGGAAGTGCCCGTGGGCGAAGATCAGGACGTCGCGGTCGGCGGAGCGGGCCCAGTCGACGGCCTCGTCGGCGCGGGAGGCCAGGTCAGCGGGGCTCTCGCCGCCCGGGACGCCGTCGTGCCAGATGTTCCAGTCGGGGCGGGTGGAACGGATCTCCTCGGGCGTGAGGCCTTCGTAGACGCCGTAGTCCCATTCCATGAGGGTGTCCCACTCCTTGGCGCGGCCGCCGAAGCCGGCCAGCGCGCAGGTCTCGCTCGCGCGGACCAGCGGGCTGGTGCGGACCTCGGCGTGCGCCAGCACCCCGTCCCAGGGTGCGCGGGACAGCCGCTCGCCGAGGACGCGGACGGTGGCCCGTCCGGTGTCGGTGAGCGGAATGTCCGTACGGCCGGTGTGTCGGGCGGACACGGACCACTGCGTCTGGCCGTGGCGGACGAGCAGGATACGTGGACGGGAGCGCATGCCTCCATCATCGTCTACCGCCCCAGCAGACCCCTCAGCAGGCCCTTGAGCCCTTGTTCGTACAGTTCGATACCGGCGTCCTGGGCGGCGGTCAGCTCGGGGACGAGGCCGGTCAGCGAGGGATAGCGGTCGGCGGGGACCTCGGCGAGCCGGTCCTGGATCTGGCGGCGTACGCCGGTGTGTTCGGTGTCGCAGCCGCCCAGTTCCGCCTGGCGGCGGCGCACCGCCCACAGCGCGGAGCCGACCGTGTACTGCATGATCACGACCTGGGCACGGGCGGCGTCGGCCGGGGTGAGGCCGGCCTCGAGCAGCAGGCCGAGCTGGCGGTCGATGACCGCGATGGCCTCGTCACCGCGCATGGGGCGGCTGGTGAGCAGCGGGAGGGCGGCGGGGTGCTCACTGAAAAGTCGGTAGACGCTGCGGCACAGCTCGATAATCTGGTCGTGGGGGGCGCGGCCGGCGGGGGCCGGCAGTTCGATCTCGCTGAGCAGGCGGTCGTTCACCGCGTCGTTGATCTCGTCCTTGTTGCGGAAGTGCGAATAGACCGCCATGGTGCCGACGCCGAGTTCGGTGGCGAGGGCGCGCATGGTGAAGGCCTCGGGGCCATCACGGTCGAGCAGGGCCAGGGCGGCGTCGAGGATACGGTCGGGGTTGAGCGTGTTGCGGGGGGTGCGACGCCGTGGGGAGCGGGCCGATTCGGTGACAGTCATGGGGGAGATGTCCGGTCGATACGGGGACAGGGGCGGGGACGGAGCGGTGGGTGGGGCTTGGGGTGGGGGCTTCGGGTGGGGCTTGCTTTGATTCTCCCGCTTCCGGGAGCAACCCGGGGAGTCGGCCGGGCGTCCCTTTTCCAGACAACAGCTGGTCGGCCTCGCCGGAACTTGGGACGAACAGCCACTTTCCCGGAATAACCGGGGCGCTTCACTGGTTCTCTAGCGTACGGCGTACGGTAGAGCCTATGACACCGTCGAGCACCTTCCGATCGGGAAGAACGGGGAGAACGGTCGCATGACGATCACCGCCACCGCGCCTCGCGCCTCCGCATACCGCGGCCGGCTCCGCTGGTGGACCGAGCTGCCGCTGATCGCGGTGGTCTACGGTCTCTACACCGCGGGCCGCCTCTTCGTGCGCGGCGACATCGACACCGCCCTGGGGCACGGCATCGACGTCCTGCATGTCGAACAGGCGCTCGACCTCGATCCCGAGCGGTGGCTGAACACGCTCTTCACCAAGTACGACGCCCTCGGCATCCCCGCGGACTTCTGGTACGCCTCCCTGCACTATCTCGTCACCCCGATCGTGCTCGTCTGGCTGTGGCAGCGCCGCCCGACGGCGTACCGCTTCGCGCGGACCTGGCTCATGATCTCCACCCTCATCGGGCTCATCGGCTTCACCCTCATGCCCACCGCCCCGCCCCGGCTGCTCTCCTCCGGGCACGGCTTCATCGACACGATGGCCCTGTACGGCTCCTACGGCTGGTGGGGCGCCGACGCCAGCGCCCCGCGCGGGCTGGGCGGGCTCACCAACCAGTACGCGGCCATGCCGAGCCTCCACGTGGGCTGGGCACTGTGGTGCGGCATCATGCTCTGGCGGTACGGCCGCAACCCGCTCGTGCGGGCCCTCGGGGTGCTCTACCCGCTGGGCACCGCGCTGGTCGTGATGGGCACCGCCAACCACTACCTCCTCGACGCGGTGGCGGGGGCCGCGGTCATGGCCATCGGCTACGCCCTCGCGCGGCCCGCGCTCCGGCTGGTCGACGACGCGCGCGACGCGGTCCGGCAGCGCCGCGGTGCCGGGTCCCCCGGGTCCGGGTCCGGGTCGGTAGTCGTCGCCACGTCGCGTGACGTCCACCTCGCGGAGCGCGGGGCGGGCCTCGCCCCGCCTCCTTCGCCCAAACGCTGACCGTTGAACCTCCTCTGTCACAGGGGGATGCGACACTTTCGCGGGTGAGCGATACGCGGGATCTTCGGGAGCGTCTGGCCGTGCTGCGCGGGCCGGATGTGGCGCCGCGCGCGATGGACGCGCGGGCGTTGGCGGCGCTGGCGGCGAATCCGGGGTGCCGGCGGCGGGCGTTGATGGATGCGGCCGGGGTGGACAAGGGAGCCCTGGCGCAGGCGCTGGGCAGTCCGGCGCCGTTCGGGCAGTCGCAGTTCGCGTTCGCGCGAGGGCACGCGTTCGAGGCGCGGGTGAAGGCCGAGGGATACGCGGAGCTGCTGCGGCTGCTGCACGCCGAGCAGAGCGAGGCGGCGGTCCCCGACCTGTCCGCGCCGGGCCCGGAGGGCCGCGTGGCGCGCACGCGCATCGCGCTGGAGGAGGCGACGGCGGCCGGGCGGTGGGCGCTGCTGGACCACCCGCTGCTGAAGCTGGACGTGGCGGGCTCGCCGGCGTATCTGGAGCCCGACGCGGTGGCGGTGCGGCCGGACGGGTCGTGGCTGGTGGTGGAGGTCAAGTCCTTCCCGATACTGGACGGTTCCGCCGACTCCGTGAAGGTCGGTGCGGCCGCCCGCCAGGCGGCGGTGTATGTGCTGGCGCTGGAGCGGCTCGGCGTCGGGCAGCCCTCGCACGAGGTTCTGCTCGTCTGCCCGAAGGACTTCTCGAACCTGCCGACGGCCCAGCTGGTCGACGTACGCAAGCAGCTCTCGGTGACCCGGCGCCAGCTGACCCGGCTGACCCGGATCGAGGAGATCGCCGCCGCCCTGCCGGACGGCACGACCTTCGATCCCCGGCAGGCGGACGAGGGCCGGCTCCAGGAGGCCGTGGAGGCGGTCCCGGCGGCGTACGCGCCCGAGTGCCTGGCCACGTGCGAGCTGGCCTTCCACTGCCGGGACCGGGCGCGCGGCTGCGGTGCCGTGGAGACGCTCGGCCGCGGGGTGCGCGGCGAGCTGGGCTCGCTGACGACGGTCGAGCAGGTGCTGGCGGCGGCGCTGGGCGAGGCGGGTGACCCGGCCGATCCGGCGGTGGACGCCCTGCGCCGGGCCGCCGAACTGCGGGCGGAGGCGCTGCAATGTCGCTGATCTCGACGCTGGCCCGGGCCGAGGCCGTCGCGGCCGGCCGGGCGGCCCCGATGGCCACGGTCCGGCACCGGCACCTCGCGCAGCAGCCGATGGTGCTGGTCCCGCTGACCACCGCCGGTGAGGTCGGCGCGCCGCTGGGGGCGCTGGTCGGCACCGTACGGGAGGAGCCGCGGCTGCTGGTCGTGCCGCAGCCGCGCGACCGCGACCTGCGGTTCGCGTTCCTGGCGGAGCTGGCCGGGGTGGTGCTGCCGCACCTGGAGTCCTACGCGGACGAGATCGAGATCGAGCCCGCCACCCGCAACCGCGAGGAGGCCGAGGTCTGTGCCGACGCCCCACAGCTGATCGTGCCGAACGCGGCGGCCGTGGCGTACGTACGGCTGCTGGGCCGCTCCACGCGCTTTCGCCGCACGGCGGAGGAGGACCCTGACACGCCCTTCCCGGTGCCGGCCCGCGTACCGCTGCTCGGGCGGTGGCTGACGCACTACGGGGAGCGGGCCCGCACCCCCGGCTCGTCGCTGCTGCTCGCGATGACCGACCTGCTGACCAGGCACTGGGCGACCGGCCAGAGCAATCTGGAGGACCAGCACCTGGGCGCGCTGCTGGCCTGGATCGACCCGCCGGACGGCATGACCGGCCCGTCGGCCGCCCGCCGGGCCGAGTCCGCGCGCGGGGCGGACGGGCTGCTGCTCTGCCCGCCGGCCGGGCCGGCCACGGACCCGGCGTTCGACAACACCTGGCTCGCCCCCGCCATGAAGCGCTACGACGCGGCGCGGGACGCGGCGGCGGAGCAGGCCGTACGGGAGCTGGTGGCGAGCCAGCTGCGGCCCACCTGGGACGCCGTGTGGCAAGGGCTCGACCTGCTGGGCACGCTGCCGCCGGGCGGGCATGTCGAGGAGCGCTGGAAACGGGACCGCTGGTCCTACACCGGCCACCGGGACCGCGTACGGGCCGGCGAGCCGCCGCAGCCGCGCCGGGACGACGCGATCGCGGCGGCGGCGAAACTCGCCGGGCGCGAGACGGCCCAGGTCCGGCTGGAGGCGGGCGAGGCGCTGGACGATCCGCTGGTGATGGCGGGCCGGCGCCTGGCCGGGGAGGCCTTCGCGGGCGAGGTCGCGGAGGTGGAGATGGCGTACAGCGAGGGGAAGATCCCCAAGCCGCGCCCGCTGGTCACCGTGCTCACCGGCGACCGGCCGCACCTCGACCCCGACGGCAAGCTGTTCCGCGCGCTGCCCGGCGGCAAGACCCAGGGCGGTGTCTTCGCCGGCTGGGCCGGGCCCGGCGCGGCCGTCGTGCGGCTGGTCAACGGCATGGGGCGGGGCAGGGAGCCCGAGCCGGGGTCGGTGCCGGAGAAGGGCGACCGGGTCTGCTGGACGCTCTTCGAGCACGCCCCGCGCGGCGGCGCCGAGCTGCCGGACCCCGAGGACACCCCGTGGACCCACGGCGGCCCGCCCGCCACCGCGGCCCTGGACGGCCCCGACCCCGTGACCCCGGAGGACGTTCTGTGACCACCACCCCCGGGACTTCTGCCGGCGAGGCAGCCTCGACCGCCACCGCACGGATCCTGCACGACACCCTCCACGGCACCGCCCGCGGCGTCGTCGTCGACTCCCCGCCCGGCGCCGGCAAGTCCACGCTCGTCGTGCGCGCCGCCCAGGAGCTGGTCGCGGCGGGCGAGTCCCTGATGGTCGTCGCCCAGACCAACGCCCAGGTCGACGACCTCGCCGACCGGCTCGCCACCGCCGACCCCGGGCTCCCGATCGGGCGCCTGCACGGCAGCGACTCGCCGCCTGACCCGCTGCTGGACGGGCACCCGTCGATCCTGAAGTCGACGAAGGCCGCCGACCTGGCGGGCCAGAAGGTGGTGATCGCCACCGCCGCGAAATGGGCCTACGTCAAGGATGTCGAGCGCTGGCGGCACGCCATCGTCGACGAGGCCTACCAGATGCGGTCCGACTCGTTGCTGCAGGTCGCGGGGCTGTTCGAGCGGGCGCTGTTCGTCGGCGACCCCGGGCAGCTCGACCCCTTCAGCGTGGTCGGCGCCGACCAGTGGGCCGGGCTCAGCTACGACCCCTCCGCGAGCGCCGTCGTCACCCTGCTCGCCCACAACCCCGGCCTCCCGCAGCACCGGCTCCCCGTCTCCTGGCGGCTCCCCGCCTCGGCGGCCCCGCTGATCTCCGACGCCTTCTATCCGTACACCCCCTTCCGCAGCGGCACCGACCACGGCGACCGCCGCCTCACCTTCGGCGTCCCCTCCGACGGCTCCGGCCCCGACCGGGTCCTCGACGAGGCCGCCGCCTCCGGCTGGGGCCTCCTGGAGCTTCCGGCCCGGCACACCCCGCGTACGGATCCGGAGGCGGTACGGGCCATCGCCCTCGTCGTCCGCCGCCTCCTCGACCGCGGCGGCGTCGCCGTCTCCGAACGCGGCACCTCCCCCCTCACCCCCGACCGCATCGCCGTGGGCACAGCCCACCGCGACCAGGCCGCCGCCGTCCGCTCCGCCCTGGCCGGCCTCGGCGTCGGCGGAGTCGCCGTCGACACCGCGAACCGGCTGCAGGGACGGGAGTTCGACGTCACCGTGGTGCTGCACCCGCTGTCCGGGCGGCCCGACGCCACCGCTTTCCACCTGGAGACCGGACGGCTGTGCGTGCTGGCCTCGCGCCACCGGCACGCGTGCGTCGTGGTGTGCCGGGCCGGAGTGGCCGAACTGCTGGACGAGCATCCCTCCACCGAGCCGGTGCAGCTCGGCGTGACGGTGAAGTTCCCGGACGGCTGGGAGGCCAACCACGCCGTGCTCGGGCGGCTGGCGGAGCACCGGGTCCGGTGGTCCGCCAGTGGCTGAGGTTGCCGGACGGCCTACCCCCGAACCGGCCGGACCGGGACAATAGAAGGCGCTTACGAACTGGAGGTACCTACATGACCGTCGAGAAACGACGGCTGAAACCGGCGCAGCTGCTGTTCGAGCCGGCTGCGGCGGTGGAGGACGAAGAGCACTTCTTCAGCCTGGAGCAGTACGACGACCCCGAGCAGCTGCTCGCGCGCTCCACCGAGTTGGCGGTCGCGTTCAGAGCGGCCGCGGACCGCGCCACGGAGTACCAGGCGATAGCGGCAGCGCAGCTCGCGGACCCGAAGCGGTTCGACCGGCTGACGGCGGCGGCGATCGCCGAGCAGGCGGGCTGGACGGAGGACTACGCGAGGCGGATGGTCGAGTTCGGCGAGGATCTCCTGCGGGACGGCGGGACACCGGGCGAGGACACGTAAACGCTCCGCTGGCATATGCGTTCGGGTCAAGATAGCCGCCTCCGAACCGCCGTGCCCGGGATTTGCCCGATTCACAGTGACGACGTGCTCACGCCAGGTAGTCGTAGATGTCATGAGACCCGATTCCGGCCCGCACCCGCGTCACACCGAGTACGTAACCCCCGACGGCGCCGCCTGGCTCGCCTCCGCCAGCGCCTTCCCGCGCAGCGTCCAGGCCCTGTGGTCCGCCCGGCCGACCGCGCCGAGCGTCCTGCCCTGCGGGACCGCCTTCGACGTGGTGAACCTCTCCGTGCTCTTCGGCCGCGTCGTCCTGGAACAACTGTGGTCAGCCGGCACCGGCTCCGGACCCGCCGCCGTACACCGCGGGCGCGTGCTCCTTCTGGTGGCCCCGGGCGTGGCACAACGGCTCCCCTCCCTCCTCGCCTGGGAGGAGTGGGGGAACCGTCCCGTACCGCCCCTGATGTGCCACGGCGCCGGGGACGCGGTGACCATACCCCCGCTGCAGGGCGCCGCCGGGCAGTCGCGCTGGCTCGTCGCCCCGGACTCCCGGCACCCCTGGCTGCCGGGGTCGGACGTGCTGCTGTGGGCCTGCGTACGGGCCGTGCGGGCGGCCGCGGAAACTGATTTTTCTCCCTCCGCGGTCGGATGCTAATCTCTGTCATGTCAGCGAGCGCCGCTAGCTCAACTGGCAGAGCAGCTGACTCTTAATCAGCGGGTTGGGGGTTCAAGTCCCTCGCGGCGCACCACCTGTGACCTGGGCGTTCTTCCCTTCGGAAGAGCGTCCTTCGTCTTTTTCCGGACGGAAGGAGCCGCTGTTGCCGGCCTCACCCGCCTCACCCCAGGACACTCAGGAACGCTGGCGGCTCGTTCGCGGCCATCTGAACCAGCACCGCTACGACCTCACCGAGCTGGCTGTCCAGGAGCCGGCCGAGGGGCAGGTCATCCCCGGGACACGCCTAATCGCCCGTCGCCATTGGATTCCCGAGTCACCGGTCCCGCTGGAGCGAGTACAGCTGAACTGGCAGGGCGACGCTCCGGCCGTACCGATCGACGGCAGCGGGCCCGAGCTGGACGGAACCCGGCCGCTCCGGGACGACGGCACCTCGTACACCTACTACGCCGACGCCGTCGGCGACCTGGCCCGGCCTCGCCTGTTCGAGAACCGTAGCTGCTACCGCCTCCTGGACGTGCGAACCGGCCAGGACGGGCCGACCCTGACCTTTGGCCGAGGACACTACTTCGACGTCATCAACATCTGCGAAGCCGCCGCCCACGAGTTCGCGGCGGCGACGCTCAGCACGTCCGGCGAAGCGGTTCCCCACCCGGACCTGACGCCGTTCCGATCAGCCGTCGGCGATCCGACCGACCTTGCCCGGCGGCCGGTCATGGCGGCCACGAGCACCCTCACCATCCGCCACGACCGCAGGAAGGGGACCGCGGAGTTCGTCCTGCACTGGCGAGACCCCGACAAGGTTGCCAGCGGTGGAGGGTTGTACCAGGTCATGCCTGTCGGCATGTTCCAGTCGTCGCACGACGCGTCCTGGAACGAGGCCAACGACTTCGACCTGTGGCGCTCCATCGCACGGGAACTCAGTGAGGAACTGCTCGGCGACAGCGAGGACTACGGCAGCGCCACCGCACCGATCGACTACGCCGCCTGGCCGCTGATGAAGTCCCTCGACCAGGCTCGGCAGGACGGCACACTCCACGTGTACTGGCTCGGCCTCGGCATGGACCCGCTCACCTTCGTCACCGACATGCTGACCGTCGCCGTCTTCGACTCCGAACTCTTCGACGACACCTTCCGGAAGATCGTCGCCACCAACGACGAGGGCCACCGCGTGCAAATGGAAGACGGCAGCGGTCATGCCGTCGGCATCCCGTTCCGCGCCGACCAGATCGACCGCCTGACCAGGAACGAGCCGATGCAGCCGGCCGGCGCCGCTCTCCTGCGGCTCGCCTGGCAGCACCGTGACGCGCTCTTGCGGATCTAGGCCGCCCCGGGCGGCACGGGCGTGGCCTGGTGGTCCGAGGGCTCGAAGCGGGGAGCCTCCGGCGAACTGCCCGGATGGCGGGGCAGTTCGGCGAGCTTGGTCCCAAGTCCGGGTCAGTGCCGTGCTATCCGCACCGTCCAGCCCCCGGAGACCGGATCCCGGGCCAGTACGTCCACCGTCAGCCCGGCGTCCGGGGCGCGGAAGCGTTCGCCCACGCCGAAGGGCGCGTCGTTGAGGGAGTTGAAGGCGCCGCTGCTGTACCCGCAGGCGCCGCTGCCGGGATGGGCGTCCCGGACCGTCACCGGGCCGTGCCCGGAGCCGACGTCTGTGCGCACTTCGTAGACCAGCACCCCCTCGCGGCAGGCCTCGTCGTCGTTGCCGACGGCCGACCGGGCTTCTATGACGTACGCCCGGGTCGGCCCGAACGGCACGACGGCCGCTTTGCGGCCGCCCGGTGCCTCTATCGGGGTCAGCGTCAATGCGTGGGGGCGCGGCCCGCGTACGCAGGCGATCTGCGCGTCGTCCAGCCAGCCGAGCCGCCACTTGTGCCAGGCGAAGAGATCGCCCTGCAGGCCCCAGTCCAGGGACATGCTGTCCCACTGTCCGGCCAGGCGGTCGGTGCGGGGGAAGTCGTCGGCCGCGTAGAGGTCCGGCAGTCCGAAGGCGTGGCCGTTCTCATGGCTCAGCACCCGCGCGCCGGACTGGTCGCGGCCGTACACGACCGACACCCGGTCCAGGTGCGCGCCCTCGTCCGTCGTGGCGGCGGAGCCCCCGGTCCAGGTGACCGACAGCACGGCCTTGTCCGCGGGCGGGCCCGCGTTCGGCGTGACCAGCACATTGACCAGGTCGTAGCCCCGGAAGTCGATCCCGCGGTCGGCCACCCGCAGGAGGTCGCGCATCATGGCCTGGTGCGCGCGCCAGCCGTAGCCGCGCCCTATCCCGTACGAGGTGAAGGGGCGCGGCATCCGTATGTACCGCATCACCGGCGTCGACTCGTAGCGCAGCCGCCCGTAGCTCGCCCTGGCGAACCACTCGCGCACCGCCGGGAAGAACTCCCCGTACCGCTCGCTCGCCCCGTACGGTGCCCGCGCGTCCGGGAAGTCCACCATCAGTGTCAGCGCGCGCACCACTCCCGTGGCCCGCGCGAACTCCCGTCCGCCCGTCCCCTGTTCACCGAAGCCCTCCGACATCGGCACCCCCGGTACCGCCCGCAGCGCGCAGGGCCGCGAGGCGGGCGGCGGGGCGGGGGCGGGGGCGCCGGTGCCTCCGCTGCCGCTGAGGCCGCCGACGGCGAGCAGCGCGGCGGCCATCAGGCTCAGTGCCTTGAACAGCCGGCTTGTGGGCAGGCCCCCCGGCAGGCTCCCCCTGCTGTTCACGGGCCCTGGCCGTCCGTGACCTTGACGGTCCACGAACCGTCCGCCGCACGCCCGGCCACCGTCACCCGGACCGTACTGCCGTCCTGACCGTCATACGAAAAGCTCTCGCCGACCCCCAGCGGCGCATCCGCCAGCGGCGGGTAGACAGAGGTGGTCGCACAGGCGCCGGTGCCCGGATGCCCGTCGAGCACATCGATCGGCCCGTCCCCCGAGCCGACATCCGCCCGCACCTGGTACAGCAGCACTCCGTGTCTGCAGGCGCGCGCGTCGTTGCCGTCACCACCGCGTACCTCGATGGCCAGCGCCGAGTCGCCGCCCGTCGGGACGACAAGGAGCCTCGCCGCGCCGCCGGGCGCCGCCGAGCCCGCATCGGACGGGCTCAGCTCGTACCAGTGCGCCGCGCCACCGTGGCGTACGCAGCGCACCTGCCCCTTGCCGAGCCACCCGAGCCGCCACTTGTGCCACGCGAAGGGATCGGGCGCGAGCCCGAACTGGCTGCCCATGAGGTCCCAGTCACCGACATGCGTGTCCCAGTCGGCCGTGCTGCCGGCCGGCGGCCGGTAGTAGAGATCGGGCAGATCGAAGGCGTGGCCCGTCTCGTGGGCCAGCACATTGCGGTCCGGCGGGTGGTGCTCGAAGACCGTCACCAGCCGCCGCAGTGACACCCCGTCGGCCCGGATCGGCCTGGCGAGGTTGACGACCTTCGTGGCGTCGGAGTCGACCCCGGGCGCGTCCGGGTCGGCCACCAGATACACGACCTCGTACTTCGCGAAGTCCACCGCCTTGTCCGCCGCGGCGACGGCGTCCCGCAGGTAGCGGCCGCGCTCGGCGTCGGCCCAGTCCCGCCGTATCCCGTACGAGTACGAGGTCCCGGGCATGCGCAGCCACCGGTGCACGGCATGCGCGTGCAGCCGGAACCGCCCGTACGAGGCGCGGGCGAAGAACCGCGAGGTCGCCGGGAAGTGGTCGGCCTCGACGGCGCGGGTGCTCAGCTTCGGCGGCGAGTCCGGGAAGGAGAGGAAGAGCATCACCGCGTCGAGGTCGCCGCGCGGCCGCGGATAGGCCGGGTTCCAGCTGCTGGCGCCCTCGGAGTGGTGTGCCCGCGTACGGACCGGGACGCAGCCCCCGCCGCCCGGTGCGGCGACGGCCGGGCCCATGACGAGGGTCCAGGCGACGACCGCGCCGAAGACGCTCGCAGCGGCCGCGGTGGCCCGCAACGGGTGACTCCGCCGCTGTTCGCGATGCGCACGTTCGGGTAGTCGGGACACCCATATCACGTTGCTATGCTTTGCGGCGGTTTGCCCTGCTGAACTGCTCCGGCCGGGTTACCCTCTGATCACTACAGTGCGTAATGAGTGACGCTTGACGATCAATCGGAATCACTACGGGGGCGAATCCGATCGTACGAAATCTCACGTGCCGAGAATCACCACTACGGCGGTGGCCCGGGGATCGCTCGAGCCTCTATGATCGCCACATTTCCAGCATGAATGGCGCCTTCGGGTGGTCATTCGTTCCCTCGAAGACCAGGTGTGCGAGACGACTGCGATGCGGGAGCCAGCTATGGGCGGACCACCCGAAATGCCGGCGCCGACCGTCACTCACAGTGACTCTCTGACCCCTGATCTGCGCGACCAGTCGGATCAGCGCGACCAACGGGATCAGCGCGACCACCGGGACCAGCGCGACTACCGGGCCGCCTTCGCCATCGCCCGCCTCCCCATGGCCCTGGTCGGCCGCGACGGCCGCGTCCTGGAGGCCAACCGCGCCCTCGGCGCCCTCCTCGGCGCCGACCCGGTCCGCCTCACCGCCCTCGCCGCCGCCGAACTCGTCGGGCTCGACGCCGACGAGCGCCTGCGCGGCGAGTACGCCGACGTCCTCGCCGGGCGCAGCGAGCAACTGCGCTGCACCCGCCCCGTCCGCGCCCGCGACGGCCGCACCCTGCGCGCGGAGGTCACCGTGACTCCCGTGCCCGGCGGCGTCCTGCTCTCCGTGGAAGACCTCGGCGAACGCCACGAACTGCGCGAGCAGCTGCGCCACCTGCGCATGCACGACCCCGTCACCAAACTCCCCAACCGCGCCCTGTTCTTCGAACGCCTCGCCACCGCGCTGGACCGCGCCACCGAGTCCACCGGCCGCGTCGGCCTGTGCTACCTCGACCTCGACGGCTTCAAGGCCATCAACGACACCCTCGGCCACCGCATCGGCGACCGCCTCCTCACCGCCGTCGCCGGCCGCCTCACCGACTGCGCCGCCCGTCTCGGCCGTGGCCACCACCTCGTCGCCCGCCTCGGCGGCGACGAATTCGCCGTCCTCGTCGAGGGATCCACCGGCACCGGCCAGGCCACCTCCCTCGCCGAATCCGTACTGGCCGCGCTGAATCGCCCCTTCGACCTGGCCGGCCATCGCCTGGCCGTCTCCGCGAGCATCGGCGTGGTGGAACGCGAAGCCTCCGGCACCACCGCCACCGGCATCATGCAGGCCGCCGACACCACCCTGTACTGGGCCAAGGCCGACGGCAAAGCCCGCTGGACCCTCTTCGACCCCGAGCGCAACGCCCACCGCATGACCCGTCAGGCCCTCTCCAGCACCCTGCGACAGGCCGTCGAGCGCGGCGAGTTCGTGCTGGAGTACCAGCCCCTGGTCGCCATGGGCAATGGAAGCCTGCGCGGCGTCGAAGCCCTGGTCCGGTGGCAGCATCCGCACTTCGGCCTCCTCGGGCCGAATCGGTTCATCTCTCTCGCCGAGGACAACGGTTCCATCGTCCAGCTCGGCCGCTGGGTCCTTGCCGAATCGTGCCGCCAGGCCCGCCAGTGGCAGAAGGACTACCCCGACGACCCCCTTTTCGTCAGCGTCAACGTCGCCGTCCGCCAGGTCTGGGACTCCGACCTGGTCGCCGACGTTGCCGAAATCCTCGACGACACCGGCCTCCCGCCCGAGCTCCTCCAGCTGGAGCTGACCGAATCAGCCGTCATGGGCTCCGCCGGACGGCCGTTGCAGGCCCTTCACGCCCTCCACGAAATGGGCGTACGCATCGCCATCGACGACTTCGGCACCGGCTACTCGAACCTGGCCTACCTGAGCCGCCTGCCCGTCTCCACCCTGAAACTCGACGGTTCCTTCGTCCACGGCTTCCGCAACGACCAGCACCCCAACCCCGCCGACGAGACAATCGTGGAAGCCCTGGTCCAGCTCGCCCACCGCCTCGGCCTCACCGTCACCGCAGAATGCGTGGAAAACGCCGAGCAGGCGGAACGATTGCGCCGCATCGGCTGCGACACCGGGCAGGGCTGGCTCTACTCCCGTCCGGTCGCGCCGGAACGAATCGCCGAGCTACGAGGCCACCAGACCCCCTGAAAGACCCCTGAACACAGCGAGGGCCCGGCGGAATCCGCCGGGCCCTCGCTGTGTACTTCGATCCATCTTCAGTAGCGGGGACAGGATTTGAACCTGCGACCTCTGGGTTATGAGCCCAGCGAGCTACCGAGCTGCTCCACCCCGCGCCGTTGATGTGAACTGTACGGCACGAACCCGGCTGAGCCGAATCGGTTATCGCGGCGGGTCCTCCCCCACGAGCCCGTCCACGGACTCCCGGATGAGATCGGCGTGCCCGACATGACGCGCGTACTCCTCGATGAGGTCGACCAGAATGCGCCGCAGGCTGGGCGCCCTGCCGTCGGGCCACGTGACCTGGACCGGCTGATCCAGGCCGCCCTCGGCCAGTGCCTGCCGCACATTGGCCCGCGAGCGGGCCACCGTGTCCTGCCAGAGGGCCATGAGCTGCTCCGGGGTGTCCTCGGCGGCGGTACGCCACTCCCAGTCGGGGTCGGAGTCCCAGTCCACCGCCGACCACGCGGGCTGCAGTTCCCGCCCGAACAACCGCCGGGAGAAGTACTCGTCCTCGACGACGGCCAGGTGCTTCAGCAGCCCGCCCAACGTGACCGACGACGCGCCGACCGTCGCCCTCATCCCGGCCGCGTCCAGCCCCCCGCACTTCCAGGCCAGCGTCCTGCGCTGGCGCTCCAGGGAACCCACCAGTGTGTCGGCCTCATCGCCCGCGACCGGCGGCTCCCACGGAATCTGCTCGCTGCTGTTCTCGCTCATGACGGGCACGCTACGGTCCGTTCCGGACGATCCACTGCCGGAATCGGATCGGAAATCAGGTGTTCAGGAACTCAGGTGCTCGTGCCGCATCCGCCACTCCCCGTCGTCGCACCTGATGATCACGTCGGTCCCGCGTCCAGTACGTGGCGTCCTCGGCGATCAGCGGCGCGACCCGGTCGATGTCATGGCTGTTGGTGGCCCGTTCGTACCGCGTCATGAACGCGGTGAGCTCGGCTGTGAGATCTGGCATGGGGAGATCGTCCTGCACCTCGCGGGGCGGAGCGGGTCGTGGGCCGGATGACCGGCTGATCCGGCCCACGAGCGGGCTCAGCCGCAGGCGCCCTGGTCGGACCAGACGCCCCATTCGCCGGTGGTGCCGGGGATCTCGTTGGTGGTCCACCACTTGGCGAGCCAGTTGTGGCCGGCGTAGGAGACCTTGTCGCCGTTGACGTAGATGGCGGAGCTGCTCCAGGCGGTGGCGCAGGTGGTGGTCGTCGCGGTGACGGTGGGCGTGGGGGTGGCGGTCACGGTCGGCGTGGCCGTCGGTGTGGCGGTCGCCGTCGCGGTTGCCGTAGCCGTAGCCGTAGCCGTAGCCGTAGCCGTCGGCGTTGACGTCGAGCCCGAGCAGCTGGACGCGGAGCCGTCCACCGCCGTCGTGATGGAGTTGAGCAGCGTGGTGCCGGTGTCCAGGTCGAGGAGGGAGTACATCATCGCGCCGCCGAGGCCGTGGCAGTGGGCGTAGTCGGCCCGGGCCTGGATGGACCTGGCGTTGAGGCCGGTCCAGAATTCGGTGCCGTTGTAGAAGTAGGAGGCCTTGGCGGTGTCGTCCCAGTAGGTGTAACTGGCGTTGTCGACGAGGCCGGTGAGCTCCTTGTAGTAGGCGACGCCGGGGGTGGCGCTGAGGCTGCGCGCGGGGGCGGCGCCGGTGGCGGTCTGGGCGAGGCCGTGGGTGCTGCCGGCCGGGACGCCGGTCCAGCCGCGGTAGTAGAGCTCGTAGCCCAGGGTGATCTTGGAGGCGGCGAGGCCGCCGGCCGTGTAGGCGTTGACGGCGGCGTCGATGGTGTACTTCGCGTCGGTCGGGTCGGCGGCGGAGGCGTAGAGCGGCGACTGGTGGTAGGTCGGGCCGTCGGTGTCCCAGGCGCCGTTCATGTCGTACGTCATGAGGTTGGCGTAGTCGAGGTAGGAGCCGATCTTGGCGGTCTCGATGTTGGCGATCTTGTCGCCGCCGGAGGGGAGGGCGGCGGTGAGCAGCATCTTGCGGCTGTTGGCGGTGCCGTAGGCGTCGAGCTGCTTCCTGAACTCGGCCAGGAGGAGGGTGAAGTTGGCCTTGTCGGCGGTGCTGTAGTGATTGCCGGTGTGGCCGGCGGCGGAGCCGGGGTACTCCCAGTCGAGGTCGATGCCGTCGAAGAGGCCGGCGGCGGCGCCGGTGCCGCCGAAGCCGTCGGCGACGGGGAGGTTGCCCTTGATGAAGGTGTCGATGCAGGAGGTGACGAACTTGGTGCGGGCGGCGGCGCTGGCGGCGACGTCGGAGAAGTACTTGGAGTAGGTCCAGCCGCCGATGGAGATGTTGATCTTCAGGTTGGGGTACTTGGCCTTGAGTTTCTTCAGCTGGTTGAAGTTGCCGGCCAGCGGCTGGTTCCAGACGTCGGCGACGCCGTCGACGCTGTCGGCGGCGGTGAAGGTCTTGCCGTAGTCGGCGTAGGAGTCGCCCGCGCCGTCACCGGCGCTCCCGTTGGACTCGTCCTGCGAGGCGGCCTTGTTGACGCCTTCGAGACAGGTGAGGTTGGTCGGGTCGATGTTGGCGAAGGAGTAGTTGAGGACGTCGAGCTTGCCCGCGATGCCCCGGGTGTCCAGGTGCTTGGGGTAGAAGGCGTTGCCGTAGACGCTCCACTGGTCGTAGTACGCGATGTTGACGCCGCCGGTGGAGGTGGCGGCGGCCGCCTCGGAGGGGCCGAGACCGGCCAGCCCGGCGAAGGCACCGAGGGCGAGGGCGGCGCTGGTGAGCGCGGCGAGGAGTGGTCGTTTCCTGAGCTGCTCGAAATTCCTGAGCTGCTTGAACTGCACGTGGACCTCCGGGGAGAGGGGCGGCAAGCGGGGGTGGTCTTTGCATGAATAGCGCTGCAGTCATGAGCAGGTCAATGGTCTGAACCAAAGCAGGACTAGACCAATTTCGGGTCTGTCCGCCCCCGCCGGCGATCCGCTCCCGCAGCACAAAGCCGCTCGTCACAGGGGTGACGAGCGGCTTTAGGACTGCCTTAAGGGAACGCGGCACGACACCCCGCCGAACAGGGCTCAACGAACCAGGCGCGGCCGCGAAACGCGGGTTTAACCGGCGGCCACGGCCCCGGCCGTCATCCCGTACGCGTCCGCGATCAGCTCGTAGGAGCGCAGCCGCGCCTGCGGCGTGTGCCCGTTGGCGGTCAGCATCAGCTCGTCCGCACCGGTGCGGCGCGCGAGCGCGTCCAGGCCCTCGCGTACGGCGTCGGAGGTGCCGTGGACGACATTGGCCATCCAGGAGTCCACGAACTCCCGCTCCGCGAGGCCGAATTCGTAGGCCTCCGCCTCCTCGGGGGACGGGATCAGCCCGGGCCGTCCGGTGCGCAGCCGCAGCATCGCGAGGGCGCCGCTGAGGACCTGGCGGCGGGCGTCCTTGTCCTCGTCGGCGGCGAGCGCAGCGACGCCGATCAGCGCGTACGGCTCGGCCAGCACCTCGGAGGGCCGGAAGGACTCGCGGTAGAGGTCGAGCGCCGGGATCGTGTTCGCCGCCGAGAAGTGGTGCGCGAAGGCGAACGGCAGGCCGAGGGTGCCCGCGAGCCGCGCGCTGAAGCCGCTGGAGCCCAGCAGCCAGATCGCCGGGCGGGCCGCGCTCTGCACCCCGCCGGGGACGCTCCCCTGGACGGGGCCCGGCACGGCGTGGATCCGCGCGTACGGGTGCCCTTCCGGGAAGTCGTCGTCCAGGAAGCGCGTCAGCTCCGCGAGCTGCCGGGGGAAGTCGTCCGCGCCCTCGGCCCGGTCGCCCCGCCGCAGCGCGGCCGCCGTCGCCCCGTCCGTACCCGGCGCCCGTCCGAGCCCGAGGTCGATCCGGCCGGGCGCGAACGCCTCCAGCGTGCCGAACTGCTCCGCGATGACCAGCGGTGCGTGGTTCGGGAGCATGACGCCGCCCGAGCCGAGCCGGATCGTCTCCGTGTGCGCGGCGATGTGCGCCAGGATCACGGCCGGCGAGGAGCTGGCGACCCCGGGCATCGAGTGGTGCTCCGCCACCCAGTAACGGCTGAACCCGCGGCTCTCGGCCAGCCTCGCCAGCGCGACGCTCGCGCGCAGCGCGTCGGTCGCGGTGAGTCCGCTGCCGACCTGGGCCAGGTCCAGTACGGACAGAGGGACGGGCGGGGGCTCGGGCAGGGGTGACGGCACGGTTTCGTTGCCCACTGGGGGTTCCTCCTCGGGGTGGTTCTCCTCCAGCGGAAAGGAACCGGAGTACGGCTCCGGTTATTCCCCGGAGCTGGATCCCGGCCCTAGGGCCTGTCCGGGCGATCATGGGCGCCCGCCGCGCCGGCGGCTGATGTCACAGCGGCGTCGTCTGGCGCGGTGCATCGCAAGGCGCCGGAATGCCCGCAGACTGGTTCGTCTGTGGGCTTTTCGGCAACGCCGCGAGGTGCCGCCCGCCGCGCCAGCGGCTGATGTCGCGGCGGCGGCGAAGGGGCCGTTCATGCTCGCCCGGACAGGCCCTAGATGTCCAGCGCGACGTACTTGACCTCCAGGTACTCCTCGATACCCACCCCACCGCCCTCCCGGCCCAGACCGGACTGCTTCACGCCCCCGAAGGGCGCGGCCGGCGTCGAGACCATCCCCTTGTTCAGGCCGACCATCCCGGACTCCAGGGACTCCGCGTACCGCACCGCCCGCCGCAAGTTCTCCGTGAAGACATACGACACGAGCCCGAAGACCGTGTCGTTGGCCATGGCGATCGCCTGGTCGTCGTGCTCGAAGGTGACGATCGGGGCGACGGGCCCGAAGATCTCCTCCTTCAGGAGCCGCGCGTCCGGCGGGACCTCGGCGAGCACCGTCGGCGGGTAGAAGTACCCGGGCCGGTCCGCCAGCGGCGCGCCGCCGACGACGGCCCGGGCGCCGCCCGCCACCGCGTCCCGGACCAGGTCGTCGACCTTGTCGCGTCCGGCGGCGTCGATCAGCGGTCCGACCTGGACGCCGGGCTCGCTCCCCCGCCCGACCACCATCGGGCCGAGCTTCTCGGCGAGGCGGACGGTGAACGCGTCGGCCAGCGACGCGTGGACGTACATGCGGTTGGCGGAGGTGCAGGCCTCCCCCACGTTCCGCATCTTGGCGATCGCGGCGCCCTCGACCGCCTTGTCCAGGTCCGCGTCCTCGCAGACGATCAGCGGTGCGTTGCCGCCCAGTTCCATGGACGTACGCAGGACGTTCGCCGCGCTCTGCTCGATCAAAGCGCGCCCGACCTGCGTGGACCCGGTGAAGGACAGCTTGCGCAGCCGCCCGTCCCGCAGCAGCGGCCCGCACACCTCACCCGGGCGGGTGGTGGTCAGGACGTTCAGGACGCCGTCCGGCAGCCCGGCCTGGCCCATGATCTCGGCCAGGGCGAGCATGGACAGCGGGGTCTGGTGGGCCGGCTTGACGATCATCGTGCAGCCGGCGGCGACCGCCGGGCCGATCTTCCGCGTGCCCATCGCCGTAGGGAAGTTCCAGGGCGTGATGAGCAGCGCGGGCCCGACCGGCTGACGCATGATCCAGATCCGGCCGTTGCCGTCGGGAGCGGTCTTCCAGCCGCCGTCGATCCGGACGGCCTCCTCCGCGAACCAGCGGAAGAACTCGGCGGCGTAGAGGATCTCCCCGCGCGACTCGGCGACCGGCTTGCCCATCTCCAGGGTCATCAGCAGCGCGAGATCGTCCTGCCGCTCCACCAGCAGCTCGTACGCCGCCCGCAGGATCTCCCCGCGCTCGCGCGGCGCCGTCGCCGCCCACTCCGCCGCCGCCCCTGCCGCCGCGTCCATCGCCACGGCGGCGTCCTCGGCCCCCGCGTCCGGCACCGCGCACAGCGCCCGCCCGGTCGAGGGATCCTCGACCTCGTACTCCCGGCCGCCGCTCGCCGGCCGCCATTTCCCGCCGATCAGCAGCCTCTTGGGCACCCGCTCGACGACCAGTTGCTCGCGCTTCACGTCCATGTCGCTCATGGCAGCTCCCTGCCTGTCGCGGACAGTCCCACCGTCCAGATTCGCACGGAAGCCGGACCATGGGTGTGCCATGGGTGTGCCAAGGTGTGCCGGCCGCGTCCGGAGCCTGATCGGAGCCGGAATTTCCCGCCCTGGGCGCTCTGATCAGAATTGGTCCATGACATGGGCATATGCCAGTGTGGTGCGTTCCTGCATATACGCCCGAGGCCCGTCACTTAAGTCTTCAACTCGCTCTACCGGAAACCCCATTCAGGCTATCGTTGATTGCGGCCCTGCTGCCGGGCCCGGCTCGCTGCTGATCGGCGTCCGTGACCAGCAGCTACAGCAAGGACGCAAACGGTCACACCTGTAGGGGGACACCGTGGCGCTTGAGCACCGACAGATCGCGCCGGTCTACGCGGTCCAGTACGCGCTGCGCGTGCTGGAAGCCGTGGACAACCACCGGCACGGCGTATCCGCCGAGCAGCTCGCCCGCGAAATCGGCGTGCCTATCGAGTATCTGACCCAACTCCTGGCCATGCTCAAGCGCGAGCGATATGTGAACGCGCTGCCCGGCGGCGGATACGCCGTCGGTGAGTCACTGGTCCTGCTCGGCAGCGCAAGCCGCGACCGGGCACTCGGCGACAAAATCAAGAATGTGCTGACGGCACTGCGCGACGAGGTCGGCGCGGCGGTCTACTTCAGCCGCTATGACGACGGCGAGGTGCGGATCATCGACTTCGCCGACGGGCCGAACGCACCGAGGGTCAACGAGTGGGTCGACTTCCGCTCCGCCGCCCACGCCAGCGCGGTCGGCAAGTGCCTGCTCACCCAGCTCGACCACAATGCCCGGCGCGACCACCTCTCCCGGCACAAGATCGTGCGGCTCACCTCCCGTACGACCACCAGCGAGCGGGTGCTGCTCACCAAGCTGGAGAGCCAGCCCGCCACCGCCCCGACCCTGGACCTCCAGGAGTACGCGGTCGGCACGGTCTGCGCCGCCATCCCGATCACCATCGGCAAGACCGCCGGCTGCCTGGCGCTCTCCCTGCCGGTCACCGAGGCCCACCGGCTGCGCCCGGCCGCCGACACGCTCAACGAGCGGGCGGCGCCGGTGCTGCTGTCGCTCGCTCTCTGAACGCACGCACACGCACACGAAGAAGGGCCCCTCGCCGAAGCGAGGGGCCCTTCTTCATTCGTACGATCTGTGCGCCGCGAGGGACTTGAACCCCCAACCCGCTGATTAAGAGTCAGCTGCTCTGCCAGTTGAGCTAGCGGCGCTCACCGACAGAGAGGATCCTACCTGACCTGCGGGGGTGCTGGGGACCACGTCCTCGGCGGCATCGCCGAAGGACGCGGGCTCGTCGTCCAGCCAGCCGAGCCGCACCATTTTCACGCCCGCCTGGAAGCGGCTCTCAGCGCCGATCTGCTGCATCAGGTCGGCGACGATGCGGCGGACCGTACGGTCGGACAGGCCGAGCTTGCGGGCGATCGCCTCGTCGGTGAGGCCCGAGGCGAGCAGGCGGACGACCTCGCGGTGCCGGGTGCCGGAGACCGTGGGGCTGCTCTCGTCCGAGACCAGGTCGGAGGAGGTCGCCCAGAAGTACTCGAAGAACTGGCGGAGCACCGCGACCATCGCGGGGCTGCGGATCACCATCGCGGGAGGCGCGGTGTCCGCGTCGTACGGTCCCGCGTCGATGGAGGGGACCACGGCCAGATTGTGGTCCGTGATGATCATCCGCATCGGAAGGGTCGTCGCCGTCCGCACCTGCGCGCCGTCCCGCATCAGATCGTTCAGGTGTTCCCTCACGTGCGGGGCCGCCGCCGACGTGGCGAGGTGGATGGTGCGCATCGCGACCCCTCGCTGGAGCGCCTGGCGGTTGAGCGAGTTGCCCCCTCGGAGCCGCTCCGGGGGCAGCGGCCGGCCGGGAAACATCGACAGGGTCTCGAACTTGGCGCTGCGCGATCCCTCCTCCAGGATCGCGGCGATCTGGGCGGGCTGGACGGCGACCTCGATACGGCCCTCGGCCAGCTGCCGGAAGTGCAGTGGCTGGAAATCGGTAACGACCTGGGCCAACGCGTTGTGCGCACGGTTGACACTGGCCATGAGTTCCTCGGTCGTGCGCCTGCTCGCCTCCAGCATGTGAGCCATCGCCGACGCGGGCGAATGCACGGACCAGCCGCTGCTGACCCCCTCGTACCGTGCCGCCAGACCCAGCCTCATCAAGGTGTCGAGCGCGCCCATCAGCTCTTCGTCGGTCCAGCCGAAACGGGCACGTACGCCTTCGGGGGTCCAGTGGGCGTCACCGAGCGCGAGCGCATACAGTTCCCGGGCCCGCGCACTCACAAGGTCATCGGTCACCGTGCTGACCCCCAATTGCTCTCGTCTACACCCCCGGCCCAGCTCAGGGTAATCGGATCGGCTCGAAGTTTGACCCGTCGGGCCCCAGGCGGTCCCTTGTGTCCGCATAGGGCCATGTCCGTTTCCGGACCACGAAAAACGGGGACCGCAGCCACGATCGTCCGACAGAATTCAGTCAGTCGTACGGTTCCCCCCGAACCGAGCGGCCTACCAGATGGATCGCTTCCCTGCTCACACCCCCGGGACAGGTCACCATGACTTCGATACGCCGCACCGCGCTCCGCGCTCTGGTGGGCGTCGCCGCTGCCCTTCTGCTGGGCTTCGCCGGCGTCGCAGCCACCACCGCTTCCGCGACGCACGCGTCGCCTCAGGCTGCAGCTGAACCGAGTGACTACGTCTGGTAGCAACCCCCAAGGGCTATCTCCCTCCCCCCACGCTGAAGGGCCCGGCATCCTCCCCCCCCTCTTGCCGGGCCCCTCAGCATGCCCTCCTTGGCGGCGCCCCGTCCCCACGACGGGTCGCCGCCAAGCAGGTTTCACGCCTCTTTTTCGAGCACACGCATATCCTGTGCATGACATGTGAACGCCGTCCGGCAGGGCCCGGCGCAAGACGTCTTCGGGCCAGAATCCGCGCCCGGGCCATACGTCCGGCGCCGCGAGGCGTGACCGGACGGGCGACCGGGGTGACCAAAACCACGTCGGCGGCCCTCCGGGGCTCCCGCGACGACAGCCGACCGGCCGCCGCCGGACCGCCAGGACCGGACTCCGCGCAGGTCAGACGGGGTCGCGCCACGCAAATCCAGGGCGGCCGACGACAAGGGGCGGCAGCCTCAGCCGGGGCCGCATAGCCGCCGGGGTGTCATCAGCACCCCCTTCGGCCACGTATGATTGTGGCCGTTGGTGAGCGCCGTTAGCTCAATTGGCAGAGCAGCTGACTCTTAATCAGCGGGTTCGGGGTTCAAGTCCCTGACGGCGCACTTTCAAGGGGCGCCCCTCCTCCGGGAGGGGCGCCTTTGCGTTTTCCGCACACGTGAGAAAATGGGGCGAACGGGACCTGTCTTCTCCAGCGGCCCGCAGGAAAGGCGGGCGGCGGCTACGCTCCCAAGGGCCTGTCCGGCGGGTCTTGCCCGGCAGGAACCACACCGCTTCGGGGGCCTGAAGCGGCAAGGAAGTCAGAAAAGAGACCGGTATGCGGACGCACGACCTCGGGGCCAGGGTCGGCGAGGCAGGACAGGCGGAGCGGGCGCAGCAGTCGGGGCAGGAATCGCACGACGTCGCCGCCGCGCCTGGCGGGCTGCTGGACGTCCTGCGGATCGCCGCGTTCGTGCTGGACGACGGCGGACGGATCACCCTGTGGAGCCCCGAGGCCGAACAGTTGTTCGGTTACGCGGCGGAAGAGGTGCTCGGGCGCAGCGGCGCGATGCTGGTCGCCCAGGAGAACCTCCACCGGGTCGTGGAGCTGTTCGAGCAGGTCACGGCGGGAGAACCGTGGGCGGGGGTGTTCCCGGTCCGGCTCAAGGACGGGTCGACACGGCATCTGGAGTTCCGCAACATGCGGATGGACGATGTCGAGGGCCGGATCTACGCCCTCGGCATGGGCGCCAATGTCAGCACCGTACGCAGCGTGGAGACCGACCTGGCGATCTCCGCGAGCCTGGTCGAGCAGTCGCCGATCGGGGTCGCCGTCTTCGACACCGACCTCAGGCTGGTGCGGGCCAACCGGGCCGAGGAGGAGATCACCGGGATCGCGGCCGCCGACATGCTGGGGCTCAGCGTCAGCGAGATCGCGCCCGGGGTGGACGCCGACGCGGTCGAAAGCGCGCTGCGGCAGGTGCTGGAGACCGGCCGGCCGCTGATCGACCAGCAGCTGATCGGCCGGACCCGGGCGGACCCGGACACCGACCACGCGTGGTCGGTCTCCTTCCACCGCCTGGAGGACCCCAGCGGGCAGATCCTGGGCCTGGCGGCCTCGGCCGTCGACATCTCCGAGCGCGTCCGGCAGACCAACGAGGTGGCCGAGGCCCGCAGCCGCCTCGCGGTGATAGCGGAGGCCGGCACCCGGATCGGCACCACCCTGGACCTGACGCAGACCGCGCTGGAGCTGGCCGACGTGGTCGTCCCGCGGCTCGCCGACATGGCGGCGGTGGACGTCCTGGACTCGGTGATCAACGGCCGCAGCTCCTCCGACTCGGTCATGGCCGCCGACGGCTCCGCCCAGTTCCGCGCCCTGGCCGTCGCCGCGGGCAACGCCGACGACGGCATCAGCGCGGCCGACCCGATCGGCGAGCTCGCCTCGTACGGCCCGACCCGGCTGATCACCAGGAGCGTCCGCGAGGGCAAGCCGGTCCTCGTCCGGCAGGTCGACAGCAGCACGATGCGGCGGATCGCCCGCAACGAGGAGGCCGCCGAGGTGCTGCTCGCCTCCGGCGCGCACTCGTATCTGGCCGCCCCGCTCATCGCCCGCGGCGACGTCCTGGGCACCCTCAGCCTGTTCCGTACGCAGAACCCGCGGCCCTTCAGCGACGAGGACCGCACCCTGGCCTGTGAACTCGCCGCCCGCGCGGCCATCTCGATAGACAACGCCCGCCTCTACGCCGCCGAGCGCGAGACCGCCCTCGCCCTGCAGCGCAGCCTGCTGCCCCAGCAGCCCCCCGAGATCGACGGCATGGAGATCGCCTTCCGCTACCTCCCGGCGGTCAGCGAGGTCGGCGGCGACTGGTTCGACGTGCTCCCGCTCAAGGACGGCAAGGTCGGCCTCATCGTCGGCGACGTCATGGGCAAGGGCGTCCAGGCCGCCGCCATCATGGGCCAGCTGCGCACCGCCACCCGCGCCTTCGCCCAGCTCGGCCTCGCCCCCGACGAGCTGCTGCGGCACCTCGACGACATCCCCGTCACCCTGGGCAGCGAGACCATCGCAACTTGCGTCTACGCGGTCTGCGACCCCCGCACCGGCCACTGCGTCTTCTCCAGCGCCGGCCATCTGCCGCCCGTCCTCATCCCGTCCGACGGCCACGCCCGGCTGCTCGACATCCCCGTCGGCGCCCCGCTCGGCGTCGGCGGCGTCCCCTTCCACACCGTCGAGCACACCCTCGACGAGGGCGCCCTCCTCGCCTTCTTCACCGACGGCCTCGTCGAGGACCGCCGCCGTGACATCGACGTGGGCCTGCGCACCCTCCTCGCCCTCCTGGAGGGCGACCACCGCCCGCTGGAGCAGACCTGCGACCTCGTCCTGGACGCGCTCCACCGCGCCCCGGACGACGACGTGGCACTGCTGCTGGCCCGGCTCAGCCGGACGGGCTAGAAATTCCCTCGGGCCAGGAGCAGCAGGACGGCGTCGTCCGGGAGCGCGCCGCCCGCGTGTCCGACGAGGTCGGCGCAGAGCTTTTCGACCGCCGCCTCCAGATCGTCCGCGGCCCCCACCAGCAGCGCCCCGGCGCGCTCCGCCAGCGGATAGAACTCGCCGCCCGCCGGGCCGCGCGCCTCGATGACGCCGTCCGTGCACAGGACGAGGACAACGCCGGGCCAGTGCAGCAGCTCCACCTCGCCCGGCTCCCGGAACTGCGCGAACAGCGCCGTCGTGAACTCCCCCGTCAGCTCGCTGTCCACATGCCGGCTCACGCTCGCGTCCACCCACTCCGCCACCCGCATCAGCCCGCCCTCGTCATAGGCCGCCTCCCGGAACGAGCCGAGCGCCACCGCCGAGGTCTGGACCGCGTCCAGCCCCTTGCCGCGTACGTCGCCGACCAGGGCCCTTACGCCGTACGGGGTGTCCAGCACCGCGTACAGGTCCCCGCCGATCTGCGCGGCGGGCGCAGCAGGGCTCGCTGGGCGGCCTCGGCGACGGAGTGGCCTGGCGAACAGCCCGACCGCGTCGACCAGGAGCGTGCGCCGCCAGGTGGTGGTGATCGCGGCCAGGGCGGGGGCGAACATAAGAGGATATTCACCGCTGTGGGAACCCTGTGCCCTCCGTCCGGAACCCCGGGCCCCGATTCACCCGTTCTTACCCACGGCTATGAATACGACGATCAGGCGCGCCTCCGTCTTCTGCCTGCTCCTGGTGCTCGCACTGCTGGTGCGCGTCACCTGGGTGCAGGCCGTGGACGCCAAGGCCCTCGCGGACGACAAGCACAA
This sequence comes from Streptomyces sp. NBC_01537, assembly GCF_045040445.1. Taxonomy (NCBI): domain Bacteria; kingdom Bacillati; phylum Actinomycetota; class Actinomycetes; order Kitasatosporales; family Streptomycetaceae; genus Streptomyces; species Streptomyces sp. NBC_01537. The sequence goes on along the minus strand of NZ_CP109392.1, from coordinate 6,306,615 downwards.
CCGGCGGAACATCATCGCGCAGTACGCGAACCCGCTGGGCGACATCATCGTGGCCGGCAAGCCGGTCACCGGCTCCAAGGCCACCACCGGCACCGACATGAAGTACCGGCGGACCTACACCGACGGCCCGCTGTATGCCGCCGTCACCGGCTACAGCTCGCAGCTCCTCGGCGCGACCCAGCTGGAGGGCGCCTACCAGAGCATCCTCGACGGCACCGACAGCCGTCTGAAGTCCGTCAAGAACGCCCTCACCGGCACCGCCTCCGAGGCCGGCGATGTGGTCACGACCATCGACCCCGCTGTCCAGAAGGCCGCGTACTCCGGGCTCGGCTCCAAGAAGGGCGCGGCCGTCGCGATCGACCCGGCGACCGGCGAGATCCTCGCGGTGGTCTCGACGCCCTCCTACGACCCGTCGGCGATCAGCGGCAGCTCGGACGGCGCCGCCTTCACCAAGCTCAAGAACGACAGCGGCAACCCGCTGCTCAACCGGGCGCTGCGCCAGACCTATCCGCCGGGCTCCGCCTACAAGCTGGTCGTCGCGGCCTCCGCGCTGGAGAACGGCCTGTACGACTCGGTGACGGAGAAGACCGACACCCCCTCTCCGTACACCGCCCCCGGCACCAGCACCCCGATCACCAACGAGAACACCGCCGCCCCCTGCGAGAACGCCAGCATCCAGACAGCCCTGCAGTACAGCTGCAACACCGTCTTCGCCAAGATCGCCGTCCAGCTCGGCCAGGCCAAGGTCGCGGCCACCGCCAAGAAGTTCGGCTTCGACACCGGCCGGCTCTACGTCCCGGTCTGGGCCGCCGAGAGCGTCTACCCCACCGGCATGGACCAGCCGCAGACCGCACTGTCCGGCATCGGCCAGTTCAGCGACACCGCCACCCCGCTGCAGATGGCGATGGTCGTCGCGGCGCTCGCGAACGGCGGCGAGCTGGCCACCCCGCACATGGTCTCCAAGGTGACCGACGGCAACGGCAAAACCATCGAGTCCTTCCCGGACGGCGACACCACCCGGGTCGTCAGCAAGGACACCGCCGAGCAGCTCCAGCGGGCCATGGTCAACGTCGTGCAGAACGGCACCGGCACCAACGCTCAGATCCCCGGCGTCGAGGTCGGCGGCAAGACCGGCACAGCCCAGCACGGCGAGAACAACAGCGGCACGCCGTACGCGTGGTTCGTGTCGTACGCCAAGGGCAGCGACGGCAAGGAGGTCGCGGTGGCGGTCGTGGTCGAGCAGTCAGGGGCGGCCCGCTCGGAGGTCAGCGGCAACGGGCTGGCGGCGCCGATCGCCAAGTCGATCATGAAGACGGCGCTCGGATCGAGCTGAATGGGGACGTGACTTCTGGCCTCTCCCCTGGTAGCTGATGAAGGATCAGCTTTCTGGGAAGGAGCCCCGGCATGCCCGCACCCGCACCCGCACCCGCACCCGCATCCGAATCCGCATCCGTACCCGTCTCCCGCCGCACCGCTCTCCGCCTCCTCGGCGGAGCCATCGCCGTAGTGGCCGCAACAGCCGCAACCGCAAGCCCGGCCCGAGCGGCGGACGCCAGACGCGTCAGTCAGCTCCTGGCGAAGCTCACGCTCGACGAGAAGCTCACCTTCCTGCACGGCGCCACCGACCCGGCCCCGCTGGGCCAGGCGGGCTACATCCCCGGCGTGCCGCGCCTGGGAATCCCGCCGCTGCGGCTGTCGGACGGCCCGGCCGGGGTCCGGGTGACGGCGCACGCGACCGCGCTGCCGGCGCCGGCGCTGCTGGCGTCGGCGTTCGACCCTGCGCTGGCCCGCGAATACGGTCGGGTGATCGGCCGGGAGGGCCGGGCGCTCGGGCAGGACGTACTGCTGTCGCCGATGGTGAACCTGATCAGGACCCCGTACGCGGGCCGCAACTTCGAGACGTTCAGCGAGGACCCGCTGCTCGCCTCGGACATGGTCGCGGCGGAGGTCGGGGGCATCCAGAGCGAGGGCCTGATCGCGACCGTGAAGCACTTCGCGATGAACAACCAGGAGTACGAACGCCAGTCGATCGACGTGGTCGTGGACGAGCAGACCATGCACGAGACCGAACTGCGCGGTTTCGAGGCCGCCATCCAGGCCGGCGCCGGAGCGGTCATGGGCGCGTACAACAAGGTCAACGGGACCTTCGCCTGCGAGAACCCGTACCTGCTGACCACCGTGCTGCGCGAGCAGTGGGGGTTCGAGGGCTGGGTGATGACGGACTGGTTCGCCGCTCACAGCACGGCCGCCGCCATCAGGGCCGGGCTGGACATGGAGATGCCCGACGGCACGTACTTCGGGGACGCGCTGAAGAAGGCCGTCACCGACGGCACCGTGCCCGAGGCGCTCGTCGACCGCTCGGTGCGCCGGATCCTGACCGTCATGGACCGCTTCGGGCTGCTCGCGCCCCGGGGCATCCCGCCGCGCCCGGCCCGTGACGCGGCCGCCGGGGCCCGTACGGCGCTGAAGGTGGCCACCCGGGGCGGCGTACTGCTCCGCAACGAGCGGGAGGCGCTGCCGCTGACCGGCGCCGCCGCCCGGAGCGTCGCGGTGATCGGGCCGACGGCGAAGGTGCCGTTCGTGAGCGGGGGCGGCAGCGCGCATGTCGTGCCGGACGCGGCGGCGAGCCCGCTCGACGCGATCCGGGCGAGAGCCGGGAAGGTGACGTACGCACTGGGCGAGGACATCTACGGCCGGGTGTTCTTCGAGCACACGATCCCGGCCGGGACGGGCGGCTACAGCCACGACATCGATGTGAGGGTCCCGCAGGACGACGAGTGGACCTTCCTCATCCACTACACCGGCGCACACCCCGACCGCCCGAAGGTCGTGCTGGACGGCGGGGACGAGCTGTTCCCCCAGGCCCCCGGATACGGGGAGTTCTTCAGCGGCGGGCTGATCTCCACCACGCCCGACGGGCTGAGCGTGCGCCGCAAGGCGATCAGGCTCACCGCCGGTACGCACAGGCTGAGCGTCACCGCCACCGCCGCCCAGACCTTCCGCCTCGCCAGGATCACCAGCGCCTCCCGCGCCGAGGACGTCGCGGCCGCGGCGGACGCGGCCCGGCACGCCCGCACGGCCGTGGTCTTCGCGTACGAGGACGCCACCGAAGGCCTGGACCGCACCACCATCGGGCTTCCCGGCCATCAGGACGCCCTGATCGAGGCGGTGGCCGCCGCCAACCCGCGCACCGTGGTCGTCCTGAACACCTCGTCCTGCTCGGCCATGCCATGGCTCGCGCGCACGGCCGCCGTGCTGCAGATGTACTACCCGGGGCAGGAGGGCGCGGCCGCCACCGCCGCCCTGCTGTTCGGCGAGGCCAATCCCGGGGGCAGGCTCAGCCAGACCTTCCCGGTCAGCGACGGCCGGCATCCCGTCGCGGGCGACCCGCACCGCTATCCGGGCGTTGACGGCGAGGAGCGGTACAGCGAGGGCGTCGACATCGGCTACCGCTGGTACGAGGCGCAGAAGGTGCGCCCGCTCTTCCCCTTCGGGCACGGGCTGTCGTACACCCGCTTCAGCTACTCCCGCCTGACGGCCGAACCCGACGGGCGGCACGGACTGCGCGTCACCTTCACCGTGCGCAACACCGGCCGCCGCACCGGCGACGACGTCCCGCAGATCTACGTCGGCCCCTCCCCCGACCTCACACTCCCCCAGCCTCGCGTCGCCCTGGCCGCATACCGCCGCCTCACCCTCGCCCCCGGGCAGGCCCGCACGGTCACCCTGCGCGTCCCGGCCCGGGTGCTGTCCTCCTGGGACCCGGCCGCCCACGGCTGGGTGCTGGGCACGGGCCGCCGGGCGGTCCATCTCGGGGCGTCGGCAGGCGACTTGAGACTGAGCCGGACAGCCGAGGTGCGCTGAGGGCGCACTGAGGTGCGCTGAGAACCGCACGCTGTCTCAAAGAGTGCATACGCCCGTTTCCATCTGGTTTCGCGCCTTGCGATCAAGAGCAGCGTTACTGGAGTCTGGAGATCAAGGACATGTAACGCCAATCGGAACTATCCGTACATCAGTTGGAATGATCGGATCGAGAGGAGTTCTGCGCAAGGCGTTACCGAGCGGGTGGTGCGGTCGTTGACTGAGACATAGCCAGCCTCATACAACCCACGCACCACTCCACTCACATGTACGTCCCGGGGGTGGGGGCCGCTGTTCCCGGGGACGCCCTGGCCGTAAGAGATACGGCACCCATGCTTCGGGGGGAGCATTCATGACGCCGACACCGACCGGCGCCCAGCAGTACTCCACCACGACCACCCATCCCACCGTTCCCCGGCAGCGGCAGCCCCAGGGCCACTCGGCCGGCCCGGGCCCCCGTTACGACTACGAGCACTACAGCCGCCTGTCCGGCCCGCTGACACAAGCGCCCGACGACCGGCCATATCGAGTCAAATACCGCAGCCTGCTCGCCGACGAGCCGCACCGCATACGCGCGGCCCTGCTCCTGGGCGCCGCGCCCGTGCTCTCGGTGGTGCTACTGGTCTGGCTGATGCAGCCCGCGCACTGGACCCACCGGGGCGGCGCCCCCGGGTGGATGACGGTGTGCGACACGGTGATGCTGGTGTCGATCGGGCTCATCGAGGTCTTCCGGCTGATCAATGTCACCTCCAACGCGCACGCCACGCTCGTCGCCCGCGACCCGATACCGGTGGTCCCGGAGACAGGCACCGCAGTCGCATTCGTGACGACCTTCGTCCCCGGCAAGGAACCTCTCGCCATGGTGCGGGCCACGCTGGAGGCCGCCACCCGGCTCCGGCACCGCGGGCTGCTGCACATATGGCTGCTCGACGAGGGCGACGACCCGGCGGTCAGGGAGCTGTGCGCCCGGCTCGGCGTACGGCACTTCAGCCGCAAGGGCGTGCGGAAGTGGAACCAGGACACGGGCCCCTTCCGGGCCAGGACCAAGCACGGCAACTACAACGCCTGGCTGGACGCGCACGGCGACGACTACGAGTTCTTCGCCTCCGTCGACACCGACCACATACCGCTGCCCAACTTCCTTGAGCGGATGCTGGGTTACTTCCGCGACCCGGACATCGCCTTCGTCGTCGGCCCCCAGGTCTACGGCAACTACGACTCGGCCGTCACCAAGGCCGCCGAGAGCCAGCAGTTCCTCTTCCACGCGCTGATCCAGCGGGCCGGCAACGCCTACGGCGCCCCGATGTTCGTCGGCACCAACAACGCGGTCCGGATCTCCGCTCTCAAGGGCATCGGCGGCCTGTACGACTCGATCACCGAGGACATGGCCACCGGCTTCGAACTGCACCGCCACCGCAACCCCTTCACCGGCCGCAAGTGGCGTTCCGTCTACACCCCGGACGTCCTGGCCGTCGGCGAGGGCCCGACCTCCTGGACCGACTTCTTCACGCAGCAGCTGCGCTGGAGCCGGGGCACGTACGAGACGGTGCTCAAGCAGTTCTGGAAGGCGCCCTTCACCCTGTCCCCCGGCAAGCTCCTCAACTACAGCCTGATGGTCGTCTACTACCCGATGACCGCCGTCAACTGGCTGCTGGGCGGCCTGAGCTGCGCCCTGTTCCTGGGCCTGGGCGCATCAGGGATCCAGATCGACTCCGAGGTCTGGATGATGCTCTACAGCGACGCCGCCGCTCTCCAGATCGGCCTGTACGTCTGGAACCGCAGACACAACGTCAGCCCCCATGAGCCCGAGGGCTCCTCGGGCGCGGCCGGCATGGTGATGTCGGCGCTGTCCGCCCCGATCTACGCCCGCTCGCTGCTCGACGCACTGCTGCGCCGCAAGAGCCGCTTCGTGGTCACCCCCAAGGGCGACTCGGCCAGCCCCGACCGGCTGTTCTCCACCTTCCGTACCCACCTCTTCTGGCTGCTGGTCTTCGGCGGCTCGCTCGCGGCGAGCTTCTTCAACCACCACACGCATGTCGCGATGCGCACCTGGGCGACGCTGGCGCTGGTCATCACGGTCGCGCCGATCGCCGTCTGGTCCCTGTCACTGATCCGGCCGCGAGCCCGAGGAGCCCGAGGGGGCAAGCCGTAGATGACGTACCGACCCAGCCGGCGACTGCGGAAACTGGTCGTCGGAGGAGCCGCCGTGTCCGTGCTCGCCGGGATGAACGCCCCCGCGGTCTTCAGCTACAGCGAGGCGAAGTACCACGACTACAAGATCAACCAGCCGGAGTACAAGGCCGCGTACGGCCACTGGGACCTGCTGGAGGTCCCCGAGCGGTTCCGGATCAACTCCATCCACGCCGCCCTGCTGCACACCGGCAAGGTGCTGCTCATCGCGGGCTCCGGCAACGACGAGAAGAACTTCAAGGCCAAGACCTTCCAGAGCGTCCTGTGGGACCCGGCGAACAACACCTTCAAGGAGATCGACACCCCCAAGGACATGTTCTGCGCCGGCCATGTCCAGCTCCCCAACGGCAATCTGCTGGTCGCCGGCGGCACCGCCCGCTACGAGAAGCTCAAGGGCGATGTGACCAGAGCCGGCGGCGAGATGATCGTCAAGAACGAGGACCCGGACCGGCCCAGGGCCTTTCCCCAGGGGACCGTCTTCGTCAACAACGAGAACGGGAGGCGGTTCCACGCAGACTTCCCGGTCAACGTCCCGCGCGCGAAGAAGACTGTGGACGCCAGGACCGGCAGGGTCACCGTCACCGCCAGCTCGGCCCGGGTCTTCGTCGAGTCCGAGGTCAAGGGCGAGCGCGGCATCGTCAACACCGCCGCCCAGTACGAGATCCAGGGCCTCACCGGCAAGGACCGGGACAACCTCTACGGCCTCGCCACCAAGCTCGGCATGGACAAGAAGGACTTCCAGGGGATCAAGGAGGCCTACGAGTTCGACCCGGTCGCCGAGCGGTACATCACCGTCGACCCGATGAACGAGGCCCGCTGGTACCCGACCCTGGTCACCCTCGCCGACGGCAAGGTGCTGGCCGTGTCCGGGCTGGACGACATCGGCCAGGTCGTCCCCGGCAAGAACGAGATCTTCGACCCGAAGACGCGGAAGTGGACGTACACCAAAACCCGCTACTTCCCGACCTACCCAGCCCTCTTCCTCACCCGGGGCGGCAACATCTTCTACTCCGGCGCCAACGCCGGCTACGGCCCCGCCGACAAGGGCCGCGTCCCCGGCATCTGGGACCTGAGCACCAACACCTTCAAGCCCGTACCCGGCATCAGCGACGCCAAGGACCTCGAAACCGCGGGCTCGGTCCTGCTGGCGCCCGCCCAGGACCAGAAGGTCATGGTCCTGGGCGGCGGCGGGGTCGGCGAGTCGAAGTCCTCCACCAGCCGCACCGCGATCGTCGACCTGACCGCCGCCCACCCGGCGTACACGGCGGGCCCCGACCTGCCCGAGCCCACCCGCTACATCAACAGCGTCCTGCTGCCCGACGACACCGTCCTCACCACCGGCGGCTCCCGGGACTACCGGGGCCGCAGCGCCAGCGACATCCTGAAGGCCCAGATCTACCACCCGGTGTCCAACGCCTTCACCCCGGCCGCCGATCCGGCCGTCGGCCGCGACTACCACTCCGAGGCCCTGCTCCTGCCCGACGGCCGGGTCGCCGTCTTCGGCTCCAACCCGCTCTACGGCGACAAGGACAACACCACTGCCGGGTTCTTCGAGCAGCGCATCGAGATCTACACGCCCCCGTACCTCTACCGCGACTCCAAGCCGGCCCTGTCCGGCGGCCCCTCCCAGGTCGACCGCGGCGGCACCGCGACCTTCCGCACGGAGCACGCCGCCACCATCAGGACGGCCCGGCTGATGCGCCCCAGCGCGGTCACCCACGCGACCGACGTCGAGCAGCGGTCCATCGCCCTGGACATGAGGAAGAACGCCGACGGCTCCATCACCTTCACCGTCCCCAAGGACCCGTCCCTGGTCCCGTCCGGCTGGTACATGCTGGTCGTGACGGATGACGAGGGCACCCCGTCCGAGGCGGTCTGGATCGACGTGCCGTGATTGAGTGGGGTGCATGGTTACGTCTCCCGCCCGCACCCCACTTCGCGTCGGCCTCGTCGGCTACGGCCTGGCCGGCTCGGTCTTCCACGCCCCGCTGATCGCGGCGGCCGACGACCTCGTCCTGGACACCGTCGTCACCTCCAGCCCCGAGCGCCAGGCCCAGGCCCGCGCCGAGCACGACGGCGTACGCGTGGCGGCCGGGCCGGACGAGCTGTGGGCGCGGGCGGACGAGCTCGACCTGATCGTCCTGGCCTCCCCCAACCGCACCCATGTGCCGCTCGCCGAGGCCGCGCTGAAGGCCGGGCTGCCGGTCGTGATCGACAAGCCGATCGCCGGCACCGCCGCCGAGGCTCGCGCGCTCGCGGCCCTGGCGAAGGAGCGGGGCCTGCTGCTGTCCGTCTTCCAGAACCGCCGCTGGGACAACGACTTCCTCACCCTCGCGAGCCTGATCGCCGACGGCGAGCTCGGCACCGTACAGCGCTTCGAGTCCCGCTTCGAGCGCTGGCGCCCCCTGCCCAAGGGCGGCTGGCGCGAGTCCGGCGACCCGCAGGAGATCGGCGGCCTGCTCTACGACCTCGGCAGCCACCTCGTCGACCAGGCCCTGACCCTCTTCGGCCCGGCCGCCACGGTCTACGCCGAGGCCGATGTCCGCCGCCCCGGCGCCGCCGTGGACGACGACACCTTCATCGCCCTCACCCACGCCTCCGGCGTCCGCTCCCACCTGTGGATGAGCGCCACCACCGCCCGCCTCGGCCCCCGCTTCCGCGTCCTGGGCAGCACCGCCGGCTACCTCAAGTACGGCCTCGACCCCCAGGAAGCCGCCCTCCGCGAAGGCCACCGCCCCGGCCCCGGCTGGGGCACCGAACCCGAATCCGCCTGGGGCACCCTCGGCGCCGGGGACACGGCCCGCCCGGTCCCCACGCTCCCGGGCGACTACCCGGCGTACTACCCGGCGGTGGCCCAGGCCCTGCGGGAGGGCTCGGCCCCGCCGGTCACGGCCGAGGAAGCGGCGGCCGCCCTGGACGTCCTGGAGGCGGCCCGCCGGTCGGCGGCGGACGGAAGCACGGTCACCCTGGACCGCCGGCCGACGTAGGCGATCGAGCCAAAGCGGCTGAGCGCAGCGGAGGCGAAATCGCCTCCCAAAAAACCAGCCCAGCCGACGGATCCGCTCCCCCCGGAGGCCGTCGGCCGGGCCCCTCACCCGTGAGCGCGCGGACTGCGGGAGTGGTCCGGCGCCGAGGGAGGCTGGGAAAACTCGATTGGCGGGGGCAGTTGGGCGCGGAAGCGCCGGGAGAAGGTCCGCCGGACAGGCCCTGGCGCTGTTCGTCGGGGATCGGACAGGGGGAGTCGCGAAGAGGCCGCGAGCTTGGCCATGACCGGACCACGTCCCACGTCGTCGGATCTGTCGGACGGTTGTGTCACGCACAGCCGGGGGTCCTGGGCCGCGCCATCTTCAGCGTAGAACAGCGGAACGCGTGACGGTAGGGCGACTTGACGCCACGTCACGGCCGCCGCACTCGGGGCGATGACTCCGGCGGCGATGACGGTTGTCCGAATGACCCCGTTCAGACCTGTGTACACCACCTTCTGACGGTGTGGTATGTCAGGATGAGGATGACCGGTCTCGTCCCGCCATCCAAGGGGGAGTGGATGTACGGCACCAACACCGGCCCGGTGCGCAGGGCGGCCTGCGCCGTCTCAGTGCTCGGCCTGCTCGCCGCGCTGCTCGGCGCCTGCGCCGGCCCGGGGAAGCCGGACGGGGAGGTGACACCCGCCCCATCGGCCTCCGGCTCCATGTCCGGCGCCCCCTTCTGGGTCAACCCGGACTCCGCCGCCGCCCGCCAGGTCAACGTATGGAAGAAGGACGGCCGGGCCGGCGACGCCAGGCTCCTGGAACGCATCGCCTCCGAACCCGTCGCCGAATGGATCGGCATCGACGACCCGGCCGGCCAGGCCCGCGGCTTCACGGAAGCGGCCACCGCCGCCGGGCGCTACGCCCTGCTCGTCGCCTACAACATCCCGCACCGCGACTGCGGTCAGTACTCCAAGGGCGGCGCCGCCGACGGCGACACGTACCGCGCCTGGATCGACAAGGTCGCCTCCGGCATCGGCGACCGCCGGGCCGCGGTGATACTGGAGCCCGACGCCCTCACCCACGTCGTCGACGGGTGCACCCCCGCCGGCTTCCATGAGGAGCGCTACGCGCTGCTCACGTACGCCGTCCGGACCCTGAAGGCCCTCCCCCGCACCCGCGTCTACCTCGACGCCGGCAACGCCGGCTGGGTCCGCGACCCGCGCCAGCTCGTCGCCCCGCTGCAGCGGGGCGGCATCGGGGAGGCGGACGGCTTCGCCCTCAACACGTCGAACTTCTACACGACCGAGGCCAACACCGCGTACGGGCTGGAGCTCTCCCGCGACCTCGGCGGCAAGCACTTCGTCATCGACACCAGCCGCAACGGCCGCGGCCCCCTCACCGGCGGCCACGACGAAGCCTGGTGCAACCCCCCAGGCCGCGCCCTCGGCATTCCCCCCACCACCCGCACCTCCTCCCCCCTCATCGACGCCTACCTCTGGATCAAACGCCCCGGCGACTCCGACGGCCCCTGCAAGGGCGGCCCCGCCGCGGGCACGTGGTGGCCCGAATACGCGCTGGGACTCGCCCGCAACGCCACGTCATAGCCGTGGCATACGGGTGCGATCGCGACCCGCACCGCCGCGTCCCGCCCGGAATCAACCGCATCGCGTGGCACCTTCCGGTCATATGAGATGCCCAATCCTGCTCCTCGCCGCCACCGCCTTCGCCCTGGCAACGCCCGCAGCCCACGCGGCCGACTTCCCGGTCCACGCCCAACTGACCGGCGGCAGCCCGACGTACCACCCCGGGGAAGCGCCGCGCAGCCTCACCGTCCGCCTCAGCAACACCACCCGCACCGCCCGCCGCGACGTGCACGCGGTGATCGTGCTGGTGGACCGGGAGCGGACACTCACGCCCAGGAACGTCAGCCTGCAGTACCGGGACGCGGCAAGCCGCACCTGGCGGGCGGTGTCCCTGACCCACACCGGCAACGACGAGAACGTCGGAGTCGTCGGTGGCGAGGACGGACCGGGCATGGCGCTGGCGCCCCGGCAGAGCGCGGCCGTGGAGCTGAGGCTGCGCTTCGGGCGCGGGACGCGGCCGGTGCATGTGGCTGCGTCGGCGACTGTGATGCAGCGGGAACGCGCGGGGGCGGACGGCGAGTGGGTGGGCCAGTCGGAGCCGTACGAATTCGACATCGTGGTACCGACACCGACACCGACACCGACACCGACACCGGTGCCGGGACTGGGACTGGGACCGGTACCGGGGCCGGGGCCGGCACCAGGACCAGGACTAGGACCGGTGCCGGTACCGGGGCCGGGATCGGCACCCGGCCCGGCACCGGGACGGGGAACATGGCCGGGACCGGGCCCGGGGCCAGGACCCGGGCCGGAGACCGCGAGGCCGCAGGAGGCGCCGGGCGGGGCTCCGGAGCTGGCGGCCACCGGTGGGGAGCGCGCCGCGCTCACCGTGGCCGGGCTCCTGCTCGGCGGCGCAGCCCTGGTCATCGCCGCCCGACGCCACGATTAGGCTAAAGCCGCACCGCCGCGCCACCGCACCGCCAGACAGGAGACCGGCACCATGTCGACACGCAAGCCGATCGAATCGTGGCTCACCGACATGGACGGTGTGCTCATCCATGAGGGCACACCGATCCCGGGCGCGGACGCGTTCCTGAAGCGGCTCAAGGAGTCCGGGAAGCCGTTCCTCGTCCTGACCAACAACTCCATCTACACCCCGCGCGACCTGCACGCCCGCCTGTCGCGCATGGGCCTGGACGTCCCGGTCGCGAACATCTGGACCTCCGCGCTGGCCACCGCCAAGTTCCTGGACGACCAGCGCCCGGGCGGCACCGCGTATGTGATCGGTGAGGCCGGCCTCACCACCGCGCTGCACGACATCGGCTATGTCCTGACCGACGTCGAGCCGGACTACGTCGTGCTGGGCGAGACCCGCACCTACAGCTTCGAGGCGCTGACGAAGGCCATCCGCCTCATCAACGGCGGCGCCCGCTTCATCGCGACCAACCCGGACGAGACCGGGCCCTCGGCGGAGGGCGCGCTGCCGGCCACCGGCTCGGTCGCGGCCCTGATCACCAAGGCGACGGGCAAGGACCCGTACTTCGTCGGCAAGCCGAATCCGCTGATGATGCGGGCCGGGCTGAACGCCATCGGGGTGCACTCCGAGAGCAGCGCGATGATCGGCGACCGGATGGACACCGACGTACTGGCCGGACTCGAAGCCGGGATGGAGACCGTGCTGGTGCTGACGGGGCTCACCGCGGAGGCCGACATAGACCGCCACCCGTTCAGGCCCTCACGGGTCGTCAACTCGATCGCGGATCTCGTGGAGGAGATCTGACGCCGCGCTGACTCGTACGGACCATCCCGGCGTGCGGTGACCCGCCCGGCGACGGACCTTCGACATACCGGGTGATGACGTGAGCCCGGATGACTGGAGGTTGTTCGCCATGGGCTCTGTCCGAATCCCGCTGTACGCCGCCGCCGGGGCGGTGGCACTGTTCTCGCTCTGCGCACCGCCCGCCAGCGCGGCCTATCCCGGGCCGGGCGGCCAGGGCCAGGAGGCCATGACCCTCACCCCGGCCGTCATCTCCGCCGGCGGTGACCTGGACATCCGTACGCAGTCCTGCGGGCGGGCCGTCACCGGCACCGTCAGCTCCACGGCCTTCGTCTCCACGGTCAAGCTCGCCCCGGCGGCGGACGGCGGACTGTTCGCCGAGGCGGTCATCAGCTCCAGCGCGGCCGTCGGGTCCTACCCGGTCTACGTCAACTGCAACGGACTGCCGCGCGCGGCGCAGGGCCAGCTGACGATCGGCGGAGGCGCCGCGGCCGGGGGCGGCGACGGCAAGCAGTGGGGCAGCGGAGGCGCGGGCGGTGGAGGCGCGGGCGGCGAGAAGCAGTGGGGCGGCGGGGGCGGAAACGGCGGGGGCGTAAACGCCGGCGGCGAGAAGCAGTGGGGCGGCGGCGGCACAGGCGGCGTTGGCGGCGGGGACAAGCCCTGGGCCGAGGTGCCGTCCACACCCATCGCACCGGTGCCGGCAGGCGGTGGCGGCACGGCGAAACTGACCGTCAATGACACCGCCGCCGACACCGCCGCCAGGCAGCCGCACGAGGCCGGTGTCCCGGCCGCCGTGGCCGCCGGCGTGCTCGCCGTGGCCGGGGTCGCCGGGCTCGCCCTGCACCGCCGCCGTCGCGGCCGCGACCAGGACTGAGGACCGGCCGCCGTGGCGTCGGTATCGGTAATAGCGTCGGTGATACGAGGTCTGCCAGGTCTGCGAGGCCTCCACGGCCGGGGACGGACCCTCGCGGGCTACGCGGCCACGCTGATCCTGCTCGTCGCCTGGGTCAAGGGCTACGTACACCTCGAAGGCCCGGACTCCGCCGCCTCCGCCCCGTCCGCCGTCACCGCGGCAGCCAACGGCGACGGCGGCAACGGAGGGCGCCCGGCCGCCGTCTACGCCCCGCACCTGCCGCTGCCGTCCGCCCGGCCGGTCCGCGTCGGCATCCCCTCGGTCGGCATCGACGCCCCGGTCGTCGTACGCGGCCTCACCACCGACGGCGCCGTCGAACCCCCGCCGTACGACACCCCCGACGTCGCCGGCTGGTACGGCGCCGGCCCCGCGCCCGGCTCCGAGGGCGCGGCCGTCATCGTCGGCCACGTCGACACCACGACCCGGCCGGCCGTCTTCTACGCCCTCAGCACGGTCGCCCCCGGCGCGCTGGTCAATGTCACCCGCACCGACGGCACCGTCGCCGAATTCACCGTCGAGGCCGTCCAGGTCGTCGACAAGGCCGGCTTCCGCCCCGACCGCGTCTACGGCTCGAACGGCCGCCCCGAGCTCCGCCTCATCACGTGCGGCGGTGTCTTCGACCGCGCGAAGCAGGCATATTCGGCCAATGTCGTGGTCTACGCGGCGCTGACGGGAAGCACTACGCGCTCAGGCCCTACGCGCTCTTGAACACCTGACGCTGCCGCCCGAGCCCGTCGATCTCCAGCTCGACCACATCCCCCGGCCGCAGGAACGGCTTGGGGTCGGGGTGCCCGAGTGCCACGCCCGCCGGGGTGCCGGTGTTGATGACGTCCCCCGGGTACAGGGTCATGAACTGGCTGAGGTAGCGCACGACTTCCGCCACCGGAAAGATCTGGTCGGCGGTGTCGCCGTTCTGCTTCAGCTCGCCGTTGACCCACAGCCGCAGGCCGAGCGCCTGCGGATCGGGCACCTCGTCGGCCGTGACCAGCCAGGGCCCGAGCGGATTGAAGGTCTCGCAGTTCTTGCCCTTGTCCCACTGGCCGCCGCGCTCGATCTGGAACGCGCGCTCGGACACGTCATGCGCGATCGCGTAGCCCGCGACCGCCTCCAGCGCCTCCTCCGCGGACGCCGCGTAGCGCAGCTCCCGCCCGATCACGACCGCCAGCTCGACCTCCCAGTCGGTCTTCTCGCTGCCGCGAGGCACCAGCACGGTGTCCTCGGGCCCGACGACCGTGTCCGGGGCCTTCATGAACAGGATCGGCTCTTTCGGGATCGGCGAGCCGGTCTCCTTGGCGTGGTCGTGGTAGTTGAGCCCGATGCAGACGATCTTCCCGATCCGGCCCAGCGGCGGCCCGACCCGCAGGTCCGCGTCGAGCGCGGGCAGCGTCCCGGCCGCCTCCTCCTCGCGGATGCGCGCGAGGGCGGACTCGTCGGCGAGCAGCGCCCCGTCGATGTCGGTCACCAGGGCCGACAGGTCGCGCAGGACCCCGTCGCGGTCCAGCAGTGCAGGGCGCTCGGCCCCGGCGGCTCCGGCTCGCAGCAGCTTCACAGGACACTCCGTTCATTCATGGTCGGCATCACCCCGACGAGGACGGTCATCGGAGGTCTTGTCAGATCCTCCGAGCCCGGCGTCGCCCGCGCAAGCCCCTGACCACACTCTGGTCACCGTTCTGGTCACCGTTCCGGTCACCGTACCCGCGCCGATGTCAGCCGCCCCCAGACCACCAGCCGGTAGCGGGAGGTGAAGGCGGGCGTGCAGGTCGTGAGCGTGATGTAGTACCCCCGCCCGCTCAGGCGGGCCGAGCGGTGGAAGCTGCTGTACGGCACCGGCGCGACCACGGTGCCGTCCTGGGCGGAGGTCCGGGCCAGGGTCCTCACGACGACGTACGTGAAGCGGGTGGTGGCCGTCTCGACGCTGACGGTGTCGCCGACCCGGAGGCGGTCGAGGTGGCGGAAGGGCTCGCCGTGGGTGTTGCGGTGCCCGGCCACGGCGAAGTTGCCGGCCTGGCCGGGCTGGGCGGTGCGGGGGTAGTGGCCCACGTAGCCGTGGTTGAGGACCTTGGCCTTGGTGATGCCCTCGGCGACGGGGGCGGTGACGCCCAGGCGCGGGATGCGGAGCACGGCGTACCCCTGGGAGGCGGACGCGGTGCGGGTGGGGGCGGATTGATCCGATGTCTCGGCCGCCGACGAGGCCGCGGGGGCGCCGTCACCCGCACCCGCACCCGCCCCGGCCCCCGCGCCCGTGCCCCACGCCTGCTCCAGCTGCTGCACCCGGCGCTGGGCGGAGGTGTGATCCCGCAGGTTCGTCCACCACAGCTGGTGGGCGACCAGCAGCAGGACGACGACACCGAAGGTCACCGCCGCCTCGCCGAGACCCCACAGGGCCCGCCCTGGCCATCTCACCCGGAGCACGATAAATGACGTGCCATCAGATTGCCATGGCGGCTGCCTCCTACCCCGCCACGAGCCGTGACAGCGCGTAGATCGCCAGCCCCGCCAGCGCTCCGACCACCGTGCCGTTGATGCGGATGAACTGCAGGTCCCGCCCGACGTTCGCCTCGATCTTGCGGGTGGTCTGCTCGGCGTCCCAGCCGGCGATGGTGTCCGTGATGAGAGAGGTGATCTCGTCCTGGTAGGTCGTCACGACATACGTGGCCGCGTCCTCCAGCCAGCCGTCCACCTTGCCGGTGAGCGCGGGGTCCTGAGCCATCCGCGCGCCCAGCGAGAGCAGCGAGGCCCGCGCCCGCAGACGCAGCTCGCTGCGCTCGTCGCCGGCCGCGGCGACGACCATGCCGCGCACGGCGCTCCAGGCGGACTCGATGAGGTCCTGGACCTCGCCCCTCGCCAGCAGGTCCTTTTTCAGCCGTTCCACCCGCGCTCGCGTGTCGGGGTCGGACTGCAGCTCGACCGCGAAGTCCCTCAGGAAGCGGTCCACCGCGCCGCGCGCCGGGTGATCGGGCATGTCCCGCATCTCGGCGGTGAAGCGCACCAGCTCCTTGTAGACCCGCTCCCCGACCCTGCGGTCCACGAAGCGCGGCGTCCAGCCGGGGGCGCCGCCCTGGACGGCGTCCATCACCGAATCGCCGTGCTCGACCAGCCAGTCGTGGGCCCGTACGCACACCAGGTCCACCACCCGCCGGTGCCCCTGGTCCGCGACGATCCGCTCCAGCATCTTCCCTATCCCCGGCCCGATCTCCTGCGCCTCCGCCCGCCGCGTGATCGCCTCGCCGACCACCGCCTGCACGTCGGAGTCCCGCAGCACCGTCAGCGCCCCGCGCAGCGCGGCCGCCGCCTGCTCGGTCACCCGGTCCGCGTGGTCCGGCTCCTCCAGCCACCGCCCCAGGCGCGAGCCGATCCCGACGGCCCGCAACCGGGTGCGCACGACGTGCTCGGACAGGAAGTTGTCCCCGACGAAGTCGCCGAGGCTGCGCCCCAGCGCGTCCTTCTTCGTCGGAATGATCGCCGTATGCGGAATCGGCAGCCCCAACGGCCGCCTGAACAGCGCCGTCACCGCGAACCAGTCCGCCATCGCGCCGACCATCCCCGCCTCCGCCGCCGCCGCCACGTAACCGGCCCACGGGCCCGCTCCGGCGGACTCGGCCCACTTCGCGAGGGCGTACACCAGCGTCGCCACCAGCAACAGCCCGGTCGCCAGGACCTTCATGCGGCGTACGCCGCGCCGCTTCTCCAGGTCGGCGGCACTGTACGAAAAGCCACCCGACGACGCCGCCCCAGCCCGTGCCCGGGACGTATCCACTCCGCTCATCGCCGCACCTCCCCCGCCACTGCCGACCCCGTACTTCCCGGGGGTACGGGGGGTGGCCCCCCGGAAGAACACAGCATGCGGCGTACGCCGCGCCGCTTCTCCAGGTCGGCGGCACTGTACGAAAAGCCACCCGACGACGCCGCCCCAGCCCGTGCCCGGGACGTATCCACTCCGCTCATCGCCGCACCTCCCCCGCCACTGCCGACCCCGTACTTCCCGGGGGTACGGGGGGTGGCCCCCCGGAAGAACACAGCATGCGGCGTACGCCGCGCCGCTTCTCCAGGTCGGCGGCACTGTACGAAAAGCCACCCGACGACGCCGCCCCAGCCCGTGCCCGGGACGTATCCACTCCGCTCATCGCCGCCCCGCTTCCAGCCGTGCCCGCTTAACGCGGTGTACGCCGCGTGGTTCGGTCATTTCTGCCGCTCTCATTTCAGGGCGCCCGCTACTCCCGCGTATTCTCCACGCCACACTCACTGATGGAACGAACAACGGGTTCCCGACGTCCGAGGAGACTCATCGCTTGGCCAGATCCACCGGTTACACCCTGCTGGCAGCCCTCGCCGCGCTGGTCGCGCTCGTGTCGATCGCGATCCTCGTCGTGGTGAGCCGCGGTGACACGCCCGCGCGCGTGGCGCCGGCAGGGCAGTCCTCGGCGAGCGGGGCGTGGGTGGGGACGTGGGAGACCGCGGCGGTGGGCGGGGAGCCGGGGACGGCGAAGGGGTATCCGGGGACGTCGATACGCAATGTGGTGCACGCGAGCGTCGGGGGGACGGCGGCGCGGGTTCGGCTGTCGAACACGTTCGGTACACGGCCGCTGTTGATCAGCCATGCCACGGTCGCGGTGGCGGCGAGCGCCGACAGTCCGGTGGCTAAGGCGGACAGCATGCGCGCGCTGACGTTCGCGGGCGGCGCCGAGGCGGTGATACCGGCGGGCGGGAGCGTGGTGAGCGACGCGGCGCAGCTGACGGTGCCGGATTCGGCGGACCTGCTGGTCACGACGTACTCGCCGACCGCGTCGGGCCCGGTGACGTATCACCCCGACGCCCGCCAGATCTCGTACACCGCGCGCGGCGAGCACACCGCGCAGACCAGCGGGGCGGCCTTCGTCGGGCAGAGCCCGCACTGGCGGTACGTGACCGGGGTGGACGTCTTCACGCCCCGGGCCGACGGCGCGGTCGTGGTGCTGGGCGACTCGCTCACCGACGGCGTCGCGTCCACCGTCGGCGCGAACCGGCGCTGGACCGACGACCTCGCGATGCGCATGCTGAATTCCGGCCTGCGCATGGGCGTTCTCAACGCGGGACTGAGCGGCAACCGGATCCTGCTCGACGAATCCACCGGCTTCGACCCCGGTGGCCTCAACCGCCTCGGGCGTGACGCGCTCGGCGCGACCGGGGCCAGGACGCTGGTCGTGCAGCTGGGGATCAACGACATCCTGCGCGCGCCGCGTCAGACGGAGCCAGCGTTCGTCATCGACGGGCTGCGCGCGATCGTTCACCGCGCGCATGCGCAGGGGGTGCGCGTCGTCGGGGCCACGCTGGCCCCCGTGCAGGGCCACGCGGGGTACAGCGCCGCCGTGGAGGCCGTGCGGCAGAAGATCAACCAGAAGATCCGGACCGGCGTGATCTTCGACGACGTCGTCGACTTCGACAAGGTGCTCCGCGATCCGCGCCGGCCGGCGCGGCTGCTGGGCGCCTACGACTCCGGGGACCATCTGAACCCCAACAACGCCGGGTACCAGGCCATGGCCGACGCGGTCGCGCTCGGCACCCTCAAGAGCGACGGGAAAGCGAACGCATGACCAGCGAGGCCGGACTGCCGGGATACGCCGAGCACTTCAGCGAACCCGAGGGCTATCTGGACTTCGCCCGCTACGGACCGCCCTCCCGCGACGTCCTCGACGCGACCGCCGCCGCCCTCGCGCAGTCCGCGCAGGCCGGCCACACCACCGTCAACGAGCTGATGCTGGCCGAGCCGCGCGCCCGCGCGGCGGCGGCCCGCCTGGCCGGAACCGGCCCTGCGCATGTCGTGTTGCTGCCGAACGCCTCCACCGGCCTGTTCCACGCGGCCTTCGGCATCCCCAAGGGCACCGTCCTGGTCCCCGCCGCCGACTTCCCCGCCAACCACTACCCGTGGCGCCGCAGCGCCGCCCTCGGCCGCGCCGAGCCCCGCTGGCTCGACGCCGCGCCGACCCCGGAGGCCGTCGACAAGGCACTGACCGACGTTGTCGTCGCGGTGTCGCTGAGCGCCGTGGACTTCCGTACCGGCTACCGCGCCGACCTCGCCGCCATCCGCCAGGTCATCGGCGAGGACCGGCTGCTGATCGTCGACGCCATGCAGGCCTTCGGCGTCGCCGACCTCCCCTGGGACGCGGCCGACGTGGTCGTGGCCGGCGGCCAGAAGTGGCTGCGCGCCAGCTGGGCCACCGGCTTCGCCGCTCTGTCCGACCGGGCCCTGGAGCGGCTGGAGCCGACGCTCACCGGCTGGACGGGCGTCGAGGACGTCGCCGTCTTCGACGACACCGAGCACCCGGCCGCGCCGGACGCGCTGCGCTGGAGCATCACCAACCTGAGCCCGGTCACGGCGGCCGCGTTCGCCGCCGCCCTGGAGCTGGTCGAGACGGTGACCGTGCGGGCCATCGCCGCGCATGTCGCCCAGCGCGTGGACGAGCTCATCGACGCCGTCCGGGCGGCAGGCGGCGAGATCCTCTCCCCCGTCGCACCCGCCGAACGCGCCGGCATCGTCTCCTTCCGCCTCCCCGGCACCGACCCGGCGGCCGTCGCCAAAACGCTGCACGCGCATGACGTCACCCCGTCGGTGCGCGCCGACTCCGTACGGCTGTCGGCGCACGCCTCGACGACGGCCGGGGCGGTGGACCGGGTAAGGCAGGCGCTGCAGTCGGTCAGAGCTTGAGGTCCTTGATGAGCTTGGCGACATGCCCGGTGGCCTTGACGTTGTACCAGGCGTGCTCGACGTTCCCGGCCTCGTCCACGACGACCGTGGAGCGGATGACGCCAACGACGGTCTTGCCGTAGAGCTTCTTCTCGCCGAAGGCGCCGTACGCCTCCAGCACCTGCTTGTCCGGGTCGCCGACCAGCGTCACCTTCAGGGACTCCTTCTCCCGGAACTTGGCGAGCTTCTCCGGCTTGTCCGGCGAGACCCCGATGACGTCGTAGCCCGCCGAGGCCAGCAGGTCGAGGTTGTCGGTGAAGTCGCAGGCCTGCTTGGTGCAGCCGGGGGTCAGGGCGGCCGGGTAGAAGTAGACGATGACCTTGCGGCCCTTGTGTCCGGCCAGGGACACCTCGTTGCCGTCGGCGTCGGGCAGGGTGAAGTCGGGGGCGGGATCACCGGGGGTGAGGCGCTCGGCCATGGGGTGCAACTCCTCTGAAAGGGGGTGCCGACGGGCGTCGGGACGTGCGGACTGACAGACTGTCTGCACGGTACCGGGCGGACGGTACCCGGCGAGTTGACGAAGGAGCTGCGGTGTCGGACGCGAGGACCCCCGCGCAGATCGAGGCGGACATCGTCCGCAGGCGGCAGGATCTCGCCGCGGCCCTGGACGAGATCGCGGTGCGCGTGCACCCGAAGACGATCGCGGCCGACACGAAGGCCAAGGTCGCCTCGGCCGTCGACCGCACCGCCGGCCAGGCGTACGTCGCGGTGAACCGGGCGGTGACGCAGGCGTGCGGCCACTTCACCTCGGAGGACGGCAGCCCGCGCCTGGACCGCATCGTGCCGGTCGCGGTGGGCGTGGTGGCCGTGGTCGCGGTGGTGGCCGGGCTCTCACTGCGCAGGCGACGCCGGTAACGTCGTACCTGTGAGTTCGAACAAGACCGATACGGCACGCGAGTCCCATGACAAGCTCCCCATCCGCATGCTGCACGACCGTGTGCTCGTGCGCAGCGACTCCCCCGAGGGCGAGCGCCGCTCAGGCGGCGGCATCCTGATCCCCGCCACGGCGGCCGTCGGCAAGCGGCTGGCCTGGGCGGAGGTGGTCGCCGTCGGCCAGAACGTACGGACGGTGGAGGTCGGCGACCGAGTGCTGTTCGACCCGGAGGACCGGGCCGAGGTCGAGGTGCGGGGCACCGCGTACGTGCTGATGCGCGAGCGCGATCTGCACGCGGTGGCCGCGGAGCGGCTGCAGGGCGCGGAGGACTCCACCGGGCTGTACCTCTAGGACTGTGACCCGAGCGTTCGCCGGGTTGCGCAGCCCTCCGGCTGCGCTTGTCCTCAATCGCCGGACGGGCTGAATTCAGCCCGTCCGGCGATTGAGGACGGAACCGGCCACCCGGGCAGACCCCAGGGCCCTGCGCGAAGCGCTATGGCTCCGCGTCCACGTCCGGCGTACCGAAGTCGATACCGCCGTCCGTCGCCCCGTCCGTCGGGGCCTCGGTCGTCGGGGTCGGCGCCCCGGTCGTCGGGGCCTCGGTCGTGGGGGCGGTGGTCGTCGGGGCCTGGGTGGTCGGCGGGGCGCTGGTCACGGGCGGCTGGGTGGTCGCCGGGGCACTGGTCCGGGGCGCTGTGGTGATCGGCGGGGCACTGGCCCCCTTCTCCAGGAACAGCTCGAAGCTCTCGGCCTTCTTCCCCTTCAGCGCGCCCTTCGTGTACGCCGCCCAGATCTGCGTCGGATAGCCGCCGCCGTTGACCCGGGCCAGCCCGGTCACACCGTAGAGCGACTTCTGCTTCCCCGTCGCCGAATCCTGGCCCATGACCGCGACCACGGTCGCCAGATTCGGCGTGTACCCGGCGAACCAGGCCGCCCTGTCCTCCTCCATCGTCCCCGTCTTGCCCGCCGAGGGCCGCCCGGCCGCCTGCGCCGCCGTCGCCGTACCGCCGTTGACCACCGACCGCAGGATGGAGGTCGTCGTGTCGGCCGCCTCGCGCGAGATCGCCTGCTTGGCCGGGCGGGAGGGCAGGTGGATGTCGGTGCCGTCCCTGGTGATCTTCACCACCAGCGTGTACGGGATGTACCTGCCGTGGTTCGCCAGCGTCGCGTAGGCCGACGCCATGTCCAGCGGGCTCGCGGTGGCCGTGCCCAGCGCCATCGACGGATTCGTGGTCAGCGACGGCGTGTCCGACGGCAGTCCGAGCGCGATGGCCGTCGCCTTGACCTTGGCCGGGCCCACGTCCTGGGCCATCTGCGCGTAGACCGAGTTCACCGACTTGTCCATCGCCCGGGTGACGGTGATCGGCCCGTACGAGACATCGTCCTCGTTCGCCGGCCGGTAACCCGTCGGGCCGTCGGGACCGATCACCTCGCGCTTGTTGGTGCCGCTGTAGACCGTGTACGGGGTGATGGTCCGGCCGTACTGGGTCTGCGACCTGTTCTGCACGGCGGACGCGAAGATGAACGGCTTGAAGGTCGAGCCGACCTGATAGTCACGGCGGGTCGCGTTGTTCACATACTGCTTCGTGTAGTCGATGCCCCCGTACATCGCCACGACCCTGCCGGTCTTCGGATCGATCGACGCCCCGCCCGCCCGGACGTACTTGTCGGCCTTGTGCGCCTTGCTGTTGAGCTTGTCCATCAGCTGCTTCTCGGCGGCGCTGACGAAGGCCGTCTCCTTCGACTTCTCGATCGTGGTGGTGATGCGGTAGCCGCCGGTGCGCAACGTCTCCTCGTCGACGATGTCGTTGTCCGCCAGATAGTCGTTCACCGCCTCCACCAGATACCCGCGCTGACCCGACATCCCGGTGGCCGCCTTCACCGGGCCCGGCTTGGGGAACACGGTTGACTGCCGGGCGCTCTCGCTCAGCCAGCCTTCCTTCACCATCCCGTCCAGGACGTAGTTCCAGCGGGCCACGGCCTTCGCCTTGTTCTCCGGGTGGGCGACCACGTCGTACTCGCTCGGGGCATTGAGGAGGGTCGCGAGATAGGCGCCTTCGGCGACGGTCAGCTCGTCGGCGTCCTTGCCGAAGTACGCCTGCGAGGCCGCCTGGACGCCGTAAGCGCGCCGGCCGTAGTAGCTGGTGTTGAGATAGCCCTCGAGGATCTCGTCCTTGGTCTTCTCCCGGTCCAGCTTGATCGCGATGAAGAACTCCTTCACCTTGCGGACCGCGGTCTGCTGCTGGGTGAGGTAGTAGTTCTTCACGTACTGCTGGGTGATCGTCGAGCCCGACTGCTTGCCCTTGCCCGTCGCGCTGTTCCAGGCCGCCCGCACCATCGCCTTCGGGCTGACCGCCGACTCCTGGTAGAACCGCCGGTCCTCGGCCGCCAGCGTCGCGTACTGCGCCGACTTCGCGACCTGGCTCAGCGGCACGCTCTCCCGGTTGACCTCCCCGTCGCGGGCGAGCTGCGAGCCGTCCGCGTACAGATACACATTCGACTGCGCGACGGCCCCGGCATTCGCCTTCGGGATGTCCACCAGCATGTAACCCGCGATGAAAGCGCCCGCCAGCACCAGCACGAACAGCAGGAACGACCCCACGACCGTCCGCCAGGTCGGAATCAGCCGGCCAAGGCCGGTGCGCTTGCTGCTCATACCTTCTTGGACTCCTCCACCGCCGCCGAGGGTTGTGCCACGGCGGAACATCTGGGGTCAATCGTGACCTACGCCGCGCAGGACACTGTCGCATCAAAGGACTGATAAGGGACATCAGCACACACTTGTGACAGTCCCGTGACAGGCCGGATGACCCAATCCACCCACCCGTATGAGTTAAAAAGGGTTGGAACGGTTCCTGACCCGCCGCTAGGCTCGTGCGCTTGCGCGCGATTCGGGAGGGGCGGTCCGGATGAGCCGGTACGGAGGCCTGTACGGCGCCGTTGCGACAAGCAGTTTCCGCCGCTACTCGACCTACCGGGTCGCCACCGCGGCAGGCGTCTTCACCAACACCGTCTTCGGCTTCATCCTCGCCTACACCTACATCGCCCTGTGGGACCAACGGCCGCACCTCGGCGGCTACGACCAGTCCATGGCCCTCACCTACGTCTGGATCGGCCAGGCCCTCCTCGCCACCATGGCCATGATGGGCGGCGGCTTCCAGGACGAGCTGATCGAGCGAATCCGTACCGGCGACATCGCCATCGACCTCTACCGCCCCGCCGACCTCCAGCTCTGGTGGCTCACCGCCGACCTCGGCCGCGCCGCCTTCCACCTCCTGGGCCGCGGACTGCTCCCCACGCTCTGCGGCGCCCTCTTCTTCGACCTGGCTCTCCCCGCGAACCCCCTGACCTGGCTCGCCTTCCTCCTGTCGGTCGTCCTCGGCATCGTCGTCAGCTTCGCCCTGCGCTACCTCGTCGTCCTCAGCGCCTTCTGGCTGCTCGACGGCGCCGGCGTGACCACCGTCGCCGGGCTCGCCATGCTCTTCTTCTCCGGCACGCTGCTCCCGCTCAACGTCTTCCCCGGCGCCCTGGGCGACATAGCCCGGCTCCTCCCCTGGTCAGCGCTCCTCCAGGTCCCCGCCGACATCCTCCTCGGCGTCCACACCGGCCCCCTCGGCCTCGCCAGGGCCTACGGCCTCCAGCTCGCCTGGGCCGTCACCCTCCTCTGCGCCGGGCGCGCCCTCCAGGCCGCCGCGACCCGAAAGGTGGTCGTCCAGGGTGGCTGACGCCCTCCGCTCCTACTGGCTCATCGTCGTCATGTGGATGCGCTCCACCATGGCCTACCGCGCCTCATTCCTCATGACCACCTTCGGCAACTTCGCCGGCACCGCCCTCGACTTCGTCGCCATCGTGCTGATGTTCACCCGCGTCGACTCCCTCGGCGGCTTCTCCTTCGCCGAAGTCGCCTTCCTCTACGGCACCACCAGCACCTCCTTCGGCATCGCCGACCTCCTCATGGGCAGCATGGACCGCCTCGGCCGGCGCGTCCGCGACGGCACCCTCGACACCCTCCTCGTCCGCCCCGCCCCCGTCCTCGCCCAGGTCGCCGCCGACAAGTTCGCGCTCCGCCGCCTCGGCCGCCTCACCCAGGGCGCCCTCGTCCTCGGCTGGGCGATCGCCCGGCTCGACATCGCCTGGACCCCGGTGCACCTGCTCCTCCTCCCCGTCATGCTCATCAGCGGAGCCGGCATCTTCAGCTCCGTCTTCGTCGTCGGAGGGGCCTTCCAGTTCCTGTCCAACGACGCCTCCGAAGTCCAGAACTCCTTCACCTACGGCGGCAACACCCTCCTCCAGTTCCCGCCCACCGTCTTCGCCAAGGACCTTGTACGCGGCGTCACCTTCGTCGTCCCCCTCGCCTTCGTCAACTGGCTGCCCGCCCTCCGCATCCTCGGCCGCGACGACCCCCTCGGCCTGCCCGGCTGGATCGACTTCGCCCCACCCCTCGTAGCCGGTGCCTGCCTCGCCCTCTCCGGGCTGGCCTGGCGCGCCGGCCTGCGTTCCTACCGCAGCACAGGGAGCTGAGAGCCTCACATGGACGACCTCATCATCGAACTCGACGGCGTCGAGAAGATCTTCGACGTACGGCGCCGCGCCGGGCTCTGGCGACGCGAACGGCGCCAGGTCCGGGCCGTCGACGGCATCTCCTTCACCGTGCCGAGAGGAGAAATGGTCGGCTACATCGGGCCCAACGGCGCCGGCAAATCCACCACCATCAAGATGCTCACCGGCATCCTCACCCCCAGTGGCGGCCGCCTCAGGGTCGCCGGCATCGACCCCTCCCGGGAACGCACCCGCCTCGCGAGGCGCATCGGCGTCGTCTTCGGCCAGCGGACCACTTTGTGGTGGGACCTGCCCCTGCGGGATTCGTACGAGCTGGTGCGGCGCATGTACCGCATCCCCGACGACCGCTACCGGATCAACCTGGCGCGCTGTGTCGAACTCCTCGACCTGGCCGAGCTGTTGGACGTCCCGGTGCGGCAGCTCTCGCTGGGGCAGCGGATGCGCGGAGACATCGCGGCCGCGCTGCTGCACGATCCCGAGGTTCTCTACCTGGACGAGCCGACGATCGGGCTGGATGTCGTCAGCAAGGCGAAGGTCCGCGAATTCCTGCGCAGCGTCAACTCCGAGCAGGGCATGACCGTTCTGCTGACCACGCATGACCTGACGGACATCGAGCAGCTCTGCAAGCGGGTCATGGTCATCGACCACGGACGCCTCATGTACGACGGCGGACTCGACGGCCTCCACGCGGTCGGCGAGAGCGAGCGGACCCTCGTCGTCGACTTCGAGCGCGAGCTCCCCCCGATCGAGCTCGCCGGCGCGCGTTGCGAGCGCGTCGACGGGCCCCGGCAATGGCTCGCCTTCCCAGCAGGCGCGAGCGCGGCCCCGCTCGTCGCGGAACTGGCGGCTCGGTATCCGGTCGTTGACCTGTCCGTGCGGGAGCCGGTGATCGAGGACGTCATCGCCCGGATGTACACGGAGAGCCCGGCCCCGGCCTGACGGCCGACGGCCGGGCTCGCGATCGCAAAGTGGTCGGAATACGGACGTGACCATCCGACTATCGGTTCGTTAGTGCGTACGAGACTGCTACGCGCAGCCGATACCGGAGGGGGTTCCGTTGTCCATCGGTTTCAAGTACACCCGTGAACTCGTCGCAGACGCCGTTGCCTTGTGCACGTCACTATCCGAGGTGATTTCGAGATTCGGCGGCAAACCCACGAGTGGCAGCCGCGCGTATCTGCGAACGCTGGTCGCACAGTGGGGCATCGACTGTTCTCACTTCGAGCGCGAGGGTGTCCGGCATACGGAGCGGCGGCTTCGCGAAGTTGTCCGCGAGTCGAGCAGCATCGCCGAGGTTGTGCGACGGTTGGGCATCAGCCCTGTGGGCGGCAACCAGGCCCACATCGGCCGCCGCATCGCGAAGCTCGGCATCGACACTTCACACTTCACTCCCGTGGTACGCCAACCACGGCGGAAGCGAGCCAAGGACGAGATTCTCGTCCTTGGCTCCCCTCAAGACGGCCGCACCAGCAGCAGTCGCTTGCGCAAATACCTGCTGAGGGAAGGCACGCCGGACACGTGCGCGATGTGCGGCACTGGCCCCAGGCGAAATGGCGAACCACTTCGCCTGGAAGTCGACCACATCAACGGCGACTGGTGGGACAACCGCCTGGATAACCTTCGGCTTCTCTGCCCCAACTGCCATTCCGTCACAGACACTTTCCGTGGCCGCAAGCGTGCCGGGAAGGCGTCATAGTGTCCCGTCTCTACGACCGCCCCGGCTACACACGTATCGGGCTCGAAACCACCGCCCCTGAATGCCGCAGCCTCGTGGACATGCTCCGCCGCCTTGGCCAGCCACTGGGAAGCGGGCCCCTCCGCTACCTTCGTGGACGGCTCAAGCACTACGGCATCGACACGACCCACTTCGTGGACGAACCTCTGCCCCGTCGGCCTGCACAGAGGTACACGAAGGAGGTTCTTGAGGATGCCGCAGCGCACTGTGGGTCCGTCCGGGGGATTCTTGAGTACTTGGGCGTGCCGCCCTACGACACCGCGTATGGCCATCTCAAACGGAGGTTGGCTCACTTCGGCATCGACACCTCTCACTTCCCCGACGCCGGCCAACGAGGTGGCCCGATCGACCCGAACCGTCTCCGTGAGGCTGCAGCTGACTCCCTCAGCCTGGCAGAGACAATCCGAGCCCTTGGCCTCAGCAACGGCGGCGGCACACGCCAGCGGGTGAAGGCCGCTCTGGCCGCTCACGGAGTCCCAACCCAGCATTTTGTCGGCCAGGGATGCAACCGCAACAAACGATCACCGCAACGCAAGACGGCTGACGAGATCTTGCGGCGGCTTGATCCCGGAGCACCGCGCACACGACGATCGCTCCTCCATCGAGCATTGCAGGAGAAGGACGTGGCCTACGTATGCGCAAAATGCGGCGTGGGTGACGTCTGGCAAGGACATCGACTCGTCCTGGAGATCGACCACATCAACGGCGATCGCCTGGACAACAGGTTCGCCAACCTGCGGTACCTCTGTCCGTCATGCCACAGCCAGACGAACACGTTTGCCGGTCGTGACCCTCGGGCCAGTATCCCTTCGCAGGTGGGCCGCGACACCCAGTACAGTAGACCGGGCGGGCCCGTACCCCAGCTGGCAAAGAGGGCGCCGGTTTAGGTCCGGTGTGTCGTGGGTTCGAGTCCCACCGGGCCCACCGCCAAAGGCGCGACACCGTTTGAGGTGTCGCGCCTTTCCTTGTCACTCACCCCACAAGCTCGCGCACCACCGGCGCCAGCGCCCTGAACGCCTGTCCCCGGTGACTGATCGCGTTCTTCTCTTCCGCCGTGAGCTGGGCGCAGGTCCGCGACTCCCCCAGCGGCTGCAGGATCGGGTCGTAGCCGAACCCGCCGTCCCCCACCGGGGCGTGCCGGAGCGTGCCGAGCAGCCGCCCTTCCACCACCCGCTCCGTGCCGTCCGGAAGCGCAAGCGCGGCCGCGCAGGCGAAGTGGGCACCCCGATGCGCGTCGTCGATGTCGGAGAGCTGGGCGAGGAGGAGGTCGAGGTTGGCGCGGTCGTCGCCGTGGCGGCCAGCCCAGCGGGCGGAGAAGATGCCGGGGGCGCCGTTGAGGACGTCGACGCAGAGGCCGGAGTCGTCGGCGACGGCGGGGAGGCCGGTGGCCTGGGCGAGGGCGTGGGCCTTGAGGAGGGCGTTCTCGGCGAAGGTGACGCCGGTTTCCTTGACGTCGGGGACTTCGGGATAGGCGTCGGCGCCGACGAGGTCGTAGTGGGGGCCGACGGCGGTGAGGATGGCGCGGAGTTCGGTGATTTTGCCGGGGTTGCGGGTGGCGAGGACGATGCGGGTCATGGGGTGATTATCGCGTCAGCCGGGGGTGCAGACCTTGGTGAGTTCGCCGGCTGCGTCGACGACGGGGGAGATGTCGGGGACGTCGCCCTTCTCGGCGGCGGCCTGGGCGTTGTCGACGGCCTGGGTGAGGGATTTGACGGCGGCGCTGACGTCGGCGTCGCCGGTGTCGGCGTCGATGGCCTTGAGGTCGCTGGAGATCTGGTCGAGGGCGTTGGCCGCGGCCTGGGGGTTGTCGCCGGCGTTGCTGATGGCGTCCTGGAGGTTCTGGACGTCGGTGGCGACGGTGGCGGCGGTCTGGGCGCAGCTGAGAGCCTTGTCGACGGCGGAGCAGCCGGTGAGGGCTGCGGCGGCCAGGAGGGGGGCGGCTGCGGCGAGGGCGAGGCGGCGGGCGCGTGAAGGCATACCTCTCTATACGCGCCGCGCCGCCTAAAGGTTGCGTAAAACGACGAAGTCAGACGGTCGGGCGGTCAGATGGCGAGGATGCCGGCGAGGGCTTCGCGCTGGAGGGCGTCGAGTTCGGCGCAGCCGGAGACGGCGAGGTCGAGGAGCGCGTTGAGCTCCTTGCGGTCGAAGGGGGCGCCTTCCGCGGTGCCCTGGACTTCGACGAAGCGGCCGTCGCCGGTGCAGACGACGTTCATGTCGGTCTCGGCGCGGACGTCTTCCTCGTAGGCGAGGTCGAGGAGGGGGAGGCCGTCGACGATGCCGACGGAGACGGCGCTGACGGTGCCGGTGATGGGGCGGGCCTTGAGGCGGACGAGGTGGTTGCTCTGCATCCAGGCGACGGCGTCGACGAGGGCGACGTAGGCGCCGGTGATGGCGGCGGTGCGGGTGCCGCCGTCGGCCTGGAGGACGTCGCAGTCCAGGACGACGGTGTTCTCGCCGAGCTGCTTGTAGTCGATGACGGCTCGCAGCGAGCGCCCGATCAGGCGGGAGATCTCGTGCGTGCGGCCGCCGATCTTGCCGCGTACGGATTCGCGGTCGCCGCGGGTGTTGGTGGCACGCGGGAGCATGGAGTACTCGGCGGTGACCCAGCCTTCGCCGCTGCCCTTGCGCCAGCGCGGTACGCCCTGGGTGGCGCTGGCGGTGCAGAGGACGCGGGTGTCACCGAAGGAGACGAGGACGGAGCCCTCGGCGTGCTTGCTCCAGCCGCGCTGGATGGTGACGGGGCGGAGCTGTTCGGGGGTGCGACCGTCGATACGAGACATGGGATTGAGCCTATCGGCTGTGGGCGCAGGGCCCGTTCCTGTCCTTGAACGGGCCCTGTCCTGTGGTAAGCCGACGGCTCAGCGGGCTCAGCGGGTCACATCATGTCTTCGATGTCCGCGGCGATGGGGTCCGCGTCCGTGCCGATGACGACCTGGATGGCGTTGCCCATCCTGACGACACCGTGGGCTCCGGCCGCCTTGAGGGCGGCGTCGTCGACCTTGGAGGCGTCTTCGACCTCGGTGCGGAGGCGGGTGATGCAGCCTTCGACCTCGATGATGTTTTCGAGGCCGCCGAGCCCGGCGACGATCTTCTCAGCCTTGGTGGGCATCTTTCACTCCTGTTTTCTCGGCCGTCACGCACACGGTGTCGACTGGTCTACACCATTTTACCCTCCAGGAGAAACGTGATCCAGGCCACACGGATTGAGGCATTCCTTACTGTCGGCCATACGTGGTAAACACTGGTCTACACCACCGAGTGGTATAGACCAGGAGGAACCACATGACCACCGCCACAGCGTCTGCGCCGGCGGCCCCCGCAGCCAAGAAGCGGGGCTCCGGCCTGTTCTCAGGTTTGCAGAAGGTCGGCCGCAGCCTGCAGCTGCCGATCGCCGTGCTGCCGGCGGCGGGCATTCTGCTCCGCTTCGGACAGCCGGACATGTTCGGCGCCGACGGCCTCGGCTGGGACCGGGTCGCGTCCGTGTTCGCCACGGCGGGCGGCGCGGTCTTCGACAACCTGCCGCTGCTGTTCTGTATCGGCGTCGCGATCGGCTTCGCCAGAAAGGCGGACGGCTCGACCGCCCTCGCGGCACTGGTCGGCTTCCTGGTCTACAAGAACGTGCTGACCGCGTTCCCGGTCACCGAGGCGAAGATCCAGAAGGGCGCCGACATAGCGGCGACCTACAACAACCCCGGTGTCCTCGGCGGCATCATCATGGGTCTGCTGTCGGCCATCGTCTGGCAGCGGTTCCACCGCACCAAGCTCGTGGACTGGCTCGGCTTCTTCAACGGCCGCCGGCTCGTCCCGATCCTGATGGCCTTCATCGGCACCGCGGTCGGCGTCTTCTTCGGCCTGGTCTGGGAGCCGATAGGCGAGGTCATCAGCAACTTCGGCGAGTGGATGACCGGTCTCGGCTCGGTCGGCGCCGCCCTGTTCGGCCTGATCAACCGCGCGCTGATCCCCGTCGGCATGCACCAGTTCGTCAACTCCGTGGCCTGGTTCCAGCTCGGCGACTTCACCAACTCGGCGCACGTGGTCGTGCACGGCGACCTCACCCGCTTCTTCGCGGGCGACCCGACCGCCGGGCAGTTCATGACCGGCTTCTTCCCGATCATGATGTTCGGCCTGCCCGCCGCCGCGCTCGCCATGGCGCACACCGCCCGCCCCGAGCGCCGCAAGGCCGTCCTCGGCATGATGATCTCCGTCGCCCTGACCTCGTTCGTCACCGGCATCACCGAGCCGATCGAGTTCTCGTTCATGTTCATCGCGCCGCTGCTCTACGCGGTCCACGCGGTGCTCACCGCCCTCTCGATGGCCATCACCTGGGCGCTGGGCGTGCACGCCGGCTTCACCTTCTCCGCCGGCTTCATCGACTACGCCCTGAACTGGAACCTCGCCACCAAGCCATGGCTGATCATCCCGATCGGCCTGGTCTTCGGAGTGATCTACTACGTGGTCTTCCGCTTCGCGATCATCAAGTTCGACCTCCCCACGCCGGGCCGTGAGCCCGAGGAGGAGATCGAGGACCTCACCAAGGCGTGATCCACGATGCGCGAGGCCCCGGCACCGTCGTTACGGTGCCGGGGCCTCGTCATGCCGTGATGCCTACAGCTCGTACACCGCGCCGGGCTTCGCCAGCTCCACCGGGCCGTCGAAGACCTCGCGGGCGTCGGTGAGGTTGATGTCGGGGTCCGTCCACGGCGGGATGTGGGTGAGGACGAGCCGGCCCGCACCGGCGCGGTCGGCGTGTTCCCCGGCTTCGCGGCCGTTGAGGTGCAGGGCGGGGATGTCCTCCTTGCCGTACGTGAAGGACGCCTCGCACAGGAAGAGGTCGGTCCCGTCGGCGAGGGCGAGCAGCGCGTCGCTGACGCCGGTGTCGCCGGAGTACGTGAGCGACTTGCCGGCGTGCTCCACGCGGAAGCCGAAGGCCTCGACGGGGTGGCTCACCCGGTCCGTGGTGACGGAGAAGGGGCCCAGGCGGAAGGTGCCGGGTTCGAGGGTGCGGAAGTCGAAGACCTCGCTCATGCACTTCTCGTCCGGCAGGTCGCCGTACGCGGTGTTGAGGCGGCGTTCGGTGCCTTCGGGGCCGTAGACCGGGATGGCGTGGGCGGGGCCGCCCTCGTGGCGGTAGTACCGCGCCACGAAGTACCCGCACATGTCGATGCAGTGATCAGCGTGCAGATGGGACAGCAGTACGGCGTCCAGGTCGTACAGGCCGCAGTGGCGCTGCAGCTCGCCAAGGGCACCGTTGCCCATGTCGAGAAGCAGCCGGAAGCCGTCGGCCTCTACGAGGTAGCTCGAGCAGGCCGATTCCGCGGAGGGGAACGAGCCCGAGCAGCCGACGACGGTGAGCTTCATGTGCAGAAACCTCCGTGGAGTCGTCCGGGGGTCTTGCGGGAGGTGAGCGGGCGGGGTGGGGACGTACGGCCCGCCGTGCCACCTGAGCGTACGGCGCGGCGTGTACGCCCGCGCCTCCCCTGGCCGCCGTTGTGGGCGGAATCACCAGTCCGGCGGCCCCTCCGGGACTCCGCCCCGGGCCCTCCCCCGAGGCCCGCCGGCCGCGGCCTACGCCCAGAGCTGGCCGTGCAGAGCCGCGATCGCGGCCTCCGTCGTGGGCGCGGTGTACACGCCGGTGGACAGGTACTTCCAGCCGCCGTCGGCGACGACGAAGACGACGTCGGCGGTCTCGCCGGCGCGCTCGGCCTTACGGGCGACGCCGAGCGCGGCGTGCAGCGCGGCGCCGGTGGAGACGCCGGCGAAGATGCCCTCCTGCTGGAGGAGTTCGCGCGTGCGCGCGACCGCGTCCTCGGAGCCGACGGAGAAGCGTGTGGTGAGGACGGACTCGTCGTAGAGCTCGGGGATGAATCCCTCGTCGAGGTTGCGGAGGCCGTAGACGAGGTCGTCGTAGCGCGGCTCGGCGGCGACGATCTGGATGGCGGGGATCTTCTCGCGGAGGAAGCGGCCGACGCCCATCAGGGTGCCGGTGGTGCCCAGACCGGCCACGAAGTGGGTGATGGACGGCAGGTCGGCCAGGATCTCGGGGCCGGTCGTCGCGTAGTGGGCACCCGCGTTGTCGGGGTTGCCGTACTGGTAGAGCATCACCCAGTCGGGGTGCTCGGCGGCGAGGTCCTTGGCGATGCGGACGGCGGTGTTGGAGCCGCCCGCGGCCGGGGAGCCGATGATCTTGGCGCCCCACATGGCGAGGAGTTCACGGCGTTCGCGCGAGGTGTTCTCGGGCATGACGCAGATGATGTCGTAGCCCTTGAGCCGGGCGGCCATGGCCAGGGAGATGCCGGTGTTGCCGGAGGTGGGCTCAAGGATGGTGCAGCCGGGGGTGAGGCGGCCGTCGCGCTCGGCCTGCTCGATCATGTGCAGGGCCGGGCGGTCCTTGATGGAGCCGGTGGGATTGCGGTCCTCCAGCTTGGCCCAGACGCTGACGCGGTCGGAGGGCGACAGGCGTGGCAGCCGCACGAGCGGGGTGTTGCCGACGGCTGCCAGCGGGCTGTCGTATCGCATCAGCGCATGCCGCCGGCCACGGCCGGGAGGATGGTGACGCTGTCGCCGTCGGTGAGCTTGGTGGTGATGCCGTCGAGGAAGCGGACGTCCTCGTCGTTGAGGTAGACGTTCACGAAGCGGCGCAGGCCGCCGTCCTGGACGATGCGCTCGCGGATGCCGGCGTGCCGGGTGTCGAGGTCGGTGAAGAGCTCGTCGAGCGTGTTTCCGCTGCCCTCGACGGCCTTCTGGCCGTCGGTGTAGGTGCGGAGGATGGTGGGGATGCGGACCTCGATGGCCATGCGGGCTGGCTCCTGTCGGAAAGGGCGGCGGGTGCGTCGGTCGGGTGGCGTGCGGCGCGGCGTGGTGCGGAAGGCAGATCGGCGGACGGAGTCCGACGCAGCGGCCCGAAGCCCGCGAAGCGGCGCGAGGGGCGCGTCAGGAATCGGTACACGCCGCGCTGGCGAGGCGGCACAGGTCGACGTGCAGCCGCGCCACGAGCAGCATGCCCGGCGCCTTCTTGCTCACGTCGAGGGAAACCATGGGCTCATCGTATCGATTCCCCCGGGCTCGCAGAGATGGCCGTCCCATGATGCGGACGATTCCGTCTCAGATGTACGTCACACGTACGCGTCGACGATCTCGACCGGCTCCTCGGTGACCTCGCCGTCCACGATCCGGAATGAGCGGAACTGGAAGGGACCGGCGTCGTCGGTGTCGGCGGTGGAGACCAGGACGTAGTGGGCGCCCGGCTCGTTGGCGTAGGAGATGTCGGTGCGGGAGGGGTAGGCCTCGGTCGCGGTGTGGGAGTGGTAGATGACCACCGGCTCCTCGTCGCGGTCGTCGAGCTCGCGGTAGAGCTTGAGCAGGTCCGTGGAGTCGAACTCGTAGAACGTGGGCGACCGGGCCGCGTTCAGCATCGGGATGTGCCGCTCGGGCCGGCCGGAGCCCTCCGGTCCGGCGATGACGCCGCAGGCCTCGTCCGGGTGGTCGGCGCGGGCGTGGGCGACGAGGGCGTCGTGGAGAGCCCGGGTGATGGTCAGCATGCGCATCAGAATAAGCGGGGCCCCGGCAAGGCCCCTCGCGGCTAGGCCCTGTTCGGGCGATCAGGGTCGGATAGGCCGCGGCGTCTGGTGCGGTGCATCGCAAGGCGCCGGAATGCCCGCAGACTGGTTTGTCTGTGGGCTTTTCGGCAACGCCGCGAGGTGCCGTGTCAGGCGTCACGGCCCCGGCCATGATCGCCCGGACAGGGCCTAACGCATCAGCGTCTCCACGAGCGTCTCCTGGAGGCCGCCGAGCCACAGGTACGCCATCACCATCGGCTTGCGCGGGTCGCTGTCGGGCAGCCGGTAGAGCTCGTTGTCCTCCTCGTCGACGTCCAGCCGGGTCCCTATGGTCAGCCGGAGGTCGTTGAGGGCGCCGAGCCACTGCCGGGACTCGTCGGGGCTGAGCCTGATGACCGGGCCGCCGGCCCCGGCGTCCAGGGTGCGGACCATGGCGAGGGCGTCGTCGCGCTTGCGGGAGCGCAGATCGTTCTCGGTGTAGCGGCGGAAGTCGGAGGAGTCGGCGGCGTCCTCGTACGCGTCCGGGAAGAGCCGGGCCAGCGCGGGGTCCTCCGGGGGCTTGGAGGGGCCGTCGGCGAAGAGCTCGGCGAGCGGGTCGGCGGACTCGCCCGGCCCGCTCTCGGGCCCGTCGCCGGGGCCGATCAGTTCCAGGAGCTGGACGGCGAGGCTGCGGAGGATGGAGACCTCGACCTCGTCGAGTGCGATGGCGGCGCCGCCGCCGGGGGCGGTCTCGAAGTATCCGGTCATCGTGGTCAGCGGTCCTGCTGCAGGGTGGCCCACAGTCCGTAACCGTGCATTGCCTGCACGTCGCGCTCCATCTCCTCGCGGCTGCCGCTGGAGACCACGGCCCGGCCCTTGTTGTGGACGTCCAGCATGAGCTTGGTCGCCTTGTCCTTCGTGTAGCCGAAGTACGCCTGGAAGACGTATGTCACATAGCTCATGAGATTGACCGGGTCGTTGTGGACCAGGGTCACCCACGGAACATCCGCCGCGGGTACGGCAAACGGTGCCTCGCTGGACTCGGTGCGTTCGATCTCTACGGGGGCGACACTCACGTCCCCCATGGTGTCACCGCATGGGGTGACAGGTGAAACCGAGCGGGTTCGTCAAGTGCTTCCCGAGACATCTCGTCAGTTTGACGAGATGTGCGCTAGCATCCTCGTCATGAGCACAGCAGACCTGGGCCTGCCCGTCGCGGTCCCGTCCACCGCGCTGTTCACCGACCGCTACGAGCTGACCATGCTGCAGGCCGCCCTGCGCAGCGGCGCGGCGCACCGGCGCTCGGTGTTCGAGGTCTTCACCCGCCGCCTGCCCGAGGGCCGGCGCTACGGCGTCGTGGCGGGCACCGGGCGGGTCCTGGACGCCGTGGAGAACTTCCGCTTCGACGCGGACCTCCTGGCCTTCCTGGAGCGCGAGGCGATCGTGGACGCCCCCACCCTGGACTGGCTGTCCGGCTACCGGTTCCGGGGCGACGTCGACGGCTACCCCGAGGGCGAGGCCTACTTCCCCGGCTCCCCGATCCTGCGGGTCGAGGGCACCTTCGCCGAGGCGGTGCTGCTGGAGACGGTGATCCTGTCGATCCTCAACCACGACAGCGCCATCGCCGCCGCCGCGTCCCGTATGGCCGTCGCCGCCGGCGGGCGGCCCCTCATGGAGATGGGCGCCCGCCGCACCCACGAGCTGGCGGCCGTCGCCGCCTCCCGGGCCGCGTACGTCGGCGGCTTCGTCTCGACCTCCAACCTGGCGGCCGGCTTCCGCTACGGCCTGCCGACCATCGGCACCAGCGCGCACGCCTTCACCCTCCTCCACGACAGCGAGCGCGACGCCTTCACCGCCCAGGTCGAGTCCCTGGGGCGCGGCACGACCCTGCTCGTGGACACCTACGACGTCGCGACGGCGGTCCGGGCCGCCGTCGAGATCGCCGGGCCCGAGCTGGGGG
The DNA here is from genome assembly GCF_045040445.1 of Streptomyces sp. NBC_01537. Taxonomy (NCBI): domain Bacteria; kingdom Bacillati; phylum Actinomycetota; class Actinomycetes; order Kitasatosporales; family Streptomycetaceae; genus Streptomyces; species Streptomyces sp. NBC_01537. The sequence goes on along the minus strand of NZ_CP109392.1, from coordinate 6,269,937 downwards.
CCGTACGGATCGACTCCGGCGACCTGCTGCTGCTCGCCCACCGCGTGCGCCAGCAGCTCGACGACCTCGGCGCGAAGAACACCAGGATCGTCGTGACCTCCGATCTCGACGAGTACGCGATCGCCTCGCTCGCGGCCGCCCCCGTGGACGCGTACGGGGTCGGCACCTCCCTGGTGACCGGCAGCGGGCACCCGACCTGCTCGATGGTCTACAAGCTGGTGGCGCGGGCGGCGGACGGCGAGCCTCTTGAGCCCGTCGCCAAGAAGTCCACCGGCGGCAAGACCAGCATCGGCGGCCGCAAGTGGGCCGCCCGGCGGCTCGACGCCGACGGCGTCGCCGAGGCCGAGGTGGTGGGCACCGGGCCCGAGCCCGTGTCCGGTGAGCTGGCGGGGCTCATGCTCCAGGTGCCGCTGATGCGCGGCGGCCGGAGCGTCGGCCGCGAGCCGATGTCCGCCGCCCGCGCCCGCCACATCGAGGCCCGCGCGGGGCTCCCGCTGTCCGCGACGCAGCTGTCGCGCGGGGAGCCGGTGCTGCCGACGGTGTACGCGTGAGTGTACGAGTGGGCCCGCCGTGCCCAGGCCCTGTCCGGGCGATCACGAACGGCCCCTTCGCCGCCCGGCACGGCACCTCGCCGCGTTGCCGAAACGCCCACAGGAAACCACCCTGCGGGCATTCCGGCGCCTTGCGATGCACCGCACCAGACGACGCCTGGACCGCCCCTGATCGCCCGGACAGGGCCTAGAGTCAGTGTTCGAAGCGAGCAACCGGGAGGATCCCCCATGCACCGCGCACTGATCGTCGTGGACGTCCAGAACGATTTCTGCGAGGGCGGGAGCCTGCCCGTCGCCGGTGGCGCGGATGTCGCCGCCGCCATCACCGACCTCGTCGGCCAGTCCGGCGTCGTCGGCTACCGCCACGTCGTCGCCACCCGGGACCGCCATGTCTCCCCCGGCAACCACTTCGCCGCCCACCCCGACTTCGTCCACTCCTGGCCCGCGCACTGCGTCGCCGGCACCGAGGGGGTCGGCTTCCACCCGAACTTCGCGCCCGCCGTGGCTTCGGGCGCGGTCGACGCGGTCTTCGACAAGGGGTCGTACGCGGCCGCGTACAGCGGCTTCGAGGGCTTGAACGAGAACGGCATCGCGCTCGGGGACTGGCTTCGCGAGCGCCGGGTCACGGAGGTGGACGTGGTGGGGATAGCCACGGACCACTGCGTGAAGGCCACCGCGCTGGACGCGGTACGGGAGGGTTTCCGGACACGCGTGCTGCTCGACCTCACGGCCGGAGTCGCCCCCGGGACGACGGAAGCGGCCGTGGAGGAGCTGCGGGCGGCGGGAGCCGAGCTCACGGGCAAGCCGGTCGTGGCCGAGGCCTAGAACGCCCTCCGGGCGTGTCCTCAAACGCCGGACGGGCTGAAATTCACCGCAGGGCCGTGAACGCCTGCCAGCCCACCCCATCCGTCGCGGCCACGGCACGCCACACCAGGCCGTCCGGGTGGTGGAGGACCGCCCGGACCTCGTCCGCCGTGGGCGGTTCCGCGTTGCCGACGAGCCGTACGCCGCGAAAACCCAGGTTGCGCAGGCGCGTGAACGCGCGCTGGCGGTTGGCGGCGAGGACGATGACACGGATGTCGCCGCCGCCGGAGGGCGGGGAGAGCCGGAGGGCGACGACCACGTCGCCGCTGAGGAGCCTGGTGAAGCCGCCGGTGGCCATATGCACATGATCAGCTGAACGGCCCCCGTCCACCAGGGGCGGGGGCCGTTCGTGGGTCAGATCGAGTGAATTACCGGGTGAACTACTTCGTGGAGGCGCCCACGGCGACCGTGACCGTGCTGCCGTCCTTGGACTGCGTCAGGATCTTGATCTTCGTGTTGGTGTCGGGCACCTGGACACCCGCGTAGGGGGTCGCTGCGTAGTAGTACGTGCCCTTGCGGTCGTCGAAGACGGAGACGCCCTTCTGGCTCTTGATCTTCGTGGCGACGCTGAGCTTGTGCAGGGTGACCCCGTCCGTCGGCTCCAGGGTGAAGGTGGAGTCGTAGGACTGGATGCGCTGGCGCATGTACGTGCCGTCGGACCACTTCAGCGGGGTGGCGTGGGCGTCGATCGGGAGGATCAGGCCCTGGCCGGGGTGGGCGCTGACGTTGTTGTCGGCCTGGGAGGTGTCCCAGAGCCAGATCAGCAGGCCGTTCTGGTAGGGGAAGTGCTCGACCCAGCTCTCCTTGGTGTCGAGGAAGCCGAAGTTGTACGGGCCGACCTTGAGGGTCTTGTCGTAGGACACGTACTGGCGGTTCTCGGCGATGTAGTACTGCGGGTACTCGCCGGAGAAGGACGCGCCCTTGACGGTGAAGCCGTCGGCGGTCCAGTCGCCCTCGCCGTTCTCGGCGCCGTCGGAGAAGACGGTGGCGCCGTCGGCGGTGATGGCGATGTCGTCGGCGGTGAAGCCCTTCTGGGCCACGCCGCCGTCGGTGGCGTAGCGGAAGCGGAGCTTCACGGACTGGCCGGCGTAGGCGTCGAGCGGGTAGACGAGGTCCTGGTAGCCGTCGACGGTGCCGGTGAGGGCGGGCTGGTCACTGGCGTCGCGCGGGATGGCGGCGCCGCCGGAGGTGCCGTCGATGGGGGTCCAGGTGGTGCCGCCGTCGGTGGAGACCTCGGTGTAGAGGTAGTCGTAGGCGGTCTCGATGTCGTAGTAGCCCTTGAGGGACAGGGTGGCTGCCGACTTGCCCGTGAGGTCCACGTCGCGGGTGAGGGTGTTGCTGAGGTTGTCGCCGCTGCCGCTCCACCACTGGTACGAGCCGGAGGCCGGCGGTATCAGCTCGGTGGTGACGGTCTTGTCGGGCAGGGCGACGATCAGCGCCTGCTTGTCCTTGGTGTTGTACTCCGAGACGCCGAGCTTGGTGACGGACTTCGTCGCCGACTGGACGACCTTGTAGTTCAGCCAGCCGAGCTGGAGCTTGTCCCAGGCGCTGAAGTCGCCGGGGAGGTCGCCGATGGCCTGCTTGCCGGTGCCGAGCCAGGAGCCCGAGGACATCAGGTCCCAGAAGCCGGTGGAGTTCTCGGCGGCGCCGGTGGTGTCGTAGTTGTCCGGGAGGCCGAGGTCGTGGCCGTACTCGTGGGCGAAGACGCCGAGGCCGCCGTTCTCCGGCTGGATGGTGTAGTCGCCGACCCAGATGCCGGTGTCGCCGATCTGGGCGCCGCCGAGCTTGTTGTCGTCCGGGCCGGTGCTGCCGGCGTCGGTGCCGTACGCGTACCAGCGGTGGGCCCAGATGGCGTCGGCGCCCTGGGCGCCGCCGCCGGCGGACTCGTCCTCGCCGGCGTGCACGATCTGGAAGTGGTCGATGTAGCCGTCGGGCTCGTTGAAGTCGCCGTCGCCGTCGTAGTCGTAACGGTCGTACTCGTCGTAGGAGGCGAGCTGGGTCTTGATCTCGGCGGCGGTGTCACCGGCGGCCTCGCGGGCGGCGACCCACTTGGTGACGGCGTCGCTGACCAGGTTCCAGACGCAGGTGTCGCAGTCGTTGGAGCCGTAACGGGCCTCGTTGTAGTCGACCTTGACCCAGTCCTGGACCTGGCCGTCGACCGAGTAGCGGCCGGAGGAGGCCTTCTCGTAGAACTTCTTCAGGGACTCCTTGTTCTTCGCCGTGGAGAAGTACAGGTCCTGGAAGTGCGCCTGGTTGTAGTCGGCCTGCCAGGCGGTGCTGTTGTCGGTGGACCGGTCCGGCTCGGCTATCTCGTTGTGCGCGGGGCCGGCGGTGCCGCCGTACTGCGAGATCCCGTCGCCGAACTCGGCGAGGATCGTGAAGATCTTGTCGGTCTTCTCGCGGGCCAGCTCGACATACTTGCCGCCGCTGAGTTTCACGACCTTCGAGCCGTCCCGGTCCTTGACCGCGGACTTCCCGGATATGACCTGTTCGATCGCCTGCTGCTTCTGCGCCTGCTGACTGTCCGTCAGTGGGCCCCTGAGGTCGTCCTCACGCTGGGCCGATGCCGAGGACGGGTCCTCGCGCACGACACTGGCAGAGCCCGAAGCGGGTGCGGCCGAGGCTGCCGTGGCGGGTATCACGGTGGCGCCGATCGCGGCGATCGCCACGGCCAGAGCGGCGGATCTGATGGTCCGTCGTTGGCTATTCACGATGTCTTGACCTCCCTATGGTGAGGCCATTGCATCGAAGTGGCGGAAGAAAAAACAGATCTTGACTTGTACATGATCAGCCAAGTACGGTGATCGGTCCGGCAGTTGTGCATAGCGGACACAAGCGCCCCGAGTGCGGTCGCGATGCGACCCCGTGCGCCCCCCTATGCTTCCGCACCGTGGGTTAGGTCACGCTTACCAGCGGTTCCGGACGGGCATCCCGGAACGTAGAGTCTGTGGTCGGCGCGCCACGCACAAGTACCACAAGTACTGCGAACCACCGCCCTACCCGACACTTCGGCCCCCATCGTCGTTTACGAGGACGGACCCCCGCCATGCCGCGTCCTACCCCTGCCCAGCTGACCTACGGTTCCGTGACCGTGGTGTTCTCCACCCTCGCGATGCTGCTGCTCTCCGAGGCGCGATCGGGCATCGGCGTCGTCGTCATCGCGGCAGCCGGCCTCGTGCTCGGTGTGCTCGTCGCCATGACGGTGCCGATCCCGCTGACCGCCCGGGCCAAGGCCCGTACGGCACCGGCCGTGACGCCGCCCTCGGCGCCCGGCACGGCCATACCGCGCGTGCGCATCCACAGCAACGCAGAACCGCGCGTGAGCGAGCACTCCCTGCGCCGCTGACCCGCCGACCCGCTGACGAACACGAAAGGGCCCCGGGCGCATGCCCGGGGCCCTTCGTCATGTCAGCCGGCCTGGACGACCACCGTCTTCGCCGCCTTGTCGTGCAGGCACTGCCGGTACGGCTGGTCCCAGGTGCACCACAGCACGTTCAGCAGCCAGAAGAGCGCGCCCACGCACACCGCCGACAAAATGCCCGGCAGCGCGAAGACCCCGGCGCGCAGCCAGCCCGCGTTGCCCGGGACGCTGCCGTCGGAGAACTTCGCCACGCGGATCTTCAGGGCCATCTTGCCGAGCGTCTGGCCGGTGCGGCTGAGCATGAGGCCCTCGTAGACGAAGTACAGGCCATAGACGATGATGTCGGCCAGCATCTGCTTCCCGATGGTCGCCCTCCACTGGGGGCCGTGGATGGCGGTGGAGACGACCACCGCGAGCACGATGAGCAGGCCGGTATCGATCAGCCGGGCCAGGAAGCGCTGGCCGACGGTCGCCAACGGTGGCTTTCCGGCGGGCGGTTGAGTGCCGTAGACGTCCTGTCCGTACGGTTCCTTTTCACTCATAGAGTGAGTGAAGCAGCCAATCGGATGGTCGTACAGATGCTGTGCGGAGGTCAGGCGGCGGAGACCACCACCGTCTGGCCCGCCTTGTCGTGCAGGCACTGCTGATAGGGCTTGTCCCACGTGCACCACAGCACATTGACGAGCCAGAAGATCGAGCCGCAGCACGGCACGATCGGCACCAGCGCGTACACCGACTCCCGCTTCAGGGCCGCCTGGGTGGTGGGGTGCGAGCCGTCCGCGAGCATGCCCACGCGCACCTTCAGCAGCATCTTGCCCAGGCTCTGGCCGGAGCGGGTCAGCATGGAGACCTGGTACGCGAGATAGACGAACGCGTAGATGACGGACTCCCCGTACGACGCACCGGTGTTGTTGTAGTCGTAGTTGTCGAAGGCCGCGCCCATGATCGCGTAGACCGGGATGCCGACGATCAGCGCGTCCACGATCCGCGCCAGCAGCCTGCGGCCACGGTTCGCCAGCGGCGGCATGCCCGCCAGCGGGTCGGCGGCGGCGGTGCCCCCGGGCACGTCGTACGGGGAGGTGCCCGGCGGGGGCGGAGCCTGCGGAGGTTCCTGGCCCGGCGGCGGCCGCTGCGGAGGCTTGGCGAACGGGTCCTCTTCGGTGCTCATGCACCGAGTGAAACCCGGACGATTCGGCCGCGCCTCCGGCAGCGTCCGTTCGGGGTAATCAGTCCCCGGACACGAAGGTCCGGGCCACCTTGTCGTGCCAGCACTGCCGCCACGGCCGGTCGAACAGGCACCACGCCAGCCCCAGGAAACCGATCACCAGCCCGTCCAGCACCGTGTGCGTCAGCCAGCGGCGCAGCGCCGCCCTGAAGCCCGGCTCGTACTGCGACTCGACGTCCAGCACCCTGAGCCCCAGCAGCTTCTTGCCGAGCGTACGGCCCCACTTGGCGGTCGGCAGCACCTCGTACAGCAGTCCCGTGACGAAGGCGACGGCCAGGACGATGCCGAGCTGCACGGCCGTCGTGCCGTCGATCAGCCACACCGTCACCGTCTCGCCGCTGCGCCGCGCGTCGTCCAGCTTCTGCTGGATGTGGTCGTACGCCGCCGAGCCCAGCGGCACAGCCGCGACCGCCACGACCGCCCCCATCACGGCCTGGTCCAGGACCCGCGCCGCCAGCCGCTTCCCCAGCGAGGCGGGCCGCGCCTGCTCCCGCGCCGCCAGGACCGGATCGCCCGCCACCGGCTTGGCGAGGTCGTGCACCTGCTGTGCCCAGGGGGCGGGGGCCGGGGCGGGGGCCTTCGGCTGGGGTTTCGGCTCGGCGGGCGGCATGGGCGCCGGCGCCGGCCGTACCTGCTCGGGTACCGCCGGGCGCGGGGCGACCTGTACGGGTGCCGGCTCGCGCACCGCGGGCTGCCAGGACGCCGCAGGGGCGGCCTCGGCGGCGGGCGGCGCCTCCGAGGCGGGCGCGCCAGGCTCCTCGTCCAGGAACATCGGCCCGGACTCATCCATGGCGGGCATCCGGGGCATGGGAGCAGGGGCCGGGGCGGGGGCGGGGGCGAGGGCAGGAGTCGGCGCGGGCGCCGGGGCGACGGAAGGGGCCGCGACCGCCGTGTTGGGCGGCGGGGCGACATCCTCCCCGGGCAGCGGCGCGGGCCGGCTCGTACCGGGCACCCAGGCCGAGCCGTTCCAGTACCGGATGTAGCCCGGAATGGACGGGTCCGGGTAGTAGGCAGGGGTGGGGGAGCTCATCGTCCGTACATCCCGTATCTGCTCGGCCGTGTGGTGCGGGCGGGGGTGCTGTCACTGCTGTCGACGTGCGGTGTCCACATCTACCAGAACAGCGCACCGACCGGGCCCGGCCCCGCCCGGACCACTCCACTGTGCGTACCCCATGGATCTACGCGTCGCGCCTCGTTCAAGAAAAATCCTCCCGATTGCCAGAACTCGCGTAATGGTGAGAGCTGTATGCGCTCTCTCCTGGTGCGGGCCCCGTGCAGCACCCGCTGCGCATGCGACAACGCAAGGGGCCGCCGCGCAGAGGAAAGGACGACGTCTTCATGCATACCGTGGTGGAACGCGAACTCGAGATGAACCTGGTGCTGTCGCCCGAGCGCAGCATCGCCGTCCCCGCCAAGCTGGCCTACCACTCCGACGATCCCTACGCCGTGCACATCACCTTCCACACCTGCTCCGACTCCCCCGTCAACTGGACCTTCGCCCGTGAGCTCCTGGTCGAGGGCGTCTTCCGCCCCTGCGGCCACGGCGATGTCCGGGTCTGGCCGACCAAGTTCAACGGCCGCAGCGTCATCTGCATGGCGCTGAGCTCCCCCGACGGCAACGCCCTGCTGGAGGCCTCCGCCACGCCGCTGTCGGCCTGGCTGGAGCGCACGCTGCGCCTCGTACCACCGGGCACCGAGCAGGACCAGCTGTCGATGGACGACGGGCTGATCGCGCTGCTCACGCCCACCACCCCGCGCGACGAGCTGTGGCTGCGCGATCCGTGGCGCAAGAAGGACGAGACGACGCCGGAGGGATGAGGCCCGACTCGGGTCTCCTCGCCTGCCCCGCCCGCCTCGCTCAGAAGAGCTTGCCCGGATTGAGAATGCCGAGCGGATCGAAGACCTCCTTGATCCCGCGCTGCATCTCCACCCCCACCGGGCCCAGCTCGCGGGCCAGCCACTCCTTCTTCAGTACGCCGACGCCATGCTCGCCCGTGATCGTGCCGCCCAGCTCCAGCCCCAGCGCCATGATCTCGTCGAACGACTCCCGCGCCCGCCGGGACTCATCGGCGTCGGCCGCGTCAAAGCAGACCACGGGGTGCGTGTTGCCGTCCCCCGCGTGCGCACACACCCCGATGGTCAGGTCGTACTTCTCCGCGATGTCCGCCACCCCGTCGATCATCGCCCCCAGCGCGCTGCGCGGCACGCACACATCGTCGATCATCGTCGCCGTCGACACCCGCTCCATCGCCGGCAGCGCCATCCGCCGCGCCTGCAACAGCAGTTCCGACTCCGCCGCGTCCTCCGCCGGCACCACCTGCGTCGCCCCGGCGGCCCTGCACAGCTCCCCGAGGGCCTGCAGGTCGGCCGACGGGTCATGCGTGTCGAACGCGGCCATCAGCAGGGCCTCCGTCGTCTCCGGCAGCTCCATGTGCGCCATGTCGTTCACCGCCCTGACCGTCGTCCCGTCCATCAGCTCCAGCAGCGACGGCACATGGCCTCCGGCCATGATCGCGCACACCGCTTCACACGCCGCCGCCGACGACGGGAACTCGGCCGCCAGGGCCAGCTGCACGGGCGGCGCCGGCTTCAGCGCGAGCGTCGCCTCCACGACGATGCCCAGGCTGCCCTCCGACCCCACGAACAGCCGCGTCAGGTCGTATCCCGCGACGCCCTTGGCCGTCCTGCGGCCGGTCCTCATCAGCCGCCCGTCGGCCAGCACGACCTCCAGCCCGAGTACGTACTCGGCCGTGACCCCGTACTTCACACAGCACAGGCCCCCGGAGCCCGTCCCGATGTTCCCCCCGATCGTGCACTGCTCCCAGCTCGACGGGTCGGGCGGGTAGTACAGCCCCCGCTCCGCCACCGCTCGCGACAGCACGGCGTTCACCACGCCCGGCTCGACCACGGCCACCCGGTCCACCGGGCTGATCTCCAGGATCCGGTCCATCCTCGTCAGCGACAGGACGATGCACCCCTCCGACGCGTTCGCCGCCCCGGACAGGCCCGTCCGGGCCCCCTGCGGGACCACCGGGATCCGCAGGGCAGTCGCCGTACGCATGACGTGCTGCACCTCTGCGGTCGTCCGGGGCAGCACCACGACCGCCGGGGCCCCGGCTTCGCAGAAGCTCGCCATGTCGTTGGCGTAGGACGCGGTGATGTCGGGGTCGGTGAGGATCGCGTCGTCCGGGAGGCCCGCGCGGAGGTGGTCAAGGAGATCGCCCATGTGTCCAAGCGTGGCACCACGGCGGGGGCGCGGGGAAGATCCGCGACGATCACGTCGCGGGCGGCCGGGGATCACTCCGCCCGGGGCCAGACCACCCGAACGGACGATGTCAGCTCTTGGCCGGGAACTCGCTCGTGTCGATGTCCACGGCCCGCCCATCGGCAAGCCGAAGGGTCACGGGCTCCCCGAACTGGATCTCTTCCTTCGTCTTGTACCCGGTCGGCTGCGGCCCTTCCAGCAGCGTGCACACCGCACGGAAGGGGTCGACGATCAGGTACGAAGCCACTCCGAAGCGGCCGTACTTGGCCACCTTCGTCACGTAGTCATTCGCGTCGCCCTCTATCGAGACGAACTCGACGGCCGCGAGCACATCAGTGCAGACATACCTGTTGCCGTGTGGCACCGCATCCGAGGACAGGATGGCGACATCCGGGGCCAGCGAGGTTTCGCCCGGGAAGTCGACGAATACGTCAGAGGCCGTCTTCACCGTCTTTCCATAGCGATCGCGCACCTGGCTGCGGATGTTGAAGATCGTGTCGTCCTGATCCGGCCCCTGCGGGGTCAGGATCACCCTTCCGTCGATCACGTCGACGACGTAACCCTCGGTCTTGAGGTCCATGGCCGGATTCCGCCGCAGCTCATCCAGGAGAGACATGCAGTCGCTCCTCTCAGCGCGGTAACGCTCCGCAGCCATGCTCGCATGGGTCTATGGCCTCAGCGAGCAGCTTCAGTTCCGTTCGCGATCCGACGGGCCCTGACCTGATCCATGCTGACCGTCTGCAGCGTGCCGGCCTCGGCCGCCGCGATGATCCGCTCCCGTTCAGGGTCGGTGTCCAGCATCGCCTGCCCCCACCAGGTGGCGACGACATGCTGCAGCTCCGGGCCGGCCTGTGCCTCGCCGATCTCCCGGTAGAACTCCATCCGACGGGCGCCACTCAGCGCATCGGCAATCCCGTTGATCGTGCGAGGGACCCGGGGCCCCGGGTCGTGCGGATGTACAGGCCGCGCGCTCATCCGTCCATCCTGCCATCGCGGGCTCCGGTCCCCCGAGGATCTGAGTACGCGTACGGATAGCCGACCGGCGGGGGCACACCCCGAGGATGGCCCAGTGACCGAAACCAGGGACTCACGGCGCAAGGCCATCACCAGGTGGGTGTGGACGGGCCTGCTGCTGGCGCCGCCCGTCGTCCTGTGGTGCCTGGGCGCCTACGACGCCGCCCACCACAAGAGCCCGACCGACTGGCAGACCAACCACGCGACCAAGCTCGCCTTCGAACACGCCTTCCTGCTCATCTTGGGCGCCCCGGCCGTCGGCGCGCTGCTGGGCGGCTGCTACGGCGTTGTACGGCGCTCGGCCGACCCCGGGGCAACCGTGGCGGGCGGTGCGCTGCTGGGGGCGGTGGGGCTGTGGGCGTACGGCGCGTACGAGCTCGGCTACGCGCTCACGCACATCACGATCGTCTTCTGAGCCGCTTCACTCGGCGAGCGGCCAGACGACGCCGTCGAACCTCAGCGTCGAATAGAAGCCGTTGTCCGCCTCGGTCACCTTGAGGCGGCCGATCCGCCCCTCACTGGTCTTCACACACAGGACCATGCCCTCCTTCACGGCCTGCTCACCGGCCCCGGCGGCGGTCACCGTGCTGGAGCAGTCCGCGAATTCGGGGAGTCTGGTGCTGTCATCCCACACGGAGACCAGGGCATGGTCGTGGGCTCGGATGGTGTCGTTGGACGCGTAGAAGTCGTTGTCGTCCCTGTTGCCCGCGTCGACGGGCTGAGGCGCGTCCAGGTCCTTGTCGCCGCTGCTGTCGATCTCGGTGAGCACGAGCTTCCCCTGCCACTGCACGGCGCCGCCGCTCGGCTGCGCCGTGGGACTGCCCGTGGTGGCCGACACCGAGGGCGACGGCTGCGGCGAGACGGAGACGGTGGGCGTCGGCGATGCCGCATCGTCCGCGGTGCCGTTGCTCCCTCCCCCGGCCAACTGGCTCCCCAGCACGCCGATCAGAGCCACCAGCACGCTTGCCCCGGACGCGATCCACGCCCCCCGGTGGGCCGAGAACCAGCCACCACCGTCTCCGACGGTCGGCGGCGTGGACGGCGGCGGCCCGTAGTAGTTGTTCGTGGTGATGTGCTGGTCATGACCAGCCTGCTGCGTCGTGGACCGGCCATGCGCTTCCGCGTTCATACGGGGCGACGGCTCTCCGGGCTCCGCCGACTCGCCGTCCCTCTTTGTGTCGCTGGCCACTGTTGTCTCAACGCTCCCCTGTGCAACGTGACTTACGTTCCGCAGAGGTTATCGCTTGGCATGGTCAGGTCGGTCGCTGAGCCTCTCGACGAACGCCGCCCAGGCGTCCGGGCCGAAGGCCAGGGCGGGGCGGGCGGTGTCCTTGGAGTCACGGACGTGGACGGTGTGGGCGCAGGTGGCGACCTCGACGCAGTCGCCCTCGTTGCCGCTGTAGCTGCTCTTGAACCAGTCGAGTGCGCTCATAGCTCCTGTGCCAACTTCCTGATCAGATCCGTCGAATCACGAGGCGTGAGGGCCTGGGTTCGGATGATCCCATAACGCGCCTTGAGGACGCTGACCTCCTTCGAGTCCGAGATCAGAAGGCTCACCCCCTGGCCTTCCACATATGCCTGTTCCCGACGGTCGAAGCCCTCCACAAGGACCAACGGACCGTCCAGACCCGGGTGCTCCTCAACCTCAGTGGGCATGACCTGAATCTGCAGATTGCGCATACCGCCGCACTCCAGCAGGTGCAGCAATTGGGCCTTCTGGACTGCCCGACCGCCCAGCGGTCGCCGAAGCGCCACTTCCTCGACCACGAAAGCCGCGATGATCGGCGGCGTGCGGGTCAGCACCGCCTGCCGCGTCATGCGCCCCCGGACCCGACTCTCCACCTCCTCGTCATCCAGCGGGGGACAACGAGCGCCAATCGCCGCGCGCGCATAGGCCTCGGTCTGGAGCAGACCTGGGACGGAGAGGGCGTCGTACGAATACCTCGTGACCGCCTCCGCCTCGATCGGCGCGAACTCCGCCAGCAGCGCCGGAAGGCCGTCCAGGCTGAGCGTCTTCTCCAGCTTGAGCAGCGCGCCCTGCGCATCAAGCGCGGCCTCCGCCTTCCGTACGAACTCCGGCAACGCGGGCCGCCGTGCCTGCTCGACAGCCGCGACCATCGACTCGGAGTAGCCCATCAGCTGCCCCAACTCGGCCTGCGTCAGCCCCTTCAGCCCCCGGAAGTGCCCGAGCATCAGCCCGAACGTGGCCCAGCTCTGCGGCGTGCCGTCTGCCATCAGCCTCAACTCTCCCCGTACAGAGCCCCACAAGGCCGTCCACCGAGCCCCACAAACCCACAGTGATCGCGTCACTACTCCCCACGGTAGGCGGATCAGGCCACCGTAGAAGCCATGACGACCGAAATTCCCCCCACCGACTGGCTCCCGGCGACCGGCCACCAACTGCACCGCACCGGCGTCCAATTCGACGCCGTACGGATCGCCGGACTCGGCGGCGACGGGATCGCGGGCCCGGTCATCCACGACAGGTCGGGCAAGGGGTGTACGTACTTCCTCCTCCCGCCCGGCGCCGCCGCCGATTACCGCTGGCCGCCCGGGGTGACGGTGCTGGGAACCGGACACCGGGTGGGCTACGTCGGCGTGCCGGCGCTGCAGGGGAGGACGTGGCCGCTGGCGTGGCGGTCGAGGCCGACCGTGGAGCGGCCGTTCGTGGATGCGGCGGCCCTGCATGGGGCCCTGTGCAGCACGCCCGCCGCGTGGACCTGGGTGGACACCGACCCGGCCGGGGAACCGCTGCCCATGCTCCTGCTGGCCCACCCGGAGGGCTCGGGGATGCGGGAGCTGGCCGCCCGGCTCGGCCTGGCCGCACCCGACGCCCCCGTGGCGGACCTCGGCGCGCTGCTCACCGTGCAGCCGGGGAACCGGGCCGTGCTCGCCCTCCCCGCAGGTCCCATCGCCCTTCCGGTTCACGCGAGTTGGGTCCGGCTCCTGCTCACCCGCCGCCAAGCCGCGCTCATCCTGGGCCTGGACCCGCTCCCCCGTGCGGCCGACGCCCCCGCCCTGGACCAGTACCTCACCGACGCGCTCATCGCCGAGCGCCTTCTGTTCGGCCACGTGGAAACGTACGGGGCCGGGCCATGCCTCTCCCCCGTGGAGGCATGGCCCGGCGGCCGGAACGGCGGTTGAAGCGGTCAGAGATTGCCGCGGAGCGCCTGCTCACGCTCGATCGCTTCAAACAGGGCTTTGAAATTCCCCTTGCCGAAGCCCATCGAACCGTGTCGCTCGATCATTTCGAAGAAAACTGTCGGGCGATCCTGGACAGGCTTGGTGAAGATCTGTAGAAGGTAGCCGTCCTCGTCCCGATCTGCGAGGATCCGGAGCTCACGGAGGGTCTCCACGGGGACGCGGGTGTCGCCGACCCACTCCCCCAGTGTGTCGTAGTACGAGTCCGGGGTGTCGAGGAATTCGACGCCGGACGCGCGCATGGCGCGCACGGTCGCGACGATGTCGTTGGTCGCGAGGGCGATGTGCTGGACGCCGGGGCCGCCGTAGAACTCCAGGTACTCGTCGATCTGGGACTTCTTCTTGGCGATGGCGGGCTCGTTGAGGGGGAACTTCACCTTCCGCGTCCCGTCGGCGACGACCTTGGACATGAGGGCGGAGTACTCGGTGGCGATGTCGTCGCCGACGAATTCCTTCATGTTGGTGAAGCCCATGACGCGGTTGTAGAAGGCCACCCACTCGTTCATCTTCCCGAGCTGCACATTGCCGACGCAGTGGTCGATGGCCTGGAACCACCGTTTCGCCCTTGGCTCGACGAGCGGCGCGGCGGGCACGTACCCCGGCAGGTAGGGGCCGTCGTAGTCGTGGCGCTCGACGAGGGTGTGCCGGGTCTGGCCGTACGTGGCGATGGTGGCGAGGACGACATGGCCGTGGCCGTGCTCGTCCTTGAGCTCGTGCGGCTCGGCGAGACCGGTGGCGCCGTGGGCGGTGGCGTGGGCGTACGCGGCCCGGGCGTCGGGGACCTCGATGGCGAGGTCGATGACGCCGTCGCCGTGGGCGGCGACGTGGGCGGCGAGGAAACGGCCCCAGTCGGTGGAGGGCTTGATGACGGAGGTGAAGACGAAGCGGGCGCCGCCGGACTCCAGGACGTAGGAGGCGGTCTCGCGGCTGCCGGTCTCGGGGCCGGAGTAGGCGACGCGCTTCATGCCGAAGGCGGTCGAGTAGTAGTGGGCGGCCTGCTTGGCGTTGCCTACGGCGAAGACGACCGCGTCCATTCCCTTGACCGGGAAGGGGTCGACCGGGTCTCGAAGCTCAGTCTCAGTCATGACAGCAGGGTTGCTCCGCCGGCTCAGGGTGCGCAACAGTCGGCTGATTCGCTGGACAGTGTGTACAGCGGATGGCGGATTCCGCCGCGCATTATGAGCAACGGAGACAGAGCCATGGGCATCGATCGGCTGGACGGGCGACTGATCAAGCTCCTCGCCGAGGAGCCCCGCATCGGCATGCTGGAGGCGTCCCGCCGGCTCGGCGTCGCGCGCGGCACGGTGCAGGCACGGCTGGACCGGCTGCAGGCGGGCGGGGTGATCCGGGGCTTCGGTCCGCAGGTGGACCCGGCGGCGCTCGGCTATCCGGTGACGGCGTTCGCGACGCTGGAGATCAAGCAGGGGCAGGGGGCGGACGTGCGGGCGCATCTGGCCACCGTGCCGGAGGTGCTGGAGCTGCACACGACGACAGGGCACGGCGACATGCTGTGCCGGCTGGTGGCGCGGTCCAACGCGGACCTTCAGCGCGTGATCGACCGGGTGGTGGGCTTCGAGGGCATCATGCGGGCCTCCACGGCCATCGTCATGGAGAATCCGGTGCCGCTGCGGATCATCCCGCTGGTGGAGCAGGCCTCGGAGGACACCTGACGGGCCCTAGCAGCTCGGCACCTTGCCGCCGGCTCCGTCCAGTGCCCTCAACGCGCTGATCGCCCCGTCCAGTGTCGTGACCGGCACGAGCCGCAGCCCCGCCGGGAGCTCGGCCTCGGCGTCGGCACACTCGTCCTTGGGGACCAGGAAAACCGTGGCGCCGTCGCGCTTGGCGGCCTGCGTCTTGAGGGAGACGCCGCCGACGGCACCGACGTTGCCGGCAGCGGTGATGGTGCCCGTACCGGCGATCCGGCGTCCTGCCGTGAGGTCGCCGCCGGAGCCGTTGCCGTCGATCTTGTCGACGATGCCGAGGGTGAACATGAGGCCGGCGCTGGGGCCGCCGACGTCCGCGAGGTGGAGGCTGACCTTGACGTCGGAGGAGGAGAGCCCGAGGTGCTTGAGGGCGGCGACGGTGGCGGCGTCCTGGGACTGGGTCATCTCGGCCTGGTTGTGCTTCTCGATCTCCTTGACGGACCCGCCGGTCGGGTAGACCGCGTCGCGGGGCATCGCGGCCCGGTCGGTGGCGAACCAGGCCTCGATGACGTCGCTCAGGTAGACGTCCGCGTCGGGCTGGGTGGCCGCGATCGTGGTCATCCGCAGCTGGCCGGAGGTCTTGCGGACCTTCGTGCCGGTGATGGTGATCACCTGCGTGCCCCTGTTGGCGCCGAGGACGTCGGCCGTCAGGCCCGGCTCGACGATCGACACCGGGAGCGGAGCCAGCGCCGCCACCGCGAGCAGAGCGACGACCAGCGCGGCGCAGACGGCGAGGGTCCGGGTCCGGGGGCTCAGGAGAGCGGCGGGGACGGAGAACGGCATGGGGTGAATCTAGTGGACGTACGAACCGGCCCCGAGCACTGGCTCAGCACAACGCATCCGCCACCTCCAGGGCCGCCTCGACGACCCGGGGGCCGACCCGCTCGGGTATGGAGTCGGCGAGCATGACGACGCCGACGCTGCCCTCTATCCCGGTGACGCCGAGGACCGGGGCGGCCGCACCGCTCGCGCCGGCCTCCAGCTCGCCGTGGGTGAGGACGAAGCCGGGCCGTCCCTCCTTGAGCGGCTGGTCGGGCTCGTACGGGTGGCTGCCGCGGCCCGCGAGGATCGCGCGGCCGGCGGCGCCGCGCTCCAGGCCGTGGCGGAAGCCGGTGCGGTAGGCGACGTGGTAGTCGGTCCAGCTGGGCTCGACGACGGCCACGGCGAGCGCTTCGGTGCCGTCGACGAGGGTGAGGTGGGCGGTGGCGCCGATGTCCTCGGCAAGCGAGCGCAGCGCCGGGAGGGCCGCTTCGCGCAGCAGGGGGTGGACCTGGTGTGCGAGCCGGAGGACGCCGAGGCCGACGCGGGCGCGGCCGCCGAGGTCGCGGCGTACGAGGGCGTGCTGCTCCAGGGTGGCCAGCAGACGGTAGACGACCGTGCGGTTGACGCCGAGTTTGGCCGCGAGCTCGGTGACGGTGAGGCCGTGGTCGGTGTCGGCGAGCAGCTTGAGGACTCTGAGCCCCCGGTCGAGCGTCTGGGATGTCTCCGCGGTCACGACGCCCTCCTTCTCGTGAGTGGCGGGCCGTCCCCTCTGCCGGTCCCGCGGCAGAGCGCGGAGAGGCCGCCTGTTCTGGCGGTGGGTACCGGCTGCGCTCCGGGGCTGCACTGACACGGAACGCGTTGCGTGAGCGGCACGGTATCCACTCCGTACCGCTCAGCGGAAGACGTCGTCCACAATCCGGTCACGTACCGGCCACCGCTCGGGGCGCGGTGCGGGAATCCTGCTGGGTCGCGCCGGGGAAAGCACCTCTGAAACATCCACCCGCCATGAACACGTCACGGATGAACAAATCACCGCATCCGGGTGGCCCACTCCTGGATCTTCTTGATGCGCTCGCCCAGCTGCCCCGCCGTCGCCTCCGCGCTCGGCGGGCCGCCGCACACCCGGCGCAGCTCGTTGTGGATCACTCCGTGCGGCTTTCCGCTCTGGTGGTTGTAGGCCGCGACCAGCGTGTTCAGCTGCTTGCGCAGCTCCAGCAGCTGCTTGTGCGTGACGATCGGCCGCCGCTCGGCGGGCAGTTCCAGCAGGTCCGCTTCTTCGTCCGGTTTCTTTCGGCTGTGCGCGATCTGGCGGGCCTGGCGCTTCTGCAGCAGCATCTGCACCTGGTCCGGCTCCAGCAGCCCCGGGATGCCGAGGTAGTCCTGCTCCTCCTCGCTGCCCGGGTGCGCCTGCATGCCGAACTCGGCGCCGTCGTACAGCACCCGGTCGAAGACCGCGTCCGATTCGAGGGCCTCGAAGGGCAGTTGCTCCTCGTCGCCGGTGTCCTCGTCCTGCTCGCGCTCGGCCTCGGCGAGGAGCTTGTCCTCCTCGGCGTAGATGTCCTCGTCGCCGCCGTCCTTCTTCGGCTTGTCGAGCACGTGGTCGCGCTCGACCTCCATCTCGTTGGCGAATTCCAGCAGCATCGGGATGGTCGGCACGAAGACCGAAGCCGTCTCGCCCCGGCGGCGGGACCGCACGAAACGACCCACGGCCTGCGCGAAGAACAGCGGCGTCGAGATGGTCGTGGCGTACACCCCGACCGCCAGGCGCGGCACGTCCACGCCCTCCGACACCATGCGGACGGCCACCATCCACCGGTCGTCGGAGTCGGTGAACTCCTCGATCTTCTTCGACGCCGCCGCCTCGTCCGACAGCACGACGGTGGCCTTGTGCCCGGTGATCTCCTTGATCAGCTTCGCGTACGCCCGGGCGCTGTCCTGGTCGGTGGCGATCACCAGCGCCCCGGCATCCGGGATGCCCTTGCGGACCTCCGTCAGCCGCTGGTCGGCGGCGCGCAGCACGTTCGGGATCCAGTCGCCGGTCGGCGCGAGCGCAGTGCGCCAGGCCTGGCCGATGGCGTCCCGGGTCATCGGCTCGCCGAGACGGGCGGCGATCTCGTCACCGGCCTTGGTGCGCCAGCGCATGTTGCCGCTGTAGGAAAGGAAGATGACCGGCCGCACGACGCCGTCCGCGAGCGCGTTCCCGTAGCCGTAGGTGTAGTCCGCCGAGCTGCGGCGGATCCCGTCGTTTCCTTCTTCGTACGTCACGAAGGGGATCGGGTTGGTGTCCGAGCGGAACGGGGTGCCGGTCAGCGCGAGCCTGCGGGTCGCCGGCTCGAACGCCTCCAGGCACGCCTCGCCCCACGACTTGCTGTCGCCCGCGTGATGGATCTCGTCCAGGATCACCAGCGTCTTGCGGCTCTCACAGCGGTTCCGGTGCAGCATCGGGCGTACGCCCACACCCGCGTACGTCACCGCCACCCCGTGGTACTCCCGGCTCACCGGGCCCGCGCTGTACTCCGGGTCCAGCTTGATCCCTATCCGCGCGGCCGCCTCCGCCCACTGCTTCTTCAGGTGCTCGGTCGGCGCGACCACCGTGATCTGCTGGATCAGGTGGTTGTGCAGGAGGTACGAGGCCAGCGTGAGGGCGAAGGTCGTCTTACCTGCGCCCGGGGTCGCCACGGCCAGGAAGTCGCGCGGCTGCGTCTCGACATAGCGGTCGATCGCGCCCTGCTGCCACGCGCGCAGCTTGTTCGCCGTGCCCCACGGGGCGCGCCCCGGGAACGCCGGGGAAAGGTGATGGGAGCTGGAAGCGGCGGTGGTAGTCACGGTCTCCGGAGTGGCGGTCGGGGTGGGGCGGGCGCTTACGTCGTCGTCAGCGTCGGTACGAAAACCCGGCCAGCCTACCGGCGCCACGCCCGTCCCTCCGGCAGAACGACGGCGCGTCCGTCGCATGTGCGACAGGGGTCACACGGCAGGACCGGCGTATCCGCCGATCGCGCGGGCAGTCCGGTGCCGGGCCGTCCGTTGCCCGGCCGGGAGGCGCCGCTGCTCCCTCAGACCGAATCCCTCAACCGAGGGCACCTGCCTATATCGCGCCGTGCAGGGCACGCAGGCGCCGGGCGATGTCACCGACGTCGTCAACCCCGCCTGAGGCGACTCCGATCACGAGCTTGTAGGCACTGTCCTGATCGACGCCGACCATCTCCACGCCATTGATGTCGAGGAAGACGACCGTGCACATCCAGGCCATGCGCTTGTTGCCATCCACCAGTGGATGGTTCACCGCCAAGGACTGAAGCAGCGCCGCCGCCTTCTCGAAGATGTCCGCGTAGGCCTGGATGCCGAACATCTGCGACTGCGGGCGGTGCACGGCGGAACTCAGCAGTCCGAGGTCGCGCACCGCGATCTCCTGCTCCCCGCAAGCGAGTTCCGCCAGGTCCAGGGCTTCCTGGACCGTCAGGTACTTCACCTATTCCCCCAGCCTCCGCAGCAGGTCAGCGTGACGCGCCGCATACTTCGCCCCCAGGCGGCGGACTTCCGCCCGATCCGCCTCCTGCTCCAGATACCGGTCAATCGCCTGAAGCACTATCGCGTGCATGCTCCGCCCCTCTTCCTCAGCACGCCGCTTGAGGGCTTCCTGCTGATCCTCACGCAGCCGAAGGTTCATCGCCATACCAGAACGGTACCACCAATGGGGTCATTCCGGTACCGCCTAGCGGGTAGGTGGCCGCAGCCGCGACGCCACCCAGGCCCCCACCAGCGCCAGCCCCACCATCGGCAGGAACACCGCCGCGAACGCCCCCGCATGCCCCGCCCCGCCGAGCGCAGCGAAGACCGTGCCGGCGGCGCTGATCAGAACGAGGTTGAAGAGGGAGTCGCTGACCTGCAGCGCGGCGGAGTTCGCGCCGGCCTCCTCGGGCGGGGAGAGGCGCAGGAGCAGGACGCCGAGGGAGGCGATGACGAGGCCGATACCGAGGCCGCCGACGGCCCAGGAGATGGCGGCGGCGTAGGCGGGGGCGCCGGGGAGGAGGGTGAGGGCGGGGCCGGTGAGGGCGAGGGCGGACAGGAGCATGCCGAGGACGGCGAGGCGGTAGCGGTGGGGTTCGAAGCGGGGGCGGGACTGGAGGTAGGAGCCCAGCGCCCAGGTGACGCCCGCGCCGGCGAGGGAGAGTCCGGCCAGCGTCGGGGAGAGGTGGCGCTGGGTGACGAGCATGAGGGGGATGAAGCTCTCGGCCCCGATGAAGGTGCCCGCGGCGACACCCCGCAGCAGCACCACGGACGGCAGACCGCGCGCCGCGCGGAACGTGCCGGGCGGCAGCAGCCGCAGAGCGCACGGCACCAGCAGGGCGGCGCCCAGCACGGCGGGCGCCAGCGACGCCCACCGCAGATCCTGGCCCGCGTACTGGAGCAGCGCCGCACCCAGCGCGATGCCGCCCGCGAACAGCACCCGCCGGCGGTCGAGCGGGGCGCCGTCGCCGCCGCCCGTCGCCCGGCGCAGGGCGGGCAGCGCGGTCAGCAGCGGTACGACGACGAGCACGGGTATCGCGAGGAACACCCAGCGCCAGCCGAGGTGCTCGGTGACCGCCCCGGACACCAGGGGGCCGACGATCGACGGCACGACCCAGGCGGCGGCGAAGGCGGCCATCACGGTGGGCCGCAGCCGTTCCGGGTAGGCCCGGCCGGCGACGACGTACAGGGCGACCATGACCAGGCCGCCGCCCAGGCCCTGGACGGCGCGGCCGAGGACGAAGGGCCACATGGACTGGGCGGTGCCGCAGATGACGAGCCCGGCGGCGAAGCCGCCGATGCCGGCCACGAGCGGCGGGAGCGGGCCGCTGCGGTCGGACCACTGGCCGCTGAGGACCATGGAGAAGAGCGAGGTCGTGAAGTAGCCGGAGAAGGCGAACGCGTACAGCGACAGCCCGTCGAGCTCGTGGGCCGCGACCGGCATCGCGGTGCCGACCGCCGTCGCCTCGAAGGCGATGAGCAGGACGACGGAGACCATGCCGAGGGTGAGTGCGCGGTAGGGGCGCGTCCATACGGTCGCCGTGGCGTCGTCGGCCGGCGGGGGTACGGGGGCGGGGAGAGGCAGGTCGGTCTGCGGTTCTGCGGCTGTCACCCGGACAGCGTAAGGGGCGTATCGCCGTTTCACCCCTGCCGTTCGGCTGACGCGGGCTCCGTCATTGGGCCTACGCCGCCCGAGGCAGGGAACACCTACGGCATGCCGCACTTCACGTCGTACGACGGAACCGAGATCGCCTACCGGACCCTGGGCGAGGGCCCCGCCCTGGTGTGCCTGGCCGGAGGCCCGGCGCGGGACGCCGCCTATCTGGGGGATCTGGGCGCCCTGGACCTGTCTTTCCGGCTGGTGATCCCGGACAGCAGGGGCACGGGCGACACCCCGCCCGCGCAGGACCCGGCGGCCTACGCGTTCACGCGGCTTGCGCAGGACGTGGAAGCGCTGCGCGAGCACCTCGGCCTCGACCGCTTCGCGCTGCTCGCGCATGACGCGGCCGCGGCGACCGCGCAGGCGTACGCGGCCTCGTACGGCGAGCTGCTCACCCACCTGGTCCTGGTCACCCCCGGCTCGCGCCTGCAGGGCGAGCTGCCCGACGACGCCCGGGAGATCTTCCAGGAGCGGGCCGCCGAGCCGTGGTGGCCGGAGGCCATGGTCGCGCTGCACGACCTGGAGACCGCCGAGGACCTCGACGAGGTCAAGACCCTCCTCCTGCGCATCGCCCCCATGGCCTACGGCCGCTGGGACGAACCCCAGCAGGCGCATGCCGCCTCCGAGGCGACCCAGCTCCACCCCGTCCCCCGCGCGGGCTTCTGGCAGGGCGTGGACGAGCCGACCCGCCTGGCCCTCCTGGAGCGGCTTCGCGAGGTGACCTGCCCGGTGCTGGTGATCACCGGCGACCGGGACGCGGTCAGCGGCATGCGCGCGGGCAAGGCGGTCGCGGAGTCCTTCCCCGAGGGCCGCTGGCAGCCGCTGCACGAGGTCGGTCACTATCCGTGGGTCGACGAGCCCGAGCTGTTCCGGCCCATAGTGGAAGAGTTCCTCGCCGAAGAACGGGCATAACGCACATATGGCGCACGTCAAGAGCTACGAGCTGACCTTCCCCGAGTCCGGCGACACCGTCGTCGTCACCGCGACCGAGCGCAAGGGCGCCGGAGGCCACCCCGTCTACGCCGACGCCACCGGCATCATCCAGGCCGAGATAAGCACCCAGGGCGAGATCCGCATGCTCGCCAGCGGCGGTCACCAGAGCCACGACCTGCCGTCCGTCCATGAACTCACGTGAACTCACGTGCCCGAATGTGAACCCCCGTGAACATCGCATTGCCGCCCCGCCCGGACCGTTGACCCGCCCCGGGGCACCCCGCCTATGGTCGACGCAGTGGTCACCTCGGCGGTGTGCCCGAGTGGTTTAGGGACTCGCCTGCAAAGCGAGGCACGTGGGTTCGATTCCCGCCACCGCCTTCGGGAGAACGTGTAAGGACCCGGCACCTGGTGCCGGGTCCTTACACGTTTGCAGCTGCTTACGCCTGCTGGGGCTTCGCCACCGCGTGCTGCGGCCGGATCGGCAGCCGGCTGACCGGGCGGCCGGTGGCGGCGCGCACCGCGGCCGCGACGGCGGCCGGGGAGGTGACGACGGGGGCGGCGCTGACGGCTTTGGCGCCGAAGGGGGCGACGACGTCGCGCTCTTCGACGAGCTTGATGATGCGGACGTCGGGGGCGTCGAGGGCGGTCGGCAGTGCGTAGCCGGTCAGGTTGGGGCGCTTGATGATGCCGCGGGGCGCCCGGAGGTCCTCCATGAGGGCCATGCCGACGCCCTGGGTGACCCCGGCCTCGATGCGGGCGGCGAGCTGCTTGGGGTTGAGGACCCGGCCGACATCCTGCGCGACGGCCATTTCGACCACGCGCACGGCGCCCAGCTCGATGTCGACGTCGACCACGGCCCGTACCGCGCAGAAGGCGAGGCTGACGAAGGCGTCGCCCTGGCCGGTGTCGTCGAGCTGGTCGGTGGGGTGGGGGCGGCACTGGGCGGTGGCCCAGAGCTCCTTGCCGGCGAGCTCTTCCTCGACGGTGGTGGACAGCACACCGTCGTAGGAGGTGATCTTGCCGTCGGCGATGGTGAGCAGCTCCACGGACATGCCGAACTTCCCGGCGAGCGGCTGGAGAAGCTGCGTACGGACCATCTTGGCGGCCCGCTCGACGGCGCCGCCCGACACCCAGGTGTGGCGGCCGCGGGCGGAGGCCCCGGCCGGGGGCTGGTCGGTGTCGGAGGGCAGGACGCGGACCTCCTCGACGCCGAGCACCTCCTGGACGATCTGGCGGGCGAGGGTGGTGAAGCCCTGGCCGGTCTCGACGGCGGCGCAGATGACGGTGGCCTGGCCGTCGTGGATGCGCACGGTCGCGGTGGACACCTCGTCGGTGCCCTCGGCGCCGAGCATGTGGACCATGCCGAGCGCGTAGCCGACCCCGCGCCGGACCGCGCCTGGCTCGCCCGCGCCCTCGGGGCCGCCGGGGAGCAGCCACAGCGACTCGTCGTCGTCGACCGGCAGCGGGGGCAGGTCGGCGTCGCGTACGGCCTTCAGGAGCTCGCCCACGGGGGCCGGGCAGGTGACGGACTGGCCGGTGGGGAGCAGGTCGCCGGTGGCCATGACATTGCGCATGCGGATCTCGGCCGGGTCCAGGCCGAGCTTGGTGGCGAGCTTGTCCATCTGGCCCTCGTAGGCCGCGCAGACCTGCATCGCGCCCTCACCGCGCACATGGCCCGACGGCGGGTTGTTGGTGCGCACCGCCCAGCCCTCGACGAAGACGTGCGGGACGACATAGGGCCCGGCCGCGAAGGCGACAGCGGCGGCGAGGGCGTCGGAGGAGGTGTCGGCGTAGGCGCCCGCGTCCAGCAGGACCTGGGCCTCGACCTTGACCAGACGGCCCTCGGCGTCGGCGTGGTGGCGGTAGCGCAGCAGGGTGGGGTGGCGGTGGGAGTGGCTGAGGAAGGACTCCTCGCGGGTCGCCACGAACTTCACCGGGCAGCCGGTCTTCAGGGCCAGCAGACCCAGCGGGATCTGCACGCCCGAGTCCTCGCGGTCGCCCATCGCGCCGGGCACGCCGGTGACGACGACCTTCACCCGGTCCGTCTCCAGCCCGAAGCACGCCGCCGCCAGGTCCCGGTCGGTGTGCGGGTCGGTGGACGCCACGTACAGCTCCACCCCGCCGTCGGGTCTGGGGACCGCGAGCCCGGCCTCCGCTCCTATCGGCGCCGGGTCCTGCCGGCCGACCCGGTACAGGCCCTCGACGATGACCTCGCCGACCGCGTCCGGGTCGCCGAAGCGCAGCGGGATGTGACGGATCAGATTGCCGTCGGGGTGCAGCGGCTCGGCCGAGAAGGCCTTCTCCGGGTCCGTGATCGGTTCGAGGACCTCGTACTCGACGTGCACGGCCGCCGCCGCGAGGCGGGCGGTGTCCGGGTGGTCGGCGGCCACGGCGGCGATCGCCTCGCCGTGGTGGCGGACGCTGTCCTTGGCGAAGACGGGACGGTCGGCGACCCGCCGGCCGTGCGTGGCGTCCCCCGGCACGTCCTCGTGCGTCACGACGGCGCGCACGCCGGGCATCGCCGCGGCCTCGGTCGTGTCCACGGACAGGATGCGGGCGTGGGGGTGCGGCGAGCGGAGCACCGCCGCCCAGAGCAGGCCTTCGGCCCACAGGTCGGCGGCGTACGGGTAGGTGCCCTGTGCTTTCGCCAGGGCGTCGGTCGGCGGCAGGCTCACGCCCAGGCCGTGCGGCGCCGCGGGCTCGGCGGCGGCGGACTGGGTGGGGGCGCCCACGGTTGGCGTCGCGGTCGCCGCGTCGGGGCCGGTCATGCGGATTCCCTCTCGGTGCGCCGGCCGACGGTCGTCACTGCTCGCTCCCCGGGCCGGCCTGGTGGGGGATGCGGGCGGCGGGGTCGGCCGCGTCGTCGGCGTCTGCTGCGGCGGCGTCGCGCTCGGCGACCACCTCGCGGACGGCGTCGAGGACGCCGCGGTAGCCGGAGCAGCGGCAGAGGTTGCCGCAGATGGCCTGGCGGGTCTCCAGGTCGGTGGGGCTGTGGTTGCCCTCGAGGAGGTCGTGGACGGTCATGGCGAGGCCGGGTACGCAGAAGCCGCACTGGACGGCGCCGCATTCGACGAGGGCGCGCTGGACATCCGACGGGCCGCCGTTCTCGCCGAGTCCCTCGACGGTGCGGACCTCGGAGCCGGCGGCGGTCGCGGCGGGGACGAGGCAGGAGGCGACGAGGCGGCCGTCGACCTGGACGGAGCAGGCGCCGCATTCGCCCTGTTCGCAGCCGTCCTTGGCGCCGGCGAGGCCGAGGCGTTCGCGGAGCACGTAGAGCAGGGACTCGCCGAGCCAGGCGTCGGTGACGGGGCGGTCGGCGCCGTTGACCCGGAGCACGTAGGAGGCGAGGGGGTGGTCGCTGTGGACCTCTTCGACGACCGGCTCGGGCTCGGGGAAGGGGTATTCGCCGGTTTCCTCGGGATTGTCGTCGGCGGCGAAGGGCAGCGCCCACTCGCCGCCGTTGCGCGCGGCCGGCACCATGCCCGCCGAGTACTCGCCGGAGTCCTCGGCGGCCGGGTCGGAGTCCTCGACCGTGGGGATGGTCCAGGTCGCCGCCGGGGCGTCGGCGGCGGGCTCGTCGAGGGGGAGGTGGGCGGCGAAGGAGACGTGCATGGTCTGGTCGGCGTCGTACTCGGCGCCGTGCGGCAGTGGCTGCCACACTCCTTCGGTCATCCGGGCGTCCTCGTCGCTCATACCAGGGTCGCTCATGCCAGTGCCCTCCCCAACGCACGGCGGGCCAGTGCCGCCACCGTACGCCGCAGCTGGATCGCGGCGGGGGGCAGTTCGGGTGCCGGGGTCCCGTCCGCGGCCGGGAGCGGGTCGGGGATGCAGGCCACGGCCACGTACTCGCCGAAGGCCGTGCAGGCCTCCGGGGCGAGGCTGCGCTGGCCGTCCCAGTCGATCAGAGAGGCGACCCACCGCTCGGCCTCCAGGGGCCGCAGCGGCACCTGCGCGACCGCGCCCACCGCGCAGCGTACGCCCCGGCGCGCCGGGTCCAGCACCAGGGCGACCGAGGCCGTGGCCCGGCCCGGGCCGGTGCGCGCGGTGGCCTTGAGGAAGGTCTGCGGGGCGTGCAGCAGCGGCACCCGTACGTACGCCAGCAGCTCGCCGGGGCGCAGCGGGTCCATGCCGGTGAGCAGGTGGCTGACCGGCAGCTCGCGGTTGCCCTCCGGGCCGGCCAGCAGCACGCTCGCCTCCAGCGCGGCCAGCACCGGCAGGGAGTCCCCGGTGGGCGCGCAGGTGACGATGTTGCCGCCCAGCGTGCCCGCGTTGCGGATCTGCGGCGGCCCGGCGGCGCGGGCTGCGGCGGCCAGGGCGGGGATCAGCGCGGCGAAGTCGGGGCGGCCCATCCGGGCGTGGGTGAGGCCGGCGCCGAGGAGGGCTGCCCCGTCGGCGTACTGCCAGCCACGGATCTCGTTGATCCGGCCGAGGCCGACGAGTCCGCCGGGGCGCAGCAGTCCGGAGTTCACGTCCGCCATGAGGTCGGTGCCCCCGGCGACGGGCACGGCGGAAGGCGAGGTGGCCAGTGCCTCCACGGCCTCGTCGAGCGAGGACGGCAGCGCGACATTGCGCGTCTGCGCGCCCTGCGCTGTCTGCCGTGCGTACGTGCTCACGCAGCTGCCCCTTCCCCGGCTCTCCGCGGTGCGGTAGCCGTACGGTACGTGCTGACCGCCCGGACGTGGCAACTCTGGCACATCTTCGGCGTCGATCAGCGCGAGGGTCGCAAATGGAGAGCCCGCTTTACCGAGCGGTCCGCATCCGTTTCCGACCGTTGCCGCCATTCCTTCCCTGGTGTGCGATTTCACCCTCTTCGCGTCTGTTGTGACATTTGCGGCCAACCCGCACTGCCAGCATCTCCCTTGCCCAGGGGCTTTGGGCAGAGCCCCGGCCGCACCTCACACGATCGGGGCGGCTCCTCGATCGGGCGTCCGACCGAGACGGCCACCCCGTTCAGCCCTGTGGCAGCGCCCCGCGCCGCCGTTGTTCGCGCGCGAGCAGCACGACCGAGAGGCCCAACCCGGCGAAGAACCACAGGAAGTGCCCGATGACGAGGGCCAACCACCACCCCGTGGAGGTCGTTCCGGTCAGGGAGAGCGCGAGCGTGCCGCCGACGAGGAGGGTGACGGCGCCGAGGTGGAGGGCGGTGACGCGGCTGGGGAGAAGCTCACGGCGGAGGAACTCCTCGCCGAACCACCAGCGCACTGCGCGGGCGGTGAGGAGCAGGACGACCACGGCGCCGCCGGCGGCGAAGGTGACGGACCAGGTCGACCAGGGGTCGCCGTCGGAGCCCGCGGCGCAGGGGAAGGTGGTGGCGGCGAAGGGAAGGGCGGGGAGGAAGCCGGTGATGTTGAGGACGGCGGTACGTGACTTGGCGGGGTCGTGGGCGAGTTCGGTGCGGGACAGGGCCCGCATGGACTGGACGCGTCCGGAGGCGGTCGCGCCGGAGCGGCGGGCCTGAAGCAGCCACAGGGCGGCGCCGAGCAGCGCCCCGATGGCGAGGACGGCGGCCAGGGCCCAGCCGGAGGTGAGCCGGATCAGCCCGAAGGCCGCGACGAACGGAACCACCTTGAGCCACAGGCCCGGCCTGGTGAACTGCTCCGGGTCGGCCCCGAGTTCCTCCGCCCGGCGGGCCGTGGCGGCCAGCTCGGCACGGATCTGCTTGGGGACACCCCTGAGCGTCCGGAACTCGGCGAGGGCGCGCCAGAGCGCGACCTGCGCCTCCGCCTCGTCGGGCGCCAGTGCGACCGCCCGCCGGCCCGCCGCCACCGCGTCCGGGATGCGCTCCAGGAAGCGGCTGGCGTCCGCGATGAGGACCTGCGGCTCCCAGGCGTCGGGCTCGGCCTGCACGGCGCGCAGGGCCACCGACAGCGCGGCATGCGCGTCGCCGAGCATCAGCAGGATGACGCCGGCCAGGACCAGGACGTCCACGTCGTCGCCCTCGGCATGCGCGAGCGCCCAGTCGACGGCCTCGCGGGCCTCGGCTGCACGCCGATCGTCCGCGAGGGCCTTCGCCCGGACCAGATATTCGTAACTGTCGGCCAAGAAGGGCTACTTCTTGCCGCTCTTGTCCTTGTCTCCGCCGCCGCCACCGGCCGGCATCGACTCGAAGATCTCCTTGCACATGGGACAGACCGGGTACTTCTTCGGGTCGCGGCCCGGTACCCAGACCTTGCCGCAGAGCGCGACGACCGGAGACCCGGAGAGCGCGCTCTCCATGATCTTGTCCTTCTGGACATAGTGGGCGAAGCGCTCGTGGTCGCCATCGCCGTTCGACACCACGGGGGTCGGCTCGACGAGGGTGCCGGTGCCCGCCCCGCGCTCGGGCTCAAGAGTGCTCATAAGGGCCAAGCCTAATTGAGAGAAGGATCGTCGGGATACGTGGCCACCATCGCCAGTTCGCTGCGTTGCCGGCGCAACACGGAGCGCCACAGCTGCTCCGGGTCGGGGGCCGAGACATCGCCCGGCTCGGACTCCACGACGTACCAGGCACCCTCCACGAGCTCGTCCTCCAGCTGGCCGGGGCCCCAGCCCGCGTAGCCGGCGAAGATCCGCAGGGAGCCGAGCTCCGAGGCGAGGAGCTCGGGCGGGGCCTCCAGGTCGACCAGGCCGATCGCGCCGTGGACGCGGCGCCAGCCGAGCGGGGCGTCGCCGTCGCCGTCCCGGGTCTCGCCGGGGACGACGGCCAGGCCGAGCGCGGAGTCCAGGGAGACCGGGCCGCCCTGGAAGACCACCGACGGGGCGCCCGCCAGCATCGCCCAGGGTTCCAGCACATCACCGACGCCGACGGGGGTAGGCCTGTTGAGGACAACACCGAGCGTCCCCTCCTCGTCGTGGTCGAGGAGGAGCACCACGGCCCGGTCGAAATTCGGGTCCACCAGCGCGGGCGTCGCCACGAGGAGCCGCCCGGTGAGCGAGGTCACCTCGGTCATGGTCAACATGATCCCGCATCCGGCGGGTTTAGGGAGGCTCAATCGACCGGCCACGCTACGGCGCCACGCGTGCGCATACGGTTCTGTAGCGAACCCATGACACGAGTGGTGCCTCACAGCCCCCGCTCAGCCCCGCCCGCGCCCATTACCCTTACCTCTTGGTGTCTGCGGGGAACCCGTTATTTTTCTGCCCGTCTCCAGGAACGCGAGAGCTATGACCGACGTGTCCGATGTGCTGCTTGTCCACGGCGGTACCCCGCTCGAGGGCGAGATCCGTGTCCGCGGTGCGAAGAACCTCGTACCCAAGGCCATGGTGGCCGCCCTTCTCGGCAGTGAGCCGAGCCGCCTGCGCAATGTCCCCGACATCAGAGACGTACGCGTCGTGCGCGGGCTGCTGCAGCTGCACGGCGTCACCGTGCAGGCAGGTGAGGAGTCGGGCGAGCTGGTGCTCGACCCGTCCAAGGTGGAGAGCGCGAACGTCGCGGACA
This sequence comes from Streptomyces sp. NBC_01537, assembly GCF_045040445.1. Taxonomy (NCBI): domain Bacteria; kingdom Bacillati; phylum Actinomycetota; class Actinomycetes; order Kitasatosporales; family Streptomycetaceae; genus Streptomyces; species Streptomyces sp. NBC_01537. Next base: position 6,240,471 of record NZ_CP109392.1, on the reverse strand, counting down.
TCGACGCGCACGCCGGGTCCTCGCGGATCCCGATCCTGTTCTGCGGCCCGCTGCTGCACCGGCTGGGCCATGCCTTCATCCCGGGGCTGGGCGGCTGCGACATCGGCGGCCGGCCGATCGACTTCCACTTCGACGTGCTGCGCAAGTTCGGCGCCGTCATCGAGAAGCGGCCCGAGGGCCAGTACCTGGAGGCCCCGCAGCGGCTGCGCGGCTGCAAGATCGAGCTGCCGTACCCGTCGGTCGGCGCGACCGAGCAGGTGCTGCTGACGGCCGTCCTGGCCGAGGGCGTGACCGAGCTGCGCAACGCGGCCGTCGAGCCCGAGATCGAGGATCTGATCTGCGTCCTGCAGAAGATGGGCGCCATCATCACGATGGGCCTGGACCGGACGATCCTCATCACGGGCGTCGAGAAGCTCGGCGGCTACAACCACCGCGCCCTCCCGGACCGCCTGGAGGCGGCTTCCTGGGCCTGCGCGGCGCTGGCCACCGAGGGCAACGTCTACGTGCGCGGCGCGAGCCAGCGCGAGATGATGACCTTCCTCAACGTCTTCCGCAAGGTCGGCGGCGCCTTCGAGGTCGACGACCACGGCATCCGCTTCTGGCACCCCGGCGGCCCGCTCAACGCCATCGCCCTGGAGACCGACGTCCACCCCGGCTTCCAGACCGACTGGCAGCAGCCGCTCGTCGTGGCCCTCACGCAGGCCTCGGGCCTGTCCATCGTCCACGAGACGGTCTACGAGTCCCGGCTGGGCTTCACCAGCGCCCTGAACCAGATGGGCGCCCACATCCAGCTCTACCGCGAGTGCCTCGGCGGTACCCCCTGCCGCTTCGGGCAGCGCAACTTCCTGCACTCCGCGGTCGTGAGCGGCCCCACACGGCTCCAGGGCTCCGATCTGGTCATCCCGGACCTGCGCGGCGGCTTCTCGTACCTCATCGCCGCGCTGGCGGCGCAGGGCACCTCTCGGGTGCACGGCATCGACCTGATCAACCGCGGTTACGAGAACTTCATGCGCAAGCTCGCGGACCTGGGCGCGAAGGTGGAACTGCCGCAGCCCGTGAAGGCGTAGCGGGCAGGCGTAGACACGCATGCGCAAGGGCGGCCGTCCCGGTGTCGGGATGGCCGCCCTTGCAGGTGCTGCCGAGGCTTACTTGCCCTTGGCGGCTTCCTTGAGCTTGGAGCCCGCGGAGACCTTGACGCTGTAGCCCGCCGGGATCTGGATCGGGTCACCGGTCTGCGGGTTCCGGGCGGTGCGAGCGGCACGGTGGGTGCGCTCGAAGGTCAGGAAGCCGGGGATGGTGACCTTCTCGTCGCCCTTGGAGACGATCTCGCCGACGATCTCGGCGAAAGCGCCGAGGACAGCGTCGGCGTCCTTGCGGGTCACCTCTGCGCGCTCGGACAGAGCAGCAACCAGCTCACTGCGGTTCATCTGAATCTCCTTGCATGGAAAACCCGGCGTTCACTGCCGGGAAGACGCATTGAAGGCGCTTGTCGCGCTTCTTGCGGTGCGGCCCTCACCGCCACAGGAACGCATCCTGCCCCCATTTCTGGGGGAAAAGCCAATCCGCGCCCGGGTGAGTCACACAAAAAGCGGGTGAGACTCGGCACTATGACGCTCCGAATCATCCCACGACGGTGGCGGCCTGTGCCTTGGCGGCCTCGCGCACCGCTCCGGCCACGGCGCCCGCGACCTTGTCGTTGAAGACGCTGGGAATAATGTAGTTGGGGTTGAGCTCGTCCTCGCCGACGACCCCCGCCAGGGCACGCGCGGCGGCCAGCATCATCTCGGTGTTGACCGTGCGGCTCTGGGCGTCGAGCAGGCCCCGGAAGACACCCGGGAAGACCAGTACGTTGTTGATCTGGTTCGGGAAGTCCGAACGGCCCGTCGCGACCACCGCGGCCGTCTCCCGGGCGATGCCCGGCTCAACCTCCGGGTCGGGGTTGGCCAGCGCGAACACGATCGCGCCGTCCGCCATCGCCGCCACGTCGTCCCCGTTCAGGACGTTGGGGGCGGACACCCCGATGAACACGTCCGCGCCGCGCACCGCTTGCTTGAGCGTGCCCCTCACACCCTCCGGGTTGGTGTTGTCCGCGATCCAGCGCAGCGGCGACTCCGGGTCGGCGTCCACCAGGTCCGCGCGGTCGGCGGCCACGACGCCGTGGATGTCGGCCACCACGGCGTGCTTCACGCCGGCGGCCAGCAGCAGCTTCAGGATGGCCGTACCGGCCGCGCCCGCACCGGACATGACGACCCGTACGTCACCGATCTTCTTGCCCACGACCCGCAGCGCGTTGGTCAGCGCCGCCAGCACCACGATCGCCGTGCCGTGCTGGTCGTCGTGGAACACCGGGATGTCCAGGGCCTCGCGCAGCCGCGCCTCGATCTCGAAGCAGCGCGGCGCCGAGATGTCCTCGAGGTTGATGCCCGCGAACCCGGGGGCGATCGCCTTGACGATCGCCACGATCTCGTCACTGTCCTGCGTGTCAAGGCACAGCGGCCACGCGTCGATCCCGGCGAACCGCTTGAACAGCGCCGCCTTGCCCTCCATCACGGGCAGCGCGGCCTTCGGCCCGATGTTGCCCAGACCCAGGACGGCCGAGCCGTCGGTGACGACCGCGACGCTGTTGCGCTTGATCGTGAGCCGGCGGGCGTCCTCGGGGTTCTCCGCGATCGCCATGCAGACCCGGGCCACGCCGGGCGTGTAGATCATCGACAGGTCGTCACGGTTGCGGATCGGGTGCTTCGACGCCATCTCGATCTTGCCGCCGAGGTGCATCAGGAACGTACGGTCCGAGACCTTGTCGACGACGATGTCCTCGATGCCGCGGAGCTTCTCCACGATCTCGGCGGCGTGCTCGGTGCTGCTCGCCGCGATCGTCACATCGATCCGGAGCTTCTCGTGTCCGGACGCCGTCACGTCGAGGCCGTGAACGGCCCCGCCGGAGGATTCCACTGCGGTGGTGAGCTGGCTGACCGCGGAACCGCTCGCGGGCACCTCCAGTCGCACCGTGATCGAGTACGAAACGCTGGGCGCCGTTGCCATGCCGGTCTTCCTCCGCTGTAGCTTGTGTCGCGCCCCCGATGGTCCCACCTACCGCTCAGTACGCGTAACCCGGGCTTCTTTACGTACTTAACGTTCGCCGGGCGGGCCGAGGCGGGAGCGGAAACGACGATGGGGCGCCCTTCGTGAAAAGGGCGCCCCACCGGACGCTACGACACCGACCCGCCATGCTCGCCTCGCGGCAAGTGGGCGCTCGAAGCGCCTAAGGTTGGGCCCGGGGGCTTGGATCGAGCCGGTGCCTCACCCAGGCTAACAAACGATCCCCGATTGTCATTCCGGACTCGGCAACGACTTCCCCCGGACCCACCGATCAGCCGCGCAGCAGATCCGGGACACCGTCCCCGTCGGCCCGGTCCCGCTCACCCGAAAGCACGGTCAGCCGCTGTGTGGCCCGGGTCAGCGCCACGTAGAGCACGCGCAGTCCCGCCGGCGACTCGTCCGCGATCTCCGCCGGGGACACGACGATGGTGGCGTCGTACTCAAGGCCCTTGGCCTCAAGGCTCCCCAGCGCCACGACGCGCTCGCCGAGCCCGGCCAGCCAGCGCCGCGCCTCCGCGCGGCGGCCCATGGCGACGACGACGCCGACCGTGCCGTCGACATCGGCGAGCAGCCGTTCCACCTCGGCGCGGACGGCGGCGCCCAAGTCGCCGTCGGACGCGGCGAATCGGGGGACGACGCCGGTGGAGCGCACCGCACGCGGGGACTCCATGCCGGGCATGGCGAGGGCGAGGACCTTTGCGGCGAGGTCGGCGATCTCGGCGGGGTTGCGGTAGTTGACGGTGAGGGTGAAGCGGCGGCGGGAGCGCGCGCCGAGCGCCTCGTCGCGGGCGAGGGCGGCCTCGTCGGGGTCCGTCCAGGAGGACTGGGCGGGGTCGCCGACGATGGTCCAGGTGGCGGTTCGGCCACGGCGGCCGACCATGCGCCACTGCATGGGGGTGAGGTCCTGTGCCTCGTCGACGATGACGTGGGCGTACTCGGTGCGCTCGGCGTCCAGCCGTTCCTGGCGGGAGCGGCGGCCGCCGGCCATGCGGTCGGCGAAGGTGGTGACCTCCTCCAGCCCGGTGAGCTGGTCCATGGGATCCGCTTCCCGCGTCTTGACCTTGGGCGGCGGGCCGAGCAGCGCCTCCAGCTCGTCCAGCAGCGCGACGTCGTGCACGGACAGCGGCCCGATGCCGGTCGCGGAATCCAGCCTGCGCAGCGAGCGCGCGACCCGCCGCACCTCGGGCGGCGTCAGGACACGCCGCGCCCACCGCCCGAGCTGCCGCTCGTCGGCGAGGGCGGCGAGCACCCCGCGCGGGGTGAGGATCGGCCACCAGGCGGCCAGGAAGTCCAGGAAGACCTCCTCCGTGGCGACGTCCTCGTCGAAGCCCTGCCGCTCCTCGGCGGCCAGCTCCGGATCGTCCGGCAGCCGCCGCCCGGTCTTGCGCCACAGGGCGTCCAGGAGCAGCCGGCGGGCACGCGGGCGCAGCAGGTTCACCGGCGCGGTGCCGCTGAGCACGTTGTGCCGGATGTTCGACAGTTCCTGCTCGTCGAGCTCCAGGCGGCTCCCGTACGCCACCACGCGCAGGCGGGTCGGGGCGGCGGGGCCGTCGAGGACGCCGCGGGCGACGTTGCGCAGGACGCGCAGCATGCGCAGCGAGCCCTTGATGCGGGCGACGGCCGGGTCGTCGTACGTGTCGGCCTCGGCGCCGTCCACGAGGGAGCCGACGGCGCGGATCGCGACCTGGCCCTCCTCGCCGAGGGAGGGCAGAACACCCTCCGTGTAGGCGACGAGCAGCGGCGTCGGGCTGACGACGAGGATGCCGCCGGCGTAGCGGCGGCGGTCCTGGTAGAGCAGGTACGCGGCGCGGTGCAGGGCGACGGCGGTCTTGCCGGTGCCCGGGCCGCCGGTGACCTCGGTGACCGAGGCGGCGGGGGCGCGGATGACGACATCCTGCTCGGCCTGGATGCTGGCGACGATGTCGCGCATGGTGTGGCTGCGGGCCTGGCCGAGCGCGGCCATGAGCGCGCCGTCCCCGACGACCGGCAGGTCCCCCCCGGCCAGTGTCGCGGTGAGCTCGGGGCGCAGCAGGTCGTCCTCGACGCCGAGCACCTTGCGGCCGCGCGAGCGGATGACGCGGCGGCGCACGACGCGGCCGGGGGCGACCGGCGTGGCGCGGTAGAAGGGCGCGGCGGCGGGGGCCCGCCAGTCGATGACGAGCGGTGAGTAGTCGGCGTCCAGGACGCCGATGCGGCCGATGTGCAGGGTCTCGGCGATCAGGGCGCGGTTGTCGTCGCCGACGGCGTCCTCGGCGGGCTCGACGGAGATGTACGCCCCGTCCGGGCCCTTCTTGCCGTCCTTGCCGCGCAGCAGGTCGATCCGCCCGAAGAGGAAGTCCTCGAACTCGGCGTTGAGCCGGTTGAGGTGGAGCCCCGCCTGGAACACCTGCGCGTCGCGCTCGGCGAGCGCGCCGGGAGTGCCGACCTGGCCTCGTTTCTGTGCGTCGCCGACGAGGAACTCAGCCTCGTGGATCTTCTCTTCGAGCCGGTCGTAGACCCGGTCCAGATGCGTCTGCTCGACCGAGATCTCGCGGTCCCGGACGCCAACCCCCACCCCATCGGGTGATGCGGTCTGCGCTGCCACGCAAGACCCCCTTCTTCCTGCCTGTGCGTCATTCGCTCCGCGCGCGGCGGGGCAGCCTGCAACCGTACGCGAAACGAAGGTCTTCCGCCCAGCCGGAAAAAGTTTGCGCGGCCGTCCGCCGCACTACGCGGAGGCGTACTTCGCGTCGGCCGAGGGGTCCAGCGCCAGCCGGTAGCCCCGCTTGACGACGGTGTGGATCAGCTTGGGGGCGCCCAGAGCCGTACGCAGCCGGGTCATGGCGGTCTCGACGGCGTGCTCGTCGCGCCCCGCGCCGGGCAGGACGCGGAGCAGGTCGGCGCGGGGGACGACCCAGCCGGGGCGGCGGGCCAGCGCCCGGAGCAGGGCCATTCCGGCGGGTGGCACGGCGCGCAGCTCGCCGTCGACGACGACGGCGTGGCCGCGGATCTCGACGCGGTGCCCGGCGACGGGCAGGGGGCGTACGCGCCCGGGGAGCTCGGCGCAGACCAGCTGGACGAGCGGGCCGAGGCGGAAGCGTTCGGGCTGGTAGGTGGGTACGTCATGGGCCTCCAGCGGAAGCGCGGTGACGGGCCCGACGCACACGGGCAGTACATCGTGCCGCAGGGCGTCCAGGACCTCCGCGAGGATGCCGCGGCGCTCGGCCCGGTCGAGCAGGGAGGCCGCGGCGGGGGCGCTGGTGAAGGTGACGGCGTCCAGCGAGCGGGCGGCGATCGCGTCGAGCATGCGGTCGACCGGTGCGATGTCCTCCGGGGGCATCCAGCGGTAGACGGGGACGCCGACGATGTCCGCGCCCGCCTCCTTGAGTGCCTCGATGAAGCCGGGCAGCGGCTCGCCGTGCAGCTGTACGCCGATCCGCCGGCCCTCGACGCCCTGCTCCAGCAGCCGGTCCAGCACCTCGGCCATGGATTCCGAGGCGGGTGACCAGGCTTCCTTCAGCCCGGCCGCGCGGATCGCGCCGCGCACCTTGGGGCCGCGGGCGAGCAGTTCGACGCCGCGCAGCCGCTCCAGCAGCGCTTCGCCCAGGCCCCAGCCGTCCGCCGCCTCGATCCAGCCGCGGAAGCCGATCGCGGTGGTGGCGATGACGATGTCCGGACAGAGGTCGAGCAGCCGCTTGGTGGCGGCCATCAGCTCGGTGTCGTCCGGCAGCGGCACGATCCGCAGGGCCGGTGCCCGCAGCACGGCCGCGCCCCGCCGCTCCAGCAGAACGGCCAGCTCATCGGCCCGCCGGGCAGCGGTGACCCCGACCGTGAATCCGGCCAGAGGCAGCACGGCGGGCTGCTGCTGTGCGTCTTGCATGGCTCTGCCCCACTCCACTGGAGGTACACACACGTGCGCAGTGGCGGGAAGCCGTCCCGGCTTCCCGCCACCTTCTGCAGTTGTCCGATCGATTCGACGTTGGCCCGCATGCTGCCAACCTCTCATGACGTACGCAGTTCGCCCGGATTTCGCCGGTGTTACGCCGCTACGCCGCCTACACCTGCGCGTAGCCCAACTGCGGCTTCGACTCGGCCTGGACCGACTCCGCCGGCGCCGCCGCCTGGCCCCGCAGGTATACGGCCCAGGTCAGTGCGAAGCACACCGCGTAGAAGGCCAGGAAGGACACGAAGGCCGGGGTCCCGGTGTGCTCCGTGAGGAAGGACTGCCGGAAGGCGAAGTTGATCCCGACGCCGCCGAGCGCGCCGACCGCACCGATCAGCCCCATCGAGGCGCCCGACAGCCGCCGCCCGTAGGAGGCCGCCTCCTCGCCCTCCAGGCCCTTGGCGAGGGCCTTTGCGGCGTAGATGCCGGGGATCATCTTGTACGTGGAGCCGTTGCCGAGCCCGGTGAGCACGAAGAGCGCGATGAAGGCCGTCGTGAAGAGCGGCAGCGACTTCTGTGTGGAGGCGATGATGATGACGCCGGTGGCCGCGGCCATCGCCAGGAAGTTCCACAGCGTGATCTTCGCGCCGCCGAAGCGGTCGGCCAGCCGGCCGCCGACCGGGCGGATGAGCGAGCCGAGGAGCGGGCCGATGAAGGTGATCGAGGCCGCCTGCAGCGGGGTGCGGGCGAACTGGTTCTGCAGGACGAGTCCGAAGGCGAAGCTGTAGCCGATGAACGACCCGAAGGTGCCGATGTAGAGGAAGGACATGATCCAGGTGTGCGCGTCCTTCACCGCTTCCTTCGCCGCGCCCGTGTCGTTCTTCACCGGCGCCAGGTTGTCCATCTTCAGCGCGGACAGGGCGGCCGCGATGACGATCAGCGGGATGTAGACGCTCAGGAGGATGCGCGGGTGCGTCGCCCCGGCCGTCCCGATGATCAGCAGGCCGACCAGCTGCACCACCGGCACGCCGATGTTGCCGCCGCCCGCGTTGAGGCCGAGCGCCCAGCCCTTCTTCCGCAGCGGGAAGAAGGAGTTGATGTTGGTCATGGACGAGGCGAAGTTACCGCCGCCCACCCCGGTCAGCGCCGCCACCAGCATGAACGTCGTGTACGACGTCCCCGGCTTCATCACGATCGCCGCCGCCACCGTGGGCAGCAGGAGCAGCAGTGCGCTGATGATGGTCCAGTTACGGCCACCGAAGCGCGCCACGGCGAAGGTGTACGGGACCCGGACCAGCGCGCCCACCGCGGTCGCCGTCGCCACCAGGAAGAACTTCCCCGCCGGGTCGATTCCGTACTGCGGTCCCATGAACAGGACCATGACGGACCACAGGCTCCAGATCGAGAATCCGATGTGCTCGGACAGGACCGAGAAGATCAGGTTCCGGTTGGCGGTCTGCTTTCCGCCGTTCTCCCAGAACTGCTCATCCTCCGGGTCCCACTGCTCGATCCAGCGGCCCCCCTTGCGTGTAGCGGTCGCGGCACTCATGACGCCTCCAGGCCCTACTGACAGATGATGTCGGGTGTCTGTCCACGACAGTAGGAACCGTGCGTTTCCGGACGATGCCCCGAGGTGACCGCTGGGCAACCTTGCTCTCACCCGGCGCTTGCGCCCACTGTGAGCGCCGGGGGCGCCCGGGCCGTCAGTCGGCGTAGACCGTGAGGACCGCGCCGTCCACCTCGATCCGCCGCGGCGCCGGGCCCTCGCCGCGCCGCAGCGTGGCGAGGCAGCGCCGGAAGAGCTCCGTCTCCTCGCCGCCGAGAACCGCGGCGGCGAGGTCCAGCAGTTCGGCGACGCTCGCGTCGGTGAGGACGTCGGGCAGCTCCCCGGAGAGGAGCACGACGGACTCGCCGGTGCGGCCCCGGACGACCGCTGTGGTGGTTCCACCATGTACGACCAGCACTTTTCCCCCTGCCACCAGAGGGATCGTGCCACTCACGCGCCTCGGGCGGAATGGACGATAGTCGCGGATCTTGGGCCGTTCGACCCATTCCGGATTCTTTTCCCGTATTCACCCGCCCCGGGAACCACAGCCGCCCGCGAGACGTCTCAGTCCGTTTCGGGCGCGCGCTCCAGCAGCGACTCGACGAGCGCGGCGACATGCCGACGGTCGTCGGACGACAGTTTCTGGACACTGGCGATGAGCAGGTCCACCTCGGGGTCCGCCGGCGACACGGGCGACGCGGGTTCCTTGGCGTCCGCGTACACATTGATGCCGCAGGCCTCGGCGGCGGCCCGCCGCAACGTGTCCAGGGGCAGTTCGAGGCCGCGGGACAGGCCTTCGAGCGTGGCCGGCTGGGGCATGCGGACCAGGCGTTCGGTGGTGGCGAGATGGTGGACGGTGGAGCGGGGGATGCCGCCGCGCCGGGCGACCTCGCCGTAGGACCAGCCCTGGCGGTCCAGCCGCTCTCTCATGATCTGTTGCAGTGCGTTGGCCACTGATGGTCGCTTCCCGCTCGCGGACGGGCCGAACTCGCCCGAGTGAGACCGATTCTACGGAACCCCCTTGCGCGGGGCGTCCGGACCCTACTACTGTCCAATCTCGTTGGACACACCGTCCGACCAGATCGGACAGAGTCCGGGGGGAACCTGCCTCCGTCCGATCGGAAATGCCCATCCCTGAGGGGGAATTTTCATGCTCGACATCCGTGAGCTCGACGCCGAGTCCGCCGAACTGCTCCCCGGCCGTGAGGCCCTGAGCCGCCTGAAGTTCAGCATCACCAAGACGGTCAACGTCACCAAGCACATCGCGAACGTCGCGGCCCACAACGAGTCCGCCGCTCTGAACGACCACTCGTTCGCCTCGGTGGCCCAGTCGGTGGCCGACCAGGGCGTCACCGTCAACCAGTAATCCCCGGTAGTTCCCGGCGCCCGCCGCCACCACCCACCCGTAACGAACGAAAGAGGTTTCACCATGAGCATGGACCCGCGCGAGCTCGACGCCGAGGCCGCCGAGCTGCTTCCCGGCCGCGAGGCCCTGGGCCGGCTGAAGTTCAGCTTCGCCAAGACGGTCAACGTCACCAAGCACATCGCGAACATCGAGGCGCACAACGAGTCCGCCGCCCTGAACGACCACTCGTCGTTCGCCACGGCGCAGTCCGAGGCCAGCCAGTCGATCATCGTCAAGCAGTAACCGCGACGGCGGGGGCCGCGCCAGGGGAGGGCGCGGCCCCCGCCGGAGGGGGGAGTCCGGGGGGACCAGAGTCGGGGGGAGAGAACAGATGACGGTGCTCGGAAACGACGAGCGGGAACGCAGTCCTCATGCCCGTCGCCACAACCGCAAGGGCGGCGGGCGGCTGGAACGGACCCTCGCGTACGACACCGGCAATCTGCCGGTACCCGGTCCGGGCGGCTTCGCCGTGGCCTGCCAAGATCTCACGGAGGAGCCGCCCTCGGCGCAGCCGCAGTCCGGCGCCGGGGCCGGGGCCGTCGTCCCCCGGCTCAGCGCCGGGCTGCGGCTGCACGGCGAGTACCAGGGGTCCGGCTTCAACGAGCCGAAGTACATCGCCCGCCGGGGGGACGGGCAGGTGGTGCAGCTGTCACGGCTGCTCCATCTCGTGGCGGACGCCATTGACGGGATCCGGGACATCGAGACCATCTCGTACCGGGTCAGCGGCCGCTTCGGACGTGAGCTCAGCACCGAGAACATCGCCTACCTGATCGAGAACAAGCTCGAACCGCTCGGGGTCACCGTGCCGTTCGGGCAGGAGGACGACCAGGTAGACGGTCCGCGCTCGGACCTGCTGCTGGCTCTCAAGGGCCACCGGGTGCTCTTCAACGAGCGCCGGGTGGCCCGTATCGCGCGTTCCCTGGCCTGGCTGCACCGTCCGCTGGCGGTCGCCGCAGTACTGCTGTCGGCGGTCGCGCTGGATGTCTGGCTTTTCGGGTTCTTCGGGGCGATGGACCCGGTGCTCCAGGTCATCGACCAGCCGGTGCTGCTGCTGGTGGTCTTCGGGCTGACGGTGGCCTCGCTGGCCTTCCACGAGTTCGGCCACGCGTCCGCATGCACCTACGGCGGGGCGAAACCCGGCTGCATCGGCTGCGGGCTGTTCCTGATCTGGCCGTCCATGTACACCGACGTCACCGACGTCTACCGGATCGGCCGGGGCGGGCGGATCCGCACCGACCTGGGCGGCATCTACTTCAATGTCGTCTTCATGCTGGGGCTGGCCGCCGGGTACTTCCTGACCGGCCAGGAGTTCTTTCTCGCCGCCGTCTACATCGCGCATTTCGAGGTGCTGGAGCAGCTGATGCCGGCCGTCCGGCTGGACGGGTACTACATCCTGGGCGATCTGGCCGGGGTGCCCGACCTGTTCGGCAAGATCAAGCCGATTCTGCTGAGCATGATCCCCCGCCGCCCGGTCCGTCCCGAGGTCGCCGACCTCAGGCGCTCCGCCCGGGTCATCGTCACCGTCTGGGTGCTCACGATGGTCCCGCTGCTGCTGGGCGAGCTGGGCTACGCACTGTGGAATCTGCCCCGCATCATCACCACCGGCATCCGGTCCCTGACCGAGCAGCTCACCGGCACCTGGTCCGCCTTCGCGGACGGCCAGATCGCCGCCGGGCTGGCCGGCACCGTCGGCAGCGTGATGCTGGTCTTCCCGCTGGCCGGGATGATCTACCTCTCCATCCGGCTCGGCGGCCGGCTGATCCGTACCGCCGTACGCTCCACCAACGGCAAGCCGCGGCTGCGGGTCGCCCTGTGCGCCCTGGCGCTGGCCGGGATGTCCGGCCTCAGCTACGCCTGGGTCAGCGGGGTCACCCCCAAGCCGCTGCCGCCCAAGCCGCCGATCGCGCCGATCCTGCAGCCCGGGGTGTCCGCCGCCCCGGACCCGGCGCGGGACGCCGACTCCCCCGCTCCCTCGGCCTCCGCCTCGCCGACCTCCACCCTGGTCACCGGCCCCGGGGCCATCGTGCCCTCGCCGGGGCTCAGCCCCTCGCCCGGGGCGTCGGTCTCCGGCTCCCCCGCCGCCTCGGCCTCGGGCAGCCCGGCCGCGTCGCAGCCGCCGGCCGCCGCGAGCAGCCCGGCCGCCACACAGCCGCCCGTCGCCCCGAGCAGCCCGGCGGCGTCCGAACCGCCGCCACCGGCCTCGTCCGCCCCGGCGTCCGATCCGCCGGCCTCGCCCAGCACGGACCCGTCGGCGAGCGCGAGCAGCGCGGCGCCCGAACCGGCCGCCACGTAAACCATCAGACAGTCACAGTCACAGGAGACCCGCATGACCCATCGAAAGCCCCGGCCCAGCCGGAATCCGCTCACCAGCAAAGTCGTCCAGCTCGGCCTGCTGACCGCCGGAATAGCGACCGCCGCCGCTGCCGCCCCGGCCCAGGCCGCCGCGCCCAGCTCGTCCTTCGCCCGGGTCGCCGTGGCCAACGACCACGTCAGCACCCTGGCCAACCGGGCGCACCACACCGTGGTCAAGGACAGCTTCACCGTCCACCAGTACGGCACCGCGATCGCCACCGGGGTGCGCAACCAGGCCAACGCGGTCTCGGCCGGCTGCTCGGTCGACGACCACTGCCGGTCGGTCGCCCTGTCCTTCCAGATCGTGACGGTGGCGGGCCACCAGACCCACCTCAACGCGGTCAACCTCAGCGATGCCGTCAACAAGAGCTGCACCGGCTGCCAGACCCTGGCCGGGGCGTACCAGTTCGTGGTCAGCACCCCGCGTGCCTTCACCCTGAACGCCGCCTCGCAGCACAAGCTGGCCGACATCCACCGCAGGCTGGACGCCCTCACCCACTCCAAGGCCTCCGCCACCGATCTGAAGGCCCAGGCCGACGGCCTGGCCGCCGAGGTGAAGACGGTCCTCGCGGACGCCGTCGCCACCGCTCACTTCGCACCCGACGTGGCCGTGCACCGCCACCTCGACGGCGGCTGGCGCTGACGCTGGACAAACGACGAGGGCCCTGCCGGTGTCGGCAGGGCCCTCGTCGTACATGGGATGAGTGGAGATGGCGGGAATCGAACCCGCGTCCTGTGGTGCGGAACCAGAGCTTCTCCGAGCGCAGTCCGCTGTGCTTTTCTCGGCCCCGGCAGTCACGCGGACAAGCCGCCGACGGGCCCAGTCACTGTTTGGTTTCCCACCCGACCCCGTGACCGGGTCTGGTGGTTTAGTTCCCTAGTTGACGCCAGGAACCGGGTCGGGAACACTCCCGGGCTGACGCTCCTTAGAGCTTGCTTCTAGCTGCTAATTAGGCAGCGAGAGAGTAAGCGGAGTTATCGCTGTTGGAATTGGCGATTATTTTTTTGCGACATATGGTTAACGAGATCATTGCCGCTTCCTCGGCTCGCTTCCTCTGCCTCGACATCCCCAGTCGAAACCGATCATCCCCATGTTGATTTTTCAATCTGCGACCGCGACATCCAACATGTCGACGGCTGCTCGGACCATGATACAGCCGTCAGCGCCCGCGCTCACGTCGTTTAACGGCCGAGATCGCGCGGTCGGTCTCCCGGCGGTCCTGCTTCTCCCGCAGGGTCTGCCGTTTGTCGTACTCCTTCTTGCCCTTCGCGAGCGCGATCTCGACCTTCGCCCGCCCGTCCTTGAAGTACAGGGCCAGCGGCACGATGGTGTGACCGCTCTCCTGGGTCTTCTGGACCAGCTTCTCGATCTCCGCCCGGTGCAGCAGCAGCTTGCGCTTGCGCCGCGCCGTGTGATTGGTCCAGGTCCCCTGGGTGTACTCGGGGATGTGGACGTTGTGCAGCCACGCCTCCCCGCCGTCCAGCTGCCCGAAGCCGTCCACCAGGGAGGCGCGGCCCTGGCGCAGCGACTTGACCTCCGTGCCGGTCAGCACCAGACCGGCCTCGAAGGTGTCCATGATGTGGTAATCGTGCCGCGCCTTCTTGTTCTGCGCGATCAGCTTGCGACCCGTCTCTTTAGCCATAGCGTGGCTATTCTCGCACTACGACGGGGCCCCGAGGCCACTCAATACTTCACGGGCCTCCGCCTCGGCGTCCTCGCCCGCCGCGACCGCGACATCCGGCTCGACCCCGCGCCCGTCGACCGCCCGCCCGGCGGGCAGCCGGTAGTGCCCGACGGTGAGCTCGGCGACCGATCCGTCCGACAGCCGGCTCGGCATCTGCACCGACCCCTTGCCGAAGGTGCGGGTCCCGACCACCACGGCCCGCCCCCGGTCCTGCAGGGCCCCGGTCAGCAGTTCGGCGGCGCTCATGGTGCCGCCGTCGACCAGGACGACCAGCGGCGTCTCGGTGTCGCCGCCATCGTCGGCGTACAGCACCCGCTGCTTGCCGTGGACGTCGTACGTGGCCACCAGCCCGCCGTCCAGGAAGGCGGAGGCCACGCTCACGGCCTCGGTCACCAGCCCGCCGGAGTTGCCGCGCAGGTCCAGCAGGACTCCGCCCGCGCTGCCCCGCACGGCCTCACGGACCCGCCGGCCGACGCCCTTGGTGAAGGCGTCGATCTTGACGACCGTCACATCGTGCGCGAGATGCTGCACCGTGACCGTCTCGGCCGGCAGCAGCGCCCGCCGCAGATCCGCGCCCCAGGCCCGGTCCCCGCGGCGCAGCACCAGCCGTACCGCCGTACCCGCCGCGCCGCTGCCGCGCAGCCTGGACACGACCTCCGTGACGGGCCGGCCCGTCACTTCCTTGCCGTCGATGCTCTGCAACTGGTCGCCGGCCCTGACGCCGGCGCCGGCCGCGGGGCTGTCCTTCTGCACACGGGCGACCACTATCCGGCCGCTCTCCTTGCGCCGCACCCACAGTCCGACACCCACATACCGGCCGTCGAGGGACTGCTCGAAACCCTCGTACTCCTGGGCCGTGTAGAAAGCCGACCAGCGGTCCCCGCTGCGACTGACCAGCTCCTCCGCAGCCTCCGGGCCGACCTTGCCGTCGTCGATGGCCTTGGCGATCTCGTCGGTGTCCGCGAGCCGGGTGCTCGGCTGCGCTTTGCGCTGCCCGGCGGGTGCGGCGTCGCCCCAGGAACCCGTGGCGGCACCGGTGGCGAGCACGGCCCCGAACAGCAATGTCAGGACTGCCCCGCGGCCGAAGCGGCGGGGCTTCCCGGACATCAACGGTCTGAGCACGACGGGCAGTCTAGGCCAAGCGCTCGTCCGGATCCGGAAAGTCCGGAATCAGACCTTGAGGTACTTGCGCAGGGCGATGAACGCGGCGAACGCCGGGATCAGCACACCCGCCACAAAGACCAGCGGCAGCACCTTGATGACATCTCCCCAGCCCAGGAAGTCGATCAGGGTGATCTTCTCCGAGAGGGCCAGGCCGTGGTCGATCAGGAAATAGCGGCCGATGAGCAGCATGACGCTCGCCAGACTCGCGCCGACGATGCCGGCGAATGCCGCCTCCATGATGAACGGCATCTGGATGTAGAAGCTGGACGCGCCGACCAGCCGCATGATCCCGGTCTCCCGGCGGCGGCTGAAGGCCGAGATGCGTACGGTGTTGACGATCAGCAGCAGCGCGATCATGAGCATGAACACCACGACCGCCCAGGCCACATACGTCATACCGTTGAGCAGGTTGAACAGGTTGTTCAGGAGCTTGCGCTGGTCCTGGACCTCCTGGACGCCGGGCCGGCCGGAGAAGGCGCTCGCGACGACCTCGAACTTCGTCGGGTCCTTGAGCTTGACCCGGAAGGACTCCTGCATCTGGTCCGGCGTGAGGGAGTCGGCGAGCGGGGAGTCCTTGAACTGCTCCTTGTAGTGCTTGTACGCCTGCTCGGCGGTCTCGGTGTAGACCGTCTCCACCACCGAGAGCTTCTGCAGTTCGGACTTGATCTCGGCCTTCTGCGCGTCCGTGACCGCGCCCTTGGTGCAGTTCGGGTCGCTCTTCGCGTCGTTCTTGTTGCAGAGGAAGATCGAGACCTGGACCTTGTCGTACCAGTAGCCCTTCATCGAGCTCACCTGCTTGTTGGCGAGCAGCGCGCTGCCGGCCAGGGCGAGCGACAGGGCCACGGAGATGATCACCGCGAAGGTCATGGTGAGGTTGCGCCGGAGACCGACGCGGATCTCCGAGAGCACGAACTGGGCGCGCATGATGTCCCTTTACTGGTCGGTCAGTTGCAGTCTGTCAGTGCTGGTAGCCGTAGACGCCACGCGACTGGTCGCGCACCAGGCGTCCCTTCTCCAGCTCGATGACGCGCTTGCGCATCTGGTCGACGATGTTCTGGTCGTGGGTGGCCATCACCACCGTGGTCCCGGTGCGGTTGATCCGGTCCAGCAGCCGCATGATGCCGACCGAGGTCTGCGGGTCCAGGTTTCCGGTCGGCTCGTCCGCGATCAGCAGCATGGGGCGGTTGACGAACGCCCGGGCGATCGCCACGCGCTGCTGCTCACCACCGGACAGCTCGCCCGGCATCCGGTCCTCCTTGCCGCCCAGACCCACCAGGTCCAGCACTTCGGGGACCGTCTTGCGGATCGTCCCGCGCGGCTTGCCGATCACTTCCAGCGCGAAGGCCACGTTCTCGGCCACCGTCTTGTTCGGCAGCAGCCGGAAGTCCTGGAACACCGTCCCCAACTGGCGGCGCATCTGCGGCACCTTCCAGTTGGACAGCCGTGCCAGGTCCTTGCCCAGCACATGCACCATGCCGGTGTCCGTACGCTCCTCGCGCAGGATCAGCCTCAGGAAGGTGGACTTCCCGGAGCCCGAGGAGCCCACCAGGAAGACGAACTCACCCTTCTCGATCTCAAGCGAAACATCCCGAAGTGCAGGACGGTTCTGCCTGGGGTAGGTCTTGGTGACGTTGTCGAATCGGATCACGGTTCGCACTCCGGTTACAGGGGAACGGAGGCGACCTTACGCGAACCGCGCGCACAAGCGCAGTCCGCGTCCGTGGTTGGTGGGTTTATTCACCGGTCATGAGGGGACGAATCAGGCATTGGCCTCATATCTCACTCTGCGAAACCGCCGGTCCCCCTGTGGGCCGCGCCGAACGCCCCGGAACCTGGCACAGTGGAAGGGAAACAAGGTGAAACGGGGCCCGAGGAACCCCCGGTTCCCCAGGGGAACCCGCGGGGCCCCTGACGCGTTGGACGTACGAAGGAGGAGCCGCATGACCTGCGATCATCTGGTGTGCGCCAACTGCGCCGGCCCCGTCAGCGAGGGCCGCTGCTCCGTGTGCCGTGCCGAGCGCGCCCGCCTCCACCAGGACAACCCTTTCGCCGCCCTGACGCCCGCGACCCTGCTCGCCCTGCTCGTGGCCCTGCTGGCCGTGGTCTGGGCCGTGCACGAGGCCGCCGCCGTCTGAGTCGTCAACCGTCGTTGAAACGCTGACTGCCGCCCCTGTGGGCGGCAGTCAGCGTTTTACGTTACGGGCAGTTACCGGCCCGGATCAGCCGCGGGCGGCCTGTTCCTGCTGCTTGCGCCAGCGGATGCCGGCTTCGAGGAAGCCGTCGATGTCACCGTCGAGGACACCCTGGGGGTTGCCGACCTCGTGCTCGGTGCGCAGGTCCTTGACCATCTGGTAGGGGTGCAGGACGTACGAACGCATCTGGTTGCCCCAGGAGTTGCCGCCGTCGCCCTTGAGGGAGTCCATGAGGGCCTGCTCCTCCTGGCGGCGGCGCTCAAGGAGCTTGGCCTGGAGGACGTTCATGGCGCTGGCCTTGTTCTGGATCTGGGAGCGCTCGTTCTGGCAGGAGACGACGATGCCGGTGGGGATGTGGGTGATCCGCACGGCGGAGTCGGTGGTGTTGACGCCCTGGCCGCCGGGGCCGGAGGCACGGTAGACGTCGATGCGCAGCTCGGTCTCGTCGATGTCGACGTGGTCGCTGGACTCGACGACGGGCAGCACCTCGACGCCCGCGAAGGAGGTCTGGCGGCGGCCCTGGTTGTCGAAGGGCGAGATGCGCACGAGGCGGTGGGTGCCCTGCTCGACGGAGAGGGTGCCGTAGGCGTAGGGGGCCTTGACGACGAAGGTGGTCGACTTGATGCCGGCCTCTTCGGCGTAGGAGGTCTCGTAGACCTCGGTGGAGTAGTTGTGGCGCTCGGCCCAGCGCAGGTACATGCGCTGGAGCTGCTCGGCGAAGTCGGCGGCGTCGACGCCGCCCGCCTCGGCGCGGATGTTGACCAGCGCCTCACGGGCGTCGTACTCACCGGAGAGGAGGGTGCGGACCTCCATCTCGTCCAGCGCCTTCTTCACCGACTCCAGCTCGGCCTCGGCCTCGGCCAGGGTGTCCGGGTCGTCCTCGCCCTCGGCGAGCTCGAAGAGGACTTCGAGGTCGTCGATGCGGGAGCGCAGGGCCTCGGTCTTGCGCACCTCGGCCTGCAGGTGCGAGAGCTTGCTGGTGATCTTCTGCGCCGCCTCCGGGTCGTCCCAGAGGGACGGCACCGCGGCCTGCTCCTCGAGTACGGCGATGTCGGCCCTCAGTTTGTCGAGGTCCAGGACGGCCTCGATCGACCCCATGGTCGATGAGAGGGACTTCAGCTCTTCGGATACATCCACGACTGCCACGCCCCCAGCGTACCGGCTGGCCGCCGGCTTCAGGCCGCGCGTGCGCCCGGGGGTCAGAGCAGCGGCGGTGCCGGCTCCGCCCCCGCGGATTCGCCCGCGCGCTGCAGGGCGCTGGCGAGCAGGGCGAGGTCGGTGGGGCCGTTGCCGAGCTCGCGGACGGGGCGGCGGGTGGGGGGATCTCCCATGCGGTCCCATTCCAGGGGGACGACGGTGGGGCGCAGCGTGGCGGTGCGGGGGATGCGGGCGCTGATGCGGCCGGTCTGGAAGGGGGTGACGGCGCCGCCGGGGCGGCGGAGGTAGCCGCGGCCGGGGAGGGAGTCGTCGAGGGCGGCGGGGTCGTCGACGGCCACCAGCAGCGCCGCGGCGTCGGGGTCCTCGGTGCGCAGGGCGATACGCAGGCGGGCGGCGTCGTCGGCGTCGGTGCCGGCGGTGCGCTCGGGGCGGCCGGTGGTGGCGACGAGGTGGACGCCGAGGCGTTCGCCGTCGCGGGCGACGGCTTCGAGGGCGCGGACGACTGAGCCGGCGGCGGGGCGGCCGGTACTGCCGAGGGCGGGGGCGACCAGGGCATCGAAGTCGTCGACGAGGACGACGAGTCGGGGCAGCGGGTTGGCGGTGCGGGTCTGGGTCTTCACGGCGCCCTGGACGGAGGGTTTGCGGCCGTCCGCCGTCTCCTGGGCTTCGTGGGCTTCCCGGGCGGTGCCCTGGCGCGGGACGAGGGCGGCCGCGCGGCGCTGCGCGTGCCAGCCGCCGAAGTCGCCGCCGTCCAGCAGGACATCGCGGCGCTTGAGCTCGGCGCCCAGCGCCTGGGCGAACTCGCGCATGCGCAGGGGGTCCGAGGCGGACAGGTAGGTCGAGACATGCGGCAGGTCGGTGCAGACGCGCAGGCCTTCGCCGCGCTCGGTGCCGGCGCCGTCGACCAGGACGAGGGAGAGCCGGTCGGGGCGTTCGGAGGCAGCGAGGGCGGCGGCGAGGGAGCGGAGCAGCTCGGTCTTGCCGGAGCCGGGGGCGCCGCCGGCGATGAGGTGCGGGCCCTCGGAGGCGAGGTCGATGACGACGCGGCCGTCGGGTCCGGCGCCGAGGACGGCGGTGGCGGCACCGGCGGCGGGGGTGGGGCCGCCACCGCCGTCCCAGCGGGCGGTGATCTTGGCGGGGGTGGCGAGCGCGAGGTCCAGCTCGTCGAGGAGGCGGGCAGCCGCCGGGAGGGCGGTGCGCTGGCGGGGCAGGGCGGCGTCGCCCTCGCGCAGGGGGGCCAGGGCGCGGGCGAAGCGGTCGGCCCAGGCCGGGGAGACGGCGTCCAGGGTCAGCCGGTCGGGGCCGTTGGGCTCGATGCGCAGGGTCGTGGCCACGTCACCGTCGAGGATGGCGAGGACGCCGCACTCGGCGGCCAGCCGGTCCGGGGTCTCGGCCAGGCACAGCACGTGCACGCCCACGGAGGGCCCGGCCGCCGCGATGCGGCCGACCGCCTCGCGCAGATAGGCCGAGCCGGGGTCGCCGTCGACCACGAGCAGGGTGTGCGGGCCCTCGCGGCGCTCCGCCGCGGCCGTGACGGCCTCCGGATCGGCGGCGGCCCAGCCCGGGCCGAGGGGGCCCTCCTCGCAGCGGCGGACCAGCTCGGCGGTGCGGGCCTCGGCCTGTTCGCGGTCCAGCGCGGTGAGGAGGCGGCAGTCCTGGCCGTGGACGGGGCGCAGGTGGGGGAGCCAGTTGAGCCAGGCCCACTCGTCGGCGCGCTGCTCGGCGGGGCGGCCGCGGTCGGCGCTGATGAGGACGACTTCGAGGGCGCCGGGCGAGTGCAGCGCGCAGAGCTGGGCCAGCACCGCGCGGGCCAGGCCGGACAGCCGGGGCCGGGGGCCGGCCAGGCCCAGTACGTACGTGTGCGGGTCGCGCAGGTCGATGGTGAAGGGCACGGACGGCAGCGTGCCGAAGCCGTCCTCGGCGGGCAGGTCCGCGGTGCCGAGCCGGACGGTGAGGGCGTCCGGGTGCCCGGGGCAGCGCTCCCACAGGCGGGGGCCGGGGCCCAGGGCGGTGAGCAGCACGGTGGCCGGGTCGGGCCAGCGCTCGCGCAGGGCGTCGGCCTCGGCGGCGTGGCGGGCGGCGTCGGCCGGGTTCACCGGCTGGGCTGCCTCGGGACGCCCGGCGCCGCCCGCCGCCAGCTTGCGGGCCCAGGCACCTATGGCCTCGGCCACGGCGCGGGCGGTGCGCGGCGGCTGGGGCAGCCGTACGACGCGGGTGGCCTCCGCCCCGGCGTCGTACGGCCTGGCCGGGCCGACCGGGCTGACCGGCGGCTCGGCAGGCGGCACCGGTGGCGCGAGCGGCACCGGTGGCCGGGGCGGCGGGGGCGGCAACGGGGCTGAGGAGGCCGAGGGGGCCGGTACGCGGTCGGACCATCCCATCGGCGGCAGCGAGACGCGCAGGTGGCCGTCGCCGTCGGGGATGGCCGGGATGGAGGCGGGCGGGGGCGGCACGGGCGAACCGGGCGGGGAGGGCTCCAGGCGCAGCGCGGACTCGCCGATGCGCAGCAGGCCGCCCGGCGGGAAGAGCGCGCCCCGGCCGTCCACCGAACGCCCCGCGACCCGCGTGCCGTTGGTGGAGCCGAGGTCGACCACGGTGACCCGGCCCCCGTCGTCGACCGTGACCGCGCAGTGCAGCCGGGATACGTCGGGGTCGTCCAGCGCCACGTCGGCGTCTGCGGAGCGGCCGATCCGTGCCTGGCCGCCCTGGAGCAGGTGGACGCCCCCCGCGTCGGGCCCGCCGACGACATGGAGCCGCGCGGCCGACGGTGTACCGGGGCGGGGCCCGGCGTGCTGCTCGGCCGGGGCGTGCAGGGACAGCACCGCCCCGTCGACGAGCGGGGGCACGCCCAGCACGGCGACGGCCGGGTCGAGCCGCTCGGACCCCGCGTAGAGCGCGGGTGTGGAGCCCGAGGCGCGCGCGGGCTGGCCGGAGCCGGAGCCGGAGGCCAGCGCGCCTGCCACCGCCCCGAGCGGCGTGCCCGCGGGCGCGGTGACGAGCACGTCGTTGGAGCGTGCCGCGCGGCCGCTGCGCGGCCCGAGAACGGTCAGCCGGATCTGCATCGGCGTTCGCGTCCCTTCTCCTGCTCGGGTCTGCCCGGGAACGCTGCGGTGTCCGCGAGGACACCCCAGCACCGCATCCTCCCACTAGGCACTGACAAGCCGCCGCCGGTCCCTCCTTCAATGATCATCGGCGAACGCAAATGATCATGTCCAGGCGTAAACAGGCAACCAGGCGACCGTACCCCGCGTCCTACACCCAAGCCCGTGCCGTGCGGGAAGCCGCGACGCTCTCATGCCACGGCACTAGAGTGAGCCGGAAAGCCCATTGACCAGGGAGCGCAGATCGTGCGGCCGGTAGGCAGCAAATACGTACTGGAGGAGCCGCTGGGACGCGGCGCCACGGGCACCGTATGGCGGTCCCAGGTGCGCGACACCGGCGAGACGGTCGCGATCAAGGTGCTCAAGGAAGAGCTCGCGAGCGACCCCGACATCGTCATGCGCTTCCTGCGCGAGCGGTCCGTCCTGGTCCGGCTCTCGCACCCGCACATCGTGAAGGTCCGCGACCTGGTCGTCGAGGGCGATCTGCTGGCCCTGGTCATGGACCTGATCGACGGCCCCGATCTCTACCGCTACCTGCGCGAGAACGGCCCCTTCAGCCCGGTCGCCACCGCCCTGCTCACCGCCGCCGTCGCCGACGCGCTCGCCTCCAGCCACGCCGACGGCGTCGTCCACCGCGACCTCAAGCCCGCGAACGTCCTGCTCGCCACCGTCACCGGCCCCGACGGCAACGCGCAGATGCACCCGATGCTCACCGACTTCGGCATCGCGCGGCTCGCGGACTCCCCCGGCGTCACCCGTACGCATGAGTTCGTCGGCACGCCCGCCTACATCGCACCCGAGGCCGCGCAGGGCCACCCGCAGACCTCGGCCGTCGACATCTACGGCGCCGGAATCCTAATGTACGAGCTGCTGACCGGCCATGCGCCGTTCCGCGGCGACAGCGCCATCGAGGTGCTGCACATGCACCTCAGCCAGCAGCCCCGCCGCCCGTCCACCGTCCCCGAGCCCCTGTGGACGGTCATCGAACGCTGCCTGCGCAAGTCGCCCGAGGAGCGCCCCAGCGCCGAGAACCTGGCACGCGCACTACGCGTTGTGGCCTCGGGCATCGGCGTGCACGCGAGCCCCAGCGCCGCCGAGGCGGCCTTCGGCGTCGCCGCGCTGCTCGGGCCCGACCCGGAGCCGACGACCGTCCCGGACCAGCAGCTCGTCCCGCCGGGCGCGGCCGACCCGACCCAGGTGCTGTCCCGCCAGGCGCAGCAGGCGTACGACCCGAACGCCGCCACCAGCGTGCTGCCCGCGGACGCCGTCGGCCCGGCGGCGGGGGCGGACGGCACCCGCGTCATGCCGCCGATGCCCGACACGGCACCGGCATCGGCGCAGCCGCAGGGCCCCCACCCCTGGGAGTCGCAGCTCAACGCCGCCCGCAACCGCGCCGAGCAGACCGAGGTCCAGTACCTCGACCCCGACCAGGACCCGCTGCGCCGCCGCCCGCGCCGCCAGCCCGCACCCCCGGCCGCGCAGCAGCAGCCGCAGCAGCCATACGGGCAGCAACAGCAGCCGTACGGGCAGCCGCCCCAGCAGCCCCAGCAGCCCCGACAGCAACAGCCCCAGCAGCCCTACCGGCAGCCGCAGCCGCCGCCCCAGCAGCAGCAACAGCCGCGCTACCAGCAGCCCCAGCCCCAGCGTTACGAGCCGCAGCGCCCGCCCCCCGCGGAGCCGGCGCCACGACGGGAGCCGCGCCAGCGCAGCGCGAACCCGATGAAGATCCCGGGCCTGGGCTGCCTCAAGGGCTGCTTCACGGTGATCCTCGTCCTGGTCGCCATCTTCCTGCTGGCCTGGTACGTCGGCCCGCTCCAGGACTGGTTCAACACCGGCAAGGGCCTGTGGGCCAGCGTGAGCGACTGGGTCAGCACCGTGTGGAGCTGGGTCTCGTCGATCGACGATGCCACGGGCGGCACGTCCAGCGGGCTCCCCGGCCCGGGCGGAGGCCCGGGAGGGCAGTAACGCCCCCCAGTGACACCCCCGGAAGCGCCCCCGAATCCCCCTGAACACCCCTGATGTTGGAGATTTGTCGACTTCCGGAGGGTGATTTCCCCCGCAGAACCCACAGTCACCCCCGACTCGTTCCCCCAATCGGCTCTCATCCGCGTAGCTTTGTCGCCAACACGACGGATCGTCGGAGGAGTCGAAGCAGCCTTGGCACGGAAGATCGGCAGCCGGTACACCGCCCACCAGGTGCTGGGGCGGGGTTCCGCCGGGACGGTATGGCTGGGCGAGGGACCCGAGGGGCCCGTCGCGATCAAGCTGCTGCGCGAGGACCTCGCCTCCGACCAGGACCTCGTGGGCCGCTTCGTGCAGGAGCGCACCGCGCTGATCTCCCTCGACCACCCGCACATCGTCGGCATCCGCGACCTCGTCGTCGACGGCAGCGACCTCGCGCTCGTCATGCACCTCGTGCGCGGCACCGATCTGCGCTCCCGCCTGGAGCGCGAGCACCGCCTCTCCCCCGAGGCCGCCGTCGCCATCGCCGCCGACGTCGCCGACGGCCTCGCCGCCGCCCACGCCGCCGGGATCGTCCACCGCGACGTCAAGCCCGAGAACGTACTGCTGGACTCCGCGGCCCCGCCCGGACCCGGCGGCGCGCCGCCCGCCCTGCTCACCGACTTCGGCATCGCCCGGCTCGTGGACTCCCCGCGCCGCACGCGCGCGACGCGCATTATCGGTACGCCCGACTACCTCGCCCCCGAGATCATCGAGGGCCTGCCGCCGCGCGCCAGCGTCGACATCTACGCCCTCGCCACCGTCCTGTACGAACTCATCGCCGGGTTCACCCCGTTCGGCGGCGGCCACCCCGGCGCCGTGCTGCGCCGCCATGTCACCGAGTCCGTCGCCCCGCTGCCCGACCTGCCGGACGAGCTGTGGCAGCTGCTCTCCCAGTGCCTTGCCAAGGCCCCGGCCTCCCGCCTCAAGGCGAGTGAAATGGGCGCCCGGCTGCGCGAGATGCTCCCGCAGCTCGCCGGACTGCCGCCGATCGACGTGGACGCGCCGCACGACGGGCCCGACCACTCCGAAGCCGGCCTCTACGAGGTCGACCTCGACCACGAGCCGTACGAGCCGGGCCAGGGCGGCCGCCGCGGCGCGGTCCCCCTCGTGCGCGGCGCCGCGCCCGACTCCACCCGCGACACCCACACCAGCCTCAAGCTGCCCACCGCCGAGGAACTGGCCACCGGCCGCCCGCCCGCCCCCAGCGGCGCCCCCCGCCACCGGCACCGGGCCTCCGGCCCCGCCGCGGTGCGCCGCCGCCGGGTCAAGCTCGGCGCGGCGGCCGCCGCCGCGCTGGTCGCCGCGGGGCTCGGCGGCTGGGCCGCGGCCAGCGGCGGCAGCGACGACAACGGCTCCGGTTCCGGCTCCACCAGCCGCCAGGACCAGCAGCCCGACGAGTCCACGCCGACCGCTCCCACCGCGGGCGTGGCCTCCCCGCAGGGCGCCATCGGCTCCTCGGCGGGCACGGCGGCGGTCGTCGCCGACGTACTCCCGACCTGGTCCTCCTTCAAGTCCCTGCCCTCGCCCGGCCCGGGCGTGAAGTTCACCGGCGGCCCGCGCGCGATCACGTACTCGGGCACCACGTACGTCTTCGCCCGCGCCACCGACCGGACCATCTGGTACTACAACGGGACCTGGCACCACCTCCCCGGCATAAACGTCCTGGACGACCCCGCCGTGGTCTCCGCCACCAGCGGCGAACTCGACATCTTCGCCCTGGGCACCGACCACCTGCTCTACCAGCGCACCCTCACCGCCGGTGCCTGGAGCGGCTGGTACCAGGTCGACGAGCGCACCAGGTTCGACTCCGCCCCCGCCGCCGCCTCCTCCGAGCCCGGTCGCATCGACCTGATCGGCCGCGTCGGCGGCGACCTGGTCACCGCCTCCCTCGTCGACGGCCGCTGGAACGCCTGGGCCCTGGTCCCCACCGCCGGCCGCATCACCGCCGCCCCCGGCCTGGTCTCCCTCCAGAAGGGCTCCCTGGACGCCTTCGTCGTCCGCAAGGCCGACGGCGCCGTCCTGCGCCTGCCCTACGTCAACGGCGCCTGGCGCCCCTCCGAGCTCGTCGACGGCCTCGCCACCACCGGCCGCCCCGAGCCCCTCGCCCTCGGCTCCCGCCTCTACGTCTACGCCCCCACCGACACCGGCGGCCTCACCCAGGCCCTGCGCACCGCCACCGGCTGGCACCTCACCGCCGTCACCGCCGACACCACCTCAGCCACCGCCCCCACCGGCTCCGACGGCAAGGTCACCCTCTACATCCGCCGCCCCGACGGGACTCTGGCCCGCGCCACGTCCGCCTGACCGGGGCAACGCGGCCAAGACGCCGGAGGCCGGCGCAGCCGCCTCGAAGCCCGCGAAGCGGTGCGAGAGCGGCATCAAGGAGAGACCGGGACTCTGGCCCGCGCCACGTCCGCCTGAGGGCCCTGGCCGCTTCATGCCATTGGCAGGATGCGGCCCCGCGACGGGCGGGTAATCCGGCTCTGGCACCTCCTCGTTGAGCGATGATCGACAGGGGCGGACGGGGGCTTCGACGCTCGCGCCGGACCGCGCCCGAGTCGCCAGGACCGCCGCCGGCCTTCCTCGTCCGGGAAGGCACAGCTCACGGCGGGCGGTCCGCCGGTGACGGCCGTCCCGGCGGCGGGCAGGGATCCCGCCGCCGGGACGGTACGCGCACGGGAACCGGTCACATCAGGGTCACGATCCAACGGCCCACCGTGCACGCGCTATTGCGGCCCTTCACAGCCAAGGCGTAGGACTGGTCCCGGAACGCGGAAGCGGATGACGCGGGGACGGGACGCCCAGCGAAGCCTGCGGCGTGCGCGGATCCGCGCTGAGGGGATGGGCAGGCAGATGCGAACATCCAGCAGGCGCACGCGCAGGGTCATCATCGCAAGCGTGGCGGCGGCCACGCTGACAGCGGCAGCGGCAGGCTGCGGCGGTGGAAGCGACAACAAAGCAGGCGGCGGCAGTTCGTCGAGCGGGAGCAGCAGCGGGAGCAACAGCGGCAGCGTCACGCTCCCCAGCCTGACCGGGCAGAACTTGGAAGTCGCGGCCGTCTGGACGGGCCCCGAGCAGAAGAACTTCGTCAAGGTCCTCAAAGAGTTCGAGAAGCGCACCGGCGCGACCGTGAAGTTCGTGCCGACCGGCGACAACACCTCCACCTTCCTCGGCACCAAGATCCAGGGCGGCCAGCCGCCGGACGTCGCGTTCCTCCCGCAGGTGGGCGTACTGCGGCAGTTCGCCGAGAAGGGCTGGCTGAAACCGGTCGACAGCAGCGTCCAGGCGCAGCTGGACAAGAACTTCACCAAGGGCTGGCAGGCGCTCGGCGCGTACGAGGGCAAGCAGTACGGCGTCTACGCCAAGGCCGCCAACAAGTCGCTGGTCTGGTACAACACGGCGTCCTTCGAGACCGCCGGGATCAGCGAAGCCCCCACCACCTGGGCCGACTTCATCACCACCGCCCAGACGGTCTACGAGTCCGGTACGCCCGCCGTGTCCGTCGGCGGGGCGAACGGCTGGACGCTCACCGACTGGTTCGAGAACGTCTATCTCTCCCAGGCGGGCCCGGAGAAGTACGACCAGCTCGCCGAGCACAAGATCAAGTGGACCGACCCCTCCGTCAAGGCGGCCCTGACCACCCTCGCGGAGCTGTTCGGCAACAAGGACCTGGTCGCGGGCGGCACCAGCGGCGCCCTGCAGACGGACTTCCCGAAGTCCGTCACCCAGACCTTCACCGACCCGCCGAAGGCGGCGATGGTCTACGAGGGCGACTTCGTGGGCGCGTTCATCACCGCCAACACCAAGGCCAAGGTGGGCACGAACGCCAAGGTGTTCCCCTTCCCGGCGGTCGGCACCGGCAAGGCCCCGGTCGTGAGCGGCGGCGATGTCGCGGTGGCGCTGAAGGCCTCCAAGGGCGCGCAGGCGCTGCTGACCTTCCTGGCCTCGACCGACGCCGCGAAGATCTGGGCGTCCTCGGGCGGCTTCGTGTCCCCGAACAAGTCGCTCGACCTGTCCGCCTATCCGGATGACGTGTCACGCGCCATCGCCAAGGCCCTGGTCGCGGCGGGCGACGACTTCCGCTTCGACATGTCCGACCAGGCCCCGGCGGCGTTCGGCGGCACCGACGGCAAGGGCGAGTGGAAGGACCTCCAGGACTTCCTGGCCGACCCCAAGGACATCGCGGGCACCCAGTCCCAGCTGGAGGCGGACGCCGCCAAGGCGTACGCGAACAGCTGATGGCGACGGCGACTGCAACGCCCCCGCCACCGGTCCGCAGGAGCATCACGCGCACCCGCCCCTGGGTCGCGGCGCTCTTCCTGCTGCCCGCGCTCGTGCTGCTGGGCGCGCTGGTGGTGTACCCGATCGGGTACACCACCTGGCGCAGCTTCTTCGACGCGGGCGGTGGAAGCTTCGTCGGCCTGGACAACTACGGCTCGGTCTTCAGCGACGACAGCACGCTCACCGCGCTCAAGAACACCGCGATCTGGGTCGCGGTGGCCCCCGTCCTGGCCACCGCGCTCGGACTGGTCTTCGCCGTGCTGACCGAGCGGGTGAGCTGGGGGACCGCCTTCAAGCTGGTGGTCTTCATGCCGATGGCGATCTCGATGCTGGCCGCCGGGATCATCTTCCGGCTGGTGTACGAGCAGGATCCGAGCCGGGGTGTGGCGAACGCGGTCGTGGTCGGCGTCCACGACACCTTCGCGGAGTCCTCGCAATACCCGGGGGCCGGGGTGCGCACCGGCGGCCCGCTCAAGGCGGCCGCGGTGGGCGGCCCGTACACCACCACGGCCACCGCCCACGCCGGCACCCCCGTCGGGCTGCCGCTGATCGGCATCGCGGCGGCGAAGCTCCCGGCCGGCACCGAGAACGCCAGGCCCGCCGCCTCCGGCTCCGGGGTGAGCGGCACCGTATGGCTGGACTTCAAGCCGGGCGGCGGCGGCAGCCCGGGGGTGATCGACCCGGGCGAGAAGGCCCTGAAGGGGGTACGGGTCGAGGCGGTCGACGATTCCGGGAAGGTCGTGGCCACCGCCAGGTCCGGCCCGGACGGCACCTTCTCGCTCCCCGCGTCGGCGGACGGGACCCGGCTGCGGCTGCCCGCGTCCAACTTCGCGGAGCCGTACAACGGGATCGACTGGCTGGGGCCGAACCTGGTCACCCCGGCCATCATCGGCTCGTACATCTGGATGTGGGCGGGCTTCGCGATGGTGCTGATCGCGGCCGGGCTGGCGGGGGTGCCGCGCGAACTCCTGGAGCAGGCCCGCGTGGACGGCGCGAACGAGTGGCAGGTCTTCCGCAGGGTGACGGTGCCGCTGCTGGCGCCGGTGCTCGCGGTGGTGCTGGTGACGTTGATGATCAACGTACTGAAGATCTTCGACCTGGTCTTCATCATCGCGCCCGAGCCGTCCCAGCCCGACGCGAACGTGCTGGCCCTGCAGCTCTACCTGTCGTCCTTCGGCGGCGGCAACAACCCGGGCCTGGGCAGCGCGATCGGCGTCATCCTGCTGCTGCTCGTGGTGCCCGTGATGCTGGTCAACATCCGCCGCATGCGAAGGGAGCGCCGCGCATGACGCGCCTCGTGACAGCGGGCGACGGCGCCCGGAGCTCGCTCGTCTCACGCCTCGCCGGCAAGGCGAGCGGCGGGGTGATGCGGGTCTTCCTGATCCTCGTCGCCCTGTTCTGGCTGATGCCGACCGTCGGGCTGCTGGTCTCGTCCTTCCGGGGCCCCACCGACATCGCCGCGAGCGGCTGGTGGAAGGTGTTCACCACACCGGCGCAGCTGACCCTCACCAACTACAAGGACCTGCTGGACAACGACACCGTCACCTCCTCCTTCCTCAACACCGTGCTGATCACCGTCCCGGCGACCCTGCTGGTGGTGATCATCGGATCGCTCGCGGGCTACGCCTTCGCCTGGCTGGACTTCCCGGGCCGGGACTGGTGGTTCATGGTGGTCGTGGGGCTGCTGGTGGTGCCGATCCAGATCGCGCTGATCCCGATCGTGGACCTGTTCCGGGAGCTGGGGATCTTCGGCGACACCATCGGCGTGGTGCTCTTCCATGTCGGGTTCGGGCTGCCGTTCGCGATCTTCCTGCTCCGCAACTTCTTCGCGGAGATCCCGCGCGAACTGCTGGAGGCGGCGCGCCTGGACGGCGCGGGCGAACTGCGGCTGTTCACCACGGTGATCATGCCGCTGGGCGGGCCCGCGATCGCCTCACTGGGCATCTTCCAGTTCCTGTGGGTGTGGAACGACATGCTGGTGGCGCTGATCTTCACCAACGCCGACTCGCAGCCGCTCACGGTCGCACTGCAGCAGCAGGTACGGCAGTTCGGCAACAACATCGACGTCCTCGCGCCCGGCGCGTTCCTGTCGATGATCGTCCCGCTGGTCGTGTTCTTCGCGTTCCAGCGCCAGTTCGTCTCCGGCGTGATGGCCGGAGCCGTCAAGTAGCGACCGCAAGCAACCGTAACCAGATCACCGTTCGCGGCGTTGCCCGGAATATAACGGGCACACGCCGCGTACGTTTGCAGTTCATCCGATAACCGGCGCGCAGCCCGGCAGCCCGCCCGCGCCCGCGCTCGCCGAACTCATTGGATGTGCCTTGCCCCGCTTCAGCGTCATCGTGCCTGCCTACAAGGTGCAGGCCTACCTGCACGAATGCGTGGAGTCGGTCCTCGGACAGGGCTTCTCGGACTTCGAGCTGATCGCCGTCGACGACTGCTCACCCGACGGAAGCGGCGGCATCCTCGACGAGTTCGCGGTCCGCGACGCCCGTGTGAGCGTCATCCACCTCCAGGAGAACGTCGGCCTCGGCCGTGCCCGCAACGCCGCCCTGTCCCGCGCCACCGGCGACTACCTGCTCTTCCTCGACAGCGACGACGCCCTCACCCCCGGCTCCCTCCAGGCGATCGCCGACCGCCTTAAGCAGACCTCCGAGCCGGACGTCCTCGTCTACGACTACACCCGCACCTACTGGGACGGCCGCAGCGCCCGCAACCAGCGGGCCGACCTGCTCGCCCAGTCCCCCGACGGCCCCCAGGTCTTCGGCCTCGCCGACCGCCCCGAGCTGCTGCGGCTGCTGCAGGTCGTCTGGAACAAGGCGTACAAGCGGGAGTTCATCGAGCGCCGGGGCTTCACCTTCCCGCCCGGCTACTACGAGGACACCCCCTGGACCTATCCGGTGCTGCTCAGCGCCCGCACCATCGCGGTCCTGGACCGGGTGTGCGTCAGCTACCGGCAGCGCAGGCAGGGCAACATCCTCGGCACCACCAGCCGCAGGCACTTCGACATCTTCGAGCAGTACGACCGGGTGTTCGGCCACATCGAGAACAACCCCGGCCTCAACCGCTGGCGCCCAGCCGTCTTCGAGCGGCTGAACGCCCACATCGCCACCATCTACGGCTCCACCGACCGCCTGCCCCGCTCCGCGCGTGCCGCGTTCTTCAAGCGCGCCCGCCAGTACCACCGCCGCTACCGCCCGGCCGGCACCCCCTTGGACGCCCGTCAGTTCCTCCTCGGCATCGGCGCCCGCCGCGCCTTCGACGCCCTGCGCATGGCCGGGCAGCTGCGCCGTACGCTGCGCGCGCGTGCCGTGCTCGCGTACCGCCGCATGAGCGGCGCGGCCATGCTGCTCCACTACGGCATCCAGCGCCGCCTCCCCCTCGACCCCGGCCTCGCCGTCTTCAGCGCCTACGGTGACCGCGGCTACGCCTGCAACCCCGCCGCCCTCGAAGCCTCCGTACGGGCACTGGCCCCACATGTGCGCACCGCCTGGATCACCACCGCCCGGCACGCCCACACCCTCCCGCCCGGCGTGCGCAGGCTGCACCCCGGCAGCGCCGCCTACTGGACGGCGCTGGCGCGGGCCACGTACCTGGTCAGCAATGTGAACCTGTCCGAGCGCTACGTGAAGCGGCGGGGCCAGACCAACATCCAGACCCACCACGGCACCCCGCTCAAACACATGGGCGTCGACCTCCTCGACCGCCCGGCCGCCGCCCGCGACCTGGACTTCGACCGCCTGCTCCGGCACGCCGACCGCTGGGACTACAGCCTCTCCGCCAACCGTCACTCCACCCTGACCTGGGAGCGCGCCTACCCCTCGGGCTTCACCACCCTCGAATACGGCTACCCGCGCAACGACGTCTTCCAGCTGGCCACCGCCGACGACGTGCTGAACGTACGCAACCGCCTCGGCATCCCCCGTGAGGCCACCGCCGTCCTGTACGCCCCCACCCACCGCGACTACCGGCGCGGTCAGCGCACCCCCGCCGACCTGCGGCGCATGGCCCGCGAGCTGGGGCCGGGCTTCGTCATCCTGCTGCGCCCGCACCACCTCAGCGAGGCCCCGGCCGCCGTGCTGCCCGAAGGAGTCATCGACGTCTCCGCCCACCCCTGCGTGGAGGAGCTGTGCCTGGCGGCCGACGTCCTGCTCACGGACTACTCGTCCATCATGTTCGACTACGCCAACCTCGACCGCCCCATCGTCCTGCACACCGAGGACTGGGCCGCCTACGGGGCGGCCCGCGGCACCTACTTCAACATCATCGCCGAGCCGCCCGGCCTGGTCGCCCGCACCGAGGACGAGCTGATCGACATCCTCGCCACGGACGCCTGGCGCGGCCCCCGCTCCGCCGAGCTGCGAGCCGCCTTCCGCGCCCGCTTCTGCGCCCACGACGACGGCCACGCCGCCGAGCGCGTCATCCGCCGCGTCTTCCTCGGCGAGGACGACGGACTCCCCTCCGTCATCCCCCTGGAGCACCGCCGCCCCGCCCCCGCACCCAGCCGGGCGCGCGCCCTCACCCCGCGACCGCACACAACCGTCCCGGCCCCGGCCCTCAGTCCCTTCGAGGTGCACCCGCAGGCGTGACCGTCACGGCCACGGCCCCGTTGAACCACCTGCCCACACGTCCAGGAACCAGGAACCCCCATGCCCCGCTTCAGCATCATCGTCCCGGTCCACAAGGTGCAGGGCTACCTGCGTGAATGCCTCGACTCGGTGCTCTGCCAGTCCTTCCCCGACACCGAGCTGATCGCCGTCGACGACGCCTCCCCCGACAACTCCGGCCGCATCCTGGACGAGTACGCCGCCCGCGACACCCGCGTCACCGCCATCCACCACCCCGCCAACCGCGGCGTCGGCGCCTCCCGCAACACCGGCGCCGCCGCCGCCACCGGCGACTACCTGCTCTTCCTCGACGGCGACGACACCCTCGCACCCGGTTCCCTCGACGCCCTCGCCGAACGCCTCAAGCAGGACGGCGACCCCGACATCCTCTACTTCGACCACGTCCGCACCTACTGGTGGGACTCCGTCGACAAGAGCCTGTTCGGCGAGCTCCTGGCCTCCGCCGGCACCGATGTCTTCCGCATCACCGAACGCCCCGAATTCCTCAAGCTCTTCGCGATGACCTCGAACCGCGTCTACCGCCGCGACTTCTACCGCGGGGATCCCGAATTCGCCTTCAGCGACGGCATCTACGAGGACGCCCTCGTCTCGTACAAGACCATGCTCAGCGCCGAGCGCATCTCCTGCCTCGACCGCGTGATCCTCCAGTACCGCCAGCGCCGCACCGGCGCCAGCACGCGCAGCCCCGGCCGCAACCACTTCGTCATCTTCGACCAGTACGCACGCCTCTTCGCCTTCCTGGAGGGCAAGCCGGAACTGGCCCCGCTCCATGGCCGGCTCTTCGAACGAGCCGTCGCCCACTTCCACTTCTGCCTCAACAACCCCGACCGCATCCCGCCCCACCTCCGGCGCGAGTTCTTCCGCCTCGCCGTGCGGTGGTACCGCCGCCACCTCCCCGCCGGCTTCGTCCCGCCCGCCGAGCTGAGGTCCTTCGCGCGCGGCGGCTACGCCCGCCTGCGCATGCGCGAAAGCGCGGCATGCGCAGTGCGCGGTGCGGCCAGGCGCAAGCGCAAACTGCGCAAGACACTCGCCGTACGCGCCAAGGCCGTCCTCTACCGTTTCCACCTGCGCCGCCCCATCGACCCCGGCCTCGCGGTCTACGCGGCCTACTGGGACCGTGGCGTCCACTGCAACCCCGCCGCGATCTGGCGCAAGGCGCAGGAGCTGGCCCCGCACATCCGCGCCGTATGGGTGATCCGCAAGTCCGAGGTGGACCAGGTCCCCGAAGGCGTCGACTACGTCATCCCCGGCACCAGGCGCTACTGGCGGACCGTCGCCCGCGCCAAGTACCTGATCAACAACGTCAACTTCGCGAACGCCGTCGTCAAGCGCCCCGGCTCCGTCCACGTCCAGACCCACCACGGCACCCCGCTGAAGAAGATGGGCATCGACCAGCAGCGCTATCCCGCCTCCGCCAACGGAATGAGCTTCCGCAGGCTCCTGGACCGCGTCGACCGCTGGGACTTCAGCCTCTCGGCCAACCCCCACTCCACCGAGGTCTGGGAGCGCGTCTACCCCTCCTCCTTCCAGCAGCTCGAATCGGGCTACCCGCGCAACGACGTCTACGTCACGGCGGGCGCGGCCGAGGTGGAGGCGGCCCGCGCCGCGCTGGGCATCCCGCCCGGCCGCACGGCCATCCTCTACGCCCCCACCGTGCGGGACTACCAGAAGGGCTACGTCCCCCGGCTGGACTTCGCCCGCGTCTGCCGCGAGCTCGGCCCGGACTTCGTACTCCTCGCCCGTACGCACTACTTCCACGCCGGCGACGAGTCGCTGCGCGAGCTGCACGAGCGCGGCCTGGTCATCGACGTGTCCCGGCACTCCCCGGTCGAGGAGCTGTGCCTGGCCGCCGACGCCCTGGTCACGGACTACTCGTCCATCATGTTCGACTACGCGAATCTGGACCGCCCCATCGTCATCCACGCCGACGACTGGCCCGTCTACCGCGCCTCCCGGGGCGTCTACTTCGACCTCCTGTCCGGCGCCCCCGGCGACACCCCCGGCCCCGTCTCCACCTCCGACGACGACTTCGTGAGGATCTTCCGCGACGGCGACTGGAACAGCCCCCGCTCCGCCGGGCTCCGCAGTGAGTTCCGAGCCCGCTTCTGCGCCTTCGACGACGGCCTCGCCGCCGAGCGCGTGGTCCGCCGCGTCCTCCTCGGCGACGACTCCCCCCTCCCCCACATCCCGCTGCCCGACCGCACCCCCGCCCCGGCCCCGTCCGCCCTCCCCGAACGTCCCCGGGTCCCGGCCCCCGGCGTCGAGCCCTCCGACCAGGTCCAGTCGGCGGGATAGCCCCGCTGGGGATCCATGACCCCGAACGGCGCAGCCCCCGTGGCAGGGGTGCCGCCCACCCGGGAGGCTCGTCCCTGACGACAGGACGAATCCGGGAGGGGCCGACGTGACCGGCGTGCTGACCACGATCCACGCGAAACCGCAGGTCACCGGTGCCCGGGAGGAGGCGGGGCGGCGGGGCGGCCGATGCCCTACGCCGTACCAGGTGCTGGGCACCGCCGTCTGGCTGCTGATATCGGTGACCGCCTGGCGGCTCCCGATCGCCGCCGACTTCGGCCAGCATGCCGCCGCCGTGGAGAGAATCAGGGCGGACTGGCTGCACCCGTCCAACCCGCTGCTGGACATACCGGGCACCGGGAGCCCGTACTACACGCCGTACACCCTCGCCCTCGGGCTGACGGCCAGGGCGACGGACCTCCATGGCTGGCAGCTGCTGAGGGCGTGCGGGCCGCTGAATCTGGCGGTGCTGCTCACCGGGATCGCCACGTTCACCCGCACCCTCAGCTTGCGCCGCTGGGCGCCGGTGCTGGCTCTGGGGGCGTTCGTGGTGCTGTGGGGGCCGGCCCATATGGAGTGGAGCGGCTTCCTGGGCCTGCAGTCGATGGTGCGGGGCATCACGTATCCGAGCGCGCTCGCGGTCGGGCTGACCTTCCACCTGTGGGCGCTGACCAGCCGCTTCGCGCAGCGCGGGCCGGGTCCGGGGCCATGGGCGTACGCGGGGCTGGGGGCGCTGGCGGGGCTGGTGGTGCTGATCCATCCGTTCACGGCGATGGGCGCGGCGATCGGGATGGCGGCGCTGGTGGCGGGGCGCCGGCGCAGGTGGGCGCGGTCGAGCGGCAGGTGGGCGTTGACGGCGGCGGTGGCTTTCGCGGTGGCGGCGTGGTGGCCGTACTTCAGCGTGTTCTCGCTGATCGGCGACCCGACCACGGACTCGATGCACCGGCGGCTGTATCACGACCTGTGGTCCTGTTACGGGCTCGCGCTCGCCGGGCTGCCCGCTCTGGCCTGGCGGGCGCGGCGCGATCCGTTCGACCCGCTGGTGCTGATGTTCGTGCTGGGCTGCGGGGTGGCGGCGTACGGATGGTTCACCGGCCACTACGCGTACGGGCGGATCTTCGGGCTGCTGCTCGTGCCGCTGCAGTTCTCACTCGCGGTCGAGCTGGCGGAGATCCCGCCGTGGACCCGGCTGCATCAGTTCCTCGTCCCCCTGGCGGCGATCGCCGCCTGCGCGGGACTGGTCGCGCAGGCCGGGGCGGTGGTGCCGAAGGGCTACGCGCCGGTGGCGCTGCAGCGGACGGGCCATTGGCCGGACTACCGGTGGGCGGCGGACCGGATCCCCGTAGGCGAGGTGGTGCTCACCGACGGGTACCGGCCCAGCAGGGCGCTGCCGGCGTACGGCGCCTATCTGGTCGCGCCGACGTGGCCGGACCCGTCCACGCCGCTCGCGGTGCGGCAGGCCCGGAAGGCGGCCGTACGGGCGTACTTCTCGCCGATGACGGCCGGCGAGGACCGGCGGCGCATCGAGCGGGCGTACAAGGTCCGCTGGGTGCTGACGCTGCCGGGCGAGCCGGAGCCGCCCGGCGCGACGCGGGTGGCCTCCGGCCGGGTGACCGGGGAGCGGCTGTTCCGTCTCCGGTCACCGATCGGGTGATGACCCGGGTGATGGCCGGGTGACCGGAGACGGAACATCAGCTCAGCGATGCGTCCGGAGCAGGGTACGGATCGTGCGCATCGCGACCGACAGATTGGCCAGGTCGTAGGACTCGGAGGTCTGGATCTCCTCCAGCGTGGCCCGGGCCCGGCCGATGATCGCCGCGTTCTTGGTCTCCCAGGCCTCGAAGCGCTGCTCGGGGGTGGAGCTGCCGTTGCCCGCCGAGAGAACGTCGGCCGTGAGCGCCGCGTGGGCGGAGAAGAGGTCCTCACGGATGGCGGCGCGGGCCATGGACTGCCAGCGGTCGGCCCGGGGCAGCTCGATGATCCGGTCGAGGAGCTGGGTGATGACCAGCCGGTCGGCGAGGTCGTAGTAGACCTCGGCGACCTCAAGCGGCTCCTTGCCGGTCCGGTCGGCGACATCGACGATGTCCAGGATCGGGAAGGCCGAGGACAGGCCGGCGACGCGGGTCGCGAGCTCCTCGGGGACGCCTGCGCCGGTGAGCTCGTCGTGGATGGACTGGTACCACTCCAGGTCGGGGCCGCGCAGCAGCTTGGGCAGCACGGCCCAGACGGTGGCGACGCCTTCGGTGAAGAAGTCGATCGTGGTGGCGATCTCCAGCGGCTGCGGCCGGTTGTTGAGCAGCCAGCGCGCGGCTCGCTCGACCAGGCGCCGCGAGTGCAGCCGGATCCTGGTCTGGACGGCGGCCGGGACCGCGTTGTCCAGCGCCTCGACCTCGTCCCAGATCCGGCCGAGGCCGTAGATCGAGCGGGCGGCGGTGTGGGCGCGGACGATCTCCTCGGTGGTGGCGCCGGTCTCCTCCTTGAAGCGGTGGAGGAAGGTGCTGCCGGCCGTGTTGATGGTGTCGTTGACCAGGATCGTGGTGACGATCTCGCGGTGCAGGGCGTGGTTGTCGATCTGCGACTCGAAGGTCTCGCGCAGGGCGTGCGGGAAGTACTCGTGCAGCAGTGCCCGCAGGTACGGGTCGTCGGGCAGCCCGGTCCCGATCAGCTCGGCCGCCACCGTGATCTTGGTGTACGCGAGCAGCACGGCCAGCTCGGGCTGGGTGAGGCCCTGGCCGGCGGCGAGCCGCTCGCGGATCTGGCGGTCGGTGGGCAGGAACTCCAGGGCCCGGTCCAGGTAGCCGTCGCGCACCAGGCGGCGGATGTAGCGCTGGTGGGCGTGGAGCAGGCTGCTGGACTGGGCCATGCCGTTGCCCAGGGCCACGTTCTGCGCGTAGTTGTTGCGCAGGACGAGCGCGCCGACCTCGTCGGTCATCTCGGCGAGCAGCTTGTTGCGCTGCTTCACCGTCATGTCGCCGTCCGTGACGACCGCGTTGAGCAGGATCTTGATGTTGACCTCGTGGTCGGAGGCGTCCACACCGGCGCTGTTGTCGATCGCGTCGGTGTTGATCTTCCCGCCGTTCAGGGCGAACTCGATCCGGCCGAGCTGCGTGAGCCCGAGGTTGCCGCCCTCGCCGACGACCTTGACCCGCAGCTCGTTGCCGTCGACCCGGATCGGGTCGTTGGCCTTGTCGCCGACATCGGCGTGCGATTCCGTCGAGGCCTTGACGTAGGTGCCGATGCCGCCGTTCCACAGCAGGTCGACCTCGGCCTGGAGGATCGCCTTCATCAGCTCGGCCGGGGTCAGCTTGGCCACCGGCTGCTCGATCCCGAGGGCCTTGCGGATCTGCGGGGTGACGGTGATGGCCTTGGCGCTGCGGGGGAAGACTCCGCCGCCCGCCGAGATCAGCGAGGAGTCGTAGTCCGCCCAGCTGGACCTCGGCAGCTCGAACATGCGGCGGCGCTCGGCGAAGGAGGTGGCCGCGTCGGGGTTGGGGTCGATGAAGATGTGCCGGTGGTCGAAGGCGGCGATCAGGCGGATGTGCTCGCTGAGCAGCATGCCGTTGCCGAAGACGTCGCCGGACATGTCGCCGACGCCGACGACCGTGAAGTCCTGGGTCTGGGTGTTGTGGCCCATCTCCCGGAAGTGCCGCTTGACGGACTCCCAGGCGCCCTTGGCGGTGATGCCCATCTTCTTGTGGTCGTAGCCGACCGAGCCGCCGGAGGCGAAGGCGTCGCCGAGCCAGAAGCCGTACGAGACCGCGACCTCGTTGGCGATGTCGGAGAAGGCGGCGGTGCCCTTGTCGGCGGCGACGACGAGGTAGGTGTCGTCCTCGTCGTGGCGTACGACATCGGTCGGCGGCACGACATGGCCCGCGACCAGGTTGTCGGTGATGTCGAGCAGACCGGAGATGAAGGTCTTGTACGAGGAGATGCCCTCGGCCAGCCATGCGTCGCGGTCCACCGCCGGGTCGGGCAGCTGCTTGGCGACGAAGCCGCCCTTGGCGCCGACCGGCACGATGACGGTGTTCTTGACCATCTGCGCCTTGACCAGGCCCAGCACCTCGGTGCGGAAGTCCTCGCGCCGGTCGGACCAGCGCAGGCCGCCGCGCGCGACCTTGCCGAAGCGCAGGTGCACGCCCTCGACCTTCGGCGAGTACACCCAGATCTCGAACGCCGGGCGGGGCGCAGGCAGATCGGGGACGGCCTGCGGGTCAAATTTCACCGACAGGTAGTCGTGCGGCTTGCCGTCCTCGCGGCGCTGGAAGTAGTTGGTGCGCAGCGTCGCCTTGATGAGGGTCAGGAAGGCCCGCAGGATGCGGTCCTCGTCCAGCGACGCGACCTGGTCGAGCGCGGCGTCCAGCTCCTCCATCAGCGCGTCGGTGAGCTCGCTGCCGGCCCGCTGGTGGTCGGGGGACATCCGGGCCTGGAAGAGGTTGACCAGCAGCCGGGTGGTGTGGACGTTGGAGCGGAGGGTGTCCTCCATGTAGTCCTGGCTGAAGGTGGATCCGGCCTGCCGCAGGTACTTGGCGTAGCTGCGCAGGACGACCGCCTGGCGCCAGGTCAGTCCTGCGCGCAGGACGAGGGAGTTGAAGCCGTCGTTCTCCGCCTGGCCGGTCCAGGTGGCGGCGAAGGCCTCCTGGAAGCGCTCGCGGGCGTCGTCGCCCAGGTCCCCGAGGGAGCGGTCGATGCGCAGGCCGAAGTCGTAGATCCAGGCGCGGCTGCCGTCGCCCCTGCGCAGCTCGTACGGACGCTCGTCGATGACCTCGACGCCCAGGCGCTGCAGGATCGGCAGGACGGCGGACAGCGAGACGGGCGCGCCGGTGCGGTAGATCTTGAAGCGGCGCTCGTCCGCCGGGGCATGGACCGGCTCGTACAGGCTGAGGGTGAAGTCGTCGTCCGGCGCGAGCCGTTCGAGGTGCTGGAGGTCGGCCACGGCGCTGCGCGCGGTGAAGTCGGCCTTGTAGCCCTCGGGGAAGGAGTGCTGGTAGCGGCGGGTCAGCTCGGCCGCGCGCTCCTCGCCGCACTCGGCGTTCAGCGCCTCGGCGAAGCCGTCGGCCCAGGAGCGGGTGGCGTCGGAGAGCCGGTTCTCGATCCGCTCGACGTCGGCGTCGGTGAGGTGCACCAGCTCGGTGCCGGGCAGGACGCGGACCACGAAGTGCAGCCGGGACAGCACCGATTCGGTGTGCAGGGCGGTGAAGTCCACCGACTGCCTGCCGTTGAGCTCCTCGACGAGGATGTCGGTGATCTTCAGCCGTACGTCGGTGGTGAAGCGGTCGCGCGGCAGGTAGATCAGCGCCGAGTAGTAGCGCCCGTACTCGTCCTGGCGCAGGAACAGCCGCAGCCGGCGCCGCTCCTGCAGGTACAGCACGCTGGTCGCGATGGCCTTCAGCTGGTCCACCGGCGTCTGGAACAGCTCGTCGCGCGGGTATGTCTCCAGGATCTGCAGCAGGTCCCGGCCGTCGTGGCTCTCCGGCCCGAAGCCCGCCTTCTCCAGGACCTCGGCGACCTTGCGGCGGACCACCGGCACGCGGCGTACGGACTCGGTGTACGCGGCCGAGGAGAACAGGCCGAGGAAGCGGCGCTCGCCGATGACATTGCCCTCGGCGTCGAACTTCTTGACCCCGACGTAGTCCAGGTAGCTGCGACGGTGCACCGTGGCGCGGCTGTTGGCCTTGGTGAGGACCAGCAGCTTGTGCTCGCGGGCCTTGGCCCGTACGTCGGCGGGCAGCCGGTGGAAGGACGGCGAGACCGGGTGCTCGTCGCCGCCGGAGTGCGCGGGGTCGGAGCGCAGGATGCCCAGCCCGGTGCCGGGGACCGGCGCGAGCACGTCCTCCTGGACGCCCTCGGGGGTGGTCTCGGCGGCCAGCGCGTACTCGCGGTAGCCGAGGAAGGTGAAGTGGTCCTCGGAGAGCCAGCACAGCAGCTCCTCCGCCTCGGCGATCTCCTGCTCCGGCAGCCCCTTGGGCGGCGCGGCGGCCAGCTCGCCCGCGACGAACAGCGCGCGGTCGTGCATCTTCGTCCAGTCCTCGACCGCCTCGCGGACATCGGACAGCACGCGGCGCAGGTCTGCGGTGATCTGCTTCAGATCGGCGCGGTCGGTCTCGCGGTCGATCTCGACATGGATCCAGGACTCCACGAGCGCGTCGTGCGGCAGTTCGCCCTCGGCGGGGCGGCCGGTGCCCAGGACTTCCAGGAGCTTGCCGGTGACATCGCGCCGGACCACGATCTGCGGGTGGATCACCACATGGATGGCCCGGTCCTGCCGGGTCAGCTCATTGGTGACCGAGTCCACGAGGAACGGCATGTCGTCGGTGACCACCTCGACGACCGAGTGGCTGCACGTCCACCCGTTCTCCTCGACGGTCGGCGTGTGCACCCGTACGTTCGCCGTGCCCTGCGGGCGGGCTTCCGCCAGCCGGTAGTGCGACAGCGCCGCCCCGAACACGTCCACCGGGTCCCGCGAGACCAGGTCCTCCGCCGCGCTGTGCAGGTAGTAGCGCTGAAGGAACGCAGCTAGCGCCTTCTCGTCGAGCCCCTGACCTGGTTTGCCCCCCGACGGGCTGTTCTCGGCGACCCGGGCGGCCCGTTCGAGCAGCTCGGCCTTGGCTTCGTCCAGCTTGGTCTGCATGTCCTCATGCTCCTGTCGCGCGCCATTGCGAGACGTAGGTGACGGTCCGAATCCGAAGATCAGCGCTGATCTCGCTCAAGGCTATCGCTCCCGCCGGGGGGCTGTCGGGGGCCCTATGTGTACAAAAAGATGAACCGATGTTTGACGAACCGGCCAGTGCCGGCCGGCGCACCGGCGGGCGCGCAGCCGCTGACGCGGGCCTCAGCCGTCGCCGGCCAGCGCCGCGATCTCCGTCCGGGAGGACACCCCGAGCTTCGCGAGGATGTGCTCGACATGCGCGTCAGCCGTCCGCTTCGAGATCACCAGCCGCTCCGCGACCTCCCGGTTGGACAGCCCCTGCGCGACGAGCGCCGCCACCTCCCGCTCCCGGGGCGTCAGCCCCTCCGGCCCGGAACGGCCGCCGCCGCGCTCCGCGTCCTGCGCAGGCAGCCGTAACGGCGAGTCCGCGTCGGCGAGCACCAGTTCGACCACGCGGTCCAGCGCCAGCCGGGCGCCCCGTTCATTGAGCCGCCCGTACGCCCGCTCGCCGAGCGCCTCACGCGCGTCGCGCTCGGAACGGGCGTGCTGCGCAAGCAGCGTTTCGACGCCGAACATGGGCGTGCCGATGCGCCGCCACAGCGTCTGCGCGGCACCGAGCATCCAGGCGGTGCGGGCGTAGCGCCCGTCCTCCGCCGCGACCCAGGCCAGGGCCTCGGTGCAGTGCGCGAGCCCCCACACCTCGCCGAGCTCGCGCTTCATCACCAACGCGGAGCGGATCAGCCGGGAGCATCCGGCCCGGTCGCCGGTGTCCCAGGCGACGATGCCCTTGATCAGCATGATGTTGGACTGGATCATGCACTCGCCGCTCGCCTCGCCCAGGTACTCCATGGCCCGGTCGCACATCTCGACCGCCCCGGGGACGTCGTTCATGACGGCCCGCAGGAAGCCCTCCTGGTAGTGCGAGACGACCAGCCCGAGCCGGTCGTCGAGGGCCCGCAGCCTGGCCCGGGCGTCCTCGGTGTGCTCCCGGGAGAGCTCCTTCTCGCCGTACAGGCCGTGAACGCCCCCGATGTAGCCGATCGCGTAGGCCAGCGCGGCCTGGTCACCGGCCTGCTCGGCGGTGCGGCGCGCCTCGGTGAAGCGGGTGAGGGCGGGTTCCAGATCGCCCTGCATGAGGGCGAGGATCCCGGAGACGACGAGCGCGTGCGCCCGCTCGGGGCCGGGGTCGGGGCTCAGGGACAGGCCCTTGTCGAGCCAGTAGCGGCCTTCCGTGGGCAGCCCGGAGGTCAGCCAGTACGCCCAGAGCTTGCTGGCCAGCACGAGGCCGTGGAGGTGGCCCTGCGGCTCGGCGAACGCGTACTCCAGGGCGGCGCGCAGATTGGCCTGATCGCGCACCAGCGCCTTGTAGAGGGTGACCTGCTCCTCGGTGAGCAGGCGGTCGAAGAAACGCTCGGCGAGCAGCAGGTGGTGGTCCCGGTGGCGGCGCCTGCAGGCCGGTGTGCCGCCGGTCTGGGCGAGCCACTCGGCCCCGTACTCGCGGATGGTGTCGAGCAGCCGGTAGCGGGTGCCGCCGGGGCCGTCCACGCGCAGGACGACCGACTTGTCGACCAGCGCGATGAGGTGCTCCAGCACCTCCACCGGCGGCAGATCGCCGCCCGAGCAGACCTGCTCGACGGCCGCGAGGTCGAAGGTGCCGGCGAAGACCGACAGCCGGGCCCACAGCAGCCGCTCCTGCGGCGTGCACAGCTCGTGGGACCAGCCGATGGTCGTGCGCAGCGTCTGGTGCCGGGACAGGCCGGTGCGGGCCGCACGGTTGCTCCCGAGGATGCGGAACCGGTCCTCCAGGCGGGCGGTGAGCTGGTCCAGCGGGATGGCCCGCAGGCGTACGGTGGCCAGCTCGATGGCCAGCGGGATGCCGTCCAGGCGGCGGCACAGCACGAGCACATCGGCCCGGTTGGCCTCGGTGACCGCGAAACCGGGCACCACGGCCGCCGCCCGCCGCCCGAACAGCGCCACGGCGTCCTGCACCGGCAGCGGCGGGATCTGCAGGGTGTGCTCGCCCGGCACGTCCAGCGGCTGCCTGCTGGTGGCCAGGACGGTGACCCCGGGGGCCTCGCGCAGCAGTACGTCGGCGAGCATCGCGCACGCGTCGACCAGATGTTCACAGGTGTCCAGGACCACCAGGACCCGCCGGTCCCGCAGATACTCGACCAGCAGGTCCAGCGTCGGCCGGGCGGACTGCGCGGGCAGCCCCAGCAGGGTGGCCAGGGTGTGCGGCAGCAGCTCCGGGTCCTGCAGCTCCGACAGCTCGACCAGGCAGACCCCGTCCGGGTGGTCCGGCCTCGCCTCGGCGGCGGCGCGCAGCGCTATCCGGCTCTTGCCGACCCCGCCGGGCCCGGTCAGCGTCACCAGACGGGCGCGGTCCAGGAGCCTGCGCACCTTGGCCAGCTCCGCAGTCCTGCCGACCAACTCGGTCACTTCAACCGGGAGTTCCCCACGACGCCGCCCACCGAAGCCGAGTGTCATACATCACAGCGTACTTATCCCACTACATCCGGTGAGCGCGAATCGGCCGACCTCTCCCGAGCCGGCCGACCGCTGCCGGACTCATCCCGCCAGCGCCTGCGCCACCTCGACCGCGTCCGCCAGGCTGTCCACCACCGGCACCCCGGCCAGCTCCAGGCTCGCCCGGCTGTGCGAGCCCCCGGTGTACAGCACCGCCCGGGCGCCGACATGCGCGGCGGCCACGGCATCGTCCACCGCGTCACCGATCACGACGACCCGGCGCGGGTCGATGTCGATGTCCTCGATCGCCGCGAGATGCCGCGCCATCTGCTCGGACTTGCCGGTGTGGCTGCCGTCGACCCGGCCGTCCACCCGTATGAAGTGGTCCTCGATGCCATGCGTACGGATGATCGGCAGCAGCTGCTCGTGCGGCGCCAGCGAGCACAGCGACTGGGTCAGGCCCTCGTACCGCCACCGGGCCAGGATCTCCGCCGCGTCCTGGGTGAGGCCGCAGGTGCCGGCGAGCGTCCAGTAGTGGCGGTGGAATATCTCGTCCATCACCTCCCACTCGTCATCCGTGGGAAGCCGGCCCATCACCCGTTCGTAGAACTTGGGCACGGGTACGCAGTACAGCTCGCGGTACCGGTCCAGCGTGATCCGGGGCAGCCCGATCTCGGCGAACGAGGCGTTCGTGGCCTCGATCACCGCGTCGATGTCATGGAGCAGCGTGCCGTTCCAGTCCCACACGAGATGCGCGTTCACATCAAGCACCGTACCCAGGGGCACCAACAATCGGGAAAACCCGCAGGTAAAAAAGGCCTCGGGTGGCCGTCAGCCGATGAGCCCGGGGATCTCCTGGGTCGCGTACCAGAGCAGCTCATGATCCTCGACGCCGTCCACGACGAACTGCGCGTCGTCGTCCCCCGCGTCCGCCGCACCCAGCGCCTCGGCCGCTGCGGCCACATCCGGCTCCGCGTCGTCCGCGTCCGCGTGCACCGCCGCCGTCCTCGTCATCGGTACCGCCGCCGAGAGCCGCACCTCGCCCAG
The DNA here is from genome assembly GCF_045040445.1 of Streptomyces sp. NBC_01537. Lineage (NCBI taxonomy): Bacteria > Bacillati > Actinomycetota > Actinomycetes > Kitasatosporales > Streptomycetaceae > Streptomyces > Streptomyces sp. NBC_01537. The sequence goes on along the minus strand of NZ_CP109392.1, from coordinate 6,195,546 downwards.
CCCGGCCTGGTCCAGGCTCCGGGACGGGTCGTACGACACCGCCGCGTCCTCGACCTCCACCACCACGACCACCCGGCGGCGCGGCGCCTCCGGCTGCAGGGCCAGCTGCCGCAGCGAGGCCTGCGCGGCCCGGGTCAGCGCGGCGTACTCCAACTCCTCGATGTCGTCGGAGACATACCACTCGCGCAGCGCGGGCGTGACGGCATAGGCATCCAGCGGAGCGGGACCCACCTCACCCGCCTTGTGCGCCTCGGCCAGGCCGGGAAGGGTCGTGGGGATATAGACGCGCATGGCGTCAGCATACGTGCGGCACCCCCCTGATAGGTGAACTCACCGCCGCCTCCCGGCCCGCCCGATCAGCACCCCCGCCCGGTCCCCGGTGCGACTACAACCCCGGTTACCGATCAGTAACGGGGGTTACACCATGACCACAGCCATCGCCGTAGGCCGCCGCTCCCAGCCGCACTTCTGGTTCGCCGACCGCCTCCTCGGCATCCTCACCGGCCGCCGGCCCATCGCCTGCCTCGCCGGCCTCATCACCGACGACGACTACGACCGCCTCTGGAACCTCACCAACACCCGCTCCGACTGGCGCCACCGCGCCCGCGGCCACCTCCCCTCCCTCCGCCACTGCCGCTTCTCCCCCACCACCCCCGGCACCCTCGAAATCACCGCCATCGTCGCCCTCACCCGCGACTGCGTCCGCGCCATCGTCTTCCGCCTCGAACGCGCCCCCGGCGGTGAGCATCCCCCATCGAGCGTCCGCGGCTGGCGCTGCACGGCGATCGAAGCGATCGAGTAATCCAGCACCATTCCAGCCCCTCCGGCGTTTGAGGAGCGGGGTCCGGGGCGGAGCCCCCACGCGGCGCCAGCCGCAAATCGGATGCAGCCGGGAAGGGGCGGGGTGGGGGAATCCCCCTCCCCCCACCGGACCGCAGCTGCCCCTGCACGCGCACCACCCGCCGCAAACGCCGGAAGGGCCGGCCCCACCCGGGACCGGCCCTTCCACAGACGCGCTACGCGCTACTTCTTACGGCGCCGGCCGCCCTTGGCGGCCTTACGCCGCTCCGCCCGCGTAAGCACTTCCTCCCCGGCGTCATCGCCGGCGTCGCCGTTGTCGAAATCGCCCTCGACGACGCCGCCCTCACCGTCCACCGACGGCGCCGAGAAGTGCAGCCTGTCCGCCCGCTTGGGAGCCTCCAGCCCCTTCGCCCGGATCTCCGGCCGCGCCGCGGGGATGGCGTCCTGCTTGGCGAGCGAAGGCGCATCGGCCACCGCGACCGCCGCGTCCTCCACCGGGACCTCCTCGACCTGCTGCTCGACCTGGACCTCCAGGTTGAACAGGTAGCCGACGGACTCCTCCTTGATGCCGTCCATCATCTGCGTGAACATGTCGAAGCCCTCGCGCTGGTACTCGACCAGCGGGTCGCGCTGCGCCATCGCCCGCAGGCCGATGCCCTCCTGGAGGTAGTCCATCTCGTAGAGGTGCTCACGCCACTTGCGGTCCAGGACCGACAGCACGACCCGCCGCTCCAGCTCGCGGGTGATCTCCTCGCCGAGCGACGTCTCACGGGCCTCGTACTGCTCGTGGATGTCGTCCTTGACCATCTCCTCGATGAACTCGGCGGTGATCCCGGCGCGGTCCCCGGCCGCCTCCTCCAGGTCATCGACCGTCACCGTGACCGGGTAGAGCTGCTTGAAGGCGCCCCACAGCCGCTCCAGGTCCCAGTCCTCGGCAAAGCCCTCGGCCGTCTCGATCGCGATGTAGTCGTCGATCGTGTCGTCCATGAAGTGACGTACCTGCTCGTGCAGGTCCTCGCCCTCCAGGACGCGGCGCCGCTCGCCGTAGATGACCTCGCGCTGGCGGTTGAGCACCTCGTCGTACTTCAGGACGTTCTTGCGGATCTCGAAGTTCTGCTGCTCGACCTGCGACTGGGCCGAGGCGATGGCCCGCGTGACCATCTTGTTCTCGATCGGGACGTCGTCCGGCACATTCGCCATGGACATCACACGCTCGACCATCTGCGCCTTGAACAGCCGCATCAGGTCGTCGCCCAGCGACAGGTAGAAGCGGGACTCGCCCGGGTCGCCCTGACGGCCGGAGCGGCCGCGCAGCTGGTTGTCGATACGCCGCGACTCGTGACGCTCGGTCCCGAGGACGTACAGCCCGCCCAGCTCCTTGACCTCCTCGAACTCGGCCTTCACCGCCGCCTCGGCGCGCTCCAGCGCCTCGGGCAGAGCCGCGGCCCACTCCTCGACGTGCTCGACCGGGTCCAGGCCGCGCTGGCGCAGCTCCGCCTCGGCGAGGTCGTCGGGGTTGCCGCCGAGCTTGATGTCGGTGCCTCGGCCGGCCATGTTCGTGGCCACCGTGACCGCGCCCTTGCGGCCGGCCTGGGCGACGATCGAGGCCTCACGGTCGTGCTGCTTGGCGTTGAGCACCTCGTGCGGGACGCCACGCTTGGCGAGCTGCTGCGAGAGGTACTCGGACTTCTCGACGGAGACGGTGCCGACCAGGACCGGCTGGCCCTTCTCGTGCTTCTCGGCGATGTCCTCGACGACGGCCGCGAACTTCGCCTCCTCGGTGCGGTAGATCAGGTCCGCGCGGTCCAGGCGCTGGGCCGGCCGGTTGGTCGGGATCGGGACGACGCCGAGCTTGTAGATCTGGTGGAACTCCGCGGCCTCGGTCATGGCCGTACCGGTCATGCCGGAGAGCTTGTCGTAGAGGCGGAAGAAGTTCTGCAGGGTGATCGTGGCGAGGGTCTGGTTCTCGTCCTTGATGTCCACCCCTTCCTTCGCCTCGATCGCCTGGTGCATGCCCTCGTTGTAGCGGCGGCCGGCGAGGATACGGCCGGTGTGCTCGTCGACGATCATGACCTCGCCGTCCATGACGACGTAGTCCTTGTCCTTCTTGTAGAGCTCCTTCGCCTTGATGGCGTTGTTGAGGTAGCCCACAAGCGGGGTGTTGACGGACTCGTAGAGGTTGTCGATGCCCAGCCAGTCCTCGACCTTGGCGACACCCGGCTCGTGGATGGAGACGGTGCGCTTCTTCTCGTCGAAGTCGTAGTCGCCGGTCTCCTGCTGCGGCTTGCCGTCCGAGTCACGCTTCATCGGGTTGGCGGCCTCGCCGGCCTTCAGGCGGTTCACGAGCTTGGCGAAGTCCGAGTACCACTTCGTCGCCTGGTCCGCCGGACCGGAGATGATCAGCGGCGTACGGGCCTCGTCGATGAGGATCGAGTCGACCTCGTCGACGATGGCGAAGTTGTGGCCGCGCTGCACCAGCTCTTCCTGCGACCACGCCATGTTGTCGCGCAGGTAGTCGAAGCCGAACTCGTTGTTGGTGCCGTACGTGATGTCGCACGCGTACATCTCACGGCGCTGCGCCGGGGTCTGGTTGGACAGGATGCAGCCGACCTCCAGGCCGAGGAACTTGTGCACCCGGCCCATCCACTCCGAGTCGCGCTCGGCGAGGTAGTCGTTGACCGTGATCAGGTGCACGCCCTTGCCGGTCAGCGCGTTGAGATACGCGGGCAGGGTGCCGACCAGGGTCTTGCCCTCACCGGTGCGCATCTCGGCGACGTAGCCGAGGTGCAGGGCCGCGCCGCCCATCAGCTGGACGTCGTAGTGGCGCTGCCCGAGGACGCGCTTGGCGGCCTCGCGGACGGTGGCGAACGCCTCGGGAAGTAGGTCGTCCAGGCTCTCACCGTCCGCGTACCGCTCCTTGTACTCGTCCGTGAGAGCCCGCAGCTCGGCGTCGGAGAGGCTGATGAAATCCTCTTCGATGGAAGTGACCTGGTCCGCGATGCGGTGCAGCTTGCGCAGGATCTTGCCTTCGCCTGCACGCAGGATCTTGTTGAGGACGGACACGTAGGTTGGCTCCTTGCCGGTCGGGCCTGGCACACACTTCGCGCTGGGCACAGCAGGTCATGCCCCGCTGCAACGGCCATCGTAAGCGAGGACACCAGCGCCCTGGGAGGTCCGTAGGCACACCGAGTGGTTCTGCACCCGATTTCAGTGATACTGCGGACCATGGAAGCGATAACCCTCACGACGGAGCGCCTGCTGCTCCGCCCCTTCACCCCTGCGGACGCCGAGGCCGTGCACGCCGCATGCCGGGATCCGGAGATCCCGCGCTGGACGCCGGTGCCCTCTCCTTATACGTATGAGCACGCCGAATCGTTCGTGGGCACGGTGTGCCCGGACGGGTGGCGGAACGACACCGTGTACAACTTCGCCGTCACGACAAAGGACGGCGGACGGCTGGTGGGCTCCATGGGGCTGGTGAGACTGGGCGAGCTCAAGGCCCCCCAGCGGCAGGCCGAGCTCGGCTACTGGACGGCCAAGGAGATGCGGGGCCTCGGCTACACCGTGGAGGCGGCGCGGACCATCGTGCGCTGGGGCTTCGAGGAACTGGGCGTCGAGCGCATGGAGTGGTACGCCGAGGCCGGCAACGCCGGCTCGCGGGCGGTCGCCCTGAAAACCGGCTTCCGGATGGAGGGCACGATGCGCGCCAAGATCCCCTACAACGGCACCCGCCGGGACGCCTGGGTCGGCTCGCTCCTCCCCTCCGACCTGGGGCTGAGCACCGCGACGCCGTATCTGCCCTACGCCGGCGGCTGATTGCCGGCGACTGGTTGTCAGTGCCCGCCTCTACGCTGACCGGCATGACGACACCGGTCTCCCTCTCCGCCGCCGACGCCCGCCGGATCGCGCTGCGCGCACAGGGCTTCCTGGGCACGCCCGACCGCCGCGGCGGCGTACGGGGCGTGCTGCGGCACCTGGGCGCGGTGCAGCTCGACACGATCTCGGTGCTGGCGAGGTCCCATGAGCTGATTCCGTACTCCCGGCTGGGAGCCGTCGGCCGGGACGCGGTGGAGTCCGCGTACTGGACGGACAATCACGCTTTCGAGTACTGGTCGCACGCCGCCTGCATCCTCCCGATCGAGGAGTGGCCGCACTTCGCCTTCCGCCGCCGGGCCCGCCGGGCGCGCGGTTACCGCTGGCACGAGCTGGCCGACGCCGAGCGCTCGTGCGCCGCCGTCCTGGACCGGCTCCGAGCCGACGGGCCGCTCACCTCGACCGAGCTGGGTGGCGCGAAGAACGGCGGGCCGTGGTGGGACTGGTCCGAGACGAAGATCGCGGTCGAGTGGCTGCTCGACACCGGCGAGGTGGTCTGCACCCGCCGGCGCAGCTGGAAGCGGGTGTACGACCTCGCCGAGCGCGCCGTGCCCGGCCCCCTCCTCCACGACGACCTCGACGACGCCGAGTGCTGGCGCCGTCTGGTCGCCCAGGCCGGCGCCGCGATGGGCGTCGCCACCCGGGCCGACCTCGCCGACTACCACCGCCTCAAGGGCCAGCAGGTCGACGCCGTGATCGCCGACTCCGGCCTGGTCCCCGTCCAGATCGATGGCTGGGCCAAGCCCGCCTGGGCCGACCCCGCCGCCCTCGCCGCCCCGCCCCGCGGCCGCCACCGCACGACGCTGCTGTCCCCCTTCGACTCCCTGGTCTGGGACCGCCCCCGCACCGAGCGCGTCTTCGGCTTCACCCACCGCCTTGAGGCGTACGTCCCCAAGCCCCAGCGCATACACGGCTACTTCGCCATGCCCCTGCTCTCCGGCGGCAACCTCATCGGCCGCGTCGACCCCGCCCGCGACGGCCGCACCCTGGTCGCCCGCCAGGTGTCCCTGGACGGCCCCAAAGCGGTCGAGCCGATGGCCACCGCCCTCGTCGAGGCCGCCACGTGGGTCGGCTGCACCGATGTCCGGGTCGAGCGTGTCATGCAGGACGACCTGCGGGACACGCTGATCGGCGCGCTCAAGCGCAGCCACGACCTGCGGTAGCCCTACCTGATCTCGAGGATCTTCTCCCGCATCGCGTACACCACCGCCTCCATCCTGGAGTGCAGCTGCAGCTTCTCCAGAATGTTCCGCACGTGGTTCTTCACCGTGTTCTCGCTGATGAAGAGCTGCTTCGCGATGTCCCGGTTGTTCAGCCCCGTGGCCACCAGCTTCAGCACCTCCAGCTCGCGGTCGGTGAGCTTGGGCGCCGGGACCAGCCGCCGCTCGTCCGTGCGCTGGATCATCGACTTGAACTCGGTGAGCAGCTTCGAGGCCATCGACGGGCTGATCTGCGACTGCCCGTCCGCCACCGCGCGGATCGCGGTCGCGACCTCGTCGGTGGAGATCTCCTTCAGGAGATAGCCCGTCGCGCCCGCCTTGATCGCCTCGTAGAGGTCGGCTTCCTCGTCGCTTATCGTCAGCATGATGATCTTCGCGCTCGGGGCCACCTCCTTGATGGAGGTGCAGGCCTCGATGCCGCCGCGCTTGGGCATCCGTACATCCATCAGCACGATGTCCGGCAGCAGATCCGCCGCCTTGTCCACCGCCTCCGCCCCGTCGCCGGCCTCGCCGACGACCTGGATGTCCTCCTCCTGGGCGAGCACGATCTCCAGGCCACGCCGGAAAAGCGCGTGGTCATCGACGACCAGGACCCTGATCGGCTCCTGGCGCGATGCGCCGGTCGCGCCGGTCGCTCCGGTCGCTCCGGACGTGTCACCGACCGCCGCGGGCTCAAAGCTGTCCGCCATCGGTTCCTCCCCCTCGGGTCGTGCCAGGCCAACCGGGCGGCGCGGCCCTTTCGTTGGCTGCGTGCCCATGATTCCATGCCCGGGCACAGCGGCGCCCCCGGACGAGGTCGTATTAGGCCCGGGAGCGCCGTGGCTGGCACCTGTTACCGGTGCAGGGCACCGCCCGCGCCGGACGGCGCCTCCTCGGAGGACGGGTCCGCCTTGAGGTGGATGACGCCGTAGTCGTAGCCGTGCCGCCGGTAGACGACAGCCGGTTCTCCCGTGTCGGAGTCGAGATACAGATAGAAGTCGTGCCCGACCAATTCCATTTCGTAGAGCGCCTGGTCGAGCGCCATCGGTGCTGCCGCATGTGTCTTCTCACGTACCACCAGCGGGCCTTCGCCCTGGACTTCCAGGGGGCCGATCCTGGTGGTGGGCACCCCGCCGCGCGGCTGTTCGGCGGCCCGGCTGCCGTTGAGCTCCGGCGCGCCGGTCAGTCCGGCCGTCGCTTCCGCGACGCTCGTCGGAGTGCGGCTGCCGCCGCGGTGCACCCTGCGCTTGTCGGCCGCCTTGCGCAGCCGTGCTTCCAGCTTGCTCACGGCAAGGTCGAGCGCCGCATACGGGTCCGCCGCCGCGGCCTCTGCCCGGACCACCGGTCCACGTGTGAGCAGTGTGATCTCCACCCGGTCGGAGCGGTCCGCCTGCCGGGGGTTGAGCTCCTTGGACACCTCGACGTCGAGGCTGATCACCTTGCCGTCGAGCTTCTGGATCTTCTCCAGCTTCTCGGTCACGTGCTTCCGGAACCGCTCGGGCACCTCGGTCTTGCGGCCCTTGACGACGATGTCCACGCAGAACTCCGTTCCGGACCGCCCCGGTCTGACGGGGCGCATCCCTTGCGCTGAGGCCGGCGGGCACCAGGTCCCACCCGGCGCTGTGCTAGCTGCCGCTCCGCGCGCGCTCCGGAGGCTCCGGGGGCGGCGAAGCCGCGACTCTCACCTCCTCCTCCCCCATGGGAAAGATCGACACCCATACGAATTCTGGGCGAACACTTTCCCTTGGTACCTCACCACCGAACATAGACCCGTAAGCCGGAGGTCGGCACCCCCAACGGCGTGATACCTCCGTTCGGGCCAGCCCCCGGCTGTACTACCTGCAACGATTCCCCCGGCCTCAGAGTTCCGCTTCCCGTACGGCATCCGGGGGCGCCGCCACCACCGCCGCCCCGGCCACCCGGCCACCCGCGGCCCGCAGGACGGCCGCCGCCTCCGCCAGCGACGCCCCGGTCGTCATCAGGTCGTCCACCACGACCACCCGCGCCGCCCCCAGCCGCCTCCCGGCCCCCCGCGCGGCCACCAGGGCCCCCGCCAGATTCGCCACCCGCTCAGGGCCGCTCAGCCCCGCCTGGTCCGCCACCTCGCGGCCCTGCCGCAGCACCGCTGCCACGCGGGTGGTCCGCCCGCCCCTGCGCAGCGCCATGGCCGCCGCCACCGCGATCCGCCGCGTCGCGTCATGCCCCCGCACCGCCACCGCCCGCCGCGACGAGGGCACCGGCACGAGCACCACCGGCCCACTGGGCGCGACCGCGCGTACCGCCCCCGCCAGTGCCGCCCCCAGCGGCCCCGCCAGCGCCATCGCCCCCCGCTCCTTGTGCGCCAGCAGCACCGACCGCACCTCATCGGCATATCCCGCCACCGCGTACACCTCCGGCAGTCCCACCGGCTCCGGCTCGGGGCGCACGCGTCGCCCCCGGCGGTGACCCAGCATCGACCGGCACCCCTCGCACAGCCCCGTCCGCGGCGCCCCGCACCCCGCGCACTCCGTCGGCAGCACCAGCCCCGCCAACTCCTGCCACAGCCCCCGCATATGTCCAGCTTGCCCCTGTTGACCCCTTGCCACCACCCCCTGTGGACAACTCGGGCCCCGGCCGTGCCTGCCGGCGGATTCCGTCAGCCCGGGTAGACCGGCGAGCCGCCCTTCGGGGTGACCGCCTTCCAGTTCCCGTCCGTGGGGAGCCGGAAGATCCCGTCGCCCAGCGACGCGAGCAGCGGCTTGTCCTGGCTCTCGGAGGCTGCCACGGAGGTGACGCCGCTGATGCCGGGCACGGTCGTGTCGTCGGAGGTCGAGCCGTCCACCCCGACGTACTGGATCTGCTGCACGCCCCCGGACTCCTGCCCGACGACCACCAGCCGGCTCACTCCAGCCCAGGACGCCGCCTTGACGTCCTCCAGGTACGGGGTGACCTGCCGCAGCGCGGTCACCGTCAGCTCCGGATGGGCCTGGGTGCCGCCGCGCTCGATGCGCCCGAGGCGCAGCGTCGTGCTGCTGCCCTCGGTCACGAGCATCGCGATCCGTACACCGTCCGCGGCCACCCGGAGCGATTCGATCCGGCCGCCCTTGAGATCGGGCACCGACACCTCGACCGGGGCGCCGGCACCGTCCTGGAGCATCAGCAGCCGGGGGTTCGCCGGGTTGCGGTCGGCGACCCACAGGTCGTTGTAGCCGTCCCAGCTGGGGGCGCTCAGCCCGTTCCTGCCATGAGCGGTGCTCTTGAGCACCGACTGGCCCAGCGCGGCGTCGGCGGTGAGCCCCGTGACGAACAGCGCGCTGCCGTCGGCCTTCACGCCCGCCGCGTAGGTCTCGTCACGGCGTACGGCGACCGATCCCAGGTCGACCTGGCCCGCGCCGAGCGGCCCGGGCACCCGTTCGGCCGCGGTGGCGTTGCCGTAGAGGCTGACGAGGCGGTGGCCGGTGTCGATGAAGTACTGCTGCTGGTCGGCCGTGCCGGCCACCTGCTCCGGGGCGTACTCGGCGGCCTGCTGCTGCGAGAGCGAGCATGCCGCCGCCCCGTCGGGCCGCTGCAGCTCCACCGAGGCCACCGGCAGCGTCGCGACGCCCTGCACGGTGTTCATGAGCTGGGCGGCCATCCGGTGACAGGTCGAGGCGTCGGTGCCGGGCGTCTTGCTGAGCTTGACCGTCAGGTGCTGGGAGTCGTCCAGGGACAGCCGCTTCGCCTTTGTGCCGGACGGAAAGGCGGAGGCGACCACCGGGTCCAGCCAGTCGGTCGGTCCCGACAGCAGAGAACTGACCGTGTTCTGCAGCAGGTCGACCTGCGAACGCAGATAGACCGGGTCGGCGACCAGCACATCGCGGAGCCGGCCGGCCGTGCCGGCGGCGTCCTGGCCGAGCGACGCGTAGTAGTAGATGTCGACGGACTGGTACAGGCGCAGGAAGTCCGCCTCGCTGAGCACGAGCCCGTCCGGCACGCTGTCGATCCGCCACTCCCCGCGCTCCTTGGACAGGTGGATCCCGGCGGAGAACTCCTTGGAGACGGCGCGGTAGGCGTGCTTGCTGTCCACCGCCGCGACCGTCCTACCGGACAGGCTGACCGTGGTGGAGCTGTTCGTGCTGCCCGCCTGGACGCTCTGTACGGCGCCACCGGACAGGATGGTGATCTTCCTGTTGGGCTGCCAGGTCTTCTTCAGCCCCTTCGCCAGGTACTCGCGCGCGGTGTCGTAGTCGGCCTCGTTGCTGGTCGTCGCCTCCAGGAAGCCGCTGACGATGTCCGCCGCCAGCTCGCCCTTCTGCGGCTTGACGCCGTAGACCCGCACCTGGGAGTCCGCGTCGTTGTGCGCCTCGCTGCCGACCTTGCTCACCTCGCCGCTGCTGGGCATCGATGCGCAGCCCGCGAGCAGCACGAGGCAACCGAGCAGCGCCGCCGTTCCGGCCTGCCTGCGCATGCGGTAAATGCTACGAACGGCGTGCGGGCCGCCCCCCATGGCGCGCATCAGTGTCCGTCCTCCCGCGCCTCGTCGGCGACCGTCTCAGCGCTGATGTTCCGGCTCCCCGCCCCGTGCCCGACGACCCGCGCGCCGCTGCCCGGCAGAGCCGCCGGGTCGGCGGCGGGCGCGGCGGGCATCGACGGGATGGTCGGTATGGCCGGAGCGATACGGGGGCCGGGCAGCGCCGGCATGGTGTCGTGCACCGCCACCCTGGCCACCGGAGCGGCCGGCGCGTCGGCGGGCGGCACGGGGGCCCGCAGCACGCTGTTGCGCCGTGAGTCCTCCGGCTCCAGGGCGATCGGGGAACCGCGCAGGCTCTCCCCGGCCGTACGGGGCAGCGTCAGCCGGAACTGCGAGCCGCCGCCCGGCTCGCCCCAGGCCTGGAGCCAGCCGCCGTGCAGCCGGGCGTCCTCGACTGCGATGGACAGGCCGAGGCCGGTGCCCCCGGTCGTGCGTGCGCGTGCCGGGTCGGCCCGCCAGAAGCGGTTGAAGACCCGGGTCGCCTCGCCGGGCTTGAGCCCGACGCCGTAGTCGCGTACGGCGATGGCGACCGCGCCGCCCGCCGAGGCCAGGCGTACGACCACGTCCTTGCCGTCGCCGTGCTCGACGGCGTTGACCACGAGGTTGCGCAGGACGCGTTCCACCCGCCGGGCGTCCGCCTCCGCGATCACCGGCTGCTCGTCGCCGCGTACGACGACCCGGCTGCCCTTGCGCTCGGTCAGCGGCTCGGCGGCCTCGACCACCCTGCGCACGACGTCCCGCAGGTCTATCGGCTCGGCGGCCAGGTCGGCCGCGCCCGCGTCGAAGCGGCTGATCTCCAGCAGGTCGGAGAGCAGCGACTCGAAGCGGTCGAGCTGGGTCTGCAGCAGTTCCGCGGAACGGGAGGTCGCCGCGTCGAAGTCCTCGCGGGCGTCATGGATGACATCGGCGGCCATCCGGACGGTGGTGAGCGGCGTGCGCAGCTCGTGCGAGACGTCGGAGACGAAGCGGCGCTGCATCCGTGACAGGTCCTCCATCTGCTGGATCTTGACCTGGAGGTTCTGCGCCATCTTGTTGAAGGACTCGCCGAGCCGCGCGATGTCGTCCTCGCCGCTGACCTTCATCCGCTCCTGCAGCCGCCCGGCGGCGAGCCGCTCGGCGATCCCGGCGGCCATCCGGACCGGGGTGACCACCTGGCGTACGACCACCCACGCGATGGCGCCGAGCAGCACCACCACGAAGATCCCGGCGGTCGCCAGGGTGCCCTTGACCAGGTTGAGGGTCTTCTCCTCCTGGTCGAAGGGGAAGAGGTAGTACAGCTGGTACGGATGCCCGTTCGGATCCATCAGCCGCTGACCGACGGCGAGCGCGGCCTGGTTCTCGCCGCTGTTGTCGCGCACCATCGTGGTGTACTGCTCCTGCACCTTGGTGCTGGTGTCCAGCGCCGCGCGCAACTGCGCCGGAACGCTCTCCTCGGGCAGTACCGAGCCGGAAGCGCGCGGACCTCGGGTGCCGGTGCTGTCCGTGCTGTCGCCGCTGTCCCGGGCGAAGGTCTGCGTCTGTGCGTCGGAACTCAGCGCGACCACCGAGTACGCGCCCTGCCCGCCACTCGCGAGGGCCTCGACCAGCGCGGTCAGCCATGCCCCCGCGTCGGTCTGGCTGCGCCCGGACGTGGCGGTCCCCGAGGTGCCGGACGAGGTGTTGCCTGCCTTCTCCTTCGCGACGCCGAAGCCGCCCATGGCCTGGCTCTGCGCGGCCTGCCGCTTGGCGTCCAGCAGCCCGTTCTTGACCTGCCCGATGACCACCACACCGAGCAGCAGCACCACGCCCAGCGACATCAGCAGCGTGGTGGCCACCACCCGCAGCTGGATGTTGCGCCGCCACAGCCTCAGCCCGGGCTGCAGCGGACGGCGCCCCCAGCGCGCGCACGAGCGGAGCACCGGAAGCAGCCCGTCCAGCACACTCGCCGGCCGGGCCTCCAGCCGCTCGCGCTCGTACGGCACCGCCATGTCAGCCCGGACCCGCCTTGTAGCCGACGCCCCGGACGGTCACCACGATCTCCGGACGCTCCGGGTCCTTCTCGACCTTGGAGCGCAGCCGCTGCACATGCACATTGACCAGCCGGGTGTCGGCGGCGTGCCGATAGCCCCACACCTGCTCCAGCAGCACCTCACGGGTGAACACCTGCCAGGGCTTGCGGGCCAGCGCCACCAGCAGGTCGAACTCCAGCGGGGTCAGCGCTATGGGCAGCCCCTCGCGCTTGACCGAGTGACCCGCGACATCGATGACCAGGTCACCGATGGTCAGCTGCTCGGGCGTCGGCTCCTCGGCACGGCGCAGCCGCGCCCGTACCCGTGCCACCAGCTCCTTCGGCTTGAAGGGCTTGATGACATAGTCATCAGCCCCGGATTCCAGGCCCACCACGACATCAACGGTGTCGCTCTTGGCGGTGAGCATGACGATGGGCACCCCTGACTCGGCCCGGATCTGACGGCATACGTCGATGCCGTCCCGCCCGGGGAGCATGAGGTCGAGGAGAACCAGATCGGGCTTGGTCTCACGGAAAGCGGCCAGGGCCTTGTCACCGTCGGCCACGAACGACGGCTCAAAACCTTCGCCGCGCAGCACGATGCCAAGCATCTCTGCCAGTGCGGTGTCGTCGTCGACGACCAGGACACGTCCCTTCATACGCACCATCATCCCATTACCTGATCGTGACCTGGAGCACTAGGGCCGCACAAAGCCACGAGATCACTGGCCGTAACGGGCGAAATCGCGCCGTTTTCCGTAACAATCGCCGTTATCAAACTTGCCGGTGTGACATCGAACGCAGGGTTGTAAGCCTGGGTGCCGAGCGGCGCCACCGGATTCCCCGCCGCCTCCGTCACCTCGTGTCCCGAACGCTGCTCGACCTCGATCGAGGCCCCGTCCGGGGTGCCCAGATCCACCGTCGTGGTCGGGGCCACCACGATGAAGGGCACATTGTGGTAGCGGGCGAGCACCGCCAGCGGATAGCTGCCGACCTTGTTCGCCACGGACCCGTCGGCGGCAATGCGGTCCGCACCGATGAGAACCGCGTCGACCTCCCCCGCGGCGAAGAGCGAGCCAGCCGCGCTGTCGGTGAGCAGGGTGTACGGCATGCCGGCGCGGGCCGCCTCGTACGCGGTGAGGCGGGCACCCTGCAGCAGCGGGCGGGTCTCGTCCACCCACAGGCGCCGCAGCTCGCCCGCCCGGTGGGCGGCGGCCACGACGGCCATGGCGGTGCCCTCTCCTCCGGAGACCAGGGCACCGGTGTTGCAGTGCGTGAGCACCTGGTAGCCGCCGCCGGGCAGCAGCTCCGCCAGCAGCTCCAGCCCATGCTGAGCCATGGCCGCGCTGGCCTCCGCGTCCTCCGCGTGCAGCCCCCGCGCCTCGGCCAGCGCGGCCGCCGCCGCCCGCTCGGCACCACCACCGCCGGCCAGCGCCGCGTGATAGGCCGCTGCCGCCCGGCGCACCCCGTACCCCAGGTTGACCGCCGTCGGCCTGGCGTACGCGAGCGTCTCGGCTGCGTCGTCCACGTCAAAACCCCGTACGGCCGCCAGCGCGACCCCGTACGCCCCCGCTATGCCCAGCAGCGGCGCCCCGCGCACCGCCAGCGTGCGGATCGCCTCCACCAGCGCCGGCACATCGGTGCACACCAGCTCCGTCTCCTCGCCCGGCAGGCGCGTCTGGTCGAGCAGGACAAGCACCGGCCCTTCCGGCGGCTCCTCCCAACGAAGAGGCGGCAATGAATCGTTGGCCTTCGTTACCACGTACCGATCACCCATCCGCTCAGTCTCCCGCGAACACCGCGGCGAGTTGAACAGTTCCCGCACCGAGGAGCTTCACTCAAAATCGACCGCACAGTGGCCGCACGGTGCAGGACCGGGCCGAACGCACTCAGGCCTCCCCCGGTACGGGACCGGACACCCCATGGCACGATGGCCCCCATCCCGCCGTTACAGGACAGGGAAGCGCAGTGACGAAGGAGCGATGATGAACGACACTCCGGGCTGGGCCTCGCCCGGATCCTCTCCCTCCGGCGAGCCGGACCCCGAGAACGGCCCCGGCACGCCCCAGGATTCCGCTCCCCCGAACTGGTCCAAGCAGCAGCCCCCGCCCGGCCAGTGGTCCGCCCCCGGCTCCCCCGCCGCAGCCGGCCCGGGCAGCACACCGCCACCGCCCCCGCCGCCACCGCCCGCAGGCCCCGGCTGGGGCCAGCAGCAGGGCTGGCAACAGGGCTGGCAGCAGCCGCACTGGGGCAAACCGCCGTCCCCGAAGCCCGGCGTCATCCCGCTGCGCCCGCTGGGCGTCGGCGAGATCCTCGACGGCGCCGTCTCCACCATGCGCGCCCACTGGCGCACCGTGCTGGGCATCTCCTTCGTCGTCGCACTGGTCACCGAGACCCTCATGGTGGTGGCCCAGGGACTCATCGAGAACTCGGACCTCAACAGCCTCGGCGACCGGGCCACGTTCGGCGACGTCATGCGCGCCGTCGGCGGCAGCCTCACCCTCAACGTCCTCGCCCTGGTAATCACCCTGCTGGGCACCGTGATCGCCACCGCGATGCTCACCATGGTGATCAGCCGCGCCGTGCTCGCCCGGCCGGTCACCACCCGCGACGCCTGGTCCGATGCCCGCCCTCAGCTGCTGCGGCTCCTCGGGCTGACCGTACTGCTGGGCCTCCTCGGTATCGGCCTCCTCGCCGTCGGCGTCACCCCCGGCATCCTGGTGGCCGTCGCCGGCTCCACCGGAGGCGGAATCGCCCTGGGCGTCCTCGGTGCCCTGGCAGCAATGGTGGTCGCCGCCTGGCTGCTGATCCGCTTCAGCCTGGCCTCCCCCGCGCTGATGCTGGAGAAGCAGAGCGTGTTCAAGGCCCTGGCCCGCTCCTCCAAGCTGGTACGCGGCTCGTGGTGGCGGATGTTCGGCATCCAGCTGCTCGCCTCGTTCATCGTCTTCCTGCTGTCCGGCGCCATCCAGACTCCCTTCGTCGTCCTTGCCATGCTCACTGGCGAGGGCGGCGCCTCCGGCTTCCTCTCCAGTGACTCCGCCGGCTACGGCTGGACCTCCCTCATCGTCATCGGCATCGGCGCGGTGATCGGTTCGACCATCACCCTCCCGATCAGCGCCGGCGTCACCGCCCTCCTCTACATGGACCAGCGCATCCGCCGCGAGGCCCTGGACATCGAACTCGCCCGCGCCGCAGGCGTCCCCGGCTACGGAGACTCCCCCGCCGACAGCACCACCTCCGGGAGCTGACGCCTGTGACGGGGGACGTACCGGTCACGATCCCGCGCGACGCCGCCCGCGAAGCGGCGCAGCACGAACTGTCCAAGCCGATCTACCACCAGAACGACCCCAGCCTGTTCCAGCGCGCCCTGGACTGGCTCTGGCAGAAGATCGACGACCTCCTCACCGTCGCCTCCGGGGCCGCCCCCGGAGGCACCGTCGGCCTCGTCGTCGTCATAGCCGTCGTCATAGCCCTGCTGATCGCCCTGCGGCTGCGCCTCGGCAAGCTCCGTACGCCGGAGACAGCTGCCGCCGGTCTCTTCGGCGACTCCCCGCGCACCGCCGCCGAACATCGCACCGCCGCCGAGCACTTCGCCCGCCTGGGCCAGTGGACCTCCGCCGTGCAGGAACGCATGCGAGCCATCGTGCGCTCCTTGGAGGAACGCACCGTGCTCGACCCGCGCCCCGGCCGCACCGCCGACGAAGCCGCCGCCGAGGCCGGCCGTTTCCTCCCCGCCCATGCCGCCCCACTGCGCGATGCCGCCCGCACCTTCGACGACGTGACCTACGGCGGCCGCACCGCCACCCAGCAGTCCTACGCCGCCCTGCGCGACCTCGACACCGAACTCGAGCGCAGCAAACCGCGATTCGCCGACGCCGTCCCCTCCGCCGGGGGCGCCCCCACATGACCACCACCCTCCCCGACACCGTCGCGCCCGCGCCCTCCAGCACACCCGGCACCTCGGCCTCACCCACCGCCCGGCAGCTGTGGACCCGGTCCCGCGCCCTGATCGCCGCCTTCCTCGTCCTCCTCTCCTTCGGCATCGCCTACGCCGCCGTGAACTCCGGCGAGAACCACGACGCCCTCGACCCCCGCTCCCCCGACTCCGGGGGCACCCGGGCCCTCGCCGTTCTCCTCGCCGACCAGGGCGTCACCACCACGGTCGTCACCACCTCCGCCCGGGCCGCCGCAGCGGCCGGACCCGACACCACCCTTCTCGTCGCGGTCCCCGACCTGCTGACCGACCGCCAGCAGTCCGCCCTCCACAAGGCCACCGAACGCTCCGGCGGCCGCACCGTGCTGCTCGCCCCGACGCCCGCGTCCACCAAGACCCTGGCCCCGGGCGTCACCCCCTTCGCCGACACCACCGTCAGGGTCCACGGCCCCGACTGCGACCTGCCCACCGCCCAGCGAGCAGGCGACGCCACCACCGGCGGGATCAGCTACACCGTCACGGAGCCCATCGAGGCGAGAGCCGACTCCTGCTATCCCAGCGGCGGCCACCCCACCCTGCTGCGTCTCCCGGCCGGCAACGGCGGCGACACCGTCGTACTCGGCTCCTACGACCTGCTGCTGAACGAGCACCTCGACGAGCAGGGCAACGCCTCCCTCGCGCTCCAGCTCCTCGGTGCCCACCCCAAACTCGTCTGGTACCTCCCCTCCCTCGATGACACCTCCGCCCTCGACGGCGGGCAGCAGAGCTTCCTGGAGCTCATCCCCGCCGGCTGGAACTGGGCGCTGCTCCAGCTCTTCATCGCCGCGCTCATCGCCGCACTGTGGCGCGCCCGCCGCCTCGGCCCCGTCGTCGCCGAACAACTGCCCGTCGCCGTACGCGCCGCCGAGGCCACCGAAGGCCGGGCCCGCCTCTACCGCCGAGCCCGAGCCCGCACCCGCGCCGCCGAGGCCCTGCGCGCTGCGGCCCGCAGCCGGCTCGCCCCGCTGGTCGGCATCCCGCCGTCCCAGGCCGACGAACCCGACGTACTCGCCACCGCCGTCGCCGCCCGCCTCACCGACCCGGCGATCGACGTCCGCACCCTCCTCCACGGTGCCCCGCCGCCCGACGACGCCGCCCTGCTGCGCCTCGCCGACGACCTCGACACACTCGAACGCTCGATCTTTTCCACAGAGAGGTACGCCAACCCGTGAGCGCCCCGACCGCCGACAGCGCCCGCGCCTCCCTCGAGGCCCTGCGCACCGAAATCGCCAAGGCCGTGGTCGGCCAGGACCCGGCCGTCACCGGCCTGGTCGTGGCCCTGCTCTGCCGAGGACACGTCCTGCTCGAAGGCGTCCCCGGAGTGGCCAAGACCCTCCTCGTCCGCGCACTCGCCGCCTCCCTCCAGCTGGAGACCAAGCGCGTCCAGTTCACCCCCGATCTGATGCCCGGCGACATCACCGGCTCACTCGTCTACGACGCCCGCACCGCCGAGTTCTCCTTCCAGCCCGGCCCCGTCTTCACCAACCTCCTGCTGGCCGACGAGATCAACCGCACGCCGCCCAAGACCCAGGCCTCCCTCCTCGAAGCCATGGAGGAGCGCCAGGTCTCTGTCGACGGCACCCCGCGCCCCCTCCCGGACCCCTTCCTGGTCGCCGCCACCCAGAACCCCGTCGAGTACGAGGGCACCTACCCGCTGCCCGAAGCCCAGCTCGACCGCTTTCTGGTGAAGCTGATCCTCCCACTGCCCTCCCGCGACACCGAGATAGACGTCCTCACCCGGCACGCCGACGGCTTCAACCCCCGCGACCTGCACACCGCCGGCCTGCGGCCCGTCGCCGGTCCCGCCGACCTGGAAGCCGCCCGCGCCGCCGTCGCCAAGACGGCCGTCTCCCCGGAGATCACCGGCTACATCGTCGATATCTGCCGAGCCACCCGCGAATCCCCCTCTCTCACCCTCGGTGTCTCCCCCCGTGGCGCCACCGCCCTGCTCGCCACCTCCCGCGCCTGGGCCTGGCTCACCGGCCGCGACTACGTCATCCCCGACGACGTCAAGGCCCTCGCCCTGCCCACCCTCCGGCACCGCGTGCAGCTGCGCCCCGAGGCGGAGATGGAAGGCGTGACAGCGGACTCCGTCATCACCTCCGTCCTGTCCCGCGTCCCCGTCCCCCGCTGAAAAGGCAACCGACCGATGGCAATCACCGGACGCACCGCCCTGCTCGCCGCGCTCGGCGCCCTCGTCGTCGGACTGCTGCTCCCGAGCTGGAGCGGCATCCTCGCCATCGAGGGAATCCTTCTATTCGGAATTCTGTGCGACCTCGCGCTCGCCGCGCCAGTGCGAAAGCTGCATATCACCCGAAGTGGTGACACCTCGGTACGTCAAGGTGACGCCACCGAGGTCCACCTGACCATCCACAACCCCTCGAGCCGCCCGCTGCACGCCCGCATCCGCGACGCCTGGCCGCCCAGCAGCTGGCACCCCGGCACCGAGGTGTTCGCCTCCCGTCACCGGCTCACCCTCCCGGCAGGCGAACGCCGCCGAGTCACCACCCACCTGCACCCCACCCGCCGTGGCGACCGCACCGCAGACCGCATCACCGTCCGCTCCCTCGGCCCCCTGGGCCTGGCCGCCCGCCAAGGCTCGCACCGTGTGCCCTGGACCGTGCGCGTCCTGCCGCCCTTCCACAGCCGCAAGCACCTGCCCTCCCGCCTGGCCCGGCTCCGCGAACTCGACGGCCGCACCTCGCTCCTGGTCCGCGGCCAAGGCACCGAATTCGACTCCCTCCGGGAGTACATCCCCGGCGACGACACCCGCTCCATCGACTGGCGCGCCACCGCCCGCCGCGGCACCGTTGCAGTCCGCACCTGGCGACCCGAACGCGACCGCCACATCCTCATCGTCCTCGACACCGGCCGCACCTCCGCCGGCCGCGTCGGCGACGCCCCGCGCCTCGACGCCGCCATGGATGCCGCCCTCCTCCTGGCCGTCCTCGCCACCCGCGCTGGCGACCGCGTCGACCTGCTCGCCTACGACCGCCACGTCCGCGCCTCCGTCCAGGGCCGCCACGCCAACGACATCCTCCCCGCCCTCGTCAACGCCATGGCCCCCCTCGAACCCGAACTCATCGAGTCCGACGCCCCCGGCCTCGTCGCCACCGTCCTCCACCGCGCCCCCCACCGATCCCTCGTCGTCCTCCTCACCAGCCTCGACGCCGCCCCCATGGAGGAAGGCCTCCTCCCAGTCCTCCCCCAGCTCACCCACCGCCACGAGGTCCTCATCGCCTCCGTCGCCGACCCCCGCATCCAGGAGCTCGCCCAAGGCCGCGGCACCCTCGACGCCGTCTACGCCGCCGCAGCCGCCGAACAGGCCCGCACCGAGCGCCTGCGCACCGCCCAGCGGCTCTCCCGCCATGGCATCACCGTCGTCGACGCCCCTCCCACCGACATCGCCCCCGCACTCGCCGACGCCTACCTCGCCCTCAAAGCCGCCGGCCGCCTCTGAAAACCAATTGCCCTACCGGCCCGGCCCCGGCCTCATCCGGTCCACCGGAACTGCGGTAGAACGCAAAAATGCCTCAGTCCCCGAGCACAAGGCTCGGGGACTGAGGCTAAAAATTGTTCGGCGGCGTCCTACTCTCCCACAGGGTCCCCCCTGCAGTACCATCGGCGCTGAAAGGCTTAGCTTCCGGGTTCGGAATGTAACCGGGCGTTTCCCTAACGCAATGACCACCGAAACACTATGAAGACAACTGAACCAGACCACAACATGGTTCGTTACTTCAGAACTACACAGTGGACGCGAGCAACTGAGGACAAGCCCTCGGCCTATTAGTACCGGTCAGCTCCACCCCTTACAGGGCTTCCACATCCGGCCTATCAACCCAGTCGTCTACTGGGAGCCTTAACCCCTCAAAGGGGGTGGGAATACTCATCTCGAAGCAGGCTTCCCGCTTAGATGCTTTCAGCGGTTATCCCTCCCGAACGTAGCCAACCAGCCATGCCCTTGGCAGGACAACTGGCACACCAGAGGTTCGTCCGTCCCGGTCCTCTCGTACTAGGGACAGCCCTTCTCAATATTCCTACGCGCACAGCGGATAGGGACCGAACTGTCTCACGACGTTCTAAACCCAGCTCGCGTACCGCTTTAATGGGCGAACAGCCCAACCCTTGGGACCGACTCCAGCCCCAGGATGCGACGAGCCGACATCGAGGTGCCAAACCATCCCGTCGATATGGACTCTTGGGGAAGATCAGCCTGTTATCCCC
>NZ_CP109392.1:5227500-6170000 GCF_045040445.1 Streptomyces sp. NBC_01537 | reverse complement strand
TCCAGTTCGTGGCAACTGCTCAAATCTACCTCCCCAGTCCACCTGCGTCAACAGTTTTCTTGGGGCGAGGAGGAGATTAGCAGGTCACAGGCCCTGAATGCACATCCGTCGGATGGTGCTGGTCAGGCGGCCGTGGGGAGGGCGTCGCTGCGGTCGGCCTCTTCGAGGTCTCCGGTCTCGCCGGAGAGGGCGGCTCGGCGCCCGATGACGTAGACGTACGCAAGGAAAAGCAGCTCGACGGCGACGCCGATGCCGATGCGGGCCCAGGTGGGGAGGCCGGAGGGGGTGACGAAGGCTTCGAGGGCACCGGAGACGAAGAGGACGGCGGTGAGGCCGATGGCCATGCCGATGGCGGACCGGCCTTCTTCGGCGAGGGCGAGGCGGCGGGGGCGGGGGCCGGGGTCGATGACGGTCCACCCGAGGCGGAGGCCGGTGCCGGCGGCGATGAAGACGGCGGTGAGTTCGAGGAGGCCGTGGGGGAGGATCAGGCCGAGGAAGGTGTCGAGGCGGCCGGCGGAGGCCATGAGGCCGATGCCGGCGGCGAGGTTGAGCATGTTCGTCGCGAGGACGTAGAGGACGGGGAGCCCGAGGAAGACGCCGAAGACGAGGCAGATGCCGGTGGCCATGGCGTTGTTCGTCCAGACCTCGGCGGCGAAGGAGGCGGCGGGGTGGCTGGAGTAGTAGGTCTCGTACTCGCCGCCGGGGCGGGTGAGCTCGCGTAGGTAGGCGGGGGTACCGAGGGTCGCCTGGACGTGGGGATTGGCGGCGATCCACCAGCCGATGCCGGCGGCGACGGCGGTGGAGATCAGGGCGGTGGGTACCCACCAGTGGCGCGAGCGGTAGACGGCGGCGGGGAAGGCGCTGGTGAAGAAGCGGATGGCGTCTCGCCAGCTGGCCGTGCGGGCGCCGGTGACGGCGCTGCGGGCGCGGGCTACGAGGGTGGTGAGGCGGCCCACCAAGGCCGGGTCGGGGGTGCTGGACTGGACGCGGGAGAGGTGGGTGGCGGTGCGCTGGTAGAGGATGACGAGTTCATCGGCTTCCTCTCCGGTGAGGTGACGCCTGCGGCGCAGCAGGGCTTCCAGGCGGTCCCATTCGTAGTGGTGGGCTGCGACGAAGACATCGAGGTCCATGGACTGCCGCTCCTCGCGGAGGATGAGGACTGTGGTGCCGGAGAGCCCCCAGCTTGGCAGACGGGGCAGACTGGTCGGACGGGGGTTCGGGGGACGGCGTCGAGGAGGGGTCGCGGTGAGCGGACTGGTGACGGGCGAGGCGGTGGCGCTGGGCATACAGCCGGCGAAGCTGCCAAGCCGTGCGCTGGCGATGGTGCTGGACATCGTCGTCTATTGGGGGGTCTACATCATCCTGTCGTTCGGACTGGTGGCGGCGACTGCTTCGCTGGACGGCGCGGCTGTCGCGGCGGTGTACGTGGCGACGCTGCTGCTGGTGCTGATCGGAGTGCCGATCGCCGTAGAGACGCTGACGCGCGGGCGGTCGCTGGGGAAGCTGGCCTGCGGGCTGCGGGTGGTGCGGGACGACGGCGGGCCGATCCGTTTCCGGCATGCGCTGGTGCGGGGCGCGGTGGGGCTGGTCGAGATCCAGATGATGCTGGGGGTCGTGGCGTGCATCGCGTCGCTCGTGTCGGAGCGCGGGCGGCGGGTGGGTGATGTGTTCGCGGGGACTCTGGTCGTACGGGAGCGGATACCTGTTCAGCGGGCGCAGCTGATGCCACCGCCGCCGCCGTGGCTGGCCGCGCAGATGGCGGGGGTGGATCTGTCGGCGGTACCGGAGGGGCTGTGGCTGGCGGTGCGGCAGTACCTGGCGCGGATGCGGCAGCTTGATCCGCAGGTGAGCTGGGCGATGGCGCAGCAGCTGGCGGAGGATGTGACGGCTCGGACCGGGGCTCCTGTGCCGCAGGGGACTCCCCCAGCGGCGTTTCTGGCGGCGGTTGTGGCGGAGCGGCAGGCGAGGGACGCGCGGAAGGCTTTCGGGGCAGTGGCTCCGCACCCGCCTCAGCTGCAGTTCCCGTTCCATCCGCAGGCTCAGCCTCAGCCTCAGCAACAACCACAACCACAGGGGTGGGCTGCTGCCGCGGCGCCGGCGTCTGTGGCACCGGTGGCACCGGTGCAGCAGGCGGTTGCCCAGACGATGCCTCAGCCGCCTGCTGCCGAGCCGTCCACGGGATTCGCGCCGCCGGCCTGACCTGGCTGACCTGCCTTGTCAGGCTGGTCAGGCGAAGGCGGAGGGCGGCGATTCGAGGTCTTCGAGCTCGATGCCGGGAGCCGACAGAACGACGTCGCCGGTGATGTGGACGGTGTGCTGCTCGCCCGTGTCCAGGGCGCTGACCTGGTATTCCTCCACTGGCAGGGGGCCACTGTCAGTGGGGTGTGCTTCTCTTTTGATCAGAGCCCAGGCCTGGTCCAGGGTGCGGGGTGCGAGTACGGGGGGTTCGAATGCGACGAGGCGTACGCGGGTGGTGGGGGCGCCGGGTTCGAGGCGCAGCAGGCGGGCGGTCGCGATATAGAACGCGGGCGACAGGCCGCTGAAGGCGTGGGCGGCGGCGTTGCCCTCCTGGGCGTGTTCGCCGGAGGGGTCGGTGCGTACCCAGGTGACGCCGTCGAGGGCGGCGCCGCGGACCTGCCAGCTCGCGGCGTGGAGTTCCAGGCGGATGGGGCGGCCGAGGTCGTCGATCGTGAGGTCGACGGAGCCTGCGTGGGTGCCGTCGGGGTGGGTGGTCTGCGCGGTGTAGCGCCAGCCTGAGGGGCCGGTGGCGCAGTGGAAGTGTTCTTCACCGAGGGGGGTGTGGTCGTGTGTGTCATGGAGCGAGTAGCGGCCGCGGGGCATGGTTCGACCTTACGGGGGCTGGCGTATGGCGCAGGCCCCCGCCGGGGGCGGGGGCCTGCGTGGTGGAGCTGGTGGAACCGGTGGTGGCCGGTGCTACTGCTGCTGTGCTCAGTAGCGGTAGTGGTCCGGCTTGTACGGGCCCTCGACCGGGACGCCGATGTAGGCGGCCTGCTCGGGGCGGAGCGTGGTGAGCTTCACGCCGAGCGCGCCGAGGTGCAGGCGGGCGACCTTCTCGTCGAGGTGCTTGGGCAGCACGTAGACGCCGGTCGGGTACTCGGCCTGCTTGGTGAACAGCTCGATCTGGGCCAGGGTCTGGTCCGCGAAGGAGTTGGACATCACGAAGGACGGGTGACCGGTGGCGTTGCCGAGGTTGAGCAGGCGGCCCTCGGACAGCACGATCAGGACCTTGCCGTCGGGGAAGGTCCAGGTGTGGACCTGGGGCTTGACCTCGTCCTTGACGATGCCGGTGATCTTGGCGAGGCCGGCCATGTCGATCTCGTTGTCGAAGTGGCCGATGTTGCCGACGATCGCCTGGTGCTTCATCTTGGCCATGTCCTCGGCCATGATGATGTCCTTGTTGCCGGTCGTGGTGATGAAGATGTCGGCGATCTCAACGACGTCCTGCAGGGTGGTGACCTGGTAGCCGTCCATCGCCGCCTGGAGGGCGTTGATGGGGTCGATCTCGGTGATGATGACCCGGGCGCCCTGGCCGCGCAGGGACTCCGCGCAGCCCTTGCCGACGTCGCCGTAGCCGCAGACGACGGCGACCTTGCCGCCGATCAGGACGTCGGTGGCGCGGTTGATGCCGTCGATGAGGGAGTGGCGGCAGCCGTACTTGTTGTCGAACTTCGACTTCGTCACGGCGTCGTTGACGTTGATCGCCGGGAAGAGCAGGTTGCCGTCGCGCTGCATCTCGTACAGACGGTGGACGCCGGTGGTGGTCTCCTCGGTGACGCCGCGGATCTCGGAGGAGAGCTGGGTCCACTTCTGCGGGTTCTCGCCGAGGGTGCGGTTGAGGAGGGTGAGGATGTAGGCGTATTCCTCACTGTCCGCGGTGGAGGGGTCCGGGGCTGCGCCGGCCTTCTCGAACTCGACGCCCTTGTGGACCAGGAGGGTGGCGTCGCCGCCGTCGTCCAGGATCATGTTGGGGCCGCCGGTGGGAGAGTCCGGCCAGGTCAGGGCCTGCTCGGTGCACCACCAGTACTCCTCCAGGGTCTCGCCCTTCCAGGCGAAGACCGGGACGCCCTGCGGGCTGTCCGGGGTGCCGTTGGGGCCGACCGCGATGGCAGCGGCGGCGTGGTCCTGGGTGGAGAAGATGTTGCAGGACGCCCAGCGGACCTCGGCGCCGAGGGCGACGAGGGTCTCGATGAGGACGGCGGTCTGCACGGTCATGTGCAGGGAGCCGGTGACGCGGGCGCCGGCGAGGGGCTGGGTGGCGGCGAACTCCTTGCGGATCGCCATCAGGCCCGGCATCTCGTGCTCGGCCAGGGTGATCTCCTTGCGGCCGAAGGCGGCAAGGGAGAGGTCTGCGACCTTGAAGTCGCTGTTGACGGAGGACATGCAGTCTCCTCGTATGAGGGTGTGAGAGCTGGTCGGGTCGTCTGCTGGGCCCGTCGGGAAGCATGCGGACATGGCTGCCCAAGGACCACAGCTCAGCCCGTCGGAGGCCCTCTCTCCCTCGGACGGCACGCTGTGCGCTCCGCCCGACCGCCATCAGCAGCGACGTCTGGCCAGGTACGAATCTACACCGATCGGCTGTATGGCAGGACGGTTACCGGCCACCGGGGGTGGCGACGGGGTCGGGGCCCGCCGTGGCGGCGTCCTCGCTGTAGATGTCGGGTTCGAGGTAGATGACGCGGGCGATGGGAACGGCCTCGCGGATGCGGGCTTCGGCGGCGTCGATGGCGCGGGCGACCTCGGCGGCGGTCTCGTCGTGCCTGACGGCGATCTTGGCGGCGACGAGCAGCTCGTCGGGGCCGAGGTGGAGGGTGCGCATGTGGATGATGCCGGTGACGGTGTCGCCGTCGACGGCGGCGGCGCGGATCTTGGTCAGAGAGTCGGGGCTGGCGGCTTCGCCGAGGAGCAGGGACTTGGTCTCGGCGGCGAGCACCAGCGCGATGACGACGAGCAGGATGCCGATGCAGAGGGTGCCGATGCCGTCCCAGACACCGTCGCCGGTGGCCAGGGCGATGCCGACGCCGGCCAGGGCGAGCACCAGGCCGACAAGGGCGCCGAAGTCCTCCAGGAGGACGACGGGCAGCTCGGGGGCCTTTGCGGTGCGGATGAAGGAGGCCCAGCTCTGCTTGCCACGCAGTTCGTTCGACTCGTTGATGGCGGTACGGAAGGAGAAGCCTTCGGCGATGATCGCGAAGAGGAGGACACCGACGGGCCAGTACCAGTGGTCGATCTCGTGGGGCTCACGGATCTTCTCGTAGCCCTCGTAGAGAGCGAAGACGCCACCGATGGTGAACAGCACGATGGAGACGAGGAAGCCGAAGATGTAGCGCTCGCGGCCGTAGCCGAAGGGGTGCTCCTCGTCGGCGGCTCTGGTCGACTTCTTGCCACCGAGGAGGAGCAGCGCCTGGTTGCCGGAGTCGGCGACCGAGTGCACGCCTTCGGCGAGCATGGACGAGGACCCGCTGAACGCGAATGCCACGAACTTGGCCACCGCGATGGCGAGGTTGGCGCCCAGTGCTGCGACGATCGCCTTGGTTCCGCCTGACGCGCTCATACCTGCGGGATGTCCCTTCCTTCGGTCCGGGCCTTTGCTCGGCCTTTGCTGGGCGGCCATTCTTGCAGGCCCGGGTCGGGGCGGCTCGTCAGGGCGTGTGCGTCAGACGACGACGGTGGCGCGGAAGGCGGTGCCGTCGCCGGTGAGTTGGACCTGCTCGGCGGCGGGGACGAAGGCGGACTGGCCACGGGCGAGGAGCAGTTCGGCGCCGTCGGCGGAGGTCAGGAGGACCGAGCCCTCGGTGCAGAGCAGGATCTGCGGGGTGCGGTGGTCGAGGGCGCGGGGGGTGCCGCCGGGGGCGATGGCGTAGCGGGAGAGGCGGAATTCGTCGATGGGGGTTTCGTAGAGCTCTTCGCCCTCGGGGGACGACTCGGGGCGGAGGATGCCGGGGTCGCCCGGTTCGAAGCGGACGATGCGCAGCAGTTCGGGGACGTCGACGTGCTTGGGGGTGAGGCCGCAGCGCAGCACATTGTCGGAGTTGGCCATGATCTCGACACCGAGGCCGTCGATGTAGGCGTGCGGGACGCCGGCGCCGAGGTAGAGGGCTTCGCCGGGCTGGAGGCGGACGTGGTTGAGGAGCATGGCCGCTATGACGCCGGGGTCGCCGGGATAGTGGTGCGCGAGGGAGGCGTAGGCGGCGTAGGCGTCGGCGAAGGGGCCGGGTTCGGCGGCGAGACGGGCGGCGGCCTGGACGGCTTCGGCGACGGTGGCGGCCATGGCCTCGTGGTCGGCGGTGAGGACGGCGGCGAGGGTTTCGCGCAGGGCGGCGTCCTCGGGGTGGGCCCGGAGGAGGTCGGCGTAGGGCTTGAGGGAGTCGACGCCGAGGGCCTCGATGAGGTCGGCCGCTTCGGTGGGGTGGCGGAAGCCGCAGAGACCGTCGAAGGGCACGAGGGCGACGATCATCTCGGGCTTGTGGTTGGCATCCTTGTAGTTGCGGTGGCCCGCACTGATCGGGATGCCGCGTGACTCCTCGTCGGCGAAGCCGGCTTTGGCCTGGGCGAGGTCGGGGTGGACCTGGAGGGAGAGGGGGGAGCCGGCGGCCAGGATCTTGAGGAGGAAGGGGAGGCGGGGGCCGAAGCGGTCGACGGCGGGTGCGCCGAGGGCGGCGAGCGGGTCGGCGTCGATGAACTCGTTCAGGGGGAGTTCGGCGATGGTGTCGGTGGCTATGCGGGAGGGGGCTCCGGGGTGGGCACCCATCCACATCTCGGCCTGCGGCTCACCGGTCGGTTCGGTGCCCAGGAGCTCGGGGATGGCGTTGGTGGATCCCCAGGCGTAGGGGCGCACGGTGTTGGTCAGCCGGTACATGGGCCTCATGATCTCCCGTTGGAAGTGAGCGCCAGGTAAACAGCGGAGAAATCCGTGACGGCGAGGATTTCGGCGGCCGCCTCCAGGGGGCTGCCCTCGGCCGGGGCGAGCTCGCTGAGCGGGGTCTCGTGGCTCATCGCCAGTTCACGGGCGGCGGGCGCGGCGCTGGCCCCGTGGGCGGGCGGCTGCTGGAGGAGGACGACGCGCAGCCGCAGCCCTTCCGGGTCGTCGACGCGGTCGCGGAAGAAGTCATCGGGGTCGAGGGTGCCGGCGAAGGCGCCGGCGAGCAGTGCCTCGTGGGTCATCAGGGCTTCCGGCAGCTCGGCGGTGAGCGCGGGGCGCCCGGCCCGGGAGGCGATCAGCGCGGTGAGGCGCCGGCCCGCGAACGCGGCGATGTCGCCTTCGGTCCACAGGATGGGGAGGGAGTCGGCGAGCTCGGCGGCGAGTGTCTTGGCCGGATTGCTGTAGGTCGCGATGGCCGGGCCGCACTTCGCGGCGACCTCGTCCAGCCGGTCGGCCATGGACTGGACCGCCTCGGGCGGGGCGTGCAGCAGGCCGATCCGGTCGGTCAGCAGGAGGAGGGGGGTGAGCAGCGCCCAGAAGGCGCCCGGGTCCTCGGTGGCTGCTTCGGGCCCCTCCGGGT
The DNA here is from genome assembly GCF_045040445.1 of Streptomyces sp. NBC_01537. Classification (NCBI taxonomy): domain Bacteria; kingdom Bacillati; phylum Actinomycetota; class Actinomycetes; order Kitasatosporales; family Streptomycetaceae; genus Streptomyces; species Streptomyces sp. NBC_01537. The sequence continues at coordinate 6,162,480 of NZ_CP109392.1, read as the reverse complement.
CCGGGCCGGAACCTTCGGGGGCGTACGGCTTCGCGTAGGGGATGGTGATGCCACGCGCCTGTTCCAGGGCCTCGGCGATCGGCGACTTCGCGGGCACGACACCGGCGGGTGTCACGCCTCGGCGGTACGCCTGCTCGATGAGGGCGGCGAGGCCCGCCTCGGTGCCGGCGGGGCTGGCGATCAGGAGCAGGTCGAGCGGGCCGGCCCAGCCCGGAAGCGTCCAGTGCAGGTCGTAGGAGGCCGGGCCGGTCGGGTGCAGCGGGATGACCGGGCAGGTGCCCGCGCCCAGGGCGGCGAGTACGTCCGCCACGGTGGCGGCGGCGGCCGGGCCGGGGCCTGCGACGAGCACGCTGCGGGGGCGGCCGTCCGGTTTCAGGGCGGGAATGCCGGCCTCGTCGGCGAGGCGGGCGGCCATCCGGACGCGGGCGCCGGCGCCGGCGACGCCGAGGAGAAGGTCGCGGGTGTCCGCGCGGGCGAGGGCGTCGGGGTCGTCCAGCAGCGACTCGTCCAGCATCGTGATCGTGACCTCCGGTCGGGGGAGCTGTTCTGTTGGGCTCGACTTGCCCTGGGGCGCGGCCGCTACGCCGGGCGGCGGGCCTCGTCGATGAGCAGAACCGGGATGTCGTCCCGCACGGGGTAGGCGAGGCCGCAGTCCTGGGCGGTGCAGGTGAGCTCGCTCGCGGCGGTGTCCTCGCGGAGCGGGGCGTGGCACGCCGGGCAGGCGAGGATCTCCAGGAGGCTGGCTTCGACGAGCGGCATGGTGTCGGGTCCTTCGGGTGGGATGCGTAGCTATTTGCGGGCGGTACCGAGCCTATCGCCGTGGGGCGGCGTGGGCCTGCTGTCCGTGCGTGGTTGCGGTTGTGCGGGCGGCCTGCGGGCCGTGGCCGGTTTGTGCCAACCCGTTCCGCCATGCGGAACGCCTTCCCACAAACCGGTGGGGAACCGGGTGGGGAACCGGCGGGGAACCGGTGAGGGTCAGGCTCGGATGATCGCCAGGGCCTGGTCGCGGATGCGGGTCATGGTGGCCGGGTCGCGGGCCTCTACGTTGAGGCGGAGGAGGGGCTCGGTGTTGGAGGCGCGGACGTTGAACCACCAGTCGGGGGCGGCGATGGTGAGGCCGTCGAGCTCGTCGACCTCGATGCCTTCGGCGTCGGCGAAGGCGGCGCGGACGGCGGCGGAGCTGGCGGCCTGGTCGTGGACGGTGCTGTTGATCTCGCCGGAGGCGGCGTAGCGGTCGTACTCGGCGACGAGGGCGGACAGGGTGCCCGGCTGGCCGCCGAGGGCGGCGAGGACGTGGAGGGCGGCGAGCATGCCGGTGTCGGCGTTCCAGAAGTCGCGGAAGTAGTAGTGGGCGGAGTGCTCGCCGCCGAAGACGGCGCCGGTGCGGGCCATTTCCTGCTTGATGAAGGAGTGGCCGACGCGGGTGCGGACGGGGGTGCCGCCGTGCTCCTTGACGACCTCGGGGACGGACCAGGAGGTGATCAGGTTGTGGATGACGACGGAGCCGGGGTGCTTGGCGAGCTCGCGGGCGGCGACCAGGGCGGTGATCGCGGAGGGCGAGACCGGCTCGCCGCGCTCGTCGACGACGAAGCAGCGGTCGGCGTCGCCGTCGAAGGCGAGGCCGAGGTCGGCGCCCGTCTCACGGACACGGGCCTGGAGGTCGACGAGGTTCTTGGGGTCGAGGGGGTTGGCCTCGTGGTTGGGGAAGGTGCCGTCGAGCTCGAAGTAGAGGGGGACGAGGTCGAGCGGCAGCCCGGCGAAGACGGTGGGGACGGTGTGCCCGCCCATGCCGTTGCCGGCGTCGACCACGACCTTGAGCGGCCGGATGGCGGTCAGGTCGACGAGGGAGAGCAGGTGGGCGGCGTAGTCGGTGAGGACGTCGCGCTGGGTGATCCTGCCGGGGGTGGCGGCTTCCTGCGGGCGGTCTCCGGACTCCTGCCACTGCTCGACGAGGGCGCGGAGGTCGGCCAGGCCGGTGTCCTGGCCGACGGGGGCTGCGCCCTTGCGGCACAGCTTGATGCCGTTGTACTGGGCCGGGTTGTGGCTGGCGGTGAACATCGCGCCGGGCAGCCCGAGGGCGCCGCTGGCGAAGTACAGCTCGTCGGTGGAGCAGAGCCCGATCTCGGTGACGTCCGCGCCGAGCGAGGCCGCGCCGCGCGCGAAGGCGCGGGACAGGCCGGGGGACGAGGGCCTCATGTCGTGGCCGATCACGATCGCGTCGGCTTCGGTGACGGTGGCGAAGGCGGCGCCGAAGAGCTCGGCGAGCGGCTCGTCCAGCTGGTCGGGGACGACTCCGCGGATGTCGTACGCCTTCACGAGCTGGGACAGGTCGGTCACGGCGTGCTCCACTCTGGTTCGCTGCTGCTGCATATCGGCTGCATGTCTGCTGCTCTCAGCGGCCAACCTACCCGGCGTCCGTGAAGGCCCGGGATGAGGATCCTCAGGACTCCGGCGAGCGCAGTACGCGCAGGTGCCCGCGGCGCGCGATCTCCCGCGGGTCGGCGTCCCGGCCGCCGGGGCCCGCCGGGTCCGGCCGGTCCTGGGGGCGGGCGGCCTCGCGGACGGCGTTGGCCAGGGCTTCGAGGTCGTCGCCGCTGGGGCGGGGCGGGCCGGAGTCCATGGCGAGGCGTACGACTTCCCAGCCGCGGGGGGCGGTGAGGCGCTCGGAGTGCTCGGAGCAGAGGTCGTAGCAGTGCGGCTCGGCGTAGGTCGCGAGGGGGCCGAGGACGGCGGTGGAGTCCGCGTAGACGTACGTCAGCGTCGCGACGGCGGGACGGCCACACGCGGTGCGCGAACAGCGACGTACAAGGCTCACGAGGTTGGACGGTACCGCACTCTTGAGCGGGCCGCGACGACTCTCCGCGAGCTCACTCCGTCGTGTCGTCCCGGTTCGCCGGGATCGTCTGACCTGCGGCGGCGCGGTCTGACCTGCGGAGGGCGGGCGGTGGGCCGGAAACCGCCGGATCGGGTGATCTCGGCAGCAGTAAGGAAAGGGATCGAATGGTGTCAATTGTGGTGCAGTAAGCGGTCAAAGATCGGTCAGAGGGCGGAATTCGGCCGTAAACCCTTGGCTACGGGCCGGGCATTCTGCGACATCACGCCGATGTCGTGGCATCGCATGGGCGGGCGTCCCGGCGGATACCCTCAGAGGTGATGGACACCCCGACCGACGCACCCACGCCCGCACCCCGCCAGCGCCGCCGCGACCGACACGGACGCGGCATGCGCGGACCGATCGCGCCCCCTCAGGTGCCGCTCTCGCTGAGCCGCGCCGACGCCTTCGACGATCTTGTACGGGATGCGGCGGACCGCCTGGAGCGGCGGTGGCCGCAGCTCGCGGATGTGGAATTCGCGGTGCAGGAGGTGCCGTGGCCGCTGGACGCGGCCGCGGAGGCCGCCCAGAGCGGCGAGATCTCCGACGACAGCGTGCCGCTGGGCAAGCTGGTGAACGCGCGGAAGGGCTCGCCCAACCGGATCGTCGTCTACCGGCGGCCGGTGGAGATCCGGGCGAAGAGCCGCGAGGAGCGGGCGCTGCTGGTTCACGACGTGGTCGTGGAGCAGGTGGCGGAGCTGCTCGGGCTGTCGCCGGAGAACGTCGACCCCCGTTACGGGGAGGACTAGGGCGTAATCACCTGTTTCAGGAGGGCCTAATCACCTGTTCAGGATCGACAGGTCCTCTTCCGTCTTCGGTACCGCGACCAGGCCCCGGTCGTCCGGGAGGGTCTGGATGGTGAACATCGGGACGCCGTCCTGCGGGAGCGCCAGCATGCGCGAGGCGTAGACCGGGCCGCCGGACACCGGCTCGACGGTGACCGCGTAGGCGCCCTTGCCGCCGGTGGGGGTGGCGGGGGTGAGGGCGGTGGTGGTGCCGGCCTTGAGGGTGACGGTCTTGGTGACGGGGGTGCCGCCGCCGGTGCCCGCCGAGCTGGTGATCCTGACCGTGGCGGCGGCGGTGGGGGCGGTGAGGGAGAGGGTGGAGCCCTTGGCCCGGTTGTCGGCGGCCGTGGCACGGTCGGTGATCTTGGAGGTGGCGGGCAGGAAGGCGGTCTCCTGGTTCGCGCCCTTGCCGCGCGTGATGCGCAGCGCGGCGACGACGGGGGCGGCGCCCTGCGTGGCCGTGGGGGTGAGGACCAGGGAGCCGGCCTCGCCCTTGGTGATGTCGGCGAGGTCGACGGCGGTGGTCATGCCGCTCTTGATGTGCACTGTCTCGTGGCCGGCGGGGGTGATCGCGCCGGTGGTGGTGAGCAGCTGGACCTTGAGGTCGGCGTCGTCGTCGCTGGTGGCGTACGCGATCAGGCGCACGTCGGTGGCGTCGGCCGGGATGCCGGGGAGGACCAGGCTGTCGGCGGGGTCGGCGGAGGGGGTGAGCCAGTCGCCGCCGGCCTTGGCGGTGGAGGCGAGGACGGAGGCGCCGACGCGGCCGGTGCGGGCGGTGACGTGGAGGGTGAGGTCCTCGGCCTTGTCCGTGGTGAGGGTGGACAGCAGGACGGGGACGCTGGACTCCGGCGGGACGGTGATCCCGTCGCCCGTCTCGGTGGTGAGGGTGCCGTTCTTGTCGTACAGCTCCAGGTCGACGACGGCCGAGGTGTCGTCGGGGTTGGTGAGGTGCACGTAGTCCTGGCGGTCGGCGGAGGTGCTGGCGCCGGGGAACCAGAACTCGCTGTCGGGCTGGGTGCAGGCGGCGCCCAGGACGCCCCTGGCGGGGCCGGCGTCGATGACGGTGGTCTGCTGCACGGTCCAGCCGGGGGCGAGCCTGCCGTCGGCGGTGCCGATGAGGGCGGGGGCGTCGCTCTTGCCGGTGGTGGCGGTGACCGGCTTGCCGGGCTCGCTCAGCGGGGCGACGGCCTTGGTCTTCGCCTTGCCGCCGACCGGCAGCAGTCCGGCGGTGCCCGCGCTGCTGCCGGACGCCGTGTCCCCCTTCGGGGTGAAGGCGGTGTACGTCGTGGTCGCGAAGTCGGAGCCGGACGGGGACGGGCAGGTCAGCGCGGACCGCTCGACCGGCAGTGACGCGGCGGTGGTCGCTCGCGCGGCCTCCGGTGCTCCGGCGCCGGTGAGCACCGCCACGCCGGTGACGGCGGCGAGGGCGGCCGTGACGCCGAAGAGGGAGATGGTGCTGCGGTTCACTGGCGGTCGCTCCCGTCACGGCGGTAGCCGTCCGCGTCGTACGCGGCCGGGTCGTAGGCCGGTTCGTAGGCCGGTTCGTAAGGCTGCTGCTGAGGCTGCTGGGCCTGTTGGGACTGCTCGGACTGCTGCGGCTGCTGGGCGTACGGGTCGTAGGCGGGGTCGTAGCCCTGCTGCTCGTAGCCCTGCGGCTGCTCGTAGCCCTGCTGGCCGTAGTCCTGGCCGGTGTAGGCGTACGGGTCGTAGCCCTGCTGCTGGTGCTGGTAGGGGTCGGCCTGCGCGTACTGCTCGTACTGCTGGCCCTCCAGGTCCTGCTGGGCCGCCGGATCCTGCTGGCCGTACGTGCCCTGGTACTCCGCGGCCCACTGCTCCTGGCCGTACGCGTCCGGCTCCCGGTCCGGGTCCGCTGCCGCCTCGGCGCCGGCGTCGGCCCTGGCCCCGGCCTCCGGCTCCGCCTCGGTCTCGGCGGCGGCGCGCAGACGGCGGGCGCGGCGGCCGTCGCCGGTGGCCTGCTCGGGGAAGTCCATGGCGACGGCTCCGGCGCCCTCGGCCTCGGGGAGGTCGTCGTCGATGTCGCGGGCGCGGCCCGGGAGGGCCATGACGACGAGGACGAGGGCGAGGAAGCCCTGGATCCAGAGCCAGACGGTGTGGGTGAAGGGGTCCTCGTAGGTGAGGTCGAGCCGGCCGCCGGTGGCGGGGAGTTCGAAGCCCTGGGCCCAGCCGTCGACGGTGGTCGCGGTGAGGGCGGTGCCGTCGAGGGTGGCGGTCCAGCCGGGGGCGGCCGAGTCGGCGATGCGCAGGACGCGGCCCGCGTCGCCGGCCGGGATGGTGGTGTGGGCCTCGACCTTGCCGGAGGCGACGGGGACGGCGGTGCCCGTGGCGCCGGACCTGGGCACGATCGTGATGCGCGAGGTGTCGTTGTCGACCCGCCACAGCGCGCTGCCGTCGGCCTGGCTGAGCCGGGACAGGCCGGGGGTGCTGTCGAGGGTGCGGCTCATGTCGCGGGTGGCGACGCCGCTGACCAGGACGTAGCGGACCGCGTAGCCGCCGAGCTGGCCGGCCTGGTCGGCGCCGGAGCCCGCGACGAGGTTGGCGACGATCTTGCTGAGCCTGGCGTCCTGACCCGCCGCGGAGGCGAGTTCGGCGTCGCCGAGGCGGGCACCGGCGCCGCGTACGAGGGCGTACGAGACATCGGCGGCGGTGCCGTCCAGGACCAGGGTGCGGGGCTGGTCCTGGGTGTCCGCCTCCTCGGCGACGAAGGCCGGGACCTGGGTGGAGTCGCGGCGCTCGACGGGGCCGTCCGCGCCGCCCACCATCCAGCCGAAGGCGGCGTAGAGCGGGGCGATCGCGGCGGCCAGCACGACCAGGGCGGCGACGGGCTGCCGCCAGCCGAAGCCGGAGGCGGCGATGCGCTCGTTGGCGCCCTCGGCGCCGACGGCGGCCGCGGCCAGCAGCGCGAGGCCGTAGACCAGGGTGCCCGGGCCCGCCCAGGCCTTGCCGTTCTCGATGACGGCGAAGAGCAGCCCGGCCAGGGCGCCCGCCCAGGCGGTGAGGATCGCGAGCCGTCGCTCGGCGCGCAGCAGGGCGGCCAGCGCGGCCAGCACCAGGCCGACGAGCAGCACCCCGCCCGCCCCCTTGGGACCTCCGGGGCTGAGCATCACCAGGTCGGTCGCGGAGGCGGCCTTGGCGCCGTACGGCAGCCCGGCCTCGTAGAGGAAGCGCGAGGGGTGCGTGAGCAGCGTCAGTGACCAGGGCGCCAGGACCAGGAGCGGGGCGCCGAGCAGAGCCAGCATGCGCAGGACGTGCGGGACGACGAGCCGGGTCTCCTTGCGCAGGACGCGCAGCACGATCACGGCGACGGACAGCACGAGAGCGATCAGCCAGGTGATCGGGGTGAAGGCGGTGGTGATGGCCAGCAGCAGCGCGAAGGTCCACGTGGCGCGCCAGCCCAGGCCCGCGCCGCGCTCGATCACGTCGGCCGAGAGGTTCAGCCCGGTGGCGGAGACGGCCGCGCGGGCCATCAGCGGCAGCAGGATCGCCAGGACCGCCGTGCCGAGCCGGCCCCCGGCGAGCGCGCCGGTGGCGGCGGGCAGGAAGGCGTACGCCACCGCCGCCCACGCGCGCAGCAGCCGGGACTCGACCAGCGGCCGGGAGGCGAAGTACGCGCTCAGCCCGGCCAGCGGCACCGAGGCGACGAGCAGCACGGTCAGCGCGACCGCGGTGCTGCCGAACAGCAGGCTCGCGAAGGCCGCGACGACCGCGATGTACGGCGGGGCGGCCTCCGTGCCGCCGGTGCCGAGGGCGTGCCAGGCGCCGATGAAGGAGCCCCACAGGTCGTTGGCCCTGTCCGGGGCGGGCAGCAGGGCGCCGCCGGACAGCGAGCCGCTGCCGAGCAGTCCGCGGCAGGCGATGAGCGAGACCAGCAGCAGTACGCCGAAGAGCACCGGGCCGGGTTTGTGGGCGATCTTCTTGAGCAGCGCGAACTGCTCGATCTCCATGTAGTCGCCGGAGCCGTCGTCGTCGCCCGGCCCGGACTCGACCGCGCCGCCGTGCCGTCCCACGGAGGAGGCGTCGGCGTCGGCCTTGGAGAAGTTGCCGACGACCTGCTCCACGGTGGCGCGCACCGTCGCGCCGGGCGGCGGGAACAGCGGCCGCAGCTCCGCGGGTTCGACCGCGCCCTTGCCGCGCCTGCGGCGCGCGCCGATCAGGCGGCCGGGGCGCAGCAGCACTGACAGCAGGCCGGTGATCTCGTCGACGGCCTGCCCCGGCACCTTGCCGACGAGATAGGCCAGCGTGCGCAGGACGGTTCCGACCAGCAGCCGCAGCATGACGTACGGAAAGACCGGGCCGCGGGTGTTGGCGAGCAGCGTGTAGACGGCGCCGGCCTTGTCGACCCGGTGCGGGTTGACCGCGGAGCGGCCCACGCAGTCGACGGGGCGGCGCTCGCGGGAGGCGGCCTCGGCGTGCCGGAGCACGGCGTCGGGGGCGATCAGGACCGTATGGCCGGCGGACTGGGCACGCCAGCAGAAGTCGACGTCGTCGCGCATGAGGGGCAGGCGGCGGTCGAAGCCGCCGAGCTCTTCCCAGACGTCGCGGCGGACCAGCATGCCCGCGGAGGAGACGGACAGCACCTGGCGGACCTGGTCGTGCTGGCCCTGGTCCTGCTCGCGGCGCTCCAGACCGGTCCAGCGGCGGCCGCTGCGGGCGATGGAGACGCCGACTTCGAGCAGCGCGCGGCGGTCGTACCAGCTGCGCAGCTTGGGCCCGATGATGGCGGCGGATCTGGCGGAGTCCGCGACGCGCAGCAGCTCGGTGAGCGCGTCCGGCTCCGGCTCGCAGTCGTCGTGCAGCAGCCACAGCCACTGCACGGGCTCGCCGTGCGGCTGGTCGGGCTGGTCGTAGGCGTCGTCGTTCCAGCTGCGGCTGACCGGGTCCCAGCCGCTCTGCCGCTGCAGGTAGGGCAGTTGCTCCGGCGGTACGGGACCGGCGGTGCGGACGGCCTCGTCCACCGCGGCGCCGAAGCCGCTGCGGCGGGCGAGGTGCAGGACCCGGTCGGGGCCGAGGGACTCGGCGAGCAGCCGGGCGGAGTCGTCGGCGCTGCCGGTGTCGGCGGCGATGACGTCCTGGACCGGGCGGTCCTGGGAGAGCAGGCCCGAGAGCGCGTTCGGCAGCCAGCGGGCGCCGTCGTGGGCGACGAGCACCGCGGTGACCACATGGCGCGGGAACTCTGGCGTCTGGGCGGGGTATTGGCCCCCCGCTGGACTGTTCACGGACATCGAGGTTCGGGCCCCGGTTCGCTGGGTGCGGTGGACGCCGGTCGGCGTCTCGGACGGGGCCCCACCCTAACGGCTTACGCCGCGCGCCTTCCGCGCGCGCTAGACGACGCCCTTCTTCAGGCGGCGTCGCTCGCGTTCTGACAGACCGCCCCAGATGCCGAAGCGCTCGTCGTTGGCAAGTGCGTACTCAAGGCAGTCGGAGCGGACTTCGCACGCGAGGCAGACCTTCTTGGCCTCTCGGGTGGATCCGCCTTTCTCGGGGAAGAACGATTCGGGATCGGTCTGCGCGCACAGCGCGCGCTCCTGCCACCCGAGCTCCTCTTCGGCCTCCTCGGCCAGCAACAGCTGGAACAGCTCGGTCATGCGCGCCCCTCGTCTGTTTTCGCGTCCCCGTGATGCCGTTGAACGACACGAGTGAAATTACAAGTGTGCCGATACGGGCCAGTCAAGCCGAGATCTGCTATTGGGCCCGTTATTCACCCTGCGGAACCAAGCGCTGACAGAAAGTGTTCAAATCAGCCCAAAGGACCACATACGTCAACCGCGCGACACCTGACCCCCGGGGCGTGAATCACGAGGTGATCACGAAAGCACAACGACGTTTCCCGAGGAGACGTTCCTGCGTGCCGTAGCGGTTGCAGCACCGCCTATCCGTACACGTCTACGCACAAACCTTTCACCACACCGAATAGCCGGATCAGGTGAACCATTCGCGACATTGCGGACAGCCGGGTGGAGCCGAGTTGACAGCCGCACCCTTGACCCGGTCTGCTAGTGCGCATGCCAGCAGTGACCCACGCGCCTTCCCGGACTCGCCTCGCCGAGTTCCGCTGCGCTGTGGAAGCCCACTGTCGCTGTTCCAGCTGTTGCCGCTGAGCCGCTGAGCTCTGAGAGCTCCGACGTTCCGCACAGCTATCTGCCTGACGACGCTCCTCTTCTACGAATCGTAGGAACGCCCGCATGAACAGCGATGTCGAGATCGCCGGCGACCCCCTCGCCGTCCCTCACCTCCTTCCGCCGGTCCCCCGGCACCCGGTCACCGTCGCCGGCTTCGTCGGCCTCGCCCGCACGATCGCCGCCGACCGCGCCCGCTGGGCCCCGCTCGTCCAGTACGACGCCACCACCCGCTGGTACGCCCGCCTGGAGACCGGCCCCGGTTACGAGGTCTGGCTGCTCAGCTGGCTCCCCGGCCAGAGCAGCGGCCTCCACGACCACGGCGACTCCTCCGGCGTCCTCACCGTGCTGCAGGGTGAGCTCAGCGAGCGCACGAGCGGGCGGACGGGCACCGCGCATCGCTCGCTGACCCCCGGTGCGCAGCGCGCCTTCGCCCCCGGCTACGTCCACGAGGTCGTCAACGACTCCCTGGAGCCCGCCGTCAGCCTGCACATCTACTTCCCGGGGCTCACCGAGATGCCGATGCACACCGGGCAGTGCGCGCCCCGTGCGGAGGCTTCCGCACAGGGTCCCGTCGAGGCTCCGCTCGCGGGCTGACAGACTGGCCCCCATGCGAATCGTGGTTCTGGCCGGCGGCATCGGGGGCGCCCGCTTCCTGCGCGGTCTCAAGGCAGCGGCACCGGAAGCGGACATCACCGTCATCGGCAACACCGGTGACGACATCCACCTGTTCGGCCTCAAGGTCTGCCCCGACCTCGACACCGTCATGTACACCCTCGGCGGCGGCATCCACGAGGACCAGGGCTGGGGCCGCGCCGACGAGACCTTCGCCGTCAAGGACGAGCTCGCGGCGTACGGCGTCGGACCGGAGTGGTTCGGCCTCGGCGACCGCGATTTCGCCACCCACATCGTCCGTACGCAGATGATCGGCGCGGGCTATCCGCTCAGCGCGGTGACGGAGGCGCTCTGCGCACGCTGGAATCCCGGCGTACGGCTCATCCCAATGACGGACGACCGCGTCGAGACGCATGTGCTCATCGATGATGTCGACGGCGAACCCGGCACGCGCAAGGCCGTTCACTTCCAGGAGTACTGGGTCCGGCTGCGGGCAGCCGTCGATGCGCATGCCGTGGTCCCGGTCGGCGCTGAGGGCTCCAAGCCGGCGCCGGGTGTGCTGGAGGCGATCGCCGCGGCCGATGTGATTGTGTTCCCGCCATCCAATCCTGTGGTGTCGGTCGGCACGATCCTGGCCGTTCCGGGGATCCGCGAGGCCATCGCCGAGGCGGGCGTCCCGGTGGTCGGGCTCTCGCCGATCGTCGGCGACGCGCCTGTGCGCGGCATGGCGGACAAGGTCCTGGCGGCGGTCGGCGTCGAGTCCACGGCCGCCGCTGTCGCCGCCCACTACGGTTCCGGGCTGCTGGACGGCTGGCTGGTCGACACGGTCGACGCGGGCGTGGTGGCTGACGTCGAAGCGGCGGGCATCCGGTGCCGGGCGGTGCCGCTGATGATGACGGATGTCGGTGCGACGGCACAGATGGCCCGCGAGGCGCTGGCCCTGGCGGAGGAGGTCCGGGCGTGAGCCTTACGTATCGCGTGTGGGCGGTGGCCGGGCTGCCCGAGGTCCAGCCGGGCGACGACCTCGCCAAGCTGATCTGCGCGGCCGCCCCGGAGCTGGCCGACGGGGATGTTCTGCTGGTGACCTCGAAGATCGTCAGCAAGGCGGAGGCCCGGCTCGTGCGGGCCGACGACCGCGAGGCCGCGATCGACGCGGAGATGGTCCGGCTCGTCGCCCGGCGCGGGCCGACCCGGATCGTCGAGACCCGCCACGGCTTCGTCATGGCGGCGGCCGGTGTCGACGCCTCCAACACGGCCCCGGGGACCGTACTCCTGCTCCCGGAGGACCCGGACGGCTCGGCTCGGGCGATCCGGGTGGGCGTGCGGGATGCGCTGGGCGTCAATGTGGGTGTCGTCGTAACCGATACCTTCGGGCGGCCGTGGCGCGAGGGCCTGACCGATGTCGCCATCGGCGCGGCCGGGATCCGGGTTGTGGACGACCTGCGCGGCGGCCTCGATTCCCACGGCAACGAGCTCTCCGTCACCGTCACGGCTCTCGGCGATGAGCTTGCCGCTGCGGGTGACCTCGTCAAGGGCAAGGCCGGCGGCCTGCCGGTCGCTGTGGCGCGGGGGCTCGGCCACCTGGTGCTGGCGGAGGAGGACGACGGCCCAGGCGCGCGGGCGCTTGTGCGGTCGTCCGTCAACGACATGTTCCGGCTTGGCACGTCGGAGGCCGTGCGCGAGGCGGTCTCGCTGCGGCGTACGGTCCGTGAATTCACCGCCGAGCCGGTCGACGGGGCCGCGGTGCGGCGGGCGGTGGCCTTGGCGGTCACGGCTCCGGCCCCACATCACACGACGCCCTGGCGGTTCGTGCTCCTGGAGACGGAGGAAGCGCGCGTACGGCTTCTCGACGCCATGCGGGACGCCTGGGCGGCCGACCTGCGCAGGGACGGCTTCAGCGAGGAGTCGGTGGCGAAGCGGCTGCGGCGCGGGGACGTCCTGCGCAACGCGCCTTATGTGATCGTGCCGTGCCTCGTGGCCGACGGTGCGCATGCGTACCCGGACGCCCGGCGCAATGCGGCCGAGCGCGAGATGTTCGTGGTCGCGGCCGGGGCCGGGGTGCAGAACCTGCTGGTCGCGCTCGCGGGCGAGCAGCTGGGGTCGGCTTGGGTGTCGTCCACGATGTTCTGCCGCGATGTGGTGCGGGAGGTGCTGGGGCTGCCCGGCGACTGGGACCCGATGGGCGCGGTGGCGGTCGGCCGCCCGGCGGTGGCGGCGCCTGCGCGTGCCGCGCGGGGCGCGGAGGCGTTCATCGCGGTGCGGTAAGTCACGAGGCAGGGCCCCACCCCGGGCGGAGTGGGGCCCTGCTTCCCCTTCCTGCGAGTGGCCTGGCCGTCAGGCACAGCGGGCGTAGGCCCGCACGTAGACGCCGGCGGTGCTCGCGTTGTAGAACTGCGCGAACCAGCCGCGGGGGTCGACCGCGTAGGTGTCGGTCAGGTATGCCCTGACGGTCCCGTAGGACTGGCCACCGCCGCCGGTCGGGGTGCGCCCCGTCGGGCAGTAGACGTAGGCGGAACCGAACCCGCCGGGGGCGACGTAGACCCACCCGCCGGTTTCGAAGGCGCTGGTTTCGTTGCCGGTGAGCTGAGCCGTGTTGTCCGGCGGTTTGGGCGGATCCGCGGCCATCGCGGTGCTGGGCAGCCCCAGGCCGATGGCCAGGACGGATGCTGCGGTCACGAGGATGAGCTTGAAGCGGTTCATGTCGGAACCTCCTCTTGAAGGCTCGGCCCGTTCGGTTGATCGAACGCGCCGGCGCTCGCCGGTCACTCTAGGAGCGGGCTTCGGCGTGCACCATCCGATGCGTCCATTGGAGTGACGCACGCCGTCCCGGAGGTGAGGTCCGCCAGCACTCCTGACCTGGTCATAGGCGGCCCGGACCGAGGTCCAGCTCTGCCCGGACCGTCTTGCCCGGCGCCGCGCCCCTGTCCAGGACGCTCCAGCGGTCGGAAAGCGCGTCGACCAGCAGCAGTCCACGGCCCGACTCGACCTCAGCGGATGGCGGCTGGGCGGCGGGCCACGGCCAGCTCTCGGTGCGGGCGTCAGCGACGTCGATGCGGAGCAGGCGCGGGGTGAGGGTCAGGCGCACCTCAAAGCTCCGCCCCGGGACGTACCCGTGGGTGACCGCGTTGGCGGCGAGCTCGGCCACGATCGCCTCCGCCCGGTCAGAGCAGTCGCTGCCGTAGGCCATGCCCCACTCGTCGAGCTGGTGCACGGTCAGGTGGCGGGCGAGGCGCGCGCCTCGGCGGGTGGCGCTGAACAGGTGCCTGAAGCAGGCGGCGGGGGTGATGACTTCGGGTTTCACATCACCGAGCGTGGCCGGGCGGGCCTACCCTGACCAGGAGCGACTGCAGTACGCAACGTGCCTGTACGGCTGCGCACAGTGGCCTGTCCGGAGGTGACGGGGATGGCGGACAACGAACGAGAAGAGCGACCCGAGCCTGCGGAGGACGCCGACTCGGCTACGGATCTTTTTCGGGCGCTGGGGCGGCAGGTCAAGCTGCTCCGGGAGCGGGCGGGGCTTACGCAGCGGGAGTTGGGCGAGCGGCTGGGCTACGGGGAAGAGCAGATCTCGTCGCTGGAGCGGGGGCGGAGGATCCCGCAGCCGGAGTATCTGGTCGCGGCGGATGAGCTGTTGGGGGCCAACGGGCTGTTGAAGGTGGCGGTGGAGGACGTTGTACGGGCGAAGGCGAAGGCCCGCGTACGGCATCCGGCGTGGTTCCGGGACTACGCGCGGATGGAGCAGGACGCGGTCGAGCTGCACGACTACAGCAATCAGATCGTCCCTGGGCTGCTCCAGACCGAGGACTACGCGCGGGCCATCTTCTCCATGCGCAGGCCGCTGCTCGACGAGGAGACGATCGAGCGCCGGGTGGCCGACCGCATGGCCCGTCAGTCGGTGTTCGACCGCTGGCCAGGGCCGACCGCCAGTTTCATCCTGGAGGAGGTGATCCTGCACCGGCCGCTGGGCGGACGGGCGACGCTGGCAGGCCAGCTCAAGCAGCTCCTTCGCATCGGCCGCCTGCGGACCGTTGAGCTTCAGGTGATGCCGACAGACCGCGAGGAACATCCGAACACCGCTGGCGCGTTCATCCTGGTGACGCCCAAGGGAGGGCGGCAGGTTGCGTACACGGAGGACCAGGGCTACAGCCGCTTGATCGTTGATTCAGAAGAGGTACGCGTCATCGCCTCTCGATATGGCATTCTGCGGGCGCAGGCTCTCACCCCGCGTGAGTCCCTGATCCTGATCGAGAAGTTGCTGGGAGAGCTATGAAGACCGAAGAACTCGCCTGGTTCAAGAGCAGCTACAGCAGTGGCGAAGGCGGCGCCTGCGTCGAGGTCGCCGCCTGCCCCGGCACCATCCACGTGCGCGACTCCAAGGACAAGCAGGGCCTCCAACTCGCCTTCTCCCCTGCCGGATGGGCGGCCTTCGTCACCTTCGCGGCCGAGCGCTCCTAAGGGCCAGAGTGCCCCGGCATGCGGCGAGAGCGTCTACCGCTTGCCGACGCATGACCGCGAGCTGTCTCAGTCGCCGGAGAAGCCCCAGAAGTAGATCTCTTGGGGCTTTCCTCCGACGTCGTGAAGAACCGCGCACCTGCCGAACCAGCGCTGGCTGGCGAGCGGATCAATGGCTCCCACATGCGCTCGTGTCAGGAGGGCGGTACCTGTGAGTCGGCGGGCTTCCGCGACCGACACGGGTTGCACAGTCCCGTAGCTGGGCTCTTCGCCGGGACCTACGATCCGATACATGTCCAGAATCGAATGAGTACCCGACTCCTGCACATCCTCGTCTTCCCACAGCTCTTCGATCGTCTCTGGTTTCTTCTGCCCGTCGGACAAATCATCGTCCTCGGCCGCCCAGTAGTAGTCGCCCTCCCGGAAGACCCGGTGCCGCAACTGATCAAGCGCGGCCCCCAAATCCTCTTGGTACGGCACGTAGTACTCCCACCCTGATGCGCCCACGACGGTTCTCGCCTCCCTGTTCGTCGGATCGGACTGTCAATGCAGCGCAAGCTAGCAGCCACCACCGACAAAACCACGGCGCCAAGGCGATCCGCCGGTTGGTCACCACCGGGCGCTGAGAAGCTCCTCCGGCCCAACCGCCTGGACGCCGTCCACCGATACGCCGCTGCGCGCGACCGCGATCAGCGGCGTATCGTCGTCCGCCCCCGGCAGTTGCGAGCGATGGGTGATCAGCTCGGCGAGGTCGTGAGCGTCGAAGGGTCGGTTCTCCAGCCACTTGATGGAGCCGACAGCGGTGATGCGCTTGGCGATGGGGGCCCGGTCCGCCGCGACGATGTCGATCTCGGGGTTGTTCGTGCGGGTCCAGTAGCCGCCGACGGCCCCGGTGCCTTCAGGCAGACCGCCCTCGGGCAGGCGGAAGAGGGCTTCCCTCACGACTGGCTCGATCGCCCGGCCCCTCCAGGCTGTCCAGGAGCGCTTGATGCGCGCCAGCGTGAGGTCGCCCCGTCCCCGCTCGATCTCGCTGAGGTAGGGGCCGAGGAAGGCCAGCCAGAAGCGCAGGTGCGGGTCGGCGACGTAGTAGCGGGTCTCCCTGGAGGGACGGACGGACAGGGGCGTGACGGCGTCCACGACGCGCTTCGCGGTGAGCAGTAGAAGGGCGCGCGCGAGGCTGGCGGGCGGCAGTCCGCCGGCCTCGCGGCCGATGAGAGTGTGGGTTCGCTCGCCTGCCCCGATGGCACCGAGAACCTGCCGGGCCTGGGCTTCGGCGGGGAATTCGGCGGCGAGGGCGCGTTCGCCGCTCACCAGCAGCGCGGAGGTGGGGTCCTCGACGACATCGCTGAGGTAGTCGAAGACCGACGCGCCTCTGGGCCATTCGTCGAGCACGAGAGGGAGACCGCCCGAGACGAGGAAGGCATCGAAGGTCTCGGCGGGCGGCAGTTGCAGAATGTCGGCGACGTCGGCCGGGGTGAGTGGCGGTACGACCATCTCGGTGGCCCGCTGGTGGAAGGGGCGGCCGTACTCGTTGAGGGCTTCCATCATCGCGAGGTCGGATCCAACGCAGAGGAGCAGCACGGGCTTGCGTGAGAGCTCCCGGTCGAAGAGCTTCTGCAGGGTTCCCTCGAAGCCGGAGTCGTTCCTGATCAGGTAGGGCATCTCGTCCAGTACGACGACGCTCGGCCGGTCGGCAGGCAGGGCCCCGGCGAGCAGGTGCAGTGCCGCGTCCCAGGTCTGGGGGGACTGCCCCTGAACGGCTGCCGCATCCGGCAGAGCGGAGGTGGCCATGGCCTCGACGAACAGGCTCAGGTCCAGTTGGTGAGTCGACTGAGCGGATGCGGTGAAGAAGACATGCGGCAGCCCCGCACGCTCGATGAACTCCTCGACCAGCCGCGACTTCCCCACCCGCCGCCTGCCCCGGATCAACATCGCCCGGCCGGGACGCCCAGCTCGGCCGCCGGATTCGATGCGGCTGAGCATCCGGTTCAGAGCGGCCAGCTCCCGCTCCCGCCCGATGAACGCGTCCATCGCACCTCTTCATCAATACTCTCAACGTTGATACTCTCATTCTTGAGACTATCAAAGTTGAGAGTGTATTGCCTCGGAGGCTTGAAGGCTCATGGGGCATGGCCGGGGCGGCGGGGGTCTCAGCTCTGGACGCGTTTGGCGATGCCTTCGCCTGCCTGATCGACTGCGGTGTGGCGCCCTCGCGATCTCGTCCGCGTGGTCGGCGACGGACCGTTCGGCGTCGACGGCGACCAGGAAACGGGCCGCGACCGCCACCTCGTCCGGCGGGAGGTAGAAGCAGGCGGTGCCGAGGTCATCGTCACCGAGGAGGTCGCCCATGGTGATGGGGAGTTCGCTGATCTCCTCAGGCCCCTGAGTCAGCAGGATCTGCTCCAGGAATTCCCATTCGCGGCCGAGAAAGCATTCGCTCTCCACGCCGCTGCGCTCACCCGAGAATCCGGATACGACATGCCGGAATCCCGTGTCCGCATCCGCAGCGGAAATCCTTCGAAGCGTCATGTCCACCGCCAACTACTCCGATCTGCCTCCGTGGATCACAACGCCGCGATGTTCCCCGGCGCCATGCGCGGTGCGCGGCGCGGGGGCATCCGGCCGCCGAGGAGGATGAGGCGGGCGGCGCGGTGGCGCTGGCCGGCGTAGGGGGTGAGGAGGTCCAGCATCTCGGCGTCGGTGGAGCGGTGGGCGCCGGTGAGGGCGTAGCCGACGATGTTGGGGAGGTGGAGGTCGCCGACGGTGACGGCGTCGGGGTCGCCGGTGGCGCGCTGCAACGTCTCGGCAGCGGTCCAGGGGCCGATGCCGGGGATGAGCTGGAGGCGGGCGAGGGCGTCGGCGGGGGGAAGGGCGGTGGCCTCTTCGAGGCGGCGGGCGTGGCGGACGGCGCGGATGGCGGTGGAGGCGCGTTTGTTGTCGACGCCGGCGCGGTGCCATTCCCAGGAGGGGATGAGGGCCCAGGTGCGGGGGTCGGGGGCGACGTACATGCGGTCGGCGAGGGGGCCGGGGGCGGGTTCGCCGTGGCGTCGGAGGAGGAGGCGCCAGGCTCGGTAGGCCTCGTCGGAGGTGACCTTCTGTTCCAGGATCGCCGGGATCAGGGATTCCAGGACGAGGCGGGTGCGGGTCAGGCGCAGGCCCGGGTTGCGGCGGTTCGCCTCGTGGACGACGCGGTGGCGGGCGGTGAAGGCGGTCGGGTCGTCGTCGGCGCCGAGGAGGGCGGGGAGGCCGTCCAGGAGCCAGTCTCCGCCGGGGCCCCAGGCTTCGGCTTCGACCGTTCCTCCGGATGCCCCCGCGATGCGGATGGTGCCGGGGCCCGACGGGGTGCGGGAGGCGCGCCAGATCGCGCCGTCGGGGGTGACGCGGAAGGCTGGGTCGGCGGGGCCCCGGCGGAGGGGGCCGAGGGTGAGGCTCAGGTTGAGGGGGCCGTCGGGGATCCACCGGCGTTTTTGGCCGCGCGTCTGCGCCGGTACGGAGGCCGCGGTTGCGGTGGCCGTGGCCGTAGAGGTCAGGCGGGGCTGCTCGGGGTGCACGTCGCCGAGCCTACGCGGGCGGTTCCGGGTGCGTGGGCGGCCTGCGGCCCGTGGCCGGTTTGTGCCAACCCTCCCCCAGCTACCGCTGGGAGGTGCCCCCATTCGCTTCGCTCGCCATGCGGGACGCCTTCCCGCAAACCGGATTGACCTCTTCTTACTGGTCCGACGAGAAGCGGACCGCGCCGTCCGCGATCACCGCGCCGCACCACACCCGTACGCCGTGCCGCAGTTCGTTGTCGGCGCCGACCCGCGCGCCGTCGCCGATGACCGCGCCGTCCAGGACCGTACGGGCGCCGATCACCGCACCCGCGCCGACCAGGGAGGAGGTGACGACGGCGCCCGGCTCGATGACGGCGCCGGCCAGGATCGTGCTGCCGTCCACCACCGCGCCGGAGCCGACCACCGCGCCGGAGGAGACGGCGGTGCCGCCGGTGAGCTTGGCGTCGTCGGCCACGTGGGCGCCGGGCAGGACGAGGGAGTCGCCGTGGCGGCCGGGGACGGCCGGGGAGGGGGCGCGGCCGAGGACGAGGTCGGCGGAGCCGCGGACGAAGGCCTGGGGGGTGCCGAGGTCGAGCCAGTAGGTGGAGTCGACCATGCCCTGGAGGTGGGCGCCGTCGGCGAGGAGACCGGGGAAGGTCTCGCGCTCCACGGAGACCGGGCGGCCGACGGGGATGGAGTCGATGACGGAGCGGTTGAAGCAGTACGCGCCGGCATTGATCTGGTCGGTGACGATGTCCTCGGGGCTCTCGGGCTTTTCGAGGAAGGCGGTGACGCGGCCGTCGTCGTCCGTGGGGACCAGGCCGAAGGCCCGGGGGTCGGCTACGCGGGTGAGGTGGAGGGAGACATCGGCGCGGGCCGAGCGGTGGGTGGCCACCAGGGCGGCGATGTCCAGGCCGGTGAGGATGTCGCCGTTGAAGATGAGCACCGGGTCGCCGGGGGCGGAGTCCAGGCGGTCCGCGACGTTGCGGATGGCGCCGCCGGTGCCGAGGGGTTCCTTCTCGGTGACGTACTCCAGGCGCAGGCCGAGGGCGGAGCCGTCGCCGAAGTGGGGCTCGAAGACCTCGGCGAGGTAGGAGGTGGCGAGGACGACGTGGTCGACGCCGGCGGCGCGGGCGCGGGCGAGCTGGTGGGTGAGGAAGGGCACGCCGGCGGCGGGGACCATCGGCTTGGGGGTGTTGACCGTGAGCGGCCGTAGCCGTGTGCCCTTGCCGCCGACCAGGAGGATCGCTTCGGTCACCTGCGTTGTCTCTCTTCCTGGGTGGTCGGCCCTGCCGCGGTGGGACAGGCGGCGCCAATCTTATGCAGATCGGATCGGCTCGGATCACATCAGACTCAGCGATCAGCGCCCTTGCAGATCCGCGGCCGAGTTGCGGGTCTTGCCGAGGTCGCCGTAGAGCTGGTCCCCCGGGCACTCGGTACGGAATCCGTCACGGTGACCGGAGATGATCTTGAACTTGACCCTCACACCCTTGCGGTATTTGTTGCTGCCTCCTGAAAGGAGGGTCGCGGTGCCCTCGGGGTTGCGTCCGAAGAGGCCGAGTTTCCAGGCACTGAGCTGGGAGACCGCGCGCAGGGCGGCCTCGGAGGGCTGATCCTTGCTGTAGTTGCCGAGGACGGCGACGCCCATGCTGCTGGTGTTGAAGCCGAGGGTGTGGGCTCCGTAGACCGCCTTGGTCACCCCGCCGGCGCGGCCCTCGTAGATGTTTCCGCATTTGTCGACGAGGAAGTTGTAACCGATGTCACGCCAGTGGCTGCTCTTCACGTGGTAGCGGTAGATGCCGCGGATGACGGCATCGGCATCGTTGCAGCTGTAGTTGTTGCCGGTGGCGCTGTGGTGGACGAAGACCACCTTCACGGTCTTGGTGTAGACGAACTTGCGCTCGCGCAGCTTCTCGTCGGCGCCCCAGCCGGAGCGGGTGATGATCCTCGGGCGGGCGCCGATGTACGGGCCCCGGCCGGTCTGGGCGGTCTCCTCCTCCTTGCTCACCGGGGGGAGGACCGGGGGCTCGGCGGGCCCGTCCGGTTCGTCGGCCTCGATGGGGCCCTCGTCGGAGGGCTGATCGGCGGCTGTCATCTCGCCCGTGAGGTCGTCCGGCAGCTCGTCCGGCAGCTCGTCGTCGTCGTAGAGGCTGCCACCGTCGTCGTAGTCGTCATGGCCAGCCCGGCTGTCATGGCTGTCAAAGCCGCCGCCGTCCGGCCCGTCGCCGGGGTCGACCATGTCCAGCCGCAGCCCGACGGGGAGACGGGCGGCCTGGCCGGCCCGGTCGGAGCCGGGGAGGACGCGGACCTGGACGCCGTCGGAGGGGCCGACCCAGAGGGGGGCGGTGGCGCCGCGGACGCCGGGGGCGGTCTGCTCGGGCGATCCGGCGTCGGGGGTGTCGTCGGTGTGGGCCTCGACGTCCTGCCAGCCCGACCAGGCGCCGGTGCGCGCGGAGCGGGTACGGACCTGGACGGTGCCGTCGAGTTCGGCAGCGGCGTTGTCCCACGTGACACCCAGCAGCGAGAAGGGCTTGACGGCCGGGGCGTCGACGGCCCGGACGACCGAGCGGGCGGACGGGGCCAGCGGGAGGGTCCAGGTGGCGCCGCCCCTCACAGGGGACCCGGGCGCGGCCGCCGGGGGCGCGGCGGACGAGGTCCCGGAGGAGAACGTGTGCGTGGTGAGCGGGACGGCGAGGGCGGTCATACAGGCGACACCGACGGCGGAGGCGAGAAGAGCGCGCATGGAAAAAACACTTACATAAGCATCAAAGATGCGCATATGCGGATCTGACGGACAGTCGCCCTGTCGCTCCCTCAGATCAGCCCCTCCCCTGCGGCTCCCACGGCCGCCGGTAGCCTGTGCCGGGTGACATCGACTGCCCGTACCCCCGCCGGTCTGCTGGATTACGCGCTCGGGGAGCCCGCCCGCCCGCTGATCACCTTCTACGACGACGCGACCGGCGAGCGCGTCGAGCTGTCCGTGGCCACCTTCGCCAACTGGGTGGCCAAGACCGCCAACCTCATCCAGGGCGACCTGGACGCCCAGCCGGGTGACCGGCTCGCCCTCCTGCTGCCCGCGCACTGGCAGACCGCCGTCTGGCTGCAGGCCTGCTTCGCCACCGGCGTGGTCGCCGTGCCCGGCGGCGACCCGGCCACCGCCGACCTCGTCGTGAGCGGCCCGGACCCGCAGACCCTGGACGCCGCACGCGCATGCCGCGGAGAGCGGGTCGCCCTCGCGCTGCGCCCACTGGGCGGCCGCTTCCCCCAGCCGCCGCAGGGCTTCGCGGACTACGCGGTCGAGGTGCCGACCCAGGGCGACCGCTTCGCGCCGTACGCCCCCGTCACCCCGGATGCGTACGCCCTCGAACTGCCCGGCGGCGAGCAGCTGACCGGCGCCGAGGTGGTGGAACGGGCCCGGGCCTCGGCAGCGGCGCTCGGCCTGGAGCCCGGCTCACGACTGCTGTCGGGCCTGCCGTTCGACGGCTGGGACGGGCTGGCCGCCGGGCTGCTGGCACCACTGGCGGCCAATGGCTCAGTGGTGCTGTGCCGTCACCTGGACCGGTTGCCGCCCGAGGGCCTGACGAAGCGACAGGAAAGCGAGCGGGTCACCCACACGGCTGAGTAGCCGTCGCACCGCACCGCGCGCCTCACCCACAAAAACGCACAGCGTCGCACAACCTGATGCCTGATCCGGTCGTCTGTTCAAGCGGGACGACCGGTTATCGCATGATCGGGACGGGGAGCGGACGTGACGATGCCAGGGGAGCAGCCCGGGGAACCACCCGGGAATCAGCCTCGGGAAGAGCCGGGGGCGGTGCCGGCGCAGCCCCGGCCCTCCGGGCGACGGCGGCGCTGGATCCGCATCGCCGCCTCGTGCCTGGCCTTCGCCGTCCTGGCCGGCGCCGGAGGCGCCTGGTATCTCTACCGGCACCTCGACGGCAACATCCACACGGACACCGCCACCACCCGCGAGCTCAACCGCGTCCAGTCGCAGCGTCCGGCTCCCGCCACCGCCTCCGCGCCGGGCTCCGGCACAGCGGAGAACGTCCTGCTGATCGGCACCGACAACCGCGGGGACGGCAACGGCAAGTACGGCCAGGACACCGGCACCCAGCGCTCGGACACCACGATCCTGCTGCACCTGTCGGCGGACCGCTCCAGCGCGACCGCCGTCAGCATCCCGCGCGACCTGATGGTCGACATCCCGGCCTGCCACCGCGCGGGCGGCGGCACCAGCCGGGCGCAGTTCGCCCAGTTCAACTGGGCCTTCGAGTTCGGCGGCGCGGCCTGCACGATCCGTACGGTCGAGGACCTGACCGGCATCCGCGTGGACCATCACCTGATAGTGGACTTCACCGGCTTCAAGCAGATGGTGGACGCGGTGGACGGCGTCGAGGTCTGCGTCCCGCACTCGGTCCACGACCAGGAAGCCCACCTCGACCTCCCGGCCGGCCGCCAGCTGCTGCACGGCGAGCAGGCGCTCGGCTACGTACGCGCCCGGCACGGCATCGGCGACGGCAGCGACACCCAGCGGATGGGCCGTCAGCAGGAGTTCCTGGCCTCCCTCGTACGGAAGGTCACCAGTTCGGGGGTGCTGCTGAACCCGGTCAAGCTCTATCCGCTGCTGGACGCGGCGACTTCCTCGCTGACCGCCGACCCGGGACTGGACTCCCTCGGCGAGCTCTACGACTTCGCGCGGAGCCTGCAGCGGACGCCCGCCGACCAGGTGCGCTTCCTGACCGTGCCGCGCGAGCCCTACGTACACGACCACAACCGCGACGAGTTGACGCAGCCGGAGGCGGACGAGCTGTTCACAACGCTGCGCCAGGACGGCAATGTCGCGATCACCACGAAAAGCGCAGAGAGCGGAAAGGGGGGCGCGAACGAGAAGAGTGGAACCCCCTCCACTGCTTCCGCATCTCCCTTGGCGACATACCCGGGCACGACCGCCGATCAGGATAGTTTGTCCCGATGTGGGTGAAAGGAATTTGTCACGAGCGGTGAGCGCACGCTGAACTGTGAGGCTAGTGTGAGCGATCGGCTGCCCTGAGGCAGCGGCCGAGACGGAGGACACAAGCGACCGTGGACACGCAAGGCCGTAAGCACGTCGACCCGGCGGACCAGTGGGTTTTCGATCCGGAGACGGGCAGCTACCAACTGCGGCTGGAGCCCGAGGAATCGCCGGCCCGCGCCGTGCCGACCCAGGGGACCCGGCGGCGCCCGGAGCAGCCCCCCAAGCCCCGTTCGGGCGAGAACCGCGACGGCAGTGGCGGCGGCAGAAGAGCCGCACAGGGGCGCGCGGCCGTACCTCCCAGCCGGCGCCGGCCGAAGCCGAAGCAGTCGCGCAAGAAGAAGGCCCTGATCTGGACGGCGGCCTCGGTCGGCTTCGTGCTCGTCACGGTGACCGTCGGCGGCTATGCCCTGTACGAGCACTTCAACAACAACATCAACACCGTCGACACCGGCACCATCGGCACCGACAGCGCCACCACCGACGGCCCGGTCAACATCCTGGTGATCGGCACCGACAGCCGGGTCGGCCTGGGCAAGAAGTACGGCGACGTGGGCAGCGTCGGCCATGCCGACACCACGATCCTCTTCCATGTGTCGAAGGACCGCAGCAACGCGACCGCGATCAGTATCCCCCGCGACATAATCACCGACATCCCGGACTGTCCGACAAAGCAGGCGGACGGCACGACGAAGATCATTCCGGGTACGGACAACGTACGCTTCAACACCAGCCTCGGCCAGGACGGCCGCGATCCCGGCTGCACGATGCGCACCGTCAAGGCGCTGACCGGCATCACCCCCGACCATTTCATGATGGCCAACTTCGACGCGGTCAAGGACCTGTCCACCGCCGTTGGCGGCGTCGAGGTGTGCCTCGCCAAGAACATCGACGACCCGGACTCGCACCTCAAGCTCAGCAAGGGCCGGCACATCGTCAAGGGCGAGCAGGCACTGGCCTTCGTACGCACCCGGCACAGCGTCGGCCTCGGCGGCGACCTGAGCCGGATCGAGCTGCAGCAGCAGTTCCTCAGCTCGATGATCCGCACGATGAAGTCCAGCGGGACGCTGACCAGTCCCGGCAAGCTCTGGGACCTGGCCAACGTGGCCACCAAGGCGCTCACCGTGGACACCGGAATAGGCAGTGTCAAGAAGCTCAGCGACCTCGCCAAGGACCTGAGCAAGGTCAACACCAAGAACATCACCTTCGCGACCGTGCCCGTCATCGACAACCCGGCCGAGAAGGTGCACGCCACCGTCGTCCTGGACCGGACGAGGGCGCCGCAGCTGTTCGCCATGGTGAACAAGGACATCTCCCTCACCGAGGTGAAGAAGAAGGCCGCCGCCTCCAAGTCCCCGGCCGCGAGCAAGCTCACGGGAACGATGGCCGACCCTGCCTATGTCCGGGTCGAGGTCTTCAACGGCAGCGGCATCCTGGGCGCCGCCCAGGACACCGTCGAGTGGCTGCAGAACACCAAGGGCGACCCGCGCTCCACCAACGGCGGCAACGCGTCGGCGGACATCGCGAACACCACGCTGGAGTACGCGCCCAACCAGGCCGACCAGGCCCGTCGCCTGGCCGACTGGATGGGGCTGCCGGAATCCGCCCTCAAGGAGGGCACCAAGAAGGCCGCCGAGCTGGCCAACATGAAGCTCACGCTCGGCAAGGACTTCACCGCGCCCGGCACACCGGTCACCACTCCGACAAAGGCGCCGGAGGGGATCCAGAAGGTCGAGGCGAACGACAAGAGCGTGTGCGCCAAGTGATCTGACGACACTCGGCACCGAGCACACTTCGCAAACGGGGACCAGGGGTGGGGAATTGAGCAACAGCAGCGACAGCAGGGTGCGTGATTCCGGCTGGGACGACAGCCTGTACGAGGAGCGGCGGCATGCCGCGACCCCGGACCGGTCGGAGCCCCCGGAAACGTCGGAACCGTCGGCGACCGAAGCCGGAGGCGGAGGCGGCGGGCACCGGCGCACCGGCAGGCGCCCGCGCCGCAGCCGCAAGGCCCGGATAATCCGCGGGACGGCGATAGCCGTCTCGCTGGCCGTGCTCGGCGCCTCGGGGGCCGTCTGGGCCTACTACGAGCACCTCAACGGCCAGATCATCAAGGGCCAGCGGGACAACGGCAACTCCGACGTCAAGCCGGCCAAGGCCAACGCGGCCGGCCAGACCCCGATGAACATCCTGCTGCTGGGCTCCGACAGCCGTAACTCGGCGGCGAACCTCAAGCTCGGCGGCGCCAAGTACACCGTGGGCGACAAGCCCCGCGCCGACGTGATCATGCTGATGCACCTGTCCGCCGACCGTAAGAACATGTCGGTGATCAGCATCCCGCGCGACACCCGGGTGCCGATCCCCGAGTGCACCGACCCGGACACGGGCCAAAAATACGCCGCGACCACCACCTCGATCATCAACGAGTCCCTGACGCGCGGCGGCGCCGGCTGCACCCTGGCGACCGTGCAGAACCTCACCAACACCTACATCGACCACTGGATGGTGATCGACTTCGCGGGTGTGGTGAAGATGGCCGACGCCATCGGCGGCGTCCAGGTCTGCGTCAGGCAGAACGTCTGGGACCACCCCACCGCCGCCCAGTCCGGCGGATCCGGCCTCAAGCTCAAGGCGGGCAGCCGGGAGATCAGCGGCAAGACGGCTCTGCAGTGGCTGCGCACCCGGCATGCCTGGGGCAGCGACATCGGCCGCGCCAAAGCGCAGCACATGTACATGACCTCGATGATGCGCAAGCTGCGCAAGCAGAACATCTTCACCGACACCGGGCATCTGATGAACCTGGCGGAAGCGGCGACCAGCTCCCTGAAGGTCTCCGAGGAGATCGGCTCGATCAAGAAGCTCTACGACCTCGGCATGCAGCTCAAGACCGTGCCGAACAACCGCATCACCATGCTCACCATGCCCACCCTCAAGGATCCCCTGAACCCGAAGGCGCACCTGGTCCCGGGCCCGGACGCCTCCCAGATCTGGGCCATGCTGCGCAACGACATCGCCTTCGACACCAACGGCAAGGCCAAGACCGGCACGGCGAGCGCGTCACCCGCGGCCTCCACCGCCGCCTCCGCCGCGCCAGCCGCCTCCATCGCCGTCAGCGTCGTCAACGGCACCGCCGGCACCGCGGCCGGCACCCCCGTCGACCACCGCGCGGCGACCCTGGTCACGGCGCTCAAGGACGCGGGCTTCACCAAGGCCGAACCCGACAGCACGGCGCAGCCCAGCCAGGTCACGACGCTGAGCTACCCGGCCGCCGACGGCGACCAGGGCAGGGCGGACGCGCTCGCTGTCGCGAAGGCGCTGGACATCCCAAAGGCCTCGGTCAAGAAATCCTCACACGTGTCCTCGATCACGCTGATCGCCGGAGCGGACTGGACGAAGGGGACGGACTACGCGAAGTCCCTGCCCAGCGCGGGTTCTTCGCTGGCCAACGCCGACTCGATCAACGGCGCGAACACCAAGGACTGCATGAGTGTTTATGCCCCATATCAGTGGTCATAAGGCCCTGCACTTTACACATCCGAAAGGAATCGCACACCAGGGGCCCCTGGCATATATGTATCGTGACCACCAGCATCCCGCCACGCGGGCGTTCCAAACGTCCCTCGCGGCATTCCACAGCACTTTGACAGTCGAGTAGCTGAGAATCACCCAGGATCAGCGGCGCTACGGCGCGGCCGGTGACCGTAGTGGACAGCGCGTCATGGGAGGGCCCAATGCGCCAGAGTGGCGTCCGGAGGGACGAGTGGAACACCCCCTCCGAGTCCGGTGATCACGGGTGGGACGACAGTCTGTACAGGACCGATAACTCAGTGGCATACGTGCCGCAGCAGTCGTCCCCGGTGGAAGGCACCGGATACGACCCGGACGCGTACGCGGCTCCGGACGCGTACGCGGCTCCGGGCGCCGGGGACCGCAGCGGCGGGGGAGGCCGCGCCGACCGGCGGCGCGGTGGCGGGAACGGTGATGGCGGTGGCGGCGGGCGCGCGGCCAACCGCAGGCGCAAGAAACCGAAGAAACGAATATGGCGCTGGGTGGCGATCGTCACCTCGGTAGCCATCCTCGGCACGGCCGCCGGTGCGTACGCGTACATCCAGCACCTCAACGCCAACATCACCAAGGACAAGCTCAGCCTCGCCAACACGGGCGCCAAGAAGACCAAGGCGAACGCGGCCGGGCAGACCCCGCTGAACATCCTGCTGCTGGGCTCCGACAGCCGCGCCGGGGCGGAGAACGCCAAGCTCGGCGGGGCGAAGGGCACGGTGGGCGCCCGGGCGGACGTACAGATGCTCATGCACGTCTCCGCCGACCGCAGCAACATGACGGTGGTCAGCATCCCCCGCGACACCCGGGTCAGCATCCCCGAGTGCACCGGCACCAACGGCAAGGTCTACCAGGCCACGACCACCGAGACGATCAACGCGAGCCTGTCGCACGGCGGCCCCGGTTGCACGGTCGCCACGTGGGAGAAGCTCACCGGTATCTCCATCGACCACTTCATGATGATCGACTTCTCCGGTGTGGTGAGCATGGCCGACGCCGTCGGCGGCGTCCCGGTCTGCGTCAAGGCCAATGTCAAGGACCCGGACTCGCACCTGAAGCTCACCAAGGGCACCCACTCGGTCAAGGGCACCCAGGCGCTGGCATGGCTTCGCACGCGGCACGCGTTCGAGGACGGCAGCGACATCGGCCGTACGCACGCCCAGCACATGTACATGAACTCGATGATCCGGCAGCTCAAGTCCGGCTCGAAGCTCACCGACCCGGGCAAGCTGCTCGACCTCGCGGAGGCCGCCACCAAGGCGCTCACCGTGGACGACGGCCTCGGCTCGGTCACCAAGCTGGTCTCGCTGGCCGACGACATCAAGAAGGTGCCGACCAAGCGGATCACCATGACGACGATGCCGTGGGGCGCCGACCCGCAGAACCCGACGGCTCACGTCGTGCCGACCAGCGCGGCCACCCAGCTGTTCACCTACCTCCGCAACGACGAGGCGGTCGACGGCAAGACGAGCGCGAAGAAGACCAGCACCGCTTCCCCCTCGGCCTCCGCCACCGCGACCGCCGACCCCAAGGCCGAGATCACCGTCTCCGTGCAGAACGGCACCGGCAACTCGACCACGGCCGCCGTCTCGGGCCGGGCCGGGACCATCGTCGACAAGCTCAACACCCTCGGCTACACCGAGGCCGCCGTCGACACGACCTCGGCGTCCGCGACCGGTACGACGATCACCTACCCGTCGGACAGCCAGAAGGCCAACGCGGTGGCGGTCGCGAAGTCGCTGAACATCGCGACCGGCATGGTGAAGAAGTCCTCCAAGGTCTCGAAGATCACCCTGGTCATCGGTTCCGACTGGACGACCGGGACGACGTACCCGAAGGCGAGCAAGAGCGACACCAAGGCGGTGCTCGACCAGTCCGCCGCGCTCAACGCCTCGGACGAGTCCGCGTGCATGGCGGTGTACGCGCCCTACACGTTCTAGCCGCCCGAGCGGGAACGACTGAGGGGCCGGAGAAATCCGGCCCCTCAGTCGTGTTACGCGTCATGCGCGCATGCGGCTTTCACAGGACCGCCGGCCGCCGGCTCGCGATCACCTTGCGGGCCAGCGAGCGCGGGCTCGTCAGGAAGCCCCAGCCCCAGCACATGTGCATCGTCGCGAGCGCGACCGGGATCCGTACCCGGGCACCCGCCGACAGCCCCTTGCCGGCCGGCAGCGAGCCCAGCGCGATCGCGGCGGCGTAACCGACGGGGACGGCGAAGCCGAGCGGGGTCACGGCCGCGCCCACCACCACGCCCGCCGCGATGGCGAGCACCGCGCCGGGCGCGGCGAGGTAGCGCAGGTTCACCGAGCCCTGGTGGTAGCGGGTGACGACGCGCCGCCAGCGGCCGTAGTCCTTGTACTGCTTGGCCAGCGTGCGCACGCTGGGCCGGGGGCGGTAGGACACCTTCAGCTCGGGCGAGAACCAGATGAGGCCGCCCGCCTCGCGGATCCGGTAGTTCAGCTCCCAGTCCTGGGCGCGGATGAACTCCTCGTTGTAGCCGCCCTGCTGCTCCAGCACCTCACGGCGGAAGACGCCGAGGTAGACGGTGTCGGCGGGGGCCGCCTGGCCGCCGGTGTGGAAGGCCGCGTTGCCGACGCCGATCTTGGAGGTCATGGCGGCGGCCACGGCCCGCTCCCAGTCGTTCTCGCCCTCGGCGTGCATGATGCCGCCGACATTGACCGCGCCGGTCTCCTCCAGGAGGCGCACGGCGGTGGCGATGTAGTTCGGCGACAGCATCCCGTGGCCGTCCACGCGGACCACGACCGGGTGCCGGGACGCCTTGATGGCGGCGTTCAGCGCGGCGGGGGTGCGGCCGGTGGGATTGGGGACGGTGTGGACACGCGGGTCCTCGGCCACGAGCTGCGCGGCGATCTCGTCCGTACGGTCCGTGGAGGGGCCCAGCGCGATCACGACCTCGAGCTCGCCGGCGTAGTCCTGCTCCAGGATGTGGCGGACCGAGTTGCGCAGATGCCGCTCCTCGTCGAGGACCGGCATGATCACGGACACTGCTGAAGGTACGGCGTTCACGATCGCACACGTTACCGCGAACGGATGACAGCGGCGCGCACGGCCGGACGGCCTCCGCCAGTACAACGGTATGATTCCTTAGCGTTACTTTATGACCACTCCCCGTCACAGGCCAGTCTCCCGGCGCAAGCCGAAGCCCGTACGCCGGGGCATGCGCATCCTCGGCGGGATCTCGCTCACCGTCCTCACGATCAGCGGCATCGGCCACGCGGTGGTCGACCGGATGGACGGCGGCATCCAGCGCGTGGACGCGTTCGGTGACATGAAGGCCCGCCCGGCCGCGACCACGGGCACCAACTTCCTGCTGGTCGGCACGGACATCCGCGAGGGCCTCACCGCCGACCAGAAGCAGCGGTTCCATCTCGGCGGCAAGGCCTGCGACTGCACGGACTCGATCATGCTCGTCCACCTGTCCCGGGACCGGAGCCGGGTGAGCGTGGTCAGCATCCCGCGCGACACGTACGCCGAGTTCCCCAAGCCCGGCAGGCTCGCCGTGGCGTACGCGAAGGGCGGCCCGAAGCTCACCGTACGGCTGGTCGAGAACCTGACCGGGGTGCATGTCGACCACTACCTCGAAGTGGACTTCACCTCCTTCATGAAGACCGTCGACCTGCTCGGCGGCGTCCAGGTCTGCACCGCACTCCCCCTCAACGACCCGTCCACCGGCCTCGCCCTGCCGATCGGCACCACCCGGCTCGGCGGCGGCCAGGCGCTCGACTACGTGCGCTCCCGCCATCTGGACGGCACCGCCGACTACACCCGCATGGAGCGCCAGCAGCGCTTCCTCGCCGAAGTGCTGCGGGGCGTGAACACCGGCGGGCTGCTCGCCAACCCCGTCAAGCTCGGCCAGGTCGCCGGGGCCGCCCTCGGATCGGTCCGCGCCGACCAGGAGCTGAAGCCGGCCGACCTGATCGCGCTGGCGGGCGGGCTGCGCAAGGGCTTCGGCCCAGGGTCGGCGGAGTTCGCGACCGTACCGGTCGCCGAGACCAACGGCTCGGCCGTGAAGTGGGACGAGGCCAGAGCCAAGCGCATCTGGGCCGCGATCCGGGCCGACCGCCCGCTGGCGCCGAAGCGTGCGGCGCCCTCGGCGTCTCCCTCCGTCCGCCCGCACACCCAGGTCAAGACCGACCCGGCCAAGATCAAGGTGCAGGTCGACAACGGCACCGCCTACGTCGGCCTGGGCGGCCAGGCCGACAAGGCCCTCAAAGCCACCGGCTTCGCCACCACCGGCAACCCCAACAACGCCGCCCGCCGCGACTACCGCTACACCGTCATCCGCTACGACCCCAACTGGGACAACTCCGTCCTCGCCCTCTACGCCGCCCTCCCCTACGCCGAGCTCGAACCCGTCCCCGGCCAGGGCGCCCAGATGAAGGTCATCATCGGCTCCGACTACCGCGGCGTCCGCCCCGTCGGCCTCGGACGCTCCGTCGCCGACGAACCCCACATCGTCACCGGCGACTCGGTGCTGTGCGCTGCGCCGGCTCCGGCGACTTCGGCAACCCCGGCCGCTCCGGCAACCCCGGCGGTAGCCCCGTCACCGGCGCCACCGACGCCCGCCTGAGCGCCCGAAGGGGCGCGGGGAACTGCGCGACCGGCCAGGCCCTAGGCTGCTCCCGTGCGCGTACTGCTGGTAGAGGACGACGAACCGGTCGCCGAGTCGCTGCGGCGTGGGCTGAGGCGGTACGGATTCGAGGTGGACTGGGTCGCCACCGGGCGCGACGCGCTCGCGGCCGGGCCGACGGATCTGGTGCTGCTCGACCTGGGGCTGCCGGACACGGACGGGCTGGATGTGTGCCGTGAGCTGCGGGCGCGCGGGGATGTGCCGATCATCGTGATCAGCGCCCGCAGCGACGAGACCGACCGGGTGGTCGGCCTGGAGCTCGGCGCGGACGACTATGTGACCAAGCCGTTCGGGGTGCGCGAGGTGATCGCCCGGATAAGGGCGGTCATGCGGCGCGTGAAGCCGCAGGAGAAGGCGGACTCAGGTCCCGAGCGGTACGGCAGGGTCGCGGTGGACCGCAAGGCGGCGCGGGCGTTCCTGGACGCGGCCGAAGTGCCGCTCACGCCCAAGGAGTACGACCTGCTGGCCTTCCTCACCGAGGAGCCGGGGGCGCTGATGAGCCGCGAGCAGATCATGGAAGCGGTCTGGGACGCCAACTGGTTCGGGCCGACCAAGACGCTCGACGTGCATGTGGCGGCGCTGCGCCGCAAGTTCGCGGGCGCGATCGCGATCGAGACGGTGCGCGGGGTCGGCTTCCGCCTGGTCGTGGTCGAGGACGCGCAGCCGTGATCCGGCAGCTGATCGTCAGCTACGTACTGCTGGTCGCCGGGGCTCTGGCCGCCTTCACCGTGCCGGTGGCCTTCACGCTGACCGCGCAGCTGCGCGGGGACACCGAGGACTCCGTACGCCGCGAAGCCACCACCATGGCCCTGCTGCTGGCCAACGACGACGCCCCCTCGCGCGCCGCCCTCGCGGCGATGACCCGGGCCTACCGGGACGAGACACCCGGCACCGCACAGGTGCTGCCGGTGGCGAGCACCCCGGCGAAGGCCACCGCGCACTGGGGCTCCTCCCTCGTCGTGACGGTGCCCGCGAAAACCGCCGACAACCGGATCGTCGGCGCCGTACAGGTCAGCTACCCGACCAGCGACCTCAAGGCCCGCCTGTGGCGGATCTGGGGCTTCCGGGCGGTGCTGGCCGTGGCCGTGCTGGCGCTGGCGGCCGCACTCGGCACGCTGACGGCCAGGCGGCTGACCCGGCCGCTGCGGTATCTCAACGCCATGGCCACCAGGTTCAGCGACGGCGACCTGACCGCCCGCTCGCCCGTCACCGGCCCGGCCGAGACCCAGACGCTCGCCCGGACCCTGAACTCCGGGGCCGAGCGGCTGGACACCCTGATCAGCGCCCAGCGGATCTTCGTCGCCGACGCCTCCCACCAGCTCCGTACGCCGCTCACCGCGCTGCGCCTGTCCCTGGACAACATCGCCGACGGCGTCGAGGAGGAATTCGTCCGCGAGGACGTCGAGCAAGCCACCGCCGAGGTGGTCCGCATGAGCCGTCTCGTCAACGGGCTCCTCGTCCTGGCGCGCGCCGAGGCCAAGGTCGGCACCGCCGAACCGCTGCCGCTGCGCGCCCTGGTCGAGGAGCGCCTGGAGGTCTGGCGCGCGGCCGGCGAGGAGCGCAACGTCGCCTTCACGCTCGACGCCCCCGACGCGGACGGCCGGCAGGTGATGGCCAGCCCCGGCCACCTGGAGCAGGTCCTGGACAACATCCTGTCCAACGCCCTGGAGGTCTCCCCGGACGGCGGCACCATCACCGTCCGCCTCGACCCGCACCCCGACAGCACCGTCCTGGACGTCCTCGACCAGGGCCCCGGCATGTCCGACCCCGACAAGGCCCGCGCCTTCGACCGCTTCTGGCGCGGCCAGGGCCTCACCGGCCGCTCCGGCTCCGGCCTGGGCCTGGCCATCGTCAAGCAGCTCATCACCGACGACGCCGGGGGCGTCACCCTGCGGGACGCCCCCGGCGGGGGGTTGTGCGTACGGATCAGCTTGCGGCCGGCAGCACCGAGGAGTGGTGGTTGACGATCAGCCACTTGCCGCCGATCTTCTCGTACAGGTAGGTGTAGCGGGCCTTGACCTCGCGCTTCACGCCGGTGTCCGGGTCGGTGAGGGTGAAGGTGTACAGGCCGGCGTCGACAGCGGTGTTCTTGTCCAGGATGTCGACGACCGAGCGGTCCTTCTTGCCGACCGGCTTGTTCTCCAGGAAGTGCTCGAAGTAGTCCTCTATCTCGGCGTGCGTCGTACGGATCTTGGGGGAGACCGTCGGCAGCAGCACCCCGTCGGGGGCGTACAGGTCCGCGACCTTGTCCGCGTCGCCGGTGGCGAGGGTGGCGTTCCACCGGTCGAAGAGGGCGAGGATCTGCTTCTTGGTGGGCTCCGCCGACCTGGTGCTGTGGTGGGCGGTCGCCGTGCCGGTGGAGGCGTAAGCGGCGGTGCCGGTGAGAAGCAGAGCGGCGGTGCCGATGGTGATCGCGAGCTTCTGACGCTTCATCAGGGTCTCTCCTGTGGTTCCCGAGTGGATGACTCCACTCTCGCGAGAACCGGGGAAGCGCCCGGACAACGGCGATCAAGCGCAGGGCCAGCGCTCTGCCAATTCGCTGCCGCCGCATCGCGACAGCCGTGCAACAGCTCGGCTACCGGCCCGTACCGGAGGCCCGGATTCCAAGATCGCGGTGGCAGCATGTCCGGCATGACGCTGATCAGCTGGATCGTACTGGGCCTGGTGGCCGGAGCCATCGCGAAGCTGCTGCTCCCCGGGAAGGACCCCGGCGGGCTCGTCGGCACCACCCTCATCGGGGTCGCCGGAGCGGTGGTCGGGGGGTGGCTGTCGGCGCGCTTCCTGGACAAGCCGATATCGACGGACTTCTACGACCTGCCGACCTGGGGCGCGGCGGTCGGCGGGGCGCTCGTGCTCCTGATCCTCTACCGGATCTTCTTCGGGGACTCGCGGCGCTGAACAGGCGCCTATCCTGAGGGTGGGATTCCTCAGCACAAATCGAGGTGAACCACCGTGGAAAAGCACTGGAAGATCGACATCACCCTCGAAGAGGACGGGAACCGCACCGCCTGCACGGCCACGCTGGCCGGCGAGGGTGCGCCACGGGTGACCGGTCACGGCTACTCGCGGCGCAGCCCGGCCGACGAGCCGGACTCGCGCATCGGGGAAGAGGTGGCGGCGTCCCGCGCCTGCTCGAACCTCGCGCACGAGCTGCTGGAGCAGGCCGCGGGGGTGATCGAGCAGCACACGAACGCTCCGGCCCACCTCACCGGATGACCCGGAAAGCCACAGGCCTGTGATTTCTGCATCAGCTCTGCTTCAGAACCGACACGACGGGCCGCGTACCCCCGCTGACCGGGCAGACTGCAAGGCATGAACGCATGGCCCGAGGGCTGGACCGAGAACACGAACCAGGCGCAGCGCACCTCTGAGCCGCCGCTGCCGCCCGAGCTGTCGCCGCGCCGTGGCGCGAGGGCCGCCGGGGGCGTTCCGCGCCAGCAGGCGTACGCGCACGGCAGCGGCAGCGGTGGCCCCGGATCCGGCGGCAACGGCTACGGAGGCGGTGGCGGCAGTGGCCCGCGCCCGTCCGTGCCCGGCAGCCGGGCCCGCAAGGTCAAGCTGGCCCTGCTGGGGCTGTCGGTCGTGGTGCTGGCCTGGTCCGTGGGCACCTACTTCTGGGCGGACGGCAAGGTGCGCCGCGAGGTGGACCTGTCCAAGGTCATAGACCGCCCCGCCGAGGGCAAGGGCACGAACTACCTGATCGTCGGCTCGGACAGCCGCGAGGGCATGACCGCCGCGCAGAAGAAGGCCCTGCACACCGGCTCCGCCGACGGCAAGCGCACCGACTCGATGATGATCCTGCACGTCGGCGACAACGGGAACTCCCTGATCTCGCTGCCCCGCGACTCCTACGTCACCATCCCCAGCTTCAAGGGCTCCGAGTCCGGCAAGACGTTCGCCGCGCGCGGCTCCGACAAGCTCAACGCCGCCTACTCGATCGACGGCGCGACCCTGCTGGTCCGCACGGTCGAGTACAACACCGGCCTGCACATCGACCACTACGCGGAGATCGGCTTCGCCGGCTTCGCGAGCCTGGTCGACGCGGTCGGCGGCGTCACGATGGACATCCCGCAGGACATCAAGGACACCAAGTCCGGCGCGAACTTCAAGAAGGGCACGCAGACCCTCAACGGCAAGCAGGCCCTGCAGTTCGTCCGTACCCGCTACGCCCTCGCCGGCAGCGACCTGGACCGTACGAAGAACCAGCAGAAGTTCCTGAACGCCCTCGCCAAGGAGGTCGCGACGCCCTCCACGGTCCTGAACCCCTTCAAGCTCTACCCGACGATGAGCGCGGGCCTCGACACCCTGATCGTCGACAAGGACATGAGCCTGTGGGACCTGACCTCGATGTTCTGGGCGATGAAGACGGTCTCCGGCGGCGACGGCACCTCGATGAACATGCCGACCTCGGGCTCGGTCACGACCTCCTCGGGCGGCAGCGCGATCAAGTGGGACGAGACGAAGGCCAAGCAGCTCATCTCCGAGCTGAAGAACGACGAGAAGGTGACCGTCTCGGCCTCCTGAGCTCCTGACGGCTACCGGAGGTCGGTGATCTCCGGGGCGTACACGATGCCCAGCGGTTCCGGGCCGATGTACTGCTGGCAGTTGCACGGCCTGGGCTCGTAGTGCAGCGGTTTGCGCTCCGCGTCCCAGGCCGTCGGCGCCTCCACGACCTCGTGGCACTTGCCTTGCCTGTCGTGCTTGGCCAGATGGTGCGTGCACCCGCACACCGGCTCCGGCGGCCGCTTCGCCGCATCCAGCGCGAGCTGCTGCCGCTCGGCCGACTTCAGCAGCTCAAGCTTCCGCTTGTGCCGGGTCCTCAGCGCGCTCCGCACGCTCTCACCGATCTTGCCCCCGCCGACGAGCACGACGGGGATCAGCCACCACATCCAGTCACCCATACGGAACCTCCCCCATCCGACCGGAACTTCCAGGCTAGCCCGTCAGGTGCAGTCGGCGTAGGCCAGGAATTCCCCGCATGTACGACACTTGAACAGATTCCCCGTCGGCTGTCCGTCCGCGTCCGGGTGCGCGGCCGGTCCCGCGGCTCCGACCCGGCCGAGGAAAGCCGCGCCGTCGCCGCAGTGGACCAGCCGGCGTTCCTGCTGCCAGCCGGAGAAGCCGGGTGTGCGGGTCTCAACAGCTCGGGCGACGCCCGGGGCAACGCCGCTGTCCACCTCGGTGAACTGCGCCTCATAACGCTCTGCCGCACTGCCGTCGGCGATGCACCCGCGTGTCCGGGCCAACCTATGCCTCACAGCACCGGGCCGCAGGCGCCCCCCAGGGTGCCTGCGGCCCGGTGGCCGGGCGGGCGGTTGCTACGGGAGGTTGCGGGCCATGACGATGCGCTGGACCTGGTTGGTGCCCTCGGGTGCTTTGCGGCCATCAGGGCGCTGACCTGGGGGAACTCTTCTTCTGGCAGGGGTTCCCCAGCATCTACCCATGATCACGGCTGCCTACCCTCGCCCCATCGGCTCTGACTCAGAGCCCTGGCGATGACTGTTTGAGGCCGTGCCATCCGGCGTATGGCAGCCACAGACTGCCCGCATAGATGTCTACCCTTGACGCTGATGAGCCACAACGGCGAAGCTCGTGCAAGTTGGCGTAAGCCACTCGACACCGGAGGCAGTCATGGCACTACGGTTCATCGGGATTGATCCAGACACGGGACAGCAGGGTTCCCCCACCGTTTGGGTGGACGAGGAGAACAGGGAACTGGTGCTCCAGGGCTGGAAGCCAGACGAGAGGCTGGAGGCTGAGTGCGCGGCGTTCGAGGTTCCCGGGCACGCGCCGGGGATTCCGCCGCATGAAGCCGTGATCCGGATTCCGGCCCGCATGGTGCCGATGCTCAGGGAGGCATGTGATGTCGCAGAACGAGCCGGGCTTTAGCGAGCTGCTGGCCGCAGCCAGGCACTCAGCCGTGCACCTGGAGATGCGCGACTCGTACGGCGTGGGCGATGAGGCCGAAGACTTCGAAAACTGGAAGCGCACAGGTCAACGCGACGTAGACCCTGAGTCTGGCTATTGGACGCCTTGGGTTGAATTGATTCGGACGACGGTGGCCCGGGGCGTCATCGTTCGTCGCGCCCGCGTCGTCTCCGAACCGGTCACCGACTACATCCGGTACGAGCACGCCGGCACTCCGGTCAACGTCCAGGCAGGAGAAGAAGTCCGCTGGCTGCCCAGGCGCCAGGCTTCTGACATCGCTCTGCCAGGCAATGACTGCTGGGTGTTCGACGGTGAGACGGTGCTCTTCAATCACTTCTCGGGGGATGGCAACTGGTCGGAACCGGGCTGGGAAGTCCGCACTGAACCGGCCGTAGCGCGCTTGGCATCAACGGCATTCGAAACCGTGTGGGAGCGCGGTATCCCACACGAGAAGTACTCGGTCTGACCCCATCGATCACTGAAGAGCCAATTCATGTCCGCATCCCCCTCGTCCAGCGCTCAGGCTGCCCGTGAAGTCCTTGCCGCCCGCCTCGGGGAGCTACGCAAAGATGCTGAGCTGACCGGACACGAGTTGGCTCTTCGGTGTGGTTGGAGTCCTGCGAAGTCGTCACGCATCGAGCGGGCCAAGACGCCCGCCTCGGATGCCGACATCCGTGCATGGTGCCAAGCATGCGGAGCTGAAGAACAAGCCGCCGACTTGGTCGCAGCAAACCGCCAAGCTGATCAAATGCACGTGCACTGGAAGAAGCTCCACCGACACGGGATGCGCCGGGCACAGGAAGAGATCGTTCCCCTGTACGAGGGCACCCGGAATTTCCGCGTCTACTGCTCTAACGTCGTTCCCGGCATGCTCCAGACCGAGGCATACGCGGCTGCCCTGCTCTCCACCATCGCCACCTTCCAATGCACCCCGGACGACTCGCCCGAGGCCGCAGCTTCACGCGTGGAGCGTTCGCGTGTCCTCCATGAAGGCGGCCACCGGTTCGCGTTGCTCCTGGAAGAGACGGTGCTTCGCTACCGCATCAGCGACGCCGAGACGATGGCGGGTCAACTCGGATATCTCCTGGCGGTGATGGCGCTCCCGAACGTCAGCCTTGGCATCATTCCGTTCACTGCCGAGCGGCGCGTGTGGCCCTTGGAGGCGTTCTATCTGTTCGATGACCGCCGTGCGAGCGTCGAACTGTTGACGGCCGCAGTGAACGTGTCGGCCCCAAGCGAGATCGCTACCTACGCCAAGGCGTTCTCTCAACTGGCAGATATCGCCGTCTACGGCCCGGATGCCCGCGTCCTCATCACAGAGGCGATCAGCTCGCTTCCGTAATCTGCGTGCAAGCTTGTGCAAGAAGGTGGATTGGCGACTTCCCGACTACCTACCGTGACTACACCGAGCGGTAGTAGCCAGGGAGGGCCACAGGCGTGAACGCACCGAAGACGACACAGAGCCCGCCCGTCTATCTGTCTCTGCCGCTTGAACCTCCGAGACCGGTCCCGGACTGCGGTGTGTGCGCTGCGCTCGACAAGCAGCGGCAGGCGGCGCGTGACCGCGGGGACTACTCGGCGGTGTCGGATTGCAACGTCGAATTGACTGCGCATCCCGGGCGGCATCAGTGAGCGGCGACCATGTGGACCAGGCGTGGCCCGATGATTCGTACATTCTGGCGAGGCGTCGCGCGGACGACGCGGCGAAGCTTCTGTGTGACGTGCTGGTCGGCCTGGGCATCGAAGTGGGCGTTCCGGAGCAGTGGCCGGACGTCAAGGGCCGGGCGACGTTCGAGGGCGATGCGCTGGTGTATCTGGGCACGGTGCCGGTGGCCACGATCGAGAAACTGACGGATGCCCTGGCGGGCAGCAGGGGCGATGAGGGACAGAATCGATGACTGAGACGGTGAGTGACAGCCTTGCTGAGGGGCTGCGGCAGATCGAAGAGCACATTGCGTTGCTGCGGTTCTGGCAGGGGCAGCCATGGTCCGAGGTGTGCGAGGCCGCCAAAGCGGTCGGGCCCATGGTGCTTGCTCAGCTCACCGGCTGCGGTCTGTGGGACGGCTTGCCCGCACACGAGCAGGCCGCCGTGTACTGGGCCATGGCCGAGGGACACAGCGTCAGTTCGATCGGACCGGATTACGTGGACCCCGACCGGGACGGTCCCCGGGTCCGGGACGTGCACGACGCAGCCGACTACTTCACCTCCATGTGCGCCACGCACCGCTATCCCCGCGATTTCGACCGCAAGCGGGCCGGGCGTACGGCGTTCCAGTTCGCGGAACGGTTCACCCGCCTGCCCGAAGGGTGGCGCGCGGAAGTGATGCGACGGATCCTGAACGGACGGGACGCGGGAAGCGCAGTCAGCCACGCACAGATATCCATCAACTTCCTGCACAGCGTCTACGGAAGCAGCCTCGCATGGAGTGCCAGGCCGGTGACTCCTGCACCTTCCCGTGACCGTGACGGCGCGGCGCGGTAGGAGCAGGGACGGTAAGGATCCAGGCCCCACCCCCTCCGGGCGAGTGGTTCGCGATCCTGCCAACCAAACGAATGCCCCGCCCAATCGGGCGGGGCATTCGTTGCTTTGCTTCGGTGCTCAGAGCAGCGCACGGAAAGGGTTGGAACTGTCGAGCGGTTCCGACTGTTTCGCGGGCTTAGGCTCCGGGGCCTGCTTGGGTGCCGGGCGGTAGGTGTCCATCTCAACGACCATGGCGCGCTTCCTGTCACGCTCCGCGCTGGCCGGCTGAGCCTTTGCGTGACGAGAATGGTCGGACTGGTTGGCCTCATTCGCGTCACTGTGAGGAATTGTCAAGATCTGTGGATCGGTGGTGGTCTGCGGTTTCTGATGTCTTCGTCGCTGGGACCGTGCAGGGTTGTCAGGCGAGCTCCTTTAGGAAGTCGGAGAGCGCAGTGTGGAGGGTTCCTGGCTGTTCCAAGTGCAGGTCGTGGCCGGTCCGGGGGAGGCTCATGGCCACGGTGGTGGGCCGCTGCCGGAGCATCTCCTCGGCTTCCTGCTGAGGGATGATGCCCGACTGGGCCAGGACGACCAGCGTCGGGCACGTGATCTGCGCCCACTCGTGCCAGAAGGAACGCTGGGCGTTCTCCGCCAGCGAGCGGGTCATCACCTCGCGGTCGAAGCGGGGCCACCATCCGCCTCCGCGTTCTTCCAGCCCGGCCGCCCACCCTTTGCCAACGGGTCCGCCGCCGAGGAACTGGGCGGCGGCCTCGCGGGAAATGAACGGTGTCGGCCACGAATCGAGCCATCCGCCGATTTCGGCGGGGACGTTCGGGTTCGGGCCGCCTGGGCCGGCCTCGACGAGTACCAGCGCGCGGATCCGCTCGGGGTGTGCGGCGGCGGTGAGCATGGCCGTGTGCCCGCCCAGCGACTGGCCGACCAGGACAGGACGCCGCAGAGCGAGTTGGTCAAGGATGGCGATGACGTCGGCGACGTAGGCGTCGCGGGAGACATCCTTCGGGTGGCGTTCGCTGGCGCCGTGTCCGCGCTGGTCGAGCGCGATGACCCGGTGCCGGGGGCTCAGCCTCTGTGCCGTCTGGTCCCATTCGCCCGCGTGACCGGCCAGTCCGTGCAGCAGCACTACGGGCTGCCCCGGCCCGCCCCAGTCCCGGCAGACAAGTCGGACGCCGTCTCGCGTCACGGTGTGCTCGGACCATGTCACGTGGGACCTCCAGGGGAATCAGCTGAGCTTGATCATGCCGCAAGACTCTCGGGGCGTTCGACGAGCTGGCCGCGTTCGAAGCGGGCTCCGGCGCGGACGAGGGCGACGAGGTGGGGCGCGTTCACGGCCCGCCAGCGGTCTTGTGCGGACTCGATCAGCTTGAAGACCATCGCGAGTCCGGCGGCGCGGGAGCCGGGATCTGTTCTCGCTTCCAATTTTCGTAAACCCAGCTACGCGGCTTGGCGAGGTAAACAGCCACGTCATCAACGGTCATCAGCTTTGTCAATCTCTACTCCGGGAAAAGGAAACCCCGAGTGACCTCGGGGGCTGTCGAAGTGTGGAACGTAGAAAAGGAAGTTTTAGCTCTCAGAGCTGACCATGGAAGCCAGTACGGACCTGGACTTATCCGTCAGCTCTCCGCCCGCCTTGCCAGCCAGCGTGCTCAGGTACCCGTCCCGACGCGCTTTCTTCAAGTGATCCTTGACGGTTTCCGGGCGCCGGTCGATCAGTCGAGCCAACCAAGGAATAGGCGCAGGCGCTCCCATATCGGCCATGCTCTTGTAGGTCGTCGCAAGCATGACCAAGTAGCGCTCAGAGACTCCCTCGTTGGCCAGCAGCAGCCCGGCCGCCTCTCCCGACTCGGTGAGCTTGTTGGCGATGTCCTCCATCTTGCGCTGAGCATCGGGAGCGCTCTTGGCGATATTCAGAGCTGCGGCGAGATCCAACCGCCGAAGCACGGTCGTTGAGATGCCGCGCGCCACCTCGGGGGGTGACGCATCGTCTTCGGCCTCAATGGAGATGCGCTGTGGACCACCCGTCACTGGACCGGCTGGCCACCACAGGCGAACTACCCACGCGCCGTACTGCTGGGCGATCTCGAATCCCGCTTCGTCATCTCGCATACCTTCACCTTACACCACGCAGGGTGGTCCACCCTGGGTTGACAACCCAGGGTGGGCCATGCGCAGACTGTTCCAGAGGGCGGTCACACGACGTGACGGCCTCTCGTGAAGCAGAAGGGGCGGCGCGGCGGTGGCAAGGGCATGGGTAGCGAGATCAACGGACGATGCCAAGAAGTGGACAACCTTCTGGTACGACCCGGACGGCAGGCAGAGACACAAGGCCTTCGAGACCACGAAGCGCGCTGACGATCACCGCAAGCGCAAGGAACAGGAACTCGACGCCGGGACCTATATGGACGACAAGCTGGGCAAGCAGCCCGTTACGGCGGTGTGGGAACAGTGGACGAATCAAAGGAAGCTGGAGAACAGCACCAAGAAGCAGTACCGATCCATCCAGGCCACGACCATTGAGCCGTTCTTCGGAGCCCGCTCCATCGTGTCGCTGAAGGTGGCGGACATTGAGCAGTGGATGTTGTGGATGGAGCAGGACCGCAAGCTCTCCGCCCGCACCCGTCGCCAACGGTTCTCGTTCTTCTCGGGAATGATGGACTGGGCTGTGATCAACGAGATCATCGGTCGCAACCCGTGCAAGAAGATCAGGCACGCAGGTAGCCGTGCCAAGGAGATACGAGAGCACAAGAGCACGGCACGGCGTCTGACGACGCGAGAGGTCCTGGCGCTGCTCGGCGGTGCGCCGACGCGGTACAGGGCGATGGTGTGGCTCATGGCTGGCTGTGGGCTGCGTCTCGGCGAAGCCATGGCCGTATCTCGCGATCAGATCGACTTCAAAGCGGAGACGCTTCGGGTCGACTTCCAGATCGCCGAGGATGGTGCCTCGCCGTCCGGCAAGAACAGCGCTCTTCAGCGACGGCACGTCAAGGCTCGTGACGAAGGGGAGGCGGGCCGGATCGTGCCCCTACCGCCCAACGTGGCATTCGAACTGCGTCGGCACATCAAGAGCTACGGCGTCTATGGATCGGAACGGCTGCTGTTCCCCAACGTGAGCCGGACCGGGTACCTGTACGCCTCTTACTTCTACCGTCAGATCTGGCTGTTAGCGCTGGACAAGGGTGGTGTGACGTACTCCAAGCCGCACGCGCTACGGCACTACTACGGATCTCGCCTGCTGTACGCCGGAGTCCCTGAGAACGACGTAGCGGACTGGATGGGGCACAGCAGCACGGACGTACTCCGGGAGCACTACCACTACATCTTTGAAGGAGCGGAGCAGCGTGGGCGCGCAGCTATCGCAACGATGCTGACGCCCGGCGCAGATGACCCCACCGAGCAAGGGGAAGTGGCCTGACGGCAGCCCATACGAACGGCCCCCGGCGCGATACCGGGGGCCGTCTTGTTTGTGCAGGTCAAAGGCTGTTTACCGCCCAGTGTCAGCCCAGGATTTCCCCAGCATGACGCCCAGGAACAGCCCGAATCGGGCCCGACTGGACCGGAAGCCAACTGGACGGCGAGTCAGGCGCTCGATGGCACCTGACCTGCGAAAACCGTCCTACGGAAGGTTCCTTGCCATCACGATCCGCTGGACTTGATTCGTACCTTCATAAATCTGGGTGATCTTGGCGTCGCGCATCATGCGCTCGACCGGGTAGTCGCGGGTGTAGCCGTAGCCGCCGAGGAGCTGGACGGCGTCGGTGGTGATGTCCATGGCGACGTCGGAGGCGTAGCACTTGGCGGCGGCACCGAAGA
This sequence comes from Streptomyces sp. NBC_01537, assembly GCF_045040445.1. NCBI lineage: Bacteria > Bacillati > Actinomycetota > Actinomycetes > Kitasatosporales > Streptomycetaceae > Streptomyces > Streptomyces sp. NBC_01537. The sequence continues at coordinate 6,118,658 of NZ_CP109392.1, read as the reverse complement.
AGGTGAGGTCGGAGTCGACGCGCTCGGACTTGGCGGCGGCGGCGTAGGTGAGCTGGCGGGCGGCTTCGAGCTTCATGGCCATGTCGGCGAGCATGAACTGGACGCCCTGGAACTCGGCGATGGCCTTGCCGAACTGCTTGCGCTCCTTGACGTAGCCGGCGGCGTAGTCGAGGGCGCCCTGGGCGATGCCGAGGGCCTGGGCGGCGATGGTGACGCGGGTGTGGTCGAGGGTCTTCATGGCCGTGGCGAAGCCGGTGCCCTCGGCGCCGATGATGCGGTCGGCGGGGATGCGGACGTTGTCGAGGTAGACCTCGCGGGTGGGGGAACCCTTGATGCCGAGCTTCTTCTCGGGGGCGCCGAAGGAGACGCCTTCGTCGGACTTCTCGACGACGAAGGCGGAGATGCCCTTGGTGCGCTTGTCGGGGTCGGTGACGGCCATGACGGTGTAGTAGTCGGAGACCCCGGCGTTGGTGATCCAGCGCTTGACGCCGTTGAGGACGTAGAAGTCGCCGTCGCGGACGGCCTTGGTCTTCATGCCGCCGGCGTCGGAACCGGCGTCGGGCTCGGAGAGGCAGTAGGAGAACATGCCTTCGGCGCGAGCGAGGGAGCCCAGGTACTTGGCCTTCAGCTCTTCGGAGCCGGAGAGCTGGACGGGGAGGGAGCCGAGCTTGTTGACGGCGGGGATCAGGGAGGAGGAGGCGCAGACGCGGGCCACCTCCTCGATGACGATGACCGTGGAGAGCGCGTCGGCGCCGGCGCCGCCGTAGGTCTCGGGGACGTGGACGGCGTGGAGGTCGTTGGCCTCCAGGGCGTCGCGGGCCTCCTGGGGGAAGCGGCCGTGTTCGTCCACCTCGGCGGCGAAGGGCGCGATCTTCGCCTCGGCGAGCGAGCGCACGGCGTCGCGGAGCATGTCGTGCTCCTCCGAGACGCGGAAGAGGTCGAAATCGGTCGAGCCCGCCACAGCTTCACTCCCCTGAGTGCTAACTACCGTTAAGTAACTCCGTGATTTTATGCTCGCGCGGAGCGTTCGGCACACGTGATGTTGCTTACGGGGTGGTCGCGCCGAGCTTGTCCACGGAGTGGGTGGCGATGTAGTCGGCCATGGTGTCGTTGGTCATGGCCTCCCAGAGCTCTGAGGTGCCGTTCTTGTCCAGCAGGACCACCGACTGGCCCTTGATCATGTCGGTGCCGGAGACGGGGGCGTTCATGAAGGTCATGTCGCCGGAGCGCACGCCATTCATGCTCCACAGCAGGTCGCGCAGGTCGCTGTCGGACAGGCTCTCGTCGACGCTGACGGTGTTGGTGACGTCGTCCAGCAGGCTCTTGATCTTCAGCGGGTTGGAGAAGGTGCTCTTGGTCATGGTCTTGGAGAGCACGGCGCGCAGGAAGGCCTGCTGGCGGTGCGTGCGGTCGAAGTCGCCGCGCGGCAGGTTGTAGCGCTCTCGTACGTACTTCAGGGCCTGCTCGCCGTTCATGTGCTCGCCGTCGAGGTCGACGCCGCCGACCGCGTCGGTGAGGGCCTTGAAGCCGGACCAGTCGATGACGGCGAGGTGGTCGATCCTGACCTTGGACAGCCGCTGGACGGTGTCGATGAGCAGCGGGGAGCCGCCCCAGGAGAAGGCGGCGTTGAGCTTGGCCTTGCCGTGGCCGGGGATGGAGACCCAGCTGTCGCGCGGGAGCGAGACGACGTAGGCGTTCTTGTGGTCGGCGGGTATGTGGACCAGCATCATCGTGTCGCTGCGCTGGGCCCCGTACTTCCAGTCGGAGACCTTGGCGTCCTGGCCGGTGGTGGGTAGCTCGGAGCGGCGGTCGACGCCGACCAGGAGGAACGTTTCGCCGCCCTTGGTGTCCTCGGGCAGGGCGCTCGCGGGGACGTTGCTCGGGAAGGCGTTGGGGATCCGGCTGACCTTGCCGGTGTAGTGCTCGACGGCCCACCAGCCGGTCCCGGCGACACCGCCGACACCGGCCAGGAACAGGGCGAGGGCGCCGATGAGCACGCGCCGGGTGCGGCGGCGGCGCTTGGTGCTGTGCGTGGTGTCGGTGTCGGTCTCCTCGGGCTCGACCGCCACGCTGTCTCTGTCAACCGGATCCGTCGTCGTCACGCATTGCTCCCACCACCTGCACACGCTCCCCACGTGTGCGACTGGGGGCATTGTGGCCTGTGTGACACCCCGGTGACCATGCCGGAGAGGGCACGATTGGTACAAGTGTCGGGCGAGGGGCCTCGCACTCCCGACGCGCGTCTGATGACCTGCGGCGATGCGCCGTGACAGCCTTCAGATCCACGCGATGAGGCGTTCACCGGAGGCACCAATGACGTATGCGTACGATCCCGAACTGGCCGCGGCCATCCCCATGATGCCCCGCGCCGATGTCTCCGATCTCCCGGGCGCCCGGGCCGAGATGGCGGCCGGGGTCGCGGCCGCCAACGCGGACGTGGACACGACCGGCGTCGAGGTCGGCCGGATCACGGTGCCCGGGCCGGAGGGCGCGCCCGACGTGGTGCTGCACACGTACCGGCCGGAGGGCGTGGAGGGGCCGCTGCCGTTGATCTACGACATCCATGGCGGCGGCTTCATCATGGGCTCCCCGGAGCTCGAACACGGCCCGAATGTGACGTACGCCCGTGAGGTGGGCGCGCTGGTGGTCTCCGTGGACTACCGGCTGGCGCCCGAGCACCCCTTCCCGGCCGGGCTGGAGGACTGCTACGCCGGGCTGGTCTGGGTCGCCGCGAACGCCGCCGAGCTGGGCGCCGACCCCGACCGCCTCGCCGTGCACGGCTGGAGCGCGGGCGCCGGGCTCGCGGCGGCGGTGGCCCTGCTCGCCCGGGACCGGGGCGGACCGGCGATCCGCTTCCAGTTCCTGGGCATCCCGGAGCTGGACGACCGGCTGGACACGCCCAGCATGCGGGCCTTCACCGACACCCCGCTGTGGAACCGCCCCAACGCGATCATCAGCTGGGACAGCTACCTGGGCGCCGGCGTCCCCGGCACCGACGAGGTCTCCCCCTACGCGGCGCCGGTGCGGGCCAAGGACCTGACCGGGCTGCCGCCCACGTATGTGTCGGTGGCGCACTTCGACCCGCTGCGGGACGAGGGCATCGACTACGCGCGGGCGCTGCTGGAGGCCGGGGTGAGCTGTGAGCTGCACCTGTTCCCCGGGACCTTCCACGGGTCGAGCCTGGTGAGCTACGCGGAGATCTCCCAGCGGGAGGCCGCCGAGGCGGTGGCGGTGCTGCGGCGGGCTCTGCGGTAGCGGCTACCGGCTAGCCGGAGGCCAGCCGCAGCGCGTACAGCGCGAGCTGCGCGCGGAAGCGGTCCTCGGGGGCGGTGAGCGGGCGGCCGAGGGCCTTCTCGACGTGGGCGAGCCGGCCGGCCACCGAGCTGTGGTGCAGGTGCAGCTCGGCGGCGGCCTGGCGCAGCGAGCCCGTACGGCAGAAGGCGGCGAGGGCGGCGAGGGACTCCTCCGCGAGGCCGCCCAGGGCCTGGACGTCGGGCTGGGCGCGCAACCGGTCGACGGGGATGTCCGCGAGCAGGGCCACGGTGCCGAGGTCGTCGTGCCCGATGACGGCCTCGTGGGCGAGCTCGCAGGTGAAGCGCAGCGCGACCCGGGCCTGGGCCCAGGAGGTGCCCGCGTCGAGCGCGGCGACGCTGCCGCCGATGCCGATCCGCAGGCCGGGCGGCACGGCGCCGCGCAGGTCCGGTGGCGGGGACGGGATCGACGCGGCGCCGTCGTGCCGCTGGACCAGCGCGACCCCGTACTCCCCCAGCGCCGTCACCCGGACCGTCGCGATGGCGGCGAGGCCGCTGTCCCGCACCAGCGCGACGGTCACCGGACCGGCGACGCTCGCGACGAGGACCCGCAGCGGGCGGTCCGGGGCCAGTCCCAGCAGCCGCAGCGCACGGGCCCGGTCCTCCACCGCCTCCCGGGCGGACAGCGCCAGCTCGGCCAGCGCCGGATCCGCCACATGCGGCTGCGGCTGTGGCTGCGACGCGGACTGCGGGCGTCCCAGCAGCACCTGGGCCGCTATCGCCATCCACTCCAGCACCAGCTCGTCGAGGGGCCCCGGCTCCCCCGGCCGCTCCAGCCAGACCCGGCCGGCGGGCGTCAGCCGCGTACTGTCCGAGACCGCGCCGGGTACGGCGGGCAGCTCACCGCCGTCGGGCGCGAAGCGTACGGTCCGCCCGTCGGCCGTTTCCAGGCCCGCCGGGCACTCGGCCAGCCCGGCGGTGGACCGGACGAGCACGGCCGCGTCGAAGGACGTGCCGAGCAGGGCCTCGAAGTGCGCGATCACCCGCAGAGCGGTGGTCGCGTCCGCGTCGAGCGCCGACAGTCGCAGCATGAGCCCCTTCACAAGGCGAGTGTAAGAGGCCTCGCGGATGGGTGGGGCGGGGGAAGGAGCGGGGTGAGGGGCAAGTCCGGCAAGGCGGAGGAGGGAGGCGCAGCGGAGCTGCGGCGACCGACGACAACGCCGCCAGGCGCCGCCCATCGCCCCGCGACGCCGCCCCACCTATTCGCGTGGCCTCTAAGTAGGTGCGGGCCTCGGGGGCACTGCCCGGGGGCCGCCGATATGCTCACTGCGCACTCGCTGTACGTCCGACGGACGGCCACCACCTGGGAGGGACCCTCCGCATGGCACTCAAGCTCACCGTGATCGGCACCGGATATCTCGGGGCCACGCACGCCGCCGCGATGGCCGAGATGGGCTTCGAGGTGCTGGGTCTGGACATCGTCCAGGAGAAGATCGACCTGCTGTCGACGGGCCGGGCCCCGATGTACGAGCCGGGCCTTGACGAGCTGCTGGCCAAGCATGTCGCCGGGATCGAGGGGTCGACCGGGCGGCTGCGGTTCACGAGCTCGTGGGAGGAGGTGGCCGAGTTCGGCGATGTGCACTTCATGTGCCTCAACACCCCGCAGAAGCACGGTGAGTACGCGTGCGACATGAGCTACGTGGACCGTGCCTTCGACCTGCTCGCCCCGCATCTGACGCGGCCCGCGCTGGTCGTCGGCAAGTCCACCGTCCCGGTCGGCAGCGCGGACCGGCTGGCCGCCCGGCTCGCCGGGCTGGCACCGGCCGGGGAGGCGGTGGAGCTGGCGTGGAACCCGGAGTTCCTGCGCGAGGGGTTCGCGGTGCAGGACACGCTGCACCCGGACCGGATCGTGGTCGGGGTGAGGTCGGAGCGGGCGGAGAAGCTGCTGCGCGAGGTTTACGCGGTGCCCCTCGCAGAAGGCACGCCTTTCGTCGTGGCGGACTACCCGACGGCGGAGCTGGTGAAGACCGCCGCCAACGCCTTCCTGGCCACCAAGATCTCCTTCATCAACGCCATGGCCGAGGTGAGCGAGGCGGCCGGCGGCGACGTGGCCAAGCTGGCGGAGGCCCTCGGCCACGACGAGCGGATCGGCCACAAGTTCCTGCGGGCCGGGATCGGCTTCGGCGGCGGCTGCCTGCCCAAGGACATCCGCGCCTTCATGGCCCGCGCCGGCGAGCTGGGCGTCGACCAGGCGCTGACCTTCCTGCGCGAGGTCGACTCGATCAACATGCGCAGGCGCGGTCACATGGTCGAGCTGGCCCGCGAGGCCTGCGGCGGTGGCGGCTTTCTCGGCGTGCGCATCGCGGTTCTCGGCGCGGCCTTCAAGCCGGACTCCGACGACGTCCGGGACTCCCCCGCGCTCAATGTCGCCGGCCAGATCCACCTGCAGGGCGGCCAGGTCACCGTCTTCGACCCCAAGGGCATGGACAACGCCCGCAAGCTCTTCCCGACGCTGGGCTACGCCCCCACCGCCCTGGACGCGGTGCGCGGCGCGGACCTCGTCCTGCATCTGACCGAGTGGCGCGAGTTCCGCGAGCTGGACCCGGCCGAGCTGGGCGAGGTCGCGGGCAAGAAGCATGTCATCGACGGCCGGAACGCGCTGGACGCGGCGCTGTGGCGCAAGGCGGGCTGGACGTACCGGGCGATGGGCCGCCCCAACGCGTAGCGCTGCTTCACAGCCGCATGACGAACCCGCCGTCAACGCTGATCGTCTGGCCGTTGATCCAGCTGCCGGCCGGTGAGGACAGCAGAAGCAGCGCGCCCACGAGGTCGTCCGCGGGGGCCTGCTTCTTGCCGGGGATCGCGGACACGAACGCCGCGCGCACCGGGTGGTCCGCCGGAAGGCTCTTCATTCCCGGCTCGTTGTCGACGAGGCCGGGGGCGATGGCGTTGACGTTGATGCCCTGCGGCCCGAGCCGCTGGGCGAGGGTCGCGGTGACGCTGACCAGGGCCAGCTTGCTGGCCCCGTAGATTCCGCCGGGCTGGAAGGCGCCGGCGGACACTACGTTGATGATCCTGCCGCCGCCGCGCCCGGCCATCGACGCCTTGACGGCGGCCGAGCAGTGGACGGCGCCCAGGACGTTCACCCGCATCACCTTGTCGAACCACTCGGACGGCAGGTCGAGCAGGTCGATCCGCGGGATCTCGGACATGAGCGCGGCGTTGTTCACCAGGATGTCGATGCCGCCGAAGGCATCGACGGCACGCGCGGCCATCGCCTCCGTCGATTCCCGGTCGGTGATGTCGACCTGGACACCGATCGCCCGAAGACCGTCTTTGACAAGTGCGTCGGCGACGCCTTCGGCGGTGTCGCCGTTGGTGCCGGTCACCACCACAGCCGCGCCCGCTTCGGCCAGCGCCCGCGCGAACACCTGACCGATCGCGCCACAGCCGCCGGTGACGATGGCCACCTTGTCGTCGAGCCGAAACCTGTCGAGTGTGTGCACGGGCCCTCCACGGTGAGGCGTCCGAGGCATCGAAGCATCGCCGTCACCGGAAAGTCAACGGCCGTGGGCTGCAAGGTCATTGCTTCGTTCTGCGAGGCTGACGGGAAGCTGACCTGGGGTTTCGTCTCAGGCGGACGAGCCGGCCCCGTCGCGCAGGACGCGGACGGCGTTGTCCCAGGTGAGCTTCGCCAGGTCCGCCGTGGACCAGCGGCGCCGCAGAAGCTCGGCGATCAGGTTGGGGTATCCGGAGACGTCGCCGAGGCCCTCCGGGAGGAAGGCCGTGCCGTCGTAGTCGCCGCCGATGCCGATGTGGTCGATGCCGGCGACGGAGCGCATGTGGTCGAGGTGGTCGGCGACGGTGGAGACGGTGGCGGTGGGGCGGGGGTTGGCGGCCTCGAAGGCGGCGTGGACCTTCATGGCCTCGGGGGTGGTGTCGAGGTGGTGGAAGCCGTGGGCGGTCATGTTGTCGTCGGCGCGACGGGTCCAGTCGATGGCGGCGGGGAGGATGAACTTGGGGACGAAGGTGGCCATGGCGAGGCCGCCGTTGCCGGGGAGAAGCTCAAGGACGTCGTCGGGGATGTTCCGTACGTGGTCGCAGACGGCCCGGGCGGAGGAGTGGGAGAAGATGACCGGCGCCCGGGTCACCCGCAGGGCGTCGCGCATGGTGTCGGGCGAGACATGGGAGAGGTCGACGAGCATGCCGAGGCGGTTCATCTCGCGGACGACGTCCTCCCCGAAGGGGGTGAGGCCGCCGTGCCGGGGCTCGTCGGTGGCGGAGTCGGCCCAGTCGGTGTTGTCGTTGTGGGTGAGCGTCATGTAGCGGACACCGAGGGCGTACAGCATGCGCAGGACGGCCAGGGAGTTGTCGATGCTGTGGCCGCCCTCGGCGCCCATGAGGGAGGCGATGCGGCCCTCGGAACGGGCCGTCTCCATGTCGTCTGCGGTGAGGGCGAGCCGCAGATCGGCGGGGTGGCGGTCGACGAGCCGCAGAACGCAGTCGATCTGCTCCAGGACGGCGGTGACGGCGTCGCCGCCGGTGTGGTCGGTGCGGACGTACACGGACCAGAACTGCGCGCCGACACCGCCCGCGCGCAGGCGGGGGATGTCGGTGTGCAGGTGGGCGGACTGGTCGGTGGCGATGTCGCGGGCGGCGAGGTCGTAGCGGACCTGCTCGCGCAGGGCCCAGGGGAGGTCGTTGTGACCGTCCACCACGGGGTGGGCGGCGAGGATCTCGCGGGCGAGGGGCAGGTGGTCCACCACAGTCACGGGTGCCTACTTTCCGAAGCCGAAGCCGTTGCCGCCTTCCACCTTGGCACGCAGGCGCTTGCCTTTCTCCGTGGCCTGCTCGTTCAGCTCGACCTGGAAAGCCCGCATGCGCGCGAGGAGTTCGGCGTCATGCGCGGCGAGGATCCGGACCGCCAGCAGACCCGCGTTGCGCGCGCCGGCCACGGACACCGTGGCGACCGGGACGCCGGCCGGCATCTGGACGATGGAGAGCAGGGAGTCCATGCCGTCGAGGTACTTCAGGGGCACGGGGACGCCGATGACCGGCAGCGGGGTCACGGAGGCGAGCATGCCGGGCAGGTGGGCGGCGCCGCCCGCGCCCGCGATGACCGCCTTGAGGCCGCGCTCGGCGGCACTCTCCCCGTACGCGATCATTTCGTGCGGCATGCGGTGGGCGGAGACGACGTCGACCTCGTAGGGCACCTCGAACTCGTCGAGGGCCTGGGCGGCGGCCTCCATGACGGGCCAGTCGGAGTCGGAGCCCATCACGATGCCGACCAGGGGAGTGCTGCTCATTCGGTGATCGTCCCTCGCAGGTAGTCGGCGGCGTGCCGGGCACGCTCACGCACCTCACCGAGGTCGTCGCCGTAGGTGTTGACGTGGCCGACCTTGCGGCCGGGCTTCACGTCCTTGCCGTACATGTGGATCTTGAGCTGGGGGTCGCGGGCCATGCAGTGCAGGAAGGCGTGGTACATGTCCGGGAAGTCGCCGCCCAGGACATTGGCCATGACGGTCCACTTCGCGCGCGGGCGCGGGTCGCCCAGCGGGAGGTCGAGAACGGCACGCAGGTGGTTGGCGAACTGGGAGGTCACGGCCCCGTCCTGGGTCCAGTGGCCGCTGTTGTGGGGCCGCATGGCCAGCTCGTTGACCAGGATCCGGCCGTCCCGGGTCTCGAAGAGCTCGACCGCGAGGTGGCCGACGACGCCGAGTTCCTTGGCGATGGTCAGCGCGAGCTGCTGGGCCTTCATCGAGACGTCCTCGGCCAGGTCCGGCGCGGGCGCGATCACCGTGTCGCACACGCCGTTCACCTGCACCGACTCCACCACGGGGTACGCGACGGCCTGCCCGTGCGGGGACCGTACGACATTCGCCGCCAGCTCCCGTACGAAGTCCACCTTCTCCTCGGCCAGCACCGGGACGCCCGCCCGGAAGGGCTCGGCGGCGTCCGCCTCGCCGCGCACGACCCACACGCCCTTGCCGTCGTAGCCGCCGCGCACGGTCTTGAGGATGACGGGGAAGCCGTCACCCTCCTGCGCGAAGCGCGTCACGTCGGCCGGATCCGCGACGAGGCGGTGCCGGGGGCACGGCACCCCGATCGCGTCCAGCCGCGCGCGCATGACGCCCTTGTCCTGGGCGTGCACCAGGGCGTCGGGTCCGGGGCGCACGGCGATGCCGTCGGCCTCCAGGACCCGCAGGTGCTCGGTGGGGACGTGCTCGTGGTCGAAGGTGATGACGTCGCAGCCGGCCGCGAAGGCGCGGAGCGTCTCCAGGTCGCGGTAGTCGCCGACGACGACCTCACCGGCCACCAGGGCCGCCGAGTCGATCGGGGTGTCGCTGAGGAGCTTGAATCTGATGCCGAGCGGGATACCAGCCTCGTGGGTCATACGGGCGAGCTGGCCGCCGCCGATCATGCCGACTACCGGGAATGTCACAGTCACCAGGATATCGGCCCACGATTACGGTACGGACCGGCGGGTGACCGGGCCCCCGGTTAGCATGAAGTCGTCTGATGTGGCCACTGATGTGCCGCCGATGCGCTGACCGAAGCGACGACCTACGAATGATGGGGCCCAACGATCACCATGGATCGATCGACAGGACTGCAGGGCGGACTGGCCCGGATATTCCGAGAGGTCGCCAAGTTCGGCGCGGTCGGCGCGGCCGGTGTCCTCGTCAATATCGCGGCCTTCAACCTGCTCCGGCACGGCACCGGCCTGCAGGTCGTCCGGGCCAGCGTCCTCGCGACGGTCGTCGCCATCGCCTTCAACTACGTCGGTTTCCGCTATTTCACCTACCGGGACCGCGACAAGGGCGGGCGCACCAAGGAACTCGGGCTTTTTCTCTTCTTCAGCGCGATCGGGCTGGTGATCGAGAACGGCGTGCTCTACGCGGCGACGTACGGGTTCGACTGGGACAGCCCGCTGCAGAGCAATGTGTTCAAGTTCGTCGGGATCGGCGTCGCCACGCTCTTCCGCTTCTGGTCCTACCGGACCTGGGTCTTCAAGGCGCTGCCCGCCCGTGAGGCGCTGGAGCAAGCAGAATCGTTCCTCACCGAGGCCGAGGCCCAGGCCGAAGCCCCTCAGCACGTGCAGGGCTAATCGCCGGACGGGCTGAGTTCGCCGATTTCGCCCTCCCGCGCCAGGAACAGCGCGAAGACCGGCGGCCGCTGCTGGAGCAGCTCGAGCCGCCCGCCGTCGGCCTCGGCCAGGTCGCGGGCGACGGCCAGTCCGATGCCGGTGGAGTTGCGGCCGCTGACCGTGCGCTCGAAGACCCGGGAGCCCAGTTCGTTCGGCACACCATGCCCCTCGTCCGTCACCTCGACGACCGCCTGGTTGCCGGTGACGCGCGTTGACAGGCACACCGTGCCGGCGCCGTGCATCAGGCCGTTCTCCATCAGCGTGGCCAGCACCTGGGCGACCGCGCCGGGGGTGCCGACGGCCCGCAGGCCGTGCGTGCCGGCGGTGACGATGGTGCGGCCCTCGTTGCGGTAGGCAGGCCGCCATTCCTCGACCTGCTGCTTGATCACGTCGTCCAGGTCGAAGTCGACCGCCGAGCCGGTGCGCGGGTCGCGGGCGTTGGTCAGCAGCCGCTGTACGACATCCGTGAGGCGCTCGACCTGCCCCAGCGCGATGGTCGCCTCCTCCTTGACCGTCTCCTGGTCGTCGGCGGTGGCGATGATCTCCTCCAGCCGCATGCTGAGCGCCGTCAGCGGCGTACGCAGCTGGTGCGAGGCGTCAGCCGCGAGCCGCCGTTCGGCGGTGAGCATCCGGGCGATCCGCTCGGCGCTGGAGTCCAGGACATCGGCGACCCGGTCCAGCTCCGGCACCCCGTAGCGGCGGTGGCGCGGGCGCGGGTCGCCCGAGCCGAGCCGCTCGGCGGTCTCGGCGAGGTCGGTGAGGGGGCTGCCGAGCCGGCGGGCCTGGCGTACGGCCAGGGCGGCGGCGGCCAGCACCGCGAGCAGGGCGACGGCCAGGATGACCAGGAGCGTACGGCCGATCTCGTCGCTGACCTTGCGGCGCGACTCCTCGACGGTGACGGTCTCACCGTCGCCCTTCTGCGTGGAGGCGATCACCTTGCCGGTCGGGCGGGTACCGATCTCGATCGGGTCCTCGCCGTGGATCTCCACGAGCGCGTAACGATCAGGGGCGATCTGCTGCGACAGCGCCTGCTTGTTGACCTTCTCGCCGTCGTTCAGCCGGTTCTCGACGATGCTGAGGAGGCGTACCGCCTCGGAGTCCACCATCTCCGAGGCGCTGTTCTCGATCGTCCGGGTCTCGACGATGACGAGTGAGACCCCGAAGACGGCGATGACGACGAGCACCACGGCGAGCGTGGACGTGATGAGACGGCGGCGCAATTTGCCCTCCGGGCGGGGACGACACGGATTATCCGGGCACGGGCACGGGCGCCCGTGCCCGGCGTGACGTCAGTTCTTTTCGAAGCGGAAGCCGACGCCGCGCACGGTGGAGATGTAGCGGGGCGCCGCGGCGTCGTCGCCGAGCTTCTTGCGCAGCCAGGAGATGTGCATGTCGAGGGTCTTGGTGGACGACCACCACGTGGTGTCCCAGACCTCGCGCATCAGCTGCTCGCGCGTGACCACCCGGCCGGCGTCGCGGACCAGCACCCGCAGGAGGTCGAACTCCTTGGCGGTGAGCTGGAGTTCCTCGTCACCCATCCAGGCACGGTGCGACTCGACGTCGATCCGCACACCCTGGGTGGAGGGCTGCGGGGTGCCGCCCTCCGTCGCGCCGCGCCTGAGCAGCGCGCGTACGCGGGCGAGCAGTTCGGCGAGCCGGAAGGGCTTGGTGACGTAGTCGTCGGCGCCGGCATCCAGGCCGACCACGGTGTCCACCTCGTCGGCGCGGGCGGTGAGCACCAGCACGGGGAAACCGTGGCCCTCGGTGCGCAGTCGCCTGCAGACCTCCAGGCCGTCGATACCGGGCAGCCCCAGGTCCAGAACCAGCAGATCGAAGGCGCCCAGTAGGCCGGCTTCCAACGCGGTGGGACCGTCCTCACGCACCTCGACCTCGTAGCCTTCGCGGCGCAGGGCGCGTGCGAGCGGTTCCGAGATGGATGCGTCGTCCTCGGCGAGCAGTACGCGGGTCATGGGCTGATGGTAGTCCGCGCGGGAAGCGCGTGGCGCTGACGCCGGAACGTAAAGGTCCGGTGACCTGCGACACGGTCGCACGGGGGCCTGTGAGGTACGTCTCAAGTCGGGCTATACCACACCCTCTACTGCCATAAAGTGCTTAAAGCCCTTAGCAGCACTGCTGTGACTTCGGCGCACACAAACGCACCGAGGACCACCGGCACGACAAGGCGCGCGTCCCCCCATCCCCAGCGCGTCCCGAACCAGCAAGGAACGACCATGGCGTCCAGCCTGACGAAGGACGCCGCCACTGCGCAGGACACCCCTGCGAACGGCGGCCCCACCTTCCTCGGCCACCCCCGCGGTTTGGCCACTCTCTTCATGACCGAGACGTGGGAGCGATTCAGCTACTACGGCATGAAGGCCCTTCTCGTCCTCTATCTGACGGCTTCCGTCGCGGACGGCGGACTCGGCATGAAGGCCGCCGCGGCCGGTGCCGTCTACAGCGTCTACACCGCCACGGTGTATCTGCTGGCCATGCCCGGCGGCTGGCTCGCCGACCGCCTGTGGGGTCCGCGCCGCGCCGTGGCCATCGGCGGCGCGGTCATCATGACCGGCCACTTCCTGCTGGCCGTGCCGGTCAGGGCCTCCTTCTTCGTGGGCCTCGTCTTCATCGCGGTCGGCTCCGGCCTGCTGAAGTCCAACATCTCCACGATGGTCGGCCAGCTCTACCCGGACCGCAACGACCCGCGCCGGGACGGCGGCTTCACCATCTTCTACATGGGCATCAACCTCGGTGCCTTCCTCGCCCCGCTCGCCATCGGCACCGTCGGCCAGGAGGTCAACTGGCACCTCGGCTTCGCCATGGCCGGCGTCGGCATGGCCCTGGGCCTGGCCCAGTTCCTGTACGGCACCAAGCACCTGGCCCCGGTCAGCAGCGTCGTCCCGACGCCGCTGGCGGCCTCCGAGCGGGCGGTGCTGCTGAAGAAGGCGCTGCTGTGGCTGGTGGCCGCGGTGGCCTTCTACGGCGTCGTCACCTTCACCGGGCACTTCACCGTCAACTGGGTGCTGTGGCCGCTGTCGCTGATCGGCCTGGCCCTGCCGACGTACTACTTCGCGCGCATCCGCCGCGACCAGGACCTGAGCACGGACGAGAAGTCCAAGGTCACCGGCTTCATCTGGTTCTTCGTCGTCGCCGCCCTGTTCTGGATGATCTACGACCAGTCCGGCTCGACCCTGACCGTCTTCGCCGCCGACCACACCTCCTCCCGGCTCTTCGGCTTCAACTTCCCCGAGAGCTGGTTCCAGTCCCTGAACCCGCTCTTCGTGATGGCCCTGGCGCCGGTCTTCGCCGCCGTCTGGATCAAGCTCGGCCGCCGCAACCCCACCACGACCACCAAGTTCGCCTACGGCCTCATCGGCATCGGCGCCTCCTTCGTGGTCATGATGCTCGCCCAGGGCGCAGCCTCCGGCGGCACCAAGGTCTCCCCGATGTGGCTGGCCATGGTCTACCTGATCCAGACCGTCGCCGAGCTGTGCCTGTCGCCCGTCGGCCTGTCGGTCACCACCAAGCTGGCCCCGGCCAAGTACGGCAGCCAGATGATGGGCCTGTTCTTCCTCGCCGTCACTGCGGGCGACTGCGTGGCCGCCATCATCCAGCTCGTCGTAGGCGACGCGTTCCTGTCGGAGACCGCCTTCGCCATCCAGGGCGCGGTGGCGCTGCTCGCGGGCGTGGCCTTCGTGATGTACCGCCGGAACGTGATCAAGCTGATGGGCGACGTCCACTGACGTCCGCTGACGGTCAACCGGTACGTGCCTGAGGGGCCCCGGAGCACATTGCTCCGGGGCCCCTGGGCTTTCTAGGCCCGGGCGGATGTCGCCGCGAACATGAAGCAGCCGTAGTCGATGTTGCGGCTGTGGACCTCCACGACCCCGTTCTCGGCCAGCACCGCCGCGATCGCCCCCTCCGGGTCCTGCCCGTCATGCACCCGCGTCGCCTCGTGGATCCATCCCCGCTCGTCGTACGCCCGCAGCACCTGCGGACGGCCCCGCCAGTCCTGCGGGTAGGCCCCGTGCTCAGGCGGGCCCGCGCAGGGCTCGGCGTGCGCGTAGACGGCTCCGGTCTCCTGGTAGGGGCTGTCGGTCCCCGGGATCGGCGGCTCGTAGTTGAACAGAATCAGCTCTTCGCCGGGCTCGGCGTCCCGCAGACAGCACCTGACCGGCTCGCCGCCCCCGGCGACGATTCGCGTGGGCTTGCCGGTGCGCCGGGCGCGGTCCAGGGCTTCGGCCGGGACTGCGTGGATTCTGAATGCCGTGGTTGTGGTTGCGGTCATACGGCCAGCCTCGTCCTGACGCCCCGGTCTCGCTGGCGGATTTCGGACGTCACGTCGGGCGGTCCGGCGAATGCCGCTCAGCGGCGCAGGCGCCCCCAGGGGGTGAAGGTGAAGACCGCGCCGCCGAGGAGGAGGACGGTGCCGGCGACGAGGGCCAGGGCGTGGAGGGAGGGGGCGGCGGAGGAGCCGGTTTCGGCGAGGGAGCCGGAGGTCCCGGTCGACGAGGTCGAGGACGCGGACGCGGTGGAGCCGCCTTCGTCGGTGACGTCGAGGGTCAGGGAGACAGCGGTGGTAGTGGGGGTGCAGGTGGATACGACGGTGCCGCCGGAGGTCAGCTTGATGGTCAGTACGCCGGGGGCGAGGGTGACTTCGCCGGTGGAGGCGGGGACGTACGTACCGGTGAGATCGTCGAGGGTGATCAGATCGCCCGTCGCGAAGGCCTTGGTGTTGGGCGGGCCGGTGACCGGGGTGGTGCCGGTCTGCGCGCCGCCCAGGGTGATGGCCATGCTGGGCGTGATCATGCCCTTGGTGATGGCGCTGGGGCTCTTCATGATCCCGGCCCCGTAGTGGACGGTCAGGTCATAGCCACTGCTGCTCTTGACGGCGCTGATGGTGAGCTTGGCGGTCGCGGACTGATCGCCGATCAGGGTCTCGCACTTGTACGGGACCGAGACCTGCTTGCCGGGGTACTTGGTGCCCACGGGGTCGCCGCCGGTGATGGTGCTGGAGGGGGTGGCGCTCGTACTCGTACTGGCGCTCGTACTGGCGCTGGCGCTGGCCGACGCGGACGCGGACGACGACGCCGAGGCGGACGACGACGAGCCGTCTCCCGGCGTCACCGTGATCGTGGCCGCGACGGGGACGGCCGCCGTCGGGGTGCACTGTGTCTGGGTCCCGTACGCGTTGATCGTGTAGGCGCCCGGGGTGATGGTGACCTCGCCCGCGGCCGTGAGCTTGACGGTGCCCGTCATGTCGGAAACCACCATGGCCCCGCCGATCGGGATCTCGGGGTTCTGCTGGGGGCCTTCGACGTCGACGGTGGCGCTCTGGGCGCCGCCGAGGGTGATCTTGCCGGTCGGCTTGAGCTGGTTATCGCCGATGGCGATGGGGCCGGGGTTGGTGGCGGAGGCGAGCTGGGTGAACTTCCAGGTGACGGTGACCTCGTCGCCGACCTTGGCGGTGGCGGGAGCGGTGACGTCTGCCTTGGTGGTGCCGTCCACGGGGTCGACGCCGACTCCGCTGGGCGGCACGCAGTGGGTCGCGTAGGAGACTTCGGCGGCTTCGGCCGGCGCAGCAGTGGCCAACAGGGCGGCGCCGCTGAGCATGAGGATCGCGCCGATGGCTCTGGCCCTGGCGGCTCGCGTTCGGGGATTCGTCACGAGCTGGGTTCCTTTCGGTGTGCGGGTGGTGAGGCACCTGGCGCGAACCAGGGAAGGGTGTGGGTGGAGGTGGGGGTGTTGTCCGGTACGGCGGCGGCGGTGGCCGGGGCCCGGGGGCGCAGGCGGTTGACCACCGCCATGCCGATGCGGAACAGCGCGGAGGGGACCACGACGCAGAGCAGCAGCCAGAACAGCGTCACGCCCCAAGGGCGGCCCACGGACCAGGGGTTGGTGGCCAGAACCTTGCCGCCGTACCGCAGCGACACGGTGTAGTCGCCGTGCGCGCCCGCCGCCAGCTCCACCGGGATTCTGATCTGCTGCTTCGCGCCGGGCTGTACGGTGCCGTGCCAGGGCTGGTCCTCCCACAGGGGGGCGTAGACGCCGTGGGAGGTGCCGACCTGGAAGACCGGGTCCTTCGCCGGGTCGGAGCCGAGGTTGCCGACGGTGATGACCAGGGTGCGCTGCGGCGGGGCGCCGAACCAGGTGAGGAGGCCGCTGGAGCCTTCGAGGCGGGCGGAGAGGACGGCGAGGCGGCCGCCGGTGGTCCGGGTGGGCAGCGGGGCGACGGGGTGTCCGGCCACGACGAAGGGGGCGTCGACGACGACCGGGTCGCCCATGACCGTGGCCACGTGCACGACGCAGGGGCAGGGCTTGGGCGGCTCGGTGACGGGCATCTGGCGGCTGAAGGCGCCGTGCGCGTCGGTCGTCGCGGCACGGCCGCCCGCGTTGGCGCAGGAGTTGGTGCCGCCGATGGCGTTCTGGCCGCAGATGAGGAGGGTGAGCAGGGTGCCGGGCTTCCAGCCCTGGCCGGTGACGGTGATGTCGTGGCCCGCGCCGGCCTTCTTCGGGGAGACGGCGACCGTGGGATCCGTACTGTCGGCCGCGGCGGGTCCGGCTGCCGCCCCGAGGGCGAGGGCCAGGGCGAGGAGGGCGGCCGCGAGCAGGAGTCGTACGTACTTCACGCCGTGCTGCTCCCCACGGGCTCGGCGGCCGGCTCCTCCTGCGGCTCGGGCTGCGTCCGGGGGCGGCGCCTGCGGCGGCGTACGAGAAGCAGCCAGGCCAGCAGGCCGCCCAGCAGCGCCAGCACCACGCCCACGACCAGCCAGGGCACGGCCAGGAAGGTGGCGGAGGCGGTCTCGCTGAGGTCGCCGCGGGCGCTGGTGACCGTCAGATGGACGCCGACGCGGTCGAACTGGGGGGCGGAGGCCCACTTCTCGGTGAGCTCGACGCTCTGGCCGGGCAGCAGCTCAAGCGGCAGGGTACGGGCCTTGCGGTCCAGCAGCGTGCGGCCGAAGAGGCCCTTGGCGGTGAAGCCGACGCGCGGGGTGAGGGAGACGTTGCCGCGGTTGACGAGGGTGTAGCGGATGGTGGCGGTCGAGTCGTCGGTGCCGGGGATCAGGGGCTGGCCGTGGCTGACGGTGACGTGCTCGACGGAGAGGGCGGCCAGGGTCGGGCCGCTGACCTTGAGGTAGATGCGGGCGCCGACGGCCCTGCGCACGCCGACGGCGACATTGCCCGCCGAGGGGTCGGTGTGGGTGTCGAGGGCGACGATCGCGCCGGGGTGGTCACCGGGTGAGGCGCCCTCGGGGATGGTGACGGTGAAGGGGATGTCGGCGCGGGTCCGGGCCGGGATGGTGATCCTGGACTTCAGGAGGGTGACCCAGGAGCCTACGTCGGTGCTCTTCTCGTCGAGGCCGCGTACGGCGAAGCCGCCGTCGCGGGGGGTGTTGTAGGCGTCTGCGCCGTAGAGGGCGAAGGTCATCGGCGCGGAGGAGAGGTTGGAGACGGAGACCTTGTCCTTGAGCGTGGTGCCGGGGTCGCCCTCAAGGGTGAAGAAGGGGCGGTCCTGGGCGGTGGGGCTCTTGTCCTTCGCCCCGGCGGCGGGGGCGGGGAAGACGGACCAGCGGCCGTTGTCGGCGCGGGGGGCGGTCTGCGGGGCGGTCTGCGGGGCGGTCTGCAGAGCCGTCTGCGGGGCCGCGTAGGAGGCGGCGGGCGCGATGCCGAGGCCCAGCAGGGCGGCTGCCGTGAGCAGTGCGGCGTAGGTCCTCGCTCTGGCTGACGCTGACATACCGCGCTCCCTCGTCGTCCTCGTCGTCCTCGTCGTGCTCTTCGGTCCGGTCGGGTGGGCCGGTCCGCAGCGACCGGCCCACCCGAGCTATCTGACTGTGCGTCAGGTAAGGGTCAGGGTCAAGACCGAGGAGTAGGTTCCCGAGGCGGAGAAGGCCGGGACCGAGAGATCCAGGCCGGCGTCCACGGTGAACTCACCGCCGGTGAGGGTCCCGTCGGGGACCGAGGCCAGCGTCGCGCCCACGGTGCCGACGGACCCGGGGGACCCGGCGACGCAGGTGCTCGGGCTGCCGGCCTTCGTGCTGCAGGCCGGCGTCCAGGAGAGGTTGGCGGCGCTGATCGAGGCCGCACCGGGGCCGTCGAAGTCGGTCGCCTTGCCGGTCAGGGACCAGCCGGTGGCGCCGCCCCGGTAGTCCTTGACGGTGACGGTGTTGAGGTTGGCCGTGGAGTGCTCGACGGACCCGCTGACGGTGACCGGCGACATCTCGACCGTGTCACCGGGCTGGGCCATGGACAGGGTGCCGGTCAGCACGGTGCTGGTGAGCTTCTGGCTGCCGGCCGGCGGCGGAGTGTTGTCGATGACGTAGTACGCGATCGGACCGACCGCCGTCGCAGGGTCGTAGGCAGTGCCCTCGAACACGATGATGCCGGTGGTATCGAGGTCACTGACCGCGAGAGATGCCGAGAAGGCACCCGTGGCGTCGGTGGGCGCGTTCACGTACTCCCCCGTCCCGGCCGCACCCTGGACGCCCGCCACGGTGACGGCGGAGTTCGGGGTGAATCCGGCGCCGGTGACGTTGACGGTCGCACCGATCACGCCCGAGCCGGAACTGAGGGTGGCGGTACGGGTGTTGGGCGCGGTAACCGTAATGGTGGCGGCCACCGGGGCGGGCGGGGCGATGACGGTGCAGGGAGTGTCGGCGGAGATGCCGTAGTCGGAGTGGACGACGTAGTCGGACGGCGTCAGCGTGATGCTGCCGGCGGCCGTCGCGGTGAAGGTGCCGGTGATGGTGAGGTCCGGGAAGTCGGCCAGATCCGGGATGGGCGGGTTGGACTTCGGGCCGACGAAGGTCAGCAGGCCGGTCATGGAACCGCCGAGCTGGACCTTGACCGTCGGGGTGATCTGGTCGGCGGGGATGGCCAGGTGGAAGGTGCTGGTGTTGGCCATCGGGGTGTTCAGCACATAGGTCACGGTGACGGTGTCGCCGACCTGGTAGCTGGTCTTGTCCGTGGTGATGGTCGCCACGGTCGTGCCGTCGAATGCCGGAATCCCCGAGATGGACGGCGGTATGCAGTGAGTCGTGAAGGTGGAGTCCGCCGCGGCCGCCGGTGTCGCCAGGACAGCCCCGGCACCGAGAGCGAGTATGGCGGCGCCGAGTACGGCGACCGCCCTCCGTCCCCCCCTGATTGATCTTCGTGCGATTGCGATCATCTCTTACCCCTTGATCACGCTCTGGGCACAGAGTCCCATTTCTGTACCTGCGAGGGTCATTGATGGTCCGGCGATCAAGAGAAGTCAATGCGTACGAGAGACCGAATTTGACGGATCGTCAGATTTATGCGATGGAGCGTCAGCTTCCTTTTCCGCGTTACCGCTCGCGCGCGGCGGCCGACCGCCTGGTCAGCCACAGCACGCCGCCCGCCCCGAGCAGCAGCACCGTGCCGCCGAAGGTGCCCAGCGCCAGGGCGCTGTCGGCCGGGCCGGTCTGCGGCAGGGCGTCGTCACCACCCGACGACGATGACGATGACGACGAACCGGACCCCGTCACCGTGAGCGTCAGCGAGGGCGCCGGGGTCTTGGTCGGCGTACAGGTGGTGGTCGTACCGAGCGCGCTGATGGTCAGGACGCCCGCCGTGAAGGTGACCTTCCCGGACTTCGACGGGGTGTACGTGCCCGTGAGGTCGTTGATCTTGATCGGCGTATTGGCGGGCAGCGCCGCGCCGTTGGCCGGGCCCTTGACCTTGACCGATCCCGACTCGGCGCCGCCCAGCATGATCAGCGCGCTGGGCGTCATCGCACCCTTGCCCAGCTCGACCGGGCTGGACGAGACACCCTTCTTGAAGCTCATGGTGAGCTTATAGCCGGAGCCCGACTTCACGGCCTTGATGTCGATGGGGTCGACGGCGCTCTTGTCGCCGATCGGGGTCTTGCACTTGTACGGGACGTCGACAGTGGTCGCGTACGCGGCAGGGGCGCCGACCGCGACGGCCGCGAAAGCGACGGCGGCCACGGTGGCAGCCGTGACAACGGAATGCCGCACGGGAGTCTCCCTTCCCCCAGGAGTTACTGACGGCATGTCAGATTTGGCGCCCGACAGTACGCCTGTGAGGGAGAGAGAGGAAGAGAAAACCCGGACCGCGACTCAGGCCGCGGCTCAGCCAACAGGCGCCGGTGCGGCCAGTTCGGCCCAGACCATCTTGCCCGGGTGCCCGTCCGGGTGGCGTACGACGCCCCAGTCCAGGCACAGCCGCTGCACGATGAACATCCCGTGCCCGCCGGGCCGCCCCGCCCGGTGCGGGGTGCGCGGGGCCGGGGTGCCGGGGCCGCTGTCGGTCACTTCGAGGCGCAGCGACTTGGGGGTGCGGTGGACGCGCAGTTCCTGCGGGCCGCCGGCGTGCAGGCACGCGTTGGTGACCAGCTCGGAGACGACCAGGAGCACATCCTCGGCGGCGGCCCGGCGGTCCGCCGTGGCGGCCGGCAGCCAGCCCCAGTCGTAGAGGGCCTGGCGGGTGAAGTCACGGGCGAGCGGGACGACGCCGGCGGCGCCGGAGAGGGGTAGGACGCGCACCTGGCCCTGCCCTGAGGGCACGCCCGCGTCACCCGAGTCCGGGTTGCGGTCATCGGCCGCAGGGGGCCGCGTGGTGCTCATCAGCGCTTCACCTCACCGATGTCCGGCAATCCGACAAGACGTGTCCGTGGGTGCCCATGGGTGCCCGTGGTTTTCCGAGGGTCTCCTTACCCGACCATCTCCTGCCCGTAGGTCTCCGGGAGACACCTCCGGAGCCGTACGAAACACTCGCACCGACTCATTCCTTCAGCGCGTCGTCCAGGGTCGCGTGGACCGTGAAGACGGCGTCGGCGCCGGTGATCTCGAAGACCCGGGACACGGCCGGGCTCATCCCCGCCAGGTGCACCCCGCCCCCTGCGGCCTCGGCTTTCAGCCGGGCACCGAGCAGCACGTTGAGGCCGGTGGAGTCGCAGAAATCAAGGTGGGAGCAGTCCACCACCACCTTGGGGATGGCGTCCTCGGCAAGCTTGTCGAGAGGCTCGCGCAGCAGGTCGGCGGTATGGTGGTCGAGCTCGCCGACGGGCGTGACCACCGCGCTCATCGCGTAGCGGCGTACCGCGACCACAAGCCGATCACGGTCGGCCGTACCGACCACTCCGCGGTCCATGTCCCGCCCCTTCTGCGTGTCTGCTGCGCTTCCGGAAACCCTACGCGGTTCCTGAATCCGCCGGTAGCCGGGCCCTCTGGGCTTGCAATGTCACGTCGAAACGGGGTAGGCGTGTTAGAGGAGATGTCCGCCACTGAGGGAGGAAGACATGGCACCCCGGCTCGACGTGCATGACACGTCGGCGACACCCGAGGCCGTCGAGGACCTGGTAATTCCCCCCTTCGACGAGGTCAGTCCGGTTGACGCACGGGCCCTGTCCAAGACTCTGTTCCAGCGCCTGGAGACGCTGGAGGAGGGCACCCCGGAGCACGCGTACGTCCGCAACACGCTGGTTGAGCTCAATCTCGCCCTGGTGAAGTACGCCGCCTCCCGCTTCCGCTCCCGCAGTGAGCCGATGGAGGACATCATCCAGGTCGGCACCATCGGCCTGATCAAGGCGATCGACCGCTTCGAGCTGAGCCGCGGGGTCGAGTTCCCCACCTTCGCGATGCCGACCATCGTCGGTGAGATCAAGCGCTTCTTCCGCGACACGTCCTGGTCCGTACGCGTCCCGCGCAGACTGCAGGAGCTGCGGCTGGACCTGGCCAAGGCCGGCGACGAGCTGGCGCAGCAGCTGGACCGCGCCCCGACCCCCTCCGAGCTCGCCGCGAAGCTGCGGATCAGCGAGTCGGAGGTGATCGAGGGCATGGGCGCGAGCAACGCGTACACCGCCAGCTCCCTGGACGCCCAGCCCGACGAGGACGACGCCGAGGGCGCGCTCGCGGACCGGATCGGCTACGAGGACCACGGCCTGGAGGGCATCGAGAACGTCGAGTCCCTCAAGCCGCTGATCGCCGACCTGACACCGCGCGACCGGCAGATCCTGTCGCTGCGCTTCGTCGCCAACATGACGCAGTCGGAGATCGGCGACGAGCTGGGCATCTCCCAGATGCATGTCTCCCGCCTGCTGACCCGGACGCTGAGGCGGCTGCGGCGGGGTCTGCTGGTCGAGGAGTAGGTCGGTCGCCGGCCCGTCAGCCAGTCAGCCGTCAGCCCGTCGAGGTCCACGGCACTTGCGGCGACCGGTAGTAGTTGATGCCGAGCGCCGTCCAGCGCGGACCCTCGGCGGCGAGGCGCTGCCGGAAGGAGGCCCAGCTGTGGGTGCCGGCCGGTGACCAGCCGACCTCGGCGATCGCCGGGAGCCGGGGGAAGGCCAGGTACTCGATCTCCGAGCTGTCCGTCACCGTCTCCGACCACAGCGGGGCCTCCACGCCGAGCACGGAGGACGCGGGCGCGCCGCGCACGACGGTCGCGGGATTCCAGTCGTAGGCCTTCTGGACCTCGATGTAGCCCGCCCACTTCTGGCCGATCGGCGTCTCCTCGTCGTACTTCATGTCCAGGTAGGCGTGATTCGCCGGGGACATGATCAGCCGGGTGCCCGCCCGCGCGGCCGCCGCGACCGGCTCCTCGTCGCCCTTCGTGCCCCAGTACTGTGCGATCGCCCCGGGGGCCGGGTCCGCTCCGGTGATCTGGTGCCAGCCGATGACGGTCTTGCCGTACCGCCGCACGATCTGCTGGGCGCGGTCCATGAAGGCGACGTAGTCGGCGCGGCTGGTCACCCGCGCCTCGTCGCCGCCGATGTGCAGATACGGGCCCGGGGTCATCGCCGCGATCTCACGGATGACGTCGTCCACGAACTGCGTGGTCGCCGGCTTCGGTACGCACAGCGAGCTGAAGCCGACGGCGGTGCCGGTGTAGAGGGCGCGCGGGACGCCGTTGCAGTTCAGTTCCCCGTAAGAGGCCAGCGCGGCGTTGGTGTGGCCCGGCATGTCGATCTCCGGGACGACGGTCAGATAGCGGCTCGCCGCGTAACGCACGATCTCCTGGTACTCGGCCTTGGTGTAGTAGCCGCCGGTCCCGCCGCCGACCTGCGTGCTGCCGCCGTACGAGGTCAGGCGGGGGCGGGACGTGATCGCGATCCGCCAGCCCTGGTCGTCGGTGAGGTGGAGGTGCAGGCGGTTGATCTTGTAGAGCGCGAGCTGGTCGATGTACCGCTCCACCTGCTGGACGGTGTGGAAGTGCCGCGCCACATCCAGCATCGCGCCCCGGTAGGCATAGCGCGGGCGGTCGGCGATCGTGCCGCCCGCCACGGTCCAGGGGCCGGGCCCGTAGAACTCCCGTTCCACGGAGGCCGGGAGCAGCTGCCGCAGAGTCTGTACGCCGTGGAAGAGCCCGGCGGTCGTCGCCGCGCTGATCACCACCGCCCGGGGCGTGGACTGCAGCCGGTATCCCTCGGTTCCGGTGTTCCCCGTACCCGGTTCGGTGAGCGCCAGCACGATGCCCTCGCGCTGCGCGCTCGTCGTCAGCGGCAGCTCGTACCCCGTCGACGGCCGCAGGATGCCCGCCAGATACCGGCCGACCGCGGCCGCCCCCGGCGACCCCGCCGGGACGTGGATGGCCGCGTCCTCCGCCAGCGTGAAGGCCCCGCCGCCCGCCTTCACGGACGCCGGCACCGGGACGACCTGCGCGAGCGGCCGCGGGGCGTCGGCCGCCGCCGCTGCCGCTGCTTGCGGGGCCGCCGGCACCGCGGCGACGCCGAGGGACAGCAGGAGCGCGGGCACCACACTTCGTCGTCTCATGCCTGAAGCACTACCACCATATGTGTGGGTTCTTGCCCATAAATATGAAGGTCTACACCAATTCGCGCACCCCGCCCCGCCATACGGCTGACACCAGCGGCACCCCCGGGCGATACGCCAGATGTACGTGTGACGGTGCGTCAAGCAGGGCCAGGTCGGCGCGCGCACCGGGCGTGATCCGCCCGATGTCGCCACGGCGCAGCGCCTTCGCCCCGCCGAGGGTCGCCGCCCCGATCGCCTCGTCGGGCGTCATCCCCATGTCCCGTACCGCCACCGCGATACAGAACGGCATGGACGTGGTGAACGACGACCCCGGATTGCAGTCCGTCGACAGCGCGATCGTCGCTCCCGCGTCCAGGAGCCGACGGGCATCCGGGTATTGGGCCCGGGTCGAGAACTCCGCGCCGGGCAGCAGCGTCGCCACGGTCTGCCGTGCGCTCGCCGCCAGCGCGTCCACGTCCTCGTCCGTCAGATGCGTGCAGTGGTCGGCCGAGGCCGCGCCCAGCTCCACGGCCAACTGCACGCCCGGGCCATGGCCCAGCTGGTTCGCATGCACCCGCGGGATCAGCCCCCGCTTCTGACCTGCCGTCAGGATCGCCCTGGCCTGCTCCCCGTCGAACGCCCCCCGCTCGCAGAACACGTCCACCCAGCGGGCGTACGGCGCACACGCCTCCAGCATCTCGCCGGTGACCAGCTCCACGTAGCCCGCCGGGTCGTCCGCGTACTCCGGCGCCACGATGTGCGCGCCGAGGTACGTGGTCTCCGTGGTGTGCGCGGCCGCGATGCGGAGGGCGCGGGCCTCGTCGTGCGGGGTCAGGCCGTAGCCGGACTTCGTCTCGATGGTGGTCGTGCCCTGCCGCAGGGCCTCGGTGACATACCGTCGGATGTTGGCGTCGAGGTCGGTGTCGCTGGCGGCCCGTGTCGCGGCCACCGTCGTCCGGATGCCTCCGGCGGTGTACGGCCGGCCCGACATACGGGCGTTGAACTCCTGGGTGCGGTCGCCTGCGAACAGCAGGTGCGAGTGGGAATCCACGAAGCCGGGGATCGCGGCGCGGCCGTCCGCGTCGTGGGTGGTGTCCGCGGCCGGCGCCTTCGCCTTCGGGCCGACCCAGGCGACGGTCTCGCCGTCCAGCACGACGGCGGCGTTCTGGACCAGGCCGAGCGGGCCCTCGCCCAGGGCGGGGTCGTTCGTGACCAGGCTGCCGATGTTGGTGACGACGGTCGTGGTCATGGGCTCGCTGCTTTCGTGCGGGCGGGCTGAAAATTCAGCCCGTCCGGCGATTGAGGACCGGGTCCGGGCGGAGCCCGGTTTCGGGAAGGGGCGGGGTGGGGGCTAGCCGCCCAGCGCCCCTGCGACGGCGGACGCGAGCTCGACCGCCGCGTGGGGGACGAGCTGGTGGTGGCCGTCACGGACGACGTGACGGCCGCCGACGACGGTGTGCAGGACATCGGCGGACGTGGCGGCGAAGACCGCGGCCTCGGCCGCGAGGCGGGCCGGTGGCCCGGCCGTGCGGACGGAGTCGAGGGCGACCGTGGCGAAGTCGGCGAGGGAGCCGGGTTCGAGGCGGCCCGCGTCGGGCCAGCCGAGGGAGGCGTGACCGTCGGACGTGGCGGCGCGGAGCAGACGAGCAGCCGTCCAGTGGCCACGCGTGCGCGTGTGGAGGCGTTCGTCGAGTTCGAGGGCCCTGGCTTCCTCGAGGAGGTCGATGACGGCGTGGCTGTCGCTGCCGAGGGTGAGCGGGGACCCGGCCAGCTCCAGGGACTTCGCCGGGCCGATGCCGTCGGCGAGGTCGCGTTCCGTCGTCGGGCACATACAGACGGCCGTGCCGGAGGTGCCGAGGAGGGCGATGTCCTCAGGCGTCAGATGCGTCGCGTGGACGACGGAGGTGCGCGGGCCGAGAACGCCGTGCTCGGCGAGCAGGGCGGCCGGCGTGAGCCCGTACGCGGCGATGCAGGCGTCGTTCTCGGCGGTCTGCTCGGAGAGGTGGACGTGCAGCGGCGCGTCGCGCTCGGCGGCCCAGGCCGCTACCTGTCCGAGCTGATCGGCCGGTACGGCCCGTACGGAATGGATCGCGGCCCCGATCCGGGCGTGGGAGCCCGCCTTCAGCTCCGAGGCCCGCACTGCCCACGCATGGGCGTCGCCGTCGCTGAAACGCCGCTGGTGGGGGTCGGGGGCGGCGCCGAAGCCGGAGGAAAGGTAGGCGGTGTCGAGGAGGGTGATGCGGATGCCGGCCTCGGTGGCGGCGGCCATCAGCGCCTCGCCCATCGCATTGGGGTTGTCGTAAGGGGTGCCGTCGGGCTGGTGGTGGAGGTAGTGGAATTCACCCACGCAGGTGATGCCGGCCAGGGCCATCTCGGCGTACACGGCACGCGCAAGCTCGAAATACGTCTCCGGGGTGAGCCGGGCCGCGACCGAGTACATCACCTCGCGCCAGGTCCAGAAGGTGCCGGAGCCCACCTGGACCGTGCCGCGCAGGGCGCGGTGGAAGGCGTGGCTGTGCGCGTTCGCGAGCCCGGGGATCGTGAAGCCGCGCAGGGTGACCGCCCCGACGGGCGGGGCCTCGGCGCGGGGGCGGACGGCGGTGATGCGGCCGTCGGAGGCGGTCTCGATGACCACGCCGGGCTCGACGGTGTCGTTCAGCCAGGCGTGTTCCGCCCAGTAGGTCTGCGGCGTCAGCGACACGCGAGCCCCTCCAGTACGTCGGCGAGTGCGGTGACCCCGGCGAGGCAGTCGTCCTCGGCGGCGTACTCGGCCGGCGAGTGCGAGATCCCGGTGGGGTTCCGTACGAACAGCATGGCCGTCGGGACGGAAGCGGACAGGATTCCCGCGTCGTGTCCGGCGCCGGTGGGGAGGACGGGGACGCCGCCGAGCAGCTTGGACAGCTCGTCGCGCAGGCCGTGGGCGAATTCGACCACCGGAGTGAAGGACTCCCGGGTCACCCGCACCTCGACCCCGTCGCGGGCGCCGCGCTCGACCGCCGCGCGCTCGATCTCGGCGACGACCTCGGCCAGGGTCGCCTCGTCGGCGGCGCGGGAGTCCAGCCAGCCCCGGACGAGGGAGGCGATGGCGTTGACCCCGTTCGGCTCGACGGAGACCTTGCCGAAGGTGGCCAGGGCCCCGGCGAGGCGGGCCTTCTTGCGCGCGGCGAGGACGGTGTTGGCGTACGTCAGCATGGGGTCGCGGCGGTCCTCCAGGCGGGTGGTGCCCGCGTGGTTGGCCTCGCCGTGGAAGTCGAACCGCCAGCGGCCGTGCGGCCAGATGGCGGAGGCGACGCCCACGGCGTGCGGTGTGTCGGCCAGCGCCCGGCCCTGCTCGACGTGCAGCTCCACGAAGGCGCCGATGCGCGCGAGGCGCTCCGGGTCCGGGCCGATGGCCTCGGGGTCGTATCCGGCCGCCTCCATGGCCTGCGGAAGGCTCACGCCGTCCGCGTCGCGCAGTTTCGCGGCATGCGCAGGCGTGAGCTGCCCCGAGGCCAGGCGGGAGCCGACGCAGGCCAGGCCGAAGCGGGCGCCCTCCTCGTCGCCGAAGTTGACGATGGCGAGCGGCCTGCGCAGGACGGTTTCCCGCCCGCGTTCCCGCTCGCGCAGCTCGTCCAGCGCGGCGAAGGACGACACGACGCCCAGCGGGCCGTCGAAAGCCCCGCCGTCCGGGACGGAGTCCAGGTGTGAGCCGGTGACGACCGCGTCCCCGGCGGCGGGGTCGCCGAGCCAGGCCCACTGGTTGCCGTTGCGGTCGACCTCGTAGGCCAGGCCCCGGCCCTGCGCCTGGGCCCGGAACCAGGCCCGGCAGTCGGTGTCGGCGCCGGTCCAGGCGTAGCGGCGGTAGCCGCCGCTCCCGGAGTCGCGGCCGACGGGCAGCAGGTCCGCCCACATCTCGTGGAACGAGGAGGTCACGCGGCCCCGCCCTCGTCCCCGCCCTCGCGCATCGGCACGCGCACGCCGCGTTCGTCCGCGACCTCGTCCGCACGGTCGTAGCCGGCGTCCACGTGCCGGATGACACCCATGCCCGGGTCGTTGGTCAGCACCCGGCGGATCTTCTCGCCGGCGAGCTTGGTGCCGTCGGCGACCGTGACCTGGCCGGCGTGGATGGAGCGGCCCATGCCGACCCCGCCACCGTGGTGGATGGAGACCCAGGAGGCGCCGGAGGCGACGTTGACCATGGCGTTGAGCAACGGCCAGTCGGCGATCGCGTCGGAGCCGTCGAGCATGGCCTCGGTCTCGCGGTAGGGGGAGGCGACGGAGCCGGCGTCCAGGTGGTCGCGGCCGATGACCAGGGGGGCGGCCAGGGTGCCGTCGGCGACCATCTCGTTGAAGCGCTCGCCGGCCTTGTCGCGCTCGCCGTAGCCGAGCCAGCAGATGCGGGCGGGCAGGCCCTGGAAGTGGACCCGCTCCCCCGCCATCTTCATCCAGCGGGCGAGGGACTCGTTCTCCGGGAAGAGCTCCAGGATCGCCTTGTCCGTCTTCGCGATGTCCGACGCCTCGCCTGAAAGCGCCGCCCACCGGAAGGGGCCCTTGCCCTCGCAGAACAGCGGCCGGATGTACGCGGGCACGAATCCGGGGAAGGCGAAGGCGCGCTCGTAGCCGGCGAGCTGGGCCTCGCCCCGGATGGAGTTGCCGTAGTCGAAGACCTCGGCGCCGGCGTCCTGGAAGCCGACCATGGCCTCGACGTGCTTGGCCATGGCCTCCCGCGCGCGCTGCGTGAAGTCGGCGGGCTTCTCGGCGGCGTACGAGGCCATGTCGGCGAAGTCCACGCCGATCGGCAGATAGGCCAGCGGGTCGTGGGCGGAGGTCTGGTCGGTGACGATGTCGATGGGCGCGCCCTCGGCGAGCATCCGCGGCAGCAGTTCGGCGGCGTTGCCGAGCAGGCCGATGCTGAGCGGCCTGCGCGCATCGCGGGCTTCGGTGGCGAGCTGCAGCGCGTGCGCGAGGCTGTCGGCCTTGACGTCGAGGTAGCGGTGCTCGATGCGGCGCTCGATGGCGCGCGGGTCGCAGTCGATACAGATCGCTACGCCGTCGTTCATCGTCACGGCGAGCGGCTGCGCGCCGCCCATGCCGCCGAGGCCGGCGGTGAGCGTGATCGTCCCGGCCAGCGTGCCGCCGAACTTCTTCTCGGCGACGGCGGCGAAGGTCTCGTACGTGCCCTGCAGGATGCCCTGGGTGCCGATGTAGATCCACGACCCGGCGGTCATCTGCCCGTACATCGTGAGCCCGAGGGCCTCCAGACGGCGGAACTCCTCCCAGTTCGCCCAGTCGCCGACCAGGTTGGAGTTGGCGATCAGCACGCGCGGCGCCCACTCGTGCGTCTGCATCACGCCGACGGGGCGGCCGGACTGCACCAGCATCGTCTCGTCCTGCTTGAGCGTCTCGAGGGTGCGCACCATGGCGTCGAAGGAGCGCCAGTCACGGGCGGCCTTGCCCGTGCCGCCGTAGACGACCAGCTTGTCCGGGTGCTCGGCGACCTCGGGGTCGAGGTTGTTCTGCAGCATGCGCAGCGCGGCTTCCTGCTGCCAGCCCTGGGCGCTGAGCTTGGTCCCGCGCGGGGCGCGTACGGGCCGCGGTCCGGAACTGGTGCCGATGCCGGTCATGGGCGGGGCCTCCTCGTGACTGGGTGACTGGTGACTGGTGACTGCCGACTGGATTGATTAATTCAGATCATTGCAAGCTGAATACCTCTAGTCAACACTGACAGGGCCTGTCCGGCGGATCCGGGTCGGACAGGCCGCGGCTTCTGGTGCGGTGCATCGCAAGGCGCCGGAGTGCCCGCAGGGTGGTTTCCTGCGGGCACTCCGGCAACGCCGCGAGGTGCCGCCCGCCGCGCCAGCGGCTGATGTCACTGTGGCGTCGCGGACCCGGCCAGGATCCGCCGGACAGGCCCTGGGCGGTCTGGCACGCCTGATCCGGGAATGGTTGGCTGAGGCACATGACTGATCTGGTGGAACGGCGCGGACAGGCGATGCGCGCGGCGGTCGAGCAGGGGCTGATCGGCCCCGAGCAGCCCGTCGCCGGGCTGCTCGACCTGGACGGCATCCGGGAGACTGCGCGGGAGCTGCACGCCGCCTTCGCCACGCCCGGCGTCGAGGTGCAGCACACCTTCGCGGTCAAGGCCGCCGCCCTGGTGCCGGTGCTGCGCGTGCTGGGCGAGGAGGGCATCGGGGCCGAGGTCGCCAGCCCCGGCGAACTGGCCATCGCCCGCGCGGCCGGCGTCCCGGCCGCCCGCATCGTGCTCGACTCCCCCGCCAAGACGCCCGGCGAGCTCCAAGAAGCGCTCGCCCTCGGCATCGCCCTCAACGCCGACAATCCGCAGGAGCTGACCCGCCTCGACAAGCTGGTCCGCCCCGGCGCCCCGCCCGCGTCCCCGCTCGGGCTGCGGGTCAACCCCCAGGTCGGCGGCGGCTCGATCGGCGCCACCAGCACGGCGACGGCCACCTCCAAGTTCGGCTTCGCCCTACGGGACGAGGGCGCCGAGGACTGGGTCGTCCAGGCCTACCTCGACCGCCCGTGGCTCAACCGGCTGCACACCCACACCGGCTCGCAGGGCGTGCCGCTGGAGCTGATGGCGACGGGCGTACGGGCCGCGTACGAGCTGGCCGAGCGGATCAACGCCGCCGCCGGGCGGCAGCAGGTCACCGTCATCGACATCGGCGGCGGCCTCCCCGTCAACTACGACTCGGACGACTTCCGGCCCGCCTACCGCGGCTACGCGGACCTGCTGCGCGCCGCCGTCCCCGGGCTCTTCAGCGGCCGCTACGGGCTCGTCACGGAATTCGGGCGCTCGCTCCTCGCCAAGTCCGGCGTCATCCTCGCCCGCGTCGAATACGCGAAGTCCGCCGGCGGCCGCGCCATCGCCGTGACCCATGCGGGCGTCCAGGTCGCCACTCGCACGGTCCTCGTGCCCGACGCCTGGCCCCTGCGGGTGCTCGCGCTCGATCCGAAGGGCCGTGCCAAGGACGGCCCGCCCGTCATCCAGGACGTCGCCGGGCCCTGCTGCTTCGCCGGGGACCTCGTCGCGCAGGGCCGGGAGCTGCCGCTGCTGGAGGAGGGCGACTGGGTCGCCCTGCTCGACACGGGGGCGTACGCCTTCTCCACCCACTACGGGTACAACTCGCTGCCGCGGCCCGGGGTTTACGGCTTCAGCGTCGCGGAGGGCGGTGGGGTGCGCTTCGGGGTGATCCGGCGGCCGCAGACGCTGGCCGAGCTCGTGGCGGAGAGCGGCGGCTGAAGCCGGACGGGCTGAAATCAGCGCGCCGCGGCTGCCGCGCGGCGGCGGGAGCCGCCGGGGCCGGCGTCGCCCGCGACGGGGCCCGTGGTCTCGTAGGCGGCAGGGTCGTGGCCGGGCCGTAGCCACAGCAGCTGGTCACGGGAGCGCTCGACGCGGCCGAGCCAGAGCGCCTTGGCCCAGAGGCCGAAGCCGAGGCCGGCGAGGAAGAGGCCGAGGGCCGCGGGGGCGGCGGCGGAGGAGGCGATGGCGATGACGAACGCGGCGAGGAGCCACCAGCGGCGGGAGCGGGCCCAGGTGCGGGCGGTGACGCGGCGGTCCTGGAGGAAGACGGACTTGGGGGCGCGGGTGGCGGCGTCGGCAAGCCTGACGTAGCGCTTGCGGTGCACGGCGAAGGCGAGGACCGCGGCGAGGATGAAGAGCACGGCACCCGCGAGGACGCCGATCCGGCGCCCGAGCAGGCTGGGGACGAAGACACCGATCCCGGCCGAGACGATTCCGAGCCACCACAGCCACCGCGCCGCCGCGCGGACCGTCACCGCGACCCGTGCCAGCACATACGCTCCTGCGCGCACCACCGCTGTCCTCCTGCTCCCGTTCGCACAACATGTCATGTCGGTGCTGGGGAGGGTACTCAGACAATCTCAAAATCGCGTTAATAAGGACGGGGTGAAATCCAGCCCAAACCCCACGGCCCAGGGCACCGGCGGCCTCCTCGACGTGAACGCCAAGCCCGGCACCCCGCTCGGCACCACCGGCATCGTGACCCTGAGCGGTACGTCGTCCAACGGCACGTTCGCCGGCGACATCAAGGTGCGGCTCACCGTCGGAACCACCGACCTGGTGGTCAACAAGCTTTCAAGCGCACCGGCGACAAGCCCGGCAGCACCATCGACGAACCGATCACGATCAGCAACACCGGCACCCTGCCCGCGAACGGCGTGCAGCTGCGGCTGCACACCACCATCGGCCTCGCCTACGCCGAGCGGTACTCCAACTGCGTGTACGGGACGGTGTCCGAGAACGACTACGACATGGCGAACCAGGCGCTGTGCACCTTCGACACGGTCATCGAGCCCGGCAAGGCCTACAAGCTCAGCGAGCCGCTCGGCCTGGACGTGACCAAGCAGGCGCTGTTCGAACTCTTCGGCGACCAGGCCTTCCCGGTCACGGCGGCGACCACCGCCTCGACGGCCGACGGCCCCACGCTGTCCCTCGTCCCCGCCGGAACCGCCGCCACCGACGGCACGGCCGCCAACCGCCAGGTCATCGACGCCGACAACACCGCCGACATGGCCGGGGTCGGCGACACCGCCGACGGCAAGCCCGGTGACGTGGTGAAGGTGACCGTGGCCCTGCACAACGACGGCCCCGGCTGGGTCGGCATCAACGCGAGCGACGACCAGCCCGCGCTGCTGGTGACCATCCCCACCGGCACCAGCGCGGTGGAGATACCCGATCACTGCAGCGTCTGGCGGGAGGAGGCCAAGTCCGGGACCGGGGAACAGACGCCCGGCAAGCCGAAGTACGTCTGCCAATCCTCCCCGTCCGAGTACGCGGTCGGAGAGGCCCGGAAGTTCACCTTCGGTCTGAAGATCAAGGCAAACACCACGGACACCACCATCGGGGAAGTCCGCGCCACCACGGCATACGACAACGAGCTGACCTTCGACGACAACAAGGCGAACGACACCGCCGCGATCACGGTCACGGTGTCGTCCGGCACCACCGGCGGCAACCAGCCCCGCACCCAGACTGACACCGGGTCGGAGCTGGCCGAGACCGGCGGCAGCAGCGGCACGCCCTGGATCGCCGCCGCGGGCGGGCTCGCGGTCGTCGTCGGCGCGGTGCTCTTCGGCTCCGTACGGCTGCGGCGCAGGCGCACCTAAGCGCAAGTAGGCACGCGTAAAACACGCGGCGGCCCGGGGCCTCACTCCACGAAGAGGCCCCGGGCCGCCGCTCGTGCGTCGAACTCCTCAAGCCGTGCCTGCGCATCGGGCAGTCCGTCGCACATGGCCTCCAGCAGCACCCGCCCGAGCAGCATCGGGGAGCACGCGGTGTCGAAGGCGAGGCCGGTGCCGACGGCTGCCGGGAGCAGCAGGTCGGAGTGCGCGGCGACGGGGGCGAAAGTGCTGTCGGCGACGGTGATGACGGTCAGGCCGGCGGCCTTGGCATAGGCGAGGGCATCCACGACCTCGCGCGGGTGGCGCGGCAGGGCGAAGCACAGCAGGGCGGTGGCTCCGGCGCGTACGGCCGCGTCGATGCGGTCGGCGAGCATCGTGCCGCCCTCGTCGATCAGCCGGACTTCGGGGTGGACCTTGGCGGCGAAGTAGGCGAAGCCGCCCGCCTGGGCGCTCGCCGCGCGCAGGCCGAGTACGAGGAGCGGCCGGGAGCCCGCGAGCAGGGTGCCGGCGCGGGCGACGGGCCCGGGGTCGGCGAGCAGGGCGGCGAGGTGGCGGAGGTTCTCGATCTCGGCGTGGACGGCTTCCTGGTATTCGTTGTACGAGTCCGTGGGCGCCCCCTGCGCAGTGGCGGGCGGGACGACCTCGCGCAGCTGCTTGCGCAGCGCGGGGTAGCCGTCATAGCCCAGGGCCACGGCGAAGCGGGTGACCGAGGGCTGGCTCACGCCGGCCAGTTCGGCGACCTCGACGCTGGAGAGGAAGGGCGCGTCAGCGGCCCGCCGGACAAGACAGTGGGCGATGCGCCGCTGCGTGGGCGTGAGGCGGTGGGCCTCGAAGAGCTTCATCAGCCGCGCGGCACCGTCGTCCGCCGGGCCGCCGTCCGCCGGGCTGTCCGCCGCCGCCCTCTCCGCCGTGTCCATACGCAAGCCGTCCTCCCGCTCCCTCGCACCTGCCGGTATCCGATATTCACTCGACAGCGTGCTGTATGAGCGTATACGCGCTCACGGGGGCGGCAGCAGTCCCTTCTGCGGCTTGCCCATCGCATTGCGCGGGAGAGCGTCCAGGAAGATCACCCGGCGCGGCCGCTTGTGGACGGACAGGTGCCCGGCGACGAAGTCGATGAGCGCTCTCTCACTGACCCCCGCTTCTGTGTCCGTGTCCGCGACGACATACGCCACGATCTCCTGCCCCAGGTCCTCGTGCGGCGCTCCGACGACCGCCGCCTCCCGCACCCCCGGGTGGTCCAGGAGCGCGTTCTCGACCTCGCCCGCGCCGATCCGGTAGCCGCCGGACTTGATGAGATCGGTGGAGGCCCGCCCCACGATCCGGTGCATGCCGTCCGGCTCGATGACGGCCATGTCCCCGGTCCGGAACCAGCCGTCGGCCGCGTACGAGTCCGCCGTGGCCTCCGGCCGCCCGAGGTAGCCGTCGAACAGGGTCGCGGCCTTCACCTGGAGCTCGCCGATGGTCGCCCCGTCGTACGGCACGGGCTCGCCGTCCTCGCCGACGAGCCGCGTCACGACCCCGTCCACCGGCAGGCCGACGGACCCGGGACGGCGCTCGCCGGAGGCCCGGGTGCTCAGCGTGATCAGGGTCTCCGTCATGCCGTAGCGCTCGACGGGCCGCTGCCCGGTCAGCTCCTCCAGACGGCGGAACACCGGCGCTGGCAGCGGCGCGCTCCCGGACACCAGCAGCCGCGCCCCGCTCAACGCCCGCGCGGCAGCGGCGTCCTGGGCCACCCGCCCCCACACCGTCGGCACGCCGAAGTACAGCGAGCCGCCCGCCGCCGCGTACGCCTCCGGGGTCGGCCTGCCCGTGTGCACGAGCCGGCTGCCGACCCGCAGCGCCCCCAGCACGCCCAGCACGAGGCCGTGGACGTGGAACAGCGGCAACCCGTGGACCAGCGTGTCCTCGGCCGTCCAGTCCCAGGCGGCGGCCAGCGCGTCCAGGTCGGCCGCGACAGCCCGCCTCGCGACGAGTACTCCCTTGGGCGGCCCGGTGGTGCCCGAGGTATAGAGGACGAGCGCCGTGGCGTCCGCCGCCGGCTCGGCTCCCCGCCAGTCCGCCCGCTCCGCCAGATCGACCGGGGGCAGCACGTGGGCGCCCGAGTCGCGCAGGATGTGGTCGCGCTCGGCCGGCCCGGCGTCCGGCGGCACCGGCACCACCGGCACCCCGGCCAGCAGCCCGCCCACCACGGCCACGACCGTCTCCAGGGCCGGCGCCGCGTTCACCGCGACGGCCGGGGCGCCGCCGATCCGGGCGGCGACGGCGGCAGCCGCCCCGAGCAGCTCCTCACGGGAGCAGGAACGGCCGGCGACGGTGACGGCGTCGCCGGAATCGGCCGAGGCGGGGGCCGTCAGGGCGGGCAGCAGATGCATGGCTCCGACTGTACGCATCCGCCACGCGTCACCGGCTCCGCGTCCTCCCCGGGGAGGGGACCTCCCCCGGCAGGCTTAGGGGGTTTACCCCAGTGCCAACCGCCGCCGGGCTCCCTACGGTTGGCACATGGACGCCCGCGACCAAGAGCTGAAGAAGGAACTCGCCGCCACCATCCAGGCGCGCAAGGATCTCGGCGAGGAATACGAGTCGGCGCTGGTCGACTCCTTCATGGAGAAGATCGACCAGCGCCTCGACGCCCAGATCGAGCGCCGCGTACGCCGCGAACTCGCCGAGCACCAGACCTCGTTCGCCCGCGCCGGCCGCCCCGTCGCCCGCCCCGGCCCGCCCCACGCGGGCGGCGGCCGCTTCGCCGCCCGCTACGGACTGGCCGGCTTCTCCCTGATCCTCGCGATCCCGCTGTCCGCGATCGCCGCGAACTCCGGAATCCCGGGGCTGCTGATCACCTGGGTCGGCATCGTCGGCGTCAACACGGCCCAGTCCATCGGCGCGTTCGCCAGCGAGCGGGGTCTGGACCGGCGACGCCGCTCCAAGCCCGACGACGCGTGGGAGGACTGAGCGCCGCGCGCGAATTCCGGTGCGTTACCTGCGGGCCGTGGTGGGCTGATCGCGCAGTTCCTCGCGCCCCTTCGGGGCACGGCTTCACGCGGCGTACCGGTCAGGCTCCGATCAACCCCGCCACCCGCCGTGCCGTCGCCGCGTCCCGCGCCGCCGCGAACGGCCGGCCCCCGTCGGCCATCCGCCAGGGCCTCCCGGCCGTGCCCAGCACCGTCCCGCCCGCCTCGGCCACCAGCAGGATGCCGGCCGAGTGGTCCCACGGGTTGTCGTACACATACGCCGCCGCGTCCAGCTGTCCTCTGGCCACATCCAGGTAGTCACACCCGGCCGAGCCGCTCGCACACGCCTTGACGCCGTGCGCCGGCCCCAGTCCGTAGAAGCGCTCGTACTGCTCACCCGTGAGGTGTTCGGGCCTGGCCGAAGCCATCAGCACCGGCCCCTCAGGCTCCCCGGCGGCGATCCGCAGCGGCTCGCCGTCCAGCAGCGCGCCCTCGCCGCGCCGGGCGGCCGCCATCCGCCCCGACACGGGGTGGTGTATCCAGGACGCGAGCAGCTCGCCGCCCTGCGCGAGGGCGACCAAGGTCACGAATGACGGGTCCCCGCGTACGAAGTTCGACGTGCCGTCTATCGGGTCGATGATCCACACCGGGTCATCGCCGAGCAGCGCGTCCTTCAGCGTCGGATCGGCGTGCACCGCCTCCTCGCCGATCACGGCCGAGCCCGGCAGCAGGGCGGTCAGCGCCTCCGTCAGCCGCGCTTCGACCTGTCGGTCGGCGACGGTGACCAGGTCCAGGGGCCCCTTCTTCTCGCTGACGTCCCCTTCGGTGAGCTTCCCGAAGCGGGGAGTCGCCTCTTCGGCGACGACGCCACGTATTAAGGCCTCGACATCTTCGTGCATGTGGTGCATGCGGGCCATGGAACCAGACGTTCCGGGAACGACACCCCCCGGGTACGACGGCCGACGCCCACCCGGCATCTGCGGTCGACGGTCGGCGATTGAGCCAAAGCGGAGCGGCCGCTGTCGAAAAGGAGACGCGCGCAGGGAGCGAGGCACGAGCGACCGAGCACGTCGACTGTCGACAGTGGCTGAGCGAAGCGGCGGCGAAATCGCCGCCAGAAAAAGAGTTAGCGCGGGGACCGCCGCACCCCTCGGTTGCCCGAGGGGGCGGGACGACGGCGGTCCCCGCGAGGGACGCGAGCCGGGTCAGGGCCGGGCTTCACGTCCTAGGGTCACCATGGAGGTCCGGGAGCCGCTCCGGAGGTCCTTGGCGCCACATTCGTGGGTGTCAGTTGGGCTTGCGTCCTGCTGACATCCACCAATGTGCCGGACCAGTGTTAAGCGCGTGCTGCGCGGACGTGACGCCCCTGTACCACTTGGAGGAACGAGGAAGAGGGCTACTTCGCTTCCTCGGCGAGGAAGGCCAGCAGGTCCTGACGGCTCACCACGCCCGTCGGCTTGCCCTCGACCAGCACGATCGCCGCGTCCGCCGACCCCAGCACCGTCATCAGGTCGGCGACGGGCTCACCGGAGCCGACCTGGGGCAGGGGCGCGCTCATGTGGCGCTCAAGGGGGTCGTCGAGGGTCGCGCGCTTGGTGAACAGGGCGTCGAGCAGCTCGCGCTCCACGACGGAGCCGACGACCTCGGCGGCCATGACGTCGGGGTGGCCGGCGCCGGGCTTGACGATCGGCATCTGGGAGACGCCGTACTCGCGCAGGACCTCGATGGCCTGGCCGACCGTCTCCTCGGGGTGCATGTGGACGAGGTGCGGGATGCCGCCGTCCTTGCGCTGCAGGACGTCGCCGATGCGGGCCTGGCCGTCGCCCTCGTCGAGGAAGCCGTGGGAGGCCATCCACTCGTCGCTGAAGATCTTGCCGAGGTAGCCGCGGCCGGAGTCCGGCAGCAGCACGACCACGACGTCGTCCGGGCCGAGGCCCTCGGCCGTGCGCAGGGCGGCCACGACGGCCATGCCGCAGGAGCCGCCGACCAGCAGGCCCTCTTCCCGCGCGAGGCGGCGGGTCATCTGGAAGGAGTCCTTGTCGGAGACCTCGATGATGTCGTCGGCGACCGTGCGGTCGTAGGCGGTCGGCCAGAAGTCCTCGCCGACCCCCTCGACCAGGTACGGACGCCCGGAGCCGCCGCTGTACACGGACCCCTCCGGGTCGGCGCCGATGACCTTGACCCGGCCCTCGGAGACGTCCTTCAGGTACCGGCCGGTGCCGGAGATGGTGCCGCCGGTGCCGACGCCCGCGACGAAGTGGGTGATCTTCCCCTCGGTCTGGTCCCACAGCTCGGGGCCGGTGGAGGCGTAGTGGGAGGCCGGGTTGTTGGGGTTGCTGTACTGGTCCGGCTTCCAGGCGTTGGGGGTCTCGCGGACGAGGCGGTCGGAGACGTTGTAGTACGAGTCCGGGTGCGAGGGGTCCACGGCGGTCGGGCAGACCACGACCTCGGCGCCGTATGCGCGCAGCACGTTGATCTTGTCCATGGACACCTTGTCCGGGCAGACGAAGATGCACTTGTAGCCGCGCTGCTGGGCCACAATGGCCAGCCCGACGCCGGTGTTGCCGGAGGTCGGCTCGACGATCGTGCCGCCGGGCTTGAGCTCACCGCTCTTCTCGGCCGCTTCGATCATGCGCAGCGCGATGCGGTCCTTGACCGAGCCGCCGGGGTTGAAGTACTCGACCTTGGCCAGGACGGTCGCCTGTAGCCCTGCGGTCACGTTGTTGAGCCGTACCAGCGGGGTATTGCCGACGAGGCTGATCATCGAGTCGTGGAACTGCACCATTGTCTCCGGGTTCTCCGAGATTGTCAGGCCAGCGTAAGCGGTCGGGCCGGGTGTGCGGGCGAACGCTTCACGCTGCTGTTACGTACCGCGTGCATCATGCGGCGGTAGAGTCACGCAGTGGCGCGTTCACGACACGTCGCACTTACGTCACTGGGGGGTGGCACATGCCCGGTGAGCCTTTCGCCACGACACTGACCGGCCTCGCCGCCGAGCTCGCTTCCGTACGCGACCGGCTGGAGGCCCTCGCGCAGGCGCCCCCGGTGCCGGGGTCCTCCGCGCCGGACAGCCCCGCCGCTGCCCTGCCCGGCGGTGTCGGCGAGGTGATCTACGGCAAGGCCGAGCAGCGGCGCCGTGTGCAGTTACTGCAGCGCGAGGCCCGCAAGGAAGTGCTGGGCTTCGTCCGGCCGCCGTACGTGGACCAGGAGAACCCGGTGCAGGCCGAGCGGCTCGCCGCGGGGGTGGTGTACCGGTCGCTGTACGAGGCGAGCGCGCTGGCCTACCCCGGATCGGCCGATCTGCCCGGTTTCATCCCGCCGGGTGAGCAGGCCCGGGCCACGCCGCGGGTGCCCATGAAGCTGATGATCGTCGACGGTGAGCGCGCGCTGCTGCCGCTGCACGGCAAGGGCGAGCGCGGCGACCTCGCCTCCGGCGGACTGCTGCTGCTGAATCCGTCACTCCTCGTCGACGCGCTGTTGGAGCTGTTCGAGGACCGCTGGCTGCGCGCGACTCCGCTGCGCTTCACGGAGGACCCGGAAGTCCCGGCCTCGCCCACGCTCGACGCGCAGCTGCTGTCGCTGCTGATGTCCGGCCTGCCGGACAAGGCCGTCGCCACCCAGCTCGGCATCTCCCTGCGGACGCTGCAGCGGCGCATCCGGTCCCTCATGGAGTCCACCGGTACCGCCAATCGCACGCAGCTCGCCTGGTACGTGGCTCAACAACGCCTCGCGTGACGTTGCGCCGGGCACACCGCGGGGCAATTAGGTGTTGAGAGGGTGCGGGCCGCGTCGGTCCGCGCCCCCGCAACGGGAGGTGGCAGCGCAGCATGTCGAGGGCACGGGTCGCGCGGCGTATCGCGCAGGCCGCCGCATACGGCGGCGGTGGAATCAGCCTGCTGGGCGGCGCCGCGGTCGGCCTGCTACTGACCGAGGTCGCGCTCGCCAGACGGATCGTCGGCGGCTCCGACGCGGTCCCGCCGCGCGCCGACGGCCGCTACGGTTCGGTGTTCGCCCAGGTCGAGCCGCCCCTCGTCCTCGGCTTCCTCGGCGACTCCACCGCCGCCGGCCAGGGCGTCCACCGCGCCCGCGAGACCCCGGGCGCGCTGTTGGCCTCAGGCCTGGCGGCGGTCGCGGAGCGGCCGGTGCGGCTGGTGAACGTCGCGAATCCAGGGGCGCAGTCCGACGACCTGGCCCGCCAGGTGACGCAGCTGCTGGACGGTGAGGGCGTCTTGCCGGACGCCTGCGTGATCATGATCGGCGCGAATGACGTCACGCGCAGGATGCCTTTGGCCAAATCCGTACGGTTTCTCTCCGACGCCGTACGCCGCTTGCGCGAGGCGGGCAGCGAGGTCGTCGTCGGCACCTGCCCCGACCTGGGCAGCGTCGAGCCGGTGCAGCAGCCGCTGCGCTGGGTGGCCCGGCGGCTGAGCCGCCAGCTGGCCGCCGCCCAGACCATCGCCGTGGTCGGGCTCGGCGGCCGTACGGTGTCGCTGGGCGCGCTCCTGGGGCCGGAATTCGAGTCCCGGCCCCGCGAGATGTTCGGCCCCGACAACTACCACCCCTCCGCGGAGGGCTACGCCACAGCCGCGATGGCCATGCTCCCCTCCCTCTGCGCCGGCCTCGGCCTCTGGCCCGAGGACCGCCCCGACGCCCGCCGCGGCGAAGGCGTCCTCCCCGTCGCCCAGGCCGCCGCAGCCGCCGCGTCCGAGGGCGGCACGGAGGTGGCCGCCGCCGGTGCGGCCTCCGGCCCGCGCGGCCGCTGGGCCCTCCTCATGCGCCGCCGGCGCCGCCGGCTGCCCGACGCGGCGGCCTCCGGCCCCGAGCCGGCGGATTTCAGCCCGTCCGGCGCTTGAGGACACTCCCCCAGAGGGGGCGCCCCCAGAAGGGCGTTCCGGGGTCCAGGGGGCGAAGCCCAATGGCAGCTAAGCGCCCGCTCAGAAAGAGGTCGGTGTCACAGCGCGCAGCGCGTGACGCACGGCGCTACGGGCGGGTAACTTCGCAGAGAGTCCAGCAAGTCTTACGCCGCCTCGACGAGGAGCCCGCGATGCCCGAAGCCGTGATCGTCTCTGCCGCCCGTTCGCCGATCGGGCGCGCATTCAAGGGTTCGCTGAAGGACCTGCGCCCGGACGACCTCACCGCCACGATCGTGAAGGCGGCACTGGACAAGATCCCGTCGCTGGACCCGCGTGAGATCGACGACCTGATGCTGGGCTGCGGCCTCCCGGGCGGGGAGATGGGCCACAACCTGGGCCGGATCGTGGCCGTGCAGCTCGGGATGGACCACCTGCCCGGCTGTACGATCACGCGCTACTGCAGCAGCTCGCTCCAGACGACCCGGATGGCGCTGCACGCGATCAAGGCGGGCGAGGGCGACGTCTTCATCTCGGCCGGCGTCGAGACGGTGTCGCGCACCGTCAAGGGCAGCTCGGACGGCCTCCCGGACACCATGAACCCGGTCTTCGCCGACGCGCAGGCCCGCACCGCGCACCGCGCGGAGACCGGTGGCGGCGAGTGGCACGACCCGCGCGAGGACGGGCTGCTCCCGGACGCGTACATCGCGATGGGTCAGACCGCCGAGAACCTGGCCGCCCTGAAGGGCATCACCCGCGCCGAGCAGGACGAGTTCGGCGTGCGGTCGCAGAACCTGGCCGAGGAAGCCATCAAGAACGGCTTCTGGGAGCGCGAGATCACCCCGGTGACGCTCCCGGACGGGACGGTCGTGTCGAAGGACGACGGGCCGCGCGCGGGCGTGTCCCTGGAGGCCGTGCAGGGCCTCAAGCCGGTGTTCCGCCCCGACGGCACGGTCACGGCGGGCAACTGCTGCCCGCTGAACGACGGCGCGGCGGCGCTGGTGATCATGAGCGACACCAAGGCGCGTGAGCTGGGCCTGACCCCGCTGGCCCGGGTCGTGTCGACGGGCGTGTCGGGGCTGTCCCCGGAGATCATGGGCTACGGCCCGGTCGAGGCGTCGAAGCAGGCGCTGCGGCGCGCCGGGCTGTCCGTCTCCGACATCGACCTGGTCGAGATCAACGAGGCCTTCGCCGCCCAGGTCATCCCGTCCTACCGGGACCTGGGCATCGATCTGGACCGGCTGAACGTCAACGGCGGTGCGATCGCCGTCGGTCACCCCTTCGGTATGACCGGCGCGCGCATCACGGCCACGCTGATCAACTCGCTGCAGTTCCACGACAAGCAGTTCGGCCTGGAGACGATGTGCGTCGGCGGCGGCCAGGGCATGGCCATGGTCATCGAACGCCTGTCCTGATCCCCCAGATCTCCCGGATCTCACGAATCTCCCGACAAACCCCGACTTAACCTCCGTGAGCTAAGTCGCAATCTAACCGCCCCCAGGATGTGACCTTACCCTGGGGGCGGCTCGTTTGTGCAGGTCAGCGGCGTGTCACCCATTCGGAGCAGGACCGAAGACCCACCCATTTGGTGACGTTCCGCACTGCAAAGGCCAAGGATCCCGGTGCAGAGTGGTGACGTACGGGGAGCTCGGAAGCTCGGGAGTTCGGAACAGACAGTCGGGAGTACGTAGGTGAGCGTCATGATCCTCATTCCGCTTACGGTCGCGGCCGCAGCCGTGGCCGCAGGGTCCGCCGCGCTGCTGACCGCGCGTGGCCTGCGCCGTGACGTCATGGCGCTGCGCGAGGACCTGCTGGCCGCCCGCGCCGCCGCGGCCGTCGCCGTGCCCGCCGCTCGCACCACCTCGGACTCGGACGCGATACGTACCGCTGTGGCCGACGCACTCGCCGACGAGCGCGAGCGCGAGCTCGCCGAGGCCCGCGCCTTCTGGGCCGCCCAGGAGGCCCGCGAGGCCGCCGACGCCCCGCTCTTCGGCTCCGCCGGACTCGGCCCGCTGCCCGGCGCCGAGCACTCGGACTACGAGGTCCTGCCGCACACGCCGTACGGGCCCTTCCTGCCCCGCCAGGCCGACCTGGCCGGCCTCGATGTCGACGTCGACATCGAGCCGGAGCCCGGGATCCCCTTCCGGCACCCGTCCGACCCGGAGTTCAGCGTGCCGTCGCCGGTGGTCGCCAACCAGCAGCAGACCGCCGAGCGCCTCACCGACCTGGCCGACGCCCGCATACCGCTGGCCGATGTCCGCCCCGGCCCGCTCGGCACCCTGGACGTCTACGTCTTCGCCGACGGCACCACGCTGTGCATGACCCCCGGCCACCGCGAGACGGCCCTCCAGCTGTCCGACGCCCTCGACCGCGGCGAGACCCCGGTCCTGCTCGGCGGCTCGGCCATCGCGGGCGCGTACGCCCTCACGTTCACGTACGGCGAGGAGAGCGTCTACATCCTCGCCGACCGCGTGGTGGCCTCGCTCTGACCCGCTGAAAAGGTAAAACCTTCTAGATCCCGCACCGCTTCGATCCGGTCCAGCGCAGCATCCCGCACCGCCGACAGCTCCGGCCGCCGCTCCAACGCGGCGGCCAGCTCATGTCCGGCCACGGCTATCTGGTCGCCCACCGCGAAGACCCCCTCATCAGGCATCAACCTGACCTGACCACCGGGGAATTCGAGCCGCTGCGCCTGCGCCGCGAGCTCCCGTGCGAGGGCCAGCCCCTCCCCCGCGGCGCCCCGCCGCAGACGGCTCTGCGGCATTGAGCGGAAGCGCCCGGCGAGTCGTTCGGCGGCGCTACGGAGATCCTTCACGTCGAGCACGCCCGCGAGCCTACCGGTGCGTACACACAACCGACCGCTCGAGAGTGTTGCCAACACCCGACGTCTCAGGCACCGTGGGGTGACCGGAACGCATACCGGAGGCGCCGATGTCCCAGACCTTCTCCGAAGAAACCCACCGGAACCTGCTCTCCCGTATCCCACATTGCACAGGCCGCGAAATCCGTGACTGGCTCCGCGCCGTCGACGACGGCCCAGCCTTCCTCCGCTTCGACGAGAAAGTCAGCTGGCTCCGCAGCGAGCACGCCCTGTCCTACGGCCACGCCAAGGCGATCGTCCACGAATACGACCTGAGGCGCGCCGCCCGCAACCTCCTCTGAGCCCCCACGAACCCACCTGACAGACCAAAGCCCCGGGCCCGGGAAGGCATCGCCTTCCCGGGCCCTGTCATGTCTGCGGCCGCACCGCAACACACACCGCGACACGCGCGACCAACTGTTAAGACTCTTGACAGATGATTGGTCTAGTCCAATCATGGTGCTCCCCAGTAGTCCCTGCACTGCTTGTTCCACCAAGGGAGCATCAAGTCAATGAGACGATCCGGAGCCTTCCGCGCGCTGCTGACCGGCGCGGCCGTGACCGCCGTATCCACCGCCCTGGTCGCAGTCGGAGGCAGTGGCGCCAACGCCGCGGCACCGAAGCCCTCACAGGCCGGTAAGGCCATGCCCGCACACGTGGTGGCACCGTACTTCGAGGCATGGACCGGCGAGAGCCCGGCCGCACTCGCCGCCGCCTCCGGCAACAAGTACCTCACGCTGGCCTTCCTCCAGACGGACGC
Source organism: Streptomyces sp. NBC_01537 (assembly GCF_045040445.1). NCBI lineage: Bacteria > Bacillati > Actinomycetota > Actinomycetes > Kitasatosporales > Streptomycetaceae > Streptomyces > Streptomyces sp. NBC_01537. The sequence continues at coordinate 6,073,974 of NZ_CP109392.1, read as the reverse complement.
CCCCGGTTCCTGTACCGCGTACTGGAACGGCGACACCACCCAGCCGATCTCCAAGGCCACCTTCGGCAAGGACATAGCCGCCATCCAGGCGCGCGGCGGCAACGTCATCCCGTCCTTCGGCGGTTACGGGGCCGACACCACCGGCACCGAGCTCGCCGACAGCTGCACCAGCGTCGACGCCATCGCCCAGGTCTACGAGAGCCTCGTCAGGACCTACGGCGTGAGCCGGATCGACCTCGACATCGAGGTCGACTCCATCAACAACACCGCCGGCATCGACCGCCGCAACAAGGCCATCGCCAAGGTCCAGCGCTGGGCCCACCGCAACGGCCGTTCCGTGCAGTTCTCGTACACCCTGCCGAGCACCACCACCGGCCTCGCGGCCAGCGGCGTGGCCCTGCTCCAGAACGCTGTCGACAACGGCGCCAAGGTCGACGTCGTCAACATCATGACCTTCGACTACTGGGACGGCGCCACGCACGACATGGCCGCCGACACCAAGACGGCCGCCACCGGCCTGCACGACCAGCTGGCGGCGCTCTACCCGTCGAAGAGCGACAAGAAGCTGTGGAGCATGATCGGCGTCACCGAGATGCCCGGCATCGACGACTACGGCCCCGAGGAGACCTTCACCACGGCGGACGCCGTCACGGTGGAGAACTGGGCCGTGGCCAAGGGCATCAACACCCTCTCCTTCTGGGCCCTCCAGCGCGACAACGGCGGCTGCGTCGGCACCGCCGGCGCCAACGCCTGCTCCGGCATCGCGCAGGACACGTGGTACTTCAGCCACACGTTCCAGCCGTTCGCCCACGGGATCCGCGTCCGCTGAGCACCGCACGCGCACGCGGCGGCCCCCGGAGCGAAGGACTCGCTCCGGGGGCCGCCGTGTGCCTGTTACGCCCGCGTCAGTCGCGCAGGATCGAGATCAGCCGCAGCATCTCCAGGTAGATCCACACCAGGGAGAGCGTGAGGCCGAAGGCCGCCAGCCACGACTCGCGCTGCGGGGCGCCGTACGTGATGCCGTCCTCGATCTGCTTGAAGTCCAGCGACAGGAAGAACGCGCCGAGCAGTACGCCGACGATCCCGACGATGATGCCCAGCGGACCGCTGCGCAGGCCCAGGTCGACCCCGAAGAGCGCCAGCACCAGGTTGACGAGCAGCAACCCGACGAAGCCGATCGCGATCGCCAGGCCGATCCGCTGGTAGCGGGAGGTCACCCGGATCAGCCGGGTCCGGTACGCCACGAGCATGCCGCCGGAGACGGCCATGGTGGCCAGCACGGCCTGCAGCGGAGCGCCCGACCACTGCTGGTTGTACGCCTCGCTGATCACCCCGAGGAAGATGCCCTCGAAGGCGGCGTACCCCAGGATCAGCGCCGGCACCGGCTCACGCTTGAACGCCTGGATCATGGCGAGCACGAACGCGACGAGCGCCGCACCGATCGCGAGCCCGAGACTGCCCGCCAACGCGACCCAGCCGACCACCGCGCCGACCGCCACCGTGCCCAGCGTGATCCCGGTCCGCATGACGACGTCGTCGATCGTCATCCGCCCGGTCTGCAGCGGACCGGCCGGCGGGGCCTGGTACATCTCCTGCAGCTGCTCGGGGCTGGACTGGGTGTTGTAGGGGTTCGTACCGGCGTACGGGTTGCCACCCGCCTGTGGGCCGGGCTGTGCCTGCTGCTGGCCACCGAAGCCCGCGTAGCCGCCATCCCCGCGGGTGAACCCCCGCCGGGAGAAGACCGGGTTACTGCTCCTCATCCTTCACTCCTCTTGTGGCCTCTGTGGCCGCGCGTCACGGCGTCTCCGCAAGAGTAATGGCATGGCAAAGGGAACGGTGTAGTCCGCAGGGAGGATCTTCGGCTGAACGTGGTCGGAAGAAAGGAGGAATGCGATCCCGGCGGCCGGGTAGGCGGGCATCAAGGTGGCCTGTGCCCGCCCGCGGGATGCCGCGGGGCGAGGGAGTGCCCGGAGCCGGACTTGAACCGGCACGCCCGCAAAGGGGCAGCGAGGTTTAAGCTCGCCGTGTCTGCATTCCACCATCCGGGCGTGGCGGCGCTTGAGCGCAGTACGAGCCTATCCGGGAAGGGGGGCCCAACAGGGGCGCATCGGCGCCATGTTGTCTGATTTTATGGGTAAGTGACGAACCGTCAGGCACTGTTGTGCTAGAGGAACACACAGGCCCGGGGCGGTCTGCGGGCCGGACAGCGCCCGCAGCATATGACGTGAAATCGCTTACCCCTGAGGGGGGACCAGGTTCTGTCCGGCGGATATCCGTGGGGAAGGAGCGGGGTCTGGCGCCTGTGATCGCAAGGCGGAGGAGGGAAGCGACGCGGAGCGTCGTTGACCGACGACAACGCCGCGAGCGCGGGTGCCAGGGCACGCGACGCCACGGAGATCCGCCGGACAGGACCTAGGTTCTGTCCGGCGGACGGGGTCATACCCAAGGAGTACGGCGGGCCGCTCGCGTACCTCTGAGGCAGCCCCCCAGAACCAGGACTGCGGCGGATTCGCGGGGCGCCCGGGGCCGGGAGGATGGAAGCAGTTCGATCTCCCCCTGACCGTCCCCCGACAGGAGCACCCCTGCCGTGACCACCACCGCGTCCGCATCCACCATGACCGCCGCCGCCCGGGCCACGGATCTGAGCAAGATCTACGGCGAGGGCGAGACCAGGGTCGTCGCGCTCGACGGGGTGTCCGTCGAGTTCCGCAGCGCCGAGTTCACCGCGATCATGGGTCCCTCGGGCTCGGGCAAGTCCACGCTGATGCACTGCATGGCGGGCCTGGACACCGTCTCGGCGGGGTCGGCGACGATCGGCGGGACAGAGCTGTCCGCACTGAAGGACAAGCGGCTCACGCAGCTGCGCCGGGACAAGATCGGCTTCATCTTCCAGGCCTTCAACCTGCTGCCGACGCTGACGGCGGCGGAGAACATCACCCTGCCGATGGACATCGCGGGCCGTAAGCCCGACAAGGAGTGGCTGGACCGCATCGTGGAGACCGTCGGCCTCTCGGGACGCCTCAAGCACCGGCCGAGCCAGCTGTCCGGCGGCCAGCAGCAGCGGGTCGCGGTGGCCCGGGCGCTCGCGAGCAAGCCCGAGATCATCTTCGCCGACGAGCCGACCGGCAACCTCGACTCCCGCTCCGGCGCGGAGATCCTGGGCTTCCTGCGCAACTCCGTACGCGAGCTGGGCCAGACCGTCGTCATGGTCACCCACGACCCGGTCGCGGCCTCCTACGCCGACCGCGTCATCTTCCTCGCCGACGGCCGGATCGTCGACGAGCTGTACGGCCCCACCGCCGAGAGCGTCCTGGAGCGCATGGCGGGCTTCGACGCCAAGGGCCGCACCAGCTGACGGACGACCCGCTCACCCCCGTCGACCGTAGGCCGCCCGTACAGCCGCCCGTACAAGCGAAAGATCCCCCATGTTCCGCACCGCCCTGCGCACTGTGCTCGCGCACAAGGCCAGACTGCTGATGACCGTGCTCGCCGTGATGCTCGGCGTGTCCTTCGTCTCCGGCACCCTGGTCTTCACCGACACCATCGGCGACGCCTTCAAGAAGAGCTCGACCACCAGCTACCGGAACGTCTCCGTGGCCATCAAGGCCGGCGACTCGGGGCCCGACTCCGTCCGCCTGAGCCAGAAGCTGCTCGACGCCGTCAAGGACCTCCCCGGCACCGCGTCCGCGACCGGCACGGTGTCCGGATTCACCGCCGTCGCCGACAAGAAGGGCAAGCTGATCGGCGACGGCTGGTCCACCAGGGGCGCGAACTACGCCGGGGCCGCCAAGTACCCCGTCACGAAGGGCCGCGCGCCGGCCGCCGCCTCCGAGGTGGCCCTCGACGCCAAGACCGCCGATCGCGCCGGGTACCAGGTCGGGGACACCATACGGATGTCCGTGGACGGCCCGGTGATGACGCAGAAGCTCACCGGGATCTTCACCACCGACGACGGCAACGTGGCGGCGGGCGGCAGCCTGGCCCTCTTCGACACCGCCACCGCCCAGACCCTGTTCGCCCGGCCCGGCCAGTACGACGAGATCGACGTCAAGGCCGCCGCCGGGACCAGCCAGAGCGCGCTTCGGGCCCAGGTCGGGAAGATCCTGCCGACGTACGCGAAGGACGCCGAGGCGGTCACCGGCAAGACGCTCGCCGATGACGAGGCCCAGCAGATCTCGTCCGGCCTGAGCGGCTTCAACAAAACGCTGCTGGCCTTCGCCGGCATCGCGCTCTTCGTCGGCGTCTTCATCATCGCCAACACCTTCACCATGCTCGTCGCCCAGCGCACCAAAGAGCTGGCGCTGCTGCGCGCGGTCGGCGCCAGCCGCCGCCAGGTGACCCGCTCGGTGCTGACCGAGGCCTTCCTCGTCGGCCTGGCCGCCGCCGTCGCCGGCTTCCTCCTCGGCATCGGCATCGCCGCCGGCATGCGTTCGCTGCTCGCCTCCACCGGCGCGACGCTCCCCGACGGCGCCCTCGTCGTGCAGCCCGGCACCGTCGTCGCGGCCCTCGCCGTCGGCGTCGGCGTCACCATGCTCGCCGCCTGGCTGCCCGCCCGCCGCGCCGCGAAGATCCCGCCGGTCGCCGCCATGGGCGCCCTGTACGCCCCGGCCACCGTCAAGGGCCTGGTCGTACGCAACACCATCGGCGCCGTCCTGTCCGCTGCCGGCACCGCCCTCGTCCTCCTCGCCGCCGGCACGAAGGACGGCGCCAACCTCCCGATGGGCGCCGGCGCCGCCCTGCTGCTCATCGGCGTCTTCGTCCTCACCCCGCTGCTGTCCCGCCCCGTGATAGCCGCCGCCGGCCCGCTGCTCCGGCCCTTCGGCATCACCGGCAAGCTCGCCCGCCAGAACTCCGTACGCAACCCCCGGCGCACGGCCGCGACCGCCTCCGCCCTGATGATCGGCCTCACCCTCATCACCGGCCTGACCGTCGTCGCCACCTCGATGCAGTCCGCGATCAACAAGATGGCCACCGACTCCCTCAAGGCCGACTACCAGGTCACCATGGCCAACGGCACCTACCTCTCCCCCGATGTCGAGAAGAAGCTCGCCGGCCTCGACCGGGTCACCGCCTCCAGCGGCCTGCGCGACTCCTTTGTGGAGACCGGCGGCCCGGGCGGCGGCGAGAGCCTGCTCGGAGTCGACGCCAAGGCCATCGGCGGACTGGTCACCCTCGACTTCTCCAGCGGCTCCATCGGCGCGCTCGGCGGCAGCACGGTCGTCATCGACAGCGACACCGCGAAGCTCGAAGGCTGGAAGACCGGCCAGACCGTCCCCGTGACCTACGAGGACCACAAGACGGGCCGCCTCACGATCGGTGGCGTCTACGAGGGCAACGAGGTCATCAGCGGCGTCCTGGTCGACAACGCGGTCCTCGCCCCGCACATGAACGAGGTCGAGGACATGCGGGTCCTCGTCAAGACCTCCGGCGGCGCCACCGCCGCCACCAAGGACGCCATCGAGAAGGCGCTCGGCAACAACCCGGCCGTCAAGGTCCAGGACAAGGCCGACGTCTCCAGGGAGATCAGCTCCTTCATCGGCCTGCTCCTGAACATCCTCTACGGGCTGCTCGCCATGGCCGTGCTCGTGGCAGTGCTCGGCGTCATCAACACCCTCGCCATGTCCGTCTTCGAACGCTCCCACGAGATCGGCATGCTCCGCGCCATCGGGCTCGACCGCTCCTCCGTCAAGCGCCTCGTCCGCCTCGAATCCCTCATCATCTCCCTGTTCGGCGCCCTCCTCGGCATCGGCCTCGGCGTCTTCTTCGGCTGGGCCGCGGGCCGGCTCATCGCCGGCAGCGTCAGCACGTACGCGCTGGTCCTGCCGTGGGGCCGGATCGGCCTCTTCCTCGCGATCGCCGCGCTGGTCGGTGTCCTCGCGGCGCTCTGGCCCGCGCGGCGCGCTGCGCGGCTCAACATGCTCGCCTCCATCAAGGCGGAGTAGCCAGGGGCTCCGCCCCTGGACCCCGAACGCCCTTCGGGCGTGTCCTCAATCGCCGGACGGGCTGAATTTTCAGCCCGTCCGGCGATTGAGGACCGGGGGTCTGGGGGCGGAGCCCCCAACGGGTCCGGGCAGAGCCCGGTTTCGGGAAGGGGCGGGGTGGGGGATCTACCCCAGCCAAGCCGCACGCGTGCGCGGCATGCCCGACTCCCCGCCGGAGGCGACCCGTACGGCAAGGACCTGGTTCACCCCGATCCGGTTCCGCTCGAAAGACAACGCGCAAGCCGCCATGTACAGCCGCCAGACCCGCGCCCGGCCGGGGCTCGTGAGGCGGACGGCGTCGGCCCAGCGGGCCTCCAGGTTGGCGACCCAGTGCCGCAGGGTGAGGCCGTAGTGCTCGCGCAGGGCCTCGACGTCGCGGACCTCGAAGCCGGCCTCCTCCAGGCGGGAGACGGTAGAGCCGATGGGAGCGAGCTCGCCGTCGGGGAAGACGTAGCGGTCGATGAATTCGTCGAGCTGGTAGGCCTCCTCGTCGGCGACCGGGCGGCGGGCGATCTGGTGGTTGAGGAGCCGGCCGCCGGGCCCGAGAAGCCGGTACAGGACACCCGCGTACTCGCGGTAGCGGTCGCGGCCGACGTGCTCGGCCATGCCGATGGAGGAGATGGCGTGGAAGGGGCCGTCGGGGACGGCGCGGTAGTCCTGGACGCGGATGTCGATGCGGTCGGTGAGACCGGCGTCGGCGACCCGCTTGCGGGCGTACGCGGCCTGTTCGCGGGAGAGGGTGATGCCGGTGGCGTGGACGCCGTAGTGCTCGGCGGCGTGGAGGACGAGGGAGCCCCAGCCGCAGCCGACGTCCAGCAGCCGCTGGCCGGGCAGGAGGCCGAGCTTGCGGCAGACGAGGTCGAGCTTGGCGGTCTGGGCGTCCTCCAGGGAAGCCGCCTGGTCCTCGAAGTAGGCGCAGGAGTAGACCATGGACGGGCCGAGGACGAGCTCGTAGAAGTCGTTGCCGACGTCGTAGTGGTGGCTGATGGCCTGCCGGTCGCGGACCGGGCTGTGCAGCATGCCGCTGCGCCGCCGGACCTCCTCCGGCGGGGGCGGGGGCGGCAGCCCCGGGCCGGCGAGGGCGAGGGCCTCCCGGGCGAGGCGGTACGCGGCCGGGTCGCGTACGGCGTTGCGCAGCCGGGGCGATCCGTCGGGGGACGACTCCGCGCGCTCCCAGAAGAGCCCGGTCAGCCGGTCCAGCGCCTCGTACAGGTCGCCGTCGACGTCCAGCTCGCCGGCCACCCAGGCGCGGGCCAGGCCCAGCTCGCCCGGCTTCCAGAGCAGGCGGCGCAGCGCCCGGCGGTTGCGTACGACGAGCGCGGGCATGTCGGGCGGTCCTGCCTCGCTGCCGTCCCACGCGCGCACGCGCAGGGGGAAGGGAGTGCCCAGGGCCTGCTCGGCGAGTGCGGTCAGTCGTCCGGCCGCGTGTGTCATTGCGCGCACCTCCGTATGGACAGGTTCACGGTTCCTCTCGGTTCGTAAACATGTGCACGTTACGGCGGTAATCCCGCAAGTGCACGTATGCCGAAGGGCGCCCGCACCACGGATGGCGGGCGCCCTTCGGCATACGTACTGCGTTACTGCGGTGCCGCGCGGATCAGGCCTTGGCCTTCTCCTCGGCCTTCGCCGGGGCGGCGGCCGCCGCGGCGGGGGCGGGGGCGGGCTTGGCGGCCTCGTAGAACTCCTCGCGGGGGTTCTCCATGGCGCCGAGCGAGACGACCTCGCGCTTGAGGAACATCGCGAGGGTCCAGTCGGCGAGGACGCGGATCTTGCGGTTGAAGGTCGGTACGGCCATGCCGTGGTAGCCACGGTGGAAGTACCAGGCGAGGCGGCCCTTGAACTTCAGCTTGATCTTGCCGAAGCGGATCAGGGCGACGCCCTTGTGCAGGCCGAGACCGGCGACGGCACCGGCGTTGGCGTGCTTGTACTCGGTCTGGGGGAAGCCCCGCATGCCGGAGATGACGTTGTCGCCGAGGACCTTGGCCTGGCGCAGCGCGTGCTGGGCGTTGGGCGGGCACCAGGCGCCGGGACCGGAGGCGAGGTCGGGGACCTGGGCGTTGTCGCCGCCGGACCAGATGTATTCGGTGCCCTGGACCTGGAGGGTCGCGGCGGTGTCCACGTGGCCGCGCGGGCCGAGCGGCAGGCCGAACCTGGCCAGCGCCGGGTTGGGCTTGACGCCGGCCGTCCAGACCAGGGTGGAGGCGTCGACCTCGAGGCCGTTGTCGAGCACGACGTGCTTGTCGACGCAGGACTTCATGGAGGTCTTGAGGTAGATCTCGATGCCGCGCTCGCGCAGGTGCTCAAGGCCCCAGGCGCCGAGCTCCGGGCCGACCTCGGGGAGGATCTTGTCGGCGACGTCGACGAGGATGAAGCGCATGTCCTCGCGCTTGAGGCTCGGGTAGTACTTGACCGCGTCCCGGGCCATGTCCTCGATCTCGCCGATCGCCTCGGCACCGGCGAAGCCGCCGCCGACGAAGACGAAGGTGAGCGCCTTGCGGCGGATGTCCTCGTCGTTCGTGGACTCGGCCTTGTCGAGCTGCTCAAGGACGTGGTTGCGCAGGCCGATGGCCTCCTCGACGCCCTTCAGACCGATGCCGTTCTCGGCCAGGCCGGGGATCGGGAAGGTGCGGGAGACCGCGCCGAGCGCGATGACCAGGTAGTCGAACGGCAGTTCGTAGGACTCGCCCACGAGCGGCTCGACGACCGCGACCTTGCGGTCCTGGTCGATGGTGGTGACCCGGCCGGTGAGGACCTCCGCCTTGGGCAGTACGCGGCGCAGCGGCACCACGACGTGGCGCGGCGAGATGTTGCCGGCCGCGGCCTCGGGGAGGAAGGGCTGGTACGTCATGTACGAACGCGGGTCGACGACGGTGACGGTCGCCTCGCCGTACCGCATCTTCTTGAGGATGCGCCGGGCCGCGTACAGGCCGACGTACCCACCGCCTACTACGAGGATCCTGGGACGCTCCGTGGTGCTCATGATTCGAGTATTCACCACGCCCCCCAGGGGAGCTCGTGAGCCCCTTCACAAGCTCTCAGGACCGCTCTGCTACACTGCGCCGCTTCGTGATCAGGGCCACAGCGCCGAGGGGGAACCCGGGGCCGGGTGCGGGCGTTGAGCGACCCCTTTGAAGTGCGGAGATCCCTGCGCGAGAGCCCTGGGTACGGGGTTGCGCAATGTGGTGGAAACACGCGCTCGCAAAGGGTTTGGGGGGCCTGCGGACCCTGCGGCCTTGGAAAACCGGGCCACCGGGCCGGAACTTCATGTGAAGAGTTTCACAAACAAAATCTCAGCCCCGCGCGGCGATGCTCCAGGCGATGCCGTCGAGGATGTCGTGCTCGCTGACCACGACCTCTTCCGCCCCGGTCCGCTCCATGATCTCCAGCAGCACCAGCGCCCCCGCGCCGATGACATCCACCCGCCCCGGGTGCAGCACCGGGATCCCTGCGCGCTCCTCGTGCGTGGCCGACAGCAACTGCCCGGTGATCTCCCGGACCCTGCCGACCGGGATACGGGAGTGGTGGATCGCCGCCGAGTCGTACTCCCGCAGGCCCAGCGCGATCGCGGCCACCGTCGTGACGGATCCGGCGAGCCCGACGAGCGTACGGGCCTGCTTGAGCGGGACCGTCTCCTGCGCCAGGTCCAGCGCCGCCCCGATGTCGGCCTTTATGGCGGCGACGGCGCCGGGTGTCGGCGGGTCGACGACCCGGCCGTCGCGGACGAGGTGCCGCTCGGTCATGCGCACGCAGCCGATGTCGACCGAGCGGGCGGCGATGACCGTGTCGTCGCCGACCACGAACTCCGTGGAGCCGCCGCCGATGTCCACGACGAGGTAGGGCTTCGCCAGGTCGTCCCGGCCCGTCAGCTCCTTCGTCGCCCCGGTGAAGGAGAACTCCGCCTCCTGCGCACCCGTGATCACCTCGGGCTCCACGCCCAGGATGTCCACGACCCCGCGCACGAAGTCCTCGCGGTTCGAGGCGTCGCGCGAGGCCGAGGTCGCCACGAAGCGGACGCGCTCCGCACCCAGTTCCCCGATCACGGCGGCGTACTCACGGCAGGCGGCGAAGGTCCGCTCCAGCGCCTCCGGCGCGAGCCGGCCCGTACGGTCCACGTCCTGGCCGAGCCGGACGATGATCATCCGGCGGTCCAGGTCCTTGATCACGCCGGTGGCGGGGTCCGCGTCGGCGACGAGCAGGCGGATGGAGTTCGTACCGCAGTCGATGGCGGCGACCCGGGTCACGAGGCGTCTCCGTCGCGGTCGGAAGGCTTGTCCGCGGGCTCGTCCGCAGACGTCACGGGCTTGAACGCGAACCAGCCGGTGCCGGCCTCGTTGGTCTCGACCTCCCAGCCCTCCGCCGGGTCCGGCGGCCCGCAGGGCCGCACGCACGGGCCCTTGCGCCACCACTGCGGCAGCATCGCGATCGCCTCGTCGCCCAGCGGGTTCACCCCGGGGCCGGCCGCGAGCGAGTGGCCGACCAGCACGTGCAGGCACTTCACCCGGTCCGGCATGCCGCCCGCGCTCGGGAAGCCCTCCAGGACCTCGATGGCGTCGCGGCGGCTGATGTAGTCCTCGTGCGCCGCCTGGTACGCGGCCGCCAGCTCCGGGTCCTCGGCGAGGCGGGCCGTCATCTCCTTCATGACCCCGTCCGCCTCCAGCGTGCCGATCGCGGAGGCCGCGCGGGGGCACGTGAGGTAGTACAGGGTCGGGAACGGCGTGCCGTCCTCCAGGCGGGGCTGGGTCTCGACCACGTCCGGATTGCCGCACGGGCAGCGGTGCGCGATCGCGCGCAGACCGCGCGGCGGGCGGCCCAGCTGCTCCTTGAAGGCGGCGATGTCCGCTTCGGTGGGCAGGGTGCGCGGGGTGGGGGCGGGGGGCGTTTCCATGCGGAGTGTCTTCTCGTGCCGTTCGTTAGCGTTGGTCGGCCTGTGTGGCCTGTACGGCCTGTGCGTCGGCGCGGTCCACGCCGTCCCAGAGGTTCGCGTACCAGGCGCGCAGCGCCGCGGTGTCGTTCGCGTCATGCCGGTCCGCGCTGTCGTCGGCCGTGGCGGACTGCGACGGGCCCACCACGGTAAAGCCCGTCTCGCCCGGCAGTACGTAGTTCAGGCGCTCCCGCGCCCGGCTCCGTACATACGCCGGATCCTGCCACCGCGCCTTCTCCTCGCGCAGCTCCTCCACCCGCTTCTCCGCCTCCTGCGCCTGCTTGCGCTGGTCCGCGATCTGCGAGCGCTGTGCGATGTACTGCCGCATCGGGTACGCCAGCGCGACCACCAGCGCGCACAGGACCAGCGCCAGTACGGCGGCCCGGCCCGTCAGCCGGTTCCTGCGCGGTGGCGGCGGCGCCACCGCCGGACCCCGGCCCGTCGCCCGGTACACCCGCGCCTGCGCCTGCGCGCCGAGGGCGCGGATCCGCGTCGCGGTGGAGAAGCGGTCCGGCACGTGCACCTCCGGTGGGGTTCGCGTTGGGGTCGGCGGCTGCGCCTCCGGTCACCTTACGGGCTGGCCGGTTGGGGGTGGCCCGTTCCGAGGCGGAACGGGCTGGCCCAACCGGCCCGCACACGGCAACGGCGCGCACTCCGGCGGTGGGTGGCCGAGGCCTCATCGGCGGCCGACGGCCGGTGGCCGGGTTGGGCCGGCCCGCTCCGCCTCAGGCGAGCGGCCTACCCCCAACCCGGCGGCTGCGGCCTGGGCGTCAGCCCTTGAAGCGGGGGAAGGCCGAGCGGCCCGCGTAGACCGCCGCGTCGTCGAGGATCTCCTCGATGCGCAGGAGCTGGTTGTACTTGGCGACGCGCTCGCTGCGCGCGGGCGCGCCCGTCTTGATCTGGCCGCAGTTCGTGGCGACGGCCAGGTCGGCGATGGTGACGTCCTCCGTCTCGCCGGAGCGGTGGGACATCATGCACTTGTAGCCGCTGCGCTGGGCGAGCTCGACGGCGTCGAGGGTCTCGGTCAGGGAGCCGATCTGGTTGACCTTGACGAGCAGCGCGTTGGCCGTGCCGCTGTCGATGCCGCGCTGCAGCCGCTCGGGGTTGGTGACGAAGAGGTCGTCGCCGACGATCTGGACCTTGTCGCCGAGCTGCTCGGTGAGGGTCTTCCAGCCGTCCCAGTCGTCCTCGAAGAGCGGGTCCTCGATGGAGACCAGCGGGTACGCGGCGACGAGCTCGGCGTAGTACGCGGTGAGCTCGGCGGCCGAGAGGGCCTTGCCCTCGAACTCGTAGGAGCCGTCCTTGTAGAACTCGGAGGCGGCGACGTCGAGCGCGAGCGCGATGTCCTGGCCGGGGGTGTAGCCGGCCTTCTTGATGGCCTCGACGATGAGGTCGAGAGCGGCGCGGTTGGAGTCGAGGTTGGGGGCGAAGCCGCCCTCGTCGCCCAGGCCGGTGGACAGGCCGCGCTCCTTCAGGACCGCCTTGAGGGTGTGGTAGACCTCGGCGCCCCAGCGCAGGGCCTCGGAGAAGGACTCCGCGCCGATCGGGGCGATCATGAACTCCTGGATGTCGACGTTGGAGTCGGCGTGGGAGCCACCGTTGAGGATGTTCATCATCGGGACGGGCAGGACGTGCGCGTTCGGACCACCGAGGTAGCGGAACAGCGGCAGGTCGGAGGCCTCCGACGCGGCGTGGGCCACGGCCAGCGAGACGCCGAGGATGGCGTTGGCGCCGAGGGAGGACTTGTCGGGGGTGGCGTCCAGGTCGAACATGGCCTGGTCGATGAGGCGCTGCTCGGTGGCGTCGTAGCCGACCAGCTCCGGGCCGATCTGCTCGATGACGGCGAGGACGGCCTTCTCCACGCCCTTGCCGAGGTAACGGCTCTTGTCACCGTCGCGGAGCTCGAGGGCCTCGAAGGCGCCCGTGGAGGCGCCGGACGGAACGGCGGCACGACCGGTGCTGCCGTCGTCGAGGCCGACCTCGACCTCGACGGTGGGGTTGCCTCGCGAGTCGAGGATTTCCCGGGCTACGACGACGTCGATGGACGGCACGTGAGTCTCCTTCTGGATGTCTCTTCTTTTTCGTGCTGAGCCTAACCGACGCGAAAAGCGCGGACCGGGCACGCTCAAGGGATGAGCGCGCCCGGTCCGGGAGACCCGGGGGATCGGGATCAGAGGTTCTTGCCGCACACGGGCCAGGCGCCCTTGCCCTGGACGGCCAGGACCTTCTCGGCGATCGCTATCTGCTGGGACTTGGTGGCCAGGTCGGCGCGGGCGGCGTACTTGGTGCCGCCGAAGGCGGCCCAGGTGGACTTGGTGAACTGCAGGCCACCGTAGAAGCCGTTGCCCGTGTTGATGCTCCAGTTGCCGGTGGACTCGCACATCGCGACCCGGTTCCACGCGGAGGTGGTGGCGGCCGAGGCGGTCGTGGCGGTCATCAGCGGCACCGCGACGGCGGTGGTGGCGATGGCGCCGAGAACGGCGAGACGGACGGACTTGGAGGCGTTGGAGACACGACGAAGCATTGCTTGGTTCCTCACCGACGCCTGCGAGGTCAGCTGTCGGGTTCGGGCCGGATGAGTGCCCGGCAACGCCGCATGCGCAGCGCTGCTTAACCCCTAGCCATGCGCGTCATGCGCATGGCGGCGAACCTTTGGGTCCCCCGCTCCTGCCTACGGCGCTTTCGCGTCGACTGTTCCCGTCGGTCGGCGGCAGGATTCGGCGTACTGACCGGCGGGGCCCGCGGCGGCGAGCGATGACGACCGTAAACAGACCGGGGCCGTCGGGACAATCCCCCCAAGATCGGCACTCAACGACCTTTTCCCACCCGGGAATTTCACAGAATTCCAGGTGAGAGTGGGTGAAAGGGTGCTGAACGGACACTGTGGAACCAAAGCCCCGGGAGAGGCTTGTCACAGGGGCTAGCCCACCGTCAGATACTGTCCGGAGCGGATCACACTCGGATCGTCACCGATGACCGCCTTGTTGGCCTCGTACAGCGCGCGCCATCCGCCGGCCACGTTCTCCTCGGCGGCGATGTCGCACAGCGTGTCGCCCGCTTCGACGCGGTAGCGCTTGGCGTCCGCGGTGGAGGTCGCCGACTTGGTCGTCACGGTGGTGCGGGTGAGCTCACCCCAGGCCGCTCTCGCCTGAGCCACCTGCTGGGTCGCGCCTGTTGCGGCGGACGAAGCGGAGGTCTCCGTCCCGTCCGGCTTGGCGTGCCGGCCCTGGCTCCTGGCCGGAGCGGAGGAGGACGCCGAGGTGGAAGGCGATGCGGACTCGCTGGACTCGGTGGACGACGGGCTCGGGGAAGCGGTGTCGTCGGCGGTGGAGTCCGTGGTCCCGTCGGTCGCGTCGTCGGTGGAGGTGTCGGTGCCGGTGTCGGTTGCGGTGTCCGACGGCTCGTCGGTGACGTCATCCAGTCCGAGCGCGGCCGTCAGGCCGGAGCTGTCGGCGCAGGTCGGCCACGCGTCCGGACCGAGCTCGTCGAGCATCGTCTCGGCGACGGCTATCTGCTCGTTCTGGCTGGCGAGGTCCGGGCGCTCCGCGTAGTCGTCGCCGCCGTAGTTGTCCCAGGACTCCTGGACGATCTGCAGTCCGCCGTAGAAGCCGTTGCCGGTGTTGGAGCTCCATATGCCGCCGCTCTCGCACAGCGCGACGGCGTTCCAGACCGTCGTGCTCACCTTGGCGGTGTCGGTGGCGGTGGAATCGGCGGCCTGCGCGCCGCTCGCAGCGAAGAGTGGGAGTGCCATCCCTGCCCCGGTCGCCGCGACAGCCACCATTGCGGTGGGCGCCTGGCGCGGTCTGCGGTGACGGCCGTTCCCGGACTTCAGCATGCGATCGCCTTTCTCGGAGTTACGAAGATTGCGACGACGGCCGAACGTAGTCGCGTTGGCCATGGCATCACAAGTCGATGTATCGGAGATCACGCCGAGATCACGGTATTGACGCAGTGTCAGTTTCCGTATCACCGCTGCTCAAGCTGTGGTTACCGCTCAGGAGCAAAACCGACGGGAAGAGTTCGCAGTCCACGCATGATCAGACCGCCCCGCCAGCGCAGCTCGGACGGTTCGACGGCCAGTGCCAAATCGGGCAATCGGGTCAGTAGCGTCGCAAGCGCGGCTTGGGCCTCAAGGCGGGCCAGCGGCGCGCCGAGGCAGTAGTGGATGCCGTGTCCGTAACCGAGGTGCTGGTTGTCGCGGCGGGTGAGATCCAGGGCGTCCGGGCTCTCGAAGCGGGCCGGATCACGGTCGGCGGCGGCCAGGACGACCAGGACCGGGTCGCCGGTCGCGATCGCCCGGCCGCCGATCGTCAGCGGCTCGGTCGCGAAGCGCCAGGTCGCCAGCTCCACCGGGCCGTCGTAGCGCAGCAGTTCCTCGACGGCGGTCGCGAGCAGCGCGGTGTCCCCCTCGGCCAGGGCCAGTTGGAGGGCGGCGCGCTGCTCGGGGTGCCGGAGCAGCGTGTACATGCCGTTGCCGATGAGGTTGACGGTGGTCTCGAATCCGGCGAACAGCAGGATGAAGGCCATCGCCGCCGCCTCGTTCTCGGTGAGGTGCTCGCCATGGTCGCTGGCCTTGATCAGGCCGGAGATCAGGTCGTCGCCGGGATCCGCCCGCTTGCGGTGGATCAGCTCCAGCAGATACGCCCGCATCTTCTTCACCGCCCGGGCCACCCCGCCGCGCGGCCCGCCGCCATGCCGGATCATCATCCCGGCCCAGTCCCGGAAGTCGTCCTGGTCCTCCGCCGGGACGCCGAGCAGATCGCAGATCGCGTAGATCGGCAGCGGGAACGCGAACTCATGGATGAGATCCGCCTCACCGGTTTTGGCGAACCCGTCGATGAGGCGATCGGTCAGTTCCTGCACGCGCGGCGCGAACTCCGCGACCCGGCGCGGCGTGAACGCCTTCGACACCAGTCGGCGCAGCCGCGTGTGGTCCGGCGGGTCGATGTTCAGCAGATGCGTCATGAGGTCGGCGCTGCGCTCACCCGGGATCCCCACTTTGCCCTTCGCATGGGCGCGTTCGCTGTGGTGAACCGGGTTCTTGCTGAGCCGGGCGTCCGCGAGCGCCTGCCTCGCGTCCGCGTAGCGGGTGACCAGCCACGCCTCGACCCCGCTGGGGAGGGTGGTGCGGTGCACGGGCGAGTGCTCGCGCAGCCACCCGTACGCGGGGTAGGGGTCGGTGGCGAACTCCCAGGTGAACAGTTCCGGGGCCTGCGGGGTTTCCGGGGCGGCGGTCACAGCTTTCTCATGCACCTGATGACGTTAGCCGAGGGCGAGAGCGAGGGCGTCACGACTCAGGCGGTCGGCCAGCCTGGTCGTCTCCGGCAGCCGGTACTTCGGGGCCAGCGCGAGGACGTGGCGGCAGGCCGTGTCCAGGTTGATCCGATGGCCGGTCGATACGTACACCGGCTTCACACCGTCCTGTGTGCGCAGCGCCCGGCCGAGGGTCGTCATGCCGTCCCTGCCGCCCTTGAGGTCCGCGTACGAGCCACGGGCGCGGCCGAGGTGTCCGGCCTGGTAGGCCGCCGGGTACGGGGTCTTGGCCACCCCTGCCGTCGAGATGCCCGTGATCACCCCGAGGTGGCAGGCCAGTCCGAAGCGGCGGGTGTGGGCCAGGCCCTGACCGTCGCAGAGCAGCAGGTCAGGGGTCGTACGGAGCTTCCTCAGGGCCTCGATCAGCACCGGCAGCTCCCGGAAGGCGAACAGCCCGGACACATACGGGAACGTCGCCCGCCCGACGGCTGTCGCCTCCTCGACCGGCGCCAGCGTCCCGGCGTCCACCACCACCACGGCCGCCGCGACCTCGTCGCCCACCGCCCCATTGCCGCCCCGGTAGGCCACGTCCAGGCCCGCGACCAGACGCGGTTGCTGCGGTCCCGGACCGGCATGGTCGGCCGCGTTTCTCAGCCTGTTCTGCAGGGCCACCGCCTCGGCCTCGTCCGCCGGCCACGCGTGGGGTACCTCTATACGCATGGGGCAAGGCTAGGCCAGCGCCTAAGGGCTACGACGGGCGCGCCGAGTGCGAGCCCCAGTTGCCGAAGCCCTTCATGGAATGCGGCAGCCGTCGCGACCCGTCCGGCGTCGGCTCCCACTCGTCCACCTCCCGGGCCTCGGTGAGCCCGTGCCGCTCCCCGTCCTGATGCCCCGGTCCGTGATCCGGCGTCGTTTCCTTCCCCAGCTCTTCGCGCTTGTGCCACGCCCCTGCCCGGAGCTGCGGCTTCTGCTCCGGCGGCAGCTCCTTGTCCCGGGCCCAGAAGCCCACGGCCACGGCGCCGACCAGTATCCCGACCAGGAAAAATCCCACCACCAGTGGCACGATGCCGACGATGTAATCGTGCGGTATGGCCAGGTGAACCTGCTCCAGTGCACTCATGCCCTATTTGTACCCCCGTGCGGGCCCCAGCAACATCCCTTGCGGGCGGCCGGCTGCCCGCAGGGCGTTCGGGGGTCCAGGGGGCGGAGCCCCCTGGGTCAGCCGGAGGCTTCCGCCTCGCGGATCGCGTCCCGGTAGCGGCGGGCCGCTTCCCGGAGCGCGGACTCCGGATCCAGGCCGGCGGCCTCGGCCGCGACCGCGAGGGCGAGCAGCCGCTCGCCCACGTCATCGGCGGACGGAACCGGGACGTCGAGGCCCGCAGCCCGGGCTCGCCCGGCGAGCTTCGCGGCGAGCGCGAGCGCGGGCTGGCCGAGGGGGATCCCCTCAGTGACGGAGTCCCGCCGCTTCTCTATCGCCTTCGTACGCTGCCAGTGCGCCTGGACATCCTCGGGCGTCTCGGCGACCGCGTCGCCGAAGACATGGGGATGCCGGTGGATGAGCTTGCCGACGATGCCGCCCGCGACGTCGTCGATGGAGAAGGGCGCCTCCTCGTCATCCTCCGCGATCCGGGCGTGGAAGATCACTTGAAGCAGCACATCGCCGAGCTCTTCCCGCAGCGCGTCGCGGTCGCCCTCCTCGATCGCCTCGACGAGTTCGTAGACCTCCTCGACCCCGTACTTGGCCAGCTCCTCGCTCGTCTGCCGGCTGCTCCACGGGCACTCCACCCGGATCCGGTCCATGACCTGCACCAGGTCGAGCAGCCGCGCCCCCGGCAGGTCGTACGACCCCGGCAGCAGCTCCAGGTCCGGCATCGCGACGCGCCCGGAGCCGCCGAGGCGGGCCAGCTCGTCGGTGACGGCCGGGTCGCCCTCGCCGCCCGCCAGGTAGACCACGGTGCGGCCGCCGGCCGTGCGCTCGACCAGCTCGCGGCCGCTCGGCGAGGCCTGCTCGACCACGACACCGGCTTCCCGCAGATAGGGAAGCTGCGGGTGCCGGCCGTCGGGGCAGATGACGGCGTCCGCGCCGCGCAGGGCCTCCCAGGCCTGCCAGGAGAGCAGGCCGGGGGCCACCCGGTGGGTGGTGGTGAGCAGCAACAGCCGCCCGGGGGCCACGGGGGCGTCATTCGTCGGGTTCGCGTCCACCCGACGAAAGTACCTCGCCCCTGTGACAGCCCTGACCGGGCCGCCCTACGCGGTGGTGACCGTCTTCAGCCACGGGTCCGTGGCGGCGTCGAGGGTCAGCTTCTTGGTGTTCCAGGTCCCGTAGCGCGGGTTGACGTCGACCCCGAGCTTGTCGGAGGTCTGCTGGAGCACCTTGACCACGACGGCCTGCCCGGCCGCCGTCTGCAGGTCGGCGCCGTAGTACTTGGCGACCTTCTGCATCGTCAGGTCGGTACGGATGCTCTCGTCGATGTCCGCCGGCACCATCGCGTACGTCTGCAGCACCTGTGCCTCCAGGTTCGCCCTGCCGCCGGCCTGCTTCTCCGCCGCCGCCCTGGCCTGCTGCACCTCGCGCGGGGTCACCGACACCCCGGCGTTCTTCGCCGCCTGGTCGACGACCCTGGCCTGGACGAGGCTGTGCACCGTATTGCGCTGCAGATCGCTGCTCGCCTGGATCAGCTGGGCCGCCTGTGGCGACTTCTCCTGCGCGGCCCGCACCGCGTCGACCTTCGCCTGCACCGCCGTCACAGTGATCCGCTGCCCGCCGACCACCGCCGCCGCCCCGGCATGCGGCGTGCCGCACGAGGTCAGCAGTGGGGTCGCGGCCAGCACGGCGGCGGCGGTGAAGGAGAGCGCAGTCCTGCGGCGGAACATTCTGCCTCCCGGCAAGGGATCGAGCGACGGTGCACGAACCTGGCGATGATCGAGGATATTGATTCGCGCGCCGCGAAACCAGCACTCGTACAAACGAGAATGCAGCCGTGAGGTATCGCCTCGGCCGTCGCCTCCGCCCCTCAGCTCGCGCAGGCTACTCCGTCCCCGTCCCTGTCGAGCGCGCTGGAGTACCCGGGATCACCCTTGTGCAGCGGCGCGGCGCCCGCTTTGCGCACGGCGTCGCAGTTCGCGTAGTGCGTCGCCGACGCCGTCGCCGCCGGAGCCGACGTCTCCGCGACGGCCCCACCGGTCGAGGCCACCGGCTTGCCGGAATCCGGCAGCGCCTCCGCCGGGCAGGTGTTCAGCACCTTCACCATGGCGGCCTTCTCCGCCGCCGTCACCCACACCCCGTACTTCTTCTTCACCGCCACCTGCCGGGCCACGTACGCACACCTGAAGCCCTTGTTCGACGGCAGCCACGTCGCCGCGTCCGCGTCACCCTTGATCCGGTTCGACGAGTAGTCCACGGCGAGGAGATTCAGCGGGTCGTTCGCGAGCTGCTCCCGCTTGTCCTTCGTCCACTTCGCCGCGCCCTTCTGCCAGGCGTCCGACAGCGCGACCACATGGTCTATGTCCACCGTGCTCTTCCCGCGCGTGAACTTGATCGTCTTCCCGGTGTACGGATCCGCCAGCGTCCCCGACGTCACCACGCAGTCGCCGCCCTGGACCGCCTTGAACTTCTCGGCGGTCATGTCCCGCTTCAGTATGTCGTCGCGCGTGTCACACGAATTGTGATCCGTATCCACCCACGACTTCCCGAACTGCGCCCGCGAATACCCGGTCTTGGGCGCCCTACCCTTCACCGTCAGGTCGTTCACCGCCGCCAGCGCGCTGCCCGCACTGCCCTTGTTCGCCCCGTTGCCGTCCGTGCCCGTCGTCGTTGTCGTCGGCGTGCATCCCGCGATGCCGGCCACGCCGGTCATCGTCACAACCGCCAGCGCGGTTCCCACCCTTGATATAGCCACGAACGGTACTTTACGGCCCCGCTTCCCAGCCGATAAGGCGGCACAGGGTTGCGTGCGGCGTCTCCGGGTCCACCAACGCCCCGCCGACCGCCGGTCGCGCCCGCCGGCGCAGCGGCCACGTCCGCACTGTGACCGCATGGGTTCGCATGCGGTCACAGTGCTAAACGTGGATGAGGATCTGTCGGAGGGGATGTCCGAGCGCGTCCGTGACGGAGGCCAGTTCCTCATCGGTCAGCCATGCCCGGTTCGGATACAGGACCTCGATCCTGAACCGCGCGAACCCCATCGGCCAGTCGTACACCAGCTCGTTGAGCGACGTCTCGGCGTCACAACAGGGAACCGTGACCATGCGCGTTGCAAAGCCTTCGCTGTAGCGCTCCGAGACGGCCTCCCCCCACCAGGCTGATGCGCACTCCGCACCGCAGTGCGGGCAGGAGATCCTCTCCAGGCTGGTGCCGCAGACGACTACCTCGACGCTGTCATGCCACTTGACGTCCATGCCACGGCGGGCGTCGTCGTCCGGAAGCATCCCGGACAGCACCGCCGCAGCACGATCCGCCGCATCCTGACCGGGCTGCCAGTACGGATCAGTCGGAATCACCGTCAGGTAGTTGTCACTCACAGCCCGCCTCCGGGGTGGCGCGGGTTCAGCTCAGCTTGCCGAGCTGGGCGTCCACGATCTCGGTGGGGAAGTCGAAGTCCTTGCCGGAGATGAAGGACGCGACGTTGATCGCCGTGAAGTAGGCGACCGTCGCGCCCTTGCGGAGGACCACGACCTTCATCGGCCCGGTGGAGTCGTCCTGGACGGCGGTGGCGGTCAGCGCCACCGCCTCGTCGGCGCCCTTGGGGGCGGTGTCCGTGACGAGCTTGGTGACCTTCTCCTCCTCCCCGTCGGCCTTGGCGGTGAAGCCGCCCGCGCAGGCGGTGCCGGCGTCGGTGACCGACTTCAGGACGGCCTCGGCGGCGGCCTGGTCCGGGTAGGAGGACAACGTCACGAGGGACACCGACACGTCGTAGGCCGACTCCAGCTCGTCGGCCGACGCGGACGCCGACGACGCCTTGGACTTGCTCGTCAGCTGACGCTGCTCGGTCACCGACGGCTTGCCCAGCGGGGCCCCTGACAGGGCGTAGGCCACCGGGGCGCAGGCCGTCTTGGCGATCTTGACGGTCGCCTGGCTGTAGACGTCGCCCTTGCCCGGCGTCTTCACGGAGTACCCGTCGATGTCCGCCGTGGTCAGGGAGGCCTTCTTCAGCTCGGCCGCCGTCAGCGGCGTGGCCGCCGGCGACTCCGACGGCGCGGACGACGCCGCACTCGATGCCGAACTGCTCGCCTTGGCTTCGTCGGTGCCGCTGTCGGAGCTGTCGCAGGCCGCGACGAGGGCAAGGGACAGGACCGAGGCCGCGACTGCGGCGGTACGGCGTATGACGGTGCTTCGCATTCTTTTCAACTCCACGTTGACTTAATCACGCCCGCAGGGCGTGTTATTACGCACTACTACCAGGAACGGGTCGACTCGACCGGGTTCGCAATAAATCCCGCACCGTCGACGACCATTCCGTCCGGCCTGCGCGAATCGACAAGCACCCGCTCAGTATCGGCACTCCGGAGAAGACCTGCCACGGCTGCCCCATCGAGACCCCACACGTAGAGAAACGCCGGGTTGTCGAAGAAGTCGAGGTTGGCATCGTTCATACGCCGCGTGTAAATGGGATCGCCGAACTTCAATCGCGCCCCATGGGCCCCACGCTCTACGAGCCCGTCGAAGTTCTCCTTGACCGATTCATCGAGAATGATCACAAAATCAGCCGTCGCCTCTTCCGACAGAGCACACCGCAGGGCGTCGATGCACTCATCGCCGACCTCTGTGGAAACCCTTACGAAAGACTCGTACTCGTCATCCTCCGTGCCCGAAAGCCGAGCATGCCGAAGCCACAGCTTCTCGTCCAGCTTCTGAAACCGGTTGGACTCTTCACTCAGGATCCGACTCTTCCCAAGCTGCCAGTCGACATGGCCCATATACCGTTGTGAGTCCTCCCAGAGACGGGCGAGGAATTTCCTTCCACGCCCCTCCCCGAAACCCCAACAACAGGTTTCCAACATGCACGTCGCCTGGTACGGGTAGTACAACTCACCCGTCGGCGTTTCGTCCAAAAGGTCCAGGGACTCGTCCACGAAGCTCGCCAGTGACGCGACGTCGCGGGCAGTCGGTGCAGCCGCATCCCAGCGGCTCGCTTCCTCAAGCGCCGTACGAAAACCGGGGCTCATGGCGCTGACCCACCACTCCGAGACGTCCAGGAGTGCCAATCGAGCGAACCGCGCGGTGGCCAGACGGCCCACGAGGTCGGACTCCGATTCATTCAGCGAGTCGATGACCTTAGCCACATCCACAGTCGCTCCCAAAGGTGTAAGAACGATGCCCGTAGGGATACCGTTGGCGAACCGCCCCGTCAAGCATGTAGACCACTCTCTGCCTCCACAGCTTGGAACCGGTCAGGCTGCCGCCTGCGCCTCGGATGGCATTTTCACAGAACGGGCACACGTTCCGGCTGACTCCGCCTTCCACCTTAGTCCAACCATTGTTGTCAATGTGTTCCATGGCGTTGGTCTCGGCATGAAGGTCCGGATTGTTGTCGGCTATGACCTCCGGAGTGTCGCCATCCTGTTTCAGCATCGCCTTCTGCGCCGGCGTCAGACCGTCTCCGTTCGCTGCGACGACATCGACGTAGTCCGGCTTGTCGGCAGTGCCTCGGTTGGCCCGGATGATGGCGACCGTTCCGTTCTTTGCGGCCCGCTTCCCCGCCGGGGTCCCATCGTCGAGCGCCTTGTTGATCGCAATGGCCCGGTCGCGCAGCTCCGTGTTGCAGTTGTGGACGAGAAGAGCGGCGTCCCCGGCCACCACGTAGTAGGTGTGGAGGCCGTCGACCGTGAGGTCATAAGTGATCTTGTGGTCGCTGTAGGTACGGGAGTTGACGACCTTGGCGGTGGAACCGTCCGCAGTCTGCAGCCTGTCGCCCGCATTGAGGTCCCGGGCGCGTGTCCAGGACTTGGTCGTTGAGTCGTAGATCTGGTGGAGAGCTGTGGTGTTGAGGGTTTTCGGGCCCTGCTTCGTCGCGATGGTCACTGTCACGAAGTCACGGTCGTGTGTGGTGACGTGGACCTTGGTGACCTTGTGCTTCTCCTTCTGGTCCGTGCCCGGTTCAGCGGTCAGGACGAAATCCCCGGGCTTAACCTGGTTAATGGCCTTCGTTGAGCCGTTGGCGAGCACGACGGCGGTACCGGCGCCGAAGCTGTGACATCCACGGGCCGCGCCGAGCTTGCTTGCCCCCGCACCGAAGACGCCGCCGGTTACGGCGCCGATCGCGGTGGCCTTGGCGACTCCGCTGACGCTGCAGCCTTCGTCGCTGGTGACGCACGAGACGCCGTAACCGACCGCGCCTTCGGCCGCGCCACCGGCCGCGCCCAGAGCCGCGCCCCGCACCACGGCGTTCACGCCGGCGCCGAGCAGGCGGCTGACGGCTCCGGAGGCGGCGCCGCCGGCAGCTCCGCCGAGGGCACCGGTCAGGGCGCCGACACCGACAGCCAGGGCGAAGCCGCCGAGGGACTTGGGGCCGTCGCTCATGGCGTAGCCGACGGCGTTGGCGGCGGCTCCGGCGATCATGCCGCAGGCGACAACTCCGGCGCCGAAGCTGGCGGCGGTGCAGCCGGCGAAGACGGCGACGCCGACCGCGACGGAGGCGATGGTGGCCGCGTGCTGTTTGACGAAGTTGGCTGAGGCCTTGACCGCCTTCTTGGCGGCTCTGCCGACCTTTTTCGCGGCTTTCTTGATTTGGTGGGCGGCGTGTTTGACGGCCTTGGCGGCGGTCTTGACGGCCCGTTTGACGTGTTTGGCGACCTTGTGGGCGTAGTGCTTGACGCGTTTGTAGGTGCGTTTGACGTACCGCTTGACGCGTTTGACGCTGTCCACGACATGGTGGACCGCTCTGCGGACGGTGCGGTGGGCGCGCTGGACCGCGTGCTTGACGGCCTTCTTGATCTTCTTGGCGGCCTTCTTGACCGCCTTGGCCGCCTTCTTCACCGTCCGCCGGACCTTGTGATACGCCGACTTGACGGTCTTCTTGACCTTCTTCTTGACCTTGTTGACTGCCTTGTCGATGAAGCTGGGCCAGTGGCCGGTCGGGTCAGTGGCGGTCATCGGGTTGTCGTCGCCATAGGCGTAGCGGTTGGCCGAGACCGAGGTGCCGACGGGGTCGAGGCCGACGGTGTCGCGGCTGTTGAACTGGCCGGTGGCCGGGCTGTACCAGCGGGCGGCCATGTTGACCTTGCTGGTCTCCGGGTCGGTCCAGCCGGACTGGTAGCCCAGGTGCCCCAGCGCCCCGGTGGACTGCACGGTCTTTCCGAAGGGGGTGTAGGTGGTGGAGCCGGTGAGGGCTTCGGCGGAGGCGGTGAACTGGGCGATGACGTCGTCGTGCAGGTCGGTCAGGGCCAGCACCGACTGGGTGCCTGCCTTGATACCCAGCAGGGAGCCGTCGGCATTGCGGCTGTAGGTGGTGCCGCCGTCGGAGGCCAGGTCGTTGCCGGCGCCGCTGTAGGTGAAGGTGAAGGTGGGGGCCGCGACACCGTCGGCGGCGGTCAGGACCCGGTCCAGGCCGTCGTAGGTGTAGGTACGGGCACCTTCGTTGATGACGCGGTTGAAGGCATCGGCCTTGAGGGAGGTGAGGACGCCGCTCTCGTCGGTGAGTGAGCTCATCGTGCCGCGGGCGGTGTAGGTGTAGGTGTTGTGGCCGTCGGAGGTCAGGCGGTTGCGCGCGTCGTAGGTGTAGGTGTCGCCCCCGACGCGGGTGCGGTTGCCGGAGCCGTCGTAGCCGTAGGCCTCGGTGGTGGTGCCGTTGTTCCACGACATCAGCCGGTTGGCCCAGTCGTAGGTGTACGTGTTGGTGCCCGACCCCGCCAGCCCGGTGGTGGTCTTGGTCTTCTCGTTGTCGTTGGCGTCGTAGGTGTACGCGACCGAGGACAGCGTCTTACCACCCGCCGACGTCAGCTTGTCCGACGTGACGCGCTGGAGGGAGTCGTAGACGAAGGCGCGTTTGGCCTTGCCCGACCCGTAGTCGACACCGGTGACGTTGGAGTTGTCGTCGTAGCTGTAGGTCATCGCAGAGCCGGTGGCACCGTCATTGACCGTGGACAGCCGCCCCGCGGAGTCATAGCCGTACGTGGAGGTGCCGGAGGCGTCGGTACGGGAGGTGACCTGGCCGTCGCCGTCGTAAGCGAACGACGACGTACCCGACGCGCCCGAGGCAGACAGCAGCTGGCCGCGGTCGTCGTATTCGAAGGTGTCGTCGGTGGTGCCGTTGCCGGCGACCGTGGTGACCCGGTCCGCGTCGTCGTAGCCGTAGGTGTGGCTGACCGTGGTGGCTTCGGCGCCGGTGCCGGTCTGCTTGGTCAGGCGGCCTCGGGTGTCGTACTCGTTGGTGACCACCACCCCGCCGGGCGAGCGCTGCTCGGCGACGCGGCCGGCCTTGTCGTAGACAGTGGTGAAGGTCCGGTCGGCGGCGGCTGGGTGGGCGGTGGTGGACGGCTCGATCAGGGACTCCGGCAGGCCCCAGGAGTTGTAGGTGGTGACAAAGGCGTTGGTGCGGCCGTCGGTGAAGCGGGTCCGGTTGCCGGCCGCGTCGTAGCCGAAGGTCGTGGTGATCGACTCCGTCGCCGAGACCGGCTGGACCACCTTGGTCACCAGACCCGTCGCATCCAGCGTCAAGGTGGTGGTGTGCCGGTTGGCGTCCGTGACGGTGACCGGGTTGCCCACACGGTCGTAGCTTGAGCTACTGGTACGCAGCACGTTGCCGAGGGCGTCCAGCTCACTGGTGTCGGTGAGTTCGCCGTAGCCGTTGTAGGTGTTGCGGGTGCTGGTGCCGTCCGGGCCCTTCGCCGTGAGGAGTCGGCCGTCCATGTCGTATGTGTAGTAGGAGTTCTTGCCTGCTGGGTCGGTGACCTGGGTGACCTCGCCCAGCGCGCTGTAGGCGTAGGACGTGGTGACGCCGGTGGCGCTCACCGTCTTGGACAGCTCACCGCCGGGCGCGTCGTAATAGTTGTAGTTGGTGTAGGCCTTCTGGGTGGGCTGGCGCACGATGTCGGTACTGGTGACCTCACGGCCCAGGTAATCGAAGGTGCTCTCGGAACGGGCTCCCTTGGAGTCCGTCACAGACAGCTGATCGCCATTGGCGTCGAAGGAGTACTTGGTCAGCACATTGCCCGGTTCAGTGACCGTCGCGATGTCGCCGAGCTGGGTGTAGGCGTAGGCGGTGCGGTTGCCGAGCGCGTCGACCTCGGCGCTGACCTGGCCGAGCTTGTTGTACTCGTTGTAGATCGTGGCGGTGATCGGGGTACTGGAGCCGGGCGGGGTGTAGTTCGGCAGCGTCGTGGAGGACTCCTGGCCCTCCGCGTCGTACGCGGTGGTGACGATGTTGCCGAGCGCGTCCTTGGTCTCGGTGTCCTCACCGAAGGTGTTGTAACCGGTGTACGACACCGGCCGCGTCGCCGCAGCCGTCCCGCCGTTTGCCTCGGCGTTCACCGTCGGCTCGCTGACGACGGTCTGCTGACCGGCCTCGTCGTAGCCGTAGTCGGTGGTGTTGCCGTTGGCGTCGGTGGTCGACGTCGGCAGACCGCGCTGGTCGAGCTTCCAGGTGGTCGTACGTACCGAACTGCCCGACGCCGGGAGCGTGCCGCCCTTGACGGCCGCCGCCTGGGTGGCGGTCAGAGCCTCGCCGTAGACCTGGATATCGGCCAGGGCGCCCTTGTGGTACTCGCCGTAGGTGCCGCCGGCCTTGCGGCGGCCGATCTGCAGCGCGCCGGTGGCCTCCCAGGAGCTGGTGAAGGCGGTGGTGGCCACGAGCGAGCCGTTGACGTAGAGCTTGATCTGACCCGCAGCCGCGTCGTAGACGCCGAGGAGGTGGGTCCAGGTGGCGGCTGTGACGGCGGAGGTGCCGGAGGCGGCGCGGACGATGGCGAGGGTGGAGTCGTCGGTGGTCAGGCGGTTGAAGGTCCAGCCGTAGGCGGTGGAGTAGTAGAGCTGGAATCCGCTGCCGTAGGCGCCGTCCTGGGCCAGGAAGGTGTGGTTGGCGGTGGTGTCGTCGAGGCGGACCCAGGTGCCGACGGAGAAGCTGCCGTTGGTGTTGACCACCGGGCCGGTGGTAGCGCCGGAGGCGTTGGCGGTGCCGTCGAAGACGGCGCTGCCGCTGTGCTCGGTGGAGCGGGTGACGCCGGTGCCGAGGGTGGCGTTGCGGGTGCCGCCGGAGGAGTCGGCGGCGGCGGTGCCGCTGGTCTCGGAGAGCTTCCAGCGGCCGACCGGGGCGGTGGTGCCGTCGTGCTCGGTGGTGGCGGTGACGTTGCCCAGTGCGTCGTAGAGCGTGTCCGTGGTGCTGGTCGCACCTGTCGGGTCGGAGTCGGTTTCCGAGACGACGTTGTCGTCGGGGTCGTAGCTGACCTTGGTGGTACGGGCCAGACCCGCCGGGTCCTCGGTCGAGGAGGTGGTGCGGTCGGCGGCGTCCACCACGAAGGTGCTGGTGGTGTTGCCGTCGTTGGTGACCTGCTTGGTCAGGTTGCCGGCCGCGTCGTAGGTGTTGGCCTGCTCGGTGAAGGACTTGCCGGTGAGCGGGTCCTTGCGGACCACAGAGGCGACCAGACCGTCATCGGTGTAGGTGTAGGCGGTGACCCAGCCCATCGCGTCGGTGAGCGAGGCCAGCCGGCCCGCCGGGTCGTAGGCCCGCGACTCCTGGACCAACGTCCTCGCCGCCGACGGGCTGTTGGGGTCGCCGGTGTAGTTCAGCAGGTTCGTGGTGAGGGGGCGCCCCTCGCCGTCGAAGGTGTAGGTGTTGACGTTCCCGGCCGGGTCGGTCTCGCTGACCTTGTTGCCGTACACGTCGTACGCGAAGTTGGTGGTGTCGCCGCCCGGGTCGGTGCGGGTCTCCACCCGGCCGTACGCGTCGTACGTCATCGAGGTCGTGCGCGACGCGTCGCCGCCGGTCATGTCCGACACCGTCTGCGACAGGACGCTCCCGTCGGCGTCGTAGACCGTGCTGGAGCGGGCTGTGTGCTCCGCATTCGTGACCCGGTTGAGGACCTTCGGGCTGGTCTCGGTCAGGACCTGGTCGTTCTTGTCGTACGTGTAGGTCGTCGTCAGGCCGCTCGGCGCCGCATCGGAGATCTCGGTGCTGGTGAGCTGCCGGCCGATGTTGTCGTACGTGTACGTCACCTTGGCGCCGTTGGCGTCGGTGACCGCCGCCAGATCGCCGTTGGCGAAGTACTTGTAGGTGGTCTTCCGACCGCCCGGCGTCGTCACATCGGCGACCAGGCCGGCCGGGGCATAGCCGGTGTCGTACGCCGCCGTCGTAGCGGTGGTGTACGTCGTCGAGGCGGTACGGCCGGCGGGGAAACCGGGCACCGGCGGGGTCGTGACCGAGGTCAGGTTGCCGGCCGTGTCATAGGCGTAGCTGGTCAGGTACGTGTTGTCGGTGGCACTGGCCGAACGGCCGTCGCGCTCGGTCAGCAGCAGGTCGTTGCGCGGGTCCATGGTCGGGAAGGCCGTGGTCGCGTCCGGGTAGTACGTGTAGTACTCGGTCGCGCACAGGTTCGCGGCGGTGTTCTGGCAGGTCGTCGAGGAGACCGTGTTGCCGCGGATGTCATGGCCGGTGACCGACCGGTCGCCGTTGGCGTCGGTGACCGTGTGCAGGAAGCCCGAGGTGTCGTAGCCGTACGTGGTCCGCTTGCCGTTGGTGTCGGTCGCCGCCAGGAGACGGTCACCCATCTCCGCGTCATAGGCGTAGGTGAGGGTCTTGTCCTTCGGGTCCGTCAGCTTCACCGTCTTGACCGGCGCCACACCGGAGGACGCCTTGTACGCCTTCCAGTGCGCGTCGACCTCGTCCTCGCTCAGCGCCGAGGAGAAGACGGCCACGTCGGCGATGGAGCCGTTGAAGTGGCTGACGTCGCCCGGGTTGTTGTACCAGACCTTCGCGAAGCCCGCGCCGAGGTAGGTGTGGGAGTTGGACTGGTCCTTGGCCGCGCCGGAGAAGGTGGCCGCCTTGGTGCCGTCGAGGTACATGGTCTGGGTGGAGCCGCTGACGGACAGGACAGCGTGGTGCCAGGCGTTGTCGTTGACGAGCTTCGTGGAGCCGAAGTCGGTGCTGCCGCTGCCCGAGACGCTCCAGAAGTGGCCGCGCAGCTTGCCGTCGGAGCCGACGTACATGACCGGGGTCCAGGTGCCGGAGGCGGCGGTGGCTCCGGCGATGGTCACGGACTGGTCGGCCAGGATGACGCCGGGGCTGGCCGTCTTGAACCACAGTTCGACGCTGCGGTCGGAGCTGGAGTGCAGGGCGGCGTAAGGGATCTCCGCGTAGGAGGTGGTGCCGTTGAAGCCGGCCGCTGTGGCGTCGCCGGTGCCGAAGGGACCGGTCACGCCCTGGGTGACATTGCTGTACGTACCGAAGCCGGAGTGGACCTCGTTCGCGGCCTGGGCCGCACCCGAGGTGTCGTCCAGACGCCAGTAACCCGACGGCGCCGAACCCATCACGGCCGAGCGGTACACCTGCGAGGAACCGGTCACCGTGGCCGGGTTCAGCTTCCAGGTACCGCCGTCACCGTCGGTGGCCTGGGTCACCAGGTCATCGGTCGTGCCGTACACCACCGAGCTCTCGACCTTGCCCGAGGGCATGGTCACCTTGTTCAGCAGCCCCGCCGACCGCTTGGCCGCCGTGTACTGGCCCGCGATCACCGGCGCCGACAGCTGCTCGGAGTACAGCGCCACCTCCGACATCTGACCGGAGAAGTGACCCAGGGTGTCGGTGGTCGACATGTACGGCCAGCCGTGGGTGTTCACACCCGCGCCCAGCGTGATGTACGGGGTGTTCCAGTCCTTGATCTCACCGGACTTGCTGCCCTGCGCCGCACCGTCCAGATACAGCGTCTGCGTGTTGCCCGCACCGGTCAGCACCGCCTGGTGCCACACACCGTCGTTGACCACGGCCGCCGAGGACGTCACCGTGTCACAGGCACCCGTGGCGAAGCAGCCGTGCAGCTTGCCGTCGGTGCCGACGTACACCGCCGGGGTGTTGTACTTCGTCGACGCCACCGGATCCGACGCACTCAGCGGCTGGTCACCGTAGTAGAACAGCACCCCGCCGGCCTGCGTGGTCTTGAACCACAGCGACACCGTCGCGAACGACGGAGTCGCACCCGGCGCACTGGCCATCTCCACATACGACGTCGTCCCGTTGAACGTCGCCGCCTTCTGCGTACTGCCCGCCAGCGGACCGGTCGCACCCAGCGTCACATTGTGGAACAGGCCGTTGTACGCACCCTGGTTCTCCACGATGCTGTCCGCCGCCACCGTCGCGCCCGACGCCTCACCCAGGCGCCAGTACGCGAACGGGTCCGCGTCCAGCATCGTGGTGCGGTAGTGGTTGCCGTTGGCGTAGCCGTAGACCGTGCACTTCGACCAGTCCGCGGGCGGGCAGACCGTGCTGAGCTCGTCCCCGGTGTAGGTGTACTTCCAGGTCTCGGCGGTGCTGGGGGTGCCGGCGGTCGACGGGTCGGTGAAGACGGTGTCGACGTGCGGTGTGGTGGCGCCGGACGGGGTCGCCCAGGTCAGGCCCAGCTTGCGGTTGGCGGTGAGCGAGGTGACTGTCGTCAGCTGCTTGGAGGTGTTGTAGGTGAACGATTCTTCGCGGCCCGCGTAGTCCTTGATGGACGCGATCGCGTACACACCGGTCTTCGCGGTGGGCGCGGTGAACGTGTAGACCGTGAAGTCCTTGTCGGTCAGCGCGTAGCCGACGGGCGTGGTGGTGACCGCCGCCAGCCGGGCATAGCGGCCCAGCGGGGGCACGAAGGTGCCGTCGCTGTTGCGGCCGAACGCGACCTGCTCACCGCCCGGATAGGTGATCTCCACGCTGGTGACCGTGCCGGAGGCGTCCTTGACCTCGGCCGCCTTCATGTCCACGACCGACGACCAGCCCGCGCCGAAGGCGTTGTCGATCCGCGGGTCCAGGCTGTTGTACGCCCGCTCGATGCTCAGCGACGGCCCGACGACCGGGACATCCGCGTCGGTGTCGTCGGTGGTGTAGTTG
This sequence comes from Streptomyces sp. NBC_01537, assembly GCF_045040445.1. Taxonomy (NCBI): domain Bacteria; kingdom Bacillati; phylum Actinomycetota; class Actinomycetes; order Kitasatosporales; family Streptomycetaceae; genus Streptomyces; species Streptomyces sp. NBC_01537. The sequence goes on along the minus strand of NZ_CP109392.1, from coordinate 6,042,805 downwards.
CCGTCACTGGGGTCGAAGTCATGGCCGTCGGTGTTCTGCGCCAGCCCAGAGGTGACCGGTGGCTGCGGTACGGCGGTGGAGAAGCGGCTGCCCTGGTAGTAGTCACCGCTGTAGCCGTCGTAGACGCTCACGTACCAGGTGTAGGTCTTGCCCCAGACGAGTTTGCCCGCGGGCACCTTCCAGCTGCCGGTGGTCAGCACGCCGGAGGAGGCGACGTGGGTGTCGTCCTCGATCTCCGGGTCGTCGATGGCGAACTCGTAGGTCAGGGCCGAGGGCCAGCTGTCGGCGTCGGAGGCGTAGGCGATCAGCTCCGGGCGCAGGGTGTTGAGCTGGTAGTTCTCCGGCGGGTACTGGGCGTTGACCTGCGGCACGGTGTTCGCGGTGTAGGTCAGGTCCAGGTAGGGGCGCAGCGAGCTGGCGGCGTTGTCGGAGAGGAACTGCTTCCAGTGCAGGGCGTCGGTGGTGGGTGCGGCCAGTGCGAGGCCGTAGTTGGCGGATCCGGTGGCCACGCCGTCGAACCAGGTGGTGGTCAGCGGCACGGTCATCTTCACGCCGACGCTGCGGTCGCCGTCGGTGTTGGTGCAGGAGGCGCCGGGGGCGGCGGTCACCGAGCCGATGGACGAGCCGATGTCCGGCCCCGGGTAGGTGGTGGTGGTCGACGGCGTCCAGGACTCGGTCACCGGGTACACCGAGAAAGGCTCGGCGGTGCAGGTCGAGGACCAGGTCGCGTAGACGTTGAGCTTGGCCGCGGTGACCCGCTGGCCGGCCAGCGTCGTGGCGAGGGAGGAGAACTGGAGGAAGGACCTGGCCTTGTTGGTCCCCGAGTCGTACGAGCCGACCTTGATGACGTCCTCGGAGGAGTGGTCGACGGTGTTCCCGGAGTGCACGTAGGTGCTGTTGGTGGCGGTGAAGGTGGGGTCGACGACGACCGGGTAGACCCGGTCGGGGTCCTGCAGCCAGTCCGCGTCGGCGGTCATCCGCAGCGCGGGCCCGCCGTCCACCGTGACCAGCTGGTACGACACCGCGCGCGACATGGTCCGCTCACCGGAGACCGGGTCGACCTTGGAGTCCTCCATGAACCCGTGCGGCACGGTGGCGACCACCTTGCCCGCCGCGTCCTTGAACTCCACATCGCCGTCACCGGTGATGCCCGGGGTCAGGCCCTTCAGGTCCAGCGGGAAGACCCACGAGCTCGCCGCCTGCGGCGAGTTCAGGACGATACGTTCCTTGAAGCCCTCCGCCAGCGGGGACAGCACCAGATCGGTGTCGGCCAGCACACCCGCGTACGTGACATTGGAATCGGCGTCGACCTGCGCCTCGACCTTGCCCGCGCCGGTCAGACCGTAGGACAGGGTGCGGCCGGAGCCGAAGTCGATGCCCGCCAGCGCGTCGTCGTCGGCACGGCCTGCGAAGTCCACACCCAGGGAGTTGGCCTGCTCCTCCAGCCGGCCGTCCGCGCTCTCCTGAACATCGGTGTCGATCGGCGTCCAGGTACCGTCCGCCGCCTTGAAGTTCGACCGCGCGGAATGATGCCGCACCGTCGTCGAACCATCCGCGTTGACATAGAAGTCCGTGGTCGCCGTCGACTTCTTTGCGTTGCGCTTGCTGGTCTTGGCGTTGAAGCTCTTCGCGTTGCCCGCGGCGGCCGGACCGGTGTTCTCCGGTGTCACGGACTCCGTCTCGCGCCCGAACGCGTCCAGTTCGCCCTTGGCCTTGCCCGGCTTGTGGCCCTTGCCGCCCTTGGCGCTGGTGGCATCGGTGGAAGCGGAATGGCTCTTCCCGGCGGCCGTGCCGCCCTCCTGCTCGGGCAGGTCCAGCGGGGAGGAGTTCATCCACTCCCACAAACCGGACACCTTCGGCATCGACAGCGCCGGAAGGGTGGCCCCTTCCGCCTCGGCGGTCTCCGTCGTCAGCATCAACGCGAAGGAGACCAGAACCGTCAGGGCAACAGCCCGTATGCGACGCCGTCGAGAACGCAAAAGGATGCCTTTACTTACGCAGGGCTTATGTCAACAAGCCACAGTGCATCGTAAGTTCAAAGGATCACCACAGAGAGGGCAAAGAAGTTATCCCCTCGTTACACGGAAACCGCACAGATCGCCCCCAAAACCTCTACTTCCCGGCAGCCTCGAACGCCCCCTCAGCAACCCCCGCGACCTTCTCCGTCAGCCCGTCGCCCGAGAGGGCGTTGGTGACGTTGGCCGCGACCGCCTTGCCGTCCACCACGACGAACGGCACCTTCGGATACTTCTTCGCCACGCTCTCGACGGCGGCGACCTGCGGCGCTCCGACCGCGAGCACCACATCGCACTGCTGCTGCAGCAGGCTGTTCAGGAACGGCAGCGCATTCCCCTCGCTCTGCTCACCGGTGACCTCCAGATACGTGGCCCGCATCCCGGTCTTCTGCGACGCGTCCTGCATCCCCTTCCAGACCGGCACCGCCGCCGACCCGGCCTTGATGCCGTCGGCCCCCGTCAGCATGCACGCGTCGAAGTCCTTGTACGCCCGCGCCCGCGTCGGCGGCAGCTTCGGCTCGTCCTGCGGCCAGACCTCCACCGCGACCGACGCCACGACCACCGCGCCCGCCACCGCACCCGCCGCGATCACCCACCGCCGGTGCTCGCGAGCCCGCCCGGCCAGCACCCGGAACCCCGCCGTTATCCGGCGAAGGCTCGGGGGCGGGGACTTCACGGGCTTCCTCGAAGGCTTCCCGGCCTTTACGGGCTTGACGGGCTTGACGGGCGTCACGGCGTGCTCCACGAGGTGCGTACCAGCAGGGACGGATTGGCCCGTACCGTATCTCCCCCGCTCACAGGCCGTTCACATCCGCCCCCGGCAGTGAGATAAGGCACCCGGAAATCCTTCCGGCCGAGAGCAACTGCCCGCATTTGCCGCTTTGGCCCCCGAGCAGGGTGATCGCGGTGGGCGCATGGAATACGCAGAGTGACTTTACGATTCTCTTATCCTTCTCATAGCATTCGCCGAACCGCTCCCCCACTCGGGTGTCGCAGCGGCTCACCGTCCCGTCTGGCGCGGTTGTTCACACCCCGATCCAGAGGCCCCCCATGACCACTCCGCCGTCCCCTGCTCCCGAGTCCTCGCAGGTCCCGCCGCCCGCGGGCCCTCCGGTCGGTCCTCCGGCGGGTCTTCCCGTGGGCCCTCCCGTGGCTCCGCCCAAGGCCAAGGGGAAGTTCAACAAGGTCCTCCGCATCGTGGCCGTGGTCATTCTCGCGATAGCCGTGAAGCTCGGCATCTCCTACGCCTTCAACTCCCCGACGCACGCGGAGGCCGGCGACTGCGTCCAGGTGACGGGCAGCGACAATGACCCCGACGTCTCGGTCAAGGACTGCACCGACAAGGACGCCAACTACAAGGTCGTCAAAGTTGTCGACAACACCTTCGACACGGACGCCTGCACCGACTCCGACGCCGCCCTCGCCCAGCAGTGGGACGCGGAGAAGTTCGTCCTCTGCCTCAACAACCTCAACAACTGACTCACGGCTTCAGCGCAGCCGGCGCCTGGCCGCCCGCACCACCCTGCGCACGGTGGGGTTGGCGCGCAGCCGGTCGGCCGTGCGCAGGGCGTCGCCGCCGGGGAGGGCGAGTGAGGTGAGCCGGCGGCGCCGGAAGTAGTGCTGCGTCCGCTCTCCGAAGTTGGCCTGCAGCCAGTGCTCGGCCTCCTCGCGCAGGTCGCGGTGCATCTTCGGCTGCATGCAGAAGCCCACGGCCCGTACCAGGGGCACCAGGTCGTCCACGGTCGCCGTGCCCGCGTCGGCGCCCGCGTCGAGGTCCGGGACCAGGAAGTCGACGATGGTCAGGGGGATGCGGTTGCTGTTCTGGTACGGCGTCAGCCGGTCCAGGACCAGCCGGGTGCCGGTGCGGGCGATGGAGATCCCGTAGTACGCGGACGCGGTGAGCATCGCCGTGGAGAAGCAGCCGACGACGAGGCGGGGGCGGCAGATCTCGTACAGGGTCTCGGCCAGCAGCGGGCCGTCGATGACGGTCAGGCGGACGCCCGCCGCCTCGGCGGCCTCGTCCAGTGCCCTGGAGTAGCTGGCGGGCGCGGTGGGGTGCGGCTTGAAGACGATGGAGCGGTGCCCGGCGGCGACGGCGCCGCGCAGCATGCGCACGTGGAGGTCTTCCTCCTCCTGCGCGGTGATGATGCGCAGGGCGGCGAGGTACTGGCCGAGGAGTACGGCGGTGGGCAGGTCCTGCTCACCGGGCGGCAGGTAGGTGCGGACGGTGTCGGCCGCGTCCTCCGAGATCTCCTTCAGCACCGCCGTGAAGGCGTCGTCGGGGACGAGCTCGGGCCGGGCGCCGGTCTCGGCGAGCAGCAGCGGGCGCAGGCCCGGGACGAGGTCGAGGTGCAGGACCCGCTGGACGCGCGCGCCGATGGGGCGGGGCAGTCGTTCGCGGGTGGGGCCGTAGCTCATCAGCCCGTCGGCGTACACATGGATCGCGCTCTCGGCGAAGATCGTCACCAGCGCCCGTGCCGGGTTGACCTGGATGGACTCCACGGCCAGCTCGACGGGGACGTTCCCTATTCCCCAGGCCTGGCGGAACAGCCGCTGCCACACCGGGGTCTCGGTCTCCTCCGGGGCCCATTCGGCGGGGTGGTTGGGGTGGATGACCTCGTTCCAGGAGATGACCTCGTCGAAGCGGGCGGCTATCCGGTCGTAGCCGTGCATCTCCTTGAGCTGGATGGCTGCCTCGGGCACCTCGGCATTGCTGGAGACCAGCAGGATCCGGCGGACTCCGGCGGCGGGCCCGAACTGCCCGGCGTCCAGCGCGGCGGCCAGTGTCGCGGCCCCGTAGAGCGTGGAGACCTCGAATATCTGGGCCTTCTCCAGCTCGGGTATTCCAGGATTCCCGTGCTGCGCCTGCTTCTCGTACACGCTGTCGCTCACGCGGCCTTCCTCACGTCGCCGCGCAGCCGCCTGAGCACGTCGGCGCGTTGGGGGTCCATTTCCGCAAGGGTCCGGTCCAGCACGTGCTGGGGCATGCGCGACATCGCCGCCGACGCATTCTGCTTGAGTTTTCTGGCGATACCGGACTGGTATTTACCGGAATTGGACATGTGGAAGGCGATCAGCGCGCAATACGTACGGACGATCTTGGGGAGGAAGCGTTCGGCCTCGTGATCGCCGGTGACGTCGTCGAGTATCGCGTCATGCGCGGGTATGAAATCGAGCTGACGGCCGTCGCGTATCTGGGTGAGGGAGCTGCTGACCCCGCGCCGGTAGAAAGTGCCCACGGTCCGCGTCACCGCGAACGACCCGGCCGTCAGGTGCAGGCGCCAGATCCACTCGCGGTCCTCCGCCGTGCGCAGGCCCGTGGAGTAGCGCATACCGCCGTTCTGGAAGAGGCCTCCCCGGTAGATACCGGCCCAGACGAAGGGGTAGTCGACCATCGTCTCCTCCTGCGCGGGCACGATTGCGTCGCGCGGGCGCAGCACGGTGTCCCACAGGCTCGCGGAGGGGCGCTTGACGAGCCGCTGCCTGCCGGTGGCCTGGATGTGGGCGGTGCGTACGAAGTCGCAGTCCAGCCGCTCGATGTCGGCGACCAGTTCGGCGAGATAGCCGGGCCGGTACCAGTCGTCGCCGTCCAGGAAGGTGACGTACTCCCCGCGTGCGGCGTCCAGGCCGGTGTTGCGCGCCTGCGCGATGCCCTGGTTGCTCTCGTGCCGGATCAGCGTCGCGCTGCCCGGCCGCCGGTGCGCCTGCTGCCGCTGCCAGCCGCCGAGGACCTCCGTCGTCCCGTCCGTCGAATGGTCGTCGACGAGAATGAACTCCGTGCCCGGGGCCGCGTTGTTGGTGAGACCGCGCAGCAGGTCGGGGGCGAACGGCAGAACATTGTAAAAAGGTACAACTACTGACAGTTTGGGCACCTGGAAGTCCAGACGATCTCGAAGCAGAGCGGAAATGAGCGCACAGTAAACATAAATCCAGCAATCGAATCGAACTAGAAGCGCACGGGGTTTCGAGAGGCCGTCCCGCAGGTTAACAACGGGTACACGGCGCCCGAATTCCCGGAATCGGCTGGTCAGGAGCGCCCTCGTTCGCATCCGGGCAGAGCCTCGTTCACCTGGACTTCATATCCGGTCCCTACTGTCATCAGCTCCGCCGGGCATGTCGTTCTCGCGCTCACCGCGCACCATCGCGACTCCGGCGGCTGCCAGTCGTTCCGCTCGGGAAACACACGCAGTTGCCCCCAGCGGCCGTGTCATTTTTTTGGGAGCAGCATGGTCAAGATCCGGGCTGGATGGCTCGAGAAAAGGTGGGATACCACCACGGACGGGGATTCCTCGATCGCCTCCGTCAGCGTGGCGGAATGTGTCCGGTCATGCGCCGTGCACCAGGGGAAGCTCGCCAGGAACCTGGACCCGAAGAAGATCGCGCTGGGCGAGGAGATCAGGGAGCTGCTGGGGCTGTACGCCGCGGCGCTGACGGACCCGTCCAACGCCGGTGCCATCACGGGGTCGAAGACCACCTGGCCGAAGCAGAACCCGGAGCTCTTCGACGCGCTGCTGGCCGTCGGCAACAAGGCCATCGATGTGCGCGGCGCCGACGAACTCACCCTGGCGACGCAGATCACCGACGCCGTACTCGGCGTGCGCAGCAAGTCCCGGGCCGGATGGCGGCTGCGGGCCCGCCTCATGGAGGCCCTCGGCGACGACGAGGCGACCATCCAGGCGTGGGAGCGCTACGTCGCCGTGACCACGGCCGACGACCTCAACATCGCGGGCCGGATCGCCCGGCTCCGCGAGAGCGAGGCGCGGTTGTCGGAGACGCTGCTCCTGCTGCAGAAGGAGTCCCCCGCCTCCCGTGGCTTCCAGGACGCGCCCGACACCGAGCTGTGGGGCGCCGGACTCGCGCTGCTGGACGCCGGTGACTGGGAGCGCGCCGAGCCCCGGCTCGTGGCGGCGCTCGTCGCCATGCGGGACCAGGGCCGGCCCAGCGCACAACTGCGCCAGGGGCTCGCCGACTTCATCTCGTTCCGCCTGCGCCAGGACAGGAAGAACGGCGCTGTGGAGTCCAGGAGCCTGATCAAGCTCTACTCCGAGGACCGCCGCCTGCGCGACATGGAGAAGGTCCCGGACCCCACCCTGGGCAGCACCCAGGTGGTCGGGCTGAGCGACTTCCGCAACCTCATCGCCGGCAAGTCCATCTGCCTCGTGGCCAACTCCCAGCGGATCGGCACCAGCACCATGGGCGCCGAGATCGACTCGTACGACCTCGTGGTCCGCTTCAACTCCTTCAAGCTGGACGCGACGGCCACCGGCACCAAGACCGACATCCACACCACGATCCACCTGCACAACTTCAACTGGGACAAGAAGGTCCCGATCCGCCTGGTCTTCGGCGGCATCCACGGCCAGTGGAAGCGCTCGCTGCGCCACCGCCTCGTCCCGGGCGCGCAGGGCTACGTCAACGACCGCACCCTGCGCTGGCCGGTGCGCGACATCGGCCGCATCGACGAGAGCCAGTGGGAGCACATCCCCACCAGCGGCTTCAACATGCTCTGGCTGCTGGACTTCCTGGATGTCAGCCCGAAGCTCGACCTCTTCGGATTCGACTTCTACGACAGCGGCGCCTACCGCCTGCCGGAAGCGATGAAACTGCCCATCGCAGGGGTGCACGGCTATTCGCAGGAAAAGGAGTGGGTCATGTCCCGCGCCCAGGACGTCACTGAAATGAGGATATCGCTCCGATGACCGCCCCCCTCCTGGACTCGGCAGTCCGGAGCGAGACGCTGACCGGCAAGCGCCGCATCGCCTTCGCCTCGTACGTTGACGAGAACTACCTGCCCGGCTTCCTCAACCTGCTGCGCAGCCTGGCCCTGACCAACCCCAAGGTGTGCGAGGACTTCATCGTCCTCTACGACGACCTCCAGCCCTCGTCGATCACCGCGATCCGCCGCCTCCACCCGCGCATCGTCCTGCGCCGGGTGGACCCCTCCCGCTACGACGGCTACGTCAAGGGCGACCAGGAGAACTACCTGGTCCGCAAGGCCTACTTCATCCTCGACGTGTTCCGCTTCCGGGACTACGACACGATCATCACCCTCGACACCGACATGGTGGTCCTGGGCGATCTGAGCGAGCTGCTCGCCATGCGCACCGGCCTCGGCGCGGTGCCGCAGTTCCTCAAGGAGCAGACCAAGCTCAACAGCGGCCTGCTGGTCATCCAGAAGGAGTACCTGACCGACTCCTTCTGCGCGCAGATCGACGCCACCGGCAAGTCCGGGAAGTACGAGCTCGACAAGCACGACCAGGGCATCCTGAACGCCCTCCTGGAGCACAAGTTCATCCGGCTGGACTCCCGGTACAACTACGTCAAGCGGCGGCTGTCCGGCGACAAGCCGGTGCCCGAGGACGTGGCCATCCTGCACTTCACCGGCCGGCACAAGCCGTGGACCGGCGGCGAGCAGGGCTACTCCGAGGCCGAGGCCGCGTGGGAGCGCTTCTCCCTGACCCACTCGGAGTTCACCGCCGAGTTCCTGGCGCTGCCCAGCGACAGGCACCCCGACCTGCTGATGCACTTCGGGCGCGATGTGGTCGCCGACGGCGACGACTTCGGCCCGGTCATCGAGGTGGCGATGGCCTGTCTGGGCAAGGGCCGTTACGAGGACGCGGTCGACGTACTGACCCGGACCCCGGTCCCCGCCCAGCAGCACCGGGTGCACGAACTCCTCGGCCAGGCCCTGGCGTCCGTCTCCCGCTACGACGCGGCCGAGGCGCACCTGCTGCTCGCCAGCGCCGACGGCGGCACCGCGTCGCGCATCTTCGGCCGGCTGTCGAACATCGCCTGGGTCCGCGGCGACGACACCCTCTCGCACGAGTACGCCCGGTCCGGCCTCTTCGCGGACCTCACCGACCGCAGCTGCCGGATCGCGTACGAGAAGACGCTCCCGGAGACGCTCAGCTTCTACGACGACTCGACCGGGGTCGCGCCCGAGCAGCTCGCGCATGTCGCCTTCTACATGCCCCGGCAGGGCAACGCGGGCGACAAGGTGCTGCCGGAGACGGTGCGGATGTGCTTCGGCTCCGACACCGGCGCCAAGAGCTGGCACTCCATCCACGCCCACCGGCTGTTCGACGAGGCCGCCCTGGAGCGGGTCAACTCCCGCCGGGGCCTGGTCATCGGCGGCGGCGGCCTGTTCATCCCGGACACCTCGCCGAACGGCAACAGCGCCTGGCAGTGGAACGTGCCCGACCGGCTGCTGGAGCGCATCGACGTCCCGCTGGCGGTGTTCGCGGTCGGCTACAACGCCTTCGACGGCCAGGCCTACACGCGGCGCCGGTTCGAGGAGAGCCTGCGCCTGCTGGTCTCCAAGTCGGCGTTCTTCGGCCTGCGCAACCACGGCTCGGTGCAGAAGGTCCGCGACCTGCTGCCCTCCGAGCTCCAGGACCGGGTGATCTTCCAGCCCTGCCCGACCACCGTCTCCCGCCAGCTCGTGCCCGGCTGGCAGGATCCCGTCGAGCGCGACGACACGGTTCTGATCAACTGCGCCTACGACCGTGCGGGGCTGCGCTTCGGCCACGACTACGACCACTTCCTCAAGGAGATGGCCACCGCCGTCCGCAACCTGGGCAGCCACGCCGAGGTGCGGTACGCCGCCCACGCCCTGGACGACGAGCGCTTCGTCTTCGACCTGCGGCGCACCTACGGCATCTCGCTGCCGGTCATACCGATGTACGACTTCGACACCGACCAGCTGCGGGACGCCTACGCCCGTACCAAGCTCGTGATCGGCATGCGCGGGCACGCCGGCATGATCCCCTTCGGCTGCGGCACACCGATCATCAGCCTGATCTCGCACCCCAAGATGGCCTACTTCCTGTCGGACATCGAGCGCCCCGAGTGGGGTGTCTCGGTCCACGACCTGAACCTTGGGTCGGTGCTCACCGAGCGCGCGCTCGGGCTGCTGGACAACCACGCGGCGTCCGTCGCCGATGTGTACGGCCGCCAGGAAGCGCTCTGGGACGTCACCCAGGCGAACGCGGCACAGCTGAAGAAGATCTTCGGCGAGCCGCTCTAGCCTTCGGCGGACAGCGTGGCACGCGGGCGGCGGCGGCCGCCCGCGTGCTCACTGTGATCCTCGACGAGGCAACCGCCGAGGCCATCATGCGCATCGCACACGCGATGCGGGTTACTGGGTGTTGCTGCTCGACCGACCGCGCTTGCGCAGAAGGAGCAGCCCGCCCGCCAGCGCTGTGATGCCGGTGGCGGCGGTCCAGGCGGCGATGTCGGTCGACCCGGTGTCGGCCAGGTCCTTGCCGGTGCCACCGGCGGGGCTGGCGGCAGCGGAGGCCGAGGCCGACGCGGAAGCCGACGCCGAGCTGGAAGCGGACGCCGAAGCCGAAGCGGCCGCCGTGGGGCTGGCCGTGGCCGCCGCCTGTGCGGCCTTGTCCCGCGTGAACAGCAGCGTGCCGAAGCCGAGCTGGTCGTAACCGCCGCTGTTGGGGCCGTAGTCGCCACCGCCACCCTCGGGGGCGGCCTTGGCGGCGATCTGGGTGAGGTAGGTGGCCGACAGGCCCCGGCGCCGGGTGTAGTGGTTGGCGATCATGGCCCAGATCGGACGCGTCATGGCCGGATCCACACCGGCGGCCGCACTCGCCGTCTCGCGTCCGGACCAGATGCCGGGCGCGCCCTTCTGCCGGGTGTTCGCCGTGTAGGGCACGGTGCCGCCCATGCTCCACTTGGCCACGTACTGGGCGCCCTTGAGGAAGCGGCTGTCGTCGTATCCGTACAGGTCGATGCCCTGGTTCCAGGCCATCTCGCAGATCGTGCCCATCAGGCCGACGCCGAGCAGGGCATGGCCCTGGTCACGGCCGGCCTCGGCCCACTCGCCGAGGCCGTCGGGGTACACGACGGGGATCGCGTTCTTGACGGAGCCCATCCCCTCGCCGTTCTTGAAGTAGTCGACGGCGCGGTCGACGATGGCACTGTCGTCGCACAGGATGCCGGTGGCGAGGACGCAGGCGATGGCCGTCAGATCCCAGTTGGCCCAGTAGTTGGTGACGTAGGCGCCGTTGTGGCGGGCGAGGAAGTCCTCACTGAGCGGGTAGAAGCAGTCCTTGATCATCTTCTGGAAGCGGGCCAGCTCGAAGCCGTCGTGGTCGCGTACGAGTTCGGCGGCGTTGGCGAACTGGTAGCCGTACAGCCCGGCCGCGAGGAACCGGTCGGCCGAGCCCTGGACGCTGGTCAGCGTGGCCGACCATGCGTTGAGGATGGCCACGGCGGTGTCGGCGTGGGCGCTCTCGCCGGTGATCCGCCAGCGCACGGCGTTCTGGTAGGCGGCGTGGATGTCGTTGTAGAGCGTCACGTAGTTCTGGGGTGTGCCGCCGCCCCGGTAGACGACGGCCGACGGGCGCGCCACCCAGCCGCTCTGCGCGTGCCGGTTCGCGGTCAGCTTCGCGAAGCCCTCCGTATAGGGCTTCGCACCCGCCTTCAGCTTGGCCGCCATGCGCGCGAAGTCGGCCGGAGTGTGCAGCATGCCGGGGTGCGCGAAGGTCCGGCCGGCGGCCGTCGCCACCGTGGCGCCGCCACCCACGACGGTGGCGGCGCCCGCGGCCACGCCGGCCGCGCCGGCGATCTTCAGCATGTTCCGGCGGCTGATCTCTGCGACCACAGCTTCGCTCCTGTCGGGAATCCGGTTACGTACGAGGGCGTACGAAGCAGGAGACGCACCAGGCGCGGGGCGATAACAGAAATGGCAGCGGGAGATCCAGAAGGACCGTTTCAGCAGCCGCTGAGGACGCTGCTGATCGCCGCCTTCTCCGCCGAGTCGACCGACAGGTCGTAGTAGTACTTCACCTGCACGAAGGCCCGGACATACGTGCACTGGTAGGCCGTGCGGGTGGGCAGCCACTCGGCCGGGTCGTCATCGCCCTTCGAGCGGTTGGAGCTGGCCGACACCGCGATCAGCTGCGGCCGGGTCACGTCGTTGGCGAACGCCTGGCGCTGCGCCGTGGTCCACTCGGACGCGCCGGAGTCCCAGGCCTCGGCCAGCGGGACGACGTGGTCGATGTCGAAGGTGCTGGCGTCGGTGGTGGTGACGCCGTCGTACTGCGAGTACCAGGAGCCGCTGGTCGCGGTGCACGCGGAGTTGACGACCACGCTGGTGCCGTCGCGCTTGATCACCGTCTCCCGGGTGTTGCACGTCCCCGAGATCGTGATCCAGGTCGGGAACAGGTCCCGGTCGTACCCGGTGCGGTCCTCGGCCGCCACGGTCAGCGACGCCAGGTACGTCTTGGCCGTCGCCGCCGACACAGGGGTCGGCAGCGCGGCCGAAGCCGGCGCCGCACCCGAGGTGAGGAGGAAGGCCCCGGCCGACAGGGCGGCCGTGGCGAGAGCGGTCACGCGAGAACGCAGGGATATGCGCATGGAGGACTCCAGGGGGAACGGGCGGTGCGCGTGGGGGACTTGCGACGCGCACCATGGTGACGCGGAGAGGTATACGCGGGTAGATTGCCCGAGGTTAACTCTGAGTGAAATGACCATGTCAGCCATCTCACTCCGCGAACGCTATTGGTACCGACCAGTAGGCCCTCAACGGCCCGGCCGCTACCGCACGTTATCCCTGGCGCCCGGCGGTGCGGCATCCACCCAGGCCAACCGGAGCGGTTCCCTCCGGGCGGTTGGCGGGGGCTACGCGCCGTAACGGAGCCCCGGCATTACGGCAAGATTTCCCAACTTCCCGTCCCGGGACGAAACCGGGCTCCGCCCGGACCCGCCGGGGGCAAGCCCCCGGACGCCCTCCGGGCGTGTCCTCAATCGCCGGACGGGCTGATTTCAGCCCGACCGGCGGTCAGTTGTCGAGGATCGTCGTCAGGAACTCCGCCGTCCAGGTCAGGAGCTCGCGCCCGACGACCGGCTTGCCGCCGATGCGGGCCGTGGTGGGCCGGGGGACGAGGATCTGCTTGGCGGGGTGCTTGATGACCGTACGGGGGTAGAGCCGGGTGAGCCGGAGCTCCTGGGACTCGCGGAGTTCGACGGGCGAGAAGCGGACGTTGTTGCCGGCGAGGGTGATGTCGGAGACGCCGACCTTGCGGGCGAGGAGGCGGAGGGCGGCCACCAGGAGGAGGTTCTCGACGGGCTCGGGGAGCTTGCCGTAGCGGTCGGTGAGCTCCTCGCGGACCGCGGCGATGTCGGCCTCGGAGTTGGCGGCGGCGATGGCGCGGTACGCCTGGAGGCGGAGGCGCTCGCCGGGTGCGTAGTCGTGGGGGACGTGGGCGTCGACGGGGAGCTCGATCTTGACGTCGAGGAGGGTCTCCTCGGGCTCGCCGCCCGCTTCGAGGGCACTGCGGTAGTCGGCGACGGCCTCGCCGACCATGCGGATGTAGAGGTCGAAGCCGACGCCGGCGATGTGGCCGGACTGCTCGCCGCCGAGCAGATTGCCGGCGCCGCGGATCTCCAGGTCCTTCATGGCGACGTACATGCCGGCGCCCATCTCCGTGTGCTGGGCGATCGTGGCGAGGCGCTCGTGGGCGGTCTCGGTGAGCGGCTTCTCCGGCGGGTAGAGGAAGTACGCGTAGCCGCGTTCGCGCGAGCGGCCGACGCGGCCGCGGAGCTGGTGGAGCTGGGAGAGGCCGAAGTTGTCACCGCGCTCGACGATCAGCGTGTTCGCGTTGGAGATGTCGATGCCGGACTCGACGATCGTCGTGGAGACCAGGACGTCGAACTTCTTCTCCCAGAAGTCGACGACGACCTGCTCGAGGGAACTCTCGCCCATCTGCCCGTGCGCCGTGGCGATCCGGGCCTCGGGGACGAGGTCGCGGAGCCTGGCCGCCGCCTTGTCGATGGATTCGACGCGGTTGTGGATGTAGAAGGCCTGGCCCTCCCGCAGCAGCTCACGCCGGATGGCGGCGGCGATCTGCTTCTCCTCGTACGGGCCGACGAAGGTGAGGACGGGGTGCCGCTCCTCGGGCGGGGTGGTGATGGTGGACATCTCGCGGATGCCGGTGACGGCCATCTCCAGGGTGCGGGGAATCGGCGTGGCGGACATCGTGAGGACGTCGACGTTGGCGCGGAGCTTCTTGAGCTGCTCCTTGTGCTCGACGCCGAAGCGCTGCTCCTCGTCGACGATGACCAGGCCCAGGTCCTTGAACTTCGTCTCCGACGAGAACAGGCGGTGGGTGCCGATCACGACATCGACCGAGCCCTCCCGAAGCCCCTCCAGGACGGCTTTCGCCTCGCTGTCGGACTGGAAGCGGGACAGCGCCTTCACGATCACCGGGAACTGCGAATAGCGCTCGGAGAAGGTGGAGAAGTGCTGCTGGACGAGCAGCGTGGTCGGGACCAGGACCGCCACCTGCTTGCCGTCCTGGACGGCCTTGAAGGCTGCTCGCACGGCGATCTCGGTCTTGCCATAGCCGACGTCGCCGCAGATCAGGCGGTCCATGGGGACGGACTTCTCCATGTCCTCCTTGACCTCGGCGATGGTGGTGAGCTGGTCGGGGGTCTCGGCGTACGGGAAGGCGTCCTCCAGCTCGCGCTGCCAGGGGGTGTCCGGGCCGAAGGTGTGGCCGGGGGCGGCCATGCGGGCGGAGTAGAGCCGGATGAGGTCGGCGGCGATCTCCTTGACGGCCTTTTTCGCCCGTGCCTTGGTCTTGGTCCAGTCGGCGCCGCCGAGCCGGTGCAGGGAGGGCGCCTCGCCGCCGACGTACTTGGTGATCTGCTCCAGCTGGTCGGTGGGGACGAAGAGCCGGTCGCCGGGCTGCCCCTTCTTGGCGGCGGCGTACTCGACGAGGAGGTACTCGCGGGTGGCGCCCTGGACGGTGCGCTGGACCATCTCGACGTAGCGGCCGACGCCGTGCTGCTCGTGGACGATGTAGTCGCCGGGCTGGAGGGTGAGCGGGTCGATGGTCTTGCGGCGCCGGGACGGCATGCGGCCCATGTCCTTGGTGGAGGACTTCTGGCCGGACAGATCGGTCTCGGTGAGGACCGCGAGCTTGAGGGCCGGGTCGATGAAGCCGTTCTCGATGGAGCCGGTCGCCACGTGGACGACGGAGGGCTCGATGGCGGCGGCCGGGAGATCCACGTCGAGGCGGGCGGCGATGCCCTCGTTGCCCAGCACCTCGACGATGCGGGCGGCGGGGCCGTGGCCCTCGGTGACGTAGACCGTGCGCCAGCCCTCGGCCAGCCAGCCCTTGGTATCGGCCAGCGCGCGGGCGGTGTCGCCCCGGTAGACCTCGGGGGCGTGCATGCCGAGCTTGACGGTGTCGCCGTCGAGGTCCTCCTCCTCGCCGGCGGCGAAGGGGCTGAGGGTCCACCACTGCATGCCCAGCTCGCGGGCGTGGTTGCGGACGTCCGCGATGCCCCACAGGGAGGCCGCGCCCAGGTCGATCGGGGCCTCGCCGCCGCCCGCCGAGGCCGCCCAGGAGGCCTCCAGGAACTCGCGGCTGGTCGCGACGAGGTCGGAGGCCCGGGTGCGTACGCGTTCCGGGTCGCAGACCACCGTCATGCTGCCGGCAGGCAGCACGTCGAGCAGCAGCTCCATGTCGTCCACCAGCACCGGGGCCAGGGATTCCATGCCCTCGACCGCGATGCCCTCGGCGATCTTGTCGAGCAGTTCGTGCAGCTCGGGGTGCTCGGCGGACAGGGCCGCCGCCTTGGCGCGTACGGCGTCGGTGAGGAGCAGCTCGCGGCAGGGCGGCGCCCACAGGCCGTGCTCGGCGACCTCCAGGCTGCGCTGGTCGGCGACCTTGAAGTAGCGGATCTCCTCGACGTCGTCGCCCCAGAACTCCACCCGGAGCGGGTGCTCCTCGGTGGGCGGGAAGACGTCCAGGATGCCGCCGCGCACAGCGAACTCGCCGCGCTTCTCGACCAGCTCCACGCGGGCGTACGCGGCCGCCGCCAGCGCGTCCACGACCGCGCCGAGGTCGGCGTTCTGCCCGCTGCGCAGCGCCACCGGGACAAGGTCCCCGAGGCCCTGCACCTGCGGCTGGAGTACGGAACGGACCGGCGCGACGACCACCTTCACCGGCCCGGCCGTCGGGTCGTCCGCGCTGGGGTGCGCGAGCCGACGCAGGACGGCGAGGCGGCGGCCGACGGTGTCCGAGCGCGGGGAGAGCCGTTCGTGCGGCAGGGTCTCCCAGGCCGGGTACTCCGCCACGGCGTCCTCCGGGAGCAGGGACCGCAGCGCCGCCGCCAGGTCCTCCGCCTCGCGGCCGGTGGCCGTGACCGCCAGGACCGTACGCCCCGCGCGGGCCGCCAGCGCCCCGATGGCGAAGGCCCGCGCGGCGGGCGGGCCCACGATGTCCACGTGTGGACGGGTGCCGCCGGCGGCGGCCTTCACCGCCTCGGAGAGGGCCGGATCGCCGACAACGACATCGAGCAGACCGTTCAGGCTCATGAAGGCTTTCCGTCCCCAATTACTGGCGTACTGGCTGGCTGGTACAACCGTGAACACAACGCGAACCGCCCGACACGTCGAACGGGCCGGGGTGTCCCAGCGTACGACGCCCCACCGACACACGCGTCCGCGGCCGACGGGAAACCCCGTCGGCCGCGGACTCCACCAGTACGTGTCCTAATCCGTCGCGATGGCGTTGAGGACGTTCATCCGCCCGGCCCGGAAGGCCGGG
The DNA here is from genome assembly GCF_045040445.1 of Streptomyces sp. NBC_01537. Taxonomy (NCBI): domain Bacteria; kingdom Bacillati; phylum Actinomycetota; class Actinomycetes; order Kitasatosporales; family Streptomycetaceae; genus Streptomyces; species Streptomyces sp. NBC_01537. The sequence goes on along the minus strand of NZ_CP109392.1, from coordinate 6,026,214 downwards.
AAGAGGGCCGCCGCCAGGCCCACGAAGGCCGATCCGATGAAGACCGTGATGATGGTCGTCCAGGGGATCTCCAGGACGTTGAGGCCGTTCAGCGCCAGCAGCTGCTGGGCCGTGGCGCCCCAGCCGAGGCCGAGGCCGAGGCCCAGGACCGCGCCGAACAGGGCGATGACGATCGATTCGAGGCGGATCATGCGGCGCAGCTGCCGACGGGACATCCCGATGGCCCGCATGAGGCCGATCTCCCGGGTCCGCTCGACCACCGACAGAGCGAGGGTGTTCACGACACCCAGGATGGCGACAATGATCGCCAGCGCCAGCAGCCCGTAGATCAGGTTCAGGAGCTGCCCGATCTGGTCCTTGAGCAGCTGCTTGTAGTCGGCCTGGTCCTTGACCTGGACCTGCGGGTAGCCGTCCAGGGACTTCTTGAGCGCGGTGTAGGCCGCGTCCTGCTGCCCGTCCTTCGCCGAGGCGAACATGATGACGTTCATCGGCATCTTGTCGGCCGGCAGGTACCGGGCGACGGTCGTGATGTTGGTGTACATCGCGCCCTGGTCGAAGACGGTGTCCTTGGAGGTGATCGCCGCGACCGTGAGCTTCGCGGTCCTCCCTCCGTCGAAGGCCACGGTGACCTGGTCGCCGACCTTGATGTGCTTGCGGTTCGCGTAGGACTCGCCGAGCGAGATCGCGTTCTTGCCGTACGCGTCCTCCAGCTTGCCCGCGACCGACTTGACCTGGAGGTCCTGCGCGTAGGTCGGATCGGCGGCGGACAGGTCGGTGGTCTCGGGCTTGCCGCCGGGGGCGGTGATGTGGACCGGGATCGACTTGTAGTCCGTCACGTACTCGAGGTCGGGTGTGGCCTTGATCGCCTTCTCGACCTCAGGGGCGATGGGCTGGCCGTTGGGCGACTGGATGATGAAGTCCGCGCCGACCGACTTGTCGAGCTGGTCGCTCGCGGAGGCGACCATGGACGACCCGACCACCGACAGGCCGGCGACCAGGGCGAGGCCGATCATGAGGGCGGCGGCCGTGGCACCCGTACGGCGGGGGTTGCGCAGCGCGTTGCGCTCGGCGAGCCGCCCGACGGGGCCGAAGATCCGCAGGACGCCCGCGCTGATGACCCGGACGACGACACCGGCCAGGAGCGGGCCGACGACGACGAATCCGACGAGGGTGAGGACCACACCGGCGGCCAGCATCAGCCCGCCGTCGCTCGCCTTGGTGGCCTGCGCGGTGGCGTACAGCGCCGCGCCGCCCGCGCCGGTGAGGAGCAGGCCGATCGCGGCCCGGATCCGGCCCGCCTTGCCGTCCGCCGGGGTGCCGGCGTCGCGTAGCGCGGCCATCGGGGAGACCTTGCCGGCCCGGCGGGCGGGCAGGTAGGCGGCCAGGACGGTGACGACGACGCCGACGGCGAGACCGACGACCGGGGTGGTGGCCTTGACGGTCAGCTCGGAGGTGTCGAGGTTCATGCCCATGCTGCTCATCAGCTTCATGAGCAGGACGGCGATCCCCACGCCGCCTCCGATGCCGAGGATCGACCCGATGACGCCGAGCACGGTCGCCTCGACCAGCACGGACCGGTTGACCTGCTTGCGGCTGGCGCCGATGGCCCGCATGAGGCCGATCTCGCGGGTGCGCTGCGCCACCAGCATCGAGAAGGTGTTGACGATCAGGAAGATGCCCACCAGGAGGGCGATCCCGGCGAAGCCGAGCATCGCGGTCTTGATGACGCCGAGGAAGGAGTCGATGCCCTGCTTGTTCTCGGCGGTGAACTCGGCCTGGGTCTGGATCTTGTAGCCGGTGCCGAGGTCCGCGGTGACGGTCTTCTTCAGCTGCTCGTCGCTGACGCCCTGGTCGGCGGTGAGCATGATGTTGGAGTACGCGTCCGCCGAGCCGAGCACCTTGGTCTGCGCGGTGGGCGTGTCGAAGTAGAAGACCGCCGCGCCGGGGTTGGTGACCTTGAAGGTGGTGATGCCGGTGATCTTCGCCCGGAACTCCCCGGGCGTCGCGATGACCCGCAGTTCGTCGCCCAGCTTCAGGTGGTGCTTGTCGGCGGTGTCCTTGTCCACCATCACCTCGGTGGGCCCGCGCGGGGCGTGGCCGGAGGTGAGGTCCACGACCTTCAGCTCACTGGAGTCCCAGTTCGTGCCGATGGTCGGGGCGCCGGAGGACGGGCTGAGGTTGTCGTTGCCGTTGCCGGTGACGACGGTGAGCGCCATGTTGCTGACGTCGCCCAGGGCGGACTTCACCCCGTCGGTCTTCCTCAGCCCGGTGAGCACCGAGGCCGGCACGGAGGCCGCCTTGGCGGTCTGCTGCTGGTCGCTGCCGCCGGGCGCGTCCTTGGCGCTGACGGTGACATCGGCGGCGGTGACCGCGAACAGCTTGTCGAAGGTCGAGGTCATGGTGTCGGTGAAGACGAGCGTGCCGCACACGAATCCCACCGACAGCAGGACGGCTATCGCGCTGAGCGCCATACGTCCCTTGTGCGCGACGAAGTTGCGCATCGAGGTCTTGACGACGGTCATGACGTCCTCCCGCGCGCGTCGAAGGCCGCCATGCGGTTCAGTACGGACTCGGAGGTCGGGTCGGTCATCTCGTCCACGATCCGGCCGTCCGCGAGGAAGATGACGCGGTCGGCGTAGGAGGCCGCCACCGGGTCGTGCGTGACCATCACGATCGTCTGGCCCAGCTCGTCGACCGACTTGCGCAGGAAGCCCAGCACCTCGGCGCCGGCCCGCGAGTCCAGGTTTCCGGTCGGCTCGTCCCCGAAGATGATGTCGGGGCGGGCGGCGAGCGCCCGCGCCACGGCGACGCGCTGCTGCTGGCCGCCGGAGAGCTGGTTGGGGCGGTGCTTGAGCCGGTCGGCGAGGCCGACGGTCTCCACGACCTGCGCCAGCCACTCACGGTCGGGCTTGCGGCCCGCGATGTCCATCGGGAGCGTGATGTTCTCGATCGCGTTGAGCGTCGGGAGCAGGTTGAACGCCTGGAAGATGAAGCCGATGTGGTCCCGGCGCAGCTGCGTGAGCTTCTTGTCCTTCAGCTTGGTGATCTCGGTGTCGCCGATCCTTATGTGCCCGCTGGTGACCGTGTCCAGCCCGGCCAGGCAGTGCATCAGGGTCGACTTGCCGGAGCCGGAAGGACCCATGATCGCGGTGAAGCGGCTGCGCTCGATGTCGACGTCGACCGCGTCCAGCGCCACGACCCGGGTCTCCCCGGAGCCGTACGCCTTGGTGACCTGACGGGCGCTTGCGGCAACGGCCGAACGTTCTCCGCTGCCCCCGGACTTGGGAATCGTCACTGCCGTTGTCACGGTAATTCTCCTGGTTTGTGTAGTGGTCTGCGTGTGCCATCAGCTTGGCTGCCGCACAGGGTTCGGGACGATGGTGCGAGTCTCCGTCTTCGCCCTGGGGCTACCCCCACCAGAAGACTATGGAGTCCAGGGGGTGCGGCTCGTCCTCCGCCGGGACGAACCGGGGGTAGGAGAAAGCCGGGTGTGTCCCCTAGGGGGCGCGTGGAATGGTGTGGCGTACAGATAAAAAAGCCAGGGAGGGCGACCATGCGCGGTCACGCCGAACGCACCGAGCGGGCCGGCGCCGAGGACGGCACGGCCGGGCCGCGCCGCCGGGGGCCGGTGGTCGTCGCGCTGATGCTCGCCATGGCGCTGGCGGCGATGGAGTCCACGATCATCTCCACCGCCGTCCCCCAGATCGTCAGCGACCTCGGCGGCTTCTCCGTCTTCTCCTGGCTCTTCTCCGGCTACCTGCTCGCCGTGACCGTGACCCTGCCGGTGTACGGCAAGCTCGCCGACACCTACGGCCGCAAGCCGGTGCTCATCGGCGGCATCGCGATCTTCCTGCTCGGCTCACTGCTGTGCGCCGGAGCCTGGAACATGGCCAGTCTCATCGCCTTCCGGGTGCTCCAGGGGCTGGGCGGCGGCGCGATACAGGGCACGGTCCAGACCGTGGCCGCCGACCTGTACGAGCTGAAGGAACGCGGCCGCATCCAGGCGGCCCTGTCCTCGGTGTGGGCCGCCTCGGCGATCGCCGGCCCGCTCGCCGGCGGTCTGCTCGCGGGCTACGCCGACTGGCGCTGGATCTTCCTGGTCAACCTGCCGGTCGGGCTCGTCGCGATGCTGCTCATCGCCCGCCATCTGCGGGAATCCGTGGTCTCCCCGGTACGCCACCGCGTCGACTGGCCCGGCGCCCTCGGGCTCTTCGTGTCCGGCGGCCTGCTGATCGTCGCCCTCGTGGACGGCGGCCCCACCCGGCCGTGGCTGCTGGGCGGCAGCGTGGCCTTCGGGGCGCTCACGGTGTGGATCGAGCGGCACGCCGCCGAGCCGGTCATCCCGGGATGGGTCTGGCGCCGGCGCGTCATCGTCGGCGCGAACCTGGGGCTCGGCATGCTGGGCGTGATGATCATCGGGCCGACCGTCTTCCTGCCGATGTACGCCCAGGCGGTGCTGGGCCTCGGCCCCGTCCAGGCCGGTTTCGTCCTGTCGGTGATGACCCTGAGCTGGCCCCTATCGGCGGCCCTGAGCAACCGCGTCTACCTGCGCATCGGCTTCCGCGACACCGCCGCCATCGGCATGGCCGCCGCCACGGCGACCCTCGTCGCCCTGGTCTGCCTGCCCTACGCGGGCCCCGCCTGGCAGCCCGCGCTGGTCATGCTGCTGCTCGGCGGTGCCCTGGGCCTCTTCCAGCTCCCGCTGATCGTCGGCGTCCAGTCCACGGTGCCGTGGCACGAGCGCGCCACCGCCACCTCGTCCATCCTCTTCTGCCGCCAGGTCGGCCAGAGCGTCGGCGCCGCCGTCTTCGGCGCCGTCGCCAACGCCACCCTCGCCGCCCGCCTGTCCGGCGACGCCCCGGACACCGTCTCCGCCGCCCTGGCCGCCCACCCCACCGAGCCCCTGCGCCGCGCCATCGCCGCCGCCGTCAACCACGTCTACCTCGGCACCGCCCTGGCCGCCGCCGTCGCCCTGGTCATCGTGCTGGCGGTCATGCCCCGGCGGTTCCCGGTCCTGACGGAGTCCTGAGGTCAGCTCTCTTCATCGACGGACTCCACCTCGGCCTCGGCCTCAACCGCAGCCTCGGCCGGATCGACGCCGGGCTCCCGCCCGGTAAGTGCCGCCAAACTGCTCCGCACATACGCGAGATGCTCGCGGATCTCCTCGCGCCGCACCTCGTGCTCGCGCAGCTCCCGCTCGGCATCGCGCCGGATCCGCTCCTCCCGTACCCGCGCCTGCGCGAGCAGCTCCGCGGCGGCGGCCTCCGCGTCGGCCTGGCGGCGCCGCGCGTCGGCCTGGGCGCCGGCGAGGGCGCGTTCGGCCTCGTGGGCGAAGCTCTCGGCGTAGGAGGTGAGTTCGCCCATGCGGCTGTCGGTGCCGGCATCGCGCTCGGCGATCTCGTGGTGGACGGCGTCGAGCTGCTCGCGTTGTTCCTTGCCGAGCTCGGAGAGGGTGCGGTCGGCGTCGTGGCGGGCCGCGTCGAGGGTGCGCTGGGCCTCGCCGACGACGAGCGCGGCCTCGCGCGCGGCCTCGGCGCGCAGCGCTCCGGCCGCGGCGCGTGCCTCGCCGAGGACGCGCTGGACGTGCTCCTCGGCGACGGCCAGCCGGGCCTGGGCGGCGGCGCGGGCCTCGTCGAGGAGGGCGAGGCGGGCCGCGTCGGCGGTGTCGTGGGCGTACTGGGCCTCGGCTTCGGCGCGGTGGCGTACGGCGGTGGCCTCGTCCTGGACGAGGTGCATCAGCTCCTGGGCGCCGGGGCCGAGGGCCTCGAAGGAGGGCGGCGGGAGGGTGGCGATGGTCTCGCGCAGCGCGGCGCACTCGGCGTCCATCTCGTTGGCGAGGACGGTGAGCCGGGCGGCGCGCTCCCAGGCCGCGTCACGGTCCTCGGAGAGTTCGTCGAGGAAGCGGTCGACCTGGTCGGGGCGGTAGCCGCGGCCGCGGGCGGTACCAAAGGCGAAGTCCATGCGATGCCCCTCGTCGTCTTTCCGTACCCCCATTTTTATCCATTTGCCCTATTTGTTCATAACGCGACACCCCAAAACCAACAAAAGGGGCGCACCTCGTCATCGACGAGGTGCGCCCCTTGCCCCAGGCGTCAGAGCAGGCCGTCCCACATCTGCTCGATCAGCACCGCCCACCAGTGGTCCGGCGAGGCGACCGCCGCCGGGTCGAGGGCGGCGAGCTGGTTCTGGAGGTCGACCGTCCAGCGGCCCGCCTGGTCCGGGGTCAGCCCGAGCCTCAGCCGCCACATCCGCCCCAGCAGGGCCAGGCAGCGGGCGAATTCCGGCAGGCTCGAATTCACGAACTGCGGCACGGCCGGCTGCCCGCCGGGCGCCGCCTCCAGCGGTACGGCGACGATGTGCGCGGTGCCGTACTGGACGCACAGCTGGCGCCCGAAGTCATTGCCCATGACCAGGTACGAGCCCGCGTCCGGCCCCGCCGGCACCCCGCGCTCGGCCGCCAGCTCGGCCAGCGTCGGCACCGGACGGCCCGGCTGCGCCTGGGCCCAGAAGAACGGGCCGAAGTCCACCGGCAGCCCGGACCAGGTCAGGGTCTGCGCCACGATCTCCGGCACGCCCTGCCGCGACACGGCCCGCTGGTCGAACCGGAACACCCCCTGCGGCCCGAAGGCCTGCGCCAGCTCGTGCCCGATCCCGTCCAGCGGGATCGGCGGCACCCGCTGCACCTGCGCGGGATGCGGCAGCGGCACGCGCTGCGGCGGCGCGATCGCGGGCGCGCCCGCCACCTGGTGCAGCTCGGCGAGATGGGTGAGCAGATGCTGTACGCCCTGCTGGCGGCCCGCGTGGTCCTTTCCGTACGGCGCGGTGTGGCTGATCCGGACCTGTGGCCAGGTCTCCCGGATCATGCGCGCGCAGTAGCCGCCGGGCAGGTCGCAGGACTCCAGCTCCGTGTGCAGCTCCAGCACCTGCTGCGGCGGAACGCCCAGCGCGCGCAGCTCGTGCAGGATCTGCCACTCCGGGTGCGGCGTGCCGGGCGCGGAGCGGCGGATGAGCTGCTGCTCCGAGCCGTCCTGCGCGCGGTAGCGCAGCACCGCCATATAGCCGGGGCCCACGATGGGCACCCCGGCGGGAGGCGGCGGATAGCCGTAACCGCCTTGCGCATGCGGCGCATACGGCGCGGGGGGCGGCGGGGGCGGCGTACCGCCGGGCACGGACATCATCGTCGCCGCGTGGTGTACGCCCCCGGGCTGGGCGGCGACGGGGGCGGGGGCAGGGGCGACGCCCGCGCCGCGCGGGATGCCGGGCGCGGGCGGCGGAGGCGGCGGGCCGTCCTGGCTCAGCGCGCGCACGGCTTGCGTCGGCACATAGCCGCCGACCGGCGGCGCGGGCGCGGCCTGCGCAGGCCGTCCGGGCGGCCCCGGGGGCGGCGGCGCAGGCACGCTCCCGCGCCCCGCCTTCGACGTCTCCGCCTCCGCGATGTCCGACGCCCCGCGAGGCGCCGGCGGCGGCACCGAGGCCCCCGGGAAACCGGGCGGCGGCAGCGGGGCGCTGGGGCCGGAGGGGGCGGCAGCGGCGCCGCGGCGGGCTCGCGGGAGACGGGCGCGGCGAAGACCGTGGCGGGCGGGGCCACGGACCCGGCGTCGTCAGCGGTGTTGGTGTTGCGCCACGGCGCGGGCGGCGGCGTGGGGGCGGGAGGCGCGGGTGTGGGCGCTGCGGCGGCGGGCGCGGGCGCAGGCGTCGGGATGGGCGCGGGCGGCGGGGTCCTGGCCGGGGGCGGTGTCGGCGTCGGCGTCGCGGCGGCGGCGGGTGCCGCGAGGGGCGCGGCGCCTTCCCGGTTGTCGGGGATGCCGATGCGGTCGGCCGCGTCCTGCAGCCACTGGGGCGGGCTCAGCAGGAAGGACGTCGCCTCCAGGTCGATGCGCTCGGGCGGCTGCGCCGCCTCCGGCACGGCGTCGCGCGGCGGGGCCCCGTACTCCTCCTCGTACCGCCGGATGACCTCGCCGACCGGCAGGGCGGGCCACAGCGTGGCCTCACCGCTGTCCCGGGCGATGACCAGGCGCACCGCGCCGTCGTCCGTCGCCGGGCCGTCCTCGCGGGGCTCGCTCCAGGCCACGAAGCCGAGTGCGAACTCGCGCACCTTCACCTCGCGGGCGTAGTACGCCGGGACGTCACCGTTGATCCACCGCTCGGCGCGCTCCTGCGCCTGCGCGAACGTGACCATCTCCCGATTCACCCTTCCACCGGGACGGCGTGAGCGAAGCCGCCGTCCACCATCAGGTTCGCCACCGTCTCCAGCTCGGGCGGATTGCCGGCCAGCCGCGCCAGGAAGACGTCGAAGGTCTCGCCGCAGGGCAGCAGCAGATCCGCGACGCGTTCCTGGACCGACGGCCAGCCGTCCCCGTCCCGTACGTCGTCGTACGCGCAGAACCACACCGACCCGGCGTCCTCGTCGCGCACCTTCACCGCGAGCACGCCGCCCTGGACGTAACCGACGGCCAGGTAATCCTTCGTCAGGTGGTCGCGCAGGCACTTGTTGACGTACACCAGGTCGTTCAGCGCCGCCTCGTCCCGGACCGTGAAGAACGGCTGGTCGATCAGCAGCCCGAGCTGCGGGTCGAGCGCGACCCCGCGCGGCGCACAGCCGCCCGCGGCCTTCAGGAAGGTCCGGTAGGCGCCGGGCAGCCGGTAGCCGAGCTCCTCCTCGGTCTCCAGCAGCTGATCCTCGGTCACCGTGACCGGGTCCTTGGGCAATCCGAAATGCGCAGGCCGGGTTTCCTGCAGCGGGCGCGTGCCGCGTTTGGCGTGGTCGGCCACGGACCCGGCGAGGCCGCCGTGGTGCCGCAGCAGCGCCTTCACCTCGACCGGGACCAGCTCAAGGCGGCGGGTGCCGGCGACGTGATGCCAGGTCCAGCCGTGCGGGGTGCCGACCGGGGACTGGACACCGCCCCACAGCTCGTGCCCCGCCGCGTGCAGCGCGGCATTGGCGGACACGTGGTCGGTGAGCCGGAGTTCGTCTATTCCGAAGCCCTCCGGGGGCTCGGCGATCTCGGCCGCGGCCCGCGCGTACGGTGTGAAGACCGGATGGCCGGCGTCGTCCACCAGCACCCCGTGCGGGTGCCGGGCGGCGCGGACCGGATCCGGGAAACGTACGACCTGTCCGGCGTAGGCCGCGTTCGGTGGCGCGGCCTGCTGCACGGGCCGACCTGTCGTCATTGCGGATGCCCCCATGCTGAATCTGGCTGTTGGGCACAGCCTAGGGGTTGCATGCACGACACCGTCAGACCAGGTCTTTGTGCGCCTCAAGTGCATCCGACCGGTGGCTATTTGACGTCATCACACTGCGACACCACACGGTGACAACCGGCACAAATGATATGTCTCATCCCACAACCGACTTCCGCATCACCCGATGTCTTTGGCAAGGTGAGCACGGGAGGGACGCACCATCATGGAAACGAAAGACCCCGCGGATACCGCAGATCCGCGGCTCGACTGGCGCACGGCCGATGCCGCCTACGCCACGCCGCCGCCTGCGCTCCGGTACCGCCGCGATGGCATCCTACCGGCCGTCGCCGCCGCGCTGTCCGTCCGGGACGAGGTCCTGACCTGCACGGGCAACAGGGCCGAGCAGCCGCCCGAGCTGCACCCGCTGGTGCAGGACCTGCTCGACACGCTCCCCATATCCGCGCGCGAGCGCTTCGCCGGCCGCTGCCCCGAGCCCGTCCTGCTCTCCCGCTACCTCGACTCCGTCGAGGCCTCGCGGAGCAAACGCGCCGCGCGCAAGCCGCTCACGGGCGGCGAGGCCCGCAAGGCTTTGAAAGGCGCGAAACTGACGGCCCGCCGTATACGCGAGGACGGCGATCCGGCACACGGTTCCTATGCCCCGCCGTGCCGTTCCTGTCTGCCGCTGCTGTCGCATTTCGGCGTGCGGCCGTTCGACCCCGGAGCGGGAGTGAAGGCCAAGTGATGAGTATGGGCACGAGTACGCGTTTCACCGCAGGCGTCGGCTCCGCGCTGCGCGCCGCCGGCTGGCAGCCCGGCCGCTGGGACATACAGCAGGCCGAGACCTGGGCCGACACGCTACGCGCGTACACCTCGCCCGCCGGGCACCGGCACTGCGTCTTCCCGGCCGCCGTCGAGGCCTGGGCCGAGTTCGGCGGCCTCACGGTGCCGCCCGCGGCGGGGCCCGGGCGGCACATCGCGCCCACCGCCGTGCGGATCGACCCGCTGTGCGGGCTCCACCTCGCCCGCACCCTCGGCGACCTCGGCCGCGCCCTCGGCACCGAGCTGTGCCCCCTCGGCGAGGAGGCCTCCGGCCACGCCCAGCTCGCCATCGCCGCCGACGGCCGCGTCTACGCCGTCGACCACACCGGCGACTGGTACCTCGGCCCGACCATCGACGTGGCCCTGGCCACCCTGGTCACCGGCCTGCGCCCGGTGCGGCTGACGCCGTAGGCGCCTAGGCGCCGTAGGCGCCTAGGCGCCGTAGGCGCCCTGACCGCGAACGTCCGCCGGGTTGCGCAGCCGTCGGCTGCGCTTTGTCCTCAATCGCCGGACGGGCTGAATTCAGCCCAGCGCAGCGTCAAGCACGCGGCACGTCGCGCCGTAGGCGCGCCGCGCCGTCTCGGCCGGATCGTGCGCGTCGAGCTCGTCGGACAGGACCTCCACCGAATACGGGGCCTGTACGCCGTTCCGGCGCAGCAGGCGCAGCAGTTCGGTGAGCTCGATCCGTCCCTCGCCGGGCAGCAGCCGGTGGTGGCGGCCCTCTTCACGGAGGTCGGCGAAGGGCACCGGACCGGCGTCGTTGAGCTGGACGTTGACGACGAGGTCGGCGGGGAGGGACTCCAGGAGGCCGGGCGGGGTGTGGGCACGGGCGATGTGCCAGGTGTCGAGGATGATGCCGGCGTTGGGCTGGGCGGCCTCCTCGATGATGCGGCGGACCCGGCCGAGGTCGCGGATGCCGGAGAAGGGCATGAACTCCAGGCCGACGGTGGCACCGGCGTCCAGGGCGCGGCGGCAGACCGCACGGAAGCCGGCGACCAGGTCGGGGAGGGTGTGCGGTTCGAAGAGCCCGGCGTGGATACGGCTGACGCCGAGGGAGGCCGCCATGCGCAGGAGGGCGTTGTCGGCCTCCAGTTCCTCGCGGGTGTGGGTCTCGGGCCGGGCCCAGTGCTTGAGAAGCTCGATCTCGTTGATGCGAAGGCCGTGTTCGGCGACCATCGCGGCCATGTCCCGGTCGGTGAGGCCCGAGGCGCGGGCCTGCAGGTAGTGGTCGACGCTCAGGCCGATACCGGTGAATCCGGCCTGCGCGGCGGCCCGTACCCGGGAGGGAAAATCCGCGGTGCGCAGGGTGAGTGCGCTGATGGTGAGGTCATGCCGGGTGACGAGGGGGGCGGCCACGGCGATCAGTCCTCTCGGCTTTCGTATCGGCTTTCGTCTCAGCTCTTGTCGCCGATACGGATCCAGGTCTTGCCGGCCCGCTCACGCGCTCCCGCGAACGCCTCCTGGGCCGCCTCCAGCGGGAAGCCCGCGTCGATGACCGCGCTGGGGCGGAAGGCGGCCTGCTCCAGGTCGGCGATGGCGGCGCCGAAGTCGCCGGGGTGGTCGTAGATGAGGGAGCCGCGCAGCACGAGCTGCCTGCGCACGACCTCTTCGATGGTGAGCGGCAGGTCGGCGGCGCTCAGGCCGATGAGGACGGCCGTGGCGCCGGGCGCGGTGCGCTGCACGGCGGAGCGCAGGGCGGGGGCATGGCCGGAGGTCTCGAAGAGGTAGGTGTAGTCGCCGTCGGAGTCGGCGGCGATCGTGGCGCCGATCTGCTCGGCCCGGGCGAGGCGCTGGGGGTGCGGCTCGGTGACGGCGGGCTTGATGCCGAGTTCGAGCAGGGCGAGGCAGACCAGCAGGCCCTGGGCGCCCGCGCCGATGACCAGGCAGCGGTCGGCGGGGGTGACCTGGCTGCGCTGGACGGCGGTGCGGGCGACGGCGTAAGGCTCCACGCAGGCCAGGTCGGCGCCGGTGAGGCCGGCGGAGGCGGCGACGGGGTGCGCGAAGGCGGCCGGGACGGCGCAGCGCTCGGCGAGGACGCCCGGGGCGTTCATACCGACGATGGCCCGGTCCGGGCAGGCGGAGGTGCGGCCGGTGCGGCAGGCGGGGCAGTCGGTGCGCAGGCAGCTGTAGTTGGGCTCGATGGCGACGAGATCACCGACGGCCCGGTCCCGGACGTCCGCGCCGAGGGCGGTGATCCGGCCGTAGCCCTCGTGGCCCATGACCCAGGGCGTGGCGGGCGGCAGCCGCTTGCCGTCGAAGACGGTGAGGTCCGACCCGCAGAGGCCGACACCGCCCATGTCGACCAGGACGTCGCCCGGGCCGACGACGGGCTCCGGCCAGTCCATGACTGTGTCGATCCGGCCGGGGCCGGTCAGTACCGCTGCTTTCACCGGGCGCTGCCTGCTCTCAGGGTCTCAAGGGGCTCAAGGGGCTCAGTGGCTCAATGTACGAACTGGTTAGTTATTCAGTCTGTCCGGTGACCATAGGTCCGGATTCCACGAGCGGGCAAGAGGGCGCGGGAAAATATCTGGCAGGTCCGGCAGGCGGACCGTGACGGCGGATAGCTTTTGGGCGTACGAGGCGAAACGGACCGATAGGGGGATTTGCTGTGGCTGCTGAGGAACCGGCCGGCATGCGGACGGTGCAGCGGGCGATCGACATCCTGGGGCTCTTCGACGAACAGCGCCCCGCCCTCTCCATCCGCGAGATCGTCACCGACACCGGCCTGCCCAAGACCACCGTCCTGCGGCTGCTCCAGACGCTGCGCCTCAACGGCCTGCTCTGGGTCGACGAGCACGGCCGCTACGCCGCCGGCCCCGCCCTCCTGCGCTGGGCCCGGCTCGCCGAGCACACCTGGCAGCTGCCGGGCGCCGCCCTGCGTGTGCTGCGGGGGCTCGCCGCCCAGCACATGGAGACCGTGCACGTCTACGTCCGGCGGGACGTCCACCGCGTCTGCATCGCCCAGGAAGAGGGCCCGCGCAGCCTCCGGCAGGTCGTGCGGGTCGGCGACGAGCTTCCGCTGTGGGCCGGCGGCGTCGCGAAGGCGCTGCTCCTCGATGCCCCGGACGCACTGCTCGTGAGGGTCGCGGAACGGTCGCCCTACGGGGCCGCGCACGTCGCCACCCTGCGCAGATGGGTGGGCGAGGCCCGCCACGACGGCTTCGCCGTCAGCCACGGCGAGCGGGAGGAAGGGCTGTCCTCGGTCGCCGTCCCGGTCCGCGGGCGGGGCGGCACGGTGGTCGCCGCGCTGTCCTTCGGCGGGCCGACCTCGCGTTTCACCGCCGAGCGGGTGCGGGGGTTCGCGGCGGCGCTCGGAACCGCAGCGAAGGAACTGGAGGGCGTACTGCCGGAGGTCCGCTGAGCGGACCTGTCGTGCCGTTTGACGGTCCGCGGCGTAGGCTTGCGCGTATGAATACGGTGACAGTGACCCCGGCCGACTGGTGGGTGACCGCCGGACAGTCCTGCGACGCGGTACGGGACGGCCTTGACCGCGCCCGCGTCGCCCCCGATCTCCTCTCCACCCTCTCCGAACTCGAACGCGCCCGCCGCGCCTCTTCGGCAGCGGTCGGATCCGCCGTTCAGGCGCTGCTCGCCTCCGGCGTCAGCTGGGAGCGGATCGCCGCCGCGATCGGCGCCTCCTCGGCCGAGGAGGCCCAGGCGCTGGCCACGCCCCTGCTCGGCGACGCGGACCGCGTACTTGAGCGCCGCCTGACCTGACCCGGTCCGATTCAGCCCGCCCGGGCCGGCACCAGCGCGGAAACACGGAAGCCGCCCTCACCCGTCGCGCCCGCCGCGAAGCCGCCGCCCAGCGCGGTGACCCGCTCCCTCATGCCGAGGAGCCCGTTGCCGCCGCTGGGCAGCCGTACGTCGGAGCCGCCGTCGGGCGGTCCGTTCAGGACGAGGACGGCGACCTCGTCCTCCCGGTAGGCGAGGCGGACCTGGGCCTTGGCACCGGGCGCGTGCTTGTGGACGTTGGTCAGAGCTTCCTGGACGACGCGGTAGACGGTGGTCTGGACGAGGGCGGCGACGGGCCGCTTCGCGCCCTCCACAGTGAAGTCGACGCTCATCCCGACAGCGCGCGACTCCTCGACGAGGACCTCCAACTCCTCCAGGCAGGGCCCGTCATCATCGCCGTCAACGCCGCCGCCGTCGCCGAGCGCTAAGAGCGGCGCCGACACCGGCACGGGCGTGGACACGGGCGGCGTGCGCAGCACGCCCAGCATCTGCCGCAGTTCGTTGAGGGCCTGACGGCCCATGTCCCCCAGCATGCCGGCGTTGACGGCCGCCTTCTGCGGGTCCTTCAGCGCCACCGCCTCGAGGGCGGCGGCGTGGACGACCATGAGGCTGACGCGGTGGGCCACCACGTCGTGCATTTCCCTCGCTATGCGCGTGCGTTCCTCCATGCGGGCCCGCTCGGCGCGCTCGGAGGCCTTCTCGGCGAGCAGCGAGAGTTCGCGCTCAAGTCCGTCGGCGCGCTCGCGCAGGCTCTCGACGAGGCGGCGCCGGGCGCCGACGTACATACCGAGGAGAACGGGCGGGGCGTTGACGCCGACCGCCGCCAGGACGGAGGTGACGACGGTGGCGGCAAGGCTGCCGTCGTAGCCCTGACCGGTCTTGAGGAAGGTCGCGATGAGAGTGCCGGCCACGGACATGCCGACGAGGACCGCGGTGATGCGGCGCGGGACATCGGACGCGGCCAGGGTGTAGAGGCCGACCATGCCGAGAAGGACGCCCATCTGGGCGGGCGTGACGGCGATCGAGAGCAGGACGACGGCGACCGGCCAGCGCCGCCGGAACAGCAGCGCGGCGCCGACGAGCAGCCCGAAGAGGCTGGTGACACCGACCGAAACGCCGGTGCGCTCGGCGAAGTAGACGCCTTCGATGAGGCACTCGACCGCGGATATCGCGGCCAGTACCGCGTCCAGAACCACACTGCGCCGCCGTGGCCACCACCACAGCCGGTTACCAGGTACGTACTCCCCCGTCGTACTCATGTACCCCAGCGTAGGCGACACGCCCGGGCGGCAGGGTGTCCGCCTGGCGGGCGACCCGGGTGGCCGGGGCGGCGCCGACCTATCCTGGTGCCGTCGGACAGCGTGGTCTGCACAAACTTGCCCGCCGCCCATTCCACTGCACTAGGAGCCGCACCTAATGAGCAGCGCCGACATCACGACCGAGAGTGCCCCGCTGCGCGCGGACATCCGCCGGCTGGGCGACCTGCTCGGCGGGACGCTCGTACGGCAGGAGGGACAGGAACTTCTCGACCTGGTCGAGAAGGTCCGCGCCCTGACCCGGACCGACGGCGAGGCCGCCGCGGAGCTGCTGGGGGCAACCGATCTGGAGACGGCCGCGAAGCTGGTCCGCGCCTTCTCCACCTACTTCAACCTGGCGAACGTCACCGAGCAGGTGCACCGCGGCCGTGAGCTGCGCGCGCGCCGCGCCGCCGACGGAGGGCTGCTCGCGCAGACCGCGGATCTGCTCAAGGACGCCGATCCGGTGCATCTCGCGGATACCGTGCGCAATCTCAACGTACGGCCGGTCTTCACCGCCCACCCCACCGAGGCCGCCCGCCGCAGCGTGCTGAACAAGCTGCGCCGCATCGCCGCCCTCCTGGAGAAGCCCGCCGACAACGGCGACCGCCGCCGCGCCGACATGCGCCTTGCGGAGAACATCGACCTGCTCTGGCAGACGGACGAGCTGCGCGTGGTGCGCCCCGAGCCCGCCGACGAGGCGCGCAACGCCATCTACTACCTGGACGAGCTGCACAGCGGCGCGGTCGGCTACGTACTCGAAGACCTGTCCGCCGAACTGGAGCGGGTCGGCGTGCCGCTGCCGCCCGAGACCCGCCCGCTGACCTTCGGCACCTGGATCGGCGGCGACCGCGACGGCAACCCGAACGTCACCCCGGCGGTGACCTGGGAGGTGCTGCTGCTCCAGCACGAGCACGGCATCAACGACGCGCTGGAGCTGATCGACGACCTGCGCGCGGCGCTGTCCAACTCCATCCGCAACGCCGGCGCGAGCCAGGAGCTCCTGGACTCCCTCGACCGGGACATCACCCTCCTCCCGGAGATCAGCCCGCGCTACAAGCGGCTCAACGCCGAGGAGCCGTACCGCCTCAAGGCCACCTGCGTCCGCCAGAAGCTGGTCAACACCCGCGCCCGCCTGGCCAAGGGCACCCCGCACGTCGACGGCCGCGACTACCTCGGCACCGCCGAGCTCCTCGCCGACCTGCGCCTGCTCCAGGACTCGCTGCGCGCCCACAAGGGCGAGCTGATCGCCGACGGCCGCCTGGACCGCGCGATCCGTACGCTCTCGGCCTTCGGCCTCCAGCTCGCCACCATGGACGTCCGCGAGCACGCCGACGCCCACCACCACGCCCTGGGCCAGCTCTTCGACCGCCTGGGCGAGGAGTCCTGGCGGTACGTGGACATGCCGCGCGACTACCGCCGCAAGCTGCTCGCCAAGGAGCTGCGCTCGCGCCGTCCGCTGGCCGGCACCCCGGCGCCGCTGGACGAGGAGGGGACGAAGACCCTCGGCGTCTTCCACACCATCCGCGAGGCCTTCGCCCGCTTCGGGCCCGAGGTCATCGAGTCGTACATCATCTCGATGTGCCTGGGCTCCGACGACGTCTTCGCCGCCGCCGTCCTGGCCCGCGAGGCCGGGCTGGTCGACCTGCACGCGGGGGTGGCCAAGATCGGCATCGTGCCGCTGCTGGAGACCACCGACGAGCTGAAGATCGCCGACCAGCTCCTCGACGAGATGCTCTCCGACCCCTCCTACCGCAAGCTCGTCTCCCTGCGCGGCGACGTGCAGGAGGTCATGCTCGGCTACTCCGACTCCTCCAAGTTCGGCGGCATCACCACCTCCCAGTGGGAAATCCACCGTGCGCAGCGACGCCTTCGCGACGTCGCCCACCGCCACGGCGTACGCCTTCGCCTCTTCCACGGCCGCGGCGGCACCGTCGGCCGTGGCGGCGGCCCCTCGCACGACGCGATCCTCGCGCAGCCGTGGGGCACGCTGGAGGGCGAGATCAAGGTGACCGAGCAGGGCGAGGTCATCTCCGACAAGTACCTGATCCCCTCCCTGGCCAGGGAGAACCTGGAACTCACCGTCGCCGCCACGCTCCAGGCCTCGGCCCTGCACACCTCGCCCCGGCAGTCCGACGAGGCGCTGGCCCGCTGGGACGCGGCCATGGACGTCGTGAGCGACGCTGCGCATGCCGCGTACCGCCGCCTGGTGGAGGACCCGGACCTGCCGGCGTACTTCTTCGCCTCGACGCCCGTCGACCAGCTCGCCGAGCTGCACCTCGGCTCGCGCCCCTCGCGCAGGCCGGATTCCGGCGCGGGCCTGGACGGACTGCGGGCGATCCCGTGGGTGTTCGGCTGGACGCAGTCCCGGCAGATCGTGCCGGGCTGGTTCGGCGTCGGCTCGGGCCTGAAGGCCGCCCGGGAGGCGGGGCTCGACCAGGAGCTCACCGAGGCTCAGGAGCAGTGGCACTTCTTCCGCAACTTCCTGTCCAACGTGGAGATGACGCTGGCCAAGACGGACCTGCGGATCGCCCAGCACTACGTCGACAGCCTGGTCCCGGACGAGCTCAAGCACGTCTTCGACGTCATCAAGGCCGAGCACGCTCTCACGGTGGCGGAAGTCCTGCGCCTCACCGGCGAGGCCCGGTTGCTGGACGCCCAGCCGGTCCTGCGGCAGACCTTCCACATCCGTGACGCCTACCTCGACCCGATCTCCTACCTCCAGGTCACCCTGCTGCACCGCCAGCGCGAAGCCGCCGCCCGCGGCGAGGACCCGGACCCGCTGCTGGCCCGCGCCCTCCTGCTGACGGTCAACGGCGTGGCGGCCGGCCTGCGCAACACGGGGTGAAACCAACGCCGATGGCGCCGTCCCCCCGCGCAGGGGACGGCGCCATCGGCGTTTCTGGGCCCTGGGTCAGGCCTTGCGGCGGCGCAGCACCACCAGTGCGCCGCCGGCGGCGAGCAGCAGCACGGCCGCGATGGCGATGCCACCGACGTCGGCGCCGGTCTCGGCGAGGTCGCTGCCGGTGGAGGCGGTGGCCGAAGCCGACGCGGAGGTAGAGGCGGAAGCGGAGGTGGAGGCGGAATCCGTGGCCGAAGCCGACGCGCTCGCGGAGGAGGAAGCCGAAGCCGACGCGGAGGAGGAACCGGAGGGCGTCGGCGTGGCCGACTCCGAGGAACCGGACTCCGCCGGGCAGGTGTGCGACAGGTTGAACCAGCTGACGTCGCCGCCCTTGACCTCGGCGACGGCCGAGACCAGCTCCGCGCCCGGCTCCGACGCCACGTAGGCGTGCTTGTCGCTCGGCGGCCCGAAGCTGGTGATGACCTGCTCGCCGCCGGGCTTGAAGGTCACCGTGAGCTTGACGAAGTCCGTCTCGTTGGTGGGCAGGACGAAGTGCCAGCCGTCCTGGTCGTCCGGGATCGTCGAGCAGGTCGCCTCATTCTCGACGCCCTCGGAAGTGGCGGTGAGCGGAAGCTCCTGATGGATGGGAACCGTGTATGTGTCGCCGTCGGCCGCGAACGCGGGAGCGGCAGCGGGAGCCAGCAGCAGGGACACCGCTGCGGCGACCGCACAGGCCGGGAAGAAGGTGCGCATGAGCAGACCAACCTGAGAGTGGAAGAACGAGAAGCGCGGGGGCAGGAGCAGATTCCAGCCATCTCAGCCGCCCGTCAAGGCCGATAACGCACCATCTATCAGCTCATATCCCAGGAGTCCCATTATCGGGGCGTAACAATCCGGCCAACCGGCTCACTTCACAGCGCCAGGAACGCCGCGAACAGCAGCCCCGCCCCGGTCAGGCCGACGCTCCACGCGACGCGGCGCAGCCCCAGGCCGCCGGCGAGAATCATCGACGCGAGCAAGAGCGCCCCGCCCAGCGGGATCCAGGTGTGCAGCACCCCCGCGAGGTCGTTGCGCACGACGGTGTCCGTTCCCGGCTCGACGGCGACGGGGATCTGCTCCCCCGTGTGATGGGTGACCGCCTTGTCGACCGTCACCTTGGCCCGTGCGGTCCCGTCGCCGTCCTCCGGCACGAAGGGCCCGGTGCAGGTCTTGGAGTCGCATGCCGTCACCGTCATCGTGCCGTGCTCCCGCCCCTTGGTGAGCATGACGTGCTGGGCGGTCTTCCACGATGTCCAGACGCCCGCGGTGAGGATCAGCAGCACCAGGGCGGACAGCAGAAGGACCTTGCCGACAAGCAGCAGACCCCAGGCGCTCTCGGCGGTGCGGCGGGTACGGCTCCGTTTGACCATGCGGGCGATCCTTGGCCAAAACATGCCGCTCGGTCAACCGTGGTTCGAGGCCGGCACTACGGCGTCAGCTGTTGTACGTGCCCTGCGCCCGCTCCAGGCCCTCCGAGATCAGCGCCTCCACCGCGTCCGCCGACCGGTCCACGAACCAGTCCAGCTCCTTGCGTTCGGCGGAGGAGAAGTCCTTGAGCACGAAGGCTGCCACGTCCATCCGCCCGGGCGGCCGTCCGATCCCGCACCGCACGCGCAGGTAGTCCGGCCCCAGCGCCTTGGTGATCGACTTCAGGCCGTTGTGGCCGTTGTCGCCGCCGCCCTTCTTCAGGCGCAGCGTGGCGTAGTCGATGTCCAGCTCGTCATGGACGGCGATGATGTTGCCGACCGGCACCTTGTAGAAGTCGCGCAGCGCGGTGACCGTGCCGCCCGACAGGTTCATGAACGTCATCGGCTTGGCCAGCACGACGCGCTGCCCGCCGATCCGGCCCTCGACGACCTGCGCGCGGCTCTTGTGCGCCTTGAACCGGCCACTGATCCGCTCCGCGAGGAGTTCGGCCACCATGAAACCGATGTTGTGCCGGTTGCCGGCGTACTCGGGCCCGGGGTTGCCGAGCCCGGCGACCAGCCAGGGTCCTTCGGGGGCCGTTTCCGATGCGACGTTCATGCTCATGCTGTCCATTCAACAGGACCGCCGCCCCGCCCCTGACGGAGCGGAGCGGCGGTGGGAGAGCTGCGGCTCAGGCCTCGGCGCCTTCGGCGGCCTCTTCGCCCTCGGCGGGGGCCTCGGCCTGGGCGGCCAGGACCTGGAGGACGACGGTGTCCTCGTCGACGGCCAGGGTGGTGCCCTTGGGGAGGGTGATGTCCTTGGCGAGGATGGAGGCGCCGGCCTCCAGGCCCTCGACGGAGACGGTGACGGACTCGGGGATGTGCGTGGCCTCGGCCTCGACCGGCAGGGCGTTGAGCACGTGCTCCAGCAGGTTGCCACCGGCGGCGAGCTCGCCCTCGGCCACGACCTGGACCTCGACGGTGACCTTCTCGCCCTGGCGGACCGCGAGGAGGTCGACGTGCTTGATGAAGCCCTTGAGGGCGTCACGCTGGACGGCCTTGGGGATCACCAGCTGGTTCTTGCCGCCGAACTCGACGTTGATGAGCACGTTCTTGGCGCGCAGCGCGAGCAGCAGCTCGTGGCCCGGCAGGTTGACGTGCTGCGGCTCGGCACCGTGACCGTAGATGACGGCCGGCACCAGAGTGGCGCGACGGGCACGGCGGGCGGCGCCCTTGCCGAACTCGGTACGGACTTCGCCGGCGATCTTGATCTCGGCCATGAGGTTCAACTCCTTGTAGCGGTGGTGGACGGTGTGCTCACGTCACCCGGCCCGCGACGGGCCGTTCCCTGTTACAAGGAGCGCGTCGATAACGGAGGCTTTCAAAAGAGAGGGCCTCCCTCGCCGAGCAACTCGATGAGTTTACCCGGCGGGGAGGCCCACAAAGAAATCGATCACCGCGAAGCGATCAGTGGTGCGAGTCCTCGAAGAGGCTCGTCACCGAACCGTCCTCGAACACCTCGCGCACCGCGTTGGCGATCGTCGGCGCGATCGACAGCACCGTGATCTTGTCCAGCTCCAGCTCGCCCGGCGTCGGCAGGGTGTCCGTGAAGATGAACTCGCTCACCTTGGAGTTCTTCAGCCGGTCGGCCGCCGGGCCGGACAGCACGCCGTGGGTGGCCGTCACGATGACGTCCTCCGCGCCGTTGGCGAACAGGGCGTCCGCCGCGGCGCAGATGGTGCCGCCGGTGTCGATCATGTCGTCGACCAGGACGCAGATACGTCCCTTCACATCGCCCACCACCTCGTGGACGGTGACCTGGTTGGCCACATCCGGGTCGCGGCGCTTGTGGACGATCGCCAGCGGCGCGCCGAGGCGGTCGCACCAGCGGTCGGCCACGCGCACCCGGCCGGCGTCCGGGGAGACGATGGTGAGCTTGCTGCGGTCCACCTTCGCGCCGACGTAGTCCGCCAGCAGCGGCAGCGCGAAGAGGTGGTCCACCGGGCCGTCGAAGAAGCCCTGGATCTGGTCGGTGTGCAGGTCGACCGTGAGGATCCGGTCCGCGCCCGCCGTCTTGAGCAGGTCGGCGATCAGCCGGGCCGAGATCGGCTCACGGCCGCGGTGCTTCTTGTCCTGGCGGGCGTAGCCGTAGAAGGGCACGACCACGGTGATGCGCTTGGCGGAGGCCCGCTTCAGCGCGTCGATCATGAGCAGCTGCTCCATGATCCACTTGTTGATGGGGGCGGTGTGGCTCTGGATCACGAAGGCGTCGGAGCCACGCGCGGACTCCTGGAAGCGGACGTAGATCTCACCGTTCGCGAAATCGAACGCCTTGGTCGGCACGAGGCTGGCACCAAGCTGGCGTGCCACCTCCTCCGCGAGCTCGGGGTGTGCGCGGCCGGAGAAGAGCATCAGCTTCTTCTCACCGGTCGTCTTGATCCCGGTCACTGCACCGTCTCCTTGGAGTTCGACTGGCGGCGGAATTGTGTGGTCCTCACACGGTACGCGCTGTTCAAGCCACCCGTACACGCGGGGGAACCGCCCCAACCCAGGCTTTACTCGGCCCCCGAGGCCTGCTCGGCGGCCTGCGCGGCGGCACTTCCCGGACGCTTTCTGGCCACCCAGCCCTCGATATTCCTTTGCTGGCCACGGGCGACGGCCAGTGAGCCGGCCGGCACATCCTTCGTGATCACGGACCCGGCGGCGGTGTAGGCACCGTCGCCGACTGTGACAGGCGCCACGAACATATTGTCCGACCCCGTACGGCAGTGTGACCCGATCGTCGTGTGGTGCTTCGCCTGTCCGTCGTAGTTCACGAACACGCTGGCCGCGCCGATGTTGCTGTACTCGCCGATCGTCGCGTCGCCCACATACGACAGATGCGGCACCTTGGTGCCCTCGCCGATCGTGGCGTTCTTCATCTCGACGTACGTGCCCGCCTTCGACTTCGCGCCCAGCCGCGTCCCGGGGCGCAGATACGCGAACGGGCCGACGGTGGCCTCCTCGCCGATCTCAGCTCCGTCCGCGACCGTGTTGCTCACCCGGGCGCCCGGGCCGACCGTGGTGTCCGTCAGCGTGCTGTTGGGGCCCACCTCGGCGCCGGTGGCGATCCGGGTGGCCCCGTACAGCTGGGTGTTGGGCAGCACGACGGTGTCCGGCTCGAACTCCACCGTCACATCGACCCAGGTCGAGGCCGGGTCGACGATCGTCGCGCCGCTCAGCATCGCCCGCTCCAGCAGCCGGTCGTTGAGGACCCGACGGGCCTCGGCGAGCTGTACGCGGTTGTTGATGCCGGCGATCTCGCGGTGGTCGGCGGCGATCGCGGCGCCGACGCGGTGGCCTTCCTTGCGGAGGACCTCCAGGGTGTCGGTGAGGTACTCCTCGCCCTGCGCGTTGTCCGTGGTGATCTTGCCGAGCGCGTCCGCGAGCAGTCGCGCGTCGAAGGCGAAGACACCGGAGTTGATCTCCCGGATCGCCCGCTGCCCGTCGGTCGCGTCCTTCTGCTCCACGATCGCCAGCACCGAGCCGTCCACGGCGTCCCGCACGATCCGCCCGTAGCCGGTCGGGTCGGGCACCTCGGCGGACAGCACGGTCACCGCGTTGCCGTAGGCGTCATGGGCGGCGACCAGGGCGCGCAGCGCGTCGGCCGTCAGCAGCGGGGTGTCCCCGGCCGTGATGACGACGGTGCCGCTCAGCCCCGGCAGCTCCTCCAGGGCCACGCGCACGGCGTGCCCGGTGCCGTTCTGCTCGTACTGGACGACGCTGCGGATCCGGTCGTCGATCTCCGCGAGGTGCGCCGTGACCCGCTCCCGGGCATGGCCCACCACGACCACCAGGTTCTCCGGGTCCAGCGCGCGGGCTGCCGCCACGACATGACCCAGGAGGGAACGACCGCTTATCGCGTGCAGGACTTTGGGCGTGGCCGACTTCATGCGGGTGCCCTCGCCTGCGGCAAGAACGACAACGGCGGCCGGGCGGTGGGCGCTCACGGAAAGGGCTCCTCGGCATGGGTTCTTGGGACACCCGAAGGATACCGGGGCGTTTCGTGGCAGATACTCGGAGCGGAAACGCGAAAGGGCCACAGCGTAAAAGCCGTGGCCCAGGGTCTGCGCTCCGCTGCCAGGATTCGAACCCGGACTTACCGGACCAAAACCGGCAGTGCTGCCATTACACCACAGCGGATCATGCGGATCATCGCGCTCGCGCGCCACCACTATGCCGTACCCGGGGGTGTGGATGCGACGACGTTCCCGGGGTACCAGTAGTCAAGAAGCCCGACGCCTGCCCGACACGCGGCATCTGTTCCGTTACGACTCAGCGCTGCCATACTTACGAAGCCGTAGGTTACGGCCGCGTAGCATAATCCGTACAAACCCCACCCCCACACCCCGGCGAGGGACCACCATGCCCACACAGACGGACGTGATCACAGAGTCCCGGGACCCCGAACCCGGCACGGAGCAGCTTCCCAAGGCCACACTCGGCGGGGACAAGAAGGGTTCGATCGAACAGATCACCCTCGGCCTCTTCATCGGCATCCCGTTCATCGCACTGCTGGCGGCGATCCCCTTCGCCTGGGGCTGGGGCATGAGCTGGCTCGATCTGGGCCTGATGGTAGGGATGTACTACCTGGGCTGCCACGGCATCACCATCGGCTTCCACCGGCACTTCACCCACGGCTCCTTCAAGGCGAACCGCCCCCTCAAGATCGCGCTCGCGGTCGCCGGCTCGATGGCCGTCGAAGGCCCGATCGTGCGCTGGGTGGCGGATCACCGCAAGCACCACAAGTACAGCGACGACGAGGGCGACCCGCACAGCCCCTGGAAGTACGGCGAGACCGTCCCGGCCCTGATGAAGGGCCTGTGGTGGGCACACATGGGGTGGATGTTCAACGAGGAGCAGACCCCGCAGCACAAGTACGCACCCGACCTGGTCAAGGACCCGGCGATCCGCCGTATCAGCCGCGACTTCTGGGCCTGGACCCTGCTCTCGCTGCTCCTGCCCCCGCTGATCGGCGGCCTGGCCACCATGTCCTGGGCCGGCGCGCTCTCCGCCTTCTTCTGGGGTTCACTCGTTCGGGTGGCTCTGCTCCATCACGTCACGTGGTCGATCAATTCCATCTGCCACGCCGTCGGCAAGCGGCCCTTCCGCTCCCGCGACAAGTCCGGAAACGTGTGGTGGCTGGCCGTCCTGTCCTGCGGCGAGTCCTGGCACAACCTCCACCACGCCGACCCCACCTCCGCCCGCCACGGGGTGCTCCGCGGGCAGATCGATTCCAGTGCCCGGATCATCCGCTGGTTCGAACAGCTGGGCTGGGCGACCGACGTCCGATGGCCGACCGCTGACCGTATCGCGGCCCGCCGTAAAGAAAGTGTCAGTGAAGCGGCATGATTGACGCGTGAGCGACGGCAGTAGTACCAGAGGCGGCAGCGGCGACGGTCCGCCCACTCCGCCCACCGCGCGGCGCGCCCGGCGCGTACGCATGACGGGCAAGGAGCGCCGCGAGCAGCTCCTGGACATCGGCCGGACGCTGTTCGCCGAGCGCGGCTTCGAGGCCACCTCGGTCGAGGAGATCGCCCACAAGGCCGGCGTCTCCAAACCGGTGGTCTACGAGCACTTCGGCGGCAAGGAAGGCCTCTACGCCGTCGTCGTCGACCGCGAGATGCGGCGCCTGCTCGACATGGTCACCGGCGCGCTCACCGGCGGACACCCGCGCGAGCTCCTGGAACAGGCGGCCTTCGCCCTCCTGGACTACATCGAGCAGTACACGGACGGCTTCCGCATCCTCGTCCGCGATTCGCCCGTGGCGCAGTCCACCGGCACCTTCGCCTCCCTGATCAGCGACATCGCCACCCAGGTCGAGGACATCCTCGGCATGGAGTTCAAGCAACGCGGCTTCGACCCCAAGCTCGCCCCGATGTACGCCCAGGCCCTCGTCGGCATGGTCGCCCTCACCGGCCAGTGGTGGCTGGAGACCCAGAAGCCGAAGAAGGCGGAGGTCGCCGCGCACCTGGTCAACCTGTCCTGGAACGGCCTGTCGGGGCTTGAGCCCAAGCCCCGACTCATCGGCCACCGCAAGAACTGACGGTCAGCTCCGCATCGGAACCGGCTCCAGGAACTCGATCCGGTTGCCGACCGGGTCCTCCGAGAAGAACCGCTCATGGCCCGGCAGGTCGTAGTCCCAGACCACCTTCGCGCCGCGCTCCTGCAGCCGCTTCGCGAAACCGTGGATGCCGGTGACCCGCAGGCCCGGGTGGGCCTTCCGGGCGGGGCGGAAGGCCTCCTCGATGCCGATGTGGAGCTGGACGGTGCCGTCCGCCGTGGCGAACCAGCAGCCGCCCCTGCCGGCGAGCACGGGCGGCTTGGCCCGCTCGGTGAGGCCGAGGACGTCCACGTAGAAGGCGCGAAGGTCGCCCTCCGTGCCGGGCGGGGCGGCGAGCTGAACATGGTCTATAGCGCTGATCACGCGGTTTCCTTTCGCTTGTGGACGACGGCGAAGATCCGCCGGAAGGGGAAGACCGTGCCGCGCGGTCCGGCCGGGTACGCCTTGCGGAGCAGGTCGCGGTATTGGGCGAGGAACTCGCCGCGCGCGGCGGGGTCGTCGGCGAGGGCGGTGAGGACGGGGCGCAGGGCGGTGCCCTTGGTCCAGTCGAGGACGGGGTCGTCGCCGTGGAGGAGCTGGACGTAGGTGGTCTCCCAGACGTCGGGCTCGGCGGCGAGGCCGGGGAGGGCGGAGAGCCGCTCCAGGTAGCCGGCGGGTTCGAGGATGTGGACGAAGCGGCGGCCGTGGCCGTCGCCGAGGCGGTCGCGCCACTGGGGGGCGTCGCAGAGCTCGCCGAGGAGGGCGTGGCTGGGGGAGGTGAAGTTGCCGGGGACCTGGAAGGCGAGGGTGCCGCCGGGGGCGAGGTGGTCGAACCAGACCGGGAGGCGGTCGGGGTGGCCCTCGACCCATTGGAGGGCGGCGTTGGACACGATGAGGTCGTAGGGCAGGTCGGGGGTCCAGTGGGCGGCGTCGGCGGGCCGGAAGTCGAGGCAGCCGCCGCCGGGGGTGGGGCCCTCGTAGGCCTGGGCGGCCCGCAGCATGTCCGGGGAGCTGTCGAAGCCGGTGATGTGGGCGTCGGGCCAGCGCTGGGCGAGCAGGACGGTGACGTTTCCGGGGCCGCAGCCGATGTCGGCGATGCGCACGGGCGTGCCGGGGAGGTCGGGGATGCGGGTGAGGAGGTCGTGGAAAGGCCGGGCGCGGTGGGCGGAGTGCCGGAGATACTGTTGCGGATCCCAGGTCGCTGCTGCTTGCATTGTTCGAAAACCCCCTGGTCAAAGAGGTGTCACAAGGCGTCAGAAGTGTAGTTGGCGCTTGTTGCGGACACTTTCCATACCGTCCCCCACTTAATATCTTGATGTCAAGAGACTTCATGTCGACAGAACCACTACACTGATCGCCATGGAGGACGAGGTCGACCGGCTGGTCGCTGCATGGCGCCGAGAGCGCCCCGACCTCGACGTTGAGCCGCTTGAGGTGCTGAGCCGGGTGAGCCGGCTCGCCCGGCATCTGGACCGCGCCCGGCGGCTGGCCTTCGCCGAGCACAGCCTGGAGCCGTGGGAGTTCGACGTACTCACCTCACTGCGCCGCGCCGGGCACCCGTACCAGCTCTCACCTGGGCAGTTGCTGACCCAGACGCTCGTCACCTCGGGCACGATGACCAACCGCATCGACCGGCTGGCGAAAAAGGGCCTCGTGGAACGACTCCCGGACCCCTCGGACCGGCGCGGCGTGCTCGTGCGGCTGACCGACGAGGGCCAGGACCGGGCCGACCAGTCCCTGGCCGGGCTACTGGCCCAGGAGCGGGCGATCCTGGCCGAGCTCTCCGACCGCCAGCGCGTCGAACTGGCCGGACTGCTGCGGCAGTTGACGGCACCCTTCGACAACGTACCGGGCTGATTCCGGATCTTGGCCGGCACGCACTCAGCCACCCACTCGGCGGACACGCACCGCTACCGGTTGCGCACTCATAGTGGCACACCTAGCTTGATGGTGTGAAGGCCGCATAAAGACCAAAACGGCACTTTTGCGGCACCCGACGTGTCATTCGGCTTTAAAAAAAGCGTCGGTTTCCATTCCGGACCCTCGCCGGGTCCCTCTCCAACATTGGAGATGCAGATGACTCTGCAGAAGAGCCTGACCAAGATAGCCACCGCGACCGTGACCGGCGTTATCGCCACCACGCTCGCACTGGGCAGCACCGGCACCGCGTTCGCCGACGACGCGCCGCAGGGCAACGCCCCTGAGGTCACCGCCCCGGAGGTCACCGCCCCGAATATCGCCGCCCCGGACGCCGCTGCCCCGGACGCCGCCGCCCCAGACGCCGCCGCCCCGGGCCTGCTCCAGGACGACGACGGCCTGGCGCCGGACTTCGACACCAGCGGACTGGACCCGGTCCAGTCCGATGAAGTCGACGGCTCCAATGCGGCCGACGCCCAACTCCCGGACCTGTCCGGCGAGATGTCGGCCATGTCGGCACCGGTGGCGAATTCCGGTTACTACCCGCACCGGTCCTTCTACAAGGGCCGGGTCACCGCCCGGATCGGCCTGCGGGTCCGCTCCGCGCCCAGCACCCACGCCCGAGTCCTCGGCACCCTGTCCCGCGGCTCGCTCGTGTGGATCCAGTGCAAGGTCAACTCACAGGTCGTCGACGGCAACCCGCGCTGGTACAAGCTGGCCAAGGGCATGTGGGCCTGGTCCGCGGCCCGCTACATCAGCAATATCGGTCCGGCGCCGCGCTTCTGCCACTTCAAGGAGCGCGACGACAATCACGGGAACCACAACAACAACGGCTGGCACCAGGACAACAACAACGGCCGGGAGAACGGCCGGGAGAACGGCCGCGAAAACGGCCGCGAAAACGGGCGTGAGAACGGCCGCGAGAACGGCCGTGAGAACGGGCGTGAGAACGGGCGTGAGAACGGGCGTGAGAACGGCCGCGAGGACGGCCGTCAGAACGGCCAGGAGAACGGCCGCGAGAACGGGCGTCAGGACGGCCGTCAGAACGGCCACGACTCCGGTTCCGAGAGCAGCCACAACCAGGACTGGAACAGCAGCGACAACAGCAACGGCTGGGACAGCGCTGAGGGTGGCAACTGACACCGGCTCCTGTCGGTGACCCGGCGGCCTGCTTTCCCCGTTCGCGGGGAGAGCAGGCCGCCGCCTCAGCGCCTGCTTCAGGCCCCGGCGTTCGCCGCCAGGTCGGCCGGTCCGACCCCGGCGCGCCGGGCCAGGGCCACGGCGGCCAGCGTCGAGTGGACGCCAAGCTTGCCGAGCACGTTCTGCATGTGCGTACGCACCGTGTGCGGGGAGAGGTAGAGCCGCTCGGCCACCGCCTTGCGGCCCAGCCCGGCGACCATGCAGCGCAGCACTTCCTGCTCGCGCGGGGTGAGCGACTCCACGAGGCGCTCGCTCTCGGTGCGGTGCCGGCGGGCGGCGGTCAACTCCCGCAGTACGCCGGTGAGCAGCGCGGGCGGCAGATGGGTCTCGTCGCGCAGCACGCCGCGCGTGACGGCCAGCAGCCGGGACAGTGAGCAGTCCTTGGCGACCCAGCCGGACGCCCCGGCCTGCAGGGCGCGGGCGGCGCGGCGGGCGTCGTCGCGCTCGGCGAGGACGATGGTGCGCATCGCCGGGTGGTCGGTGCGCACCCGCTCGACCAGGGCTATGCCGTCGGCCGGCGCGACCGGGACGTGCCCGTCGGCGGGGACCGCGTGCAACCCCGGCTCGGGCAGCCGTGGTTCGGGCACCCTCGGCTCGGGCACCCGGTTGGCGGTGCTCAGGCTGGCGGTGTTCAGGGCCGCCGCGGTGACCGGCACTCTGGCGGCGGCGCCGAGGTCGGCGTCCACGAGCAGGACGTCATAGCGGCGGCCGTCGGCCGCGGCGCGCTCCAGGCAGCGCTGAGCGGCCGGTGCGCTGCCGGCCGCCGATACATCGACATCGGGCTCGGCAGCCAGGGCTGCGGCGAGCGATTCGGCGAAAATGCGATGGTCGTCCACGACGAGAACGCGAATCCGTACCACGGGCCCCACTCCCGGCATTTGGCAGTCCCCCAAGGTGGAGGCGGTCGCCACGGAGGATCCGGCACCCGGAGCGGGGCTGTGCACCGCAGCCACCGTCCGTACGACCGCCGCCGTAGGTGGTGGACTACTACCCCGTTCCAGGTGCCGAACCCTTGTGTCTCGCCCCCTGATGCTGCGCCGGCCCCCACCGGCGCTGTGAAAAAAGCGTAGGGGCAGGGGCTGACAAAGGCGCCGGAATGGCAAAACTTGCTTGATGGAGTTGGGTTTTGTTGCAGATACTGATCGGTTCAGGCCAGTCGGCGGGCGCCTTCGGACGGAACCGCGCTGAAGACCCGCGGGGTACGGAAGCCGGCCGAGGCGAAGGCCGCCAGCACCGCCTCCTCGACCTTGTGCGCCGCCGCGTCCTCGACCAGGACGATCGCCGAGCCGCCGAAGCCGCCGCCGGTCATCCGGGAGCCGAGCGCGCCGGAGTCGTTGGCGGCGGAGACCACCAGGTCCAGCTCCGGGCAGGAGATGCGGAAGTCGTCGCGCAGTGAGGCATGACCCTCGGTCAGGACCGGCCCGAGGGCGCGGAAGTCGCCGTCCCCGGCCAGGCGGGCGACCTGCTCGACCCGGTGGTCCTCGGTGACGACATGGCGGGTGAGGCGGACGAGCTCCTCGTCGTCCAGGCGCGCGAGGGCGTCGTCGAGCCCCTCGAAGGGGACGTCCCGCAGCGCGTCGACCTCCAGGGCGTCCGCCGCCGCCTCGCAGCCGGCCCGCCGCTTGCCGTACTCGCCCTCGCTGTGGGCGTGCTTGACCTGGGTGTCGACGACCAGCAGCCGAAGCCCCTGCGCGGCGAGGTCCACCGGGATCTGGCGCTGCGACAGGTCCCGGGTGTCCAGGAACAGGGCGTGGCCGGCGGTGCAGCAGGCGGAGGCGGTCTGGTCCATGATGCCGGTGGGGGCGCCGACGTAGACGTTCTCGGCGCGCTGGCACAGCCGTGCGAGCCGCCAGCCTTCGAGCCCCAGGTCGTAGAGGTCGTTCAGCGCGAGCGCGGTGACCACTTCGAGGGCGGCGGAGGAGGACAGGCCGGCGCCGGTGGGGACGGTGGACTCGTAGTGGATGTCCGCGCCGCCCACCGCGTGGCCCGCGTCGCGCAGCGCCCAGAACACGGCGGCGGGGTACGCGGCCCAGCCCTGCGCCGGGGCGTCGGGGTGCAGTTCGCCGACATACAGCTCGACGACGGCGCCGTCCACGTCGCCGGAGGCGGAGTGCAGCCGCAGCAGCCCGTCGTCGCGGCGCGAGACGGCCGCGATCGTGGTGTGCGGCAGCGCGAAGGGCATCACGAAGCCGTCGTTGTAGTCGGTGTGCTCACCGATCAGGTTGACCCGGCCGGGTGCCGCCCAGACACCCTCCGGGTCGGTGCCGTAAACCGCGCGAAAGGCGTCGCGAAGGGCGTCTGCCGTCACTTCTCGTTCTCCAGGTTCTGCGTGAATTCCCATGCGTCGCGCACGATACCCGCGAGGTCGGCGCGGGACGGCTTCCAGCCCAGCCGCTCCTTCGCCCGCTCGGCGGAGGCCACGAGTACGGCCGGGTCGCCACCGCGCCTCGGGGCGATGACCTCGGGGATCGGGTGGCCGGTGACCTGGCGGACGGTCTCGATTACCTCGCGCACCGAGAAGCCGCTGCCGTTGCCGAGGTTGCAGATCAGGTGCTCGCCGGGGGCGGCGTGCTCCAGGGCGAGGAGGTGGGCGTCGGCGAGGTCGGCGACATGGATGTAGTCGCGGACGCAGGTGCCGTCGGGGGTCGGGTAGTCGTCGCCGAAGACGGAGATGGCCTCGCGGCGGCCCTGGGCGACCTGGAAGACCAGCGGGATGAGGTGCGACTCGGGGTCGTGGCGCTCGCCGGAGCTGCCGTACGCGCCCGCGACGTTGAAGTAGCGCAGCGAGACCGCCGCCAGGCCGTGGGCGGTGGCCTCGCTGGTGATCATGTGGTCGACCGCGAGCTTCGAGGCCCCGTACGGGTTGGTGGGCAGCGTCGGCTCGTCCTCGGTGATCGGGACGGTCTTCGGCTCGCCGTACGTGGCGGCGGTGGAGGAGAAGACCAGCTTGCGCACGCCCGCCCCGCGCATGGCGGCGAGCAGCTCCAGCGAGCCGGCGACGTTGTTGCGCCAGTACTTCTCGGGGTTGACGACGGACTCGCCGACCTGGGAGCTGGCGGCGAAATGCAGCACGCCGTCGTAGGAGGGGTCCAGGATGCGCGCGGCATCGGTCTGGATGCGGCCCTCGACGAACTCGGCGCCCTCGGGGACCCCGGCGCGGAAGCCGGTGGACAGGTCGTCCAGGACGGTGACCTCGTGGCCCGCCTCCAGCAGGTGCCGGGCGACGACGCTGCCGACGTAGCCGGCGCCGCCGGTGACCAGGTATTTCTTCGTACCCGTGGGGTCGCTGCTCACAGGGTCACTGCCTTCCTCATGTCTCCGGTGTCCGTCTCGCCGCCACCGTAGCGGCGGCTCGTGAGGGCTCGCTGAGAGCTTTCCATGAAGGCGCTCATACGCTTGCGACCGCCCGCAGCCGCTGCGCCGCGGCCTCCGGCGGCACGTCGTTGATGAAGGCGCTCATGCCGGACTCCGAGCCCGCCAGGAACTTCAGCTTGCCCGCCGTGCGGCGGATGGTGAACAGCTCCAGGTGCAGCGCGAACTCGCGGCGCAGCTCGCTGCTGAAGGGCGCCTGGTGCCAGCCCGAGATGTACGGGGTCGCGGGCTCGTTCTCGCCGAAGATGCGGTCGAAGCGGCGCAGCAGCTCCAGGTAGACCTCCGGGAACTCCGAGCGCGCCTCCTCGTCCAGGCCGAGCAGGTCCGGCACCCGGCGCTTGGGGTAGAGGTGCACCTCGTACGGCCAGTGGGCGGCGTAGGGGACGAAGGCCGTCCAGTGCGCGGTGTCCATGACGATGCGGGAGCCGTCGGCGAGCTCGGCGGCGATCGTGTCGTCGAAGAGGTTGCGGCCGCCGGTGGCCTCGCGGTGCTGCTCCAGGGAGCGCAGCATCAGCTCGGTGCGCGGGGTGACGGAGGGGTAGCCGTAGATCTGCCCGTGCGGGTGGCCCAGGGTGACGCCGATCTCCTTGCCGCGGTTCTCGAAGCAGTAGACCTGCTCGACGGAGGGCAGCTGGGACAGCTCGGCCGTGCGGTCGGTCCAGGCGTCCAGGACCAGGCGGGCCTGGTCCTCGGTGAGGTCGGCGAAGGACTTGTCGTGGTCGGAGGTGAAGCAGACCACCTCGCAGCGCCCGGTGTCACCGCTGAGGGAGGGGAAGCGGTTCTCGAAGACCGCGACGTCGTAGTCGCTGTCCGGGATCTCGCTGAGCCGGCCCTCGCGCGACGGGCACAGCGGGCACTCGTCGGCGGGCGGTAGGTAGGTGCGGCCCTGCCGGTGGGACGCGATCGCGACGGAGTCGCCGAGCAGCGGGTCGCGGCGGATCTCCGAGGCGGTGGCCACCGGGTCGAGCGGCCGGTGGTCGACGGCGTCGCGCACCGCGTCGTCCCGGCGGTCGTAGTAGATCAGCTCGCGACCGTCGGCGAGCCGGGTCGTCGTCTTCTTCACCGTGCGGGCTCCTGGCTCCTCATCCGTCCACCAAACATAAGCGAACACAATTAACCACAAGGCAACAGTTGCGTCAATGATTCCGGCATTCCGGGGAGGCATCGGCGATATGCGCTCCCTGCCCTCCCCGCACTCCCCGCTCCAACTCGCCGACGATCTCCGGCTGCCGACCAACGTGCTCGACTACTCGATCCTCGCGATCTACTTCGTCGTCGTCCTCGGCATCGGCTTCGCCGCCCGGCGCAGCGTCAAGACCAGCCTCGACTTCTTCCTGTCCGGCCGCTCCCTGCCGGCCTGGGTGACCGGCCTGGCCTTCGTCGCCGCCAACCTCGGCGCCACCGAGATCCTCGGCATGGCGGCCAACGGAGCACAGTACGGCGCGTACACCGTGCACTGGTACTGGATCGGCGCGATCCCGGCCATGGTCTTCCTCGGCCTGGTGATGATGCCGTTCTACTACGGGTCGAAGGTCCGGTCCGTACCGGAGTTCCTGCTGCACCGCTACGACCGGGGCGCGCACCTGCTCAGCTCGATCCTCTTCGCGTGCGCCGCCATCCTCATCGCGGGCGTCAATCTCTACGCGCTGGCGATCGTCGTCGAGGCGCTGCTCGGGTGGCCGCAGTGGGTGGCCATCGTCGTCGCCGGGTTCTTCGTCCTGATCTACATCACCATCGGCGGCCTGTCCTCGGCGATCTACAACGAGGTGCTGCAGTTCTTCGTCATCCTCGCCGCGCTGATCCCCCTGACGGTGGTCGGCCTCAAGCGGGTCGGCGGCATCAGCGGCCTCACCGACACGCTCGACGCCTCGCACGGCGCCGACTTCACCACCGCCTGGAACGGCACCGGCATCGGCGACCCCAACCCGCTCGGAGCGAACTGGCTGACCATCGTCCTCGGCCTCGGCTTCGTCCTCAGCTTCGGCTACTGGACCACCAACTTCGCCGAAGTCCAGCGCGCGCTGTCCGCGAAGAACCTCTCGGCCGCCCAGCGGACCCCGCTGATCGCGGCCTTCCCCAAGATCTTCATCCCGTTCATCGTGATGGTCCCCGGGCTCGTCGCGGCGGCGATCCTGCCGACGATCGGCACCGACAAGTCCGATCTGACGTACAACGACGCGATCCCGCTGCTCATGCAGGACCTGCTGCCCAACGGCGTGCTCGGCATCGCGGTCACCGGGCTGCTGGCGGCCTTCATGGCGGGCATGGCGGCGAACGTCTCGTCCTTCAACACGGTCTTCACCAACGACATCTGGGGGCCGTACGTGCGGCCGGGCCGCCCCGACGAGTACTACGTGCGCTTCGGCCGGATCATCACCGTGATCGGGGTGTGCGCCAGCATGGGCACGGCCTTCCTGGCGTCCACGTTCAGCAACATCATGGCGTACCTGCAGACGCTCTTCTCCTTCTTCAACGTGCCGATGTTCGTGGTCTTCATCATCGGCATGTTCTGGAAGCGGACGTCCGCCAAGGCGGGCTTCTGGGGGCTGCTCAGCGGCACGGTCGCCGCGATGATCAACTACTTCTGGTTCTACAAGCAGGACGTCATCGGCATCCCGAGCGACCAGGGCGCCAACTTCGTCTCCGCGATCGTCGCCTTCGTCACCGGCGCCGTCGTCATGGTCGCCGTCACCGCCTTCACCCCGCCCAAGACCGCCTCCGAGCTCGCCGGCCTGGTCTACGGCACCCGCTCCCCCGGCGTGGCCGAGCCCCCCGCCAAGGGCGACGACGCCTGGTACCGCCGGCCCGCGCTGCTGGGCTGGACCGCGCTGGTGCTGGCCGCGCTGTGCTACATCCCCTTCTCGTTCTGAGGTGACATCACATGACCGACAACGAGCCGCGCGAGCCCGAGTACCAGCACCAGGTGGAGGAGCTGGAGAAGCTCTCCACCACCGCCGCCCGCCTGTTCGACATCCGCCGCATCATCGGCGGCCTCTTCACCGTCTACGGCGTCATCGTCACGATCGCCGGCCTCGTCGCGTCCGACGCCGAGATCGACAAGGCCCAGGGCATCAACCTCAACCTCTGGACGGGGCTGGGGATGCTGCTGCTGGGCCTGTTCTTCCTGGTGTGGCTCAAGCTCAGCCCGACACCTCCGCCCCCGGCCGCGCCCAAGGCGTCGGGCGAATCCCCGCACCCCTAGGGAGCCGCTGCCGGGCGGGGCGGGGCCGAGGCGCGGTCCAGCAGACCGGTCCGGGCTGCCAGGGCCGCCGCCTCCAGGCGGGAGCCGACGCCGAGCTTCATCAGGACGCGCTGTACGTGCGTACGCGCCGTGCTGGGGGCGATGCCCATGCCGGCGGCGATGAGGCGGGTGTCCTCGCCCTCGGCGACGCGGACGAGGACCTCGATCTCGCGGGGCGTGAGGATCTGCAGGAGCCTGGTGCCCTCGTCGTCGGGCTCGGCGACGGGGTTGAGGAGTTCGGCGAAGGCGGCCTGGAGGAGGGCGGGGGCGACGGCGACCTCGCCGGCCCGGGCCTTGCTCATGGCGCGCTCGACGCCCTCGATGCGCTCGTCGTGGCGTACATAGCCCGAGGCACCGGCGGCGAAGGCGGCGGCGATCCCACGCGGGTTCGGCACCGGTCCGAGGACCAGCACAGCCACCCCCGGCCGCTCCTTCTTGATCCGTACGACCGGGTCGAAGACCCCCGGCTCGGCCGGGGACGCGGTCCCGATCAGGCAGACCTCCGGCGACCGCGACAGCACCAGGTCGGCCGCACCGGAGGCGGGTGCGGAGGCCGCGAGGACGCGGTGCCCGCGCAGTTTCAGCGCGGAGGCGAGCGCTTCCGCCAGCAGACGGTGGTCGTCGACCACCACAAGCCGTACGCCCATGGCGTCCCCCTCATCCACCGAGCCCAGCTGTGCCCCCTCTGTGGGCCCGGGTCTAGCCCCGGAAGGTACACGCTTGTTCGACTTTCCGCGCCCCTTACTGGTCAGAAGCCTCCCTCATTACCGGAATTCCCGCCCTTTGTTGGCTGGTTCACTCCCGAAAGGGTCTGTTTCGTATCTCAGTCGGACAACATGTGTCCGTTCAGCCGAAGGCCGTGATCGACTTCGCCGTCGTGGCGAAGAAGTGCTCCCTGT
The DNA here is from genome assembly GCF_045040445.1 of Streptomyces sp. NBC_01537. NCBI lineage: Bacteria > Bacillati > Actinomycetota > Actinomycetes > Kitasatosporales > Streptomycetaceae > Streptomyces > Streptomyces sp. NBC_01537. Next base: position 5,990,184 of record NZ_CP109392.1, on the reverse strand, counting down.
ACAGCCACAGGTGACCGCCGGTTCCGGCGCCCTCCGGGAGCTCCATGTACGGCGCCACCTCGTGCGTCGCGGTGTCCACCGCGATCAGCCGCCCCGGCTTGCCGTACGCGGCCGCCTGATACCCGATCACCTCGTCCCCGCCCTCGTCCAGGCCGACCACCGTCACCTCGCGCTCCCAGTCGGGCCCGGCGAGCCACTTCACCTGTCCGGTCCTCAGGTCGAAGGCCGCGATCCGCCCCGGGTGGAACCCGGTGGAGGCGTAGAGCGTGTCCGAGTCCACCGCGTAGCCCTCCGCGCCCGGACTGCCCAGCGGGATACGGGACTTCTCCCTCCCGTCCTCCAGGAACACGACCTCCGAGAGCGGCGAGCCGCGCCCGGCCGACAGCCCGACCACCACCGGGTCGGTGGAGATCACAGCGCTGAGCTCGCTGTGCGAGGGCACTGCCCAGCTCCACTGCCTGTCGCCGGAGGCGCTGATCCCCTGGAGGTACGTACCGCACTGGATGACCGCGATCGGCTCCGACCCGCCCCCGGAGCCGACGTCGCCGCAGTTCGCCGCCACCTTCGCCGTCCACAACACGGCGCCCTTGGCGATGTCGATCGCCATCAGCCGGGCGCACCCGGCGCCGAACGGCACCACGATCCGGTCGTCCGGGCTCTTCCGCGCCGCGGGGCAGGGCTCGCCGGACAGCGGGACCGACCAGTTCTCGTGCCCGCTGTCGATGTCGTGGGAGACCACCGCGTCCGGCGTCGCCTCGACGATCGCGTTCCCGGTGAACCACGCGTCCTGTCCCAGCGCCCCGGACTTGGTCCACAGCAATCCGGCCGGGATCGCGTTGCCGCCGCTGCCGCTACCGCGCTGCGAGTGGGCGGCGATCGGGCCCACCTGGGGCCGCTTCGGGGTCACCACGTCGTCGGAGGCCGCGCCCAGCACGCCGCCGACGACCGCCACGAGGGCGACGGCCGAGGCCACGACGACGCCGATCAGCTTGCCGTTGCCGCCGCGCGGGGGCAGGGGGGCGTAGTGCGGCGGCTGCTCGTACGGAGGGGGAAGCGGCGGCTGCGACATGGGGCTCTTTGTATCACTGGCAACTCACAGCCCCGGGCGCCTACTTGACACCGTTACGTTGCGGCTGTAGCTCGGCTGCGGCTCGCTACACCTCGTCCGCGAGCTCCAGCCAGCGCATCTCCAGCTCGTCCCGCTCGGCGCTCAGCGAGCGCAGTTCCATGTCCAGGGTCGCGACCCGCTCGAAGTCCGTCGCGTTCTCGGCGATCTGCGCGTGCAGCTTCTTCTCCCGCTCCGCGACCTTGTCGAGCTGCCGCTCGACCTTCTGCAGCTCCTTCTTCGCCGCGCGGCTGTCGCCGCCGCCCTTGGGCTTGGCGGGCGCGGCGGCCGGGGCCGCCGCCTCCACGGCGGCGCGGCGGCGCTCCAGGTACTCGTCGACGCCGCGCGGCAGCATGCGCAGCGTGAAGTCGCCGAGCAGGGCGAGCACACGGTCCGTCGTGCGCTCCAGGAAGTACCGGTCGTGGGAGATCACGACCATCGAGCCCGGCCAGCCGTCGAGGAGGTCCTCCAGCTGGGTCAGGGTCTCGATGTCCAGGTCGTTGGTCGGCTCGTCCAGGAACAGCACATTCGGCTCGTCCATCAGCAGCCGCAGGATCTGCAGCCGCCGCCGCTCACCGCCCGACAGGTCGCCGACCGGCGTCCACTGCTTCTCCTTCGTGAACCCGAACTTCTCGCACAGCTGCCCGGCGGTCATCTCCCGCCCCTTGCCCAGGTCCACGCGCTGCCGGACCGCCTCCACGGCCTGCAGCACCCGCCACGCCGGGTCCAGCTCCGCGACCTCCTGCGACAGATACGCCAGCTTCACCGTCTTGCCCACGCTGACCCGCCCGGTCGCCGGCTGCTTGTCCCCGTCGCTGTACGCCGCCTCCGCGAGCGCCCGCAGCAGCGAGGTCTTGCCCGCGCCGTTCACCCCGACCAGGCCGATCCGGTCGCCCGGACCGAGCTGCCAGGTGAGGTGCTTCAGCAGCACCTTCGGCCCGGCCTGCACGGTCACGTCCTTGAGGTCGAAGACCGTCTTCCCGAGGCGCGAGTTGGCGAACTTCATCAGCTCGGCGGTGTCGCGCGGCGGCGGCACGTCCGCGATCAGCTCGTTCGCCGCCTCGATGCGGTACCGGGGCTTGCTCGTGCGTGCCGGGGCCCCGCGCCGCAGCCAGGCCAGCTCCTTGCGCATCAGGTTCTGCCGCTTGCTCTCCTCGGTCGCGGCGATCCGCTCCCGCTCGGCGCGCGCGAAGACGTAGTCGCTGTAGCCGCCCTCGTAGTCGTGCACGTCGCCGCTCTGCACGTCCCACATCCGGGTGCACACCTGGTCCAGGAACCACCGGTCGTGCGTCACGCAGACCAGCGCCGAGCGCCGGACCTGCAGGTGCGCCGCCAGCCACGAGATGCCCTCGACGTCCAGGTGGTTCGTCGGCTCGTCCAGCACGACCAGGTCCTGCTCGTCGATCAGCAGCTTCGCCAGCGCGATGCGGCGGCGCTCACCGCCGGAGAGGGGGCCGATCACCGTGTCCAGCCCATCCGGGAAGCCCGGCAGGTCCAGCCCCCCGAACAGCCCCGTCAGCACGTCCCGGATCTTGGCGTCCCCCGCCCACTGGTGGTCCGCCTTGTCCCCGAGCACCTCATGCCGGACCGTCGCCGCCGGGTCCAGGCTGTCGTGCTGCGTCAGCACCCCCAGCCGCAGGTCCCCGAGGTGCGTGACCCGTCCGGTGTCCGGGTCCTCCAGCTTCGCGAGCATCCGGATGAGGGTCGTCTTGCCGTCACCGTTGCGGCCGACCACCCCGATGCGGTCGCCTTCCGACACGCCGAGCGAGATGCCGTCGAGCAGCGTACGGGTCCCGTACACCTTGCCGACGGACTCGACGTTGACCAGGTTGACGGCCATTTTTCTCCATGCTCGCGATATGCGTGTGATTGCGCGTGAGGGGGCGGACAGCCCTACCAGCCTAATGCGGGCAGCACAACCGCTCGCACCCGGCGACCGGACCGGCCCGTACGGTGTCCCCATGGAGACGTATCCACTCGCGGAAGCCCGCGACCGGCTCGGTCAGCGCAAGCTTGAGGAGCTTCAGCGTCTACGAGATGCCGCTGACGCTGCCGAAGCTGCCGCCCGCGAGGCGGCTCCGACCGGCCCGTCGATGACGCACGACGACTTCATGGCCCGGCTGGAGGACGAGGATCTACGGGCCGCAGTTCTCAAAGTCGGCCGCGTGACCTGAGCCCGGCGTTCCCGGCGGCCTCGACCAGGGCCCAGCCCGCCAGGGCCATGGCCACCGCCGCCGGGGCCGTGATCCGTACGGCGATCAGTACCGCCGTGTGCCCGTCCAGCAGCCCACCGAAGCCCACGATGGACAGCCCGAGCACCCCGAAGAGGGCGAGGGTCACCCCGAGTGCCGCCCCCGGACCGCCCCAGCGCGCGGGCGGGGCCGCCGTCCGGGCGGCGGGCGGGCGCTCGGCGCGGCGGAAGACGGCCACCAGCGCCGCCGTCACCCCGGCGGCCACCGCCATGCGCGGCGGCACCTGGGCCCACCACGCCCCGCTGCCCGGCGCGGGGAGGTCGAGGCCGGCGGCCAGCATGACCGCGTAGACGCCGAGCATCGCGGTGAGGTGCCACAGGAAGGCCGTCATCGCGATCCCGTTCGCCACCACTACCGCCCGCCATGCCGCCGGGCGCTCCAGCAGCCGGGCGGCGGGCTTACGCAGCAGCTCCACGGCCCCGACCAGCCACATCCCGTGGCACAGCAGCGCGAACGTCGGCGGGGCCATGTTCGAGATCCGCTCGCCCGGCATCCCCACCATGGACAGCGGATACGGCCCGAACGCGACGAGGGAGGCGGCCCCCGCGAGCCCGGCCACCGCGAGGAGAGCGGGCCGCGTCAGCATTCCGTCCGCCCGCAGGAACCCGAGCTGGTGCACGGCCAGCCACACGAACGCGAAGTTCAGGAACGGCACATACGGCACCCCGCCCTCGAACCGCAGCACGTCCACCGCCGCCGCCCCGCCGACCAGCCCCGCGAACGCCCACCACCCCCACCGCTCGTGCAGCCGCAGCAACGGCGGCGTGAACGCCACCATCGCCAGATAGATCCCGATGAACCACAGCGGCTGCGCCACCAGCCGCGCCGCCACCCCGGCCAAGTCCCCGCCCGAGTCCGTCAGTTGCAGAGCCAGCGCCCCCGCGCCCCACACCGCGACGAACACCATCGTCGGCCGCAGCAGCCGCTGCAACCGCGCCCGCAGGAAGGCCGCGTAGACGCCCTGCCCTGCCAGCTTCCGGCTCACCGACCGGTACGACATCGCGTGCGAGAACCCGCCCACGAAGAAGAAGACCGGCATGACCTGCAACACCCACGTCAGCAGCTGCAACCCCGGCCGGATCGCCAGCAGATTCCCCACCTCGGCCGTCCCGTCCGCCCCCACCGACACCGCCGCCATCAGCCAGTGCCCCAGCACGACCGTCGCCAGCGACGCGACCCTCAGCAGGTCCATGTACCGGTCCCGCGTGGCGGGTGTCGCGGCGGCGACGGCCCCGGCGTCCATGTGCGAGCTGCGCGTGCGTATGCCTATGCCCATGCCGACACGATCGCGCGCGGGACGGCCCGGCCGTCAGGGCCGCCCTACTCAACGGGCCGTCGTGGCCGCTGAGTACGGCTACTCAGTCGGCGAAGTCCTTGAGCTGCTCCGTCTCCAGGGTGAATCCGACGGGGGCGGGAAGCTTGACCGGGTCACCGAAGACCAGCGTCGTGACGGTGCGGTACCTTCCGTCTTCCGGTCGCCGGTAGACGCTGACCGTGCTGTCGTCGCGGTCAATGAGGAGGTAGATCGGGATTCCGGCCGCGGCGTAGCCGTCGCGCTTGTCGATCCGGTCGCGCTGATTCGTGTCGGAGTCGTGCGACGTCACTGCGACGGCCATGAGTACGCCGTCCGGGTCGGACCACTCCCCGTCCCCGGCGAAGCTTCCGGTGGGCGCGAGCACCCCGTCCGCACGGGCACGGCCCTTGCGATAGGCCTCGGTTTTCAGACCGCTCTCCGGATACAGGGACAGCTCGGGGCGGTGCTGCATGCACTGCCTGAGGAGCCACATGACGATTTCGCGATGATGGCCGTCCGGCACCGGCTTGACCTCTAGCCTTCCGTTGATGAACTCCAGCGTCACGGTCTCCGGCGCTGCGTGAGCCAGCTCCTCGAACTCCTCGACGAGCATCTGGGGCCGGTCAGCGGTGGTGGGGGTCATGGCGTCGCCTCCTCCCCTCCATACTGCCCCGGCATCGGGCAATGCGTGCTGAACCTCAGCGGTCACCTGCTGCTCCTTTCCGGTACCCGGGCGGCCTGCCGCAGCCGCCCGGCCCACACATGGACCTCGGCCGGGGTCAGCGCCACCCACTGCGCCGTCCGCCCTCGGGCCTCGCTCTCGCCCTCGCTCCGGCAGCGGCGGCACAGCCCGCCCGGCAGATCCTCAGGCTCGCCCGGGGTATCGCACCCCGTGCAGAGCATGATCCGCCGGGCCCGGGGCGCCGGCCTGGGCGCGGGCTCCGGCGGCACCTTGTCCACGAGCCGTTTCCGGGCGAACTCCCGAGGGCACCGCACGCCCTCCGGCGGCAGCCGGAACGTCAGCTCCCGCACCACATGCGCCACCGACACCCCGCGCGCCAGCCACTCGCCCGCCAGCGCTTCCAACTCCTCGCAGTCGGCGTGCGACAGCATCATCCGATGGTCGGCCGCCCCCACCATCGCCAGCGCCCGGTACGCCGCCGACCGGGCGGGCCTCACCGGCTCCGACGCCGGCTGCTCGACCGCCCCACCCGCCCGAAACCACGCCCACCAGGCGGCGTCCCGCGCCGTACGGCTGAAATAGGTGTACGTCACCCACTGCGAGGACTCCCCGCGCGGCTCCGTGAACCGCCGCAGATGCCCCACCGCAGACAGGCCGTTCAGGCCCGCCCGTACCGCCGCCTGCCCGTACATCGGCTGCGCCTTGGCCAGGGACTTCACGTCGATCGCCGCGCCTTCCGGCAACCGGTCGATGTACGCCGCCAGATAGGCCTCACGCTCCGGCAGATGGCCGAAATCGCCCCGGCGGCGCGGGCCTTCATCGGTCACCGCACGCTTGCCGTAACCCAAAGGGGCCATCGGATGTGCGGGGGCGGGCAGGGCAGCACTAAAGTTTTCAGAAGCCACGAGATCGTCCCTCGATCTTGGAGGTCAGACCCCGGCAGGTGCTCTAACACCTCGCCGGGGTCGTTGCGTTGTGGCGAACGCTAGAGCGTCCCCACCCTCCGTCGCAAGCCCGTCACCGTTAGTCATACCGGCAGGCCCGCGCGCCTGCGAAGGGGGCGGGTGGGCGGGAACCCATGTCCTCTGACCAGTTCGATACAAACAGTCGCTCGACGCCCGGCGCCCGGAGCTCACCCAGTCACAGAGTCACCGGCAGAGTTCGTCGATGTCCTCGTCGAAGGTCGCGAACTCGGCCCGGGCCTCGGCGATGATCACCCGGGCGGGCCGCCGCCGGGTCGTCGCGTGCCGCTCGGCGATCTCGGCCAGAGTCGCGTTCGGGCGTGCCTTCTGGTCCGGGTACTCGACGGCTTCCTGCGGCCCGGAGCCGTCGGCCAGCACCCACAGGAAGTCGGACAGGTTTCCGGCCACCACGCCGCGCTCGCCCTCCGAGCCGAAGAACACCACGGGCTGTTCGGCGAGGGGCCGCCCCGGCCGTGCGCACCAGATGGCGGCGAGACCGCCGGTGCCGTCCTGCCCGAAGACCCGGTAGGCGCCGCCGTCCAGCTCGCGATTGCCGGTCCAGCTGCGCAGCCAGTCGGTGGTCTCCTCGGCGGAGTCGAAGGCGTCGTACGGCTCGAAGTCGACGCCCTCGCCATCCTCGCCGTACTCGAATTCGACCCGTGCCACCTCGGCCAGGGCGGGCGGAAAGCGGCGGTCCCCGCCGGTCGTCTCAGTCATGCGCGCAGACTAACCACGCCCACTGACACCGCTGTTGCCCGAGTCCGGTGTCCACTCTGTGCATAGAACCGTGGACTCATTGCTAACGACTCCCTCTTGGCGATCAAGAGAGGCTGGCGGAGCGTAAGACGCCGGAAGGAGGGGGTCCGGCGTCTTGGCCATCGCCGTACCGGCGGATGTGGGGGCATCACCGGTGCTCGGACTCGCCTGCCCGCGGCAACCAGCCGCGGGCGGACGAGTGCCCCATCCGCTACTTCACGTCGACGAAGTCAGCGCCCGAGGTGGCGGCGCCCGTGGTGGAGGTGGCGCCGGAGGTCCAGCGCCAGTAGCCGTCCACGGATGCCTTGACGGTGGTCTTCAGAGCGCCGGTGGAGCTTGAGGTGACCGTCTTGACGGTGGTGTAGGCCGAGCTGCCCTTCGCGCGGAACTGGAGCTTGGCCGACTTGCCGGCGTAGCCGACGTACTTGCGCTTCACCCAGTCCGCGCGGGTGAGCCTGCCGGTGACGGTGATCGTCTTGCCCTTCTTCACCGGCTCCGGCGAGGCGTTGACGGTGACCTTCGCCTTCCGCTGGACCTTGACCCGGCCGGAAGTCGCCGAGTATTCCTGGGCCTTGAGGCTGCCGTTGGACTTGAACAGGCGTAGAAACACACCGACCTTCCAGGTCGTGGCGTCGCTGTTGGAGTCGAGGTCGTAGAGCGGCTCGATGGTGAGCTCGCCCTCGCAGTCGGCCACCTTCGAGCTGACCTCGTAGCAGGTGTATCCCGCCGGGAAGATGCCGCCGGCTTCGGCGCCCTTCTTGGCGGTCGTGCCGCGGTAGAGATACGGATCCGCGTGGTAAGCGAACGGGTCGGCGGTGCTGTAACCGGAGGGCAGCGTGATCCGGAAGGTGAGGGACGGCTCCCAGTTGCCCGAGGTGCCCACCACGATGGGCTTGCCGTTGTTGACGACGATCCGCGACACCGTGATACCGGTGTCCGCCGCCTGTGCCGCCGGGGCGGTGAACGCCCCGAGAGCCAGCGCGCCCGCGATCGCCGCGACGGCGCCGGTTCTTATGCCTGCCTTCATGCACACCTCTTTTGCTGGTTTTGCCACGGCTTGATTGATCCGCGGCCGGCAGGCTACCAGCGGGTTTGCCGACGGCCCTCAGCGGCCGACGCCAAGCGAAGGCGGACCAGGCCGCCGCCCCGAAAACCCTTACGCCTGGCCCGGCGAGAGCTGGTAGCTGTTACCCCCATGGAGATCACGGACCCCCTCGAACAGCTCCTCGCCGAGCGCGCCTGTGAGCGCCTCCTCGTCGAATTCCTCCGCCGCCTCGACCTCGGCGACCCGAGCAGCGTCGCGGACCTCTTCACCCCCCACGCCTTCTGGCACTGGCCCGACGGCGACCGCCGTATCGAGGGCCGCGACGCGCTGCGCGCCTACTTCGGCTCCCGCCCCGCCGACCGGCTCTCCCGCCGCATGTCCACGAATGTCCTCGTCACCGTCGACTCCCCCACCACGGCCACCGCGACCTCGTACTTCGCGACGTACCGCGTCGACGGCCACGCCCCGGGCGCCGGCCTGCCGACGCCCCGCCTCCCCGCGAACATCGGCCATTACGAGGACGACTTCCGCAAGGTCGACGGAGTCTGGCTCCTCGCCGGGCGGACGCTGTTCCTCGCCTTCGGCGGGGAGACCGAGCGGTTGCGCGGCTAGCCGTCGACGGATGCCTTGACGGTTCAGCGGCCACGTGGCTGGCCGGCGAGCGCGGTTGGTGGGATCCCCAGCGCGTCCAGTCGGGACAGGAGTTCTGCCTCCTGTCCCTGTGTGACGGCAATCCACAGGGATGTTCCCGAGTCACTGGCACTGAAGACGAGCTGGTCCCCACGCCGGCCCTCGGCGTGATGTCCGCAGGGCTCAATACGTCCACGAGAACGAGTTCACGGACCGAGCCGTCATCCTGGTCGATCACATGGATGACCTTCCCACACGGGCCCGCCGGGACGGCCGCGTCACCTGACGTGGGCGCCCTCCGCCGGGCCCGAGGTGACGCGCACCGCGCGGCACGTGCCGGAGGCGGTGAGGGCGGCGGCGACCGCGCTGGCCGCGTCGGCGTCCTTGGCGAGGAAGGCGCAGGTGGGGCCGGAGCCGGAGACGAGGGCGGCGAGGGCGCCGCCTTCGGTGCCGGCGGAGAGGGTGGCGGCGAGGGAGGGGCGCAGGGATACGGCGGCGGGCTGGAGGTCGTTGACGAGGGTGGCGGCGAGGGCGCCGGGGTCGCCGGTGCGGAGGGCTTCCAGCAGGTCGGCGGAGGGCTCCGCCCCGGGGACGTCGGCGTCGCCGCGCAGGCGGTCGCACTCGCGGTAGACGGCGGGGGTGGACAGGCCGCCGTCCGCCACGGCGAAGACCCAGTGGAAGGTGCCGCCGACCTCCAGCGGGGTGAGGATCTCGCCCCGGCCCCGGCCGAGGGCCGCGCCGCCGACGAGGCTGAAGGGGACGTCGCTGCCGAGGTCGGCGCAGATGGACAGCAGTTCGTCCTGCGTCGAGCCCGTACCCCAGAGGGTGTCGCAGGCGAGCAGCGCGCCCGCCGCGTCCGCGCTGCCGCCGGCCATGCCGCCCGCGACCGGGATGTCCTTGGCGATGTGGATGTGCACGTCGGGGGCGAGGCCGTGGCGCTCGGCGAGCGCGATGGCCGCGCGGGCGGCGAGGTTCGTCGCGTCGAGCGGTACGTGCTCCGCGTCCGGGCCCTCGCAGGTGATGCGCAGGGAGTCCGCCGGGGTCACCGTGACCTCGTCGTACAGGCCTACGGCCAGGAAGACGTTGGCCAGGTCGTGGAAGCCGTCGCTTCGCAGCGGGCCGACGGCGAGCTGGACGTTGACCTTCGCGGGGACGCGGACGGTGACCACGGAACTCCTTGACGACGGACCAGAGGGGAGAGCTTCCGCCATTCTCCCAGCCCGGCGGACCCGGTCGCGCCGGTCAGGCCAGGGGCATGACCTTGCGGTACGCGGTCACCGCGATCGCCGCGACGGCCACATGCATCAGCAGCAGCGCGATCACGCCGGTCGCGCCGCCGGCGTTCCAGAGCAGGAAGTCCGGGACGAAGGAGACCACGACCACGGCCGGGACGAGCCACCGGACCAGCGCCTCGGGGGCCTTGGACGCCTTGCGCACGAGGGCCCAGCCGCCCGCGCCGATCAGGACGCCCACCGTGGTGAGGAATATGTACGAGCCCGGCTTGAGCGGCTGGAAGTCGTCCGGGGCGCCGATGGCCAGGGCGGTGACGGCGATGACGGCGTTGATCACGCTGGACACGAGGACGGCGGCGGCGATGCCGCCCGCGACGACGGCCGCACCGCGACGGGCGGGGGCGGCGGTCAGGGAGAGGTCGGACACGTCAGGCTCCAGGGGGCACAGGCAGGGCAACGGGGACGGAAGCGACTTGAGCCCTTGCATTGAAGCTTCAAGTCATCTTCGAGTCGTGAGCCTAGAGGCCAATGCTTGAACTTTCAAGCCTTGTGCTCGGCGATCGCCACGAACTCCTCCACCGACAGCGCCTCGCCGCGCGCCTGCGGCGAGACCCCCGCCGCCACCAGCGCGGCCTCGGCCGCCGCCGCGGAACCGGCCCAGCCCGCGAGCGCCGCGCGCAATGTCTTACGCCGCTGCGCGAAGGCCGCGTCGACCACCGCGAAGACCTCGGCCCGGCTCGCGGTCGTCTTCAGGGGCTCGGCCCGCCGGACCAGGGACACCAGGCCCGAGTCGACGTTCGGCGCGGGCCAGAAGACGTTCCGCCCGATGGAGCCGGCGCGCTTGACCTCGGCGTACCAGGCGGCCTTGACCGAGGGGACGCCGTAGACCTTGGAGCCCGGACCGGCGGCGAGGCGGTCGGCGACCTCGGCCTGGACCATGACGAGAGTGCGCTCGATGGAGGGGAAGGTCTCCAGCATGTGGAGGAGCACCGGGACGGCGACGTTGTAGGGGAGGTTGGCGACCAGAGCCGTGGGAGGGGGGCCGGGAAGCTCGGTCACCCGCATCGCGTCGGAGTGGACGAGGGAGAAACGGTCCGCCCGCGTGGGCATCCGCGCGGCGATCGTGGCGGGCAGGGCCGAGGCCAGCACGTCGTCGATCTCCACCGCCGTGACGCGGTCGGCGGCTTCGAGCAGGGCCAGGGTCAGCGAGCCGAGGCCCGGCCCGACCTCCACCACCACATCGTCGGGGCGGACGCCGGCCGTGCGCACGATGCGGCGGACGGTGTTGGCGTCGATGACGAAGTTCTGGCCGCGCTGCTTGGTGGGGCGTACGCCAAGCGCGGCGGCCAGTTCGCGGATGTCGGCAGGCCCGAGGAGGCTTTGATCGGCGGTGCTCACCGGTAAAGCCTACGGCCGCAGACGGGCCACGGAGTCGCCCCCCTCGTCACGTAGAGCTTCTTCGCGCGGTAGGTCTGCTCGGCGGCGGGGGCGTCCTGGGGGCGGCCGGAGCCGCCGATGGCGTGCCAGGTGCCGACGTCGAACTGGTAGAGGCCGCCGTAGGTGCCGGACGCGTCGACCGCGTTGGGGCGGCCGCCGGCCTCGCAGGCGGCGAGGCCGCCCCAGTTGAGGCCGTCGGCACCGGCGACGGAGGTGGGGAGGGCTTTGGTGCCGACCCGGACCACCTGCTTCACGGGCTCGCTGACGACCTCTTCGGCGATCCGGCGGGGCTTCTGCTTGACGCCGTTGACGGTCCGGTAGGCGTAGGTGACCCGGCGGACCCCGGCGCGGCCGGGGGTGTCGACCATTATCGTGCCCCGGAAGAGGGAGCCGTCCTCGTGGTGGTCGGTCCCGTAGGGGATGGGCTCCTCGTGGACCTCCTCGGTGCCGCTGATCCGCATCACGGAGACGGTCTGGCCGTCACGGGGGAAGGAGACGGGGTCGACGGAGGTGGCGTCCTGGCCGTGGAGGGCGATCCCGGCCTCCCGCACGGCCTCGCCGACGGTGGCGGCGTTCGTACGGATGGTGCGCTCGCGGCCGTCGACGAGGAAGGTGAGGGTGCGCTCGGTGCGTACGTCCAGGTCGAGGCCGTGGCGGCCGATGGGCTCGCTGCGGGAGGCGGAGAGATAGGCGCCGTCGGCCCGCACCCCGAACTGGCGCAGGGCCTCGTCCACGGTGCGGGCGGTGGTCCAGACGCGGCGGCTGCGGCCGTCCAGGGTCAGGGACACGGGCCGGCCGAAGCGGACGGCGACCTCGTCGCCGTTGTCGAGGTCGTCGTGCGGGCCGGGGGCGACGATGTCGTGTTCGCCGACCTCGACGCCCTGCTGGGCGAGCAGCTCGTCCACGTCGTCGGCGAAGGTGTGCAGCACGCGCGGCTCACCGTCCACGCTGAGGCGGACGGCCTTGTCGTTGACCAGGAAGGCGCTCGTCCCGCCCGCCAGGAGGGCCAGCACCAGGGCGCGCGGCAGCAGTTGGCGCAGCGCGTCCGGTTTCGGCTTCTGCTGCGCCCGTTGCCGCTGCCGCCGCGCGGCGGCGCGACCGCCCTGCCGGGGCAGCCTCGCGGCGGGCGCCGCCGGGACGAAGCCCTCCGGCCAGCCGGTGCTGCTGCGCTGCGAATTGCTCACGACGGCTCCTCGATCCGGTCGTCGATCCGGAACGAACCGGGACCCTAGCGGAGGAACCGTCACTCTCCAAAGCCAAACGCTTACGCCGTGTCGCCGCCCGCGGGATTCCCGTAACCGAACGCGCGCGCCGTGTTCTCGCCCAGCGCCGTCCCCAGCTCGTCCTCCCCGACCCCCTTGGCCGCGGCCATCGCCCGCACCGTGACCGGAATGAGGTAAGGCGCGTTAGGCCGACCGCGGTACGGCACCGGGGTGAGGAACGGCGCGTCGGTCTCGACGAGCAGCAGCTCCAGCGGGGCGACGGCGACCGCGTCGCGCAGGTCCTGGGCGTTCTTGTACGTGACGTTGCCTGCGAAGGACATGAAGTAGCCCTTGTCCGCGCAGAGCTTGGCCATCGCGGCGTCACCGGAGTAGCAGTGGAAGACCACGGCGTCGGGCGCGCCCTCCTCGTCCAGGATGCGGAGCACGTCGGCGTGGGCCTCGCGGTCGTGGATGACCAGCGCTTTGCCGTGCCGCTTGGCGATGTCGATATGGCGGCGGAAGGACAACTGCTGCGCCTCGACGCCGCCCTCGCCCGTACGGAAGTAGTCCAGCCCCGTCTCACCGACCGCCCGCACCTGCGGCAGTGCCGCCAGCGCGTCGATCTCGGCGAGCGCCGCCTCCAGGGCGGCCGGGCCGCCCGGCTGGCGCTCACCCTGGCGCGACCAGCCGTCGGGATCGCCGTGGACGATACGCGGGGCCTCGTTGGGGTGCAGGGCCACGGCGGCCCAGACGTTGTCGTACGCGGCGGCCGTGTCGGCGGCCCAGCGCGAACCGGTCACGTCGCAGCCGACCTGGATGACGGTCGTGACGCCGACCGAGGCGGCCTTGGCCAGGGCCTCCTCGACGGTGCCCTGCTCGCGCTGCATGTCGAGGTGGGTGTGTGAATCCGCCACCGGAACCGCGAGCGGCTCCGGCAGCGGCGGGGCGGCGGACCTGTCGTCCTTCTTGGCTGGCATGCCCCCGATCTTAGGAAGCCCGCTCAGGAAGCCCGCCTCCGGTGCAGCAGATGCAGGGGTGACCAGCTCCAGGTCCGAGTCCGAGTCCGCGCCCGAGTCCGCGTCCGCGCCGGGGTGCGGCGCCCGAGCTCGGTCTCCCACAGGGCCGCGACATCGGACACCTGGCCCGAGCGCATGATGCGGACCTTGTGGCCCTCGCAGTTCTCGCAGGCGGGCCGGGTCAGCGGCGAGGGCACCCGCTTGCCGTCGCATACGTAGGTGACGTAGGGGAGGTTCCGGGCGTCGGTGTGGTGCTCGATGTCGTACGCCCGTTCCCAGCCGTGGCCGCAGCTGATGCAGACGAAGGCATAGGCCTCGCGCACGGATTGGTGGTTGCCGATGTGGTTGCCGATGGTCTCGCTCATGGCAGCTCCTGTCGCGGTACTTCCTGCTACCAGCGAACTACTGACACGGCCTCAGCACAGGAGGGCTTCCACTGTTTTGGGTCATTTTTGGGCTCTATGCGGGATCTGGCCTACGTATCACCCGAATCACTTTGCCCGGGGCGGCGTTTAGCCTGCCCTAAGTCGTGCGCTTGGCCGCCACCACCGCGTCGAAGACCTCCCGCTTCGGCAGCCCAGCCGCCGCCGCGACCGCCGCGATGGCCTCCTTGCGGCTCTCCCCCGCCTCCTCGCGCGCCCGGACTCTGCTCACCAGCTCCGCCGGATCGAGCTCCGACGGACCGGGCTCCGGGGCGCCCTGGACGACGACCGTGATCTCGCCGCGTACACCTTCGGCCGCCCACGCCGCCAGCTCCTTGAGGGGGCCGCGCTTGACCTCCTCGTACGTCTTGGTCAGCTCCCGGCACACGGCGGCCGGCCGCTCCGCCCCGAAGACCTCGGCCATCGCGGCGAGCGTGTCGTCCAGGCGGTGTGGGGCCTCGAAGTACACCAGGGTGCGCCGCTCGCCGGCGACCTCCACCAGGCGCGCCCGGCGCTCGCCCGCCTTGCGGGGCAGGAAGCCCTCGAAGCAGAAGCGGTCCACCGGCAGCCCGGACAGCGCGAGCGCGGTCAGTACGGCGGAGGGCCCGGGGACGGCCGTGACCTTGATGTCGCGTTCCACCGCCGCCGCGACCAGCCGGTACCCGGGGTCGGAGACGGACGGCATCCCGGCATCGGTGACCAGCAGCACGCGAGCGCCGCCGAGGAGCGCCTCGACGAGCTCGGGGGTGCGGGCCGACTCGTTGCCCTCGAAGTACGACACGACCCGGCCGGTCGTGTGCACGCCGAGCGCCTGCGTGAGGCGGCGCAGCCGCCGGGTGTCCTCGGCCGCGATCACATCGGCCGCCGCCAGCTCGGCCGAGAGGCGCGGCGGGGCGTCCGCCACATCGCCGATGGGGGTCCCTGCCAGTACGAGTACGCCTGCGTTTTCGCTGCTCACCGGCCCAGTCTAGGGCAGCCGCCCCTTTCATGAGAAAAGCAAGAAACTTACACACCCTTTTCTCATTCTTTACATTGAGCGGAGACCCGCACCGCTCCCGTATTTCCGAACGAGTCACCAACGAACCACCGACGAACCACCGACGATAGGAGTTCTCATGGAAATGGACTTCGTACGTATGCGGGTTCCCGTTCCGCGTCCCGGCAGGCGTCGCCCGCCACCCCCGCCGCAGCCCCAGCCCGGCCGGCCTTTCCCCGATGACCAGGGCGGGCAGAACGGCCAGGGCGGCCCGTTCGGCGGCCGCTTCGGGCAGGGCCGCTAGTAGGCAGAGCAGGACCGAAAGCGGCCGGGGCGCCTGCGCCCCGGCCGCTTTCCCCTGGTAGGAGTGGCAGGAGGGAGGACCGCAGGTGGCGCAACGACAGGACCCGACCGGCGCGCTGTTCCGGCCGCACGCCAGACTCTCGGCCCTGGCGGCATTCCGCAGATTGTGGCCGATGATTCGGAAGGACCGTTTTCTGCTCGCCGGAACAATCATTCTCCAGGCGATTTCCGTGGGCTGCGACACCGCCGCGATCCAGGTTTTCTCCGTCATCACCGACAAAGTCCTCACCGCCGGAAATCCGGCCGCTTTCTGGGGACCGGCCGCAATTTGGCTCGCGGTCGCACTCATCGGCGCGGCCACCACATATCTGGCCGGGCAGTTGTCCAGTGTGGTCGCCGAGGGCTTCTCGCTGCGCTGCCGCGACCAGGTGTTCGCGCACGCCCAGCGGCTGCCCCCGCACTTCTACGACGACCACACGCACGGCGACCTGCTGACCCGGCTGACCAGCGACGTCGACCAGGCCGAACACCTGGTGGCCTCCGGGCCCGTGCAGCTGCTCAACACCGCCTTCAGCCTGGTCTTCTTCGCCGGTGCCGCCCTCTGGCTGCGCTGGGAACTGGCCCTGCTCACCTTCGCCGCCGCCCCGGTCTTCTGGCTGGCCGCCCGCCGCCTGTCGTCCCGCATCCGGGCCGTCGCCCGAACCGAGCGCGACACCAACGGCGCGCTGGTCGGCACCCTGGACGAGAACCTGGCCAACATGGCCCTGGTCCAGGCGTACAACCGCCAGGACAGCGAGTGGCGGAAGGTGCACCACGAGGGCGCCGCCTGGATGCGCACCTGCCTCGACCGGTCCCGGCTCGCCAACCTGTACGGGCCGCTGGCCAACGTCATCGAGTCCGTCGCCGTGCTCGCCGTGGTCGGCGCCGGGGCCTGGGAGATCGCCGCCGGCCGGCTGAGCGTCGGCGGGCTGCTCGCCTTCGCCGCGTACCTCGGCTACCTCTACCCCCAGGTGCAGTCGCTGGGAGGCTTGGCGGTGAGCCTGTCCTCGGCGACGGCATCCGGCGAGCGGGTGTTCGAAGTGCTCCAGGCCAAGCCCGCGGTGGCGGACCCGCTGCTGGAGCGGACCGTCGCACCCGGGCCCCGCACCACCGGCGTAGTGGTCTTCGAGAACGTCACCTTCACCTACCCCGGCACCGGCCGCCTGGTCCTGGACCGCCTGAACTTCACCGCCTTCCCCGGCCGGCTGCTCCGCATCGCCGGGCCCAGCGGCGCCGGGAAGTCCACCCTCGCCAAGCTGCTGCTCCGCTTCTACGACCCGCGCTCCGGCCGGATCCTGCTCGACGGCGAGAACATCAGGCTCATCCCCCTGCACGACCTGCGCGACCGGATCGCCCTCGTCTCCCAGGAGCCGATGGTCTTCGACGGCACCATCCGCGAGAACATCGCCTACGGCCGCCCGTCCGCCCCCGAGGAAGAGATCCGCCACGCCGCGCTCACCGCCGACGTGGACGGCCCCGGCGGCTTCGTACGCGACCTGCCCGACGGCTACGACACCCGCATCGGCCCCGGCGGCCGCCTGCTCTCCGGCGGCCAGCGCCAGCGGCTCTCCCTGGCCCGCGCGCTGCTCCGCGACACGCCGGTACTCGTCCTGGACGAGCCCACCACTGGGCTGGACGGGGAGTCCGCACGCCGGATCATGGAGCCGCTGCGGCGCCTGATGGCCAGCCGTACGACCTTCCTGATCACCCACGATCCATGGCTGGCCGGACAGGCCGACACCGTACTCGACATCACCGCTCAGGACACGAAGCACGAAGACGAAGCCCCACTCCTTACCGGATCCTCAGGCGGCTTCCCTACGATGGGCCGGTGACGAGTGACACCGCTGACACCGCGACGCAGGCGGACTGGGCCGAGCAGGCCCACGACGAAGCCCCGCCGGAGCCCCCGCAGAGCCCCTGGCAGCAGCGCCTGCGCCGCTTCGGCCATGCCGCCCGCCCCCGCGCCGACGTGCGCGAACGCCTGCTCCAGCCGTACCCGGAGCCGGGCACCCGGCTGTGGGTGTCCCTCGGCCTGAGCCCGGACCTGGCCGGCCGGCTGGCCCGCTGGTCGGGCTGGGGCGGCCCGCTGCTCGTCGCGCTCTTCGCGGGCCTGATCCGCTTCTGGAACCTGGGCAGCCCGCACGCGGTGATATTCGATGAGACGTACTACGCCAAGGACGCCTGGTCGCTCCTCCAGTACGGCTACGAGGGCACCTGGACCGACAAGGCCAACGACGCGATCCTCGCCGCCCACCAGACCATCCCGCTCTCCCCGACGGCCTCGTACGTCGTCCACCCGCCGGTCGGCAAGTGGGTCATCGCCGTCGGCGAGTGGATGTTCGGCATGAACCCCTTCGGCTGGCGGTTCAGCATGGCCGTACTCGGCACGCTGTCCGTCCTGATGCTGTGCCGCATCGGCCGCCGCCTCTTCCGCTCCACCGTGCTCGGCTGCCTCGCCGGCGGCCTGATGGCGGTCGACGGCCTGCACTACGTCATGAGCCGCGCGGCCCTGCTCGACCTCGTCGTCATGTTCTTCGTCCTCGCCGCCTTCGGCTGCCTGCTCGTCGACCGCGACAAGGCCCGCGCCAGGCTGGCGGCGGCGCTACCGGACGACTCGGACCGCCCCAACGCCCTCACCGGCGCCAAGACCTCCCTCGGCCTGCGCCCCTGGCGCATCGCCGCCGGCGTCAGCCTCGGCCTCGCCACCGGCACCAAGTGGAACGGCCTCTACGTCCTCCTGGCCTTCTTCGTCCTGACCCTCCTCTGGGACGTCTCCGCCCGCCGCCTCGCCGGCGCCCGCCAGCCCTGGCTGTCCGTCTTCATCAAGGACACCGGCTGGGCCTTCCTCTCCCTCATCCCCGTGGCCATCACCACGTATCTGCTGAGCTGGACCGGCTGGTTCTTCACCAAGGGCGGCTACGACCGCACCTGGGCCCACGGCCGCGCCGGCCTCTCCCCCGACCACTTCACCCTCCCCTTCATCGGCCTCACGCTCCACCTCCCCCAGTTCTCCATGACCTGGGTCCCCGAGGTCTTCCGCAGCCTGTGGCACTACGAGTCCCAGGTCTACGCCTTCCACGTCGGCCTCGTCTCCCCCCACACCTACCAGTCCAACCCCTGGTCCTGGCTCATCCTCGGCCGCCCCGTCTCCTACTTCTACGAGTCCCCCAAATACGGCAAGGACGGCTGCACCGCCGTCGCCGGCTGCGCCCGCGAAGTCCTCGGCATCGGCACCCCCCTCCTCTGGTGGTCCGCCTGCTTCGCCCTCCTCTACGTCCTCTACCGCTGGGCCTTCCGCCGCGACTGGCGCGCCGGCGCCATCCTCTGCGGCGTCGCCGCCGGCTACCTCCCCTGGTTCATGTACCAGCAGCGCACGATCTTCCTCTTCTACGCGGTCGTCTTCCTCCCCTTCCTCTGCCTCGCCCTCGCCATGATGCTCGGCGCGATCCTCGGCCCCCCGGGAGCCACCGAACGCCGCCGCATGTGGGGCGCCGTCGGCGCGGGCACGCTGGTGCTGCTGATCGTGTGGAACTTCATCTACTTCTTCCCGCTGTACACGGGCATGACGATCCCGTACACGTCCTGGCAGTCCCGGATGTGGCTGGACAGCTGGATCTAGCTGGGGTTTCAGCTCCCGACGGCGGGCCTTCGGGCCCGCCGCAGTGGTGGTCATTGGCCGTTGTTGGTGGTGCTCGGTTGACCTCGGACGGCCCACAGACGGCCCACGGAGACGCCGGGCCAGGCCATGCACAGCAGCGGAGAACCGAACGAGACGGGACCTGAGATGGTCCCACCCGCTCCGCGCCTTCCCTGACTTTCGAACCTCGGTACGCAGGCCAACAGATTTACAGTCCCCACAAGATCAGCTCCACGCGTAGCGGCTGACCTGGGGTTTCTTCACGCGCTAGACAGGGGCCGCCATGTCCCGTCCACGTCTCGTCCTGATCTTGAAGAGTCGACACGCGGACAACCAGAGGAGCGGTGTGC
Organism: Streptomyces sp. NBC_01537; assembly: GCF_045040445.1. Lineage (NCBI taxonomy): Bacteria > Bacillati > Actinomycetota > Actinomycetes > Kitasatosporales > Streptomycetaceae > Streptomyces > Streptomyces sp. NBC_01537. The sequence continues at coordinate 5,970,841 of NZ_CP109392.1, read as the reverse complement.
GCAGGTTCGAATCCTGCCGGGGCGCTCGCCAACTCTGACCGGCGCGGATGCCGGTCCAGAGAGGGCAGGAGTCCGTGTCGCTGACTGCCGCCCTCTCGCCGTCACTCACTGTCGCCGCCATACCTCCGCCACACACGAGTCAGGAAACCGCCGCCGTGGTCCGGTTGACGTCGCGATGATGGCCCGATGGATGAAGGGAAAGCCACGCTGATCGTTGGTGGCGTGGGGCTGCTCGGAGTCATCGTGTCAACTGTCGGCGCCTGGTTGGCCAGCCGCCATGGGGCCAATAAGGCGGTCGAGGCGGCGAAGGTTCAGCTTGATGCGGCCAGGGTTCAGGTGTCCGCACAGCGATCGGCCGATTGGGGGCACTGGGAACGAGAGCGGCGGAGCCAGACCCTCCTGGACATGCTCGACCAGGTTGCGGCCATAGACAGCACCTTGAGAACCGCAGGAGTGAAGCTGATTCTTGGCGAGACGCCGACCAACGCCCTACACGAACAGTTTATGACGGCCAGCAATGCGCTGCTGCGCGACGTTTTCCATTTGGGCGTCTGGGGACCGGATCAGGCCCGAGTAAACGGCCGAAACATCATCGCCCTCACGCATCGCATCTATGACGCGTGGGCACGGTGGGAGGGTGCAGTTATTTCAGGTAATCTCACCGGGGAGCACAGTGAAGCTTTTCAGGAGGGGCGGCGGGATCTTCAAGGGCAATGGGGACAGTTGATCGACGCAGCCAAGCAGTCTCTCCGGGCACCAGAAGAGGGCGGCTCCTAAGATTGAAATCGAGTTGTCGCGAATGTGTGTGATAGCCCGGTGAGGCATCCATCGAGACAACTATCGCCAGAAGAGCTGCGCGAAAAGGGCTGGGGCACTAACGCATCCGCACCCAGCCAAAGATCGTGATAGCCGCAGCTAGGATTGTGAAAACGGCAGCAGTTAGCGATGTCAAAGCGGCGGACGTGAGAGAAGGGAAAACATCACCCTTCTCCTTTTTCCCACCTTCCTCTTCCACGCCAACCCTTCCAACCTGCCATCGACGACCCTCGCCATCCTTGAAAGTCACGATCGGGTTACGGTCTTCTTGCGTTTGCAGAGAGGAACGGTCAGCCACTACTCGCAGTTCACCCGCAGGAGCAAGGGACACAAACGAGAATTGACGGTTGGGAACCGTCAAACTAACCTCGTAAACCTCGCGTTCACCACGGTTCTGCAGCACCCACACAGCTTCACCTGTGGGCGATTCCTCAAGATGAGCGAAGACTTGCCCAGCCTTCAAGCGCGCGTCCAACCGTCGACGCTTCCGCCCAGAAAGCGAAGCAAGGAATACGCTCGCGACACCGAGGATGCCCGTGCCGAGCGAGGCAATGACAAGAATCAGATCTTCCATTAGGACCCCGCTTTCCCTGCCGAACGCGAATTGCTGGGCTTCGGTGATTCAGTGGTTCCCTGCTTTGGCGATGGGCCATCCGGAGCACCCAGCCCTGAGGCCGAGATGCCGAGCGCAACGAGCGCAGCCACAACACACCCGGCGAACACTAGCAACCCCTGATGTCGAGCAGCGGCCATCCCTTTGGGATTACGCGGATGGATGACATATTCCCGAATAGTACGCGGATTCGAACTATTCGTCTTCACTCGTTGAAACTCGCGATGCTGATACCAGATAATGTTCCAGCGATCGGCGAAAAGCAGCTCTACCGGATAGTGACTAAATGCAGTATCAATCTGCCGCAGGTTCGGATCAATTTCGAATTCCTGACTCTGGGCATGCACTACGGGAATGAATCGAAGCTTGTCCCGACCTGGCGAAACGATGGCCACATCCGCAATGTCATTCTGCGAGTTATTGCGAACAACATATTTTAGATGGCAATATCCAGATGGGGTACCAACTGGAGCGAATTGCTCGGCCCAAGCATCAACGCCGAGGACGCGACTCTGCTCATCCTTCCATTTCGTTCCCTTCCACCACTCGACAGCGAACGGACCAATCAGAGCAACCAGCACCGAGGCGATTGCGACTAGTTGAGCCAGCACCGGTTCAGCTTAGCCGGAGCCTACGGCGATCGAAGACATTGGCCGAGACTGGACAGTTTCGAACGCATCAGTCGGGTCAACAACGACAACCTCATCCCCCTCTCATCCACCCCCGAACGGGGCCGTATTGCTGACCCGTCGTGGTTGGGAGCTGCGACTCTCAGCACACTCCGACACAGTACGTTCTCCTAGGCGACCCTCGACAGATCCCGCAAGCGCCACGGGTTGCCGCGCGTTGGGAAGCACCGCAAAGCTCAGCGAGTCTTCAAGGGCAGCGAGGCGCCCCGTCATCTGGTCGACGAGCCCGGACACGCCCGTCTGGCGGTCCATGGTGCGCAGTTTTACAGCGGGCTAGAGCGTGTCTCCTTGATGGGTTGGTCAGTTGATCGGATGTGTCTGTTCGGTTAGTGATCACTGATGCGATGTGGGACCGGATCGAGCCGTTGATGCCGGCCGATCCGGTGCGTGGACGACGGTGGGCGGATCACCGCCGGACCCTCGAAGCCATCGCGTGGAAGTACCGCACCTGCTCACCCTGGCGGGACCTGCCCGACGAGCTCGGGTCTTTCCAGACCGCCCACAAACGCCTGATCAGGTGGGCCGTGGACGGCACGTGGGAACGGATTCTCGCTGCCCTCCTTGCCGCGGCGGACGCCGGTGACGACGTGGGCTGGACCGTCTCGGTGGATTCCACCGTCTGCCGGGCTCACCAGCATGCCGCCGGAGCCAGGAAAAGGGGGCGCCCGGCCAGGCCGAACCCGGCGATCACGCACTCGGACGCTCCCGCGGCGGCCTGAGCACGAAGGTCCACCTGGCCAGTGACAGCCGGGCACGGCCCCTGGCCCTCCATGTCACCGCAGGCCAGGCTGGTGACGCGCCGGCCTCCGAGGCGGTCATGGCGAGGATCCGGGTTCCGCGAAGCGGACTCGGGAGGCCCAGAACCCGACCGGCGGTCGTTCTCGCGGATCGCGCCTACTCTTCCCGCGCGATTCGTGGGCATCTGCGCAGGCGCGGCATCCCGGCTGTCATTCCGCAACCGGCCGACCAGATCGGCCACCGCCTGCGACGCGGCCGTGCTGGAGGTCGGCCGCCCGGCTTCGACACTGAGACGTACAAGCAGCGCAACACCGTCGAGCGGTGTATCAATCGCCTCAAGCAGTGGCGCGGCCTGGCCATGCGCACCGACAAACTCGCCATCGCCTACCAGGCCGCACTCCACCTCGCCGCCATCCTCATCTGGGCCCGGCGATAACGCCGCTCGGGTTCAGCGGTCGACTGACCAGGCCGCATCAGAGGGTGGAGAGCCCTCGGTGATGATGCGACCCAAGATCCTGAACGCTTCCTCAAGAGGCACGGTGTCCTCGTTCGGATACTCGTCATGCTGCCCGTTGGCCAGGACGAAGCCAATGCTCCAACCGTCGGCTCCCGGGTCCACAGCGTGCTCGCCCGGATCACCTTCACCGTCAAGCAGCATCACCATCGCGCGCTCGGTGTTAGTCACGATGGCCAACAACCGGCCGGACGAACTGGTCAGCCATGCCTCAAGCTGCCCTCCGACGATTCTTCCCCGGAGCCTCTCCAGCACCGCCTCAGATGACATCGCCTCACTGGCGTCGCTGAACACCCAGGACTCGATCACGCGCACGACCATCTCATAGCCCAATCTGAGAGACAGTCCCTAGCTCTGCGCCTTTGACCATGCGATTCAGCCACAAGGCGCCTGTGGGGGACGCCTGGGGGACTACTCAAGCAGGATCTCCTCCGGGCGCCGGTTAGTGATGGCGGTCTCCCGCCCAGTCAGTATGTGTTCGACGCAGGCTTCCAAGTCCCCGCCATGGTCATCTCGGGCCATGCCTCTGAGCTCGTGGACCAGGGCCGAACCGTTGATGAGGACGATCGGGTACTGGTCCTCCACCATCTCTGTCTGGGCGGGCACGGAGTAGGCGCCCGTTGTCACGTAGACGCCGATCCAGCCGCGCCGCAGGCGAGCCACCACACGGGCGATCTGCTCAGCGGTGATGAGAGTATCCGGCTTGACGCACTTGGCCTGCCCGAGCACGACAAGGCTGGTGCCCGCGAGCCCGCTGCCCAGATCGAGCCGCCCGACGAAGTCAGCCCCTCCGTCGCCGGATCGCCGCGTCAGCCACCCTTCGAGATAGCTGCTTCCCGCCCCGCGCAGAACGCGTGCGGCGACAGCCGCGGCGACAGCCTCGAAGTCGTGCTTGCGCCCGTCGAAGTACTTGTAGATCAACTCAAGATCTTTGGCCTCGGTGCTGCCGGCCCGGGGGCGCTGCTCGGGAACCTTGGTGACCTTGGCTCGTGCGACACGCCGGCGGAGTCTGGGCAGCGCGGAGTTGCCGTGCTTGACCCACTCACGCCATGCCCGCGGGGCCAGTTCGAGGGCCTTGGCATCGGTGGCGGCCACATCCCTGCGGGAGTGGATCCATTCCCAGGAGACTTCGTCGTTCTCGTCCGTGAGGTCGATGAGTGCGATGTCGTAGACGTAGTTGATGAACGTGGTGTGCTCGTGACCGCCCCACTGAACCAGCCGCTCAGCCCGCTCGATGACGCCAAGTCCGCAGAACTCCACATGGCCCTTGGGCTTGCCGTTGCGTGAGACGGCGCGGAACAGGAGCAAAGGCGTGGCGGTCGCTCGCTCCTGCGGCGTGTGCCCCTGGTGCCCGGTGAACGCCCCGAGCAGGGCCGCGTTGCCCGTGGTGGTCCCAGGAACGGCCGTCATGCCGGCCTTGTGGTCACCGAAGTAGCGAACGTGCCCGTTGTCCATGTCGAACACGTCGTGCCACGGCGTCTGCTCCGTACCCGCCTTCCACGGACTCGACCGAATGAGAATCGCCGGGCGACGCGGGCCGTCCAAGGCACTGACCTTGGCCATGCCGTTGATCCCGGCCTCCAACAGCGCTCGCTTGAGGTCAGGCGAGTGCGTCACATGATGAAAGTTGGGGTACCCGTCCAGATCAGCCGGCACCGGATCCTTACCGGTCGCGTACCGGTACACCTGACCAACACGCAACTGACCAGCCACGATTACCCCCACAACAGCACTGTCTCGAACGATCTTCCGACGACAGTACTGGCCACCACTGACAGACAGGCGCGCTGACTCTCTGCACTCCGATCCAGGGAGCCAGCGTCAGTAGTGGCCGAACTAACAGGCCGGGTGGCCACCTCGTATGTTCGTTAGGGGCGAGGCTCTGACCAGCAAAGTAGCGGTAGTCATTGGGCATTGCTGGTTGTTGTCGGCTGCCCTCGGACGGCCCACAGACGGCCCCAGCATGGCGCTCCGCCCCGAGAGCTTGCCGGGCGTGTATCGGATCATCATTTAGGTGGCAAACGGACACCATCGTTCCTAACGCGCACTAAGCTGAGAGCCCTCTACAAGTCTGAAGACGGGGTACCAGAGTGAAGCACGACGGGCGGCAAGTCCTGGTAGAACTTGAGGGCGCTTCAGACAGCGATCAGGAGGAGCTTGATGCTCTCGCACTTGAACTCCGTGAGCGTCTTCTAGAGCTGGATGTAGACCGTGTTGACCTCGCCCGTCAAGACACTGCCCCTGAAGGCACCAAGGTTGGGGGCGCAGTCACTGTGGGGGCCCTGGTGGTCACCGTGGGCGTGCCGGTACTCCGTAAGGTATTTGACCTCCTGAAGACGTGGATTGAGCATCGCCCCGTTCGTACAGTTAACGTCACGATTGGTGACGATACCCTTGAGATGCAGGCAGTATCTTCGGCGAATCAGCGACGTTTGATCGAGGCCTTCATCGCCGTGCACGACTCGGTGCCAGCGAGTATTGATGCTTCCGAGGGAATCTGAGGCTACTGTCATGCTCGGAGGCCGCTACGCTCTCCTCGTAGCAACGAGTCAGTTCGATAATTCTGGTCTGCAACAATTGCGCTCACCCGCACGCGATGTTGAAGAGCTTGCTTCAGTTCTACAGGATACGCAGATCGGTAACTTTGAGGTCGCTACGATCCTGAATCAAGCGCAAAGTCAGGTGATGCGTTCAATTGAGACGTTCTTTAGCGGTCGTGACAGGGGTGACCTACTCCTGCTTCATATATCGTCGCATGGTCTCAAGGCCGACCATGGAGAGCTTTACTTCGCTGCACGGGACACCGATCGCGAACTGCTTGCGTCGAGTGCAATCCCCGCTGCGTTTCTGCAATCTCAGATGAACCGTTGCCGGGCGAAGACGATTGTTTTGCTGCTCGACTGCTGCTACAGCGGCGCCTTTCTTCCTGGAACCAAAGGTGATTCAACCGTACATATTAAGGATGAGTTGTCCGGGCACGGTCGGGTAGTGCTCACGGCTACCAGCCGTACGGAATACGCATGGGAAGGCAATGACCTCAGTGAGCTTGAACCAGAGCCTTCGTATTTCACAGGGGCGGTGATTGAAGGATTGCGCTCCGGTGATGCTGACCGTGACCGGGATGGGAAGGTGACTGTTCACGAGCTGTACGACTATGTATACGATCAGGTGCGTGCCAAGACTACAATGCAGAGCCCTCAAATTTGGGCCGAGCTGGAATATCAGGTGGTGGTGGCACGTTCGCCTTTTGCCACCGAACCGGCGACAGAGGCAACTCTTCCGGGAATGGAGAGCGCGGTAACTCTTAGCCCGGCCCCGGAGTTGAACAGCTTGGAACAAATGCCGACCGAAGCGATTGACCCCACGCGCCGTGATAACGCCGTTGCTCAACTCAAGCGCGCTTTGCCTGATCCTGTACGCCGTATTGAGGTCTTTGATCTAGTTGATCGGGCTGTCGCGGAGGTCGTTGGTTACTGCACCCTGGACAGACGGCCGGTTTCAGGTCAGGTCTTCGCGGACAACATTCGTGTCTTCGTTGATAACATCCGAGGCTATCGAGCGGATAGCGATACACTCCTGCACCTGCTGGCTACCGGTGTTTTCCACGATGATGGCTCCCATGACGCATTGTGGCTGCGGGCCGTCACAAGGCTCAGTCGACTACGTGACAAAAATATCCAATCCTTTCAGGATGATTTGGAGCGATTGCGGCTGTATCCTGCGCTGCTCGCTACTTGGGCTATGGGGATTGCTGCCATCCTCGGTCAACATGAGCAATTGATGGCACGCCTTCTCACTCGGCCGACTTGGCAACCCCCATTCGACAGTAATCGGCACCGCCAGACCCCTGCCATCTATCTAAATCCGGTACTTGTTATCTACGGTAATGCAATCCATGAGGTTTGCCGAGCCGATAACGGCAGCAAGTACATCTATCCACAGAGTCATTTTATCCGCCAAGAATTGCGAGATATCTTCCGCCTGATGGAGCCGGATGACATTGCCTATGCGGAGGCTTGCAATCGCTTCGAGTTCCTTGCTTCCATGATTTCCATGGATAGTGAGCCCGAGTTCTATGCCAACCCGTGGCCCGGCGAGTTCTTGCTTGATTCGAATTGGGGATATGAAGAAATCGGCCTAGCTAGTCAGATCGCTCAGGAAATCAGCCCATCTTGGCCCCTTGTGACTGGTGGCGCATTCGGCGGAGACCCGGTTCGCGCCGAGAAGGCATTCAAAGCGCTCGCGGAGTATCGGGCTAAACAGCCACGTTGGTAATGCACGTCAGTGGATTGGGGCCGCAACTACCGGGTACGGGCAGGAACCCTGACGTCTCCTGCCCAGGCAAAGCACAGGCGGCTCAATCCAACGTCCAGATCTCCCCGAGCGGGCCACCGCATGCGAGGCTTGAGCTTGGCGAAGGACAGATGGAGACGGAGAGGGAGAGCGAGTGTCGCAACAGGCGAGCCCTCGGGGCACCTTCCTGAAGATCGCAGATGCCGTGAAAGCTCAGATCGAGGCCGATCCTGAGATGTCGGAGCTTCCGTCCGCAGCAGACCTCATGCGGGACTTCGATGTCTCGCGAGGCGTTGCACTTCGGGTGTTCAGCGCACTTCAGAAGGACGGGGTCGGGGAACCGGTACCTGGTGGGCGGTGGCGGGTTGTCCGGGAGGGTAAGAGCGAAGATCGTCGGCCCCTGGTCGAGCGGATCGCCGACGTGATCACGGGTGACGGCCTTGAGGTGGGGGCACCATTCCCAAGTGCGTCCGCGTTGTCCGTGCGGTTCGGCGTATCTCGGCCCACGGTGAGCAAGGCACTGGACAAGCTAGAGGCGGCCGGGTGGCTGTCAGAGGGAGGGCAGGGCAAGGTGCGAACAGTGCGTGCCGTACCGGACCGAAAGGGGCGGTCCCGACTGTGAGCCGTACGGGATTGACGGAGTGGGCGTACCCCCTCGCTGAGTCCTTGCTCTCCGAGTCACTGCCGCGCCGCTGGAAGCACTCGCTGGGAGTCGCCGAGCGAGCACGGACGATCGCGCCCGTTCTCGGGTCGGACGCTGAGCTACTGGAGGCCGCCGCAGTTCTCCATGACATCGGCTATGCGCCGGACTTGGCCAAGACTGGATTTCACCCGCTGGACGGCGCCCGGTATCTCCGAGACGCGTCCCAGGCCGATGAGCGAGTCGTGCGCTTGGTCGCGCACCACTCGTGTGCATGGATGGAAGCAGAGGCCCGAGGGTTCCGCGAGGAACTGGAGTCCGAGTTCCCGCGCGAGACCCCCGAACTCACGGACGCTCTTTGCTACTGCGACATGAACACGACGCCGGACGGTATGGCGACCGGCCCCGTGGACCGCGTGAACGAGATTGCTGGTCGCTACGGGCCGGACAGCCTCATCGGTACGTTCATCCGCCGCGCCGAGCCTGAGATCCTGGCGAGCACGGCGCGCGTTCTTGAACGACTCGCAGCCACCAAGCGTCAGCCGATGTAGGGCGCCGTCCGCGTTCGGTTCATGGCGTGCTCGATCCTGAGCTTCATGGTGGGGTGAATGTCGTACTCTGGCAGGTCCGCTGGGTCAACCCAGCGGACCTGAGTCGTTTCGTTGCTCGTACGAACGTTGCCGCCCACCGGCCGCGCGCGGAAGCACATGCTGAACTGCTGCCGTACCTCGCCGTCGTCGTATTTGAGTACGTGCCCCGGATCGGTGTAGATCCCGGACAGTTCGAGGACTTCCACGTTGATTCCGGTCTCTTCCCAGACCTCACGGATCACGGTGTTGCTGATGAACTCGCCCGCGTCGTGGCCGCCACCGGGAAGCGCCCACCGGCCGTTGTCGGAGCGCTTGATCAGAAGCACCTGCTCCGCAGTGTTCTGCACGAACGCCACGACGGAGGGCACGACCGAGTTGGCCGGCGGCGCGTCGGGGTCGTGGTAGTAGTCGATACGTCCCATGCTCAGGCTCCCTTGAAGTCGTTTTCAGTTGCCCGGCGTGCGCCTCCCCAGGTCTGTTCGATGCTATTTGCGTAGGTGTCGAACAGGCCGCCGCCCGGCATTCGCCGCAGGTGAAAAACGGGAGCCATGTACGCGGCAACGCCGTAGACATGGGTGTTCACCAGGATCTCGTCATCCGCTCGGTAGAGGGAGTTGTAGAGCGTGGCCTCATGCAGCCGGAACAAGATCTCAGGGTGGCTCTCGAAAAGCGGTCGGTAGTTGATCAGGGCGTTGCGGATCTTGCCTGCCATGATGCTGTGACCCTCGTCGACACCACGCTGATTCACCGCCGGACAGTCGGGGTCCCCGAGCAGGATGCGCACTTGCGTCTGCCCCACGTTCCCCCCTGCCTCTACTTTCTCCCTGAGGAGATCAAGGAACTGGGGATCCTCGGACAGGAACAGTCCTGAGTACACGAGGACATCGAGGTACTGCTCAGCACGTCCGTACATCTCGCGCCAGAGCCCGGCCGGGACCATGTGGCGGTGCGGGTAGACGTTGACTATCTCCGCTTTGCTCAGATCCGCAGCGCTGTCCACGGCGCGGGTGTCGTCCCAAAGGGTCGTCACGTCCACTCTGAGCGCCGATGCTGTCGCGTACTGATGGCGCCGGTACGGCACCTTCCCTTGCGTGATCCAGCGCTCGACCGTCTTCGGGTTGACCTCAATCTTCTGGGCTAGGTCGTGCACCGTCATGCCGCGCGCCAACAGGGCCGACCTCAAACGCTCGTTGGACATCTGCACCTCCGATGGGACGTTTGGGGACTTCTTGAAGGTAGTGAGATCGACCGGAGCTGTCCAGGGATGGGGTGACCAACTCCCCTGACCTGGAGCGATTCTGATGATGCGCCAAGAAGTCCTAGTGCGAAGCCAAGAGATCTCGCCGGACTACTTGACGGGACCTCATGCAGTACCTGTAATACAGGTACTGCATCACGCAGAACCAGGAGCCCCGCAGTGGACGGGGGGAGGCGACCCGGCGCCTTGTCATTCACCGGAGGGCTTCTAGATCGAAAGATCACGTCTCCATACGCCTGAAACGGAAGCGCCGGCGCGCTTCCGGAGGAGACATCTGCTCGACCGCACCTCTCCACCGCCCTTGCGGGGTGTGACCGGTTGCCTCCCTCGCCTGTCCGGTTCCCCGCTACGGGGTGCCGTACGGGCAGGGCCGAGGGAAGCCGGACACCCAGCTCACCCCAGATCCAGAAGAGGAACGCCATGCTGACGACCCTCATTGCCGTTCTCGGCACGCTGGCCGGCGCTTTCGCTGCCGGTTGGATGCGGCACCTCACCACGACCCGCACCACCGAAGCCGTCCGCGCTGAGCGGCGCCGTCAGGCGCTGGTGGAGGCGTTCCCGGCCCTGCTGGGTGCGCTGGTCGACCACCGGCGCCACCAGTACCTGAAGCACGTCGCCCGGCGTGAGGGCCAGGGCGACACCGCAGCCGCCCGCGCCGCCCGGTACGAAGCGCGCTCCGGGGTCACTAAGGCCATGGCCGCCGTACAGATGGCCACCCGCGACGCCGACCTGCTGCACCTGGCCCGCGAGGCCGTCAACGCCACCTTCGCCCTGGGCGAGGCCAGCGAGGACACGCTGAGCGAGGCCGGTGACCTGGCCCGTCGCACGCACAACGCCCTTCAGGACGCGGCTGCCGCGTACGTCTACGACCACGCCTAAATGCCCGGGGCGACCGCCCCATCTCGCCAAAGACACGCGGTCGCCCCCGCTCCCCCTGCCCCTCGCAGAGAAACAGGAGTCCTCTCAATGTTGCACATCGCCCCTGATCAGGACAGTACGACCCCGGCCGTCTTCGACCGTGAACCAACTGCTGCCGAGCTTGCGGCCATCGAGCGTGAGATGCCCGTCATCGTGGCTGAGGTTGAGCTGCTGGACGCGCAGATCACCGTGCTTGACCGGCCGCTGTCCGAGGTGGGCGCCCGCCGTATCCGCCGTGCCAAGCGGCGCCTGCTGGCCGAACGCCGGACCCTGGCGAACACGCTGCAGAGCCTGACGGGGGTGTCGGCATGAGCGCCCCGGGCCTGAACCGTCCCTCCGTGCCGAAGCTGTCGGGTGCGGAACTGTGGCTGCTACGCGTCGTGGCCGTCCTCGCGGTCGCCGTCGGCGCGCTGGGCCTGGCGTCCTCGTTCGAGGCCGTCACCGTCGCCGGCGCCCGCTGGGGCTTCACCACCCCGCAGATCCTGCCCGTCGGCATCGACACCGCCATCCCGGTGTTCACTGCCGTGAACCTGCTGCTGATCCGGATGGACATGCCGTTGGCGTGGGTGCGGTTCGTGCCCTGGGGTTTGACGTTCGTCACCTGCTGGCTCAACGTCGCCGCCGGACACTCGGAGTCGGCCAAGCTCGCGCACGGCACGATGCCGCTGCTGTGGGTGGTGCTGTCCGAGGTCGCCGCCCACGTCTACGCCTCCCGCATCGGCGCCGTGACCGGCCGTCGGATGGAGAAGATCCGCCGCTCCCGCTGGCTGCTGGCCTTCCCCTCCACCTTCGCTCTGTGGCGCCGCATGACCCTGTGGGAGGTCACCTCCTACGGCGACGCGCTCAGCCGCGAGCGTGACCGGCAGTTGGCCCGTGCCGATCTGCGGCAGGAGCACGGCCGCCGGTGGCGATCGAAGACCCCGCGCCGTACCCGTGTCCTGCTCAAGCTCGGTGAACTCGCCCCCGCCGAAGCGCCCGCGATCGACCCGGACGCAAAGCAGGAGGAATCTACCGGAACACCGATAAATCAGTCGGGGTCTGACCAGCAGGAATCGGCACCGGCCGCGCTGCTGGTAGCGCCGGACCGGTCGGCGCGCGAGTCGGCCGACCGTACCCCGATCGCTGCCCCGACTGCGCCGGTTGCGGTGAAGCAGGCTGCTGCCGTGAAGGCTGCGCCGCGTCGGGCGACCGGTCGGGTACCGCAGGCCGCCCGTACCGGCCGCAGGGTCCGTACCCCGGAGCAGTTGCTTGCCGAGGCACGCGCCCTCACCGCCGGCTGGACGGACCAGGCGATCACCGGTGAGGCCATCCGGCTGGCGCTGAAGACGGCCCCGGCCAAGGCTCGCACGGTGCGCGATGCGCTGAAGGCTGAGCGCGCTGCCCTGGCCGTCGAAGCGTCGTGATGCGGTTCTACGACCCGGCTGGCGCGAAGTACGGCATCCCCACCTACCCGTACCGGCTCGCCCCGGACGGCCTGGCCACCCGCAGGCAACTCCGTATGCGCGATCTGCGGCCGGGTGGCCAGGACATCACCGCTCAGATCATGTGGCCTTCCCGGCGCCGGCGTTGCCTGCGGGTGGCCTACCTGTACCGCATCGACCTCGCCAAGCCGGTGCGGCCGATGACGCCCGCGAAGTGGGCCGCGCTCGCCCTGGCCAATGCCGCCCGCCGCCTGTGCCCGCTGTGCGACACCGACGCCGGTTACACCATCCCGACCTCGCTCGGATGCTGCGTGACCTGCGCAGACGCACCCCAGTTCGCCGCCTGAACCATCCCTTCACCCGTCAGGAGAGCCACTGTGACCAGCCCCGCCCCCGCCCCCGCCCCTGCCCCGTCCGCCGACGCGACCGTGTGGCCGGAGGGCGTGCTGTACCGCTTCCCGACCCTGTTCGGCTCCACCGTCGACGTGACCCCGGCGCGCACCGTCCACACCTGGGTCGTGGCCAACTGCCGCGCCTGCGACGCCGACTCGCCCGCCGGCTACCGCGCCAAGGTCAACGAGTGGGCACAGGAGCACTCCGCCAAGTGCCGCGCCCTGCCCCGCCCCACCCCCTGACCCGGCCACCTCCGAGGAACAGCGCGACGCCGCAAGCCGTCTCTTCACCGCGTCAGGAGAGCCACCGTGACCAGCCCGACCACCACCACACCGGCCACCAGCGGCAGGAATCAGTGGGCCGCCCGGTACTACAACGTCACCCCCGCCGTGTCCTACCAGGGCCGTTACCTGAGTGTCCGTGACGCCCGCAGTGCCCTGATCGGCGGTCGCCGGATCGAGGGCGCCGCTGTCCTGGTCTACGAGACCACCGACCGGCAGGGCACCGCGCTGCACGTCGGCTACGTCCGCATCCCCGCCGACTTCTACACCTGGGCCGGCCAGCCCGCGCACGACGACACCACCGTCTTCGAGATCCCCACCGCCGCCCTCACCGACATCTGACCTGCACGTTCCCCACCACAACGGGCCCGGCCGCCCACCTCCTACAGCGACGACCGGGCCCGGCTACTCCCACCCATCGAAGTGAAGGAGCACCACCCATCGTGTCTGACATCAATTCCACGATCCAGCCCGACGAGCCCGAGCGCCCGCAGGGTGCCGAGGTCGTCGACATCACCACCAAGCGCCCGCCCACCGCCCCGGCCGACTTCGACTCCGAGGCGGTCGTGATGGTCGATGGACCGGCCCCGGCCGGGCCGGGCTTCCTGGCCCGTCGGATGGCCGCGCGGCGTCGGGCGGTCGTGCCGGACTGGCTGAAGTCCGGCAGTGAGTTCGCCGCCGCCGCGAAGTGGGCGGCCGGATACTGCGGTCACCTGGTCGGCTACCACGCCATCCGCACCCCGTTCTACGCGGGCAAGCTCGCGCTGCGGGTGCCGTCCGGGGCCGCGAAGTTCGTCGGCGGCACCTGGCGCTGGGTCGCCGACGCCGAGGGCGCCCCGGTCCGCGCCGCCTCCGTGGTGCGTGAGGACGCGGCGGAGTACCTGAAGCTGTCCCGGCAGCGCGACGGCCGCGTTCGGCTGCGGACCCTGATCACCGTCCTGGCCGGTGTCTTCGGCCTGGGTGCCTCGCTGGCGATGCTGGTACTCGCGCCCGACTGGCTGCTGGCCCTGTCCGCCGGCGTGGTCACCCTCGCCCTGGGGTATCTGGGCACGCCGGCCGATGCGCCGGTGGCCACCCGCGCGGTAGAGGTCCCCAAGGCCCAGCGGCTCACCTCCGACATCGTGCTGCGCGCCCTGGCCGCACTGAGCATTTCGCAGATCAACCAGGCTGTTGCCAAGGGCCGGGACGGCTTCGTGTTCACCTCGCCGATCACCCGCGACGGCCCCGGCTGGCGCGCGGAGGGTGATCTGCCCTACGGCGTGACCGTCTCGGATGTGATGGACCGTCGCGACCGGCTCGCCTCCGGTCTGCGCCGCCCGCTGGGCTGCGTGTGGCCCGAGGCGGTGCCGGATGAGCACACCGGCCGGCTGGTGCTGTGGGTGGGGGATCAGGACATGTCCAAGGCCAAGCAGCCCGTATGGCCGCTGCTGAAGTCCGGCAGCGTGGACCTGTTCAAGCCCGTGCCGTTCGGCACCGACCAGCGCGGCCGGTGGGTGGAGGTCACCCTCATGTACATCGCGGGCGTGATCGGCGCCATCCCCCGCATGGGCAAGACGTTCCTGCTCCGCCTGCTCATGCTCATCGCCGCCCTGGACCCGCGTGCGGAGCTGCACACCTACGACCTGAAGGGCACCGGCGACCTGGACCCGGTCGGCGAACGCGTCTCCCACCGCCACCGCGCCGGCGACGACGAGGAAGACATCCTCTACGCCCTCAACGACCTGCGCGGCCTGCGCGAAGAGCTGCGCCGGCGGGCGAAGGTCATCCGGTCGCTGCCCCGGGACATCTGCCCGGAGTCCAAGGTGACCTCGGAGCTGGCCTCCAAGCGCAGCTTGGGGCTGCACCCGATCGTGGTCGGGGTCGATGAGTGCCAGGTGTGGTTCGAGCACCCCAAGTACGGCGGGGAGTTCGAGGAGATCTGCACCGACCTGGTCAAGCGCGGCCCCGCCACGGGGATCACGCTGCTGCTGGCCACCCAGCGCCCCGACAAGGACGCGCTGCCCACCGGCATCAGCGCGAACGCCTCCGCCCGGTGGTGCCTGAAGGTCATGGGCCAGATCGAGAACGACATGGTCCTGGGCACCGGCGCCTACAAGCGCGGCGTGCGCGCCACCATGTTCTCCTGGGCCGACAAGGGCATCCACTACTTCGTCGGTGAAGGCTCCGACGCGCGGATCGTGCGCGCGATCTACGCCGACGGCGTCGCGGTGGAGACCGTCGCCCTGCGGGCCCGCAAGCACCGCGAGGCGGCCGGACTGCTGACCGGTCACGCGCTGGGGGATGAGCCGGAGGCGGCCGAGGGCACGGGTGGGTTCGACCTGCTCGCCGACATCCTCGCCGTCGTCCCGGCCGAAGAGCCCAAGGTGTGGTCCGAGACCGTCGTGGCACGGCTGGCGGAGCTGCGACCGGAGGTCTACGGCGGGTGGGAGCCCGAGCAGCTCGCCTACGTCCTCAAGCCGCACGGCGTCCCCACGATCCAGGTGTGGGGCAAGACCGAGGACGGCAAGGGCGCCAACCGGCGCGGCATCGAACGCACCCGCATCACCTCCGCCATCACCGAACGTGACGGAAAGCGGGACGCGGGCTAGATCCGAACCGGTGCTAGGTCTAGCAGGGTGCCCCGCTAGACCTAGCACCGCGCCTAGCACCCCATCCAAGCCCTGATCAGGACGCTAGCTCCTAGCGCCCTGACCTCGGCATACCCCGAAACCGGCCCCGGAGGCCCATCGTGACCCTGCTCGCCGCCGCTATGGCCCTGATCCTGCTGTTCACCCTCGGTTACGCCGGATTGTGTGCCGTCTCGCCGTTCGGTGACTGCCGCAAGTGCGGCGGCCTCGGCTTCGCCCTCACCCACGACCGCCACGGCAAGCCCAAGCGCGGCAAGCACTGCCGCCGCTGCGACGGCATCGGCAAGCGCATACGCATCGGCCGCTGGCTGCTCAACCGCTGGCAACGCACCTACGACGCCGGCACCCGCTGACCCATCCCGCACCGACCACCCCGTCAGGAGTTCCGTCGTGCTCATCACCGTCTCGCTCGTCTTCCTGTTCGGCGTCTTCCTCGCCCTGCTCATCAAGTTCAAGGCGCTCGGCTGCGGCACCGCGTTCGTCGCAGTGATGTTCGGCTTCTTCCTCGCCTCCACCGGCGCCGCCGGACCCGTGCGCGAACTCACCGCCGCCTGCATCACGGCCCTGTCCGACCTCACCTCATGACCGGGCCCCACCCCGCCGGGCGGATCACGCTCATGGCCGCCGGCGAACTGCGCGACGCCCTCGCCGCCCACCAGCGCGGCGACACCACCGCCGCCATCTACGGCCTCATGAGCATCGACGCCGACTCCTGGCAGGCCATCGAACAGCGCCTCGCCGCCCTGGGCGGCACCCTCGCCCAACTCCTCAGCCCGGAGGCCACCCCGTGAACGCCGACCTGATCGCCGCCGCCGTCCTGGGCGCGCCCGCCGCCGTGGTCGCCCCCGCCCTGGCGGTCGCGATGTACCGCACCCGCAAGGCCACCACCGACACCCTCGCCGCCCTCGCCGCCCACCACGCCGGCACCGCCACCCCGCCCACCGACGGCGGAGAGCCCCTGCCCGCACCGGAGTCCGGCCTGGCCCCCGTCATCCCCCTGCGCTCCCGCAACCGCGCCGCCTGATCCCGACAGGAGAAGCACGTTGACCAACCCCGACACCGACACCAACGCCCCGGCCGCCGAAGCGGCGTACACCGACGCACCGCCCATCATCGGCGAGATCAGCGAAGTACTGATCCTGTCCGGGCAGCTCGCCCGCCCCGGCGGACACACCCCGCAGGCCGTCCGGGAACAGCGGCTGCGCAAGGCCGCGCTGCTGGACCGCATCGCCCTGCAGGAAGCCGCCGACTACCCGCCCGCCACCGCCGCCATCAGCCTCGCCGCCACGGCCGCCGCCGCCCTCGCCCAATACGACAGCGAGCACGGCACCGGCACCGGACCCGTCGGCCCCAGCTCCCCGCAGTGGGAGCCCTGCCACCGGCCCTACGTCCGCCAGGAATACGCCACCTGGCACCAGCACCAGAGCTCCGCCCGGGGCGACCTGCCGTCTCGCCAAAGTCCGCAGGCCGCCCCGGTCTCCAGTCCTCAACAGACCTGATGGAGGTCTCCAGCATGACCCACCCCAACCCGGCGGTCACGCACACCGACACCATGACCATGTTCTGGCTGACCGCCCAGCCCGACGGCACTGCGGGCCTCACGGTGATCAGCCGCGACAGCAACGGCCGGCTCTGGCAGAGCGACTACCGCATGGACCCGCTGATGTCGTACGCCCTTCGCCTCGCCGTTCGGCGCGAACTCAACGACGTGCCCACCCCGCCGCCGGTCACCACAGAGGGGCTGCGCGCCACCCTCGCCGCACTCGCACAAGCAGCGAGCGCGGCATGAACAAACTTCTGCCCGGCGCCTTCCGGCGACACCTTCCCCGGCCGCGTGTGCTGGATCTGTTCTGCTGCTCCGGCGGTGCCGGGGCCGGCTTCGAGTGGGCCGGGTTCGACGTGGACGGCGTCGACGTCGTCGACCGGCCCCGCTACCCCTTCCGGTTCCACCAGGGCGACGCCCTCGAATACCTCGCCAGCCTCATCGCGTCCGGCGAGATTCGCCGGTACGCGTTCGTGCACGCCTCGCCGCCGTGCCAGGCTGGGTGCGCGCTCACTGTGGGCACCAACGCCGCCAACGGCTGGGGCGGCACCCACAACGACCTTGTCGCCCCCACCCGTGAGCTGCTGGACGCGACCGGCCTGCCGTACGTCATCGAGCAGCCCAACGGGCGCGCCAAGGTCCGCAAGGACATCACCCTGTGCGGCGAGATGTTCGGGCTCGCTGTGGTGCGGCACCGCAACTTCGAGTTGGGCGGCTGGACTGCGCCCCGGCCAGTGCATCCCAAGCACCGGGGGCGGGTGCGCGGTTGGCGGCACGGCGAGTACTTCGACGGCCCTTACGTCGCCGCCTACGGGTCCGGAGGCGGCAAAGCCACCGTTCCCGAGATGCAGCAGGCCATGGGCATCACGTGGACCGACGTGCGCGAAGAACTCACCGAAGCCATCCCACCCGCCTACACCGAATGGATCGGCCGCGCCTTCCTGGCTCGCCACGATGTGGCGGTGGCGGCATGAAGGGCCACCTGCGGACCGCCTTGGAGTTGGCAACCGGGGGCGTGCCGGTGCTGCCGCTGCGCGAGGGGAAAGTGCCGTTCGGGAACTGCCGCGCCTGTGCCGGCGGCGCCTGTGGCGGGCGCCCGAACATGAAGCGCGCGGGAGCGTGCCGTTGCCCGGCTGTGTGCCACGGCTGGGCGGCTGCCACAACCGACGCCAGGACGCTCACCTCCCGCGCGTGGGCTGTGGCGTGGCGGGAGGCCCGAGCGGTCGCCTACCACCCCGCAGGAGCCGGACTGACCGTCGTGGACCTGGACGACGCACAGGCCGTTGCGTGGGCGCGTACGAGCCTGCCGCCCACCAGGACGGTGCTCACCACCCGCGGGGAGCACTGGCTTTACCTGGGGGCGATGCGGTCGGCCAACGCGGTGCGGCCTGGCGTGGACATCAAGTCGCGTATGGCCTACGCCCGTTGGCTCGGGCCCGGCGCCGGCGCCATGGCGCGTCTGCCGTCTGCCGTCCTGGCCCTGGTCGCAGGGGAAGAGACCACCCCCGCCCCGGGGAGGGTGGTCTCTTCCGTCCCCGAGCGCGCCACATGGGATGCGGCCGTGGCCACCGGGTGCCGGCACACCGAGCGGTACGTGCGCACCGGCCTGGAACGGGGTGTGGCCCTGGTGCGCTCGCGCACCGATTCCGGTGCCGGCTCGCAGGCATTCGGGGTCGCTCAATTCCTGGCCAAGCAGCACGCACAGTGCCCCGGACCTTGCGGCCTGGACGCCCTTGGGCAGCAGATCATCGCCGCCGCCGTCTTGGTCGGTGTCCCCGAGGCGTACGCGGAACGGGCTGTCGCCAACGGTCTGGGCATCGGCACGGGGAGGGCGGCATGACCCCCTCGCCGGTCCCGCAGGACGCTACACCGGCCGCACCCCGCACGGCCGTGGGCGCGAAAGACGCCGCCCGTCAGGGCGTCCTTTCAGCGGTTCGCCCTGACCCGCAGGCCGGCGACGGCCGTACGCCCGTGGCGTGGTTGCACATCGTCGCGCCGCCGTCCTGGAGCGTCACGCCGTCGGGGCGGTCGTGGTGCCGGTGCGGCTGGGACCGCACCGCGATCGGCCGCGCCGCCGTCCAGCAGCTCATCGAGCAGCACAAGCAGCACCGCGACGCCTGCCCGCTGTTGCATCCGCAGGAAGGGAGCAAGGCCGCATGACCACACCGGACAACGACCTGTGGGCCGGGTTCGACCACCTGACCGCCGAGGACATCACCGGGCCTGTGTGGGACGAGCCCGTCCCCCTCAACGCCCGCCGGGAACTCCCCACCTTCCCCGTGGACGCCCTGCCCGCATGGCTGGGTGGCATGGTGGCGGCCGTCGCCGAAGAGACACAGACCCCCGTGGACCTGGCCGGGTGCCTGGCCCTGGCGGTGGTCGCCACCGCCGCCGGCGGCCGTGCCACCGTGTGTGTGCGGGGGAGTTGGCGCGAGCCGGTCAACCTCTACACCGCCGTGGCCCTGGAACCCGGCAACCGCAAGTCCGCGGTGTTCGCCCTCATGGTCCGCCCCCTGCTCGCCGCGGAGCGCACCCTGGTGGAACTGTCCGGCCCGCTGCGGGCCGAGGCCGAGACGACGGCACGTTTGGCCAAGGCCGCCGCTGACAAGGCCGCCGCCAAGGCCGCCAACGCCGAACCCGACAAGCGCGACCAGTACACCGCCGAAGCCATCAGCCTCGCCCAGACCGCCGACGAATACACGGTCCCCGCCCGCCCCCAGCTCGTCACCGACGACGTCACCCCCGAAAGCCTGGGCACTCTGCTGTACGAGCAGCGCGGCCGGGTCGCGGTGCTGTCCGCCGAGGGTGACATCTTCGACATCATCGCCGGCCGCTACAGCGGCAAGCCCAACCTCGGGATCTTCCTCAAGGGCCACGCTGGCGACATGGTCCGCGTCAACCGCATGGGCCGCGACCCCCAGCACATCGAAGCACCCGCCGTCACCATGGGCCTAGCCATCCAACCCGACGTCCTGGACTCCATCGGCCGTGTCGACGGAGCCGACGGCCGCGGGCTCCTGGCCCGCTTCCTGTACTCCAAACCCGCCTCCCTGGTCGGCCGCCGCAACCTCACCCCCGACCTCATCCCCGAACCCGTCGCCACCGCCTACACCCACCACCTCGCCGGCCTCACCCTGGCCCTGGCCGACTGGACCGACCCCGCCGTCCTCACCCTCACCCCCGAAGCCGACGCCGTCATGCTGGCCTACCAGCGCACCACCGAAGCCCGCATCGGCAAGGGCGGAAGCCTCCACCCGATCGTGAAGTGGGCCAGCAAACGCGACGGCGCGGTGGCCCGCATCGCCGGACTGCTCCACCTGGCCACCCACCCGGACACCGGCTGGACCCTGCCCATCGCCGCCGCCACCATGGCCGCCGCCACCCAGCTCGGGGACTACTTCACCGCCCACGCCCGCACCGTCTTCGACGCCATGGGCGCTGACCCCGCGCAGGACGCCGCCCACACCCTGCTGACCCATCTGCGGGAGAACCCCACGGCGGCGTTCACCAAGCGGGAGCTGTTCCGGGTGCTGTCCCGGGGCGACTTCCCCGCCATGACCGACCTGGACCCCGCCCTGGCCCTGCTGGAAGAACACGGCTGGATCCGCCAACAGCCCCCGCCCCCGCGCAGCGGACGCGGCGGCCGGCCACCCTCCCCCCGCTACGACACCCACCCCCGCCTCACCCCGCCCCGCGCCGCCTGACGGAAACCCCCAATCCGCTGACAGAACTGACAGAACCCCCCGCTTAGCGCTCTGAGCTGCGGAAACGTTCATGATCGCGGTTGTGACAATACCTCCGGAAACTCTGACAGAACCTCCGACCCCACAACCGGCCGCCAGGACACAACCCGGCGTCCGGAGGTTCTGTCAGAGTTTTTCGAGGTTTTGTCATGATCTTCGAAACGGTCATAACCACAGGTCAGAGCGCTAGCGGCGAGGTTCTGTCAGTTCTGTCAGTGCCACAGGGGGTTTCCGCACCCCGAGCACTCCCGCCACCGCTCAAGGAGAGCCGCATGGCAACCCCTCCCGCCATAGCCACACTCCGGGCTGGACTCCCCGACCGCTACCTCACCCCCGACGACATCGCCGAACTCTTCGACGTGCCCAAAGAGACCGTCTACCAGTGGCGCAGGAAGCGCACCGGCCCGCCCGGATTCCGCATCGGCAAACACATCCGCTACGACCCCGCCGCCGTTCAGCGCTACACCGCCGAACGCATGGCCGCCGACACCGCCCGCTGACCACCACCACGCCCCGCACTACCCGAGGGAGGGCCACCCCGTGGCCCTCCCTCCGTCGTCTCTAAGAAGGGACCACCCACCACATGGCCGGCCACATCCAAGACCGCTGGTACAGGACCGAGAACGGACCCGATGGCAAGCCGCATCGGGTGAAGAGCGACCGATACGGCACCGGCATGCGCTACCGCGCCCGGTACGCAGGCCCTGACGGCACCGAGAAGAATAAGTCCTTCCCCGACCGGCAGAAGCGCCTCGCCGAACAGTGGCTGACGCAGATCGCGGCGGACATGTCGCGCGGCTCGTACATCGACCCGCGCGCCGGCCGAGTCACCTTCCGGCAGTACGCGGAAAAGTGGCTTGCCAGTCACACGACCGACATCAACGGCCACGACGCGGCAGAGCGCCGCCTGAGGTTGCACGCTTTCCCGTACATCGGGACACGGCCGGTCGCGTCCTTTCAGCCGGGCCACATCCGGACGTGGCTGAGCGAACTGGCCAGCGCGGTTCCCGCCGCTTCCTACCGCAGGATCATCTTTGGTCTCGTCTCCGCCATCTTCAGCGCCGCCGTCGATGACACGCTCATCCCTCGTAATCCCTGCCTCGCCCGGTCGGTGCGGGGCCCCCAGCCCGACCCGAACCGGGTGGTCCCTTGGACCCCGGAGCAGGTATTCGCCGTGCGGACCGCACTGCCTGAGCGGTTTCGGGCGATGGTGGACGTTGGCGGCGGATGCGGCCTGCGGCAAGGCGAGATCTTCGGGCTACCAGTCGATGAAGTCGACTTCAACAGCGGTTGGCTGGCCGTGCGGGTGCAAGTCAAGCGCGTGCGGGGCAAGTTCGTCTTCGCCCCTCCGAAGCGCGGGAAGACTCGCGACGTGCCACTGTCCGGTGCCGTGGGCGCTGCCCTGCGCAAGCACATGGAGGGCTTCCCCCCAGTCGAGGTCACGCTTCCCTGGCTCAAGCCAGACGGGCCGCCGGTCACGAGGAAACTCATCTTCACGGGGCGCACCGGAGACAGCGTGCGGGCGAGCCACTTCGACGACCACCTGTGGAAGCGCGCACTCGTCTCCGCAGCGCTCATCCCGGCGCCCGAGCCGGGCGAGCGGCACGCGTCCGCCCGTGAGCACGGGATGCACGCCCTCAGACACTTCTACGCCTCGGTGTTGCTGGATGCGGGCGAGAGCATCCGGGCTCTGAGCACATACCTTGGGCACAGCGACCCCGGGTTCACGCTACGGGTGTACACGCACCTGATGCCCAGCAGTGAGGGCCGCACCCGCAAGGCGGTAGACAGCGTCTTTTACAACATCAGCCAGGCGCAAGACAGTTCCGATAGGCCAACAACTACATGAGGCGGCCCGGCCGGGAAATCCGGCCGGACCTCTAAAATTCTGCAGAGGATACAATACGCGCTGATCAGTTGCGCTCTTCTACCAGTCCCAGATTTACAGGATGCAGGGGAAAATCCCTACCTCGCCCGGTAACGGGAACATCGTGGTCGACGATTCGAATTGCCGCGCGACTCATCCAAACGCGACCCTCACCATGCAGAAAGAATCCAAAACTCACCGTAGCACCTTGCGCGGGAACATCGAGGACAACCTTACAGACCTCCCAGTCTTGAGTTCCAGAGACGTCCCTGCCATGCATGTCGTCGAACTCTACAGATTTCCGAGAGAGATCGTCGACACGCAAGAACAATCCTGCCGCCCTAACCACACCATCCACTTTTAGGGCAGCCGAAAACTCCACCCTCTCACCCAAGTACTCACCAGCCTGGAAGCTTTGAGCTAGAGACCCGTAGCCAGGAGCATTTGGAAGCGCGTAAATCTGAGCACTCACACATCCTCGATACAACACAACAGCATCTATCTTGTAGCGATAACACTCAGAACGAGATCCGAAAACATACCATCCCCACGGCAGATTTTCGGCCTGGTCATCGGCTTGACCAGGTCCATCAACACTCGCCAATATCTGTGTGATTTCCGCACGCGTCTTATCAATATCCGCTTCAAGTTTAAGCACCTCAACACGCACCTTCTTGCGAGTCGCAAAGAACGTTGTCACCACAACAAGGAGGCCACCAAGAATTGGAGCGACAGCCGAAGCCGCAGTTTCTGAGTTCACCTAGCGTCCCCTCTTTAGCCCAGGCAGATCGCTGCGCCGTCCCACGCACCGGTACATGTACCCGCCGCGGCGGCGGGGCTAAGCAACAACCCAGGAGTTCGTATGGAAGCGCTAGGTTGCGCTGGCTGAGGCTTCGCTCCGGAGTGGCCTGGCCCCACAGCCTCGTGGCGCCAGCCGGCTCAAGGGGCCCGAAGGTGTGCGGTCCCTAGGCCCACAGACGGCCCAGGGTCGCGGCGGAGTCGAGCGCAAAGCGTGTCGTTGCAGGTCAGGAGGCTAGATCGTCAGTTATTCGGTACTTCATCTACTTCTTCCCGCTGTACACGGGCATGACGATTCCGTACACGTCATGGCAGTCCCGGATGTGGCTGGACAGCTGGATCTAGCAGGGGTTCGACCACGACTACGGCGGGCCTCCGGGCCCGCCGCAGGCGCCCGGGGAGGAGCTGCGATCATCCTCAGATGCGGGAGATCGACGAGCTGACCAATGTGGACGATCCGGCTTGGCCGGTACTACAGGAGGCGGTCGCGTCAAGCGCCGTGCCTGTGCACGTACTGCCTGCCGACCCCGAGGGGGGCCGCCGATGTCTGCTGCAGATGCAGGTCACCGCGCGATCGATGCTCGGTGGCCTGGCTCTGAACAGCGGCGGCCTGGTCCTGGACAACGGGTGGGTGCGAGTGTTCGGCGGTGGCTCAGACGCGAGTGGCGGCCTGCCGAGCCTGGCCCAGGTCAATCGGTTCCCCGCTACCTTCGATCCCGCCTGGCATCCCGCTACGGGCCTCGTCGTCGGCCAGGACGTGCTCGGCGGGGTATTCGCGTTGAACGGTCATGATCCCGCGGCGGCGGACCGTCCCGGTGTCCCAGGGCAGATGATCTACTTCGCTCCCGACACACTGACTTGGGAGGCGATGGACATGGGCCATTCTGTGTGGGTCTCCTGGCTGCTGTCCGGCCGTCTGGAGACGTTCTACGACGGGCTGCGCTGGCACGGCTGGCGTGAGGAGGCTGCGGCCCTTGCCTTCTCGCAGGGGATCTCCGTGTATCCGTTCCTGTGGTCCAAGGAGGCCCACGCTGATCTCGCGGCCACGAGCCGGCGGGCCGTGCCGATGCGCGAGGTCCTCGGGGTCGCCGCCGATTTCGCCCGGCAGATGGGCCCAGCCGATCCGGGGTTCCTCGGCGACGTGTAAGGCAGTCGTCCGGTGCCGCTGAACTGCCCCTCTGAGCCGCCGAGTCCCCCCCCCCGGTAGTCCAAATTCCGGGCACACTGGCCGACATGCCCGTCTCGCTGCACCACATCGTCATCGACGCCCACGACCTGCCCGCCCTGGCCCGGTTCTGGGCTGAGGTGCTGAGCTGGCGGATCCTGTCCGAGCGGGAGCGGGAGGTCGTGATCGGGCCGGAGGAGACCGCGCCGGTGGGCATCTGCTTCATGCCGGTGACGGACCGTAAGGTCGTCAAGAACCGTCTGCACCTCGATCTGACGTCCTCGGCGGAGGACCGGGAGGCCGAGATCGAGCGCATCCTCGCGCTTGGAGCCCGCAGGGCGGACGTCGGGCAGAGCGGCAGCGAGTCGTGGACCGTGCTGGCCGATCCGGAGGGGAACGAGTTCTGCGTGGTCCGCCCGAAGGAAACCCTCATCGGGTAGAGGCGTACTAGACCTCGACCGACTCGCCCAGGGGGATGCGGGCGTAGTCGGTGCCGCCCTTCATGTCGAGCCAGCGGTCGAAGCCGTGGAGGCCGAGGTCGCTGAGCATGGCGTCGTGGATGGGGAAGGCGCGGGCGGGTTTGACGGCACGGGTGAACTCGATGGCCTCGCCGAGCTTGAGCCAGGGGCCGGAGGCGGGGACCAGGAGGGTGTCGACGGGCTCGGCGGGGACGAAGAGGGAGTCGCCGGGGTGGTAGAGGCCGTCGACGATGAAGCCGATGTTGGGGCAGCCGGGGAGGCCGTCGATGATGTCGGCGTGGGCGCCGCCGACGGCGCGGACGGAGAAGCCGGCGGCGGTGAAGGTGTCGCCGGGGGCGACGGGGATCACGCCGTCGCCGAGGGTGGCGGCGAGGGCGGGGTGGGTGTGGACGGTGAGGGCGGGGTTGCCGGCACGGGCCGCTTTGAGGTTGTCGACGTCGATGTGGTCGGCGTGCTCGTGGGTGATGAGGACGGCGGTGGCGCCGGACAGCGATTCCGGTTCGGAGTAGGTGCCCGGGTCGATGACGAGCACCCGGTCGCCGTCTTCGAGGCGGACGCAGGCATGGCCGTACTTCGTCAGACGCATCTGATCATTTTACGAGAGCCATCTGGCCGGTGTGGGCGAAGCCCTCGCGGATGAGGGCGGTGAGGCGTTCCTCGACGGTGTGGGTGTTGCCGAGGGTGGGGCTGACTACGGGACGGGTGAGGTCGTGGTCGGAGGCCGACAGCAGGTAGTGCTCTGCCAGTTCGTGGGTGGCGGCCTGGTAGGCGAGGAGGAGATCGAGAGAGGGCGCGCGGAAGGCGGCGGCCTGGGCCGGGGTGTGGCCGTAGCCGGTGTCGGAGGGGTCGGGGGCGCGGTGGAAGCGGGCGGCCCAGCCGGCGGAGAGCCAGAGTTGGGGGCGGGCGGTCAGTTCGGAGAGGTTGCGGTCCTGGCCTCGGGCGATGTGCCAGGCGAGCCAGGCCGCGTCTGGGGTGAGGGATTCGGCCAGGTCGGCGCGGATGCGGCGGAAGAGGGCCAGGGTGAGGGTCTGCCAGCCGGAGCCGGGCCCGGAGGTCATCGCAGGCCTACGCAGTCGTGCTGCCAGAAGGTCCGGGAGTAGACGAGGGTGCCGGTCATCCAGGGTTCGTACGCGGGCAGCCTGACGACCTGGAAGGCGGCGTCGGGGATGCGCAGCGAGGGCTTGCGGAAGCCGTGATCGCCGCCCGGGGTGAAGCCGAGGCGGGGGTAGTAGCCGGGGTCGCCCTCCAGGAAGACCAGGGGGACCTGGCGCTCGGTCAGGAGCCGGAGGCCCTCGCGGACCAGGGCCTGGCCGATGCCCTGCCGCTGGTGCGCGGGGGCGACGGCCAGCGGGCTGAGGACCTGGACGTCCAGAAGACGAAGCGGGGCGTCCAGGAGGGCGGGGGTGAACATCACGCTGCCCAGGATCCGGCCGGAGTCGGGGTCCTCGGCGACGAGGGAGAGCGTGGCCTCGGCCCGGAGGTCGTCGACGAGGCGGGCGACCACGGGGCCGTGGTCGTGTTCGCCGAAGGCGCGCAGGTGGACGTCGCGTACGGCGTCGTGGTCGGCGGGCTGCTCGTGGCGAAGGCGCATGGAAGGGGACGGTACGAGGACGGGACTGATGGCTCAACCGAGATTTCGTTTTTGCGTCTTCGACACCCTGTGCGTTGCCAGTGTGTATAGAGTGCGCTTACGTCACAGAGTTTTGAACACGTTCAAATAGTGGGCGTGGATCACGGGGAGGGGATCGGTGCCATGCGCCGCGGAGTGAAGACGGGGATCGTGGGCGGGGTGTTCGCCGCGATGGTGGGGACGGCGGGATACGGGGCGTACAACCTCTACAACGGCCTGACCGGGAGCAGCACATCCGCCGCGAAGCCCATAGCGACCGGGCCTCCGACGGCGACGGAGGTACGGGACACCGCGAAGGAGTTCCTGGCGGACTGGGCCACGGGGCAGCTGACGAAGGCGGCCCAGCTGACGAACAGCGCGGTGGTGGCCACCACCGCGCTGAACGACTACCAGACCAGGACCCTCGTGTCGGCGGTGAAGCTGACGCCGGGCACGCCGGTGGGCCGCAAGGTGCCGTTCGAGGTGACGGCGACGCTGTCCTACCAGGGCAAGAAGTCCACCTGGACGTACGACTCGGCACTGACGGTGACCCGGGGGCTGACGACCGGGCGCGCGCTCGTCGACTGGAAGGCGTCGGTGGTCCACCCGGAGCTGACGGAGGGCGAATATCTGGAGACGGGGCAGGGCCAGACCCCGACCCTGAACATCCTCGACCGCGACGGGAAGAGCATGGACCCGGACGACTTCCCGTCCCTGACCGATGTTTTCAGGCAGCTGCAGACCCGTTACGGGGCCAAACTCGGCGGCACGCCGGGCATCGAGACCTGGATCAACCCCAACAACGGCAGCAGCGACGCCGGCAAGACCCTGCACTTCATGACCAAGAGCAAGGGCGCCAAGCTCCGCACCACCTTGGACTCGGGCATCCAGGCGGCGGCGGAGAAGGCGGTCAAGACACGCTCCCAGTCCTCGGCGGTGGCGCTCCAGGCCAGTACGGGCAAGATCCTGGCCATCGCCAACAACCCGCCGACCGGCTTCAACACGGCCCTGCAGGGGCAGCTCGCACCGGGCTCGACCATGAAGATCATCACGGCCTCGACGCTGCTGGAGAAAGGCCTCGCCAGTCCCAGCGAGCCACTGGCGTGCCCGGCGACGACCAACTACGACCAGGGCCAGATCTTCCACAACTCGGAGCACACCTCGAACCTGCAGGCGACCTTCGCCGGTGACTTCGCCTCGTCCTGCAACACCGCCTTCATCTCCCTCACCGGCCGGATCAGCGACTCCGCCCTCACCACCGAGGCCCGCGACGTCTTCGGCATCGGCCCCGAGTGGAACACCGGCGTCTCGACCTTCGACGGCAGCGTCCCGGGCGGCAGCGGGGACGAGAAGGCCGCGGAGATGATCGGGCAGGGGAAGATCGAGATGAACCCGCTCAACATGGCGTCCATCGCCGCGACCGCCCGGACCGGCTACTTCCACCAGCCGGTGATCGTCGACCCCGATCTGATCGAGGGCACGATCGCGAAGTCCTCGCGCCCTCTGAACGCCACCGCCGCACAGCAGTTGCGCACGATGATGCACCTCACCGCCACCAGCGGCACGGCGGCGCCCGCGATGCGCGGCGTCCACGGGACGTACGTCGGCGCCAAGACCGGCTCGGCGGAGGTCGGCGGCCAGGACAAGCCCAACGGCTGGCTCACCGCGTACCGCGACGACGTGGCGGCGGCGGGCGTCGTCCAGCAGGGCGGGCACGGCGTGGACTCGGCGGGGCCGATCGTGGCAGCGATCCTGAAGGCCTCGTAGCCGTCGGCGTACTCCGTAAGTCGTTGGCGTGGCCATGGTCCCGGTCGATAGCGTCGGGATCATGGCCGTACGCGCGTTCTCCCCGATCCCCGGACAGCGCGGCGCCGCGTGACGCCGCTCATAGCCTGCGCCGTACTGGTCGCAGCGGTCACCCATGCCGGCTGGAACGCCATCGCGCACGGCATCAAGGACCAGCTCGTCGCCTTCACGCTCGTCGAGACCGGCGGCATGCTCTGCGGGCTGCTGCTGGCCTGCTTCGCACCGCTGCCGGCGGCGGAGGCGTGGCCGTATCTGATCGGCTCGGTGGCGATCCACATCGCCTACATGTGCCTGCTGATGCAGTCGTTCCGGCTGGGCGACTTCGGCCAGGTCTACCCGATCGCGCGCGGCATCGCGCCCCTGGTGGTGACCGTCCTGGCCGCCGTCTTCGTCGGCGAGGTGCCGGGGTCGTGGCAGACGGCCGGGGTGGTCGTCGCCTCGGCGGGGCTGGGCGGCGTCGCGCTGTGGGGGATGCGCGGCAGCCAGGGACAGGGGCTCGCCGTGCTGGCCGCGGTGGGCACGGGGCTGACGATCGCGGCGTACACGGTGGTGGACGGGGTGGGCGTACGGGCGTCGGGGACGTCGCTCGGGTACACGGCCTGGCTGCTGCTGATCATGGGCGTGCTGCTCCCGGCGGGCGCGTTCGCGGTGCGAGGACGCCAACTGGGGGCACAGCTGCGGCCGGTGGCGGTACGGGGGCTGCTGGGCGGCGTGCTGTCGGTGTTCGCGTACGGGCTGGTGCTGTGGGCGCAGACGCGGGCCGAGCTGGCGCCGGTGGCGGCGCTGCGGGAGACCTCGATCATCGCGGGGGCGGTGATCGGGGCGGTGCTGTTCAAGGAGCGGTTCGGGGCACCGCGGGTCGTCGCGGCGGCGCTGGTGGTGGCGGGGATCGGGCTGATGTTGCACGGAGGATGAGCGCCTCCCGTGCAACATCAGCCCCTGCTACCTACGCCACGCTCTCCTCGATGTCCGCGACCACCGACAGCGGGGCCCGTTCCACGACCTCGAACGCGCTCTCGGTGACCGCGACCCGCCCGCCGAGCCAGGGCTCGGCCAGGGCCCCGGTGGAGCCGGAGAGCAGCAGACGCACCGCCGCCCAGGGGAGGTTGACGCCGGTGTAGGCGGTCTGGAAGATCCCGGCGGAGGGCCTGGGGTTGGCTTCCAGGAGCACCGGTCTGCCGTTCCAGTGCCGGAGTTGGACGTTGGAGAGGTAGGACAGCCCGAAGTGGCCGACGACGTCGCGGGCGATGTCGACGTACGTCGGGTCGTCCAGGACGATGCGGTAACGGCCCTGCTTGGCGCGGGCGATGCCGGTGAGGAGGGTGCCGCCGGGGGTGGAGAGGCAGTCGACGCTGACCTCGGGGCCGGTCAGATAGGGCATGACGATGAGCTTGGGGACGTGCTCGCCCTCGTCCGCCGCGCGGGTCAGCGCGTCCGCGACGGCGGCGACGGAGGCGACCGGACGGGGCGGGGCCAGCAGGTCCTTGATGTTGAGCGGGCTGTCGTCGAGGATGCGGAACCCGAACGCGGAGTACTCCCCGGCGGGCTTGATGCAGGCGGTGTCGCCATTGGCGGTGATCTCGCCGACGGCAGCACGCAGCCCGGCCGCGTCGCGGACGACCCGCCACTCGGGAACCGGGATGCCGGCCTCGCGGGCGGCTTCGTACGCACGGTTCTTGCTGGTCAGGGTGGCGATGGAGGCGGGCGGGGAGCACATCAGCTTGGTGCCGATGGCGGCGAAGTCCTCGGCGTGGGGGGCGAGGGCGTCCAGGCGCCGGGGCGGGATCAGGACGTCGATGGAATGCCGGCGGGCGAAGTCGAGGGCGAACTCGGCGTAGGCGTCGTTGCTGACGTGGCGTGGCTCGACGGCGCCGACGTCGGCGGCCATCAGCGCGGGCGCCGAGGCGTCCACGTTGGAAGCGTAGGTGCGAACGGGTGCTGCTTCCGGGTTGTTGCGCAGCATCCGCATTACCTCGGTGGTGGCCACTCCTGCGCTGCTGAGCCAAATGCGAATGGCGATCGCGAGCTCCCCTCGTCCCCAGAGCATGATCAGATGTAAAGCGGATGTTAGCCGTATCGCATTGCGGTGACGTTTCAACCGTGGGAGCGCTGGGGAAGCCCCGTTTCCTTCTCCCCCGGCTCTTGTCCCGCTCTTGTCCGCTCTCACCACTCGCCTGCTTACCGGCCGGTAGCGTAGCGTTCCCCCACACACGTCGGAGTGAGAAGGGCGGCACCCCCATGGCGCTGGACGCGGACGTCATCGTCGTCGGAGGCGGACTGGCCGGACTGGTCGCTACGGCCGAGCTGGCCGACGCGGGCCGGAAGGTGATCCTGCTCGACCAGGAGCCCGAGGCCTCCCTCGGCGGACAGGCCTTCTGGTCCTTCGGCGGCCTCTTCCTCGTCGACTCGCCGGAACAGCGCCGCATGCGCATCAAGGACAGCCGCGACCTCGCCCTCCAGGACTGGCTCGGCACCGCCGGCTTCGACCGCGACGAGGACAACTGGCCCCGCCAATGGGCCGAGGCCTACGTCGACTTCGCCGCCGGCGAGAAGCGGAGCTGGCTGCACGCGCAGGGCGTCCGCTTCTTCCCCGTCGTCGGCTGGGCCGAGCGCGGCGGCTTCCTCGCCACCGGCCCCGGCAACTCCGTCCCCCGCTTCCACGTCACCTGGGGCACCGGCCCCGGCGTCGTCGCCCCCTTCGAACGCCGCGTACGCGAGGCCGTCGCCCGGGGCCGGGTCGAACTGCGCTTCCGCCACCGGGTCACTGCGTTGACCACCACCGACGGCACGGTCACCGGGGTCTCCGGCGAGGTCCTCGTGCCCAGTTCCGCCGCGCGCGGCGAGGGCAGCTCGCGCGAGGTGGCCGGCGACTTCGCGCTCTCCGCCCAGGCCGTCGTCATCACCTCCGGCGGCATCGGCGGCAACCACGACCTCGTACGCGCCAACTGGCCCGCCCGCCTCGGCACCCCGCCGGAGAAGCTGCTCTCCGGCGTCCCGGCTCATGTGGACGGCCTGATGCTCGGCATCGCCGAGTCCGCCGGCGCGCATCACATCAACCGCGACCGCATGTGGCACTACACCGAGGGCATCGAGAACTGGAACCCCATCTGGGCCAAGCACGGCATCCGCATCCTCCCCGGGCCTTCCTCCCTCTGGCTCGACGCCACCGGCAAGCGGCTGCCCGTCCCGAACTTCCCCGGCTTCGACACGCTCGGCACGCTGGAGCACATCATGGGGACCGGGCACGAATACACATGGTTCGTGCTCACCCAGAAGATCATCGAGAAGGAGTTCGCGCTCTCCGGCTCCGAGCAGAATCCGGACCTCACGGGAAAGAGCGTGCGCGAGGTGCTCAAGCGCGCCCTGCCCGGCGCGCCCGGGCCCGTCGAGGCCTTCAAGCAGCACGGCGTCGACTTCGTCGTGGAGAAGGACCTCGCTGCCTTGGTGCGCGGCATGAACGCGCTCACCAAGGACGGGCTCATCGACGAGGCCGACCTCCGGCGCGAGATCGAGGCCCGCGACCGTGAGATCGCCAACCCCTTCACCAAGGACCTCCAGGTCACGGCCATCCGCGGCGCCCGCAACTACCTCGGCGACAAGCTGATCCGCACCGCCTCCCCGCACCGCATCCTCGACCCCAAGGCGGGGCCGCTCATCGCCGTACGGCTCAACATCCTCACCCGGAAGTCCCTGGGCGGGCTCGAGACCGACCTCGACGGCCGCGTACTGCGCGCCGACGGCGAGCCCCTCTCCGGCGTGTACGCCGCCGGCGAAGCGGCCGGCTTCGGCGGTGGGGGCGTCCACGGCTACCGGTCCCTTGAGGGCACGTTCTTGGGTGGCTGCATCTTCTCCGGCCGGACGGCCGGGCGGGCGGCGGCCCGGGCTACCGCGTAGGTGCCGTCTGCCATGGCTGGCGGTCCGTCCTCAATCGGTGCCGTTGGTCGGGGTTGCTGGTTCCGTCCTCAATCGCCGGACGGGCTGGGTTGGCCGTGGGGTCGGGGGCGCCTGCCGGGGTCTCTCTCCTCGGCGCTCGCGACTCTGGTCGACCCAGTCCCTACCCGGGATCCTCGCTCGTCGCCTGCGGGAGAACCCCTCCACCGCCCCCGCCCGGCCCAAGGGGAGGTGGGCGGTGCCCCCGGGTCGGCGGCCGGAGGCCGGCGCAGCGGTCCGAAGCCAGCGAAGCGCCCGCGAGGACCGCGCAGGAGGATAGGGGCCCTCGCTCGTCGCCTGCGGGAGAACCCCTCCACCACCCCCGCCCGACCGGAAGGGCAATCTTCAGCCCGTCCGGGCTTGAGGACCTGTACCCCCACCGGCCGGTGGCCGCGAGCAGGCCGAAGGGGACGGTGGAGGGATGCGCCCGGAAGCGACGAGCGAGGATCCCGGGCACGAATCGGGTCGACCCAAGTCGCGAGCGCTGAGGACGCAGTCCCGGCAGGCGGCCCCGACCAGACCACAACGGCAGGCGCACACCGGCCAACCCAGCCCGTCCGGCGCTTGAGGACGGAACCAGCAACCACGGCCGAGGGCAACGCAACGGCGCCCTCCAAACACGGCACCGCCCCGCGGCGCACGCACGTCGTGCGTAAGGCATTGACATGGGCGAGACACACCTTAACCATGGGAGCGCTCCCATCATTAAGGGCATGTAACTGAACGACGCACTCCGGCACAACTCCCTTCACCGCACGGAGGCAAGGACATGAGAAACGCTCCCCCACCACGCCGCCGAACAGCCGCATTAGCCGTTGGGGCGATGCTGGCCGTCGCGGCCGGCGCAGGCGCCGCGTTCACCGGGACGGCCTCGGCCGCGGATCCGGGATGCACGGTGGCGTATACGGTGCAGAACCAGTGGAACACCGGCTTCACGGCCGCGGTGACGGTGACGAACACCGGCCCCGCGGTGACGTCGTGGGAGCTGAAGTGGTCGTTCGGCAGCGGGCAGACGGTCACCAACTACTGGAGTACGGATCTGACGCAGTCCGGCGCGGCGGTGTCCGCGAAGAACCTGTCGTGGAACGGGGCGCTGGCGACCGGCGGGGCTGCGAACTTCGGGTTCAACGCGTCGTACAGCGGCACGAACACCTCGCCGACGGCGTTCACTCTCAACGGCGTGGCATGCAACGGCGGCGGAGCCACGTCGACACCGACGACGACACCCACGACGACACCGACGACAACGCCCACCGCCACCCCCACGACGACGCCGCCCACCACCACGAAGGCCGACAACCCGTACGCGGGGGCGAATGTCTACGTGAACCCGGAGTGGTCGGCGAAGGCCGCCGCCGAGCCGGGCGGGAGCGCGATATCGAACCAGCCGACAGCGGTCTGGCTGGACCGGATCGCCGCGATCAACGGTGTGAGCGGCGGGATGGGCCTGCGTGCCCACCTGGACGCCGCACTGGCGCAGAAGGTGGCGGGCAAGGACGAGGTCGTGCAGCTGGTCGTGTACGACCTGCCGGGCCGGGACTGCGCGGCGCTCGCGTCGAACGGTGAGCTGGGGCCGACGGAACTGCCGCGGTACAAGAGCGAGTTCATCGACCCGATCGCGGCGATCCTGGCGGACTCGAAGTACGCGTCGCTGCGCATCGTGACCGTCATCGAGATCGACTCGATCCCGAACCTGGTCACCAATATCGCCGGCCGGCCGACGGACGTGCCCGCCTGCGACACGATGAAGGCGAACGGCAACTACGTGAACGGCGTCGGGTACGCCCTCGCCAAGCTGGGCGCGATCTCCAACGTCTACAACTACCTGGACGTCGGCCACCACGGCTGGCTCGGCTGGGACGACAACTTCGCCCCGGCGGCGGCCCTGCTCTACCAGACCGCCAACGCCTCCGGCGCGACCGTCAACGACGTCACCGGTTTCATCTCCAACACCGCCAACTACGGCGCGCTGACCGAGCCGTACTTCACGATCAACGACACCGTGAACGGCACCTCGGTCCGGCTGTCCAAGTGGGTGGACTACAACCGCTACGTCGATGAGCAGTCCTACGCCCAGGCGTTCCGCCAGCAGCTCATCACCGCCGGATTCAACTCCAATATCGGCATGCTGATCGACACCTCCCGCAACGGCTGGGGCGGCACCGCGCGGCCCACCGCCGCCGGCCCGACCACCAGCGTGGACGCCTACGTGGACGGTGGCCGCACCGACCGCCGGATCCACCTCGGCAACTGGTGCAACCAGTCCGGGGCGGGAC
Source organism: Streptomyces sp. NBC_01537 (assembly GCF_045040445.1). Classification (NCBI taxonomy): domain Bacteria; kingdom Bacillati; phylum Actinomycetota; class Actinomycetes; order Kitasatosporales; family Streptomycetaceae; genus Streptomyces; species Streptomyces sp. NBC_01537. The sequence continues at coordinate 5,935,834 of NZ_CP109392.1, read as the reverse complement.
TCGGCGAGCGCCCGAAGGCGGCTCCGGCCGCCGGGATCGACGCGTACGTGTGGGCGAAGCCGCCGGGTGAGTCGGACGGCTCCAGCAGCGCCATCGCCAATGACGAGGGCAAGGGCTTCGACCGGATGTGCGACCCGACGTACACCGGCAACGCCCGCAACGGCAACAGCCTGTCGGGCGCGCTGCCGAACGCCCCGCTCTCCGGGCACTGGTTCTCCGCCCAGTTCCAGGAGCTGCTGAAGAACGCGTACCCGGCGCTGTAAGCGTGTAGGCGGCAGTCGGTGTACGTAGCGGGTGCGGCACCCTGGCCCGGGGTGCCGCACCTGCTTTTACGCGACTGTCACAGCCCCCGCCCCCGGCTCCCCGGGGAACCGGTGCACCATGGAGGGAGTCGGCGAGGGCGGGAGTACGGGGACATGGTGGACGTCCACGGAACGGTGGAGGGCGGCTTCGAGCCGGTCGGGGAGGCATTCGCGCGCAACTTCCAGGCGCGGGGCGAGCGGGGCGCGGCGGTGGCCCTGTACCGGGACGGCCGCAAGGTGGTGGACCTGTGGGCGGGGCTGACGGACCCGGAGGGCACAGAGGAATGGGAGCGGGACACCGCCCAGGTCGTCCGCTCCGCGACGAAGGGCGTGGCGGCGGCGTGCCTGCTGCTCCTGCACCAGCGCGGGCAGCTGGATCTGGACGCCACGGTCGGCACGTACTGGCCGGAGTTCAAGGCGCGCGGCAAGGAGCGGGTCACCGTACGGGACGCGCTCGCGCACCGCGCCGCCGTGCCGGCCCTGGACACCCCGCTGACCACCGCGCAGGCGATGGACGGGGTGAGCGGGCCCCGCGCGCTGGCCGCGCAGACCCCGTGGTGGGAGCCGGGACCGGCGGGCGGGCACGGGTACCACGCCATGACGTACAGCTGGCTGCTCGGCGAACTCGTGCTGCGGGCGACCGGGCGCAGCATCGGCCGCTACGTGGAGCAGGAGATCGCCCGTCCGCTGGGCCTGGACCTGTGGGTCGGCCTCCCGCCGGAGCAGGCGCCGCGCGTCGGCCGCCTCGCCCCGGTCGAGCCGCCGCCCGCGCCGGACGGCCACGGGCTCAAGGCCCGCCCCAAGCGCGCCGTCACCGAGGCCTACGCCGACCCCGGCACCCTCACCCGGCGCGCCTTCGGCGCCATCCAGCCCGCCCCCGACGAGAACGACCCCGCCTACCGCGCCGCCGAACTCCCCGCCTCCGCCGGCATCGCCACCGCCCGCTCCCTCGCCCGCTTCTACGCCGCCCTGATCGGTGACGTCGAGGACGGCGGACGCAAGCTCTTCGCCCCCGCCACCCTCACCGCCGCCCGCACCCTCGAATCCGACGGCCCCGACCGGGTCCTGATCGTCAACACCCGCTTCGGCCTGGGCTACATGCTCCACGGTCCCGCCTCGCCCTTCCTCGCCCCCGGCTCCTTCGGCCACCCCGGCCGCGGCGGCTCGCTGGCCTTCGCCGACCCGGAGGCAGGCATCGGCTTCGGGTACGTGACCAATGGCATGCAGCGCAATGTCACGGCGGATCCGCGGGCCCAGGCGCTGGTCCGGGCGGTGCGGGCCTGTGTCTGAGCCCCGGCCGGGCGCCCGCTTCGACGGCTACGCCGTCCTCGTCACCGGCGCCGGCCAGGGCATCGGCGCCGCCACGGCCCGCCGTTTCGCGGCCGAGGGCGCCGGGGTCCTGGTCACCGACCGGGAGGCCGGCCGCGCGCAGGCGGTGGCGGACGCGATCCGGGAGGCGGGCGGCAGCGCCGAGGCGCTGGCGTGCGACGTGACGGACCGGGCGGCGGTGGAGGCGGCGGTGGCGTACGCGGCCGGACGCTTCGGCCGGCTCGATGTGCTGGTGAACAACGCATACGCGTGCCACCTGGACACCCCACGGTTCGAGGAGCAGCCGGACGACACCTGGTACGAGGACATCGAGGTGACGCTGACCGGGGCGATGCGGTGTGCGCGGGCGGCGATGCCGCACCTGGCGGAGGCCGGCGGCCGGGGCTCGGTCGTCAACATCGGGTCGGTGAACGGGGAGATCAGCTTCGGCAATCACGCGTACAGCGCGGCGAAGGCCGGTCTGGCGAGCCTGACGCGCACCCTCGCCGCCCATGCGGCGCAGCGCGGGGTGCGGGTGAACCTGGTCGCGCCGGGCACGATCCGCACACCGGCGTGGTCAGGCCGGGAGGAGGACCTGGACCGGCTGGCGGCGGTGTATCCGATGGGGCGGGTCGGGGAGCCGGAGGATATTGCGGGGGCGGTGACCTTCCTGGCGTCGGCGGATGCCGCTTGGATCACGGGCGTCACGCTGCCGGTGGACGGCGGGATCCTGATCAGCTTCCACGGCTTCCGTCAGACGCCGGACGGCAGCGACGGCAGCGACGGCAGCGACGGCACCGCGAAGCCGTAGGGCAGCTCCAGGCGGTGCGCGCGCAGCAGGACGTCGTCGGCGAGGAGTTCGCGGGTCGGGCCGTCGGCGGCGAGGACGCCGTCGCTGAGGATGAGGGAGCGGGGGCACAGCTCCAGGGCGTACGGCAGGTCGTGGGTGACCATCAGGACGGTGATGTCCAGCGAGCGCAGGATGTCGGCGAGTTCGCGGCGCGAGGCGGGGTCGAGGTTGGAGGAGGGCTCGTCGAGGACGAGGATCTCCGGGCGCATCGCGAGGACCGTGGCGACGGCGACGCGGCGGCGCTGGCCGAAGGACAGGTGGTGCGGGGGCCGGCCGGCGAAGCCGGCCATGCCGACCTGGTCGAGGGCCTCGTGGACGCGGGACTCCAGCTCGGGGCCGCGCAGACCGGCCGCCGCCGGGCCGAAGGCCACGTCCTCGCGGACGGTGGGCATGAAAAGCTGGTCGTCGGGGTCCTGGAAGACGATGCCGACGCGGCGCCGGATCTCGGCGAGGTTGCGCTTCTCGACGGGCAGCCCGCCGACGGTGACGGAGCCGAGGCCGCCGGTGAGGATGCCGTTGAGGTGCAGGACGAGCGTGGTCTTCCCCGCGCCGTTGGGGCCGAGCAGGGCGACGCGCTCGCCGCGGGCGACGGTGAGGTCGACGCCGAACAGGGCCTGGTGGCCGTCGGGGTAGGCGTAGGCGAGACCGCGTACGTCGAGGGAGGGCGTGTCGGTCATGCCAGGGTCCATCCGGTCAGGCAGACGGCCAGGGCCGCCGCAGGGAGTGCGGCCGCGTACGACCACTGGGTGCGGGTCGCGGTCGCCTCGTCGATCACCGGCATGGAGCCGGCGTAGCCACGGCTGACCATGGCCAGGTGCACGCGCTCGCCGCGCTCGTAGGAGCGGATGAACAGGGCGCCGGCGGACTTGGCCAGAACGCCCCAGCTGCGAAGGCCGCGTGCGCGTGCGGCGTAACCGCGCGATTCGCGCGCGATGCGCATGCGGCGCATCTCGTCGGTGATGACGTCGCCGTAGCGGATCATGAAGGACGCGATCTGCACCAGCAAGGGCGGCATGCGCAGGCGTTGCAGCCCGAGCAGCAGCTCGCGCAGCTCGGTGGTGGCGGCCAGGAGTACGGAGGCGGCGACGCCGAGGGTACCCTTGGCGAGGACGTTCCAGGCGCCCCAGAGGCCGGACTGGCTGAGGGACAGGCCGAGGAAGTCGATGTGCGGGCCCTGGGCGACGAAGGGCATCAGCACCGCGAAGGCCACGAACGGCACCTCGATCAGCAGCCGCTTCAGCAGGAAACCGGCCGGGACGCGGGCCAGGGCCGCGACGGCGGCCAGGAGCAGGGCGTACGCGCCGAAGGCCCACATCGCCTCGCGCGGGGTGGAGACGACGATGACGACGAAACCGAGGACGGCGGCGAGCTTGCAGTGCGGCGGCAGCGCATGGACCGGCGAGTGGCCGTGCCGGTAGAGGCGGTGGGCGTGCCCGGCGCCCACGTCAGGCCACCCGCGACTGCGTACGGCGGCGGCGGACGGCCCAGACCACGCCCGAGCCGACGGCCAGGGTCGAACCGACGCCGATGACGCCAGCCAGACCGCCGGAGAGGCGCTCGTTGTCGACGTCCTGGGTCTCGTAGCCGGCTAGCGGGGAGTCGGCGGCGGCGTGGCCGGTCTCGGCGGAGTCGAAGCCCTGGTCGATGGCGACCTTGTTGAGGCCGTCCGGGCTGCCGGAGGCGTAGTAGCTGACCCCGCCCGCCAGCATGAGGGCGGCGGCGATGCCGGTGAGCCAGACGGCCCGCACGGACCGGGGCTTCGCGGCGGGCGCCGGGACCGCCACCTCCGCAGCAGCCCCCGCCCCCGTCCGAAGGACAAGCGGCTCGGCCGGCCCGCGGGCCCCGTACACCAGGTCCGGGCGGACTGCGGCGACCGCGCCGACCGTGGCGGCCGTGATGGCGGCCTCGCCCAGGCCGATCAGCACATGGACGCCGACCATGGCCGTGGCGACCTTGCCGATGGCGACATCGGTGGTGCCGCCGAGCGCGTAGATCCCGGTGAAGACGACGGCCGCCGCCGGGACGGACAGCACGGCAGCCGCGAAGGAGGCGATCGTGATGGACGTACGGCCGCGCGGCAGCACCTTCACCAGCAGCCGGAAGACGGCGTACGCCACGACCACCGTGACGACGGCCATGTCCGTGATGTTGACCCCGAGCGCGGTGAGCCCGCCGTCCGCGAAGAGGATGCCCTGCATCAGCAGGACGACGGACACGCACAGCACGCCCGTATAAGGCCCGACGAGTATCGCGGCCAGCGCCCCGCCCAGCAGGTGGCCGCTGGTGCCGGCGGCGACCGGGAAGTTGAGCATCTGCACGGCGAAGATGAAGGCCGCCACCAGCCCGGCCAGCGGCGCGGTCCTCTCGTCGAGCTCGCGCCGCGCACCGCGCAGGCTGACGGCGACGGCGGCGGCAGCGACGACGCCCGCGCCGGCCGACACCGGGACGTCGATGAATCCGTCTGGTACGTGCATGGAACCGGCCTTCCCGGGCGCCTGGAGAACTGTCTGATGATAATGCGTACCTGCAATTGGTTCGCAAGAGCGCTTCGGATGCCTTCCGGGGCGCAAAAGTTGCTGGCACTCCCCAGGCCCCGAACGATGGGTACGTGAGCGAAGACGGCGCATATCTCCGGTTTCCGCATGTCCACGGCGATCTGCTGTGCTTCGCCGCGGAGGACGACATCTGGGTGGCCCCGCTGGCCGCCCCCGGCGCCGCCCCCGCCCGCGCCTGGCGGGTCACCGCCGACCGCACCCGGGTCGGCCATCCGCGCTTCTCGCCGGACGGCGCGTCGATCGCGTTCACCACCTGGCGCAGCCTGGACCCGGAGATCCACCTCGCCCCGGTGGACGGCGGCCCGGCGCGGCGCCTCACCTACTGGGGCAGCTTCGACACGCGCGTACGCGGCTGGACGCCCGACGGCCAGATCCTCGCCGTCTCCTCGCACGGCCAGCCCTTCTCCTATTTCTCGTGGGCCTACAACCTCGCCGTCGACGGCAGCCCCGGCAGCCGCCTGCCCTGGGGCCCGGTCTCCGACATCGCCGTCCACGACACCGACGAGGGCGAGCACCGCACGCTGCTCCTCACCGGCACCCCGCCGCACGAGCCCGCGGCCTGGAAGCGCTACCGGGGCGGGGCGACGGGACGGCTGTGGCTGCACGGCACGCGGCTGGTGCCGGATCTGGACGGCCACCTGGAGTCCCCGATGTTCGTGGGCGGCCGGATCGCCTTCCTCTCCGACCACGAGGGCGTGGGCAATCTGTACTCGGTCCTGCCGGACGGCTCGGACCTGCGGCGCCACACCGACCACGCCGACTTCTACGCCCGCAGCGCCGCCACCGACGGCTCCCGCGTCGTCTACCAGTGCGCGGGCGGGCTCTGGCTCGTCGACGACCTCGCCGATCCCGCCGCCGTCCCCCGCCGGCTCGACGTACGCCTCGGCGGCCCCCGCGCCGGCCGCCGCCCGTACCAGGTCCCCGCCGCCTCGCACCTGGACTCGCTGGCCTGCGACCGTACGGGCCGGGCCAGCGCGGTCTGCGTACGCGGCAGCCTGTACTGGCTCACCCACCGCGACGGCCCGGCCCGCACCATCGCCGACGAGCCGGGGGCGCGGGTCCGGCTGCCCGAGATGCTCGGGGAGACCGGGCGGATCGCCTTCGTCACGGACGCGGAGGGCGAGGACGCCATCGAGATCGCCGACCTGCCGGGCCGTCCGGCGGCATCGTCGGCGCCCGCGCGGCGCTTCGCCGCCGGACGGCTCGGCCGCGTACAGGAACTGGTGTCGTCACCGGACGGGGAGACGCTCGCGGTGGCGTCGAACGACGGGCGGCTGCTGCTGGTGGACGTGGCCGTCGAGGACGGCAGCGGCACCGTCGTCGAGCTGGCCCGCTCGGAGAACGGCCCGGTGCGGGATCTGGCCTTCTCCCCCGACTCGGCGTGGCTGGCCTGGTCGCATCCCGTCATCGGGCGGAGCCTGCGCCAGATCCGGATCGCGAAGCTCACGGAGGAACAGATCGTCATCGAGGTCACCAACGGCCGCTTCGAGGACGAGCAGCCCGTCTTCACCCGCGACGGCCGCTACCTCGCCTTCCTCTCCTGGCGTGGCTTCGACCCCGTCTACGACGTCCACACCGGCGACCTCTCCTTCCCCCTCGGCTGCCGCCCCTACCTCGTCCCCCTCAACTCCGCGACCCCGTCGCCCTTCGCCCTTCCCGTCGAGGGCCGCCCGCCCACCGGCGGCCTCGACCCCGTCGAGACCGGCAGCGGCGCGGTCGCGGTGGAGGCGGAGGGCCTGCCGAGCCGGGTGACCCCGTTCCCCGTCCCCGCCTCGAAGTACAGCTCGCTCGAACCCGTACGCGGCGGCCTGGTCTGGCAGCGCTGGCCGATCTCCGGCGCGCTCGGCGAGACCTTCGTCAACCCGACCGACCCCTCCGCCCGCCCCAGCCTCGAGTACTTCGACCTCGCCAAGTCCAAGCGCACCGAGCTGATCCACCACATGGACTGGTACCGCGTCAGCGGCGACGGCTCCCGCCTGGTCGTCTACGACGAGGGCGACCTCACCGCCCTCCCCGCCACCGAGCCCGGCGACCTCGACTCCACCGTCTACATCGACATGCGCCGCATCCTCCACGACGCCGACCCGGCGGCGGAATGGCGCCAGGCCTTCGACGAGGCCGGGCGCATCATCCGCGACTACTTCTGGGCCCCCGACATGTGCGGCATCGACTGGCCCGCCGTCCTGGACCAGTACCGCCCGCTGGTCGAACACGTCGCCTCCCCGGACGAGTTCGCCGATCTGCTGCGCGAGGTGCTCGGCGAACTGGGCACCTCCCACGCGTACGTGTCCCCCGCGCGCCGGAACGAGGGCCCGCCCCACTACCAGCGCCCCATTGGCCTCCTCGGCGCCAACTTCACGCATGCGCAGGACGGTTCCTGGGTCGTCTCCCGCATCCTCCCCGGCGAGTCCTCCGACTCCAAGGCGCGCTCCCCCCTCGCCGGCACCGGCATCCGCGAAGGCTCCGCCCTCACCCACGTGGACGGCCGCCCCATCGACCCCGTCGCCGGACCGGCACCCCTCCTGGCCGCCGCCGGCGGCACGACGGTGGAGCTGACCTTCACCTCCCCGAAGTCCCCGGAGTCCCAGGAGGCCCCGGAGTCCCAGGAGGCCGGCCCGCCGCGCCGGGTCGCTGTCGTCCCCCTCGTCGACGAACGGCCCCTGCGCTACCAGGACTGGGTCGCCAAACGCCGCGACGTCGTACGCGAGTTGAGCGACGGCCAGTGCGGCTACCTCCACATCCCCGACATGGGCGGCTCGGGCTGGGCCCAGTTCAACCGCGACCTGCGGATGGAAGTCGCCCTCCCCGCCCTGATCGTGGACGTACGCGGCAACGCCGGCGGCCACATCAGCGAGCTCGTTGTCGAAAAGCTCACCCGCAGGATCCTCGGCTGGGACCACACCCGAAACGCCCAGCCCGTCTCCTACGCGAGCAGCGCACCGCGCGGGCCGATCGTCGCCCTCTGCGACGAAGCCACCTCCAGCGACGGCGACATGATCACCGCCGCCTTCCGGCTCCTCGGGGTCGGCCCCGTCGTCGGCACCCGCACCTGGGGCGGCGTCGTCGGCATGACCGGCCGCCACAAGCTCGGCGACGGCACGGTCATCACGGTGCCGATGAACGCCGCCTGGTTCGACGCCTACGGCTGGTCCGTCGAGAACTACGGTGTCGAGCCCGACATCCCCTCCCTGCGCACGCCGCTGGACTGGGCCGAAGGCCGTCACATCGAGATGGACGTCGCCGTCCGCACGGCACTCGACCTGCTCGCCAAGCACCCCGCCTCCACCCCGCCCGGCCTCTCCGGCCGCCCCGACCGCCGCCGCCCCCCGCTCCCGCCGCGCGCCCTCCCGCCACGTGCCTGAACACGGCGGAAGGGGCGCGCCCTTGGCGGGCGCGCCCCTTCCTCATGCTGCTGAGGTCACATGTCCCAGCGGTCCTCGGTCGGCTCGTCCATCGACTCCTGGCCGCGGTTCCTCCGCTGCGACTCGTCCGACGGACGCCCCGTCCGCTGCGGCCCCTTCGGCTCCTGCGGGTCCCTGGGGTCCGCCAGCATGTCGTCGTCCATGTCGATGTCGCTGAGCGGGTCCTGCACGCCGCGCTTCTGCTGCGCCTTCTTGGCGTAGTCGCCGGCGTTGCCCTTCATCGGGTCGTTCTTGCCCATGATCACTCCTCTGGGATGTGTGGGATGGGCCCGAACCAGAGTTACACGGCGTCGCGGGTTGCGCACGTTGTGCGACTTTAGCCAGCTCAGGGGCGGTTCTCGCACCCGTTGGCGTCGCCTGCCGGGCTCCGCCCGCACCCGCCGGGGGCTACGCCCCCGGACCCCCTGCGGGCGTGTCCTCAAACGCCGGACGGGCTTATTTCGCGCGGCCCCGCTCGTCCGCTTCGCCGCCGCGGCCGACGAGGCCGCGCCGCATGCCGCCCGCCGCGGCGATACGGGGTGCGAGGCGCCGCATCTCGCGCTGGCCGATCGCCCCGCCGATCAGCCCGGGCAGGTAGCCGCGTACGGACTGCATGCCGCGCAGCCACCACTGGGCGTAGACGTGGGCGGACCGGCGCTCGACGCCGACCGCGATCCGCTCCACCGCCGGGTCCAGCGGATACGTACGGTTGGCGGGCCACGGGAGCTTGGACCGGGCCTCCCGCATCACGTCGTCCTCGTCGGCGCCGCGGACCATGTCCGTGTCGGTCCAACTCAGGTATCCGACGCCCACCTTGACCCCGCGATGGCCGACCTCGGCGCGCAGGCAGTGGGCGAAGGCCTCGACGCCGGCCTTGCTCGCGCAGTACGCGGTCATCATGGGCGCCGGAGCGATCGCGGCCAGGGAGGCGATCTGCAGCAGGTATCCCCTGGATTCGAGGAGAGCCGGCAGAAAGGCCCGGGCGGTCGTCACGCTCCCGAGCAGATTCACCTGGATGACGCGCTCGAAGGCAGCAGGGTCCGAGTCCAGGAAAGGACCGCCGGTCGCCACACCCGCGTTGGCGACGACGGCGTCCACCCGGCCGAAGCGCTCGGTCACCTCGGCCGCGACCCGCGTCATCGCGTCGCGATCCGTGACGTCGGCCACCCAGAAGGCGGCCTCGGATCCGATGCCCTCGGCGACCGCCTTCAGCTCGTCGGGCTCAAGGCCTACGAGCGCCAGCCGGGCGCCGCGCGCGGCGAGTTTGCACGCGAGCAGGGCGCCGACGCCCCGGGCGGCACCGGTGACGACCACGACATGACCCTGCAGTGAAGCGCTCATGCGGTGGTCTCCTCTTCGGCGGACCGGGACTCCGCGAGGTGCTCGCGCACCAGCGACCGTACGACGCCCGCGACGGCGGCGGGATCCTCGATCGGGGTCATGTGGCCGAGCCCGGGCAGTTCGGTGAGCCCGGCGAAGTTGCTCAGGCGGGCCGCCATGCCGTGGGCGTGCACGGGCGGGGTGAGCTTGTCGGCGGTGCCGACGAGGACGGCCGTGGGGGCGCTGAGGGCGGCGATGCCGGCGTCGAGATTGAGCTCGGCGAGCACGCGGCCCCAGCCGGCTCGGGCGCGGCGGCCGCAGGCGTGGACGATGCGGGCGGTGAAGGCGACCTGCTCGGGTGTCGTACCCGCCGCCAGGACGCCGTACTTGAGCGCGGCGCGGGTGAGCGGGGTGGACGGCCCCAGGGGTGCCGTGGACACCAGCAGGAAGCGGTGGAAGGCCCGCCGCAGGCGCGCGGACCGCACTCGCGGCGGCAGGACGGCGGTCTCGGCGAGGAGCCGTCCGCTGCCGGTGCTGGCCAGCAGGACGGCGGCCGTACGGGCCTGGATTGCGGGGCGGTCGCCGGCGGCCATCGCGGTCATGCCGCCCATGGAGTGGCCCACGATGACCGCCCGTTCGTCGTCGCCCAGGAAGGCGTCGAGTACGGCCGTGAGGTCGTCGGCGAGGGCGTCCGTGCTGTAGCCGCCGGGCCCGGGGGTCTCGCTGCGGCCGTGGCCGCGCTGGTCGTAGGCCACGACGCGGAATTCTCCGCCCAGTTCGTGGATGAGCGGGGCCCAGAAGAGCGTCTTGCAGGTCCAGCCGTGGATGAGGACGACCGTGGGAGCGTCCTGCGGCCCGTACTCCTCGACGTTGATCCGCGTGCCGTCCGCCGAGCGTACGAAGTCCGTACGCCGCGCCGCCGGGAGAGTGTGGATGGTCATGAGGTCGCGGCTCCCTGCAGCACGTCGTACTCCTCCAGTTTCAGCCGTCGCGTCGCGCGCCGGAATTCGGCTGTCGTGCCCGGCCAGGCCGTGGTGTTGCGGCCCTCCGAGTCCAGGTACCAACTGTCGCAGCCGCCGGTGGTCCAGACGGTCCGGGACATCCGGCGCTGCATCTCGCCGTTCCAGGAGCGCACCGCCTCCGCTTTGGCGTCGAGCGCGACGCCGCCGGTGTCGTCCAGCGCCTTCAGGTACTCGGCGACGTAGTTGAGCGAGGACTCGATCATCAGGATCATCGAGCTGTTGCCGAGCCCGGTGTTGGGGCCGATGATCAGCAGCAGATTCGGGAAGCCGTCGACCGTGCAGCCGCGCAGCGCGGCCATGCCGTCCTTCCAGTGCTCGGCCAGCGTCAGCCCGTCCGCGCCGACGACGCGGTCGCCGATCGGCATGTCGGTGACATGGAATCCGGTCCCGAAGACGATGACGTCGACCTCGCGCTCGGTGCCGTCGGCCATGACGATCGTCGAGCCGCGCACCTCCTTGAGGGCGGAGGCGACGAGCTCGGTGTTGGGCTGGGCGAGCGCCGGATAGTAGGTGTTGGAGAGCAGGATCCGCTTGCAGCCGATGGTGTAGCCGGGCGTGAGCTTCATGCGCAGCGCGGGGTCCTTGACCGACCTGCGCATGTTGTTCTTCGCGAGCTGCTCGGCCGCCTTCATCAGGCGCGGGCGCTTGACGAACGCCCCGACCTGGAATTCCCGCAGGAGCCAGAGCAGTCCGCGCCGCGCCTTCGCCGTCGCCGGGATCTGTCCGTGCAGCCACTGCTCGGCCTTGTTGATGCCACGGTCCACGCGCGGCATCACCCACGGCGGTGTGCGCTGCACGACCGTCAGCGACTTCACCTCCGGCTGGATGGCCGGCACGATCTGGATCGCGGAGGCGCCTGTGCCGACCACCGCGACCCGCTTGCCCTTCAGGTCGAGGTCGTGGTCCCAGCGGGAGCTGTGGAACACGGCCCCGGGGAAGCCGTCCAGCCCCGGTATGTCCGGCAGCTTGGGGTCCGACAGCGGGCCGGTGGCGGAGACGACGAGGTCGGCGGTCAGCTCGCCCTGGGACGTACGCAGCCGCCACAGCCGCCGCTCGTCGTCCCAGCTCGCCTGCAGCAGCTCGGTGTCGAAGCGCAGGTGCGGGCGCAGCCCGAAGGTGTCGGTGACCTGCTCCAGGTACGCCCGGATGTGCGGCTGGCCGGAGAAGGCGCGCGGCCAGGCCGCGTTCGGCGCGAACGAGAACGAGTAGAGATGGGACGGCACATCGCACGCACAGCCCGGATAGTCGTTGTCCCGCCACGTCCCGCCGACCGAGCCGGCCCGCTCCAGCACCACGAAGTCCGTGACGCCCTCGCGGCGCAGCCGCACGGCTGCGCCGAGGCCGCCGAACCCCGATCCGATCACCGCCACCCGCACGTGTTCGGTCACTGCCGCCTCCGCTCCAACCGCGCCAGCAATCACTGGCATGGTTGGAGGGTAGGCCAAGACCGTTACCAGCGGTAGACCCCGCGCACGGACCCGTAGGCTGCATCTGTGGCAACGGAATACCGCATGGAGGAACTCGCGGCGGCGGCAGGCATCCCGCCGCGCACCGTCCGCTTCTACCGCGAGCGCAAGCTCCTCCCCCCGCCGCGCCGCGAAGGCCGCATCGCCTGGTACGACGAGCACCACCTCGCGCGGCTGCGCACCATCACCGGCCTCCTCGCCCGTGGCCACACCCTCGGCGGCATCGCCGAACTCCTCGCCGCCGCCGAGAGCGGCCGCGACGTCGCCGAGGTACTCGGCCTCGACGCCGCCCTGGCCACCCCCTGGTCCGAGGAGAGCCCCGTCCGCCTCACCCCGGAGGCGCTGGCCGACTACTACGCCGACCAGGCCACCGCCGACAACCTCGCCACCGCCCTCGACATCGGCTACCTCGCCGTCGACGGCGACGATGTCGTCCACGTCTCCCGCCGCCTCCTCGAAGCGTCCTCCGCCCTCGTCCGCGAAGGCATCCCGCTGGCCGACGTCCTCGCCGCCGGCCGCGCCATGCGCACCCGCCTCGACTCCCTCGCCGCCCTCTTCATCGACCTCGCCCGCACGCACGTCCTCCCCGACACCGACCTCGGCGAGGCCATCGCCCGCCTCCGGCCCCTGGTCCGCGACATCGTCGAGGCGGAGCTGGCACTGGCCATGGACCGCGCGCTGCGCGACGAGTTGGACCGGGCGTAGCCCGGACGGCCGCACGGACGGGCACCGCACCCCGCCCCAAGCGAAGCTGGACCCATGCCAGACCAGCGGCTCCACCGTGCGTGCGGCACCTACGGGCCTTACCTGGCCGCCGCCACCTACTGGCTGTTCGCGGTCGCGCTGATCGCCGCCGCCCCGGCGATGGCCCTCGGGCTGGGCCTGTCCGGCCAGACCACGAACACCGCCGTGGGCCTGGCGGCGCTGCTCTGCGGGATGCTGATCTGGCCGGCGAGGAAGGCCGCCGTGCAGCTCGGCCCGGCAGGGCCGTCGCATCTGGCGCAGGCGGGCATGGTGGTGTTCATCGCGGGCGCCGTGGTCGCCGCCGCCGCGCCGGACAGCGCGGCGCTGCTGATCGGGCGGGCGCTGCAGGGCGTGTCGGGCGCGATGGTGCTGCCGTACGCGATGCCGTATGCGATGCCGTATGCCGCGCCGTACGGAATCACCTACGGCATCGCGTATGCCGTGCCCGCCGCCGCGCTGCTGGGCGGGGTGCTGACCTCGGCGCTGGACTGGCAGTGGGTGTTCTGGCTGTCCCTGCCGGTCGCGGCGGCGGCGCTGGCGGCGATCACGCTGGCACCACCGGAAGAACAACCGGCAGCAGAAGACGCCGCCGAGCGCGTGGCGAACGAGCACTACACGCCCCTCGCCCTCCTCATCCCGGGTCTGCTGGCGGCGTACACCGTCGTGAACCAGGCCAGTGCCTGGGAGTGGAGTTCCGCCCGCGTCCTCATCCTGATCGCCGTCGCCTTCTTCGCGCTGACCCTGTTCCTCCGGTGGGAGCGCGAGCACGCGGACGACCCGCAGCTGGACCTCTCGCCCTCCCCCGTCGCCGCGTTCCTGCTGCACTTCGCGGTGATCGCGGCGCTCTACGTACTGCTCACCTACCTCCAGGCCCCGGCCGTCGCGCACGGCCGGGGCCTGCCCGCCGTCACAGCCGCGCTGTTCACGCTCGCCCTGGCCGCAGGCGCACTGGGCGCCCGCTTCCTCCCCTTCCCGCCGATGGCGGGCGCGGTACTGGCGGCCATCGGCCTGACGCTCACCGCCTGCACGGGGCTGGGCCCGGGCGCGTACTACCCGCTGACGCTGATCGGCCTGGCGCTCGCCGGCGCCGGGCTGGCCCCGGTGAAGGACGCGCATCCGGCGGCCGGTCAGCTGGGGGCGGCGGCCGGTGTCGCGGTCACCGGGGCGATCACCAGCGGAATCCTCGACCCGAACCCGACCACGCTGGGCCGGGCCACGGCCACGGCGCTGCTGGTGAGCGCTGCGGTGGCGGCGGTGGCGGTATTCGCGGCAGCGTGGAGCCGGGCCGAATGACGACGACAACCGCCGCATCAGCCCCCGCCGCGCCGCCCTCCCTCACCCGCCGCCAGACCAACGTCGTCTTCGTCACGATCGTCCTGGGTATGCTGCTCGCCGCCCTCGACCAGACGATCGTCTCCACCGCCCTCCCGACGATCGTCGCGGACCTCGGCGGCGCCGGGCACATGGCGTGGGTGGTGACGGCCTACCTCCTCGCCGAGACGGTCTCGACCGTCCTGGTCGGCAAGTTCGGCGACCTCTTCGGCCGCAAGGTGGTCTTCCAGGTCAGCGCGGTGGTCTTCGTCGGCGGCTCGGTCATCGCGGGCGCCGCGAACAGCATGCTCCTGCTGATCGTCGCCCGCGCGATCCAGGGCCTCGGCGGCGGCGGTCTGATGGTCACGGCGATGGCGCTGATCGCCGATGTGATCCCGCTGCGCGAACGCGGAAAGTACCAGGGCGCGCTGGGCGCGGTCTTCGGCGTCACGACGGTCGTCGGCCCGACGCTGGGCGGGCTGTTCACCGACCACGCGTCCTGGCGCTGGTGCTTCTACGTCAACGTCCCCATCGCCATCGTCATGGTCGCCATGGCGGCCCGTACGATCCCCTCCGTCAAGGCCGCCGTCCGCCCGCTGATCGACTACGCGGGCATCGTCCTGGTCGCCCTCGGCGCCTGCGGCCTGGTGCTGGCCCTGGAGTGGGGCGGCAACGAGTACGCGTGGGGCTCGGCCGTCATCATCGGCCTGTTCATCGGCTCCGTCGCGCTGCTCACCGCCTTCGTGTTCGTGGAACTGCACGCCGCCGAGCCGATGCTGCCGATGCATCTCTTCCGCAACCCGGTCTTCAGCGTCTGCTCGGCCCTGTCCTTCATCGTCGGCTTCGCGATGCTGGGCGCGATGACCTACCTCCCCACCTACCTCCAGTACGTGGACGGGGTCTCCGCGACCGTCTCGGGCATCCGCACGCTCCCCATGGTGGTTGGCCTCCTCGGCATGTCCATGCTCTCGGGCACGGTGGTCAGCCGCACCGGCCGCTACAAGATCTTCCCGATCATGGGAACGGCGGTGATGGCCCTGGGCCTGTACCTGATGTCAACCATGAACAGGTCGTCCGGCGCCTGGCTGGAATCCCTCTACATGTTCGTCCTCGGCCTCGGCATCGGCCTGGCCATGCAGGTCCTCACCATCGCCGTCCAGAACACCGTCTCCTACGCCGAACTCGGCTCCGCCACCTCCGGCGTCACCTTCTTCCGCACCCTCGGCAGCTCCTTCGGCACCGCCATCTTCGGCACCCTCTACCAGAACCAGCTCGGCCCCAACCTCGCCGCCGCCCTCGCCGAGGTCCCCGGCGTCGACGCCGCCGCCGTCCAGTCCCCGGCCGCGCTCAAGCAGCTCCCCGCCGCCCAGGCGGCGCCCATCATCGACGCGTACGCCGACACCATCAACTACGTCTTCCAGTGGGTGGTCCCGGTGGCGCTCGGCGGCTTCGTCATCTCCTGGTTCCTCCGCGAAGTCCCCCTGCGCGACTCCGCCCGCGCCGGCGCCTCCGACATGGGCGAGGGCTTCTCCGCCCCCGACTCCCCCGACGCCGTCAAACAGCTCGAGCGCGCCATCGCCGGCGTCATGCGCCGCGCCAAGGCCGAGGCCCCCGTCTCCCGCCAGATCCTCACCGACTCCGGCTCCGCCCTCACCCCCGCCCAGGCCTGGGCGCTGGGCCAGATCCACTGGCGCACCCGCCTCCAGGGCGACGCCTCCCTCCCCGCCATCGCCCTCGCCCACCGCATGCCCCCCGAAGTCCTCCAGCCCGTCTTCTCCGACGCCGTCGCCTCCGGCTATGCCACCACCCTCAACACCGACCACCTCGACCTCACCCCCGCCGGCCAGGCCGAGCTCAACCGCCTCCACGCCGCCTGGCGCCGCTGGCTCGACACCCGCCTCGACGACTGGACGGTCACCGACCCCTCCGACCGCGCCCTGCTGGACCGGGCCATCAACAACATCGCGGCCAAACTGCTGGAGGAGGAACAGACCAACCGGGAGCGGACAGCGGTCTGACGCGCGGTGTGCGGGTCCGTCAACTTCCCTGATCACAGCGGTCCTTGCGTACGTCATCGCATAGAGTGACCTCAGCCGTACACCAGGACCCGGAAGGACAGCCGCGATGGCCGAAGGCAGCGACGCGCGCACCGACAGCCCCACCGACATCCCCGGCGTCGACCAGACGAAGCCGAGCATCGCCCGCACGTACGACTACCTGCTGGGCGGCAAGGACAACTACGCCGCGGACCGGGCGCTCGCGGACCACTTCATCAAGGACCTGCCCGGCTCGCAGACGATCGCGTTCGACAACCGCGCCGTCCTGGGCCGCGCCATCCGTGAGATCGTCGTCAACACCCCCGTGCGGCAGTTCCTGGACATGGGCAGCGGCCTCCCCACCTCGGACAACGTCCACCAGGTCGCGCAGCGGCACGCACCGGAGTCCCGCGTCGTCTACGTCGACCACGACCCCGTCGTCCTCGCCCACGGCCGCGCGCTGCTGGAGGAGAACGAGAACACGACCGTCGTCCAGGCCGACCTGCGCGAGCCGAAGGCCATCTACGAGAACCCGGCCGTCCGGGACCTGATCGACTTCGAGCAGCCGGTCGCCATCATCCTCAGCGCGGTCCTGCACCACCTCAACGACGACGAGGACCCGGCCGGCGTCGTCCGCTTCTGGTACGACCGGGTCCCCTCCGGCAGCTACGTCTTCATCAGCCACTTCCGCAGCGAGAACGACCCCCGCAGCGCCCACATGCAGCAGGTCCTGCAGGCCTCCCTCGGCCGGGGCCGCTGGCGCACCGACGACGAACTCCTCGCCCTCTTCGGCGACGGCCTCACCGTCCTACCCCCGGGCATCGTCCCGGCGGCGGAGTGGCGCCCGGCCACCCCGCCGCTCGAACTCACCGTCTGGGAGCGCCTGATCGCCGCCGGGCTGGCCGTCAAGCCCTGACAGCGACAGCGGCCCTCAGTGGTCGTTCTCCAGGTGGAGCTTGAGCAGGTCCACGCCGTAGTCCCCGGCGTTCGGGGTGCGGATGATGGTGTGGATGTGCTGCTGCGTCGGCGTCCCGCCCGGGCCACCCATGCCGCCGCCCATGCCCCCGGAGGGCTGGCCGGTCGGCTGGCCCCCGGACGGCTGGCCACTGGGCTGGGCCCCGCCGCCGGCGCCCGCCGTGGTGCCGTACGCGAGCGGGGACTGGGCGTCGTACTCGATGAGCACCACCGGGCTGTGGACGCGGTAGTAGAAGGCGGAGGTGTCCTTGGTCGCGCCGAGCCAGTAGAAGTAGGTCTTGTCCAGGTGCTCCTCCACCTCCTTCATCTTCACCCCGGCGTGTCCGTCGTCCATGTAGCCGACGTACACGCGCACCAGGTCCAGGAGCTTCTCCTTCTGCGCGGCGGTGAGTTCGGATCCGGCCAGACCCTCGAAGGCGAGTTTGGCGTTGTCCTGGCCCGCGCCGGCCTTCATGTCGTCGCCGCTCTTCTGCACGGTCGAGGAAATGACCTTGGCGCGCTGCGCGTCGGTCAGTGACCGCAGCAGCGTCAGACCGGCCGTGGTCTCCGGCTTGAAGAGGGTGATCTTCTCGCCCTTGTACGTGGCCGAGGTCGGCTCGGAGCCCATGAAGGTCGGCGTCATGACGACCTGGTCGCCCAGCACGAAGTAGTTGATGGCCACATGGTGGCCCTCGTACTGGAAGCCCCAGGGCTTCGTCGTCGACGGGGTGCCCATGAAGGTGAAGAAGTAGGCGCCCTCCGTGAGCGTCTCCCTGCCCCCGCCGCTGTAGTCGCCCAAGAACGCGTTGAGCTTCATGATGTTGCGGGTCTGGGTCACCCCGTCGGCCGACAGGGCCGCGCCGAGCAGCGCGTAGCCCAGGGCGCGCTGCTTGGCCGTGATGTCGCCCATCCGGGCGCCCTTGCGCTCGTACCCGTCGACATTGCTCCAGGCCAGCCACTCGTCGTCGTCCACGTCGAAGGTGCACGACCGGCGCTCCTTGGCGGAGAGCCCGTCCAGGAAGGCCTGCGCGGCCTTGACCACCGCGTCCGTGGACACTCCCGTGGAGTGAATGGAGTACAGGTCATCGACGATCTTGCCGTCGGTGGTCAAGCCCTTGAAGTCGGCGTACTTGACCTCGCTCTGCCCGGGTCCCATCCCCCCGGGGCCGCCGGACGGCATCCCCCCGCTGGGCGCGGCGGAGGAGCTCGTCGAACCGGAGGAGCTCTTGGAGCAGCCGGTCATGGTCGCCACTGCGGCGACACCGCCGACGAGCAGCGACTTGTTCATGAACCAGCGGCGGCTGCGCTCGGTTTCAGGGGTGCGGGGGGAGTGTCCATGCATGCAGCCCAAATTCCACGACGGATGTAAATGACCCCTGAAGAGAGCCTGTCAGCGGGCTGTGAGAGTTCGTGCGCGGAGTAGCTGCCCGCGCGCAGCGGCACCCCCCGTGTGAAACTCCCAGTAGTGATCCGACTACCAGGAGGTACCACCGTGCTCCGCAAGCTCGCCCCGGCCGCCGCCGTGACCGCTGCCGTCATAGTCGGCGGCCTGTGCGCCGCCGCGCCCGCCCAGGCCGCCGACACCGGCGACACCAGGGCCTACGCGCTGAACGGCCGCGTGCTGTGCCCCGGCGGCGTGAAGCCGACCGCCGCCGTGGCGCTGGAGCTGAAGGTCGACGAGACCGTCGCCGACTCCTTCGACACCAAGGGCGACGGCACCTTCACCCGTGCCACGACCGCTCCGAGCAGCCTCGGGCTGGCGGCCGTGACCCTGACCGCCACCGCGCCGAAAGCGGCCTGCGGCGGGGCGGCCACGAAGCCGATGACGGTTCCGCTGGGCGTGCGCGTGCTGGGCCTGGACCTGCTGCCCGCAATGCTCGGGTCGGACGTGACGATCGCGCTCACGACTGCGTAACGTCCCGCCGCGCACGGCATAACGTGGAGCGATGGAAGCTGAGGTGCCGCTGTCCGGGGGCCGCATCACCCAGGGCGTCGTTCGGGTCGGCGACACGGTGCGGCGCCCCGCCGGCGCCACGTCGTCCTTTGTCGCCGACCTGCTCGGACACTTGAGTGCGCAGGGCTTCACCGGCGCACCGCGCCATCTCGGCCGTGACCCGGCGGGTCGCGACACTCTCACCTTCCTTCCCGGGTGGGTCCCGGCCAGGTTCCAGCCTTGGACCGACCAGCAAGTGGCTGGAGCCGGGGCCCTGCTACGGGCGCTGCACGACGCCACCCGGGGCAGCACACTCGCCGGGTCGCACCCGGTCGTCTGCCACCACGACCCCGGACCCAACAACACCGTCTTCCGTGACAACCGACCCGTCGCCTTCATCGACTTCGACACCGCCGCCCCGGGAGACCCGCTCGAAGACCTCGGCTACATGGCCTGGACCTGGTGCATCGCCTCCAAGTCCGAGGCTCCACCCGTCGCCGAGCAAGCCGCCCAGGTGCGGGTTCTGGCCGACGCCTATGGACTCCCCGGCCGGGCCCGCGCCCGCCTCCTCGACGCGATCCTCGACCGCCAGGCCCGCAACGCCGACTGGTGGCACGCACACCTCATCGCCTCCGCACCCCGCATCGCCACCGACGCTCAGGTCGCAGAGCGAATCGCCTGGTCCCATCGCGAGCACGCCTTCACGACAACCCACCGCAATGTGTTCATGACAGTGCTGCGCTGACGACGATCTAGGCTCGGCGGAGGAGCAACGACGTGGAAGTGGAAGCCGTACGGGAGATCACGGGCGAGATCGCCGAGGCGTTCGCGCGACTGGTCCCGCAGTTGTCGTCGTCGGGGCGGGCGCCGGGCGCGGCGGAGCTGGCGGAGATCGTGGCGGTGCCGTCAACGGTCCTGCTGGTGGCGCGGGTTGACGGCGCGATCGCGGGGACGGCGACGCTGGTGACGTACCGGACGCCGACGGGGGTTCGGGGGCGGATCGAGGATGTGGTGGTGGACGCGGGGGCCCGGGGGCGGGGCGTCGGGGAGGCGCTGACGGAGGGGGCGTTGGCGGAGGCGGGGCAGCGCGGGGTGCGGAGTGTGGATCTGACGTCACGGCCGTCGAGGGAGGCGGCGAACAGGCTGTACCGGCGGATGGGGCTCGTGGCACGGGACTCGGTGGTCTACCGGCACACCACCAGCACCGGCCATAACACCTAAGTGTTACCGCCAAGTAAGCTACTGGCCGGTTTCAAGTCACCCGTTCAGGCGAACGTACGTCCCATGAAGACAACGAGCTGGAGACGACGCATAGCGGCAGCCGCCATCGTCGGCGCTGCGGTGACCGGACTGGCACTGCCGGGCACGCCCGCCATGGCGGCCACGACCACACCCACGTACGACACCTGGGTGGCGGATGTCGCCGCCGTCACGAACACCGCGCAGACGTATGTCACGCAGCGGACGGCGAGCGCGACGAGCGGCGAGAAGCTGGCGATCGTGCTGGACATCGACAACACCTCGCTGGCCTCGTACTACAAGGGCGGTTATCCGACCCCCGCGACGCCGGGGACGCTGGCGCTCGCAAAGTACGCGCACAGCAAGGGCGTCAGCGTCTTCTTCGTGACGGCGCGGACGGACCTCATCCACCTCATCACCAAGTACAACCTGACGAATGTCGGGTACACGGTGGACGGGCTGTACGACCGGTCGGTGCCCGACCTGTTCGCGGACGTCGCCGACTTCAAGACCGCGCAGCGCGAGGAGATCGAGGACGACGGCTACACGATCATCGAGAACATCGGCAACAACACGACGGACCTGACCGGCGGTTACGCGGAGAAGACGTACAAGCTGCCGGACTACGACGGTCTGCTGGACTAGAGCGCGGCTCTGGTCCCCGTATCAACCGCCCGGGTCGCCGTCGCGCCCCGGGCGGCGTCGTCGGCGACCTCGTCGGCCGTGAGGACGTAGCCCGTCGTGGCGTCGGTGGTCGAGCGGGCGAAGACCACGCCGTAGACGGCGCCGGTCGTGGTGAGGAGCGGGCCGCCGGAGTTGCCGGGGCGGATGTTGGAACGGACCTGGTAGATGTCGCGGGTGACGGTGCCGTCGCCGTAGATGTCCTGGCCGTTGGCGCGGATGCGGCCGGCGACGGTGGCGGCGCGCAGGTCGAGGCCGCCGTTCTCGGGGTAGCCGGCGACGACGGCGCCGTCGCCGCGGGCGGCCTCGCCGGCGAAGCGGAGCAGGGGGGCGGACAGGCCGGGGACGTCGAGGACGGCGACATCGCGCTTGGGGTCGAACAGGACGACCTTGGCGGAGTAGAAGCGGCCCGAGCCGCCGATCTGGACGGTCGGGGAGTCGACGCCGGCGACCACGTGGGCGTTGGTCATCACATGCTCGGCGGCGAAGACGAAGCCGCTGCCCTCCTGGCCCTGGCGGTGGCCGTCCACTTTGGCGACGCCCTCGATCTTCACGGTGCTGTCGGCGGCGGCGGCCGTGGCAGTGGAGGTGACGTTGTCGCCGGAGGGCTCGGGCACGCCGTTGACGGGCTCGGACTCGAAGGGGTTGAAGACCTGGGGGAAGCCGGCCGCGGCCAGGGCCCCGGTGGCCCGGCTGAACCAGCTCGGGGCCTGGGAGGGCATGGTGTCCTGCACGGCGCCGAGGATCGCGGAGCCGCGGATGGTCTGGGAGAGGGTGATCGAGGCCGAGGACACCAGGACGCTCGCGGCCACCCAGGAGACCAGGAGCACGGCGACCGTGTTCGCCGCCGCCCCGCCCACCCCGTCGACCCAGCGGGCCGGGCCCCAGTGCAGCCCGGCCCGGAGCTTCCAGGCGAGCCCGGCGGCCAGCGCGTGCCCGACGGCGGCCGGGAGGAGGACGGTGAGGAGGGCGACCAGGGTGGCCGCCGGCGTACCGGCGGCCACATGCTCCAGGACATACGGCAGGAGCCATACGCCCATGATCGCGCCGCCGACGAAGCCCGCGAGCGAGACAAAGCCCGCGACGAGGCCGCGCCGGTAGCCGGAGGCTGCGTAGGCGGCGACGGCGAGGATGAGCAACAGGTCGAGCAGATTCACGGAGCACGCACCCTTTCCGTCACGGAAAACGCACATTAACCGACAATCGGTTCCGTTTTGTGGCGTAAGGCACACGACACGACACGGCACAGGCCCGGTGGTCGGTCCCCGCGAGAGGGGATCGGCCACCGGGCCTGTCTTCCGCACCGATCCCCGTCCCCACGGGTCGGCGCGCTGTGGGGCCTCCGCTCTCCGCTCACCGGATACGGCCCCAGCTCGGGGTTGTTACATGTGGACCGCGGCGGCCGCTTCCGGGTCGGTCTCCGGGACCCCGGGACGGAACAGGATGGCCGTGAGCACCGCACCCGCGGCGAAGAACCCGGCGGCCCACCAGTACGCGGTGGAGTACGCCTCCAGCTGGGCCTGGGCCTGGACGAGCTTGCTGGTGGCGTCCTTGCCGACCAGGTAGCTCGTGGCGGCGGAGGCGGCCAGCGTGTTGAACAGCGGGGTGCCGATCGAGCCGCCGATCTGCTGCATGGTGTTGACCAGGGCGGAGGCGACTCCGGCGTCCTCGGCGGCCACACCGGCCGTGGCCAGGCTCATCGAGGGGGCGAAGACCAGGCCGATGCCGAGGCCGATGACGAGCAGCGGGGGCAGGACGTTGGCGGCGTAGGTGCTGCCCATGTCGAGCGGGGTGAGCCAGACCATGCCGGCGGCGGCGAGAAGGCTGCCGATCGGGACGACGATCTTGGGGCTGACGCGCGGGAGCAGCAGGTTCGTGCCGCCGATCGCGCCGGTCATCAGGGCGGCGACCATGGGCAGGAAGGCCGAGCCGGTCTGGATGGCGGAGAAGCCCAGGCTCAGCTGCAGGTAGTAGGTGAGGAAGAGGAAGACGCCGAACATTCCGGCACCGGCGATGAGCATTGCGGTGAACGACGCGCCGCGGTTGCGGTCGAGCAGCACGCGCAGCGGCAGCAGCGGGTGCGAGGCCTTGGTCTGCCACCAGGCGAAGCCGGCCAGGAGGATGGCGCCGCCGGCGAGGAAGCCCACGGTCAGCGGGGAGCTCCAGTCGTGCGACTCGGCGTTGGAGAAGCCGTAGACGATGCCGAAGAGGCCGAGGGTGACCAGGAGCGTGCCCGGGATGTCGAGCTTGGAGTCGGGGTCACGGTCGGCGCGCTTGAGCAGGGTCCACCCGCCGAAGAGGGCGACGGCGGCGAAGAGCAGGTTGACGTACAGGGTCGAGCGCCAGTTCAGGTACTCGGTGAGGACACCGCCGAGCAGCAGGCCCATGGCCGCGCCGGAGCCGCCGATCGCACCGAAGACACCGAAGGCCTTGGCCCGCTCCTTGGCGTCGGTGAAGGTCGTGGTGAGCAGCGACAGCGCGGCGGGCGCGAGCAGTGCGCCGAAGGCGCCCTGCAGGGCGCGGCCCGCGACCAGCGTCTCGAAGTTCTGAGCGGCACCGGCCAGCGCGGAGGCGGCGGCGAAGCCGCCGACACCCACCAGGAAGGCGATCTTGCGGCCGAAGAGGTCGGCTATGCGGCCGCCGAGCAGCAGCAGACTGCCGAAGGCCAGCGAGTAGGCGGTGACGATCCAGGTACGGTTGCCGTCGGAGAAGCCGAGGTCGGCCTGGGCGGACGGCAGGGCGATGCTGACGATGGTCGCGTCGAGCACCACCATCAGCTGGGCGACACCGATGATCGCGAGGATCCACCAGCGATGATTCCCGGCGGGATCGTGCGTGGCGCTGGCACCGGCCTCCTTGGCGGGGGCCTGCGCGGCGGCTGTCTGGGCCATGGGGACGCGCTCCTTCTCAATACGAAACGGTTTCGTACTCACATGAGACTAAGGCACCCGCCAGCGAAACGCAAACGTTTCGATCGCGTTAACCCACCCGCCTCCCTAAGGTGGGCGCATGAGTTCCGAATCACCCCAGGTAACCGACGCGTCCGGCGCGAAGCGCTACGAGGCCCGCGTCGGCGGCAAGCTCGCGGGCATCTCCACCTACATCCGTACGCCCGAGCTGATCGCCTTCCTGCACACCGAGGTGGAACCGGCGTACGAGGGCCGCGGGGTCGGCTCGGCGCTCGCGCGCGCCGCGCTGGACGAGGCGCGGGCGCGGGGGCAGAAGGTGCTGGCGGCGTGCCCGTTCATCGCGGGGTGGATCGCCCACCACCCGGACTACGCGGACCTGGAGTACCAGCCGAGGAGCAAGGTCAGCGACTGACCGGCGGGACGGTGACCCCCAGGGCGGGCAGCACGACCGCGTCGATGTAGCGGGTGAGGAACTCGGCGTCGACGGCCCGGTCCTCGATCAGCGGGCGGCCGAAGAACGCGCCGGTCATCATGAAGATCATGTAGTCGACCGCGGGCCGGCCCTGCGGGATCTCGCCCCGGTCCACGGCCCGGTCCAGCATCCCGCGCAGCGCGGCGACCTCGGGCTCGATGAGCGCCTCGCGCAGCGCGTTGCCCAGATCGGGGTTGTGCGCGGCGGCGTGGGCCAGCGCGCGCATCACGCCGGTGGCGTCCTGGTCCTGGTGCTTGGGGATGTCCTTGGCCAGCTCGTACAGGTCCGTGACGATGGATCCGGTGTCCACCTCCTCGGCACGCACCGGCTTGCACGCGCGCAGCGCGGTCGCGACCAGCTCCGGCTTGCCCTTCCACTGACGGTAGAGGGTGGCCTTGCTGGAGCGCGTACGGGTGGCGACGGCGTCCATCGTCAGAGCCTCGTAGCCGACCTCGCGGAGCAGGTCCACGACGGCGGTGTAGAGCTCCATCTCACGCTCGGGGGTCAGGCGCGTGTTGCGGCGCGCCGTGGCCGTGGCCTCCGTGGTCATGATCACCCCTGCATCGAAACGGTTTCGTACA
Source organism: Streptomyces sp. NBC_01537 (assembly GCF_045040445.1). Lineage (NCBI taxonomy): Bacteria > Bacillati > Actinomycetota > Actinomycetes > Kitasatosporales > Streptomycetaceae > Streptomyces > Streptomyces sp. NBC_01537. Next base: position 5,910,750 of record NZ_CP109392.1, on the reverse strand, counting down.
CTACGAGGATAGACCGCCGCCTGCCGGAACCCAAGTCCTCCGGCAGGCGGCGTATCCAGAGCTCAGACGAGCCCTGCGGTCAGGGTGATCGTCGTGCCCGTGAGGGCCTGGCTGACCGGGCAGTTGGCCTTGGCGTCCTCGGCGGCCTTGATGAAGTCCGCCTCGTCCAGACCGGGCACCTGGCCCTGCACGGTCAGGTGGATGCCGGTGATGCCCTCGCCGGGCTGGAAGGTGACCTCGGCCTCGGTGCGCAGGCTGGTCGGCGGGTTGCCGGCCTGGGCGAGGCCGTGCGACAGGGCCATCGAGAAGCAGCTGGAGTGCGCGGCGGCGATCAGTTCCTCGGGGCTGGTCTTGCCGTTGGCCTCCTGGGACCGGGCGGCCCAGGTCACCGGGTACTCGCCGACGCCGGACGAGTCCAGGGTGACCACACCCTTGCCTTCGAGCAGGCTGCCTTCCCAGGCGGTGTGCGCAATACGCTTGGTAGCCATGATGGATTGACTCCTTCTGATAACGGTATTGACGGTCCCGCGTCAGGCCCAGTCTCCATCAGGAACCCCTGCCACGCGATCGATACGCGCCCGCGCTCGTCCACAACTCACAGGCCGTTTACCGCCATGGCTACTTCTGTGTCACTCACAAGGGTGGCCGTGGACGAGGATCGCCACAGCGGGCCGCCGCCCCGCCTACGTTCGGCTGCAGGGCACGTCGAATATGCGTCGTCGCCCAGGGCCTGTCCGGCGGATCTCCGTGGACGCCACGGAGATCCGCCGGACAGGCCCTGGGCGCCAAGGCGCCAAGGGTCAAGGATCCCGAGGATGTGAGCAAGGTGGCAGAGGCAGCGGCCGAGCCCCAAGCCGGGCGGACCACCGTCCGCGCTTCATGGGAACGATGTCTGGCCCATGGCCTCACCCCCGACCGCCTCGAACTCCCCTACACCGCCGACCTGGACCTCACCGGCGCGCTCGCGCGCGCCGCCCGCCCGCTCGTCGACCGGCTGGAGACGGCCCTGTCCGGCACCCGGATCCACATCGCGCTCACCGACGACGCGGGCGTCATCCTCGACCGCCGCGCCGCCGAACCGGCCCTGCTCCCCGCCCTCGACGCGGTCGGCCTCGCCCCCGGCTTCAGCTACCACGAACTCGACGCGGGCACCAACGGCATGGGCACCGCGCTGGCGGAGAACCGCCCGGTCCGGATCACCGGCCGCGAGCACTTCTGCGACCCGCTGAGCCACCTGACCTGCGTGGGCGTGCCCGTACGCCACCCGGTCAGCGGCCGCGTCCAGGGCGTACTGGACCTCACCAGCCACGCCGCCGACGCCCACCCCCTGATGACCGGGCTGGTCCACGAGGCGGCCCTCGCCATCGAGCAGCGCCTCCTCGACCAGTGCTCGGACCACGAACGCGCTCTGCTGCACGCCTTCCTGCGCGCCGACCGCCGCTTCCGCACCCCCGCCCTTCTGCTGGACGGCGGGGGCGGCGTCCAGCACGTCGGCGTCCCCGCTGCCGTCAGCGGCCGCGACGAAGCCCTGCTCACCGACGCCGCCGCCGGCTTGATCTCCGCCGGCCGGCGCGCCGCCATCGAGGTGCCGATGTCCTACGGGCGCACCGCGATGCTGCTCTGCCGCCCGGCGACCAGCGCCTACGGCGGCTGCGGCGCCGTCGTCGAGGTGAGCCTGCCCTTCGACTCGGGGCCGCACAGCATCGCGGTGGGCGCCATCGCCCCTCAGTGCCCGGAGAGCCCGAAGTCCCCGGAGGAGGACTCGGCCGCGCTGCCGGTGGGCGAACCGGGGGTCAGCAGGCTCGCCCTGACCGCCCGCCGCCGCCTGGAACTGCTCTGCGAGGCGGGCGCCCTGATCGGCGCCACGCCCGACGCGACGTGCACCGCCGGGGAGTTGGCGCAGGCCTGCGTGCCGCGCTTCGCCGACGAGGTGACCGTGCACCTGGACCTGGACCTGGACCTGGACCTGGACGCCCATCCGCCGGCGGTGACGCCCACCGACCGGCGGATCACCGTACCGCTGCGCGCCCGCGGCACCGTGCTGGGCTTCGCCGTCTTCCAACGCGGCGCCGGGACCGTCCCGTTCGAGGACGACGACCTCGTCCTGGCCCGGGAGCTGGCCGCCCGCACCGCCGTCGCCATCGACAACGCCCGGCTCCTCACCCGCGAGCACCAGCTCGCCCTGGAGCTGCAGCACAGCCTGCTCCCCCAGGACCTGCCCGAGCAGCACGCCGTCGAGGCCGCCTACCGCTATCTGCCCGCCCGGGACGCACAGGGCCGGGTCGGCGTCGCCGGGGACTGGTTCGACATCATCCCGCTCTCCGGCGCCCGGGTCGCCCTCGTCGTCGGCGACGTCGCCGGACGCGGCATGCACGCCGCCGCCGCGATGGGCCGGCTGCGCACCGCCGTCCACAACTTCTCCGCCCTCGACCTGCCGCCCGACGAACTCCTCGGCCACCTGGACGACCTGACCGACCGCCTCACCGGCCTCACGGGCGCCACCTGCCTCTACGCGGTCTACGACCCCGTCTCACGGCTGTGCACCATGGCCCGCGCCGGCCACTCGCCGCCCGCTCTCGTACTGCCCGACGGCCATGTGGAGTTCCCCGAACTGCCCGCCGGGCCGCCGCTGGGGGCGGGCGGACTGCCCTTCGAGAGCGTCGAGCTGGAGATTCCCGAAGGCAGCGACATCGTCCTGTTCACCGACGGCCTGATCGGCGGGCACGGCCGCGACCTCGATCCCGAGACCGGAATGCGGCTCCTGGAGCATGTGCTCGGCGAACGGCCCGCCACCGTGGAGCAGGTCTGCGAGGCCGTCCAGGAGACCCTGCTGCCCGAGTCCGCCGCCGGCACGGCCCGCGTCAGCGACGACGTGGTGCTGCTCGTCGCCCGTACCCGTACGCTCGATTCCTCCCGGGTCGCCTCCTGGGACGTACCCGACGACCCCGCCGCCGTCTCCGACCTTCGCGCCGCCATCCTGCGCCGGCTCACCGACTGGGGCCTGGCCGACCTGGCCTTCGCCACCGAGCTCATCGCCAGCGAACTCATCACCAACGCCATCCGGCACGCCGACGGCCCCGTCCAGGCCCGTCTGCTCCGCGACCGCGCCCTCGTCTTCGAGGTCTCCGACGGCAGCGGCACCTCCCCCCGGCTGCACAGAGCCGCGACCACCGACGAGGGCGGCCGCGGCATCTTCCTCGTCGCCCAGCTCAGCGCGCGCTGGGGCACCCGGCACACGGCCCGGGGCAAGGTGATCTGGACGGAGCAGGAGGTTCTTCCGACTCATCGGGTACCGGGCGGCGCGGCCTGACAGATGGAGCCGCGCCGCCCGGCCAACCAGCGTTGATGCTGGTGGTGCTTTGGCGCTGCGCTTCATGACTCTGTCGCCCCAAGCTGAGCCGCACCTGAAGCGCACCCCAGGCTTGGCTGTAGCTAATTACCGGGCTCCGCCCGGACCCGCTGAGGGCTACGCCCCCAGACCCCCGAACGCCCTACGGGCGTGTCCTCAAACGCCGGACGGGCTGCATTCGGCATCCGGACCGTGAAGACGGTGCGGCCGGGGACGCTGTCGACGGCGATGCTCCCGCCGTGCGCCTCGACGATGGCCGCGACGATGGCGAGCCCGAGCCCGGAACCGCCGCCGGTGCCGCCGGCGCCGCGGGAGCGGGACGCGTCGCCGCGGCTGAAGCGTTCGAAGACGGCCGGGAGGAGGGCGGCGGGGATACCGGGCCCGTCGTCGGCGACGCGTACGACGCAGTCGCCGCCGGCCGCCGCGACCTCGGCGACGACGGCCGTGCCGGGCGGGGTGTGCGTACGGGCGTTGGCCAGCAGGTTGGCGACGACCTGGTGGATGCGCTCCTCGTCGCCCATGACGAGCACGGGCCCGTCGGGGAGCCGTACCTGCCAGTGCCGGGCGTCGCCGTCGCCGGCGGCGGCGCGGGCGTCCCAGACGGCCTCGGCAACGAGGGAGGTGAGGTCGACCTCGGCGCTGCGCAGGGGACGTCCTTCGTCGAGGCGGGCGAGCAGGAGCAGGTCCTCCACCAGCCCCGTCATGCGGGAGGCCTCGGAGGCGACGCGCTGCCAGGCCCGGGTCAGGTCGATGGCGGTGGCGGGCCCGCCACGGCCGCCGCGGTTGGCGAGTTCGGCGTAGCCGGCGATCGAGGCGAGCGGCGTACGCAGTTCGTGGCTGGCGTCGGCGAGGAAGCGCCGCATCCGGGCCTCGCTCTGCTGGCGTACGGCCATCGAGGACTCGACATGGTCGATCATGCGGTTGAGCGCGGCGCCGACCTGGCCGGCCTCGGTGCCGGGGTCGGTGTCGGGCTGCGGCACCCGCGTGAGGCCGCCGACCTCGCCGTGGCCGAGGGGCGAGCGGGAGACCTCGACGGCGGTGGCGGCGACGCGTCCCAGCGGCCGGAGCTGGCGGCGGATGACGACGGCGCAGGCGCAGCCGGCGGCGACCAGGCCCAGCAGGGCGACGACGGCCTCGGCGGCGATCAGCTTGTCGATGAGCTCGAACTCGCCGTCGGCGGGCAGCCCGGCGAGCACCGGGAGTCCGCCGTCGGCTAGCCGGGTCACCCGGTAGGTGCCCAGCGCCGGGATGGAGCGGGTGTGCACGGCGCCGTCGGCCGGGACGTCGGCGAGTACGGCGATCTGCTCGGCGCTGAGCGTCATGAGCCCGCCGTCCGCCGTGACGGCCCCGGCCGCGCTGATCGTGCCGTCGGAGTGGTAGCGGGCGGCCAGGGTGCCGACGGCCTGCCCGCGCTCGTTGAGGAAGTTCAGGTTGGTGTCGGCGGCGGTTTCGTCGTTGAGCCCCATGCCGCCCTGGCTGCGGGAGGCGGCGTTGTGGACGCGGGTGTCGAGGCCCTGCATGAGGAAGAGCCGCTCGGCCAGGACCGTGGTGAGCGCCATCGCGCAGCAGACCACGATCAGCGTCGTACTGATCAGGACCAGCAGCCGGACGCGCAAGGACCTGCCGTGCAGCCGCACTCGCAGCCACGGTCGCGGTCGCGGTCGCAGCTTCACGACCGCTCCTCCGGCTCCGGGCATCTGATCGCGTAGCCCACCCCGCGCACTGTGTGAATCATCGGGTCCCGCCCCTTGTCGATCTTCCGGCGGAGGCTGGAGATGTACACCTCGACCAGATTGCCCCCGGCGTCGAACGTGTCTCCCCCGCCGCTCCACACCGTGCTCAGGATCTGCGCCTTGCTCAGCACCTGCCGCGGGTGATGCATCAGATACCCCAGCAGGTCGAACTCCTTCGCCGTCAGGTTCACCGGCTCCCCGTCCCGGTGCACCTCCCGCGTGTGCTCGTCCAGCAGCAGCCCGCCCAGCGCCAGCACCGGTCCCCCGGCCGGCTGCGGGGCCGCGCCCGTACGCCGCAGCAGCCCGCGCAGCCGCAGGACGACCTCCTCCAGGCTGAAGGGCTTCGTCACATAGTCGTCGGCGCCCGCCGCGAGCCCGTCGATGCGGTGCTCCAGCGCGTCGCGCGCGGTGAGGAACAGCACCGGCAGCTCGGGGTGCTCGGCGCGCAGGCCGCGCAGCACGCGCAGGCCGTCCATGTCGGGCAGCATCCAGTCCAGCACGACGACATGCGGCGCGCAGCGGCGCGCGGCACGCAGCGCGGCAGCCCCGTCAGCCGCGCGGAACGGCTGCCAGCCCGCCTCGGTGACGGCCAGCGACAGCAACTCCGTGATGCCGTCCTCGTCATCGACGACGAGAACACGCACGGACTCAGGGGGCACGGCCATTTCACCATCGTGGATGAGGAGTTTTGGAGTGCGCTTCGCGTCCGCTGTGTGTTTGCTGAGTACGTGACTAAAACTTCGGCGTACGACGTCATCGTGATCGGCGGCGGTCCCACCGGCGAGAACCTCGCCGACCGGACCCGGGCCGCCGGGCTCACCACGGCGCTGGTGGAGAGCGAGCTGGTCGGCGGCGAGTGCTCGTACTGGGCGTGCATGCCCAGCAAGGCGCTGCTGCGCCCGGCCGCCGCACTGGCCGGGGCGAAGGAGGTGGCCGGCTCACGGGAAGCGGTGGGCGACGGCAGGCTCGAGGCCGCCGCCGTGCTCGCCCGGCGGGACTACTTCGCGTCCAACTGGAAGGACGACGGCCAGGTCGCCTGGCTGGACTCCGTCGGCATCGACCTCGTACGCGGCCAGGGCCGCCTCGACGGCCCCCGCCGGGTCGCCGTCGAAACCCCCGAGGGCGGCCGCCGCCTCCTCACCGCCCGCCACGCCGTCGCCGTCTGCACCGGCACCCGCGCCCTCGTCCCCGACCTCCCCGGCATCGCCGACGCCCACCCCTGGACCAGCCGCGACGCCACCAGCTCCCCGGAGGTCCCGGGGCGGCTGATCGTCGTCGGCGGCGGCGTGGTCGGCGTCGAGATGGCCACGGCGTGGCGGTCACTGGGGTCGGAGGTCACCGTTCTCGTACGCGGTGACGGGCTGCTGCCGCGCTGGGAGCCGTTCGCGGGCGAGCTGGTCGCGGAAGGGCTGCGGTCGGCGGGCGTCGAGGTGCGTACGGAGGTGTCGGTCACCGCCGTCCGCCGCGAATCGGAGTTCTCCCCGGTCACCGCCACCCTCTCCGACGGTTCCGAGCTCACCGCCGACGAGATCCTCTTCGCCACCGGCCGCACCCCCCGCACCGACGACCTCGGCCTCGACACGGTGGGCCTGCGGCCCGGCGACTGGCTCACCGTCGACGACAGTTGCCGGGTCACGGACGTGCCCGGCGGCTGGCTCTACTCCGCCGGCGACTCCAACCACCGCGCCCTCCTCACCCACCAGGGCAAATACCAGGGCCGCATCGCCGGCGCCGCCATCGCGGCCCTCGCCGCCGGCCACCCCCTCGACACCGCCCCCTGGAGCCCGCACTCCGCCACCGCCGACCTCCTCGCCGTCCCCCAGGTCGTCTTCACCCATCCCGAAGCCGCCTCCGTAGGCCTCACCGAAGCCGACGCGACCCGCTCCGGCCGCTCCGTCCGCGTCATCGACTACGACCTCGGCAACGTCTCCGGCGCGTCCCTGTACGCCGACTCCTACCGTGGCCGCGCCCGCGCCGTCATCGACACCGACCGCGGCGTCCTCCTCGGCGTCACCTTCGTCGGCCCGGGGGTGGGTGAACTGCTGCACGCCGCGACCATCGCCATCACCGGCGAGGTCCCCATCGACCGCCTCTGGCACGCGGTGCCGGCCTACCCGACGATGAGCGAGATCTGGCTACGGCTGCTGGAGGCGTATCGCGGCTGACCCAGCCCGTCCGGCGTTTGAGGACACTCCCCCAAAGGGGGCACCCCCAGAAAGGCGTTCGGGATCACCCTTCGGAGCCCAGCCGGACGCACTAGCCTGTCGCACATCATGCGCGTACGGCTATTGGGCCCGGTCGAACTGGCGGACGCCACCGGCACGCCGGTCGAGATCGCCGCGCCCAAGCGCAGGGCGGTGCTGGCCGTGCTCGCGCTGGAGCTGAATCACATCGTCCCCGTGGACCGCCTGCTGGACCTGGTCTGGGACGGCGAGCCGCCGCCCCGGGCGCGCACCGCGCTGCAGGGCCACATATCGGCGCTGCGCCGCTTCGGGCTGGAAGTGGCGACCCGGGACCCGGGATACGTACTGCTGAGCAGCACCGACGATGACCAGGACGTGGACCTGCACCACTTCCGGGGCCTCGTCGCCAGGGCCCGCGCGGCGGACGACCGCGCAGCGGCGGATCTGCTCGGCCGGGCGCTGGCACTGTGGCGGGGGACGCCGCTCGCGGATGTGCCGAGCGCCGCGCTGCGCGAGGAGGTCGCGTCGCGCATCGTGCAGGACCGGCTGGCAGCGCTGGAGGGCTGGGCGGAGCGGAAGGTACGGCTGGCGGAGGGCGGTGACGTGGTGGCGGCGCTGAGCGAGGCCGTCCGGACGGAGCCCTTCCGGGAGCCGTTGATACGGCTGCTCGTGCTGGCCCTGCATCAGGCGGACCGGCAGCGGGACGCGCTGGACCTGTTCCACCGCACCCGGGAGCTGCTCGCGGGCGAGTTGGGGGTGTCGCCGGGGCCGCCGCTGCAGGCGGCGTACGAGACGGTGCTGCGCGGCACCGGGCCGCAGCCGAAGCCGGAATCCCAGCCCATGGCAGCGACTTCCCCCGCCCAGCTCCCCCGTGAGAGCACCGGCTTTGTCGGGCGCGGCTCCGAACTGGCCGCCCTGGACAACGCCGCGGACGGCTCCGGAATCGCCCTGATCGTGGGCCCCGCCGGGGTCGGCAAGACGGCGCTGGCGCTGCGCTGGGCGCACCACAACGCCGCCGCCTTCCCGGACGGCCAGCTCTTCGCGGACCTGCGCGGGTTCTCGGCCGGGGCGCCGGTGTCGACGGCGTCCGTGCTGGCCGGTTTCCTGCGGGCACTGGGCCCGCCCGACCGTACGATCCCGGCGGATCCCGACGAGCGGATCGCGCTCTACCGGTCGCTGCTCGCGGACCGCCGGATGCTGGTCGTCCTGGACAACGTCCGGGCGGTCGGGGACGTGCTGCCGCTGCTGCCGTCCGGGCCCGGGTGCGCGACCGTCGTCACGACCCGCAATCTGCTCGGCGGCCTGGTGGCGCGGGAGGGGGCGGCCGTGCTGCGCGTGGAGGCGCTGCCCGCGCAGGAGTCGCACGCGCTGCTGGCCCGCACGGTCGGCCGGGACCGGATCGCCGCCGAGACCGAGGCGGCGGCCGAACTCGTACGACTGTGCGAGGGGTTGCCGCTGGCGCTGCGGGTCGCGGGGGCGCGGCTCGCGATGCGGCCGGGCCGGCCGGTGTCGGAGCTGGTGGCCGACCTGTCCGACGAGCAGGCCCGGCTGTCGGTGCTGACCACGGACGACGCCGACTCGGGCGTGGAGGCGGCGCTGCGGCTGTCGTACCGCGTGCTGCCCGGCCCGGCGGCGGCCCTGTTCCGGTTCCTGGGCCTGCACCAGGGCGCGGACATCGACGCCTGGACGGCGGCCGCGCTGTCCGGCCAGTCGCTCGCGGAGGCGGGCCGCTCGCTGGCCGACCTGGCCTCGGCGCATCTGCTGCAGGAGGCGTCGACAGGCCCGGGCCGCTTCGCCCGCCACGATCTCGTACGCCTGTACACCGTGCGCCTGGCCGGGCAGGATCTGCCGGCCGAGGACCGCGCCGAGGCGTACGACCGGCTGCTGGACCACTACCTCGCGGTGACCGCGACCGCCGCCGAGTCCGTCGTCTCGCGCCGGGAGCTGCTCTACTGGCCCGCCGCCCACCCGGCCGCCGGCATCCCGGCCGTCGCCGACAACACCGGCTGGTTCCGGACCGAAGTCCCCGCCATCCAGGCCCTGGTCACCGCGTGCGCCGAGGGCCGGGCGGCGGGCCGCGCCTGGCGGCTGGCCTCCAACACCATGCCCATGTACTTCCGTACCGAGCATGTGGACGACTGGGTGACGGCCAGCCTGACCGGGCTTCGGGCGGCCGAGTCCTCGGGGGAGGCGGCCGGACGGTCCCGGCTGCACACGGATGTGGGGATGGCGCTGTGCGAGCGCAGCGACTTCGCGGAGGCGATGCCGTATCTGCGGCGCGCGGTCGGGCTCGCGGAGGAGTCCGGCAGCGACGAGATCCGCTACCTGGCCGTCAGCCGGCTCGCCATCGGGCAGCTGGAGACCGGGGAGGAGGGCCGGGAGCAGTCCATCGACACCCTGAAGGACGCCCTGGGCATCGCCCGCGACCTGAACGACCTGCCCTCGCAGGCCTCGGTGCTCAACAACCTCGGCCATGTCCTCAACCTGCTCGGCAGGCATGCCGAGGCCCTGGAATTCGGCCAGGAGGCCCGCCGGCTGACGGCCGCCATGCCCTCGTCCCACACCCACCTCGCCTCCCTCGCCACCACCGCCGAGTGCCTGCACGCCCTCGGCCGCCCGACCGAGGCGATCGGCTACGCCCGCCAGGCGGTCGAACTCTCCCGCCGCTACGGCAATCCCGCGTACGAGGCGCTGGCGCTGCGCCTCATCGGCCAGATCCAGCGCGGCCTGGGCCAGGACGCGGAGTCCGCGGCCTCGCTGCGCCAGTCCCTCGGCGTCCTCGCCCCGCTCGGCGACCGTACGGAGGCGGACGCGGTCGCGGCGCTGCTCGAAGAGGGCCCGGAGAGGTAAGGGGTGCGACCGGGCACCGTGGGGGGAAGAGATGCCCGGCCGCGTGAACTCCCTGGACACACCCTTCCCGGTGCCGCTAACGCGCCGCCGACGCCGCGCTAACGCCCCCTGGGGTGACCGGCATGGTCCGCCAGGTCCGTCCGCTTGCCGGTTCCGTCCTCAATCGCCGGACGGGCTGAATTCAGCCCGTCCGGCGATTGAGGACACAGCGCAGCCGGCGGGCTGCGCAACTCGACGAACGGCCTAGCCCTCGCTCTTCGTGCCCTCCGCATCGAGGTGGGGCAGGATCCGGTCCAGCCAGCGCGGGATCCACCACGCCGCCGGCCCCAGCAGCGTCATCACCGCCGGGACCAGCAGCAGCCGCACGATGGTCGCGTCGATGAGCACGCTCACAGCCAGGCCGAGGCCGAGCATCTTCACCACGATGTTGTCGCTGACGATGAACGCGGCGAAGACGCTGACCATGATGAGCGCGGCGCAGCTGATGACCCGGGCGGTGATCTCCAGCGCGTGCGCGACGCTCGCCTTGCTGTCGCGGGTCCGCAGCCAGGCCTCGTGGACCCGGGTGAGCAGGAAGATCTCGTAGTCCATGCTCAGCCCGAAGACGATGGCGAACATCATCATCGGCACGTAGCTCTCGATCGGCACCTTCCCGTTGACGCCGAGCGCGGGCCCGCCCCAGCCCCACTGGAAGATGGCGACCACGACACCGTAGGACGCGCCGATGGAGAGCAGGTTGAGGACGGCGGCCTTCAGCGCGATGAGCAGGCCCCGGAAGACGATCAGGATGATGATGAAGGCCAGTCCGACCACGACCGCGATGATCGCGAACAGCCGGGACGACACAATGTCCAGGAAGTCGACCTGCGCGGCGGTCGTCCCGGTCACATAGCCCTTTGCCGCCGTGCCCTTGACCGCCTCGGGCAGCACGTCGTCCTTGAGGTGGTTGACCAGGCTCGTCGTGCTCGCGTCCTGCGGCGCGCCGACCGGGATCGCGGTCGCGACGAGCACGTCGCCGTCACTGGTCGGCTGCAGGGGGCTGACGCTGGCGGCGTCGGGCAGCCCGGTCAGGGCCTTGGTGACGCTGCTGGAGAGCGCGGACCGGTCGGCGGAGGGCACGCTGGTCTGGTCGACGACGATGGTCAGCGGGCCGTTCGAGCCCGGCCCGAAGGCGTCCGACATCAGGTCGAAGGCCCGCCGGTCGGTGAAGCTCGTCGGGTCGGCCCCGTCGTCGATGTGGCCGAGCCGGATGGAGAACAGCGGGATCGCCAGCACGCCGACCACGATCAGCCCGCCCGCCAGGAACCACCACGGCCGCCGCTCCACCCGCATCGCGTACCGGTGCCAGGTGCCCGTCGAGACGTCCGACCCCGGGTCGGTCTCCGCGACCGGCGTACGGACGTGCCAGCGGTCGATCTTCCCGCCGACCAGGCCGAGCAGCGCGGGTACGAGGGTCAGCGCGCCCAGCACCGCCGTGACCACCGTGACGCCCGCCGCGAGACCCAGCTTGCTGATGAACGACACTCCGGACACCGACAGCCCGGCCAGCGCGATGATCACCGTGCAGCCCGACACCAGCACCGCCCGGCCGCTGGTCGCCACCGCCCGGCCCGCGCTGACCGCCGGGTCCACGCCCTCCATCACCAGCTGACGGTGCCGGGTGATCAGGAACAGCGCGTAGTCGATCCCGACGCCGAGCCCGATCATCGTCGCCAGCGTCGGCGACACGCTCGCGAAGTCCAGCACCGCCGCCAGCAGGCCCAGACAGCCCAGCCCGACGACGACGCCGACCAGCGCCGTCACCAGCGGCATGCCCGCCGCGATCACGCTCCCGAAGCCCACCAGCAGCACCACGATCGCGACCGCGAACCCGATCGCCTCACTGGTCCTGTCGTCCGCCTTCGGCCGCGCCAGCTCCCCCAGCGGCCCGCCGTACTCCACCTCCACGCCCGCCTTGCGCAACGGCTCGACCGCGTCGTCCACCTGGTCGAGGTAGCTGTCGCTGAACGTCGTCGGATTGGCGTTGAACTGGACGGTGATGTAGCCGGTCTTCCCGTCCTTCGACAGCGCCCCCGACGACGCGTCCAGCGGATTCTTCACGCTCAGCACATGCGGAAGCTTCGCCAGCGAGCCGACCACCTCGCCGACCTGCTGGCTCTCCTGGGTCAGCGGCACCTTGGCGTCGTGCAGCACGACCGTGGAGCTGGTCCCGCCCGCGGCGGGCGAATGCGCCTTGAGGACGGCCGCCCCCTGGTTCGACTGCGTACCGGGCAGGGAGAAGTCGTCCGAATACGTCCCGCCGAACGCGTGCTGGGCCGCCTGCACCCCGCCCAGCGCCACCAGCCACAGCACGACGACCACGACACCGTGCCGAGCACACCACGTTCCCAACCGCCGAAGCCACATATTTCTGACGATATGTTACGAATCGAGCCCGCGCTTGGGGCATACCGCCGGACCGGTATGGTCCGCACCATGGCAACCTGGCAGCGCGTACTGGACCGAGCGGGCATCACCGCCCCCGCCCTCCGCGAGGACTACACCCTCCAGCGCCGCCTCATCGCCGAATTCGAACGCGCGCCCTACCTCGCCGTACGGCTGCTCCTGCCGGACTCCGTCGTCCCGCACGTCGTCGCCGCCACCGCCTTCATGCACCACAGCGACAACATCCTCGACCAGGGCTCACCCGCGGACCGCGCCGCCGCCTTCACGGACTGGGAGAAGGCCGTCCGTACCGCGCTGGAGACCGGCACCTCTGATTCGCCCGTCCTGCGCGCCCTGCTCAACACGGCGCAGGCGTATCCGCAGTTGCCGGGGGACATCGAGGGCTACCTCACCGGGGCCGCGCCCCACGAGCTGAACTTCCACGGCTTCGCCACCGAGGACGACTTCCAGACCTACGTCGACGGCTACTCACTGCCCGCCTTCATGCTGGTGGCGGGCCTGCTGGCGCCCGCCGAGCCGCAGTACCGCTCCCTGGCCCGGACCTTCATCGAAGCCTGGCAGCGCCTCGACTTCCTCGACGACCTCGCCGAGGACCTCCACCGCGACTCCCGCCTGGGCCTGCCCGCCGACGCCCTCGCCCGGCACGGCGTCACGCGCTCCGACCTGGAGGCCGCCCGCCCGAGCGACGGGGTCCGCGAGCTCATCCGTGAAACCGCCGCCCTCGTCGGCGACGGCCTGCGGGCCTCCCGCTCGCTCCCCGGCCTCGTCCCCGCCCCGAACCGGCCGCTCATCCGGGCCCTGATCGCCCTGCAGGAGATACGACTGAGAGCCGTGGAGAAGAGCGGCCTCGCTCTTCTCCACGGCTCCGCCCGGCTGCCCGTCGTCCGGGCCCTGCGCGTGCTGGCGCGGGAGTACGCCGGTCGACGTCGGGGTCGGCGTCAGCTGGTGTAGCTGACCGCCGACGTGCTGAAGATGCAGTTCGTACCGTCCGACCCGCTGCCCAGGGCGGGCGGCTCGGCGCCGGTGTTGTTGCCCTTGAAGCGCTCGCAGATCACGATCTTCTTGCTGGTGTCGCCGACCACCGTCACGCCCGAGATCTTCGCGGTGTCACCGTAGTTGGAGTTGATCCCCACCAGCACCTTGCCGGGGCTGGTGGCCCTGACATTGCTCACCACGATGTGACGGGCGAACTGCGTCTTGCAGTTGCCGCACGACCGGACGAGCTTCCCGAAGTCCTCGACCTGGAAGTTCCTGACGGTCAGCGTGCCGGCTCCGTTGAACTGGAGGACCTTGTCGTCCGCCTTCTTCGCCCCGCCGCCGTCGACCAGGTACGTCGCCGAGGTCGACTTGCCCTTGAACGACGCGGCGTCCTCGCCGACGTCCTCCCACCACACGTTCTGGATCGTGCAGCTGCCCACGCAGTGCACGCCGTCGGCGGCCGGGTCGCCGATGATCACGTTCTTCAGCGTCGCACCGTCGGCAAGCTCGAAGATCGGGTCCTGGTCCTCGCTCTGCCCGTCGCTGCCGAGGGCACCGGAGCCGTAGAAGCGCTTCAGCGCGCCGTCATAGGTGCCGGTCACCTCGATGGTGGCGGTGACGGCCCTCGAGCCGGTGGCGGTCGGCCACGCGGCGAAGGCGGAGGAGCTGGTGCCGGTGGTGGCGGAAGCGGCGGCCGTGGCGGTCTTCGTCGCGGTGGCCGAGGCAGAGGCCGTCGCGCTCTTGCTGGCCGACGCGGAGGCCGAGGCGGAGGCGGTGGCGCTCTTGGACGCCGAAGCGGAGGCCGAGGCCGACGGGCTCGCCGTCTTGCCCGCCACCGTCAGGGTCCAGCTCTTGGTGCTCGCCGAGTCGCACGAATTCTGCTGGGCCAGCCCGTTCTTCACGTTCAGGCACTTGCCGCTCTTGGCGTTGACCAGGTGGTACTTCTCCCCCACCGCGCTCAGCTTCCACACCTGCGACGTGCTCGCGCTGCCGCACGTCTGCTGCTGCACCGCCTTGCCGCTCGACGTCGCCGCGTCCTTCACCCCCGCACACAGCCCGCTGTGCGCGGCCTTCACCGTGAAGCCGGCCCCGGAGGCGGTCAGCTTCCACGTCTCATTGGCAGTGCTCGCACAAGCCGCCCCGTCCAGCTGCACGCCGCTCGACTTGCTCGCCGCCGGCACGTCCAGGCACTTTCCGTCGGCCGCGTTCACCAGCAGGTACGAACCCGCACCCGGCCACGAGGCGGATGCCGTCATGAGCACCCCGCCGGCGATCGCACCTCCCGTGAGGGCGGTGGCCAGCGCGCTGATCAGCACGGTTCTGCGACGGTTGGATTTCCTGCGCCGTGTCTTGCGCAAGCCTGCTCGTGTGCTCACGTGATGACTTTCGTTCGGGTGTTCGGGGACTGTCTCACCCCGTCAGTCGCCGCCATCCCCCGAAAGGTTGCCGCCGCGTGCCTTGTTGTCTTCTACGCCAGCCCGGCCAGCACCTGCCGCACCTGGCCGCCGGGATCCTCGCCCACCGGCCGGAGGACCACCGTGTCCGCCCCCGCGTCCCACAGGCTCCGGATCCGCTCCGCCGCGGTGGCGACCGGCCCCGCCGCGAGGAAGACATCCTCGGCCGGGACCTTCAGCCAGCCCATGTACTCCTCGACGACCGGCGCCGTCAGCTCCGCGACCCGCTCGGCGTCATCCCCCACGCACAGATGAGTGAAGACCACGACTTCATGCGTTCCAGGCCGTCCTTCCCGGCCTTTGCCGATGTACCCCAGCGCTGCGGCGATCGCCTTGGGCCCCTGCCCCTCCGCGATGACGGTGCCGTCCGCCACCCGCCCGGAAAGCTCCAGGGACCTGGGCCGTACGACCCCCGCCACGACCGGCGGAGCGTCAGCCGGCGGATGGACGAGCCGGACGCCGTCGATCTTCACGACCCGCCCGTCCAGGGACACGGTCTCGCCGCGCAGCAGCGCACGTACCGCGGTGATGGTCTCCCCCAGCAGCGCCAGCTTCTCCCGCACGCCCGCTCCTGCCTGCGCCATCCACTCCGGCACACCGTGCCCGACGCCCGCGATCAGCCGCCCGGGGAACACCCGCTCCACCATGGCCAGCTCCATCGCCAGCAGCGCCGGATTCCGCAGCGGCGCCGGCGCGATCCCGATCCCCACCCGCAACCGCTCCGTGGCCCCGAGCGCGAGCGTCGCCGAGGACACCCCGCCGGCCCACCCGAGGTCCTCGACCACCCACAGGTCGTCCGCTCCAAGACTCTCGATCTCCCGCGCGAACGCGATGAGTTCCTCGGGCCGGCGAGCCCTGTCGAACATGACTCCGATACGGCGCATGCCCACAACACTAACGTCGCGGCCGGGCCGGCACTCCCTGTTGAACGCGTTCAGTTTCTGCCATGCTAGCCCCGTGTCCCTTACTCACCTTGCCCCCCGCGTCCCGGAAGCCATCACGGCCGACCCTCCCCGCCCGACACCCAACCCCCTGCTCACCCAGTCCTGGCTGGACCTCGCCTTCCTGCACTGGGCCGCCGACCCGGCGGACGTTGCCCCCCTATTGCCGCCCGGGACCGTCCCCGACACCCTCGACGGCGTCACCTACATCGGGCTCGTCGCCTTCCGCATGCACCGCGTCGGCTGGTTCCGCCTCCCCGGCATCCCCTACCTCGGCACCTTCCCCGAGACCAACGTCCGCCTCTACTCCGTGGACGCCCACGGACGGCGCGGCGTGGTCTTCCGCTCCCTCGACGCCTCGCGCCTGGTCCCGGTGGCCGTCGCCCGGACCGCCTTCCGGCTGCCGTACGTCTGGTCGCGGATGTCCATCCGCGACGACGGCGACACCATCACGTACACCAGCAGGCGCCGGCGCCTGCCCGCAGGCCGTGGCGCGCACAGCCGGATCACCATACGCATCGGCGAGCGCGTCTCGGATCCCAACGACCTCGAGCACTTCCTCACCGCCCGCTGGGGCATGCACAGCACATTCTTCGGACGCCAGATGTACCTCCCCAACACCCACCCCCGCTGGCCCCTGCACCGCGCCGGCCTCATCGAATGCGACGAGAACCTGACCTCCGCCGCCGGCCTCCCCCGCCCCCTCGCCGAACCCGTCAGTGTCCTCTACTCCCCCGGCGTCCCCGTCCGCTTCGGCCGCCCCGCCCGCCCGGGCGGCATCCCGACCCCCTGACCAGGAGTTCGCGTGACCGATGACACGCCGATGACCCGCCACCCCATGGACCTTGAGGCCTACGAGGCCCGCGCTCGTAGCGGCCCCTGCTTCGTCTGCGCCTTCCTCTCCGGACACCCGGACTTCCGCCACGAGACCGTCTACGAGGACGAGCACCACATCGCCTTCCTCGACCGCTGGCCCACCCTCCCCGGCAAAGTCCTCGTCGCCCCCAAGGCTCACCTCGAACACGTCGTCCGCGACCTCGACGAGGCCGCCTACACCCGGACGATGCTGGTCGTGCGCACAGTGGCTCTCGCCGTGGAAGCCGTCCTGGAACCCGAGCGCACCTATCTGCTCTCCCTCGGCAGCCAGCAAGGCAATGCCCACCTGCACTGGCACATCGCCGGCCTTCCGCCCGGCGTCCCGTACGGGCAGCAGCAGTACCACGCGCTGATGACCGAGAACGGGTACCTGCAACCGACCACCCAGGAAGCCGCCGCCATGGCGGCCCGGCTACGCGAGGCGATCGCCGCCCTCGCCCGCGCCCGCTAGCCGGATCGCCGCGTCCGCGAGCACGCCCGCGTCGAACGCCGTTGCCGCGACCCGCAGTTGCGGCGTGAGCGAGTCCCATACCTCCGCCAGCAGCCCCTGCCGGTCCGTGGCCTCCGTACGGGCCTCGGTGAAGGGTTCGCCGGTGGCGACCTGCTTGCCGTTGGAGCGGTACGTGGTCATCAGCACGACATCGCCGGGTGCGAGGTCCCGTACGGCGAGCGTCATCACGTCGGCCGCGGCCCGGCCGCCCGCGCTGCGGCGGGCGGCGCCGAGCCAGGCCGCGCCCGTGCGCAGATCAACGGCCACGGTGATGCGGGGCGTGAAGATCGGCGGATCGGGCTCGTACTCCAGCCCGTCCAGCGCAGCCGCCGGAGCCCGCCCGTCCTCCAGGCGGTCCGCCACGGTCGCCACCTGCTCGCCGTTGCCGTAAACGAGCCAGCCGCCCCGCTCGCGCGCGGCGACGTAGTGCCGCAAGGGATCATGCGCGGTCTCATCGGTCGGCGACACGACGATCTCCCCCGCCCCACGCCGCAGCGTCAGCGTCCGCCCGCGGGACGCCGCGCTGCGCCCCGTCAGGAAGTACGCCCCGCACAGCGTGCCACCGAGCGTCCTTGCCCACAGGACGCCGCGCCCCGGATAGGGGTTGCCGGAAAGGACGTCGGCCACCGTCTCCACGGTCATTCCTCGCGGCGGGAGAGCAGATCGCCGCGCAGGTTCGCGAGGATCTTCGCCGCGTGAGCGAGGCCCGCATCCTCGCAGCGGGTGACGGCGGGGGTGAGCCTGGCGATGGCCGCGTCCGGGGAGTCGAGGCCGTTGGCCTCGATGAGGGCGGCGACGCGGACGGCTTCGGCGCGGGGGGACTCCCCGTCGGGGCCGCCGGTGTCGTGGGTGGAGATCGCGCGTTCCATTTCGGCGAGGGCTTCGGGGAAGCGCTCGGCGGAGGCGAGGGCGCGGGCGCGCTGGTAGTGGATGGAGCCGGCTTCGTACCAGTGGGCGAAGCCGTCGAGGTCGGAGGGGACGGCGGCGAGGAGGGCGTCGGCGTCGGCGAGGTGGGTGAGGGCGGTGTCGAGGCCCTCGGGGCCTTCGGCGGCCATGGTGAGCGCCGCGAACTGACGCATCATCTCGCCGACGGGGCCGGGGTTGGGGCCCTTGGCGTGGGAGGCGACCGCGCGGTCGTAGGCGGCGCGGGCGGTGTCCCAGCGGTCGCTGCGGGCGAGGGCGACCGCGGCTTCGGCGGCGGCGAGGGTGTGAACGACCTGCTCGTCCCAGTCGGCGACGGCGTCGGCGAGGAGCAGGAACTGCTCCGCAGAGGCGCGGTGTTCGTCCAGTTCACGCAGGCCTCGGGCCAGGCTGAGCCGGGCCTGGGCGAGGATCCGGTCGTCCAGGGCGGCCGAGGCCTCCTCCGTGACCAGGGATTCCAGGACGGCGACGGAGTCGGCCTGCTGCCCGGAGCGGGCGAGGATGTCCGCGAGTTCGAGGCGGGTCTCGGCAGCGCCGTTGTCGTTGCCGTCCCGGTCGAAGCGGGCGGCGGCCTCGGACAGGTGCCGGATGGCGCCGGCCAGGTCGCCGGTGTGGGAGGAGGCATGGGCGAGGAGCGCGTGGGTGCGCGCGACCGGGAAGTGGGGGTCGCCGAACCGGGCCGCGTGGGCCATCGCCCGGCGCAGCAGCTCCATCGCCTCCTCGTGGTGGCCCTGCTGGAGCAGGACCTGGCCGAGCAGTGCCTCCGCGCGCTGGGCCCGCCAAGGCGTGTCCAGCGTCTCGAAGATGCCGAGGACGGTGCGCAGTTCCGCCGCCGCCTCGTCGAGCCGTCCGCTGCGGGCGGCGAGATCCGCGGCGTACGTACGCGTGGTGGCGACCTGCTGGGGGACGTCCAGCCGGGCCGCCTCGGCCATGGAGACCGCAGTGAGGGACTCGAACCGCTCGCGCACCGGCGCCGAGACCTCCGGCAGTTCCTCCATCTCCGTGATGACCTCGGCGCGCGCGGCGAAGGTCCGGCACTGGAGCACCGTGAGGTAGTGGCGGCGGCTGTCGGCGTCGGTCTCGTCCAGCAGCTCTTCGGCCTCGGCCAGAACCGCGTCCAGCTCCGCCCAGGCGCCAGGGTCCAGCGCGCCCCCGGCGGAGGGGAGCGAGGCGATACGGGCCCGGGCCACGAGCACGCCCCAGGGCAGGCCGGCCCGTTCGAACAGCTCGGCGGCTTCGGCCATGGCGGCCCTGCCGTCCGCCCAGCGCTCGTCCTCGTACGCGGTGAAGGCACGTTCCCTGGCGAGCTCGGCCAGCAGCTCGTCCTCCGGGCCGAGTTCGGGATCGTGCACATGGTCCTCGGCGGCGATGCGCTCGGCGATCCGCGCCCACAGCACGGCGTCACCGGGGTGGCCGTCGGCGTCCAGCTGCCGGGCCCGGGCCACCAGGGCCGAGAAGTCCCCGGGTATGTCCTGGGTGCCCGCGGTGTCCTGCGGGACGGGGGCCGGGGCGACCGCGGGGGCGACCGCCGGCGCCGTGCGCAGGCCGAGCTGCAGCGGCTCGGCCAGCAACGGGGACCGCGACAGCCGTGCGCGGCGGCGGTCGCCGACGGCGGTGGTGCCGTTGCGCGCGTCGAAGGCCGCCGCCAGGGTGTCCGCCTCGCCGCTGACCTGGGCCAGCAGGGTTTCGGCGGTCCAGCCGCGCCCCAGCGGTCCGGCGACGGCGGCCGTGGCGTAACCGTCCTCGACAAGGCGGCCCAGCAGCACCTGGACCCCGGTGAGGAATTCCAGCAGCGCGAGCGGGGCGCCTGCGACGCCGAAGAGCGCGCGGTTCTCCGCGAGGATCTCCAGCCCCCGGCCCTCGTTGCGGGACAGAGCGCAGAACTCGATGTGCAGGCCGACCTCTTCGGCCATGCCGGTCTTGCCCCGGGCGAAGCGGTAGCCCACCAGGTGGTGCGAGCGGGCCTCGTCGGTGCGGCCGAGGCGCAGCAGTGGCAGCAGCGCCTGTGCCTGGCTGACGTACGGCTCCTCCGAACAGCTCTGGCCGCCGCCGAGGACCGGTGCCCAGACGTCGAGGGCGCGCTTGTCGTCGCCCGCGCGGACGTGGTGCACGGCCCGGTGCCGGGTCTCGCAGGCCTCGCAGTCGCTCATGCGCTCCCGGGGCCGGGTGACCCACAGGTCGTACGCCGGCAGCTGACCGGACCCGGTGTGCGCGGCGATGCGGTGGCGCATGGCGGCCACCGGCTGCATGCCGTATCCGGCTTCGCGGTACCGCTCGCTCATCTGGCCGGCCCAACCCTGGATCGCGGCCAGCGGGACCTCGGGCACCTGCAGCAGGGAGGTGGTCACCCACTTGAAGCGCCAGAAGACCTGCCCGGCCTCCCATTCGCTGAAGGCGCCGGGCTTGTCGTCCCACACCTTCAGCAGCCGGGCGAAGACGACCGGTGACTTGCGGTGCTCGCCGGTGTACTCGTACGCCT
Organism: Streptomyces sp. NBC_01537; assembly: GCF_045040445.1. Classification (NCBI taxonomy): domain Bacteria; kingdom Bacillati; phylum Actinomycetota; class Actinomycetes; order Kitasatosporales; family Streptomycetaceae; genus Streptomyces; species Streptomyces sp. NBC_01537. The sequence goes on along the minus strand of NZ_CP109392.1, from coordinate 5,890,051 downwards.
CCATCAGCTCCAGCAGAGCTGTCACGAGGGCGTCCGGCTCCTCGAACTGCTCCGCCGCCTCGGCCAGTTCCTCGGCGGTCACGGTGCGCTGCAGTCCGTAGGGACGCTGGTGGTTCTCGCGCAGGGCCTCGAACACCTCGTCCGGGGTCTCCAGCATCACGCCTCCTCGGCGGACTCGTGGGACTCGTGCATGGCGTGGGTGAGCAGGCCGATGAAGGCCCGGTTGAGCAGCGCGCTCTCCGCCGCCCGCAGCGGGCGGCGGGACATCAGCAGCGCCTGCCCGTACAGCGCCTCGGCGGTGGTGACGGCCAGCCCGCGCTCGGTGATCGTGGTGGCGCGGCGCACCAGCGGGTTGAGGTGGTTGAGGACCAGCTGCGCGCGGGGTGTCTCGGCCCGCAGGGAGCCGAGGATGTCCGCCCACAGCCCGTCGCTGCTGCCGGCCAGGTCGGCGCGGGTCCGCTCGTGGCGGGCCTCGCGGTTGTCCAGCAGCAGCGCGGGGGCGGTGACGGGCTGGAAGGTGCGCAGGACGACATCGCAGTCGTACCCGCCGATGACCTCGCGCGCGACGGCGAGGAAGCCGGCGGCGGCCAGCTCGGCGGACGGGTCGACCGAGTCCAGGTGCGCGGTGACCGTGGCCGGGTCCAGGTCGGTGACGGTGGTGCCGGGGCGGATCTCGGGCAGCCGGTGCACCAGGTCCCGGTCGTAGGTGTAGCCGCCGTTGACGACGCCGAGTCCGGCGGCCGCCGCGATCGGCGCGACCTGCCGGAACTCCTCGACGCTGCGGGTGACCAGGACCGTGCGGTGGGTGCGGGCGAACTCCTCCAGCGTGACATTGCCGTCGGTGGTCTCGAACGGCAGCCACGGCAGCAGCATCCGCAGCAGCTCGTCGTCGTAGCGGGCCAGCGCCTTGACCGCGAGGTGGTGGCTGTCGATGAACCGGTGCAGCAGGTCCGGGTCGCTGGCGGCCAGGCCGGTGAGCCAGTCCCGGATGCGCGCGCCGAGGGCGTCACGGATGCCGGCCAGCGTCTCGTCCTCGTACAGCGCCTCGCGCGAGGCGGTCGGGCGCAGACTCGTGGAGTCCACGACGCACCGTACGAAGAAGGCCCACTCGGGCAGCAGCTCCGTCGCCTTGTCGGACAGCAGCATGCCCTTGAGGTGCACGCGGTGCCCGGCCCGCTCCGACGGGCTGACGGCGGTGGGCAGCACGTACGCCACTCCGCGCAGCCCCGCCACCGGCAGGTCGAGGTCGATCGTGTCCAGCGGTGTGAAGCCGAACGTCGTACGGCAGTGCTCGGCCAGCGCCTCCCGGCGGGCCAGCGGCGAGCCGTGCTTGCGCTCCCACGGCGGGGCGTCGTTGACCCGGTTCTCGTCGCCCCTCGGGCCGACCACGGTGACCTCGTGGCGCAGCAGGCCGCCGTAGTGCCGGGCCAGCTCGGTGACCTGGTCGGGGGCGGTCCACTGGGCCGCGTCCGGGCGGGGGGTCAGCGTCACGGTGGTGCCCGGCTCGGGCTTGGCGTCGGCCGGCAGCGTACGGATGGTGTAGCTGCCGTCGGAGCGGCCCCGCCATTCCACGGCGGGCGCGCCGGAGGTGGCCGCGTGCCGGCTGAGGACGGTGATCTCGTCGGCCACGACGAAGCAGGCGAGCAGCCCGATGCCGAACTGGCCGATGAAGTCTCCGCGCGCCGCCTCCAGTTCGCCCTCGGCGGCCCGCTTGGAGCTGCGGCCGATGGTGGCGAGGAAGCTGTGCACGTCGGCCTCGCTGAGGCCGATACCGGTGTCGGTGATGGTGAGCGCGCCGCCGGTGCGCACGGTGATCCGGGCCGGGGCACCGGGCTGTACGGCCTGCCTCGCGGTGATCGCGTCCACGGCGTTCTGCAGCAGCTCGCGCAGGTAGACGCGCGGGCTGGAGTAGAGGTGGTGGGAGAGCAGGTCGACCAGTCCGCGCAGGTCGACCTGGAACGTGTGAGCCGTGCCGGGCTGGGTTTGCTGGGCTTGCTGGGTCACGAAAATGCCTCTGGAGTCAGGTCAGGTCACGTCAGGTCGGCGGTCAGCGCGCGTACTTGGATCGGAATTGGCGGAAGGGCACAGTCGGATCGCTGCCGTTCAGGTAGCTCCACGGGAACTCGGTGACCGTTCCGCCGATCTCGGCGAACATCTCCGCCGCCGCCTGCTTCTCCTGCGCGAGGGAGAACGCCATCGCGAAGGTGTTGTACGTGTGGACCCAGCCCGGCGGCCTGCCGTCGCGGGCGTAGTCCGGATGCCGCACCGAGCGGTCCGCCGCCTCGTGCAGCTGCTCCGCCACATGGTCCTGGATCACATACCGGGCATCCTCCCCCGACTCCAGGTCCAGCCAGTGCTCCAGGTGCGCCAGCGCCACCAGCTCACCCAGCGAACTGCCCTCCGGCGCCGCCAGCATGCTCTCCCGCGCGAACGCGTGCATCTGCTCGTGGGAGCCGCTCCACTTGGCGCAGACCTGCTGCAACTGCTGCTTGTGCGCCCCCAGATGCCACGGATCCCGGCGTACGGACGCCTCGAAGCGCAACCGCGCGATCTCCTGCCCCACCTGCAACCCGCGCCCGCTGATCTGAAGGTAGTACCAGGGCGCCACCCACTCCGGCTCCCGCTCCGCCACCTCGTACAGCCAGTCCTCCGCGACCCTCAGCCGTTCGTGGAACACCTTGAACTGCTCCCGCGACACATGCTGGGCCCGCGCCGAGGTCCGTGCCTCCCACGCCCACGACACCTGCCGCGCCCCCGCCACCAGCAACGCCAGTGCCGACTCCGGTTCCGCCTTGACGACGTCCTGGATCCACACCTCGACGCCGGCCACATCGTCGAACCCGGCCAGCAGCCGCGTCCGCCCCTGCCCGTCCGGCACCGCCTCCAGCCGCTCCCGGATGACCGGCCACCCCCCGCCCGGCGCCGACCCCCCGGCCTTCGCCGCCTCGCGCAACTCCCCGATCACCGGATCCCCGAACGTCGGATCCAGCCGCACCGCCGGCTTCGGCGCCAGCCGCTTCAGCAAGCCACCCAATGCCATGACATCCCCCCTCCAGGCCCACACAGCCCACGCCCAACCCCGGTTTGATGAATATCATGCCGCCCCCCACTGACAAGCACCGCCCAGCCACCCGGCCTCACCCGGTAGCGACCTTCCCCTCCGTGAACAGCCCCGAGGACGGCGTCCACCACTCCCAGTTCGTCACCGGCACGAGCAACGGCGGCCTGACCGCTCACCCCGGCGGCGACCGGTGGCGCTGGGAGAGCCGCGTCTTCGGTGGTGCGTACGACAGCGCTCCCGCCCGCCAACGGCCCGTCTACGGCGCGCTGAACTTCCGGCGCGCGGCGGCCGGTGCGATTTGGAGGCGCTGGTGCTGGACCTGAGCTTCCGGGGTACAGAGGCGGAGCCACGGCTCGTCGGCTACTGCGCCCGGGCGCTATGACCGGTCGCCGGACCGGGGCGCCTCCCAGCGGTGGCTGGGGGCGCTGAATTCAGCCCGTCCGGCGATTGAGGACAAGCGCAGCCGGCGGGCTGCGCAACCCGGCCAACGTTCGCGGCCACCGCACCGGCGACCGTTCAGCGCAGGATGTTGACCGCGCGGGCGACGACGAGACCGACCGTGACCAGTGAGATCGCGGACTGCATGAGCATCAGCAGCTTGGCCCAGCGCGACATCGGCATGGTGTCGGTGGGGCTGAAGGCGGTGGCGTTGGTGTAGGAGACGTACAGGTAGTCGAAGAAGGCGGGCTCCCACTCGCCGCTGACCAGGTCGGGTGTCTGCATCTGGGGGAAGAGGAAGTCGGGGTTGGGCTGGTGAGCGTGGGCCCGCGCGACGGGGCCGCCGCGGTCGAACTCCCAGTACCAGAGGGCGAAGACAACGATATTGGCGCCCCAGATCGCCGCCCCGGCGAAGAGCAGCGGACCGGCTGTCCGGCCTTCGGTGCCGGTGACCAGGCCGTGGATGAGCAGCACCAGCGACCACGCGTTGGCCAGGCTGATCACCCCGGCCAGACCGAGGGAAACGGCCCGCAGCGGTGCGGATTCCCGGTTGATCCTCGTCGGGTTGATCAGGAGCAGGAACGCCAGCATGGCCAGCTCCAGCGCGGGCAGCAGCCAGTGGGGGCGCAGGGCGAGCCGTTCGGGCTCCGCGAGCTGTACGCCGGTGATGAGGGCGATCGCGAGTGCCCCCTGCCAGCGATTCTCCCCCTCGGTGGGCCGCTGCCACGCCGGGACCGCGGGCTCACGCACAACGACGTTCATGTCGACCGATCTCCCTGTCCTGCCCTCTTGTCCACTTGCCTTATAGCGGACTCCAACTCCTACAGTGCGGTGGGCAGTCAGCCAGACCCACGACAACCCAGCAGGGGAGCCCGCCATGCGTTACCGCACCCTCGGTGGCACCGGTATCGAAGTGAGTGTGCACTGCCTCGGGACCATGATGTTCGGCGCGGTCGGCAACCCGGACCACGCCGACTGCGTACGCATCATCCACGCCGCCCTCGACCAGGGGATCAACTTCGTCGACACGGCGGACATGTACTCCGCCGGTGAGTCCGAGGAGATCGTGGGCAAGGCGCTGCGCGGCGGCCGCCGCGACGACGTCGTGCTCGCCACCAAGGTCCACTTCCAGATGGGCGAGGGCCGTAACCGCAGCGGCAACTCCCGCCGCTGGATACTCACCGCGGTCGAGGAGAGCCTCAAGCGCCTCGGCACCGACTGGATCGACCTCTACCAGGTGCACCGCCCCGACCACACCACCGACGTCGAGGAGACCCTCTCCGTACTGGGCGACCTGGTCCGCGAGGGGAAGATCCGCGCCTTCGGCTGCTCGACCTTCCCCCCTGAGGAGATCGTCGAGGCGCACCACGTGGCCGAGCGCCGCGGCCTGCAGCGCTTCCGGACCGAGCAGTCCCCCTACTCGCTCCTGGCGCGCGGCATCGAGACCTCCGTCCTCCCGGTTGCCCGCCGCTACGGCATGGGCGTGCTCACCTGGAGCCCGCTCGCCTCGGGCTTTCTCACCGGCAGGTACCGCAAGGACCGGCCCGTCGACCTCTCCACCGGCCGCGCCGCCCTCACCCCCGCCCGTTTCGATCCCGCGATCCCCGTGAACGCCGCCAAGCTCGACACCGTCGAACAGCTCACCGAGCTCGCCGCCGACCTCGGCTGCTCGCTCCCCGAACTGGCCGTCGCGTTCCCCGTGGCGCATCCCGCCGTCACCTCGGTGATCACCGGCCCCCGGACCATGGACCAGCTCGAAGGGCTGCTGAAAGCCGCCCCTCTCGTCCTCGACGACGCGGCCCTGGACCGGATCGACGAGATCGTGCCGCCCGGCACCAACCTCTACCAGCCGGACGGGGCCTGGCGCCCGCCCGCGCTCGCCGACACCGCCCAGCGCCGCCGCCCGCTCGCGGACCGGGCCGCCGCCGGCTGAAAGGTCACGGGACCGCGGGCCCTGGACCCTGGACATAAGCGCCCGCTTGGTCCAGGCTCCTCACTCATGGCCCCGACCCTCCCCGAATCCATCGGCACCGTCGCCGAGCGGATAGCCGCCCTGCTCCGCACCTGCACGGACGCCTCCGTGTGCATCCCCGGCGCCGAGTGGACCGTCGGAGAGGCCGCAGCCCACCTCGTCCTGGCCAACGAGCTGATGGCCGCCCTCGCCGCCGGCCAGGACCGGCCCTACGGCGACGGCACCCCGGACAGTCTCGCCGCCGCCAACGCGGCCTCCCTGGCCGCTTTCACCGAGCGCGACCCGTCCGTCCTCGCCGACGGCATCGTCCGCCACGCCCGGGCCTTCACCGACGTCGCCGCCCCGCGCCCTGCCGGCGAGCCGACGCTGACCCCGCTCGGCCCCATGGACCTGGAGACCCTCGGCTCCTACCTCCTGACCCACATGCTCGGCCACGGCTACGACATCGCCGTCGCCCTGAAGCAGCCGCACATGATCGACCGCCACAGCGTCGACCTGACCCTGCCCTTCCTCACCACCGCGATGCCCCGCGTCGTCAACCCCCGCACCGCCGCCGGCCACGGCGCCTGCTACGACCTCCGGGTCCGCGGCGGCTCCCGCTTCGCCGTCACCTTCACCGACGGCGCAGTCTCCGTGACCCCCGGGCTCCCGCGCCGCCCCGACTGCACGATCGTCGCCGAGCCCGTCACCTTCTTCCTCCTCGCCCTGGGCCGCTGCACCACCACCCGTGCCGTCGCCCGCGGCAAGATCCTCACCTGGGGCCGTAAACCCTGGCTCGCGGCCGGCTTCCCCACCCTGTTCACCGCGCCGTAGACACCTATGGGCGCCCGCCAAGGCAAAAAACCCGGCCACGAACACCGAGGCCAGCCCGCCCGCCGAAACCCCACGAAAGCACCCGGTCACCGACCGTAACAGCTCCCGGTTGCAGTACTCATCCGGCTGAACCGACACTGAATTGCCGCCACATCACTCCCCCACAAACGGCGGCCTGCCCCCGCTCCTCCCGAGCCGCAGGCCACCCGTGATTGGAGAGGTCATGGCAAAATCCCGCCTCGTTCTCAAAGCCGCGCTCGCCGCGGTCATCGCCTTCCTCTTCGCGCTGACGCTGAATCAGCCGGCCTACGCCTGGACCTGGAACACCCGCGCCACCGTCTACAACGGCGCCGCCCTGTGCGTCCAGGGAACCGCGGGCATCGACCACGCCCGGCCCGGTGCCTTCTCCGGCAACCTCGCGTACGCCGACACCTACGCGCTGCGCGCCGGATGCGGCACCGGCCTGACCACCACCAGGGCCGCCGTCCGCCTCGACGTCTTCAAGTGGAACGGCACCGCCTGGACCGTCTGCCGCAGCACCGACTGGAAGTACGGCCCCACCGGGATCAGCGGCGGCGACACCGGCGGCCCCTACGGCCCCAGCCAGGCCCTCAACTACGGCGGATCCGCCTCCTGCGGCGCCGGCTGGTACGGAACCATGGCCCGCTCCTTCGTCTGGGACGGCGCCGCCTGGCGCGGCGGCAGCGTCTGGTCCGGACAGGAGTTCGTGCCGTAGCCCGCATCCCGGCCCAGGTCGCTCGTGAGCGCGAAACGAGCGGATCCCGCCCGATCGAAGACCGGGCGGGATCCGCTGCTTTCCCCGGCCCGAGGCCTCAACTCGCCGACGACTCCGCGGCGGTGGGCCGCTCGCCGGCCTTGTCCACCACCGCCCGCCGAAGCACGGCATCGCTGGAGAGCAGAGTGCCGGCCTTGCCGAGGGAGGTGTCCTCGGTCAGGTAGGTACGAGAGCCCAGGTAGCTGAGATCGGTGGCATCGAACACCCACTCCGAGCGCTCCGGGTACGTGGTGTCATCGCGGGCGATGCCGATGCCGCGTCGGCCGATCGCATCCACCGCGTCCGGGGCCTCGGTGACTCCGGGGATCCTGGCAGCTGCCTTGTAGAGGGCGGCGGCGTTCTCGGGCGGCATGATCTGCTCCGCGATCAGGGCACCGATCTGGTCGAACACCACTTGGTCGCGCTCCTGGCCGTCCGTCTTCGGAGTCCTGGCGTAAAGGTACGTCAGCAGCGCGTCGGGGTCGGTCGGCAGCGAGGCGAGCCAGCGGTAGGTGGGCCGGTTGATACCCGCCGGAGTGCCGCGTCCCCGCACACTGTCCGACAGATCGGCGTTGATGGGCAGTGTCTCGCCGTCCTCCCGGATGAGTCCGAGGCGCTTGACCGGGCCCTGCCGCTGTGAGCGCCAGATCTCCCGCTCCGTGAGAGGGCCGGTCACGGCCTTGCCACTTGTCTCGTCTGCGCCCCGGCCCTTGCTCATGACATAGACGAACTGGTCGTCCTTCACCGCTTCGGTGTCGGTCGCCAGAGCCGCGTTGGCGATCCGGTCGAGCAACACGACGCTCTGCCGGGCCTGTTGTGTCGTTCCCCGGCGGGAGCCGGCATCCCCCGCGCCCCGGACGGCCAGGCCCGCGGCCAGCGCCCCGGCCAGCGCCAGCGCCGTGACCGGCACCAGGAAGGCCGGGCGCAGAAGGCGCGGCCGAGGCGGCCTGGCGATGGCGGCCACGTCGGTCTCGTCGGACACGTCGGTCTCGTTGTCGATCAGGTTCATCAGGACTTCCCGGTGGTGGAGGTGGCGGCTCAGCGGGAAGTCCCTGTCGGCCAGATGCGGCAGCAGCCGAACAAGATCGTGGTCCGCACTCTCGTCGCGGCCGTCATTGCCTGTGGCGGTCATCGGGCTTCCTTCTCGATGGGCCGGGCAGCGAATGCCGCCCTGCCAGTTACCTCTCCGCGGGCCCCCGGCAGTTCCCGCCGCTGTTCCGCGAGCTGCTCCTGGGTCAGATCACGCAGCCGGGTACGGGCTCTGGACAGCCGGGAGCGCACCGTACCCACCGGCACGCCGAGCGCGGCCGCCGCCTGCGCGTAGTCGAGTCCGCTCCACACCCGGAGCGCGAGCACCTCCCGCTCCTTGTGCCGCAAGCGGCCCCATGCCCTGCGTACGGCGTCGAGTTCCCGCGCATCATCCATCCGCGCCGCCGACGCCTCGGCGAAGTCCTCGACTTCCTCCGGCCCCCGCTGTCCGGCCAGGTGCGCGAGGAGGCGGCCGACCCCACGCCGGTGGTTGCGCGCCTTGTTGGTGGCGATCCCGAGCAACCACGGCCGCAGCGAACCGGTCCCCTCCCCCACCCTCTCGCGGGTACGCCACGCCACAAGAAAGGTCTCCGACAGCACCTCCTCCGCCGCCGACCGGTCTCCGGTGAGCCGGTACGCATGGTTGTAGACCGCCTTCGCATACCGGTCGAACAACCACCCGAAGGCATCCCGATCCCCCGCCCGCACCCGCTCCCGCATTCCATCCGGCCCAGCCTCCCCATCCCCCTCCGCCTGGCCCGCCCACCCGGGCCTTCCCGGTTGCCCTGACTGTCCTCCCATGTGCTTCACACCATCTGTCTCTCCGCAGCTGACGCGGGGTTCCTGTGGGCTGAGTCACAGCGCGGCCCATGCTGCTGCCTGGCACTCCGGCTAGAGTCGCTGGTGTCCGCCCTACGTGGAGATCCGCATGGCCTTCGAAGAACCGTGCCACCTGCTCGTACAGGCCCGGCACGAGCCGTCACCCTTGTACACGCTGTACGAGGGTTGGCCGTACGAGGGCATCGATTCCTTCACCCTCAGCATTCCGCTGGAGGACTCCTGGCTGGACTTGCCGGAAGACCTGGCCGCCGCGCTGCGCTCTTGGTCGCTGTCCCGGCCGCCAGGCGGTTTCGCCTCCCGCCCGGACCTGCGTAAGCACGTCAAACAGGGCCTTGCGGCTGCCCAGCGACTGGCCAGGCATCTCGGGCCGTCATGGGCCGTGCGCTACTGGGACGAACGCCACAGGACATCGAAGTGGGTGTGCTGGGGCTGCGACCGGCTGCACTGGGAACGCGACAGCCACGGCACACCGCCGCACCCGGTACACATCACTGTCGAAGGTGAATACAAGTTCGGTCCGCTGCGCTCCGACGGATTCGGGGACTTCTTCCCCGATGATCCGGCCGCTGCCCTGCACCTGCCCGACGGCCTAGTCGCCGGCCTGTACGCGTGGGCAGACGGGATCGACACCACATTGAACCTGGACATCCGGGACCGGGAGGACGGCAAGTACGACTCCGAGTGGCAGCGGCTGTTCCAGGAGGGAATGGACCTGGCGAGACAAGTCGCACACGATCTCGGCCCCGCCCGGACAGTGACCTACAAAGGCCTGGCAAACGGCGGCCTGGCCGCTCTGACGTCAGTCATCTGGCAAGGAGACCGGGAGTTGTAGGCCTGAACGCGGCTGGTGGAGCGGAGAAAAGCGCCCTGCTGTACGGCACCAAATAGCCCCCGGCGGGTTTCCCCGCCAGGGGCTCTGAGCTGCTGTGGACCTGAGGGGATTCGAACCCCTGACCCCCTCGATGCGAACTACGGGCGGGACGGTCGCTGAGGTCTCCTCGGCTGGTCAGTCGGCTGCTGACAGTTGGTGACGGTCGGCTGCGGTCATCGTGGTTGCTGTACTTCGCTGCTGTACTGCACCGGCTCCGGAGTCACGAGAGTCTGTGGGCAAGACAGGTCAGTACCCCGCCCGTGGTCCATGGTCGGGTCTGTTCGCCTCGCGCCTGAGCCGGATGCCTCGACCGATCAGGACGATCGGTATACGGACGAGCATGATCATGCTGGCCAATGCCAGGCCGGCCATCGCCATGGCGACGAACACCCCGATCAGCTCCGGGAGAGGGAGGGGGTCACCGAGTGAACCTTTCGCGGTGAGCGCTGTCCCCAAGAGGAGTGGCGGCCACTCCGCACGGGTCCGGGGGCGCGATTCTGCGACCGGTCTGCGGCGTCTCCACCACCAGCGCGCCAGACTGACTGCTCCGCCCAGCGAGAGCAGCACGGCCCCGATCGCGAGGATGGTCGAGCCTATGATCCACGTTTCCTCATCCACGGCGTGCCCCCGGTTGAACGTGCGGATCTTGTGATGGTCCTCAGAGTGGGAGGAGCGTACATGAGGGTGGCGGAGCGGGCTTCTACCGCCTGGCCGGGCAGCGCCCGGCCATCCTCGGCGGCCATAACCGGATCGAGCCGATCAGTGAGGTGCGCCCAGACAGCAACGCGGAGTTCCTTGTCTTTGGCGTCGAGTGCCAGGGCGGCTGGACCTGGCCGATCCCCTGGGAGCCTTGTGCCCGAACAGGAGCCGCTGAGCAGGTTCCTCTTGCAGTTCTCGCTGTACGAAGCCGCAATGACCGTCTCCAGAGCGTGCCCCTGCGGGCGTTCCTGTCGCCTGTCGCACCGACGGAGTTCCTGATCGCCCCTGGCCTGGTCGTCTGTGTCACACCCGGCTGGGACGAGGCCAAAGTCCAGGTCTGGATCGGCGCGCAATGCCGCAGCGCACTGCGCCCGCTCGGCCCGCTCGGCATCCCCTGGCGAAGCTTCGACGGTAACGGCGAGCACCAGAGCAATGGGCCACGTGGGTCCGGCTTGCGCGGTGTGGATGATGGTTCGGTGACGAGCATCAGCGACGGCAGCGACGGCCACGTGAAGGTCCACTTCCGGATGGAAACAGACGAGGACGGCTGGCCGCCGGCGAGCGTCGAGAGCCTGTGGTCGGTGGATCTTGGCGATGGAACGGTGCGGTTGGACAACACTCCCTGGTTCGTCCGCGGAGTCGCCAGCGGCGACATCATCCGCGTGGAGATCGACGATGAAGGCGTCCGTTGGGCAGGAGAGACAGTCCAAGCGTCGGAGAACTGCACGATCCGGCTGATCGTGTTGAAGGACGACGGCTCAGCCGCTGCCCGACAGAGCGTGCTGAAAATCTTCCATGCCCTCGGCACGACCGGTGAGGGTATCGAGCAGTATCGGATGGTGGCTTTGGATGTCCCGCCGGAGGCGGACCTGCCTCGGATCCACAAGCTCCTGGAACATGGTGAGGCAGAGGGATGGTGGCACTGGGAGGAAGGCTGTGTCACTGCCGCCTGGCAAGCCGCCGCTCAAGCTTGATGGGCAGCCGTGTCCCCTCGCGCCCCAGCCCTCAGTGATGAGGCCGGAGCACGCGGTCGCGGTACTGCTGGAAGGCGTGCCAGCCCGACGGCTGCCGTGAAGTGATCAGGTCGCCTTCGGAACAATCGAGGACCTTGCAGCTCAGAGCTTCGGCGAGGCGGAAGACGGTCGTGAGTACGTCGTCGCCGGATCCCCGGATGTGGAGCATGATCGAGTCCACGGGGTCCTTTGAGCCGATGTTGAGTTCCATGGACCAGGTGGAGCCGAGCAGTTCGCCCCAGGTGGGGTCCGAGAGATCGGCTTCGGGGGCGGCCTGGCTCACGGCCGCGAGTACGTCTTGCCGGCGGCCGAGTGGGGGCGGGGTGTAGTCGTCGGCCATCTCCTGCACGGATGAGACGTCGTCGGGCAGACGAAGAAGAAGAACATCCCAGCTCATGCGGACCTTCCAGGTAGGGAACTAGCGACGGTGCCGTGGGTGAGGTCAGCTCAACTGGAGCTGCTCTCCCGGAGGCTGCGGCCGTAGCGAGTTCTGCAGCCGGTTGATCGTTGCGTGCCAGGGGCCGCCATCCGATTCGGCCCAGAGGTCCATCAGCTCGGACGGCTCGGTCATGACTCGGTCGAGTGCCTGGAGAGCGAGGTCGCGCAGGCCGGTGACGTCGGGGAGGGGCTCTTCCGGCCCGTAGACAGTATCGACAGAGTCACCCCCGGCACACTGCGCGGCGACGAGGGCGGCTGCGGCAACGGCTTCTTCGGATTCGGGCGTTTCGAGGTAGCCCGCCATGCCGATCACGCGAGTGAGGGTGTCATGGATGATGCTCTCGCGTTCGCCTGTCTCTGCCTCATCGAGGTCGCCGCAGAAGTCCGCTGCGGTGTCGTTGTCGAAGGGGCCAACGTCCCAGGTGCCCATACGTCTCTCCTGCATCGTGGTGTGACTGGGGCATCCTGACAGGAGCCACTGACAGCGGTCGCGCCTACGGCACGGACGGGGTGGTCCTCCATCGAAGGATGATGAGCGCAAGGCGAACGCGTGCGGTCGATTGGGGGTATCTGCGGTCGCCCCCGGGATCCCACGACACCCCACCGGCCACGGCAGACCGGTGAACGTGTCAGCCGACATCCGCAGCTCGCTCTCGGCCTCGTCTGGGACACCCCGGGCAAACGCGTCGGCCCGAACGCGGTCCACTCCCTCGCCCAGCTCGTCCCGTTCGGCTTCCCGGCAGGGCTGCCGGCGGCCGACCGCGCCTACACCGACACCACCTCGAACAGACCCCGGAAACGCCGAGATCCCGCCCGATCAATCAGATCGGACGGGATCCTGATGTTGTGGACCTGAGGGGATTCGAACCCCTGACCCCCTCGATGCGAACGAGGTGCGCTACCGGACTGCGCCACAGGCCCTTGCAACGAGGAAAACTTTAGCATCCCGAGCAGGGTGCCATGGTCACTCGTTGGCGGCGCGGGGGCGGTCGGGGTCGGAGTACTGGTCGAAGAGGGGGGTGCCGCGGGGGGCGGAGCGGTCGCGGGGGCGGCGGGGGGTTACGGGGGCGGTGGCGAAGGTGGGGCGGGGGGCGGGGACTTCCCAGGTGTCCTCGGAGGGGGAGCGCTGCTGGTCGACCCATTCGGCGTGGTCGGTCTGCTCGACGAGGGCGCGGCGGTCGGCGGCGGCGGGCTGCTCCGGGACGGGGGCGGGTGCCGGGGCGGGTTCCGGGGTGCGGGCGGGGCGGTCGCGGAGGCGCTGGGCGGCTTCGGCGGCGCGGCGCTGGTCGAGCTTGACCTCGTAGCGGTGGCGCTCCTGGGCGCGGAGGTGGGCGATGTAGAGGGTGAGGAGGAGCGCGGGGACGGCGGGGGCCCAGAGCAGGGCGAGGCCGCCGACGGCGGCGACGATGGTGCCGGCGGTGAAGGCGAGGAAGAGCAGGATCGTGGTGCGGCGGCGGCGGGCCAGGACCTTCGCCCGGGGGTTGGCCGGCTTGAGAGCCGACTTGGGGGCGGGCTTGGGGGCTGGCTTGGGCTTCGCCTGGGGTTTGATCTCGGTTGCGGGCACGGCGAGGCCGCGGACGTCGACCGGTTCTGCTTCCGCTGCCGGTTCGGGTTCCGCCGGTACTTCGTCGTCTTCGTCGTCGTCGCGCGCCTTGGCGTACTTCCGCTCCAGCGCCGCGCGTCCGGACAGGAGCCGGATGGCGGTGCTGAAGCGTTCCGTCGGACGGGCCTCGTTGAGCTCGTCCTGCCTACGGAGCCACATCGGCACCAAGTAGGCAGCCCAGGCCCCGACGATGACTGCGTAGATGAGGCCGCTGCCGTTCACGCTTCACACGGTAGGGGGACAGGCGCTGGGCCATACGCAATTTGGCGCGGTGTGTCGCACGATCTGGCTGATACGCCGAAATTTTTTTGTGATTGCGGTCGGGGATGCATAGTTATTCGAACGCGCATTTCATTTCTGCGGGGTGTCGCGTCTGGCCTGGTGCCAGCGGGTGAGGAGACCCTCGGGCACTTCCTCCGCCGTGAGGGCGAAGACCAGGTGGTCGCGCCAGCCACCGTCGATATGGAGATAGCGGGGGCGCAGGCCCTCTTCGCGGAATCCGAGTTTCTCGACGACGCGGCGGCTGGGGCCGTTCTCGGGGCGGATGCAGACCTCGATGCGGTGCAGGCCGACGTGGCGGAAACAGTGGTCGGTGGCGAGAGCGACGGCGGTGGGCATGACACCGCGCCCGGCGACGGCCTCGTCGACCCAGTAGCCGATGTGGGCGGAGCACATGGAGCCCCAGGTGATGCCGGCGACGGTGAGCTGGCCGGCGAGGCGGCCCTGGTACTCGATGACGAACGGCAACATGCGGCCTGCGTGGGCCTCGGAGCGCAGGTGGCGGACCATCTGGCGGTAGGTGGGGCGCTGGGCGAGATGGCCCGGCGGGGCGGGGGGCACGGTGGCCTCCCAGGGGCGCAGCCATTCGCGGTTGCGGCGGTTGACCTCGCGCCAGGCGCGCTGGTCGCGCAGCTTTATGGGGCGGAGGAGGATGTCGCCGTCCGCCAGCTCGGCCGGCCAGGACCCGTTCAGCTTGGTCTCCCAGACATAGGGTGGTCGCCGCCCCGGATCTGGTCGACGGCGTGGGTGAGGATGGGGGCCAGGACGGCCAGGCCGTCCTTGACGCCACCGGTGGATCCGGGAAGGTTCACCACCAGCGTGCGCCCGGCGACCCCCGCGACGCCACGCGAGAGGGCCGCCGTCGGGACCTTGTCGCGCCCGTACGCGCGGATCGCCTCGGGAATGCCGGGGATCTCGTAGTCCAGGACGGCCCGGGTGGCCTCGGGGGTGCGGTCGGTGGGCGAGATGCCGGTACCTCCGGTGGTGATGACGAGGTCGTACGAGTCCGATACCGCTTGCCGCAGCGTCTCCGCGACCGGTTCGCCGTCGGGGACCACCTTCGGGCCGTCCACCGCGAAGCCCAGCTCCGCGAGGGCGGCCACGACCAGGGGGCCGCCACGGTCCTCGTAGACGCCGGCGGACGCGCGGTTGGAGGCGGTGATCGCGAGGGCCTTCATCGCTCTCACGCGCGGCTCCAGTCGCCGGATTTGCCGCCGGTCTTCTCCTCGACCCGTACGTCGGTGATGACGGCGGCCTTGTCGACGGCCTTGACCATGTCGATGACGGTGAGGGCGGCGACGGTGACGGCGGTCAGGGCTTCCATCTCCACGCCCGTGCGGTCGGTCGTTTTGACGGTCGCCGCGATCTCGACCGCGTCGTCGGCCACGGAGAGGTCCAGCTTCACGCCCGACACGGCCAGCGGGTGGCAGAGGGGGATCAGGTCGGACGTGCGCTTGGCGCCCATGATGCCGGCGATACGGGCGGTGGCGAGGGCGTCGCCCTTGGGGACCCCCTCGCCGCGCAGCAGGTCGATGACGCGCGGCGAGACGAGGACCCGGCCGGTGGCGCGGGCGGTGCGGGCGGTGACGTCCTTGGCGGAGACGTCGACCATGCGGGCGGCACCGGCCTCGTCGATGTGCGTGAGGTGTGACTGCTGCTCGTTCACCGGGCCACCGTACCGGCTCAGTCCAGCAGCACCACGTCGACCTCGGCGCCGTCGGCGACCTCGGTGGTGTCCTCGGGGACGACGATCAGGGCGTTCGCGTGGGCCAGGGCCTTGACCAGGTGCGATCCGGATCCGCCCACAGGGGTGACGGTGGAGGCGGCCGGGTCGTGGCGGCCGCGCAGGAACTGCCGCTTGCCCTTGGGGGACGAGGCGACGCCGCCCACGCACACGGCGCGCACGGCTGGGCGGTGGACCGGCTCGATGCCCATGAGGGTGCGGATGGCGGGGCGTACGAAGAGCTCGAAGGAGACATAGGAGCTGACCGGGTTGCCGGGGAGGGCGAGCAGCGGGGTGCGGGCGCCCTCGTCCTCGCCGCCGCCTACGAAGCCGAAGCCCTGGGGCTTGCCGGGCTGCATGGCGAGCGTACGGAAGTCGATCTGGTCGCCGAGGGCCTCCTTGACGACGTCGTACGCGCCGACGCTGACGCCGCCGGTGGTGACGAGGAGGTCGGCGCGGATCAGCTGGTCCGCGATGGTGACGCGCAGCGTCTCGGCCTCGTCGACGACGGCCCCGACGCGGTAGGCGATGGCCCCGGCGTCGCGGGCGGCGGCGGTGAGCATGTAGCTGTTGGAGTCGTGGATGGTGCCCGGGGCCAGCTCCTCGCCGGGCGGGACGAGTTCGCTGCCGGTGGACATGACGACGACGCGGGGGCGCGGCCGCACCCTCACATTGGCCCGGCCGATGGCGGCGAGCAGGGCGATCTGCGGCGCCCCGAGGACCGTGCCGGCCGCCAGTGCCAGCTCGCCGGCGCCGACATCGCTGCCCCGGGCGCGTACGTACTGGCCGGGGGCGACCGGGCGGTGGACCCGGACCTCGGCGCCGGCCAGGATCGGGGCGGTGCTGGCGGCGCGCATCGCGTCGGCCGGGCCGGGGGCGCCGGTGCCGCCGTCGGTCCATTCGACCGGGACGACGGCCTCGGCGCCGGGCGGCAGCGGGGCGCCGGTCATGATGCGGGCGGCCTCGCCGGGGCCGACGGTGGGGAGCTCGCCGGCGCCGGCCGCCACGTCACCGATGACGGTGAGGACGGCCGGGTGCTCGTCGGTGGCGCCCTCGGTGTCGGTGGTACGGACCGCGTAGCCGTCCATCGAGCTGTTCTCGAAGGGCGGCAGCGCGGTGGGGACGGTCACATCCTCGACAAGGACACACCCCTGGGCGTCGAGGAGTTGCAACTCGATCGGATCGAGCGGGCTCAGCTGCCGCAGGATGTTGTCGAGGTGCTCGGACACTGACCAGATCAAGCTTGCATCTCCTCGGTGACATACGCGCGCAGCCAGGTCCGGAAGTCCGGTCCCAGGTCATCACGTTCGCATGCCAGTCGGACAATCGCACGCAGGTAGTCGCCCCGGTCACCGGTGTCATAGCGGCGGCCCTTGAACACCACCCCGTGCACCGGCCCGTCCGGGCCGCCCTCCTGCGCCAGTTCGCGCAGCCCGTCGGTCAGCTGGATCTCGCCGCCGCGGCCGGGCTGGGTCTTGCTCAGCACCCCGAAGATGGCCGGGTCCAGTACGTAGCGGCCGATCACCGCGTACGAGGACGGGGCCTCGCCGGCGGCCGGCTTCTCGACCAGGTCGGTGATCCGCACCACATCCTGGTCGGCGGTGGGCACTATGGCCGCGGAGCCGTAGAGGTGGATCTGGCTCGGGTCGACCTCCATGAGGGCGATCACACTGCCGCCGTGCTCCTCCTGGACCTCGACCATGCGGGCGAGGAGCGGGTCACGGGGGTCGATCAGGTCGTCGCCGAGCAGCACCGCGAAGGGCTGGTCCCCGACATGCGGCTCCGCGCAGAGCACGGCGTGGCCGAGACCGCGCGGGTCGCCCTGGCGTACGTAGTGCATGGTCGCGAGGTCGCTGGACTCCTGGACCTTGGCGAGGCGGGACTCGTCGCCCTTGCGGGTGAGGGCCTGCTCCAGCTCGTAATTGCGGTCGAAGTGGTCTTCCAGCGGGCGCTTGTTGCGGCCGGTGATCATGAGCACATCGGAGAGCCCGGCCGACACGGCCTCCTCCACCACGTACTGGATGGCCGGCTTGTCGACGACCGGCAGCATTTCCTTCGGCGTCGCCTTCGTGGCGGGCAGGAAGCGGGTGCCGAGGCCCGCGGCGGGGATGACAGCCTTGCTGATCCGGGTACGCGCGTGAGTCATGCACTGACCTTAACGCCTGCGTATGAGGGGAAGATGAAGTTCCCGTTGATTAATGGCGATAGGCGGCGATTGTGCGCCAAATGAGTGGTAACCACGATAGCAAGGCAACATTGCGGGCAGATCTCCTCCGGGTGAGGCGGAGGTTGACGGCCGATGAGCGGCAGGCGGCCGAGCAGGGCATCGCGCGTTCCGCCATGGAGATGGCGGAACTGGCCGGTGCCGGGACGGTGGCGGCCTATGTGTCCTTCGGGAGCGAGCCGGGGACGCGGGCGCTGCTGGACGCACTGCACGGGCGAGGGGTGCGGGTGCTGCTTCCGGTCCTTTTGTCCGACAATGATCTGGACTGGGGGGCGTACGCGGGGGCCTCGGACCTGACCCGGACCGAGCGGGGGCTCTACGAGCCGGGTGGCGAACGCCTGGGGGTCGATGCGGTGACCTCGGCGGACGTGGTGCTGCTGCCCGGGCTGGCCGTGGACGCGCGCGGGATGCGGCTCGGGCGCGGCGGGGGATCGTACGACCGGGTTCTCGGGCGGCTGGAGGGCGCGGGGGCGGCGGCTGCCCGGGTCGTACTGCTGTACGCGAACGAGGTCGTCGACGCGGTGCCGGCGGAGGCGCACGACCGGGCGGTGGACGCGGTCGTGACACCGGAGGGGGTGCGGCGCTTCCCCCGTGCGGCGGGGCGGGGGTGAGGGGGCGAGGGGTGAGGGGGTCCGTCCCGGAAGCCCCTCACCCCTTCCCGCCCCGCCCCGCCCCTATGGCGTCAGCGCGAGCGTGTCGGACGTCGACGCCGTGACCGCCTTCGCGGAAAACGCCCAGGGCAGCAGCTCGCCCTTGGCCCATCTCGTCGTCTGGTCGGAATAGTGCGCGTTGTAGGCGTGCCCGGACGCACCTGTGAGGTTGATCCAGCGGGACTTGTCGAAGTCGGCCAGGGAGACGACCATCCGCATGGACGGCACCCAGACCACGTCGTAGCCGCCGGCCGCGTTCCAGCCGGTGGCGTTGACGGCCGCCTCGCCGCCGCCGACATTCCAGGGGCCGCGGTTGAGGAGCCATCTGACGAGGGTGGGGCCGGAGGTGCCGAGCGTCTGGTTCTTGAGGTTGAGCTTGTGGAGGCGGCCCCAGCTCCAGGAGTCGATGTCCTTGCCGAGCTTGGAGGTGAGCTCGTAGCGGGCGTCCTTCATGGCCTCGGCGAGGAGCTGGTCGCGGGTGGTGCGGGGCTTGTCGCTGTTCTTGTCGTAGAAGGCGGTGGGGGAGGTGACCCACCAGTCGCTGGTCTTGTCGTTGAGGATGTCGCGGACGACCTCGAACCAGCGGTCACCGCCGTCCGGCTGGGCCTGGTCGGCGGCTCGCTCGCCGCATTCGCGTACGAGCTTCGACTTGCCGTCGAGGTCGTCCACGGGGCCGGACTGGTCGGTGGCGGGGACGGTGAGGCACTGGCCCTCGGGGCGTAGCTCCTTGGGGAGTTTGTTGCCGAAGGCTAGCTTGAGGGTGTTGCGCCAGACGGCGTTGAAGTAGGCGGCCGCGGCGGAGTCGGAGTCCTGGTTGTAGTCCCAGGTCTCCAGGAGCTTCTGGGCGTCGCGGATGTAGTCGCCCTTGTCGTTCTTGATGTCGATCTTGGTGAGGATGGGCACGAGCAGCTTGGCGATCTCGCTGCTGCTGTCGTTCTGCATCTCCTGCATGTCGTCCATGGAGATGAGACCGCCATCGTTGATCTTGGACTTGATGAGATTGGTGATCCGCTGGCTGCGCGTGCCGTACCCCCAGTCCTCGGTGATGAGGTACGGGTACTTGCTCGCGTTCACGACGGCCTGGTTGGCGGTGACGATGTAGCCGCGCGGCGGGTTGTACTCGGTGGGCATCTCGTCGTACGGGATGTACTTCGTCCAGCGGTAGCTGGAGTCCCAGCCGGGGGCGGGGTAGCGGCCGTCGCCGTTGGCACGGATGGGGACCTGGCCGGGGGCCTGGTAGCCGATGTTGCCGGCGGTGTCCGCGTAGATGAGGTTCTGGGAAGGGACGGCGAAGTCCTTGGCGGCGGCGCGGAAGCTGGTCCAGTCGGTGGCCGTGTCGATCTCGAAGACGGCGTCCATGGTCTTGGAGGCGGTGAGCGCGGTCCACCTGAGCGAGACCGCGTAGCCGTCGCCGCGGTCGGGTGCGGAGGAGGTGACGGGGGCCTCGTCGCCGACCTTGAGCAGCTCGTCGTCGCGGTCGGAGATCACCGGGCCGTTGTTGGTGCTGCGTACGGTGATGGTGCGGTCGGCGCCGCCGGCGACCTTGATCGTCTCCTTGTGAGAGCTGAACTTCCTCTGCTTGCCGTCGTAGAGGTAGGTGTCGCTGGTGACCTTCTCCAGGTAGAGGTCGGTCACGTCGGCGCCCATGTTGGTCATGCCCCAGGCGATGTCGGCGTTGTGGCCGATGACGACGCCGGGCAGGCCGGAGAAGGTGTAGCCGCTGACGTCGAAGGGGCAGGCGCTGCTGACGGTGGTGCAGTGCAGGCCCATCTGGTACCAGAGCGAGGGCATCTGGGGAGCCAGGTGCGGGTCGTTGGCCAGGAGTGGCTTGCCGGTGGTCGTGTACCTGCCCTTGATGACCCAGGAGTTGGAGCCGATGCCGTTGCCGGAGGGGCCGAGGAGGGCCGGGATCTCGTCGAGGGTGTCGGACAGCGAGGAGAGCTGGGACTCGACGTTGGACGCGGCGGTGGCGGCGGAGGTGGTTGCCGTGCTCGCGGTGCTCGTGGTCGTGGCGCTCGTGGTCTGCGTGGTGATGGCGCTGTCGTCGACGATCGGCTGGTTCCGGCTGTACGGGTAGGGCGGGTACAGCTGGTCGATCTGCTGGGTGCTCAGCCGGCTGGTGAGCAGCGAACGGTCGATCTCGTCCTGCATGTTGCCGCGCAGGTCCCAGGCCATGGCCTTGAGCCAGGCGACGGAGTCGACGGGGGTCCACTTCTCGGGCTTGTAGTCGTTGACGAACCCCAGGGCGGCATACTCGACGGAGATCGAGGAGCCGCTGTGGTCGGCCAAGTAGGCGTTGACTCCGTCGGAGTAGGCCTGCAGGTATTTCTTCGTACTGGCCGACAGCTGGGTGTCGTACTCCTGCTGCGCGATCTTGCGCCAGCCCAGCGTGCGCAGGAAGGCGTCGGTCTCGACCTGGCCGCTGCCGAACATCTCGGAGAGGCGACCGGACGTCAGGTGGCGGCGTACGTCCATCTCGTAGAAGCGGTCCTGCGCCTGGACGAAGCCCTGGGCGCGGAAGAGGTCCTCGGAGGTGGCGGCGTAGATCTGCGGGACGCCGCTGCTGTCGCGCTTGACCTGGACGGGGCTGGTGAGGCCCTTGAGCTTGAGCGAGCCGGTGGTCTGCGGGAAGGACGAGCGGACGGTGTCGACGCTCCACCACGACCCGAAGCCGATGCCCGCCACGAGCAGGATCACGAACCCGATGACGATGAGGCGCGTGCGGCGGGACTTCTTCTTGACGGGCATCGATGTCCTTCGAGGGGCAGGGTGGACCGATTGCTGGCTCACACCTTAGGCGTAGCGCCTGGGCCACCCCTACGCGGAGTCACCGAGATCGTTCCAAGTCCCAAGTACAGGTAAAATATTAGGTAAGGCAATGAAGCAATGGCCTTCCTGCCGATAGCCAGACCCTAGCCAGAGGAAGGATCCTCCCCTGACTGTCGACCGGCTCAATGAACTCCTGTTGGTGTGCGCGGCGGTGCTGCTGATCGCGGTGGTGGCGGTGCGGCTTTCGTCGCGCAGCGGGCTGCCCGGTCTGCTGATCTATCTGGGCATCGGCGTGGCCATAGGACAGGACGGACTGGGCGTCCACTTCAACAACGCGGAACTGACCCAAGTGCTGGGATATGCGGCACTTGTGGTGATTCTGGCGGAGGGCGGGCTCGGCACTCACTGGCGGCAGATCAAACCCGCGGTCGGCGCGGCGGCCGTGCTGGCCACGGCCGGAGTCGCGGTGAGCGTCGGCATAACCGCGGCCGCGGCGCACTATCTGGTGGACCTTGACTGGCGGCAGGCGCTGATCGTCGGCGCGGTCGTGTCCTCCACGGATGCCGCGGCCGTCTTCTCCGTGCTGCGAAGGGTGCCGCTGCCGTCCCGGCTGACCGGTGTGCTGGAGGCGGAGTCGGGCTTCAACGACGCCCCGGTCGTCATCCTCGTCGTCGCCTTCTCCACGGCCGGGCCGATAGAGCACTGGTACGTGCTGCTCGGCGAGATATCCCTGGAGCTGGCGATCGGCGCGGCGGTCGGCCTGGCGCTCGGCTTCCTCGGCGCGTACGCGATGCGGCACCTGGCGCTGCCCGCCTCCGGTCTGTACCCGATCGCGGTGATGGCGATCACCGTGCTCGCCTACGCGGGCGGGGCACTGGCGCACGGCTCGGGCTTCCTGGCGGTGTACGTGGCCTCGATGATCCTGGGCAACGCCAAGCTGCCGCACGGGCCGGCGACCCGCGGTTTCGCGGAGGGGCTGGCGTGGATCGCCCAGATCGGCCTGTTCGTGCTGCTGGGCCTGCTGGTGACCCCGCATGAGCTGGGCGACGACATCTGGCCGGCGGTGGTGGTCGGGCTGGTGCTGACGGTGGTGGCGCGGCCGGTCTCGGTGCTGACCAGCCTGCTGCCGTTCCGTACACCGTGGCGGGATCAGGCGCTGCTGTCGTGGGCGGGGCTGCGCGGGGCGGTGCCGATCGTGCTGGCGACGATCCCGATGGTGTCGGGGATCGCGGACAGCAAGCGGATCTTCAACATCGTCTTTGTGCTGGTGATCGTATACACCCTGGTGCAGGGCCCGACCCTGCCGTGGCTGGCGCGCGCGCTGCGGCTCAGCGACTCGGAGGCGGCCGCGGACCTGGGCATAGAGTCGGCGCCGCTGGAGCGGCTGCGGGGGCATCTGCTGTCGGTCAGCATCCCGAAGGAGTCGCGCATGCACGGCGTCGAGGTGGGCGAGCTGCGGCTGCCCGCCGGGGCCGGGGTGACCCTGGTCGTACGTGACGGGCGGAGCTTCGTGCCGCTGCCGACGACGGTGCTGCGGCGCGGGGACGAACTGCTCGTGGTGGCGACCGACCCGGTGCGCGACCAGACGGAGGCGCGGCTGCGGGCGATCGGCCGCGGCGGAAAGCTCGCGGGCTGGCTGGGCACGGGCGGCAACGGCGGCAGCGGCGGCAACGGCGGCAACGGCGGCAACGGCGGCAACGGGACAGGCTAGGATGCATGCCTGTTGTAACTTGTTCGAAACGCGACTCTGTCTGATGAAGAGCTGGCGCGACCGCTTGGCGGCCGGGGTGTTGATGAATCGACCCGGTATCTACCCCGGTACGGCGCGAGAGGACAGCTCTCGGCGGACCCTGTGACCTGACCGGGCTCGCTACCAGGCGGCAGAAAGGCCCGGCCGTGGCATCCACGGTCATTCGTTCGTCTTCGTCTTCATCTTCGGCTTCTTCTTCGGCTTCTCGTGTGTCGTCGTCCAGGCCTGGCTACGGGCCGCTGCTCCGCACGCCCGGCGCACTGACCTTCCTGCTGCCCGGCTTCGCGGCCCGGCAGCCCTTCGCGATGCTGACCATCGGCATCGTGCTGCTCGTGGAGCACACGTCAGGCTCCTACGGCACGGCAGGCGTGATCGCCGCGGCCACCGGCGCCTCCATGGCGCTGTTCGCCCCGCAGAGCGGCAGGCTCGCCGACCGCTACGGCCAGGGTGCCGTGCTGCTGCCCGGCGTGCTGGTGCACACCGCCTCCGTGGCGCTGCTGACCGCGCTGGCGCTGGCGCACGCCCCGCTGTGGGCGCTGCTGGCGGCCGCGGTGCCGGCGGGCGCGTCGGTGCCGCAGGTCGGGCCGATGGTGCGGGCCCGGTGGGCGGCGAAGCTGGACGGCTCGCCGCTGATGACCACGGCGGCCGCCTTCGAGTCGGTGACGGACGAGTTCACGTTCGTCATCGGCCCGGTGCTGGCCACCGCGCTGTGCACCAGCGTCCACCCGGCGGCCGGCCTGATCGCCGAGTCCGTGCTGACGCTGGCCGGCGGGCTGCTCTTCGCCGCCCAGCGCCGCACCCAGCCCGCCGTCGGCCGCAGGGCTGAGAGCGCCCCCAGGGGCGCCTCGGCGCTGTCCGTGCCCGGCGTACGGGTGCTGGCCGTCGCCTTCCTCGGGATCGGCGCGGTCTTCGGCGGCATGCAGGTCTCGCTGACTGCCTTCGCCGCGGAGGTCGGGCAGCCGGGCATCAACGGCGTGCTCTACGGGGTCTTCGCGGCCGGCAACATGCTCGCCGGCATCGTCTGCGGTGCCATCGCCTGGAAGTCCGCCCCGCGCCGCCGCCTGCTCATCGGCTACGCGGCCCTGACCCTGACCGCCTCCTCCCTGTGGGCCGTGCACTCGGTGCCGCTGATGGCCGCCGCCGGTCTGATGGTGGGGCTCTGCATCGCCCCGGCCCTGATCAACGGCTACACCCTCGTCGAGAGCCTGGTGCCCGCCACCGCCCGCACCGAGGCCTTCACCTGGCTGACCGGCGCGGTCGCCCTGGGACAGGCCGCCGCTGTCACCGTCGCCGGCCGGCTGGCCGACGGATACGGTGCCGGCGCCGGATTTGTCGTACCGCTGGTCGGCACCGCTCTGGCCCTGGCCACGGTGGTCGCCCTGCGCGGCCGGCTGGCCGGGCGACCCGCGAGCCGGGTCGTGGCCCGTGGGATGAGTCACCAAGTGCCGGTCACAGTGGACTGACGCCGCGGAATGCTGCACTATTGACCGTCGTTAGCACTCATTGAGTGAGAGTGCCAGGAGGACAAGTGCCGACCTACCAGTACCAGTGCACCGCGTGTGGCGAGGGCCTCGAGGTGGTGCAGAAGTTCAGCGACGACGCGCTCACCGAGTGCCCGGCGTGTGACGGACGCCTGCGCAAGGTCTTTTCCGCGGTCGGCGTCGTGTTCAAGGGCTCCGGCTTCTACCGGACCGACAGCCGCAGCTCGTCGTCCAGTAGCACCCCCGCAGCGGCGAAGAGCGGCTCGAACGGCGGCGACTCGAAGTCGTCGAGCTCCTCGTCCACGTCCTCGTCGGGCTCGTCTTCGTCGGGCTCGTCCTCGTCGAGCACGACCGGCTCCTCCGGCTCCGGCTCGGGTTCCAGCTCGTCGAGCAGCAGCTCGGCCGCCTGAGTTCGGCCTGATCTTTCCTTCGGGCCCCGCCGATTCGCTCGGCGGGGCCCGAACGCGTGTCCTCAGCGGCTAAGTTGCCCCCATGACGGAGGCAGAGATAGGCGTGATCGGCGGGTCCGGTTTCTACTCGTTTCTCGACGACGTGACGGAAATCACGGTCGAGACTCCCTATGGCCCACCGAGCGACTCGCTCTTCCTCGGCAAGGTCGCCGGGCGGGAAGTCGCCTTCCTCCCCCGGCACGGCCGCAAGCATCACATTCCTCCTCATCGGATCAACTACCGCGCCAATCTGTGGGCGCTGCGCTCCCTCGGCGTGCGCCAGGTCCTCGGCCCCTGCGCCGTCGGCGGGCTCCGCCCCGAGTTCGGGCCCGGCACCCTCCTGGTCCCGGACCAGCTCATGGACCGTACGAAGGGCCGCACCCAGACCTACTTCGACGGCGAGGCCCTGCCCGACGGCCGTCAGCCCGGCGTCGTCCACGTCTCCTTCGCCGACCCCTACTGCCCGGCGGGCCGCCAGGCCGCTGTCCGGACCGCCCGGGAGGGCGGCTGGGAGGCGGTCGACGGCGGCACGCTGGTGGTCGTCGAGGGCCCGCGCTTCTCGACCCGCGCCGAGTCGCGCTGGCACGCGTCGCAGGGCTGGTCGGTGATCGGGATGACCGGGCACCCCGAGGCGATACTCGCCCGTGAGCTGGCTCTCTGCTACACCTCCCTGACGCTGGTGACCGACCTCGACGCGGGCGCCGAGACCGGGGAGGGCGTCTCGCATCACGAGGTCCTCCAGGTTTTCGCCGCCAATGTCGGCCGGCTCCGCAAGGTCCTCTTCGACGTGGTGGCCGCCCTCCCCACGACGGCCGACCGCGACTGCCTGTGCGCCCGCGCCCTGGACGGCCTCGACCTCGGTATCGATCTGCCTTGAGGCCGCTGCCCTGAGGCTGCCCCGGGACGTCTGCGGGCGCAGACTGGAAGCATGCTGAGCGGGTGGGTCGTGGACCGGCCCGGGCCGATGGTGACAGAGCCGCTGGTGAAGGTGCGGCGGCCGGTGCCGGAGCCCGGGCCGGGTGAGCTGTTGCTGCGGGTCGAGGCGTGCGGGGTCTGCCGGACGGATCTGCATCTGGCCGAGGGCGATCTGCCGCCCCGGCGGCGCGAGACGGTGCCGGGACACGAGGTCGTCGGCCGGGTGGTCGCCTCCGGGCCCGGGGTCGCCCGGTTCCGGGACGGCGACCGGGCCGGGGTGGCCTGGCTGCGCGGCACCTGCGGGACCTGCCGCTACTGCGCGGCCGGCCACGAGAACCTCTGCCCCCGCTCCACGTACACCGGCTGGGACGCCGACGGCGGCTTCGCCGACTTCACGCTGGTGCCCGAGGAGTACGCCTACGGGCTGCCCGGCGACCAGGACCCCGCCCAGCTGGCGCCCCTGCTCTGCGCGGGCATCATCGGCTACCGCGCCCTGCGCCGCAGCGCTCTGCCGCCCGGCGGACGGCTCGGCATCTACGGCTTCGGGGCGTCGGCGCACCTGGCCGCGCAGGTCGCCCTGGCCGAGGGGGCCACCGTCCATGTGCTGACCCGGTCGGCGGTCGCCCGCGAGCTGGCCCTGTCCCTGGGCGCGGCCTCGGTTGGCGGGGCATACGACCCGCCGCCGGAGCCGCTGGACGCGGCGGTGCTGTTCGCGCCGGTGGGCGATCTGGTGCCGGTGGCGCTGGAGGCCCTGGACCGCGGTGGGACCCTCGCGGTCGCGGGCATCCACCTCACCGACATCCCTGTGCTGAACTACCAGCGCCACCTCTTCCAGGAGCGCGAGCTGCGCAGCGTCACCTCCAACACGCGCCAGGACGGCCGGGAGTTCCTCGCCCTGGCCGCACGGATCGGGATCCGTGCCACCGTCACGCCCTATCCGCTGGACCGCGCCGACCAGGCCCTCACCGACCTGGCCGCCGACCGGGTCAACGGTGCCGCCGTCCTCATTCCCCCGCCTCACGTATGAGGCAGCCGCTGACCCGGTCGGGGACGATGCGTATCCACAACTCCCGTTTGCCCGCGGCCTCCTCCTCCGGTGGTGTGACGCGCTCGGCGGTGCCGACGGCGAGCACACTCCATCCGGCGGCGATCGCGTCGTCGACCTGGTCGATCTCGAAGGCGACCTCGGAGCCCGCCGCGGCCGCCGGGGCCTCGCCGGTCTCGGTCCGGTAGACGATCGCGCCGTCGATGACGGCGTAGCTCACCGGCAGGAACGCCGGGCCCTCATCCGTGGTCAGCGCGAGACAGCCGACGCCGTGTTCGCCCAGGCGGTTCCAGCACTCGTCGGTGCCCAGTTCCTGCAGGACGGTCTGCGGCGGGGGCGCGAGGGCCTCGGCCGGATGTTCGGGGCCCACGCCGAGCAGCTGTCTACCGGTGGTGCGGAGCGCTGCGGCGAGCCTCAGCAGCGCGCTGGACCCGATCGTGTCCGACTGTTCCTCGACGTACTGCACATAGCTCGGAGCCATGCCGGCCCGCTCCGCCACCTCGTCCAGCGAGAGCCCGAGCTGTTCGCGCCTCAGCGCGACCCGGCGGCCCACGTCCCCCGGGTGGTGCGCTGTCTTGTGGGGCACGGTCATCACCTCCACCGCCTTCGCATTCTTCGCGTTTCGAACGAATATCTGTTACCAGCAGAGCACCCCCGGGGCCGCTTGGCCAGAGTTGCCCTGAGATGTCCATCGAACGAGTGATCGAGTTATCCACAGCTGGCGCGTTATCCACAGGCTGGGGAGAGGGCCCTGCCCAATGTCGGCGACCTGCGGCATGGTGGAGACGGTCAGCGGAATATCTGGTGGTGGCAGGGGTGGTCGCGTTGTCGGAAGACTCGGAGAACAGTGCGGTTCAAGTTCACGCGGGGCGGACTCCGCCGCCCTTCGGGGTGCCGGCCTTCGGACCGATCCGGGCCGGTGGCGGGCGGCACCGGATCCGCCAGGCGGTCCGGGCCCGGCGCAGGGCGATGGCCGCGGGCCTGGCGGTGACCGCGGCGGCCCTCGCGGCCGCCGCCCCGCGCGGCGACACCCGGGTGGTGCGCGCGGTCCCACGGGCCGCCACCGCGCCCGTCGCGGCCCGGGAGGTGGTGCGGGCGCCCGTCAGGATCGCCGACGCGGCGGCGGTCCGGCTGCTCAGGCCCGGCGACCGGGTGGACGTGCTCGCCGGAGCCCGGGTCGTGGCCAGGTCCGCGCCCGTGGTGGGCGTGCCGGACGCCGCGGCGGCCGGCGAGGGGGCCGGCGGCGGACCGGCCGACGGCGGTGGCGGCGCGCTCATCGTGCTGGCGGTGCCGCGCCCCACGGCCGCCGCACTCTCGGGAGCAGCCGTGAGCTCACCGCTGGGGGTGGCGCTGTGCTGAAGGCACTCGAAAGCGTGCAATCAACGCTCATACAGGTGCGGCGTAGTGGCCGCTTCGGGAGAGAAGCGAAGAATCAGCCAGTATGAAGGGTTTCAAGGAATTCCTGTTGCGCGGCAATGTCGTCGAGCTTGCTGTCGCATTCGTCATCGGCGCTGCCTTCAGCAAGGTGATCGACGCCTTTGTCAACGGCGTGCTCAATCCGTTGATCGGAGCCTTCGGTTCGAAGAACCTCGACTCGTACTACTCCTGCCTGAAGGGCCCGTGCGTAGTGGTCGGCGGCGAGGTCACGAAGGGGGTCTCCATCCTGTGGGGCTCCGTGATCGGGGCTTTGATCACCTTCACCCTGACCGCCGCCGCGGTGTACTTCGCGGTCGTGCTTCCGCTCAATGCGTACAGCCGACGCAAGGAGGCGGAGGGCGAGCCCGTACTCTCTGAGGCCGAACTGC
The DNA here is from genome assembly GCF_045040445.1 of Streptomyces sp. NBC_01537. NCBI lineage: Bacteria > Bacillati > Actinomycetota > Actinomycetes > Kitasatosporales > Streptomycetaceae > Streptomyces > Streptomyces sp. NBC_01537. The sequence goes on along the minus strand of NZ_CP109392.1, from coordinate 5,861,409 downwards.
TCACCGACATCCGTGACCTGCTGGCCGAGCGCCGCTAGGCGGGACACGGGTTGCTCGAAAGGAACATCTCTTGAAGGGCTTCAAGGCCTTCCTGCTGCGTGGCAACGTCGTGGAACTCGCTGTCGCCGTTGTCATCGGCGCTGCGTTCAGCAAGATCGTCGACGCATTCGTGAAGGGCATCATCAACCCTGTCGTCGGACTCATCGGCACGAAGAACCTCGACGGCTACGCGTGGTGCCTGAAGGACAACTGCGTTGTCAGCGCGACCGGTGGGGTCAAGTCGGGTGTCGCCATCGCATACGGCTCCGTGCTCACCTCGATGCTGACGTTCACGATCACCGCGGCGGTCGTCTACTTCGGGCTCATTCTGCCCATGAACACGTTCAACGAGCGGCGCAAGAGCGGCCAACTGAAGGACGGCGACGGCACGCCGGCTCCTCCGACCGAGGTGGATCTGCTCGTGGAGATCCGCGATCTGCTCGCGCGCGAGGCCGCCGGCCGCGGCCCGGCCGTGCCGGGGCAGGACCACGGCGGGACGTGGGTGAAGCGCTAGACCTTGACGGGGTTCCGGGGCTCCGGCCCCGGGCCCCCGGAAGAGGTCAGACGTGGTGCGGGGGCTTCTCGTCGAGGAAGCGGGCGAGGTCGGCCGCGCTGCCGGCGGGGGTGGGACGGTCGCCCCAGGCGGTGTCGGTGTCGTCCGAGGACGGCTGGTCCAGCGGGTCGTCGAAGATCAACGCGGCCGGGACTGGTTCGGTGCTCATGGGTCAAGGGTACGGGCGGGCTGCCGTACGGCAGGCGGCCCGGCCGGGCGTCGGGGGGCGACGTCCGGCCGGGCCGGTACAGGGGCGGTGCGGGCTCTACGCGGCGACCGGGACCTTTGCCTCGGCCGGGGCGGGGGAAGCCTCGGCGAGGGCGGGCTCGGGGGCCTTGCGAAGGCCCTTGAGGAGAACGACGAGGGCGGTGGTGACCAGGGTGCCCGCCGCGATGGCGATCAGGTAGAGCCAGGGCTTTCCGATCAGCGGCACCACGAAGATGCCGCCGTGCGGGGCCCGCAGGGTGCTGCCGAAGGCCATGCTCAGGGCGCCGGTGACGGCGCCGCCTGCCATCGCCGAGGGGATGACGCGCAGCGGGTCGGCGGCGGCGAAGGGGATCGCGCCCTCGGAGATGAAAGAGGCTCCGAGGACCCAGGCGGCCTTGCCGTTCTCGCGCTCGGTCTCGGTGAAGAGGTGGCCCCGGACCGTGGTCGCCAGGGCCATGGCCAGCGGCGGGACCATGCCGGCGGCCATCACGGCAGCCATGATCTTCATGGCGGAGTCGCTGGGGCTGGCGACGGCGATGCCAGCGGTGGCGAAGGTGTAGGCGACCTTGTTGACCGGGCCGCCGAGGTCGAAGCACATCATCAGGCCGAGGATGATGCCGAGGAAGATGGCGTTCGTGCCCGAGAGGCCGTTGAGCCAGTCGGTCATGCCCTTCTGGGCCGAGGCGATCGGCTTGCCGATCACCAGGAACATCAGGAAGCCGACAACGATCGAGGACAGCAGCGGGATCACCACGACCGGCATGATGCCGCGCATCACCGGCGGAATGTTGATCTTCTGGATCGCGATGACGACGCCGCCCGCGATCAGACCGGCGGCCAGGCCGCCCAGGAAGCCCGCGTTGATGGTGAGGGCGATCGCGCCACCGACGAAGCCGGGGACGAGGCCCGGCCGGTCGGCCATGCCGTAGGCGATGTATCCGGCGAGGACCGGGACGAGGAAGCCGAAGGCGGCGACGCCGATCTGGAAGCTCAGGGCGCCCCAGCTGTCGATCTGGCCCCAGTCGAAGTGCTCGGTGACGGAGGGCATCTTGGCGACCAGGTAACCGTCGCTGCCGCCCAGCGCGAAGCCGAGCGCGATCAGCAGACCGCCCGCCGCGACGAACGGGACCATGTAACTGACGCCGGTCATCAGCCACTTGCGGAGCTTGATGCCGAAGTGGTCGTTGGCTCCGGCACCCACGGACATCGGGGCGCCACCCGCGGCGGCCGGGGCGGTGGACTCGCCGCGCGCCGCCTTGCCGCGCGCCTCATCGATGAGCTCGCCGGGGCGGTTGATGCCCGCCTTCACGCCGACATCGACGGTCGGCTTGCCAGCGAAACGTTCCTTCTCCCGCACCTCGACGTCGTGGGCGAAGATCACGGCGTCGGCGGAGGCGATGACGGCCGGGTCGATCCGGGTGAACCCGGCGGAGCCCTGGGTCTCCACCGTCAGCTCGACGCCCTTGTCGGCCGCGGCCTGCTCGAGGGACTCGGCAGCCATGTAGGTGTGGGCGATGCCGGTCGGGCAGGAGGTCACCGCGACGATCCGGAAGGGCTTCTCCGGCTCGGAGGTGGTAGCCGTCGCGCCCTCATAGGAGGCCACTCCCGAAGTCGGGGGCGCGACGGCGGTCTGGGGTTCCGCGTCACCGCGGATGAGGGCGGCCGCGTAGGACGCGTCGTCCGTGGCGCGCAGCGCGCCCGTGAAGTCGCCGTCCATCAGGCGGCGGGCCAGGGCGGACAGGATCGTGAGGTGGTCGCTGTCGGCGCCGGCCGGGGCGGCGATGAGGAAGATCAGGTCGGCCGGGCCGTCGGGGGCGCCGAAGTCGACCCTGGCGGCGCTGCGGCCGAAGGCCAGCGAGGGCTCGGTGACGTGCTCGCTGCGGCAGTGCGGGATGCCGATGCCGCCGTCGAGGCCGGTGGGCATCTGCTCCTCACGGGCGGCAACGTCGGCGAGGAAGCCGTCCAGGTCGGTGACCCGGCCCGCACTGACCAGGCGTTCCGCGAGGGAACGCGTCGCCGCTTCCTTGGTTTCGGCGGTCAGGTCGAGATCGACCAGATCCGCGGTGATCATGTCGCTCATCGCGCGGCTCCATTACGGGAGGTGGGGACGTAATTCCTCACGCCGGCTCCCGCAGGAGACGGTCGGTCGGCACATCGGCGGTCGTGATGACCGCCGAGGGTTCGAGGTCCTCGGGCGTCGGCATGACGCTGCCGGGGAGCTGGACGGCGGCCGCGCCGTGCGCGACGGCCGAGGCGAGGGCGGCGGCGCCGGTGCCGCCCGCGGCGAGAAAGCCGGCGAGCGAGGCGTCTCCCGCGCCGACGTTGCTGCGCACCGCGCCGGCGGGGACATCCGCGTGGCCGTAGTACGCGCCCGTCTCGTCGACCAGCAGCTGGCCGTCCGCGCCGAGGCTGGCGAGCACCGCGCCGGCGCCCATCGTGCGCAGCTCCTCCGCCGCCTTGACCGCGTCGCCGATGGTGAGCAGCGGGCGGCCGACGGCCTGGGCGAGCTCCTCGGCGTTGGGCTTGACGACGTCGGGGCGCTCGCGCAGGGCTGCGAGCAGGGAGGGGCCGGAGGTGTCCAGGGCGATCCGGGCGCCGGCGCGGTGGGCGCGGGCGACCAGTTCGGCGTACCAGGCGGGGGCGAGGCCGCGCGGGAGGCTGCCGCAGCAGGCGATCCAGTCGGCGCCTTCGGAGCGGGTGCGCACGGCGTCGAGCAGCGCCTCGGACTCGGCCGGGGTGAGGTATGGCCCGGCCGCGTTGATCTTGGTGAGGGTGCCGTCGGGCTCGGCCACGGAGATGTTGATCCGGGTCCGGCCCTCGATCTCCATCCCGGCCGCCTCGATGCCCTGCTCGATGAGCAGGCGGCTGAGCAGCGCGCCCTCCGGCCCGCCCAGGGGCAGCACGGCGATCGTTCGGTGACCGGCTGCGGCCACCGCGCGGGAGACGTTGACGCCCTTGCCGCCGGGGTCGACCCGGTCGCCGGTCGCGCGCAGCACCTCGCCGCGGGCCAGCGACGGCACCTCGTACGTACGGTCCAGGCTGGGGTTGGGAGTTACAGTCACGATCATGCGCGCACCACCCGGGTCCCGGCCCGCTCGATCGCGCGGGCGTCCTCGGGGCTCAGCCCCTCGTCGGTGATCAGTACGTCCACGTCCGCCAGCTCGCCGAAGCGGGCGAAGTGGGCCTGGCCGAACTTCGCGGAGTCCGCGAGCAGCACGACCCGGCGCGCGGCGCGGATCATGGCCCGCTTGACGGCCGCCTCGGCGAGGTCGGGGGTGGTCAGCCCGCCCTTGCCGTCCGCGTCGGCGTCGGCGAGGGAGAAGCCGTTGGCGGCGATGAAGGTCACGTCCGCGTTGATGTCCTCGTACGCGCGCAGCGCCCACTCGCCGACGGCGGCGCGGGTGCGGTGGCGCAGGCGTCCGCCGACGAGGTGGAGGGTCAGGTCCGGGTACTCCGCGAGGCGGGCGGCGATCGGCAGCGCGTGGGTGACCACGGTGAGGCGGGAGTCCAGGGGCAGGGCGGTCACGAGGCGGGCGGTGGTGGTGCCGGCGTCGATGATGACGCTGCCCTCGGCGGGCAGCTCCGCGAGTGCCGCTTTCGCGATGCGGTCCTTCTGGGTGGCGGCGGTCGCCTCGCGCTCGCTCAGGTCCGGCTCGAAGTCCAGTCGGCCGGTGGGGATCGCACCGCCGTGCACGCGCCGGATCAGGCCGGCCCGGTCCAGCGCCTTCAGGTCCCGGCGGACGGTCTCCGGCGTTACGTCGAACTCCTCGGCGAGAGCCGGGACTTCGACGCGGCCGCGTTCGCGGGCGAGGCGCAGGATCTCCTGCTGGCGCTCGGGTGCGTACATGTCTGAGTGAGTCCGTTTCGTGTCCGAACCTGTTGTTTCGGCTCACCGTACGCCCGCGTTGCGGGTATGTAAACAAGTTCGGGCAACATTTCGGGCACGACCGGGCACGCGCAGCAGTGAGCCCCCAGTGCCGGGGGGAAGGCACTGGGGGCTCGGCTCTGCGGGGATGGTGCGGCGGTCAGGCCGCCTCGTACGCGAGACCCGATGCCCGGGCCATGCGCTTGAGGTCGGCAAGAGCGTGCTTCTCGATCTGGCGGATGCGCTCGCGGGTGAGGCCGTGCTGCTTGCCGACCTCGGTGAGGGTGCGCTCGCGGCCGTCGATGATGCCGTAACGGGAACGGATGATGGAGGCGGTGCGGTCGTCGAGGCGGCCGATGAGGTCTTCGAGCTCCTCACGGCGGAGCATGACGAGGACGGAGTCCTCCGGGGAGGCGGCGGACGTGTCCTCGACCAGATCGCCGAACTGGGTCTCGCCCTCGTCGTCCACGGACATGTTGAGGCTCACCGGGTCACGTGCCCAGTCCAGCACATCGGCGACGCGCTCCGGGGTGGAGTCCAGCTCCGCGGCGATCTCGGCGGGCTCGGGGTCTCGCCCGTGCTCGCGGTTGAACTCGCGCTGGACGCGCCGGACACGGCCCAGCTCCTCGACGAGGTGGACGGGCAGCCGGATGGTCCGGGACTGGTCGGCGATCGACCGGGTGATGGCCTGACGGATCCACCAGGTCGCGTAGGTGGAGAACTTGAAGCCCTTGGCGTAGTCGAACTTCTCCACCGCGCGGACCAGGCCTGCGTTGCCCTCCTGGATGAGATCGAGCAGCGGGAGGCCGCTGCGCGGGTAGCGCCGGGCCACGGCGACGACGAGGCGCAGGTTGGACCGTATGAAGACGTCCTTGGCCTGTCGGCCCTCGGCGGCTATCGCCTCGAGCTCCTCGCGGCTCGCGTCCGCGCCCGGACCATGCTCCTCTCCCGCGAGGAGCTGCTCGGCGTAGACGCCTGCCTCTATCGCCCTGGAAAGCTCGACCTCCTGCGCGGCGTCGAGCAGCGGCGTACGCGCGATCTCGTCCAGGTACATTCCGACGAGGTCGCGATCCGCGATCTCGCCATGCCCTGCGCGAGCGCTGCTGCTCCCGCCTGCGGTACGACGGGCGACGGCACGGGTTGCCATGCGTGCTCCCTTGCGAAAGTTCGGTCGGGTGTCGGTTGGGTGGTGCGGTTCGCACTTACCTTGCGACTGCCCACTCGAAAAGAGATAACGACTGGAATCCGGACACAATTCCCACCCAGCCCGCCGATTTTTACGATCTTGCAGTACCCTGTGCCGCCACGCAGAGAGGTCACATCTTGCCAGAGCGTACGGAAGTCCAGGTCAGGCCCGGTCGAGAGGCCGATCTGCAGGCCCTCACCGATCTCTACAACCACTACGTCCGTGAGACCCCGATCACGTTCGACGTGGAGCCGCTGACCCTGGAGCAGCGGCGCCCGTGGCTGCTCTCCCACCCGGAAGACGGTCCCTACCGGCTTTTGGTTGCCTCGCAGGCCGGTCGTGTCCTCGGCTACGCCACCAGCAGCCCTTTCCGGCCGAAGGCCGCGTACGCCACCTCTGTCGAGGTCACCGTCTACTGCGCCCCCGACGCGGGCCGGCGGGGCATCGGCACGCTCCTGTACGCCTCGCTCTTCGAGGCCCTGGCGGGCGAGGACGTCCACCGCGCGTACGCCGGCATCGCCCAGCCCAACGAGGCTTCCGGGCGGTTGCACGCGCGCTTCGGCTTCCGGCCGATCGGGGTGTACCGGGAGGTGGGGCGGAAGTTCGGGCGCTACTGGGATGTGGCCTGGTTCGAGAAGGAACTCGGTTCGGAGCGATCGCGCTAGCGGCGCGGTGGGTGAGGGGGTTTCCCCACCCCGCCCCTTCCCGAAACCGGGGGCAAGCCCCCGGGGCCCCCGAACGCCCTGCGGGCGTGTCCTCAAACGCCGGACGGGCTGAAAGTTGCCGCTAGCGCATACGCCGCCTCCGGCGCCGGACAACGGGAAATGTCACCCGAATCAGTGACCGCCGCTTCTAACCTCCCAACAAGGGGAGGCACTTGAGGCCAAGGAGGCTGACGTGGCAACCGAATCCAGGCGCACGGTCATCGAGCCGACGCGGGTCATCGGGCCGCTCAGAACGGCCCGGCGGCTGGACGACGATGAGCTGTTCCGGCCGGCCGAGGTCGCGACAACGGCGGCGGAGCAGCCCGCGTCCGCGGCCGGCGAAGAGGACGACACGCAGGTGCTGAGCAGCGTCCCGGCGTCGGAGGCGCCGGCGGCGCCCACGGCGCCGAGGTGGCGGGGCAGGCGGGCGCGGCTGACGTTGATCGTCGGGGTGAGCGTGGGGGCGGGATTCCTGCTGGCGACGGTGCTGACGGCGCGGGTGATCGTGCCGGGCACCGATGACGCGGCGGCTGCGGGGGGAAGCACGCCGCGGCCTTCGGCGAGCGCATCGGCGCAGTACCAGGCGCAGGCGGGCGTGCTGCGGCAGGGGGACAGCGGATCGGCGGTGTCCGACCTGCAGTCGCGGCTGCTGCGCATCCCGGATGTCTATCCGGACGGGAAGGTGGACGGAAAGTACGACTCCGTCCTCGCCGAGGCGGTGGCCCGTTTCCAGCTCTGGTACGGGATCCGGGGTGACGAGGACGGCGAGTACGGCGACGCGACCCGCCGCGATCTCGAAGCCCGCACAAGCAGCAGCTAGCGCAGCCGGCGCACCTAGCGCAGCCAGGGCAGATCGGCAGCCGTACCCTCACCGCCCGCGCCCGTCTTCGGCTGCAGGCCCGCCGCGATCACGCGGTGGATCTCGCCGAGCTGCTGGATCTGCTCGGGGCTGAGCCGGTCGAAGATGGCGTTGCGGACCGCCTCGACGTGGCCGGGGGCGGCTGCGGCGAGGGCGGCGAAGCCCTCGTCGGTGAGGACGGCGAGCTGGCCGCGGCGGTCGCTGGGGCAGTTCTCGCGGCGGACCCAGCCGTTCTGCTCCAGCCGGGAGATGGCGTGGGAGAGCCTGCTGCGCGTAATCTTCGAGCGTTCGGCCAATTCCGTCATGCGCATGCGGCGCTCAGGGGTCTCCGAGAGCCACACCAGCAGGCTGTAGTAGGCGTGGGGCATGCCGGCATCACGCTGGAGCTGGCGGTCGAGGGCGTCAGAGACCAGTTGGGCCGAGGCCATGTAGGCGCGCCAGGCGCGCTGTTCCTCCTCGCTGAGCCAACGGGGTTCGGCGGTCACGGTCGTCGTCATGATGCCAGTTTATGACATTAACTTGAATTTTCAATCACCCGGGCATATGTTTGTTTCTGCTAGCTTGAATCTTCAAGGAGTCACCGAGGAGCGGACGGCCATGACCACCCCCACCAGCGAAGAGCGCATGCCCGCGCTCTACCTCTCGCACGGCGCCCCACCCCTCGCCGACGACCCCGTCTGGCCGGGCGAGCTGGCCGCCTGGTCCGCCGGGCTTCCCAGGCCGAAGGCCATCCTCATGGTCTCCGCCCACTGGGAGGAGGCCCCGCTGGCCCTGGGCGCGACCACGACCGTGCCGCTCGTCTACGACTTCTGGGGCTTCCCCCGGCACTACTACGAGGTCCAATACGCGGCCCCCGGCGCCCCCGCCCTCGCCGAATCCGTACGCAAGCTGCTGCGCGGCGCCGGCACCCCCGTGCAGGACGTCCCGGACCGCGGCCTCGACCACGGGGCGTACGTCCCGCTGGTGGAGATGTTCCCGGCGGCCGACATCCCGGTGCTGCAGGTGTCGATGCCGACCCTCGACCCGGCCGGGCTGTACGAGATCGGGCGGAAGCTGGCGCCGCTGCGCGACGAGGGCGTACTGATCGTCGGGAGCGGCTTCTTCACCCACAACCTGGCCGCCCTGCGGCACGCCGGCGGCGGGGTTCCGGGCTGGTCCTCGGAGTTCGACGACTGGGGTCACCGCGCGCTGGAGGCGCAGGACATCGACGCACTGCTGGACTTCGAGCGCAAGTCCCCCGCCGGGCGCCTGGCGCACCCCCGAACGGAACATTTCGCACCCCTGTTCGTTACCCTCGGTGCGGCCGACGGTGAGCTCGGGGAGCAGCGCAGCGTCATCGACGGCTTCTGGATGGGCATGGCCAAGCGCTCCGTCCAGATCGGCTGACCGAAGAACACGAACGGGGCCCGACCACCACATGAGCAAGAACGCCAAGAGCACCAAGAGCACCAAGGCCACCACCGCCGAGCGCCGGGCCCGGGTCGCGGCGCAGCGCGAGGCGGCCAGGCGCGCGGAGGCGCGGCGCACCCTCATACGCCGGATATCGGTCACCGCCGGTGTGCTGGTGCTGGCCGGCGGGGTCGTCGGCGGCGCGATCCTGGTCCACAACGCGGGCGGGGACAGCACCACCTCCGCCAAGGGCCAGGGCAACGGCATCAAGTCCGTCCCCGCCACCCCGCTGACCGCCGTCAAGGGCGCCGCCACCAGCCCGCCGTGGGCCGCCCCCAAGGCCGCGTCGGCCCGTGCCAAGGCCGCCGGGCTGCCCATGCTCGGCACCGAGGGCCAGGTGCTGCACATCCACGCCCACCTGGACGTCTTCGTCAACGGCAAGGCGGTCACCGTACCGGCGGACATCGGCATCGACGAGGAGCAGCAGCAGCTCAGCCCGCTGCACACGCACGACACCACCGGCGTCATCCACATCGAGTCGCCGACGAAGGCCGACTTCACCCTCGGCCAGGTCATGACCGAGTGGGATGTGGCCCTCAGCGAGAAGGCCATCGGCGGCCTGAAGACCGGTGGCGGCGACGAGCTGCACGTGTACGTCAACGGCAAGGAGCGGACCGGCAACCCCGGCGCCATCAAGCTCGCCGCGCACCAGGAGATCGCCATCGTCTACGGCAAGGCCGCGGACACGGCCAAGGTGAAGGTGCCGAGCTCGTACACCTTCCCCGAGGGCGAATAGCCGCCCGGAGAACGGAAGGGCCCCGCCTCCTTGCACGAGGCGGGGCCCTTCTGCGTTCCGCGTACGCCTAGGCGTACGGATCAGTGCGCGATGACCGGCACCGAGACCGCGTCCTCGACGCCCTCGGTGTCGCCGGACGAGGCGGCCGGGCCGCTGTCGCCCTGACCGGTGTTGATCAGGACGGCCGCGATGGTCGCCGAGACCGCCAGGATGCCGACAGCCCACCAGATCGCGGTGGCGTAGCCGTGGACGGCGGCCGCGTTGATGAAGCCCTGCTTGCCGAGCGTGGCCGCCTCGGAGCCGTGCGCGGCGACCCAGGCGGTGGTGGCGCTGGCCGCGATGGTGTTGAGCAGAGCCGTACCGATGGCGCCGCCGACCTGCTGCGAGGTGTTGACCATCGCGGAGGCGACCCCGGCGTCGCGCGGCTGGACGCCGTGCGTGGCCAGGCTCATGGCGGGCATGAAGGCGGTGCCCATGCCGAGGCCGAGCAGCAGCTCCGCCGGGAGGATCAGACCGGCGTACGAGCTGCCGACGTCCAGCTGGGTCAGCAGCAGCATGCCGACGGCCGCGGTCAGGAAGCCGGGGGCCATGAGCAGCCGCGGCGGGACCCGGGTCATCAGGCGGGCGCCGATCTGGGTGGAGCCGGTGATCATGCCCGCGATCATCGGGAGGAACGCGAAGCCGGTCTTGAGCGCCGAGTAGCCCTCGACGATCTGGAGGTAGTACGTGAGGAACAGGAACAGACCGAACATCGCGATGATGGCCAGGCCCAGCGAGGCGTAGACCCCGCCCCGGTTGCGGTCCAGGACGACGCGCAGTGGCAGCAGCGGCGCCTTGACCTTGGACTCCACGAACACGAAGGTCGCCAGCAGCACCGCGCTCGCGACGAACAGACCGATGGTCACGCCGGAGGCCCAGCCGTCGGACTCGGCGCGCGTGAAGCCGTAGACCAGCGAGACCAGGCCGGACGTGGCCAGGATGACGCCGGGGATGTCCAGGCTGGAGCTGTTGCGGGCGCCTTCCGGCTCGCGGATGACGAGGATCGCGCCGACGGTCGCGACGGCGGCGAAGGGGATGTTGACGAAGAAGGTCCAGCGCCAGTCGAGGTACTCGGTGAGCACGCCACCGAGGATCAGGCCGACGGCGCCGCCGCCACCCGCGATGGCACCGTAGATGCCGAACGCCTTGGCGCGCTCCTTGGCCTCGGTGAACATCACCGCGAGAAGGGAGAGGGCGGCGGGCGCGAGCAGCGCGCCGAAGGCGCCCTGGAGCGCACGGGCGCCGAAGAGCATGCCCTCGTTGACGGCGGCTCCGCCGAGCGCGGAGGCACCCGCGAAGCCGGCGAGACCGGCGACGAAGGTACGCCGGCGGCCCCACAGGTCGGCGATGCGCCCGCCGAAGAGCAGCAGGCCGCCGAAGGCGAGGGCGTAGGCGGTGATGACCCACTGGCGGTTGCCCTCGGAGATGCCGAGGTCGGCCTGGGCGGAGGGAAGGGCGATGTTCACGATGGTCGCGTCGAGGACGACCATCAGCTGGGCAATGGCGATGAAGGCCAGCGCTTTCCAGCGCCGGGGGTCCGGCAGGAGTGCTTGAGCAGCCGTTTCTGGCATGGGTTGACCCACTAACTGGTGCGGAGAACTGAAAACGGACGTTTCGTCAGTGAATTCGTCAGTGAATTCGTCAGTGAATGCGGCAGGTGACGGGTGCCGAAGTGTGCGGTGACGCCATCAGGTCAGACGCGCTGGAGCTCCTCGAAGGTGATTGCGGTTCCGGGCAGTTCTGAGCGCGCCGGTGCGCGCAGGCCGTCGAGGAACAGATGCAGGTGCCGCTGGACGAATCGGTCCATGCCGACGCACGCTGTTCCCGGCAGCGGCCGGGTGAGCTGGGCGATCGCCACCATGAGGTCACCGATGGCGATGTCCGTACGGAGCTGGCCAGAGCTTCGCGCCCTGTCCATCAGGTCCGTGACCGCACGCTCCAAGCGATCGCGGGACGCGTGGATTTCCGGGTGACGCCGCTCGAAGGAGTCCGACAGCATCGAGCACAACGCCCCCATCCGCTCCTCCGCCGCCCCCAGCACGAAACGCCGCAGCGCCTCGAAGGCGTCCGCCTCCTCGGCGTGCGCGGTCTCGGCCAGCTCCACCACGCGGTCCACGACCGAGAGCGTCACCTGGAACATCAGTTCCTGACGGTCCGCGAAATGCCGGTAGACCGTGGCGTTTCCGACCCCCGCCCGCCGCGCGATCTCGTCGAGCGGCACCTCCGCGCCGTACTCGACCATCAGCTCGCGCGCCGCCGCGACGATCCGGTCCCGGTTGCGCGACGCGTCCGCCCGCAGTCGGGGGACGACACGGCATGTGCGGTCCACGATGGCACTCCTCGGTTCCGGCTCGTATACGGGGAGCGATTCCCCGGTTCGTTGCGACGTCAGTGCAAACGGGGAGTGGGTCCCCGGATATTTCGGGGACCTGATGTGACCTGCATCACATCAGGCATCACATCGCGAAAACGGCAGCAGGCCATGCCGCTCATGCGGCATGGCCTGCGCCAGAGGGGGTTGCGGTGTCGGCTACTCGTTGCGGTGCCGACTACTCGACGATGAGCTCGACCGGGATGTTGCCACGGGTCGCCTTGGAGTAGGGGCAGACCTGGTGGGCCTGCTTGACCAGCAGTTCGCCGGTCTCACCCTCAAGCTCCGCCGGGAGCTCGACACGTATGACGACGGAGAGCGCGAAGCTGGTCTCGTCCGGGCCGATGCCGACCTCGGCGGTCACGGAGATGTCCTTGGTGTCGACCTTGGCCTGACGGCCGACGAGGCCGAGCGCACTGGCGAAGCAGGCCGCGTAGCCGGCGGCGAAGAGCTGCTCGGGGTTGGTGCCCTGACCGTTGCCACCGAGCGCCGGGGGCATCGCCAGGGCGAGGTCCAGCTGACCGTCGGAGCTGACGGCGCGGCCCTCGCGGCCGTTGGCGGTGGCGACAGCGGTGTACAGAGCACTCATGGGACCCATCCCTCTCGGAGGCGTTTCACTTCTGGTCTCTTCCGGACTTGACCGCTTCCGGACTCGATGACGTAAGTACAGCACACAATTCAGTTGTGCACAACTAAACGGTACGCAGTAGAGCTACCCTTGAGCCATGACGACGAACACGGAGGACTACCTCCGCCTCGACAGCATGATCTGCTTCTCCCTGCACGCCACGTCCAGGGCGTTCGACAGCGTGTACCGCGTCGTCCTGAAGGATCTCGGCCTCACCTACCCCCAGTACCTGGCGATGCTCGTCCTGTGGGAGCACCGCGAGCTGTCCGTCAAGCAACTGGGCACCCACCTGCGGCTGGACTCCGGCACCCTCTCCCCGCTCCTCAAGCGCCTGGAGGCCGCCGGCCTGGTACGCCGCGAGCGCAGCACCGCCGACGAGCGCTCGGTCACCGTCCGCCTCACCGACGAGGGCGCCGCGCTGCGCGAGCGCGCGCTGGCCGTCCCGCACCGCATCTACGACGCCACGGGCATCGGCCTGGAGGAGCTGCAGGACCTGCACGCACGCCTCACCCGGCTCACAACAGCCCTGGACTCCGCCGTACTGGACGAATAGCCCCGCTGTAAAGGGCACTTGTCATACTTGTGGAGGACGTGCAAAGATCCGGCCGACCCGACGCTTGACCACCGTTGAACGTGAGCCGAAAGTGCCGCCTATGGCTGCTGACTCGGGCGACCCCGCAGGCCTGCTGTCCAAGTACTGGGACGCGGTCCGCTGCTACGCCGACTTGTGCACGACAACCCCAGAGGATGGCACCCAACTAGCCACCGATGCGTTCGCCCGTACCTTCCGCGAGGCCCCGCCGTGGACCGCGCCGCACTTCGCCTGGCTCCCCCGACTGCTCACCGCCGTACGGAACACAGCGGCCGAGTGGTACGCGGAGGGGCGGGGCGGCATGCTCGACCCCGGCCTGCGCACCTGGCTCGACACCGAGGACCCCACCTGGATCCCGGTGGCCCTGCACGGTTTCCAGGACATGCCGGAGCCCGACAGGTCGCTGCTGTGGCACTCCCAGATCGAGTTAAGGCCACTCGTCGAGAGCGCCGGCCTGATGGGCGTCAGCCCGGCCCGCGCCGAGGCGGAGATCCAGCGCACCCGGGAGCTGTTCCGGGAATCCTGCCTGCGCGTGCGCCTGCACACGCTGGTGGACAAGGACTGCCGCGGATACGCCAAGCTCCTCGACGTCGCGACCCGGGATCCTGACGGCGGCGCGCTGCCCGAGGATCTGCGCCGCCATCTCGCCCGGTGCTTCGACTGCTCCACCGCCGCCACCGACTTCGCCCTGCACGGCAACCGCCTCGCCACCACCCTCGCCAGGGGTGTCCTCGGCTGGGGCAGCACGGGGTATCTGCGCCAGCGGCACGCCGCGGCCGCCGGTTCCCGCCCGCCGGCCTCGCGGGCACGCGCCCGTACGGGGATCCCCCGTCAGCACGTCGCCCTCACGCTGGCCGCGCTCACCGTCCCGGCCCTCGTGCTGCTCGGCATTCTGCTTCCCTCCTCCGACCCCGGCAGCCCCGCCTCGGTCGCCGCACCCTCCTACTCGGCGGTGTCCCTGCCGGCCTACCCGGTGGACTCCCCGTCCGGTGTGCCGACCTCCCCGTCGGCGTCGCCGACGCCCACGCCGACACCGCCCACGCCCTCGTCCCAGCCCAGTTCGGTCGGGCTCTCCGACGGCACCACCGAACTCCCCGGCGAGGACTCACCCGACCCCAGCCCCTCCAAGACGTCCCCGGCACCCTCCCACCCCGCCGCGAGCTGCAGCGCCAGCTACAAGCTCGTCAACCAGTGGGACGGCGGCTTCCAGGCCGAGGTCGACCTCACCTCCAGCACCGCTCTCAACGGCTGGCACATCGAGTGGCGCTTCCCCGACGGCCAGCGCATCACCCAGATGTGGAACGGCACCTTCACGCAGTCCGGTGCCCGGGTCAGCGTCACCCCGGCCGACTACAACATCTCCGTCCCCGCCCACCAGACCCTCGACATCGGCTTCCTCGGCACCTGGTCCTACGCCAACGAGGCCCCGCCGTCCGTCAGCCTGAACGGTGCCGTCTGCTCCGGCTGACGGCCCGTCGGGACGGATCACGGTCGAAACGAACGTGCACAGAAATCTCTTCCGTAACACCCCAGTGCGATCGTCAACTCTCATATAGTGACCGGGAATTGGGATCGCAGGCGCTCCCGGACCGCCCTCGGATCGCACTCTCGCGCCGGCGACATGGCCCTTTCGAACAGTCCTGTCCGTCCGGCCCCGAGGTCCCCGACCGATGACAGCGCACACCGCGTTCGCACGCTCGCAGGCGCAGCGCCCGCCCCTGAGCCACACCGCGCGGGCCCTGCTCGTCCCGGTCACCGTCACCGCGCCGCTCGCCGCCTGGCTCGTCGCGGCCGCGCCCGGATCACTCCGGGTACCGGCCGCCGCGGGCGCGGGCGCGGGGGTCGTGCTGCTGTGCGCGGCAGTGGCGACCGCCGCCCGCGCCACGTGGCGGTCGCACCGGTTACGTGACCGGGTCACCGCCCTGGAGGCCGACGCCGACCGGTTCGCCGACGACGCACTGCCCCTCCTGGTCCAGCGGCTGAAGGCGGGCGACTCCGCCGGCACCGCGCTCGCCGCGACGCCGGGCAGCCTGTCCGGGGCCCACGGGCGCGCCCTGGCCACCGTCGCCGGGCAGCTGAGCGGCAGCGAGTCGGGCCGGGCAGCCGCCATGTCCGCGTGCGCGAACGCCGCCGGGCGGATGCAGGCGCTGGCCACCAGCATGCTGGCCGACCTGCGCACGATGGAGCACCGGCACACCGACCCCGACGTCCTGGGCGACCTGCTGCACCTGGACCACCGCACCGCGCAGGCCGGACGGCTCTCGGACAGCATCGCCGTGCTGACCGGGGCCCGTTCGGGGCGCCGGTGGGCCAAGCCGATCAAGATGGAGTCGATCCTGCGCGGCGCGATGGGCCGTATCAGCGGCTACCAGCGGGTGCGTACGCACTCCACCAGCGAGGCCGCCATCGCCGGGCACGCGGCGGAGGGCGTGATGCACGCGCTCGCCGAACTCCTGGACAACGCCGCGAACTTCTCGCCGCCGACCGCCGAGGTCCATGTCTACGTCGAGGAGGTGCCGGCCGGACTCGTCATCACGGTGGAGGACAGCGGCCTGGTCATGGGCGAGGTCGCGCTGCGCCGCGCCCGGCACGCGGTCGCCGCGACCTCGACGGACCTCGCGGGCCTGTCCGGCACCCGGCTCGGCCTCGCGGTCGTGGGGCGCCTGGCCCGTAAGCACGGGCTGACGGTGTCCTTCCGGCCGTCGGCGCGCGGCGGCACGGGCGCGCTGATGATGATCCCGCAGGATCTGATCACCCGCCCGCTGCCGCAGCCCGTCCCGCAGCATGCGGAGCCCGACGCCGAGTCCGCCCGCCCCGGGCCCGAGTACACCGAAAGCGGCCTCCCGCAGCGCCGCCGCGGCCGGACGCTGGCCACCTCCGTGCACCCCCGGCAGCCCGCCCCCCGTGACCGGTCCCCCCACGGCACCCCGGCTGAACGGGCGGCCAGATTCAGCGCGTTCCGGGACGCAGTCCGAGGCAAGACCACCCCCACACCAGAAGGCGACCCCCGATGACCACACCAGCCACCGCGCCCACGTCGGACACCGGCACGGACGAAAAGCTCGACTGGCTGCTGGAAGGCCTGCTGCGGCGCACCCCGGGCGCCCGGCACGCTCTGGTGCTGTCCCGCGACGGCCTCAAGCTGTGCCGTACGCCGGAGCTGTCCGTGGACCAGGCCGACCAGCTGGCCGCCATCTCCGCCGGCATCCAGAGCCTGTCGCAGGGCGCGTCCATGGAGTTCGGGGACGGCACCGGGGGCGTACGCCAGGCAATGGCCGAGTTCTACGGCGGGATCCTGTTCATCGTGGAGGCCGGGGACGGCGCTCATCTCGCGGTGGTCGCCCGCGAGGACTCCGACGTCGGCCTGGTCGGCCACAACATGAACGAGCTGGTCGAGCAGCTGGGCGAGCACCTCAGCGCCCCACCCCGGGCTCAGGGGAGCGAGGACGGCGGACCGGAATGACCCCCCGTCCGGGCCGCGAGGGACTGGAGGGCCGGGACGAGGATCCGGACCGGCTGTACACCCTGACCGGTGGGCGCAGCCGGCCCGCCTCCGACGCCTTCGACCTGGTGACGCTGGTGGTCGCCGAGTGCGACCCGGCGCCGGGGATGTCGTCGGAGCACGCCCTGGTCCTGCGGATCTGCCAGCGGCCCACGGCCGTCGTGGAGCTGGCCGCCGACCTCGGCCTTCCGGTCGGCATCATGCGGATCCTGCTCTGCGATCTGCTGGACACCGGCCGGATCACCGCCCGCCATCCCCGTACCGCCCGCACGGCGGCTCAACTTCCGGACCCCGCAATCCTGGAGCAGGTGCTCGTTGGACTACGCAACCTCTGACCCCGGCCCACGCCGCCGGCGGCCGCTGATCAGCACCGCCGACAACGGGCTGAAGATCGTCATCACCGGCGGCTTCGGGGTCGGCAAAACCACCATGGTCCGCTCGGTCAGCGAGATACGCCCGCTGAACACCGAGGAGACGATGAGCCAGGCCGGCGAGTCGGTCGACGACCTGGACGGCGTCCGGGCCAAGACCTCGACCACCGTCGCCTTCGACTTCGGCCGGATCAGCCTCGACGACCGCAACATCCTCTACCTCTTCGGCGCCCCCGGCCAGGAGCGCTTCTGGTTCCTGTGGGACCGGCTCTTCGCGGGCACCCTCGGGGCCGTCGTACTGGTCGACACCCGGCGCCTGGCCGACTCCTGGTACGCCATCGACCGGCTGGAGCACCACGGGACGCCCTTCGTCGTCGCCTGCAACGACTTCGGCGGCCCCAAGCACACCGAGGAGCAGGTGCGCAAAGCCCTGGACCTGTCGGCCGGCGTCCCGCTCATCGACTGCGACGCCCGCTCCCGCAACTCCTGCAAGGCCGTGCTGATCGCCCTCGTACAGCACCTCAGTGACCTGTCCGCCGCCCAGGAGACGACCGCACCGTGACAACTCAGCCACCCGCAACGCAGCCACCCGCGACGCAGTCGCGCTTCGCCGGGGCCGTGCCCTTCAGCGGGCCCCGCTTCCACGTCGAACCCGCCGCCCTCTACCGGGAGATGCGGCACGAGCACGGCGCGGTCGCGCCCATCGTGCTCGACGGCGACGTGCCCGCCTGGCTGGTGCTCGGCTACCGCGAACTGCTGCACGTCACCAGCGACCCGGTGCTGTTCAGCCGCGACTCCGAGCTGTGGAACCAGTGGGACCGCGTCCCGGACGACTGGCCGCTGCTGCCGATGATCGGCCGCAAGCAGCCGTCCATCCTCTACACGGTCGGCGAACGCCACCGGCGGCGCGCCGCGATGATGAGCAACGCCATGGAGGCCGTCGACCCCTTCGAGCTGAGGCGCTGCGCCGAGCGGTACGCCGACGAGCTGATCGACGGCTTCTGCGGGCGCGGCCGGGCCGACCTGATCGCGGAGTTCGCCACGCTGCTGCCGGTGCGCGTGCTGGCCCGGATCTACGGCTTCTCCGAGGAGCAGGGCCCGAAGCTGGTGACGGCCATCAACGACCTGGTCAACAGCACCGAGAACGCCATCGCGGGCCAGGTCTTCGTATTCACCTCCATGACCGCGCTGGTCGCGGCGAAGCGGCACCGCCCCGGCCCGGACGTCGTGTCGCGGATGCTCGCGGACCGCCACGACTTCACGGACGAGGAGATCGTCCAGGACGTGATGGTCATGACGGTCGCCGGCCACCAGCCCACCGCCGACTGGATGGGCAACTCGCTGCGCCTGATGCTCACCGACGACCGCTTCTCCGCCTCCTTCTCCGGTGGCCGGCACAGCGTCGGCGAGGCCATGAACGAGGTGCTCTGGGAGGACACCCCCAGCCAGAACATCGCCGGCCGCTGGGCCTCCCGCGACACCCGGCTCGGCGGCCGCCACATCCACGCCGGCGACCTGCTCGTCCTCGGCTTCGCCGCCGCCAACGCCGACCCCCGGGTCCACATCGAGGGCGGCGGACCGACCCGCGGCAACAGCTCCTTCTTCTCCTTCGGCCACGGCGAGCACCGCTGCCCGTTCCCCGCCCAGGAGATCGCCGAGGTCATCGCCCGCACCGGCATCGAGGTGCTGCTCGACCGCCTGCCCGACATCGACCTCACGGTGGCCCCCGGCTCCCTCGTACGCCGCCCCTCCCCCTGGCTGCGCGGCATGACCGAGCTGCCCGTGAGCTTCACCCCCGCCCCCGCTCTCGGAGACCTTGGAGACAACCGATGACCTGCCCCGTGACCGGCGCGAACCCGCCCGACGGCACCCGTATCGTCCTCGACCCCCTGGTCCGGGACCTCGCGGGTGAGAGCGCGGCGTTACGCGCCTCCGGCCCGCTGGTGGAGGTCGAACTGCCCGGCGGCGTACCCGTATGGGCGGTCACCCGTCACGCCGAGGCCCGCGCCCTGCTCACCGACCCCCGCCTGGTGAAGGACATCGCCCACTGGGACGCCTTCACCCGGGGCGGGATACCCGCGGACTGGCCGCTGATCGGCCTCGCCAACCCCGGCCGCTCCATGCTCACCGTCGACGGCGAGGATCACCGGCGGCTGCGCGCCCTGGTCGCCCAGGCCCTCACTCCGCGCCGGGTGGAGCATCTGCGGGAGCGGATCGAGGAGCTGACCGCCGGGCTGCTGGACCGGGTCGCGGAGGCGGCCGGGAAGTCCGAAGTGATCGACCTGAAGGCCGAGTTCGCGTATCTGCTGCCCATGTACGTGGTCCAGGAGCTGATGGGTATCGACGAGGCGGACCTGCCGCGCCTGAAGGTGCTGTTCGAGAAGTTCTTCTCCACCCAGACCCCGCCGGAGGAGGTCCTCGCCACCCTCGGCGAGCTCGGCGCCATGATGGCCAGGACCGTCGCCGCCAAGCGCGCCGACCCCGGCGACGACCTGACCAGCGCCCTCATCCTCGCCTCCGAGAGCGGCGACCACCTCACCGACGAAGAGATCACCGGCACCATGCAGCTGATGATGGCCGCCGGTCACGAGACCACGATCTCGCTCATCGTCAACGCCGTGGTCAACGTCTGCTCCCACCCCGAACAGCTCGCGCTCGTCCGCGACGGCAAAGTCACCTGGGACGCGGTCGTGGAGGAGACCCTGCGCTACTCCACCCCCACCTCGCACGTCCTCATCCGCTTCGCCACCGAGGACGTCCCCGTCGGCGACCGCGTCATCGCCAAGGGCGAGGCCCTGATCACCTCGTACGCCGCCATCGGCCACGACGAGGCCCAGCACGGCCCGGACGCGGGCGACTTCGACGTCACCCGCGACCCGATCCGCCACATCTCCTTCGGCCACGGCCCCCACGTCTGCCCCGGCGCCGCCCTCTCCCGCCTCGAAGCGGGCATCGCCCTTCCGGCGCTCTTCGAGCGGTTCCCGGATCTGACGCTGGCGGTCCCGGCCGGGGAGCTGCGCAACAAGCCGGTCGTGACGCAGAACGACCTGTACGAGCTCCCGGTCCGGGTCGGCGGCTGACTGCTCGTCCGGCGGTTCAGGTCGCGGTGGCCGCCGCCGCGGCCCGTCCCGCCGCGCGGCCGGAGAACAGGCAGCCGCCCAGGAAGGTGCCCTCCAGCGACCGGTAGCCATGCACCCCGCCGCCGCAGGGCGCGGCCGGCCTCGACCACGGCCGCCGCCCCGACCAGACCGCCGCCGCCCTCTTCACCCACCCCAACACCGTGCGCTACCGCCTGGCCCGCCTCCACCAGATCACCGGCCAGTCCCTCACCGACCCCCTCCCCGAACCCCTCACCTCTCTCCACTGGTGGTGGGGGTACGCGGCTGACGACGAGGTCAGGCGCTGAGCGCGGTGCGCAGGCTGGAGGCCATCAGCTCGATGGCCTCCTTTCCGGCCGGCACCGGGCCGGTGTGCGTGAAGTAGTGGTCGACGCCCTCGAAGACCCGGTGGGTGACCGGGACGCCCGCGGCGTCCAGAGCCTTGGCGTAGGCCTCGCCCTCGTCGCGCAGCCGGTCGTTCTCTGCGGTGATCACCAGGGCGGGCGGCAGCCCGGCCAGGTCGTCGGCCAGCCCCGGTGAGACCAGCGGGTCGGTCCGCCGGGCCGGATCCGGGACGTAGGCGGCCGTGAAGACCCGCATGAGGCGGGGGGTGAGCAGCGGTCTGGCGATGGGGGAATGCTTGGTGGCGGGATCGGCGAGCTGGTCGAGCGGCGCGGAGTCGAGGATCTGCAGCCGGGGTGAGAAGGTGCCGCGGTCGCGGGCCGTACGGCACACCGCGGCCGTCAGGTTGGCCCCGGCGCTGTGCCCGCCCACTGCGAGCCGGGAACCGTCCCAGTTGTTGGCGTGGCCGTTCCCGGCGACCCACTCGGTGACGTCGTAGGCCTGGGTGGTGGCGGCGGGGAAGGGGCGCTGCGGGGCGACGGCGTAGTCCACGTTGACCACGACGCAGCCGGCCGTGGCGGCTATGTAGCGGCAGATGTGGTCGTCCTGCTCGGGCCGGCCGACGACAAAGCCACCACCGTGGAAGTTGACGTAAACGGGGGCGGGAGTGCCGGTGGCGGCGGAGGGGCGATAGACGGTGCAGGTCACCGGCCCGGCACCGGTGTCCACCTGGAGGGATTCGGTGTGCTTGGGGATGTCGGTGAAGCGCAGGTCCTTGTGTACGCGCGACATCACGCCGCTGAGCAGCAGCTGGATCCCTCTGGCCTGAATGCCGGGTCCGATTGCCATGGGTCTGTCCCGTCCCGTCGTCACAACGTGAATAACATCAGGTTTCCTGATAGTGGACGCTCATCCTGCGCCACGCCACGGCCGGCCCGCAACCCCCGAGCAGGCGTACGCATGCCCTCCTCAGACGAGGCCCTTCGTGCGCGAGCTCTGCGGCTCATGGATGGGATAGCGGTCGAGGTCGATGACGGCCCGCGGCGGCGGACAGGCCTGGCCCGGCAACCGCCCCCTCAGCGACCCCGCTTCCGGGTTCGTACGAGCCCCGGAACAGGTCGCCGACGGCTACCGCCCCTCCCCCTGACCGCCCAGCACCCACGCCCCATACGGACGACCCTCCCCTGCGCGCATCCGCTACGCTGTCCCTGGTCGCTGCCCCAGTGGGATCTGTCAAAAATTCCGTCTGCGCAGGTCAGTGACGATGCACTGCGGCGCCTTTGAACGCCAATCCCCGAAATCATGAACGCTCCTGCAGCGTTTCAGCAGGTCAGCACACGTGTGGGCCGAGGGCACACATGGCTGCGAAGTGTGCGCCACATGGTGCTCGACCGGGAGGCCGAGGCGAGGTTGTGCCCCCGCCTCATTTACGTGGCCGCGCCACACTCGGGTCATTCGATGCCGGGTCCACCAGATGGAGCAAATGCGCCTTGCTATAAATATAGCAAGGCGCACAGTGTGGATCCCATGACGATCCCTGCGTTCCGACCCGACCGCCGAACCGATCTGCCGATCTTGGATGCTCGAAGCCGGCTACTTCCGCGCGATTCGCGTCACCGCAGTTGGATGCCGCCAGAAAACCCGGCTGCTTCCGGAGCCGATCCTTCGATCACTACCCACCAATTCGCGCATACCGCGATCGACACTTGGCGGGGGCAGCGACCATTGTCATGCCGGGGCGTCCAGATGGGCGACACTCTTCGACGTGCCACAAGGAGACAAGCGCAAGCGCAGCCCGGTCGAGTACGGGCTGCACGGGGTCTGGCCACACGCCGTGCTCGATGACCACCACGGGGCGAGGGTCGCCCAGGAATTGGCTGCGCGCCTGCGTGCGGCGATCGACAAGCACGGCTGGTCGATCGCAGAATTGTCACGACGTAGCAATGTCGCCCGTCTGACGATTATGAAAGTTCTCGGCGGCGAGGTGTGGTGTGACCTGCTGACGATCGCTAATTTGGAGAGGGCACTGAACGTGGACCTCTGGCCAGGGCGCGGACCCGACAATCCACCGCAGTGATCACGAAATACTCGAATAATACCGCCGGTGCCATTTCCTTAATCCTACTGGCAATGAACAGGCCCATTGGGCCATCTACTGGAAGATCGCCCTGAATGTCTTCGCCGGCGGCGTCTCCTCGCCCCGGGTTATCTGGTGATCCCGTGAGCGTGCATCTCGGTTCCCGACCCGACGGCGATATTTGGTCACCGTGAACCTGGCGAAGATGGACTCACCATGGCGGCTGGAGGTTCACATGATGGCGCGCGGCATGCACGCCGCAGACCGACCGCTGCACGCAGCACCGCTAGGTTCTGTTTCTCGGACCTTGTGACAGGGGCTTGCGTGCAGGTCCAGGCTCTGATGTGTGACTGGCCGAGGAGCTTTGACGAATGCGGAGTGGGAGCGGCTTGAGCCGCTCCTGCCTCGCGGTGGGACGCGTGGTGGTCGCTGGAGTGATCACCGCAGGGTGATCGATGGTGTCCTGTTCCGGATTCGGACGGGGAAGCAGTGGCGTGATCTGCCGGAGCGTTTCGGGCCGTGGGAGACGGTGTACAAGCGGCATCGCCGCTGGTCGGCCGACGGTACCTGGGAGCGGCTGCTGGGGCGGGTCCAGTCGGAGCAGGACGCCGTCGGCGGGGTCGACTGGGATGTGTCGGTGGACTCCACCACCGCGCGGGCACACCAGCACGCCGCCGGGGCGCCCCGCGCCGCTCCGCCGGAGTTTCCTTCGCTAAAGGGGGCCCACAGCGGAGCAAACCGGGGCGATCTGGCGTGGCGGAGCCTGTCCGCCCGGCTGGCGGAGGTGGTCAGGCAGGCGAGTGCTTAGGCCGCTCCCGGGGTGGCTTCAGCACCAAGATCCACCTGTCCGCCGAGGGCCGGTGTCGCCCGCTGTCGATGCTGCTGACGCCCGGGCAGTACGGCGACAGCCCGCAGTTCGAGGCGGTACTGCCGCATCGGCACGCGACTGATGCGCCCCGGACCCGTCCAACCGGATCCAGACACCGGCCAGTCGACCACCACGCCTCACGGGCGACGGGCTGACAGGACCAGTGGACCGGTGGGGCTCGTGATCATGCGCTGGGCCCTGTCTCCCCGGACCAGCTGGCGAGCCCTTCAGCTCATGAGAGAACCAGGTAGCGGTGGTCTGTCGTTCGACGCAGCGTGGAGGCGTGCCAGAGTCCAGGACCGCCCCGATGAAATCCCCTACCGCGATGCCGGACACCGCCCGCCTGAGCGCCGACGCGACCGATGACAACGGATCCGGCCGTCGACATCAACAACGGGCGCCAACCACTGAGTTCAGCATGGTCCGTCAGTTCCTGCGCTCCTGCGGCAGGCGGTCCTACGCGCTCAGTGTGCGTGGCTGCCGGGGCCCTGCTGCGGTCCGGTCCGCGCGATCCCCCGCAAGGCGGACGCCGCGAGTTCCGCGGGGGTCGCCGCGGCCAGCAGTCCGGTGACCTCGGCATCGAGCCGGGCGGCCCTGGCCGCCTCGTCCCTGGACAGGCCCCGCAGCACGGCTTCCCGGACGTACGCCTCCGTGCTCATACCGCAGTCGGCGGCCGCCCTACGGAACCGCTCGGCGACGGGATCGTCGAACCGTACGCTGAGCAACACCTCACCCTTGCGGTTCGCGAGCGCGGTCGTGATGACGTCGACAGGCAGCAGGTCTCCCACGGCGTCCCAGACCCTGCCAATCGCCTTGCGCCGCCCGCCGGCGTACGTCACTGCAAGCAGCCGGGTACGCTCCACCGACGCCGCGAGCGGGAAATCGGCCGCCCGGCGCGCGGCCGCCAGTTCAGTCCCGGTGGCGGGCCGGGTCAGCCTTACCTCGATCGCATGAGATTCCATCATCCGACTCCTCGACTGTCTCATTGCAGTGCTGACTGACCGCCCCTCCGAGGGCATCGGGCAGTGCCTCCGCAACTGCCCGGTCCCCGCTTTCGCCTCGCAGCAGAGAGGACGGTCCGCACCACCACTCTGCATCCCTGCTATTCGAATGCCATGCGAGGCAGGCCGTCCGGGTGACCTCGCCCGTCCAGCGCCCCCTCGCTGACGCCGTAGTCACGGCGCAGGGCCTACTGGGCGTCCAGGGCAGGGAACGACCGCGGGGCGGCCTGTCCTGCTTCGTCGATGAACAGCCAAGACCGCTCGGCACGGCAGCACCCGTTCCAATCGGCATGCAGCCCCGTCTTCCGGGCCATCCGGCCGCCGTCGGGCCCTGACGGCACGCTGTACCCCGCGGGCTCTACGGCTCATGACCAGTCCAAGGTGAGCGGCCCGTCCGGCAGCCACCCGTCCCAGTAGCCGTCCACCACATCCGGCAGCTCCGGCGGAGCGACCCGCACCCCGGACTCCCGCAGTTCGACCGGTGTCCACCACCGCGCGGGCAGCGGCCCGTTCTCGGCGAGGTTCCGCACGGCGTCCGTATCCAGGGGGCTGGCCGGGATGACCAGCAGCAGTCGGCGCTCGATCCGAATACCCGAAGGTGACTGCGGCTCCGATGCCCACACATGCCCGACCACCGCCCCGTAACGCACCCCGGCGGAGCCCACCCTCCTCTGAACGACCGACGCAGCGGCCTCCTCGTACGACGTCCCGCACCCGGCCCGGCCGGCCAGAGGTGACCACGTTCCCGCCCACTCCACCAGAAGAACCGTCCTGCGACAGCGGTCAAGAATTGCAACGAGCGCGACTCTCCGCAGACGCGGAGCGGGAACGGACATAGCCCCACCCTCACCAGATGCCATTCCAATGTCATCCGGTGAGGTGCGGAAGAGTGATGTGGTCCACCAGCCAGGAAAGGGCGCACGGCACCTACCGCCCGACGGTGACGAGGACAGCATTCGACCCCGCCGACGCCCGTGGCGAATCGGTCCGGGTGCGTTGGAGTCCATGAAGGCCCAAGAAGAGCTCAGGGGCCGAGGCCGTGATACCTGTGGCCAGGGCCCGCTGGGTGCCGTCACGGACGCTTCCCGGAGCGCCGATGTTGGCGAGGGCGTCCCGCTGGTCGGGGGTGACGGTGGCGCTGACCGCGGTGGCCTCCAACAGACGTAAGCGGTGTCTCCAACCCAGATCGGAGGCGTCCGAGCGCGGCTCGGATTCCGAGGTCCCCGACGCCGCCTGCCCACAGCACGGGCTGGAGACAACACCGGAAGAGCCACGGACACGCTTCTGCTCATTCCAGACTTCAGGCCGTCGCTCCATGAAGAGGAAGTGGGTCTACGACCATCCGCGTGCCGGCCTCCGCGTCCCCGTACGAACCCAGCCTGCCCAGCACGAGTCGGGCCCGGCAATGTGGATGCTGGACCCCTGGCTGCCCACGCCATTGATGGCGGGACGCGGGTCACCGGGCGTCGTCGGCCCGGTGACCCGCGGAAGGCCGTTGTCAGCAGCTGCCGGCCTTGTCGCGCAGGACGAAGTCCATGGCGGGGGTGCCGTCAGTGTTGAGGACGTCCGCGTAGGTGTCGACGTAGTAGCCGTAGGACCAGATGCGGTCGTAGCCGCGTCCGCGCCAGCTGTGGACTGTGGTGCCGTCCTCGGACTGGCCGTCGCTCCACGTGTAGAACTGGACGTGGAACACCGGGTTGATCCGGACGGTTCGCTTCAGTGGGCGGGCGTCGATATAGCCCTGCCGGCCGCGCGGGGGATTGACGGTGACCGTGCGGCCCAGCGTGTGGGTCTTGGACCAGGACCAGGAGTAGCTGGCGCTGAACCCGATCTCGGCGGAGAGCTGGTCCGTGAGTTTGTAGGAGAGCTTCGTGTTGACGCCGATCGACACGGAGGCGCCGCGGGTGGTCGCGTAGGACTCGTTGACCGACAGACCGCCCCCGCCGCCCCCGCAGTTGGTCACCGAGTCGTTGGAGATCCTGCGCTCCTTGTCGTACCAGGTCCAGGTGGAGGACTGCGGGAACTCACAGTTGCCGCTCACCATCTCCCAGCCGTTCGTGAGCGCCCAGTGGGAGCCGTGCGGTGCGGTGCTGGTCGGGTAGCGGGACTCGCCAGCGGCGAGATGGTAGTACGGCGCCTTCCCGTACGCCGTCTTGGTGTTGACGATCTGACCGGTGTTGATGTTGAACACGAAGGACTTGTCAGCGCCGCTCATGTCGCCGCACATCTTGGACATGAAGGTGTCGGTGTTGAAGGGCTCCTTACCACGGATGTTGACACCGGACGACGGGTTGGCGCTGGCCGCGGGGGCGGTGGCGACCACGCCGGCGGCCAGCGTGGTGGCGCTGAGCGCGACGAGCAAGGCTTTGCCAAGGCGGCCGCGGGGCTTCCTGCTGCGCATGACTGCGTGGGACATGTGCTGCGTCTCCAGTTGTTCGGTCGGCCCGGAATTCGACGTGGTCCATGCCGGGAAAACCGGCGGGGCCAGACCGAGACTGCAGAGCGGGACATTGTTCAGCAGCCGATTCATCGGGGTGAAAAATCCCCCAGCCGAGGATTGGCGAGTCGTTTCCCATGCCGTCATGTGCCGCACACTCTGGGGCCGCCCAATCCGGTCCGCCGGACCCAGGGGCCTGTCCGGCGGATCAGGCAGGTTCCAGACCACAATGCCTCGTCAGTGCAGACGGGCGCGCCTGGCACCGCGCGCCAGCATGATCCGCCGGACAGCCCTGGGGCGGCGAGGGCGGCCAGCGAGAGGGCCACCAGCACCCAGGTGCCATGCCGGGCCCTGACCCCGGAGTTTGGACACCGGAGAGACTTGGATCTTGATGGTCCAGGAGAACGGAGTCCCTGTGGGGATGAAGCACTACCCCGCCGAGTTCAAGGCGGACGCGGTCGCGTTGTACCGGTCGAGGCCGGGAGCGACGATCAAGTCGGTCGCTGCTGATCTGGGCGTGAACACCGAGACGCTGCGGAACTGGATCAGGGCCGCCGACGGACGCCGGTCCGGCGCGCACTCCGCACCGCCGGCGGCGCCGCGGCCTGGTGATGACGCGGTTCAAGCGGAGCTGGCCGCCGCGCGGAGGAGGATCCGCGAGCTGGAGGAGGAACGCGACATCCTCCGCAAGGCAGCCCGGTATTTCGCAGGGGAGACGCGCTGGTGAACCGCTGCCAGTTCGTTGAGGACCACCAGCGCCGTTTCGGCGTCAAGCGGCTCTGCGACATCCTGGGCATCGCCCGCTCGAGCTTCTACTACTGGCGCCGCACCGCGGCCGCACGGGCCGCTCGGCAAGCCGCCGATGAGCGGCTCGCGGCCCGGATACGCAAGGTCCACCGGGACTCCGACGGCACCTACGGCGTCCCGAGGGTCACCGCCGAACTCCGCGACGACGGCGGCCAGGCCGCGAAGGCCCCGGACCTGATCGGTCGCGACTTCACCGCGACTGAGGTGAACACGAAGTACGTCGGCGATATCACCTACCTCGGCATCGGCGGTGGGAAGTTCTGCTACCTCGCGACCGTCATCGATCTCTGTTCACGACGTCTGGCCGGGTGGGCGATCGCCGACCACATGCGCGCCGAACTCGTCACCGACGCCCTCGCCGCCGCAATCCGGACCCGCGGAAGCCTGGCCGGAGCGGTGATGCACACCGATCACGGATCGCAATACACGAGCCGGACATTCGCGGAAGCCTGCAGGTCAGCAGGGGTGCGACAGAGTATGGGCGCGGTCGGGTCCAGCACGGACAACGCCGCCGCGGAGAGCTTCGACGTGTCCTTCAAAAGGGAGACGCTGAAGGGCCGGAAAGGCTGGTCGAACGAGCGTGAGGCCCGACTCGACGCCTTCCGGTGGCTGTCCCGCTACAACACCCGGCGCCGCCATTCCCGGCTCGGCCAGCGATCTCCGATCACCTTCGAGAACGCCTTCCATTCAACATCAACTACCCTGACCCGAGCCGCATAGACGTGTTCAAACTCCAGGGTCAAGGCCCGAGGAGCGCGAGATCCTGCGCAAGGCGGCGAAGTATTTCGCCGGGGAGACGCGCTGGTGAACCGCTTCCAGTTCGTCGCCGACCACCAGCGCCGCTACGGCGTGAAGCGGCTGTGCGCCATCCTCGGCATCGCCCGCTCCAGCTTCTACTACTGGCGCAACACCGCCGCCGCCCGGGCGGCCCGCCAAGCGGCCGACACCAGGCTCGCCGCCCGGATACGCAAGGTTCACCAGGACACGGACGGCACCTACGGCGTCCCCAGGATCACCGCCGAACTGCGTGAGACGGGCGAGCTGGTCAACCACAAGAGGGTCGCCCGCATCATGCGCCAGGCCGGTCTGGCCGGACTGCGACTGCGCAGGAAACACCGCACCACCATCGCGGACCCGGCCGCCGCGAGGGCAGCCGACCTCATCGGCCGCGACTTCACCGCCGCTGCGGTCAACACGAAGTACGTCGGCGACATCACCTATCTCCCGCTGGCCGGCGGGAAGTTCCTGTATCTGGCCACGGTCATCGACCTCGCCTCCCGGCGCCTGGCAGGGGGGGCGATCGCCGACCACATGCGCGCCGAACTGGTCACCGAGGCCTTGGCCGCCGCCGAGCGGTGCCGCGGCAGCCTCGCCGGCGCCGTCATGCACACCGATCACGGGGCCCAGTACACGAGCCGGGCCTTCGCCGACGCCTGCCGCCAGGCGGGCGTGATCCAGAGCATGAGCGCCGTCGGCAGCTCGGCGGACAACGCGCTCGCCGAGTCCTTCAACGCCACATGCAAACGGGAGACCCTCCAGGGCCGCGGGGCCTGGGCCGACGAGCGCGAAGCCCGCCTCGACCTGTTCCGCTGGCTGCACCGCTACAACACCCGACGACGCCACTCCAGCCTCGGACAACGCAGTCCCATCGCCTACGAGACCGCACTCGAAACAACATCAACTACCCTGGCCCAAGCCGCATAACCCGTGTCCAAGATTCCGGGTCAAGACCCGTCGGTGGCCGAGGCCGTGGGCGGTCTGCTCACTGACGTCGCGGTGCCCAATGCCGTCATCGACCTCGACTGGCTGAGCCAGTCTTGGCCAGCGCCTCCGTCAGACCGCTTCAACTTCGGCATGACTGGCCTTGCACCCGTTGTCCGGTGGCCGGCGGTGGCGCCGCACGAACCCGACGACGCGCCGGCAAGCGAGAGGAGTGCACATGACCGTGAGCAACGCAGCCGTCACCGGCAAGGCGGCCTTCGTGACCGGAGCCGGCTCCGGCATCGGCCGCGCCACACGGACGCGGGCCAGCAGGTCCTCGCCCTCACCCACGACGTCAGTTTCGTCGTCGGCGTCGCCCTCCCCGTCGACGGCGGCTACGTCGCCCGCTAGGGACAACCCACGCACGAAGGAGAGCTGAGAGACACCATGGAATTCATCAAGCAGCAGCCCAGCAGCAAGGCCCCGGCGGACTGGTTCACCGGCGACGTCGTTGATGCCGGGCTTGGCGCACACGTGAGCACGGGCTGATCGTCACGGTCCGCAACAGCCGCCTCGACGTCGGCAAGAGGCCGACCACCCCGGCTCGTCGTCCCCGCATCCGCCGCCGGGCGCCTGTGCCTGTCTACCGGCCAGTGCAGATGACGGCCACGTTAAGAAAGTGTTGACAGCGTCGGCTTTCACGTTTCAGTATGTCGCCACCTCACACCTCTTTGGCCGGGTAGGTCCGGCTTCGGTGATTGAAACGTATCAAGGACCGCGCCATGATGCTCATTGCACCATCCCACCGAAGATCCGCAGGCCGGCGATTTCTGCTCATGGCCCTGTTCACCACGGTGCTCGCCCTCGTCGGCGGAGTGACCGTACTGCTGCCCTCGGCGCAGGCCTCCACCGCCGCGCCCACGGCCCTGACCGTCGGCGGGCTGGCTGCCCCCGCCGACGTCGCCCCCGGGTCCGCGCCGCTGCTCGGCTGGCATGTGGGCGGTGACCGGCAGAGCGCGTACCAGATACAGGTCGCCACCACGTCCTCGGCCCTGACCGGGACGCCGGACGTGTGGGACTCGGGCCAGGTCACCTCCACCAGCGACGGCAACGTGACGTATGCCGGCGCGACCCTGACCGCGTCCTCCGGCTACTACTGGCGGGTCCGTACCTGGGACTCCTCGGGTGCCGTCTCCGCCTGGTCGGCCGCCGCAGCCTTCGGTACGGGGCCCGGCACCACGTGGTCCGCGGCGACCCCCATCTGGAGCGGCGCTCCCACCGCCTGGACGGACTACACCTTCCAGGGCAGCTTCGTCATCAACGCCAAGTACGCCAGCGTCACCTTCCGTGCGCAGGACACCAGCAACTACTACCTGTGGCAGTTCAAGGGCAACGGTGTGAACACCCTCGCCCCGCAGGTCCAGAAGAGCGGAACGTTCACGGCCCTCAAGACCGCCGTCGCGCTGCCGATCACTTTGACCACCGGCTCGACCTACAACTTCCGGATCGTGGCCTCCGGCTCGACCTTCACCACGTATCTGAAGGCCGCCGCCGACACCACCTGGACCCTGGTCGACACCACCACCGACGCCACCTTCAACTCAGGCGGCATCGGCTTCCGCACGGGCCTGACCGAGCAGGCCACCTTCGACGACATCACCGTCACCGACTCCAGCGCCAACTCCCTCTACAGCAATGACTTCAGCGACTCCGACAACGCCGACTTCAGTTGCGGCACCATCACCGGCGGCGCCCTGTTCGTCGACAAGGCCAAGAACTGCGTCACCGGGCTGCCCACCGCCTGGACGGACTACACCTTCCAGGGCAGCTTCGTCATCAACGCCAACATCGCCAGCGTCACCTTCCGTGAGAAAGACACCAGCAACTACTACCTGTGGCAGTTCAAGGGCAACGGTGTGAACACCCTCGCCCCGCAGGTCCAGAAGAGCGGAACGTTCACGGCTCTCAAGACCGCCGTGGCGCTGCCGTTCTCCCTGACCACGGGTTCCACGTACAACTTCCGGATCGTGGCCTCCGGCTCGACCTTCACCACGTATCTGAAGGCCGCCGCCGACACCACCTGGACCCTGGTCGACACCACCACCGACGCCACCTACTCCTCCGGCGGAATCGGCTTCCGTACCGGCAGCACCGAGCAGGCCACCTTCGACGACATCACCGTCACCGACCCCAACGGCAGCTCCCTGTACAGCAACGACTTCAGCGACTCATCCAACGCCGACTTCAGCTGCGGCACCATCACCAGCGCCGCCCTGGTCATCGGCACCAGCAAGAACTGCGGCACCGGACTGCTGACCGTACCCAGCTGGACGTTCCTGCGCGGCACCACGAACCTGGCCTCCGGCAAGACCGTCGCCTGGGCCCACCTGTACGCCACCGGAGCCTCCACCACCCCGGCACGCCAGTTCGTCTACAAGCTGTGGGTCAACGGCAGCTACGTCGGCGTCGGCCCGACCCGGCCGGTCGGCTCCGAGACCCGCTACGACGGTTACGACGTGACCTCCCTGCTGAACGCGGGCGCCGCCAACACCATCGGCGCACTCGCCTACACCACCAGTGACCAGCGATTCCTGGCGCAGCTGGTGGTCCGGTACACCGACGGCACCAGCAAGACCTTCGGCACCGGAGCCGGCTGGAAGGCCCTGGACGGCACGCGGATCCTGCCGAACGTCGGCTCCATAGGCACCAGCTACTACACGGCGCCCAAGGAGAACTTCGACGCCCGCCGCTACCCGTTCGGCTTCGCCACGGCTGCCTTCAGTGCCGCCGCCTGGCCGTCGGCGGTCACCAAGAGCTCCTTCAGTAACCTGCAGCCCACGCCGACCGCCAAGGTCAGGCAGACGTCCCAGACCCCCGCCTCGGTCACCGAGTACTCCAGCGGCAACTACTTCATCGACTACGGCCGCACCTGGATCGGCGGCCTGTCCCTGACCCTGAGCGGCACCGCCGGACAGGTGGTGGACATCCGCTACGGCCAGGTCACCTCCGGCACCAACACCGTCAAGTACCAGACCTCGGCCGGCAACACCTACCAGGACAAGTGGGTCCTGAAGGCCGGCAGCCAGCAACTGGAGACCTGGGGCCTGCGCGTCTTCCGGTACGTCCAGGTCATCGGCGCCCCCACCGGCCTGACCGCCGCCGACTTCACGGCGGAGGCGTACCTGTACCCGTTCGACGAGTCGGCCGGCGTCTTCAACTCCTCCGACAGCACCCTCAACAAGGTCTGGGCGCTGTCCCGCAACACCATCGAGACCGGCAACCAGAACCTCTACGTCGACTCCTGGGAGCGTGAGCGCGGCTACTACGAGGCCGACTCCTACCTCCAGCTCCTGGGCAACCTCTACACCGGCGGCGACTCGGCGCTGGGCGACTACTCGCTGAGCCTCCTGCTCTCCAACCGGACCTGGCCCACCGAGTGGCCGATGTACACGATCCTGGCCCTGCACGACAGCTACGAGGCCACCGGCAGCACCGTGCCGCTGTCCGCCGCCTACACCACCCTTCAGGGCAAGCTCCCCGACGCGTGGTACGACTCCTCGACCGGCCTGATCCACAAGACCACCGGCAGCAGCGGCGCGAGCAGCTGCACCGACTGCGACATCGTCGACTGGCCCTCCTCGCAGCGCGACGGCTACGTCTTCACCTCCTACAACACCGTCATCAACGCCATCGCCTACCGCTCCTACGCGGACATGGCAGACATCGCCACCGCGCTGGGCAAGACCTCGGACGCCGCTACGTACACGGCCAAGGCCGCCGCCATCAAGACCGCGGTCAACGCGAACATGTGGGACTCATCCACGGGCGCCTACCGTGACGGACTGAACAACGACGGCACCGTGATCAACCACTACGCCGTCCAGGCCAGCGCCTTCGCCACCGCGTTCGGCCTCGCCAGCTCCTCGCAGGCCGCGCAGGTGGCCACCTACCTGGGCACCCGCGGTATGGCGTGCAGCGTCTACTGCGCCGGGTTCCTCATCCAGGCCCTGTACGAGGGCAACCGGCCGGACCTCGCGTACACCCTGCTGACCTCGACCGGGACCAACAGCTGGATGAACATGATCAACGCGGGGGCGGGCGCCACCATGGAGGCCTGGGACCTCTCACAGAAGTCCAACACCACCTACTCACACCCCTGGGCGGCGGCCCCCGCCTTCAACATCCCCCAGGACATGTTCGGCATCCGGTCCACCACCCCCGGCTATACGACCTTCCAGGTCAAGCCCCAGCCCACCTCGGTCACCTGGGCCAACGTCACGGTGCCCACCGGCCACGGCACCATCGGTGCGGCCTTCGACACCACCAGCGGCGGTCGCGTCGACATCAGCGCGAACGTGCCGGCCAACACGACCGCCTCGGTGTACCTGCCCGGCGGCACGGCGGGCGCCACCAGCGTCTTCATGGACGGCAGCAGCGTCGCCGCCACCTACGACAACGGCTACATGCGCGTCGACAACGTCCAGCCCGGCTGCCACATCGTCACCACTTCATCCGACAGCACCCCATACAGCGACACCAAGCTCACCGGCATCTGCTAGGCCGCACGTCGTCAGGCGAAGATCCGGCGGCCCTGCCCCGCCCCCCTGTGGGGCGAATTCCAGGGGTCGTTGCAACACAGTGATCAACTGGCTCTGGCCAGGAGCTTGGCGAGACGCTCGGCTGGGGTTTCCCAGCCGAGCGTCTCGCGTGGCCGGCTGTTCGGCTCAACGGCCACGGCGTCCAGCTCTGCACGGCTGCAGCGGGACAGGCCGGTGCCCTTCGGGAAGTACTGCCGCAGCGGGCCGTTGGTGTTCTCGTGCGAACCGCGTTGCCAAGGGCTACCGGGGTTGCAGAAGCAGACCGGCATGTCAGTGGCGGTACCGAGCTCCTCGCGCGGTACGCGGCCCGGGGCGGCGGGGCGCTGCAGATTCGTTGCGGACGTTTCGGCGCCGGAGCGGTGAGCAGGACGGCGTCGTTCGCCGGGACGGTGGTGGTGTAGCCCGTGGTGAACGTGTCTGCGTCGCTGCCGCTCCACACGTTGCGTACGGAGGCGGTGGCCGAGGTGAGGCCTGGCACGCCGGGGCTGGGCATACTCGTGGCATGGCGGCGTGACGGCACGGTGACATCCGGCTCAAGGCGGGGCTCTGCCTCCTCGACCGCAACAGACGCCTGGTTGCTGCCGGACACCGTCCGGCTGCTTCTGCCGGAGGCGGCCTGTCCTGCCTGGACGGGCCGCCTGGCGGACGCGCGGACGGGCGCGGGCTGGACGGCGCCGTTCCCCGCGACG
This sequence comes from Streptomyces sp. NBC_01537, assembly GCF_045040445.1. Taxonomy (NCBI): domain Bacteria; kingdom Bacillati; phylum Actinomycetota; class Actinomycetes; order Kitasatosporales; family Streptomycetaceae; genus Streptomyces; species Streptomyces sp. NBC_01537. Next base: position 5,826,690 of record NZ_CP109392.1, on the reverse strand, counting down.
CCGCTCCTGGCAAGGCGAGCAATGCTCAGGACTTGTGGGTCGGTTTCGGGAGGGCGCGCGGAGGGCGTACCTTCCCGAATGATCCTGTGATGGTCACCGAGTAGGCCCGCGTTCGCAGCGCGGGTTGGGAAGGCACGCCCGTGCTCAGCGTAGTCACCGACGACGGCTCCACGCAGTCCGGCTCCTTGATCGATGAGATCGTGCGGGAGGGCGCCCGGCGGATGCTGGCCGCCGCGCTGGAGACGGAAGTCAACCAGTACATAGCCGAGTTGGCCGCCGAGACCGACGAGCGCGGTCGGCGACTGGTGATCCGCAACGGGCACCACCGTCCCCGCACAGTCGTCACGGCCGCCGGGCCGGTCGAGGTCAAGGCTCCGCGGGTGAACGACCGGCGCGTGGACGAGGCCACGGGCGAACGCAAGCCGGTTCTCATCGAAGATCCTTCCGCCGTGGTGCCGCAAGTCGCCGAAGATCTCCGAGGTACTGCCGCTGCTCTACCTGCACGGCCTGTCGTCCGGGGACTTCGTGCCCGCGCTGGAGCAGTTCCTAGGCGGCGCGGCCGGCCTGTCTCCGGCGACGGTGACCCGGCTGACCAGGCAGTGGCAGGACGACCACGCCGCCTTCCAGGACCGGGATCTGTCGGACCGGGACTTCGTCTACGTGTGGGCGGACGGGGTGCACCCCAAGGTCCGCCTCGGGCAGGCGCACTCCTGCGTGCTGGTCCTGCTCGGCGTCCGGCTGGACGGCACCAAGGAGCTGATCGCGCTGGCCTGTCCGGCGGATCATTCCAGGCCACAATGGCTCGTCAGTGCAGATGGGCGTGCCAGGCACCGCGCGCCGGCATGATCCCGCGAGACAACCATAGTCGTCGAGGAGGGCGTTCGAACGCTCCTCCTCTCCGTCGTGCGCGGCGAGCCGGGCTGAACCCGGGATGCGCAGGCGACTCGATGGGCGACAGGGCGCGGACGGTGGCTTTCTCCGGGACCGAGCGGCTGGCGCGGCGTCTATGCGGGTGCTGGATGGATGAGGCGCCGCGGTAGATGAGTGAGGCGGCTTGATCCAGCGAGGCGGTGACCAGTGCCGTGGCTGTCGTGGCGTTCACAGAGCATCCTTTCGCGACCGCGCCACACGCGTGGTGCGGCGCGGTCCCGGACTGGCCCTGCCAATGTCCGCCCCGAAGCGCGCTGGCACCGAGGATCCGCTGGCCATCAGTGATAACCGCCATTTGCTCCACGCATGCGCGGAACTTGTGTCAGCGCCAGCGGTGCTGTGTGCCAGGTACCTCGTCCGCCCCCGCCCACCGGCCGCCGCACGGTCAGCGGGGCAGCCGGTCCTGCCAGCGCCCGGTCGCGGGGCCGACGACCTCGGTGCGTGGCGAACTCCCGGTTTCACGGGCCGGTTCAGCCCAGTTCGGCCAGTCGTCGTACGGCCGGGGCGGCGAAGGTCTCCATCCACCGCGACGTGGCGCCCAGGTGCGGCGAGATGATTACCGTGTCGATGCCGAGCTTGCTGTACGGCTCGATGTCACGGGTGAAGGCGTCCAGGTCCTCGTCGGTGGCGGCCGCTCCCGAGTACGTGATGGTCCGTCGGATGGCGTCGCAGGCGCGGTCTGCCTCGTCGCAGTGCCTGCACAGCACGGCCAGCTTGTGCGCGACGTCCTCGGGGGAGGTGGCGAACAGGTTGCATGCGTCGGCGTACCGGGCGACGAGCCGCAGGGTCTTCTTCTCACCGCCGCCGCCGATCACGATCTCGGGGTGCGGGCTGCTGACCGGCGGCGGGACGCACAGGGTTTCGGCGAGTTGGTAGTAGCGGCCCTCGAAGGGCCCGTTGTTGCCGGGGTCCCACATCTGCAGGCAGATCCGCAGGGTCTCCTCCAACCGCTCGAAGCGCTCCGCGAGCGGCGGGTAGGGCACGCCCAGGCCGTGGTGTTCGCGGTCGTACCAGGCCGCCCCGATGCCGAGGGTGGCGCGGCCGCCGGACAGCACGTCGAGCGTGGTGGCGATCTTGGCGAGAAGCCCGGGGTGGCGGTACGTCACTCCGGTGACCAGCGCGCCCAGTCGCACCGTGGAGGTGCGGGCGGCCAGGTAGGCCAGGGTCGTGTAGGCCTCCAGCATGGGCGCCTCGGCTCCGCCGTTGAATTCCATCTGGAAGTAGTGGTCCATGACCGACAGCAGGCTCACACCTGCCGCCTCCGCCGCCGCTCCAGCGGCGGCCAGCTCGGCACGCAGGGCGCCACCGCCCTGCGGGTGGTCGAACCGGTTGATGTGTACACCCACGTGCATGTCCGTCTCCGTTCGATTCATTGACGGGCCGTGACCGACCCCGCGAAGCTCGCTTACGACGTCGTGGCGCGCCGGCCCTCGCCCTGTCGTGCGCAAGTGGCCGTGACCGACGCCGCCCGCCGGTCGCGGCAGGTCGATGAGGAGCGCGCATGGGTGGCCGGCCCGTCCCGCTCACCGGTGGCGTACCGGTCTGTCAAGCCGCCCCGCTTCGGTCCCGCCCGTCGGCCGGTGCTCCCAGAGCGTCTCGCCCTGGACCTCCAGGACGACGGTGCCGGAATCGTTGGTGAGGGTGCCCCGGCTGCGGACGACGGCGGTGCTGTCGTCGCGAGGGCGGACCTCCACGATTTCCATCGTGCCGTGCAGCACGTCCCCGGGCCGGACCGGCGCCCGCATGCGCAGGGAGTCGATCTCCCGGCCGGCGATGAGGGCGGCACGTGAGAACACCGCGTCCACCGAGAGGCGCTGCAGGACCGCCGCGGTGTGGAAACCGCTGGCGATGAGGCCCCCGAAGCGGCTCGCGGCCGCCGCGCCCTCGTCCGTGTGCAGAGGCAACGGGTCGAAGCGACGGCCGAAATCGAGGATGTCCTCCTTGGAGACCTTGGTGCTGCCCAGGTCGAACACGGCCCCGGCGTGAAGGTCCTCGGCGTACAGCCGCACGGCACTCACCGCCGATCCGACGTCCACGCGAGCCCTCCCAGACCTTGGCGCGGGCTGCACCGGTGGTTGTGCGTGCCGAGTCGCATGCGGGTCTCCGTTCGTCCTGTGTTGGCGGTCGTTGATGATCTCTGACGCTCGCCGGCTACGAGGCGAGGGTGGCGATCTCCGCGGTGTCCATCCATGTGGCGTGGACACCGAACGGCACGCGCTGTGGCAGATGCAGCCGGGCCAGCTCGGTCATGGTCCGGGCGTCGATGACGATGAGTTCGGCGCGGTGGGCGTCCATGAGCAGGTCGAGGAGGTAGCCGTCGTCCTCGCTGCTCGCCGTGGGCTTGGGAACGAACAGGGCCCCGCCGCCGTACATGTCGCCGTAGTCGAGGTAGCCGAGTTCCTTCTCCTCGATGAGGTCGTACTTCAGGACCCCCTTGCCCATGTAGCCGTCGCCGTGCTCGTCGAGCAGGTAGCAGTAACGGCTGGTCCTTCCGACATGGTTCAGATTGAGCCTGGGCCGCTCGTAGCCGTGGTCGATCAGCAGCCGGTCGTCGGTGACCTCCCCACTGTCCAGGTCCAGTACCCAGGTCTTGACCTGGGCAGGCGGTTCCTCGGGAGTGTGGATCGGAACGCTCGACGGATAGGACGGGAAGACGGGGGAGTAGAGCACGATCTCCCGCGAACCGCGCGGGCCTTGGCGCTCCCAGGCGTTGATGACGTGCCAGATGGTGCCGGCTTGGCCGGTGGTGAACCAGCGCACCTCGGTGTCCGGTCCGAAGTCGCGGGGGAGAACACCCCACCGCAGCCGGTGGCCGGCATCGTGGCGGAAGGCGCTGCCTTGGGGGCCGAGCAGACCGTTCGGGTCCCGGCGGACGGAGATGTCGGGGAATTCGAGGTGGTTCTCGGTCAGGAAGAAGTCGTGGAGCCAGCCCATGTGGCCCGTGTGTGGCGTCTGCCGGTGCACGACCTGCTGTGCCGCGAGTTCTCCCTCGTGGAGCAGCCCGGCGATGATCTGTCCGGACGGCTCGACGCTGAGGTTGTACACGTCGCCGTTGTCCGGGTTGATGCGCGGATGCGCGGAAAACGGGCCTTCCCATTCCCCCGCCCACGTCTCCAGCCGGCCGCGGCCGTCCACGATCAGCCGGCCGTCCTCGACGCGCGTGTCGAGAACGAACGCGTAACCCGTTTCCTGAAGGCAGTACAGGCGCCCGTGGTGGTACCGGATCGAGGTGGACCCCGGGGTCCGTTCGAAGGGGCCGAGGGCGGGGATCAGCCCCTGGCGGATCTTCTGCTCCACCAGGGAGATCCGGTCCGCGCCCGGTCTGTCGGAGACCAGGTCGGAGAACTCCGGGTACGACTCCCGGCCGGCGGCACGCTCGGCCTCGAACCGAGGGGTGCGGACGTAGGAGTTGCAGTACGTGGCGCTCCCCGACGAGATCTGGATCTGGTGGACCATCCCGGCGCCCGAGAAGGCGTGGAGCCGGATATGGCCGCCGTCGAACTGGGAGTTGGTGCCGTTACGCAGGTACGCGCCTTCCAGGTCGGCGGGCAGCTCACCGCTCACCCGGACCGGAGCGTGGGTCAGTTCCCTGCGCACCGGCTGGTAGCCCGGAACGTTGTACACGCTGTCCCGGTTGTGATTCTCCAGATCCAGCGCAGCGTCGATGCGCCGTTCCTCTTCCTCGATCGCGGAGACGGACGAGACGGTCATGAGGTCACTCCTTGTCGCCGGGCGGCCATGAGGGATTGGCCTTGCTGAGATCAGGCTGTGGAGGGCGGCGACTGAACCGGTCCGGCGCCGCGAGTGACGTCCAGGGCATGGCCCGGAAGTCAGTCGAGTTCGGTGACGAACCGCCGGAGCAGGCGGCCGAACGTCTCGACGTCCTCGTCCGGCCACTGGCCGAGCCGCTCCTGGAGTCCCTTGCGCTGGTGCTGCCTCACACGGGCCAGGCAGGCGTGGCCGGCGTTGGTGAGTTCCAGCAGCTTGGTCCTGGGCCGAGAAGGATGGGCCACTCGGCGTAGCAGGCCGTCTTCTTCCAACTGAGACAGCTGACGGCTGACGGTGGACTTCTCCAAGCCGTACCGCTCCGCCAGGTCGGAGGCGGTGGGGAGGGGGAAGGTGCCCACATACGACAGCATCGTGTAAGCGACGAAGGACAAGTCGTCGTACATGCTGTTCGCCCGCACCCGGGAATTGCGGGAGAACAGGATGATCGCCTCATGGATCACATCAAGGGGGTCCTGTGCTGTCATAGCACCATCATTGAGTTGTACGAAGCAACTGTCAAGGTTGTATCGCACAACTCTGCTCTGGTCGCTCTGCGCCGGCCACGCGCGGTGTCGCCGGACTGGATGAACTGGTCGAAAGCCCGTGGCTCCTCGCCGGCCTCGACCACGGGGGCGAGGCCGGTCGCGGGTGTGGTTCAAGTCAGGCTGCTGTGATGGCGCCGCGGTGGCGCTGTGCGGCTGCGGGAAAGAATTCGAAGGCGCGGTGGCCGAGTGCATCGACTTCTTGCGGCGTGAGGACGTGGGAGTTCTGGAGCGCGTCGATGTTGCGTTTCATGTTGTTCTCGTTCGAGCAGGGGACTCCGGCGTCGGCGCCGTAGACGAGGTGGTCGCGGGGCACCATCGTGACCGCTGCGGCGAGGTTGGCGTCCGTGCCGGCCGCGGCGGTGTCGAGGTGGAGCTTCGCCAGGTCGGTGCGGATGTCATCGGCGGTCAGGCCCAGCGGGTTGAATACGTACGCCTCCGCCCCCAGCAGCCCGAGGCGGCCGGAAAGCGCGGGCAGGGCGCCGCCGCAGTGGGCGAGGACGACCGTGAGACGGGGGTACCGGCGGAAGAATCCTGTGTAGAGGAGGTCCACGACGGTCCGGGTGGTCTCGAACGGCAATTCGACCAGGACGGCGGTCTGCCGGAACACCGGTGGCACGGCGCTCGGATGGATGAACAGCACAGCCGAGCGCCGGTCGAGCTCCTCCCACATCGGCGCCAGACGCGGGTCTCCGAGCGGGACGCCCGACCGACGGGTGGTCAGCAGGTAGCCGTCAGGGTGTGTTTCCGTGTCGCCGCGCGCGATCTCGGCCAGAGCCGCGTCCGGGTCGTCGGTGGGCAGGCCGGCGAGCAAGCCGAAGCGGCCGGGGTGGTCGGCGACGAGCTGGGCGCCGTAGTCGTTCCAGGCGCGCAGTTGCGGCAGTGGGGAATCCACGGGTACCGGGCTGAGCATCTGCATGGCGATGCCCAGGCGATCCATGGTGGCGAGCATCGTCTCGGGCTGCCAGTGGTAGGGCTCGGGCGCCAGGAGATGCGCGTCCCTCAGCTGACGCCACTGGGCCTCACGCGCCTGCGCCGTGGTCGGCGGGGTGAAGTGCGCGTGGATGTCCACCCAGCCGTTGACCTTGTCCATGATGCGTTCTCCCTCACATTAAATTGCACTCAGGTGCAACAAGCTCGATGGTTGCACGGGAGTGCAACAATGTCCACATGAAGCAGACGGAGGGCGAGAAGCAGGACGGGAGGACGCGCAATGCCCAGGCCAACCGGGAGCGCGTCTATGCGGCAGCGATCAAGGTGTTCGCTGCGCGCGGCTACGACGCCGCCACGATGGACGAGATCGCGGCAGAAGCCGGCGTGGCACGGCGGACCGCGTTCAATCACTTCCCCGCCAAGGCGGACATCGCCACCGAGTGGGCGGTACGAGGCGGGGAGTCGGCCTTCGCCCTGGCCCGCGACGTCGACCGCATCACCTCTGCCGCGGACCGGGTGCGGGCCTACTTCCACGAGCTGGCCCTGACGGCGGAGCGGGACTGGGACGAGACCCGGCAGATGACCACCGGACTACTGCGCGGATACGGCGTATCACCCCACCGCTCGCAGCTTTCCGTGGGACTGCGTGACTGGCTGCGTGACTGCCTACGGGAGCGGCCGGGCAACGCACCGACGCCCTCTGCCGATCCCGCCCTGGCCGTGGACGTGCTCTACGACGTCTTCCAGGGCGCACTCATGCGATGGCTGCCCCAAGGGACTGCGCCGCACGGGGCGTTCACGGCCGAGGTGGACGCCGCGATCGCGCTCGTGCTGGCCGGATTCGCGAGTGATGCCGGACACGCATAGACAAATGAGTGTGAGAGGTTGCCACCGCCCATGCATCAGCTGGGTGGAACGCCCGAACCACCGCCCCTGACCAGGCCGGTCTCGCGCTCGCTACCACCTGCGGCACCTCGGCAACGCGTATCCAGTACGCACCGGAGGCCACCTGGAGGAATAAGCCGTGCCGGAGCAGCAGGGCGTAGGCCACGTCCGAGTGACTGGTGTCGGCGAGTACGCGCAGGAGGTGCCCGCTGGTGAGGAACGAGGGCGACCAGCCGGTCGGCGGCCCTGTCCTTCGGACTCCGGGAGGAGTCCGAAGGACAGGGTCGGTACGTAACCGGCCTGTGAGCCGCCGAATCGGGTGCGGATGTCCCAGGCGCCGCAGTCGACCGGGGTGATGCCGGACCGGGGCTCCTGCGGGGAGACCCAGCGGCTTCCCAGTCCTCCTCGTGCCGGAGCGCCGTACGCGCCGACAGGGGCTCGGACCAGGGGGACCGCTCCTCGCCCGCTGCAACCCGGACCCGGAGGGTGATGTCCGCGCGGTCGGGGAGCGGCTCCCACGGCCAGGTGGCCCTGGAGCCGGGTCCCGTGCCACATGGCGATGCGGGGACCTGCCGCCCACCCGAGCCGCGATCTCGTACGCGGTCTGTCCCGGATGGCTTGCCGGTGGCAGCCAGCTGATGGTGGGGGCTCCGGTAGGCGAGGACTCCGGCGAGGACAGTCTGATGAGCAGGATGGGCACGTAGAGGGGGATGGTGCCGGTGGTCATCGGGAAAGGGTGATCGATGAACTTCGGACCGATGACGCTCGCGACGAGCGCGGCCAGGACGCCCACCACCGCCGCGACCCGACCACCCGCCCCGGGCACAGTCCGGGAGCTGTCCGGCGTCACCGAGTGTGCTGCGGTGAAGGCGGCCTGCCCCAGGGGGACGATGCCCATGTCGGCGTAGACAGTGACTAGGTTGTCAGACCACCCCGCCATTATCGGCGTCTCTGCCGGGACTTGGCCATCCGAAGTTCACCAACAGCATTCCCACTACGAGACAGAAATCTTCAGGACAGTCCCCATCCGGGGCGAGCGGTCTGGAGGCGTCCCCGACGCAAGAGGCGTGGTCCGGCCAGCTGTTACAGCCGGCCGGCGCGCCGCCGGGCCGTCAGCTGCCCGCGGTGGCGGCCTCCCGTGCGATGTCGGGGGTGCGGAACCAGCTGCCCTGGACGCGCTGCTGGATGAGCATGAGGACGGCGCCGAGGAGGAGGGACCCGATGCCGATGACGGTGACGCCGCCGGTGGCCCCGATGAGCGGGAGGTGGATGACGGTGTCGCCGTAGCCGGGGTCTGCGTAGACGTCGAAGGCCGCGTAACAGAAGAAGTACAGCAGCATGGCCCCGCCGAGGGCGGGCAGGATGACGGCCTGCCAGGCGAGCCGGCGGTTGTGGCGGACGGTCTTGCGGAAGTACCAGGCGCTGGCGAATCCGGTGAGGCCGTAGTAGAACGCGATGCTGAGGCCGACCGAGGCGATGGAGTCGGCGAGGACGTTTCCGCTGATCAGGGTGAGGCTCACGTAGAAGGCGATGGACGCCAGGCCCATGGCCACGGTGGACCAGGTGGGACTCAGGAAACGGGGGTGGATGCGGGCGAAGGCCGCCGGGATGGCCCGGTGGGCGGCCATCGACAGCGTGGTGCGGGCGGTGGGCAGGATGGTGGTCTGGGTCGAGGCCGCGGCGGAGGTGAGCACCATGAAAACCAGCAGTTTGCTGAGGACGCCGCCGATGCCGTGCGTGCCGAAGACAGCGTCGCCGAGGACGGACAGGACGTCGCCCGAGTTGTCGGGGTTGGCCAGGCCGATGCCCTTGCTTCCGATGCCGGCGTAGGTCTGCGCGGCCGTGGTGACCAGTGCGTAGATGGCCAGCAGCAGCACGGTGGAGATGACGGCCGCACGGCCGGGTGTGCGGGTGGCGTCCTCGGTCTCCTCGTTGACCGAGACCGCGGTGTCCCAGCCCCAGTAGATGAACACCGCCATCAGGATTCCGTTGGTGAACGTGGCGGGGGACGCGACGTCGAAGGGGTTGAACCAGGAGGCCGAGACGTGCAGGGCGCCGGCGGGCGGATGAGCGCTGTAGGCGTGCCAGAGCGCACCGCCTGACAGCAGCACCAGCATCACGACTTCGATGCCGAGCAACCAGCGCTGCAGGGCGGCCGACACCTCGATCCCGATGTAACAGATCGCTGTCATCACGGCGATCCAGATCACCCCGGCCACGGTGGTCCACACGGTGCTGTTCGCCAGACCGTCCAGGCCGAACAGCCCGAAGCCGTACGACCCGGAGATCTGGGCCAGGTTGGCCATGACGATGATGTCCGCCACCACGATGCCCCAGCCGCCCATCCACCCGGTTCTCGGGCCGAAGGCGCGCGCGGCCCACGCGAACGTGGTGCCGCAGTCGGGGTCGACGGCGTTCATCGACTTGTAGGCGTAGGCGATCAGCAGCATCGGAATGAACGCCAGGACGGTGACGACCGGCGCCTGCAGGCCCACCCCGGCGACGATCAGGCCCAGGGTGGCGGCCAGGCTGTAGGCGGGAGCCGTCGAGGCCAGCGCCATCGCCACCGATGAGACGAGGTTCAGGCTCGCGCCCTTGAGCCCCTTGGCGCCCGGCGTGGAACCGTGCGCTGCGGGCTGTGTGCCGAGGACGGGGGCGGGGACGGATGTGAGGTCCATGCGTGGATGACCTTTCACTTGACCGCGGTGCGGACAACACATACGCCTGGGAACGGTGCGGGCGCCCCCAGGGCTTTCGGACTACTGGTCGCGCTGACCCCAGGGAGAGCCGTACGCGGTCAGCAGGTCGAGGAACGGGACGGGCGGAAGCGCTTCCGGGCCGAGGACCCCGCTGCCCTTCCAGGCGCCGGTGGCGATCAGTTCGAGGGCGACGACGGGGTTGATCGCGGTCTGCCAGACCACCGCCTGGGAGCCGTACTCGCGCATCGACCACTGGTTGTCCACCACGTGGTAGAGGTAGACCTCGCGCGGTTCGCCGTCCTTGACGCCCTTGACCCAGGTCCCGGCGCAGGTCTTGCCGTGCATGCGATCGCCGAGCGTCGCCGGGTCGGGCAGGCAGGCCGCGACCACGTCCCGCGGGGAGACTTTCACCCGCCCGTCCGGCCCGGGAACCTCGACGGGGGCGGTGCGGTCCAGCCCGGTCTGGTGGAGCACCTTGAGGGTGTTGATGAACGCGTCCCCCAGCCCGTACTTGAAGGTGACCCGCCCGGCGCGCACCCAGCGCGGGATCAGCAGCACCTCTTCGTGCTCGACGTTCACGCACTCCACCGGGCCGATGCCGTCAGGGAAGTCGAACACCTCGGGCTCGCTGAACGGGGGAGTGGTGAACCAGCCGCGGCCCGCCTCGTAGACCACGGGCGGGTTCAGGCACTCCTCGATGGTGGTCCAGATGCTGAACGAGGGGGCGAAGTCGTAGCCGTCGACGGTCAGATTGGCGCCGTCGCGGACGCCGATCTCCTCGATCTCGTCGAAGAGCTCCTGCGCCGCGTACGCGGCGAACACGTCGGACAGGCCCGGCTCCACACCCATGCCCACCAACGCCAGCCGCCCGGACGCGCGCCAGGCCTCGCCGCGGGCGAACTGCTCATCCCCGAGCCGCAGCCCGCACTCCTCGTAGGGACGCTCCGGGTGGGGCCGCGACAGCGACATCGCCATGTCCAGATAGTGTGCCCGCGCCGCCAGCGCCGCCTCGAACAACGGCATCACGAACCGCGGATCAGTCGCGTTCAGCAGTACGTCGCAACCGTGCTCGGCCAGCAGCGCGGCCACTGCCGACGGGTCCGAGGCATCCACCCGCGCCGCCGTGAAGCGCGGGTCCCCGACAGCGGCCACGGCCGCCTCCGCGCGACCGAAGTCCCAGTCGGCGACCACCATCCGAACGAAGAACTCCCGCCTTGCCGCGATCTTGGTGATCGCGGTTCCCACGCCACCCGCACCTACCAGCAGAACACGCATCGTCGACTTCCTCGCTTGCCGAGCTTGTGATGTGCCGGTGACCGTAGCTGTGAGACCCTCCATAAGGTCAATACTGTTGGCATAAAGGAAGGACTGGAGGCCGGGACATGGCCAAGCAGATGATCGGGGACGCGCCACGCCGTCGTCGCAGCACCCGCGGCGGCACCGTCCTGTCCGCGGAACTCATCATCGAGACCGCGCTGCGGATGCTCGAACAGCACGGCCGCGAAGGCCTCAGCGCCCGTCGGCTGGCCGCGGCGCTCGGCGCCGACGCCAGCACGCTGTACCGCTACTTCCGCGGCATGGACGACCTCGCCCTCGCGATCGGAGACGCCCTCATCGCGGGCGCGCTGCGCGACTGGCGCCGCAGCGGCGACTGGAAGAGCGACCTGCGCGCATTCGGCCTGCGCATCTACTCCTCGTACCTGGCCCACCCCCAGGCGGCCGTGCTCACCGCCAGCCGCGTCAGTGGCCTCCCGAACGAGATCGCCGGTGACGAGATCATCCTCTCCATGCTGCTCGACGCGGGATTCCCCCGCCGCGACGCCGCCAGGATCTACCACGTATTCATCGACCAGTGCCTGGCGTTCGCCTGCCTCGACGCCGCGGGCCTGGCCCTGCCGGAGCCCGCGCTGCGCGCCGACGAAGCCATGTGGCAGACCACCTACGCCACCCTTCCCGCCAGCACGCACCCCGGCATCGCCGCCACCGCCCGCCATCTCGCCGCCCGCATGACCCGCAGCGCCTACCCGGACGCCCTCGACACGCTCCTGTACTGCGCGGCGACCGAACTCACCCGCCACAAAAGCCGCAGGTGAACTGCAGGTGAACCCCCAGTAAATGATCCGCATCCTCGGGGTCCGGCATTTGCCCGCTGCCGGTGGATCCGTCATAGTCCGAGGTCAACGTCCCCCTTGTCGCCATCAGGGAGCTCCGGTTGGGTCGTCCTGAACGCCCGTTGGATCCTGACGCGGGTCCGGTGCAGCGGTTCGCCCACGAATTGCGTCTGCTGCGCCGAGAGGCCGGCAATCTGTCGTACCGCGAGATGTCCCAGCGCACCGGCGTATCGGTGGCCACGCTGTCGCGGGCCGCAGCGGGAGACCGGCTGCCATCGGCTGAGGTGGTGCTGGCCTACGCTCGGGCATGCGACGCATGCCCGGACGAGTGGGAGCTGCGCTGGAAGGCAGCCGCCGAGGAGGCCGCCGGTGAGCAGGCGGCAGCCCGCGATGCCGCGTGCACCGCCGACGAGGACGCGAAGTCGCCCTACCGGGGGCTGGCGCGGTTCGAGCCGGACGACAGGGAGCTGTTCTTCGGGCGCGACCGCCCGGTGGCCGAGCTGCTTGACCTGGTGCGCGAGCACCGGTTCGCGGCCGTGTTCGGGGCCTCCGGCAGCGGCAAGTCCTCACTGCTGCGCGCCGGGCTGATCCCGGCCGTCCGGGAGACCGCGCGGGGCCTGGGACGTCCGGCCGCGCTGCGGATCCTCACTCCGGGAGAGCGCCCGGCGGCCACGTACGGCCATCTGCTGACGCCGCAGGATGGTGACCCGGACAGCTGGCTGATCATCGACCAGTTCGAGGAGGTCTTCACCCTCTGCCGCGACCGCGCCGAGCGCACCCGCTTCATCGACCTGCTGCTCACGGCCAAGGCCCCGGCGTCCCGGCTGCACGTGGTGATCGCGATGCGCGCCGACTTCTTCGGGCAGTGCGCCGAGCACCCGGAACTCGCCGACGCCCTGCGGCACTGCGGCCTTCTGGTGGGGCCGATGAGCCCGTCCGAGCTGCGCGAGGCGGTCACGGGGCCGGCCGCCGCAGCCGGGTTCGTGGTCGAACGTGAACTGACCGCACGCATCGTCGACGATGTCGTCGATGAGCCCGGCGGGCTGCCCATGCTCTCGCACGCGCTGCTGGAGACCTGGCGCCGCCGCCGCGGCCGCATCCTCACCCTCGCCGCGTACGAGGCGGCGGGCGGCGTCCACGGTGCGATCGCCGCCACTGCGGAACGGGCGTACGGCGCCCTGCCGCCCGCTCGGGTGCGCACCGCGCGCCGGCTGCTGCTGCGGCTGATAGCACCCGGCGAGGGGACACCGGACACCCGCCGCTCCGCCACCCGCGCGGAGCTGGACGAGTGGTCCGACCCCGAACTCCCGGTGGTCATCGAGCAGTTGGCTGCCGCCCGGCTGCTCGCGCTCGACGGCGACACCGTGGAACTCGCCCATGAGGCGCTCATCAGCTGCTGGCCGCGGCTGAGTCGCTGGATCGCGGAGGACCGCGTCAGGCTGTGCGAGCACCGCAGGCTGGGCGAGGCGGCCCGCGCCTGGCTGGAACTGGACCGCGATCCTGGAGCCCTGTACCGGGGCACCCGGCTGGACCGCGCCGCGGCACTCTTCGCACCGGGTGCGGAGCGCGGCGCGGAACACGGCGGGGGCCGCGGTGCGGGGCACGACGATCTCACCGCGACCGAGCGGGCCTTCCTCTCCGCCGCACTGCACACCCGTGACGACGAGCGACGCGCGGCCGCCCGTACCAGGCAGCGGATCCGGCGCCTGGCCGCCACGCTCTCCGCCCTGCTCACCGTCGCGCTGATGATTAGCCTGGTCGCCTGGCAGCAGCACCGGACCGAGCTGCGGGACAACCGCGACACCGCCGCCCGGCGGGTCGCCCAAGTGGCCGCCACGATGCGGACCACGGACCCGCGGACCGCCATGCTGCTGAGCCTGGCTGCCTGGCGGATCGCGCACCTGCCGGAGACGCGCGCGGCCCTGCTGGGCGCCCTGAACGAGACCGAGCAGGACGCCTTCACCGATCCCGGGCAGGGCAGCGAAGCCAATCGCTTCCTGATCGGCTCCGGCCGCGTCCTGCTGAGCGTCAATGGGCGGACGTGGCGCACCTGGAGCACCGTCACCCACCGGGCGATCGCCTCCGGGCGGCTCCCGGCGGGGACCTCGCTGGCCGTCGCGGCCAGCGCCGACGGCGGGGTCCTCGCGCTCGACGGCACCTGGGGCGTGCGGCTGTGGGACGTCTCCTCGGGGCGCTGGACCGGAGCCCCGCATGCGCTGTCGGATGCGTACACCGTCAGCTTCGACGCAGACCCGCGCAGCTACGTGGTGCGCAGCGCCGATGAGCCGCTGGTGCGGTTGCGCGCGGTCTCGGACGGCCGGCCGCTGTTCCGGGCTCGCGTGGACAGCCCGATGAACGTGGCCCGCACGGCGGACGGCCGCCTGGTGGTGGTCTGCCCCGTCAGCGGCCCGATCGAGGTCCGGGACACTGTCCACCACCGCGATCTGGCGGGCGGCTGGGCGAGCGCCGGTCAGAACCACTGCGCCGACGACAACTCGGAACTGGAACTGGACGCCGGCGGGCACTTGCTCGCTGCGGTCTCCATGACGGGCGTGCGTGTCTGGAACATCGCCTCGGGACGGCGGATCGCCGACATCCTCTTTCCGGGCACCACCTTCACAAGCTTCAGCAAGGACGGAAAATTCCTCGCCACCGCCGGATCCGGCATGGTCACGGTGTGGCGCCTGTCCGCGCCGGATGCTCCCGTCTTCGGCCACTCCCTCAACGACCAGCGGCTGTACGGCGGCCTCGCCTGGGACCCCGACGGCCAGGTGCTGCGGTACCTCGAAGGGGGCACGGTGCACGCCCTCGACCTGGGGGCGGCAGTCACCTCCGCGTGGCGTGGCAGGCCGCTGACTAATGTGCTGCTGAGCCCGGACGGTCGTACGCTCGCCACCGCGGAGCAGTCCGGCGGCGGCTACGTATTCCGGCTGCTGGACCCGGCGAGCGGCCGCCTGCTCCGCACGCTGCCCGCCGCGCCGCTCCCCGACCCCGCCGACGGCGGCGGGCCGATAAGGGTGGGATACGCCCTGCCGCTGATGGCCTTCGGCCCGGACGGCAAGGCCTTCGTGTACGGCGTCTCCGCCCCGGGCCGGGTCGCCTCGGCGCAGTCGCTGGCTCTCTGGGACGTCGGCCGGGGCCGCGTACGGACCACACTGGCCCTGGCACCGTCGTCGCCCGCCGCGGCGGTGGAGCGCATCGCCCTCGGCCCCGGCGGGCGGACGCTGGTGGCCGTCCGGCAGCAGACCGAGGGCTGGAACAGCGAGGTGCGGGACACCGCGAGCGGCCGCAGGACCGCCGTACTCGGCGACGTGAGCCCCACCGTGCTGGCCCTCCGGCCGGACGGCCGGCTGCTGGTCGGCGGCGACCGCCTCGCCCGCCTGCCCTCCGGGCCGGTCACGGCGCGGCAGTTGAGCCTGGGCGAGGCGATCGAGGCGGTCGCCTTCAGCGCCGACGGCTCCCGGGTCGCGGTCGGCGACGCGTCGGGGCGCGTCGCCCTGTGGGACGGCAGCTTCAGCCACCGGCTCGGCGTCCTGCCCAGCCTCTTCCCGGTCACCTCGCTGATCGGCCCCCCGCAAGCAGCCAGTGCCCTGGCCTTCAGCCCCGACGGCAGCACCCTCGCGGTCGCCGGCGACGGCGGTACGCTCCAACTCTGGGACACCGCCAGCCAGCAGCCCCTCGGCAGCGGTCTCACCACCCCCGGCGAGGCCATCGCGTCCCTCGCCTTCACCCCGAACGGCGCCGCCCTCGACGCCACCAGCCCGCATGTTCCACTCCAGCGCTACCCCGTCAACCCCGCATACGCGGCCACCCAGATCTGCGCCCGCACGGGAACGACGCTGTCCCCTGACCAGTGGCACACCTACATCCCCGAGGCCGCCTACCGCAGCGTGTGCCCAATGAACGGTGCGGCGCCACCCCCGCGGTGTGCGGCCGAACGCTGTGTCACAGGTCCGGGAAGCGGCAGAGGACGGCCGTTCAACCGCTCGGCCGGCGCGGGTTCGGAGGGGGTTCCGGGCCGGTCACGGTGACCATCGCCCGCCGCGAGGCGGCCGGGAACACCGGGCCCGAGCCGTACCCGTGTCCCACCGGTCAGCTTTTGACATCCCTGAGGAGGAGCCGCTGCCCGCCGGTCATGACCTCCTGACAGATCGCCGTCCCCGGGCTGCCGACGTCCCAGCGCGCACTCGCTGAAGTACCCCGCCCGGATGCCCGGCGAGGCGATGTCGATGCGGCCATGGCCGGGGCCGGTCGGGGAGTCCCAGGGGCCGGCTGCGAGCCTCGCGGCTCGACCCGGACCGCATGGGCCCGCAACGGACACAGCCGGGAGGCGATCCGGCGGCGCCGACATCGGTAACCCCGGGACCGTACCCGGGAAACAATTCCGACATTGAGCCAGAGTTCTTCGGATAATTGCCGCGTAAGGTTCCGTCGGGCAAACGACGGTTGCACAATCCCTCACAGGTAAGAAATAGACTCCGCCGGGGTCGACCAGAATTCAAGGAAGCACGGAGGCTGATCCGTGAAGAGGTTCGCGAGGATACGGCTGCGCGCCGTTATAATCCTCAGTAGTGCCGCCGCTCTGACGTCGACAACGCTCGGCGCGGGGCTGATCCAGGCGCCCCAGGCCCATGCTGACTCCTGGGGGTGCGGCGGGCTGATAAACAACAATTTCGCCTATTGCATCAACAGTGAGTCGCAGTACGGGCAGAAGATCGAGGACCCGTGGATCCCCACGGCCGCCAACCAGAAGTACATGGACCAGTCGAAGATCGTCCGGCGCTGCCTGACCAGCAGTGACGCGCATTGCAGCTCGGACTACAGCTCCAGCGGCGATGTCATGAAGTGGGAGATCGACAAGATCACCTGGGTCAACCCGCAGATGCACGACTACATCGACACGAACCAGGTGTCCACCTCGTCCAGCGCCTACGGCTGTACCGGCGGCACCAAGGGAGTCAACACCACCTTCGTTCCCGGTCACGGGACGACGTTCGAGTCCTTCGGCTTCCTGCCCGACATCGGCACCGACAGGGAGTACCACTCGAACTGGCTGAGCAAGGCCTTCAGCCTGAGTGCCGGCATCCTGGGTGACCTCACCTTCGGGTCCTCGACGCCGAGCAGCTGGACGCTCGGCGAATCGCAGTCCGTGACCGTCAAGCCGGGCTACAGGGGATGGCTGAACCTCAGCCCTGGCTTCGTCCAGATGAAGGGAGAAGCCATCCTCCACATGCAGTACCGCTGGAACGGCGGGAGCCGCACCTGGCACCACAAGGACCTGAGGGTCCGGGACACGACGCTCGTGGTGCCCCACACACTGTCCTTCAACGGCGCGAAGATCCAGTCGGCGACGGTTGCCTTCCGGTCCGCCTTGATCAACAGGACGGACTGGACGAAGTTGTGCTCCGGGCAGTCCCCGAGCCCCTGGCACCACGTGCAGGTCAAGGTCTACTCCAACACCAAGGGCATAAAGATCACGGACCACGCCACCGGCTACTCCCACTGCTTCAGCCTGCCCGCCACGAAGCGGCCGACCTGGCTCGACGCTTATGCGTCCGACTACAAATCCTCCGTGTTCCAGGGCGAAAACGTCGAGGTGGGCTGGTACGGCAGCTCCCTCTGCAGCTACCCCAATCAGAAGCCGAACCGCACCAGCTACAAGCACACGGCGCCGCTGATCGACGGGCTGACCAACTGGTGGATCAAGTGACGCCGGCCAATGAATCCACGGACAGGTGACTGTCCGGAATTCTGATCCCCAAAGTCGCAAAAGCCCGGAGAGTTGAAGCGGCAAAGGCACGCCCCCTGATGATGGAGGCGTGCCTTTGCCCGCTCACCGGCCCCAGCGGTCCCTGGACGCTTGAAGCAGGCATGGCACGTCACCTGGTGAAGGTGCCGTGCCATGCCGTGTCTGCAGCCGGAGGGCCGCAAGCCACGGCGAGCACCAGGCTTGGGTCCTGGTCGCGCACGGGGCGTCACGCCGATCGCGACGACGTGCCACAAGACCGCGCACCTCGGCCCGCACGGGGTTGGCCGCAGCCCGAGCCGCCTCCACTGCCTCCCGGCGGTACGGCTCCGTGTCGGCCGCGGGCCGGCGGTAGCGCTCGGGGGACCCCAGGATCGGACTCCACCCACGATGCCGGGTTGTTTCACCCCTTGAGCTGGGATTGTGCAACAACCTCACCCCCGCGAAAGTCCGCTGTGTGCCCGGCCACATCCCCCCACGGGTGATGCAGGCGGACGGACGCCGGAAGCTCGGCAGCCGCCCGCAACCGACCAGCCGACGTTCATCCGGCGTGCACCCGCCGAGGTTAGGAACGACATGACCACTCAAACCCTGCGACAGCCCACACCGGTCCCCGCCCGCACAGGCGGTAGGCCGGGGCAGGAAGCCGCTGCGCCGGCGCAGGCCTGGGCCGCTCTCGGGATCAGGGCGAGGGACTGCGCCGGCTCCGCGCTGGCCGCGGTGCTCGGGCGGCGCTTCGGATCGGCCACGCAGCTGCGGCTGAGCGGCGGCGGCGGTCAGCTGCTGGCGCCCGCCCCGGACCGGCAGCAGGCCCTGCAGCTGGCCGGTCAGGTCCGGGAGGACCTCGGCGACGGAGTGTGGATCTCGGTGGCCTGGCGGCCGTACGAGGAGCTGGGGAGCGGCGTATACGAGGCGGCGAACGTCCTTGCGGTGGTGTGTGCGCTGAACCGCCGGCCCGGGGTCTACCAGCTCGGCGACGTGGCTGTGGAGTGCGCGGTGGCGAGCAGCCCGGCGGTGTCCCGGTGCCTTGCGGTGCTGATCGAGCCGGTCGTCACCAGGCCGGAGCTGCTGGCGACGCTGAAGGCGCTCATCTCGGCGGACGGCAACCGGGCCCGGGCCGCGTCGGAACTCCTCATCCACCGCAGCACCATCGACTACCGGCTGCAGCGGATCGAGCAGCTGACCGGCCACTCGCCGACCTCGGTAAGCGGGATGCGGACGCTGTGTACGGCGCTCGCGGCCCGTGCTCTGCTGCGGCTTCAGGGAACCTCGCCTCAGCAGAGCTGACCGGCCCGGCGCGCCCGGGGCGGACCGGAGCGGGAAGCCGTCGCGTTCCTCCTCCCAGGTGCCCACGGGACCACCCCACCCACCACTCCGCCGCGCGTCTAGGGATACCGCACCTTCGGAACCCACTCGGGCTACGTCGGCCGCCCACGGCACACCACCCAGGTCTCGGTCGCCGTCTGCGCTCGCTTCCCCGCCATGGACTCCCCAACTGCAGACAGACAGAAAGTGCGCCCCCCATGAGATACACGGGTGGGTTGGAGCCTCACCCAGGGGCATTCACGGCACGGATGCACTCGTGCCGTTCTCTGGTGCCGAGCGGCAGGGCCGACCCACACATCCCGTGATCGGCATCCACCGTCCACGACCCCCAAGGCAAAGAAGCGAGAGACGAGTGACCAACACAATCAAGCGCTATGTGACGGCCTGCTCAGCGCCACCACGCTGGCCGCCGGCGTGGTCGCCACCGCCCCCGCGGCCAGCGCCAACCCGTCGTCCGGTGTCAACATCCGCGGCAAGGAGCCCTTCAACACCGACACCTTCATGTCCAAGATGTGCGGCGACATGAGCGGCGCCGACAAGTCCTTCGTGTTCAACATCAACACCGGTCAGATCGTCAACACCAAGACGGCGTACGGGAAGGCGCCGTACTACCATCTCGCCGCTGGCGAGTCCCGCTACCCGACCAGCACCGCACCGCACGGCTCCCACTGGGCGCTCACGAACGGCTGGGAGATGGTGAGCGGCAACTGTGAGTTCCCGCAGTCCTCCACCTGGACCTGGTACGACAAGGAGCGCAGGATCTCCAACGACTCGGTGACCAACTGCGGGGGCGGCGGGGGCGGTCTGTCGGTCAACGAGTCCTACGCGACCACCCGCGGCGCCTCCGTGTCGATCGGCGTCAACACGAAGCTCTCCTACAAACTCACGGACCAGCTCTCCGCCGAGATCGGGTTCAGCGCCAGCTACTCCTGGTCCTGGTCCAAGACCCACACGCTGGGCCGCACGGTCACCGTCAATCCCCCGCGCGGCCGGCAGGGCTATATCGACGCCCGCCCACTGAAGCGAACCGTCCGGATCAACCCGGTGTTCCACGTCCAGTTCTACACGTGGAGCGACGGCCAGTCCGAGGACGGCACCACAGTCCACAGCTGGCGCGGACGCGGCTACGACCGCATCTGGTCCTACGGCTACTACGTCGACACCTACGCGGACGTCCTCAACACTGACGGCACCCCCGCCATGGACTTCGTCCTGCGCGACAAGGCCGGCAGCTGCTGACAACGGCCTTCCGCGGGTCACCGGGCCGACGACGCCCGGTGACCCGCGTCCCGCCATCAATGGCGTGGGCAGCCAGGGGTCCAGCATCCACAGGAGAAGGCGGCTTCGGCACCGCTACGTCAGACTGGCTTTCATGCCCGCGCTGTGGGCTGGGGGCGACGGCGAGGACGGCGAGTATGGCGTGGCACGAGCCCGCGGTCATGACGGCGCGTGGCCCGTGCCGGTCCGAGATCCGCCCGACGGGGATACCCACGGCGGCGGAGACCAGCAGCGCGGCGGAGAAGTCGGCGGCGGTGGCCGGCATGGAGAAGCCGGTGTCGGCGGCGATGCGAGGGGCAAGCACCGGGAAGACGTAGTAGAGGATCCCCCCAGCTGGTGATTCCACCGTGGACGGCCATGCGCTCGCGCATTCCGGCCGGCCCGTGATGCCGCCCGTGGGCCAGCTGATCGCGCTCCCGTTCCGCCCGCGGCTCGGGTCTGTACGGTCTTCCGGTGTAACTCCCGTCTCCCGTTTGCATGTGGCGTTGAAGGACTCGGCGAGCGCGTTGACAGTCATACGAGTCCGCGACGGAGCCGACCGAGGCAGCGGCGCCTACGTCGGTCAGCCGTTCGTTGTAGCGGATCGACAGATATCGACTGCCCCTGTCGCTGTGATGAATCAGGCCGGAGCCCTTCTTGATGCCACGCCGCCACAGCGCCATCTCCAGGGCGTCCAGCGGGAGATCGGTGCGCATATGGGTGGCAGGCTGCCAGCCGACGATCATCCGTGAGTACACGGCGAGGACGAAGGCGACATAGACCCAGCCGGACCAGGTCCGTATAGCAGGTCAGGTCGGCGGCCCACAGCTGGTTGGGCCGGCTCGCGGTGAAGCGCCGATTGACCAGGTCCGGCGGGCGCGGGGCCGTCGGCTCGGGAACCGTGGTGCGGCGTCGCTGCCCGCGGATCACGCCCTCCAAGCGGTCCTCTCGCATCAGCCGCTCGACCGTGCAGCGGGCCGTGACCACGCCCTCGCGCCGCAACTGGCGGTGGATCCGGCGGGCCCCGTAGGTCTCACCGGAGGTCACATGGATGGCGCGGATCTGCTCGATCAGCTGCTCGTCCCGCAGGCGCCGGGCGGACTTCGGCCGCCCGCGGCGGGCGTAGTGCGCCGAGATCGACAGGTTCAGTTCCCGGCAGACGGGCTCGACCCCGAAGTCGTCGCGGAGGTGGTTGATCACCGCGTCGGCCTCGTGCGGGGCTGGTCGAGCTCCTTGGCGAAAACGCCGACGCGGCCTTGAGGATCTCATTGGCTCGCCGCAACTCGGCGTTCTCTTTGCGGAGTTGAGCGATTTCACTCTTCTCTGCGGTGGTCAGCAGATCGGGCCGCTCACCCTGGTCGGACTCGGCCTGGCGGACCCATTGCCGCAGGGCTTCCTTGTGGATGCCCAGGTCCCGGGCGACATGCGAGACCGGGCGACCCGAGGCCCTCACCTCGCGGACGGCTCGCTCGCGCAACTCGTCGGGATACTTCCGTGGTGCAGGCATCGGACCTGTGTTCTCCCATCTGCCGAGGCGATCATGCCTGGCTTCAGGGCCTCCACAAAATCCAGTTCAGCTCAGGGCGCGTCGCGTCGAGGGAACTGTCGATGACCTCGCGAAGCTCCTCCACGTCCCAGTAAGCGCTCAGACAGTGGAAGTTGAAGGCCTGAGGAGTTCGTCAGGTCGTACGTACAAGGCGGTGCGCTCCACGGTCGGCGTCCACGCTTCGGCCACGAAGACCCGGTCGTTCCCATAGGCGTCGAGGACCTTCCGCCAGCCTCGGGAGATCTTGTGCACTCCGTCCTGGTCGAAGAACGGCATGGTGTCGTTGCCAAGCAGCTTCAGCTGGTACTCCGGCGCCGGGATGCCGCCGCACACGAGCACGCCGCGGTACAGGTCGATGGACCCCTCCCAGGGAGCGATCGCCGCGAGCTGAGGGCCGCAGGACGGCTACGCGCCACTCAAAGAGGATGCCGACCAGCACTGCGCACCAGTTAGACATGGGACCGGAGACCCTTTAGACTATTCGTCCATAACTAGAGACTTAATCTAACTCACTGACGGGAAGGGGTTGCGTGGACGGCGTCATGGACAGTGCGGACAAGAACGGGCACGTGGGACTGGCTGCAACCGCCTCTGCCGAGGCGGACGAGCATCTCGTCGGGGAGGCCGAGAAGATCGCTGTCGCGCTGGGGCGCATGTTCCCGGGCCTGTGCGAGGTGGTTCTGCATGACCTGCGGGATCCGCAGCATGCGATCCGGGCGATCGAGAACAATCTCTCCGGCCGCAAGGTCGGGGACTCCGTCACGGAGCTGGGCCTGGCCCGCGTCGAGGATCCCGACTATCCGAGCGTCATCCAGAACTACCCCAACCAGTTTCCCGATGGCCGCCCGGTCAAGAGCACGTCCATCGGCATCAAGAACGCCGCAGGCGAATACGTCGCGGCCCTCTGTCTGAACCTTGATCTGTCCGTCATGTCACCCATGACACTCGTGTTGTCGAACCTGGTGGCCACGGACACCGAACACCACGACCAGCCGCTGGAGACGCTCCGGGACCGCAACGCGCGCGAGCTGCGTCAGGTGGTGGAGGCACTGGCCGCGGAGCGCGCAGCCACCCCCCGCTCACTGAGCCGGAAGGACAAGAAGGCGCTGGTGCGGCAGCTCCACCAAGACGGCTACTTCGCCTCACGCGACGCCGCGCAGACCATCGCGGATCTACTCGGCGTGTCCCGGGCGACCGTCTACAACTACAGCAAGTGAAGGGCCCCTGATGACCGCCACCGGATCGACCGCAGACACAGTGTCCGCTGCCTCCTCCGGCTCGGCCCGCCCACCGACGCAACGCGGCCTGCTGCACATCACCGAGGAGCAGACCGCCGCGCTCGTGGACGAAGAACTTGCCCTGGAGGCGGCCCGGGCCGCCTTCGCCGCCACGGTGGGCGGCACGGTCCTTCCCAGCCTGGCCGTGCACGGATCCGATCCGCGCAACCGGTTCACCCTCAAGCCGTCCGCATCCGCGACGCACGCCGGGGTGAAGATCGGCACCTACTGGCCGGGCAACACGGAGCACGGTCTGCCGCGTCACCACTCCACCCTGCTGCTGTTGGACCAGACGATCGGCCGTATCGCTGCGATACTGGAAGTGGGCACGGCCAACGCCTACCGGACCGCCGCGGCCGACGCCCTCGCCGTCGGACTGCTGGCCCGGCCGGAAGCCACCACCCTGGCCGTCTTCGGCACCGGTCACCAGGCCGCCTATGAGGTGCGGGCCGTCAGCCGCGTCCGGCCCGTCGAGGAGGTCCTGGTCGTGGGACGCACTGCGGAGCGTGCCGAGCGGATGGCCGCGGCACTGACTTCACAAGGTCACGCTGCCCGTGCTTGCGGCGCGGAGGAAGCGTGCGACCGGGCCGATGTGATCGTCACCGCCACCACCGCCCGGGCCGACACCCCGCCCCTGTTCGAGGCCGGCTGGGTCCGCCCCGGCACGCACATCTCCTGCATGGGCTCCGACGCCCCCGGCAAACGGGAACTCCCACCCGAACTGTTCGGCCGCGGCCGCGTCTTCTGCGACCTGCCCGAGCAGGCTCGGCGCATGGGCGAGAGCCAGCACGCCCCCGCAGCCACCGTCCTCACTCCGCTCGGCGAGGTCCTCACCCACCGCGCCGCGGGACGCACCGACGACAGTGACATCACCCTCTTCGACAGCTCCGGTATCGGACTGCAGGACCTCTACCTGGGCCTGGCCCTTCTGCAGAGAATGGACATCTCCCTGTGAACACCACCGCACGCGACAGCGCCGCCACCGGCCCGACCCTGTCCGACCCGGACACCCCGTTCGCCGTCGTCGACGTCCACCGGAGCAGGCGCAACATCGAACGGCTTGCGGCCAGGGCCGACCGGCTCGGCGTCACCCTGCGCCCCCATGTGAAGACGGCCAAGAGCCTGGACGTCGCCGCCCTCATGCACAGCGGCACGCCCTGCCCGGTCACCGTCTCCACGCTCGCCGAGGCCGAGGCGTTCGCCGACGGCGGCTACACCGACATCACCTACGCCGTCGGCATCGACCCCCATAAACTCCCGCGCGTCATCGCCCTGCTCAACCGCGGCGTGCGCCTGCGCCTGCTGCTGGACAGCACCGAGCAGGCCCTGTCCGTCGCCGAAGCCTCGCGCCGGGCCGGACTGCCCCTCCCCACCCAGATCGAGATCGACTGCGACGGCCACCGCGGCGGCCTCAGGCCCGAGGACCCCACGCTGACCGAGATCGGCCGCATCCTGCACGAGGCCGGCTGCCTGGACGGCGTACTGACCCACGCGGGCGAGTCCTACTTCGCCTACACCCCGGACGAGCAGCGCCTGGCCGCGAAGAACGAACGCGACACCGCCGTCGCCGCCGCCGAGCTGCTGCGCGCGGCCGGACTGCCGCTCGACACCGTCAGCGTCGGCTCCACCCCCACCGCCCATGCCGCCGAGGACCTCACCGGCGTCACCGAACTGCGCGCGGGCAACTACGTCTTCTTCGACCTGGTCATGGCCGGCATCGGGGTCTGCCGCATCGAGGACATCGCCCTGTCGGTCGTCGTCACCGTCATCGGGCACCGCCCCGAACATGGATGGATCATCACCGACGGCGGCTGGATGGCCATGTCCCGCGACCGCGGCACCGCCGCCCAGGCACAGGACCAAGGCTACGGCCTGGTCACCGACCTGCACGGCGCCCTCATTCCTGACCTGGTCATGACCGCGGCAAGCCAGGAACACGGCACCCTCACCGCCCGCGACGGCGCCGAACTCCCCGACCTGCCTGTCGGCACCCGTCTGCGTGTCCTGCCCAACCACGCCTGCGCCACCGCCGCCCAGCACCACGGCTACCACGTCATCGACAGCGCCCGCACCGCGAACACCGCACCAGCGATCCACGCCTTCTGGGAACGCGTCACCGGCTGGTGACCAACCCGCGCAACGGACAGACCAGCCGCACCGGTCAGCGGATGCCTGCAGGGGGGTGACCCCATCGGCCCCCCGCGCGGACTGCACGGCATGACCACCCGACGGACACCGGCTTTCGCACGCGCCTGTTGCGGCACCACCCGGAGGCGAGTGGTGACCAATGGCTCTACTACTAGAGGTATAGGCTTAGATTCATAGCCCTCCCTCTCTCGCCATAGCGGGCATCGCCTTCTATGCTGGTCACTAAATAGGACGTCAGTCCTTATATACAGGACAGGAGTCGTCATGAGTTCACCCTCCGCTCAAGCCGGCCGCCCGGCGGAGCCGAAGATCGAGCGTTCGCTCGTGCTGCACCTGCGGGGCGACTGGGGCGCCGCCAACCTGCACCGGGTGTGCGGATGGATCGCGCAGGAACTGGCCGATCGGTGCGGCCCGCACACGAGGATCGCCACCTGGAACAGCCGGGGGTTCAGCGACGCCGTACGGGCGGTCGGCCGGGGTGAGGTGCAGGTGGCACTGACCACGCCCACCGCCTTCACGGTCGCCGCGCTGGAGGGGGGCGGTGTCTACGCGGACGAGTTCTACCCGGATCTGCGCGCCCTCGGTGTCGTACCGCAACGCGACCGTCTCGTGGTGGGCGTGCACAAGGATCTCGGTGTGACGACGTTCGCCGAACTCAGGGAGCGGAAGCCCGTTCTGCGGCTCGCCACGTCGGTCCACGACGGCGTCAACCATGTGGGGCTGGCGGCGCATCACCTGCTGACCCGGTCGGGCGTCGACGTCACCGGGTGGGGCGGCGAACTGCTGGAGGACGAGCGGCCGTTCGAGTCCCTGGACCATGTGAAGGAGGGCCGGGCGAACGCGATCGCGCACGAGGCGGTGATGCTGCCGCACTGGCAGGAGATCGGCAAGTACCTGAACTTCCTGGAGGTCGAGAAGGACGTCCTCGACAGCCTCTACGACGACTTCTCCTGGCCGGCGGCCATGGTCGAGGACGGCTACTTCCCCGACCGGGCCTCCTTCAGGACGCTCGACTTCTCCGACTTCCTGGTGCTCACCCGTGCCGACCTCCCGGACGACGTGGCGTATGCCATCGCCTGGGTGCTGGGAGAGACGCGGCACATCCTGGAGGGGCAGTACCGTCATCTGTCCCCCGAACGCAGCCCGGTCACCTACCCCCTGGATCCCGTCACGATGGGCCAGGCGCCCATTCCCCTCCACGCTGGTGCCGCCCGGTACTACAACGCCCTGCCCGTCTCATGACACCCGCCGAGGCACGCGGGTGCGTGGTCGAGGCCTCGCACGCGCTGGCCGCGGCGGGGCAGGGCGACATGGTCTGGGGGCACGTCGCGGTGCGGGACCCGCAAGGGCGCGGCATCTGGATCAAGGCGCCGGGCTGGGGACTCGAAGAGGTGGATGACGACCGCCTGCAACTTGTGTCGTGGGACGCCGAGGTGCTGCACGGGGAAGGTGCTCCGCACAAGGAGTGCCACATCCACCTGGAGATCCTGGCGGCCTCACCGGAGCTGACCTGCACGGTGCACACGCATGCGGTGTCGGCCGTCGCCTTCGCGGCCCTGGGGACGAAGCTGCGTGCGATCTCCCACGAAGGAGCCCTCTTCGAGGGACAGGACGTACCGCGGTTCCAGGCCACCGGTGGGCTGGTCAGCACCCCGGATCTGGGCGGGGCACTCGTCGCCGACCTGGGCGGGGCGCCGGCCGCGCTCATGCCCAGACACGGCCTGGTCGCCGCGGGCCGCACGGTGCCGGCCGGCGTCATGCACGCCGTACTGCTCGAACGGGCCTGTGCCGTCCAGCTCACGGCGACCGCGGCCGGCGGTGTGCGTGTCGAGTCCAGCGTCGAGGAAGCCCGTGCCAAACGCGCGGAGTGCTGGCCCGACAGCCAGCTGGAAGCCGGATACCGCTATCTCGTCCGGCGTGCGACCGGCGCTCCCACCGCCTCCTGACACGGCAACCGAGCCGTTCGACACCCGCACCCCGTCTCATCGTCTCGGGCCGGGGCGACGACCGCCCGGCACCTCATCCCTCCCCACAGTCAAGGACCCAGCATCATGAGCGACCAGCACACCACCCCCGGCGCGACGACCGCGTGGATCACGACCGCCACGGCCGACGGGCCGATGCGCGTGTTCGTGGCGCGTCCCGACCGGCCCGCGGACCGGGCCGTGATCGTTCTGCAGGAGGCCTTCGGGGTCAACGACCACGTCCAGGACATCGCCCGCCGCTACGCCGCGCGCGGCTTCCTCGCCCTCGCTCCGGACCTGTTCCACCGCAACGGTGTCGGGACGCTCGCCTATGAACAGCACGCCGAGGCCATGCCGCTGATCGGTGCCATCGGGCCGGACGCGATCGTCACCGACGTCGAGGCGGTCCTCGCCCACCTCACGGAGCGGGAGGATGTTCCCGCCGCGCGCACCGCGGTCAACGGGTTCTGCTTCGGTGGCCGGGCCGCCTTCACTGCGGCCACCGGCATCGGCGGTCTCGGCGCCGTCGTCGTCTTCTACGGTCCCGGCATCGCCGCTGGCCCGCACGCGGTCGTGGACCGGGCCAAGAACATCGACGCCCCCGTCCTGCTGCATGTCGGCTCCCAGGACCCCACCATCCCCGCCGATCAGGTCGCGGCCATCGAGGGAGCCCTCACCGCTGCGGGGACCGACTTCGAGAGCCACGTCTACAAAGGCGCCGGGCACGCCTTCGCCTGCGACGCCCGCCCGCGCCTGTATGCCGAGGACAGTGCACGGATCGCCTGGCGGCGCACCCACGCCTTCCTCGACAAGCACCTGCCCCAGGCCGCCTGACTCCCAGCATCCCGACGAAACAAGGAAGTTTCATGGGTACCGTCACCGAAGTCGTCGCCGTGGTCTGCTCCGACGAGCCGTCGCGCACCATCGAGCGCGACGAGCACCTCCTGCTCTCGCCACCGCACCCCAGCCGCCTGCCGATCAAGCTGTGGAGGGACCACGAGCCGCTGAGCGTCGTGCACTTCCCGCAGGAGTACCAGGCGCTTCCGTTCGCTCCGCCGCGGGGCGTCTACGAGAGCGCCCAACTGCGCGTCGAGTGGCAGACGATGGACGGCCGCCAGCCCTTTTACCACCGCAACTGCGACGTCGACGAGATCTCGTACCAGATCGACGGCGAGCGCACCCTGATGACCGAGCTGGGCGTCGTCGAGCACCGGCCGGGCGAGTTCTCCCGGCTGCCTCGTGGCGTCGCCCACGACAACTGGGGGCGCCGCGAGAGCCACCTGCTCTTCTACACGCCGGCCCCGGTCACGGAGGAACGTGTCGCCGCCCGGCCCTCTCAGGTGGTCATCCCGCCGTTCCCCGGATGGGAGCCCGGGGCGATCAACGAGGCGGTCACCCAGTGCATGGGCTCCCCGGGGCACGACATCACCGTCGCGCCCGTCGACGAGCTGCGGCTGCTGGAGCAGGTGCACGCGGAGAAGGAACGCCTCCAGGTCCTCAACGGTTCGGACGAACCCGGCATGACCTGGCTGTACCGCTCCTCCGGCTTCCGCCTCGGCACCGTACTGCTGACGCCCGGCGGCCCGCGGATCTACCGCCGCACCCTGGACGCCGACGAGATCCAGTACCAGATCAGCGGCCACCGCACCCTGATCAGCCAACGCGGCATCGTCGACCTCGGGCCCGGCGACTTCGTCCGCGTCCCGCTCGGTGTCGCGCACACGAGCGTATGCGCCGAAGAGAGCCGGCACATCGCCCTGTACTCGGACCGGGAGCTCCCGAAGATCACCGAAACGACCAGGACCGCCGAGCCGTACACCCCCGAACGCCTGACCGCCCTGAACGTCTGAGACAACCGAGGAGCCGCACGCCATGACCGCCATGCTCGCCGCACGGGCCCAGAAGGGCTCCGACGCACTGCACCTGCACAAGATCGCCATACCCGAGCCCGGCCCCCAGGACGTCCTGATCCAGGTGGCCTCCGCGGGGCTGGCGCCCGGCATGATGAGCCTGCTGGCCATGGGCGCCTTCAAACATCTGCCGACCACCCTCGGGCACGAGGCCGCCGGCACGGTAGCCGCCGTCGGCAGCGAGGTGGACGGCATCGAGACCGGCACCCGGGTACGGGTCCACCCGAACCTCAACTGCCGTACCTGCGGCTACTGCCGCTCCGACCGGGACATGATGTGCCCGCAGCAGGCGATGATCGGCCACGCCGCGTTCGGCGACGTCCCCATGCCGCTGTACGACCGCTACCACGACGGCGGTCTGGCCGAGTACATCCGGGTGCCGCACTGGCTCGTCGACCCGCTGCCCGACACTGTGTCCTTCGACGTCGGCGCCAAGGTCCACGACCTCGCCAACGCCGTACGCGCCCTGAAGTGCGCCGACCTGCCCCTGGGCGCCACCCTCGTGGTCACCGCCGCCACCGGCACCATGGGCACCGCCACCATCAAACTCGCCCGGCACTACGGAGTGGCACGCCTGATCCTCGTCGGGCGCAGCGCCGAACGGCTGGCGGCGGTCCGACCGCTCGCCGGGGACGTGAGCACCGACATCGTGGCGCTGGAGGAGCTGCCCGCGAACTGGGCCAAGGACGGCGGACTCACCCGCGCCCTGCGCACCCTCGCCCCCCAGGGCGCGGACGCGGTTCTCGACTACGTACCGGACGGACCGGCCAGCGCACAGGCGCTGGCCGCGCTCGCCACCGGCGGAACCCTGGTGCACATGGGCGGCAGCCGCAGCCCGCTGATGCTGCCCCTGGCCGCTGTCATGGTCAACTGCTGGCGCTTCGTCGGCACCCGTGCCTGTACCCGCACCGATGCGCGGGAGGTTCTCACTCTGCTCGCCCAGAACGCGCTCGACGTGGAGGAACTCATCACCCACCGCTACCCGCTGGCGCGCGCCGACGAGGCCGTGGCCGCCCTGCAGAGCAGGACAGAACCGATATGGATGGCGGTCGTCAACCCGTGAACCCGACGCAGCATCCGGTCCTCGTGGTGGGCGGCGGCCCCGTCGGCCTCACCGTCGCCAACCTCCTAGCGGCCCGTGGTGTTCCGTTCGTCCTGGTGGAGCGCAACCCCTCCACCAGCGACGAGGCCAAGGCCATCAGCCTGGACGACGAGTCCCTGCGGACCCTGCAGACAGCAGGCCTCGCGGACAAGGTCCTGGACATCGTGGTGCCCGGCACCGGCACCCGCTACTACGACCGCAAGGGCCGGCCGCTCTTCCACGCCCGCGGCCCGCAGCCCTACCGGCTGGGCTTCCCGTTCAAGAACCAGTTCGCCCAGCCGGAACTGGAAAAGGTCCTCCTGGACGAACTGAAGTACCGTCCCGCGGCCGATGTCCGCTTCACCACCGAGCTGGTGGACGTGGAGGAGAACGCCGACGGCAAGGGAGTCACTGCCACCGTCCGGCTCACCGGTGACACGGCCACGGAACTGCTGCCGGTCAGCTGGGTCCTGGCCTGCGACGGCGGCCGGTCCACCGTGCGCGAACTGCGCGGCATCGATATGACAGGAACCTCCCACCAGGAGGTGTGGCTGGTCGCCGACACCACCGGCGACCACCACGACGAGCGCTACGGGATGCACCGCGGCACCCCTGACCGGCCCACGGTGATCGTGCCCGGCCGCGGCGGCCGCTGCCGCTACGAGTTCCTCCTGCACCCCGGCGAGGGAGGCAAGGGGCTCCGGCCCGACTTCGAGACCCTGCGCCGGCTGGTCGCCCCCTACCGGCCGCTCACCGAGGACCAGGTGGAGCGCTGCACCGCCTACACCTTCAACGCCGTCGTCGCCGACCGCTGGCGCGACGGGCACGTCCTGCTCCTCGGCGACGCCGCGCACATGATGCCGCCGTTCGCAGGACAGGGCCTCAACTCCGGGATACGGGACGCCGCCAACGTCGCCTGGAAGATCGACGACGTGTGGCACGGCAGGGCCGGGGACAGCCTCCTGGACACCTACGAGGCCGAGCGCCGCCCCCATGCCACGGCGATGGTCCGCTACTCCGAGCGTCTCGGCGACATCGTCATGACCACCGACAGGCGACGGGCCCTGGTACGGGACATCGTCGCCCGTACTCTGCTGCGCACCCCGCCGGGGCGGCGCTATCTCACCGAGATGCGGTTCCGGCCCCGGGCCCGGCACGAGGCCGGACTCGTCATGGGCGACCACGTCCTGACGGGCACTCAGCTCCCGCAGCCGCGCGTCCTGGTGCCGCCGAGTCTGCGCCCCAGGCTCCTCGACGAGGTACTGGGAGACTCGTTCGCCCTGCTGGGCGTCGATGTCCCCGACACGGCCTGGCGGCGTTTCGACGGAACGCACTGGCCCGACGACGCCCTGGGCATCAGGCGGATCGACGTACTCCTCGGCGACCGGCTGCCGCCCGCGACGGGAGCGCGCACGTCCGTCGCCGACGCGGACGGCCGCCTGGAGGAGGCACTCGCAGCCGCCCGCAACCGGTTCGTCCTCGTCAAACCCGACCGCTACGTGGCCGCCGTCATCGGACCGGACGACATCTCCGCCGTCGCCGCGGCACTGCGCAAGGAGACCCGGTGACCACTGAGCAAGGAGATACCCAGTGACCACCGTCCCGACAACCATCGCTGCCGTATAGGTCCACGAACACGGCGGCCCCGAGAACTCATGCATGAGCGGCGGCCGCTGCCGGCCCTGGGTTCCACCGTTGTACTGGTGGCCGGGACACCGCCGCCGTCTCGGGCTGGGACCTGAAGTACCGCCGCGGGACCTGCAACCCGGCTCGAGGCTGCCCGGCCGTGACCCCTTCCCCATGCCCCAGGAGCTGGGACGAGAGGTCGCCGGAACGGTCGAGGAGGGCGGCTTCAAACAGAGCGGCGTCGGACGGCTCAACAGCCCCGCGCCCCGGCCGAGTTCCCGGAGATCAGTCGGTCACCTTGCGCCACGCCTCGACCTGCGCGGCGAAGTGGCTGCCCGGCGCGCGTCCGGGCAGCCCTGACCGACACCGATGGCTGCACTCCCTCCGTGACGGTCAGGCCGGCACTCGCCCGCTGTGTGCAGTAGGCGGCCATCAGGTCGGTCGGGCTCTCGTCCTCGACGAAGGCGCGGCGAGGGTCATCAGCGGGCTGCTCTTTCCGGCGGCCGTGACGATGGCGCGCTCACCACGCCGTCTGCCGGCGTCGGCAATCGACCCGGTTGTCATGGATCGACCCGCGTGTCAGGGCAGGAGGAGCACCTTGCCGATCTGCCGTTGGCTTTCCAGGTACGCGTGGGCCTCGGCCGCCTCTGCCAGGGGGTAGGACCGGTCGATGACCGGGTTGATCTTTCCGGCCGCCAGCAGTTCCAGGCACAGCTGCTGGTCCCGCCAGGTCGCGCCGCGCACGCTGGCGATTTTCACCTGCTGGCCGATGAGCGCGAACGAGTCCAGCTCGAGCTGGGATCCCTGGCTGGGCGGTGAGCCCAGGACGATGACCGTGCCGCCGAGCCGTGTGCAGGAAAGGGAGAGCTGGAAGAAGTCGTTGCCGCCGACGCAGTCCCAGACGGCGTCGGCGCCCAGGCCGCGCGACAACTCCCTGACCTGTGCCGGCAGTCGGGCATCGGTGGAGTGCAGGATGTGGTCGTAGCCGAGCTTCTTGAGCGCTTCGTCGCGGTCCGGCTTGGTGGTGGTGCCGATGACGGTGGCTCCGCTCAGCTTCGCCAGTTGTGCGCAGGCGATCGCCATCCCGCCGCTGGCGCCGGTGATGACCACGGTGTCGCCGGGACCGACGGGTGCTTGCCGCGCGCAGTTGAGCGGGGTGGTGTAGGTCCACATGGTGGCCGCGGCCGTCTCGAAGTCGACGCCGTCGGGGATGGGCAGGACCGCGTCCTGGCGCCGCACGACGTACTGGGCGTATCCGCCGAAGACCTGGTGTCCGGGGTAGGCGGTGTCGACGCACAGGTTTTCGAGCCCGCGCACGCACAGGGCGCAGCTACGGCACGGCGGGTGCGGAAGCTGCACCGCCCTGTCGCCGGGGCGCCACGTGGTGACGTTCTCGCCGGTGGCGACGATTTCACCGGCCGCGTCCCGGCCGAGCTGGAACGGCAGCGGCCATGCCGGCCGTCCCGGGAGAGGCTTCGGCAGGTTGCCCGCGCGGTACCGGAGATCCCAGGTGTTGACGGCCGTGGCGTGCACGCGCATCAGGATCTCATCGGGGCCGACCTCGGGTATCGGCACCTCTGTGTACTTGAGCACCTCGGGCCCGCCATGCTCGAACAGGCGGACCGCCATCATGGTCTGTTCCACTCTCATGTTCCCTTCAGATCGTTATGCGGTTCATCGGAGGCTCCATGGAGCCTCCCGCGCCTCACCCGCCCCGGTGGGACCGTGTGCGAGCGGACGTCGGTCAGGCAGCTCGACAGGGGTGGATCAGGAACTGACCGGTCCGGCGATCGGCCACCCGGTCTCGGGGCGGGTGAGCGTCAGCTCGAAGATCCGCGCCACCGTGTCCGGGTCGGACGACCGCGTCGGGTTCGCGAGCAGGTCTACGACGGTCGCGGGCGGCCCCGGCGGAACGGCGACCCGGTCGATCGGCACACGGTCGATCGGCACGGCATACCCGTTGATCTTTTCCGCCATGTCCTCGATGGTGAGATCACTCGGGCCGACGAGGTCGTAGGTACCGGCCTTGCCGAGACCGTGGGTGGCACGGACGATCGCGTCGATGACGTCGGCGGCGTGGACCGGGCGGAACTGCTGCGTGCCGTCACCCATGACGCGAACCGGAGCATCCGGGCCCTTTTGACGGAGCATCAGCTCGAACGGGCGGGGGTCATCGTGTCCACCCACCATCGGGTGGACACGGAAGATCACACTGTCGCTGACGGAGTTGACCAGGTCCTCGGCCTGCCCCTTCGTCCTGATGTACCAGTTGTCGTGCGCCGAGTCCGCGCCCACGTACGACACGTAGATGAGCCGCGCCGCAGGGTGGATCGAGTCCACGACCCTGCGCGTGGAAGCGACGTTGCCGGCCTCGTAGGTGTCGAGGTCAGGAGCGGCGAAAACGCCGCTGAGGTGGACGACCACCGACGCGTTCGCGATGACCTCGACGGCCCGCGGGGACCGAGTCCAGTCCGGGACGACTTCGTCGGCGGGCAGATCCTCCGGCGTCCGGACGAGTGCTGTCACGCGCACGTTCGGGTCTGAGACAAGGGGCAAAAGGTCGCGTCCGGTGCGGCTGTTCGCGCCGGTGACGACGACGGTGCGGGGGGTGCTGGACATCAAGAGCCCCTTCCGAATCATGCGCAGCGAGAATACATCACACAGCACATGGTTACACGGCACATGTTCGCCTGTCATCTATCATGGCGGCATGGATGCGATCGAGGAGTTCGGCCTGCTGGTCAAGGCGCTGACACGGGAGGCGGACCGCCGGATCAACGACCTGCTGCGACCGCTGGGGATCACCACGAGCCAAGCCGAGGCACTGCAGCTTCTCGACCGGTACGGTCCGCTGTCCCTCGGCGAGTTGGGCACACTCCTGATCGCGGAAGGGGGGCATCCGAGCCGACTGGTGGATCGACTGGTCGCCTCGGGGCTTCTTCAACGGGAGTCCGCCAGCGACGACCGCCGCCGGATCGAGATCTCCTGCACCCCACGCGGGCGCGAACTCGCTCACGCCGCCCGCGAGCGCAAGGAGATCTTCCGTACCTGGATGCGCGGCCGGCTGGATGGACTCGACCTGACTTCCACCACGAGCTTGTTGGCAACCTGCCTGGTCGATACCCCCCTGTCGGAGACCGTGCACCAACGCCGCACACGGCCACTCGCCGGGGAGATCCCGCAGCAGCCCGAGGCCTGAGCCAGGGGGACGCCTCGTCGAACGCGGCAGAGGAGCAGCACGCCCACTTTCTTCTTTATATTCATTATGGTAAATTGCTCGCACGGTGAACGCAGTTCCTGTAGCTTCCGGGCACAGGGACCAGGCCGAGGCGCGGCGCTCGACGCCTTCGCATCTCTTCCGCTTCGGTCCTCCCAGCACAACAGGCTGACCCGCTCATCGCGGTCGGCCCACCTCGGCACGGCTCCGACGCAACTCCTGGTTCACGGGGCCCTGCCCCTCTCCCCCACCACCGCCAGTGCAGCGATCCCACACGAACGGCACATCTCACGCTGACGTCCTCGCAGGCGCCAAGGGTCTGTTCAGGCGCCCCCCACCTGCGTTCGGGACCGACGGCCCGACCGGACCGATGACCGGGTCGAACAACAACCGGCGTCACCGATCACCAGCGTTACCAATCACCGGCTTCACCAATGAGAGGAACTCCCATGCTCGAACTGAGGCATCTCGACCCCTCGCACCCCTTCCAGGCCCAACTTCAGGGGCCGGACGACGGACAGCCCATCACCCTCGTCAACACCTTCGTCGCCCCCGAAGGGCAGGCCGAAGAGGTCATCGACATCTGGCGCCATGACGCGCTGTACATGAAGGCGCAACCCGGCTTCGTCGAGGCTCAGCTGTACCGCGGTATCGGGGACTGTCATGTCCTGACGAATGTGGCCGTCTGGGAGTCGCTGACGGCACTCAGGAACGCTTTCATGACCGATGAGTTCCAGAGCATGCTGTCGCGCTACCCGGACGGCGCGGTCGCGCACCCGGTCGCCGTGCACAAGCAGGCCGTCCCGGGTGTGTGCGTCGGATGACCAGCTCCTCCATCGACGACCTGGCCGGTGGACCGGGCACGCCGACTACATGAGGTCCCAGCCCGGCCTGCTCAACGCGCCACTGCACCGGACGCCGGGTGATGGCACCATGCTGATCGACCTCGCGGACCGGCAGTCCCCCGCCGCTCTCCGCGAGGCCGTCTGCACGCCGGAGTTCGCGGCGATCGCGGCGGATTATGCGCCCGGCCCATCTGCACGCGGCAGTTGCTGAGCAAGGCGGCGGTGGAGGGGTCTGCATGGCGTGACCTTGGTGGCAGCGCGACCACGATGACGTGACGCGCAGCCAGCCCGGTTCAGGTCCCTCACCGCGCTGATGGCATGGGTGGAATCGCTGCGCTGCTGCCGCCGGCCGCGCCCGAGTGGCTGGCCGGCGCGGTGGATGGGCCCGAACTGGCGCACCGCTACGGCCCGCGCATGGACGGGTGGAGGCTGCCGGCCTCACTGACCAAGCGGGACCGGCTCGCGGTGGTGTTCGGGCAGGACGCGCTGATGCTGTGCCGGGCGGTGCGCGCGTCCGGCGCCCCGCCGTGGCTGGTGGCGCCTCCCGGACCAGCAGACTCGAACGCCTTACCCACATGCGCACACAGCCTGACCGGCGACCGCTCGGAATGGGGCAACGGAGTCGCGCGCGGGACCAAAGCGCCCCGGGCAGCGCCAGGGCGTCCGATGCCCTGTTTTTCAGGTTGCATGTCCTGTTATGCAATGCCCATGCGGTCACGAGACTGCGGAGCCCGGCATCACCTGGCTCCGCACCTGCGAGCTGCTCAGTCCCGCGTCTCCAGGGCGCACCGGTTCACGGTCTCGCCGAGGCCCTCGATGACGGTCCGCAGGGTCTGGCCGTCCTTGAGGTACACCTTGGGGTCACGCCCGTCGCCGACACCTCCCGGCGTGCCGGTGCAGATCACATCTCCGGGTAGCAGCGTGATGATGCCGCTGACGTACGTCACGATGTCGGCGATACCGAACAGCAGGTCGGACGTGCGGGAGTGCTGCATCACCTCACCGTCCACCTCGCAGCGGATCTCCAGGTCGGGCTCCTTGCCGCCGAACTCGTCCGCGGTGACCAGCTCGGGTCCCAGAGGGGTGGTCGCCTCGAACGTCTTGCCGGCCAGGAACTCCCGCGTGCGGCGCTGGTACTCGCGCACGGTCACGTCGTTGAGGATGCTGTAACCGGCGACGAAGTCCAGCGCCTCGTCCTTCGTCGCATGCCGGGCGGGCCGCCCGATCACGAAGGCCAGCTCTGCCTCCCAGTCCACGGTGCGGCTGACTCGGGGCAGCGTGATGGGGTCGTTGGCCCCGATGAGGGCGCCGTCGTACTTCGCGAACAGCGTCGGGTAACGGGGCGTGTCCCGCCCCATCTCCTTGATGTGTGTCGCGTAGTTCAGCCCAAGGCAGATGATCTTGTTCGGGTGGGGCACCAACGGGGCGAAAGCGGCGTCGCCGACGGCGATGCGTTCGCCGTCCGTCGCTGCAGCGGCCTGGAACCAGCCGTCGCCGGAATTGAGCAGGGCACCCACGTCAGCATGGGAAAGCAGAACGTAGGACTCCCCGTCACGCCGGGCCGCTCGGTTCCCACTACCCGTCCGCAAAGTCGCAAGTCGCATGCCTGTGCACCTCTTCCTTCATTGACCGATGCCGCGACTGATCGTACTCTAGTTGCGATATACGGGACAGTAGTCCTGATAATCGAGACACACTGAGGAGTGGCAGTCATGGCCATCACCGGACTCGGTCACACCGGACTGTGGGTGTACGACCTGCCGAAGATGCGGGACTTCTACGAGCGCGTCATGGGGCTGACCGTCACCGACGAGGACGAGGGCCTGGAGATCGTGTTCTTCAGTGCGCGGCCACAGGAGGAGCATCACGAGTTCGTGCTTCAGGCCGGGCGCACCTCACCCCTCGGGGACAAGCAGCAGCACCAGATCTCCTGGCGCGTGGAGTCCGTCGAGGACCTGCGCGCCTTCCATCGGCGGTTCGAAGCGGAAGGAGTGAAGGTCCAGCAGGAGGTCACGCACGGCAACGCCCTCGGTATCTACTTCTTCGACCCCGAGGGCAACCGCAACGAGGTCTACCTGCGGATCGAGCGGGATGTGCGCCAGCCCTTCCGCAAGTCCATCGACTTCGGCCTCCCGCCCGAGGAGATCTACGCCGAGGCCGAGCGGCTGCTGAACGACGGCGGCGCCGCCTACCGGCCGGTCCAGTGATCTCGAGGATCGGCGCCCCCGACCTCCCCGGATACACGTACGATGTCCTGCATGACAGGACCTAAGTCAGAAAAGGTCGCTCCGGTGGGTCAGTACCGGGAGCGCAACTCGACCGCGGACCGCGCGCTGGACATCCTCGGGCTGTTCTCGGAGAACAAGCTTTCCGTTTCCGGCCAGGAAGTGGCCACCGCCCTGGGGACAGCCCGCTCGACCGCCTACCGGTACTTGCAGAGCCTCGTGGGGGGCGGCTTCCTGGAGGAGGATCCCGGCGGCGGTTTCCGGCTGGGGCTGCGCGTTCTGGAGCTGGCCCGGCTCGCCAGGCGAGGGTACGGCCTGTCGGAGATCGCCCTGCCCGTGATGAGGCAGCTGTGCGCCCAGGTCGGAGAGACCGTGCTGCTGACTCGCCGGGCCGGCGGAGCCGCCATCTGCGTGGAGCGGTGCGAGGCGGACCATCCTGTGCGGATCTCCTACGAGCGCGGCAGTGTCCTGCCGGCGAACGCCGGCGCCTCCGCTCTGGCGCTGCTCGCATGGCTGCCCGAGCAGGAGTGCCGTGAGCTGCTGCAAGGGCAGCGGCTGCAGCGGTTCACCGCCCGCACCATGACGGATGTCGACGCGGTCGTGGAACGGCTCGCGGACATCCGCCGTGACGGGTACTGCGTCAGCCGCGGTGAACTCGACGCGGACATCCTCGGTATCGCCGCACCCGTGCGCGGAGCCTCCGGGGCCGTGGTCGCCGCGCTGAGTGTCGCCGCCCTGGAGCACAGAGTCCCCGACCGCCGGCTCCCGCAGGTGATCGAAGCGGTGCGCAACGCGGCCGACCTCATCAACGACCAACTGGCGGTCACCGGGGACTGACGTACAGGAGTTCTGTTTTATAGGACACTTGACTTGATTTTCAGGTCGCAGCGTCTTAGTTTCAGGGTGATCAGCAATATGCCGATGGGTGCTGCACGCGGGCCACGACAGGAGTTGCGATGGAGCAACGGGAAACAGGCCGGCTGTCGGTCGACAGACAGCGGTGCGAGGGCTACGGGATGTGCGAACAGGCCGCACCGGAGCTGGTGCACCTCGACGAGGACGACGAGTTGGTCATCCACGCCGTCGAGATTTCCGCGGCGCACATGCCCACGGCCGACTCCGCAGTGCGGGCCTGTCCTGTAGCCGCCCTGACCATGTCCCGCGCATTGGCGTCGAGATGACTACTCGGCGCCACATCGTCGTCGGGAGGGTGTCCCGGGCGGGGTTCTCCGACTCCACGGACGCCGCGTGCGCACCCCGCACTGGTCGAGCGCGCTGTCCCGGTTCAAGGCCGCCGCGGCCATCCTGCTCGGTCTCAGGCCGGCCCACGCGGCCGATCCCGCGCTGCCCCTCGTCCGGACCGAGGCCTTCGGGCTGAAGGCCCACCCGGCAGGCCGTCTGCCGCCTGACGGCGAGCCCACCGTGGACGGTCACGGCACCACCCCGTGGTGAACGTCCCGATGCCGGCGCCCCGACTCGCCAGACTCGCCCAGCGCCCATGGGCGCACGGAAAGAGGCTCTGATGGAATCCATCGCCACCGTCCCGCGCTCGGATGCCGACATATTCTCCGAGGAGGTCATGGCCGCGCCGTACACGGTGTTCCGTGAACTGCGCGATGCCGGCCCCGTCGTCCGTCTGGACCGGTACGACGTGCTCGCCGTCCCGCGCTACGCCGAAGCGCGCCACGTGCTCGGCGACTGGGAGGCCTTCTCGTCGGCCGACATCGCGCTGAACGACCGGTTCAACCAGTACCTCGAAGGATCAATCCTGAGCGCGGCCCCGCCGCTGCACGACAGGCTCCGAGGCGTCATGGCCTCCCGTCTGGCTCCCCGGGCCATGCGCGACCTGAAGCCCGACATCACCCGGCGCGCGGAGGAACTGGTCGAACGGCTGGTCGCGAAGGGATCGTTCGACGCGGTGGCCGATCTCGCGTGCTGGTTCCCAGTGGAGGTCGTCGGTGACCTGATCGGGCTGCCGCGCGAGGGACGCGAGCGGTTGATGCCGCTGGTCGACGCGAACTTCAACTGCTTCGGACCCGACAGCGACCGCACCCGGGCGTCGGCCGCGAAGCTGCCTGAGCTGGCCGACTACGTGATGACCAGTGCGGCCCGCGGAGCGCTGACCGAGGGCAGCATGGGAAGCGCGGTGTACGAGGCCGCCGACGCGGGAGACATTCCGCAGGAGTCCGCTCCGTGGCTGGTGATGGGGTACGTCACCGCTGGGATGGACACCACCGTGCACGCCATCGGTCACGCCGTCTGGCTGCTCGCCGAGCATCCCGACCAGTGGGACGCGCTGCGGGCCGACCCGTCGCTGGTGCCGCAGGCGTTCCGGGAGGTCCTGCGCCACGAGTCACCGGTGCAAGTCTTCGGTCGTACCGCGGCGGCCGACTGGACCGTCGGGGACCTCACTGTCCCGGCAGGTTCGCGGCTGGCCATCCTGTACGGCTGCGCCAACCGGGACGAACGCAAGTGGGCCGACGCCGACCGGTTCGACATCACCCGGGCGAACGCGGACCACCTGGCCTTCGGGTACGGCCTGCACGGCTGCGCGGGGCAGGCACTGGCCCGGCTGGAGGGCGAGGCGATCCTGCACGCGCTGCTCAGCAGGGTTCGCCGCATTGAGGCGGGCGAGCCGGTCCGGCACTTCAACAACGTCCTGCGGGGTCTGGAATCGCTACCGGTCACGGTCAGTACCGACTGAGCGAGCCGAACGGGCGGCAGGACGAGCCCGTGCAACGAAGAGCGGCGCGCCGTGTACCGGCGCGCCGCTCGTGCCCGTCGGGCTCACCGGGACGCGGGGGTGAGGGTCCGGGCGAGCTCCCACAGGTCGGGCAGGGCGGCGGTGATACGCCGGGATGTCTCCGGGGGCAGCTGACCGAGGGCCTCGGTGATCGCGTTGTGGAGGCTGTCGTCGACCTCGCCGCCCGCGGTGCGCATCTTGTCGGTCGGGTGGAGCTCGACATAGCGCTTGTCGTGGGCGCTGGTACGGCGCTCCAGGAAGCCGTCGCGGACGAGTTGCGTGACGAGGGTGCTGACGTTGTTGGGCTGCATGCCCAGCGCCTCGGCCGCCTCGCGGACGCTGACGCCTGGGCGGCTGTCGACCAGCCGCAGGACTTCCACCTGGGCGAGCGGGCGCCGTGACTCACCGCTCGGGGGCGACTGGCGCTGGTACAGGACTCGGTGCAGGGTCCAGATGACCCGGACCAACTGCACCGAGGGCTCTCGGGTGACGGACTCACTCATCCCCGAAGAGTACATCTAGCTTTAGAGCTTTTGATCGTGGGCGATCAGGCCACACACACTCCGGCCACCGCTTCCCTGCGCATCACGACCGGGAACGCCAGCGACCCGTCCGGGTAGAGCGGCAGCGTGTTCTGGAACTCCTGGCTCATGAACGCGTTTCTCAGCGAGGTGAGGGACTCCCAGACGGCCACGTTTGTCAGGACGCGACCGTCGCCGATTGCTCGGTGCAACTGCGCGGAGACGAAGCCGGGCTGCGCTTTCATGATCATGGAATCCTGGCGCCAGACGTCGATGACCTTGTCGATCCCGCCTTCGGGAACGACGAAGGTGTTGACGAGGGTGATGGGCTGTCCGTCGTCCGGGCCTTGCAGTTGTGCCAGGAAGGGGGTCGAGGGATCGATGTCCCTGAGCTCTATCACGTGAACTCCTCGGTTCAGGTCGGTTTTAGCTGTTGGCGGGCGGAGACGTGGTCCGAAGGACGGTTGACCGACTCGACGGCCACCAGGGTTGCGCCGTGGAAACACTGCACGGAGAAACTCCCTTCGGCCGGGTCGCCCAGGAGAACCACGCGGTCATGGCCGGTGGAGTCGCCGGCGATCTGGAGCTTGAGATCCCGTTGGTCGCTCCAGAACGACGGGACTCTTCGGTAGTTCTGCGGTCGGCCGGTCGTCAGTTCCTCGGCGACGGTGCGCGCTTGGCCGACCGCGTTCTCCACGCATTCGTACCGGACCGTCCGGCAGCCGCTGGGGTAGCGGGCGCAGTCACCGATCGCGTGGACGTGCGGGTCGGAGGTCCGCAGGCCCGCGTCCACCACCACACCGTTGTCGACGCTCAGGCCCGAGCGTTCGGCGAGCTCCGTGTTGGCGCGCGCCCCTACACCGATCACGACGAGATCGGCGTCCAGTACGGAGCCCTCCTGCAGCCGGACCCCTCGCACGCGGCCCGTCTCGTCGCCGACCAGCCCCGCGACCGGTGACCCCAGGAGAACCCGGCAGCCCCACGACAGATGCGTGTCGTGGAAGAACGCGGACGTCACGGGGGACACCGCCCTCCCCAGGAGGCGATCGGTGCTCTCCACCACGGTGACGTCCTTGTCCTGGCCTCGTGCGTGAGCGGCGAGTTCCAGGCCGATGAACCCACCGCCGACGATCACCATGTCGTGCGCGGCGGCAAGGCGCTCACGCAGTGCGTCGGCGTCGGCACGGGAGTGGAGCCGGAACACGCCGTCGAGGTCGGCACCGGGCAGTACGGCGGTCCTCGGCGTCGATCCCGTGGCCAGGACCAGATGGTCGTAGCGCAGTGACTGCCCGGAAGAGAGGAGGAGGGCCTTCGCCTCGCGGTCGATCCACTCGGCGGGGTCGCCGCGACGCAGGCCGATGCGTGTGCGTTCGTAGAAGTCCGCCGGTCTGAACGCGAGGCGCTGCCCGCCGATGTCGCCGGCCAGGTACCCCTTGGACAGCGGTGGCCGCTGGTAGGGCAGGTCGTCCTCAGCCGTCACGAGCGTCACGGCTTCGGTGTAGCCCTTCTGACGCAGTGCGGCGGCAGCGGTGAATCCGGCGTGCCCCGCGCCGACGATGACGACTCCCGGCTGATCCATCAGTACTGCTCCGACGGGAGGCACACCGTGAGGTCCCCGAGTTCCGGGGTGGTCTTGAGCTGGCACGAGAGTCTGCTGCACGGCGTGCGCGGGGCCGCCGTCGCGTCCAGCATCGCGTTCTCCGCGGCGCTGGGCGGCGGCAGCCGGTCCAGGTCGGCCTCGTCGACGTACACATGGCAGGTGGCGCAGGCGAGGCAGCCGCCGCACTCCGCGATGATCTCGTCGATGCCGTTGCCGACGGCCGCCTCCATCACGCTGCTGCCGGGTTCCGCGTTCACGGTCTCCCGCTCACCGCCGGGCCGCACGAACGTTATCTTGGTCACTTTCCGTCTGCCGTCCTGTTCTGCCGGGCGTCCGGGGTCTCGGGTGTGAACCTGACGGGAAGCTCCAGGATTCTGCGGAGGTTGCCGCCGATGAGGCCGCTGAACCGCACCTCGCCGTCGGTCTCGATGTCCGGCAGCCGGGTGAGGAGCTGGGTGGCGACGGCGGTCAATTCCGCGCGGGCCAGGTGGCGCCCGATGCACAGGTGTCCGCCGAACCCGAAGGCGACATGCGGGTTGGGGCGTCGGCCGAAGTCGAACCGGTCGGGGTCTGTGAACCTCTCCTCGTCGCGGTTGGCCGAGACGTAGTTGAGCAGGATCCGGCTGCCCGCCGGGACGGGGCACCCCTCGATCTCGGTGTCCTGCAGGACGGTGCGCGCGAAATGGGCCAGTGGCGTCGACAGCCGCAAACTCTCCTCGATCACCTTGGGGAGGACCCCGGGGTCGTTCGCGAGTTCCTCCCGGACACCGCTCTCGGTCAGGATGTGGTGCAGGAGAGCGGCGATGGCCGCCGTGGTCGAGTGATGGCCGCCGATGAAGAAGGACATCAGGATGCCGCCGACCTCGTCGTCGGTCAGCGGCCGGTCTCCCAGGGCCCCTGAGGCGAGCTGGGTGAGGTAGTCGTCCCGGGGGTTTTGGCGCCGGTCTTCGAGTTGGGCGGCGGCGAACGCGAAGAACTCCTTCGCGGCCTGGGGCATCCGGTCCGTGTTCTGAGCGGCGACCATCGCCGACCCCAGTTCCCGCATGCGGGGAGCCGCTTCGGCAGACAGCCCCACCATGTGCGAGATGACCAGAGCGGGCACGGTCTCGGCGACGGCCGACGCGAGGTCGGCCCTGCCGTCCCGGGCGAAGCCGTCGATCTGTGCGCGCACGATGTCGTCGATCACCGGCCCCAGCTCGCGCACCTTGGCCGGCGTCAGCGGGGCGAGCATGAGGGTGCGCCACGCGTCGTGTTCCGGACCCTCGTATTCCAGCGGCACGATCTTGGGCAGGTCCCGGCTGGGGAGGATGACCCCGTCCGCCGCGCTGAAGCGCTCCGCGTCACCGGTCACCGTGCGCAGGGCCTGGTAACGGGTCGTGACGTAGAACCCGTTGTGGGCGGAGCTGTGCACCACCGGACACCGC
The DNA here is from genome assembly GCF_045040445.1 of Streptomyces sp. NBC_01537. Classification (NCBI taxonomy): domain Bacteria; kingdom Bacillati; phylum Actinomycetota; class Actinomycetes; order Kitasatosporales; family Streptomycetaceae; genus Streptomyces; species Streptomyces sp. NBC_01537. Next base: position 5,782,366 of record NZ_CP109392.1, on the reverse strand, counting down.
TCACGCAGGTCGGCATACGTGGCGAGAACCACGTCGTGGCTGACGCTCAGACTGGGGGCGTGGTGGTCGAAGTCGGTCTCGGGCGGGGGCGTCGTCGCTTCCGTACTGCTCATATGGGGTCTCCTCGGGCGAATGGCTAGTTGCTGTGCGAGTCCGTCATGAGCGCGGCGAGGTCGTCGGGCCTGATGAAGGAGGGCGGCGGGGGCGGGCCCCAGTTGAACAGGCCCTTGGCGCCTTCGAAGACCTCCGGCTTCCACAGCTGGTCGTCGACGACACAGTCCAGGTCGGAGTAGTACTCGGAGAAGTTGCCGGCCGGGTCCTTCAGGTACCAGAAGAAGTTGGAGCCGGCGTGGTGGCGGCCCAGGCCCCACACGTGCCGTTCCGGGTGGTCCTCCAGCATGGCCATGGCGCCGCGGCCGATCTCGTCGACGTCGTCGACCTGCCAGGAGGTGTGGTGCAAGAAGGCCACCGGCGCGGCGAGCACGAGGACGTTGTGGTGGTCGGTGGAGCAGCGCAGGAACGCGCCGACGTCACCCATGAGGTCGGAGACCTTGAAGCCGAGGCCGTCGCGGAAGAAGCCGGTGGTGGCCTCGAAGTCGGTGGTGCCCAGCACCGCGTGGCCCAGCTTGCGAGGGCGGACGGGGGTGTCACGCGTGATTCCAGGTGCGCGAGTCCCACTCCGTTCTATGCGGCCGGGACCGTTGTACGGAGTGGGCGGGGTCTCCGGCTGCGCGACGCGCGGCTCGACGCGCAGGACGGCGCGGACGCCGGTGGTCTTCTCGTACGCGATGAGGGCGCCGGCATCCCGCTGGACGGGGACGCCGAGCCGGTCGAGCCGGTGGGCGGCCTCCGCCAGGTCGTCGGGGTGGTCGACGCCGACGGTGAGCTCGACGAGGCGGCGGGTGGGTGCGTGGGTGATGCGGAGCTGGCGGCCTCCGTCGCGGGTGCTGAACCAGCCGTCCGCTTCTGGGGCCAGGCCGAAGTCGGTGTAGTAGGCGGCGGTCCGTCCGGTGTCGGGAACACCCATGACGACGGAGGAGAGACGGTGCAGGGCCATACTGAACTCCTGGACGCGGAGAGATACCGGGGTGGGTGCGGGGTGCTCAGGCATGGAAGGTCTGGCGCAGTTCGCCGATCCCCCGCACATGGCTGACGAGCACGTCGCCGTCGGCGAGCCAGCGCTGAGGTGTGCGGCCCATTCCCACCCCGGCGGGGGTGCCGGTGAAGATGACGTCGCCGGGCAGCAGCGGGAGCACGGCCGACAGCCGGGACACCAGCGCGGGCAGGGAGAAGATCAGGTCGCGGGTACGGCCCTTCTGGACCTCCTCGCCGTTGATCGAGCAGCCCAGTTCGAGGTCGTCACGGTCATCCAGGGCGTCCGGGGTGACCAGGTACGGTCCCATCGGGGTGAAGCCCGGATAGGACTTGCCCAGACCGAACTGGGGAGCGGGGCCCTGTAGTTGGGTGATCCGCTCCGAGACGTCCTGGCCCACGGTGAGCCCGGCGACGTACCGCCAGGCGTCGCCCTCCCCGACCTGGTACGCCCACTCGCCGATGACGGCGACGAGTTCGACCTCCCAGTCGGTGTGACCGCCCTCCGGCAGTCGCACCTCGGTCACCGGGCCGGTGATGCTGGAGACGTACTTGGTGAAGACCGGCGGCAGGGTGTCGGGCACCGCGAAGCCGGATTCGTCCGCGTGCGCCCGGTAGTTGAGCCCTGCGGCGAGCACCTGCCGAGGGGCAGGTGCGGGCGAACCGAGGTCCGCGGTGGCGAAGGGCCTGCCAGGGGGCAGGTCGGCGACCGCCGCCCACTCGCGGAAGGCCTTCCAGTGTTCGTAGACGCTCTGGGGGTCGGGACCGAAGCGGCCATCACTGGCCTGCTCGACGTCGACGGCACTCTCGTCGTCGGTGACGAGGACGAGACGCCCGGAGAGGTTGGCGGTACGCACGTGCTGCTCCTTGCGGGTTGAGGATGATGTGCTGTGCCCCGTCAGACGAGAGGGGTGATCTTCTCGTCGATGCCGAGCAGCGCCTTGCCGTAGACCTCCATCGCTACGGTCGGCGCGGCGACCGCGTGGCGGCCGGCGGCGTTGGCGTCGCGCCAGATCCGCTGCAGCGGGTTGACCTCGGCGAAGGAGCCGGCTCCGTGCACACTGACGAGCGTGTTGATCGCTTCGAGCACGTTCTGGATGGCCCAGCCGGTGTCCGCCCGCACCCGGGCACGCTCGGTGAAGTCGGGATACGTGCCGTCCTGCGCCGCCTGGTCGATGGTTTCGGCGGCACGCCGTGCGTGCAGGGTGGCGGTGTCGATGCGCAGGGCGGCCTCGGCGATCTGCAGCTGCACGGCGACCGAGTCCGCCTGGGTCTCGTAGAAGGTGTAGGAGATGGGTTTGCGGGTGGCCTTCTCCGTGACGTAGTTCAATGCCGCGCGTCCCAGGCCCAGTTGAGGTCCGGCCAGGACGAGTGCGAGGACGGGTACGAACGCCGAACGCGACAGGACCTCGTCGGTGTGCTCGGTCGGGTAGTCGCCCTCGATGGCGGCGGGCACCGACATCACGCGGTGCTCGGGGACGAAGATGTCCTCGGCGACAAGGCAGTTGCTCGCCGTGCCCTTCATGCCGGCCACGAACCACGTGTCCTCCAGGGAGAGGTCCGTACGGGGTGCCAGGACCAGCCCCTGGTCGACGACCTCACCCTTGTGGTCGGTGAGCGGCACGCCGAGCACGGCCCAGTCGGAGTGCGAGGAGCCGGAGTTGTAGTACCAGCGGCCTGACACCTGCCAGCCGCCCTCCACCTTGACGGCCGTGGAGGTAGGGGTGAGGACACCGGTGACCCGGGCGTCCGGGTTGGCGCCGAACACGTCGTCCTGGGCCTTGGCGGGGAAGAGGCTGGTGAGCCAGTTGCAGACGTTGACGAGGGTCACGACCCAGGAGGTCGACCCGTCGCCCTCGGCCAGCGCGGCCGACACGTCGAGCATGGTGCGCATGGACGTCTGGTGACCGCCGTACCGCTTCGGGACCGAGAGCTTGAGCAGCCCGGCTTGGGTGATCGCGTCGATCACCTCGTCCGGTACACGGCGGTCGGTCTCGGTGACCGCCGCGTGCTCGCGCAACAACGGCTGGAGGGCTACGGCGCGGGCGACGAGGTCGTCATGGGTCGTCATGGTGGGGCGCTCTTTCTGTCGGTCGGCGGCTGGGAGGTCCGTGGGGGAAGCGGGCGGTCAGCGCGCGCACGCGGCGACCGAGTCCCGGACGGTGTGCCGAGGGCGGCCGGCGTAGCCCGAGTGGGTTCCGAAGGTGCGGTATCCGTAGACGAGCGGCGGCGCGGGAGCCGTACGGGCATGGGTGACGGTGCCGAGCAGCAGCAGGTGGTCACCGCCGTCCACAGCTCGGGTCAGCTCGCACACCAGCCATCCTGGGGCGGTGTCGATGCGGGGCAGACCGTGGTCGAAGTGCCAGTCGGCGCCGGCGAACCGGTCGGCGCCCCGGCGGGCGAAGAGCAGGGCCAGGTCATCCTGGACATGACTGAGGATGTTGACGCCGAAGCGTCCGGTCGCGGTGATGCGAGACAGGACCCCCGAACCGCGGTCGAGGGCCACGGTGACCATCGGAGGCCCCAGCGACAGCGACGCGAAGGAGCTGACCGTCGTGCCGTAGGGGAGGCCTTCCGCCGTGGCGGTCACGATCGTGACCGGGGCGCAGACACCCGCCATGAGGTCGCGGAATTCCTGCTCGCCAAGGACGGGGACCATGGGATCTCCATTCATCATGATGATTATGGTGATGTTGCATCCCTGTTTCGGTGGTCGTCAAGAGGTGAGAAGGTAATCGCCATAATGATTAGAAGGTGCTTGGTCGAAGGGTGGTGGGGCTGTGGCGGCGCCGCGTGAGGGAGCCTGGGGCAGTCCCGGGGGCAGGGGTGAGGACCCTCCGGCGCTGCGCCGGTCCGACTGGGGTCAGGGCGGGGGGATGTCCCGGGCGGAGGTGGCCGCCGACGTCGTGGCGCACCTCGCCGCACGCGTCGCCGCCGGCACTCGGCTGGGCACGAAGGACGAGTTGCGGGCCCGGTGCGGCGTGTCGGTGGGCACGTTCAACGAGACGCTCCGGCTGCTCCAGGTGAGAGGCGTCGTCACCGTTCAACGAGGGCCGGGGGGCGGCCTGTTCGCCGCGGAGCAGACACCGATGGTGAGACTCGCCCATTCCGTCCTGGCGTTGGACGGCACGCAGGCGGACGTGACCGAGGCACTGCGCATCCGCGACGCCCTGGAACCTCTGCTGTGGCAGGACGCGTTGTGGCATGGTTCACCCACCGACGTGAAGGACCTGCGGGCCCTGCTCGGGCGGATGGAGGAAGCCGCCGAGTCGGAAGACGCCGAGGCCTTCGTGCGGGCCAACTGGCAGCTGCACACCAGAGTCGCCGACATCACGCCGAGCGCGCTCCTGCGCTCCCTGTACGTCGGTCTCCTCGAACTGGTCGAACGCCACGCGCTGGACGTCCGCCCGCAGGACGGCGTCGCTCTCGCGGCACACGTTCGCGACCGCTGCCGGCTGCACGGGGAACTGGTCGACGCCCTTGAGGAGCGGGACGAGGAGGCCGTCGCGCGACTCCTCAGGGATCACGACACGACGGGATCCGTGGGCATGGAGTGATCGCGGAAGATCTGCCGTAGCTCATAGGCACCTCGATGTACACGCCGTGCGCGAACGTCTTGCATGCGAGGACAAGTGTCCTGTTTTATCGAACGGGAAGCAAGAGTCCTGGGTCGCTGTCCACTGAGGGTTGTCCTGCCGCGTACCGAACCGAGCCCGGAGCAGGTCGAAGAGTCAGTCGTCGATCTGGGCTGCGCGTCTCCATGCACACGTTCGCCCGCAGCACTCCAGGAGCTGATCAACACCGTCGGCACCGGCAGACCTCTTGATCTCTCCTGCCGGTCTGACAAACCACCGTCATGCAGTGGCACCGGGCCCAGGGCCCAGATCGAGTCGGACGGGCTCGTCACGGTCGCAGTGCAGCCTGCCGTCGACGACGCGTGCCGTGGCGACCTGGAGGGAGGAGCGGCGGGTCGCGTAGGTGTCCTCGCCCTCGGCGGCGGTGCCGTCTCGGCCCGGGTGCGTGAAGTAGAAGACGTAGGCCGTCTCCCGCTGGACGACCACGTCCGCGTGGAGACCGATGGTCCCGTCGTCGGGACGGTGACCCGGCTTGTCCAGTATCAACCCCTGGTGCTCCCAGGTGGCAAGGTCGTCCGAGCGCAGCACGCCCTGGCCGCGCCACTCGTCGACGAGCATCCAGTAGTGGCCGCCAAGTTCGAAGACGTTGGGGCCCTCGTGCGGGCGGTGGCCGACCGCGAGGCCGGTGGGCCGCCACCGGTACAGGTCAAAGCTGTCGGCGGCGCAGGTGAGCGAACCGTGGACCTCGTCCTTGAACCACATCCGCCAGCCGCCGCCCGGCAGCGGGAACACGCACGCGTCGATGACGCGGTCGGCGCCGAGGTCCAGGGCGCCGTGGTACGTCCAGTCGAGCAGGTCGGGGCTGGTGTAGTGGCGGATCCGGGCGGCACCGTTCCAGTCGTCGCAGATGCCGCGGAGGTAGCTGACGTACATGTGGTAGAGCCCGTCGTGCCAGATGATCTCCGGCGCCCAGAAGGTGTTGTGCCCCCACTCGGTCTCCAGCCCCGTGAGGGTTCCCCGGTAGGTCCAGGTGCGGCCGCCGTCCGTCGACGCGGCCACGCCCAGGTCGGTGCCGTACACCCAGGAGACTCCGGGGCCGGGGGCAGTGGTGCGACGGTTGGTGTAGACAAGCCACCATTCACCGGCCTGACGGTTCCAGACGACGACCGGGTCGGCGGCTCCGTCGTGGATCGGGTCACGGAAGAGCGGAGCACGGGCCACGCGGTCCACGGAATTCTCCCTTGTCGTGGGCGGAGAGGTGAGACGAAGTGAAGCGAGAACGGTCCTCAGCCGCCCGTCGACTCCCGCGTCACCAGGGAGAAGTCTCCGATGAAGTCCTGGTGCCGGGCAGGGGGATCGGTCTGTTTGATGCGTCTGATCAGGAGGTCGACCGCGCGCTCGGCCATGCCGTCGTGGTCGGGGTCGATCGTGGAGAGCGAGGGGATGAAGAACTCGCTCTCCGTGACGTTGTCGAAGCCGATCACCTTGACCTGGTCGGGCGCCCGTATCCCGACATCGGCCAGGCCCCGCAGCACGCCCATGGCCAGGGAGTCGGTCACGCAGAACACGCCGTCGAAGTCGAGGCCACCCTCCGCCATCTCCCGCGCGCGCCCGGCGCCTTCTCGCATACCGAGCCTGTCCACCTGCTGGACCAGCGCGGGGTCCAACGGCAGGCCCGACTCTTCAAGGGCCTGCCGGTAGCCGGTGAGGCGGAGGCTGGAGGTGTCGATCTCCTCCACCTCCCCGCACAGGAACGCGATACGCCGGCAGCCTCGCTCGATCAGGTGGCGGGTGGCCGCCCGGGAGGCTTCGAGGTTGGGCATCGCGACGTGGTCGACGGGCGCGCCGAAGATCCGGTCGCCGAGGATGACGACCGGGTGGTCTACCCGAAGCTGTTCGGCATCGGCCTGTCGCATACCCGCGGCGGTCAGGATGATCCCGTCGTACAGGCGGTTGCGGGACAGGGACAGGGCGTCCAGTTCGTTGTCCCGGGAGGCGGTCTGCTCGACGCTCACACGCAGGCCCCGCCGCTCGGCGGCCGCGATGATGGTGGCAGCCAGCCGGCTGTAGTAGGGGCTGTTCACCTCGGGGACGGCGAGGCCGATGGTCCCGGTGCTGCCCTTGGCCAGATTACGGGCGGCGACGTTGACCCGGTAATCGAGCCGGGCCATGGCGTCGAGAACCTTCGCACGCGTCGAGCCGCGCACGTTCGGGTGATCGTTGATGACGTTGGAGACGGTCATCGGTGAGACTCCGGCCACCTTTGCGACATCTTTGATCGTTACCACGCTCGCCCCTGCTCTGCTGTCCCGGCACCCTCTCGCATGGTATGCGGCGGGTCCGTGCGCAGAACGGTGAAGGAGTGCGGCGGAACAGCGCAGAGGGGCCCGGTGATCCGGTCGTGCACGGGCGCGGCCGGGGCCGGGCCGAAGCGGCTGTCGGTGTCCGGGGAAACGGCGAGGGTGGTGCGCGCGCAGCCGGTGTCCCCGGCCACGTCCGTCGGCCGCAGGCGGACGGTGACAGGTTCTGGCGTGGTGTTGACGATCTTGATGATGACCTCGCCGGAGGCGCTGTCGCGGACGGTCGAGACGGCGAACACTTCCGGGTCCGGCCGGACGTCCTCGACGTCGTGCAGCAGCTCGCCGTCGCGGAAGCAGCGCACGCGCGGGCCGTCCACCTCCACCCGTAGGGCGTACCAACGGCCGCTCTCCACACCTTCGAGCACGCGCTCGCTGAGGTCTTCCGGCACGCCGTCGTCCAGACGCTGGAGCCATGTCGCCCGGTTGTCCCAGCCACCGAGCCGCCACTGGTAGTGATGCTCGGACGTCATCCCGCTGAACCGCAGGACGAACCCCTCGGCGCCGTCCGTCTTCCTCGCCCGCACCGAGAAGGCGTACGACGTTCCGCGCACCGCGTCCATGAGCAGCGGGCCGGCACCGGTTCCGGCCAGTGCCCCGCCAGTCAGGTCCCATGTCCCCGACTCCGTCCGCCAGTTGCGGAAGTCGGGGGCCGGCACGAGCCCACCGCCGACCGGCCCGCAGCGGACGTCGGTGAACTCGGCGCGCGTGTCGGGTCCGGTACCGATGCGGATGTCGTTCCGGTCGCTCGGTCGGACGGCCGGCGCTTCGGGCGCTCCGGTGACCGTGACGGGCAGCGCGGTGTCGCCCGAGTTCAGCGAATGCATCTGCTGGACGTGGTAATTGAGGGTAAGCCAGACGTTCGCGTTGTCGAAGTAGACCAGGTCGGGCAGCCACTGGGTGTGGCCGCGTTTGGCGAGCAGCGGGGCGTAGGAGGCAAGCCGGACGACGTCGCCGTTGCGCTCCATGCCGATCATGTAGAGGGCCTCGGCGAGGGCGCCGCGGCCGTCGTTGCAGTGGCTGCCGTACTCGCCGACGTACAGGTGCGGGCCGTGGCGGTCCATGCGATCGAAACGGCGGCTGTTCTCCAGGAGCCAGTGCGGGGACTTGTAGGAGTGCTCGTCGACGACGGGAAGGGCACGCTCGCGGGCGAACGCCCAGCCCTTCTCCCAGTCCTCGCCGAAGGTGGCCGGTCCGAGGGTGCCGATGACGGTGATCTCGGGGTGGTGCTCGCGCAGGGCGTCGTGAATACGGCAGAAGCGGTCGCGGAAGGTGTCGGTGATGGTGTCCTCGTTGCCGACGCCGAGGTATTCGAGACCGAACGGCTCGGGGTGTCCGGCGGCGGCGCGCACGGCACCCCAGGGCGAGTCGGCGGGGCCGTTGGCCCACTCCACCAGCGCCAGCACCTCGGCGACGTAGGCGTCCATCTCCTCGTCGGGGAGGCTGGCTTGACCGGTTACCTCGCTGTTCTGGCAGCAGACGGCGGCAGGCACGACGGGCACCGGCTTGGCGCCGATGTCCTCGCAGAACTGGAAGTACTCGTAGTAACCGAGGCCCATCGACTGGTGGTAGTGCCAGATGTTGAACTGCTGCCGACGTTCGTGCAGCGGGCCGACCGTCTCGGACCAGCGGTACATGTTGCCGAGCCCCTGACCGTGTGCCAGGCAACCGCCGGGAAAGCGCAGGAACTTGGGCTTCAGGTCGGCGATGGCCTGCGCCAGGTCGGCACGCAGGCCGTTCGGCCGGCCCTTGAAGGTGTTCTGCGGGAAGAGCGAAACCAGGTCCAGGTGGACGGTGCCGGGACCGGTCGCCGTGAGGGTGAGGCGGGCGTCCGGGTCGGTGACCTCGCAGGTGATGACTGCCGCATGACGTCTCCAGGAGCCGTCCAGCGGACCCAACTCCGCCTGTCCGTTGACGCGTTGGCCGTCCCGGCTCTCGATCCGCGCGACGAGCCGGTCGACGGCGCCCTCGGCCAGCCGGGCGAAGAGGCTGACGTCGTACGCCTCCCCCGCCCTGACCGGGATGCCGTCGAACCCCTCGTTGCGCAGGCCCGCACCGGCGGGTGTGGTGCCGGTCAGGACCGCGTAGTGCGGATTGGCGGGGTGCAGCGGGTCGTCGGTGGCGACCGTGAGCGATCCGGCGGCCCCGTTGCGCTGCAGCAGCTCCCAGGCGGTGAGGGAGTGCCACTCGGGCCGGTCGGCCGGGCCGTACTCGAAGGACCTGTTCTGCACGAGTTCGGCGTAGAGACCGCCGTCCGCCGCGTAGTTGAGGTCCTCGAAGAACGCCCCGAAAAGGTCGGGCGAGATGGCCGTACCCGGGGCCCGGGTGTCCACCTCCACGACCGTCTCGGCAGGGCGGCCGGATCCACTCATGATCGTCAACTCTCCTTGTTCTCCTGCTTGTTCCCCGAGCTCACCGGAACCGCTACTTGGCGTACATCAGTTGGCCGAAGCCGAGTTGGTCGTAGCCGCCGCTGGTGGAGCCGTAGTCGCCACCACCGCCCTCGATGCCGACGAGGTCGCTGGTCATGGCCGCGATGTACTTGTCGTCCAGGCCCTTGATCCGGTTGTAGTGGTAGTGGAGCATCGCCCACACCGGGCGGATGGTTCCGCGGCTGGCGGAGGAGATCGCGGTCTGCTCGTTGTAGGTGCAGCTGCTGCCGCTGCCCCAGCTGTAGGTGGTGTAGGGCACGTCCAGGCCGATGTTGTACTTGGCGACGTACTGGGCCGCCTTGAAGAACCGGTTGTCGTCGTAGCCGTACAGGTCGACGCCCTGGTTCCAGGCCATCTCGCAGAGCGCGCCCATCTGCCCCATCCCCATCACACTGTGGCCCTGGTCGCGGCCGGACTCCTGCCACTGGCCGAGCGCATAGCCGTCGTCGTCCGTGTACAGGTACGGGACCGCGTTGCCGATGGCTCCGTTGCCCACGCCGCTCTGGAAGTAGGTGACGGCCTCGTCGAACTTGTCGCCGTCCTCGCACAGGATGGCTATGGCCATTATCGAGGCCATGTTGCACAGGTCCCAGTTGGCCCAGTAGTGGCTGTCGCAGACGAAGTTGTGGTCGCGCAGGAAGCCGTGGTTGATGGGGTAGAACACGTTCAGCATCATCTGCTGGAACGCGTCCAGGTCGAAGGCGTCGTAGTCGCGGAGCAGTTCGCCGACGTTGGCGAACTGCCAGCCGTAGATGCCCGCGGCCAGGATCGCGTCCGTGCTGCCCGTGATCGTGGTCAGGGTGCTCGACCAGGCGTTGCAGATCGCGGCGGCGCAGTCGGCGTGGGCCGTGTCCCCGCTGATCAGCCAGCGCAGGGCGTTCTGGTAGGCGGCGGCGATGTCGTTGTAAAGGATCGCGTAGTTCTGGGTGCTGCCGCCGCGGTAGACGGTCTCCTGGGGGTTGGCCGTCCAGGTGGAGGCCGAGTGGGCGTTGGCGGTCAGGACCTGCCAGTCCGCGTACCAGGGGTCGATGCCGGCGGCTACCCTGACCCGGGCCCGGTTGATGTCGCCGGGATGGTGCAGGGCGCCAGGGTGGGTCCAGACGGACGGCGCGGCGGCGAGGGCCAGGTTGCGGACACCGTGCCGCTTCCCGGCTGCGTCGGCCGAGCCTACGGAGGCGGCGCCGAGCGCGCCGACGAATGCGGCTCCGCCGGCGGCACGCAGGATGCCGCGGCGGCTCAGCAGCTCGCTGCGGAGGGACTGCGGTGTGTCTTGGTCGAGTGGGGGGAGATCGTTGCGGCTCATGGAATGTGCATCTCCAATCAAGCGGACCCCGACCGGCTCTGGTCGGGGGTGATGCTGACTTGATCGAACTGCGTGGTGCCGAGGGCCAGCGGGCTGCGGGAGCAGACCACGAGACCCACGTAGTAGGGGGCGTCACAGAAGCCGGGGATGTCGCCCTCGGCGAGGGGGGTCCAGGTGACGCCGTCATCGGTGGAGGCGTAGGCGGTGAAGGCGGTCCCGACGCGCTTCAGCCGCAGCAGGCAGGGGGTGGTCACCGCACCGTTGCCCGTGAAGGCCGATCGTCCGGCCACCGTGGTGCGCAGCATGAGCTGTGCGGTGGTGCCGCCGGTGACGATCGCTCCGGCCGCCTGGTCGAACGGCGACAGGGACTTGGCCATCAGCAGCCCCACCCGGTCGGCGGTGGCGCCGGTGCGGGACACCAGGCGGGCGGTGACCTCGCAGTCGCCGGTGACGGGCCGTCGTACGAACTGGCCTGTCATTCCCTGGTTGTTGACCGTCAGGTCGGTGCCCGCGCCGCGGACGGTGAAGGTCCCGTCGGCGTACGAAGTACTGCCGGGCGTCGTGACCGCGACCACGCCGAGCGTCCCGAGGGCGCGGTCGTCGAGGACCACGTCGCCGAGGTCACCGTACGTCCAGGGGGTGGGCGGGGGTGTGCCGACGGTGAGGGTGAGCGTGCCGGTACCGTCGCCGGTCGCGTTGCCCGCGGTGGTGGTGACGGTGAACTCGCCGGTCTCGTTGGGGGTTCCGGAGACGAGACCGGTGCGCTTGTCGATGCGCAGACCGTCGGGGAGGCCGTCCGCGGTGAACTGCACGGGTTCGTGCGAGCCGCGCAGGAGGTGCCGGAAGGACATGCCCTTGTTGGCGAACGCGGTGGTGGCAGAGGTGAGTTGGGGGACGGGCGGGGTCGGCATCGCGGCGGAGGCAGGCTCCGAGAGCGGGCCGCGTCCGCCGGTGTTCGTCTTCGTGACGACGTAGTGGTACGTCGTCCCGGGCGTGCCGGTGGCGTCCGCGTACCGGATGCGGGCGCCGAAGCCGACGGGGCCGATGTGGGGCGCGATGGTGTGGTACGGGCCGTCGGTGTCTGTGGCGCGCAGCACCTTGTAGCGGGCGGAGAGGTCCGGGTCGGTCCAGGCCAGCTCGACGGCGTCCGTACCGGTGGTCGCCGTGAGGCCGGTGGCGGAGCCGACGGGGCGGGGCACGGACCACACCTCACCCCACGCCGAAGTCACGGTGACGTTGTCGAAGGCTCCGGTGCCGGTCTCGGCGTAGTCCTCGTCGACGCCGAGGCAGGAGGTGAGGACCAGGCCCGCGTACGCGTCACGCCCCAACTCGACCTCGGTGGTGTCGACTTCCGTCCAGTGGATGCCGTCCGGGGAGATCGCGCCGGTGCAGCGGCGGCCCTTTCGGGTCACCCGCACCCAGTACGGCGCCCGCAGCCGGTACCCGTCGCCCGCGCCCTCCACGTACGGGGCCTCCAGGGGCGTCGCCGATTCCGGCAGCGTGCCCAGACTGGAGATCGGGAAGGACGCGTTCAGTGTGATCGCGTCCTGCTGGGAGGGCGGCACCGGGGTGCTGCCGGTGGCGGAGACGTCCGCGCCGGCCGCGGGGCGTACCGTCCACACGCCGCTCCAGGTGTGCAACGGGAGTCCCTGGATCAGCATCGAGGCGTGGGCGGCGTCCGCGTCGAGCCCGGCCCGGACGGTGACGCCGATCTTGGAGTACTGGGAGCTGAGCGGCCACACGATCCGCGCGGTGACGGTGCCGTCGCCGCGCAGCGGGAGGTGCGCGAGCCGGTGGGTGTCGGCGGTTCCGGACGCCTCCAGGACGAACCGCTCGCCGTCGAAGGCGGCGGAGCCCGGGATCTTCACGTCGCCGACGTCCCGGGTGGCCCAGGGCTCGGGGAGGCCTGCGGTGGCGGTGGCGAGGCTCGAAGTCGCGCTGGCGCCCAGGGAGTTGGTGGCGGTGACGGTGTAGTGGTAGGTCCGCCCGGACCGCACGCCGTCGTCCGCGTACGACGTCCCGTCGACCGCCGACGCGATCTCCTCGTACAGCCCCCCGGGCCTGGTCGCCCGGCGGACGCTGTACGTCCTCGCCCCCACGGACGGCAGCCACGCCACGGTGACCTTCTCGCCGTCACCCACCGCCGTGACCCCGGCCGGCGCCGTCGGCGGGGTCGGCGTCGGGGCCTTGGTGCCGGCGTAGGCGAAGGTGCCGAAGCCGGGCAGGTCGTCGTTGCTGCCCTCGACGACCCGGGCACCGCCGGTGCCGCGGAAGACGGCCGCCTCGGTGTACGGGGTGTCGAGGCCGCGGACGCCTGCGTAGTGGGCGTAGTACATCTCGTAGATCGGGGGCAGGGCGCCGCGGACCTTCTCTGAGACGGTCGTCTTGATGTACTTGCCGGTGCGGTCGAGGTCAGGGGTGAACGGGACGTCGCCGCCGAGGTTGTAGCGGGCGACGTACTCGGCGTTGGCGAGGATGCGGTTGCCGTCGAAGGCCCACAGGTCGACGCCCTGGTTCCAGGCGACCTGTGCCGCGTCGCCCATCAGGCCGACGGCGAGCTGTTCGTGGGCCTGGTCGCGGCCGGACTCCTGGCCCTGGCCGGCGTCGGTGACGACGCGATGGAGCAGGCTGCCGTTGCCGGCGCCGGCCGCGGCGAAGCGCAGGGCGTCCTCGAAGAGGGTGCGTTCCTCGCAGAACACGCCGATGGCGAGGACGGACTGCAGGGCCGTCAGATCCCAGTTGCCGTTGGCGTAGAGCATGTAACCGGAGATCGCCGGATACCAGACGCGCAGGAAGGACTCCTCGCAGCGGGCGATGTCGGCGTCCGCCCAGCCGTCGTAGCCGGTGTGGCGGAGCAGTTCGGCCGCGTTGACGAACTTGAAGGCCTGGAGCCCGGCACCGAGCGGACCGTCCGCACCGGTGATCATGGTGAGGGAGGCCGACCAAGCGTTCAGGATGTCTCGGGCCTTGTCCGCGTGGGCGCGCTCGCCGGTGACACACCACATCAGCGCGTTCTGGTAGGCGGCTGCCGAGTCGGCGACGGCCTGGTTCTGGAAGTTGGTGGGGCCGCGACCCCAGGAGGTGATCTGGCCGGTGTTCTGGATCGCGTACGTCGACTGCGAGCGGGCATGGGCCGCGAACGCGAGATAGCCGTCGTGGACCGGCGACTCCTTGGCGGCCACCGCGGCCTTCATACGGGCCAGGTCGTCGGCGGTGTGCAGGAGGCCGGGGTGGGCGAAGCCGCCGGCTCCGGCTGCGTTCTGTGCGGCCGCCCGGGCGGCGCCGGGCGCGAGCAGTCCGCTCGCGCCCGCCGCCAGCAGGGCCGCCGTGCCGCCGAGGAAGCCCCGGCGGCTGGTGGCAGGGAGGTTCATGACGCGGCGGCCGCCTGGGCCTGGGCGGTGGTCAGGAACTTCATGTTGGTCACGTGCTCGTTGGCGTACCACTGCACGGTGTCGGTGGTGTAGTACCAGGTGGGCTTGCGCATCGTGTCGGCGATGACCACGCCGTTGACCACGAGGTTCTCGAAGGTGACGTTCTTGATGGCGTGGTCGGCGTCGTAGCCGAGGAACAGCGAGGGCTCGGCGTGGGTCCCGGTGTAGGTGAGGTTCTTGATGTAGACGTCCTCGATGCCTCGACCGGCCGAGGTGTTGTACTTCGTGTTGTACATGACCCGGAAGTTGAGGAGCTGGCCCCAGCGGAAGTCCTCGACCCGGACGTCCTCGATGCGGATGTTCCTGATCAGGTTGGAGTCGCCGGCGTTGAGGGCGACGCAGCCCTGGTAGTTCATCTGGGGCTCGCGGTGGTCGAGGACGTCGACGTTCTGGATGACGAGGTTCTCGATCATCTCCGGGTCGTCGCTGTTGCCGTGCGTGCCGACGTTGACCGGGTGCGCGACGTCCGCCCACAGGGTGGCGTTCTTGATGGTGATGTTGCGGGTGTCGCCGTACCACTCGCCGCGGTGGGCGTAGATGGAGTGGCAGTCGTCGGAGCTGCGCACGAAGCAGCCGTCGTAGGTGATGTTCTTGGAGCTGTAGAGGGGGAGGCCGTCGCCCCACTGTCCCCACGTGAAGACGCGGACCTTCTTGATGAGGCCGCCGTCGGCCTCCCCGCAGCCCAGGCCGTTGCCGAGCAGGATGACGTCCTCGACGCGGATGTTCTTGCATCGGGTGAGCTGGACGCCGCCAACGGTGCGTCTGGGCACCAGCACGCCGCGGCCCCGCAGGCATGACTTCTCGGCTTGGTCGAAGTTGATCTGCCCGATGACGACGGCGCCGCCCGCCAGGTAGACGGTCTTGCCGCTGGGGACGGTGAGGATGTCGCCGGGGATCGAGTGCAGACCGGGGCCGTAGTAGATGACGTCGGGGTCGTCCGCGGCAGGCACGTGGTGTTCGACTCGGTTGGTGAGGACGTGGAGGCAGTCGAAGATCTCGTCGTTGATCTGGACGACGACGTCCTCCGGTTCGTCGAGCGTGAACACCAGGGTGTCGCCGCCGAGTTCGGGTGTGATGCCGAGGGAGTCCGGACGCACCCGGGCCTTGGTGGTGCCGCCCTTGAGGTAGGTGACCTCCACCTCCACGGAGCCCTGGAAGTCGAAGTACACCATCGACGAGCCCCACACCTTGCCGGAGCCCGTGGTGGGGTTGATCTCCTTCGCACCCGGCGCATAGCAGGCAAGCGTCTGCCACTCGCCGTCGGGGGCGGTGCGCACCCGCACCTTGAAGCTTGCCTGGGTGGCCACGCCGGACGGTACCGGGTAGGTGACCAGCTTCGGCGCGGGGGTGGTGCCGTCGTCCGCCGTGTCGTCGGCGTGGGCCGCCGTGGCGGTCAGCGAGGACAGGCCGGCGGCGAGGGCGGCGGCTCCCGCAGCCTGGAGGGTTCTGCGGCGGGTCAGGTCCGTGCTCATGTGCGGCTCCTTGCCAGGATGGAATACGGGTGGGAAGAGGTCTCTTCAGTCCGGGGCCGACGGCCGGCGGCGGTGCGCGGCCGGGCCGGCCCCACGCGGGACGCGGCGCCGGGCAGGTCAGCCCAGCGGGGCCCGGACGGTGACGAACGAGTGGGGCGGCAACGTCAGGGACAGCCCCCGGTCCGTCGCCTTCAGCTCGTCGAAGGGGCGCGGGCTGACTGTCTCCGGTGTGCCGGGTGTGTTGTGGTCCTGGAGGCGGTCGGCGGTCAGGATGCGGGCGGTCGGCTCGCCTGTGGTTCCGCCGCGCAGGTCGAGGGTCACCTCGACGGGTTCTTCGGCGTCGAGGTTGGACAGCGAGATCAGGACGTGGCCGTCCTTGACGCTGGCGGAGGCGGACAGCGTGTCCAGTGCGGCGTCCCCCACCTGACGACGGGCGCCGTCCGTGCTCAGATGCACCGCGAGTGAAGTGGCGTCCTGGTGCCCCTTGTTCATCTCGAACACGTGGTAGGTCGGGGTCAGGACCAGCGCGTCGCCGTCGGTAAGGACCATCGCCTGCAACACGTTGACGGTCTGGGCGATGTTCGCCATGTACAGGCGTGCCGCGTGCTTGTGGAAGATGTCGAAGTGGGTGCTCGCCACGAGCGCGTCGCGCAGGCTGTTCTGCTGGAACAGGAACCCGGGGTTGGTGCCCGGTTCGACGTCCCACCAGGTGCCCCACTCGTCCAGGACCAGGCCGACCGTGCGGCCGGGGTCGTAGATGTCCATGACCGTGGAGTGGCCGGTCAGGATGCGGTCGGTTTTCCGGGCCGCGACCATCGTGCGGTAGTAGTCGTCGGTGTCGAAGTCGGTGGCGCTGCCCTTCGCCTCCCAGGGGCCGGCGATCGTGTAGTAGTGGACGGACAGGCCCTGGAAGAAGTTCTTCGGGGTGGCCTCGCAGCCGAAGCAGCTGATCTGCTGCATCAGCGTCTCGGTCCACTTGTAGTCGTCGTCGGAGGCGCCCGAGGCGATCCGGTACAGCTTGTTGTCGCCGTGGTCGCGGCAGTAGGTGGCGTACTGGCGGGCCAGGTCGGCGGAGTACTCGGCGCGCATGTTGCCGCCGCAGCCCCAGGTCTCGTTGCCGATGCCCCAGTACTTCACGTGCCAGGGCTCGTCGCGGCCGTTGGCCCGGCGCAGCCTGGCCATGGGGCTGTCGCCGTCGCGGGTGAGGTACTCGACCCACTCGCTCATCTCCTGCACGGTGCCGGAGCCGACGTTGCCGCTGACGTACGGCTCGGTGCCGAGCAGTTCGCACAGGGCCATGAACTCGTGGGTGCCGAAGTGGTTGTTCTCCTCGACGTCGCCCCAGTGGGTGTTGACCATCCGGGCGCGCTGCTCGCGTGGCCCGATGCCGTCCTTCCAGTGGTACTCGTCGGCGAAACAGCCGCCGGGCCAGCGCAGATTGGGGATGTTCAGGGCCCGCAGCGCCTCGACGACATCGAGCCGGATGCCTCCTTCGTTGGGGATCGGCGAGTCCTCCCCCACCCAGAAACCGCCGTAGACGCAGCGGCCGAGGTGCTCGGCGAAGTGGCCGTACAGATGGCGGCTGATCGTCGGGCCCTCGATGTCGAGGTTGATGACCGCGGTGGCGTTGGGCACGGACGTACTCCTGCAGGAATGTCGTGGGGCGTGAGTGGACGTGGGGCGCGGGGCGAAGGCGGGGGTGGTGCGGCATCCCCACCCGTGGTCGGCCTCGTCGGAGGCGTCACGAATGCTTAGCAACCGGTTTCTTGTAGCGTTACAAGAAGCTGCCATCGCGCCACCCCGAGAGTCAAGAGGGCTGCGTCAGACTCTTTTTCGGCAGGCGCACCCATGGTCGGACCCGTTTAATACGGGGCGTTCCAACCTCTTGACACTGCCCTGGAGCCGGTCCTAGCGTTCGCCGAGCCTTCTCCAACCGGTTTCCATCCGTGGGCGTTTCGGGGCGTCACGCCACACGGCCGAAGTACCGGACCAGCAACACTCGACACCCACAGTGCGGGCGGTGTCGCCGACTCCTTGCCCGAAGGCTGTCCACCACGGCCGGCGCGCACCGGGCTTCCTTCTTCGCCTGCCCGTCGTGCCCTCCTGGGCCGCAGCGCCCGTCTCCCGCATCCCCGCATGCTCACCGCACGAAAGGCTGCACCGTCATGCCCGTTTCCCCCAGAGGCTCCCTCGACCGGCGCCGTTTCCTGGCCGCCTCCGCCGGCGCCGCCCTCACCGCTGCCGCCCTGCCCGGCTGTGCCTCCTCCGTCGACTCCGGGAGCGGCGCCAAGGGCGCCAAGGAGACGCTCACCATCATGGACGTCGCCTGGACCAAGGAGGACAAGCAGAAAGCCGAGCGGGCGCTCGGCATGAACCTCGACATCATCACGTTCGACGTCACCAAGCTCAACGCCATGCTGGCCGGCAACAACCCGCCGGACGTAGTTCGCGGAGTGGGGGCGACGGACGTGCCCTACTTCGCCGCGCGCGATCTGATGGCCGACCTGGACCCGTACTTCGCCAAGAGCGACGTGCTCAAGCCCTCCGACCTCGCCGCGGCCAACGACGTCTGGCGCTACGACAGCGAGGCCAAGAAGCAGGGCACCGGTCCCCGCTACGGCATGGCCAAGGACTACTCGCAGGACTGCATGTTCTGGTACCGCACCGACCTGTTCGAGGCGGCCAAGCTCGAACTTCCCAGCGACACCGAGCCGTTGTCCTGCGACGAGTGGCTGGACCTCGGCAAGCGGCTGGTCAAGCGCAGGCTCGGCAAGGTGAAGGTGTACGGCCTGAGCGCCGGGGCCCTGAACGGCCCCCTCACCACGTTCCTGTGGATGACCGCCTCGGCCGGCGGAAGCCTGTTCGCCGAGGACCTGGCCACGGTGGACTTCTCCTCGCCCGAGGCGCTCAAGGCGCTGACCTGGTACCTGGACTACGCGAAGTCCGACATCGGCCCCAGCGTCGTCAACCCCAACCCGGACGGCTGGGACTGGCCCACCTACCAGGCCAACCGGATGGCGATGGCCAACGACGGCTACTGGTTCGGCGGATCCATCGGCGGCGACGCCAAGGTCTCCGAGGTCTCGCGCTTCGCCCCCGCGCCCCAGCTCGGCAGCAACCGTGTCAGCCCCTGTTTCGGCGGCACCGGCTACTGGGTCCCCAAGGGCGCCAAGAACAAGGACGCCGCCTGGAAGTACTTCGAGTACTACTTCGGCGGCAAGCTCGCCCAGGACCGCGCGACCACCGGCTGGGGCATCCCCTCCCTGAAGTCGCTGGTCCCGAAGATGCCGCAGGACACCGCGTTCCACAAGCAGTCCTACGAGGTCCAGCAGCGGGAGCTGCCCTACTTCTCGGTGCTGCCCGTCAGCCCGTACGCCCAGATGGACGCCCTGAACGTGGTGCTCACCAAGGTTCTGCCGGACGCCGTCAAGTCCGGCACCGCGGCCGGGAAGATCGCCGACGCGCTCAACTCCCGTATCAACGACCAGCTCGCGCGGGGCAAGGAGCTGGTGGGGTGAGTACCGATCAGCTCGCCGGGCCGGACGCACGTGCGCCCCGGCGGGCGACCCTCGCCCGGCTCAGCTCGCCGCGGGCGCGCAGTCCCCGCTCCCTGCGGGCCCGCCGGACCGGGGCGTTCTACGTGTTCGCCGGCCCCTGGCTGCTGGGCTTTTGGGCCATGACGGTCTTCCCGCTGGGCTACGCGCTGTGGCTGAGCTTCACCAACTCCGACGGCCTGTCCCCGAAGACCCGCTATGTGGGGCTGGCCAACTACCGTGAGGTCTTCACCGACCCCGACACACTGGCGTCACTGGGCCGCACCGGCCTGTTCACCGTGATCACGGTGCCGCTGACGATCGCCGCGGGTCTTCTCCTCGCGGTGCTGCTGAACCAGCCGATCCGCGCCCGGGGTGTGTTCCGCACGCTGGTCTATCTGCCCGCCGTGGTGCCACCGGTCGGTTCCGCCCTCGTCTTCAAGCTGATCTTCGACCGTGACTCGGGTTCCGCCAACGGCCTGCTGGACATCTTCGGCGTGAACGGGCTCGCCTGGCTGCAGGACCCGTACGCCCGCTGGGTGCTGATCACGCTGACCGTGTGGGGCTGCGGCAACGTCATGATCATCTCGTTGGCGGGGCTCCAGGACATCCCCGCGGAACTGCTCGACGCGGCGCGCATGGACGGGGCGAGTTGGTGGCAGTCCTTCACCCGAATCACCTTGCCCCTCCTCTCCCCCGTCCTGTTCTTCCAGCTGATCACCCAGATCATCGCCACGCTGCAGAGCTTCCTGCCGCTGCTCATCTCGATCGACCCCACGCCCAAGGGCGTGGGAGCCGTCCCCGAGAGCAACCAGCTGATCATGATCGACGTCTTCACGCAGTACTTCTCCAACGGCCGCTACGGCTACGCCTCCGCCCTGCTCTGGGTGCTCTTCGCGTTCGTCATGGCCATCACCTTCCTCGTCTTCAAGCTGAGCAAGGGAGTGGTCTTCTACTCCGTGGATCCCGAGCAGACGAAGGCGAAGACCAAGCCGCGGACGATCGGAGACAGCTGATGGTCCTGGCCCGACGCAAAGTCGTCTACATGCTCCTGGTCGCGATTCTGGTGCTCATGCTCAGCCCCTTCGGCTGGCTCCTGATCAGCGCGTTCAAGGACCCCTCCGAACTGCGCGCAGTGCCCATCCACTGGTGGCCGCACCACCCGACCCTGGAGAACTTCCGCCTGGCCCTGACCCTCTTCGACTTCTTCGGCTACGCCCGCAACTCGCTGACGATCGCCGGCATCCACTCGCTGCTGATCACCCTGGCCTCGGCCTGGGCCGGCTACGGCTTCGCCCGGCTGACCGGGCCCGGCAAACGGATCATCTTCGGGCTCATGCTGTCCACGATGATGACGCCGCAGATCATCACCCTCATCCCGACCTACCTGCTGTTCTCCAAGGCCGGGCTGACCAACACCTATGTCCCGTGGGTGCTGTGGGGGCTGGCCGGCGCACCATATCTGATCTTCCTCTTCCGGCAGTTCTTCACCAACATGCCCAAGGAACTGGAGGAGGCGGCGATCATCGACGGCTGCGGACAGATCCGCATCTTCTGGCGGATCTTCCTCCCCCAGTCCTGGCCCGTCATCGCCACCAGCCTGGTGCTGTCCTTCAGCTGGAGCTGGGGCGACTACATCGCCCCCGCCCTGCTGCTGGACGACGACCACACCACGCTCGCGGTGAAGATGGCCACCGGCTACGTCACCGAGCAGGGAACCGGGCTCTACACCGTCGTCGGAGCGGGCGCCGTCCTGTACATCGTGCCCTCACTGGTCCTGTTCCTGATCCTGCAGCGCAACTTCGTCGCAGGCACCGCCACGTCCGGACTCAAATGACCGACCCAGCCGATCCCGGAGCAACCCCATGACCACGAAACCCGTCCTCTCCCTCCCCGGCATCGCCTACGGCGGCGACTACAACCCCGAACAGTGGCCCGAGGAGGTGTGGGCCGAGGACATGCGCCTCATGCGCGAGGCCGGCGTCAACTTCGTCAGCGTCGGCATCTTCTCCTGGGCCCTGCTGGAGTCCTCCGAGGGCACGTACGACTTCTCGCGCATGGACCGGATCCTCGGCCTGCTGCACGAGAACGGCATCGCCGCCGACCTCGCGACCCCGACCGCGGCCCCGCCGGCGTGGTTCTACCGGGCCCACCCGGAGGCGCTGCCGGTCGACAAGGACGGCCGCCGGCTGTCGTACGGCAGCCGCCAGACGTTCTGCCCCTCGAGCCCCGCCTACCGCGAGGCGGCCCTGCGCATCACGGGCGCGCTGGCCGAGCGGTACGCCGACCATCCGGCGGTGGCGATGTGGCACGTCCACAACGAGTACGGCTGCCACACCAACAGCTGCTACTGCGACACCAGCGCGGAGGCGTTCCGCCGCTGGCTGCGGACGAAGTACGCCGATGACCTGGATGTTCTCAACAACGCCTGGGGCACCACGTTTTGGAGCCAGTGGTACTACGACTGGGACGAGATCCTGCCTCCGCGGGCGACCGGCGCCGGCCCCAATCCGGCCAACCTGCTGGACTGGCACCGCTTCTGCTCGGACGAGTTGCTGTCTCTCTACAAGGCGGAGCGGGACGTGATACGGGAGGCGGCCCCCACCACCCCCGTCACCACCAATTTCATGGGGATCACCGACGCGTTGGACTACTGGCGCTGGGCGCCGGAGGTGGACGTGGTGTCGGAGGACCACTACGCGATGTCCACCGACCCCGAGGCGGAGATCGGGATCGCGCTCGCCAGCGATCTCGTGCGGTCGCTGGCGGGCGGCCCCTGGTTCCTGATGGAGCACTCCACGGGCGCGGTGAACTGGCAGCCCGTCAACCGGGCCAAACTGCCCGGGGAGTTGCGGCGCAACGCCCTCGCGCACGTGGCCCACGGAGCCGACGGCATCGCCTTCTTCCAGTGGCGGGCGGCGAAGGCGGGCGCCGAGCAGTGGCACTCCGCGATGGTCCCGCATGCCGGAACCGACAGCCAGATCTGGCGGGATGTGGTCCGACTGGGCGCGGATCTGAGGGCGCTGGCCGAGGTACGCGACAGCACCGGCACGGCCGAGGTCGCCATCGCCTGGGACTGGAACGCCCGTTGGGCCCTGGAGTTCCCCGCTCAGCCCAACAGCGAGCTGCGCTACCAGGAGCTCGTACGCTCCTGGTACGAGCCGCTGTGGCGATCGGGCGTGGCCGTGGACTTCGTACGCCCGGACGCCGACCTGTCGGCATACCGGCTGGTGCTGGCCCCCGCGCTGTACCTGGTCGACGACGAAGGCGCAGCGAACCTCACGGGCTTCGCCGAACGCGGTGGCACATTGGCGGTCGGCTTCCACAGCGGGGCGGTGGACGAGAACTGCCATGTACGGCTGGGCGGTTACCCGGGGGCGTTCCGCAAGGCGCTCGGCGTCAGGTCGGACGAGTACTTCCCGCTCCAACCCGGTGACACGGTCACGCTGCGCGGGGGCGGTACGGCCTCACTGTGGTCAGAACGCTTGCGCCTGGAGGGGGCAGAGGCTGTGGCGTGGTACACCGACGGGCCACTGGCAGACGTACCCGCCGTGACACGTCACGCGTACGGCGAGGGCACGACCTGGTACCTGGCCACACACCCGGACCCGACCGTCCTCGCGTCCCTCATGACCCGCATCCGCACCGAGGCCGGCGTGGAACCGGTCCGCACGGCACCGGAGGGCGTCGAGGTGGTTCGCCGCCGGTCCCCGTCCGCCGACTACCTGTTCCTGATCGACCACGCGGGCAACGGCGCTGAGGTGCCCGTCGCCGAGGACGCGGTCGAACTCCTCACCGGCAAACCGGCACCCGGCTCGGTGACGCTGGCACCGGGAGAGATCGCGGTGGTGCGGGAGCCGCGACGAGGCTGACGGCGCAGCCCCGTCCCGCCTCATCTGCGGTCCTCCGGAACAAGGACCGTGGCGCTGCGGTCCACAGCAGGCGTGGCACAGATGCCCTGCGGTGACACCTCAGCACCACCTCCATGACCGGGCCCGGCGGCCCGGGGCGGATCGCCTTCCTCCCTGCAAGCAGCTTCACGCGGGGCGCGCTGTCCCTCCTTGTCCGGGCCGCTGCCGTGAAACGTCATCCGACGGTCACCGTCGACCATCGCCACCCTCCGAGAAGGAATCCCCAGTCATGACCGTCTTCACCGCACGGGACGGCGTCCTCGAACGACACACCCCGCACGAGGTCCTCCTCATCGAGCCCTGGGGGCCGCACTCGGTCCGGGTCCGCGCCCGCCCCGGTCAGGCCCCCGACGACACACTCCCCGGCCCGCCCTCGACGTCCCCGCCGCAGGCCCTGCCGCCACCGCGACTGCGCACGCGGACGGCAGCGCCCGCATCGTCAACGGCCGCCTCACCGTGGAGGCCGGCAAGGACGGCTCGCTGCGCTTCCTGCACACCGAAACCGGCCGCGAACTCCTCTCCGACCAGCGCCCCTACGTGGCCTGGGCGTACCCGCAGGCGCGCGAATACGCACCGCTCGGCGACGGCACCCACCGCATCGAGCAGCGCTTCGAGGCGTACGACGGCGAGCGGATCCACGGCCTGGGCCAGCATCTGCACGGCTGTCTCGACCAGAAGGGCCTGGTGATCGATCTGGTCCAGGGCAACACCGTGGTCACCATCCCGTTCCTGCACTCCTCCCGCGGCTACGGCCTGCTCTGGAACAACCCCGCGATGGGCAGGGTCGAGCTGGGCAGGGACGCCACCCGCTGGGTCGCCGACACGGCCCACCAGATCGACTACTGGATCACCGCGGGCGACACCCCGGCCCATGTCATGAGGCGTACGCCGACGCCACCGGGCACCCCCCGCTGCTGCCCGAATGGGCAGCCGGTTTCTGGCAGTCCAAGCTGCGCTACCGCACACAGGACGAACTCCTGGCGGTGGCCCGGGAGCACAAGGAGCGCGGACTGCCGCTGTCGGTGATGGTCTGCGACTTCTTCCACTGGACCCACATGGGCGACTGGGACTTCGACGCCGCCGACTGGCCCGACCCGGAAGCCATGATCGAGGAACTGGAGTCACTCGGCGTCAGGCTGGCGGTGTCCGTCTGGCCCACCGTGGATCCCGGCAGCAGCAACCACGACATGCTGCGCGACGCCGGACTCCTCGTCGGCGACAGCCACGGCGGCCTGCTGACCTTCCCCTGGCCCGCCCGAGGCCACGGCCCGGACCACCAGCCGATGACCTACTTCGACGCCACCCACCCCGCCGCCCGCCGCCACCTCTGGCAACAGCTGAGCGAGCACTACCACTCGCTCGGTGTCTCCGCCTTCTGGCTCGACGCCTGCCAGCCGGACATGCCTCTCGAACTCGCCGTCCGCGCGGTCTACTCGGCGGGCCCCGGCGCCCAGGTGGGCAACCTCTACGGGAAGCTGGCCGCCCGCGCCGTCGCCGAAGGCCTGAACGAGGCCGGCGACGAGCGCCCACTCAGCCTCGTCCGCTCCGCCTGGGCCGGCAGCCAGCGCTACGGCGCCGCCCTGTGGTCCGGTGACATCCAGCCCACCTTCGAGTCGCTGGCCCAGCAGATCCGGGCCGGGCTGAACGTCGCGATGAGCGGCATCCCGTGGTGGAACACCGACATCGGCGGCTTCCTCGGCGGCGACCCCACTGACCCGGCGTACCAGGAGTTGCTGGTCCGATGGTTCCAGTACGGCGCCTTCAGCCACCTCATGCGCCTGCACGGCGACCGTGCGCCGAACCACCCCACCTTCTCCGCGGACATGACCGGCGGCCCGAACGAGGTCTGGTCCTACGGACCACAGGCCTACCCGATCCTGACCGCACACCTGCGGCTGCGCGAGCGGCTGCGCCCCTATCTGCTGGAGCTGTCCGAACAGGCGCACCGCACCGGGGCGCCGGTGATGCGCCCCCTGTTCTTCGGCTTCCCCGAGGACGCGCACGCCTGGACCGTCGACGACCAGTTCCTCCTCGGACCCGACCTCCTCGTCGCACCGGTCGCCGAAGCCGGAGCCCGCAGCCGCACCGTCCACCTTCCGGCCGGCGCACGCTGGACCGACACCGCCACCGGCGAGCTCCACGAGGGCGGCACCACTCTCGACGTTCCCGCGCCACTGGAACGCATCCCGGTCTTCGTCCGCGAAGGCGCCGCCGTCGCGGACGCGTTCACGGAGATCACCGCCTGATGACCTGTGCGCCGCCCTCGCAGCATGATGAACCGATCTGGCGAAGGCGGGTTGTGCGAGACTCGCGCATGCACGGGAGGCCGATGAGCCGGTCGCTGAGGTGACGCGGGATCTGGGCTCAGTGCATACACGCCGCACGACTCGATGAGTGGCGGGGAGCCCGGCAACGCTGCTTGGCTCCACACCGCCCCGGCCTCGTAGTTTCACCTGGGGTGAGCGTGACCACTGTGCCGTGAGCGCCGAAGCATGGGGGTGGTGGGGGTGCTGAAGGGGTAGGGAGGATCAAGAGGGTTGTTTCTGGCGGCGCGTCTACGTGACAGTGACGGTATGACCACGCGATTCGTACGGCCGCTACCTCAACGTCTACAGCTGGCACCTCAATTCCGTTGCCAGACCTCCGTGTTCCCTCTCATGCGCGGCAACGCCGGGAGGAAACGGCCCCGTGGGTGAAGTCGAGGCTGTCGAGAGGTTCCGGCGACGTATCGGGGTGCCCGGGCTTGTCGACGTACACACGCACTTCATGCCGGAGCGGGTCCTGCGCAAGGTGTGGGAGTACTTCGACACGGTCGGCCCCATGACCGGCATCGAGTGGGGCATCACCTACCGGCAGGAAGAAGACCAACGGATCGCGCTGCTTCGGCAGTTCGGGGTGCTCGCCTTCACCGCCATGCTCTATCCCCACAAGGCCGGCATGGCACCCTGGCTGAACGAATGGGCCGCCGGCTTCGCGGGACGCACGCCCGACTGTCTGCACACGGCCACCCTCTACCCCGAAAAGGGCGTGGAGGACTATGTGCGCACGGCGGTCGAGGCGGGGGCCCGGGTCTTCAAGTCCCATGTGCAGGTGGGGGCGTACGACCCCACTCACGAGCTGCTCGATCCCGTGTGGGGGATGCTGGCCGAGGCGGGAGTCCCCGTGGTCATGCACTGCGGCTCAGGTCCCGCGCCCGGCAAACACACCGGGCCGGAGCCGGTGGGGCGGCTCCTCGCCCGGCATCCGCGCCTTCCCCTGATCGTCGCGCACATGGGGATGCCGGAGTACACCGACTTCCTGGACCTGGCCGAGCGGTACGACGAGGTGCGCCTGGACACGACCATGGTGTTCACGGACTTCAGCGAGGGCCTCAGCCCCTTCCCGGCGAGCGAACTCGGCCGGCTCGCCGAACTAGGCGATCGGATTCTTCTCGGGTCCGACTTCCCCAACATCCCTTATCCGTACGTCCACCAGCTCGAAGCCCTTGAACGGCTCGGACTGGGTGATGAGTGGTTGCGCGGAGTTTGTTACGAGAACGGAGCGCGACTCTTCGGGCTGTAGGCACCGCCGCGACAACGACCGGGATTGCCGGGCGTATCACGACTCGCCGGCCGATTTCGTGCGAGTCGGCAATGCCCGGCGCGGTTGGCACAACCAGCCGTTCACCGGCCGCAGCCGGTACTGGCTGCAACTCTTCCATGGGCTGGGCCGCCTGCAGAGGAAGTGCGAGCCAGAGCGCCTGGAACGGGCACCTCGGTAACGCTCCGCGACCACACAACGCGATCTGCGCCCGAGCCTTCGGTCGGCTCCCCGAGCCGCGCGACGAGCGCGCTGTCCAGCCGCAGGTGCTCGGCGAGCGCGTCCGTCGCGATGACGCTGTCCGCAAAGGCGCGGGCAAACATCCGGCACGCCTCCTGCCACGAGCAGTCCGCCGGGATGCCGATGTCCGAGGTGCTCTGCAGCAAGGCGTCCAGGGCCACGAGCCTCAGCAGGGTCTCCCGGTCCGTGACGTGATCCCGTATGGCCTTGCGATCGGCATCGAGTCGGTCGGCGACGGCCTGCACGGTCAACCTGTCCGCGTCGAAAAAGCGGGCCGCGTCGACGACGTGCTGCAGGTCGAGCCCGGTCCTGCGGTCGACCGGTCGCCGTCCGCCGTCCGCCGGACGGAGGCGTCCGCTCCGCGACCCGTCGTCTTTGGGCGGCCCCGGGGCGTGCGGTGGGTGACGGCATCGGAAACGACCCGCCAATCCTCGGTGCGGGATTTTTCACCCTGACGAATCCGGGTGCTGAACAATGTCCCGCTGGCCAGTCTCGGTCTCGCCCCGCCGGGGATCCGGCACGGACCGCGCCGGATCCCCGGCCGACCGAACGACTGGAGACGCAACGCATGTCCCACGCAGTCAAGCGCCGTCGGAAACCCCGCGGCCGCCTCGGCAGCACCTTGCTCGTGGCGCTCAGCGCCACCGCACTGACCGTCGGCCTCCAGGGCAGCGCCTCCGCCGCCGTGCTGAACCCGCTGACCCCGAAGGCCACCGCCTTCCAGAAGAAGTACATGCCGGACTTCGACTACGACACGGACGGCTGCTTCCCCGCGGCGGCCATCGACACGAACGGAACCCTCAACGGCGGCCTCAAGAACAGCGGGTCGATCACCGGCGGTTGCCGAACCGGACACCTCGGCAAGGCCAACACCTACTCACAGTCGCTGTGCAGAAACGGCTGGTGCGCGTACGTCTACGGCCTCTACTTCGAGAAGGACCAGACGCTGAACGGCGCCGACGCCTTCGGGCACCGCCACGACTGGGAGTCCGTCGTGGTCTTCCAGAAGCAGGGCGCCGAGAAGCCCAGCTATCTGGCCGCCTCCCGGCACGGCGGCTACAGCACCCATCCGATCAACGAGGTACCCATGGACGGCAACCACGTGAAGATCGTCTACCACAAGGACGGCGCGAGCACCCACGCCTTCCGCTTCGCCAAGTCGGGCGAGGTGCCCGAGGCATGGGGCGACGGCGGCTGGGACAGGCCGGGCCTGCTCACCCTGGACCTGATGAGGAGCGACCTCAAGACCAAGCTGTCCGACGCCACCTGGGGCAAGGCCAACTTCCCGCTGGCCGGCAACCTGGTCAGCAACATCAACAAGGCCCGGCCCTCGGCGGTCCCCGCGTTCTGACGCACGGACCCGCACCGAGATGCCCCCGGCGGGCACCTTCCCTGTCCCGCCGGGGGCATCTCCGTGTCGGCGCCTCAGCACAGGGTGAAGAAGATCATGGGGTTGTCCCTGCTGTCCCGGAGATGGTGGCCCAGAGCGAGGGTCCTCTTGACGTCGTTCAGACGGTGGTGCATCTCGGGGGCGTGCGCCCGGGAGGCGGTGAAGTAGGTGTTCTCCTGTGCGGCGAGCCAGCGCAGGACCACCGCGCCCTCGGTGAACGGCAGCGGCCTGCGGCCGTGGAAGACGTCGTGGACGCACACCGGTATACCCGGCCGCATACGCGGCAGCAGGTGCTGGATGTACCAGCGGGCGAAGCTCGCCGAGTGAGCCGCGTCGATGAAGAGGAAGTCCGCAGTGTCCGGGATCTTCTCCAGGTTCTCCCGCGCGTCTCCCTGCGTGAACGTCCAGCGGCCGGTGGAGAGCCGCTCCGGGACGTTGCGCGCGACGTGGTCCACGATGTCGTACGAGTACAGGTGGCCGGTGCCGTTGTCCTTCAGTGCCTGGAGTATCCAGGTGGTGGACCAGCCGTGGAAGGTCCCGATCTCCACCACCGTCTCCGGGCGGGCCTCGCGCAGCAGGAGGTAGGTGACCTCCGCCTCGATGTCATCGAGTTGGGCCTTCAGCAAGGTCGGCGGCGCGAGCAGTTCCCGCTGCTTCTCGCGGACCCGGTCGAGATCGTGGGCGTAGGCGCGGTAGAGCCGGATGACGTGCTCGATGTCGATGTGCTGGTGCATGCGCGCTCCGTGCGAAACCGTTCTTGGTTGGTCAGGGCGCGGTGAAACTAAAACGCGGGGACGGGGCAGCACGTCACACCCAGGTGCCAACTCCGGTGTCACACCCGGGTACCAGATGCCCGGTGCCCGGGGCCTGGGGCGGGTGCCGGTGACCGGGTCGGTGGCCCGGGCCGTGATGGTGTTCGGGCGTTCGCGTCTGTGGGTTGGCCGCCCCACCGGGCGCGGATCAGGCGGACCTGCCCGGAGCGACCAAGCCCGACTCGTAGGAGATGACGACGAGTTGTGCCCGGTCACGGGCACCGAGTTTGGCGAGCAGGCGGCTCATGTGGGTCTTGACGGTCTGCTCGGCCACCACCAAGCCCGCGGCGATCTCCCTGTTCGACAGGCCCTGCGCGACCAGCAGCAGAACCTCCGCCTCGCGGGGAGTCAGTGCGTTCAACCGCACCTGGGCGCCCCGGCTCGGCGCGGGGCGGCGCCGGGCCACGTCCTCGATGAGGCGTCGGGTGACGGAAGGAGCGAGCAGCGCCTCACCGGCGGCGATCACCCGCACCGCCTGCACCAATTCGGTGACCGGGGCGTCCTTGAGCAGGAAGCCGCTGGCTCCGGCGTGCAGGGCCGCATAGACGTAGTCGTCGATGTCGAAAGTGGTCAGCATGAGCACCTTGGGGCGGTGCACCACACCGGGCGGCGGATCGAGCAGCCGCCGTGCCGCCTCCAGCCCGTCCATCTCCGGCATCCGTACGTCCATCAGCACCACGTCGGGATGCGTGCTGCGGCTGACTTCGATGCCGAGCCGCCCGTTGGGCGCCTCCCCCACGACGTCGATGTCGCTCTGCGCCGAGAGCAACGCCGCGAACCCCGAACGCACCATGTCCTGGTCGTCCACGATGACCACCCGAATAGTCATGCCCATCCCTCCTGTACCAGTCATCTGACGAACCCGTGCCGCCCGGCCGAACCGGGCTCCACTCTGCCTCGCGGCAGGGACTGCCGCCTCGGTCGAGTGGCCATGAGCAACCGGCCCGGGTGGGCGGGGATCGGCCGATCGGCCGATCCCCGCCCACCCAGCTCGGGGCGTCTCCTCCACCGTTCGGGCGGGAGACTCGCCACAGGCGCGCGTAACACTGGCCGTTCGGCTGAGGCGCATACCCATGTCGCGGCAGAAGAGTTGTGTCACAGCTTCCGCCCCGACGCAGGAGTACGGCGATGTCCCTTTCTCTCGGAGACCTCCAAGACCGCAGGCACAGCCCGGCCGGGTTCGCGGGAGGCGGTCGTACGAAACCGCAAGCGAGGGGTCACCTGGCGCGGGTCACGGCGCTGGCCGCTGCCGCGCTGGTCACCGCCCTGTGCCTTCCCGCGGGCCGGGCATATCCGGACACCGTGGAACCACGACAGCCGGCGGCGAAGGAGCACATCGTCCCCTCCGCGGCACGCTCCACCCGATGACGCTGGGGTTCGCTGGGAACAGTCATGCCCGTCCACCTGGTCTTCAGCGGAACGACAGGCCCTCGGCGAACACGCCTTTGACACCGAGCGCAGCACGCGATCAAGGACGAGGCCATCAGTCGGCCTCACTGGCACCGGTGAGCTGACGCCCCGCACGCCGCTCGGTATCCATTACGACGAGGCGTTCGCCGTGGGCAGGATCGCCGTGACTTCCCAGCCCCGGCGATCGGAGCAGGGTCCCGTAAGCAGTTCGCCGCCGAGCGCGGTGACCCGTTCGGTGAGGCCGACCAGGCCGAAGCCGCCGCCGCGCGCGGCCTGGGGCAACCGGCTGCCGCCGCGACCGTCGTCGCGCACGGTCACCTCCAGCACGCGGCCGTCGTAGGCCAGTCCGACCGTCACCTCGGTGGCGTCCGCGGCGTGCCGCCGTACGTTGGTGAGGGCCTCCTGGACGACCCGGTAGGCGGCGGCCTGCGTCTCATGGGGCAGGTCGTCGGGCACCGAGGGATCGCGGCGCAGTTCACCCTTCGGGCCGACGGGCCCGCTGAAGCCCTCCACCAGGTCGGGGAGCGCGGCCAGATCGCCCGTCGGGTGGCGGTCGGTGGGCCCGGTTTCCGGGACCTCGCGCATCAGGCCGACGGTGCGGCGCATGGAGGCCAGGGCCTCGGTGGCGGCGCGTTCGACGTCCTTCAGGATCCCGGCCAGGCGCTCGGGGTCCGACATGGCGAGGAGCTGGGCCACCTGTGCCTGCACCAGGATGCCGGTGACGTGGTGGGCCACGAAGTCGTGCAGGTCGGCGGCCATGGCGAGGCGTTCGGCGCGGCGTGTCTCGGTGATCGCGGCGCGGCGGCGGTGGTCGAGGGCCCGCAGGTACCCGCCGAGTCCGGCGACCGCGCCGGCCAGGAACAGCATTGCGAACGGGTTGACCGACGAGTCGCCGGGGGCCTGCCTGTAGGGCAGTGCCAGAACCGCCGCACCGTTCAGGACGCCGCACACCGCCACCCACCGTACGGGGCAGTCCCGCACCGCGATCAGGAGCAGACACAGCAGGATCGCGAGTTCGCCGGGTCCGTAAAGCGACTCCCGGCCGGACAGGACCACGGCCGCCGTCACGGCGCCGGAGAGGGCCGCGGGCACACCGGTGCGCACCGCCACGGTGAGCCACACCGGCCGTCCGGCGACGGGCCACAGGAGCGCCGCCAGACCGATCGGCAGCACCACCGGCTGAGGCCACCGCGGCTCACCGTCGGCGCCTGCCCACAGCAGGTCCACACCTGCCGCCGACAGCAGAAGGACGATGCCGAACGCCTTCAGAAGGCTTCGCCGACGGCCATCGGGTCCGGAAGGCGCACCGATGGCACGCACGCTGCTCAGGAGATCCACGGCGCGACCTTAACCTCCCACCGGCGCGGCGGGATCAGCCGAACGGCCACTTGCGCAACGCGGCCGGCCGCGCACATCGGCCGAACGGCCGAGTCCTCTCGCGAGCAGAGGCTCCTCCCGATTTTTCAGTGCCCCGGGAGGGACTACTGACCAATTCCTCGCGGGCCAAGACTCGATTCCGACCGACGGCAATCCCCCGCCGCCGGCTCAGGCGGCCCCGGATCTCACGCCCTGCCCCCCTGGTGCGGGCCCGGGGCCGCCCCATGCGCTCACACAGTGGCGCGACGGGGACCATCCACCGACCTACGGGGAAGCGGGACAGTACATTGCGGAACAAGCACAGGCGGAGCGGGAACCAACTGACGGCGCGGAGTGCCGCGTACGGCATGACGGCGCTGCTGGCGGTGGCCGGGCTCACCGCCTCCGCCACCGTCACCTCCGCGGCACAGAACACGCCGGCGGCCCTGTCCGCCGGAACAGCGGGCGGACCGGCCCCGGCCACCGCGCACGTGACTCTGGTGACCGGTGACACCGTCGGCGTCGACGGCCACGGCCGGGTGACCGGTGTCCGCCACGGCAAGGGCCGCGGGCACATCGGCTACTCGGTACGGCGCGCCGGCGGCCACACCTACGTCGTTCCGTTCGACGCGGCGAAGCTGCTGGCCGGAGGGCGGCTGGACCGCCGCCTGTTCGACGTCACGGAGCTGGTGAAGGACGGGTACGACGATGCCCACCGCGGGCAGCTGCCGCTGATCGTCTCGTACAAGGGCGGCAGCGGCACCCAGGACGCCGCCCGGCGGGCTCTCGCCGCCGCCGACACCGATGCGGTGCGCCGGCTTCCGGCCGTCCACGGCGAGGCACTGAGCGCCGACAAGCCGGACGCCGCGAAGGTGTGGCGGGCGCTGACCGACCCCGTCGCCGGGGGCAGCGCCGTGACGGCGGCGCCCGGCATCGACCGGGTGTGGCTGGACGGGCGGGTCGCCATGACCCCGCAGGCCGCCTCCGACCCCGATCCGAAGGGCGGGGTAGCGCAGATCGGCGCCCCGGACGCCTGGAAGGCCGGCTACGACGGCAAGGGCGTGAAGGTGGCCGTCCTGGACACCGGCATCGACGCCACCCACCCGGACGTGAAGAACAGCATCCTGGCCGCCAAGGACTTCTCCGGCTCCAGCTCCACCGACGACAAGGTGGGCCACGGCACGCACGTGGCCTCCACCATCGCCGGCTCGGGCGCGAAGAGCGGCGGAACGTACAAGGGCGTGGCACCCGGCGCGAAGCTGCTGATCGGCAAGGTCCTCGACGACTCCGGCGACGGCAGCGACTCGTCGATCATCGCCGGGATGCAGTGGGCGGTGGCGCAGGGCGCCAAGGTCGTCAACCTGAGCCTGGGCGGCACCGACACTCCGGGCATCGACCCGTTGGAGAAGGCGGTGAACAACCTGTCGGCGTCCTCGGGAGCGCTGTTCGTGATCGCCGCCGGCAACGAGGGCCCCTCCGACACCACCGTCGACACCCCCGGCTCGGCCGCGTCCGCCCTGACCGTGGCCGCCGTCGACCACTCCGACGAGATCGCCGGCTTCTCCAGCCGCGGCCCGACCGCGGACGGCGCCCTGAAACCGGACATCGCCGCACCCGGCGTGGACATCGTCGCCGCGAAGGCCGCGCACGCCAGCGAGGGCGACGCGGTGGCACCGGGCTACGTGTCGATGTCCGGCACCTCCATGGCCACACCGCACGCCGCCGGCTCCGCCGCGATCCTCGCCCAGGAGCACCCCGACTGGACCGGCGAGCGGATCAAGGCCGCGCTGATGGCCTCCGCCAAGCCGCTGACCGGCACCACCGGCTACGAGGCCGGGGCCGGCCGGGTCGACCTGACCCGCGCGACCGGCGCCACCGTCACCGCCGAACCGGCCTCCGCCGACTTCGGCACCCAGGCCTGGCCGCACAGTGACGACACTTCGGTCACCAAGACTCTGACCTACGGCAACTCCGGCACCGGGCCCATCACCCTGGACCTTGCCGTGGCCGCCAACGGTCCCGGCGGCGGCAGCGTGCCCGACGGCATGTTCACCCTCTCCCCGGCCCGGCTGACCGTCCCCGCGGGCGGCACCGCACAGGCGACGGTCACCGCCGACACCCGGACGGGCAGCGCCGACGGTGTCTACTCCGGCGCGGTGACCGCCACCGGCGACGGACAGAGCGTGCGCACCGCCCTGGTCGTCAACCGCGAGGTGGAGTCCTACGACCTCACCCTCACCGTGACCCGCAGGGACGGCAAGCGCGACGACGAACCGCAGCTGACCGTGGCCGGGCTGGACTCCGGCAAGACGTACAACCCCTACGACAACGGCACCAGCCGCAACGGCACGGTCACCCTGCGCCTGCCCAAGGGCCGCTACGTCGTCGACTCCCAGAGCATCGACACCCACGACAAGATCGCCATGATGGTCGCTCCGCGCCTGACACTGGACCACGACCGCTCCCTGGCCCTGGACGGCCGCAAGGCCAAGCCGGTCAAGGTCACCGCCCCGGACCACCGGGCGACAATGCAGGACGCCGAAGTGGTCCTCGCGGCCCACGGCGCCAAGTCCGACTACGACTACGCCGACGCCACCAGCATCTTCGCCGGCGACACCTTCCTCGGCCAGGTCGGACCGGACGCCCCCGCCGGATCCTTCATCACCCAGGCCGGCGGGATCTGGCAGCGCACCCCCACCTCACCGGCCTACCACCTGATCACCACCCACACCGGCGCCTTCTTCAACGGTCTGAACCGCACCTACTCCTCCACCCGGGGCATGGCCCGCGTGGACACCGCGGTCGGCACCACGCTCACGCACGCCCAGACCGCACCGCTGAACCTGTGGACCGTGCCCGGCTGGCCGGTGCTGAACCACGTCGTGCAGGGCGTCCTGGGCCAGTGGCGTGCGGCTCCGGCCGCCTCGATGACGCAGTACCTGACCACCGACCACGGCATGCGCTGGCAGCTCGGCGCCCGGATCGTGGGCACCAGGAACGAGGACTGGGCGTACGCCAACGGCGCCCGCCGCTTCGAGTCTGGCCGGTCCTACCGGATCACGCTCAACGGCGGCGTGTACGGCCCGATCGTCTCGCCCATCGACACCTTCGGTGGCGTGCGGGCCGGCCACTACTGGGCGGTGTGCGTGCCGATGTTCGCCGACGGCGCCGGCGACGAGACCGGCGCGGACGCCACCGTGCGTGCCCGCCTCACCTCCGGCTCGACCCTCATCGGCGACGTGACCGACCCCTGCACCGTCACCAGCAGCGGCATGCCGGCCGGCACGGCCAGGTACCGGCTGGCCATGACCGCGACCCGCGCCAAGGACTTCAAGGTCAGTGACCGTGTCGAGGTGGTGTGGGCCTTCACCTCCAGCGGCAGCGACGACGTGAACAAGGTGATCGCGCTGCCCCTGTCCGTCGTCCGCTTCCATCCGAAGCTGAGCCTGACCAGCACCGCCAAGGCGGGCGCCCGCGTCACCGTGCCGCTGTCGCTGCAGGGCCCGGCCGCGGCCAAGGGCCACCTGAAGTCGCTGACCGTGCGCGTGTCCTACGACGGCGGCCAC
Source organism: Streptomyces sp. NBC_01537 (assembly GCF_045040445.1). NCBI lineage: Bacteria > Bacillati > Actinomycetota > Actinomycetes > Kitasatosporales > Streptomycetaceae > Streptomyces > Streptomyces sp. NBC_01537. The sequence continues at coordinate 5,746,907 of NZ_CP109392.1, read as the reverse complement.
ACCTGGAAGCCGGTCACCGTCCACACGGACCACGCCGGCAAGCGGTACGTGACCCTCACCCACCCGAAGCGGCCCGGCACCGTCTCCTTCAGGGCGTCCCTGACCGACGCCGCCGGCAACACCGCAACGGAGACCATCCACACCGCGTACCGCACGGTGCGCTAGCCCCTGGACGGCGCCGCGGCGTGCCTCCGGCCGACACCGGCCGGAGGCACGCCCAGGTCGGTGCCGCGTCCGGAGAACCGGCCCTGAATTGCCTCACCCGACAGCCACACGTAGCTTGGCGTCCGATCGCTGACGTGTGTGAAGGTCGAAAGGTACGCCCGGTGGGACGACGCGAAAAGCCGGTGGACCCCGACGCCGGCCCCGTGCAGCGGCTGGCACACGATCTGCGTCTGCTGCGTGAGAAGGCGGGAAAGCCGCCGTACCGGGAGATGGCCGAGCGGGCGGGCTACTCGACGACCGCCCTGTCCCAGGCGGCCTCCGGCGACCAACTGCCCTCGCTCGCGGTGGTGCGGGCGTACGCGCAGGCACTCGACGCCGACCCGGACGAGTGGGAGGGACGCTGGCGGGAGGCGGACGAGCAGGTGCGGGCGCCCTCGGCCGAGGAGCGGGCACCATACCGGGGCCTGGCCCGTTTCGAGCCGGGTGACAGCGACCTGTTCTTCGGCCGGGACAAGCCGGTCGGCGAGCTGTTGGGCCTGGTGCGCGCGCACCGGTTCGCCGCCGTGTCCGGCCCTTCCGGCAGCGGCAAGTCGTCTCTGCTGCGGGCCGGGCTGATTCCCGCGCTGCGGCAGGCGCGGGGCGCCGACCGCCCGGCGGTGATCCGGGTGCTCACCCCGGGGGAACAGCCCGCGCGCACGCACGAGCGGGCGCTCGTCCCGCAGGACGGCGAGGACGGCGACCTGGACACCTGGGTGATCGTCGACCAGTTCGAGGAGCTGTTCACCCTCTGCCACGACCGCGCGGAACGCGATCGCTTCCTCGACCTGCTGCTGTCCGCCCGCGACCCCGCGAGCCGGCTGCGCGTGGCCATCGCCGTGCGCGGCGACTTCTACGGCCACTGCGGCGCCCACGCCGGGCTGGCCGAGGCGGTCAGCCGCGCGAACCTGCTGATCGGGCCGATGAGCCGGGAGGAGCTGCGGGAGGTGATCACCGGCCCCGCGACCGCCGAGGGCCTGAACGTGGAGCGCGCGCTGACCGCCCGCGTCATCGACGAGGTCACCGACCAGCCCGGCGCCCTGCCGATGCTCTCGCACGCCCTGCTGGAGACCTGGCGACGGCGCCGTGGCCGCACCCTCACCCAGGCCGCGTACGAGGAGACGGGCGGCGTGCACGGCGCGATCGCCGCCACCGCCGAGCAGGTCTACGGCGAACTCACGCCTGAGCAGGCCCGCATCGCCCGCCGCATCCTGCTGCGGCTCATCGCACCCGGGGACAGCGCCGCCGACACACGCCGCCCCGCATCACGGAGCGAGCTGGAGCCCGGCGCGCAGGATGTCCTGGAGCGCCTCGCTGCCGCCCGGCTGATCACCCTGGACGGCGACACCGTCGAGCTGGCCCACGAAGTGCTGATCACCGGCTGGCCCCGGCTGGCCGGCTGGATCGAGGAGGGCCGCACGCGACTGCGCGCGCAGCGGCTCCTCGGCGAGTCGGCCCGTACCTGGGAGCAGCTGGACCGTGACGCGGGAGCCCTGTACCGGGGGGCGCGGCTGACCCAGGCCGAGGAACTGTTCACCGGGCAGGGCGGGCACGACCTCGCCGAGCTGGAGCGGGCCTTCCTCGACGCCTCACGCGCCGCGCACAACGCCGAGCGGGAGGCCGGGACGCGGACCGCCCGCCGTACCCGCCTGCTCGCCGCGGGCCTCTCCGCGTTTCTCGTGCTGGCTCTGGCTGCGGGCCTGCTGGCCTGGCAGCAGAGCCGGGCGAGCAATGCGGAGGCCGCCAAGGCCACCGCCCGCCGCCTGGCCGGGGTGGCCGACGGCCTGCGCCTCGCGGACCCCCGCACGGCCGCCCTGCTCTCCGTCGCGGCCTGGCGGCTCGCCCCGCTGACCGAGTCCCGCTCGGCCCTGCTGGACGCCCTGGCCCGACCGGAGCGGGGCGCCTTCACCGACCCGCAGACGGGCGACAACGTCCGCCGCTTCCTCACCCGCCAGGGCCGCACGCTCGTCACCGTCGCTGGCGGCAAGGTCACCGTCCGCGACGTGGCCGGCCACCGCGTCACCGCCACCTACCACCTGCCCGGCGGCACGGAGGCCTCCGACGCAGGCCCCGATGCCCGCTTCCTCGTCCTCACCGGCCAGGACGGCGACGAGCTGTGGAACCTCGCCGCGCACAGACCCGCCGCCGACCTGGGCGACGCGGCCTACTGGCCGGCACCCGACGGCGGCGCCTACGTCACCGGCCCGTCGGACGGTCCCGGCCCGGTGCGGGTGCACCGGACAGGCGACGGCAAGGCCCTGTTCACCACGCACCTGCCGCGTGGTCTCACCGCCGCCGCGGTCGGCCCGGGCGGCCGCCTCCTCGCCCTGTGCCCGGCCGAGGGTGCACCGCAGGTATGGGACACCGTTCACGGCAGGCGGCTGTCGGGCGCCTGGGAGAAGGCGGGGAGCACCGTCTGCGGTACCGGCTCGGGAGCGGACGGCGGCTCCCGTCTGCTGCGGTTCAGCGGGGACGGCCGGCGCCTGGCCGCCGTCTCCGGGACCACGGTCACGGTCTGGGACGTCTCCGGCGGGCGGGACGTCGCCGACTTCGACAGCGGCGGCGTCACCGGCTTCACCGACGCGGCCCTCTCGCCGGACGGGGAGTTCCTGGCCACGGCCGACGACCAGGAGATCGCCGTGTGGCAGCTGGACCTGGGCGGCGGGCAGGTCTTCCGCACACCGCTGGCCGGCTCCGAGGTTCGCGGGCTGACCTGGGACCCGGGCAGGAACCGGACGCTGCGCTATCTCGACGGCGCCACCGTCCGCACGTACGACCTGAGCGACCGCCTGGACGCCCACTGGCAGAGCACCCCGGCCGACGCGACCGCGCTCAGCCCGGACGGCGCCGTCCTGGCCACCGCCACCCGCTCCGGCACCGGCTACCGCTTCGAACTGCGCTCCACCCGCACCCACACGCTCCTCGCCCGCACCACGCTCGGTCCCCTGCCGACCGACAGCGGCGAAGGGCCCCCGCAACTGGCCTTCAGTCCGGACGGGAGGGCCCTCGCCGTCGCCGACACCGTCTCCTCGCACGGCTCCCTGCGGCAGCGCTTCAGCGTCTGGGACGTCCCAGCACACCGGGTCCGTACGTCGTTCGAGACATCCGGTGCGGCGGACCGCAGCGTCTACGCCCTCGCCCTCGGTCCCGGCGGCCGGACGCTGCTGGCCGGACGCTCCACGGGCGGCGGCGGCGAGGCCGAGGTCTGGGACACCGCCACCCGCCGCCGCACGAGCAGCCTGAGCACCCTCTACGCGGGCAGGCTCGCCCTGCGTCCGGACGGCAGGCTGCTCGCCGACTCCGCCGACCGGTACGCCGAGCTGCCGTCCGGCCGCGTGGGCGGACGCGCCCTGGCCGACGGCCGAGAGGTCACCGCGCTGGCCTTTAGCCCCGACGGCACCCGGCTCGCCGCCGGCGACTCCACCGGGCACGTCACCCTGTGGGACGCCGACCTGCGCCACCGCATGGGCATACTGACCGGCACCTCCGACACCGTCTCCCGGTTCGAACCCGAGGCCGTGGGCGCGCTCGCCTTCTCCCCCGACGGCAGCACCCTCGCCGTGGGCGGGCAGAAAGGCACCCTGCGCCTGTGGGACACCGCCGGACAACGGCTCCTCGGCACCGACCTGCCCACCCCCGGCGACGAGATCGACACCCTCGCCTTCACCCGCGACGGCGCCACCCTGTACGCCGGCGGCCCGTACGTGCTGCTCCAACGCCATCCGGTCGCCCCGGACGACGTCGCCCGCATCCTGTGCGACCGGGCAGGCGGAGGACTCACCAGAGCTCAGTGGCGGACATACGTCCCCGAGGCGCCGTACCGGCAGGTGTGTCCCACAACACGCTGAGGTACGCAAGCGCGCACAAAGGAGGGGCTTTCTTTGTTCACAGTGACTCCGACGGTCGCTGAAAAATGCCCCTGACCTGGACGATCGGGCTCCGGTAAGTCCCCTAGCCCAGGTTCTGGTCCCATGCGCACACACGTTCTTCTCCCCTCCCTCCTGCTGCTCGGTTCGCTCTCCCTGACGGCGGCCTGCGCGTCCGAGGCGTCGCGTGCCACGACCGCCAAGGCCCGGCCCGGCTCGTCCGCCACCGCTTCCCCGGTGCGGGCCGTCGACCCCTCCAAGATCAAGGGTCTGCGGATCGTCAACGACAGCAGCGAGAACAGCTCCTGCGCATGGGCGACCGGCTACCCGGACGTACCCGGCGCGACCGCGATGACGGCCGCGATGAAGAAGGACGTGGAGCAGCGCCTGGCGACCTTCCGCTCGACGTGCGACAGCAATCCCACGGCCGCCGACGGCTTTGAGTTCAACATCAGCCACCAGTTCCTGGTGGCCTCCGGAGACGTCCTCGGCGTCCGGCTCACCACCCAGGACAGCACTGCAGCGGGGGACGGACTGACCAGGCGCACCTACTGGTACGACGGAAAGGCGGGCGCGTACCGCACCGCGCTCGCGCTCATCGGTGACGGCTCCCGGGACGCCTTCGTCGCGGCTCTGAAGAGCGAGCTCAAGGGGCGGGAAGGCACGGACGCGGACACGGTGAACGAGGCGTTCACCGACCGGTCGAGGCTCGTCGGCATCCTCGACGACATCGCCTTCACCGCGGACGGCGGGCTGCGGGTGACCTTCGACCGGGGCGAAGTGGGCGTCCCCGCCGGCGGCGCCTACGTCGTGACCTTCTCCAGGGCGACGGCCACCCCCTGGCTGTCCGCCTTCGGCAGGCGCGTCCAGCACCAGACCGTCCAGCCGTCCCGCTCGCTCGACCTCGGGGCGGCCGCCACGCCCACACCCGCCGTGCCGACCCGAACGGCCTCCGGCGACGACGACACCGACTGCAAGAAGGTCCGGTGCGTCGCCCTGACCTTCGATGACGGCCCCGCCGCCCCGGAGACAGCGACCCTGTTGACCTACCTCGCGCAGTACAACGCCCGGGCCACCTTCTTCACGGTCGGCCAGAACGTCGCCGCCCACCCGGACCTGGTGCGTGCCGAGGCCCGGGCCGGCAACGAGGTGGGCAACCACTCCTGGAACCACCCCGACCTCACCCGCCTGACCCCCGCGCAGGTCGCCTACCAGCTGAACCGCACCAGCGCCGCGATCAAGGCCGCCACCGGCAAAACCCCCACCCTCTTCCGGCCGCCCTACGGCGCCATCAACAGCACCGTCCGCCGCGCCACCACGCTCTCCCCCGTTCTGTGGACCCTGGACACGGAGGACTGGAAGTACCCGGACGCCGCGAAGATCGCCGCGACCGTCGTCGACAAGGTGAAGCGCAACGACGTCGTCCTCCTGCACGACATCCATCCCACGTCGGTCGCCGCCGTCCCGCAGATCCTGCGCACCCTCACCGCCGACGGCTATCACTTCGTCACGGTGAGTCATCTGCGCTCCACCATGTGATCCAACGGCGGAAGGACGGTCCTGATCGTCCGGCGGCGCGCAGGACCATAGCCGTGGCGCCGGGTTGTGGCCGCGGGAATGGCTCCGCTGAAGATCTGGACACGGAAAGCGGCTGAGCGCAGCCAGGCGAGGAGAAGGCGGGCGAACTGCTCGCCGCCGGTCCGAAGGCCGCCCGTCGCGGGGCATGACGTGAGCCTTGCCAGGAGCGGCGTCGCGGGGAACAGCGCCGTCCAGCCCGCGACCCGTCCGCACGTCCGCCCGTCCAGGCAAGACAGGCCGCCTCCGGCAGATGCAGCCGGACGGTGTCCGGCAGCAACCAGGCGCGTTGCGGTCGAGGAGGCAGAGCCCCGCCGTGAGCCAGGTGTCACCATGCCGCCATGCCGCGAGTGTGTCCAACCCCGGCGTTTCAGGGCCGGCCCAGCAGCATGGGCAGCAGCGCAGCGGGAGCGTCCGACCCGCCATCGCCCTGTGCCTCGGCTCTGACCCACCCGGCCGGCACACATCCCTCACCCGGGCAGCGTGACTCATGCTGCCCGGGAATCATCCTGTTCGACAGGGAGAGCACACCCGGTCTGCGCACACAGGAATCACACAGATGAGCAAGAACGATTGACGCGCACATGCCGCTGCCCTAGCTTCTGACCGGCTTGCCGAACTGCATTCGGAATACCGACCGCATATTGCCACTGCTCCCCCACGACCGTCGTCGGGCCCCGCACACCCCTTGGACCATGCATAACCCATCGTTCTCTACGCTCCCGCCGACTCTTTCCCGGCATGGCCGCACCCCCCGTGGCCATGACCGGCGCGCTCACCCTCGGTGTCGGCACCGACTACGGCCTCCACCTCGCGGACGCGACCTTCCGCGTCGGGTACCGATCATGAAAGGCACCCCCATGCCGCACAGCTCCGCACGAAGGTGGGCCGGACGCATTACCGTGCGCGTTCTCGTGCTCGCCCTCGGTCTGGCCGGCCTGACGGCCCTGGCCGGCCACGAGGCACCGGCACCGCTGCCCGCCGAGCCGGCCGCGGTCAGCACCACGCAGGCCGCCGTCACCCCGCCGTCGATGGGCTGGGCGTCCTGGAACAGCTTCGCCAGCAGCATCGACTCCGCCGTTATCAAACAGCAGACGGACGCTCTGGTCTCCTCCGGCATGGCGACAGCCGGCTACCAGTACGTCAACCTCGACGACGGCTGGTGGCAGGGCGACCGCAACGACGACGGCACCATCGCCGTCGACGCGAACCTGTGGCCGGACGGCATGAAGGCCGTCGCCGACTACATCCACAGCAAGGGCCTCAAGGCCGGCATCTACACCGACGCCGGCAAGAACGGCTGCGGCTACTACTACCCCACCACCCGCGCCGCCGCCCCCGACACCGGCATGGAGGGCCACTACCAGCAGGACCTGGAGACCTTCCAGAACTGGGGCTTCGACTACGTCAAGATCGACTGGTGCGGCGGCCAGGTGGAGGGCCTCGACCAGGAGACGACCTACAAGGCGATCGCCGCCGCCAACGAGGCCGCCACCGCCGTGACCGGCCACAACCTGGTGCTGTCCTTCTGCGAGTGGGGCACCGGACTGCCGTGGAACTGGGCCACCGGTTACGGCGACCTGTGGCGCACCAGCTCCGATGTCATCCTGTGGGGCTCGACGGCCACGACGGCCAAGATGCTCACCAACTTCGACCGGGCCCTGCACCCGGCCGCCCAGCACACCGGCTACTACAACGACCCCGACATGATGATGACCGGCATGGACGGCCTGACCGCCGCCCAGAACCGGCTGCACATGAGCCTGTGGTCGATCCTGGGCGCCCCGCTGCTCGCCGGCAACAACCTGGCCACGATGAGCACCACCACCCGCGACATCCTCACCAACCGCGAGGTCCTCGCCGTCGACCAGGACCCGCGCGGACTGCAGGGCGTCAAGGTCGCCGAGGACACCCGCAACCTGCAGGTGTACGCCAAGGTCCTTTCCGGTACCGGCAAGCGCGCGGTGCTGCTGCTCAACCGCACGTCCTCGTCGGCGTCCATGACCGTACGCTGGGCCGACCTGGGCCTCACCTCGGCCACCGCCTCCGTACGCAACGTGTGGAGCGGCAGCGACGCAGGCTCGTCCACCACGGGCTACACCACCACCGTCCCGGCGAACGACGCCGTCCTGCTCACCGTCTCCGGCGCCGAAGCGTCCGCAACGACCTACGAGGACACCACCACGGCCACCACGCCCGCCTTCAGTACCGTCACGACCGGCGCGGCGGGCACCAAGCTGGTGGACATCACCTACGCCAACGGCGGCAGCACCGCCCGCAAGGCCACCATCCAGGTCAACGGCCAGTACGGCTACGTCGTTTCCTTCCCGCCGACCGGCTCGGCCACGACCTATCGCACGGTGTCCGTACTGGCGCACCTGGCCAAGGGCACCAACACCGTGCGCTTCGCCGGGGTCTCCGGCAGCACCGCGCCCGACATCGACGCGATCCGTGTCCAGGCCGTCCCCGGCACCAACGGCGTCGCCCTCCTCGGCGCCGCCTCCAGCCGCTGCGCCGGCCTGGCGAAGAGCACCATCACCGACGGCTCCCAGGCCATCCTGTGGGACTGCTTCGGCGGGCAGAACGAGACCTTCACGCAGACCTCACGCAGCGAGCTCGTCGTCTACGGCAACAAGTGCCTGGACGCCAACGACAACGGCACCACCAACGGCACCAAGGTCATCATCTGGAGCTGCAACGACGGCACCAACCAGAAGTGGACCGTCCACTCCGACGGCACCATCACCAACAACCTGTCAGGACTGTGCCTCGACGCCGAGGAAGCGGCAACCACCAACGGAACCAAACTGATCCTCTGGACCTGCAACGCCCAGACCAACCAGCAGTGGACCCTCAACTGACCACCACCGCGACGGCGTGACGTCACCGCGCCCGCCATGCACCCGATCCCGGCAGCCGGACCTCGGTTGCCGGGGTCCGGCTTCCCGAAGCTGCACGCCGCGATCTGCGCACACGCGTCCACAGGTGCCCACCGACAACACTGGGCCGCGGGCCGGCCCGCCTCCCGACCGATGGCTCGCAGACTGAGACCCCGGGCGAGCACCACACGAGTATGCAGTCGGTCGGCCCTGATCTGGATGGCGACGAGTTGGCTGGTGGTGGCGGGGTTTACCGGTCGATGCCGTGTGCGCGTCCGGTGCACGGGGACCGTCAGGTGGTGGGGAGGGTCTGTTCGGCCCAGATTGTTTTGCCCCTGTACGTCTGGCGGGTTCCCCAGCCCTGGGTGAGCTGGGCGACCAGGAGCAGGCCGCGGCCGCCTTCGTCGAAGGTGCGGGCGCGGCGCAGGTGGGGGGCAGTGTTGCTGGTGTCGGAGACCTCGCAGATGAGGTTGCGGTCGCGGATGAGCCGGAGCTGGATGGGGGCGCCGCCGTAGCGGATGGCGTTGGTGACGAGTTCGCTGACGACCAGTTCGGTGACGAAGGCGGCTTCGTCCAGGCCCCACTCGTCCAGTTGCTGGCAGGCCTTCTTGCGGGTCTCGGCGACCGCGGAGGGGTCGGGCGGCACGTCCCATGTGGCGACATGGGCTGCGTCCAGGGCGCGGGTGCGGGCTATCAGTAGCGCCACGTCGTCGGCGGCGCGGTCCGGGAGAAGTGTCTGGAGCACAGTGTCGCAGGTGCTCTCCAAGGACGGAGACGGCCGGGCCAGCACCTCGCGCAGCGCATCAAGGCCTTGGTCGATGTCGCGGCCACGGGTTTCGATGAGACCGTCGGTGTACAGCGCGAGGAGGCTGCCTTCGGGCAGTTCGATCTCGGTGGCTTCGAAGGGCAGGCCGCCCAGCCCCAGCGGCGGGCCTGCGGGGACGTCGGGGAATTCCACGGCGCCGTCGGGGGTCGCCAGTGCGGGTACGGGGTGGCCCGCGCGGGCCAGGGTGCAGCGGCGGGAGACCGGGTCGTAGACGGCGTACAGGCAGGTCGCGCCGATCTCGCCAGTGCTGCCGGCTGCACTGTCGGCCTCGGCGGACAGGTGAATGACGAGGTCGTCCAGGTGGGTCAGCAGTTCCTCGGGGGGAAGGTCGACGTCTGCCAGGGTGCGTACGGCGGTGCGCAGCCGTCCCATGGTGGCCGAGGCCTGGATGCCGTGGCCGACGACGTCGCCGACGACCAACGCGACCCGGGCGCCGGACAACGGGATCACGTCGTACCAGTCGCCGCCGACGCCCGCCTGGGCGTTGGCGGGCAGGTAGCGGGTGGCGACGTCGACGGCGGCCTGCGGAGGCAGCCGCTGCGGAAGGAGACTGCGCTGCAGGGTGAGGGAGGTGCGGCGCTCGCGGGTGTAGCGGCGGGCGTTGTCGATACAGACGGCGGCCCTGGCGGTGATCTCCTGGCCCAGGAGCAGGTCGTCCTGCTCGAAGGGCTCCGGGCGCCGGTGGCGGGAGAACGTGGCCACGCCCAGGGTGATGCCGCGGGCGCGCATCGGTACGGCCAGTACGGAATGGAAGCCGTACCGCCGCATCCGCTCGGCCCGGTCCGGGGTCTGGACCGCCACCTGGGCTATCGCGGGGGCGGTCACGTTCTCGATCAGCGGCCGGCCGGCGATCAGACACCTGGCCGCAGTCGACTCGTCCGGGTAGGCGGCCACCGTTCCGCGCCGGACAACGGCCTCGGGGCAGCCCTCCAGGACGGACTGGTAGGCGACGCGGCGCAGCAGGACGGGGCCAGGGGGCGAGCCGGCGCGAGGGTCGTCGCCACCTTCGATGGCGGGGAGCAGGTCGACGGTGACGAAGTCCGCGAGCCGCGGGATGGCCACGTCGGCAAGTTCCTGGGCGGTACGGGCGAGGTCCAGGGTGCTGCCGATCCGGACGCTGGCGTCGTTGAGCAGGGCCAGACGCCCCCGGGCCAGGTGCTCCTCGGTCATGTCCTGCGCGGAAAGGAGTACCCCCCGCACCGTCCCCTCGGCGTCCTGCACAGGGGTCAGTGCCGTCGTCCAGAAACTCTCGCGCTCGTGGCCCGTCAGGTGCAAGGCCAGTTGTACATGCTGCTTCTCGCCGGTCTGCAACGCCCGCCGCATGCACTCCTCCGTCCGGTCGCTCTGCGGGTCGACCACGATCTCCGATACACGCAACCCCCGCATCGCCTCTTCGGACAGGCCGATCACACGTTCCATGTCCGCGTTCGCCCGCCGCAGCCGCAGGCCGGTGTCGTAGAGCGCCGTGGTACCCGGGGACTGGGTGAACGCCCGCATCACCAGCGCATCGTCCTGGAGAGGCGACGGCGGGCGTGCCAGGGGGGAGACCAGGAGCCAATGACTGCCCCCGCTGCCTCCGGTGTCCGGCTCCTGGCGGTGGGCCAGCAGATTCACGGTAAGGCGATGGCCGTCCCGGTGCAGGAGAGTCGCCGTCCCGTTCCACCTCGGCAGCGCCTCCAGGGACCGCAGCGTATCGGCTGGTGGCTCCACTGCGAGCAGCCCGGCTGCGGCCCGGCCGATGATCTCCGCAGACCGGTATCCGAGCAGCCGCCGCGCCCCTTCACTCCACCCGGTAACGAAGCCGCGCGGATCCACGGTGGCCCTGGCCGTGGCCGCCTCGACGACGGGATCCTTCCCGGGCCACGCCGCCCGGTCGTCCCCAGCAGTTTCGGAACCCGTCATCGCGCTCGTCCGCCCTCGCCTCGGTCTGTTTCCACCATGGGTCGCCCTCAGGCCAGGAGCAACCGATGGCCGATCAACATCGGCAGACATATATGATCAATAAGCCGTTATACGCAGAAAACCTCACTTTATAGTGATTCTTCACCGAACAACCAACGTGGACGGAGGGCCGAGCCATGACTGCCACCAGAGGGGGGACGTGGCCGGACACGGATGAGTGGACCGGGAGGATCTACAGCGGTGGCTGGCGGCAGTCCGAGGGCGGGATTGCGCCGGTGTATGAACCGGCCACGGGGGAGCGGCTGGCGGAGGTGGGTGTGGCTGCGCCTGCGGATGTGGTCCGGGCCGGGGCGCAGGCCGCGCGCGCCCAGCGGGCCTGGGCCGAGATGGCGCCCCTGGACCGCGCCGGGGTCCTGCTCCGTGCCGCCCGGGCGCTGCGCGACAACAGCGGGGCGATCCGCGAGTGGATCGTGAGGGAGTCCGGAGGCGTCCCGGCGAAGGGCGACTACGAGATTGCGGCCGGGCTCAGCCAGCTGACGCACGCGGCAGCGCTCGCGTCGCTGCCTCTCGGCGAGATCCTGAGCCCGTCCCAGCCTGGCGAGGCCAGTTACGCTTGGCGGGTACCGCTGGGAGTCATCGGCGTGATCAACCCCTGGAACGCGCCACTGCTGTTCGCCATGCGGGCCCTCGCGCCCGCTCTTGTGCTCGGTAACGCCGTCCTGCTCAAACCCGATCCCCACACGCCGGTGTCCGGCGGTGTCGTCGTGGCGCGGCTGTTTCAGGATGCGGGACTGCCGGAAGGGCTGCTCCATGTCCTGCCCGGAGGTATCGGGACCGGCCAAGCCGTTGTGGCCGATCCCCACGTCGCCATGGTCTCGTTCACAGGGTCCACCGAGGCCGGTCGGGCGGTCGCCCGCGCCGCCGGTGGCGGGCTCAAGCGGGTGGCCCTGGAACTGGGCGGCAAGAACTCGATCATCGTGCTCGACGACGCGGACGTCGACGCGGCGGCGATGGCCGGCGCGATGAGCTCCTTTGGCTATCAGGGCCAGGCCTGCGTCGCCGCCGGACGCCATCTCGTGCACGCCGACCTCGTGGAGCCGTACACGCAAGCGCTGGTCAGGCACGCCAAGGCGCTGCGAATCGGTGACCCCCGCGAGGAGGGTGTGATGATCGGCCCCGTCATCAGCGAGCGCCAGGCCGCTCGGATCGAGCGCATCGTGGACGAGAGCGTGGCCGCCGGGGCACGGGTGCTCGCCGGCGGACGCCGCGACGGGCTGTTCTACCCGCCCACCGTCCTGGACCACGTCGAGCGGAGCATGCCGGCCTTCAGCGAGGAGATCTTCGGACCCGTCGCCCCTGTCGTTCCTTTCCGGACCGACACGGAGGCAGTCGAGATCGCGAACGACACCGAATACGGCCTGACGGCTGCTGTGCACTCGCGTTCGGTGCCTCGGGCCACCGTCGTCGCCGAGCAGTTGCGCACGGGCATGGTGCACCTCAACGACGTGTCCGCCAAGGACGCCGCGAATGCGCCCTTCGGCGGGATGGGAGCATCGGGCAACGCTTCCCGCATCGGCGGCACCGCCAACCTGGAGCAGTTCACCCAGTGGCGCTGGATGACGGTGACCGAAGGCGCCTGACAACGCACGCAACAGCGCGACGCCCTGCTTGTGATCCGTTACGACTTCGGCGCCGCCAGGACGAAGAGTTCAGCGGAGCCTTCTACGTGCGTCGCCCGAGCGGTGGGCCCAAGCCCTGCACTCGTCGCTCCTGAGCGGACCCGCCGCCCTGCTCCCAGGAAACCGCGCGACCTTCAGCGATCAGCTGAGCGTTTCAGAATCGACGGGGTTGCGTTGCGAGCGATCTCCTAAGGAGACGGCGTAACCGGCGAAGCGGTCGTAGGAGTGGTGCTCGACGACGCCCAGCAGGTGGCTGACTCCGGCATGCTGCACGACTTCGACGATGACGGGCCGCACCTGGTCACCGGGCCGATCGCCGTGGCCGGCGCCCGGCCCGGCGATCTGCTCGCCGTGACAGTCCTCGGCCTCACCCCGCGGGTTCCGTACGGCATGGTCTCCACACGGCACGGCTTCGGCGCGCTCCCCGGCGAGATGCCGTCGCTGCCCGGTCCCGTGATGACCTTCGCGACCGCACACAAGGACCGCCACGGCGCATGGGGCCGGATGGCGGTGGACCGGACAGCCCCCTCCCGCGGCTCACTGCGCTTCCCCCTGCAGCCGTTCCTCGGCGTGATGGGCGTCGCGGTGCCCGGGAGCGAGCGACCGCACTCGGTGCCGCCAGGGCGCCACGGCGGCAACATCGACATCTCCCTGCTCGGCGAGGGCGCCACACTGTTCCTCCCAGTCCAGGTCGACGACGCGCTGGTCTACTTCGGGGACCCCCACTTCGCCCAGGGCGACGGCGAGGTCGCCCTCACCGCGTTCGAGGCGTCGTTGCGCGCCACCGTGAAGCTCGAGGTGGTGCCCGGCGGTGCGGCAGTACGGCCCGGCCACGGCCGCGTCGCCCCGTTCGCCGAAACGGACGACTACCTCGTGCCGATCGGACTGGACGAAGACCTGAACCAGGCGATGCGCGACTGCGTGCGCTGCGCACTGGACCTGCTGGTGACCGACTACCGCATCGACCGTCACCTGGCGATGGCATACCTCAGCGCCGCAGGCGACTTCGCGGTCTCCCGGGTCGTCGACGGCGTGAAAGGCATCCACGGAAAGATCCGCAAGTCCGACTTCCGCGAGGTCTGCCCGCCGCGCTGACCGGCAGACGCGCCGGTTCGGTGCCGGGGCACGGTCACACCGACGAAGGCGGGCGGGATCAGGCGGACCGGACCACGGCATCCGTTGCTCCCTGCTCAGGGTGTGCCGGTGTGCGTACGTCCCAGCCCAGCGCCCGGGCGTCTGCGGATCGCCGGCCAGGATCAGCCCCGGGCAGCGGGAGGCGTGGCGGCGGTACCCGCTCGTCCCCGGGACACTGTTCCTGCTGGACGGCAACGGCTTGGCCGGCGTCTGCAACCGCATCGCCCTGCACGCGATGACCGGCGACCGGGCAGCGGCCGCATTCCTGCGCGGGGCGCCGCCATTGGCGTGTTCGCGATGTCATGGCGCCGACCGGCAACCCCCGGCGGCTCCGGCAGCGACTGAAGGCCATGACCACCAACACGGGACACCCAACCCGAACCCAGCAGCACCGCCACCGCTGGCTGCGGCCGGCTTCAGGGCTGTCGGCCGTCCTCGCCCTCGTGGCGGGGGCCACTGCCGGCGCGACGCTCGGCAGCACGGGCACCGCGTCGGCCGCGGCCACGATCACCGTCGCCGCGGACGGCTCGGGCAACTTCACCACCGTGCAGGCGGCCGTGAACGCCGTACCGGCCGGCAATTCCTCACGCGTCATCATCTCCATCGCGCCCGGCACCTACCGCGAGAAAGTGACCGTGCCGGCGACCAAGCCCTATGTCACCTTCCAGGGCACCGGCAGCAGCCGCAGCTCCACGAAAATCGTGTACGGAGTGGCCTCGGGCAGCCCGAAGGGCGACGGGACCACCTACGGCACGGGCGGCAGCGCGACCGTGACCGCCTACGCGGACGAGTTCCAGGCACGCAACCTCACCATCGCCAACGACTTCGACGAAGCGGCGCACGACTACGCCAACGAGCAGGCGGTGGCGCTCTACACCGCCGGCGACCGGACCGTACTGGACAGCGTGATCTTCGACGGCAACCAGGACACGCTGCTGCTGCACAGCCGGTCGACCTCGCTGCGGGCACGGGTGTACGTCAACAACGCGATCATCAGCGGCGATGTCGACTTCATCTTCGGCGGCGCCACCGCCGTCATCAACAAGACCGCGATCACAGTGAAGAGCGACCGCACCAGCTACGGGATCGTGCTCGCGCCGTCGACGCCGGCCGCGTACCACGGCTTCCTGGTCATCAACAGCTCGATCACCGGGTCCGGCACCACCGCGGCGACCTACCTCGGCCGCCCGTGGCACGCGGGCGGGGACGCATCCCTCGACCCCGAGGCGATCGTCCGCAACAGCTCGCTGGGCGCCATCGTGCGCAGCGCGCCATGGACCGACATGAGCGGGTTCTCCTGGAAGGACGATCGCTTCGCCGAATACGCCAACTCCGGTGCGGGAGCGGGCACGGCAAGCTCCGACCGGCCCTTCCTGACGGTGAGCCAGGCCGCGGACTACGAGATCGCCGACTGGCTGGACGGCTGGACGCCGTCCACGTAGACCGCCCGACGAACAGCCCCTGTCGCCGCTCAGAAACCGCGTCTCCGCTTCGCCGCACGACGCCGGGCCGGCTCACCCCTCCCGGCGCCGTCAGGAACATCCGGGCGACCTCACAGCTCACCGACGACGATCACAGGCCGAAAACGTCGTAGGGCCCGCCGTCACCGGCGCCCGAGTGACGGCGACGGAGGGGCTCTTCCCTCCGGGGCCAAGACCAGCGCGCGGACGGTCTCGACATGGCCGGGCGCGGAGGCGACGGCCTTGGCGTAGCCGTCGGCGGTGAGGATGGCGTCGTTGTGACGGCCGGTGCCCCGGCCGAAGGAGCAGTACCTTCTCCCACGGCCGTGCTTGGGTAACGTCCTCGTCGGAGATGCCGTGCACCCAGCGAGCACCGTCGCTGATCGGCTCGGTGGGCTTCACGAGAGTGTCCAGCAGCCTTCTACCGGTCGCAGCGTCGATCACAGCGAACTCGATGGTCTGCGCCGGAGTTGTGCCACAGCCTCGCCGCCGTCGCGCGGACGTTGCGAACCCCCTGCGGACCCGGGACGGCCTCCCGGCTCGAAGAACAGGCACCGCGCCAAGCGCCACGACGTCGGCAAGACGGTCAAACGCGCCGAGTCGATCAAGGAACACCAAGCCCGCTGAGGTTAAACGCCAAGCTAAGGAAGCCAACGGCCTCGGCCTCACCGTCCGCTTCCAGCCCATCGCAGCAGCCTGACCCAGGACGGGCACATCTATTTTCGTGCCAGACCCGCTTCTGTGCGTAGAAACCTGGTGTCGCAGACACCTAGCCTCGGACAGGACATGAGTTCACGATCGCGAGGGAGGACGGATGGCTGGGCAGTGGCCATCGCGGCTAAGTCTTGGAGATCGCCTCCGCGTGGTCGACCGCGCCTGGACCGTGGTGGGCTTGTCCGGGGGCCGTATCGTGCTGGCCGACGCGGTCGGTGCCACGGTCGCGGTGAGTGTCACTCAGCTTCTATCGCAACCAGTCGAGCTGATCGCTCGCGGACCTGTCAGGCCGACGGACGGCCGGGCGGACGTGGTCGCCGACAAGCGTCAGCGCGCCGTGGCGACGTTCTGGGAACGCCATGTGGTGGAAGTGCAGACCGGGTTGCCTCCTGATGCGGGCCCTGGAGTAGCACCGAAGCCGGAATATGATCCGGCGGTCACCACGTTGGCAGAGCGCGAACTCGCCAAGTCGAAGGAACTCGCAGCAGCGGGACTCGATCACGGCTTTTCGGCCGGGACGGTGAGGCGCAAGCGGCAGCGCTACCAGGCCGACGGATTCGAGGGTTTGCTGGACGGCCGCAGTGAGCGAACCTCGCGGGTAGGTGCACGGATCGATCCGCGTGTCCTTGACTGCCTGCTGCAGGTGCTCCACGAGCGTAGGAACCAACCGCGGCGCTCAGTGGCGTTCTACCGCGCCGAGACAGAAGCAAGAGTGCGGGAACGTCATGGTTACGAGGTGGCGATCCCGTCCCACTCGACCTTCTACCGGCTGATCTCCAAACTGCTGAGGAGCGGCGCGGCGAAAGGCCGAGCGCGACGGCGACGCCACCTGGCGCCCGCTCGGTCGGCAAGGCCCGGGGCAAGGGCGGTGGTTGACGTAATCGACCTCTACGCGACCAGTTCGGCGGGAGCAGCAGGGGAGGGACCGCAGGCGCGGGCGACAGTAGTCCTGGACGTGGCCACCGGATCGGTGTGCGCACTGCTGCTGCACCCAGTCGGCACGACCGTGGACGGGCGTGTGCTCCTGATGCGGCTGTGCACGCCGCGGAATCTGCTGGAGCAGTTGGGATCAGCGCCGGCCGCAAGTCTGGAGGAGTCGACCGGTTCGGCGACGGCTGCGGCAGTCATCGTTCCCGAGCGTTTGGACGTCGAGGACACCTTCCTGGCGCGGTCCGTCGGCTTCCGGGCGGCGTGCCGACAGGTAGGCATCCGCGTCAGGGTCACCGATCCGCGCCTACCCAGGGACGCAGCGCATGTGGAGCGCTTGCTCGGCAGGCTCGCCGATGGCCTGACCGACGTGCTGAGCCAAGAGCTGACCGGGGCACCGGAGTTGACCTGGGAACGGCTGGCTTCGCTACAGCCTGCGGTGGACCAGTGGGTCACCGAGGTCTGGCAGAACCTACCGGTCAAATCCGGCGACAGGCACCGTGCAACGCCGGGTGGGGCGAGTCCTAACCAGATCTTCGCGGACGCGGTCACGGACGCAGGCGCGATCTCCCTGCCGCGGGCGCCACACGTAGCCCTGACACTGCTGCCCCGGATCCGACGCCACGTCACTGCCGCGGGTCTGCTCGTGGATCGCATCCACTACGACAGCCCGCGGCTCGATCCGCTGCGCGCCGCTCCCGGGCCATCGGGGCCGGTATGGGTCCGCAAGGACTTCTACGACCGGCGGCAGGTGTGGGTCGAATTGGGATGCGGGGAGTGGCTGGCCGTCCCCCAGAAGCCGCCGTCGGCTGACCAGCAACTGACAGCCGGTATCCGATCGTTCCGGCAGGGGGAGGACGCGACGTTCCTTTCCGCCCACCCTCGCCCGCCTGTGCCCGTGCCGGCACAAGTGGTCCGCCACGCGCCGCTGACCAGCCTGGAAGGCTGGCGCAATTACATCAGCGCGGCTGGTGCCCAAACCGCCGGCCCAGGGGCGGACCCACACGAGCGGCTGATCTACCACGCGCGTCTCTCCCTGGAAGACACTCCCCTGGTACGCGAGGTCCGCGAGCACGGATGGCGGCTGGCCGTGCTCAAGGAGCACACCCTGGGCCCGGGCCACGACCTGCTGGTCACCGGGCCTGCCGGCTTCGGGAAGACCACAGCCCTGATCGAGTTCGGGCGTAGCTTCGAACTGCGCGACCGCGCGCGGCACGGCCAAAGGCCCACCCGGATCCCGACCGTCTACGTGGCACTTCGCCCCACGGGGACGGCGCGCGATCTGGTGGAAGACCTCGCGCGCTTCGTGCAATACCCGATCCATCCGCGCCGTCACATGACCCGGTTCATCGACGACATCCGCGAGACGCTGACCATCACTGGCACGGGGGTGGTCCTGATCGACGACATGCACTACGCGTGGACCGGAACGCGCGAGACGGAGATTGTCGACGTGCTGCGCCACTTCGCGGACCGGCTCCCCGCTTTGTTCGTGTATGCCGGTATCCAAAGCGCAGGTCAGAAGGCTGATACCGCAGGGTTCAGGCGGATGGTGCACGTTCAGGCCGACCGTCTGACCGATGCGTCCGAGTGGGCTCGCCTGGTGGCGGAGTTGGATGTGGCACTGCGGCTCGACCATCACCGCCCCGGCGAACTGAGTGAACTCGCGGTGGATCTGCACCAGTTGAGCGGCGGGAACGTCAGCGGGTTGATGTACCTGGTGCGCGCTGCCGCCGTATCGGCGGTGCTGAACGGCAGCGAACGCGTCAGCCTGCCAGCCCTGCGGCGCGTAGCGGCAAGTCACCCGGCCGATACCCAGGCGCACGAGCCCGGGGCAGAGCAGGTGCAGTGACCAACTTGCGCAAAGAGTAGGCGCACAGAGCAGTTGAATGAATGCGATCGATCAGTGGGCCTCTCCCCGCGTGTCGTGGTCCTCAGGGCACAGATCAGAACTGACCGGATTCCACGGCGCAACGACCAACCCCGTGACGGGTTGTGACACCGCGTGGCCTTGTTTGACTGGGTGCATAAACAGGGCACACGGCGGTGTGCCCCGTCCCTACCCTGGGCCGTATGACCACTCACGCCAGCCCCCCCGGGGGGGTGCAGGACGCCGGCAAGGAATTCCGCCGCATCATCGGTGAGTGTGACCTTCTCCTCCGGGACCGCGAGGAAAGGATCAACCGGCTACAGGCCGGCGTGACGAGGATCCGGGACGTGCGTGTGGAGGCGGAGACAGCTCTCAACCACCTGCTTGGCGCCCCCGAGCGGGCACGCCTCTTGCGCAGCTCCCTCACGGAGGCCGCCGGGAGCTCGCAGCCACCGGATGCCGGTACTGATGACGGGAGTCACGAGGACGAGCAGAGCGCCGACCAGCAAACCGAGAACACCACTGCGCAGGAACCGCCACCAATCGAGATCTCGGGGAACCGCTCGATCGAGATCATGAAAGTCCTTGAGACCCGCCCGGAGCACCCGTGGAGCGCCCAGGAGGTGGCCGTCGCACGCGGCCACGGCGACGACGACAATGCGGTCCGGCTCGCCCGGTCCGGTCTGGATTTCCTCTGCGATAAGCGCGTGTTGATCAAGAGCACGACGAAGGAAGGCAAGAAACCGCGCACTCACTACACCATTTGCGCACCGTGGCGGTTCGCTTGATCACCTGAGCCGCCCTCACACCCGCGCTCTGCGCGGACCTACTGCCGCCCGGTTCCGTCTACAGGTTTGGTAGGCCAAGCCGGATCCGGGCGGCAGTTTTGTCGCACTTTCGACGGTACCCGCCAACAAGGCGTCCCGTCGGGCGTTCGACTGATTTCACGTCACCGACACCAGTGGAAGCCGAACGCCATGCGCACAACCGAATGCACGTTCCCTGGAATCCACCGCGAGGCGCGGCGCCGTTCAATCCGTCCGGGCGGCGTGCGGGCTCTCGGACGGGGCTCCCGCCTGGGCGGGCATCGTCGCCGGATCACCCTCGGCGGGCCATGCGACATGGTTCGGCCACAGCAACACCCCCAGGGCCTGCTCGATTGTCGCGATCGTCAGCAGGTCCGGCCAGCTCGCGCCGGTCAGGATGTTGGAGATCACCTGCCGGTTGACGCCGGTCTGCTGAGCCAGCGCGTTCGCGCTCAGCCGCCGCTGCGCCATCGCCTCGGCGAGCGCGCGCGCGACGGCTTGGGCGACCTGGGCACCACGGTGCTGCCGCATCATCGCCCCTGGCCACTGACCACGGGTGATGTACTCGGTCGGTTTAAGGGCACGTCGGGTTCCTCCAGGCACGCCAACAGTGTGACCGAAGTCCGGCCGGGATGCGCAGGACCCCCACCGCTGCTAGAACTATAGCAACTCGGTGCGGGCGCGGAACCCCTCCCTACCGAACGGGTTCCGCCGCGTGCCACCCGCATCGGTCCGTCACATGTCGCCCCACGGAGGACGATCCGCGATGCCCAGCCGCCGCACCAGCACACAACTCCGACTCCCCTTGCCAACGGACCGGGTTCGGGCCGATCTGCAGACCAAGATCTTGAAGGTTGCCTGCGCCTGGGACGGCGCGTTCACCACCCACGATCTCGGCCAGCACGTCGACATCGCAGCGTCCCGGATCGGCCTGTGCATGAGTTTTCTGTGCTCCTGCAAGCTTCTCGAACGGGCTCCGGGGCGCGGCACCTACCGCGCCACCAAGACCGGAGCCGCCCTGGCCGCCCCCTGGCTGCGCAGCGAACAGCAAGGTCGCTCCGCGCTGCGCGCGGCACTGCAGTCGATCTGGTTCGTCGAGGCTGCACATACCCGCCTCGGTACGGATCCGGGTCTGGCCAGCGGATTGACAGCCCACCTGCTCAGCCAGGCCCGCGCCGGCGCCGACAAGAGCCTGGCGGCAGAGGTCCTGGTCGACTTCATGATCCAGTCCGGGTTCCTGCAGGTCGACAAGCCCGGCTACCTGCGCTGGCACGCAGCTGCCACGCCCGAGTCGGCCGACCCGGGCGTCGGCCCGAACGAGCAGACGAGCGAAGTGTCGCCCAGCGGCCCGGCTCCGGCGACCGGAGGTGCCGGTATCCCCCGACCGCGTACCGAGCCCCCGCAGATCGCAGGCAACGGCGACATCGCCGCTCTGCTGGCCAGCCCGATCCGCATCGTGGACCTCGGCCGCCTCTCCACGGACGACCTCGACGCACTCCACCGCCACCTGCGCGGCCTGGCCTCCGTGATCGACAAGATCAAAGGACTGCCCACCGACCGCCCGATCTGACTGCAGGTCCGAGGCGCCGCATCCCTTGGCCGGGTGGCGCCCCGGACCCCCACCTCCACCACCACCAGCGGCATCGCCGCGATAGGAGCTTCGGCATGTCCTCAGCACGGAGGACTACTCCCCACAGTAGCGCCCGACCCGTTGGCGCCACCGCACACGACATCAATCCACGGACGGGCCACCGCCCCTCACCCGTCAGTGCGACTCCGGCAACACCCCAGCCTGAACTCCGCACAGAGATCAGCGAGGCCCTCCGCCTGGCCGGCCAACTATGGGAGCAGCGCGCCCGAGCCGGGAAAATGAGCGTTCAGACCGTGGCTCTGGACTGTGCCATGTGTGAGCGTTTCCTGGGTTTCGCCGCTGCCCACGACGTCATCTACCTCGATCAGGTCACCAGCGGACTGATCCGCCGCTTCGAAACCGCCCCGGGCCGCGACCGGCACGGACGACGAAGCGTCACGCCGGCACCGGGCAGCGAACGCCAGCGCCGCGGGGCCCTGCGGACCCTGTTCGCCGACTGCCGGAGCATGGGACTGACCACCGCCCACCCGCTGCTGGACGCGCCCGCCATCCCCCGCAGCCCGCGTCGCCCGGCCCAGCAGATCACCGACGCCGAAGTGGCCAAACTGCGCTTCCACGCCGGCTACGGAGCGCCTCGCAGCCGCTACGCCGCCCTACTCGCCCTACTGCTCGCGGGCCAGGCCAGTGCGGAGATCGCCTGCGCAACCACCGCCGACCTCGATACCCCCGGAGCCCGGATCAGCACAGCCGGATCGACGCACACCCTGGCCCGAAGCTGCCCCCTGGACGACTGGTCCCTCCAGGCGCTTGCCCAGCGGGCCGCCCGCCTCGCCGACATCGGACCGGGCCCCCACCCGCTCGTGACCACCGCGTCCTCCGCCTACCGTGCTCAGGCCAGCGTAGGAGCCGGCTTCAGCGTCATCGCCCGACGAGCCGGCCTGTCCACCGCCAAACGCCAGGTCCGCCTGCGCGACGTCACCGCCTACCGCGGCCAGCAGGTCTTCGCCCAAACCGGACGCCTGTCCGAGGTCGCCCGCGTCCTCGGCCTGACCTCCCTGGACGCGGCGGCGGCGACCATCGGCTACGACTGGCTCGCCGGCCCGGGTAACGGGGAGGCACCGTGACCGCCCCGAAGAAGCGCCGCAACAGCCGAAGCAAGAAGAGGAAGACCGACGACCCCGGCTGGGAGCTCGGGCCGATCCCCGACGACATCTTCGGCGCCGCCACCGACCCGCCGCCCAAACACAGCGACGAGGCCCCGCCCCTGACCATCACACAGCGTTTCCGCGCCGTGGTCGGCAACCCCGACATCTACGCCGTCGCAGCAGCGGCATTCCCCGAGCAGACCGGCCCACGTGTCGGCTGCCCTCCCAAGTTCCCTCCCTACGTCTACCTGATCTTCGACAGTTGCATCTCCATCTTCGAATCAGCACGCAGCGCGGCAGCGCACCTCGCCGAGGACCTCTGGTGGTCCATCCTCCGCGACTCCGTGCGCACCATCCTCGGCGACGAACACGCCGACTCCCTGCGAGAGAACGGCCCTACCCGCGGCAACTGGAACTACTTCTTCAAGACCCGCATGAAACCCGAACTCGCCGCGCTGCGCGAGGCAAGCCGCGACGCGTGGATCGCCCAAGCCCTCGAACAAGGACTCCTGGACATGGAGGAGGGAACCTGGATCCGGCCCGCCTGCGGCCAGGTCATCCACGGTGACGCGACCGTCGCCGCACCGGCCTCCCGCCAGACCGAGCTCGAAAGCGTGGACAAAAGGACCGGCGAGAAGCGGAGGCACAAGATCGACCCGGACGCCTCCTACACCGTGGAAGGAGGCGGCAACAGGGTCTACGGAAACAAATACCTCTCCATGGCAATTCGGGGCGCGAATCTTCCGCACAGCCGGGTGATCCTCGACATGGAAACCCTCCGCCACAAGAGCAAGGAAGCGGACCCCGATCACGAAGCGGAGGGAGTTGCCACGGTGCGCATGCTCAAATACATCGCCTCAAAGGTAAAGGCCCGTATCGCATACACACACGACATCGCCATTCGTGGCGTCCACCGTGCCCAGCTGATCGCGCAGGGCATCGTCGTCTTCACTCCCCAAGCCGAAGGACTCGAACCTCAACCACTGCAGGTGCATACCTGCGAATCCTGTGATCACGAGCTCTACGCCGCAGGCAGCCGGGTCTGCGAAAAGAAGCTCTCCGTCGACGGGAAGAAGATCATCTACAACCCACTCCCCGTCAGCGCCTTCCTCCCCAGAAAAGGCAAGACCTACCGCTTCTACCACCAGGTGGAAATCCCGTGCGGAAACGGTCCCACCCACACCGTTAACATCCGAGTCGATGAAACATCCGAAGACCGAGAAATCGACCCGAAGACCGGCCGCCAACGCCTCAACCGAACCGAGCATCTCAGAATCGTGCCGCCGCCCACGCCAGCAGGCCGACGCCTCAAAGGTTTCAGGCAGGACAGCGAAGCCCAACATTCCACATGGGATCTGTCCTACCGCCACAAGTGCATTCCCGCCTACGGAGCGGACGGCGGCCTGGCCATCTACATCGGCTACGCATGGCTCAACAACTCCGTCGCCCGGATCCATGGCCGCGCCACATGAGCCACCCAGTCCCAGGGGCCACGGGACCCCTGGGCCAGCTGAACCCAGTACCGCGACGCTCACCCTGTCAGGCGGAACAGCCCCTGACCTGCGCCATGCGCACAGCACAGTCCCACCTCGCCGACATCGTCGTGTGACCCGCTAGACTGTGCGGCGGCGCGGCTTCGGCTGCGCCGTCGCAGATCTCCCTGGAAGATGTGCTCCAGAACATCGCTGGTCAGCGAGTTTTTGACACATTTTCTGACAGATCCCTGCCCCAGTAGCTCAGGGGATAGAGCACGGCTCTCCTAAAGCCGGTGTCGCAGGTTCGAATCCTGCCTGGGGCACGCAGCGCCCTCGCGGCGCCACGTACGACGAAGGCCCAGGTCAGCCGGTTGACACCGGCAGTCTGGGCCTTGATCGTTCGCGGCTGGCGGATCATGGCGCCGGAGTGGCCGTGCCAGATCCGTGCCAGATCAGTCGATCTTGGGCTTCCCGGGCTCGCGCCCCTTCTTGATCTGCTGATCCACGTGGTCGGCGATCTCCTGCAACGGCACCAAACCCTCATCCCGGTCTGAAACGCCGAGCGAAACGACCTCTCGGCCTGATCAAGGTTATTCAGTACCGGCTTCGGTCTTGTGCAGCATCTGGGCCAACAGCAGGGTGCCTCCGGCCGCTGCCCCTACCGCTCCCATGGCCAGGAAACCGCGAGAGGAACGCCAGGACAGCACCGACCACCGCGACTGCGCGGAAAGCAACGATCCTGTACTCAGCCACGACCCGGTTGAGATCAGCGACATGGCGGAACCGATCGAACCGGCGGACAGAGCGCTTCCGATCGAGCCGACCGACAAGGCCGAGCCGACGGACCCCACGGACAGCACCGATCCAACCGAGCCGATCGACAACACGGAGTCCTGCGACCACAACGACAGGACCGAACCAGAGGAGGCACGACGGACCGACCATACGGACAGCTTTGTCATGAGGCCATCTTCCCCGCTGGTCGCTCTGTCTCGGGAGGTTGTGGACGGATGCGCGACTCTCGGGTGAGAACCTTCCGGCATCTGGCTCACTGGGCCGGCGTCGACGCCGCATTCGTCTACGCCTTCGCCCGCTGGGACGTGGCGACCACGGCCCTCCACGATCCGGAGGACGACTTCGACGCCTCCAGTTTCGGTGTGGTCAGGCTGGGGTGGGAGCCCAAGGCCGCCGGGCCGGCAAGGAGTACACCCCTTAGGAGTGTGCTCCTAAGGGGTGTGTACCGCCGGGGAAGCGAGCAGGGCTACTTCACCGTGCGGTAGGCCCGCCAGATGGTCTGCTTCAGGGTGTTGCCGTTCGCGTCCGTCAGGGTAACGCGGAGCGAGACGGTGCCGGCCTTGGCGGGGTGGCGGAGTTTGAGGTGCTTGCCGTTGACGACCTGGGCCTTCTTCCAGGTCTTGCCGTTGTCGTAGGAGACCTGGAAGGCGAGCTTGCGGAGGGTGGCGGGCTTGGCGGCGCCCTGGATGGTGAAGGGGACGGCGAAGGTGGTTCCGGCCTTGGCGGTGCCGGCCGCTGAGAGCTTCGGGGTGAAGCGGACCACGGACAGGGGCAGGGGCTTGGCGGCGGTGCCGGGGACGTGGGCGGAGCGGAAGGTCCACTCGGCGGCGATGCGGGTGCTCACGGGGAAGAGGGCCGGGGAGCGGGAGATGTCGGTGGTGAGGCGGTAGGTACGGGCGCCGGCCGGGAGGGTGTGGGTGGTGTCGCCGTCCAGGGGGGTGGTGGTGGCGAAGATCTTGGTGCTGCCGGCGTAGAGGGAGCTGCGTGCCTTGGTGTACGCGGAGGTGCCCAGGTGACCGGCGCCGTCGGAGAAGAGCGGGACGTAGGCCCCGAAGGTGTCGCCGAGGCGCAGCGCGCCGGGGCGGGCGTCGCCGGGGGTGAGGGTGCCGGAGGGGAGGACGGGGCCGAGGACGCCGACGTTGAAGCGCAGGGTGTAGTCCTTGCCGGAGGCGAAGGACTGGGGGGCGGCGGACTGGCCGGCCGCGGAGACCGGTTCGCCGTCGGCGCCGGCCGGGCCGTACTCGTAGGCGGCGTAGTGCCACTTGACGCCGTTGGGGAGTACGTAGTCCGTGCCGGTCAGCGGCAGTTTGCGGGTGGTCGGGGTGAAGTCGAACCAGTTGCCCGTGCCGGGCAGGAGGGGCGCGGCGATGATGTCCACGGTGCCGGCCTTGGCGAGCGCGCCGACCTGGACCTTGACCTTGGTGAGCTGGGCGCGCCGCAGCTTCTGGGTGAAGCCGGAGAGGTCGCCGGTGCGGTTCCAGGCCAGGCGGTAGTTCACCGTCCCGTGGGTCCAGGTCCCGGAGTACTGGGCGAGCGCCTCGTCGGCGGGCACCTTGGCGCCGAGCTGCCCGAAGCGCATGCTGCCGAAGGTGTCGGCGGTGTAGGTGGAGCCGTAGCCGTTGCCGTCGTTGTCGACGAAGTAGTTGAGCATGGCTTCGGTGTTCTTCGCGGCGGTGTCGGGCACGGTGACCCGGACCGGCTTGGTCCGGCGGGCGTCCATGACCAGGGTGGTGTCCTTGGTCAGCGCGAACTTCGGCTGCATCAGCAGTGCGAGATCATCGGAGCCGGAGCCGGTGGGTATCCGGCCCTCCAGGGCGTAACGCCCCTTCGGGAGACGGACGGTGACCGTGCCGTCGGATCCGTCGTAGATGTCCTTCCAGATGGTGTTGTCCAGGCCGTAGAGGCCGGTCGTGGCGTCGGCGGTGACGGGCTTGCCGTCGAGGCCGAGGTACTTGACGGTCAGGTTGTACGACTCGATCTCGCGCTGGACGCCGATGGCGGTACGCACACTGGTGGAGCCGTCGGCGGAGGTGGCGGTCAGCGCGCCGCCGAACTCGCCGTCGGCCGTGCCGACCCGGCTGTCGGCGGTGACGGTGGCGGTCGCCTGGCCGCCCGCCGGGACGGTGAGCTGCGCGGGCGACACGGTGAACATGCCGTCCGGGGCGACGGCGTCGGTGGCGAGGTCGAGGGTGACCGGCTGGTCACCGGCGTTGCGGTAGGTGACCTCCTTGGTGACGGGCTGGTCGTCGGTGTGCGGCCACGGCTGGGAGCCGAAGCTCAGGGTGGCCGGGCTGCTGGTGACCTGCTGGGTGATCGCCTTGGCGAGGTCGGTGCGCCCTGCCCCCTGGGCGTAGGAGGAGACGGCCGCGGTCGGGGTGGCCGAGCCCGTGAGGGTGGCCTTGAGCTGCTGCCCGGTCCAGTCGGGGTGCTCCTGGGCGAGGATGGCGGCGGCGCCGGCGACATGCGGGGTCGCCATAGAGGTGCCGCTCATCGTGACGTAGCCGTCGGCGGCCGGGTCGCCCATCCAGCCCTCGGCCGCCTTCGCGGCGACGATGTCGACGCCGGGCGCGGTGATGTCCGGCTTGAGGGAGCCGTCGGCGGTGGGGCCGCGGCTGGAGAAGTCGGCCATGGCGTCCTGCCCGTCGACCGCGCCCACGGTGAGAGCGGCGGCGGCGCTGCCCGGAGAGCCGACGGTGCCCGCGTCGGGGCCCTCGTTGCCCGCGGCGATGACGAAGAGGGTGCCGGAGTCGGCGGACAGGTCGTCGACCGCCTGCTCGACGGGGTCGGTGTCCGGGGTGTCCTCGCCGCCCAGGCTGAGGTTGACCACCTTGGCGCCCTCGGTGACGGCCCACTGCATCCCGGCGATGATGCCGGACTCCTCCCCCGAGCCGGAGTCGTCGAGCACCTTGCCGACCAGCAGCCGCGCGCCGGGCGCGACCCCCTTGTACTTCCCGCCGGACTCGGCCCCGGAGCCCGCGATGGTCGACGCCACGTGCGTGCCGTGGCCCGCGCGGTCCACGACGTCGTCGGCGGCCCCGGACCCGGAGAAGTTCTTCGCCGCGTCGATCCGGTCCTTCAGGTCCGGGTGGGTGGCGTCGATGCCGGTGTCGAGCACGGCGACCTTGACGCCCTTGCCGTCGTAACCGGCGGCCCAGGCGGTCGGTGCACCGATCTGCGGGACGCTCTTGTCCAGGCCGGCCTTGACCTTGCCGTCGAGCCAGATCCTGGCGACCTTCGCTGAGCTGGTCGCGGCGAGCGAACGCGCCGTGGCCCCGCTGCCGGTGAGGGTCTGCCAGAGTGCGGAACCCTGGGACTTGCGGGCCCGCAGCGCCTCGCCGTTGATGCTCGGCAGGTTCCGGCGCACCTGGGTGCCGGAGGCCGAGAACGTACTGGCGGCAAGGGACTTGCCCTTGGCGTACGTGACGATCAGCGGCAGGTCGGACCGCCTGGCGTCGTCGTAGTGCAGGCTCACCAGCTGCGTGACGTCGAACAGCCGCCGGTCGGCCTTGCCGCTCGCGACCAGCGCCTCGGCGTCCCGCGGTACGACGTACGCGTGGCCGTCGGCCTGCTGGATGCGGAACGCAGTCCCCTCGCGGCCCTCGGCGGCCACGACGCGGGTGACCTTGCCCGAGGCGTCCAGGGTGACCCGGTCGCCGGTGACGAGGGTGACGGTCCTCGCGGTGCCGGTGCTTTGGGCGACCGCGACCGGTGCGGCCTGGGCCTGGGCGGCGCCGCCGGTCACGGCCGCGGTGGCGGCGAGCAGCGCCGCCGCGACGGCACCGGCCGCCGTCTGTTTGCTGTGCTTCCTGTTCAGCTTCAACTCAGGCCTTTCGTACGAAAGTCGGCAAGAGGGCATGGCTCGGCAACCGCAGGGCGGTGTGCGGCCGGAAGTGTGTGATGGTTCGCGCCGTCGAGGCGGAGAGGGCACCCGGGTGTGGTCACCGGGATACCGGGAAGAGCGGGCCCTGCACGGCCGGCAGCACGACATGGTGATGGGGTGGTGCGTGCCGGCCGTTGCGGGGATGGGCCAACGAGGGCCGAGGCGTTCGGTGGTACGGGGTGGTGCGGGGTGCTTCAGGTTGTGCGGTGGTGCCGTTGGTACGTCAGACGATGCGCTTGCGGCCCCAGAAGAAGATGAAGGCGGTGAGGGCGGCGGTCAGGGCCAGCAGGATGGAGGCGCCGAACCACTGCATGGAGGACATCTCGGAGTAGGGGAGGTAGTCCACCCGCCAGCCCACGATGCCCTTCTGGTCCAGGCAGCCCTTCACCTTGGCTTCGGGCTCGGTGACGCAGGTGCTCCAGCCGTAGAGCTTCCCGGAAGCGGTGGTGAACCAGCGGTCCAGCTCGTAGGCGGCGTTGGGCAGAGTCGGGCTGGAGTCCAGGACGCCCTTGTTGGTGGTCAGCGTGACGCTGTTGCCGAGGTCCAGCCGGAAGTACGACCAGATGATCTGCACGGCGACCGCGAAGCCGAAGGTGACGACCATGGCCAGCAGGGAGCGGCGCAGCACCATGCCGATCGCGACGCCGCCGACCAGGGTGAACAGGGTGAGTGCGGTCAGCATGGGTCCGCTGTTGTCGAAGCCGGTACCGGAGACCCACGAGATGAAGTTCTCATGGTCCCTGACCGGCGACCAGAACCAGCTGAACACCCCTGCGAGCACTGCCGTGCCCACGGCGACCACCAGGACGGTGATAGCGAGCTTGGTGGCGATCCACCGGACACGGCTCACGGACTGCGAGGTGACCAGCTTGGCGGTGCCGTTCTCCAGATCCCCGGCGATGAGCGGGGCCCCGACGAAGACGCCGATCAGGATGGGGATGAAGCCGAGGCCGTATCCCGCCTGCGTCAGAGCGGAGTTGCTGACCTTCATGTCCCAGTCGTCCGATGTCGGGTGGGGCCACCCGAGGGCGTGGAGGGCGTCCATCAGCTGCCCACGCTGGTAGACCATCCAGCCGGCGGCGAGGATCGTGCAGCCGATGATGGTCCAGAAGGCGGCCCGGTGCTGGCGCCAGACCAGCCAGTTGATACCGCTGAGGCGCGGGCCCCGGCGGGCGGGGGCGGTGGTGACGGGGGAAGCCTGGGCGTTGGTCATGGTGGTCATGCCGCCACCGCCTTCGCGCCGTCCTGGCCGCCGACCCGGTCGCTGACCTGGGAGCTGGCGGTGAGCAACGGTGGCGCCTGTGGGGAGCGCAGGTAGGCGAGCAGGAGTTCCTCCAGGTTCGGGGTTTCGGACTGCCAGACGCCGTCGATCGGTCCGGTCGGGCGCACCAGCATGGTGACCTGGCGTCCGCTGGTGCGGGACTCCACGACCGTGTGACGGGCGAGGGAGGCGGGCACACCGGCGGTTTCGCCGTCCGGACGGGCGCCGGTCAGCAGGGTGTGGGCGGCGAGGAGTTCGTCGACCTCACCGGCGAGCCGCAGTCCGCCGTCGGCGATGACCATCAGGTAGTCGCAGACGTTCTCCAGCTCGGCGAGCATGTGCGTGGACATCAGCACGGTGGTGCCGTGCTCGGCGGCCTCGGCCATCAGGGTGCCCATGAGTTCATGGCGTACGAGCGGGTCGAGGTCGGACATCGGCTCGTCGAGCAGCAGCAGGTCGGGGCGCTTGCCGAAGGCGAGGGCGAACGCGACGCGGGTGCGCTGGCCGCCCGACAGGGTGCCGATCTTCGCCTCGAAGGGCACATTGCCCGCCCTGACGATGTTCTCGGCGGCCTGCTGGTCCCAGCCGGGGTTCAGCTCCCGGCCCAGGCGCAGCGTCTCGGCCACGGTGAAGCGCCGGAACAGCGGCTTCTCCTGGGCGAGGAACGCGGTGCGGCGGTTGGCCTCGTCGGAGCCCGGGGCCGAGCCGAACACCCGCAGGGTGCCGGCGGTCGGCTCCAGGAGGTCGGCCGCTATCCCCATCAGGGTGGTCTTTCCGGCGCCGTTGGGGCCCACCAGACCGCAGATCCGGCCGGCCGGCAGCCGGAAGGAGCAGTCCTTCAGCGCCCATCCCCGCCGGTACTTCTTTCCTGTGCCGTACGCCTCGATCGCGGACTCCTCCCCGCCACCGGCGCCGGCCGCGCCCGCCAGACCCGCGTCACGGAAGTCCGTGACGTCGTCGCTCCAGCCGTTCCCGCCGTTGCTACCGCTGCTCACCTGTGCTCCTCGTTCCCGACGGCCGCCGGGCTTCCGGCGTACCGCTCCTCCAGCACCGACGTGACCAGCGCGGTCACGTCCTCCCGCTCCAGCCCCGCCTCGCGGGCCCGGTCCATCCACTCCTCCAGCTCCCCCCGCAGCGGCGAGTCGGCCGCCGCCTGCGGGCGGGCCAGTGACCGCCGCACGAACGTGCCGAGCCCCGGCCGGGGTTCGACCAGTCCCTCCCGCTCCAGCTCGCGGTACGCCTTGAGCGTCGTGTTCGGGTTGACCGCGCAGGTCTCCGCGACCTCCTTGGCCGTCGGCAACCGGTCCCCCGGCACCAGCACTCCCAGCCGCAGCGCCTGCTTGGTCTGCTGCACGATCTGCTGGTAGGCGGCGACCCCGCTCCGTCTGTCGATACGGAACTCCAACCTCCTTCACCACCCTTTAGCTACTTGATTAGTGGAATGATGATGAAGCGCCGATCGCGAACCTGTCAAGCGACCAGGTCAAGGGGCGCGAAGCGGAGCAGGCGGCCGCTACAGGTCGAGCTGGTACGTCATCACGCGGTGGGTCGGCACGTAGCCGAGCGCGTCGTTGATCGACCGCATGTACGAGTTGCTGTCGGCGGTGTCCGTCAGCAGGCCGTCGAGGCGGGGGTGGCGGTCGCGGGCCTGGCGGATGGACTCGGCCTTGATCCAGAGGCCGAGGCCGTGACCTCGGTGTTCGGGCAGGACGCCGGTGCCGTAGTGCTGTGCGTCGCCGAGGCCGTCGGAGGGGACGACGAGTTCGGTGAAGGCGACGATGCTGCCGGTGGGCCGGTGGACGGCGGCGACGGTGTGGAGATGGTCGCCACGTTTCGCGACGGCTTCGGCGACGGAGCGGAGACGGTCCACGTCCCAGGTGACGGTGCCGTAGTCGGTGTCATCCATGGGCATGTCGTCCATCGCGCGGCGGGAGTCGGCGTACGTCTGGGCGAGGTGGTCGGGAACGGTGCCGGACCAGGAGGTGAGGACGTACGGAGGATGGGGGCGGTCGGCCATGGCGGCGGGGTCGGCCTGGGCGAGGGGGAGCCGCGCGAAGGTGAGGGTGAGGACCTTGCGGAAGCCCCGGGAGGGGAGAAACTCGGCGCCGGGCGAGCCGGCTTCGGCCTGGGCCAGGACGCAGCGCTTGCCGGCTTCGCGGGCGGCGCCGAGGGCCGCGTCGAGCAGGCGGGTGCCGGTGCCGTGGCGGCGGTCGGCGGGGTGGACGTGGAGTTCGAGTTCGGCGAGGTGGTCCTGGCCGGGGCGGCTGAACAACCGGAGGAAGGCGGAGCCCACGGGGTGGCCGTCGGAGGCGAGCCAGGCCAGGCGGTCGTCCGGGGCGTTCAGCGGAGTGATGCGGATCGGCAAGGTGTCTCCATCGCGGGGAGGTGAGAGGTGGGAGGTGGAAAGCTGTGGCGCATCTGCTGTACACCTCGTCCGCACGGCGGCGCGACGGCTTATTGAGAGGCCGCGCGGATAGGTGGGGCCTCTAAGGTCGGGAGCATGGCTGAAGACGAAGGAAGCGTGCGGGTCGACGCCTGGATCTGGTCGGTGCGGCTGACGAAGACCCGCGCGCTGGCCGCCGCGGCCTGCAGGGCCGGGCACGTACGCGTCAATGGCGAGCGCGTGAAGCCCGCGCAGGCGGTGCGGGTGGGCGATGAGGTGCGGCTGTACCACGCCGGGCGGGAGCGGATCGTCGTCGTGAAAACCGTCGTGCGCAAGCGGGTCGGACCGCCGGTCGCGGTGGAGTGCTACGTCGACAACAGCCCGCCGCCACCGCCGCGCGAGGAGGTCGTGGTGGTCGCCCACCGGGAGCGGGGCGCGGGACGGCCGACGAAGCGGGAGCGCCGGGACCTGGAGCGGCTGCGGGGGCGTGGGGACGGGGAGCAGTCGTAAGAGGCCTCGCCGATGGGGAGCGCGGGCCCGCGACGCCGCGCGTCCCATCGGCGAGGCCTCTAAGCTGGTGAGGTCAGCCGAATATGCCCCGCTTTCTCATGAAAGGTGGCGATCGTGATGGCTGAACACCCGCACGCCGCACTCATACGCAAGGGTTACGACGCGTTCTCGCGCGGTGACATGGAAACCTTGCGCGGCATCATGACCAGCGACTGCGCGCAGCACGTCCCCGGCAGCAGCCAGATCTCCGGTGACTTCAAGGGCGTCGACAACATCCTCGCCTACTACCAGCAGCTCTTCGAGCTGACCGGCGGCAATATGCGCGCCGAGCTGCGCAACGTGTTCGTCGACGGGCGCGGTCACGCGGTGTCCGTGCACCACCTCCACGCCGAGCGGGGCGGCAAGAGCTATGACGCGGACGGCGGAATCGTCTTCCGTATCGTCGGCAACAAGGCCACCGACCTGGACGAATGCATCGACGACATCGACCGGTCGGACGCGTTCTGGGCCTGATCCGGACCTGGATCCGATCCCGATCCGATCCTGATACGAGCCGCCCGTCAGGCGAAGGAGAGCCGCCTGGTGGGCGGCTCTTTTTTGTGGCGGGTCCTCGGCCGCCCCTCCGCCGGGAATACCCCTGGGGGGTATAGTGTTGGGCACTATAGGGATCGAACCGCACGCAAGGAGCGCCCACCATGACCGTCACCTACACCGTCACCGGCATGAGCTGCGGCCACTGCGAGTCCGCCGTCACCAAAGAGGTCTCGACGCTGCCCGGCGTGACCGACATCCAGGCGGACGCGAAAAGCGGCCTGCTGACCATCGCCGCCGAAGGGCCGCTGGATGACGAGGCGGTCCGGGCCGCCGTCGACGAGGCCGGTTATGAGTTGGTCGGACGGACCGCCTGATGAGTTCCACGGACGTCGAGCTGGACATCGGCGGGATGACCTGCGCCTCGTGCGCGGCCCGCGTCGAGAAGAAGCTCAACCGCATGGACGGCGTCTTCGCCACGGTCAACTACGCCACCGAGAAGGCCAGGGTCTCCTACGAAGGCCCGGTCGCCGTCGGTGATCTGATCGCGACCGTCGAGGCGACCGGCTACACGGCGGCGCTCCCGGCTCCGACGACTGCCGAGGAGGACCTGCTGCCGCTGGAGCAGCGGCTGCTGACCGCCGTCGTGTGCGCGATACCCGTGATCGCGATGGCCATGGTCCCGGCGCTGCAGATGCGCGGCTGGCAGTGGCTCTCGCTGATCCTGGCCACGCCGGTCGTCACGTACGCCGCCTGGCCCTTCCACAAGGCCACCTGGACCAATCTGCGGCACGGCACGGCCACCATGGACACGCTCATCTCGGTGGGCACGCTGGCCGCCTTCGGCTGGTCGCTCTGGGCGCTGTACTTCGGCGACGCCGGCATGCCCGGCATGAAGCACCCCTTCGGGCTGACCGTCACGCGCGGCGACGCCGGGTCCAATCTGTACTTCGAGGTCGCCGCGGGCGTCACCTCCTTCATCCTCGCCGGGCGGTACTTCGAGGCCCGCAGCAAGCGGCGGGCCGGGGCGGCGCTGCGCGCGCTGCTGGAGCTGGGCGCCAAGGACGTGGCGGTGCTGCGGGACGGGCGCGAGGTGCGCGTCCCGGTCGGCGAGCTGGCGGTGGGCGATCTGTTCGTGGTGCGGCCGGGCGAGAAGATCGCCACGGACGGTGTCGTACGGGAGGGCTCCTCGGCGGTCGACGCGGCGATGCTGACCGGCGAGTCCGTGCCGGTCGAGGTCGGGCCGGGCGACGCGGTGGCGGGCGCCACGGTCAACGCGGGCGGGCGGATCGTCGTCGAGGCGACCCGGGTCGGCGCCGATACGCAGCTTGCGCGCATGGCGCGTTTGGTCGAGGACGCGCAGAACGGCAAGGCGGCGGCGCAGCGGCTCGCGGACCGGATCTCGGCGGTGTTCGTGCCCGCCGTGATCGCACTGGCGCTGGGGACGCTCGGGGTGTGGCTGCTGACGGGCGCCGGCACGGCCGCGGCCTTCAGCTCCGCCGTGGCCGTGCTGATCATCGCGTGCCCGTGCGCCCTGGGCCTGGCGACGCCCACGGCTCTGATGGTGGGCACCGGGCGGGGCGCTCAGCTGGGCATTCTCATCAAGGGACCGGAAGTACTGGAGACCACCCGCACGGTGGACACGATCGTCCTCGACAAGACGGGGACGGTCACGGCGGGCGCCATGACACTGACCGCCGTCCACCTCGCCGAGGGCGAGGACGAGGCGGAGGTGCTGCGGCTCGCCGGGGCCCTGGAGGACGCCTCCGAGCACCCGATCGCGCGTGCGGTCGCCCGCGCCGCACAGGAGCGCGGCGGCCCGCTGCCGGTGCCGGAGGACTTCACGGCGGTGCCGGGCCTGGGTGTGCAGGGTGTGGTGGACGGCCACGCCGTGGTGGTGGGGCGGCAGCCGCAGATCCTGCCGGAGAAGCTCGCCCTGGCCAAGGCGGAGGCGGAGGAGGCCGGACGTACGGCGATCGCCGTCGGCTGGGACGGGCATGCGCGTGCCGTCCTGGTCGTGTCGGACGCGGTGAAGCCGACCAGCGCCGAGGCGGTGCGCATGCTGCGCGGGCTCGGGCTGCGGCCGGTGCTGCTGACCGGCGACAACGCGGCGGTTGCGCGAGCGGTGGCGGCCGAGGTCGGCATCGGGGAGGCGGATGTCATCGCCGAGGTCATGCCCGAGGACAAGGTCGCGGTCGTACGGCGGCTGCAGGCGGAAGGCCGGTCGGTCGCCATGGTCGGCGACGGCGTCAACGACGCGGCGGCTCTCGCGCAGGCCGACCTGGGCCTGGCGATGGGCACGGGCACGGACGCCGCCATAGAGGCCGGCGACCTCACGCTGGTGCGCGGCGACCTGCGCGTGGCGGCCGACGCGATCCGGCTGTCGCGGCGGACCCTCGGCACCATCAAGGGCAACCTCTTCTGGGCCTTCGGCTACAACGTCGCCGCTCTGCCTCTGGCCGCGGCGGGCCTGCTCAACCCGATGATCGCGGGGGCCGCGATGGCCTTCTCGTCCGCGTTCGTCGTCGGCAACTCGCTGCGGCTGCGGCGCTTCGCCTGATCCCTCTCAACTCCGCTCCGGCATACGCCGCATGCGCAGCGTCGGCCAGCGCCGGGCGGAGGGCGGTACCGCCTGCTCGTCCTGCTCGGGGTCGTCCCTGCGCATGGCGAGCAGTGCCACGTCATGCGCAAGGCCGCCGCGCAGCGCGCGCACCATGTCCTGCGGGCTGCCCAGGCGGCGGCCGCTGAGCCGGGCGCCGGCCTCGTCGACGCCGTCGGTGAGGAAGAGCAGGGTCGCGCCCGCCGGAAGGCGTACGGTCTCGGTCGCGTACGCGTGACCGGCCGGGTCGCCCAGCCCGAGCGGCGGCAGCCGCCGCGCCGGGCGCAGCGCGCGGGCGACCCCGCAGTGCAGGAACAGCGGCGGCGGATGACCGAGGTTGAGCAGCTGGACGGTGGCGAGATCCGGGCTGAACTGCGCGGCCAGCAGGGCTGTGAAGTCCGCCGAGGCGTGCCGCAGGGCGTAGCCGAGCCGGCCGACCAGGTTGTCGAGGGTCGGCGCCTGGCCGGCGGCGGCGCGGAAGGCCCGCAGGACGACGGCCCGGCCCCGGGCGTCGCCGATCAGCACGCGCGTGCCGAACGGCGTCTCCTGGACGGCCAGCAGACTGCCGGCCGTCCCGGGGTCGGCCGCGTACGTCAGCGCCGTGGCGGGAGTCGTGGCGTCCGGGGCCGCTGCGGTTCGGACGGCCATGCCTGTCACTCGTCCCCGAACAGCGCCGCCAGCACGGCGTCCACGTCCAGGTGCTGGACCTCCGCGCCCGCGGGCACGGCCTCGTAGGACCGGGACAGGAAGGCGCGCACATCCGCGACGGCCAGGTCGATGAGGGCGATGCCCTCGCGCGCCCGCAGTTCGATCATCGTGCGGCGCAGCCCGTACGGCCACACGTGCACATCGCCGTCGCCCGACGGGGCGCGCAGCCCGGCGGCGAGGAGGCCGCGGGCGAAGGTCCATGTGACGTCCGTTCCGTCCAGGGACACCGAGGCGGGGAAGGTCAGGCACACGGCCAGCGGGTCCTCGCGGTGGTAGCGCAGGGTGGCGCTGACCTCCTGGTCTCCGGCGCCGGGTGCACAGAGACGGACCTGCACGATGTGATCGATGTCGGTGAGCATGGCTGGATCCCTTCGTGATCGGTGCGCTGCTCGCACTCCTTCGACCACATAGACCGGGAACCAACGGCCCTCATTACGCGACTTACGCATCAATAATTGTGACCTGCCGCATAGCTCAACTGGCGTGTCGCCGCCTTATAGTGCCGAATGTCCGGACGCCCGGAATTCGAGAAGGGTTGCCGAACCATGGCTGAGGCCGAGGGCTTCGAAGACATAACCCCCACCTCCGTCGAGGCCGGGGACACCGAGGCCTATGCCCTGCTCTACGCGGAGCAGCACCCGCGGCTGGTCGCCTACGCGCGCACCCTGACACGCAACACCTGGCAGGCCGAGGACCTCGTCGCCGAGGCCCACTTCCGCGTCTGGCGGCGGCTGTCGGGCGGACACCGCATCGACAACGTGCCCGCCTACCTGGCCACGACCCTGCGGAACCTCGCCACGTCCGTCGGCGCCGCGTCGGCCCGCGAGATACCACAGGACCCCGGTACCGGAATCGGAATCGGCCAGCAGCGGACGACGGCCGACGACGAGGCCAACGACCCCGCGCAGCGCGTCGCGTACGTCGATCTGCTCGGCGACGTCCTGAAGCAGCTGCCCGAACGGTGGGTCCGCGCCCTGTGGCTCGCGGAAGCCGAGGACCAGCCCCTGGAGGCGGTCGGCCGTGAACTCGGCACCAACCGCAACGCCACGGCCGTGCTGCTCAGCCGGGCCCGTGAAGGCCTGCGGCAGGCCTTCCTGCGCGCCCAGCCGGGAACGCCGGCGGACGCGGCCTGCGCCGACTTCTGGGACCGGATGCCCGCTCACGTACGGGACGTCGACTCGCCCCGGCACGCGGCGGCACTGCGCGCCCACACCGAGACCTGCGAGGACTGCCGGGCCCGGATGCTGCTGCTGATGCAGGCCAACAACCGGCTGCCGGCGCTGGTCGGCCCGGCGCTGCTGGTGCTGGTCGGCGGCGGCGCGCTGCGCTTCCTGGCGGCGGCGGGTGCGGGTGCGGGTGCGGGTGCCGGTGCCGGTGCCGCTGCCTCCGCGGCGGCGGGTGCCGGGAAGGCCGGGGGCGTGGGAAGCGGCGTGGGCGGTGCGGCCGGCGGGTCCCTCGGCGGCTCCGCGGTGGCCGCCGGGGCCGCGGGCATCGCGGTGGTGGCCGCGGCGATCGCGGTCACCGTGGCCATGGCGACCGGCGGTTCCAAGCCGACGCTCGTGGAACGGGCCGTAGACGACAATCCGTCGGTGACAGCGGCGGCAGGGCAGTCGGCGCAGCCCGCGCCGGGGGCGAGCGCGTCGAACACGACGAGCACGACAAGCACCCCGAGCACGTCGAGCACATCGAGCACGCTGAGCACGCCGGCCGGCGCCCCCGCCGCGCTGACGGCCACCTCGGTCCCGCCGCTCGCGGTGCTGCCGTCCTCCTCCACTTCCTCCTCTTCCTCGCCTTCCTCCGTCGCCACCACGGCTCCGGCAACGGCCACACCGACGGCTACGGCCACGGCCACAGCTACGGCGAGCGCGACCCCCGAACCGACCGCCACGCCCACGCCCACGGCCTCGGCCTCGACGCCCGTGGAGACCCCGGAACCGACCGCGACCGCCGAACCGACCGAGACGGCACAGCCCTCACCGTCCCCGACGCCGGCGCCGACCGAGAGCGCCCCGGTGTGCCGACGGCATCACGGCAGCGGCAACTCCGTCCAGCACTGCAAACGGCCCCCGCGAGACCACAACTGATGGGCCCCGCCGAGCGGCGCGCCCGGCTTGCCCGCCGGCACCTGCTGGCCGCCGGCCACCGGGCCGCGTCCGCCGAGGCGGTCGCGGAGTCGCTCGTGGCGCTGCACGGCACGGACCCCGCCACGGTGTACCTGTCGGTCGCGGCGCGCCTGCGCACGCCGGGTACGGCCGACACCGAACGCGCCCTGTACGAGGACCGTTCGCTGGTGCGGCTGCTCGCCATGCGCAGGACGATGTTCGTCGTCGCGGAGTCCTTCGCTCCCGTCGTCGACGCCGGGGCGGCCCGGGCCATCGCCGCCGACGAGCGCAAGAAGCTGCTCAAATTCCTTGCCGAGGGCGGCGGCTGGGACGCCGCCTGGCTCTCCGAGGTCGAGGACGCCACCCTCGCCGCCCTTGCGCAGCGCGGGGAGGCCACGGCGGCCGAGCTCGGCGCCGCCGAGCCACGGCTGCGTGCGCAGGTCGTGGTCGCTCGCGGCAAGCCGTACGAGGCGACCCAGAACGTCTCCTCCCGCATCCTGCGCGTGCTCGCCGCCGAAGGGCGCATCACGCGCCGGCGCCCCGCCGGCGGCTGGACCAGCAGCCAGTACCGCTGGGCCGTCGGCACACCGCTCCCGGGCCTGCCCGCCGCCGAGGCCCGGACCGAGCTCGTACGCCGCTGGCTGGCCGCCTACGGGCCCGGCACCGAGGCCGACCTCAAGTGGTGGACCGGCTGGACCCTCACCGCCGTACGCGGCGCCCTGGCGGCGTCCGGCGCGCAGCCGGTCCCCCTCGACGAGGGCACCGGCTACGTCCTGCCCGGCGACGACTCCCCCGCCCCCGCGGGCGAACCCTGGGCCGCACTGCTTCCCGCCCTCGACCCGACCCCCATGGGCTGGGCCCAGCGGGACTGGTACCTCCCCGAGGCCGGCCCCCTGCGCGCCTCCCTCTTCGATCGCACCGGCAACATCGGCCCCACGGTGTGGTGGAACGGCGAAGTCGTGGGCGGCTGGGCCCAACGTGCTGACGGTTCGGTGGCCCACCGGCTGTTCGCCGACCGTGGCGCGCAGGCCGCCGCCGCGGTCGCCACCGAGGCCGCGGGGCTCGGCGGCTGGCTGGGGGGTGTGCGGGTGACCCCGCGCTTCCGTACGCCCCTTGAGCGCGAGCTCTCCGCCTGAGCGGCCCTCGCCCGGGGTACCCGGTCGGGTGGGGCAGACGGCCTGCCTGCCCCACCCGACCCGGCCTCACCCGGGTTACGCGACGCGCTTGAGCTTCGTGCCCAGTGAGGGTTCCACCAGGTCCTTCTCAAGGGCCACCGGGATCTTGATCTCGCTGTCTCCGTTGCCGACGGTGAGCTCGCCCACGGCGGTCCCGGCCTTGGCCTCAT
This sequence comes from Streptomyces sp. NBC_01537, assembly GCF_045040445.1. Taxonomy (NCBI): domain Bacteria; kingdom Bacillati; phylum Actinomycetota; class Actinomycetes; order Kitasatosporales; family Streptomycetaceae; genus Streptomyces; species Streptomyces sp. NBC_01537. Next base: position 5,706,743 of record NZ_CP109392.1, on the reverse strand, counting down.
GAGGGATGCCGGTCTTGGCGGGGGTGAGGGAGATGTCGACCTTGAGGCCGCCCCAGCCGACCGCGGTGACGTCCTTGGTGGCGACGACGGCGGTGTGGCCGCCGAGACCGTCGTCGACGTAGCCGAGAACGTCGCCCTTCTTCACGATCAGGTCGGAGGTCAGAGCGGCCTGGGTGGCCTGGATGAGCTCCTTGCTCCTGGTGAGGACCGTGGTGATGATGGGCGACTTGTACTGGCCGAGCATCGCGCCGATGATCAGCTGCTTCCTGCCGTCGACCTCGCGGGTCGCGGCGAAGAGCAGATTGCCGCCGGCGGCGGTGCTGGTCCCGGTCTTGATGCCGACGATGTGGTTGAAGCCGGCGAGCTGGTTGTAGTTCGACTGCGAGGTGCCGTTGCTGTCCGTGTACTTGATGGTGTTGACGATCTGGGCGAAGACCCCGCCGTCCATCTCCATCGCCTTGCGGCCCAGCTTGACCTGATCCTTCGCCGTGCTGACGGTGGTGGACTCCAGGCCGCTTGGATCGGTGTAGGTGGTGTTGGTCATGCCGAGTTCCTTGGCGACGGCGTTCATCTTCGCGACGAACGCGGTCTCCGATCCGGCATCCCAACGGGCCAGCAGGCGGGCCACGTTGTTCGCGGAGGGAAGCAGTACGGCCTCCAGCGCCTCGTACTCGCTGAGCTCCTGCCCCGCCGTCACCTTGACGACCGACTCCTGCTCGGCGGACCCGCTCTCGTACTGGTCCTCGGCCTTCTGGTCGACGCGGATGGTCTCGCCCTTGGCGCCGCTCTTGATCGGGTGGTCGCGCAGGATGACGTACGCGGTCATCACCTTGGCGACGCTGGCGATCGGCACCGCCTTCTCCTTGCCGGACGAGCCCAGGCTGCCGAGGCCCTCGACCTCGACGACGGCCTGGCCCTCGCTGGGCCAGGGCAGGGAGGGCTCGCTGCCGCCGAACGTGTGGGAGGCGGCGCTGGTGAGCTTCAACTCGGGGCTGGGGAGCGGGCGCAGCGCCTGGACGGCGCCGAAGATGATCAGAAGGAGCAGGACCAGGGGCGTCCAGATCTTGAAGCGGCGGGCCACGGTCCGCAGCGGGGTCTGGGGCGGCGGAGGCGTGTTGGTCAGCTCCGCGAGCAGCTTGAGCGACTCCCCGGGGTCGGGGGGCAGCGGCATGGTCTTCGTACGCTCGCGGGGCGGCTCGCTCGGCGCGTCGTCCGTCACGAGGGGCACGAAGGTGCCCACCGGGCGGGCAGGGGGCTTGTCCGCGAGCGGCTTCGACTCGGGCGCGGCCACGCTGGACCGGGCCTCCGCGACGCTGCGAGCGGCCAGGACGAGCGTGCCCTCACGGGGCCGGTCCTCGGGCTCGGGCTCGGGCTCGGATTCAGCCTCGGGCTCAGGTTCAGCCTCGGGCTCCGCGTCGGGCTCCTCCTCGGCCTCCGGCTCAACCTCCGACTCGGGCTCCTCCTCGGCCTCCGGCTCAACCTCCGGCTCGGGCTCCTCGTTGGCCTCCGGCTCAACCTCCGGCTCGGGCTCCTCCTCGGCCTCCGGCTCGGCCTCGGCGTCCGCCTCGGTCTCGACCTCGGGCCCCGGCTCGGGCTCGACCTCGGGCTCCGCGTCCGCCGTCTCGTCGACCGGCTCCACGGCGGGTTCCGCATCCTCGGGTGCGGCGTCCTCCGTATCCTCGGCGGATTCCGCGTCCACTGCCGCTACGTCATCCTGCGTATCGGAAATACGTACATCGGACTCGGCCGACCCCTCGGGGCCGGACTCCTCCTCGGCGCCCTCGGGAGCCGTTTCGGGGGAATCCTCCGAACCGGCACCCTCATCCGCAACCGAATCGTTACGATCGGCACCGGAGGAACCTTCGGCCCCTTCCGGCTCACGGAACACCGCGAGCCTCGGATCCTTCGCCTTGCGCCCGGTCGCCTCCCCCGACGACTCCTGCTGCTCCGCCCTGCCGGGGGACTCGCCCGCCACGCAGACCTCCTCCACACGTCATGCGGGGCCGTCGTCACCCGACGCCCCGCTCTCCCAACACCAGTGTCCAGCCACAGGCTGAGAAGCCTCTGAGAGACCCGCCGTAAGCAGCCGCTCCCGCGCTAGACGAGAACGACATATGAGTCGGTTCCCGCACGAACGGGCAAGGCGCTCTCGACAGGTAGCTGTGAGAGGCGTCACCCTGTCTTCATCCACGCGGGGAGGCATGGATGGGCAGGAGCCGCAGAAGTATTCCGGAGGAGCTACTGCTTCTCGCCTTGGACCCGACCACGGGTACCACGGCGCAGCCGCAGTCGCTCGACCTAGGCCTTGCCGGGGCACAGCTAGTGGAGCTGGCTCTGGCAGGGCGAATAGCCCCTGATGGGGATCGTATCGCCGTGGTGCACCCACGGCCGACAGGAGATCCGACCCTGGACTCCGCGCTCGAACTGCTGCGGCGACGCGGCAGCCCCGTGCGTGCCGTCCACTGGATCGGCGGGCCCCGCCTGGGGCTTCGCCAGACGTATCTCGCGCATCTCGAACGGTGCGGCATGGTGCATGCCGTGGCGGGGCAGATGTGCGGGGTGCTGCCGACCACTCGCTATCAGGCGACCGACAGCGAAGTCAGCCGGGACATCAGGTCACGGCTGGACAACGCGATCCGCACCGGCGTACCGCCGGACCCGCGGACCGCGGCGCTGGCCGCGCTCGCCCATGCCGTGGGGCTCGGCAAGCACCTTTACCCGGGCAACGAAGGCCGGTCATCGCGATCGCGCCTGAGGGATCTGATCCGCTACGACCCCATGGGCGGCCTCGTCGCGCACGCGGTCATGGACGTACAGAACGGGGTCGCGGCACAGCCGAAACGACCGCCCGCGCAGGGGCGGTCCGCAGCGGCGGGGCAGAGCATGGCCCGGGCCGGCGTCCGATGAGCTGACCGAGCAGGAGAGCAGAGCCACCAGGCAGAGCCAGAACGTCAGGACGGACCGGTGTCCGGAGGCAGGGCCCGGACACCCAATTCCGCATCCGTCCCCAGCGACCCGGTCACGGGAGCCGCTGCGACGCGCGGGCCACCGACCGGTCAACACCGGCCGACGGCCCGCGCGTCGCTGTTTTTCGGCCGCTTGGGCCGCCTGAGCTGCTTGAAGAGCGGACCATACGACCATTTCCCAGCGCGATGATGACCGGTAGTGGCAGGCTGCTGACCAGCAGTACACAACAGCAGCGCACAGCACTGCACTGCAGAAACCATTCGATGCCGGAGGTGCACGTCCCGTGGCCGCCAACGTCAACCCAACCGTCAGGCGACGCCGTCTCGGATCCGAACTGCGCAAGCTGCGCGAGATGAAGGGCCTGACAGCAGAAGCGGTCGCGGCGGAACTGCTCGTCTCCCAGTCGAAGATCAGCCGCCTGGAGAACGGCCGGCGCAGCATCAGCCAGCGCGATGTCCGCGACCTCTGCGGCGTCTACGGGGTCGACGACCCCCACCTGGTCGAGTCGCTGATGAACATGGCCCGCGAATCCCGCCAGCAGGGCTGGTGGCACGCCTTCGGCGATGTGCCGTACAGCGTCTACATCGGCCTGGAGACCGAGGCCGAATCGCTGCGCACCTACGAGTCCCTGATCGTGCCCGGACTGCTGCAGACGCGTACGTACGCCGAGGCCGTCATCCTGGGCATGGGGCCCGAGGCGACCCCGGCCGAGATCCAGAACCGGGTCGAGGTGCGGCTCAAGCGGCAGGAACGGGTCGGGGATCTGGAGCACCCGCTCCGCCTGTGGGCCGTGATCGACGAATCGGCGCTGCGCCGCGTGGTGGGCGGGCCGCCGGTGATGGCCGAACAGCTGGAGTATCTCGCGGAGATGAGCACGCTGCCGCATGTCACCGTCCAGATCCTGCCGCACGACGTGGGGGCCCACCCGGGCATGTACGGGGCTTTCGCGGTGCTGGAGTTCGAGGACAGCTCGGACTCGTCGGTGGTGTACCTGGAGGGCGTGACGAGCGATCTCTATCTGGAGAAGCACGCCGATGTTCACAAGTACGCGATGATGTACGAATATCTTCGCGCACAGGCGCTCAATCCGGAGAAGTCGCGGGAGTTCATTCTTGACGCGGCGAAGGGGTACGCACCCTGACACACCCGCCGGAACGGTGCGAGAGCGGCGCGGGGGCGGAACGGTACACCCATACTCCGCAACGTGTGAGAGGCATTTGGAATATGCCATCCGGTTGGGTGAACACCCCTCACCGGACAGTGATGTTGGAGCGTAACGTCAGGTCGTGCCCAAAACGCACCGGGCACATCGCAACACATCACACACGATCGGAGCAGCGATCATGCATCGGGAAGATCCCGCCCTCTCATGGTGGAAGTCCTCGTACTCCGGAAACAACGGCGCGTGCCTTGAAGTGGCGCTCCCGGACGAGCACTCCATCGCCGTACGCGATTCCAAGGACCTGGCCGTCCCCAGTCTGAGCTTCCCCTCCCAGGCCTGGTCGGCCTTCGTGGCGGAGGTCAACCGGGGAGCTTTCACCCGCCCGTAGTGGTCCGTCAGCAAGCACGCTCCATCGCCCTCTCGACCGGTCCGCCGTCCTGGCCGAGGGGGCACGCTGCTGTCTCCTGTCCTGCCGCCTCCCAGTCAGCGCAGCTGATCGACGTACGTGTCCGTCCCCGGAACCGTCGGAACGAAGGGTGCGACCAGCTCAACCCGGCCGAGGCCGGCCGCCGCGACATCCTCGCCGAGACCCGCGAAGTGCTCCTCCCACACTTCGCGCGGGTCCCGCTGCAGGAACCACAGGAGGGTGAGCCGGGTGTCGGTGCCCTCGACCTGCTTGACGTAGGACATGCGGTCCAGCGGCAGCGGCGTGGGCTTGAACACCGTGACCATGGCGGCCGGTGAGCCGCCCGCGAGCCGCTTGGGCAGATGCCTGGCGCGCAGCCACTCCAGCAACTCCTCGCGCTGCCCGGCCGATTCGGCGTCGATGACCTGGACGACAATCCCCGCGTAGGGGTGGTCGAGGGCGTGGAAGTCGCGGGGCCCGGCGGCGCCGTCGCGGTAGACGGTGACGGCGTGGTCCTGGAAGGCCGTGAAGACGTGGGTGCGGTCGTGGTAGACGCGGGCGTCCCGGTTGAGGCGCTTGTTGATGCCGACGGTCCACTTCATGTGGTCGGCGTAGCGGCCCGCCGTGATCCAGTAGACGGTGATGTAGCAGCCCGCGGTGACGGGCTGGGCAACAGCCGATTTCTCCGGATAGCGCAGAAGCTGGAGTTCGCGGGTGGCGACGAAGCGGCGTCCCGCGTACATCCAGGGCATGGCCATGGCACCGGCGATGAAGTGGTCGTCCTCGTACCAGCGGTTGTACGCGTACTCATGGCCCGGGTGCGGCTCGACCATGGTGATCAGGGCGTGGCCGAACCCGGGTCCGTACGGGCCGAGGGCGGCCAGCTCGGCGTAGGCCTCGCTGCGCGTGTCGTCTGTCATGGTTACGGTTTAGCTGACTGGGTGTCAGATTTGGAAGGGTGTGGCGCGGGCGACCGCACTAGATGTACCTTCCATCCACTTCTGTATGAGCTCACGAGCGAAGGAGCCACCATGCGCGCACCCGTCCCCGGTATCGCCGCCCGCGCCGCCTCGGTCGGTGCCTCGCCCGTACGCGAGATCCTCGCGCTGACCGCGCGGCCCGAGGTGATCTCCTTCGCGGGCGGCCTGCCCGCCCCCGACTTCTTCGACACGGAGGGGATCCGGGCGGCGTACGACCGCGTACTTGCCGAGGATCCACGGCGCGCGCTGCAGTACTCCACGACCGAGGGCGACCCCGACCTGCGCATGTCGGTCGCGAACCGGCTCTGCGCAAGGGGCCTTACGACCGAGCCGGACGACCTCCTGGTCACCGGCGGCTCGCAGCAGGCGCTGACCCTCCTCGCGACAGCCCTGCTCGAACCCGGCGACGTGGTGCTGGTCGAGGACCCGACCTACCTGGCGGCGCTGCAGTGCTTCGCCTTCGCGGGCGCGCGAGTCGTGCCGGTGCCGTCCGACGAGGAGGGCATCGACCCGGCCGCCCTGGAGGAGCTGGTGATCCGCGAGCGGCCCAAGCTGCTCTACGTCATCCCGACCTTCCAGAACCCGACCGGCCGCACCCTCCCGGCCGCCCGGCGCGCGCAGGTCGCGGAGATCGCCGAACGGCACGGCCTGTGGATCGCAGAGGACGACCCGTACGGCGAGCTGCGCTACGAGGGCGAGCACGCGCCCTGGATCGCGTCCTTCCCGGCCGCCGCCGACCGCACCGTCCTGCTCGGCAGCTTCTCCAAGATCATGGCCCCCGGCATGCGCCTGGGCTGGCTGCGCGCACCCGCCGCAATGCGCCGCGCCTGCGTCATCACCAAGCAGGCCGCCGACCTGCACACCTCCACCGTCGACCAGGCCGCCGCCGCCCGCTACCTCGCCGACTCCGACCTCGACGCCCACCTCGCCCGCGTCCGCGGCGCCTACCGCGACCGCCGCGACGCCCTCCTGGACGGCCTCGGCGACGCCCTCCCGCCCGGCAGCTCCTGGAACCGTCCCGAAGGCGGCATGTTCATCTGGGCCCGGCTCCCCCAGGGCCACGACGCCACCGCCCTGCTGCCCGTCGCGGTCGCCCACGACGTCGCCTACGTCCCCGGCGCCCCCTTCTTCGCCGGCCCGCCCGACCCCGCGTCACTGCGGCTGTCCTTCGTCACCCACACCCCGGACGAGATCCGGGAAGGCCTGGTGCGCCTAGCCAAAGCCCTGGCAATCCAAGCCCCCAACCCCTAAGCTGACGCCCCGTCAGCAATGGCCACCGCCCACCAGGCATCTGCGGCCGACGGTAGGCGAGTGAGCCGAAGCGAAGCGGCCGCTGTCGAAAGGGAGACGCGCGCAGGGAGCGAGGCACGAGCGACCGAGCACGTCGACCGTCGACAGTGGCTGAGCGCAGCGGAGGCGAACTCGCCTCCAAAAAAAGGGGGGAGGCGTGATGCTGCTTCAGGGCAGAACCGTGGTCGTCTCCGGCGTCGGCGCGGGCCTCGGCCAGCGCGTGGCCGCCGCCGTCGTGCGGGACGGCGGCAACGCCGTCCTCGGGGCGCGTACGGAGGCGGTCCTCGCGAAGGCCGCCGAGGCGATCGACCCCGAGGGCGGCCGGACCGCCTGGCGGGCGGCCGACATCACCGACGAGGCGCAGTGCGACGCCCTGGCCGCCCTGGCGCTCGAGCGCTTCGGCGCGATCGACGCCGTCGTCAACGTCGCCGCCATGGATGCCCACTTCGGCGGTCTGGAGGACGCCGACTTCGCCACCTGGCAGCAGGTCATCGACGTGAACCTCCTCGGCGGCCTGCGCATGACGCGCGCCTGCCTGCCCGCCCTGAAGCGGCGCGGCGGTTCCGTGGTCCTCATCGGCACCCAGTCCTCGGTCGCCGCCCCCACCCAGGTCCGCCAGGCCGCCTACGCCGCTTCCAAGGGCGCCCTCACCTCCGCGATGTACTCGCTCGCCCGCGAGCTCGGCCCGCACCGCATCCGGGTCAACACCGTGCTCCCCGGCTGGATGTGGGGGCCGCCGGTGCAGGCGTACGTCCAGTACACGGCGCACATCGAAGCCGTGCCGGAGGAGGAGGTGCTGGCCCGGCTCACCGAGCGCATGGCGCTGCCCGAGCTGGCCACGGACGGCGACGTGGCGGAGGCCGTGGTGTTCCTGGCCTCCGACCGGGCCCGGGCGATCACCGGGCAGTCCCTGCTGGTGAACGCCGGCGAGCTCATGCGGTAGCGCTCCGCTTGGAGGCCTGTGTTCAGCGTGCGCCTCGTGGTGGGCTGGTCGCGCAGTTCCCCACGCCCCAAAGGCGTCCCGCCGGACCGCAGACCGCATGCGACGCGCGCGCCGTGGCGGACAGGTCGCGCAGTTCCCCGCGCTAGATCACCTCGGCCAGCTCCTGCATCAGCCGCCGCTTGGGCCGGGCGCCCACCATGGACTTCACGGGCTCACCGTCGCGGAACACCATCAGCGTCGGCATCGAGAGCACGCCGTACGCGGACTGCGTCCCGGGGTTGGTGTCCACGTCGAGCTGGACCACCTTCAGACGGCCCTCCTCCTCGCGGGCCACCTCCTCCAGCACGGGCTCGATCTGCCGGCACGGCCCGCACCAGTCGGCCGTGAACTCCACCAGGACCGGCAGGCCGGCCTTGAGGACCTCCTCGGCGAAGGTCTCGTCGGTCACCGTCTTCATCGCGTACTCCCATCGCCGTGGCCATCACTGTGGCCGTCACAGGTGAACTCGCAGCGCGGCTCGGCCCTCGCCAGCCGGGCCTCGATCCCGTCCCGGACTTCTGTCAGCCGGGCGATGCAGTCGTCCAGCTCGGTCAGCTTGCGCCGGTAGACCTCGATCGAGGCCTCGCAGGAGTCGCCCTCGGGGTGGCCCGCGCGCAGGCAGTCCACGAAGGGCCTGGTCTCCTCCAGCTCGAAACCGAAGTCCCGCAGCAGCTGGATCTGGCGCAGGAGCGCCAGATCCGTCTCGTCGTAGGCCCGGTAGCCGTTGCCCGTGCGCCGCGCGCGCAGGAGGCCCCGCGACTCGTAATAGCGCAGTGCGCGTGTCGTGGTTCCCGCCCGCTCGGCCAGCTCTCCGATCCGCATGGGCACGACGGTAGACCTTGACGCCGACGTCAAGGCCAGCGTCTACGCGTTCGGGTACCGGTCCATCCACACCGGCGAGGCGCCGTTGGGGCTGTGCAGGGTCGGGGCCTGGGTCATCTCCATGGCGAAGTCGTCCGCGAGCTGGAGGATGGTGCCGCGCCCCTCGAGCTCGGCGACCCAGGCCGGGGGCAGGGCGGTCTCGCCGTGCTGGACGCCGAGGATGTTGCCGCAGATGGAGCCGGTGGAGTCGCTGTCGCCGGAGTGGTTGACGGCCAGCAGCAGCCCGTGGCGTACGTCCTCGGCGACGAGGGCGCAGTAGACGCCGATGGCGAGGGCCTCCTCGGCGGTCCAGCCCTCCCCGAGGGACTCGACACGGGTCGCCGTCGGCAGGCCTTGGCGTACGGCCCCCAGGGCTCTCTGGAGGGCGTCGGTGGTCTCCTCGTGGCCGGGGTAGGCGGAGAGGAGGCCCAGGGCCCGCTGGACGGCGGCGTCAAGGCCTTCGCCACGGGTGAGGCCGTGGACGATGACGGCGAAGGCTCCGGCGGCGAGGGTGCCGGTGGGGTGGCCGTGGGTCTGGGCGGCGCACTCGATGGCGAGCTGGAAGACGAGCTGCGGCTCCCAGCCGACGAGGAGTCCGAAGGGCGCGCTGCGCATGACGGTTCCGCAGCCCTTGGACTCGGGGTTCTTGGGCTTGGCGAGGGTGCCCATGACGTCGTCGCCGAGGCCGCTGAGGCACGCGCGGCCGGGGGCGCGGCGGGAGTAGAGCCACTCCTCGCGGGCGAGCCAGCCGGTGTCCTTGCGGCGCTCGTCGGGGCCCCAGTCGTGCTGGGTGGCGGCCCAGCGCAGATAGGCGCGGTGGATGTCGGTGGGCGGGTGCCAGGCGCCGCTGTCGCGGCGGACCTGGGCGCGTATCAGCCCTTCGGCGGTGAAGAGCGTCATCTGCGTGTCGTCGGTGACCGCGCCGCGTCTGCCGAAGGCGACCACGTAGTCGGTGACGCCGTCCTGGCCGTGCGCCTGGCGGATCGCCTCCAGCGAGTCGAATTCGACGCCCGCGCCCAGCGCGTCGCCGATCGCCCCGCCCAGCAGGCAGCCACGGACGCGGCTGCGGAAATCCTGTTGCTGCGCCCGTCCCCACACCGTGGTCATCGCCGCGCTCCCCTCGCCACAGGATCGGTCCGACGAAGCACTCTATTTGACATAACCGGTCAGCTGTCGAGCACCGGCAGGAGCTCCGGCAGGTGGCCGTCCGAGGCCAGACCGGCCTTTTGCCTTTCCTCCGCGACTTCTCCATATGTGGTCGTACGCTGCCGGGTCGGGCGTCCCGCCAGGTCCGCGATGGCGACCAGGCCCTGGATGGACTTGTACGAGCCGTAACTCGATCCCGCCATCCGGGAGATGGTCTCCTCCATCAGCGTGCCGCCCAGGTCATTGGCCCCGGAGCGCAGCATCTCGGCGGCGCCTTCCGCGCCGAGCTTGACCCAGCTGGTCTGGATGTTGGGGATGTGCGGGTGGAGGAGGAGGCGGGCCATCGCGGTGACGGCCCGGTTGTCGCGCGGGGTCGGGCCGGGGCGGGCGATGCCGGCCAGGTAGACGGGCGCGTTTGTGTGGATGAAGGGGAGAGTCACGAATTCCGTGAAGCCACCGGTCTCCTGCTGGATCTGCGCGAGGAGCCGCAGGTGGCCGAGCCAGTGGTGGGGCTGGTCCACATGCCCGTACATCATCGTGGAGGAGGAGCGGATGCCCAGCTCATGGGCGGTCCTGACCACCTCGACCCAGGTGGCGGTCGGCAGCTTGCCCTTGGTGAGGACCCAGCGCACCTCGTCGTCCAGGATCTCGGCCGCCGTGCCGGGGATGGAGTCCAGCCCGGCCTCCTTGGCGGCCGACAGCCAGTCCCGGATGGACATGCCGGTGCGCGTGGCGCCGTTGGCGACCTCCATCGGGGAGAAGGCGTGCACGTGCATGCCGGGCACGCGCTCCTTCACGGCACGCGCGATGTCGAAATACGCCGTCCCCGGCAGGTCCGGGTGGATGCCGCCCTGCATGCACACCTCGGTGGCCCCGACCTCCCAGGCCTGCTCGGCACGGTCGGCGACCTGGGAGAGGGACAGGGTGTAGGCGTCGGCGTCGGTGCGGCGCTGCGCGAAAGCGCAGAAACGGCAGCCGGTGTAACAGACGTTGGTGAAGTTGATGTTGCGCGTGACGATGTACGTCACCTCGTCGCCGACCACGTCCTTGCGCACGTCGTCCGCGATCCGGCAGAGCGCGTCCAGCGCCGGGCCGTCCGCGTGGAGGAGTGCGAGCGCCTCGGCGTCCGTGAGCTTCGTCGGGTCGTCGGCCGCCACCCGCAGGGCGGCTTTGACATCGGCCTCCACCCGGTCCGGGACCATGCCCGGGGCGGCCTGCTCACGCAGTGCCTCCCAGTCGCCGTAGACCGCGTCGAAGTCGTCGCGGCGGTCGGCGGTGCGGCCGGTGGTGTCGATGGTCGCGTGCAGGTCGGTGCGTCCGGAGGACGTGAAGGCCTCCTCCGGCTCCTGCCACGGCAGGCCCTGCGGCTTGACGTCCTCCAGTGCGAGCCCGCTCTCCGGGTCCGCCAGGGCCCGTACGTGCGGCAGCAGCCGGGGGTCGAGCCACGGCTCGCCGCGCTGGACGAACTCCGGGTAGATCGCGAGGCGTTCGCGCAGGGTGAAGCCGGCCGCCGCCGAGTGCCCGGCGAGGTCGTCGATGTGCGGCCAGGGCCGCTCCGGGTTGACATGGTCCGGCGTGAGCGGCGAAACGCCGCCCCAGTCGTCGATGCCGGCCGCGATGAGCCTCGCGTACTCCGCGTCCACCAGGTTCGGCGGCGCCTGCAGGCAGGCCGACGGGCCCATGATGTGCCGGGCCACCGCGACCGTGGCGAGCAGGTCGTCCAGGTCCGCGTCCGGCATCCCGCGCATCGCCGTGTCCGGCTTGGCGCGGAAGTTCTGGATGATCAGCTCCTGGATGCCGTGGTACGAGCGGGAGATGCGGCGCAGTGCGAACAGCGACTCCGCCCGCTCCTCGTACGTCTCCCCGATCCCTATCAGCAACCCGCTGGTGAACGGCACATTGCTGCGCCCCGCGTCCTCCAGCACGCGCAGGCGCACGGCCGGCTCCTTGTCCGGCGAGCCGAAGTGCGGGCCGCCGGGCTCGCTCCACAGCCTGGTCGCCGTGGTCTCCAGCATCATGCCCATGGAGGGTGCGACGGGCTTGAGGCGCTGGAAGTCCGTCCAGCTCAGCACGCCGGGGTTGAGGTGCGGGAGCAGCCCCGTCTCCTCCAGGATCCGGATCGAAATGGCCCGTACGTACGCGATCGTGTCGTCGTACCCCTCGGCCTCCAGCCACTCCCGGGCCTCCGGCCAGCGGTCCTCCGGCTTGTCGCCGAGCGTGATCAGGGCTTCCTTGCAGCCCAGTTCGGCGCCCCGGCGGGCGATGGCCAGGACCTCGTCCGGGGACATGAACATGCCGTGGCCCGCGCGGCGCAGCTTCCCTGGGACGGTGACGAAGGTGCAGTAGTGGCACTTGTCGCGGCACAGCCGCGTGAGCGGGATGAACACGCTCTTCGAGTACGTGATCACGCCCGGGCGGCCGGCACTCTCCAGCCCCGCGTCCCGGATGCGGGCGGCGCCTGCCATCAGGTCCACGAGGTCGCTGCCGCGCGCCTGGAGCAGGATCCCGGCTTCCGTCACGTCCAGGGCGACGCCGTCGCGCGCGCGTTTCAGCGCACGTCGCATGCCGTTGGCGGTGGGCGGCGTGTTCTGCGCCTCCGGGCGTGGCTCGCGTTGCGTCATCCCACGAGCATAGGTCGGGCCTGTTGCCCCTGCCGTGTCACGTTGATCACGGGCAATCCGTCCGTTCAGGCGGTGAGGTCCTTGACGCTGTAGCGGGGCAGGCCGACGGTCTCGACGGTCCACCCGCCGATGGTGATCGCGTCGCCGTACGCGTACCTCAGCCGGTTGTCGTAGACGGGGCGGCCATGCTCGGTGGCCGGGCCGTGATGGTGCAGGCAGGTGCCGTCGCGCGGGTCCACGATCAGGTAGTGCGGGATTCCCATGGCCGGGTAGTCATGGGCCTTGGCCTCGTAGTCATTGGCCGGGTTGGACGGGGAGACGATTTCGACGGCGAGAAGAATCTCGCGGGGGCCGAGGGGGTCGTCGGTGTCCATCGCCGCCTCCGGGACCACGAGGATGTCCGGGATGCGCAGTTTGCCAAGGGATGCCTCCTCGACGTCTGTGGCTCCCGCCGCGATCAGTCCCGGCGCGAGCTGGGCGTCGAGTTGCCGGCTGATGAGCTTGGCCGTGAGCTGGTGGCGCGGGCGCGGGCTGATCATCATGACGATCTGGCCGTCGCTGATCTCGGGCCAGCTCAGACCGGCGGGCGGCGTGAAAGCATCGCGCAGCGCGCGCAGGTGCCGGTAGATCCCGGTTTGCGCCATGCTGCGAGCGTAGCCTCAGCCGACCGCCAGCGGGGCCTGGCGCAGCTCGCCGACCAGTTGCGGGGTGAGGAGTTCACCGGCACGGTCGGCGAGGACGGCCATCTCGTAGCCGACGAGGCCGACGTCGCAGCCTTCGGCGGCGAGGACGCCGAGGCAGGAGCCGTCGCGGATGCGGCCGACCATCATGAAGCCGCCGTGCATCTCGATCATGACGAGCTTCATGCCCTGGAAGCCGTGGGTGCGGGAAGCGTTCTGGGCCAGGGAGGTGATGCCGGAGACCACGGCGGCGAGGTGGTCGGCGCGGTCGCGGCCGAGACCGTCGGAGGCGGCCATGAGCAGGCCGTCGGAGGAGACGGCGACGGCATCGGTGACACCGTCGGCGGTGCGGACGAACTCGGAGACGAGCCAGCCGAAGCTCTGGAGTGCGGTGGTCATGGGGGGACCGTCCTATCTGGACTCGGCGCGGGCGACGCCCGCTCGGAAGCCGTTGAGCATGCTGGAGACGTTCTCGGGGGTGCGTGGGGGCTTGCGGGCCGCTGCCGGTCCGTCGGGCGGGGCGGTCACCGGGGCGAGCAGCCGGGCCGGGATCGTGACGAGGGCGGAGACGCCGCCGCCGGGGGTGTCGAAGAGCCGGACCTCGACGTCGAGGCGGCGGGCGAGGCGGCCGACGACGTAGTGGCCGAGGAAGCGGGTCGGGGCGACGAGGAACGCTTCGTCTCCGGCGAGGCGGGCGTTGGAGCGGTCGAGGTCGGCGGCGGGCATGCCGACGCCGTGGTCTACGACGGCGATGCAGTACTCGTCGCCGTCGGCCCAGCCGTGGACCTCGACGGGCTCGGTCGGGGGCGAGAAGGTGAGCGCGTTCTCGACGATCTCGGCGAGCAGGTGGGCCAGGTCGGCGACGGCGTGCCCGCGCAGGGCGCACGGCTCGACGGTGGCGACCATGACCCGCCGGTACTGCTCGACCTCGGCGATCGCGGACTGCACGAGTTCGAGCCCGTTCGCGGTGCCGTTGGAGGAGCGCGGCGTGTGCTGGCCGACGAGGACGAGCAGGCTCTCGGCGTTACGCCGCATGCGCGTGGCGAGGTGGTCGAGTTCGAAGAGCTCGGCCAGTGCGTCGGGGTCCAGCTCCTGGTTCTCCAGGCGGGTGATGAGGCCGAGCTGGCGGCGGATGAGGCCCTGGTTGCGGCGGCCGAGGTTGGCCAGGGACTCGGTGGTGTTGCGGCGCAGCACAGCCTGCTCGGCGGCGAGCCCGACGGCGGTGCGCTCGACGCCGCGCAGGGCCTCGGCGACCTTGGTGACCTCCTCGGCGCCGCGCGTCGCCTTCGCTGCCACCGTTCGCGTTTCGTCCGCTTCGTCCGCTTCATCCTCGTCCCCCTCGGCCGGCAGCTTGCCGTCCTCCTGGATCCGCCGTACGGCCTCCGGCAGCCGCTGCCGCGCGACCTCGTCGGCGTCGCGGACGAGTGCGTCCAGGGGTCGGGTGATGGAGCGGGAGGCCAGCCACCAGGCGGCGGTGACCAGGGCGAGGGCGAGAAGGCCGGCGCCGAGGTATTCGAGGAGCCTGGTGGTGGCCGCGTCGCTGAGCTGCGAGGTGCGCGTGCGCAGGTCGGCCCCGACCTCCTGCTGCACCGCGTACAGCGCGTCGACGAGGGTGGTCATGTCGTCCCACCACGCCTCGGCGTCGATGTGCAGGGCAGAGCCGTCGACTCCGCGCTCGGCCAGATCCTCGTACGACTGGGCGCTGTGGGCCGCGACGGAGCTGAAGGCGTTGGTGAGGGCCGCGCGCTGGCCGGCGGTCGCGACCTGGTTGAAGCGGTCGAGAGCCGCGAGCCGGGCGGCCCGCACCTCGGTGAAGTCCAGGAACTGGGTGCGGGTGAAGGACCCGGCGACGAACACGCCGTTCAGCGAGCCGCGCTCCAGGGCGAGGGACTCCTTCGCCGACGCCAGGGCCTGCATCGCGGCGAGGCCGTCGCGCAGTTTGCGGTCGCCGCGGGCGTCGTTGTCGGCGGCCGGGTCCTCGGCGTTGAGGGTGGTGATGGCGGCGGTGTAGAAGTCCAGTGTGGTGGTGGGGTCGGCGACGTTGATGTCGACGTCGGCGCGTACCGGGGTGAGGCGGTCGAGCTTGTCCTGCACGGAGACGACGACGGCGGGCTCGTTGCGCAGGCCGTACAGCGCGGTGTCGACCTTCTTGCGCTGCGCGCGCAGCTGCGCGGCGTACTCCTCGCCACCGCTGAGGTAGCCGTTGGTCAGGCCGCGCTCGCGTTGCAGCTCGTGGACCAGATTCTGCACGCGCAGGGAGATGTCGACCTCGGATCTCGTCTTGCGCGCGTCGTCGTAGCTCTCGATACGGCCCTCTACGGCCAGGCCCACCATCGCCAGCAGCAGACACGTCGGAACCGTGAGCACCACCGCGACCCGGCCCCGGACGGTGCGCCAGCCGGGCAAGGGGCGCCTGCGCAGGGCGCGTACGCGTCTCAGCGCGGCGGCGAGGACCGCCTGCGCCGCGGGAGGGGCGGCCGGTTTGGCACGCCGTGCCCGCACGGGGCCGGGACGCGCCACGGGTCCGGGACGCGCTTCTTCCGGTGCCGGCTCGCTCTGTGCCGCCGGTGTCTGCTCCGTCGTGCCTGTTGTCCCGCCCCTCATGCAATGAAGTTAGTCCTCCGGCCCCGATAGCCGGTTTCCGTTTTGTTAGGGCTTGTTATCGGTGGGTTGCACGTGTCTCACAGTTGCTGATGAGGCATCAGACAACTCGGTGGTCAAGCCGTGCTCACCGTCCGGGTGTCCCGGCCGGATCTCAGTACGCTGCCGGGGATCGCCCCGGTGATCTCGTCGTCCCTGATCGTCTCGACCCCGTTCACGCGCACGCTGCGCACACCCTGCGCGCGCGAGTCCAGGCGCGGGCTGTCCCCCGGCAGGTCGTGCACGAGGGTCGCCACGCCCGCGTCGATCCGCTCCGGGTCGAAAAGCACCAGGTCGGCGTGGTAGCCCTGGGCGATCCGGCCGCGCCCGCGCAGACCGAACAGGCGTGCCGGGTCGTCGGTCAGCATGCGCACGGCGCGTTCCAGCGGGAGAAGCTTGCGCCTGCGCAGGCAGTCCCCCAGGAAGCGGGTCGTGTACGGCGCCCCGCACATCCGGTCCAGGTGCGCGCCCGCGTCCGAGCCGCCCAGCATCACGTCCTCGTGCTCCCAGGTCCGGCGGCGCAGCTCCCAGCTGTCGGGGTCGTTGTCGGTCGGCATCGGCCACAGGACGGTGCGCAGGTCGTCGTTGGCGCAGATCTCCACCAGCGTCCGGAAGGGCTCCTGGCCGCGCTCGGCCGCGATGTCCCGTACGACGCGGCCGCTGACGCCCGCGTTCGCCTCCGTATATGTGTCCCCGATGACATACCGCCCGAAGTCCGCCAGCCGCCGGAAGACGCCCGCCTCGGGGCTGTCCGCCCGGCGCAGCATCTCGGTGCGCACCGCCGGGTCGCGCAGCTTCGCGATGCGCTCGGGCACCGGGAGCGACAGGATCTCGCCCCAGCCGGGGATGAGGTTCAGGGCGCAGAAGGTGCCCAGCGACATGTTCATGGGGGTCAGGATCGGCATCGTCAGCGCCACGATCCGGCCGCCCGCTTTCCGGGCCCGCTCGGAGGCGAGCAGCTGGCGCGGGACGCGCTGCGGGACGGAGGCGTCGATGGTGAGGACATTCCAGTTGAGCGGCCGGCCGGCCGTCGCCGACATGTTCACGAACAGGTCGATCTCGTCGTCCGAGAACTGGTCCAGGCAGCCCGCCACGATCGCCTCGATCTGCGTGCCCTCGTGCTCGCCGACGGCCTTGGACAGCGCCAGCAGTTCGGCCGGGCCGGCATGGCGGGAGGCGACGGGCTTTCCGTCACCGTCGGAGTGGGTGGAGGACTGGGTGGTCGACAGGCCCCAGCCGCCGGCCTCCATCGAGGCGTGGAACAGCCGCAGCATCTCCTCCAGCTGGGCGGGGCTCGGCTGCCCGCCGACCGCGTCCGGCCCCATGACGTGCCTGCGCAGCGCGCAGTGGCCCACCATGAAGCCCGCGTTGACCGCGATCCGGCCTTCGAGCGCGTCGAGGTACTCCCCGAAGGACCGCCACGTCCAGTCGACGCCGTCTTCGAGGGCGGCCAGGGACATCCCCTCGACCTTGGACATCATGCGGCGCGTGTAGTCCGCGTCCTCCGGCCTGAGAGGGGCCAGGGTGAAGCCGCAGTTGCCGCCCGCGACGGTCGTCACCCCGTGGTTCATCGACGGCGTCGCGAACGGGTCCCAGAACAGCTGCGCGTCGTAGTGCGTGTGCGGGTCCACGAAGCCGGGGGTGAGGACGAGGCCTGTCGCGTCCTCGGCGCTCCGGGCGGACTCCTTCGTGGTCCCGGGCTCCGCGATCACGGCTATCCGGCCCTCCCGGATGCCGACGTCGGCGGTACGGGCGGGGGCGCCGGTGCCGTCCACGACGGTCGCGCCGCGTATCAGGTGGTCGAGCATGGCTGCCCCTTTCCGGGGTGAATTTCAGAAGGCGCACAGCCCGGTGTGGCCCCCGGCGCCGGGGGCCGCCCCGGGCCGGGGGCCGGGCGGCGGTCCGGGAAGACGCCGCCCCGTTCAGTGACCGGCGGCGTCGCGGAACCGCGTCGTCCGGTGCACCGGATCCGTGTCGATCTTGGGGATGACGTGCTCGCCGACCAGCCGGATCGTCCTCAGCGTGTCCTCGTACGGGACACCGACCGGCATCCCGAAGGACAGCTGGTCCGCGCCCGCCGCCTCCCAGCGCTTGCACTGGGCGAGCGCGTCGTCGGGGTCGCCGATGATGATCAGCTCCTCGTCGACCAGCATCTCGACCAGCTCCTCCGTGTACTGCGGGAGCAGCTCCGGCCACTGCGGGATGTACTCAGGGCGCGGGAAGGTGTCGTGGTAGCGGAAGAGCAGCGACTGCAGGTAGTTCAGATTGCTGGACGCGGCGATGCGCACCGCTTCCTTGCGGGTCTCGGCGACGATCGCGGTCGTGGTGACCATGACGTTGTCGTTGACGTAGCCGCCGATCGGCTCGGCGTCGCGGATCGCGGTCTTGTAGGAGTCGACGACCCACTCCATGTCGGAGACCTTCTGCACGCTGAAGCCCAGCACGCCCAGCCCCTTGCGCGCCGCCATCGCGTACGAGGAGGGCGACCCGGCGGCGTACCACATGGCCGGGTGGGATGCCCCGAACGGCTTGGGGAGCACCTTGCGGGGCGGCAGGGACCAGTGCTTGCCCTGGAAGCCCTGGTACTCGTCCTGGAGCCACATCTTGGGGAACTCGCCGATCGTCTCCTCCCAGATCTCCTTGGTGGCGTTCATGTCCGTGACGCCGGGCATGAAGCCGAGGATCTCGTGGCTGCCGGCGCCGCGCCCGGTGCCGAACTCGAAGCGGCGGTTGGAGAGATGGTCGAGCATGGCGACCTTCTCGGCGACCTTCACCGGGTGGTTGACCGCCGGGAGGGGGTTGAAGATGCCGGAGCCCAGGTGGATGTGCTCGGTGGCGTGGGTGAGATAGCCGATGTAGACGTCGTTGGCGGACAGGTGCGAGTACTCGTCCAGGAAGTGGTGCTCGCTGAACCACGCGTACTTGAAGCCCGACTTGTCCGCCTGGATGACGTACTCGGTCTCCTCCATCAGAGCGTGGTGCTCCGCGTCGGGCTCGACCTGGGAGCGGAAGTTGGGCACGTATCCCTGTACGAAGATGCCGAATTCCAAGGGTTCACCGTCCCTAGCTTTTCTGACGCATCGTCAGATATCTGAAACGACTCTTCCACCGACCTGATGGACCGTCAAGTAGCTGGAGGGGCCCTTCGGAACGCCCTTCAGAACAGCGACACCCCGGCCAGCCAGCCGCCGTCGATCACAAACGGCTGCCCTGTGATGTACGAGGAGTCCTCGCTGGTCAGGAAGAGCGCGAGGCGCGCCACCTCCTCCGGGCGGCCGATCCGCGCGAGCGGCACGAGCTTGCCGTACAGCGCGTCCAGCGCCTCGCTCGTAACGCCCTCCCCGGGGTTGGACATCGGTGTGTCGATCGCCCCCGGGCACATCGCGTTGACCCGGATGCCCTTGCCGGCCAGCTCCATCGCCGCGACCCGCGTCATCCCGAGGATCGCGGCCTTCGAGGCGGCGTACGAGGTCACTCCGGCCATGCCGGTGAGCGCGACATACGACGCCGTGTTCACGATCGTGCCGCCGCCCGCCGCCTCCAGCGCCGGGATCGCGGTGCGCATGCCGAGAAACGCGCCGACCTGGTTGACCTGCACGACCTGCAGGAACTCCTCCAGCGGGGTGGTGGCCAGCTCGTTGAAGCGCAGGATCCCGGCGTTGTTGACCAGCCCGTCCAGCCGCCCGTACGTGTCGGTGGCGAGGGCGACGGCCGCGGTCCAGTCCTCCTCCTTGCTCACGTCGAGGTGGATGTACCGCCCGCCGATGTCGTCGGCCACGGCACGGCCCTGCTCGTCCAGCACGTCCGCCAGGACGAGCCGTGCTCCCTCCGCCGCGAAGAGCCGCGCCTCCTGCTCACCCTGGCCACGCGCAGCGCCGGTGATCAGTACGACCCGGCCGTCCAGCTTGCCCATCGCTTCCCCTTCGGTCTCAGGGCCTGCCCGGGGGGACAGGCCCTAGTCGAGATACGGCGCCACCTCACCGGCGAACGCCTCCATCTGGTCCGTCAGCTCGCCCCTGCTCCGGCACCGGAAGCGGACCTGCAACTGCCCCACCCCCATGGCCGCGTACGCCCTCAGGCTCTCCGCGATCGCCTCCCCCTTGCCGTGCAGCGTCCGCCGCCCGACCGGCCAGCTCGGCTCCCCCACGTACAGCGGCTCGGCGATCGCCCCGATCACGATCGGCCGTTCGATCCCGGCGGCCTCGCGCAGCTCCCGTATCCGCCCGATCTGCGCGGGCAGCCGGTCCCGGGGGTCGCCCTGCGGCAACCACCCGTCGCCCTTCAGCGCGGCCCTGCGGACCGCCGCGGGCGACGACCCGCCGACCCACACCGGCACCGGCTCCTGAACCGGCCCCGGCAGCTGTCCGCCTGCCGCCCACAGCGCCCGTACGGCGTCGATCGCCGCGTCCAGCACCGCTCCGCGCCGCTCGAAGTCCACCCCCAGCGCCTCGAACTCCGCACGCACATGCCCCGCGCCCACCCCGAGGATCAGCCGCCCGGAGGACAGGTGGTCCACCGTCGCGTACTGCTTCGCCGTGAGGAGGGGGTGGCGAAGGCCGATCACCGCGACATGGCTGAGCAGCCGTACGTTCGTGGTGACCGCGGCGAGATGGGCGAGCGTCGCCACGGGGTCGTACCAGGTCGCGCTCATCGCGGGCGCGAGATCCGGCGGGATCGCGACGTGGTCGCACGAGGCGATGTACGCGAAGCGGAGGCGGTCCGCCGCCCGCGCGACCTCGACGAGGTCGGCCGGGCCGTCGGCCTCGGCCTCCCAGGGCTCCGCGTAGAGGGTGCTCTGGGACTGGACGGGCAGTTGCATGCCGTAGGTCATCATGGGCGTCACCGCCTCCGTTCGGGGGTCCAGGGGCGGCGACGCCCCGGGTTGCGCAGCCGTCGGCTGCGCTGTGTCCTCAATCGCCGGGCGGGCTGAATTCAGCCCGTCCGGCGATTGAGGACGGAACCGGCCACCGGGACGGCCCCCGGCAAACCATTCCGGTCACCGCACCAGCGGCGCCGCGTCCGCCCACAGACCGTCGGCCGTCAGGCCGAGCAGCTCGATCGCGTTGCCCCGGACGATCCGCTCGACGACATCCGGCGCCAGGTGCCCCATCTGGGACTCCCCGACCTCCTTGGACTTCGGCCAGGTCGAGTCCGAGTGCGGATAGTCCGTCTCGTAGAGCACATTGCCGACCCCGATCGCGTCGAGGTTCCGCAGCCCGACCGCGTCGTCGAAGAAGCACCCGTAGATGTGCTCCGCGAACAGCTCGCTCGGCGGCCGGAGGACCTTGTCGGCGACGCCGCCCCAGCCTCGGTTCTCCTCCCACACCACATCCGCCCGCTCAAGGATGTAGGGGATCCAGCCGATCTGCCCTTCGGCGTACATGATCCTCAGATTCGGGAAGCGGTCGAACTTCCCCGACATCAGCCAGTCCACCATCGAGAAGCAGCAGTTGGCGAAGGTGATGGTGGAGCCGACCGCGGCCGGTGCGTCCGCCGACGTGGAGGGCATCCGCGACGACGACCCGATGTGCATGGCGATGACCGTCCCGGTCTCGTCGCACGCGCGCAGGAAGGGGTCCCAGTCGTCCGTGTGGATGGACGGCAGTCCGAGCGCCGGGGGGATCTCCGAGAAGCACACCGCCCGCACGCCCCGCGCCGCGTTCCGCCGCACCTCCGCCGCCGCCAGTTCCGCGTCCCATAGGGGGATCAGGGTGAGGGGTATGAGCCGCCCGCGCGCATGGGGCCCGCACCACTCCTCCACCATCCAGTCGTTGTAGGCGCGCACGCACAGCAGCCCCAGCTCGTGGTCCTTGGCCTCGGTGAAGGTCTGCCCGCAGAAGCGCGGGAAGGTGGGGAAGCACAGGGCGGACTGCACATGGTTGACGTCCATGTCCTCCAGCCGCTCGGGGACGCTGTACGAGCCGGGCCGCATCTGCTCGTACGTGATCGCCTCCAGCCTCACCTCGTCCCTGCTGTAGCCGACAGCCGTGTCGAGGCGGGTGAGCGGCCTGCGCAGGCCCTCGTACAGCCACCAGTCGGCGAGCGGGCCGTCATCGCCGGGCTCGCCCATGCGCGGGGCGAAGCGGCCGCCGACGAAGCTGATCGACTTCAGGGGCGCGCGGACGATGCGCGGGGCGGTGTCGTGGTAGGCCGACGGGAGGCGGTCCCGCCAGACGTTGGGGGGCTCGACCGTGTGGTCGTCCACCGAAATGATGAGCGGGAAGGTCTCCATGAGGACCACGGTAGCGCGAATCTGACGGTCCGTCAGTAAGCAGGTGGGCACCCGAGCGCTACGTGGCCACCGGCAGCAGGATCCGCCACACCGCCTCCTCCACACCGTGGGCGGACGCGATCCACCCCACGCTCTCCTCCGGCGTCCCCAGACCCGACACCCGGGCCATCTCCCCCAACAGCTCGGCCAGATCGCAGTGCCGGAGCGCCGCCTCCAGCCGGCCGCCGCCGAGCCCGTCCGCGACATACCGCTCATAGGCGGTGGCGGAGCGCAGCACGCCCACCTGCCGCCATCCCGTCGCCAGCCGCTCGACGGGCTCGCCGCCGACGCGGGCGCCGTCCGCCTCGATGACCTGCGTACGGCCGCGGTCCACGGCCAGCGCCGTCCAGGCGTCGCCGCCGGTGAGCACGGCCGCGGGCCGGCACAGGCCGACGGCCCGGGCGACGGTGTCCGTACGGTCCGGGCTGCCGCCGGCGGCCAGCGGCACCGCCGACATGCCCGCGTAGAGGCAGCCGAAGAAGGCACCGGCCAGGTCGACGCTCTGGGGGTAGGAGAGCAGGACGCGGCTGCCCGGGGGCAGCGACCGCCCGAGCCGGGCGGCCACCGCGCGGGCGCGGCGGTCGAGGTCGGCGAAGGTGCAGCCGAGGTAGGGCATCGCGTCCGGCTGGCGGGCGGCACGGCGCCGCAGCACCGGTCCCGGCAGCCGGTGGACGCCGACGGGGATCCCGCCGCTGCGACCGGTCGGGTCGTTCGGGCCGTTCACGGCCTCCGGCATGCATCGTGAGCACATGGGCAGCCCGTCACTCCCCCCGGCACACGTACACGAATCGAATTGGCCCGACACACACAGCAAAGCCCCCGCGGCGACACAGACGGAACCTCAAATTCCTGGTAACACTTACGCGCTGAGCCCTCCGATCAGGCCCCTCATGGGTGACCCGGACCGGTTGACACGGCAAACTGGCACGGCGACCACTGTTCCGGTTGGCGATGAACGATCGATAAACGCGGGGCTCGGAGGGAGGGCGGGAATGGAGAGCGGCGCAGGACTGCGCTTCACGGTCCTCGGCCCGGTAAGGGTCTGGCTCGGCGACGAGCCGATCACCGGCATGCCGCCGCAGCAGCGTGCCCTGCTCGCCGCGCTGCTGCTGCGCGGCGGCCGGCCCGCCACCGCCGCCGAGCTCCTGGACGCCCTGTGGGGCGAGGAGCCGCCGCCCACCGCGCTGGCCGCGCTGCGCGGTTACGCGTTCCGCCTGCGCAAGGTCCTCGGCCCCGACGCCCTCACCACGGTCGACGGCGGCTACGTCCTGCACACCGACCCCGGCTGCCTCGATGTGACCGTCGCCGAGAGCCATGTCGCCGATGCCGAGAAGGCCCGCGACGCCACCCCCGCCGACCTGGGCAAGGCGCGCGCCGAACTCAACCGGGCCCTCGCCCTGTGGGACGGCGAGCCGCTGGCCGGCCTGCCCGGCCCGTACGCCGAAGGGCAGCGCCACCGCCTCAGCGAACTGCGGCTCCAGCTCACCGAGACCCGCCTCGACCTCGATCTCCAGGTCGGCTGCCATGCCGAAGCCGTCTCCGAACTGACGGCGCTGACCGCCGAGCAGCCGCTGCGCGAGCGCTTCCGCGCCCTGCTGATGCTCGCCCTGTACCGCAGCGGCCGCCAGGCCGAGGCGCTGGGCGTCTACGCCGACACCCGCCGCCTGCTCGCCGTGGAACTCGGCGTCGACCCCGGCGCCGAACTCACCGACCTCCACCAGCGCATCCTCGAAGGCGACCCGGCGCTGCTGGCGCCCCCCGCCTCCCAGGAGCAGACCGCGCCCGAGCCGGTCCGCCCCGCCCAGCTCCCCGCCACGGTCGCCGACTTCACCGGCCGGGCCTCGTTCGTACGCGAGCTGGGCGAGCACCTGGCCACCGCGTCCGGCGAGACGGACGGCGGCGGCATCATGGCTGTCTCCGCCCTGGCCGGCATCGGCGGCGTCGGCAAGACCACACTGGCCGTGCATGTCGCGCAGGCCGCCCGCGAGGCCTTCCCCGACGGGCAGCTGTACGTCGACCTTCAGGGCACCGACGCCCGCCCGGCGGAACCGGAGGCCGTCCTCGCGTCCTTCCTGCGCGCGCTGGGTATCGCCGACTCCTCCATACCGGACTCCCTGGCCGACCGCTCCGCGCTGTACCGCACCACACTGGCCGGCCGCCGCGTCCTGGCCCTGCTGGACAACGCCCACGACACCGCGCAGGTCAGGCCGTTGCTCCCGGGAACCCCGGGTTGCGCAGCGCTGATAACGAGCCGCGTGCGCATGGTGGATCTGGCCGGGGCCCATCTGGTCGACCTCGATGTCATGAGCCCCGAGGAGGCGTTGCAGCTCTTCACGCGCATCGTCGGCGAGGAGCGCGTCACCAGCGAGCGCCAGGCCGCCCTGGACGTCGTGGCCGCCTGCGGCTTCCTGCCGCTGGCCATCCGCATCGCCGCCTCCCGCCTGGCCACCCGCCGTACCTGGACCGTCTCCTTCCTCGCCCGCAAGCTCAGCGACGAACGCCGCCGCCTGGACGAGCTCAAGGCCGGCGACCTGGCCGTCAAAGCCACCTTCGAACTCGGCTACGGCCAGCTCACCAGCCGGCAGGCCCGCGCCTTCCGGCTCCTGGCCCTCCCCGACGGCCCCGACATCTCGCTCGCCGCGGCCGCCGCCGTCCTCGACATGGACCTGTACGACGCCGAAGAGCTCCTTGAGGCTTTAGTCGACATCAGCCTCATCGAATCCGCCGCCCCCGCCCGCTACCGCTTCCACGACCTGCTGCGGCTGTTCGCCCGCGACTGCGCGGAGCGCCACGAGACCGAGGAGTCGCGCTGCGCGGCGCTCTCGCGCCTGCTCGACTTCTACCTGGCCTCCGCCGCGCACGCGTACGAGCTGGAGAACCCCGGCGACCGCGTCCTGGACCACCTGGCGCCCGTGGCCCGGTCCGGCGCCGCCTTCGACACCCGCGACGACGCCCTGGAATGGCTCTTCACCGAGGCGCCCGGCCTGCTCGCCTCCGTACAGCAGGCCGCCGGCGGCGGCTGCAGCGGACCGCTCCGGCGCGGCGCCGACCTGCTGTTCGCCGCCCAGGACCTGCTGGAGTCCGGGGTCTACTCCCGCCAGTACGAGCAGGCCGCCCGCGCGCTGGTCACCACCACCGGCGACTGCGCCGAACTCCTCGCCGAGGGCCGCGCCCGGGTGCTGCTCGGCCAGTTGCACGGCCTGGCCGGCCAGTTCGACGAGGCCGACCAGGAGGCCAAGCGCGCCCTCGTCCTCGGCCTCGCCGCCGAGGACCCGGTCACCTGCAGTTACGCCCCCACCCTGCGCGGGATGATCGCGGCGTACAGCGGCCGTAACGAGGAGGCCTCCGACTACTACCGCTACGCCCTCGACGCCTACCGCGACGACGGCAACCGCCATGGCGAGGCCGCTTCCCTCAGCAACCTCTCCCGCGCGCTGATCGCCCTCGGCGACGTCCCGGCGGCCGTCGCCTCCGCCGAGCAGGCTCTCGTCCTCTACCGCGAACTCCAGGCCGGTTTCCGGCTGGGCAACGGGCTCTACGCCCTCGCCATCGCCCTCACCGCCGCCGACCGCCTCGACGAGGCCTTCGCCCGCCTCAGCGAGGCGCTGGAGGTCTTCCGCGAGGCACGGCAGCCCATGTGGGAAGGCATGGCCCTCTTCCGCATGTCCGAGGCTCAACTCGCCTCCGGCAACTTCCGCCAGGCGGCCGCCCTGTCCGAACAGTCCCTGGTCCTGCTCCGGCAGATCGGCGGAACATGGCGCCAGGCAAACGCCCTCACCCTCCTGGGCAAAGCCCTCGACGCCATCGGCCAGGCCGACCGCGCCCGCGCATGCTGGCACGACGCTCTCACGGAGTTCACGGCTCTCGGCTCCCCCGAGGCCGACCAGGTACGACGCCTCCTCGGCGACGCCGACTCCAACGCACCCGACATCGCCGTGTGATCGGTCCGGCCGGGCAACACCGCAGGTCCGGCCCCGCGAGGATTCCGTTTATCAGTTGATTATCGGCTGCTGCCACGATTCCATCACTGCAAGAGCTGCCCGCCTGGTAGCGCACGGGGGTCGTTGCCAGGCGGGCTCTGTATCCGTCCACCTCCGCGACGCCCAGGGGAGAGAACGTATGAGCGAGACGACGCCCGAGACCGAGGTCGAGGAGACCGAGACCACCACCACGGACACCGACGACGAGCCCACCACCGGCACCAAGACCGGCGACGGCACGGTCGAGCCCGACGGCTGGCACCAGACCTGAGCTGAGCCTCGGGGGAACGGGGAACGGGGAACGGGGCCTGGATCCGGGGGGATCCAGGGGGAGCGGCACCAGGGGGAACGGGGAGTGGGGACGTAAACGGGGGAAGAGGACCGACCGTGGCGCGGAGGGGGCGCCGCGGCCGGTCCTTTCCGTTTTCCGTTTCCGGATGCGCGATCAGCGCTTGACGCACGTGTAGGCGCCGTACACGGACCCCACGAACCCCACATCGACGATGTCGAAGCCGGCAGCGGCGAGCATGGGCTCCAGGAGCCAGCGGTAGGTGCTGAATTCGGTGCGCAGGTGCTCCGCGTAGTCCTCGCGGGTGTAGCCCTGCGCGGGGTCCTCCACCGCGCCGTCCATCCAGCGCTCCAGGACGGTGTCGGCCTCGGACGGCCGGAAGTCGAAGACGATGTCACGCAGGCGCAGGACGCCCCCGGGGCGCAGCATGCGCGCGACGCGGTCGAGGGCGACGCCCTTCCAGAAGTCGGGCAGCTGGTGCAGGGCATTACGGGTGTGGACGGCGTCGGCCGGCGGCCCCGCGTGCTCGTAGGAGAGAAATCCGGCATGCGCGAAGCTGACGTTCGACAGCCCGGCCTCCGCGGACCGCTTGCGCAGGGTGTCCTGCATGGCCGGGGAGATGTCGACCGCCACCACCTGGCCGAAGCGGCGGGCGGCGGCGAGGGTGAACTGGCCGGTGCCCGCGGCGAGGTCGACGACCGTGGCCGTATCGCCGATGCCGTGCGCGGCGAGGGCGGCGAGGTCGTCGGCCGGGTCGGGATGGCCCTGCTTGCGGTCGTAGCCGGCGACGAAGGCGTCGTCGAGGTGCTCGTGGCCTGCGTATGCGAGTTCGTCCAACACCCAGGGTTTGGTCATGCCCCGATTCTGGCCACCGGACGGTGCGGGGTGCTCGCGATTTTCACGCGCTCGCTATTTTCACCCGCTCGCGGTTTTCACCCGCGTGTGCGCAGCTCCCCCTTCACGACTTTGCCGCTCGCGTTGCGCGGCAGCTCGGCCAGGAACTCCACTTCCCTCGGCACCTTGTAGTTGGCCATCTCCCGCCGGGACCAGGCGATGACATCGTCCGCCGTGAGCGAGGCGCCCTCGCGCCGGACGACATACGCCTTGCCTACCTCCCCCAGCCGCCCGTCCGGGATGCCGACGACCGCCGCGTCGACGACGTCCGGGTGGCGGGCCAGCGACTGCTCGATCTCGGCCGGGTAGGCGTTGAAGCCGCCGACGATGAACATGTCCTTGATGCGGTCGGTGATGCGCAGGTTGCCGCCCGCATCCATCACTCCGACATCGCCCGTGTGCAGCCAGCCGTCCGCGTCGATGGCGGCCACGGTCGCCTCCGGGTCCTCCCAGTAGCCGGACATCACGTTGTAGCCGCGCACCAGCACCTCCCCCGGCTGCCCGGGACCGTCCGAGACCACCCGCACCTCGGTGTCCGGGATCGCCCGCCCGGACGTGGCGGCGATGACCTCGGCGGCATCCCCGCGCCGGCACATGGTGGCCATCCCGGTGGTCTCGCTCATGCCGTACGCGGTCAGTACGGTGGCGACCCCGAGCTCGCCGCGCAGCCGCTCCACGAGCTCCAGCGGCACGACCGCCGCGCCCGTGACCACCAGGCGCAGCGAGCCGAGGTCGTGCGCGCCTCGCGCCGGGTGGTCCAGGATCGACTGGTGCAGGGTGGGCGGGCCGGGCAGGACGGTGACGCGCTCGGCGGCGACATTGGCCAGGACGGTGCCGACGTTGAACACGGGCTGCGGGATCATCACGGCGCCGCGCATCAGGCAGGCGATGATCCCGGCCTTGTAGCCGAAGGTGTGGAAGAAGGGATTGACGATCAGATAGCGGTCGCCCTCCATCAGTCCCGCCAGCTCGCTCCAGGTCCCGAAGGCGCGCAGCGTCTGCTCATGGGTGATCATGGCGCCCTTGGGCCTGCCGGTGGTGCCGGAGGTGAAGACGATGTCCGAGAGATCGCCGGGCCGCACCGCCTCGCCCCGCTCCCGTACCGCCTCCCCCGTCACCGCGTCGCCGCCCGCCAGGAAGTCCTTCCAGGTGCGGTAGCCCTCCGGGGCGGTGTCGGACAGGACCACCACCTGTTCCAGATCCGGCAGTTCGCGCTCGGCCCGCGCCCGCCGCAGGGAAGCCACATACGAGGTCCCCAGGAAGGTGCCGGTGATGAAGAGCAGCCGGGCGCGGGTGCGCGCGAGCACATACGCGGCCTCCGTGCCCTTGAAGCGGGTGTTGAGCGGCACCAGAATCCCGCCCGCGCACACCGCCCCCAGCGCGGCGCTGATCCAGTCCGCCGTGTTCGGGGCCCAGACTGCCACCCGGTCGCCGGGCTCGACCCCCGCCGCGATGCACGCGGCCGCGGCCCGCTCGACGCGCTCGCCCAGCTCGGCGTAGGAGATCCGCTGCCGCCCGTCGACCACCGCCTCGCGTCCGGCGTACCGCCCGGCCGCGTCCCGTACGAGCCGGGGGATGCTGCCCCACTCCAGGTCACCACGCATGAGACCAACTCCGAACCTCATAGCTGACTATCCGTCAGATTAGCGATAGCCTGACGGAATGTCAGCACTCAAGGACGCCACCGCGATAGCCGGCATAGGCCAGACCACCTTCGCCAAGCGCCTCCCCGAGTCCGAGAAGACCCTCGCCTGCCGGGCAGTCCTCGCCGCGCTCGACGACGCGGGCATCGAGCCGTCGGCCGTGGACGCCTTCGCGTCCTACACGATGGAAGAGACGGACGAGGTCGAGCTCGCCAAGGCCATCGGCGCCGGTGACGTCACCTTCTTCTCCAAGACCGGCTACGGGGGCGGCGGTTCCTGCGCGACCGTCGCCCATCTCGCCGCCGCGATCGCCACCGGCCAGGCCACCGTCGGTGTCGCCTGGCGCTCCCGCAAGCGCGGCAGCGGCCCGCGCCCCTGGACGAACACCGCCGCCCAGCTGCCCACCCCCGCCCAGTGGACCAGGCCCTTCGGGCTGCTGCGCCCCGCCGACGAGATCGCGATGCTGGCCCGCCGCTATCTGCACGAGTACGGCGCGACCCGCGACCACCTGTTCAATGTCGCCCTGGCCTGCCGCAACCGCGCCAACCAGAATCCGGCCGCCGTGATGTACGACCGCCCGCTCACCCGCGAGATGTACATGACCTCCCGCTGGATCAGCGAGCCGCTCTGCCTCTTCGACAACTGCCTGGAGACCGACGGCGCCCTGGCCTGCGTCGTCGTCTCCGCCGAGCGCGCCCGCGACTGCCGCCGCCCGCCCGTCTACATCCACTCCGCCGCCCAGGGCCTGCCCGCCCAGCACCACGGCATGGTCAACTACTGGAACGACGACCCCCTCACCGGCCCCGCCTGGACCGCCGCCCGGCACCTGTGGAAGAACGCCGACCTCGCCCCCGAGGACATCGACGTCGCCCAGATCTACGACGCGTTCACCCCCCTCATCCCGCTCTCCCTGGAGGGCTACGGCTTCTGCGGGCGCGGCGAGGGCGCCGCCTTCACCGAGGGCGGCGCCCTCGAAATCGGCGGCCGGCTCCCCCTCAACACCGGCGGCGGCGGCCTCAGCGAGGCGTACGTACACGGCTTCAACCTCATCACCGAGGGCGTCAAGCAACTGCGCGGCACCTCCACCGCCCAGGTCCCGAACGCC
This sequence comes from Streptomyces sp. NBC_01537, assembly GCF_045040445.1. Lineage (NCBI taxonomy): Bacteria > Bacillati > Actinomycetota > Actinomycetes > Kitasatosporales > Streptomycetaceae > Streptomyces > Streptomyces sp. NBC_01537. The sequence continues at coordinate 5,676,826 of NZ_CP109392.1, read as the reverse complement.
GCCGCCTGCCTGGTCACGGCGGGCGAGGGAGTCCCGACCTCCGCCCTCCTCCTGAGGAGTTGAGATGCTCCAGCCCCTGATCGACGACGACGGCGCCCCCTTCTGGGAGTACGCCCGCGCCGGCGAACTCCGCGTCCAGGCCTGCACCGACTGCGACCGCCTGCGCTTCCCGCCCCGCCCCTGCTGCCCGCACTGCCAGTCGTTCGGCTCGCAGTGGCGGCTTGTCAGCGGCCGCGGGCGCGTCTGGTCCTACGTCGTCCCGCATCCGCCCCTGCTGCCGGACTACGCCGCCCAGGCCCCGTACAACGTCATCCTCGTCGAGCTCGCCGAGGACCCCCGCATCCGGCTGGTCGGCAACCTCGTCACGGCCCCGGACGCGCCCCTGGGCTCCCTCGACCCGGCCCGTATCCGTATCGGCTCGGCCGTGAAGGCGGTGTTCCATGACGGCATCCCCCGCTGGCTTGCGGTGTGAGACGAAGGACGGCGTCGCGCTCGTCACCCTCGACCGGCCCGACCGCCACAACGCGATCGACCTCGCCACCGCCACCGAACTAAAAGCCCTCTGGCGGCAGTTCAGAATGACCGACGACATCAACGTCATCGTCCTCACCGGCTCCGGCGACCGCGCCTTCTGCACCGGCATCGACCGTGACGCCACCGCCGGCATCCCGCAGCCGTCATCCCCCTTCTGCGTCGACGACCCACTGCACGCCGTCGGGCCCAAGGCCAACGACCTCTGGAAACCCGTCATCGCCGCCGTCAACGGCATGGCCTGCGGCGGCGCCTTCTACTTCCTCGGCGAGAGTGAATTCATCATCGCCGCCGCCCATGCCACCTTCTTCGACCCCCACACCACCTACGGCATGGTCAGCGCCTACGAGGCCATCTCCATGGCCCAGCGCATGCCCTACGGCGAGGTCATGCGCATGTCCCTCATGGGCACCGCCGAACACCTCACCGCGCAACGCGCCTACGAAACCGGCCTGGTCAGCGAGGTCGTCCCCGGCCCCGACCTCCTCGAAACCGCCCTGCGCACAGCGGCCGTCATCGCCTCCCACCCCACCGAAGCCGTCCAGGGCACGGTCCGAGCCGTCTGGTCCGCCCACGAGGCGGCGCGCGCACACGCCCTTGCGCATGCGCCGCACCTCATCGCCCTGGGCAGTCTGCCCCTGGAGCGGCAGGCGGAGCTGTTCACCGCCAGGCGCCGCGACTTCCGCGTTCGCTGACCGTCAGGAAAGGCCGGTGACCTTGCAGGTGAGGTGACCGTCATCGAGCTCCGGGTTGTCCATCTCGACCACGACGTTCGTCGTTCCGCCGGCGGTGATGTACGCCCCCTTCCGGCCGGTGTCGACCTTCTTCCCGTCCGCGTCGTAGAAGGTCACCTCCACGACGTAGTCCCCGCCCTTGCCGCCCGCGGTGTCATCGACGACGACCACCGAACTGCCGTCACCGTCGGCGCAGGACATCACGCTCGCGGTCGGCTTCGTACCGCTGCCGGACGTACTGCCGGACGTGCTGCCGGACGAACCGGTGTTGTACGAGTGCGAGGTGCTGTGGCTGCTGCTGCACCCGCCGCCACTGCCACTCCCACTGCTGCGGTGCTTGTGCACCCGGGTCTGGAACCCGGTCAACGACACGACCACGACGGCGAGTACGGCGACAAGCCGCAGCCCGCCCAAACGACGCTGCATGAGTGAACCCCCGTTGGAATGCCAAAACGGCGATCACCCTAACAGCAGCCGGGCAGTCCCTCCGGCCATCACCCCCGCCGGGCGGCCGTGTCCGTCCCCTTCACCGCGTCCAACGCGTAAACGCACCGGTCCTTGCTGCTCGCGTACACGACACCGCCGCTCACCACCGGCGACCCCGTGATCTCACCGCCCGTCTCAAGCTTCCACCGCAACTGCCCGCCCACCGCGTCGACCGTGTACAGACAGTGGTCCTTGGACCCGAAATGCACGCGCCCGTCGGCGGCCACCGGCGAACCGACGATCTCCGCCTGGGCCGCGAAGCGCCATTTCGGGGCCCCGGACACCGCGTCCAGCGTGTACAGCCCGTTCCCGGCGCCGAGCATCACCGTGCCGCCGACCACCAGCACCGGCTCGACGGACTGCCGCTGCTCCGTGGCGATCCGCCACCGGTCACGGCCGTCCACCGGGTCGAGGGCGTACACGGTCCCCAGGTAGTCGGCGACATAGACACCACCGCCCGTGACCCCGGCCCCCGGCACATACGCGGGCGGTCCGAACATCACCGCGGGCGCGTCGAAGCGCCACCGCTCACCGCCGCTGCGCGCGTCGAGCGCGATCACCCGGGCCCCCGCCGTGACATAGACGGCTCCGTCCGCGACCACCGGTCGCGTCGGCATGCTGCCGGGAGCCGCGGAGTCCCCGGTCGGATAGGACCAGCGCTCGGCGCCGGACGCCGCGTCGAGGGCGTGCAGCCGGCCGCCGCCGTGGAAGTAGACGACGCCGTCGATGACGCACGGCCCGGACTCCGGGCTCTCGAATTCCGTCTGCGCGCCGCCGCGCTCCCAGCGCAGCCGTCCGCCGCCCGCGTCCCAGGCCTGGACGCCGCCGCCACGGGTCCCGGTGACGACGGTGGGCCCGTCGGCCCGCAGGGAGTAGATCCAGCCGTCCACGGTCGTACGCCAGCGTTCGGCGCCGTCCGCCGCGTCGAGCGCGTAGAGGCTGGGCCCGTCGGAACCGTGGATGCGGCCCTGCTGTACGGCCATCGTCCACGCGACGTCGCGGGTCTTGAACTGCCGGCGCCCGGTGGCCACGTCAAGGGCGTGGACCTCGAACGACGTGACGTACAGCCGCCCGCCCGACACCACCGGCGTGCCCCACACGTCATTGGACATACGGAAGCGCCACGGCCGCCATTCCCCGGGGGGCGGCGCCTGTACGGGCACGGGGGCAGGCGGGGACGTCTGCGCGGCGGCGGGACCGGGACCCGGCCCGGCACCGGGGCCGACGCCAGGACCGGCGCCGCCGCCACGGCCGACCCAGCCCGCGACGGGGGCCTCGGCCTGCTCCCGCTCCTTGCGGTCGGCGACCCGGAGCCCTGGCCCTATGGGCGCGGACCCGGCGAACTGCACCGGCCCGGGGACGGGCCCAGGGACGGGTCCGGGCACGAGCCCGGGTACGGGAACAGGCTCGGCCGCGGCCGTCGCGGCGTGCCGCCCGCCGGCCGGTGGCCCAGGCGGGCCCGGCGGCACGGGCGGCGGCTTCGGCGGCATGGGCGGAACCGCGGCACCCGCGCCGGGGCGCCCGCCACTGCGACGCTGCTCTATCAGCGCGACGGCGTTCGACGGCAGCCACGCGGACGCGGTCCCGGTGTCGTCACCGCCCGCCGACGAGAAGAGGTGCGGCGCGAGCTGCGACTGCAGGTCGGCCGGGCTGGGCCGCTGGTCGGCCTCCATGCGCATGCAGGCCTCGATGAGCGGCCGCAGCTCGCCCGGCAGGCCCTTCAGGTCCGGGCCCTCCCGCAGCAGCATGAAAACCGTCTCGACCGGGTTGGCCCCGTGGAAGGGCGCGTGCCCGGTCGCCGCGAAGACCAGAGTGGACCCGAGCGAGAAGACATCGCTGGCCCCGGTCACGCTCCGCGAGTCCTTCGCCTGCTCGGGCGACATGTACGCGGGCGTGCCCACCGCCACGTTCGTCATGGTCAGCCGCGTGTTGGAGACCCCGGACGCGATACCGAAATCGATCACGCGCGGGCCGTCCTCGACCACCAGCACGTTGGACGGCTTCATGTCGCGGTGCACCAGCCCCGCCCCGTGGATGGACTGCAGCGCCTCCGCGACACCGGCCGCCAGCCACCGTACGGCCTGCGCGGGCAGCGGACCGGACTCGTTGACGATCTCCTCCAGCGAGGGGGCCGGCACGAAGGCCGTGGCCAGCCACGGCACGGCCGCCCGCGGGTCCGCGTCCACGACGGCGGCCGTGTAGAAGCCGCTGACAGCCCTCGCGGCCTCGACCTCGCGGGCGAAGCGGACGCGGAACAACTGGTCCTCGGCGAGCTCCGCGCGCACGGTCTTGATCGCCACGCGCCGGCCCGACGCCGAGCGTGCGAGATAGACCAGGCCCATGCCGCCGGCGCCGAGCCGGCCCAGCACCTCGAAAGGCCCGATCCGTCTCGGGTCGTGCTGCGTCAGCTGCTGCACCACTGCCCTGCCACCTCCCCGTGGGTTCCCCCCGTCCCGGGGTCCGGGAACTGATTCTTCCTGGGATGAGTATCAGTTGCGAACCCGGGGCCGTGTCGACACGGCGATTCTTGAGACGCGTAGCCGTTACCCATGGGTACGGCTGCCGTCTGTCTGAGGTTCAGCGGAACGCGAGAGCACTCAGCCGAGCTCCTGGATGATCGAGAAATTGGCCCCCTGGTCGTCGGCCACCGCCGCCCAGCGGCCGTAGGGCGAGTCCTCGGGGCCGCGGGTGACCCGGCCGCCGAGGCGCCGAATCGTTTCTGCGGCCCGATCGGCGTTCTCGACCGCGAAATACACGTTGAAGTGCGCCGGAAGCTCGGCGGGGAGGTCCTTCCCCATCACGTAACGCCCCATGACAGCACTGTCCGGGGTCGCTTTCTTGCCCTCCGGCGCGTACACCGCGTAATCGAACCCCGCGTCGCCCTCACTGCTTGCGCCGCTCTCGCCGCTCTCGCCGCCCTCGATCCGGGCGCTGTTGTAGCCGAAGACGGTCTCGTAGAAGCGGTCGACGCTCTCCGCCTCGCGCGTGAAGATCTCCGCCCACGCGTACGACCCCGGCTCCCCGGTCTTCTCGAAGCCCGTGTGCGTACCGCTCTGCCAGGCGCCGAAAACCGCGCCCCCGGGGTCGGCGGCCATCAGCATCGTGCCGAACGAGGCCACCGCCATGGGGTCCATGACCAACTGCCCGCCCGCCTCCACGATCCGGCGGGCGGTCGCCTGCGCGTCCGCCGCCGCGAGATACAGGTTCCAGACGGTCGGCATGCGCCCGTCGGGTTTGGGCGCGAGCGCCGCGACATTCTTTCCGTCCGCCGCGAACGCCTGCGTGTAGTAGCCGAACTTCTCCTCGCCGTCCTGGAAGGTCCAGCCGAAGAGCTCCCCGTAGAACCGCTTACCGGCCTCCAGGTCGGGCAGCATGGCGTCCGCCCAGCAGGGGACACCGTCGGCGTAACCGGCCATGGATTAATCCTCTCGATCCGCTCCGAAATATCACTTCAGACGGAGTGTCTGACTTGACACGCTATCGGCGGATCCTGGCGCGCGCCCGGGGAGAATTCGAACACCTGACCATCCCCATTTGCAGGCACCGAATCGCGCGCTGATCACCAAGCCGTAAACTGACGGCATGACAGGACAAGTTCGTACCGTCGACGGCCGTGTGGCAGGGCGGCGAGGACAGGCGACGCGGCAGAAGCTGCTCGACTGCCTCGGCGAAATGCTCAGCACTTCGCCGTACCGGGACGTCAAGGTCATCGACGTCGCCCGGATGGCGGGTACCTCCCCCGCAACGTTCTACCAATACTTCCCCGACGTCGAGGGCGCGGTCCTCGAACTCGCCGAGGAAATGGCCAAGGAAGGCGCCGGTCTGACGGACCTCGTCGCCGGCCGCTCGTGGGTCGGCAAGTCCGGCGCCACGGCCGCCGACGAACTCGTCGACGGCTTCCTCACCTTCTGGCGCAAACACGACGCCATCCTGCGCGTCGTCGACCTCGGCGCGGCCGAAGGGGACAAGCGGTTCTACAAGATCCGCATGAAGATCCTCAACGCCGTCACCAACTCCCTTACGGATTCCGTCAAGGAGCTGCAGGCGAAGGGCCGGGTCGACAAGGACGTCAGCCCCGCCGCCATCGCCGGCTCCCTTGTCGCGATGCTCGCCGCCGTCGCCGCGCATCAAAAGGGCTTCCAGAGCTGGGGTGTCAAGCAGGCCGAGCTCAAGCCGAATCTCGCCCTGCTCGTGCACCTCGGCGTCACCGGCAAGAAGCCGATGCGATAGCTCGCGGGAGCTCGCGCCTTTCCGACAAGTGATCAGTAGTCCTGCCTGCACCGACGCGGGCGCCGACCGGCCCTCGGGGGAGGTTGCCGGCCCGGCGCCCGTGCGGCGTTTTCAGGGACTGCGTAATCGTGGCCGCGTCACCGCGGTGTGAGCCGGAAGAGCCTGATCTCCCTCTCGATCCGCGCCGCATACGCCGCGTACGGCGGCCAGAACCGCAACAGCTCCTCCCAGGCCGCGGCCCGCGCGTCCCCCACCAGAAGCTCAGCCGTCACCGGAATGTCCCGGCCCTTCCAGCTGACATCCGCCTCCGGGTGCCGCAGCAGATTCGCGGTCCAGGCCGGATGATCGGTCCGCCCGAAATTGCTGCCGACCAGCACAAACGTGCCGCCGTCCTCCGGCATGCACGCCAGTGGCGTACGCCTCGGCAGCCCGCTCTTCGCGCCGACCGCCGTGAGGACGACCCCCGGCAGCATCTGCGCACTGAGCAGCACCTTCCCGCCGCTCAGCCGGTGCACGACCTTGTCCATCACCGGGATGACATGCGGCGCGACCTTCGCGAAGCCCCGCGTGGAGGAAACCTTCTGCACAAACGGCCTCAGCCGCTCGATGACAGTCATGCCGCTACACCCGTCCCCTCGAAAACCCCGGCCAGGTCCGCCGCATGCGCACGCAGCGCATGCGCGGGGCCGAAGAGCAGCTCATCCGCCACGGCCCGCTTGAAGTACAGATGCGCGTGGTGCTCCCAGGTGAAGCCGATCCCCCCGTGCAACTGGATCGCCTCCCCGGCCGCCGCCCGCAGCGCCTCCAGCCCCGCCGCCAGCGCGAGCCGCGCGCTCACCGGCCCCACCTCCCACGCCGCGTAGTAGGCGGCGGACCTCGCCGCCGCCACCTGTACGTACAGGTCCGCGAGGCGGTGCTTGACGGCCTGGAAGGACCCCACGGGCCGCCCGAACTGTTCGCGCACCCGTACGTACTCCACGGTCGAGGCCAGCGCCTGATCCGCCGCACCGACCGCCTCCGCGGCCAGGGCAGCCGCGGCGAACACGCCCGTACGGATGAGCGCGGGCCCGGGATCCCCGGCCTCCTCGCCGCCCAGCAGCTGCGCGGGCACATCCCGGAGCTGCACGCGCGCCTGCGGCCGGGTCTCGTCCAGGGTCGTGAGCCGGGCCCGTACGAGGCCGGGGGCGCCGGCCTCGACCAGGAAAAGCCGCGTGCGGGTGCGGGCGTAACCACCTGCATGCGCGGCGACGACCAGCAGTCCCGCGCTGTGCCCGCCGAGCACCTGGTCTGCCTGCCCGTACAGGGCCCAGCCGTCACCGGCTCGCCGGGCCTGGATGCCGCCGGCCCGGCCGCCGCCCGCCCAGGAGGGGTCGGGCGGCCCGGTGAGCCCGAGCCCGGCCGGCGGCGCGGCGAAGGCCGCCGTGAGCGTGCCGTCGGCGAGGCGCGGGAGGACGGCCCGGCGCTGCGCCTGCGTGCCGAGCTCGGTGACGAGCGGCATGGCCAGCAGGGCCGTGCCGAGCAGCGGCGAGGGCAGCATGGCCCGCCCGGTCTCCTCGCAGGCGAGCACCGCCTCCGTCGGCCCGAGACCGACGCCGCCGTAGCGGTCCTCCAGGGCCAGTCCCGGCAGGCCGAGCTGCCCGGCGAGCTGCCGCCAGAGCGCCTCGTCGTACCCGGCCTCGCCGCGCACGGCCGTCCTGACGTCGTCCGGGCCGCACCGCTTGTGCAGCAACTCCCGCAGCGTGCGCCGGATCTCGCCCTGCTCGTGCGTGAACTCCGCATCCATCCGCGAGCTCCCGTCGATTCAATTCCCCAAATCTGATGTACCGTCAGATTCATGCCGCCTCAGCGTACTAGCAGCAGCCGCAGAGTCGCAGTCCTCGGCATCGCCCTTTCCGACTGCGGCCGGGTCGACGACGCCACGCCCTACGCCCTGCATGCGCAAGCCGCCCGCCGCGCCCTCGCCGACTCCGGCCTGGACCGCACGCGCATCGACGGCTTCGCCTCCGCCGGCCTGGGCACCCTCGCCCCCGCCGAGGTCGCCGAATACCTCGGCCTGCGCCCCACCTGGGTGGATTCCACCACCGTCGGCGGCGCCACCTGGGAGGTCATGGCCGCGCATGCCGCCGACGCCATCGCCGCCGGCCACGCCAACGCCGTCCTCCTCGTCTACGGCTCCACCGCCCGCGCGGACCTCAAGGCCCGCCGCCGCACCGCCAACCTCTCCTTCGGCGCGCGCGGCCCCCTCCAGTTCGAGGTCCCCTACGGCCACACGCTGATCGCCAAGTACGCGATGGCCGCCCGCCGCCACATGCACACTTACGGCACCACGCTCGCCCAGCTCGCCGAAGTCGCCGTCCAGGCCCGGGCCAACGCCGCCCACAACCCCGACGCGATGTACCGCACCCCGATCACCGTCGACGAGGTCCTCTCCGGCCCCCTGATCGCCGACCCCTTCACCAAACTGCACTGCTGCATCCGCTCCGACGGCGGCTGCGCGGTGCTGCTCGCCGCCGAGGAGTACGTCGCCGACGCGGCCAAGGCCCCCGTATGGATCCTCGGCTCCGGCACCGCCGTCTCCCACACCACCATGTCCGAGTGGGACGACTTCACCGTCTCCCCCGCCGCCGTCTCCGGCCGCCTGGCCTTCGAGCGGGCCGGCGTCACCCCCGCCGAGATCGACCTCGCCGAGATCTACGACGCCTTCACCTACATGACCCTCGTCACCCTCGAAGACCTCGGCTTCTGCGCGAAGGGCGAGGGCGGCGCCTTCGTCTCCGACGGCAAGAACCGCCTCACCATCGACGGCGACCTCCCCGTCAACACCGACGGCGGCGGCCTCTCCGCCTGCCACCCCGGCATGCGCGGGCTGTTCCTCCTGGTCGAGGCCGTCCGCCAACTCCGCGGCGAGGCCGGTCAGCGGCAGGTCTACAAAGCAGGGAGGCGGCTGCCGCAGCTCGCCGTCGCCTCGGGCACGGGCGGCTGGTTCTGCTCGTCGGGAACGGTGATACTCGGCCGCGACTAGGGCCTGCCCCTCAGCCCGCCTGGACCTGCTCCGCGTGCTCGACCTTCACCAGCGCCCCGTACGCCTTGCGCAGCAGCGGCTCGGCGGCCTTCGGGTCATCCACCCGGCACACCACATGACCGCGCTCGTCCGGGCCGACCGACCGCAGGTCGAATTTTCCGTCCCACCGGTGCCAGTCGTCGGTGATCCGCTTGGCCAGCGCGTCGATCTGCTTGCTGGACGCGGTGGTGTCGTGCAGCCGCAGCCGGACCTTGCCGGGAACGCCCTCGCAGAGCGCGGCATCGAACGCCTCGGACGGGATGCGGTACACATCGACCCGCTGCGTCTCCACGTCGATCTCGACACCTGTGTAGTACTTGCCGTAACGGCTGCTCGCGGCGAGCTTGCCGACCCGGCCGACGGCCTGCTCGACGGCCGAGCCGTCCACCCATGGCGAGCCCATGCCGGCCGTCTGCTGCGGCGCCGGCGTGCTCACGGACGCCGTGACGCTCGCTCCGGGCCAGGGGCAGTCCGAGCCCGCCCGCGTCGCCCCGCTGGCCGTGCCGCCGCCCGGGGCCGAAGCCAGCAGCCCTGTCACGGCCACGGCCCCGACCGCGATCATGATGACGCTGTCCGCGCGAGGCCCTCTCATCGCGCGTCCGTGGCCAGGCGGGCATGCAGATGGATGTCGCGCGGCACTCCGGCCGTGTCGATCATGGCTCCCCGCAAAACGCCCTCCAGGGTGTACGCACAGCGCCGCGCGACCCCGCAGGACGCGTCGTTGCCGACAGCATGGCCGAGTTCGAGCCGATGCAGACCGAGATCACGAAAAGCCCACCGCGTGGCCGCCTCAAGTGCATGCGACGCGACCCCGCGGCCGCGCCCCTCCGCCAGAACCCAGTACGCGACCCGGGCATTGCGCATCGTGAGGTCGATCGCGCCGACGCCCAGCTGCCCGAGCACGGTCCCGCCCTCGGTTATGGCGAAGGAGGCGCTCGTGCCGCGTTCCCAGCCCTCAGCGCGGCTGCGGATGAACGCGCGGGCGCCCGCCTCGTCGGGGTCGGGGGCGTGCGCGGTGTTCCAGCGCCGGAAGTCAGGGTCGGACAGGCCGCGCAGCGCGGCGTCGACGTCGCTTTCCTCCCAGGGCCGCAACAGCAGTCCGTACGCTTCCAGCTCGACCGGTTTCAGCACGCCGCCCATTCAACATTCAAACAGCCGGCCGGAAGACCGGAACCGCCGGAGTCCCTTCCCCCGCAGGCCGGAAGCGGACCCGCAGCGGCATCCCGACCCACAGATCACCCTCACCGCAGTCCGTGATCTCGGTCATCATGCGCGGGCCCTCCGCGAGATCGACGACAGCGGCCACATACGGCACACGGTCGCCGAACGGCGGCAGGTCGTTGAGATGGACCACGGACCACGTGTAGAGCGTGGCCAGGCCCGAGGCCTGCTCCCAGTGGACGTCTTCGCTCCAGCAGCGCGGGCAGAACTCGCGGGGGTAGTGGTGGGGAGCGCCGCAGCCGGAGGCCCGGCAGCGCCTGATGAGGAGCCGCCCCTCGCCGGCGGCATCCCAGTAAGGCCGCGTGAAGGCGTCGATCTCGGGGACGTCGGTCATACGAAGATCCCGAAGGCGGCGTCCAGCGACCATGTCTGCCAGCTCATCGCGAAGAGTCCGACCAGCGAGATGAGCGCCATCATCGCGTTCTGCCCCTGCTCGGCCCAGTCGTGGATCATGAGCACGAGGTAGAGCAGATTGAGCAGCAGCCCTCCAACCAGGGCAATCGGCGTAAGCAGGCCCACCGTAAGCCCCAGCCCGAGGGCGAGTTCGGCGTAGACGACGACATACGCCATCGCCTTGGGTCGCGGCGTGACCACTGCCGCGAAGCCGCCCTGCACCACGCTCCAGCGGTGCTTGGCGGCGACATCGGCCGCCCAGGCGATGCCCGTACCGCGCTCGAACCAGCCCTTCTTGTCCTTGTGCCGCCAGCTCTCCAGCCACCACAGGCCGAGGCCGATGCGCAGCACGGCGAGCCATTCGGCGCCGGTGAGCCATATCGTCTGCATGGCAGGCCTCCCCTGGGCACGCGATCCACCCTGATCTGACGGTACGTCAGTTCACCGGATACGGGCAGCCCGGCGCAAGGGCCCCGGGCAAAGCCGCGCTACCTTCCGATAGGACCACCACCCCCGGCCTCCTGGAGCACCCCATGCCCGACACCTCCGCAGCCCCCACCACACCCGCCGCGCCCGACGCCGCGCCCGACGCGATCGTCATCGGCGCCGGCCCCGGCGGCCTCGCCGCCGCGGCGGCACTGCACAGACGCGGTGTGCGCACGCTCGTGCTGGAGCGGTCGGACGCCGTCGGGGCGTCCTGGAGACAGCACTACGACCGGCTGCACCTGCACACCACCAGACGGCTGTCCTCCCTGCCCGGCTTCGCGATACCCCGGGCCTACGGCCGCTGGGTCGGCCGGGACGACGTGGTCCGCTACCTGGAGCAGTACACGCAGGCCCACGGCCTCGACATCGCCACCGGCATAGAGGTGTCCCGCATCGAGCGCGCGACGGACGGGTCCGGCGGCTGGGCGCTGCCCGCCACCGGCGGCCGCCGCCTCACCGCCCGCAGCATCGTGATCGCCACCGGCACCAACCACACCCCCCGCCTCCCGGACTGGCCGGGCCTCGACACCTACGACGGCGAGCTGCTGCACGCCTCCGGCTATCGCAACGGCAAGCCCTACGAGGGCCGCGACGTGCTCGTTGTCGGCGTCGGCAACACCGGCGCGGAGATCGCCGTGGACCTGGCCGAGGCCGGCGCTTCCCGGGTGCGGCTCGCCGTCCGTACTCCCCCGCACATCATGCGGCGGTCCACGGCAGGCTGGCCGGCCCAGCGCACCGGCATCCTGGTGCGGCGGCTCCCCACCCGGCTGGTGGACCGGATCGCCCCGTACGTGGAGCGGATCAGCGTCCCCGACCTGTCGGAGTACGGGCTGCCGCGCCCGGACAACGGCCTGTACTCGCGCGTGCGCGAAGGCTCCATCCCGGTCCAGGACGTCGGCCTCATCGCCGCGGTCCAGGCCCGCACGGTCGAGCCCGTCGCAGCCGTCGAGGGCTTCGAGGGCCGCGAGGTGCTGCTCGCCGACGGCTCCCGCATCGCCCCGGACGCGGTGATCGCCGCAACCGGCTACCGCAACGGCCTGGAGCCGCTGGTCGGCCACCTCGGTGTCCTGAACGAGCGCGGCCGCCCCACCGTGCACGGCTCCCGGACCCCCAAGGAAGCACCCGGGCTGTTCTTCACCGGCTACACCAACCCCATCAGCGGCATGTTCCGCGAGATGGCCATCGACGCCGAGCGGATCGCCAGGGCAGTCGCCCGTCGATAGATCAACCCCCCTTCCCGGGTATGAGTACTTCAGGACCGGAGGCCAAGGCCGTCCGACCGCACCCCACGATCCGGCGGACCGGCCGACCTGGGCCCTGTCGTCAAAATCCCGCCTGTCCCGCGACATTTTGGCGACAGGGCCCAGTCCCCCTCAGCCGGCCGGCACGTCCCCCGGTTTTCGCACTCGTACGATCCTCCACAGGTTTCCCCCAACCGCGACCATTCCTGACGGTCCGTCAGTTCAGTAACCTGACATCACGTCAGTTCTCGTGGACCTATCGGCAGGAGCGGGCGAGACCCATGCTCGGATCGACATACAGCACACGCGACCCCGACCCCGCCGGCTCCGGCCGCCTCCAGCCACGCCCGGACGACATGGACGTCGGCGGCCGCCCGCTGCACGCCACCGTCCCCGACCTCGACCGGTTCTTCCGGCCCGAGTCCGTCGCCGTCGTCGGCGCGTCGGACGCCGAGGGCCGCCCCAACACGGGCATCACCCGGCAGCTCATCGCCTGGTCCGAGCGGGTCGGCGCCCGGCTCTACCCGGTCAACCCCGGCCGCGAGACCGTCTTCGGCCTGCCCTGCCACCCTTCCGTGGCGGAGCTGCCCGAAGGCATGGACCTCGCCGTCCTCCTGGTCTCCGACCCCCTTCCTGTCATCGGGCAGCTCGGCGAGGCCAAGGTGAGATTCGCCGTGGCCTTCGCCTCCGGCTTCGCCGAGACCGGCGCGGACGGCGCCGCCGCCCAGACCCGGCTGGCCCAGGCCGCCACCCGGGCCGGGCTGCGGCTGCTCGGCCCCAACACCAACCTCAACGCCTTCGAGACCTTCCGCGAGGACCTGACCGGACCCGCCATCGCCCTGATCACCCAGTCAGGCCACCAGGGCCGGCCGATCCACACCCTCCAGGAGCTCGGCATCCGGCTCAGCCACTGGGCACCCACCGGCAACGAGGCCGACCTGGAGACCGCCGACTTCATCTCCTACTTCGCCCAGCTGCCGGGGACCGGCGCCATCGCCGCATATGTGGAAGGGCTCAAGGACGGCCGCTCTTTCGCTCTCGCCGCCGACCGCGCCGCCCGCAACAAGGTGCCGGTCGTGATGGTCAAGGTCGGCCGCACCGAGACCGGCGCCCGCACCGCCGCCTCCCACACCGGCAAGCTCACCGGCTCCGACGCCGTGATCGACGCCGCCTTCCGGCAGTTCGGCGTCATCCGCGTCGACGGCCTGGACGAACTGCAGGACACCGCGGCCCTGCTGGCCCGGGCCAGGCCCCCGGCCGCCGAAGGCGTCGTCGTCTACTCCATATCCGGCGGCACCGGCGCGCACTTCGCGGACCTCGCGACCGCCGCCGGCCTCCCGCTGCCCACGCTCTCCGAGGACAAGCAGGCGGAGCTGCACCAGTGGATCCCGGAGTATCTGAACGTCGCCAACCCGGTCGACAACGGCGGCCACCCGGTCGGCGACTGGCGCGGCCGCAGGATCATCGACGCGATCCTCGCCGATCCCGCCGTCGGTGTCCTCATCTGCCCGATCACCGGTCCCTTCCCGCCGATGAGCGACAAGCTCGCGCAGGACCTGGCCGATGCGGCGGAAGAGACCGACAAGCTGGTGTGCGTGGTGTGGGGCTCCCCGATCGGCACCGAGGACGCCTACCGCCACACCCTGCTCGGCTCCTCCCGTCTCGCCACCTTCCGCACCTTCGGCAACTGCGTCACCGCCGTCCGTGCCTACCTCGGCCACCACCGCTTCACCGCCGCCTACCGCTCCCCCTTCGACGACGCCCCGCGCACCCCGTCCTCCTCGGCCCGCAAGGCGCGCGCACTGCTCCGCCCCGGCACGCAGCTGAGCGAGCACGCGGCCAAGCAGCTGCTGCGGGCGTACGGCATCCGCGTGCCGCGCGAGCAGCTCGTCACCAGTGCCGCCGGCTCGGTGCGCGCGGCCGGCCTCGTCGGCTACCCGGTCGTCATGAAGGCCTCGGGCGCGCAGATCGCCCACAAGACCGAGCTCGGCCTGGTCAAGGTCGGCCTGACCTCGGCCAGCCAGGTCCGCGACGCCTATCGCGAGCTCACCGACATCGCCCGCTACGAAAGCGTCGACCTCGACGGCATCCTGGTGTGCCAGATGGTCGAGCGCGGCGTCGAGATGGTCGTCGGCGTCACCCACGACCCCCTCTTCGGCCCCACCGTCACGGCCGGGCTCGGCGGCGTGCTCGTCGAGATCCTGCGCGACACCGCCGTCCGTATACCGCCCTTCGGCGACGCCACCGCGCGGGACATGCTCGGCGAACTGCGTGGCGCACGGCTGCTCGACGGCGTACGCGGCGCACCGCCCGCCGATGTCGACGGCCTCGTCGACGTCATCCTCCGCGTCCAGCGGATGGCCATGGAGCTCGGCGACAGCCTCGCCGAACTCGACATCAACCCGCTGATGGTCCTGCCGCGCGGACAGGGCGCGGTGGCGCTCGACGCGCTCGCCGTCTGCCGATGAGCCCCACGGCCCGGCGAAAGCGGGCCCGCCCGGACCTGCGAAAAGGAGCTTCTCCCCCATGACATCCTCCCCCCGGGATCCCTCCGCCGATCTGGTGGATCCCGTTGACTCAGTTGTACGGCACACCACTGACAACGGGGTGTCGTGGATCACTCTCAACCGCCCGGAGGCCATGAACGCCTTGACCTGGGACCAGCGCGAGAGGGTCATCCAGCTGCTCGAAGCGGCCTCCGCCGACCGGGCCGTCCGGGCCGTAATCATCACCGCGGCCGGCCGGGCCTTCTGCGCCGGCGCGGACCTGCGGGCCGGCACCGCCTCCGGCGGCAAGCCCCCGCCCGGCGATGTGGCCCGTACGATCCGGCGCGGCGCCCAGCGCCTCATCGGTGCCGTCCTCGACTGCGAGAAACCGGTCCTCGCCGCCGTCAACGGCACCGCCGCCGGCATCGGCGCGCACCTCGCCTTCGCCTGTGACCTCGTGATCGCCGCCGACACCGCCAAGTTCGTGGAGGTCTTCGTGCGCCGCGGCCTCGTCCCCGACGGCGGCGGGGCCTATCTCCTCACCCGCCTGGTCGGCCCCCAGCGGGCCAAGGAGCTGCTCTTCTTCGGCGACGACCTCCCCGCGATCGCCGCCGAACGCCTCGGCCTCGTCAACCGCGTCGTCCCCGCCGACGACCTCGACAAGACCGCCCGCGCCTGGGCCGAGCGCCTCGCCACCGGCCCCACGCGCGCGCTCGCGCTCACCAAGCAGCTCGTCAACGCCGCCCTCGACACCGACCGTACGGCCGCCTTCGCCGCCGAAGCCGCCGCCCAGGAGCTCAACATGGCCACCGCCGACGCCCAGGAAGGCGTCCGCAGCTTCGTCGAGCGCCGCGCGCCGGACTTCCGGGGGCGCTGAGTCCTCCCCGGCTTCGCGCGCCCGGCCCGCACCGGTTCACACCCCTTCCCATCTGACGATGCGTCAGCTTCAATGGGTGGTGTGATGGGACACGCAGGCATGGCGGCCACCGCCGTGCGCTATCTCCGGTCGGTCGGCGCCCTGACTGCGGCGGAGCCGCTGGACCCGCTGCCCCGCCCGGAGCTGCGGGCGGTGCGACCGGACGAGCGCGCACCGCTGGACCAGGGCGAATTCCGCCGGGTGCTGGGCAACTTCGCGAGCGGGGTGGCGGTGATCACCGCGCCCGGCACGGACGGCGACGGGCCCGCCGGCTTCGCATGCCAGTCCTTCGCCTCGCTGTCGCTCGATCCGCCGCTCGTCGTCTTCATGGTGGGGCGTACGTCCACGAGCTGGCCCCGGATCGCCCGTGCGGGCGTCTTCTGCGCCAACATCCTGGGCGCGGACCAGCAGGAGCTCTGCCGGGCCTTCGCGGTGAGCGGCGCGAACAAGTTCGCGGGGGTGGCCTGGGAGCCGTCGCCCGCGACCGGCTCGCCACAGCTGCCCGGCGCTCCCGCGTGGATCGACTGCTCGATCCACGCGGTGCACACCGGAGGCGACCATCTGATCGTCGTCGGCCGGGTGGAGGACCTGGGCTGCGACGCCGGGAGCCCGGGCCCGCTGCTCTTCCACCAGGGACGCTTCGGGAGCTACGTGCCCAGGTGAACGACGATCACGTCACACAGGCGCACTGACGGGCACCGGAGTCTGCGGTACGCGCCGCCGGATCACGAGCGCCATCAAAGCGGCCACTGCGCACAGCGCGCCGGAGCTGTACCAGACGGTGTCGTACGAGCCGAACGCGTCACGCGCAACACCGCCCAGGAAGGCGACAAGCGCAGCGCCCACCTGATGCGAGGCCAGAACCCAGCCGAAGACGATGGCGCTGTCGTCGCCGTAGTACTCGCGGCACAGGGCGATGGTGGGCGGGACGGTGGCAACCCAGTCCAGACCGTAGAAGACGATGAACAGCACCATGGGCGGGTGCACGGTGTCGGTCATGAGCATCGGCAGGAACATCAGGGACAGCCCGCGCATGCCGTAGTAGACGGCCAGCAGCCGCCGCGGACTGAAGCGGTCGGTGAACCACCCCGAGGCTATGGTCCCCACGATGTCGAAGACCCCGATGACGGCCAGCAGCGAGGCGGCGGCCGTCACCGGCATGCCATGGTCGTGGGCGGCGGGCACGAAGTGCGTTTTGACCAGGCCGTTCGTGGAGGCGCCGCAGATCGCGAAGGTGCCGGCGAGCAGCCAGAAGGGCCCGGTCCGGGCGGCCGACGCGAGCGCCTTGAGCGCACGCCGGGCGGCGCCCGGCACAGGTGACGGCTTCGGGATGAATTCCGGTGCGCCGTACGCCGCGAGACCCACGTCGGCCGGGTGGTCGCGCAGCAGGATCCACACGAAGGGCACCACGGCCAGCGCTGCGCAGGCGACGGTCAGCGCGGCCGGACGCCAGCCGGAGTGCTCGACGATGACCGACAGCAGGGGCAGGAAGACCAGCTGGCCGGTCGCGCCTGCCGCCGTGAGGACACCCGTGACCAGGCCGCGCCGGGCGACGAACCAGCGGTTGGTCACGGTCGCGGCGAAGGCGAGTGCCATGGAGCCGCTGCCGAGACCGACGAGGACACCCCAGCACAGCACGAGCTGCCAGGGCGCGGTCATGAAGACGGTGAGGCCGGCCCCGACCGCGATGGTGGTCAGCGCGCAGGCCACCACCCGCCGGATGCCGAAACGATCCATCAGCGCGGCGGCGAAGGGCGCCGTGAGCCCGTACAGCGCGAGGTTGATGGAGACCGCGAAGCCGATCATGCCGCGCGACCAGCCGAATTCGCTGTGCAGGGGGTCGATCAGCAGGGCGGGCAGGGAAGCGAATCCGGCGGCGCCGATCAGCGTCACGAAGGCGACCGCCGCCACTGACCAGGCGCGGTGGATGCGCGTCTTGCGCAGGGGCGGTCGTATGCCGGAAGGGGCGGCGAGCTCGGGTGTCTGCGTCACCGGATCAGTTTCGGCCACCGGATGGCACGGAACGAGTGGCCCGATAGCCATGATGTGCAAGGATCGGGCCATGCCCGCAGCGCAGAAACGTCCCCATCGCGTCGCTGTCCTCGTCCAGCACGGCGTCATCCCCTTCGAGCTGGGCATCCCCTTCCGGATCTTCCGCGGTGCGAAGAACAGGGACGGCGAACCCTTCTACGACGTCCTGACCTGCACCCCGGAAGGTCCCGGCCAGGTCCGGGCGGACGCGGACTTCGAAATCAGCGTCGCGCATGGGCCGGAAGCGCTGGAGGACGCCGACACCGTCGTCGTACCCGCGGCCCACGAGCAGTCCAGCGCCCATACCGAGGGCCGTAACCCCGATCCGCTCGCCGCCGCCCTCGACCGGATCCGGCCCGGCACGCGCCTGGTCTCCATCTGCACGGGCGCGTACTTCCTCGCCGCCGCCGGGCTGCTGGACGGCATGCGCGCAACGACGCACTGGAGCCACGCCGACCACTTCCAGAAGCTGTTCCCCCAGGTCAAGGTCGAACCGGACGTCCTCTACATCGACAACGGCGACATCCTCACCTCCGCCGGCGTCGCCTCCGGTATCGACCTGTGCCTGCACCTCGTGCGCCGCGACCACGGCACCGCCGTCGCCAACGCCAGCGCCCGTGCCACCGTCGTCCCGCCGCACCGCGAGGGCGGCCAGGCCCAGTACATCCGGCGGCCCCTCCCGGAACCGCAGCTCGCCACCACCGCCGCCGCGCGCGCCTGGGCCCTGGGCCGGCTCGACCGGCCACTGACGCTGCGGGAGCTGGCCGGGCGCGAGTCCATGAGCGTACGGACCTTCACCCGCCGCTTCCGCGAGGAGGTCGGCATCAGCCCCGGGCAATGGCTCGTCGCGCAGCGCGTGGAAAGGGCCCGCGGGCTGCTGGAGACCGGCGACCTCTCCGTCGACCAGGTGGCGCGCAAGGCCGGTTTCGGCACCGCCGCGTCCATGCGGCAGCACCTGCAGTCGGCGCTCGGGGTCTCGCCGACGGCGTACCGGCGCACGTTCCGAAAGTGACCGTTCGGAAGGTGACCGTTCAGAAGGTGAGGACGCCGCGCGCGACGCGGCCGTGGTGGGCGTCGTCCGCGGCCTTGGCGAAGTCTTCGACGGGATACGTCTCCGTGACGAGCTCGTCGAGGAGGAGCTGCTTGCGGCGGTAGAGCTCCGCGTAGAGCGCGATGTCGTGCTGCGGGCGCGAGGAGCCGTAACGGCAGCCGAGAATCGCCTTGTCGAGGTACATGGACGACACCCGGAACGACGCCTCCGCGTCGGCGGGCGGGACGCCCAGCAGGATGGCCTGGCCATGGCGGTCGAGCAGGTCGATCGCCTGCCGGATGAGCGAGGTGCGGCCCACGCACTCGAAGACGTGGTCCGCGCCGGTGGGCAGCAACTCGCGTACGGCGTCGGCCGAGCCCACGAAATCCGTGGCGCCGAAGAGCCTGGCCACCGCCTCCTTCGCGGGATTGGTCTCGACGGCGACGATCCGGACGGCCCCGGCCAGCCGCGCACCCTGCAGCACGTTGAGCCCGATGCCGCCGGTGCCGATGACGACCACGGTGTCGCCACGGCCGACCCTGGCCCGGTTGAGGGCGGCGCCGACGCCGGTGAGCACGCCGCAGCCGATGAGGGCGGCGGAGGTGAAGGGGATGTCGTCGGGGATCCGGACCGCCTGGACGGCCTTGACGACGGTGCGCTCGGCGAAGGCGGAGTTGGACGCGAAGTTGAACAACGGCTCACCCCGGCGCGTGAACGGCCTGCCGGGGCGGCCGATCGCCTTGCGGCACATCGTCGGCCGGCCGCGGTCGCAGTCCGTGCAGGTGCCGCAGTTGGCGAGGGTGGACAGCGCGACATGGTCGCCCGGGGCGACATGGGTGACCCCGGCGCCGGTCCCCTCCACGATGCCGGCGCCCTCGTGGCCGAGCACGACGGGGACGGGGAAGGGAATCGTTCCGTCGATGACCGACAGGTCGCTGTGGCACAGGCCCGCGGCCCTGATACTGACCAGGACCTCGCCCGGGCCCGGGCCACGGATCTCCAGGTCGTCGACGACCTGGGCCTGCGCGCCGTCGAAGATCACGCCTCTCATGACCACACCACCGCCTGGAGTTCGCTGTACACGCTGAGGCCGAAGGAGCCGCCGTCGCGGCCGATTCCGCTCTCCTTGAAGCCGCCGAAGGGCGTCTCGGGATGCCGCTGGGCGGTGTTGATGCCGACGTTTCCGCTGCGCAGGCGGGCGGCGACGGCCCAGGCGCGGCCGGCGTCGGCCGAGAAGACGTAGTCGTAGAGGCCGTATGCCGTGCCGTTGGCGATCTCGACGGCCTCGTCCTCGGTGTCGTAGGGAATGGCCACGACGACGGGGCCGAAGATCTCCTCCTGGGCGACGGTCATGTCCGGTGTCACGTCGGCGATGAGGGTCGGGGCGGCGTAGTAGCCGGGCTTGAGGTCGGGACGTTCACCGCCGGTGACGATACGGGCGCCCTGGTCGCGGGCTCCGGCGATAAATCCCTCGACCCGATCGCGTTGAGCAGCACTGATGAGGGGGCCGACGACAGTGGAGTTATCCACAGGGTCCCCGATTGTCAGTGACTGAGCGTATTGTTCAAGTGTGGTGATCACCAGCTCGTACTGATCACGGTGTACCAGCACGCGTGTTGGGGCCGTGCAGATCTGACCGGAATGGAAAGCCCATGTCGAACCGACAGCAGATATCGCGGCCTTGAGGGTCCGGCCCGGCCGGCCCCCTTCCGCGACCGCGTCCTGAAGGACGATGGCCGCGCCCTTGCCGCCCAGTTCCAGCAGGGTCCGTTTCATCGCCCCGCCGGCCGACCGCGCGATCGCCTTCCCGACCGCCGTCGAGCCGGTGAAGCTGATCATGTCGATGTCCGGATGTGCGACCAGCGCCTCACCCGCCGTCGCACCCGAGCCGGTGATGACGTTGAACACGCCGTCGGGCAGACCTGCCTCCTTCATGACCTCACCCAGGAGGAGGCAGGTCAGCGGGTCCTGCGGAGCCGGCTTGGCGACGACCGTATTGCCCATGGCCAGCGCGGGCGCGACCTTGCCCGCAAGATTCACGATCGGGAAGTTGTAGGAGGTGATGCATCCGACGACCCCAACAGGACGGCGTACGGCGGCGGCGCCGACGAGCCCGCCCGCCGCGAGCGGCGTGGCCCTGACGGGCTGCGGCGCCAGCGGGACGGTGTCGGGTTCGACCGCGCCGCGCGCATAACGCCGGAACCGGTCAACCGCCGTAGGAATCTGCATGCTTGACGCGACCCGGATCGTCGCCCCCGTCTCCGACTGGAGCAGCGGTACGAGATCCGCCGACCGCGAAACGAGGACATCCGCGATCCTTTCCAGGACCGCCGCACGCTTCGCCGGGCTCGTACGGGACCACTGCCCGTACGCCTCCCGGGCCGCGCGCACCGCCTCGTCCACCTCCGCCGGGCCCGCTTCGGGGGCGTGCCCGACGGTCTGCTCCGTGGCCGGATTGACAACTGCATAGTGTGCTTCAGCGGGTTGCCGCCACTGTCCGCCGATCCAATGCGCGTAACGCTTCACCGGCGAGGTCATCCTCGGGGCTCCTTCGGGAGGCCGAGCACCCGCTCGGCGATGATGGTGCGCTGGATTTCGTCCGAGCCGCCGTAGATGGTGTCGGCGCGGCTGAAGAGCAACAGCCGCTGCGTCTCGTCGAGTTCATAAGGGGCTTCCTGCGCCCAGTCCGCCGGCCCCGCGGTCGCCGCCGCCCCGCGTACGGCCACCGCCAGCTCGCCGAGGCGCTGGTGCCAGCCGCCCCACAGCAGCTTGGCCACGCTGGGGGCCGCCGGATCAGTGGTGCCGAGGGTGCGCAGGGCGTTCCATCGCATCATCTTCAGCTCTGCCCACTGGCGGACGATGCGGTCGCGCACAGCGGGGTCACCGGTGGCGCCGGAGGCGGCGGCCTGCGCCACGACCCCGCTCAGCTCCCGCTCGAATCCGATCTGCTGGACCAGGGTGGAAACGCCGCGCTCATATCCGAGCAGGGCCATGGCCACCCGCCAGCCGTTGCCCGCTCCGCCGACGATGTGCCCGGCGTCGGCGTGCGCGCCGTCGAACCAGACCTCGTTGAATTCGGCGGTGCCGGTCAGCTGGCGGATCGGCCTGACCTCGATCCGGTCGGGCTGTCGCATCGGGACCAGGAGGAGACTCAGTCCGTGATGGCGGCGGGAGTCCGGATCGGTCCTGGCCAGCACAAAGCACCAGTCGGCCTCGTGCGCGAGTGACGTCCAGATCTTCTGCCCCGTCACCCGGTAACCGCCGTCGCCGTCCCGCTCCGCGGTGGTCCGGATCCCGGCGAGATCCGAGCCCGCCCCCGGCTCGCTGTAGCCCTGGCACCACAGTTCCTCTCCGCGCGCGATCGCCGGCAGGAAGCGGTCCTGCTGTGCCAAGCTGCCGTGTGTCTCCAGCGTGGGCGCGAGCAGGTTCTCCCCGATGTGACCCGCCCTGCCCGGGGCGCCCGCCCGGGCGTACTCCTCGCCCCAGGCGACCTGTTGGGCCAGGTCGGCATGCCGGTTGCCGTACTCGCCCTTCCAGGCCAGGCCGATCCAGCCGTCGGCTCCCAGCGTCCGTTCCCACTCCTGCCCCCCGGTCCCTCCCGGGTGTTCGGCCAGCCATGCGCGGGCCTCCGCGCGGAAGGTCTCGGCCGCCGGGCCGAGGCTGAAGTCCACGTCACTCCTCCGCCGCGCCGGGAGCACGGGAGGTGCGAGACGCACGGGAGGCCGCCGTCCGCATCGCTTCGAGCTGCGCGAGCATCGGCATGGGATCCGCCCCCACCGTCCCGGGCAGGCAGTCCGCGATGCGCTGCGGCGTCCAGGAGCCGCCTTCCGCGTAGGCGGACCGCAGTTCGCGTGGCTGGGCCCACACCGCGATCTTGGGTCCGGCGACGGTGTAGACCTGCCCGGTGATGGCGGCCGCTCCGTCGCTGAGCAGGAATACGACCATGGCGGCGACATCCTCGGGCTCGCCGATCTCCGTGAGGTCCATCGGCACATTGGCCGACATCCGGGTCCGGGCGACGGGTGCGACGCAGTTCGCGGTCACGCCGTACCGGTTCAGGCCCAGTGCGGCGCTGCGCACGAGCGAGATGATGCCGCCCTTGGCCGCGGAGTAGTTGGCCTGGGAGACGCTGCCCTGGTGGTTGCCGCTGGTGAAGCCGATGAGCGTGCCCGCGCCCTGCTTCCGCATGACCGCGCTGGCGGCCCGGAAGACGGTGAAGGTGCCCTTCAGGTGGGTGGCGATGACGGGATCCCACTCCTCCTCGGCCATGTTGAAGAGCATCCGCTCCCGCAGGATGCCCGCGACGCAGACGACGCCGTCGATCCGCCCGTAGGTCTCCACGGCGGTGGAGACGATCCGCTCGCCGCCCGCCATCGTGGCGACGTCGTCCGCCACGGCGACGGCTTCGCCGCCCGCCGCCTCGATCTCCTTCACGACCGCGGCAGCGACCTCGCTCGTCGGTTCGCTGCCGTCGATGGCGACGCCGTAGTCGTTGACGACGACTTTCGCGCCCTCGGCCGCGCACGCCAAGGCCACCGCGCGCCCGATGCCGCGCCCGGCCCCGGTCACCGCCACGACCTTCCCTGCAAGGAAGTTGCTCACGTCCGGTCCCGCCCCTTCTCAGAGTTTCTGACGGACCGTTAGATTCTAAGAGCAGGTACGCGCCCGAGCACAAGCCCTACGACCAGGAGGCATCGATGGCTCTCCCCGCCGAGTTCCACGACATCGCCAAACGCGTCAACAACTGGGGCCGCTGGGGCGGGGACGACGAGATCGGCACCCTCAACCTGATCACCGACGACGTGGTCCGGGCCGCGGCACAGACCGTCCGCAGTGGGCGCCGGATCCCGCTGGCACTTCCGCTCCAGCAGGACGGCGTGCAGACCGGGATGATTCCGGGCCGGGTCAATCCGATGCACACGATGGTCATGCTCAACTACGAGATGTTCGGCCCCGGCACCGTCGCCACCAGCGACGACGCCGTCACCATGGGCCTGCAGGCGGCGACCCACTGGGACGCCCTGACCCATGTCTCGCACTCGGGGCGGATCTACAACGGCCGCCCCGCCGACTCCATCACCGCACACGGCGGCGCGGCCTTCTGCGGAATCGAGAAGGTGACCACCCTGCTGTCCCGCGGCGTACTGCTCGATGTGGCCCGCGCCCGGGGCACCGGCCGCCTCCCCGGTGACCACGCCGTCACCCCCGAGGACCTGGACGCCGCCGAGGAACTGGCCGGCACCAGCGTCCGGTCCGGCGACATCGTGCTGGTCCGCACCGGGCAGATGCAGATCTGCCTCGCGGGCGACAAGCACGCCTACGCGTACCCGTCCCCGGGGCTGTCGGTGCGCACGCCGGAGTGGTTCCATACCCGCGATGTGGCGGCGGTCGCCAACGACACCATGACCTTCGAGATCTTCCCGCCGGAGATCGAGGACCTGTGGCTGCCGGTGCACGCGCTCGACCTCGTCGAGATGGGCATGCTCCAGGGGCAGAACTGGAATCTGGAGGCGCTGTCCGAGGCCTGTGCCGAGGCCGGGCGGTACGAATTCCTGCTGGACGCGACCCCGGAGCCGTTTGTCGGCGGCACGGGCAGCCCGGTCGCACCGGTGGCGGTTCTCTAGAGCCCTTGGAGCCAGGGGAGTTCCTGGAGTCCGTAGGAGGCCGGGATCAGGCCGGCCGGGACAGCAGCCCTCCGGGCTGTTTCGGCACGGTGGCCGGCGACAGTGCCGCGGCGCGGTCGATCTCGCACCAGATCTGCTTGCCCTCGCCCTCGGGCTCCCAGCCCCAGCGGTCGGCGAGCCCGTCCACCAGCTCCAGGCCCCGGCCGCCGGTCTCGTCGTTGTCCGCGTGCCGCGGCCTGGGCGGGCAGTCGCTGGTGTCGGCGACCTCGACCCGTACGGTGTCACGCTCCGGGGACTGGTCCGAGCCGAAGAGCATGCGCAGCACGGCCGGACAGCCGGTGTGCACGACCGCGTTGGTGACCAGTTCGGAGATCAGCAGGATCAGCGTTTCGGCGAGCGGTTCATCGGCCCCTATTCCGGAGCCCATGAGCCGCGAGCGCGCCCACCTGCGGGCTCGCCCCACCTCGGCAGGGTCGGGACCCACTTCAAGCTGAACCTGAAGGACCTGCACCGCTCACACCATCCGAACCGGCGGACACATCGCCTCGCGCCTTGCCACGATCACCGAGCGTGACCTCGACGCAACACAGCATGATTTACCTACGGTCACCCCAACAAGCGCTTCGGGCATATTCCAGCGCAAAGGGACATGAGTGCTGCATACTGTGCGGGGCTTATCACAGGGAATCGAACAGCGCGACGCGTGCGACGCCTCCTTCAAGAGGGCCACGCAAATGCCGCGCCTCGCCACTACTCGCACCCGATGGAGCGTACCCGAGGCAGGCCCCGACTCCACCGCGTGACGAGTCACACCTAGGACACAACCCGATGTCGGCACTCGGTCACCACTTATCTCCGACAAATCCAGCAAATAGGATCAAAAAGTCCATTCGGCGCCCTTCGCCAACTGCTCCGCGACGGCCTCCTCATAGCTCCGGTCGGACCGGCCGCGCACGCCCAGCACCCATCCCCGTTTGATGTGCAGATGCACTTCCGCCTCCCAGGTGAAGCCCATTCCGCCGAAGACCTGAAGGCAGTCACGGGCGTTGCGGCCGGCGGCCTCGCGCGCGAGCAGCATCGCCGGGAAGTGCTCCTCCGGCAGGCCGGTGACAGCCGCCGCGTAGACCGCCGTACGCGCCATCTCAAGGCGCACCAGCATGTCGGCGCACAGATGCTTGACGGCCTGGAAGGACCCGATGGGCCGCCCGAACTGCTCTCGGGTCCGGGCGTGTTGCACTGCCAGATCCAGGGTCCGGGCGGCGCTGCCGATCTGCTGGGCGCAGGTCAGCAGTTCGGCCTCGGGGCCGGCCCTGCCGGCCGCCGCGTCGTGGGGCAGGCGGTGCAGCGGCGTGAGCGGATCGACCGACCGTATCGGCTCGGTCTGTGCCGGGTACGGGCCGAGGACCCCGGTCTCCCCGAAGCCCTCAAGAACGCAGTCCGCCTCCTCCAGCCACTCGGCGGCGTCCCCGTCCACGACGGTGACCACGACCTCGCCGGCAGCCGCGCCGGGGACGATCCCGGCGGCCAGATGCGTCGCCACCAGCGGCCCCGGCAGCAGCGCGCGGCCCGCCTCCTCGAAGACCAGGACGGCTTCCGGCATCCCGAGTCCCACCCCGCCCTCCGCCTCCGGCAGCCGCAGGGAGAACAAGCCCGCGTCGCCCAGCGCCCGCCACAGCTCCCGGTCCAGCCGGGGCGGCCCGCAGCCGGCGGCGTCCTCCCGCAGCCGCTCGGGCGGATAGAGCCGCGCCAGCAGCTCCCTGGTCGCCGCCCGCAGGGCCGTCTGGTCCTCTGTGAGCCGGAAGTCCACGGCCGATCATGCCCCCTTCGGCAGGCCGAGGATCCGCTCGGCGATGATGTTCTTCTGGATCTGCGAGGTGCCTGCGGCGATGGTGTACGAGAGCGACGAGAGCCGGTCGGCGATCCACGGGTGCTCCGCGTCGAGTGCGGCCGTCCCCGGCCCGAGGACCTGGGCCGCCGCGTCGTACAGCTCCTGCCGGGCCTGCGAATAGCGCAGCTTGAACACCGAGCCGCCCACTCCCGGCGCGCCCGCGCTGACATTCCACTGGATCAGCCGCCACAGCACCCCGAACTCGATCGCGAGCCGGGCGAGTCGGCGGCGCAGCACCGCGTCGTCGTCCCACGCACCCGTCTCCTTCGCGTGGCTCACGACCTCTGCCAGCACCCTGCGACAGGCCACGACCTCACCGACGAAGGCCGTGCCCCGTTCGAAGGACAGCGTGACCATGGTGACCCGCCAGCCGTCGTTCTCCGCCCCGACCCGGTTGGCAACCGGCACCCGCACCTCGTCCAGGAAGACCTCGGCGAACTCCGTCGTCCCGGCGAGGGTGCGCACCGGGCGTACCGTGATCCCGGGGGCGTCCATGGGCATCGCGAGCCAGGTGATGCCCCGGTGCCTGGGGGCGTCCGGGTCGGTCCGCACCAGGAGCTCGCACCAGTCGGCGACCTCGGCGTGCGAGGTCCATATCTTGCTGCCGCTCACCACATAGTCGTCCCCGTCCCGCACCGCGCGCGTGCGCAGCGCGGCCAGGTCGGAGCCCGCCTCAGGCTCACTGAAGCCCTGGCACCAGACCTCCTCGCCGCGCAGGACGCCCGGCAGCCAGCGCTCGCGCTGCCCGGCCGTCCCCTCGGCGGCGATCGTCGGCCCGGCATGCAGCAGCCCGACGAAGTTCGCACCCACATAGGGCGCCCCGGCCCGCTCGGTCTCCTCCAGGAAGATCAGGCGCCGGGTCGGTGGGGCGTTCCAGTGCAGGTCGGCGTATCCGGCGTCGTAGAGCATGCGCTGCCAGCCCGTGTCGTACGCCCGCCGGGCCGGCCAGTCCGCCGGGTCGGGCTTGGGCGCCAGAGCGGGCAGGACCCGGGCCAGCCAGGAGCGCAGGTCGTGCCGGAAGGCCTCCTCGGCTTCCGTGTAGGTCAGGTCCAACGGTCCGGCTCCAGCCCGAGCATCCGGATGGCGTTGCCGCGCATGAGCTTGTAGACCGTCTCGTCGTCGAGGCCCTTCACATGGTCCAGGGCGACCTCCTTGGTGTGCGGGAAGGTCGAGTCGACGTGCGGGTAGTCGGTCTCGAAGACCGCGTTGTCGCGGCCCACGGTGTCCAGGGAGGCGACGCCGTGCTTGTCGCGGAAGAAGCAGCAGAACATCTGGCGGTAGTAGTAGGTGGACGGGGGCTCGGGGATGAGGTCCCGGACGCCGCCCCAGGCGCGGTGCTCCTCCCAGACGTCGTCGGCGCGCTCCAGGGCGTAGGGGATCCAGCCCATCTGGCCCTCGCTGTAGGCGAGCTTCAGTCGGGGGAACTTCACCAGTACGCCGGAGAAGAGGAAGTCCATCATCGAGGCCATCGCGTTGTTGAAGCTCAGCGAGGCCTGGACGGCGGGCGGCGCGTCCGGGGAGGCGGCGGGCATCTGCGAGGACGAGCCGATGTGCATGTTGACGACCGTGCCGGTCTCCTCGCAGACCGCGAAGAAGGGGTCCCAGTAGCCGGAGTGGATGCTGGGCAGGCCCAGGTAGGTCGGAATCTCGCTGAAGGTCACCGCCCGCACCCCGCGCGCGGCGTTGCGGCGGATCTCCGCGACCGCCAGGTCGATGTCCCACAGCGGGATCAGGCAGAGCGGGATCAGCCGGCCGCCGCTGTCGCCGCACCACTCCTCGACCATCCAGTCGTTGTAGGCGCGGACGCAGGCGAGGGCGACCTCCTTGTCGTGCGCCTCGGCGAAGGTCTGGCCACAGAAGCGCGGGAAGGTCGGGAAGCAGAGCGAGCCCTCGACATGGTTGAGGTCCATGTCGGCCAGCCGGGCCTTGGGGTCCCAGCAGCCGCGCCGCATCTGCTCGCGGGTGATGCCCTCCAGGGTCATCTCGTCCCGGTCGAAGCCGACGGCCGCGATGTTCCGCTTGTACGGGAACTTCAGGTCCTCGTAGATCCACCAGTCGGTCGGCGGCCCTTCCGGGTCCATCGTGATCTGGTACTTCCCGCCGACGTACGCGAGCTCGCCGATCCCGGCGGTGAGCGGCTGCGGGCCCCGCTCCCGGTACTTGGCCGGCAGCCAGGTCGAGAAGAGGTGCGCGGGCTCGATCACATGATCGTCGACGCTGATGATCCGGGGCAGTTCCATCGGCTCCATCTGCCTCTCCACCGTTTCTGACTATCCGTCAGATTCAGCGTACGCCCCGCCCGCACGGCCGTCCATGCGCACACCCTGGACCGGCGCGGCGAAGCCGCCTACGCTCCGGTTCGAGCAGATCTGACTAATCGTCAGCTCAATGCGCCGGGAGGCACCCCGTGGACGACACCATCAGGGCCCTGAGTGACTCGCCCACACTCTGGGCGCTCATCGCGGGCCGCGCGGCGGCGAGCCCGGACGCACCCGCGCTGCTGGAAGGGAGCTCCGCCGCCGAGGACCGCCGGCTGACCTTCGGTGAGCTGGCGCGGCGCGCCGAGCGGGTGGCGGCGGGGCTGTACGGGCTGGGGGTGCGGCCCGGATCGAAGTTCGCCTGGCAGCTGCCGACCCGGATCGAGTCGGTCGTGCTGTCCGCCGCGCTCGCCCGCCTCGGAGCCGTGCAGACGCCCGTCATCCCCATCTACCGGGACCGCGAGGTCGGCCACATCATCAGCCGGACCCGGGCGGAGTTCTTCGCGGTGCCGGGCGAGTGGCGCGGCTTCGACTTCACCGCCATGGCCCGCCGGCTCTCCGCCGGTCTCGCCGAGCCCCCGCTGCTGCTCACCGCCTACGACGAACTCCCGGAGGGCGACCCCGCCGTCCTGCCCGACCCGCCCGCCGACGGCACCGCTGTGCGCTGGATCTACTGGACCTCCGGCACCACCTCCGAGCCCAAGGGTGTGCTCCACACCGACCGCAGCCTCATCGCGGGCGGCTCATGCCTCGCCCACGCCCTGGAGATGCGCGCCGACGACGTGGGCTCGATCGCCTTTCCCTACGCCCACATCGGCGGCCCCGACTATCTCGTCATGCTGCTGCTCTACGGCTTCCCGGCACTGCTCCTGGAGCAGTTCGCGCTCCCCGGCAGTCTGGCGGCGTACCGCAGACACGGCGTCACCATGGCTGGCGGCAGCACCGCCTTCTACTCCCTCTTTCTCGCCGAGCAGCGCAAGCAGCCCCCCGGCGAGAAGCTGATCCCCACACTGCGGCTGCTCTCCGGCGGCGGCGCCCCCAAGCCGCCGGAGCTGTACAAGGAGGTGGTCCACGAGCTCGGCTGCCGGCTCACCCACGGCTACGGCATGACCGAGGCCCCCATGATCACCATGGGCTCGCCCCGCGACCCCGAGGAACGCCTCGCCACCACCGAGGGCCGCCCGCCCGCGTCCATGGAGATACGCATCGTCGACGGCGAGGTGCGGCTGCGCGGCGAGGCCGTCTGCCAGGGCTACACCGACCCGCTCCTGACCGCGGAGTCCTTCGACGCCGAGGGCTGGCTCCGTACCGGCGACCTCGGCCGGCTGACCGACGACGGCTATCTCGTCCTCACCGGCCGGCTGAAGGACATCATCATCCGCAAGGGCGAGAACATCTCCGCCAAGGAGATCGAGGAACTCCTCTACGCCCACCCCGGCGTCGCCGACGCCGCCGTCATCGGCCTGCCCGATCCCGAGCGCGGGGAACGTGTCTGCGCCGTCATCGAACAGCCCGCCGGCGCCGAGCGGCTCGCCCTCGCCGACATCACCGCGTATCTGCGCGAGGCCGGCCTGGCCACCCAGAAACTGCCCGAGCAGCTGGAGACCGTCGACGCGCTGCCGCGCAACGAGACCCTGCGCAAAGTACTGAAGTACAAGCTCCGCGAACGCTTTGCGAAAAGCTGACCGAGGCCGAGGTTTGACCGCCCCCGCCCGCAACACGGCGGCGGTAGCCTCCTGTCGCATACGCGGTCGGATCCGGCCGCCCGGAGGGGGCGAGCACCGTGACGGAGATATCCGCAGACGCGAATGCGGGGGCGGGGGCGGAAGCGGAAGCGGGGGCGGAGGCCACGGCTCAGCAGGGCCTCACCCTCCTACGGCTCGGCGAGGCGGCGCTGGACGCCGGGGAACTGACCGACGCCCGTAAGCACTTCACCGCCGCCGAGGAACAGCTCGCGGACGGTCCCGTCGCACAGCGCGCCGCAGCCGTACGCGGCCGGGCGCTCTCCCATCTGCTGGCCGGCGAGGTGCGCTACGCCTCCCACCTGCTGGAACAGGCCATCGGCCGGCTGGAGGTCGACTCCCCGCCCGACCCCGACGCACTGCTCCTGCTGCACGTGGCGACGATCGGTCCCTACACCGACCTCGGCGCCTACACCCGTGCCGCGCGCGCCGCCGAGCAGGCCCTCAACCTCGCCCCCAGCGCCACCGATCCGGCGCTCATCGCGCTGATGCACCGCAGCATCGCCCGCACCCTCATCGTCGCCGGCCGCACCGAGGAGGCCGAGGCCTCCCTCGCCAGGGCCCAGGAGATCTTCCACCGCCTCGACCTGCACACCGACCTGGCCCACGTTCACTGGATGCGCGGTTACGTCCACGCCCAGGACGGCGACCTGGAGCAGGCCGAACGCGAACTGCGCACCGCCCGCGACATGCTCGCGGCGGGCAACGCGGTGCTGTTCACCGTCCAGGTCGAGGTCGAGCTCGCCGACGTACTGCGCCGCCGGGGCAAGGGCCCCGAGGCGGAGCGCCTGCTGCTGGCCCTGCTGGACCAGCTGACCGCCTATCGCGGCGCCGTCCACGCCGGCGGGGCGCACCGGCTGCTCGGGCTCATGGCGGAGGAGCGCGGCGACAACGAGGCCGCCGAGGAACACTACGTATCGGCGCTGGCCCTGCTGGAACGCGCCGGCGCCGCAGGGGACCTGGCCGACATCTGCAGGCTGCTCGGCGATCTGCTGCGCCGTACAGGGCGCGTGGAAGCCGCACTTGACGCATACCGGACCGGCCTCGGCCACCGCGCCGCCGTCGGCACGACCACGCTGGGTCCCGCCCCCGCTGACTCCTAGGCCGACAACGGGCTCGCCGTGTCGTCCGTCGCCGCCACGAGGTCGGGGAAGACCTCGAACAGGCGCCGCACGCCCAGGGCCGACAGGACCCGGTTGACGTGGGAGCCGTCCGAACCGCCGTCCGCCGGAAGGATCAGCCGCAGCCGGCCGGCGCAGGAGCGCATGAGGCGGCGGGCGGCGATGAGCACACCGACGCCGCTGGAGTCGCAGAACTGCACGTCCGCGAGGTCGAGAACGATGTCACGGCGACCGTCGGCCACCGCGTCGTGCACGTGTTGCCGGACGGCGGGCGAGGTCACGAGGTCCATCTCTCCCGACACCGACACGATCGCCCAGCCGTCCCGTTCGGCCTGCGTCACTTTCAGCGCCACTGTCTTGGGCCTTTCGTCCGGCAGTGGGTCCACCGACCTTATGCCCTGCCCACGGACGCTTCTCGCAATCTTCCGGTCACACCCGGATAACGCATTACCAAAACCGGTCCTCATCGGCAGCATGTTGCCGCAAAGGGGCGTACGCCGTCGGAACCGACGGTTACATTCGATCTGAGGCAGACGAGGGGACGGCCGCATGGTGACACCCGCACCACCCCGCTGGGACCGGAAGATGCAGCAGCGCCTGGCACGCGGCGAGGAGGCCGCGCTGGGTGAGCTCTACGACCGCTTCGCCTCGCTCGTGCACAACCTGGCACATCGCGTGATGGACGACGAGCACGCGGCCGCGCAGATCACCCGCGAGGTGTTCGGGTACATCTGGGAGAACCCGGACGCCTACGACCCCAAGCACGGCTCGCTGCGCTCCTGGATCGCCGGCCTCACCCAGCGGCAGGCCGTCCACCGGCTGCGGCAGGCCCAGAACACCGGCGAGGAGACACCGGAAGAGGTCGAGGCCAGGGTCCGGGAGGCGTCCGCGGCCGCACGCGCGGACTACATCGTCACCTCGATGCCCACGCCGTTGCGCGAAGCCCTGGACCGGGCCTACCGGCAGCGCCTCGACTACCGGCAGACCGCCGCCGACCTGGGCGTCACCGAGGACGAGGCCAGGCGCCGGCTGCGGCTGGGGCTGCAGTTGCTGTCCACGGCCATGGACCACCCGCCGCAGCTCGACGCCGGCCCCTCGCAGCGCAACCGCGGACGGCTGCTGTGAACGGCCCCGCCCAGAACGGCGGCACGCCCTCCCACGGCGGCGTCCCGCTGCCGCGGGTGCCCCAGCCGCGCGAGGCCGCGGAGGACGCCGGCTCGCTGCCGGAACTGCCCCCTCAGCCGGAACCGCCGCACCCGCCGGAGCCCGGCATTCCGGAGCTGCCCGAGCTGCCCGCGTACGACCACAACACGCTGCGCTCCCTGCTCGGCGCCTGGGCGCTGACCGCCTGCTCGCACGACGAGGCCGCCGCGGTCGAGGTGCACCTCACCGACTGCGCCTCCTGCGCGGAGGAGGCGCTGCGGCTGCGCGACGCGGTCGGTCTGCTGCACCAGGAGGAGTCCCTGGACCTCGATCCGCTGCTGCGCGCCCGGGTCCTGGAGAACTGCCTCGGCCGCCGCCCGGCCCGGATCCCGGTCCCCGAGTGGGCCGCGCCCTACGACGCCGAGGCCGCCCGCCTCGACGCCTTCCTCGGCGATCTGGGCGAACCCGAGTGGAACATGCCCGTCAAGCTGCTCTGGGCGCGCGGCGAGCGCGTGCTCACCCTGCGCGGCGTCCTCGCCCACCTCGGCGCGGTCGACGGCATCGTCGCCATCTCCCTCGGCCTGGACGACCCGCTCGGCACCGGCCCGCAGCCCCGCACCACCATGGACCGCACCGATCTGGCCATCGACCTGTGCAAGGAACTCCCGCCGGTCTTCGTACGCAACAAGTGGCGCACCCAGACCCGCAACATCGTCCGCACACTGTCCTTCGCCGGTTCCGGCACCGGTGGACTGCCCGTCGACTATGTCGACTTCACCCTGCCGGCGCGGGACGCCCTGATAGACCGGGCCTTCGAGTGCTGGATCCACGCCGAGGACATCGCCAACGCGCTGGACTACCCGTACAAGCCGCCGGCCCCGCGGCACCTCAACCGGATGATCGACCTCGCCGCGCGCATGCTGCCCACCGCGATCGCCGAGCGCCGCCGGGCGGGACTCGCCGCTTCCGCCGCCCGCCTGGTCGCGGCGGGCGCACCCGGGCGCGCACTGCATCTGCATGTCGAGGGCTCAGGCGGCGGCCGCTGGAACATCTCGCTGGACTCCCCGGGCGCGGTGGCCTCCGAGGACAACATCGTCGCCGAGATCGCCGTCGACCAGCTGGACTTCTGCCAGCTCGCCGCCGGCCATCTGGCGCCCGAGCGGATCGCGACGGGCGCGTACGGCGACCAGGCGGCCATCCGGGACGTGCTGTTCGCGACGGCGAGCCTGTCGCGCCTCTGACGATTCAGGCGAAGACGACCGTACGGCGGCCGTTGAGCAGGACGCGGCGCTCGCTGTGCCATTTCACAGCACGCGCGAGCGCCTGGCACTCGACATCGCGGCCGACGGCGACCAGCTGCTCGGGCGTGACGTCGTGCCCGACGCGCTCGACCTCCTGCTCGATGATCGGGCCCTCGTCCAGGTCGGCGGTGACGTAGTGCGCGGTCGCGCCGATCAGCTTCACACCGCGCGCGTGCGCCTGGTGGTAGGGCTTGGCGCCCTTGAAGCTCGGCAGGAAGGAGTGGTGAATGTTGATGATCTTGCCGGACAGCTCCTTGCAGAGGTGGTCCGAAAGCACCTGCATGTAGCGGGCGAGCACGACCAGCTCGACGTTCTCCTTCTCCACCAGCGCGAGGAGCTCCGCCTCCGCCTCCGCCTTGTTCTCCCTGGTCACCGGGATGTGGTGG
Source organism: Streptomyces sp. NBC_01537 (assembly GCF_045040445.1). Lineage (NCBI taxonomy): Bacteria > Bacillati > Actinomycetota > Actinomycetes > Kitasatosporales > Streptomycetaceae > Streptomyces > Streptomyces sp. NBC_01537. Next base: position 5,642,517 of record NZ_CP109392.1, on the reverse strand, counting down.
AAGGGAACACCGTAGGAGCCGACCAGTGCCTCGAAGTCCGTGTGGTTGGAGACCACCGCTGCGATCTCCACCGGCAGCGCGCCGATCCGGGTCCGGAACAGCAGATCGTTCAGGCAGTGCCCGAACTTGCTGACCATGAGGACGACCCGCATCCGCTGCTCGGCCGGGTGGATCTGCCAGTCCATGTGATACGAGTCACCGATCGCCGCGAAGCTGGCCCGTAGTTTCCCGGCGGTCACCGGCGGCTCGGCGGAGAAGTGCACGCGCATGAAGAACAGGCCCGTGTCGCGGTCCCCGAACTGCTGGCTGTCCTCGATGTTGCACCCGGTCATGAAGAGAAAGCTCGACACGGCGTGCACGATGCCCTGCTTGTCCGGGCAGGACAGGGTCAGGACAAACTGGTCGGACTTCGGCTGCGGCGACTGCGACTCGTTCACGGGCTTAGCGTCGCACACCGCCCTTGCGGCAGGCCAAAGCCGTCCGTCAGGCGGTACGCGGTCAGGACACAGGTGTCAGGACACAGGCGGTCAGGCGCTGCGCGTGTAGATCTTCAGCACGTCGAGGGAGCGCGGCGGCGTGTCCGGGTCCTCCCCGTCGGCCGTCGCGAGGAGCACATGGGCCTCGCGCGCGGCCCGTACCGCCTCCGGCCACGCGTGGTTCTCCAGGTAGGCGCTTATCGGGGCGTCCGCGCCGACCTGGTGGAGGATCTTCAGCACGCGCAGCACCGCGACATCGACCAGCGCGGCCTCCTGCGCGTCGCGGAAGATCGTTCCGACGTATTTCTCGGCGGACCAGTTGTCGAGCCAGGTGTCCTCGACCAAGCGGTAAACGGCGTCCGTGACGTCTCCGTAGCCGGGCAGGCCCGCGAGCCAGCACTCCTGCTGGAAGACCGGATCGCTGATCATGTGCAGTGCGGAGCGCACGTTACTGCGCCAGCGCCACCAGGGCATGTCGTTGAGCGGCATGCCCCCCATCGTGGATGAGCGGGTACCTCGGCGGGAAGACTTTTGCTGACTCTGCACGATGCACGATCGTACGTGCCCTCGGATCCGGCGCGATTATGCATCGATCAGCACCGGCTGTTCACCCGAAAGTGACCCTCTGTTCTTCTCTGGTCACAGTAACGTTGGGGCCGAGCCGGAATCTTCGCTTGTCATGAGTGACAGGCGTGACTCACGCGAGCGCAAGGCCGCCCTGCTGTCCGTCGCCACGTCCTGCGCGCTGCTGCTCGCAGGCTGCGGTGCGCTCCCGGGGAGCACGGGGGACTCCCCGGGGCCCATCGTCGTCATGACCTGGGCGCCCGAACAGACCAACGCCACCAACGAACCGGGCATGCCCGCGATGGCGAAGGCGTACGCGAAGTACGTCAACGCCCGGGGCGGCATCAACGGGCACCAGTTGAAGGTCCTCACCTGCAACGAGCACAACACCACCACCGGTGCGGCGGCCTGCGCCCAGCGCGCGGCCGACGAAGGAGTGGCCGCGGTCGTGGGCTCGTACAGCCAGCACGGCCCGACCTTCCTGTCCACACTGGAGGCGGAGAGCATCCCGTACCTCGGCGGATTCGGGGTCACCGAGGACGAGTTCGACAGTCCGCTGTCCTACCCGGTCAACGGCGGCCTCAGCTCGCTGCTGGCGGGGAACGGCCAGCAGCTGGCGCCCAAGTGCGATTCGGTCAGCCTGGTGCGGCCGGACACCGCCGCAGGCGACCAGTTCCCGGCCTTCCTCGACGCCGGGCTGCGCGCCGGCGGCCGCTCCGACGCCACCGACCTGCGCGCGGCCGAGGACTCCACGGACTACACCGCCACCGCCGAGCGGTCGGTCGGCGATGACGGCACCGGGGACGGGCGGTGCGTCACGGCTGTCCTCGGCGAGAAGACCGCGACCTTCTTCGACTCCTTCCGGCGGATCACCGTCACGGACCCGGTCACGGGCAAGCAGGTCGCACCCAGAGCCCGGATCGCGTCCGTCCTCGGCAGCGTCCAGCAGTCGACGGTCGACAGCTCCGGCGGCTCCGGAAGCCCGCTGGAGGGCGCGCTCATCACCGGCTGGTACCCGCCCGCGTCCGACGCCGCCTGGGACCCGATGAAGAAGGCCGTCGCCAAGTACGCCTTCGGCGACAACAGCATCGACACCGACGACCCCGGCGCGCAGACCACCTGGATCGCCTACACCGTCCTCACCGAGGTCGTCGAGTCGATGGGCAGCCGGACCGTCAGCGCCACCACCCTGAAGCAGGCCCTCGACAACGCCCACGGCATCTCGACCGGCGGCCTGACCCCCGCCCTCGGCTGGCGCGACCAGGACCTGGCCTCGGTCCCGGACCATCCGCGCCTGGCCAACGGCAAGGTCACGTACCAGGTCGTCACCAACGGCCGGCTCGTCGCCGCGCGCAAGGGCTTCGTCGACGTGACGCGGACCCTGGAGAAGGCGTCGACGAACTGACGGCGTCAGAGCTGGGTGTACTGGCGCTGCGTAAGCCCGTACTTCTTGGCGATGGTGTTCCAGAGCTTGACGGCGTCCTTCTTGGCCTGTGAGGCCGTGCCGCTGTCCCGGTTGCCGGCCGAGGTCTGGCCGGTGGTGCGGGCGTGGCCGCCCTTGCAGACCTTCTTCTGGTTCGCGGCCTGGTCGGCCCAGGCGGCGTAGTGCGTGTCGGCCGAGGCCGAGGCGTTCCAGGCCTTGGTGAGGGCTTCGGTGAGCGCCTGGTGGTCCGGAAGCTGGTCGACCGAGAGCGTGCCGAGCTGGGTGACCAGGCCCTGGCGCTGGGTGGCGGCCGCGCGCAGGTCCGACGCGGCCTGGTCGAGGTTCTGGCAGGACTGGATGCTCGACACCGCGCTGATCACCGAGGCCCGGCTGCTGCCGCTCTCCTTGAGCAGCGCGTCCAGCTTCTCCGCCTGCCCCTTCGCCGCGCTGTCGCCGTCCGACAGCGACCCCGCCGAGGTGGACGAGGACGCGCTCGCCGACGCCGACGCCGAACTGCCCGCCGCCTGCGCGTCATCCCCGCCGCCGCTCATCACGGCGCCGGCCGCCAGGCCCGCGAGGGCGCAGGCGACCACCACGATGCCGACGAGCACCGCCGGGGACGGCTTCTTACGGCCCGGGGCGTCCGCCGGTGCCGCCAGGGGCTGCTGGGCGTAAGGCTGCTGCGCGTAGGCCTGCTGGCCGTACTGCTGCTGGCCGTACTGCTGCGGCGGCGCGGGCTGCTGCTGCCACGGAGGCGGCTGCTGCTGGAACTGGGGCTGCTGGGACGGCTGGGGCTGCTGGGGGCCGTCCTGCCGGTAGAGGTGCGCGAAGTCGTCCTGCGGCGGCGCGGGCTGCGCGGCCTCGTAGCCGCCGCCGTACTGGTCGAAGCGCGGCAACTGCTCGGTCGGCTCCGCGGCGGGCACGGTCGCGGGCGCCTGCGGCACCGGGCGCAGGACCTGCGTGGCGTCCGCCACGGACGGCATGGCCTGCGGGTACGGCGGGAGCATCTGCGTCGCGTCGGCGGCGACGGGCGGCTGCGCGGGGGCCGGCGTCTGCGGGTAGGGCGGGAAGAGCTGTGTGGCGTCCCCGTCCGGCATCGGCTGGGCCGGCTGCTGCCCGTAGCCGTCGAAGGGCGAGTACTGCGGTTGGGGTTGGGGTTGGAGCTGCGGCTGCGGCTGGCCCCAGGGCTGGCCGCCTGCCGGTGCCGCTTCCCATGGCTCGCTCTGCGGGGGCAGCACTATGCCCTCACGCACCTCCGGCGTGTCCTCACCGCGCCCGCTGTGACCGCTGTGCATCACCGGAACTCCTGCCTCAACCGCACGTACGGAATCGTCGGCTCACGCTACCGGTCGTAATCGCGAGCCACCACGTCGCGGTCCGCGATGCGGGCGGCTGCGGCGTGATCGGGCTCTTTTTCTTCCCAATTGCTCCTGGCGGGCAGGGGGTCGGAGCAGCGGTGTAGGTCACGTAACAATTCCGGGTGGGTGCGGTGGAGCGGGCCGATTCAGCCCGTCCGGTGCCTGGGGGCCGCTCTCCTACGCGGCTGCCTCCTGCTCATCGAGGCGTGCGCCGAACTCGCGGACGACCGCTTCCTGGGCGTACGGCTCAAGGCGCTGCCGCAGGTCGTCGAGATACTCGGCACCGCGGGTGGAGCGCAGCGTGGAGAGGAGCTCGACGGCCTGGGTGCCGGAGTGGCAGGCCTGCTCGATCTCGCGCTGCTGGACCTGGGCCTGGGCAAGGACGAGGAGGCCGATGGCGCGGCGGCGGACCTTGGTGGGGCCGTGGCCGGCGAGGGACTCCTCGGCGCGGCGGACGGCGGCGGCAGGCTGGCCGAGGTCGCGGTGGCAGTGGGCTAGTTCGTCGGCGAGGTAGGCCTGGTTGAAGTGGGCGATCCAGTCGGGGTCGTCGTCGGGGGTGGCCCGCTCCAGCGCCTCGACGGCCTGTCCGGCCACCGCGTTGCAGGCACGGGCATCGCCCAGCAGCGCATGGCCGCGCGCCTCGGCGGCGTAGAACATGGCCTGGGCGGTGGGGGTGACCTGGCCCCGGGCGCCTTCCTGGGCGGCGCGGGCGAGTTGGGCGATCTCGCGCGGGTTGCCGAGCTGGGCGGCGAGATGGCTCATGCCTGCGGCGAGGACGTAGCCGCCGTAGCCGCGGTCACCGGCGGCCTGGGCCAGGCGCAGCGCCTGGATGTAGTAGCGCTGGGCGAGTCCGGGCTGGCCGGTGTCGATGGCCATGTAGCCGGCCAGCTCGGTCAGCCGGGCCACGGCCGCGAAGAGCTGGCGGCCGGTCGACTCACGGTAGGAGCCGGCCAGCAGCCCCGAGACGACGCTGTTGAGGTAGTGCACGACCACCGGGCGCACATGCCCGCTGCCGAAGCGGTGGTCGAGGTCGGTGAGGGCCTGGGTGGTGGCCCGTACGGCCGCGACGTCGGACATGCCGACCCGAGGGCCGCCGGCCCGGGCGACGGCCGTGTCGGTGCGGGTGATCAGCCAGTCCCGGCTTGGCTCGACGAGCGCGGAGGAGGCGACGGTGGAGCCGGTGAGGAAGTCACGGCGGCCGACGTCGCTGCGCCACAGCTCGCAGACCTGCTCGATCGCGCCGAGCACGGTGGGCGAGAAGTGCAGGCCGACGCCGGTGGCGAGGTTCTTGCCGTTGGCCATGCCGATCTCGTCGATGGTGACCGTACGGCCGAGCTTGCGGCCGATCGCCTCGGCGATGATGGCCGGGGCCCGCCCGCGCGGCTGCTGGCCGCGCAGCCAGCGGGCGACGGAGGTCTTGTCGTAGCGGAGGTCCAGGCCGTGCTCCGCGCCGCACATGTTGACCCGGCGGGCCAACCCGGCGTTGGAGCAGCCTGCTTCCTGGATGAGCGCCTGCAGCCGTTCGTTCGGCTGCCGCGCGACGAGTGGTCGTGCGGCCATGGGGTCCCCCTCATTCACTGCCGCTGCTGGCATATCAAGATCCATGCCCGGCGTACGGCATCCGAATTCGCCTCAATGTCGTTTATTTGTGGCGTGACGCATGACTACACACCCAAGGGTGATTACCCGGATCATGGGGGCATCCCTCACGCGCGCCCCCACCCATGCACCCGTGCGCCCGCCATGAGCCGCGTGTCCGGCACGTATCGGCGCGTAACTGCCCGTAACCCATGCGGTACGCCGGAGTTGTGAAGGTCGTGGAAGACACCATGGAAGCCAGCACGACCGGCGGCCAACTGCTCGACGCAGCGGTCCGATACGCCGAGGAGCGGCACTGGGACGTGCTGCCCGGCACCTGGCTCGAGGACGAGCCCGGCGGCATCGGCACGCGCTGCTCGTGCGGCGAGCCGCGCTGCGCGGCGCCCGGCGCGCATCCGGCCCGTCCCGACTGGGCGGCGCAGGCGGGCGGCAGCGCGGTGGCCGTGCGCCGGATGTGGACCAAGCAGCCGCGCTGCTCGGTGCTGTTGCCGACCGGGCGCACCTTCGACGCGATCGACGTGCCCGAGGTGGCGGGCTGTCTCGCCCTGGCCCGGATGGAGCGGATGGACCTGCCGCTCGGCCCCGTGCTGTGCACCCCGGCCCGCCGGCTGGTCTTCTTCGTCCTCCCCGGCGCGGGTGTCAAAGTCCCCGACCTGCTGCGCCGACTCGGCTGGCCCCCGGCGTCGCTGGACCTCACCGTGCACGGCGAGGGCGGCTACGTACCGGCGCCGCCGACCCGGCTCGCGGGCGGCGCGTCCGTGCAGTGGGCCCGGCAGCCCACCGCGCTCAACCGCTGGCTGCCGGACGCCGAGGAGTTGCTCAGCCCGCTGGCGTACGCGTGCGGCCGCGAGGCGGCGGCGAGCCGCGACCGGTAGGCGACCGGTAGGCGGCAGGGCCCGCCGGGCACCGCCGTACCCTGGGCCCGTGCCTAACGATGTTGTGACGCGCGGCCTCTGGAAGCGGTTCGGGCAGCAGGTCGCCGTGGCGGGGATCGACCTGACGCTGCCGGCCGGCCGCTTCATCGGGCTGGTCGGGCCGAACGGGGCCGGCAAGACCACGACCCTGTCGATGATCACGGGGCTGCTCCGCCCGGACGGCGGCACCGTACTGATCGGCGGCGCCGACGTCTGGCAGGACCCGGTCGCGGTGAAGGCGCGGATCGGCGTGCTGCCCGAGGGACTGCGGCTGTTCGAGCGGCTGTCGGGACGCGAACTGCTCGCGTACACCGGCCGGTTGCGCGGCATCCCGGGCGCGGAGACGGACCGGCGGGCCGCCCAGCTGCTCGATGTGCTGGACCTGACGGCGGCGCAGCACAAGCTGGTGGTCGACTACTCGACCGGCATGCGCAAGAAGATCGGCCTCGCCGCCGCCCTGCTCCACAATCCCGAAGTACTGTTCCTGGACGAGCCGTTCGAGGGCGTCGATCCGGTGTCCGCGCAGGTCATCCGGGGTGTCCTGGAGCGCTTTACGGGCTCCGGGGCCACGGTGGTCTTCTCCTCGCACGTCATGGAACTGGTGGAGAGCCTCTGCGACTGGGTCGCGGTGATGGCGGCCGGCCGGATCGTCGCGCAGGGCCCGCTCGCCGACGTTCGGGGCCAGGCGGCCAGCCTGCAGGACGCCTTCCTGTCGCTGGTCGGAGCGACGGGGCGGGAAGGCGGCCACGACCTGGACTGGCTGGGCGGAAGCAAATGACCGCGCTGGAGGAGTCGGCCGGGGCGGCCGGGCTGACCTGGACCTTCGTCCGGCTGAAGCTCGCGATCATCCGCAACGGCCTGCGCCAGTCCACCGGCCGCACCGTCGGCTGGATCCTCGGCACCTTCTTCACGCTGCTCTACGCCCTCGCCCTGTGCGCCGGGATGATCGCGCTGCACGGCGACAAGCACGCGCCCTCCGCCGCCATCGGCCTGGCCGTATTCCTCGCCATCGGCTGGGCGGTGATGCCGCTCTTCCTGTTCGGCGGGGACGACACCCTCGACCCCACCCGGCTGGCGATGCTGCCGCTGCGCCCCCGCCCGCTGGTCACGGCCCTGCTGGTGTCCTCCCTGTTCGGGGTCGGCCCGGTCTTCACCCTGCTGGTGTCGGCGGGCGCGGCCGTCGCCCTCGCGCGGGACGCGGCGTCGGCCGCCGTCGCGGTGGTGGCGGTGCCGCTGGTGCTGGTGCTGTGCGTCGCGCTGTCGCGGGCCGTGGCGGCGGCCAACACACGACTGCTCACCAGTCGCAAAGGCCGTGATCTGGCCGTGCTGAGCGGGCTGTTCGTCGCGGTCGGCATCCAGCTGGTCAACCTCGGGGTGTCCTCGCTGACCTCCTCCGGCGGCCTGGACCGGCTCGCCTCCGTCACCGACGTGCTCCGCTGGGTCCCGCCCGCCCCGGCCCTGGACGCGGTGCGGTCGGCCGCCCAGGGCTCGTACGGGCTGGCGGGCGTCCAGCTGGCGTATGTCGCCGCCATCCTGGGCGCGGTGCTGGTGTGGTGGCACCGCAGCCTGCACCGGCTGATGATCACCGCGGACGCGTCCACCCTGCAGGCCGCCCCGGCCACGGCGGGCGGCGGCCGCTCGACCGGGCTGCACCGACTGCTGCCCGACGGGCGCACCGGCACCGTCATGGAGCGCCAGCTCCGCTACGCGTGGCGCGACCCCCGCTCCAAGGCCGCCTGGGCGACGGCACTGGCCGTTGGCCTGCTGCTGCCAGTCATCTCCGCCGTGCAGCACGGCAGCGTCTACACCTCCTGCTGGGCGGCCGGACTTCTGGGCCTCCAGATGTACAACCAGTTCGGCATCGACGGCTCCGCGTTCTGGACCGTGGCCGCGACCATCGCCTCCCGCGAGGACGCCCGCGCGGAGCTGCGCGGCCGGGCCCTGGCCATCAGCAGCGTCGCCGTCCCGTACGTGGTCCTGGTCACCGTCGTCGCCGCGCTGCTGCTGCATCGCGGCGACGCCGTTCCCGAGACCCTCGGCCTGTCCTTCGGCCTCCTCGGCGCCTTCGTCGGCACCGGCTCGTACGCCAGCGTCCGCTTCGCCTACTCCATGCCCCAGGAGACCCGCTTCGGCGGTGGCAACGCCGCCCCCGGCCAGGGCGGCCTCGCCACCCTCAGCCTCTTCGGCGGCGGCATCGTCGGCATGCTGCTGGCCCTGCCGGTCCTCGTGCTGGTCGTCGCCCTGCATGTCGCCGGGCGGCAGGGCCTGCTGTGGCTCGTGCTGCCGGCCGGGGCGCTCTACGGGGCCGCTCTCGCGGCGGCGGGCGTGCGGTTCGCCGCGCCTCGGCTGGTGCGGCGGCTACCGGAGATCCTGGGCGCGGTCAGCAAGGGCTGAGGTCCGGGCGGCGGCGGTCGTCACGCACCCTCCGCCAGGTCCAGCGCCGCCGACACCCGCAGCGCCACGTCCTCCGCGAACGCCGCGTCCCCCCGGTCGAACTGCCGCCGCCCCACGCCCCGCAGAAACGTGAGCGCGCCCATCGTCCGTCCCCGGCTGCGCAGGACGACGCACAACCCGTGCATCGTCCCCTCGGGCCATCGCCGGGCCGCCGCCCACGCGTCGACCTGCCCGGGGCCCGCCGGCTCCGCCCCGAAGCTGGCCCGGACGGCACCGCAGCGCTCCACCGCCTGGAGGGCCGGGTGCCCGTCCCCGTACCGCACCGGAATCGCGCCGACCACGGGCAGGCAGGGCCCGGCGCCGCCGCCGGTGGGGGTGGCGGCGACGCGGACGAGCTTCGCGGAGTCGCCGGAACTGCTGGAGCCGACGGAGCCGCTGGAGCCGCCGGAGTCGGCGAGCACGTCCAGAAGGGCGTGCTCGGCGAATCCGGCCAGGGCGAAGTCCACGTAGGTCGTGGCCGCCTCCAGCGGCACCTCGCACTCGGCGGCGGCGCGCGCCGCCCGGTGCAGCTGATTCGTACGAAAGCGCAGCAGCGACCCCTCCTGCTCGGCCAGCTTGGCGTCCGTGATGTCGTGGAAGAGCCAGCCGACCCCGAGCGGCACCGGCTCCTCGCCCAGCGGCGAGCCGAGGCGTACGAAGCCGCTGCGCCAGCAGTAGCGGCGGCTGCCGCCGTCCCCGCGCAGGCTGATCCACAGGTCGGAGGGCGCGGGGGGAGCGCCTTCGGCGAGCACGTGCTGCAGCGCGTTCTCCAGTTCCTCCACGCCGTAGTCGAGCAGGTCGCCGAGCGGCCGCCCCAGCAGTGCCTCACGGCTGCTGTGCAGCACACGCGCGGCGTACGCGTTGACGACGGCCGGCCGCAGATCGGCGTCGATCAGCACGACGCCCGACGAGGCGTCGTCGAAGAGAGCCTCGCTCAGGGCGATCGAACGCTCCAGATCGATCTGCGCGTGCACCTCGGAGAACGCGCAGTAGACACCGGTCGGCCGCCCATCAGCGCCCTGCACCGCCGAGGACTGGGTACGTACGAGCACCCGCCGCCCGTCCTTCGTCAGAAGGGCGAACTCATGGACCTGCCGTCCGGGCCCGTCCATGACCCCCAGCAGCCGCGCCTGCACCTCCGCCGCGTCGGCCTGCCGCGCGGCCCAGCCGGAGAACCCGTGCCTGCCGACGGCCTCCTCCGTGGACCAGCCCAGGATGCGGGCGGCTTCGGAGTTCCAGTGCGTGATGACCCCATCGCGGTCGAAGGCGCACAGACCCGCCTCCATACCGTCGAGGAGGGCGGCGAGCAGTTGCTCGTCCCCGTCACTGAGCGGCGTCGCATCGAATGACTGCACGTCGAACCATTCAACTCCGATGTGACCCAGGACACACGCCTTTTACATAAATCACTTGTGATGCTCCGGATCGCTTCCTAAGGTATCGAGCACACACGAAAGGAGGTGGTCCCGAGAATGAGTAGCACTCGGACGCGTGAGGTGGCTGCGGGCTAAGGCCGCGCACCTTGCCTGTGGCGCTGTGCGCGACGGGCCAAATCCAACGCAGTCATCCGACCCGCGGGCTCGCCGGTACGTTCGGCCGGTGCCCGGAGCCCAGGCTCCGGGGAGCAGCCCGCGGGTTGTCCTTTTGTGAGCCCGCGGCTCTACGGGGCGAGCCTGGCCACGGACCAGATCCCGTCACCGTTCTCGTACCGCAGCCGGTCGTGCAGCCGGTTCTCCCGCCCCTGCCAGAACTCCACGCGGTCCGCCCGCACCCGGAAACCGCCCCAGTGCGGCGGCACAGGCACCTCCTCGCCCCCGGGGCCCTCCGGATAGCGCACCGCCAGCTCCTCGTACCGCGCCTGAAGTTCCTCCCGCGACACCGGCCGTGACTGCGCACTGGCCCAGGCCCCCAGCTGCGAGCCGTGCGGACGGCTGCGGAAGTAGGCCTCGGTCTCCTCGCGCGAGACGCGCTCCACGGGTCCGCCGGCGATCACCTGGCGGGCGATGGGATGCCAGGGGAAGAGCAGGGAGGCGTACGGATTGGCGGTGAGCTCCAGCCCCTTCCGGGACTCGTAGTTCGTGAAGAAGACGAAGCCGCGGTGGTCGTAGCTCTTCAGGAGCACGGTCCGGGAACTGGGCCGGCCGTCGGGGCCGGCGGTGGAGACGACCATGGCGTTGGGCTCGATGACACCGCCGTTGACGGCGTCGGCGAACCAGCGGGCGAACTGGGTGTACGGATCGCCGGCCAGGTCGGCCTCGGTCAGGCCCTGGTCGCGGTACTGCTTGCGCATGGCGGCCGGATCATGGATGTGCTGCACGCGCACATCCTGCCCCAGGGCCCGGCTTCGACTCATGCGGCCCCGCGGCCCTGGAAGCCCTGGCCGCCACCTCTGTGAACTCTTGACATCGAGAGATATCGTTTCTCCCCCGGATCCAGGTCCCCGGATCCAGGACCGGATGGAGCAGGGTGACGATCACCCTGGCGGGGCATCACCCCCACATCGCCACTGGCCAAACCTGCTGTACCCATGTCGAACACATCAAGAGGAGCCGCCTGATGTCCGACTTCGTACCCGGACTCGAAGGAATCGTCGCCTTCGAAACGGAGATCGCCGAGCCCGACAAGGAAGGCGGCTCTCTCCGCTACCGAGGCGTCGACATCGAGGACCTCGTGGGCCATGTCTCCTTCGGGAACGTGTGGGGCCTGCTGGTGGACGGGAAGTTCAACCCCGGTCTGCCGCCGGCCGAGCCCTTCCCGATCCCCGTGCACTCCGGTGACATCCGGGTGGACGTACAGTCCGCGCTCGCCATGCTCGCCCCGGTCTGGGGCCTGAAACCGCTGCTCGACATCGACGCCGAGCAGGCCCGCGAGGACCTCGCGCGGGCCGCCGTCATGGCGCTGTCGTACGTCGCCCAGTCCGCGCGCGGGCAGGGCATGCCGATGGTGCCGCAGAGCGAGATCGACAAGGCCCACTCGGTCGTCGAGCGCTTCATGGTGCGGTGGCGGGGCGAGCCCGACCCCAAGCATGTCGCCGCCGTGGACGCGTACTGGACCTCCGCCGCCGAGCACGGCATGAACGCCTCGACCTTCACCGCCCGCGTCATCGCCTCGACCGGCGCCGATGTCGCGGCCGCGCTGTCCGGCGCGGTCGGCGCGATGTCCGGGCCACTGCACGGCGGCGCGCCCTCCCGCGTCCTCGGCATGATCGAGGACATCGAGCGGACCGGCGACGCGGTCGCGTACGTCAAGCAGGCCCTGGACAAGGGCGAGCGCCTCATGGGGTTCGGCCACCGCGTCTACCGCGCCGAGGATCCGCGGGCGCGCGTCCTGCGCAGGACGGCCAGGGAGCTCGGCGCCCCGCGCTTCGAGGTCGCCGAGGCGCTGGAGAAGGCGGCCCTGGAAGAGCTGCACGCGCGGCGCCCGGACCGGGTGCTGGCCACGAACGTGGAGTTCTGGGCGGCCATCGTGCTGGACTTCGCCGAGGTCCCGGCGCACATGTTCACCTCCATGTTCACGTGTGCGCGCACCGCCGGCTGGTCGGCCCACATCCTGGAGCAGAAGCGCACCGGACGGCTCGTACGCCCCTCGGCCCGCTACCTGGGCCCGGGTCCTCGCGACCCGCGCGACGTCCAGGGATACGGCGACATCGCGCACTGAGGCAGCCCTGATCACTGATCAACCCCTGATCACTGCTGCCAGAAGATCCGGTCCCCGTACGTCCGGATCAGCTCCGCGTTCCACTCGTGGCCGCCGTCCACGTTGCCGGAGCGCAGCATCGGCGGGGTGACGCCGCGCTCGGCCAGCACGACCGCGGCGGTGGCCACCACCGCCTGGAGCAGCCCGCTCGTCACGACGGTCGACGCGGGAGCGAACGGGGCCGGGATACCCGGGTCCGTGAGCACCGTGTCGCCGACGGCGATCTTGGAATCCAGCACGATGTCGCAGTGATCCTTCAGGAAGGTCCCGGAGGAATTCCGCGAAGTGGTCTCCTTCGCGTACGCGACCGATGTGACACCGATCACTTTCAGCCCGAGGGTCCGGGCGTGCTGGGCCATCTCCACCGGCAGGGTGTTGCGGCCCGACAGCGAGATGATGATCAGCACGTCCCCGGCCCTGGCCGGGGACGTGTCGAGGACGACGCGGGCCAGGCCCTCGACCCGCTCCAGAGCACTGCCCAGGGTGGCCGGCACGACATCCACGCCGACCGCGCCGGGCACCGACAGCAGGTTGACCAGGGCAAGTCCGCCCGCGCGGTAGACGAGGTCCTGGGCGGCGAGCGAGGAGTGGCCTGCCCCGAAGGCGAAGATCCGGCCACCACCGGCGACGGCGTCGGCGAGCGCGGCGCCCGCGGCCGTAACGGCGGCGCCCTCCTCGTCCCGTACGCGCTGTAGCAGCGTGATGGCGGAATCGATGTACTGCTGGCCCGTGGGGGCTGCCGGATCGGTCATGCGGAGAACCGTGGAGGGCCGTGCGGGCCGCTGTCAACCACGCGGCGGGGCCGGTTGTCGGTGGGATGCGTCAGAATTGGTGCAGGGCCACGCACGAGCCATCGAGGGGCACGCATGTCGGGACTCATTGACACTACGGAGATGTATCTCCGCACCATCCTGGAGCTGGAAGAGGAGGGTGTGGTCCCCATGCGCGCCCGAATCGCGGAGCGGCTCGACCAGAGCGGCCCCACGGTGAGCCAGACGGTGGCGCGGATGGAGCGGGACGGGCTTGTGCACGTCGCCGGGGACCGCCACCTGGAGCTGACGGACGAGGGCCGCCGGATCGCGACACGCGTCATGCGCAAGCACCGGCTGGCCGAATGCCTGCTGGTCGACGTGATCGGCCTGGAGTGGGAGCAGGTGCACGCGGAGGCGTGCCGCTGGGAGCACGTGATGAGCGAGGCCGTCGAGCGCCGCGTTCTGGAGCTGCTGCGGCACCCGACCGAGTCGCCGTACGGGAATCCGATCCCGGGCCTGGAGGAACTGGGCGAGAAGGACGGCGCCGACCCGTTCCTGGACGAGGGCATGGTCAGCCTGTCCGAGCTGGATCCGGGGCCGGGCGGGGCCAGCGTGGTCGTACGGCGGATCGGTGAGCCGGCCCAGACGGACGCGCAGCTGATGTACACGCTGCGGCGGGCCGGCGTGCAGCCGGGTGCCGTGGTGAGCGTGACGCCTTCGGCGGGCGGTGTGCTGGTCGGCAGCGGCGGTGAGGCGGCGGAGCTGAGCTCGGAAAACGCCTCGCATGTCTTCGTGGCCAAGCGGTAGCCGGATTCCCTGCCCGGCCTGCGCCGACCGCGGCCCCGATCTGGGCCCAGGCCAGGGCCCCGGCCCCTGGCGCGGCTTCAGCGTGCAGCGAGCGCCTGCCATGGCGGCTGCCCGGCCGTACGGCTGCCTTTTCGCTTCGAGGGCCCCGACGCTTTGCGCGCCGGGGCCCCTCCTCCCCCATTCCCTCCCCTGCATCCCCTGGAGTCACCCGGAACCCCGAGCTTTCCGGGTGGCTCCCCGCTGCCCGTCTTCCCCTCCGGACCGCGTCCCGCTGAAGTCCTCCCCTCGGCACGGGCCGCCAATCCTTGAGCGTTGTCACTCGAAAGAGCGGTGTTGCGCGTGTGAAGGCGCTTTTCGAACTTAGGTTCGATAGCGTGGTGGCTGAGAACGTCACGAAGGGGGTGCGGCACATGGTCAGGCGCATCGACATCACCGGAGCGGGCTCCGTCCCGCTGACCGCGTGGGAGTACGCCGCCGAGCCGTCCGAGCCGACCCCCCAGCCGTCCCAGCCCGTCGGCCTGCCCGCAGTCCTGCTACTGCACGGCCTCATGGGCCGCGCCTCCCACTGGGGCGCCACCGCCCGCCGGCTCGCCCCCCGCTACCGCGCCGTCGCCCTCGACCAGCGCGGCCACGGCAGCAGCGGCAAGCCCGAGGGCCCTTACAGCCGGGACGCCTATGTCTCGGATGCCGAGTCGGCAATCGAACAGCTGCACCTCGGCCCGGCCGTCCTCATCGGCCATTCCATGGGCGCCCTTACCGCCTGGCAGCTCGCCGCCCGCCGCCCCGACCTGGTCAGCGCCGTCGTCATCTGCGACATGCGCGCCTCCGCCCTCGGGGAGCAGAGCCAGCGTGCCTGGGAGACCTGGTTCAACGCCTGGCCGCTGCCCTTCCCCACCCTCGCCGCCGCCCACCGCTGGTTCGCCCAGGACGACCCCTGGCTGGAGCGCCCCCGCCCCACCCGCGGCGGCTTCTTCGCCGACGTCATGACCGAAGGCCCCGACGGCTGGCGTCCCGTCTTCGCCCGCCGCCACATGCTCCGCTCCCGCGAGGCCTGGGCCCTGGACTCCCACTGGGACGAGCTCTCCCAGGTCCGCTGTCCCGCCCTCGTCGTGCGCGGCTGGGACGGCGAGCTCGGCCGCGCCGAAGCCCAGGAAATGGTCCGCGTCCTCCCCCGCGGCTCCTACGCCGAAATCCCCGACGCCGGCCACCTCGTCCCCTGGGACCAGCCCGAGGCCTGGTGCGAGGCGCTCGAACGGTTCCTGGCGGAGGTCGCCGGCACGGCCCGGATCTGAGGCCGGTTCACATCTGAGGCCGGGTCACAATGCCTCCGCCAGAAGCTCCGCCAGATGCCGTGCCCGGACCCCCGCCAGCTGCTCAAGCTGCGTACGGCACGAGAAACCGTCAGCCAGAACCGCCGCCCCCGGTGCGGCACCCCGCACCGCCGGCAGCAGCCGGTCCTCCGCACAGGCGACGGAGACGTCGAAGTGCCCGCGCTCGAAACCGAAGTTGCCGGCGAGCCCGCAGCAGCCGCCGACCAGGTCGCCCGTGAGTCCGGCGCGGTCGCGGAGCCGCCGCTCCGCCGCGTCGCCGAGGACGGCGTGCTGGTGGCAGTGGGTCTGGCCGGTGACGGGACGGTCGAGCCGGGGCGGGGTCCAGTCGGGGGCGTACTCCTCCAGGGCCTGGGCGAAGGTGCGTACGGAGGCGCTCAGGGCGTTGTCGCCCAGCAGTTCCCTGAGGTCGCTGCGCAGGGCCGCCGCACAGCTCGGCTCCAGCACCACCACGGGGAGGCCCTCGGCCAGCAGCGGGGCCAGGCGCTCCAGAGTGCGCCGCATGACGCGGCGGGCGTGATCGAGCTGGCCGGTCGACACCCAGGTCAGGCCACAGCACACATCGCCGGGCGGGAGCACGACCCGCAGCCCGGCGGCCTCCAGGACCCGAACCGCCGCCCGGCCTGCCTCCGGCGACAGGTGCTCGGTGAAGGTGTCGGGCCACAGCAGCACGGCTCGGCCACCGCCCACCGCGGAATCACCCCGCCGCCGCCACCAGCGCGTGAAGCGCTCCTCGGCCAGTCCGGGAATCGCGCGCTCGGCCGCGATCCCGCCCAGCCGCTTCACCGGCGCCGCCAGCAGCCGTACGCGCGCCAGCGCGTTGAGCGGACGCCGCGCGAAGGACGGCACCGCCCGCAGCCACACCGGCAGCCTGCCCATCACGTAATGGGCGGCGGGCCGCACCCGCCCCGCGTAGTGGTGGTGCAGGAATTCCGCCTTGTACGTGGCCATGTCGACGCCGACCGGGCAGTCGGAGCGGCAGCCCTTGCAGGACAGGCACAGGTCAAGGGCGTCCCGCACCTCCTCCGAGCGCCAGCCCTCGCGCACGACCTCGCCCGCGAGCATCTCGTGCAGCAGCCGAGCCCGCCCCCGCGTGGAGTGCCGCTCCTCGCCGGTTGCCCGGAACGAGGGGCACATCACGCCCACTGAGGACGACGCGGACGACGGCTCGCGGCACTTGGCGACGCCCACACAGCGCCGAACCGCCGCCGAGAAGTCGCCTCCGTCATCCGGATAGGTGAACTTCACATCGACCGGTTCGCGGGGCAGGACCTCGAAGCGGAGATTCGTGTCGAGCCCGTACGGTCGAACAAGCATCCCGGGATTCAGCCCACCGGCCGGATCCAGCAGATCCTTGAAACGTCCAAAGAGAGCGACCATCTCGCTGCCGTACATACGCGGCAGCAGTTCGGCTCGCGCCTGCCCGTCGCCGTGCTCGCCCGACAGCGAGCCGCCATGAGCCACGACGAGATCCGCCACCTGTTCCGAGAACCGACGGAATTGCGCGATCCCTCGTGCCCCCAGCAGGTCGAAGTCGATGCGTACGTGGATGCATCCGTCGCCGAAGTGCCCGTACGGCGCTCCCCGGAGCCCGTGCTCGCCCAGCAGCGCCCGGAAGTCCCGCAGATACGCCCCCAGCCGGGCCGGCGGCACCGCGCAGTCCTCCCAGCCCGGCCAGGCCTCACTGCCGTCGGCCATCCGGGTCGCCGTCCCGGCCGCGTCCTCCCGGATCCGCCACAGCGCCCGCTGGGCCGCCGGATCGGTGACCACGGCGCCGCTGTCGGCCCCGGCGGCCCGGAGCAGCGCCTCCGCCTCCCCCACGCCCGGCATCTCCGCGAAGAGCCAGGCGCCCCCTGCGGGCAGCAGCTCCCGGGCCGCTGCCCCGCCCACCAGGTCGGAGGCCATCCCCTCCATCGTCAGCGGCCGGTGCGCCAGGAGCCCGGCCGCGGCCTCGGCGGCGGCGGTCTCGTCGGCGTACCCGAGCACCACGAGCACGCGCTCGCGTGGTGCCTCCACGAGCCGCACCACCGCCTCGGTCACCACGGCCAGCGTGCCCTCGCTGCCGGTCAGCGCCCGCGCCAGGTCCCGCCCGCGCTCCGGCAGCAGCGCGTCGAGCGCGTATCCCGAGATCCGGCGCGGCAGTTCGGGAAAGCCGGTGCGAAGCAGCGCGAGATTCGCGTCGGCCAGGTCTCGCAGGTCCGCGCGCAGCGGCTGGTCGGTGCGCAGCCGCTGCCCGCCGTAGGTGAGCGTGTCGAGCGCGATCACGTTGTCGGCGGTCGTCCCCCAGGCCACGGAGTGCGAGCCGCACGCGTTGTTGCCGATCATCCCGCCGAGGGTGCACCTGCTGTGCGTCGAGGGATCCGGCCCGAAGGTCAGCCCGTACGCCCCCGCCTCGCGCCGGAGATCGTCCAACACGACGCCGGGCTGCACGCGGGCCGTACGGGCCTGTGCGTCCAGCTCCAGGATCCCGGTCATGTGCCGCGTGAAGTCGAGGACGACACCTGTCCCCGTCGCCTGCCCGGCGATCGAGGTCCCGCCGCCGCGCGGCACGACGGGCACGCCGTGCTCCCGGCACACCGCCAGGGCGGCCGCCACATCGTCGGCGTCGCGCGGGGCGACGACGCCGTCGGGCACGCGGCGGTAGTTGGACGCGTCCATCGTCATCAGCGCCCGGCTCTGCGCGTCGAAGGCGACATCGCCACGTACGGCGGCGCGCAGCGCCCGCTCCAGCTCCTCGCGATCACTCATGACCCCAGACTGCCCCCTGAAACATGTCTCATCGGCTGGACCAGCATCCGAAACGCCTCCGTAACGGATTAGGCTGCGCCCGTGGTCGACATCCAGATCCCCGCTGACATCAAGCCCGCCGACGGTCGTTTCGGCTCGGGTCCCTCCAAGGTGCGGCCGGAGGCGCTGAGCGCGCTCGCGGCCACTGGTACATCCCTGCTCGGCACGTCCCACCGCCAGGCCCCGGTGAAGAACCTGGTGGGCCAGGTGCGTGAGGGCATCCGGCAGCTCTTCTCCCTCCCCGAGGGCTACGAGGTGGTGCTCGGCAACGGCGGTTCCACCGCGTTCTGGGACATCGCCACCCACGGGCTGATCCGGCAGAAGTCGCAGCACCTCAACTTCGGTGAGTTCTCCTCGAAGTTCGCGACGGCCGCCAAGCTCGCGCCCTGGCTCGACGCCCCGACCGTCATCGCCTCCGACCCCGGCACCCACCCCGAGGCGGTCGCCGAGGCCGGCGTCGACGTCTACGGCCTCACGCACAACGAGACCTCCACCGGCGTCGCCCTCCCCATCAAGCGGATCGCCGGCGCCGACGAGGGCTCCCTCGTCCTGGTCGACGCCACCTCCGGCGCCGGCGGCCTGCCCGTCGACATCGCCGAGACCGACGTCTACTACTTCGCCCCCCAGAAGTCCTTCGCGGCCGACGGCGGCCTCTGGCTCGCCGCCTTCTCCCCCGCCGCGCTGGACCGCGCCGCCGAGATCGCCGCCTCCGGCCGCCACATCCCGGCCTTCTTCGACCTGCCGACCGCCATCGACAACTCGAAGAAGAACCAGACCTACAACACCCCGGCGCTGGCCACCGTCTTCCTCCTCAACGACCAGCTTGAGTGGATCAACGGCCAGGGCGGCCTCGACTGGGCCGTCGCGCGCACCGCCGACTCCTCCTCGCGCCTCTACACCTGGGCCGAGAAGTCCGCGTACGCCACGCCGTTCGTCACGGACCCGGCCAAGCGCTCCCAGGTCGTCGGCACCATCGACTTCGCCGACGGCATCGACGCCGCCGCCATCGCCAAGGTGCTGCGCGCCAACGGCATCGTCGACACCGAGCCCTACCGCAAGCTCGGCCGCAACCAGCTGCGCGTCGCGATGTTCCCGGCCGTCGACCCGGCCGATGTCGAGGCGCTGACGGCGTCGATCGACTACGTCATCGAGCGCCTCTGATCATCGTCCAGCACGGTGACCGCGAACGTTCGCGGCGTTGCGCAGCCGCCGACTGCGCCGTGTCCTCAATCGCCGGACAGGCTGAATTCAGCCCGTCCGGCGATTGAGGACGGAACCGGCCACCGGACGGACCCGGTGAACCAGCGCGGCCACCGCGCCTAGGGCCTGTCCGGCGGATCAGGGTCGGATAGGCCGCGGCGTCGCAGTGACATCAGCCGCTGGCGCGACGGGCGGTGCATCGCAAGGCGCCGGAATGCCCGCAGACTGGTTCGTCTGTGGGCATTCCGGCAACGCCGCGAGGTGCCGTGCCAGGCGTCGCGGACCCGGCCATGATCCGCCGGACAGGCCCTAGGCGCGGCGCCGGAACAGGCGCCGCCCCGCAAGGATCACGGCCGCCACGCCCGCGAGGGTGACCAGCCCGACCGTGATGTTGCCGGCCGACTTCCCACCGGAGTCGGTCGGCTGCTGCGACGAGGACGCCGGAGCCGACGCCCCCGCCGACGCCGAGCCGACCGACTCCGGCAGGTCCTTCCCGCTCAGCTCCTCCCGCGTCACATCGCTCTGCTCGCCCTCCGAGCCGTACATCAGCGCCCGCCCGTCCGGCGTGAACGTCACCGACTCTCCCTGCCGCTGCAAGGGCACGTCCAGATCACCGATGTCATGCGGCGCGCCCCCGGACCAGCGGTACATCTCAGCGTTGAAATACCCCCGTACCACCAGCCGGGTCCCGTCCGGCGAGAAGGCGGCATCCGTCGCCCACAGCGGGATGTCGGCGATCCGGCGGAAGATGTTGACCCCGGACGCGCTGAGCGTCTTCGGGCCTTCGTAGAGCCCGCCGCCGTCCTCGTTCTTGCTCACGATGTACGCCCGCCCCGTCTTCGGGTGGATCACCAGCGATTCCGCGTTACGGGCTCCGTCCTGATAGCGGACCACGTACTGGGTCGCCGTCACCGTCATGTTCTTCAGCTGCTTCGGCTCCGGAAAGCGGTAGATCCACACGTGGTCCCAGCTGCCGCCCAGGTTGTCGCCGATGTCTCCGACATAGATCTGGTCGTCCGGGCCGATCGAGATCGCCTCGACGTCGCGCGGGCTGCCTACCCCGCGCATCGTGACGGTCGCCACGGTCTTGCCCGTGGCGGAGTCGACCGCGTAGACGTACGGTCCGTCGTCGCTGTCGTTGTGCGTCCAGTAGATGCCCTTGTGGAGGCTGCTGGCCGCCAGCCCGCTCGACTCCGTGATCCGTGAGTCCGTGATCGTGAACGAGCTCGGCGATCCGTCGTCGGCGGCGGCGGGGCCCGCGGCGAGGCATGCCATGAACAGGCCGACGGCGACAACTACGAGGGAGCGCATGCGCCAAGCCTGCCACCCCGGCCCACCCGCACCCGGCGACGGGCCGTACCCGACGGCGCCGTGGCAGAGGTCACGCCGCGCCGCGTGGCCCGGGGCCGATCACATCCGCGATGATGCAACGTGCTCCGGGCACCGGTCCGGCAGAGTGCCGGACCCGGAGGGAACACCGTGCGTTTCATGTTCGTCGGGGACTCGATGACGATCGGCGCGGCGGGGGACTACACATGGCGCTACCGCATGTGGCAGCACCTGCGCGCCCACCTGGACGAGCCGTTCGCGATCGTCGGCCCGCGCAGCACCCTGCATGAGAAGGCGACGGACACCCCGACCTCGTACGACTACGCCGACCCGTCCTTCCCGGAGCGTGCCCGGCGCCACCTCGCCGGCTGGGGCGAGGGCTGGCTGCACATGGCACCGATGATCGCGGACGAGGTCAGGAAGAACCGCCCCGACGTACTGCTCATCTCACTCGGCCTGATCGACCTCGGCTTCTATACGAACGCCGAGCAGACCGAGGCGAATCTGCGCACCTTCATCGCCAACGCCCGGACCGCGAACGCGGACATCGCCGCGGTCCTTCTCCCCGTCATCCCGAACACCCGGGCCGACCTGGACCCGGATTTCGCGGGGGAGTGCGACGAGCTCAACATCCGCATGGCGAAGGCGGTCGCCGACCTCGACACCCCCGCCTCGCCACTGCTCCTGGCCTCCCGCCCGGCGGCGTACGACATCCTGCTGGACACCTACGACGGCACCCACCCCAATGCCTCCGGCGAGCACCGCCTGGCGGCCGCCTTCGCCGACGCGATGCACCAGGCGTGGGGAATCGGCGCGCCCTACGCAACGGCCCCTTGATTCGAGTGCGCTCCAAGCGATTGGCTTGCGGCCATGGAGTACACACAGCTTGGACGTACCGGTCTCAAGGTCAGCCGACTGGTACTCGGCACGATGAATTTCGGCCCGCAGACGGATGAGGCCGACAGCCACTCGATCATGGATTCGGCGCTCGCAGCGGGCGTGAACTTCTTCGACACCGCCAATGTGTACGGCTGGGGTGAGAACAAGGGCCGTACCGAGGAGATCATCGGCAGCTGGTTCGCCAAGGGCGGCGACCGCCGCGAGAAGACGGTCCTGGCGACCAAGGTCTACGGCAACATGTCCGCGACCGACACCCCCTGGCCCAACGAGGACAAGCTGTCCGCGCTCAACATCCGCCGGGCGTGCGACGCGTCGCTCAAGCGGCTCGGCACGGACTACATCGACCTCTACCAGTTCCACCACATCGACCGGGACACCCCCTGGGAGGAGATCTGGCAGGCGATCGACGTCCTGGTCCAGCAGGGCAAGATCCTCTACGCCGGGTCCTCCAACTTCAGCGGCTGGGGCATCGCCCGCGCCAACGAGGCTGCGGCGCGCCGGAATTCGTACGGCCTGGTCAGCGAGCAGTGCCTCTACAACCTCGCCGAGCGCCGCGCCGAGATGGAGGTCATCCCGGCCGCCGAGGTCTACGGCCTCGGCGTGATCCCCTGGTCCCCGCTGCACGGCGGGCTGCTGGGCGGCGCGCTGCGCAAGGAGCGCGAGGGCGGCGCGGCCCGTTCCGCGAGCGGCCGCAGCGCCGACGCGCTGAAGAACACCGCCCTGCGCGAGCAGGTCCAGGCGTACGAGGACCTGGTCGACAAGCACGGCCACCAGCCCGGCGACGTGGCCCTGTCCTGGCTGCTGACCCGCCCCGGCGTGACCGGGCCGATCGTCGGCCCGCGCACGCAGGAGCAGTTGGACTCGGCGCTGCGGGCAGTCGAGCTGAAGCTCTCGGAGGAGTTCCTGGCCTCGCTGGACGAGATCTTCCCGGGTACCGGCCCGTCACCGGAGGCATTCGCCTGGTGAGCGGCATCGTCATTCGCCAGGGTGGCGAGGAGGACATCCCCGTCCTCCTGGCGCTGCTCGACGGCGCCGTGGAATGGCTGGTCGCGCACGGCCGCGAGGGCCAGTGGGGCACCGAGCCCTGGTCCGCGCGGCCGAAGGCGGTCGAGCGGGTCCGTGAGCTCGCGCGGACCGGCACGCCGTGGATCGCCGAGATCGACGGCGTGCCGGCCGGCACGATCACCCTCAGGCAGCAGAGCCAGGACTACGTGCCTCCGGCCGACGAGCCCGAGGTCTTCATCCACCTGCTGGTGACCGACCGCCGCCATGCCGGGCGGGGCGTCGGCGCCGCGCTCCTCGCGCATGCCGTCGCCGAAACCCGTCGCCTGGGCATCGGGCTGCTGCGGGTCGACTGCTACGCCGGGAGCGGCGGCCGGCTCGTCGACTACTACCGGAGCAACGGCTTCGAGCCCGTCCAGCCCTTCACTGTCGGCGACTGGCCGGGCCAGCTGCTCGCGCAACGGGTCTAGGGCCGGGCCGGGCCTGCCTTGGGGCTGTCAGGGCCGGACGGCCGCCGCGATCACGACCACGGCCAGCATCAGCACCAGCGCGGCGGTCATCACTCGGGTACGGGTCTTCGGGTCCACGTACCGAGACTAACCGCCGGGCGAAACCCCGGGGTCACCGCCCCAGTGGGCTGGTCCGCAGCAACTCGTAGCGCGGCTGCGCCCCCGGCACTCCCGGTGCCGGGGCATGGCTGCGTACGAGAGCGATCCCGTCCGCCGTCCATGGGGTGCCCGTGAAGCCGCCGAGCGCGTCGGCGAAGGGCCGCAGGGGGACCGTGCCCCGGTTGCGCTGCCGGGCCAGTGTGAGGTGCGGGTGGAAGCCGTGCTCGGCGGCCACGGCCACGCCCGCCCTGCGCGCGGCGGCTTGCGCGGACTCGGCCAGCCTGCGCATGTCGGCCCGGGCCACCCCGGTCCAGAGCGCGCGGTCGCCGAACCGTCCGCCGCCGGCCAGCCCGAGGCCGTACGGCTCGTGCCGCCGGGCGGCGCGGTCCAGCCGCTCGGTCAGCTCGGGGAGCAGTTCCTCCGGCACCTCACCGAGGAAGGCGAGGGTGAGGTGCCACCCGGCACGCTCGGTCCACCGCAGCTCGTCGGTGCCCGGCAGCCCGTGCAGCCGCCCCCGAACGGCTGCGTCCAGTTCCTCCAGCGCGCCTTCGGGCGGCAGCACGGCCACGAACAGCCTCATCTCAGCTGCCCAGCTCGAGACTGTGCCCGGGGTGCATCGCCTGCCGTTGCACCCGCCGGCCGAATTCCGACAGCAGCGGCGCCACCTGCGCCCTCGGAACGGTCACCTCCTGCCGTCCGGCCGGCACCACGGCCACCTCGCCCGGGTCGAAGATCGCCACCAGGGACCCGTTCTCCGCGAACGCCAGATTGTCCAGCGTCGTTTCGCGCACGATCGGATCCTCCAGCGACTCCTTGGCCGTCGCGGCGTCCGCGCCCTCCCGCCCCCTGAGCGCCTTCTCCACGAGCCGCGTGTACCGGGCTACCGACCCGCCCTTGATCATCCCCAGCGCCGGTACGACCCTGCGGGAGCGGCCGTCGAACCAGTACGTGGCGAACGCGAGCCCGCTCCCCACCGACGTCGGGTACTGGCTGGTGGTCTGCACGCCCACCACGTCCCCGGAGGCGACCAGGAAGTCGAAGCTGACATCCTGCCCGCAGAACCCGAAGGTCGTCACCTGCTCCCGCAGCGTCCGCGTCAGCGCCTCCGCCCCGGGCACCAGGGGAATTCTGATCGACCCCCCGCAGCTGCCGATGTCCTTCCGGTCGTCGATGACCCGCAGTCCGCTGATCCAGGTCGGCAGCACGGTCCGGACCTCGCCGGACGCGGTGCGGGTCTCCACTGGCGCCTGCTCCGAAGACGAGTCACAGGCGCCCGCGAACAGCGCGGTGGCGGCAGCGAGCACGACGGCGAGGCGGCACTTCATGCCAGAACACTAAGCGGGCCCCGCAGCCGTCCTCCGAACCTGGAACACCACCGCTACATCCGTTACAGAACGACGACTCAGTCGAGCCGCAGCTCCGCGAAGACCACGTCGAGCTCCTCCAGCGCGTACACGCTGACATGCGCCTTCGCCGCGCCCTCGTGCCGTACCGCCGCCTGCGCGGACCGCGAGGCCGCCAGTGCCGCGCGGTCCTCGAATATCGAGTTCACGATGCCCCGCCCCCGCGCGCGGTCGAGGAACAGGGACGACGCAACCAGCCCTGGCAGCAGCTCCAGCCGGTGCTGCACCGTCCCGGTGAACGTCTCGGCGAACAGATCCGCGTCCGCCGGATCGAACTCCACCCTGCTCAGCCGCAGCGCCGCACGCCCGGCCTCCGGCTGCCGCAGCCGGTGCACGGCCACCGCCTCGTAGTTCGCGATCAGCATCGTCGCCGCGAACGGCTCGAAAATCGCCGCCCGCCGCTCCCGCAGCCGTTCGTCGCTGTCCTGCCTGGCCTTCTCGCTCTCCCACCAGGAGCCCATCACCAGCTTCCCGACCTCCCGGTCGGTGAACACCCCGATGCCCCGGAATCCGGGCTGCTCCGCCAGTATCTTCCGGCCCTCGGTGCGTATTCCGTCGACCGCCGTATCGAGCTTCTCCGGGTCGCCGGTCGCGTAGATCGTGCGTACGAACATAGCGCCTCCTTTGACACCGACCAGTCTTCTCCTCGTGGCAAACCGGGGCAAACGGTCGCCACCACCGCCCGGCGGCGGAAGGAGCGACACCGGGTTATCCCTACAACGCCCGATTTTCGTGGCGGTACGCCCGGTATGTGCTTGACGGGCATACGGAGAGACCACAGGATCATGCACACGTCAAAACTTGGCGTGTGTTCGTAAAAGTTCCCCCCACACCTTCCCGGAGTCCATCGTGTCGTCAGCACTGCAAGCCCGCTTACTCACGGCCGCGCTGAGCGCCGCCGCTCTCGCCGCCGTCGCCCTGGCCGTGCCCGCAGGGCAGGCCACCGCCGCCCAGACCCTCGCCGCGCCCGACATCTCCGTCACCAACGTCAAGGCCCACCTCACGCAGCTCCAGTCGATCGCCACCGCCAACAGCGGCAACCGGGCCCACGGCAGGGCCGGTTACAAGGCGTCCGTCGACTACGTGAAGGCAAAGCTGGACGCAGCCGGGTTCACGACCACGCTGCAGACGTTCACCTCCAGCGGTTCCACCGGCTACAACGTCATCGCGGACTGGCCGGGCGGGGACACCGACAACGTGATCATGGCCGGGGCCCACCTGGACTCCGTGACCGCGGGGCCGGGCATCAATGACAACGGCTCGGGTTCGGCGGCCATCCTGGAGACGGCGCTGACGGTCGCGAGCAGTGGCTACCAGCCGACCAAGCATCTGCGGTTCGCCTGGTGGGGGGCCGAGGAGCTGGGGATGATCGGCTCGACGTACTACGTGAACAGCCTCTCGACCGCCAACAAGGCGAAGATCGACGGGTATCTGAACTTCGACATGATCGGGTCGCCGAACCCCGGCTACTTCGTCTATGACGACGACGCCACGATCGAAGCGGTGTTCAAGGACTGGTTCACCGCGAAGGGCATCGCGACCGAGATCGAGACCGAGGGTGACGGCCGCTCGGACCACGCGCCGTTCGACGACGCGGGGATACCGATCGGCGGGCTGTTCAGCGGGGCCGACTACATCAAGACCACCGCTCAGGCGGCGAAGTGGGGCGGTACGTCGGGCAAGGCCTTCGACGCCTGCTACCACGCGTCCTGCGACACCGCGTCGAACATCAACGACACCGCGCTGGACAACAACAGCGACGCCATCGCCAACGCGATCTGGACCCTGAGCGGCACCGCCACGACCCCGCCGACCGGCACGAGCTTCGAGAACACCACCGACGTCACGATCGGCGACAACAGCACGGCCGTCGAATCGCCGATCACGGTCACCGGCGTCACCGGCAACGCGCCCGCGGCGCTCGCGGTCGCCGTCGACATCAAGCACACCTGGCGTGGCGATCTGGTGATCGACCTCGTGGCGCCGGACGGCAGCACATACCGCCTGAAGAGCTCCAGCAGCAGCGACTCGGCCGACAACGTCATCACGACCTACACGGTCAACGCGTCGACCGAGACGGCCAACGGCACCTGGAAGCTGCGCGTACAGGACGTCGCGGCCCAGGACACCGGCTACATCGACAGCTGGAAACTCACCTTCTGATCACACGGCATCACGCGGCCGCGGCGAGCTCCGGCTCACGAGGCACCAGGGCGATCAGCTGACGGTCTTTCCCCGGGTGGAGGTCGATCTTCACCTTCAGGCCGCCCACCCGGGCAAGGACCAGGCCGACGCAGGCGGCAGCGGCGGCGGCGATGAGGCCGCCGCTCAGGAAGCCGACCCGGGCGCCGTAGGTCTCGGTGACCCAGCCCATGACGGGGCCGCCGATCGGGGTGCCGCCTACGAAGACCATCATGAACAGGGCCATGACGCGGCCGCGCATCGCCGGGTCGGTGGCGAGCTGGATGCTGGCGTTGGCCGTGGTGTTGAAGGTGAGGCCGAAGATCCCGATCGGGGCCAGCAGCAGGACGAAGATCCAGTACGCGGGCGCCAGCGCGGCCAGGGCCTCCAGCATTCCGAAGCCGAAGGCGGCGGCGACCAGAAGCCGCATGCGCGTCTTGCCGCGGCGGGCGGCCAGCAGCGCGCCGACCACCGACCCGACGGCCATGAGGGTGTTGAAGAGGCCGTACATGCCGGCGTCCCCGTGGTAGACGTCGTGGACGAAGGCGGTGAGCCAGATGGGGAAGTTGAAGGCGAAGGTGCCGATGAACCCCGTCAGGACGATCGGCCAGATCAGCTCGGGGCGTCCGGCGACGTAGCGCAGGCCTTCGCGCAGCTGGCCCTTGCCGCGCGGAGCGCGCTGGACGACGTGCAGTTCGCCGGTGCGCATGAGCAGCAGGCCGGTCAGGGGCGCCAGGAAGGACAGGCCGTTGAAGAGGAAGGCCCAGCCACTGCCGACGGCGGTGATCAGGGCGCCTGCGACGGCGGGGCCGATCAGCCGGGCGCTCTGGAAGTTGGCGGAGTTCAGCGAGACGGCGTTGCGGACATCGGCGGGGCCGACCATTTCGACGACGAAGGCCTGGCGGGAGGGGTTGTCGACGACGGTGACCATGCCGAGGCCGAAGGCGATCGCGTAGACGTGCCAGACCTGGACGTGACCACTCAGCGTCAGCGCGGCGAGGGTGAGCCCGAGGGCGCCCATGGCGGCCTGGGTGCAGAGCAGGATCTGCCGCTTGGGGTAGCGGTCGGCGATGACACCGCCGTAGAGCCCGAAGAGCAGCATGGGCAGGAACTGGAGAGCGGTCGTGATGCCGACGGCGAACGAGGAGCCGGTGAGGCTCAGGACCAGCCAGTCCTGGGCGATCCGGGACATCCAGGTGCCGGTGTTGGAGACGAGGCCGCCTGCGGCGAAGAGCCGGTAGTTACGGTTTCTCAGTGAGCTGAAGGTCGTCGTCGTGGCGGTCTTCGGTTCGGGTGCGGCGTCTGATGCGGCTGCCGAACTCAATCGGGGTTCGCCTCCTCGTTAGTGGTTTTCCTTATAGCTGTGCGAGCTTCTCCAGGACGGGCGCGGCCTCGCGCAGCACCGCGCGCTCCTCGTCGGTGAGGCGCTCGGTGAGCTGCGCAAGCCAGGCGTTCCGCTTGCGGCGGCTCTCGACCAGCATCGCCTCGGCCTGTTCGGTCTGCCTGACGACGACCTGGCGGCGATCGTCCGGATGGGGGTCCCGGCGGACCAGGCCCTTGGCCTCGAGCATGGCCACGATGCGGGTCATCGAGGGCGGCTGGACGTGCTCCTTGCGGGCCAGCTCCCCCGGCGTGGCGGTGCCGCAGCGGGTGAGGGTGGCGAGCACCGACATCTCTGTCGCGCTGAGCGATTCGTCCACCCGCTGGTGGCGCAGCCGCCGCGACAGCCGCATGACGGCGGATCGCAGCGAGTTGACCGCGGCGCGGTCGTCCTCGGAGAGTTCGGTCACGCTATTTAGGCTAGCTCATTACCTACGCTAAGGAAACTCCGCGGCGGCGCGGCAAACACGTCTGTGCCCGATGTCACCCGTCCGAGTGAGTTCGTCCCGGAAAGGGCCGCGCGATGAGGTATGGGGACCGGACCCTGGCTGCATGGCTGCTACGAGAGTGCTCAGCATGCGCATAGACGGGGACCTGCTGGACCGCCTCCATGCGCATGCCGCAAAACGCGGAATGAGCGTCCAGGACTACATAGTCCGGACGCTCATCCGCGATGACTTCGACGAGCGGCTCAAGGCCTCCGTCGATGAGACCGAGAGGTTCTACGAGGCGGCCTACGAGGCCAGCCCCAGCGCCGGCATCAGGTAGTAGAAGGCGAAGACGCCCGCCACCACGTAGAGCGCCGGCGGCACCTCGCGGCCCCGCCCGACGGCGAGCCGCAGCACGCAGAAGACGATGAAGCCGATGCCGATGCCATTGGTGATGGAGTACGTGAACGGCATCAGCAGCATGGTCAGGAACGCCGGGACGGCGATCGTGAAGTCGCTCCAGTCGATGTCCCGGATGCCGCCCGCAAGGATCAGGAAGCCCACCGCGACCAGCGCGGGAGTGGCTGCCTGGGCCGGGACCATGGTGGCGACCGGCGTGAGGAACAGCGCGACCACGAACAGCAGGCCGGTGACGACCGAGGCCAGCCCGGTGCGCGCGCCCTCGCCCGCACCGGCGGTGGACTCCGCGAAGCAGGTGTTGGCGGAGCTGGAGCTGAAGCCACCGGCGGCGGTGGCGATGCCGTCGACCATCAGGACCTTGTTCATGCCGGGCAGGTCGCCCTTGTCGTCCAGCAGGTGCGCCTCGTCACTCACGCCGAGGATCGTGCCCATCGCGTCGAAGAAGCAGCTCAGCAGCACGGTGAAGACGAAGAGCGCACCGGTCAGCACGCCGACCTGGCCGAAGCCGCCGAAGAGGCTGACCTTGCCGAGAAGCCCGAAGTCCGGGGAGGCGACCGGGTTGCCCGGCCACTGCGGGACGGTGAGGCCCCAGGCGGCGGGCTTGATGTCCACGACCGCGTCGACGATGACCGCGAGCCCGGTCATGGCGACGATGCTGATGAGGATCGCGCCCGGCGTCCTGCGGATGATCAGGGTGAGGGTCAGCAGGGTGCCGAGGATGAAGATCAGCACCGGCCACCCGTTCAGGTGACCGTCCGCGCCCAGCTGGAGCGGCACGGTGGTGTGCGCGGCGTCCGGGATGCGCGTGACGAAGCCGCCGTCGACCAGGCCGATCAGCATGATGAACAGGCCGATGCCGATGGCGATCGCCTTGCGCAGGCCGAGCGGGACCGCGTTCATCACGCGCTCGCGCAGGCCGGTCGCCACCAGGATCATGATCGCGAAGCCGGCCAGCACCACCATGCCCATCGCGTCCGGCCAGCTCATCTTCGGCGCGAGCTGCAGCGCGACCACGCTGTTCACACCGAGCCCGGCGGCGAGCGCGATCGGGACGTTGCCGACGACGCCCATGAGCAGGGTGGTGAAGGCGGCGGTCACGACGGTGGCGGTGACCAGCTGGCCGCCGTTGAGGTGGTGACCGAACTTGTCGGTGCCCGAGCTGAGGATGATCGGGTTCAGCACGATGATGTAGGCCATCGCGAAGAAGGTGGCCAGGCCGCCGCGGATCTCGCGGGGGATCGAGGAGCCCCGCTCGGAGATCCTGAAGAAGCGGTCAAGGCCACTGGTCGGCGGCTCGGGGCGCAGCGGGGCTGCTTCGACCGAGGTGGGGGCCGAGGAGGACATGCGGGGTCCTTGCGTGTGCGGGCGCAGTGCGGGTGCGGCGCGCTTGGAGAGTGCGGGGTGGAGATGCAGGTCGGAGATGCGGGTTTGGAGATTGCTACGAAAGAATCCGGCCGGAACCAGACGGTTTCAGTATGAACATATAGCCGCCGCGAACGCTATCTCCGCGCGTAGATGTCCGCCCGGAGCGCATACGCTGTGCGCATGCGACTGAGCAAGTGGACGACGCCGGAGCGCGAGGCGCCCGAGGCCTTGGAGGCGAACGACGTCGCGACGGTCACGATCGGCACGATCGTGTGGTTCGCGCTCTTCGTCGTCCAGCTGCCCTTCTACGGCTGGTACGCCGACCACGGCCACACCTGGTGGATCTGGACCTGCCTGGCCGGCGCGGGCCTCGGCCTCATCGGGCTGTGGTACGTGCGCGCCCGGCGGGACGCACTGCGCCGGGCTGCGGCAGCGGTATCAGAGGAGGGCGGTACGGGTCAGCCTCAGGAATGAGGCCGACCCCGAGATACCCCTGGATGTCCCGAAGGGGACGGATCTCCAGGGGTGCCGGAGGCCATCGGCACGTACCGTCGAACTCATGACGGATCGCGTGCAGACCGAAGTGGCCCCGAAAGCCGGGCTGACCACAGCGCAGGTCGCCGAGCGGGTCGCGCGCGGGGAGGTCAACGACGTACCCGTACGGTCGTCGCGCTCGATGGCCGAAATCGTACGGGCGAATGTCTTCACGCGGTTCAACGCGATCATCGGCGGGCTGTTCCTGGTCATCCTGGTCGTGGGGCCGATCCAGGACGGCCTGTTCGGCTTCGTCATCGTCGCGAACACCGCGATCGGCATCATCCAGGAATGGCGCGCCAAGAAGACCCTGGACAGCCTGGCCGTCATCGGCGAGGCCAAGCCCACGGTCCGGCGGGACGGCGCCGCCGTCCCGGTGTCCACCTCGGAGATCGTGCTCGACGACGTCATCGAACTGGGCCCCGGAGACAAGGTGGTGGTCGACGGCGAGGTCGTGGAGGCCGACAGCCTGGAAATCGACGAATCCCTGCTCACCGGTGAAGCCGACCCGGTCGTCAAGCGCCCCGGGGACACCGTCATGTCCGGCAGCTTCGTGGTCGCCGGCGGCGGGGCCTTCGCCGCGACGAAGGTCGGCCGGGAGGCGTACGCCGCGCAACTCGCCGAGGAGGCCAGCCGCTTCACCCTCGTCCACTCCGAACTGCGCAGCGGCATCAGCCAGATCCTGAAGTACGTCACCTGGATGATGATCCCGACCGCGATCGGCCTGATCATCAGCCAGCTCGTCGTCGAACGCCACGACTGGCGCGAGGCGGTCCGCCGCATGATCGGCGGCATCGTCCCCATGGTCCCCGAGGGGCTGGTGCTGCTCACCTCGATGGCCTTCGCGATCGGCGTGATCCGGCTCGGCCGCAAGCAGTGCCTCGTCCAGGAGCTGCCGGCCATCGAGGGGCTCGCCCGGGTCGATGTCGTCTGCCTCGACAAGACCGGCACCCTCACCGAGGGCGGCATGGACATCGCCGAGCTGCGGCCCCTCGCGGACCACGACAACGCCTACGTACGCAAAGTCCTCGGCGCCCTCGGAGCCGCCGACCCGCGCCCCAACGCCAGCCTGGAAGCGATCATCTCCGCCTACGCCGCCGACGCCGACCCCGGCTGGCGCTGCACCGAGGCGCTCCCCTTCTCCTCGGCCCGCAAGTACAGCGGCGCCGCCTTCAACGAGCCCGACGGCGACAGCAGTACGTGGCTCCTGGGCGCCCCCGATGTCCTCCTCCCGGCCACGGACCCCGCCCTCGCCGAGGTCGACGGCCTCAATGACCAGGGCCTGCGCGTCCTCCTCCTCGCCCGGGCCCGCAAGGACCTCAACGATCCGGCTGTGGGGAGCGCCGTCACCCCCGCCGCCCTCGTCGTCCTGGAGCAGCGGCTGCGCCCCGACGCCGCCGACACGCTGCGCTACTTCGCCGAGCAGGACGTCCACGCCAAGGTCATCTCCGGCGACAACGCCATCTCCGTCGGCGCCGTCGCCGGCAAGCTCGGCCTGCCCGGCGCCGAACGCACCGTGGACGCCCGCCACCTGCCCGCCGACCGGCACGCCATGGGGGCCGAGCTGGACCGCGCCGCCGTCTTCGGCCGCGTCAGCCCGCAGCAGAAGCGGGACATGGTCGGCGCGCTGCAGTCGCGCGGCCACAACGTCGCGATGACCGGCGACGGGGTCAATGACGTGCTCGCCCTGAAGGACGCCGACATCGGGGTGTCCATGGGCTCGGGCAGTGAGGCGACCCGGGCCGTCGCCCAGATCGTCCTGCTCAACAACAGTTTCGCCACACTGCCCTCGGTGGTCGCTGAGGGGCGGCGCGTGATCGGCAACATCACGCGCGTGGCCACCCTCTTCCTCACCAAGACCGTCTACTCGGTGCTGCTCGCGGTACTGGTCGCCATCTGGCAGGTGCCCTATCCCTTCCTGCCCCGGCACCTCACCCTGCTGTCCACCCTCAGCATCGGCATCCCCGCCTTCTTCCTGGCGCTGGCCCCCAACAAGGAGCGCGCCAAGCCGCACTTCGTACGGCGGGTGATGCGCTACTCGCTCCCGGCCGGGCTCATCGCGGGCGCCGCCACCTTCGTGACGTATCTGCTGGCCCGCCACCACTACCGGGGCGCGGGCGCGCTGGACGCCGAGACCAGCGCCGCCACCCTCACGCTCTTCCTGATCTCGATGTGGGTGCTGGCGATCGTCGCCCGCCCCTACACCTGGTGGCGGATCCTGCTAGTGCTCTCGATGGGCGCCGGCTTCCTGATCGTGCTGGCCACACCCTCGCTGCAGGAGTTCTTCGCGCTCAAGCTGGTCGGCACGCAGGGGCCGTGGACGGCCGTCGCGGTGGCGGCGGCGGCCGGGGTGGTACTGGAGGTCGCGTGGCGCCAGGCCGCCGTGACGGACGGTGACCCGGCGCCGCGTACCGTCGCTTAGCGCTTATCTGACATCGACGAAGTCGCCGTAGGTCGTCGCGGTCCCGGTGGTGCCCGTGCCCGCGAACACGAAGCGGTAGAAGCCGTCGACCGTGGCCTTGGTGGTGGCCCTGAGCGTGCCGGTGCTGCTGGTCTTCACCGTCTTCACGTCGGTGTAGGTGTCGCTGCCCTTCTTGCGGAACTGCAGCTTCACCGACTGGGTGCTGTAGCCCCTGTACGTATGGGTCTCCCAGTTCGCGCGGCTCAGCTTTCCGGTGACCGTGATGGTCTTGCCCTTCTTCACCGGCTCGGGGGCGGCGTTGACGGTCAGCCTGGCGGCGCGCTTCACCTTGGCGTGCGAGTACTCCTCCAGGAAGACGTAGTTGCCGTCATTGCCGACGGCCTGGACGGCCACCTTCCACGTACCGGCCAGGGCGTTCTTGTAGAGATCGGTCCGCGGGTCGACGGTGATGGTGAGCTTGCAGGTCGAGCTGGTGGGATCGGACGCCGACGCGGTGCACGTACCGGCGTTCTCGTTCGGGAAGAGCCCACCGTCGAGGTCCTCTATGTTCGACCCGTGCCACAGCGCGAGCAGGCCGTTGCTGATGCCGGAGTCGTCGGTCGCGGTCACCGTGACCGTGATCTTCTTCTTGACGGTCGTGCCGAGCACGATGTCCTGACCCCCGTTGACGGAGACCTTCGTGATCGCGGTGTCGCCCTCGCCCTCGTCGGCATGCGCGACGGCCGGAAGAGCGAGCGCGGAAAGAGCCAGGGCGCCGGACATGGCTGCGCCAAGTATGCGAATACGCATGAAACCCCCCACAGGTTTTGACTGGACAGGAGGTCCTGACGAATCGTCAGAGACTGCTCCTCCCGCGGAGGCTAATGTCGGCACAGAATCTCCACAACGGCCTGAACTGTCACAAGACTGTCCCAAGGCGGAGCAAAATGCGGCAGGGCCGCCGGTCCGAGACCGGCGGCCCTGCCGCACACGTAATGACGCGTGACTACTGGACGTCGACCGAGTCGCCGGTCGCGCTCGTGCCGTGGGTGGTGCCGATGCCCGCGTAGCTGTAGCGGTAGGCACCGTCCACGGTCGCCGTGGTCGTGGCGGACAGGGCACCGGTGGAGGAGGAGGTGACCGTCTTCAGCGTGGTGTAGGAGCTGGCACCGGCCGCCTTGAACTGCAGGGAGACCGTCTGGTTGGCCATGGCGACATACTTGCCGGTGTCCCAGCTGGCGCGGGTCAGGGTGCCCTTGACCGTGATGGTCTTGCCCTTCTTCACCGGCTCGGGGGCGGCGTCGGTGGTCAGATGGGAGGTGCGCTGGACCTTGGTGGGGGCGAGGCCGCTCTTGCCGATGAGGTTTTCGTCGCTGTCCTGGGCGAGCGCCATCAGGTACCAGGTGGTGGCGTCGCTGTTGGCGAGCAGGGTCGGGTCGGCGACGATGCTCTGGACGCAGGTCGCGGTGGTCGCGTCGACGGTGGTGCAGGTCGCCGGGTTCTCGCCGACCATGACGTTGGCCGGGTCGGCCGAGGAGCCGCGGTAGAGGTCGGCCTCCACGTAGGTCAGCGCGTAGGCGTGCGTGACCGTGAAGGTCACCTTGACTGTCTTCGTGGCGGTGGTGCCGACGTAGATCGGCTGGCCGCCGTTGACCACCACGTTGGAGTACGTGGTGGGGATCTCCACGGCGTTGGCGGCAGGCACGGCGAAGGCGGAGAGAGCCAGAGCGCCGGAAACGGCAGCTGCGGCAGTACGTATGCGCATGATTCTCCACAAGACTCAGGACGTCCCGCGGCGCCCGACGGAAGGGGCGCAGCACGCGGCGACGTCAACTGGCCGAAACTCTATGCTTAATCCTCAGATCTTCACAACGCGAAAACGATCTGCACACCGCGCCGATACGAAATCTTTAGTTTTCAACAGCGGGTTCAGTCGAACCAGCGGTCCCGCGCCAGCTCCTCCGTCCGGGTCGGGTCCTCCAGCAGTGCCGCGACCTCGAACCGCCGCTGCCACTGCCCGGAGGCCCAGGCCAGACCGGCCGCGACGCCTTCCACCGTGGCCGCGTGCAGTACGCCGTCCACCCAGCGCCAGTCCACCTCGATGCCACCGTCGCCGCCCTCGACCAGCAATTCCTCGTGCTCGACGTACGAAAGCGGAGCGCCCGGCAGCAATTCCCGCACCGCGTCCGGGACCTCGTGCGGCTCGCCCTGCGAAATCACCGGGGCCGTAAAGGCCTCGCTCAGCCGGCGCACCTGGAAAAGCTCCGCCAATTCGGCGGCACGGAAAGGCGGTACGGGCAGCAGGGGCAGACCCTCGGCGAGCGGCAGCAGATCGGGAGCGTCCGCCACCAGAGCCTCGGCGGCTTCCACAACGACCACATTCCGGCCATCGACCACGGCCCGGAGGTCGTCCGGCAGGGTCACCTGCTCGGGGTCGAGGCCGGCCAGCTCGGTGTACAGCCGATGCAGTTGCGCGGGGGACACCGGCCGCCCGGGATCGGCGAGGCGGGCCAGCAGCTCGGCGGCGCCCCCGGGCTCGTCCAGGAGGGCGGCGACGGACGTCCGCACCCCCAGGGCCCGCAGCACCTGCTCGTCGGCGGCGCCGGCCTCGACCTCCTCGTAGAGCCCGGCGAGCAGCGGGTCACCGCCGGCGGAGCGCAGGCCGACGGGGCGGCGGCCGTCCAGGACGGGGTGGTCGCGGAGCCACCAGGCGGCGTACGGGCGTACGGACTCGGTGGTGCCGTCGGGCAGCAGGACCCGTACGGGCTGGGTGATCGCGTCCCGCAGCGGGGGGCGCGACAGCATGGCCAGGGCCTGCGGCCAGGCGTCGTCGTCGACGAGATCCAGGTCGCGGACGGCGATCAGCTCGGTGGCGACCGGCGGGACGTCTGCCTCGGGGAGCTGATCGAGGACGTCCTCGCACCACACGTCCACCGCGTCCAGCAGCCCGGCGTCGTCCGGCTCGGCCCACTCGCTCTCGCGCGGCTCCAGCTCGTCCGGGTCGAGGACCACATCGGTGGCCCGGACCAGGGCGAAGGTGGCCAGGACGCCGACAGCGGTCAGCGGCTGCTCGCCCCAGCGGGCGGCCAGATCGGCGTCGACCGCGCCGAGCTCGTCCTCCCGGATGACCTGCTCGAAAGCCGAGCCGGGCAGCACCAGCTCGCCGGCCGGGGCCAGCTCGCCCTCGTCGTCCGGCAGGGCCAGCGCGCCCAGCCAGGGCTCGTCGCCGGGGGCGAGGTTCGCCGCCCGTACGAGCCCGAGGACGACCTCGGCCAGCTCCTCCGGGTCCAGCGCGTCCTCGTCCCATGCCGACTCGCCCGCGTCCAGCGACCCGGCCACCGCCGCCCGCACCTGCGGGGTCGTCAGCACCGCCCGGGGCGTCGCCGGGGTCGCCCCCAGCTTCTCCAGCAGCGGATGCGCGGCCTCGGGGTCGGCCACCCGCAGCCCCAGCCGGGCCAGCTCTGCCGCGGCGGGCAGGGCGTCGCGGGCGGCGGGCTCGCTGTCCCCGTACACCGTGTCCATTTCCGGCAGCGGCAGCAGCACCTGCCGGGGCCCCACCACGGTCCGGCCGTCCGCCAGCGGCACGGGCAGACCGCTGAGGCGGTCCGGGTCCGTCCCCGCCAGGGCGTCGTACAGCCGCCGCCACCAGGCCGCCGGGCGCTCGGCCCCGCCGAGGCGGTCGATCGCGTCGCCCAGCGGCAGCCGCGCCACGCCCAGCGCCCGCAGCTCGGGGCGCCGCTCCAGCCCGTACGGCAACAGGGTCGGGAACACCTCCCCCAGCACCTCGACCGTCGCCGCGCTCGCGCCCTCCAGCACCTCGGCCTCGACCGGGCGCATGGCCTCCGGGTCGCGGTCCTCGCCGTCCTCGGGCTCCGGCACCACGGCACGCGGCAGGAACGCCGTGCGCGGCAGCGCCGCCAGCACGCGCTCCCGCAGCTTCCCGTCCAGCTCGCCCTTGCCCAGCGGCCCCGGCACCAGGTCCACGATCCCGGCGCCGACCGGACGCCACTCGGCCAGCAGCCTGACGTAGGCCTCCGCCGCCCGCTCGATCACGAACTGCGTCAGCGGGCCCGGCGCGGCATGCCGCCGGGTCGGGTCCAGCGGCAGCGACGCGATCAGCAGCGCGGGCAGCCCCAGCGGCTCCTCGGTGGGCGTCGGCGCGTGCACATACGCCGCCGTGCGGGGGCGCGCCGGGGCGCCCTCCTCGTCCACGGGCACGGCCCAGGTCAGCGACCACACCGGGCGCAGCCGCTCCTCGACCGGGCGGTCCGCCAGCAGCCCCGGCTCCAGCCGGCCGGCGGCGCTCACGGTGCGCCAGCGGGTCGTCCCGGCGGCGCTGTCCTCGATGAGGACCGTGCCGTCCTCGTGCTGACGGCGCGTCATGGTCCGTACGCCCTCCGGCGTGTCGACCACGACCTCGTCCAGGCCGGTCAGCGTCAGCAGCAGCGCGTCGTCGATCCCGGCGAGGAGACGTTCCGCCAGGTCCTCGGCCGCCCCGTCGCGCAACGGCAGCACGATCACCGTGTCGTACCCGTCCGGCGCGGTGCCCTCGGCGGGCAGCGGCAGGCGCAGCGTCGGGACGTGCCCGTCGCGCCGGCGCAGTTCGTCCGCCAGCGCCGGGATGCCCGTCACCAGGTCACGGGCCTCGGCCAGGGACCAGCGGACGCCGCCGGTCCGGCTGACGACCGCCGGTTCGTCGCTCACGGCCAGGACGGCGGAGAAGCCGACGCCGAAGCGGCCGACGGTGTCCTGCGCGTCGTCCTCGCGCTTCGCGCTGGCCCGCAGCGTCGACAGGGATTCGACGCCTGCCGCGTCCAGGTGCGCGCCGGTGTTCGCGGCGGCGAGCACGCCCTCGCGCAGCGTGAGGCGGAGCCGGCCCCGGGTTTTGCCGCGTACGGCGGCATCCGCCGCGTTCTGCGCCAGCTCGATCACCAGGCGGTCCCGGTAGCCGCCCAGCGCGAGGTCCTCCTCGGCGTTGGCGTCCTCCCGGAACCGGGCCGGTGACGCCGCCCACGCGTCCAGCACGCCGCGCCGCAGCCGCGCGGTCCCGAACGGATCGGCTCCGCCGTCCGGCTCCCGCCGCACCACTCCCGTGCCGCTCACGTTTTCGTCTCCCTGTGCCGTGTTCTGCGAAGCGTTGCCGTGCGTTGGCGACGTTACCGCGCGGCCGTGGGGTGCGTGGTTGCGGTACGGCGTCGTCTGCGGGCCGGCGGCCGAGGGAGATCCCCCACCCCGCCCCTTCCCGAA
This sequence comes from Streptomyces sp. NBC_01537, assembly GCF_045040445.1. Classification (NCBI taxonomy): domain Bacteria; kingdom Bacillati; phylum Actinomycetota; class Actinomycetes; order Kitasatosporales; family Streptomycetaceae; genus Streptomyces; species Streptomyces sp. NBC_01537. The sequence continues at coordinate 5,603,982 of NZ_CP109392.1, read as the reverse complement.
ACCAGGGGCTCCGCCCCTGGACCCCGGTCCTCAAACGACGGACGGGCTGAATCAGCCCGTCCTCGGCTGAAAAACCTACGAGTGCCCCAGCTCCTCCGCCGGGCCGCCGTCCTCGACGGAACCGTGCCGGTCCGGGTGCAGCGGCAGCGGCTCGATCGCGGTCTCGTCGAGCACCGGCGCCGAGGGCTGCGGCGGCTTCGGCATCACAGCGGCCTCCGAGTGCCCGCCGCAGCCGTACGCCAGGGAGACGACACGCCCGTCGGCCGGGGAGAACTCGTTCGCGCAGACGCCGAAGGCCTGCCGCAGCGACCCCGCCAGCGGCACCAGGAAGCCGCAGCTGACGCACGGGGCAGGGGCGGCCTGGGCCATGGGTGTCTTGGGGCCGTACGCCTCCTCCCAACGGTCGGCCCCGGCGTGCAGCCCGTAGCGCGAAAGGACCCGGTGGCGGCCCATGCCGAGCTCTTCGGCGACGGAGCCGATGGAGCCCACCGCGGGCGGCCCGGCGGGTTCGAGGACGACGTCGTCCTCGCCGGCCGCGGCCGCGGTCTCGGCGACGACGGAGTTCGGGGGCGGGGTGTCCTCGCCGGACCAGCCGCCCTCCAGCCGGAGATCCTCGGCCTCGGTCGGGAGCAGGTCGCCGGGGCCCATGTCACCCGGACGGAGTCGCTCGCTCCAGGGAACCCACTCGGGGGCGAGGACGGCCTCGGGCCCGGGGACCAGGACGGTCTCGTCCAGGGTGACGGCCTTGGCCCGCGAGGCGCGCGTGAGGGTGACCGCCCAGCGCCAGCCCCGGTAGGCGGGCTCGTGGCAGGCGAAGAAGTGCGTGACGACCCGGTCCCCCTCGGCCACCGATCCGAGGTGATCGCCCACGGAGTCCGGCCCGAAGGCCTCCTCGGCCGCCGCAAGAGCGACATCGACCGCATCGGCGCACAGGCGGTCGGGGGTACGGCTTCGCATCGTCGTCGCACTCACAAGAATCGATTCTCTCCTACGCCGTTTCACGTGTGCGCCGGTCGAAGGCGGTAGCGGGGGGAGCAGCGGAGCGGACCATCGGACCGCGTCGACGCGAGCTTCCCGGACAACCTCGGGCGCACCTGTTGAACACCATTCTGCGGGATCGCACGCTATCGGTGCGCACTCTGTCCGCAAACGGAGGGTTGCAGATCGGGTAAAGATGCCGCCCGGTGGGGCAGTATGGCCAGCGTGGCACGCACGGTGACGTCCGGACCCGGACCGATTCGCAAGGCAGGGAACGCCCTCGCGCGCGTCGTGCACCGCTCGGGAAGCGCGACGCGACGCCGCGTCCGCCGCCATACGCACGCGGGCGGCGCGGGCGAGTCGGGCCTGGCGAAGCTGATCGAGCTGCACGCCGTGAACTCGGCCGGAGACATGCTGATCACGATCGCGCTGGCAAGCACGATCTTCTTCTCGGTCCCGACCGGCGAGGCGCGCGGCCGGGTGGCACTGTACCTGCTGGTCACCATGGCCCCGTTCGCCCTGCTCGCGCCGGTCATCGGCCCGCTGCTGGACCGTATCCCGCACGGCCGCCGGGCCGCTATGGCCATGTCCATGCTGACCCGGGCGATCCTGGCCTGGACGATGGCCGACCTCGTCTCGACGGCCGGGCTGGAGCTGTATCCGGCCGCGCTGGGCGTCCTGGTCGCGTCGAAGGCGTACGGCGTCGTACGGAGCGCGGTCGTGCCGCGCCTGCTCCCGGCCCGTACGACACTGGTGAAGGCCAATTCCCGGGTCACCCTCGCCGGGCTGCTGGCCACGGCGGTCGCCGCGCCCATAGGGGGCCTGCTGCACCTCATCTCCCCGGGAGCGCCGCTCTACGGGGCCTTCGTGGTCTTCGTCGGCGGCACGGTGCTGTCCTTCTCCCTCCCCCACAAGGTCGACTCGGCGAAGGGCGAGGCCCGGGCCCAGCTGACCTCGGGCGAGCACCACCTGCCCGGACACCATCCCTCCATGGAGAAGGAGGAGCCCGCCGCCCGCCCGGGGCTGCGCACCGTCGGACCCGCCGTGCTCAACGCGCTCGGCGCGAACGCGGCGCTGCGCTTCCTGTCCGGCTTCCTGACGCTGTTCCTGGCCTTCCTGCTGCGTGAGCAGCCGCTCGGCGGGCTGAGCGCGGCCTTCTCGCTCGGCGTGGTCGCGGTGGCGGCCGGCGCCGGGAACGCCTTCGGCACGGCGCTGGGGTCCTGGCTGCGGGCCCGGCCGCCGGAGAAGATCATCGCGACCGCGCTGACGTGCGCGCTGGTCGCCGTGACCTCGGCGGCGGCCTGGTACGGGCCGCTGACGATCGCGCTGGTCGCGGCGGTGGCCGGCATCTCGCAGGCTCTGAGCAAGCTGTCGCTGGACGCCACGATCCAGCGCGATGTGCCCGAGCAGTTCCGTACGTCGGCCTTCGCGCGCTCCGAGACGGCCCTGCAGATGGCCTGGGTGATCGGCGGAGCGCTGGGCATCGTGCTTCCGCTGAACGGCACGCTCGGCATGTCGGTGGCCGCCGCCGTGGTGGCGTCCGGGTTCTTGGTGGCGCTGCGCGGCCTGCGGGCGGCTCCTCGGCGCGGCGCGGGGCACCCGCGCGCGGCGTGACAGGAACCGCCCGGTAGCCTCACCCCCATGAGCATTCGCCGCCGTGCCGCCGTCATCGGTGCCGTGTCCCTCGGGCTGGTCGCCCTCTCCGCCTGCGAGAAGCCGACCCCGCTGGCGACCATCACCGTGGGCGACAAGACAGTGACCACCGAGGCCGCCTCGAAGTGCTACCTGGATGGCGGGAAACTCGCCACCGCTGCCTTCGCCGTCTGCCTGAACAACGCCAAGCCCACCCAGACGATCAAGGTGAGCGCCGGCGACACGGTGCGCATCGGAGTCGACCCGAAGATCGCCAAGAACGGCTGGCTGGTGGCCGCGGGCCTGTCCCAGAAGACCGACATCCTGACCGACAAGACGTACTGGACGCTGGGCGAGAAGGACTCCCTCTTCACCGACTCCACGACCGGCACCAGCGCCGACTCGGTGACCCTCAACATCATCGAGACCGACGGCAAGGACGCCAAGAACTACCTCGGCGTGTGGAAGGTCAAGCTCGTCAAGGAGGCGTAGTCGGTTGTCGTCCGTCCGCCTGCTCGTCGTGACCGCCGTGGCGGCCGAGGCCGAGGCCCTGGCCGCCAGCGGGTACGACGGGTACGACATCCTCGCCGCCGGGGTCGGCCCGGCCGCAGCCGCGGCCGGCACCGCCACCGCGCTGGCCAGGGCTCCGCACGACCTGCCGTACGGCCTGGTGATCTCCGCGGGCATCGGCGGCGGCTTCCAGCCCCTCGCCCCCGTCGGATCGGTGGTCGTCGCGGACGCGATCATCGCCGCCGACCTCGGCGCGCAGACCGCCGACGGCTTCGTGCCGGTCGACGAGCTCGGCTTCGGGCGCAGCGCCCACCTCCCGCCCGGCAAGCTGTCCCGCGCCGTCGCGGAGGCGACCGGCGCCGCGTACGCCCCCGTTCTCACCGTCTCCACGGTCACCGGCACCGCCGAGCGGGCCGCCGAGCTGGCCGCCCGTCACCCCCGGGCCGCCGCCGAGGCCATGGAGGGCTTCGGCGTCGCCGAGGCCGCCGCCGCCCACGGCATCCCCGTCCTGGAGATCCGCGCGATCTCCAACCCCGTCGGCCCCCGCGACCGCGCCGCCTGGCAGATCGGCCGCGCCCTGGCCGCCCTCACGCAGGCCTTCCGGGACCTCGCCCCCGTAATCGACACCTGGGAGACGGAACGATGACCCTGCGGATCGCGTACTCCCCCTGCCCCAACGACACCTTCGTCTTCCACGCCTGGTCGCACGGCCTCGTCCCCGGCGCCCCGCCGGTCGACGTCACCTTCGCCGACATCGACCTCACCAACGGCATGGCCGAGCGCGGCGAGTTCGACATCCTCAAGGTCTCCTACGCCGTCCTGCCGTACGTCCTCGACCAGTACGCGCTCCTGCCCTGCGGCGGCGCGCTCGGCCGCGGCTGCGGCCCCCTGGTCCTGACCCGCGAGCCGGGCCTGGACCTGGCGGGCAGGACGGTCGCCGTACCGAGCGAGCGCTCGACCGCGTATCTGCTCTTCCGGCTGTGGGCGGCCGCCGAAGTGCCCGGCGGCGTCGGCAAGATCGAGGTCCTGCCCTTCCACGAGATCATGCCCGCGGTGCGCGACGGCCGCGTGGACGCGGGGCTCGTCATCCACGAGGCCCGCTTCACCTACCAGAACTACGGCCTCCACAAGCTCGCCGACATGGGCGAGCACTGGGAGTCCACCACCGGCCTGCCCATCCCGCTCGGCGCGATCATCGCCAAGCGCTCGCTCGGCGAGGCGAGGCTGCGCGAACTGGCCGCCGCCATCCGGGAATCCGTACGCATGGCCTGGGACGAGCCCGAGGCCTCACGCGCGTATGTCCTGGAGCACGCCCAGGAGATGGACCCCAAGGTCGCCGACCAGCACATCGGGCTCTACGTCAACGAGTTCACCGCCGACCTCGGCGAGGACGGCTATGCGGCGGTACGGGGGCTGCTGACACGCGCGGCGGCCGAGGGGCTGGTGCCGCCCCTCGGACCGCACGCGCTGGACTTCTGACAACGGCTAGTGCTGTGGCCGGGTACGTTCGCCGGGTTGCGCAGCCCGCCGGCTGCGCTTTGTCCTCAATCGCCGGACGGGCTGAGTTCAGCCCGTCCGGCGATTGAGGACGGAACCGGAAGCCGGACGGACCCGGCGAACCATTCCGGTCACCGCACTAGACGTCCAACTGGTCGGCGACGACCCGGAGCACCGAGGCGATCTTGTGCCCGTGGGCCTTGTCCGGGTAGCGCCCGCGCTGCAGCGAGCGCGCGACATCCTCCAGCAGCGTGGTCAGGTCCTGGACGATCGGCAGCAGTTCGTCCGGCTTACGGCGCTGTGCGGCGGCCACCGAGGGCGCCGGGTCGAGGAGGGCCACCGAGAGTGCCTGGTCACCGCGCTGGCCGGCGACGACGCCGAACTCCACGCGCTGGCCCGGCTTGAGTGTGGCCACCCCGTCCGGGAGTACGGAGGAGTGCACGAAGACGTCGCCGCCGTCGTCGCGGGAGAGGAAGCCGAAGCCCTTCTCGCTGTTGAACCACTTGACCTTGCCGGTAGGCACGTCCGACCTCGTCCTCAGATGTAGATAGTGATGATGATTGCGGTGAGCGCAAAGGCGGGTCCGTCCGTAGACCCGCCTGCCCATAGGCTAGTGGCCCCAGGGGGTGTGTCCAGACGCTGTGATGCCTCTCATTCGGCCAATGCGCTGCGGGTTGCTGGACGCGACCTACCCTGGTCGGGTGACGTATGAAACCAAGAACGCGGGCGACATGCTGGTCCGCGCCGGCGCGGTCGTCTTCATCATCGGCGCGCTCGGCACACTGGCCACCGTGGCCCCGCTGCTGCTCGGTTCCGACCCGCTGCCGACGGCCGCCTACCTCGTGTCGATGCTGATGGGCGTCGGCTTCGCGCTGGCCCTGGGCGGGCTGCTGCGCACGGCGCTCGCGCAGCGCCCTCAGGCAGGTCAGGCGGGGCAGGCCGGTCAGGCAGCTCAGGCCGCCTCCGACAGGTAGCCCGCGAACCACTCCGGGAACTCCGTCAGGTCCGCCAGCACCACATCCGCGCCCGCCGCGCGCAGTTCGGCTGCGCCGACCGGCCCGGTGGCGACCCCCACGGACAGCGCACCGGCCCTACGGGCTCCGCGCACATCGCCGGTGTGATCGCCGACGTAGACCGAAGCGCCGTGTTCGATCAGCGCGGCGCCCTTCCCCTCCGCCCACAGGTCCCCGACCACCGCGTCGGCCGCGATGTCCAGGTGCTCCAAGTGCCGTACGGCGTTGCCTCCGTACTTGGCGGTGACCACCACCGTCCGGCCGCCGGCGCGGCGGATCGCCTCGACGGACTCCCGGGCGCCGGGCATGGCGAGGGTGGGGGCGATGGCGTGCACGGGGTAGATCCGGTGCCGGTACATCTCCGCGACGGCCTCGATGTCCTCGGCGGGGAACCAGTGCGCCAGCTCGTCCACCAGCGGCGGCCCGAGCCGGGTGATCGCCAGGTCGGCGTCCACGTACACGCCCGTCGTGGCGGACAGCGCCTCGAAGGCGGCCTTGATGCCGGGGCGCGAGTCGATGAGCGTCATGTCGAGGTCGAAGCCGACGGTAACCATGCCGGAAATTATGCCCGGCGGCTCCGCCAGACCAGGAAGGCGGCCGACGCCACCGCCGCGATCCGCACCACCACGGGGAAGGCCCCGCCTATCGCCGTATCCAGCTGCCCCTCTGCGATCGGCTCCCCCCACCGGCCGTCCATCCGCCCCCACAGCCACACCAGCGCGCCACCGGCGACCAGCCCCGGCACCGTCAGCGCGGCGAACTTCGCCTGCGCGCGCGTGAGCCTCGGCGAGTAGTACGCGATGAGCCAGCCGACCACCAGCGCCGGCCACGTGCCGCGTATCGGAACGGCGCCCGCCACGAGCAGCAGCGCGGCAAAGGTCTCCACAGGGGCGAGGCGGGCCCGGGCGCGAACCCTGGTCGCCGGAGCCTCCGGCCCGCCTACGCCATCCCCGTCCTCGTCCTCCTCCTCGGCTTCGGCCTCCGGGGCGGCGCGCCTCCTGCGCAGGCGGCGCCAGAGCGAGGTCTTCTCCGGCGCTTCCTCCTCCTCGGCTTCTTCCTCTTCCTCGTCCTCCGCCACGGGCCCCAGCGGCACCGTCACGCCGCCCGTCATCCCCGGCAGCCCCGCGAGCTCCTGCCCCGGAACCATTGGCTCCAGCGATTCCCGGGGCCACTGAAGTACCTGCGGCAGCTGGGGTTCCTCCGGCTGCTGGGGTCCCTGCTTCTCCCCCAGCCGCCACCATTCCCCGGCCTTGGCGGTCCGCTGCTCCGGCACCCCCGCCGACACGTCCGGCGCCGCGCCCGCCGCACCCTCCGCCGCGCCCACCACCTCGTCCGGCGACCCCAGCTTCCCCAGGATCCGCCGCACCGCCGCCGGGCTGTCACTCCCCGCGCGCCCCCTGGCCTGGTCGATGTCGCTCCGCAACCGCGTCACGAGCCGCACCCGGCGCTCCACGGACAGCCGCGTCTGAGCAAGGTCGCCGACCTTGCTCAGATAGTCGAAAATCAGGTGATCGCTCTCAGCCCCCACGCTCCGAAGTTACCGCCTCGCTGAGGTGTCCGGGCAGAGCCCCCGGCTACTGTGGGTGGGATGAGCAGCCCGCACCGCCCCCGCACGCTCGCGGAGGCCCTCCGCGCCCGGGGCGACGACGCCCTGGGCAGGCTCCTGCAGGCGCGCCCAGACCTGCTCAGCCCGGTGCCGAACGACCTGACGCAGCTGGCGACCCGGGCCGGGACGCGCGCATCGGTCGTACGGGCGCTGGAACGCCTCGACCGGTTCACGCTGCAGACCGCGGAAGCCCTCGCCGTGGCACCGGACGGCTGCCCGTACGAGACGCTGCGCGCGCTGATGACCGGCGACGCGGGCGACCCCGCCGTGGACGCAGCGCTCCCGCACGCCGTGGAGACGCTGCGCGCCCTCGCCCTGGCCTGGGGCGAGGACGACGCGCTGCGCCTCATCCGGACCGCCCGGGACCTTCTCGCTCCCACCGCCGGGGCGCCGTCGCCCACCGGGCTGGGGCCGACGGTCGCGGAGGCGACGGCCGGTACGTCGCCGGGCCGCCTGCAGCAGATCCTCGCCGACGCCGGGCTGCCGCCGACCCACGACCCGGTCAGCGCGGTCGGCTCCCTCACCGCACTGTTCCAGGACCGCGCCCGCCTCACCGCCGTCCTGGCGGAGGCGCCGATGGAGGCGACCGCCGTCCTGGCCAAGCTCACCTGGGGCCCGCCCTACGGCGAGGTGACGGATGTGACCGCCACCCAGGCCCACATCAGGTGGCTGCTGGACCGGGCGCTGCTGCTGCCCTCGGGCCCCCGCAATGTCGTGCTGCCGCGCGAGGTCGCCCTGCACCTGCGCGGCGGCCGGGCGCACCGCGCTCCGGAGCCGGCGGCGCCCCCCGTCCAGGCGACCGCGCACGATCCACAGGCTGTGGACGGAACGGCCGCGGGCCAGGCCTTCGCCGCCACCCGCACCGCCGAGGAACTCCTCAAGCACCTGGAGCTCAACAGCCCGCCCGTCCTGCGGGCCGGCGGCCTGAGCGTCCGGGACCTCAAGCGCACGGCCACCGTCCTCGACGTGCCCGAGCAGATGGCCGCGTTCTGGCTGGAACTGGCCTACGCCGCCGGGCTGCTCGCCTCGGACGGCGAGGCCGACGAGGCGTACGCGCCCACACCGGCGTACGACGACTGGCTGCCGCTGCCCGCCCAGGACCGCTGGACCACGCTGGCCACGGCCTGGCTCACCGCCACCCGCACGGCCGGCCTGGTCGGCGGCAAGGACGCGAAGGGCCGGGCCCTGAGCGCGCTCGGCCCGGAGCTGGACCGGTCACTGACCCCGGAGGTACGCCGCCGGATCCTCGAGCTGCTGGCGGAGCTGCCGCCCGGGGCCTCGGCCACCCCGGACGCGCTGCTGGCGCGGCTGCGCTGGGAGCGGCCCCTGCGCGGCAACCCCGGCCCGGACAGCCTGCGCGCGGACCTGGTCCGCTGGACGGTCACCGAGGCGGAGCTGCTGGGCATCACGGGCCGGGGCGCGCTGGCCGCCCATGCCCGGGCCCTGCTCGAAGCGGGCACCGCCGCCGAGGCCGGAGCCGCGCGGCTGCTGGCGCCGCTGCTGCCCCACCCGCTGGACCACGTCCTCCTCCAGGCGGACCTGACCGCGATCGCCCCCGGCCCGCTCCAGCCGCACCTCGCCGAGACCCTCAACGTCCTGGCCGACATCGAGTCCAAGGGCGGCGCGACCGTCTACCGCTTCACCCCCGGCTCCGTACGCCGTGCCCTGGATGCCGGCCGGACCGCCGCCGAGCTGCACGCCTTCCTGGCCGAGCACTCCCGCACCCCCGTGCCGCAGCCGCTGAGCTACCTCATCGACGATGTGGCCCGCCGCCACGGCCGGCTGCGCGTCGGCGCGGCCTCGGCATACGTACGCTGCGACGACAGCGCCCTGCTCAGCGAGCTGCTCGCCGACCGCCGCGCCGCCGGCCTCGGCCTGCGGCTGCTCGCCCCCACCGTGCTGGCCGCGCAGAGCGACCCGGTCACGCTCCTGGAACGGCTGCGCGCGATGGGGTTCGCCCCGGCCGCCGAGTCCGCCGAGGGTGATGTCCTGATCACCCGCGCCGACGCCCACCGCACCCCGCCCCGCGCCGCGCCCACCCCCGTCGCCGACGGCCCCCCGGCCCCCGCCGCGACGCTGCTCGGCGCCGCAGTCCGGGCCATCCGGGCCGGCGACCGAGCCTCGACGGCGGTGCACCGGACCGTGCCCGCCCCCGCCACAAACGGCCTGCCGCGCAGCGCCGCCGCCGAGACGCTGGCCACCATGCAGGCGGCCGTCCTCACCGGCGAATCCGTCTGGATCGGCTACGTCAACGCCGACGGCGCCGCCAGCCAGCGCGTCATCGGCCCGGTCCGCGTCGAGGGCGGCTTCGTCACGGCCTACGACCACACCGCCGACGAGGTCCGCACCTTCGCCCTGCACCGCATCACCGGCGTTGCGGAGCTTGCGGATGACCCCGCCTGATCCACTTCCCCAGCCGCCGACCCAGCACCAGATACCCCAGCAGCGCCCCGGCCGTGTTCAGGATCACGTCATCGATGTCGAAGGCCCGCCCCGCCACGATCGCCCCCTGCGTCAGCTCGACCAGCACCATCACCGTCAGCGTGATCAGCAGCACCCGCCACACCCCGCGCGCCTTGGGCGCCGCGACCGGCAGCAGCACCCCGAAGGGCACCCCCAGCAGCACATTCCCGCCCACCTGCCGGATCGCCCCGGCCATGGTGTACCGCTCGTAGTACCGGCGCAGCGACGCCCCCGGCTGCAGGTTCGAGTGCGCGATGCCCTCGGAGGCGTACGAGGGCGAAAGCGTGGCCTTGGCCAGTACGACCGCGAAGGCCACCATCAGCAGCAGCGCCACCAGCACCGCCAGGAACCGCGCGAACGCGGCGAGCGGCGCTCGCACCTGGATCTTCCGTAGTCGTGAAGGCTTCGGCTCTGAGGGCTTCGGCTCCGGCCTGGTGGCGGGCTCGGGCTCCGGCGTCGGCTTTTTCCGCAAGCGTGATGATACGACTGGACGCGTCACCCCAAGCGGCTACCCACTGCCAACATCACTACGCACGCCACAGCCGTGCATTGATGTAGGACACTGGACGCTTGTCCCCACACGGAACGCCAACGGAAAGGGCGGCGGCGTGAACAACGGGCCCCTCATCGTCCAGAGCGACAAGACGCTGCTGCTGGAGGTCGACCACCCCCAGGCCGACGCCTGCCGCCGCGTCATCGCGCCCTTCGCCGAGCTGGAGCGTGCCCCCGAGCACATCCACACCTACCGGGTGACCCCGCTCGGCCTGTGGAACGCCCGCGCGGCCGGCCATGACGCCGAGCAGGTCATCGACGCCCTCGTCTCGCACTCCCGCTATCCGGTGCCGCACGCCCTGCTGGTCGACATCGCCGAGACGATGTCCCGCTACGGCCGCCTCACCATCGCCAAGCACCCCGTCCACGGCCTGGTCCTGACCAGCACCGACCGCCCGGTGCTGGAGGAGATCCTCCGCTCGAAGAAGATCATCCCGCTGGTCGGCGCCCGCCTCGACCCCGACACCGTCGCCGTCCACCCCTCCGAGCGCGGCCAGATCAAGCAGGTGCTCCTCAAGCTCGGCTGGCCCGCCGAGGACCTCGCCGGTTACGTCGACGGCGAGGCCCACCCCATCGAACTCGACGAGAACGGCTGGGCCCTGCGCCCCTACCAGAAGCAGGCCGTCGAGGGCTTCTGGCACGGCGGCTCCGGTGTCGTCGTCCTGCCCTGCGGAGCGGGTAAGACGCTGGTCGGCGCGGGCGCGATGGCCACCGCCAAGGCGACCACGCTGATCCTTGTCACCAACACCGTCTCCGCCCGGCAGTGGAAGCACGAGCTGGTGAAGCGCACCTCGCTGACCGAGGACGAGATCGGCGAGTACAGCGGTACGCGGAAGGAGATCCGGCCCGTCACCATCGCCACGTACCAGGTCCTCACGACCAAGCGGAAAGGCGTCTACTCCCACCTGGAGCTCTTCGACTCCCGCGACTGGGGCCTGATCGTCTACGACGAGGTGCACCTGCTTCCGGCACCGGTCTTCAAGTTCACGGCCGATCTGCAGGCCAGGCGCCGGCTCGGCCTCACCGCGACCCTGGTGCGCGAGGACGGCCGCGAGTCGGATGTCTTCTCCCTCATCGGGCCCAAGCGCTTCGACGCCCCCTGGAAGGAGATCGAGGCCCAGGGCTACATCGCTCCGGCGGACTGCGTCGAGGTCCGGGTCAACCTGACGGACGCGGAACGGCTGGCGTACGCCACCGCCGAGGCGGAGGAGAAGTACCGGTACTGCGCGACGACCGCGACCAAGCGGAAGGTGACCGAAGCGCTGGTCGCCAAGCACATGGGCGAGCAGACCCTGGTCATCGGCCAGTACATCGACCAGCTCGACGAGCTGGGCGAACACCTCAACGCGCCCGTCATCAAGGGCGAGACGTCAAACGCCCAGCGCGAGAAGCTCTTCGACGCCTTCCGCCGGGGCGAGATCTCCGTCCTCGTCGTCTCCAAGGTCGCCAACTTCTCCATCGACCTTCCCGAGGCGACCGTCGCCATCCAGGTCTCCGGCACGTTCGGCTCCCGCCAGGAGGAGGCCCAGCGGCTCGGCCGCGTCCTGCGGCCCAAGGCCGACGGCCATGAGGCCCGCTTCTATTCGGTGGTCGCCCGCGACACGATCGACCAGGACTTCGCGGCCCACCGCCAGCGGTTCCTGGCGGAGCAGGGGTATGCGTACCGCATCGTCGACGCGGACGAACTTCTGGCGTAGACCCGGTTCGTGGGGGAACCTCCCCCACCCCGCTCCTTCGGGAGTGTCCTCAAACGCCGGACGGGCTGAATTGATCACCCCGTCCGGCCCAGGACGACGACGCTGAATGCCGTCGTCGCGAAGACCCGTATCGCCTGCAGAGCTGTCACCAGCGAGTTCTGTGTGTTTTCCATGTCCCCAATGTAGGAATTCCACCCCGGCCGGCACATCCGTCCCCGGTTTGAACTCCCGCCCCTGGTCGTTCCCCCAAAAGTCCTACTGCCCGGACGGCCGGTGATACCAGAGACGTACGGGAAACCCATTGGCCCCGGACCCACCGGACCGCGTAGGATCGCGCGTCTTGCCGCCTTCCGCCCGGCCCTGCCGGGCGGTCGCGCCGCCGGCCGGACGGAAACCGGCCGGCAGAGCCGATTCGTATCAGGACAGCGCACGGCCGCCCCGCCAGGGGCGGCCCGCTGAGCCATGCCCTACGTGCCGCCGGAGGCAATGCAGTCATGCCCGCCAGCAAGAGCAACAGCACCGACCCGCTCGAACGCGAGCGCGCCCACCTCAGCTCGTCCCGTGCCGCGCTGCGCGCGATGCGCGAGGACGCCGAGGCACTGGACATCAGGGATGTGGCGGCCAGTTGGGTGACCGCCGAGATCCTGCACCACCAGATCGAGCTGCGCATCAAGGCGCTGGCGGACATGTCCCACACCCCGCTGTTCTTCGGGCGCCTGGACTACGTCCACCACCCCGCGGGGAACCGCTTCTACATCGGCCGCCGCCATGTCCACGATGGTGGCGGCGACCCGATGGTCATCGACTGGCGGGCGCCGGTCTCGCAGCCGTTCTACCGCGCCTCCCGCCGCGACCCGCAGGACGTGGCGCTGCGCCGCCGCTTCGGCTACACGGGCGGGGAGCTGACGGCGTACGAGGACGAGCACCTCACCGACCCGGCGGAGGCGGACGCGACCAGTGCGCTGCTCCAGGCGGAGATCGAGCGGCCGCGTGTGGGCCCGATGCGGGACATCGTGGCGACGATCCAGCCGGAGCAGGACGAGATCGTGCGAGCGGGGATCGGGGGGACGGTGTGCGTGCAGGGCGCGCCGGGCACCGGGAAGACCGCCGTCGGGCTGCACCGGGTGGCGTATCTGCTGTTCGCGCACCGGGAGCGGCTGGCGCGCACCGGGACGCTGGTGATCGGGCCGAACGCGTCCTTCCTGCAGTACATCGAGCAGGTGCTGCCCGCGCTGGGCGAGATCGGCATCAAGCAGGCCACCGTGGACGACCTGGTGGCGCATGTCCCGGTGAAGGGGACGGACACGGCGACGGCCGCCCGGATCAAGGGCGACGCGCGCATGGCGCAGGTGCTGCGCAAGGCCGTCCGCTCGGGGATCAGGATGCCGGTCGAGCCCGTCGTGGTCGTACGGGGCTCGCGCCGCTGGCGCGTGCCGGCGTACGAACTCGAAGAGCTGGTGCGGGAGATGATGGAGCGTGACATCCGCTACGGCGCGGCGCGCGACGCGCTGCCGCAGCGGATCGCGCATGCCGTGCTCGTACGGATGGAGCAGTCGGGCGAGGCGCCGGACGACCGGGTGCAGGACGCGGTGGCGCGCAACGCGGCCGTGAAGGCGGCGGTCAAGGAGGTCTGGCCGCCGGTGGACCCGGCGAAAACCGTCCTGCGCATGCTGTCCGACCCGGAATTCCTCGCCGCATGCGCAGACGGGATTCTGACCCCGGAGGAGCAGAAGGAAATCCTGTGGTCCAAGCCGGCCCGGGGCCTGGCCTCGGCCCGCTGGTCGGCCGCCGACACCGTCCTGGTCGACGAGGCGGCCGACCTCGTCCAGCGCACGCATTCGCTGGGCCATGTCGTCCTCGACGAGGCCCAGGATCTGTCGCCCATGCAGTACCGGGCCGTCGGCCGCCGCTGCTCGACCGGCTCGGCCACCGTCCTCGGCGACATCGCCCAGGGCACGACCCCCTGGGCCACCGCCAGCTGGGAGGAGGCCCTCACCCACCTCGGCAAGCCCGGCGCCCAGGTCGAGGAGCTGACCCGGGGCTTCCGCGTCCCGCGCTCGGTCATCGCGTACGCCTCCCGGCTGCTGCCGGCCATCGCGCCGGGGCTCAACGAGGCCACCTCCGTACGCGACAGCCCCGGCGACTTCTCCGTGGAGCAGGTGACCGACCTGGACGCCGCCGTCATCGCCGCCTGCCAGGCCGCCCTGCGCAACGAGGGTTCCGTCGGCCTCATCGCCGCCGACGCCCGCATCCCCGCCCTCACCGACGCCCTTGCGCAAGCCGGTTTGTCCCACCTGGCCCCCGGCGACGAGACCACCGCCGAGGCCCGCCTCACCCTCGTCCCGGCCACCCTCGCCAAGGGCCTGGAATACGACTACGTCGTCCTGGACGAGCCCGCCGCCGTCGTGGACGGCGAGCCCGACGAGCGCACCGGACTGCGCCGCCTCTATGTGGCGCTGACCCGGGCGGTGTCCGGGCTGGCGGTGGTGCACTCGGCGCCGCTGCCCGAGGAGCTGGCGCCCGAGGACCCGGCGGCCTGGTGACCAGGATCTGGTCTGGGCAGGGCCGGGCCTGGTCCGTGCTTCCCGGGCCGGGAAGTGTGAGGCTCGGAAACACCACGAGTCCTATGGGAGGCGAACCGCAGTGAAGCGCAGGATCCTGGGCGGCACCGGCATCTCGGTGAGCGAGTACGCGCTGGGCGCGATGATGTTCGGTGCCTGGGGCAACCCCGACCACCACGACTCGGTACGGATCATCCACGCGGCCCTGGACGCGGGCATCAACTTCGTGGACACCGCCGACATCTACAGCTCCGGCGAGTCCGAGGAGATCGTCGGCAAGGCCCTGAAGGGCGGCAGCCGCCGTGACGGCGTCGTCCTGGCCACAAAGTTCCACAACCGGATGGGCGAGGACCCCAACACCGGCGGCAACTCCCGGCGCTGGATCATGCGGGCGGTCGAGGACAGCCTCCGGCGCCTCGGCACGGACTACCTGGACCTCTACCAGGTGCACCGCCCCGACCCGGACACCGACATCGACGAGACGCTCGGCGCCCTCACCGATCTCGTACGCTCCGGCAAGGTGCGGGCCATCGGCTCCTCCACCTTCCCCGCCGACCGGATCGTCGAGGCCCAGTGGGCCTCGGAGCGGCGCGGGCACGCCCGCTTCCGTACCGAGCAGCCGCCGTACTCGATCCTCGCGCGCGGCATCGAGGCCGACGTGCTGCCCGCCGCGCAGCGCTACGGCATGGGCGTGCTCACCTGGGGCCCGCTCAGCGCGGGCTGGCTCTCGGGCCGCGACGTGACGCAGGGGACGGGCCGTTCCGCCCTGGAACAGGCCAAGTTCGACACCACCGTCCCGGAGAACGCCCGCAAACTGGAGGCCGTCGCCGAGCTGAAGAAGCTCGCCGCCGACGCCGGGCTCCCGCTCACCCACCTCGCCCTGGCCTTCGTACGCGCCCACCCCGCCGTCACCTCGGTGATCATCGGCCCGCGCACGGCCGACCAGCTCACCGACCTGCTGGCGGGCGCCGACGCCGTCCTCGACGACGCGATCCTGGACCGCATCGACGAGATCGTCCCGCCGGGCACGGACCTCAACCGGGCCGACAGCTACTACGTCCCTCCGGCCCTGGCCGACCCCTCACTTCGCAGGCGGCGCTAGCGCGTCCCGCAGGCGACCGTCCGCTTCCGCCAGGAGGCGGGCGGCCGTCGGCGCGTCCACGTCGGCCAGGAGCATCAGGATCGCGTTCTTGACCTCGCCGCCGGTGGCGGTGAGGGCCTTCTCGACCGCGCCCTCGGGCGCACCCGTGGCCTGGGCGACGATCCGGCGCGCCCGCGCCCGCAGCTTCTCGTTGGACGCGCGGACGTCGACCATCAGATTTCCGTACGTCTTGCCCAGCCGGATCATCGTGATCGTCGAGAGCATGTTGAGGACCAGCTTCTGGGCGGTGCCCGCCTTCAGCCGGGTCGACCCGGTGAGGAATTCGGGGCCGGTCACGACCTCGATGCCGTGTTCGGCGGCCGCCGCCAGCGCGGAGCCCGGGTTGCACGACAGCCCCACCGTGAGCGCGCCCAGGGCGCGTGCGTGCTGGACGGCGCCGACGGCGTAGGGCGTACGCCCGGAGGCGGCGATGCCGACGACCGTGTCGTCCGGGGTCAGCTCGATCCGGTCGAGGTCGGCGGCGGCCAGGGCGGGGCTGTCCTCGGCGCCTTCGGCGGAGGTGACCAGGGCGGAGGGCCCGCCCGCGATCAGCCCGACGACCTGCCCGGGGGCGGTGTTGAAGGTGGGCGGGCACTCGCTGGCGTCCAGGACGCCGAGGCGCCCGGCGGTGCCGGCGCCCGCGTAGATGAGCCGCCCGCCACGGGCCATCCGTGCCGCGATGGCGTCGATCGCCGCGGCGATGGCGGGCAGCTGCGCGGCGACGGCGGCCGGGACGGCGGCGTCCTCGGCGTTCATGAGGCGGGCGATGTCGAGCGTGGGCCGCTGGTCGACGTCGGCGAGCTCGGGGCGGTGGGCCTCGGTGGTCAGGGCGGCGAAGTCGGTCACGTAGCGAAAGCTAGCCCTGACGGCGTTGCGCAACAATGGCGACATGGATCCGGACGACCTCGGCAACCTCGCGAACCTCGAAACGGCCCTGCACGCCGCGCGCGCACTCATCCTCGCCGACCTCGCGGCGGCCGATGTCGCCGACGCCGAGGTGGTCTCCCTGGTCGAGGACGCCGTCGCGCAGCGCCGCTGGTGGGTCGAGCAGTGGCCCGAGGGCGTGGGCTTCGTCGCGGGGCTCGTTGCGCAGGACGTGCAGGACGCCCTACTGGAGCGGTACGGCCGCTGGCCGCTGTGCCCCCGGTGCGACGAAAACCCGCATGCGCTTGCCGTGGAACCCGAGCTCGGCCCGGACCCGCACTGGGTCTGCGAGGCGTCCGGGGCCGCGCTCGCGCCGGTCGGCTCCCTGAAGGCGACCCTGTAAGGCCATGGCCGTCTACATAGACCCGCCGACCTGGCCCGGCCACGGCCGCATGTGGTCGCACCTGGTCAGCGACAGCTCGTTCGACGAGCTGCACGCCTTCGCCGCCCGCATCGGCGCTCCGCCCCGCGCCTTCGAGCGCGACCACTACGACCTCCCGGCCGAGCACTATGCCGCCGCCGTCGCCCAGGGCGCCATCGAGGTCGGCAGCAAGGAGCTGCTGCGCAGGCTCACCGAGGCGGGGCTTCGCCGCCCCAAGCACCGGCGCCGCTGAGCAGGGCCAGCTCGGTGTCGAGGTTGTGGCGGGCCGCCCGTTCCCAGCGCTCGTGGCCCGCCGGGGTACGGAACAGCCTGGGCAGGGCGAGCAGTTGCCGCAGCACATCGGCCCGGCCGGTGCGGAACAGCTCGTCCGGCACGAAGCCGTACTCCTCGCGGACGGCGGCCGCGTAGGCGGCGTACGCGGCCGGGGAACCGGCGAGCACCGCGAGGTCGGCGTCGCACAGCACCTCGCCGTTGCGGTCGCCGTCGGCCGGGTCGTGGGTGACGGTCAGCCGGACGAGGCGGACGACCTCGGCCGTGGTGGCGGCGGGGACACCGGCCTCGGGGAGGGCTCGCTCGGCCAGCGCCGCGCTGCGCTCCTCGTTCTCGGAGCGGTCGGGGCGGTAGACGGCGTCGTGGAACCAGGCGGCGAGACGGACGGCGTCCGGGTCGTCGGCGTGGGCGGCCAGCTCGTCGATGCGGTCCAGGACCGCGACCAGGTGATCGGTGGTGTGGTACCGGCGCTGCGGCTCGGCCCAGCGGGCGAGCAGATCGGCGGCGTAGGGGGCCGGATCCGCGTCCTGGGTCTGGGCGCGGCGCAGCAGCTCGGACCAACGGGTCAGGAGGGTGGCAGCCATGCGGCCATTGTGGCAGGCTGGCAACATGTCTAGACCAATTTTCGAGGTGATCGCGCTCGGCGTCGTCGATGCCGTCGCGGCGGAATCCGGCGGCGCCGACCGCCTTGAGCTGGTCAGCGGCATGTCCGCCGGCGGGCTCACCCCCTCCCGGGAGACCTTCGCGGCAGTACGGGCGGCTGTCCGCATCCCCATCCGGGTGATGCTGCGGGCCCGCGACGGCTACGAGGCGGACGACCTGGACGGGCTCTGCGCCCGGGCGGCGGCCCTGCGGAGCGAAGGCGCGGACGAATTCGTCCTCGGCTTCCTCGACCCGTCCTCCGACGGGCCCGACCTCAAGGCCGTCCACGCCCTGCTCGACGCCACCGGCCCCGGCTCCCGCTGGACCTTCCACCGCGCCATCGACCACACCCCCGACCGGGCAGCCCTGCGGGCAGCCCTCCGCGGCTCCCCCGGCCTCGACACGTACCTCACCGCGGGATCGGCGGCCGGCGTCGACGCCGGCCTGCCCGTCCTTCTCGACGAAGCCGCGCTCCCGCCCGGCGAACCCCGCCTCCTGGTCGGCGGCGGCCTGCGGGCCGACCACCTTCCCGCGCTGCTCGCGGGCGGCGTCGACGCCTTCCACGTCGGCGGCGCGGTGCGGCCCGCGGGCTGGGCGGGGCCGGTCGACGCGGCGGCGGTGCGGGCGTGGCGGGACCTGCTCGACGCGCCGGTGGGGGTGGCGTAGGGCCGGGGCTCCGCCCCGGACCCTCCCCCAAGCACTTCGTGCAGGGGGTACCCCACTCCTCGAACGCCGGAGAGGCTGGGAGTCCTACGCGAGGACTCGCAGCTGCTCCGGCGCGAACGCGCTGAGCTCGCCCACCCGCCCGCCCAGAACCTTCGCGGCCCACTCCGGGTCACCGAGCAGCGCGCGCCCGACCGCGACAAGGTCGAACTCGTCGCGCTCAAGCCGGTCCAGCAGGTCGTCAATCGTGGCGACAGCCGCCGACTCGCCCGCGAAGCCGCGCAGGAAGTCGTTGTCGAGCCCGACGGACCCGACCGTGATGGTCGGCTTGCCGGTGAGCTTCTTGGTCCAGCCCGCGAGGTTCAGCTCGGAGCCGGAGCCGTCGAACTCGGGGAGCCAGAAGCGGCGCTGGGAGGCGTGGAAGGCGTCGACGCCGGCGTCGGCGAGCGGTGTGAGGATGGCGGCGAGGTCGTCGGGGGTCTCGGCGATGCGCGCGTCGTAGTTCTCGGACTTCCACTGGGAGAAGCGGAAGAGGACGGGGAAGTCCGGGGAGACGGCCGCACGCACGGCGGCGACGATCTCGGTGGCGAAGCGCGTACGGGAGCCGAGGTCGCCGCCGTAGCCGTCCGTACGGCGGTTCGTGCCGGCCCAGAGGAACTCGTCGATGAGGTAGCCGTGGGCGCCGTGCAGCTCGACGCCGTCGAAGCCGGCGCGCTCGGCGGCGGCAGCGGCGTCGGCGAAGGCCTGGATGACGTCGTCGAGGTCGGCCTGGGTCATGGCGTGGCCCGCGCCCTCCGTGCCGTCGAGGGCGATGCCGGAGGGGCCGACCGGGGGTGCGGTCACGATGGGCGGGTCACCGGCCTTGCGGGCCATGCCGACGTGCCAGAGCTGGGGCATGATCGTGCCGCCGGCGGCGTGGACGGCGTCCGCGACCCGGGCCCATCCGGCGAGGGACTCCTCGCCGTGGAAGCGGGGGACGCTGTCGCTCTGGCCGGCCGAGGGGTGGTCGACGTACGTCCCCTCGGTGATGATCAGGCCGACCCCGGCGGCCGCGCGGCGGGCGTAGTACGAGGCGACGTCCTCGCCGGGCACTCCGCCGGGCGAGAACTGCCGGGTCATCGGCGCCATCACGATCCGGTTGGGGACGGTGGTCCGGCCCAGGGTGAAGGGTCGGGACAGGACCTCGGCGGCACGGGTTGTCACGGCGGGAGTCTCCTTGGTTAGGGGCAGGCGCTTCCCAGCTCAACCGTCCGCCCACGTAAGTACATTCCCGCGCACACACCCGAGGGCGGCACCCCCGCGATGGGGGTGCCGCCCTCGGTCAGGTACTGCTGGTACCTCCGATCCGCGAACGGATCAGAAGTCCATGTCGCCGCCCGGCATGCCGCCACCGGCGCCCGCACCGGCACCGGCCTTCTCGGGCTTGTCGGCGATGACGGCCTCGGTGGTGAGGAAGAGCGCGGCGATGGAGGCCGCGTTCTGCAGCGCGGAGCGCGTGACCTTGGCCGGGTCGATGATGCCCGCGGCAATGAGGTCGACGTACTCGCCGGTCGCGGCGTTGAGGCCGTGACCCGGGGTCAGGTTGCGGACCTTCTCCACAACGACGCCGCCCTCAAGGCCGGCGTTGACCGCGATCTGCTTCAGCGGGGCCTCAAGGGCGATGCGCACGGCGTTGGCGCCGGTCGCCTCGTCACCCTCGAGCTCCAGCTTCTCGAACACCGAGGACGCCTGGATGAGAGCGACGCCACCACCGGCGACGATGCCCTCCTCGACGGCGGCCTTGGCGTTGCGCACCGCGTCCTCGATGCGGTGCTTGCGCTCCTTGAGCTCGACCTCGGTCGCGGCGCCGGCCTTGATGACGGCCACGCCGCCGGCCAGCTTCGCGAGGCGCTCCTGGAGCTTCTCGCGGTCGTAGTCCGAGTCGCTGTTCTCGATCTCGGCACGGATCTGGTTGACCCGGCCCGCGACCTGCTCGCTGTCGCCGGCGCCGTCCACGATCGTGGTCTCGTCCTTGGTGATGACGACCTTGCGGGCGTGGCCGAGCAGGTCGATGCCCGCGTTCTCCAGCTTGAGGCCGACCTCCTCGGAGATGACGGTGCCACCGGTGAGGATGGCGATGTCACCGAGCATGGCCTTGCGGCGGTCGCCGAAGCCCGGGGCCTTGACGGCCACGGACTTGAAGGTGCCACGGATCTTGTTGACGACCAGGGTCGACAGGGCCTCGCCCTCGACGTCCTCGGCGATGATCAGCAGCGGCTTGCCGGACTGCATGACCTTCTCCAGCAGCGGGAGCAGGTCCTTCACCGAGGAGATCTTGGAGTTGACGATCAGGATGTACGGGTCGTCGAAGGACGTCTCCATACGCTCCAGGTCGGTGGCGAAGTACGCCGAGATGTAGCCCTTGTCGAAGCGCATGCCCTCGGTGAGCTCAAGCTCCAGCCCGAAGGTCTGCGACTCCTCGACGGTGATGACGCCTTCCTTGCCGACCTTGTCCATCGCCTCGGCGATGAGCTCGCCGATCTGCGGGTCGGCGGCGGAGATGGAGGCGGTCGAAGCGATCTGCTCCTTGGTCTCCACGTCCTTGGCCTGGTCGAGCAGGGCGGCGGAGACGGCCTCGACGGCCTTCTCGATGCCACGCTTGAGGGCCATCGGGTTGGCGCCGGCCGCCACGTTGCGCAGGCCCTCGCGGACCAGTGCCTGGGCGAGAACGGTCGCGGTGGTCGTACCGTCACCGGCGACGTCGTCCGTCTTCTTGGCGACTTCCTTGACCAGCTCGGCGCCGATCTTCTCGTACGGGTCCTCGAGCTCGATCTCCTTGGCGATGGAAACACCATCGTTGGTGATCGTGGGGGCGCCCCACTTCTTCTCGAGGACGACGTTGCGGCCCTTGGGGCCGAGGGTGACCTTGACGGCGTCGGCGAGCTGGTTCATCCCGCGCTCGAGACCGCGCCGTGCCTCCTCGTCGAACGCGATGATCTTGGCCATGTGAAGTGGTCCTCCCGGACGGGGTGGATTGCTCCGGACCGCGCTGGCGCCCGCGACGGACGGCCTGTCTCCCACCGGTCTCTTACCGGCGGTCGAGCGGGCCTCACCTGACCCGATCCGTGTCGTTCCTTCGATGCTTCAATCAGCACTCTCAACATCAGAGTGCTAACGCTAATGATTAGCACTCGACCCCCGAGAGTGCAAGCGGTTCGGGCCGGGGCGAGGCAGGGCCGGACGCGGAAGGGCCCGCATCCTGGTGGATGCGGGCCCTCCTGCGTGTGAGCGTGTCTGGTTGGCCGATGCCGCCCCGGTCAGACGGCGAGACGGACCATGTCCGCCTGCGGCCCTTTCTGACCCTGCGAGATCTCGAACTCGACCCGCTGGCCTTCTTCGAGGGTGCGATAACCGTCCATCTGAATCGCGCTGTAGTGCACGAAGACGTCCGCACCACCGTCGACCGCGATGAAGCCGTACCCCTTCTCCGCGTTGAACCATTTGACGGTGCCCTGAGCCATCCCTAACTCCCCTATTACTGGCCCTTCGCAGGACCGCACCTCGCGGACCCGGGTCAGACCTCACCCCCTACAGCCCAGGGGGCGTGCGCCGGAACGCGTCGACCGCCGCCGAATGTATCTGCCTGACTGCCCTCTGCAACAGGTCAATCGGACGAGAATTCTGGGCATGTTCGAACGGAAAAAGGGGATGAATTAAGGGGAATCCGGGTCAAGTCGGACTGGACATAAGTAGCCAACGCGACAATCGTCGCGCTAATTTGGCGATAAATCGCTGTCCATCGAACGGCGCGGAATTGAGTTGCGCGGGATTCCAGGGCAACTGTACCGCCATTCAACTACCGCTCAGCACACAGGTGCCCCGTCCTCCCCACGGAGGACGGGGCACCTGCGCGGGCTTCGTCAGCCTCCGGCGACCGCCGGGATGATCGAGACGCTCGCGCCGTCCGCGACCGCCGTCAGCAGGCCCTCGGAGAAGCGGACGTCGTCGTCGTTCACGTACACGTTCACGAAGCGGCGCAGCTTGCCCGTGTCGTCCAGCACGCGGGCGGAGATGCCCGGGTGGTTCTTCTCCAGCGACTCGATGACCTCGGCCAGGGTCGCGCCGTCGGCCGGCACCTCGGCCTTTCCGTCGGTGTACGTACGAAGGATGGTCGGGATGCGTACGGAAGCGCTCATGATTCGGGGTTCACCTTCAGTCGGTGCAGGCGGTCAGTGGGAATCAGTGGGCCAGACCCGCCGCGCGGAACGCGTCCACGCTGGGCTTGATCGTCGCTGTCGGGCCGGTCGTCTCGGCGACGGCGTCGAGCGTCTTCAGGCCGTCGCCGGTGTTCAGGACGACCGTCTCGGCGGCCGGGTCCAGCTGGCCGTTCTCGATCAGCTTCTTCAGGACGCCGACCGTCACCCCGCCCGCCGTCTCGGCGAAGATGCCCTCGGTCCGGGCCAGCAGCTTGATCGCGTCCACGCACTGCTCGTCGGTGACGTCCTCGACCGCGCCGCCCGTGCGGCGGGCGATGTCGAGCACGTACGGGCCGTCGGCCGGGTTGCCGATCGCAAGCGACTTGGCGATGGTCTTCGGCTTCTGCGGGCGTACGACATCGTGCCCGGCCTTGAAGGCGGTGGAGACCGGCGAGCAGCCCTCGGCCTGGGCGCCGTAGATCTTGTAGGGCTTGTCGGCGACCAGCCCTAGCTTGATCAGCTCCTGCAGGCCCTTGTCGATCTTCGTGAGCTGGGAGCCGGAGGCGATCGGGATCACGATGTTGTCCGGGAGCCGCCAGCCGAGCTGCTCGCAGATCTCGTACGCGAGCGTCTTGGAGCCCTCGCCGTAGTAGGGGCGCAGATTGACGTTGACGAAGCCCCAGCCCTCGCCGATCGGGTCGCCGATCAGCTCGCTGCAGAAGCGGTTGACGTCGTCGTAGTTGCCCTCGATGCCGACCAGCTCGCCGCCGTAGACCGCGGCCATGACGACCTTGCCCGCCTCCAGGTCGTGCGGGATGAAGACGCACGAGCGGAATCCGGCGCGAGCGGCGGCGGCGCCGACCGCGCCCGCCAGGTTGCCGGTGGAGGAGCAGGACAAGGTGGTGAGGCCGAAGGTGCGGGCGGCCTCCAGGGCGATGGCGACGACCCGGTCCTTGAAGGAGTGGGTCGGGTTGCCGGAGTCGTCCTTGATGTGCAGGCCGCCGGTGATGCCCAGCTCGCGGGCCAGGTTGTCGGCCTTGACCAGCTTGGTGAAGCCGGGGTTGAGGTTCGGCTTGTCCGCCACGTCCGCCGGGACGGGCAGCAGGGGCGCGTAACGCCAGATGTTGTTCGGCCCGGCCTCGATCTGCTTGCGCAGGGACTCCGGGTCGCCGGTCGGGAGGTCGTACGCCACTTCGAGCGGCCCGAAACACTCCTCGCAGGCGAAGACCGGCGTCAGCGGGAAGCGCGTGCCGCACTCGCGACAGGACAGCGCGGCGGCGGGCCCGAAGGCGGAGGGGGTGGTGACAGCGGTTTCGATGGTCTGCGCAGCCATGGAGGCGAGGCCCTTTCTCCTCATCTTCCCCGCGGCGCATTTCGCCGCGAGACGGAATTGGCACCGTCCCCACCTGGACCTCGCGTGCGCGGTCGGCGGGAGGGTTGCCGGGGCTTCAACGGGCCGTTCCCTCTGCCCCTCTGGATGAGCGGTATGGCGGGTGGTGTAGCGTCCCCGCATTTGTGGTCGTGCGTCGTGACATGTGCCGTGTCGTCCGCCGTGCTCAAACGTAACAAACGCTGATCATCGCGGACATACGATGGTCATGTCTCGTGTTCAAGACTGTAACCGACGACCCCGAACCTGGTCATAGGTAGTCCGTCCATCGAGACAGATGTGACAGGCCGCCCTGCCGGAGGGGGGACATCTCCGACAGAACGGAGCCGCACGTGCTCGACGAGGTAGCCCGCTGGTTGCAGCGCAGGTCGTGGTCAGCAGACCGCCGGCCGATTTCCGCACTTCTCGCCGCCAAACGCTCGGCCGGCCCGAGCGGGACGGTGAGCGTCGTCCTGCCCGCGCTCAACGAGCAAGCCACCGTCGGGGCCATCGTGGAAACGATTCGCCGCGAGCTCATGAGTGATGCCGTACCGCTCGTCGACGAGCTGGTGGTGATGGATTCCGGCTCCACGGACCGCACCGCCGCCATCGCCGAGGCCGCCGGCGCGACCGTCGTCCACCGCGACTCGATACTCCCCCGGCTGCCGGCCCTGCCCGGCAAGGGCGAGGTCCTGTGGCGCTCCCTGCTGGCCACCAGCGGCGAGATAGTCGCCTTCGTCGACTCCGACCTGCGCGACTTCGACTCCCGCTTCGTCTCCGGCATCATCGGGCCGCTCCTGACCGACCCCGGCGTCCAGCTGGTCAAGGCCATGTACGACCGCCCCCTGGAAACCGGCGGCACGGTGGTTCCGGCCGGCGGCGGCCGGGTCACCGAGCTGGTCGCCAGGCCCCTGCTCAACATGCACTGGCCCCAGCTCGCCGGCTTCGTCCAGCCCCTCGGCGGCGAGTACGCCGCCCGGCGCTCACTCCTTGAGCAGCTCCCCTTCCCCGTCGGCTACGGCGTCGAGATCGGCATGCTCATCGACTCCCTCAACACCGTCGGGCTCGACGCCCTCGCCCAGGTCGACGTCGGCGTCCGCCACCACCGCCACCAGGACAGCCAGGCCCTGGGCCGGATGGCCGCCACGATTTACCGCACGGCTCAGCTCCGGCTCGCCCGTGGGCACCTCGTGCGGCCCGTCCTCACCCAGTTCGACCGCGACGAGGACGGCTTCACCCCCCGCGTCCACGACGTCGCGACGGAGGAGCGTCCGCCGATGCTCACCGTCCCGGAATACGCCAAGCGCAAGGCGGCGTAGTGGGCGCCCGCCTGCCCCCAGCCCTTGCCGGGTTGTGGGCAGGCGTTCCGCACGGCGAGCGCAGCGAGGTGGGGGTCCCCCCACGCGAAGCTGTGGGGGAGGGTGGGCACAACCCGGCCACGGACGCAAGGCCGCCCACGCACGGCCTGCCCCCGACCCCGATGGATGATCGCCGCTAGGCTGGCCGCATGGTCGCCGCAACGCATGCCGCCCGGGTACTGGTCGCGTCCAACCGAGGCCCCGTGTCGTACGCCCTCCACAAGGAGGACGCCTCGCTCACCGCCAAACGCGGCGGCGGTGGCCTCGTCTCCGGCCTAAGCGCGATCGGCCCCGACGCGGACGCCGTCTGGGTCTGCGCCGCACTGGGCGACGGCGACCGCGAAGCCGTACGCCGCGCGGAGCGCGGGCGCCTCGACCCGGCGGACAGCGGCGGCCAGCACGTGCGCATGCTGGACATCGACCCGGACACCTTCGCCGCCGCCTACAACGGCATCGCGAACTCCGTCCTGTGGTTCGTGCACCACATGCTCTTCCAGACCCCGCTGGAGCCCGTCTTCGACGCGGACTTCCGCAGCGAGTGGGCCGCGTACGAGGCCTACAACGCCGCCTTCGCCGACGCCCTCGCCGAGGAGGCCGCCGACGGCGCCGCCGTGCTCGTGCAGGACTACCACCTGGCCCTCGTGCCCAAGCTGCTGCGCGCCCGCCGCCCCGACCTGCACATCGGCCACTTCTCGCACACCCCGTGGGCGCCGCCGGACTACTTCCGCCTGCTGCCCGACGACGTCGCCGCCGCCGTCCTCACCGGCATCCTGGGCGCCGACCGCGCCGCCTTCCTCACCACCCGCTGGGCCGACGCCTTCACCGACTGCTGCGAACGCGTCCTGGGCGCCTCCGTCATCCGCGACCAGGGCGCCGTCACCGTCACCCACGAGGGCCGCACCACCCGCATCGGCGTCCACGGCCTCGGCGCCGACGCCGACTTCCTGCGGGCCCGCTCCCACCGCCCCGACGTCGAGGAGCGCCTCGCCGCCCTCCGCGAAGCCGTCGGCGGCCCCGACCGCAAGGTCATCGTCCGCGTGGACCGCACCGAGCTGTCCAAGAACATCGTCCGGGGCCTCCTCGCCTACGGCGAGCTGCTCCGCGACCGCCCCGAGTGGCACGGCCGCGTCGTCCACGTCGCCTTCGCCTACCCCTCGCGCGGCGACCTCGCCGTCTACGTCGAGTACACCGACGAGGTCCGCCAGGTCGCCGAGGAGATCAACGAGGAATTCGGCACCCCCGGCTGGCAGCCGGTGATCCTGCACGTCAAGGACGACTTCGCCCGCTCCCTGGCCGCCTACCGGCTCGCGGACGTCGCCCTCGTCAACCCCATCCGCGACGGCATGAACCTCGTCGCCAAGGAAATCCCCGTCGTCTCCGACGAGGGCGTGGCCCTGGTCCTGTCCCGGGAAGCCGGCGCGTACGAGGAACTGGGCGACGACTCCTTCGTCATCAACCCCTACGACCTGCGAGCCACCGCCCAGGCCCTCCACGACGCCCTCTCCCTCCCGGTGCACGAGCGCGCCGAGCGCAGCAAGCGCCTGGCCGCCGCGGCGACCGCGCTGCCGCCCCAGCAGTGGTTCCTGGACCAACTGGGCGCCCTGGGCTGAGCAATTGGTCTGAACCAGGCCCATGGCGCGACCGTGCGACGGGGTATGACCGAACTGCGCACCTTCCACCTCCCCGAATCCGTCACCGGATCGGATTCCGACGTCAGCCTGGGCCGCGAACTGATCCGCACATGGCAGACCGACGGAATCTTCCAGGTCGCCGCCAACGAGGACCAGGACCGCAAGACCGCCCGGGCCATCGAGTCCAGCAAACGGTTCTTCGAGCAGCCCATGGAGTTCAAAGCCCAGCGCGTCAGCGACCTCACCTACAGCGGCTACATCGCCTCCGGCGAGGAAGTCACCGCCGGCGAGGCCGACTTCTCCGAGATCTTCACCGTCACCAAGGACATCGCCCCCGACGACTCCCGCGTACAGGCCCAGTGGCCCTGCCACGGGCCCACGCCCTGGCCCGACGACGAATACCGGCAGTCCATGCAGGCCTACATGGACGAGCTGGGCACGATCGGCGAGAAGCTGCTGCGCCTCGTGGCCCTCGGCCTGGGCCTGGACGACATCGACGCCCTGACGAAGCTCACCCACGACGGCTGGCACCACATGCGCGTGCTGCGTTTCCCCGCCAAGTCGCCCGCCACCGACCGGGGAATCGGCGCCCACACCGACTACGGCCTCCTCGTGATCGCCACCCAGGACGAGGTCGGACAGGCCCTCTACATCCGGCCGCCCGTCGAGGGCGAGCGCCGCAACCGCAACTGGCTCCCCGAGGAGAGCGCGGCCGGGGTCTTCGAGGACGACGACCACTGGACCTACGTCCGGCCGGTCGCGCGCACGTTCACCGTGTTCCCCGGTGACGTCATGCAGCTGATCACGAACGGCGCACTGCTCTCGACGCCCCACAAGGTCAAGCTCGCCGACCGCGAACGGTACGCCTTCGCGTACTTCCACGAGCCGAGCTTCGAGGCAGTGGCCCGCCCCCTCGACCCGGCCAGCACGGACGAACCGCTGCACTACGGTAGCCACTTTACTGACATGTTCATGCGGTGCTATCCCGACCGGATCACCACCCGCCGGATCCTGGACGAGGACCGCGTCTCCGTCCTGTCAAAGCTCCGGGAGGCCGCCCTGGAGGTCTGACGACCCCGCCCGGCTAATGCCCAGACGGAGGCTGCCCGCAAGCGTGTTGGCGGCGACATACGCCTCCACCGCACCCCGCGCCGCATGCGCAGGCAGTGGTTCCAGCCCGACCAGCACCGCCACCGGCCCACCCGAGGCCACGAAAGCGGCCCACCGCTTGCTCACCGGGAAGTCCACACCGTGCAGGGCCGCCCGATCCCGGCCCTGCACGGCGACCCGCTCCCCCACCTCCGGCAACCGCTCCCCCGGCTCCGCCAGCCCCAGCTCCGCCGCCAGCGCCTCCCCCTCCGGCCGCGGCGGCACCAGCAGCAGAAAAGCGACAGGCCCGAACCCGGTGTCCTCCAGCCAGCTCCACGCCCCGATCACCGCAACACCACCCACACCTGCTTGCCCCCGCCCGGCATCAGCACCGTCCCCCACCGGTCCGCCGTCCCCGCCAGCAGCAACAACCCCCGCCCGCGCTCGGCACACCCCGGCGGCGGCCCCGACGGCTGCGGCAGCAGCACCGCCGACCCGTCGCTCACAGCAAGCCGCACGCCTTCCCCCGGCCCGGGGAGCGGCGCCAGCGTCAGCTCACATTCGACGGAATCCGTGTGGTCGTGGACGTTCGCCAGTATCTCCGTCGCACAAAGCACGGCCGCGTCCACGAGGTCCTCACGGCCCCACGCTCTGAGCTGCTCCCGGACGGCCTCGCGCACGGCGGCGAAACGGGCCGGCTCCGCAACGAGCCTCATCACTGCTACGGGTGGAGATTCCGACGTCATGGCATCAACAGTCCCGTCGCATGGCTAGCCTGACCAGGTACGACCTGAATACGCGTCAGACTGGGCTACGTCTCAGCGCCCACGTGTACGCGGTGTGCGAGGGGGAGGTGAGCCCGTGTCCGGCAAGGGCGGCGGCGAAGGCTCGGCCAGCATGCGGGTGTTCGGCACGGTGTTGCGCGCAATGCGCGAGCTGGCGGGGGTCTCTACGGAGCAACTGGCCGCGCATGTGGAGTACTCCCGGTCGCTGGTCATCAAGATCGAGCGGGGCGAGCGGATGCCACCCCCGGGCTTCGTGGAGAAGGCGGAGCTGTTGCTCAGGTCGGGGGACGTACTGGCCCGTGCGGCCAAGCATTTGGAGCGGGGCGACTTTCCGTCGTGGTTCGAGGAGTACGCGGAGCTGGAAGCGGAGGCTGTCAGCCTGTACACGTACAGCACGCTGGTTCTGCACGGCCTGCTGCAGACCGAGGACTACGCGCGGGTGATGTTCAGCTCCTACTGCCCGGTCCTCGACCCTGACGAGATCGAGCGTCGCATCCAGGCCCGTGTGGCACGACAGTCGGTGCTGACCAAGTCCCTTGCCACTCAAGCCGCGTTCGTCATCGAGGAGTGGGTGCCGCGCCGTCCCGTTGGCGGATACGAGGCGCATAAGCTGCAGTTGAACCACCTGTTGGAGATCGGCGATCAGCGCAACGTCACGATTCAAGTAATGCCGATGTCTTACGATGCGCACGCCGGGATCGACGGTCCGATGACGCTCCTGGAGACACCCGAACGGCGCCTGCTCGCCTACCTGGAAGTCCAGGGGCGAAGCATGCTCATCGACGATCGCGACGAAGTCAGCGAACTGCACATCCGCTATAGCATGATCCGGTCGCAGGCCCTCGCTCCGAGGGATTCCGCGAAGTTGATCGAGCAGATTGCGGGAGAGCAGCCATGACCTCCGGACTCGCATGGTTCAAGAGCAGTCACAGCGGCGGCGCGGGCGGCGAGTGCGTCGAAGTCGCCCTCGAATGGCACAAGTCCAGCCACAGCGGCGCCGAGGGCGGCGACTGCGTCGAGGTCGCCGCCTGCCCCGGCACCGTCCACGTCCGCGACTCCAAGGACCCCGCCGGCCCCACCCTCGCCTTCGGCCCCGCCGCCTGGTCCGCCTTCGCCGCCTACGCGGCGGCTGAGCCCCGCCGCTGAGAGGCATTCGCCCCCGGACAAAGAAATACCCCGGTCCGTATTGACGGCCGGGGTATTTCTGTGCGCATATTGATTGTCCATGCCTGAATCAAAACGGACATGGAAAAGCTCGACTGAAGCCAGAATAGCGCCACGGGAGCCGAATTGTCAACCCAGTCGAAATCTTCGATCAACGACGACGAACTACGCCGGGAGCAGGAATTCGTCTACCTGCTCCATGCCCGCCTCGCCGACCTGCGGGACCGGGCCGAGGCCGCGTACCGGCAGGCCCTGGGCCAAGGGGGGAACGGGCTGCAGGCGCGGCTGGAGCGCGATGTGATGGTGGCGGAGATGGCGGGGCTGGTGGCGGCGTTCGATGCGGGGGAGAACGGGCTGTGCTTCGGGAGGCTGGTATTCCGGGACGGTCAGGACCATCACATCGGGCGAATCGGAATGCGGGCGGACGACGAGGACCGTACGCCGTTGGTGGTCGACTGGCGGGCGGAAATGGCGCGGCCGTTTTATCTGGCGACGGGGCATACGCCGATGGGGCTGCGCCGGAGGCGGCACATCGCCACGCAGGGGCGCAAAGTCACGGCGCTGCATGACGAGATCCTGGATCTGACCGACCCCGTGCGCACCGGGTACGAGAGCGCGGACGCGGACGAGGTGCTGTTCGCGTCGCTGGGGGCGGCGCGGACGGGGCGGATGCGGGACATCGTGCAGACGATCCAGGCGGAGCAGGACCGGATCATCCGGGCGCCGCATCCGGGGGTGCTGGTGGTCGAGGGCGGGCCGGGGACGGGGAAGACGGTGGTGGCGCTGCACAGGGCGGCGTATCTGCTGTACGCGCAGCGGGAGTTGCTGGCCAGGCGGGCGGTGCTGATCGTGGGGCCGAATCCGGCGTTCATGGGGTACATCGGGGAGGTGCTGCCGTCGCTCGGGGAGACCGGGGTGCTGATGCTGACGCCGGGCGAGCTGTACCCGGGGGTGACGGCGACCGGGACGGACACGGCGGAGGCGGCGCGGGTGAAGGGCGGCGCGGAGATGGCGGGGGCGCTGGCGGCTTACGTACGGGAGCAGCAGACGGTGCCGGATCCGGCGTGGGTGATCGACCACGAGGACGGGGAGCTGGTGCTGGACGCGGAGATCGCCGAGAAGGCGCGGCAGGCGGCCCGGGACACGCTGCTGCCGCACAACCTGGCCAAGCCGCACTTCGCCTTCCACGTCCTGGACGCGCTGACCGCGCAGCTCGCCGACCGGCTCGGCCACGATCCGTACGGCGGGCCGAATCTGCTGGGCCCGGACGACGTGGCGCTGCTCGGGACGGCGGTCGCGGCGAGCGAGGAGGTGCGGGAGGCAGTCGACGCGCTGTGGCCGGCACTGACGCCCGAGCAGCTCGTGGCGGGGTTCCTGGCCGACACCGACTGCCCTTCGATCCGGCGGGTCGACGGCGAGTGGACGACGGCGGACGTACCGCTGTTGGACGAGGCGGCCGAGCTGCTCGGGGCGGACGACTCCGCCGCGCGTGCTGCGGCCGAGGGCCGGCGGCAGCGGGAGATCGCCTTTGCGCAGGGCGTGCTGGACCTGTCCTACGGGTCCCGCACGTACGAGTTCGAGGACCTGGACGAGGAGGACTCGGAGGTGCTGGCCGCCCATGACCTCATCGACGCCGAGGGGCTGGCGGAGCGGCAGGAGGAGGCCGATCACCGAACGGCGGCGCAACGGGCGGCGGATGACCGGACGTGGGCCTTCGGGCACATCGTGGTGGACGAGGCGCAGGAGCTGTCGGCGATGGCGTGGCGGCTGCTGATGCGGCGTTGCCCGACCCGTTCGATGACGCTGGTGGGCGACCCGGCGCAGACGGCCGAGCCGGGCGGGGTCGGGGCCTGGGCGGCGGCTCTGGAGCCGTACGTGGGGGACCGCTGGGAGCATGTGCGGCTCGGCGTCAACTACCGCACCCCGGCGGCGGTCATGGAGCTGGCGGCCCGGGTGCTGCGGGCTTCGGATCCCGCCTTCGAGGACTTCGAGCCGCCCCGGTCGATCCGGTCGACGGCGGAGCAGCCGTGGGTGCGGCGGACGGACGACCTGCCGCGCGGGGTCGCGGCGGCGGTGGCCCGGGTCACGGCCGGGGCCGCGGGCGCCGGCCGGCTCGCGGTCATCGCGCCCCCGGCCCGCCTTGCCGCGCTCGCGCAGGCGCTGCCCGGCGCCTCCGCCGGGCCCCGGCCGGATCTGACGAACCCGGTCGTGCTGCTCGACCCGAGGCAGGCCAAGGGGCTCGAGTTCGACACCGTGATCGTGGCCGAGCCGGCGGAGTTCGGGCCGAGCGATCTGTATGTGGCCCTCACCCGGGCGACGCAGCGCCTCGGGTGCGTCCATACGGGGGCGCTCCCGGCAGGGCTGGACGTGGACAGCTCAGCCACATGAACGCCCCCAGCCCCGCCGGGTCCGTCAGGTCGGCGGCGCCCGAGGCCGCCGCCAACGCCCTTACGTAGGCCGCCGGGTCACTGGACGCCAGGGCGAGCGGCGGGCGGGCGCCGGTGACGCCCAGGCCCCGCAGGGCCTCGCGCTGGGTGGCCAGGGTGCCGCCCCCGGCGGCCACCGCGCAGGCGTCGAGCGCGACATGGGCCGTGATGTCGCAGGAGCCGTCCGGGACGGGCGGAACCTCCCGGCCGTCCCGGAAGCCCGTGAGGGTGCCGTAGGGCGGCCGGGCGGGCCGTTCGTGGGCGTAGTCGACGGCGACGGCCAGTCCGGCGCCCAGGGAGCCGACAGCGGCCGCCCAGGCGGTGTCGCGGGGGCGGCCGAGCTCGGCGCGGGCACCGGGTGAGCCGGCGATGGGCCACCAGCGCTCCAGCCAGGCGGCGTCCTCGCCGCCGACGGGGTCCGCGAGGCGTTCGGCGCCGTCACGGGGGCGTACTAGGACGTGACGTGGGACACCTTCCGCGTCGGCCTCGGCGACATCGAGCGGGATGTTGTCGAGCCATTCGTTGGCGAAAAGCAGCCCGCGCATGCCGTGCGGCAGCCGCTCGGTCCACGTGATGCGCATGTCGAGGTTCGCCGGACGGGCCGCCTTCTCCACCGCGTACGGCCGCAGCCGCGCCGCCAGCCCGGCCGGAGCGGCGGCCAGCACACCCGCCGTCAGTTCGCCCCGACCTGCGCCGACGTCGACAAAGGCCAGCTCAGCGGGGCGCCCGAGGCTTTCGTCGACCTGCGCGAGCAGCGTGGCGACGGCCGTGGCGAAGTGCGGGGAGGCGTGCACGGAGGTCCGGAAATGCCCGGCGGGGCCTTCAGGGCGAAGGAAGAAGCCTTCGGGGCCGTAAAGGGCCTGCTCAGTGGCATGCTGCCAGCCGGTCCAGTCGTCGATGTCACTCACGGGCCCACCGTAGGCCCAAGGATTCCGGGTAGGCTGCTATGGGCCGCCGTGGGTTTATCGATCATGAACATTGACCATCGGAGCGGCTGCTTCCCTATACAGGGAGCCCCGGCACTGATAGGTGCTGCAGTACAGGCCAAATGCAGTGGAAGGTGATCAGCGGATGACGGCCGGCAACAACGGCACGCCCGACCCCGGGAGCGACGACCCCTTCGCGTATCTGTACCGCCAGGAGGGCGCCGATCCGGGGCAGACAGCTGCCACCACCCCCAACGCCCAGCAGCCCCGCATGTACAACCAGGTCCGCGCGGTCGGCGACCGCCGCCCTGCCCCCCAGCAGCCCCAGCAGTACGGGCAGCCCCAGCAGCAGGCCCCCCAGCCCGGCTACGGCTACCCGCCCCAGCAGCCGCCCCAGGCGCCCTCGCAGTACGCCACCCAGCAGCTGCCCTACGACCCGGACCAGCAGCAGGGCCACCGCAGCGGCGGCCACGGCGGCGGAGGCACCCGCGGCCAGGGCGGCGGCCCCAACAGCAAGGGCCTGCTCATCGGCGCGATAGCGGTCGTCGCCGCCGTCTCCATCGGCATCGGCGTCGCCATGGCCAACGGCGACGACGGCAACGCCAACGCCAACGCGAGTGCGACCCCGTCCACCTCGGCCGGCACGAGCGGCGGCAGCGACAGCTCCGGCGATCCGAGCGCGTCCTCGTCGGCCAGTACGACCACGGGGCTCGGCCCTGTGGACGCGGCGGCCCAGAGCCTCTCGGGCGGCGCGACGAAGAGCTCCCAGTACGCCGACGCGCTGGCCAGCGGGGGCGAGTACGTCGCCTTCACGACGTCCGGCGCGACCATGACCTGGACCGTGGACATGCCCGACGCGGGCGAGTTCAGGCTGTACGTCCGCTACGCCAACGGCGAGGACGACTCGGCCAGCGCCACGACCGTCGTCAACGGCAAGGCCGCGAGCTACAAGATGGACCTCAAGAAGTACGTCAAGAACGGTGACTGGACCAACTGGTACAAGTCCTACCAAACCGTGAACCTGACGGCGGGCAGCAACACCATCGCCATCACCTGCGGCGACGGTGACTCATGCCACTTCAACCTGGACCAGGTGGCGCTCACGAAGAACAAGGCCGAGCCCGACGGCTGGTAGCCGCCCCGAGCTCGAGAACCACCCGCTGCCCCGCGTCTTGCCGACGCGGGGCAGCGGCATGTCACGACACAGAACGCGGCTCGACCACCCAACGCCCCTTGCGCAGGACGCCCACCAGGTCGAACTCCGCGTCCAGCACCACCAGATCCGCGTCCTTGCCCGGCTCAAGGGAGCCGATGCGGTCGTAGGCACCCAGCAGGCGGGCCGGGTTGGCGGAGAGGGCGCGTACGGCGTCCTCCACGGGGAGGTGGTCGATCGTGACGGCCCGTTTGAAGGCGGTGTCCAGGGTGAGGGTGGAACCGGCGATGGAGCCGCCGTCGACGAGCCGGGCGACGCCGTCGGTGACTTCGACCTCCATGGGGCCCAGCAGATAGCTGCCGTCGCCGAAGCCGGCGGCGTCCATGGCGTCGGTGATGAAGGCGACGCGGTCGGCGCCGGCGCTGTGGAAGGCCAACTCAAGGGTGGCGGGGTGCAGATGGACGCCGTCGTTGACGAGTTCGACGGTGATGCGCTCGTCCTGCAGGAGGGCGGCGATGGGGCCGGGCTCGCGGTGGTGGAGGGGCGGCATCGCGTTGAAGAGGTGGGTGGCGACGGTGGCGCCGGCGTCGATGGCCCGGAGGGTGGCCTCGTAGGCGGCGTCGGTGTGGCCGACGGCGGCGATGACGCCCTGCTCGGCGAGGAGGCGTACGGAGTCGAGCCCGCCGGGCAGTTCGGGGGCAAGGGTGACCATGCGCGCGGCACCCCGGGAGGCGTCGAGAAGCTTGCGCACGTCGGCCGGGTCGGGGTTGCGCAGGAGGGAGGGCTTGTGGGCGCCGCAGCGGTGGGGGGAGATGAAGGGGCCCTCGAAGTGGATGCCGGCGAGGTCGCCCTGTTCGGCCAGCTCGGACAGGAGGGCGGCCTGGCGGGCGAGGTCGTCGAGGTCGTCGGTGACGGTGGAGGCGAGCATGGTGGTGGTGCCGTGGCGCCGGTGGGTGTCGATGACGGTGAGGATGTCCTCCGTACGTCCGGAGGAGAAGGACGCGCCGCCGCCGCCGTGCACGTGGATGTCGACGAAGCCGGGGAGGATCCAGTGCCCGGGGAGGTCGAGGGTGGAGGCCTGTACGGGGTCGTTCGCGGCGATGGTCGCGCCCGCGACCGTGATCCGGCCGCTCTCGACGATGCCGTCCGGCAGAACCACCTTCGCGCCGGTCAGCACGCTTGTCTCCGCCATCAGGCGGTCACCTCCATAGAAGTCAGATCCCAGGCGAGCAGCCCTGCGCCCAGGCAGCCGGCGGCGTCCCCGAGGTCCGCCGGAACGATCGGGGGGAGTTTCTGGAAGGTGACCCGCTCCGCCACGGCCGCTCGCAGCGGCGTGAAGAGCGTGTCCCCGGCCTCGGCCAGCCCGCCGCCGATGATGAGGGTGTCCGGGGTGAGCAGGGTCAGCCCGGTGACGAGGCCGTCGGCGAGGGCGGCGATCGCGTCGTCCCAGACCGCGATCGCGCGCGGGTCGCCCTCCTCGACCGCTCGCGCGCACCCGGCGGCGTCCCCGCCCCAGGCCCGGCCGACGGCCGCCGCCGAGGCCAGCGTCTCGACGCAGCCGCGCTGGCCGCAGCCGCACACCGTCCCCTTGCGGCGTACGACGATGTGGCCCAGCTCGGTCGCGTCCACCCGGTCGCCGATGCCGATCGCGCCCGCGATGCCGGTGCCCAGCGCCACGAACAGGAAGCGCTCGGCGCCCCGGCCCGCGCCGATCCGGCCCTCGGCGAGGCCGCCGACGCGCACGTCGTGGCCCAGGGCCACCGGTACGCCGCCCAGGCGCTCGGCGAGGAGCGTACGGAAGGGGACGTCCCGCCAGCCGATGTTCGCGGAGTACACGGCGACGCCGTTCGCCTCGTCCACGATCCCGGGCACGGCGACCCCGGCCGCGGCCGGTTCCCCGTACGCCCGCAGCTCCTCGGCGAAGTCGAGCACCGCCGCGATCACCGCCTCCGGCCCGCGCTCCCGGTCCGTCGGGCGGCGGGCCTCGTGCAGGAGCGTGCCGTCCGCGCCGACCAGGGCGGCCTTCATTCCGGTGCCGCCCACATCGAGGGCGATGACATGTCTCACGAGGACAGTCTTGCGCCTTACCCGCAAGAGGTCTAGTCCATTTACCGCCGCGCTATGGTGAGCCGGTGACGACCGACCCCCCTGAGCTGAGCGACCAGGACCTCGCCGTCCTCGACCTCGCCCGCCGCCAGTGGGCCGGCCCCGGCGCACGCGACCGCGCCATACGCGAGCGCCTCGGCATCTCCCCCACGCGCTACTTCCAGCTCCTCAACGCCCTCCTCGACGACCCCCGCGCCCTGGCCCACGACCCCCTGACCGTCAACCGCCTCCGCCGCACACGCGACGCCCGCCGCGGCCACCGCTGACGGCTTCGCCGGCTCCCGACCCGGGTAAGGTCGGCCGCATGGGCAGCAACCCGAACGGCCTCCCCACTCCCGCCACCACCGAGGGCAAGGAAGCGATGGCGGCCCTCCTCGCGAACCCGGAGCGGAGCGTGATCGCTCTGGACTTCGACGGCACGCTCGCGCCGATCGTGCCGGACCCGGACAGCGCGAGGGCGCATCCCGCAGCCGTGCCGGCACTGGCCCGCCTCGCCCCGCACATCCGCGCGGTCGCGGTCGTCACCGGCCGCCCGGCGAGCGTCGCCGTACGGTACGGCGGCTTCGCGGGCGTACCCGGCCTGGAACGCCTCACCGTCCTCGGCCACTACGGGGCCGAGCGCTGGGACGCCGTCAGCGGCACGGTGCAGGCCCCTGCGCCGCACCCGGGGGTCGGATCGGTACGGGCCGAACTGCCGGGCTTCCTGGACCGTATGGGCGCGTGGCGGGGCACATGGATCGAGGACAAGGGCCGCGCGATCGCCGTGCACACCCGCCGCACCGAGGACCCTCAGGCGGCGTTCGAGGCGCTGCGCGGGCCGATCTCGGAGCTCGCCGCGCGGCACGGCCTGATCGTGGAGCCGGGGCGGCTGGTGCTGGAGCTGCGCGCGCCGGGGATGGACAAGGGCGTGGCGCTGAACGACTACCTGCGCGAGGTGCAGGCGGGCCCGGTGCTCTACGCGGGTGACGACCTGGGCGACCTCGCGGCCTTCGGGGCGGTGGAGAAGCGGCGGGCCGACGGCCTGCCGGGGCTCCTGGTCTGCAGCGGGAACGAGGAGGTCGCGGAGCTGGCCGCGCGCGCCGACCTGGTCGTGGACGGCCCCGCCGGAGTCGTGCGCCTGCTCGACGCACTGGCCGACACGCTGGCGGCGGCGGGTGGAAGACTGTCCTCATGACGGAGACCACGATCGGCATCGGCGGCGCGGCCGAGGGCACCGACATGGTGCTGAACATCGGCCCGCAGCACCCCTCCACCCACGGCGTGCTGCGCCTGCGTCTCCGCCTGGACGGCGAGCGGATCAGCGAGGCCGAGCCGGTCATCGGCTATATGCACCGGGGCGCGGAGAAGCTGTTCGAGGCCCGCGACTACCGGCAGATCATCATGCTGGCGAACCGCCACGACTGGCTCTCCGCCTTCTCCAACGAGCTCGGGGTCGTGCTCGCCGTCGAGCGCATGCTCGGCATGGAGGTCCCCGAGCGCGCCGTCTGGACCCGCACCCTGCTCGCCGAGCTGAACCGGGTCCTGAACCACCTGATGTTCCTCGGCTCGTACCCGCTGGAACTGGGCGCGATCACCCCGGTGTTCTACGCCTTCAGCGAGCGCGAGGACCTCCAGCACGTCATGGAGGAGGTCTCCGGCGGCCGGATGCACTACATGTTCAACCGCGTCGGCGGCCTCAAGGAGGACCTGCCGAACGGCTGGTACGGCCGGGCCCGCCAGGCCGTGGCCGGCGTCCGCAAGCGGATGCGGACCTTCGACGACCTCGTCCTGGGCAACGAGATCTTCCGGGGCCGCACGCGCGGCGTCGGAATCCTCTCCCAGGAGTCCGTGCACGGCTTCGGAGTGAGCGGGCCGATCGCCCGCGCGTCGGGGGTCGACTTCGATCTGCGGCGCGACGAGCCGTATCTGGCGTACGCGGACCTACAGGACACCCTCAAGGTGGTCACCCGCACCGAGGGCGACTGCCTGGCCCGCTTCGAGGTGCTGCTGGAGCAGACGCACATCGCGCTGGACCTCGCGGACGCCTGCCTGGACCGGCTAGCGGAGCTGCCGCCGGGGCCGATCAACCAGCGGCTGCCGAAGGTGCTCAAGGCCCCGGAGGGGCACACGTACGCGTGGACCGAGAACCCGCTGGGCCTGAACGGCTACTACCTGGTCTCCAAGGGCGAGAAGACGCCGTACCGGCTGAAGCTGCGCTCGGCGTCGTTCAACAACATCCAGGCGCTGACGGTACTGCTGCCGGGCACGCTGGTCGCCGACATGGTGGCGATCCTGGGCTCGATGTTCTTCGTCGTGGGCGACGTGGACAAGTAAGCCGGTCGGGAAGTAAGCCGGTCAGGACGACTTCGCGCGCAGTTCCCGCAGGTCCATCTGCTCGGTCTCGTCGTGCACCGTGAGATCGATGATCTTGGCGTCGGCCAGTGCCTCGTCGCCCACCACATCCGCCATGTCGTCATGCGCATGCGTCGTTCCCGGGCCCAGCGCCTTCGGCGTCTGCGTGCCGAAGAAGTCGAACCCGCCCTGCGCACGGCTGGCGTTGCGCTGCGGCTTCGCGTACGGCAGTACGGCGGCGGCGACCGCCGGCACGAGCCGGTGCTCGCGCACCGGGAGGGCCGGCTGCCGCTCGGCGGGGCTGTCCGGCTGGTCGCGGTCGCCGGAGGCGTCCGAGGCCGCGTGCCGGCCCTGGTGCTCGTCGCCTTCGCCGGAGTGCTCGACGTCGCGCCGCCGGGCCTCCTCGACGGTGCGCAGGGCCTGCTGGCGGGCGGCGTTGCGGCTGAGGTTGCGCAGCGCCTCGTCGGCCCTGAGGAACGTGGCCGGGACGAGCGCCACGGCGGGCGAGGAGGAGACGGAGCCGGCGGCGGCCTCTATGGCGAGCTGGCGGCGCTTCTCCAGGGCACTGGCGCGCTCGCTCTCGGCGGTGGCGTAGCGGCGCAGCAGGTCGGCGTGCTCGGTACGGAGCCGGGCGAGCTCGGCGCGCTTGGCGCGGAGCTTGTTCTCCAGGCGGCCGCGCAGCTCGCGCGAGTCGTCGAGGTCGATCTCCAGCTCGGCGATGCGCTCGTCGGTGCGCCACTCGTCGCGCACGCGGGCCGTTTCGAGCTCGGAGACG
The DNA here is from genome assembly GCF_045040445.1 of Streptomyces sp. NBC_01537. Lineage (NCBI taxonomy): Bacteria > Bacillati > Actinomycetota > Actinomycetes > Kitasatosporales > Streptomycetaceae > Streptomyces > Streptomyces sp. NBC_01537. Next base: position 5,564,163 of record NZ_CP109392.1, on the reverse strand, counting down.
CGTCTGCCGGCGGAGCGGTCCCACTGGCGCAGCAGCAACGCGCCACCGCACGCGGCGGCGGCAGCGGCGGCCGCTATCGCGCGAAGTACCACCGGATCACTCACGGCCCAGGCGCCCGCGGCGAACAGGACAGCCGACCCTGCGACCGTCAGTGGGGGCAGCAGCCTGTGCAGAGGCTGGGAATGGCGGTGGCGTCCACGTGACATGGCTTGAAACTTAGCGTGCTCAAGGGGTGCGTGGGGCCGTGCCATCCGATTTCTCACCGAACACGCGGCGACTAATACGGAGGGCGTCCGGCCGGATACCAAGCGTTGCCCCTGTGCCCTCCATCAGGCATTCTTTGATCTTGCTCTGCGTCAGCCGCGCCGGAGCGGGCGTACTGCCGCTGGAAGCACTCAGATGGCAGACAGATGTACGCCGGAGTAGCGATCCGTGAAACCTCACCGGTGAGCTGGATCAGCTCCGTCCGCCCCCCGATACTACGACTTTGCGAATGACGAACTTTCCGAAGGGAACCCCGAGGTCGGAACCACCGTCCTAGAGGGCGCAAAATATTCGTACGATTGGTAGTTGCGGCGAAAAATCCGCTTTTGCTGGAGCTTGATGACCAATGTCTGTCTTGGTAGAGGGTGTTCCCGCTGCTCGGGTTCCACATGTCCGGTGATCGCGTCGCCGCCGTCCGCGGGGCGCGGACGCTGCCGCGGGTGATCCGTCCCACCGCCGTGCCGAGATTCGTCGGCACCGCGTGCGCCCTGGTCGGCCTGATCGATGTCACGGCCGGCATCTTCCCCGGCTTCCGGCACAGCCGCATGCACGTCATGGCGGGGGTGTTCCCGGGCGCCGCCACGTCGTTCGCCGCGGCCGCCTCCGTCGTCACCGGCATCCTGATGCTGTTGCTGGCGCACGCCCTCAAACGCGGCAAGCGGCGCGCCTGGCGGGCCACGGTCGTGCTGCTGCCGGTCAGTGCCGTCACCGCGCTCGTGCACCGGCACTCGCTCGGCGGCGCGGCCATCGCCCTCGCCCTGCTGGCCCTCCTGGCCGCCCACCGGGACCAGTTCACCGCCAAGGCAGACCCGCGCACCCGCTGGCGCGCGCTGGCCGCCTTCCTCGGGCTGAGCGCGCTGAGCCTCGGCCTCGGGCTGGTCGTGGTCAGCGCCCACCCCGCGCTCATGGTGGGCGACCCCGGCTGGGGCGCGCGCCTCCAGGAGGTCCTGTACGGCCTGTTCGGCTTCCAGGGCCCCATCACGTACGCCGTCGACGAGGCCTCCGACGTCGTCGCCTACACCCTCGGCGGCCTCGGCTTCCTCACCGCCTTCACCACCGCCTACCTCGCCCTGCGCCCCGCCAAGCCCGTCGCCGAGCTCACCGCGGACGACGAGGCCCGGCTGCGCGGCCTGCTCGCCCGGCACGGCGCCCGCGACTCCCTGGGCCACTTCGCGCTGCGCCGCGACAAGAGCGTCGTGTTCTCCGCCAGCGGCAAGGCCGCCGTCTGCTACCGCGTCGTCTCCGGCGTCATGCTCGCCAGCGGCGACCCCATCGGCGACGTCGAGGCCTGGCCCGGCGCCATCGAGCGCTTCATGGCCGAGGCCCGCGCCAACGCCTGGATCCCCGCCGTCATGGGCTGCAGCGAGACCGGCGGCGAGGTCTGGACCCGCGAGACCGGGCTGGACGCCCTCGAACTCGGCGACGAGGCCATCGTAGAAACCGGCTCCTTCACCCTGTCCGGGCGCGCCATGCGCAACGTTCGCCAGATGGTCAAGCGCATCGAACGGGCCGGCTACGAGTGCCGCGTACGCCGCGTCGCCGAGCTCTCCGACGACGAGCGCGCCCTCATCCGCCGCGCCTCCGACGCCTGGCGCGGCACCGAGACCGAGCGCGGCTTCTCCATGGCGCTGGGCCGCTTCGGCGACCGCGCCGACGACGACTGCGTCGTGGCGACCGCCCACGACGCCGCCGGCGAGCTGCGCGCCATCCAGCACTACGTCCCCTGGGGCACGGACGGGATGTCGCTGGAACTCATGCGCCGCGACCGCGCCGCCGACCCCGGCCTCAACGAGCTGCTCATCGTCGCCGCGCTCGGCCAGGCGCCCGAACTGGGCGTCAAGCGGGTCTCGTTGAACTTCGCGATGTTCCGCGCGGCGCTCGCCCGGGGCGAGCGGCTGGGGGCGGGTCCGGTGCTGCGGACATGGCGGGCGCTTCTGGTGTTCCTGTCCCGCTGGTTCCAGATCGAGTCCCTGTACAAGTTCAATGCCAAGTTCCAGCCCGAGTGGGTGCCCCGGTTCGTGGTCTTCCGCAGCACCGGCGAGCTGCCGCGGATCGGCTTCGCCGCGATGCAGGCCGAGGGCTTTCTGACCTTCGCCCTCCCGAGCTGGGCCCGATTCGGCCGGTCCGGCGTTTGAGGACGTCCTGGGCGCGGGGGCGGAGCCCCTACGCTGGTCGTATGGGTACGTTGCGAGGCCGGGTGGACGGTCTGCCGGAGTGGGACCGGTGCGCGGTCATGGGCGTGGTGAATGTGACCCCGGACTCGTTCTCCGACGGCGGGCGGTGGTTCGACACGGCGGCAGCCGTGAAGCACGGCCTGGGCCTGGTGGCGGCGGGAGCCGACCTCGTGGACGTGGGCGGGGAGTCGACACGGCCGGGGGCGAAGCGGGTGGACGAGGCGGAGGAGCTGCGCCGGGTGATCCCGGTCGTACGGGAGCTGGTGGCGGCCGGGGTCGTGGTCAGCGTGGACACGATGCGGGCGAAGGTCGCCGAAGAGGCGGTCACCGCGGGCGCGGTGCTGGTGAACGACGTGAGCGGCGGCGGGGCGGACCCCGCGATGATCCCCGTCGTGGCAGCGGCGGGGGTGCCGTTCGTGGTGATGCACTGGCGCGGCCAGAGCATCGACATGAACAACCGGGCCGTCTACACCGACGTCGTCCCGGAGGTCGTCACAGAGCTCCGGCAGAGCTTCGAGCGCGCCGTGGACGGCGGCATCGACCCGGCCCGGATCATCCTGGACCCGGGACTGGGCTTCGCCAAGAACGCCGAGCACGACCTCACCCTGATCGCCCACCTCGCCGACATCCGCGCGCTGGGCCGCCCCGTACTGGTCGCCGCCTCGCGAAAGCGCTTCCTGGGCCGCGTACTCGCCGGCGAGGGCGGCGACCCGCCCCCCGCCCGGGAGCGGGACGCGGCCACGGCGGCCGTCACCGCGATCGCGGCCCGGGAGGGCGCGTGGGCGGTACGGGTGCACGAGGTGCACGACAGCGCCGACGCCGTACGGGTCTCGCGCGCGATCGAAGGAGCCGTATGAGCCCGCGCACAGCGGAGGCCGCCGCCGTCGAGCAGGCGAACCAGGCGTTCTACGACGCCGTGGAGCGCTCGGACCTGGACGCGCTGGAAGAGCTGGTGCTGACCGGCCCACTGGCGGAGACGGTGTCCGTGGTGCACCCGGGGTGGCCGGTGCTGCGCGGCCGCCGGGAGGTGATGCGCTCGTACGCCCTGATCATGGCGAACACCGAGTACATCCAGTTCTTCCTGACCGATGTCGAGGTGGCCGTGGACGGCGACACCGCGCTGGTCACCTGCACCGAGAACATCCTTACCGGCGGCCCGGCCGAGGAGGACAGCGAGAGTGGCCTGGGCCCGCTGGTGGGCGGTCTGGTCGTGGCCACGAATGTGTTTCGCCGCACATCCGAGGGCTGGCGGCTGTGGGTGCACCACGGCTCCCCGGTGATGGCGGACGGGATCGACGACGAGGACGACGAGGACCTGGCGGGCGGCGGAGAAGGGTCGGCCTGAGGGGTTCTGACCACTCGTTCGAGCCAAGACCCGGGCCTTCAGGAGTAGCCCCGAGGGCATCGGGGTAGGGGCCGCGGCGGCTGACTGCGACAACCCTCACAGCAAACGCTGTCGGTGGTCGCGGGTAGATTCGACTGCGGGCGATGAGATGAGCCGACCGCCCGCTGACCACCCCGGACCGGACCGCAGGAGTGATTTCGTGGATCGTGTCGCGCTGCGTGGCCTCAGGGCCCGCGGGCACCACGGCGTGTTCCCCCAGGAGCGCGAGGAGGGCCAGACCTTCGTCGTGGACCTCGTGCTGGGCCTGGACACCGCTCCTGCCGCCGCCTCCGACGACCTGACCCTGACCGTGCACTACGGCATCGTGGCCGAGGAGGTCGTGGCCGTCGTGCAGGGCGAGCCGGTCGACCTGATCGAGACCCTCGCCCAGCGCATCGCCGACCAGGTCCTGAAGAACGGCCTGGTCGAGGAGGTCGAGGTGACCGTGCACAAGCCGCAAGCCCCGATCACCGTCCCCTTCGACGACGTGACCGTCACCATCGCCCGGAGGCGCCCGTGAGCTACGACCCCACAGTGCAGCCCGTACCCGCCTCCGTCGTCGCCCAGGTCGACGCCGCCGACACCACGCTGCAGAATCCCAAGGTCGCCGTCATCTCCCTCGGCAGCAACCTCGGCAACCGCCTGGAGACCCTCCAGGGCGCCGTGGACGCGCTGGAGGACACCCCCGGCGTCCGGGTCAAGAAGGTCTCCCCCGTCTACGAGACCGAGCCCTGGGGCGTCCAGCCCGGCAGCCAGCCGAACTACTTCAACGCGGTCGTCGTGCTGAAGACCACCCTCCCGCCCTCCTCGCTCCTGGAGCGCGGCCGCGCCATCGAGGACGCCTACGCCCGCACCCGCACCGAGCGCTGGGGTGCCCGCACCATCGACGTCGACATCGTCGCCTACGAGGGCGTGGTCTCCGACGACTCCGAGCTCACCCTCCCGCACCCCCGCGCCCACCAGCGCGCCTTCGTCCTCGCCCCCTGGTACGACATCGACCCGGCCGCCCAGCTGCCCGGCGTGGGCGCCGTCGGGCTGCTGCTCGCCGCCGTGGGCCGCGACACCGTCCAGGCCCGCGCGGACATGGAACTCCACCTGCCTGAATAATCGTTACGACGACAGGGTCCGGACGCGTCCGGGCACGGGTTCCACGACGGTTTCACGACAACAAGGGGCGACCACTCAGTGAAGCAGCTGCGCATCAGGACTCTGGTCGGGCTGTTCGTCGTGGCCGGGGTCCTCTCCTGGGCCGGGGCCAGGCTCTGGGACTCCTTCGGCACCCTGCCGGCCGTCCCCGTCGCGGCACCCATCGTGCTCGGGCTCATCGCCGCCGTCCTGACCGCCACGGCCCTGTCCATCCGCGCCCGCCTGCGCGCCCAGCGCGAGCGCCGCCCCGGCGCCAAGGGCGTCGACCCGCTCCTCGCCGCCCGCGCGGTCGTCTTCGGCCAGGCCAGCGCCCTCGTCGCCGCCCTCGTCGCCGGGATGTACGGCGGCACGGGCGTCTTCCTCGTCATCAGCCAGTTCGACAACCCGCCGCGCCGCGACCAGGCGATCTACGCCGGCGCGGCGGTCCTCGCGGGCATCGCGGTGATCGCCGCCGCGCTCTTCCTGGAGCGCGTCTGCAAGCTCCCCGAGGACAAGGACAACAACCGCAGCGCGGCCGGCACCGCCTGAGCCCTGTCCGGGGCGTGTCCTAGGTGTATTGATCACGAGCGTTGTTGACACGTGTCGTGCTTGATCAAAGGTGAAGACCTCCGGTGTGGTGGAGCTGTCTAGGACCGCACCACACCGGAGGTCTTCGTGTCCCACCGTAATGCCCGGCTGACCGTTCACGGCAGGCGACTGCTGGTCGAGCGTGTCACCTCGGGCCGGCCCGTCGCCCACGTGGCCGCTGAGATGGGTGTCTCCCGCGCCACCGCCCACAAATGGGTCCGCCGGTGGCGGGCCGAGGGCGAGCCGGGCCTGCACGACCGGCCCAGCAGTCCCCGCACGACCCCGCACCGCACCCCGGCCGCGACCGAGCAGGACGTCTGCCGTCTGCGCCGCGAGCGCAAGCTCGGCCCGGCCCGCATCGGCCCGATCCTGGGCCTGCCCGCCTCGACCGTGCACCGCATCCTGACCCGCCACGGCCTGCACCGCCTGGCCTTCCTGGACCGCCCCACCGGCCAGGTCATCCGCCGCTACGAACGCGACCGCCCCGGCGAGCTCATCCACGTGGACGTGAAGAAACTCGGACGGATCCCCGACGGCGGCGGCCACAAAACACTCGGCCGCCAGGCCTCCCGCGCCACCAAGACCGGCGTCGGCTACGACTACGTCCACTCCGCCGTCGACGACCACACCCGCCTGGCCTACAGCGAGATCCACCCCGACGAGAAAGCCGCCACCTGCGCCGACTTCCTCCGCCGGGCCGCCGCCTTCTTCACCACCTGCGGCATCCACCGCATCGAACGCGTGCTGACCGACAACGCCTGGTCCTACCGCAAAAGCACCCAATGGAAGCAGGCCCTCACCGACCTGGACGCGACCGGCAAACTCACCCGCGCCTACCGGCCCCAGACCAACGGCAAAGTCGAACGCTTCAACCGCACCCTGCTCGACGAATGGGCCTACCTACAGCCCTACACCAGCAACGACCAGCGCACAGCCGCCCTGACAGACTTCCTCCACAGCTACAACCACCATCGCAGCCACACCGCACTCAAAGGCCAGCCCCCGATCAGCCGCGTCAACAACCCTGCGGGTCAATACACCTAGGTCCTGTCCGGGCGATCAGGGTCGGATAGGCCGCGGCGTCGCAGTGACATCAGCCGCTGGCGCGGCGGGCGGTGCATCGCAAGGCGCCGGAATGCCCGCAGACTGGTTTGTCTGTGGGCTTTTCGGCAACGCGGCGAGGTGCCGTGGCAGGCGTCGTGGACCCGGCCCTGATCGCCCGGACAGGGCCTAGCGCGCCATGATCAGGCTCATCGCCTCGGCGCGGGTCGCCGGGTCGCGGAGCTGGCCGCGCACGGCCGAGGTGATGGTCTTGGCGCCCGGCTTGCGCACGCCGCGCATGCTCATGCACATGTGCTCGCACTCGACGACGACGATCACACCGCGCGGCTCCAGTATCCGCATCAGCGAGTCGGCGATCTGCGTGGTGAGCCGTTCCTGAACCTGCGGACGGCGGGCGTAGACGTCCACGAGGCGGGCCAGCTTCGAGAGGCCGGTGATCTTGCCGTCGGTTGACGGAATGTAACCGACATGGGCGGAGCCCACGAACGGCACCAGATGGTGCTCGCAGGAACTGAGCACCTCGATGTCCTTGACCAGCACCATTTCGTCATGGCCCAGGTCGAAGGTCGTCGTCAGGACATCCTCGGGCTCCTGCCACAGCCCGGCGAATATCTCCTTGTACGCCCGCGCCACGCGCCCCGGCGTCTCCCGCAGGCCTTCCCGGTCCGGATCCTCGCCGACGGCGAGGAGCAGCTCGCGTACGGCGTCGGCGGCACGCTTCTCGTCGAACTCACCGACGCGGCCGTAGCCGTCGGGGGCCGTGATCGGGTCGGTCATGGGTGCCTCGTTCCTCTTACGTCACTGCGGTAGCAGAAAGCCGCGCTCTCAAGGGTACGAAACCCTGAGAGCGCGGCTTACATTCCGCTGTCAGCCTTTTGTCAGGCTTCGGTACCCGGCTCCTCCGGAAGCTCGACCGCGTCGATCGGGGCGGGCTTGACCAGACCGGCGCCGGACCCGTTGGCGGACTGGGCGCCGTTGGTGAGGGCCAGCTCCTTCGGGGAGAGCACCGGCGGGCGGGTGGAGGGGGTGCGGCGGGACGAGCCGGTCCAGGCCGGGCGCGGGGGGCGCTTGACGATCGGCTTGAAGATCTCGGCGATCTGCTCCTTGTTCAGGGTCTCCTTCTCCAGGAGGGCCAGAACAAGGCTGTCGAGGACGTCGCGGTTCTCGACCAGGATCTCCCACGCCTCGTTGTGCGCGGTCTCGATGAGCTTCTTGACCTCTTCGTCGACCAGCCCGGCGACCTCTTCCGAGTAGTCGCGCTGGTGACCCATCTCACGTCCGAGGAACGGCTCGGAGTTGTCCGAGCCGAACTTGATCGCGCCGAGCCGCTCGGTCATGCCGTACTGCGTGACCATGGCGCGGGCGGTGGCGGTCGCCTTCTCGATGTCGTTGGCAGCACCGGTGGTCGGGTCGTGGAAGACCAGCTCCTCCGCGGCGCGGCCGCCCAGCATGTACGCGAGCTGGTCGAGCATCTCGTTGCGCGTGGTGGAGTACTTGTCCTCGTCCGGCAGGACCATGGTGTAGCCGAGGGCACGGCCCCGCGAGAGGATCGTGACCTTGTGCACCGGGTCGCTGTTCGGAGAAGCCGCCGCGACCAGGGCGTGTCCGCCCTCGTGGTACGCGGTGATCTTCTTCTCCTTCTCGGACATGATCCGGGTCCGCTTCTGCGGGCCGGCCACGACGCGGTCGATGGCCTCGTCCAGCGTGTGGTTGTCCAGCAGCTTCTTGTCGCTGCGGGCCGTGAGCAGCGCGGCCTCGTTGAGGACGTTCGCCAGGTCGGCGCCGGTGAAGCCGGGGGTGCGGCGGGCGACGGCCCGAAGGTCGACGTCCGGGGCGACCGGCTTGCCCTTCTGGTGGACCTGGAGGATCTCCAGGCGGCCCTGGAGGTCGGGGCGGTCCACGGCGATCTGGCGGTCGAAGCGGCCCGGGCGCAGCAGCGCCGGGTCGAGGATGTCCGGCCGGTTGGTGGCGGCGATCAGGATGACGCCGCCCTTCACGTCGAAGCCGTCCATCTCGACGAGCAGCTGGTTGAGCGTCTGCTCGCGCTCGTCGTGGCCGCCGCCGAGGCCCGCACCGCGGTGCCGGCCGACGGCGTCGATCTCGTCGACGAAGACGATGGCCGGGGCGTTGGCCTTGGCCTGCTCGAAGAGGTCACGGACACGGCTGGCGCCGACACCCACGAACATCTCGACGAAGTCGGAGCCGGAGATCGAGTAGAACGGCACGCCCGCCTCGCCCGCGACAGCGCGGGCGAGCAGGGTCTTGCCGGTTCCGGGCGGGCCGTAGAGCAGCACACCCTTGGGGATCTTGGCGCCGACGGCCTGGAACTTCGCCGGCTCCTGGAGGAACTCCTTGATCTCGTGGAGCTCCTCGACGGCCTCGTCCGAGCCCGCGACGTCCGCGAAGGTGGTCTTCGGGGTGTCCTTGGTGATCAGCTTGGCCTTGGACTTCCCGAAGTTCATGACCCGGGAGCCGCCGCCCTGCATCTGGTTCATCAGGAACAGGAAGACCACGACGATGAGGACGAACGGCAGCAGCGACAGCAGCACGCTGACGAACGCGTTCTGCGACTGCGGCGAGACGGTGTACCCGTCGGGCAGCGTCGTCTTGTCCTGGTCGTCGACCTTCGACTGGAGGATCTTGGCCACGTCGACGCCCTGGTCGCCGATGTAGCTCGCCTTGATCTTGGTGCCGAGGTCCTTGCCGCCGACCTTGGCGCCGCTCTTGAGCTCGACCTTGATCGACGCCTCGTCGCCGGTCGTCAGCTCTGCGGACTTGGCCTGGTTGCTGTTGATGGCCTCGATGACCTGGCCGGTGTCCACCGTCTTATAGCCGCCGGTCGAACCGACGACCTGCATCAAAACGACCACGGCGAGGACAGCCAGGAAGATCCACATCACTGGCCCACGGAAATAGCGCTTGACGTCCATCCATGCGGGGCCGCTAAGCCCCGTCCCTCCTGCCACAGTGAGGCACGACAGCCGCTCGGCCGCCTGTGCATCCGGTGTATGACTATGACCCGACCTTCGGACGGTACTTCAGTATTGTCACCCGAAGTGGTCCGAGACCGTTAAACCCGCGTTCCCAGTCTCCAACGCGGGGAAACGGAGTGAGGTTCCCCGAGGTCCCTCAGCCGCCGTAGACGTGAGGGGCGAGGGTACCGACAAAGGGAAGATTCCGGTACTTCTCCGCGAAGTCCAGGCCATAGCCGACCACGAACTCATTGGGGATGTCGAAGCCGGTGTACTTCACATCGATCTCGACCTTCGCCGCCTCCGGCTTGCGCAGCAGCGTGCAGACCTCCAGCGAGGCCGGCCTGCGCGAGCCGAGGTTGCTGATCAGCCAGGACAGCGTCAGACCGGAGTCGATGATGTCCTCGACGATCAGTACGTCGCGGCCCGCGATGTCGGTGTCCAGGTCCTTGAGGATCCGTACGACGCCGGAGGACTTGGTGCCGGCCCCGTAGGAGGACACCGCCATCCAGTCCATCGTGACGTTGCTCGACAGTGCCCGCGCCAGGTCCGCCATGACCATCACCGCGCCCTTGAGCACACCGACGATCAGCAGGTCCTTGCCTTCGTAGTCCTTGTCGATCTCCGCTGCCAGCCCGATCAGCCGGTCGTCGATCTCGGCCTTGGTGATGAGCACCTTCTCAAGATCGGCGCCCATGTCCTTCTCGTTCACCTGTGGTACTTCCTCAAGGTCTACGACGGTGAGAAGAACAGTCTGCCATTGCGGCGGCCGACGGCGATCCCGCCGGGAAGGTTGAGGGGCTTCTGCCCCCGCCAGTCGGTGACGAGCCGGTCGGTCTCCTCGATGTGCCGGGCGAAGAGGGAACCCGCCGGTGAACCGGCGGCGATGGCCGCCCTGCGCAGGACGCGCCGGCGTACGGCGGGCGGCAGGACGAGCAGCCGGGCGGTGTCGAGACCGCCCTCTCCGTGAGCGGCATCACGCTCTGCGCATGCGGCCCACTCGTCGAGGGCGTCCGCATCGTCACGGGAGAGCTGGGCGGTACGGGCCAGGGCCTCGATCACGCCCTTGCCGAGGGACTTCTCCAGCACCGGCAGCGCCTCGTGGCGGACCCGGGAGCGGGTGTAGGCCGGGTCGTGGTTGTGCGGGTCCTCCCACACGTCGATGCCCTGCGCCAGGCAGGCCTCGCGAACCGTGTGACGGTCCAGCAGCAGGAACGGGCGTCGGTAGCGGCCGTTCACGGCCGGCATCCCCGACAGGGAGCGCGTGCCGGAGCCGCGGGCCAGGCCCAGCAGGACGGTTTCCGCCTGGTCGTCGCGGGTGTGGCCGAGCAGCACGGCGGCCGCGCCCCGGTCGCGGGCGGCGGCGTCCAGCGCTGCGTACCGCGCGTCCCTGGCGGCCGCCTCGGGGCCGCCCTGGCGGCCGACGGTGACACCGATGGCGTCCACCGGGTCGAGGCCGAGGGCGCGCAGCCGGACGGCCACCTCGCGCGCCCGGGTGTCGGAGCCGGCCTGCAGGCCGTGGTCCACGGTGACGGCGCCGGCCCGGATGCCGAGCTTGGGCGCTTCGAAGGCGAGGGCGGTGGCGAGGGCCATCGAGTCGGCTCCGCCGCTGCACGCGACGAGCACGAGGGGGCCGAGGGGGCTGTCGCCCCGGGCTTCCGAGTTGTCGACTGGCGAGTTGTCGTCCGACAAGTTGTCGTTTCGTACGTCCTGGAGTACGCGGCGGACCGCCAGGCGTATCGCTGCGACCGCGGGGTGGGGACCCATGTCCGGTTCCCTCCTAAGGAGGCTGTGGGGCTGATGACGCAGGGTAGCTAGATGGTGACAGAAGCTGGGCAATACCCGAGCATCGCACGCCACGCCCTGCGCTTACGGTCCCTCGGACGGGTGAACCGGGTGGCGTCCCGTGCGCCATTTCGTCACGTTTCGCTACGCCGGTGCACCCGCGCCACCCAATCCGCGGGTTTGGCGATCTCCAGCTTCGTGGGCAGCGTGTTCGGCGACGTCCAGATCCGGTTGAACCCGTCCATCCCCGCGTCCTTCACCACCGCCCGCACGAACCGCTCCCCGTCCCGGTACTGCCGCAGCTTCGCGTCCAGCCCGAGCAGCTTGCGCAGCGCGAGGTCCAGACGCCCGGCCCCGCTCTGCCGGCGCTGCTGGAACTTCTCGCGGATCTCGGCCACCGACGGCACGACCTCGGGGCCGACACCGTCCATCACATAGTCCGCGTGCCCTTCGAGCAGCGACATCACGGCCGTGAGACGGGCCAGGATCTCCCGCTGGTTCGGGGTCTGGACGAGATCGATCAGGCTGCGCTCGTCCTCTTCCTCCGCGTCCACGGCCGCCTCGTCGCTGTCCGAGCGATTGCCCGTGGTGAACGACTGGAAGGCCTCGCGGACACGCTCGATCAGCGTCGACGGGTCGATCTCCGTCTCCGCCAGGAAGTCCTGGATCTCCGACTCGATGTGGTCGCGCAGCCACGGCACCGCCGTGAACTGCGTCCGGTGCGTCTCCTCGTGCAGGCACACCCACAGCCGGAAGTCGTGCGGATCCACGTCCAGTTCGCGCTCCACGTGGACGATGTTCGGCGCCACGAGCAGCAGCCGCCCCGCCTTGCGCTCCCCCGGCGCGGGCGCCGCCGGGCCCGCCGGCATGTCACGGGTGGCCGGGGCGAAGGTCTCGTACTGGCCGAGTACGCGCGAGGCCAGGAAGCTGAGCAGCATCCCGACCTCGACCCCCGTCACCTTCCCGCCGACCGTCCCCAGCACGGCCCCGCCGGGGCCGCCCGGGCGGCGGGCCTCCATCTTGGTCAGCAGCGGCTTCAGCACCTCGCGGAAGCCCGCCACATTGGCCTTGATCCAGCCCGGCCGGTCCACGATCAGCACAGGGGTGCCGTGGCCGTCCGGCTCCTCCCCGTCGCCGAACATCTTCGTGAAGGAACGCACATGCGCTTCCGAGGACTTCGCATGCCGCCGCAACTCCGCGACTACCTCCCGGGCCTCCTCGCGCGACACGTCCGGCCCGGGCCGCACGAATCGGGTCGCGGTCGCCACCGCGAGATTCCAGTCGACCATCTCCACACCACCGATGCTCGTCATTCCTTCACCGTACGTTGTGCGTCCCCCGCACGGGAGGACGCCGTACGGACGGTCCGGGTTGGGCCTGAGGGCCGGGCCTATTGGCAGCCGCACTGCGACACGGCCGCCGCCAGGCGGTCGAGCGCCGCGACCGCCGCCGTCGGGTCCTTCGTCCCGGAGGTCAGGAAGGCGAAGGTCAGCAGCCGCCCGTCGGCGTCGACGACCGTGCCCGCCAGCGCGTTGACGCCGGTGAGGGTGCCGGTCTTGGCACGTACGAGGCCGGCGCCCTCGCGGCCGGTGTCGGAGACGAAACGCGTGCTCAGGGAACCGGAGAAGGCGGCGACGGGGAGGCCGGTGAGGATGGATCGCAGGTCGGGGTGGGCGGCGGAGCCGGCGAGGGAGAGGAGGGTGGCGAGTTGGTCGGCGGTGAGGGCGTCGAGATGGTTGAGGCCGCTGCCGTCGTTGAAACGGGCGCCGGTGACGTCGAGGCCGAGATGTTCTAGGGCGCCCTCAATGGCGGCGGCGCCGCCGTCGAAGGAGGCGCGCTTGCCGGCCGCGATGGCGGACTGGCGGGCGAGGGCCTCGGCGATGTCGTTGTCGCTGTTGGTGAGCATGCGCTCGACGAGCTCGGACAGCGGCGGGGACTGGACCTCGGCCAGCAGGCCGCCGGAGGCCTTGTGGGAGGACGGCCGGCCGGTGACCGTGATGCCCCGGGTCGCCAGCAGCTTGGCGAAGGTGGCCGCCGCGGACCGCGCCGGGTCCCAGGAGCGGGCCGCCGGACCCTTGTACGACGTTCTGTCGAGGCGGCCCTCGTCGGCGATCAGCGCGGTGACGGGGGCGAGGTTGTCGTTGTGGCCGATGGAGTGGAGGGCGGAGCCGCTGTAGAGGGAGGCGTCGTAGCCGAGGGCGACCCGCGTCCAGCCCTTCTGCAGCAGGGCGCGGGCCGTGTCGTCCGCCAACTCCCGCAGGGAGGCCGCGTCGTAGCCGCCGCCGGCCTCCGCACGGGCGGTGAGGGTGGGGTCGCCGCCGCCGACGAGGGTGATGCGGCGGGCGTCGGTGGCCGCGACGACGCTGGTGGTGAAGGTGTGGTCCGGGCCGAGCAGGGAGAGGGCGGCGGTGGCGGTGGCGATCTTGGTGGTCGAGGCGGGTACGGCGGCGGTGCCGGCCCCCAGGCCGTAGACGAGCCTGCCGGTGGCGGCGTCCACGACCGCGGCGGTGAAGACCTTGCCGAGCCCCGATGACGCCTTCACGAGCGGGACGAGGGTCTCGGCCAGGCCCTCCTTCGTCGGCACGGGCACCGTCGAGGAGCCGGTCGCGGGGGTGAGGACGCCGGCGGCGAGCGGGGCGGGGGAGGCTTCGGCGGTCCTGCGCGGCCCGGCCGCGGAGGTGTGTGTCGCCTTTGGCCTCGCCGCCACCCGTTCGGCCGTACGCTGGCCTGACTCCCAGGGGCCCGCGGCGGCCACCGCCACCAGCGCCAGCGCGAGGCCGATCGCGGCCGACACCGCCGCCACCTGCGCATTCTTGGTGAGCGGCACCCCGCACCAGCCCCTTTCGCGATCACACACTTGCGTGGGAGACACTTAATCACCAGAACTATGTGCTGATCATGGAGGAGTGGAGTCTTGGAGTTCGACGTCACGATCGAGATCCCGAAGGGTTCCCGGAACAAGTACGAGGTGGACCACGAGACCGGTCGTATCCGCCTGGACCGCCGGCTCTTCACTTCGACCAGCTACCCGGCCGACTACGGCTTCGTCGAGAACACCCTCGGCGAGGACGGCGACCCGCTGGACGCCCTCGTCATCCTGGACGAGCCGACCTTCCCCGGCTGCCTCATCAAGTGCCGCGCCATCGGCATGTTCCGGATGACGGACGAGGCGGGCGGCGACGACAAGCTGCTGTGCGTGCCGGCCTCCGACCCGCGCGTGGAGCACCTGCGTGACATTCACCACGTGAGCGAGTTCGACCGGCTGGAGATCCAGCACTTCTTCGAGGTCTACAAGGACCTGGAGCCCGGCAAGTCCGTCGAGGGCGCCAACTGGGTCGGCCGCATCGAGGCGGAGGCCGAGATCGAGGCCTCGTACAAGCGCCTCAAGGAGTCGGGCGACACGCACCACTGAGCCGGTGCGCTGAAAGCCCTACGGTGGCGTGTCCGCGATCGCGGACACGCCACCGTTGCGTTTGTCCCCTACGCCTCGAACTCCGGGATCAGCTCGCCGATCAGCTCCATGCTCCGCAGCACCCGGTCCTGCGGCAGGGCGCCCACCTGGTGGAAGCACATCAGGCGGTCGATGCCCGCGTCCGCGTACGCGCGCAGCTTCTTGCGGCAGGTGTCGGGGCTGCCGACGATGAGGGAGTCCTGGGCGCTGAGCGCGTCGAACAGCTCGTCGTCGGGAACGGTCTCGCCCTGGAGGATGCGGCCGATGGCCATCTGGGCGTCATTGAGGGCCGCGCCCGCCTCGGCGCGCAGGAAGTCGCCGGTGAGGCCGCCGCCGGAGGGGTCGGCGAGGATGGCCTGCTGGCGGGCGAAGGTCTCCATGAAGGCCTCGGCGGCCTCGAAGAAGGTGAGCGCCTGGACGGTGTACCAGGCGGCTGCCGCCGCCGCGCCGCCGCGCATGGCCTCTTCGTCGGTGTCGGCGCAGTGCACGAAGGTGAAGAAGGCCACCTGGTTGTTGGCGAAGGCCCCGACCGGCTGTTCGCAGGCCTCGCTGGCCTGCCGGTACAGCTCCACCAGCCGCGCCACCCGGTCCAGCGGCTCCCACAGCGTCGTCCCCAGCACGCCGACCCCGCGCCGCCCCGCCTCCTCGAAGGACGCCGGGCTCGACGCCGCCTGCCACAGCGGCGGGTGCGGGTCCTGGTACGGGCCGGGGACGATGGGCGCGGCCCCCTGGCCCGCCCACAGCCTGGGCACCTGCTCGAAGGCGTGCTGCGTCTGGTCGCGTACGGTCTCCGGGTCGACGCCGAAGAGCCGCCACTCGGGGGCGGTGGAGCGGGTGAGCCCCAACTCGGCCCGGCCGCCGCTGAGCTGGTCGAGCCAGGCGGCGCGCTCGGCGATCCGGATGGGGTGGTTGATGGCGGCCGGGCGAGCACCGCGGCGTGGCCGAGGCGGATACGCGAGGTGCGCTGGGAGAGAGCCGCGAGGAGGAGTTCGGGGGCCGAGGACAGGCTGTGCTCCTCGGCGCCGTGGTGCTCGACCTGCCACCAGCAGCCGTAGCCGAGCCGGTCGGCGAGTTCGGCCTGCTCGATGGTCTCGTTGATGCGTGTGTGGTGACGGCCGCGGTCCGCGCCCGCGCCGTCCTCCGGCCAGGGGCGGGGGTCCTGGATCTCGCTGAATATGTCGAACTTCATCTGTGCGCTGGGCCTTTCTGTGGATCTGTACCACCCAACGGGCCAGTCTGCGCGAACCCCGTGCCGTGGTGGGTGCGCTCCCACGGCGGCACGCCGAAGTCATGGCGAATTAACAGGAATTGGGCCTGTCCGGCGGGTCTCCGTGAGGAAGGAGCGGCCCGCCGCGCCAGCGGCTGATGTCACTGCGGTGCCTGTGATCGCAAGGCGGAGGAGGGAAGCGAGGCGGAGCGTCGTTGACCGACGACAACGCCGCGAGCGCTGGTGCCAGGGCACGCGACGCCACGGAGACCCGCCGGACAGGCCCTGAGGCCTGTCCGACGGATACGGGCCTCAGAAGCCGCGGGTGCGCTTGGCCGCCCGCCGCTTGGCCGGGGCGGCGGCGCCGGGCGCCTTGAGGAACATCCGGGCGGCCTCGCTGCCGAGGTTGACGCCGATGGCCACCGCCAGGGCCAGGGCCGCCGCCTTGGTGAGCGAGGTGAGGCCCTGGGTGAGGTGGTGCTGGGTGAGGCCGAGGAGCCCGAAGTACGTGGCCGAGCCGGGGAGGAGGGGGCCGATCGCGGCGGTGACGTACGGGAGGGCGGAGGCGTGCCGGTGGCGGGCGAGGAGCTGGCCGAGGAGGCCGACGAGCCCGGCGGCGACCGCCGTCGCGGGGACGGCCGACCAGCCGAGGTCCTGGTGGAGCACGCCGTAGACGACCCAGGCCACGCCACCGTTGAGGGTGGCCAGCAGCAGGACCTGGCGCTCGCACTGCAGCATCATCGCGAAGGCCAGGCTCAGCACCATGGCCGCGACGAGCTGCACGGGCGCGTTCTCGTAGGTGCTGAGCGTCTGCTCCGGGTCCAGCTCCGCGCCGAGGCTGACGCCCGCGTACAGCACGAGCGTGACGCCGACGACGATGCCGGTGAAGAGGTACATGACCTCCAGCAGCCGGGCGGAGGCGGTGATGTAGAAGCCGGTCAGCCCGTCCTGGACGGCCGCCACCAGGGCCCGCCCCGGGATCAGGGCGAACAGCCCACCGGTGATCACCGCCGAGGCCTGGATGGTGCTGGTCCACGGCAGGGCGTGCCCGAAGCGGTCGACCAGGATCCCCAGCACGGCGGCGGGCATCGCGGCGGCGGTGAACTGGTAGAACTCCGGCAGCCCCCGGCCCGCGCACAGCCACGCCAGCCGGTCGCCCAGCATCGCCCCGATCGCCGCGATCGCGAACACCACCGGCCCGCCGCCGCCCACCATCATCGACGCCGCGCCCGCCAGCAGCCCGGCGGCGCCGGTCAGCACCCGGCTCGGGTACGGGTGCCGGTTGCGGCGGATGACGCCGAGGCGGCGGTAGGCGTCCTCCAGGGTCAGCCCGTCGGTGGTGATGTCGTCCACGAGCCGGAAGACGGCCGCCAGGCGGGTGTAGTCGGTGCCCCGGCGCCGTACGGTCCGGTTCGCCGTGACCGGCGGGTCGATCAGCGACGGCTGGTACGAGACCCCGAGCAGCGTGAACGTCACGGTCGGCTCCACCCGCGCCAGGCCGTACGCGTGCGCCACCCCCAGCATCGCCGCCTCTACGTCCTCCGCCCCCTCTCCCCCGGCCAGCAGCAGCTCCCCGATCCGCAGGATCAGGTCCAGCACGCGCGGCACCGGCGGCCCCGCGTCGGCCGGCTCCGCCACCGGCTGCTCCGGCGTGGGCCGCTCGGTGACCGGCATGCGCAGCATCGCCCGCATCCGGTCCGGCCAGGGGGTCTCCTTGGACAGGCTGACCAGCGGTATGCCGTTGGGCGGCGTGAAGGCGGGATGCGTCAGCTGCGCGGGCTGCGTGAAGGCCGAGCCTTCCGGCCCGGGCTCGGGCGGCAGCTCCACGCCCAGTGGCGGCGTGAACTCGGAGCGGACCTCGTCCGCGCCCGGCTTGCCCTCGTCCAACACGGTTGTGCCTTTCGCTGCGCATGCGGCATTGCTGTTTCTGTGCGCTCACCTTGCCGGATCGCTGCGCGGCATGCGCGACGGGGGTGTTTCCCCCACCCCGCCCCTTCCCGAAACCGGGGCTCCGCCCCGGACCCGCTGGGGCTCCGCCCCAGACCCCGAACGCCCTG
The DNA here is from genome assembly GCF_045040445.1 of Streptomyces sp. NBC_01537. Classification (NCBI taxonomy): domain Bacteria; kingdom Bacillati; phylum Actinomycetota; class Actinomycetes; order Kitasatosporales; family Streptomycetaceae; genus Streptomyces; species Streptomyces sp. NBC_01537. Next base: position 5,546,094 of record NZ_CP109392.1, on the reverse strand, counting down.
CGGGCGTGTCCTCAAACGCCGGACGGGCTGAATCAGCGCCGGTGGCGGCCGCCGCTCACGCGCTCGCCCGGCTCCGCCGCAGCGGCATCGTCCCTCTTGGACTTGGCGCGGGCGCGGAGGAACTCGATGACGATGGGGATGACGGAGATGAAGACGATGGCGATGAGGATGAGCTCGATGTGGGTGCGGACGAACTCGATCTGGCCGAGCCAGTAGCCGAGGAGGGTGACGCCGCCGCCCCAGAGGGTGCCGCCGATGATGTTGTAGGTGATGAAGGAGCGGTAGTTCATGCGGCTGACGCCGGCGATGATCGGGGTGAAGGTCCGCACGATGGGGACGAAGCGGGCGAGGACCAGCGACTTCGCACCGTACTTCTCGAAGAAGTCGTGCGCCTTCTCGATGTTCTCCTGCTTGAAGAGCCTGGAGTCGGGCCGGCGGAAGAGGGAGGGCCCGACCTTGCGCCCGAAGAGGTAGCCGACCTGGTCGCCGGCGACGGCGGCGAGGATGACGAGGAGGGCGACGAGCCAGATCGGGTGGTCGAGCTTGTTGCCGGCGACGAGGAGCCCGCCGGTGAACAGGAGCGAGTCGCCGGGCAGGAAGAAGCCGAAGAGGAGCCCCGACTCGGCGAAGACGATCGCGAGCAGGCCGATGAGGCCCAGCGTCGAGATGAGGTAATCGGGGTCGAGCCAGTTCGGGCCCATGGCGAGAGTGTTCACCCGCACAAAGTATCAACGGCGTCTTGACCAAACCGTTCCCAGGCCGGGAACGGTGGACTACCTTCCTCCCAAACGTTTCTCCTTCCCCAGCGGAACCACTGCGGAAACTCGGCGGAAACCACATGACGCGCGCGATCGCACTGAACGACGTATCAAAGGTCTACGGCCGGGGCGTCCGCGCCGTGGACCGGTTCTCGCTGGACATCGAGCCCGGGGAGTTCCTGGTCCTCCTCGGGCCGTCCGGCTGCGGAAAGTCGACCGTCCTGCGCATGATCGCGGGCCTGGAGACCATCACCGACGGCGAGCTGCTGCTCGACGGCGAATACGCGAACGACCTCGCGCCCGGCGAGCGCCGTATGGCGATGGTCTTCCAGAACTTCGCGCTCTACCCGAGCATGACCAGCCGCGAGAACATCGGCTTCCCGCTGCGCTTCGAGATGCCGCGCGAGGAGACCGGGCCCCGGGTCGACGAGACGGCCCGCACGCTCGGCATCGAGGACATCCTGGACCGCTATCCCGGGCAGCTGTCGGGCGGCGAGCGGCAGCGGGTCGCGATGGGGCGGGCGATCTCCCGGCATCCGTCGGTCTTCCTGATGGACGAGCCGCTGTCGAATCTCGACGCGAAGCTGCGCTCGCACCTGCGGGCGGAGATCTCCCGGCTCACCCGGGGCATGGGGGTGACCACGGTCTACGTCACCCACGACCAGGCCGAGGCGATGTCGCTGGGCGACCGGGTCGCGATCATGCGCAGCGGGGTGCTCCAGCAGGTCAGCAGCCCCCGGGAGGCGTATCACCTGCCCGAGAACGTCTTCGTGGCCGCCTTCATCGGCACGCCGCGGATCAATCTGCTCCAGGCGACCGTGCACGCCCCGCTGGGCGGCGGGCTCTGGATCGACTTCGGGCGGCAGCGGCTGGGGATGCAGGAGCCGCTGACCCAGGACCACCAGCTGCTGCGGATCCAGCAGGGCCGGGAGATCATCGTCGGCCTGCGCTCGGAGGCCGTACGGATCGCGGCGCCCAGCACCGCCCGGCCGGGCGAGGTGCTGCTGAGCGGGATCGTCGAGCATGTCGAGTACCAGGGGCACGAGTCGCTGGTGCATCTCAACACCGGGGCACGCCCGGCGGTCGTACCGGAGCTGGAGGCGGCCAAGCCGGCCGCCCGGCTGCCGCGGCAGCGCACCGCCGCCAAGCGCGGCGCGGGGCTGGGGCGGCTCATCCAGCGGGTCGCCGTCCTGGACCGCCAGCCGCCCCCGCCGCCCGCCGCGCCCGCCGCCGAGCTGCCCCCTGTCCAGGCCGGTGACCTGGTCGTACGCACCGGCCCCGACCTCTTCCTCCGCCCCGGCGAGCGCGTCCCGCTGCTGGTCGACCTCGCCCATCTGTATGTCTTCGACCATGAGGGCCGCCGCATCTGCCCGGCGCCGGCGGAGGCGCCGCGGCTGGAGTAGGGGCACGATGCCTGTATGGGTATCGACGAATACGGCGGCGGCCAGCCGCAGCAGTCCGACGTCCTCGTGGTCACCACCAACGACGTGCCCGGCTTCCGGGTCGACCAGGTCATCGGCGAGGTCTTCGGCCTCACCGTCCGCTCCCGCCACCTCGGCAGCCAGATCGGCGCGGGCCTGAAGTCCCTGGTCGGCGGCGAGCTCAAGGGGCTCACCAAGACCCTGGTGGAGACCCGCAACCAGGCCATGGAACGCCTCGTCGAACAGGCGCGGTCGCGCGGCGCGAACGCGGTGCTCATGATGCGCTTCGACGTCTCGGAGGCGGCCGACGTCGGCACCGAGGTCTGCGCCTACGGCACGGCGGCGGTCATCACCCGCGAGAGCGCCTAGGGCCTCATGCGATAGTCATCCACATGCTGGGGATAACCGACCTTCCCACCTATGTGCTGGGCACCGTGCTCATCGTCCTGCTGCCGGGGCCGAACTCGCTCTACGTGCTGTCCGTGGCCGCGCGCCGGGGCATCCGTACGGCCTACGGCGCCGCCTGCGGGGTCTTTCTGGGCGACACCGTCCTCATGACGGCCTCGGCGGCGGGCGTGGCGGGGCTGCTGAAGGCGAACGCGCTGCTGTTCGGTGTCGTGAAGTACGCGGGGGCGGTCTATCTGGCCTGGATCGCGTTCGGGATGGCGCGGGCGGCCGTGGGCATGTGGCGTACGCGGCACGAGGCGGTGGCGGAGAGCGCCGCACCCGAGCTCTCGGGGGAGGGTGCGGGCGAGGCGCCGTTCCGGCGGGCGCTGGTGATCAGCCTGCTGAATCCGAAGGCGATCCTGTTCTTCATCTCGTTCTTCGTGCAGTTCGTGGAGCCGGGATACGCGCACCCGGCGTTGTCGTTCCTGGTTCTCGGCACCATCGCGCAGGTGTTCAGCTTCTGCTATCTGTCGACGCTGATCCTGGGCGGCACCTACCTCGCCGCCCAGTTCCGGCGCCGCAAGCGGCTGTCGGCGGGGCTCACATCGGGCGCGGCGGCGCTGTTCCTGGGGTTCGCGGCGAAGCTGTCGCTAGCGAGTGCGGGCTGACGGCAACCCCCGTATCGTCCGGTTCATGGCGCTTCACAAAGGCGATGACGACCGGCGAGAACTCTCCGTCAACCCCTTCTACGGGGACGCGAACCCGGCGGCGGGCATGCTCACGGCACCACCCAAGCACCAGCTGCCGGACGGGCCGATGACGCCCCATACGGCCTATCAGCTGGTCCATGACGAGCTGATGCTGGACGGGAACGCGCGGCTGAACCTGGCGACGTTCGTGACGACGTGGATGGAGCCGCAGGCCGATGTGCTGATGGCGGAGTGCCGCGACAAGAACATGATCGACAAGGACGAGTACCCGCGCACGGCGGAGCTGGAGCGGCGCTGCGTGGCGATTCTGGCCGACCTGTGGCACGCCCCGGATCCGTCGGGGGCGGTGGGCTGCTCGACGACCGGGTCGAGCGAGGCGTGCATGCTCGCGGGGATGGCGCTGAAGCGGCGCTGGATGAAGCGGGCGGGGAGCCGGTATCCGGGGAGCGCGCGGCCGAATCTGATCATGGGCGCGAATGTGCAGGTGTGCTGGGAGAAGTTCTGCACCTTCTGGGAGGTGGAGGCGCGGCTGGTGCCGGTGGAGGGCGACCGGCTGCACATGGACGCGGAGTCGGCGGTCGGGCTGTGCGACGAGAACACCATCGGGGTGGTCGCCGTCCTCGGGTCGACCTTCGACGGGTCGTACGAGCCGGTGGCGGAGATCTGCGCGGCGCTCGACGAGCTTCAGTCACGCACCGGGCTCGATGTCCCGGTGCACGTGGACGGCGCGTCCGGCGCGATGATCGCGCCCTTCCTCGACCCGGAGCTGGTGTGGGACTTCCAGCTGCCCCGGGTCGCCTCGATCAACACCTCGGGGCACAAGTACGGGCTGGTGTATCCGGGGGTGGGCTGGGCGCTGTGGCGGGACGCCGAGTCGCTGCCGGAGGAGCTGGTCTTCCGGGTCAACTACCTGGGCGGCGACATGCCGACCTTCGCTCTGAACTTCTCCCGCCCCGGAGCCCAGGTCGTCGCGCAGTACTACACCTTCCTGCGGCTCGGGCGGGAGGGCTTCCGGACCGTGCAGCAGGACTCGCGGGACGTCGCCATGTCACTGGCCCAACGGATCGCCGCGATGGGCGACTTCCGGCTGGTCACCCACGGCGACGAGCTGCCGGTCTTCTCCTTCACCACGGCGGAGGGGGTCGGCGCGTACGACGTCTTCGACGTCTCGCGGCGGCTGCGCGAGCGCGGCTGGCTGGTCCCGGCGTACACGTATCCGGCCAACCGCGAGGATCTGGCGGTCCTGCGGGTGGTCTGCCGCAACGGCTTCTCGCAGGACCTGGCCGACCTGCTCACGGACGAACTGGAGCGGCTGCTGCCGGAGTTGCGGGCCCAGTCGGGGCCCCTGCGGCGGCCCGCGGGGACGGCGACGGCGTTCCATCACTAGGTTCTGTCCGTCACCAGGCCCTGTCCGGGGGACTCAGCGGCCGCGGCCGTACGCGCGGTCGGCGAAGCCGACGCCGACCATCGCGAGGCCGATCTGGATCAGCCATTCGATCCAGTCGATGCCGTTGGTGTCGGCGACGCCGAACGCCTTCGCGAGGGCGGCGCCGGCGAAGGCGGCGATGATGCCGATGACGATGGTGAGCCAGACGGGGATGTGCTGACGGCCGGGAAGCGCTATCCGGCCGAGTACGCCGATGACGAGACCGATGATCAGTGCGCTGGCAATGCCCGAAATCTCCATGGGAGTCGGGTGCCCGCCCGGGTGGCCGTTATGCCCCCGGGCGGGCGTAGTCCGATGTACGTCAGCGTGCGTCAGCGCACGTCGACATAGTCCTTCACGCCGCCGCTGTCGAAGTGCTTGGAGTCACCGAAGTACTGGATGAGCCAGTAACCGTCCTTGGTGGCCTTGCCCTTGAGCTTGGCGGCGCCGTTGGAGCCGGTCTTGCCGGAGGTGATGTACGTCCAGGAGGTCGAGCCCTTCTTCTGGAAGTACAGGTAGACCTTCTGGCCCGCGTAGGCCTTCCAGGAGCCGTTCCTGTACTCCTTGAGGGTGCCCTTGACGGTCACCGTGGCGCCCTTGGAGACCTTGGCGGGGGTGGCGCTGATCGAGTAGACGTTGGTGTTGATCCGGTTGAGCCGGACGGGGGTGCTGTAACTCGCGGCGAGCTCGTCGGAGATGAAGTGGTGGACGCGGTAGTAGCCGTCCACGTAGCCCCACTTGGTGATGGAGAAGGAGCTGGAGTCGGCACCCTGGGTGACCGCGCCGAGGTCCTTCCAGCCGGTCGAGCCGTCCTTGGAGTACTCCAGGTGAACGACCTGGCCGTGGTAGATCGCGGAGTTGCGCGCGTACGTGGCCACGATGCTGCCCTTGACGGTGACCTTGCCGGTCGCGGCCAGCGTCGACTTCAGGTTGACGAAGGATGAGTACTCCGGCACGACGACCGAGCCGTTGGCCTTGTCGCCGGTCACGAACCGGTCGGTGAGGCCGGCACTCCAGCCGCTCATGGCGTCGGGTGCCGCGGTCAGGGCCCCGCTGAAGTGACCGGCGGCGTCGGTGACGACGGTGACCTCGCCGGGCTGGCCGTTGGGTGCGTAGCCGTTGGGCGAGACGGTGACATGGGCGCCGGCGATGCCCGGGGAGGTGGCGGAGGTGCCGCTGCGGACGTAGCCGCTGATGGTGATCTTCTGGCCGGGGGCGGCCCGCTTGAGGTTGGCGCTCGCGGTGACGTAGCCGGTGGTCTGGGTGTAGGTGGGGTAGCCGGTGAGGGAGGCCGAGCCGTGCACCTCGGCGCTGTTCTCGCTGAACTCGGCGGTGAGTGAGACGGAACCGTCCGCCTGGAGCAGGTCGGTGGTGAACCGGCCGTCGGCGTCGGTGGTGGCGGAGGCCGAGTCGGGGCCGAGCAGGTAGCTGTTGACGTCGGACTGGGAGGAGCGGGTGACGGCGACCGTGCGGCCGGCGATCGGCACCAGGTCGCCGCTGCCGGGCTGGATGCCGACGAGGTGGTCGTCGGCGCCGGTGGCCCGGTGGTCCTTGTCCAGGGTCGACGGGGACAGGACAAGGGTGTTCTCGCCCCACGGCCCGGTGCCCTCCCCGGCGCCGGTGAAGTCGGGGCGCAGGGTGAAGTCCAGGGTGCCGGCACCGCTGCGGGTGACGGTGTTGCCCTGGTCGTCGGTGGCGGTGACGTCGATCGCGTACCGGCCGAGGTGCGGGACGCTGCCGCCGTCCTCGGTCAGCTTGAGCGGGGCATCGGAGGCCACCGCCCAGTCGTCGCCGGACTGCTGCAGGGTCAGCGGGTCACCGACGGCCGAGCCGTCGGTGTCGCGGATGACGGCCTGGACGGAGGTGACCGTGGCCCCGGAGGCGTCGGTCCACACCGGCACGGTGAAGGTGCCGCGCTGGCTGTCGACGGTACGGGCGACGCCGATGCCCAGCGGTGAGGCGGGGTCGGCGAGGGCGGGCGTGGCGGTCAGGGCGACGGAGAGCGCCGCCGCGGCTGCGATCAGAGCGAATGCGGTGCGCTTAGCGGGCATTGACGTACTCCGTCTTCGACTCGCTGTAGAAGTGCTTGGCGTCGGCGGCGAGATAGGTGGCCCAGGTGCCGTCCTGGTAGGCCTTCGTCTTGAGGCTGAAGTGGCCCTTGGAGTCGGTCGTGCCCTTGACGGTCCAGTACCAGTTGCTGTCGCCCTTGGGTCGGAAGACCACGACGATCCTGCCGCCCTTGTAGGCCTTCCACTTGCCGCCGGACTTGTACTGCAGCGTGCCCTTGGCGGTCAGCTTGCCGTTGACGACAGGGCTGTTGGGCGTCATGTCGAAGCCGACGATGCGCGTCTCGACGCGGTTCAGCCGCTTCTTGCCGGAGATGGCCTCCAGCATGCGGTCCGACTCGGCGTGGCGGACGCGGTAGTAGCCGTCCGTGGAGCCGTAACCCTTGAGCGAGAAGGAGCAACCGCTGGAGTACTGGTCCCCGGCCTTGCCGGAGCCGATGGTCTTCCAGCCGCTGCTGCCGTTCTTCGAGTACTGCAGGGTCAGCGCCGCGGTCCCGCACGACCCGAGCAGCTTGCCCTTCGCCGTCACCTGGCGGTAGGCGTCGATCGTCAGCTTGACGTCCTTGAAGGAGCCCGCGGTCGGGACGGTGATGTAGTTCTCCGCGTACGGGAGGGTGCTCAGGTACGCGGACGGCTGGACGTAGGAGTAGTAGTACGTGGTCTTGGTGGCCGTCACCGGGTAGGAGAAGGTGCCCGTCGCCGTGCTCGTGCCGGTGCCCATCAGCCCGGGCGTCGTGTAGCGGTAGCTGTCCGGGGCCTGCGGGGTGGTGACCAGGGGCGCGTTGGCGAAGGGCTTCCAGCCGTCGTCGGTCAGTTTCAGGACCGAGCCGTTGACGGTGAAGGTCTTGCCCTTGTGCACGCTGGCGTGGTTGCCGTCGGCGCTGATCCGGTAGGTGGTGGTGTGCACCGGCAGTGCGGGCAGGCCCGTGGCCACGTCCGGGTCGGTGTCGGCGGCGGGTTCGACCACGGTGGCGGTGCCCGACGTGATCGAGCCGTTGGGTGTGATGGCCACCTGGAAGGCGCCCGTGTCGTCCGAAACGGCGGTCGCCGTACCGGACTTCTGGTCGACGCCGACGGAGGCCGACCAGTTCACCTTCACCGTCGTGCCGGCCCTGGCCGGTGACGTGGTGCCGGTCACCGGGTCGTACGAGGTGACCGTGCCGCTGACGACCGGGCTGCGGTGGTCGAAGTCGGTGTACTCGCGGTCGTAGGCGACCGACGCCACCCCGGTGTGCAGCCGGTAGCTCATCAGGCCGGACGCGCCGTGCTCGGTGCCGCTCCAGTGCTGGACGGTGCCGCCGGGCAGGCGGTAGTCCACGTCCACCGGGTAGTCGCCGTAGGCGATGTCGGCGGGCAGGCTGACGGGCTTGTCCGTGTACCAGCCCCGCCCGCCGCCGTACGACAGCTCGTCGCTGGTCCAGATCGGGGCGAGGTCGGCGTCGGCCGAGGCCCGGACGCTGACCTTCACCCAGAGCGCTGACGCGTCGGGAAGTGCGACGGAGAGCGTGCCGTCGTCGGCGGTCGCCACGGACGCGACGGTGGCGTCGGCGGCGAAGGCCGGTGCCGCTGCGGCCAAGGGGCCGGCGGCGAGGGCGGTGGTGATGACGAATGCGGCTGCGGTACGGAAGACGGCAGGCCGGGTTGCGCGCGATGTGCGCATGCAGGGACCCCCCACAGGTCGTATCGGCGTCAAAGGAGATCGCCGGAAAACGCATATTAGCGAGGCCCTGTGACACTCCTGTGGGTCAGGGGGTGTCCTGAAGGACCACGCCGTGTTCGGCCATCCACGGCACCGGGTCGACGCCGGAACCGAGCAGCGGGGTGACGCGGACCTCGAAGTGCAGATGCGGGCCGGTGGAGTTGCCGCTGCTGCCGGACAGGCCGATGCGGTCGCCGGTGCGGACGCGGTCGCCGGGCTCGACCTCCAGGAGGGAGAGGTGGGCGTACTGCGTGTAGTAGCCGCACGGGTGCTGGATGACGATCTGGTTGCCGAAGCCGTCGCCGCACCCGGCCAGGACGACGGTGCCGTCGCCGACCGCCCGTACGGGGGTGCCGACCGGGACCGCGAAGTCCTGGCCGGTGTGGCGGTGCGCCCAGTGGGTGCCGGTGCTGGCGAAGCCGGCGGTGAGGCGGTAGTGCTCGACGGGGCTGACCCAGGTGGCGGGGGTGTGGGCGCCGGGGGGTGAAGGGCGGTGGCGGGGGCGCTCGGTGCCCGGGGTGCGCGGGCCGTGTGGGCAGTCCTGGCCGGGCGCATGCGCATGCGGCGTTGCCTGCCTCCGTTCCTGCTGCTCCTGCTGCTCCTGCTGCATGCGCAGGACGGCTTCGGCGCGGGTCAGTTTCGCCTCGATGCGCCGCTTGATCGCGGCCTGGCGGGCGGCGTCGGCGGTGAGCCGGTCCAGCACCCGGTCGGCGGCCACCGTGGCGGTGTGCAGGCGGCGTTGTGCACGGTCGCGGGCGTCCAGCAGGCCCGCGGTGGCGTGGTCGCCCTCGCGCAGCAGCGTCGCCCCCGCCAGCAGCTCGTCCGGTGCCCCGGACAGGAACAGCCGGGCGGACGGCGGGAGTCCGCCGTCGCGGTACTGCCTGCGGGCCATCTCCCCGATCCGCTCGCGCAGCGGCCCCAGTTGCCGCCGCTGTACGGCCTGCGCATGCCGCAGTGCGGCCAGTTCCCGCCGCTTGCGGTCCACGGCCGCGCGTACGGTCTCGTACGACCGCACCGCCTCGGCGGCTTCGTGGTACAGCCGGTCGACGGTGACCGCGGGATTGTCGGCGGCTCGAGCCCGGCCGAGGGAGCCGAACGAGCCGAGGGATACGGATACGGCCAGCGCGAGGCACAGGACAGCGTGGACAGCGGCTCGGCGGCACATCGCACGATCCTCGCCACGCGCATGCCGGGTACCGGGCCGACACGCTTGGGCGTCACCCGTCCGGGGTCAGCCGGCCGGGTCACCTGGCCTGCGTCACCTGGTGATGCGCGCGGCCAGGACCGCGACGTCGTCCTCCGCCTCCTCCGTGACCAGCAGCGCCAGCACCTTGTCGACCAGCAGTCCGATGTCGCCGTCCGTGGGCAGCCGCAGCGCCGCCAGCCGGGCCAGCGACACGTCGATGTCCTCGCCCCGGCGTTCGACGAGGCCGTCCGTGTACATCAGCAGGACGTGGCCCGGGGTGTACGGCCGCGACAGCAGCTCGTAGCCGCCGTGGCCGGTGCCCAGCGGCGGGCCGACGGGGAGCGCGATGATCTCGGTGGCGCCGTCGGCCCGGAGGATCGCGGGCGGCAGATGCCCGGCGCTCGCGTAGGAGCAGCGGCCCCGGGTCGGGTCGATCAGGGCGAGCAGGCAGGTGGCGGGGCGCCCGGACTCGGTCTCGGAGATCAGGGTGTCCAGGCGGCGCAGGATGCGGTGCGGCGGGAGGTCGGCGGACGCGACGAAGCGCAGCATCGAGCGGTACTGGCTCATGTCGACCGAGGCCTCGACGCCGTGCCCCATGACATCGCCCATCGCGAGCAGCGTCCGCCCCAGCGGCAGCCGTACGGTGTCGTACCAGTCGCCGCCGACCAGCGCGCTGCTCCCGGCCGGCTGATAGCGGAACGCCACCTCCACGTCCGGATAGGGGCTCCCCGGCTCCGACAGCAGAGCGCGCTGCAGCTCCAGCGCGATGCCGTGCTCGCGGGTGTAGCGGCGGGCGTTGTCCAGGCTGATCGCGGCCCGCGTGGCCAGGTCCTGGGCGGCCACCACGTCCTCGTCGGTGAAGGCGGGCGAGTCCCCGGCCCGTACCAGGGTCACCGTCCCCACCGGATGGCCGCGGGCCGCGAGCGGGACGACCAGGGCCGAGTGGATGCCCACGGCCCGGTAGGCGGCGACCCGCTCGCTGCTGGGGGCCATGCCGCCGAGCTCGTCGTCGGTGGGGAGGTTCTCCAGGATCGGCCGGCCCGACGCCAGGCAGCGCGGGATCGACGACTGCGGCTGGTAGTCGACGTACGTCCCCGGCACCCCGAAGATCCGCACCTGCTCGCGGAGGTTCGGCAGCGCCGCCATCCCCGCGCGGCGCAGCCGCAGGATCCCGTGCGGGGGCGGGCGTACGGCCGCGCCGTGCGGCCGCTCCGGGGGCAGGACCTCCACGGTGGCGACATCCGCGAGCAGCGGGACCAGGAAGTCGGCCAACTCGCTGCAGGTCGTGTCCATTTCCAGCGTCGTGCCGATCGCGGTGGCCGCGCGGTCGAGCAGCGACAGCCGTTCCCGGGCCCGTTCGAGGTCGCGCTGCTCCTGGTGGGAGGCGCTCACCTCCAGGACGATGCCCACGATGCCGATGACGGTGCCGTCGGCCGCCTGGAGGCGGTGGTACGCCCCGTGCCAGTAGCGGCGCTCCAGGCCGGACGCGGCCCGGGTGTGACCGCTGGAGGTCAGCTCGCGGGGGCGCCCGTCGGCCAGGACCTGGCGCAGCACGGTCTCGCCGGGGTCGTCCAGGTCCGGGAGCAGCTCCGTGATCGTCCGTCCGATGTGGGCGGCGGCCGGGACGCCGTTCATGGCCGCCAGCGCCGGGTTCACGTAGCGGTACCGCAGGTCCGGGCCCAGAATGCCGATGCCGGCCGGGGTGCCGGCCAGCACGCCGCGCAGGACGGCCTCCTCCAGTGGGACCGGTGGGACCGCTTCCCTGTCGCTGCCGCTCACGGCTCCATGGTCGCCCCCGGCCGCTCCCTCGGCATCCCGTGGCCGCTAGGGCTGTGGCCGGGAACGTTCGCCGGGTTGCGCAGCCCGCCGGCTGCGCTTTGTCCTCAATCGCCGGACGGGCTGAATTCAGCCCGTCCGGCGATTGAGGACGGAACCGGAAGCCGGACGGACCCGGCAAACCATTCCGGTCACCGCACTAGGGCGCACCCCCGGAGGGAGCAGCACCGCGCGCGCCCAAGCGCAACCGCGCCGACCATGAGGATGAGGACCGCCGACGGGGCGGTCCGCGGACCCTTCGGGGAGGATCTGCTGTGACCGTCAGCCTCGCGCAGTTGCGCCGTTGTTCTGTGGCCGTCGATCTGGGTGCCGCAAGGACCCGGGTGTATCTGAAGGGGTCGGGGCTCGTGGTGGACGAGCCGAGCGTGGCGGCGGTGGACGCGCGATCGGGGGCGCTGATCGCGGTGGGCGCGCTGGCGCAGCAGATGACGGGGCGGACGCCGGCCCACATCAGGGTGGTGCGGCCGATCCAGGCGGGGATGGTGGTGGACATCGACATGGCGCAGCGGATGCTGCGCCATCTGCTGGGCGGGCAGCTTCGCAAGGCGTGGCGGCGCAAGCCGATGCTGCGGGCGGCGGTGTGCACACCGCACGCGTCCTCGACGCTGGCGCAGCGGTCGGCGACGGAGACGCTGTACGGGCTGGGGGCGCGGCGCGTGGAGCTGGTGGACTCGCTGATCGCGGCGGCGGTGGGCTGCGGGCTGCCGGTGGAGCAGCCCGAGGCCACGATGATCATGCTGAGCGGGGCGTCGACGACCCAGATCGCGGTGCTGTCGCTGGGCGCGATCGTGGCGGCGGAGACGGTCTCGGTCGGCGGCGACGCGATCGACCACGCGGTGGTCCAGCACCTGCGCAACCAGCACGAGCTGATGCTGCCGAGCCAGTCCGTGCGCCCGCTGCACCTGATCCTGTCCATGCCTGGCCCGACCATCCCGAGCGCCGAGGTACAGGGCCGGGACGTGGCGAGCGGCCTGGCCCGTACGGTGTCCGTCGACACGGAGAGCGTGCGGCACGCGATCCGTACGCCGATGGCGTCCATCGTGGACGGGATCGGCGCCGTGCTGCGGCGGGTCCCGCCCGACCTGGTGGCCGATCTGACGGACCGGGGGATCATGCTGGCCGGCGGCAGCGCGCTGATGCCGGGGCTGGACACGATGCTGCGGCAGGCGACCGGGATGCCGGTGACCATCGCCGAGCAGCCGGACGTGTGCTCGGTGCGGGGGGTGGGCGCGATGATGGAGGGCAAGGTCGTGCCGATGGTGATCGATCCGCTCTCCGCGTGAGAGCGGCGGGGGCCGGTGTGGCAAACGGGTGACGTATGTGATGGTGCGGCTGTCCGACTCGTTCCTGCTATGGCAGGAGACGTCGATCAGGAACGAGACACCCACATGAAGCTCACCTTGGGCGCCGGCGCCGGCGCCGTGCTCGCCGTATGCGCCATCGCCGCGGCGGTCGCGCCTGCCGCCGCCGCGGCGGAACAGCCCGGGGCCCTCCCCCACGCCCCGGCGGAGACGCCCGTGGACATCCCGCTGCACAGGCTGGAGGCCCTGTCGCCGTTCAAGGCGCCCACCGTGAACGGCATGCTGGCCACGCCCACCGCCAACCGGCCCACCGCCCTGCCGCACCGGGCCCCGGGCGCGGTGCTGCCGGACACCCTCATCCCGCCGGTGCCGGCCCACGCCAAGGTCCCGCAGCTCGATGTCGAGACGCCGCTGCCCAACCTGCTGGGCCGCAACGCCCCCCGGCTGTCCACGCCCGCGGTGCCGCTGAAGGCCGCGACGCCCGGCGTCGTGGTAGGGATGCCCTTCGACGCACCCGAGATCGGCGAGCAGCGGCTGCCGCGCCTGGTCACCCCGAAGGCCGGCATCGTCGCCCCGGTGGTGCAGGGCAGCCCGGTCGCCGACCTGGGCCTGATCTAACTCCCTGGCCGGGGGTTCGCGGTTGCGGCAGAGTTGCCGCCATGACTTCCTTGATCAGGCACATCACCATCGACTGTTCCGACGCGTACCGGCTCGGCGGCTTCTGGGCCGCCGTGCTGGACGCGTCGCTGCACGAGGACGACAAGCCGGGCGACGAGGAGGCGCTGGTCGAGACCCCCGCCGGCTCGCTGCTGTTCGTCACCGTGCCGGAGCCCAAGTCCGTCAAGAACCGCGTGCACCTGGACATCCAGCCGCAGGACCGCACCCGGGACGAGGAGGTCGAGCGGCTGCTGGCCCTCGGCGCGACCCTCGTCGGCGACCACCGGCGCCCGGACGGGACGGGCTGGGCGACACTGGCGGACATCGAGGGCAACGAGTTCTGTGTGGAGCGCAGCGCGGCGGAGCGTTCGCGGTCACCGCACTAGAGGTCGAGCGTCAGGCGGCCTCCCGGTTCCGCCGCGCGGGATACGCAGATCAGCATCGCGTCGTCCGTGCGGCGGGCCGTGCCGCTGCTGTGGTGGGCGACCTCGCCGGCCAGGACCCGTACGCGGCACGTGCCGCAGAAGCCCTGGCGGCAGGAGTACGCCGTGCCGGGGCGGGCCGCGGCGATGACGGAGAGGGCCGAGCGGTCGGCGGGGGCGTGGCTGACCGGGTCCAGGGCGTGGGCGTTGAGGATCCAGTCGCCGAGGAAGGGGGTGACGTGCTCGATGGCGGCGATGATCGCGACCCTTTCGACCAGCCAGCCGTGCGCGGCCTTCCCGGTGAGGCCGTGGTCGCCGAGCACGTCCTGGAAGAACCAGCGCAGTTGGGCGATGAAGGGGCCGGTGTCCAGCCCCTCGGCTGCGAGGTGGGCGAGCAGGCTCTGGTGGGCGGCGGCGTGGGTGGCCTCCTGGCCGATGAACCCGATGACGTCCTCGCGCAGCAGGTCGTCCCTGATCAGCGGGACGGCTTGCTGGAAGACCGTCAGGAACCATTCCTCGCCCTCGGGAAGCAGGATGTTGAGGACGTTCGCGAGTGGGTGAGGAAGGGGTCGCCGTCCAGGTGGTGCATGGGCAGGCCGGTCCAGTCCCAGTGCACGTCCCGGGGCTTGAGGACGATGCGCTCGGGGTCGCGGTCGGGGTCGCGGTCGCTCATGCCGCCTCCTTCTCCTTTTCCTTCTCCGTACGGTCCACCAGCCGCGCCACCAGCTCCGCCACCAGCTCCGGCCGGTGGCTCGGCAGCCAGTGGCCGCCCTCCGGCCGGTGGATCTCCGCGCCCGGCGCCCAGCCCGCGATCTCCGTCTGCCAGGGGGTGAGTACGAACACGTCCCTGCTCGGCGCCAGCACCTGCGCGGGCAGCGCGGCCGCCCGCAGGCGGGGCCGGAGCATGCGCGGCAGCACGTTCGCCCGGTAGAGCTTCAGCCCGGCCCGGTTGCGGGCGGCGAGCCCGGGACCGTAGTCCGCCGGGCCCTCGCCGGTCTCCAGGCGCCTTCTGAGCATTCCGGCCGACCAGTCGACGAAGCCGGTGCGGCAGGCGAGTTCGGCGATGCCGGGGAGGTGGAAGAAGCCGATGTACTGCCAGGCCAGCGACTGCAGCGCTCGCTTGCCCAGACTGCCCGGGCGGGCCGTGCGGAACCAGCGGCCGGTGTGGTCCAGGTCGGGGCCGGAGATCGAGGTGATCGAGGCGTAGCGGTGGGCGAGGTGCGGGGTGGTCACCGTGTGCCAGCTCTGGACCGAGCCCCAGTCGTGGGTCAGGAGGTGGACGGGCGCGTCCGGGCTGACCGCGTCCGCCACGGCGGTGGTGTCGGCGGCGAGCTGCTCCAGGCGGTACGCACGGGTGCGGCGGGGCGCGTCGGAGCCGCCCGAGCCGCGTACGTCGTACGTCACGACCCGGAAGCGGCCCTGCGCGGCGAGGCGGGCGGCGGCCCGGTCCCAGACCCGGTGGTCGTCGGGGAAGCCGTGCACGCAGAGGATGACGGGGGCGCCGGCGGGGCCGGGGTGTTCGTGGACCGCGAGCCGCACGCCGTCGGACGCGGTGACGGTGGCGGTGACCCGGTGCTGCGGAGGTTCCACTGAGACTCACCTCGTGATGTCGCGGGCGGTCGCGGACGGTCCCTATGGCACCACCTTGTTGACGCGTTGTCTAGCAGTGCGGCAGTGCCATCATGTGCCGCATGACGACCCTCGTCCGGCGCCTCGGCGTCTTCGACGCCACCGTGATCGGCCTCGGTTCGATGATCGGCGCCGGCGTCTTCGCCGCCTTCGGCCCCGCCGCGCGGGCCGCCGGTTCCGGTCTGCTCCTCGGCCTCGCGGCCGCCGCGCTCGTGGCGTACTGCAACGCCTCCTCCTCGGCCCGCCTGGCCGCCCTTTACCCCGCCTCCGGCGGCACGTATGTCTACGGCCGCGAGCGGCTCGGGCCCTTCTGGGGCTACCTCGCCGGGTGGAGCTTCGTCGTCGGCAAGACGGCGTCCTGCGCGGCCATGGCGCTGACCGTGGGCTCGTACGTCTGGCCGGGGCAGGAGCGGGCGATCGCCGTCGCGGCGGTCCTCGCCCTCACCACCGTCAACTACCTGGGCGTCCAGAAGGCGGCCTGGCTGACCCGGATCATCGTCGCGGTGGTCCTGGCCGTGCTGGCGGTCTTCTGCGTCGCCGCGTTCACCGGCGGCCACGCCTCCGCCGCCCGCCTGGACCTCGGCGCGGACGCCGGCCCCGGCGGCGTCCTCCAGGCCGCCGGCCTGCTCTTCTTCGCCTTCGCCGGCTACGCCCGGATCGCCACCCTGGGCGAGGAGGTCCGCGACCCGGCCCGTACGATCCCCCGCGCGATCCCGATGGCGCTCGGCATCACCCTCGTCGTCTACGCCGCCGTGGCCACCGCCCTCCTCGCTGTCCTGGGCCCCGACCGCCTCGCCCAAGCCACCGCCCCGCTCGCCGACGCCGTCCCATCCCTGGCCCCTCTGGTCCGCCCCGCCGCCGCCGTCGCCGCCCTGGGCTCCCTGCTCTCCCTCACCCTCGGCGTCTCCCGCACCACCCTCGCCATGGCCCGCGACCGCCACCTCCCCGGCGCTCTGGCCGACCTCCGCCACGCCGAACTCGCCGTCGGCGCGGTCGTGGTGCTCCTGGCCGCCACGGCCGACCTGCGCGGCGCCATCGGCTTCTCCTCCTTCGGCGTTCTCGCCTACTACGCCATCGCCAACGCCTCCGCCTGGACGCTCCGCGGCAACCGCGTCGTGCCGGCGCTCGGGTTCGCGGGCTGCGCCGTGCTGGCCTTCGCCCTGCCGCCGGGGTCGGTCGTGGCCGGCGCGGCGGTGCTGGCAGTGGGTGCGGGGGTCTACGGCGCACGACGCGCTTCTTAAGGCGCACACCAAGCGCCGTACAACTTCTCCCCAACAACAGGTGTCTGTTTCAGCAACAGCACGTTTCCCCGGGGGGATGTTTTGATCAAGGTAAGCGTCGTCGTACCCATTTACAACGCCGGTTCCTACATCGACCGTTGTGCGCCATCACTCGTCAACCAGAGCCTCGGGGCGGACGCGTACGAGGTCGTGTATGTCGATGACGGGTCGACGGACGACTCCGCCGAACGCCTCGGACGGCTGGCCGAGGAGCATGCGCATGTCCGGGTCTAC
Source organism: Streptomyces sp. NBC_01537 (assembly GCF_045040445.1). Lineage (NCBI taxonomy): Bacteria > Bacillati > Actinomycetota > Actinomycetes > Kitasatosporales > Streptomycetaceae > Streptomyces > Streptomyces sp. NBC_01537. The sequence continues at coordinate 5,529,082 of NZ_CP109392.1, read as the reverse complement.
CGGCAGGAGAATTCCGGCTGGCCGGGCAAGCCGCGGAATGTGGGGGTCGACCGGGCCAGGGGGGAGTACGTCCAGTTCGTGGACCAGGACGACGAGTTGTCGTACGAGGCGCTGGAACGGCTGTACGCCCTGGCGGCGCGCAACGGGTCGGACATCGTGCTGGGCAAGGTCCACGGGACGATGCAGGGGCCCAGCAATGTGTTCAAGCGGACGGTCGAGCGGTGCACCGCCGCCGACGCACCGCTGTTCGAGAGCCTGACGCCGCACAAGATGTTCCGCCGGGACTTCCTGCGGGAGCACGGGATCCGCTTCCCGGAGGGGCGGGTCAGGCTGGAGGACCAGCTGTTCATGGCCCGCACCTATGTGCGGGCGAAGACGGTGTCGATACTGGGCAATTACCCGTGCTACCGGTGGAACCGGCGTGAGGACGGCGGCAACAACAGCAGCCGCCGGATCACCGCCGACGACTACTACGGCCACCTGGGCAATGTCGTGGAGGCGATCAAGGAGGGCACGCAGCCGGGCGACCTCCAGGACCGGCTGCTGCGCCGCTCGTACCGTGTGGAGCTGCTGCGGCCGGTGAGCGAGCCCCGGGTGCTCCGGCGCACCGGGAAGGATCTGGAGGAGTACTTCACCACCGTCCGTCGGATGGCGATGACGAGCTATCCGCCGGGGGTACGCGAAGGGCTCCCGGCGATCAGCCGGCTGCGGGCGGAACTGCTCGTGCAGGGCCGACTGGACTCCCTGGTCGAACTCGCCCGCCGCACCGAGCGGATCAAGCCGCACGTCGAGGTGGAGGACATGCGCTGGCGGAACGACAAGCTGGTGATCCGGACCCGGATCGGCATGGTCCGGGCCGACGGCGAGCCGCTGACCGTCGTGGACCGTGGCGGGCGGATGCTGCTCGACCCCGAGCTCCTCGACGGCATCGAGGGAGCGGAGGGCTGGGAGGTGCCCGACCCCTTCTCGTACGCGTACGGGGAACTCATCGTCCACGACACCGCCGGCAACCACTGGTGGTACCCCGACGGGGAGTTGGCACCGGCCCTGGTACCGCTCGGCGCAGATCGCCACCGGGTCGTGGTCGCAGGTGAGACGGTCATCGACCCGCTGACCCTCACCGGCGACGGGCCCATGACCCCGGGCGCCTACCAGGTCTGGGCCGGCGCCCAGCTGCTGGGCGTCGGCCGCCGCCCCCGGCTGGCCCCCGCCCGGGGCGGCACGCGCATCTCCCTCGGCGCCGTCGCCGTCGGCGCACCCCCGCGCCTCGTCTCCCCCACCTGGGCCGGCCCCGGCGGCCAGCTCCGGCTCGCCGTCAGCGGCCCCGGCCGGATCGGCACCACCCGCCGCCTCCTCCTGCGAACCGCCGCCGACCACCGCCTCCGCCATGGCGTCCGCGAGGTGCTGCGGCGCCTCCCGCGCGGCGTACGCCACAGCATCCGCGCCGCCGCGCGCCGGGCCGACCGCTGGATGCTGCGGTGATCCGGAGCCGGGAGAACGACGGCCCGTTGCCCCATTGAGATTCATCCGCAACAGCCCCGAACTCCGGAACCGGTGCCTCCGGGCGCACATTCGGATGCATGGTGATGCGGGGGCGGTACGGGAGTTGCGCGGCGGCGCTGGCCGTGGGCGCGGTGGTGCTGGTGGCCGGGTGCGGGACGACGTCGGTGCCGGACCACGGGAGGAACAGCAACGGCGGGTACACGGCGCCGGCGCCCGCGCCGGTGTCGGGGGTGCCGGCGGATGAGGCGACCGGGGCGTCGGACCAGCTGTCGACGTTCGCGCTGGATGTGGACACGGCGTCGTACGGGTTCGCGCAGCGGACGCTGGCGGGCGGGGCGTTGCCCGATCCGAAGACAGTCCGGGCGGAGGAGTTCGTGAACAGCTTCCGGCAGGACTATCCGCAGCCGAAGGGCAACGGCTTCTCGGTGACGGCGGACGGGGCCCGCATCAGCGGCGTGGACGGCGACGGGTGGTCGCTGATGCGGGTCGGGCTGGCCACCCGGGAGGCGGAGGACGGTCAACGGCCGCCCGCGGTGCTGACGTTCGTGGTGGACGTGTCGGGGTCGATGGGGGAACCGGGGCGGCTGGACCTGGTGCGCAAGGCACTGGGCATGACCGTGGACGCGCTGCGGGCGGACGACGCGATGGGGATCGTCACCTTCAGCGGGAAGGCGAAGGTCGTGCTGCCGGTGACCAGGCTGAGCGGCGGCTCCGGCTCGGACTCCGGCTCCGTACGGGACCGGATCCACGAGGTCATCGACGGACTGCGCCCCGACGCCTCCACCAACCTCGCCGCCGGGGTGAAGACCGGATACGCGCAGGCCGAGCGGGCGGCCCGGCAGGGGGCGACGAACCGCGTCGTGCTGCTCTCGGACGCGCTGGCGAACACCGGGGACACCTCGGCGGACGGGATCCTGCGGCAGATCGGCGATGCCCGCAGCGAGTACGGGATCACGCTGTTCGGGGTGGGCGTCGGCAGCAGCTACGGGGACGAGCTGATGGAGCAGCTGGCGGACAAGGGCGACGGGCACACGTCGTACGTGTCCACCACCGCCCAGGCCCGGAAGGTCTTCGTGGAGCAGCTGCCGGTCAATGTCGGCCTGCGGGCGCGCGACGCCAAGGCGCAGGTGGCCTTCGACCCGGCGACGGTGGCCGAGTACCGCCTGATCGGGTACGAGGACCGGGCCGTGGACGACGGCGACTTCCGCGACGACCGGGTCGACGGCGGCGAGATCGGCCCGGGGCACACGGTCACCGCGCTGTATGCCGTACGGCTCAAGGAGGGCGCCGACGGCCATGTCGCGACGGCGACCGTGCGGTGGCTGGACCCGTCGACCCGGGCGCCGCGGGAGGCGTCCGGGCAGGTGGACGCGGCGGCGCTGAGCGGGGAGCTGTGGACAGGCAAGGCCTCGCCCCGGCTGCGGGTGGACGCGGTGGCGGCGTACTTCGCGGACATCCTGCGTACGTACGACACGGGGGAGGAGCAGCTGCCGGATCCGCTGAGCCTGGCCCAGCTGTCGCGGCACGCGCACGAACTGGCGAAGCTGACCGAGGACTCGGCGGTCAGGGACCTGGCCACCGCGATCGATCAGGCCCGCGAACTGCGCTCCTAGGGCCTGAGCTTGGGCTTGGGCGCGAGCGCCGCCCGGTCGGCGGCGGCCGTGCCGCGCTCCCAGCCCTCGGCGTCGCGGCCCTTGAGGCGGTGGGTGGTGGTGGACGGGAACATCCGCTCGGCGGCGGAGGCGACGGCGACCTCGCGGGTGGCGAGTACGGGGAGGACCTCGGGGGTCGCGGCGGCCTCCTCGTCGGTGGCGGCGGCGAGGCGGGTCCGGATGCGGCCGGCGTAGGCGATGAGGAAGGACTGGCGGAAGTTCTTGGACTTCGAGCCGCCCCGCTGCATCGCGGCGTCGGCCTGGACGAGGAGCGAGGTGTAGAGCAGCTCCACGGCTTCGAGGTCCGCCTCGTAGCCGACGACCGTGGAGAAGCCGAAGGCGGAGGACCAGACGGCCTGGCAGCGGTTGGCTTCGGCGACGGCGTCCAGCAGCAGCGCCTTGGCGCCCTCGTACGGGCGGTCGACGCCGATGCGGCGGGCGGTGGGGCCGTCGGCCGCGGCGGCGGGCAGCAGGGCCTCGTCGATGCTGTGCCGGGCCATGAGGTGCTGGGCCTTGGCGCTGAGGGCCTCGGCCTCCTCGGGGAACTCGGTCGACTCGGCCTTGGCGAGCAGGGCCCGGATCCGGCCCAGCATGCGGTGACCGCCGGTGGCAGGCCTGGGACGGTCGGGGGTGGGGGCGGCCAGGGGCGTGATCGCGGGCAGCCGCCCGTACAGGCCCAGCAGCTCCAGGACGACGGTTGCCGTGCCGAAGCGGTCGAGCCGCTCGCGCCGCCCGTAGGCCTCCAGGAAGCGGTCCGGCTCCGCCACCTCGGCCGACACCTCGGCCAGCGCCTCCGCGAGCCGTACGTGCTCGGCGCCCAGCTCCCGGCGCGCCATCCGCACCAGGTCCGGGTCCTCCCAGCCGCGCCTTCGGCAGGCCTGCGCCACCCGCCCCGCCAGCGCGACCACCTCCCGGCTGACCTCGGGCCACGGTGCCGCGGCGAGCGCGGACGCCCCGGCGTCCACGTCCGCGTTCGCGCAGGCGGCCTCGACCGCCGCTCTCAGATCTCCCACGGCAGCAATGGTCACATGTCACCCATCCGGCGGATCACCGCGCGCCCGCCGCCGATCACCGCTGATAGGCAGGAGGCAGCGAACGCCCGGAGACCGGGAGACCGAAGCCGAGGAGCTCACCGTATGCGCCTGTCCCTGCGTCGGACGATTGCCGCCGCCCTGCTGGCAGCCGTACCCGTGCTCACTGCCGCGGCCGCCTCACCGGCCTCGCACGCGTCGAGCCCGGCACCGCTGCGTATGGTCCGCAACGCCATCCCGGGGGACTACATCGTGAGCCTGACCCCGGGCACGGACCCGGCCGCCGTCACGGACCGGATCGGGGTCAGACCCAGGCATGTCTACCGAGCCGCTCTGACCGGCTTCGCGGCCCCGCTCACCGAGGCCCAGCTGACCCAGGTGCGGGGACTGCCGGCGGTGACAGCCGTCGAGCAGGACTCGACGGTGACGGTGTCGCCTGTCGAACAGCGGGCGATCCCGGCGCCGAAACCGGTGCCGGGGCAGCGGGCGGGCACCGGGATCCCGTGGGGGCTGGAGCGGATCAACCAGCGGACACCGGGCGGCAAGGGCTTCAGCGTGAAGGCGACCGGCGCCAAGGTGACGGCGTACGTCATCGACAGCGGGATCGACTTCACGCACCCGGAGTTCGGCGGCCGGGCGACCCTCGGCATCGACCAGATCGCAGACGGGCGCAACGGCGTGGACTGCGCGGGGCACGGCACGCATGTCGCCGGCACCGTGGGCGGTGAGCACACGGGCGTCGCGAAGCAGGTGAAGCTGGTGGCCGTACGGGTGCTCAACTGCGAGGCGCGCGGCCCGAACTCCGGGATCATCGCGGGCATCAACTGGGTGGCGGCGAACGCGAAGAAGCCCGCCGTCGCCAACCTCTCCCTCGGCGGCAACTACTCCGCCACCATGAACGCCAGCCTCAACGGCCTCGCGAATTCCGGCGTCTTCACGGTGGTGGCCGCCGGGAACGGCGACACCAACGCCTGCGTGATCTCCCCGGCGAGCGCGGCCAAAGCCTTCACCGTCGCCGCCATCGACGAGTACGACCGCAAGGCGACCTTCAGCAACTACGGCTCCTGCGTCAACATGAACGCCCCCGGCACCAACATCACCTCGACCTCCCTCAACGGCACCTACGCCGATATGAGCGGCACCTCGATGGCCACCCCGCACGTCACCGGCATCGCCGTCCTCTACAAGGACACCTACGGCGACACGGACTTCGCCACGCTCTCCAAGTGGCTCACGGACAACGCCACCCCGAACGTGCCGATCGGCGCCCCCTGGGGGACGCCGAGGCTACTGGCCTACACGGGCGGGCTCTGAAGTTCTCGGAGCGCTACCGTGCCTCGACCCGCATCGTCAGGCCGACCGGCTGCGGCATCGCCGAGACCGCCTCCGCCGGGGCCTTGCCCACCGGGCGCAGCCGCCGGGTGCGCAGAACCGTGGCGAGGGTGATGACCAGCTCGGTCAGCGCGACCGTGTCGCCGATGCACTTGCGGGCCCCGGTCCCGAAGAGCAGATACGCCTCCCGGGGCAGCTCGGCGCGGCGCTCGGGCAGCCAGCGGTCGGGGTCGAAGCGGGTGGGGTGGTCGAAGACGCCGGGGTCGCGGTGAATGCCGTAGAGGCTGATGCCGAACTCGGCGCCGGCCGGGATCATGGCACCGCCGATCTCGACGGGCTCGACGGTCCGGCGCATGAGCATCGTCACCGCGTGCAGCCGCATCGTCTCGTCCACGACCCTGCGGGTCTGCTCCAGCTTGGGGATGTCCTCGAAGCCGACCGGCCGGTCGCCGACCACCGTGTCGATCTCGGCGAGCAGTCGTTCCTCCGCCTCCGGATTCCCGGCGAGCTCGTGGAACGCCCAGGCCAGGGTGGAGGCGACGGTCTCCACGCCCGCGACGAAGAGGGTGAGCAGCTCGTTGTGGATCTCCTCGTCCGTGAAGGCCTCACCGGTGTCGGCGTCCCGGACGGCGAGCAGCATGGACAGCAGGTTGGGCTCGTCGATCGCGTTCTGGGCTCGGGCGTTGGCGATCACCCGGTAGATGACCTCGCTCATCTCGGCGGTCGCCGAGTCGAAGGCCCGGTTGGCGGGGATCGGCAGCCGGTCCAGCGCCTTGGGCATGAGCGGCCGCATCAGCATGTACTTGAACATCACCGGCATGCATCGCTGGACGACCGAGGCCGCGTGCCTGCCGGTCTCGGTGGAGACGGAGAACATGGTCGCCATGAGCGTGCTGATGGCGAACTCCGTCGTCACCTCGAGCACCGGGACCGTACGCCCGGGCTCCAGCGACTCGCCGAGCAGCCGCGCCTGTTCGGTGATGGCGTCGGCGTACTGGGCGACCTTGGCGGTGTGGAACATCGGCTGCATCAGCCTGCGGTGCTTGCGGTGCAGCTCGGTGGGGGCGGTGGCCAGACCGGTGCCCAGTGCGGGGCGCATCCGGTCGTAGAGCCGGCCCTTCTCGAAGCTGCGGGCCCTGCGGACCATGATGTCGTTGGCGAGCGCGGCGCTGGTGACGAAGTACACCGGCATGGGACCGACGTCGACGCGTACGAGTTCGCCGGTGGCCCGCAGGCCCGCGACGAAGCCGAGCGTGTCACGCCAGAGAGGCCACAAGTGGCCGAGGAGCGGAAGTGCGCCGGGGGCACGTGGCACCGATCGCGACACTGCCTTCATCCCGAAAACCCCTTTTCTTTCGTGGAACTCATGCCGTGCGCTGTGCGATCGGGTGTAGGAAGGAGGGGGCTGGAACGGATGGTCCGTAGGCGGCCCCGTGGGACGCGTTGGCGTCCTGGAGGTCGGGGAGCAGATCCCACCACCAGGAGATCGCCGGGATGTCCAGGGGCGCCGGGTTGTCGTCGGTCGGAGTGTCGCGGAAGGTCGAAGGGAGGTCAGCCGGATCGGCGGGGGTTGTGTAGCGGACGGACGTGATCTCCCATTCCTGGGCACCACGTATGAAGTCCCCGAGGCTTTCTATGTACTGACGCAGCTGCGGGCTGCAGCCGGTCTTCAGCCACTCGGCCATGCGCAGGAACAGGCTCATGACGCGGTCGCGGTAGGCGATGGCGGTGATCAGCGCCTGGCCATGGCCGATCCTGTACTCCTCGGCGAGGACTCGTACCGCGTTGAGGTAGTAGCCGCCGGTTCGGTGCTCCTTGTGATGGGACAGGATGTCGTTGTCCCAGCCGATGATGAAGTGCGCCATCTCGGCGATGGCGCGTACGGAGGTGTGGTCCCGCTCGTTGGGCTGCAGTTCGTATCCGTACCCCATCTCCAACATCGGGAGGATGATCGGGGTGGCACCGTCGTTCATGCGCATCATGGTGTAGTCGTTGAGGCTCGGGACCGTGCCCTGGACACGGTGGAAGGACTCCCAGACCACGGCCTGGAAGTAGGCGCTGAGGGCTTCCACCCAGCGGGTCACCTGGACCGGGGTGCCGTGGCGATCCATCCGGTGCCGCAGATCGCGCAGGCCCAGGGCCAGCGGATCGTCGACGAGCATGGGGGCCTCGGGGTTCTGGGCGACGCGTATCAACCGCTGGAGCGCACTTTGGAGTTCGCCCGGCCGGGTGCCGAGTTCCCCTTCCTCGCAGTAGCCGTCGTCGACGCCGAAGATCCAGAGCATGAAGTCGCCCGCGATGGTAATAACTTCCTCGCGGCCCTCCGGGAAGATCCGTGCGGCGAACGTGCCGATGTCCGACCTGACCAGTTGGCTGCGCAGTTCCGGGGATCCGATGCTGAAGGTCTCGGCCCAGGTGGCGGTGTGGGCGTCGATGGCCACGTGCCGGGGGTGGATGGCTGACCGGAGTGGGGAGTAGATAGGCGGGACTGCCAGATCGGGCTCCATGGGCGGCCGCCTTTCAAGTTGTACGCATGCTGATGCGCGCTCGCCGATCGAGCCATGCCCGGAAGCGAACGTGAGCGATCATTTACAGCGACAATTACTCCGGCATATGGCTCCGGCGTCAAGGGACCGAATCTCGCCATGCGAACGCCAGTTGGCGCGCCGTCCGCTTGCGCCGAGCGTGCGCCCTTCGTGCGCCCAGCGCATGACCCGGCACTGACCAGGGCGTCAACAGCTACCGAACAGCCACCGGCGCAGGTTGGGCGCACAGGCGCACTGGCCCGTGCGCCCAACCTGCGCCGGTCAAAGAATGAGACGAAGATTACGCTACTTGCCGCGCAGCCACCCGACCAGCGAGTCCCACCACGAACGCCTGGGCGCGGGTACGGGAGTTGCGGCCGGTGCGGCGACGACCGGCTCCGGCTGGGGCTGGGCGACGGGCGGCATCTCGGCCGCCGGTGCCGGCTGCGAGGTACTCGGGGTCTGCACCTGCTCGCCCAGCGGCCTGGCCGGGGTGAACTTCACCGGAAGCTCGACCAGGTGACGGGCGAGGAACGCCGACCGGAAGCTCAGCGAGTGCTCGTCCACCGCCAGTTGGAGGTCGGGCAGTCGCGCCATCAGGGTGTCGATGCCGGTGTCGGCGATGGCACGCCCGATGTCCTGGCCGGGGCACTCGTGCGGGCCGCTGCCGAAGGCCAGGTGCGAGCGGTTGCCGTAGAGGGAGGCGTTCGGGTCGGGGCGGATCTTGGGGTCGAGGTTGCCGGCCGCCACACCGAACATGACCATGTCGCCGGTCCGGATGTACTGGCCGCCCAGCTCGGTGTCGGCGGTGGCATACCGCGCCAGGATGGCCGCCAGCGGCGGCTCGTCCCAGAGCACCTGCTCCAGCGCGTCCGGGAGGGTCATCTGGCCGCCGTTGAGGTGCGCGCGGAAGCGCGGGTCGGTAAGCACCATCTTCAGACCGCTGGCGATCAGGTTGACCGTGGTCTCGTTGGCGGCGGCCAGGATGAGCCGCAGGTGCTGCGCGATCTCCTCGTCGGACAGGTGGGCCTCGTCGCGGCCCAGCCAGGAGGCGATGTTCGCACCCGGGTCGGCGCGCTTGCGCGCCACGAGCTGGTTGCACAGCTCCGTGACGTACTCGTTGCTCTCCAGGGCCGTCTCGGTGCCCATCAGCATGTCCCGGAGGGCCTTGACCAGCTTGGGCCCTTCCTCCTCCGGCATGCCCAGCAACTGGGTCATGACGAGCATCGGCAGCTGCTCGGCGAACTGGGTCACCAGCTCGGCCTTCCCGGACTGGCAGAACTCGTCGACCAGCCGGTTGGAGAAGCGGGTGATGAACTGGCGGATGCCACGGCGGTTGAGGCGGCCGAGGCTGTTGGTGACCGCACCGCGCAGCCGGTCGAACTCGGCCCCGTCGGTGAAGGCGCACACCGGCTGCCAGGCGACCACCGGCATCAGCGGCCAGTCCGCCGGGACCTTCTCTTCCTTGGCCAGGTTCCAGAGCCGCGAGTCCTGGGAGAACCGGGAGGAATTGCGGAGCCCCTCAATGTTCTCGTTGTGGCCCAGAACCAGCCACGCGGGCACATCGCCGGGCAGCAGGACCGGGGCAACCGGTCCGTACTCGGCGCGCAGCTTGTCGTACAGGGCGTGCGGGTCGGCGTCGACCTCGGGCCCGAACATCCGGGTCAGCGTGGTGCCGGCCGCCGCGTCACCGCCCGCATGGGCATGGGCAGGGCACTCGGGGGGTGGGGTGGTCATGATGCCTCCGTTTTCACGGCGAGGGAGTACAGGTAGCGCATCAGGGCCATGAGGACGTCCCGGCTGGAGTCGCGCTTGCGGGCGTCACAGCCGACGATCGGGACATCGTCCGGCAGGTCCAGAGCGGCCCGGAGTTCCTCGAGGGGATAGCCGGGAGCCTCCGGGAAGGTGTTTATCGCGACGACGAAGGGGACCCCGCGCTCCTCCAGTCGTCCGATCACATCGAAGCTGACCTCGAGGCGGCGGGTGTCGACCAGGACCACCGCGCCCAGCGCGCCCTCGAACAGGCCGTTCCACAGGAACCAGAAGCGCTGCTGGCCCGGTGTGCCGAACAGGTACAGCACCAGCTCGCTGTTGATGCTGATCCGGCCGAAGTCCATGGCGACCGTGGTCTCGGACTTGCGCGGGACCCCGGTGGGGTCGTCGACGCCGACCCCGGCCTGGGTCATTGTCTCTTCCGTGGTCAGCGGACGGATCTCGCTCACGGATCCGACCAGGGTCGTCTTGCCGACCCCGAAGCCGCCGACGATCACGACCTTGACGGCGGTTGAGACCGATGACGGCAGTATGTCCTCGCTCCGTGGCCCCGCGACCGCGTCAGAGCTGTTGAAGTCCATGCATCACCGCCTCAATTAGTGCGCGTTCGGGAAGATGAGCCTTGGGGACCGGCGCACGTGCCTCGACGTGCTTCTCCTCAAGGAGGTCCGCAAGGATGACCGTGACCAGGCTGATCGGCAGGCTCGTGTACGCGGAGATCTCCGCAACGGAGAGCGGGGACTCGCACATCCGCAGAATCCCCGCCGCCTCCGGCTGAGTCGTCGGCTGCGGCTCCGACTTGGTCACGATCAGCGTGACCAGGTCGAGAGCCGCCCTCGCACCGGTGCCGGTGCGGCCGCCGGTGACCACGTACATGCGCCCCGGATCGTGCTCGTTGTCCTCTGACTCGGGATCCTGGTCGGCTTCGCTCATGCGGTCCGGCCGTCGTTGCGGGGCGGGCTGGTCAAATGCGCACCGATGCGCGCGACAAGATCACGCATCTGCTGCCCCATCAGGCCGGCATCCACCTCCTCGTCCGCGAGGACGGCGAGGTACGCCCCGGGGCCGGCCGCCATCATGTAGAAGAAGCCACCCGACATCTCGATGACGACCAACCGCATCCGCCCGTCACCGCGCGGGAACTCGGTGCCCACGGCGGCCGCGAGGCTCTGCAGACCGGCGCAGGCTGCCGCCAGGCGGTCGGCGGCGTCCGGGTCGCCGCCGTGCTGGGCCATCCGCAGGCCGTCGGAGGACAGCACGATCACATGCAGCGTCCCCGGAACGCCCTCTGCGAGATCCTTGAGCATCCAGTCCATATTGGCCCGCTGCTGAATCACGGCTTCTCACTCTCATCTAACGACGTCTCGTCACTGTTCTTGCTCGCAGGGGTGACCGGCGGCGTCTCGCCGTTGACTCCGCTCGTGAAAGCGGCCAGCCACAGACCGGGCTGCACCGGATCCTCGGTCTTCGCCTGGTCGGAGGAAGCAGTGACGGTGGCGGGCGGCTGCTGCGACCGTGCCTGTGCCGCGGGAGCGGAGTCCGCGTAAGCGGCCCGGCGGCGGCGCTGGGGCAGCCCGCTCGGGGTCCGTTCGGTCACCACGGTGACTTCGTCGTCATCCGTCGTGGATGCAGCGGGCAGTGAGGCCTTCGGGCCCGAGCTGGGAACGAGCGGCCCCACGGGCCTGATGTCCACCGGCATGCGGCTGGGGTCGGCCTTCACGTTCGACTGGGAGTTGGACGCCGCGCCGATGCCGTGCGCGATACCGGTCGCGGGAGCGGTGGTGATCAGCTCCGACGGCACGATCAGAACGGCTCGCACACCGCCGTACGCGGAGGAGCGGAGCGAGATCTGGAAGCCGTAGTCGCGGCAGAGACGCCCGACCACCGCGAAGCCGAGCCGGGGCGTCTCGCCCAGGTCCTTCAGGTCGATACCGGCCTGCGCCTCGGCGATGGCCTGCTCGGCCCGCGCCATGGCCTCCTCGCTCAGGCCGACGCCGCCGTCCTCGATCTCGATGGCGATGCCGGTCTGCACCTCGACCGCGGACACGTGCACCCGGGTCTGCGGCGGCGAGTAGCGGGTCGCGTTGTCCAGGATCTCGGACAGCGCGTGGATCAGCGGCTCCACACCGGGGCCGACGATGCCGACCTGCGCGATCTTGTGCAGATCGATCCGCTGGTAGTCGGTGATCCGCGACATGGCGCCGCGCATCACGCTGAACAGCGCGACGACCTTGGTCCACTGACGGCCCGGCCGGGCGCCGCCCAGCACCGAGATGCTGTCGGCGAGGCGGCCGACCAGCGCGGTGCCGTGGTCGAGCTTCAGCAGGTCGCCGAAGACGGCGGGCGAGCCGCCGTGCCGGTCCTCCATCTGCCGCAGGTCGCTGGACTGCTGGTTGGTGATCGCCTGGACACGGCGGGCGATGTTGACGAACGCGCGCTGGGAGGACTCGCGGACGTCCTCCTCCGCCGAGACCGCTTCCAGCGCCGAGCGCAGCATCGCCGCGCGGGCAGCCGCGAACTCGGGCGTGAGCCCCTCGTCGAAGTACTCGACGTCCTTGAGTACGTCCTCGACGAACTCGCCCCGCTGGAGCCGGTCGACCGCGTGCGGCAACTGCTGCCGCGCGAGCCGTATGGTCTCCTCTTCCTGGCGGGCCAGATTGTGGCGCAGTTCCGCCACCTGACGGAGCGCGGTTTCACGCAGCGATTCGAGGGCACGCCCGCGCCGGACCGCCTCCGTGGCGACCACGGCCACCGCCACCACTGCCACAACTCCGGTCCAGGCGACGGATGTCCGTGCGCCACCAGGTGCGACCGCCACGGCGATCGCCGCTACTGCGGCTGTCACCCCGGCGGGCAGTAATCCCACGAGGGCAGGGGCGGATCGCCGGTCTCCGGGAGACGAACCTGCACGAACCATCAGCATCCTCAACGATCGCGAGACTACGGGAACGAAGAACGGGAGGGCATCAGCGGAGCCTGAGCAGGCAGGCCTGACCTGGCGTAATTGCGACAACACGCTGAGCCGCAAGTAGCATAGCCGGTTCCGCAGACCAGGGAAGCCGCACCCGAGCATATGCCGCTGTCCCCAAAATGCTTTCTAAGAACGACAGTTCGGACAACCCCCGGCTTCACCCCTACCGAGGGTAAGGCCGATCCCGAAAGTGACCGTTTAATACTCTCTTAAGGCGCCAAAAGATGCCAAGTGGCGGCATACGCCTCTTCATTGGCCCCGGATCGCACCGGGCGCGGGCGCGTCCCGCCCGCTTCGGATTCAGCCGTTCGGGTTACGCGCTCCGGGGCAGCGTCTCGCGCAACTGCCGCAGGAAGGCGGCATTGCTCGGCGTCTGCTTCATCCGGTCGAGCAGCACCTCCAGCGTCGCGCGGGTGTCCCGCTCCTGCAGGGCGCGGCGCAGTCCGCGCACCGCCGCCAGCTCGGAGGGCGGCAGCAGAAGCTCCTCGCGCCGGGTGCCGGAGGGCGTCACATCGACGGCCGGGAAGATCCGCTGGTCGGCGAGGGTGCGGTCCAGGCGCAGTTCCATGTTGCCGGTGCTCTTCAGCTCCTCGAAGAAGTAGTCGTCCGCGCGCGAGCCGGTGTCCACGAGTGCCGTCGCCAGGATGGTGAGCGAACCGCCCTCCTCGGCCAGCCGGGCCGTGCCGAACAGCTTCTTCGGCCCCAGCAGCGCCGCGGCGTCCACGCCGCCGCTCAGCGTGCGGCCGCTGCTCTTCGAACCGCCCTTCGCCCCGGCGTTGTTGTTGTACGCCCGGCAGAGCCGCGTGATGGAGTCCAGGAGGACGACGACATCCTCGCCCAGCTCGACCAGCCGCTTCGCCCGCTCGATCGCGAGCTCCGCGAGGGCGATGTGCTGCGCGGCCGGCCGGTCGAAGGTCGACGCGAGCACCTCCCCGCGTACGGACCGGCGCATGTCGGTGACCTCTTCGGGCCGTTCGTCCAGCAGGACCACCATCAGGTGGCACTCCGGGTGGTTGTCGGCGATGGCGTCCGCCAGCTTCTGCAGGATCACCGTCTTGCCGGTCTTCGGCGGCGCCACGATCAGGCCCCGCTGCCCCTTGCCGACGGGCGCGACCAGGTCGACCAGCCGCGTGGCCAGCCCCGTTGGCGTCGTCTCCAGGCGCAGCCGCTCCCTCGGGTGCAGCGGCGTCAGATGGGCGAACTGCGGCCGCGCGCGCAGCGCCACGGGGTCGGCCGGGCGGCCGTTGACCCGCTCGATGTCGGCGAGGCCGGGCGAGCCCTGGACGAAGTCGCCCTTGCGCAGGCCGTACTGGCGGATCCGGGCCGCCGGAACGGCCACGTCGTGCGGGGACGGCAGGAATTCGGAGGCGCGCAGGAATCCATGGGCGCCGTTCACGATGTCAAGGACACCGGATGTTTGTTCGATAATTTGGGTGGTGGTGCTGGGCATACAGAGGGTCCTTTCGCGAACACGCGAGGAAAGAAACGCGACCGCCGAATCGTCAGGCGATGCGAGGGAGAGAGATGAACGAGCACCGGCGCCACAGAATTAGGCGTACACGAGTGCTGGTTGCAGGGTAACACACCACCCCGACCACGTAGGGTCCCCGGCCCGGCACCCCTCGGGCGGAGCGACCGAGGGGTGCGGGGTGGGGGGATCCCGGTAAGCGGAATTAACAGCTCCAGCAAGGGTTTCCCCGCTTACGGAGGAGTGCCCGGCTTCCCTATGTTTGGCGGCATCTCAGGCGCCGGAGCGGCGCCTCGCGTACCCCCACGCCCATGACATGAGGTCGCCGTGACGTCGCACAAGCATCGCAAGTCCCGTAAGAAGACCGTGGCCGTACTGGTCGCCATGACGGTGCCCGCCGTGGGTATCGCCTACGGCTTCAGCGCCGCGTTCGCCGCCCCGGTGAGCGCGCGGGTCGCTCTGGCCAGCGATGTGGTGCCGGCGGTTGTGCACTCTGCCGAGACGGGCAAGGTGGCGGCAGGCAAGAACGTCAGCGCGACCGTCAGCTTCACGCCGCGCGACCAGGCGGGCCTCAACAGCTTCCTGACGAAGGTGGCGGACCCGAAGGCCAAGGAGTACAAGCACTACCTGACGGTCAGCCAGTTCGCGGCCCGCTACGGGGCGACGGCGGCGACCGTGGCCAAGACCACGAAGTACCTGAAGTCGCAGGGTCTGACGGTCGGCGCGGTCTCCGCCAACCACCTCTCCGTCGGGGTGAGCGGCAGCGCGGCGAAAGTCGAGAAGGCGTTCGGCACCCACCTCGCGAACTTCCGCGAGAAGGGGAGCAAGCACACGTACTTCGCCAACACCGCGGCCCCGACCCTGCCGCGCGACATAGCCGCGCAGATAGCCGACGTCGCGGGCCTCAACGACTATGCGAAGTACCACAGGAACACGGTCCGGCCGAAGGCCACCAGCAAGGCGGTCTCCGGCCTCACGCCGGTGAAGGCCCGCAAGGCCTACAACCTGACCTCCACCATCAGCGCCGGCTACGACGGCACGGGCTCGACCGTCGGCCTGGTGGAGTTCTCCGCCTTCAGCCAGTCGGACATCAACGCCTACGACAGCCAGTTCTCGCTGAGCCCGTCCACCCCGACGGTCGTCAAGGCCGCGGGCGGCACCACCGACAAGTCGGGCCAGGACGAGGTCGACCTGGACATCGAGGTCGTCCAGGCCCTCGCGCCCGGCGCGGCCATCAAGGTCTACGAGGCCCCGAACAGCGACGCGGGCGAGACGGCCCTGTACGCGAAGATGGTCAGCGACAACGTGCCGGTCATCTCCATCAGCTGGGGCATCAACGAGGCCGGTGAGACCTCCTCGAACCGCACCGCCCTCAACACCGACTTCAAGGAGGCCGCCGCCCAGGGCCAGTCCGTCTACGCCGCCTCCGGCGACGACGGCTCCGACGACGCCGGCGACGGCGGCACCTCGGTGGACTTCCCCGCCTCCGACCCGTACGTCACCGGCACCGGCGGCACGAAGCTGACCATCACCTCCACCGGTACGTACACCAAGGAGACCGGCTGGACCGGCAGCGGCGGCGGTGTCTCCACCCTCTTCGCCAAACCGAGCTTCCAGTCCTCCGTCAACACCGGCTCCAAGCGCACCGTGCCGGACGTGGCGGCCGACGCCGACCCGGCCAGCGGCTGGGCGGTGTACAGCGGCGGCTCCTGGGGCGTCATCGGCGGCACCAGCGGCGCGGCCCCGAACTGGGCGGCCTTCACCGCCGTGTACAACAGCGAGGTGTCCGTCCCCTTCGGCTACGCCAACTCCACCATCTACGACCTGGCCTCCTCCTCCAGCTACAGCACCGCCTTCCATGACGTGACCAGCGGCAGCAACGGCGCCTTCAGCGCCGGCACCGGCTACGACAAGGTCACCGGCTGGGGCTCGTACAACGGCGCGAAGTTCATCGCGGCCGAGCTGGGCTAGGGCCTGTCCGGCAGGGCATAAGCAGGGAGGGGGACCGGGCAACTGCCCGGTCCCCCTCTGTCAGTTCAGGCTCGGTACGGCGCCGCCTTCGACTACCGCGACAGCGACCCCCGGCAGGTGCGCGGCCCACCTGTCGGCGATCCCCGCCAACCCGGCCGGGTCCGGCGGGTTTTGGCCGAGGCCGATCGCGTACCGCGCCGACGCCGGGCCGGTCTCGAAGGTGCGCGGCCAGGCGTGGGCGTCCGCCACCCCGGCGTCTTCCAGGGCGGTGAGCAGTGCCCGTACGCGGCCCCGGGCGCGGCCCAGGGTTTCCTCGAACTCCTCGGCGCGGGGCGGGCGTACGGTCAGGACCAGCCAGGCGGCGTGGCGGCGGTGCAGGGGCGGCGGGGCGAGCAGCCCGGGCCAGGCGGATTCCGTGGCCGTCTCCAGGGTTTCCCAGGCACGGTAGAGCTCCTGGACCAGCAGGTCGCGGTAGCCGGGGCCGACCTGTGCGGTGCACGAGCGCACCGGGTGGCTCGGGGTCATGACCGCGACCGCCGTCGGCTGCGGTGGCGTGAGGGCGGGCGCGAGGCCGATCGGCTCCCGCCAGTCCCAGGCCGCCCAGGTGGCGAAGAAGTGCCGGAGGAGGTCGTCCGAGGGCAGCTGCGGGGCCTCGCGGGTCGTGCGCGCGGCCAGTACGGACCAGGCCAAGCCCGGCAGTCCGCCGAAGGGGGCCGAGTCGAGGCCGCGTGCTTCGCCCAGGCCTTCACCTGCCGGGCGAGCCGGGCGAAGGCGGCATGGTGGCCGCCGACGGCGGCTCGTACGGCGTCGGCGTCGGTGACCGCGCTCAGCGCGATCGCGGCCGCCTCGGAACGTACCGCCCACAGCGCGGCGGCCGGGCCCAGTCCGTTCTCCACGACGGCGGCATGCATCCAGTGCGTATTGGTCTGTACGTGTCCCCCGCGCACCCACTTGGCCACCCGCAGGCCGAACTCCTCCCGCCCGAACGCCTCGGCGGTCCGCACCACGTAACCCTCCTGCCGCGTGGTGTCCGGCCGCAGGGCCCGTAGCGCCCGCTCGTCGAAGACGCCCCGCCACAGCACCCGGGGCACCGGGACCCCCAGCCGCCGCAGAAACCGCACCGTACGGTCCCACTCCAGGCAGCGCTCGCCGTCCCAGACCGAGAAACCGTAGAACCAGCTCTCCAGCTCCTGGTACCCGATCGAGTGCCGCGCGCAGAGGTTCTCCCCGCAGACCCGCCAGCCCTGCGGGATCGCCGGCCCGATCCGCCCCTGCAGGCCCTTGACCCAGGCTCGCGAAGGGTGGTGCGCCGAATCCAGCGACCGGGCGTGCAGCCCGTCGGCGTACAGGGTGGTGTTCTCCCCGTCCAGCTTCTCGGTGACCACCACCTCGCGGCCCCGCAGCCCCGCGAGGTCACCGGCGCGCACATCGTCCGGCGCGGCCCCCGGGGACCATGGCAGATGCGGCGTACGGGGATAGTGCACGCGCATGTGGAGAGCGGGGCCATCGAATAAGTGGCCTGCAAGGCCAGGACCCCACAGCCCCCCTTGCGTCGATTTGTCCGATTCTGGCGCGGCGGGCACCCTGGGGGGTATGGAGAACGGACAGGCCGTTTCCCACGCCGCCACGGCCACCGTCAGCCTCCAGGGGATCGTGACCGGCTGGAGCGAGGGAGCCAGGCGGCTGCTGGGCTATGGCGCGGCAGAGGTCGTGGGGCGTGCCGCGGCCGGGCTGCTGGCTGACGGCGCATCCGTGGCCGGGCCGGAGTTCTCACCCGGGCCTGAGTTCTCGCGGGAGTGGAGCGGCCCGGCGGCGCTGCGGCACCGGGACGGCCGGCGCGTGGAGCTGGGGCTGAGCGCGTATCCGTCGCTGGGGGGTGACGGCCGGGCCCAGGCGTGGGTGGTGTCGGCCGGGCAGGGGGACGGCGGCAGGGGGCAGGAGTCGGCCCGGCAGCGGCTGGCGCTGCTGAACGAGGCGGGCACGCGGATCGGGACCACGCTGGACGTGGTGCGCACGGCGCGGGAGCTCGCGCAGCTGGCGGTGCCGCTGCTGGCGGACTTTGTGAGCGTGGACCTGCTGGACTCGGTGCTGCAGGGCGAGGAGCCGGTCGCCGGGCCGGTCGACGCGGAGGTGGTGCTGCGCCGGGTCGCGCACGAGTCGGGGACCGAGGGCGCCCCCGAGGCCGTCATCGGCCTGGGGGAGGTGGACACCTACCCGGGATACTCCGCGCCGGCCCGCGCCCTGGCCACCGGCCGGCCGCTGCTCAGCAGCCTGGAGGATCCCGACATCGTCAGATGGCTCGCGAGCCACGCGAGCCGGAACGCCACCGTCCGGACCCACGGCTTCCACTCCAGCATGTCCGTCCCGCTGCGGGCCCGGGGGATCACGCTCGGGGTGGCCGTCTTCGTCCGCAAGACCCCGTCGGCGCACTTCGAGCAGGACGACCTGGTGCTCGCCGAGGAGCTGGCCGGGCGGGCGGCCGTCTGCATCGACAACGCGCGCCGCTACACCCGCGAGCACAACACGGCGCTGGCACTGCAGCGCAGCCTCCTGCCGCGGGGGTTCCCCGGGCAGGCCGCGGTCGAGGTCGCGTTCCGCTATCTGCCGGCCGGCACGCAGGCCGGGGTGGGGGGCGACTGGTTCGACGTGATCCCGCTGTCCGGTACCCGGGTGGCCCTGGTGGTCGGCGATGTCGTGGGCCACGGCATCCATGCCTCCGCCACCATGGGCCGCCTGCGCACGGCGGTGCGCACCCTGGCCGACGTGGACCTGCCGCCGGACGAGCTGCTCACCCATCTGGACGACCTGGTCACCCACCTCAACTCGGACGAGTCGGACCTGACCGGTGACCGCGGCGCCACCTGCCTGTACGCCGTCTACGACCCGGTCTCCCGCACCTGCACCATCGCCAGCGCCGGCCATCCCCCACCGGTCGTACTGCTCCCCGACGGCACGGTCAGCGTGGTCCGGCTGTCCCCCGGGCCCCCGCTGGGCGTGGGCGGGCTGCCGTTCGAGGCGACGGAGCTGGAGCTGCCCGAGGGCAGCCTGCTGGCCTTCTACACCGACGGCCTGATCGAGAGCCGCGAGCGCGACATCGGCGCCGGCCTGGACCAGCTGTGCCAGGCGATGGCCACCCGCAGCCCCACGCTGGAGATCACCTGCGACGCCCTGCTGAAGGCGCTGCTCCCCGACAGCCCCTCCGACGACGTCGCCCTGCTCCTCGCCCGTACCCGCGTCCTGCACACCGACCAGGTCGCCACCTGGGCCCTGCCCGCCAACCCCGCGATCGTCGCCGACGCCCGCGCCCAGGCCTCCCGCCAGCTCGCCGTCTGGGGGCTGCAGGAGTCCTCGTACATCACCGAGCTGGTGGTGAGCGAGCTGGTCACCAACGCCATCCGGTACGGGGGCGTCCCCATCGGGCTGCGGCTGATCCGCGACCGCACGCTGATCTGCGAGGTCTCCGACGCCAGCAGCACCGCCCCCCATCTGCGCCGCGCCCGCACCTACGACGAGGGCGGCCGCGGGCTGCACATGGTCGCCCAGCTCACCCAGGGCTGGGGCACCCGCCAGACCCTCACCGGAAAGACCATCTGGGCCGAGCAACCCCTGCCGGTCGGCTGACGATGGAACCGGAGATGGAGACGGAACGGCGTACGCACACCCTCGGGCTCGTCTACCCGCCGGCCGGTCCCGACCACGACTACACCGGGATGCAGCTCACTTTCATCGGGGGCATCGCCGAGTACGCGGCGGGACACGACTACGACCTGCTGCTCTCCCCCAGCGACGCGGAGGGCGACGCCTCGTTCCGGCGGATGGTCGGCGACCGGCGGGTGGACGGCCTGATCCTCATGGAGATCCGGCGGGAGGACGACCGGGTCGACCACCTGCTGAAGGCGTCCCTCCCCTTCGTCACCATGGGGCGGAACCGCAGGTCGGACGAGATGAGCTGGGTCGACCTGGACTTCGCCGGGCTGGCGGCCGGCTGCGTACGTCACCTGTGCGACCTGGGCCACGAGAGGATCGCCTTCGTCAACCGGTCCGAACAGCTCTTCCAGATCGGGTACGGCCCCTCGCACCTCGGGCTTGAGGGCTTCACCAAGACCATGGCGGAGCTGGGCCTGACCGGGAACACGTACCAGTGCGGCGACGACTTCGCCTCGGGCGAGAGCTGCCTGGAGCGGATCCTGCGGGACGACCCGGCGACCAGCTCGCTGGTCACCATGAACGAGGCCGCCCTCGGGGGCCTGTACCTCGGGCTCATCCGCCACGGCCGCAGCGTGCCGCGGGACTTCTCCGTCGTCGGCGTGGTGGCCGGCACCTGGGCGGAGCGGGTGACCCCCGCCCTGACGGCGGCCGAGGTGCCCGCCCGCGAGATGAGCCGGGTCTCGGTGGAGCTGATGGTGGAACGGCTCGCCTCGCCCGAGGCCCCTCCCCGGCACGTCCTGCTCAGGCCCCTGATCTCGCTGCGGGCCAGCACCGGCCCCTTCCGCCCGGCCCCCGGGGACGAGTCCGACCTGGACGACCTGGACGACCTCAACTTCTGACCCTTGGAGCCAAGCATGTCGCAGACCGTCGACCGTCGTGGTTTCCTTCGTGCGGCCGGCGCGGCCGGTGCGGGAGCCGCCGCCGTCGGCCTCGGCGGTGCCCTGGCCTCCTGCGGTTCCGGCCAGAAGGGCACGGTCACCCTCACCTGGTGGGACTACTTCACCCCGCCGAACTTCCAGGCCGGCTCGAAGGCGCTCATCGCCGACATCGAGTCCGCCATCCCCGGCGTGAAGATCCGGCGCCGGGCCTTCCCCTTCGCCGACCTGGTCAACGCCCTCACCCTCGGCGCGGTCTCCGGCGATCTCCCGGACATCGCCATCATCGACAACGTCTCCATGAACTCCCTCGGCAGCAGCGGACTGCTCGCCGACCTCACCGACCGGGTCAAGGCCTGGGGCCAGGCGTCGAAGTACTACCACGGCCCCTGGGCCAGCTGCCAGATCGGCGGGAAGACCCTGGGGATCCCCAACAACAGCAACTGCCTGGCCCTCTACTACAACACCGAGCTGCTGCGGGCCGCCGGTGTGAAACCCCCCGCCACCTGGGACGAACTGGCCGACACCGCCCAGCGGCTGACCTCCGGGGACCGCTTCGGACTGGCGATCAGCGCGATCAAAACCGAGGAGGGCACCTTCCAGTTCCTGCCCTTCCTGTGGCAGGCCGGCGGCGACCTGAACACCTTCTCCACCTACGGCGCCACCGCGCTGTCCTTCATCGGGGACCTGGTCGTCAAGGGCTCGCTGTCCCCCAGCTGCGTGGGCTGGACCCAGCAGGACGTCAACGCCCGGTTCATCACCGGACGCGCCGCCATGCAGATCAACGGCCCCTGGCAGGTCCCCACCCTCAAGAAGGCCGACCTGGAGTGGAACGTCGTCCCCCTGCCCTCCGACAAGACCTCCGCCACCTGCCTCGGCGGCGAGAACTGGGTGCTGATGGCGGGCGGCAAGCACCTGGACACGGCCTGGGAGGTCCTGGAGTACAGCCAGAAACCCTCGGCCCTGGTGCCCTACCTGGAGGCCTTCGGCGACCTCCCCGCGCGCAGCGATCTGGCGCATTCGGGGACATGGGCGTCCGACCCGGTGCTGGAGCTCTTCATCAGCCAGCTGTCCATCGCCCGGCCCCGGCTGTACGGGGCGCACTACACCGACGCGTCGACGGCTGTCGCCGAGGCGGAGCAGGCGGTGATCACGGGGTCGGCGACACCCCGCGCGGCGGCAGCCGCGGCGGCAACGAAGATCAACACGGCGCTGGGTCGGTCGTGACCCCCAAACGCCCGTCGGGCGTGTCCTCAAACGCCGGACGGGCTGGATGGTTCTCGCTGCCCGGGCTTGTTTTCCTGGCCCTGTTCCTGGCCTACCCGCTGCTCTACAACGCCTGGAACTCGGTCCACGACGTGGGGTTGCGCAGCCTGCTCGGCGGGCCGGCCCCCTTCGACGGGCTGGCCAACTACCGGGCCGTCGTGGCCGACCCGGCCTTCTGGCATGCCGTACGCGCGTCGCTGGTGTTCACCGCCGGGTCGCTGGTGTTCCAGTTCACGATCGGCTTCGCGCTGGCCCTGCTCTTCGCGCGGCCGTTCCCGCTGAACGGGCTGCTGCGGTCGCTGCTGCTGATGGCCTGGCTGCTGCCGCCGGTGGTCAGCGGCACGCTGTTCAAGTGGATGCTCGACGGCGACTCGGGCGCGTACAACGCGCTGCTGCGCTCATCGGGGCTGGGGGCGCTGTCGCACGACTGGCTCAGCGACCCGGGCACCGCGCTGGGCGGGGTGATCTTCGCCAACATCTGGGTGGGGGTGCCCTTCAACATGCTGCTGCTCCTGGTCGGGCTGCACGGCATCGACCGCGAGCTGCACGAGGCGGCCGCCATCGACGGTGCGAACGCGTGGCAGCGATTCCGGCTGATCACGCTCCCGCTGATGCGGCCGGTGTCGGTGACGGTGCTGCTGCTGGGCCTGATCTACACGTTCAAGGTCTTCGACCTGGTCTTCGTGATGACGGGAGGCGGCCCGGTCGACGCCACCGACGTGCTGTCGCTCTACGTCTACCAGGTCTTCTTCACGTACTTCCGGTTCGGCCAGGGCGCCGCCGCCGGGCTGCTGCTGCTCGCGGTGCCGCTGCTCGCGGCGGGGCTCTACGTACGCCGGCTGCGCCGCGAGGAGAGGGCGGGAGCATGAAGCCGCCCCGGCAGCCCTGGCTGCTCACCGCGGCCGCGGTGCTGATCACGGCGGTGTTCCTGCTGCCGGTGCTTTGGATGGTCAGCACCAGTCTGAAGAAGCCGGACCGGATCCTGGTGGCGCATCCGCAGTGGATCCCGGCGCCGTTCACGACGCAGAACTACGCGACGGCGTTCGCGAACGAAGCGCTGACCAGGGCCCTGCTCAACAGCCTGGTGATCTCCTGCGGCGTGGTCGCCCTCACCCTGGTGCTCGGTGTGCCGCTCGGCTACGCGCTCGCCCGGCTGCCGATGCGCGGCGCGGGGTCCCTGGTGCTCGCGCTGCTCATCGCCCAGCTGCTGCCGAGCATCGTGCTGGCGGCCCCGCTGTTCATCCTGGAGCGCCGCGCCGGGCTGGACGACACCTACCTGGGCCTGATCGCCGCCGACACGACCCTCACCCTGCCCTTCGCGGTGATCGTGCTGCGTCCGCTGCTGCGCGCGGTCCCGGTCGAGCTGGAGGAGGCGGCGCTGGTCGACGGGTGCGGGCGGCTCGGCGTGCTGCTGCGTATCGTCGTTCCGGTGATGGTGCCCGGGCTGGTCGCGGTGGCGGGGCTGTCCTTCCTGCTCGGCTGGGGCGAGTTCATCTTCGGCCTCACCCTCGCGAAGCAGCCGGACGTACAGCCGGTCACCGTCGTGCTGAACACCTTCGCCGGGCAGTACGGCACCTCATGGGGGCCGCTGATGGCCACCGCGACGATCGTCGGGGTTCCCGTGGTGTGCGTGTTCGCGATCTTCCAGCGTTTCATCGTCGGCGGGCTCACCGCAGGAAGCGTCAAGGCCTGACATGCCCTCACTGCATCCCCGGGACTACCTCCCCTACGTCGCCCCGCCCGTGCCCCTCGTCCCGGCCGGGCCCGACGCGCTCGACCCGGTCGTCGCCGCCTCGGTGGCCCACATCGGCACCGACGGGGTGCTGCTGGACGTGATCACCGCCGCCGGCCGCACCGGCACGCTCATGCTGCGTCCCGCGACGCAGACCTGCGTACGGGTCACCCTGCGCATGGCGGAGGTGCCGGCCGAACCCCGGGTGTCCGTGGTGCGGGAGCCGGCCGGCGTCCATTACGGCGTGGAGCACCCGGAGGAGGAGGTGGTGCTGGACCTCGGGGGGCTGCGGGTCCGGGTGCGGCTCGCGCCGTTCGGGCTGGAGACCACCGACCGGGACGGCCGGGCGCTTGTCCGCCAGGCCAGCGGCATGCGGCACTCCGGGGGCGCCTTGACCGTCCTGCCGATGGGCGTCACCGAGCTGGCCGGCGGCGGCCTGGCGTACCACGACAGCTGGACCGCGGAGCCGGACGAGCACTTCTACGGCCTCGGCGAACGCTTCACCGGCCTCGACCTGCGCGGACAGCGGGTCGACTGCTGGATCCAGGACTCCATGGGCTGCACCGGCGCCCGCTCCTACAAGGCCGTCCCCTGGCTGCTGTCCAGCCGGGGCTACGCCGTGCTCGTCGACACCACCACCGCCGCGTCCTTCGACCTCGCCCACAGCAACACCGCCGCCTGGTCGGTGACCGTCCCCGACGAGGTGCTCGACTACTACCTGGTCGCCGGCACCCCGGCCGAGTGCCTCGCCGCCTACCGCGACCTCACCGGCCCGGCGATGCTGCCGCCCGAGTGGGCCTTCGGGCCGTGGATCTCCGGCGGCTTCCTGCACGACACCGCGGCCTCGGTACGCGATCGGGCCAAGGAGATCCGCGAACGCGGCTTCCCCTGCGACGTGCTGCACATCGACACCTACTGGCAGCCGCACGGCTCCTGGTCCGACATGCGCTGGGACGGCGACGCCTTCCCGGACCCGCGAGGGCTGGTGGAGGAGCTGGCCGTGCAGGGCTTCCACACCTCGCTGTGGATGAATTCGTACATCGGGGTCGGCAGCCCCTACTACGAGGAGGCCGAGCGCGAGGGCTGGTTCCTGCACACGGCGGACGGGAGGACCTGGACCGGCCAGCTCTGGGGCGGCCACCACCCCGATGTCTCGCTGCTGGACCTCACCCACCCCGAGGCCGTGGCGTGGTTCGCGGGGCGGGTGCGGGACGCGCTGGCGAGCGGGGCGTCGGTCCTCAAGACGGACTTCGGCGAGGCGGTCCCGGCGGACGCCGTCGCCTGGAACGGCATGACCGGCGAGCGCCTGCACAACCTGTACCCGCTGCTCTACAACGACCTGGTCGCCGAGGCCACCCGTGCGGTCGCCGGCGGCCCCGGCCTCACCTGGGGGCGCTCCTCCTGGACCGGCGGCCAGCGGCACGGCGCCAAGTGGACCGGCGACGCCGACTCCACCTGGCAGGACCTCGCCGCCACGCTCCGGGCGGGCCTGTCCCTCAGCCTCACCGGCCACCCCTTCTGGAGCCACGACATCGGCGGCTTTCACGGCACCCCGAGCCCCGAACTCTTCGTCCGCTGGGCCCAGTTCGGCCTCCTGTCACCGCTGAGCCGCTTCCACGGCATGACTTCCCGCCTCCCCTGGGCCTTCGGCCAGGAGGCCTATGCGGCCGTCCTGCACGCCGCCCGGCTGCGTATGCGCCTGCTCCCCCACCTGCTCTCGGCGGCCGCCGACTGCGTACGCACCGGCGAGCCCCTCGCCCGCCCCATGCCGCTGGACCACCCCGGCCGCCCCGACGCCCACGCCGCCGACCTGCAGTATCTGCTCGGCCCGGACCTGCTGGTCGCCCCGCTCCACGCGCCGGGCGGCCGACGCCAGGTCTGGTTCCCGCCGGGCGCGTGGCTGCCCTACGCCGGCGGCGCGGCGATCGGCGGCCCGGGCTGGCAGGAGGTAGAACTTCCCCTGGCCACGGCGCCGTTGTGGGTGCGCTCCGGCACTGCGCTGCCGCTGGGTGGTGTCTGAACGGGCCCTCAGCGCCACGTCCAGACCTGGTTGCGGCTGCCGGCGCAGCCCCAGCCCTGGGCGGTCTGGCCGTTCTTGCCGTCCAGCTGGGCGTCGGCGTCGAGGCAGAAGCCGTCGGGGACGCTGACGAGGGTGCGGCCGCTGCCGCCCGAGGCGGCGGCGGTGGCACCGAGTGTCCAGCGCTGAGCGCCGAGACCGGTGCAGGCGCGGGTGTTGATCTTCTGGCCGTTCCGGCCGGCGGTGGCGGCGTCGGCGGTGAGGCAGGCGTGGTCGGCGCGGTGGACGACGATGTACTGGTCGTCGTGGGCGGGCACGCGGTAGAGGGCCCACTGTTGGTGGTCGGAGCGGTCGCAGTCCCAGACCTGGACCTTCGTGCCCACGGAGGCGAAGCCGGAGTCGAGGCAGCGGACGGCGTCGACGGCGTTGACGGACTCGGTGACGGTGAGCGGCCCGGCGTGGACGGCGCCGCGGGCGCGGCTGTAGAGGAAGGTCTTGGTGCGGGCGTCGACGATGCCGTTGGCGGGGATTCCGGCCTCGGTCTGGAAGAGCCTGACGGCGATGAGGGTCTGCAGGTCGAAGCGCTGACCGGCGGAGACGTCCAGGCCCCAGCCGCCCAGGAGGAGCCGAAGGGCGCTGACGCAGGGGCCGGTGGCGCCCGGCGTGATCTTCGCGGGGCAGGCTGACGTGCGGATGTCGAGACTCGACACATCGAGCGAGGGCGACGGCGTCGGGGCGGACGAGGGCGACGTCGGGAGTGTCGCCTCCGGCGAGGCGCCGGGGGCGGCGGGCCCGCTGACCGTCTCGTCGGGGACGGGCTGGGCGTCGTACGGTGCCGGGTCGCCGCCACCCCGGCTCAGCAGCGCCACGGTCCCGCCGACGACCGCGAGGGCCACGAGGGCGGCGGCGCAGGCCATGACCATGCGGCTCTTACGGCGCCTGCGGCTCCTACGGGAGCCGGGTGCCGTGGACGGCACGGCCGCCGGGGGCGGAGTCGGAGTCACGCGGGCGTGAGCCCGGGGGCGGGTGCGGCCTGCCGCCGGGCGGGGGGCGGGGCTGGGCAGTTGGTGGGCGATGGCCGTCGCGAAGAGCGCCTCGGGGGTCGGACGGCGTTCGGGCTCCTTGTCCAGGCAGGCGACGATGAGCGTGACCAGGCCCGGATCGAGGCTGGTGATCCGGTCCAGGACCTCGTCCCGGGGCGGTTCGTACGCGACCCGGTGCATGACGTCGACGCCCGTGCCGTCGCCGAAGGGCGCGCTGCCGGAGAGCGCGTAGGCCAGGGTGGAGGCCAGCGAGAAGACGTCGGAGGCGGTGGTCACCTGCCTGCCTCGCGCCTGCTCCGGGGACATGAAGGAGGCGGTGCCCACGAAATGGCCCGTGGTGGTGATGGAGCTGGCGTCGGTGGCCTGGACGACGCCGAAGTCGATCACGCGGGCGCCGGTGGGCGCCAGGATCACGTTGGACGGCTTGAGGTCGCGGTGCACGATCCCCGCCCGCGCGATGGCCTGGACCGCCTGCGCCAGGTCGGCGATGAGGCGCCAGGCCGTCGCCGCGTCCATCGGCCCGCTCTCGGCGACGGCCGTGGAGAGGCTGGGCCCGGCTATGTACTCGGTGGCCATCCACACCAGTTCGGCGTCGATACCAGTGCCGAGCAGCTGTGCGGTGTACGGCCCCTGGACCCGGGCCAGCGCGTGGGCCTCCCGCTCGAACCGCTTCCGGAACTGCGGATCGTCCGCGTACTCGGGCCGGATCACCTTGACGGCGGCCAGGCCGCGCCCGCCGGTCGTGTCCCGGCCCAGGTAGACCCGTCCCATCCCGCCGCTGCCGAGCACGGACATCATGGCGTAGGGCCCGACCTGTCGGGGGTCGCCATCCCGCAGCGGGACCAACGGGGGCGATTCCACGGCCTTCACATCGAGATCCCGGTTCTCTCTCGCGCAGCTGTACGAGCGCGACAGTAGCCTAAATCCCCTCTGTCACAGGGGACTTGGGGGTGTCAGGATTGGAATCCCCAGGTCACAGGCGGCAGCTGATCTCCATGCCGTCCTCGACGGGGAAGGTTACGCTCCGGTAGCCGTTCGCCGGGTCGCGTACGTGGTCGAGATAGGGCCGCAGGTCGCTCAGTTCGACGTCGTCGGCCACGACGAGGGTGCCGGGCTCCAGGTGCGGTTCGAGCAGCCGCAGCACCGGCAGGCACAGGTCCTTCCAGCCGTCGAGCAGAACGAAACCGGCAGGGCCGCCGAGTCCGCCGGGGCCGCCGAGGGTTTCGAGGGCGTCTCCCTCCAGCACGGTGATCAGGTCGTCCAGGCCGGCCTCGGCGAAGGTGCGGCGGGCGGAGGCGATCTTGTCCTTGCTCAGTTCCGTGGTGATGACGCGTCCGGTGCCGTTGTCCCGTACCGCGGCGGCCAGGTACAGCGTGGAGATCCCGAAGGACGTGCCGAACTCGACGACGGTGGCCGGACGGACGGCCCGGACCAGGTTGTAGAGCAGTTGTCCGCCCGTGGCGGAGATCGGCATGTAGATCCCGGCGGTGGCGTCGGCCCGTTCCTGCGGGGTTTTCGCCGCGAAACCGCTGACGGGAGCCGCGTCCTCGTCGTGCGCGGCGAGCGCGAACATCCGGCTGAGCGCGGTCTCGACCCGAGGGTCGGCGAGGGTGTGGGTTAATGTCATGCGGCCAGACTAGACGAGACGTTGCGTCTAGTCCAGGGTCGGAGTCCGGCGTCGGAGCGGGTACTTTGGCGGCATGGGATCCGCGACAGGAACTGCCGGACCGGTGCCGGACCGACCTGCCCGGCACGACCGCAGCCGGCACCACGGCAACCGGCACGGCCGCAGCGAGCAGGCCCGGCAGGCGGTACTGGAGGCGGCCGACGACCTGCTCGTCGAGAAGGGCTTCGCCGGCGTCACGATGGAGGGCATCGCGACTCGGGCCGGGGTCGCCAAACAGACCATCTACCGCTGGTGGAACACCAAGACCGATGTCCTCATGGACGCCTTCCTCCAGGACGCGGCCGAGGACCTGCCGCTGCCCGACCACGGCGACCTCGCCCTCGATCTGCGCGCCCACCTGCGCCAACTCGCCGATTTCCTCGGCCGCTCCGACGCCGGCGCCGTCTTCCGGGCGCTGATCGCCCAGGCCCAGCACGATCCCGTGTTCGCCGCGGACTTCCGCGCCAAGTACCTCGACGCACAGCGCCGCCGCGACCGCCTGCCGCTCGAACGCGCCCTCCAGCGAGGCCGGTTGTCCCCCGACCTGGACCTGGCAGCCGAGGCCGACCAGCTCGTGGGACCCCTCTACTACCGCGTCCTGGTGACGGGCGAGCCGGTCGGCGAGGACTTCACCGACCGCCTCGTCGACGCTTTCCTGCGCCGGGCCAGGGATTGACGGCCAGGACCAGGTAGGCCGCGAGCACCACCCCCGCCTTCCCTGAAATCGAATTTGCATTCGGCGCAACGAGCGCCGGCAATTCCCTCGCATGCGCGTTCCATTAGCGCGTTCGATTCTTTTCCAATTCTCCACGGCCGCATTGTCGGCATTCAGCGGCTAATCCCTTCTCACATCGGGGTTCCTGTCGCGGAGAGGCTCACCGAATCGCGGATTAACCGCGGCGTAGCCGCCGGGAATCCTCATACCGGTCCACTCCTGTGCATCGGCTTTGACCTGAGCATGTCTGGAGAGACCATGCCCTTCTTCGCCAGGGCTTCCTGGCCCGGGGATCATCGCGACGAGATTGTGGCCGGTGCGCTCGTCGCGCTGGTGGTCGTCGTTCTCGGATACGCCTCCGGTATCGGCGCCCCCGCCGCCGGTGTGCAACTGGCGGCCCCGCCCGCCTCGGCCGCACCGCAACCCACGGCCGAGCCGGGCAGCGCCCCGCCGCCGGACATCAGCGCCACCGGCCCCGCCACAGGGCCCGGCGACGGCGGCGGTACGGAAGGAGCCGGAATGCTGCCCGTGGCCGACCAGTCGGAAAGCGGCCTTGGCAGCCTTCCGGGCGGGGGCTCGGGGACCGATGGCGGCACGGGCGGAACAGGCGGCGCTGGTACGGGCGGTGGCGCGGGCTCTTCGCCGACGCCGGGCCCCTCAGGCTCGGCCGACCCGTCGCCGTCCGCCTCCCAGCCGTGCTCCGACGGTCAGGTCCATCTCGTACAGCCACTGCTGGAAGGTGTCACCAAGCCGGTCACCGATCTGCTGGACGGCCTGCTCGGCACCGGCGCGACCGCCTCGCCGTCGGCGACACCCTCTCCCGCCGCCACGTCCCGGTCGGTCTGCCTCGGCATCCTGGCATCGCCCACCGCGTCCGCGCAGGCGACGCCGTGATTGCGGCTGCCCACTGGACCGGGTATCTGGCGCTCGCGCTCTTCGCCGGCGGCCTGGGCTTCGTCGCGGCCCTGTGGCCGCAGGGTGCCGGCGACCGGCGTACCCGTACGGTACTGACCGTCGCCTGGGCGGCCGGACTGCTGTCCACCGTGGCGGCGGCCGGGCTGCAGGGGGCGTACGCGGCAGGCGGCGGGCTCGGCGACACCCTCGACCCGGCCACGTACAGCGGTCTGCTGACCACCGACCTCGGCGTCGTGCTCGCCGCCCGCGCGCTGCTGTGGGTGCTGGGCGCGGTGGTGCTGACCGCCGTGCTGCAGGGCGGCGGGCGGACGGCCCGCTCCCCGGGCTGGCGGGTCGGCGCGGCGGCGGTCTGCCTCGGCCTGCTGCGTACGGTCGGCATGGCGGGCCACGACGCCGAGGGCAGCCATCCGGGCTGGGGCGCGGTCGCCGACCTGGTGCACCTGGCGGGCGTCTCGCTGTGGATCGGCGGGCTGACCCTCCTTCTGGTCGGCGTGCTCCCGCGGCGCCGGGCGGAAGAGCTGGCGGTCGTCGTCCCCCGCTACTCGACACTCGCCGCCGTGTCCGTCACCGCGATCGCCGCCGCCGGGGTGGTCCTGGCATGGCAGGTGGTCGGCTCGTTCGGGGCGCTGCTGCACACCTCGTACGGACACCTGCTGCTGATCAAACTCGCGCTGCTGGCGGTCGTCCTGCTCGCCGCCTCGCGCAGCCGGAGCTGGGTTCGCACCCGGCTCGACATCGCCGTACTGCTGCGCGGTGACCGCGCAACGGTCCGGCCCTTCATCCGCTCGGTCGCCGCCGAGACGGCTCTCGTCCTGGCCGTACTCGTCGCGACGAGTCTGCTGGTCACCGCCAATCCCGGCCGGTGACCGCCGTTCCTCCCCCGCCCCGTCCCCCACTCGATCAGGAGACAACCGACGTGAACGACGACAACGAGTCCGACGCCCGCGCCGACAAGCGGCGCAGGCTGCCGGCCCGGCGCGGCAACCGCGTACTGCTGACCGCCGGGCTCGCCGCGGCGGCCACCGCCGTGGCCTGCCTGGCACTGCTCCAGTCCACCGCCGGAGCGGCGCAGACCCCGTCCACCGCCGCCCCGGTCGCCGACACCCAGTCGGTGACGCAGTCCCAGGCCGAGCCCGCCGCCGTGAGCGCGGCCGACGCGGCGGACTACACCATCGCCATCAAGGACTACGCCTTCGCGCAGAAGAGCCTGACCGTCAAGGTCGGCGACACCGTGAAGTGGACCAACGAGGACACCGCGCCCCACACGGTCACCACCACCAGCGGTCCGGCGTCGTTCGACTCCGGCAACCTCAGCAAGGGGCAGAGCTTCAGCTACACCTTCACCAAGGCCGGCACCTACGACTACTACTGCGCGGTGCACCCCGACATGACCGCCAAGATCACGGTCGTCGACGACAGCTCGGGCACCAGCGGCGGCACCAGCACCGGCGGAACCTCCGGCGGCAGCACGACCGGCGGCTCCACCGGCGGCAGTTCGACCGGCGGTGACACGACCGGCGGCAGCACGTCCGGCGGTGACATGGGCGGCATGTCCGGCGGCAGCACCTCCGGCGGCTCGACCGGCGGAGGCACCGGCGGAGGCACCGGCGACGAGTGCTACAGCATCCAGCAGTCGCTGCTGCCGATCCTGCAGCACATCAACTCCGCGCACCTGGGCGAGTCACCGAGCCAGCAGGTCCAGGACGCACTCGCCCTCGACAGCTACATCAAGCTGCACACCGTGTGGATCGAGTCGATCATCACCCCGACGGTGAACGGCACCGGCGCCACCCTCGACCAGACACTGACCGTCATCCTGCAGCACATCAATTCCGCGCACCTGGAGGAGTCACTGGGCCAGCAGGTGGCGGACATCCTCAACCCCGACGCCTACATCAAGACGCACACCGTCTGGGCCGAGCACCTGCTCGCTCCCACCGAGAGCTACCTGACGACCTCCTGCTGACGGCGTACGGCATGACGCAGTAACGGAGATCGGGAACGGCGGGCCGGCCGAGTCGCAATCGGCCGGCCCGCCGCCCACACCATTGTCCCTTGCGTTGAGCACCGAGGTGCATCCCATGACCACCGAAACCCTCCCCCGCAGCCAGGACTGGCTCCCGCGCCCCGGGACGTACGCCGCCCCGCCCGGCCGGTGCATCATCGAACTCACCGCCCGGTTCGGCCCGTTCGTCACCCTGCGCCGCCGCCTCACCGTCGTGTCCGCCGTCCTCGCCATCACCGACGAGCCCCGGACCAGCGCCCTCGAACTGCACCTGACCGGGGGCCCGCTGCGGCAGCGCACCCTCTCCTTCACCGGCACCGACTTCGCCCGCCGCCCCGCCGACGGCCCCGAGGCGACCCATCTGATCGCCCATGGCCACCTAGGGCCTGTCCGGCCGATCCT
The DNA here is from genome assembly GCF_045040445.1 of Streptomyces sp. NBC_01537. Lineage (NCBI taxonomy): Bacteria > Bacillati > Actinomycetota > Actinomycetes > Kitasatosporales > Streptomycetaceae > Streptomyces > Streptomyces sp. NBC_01537. Next base: position 5,496,512 of record NZ_CP109392.1, on the reverse strand, counting down.
GCCCGGGGCCGCAGCGCCTGGCACGGCACCTCGCGGCGTTGCCGAAGTGCCCACAGGAAACCACCCTGTGAGCACTTCGGCGCCTTGCGATGCACCGCACCAGCCGCCGCGGTCTGACCGACCAGGATCGGCCGGACAGACCCTAGCCGTGCACCGTGCCACCGTCCCGGCCGTCTGGTGGCTGCGTATCGTCCGGCGCACCGACGACGGGCTGACCGTCACCGGGAACACCCAGGTGCCCTGCCGGGACCTGCGCCGCAGCGCTTCGCTGCCCCTGCCCCGTACCCGCCCCGCAGACCGGCTGCGTCTGCTCGTCGCCGCGGAGTTCGTGTGACCGCCCGCCTCCGTACCGGCATCCGGCTGCTGCTGGCCGCCGCAGTCCTCGCCCTCACCGGCCTGACCCTGCTCCCCGCCGCTCCCGCCCGGGCGGCGGCCACCCACCGGATCGCCATGTCCGGCTACGCCTTCAGCCCCCGCAGCATGACCGTCACCGCCGGGGACACCGTCGTATGGACGAACGACGACACCGCCCCGCACGACGTCAAGACCACCTCCGGCCCCGTGACCATCCACTCGCCCATGCTCAGCAAGGGCGGCTCCTGGAGCTACACCTTCACCACACCCGGCACCTACGCGTACGTATGCACCGTGCACCCCGACATGACGGCACAGCTCATCGTCAAACCCGCCGCCACGCGGACTCCCACTCCCGCTCCCACCCGGCGCACCGTCCGCACCCCCACCCCTGCCATGACCCACCACAGCATGAAGTCGATGACGATGACACCGAGCACCGCGACAAGTGCGGCAGCCCCGGCCGCCGCCGACAGCCCGTCCGCCAATCCCACGGCAGCCGCCGCCCAGCCGGCCGTCTCCCCACAGCCGTCGACCGGGATGCAGGCCGCCTCCGCCGCCCGGCCCCTGCAACCCCTGCTGCTGCTGACCGGCATCGTCGCCGGCGTCGCCGTACTGTGCCTGCTGCTGGTCGGCTCGCGAGCCGCGAACGCTGACGCGGCGGTTTCCTCCGGGCAATGACGCGGAAACCTCCGCCCCCTACCTTCGTCCGCACCCCGGTCATGGCTGCCAACGGCCGGGAGACGGCCTGTCCTCAGCGGGCGTGAACCAGCCACCTTTCACCGTGATCTCCGGGAGGAAAGATGGCCGTCGGCCCGCTCCAGCACATCGGCACCATCGCGCGCGCAACCGTCTGGAGCCGTGGCGCATGGCTCCCCGGTCAGGACGTCCACCTCGCCGGGGGCCGGATCACCGCGCTCGTCCCGCACGGCACCGTACCGGCGGCGGAGGGGGCGGCGGTCCTGGACGCCGAGGGGGCACACCTCATCCCCGGCCTGGTCAACACCCACACCCATCTGCACCAGGCGCTGATGCGCGGCATCGGGGAGGGCGAGCCGTTGCTGTCCTGGCTGCGCCTGGTCGGGGAGGAGACCGTCGCGCTCACCCCCGAAGCCGCGTACACCGCCGCCGTCGCGGCGAGCCTGGAGGCACTGCGCAGCGGCACGACCACCCTGGTCGAGCACATGTGGCCGCACAGGTCGGCCGAGGTCCACGACGCGGTGATCCGCGCCCTGGAGGACACCGGGGTGCGGGCCGTGCTGTGCCGGGGCGTCGCCGACCGCGCCGACGCCACCCGGCGCTGGGGCATCGATCCCCGGCTGCTCCAGCCGCTCGACGGGCTCTTCGCCCATACGGACAAGCTCGCCGCCGCCGTCCAGGGCAGCCGCATCGCCCTCGGGCTGGCCGTGCCCAATCCGCGTTCGCTCACCCCCGAGGGCATGCGGGCCGTCCGCGCCTACGCCCAGGAGCGCGGGCTCCCGGTCTCCATCCATCTGCTGGAGACCGCCACCGACGAGGAGATGTGCCGGGAGCGCACGGGGCTCGGCGCGGTCGACTTCCTCGCCGAGAACGGCTTCCTGTGGGAGCGGCTGCTCGCCGTCCACTGCGTCGAACTGGACGCGGCCGGGCAGGCGGCCCTCGCCCGGCACGGCGTCGCCGTCTCCTACAACCCGCTCAGCAACATGCGTCTGGGCAGCGGCGTCGCCCCGGTGCCGGCCATGCTGGCGGCCGGACTGCCCGTCGGGCTCGGCGTGGACGGCGCCGCCAGCAACGACACCCAGGACCTGCTGGAGGCCATGCGCATCGGCTCCTACCTCCAGCGGGCGGCCCACCGCAGGGCGGATCTCCTCGGCTTCGCCGACATGCTCACCATGGCCGCCGACGGCGCCAACGCCGTGCTCGGGCTGGAACCCCGCCCCGACGGGGTACTGCCGGGCGGCCAGGCGGACCTCACCCTGCTGCGCTTCGACCGCGACTTCGGCTGCCTCCCCGTCCGCGACCCCGGTGCGACCCTCCTGACCACCGGCAGCCACCGGGTGGTCGACACCGTCCTGGTCGCGGGAGAGGCCGTGATCCGCGACGGACGCAGCACCCGCGTGGACGAGGCGGAGCTGCGCGCCACGCTGGCGGCGTGGCCGAGCTGCGCCTGAGAGTTCGGCGGGCTGCGCAGCCCGCCGGCTGCGCTTTGTCCTCAATCGCCGGACGGGCTGAATTCATCCCTGGCCGCGGGCGAAATTCGCGTTGATGCGCTGCCGCAGATACTCCCCCGCGGTGATGGGCGGATAGGCGGCCCGCGGGCCCTCGATCACCACATCGCGGTTGGCCTGGGCGAAGAAGGCGATGCTGTGCCGGGGGCCCTGGTCCTCGTCCGGGCCGGGGCTCCTGACGCGGTGGAAGTTGGACGGGAGCCGGTCGTCGCTCCAGCGCATCAGCATGTCGCCGATGTTGCAGGTGATGGAGTCGGCGGTGGCGGCGATCGGCGTCCATTGCTCACCGTCGCGCTCCTTGCCGGGGCACACCTGCAGGCCGCCCTGGCCCTCGCGCTGGAACAGCAGGGTCAGGCAGTCGAAGTCGGTGTGCGCCCCGGCCCGCCAGCGGACCTGGGCGCCGTTCGCGCCCTCCGCGCCCTCCGCGACCGCGAAGTAGTGCAGCAGCCGTAGCGTGCTCTGGTACGCGTCCCGCCGCGGATCGTGGGACGCGGCGAAGAAGTCCCGCTCGAAGCCGAGCTTGTCCGCGAAGCAGGACAGCACGCGCATCGCGACCTCCCAGCACTGGCGCTCGAACCGCAGCACCGTCTCCCGGAACCCGGACAGCTCGGCCTCCGACGGCCACAGCCCGTCCATGTGCGGGCGGGTGACCTGGTACGACTCCTTCTGGTCCGGCGTCCCGGTCGACGGGCGAACCTGGCTGCGGCTCTCCCAGCCGGAGTTGAGCCCCTTTTTCAGGGCGTACTGCCCTTTGGTCTGCTCCGGCAGGGCGAAGAACCGCTGCGCCGCCTCGAAGGCGGCGTCCACTTCGGCCGGGTCGATGCCGTGGTTGTGGATCTGGAAGAAGCCGACCTCGACGGCGGCGTCCCACAGCTCCTCGGTGATCCGTGCCCTGCGGGCGTCGAAGTCGGAGAGGTCGATGCGCCGGACCGGACGGGAGAGGGTCTCGGTGCCCTCGCCGCCCATGCGGCTTTCCCGGTCGAGCTCGGTGAGTTCGGTAGGTGACGACATGGCTGTTCCTCGCGAGCGGGGTTGCCGCGGCAACCGGCTTCCAGTGGACGAGGCACAGTCACCGCCCCTGCGCCTCTACGGCCGCCGGCGGTGAAGCCGCCGGCCGTGGCTGGCATGCCGACGACGTCGGACATACGCGATGCCACGACTGTGCCGCAGCGATGTTTCGCCCGTGTATCGCCACGAGGACCCCGGCCCCGAGCCTTCTCGGGGCCGGGGGTCCGTCCGTCAGTAGCCGACGCGGAAGGTCGCGTCCTGCTGCTCGGTGGTGGTGGAGATCGGGTCGATCCGCAGCACGTAGTTGGAGTGGCGGATGTAGCGGGTCGGGAAGTTGTACGAGCGGAAGGACGACCAGGTCGAGTCCGCCAGGCCCGCCGTGCGGTAGAAGGTCGCGTCGCCCGCGAACGCCGAGGTGCCGTCGTTGACGTCGAGCTGCAGGGCGTAGTTGTAGTGCCGCAGGTAGCGGGTCGGGTAGTTGACCGACTGGAAGGAGACGCCGGAGCTGTCGGCGAGGCCCGCGACGAGCTTCCACTGCGAGTCGGTGGGCGGGTCGATGGGGTACGCGTCGATCCGGCCGACGAAGTTGGAGTGGCGGACGTAGCGGCCCGGGTAGTTGTAGGACTTCAGCCGGTTCCAGGTGGGGGCGCCCCAGAAGCTGAGCAGGTTGTTGTACTCGGTGGTGCTGATGGTCGTGACGCCGCAGTGCTTGGAGTCGAGCGGCTGGGTGTAGGTCTTCTGGTCGAGCGCGGTCCAGGTGCCCGCCGACAGATCGGTGGACTGCCAGGCGTAGAAGACGCCGTTGGGGGTGTACGTGTCGCCCCACAGGTACCAGGTGCTCGACGTCAGCGACTTCACGAGGGTGGGGGCCTCGGTGCCGCCGTGGGAGACGCCGGTGCTGAACTCGGTGAAGCTGCCCGGGTCGAGGGTGGTGGACTTGGCGCCGACCAGCGTCTCGTTCTTCTTGAAGTAGAGGTAGTTGACGCCGTTGACGCCGACGGCCATGTCGCCGTCGATGACCTCGTAGCCGGGGTCGAAGAAGACCTGCGGGTCCGAGGCGGTGATGAAGTCCGAGGTGTAGTTCACCATGATCACGTTGTGGCCGGTGGAGTTGACGGCCGAGTAGATGAGCGCGTACTGGCCCCGGCTCGCGTCCCAGAAGGCCTCGGGCGCCCAGGAGTGGGTGTTCATGCTGTGCACCTTGAGGCGGTGGTAGCCGGTGAAGGTGCGCAGGTCCGTGGAGAACCAGACGTGGACGTACTGGCTGACGTAGGTCCAGTCGGTGCCCTTGAGGTCCGTGGCGAGGACGACGAAGGTGCCGTCCTGCTTGCGCAGGATGAACGGGTCGCGCAGGCCGAGGGCGCCCTCGGTGGGGGTGACGAGGGGGTTGTTCTGGTTGAGCGGGGTCCAGTTGAGGGAGTCCGTGCTGACGGCGAGATGGAGGCCGTAGTCGGATCCCGCGCCGAGGCTGGTCGTCTCGGTGAAATAGCACATCGCGTACGCGGAGTCCGCGGCGTAGGCGGATCCGGATCCGAGGGACAGCACGCCGGTCGCGGCCAGCGGGACCGTCGCCGCCATGCCGAGGAACAGCCTGCGCGAGGGGCCGGAGCCGGTGGGGAGTCCGGTGGGGGGCCCGGTGGGGGGTATTGCGCTCATCTGCTCTCCAAGTGGTCACCGTTGACCGAAATATCGAACGAAGTTCGGCAAATCGATCAAAAGCTAGGGGGGAGGTGAGTGCACGTCAATCGTTATGACAAAGGGAATTGATCCGTCCGCCATGGGCACCGCTATGAGCACCCCTTCGGAAAACCGGTAGAGAAAGCCGTGTCGTATCTCTCGACACAGCCCCGCCGTGGGCCCGACTCTTCTTCTCGGGACGACACCAGCGCGACAGGAGACAACCATGGTGAGACGAAGGACCCTGCTCACGGCCGCCGGTGGTGCGCTGCTCGGCAGCGCCCTGGCCACCGGAACGGCACGGGCCGACAGCAGCATCACCGTAACTCCCGGTACTTCCTATGGCAGTTGGGAGGGCTGGGGCACATCGCTCGCCTGGTGGGCCAATGTGTTCGGGGACCGGGACGACTTCGCGGACATCTTCTTCACCACCAAGTCCGTCACGTACGGCGGGAAGTCCCTTCCCGGGCTCGGCCTGAACATCGCCCGCTACAACCTCGGCGGATGCAGCTGGAACACCTACAACGGCTCGTCGATGGTCGCGTCGGCCAACATCCCGGCGTTCAAGCAGATCGAGGGCTACTGGCACGACTGGGCGAGCGAGGACCCCACCACCTCCTCGTGGGACTGGACCTCCGACGCCGTGCAGCGGGCGATGCTGGTCAAGGCCACCTCACGCGGGGCGATCAGCGAGCTGTTCTCCAACTCCCCGATGTGGTGGATGTGCGCCAACCACAACCCCTCGGGATCCGCGAGCGGCGGCAACAACCTCCAGTCCTGGAACTACCGTCAGCACGCGTCCTACCTGGCGAGCGTGGCCCTGTACGCAAAGAACAACTGGGGCGTCAACTTCACCTCCGTGGACGCCTTCAACGAGCCCTCTTCCGCCTGGTGGACGGCGACCGGCACCCAGGAGGGCTGCCACATCGACGCCAGTATCCAGGCCACGATCCTTGGCTATCTGCGCAGCGAACTGAACAGCCGCAGCCTGACCAGCACCCTCATCTCGGCCTCCGACGAGACCAACTACGACCTCGCCCGCACCACCTGGAACTCCTTCAGCTCCACCACGAAGGCCCTGGTCAACCGGGTCAACGTGCACGGCTACCAGGGCTCCGGCGGACGCCGCGACCTGCTCTACACCGACGTCGTCACCACCGCCGGCAAGGGCCTGTGGAACTCCGAGACCGGGGACAACGACGGCACCGGCCTCACCCTCGCCTCGAACCTCTGCCTGGACTTCCGCTGGCTCCACCCCACCGCGTGGGTCTACTGGCAGGTCATGGACCCGACCGCCAACTGGGCGCTCATCACCTACGACGCCTCCACCCTGCAGGCCGGCGCCGTCCAGACGAAGTACTACACCCTCGCCCAGTTCACCCGGCACATCCGGCCCGGCATGAAGATCCTCTCCACCGGCGTCAACAACGCCGTCGCCGCCTACGACGCCACGGCCAAGCGGCTCGTCATCGTCGCCGTCAACACCGGCGCCGCCCAGACGATCACCTTCAACCTCTCGGGCTTCACCACCGTCTCCGGCGGCACCGGGGGCGTCGTGCCCCGCTGGAACACCGTCACCGCCGGCACCGGCGATCTCTACACCGCCCACACCGACACCTATCTGTCCGGCAAGACCCTCAGTGCGGCCTTCGCCGCCGGCTCGGTCCAGACGTTCCAGATAGACAACGTGACCATCTGACCACCAGGCCCGCAGCGAACGGGTGACCCGTGGCCGCGCGACGGCCTGCCGCCCCCGGCCGGCCGTCGCGCGGCGGCATCATCGCCGAATGCGGATCCTGCTGCTGGCGACAGCCTTCAACAGCCTGACCCAGCGCGTGTTCGCCGAGCTGGGCGACCTGGGCCACACGGTGGCCGTGGAGCAGGTGGCGGACGAGGACCAGGTGCGGGCCGCGGCGGGGCGGCACGCGTCCGAGCTGATCATCGCGCCGATGCTGAGGACGGCGATCCCGCGCGACATCTGGTCGGCGCACACCTGCCTCATCGTCCATCCGGGCCCCGAGGGCGACCGCGGCCCGTCGTCGCTGGACTGGGCGATCCACGAGCGCGCCGAGCGCTGGGGCGTCACCGTCCTCCAGGCGGAGGAGGAGATGGACGCCGGGCCGGTGTGGGCGTCCGTGCCCTGCCCCGTGCCGGCCGTGGGCAAGAGCGACCTGTACCGCAACGAGGTGTCGGACGCCGCCATGGAGGCGGTGCTGCTCGCGGTGGACCGCTTCGCGTCGGGTACGTACGTCCCGCTGCCGCACCGGGGGCCGTCGCGTACCCGCCCGTACCTCAGGCAGGTGGAGCGGCGGATCGACTGGTCGGCCGATCCGACGCAGACCGTGCTGCGCAAGCTGCGGGCGGCGGACTCCCAGCCCGGCGTACGGGACGAACTGCTGGGCGAGGACTGGTTCCTGCACGGCGGGCACCCCGAGGACCGGCTGCGGGGCCGTCCCGGGGAGCTGCTCGCGACCCGGGCGGGCGCGGTGTGCCGGGCGACCTCCGACGGGGCGGTGTGGATCCCCCAGCTCCGGCACCGCCCGGCGGACGGCAGCCGGGGGATCACGCTGCCGGCGACGCTGGCGCTGGGCGACCGGCTCCGCGGCCTCGCGCCGCTGCCGGAACAGGGGCCGGAACAGGGTCCAGAACAGGGGACGGAGACCTGGACCGACATCCGTTACGCGGAGAGCGGCCCGGTCGGTGTGCTGCGGTTCTCCTTCCCCGGCGGCGCGATGAGCACCTCGCAGTGCCGCCGCCTGCTGGACGCGTACCGGTCCGCGTGCGCCCGTCCGACCTCGGTGCTGGTGCTCGGCGCGGCGCGGGACTTCTTCTCCAACGGCATCCACCTGGGCGTCATCGAGGCGGCGGCGGACCCGGCGGCGGAGTCCTGGGCCAACATCAACGCGATGGACGACCTCGCCGAGGCCGTCCTGACCACCACCGACCGCCTCGTGGTCGCCGCGCTCGGCGGCAACGCCGCGGCCGGCGGAGTGATGCTCGCCCTGGCCGCCGACGAGGTCTGGTGCCGCCGGGGCGTCGTGCTGAACCCGCACTACCGACTGATGGGGCTGTACGGATCCGAGTACTGGACGTACAGCCTCCCCCGCCGCGTGGGCACCGGCACCGCCCGCGAACTGACCCGGCGGGCACTGCCGGTGAGCGCCGCCTCGGCCGTCGGGATCGGGCTGGCGGACCGGCTGGTGGAGTGCGGCCCCGAGGCCTTCGGCGCCGAGGTGGCGCGGCTGGCGGCGCTGCTGGCCGGCACGCCGGGGCTGCAGAGCCGGATCGCCGCCAAGAAGGCCGACCTGGAGCGCCAGGAGGTGGTGAAGCCGCTGGCCGCGTACCGGGCGGCTGAGCTGGCCCGGATGCGGCGGATCTTCTTCGATCCGGACGAGCCGTACCACGCGCTGCGCCGGGCGTTCGTCCGCAAGGAACCCCTGGGGAAAGTCACCGGGACGGCCCAACTCGATGTCGCACTGCGGCGCGGTGCCGGTTACCAAGGACCGTAGAGGTCGTTATGTGGCCTTTGCCCCCCTGCCCCCAGGAGGCATCCCGATGGATGCGACAACCGCAGCAACCGCCAAGCCCGCCGTCGCCGACGAGGACGAGGCACCGATCCACATCCTGTGGATCAACGCCGGGCTCAGTTGCGACGGCGACTCGGTGTCCCTGACCGCCGCGACCAACCCGAGCATCGAGGACATCGCGCTACGAGCCCTGCCCGGCCTGCCGAAGATCGCCGTGCACTGGCCGCTGATCGACTTCGAGTGCGGTCCGGTGCAGGGCGCCGACGCGTTCATCGAGTGGTTCTTCAAGGCGGACCGCGGGGAGATCGAGCCGTTCGTGCTGGTCATCGAGGGCTCGATCCCCAACGAGGCGATCAAGGCCGAAGGCTACTGGTGCGGTTTCGGCGACAACCCCGAGACCGGCCAGCCGATGACCACCAGCGAGTGGATCGACCGCCTCGCACCCAAGGCCCTGGCCGTGGTCGCCATCGGCACCTGCGCCACCTACGGCGGCATCCACGCCATGGAGGGCAACCCGACCGGCGCCATGGGCGTGCCCGACTATCTCGGCTGGGGCTGGAAGTCCAAGGCCGGAATCCCCATCGTGTGCGTGCCCGGCTGCCCGATCCAGCCGGACAACTTCGCCGAGACGCTCACATACCTGCTGCACCAGGCCGCCGGGAACGCCCCCATGATCCCGCTGGACGACAAGCTCCGTCCGACCTGGCTGTTCGGCGCGACCGTGCACGAGGGCTGCGACCGCGCCGGGTACTACGAGCAGGGCCAGTTCGCGGAGACCTACGACTCCCCCAAGTGCCTGGTGAAGATCGGCTGCTGGGGACCGGTCGTGAAGTGCAACGTCCCCAAGCGCGGCTGGATGGACGGCATCGGCGGCTGCCCCAACGTCGGCGGCATCTGCATCGCCTGCACCATGCCGGGCTTCCCCGACATGTTCATGCCGTTCATGGACGAGCCGCCCGGCGCGAAGATCTCCAGCACGGTCAGCGGCGCGTACGGCGCGGCCATCCGCAGGCTGCGCGGCATCACGGCGAAGACCGTGGACAAGGAGCCGAAGTGGCGCCACACCGGGACCAAGCTCACCACCGGCTACCACAAGCCCTGATGACAGCCCATCAGGCCACCAGCTGCACGACCGACCGAACCTCCTGACTCCTGACGAAGGGCACGGCAGAACCGATGGCACCGAAGACGAAGGCGTCCGGAGACGGCAGCGGCCTGATGGAGATGTCCTGGGATCCGATCACCCGGATCGTGGGCAGCCTCGGCATCCACACGAAGATCGACTTCAAGCAGAAACGGGTCGCCGAGTGCTACAGCACCTCGTCGGTCTTCCGCGGCTACAGCGTCTTCATGCGCGGCAAGGACCCCCGCGACTCGCACTTCATCACCAGCCGCATCTGCGGCATCTGCGGCGACAACCACGCCACCTGCTCGGTGTACGCGCAGAACATGGCGTACGGGGTCAAGCCGCCGCACCTCGGTGAGTGGATCATCAACCTCGGCGAGTCCGCCGAGTACATGTTCGACCACAACATCTTCCAGGAGAACCTGGTCGGGGTCGACTACTGCGAGAAGATGGTCCGCGAGACCAACCCCGGCGTCCTGGAACTGGCCGAGCGCACCGAGGCCCCGCATGCCGGCGAGCACGGCTACCGCACCATCGCCGACATCATGCGCTCCCTCAACCCCCTTGAGGGCGAGTTCTACCGCGAGGCGCTGCAGGTCTCCCGCTACACCCGGGAGATGTTCTGCCTGATGGAGGGCCGGCACGTCCACCCCTCCACCCTCTACGCGGGCGGCGTCGGCACCATCGCCTCCGTACAGCTCTTCACCGACTACCTCAGCCGGCTGATGCGCTACGTGGAGTTCATGAAGCGGGTCGTCCCGCTCCACGACGACCTCTTCGACTTCTTCTACGAGGCGCTGCCCGGCTACGAGGAGGTCGGCCGCCGCCGCATCATGCTCGGCTGCTGGGGCGCCCTCAACGACCCCGACCACTGCGACTTCACGTACGCCAACATGACGGACTGGGGACGCAAGATGTTCGTCACCCCGGGCATCATCGTGGACGGCAAGCTGGTCACCAACGACCTCACCGAGATCAACCTCGGCATCCGGATCCTCCTCGGCAGCTCGTACTACCAGGACTGGGAGGGCCAGGAGCAGTTCGTCACCCACGACCCGCTCGGCAACCCGGTCGACCCGCGCCACCCGTGGAACCAGCACACCATCCCGGACCCGCAGAAGCGCGACTTCGACGGCAAGTACAGCTGGGTGATGTCCCCCCGCTGGTTCGACGGCAAGGACCACCTCGCCCTCGACACCGGCGGCGGCCCGCTGGCCCGGCTGTGGTCCACCGCGCTGTCCGGGCTGGTCGACATCGGCTACGTCAAGGCCACCGGGCAGTCGGTCATCATCAACCTGCCGCGCTCCCTCACCAAGCCGGAGACCACCTTCGAGTGGAAGATCCCGAAGTGGAGCAACGCCCTCGAACGCAACCGGGCCCGCACCTACTTCCAGGCCTACTCCGCCGCCGTCGCGCTGCACTTCGCCGAGAAGGGCCTCGAGGAGGTACGCGCCGGGCGCACCCAGACCTGGGAGAAGTTCGAGGTCCCCGACGAGGGCATCGGCGTCGGCTTCACCGAGGCCGTACGCGGCGTCCTGTCCCACCACATGGTGATCCGCGACGGCAAGATCGCCAACTACCACCCTTACCCGCCGACCCCGTGGAACGCCAGCGTCCGCGACTCCTTCGGCACCCCCGGGCCCTACGAGGACGCCGTGCAGAACACGCCGATCTTCGAGGAGAACCCGCCCGAGAACTTCAAGGGCATCGACATCATGCGCGCCGTGCGCAGCTTCGACCCCTGTCTGCCCTGCGGCGTCCACATGTACGTCGGCGGCGGCAAGACCGTCGAGAAGATGCACGTCCCCACCGGGCTGAGCGGCATGGGCGGATGAGCGCGGAAGCGACAGGCCGTCGCGTCGAGGAGGTCCTGGACCGCCTCGACGCGACCGGCGACGCCGCCGTGAACCAGGCCGCCGAGGAGCTGGTACGGGTCCTGATGGACCTCTACGGCACCGGGCTGGCCCGTGTCGTCGAACTCGTGGGCGGCAAAGACGTCGGTGCCCTCGACGCGCTGCTGGCCGACGAGGTCGTCACCGGCCTTCTCGTCCTCCACGACCTCCACCCCGAGGACACCCGCACCCGGGTCGGCCGCGCCCTCACCGCGGCGGGCGCCACGGGCGCCACCGTCCTGCACCTCGACGAGGCCTCGGGCACGCTGCGGTTGCGCACCGAGGCCGAGTCGGGCGGCGGCTGCGGTTGCGGCAGCGCCCCCGACGCGGACCGGCAGCGTATCGACGCCGCCATCGCCGCCTACGCCCCCGAGATCACCCACGTCGAAGTGGAACAGGCGGAACCCGCCGCCCGGGAGCCGGTGCTGCTCCAGATCGGCCGTGGGCCGGGAGCGTCATGAGCCGCTCGCTGCGCCGCTTCCTCGAACCCGCGCCGCCCGCACCGCCCGCGCCCGAGGTGTGCGAGCTGTGCGGGGCGGGGCTGCCGGAGGAGCACCGGCACATGGCCGACGCCGAGAAGCGCTCGCTGGCCTGCGTGTGCACCGGGTGCGCTCTGCTCTTCGACCGCCCGGGGGCGGGCGAGGGGCGGTTCAGGACGGTGCCGGACCGCATTCTCCGCGACGAGGAGACCGGCCCGGACGCCCAGGCGTGGGCGGCGCTGGGGATCCCGGTGGGGGTCGCCTTCTTCTTCCACCACTCCGGGCTGGACCGTCCGGTCGGGCTGTATCCGAGCCCGGCCGGGGCCACCGAGACCGACCTCGACCCTGCCGTGTGGGAGCGCACGCTCGGCGGCTCGGCGCTGGTGCGGCTGATGACGCCCGACGTGGAGGCACTGCTCGTACGCCACCAGGAGCGCGAGGGCGAGAGCCAGTGCTTCCTGGTGCCCGTGGACATGGCGTACGAGCTGGTGGGCCGGCTGCGCCTGCACTGGCAGGGCTTCGACGGCGGCTCCCGGGCCAGAGCGGAGATCGCCGCGTTCTTCGACGACCTCGAACGCCGGGCCACCCCGGCACCCCAGACGAACGGACGCCCATGACCGAGCAGTTGTCCTTCGAGTGCGTCGGCGTCCGGGCCGATCCGTACGCGGCGGGCCCCACGTTGATCTTCCGGCTGCGGATCACCGCGAGCGGCGGCGAGCGCGTGCACGCCATCGCGCTGCGCTGCCAGATGCGTATCGAGCCAGCGCAGCGCGGCTACGCGCAGGAGGAGGCGGACCGGCTGAGCGACCTGTTCGGCGAGCGGTCGCGCTGGCACAGCTCGATGCAGCCGGTGCAGTTCGCGCAGGTGTCGGTCGTGGTCCCGGGCTTCAGCGGGGAGACCGAGGTGGATGTGCCGGTGCCCTGTACGTACGACATGGACATCGCGTCGGCCAGGTACTTCGCCGCGCTGGCGGACGGCGAGGTGCCGCTCCTGCTGCTCTTCTCGGGCACGGCCTTCTGCGGAGCTGGGGGCTTTTCGGTGCGGCCGGTGCCGTGGGACAAGGAGGCGACCTGTCGCCTGCCGGTGGCGGTGTGGCGGGAGATGATGGAGCAGCACTTCCCCGGCTGCGGCTGGATCCGGGTGCCGCGCGCCGGGATGGAGGCGCTGCTCGCCTACCGTTCGCGGCACGCGCTGCCCTCGTGGGAGGCGACGGTCGAGGCACTGCTGGCCGCCGTGCCTTCTTGTGAGGCTCTTGAGGGGACGGCGTCATGACGGCCCCGCTCACTTCCACCCGGCCCCTGTTCGGCACCGCCCGCAAGGTCGCGGACGCCGTGCTCTTCGAGGGGTACGTCCTCTACCCGTACCGGGCGTCGGCGGCGAAGAACCGGATGCGCTGGCAGTTCGGCGTCCTCGCGCCCCCCGCGTGGGCGGCGGCGTCCGGCGAACCGGCCGCGCAGCGCACCCAGATCCTGATGGAACCGCGCGCCGGGGCGGTGCTCCACGCCGAGCTGCGCTTCCTGCACGCCCAGCGCCGCACCGTCGAACGGGCCCTGGACGGCGGTCGGTTCGAGGCGACGGACGAACTGCCGCTGCCCGACCGGGTGCTCGTGCCGTGGGACGAGGGCGTCGAGGACCGCGTCGAGCTGTCGGTGGACGTCGACGCGCTCGGCGGCGACGGCTTGGTGCTGCCCTTCTCCCGCCCCGCGCACACCGGGACGGAGCAGGTCGCGGACGCCGACGGGCGCACGGTCGGCCGGATCGTACGCCGCCGGGAACCGCTGGAGGGCGTCGTACGGATCACCGCCGAGGAACTCCCGGGCCCGTACCGGGTGCTGCGGCTCACCGCGACCGTCGAGAACACCGGCGACGGCACGGCCGCCGCCCGCGAGGACGCCCTGTCCCACGCGCTGATCTCGGCCCACCTGATGCTGGCCCTGACGGCGGGCTCCTTCATCTCGATGACCGACCCGCCGGAGTGGGCCAGAGCCGCCGTCGCCGAGTGCCGCAACGAGCACACCTGGCCGGTGCTGGCGGGCGAGGACGGGGCCGCCGATGTCGTGCTGTCCTCCCCGATCATCCTGGAGGACCACCCGCAGATCGCCCCGGAGAGCCCCGGCCAGCTCTACGACGCCACCGAGATCGACGAAATCCTCGCTCTGCGCACCGCCGCCCTCACCGACGACGAGAAACGTCAGGCGCGCGGCACCGACGACCGGGCCGCCGCCGTCATCGACCTCGCCGACTCCATGCCCCCGGAAGTGCTGGAGCGGCTGCACGGGGCCGTACGGGCGCTGCGCGAGGTCACCGGCCCGGCGACCGCCGCGCCCGACGTGACCTCGCCCGACACCCCCTGGTGGGACCCCGGCGCCGACGCCTCCGTCGATCCCGCCCGTGACCGGGTCATGGTCGAGGGCGTGTCCGTGGGCGCGGGCAGCCGTGTCGTCCTGCGTCCGGGGCTGCGGCGCAGCGACGCCCAGGACCTGTTCCTGCACGGCCGCACCGCCGTGGTGGAGGCGGTCCTGCACGACGTGGACGGGGCGGTGCACCTCGCGGTGACCGTGGAGGGCGACCCGGGCGCGGAGGTGCGCCGGGAGCAGGGCCGCTTCCTGTACTTCCAGCCGGACGAGCTGGCCCCGGTGGAGGACTCATGACCACGGCTCTGGACCGCGTGCTCGTGGCGGGCATCGGCAACATCTTCGCCGGGGACGACGGCTTCGGCGTCGAGGCGGTACGCCGGCTGTCCGAGCACGATCTCCCGGGCCACGTCGAGCTCTCCGACACCGGCGTACGCGGTGTGCACCTGGCCTACCAGCTCCTGGAGGGCTACGACACCGCCGTCCTCCTGGACGCCGCCCAGCGCGGCGGCCCGCCCGGCACCGTCTACCTCATCGAGGCGGCGGCCGAGGCCGGGACGGGCCTGCTGATGGACGGCCACCGGATGACACCGGACACCGTGCTGGCCCTGCTGGACAACCTCAGCGCGAGCACCGGCGGCAGCAGACCGCGCCGGGTGCTCGTCGTGGGCTGTGAACCGGCCTGCCTGGACGACGGCATCGGGCTCAGCGCGCCCGTCGCCGCCGCCGTGGACGAGGCCGTACGGCTCGTGCTGGACCTGCTCGACCAATGACGAAGCTGACGAAGGAGCACATGACCATGCGGACCATGCGGAAGATCCTGCTCGGTGCGGCGGCGGCAGCGGCAGGCTACGTCCTCGTCTCGAACCTGCCCGACGTCAGGCGGTATCTGAGGATTTCGACGATGTGAGGGCCGAACGGGCGTAGGCCGACACCCCCGGCGGCGTGGCTGACCGGCGGCACCCCGCCCGCTTCCTCTAATGAGGACGATGCACGAGATGTCCATCGCCATGGCAGTGGTGGGGCAGGTGGAGGAAGCGGCGGGCCCCGGCGGGACCCGGGCCGTGGAGTCCGTACGGCTCCGGGTCGGCGAGCTGGCGGGGGTCGTACCCGACGCCCTCCGGTTCTGCTTCGAACTCGTCTGCGCCGGAACCGTCCTGGACGGGGCCGAGCTGTCCTTCGACCCCGTGCCGGGGCGCGCCCGGTGCGGGCCCTGCGCGTGGGAGTGGGACACCGGGATGCCGCCGCACCTGTGCTGCCCGAAGTGCGACGGAGCGGCGGCCGAGCTGGTGTCGGGGCGCGAACTGCGGATCACCGAGGTGCGCTGGGCGCCCGAGCCCCAGCCCGCTGTCGATAGGGAGTGAGAGCGATGTGCCGTGTCGAGGACCTTCAGCGGGCGGTGCTCGCCAAGAACGACCGGGGCGCCGAGGCGCTGCGTAAGGATCTCGCGGCTCGCGGGACCGTCATTGTCAACCTGCTGTCCAGCCCGGGCAGCGGGAAGACCGCCCTGCTGGAGGCCGAGCTGACCCTCGCCCGGCGGCGCGGGGTGCCGGTGGCCGCCCTCACGGCCGACCTGGCGACCGAGAACGACGCGACCCGGCTGGCCCGTTCGGGCGTTCCGGTGAAGCAGGTGCTCACCGACGGGCTGTGCCACCTGGAGGCGGACATGCTGCGCTCGCACGTCGAGGGGTGGCTGCCGGATGACACCCGGCTGCTCTTCGTCGAGAACGTCGGCAATCTGGTCTGCCCGGCCTCCTACGACCTCGGGGAGTCGCTGCGGGTGGCTCTGGCCTCGGTCACCGAGGGCGAGGACAAGCCGCTGAAGTACCCGTCCGCCTTCGGGCTGGCGCAGCTGGTGATCGTGACGAAGACGGACATCGCCGAGGCCGTCGGATTCGACGAGGCCACCTTCCTGGGCAACGTACGGCAGGTCAACCCGGGGGTCGAGGTGATCCGCACCTCCGCACGGACCGGCGAGGGCGCCGGCGGGCTGCTGGAGCGGGCGATGGCCGTGCAGGCGGGCGCCGACGTCCACCGGCCGGTGATGGCCCGCCAGGCCGTCGGGCACTCCCACGGCCACAGCCACAGCCACTCCCACTGATGACCGCCCCGGAGGAGACCGTCGTGGACCGCCGCCGCGTCACCGTGCGCGGCGTGGTCCAGGGCGTCGGCTTCCGGCCCTTCGTCTACGGTCTCGCCCGCGAACTGGGGCTGTCCGGGTACGTCACCAACACCGGCCAGGGCGTGGTCGCCGAGGTCGAGGGGCATCCGGGCGCGGTCGGCGCGTTCTGCGAGCGGATCGGCTCGGACGCGCCGCCGCTGGCCGTCGTCGAGTCGGTGACGCACCTGGCGGTGGCCGTCGCCGGGGGAATCGGCTTCTCCATCGCCCCGTCCCGCGCGGGCGGCGCGGCCCGCACCCTGGTCTCGCCGGACACCGCCACCTGCGCCGACTGCCTGGCCGAGCTGTCCGACCCGGCCGACCGCCGCTACCGGCACCCCTTCATCACCTGTACGCACTGCGGGCCGCGCTTCACCATCGTCACGGCCCTGCCGTACGACCGGGCGAACACCACGATGGCCGGCTTCCCGCTGTGCGCCCGGTGCGAGCGGGAGTACACCGACCCCGCCGACCGCCGCTTCCACGCCCAGCCGGTCTCCTGCCACGACTGCGGGCCACGGCTGCGGCTGGTGGTACCGGGCCTGCCCGACGTACCCGATCCGGTGGCGCGGGCCCGGGGGCTGCTCGCGCGGGGCGCGATCCTCGCCGTCAAGGGGCTGGGCGGCTATCACCTGGCCTGTGACGCGGCCGACGAGGAGGCGGTCCGGCGACTGCGGCTGCGCAAGGGGCGGGGCGACAAACCGTTCGCGCTGATGGCGCGGGACATCGCCGACGTCGAGCGGCTGGCGCACCTCGATCCCGCCGAGCGGGAGCTGCTGACCGGCAACCGGCGGCCGATCGTGCTGCTGCGCCGCCGCCCCGGCCGCCACGACGGGCTGGCCGAGGCCGTCGCCCCGCGCTGCGCGGACCTCGGGTTCATGCTCGCGTACACCCCGCTGCACCACCTGCTCCTCGGGCTGCCCGGCGACCCGCCGGGGCCGCGCCTGCTGGTGATGACCAGCGGCAACCTCGGCGGCGAGCCCATCGTCACCGACGACGCCGAGGCCCTGGCCCGGCTCGCCCCGCTCGCCGACGGCTGGCTCACCCACGACCGGCCCATCCATGTCCCCTGCGACGACTCCGTGGTCCGCGTCTGCGACGGCGAGGAGCTGCCGGTGCGCCGCTCGCGCGGCTACGCGCCCCTCCCGGTCCCCCTGCCCGTACCGGTCGCCGCCGCGCTCGCGGTCGGCGGCGACCTGAAGAACACCTTCTGCCTCGGCGAGGGACGCCACGCCTGGATGTCGGCGCACATCGGCGACATGGACGACCTCGCCACCCTCACCGCCTTCGACGGCGCGGTGCGGCAGTTGACCGCCGTCACCGGCGTCGTGCCCGGCCTGCTGGCCGCCGACCGCCACCCCGGCTACCGCTCGGCGGGCTGGGCCGCGCGCACGGCCGCCGGCCGGCCCGTCCACCGGGTGCAGCACCACCACGCCCACGTCGCCGCCGCCATGGCGGAAGCCGGGCTGGACGGCGGCCGTCCGGTGATCGGCGTCGCCTTCGACGGCACGGGGTACGGCGACGACGGCGCGGTGTGGGGCGGCGAGTTCCTGCTCGCCGACTACGACGGCTACCGCCGCTTCGCCCACCTCGGTTACGTACCGCTCCCCGGAGGCGACGCCGCCGTCCGCCGCCCCTACCGGATGGCGCTCGCCCACCTGTACGCGGCGGGGCTGCCCTGGGCGGCCGGTCTGCCGTGCGTCGCGGCCTGCCCGGAGGACGAACGGCGGTTGCTGGCCCGGCAGTTGGAGCGGGGGCTGAACTGCGTGCCGACGTCCAGCATGGGGCGGCTCTTCGATGCGGTGTCCTCGCTTGCCGGGGTCTGCCACGAAGCGGGGTACGAGGCGCAGGCGGCGGTGGAGCTGGAGGCGGCGGCGGTCGCGCACGGCGAACTTCCGGAGGACGGCTATGCGTTCGCGCTCCGGGAAGCCCTGCCGAGTGGGCAGCTGCCCGCTCGGGGCGCGTTGCCGCCCGCCGCCGTTCGCCGGGTTGCGCAGCCCGCCGGCTGCGCTTGTCCTCAATCGCCGGACGGGCTGAATTCAGCCCGTCCGGCGATTGAGGACGGAACCGGGAGCCGGACGGACCCGGCGAACCATTCCGGTCAGCGCACTGGGCACATCCCCCTGCCGCTCATCGCCGACCCCGCGCCCGTGCTGGCCGCTGTAGTCGCCGACCTGCGCGCGGGCGTACCGGTATCCACGGTCTCGGCGCGCTTCCACGCAGCCGTGGCCGACCTGGTCCGCCGGGTCTGCGCCGACGCCCGCGAACGGCACGGCCTGGAGACGGTGGCGCTCACCGGCGGGGTCTTCGCCAACGCCGTGCTGTCCGCCGCCTGCGCCCGAGGGCTGAGGCAGGACGGTTTCACGGTGCTGCGGCACCGCCTCGTCCCGCCCAACGACGGCGGGCTGGCGCTGGGCCAGCTCGTGATCGCCGCACGTAGACACCCATAGCCGCACCCATAGCGAGGAGAGACCCATGTGCCTGGCGGTACCCGGCAGAGTGCTGGACATCGAGGATCGCGACGGCACCCGGATGGCGAGCGTCGACTTCGGCGGCGTCGTGAAGGACGTGTGCCTGGAGTACCTGCCCGACCTTCAGGTCGGCGAGTACGCCATCGTCCACGTCGGCTTCGCGCTGCAGCGCCTGGACGAGGAGTCGGCCCGCCAGACGCTCGCCCTCTTCGCGGATCTCGGGCTGCTGGTGGAGGAGTTCGGCGATCCCTGGGAGCAGGCCGCCGGCGGCAGGAACACGGAGGACGGACAGCTGTGAAGTACCTCGACGAGTTTCAGGACCCCGACCTCGCCCGGCGGCTGCTGGACGACATCCACGCCACCGTCACCCGCCCCTGGGCGCTGATGGAGGTGTGCGGCGGCCAGACGCACAGCATCATCCGCCACGGCCTCGACCAACTCCTCCCAGACCAGGTCGAGTTGATCCACGGCCCCGGCTGTCCGGTGTGCGTGACGCCGCTGGAGGTCATCGACAAGGCCCTGGAGATCGCCTCCCGCCCCGACGTGATCTTCTGCTCCTTCGGCGACATGCTCCGCGTCCCCGGCACCGGCCGCGACCTCTTCCAGGTCCGCAGCGAGGGCGGCGACGTACGGGTCGTGTACTCCCCTCTCGACGCGCTGAAGATCGCCCAGGACAACCCCACCCGCGAGGTGGTCTTCTTCGGGATCGGCTTCGAGACCACCGCCCCGCCCAACGCCATGACCGTCCATCAGGCCCGCAAGCTCGGCATCCGCAACTTCAGCCTGCTCGTCTCCCACGTACGCGTCCCGCCCGCCATTGAGGCGCTGATGCAGTCCCCCGACTGCCGCGTGCAGGCCTTTCTGGCCGCCGGGCACGTGTGCAGCGTCATGGGCACCGACGAGTACCCGGAGCTGGCGGACCGCTACAAGGTGCCGATCGTCGTCACCGGATTCGAGCCGCTGGACATCCTGGAGGGCGTACGCCGTGCCGTACGCCAGCTGGAGCGCGGCGAGCACCGCATGGAGAACGCCTATCCCCGTGCCGTACGCGACGAGGGCAACCCCGCCGCCAAGGCCATGCTGGCCGACATCTTCGAGGTCACCGACCGTGCCTGGCGCGGCATCGGCGTGATCCCGGCGAGTGGCTGGCGGCTGGCGGAGCGCTATCGCGAGTACGACGCCGAGCACCGCTTCTCCGTCACCGCGATCAACACCCAGGAGCCCGCCGCGTGCCGCAGCGGCGAGGTGCTCCAGGGCCTGATCAAGCCGCACGAGTGCGAGGCCTTCGGCACCACCTGCACCCCGCGCAGCCCGCTCGGCGCGACCATGGTCTCCAGCGAGGGCGCCTGCGCCGCGTACTACCTCTACCGCCGCCTCAGCACCCCGAGCACCCCGACGACGCCCATGGAGGCGAGCCCCGTTGGCTGACACCCTTGCCCCGGCTGCCCCGGTCGATTTCTCCGGGTGGACCTGCCCGGCCCCGCTGCGCGACCACCCCCGGATCGTCATGGGCCACGGCGGCGGCGGCATGCTCTCCGCCGAACTCGTCGAGCACATCTTCGCCCCCGCCTTCGGCGGCCGGGTCCTGGCCGACCTCGCCGACTCCGCGACCGTCACCCTCGGCGGCGCCCGGCTCGCCTTCTCCACCGACTCCTACGTCGTCCGGCCGCTGTTCTTCCCCGGCGGCAGCATCGGCGACCTGGCCGTCAACGGCACCGTCAACGACCTGGCGATGAGCGGGGCACGGGCGGCGTATCTGTCCTGCGGCTTCATCCTCGAAGAGGGCGTCGAGATGTCGCAGGTCGCCAGGGTCGCCGAGGCGCTGGGGGCTGCCGCGCGGGCGGCGGGTGTGGAGATCGCGACCGGCGACACCAAGGTGGTGGAGGCCGGGCACGGCGACGGCGTCTACATCAACACCGCAGGCATCGGCCTCATCCCGGACGGCGTGGACATCCGCCCGCAGCGCGCCGAGCCCGGGGACGTCATCATCGTCAGCGGGCCGATCGGCGTCCACGGCGTCGCCGTCATGAGCGTCCGCGAGGGCCTGGAGTTCGGCGTCGCCATCGAGAGCGACTGCGCCGCGCTGGGCGGCCTGGTCGAGGCGATGCTCGCCGTCACCCCCGACCTCCACGTCCTGCGCGACCCGACCCGGGGCGGTCTCGCCGCCGCCCTCAACGAGATCGCCCGCGCCGCCTCCGTCGGCGTCCTCCTCCAGGAACGCGCCGTCCCCATCCCCTCCGAGGTCGCCAACGCCTGCGCCATCCTCGGCCTCGACCCCCTCTACGTCGCCAACGAGGGCAAGCTAGTCGCCTTCGTCCCCCGCGCGGACGCGGACGCCGTCCTCGCGGCCATGCACGCCCACCCCCTCGGCGCCCACGCCGCCGTCATCGGCGAATGCGTCGACTCCCACCCCGGCATGGTCGTCGCCCGCACGGGGCTCGGCGGCACGCGGGTCGTCGACCTCCCCATCGGCGAGCAACTGCCCCGCATCTGCTGAGGCAGACGGGCAGAACCAGGCAGGCCCTGGGCTGGGCCTACGCGGGGCATGCCGGCGTGGCGTGCCCCGCCCGGGTGCCGCTGTCGTGGTCGTCCGAGGGCGGGGTGAAGGCGACGTCGAGACGGGTGAGCCCGCGGAAGTTGAGGCTGCGCTGCCACTGCGGCGGCTCGGTGCCGTCGAGGCGCAGGCCGGGGAGCCGGGTGAGGAGGGCTTCCAGGACGATCGCGCCCTCCAGCCGGGCCAGCGCCGCGCCGAGGCAGAAGTGCGGGCCGTGCCCGAACGCCATGTGCCGGCCGCCGGGCCGCTCGAAGTCCAGCACATGGGGATCGGGAAATACGGCCGGATCCCGGTTGGCGGCGCCGCACACCAGGAGCACCGTCTGCCCTTCGGCGATGGTGCGGCCCGCCAGGTCCAGGTCGCGCCGCGCCCGGCGCAGCATCAGCTGTACCGGGGCGTCGTAGCGCAGGAGTTCCTCGACCGCGGCGGGGATCAGCTCGGGCCGGCGGCGCAACTGGTCGGCCGCGTCCGGGTGGCGTAGCAGGGCGAGCGTGGCGTTGCCGATGAAGTGGGTGGTGGTCTCGTGGCCGGCGATCAGGAGCAGGGCGCAGTTGGCGAGGAGTTCGTCGAGGTCCTGGTCGGCGTTCTCGGCCTGTGTGGTCACCAGCGCGCGCAGGGAGTGGGGGGCCGGCGGGGTGTCGTGGCGGGTGAGGAGTTCGCGGAGGTAGGCGAGCATGTCCGCCATGCTCTGCGAGGCCTCGCGGTTGCGGTCGGCGTCGAGCCGGGAGTTGCCGATGGCTTCGGCGACCGGCTCGGACCAGGAGGCGAGGGCGGGGCGGTCCTCCTCCGGTACGTCGAGGAGGTCGCAGATGATGGTGAGCGGGAGAGGGCGGGCGAGGTCGGCGACGATGTCCATCCGCCCGGTCGGCGCCGCGGTGGTGATGATCCGGTCGACGGCTTCGTGGATCCGGGTGCGGAGCGTCGCCACTGCCCGGGGTGCGAAGGCCCTGCTGATCAGGGCCCTCAGCCGGGGGTGGTCGGGGGCGTCGCTGTAGAGCATCTGCCGGCTCAGGACCCGGGCCAGCGGCCGCAGTTCCCCGGGGACGGCCTCGATGTCGGGATAGCGCACCGAGGACAGCCCCGGGTCACCCGCGGCGCTGCTGACCACTGCGTGCCCGGTCGCGACCCAGGCGCCCACGCGGCGGTCCCAGAACAGGTCGTCGGCGCTCCGCAGCTCTTCGTAGAAGTCGTAGAGCCGCTCTTGGACCTGGGGCCGAAAGGCCGACAGCAGCGATGAGGGGGTGCGCATCGCGCCAGGCTAATCCATGTGGCGAGCCTCGCTGCCGTCGGTGCGGTGCCCGGCTGCCGGGCCTGTCAGGCGGTCCGGTCGGGCGAGTTCCCAGACCTCGGCACGGCCGTCCGCCGCCGTCGGGCCGCCGTCCAGCAGCAGTTCGGCGACCTCGGTGATGCGCAGGTCGGACCACGTCCCGGCCAGGCCGCCGCGGAAGACCTCGACGATGCCCGCGTCCCAGAACAGCCGCAGCGGTCCGTCGAGTCCGGCGAACGCCGCTAGGTCGACGGTCATCTCGGCTCCCGCCGGGGAGCGCAGGACGACACAGCGCACGCCGTCCGCCGCGGTGGCGTGGAGCACCAGTTCACCGGCGGTCCGCCCCCCGTCGAGGTCGGCCGTGCCGGTCGCCGGTACGGGTGTCGCGGTCAGCCGGAGCCGGGTCAGTTCGGCGGCCGGCTCGCAGTGCAGGCGGCCGTGCCGCACGGAGAGCTCGCGCGGCAGGGACATCACGCCCACCGCCGGGCCGTCGAGTCCGGCGGGGTCCTCGTGGGTACGCAGCCAGCCGAACTGGATCCGGCGGCCGTCCGGAGCCCAGTACGACTGCGGGGCGTAAAAGCGGTCGCCGACGTCCACGACGCCGGTTTCCCGGACCTGGAAGCGGGCGCCCGACGGGCCGCCCGAGGTGGTGCCGGTCATCCACCAGACCGCGGGCCCCTCTTCGCCGTCCTCGTGGATGACCGAGATCAGCAACGCTCCCGTACCGTCCATGCCCCCCGGGCCTTCCGCGGCGAAGTAGTCCGGGCACTCCCACACCGCGCCCGGCACCTTGGAACCGGCCCGGTCCACGAAGACGCCGTCGTAGTCCCACGCCCGCAGGTCGGCCGAGGACAGTGCGAACACCGAGCCTCCGTGCTCGCGGCGCGCGCCCGCGACGAGCTGCCGCCACAGCCCGCCGTCGCGCCACACGCTGTGATCGCGGAATTCGGTGATGTCGGCGGCGGGCGGAGCGGGGACGAGGGGGTTGGCCGGGTCCTTGACGAAGCCCGACAGCCCGTCGTCGGCGGCGCGCGCGAGGCAGGGGAGCTGGGCGTCGCCGAGCACGCCGGTGTAGAGGATCGAGACACCGCCGTCGTGCTCGACCGCGCAGCCGGAGAAGCAGGCGGTCGCGTCGTACGGCGAGGTGTGTGCCGGGCCGGGGAAGAGCGCCACCTCGTGCTCGGTCCAGGTGAGCAGGTCCGGGGAGCTGGCATGGCCCCAGTGCTGGTTGGCGAACTCGGTGCCGTCGGGGTTGTACTGGTAGAAGAGGTGGTGCCGCCCCTGCCAGTGGACCAGCCCGTTGGGGTCGTTCATCCAGCCCTTCGAGGGGGCGTAGTGGAGCCGTGCGGGCATGCCGAATATTCCTCTCACTGCAGGTTGAAGTGGTGAAACACGCCAGGTCCGGTCAGTGCGGCAACCGGTTCTCAGGGGCGGGGTCGTCTCGTACTCTGGCGGCGTGTCAACCCATGAAGATCACCGACCGAGGGCGGAAAGAGCGCGCCGGACCGATGTCGCGCGCCTGGCCGGCGTCTCGCCCGCGACCGTCTCCTTCGTACTCAACCGGACGGCCGGGCAGACGATCAGCGACGAGACCCGGCAGCGGGTCCTGCAGGCGGTCGCCGAACTCGACTACCGCCCGAACCGCGCCGCGCAGGGACTGCGCCAGGGACGCAGCGCCACCATCGGCTTCGTGAACCACGACGTGGACTTCGGTGTGTTCGCGGCCTCCGCGATCAAGGGTGCGCACGAGGCGTCCGTACGCCACGGCAATCTGCTGATCCTGGTCAACACCGGCGGCTCGAACCGCCAGGCCGCACAGCTGGTCGGCGAACTGCTCGACCGGCAGGCCGACGCCCTGATCTTCGCCGCGTCCGGCACCAAGTCCGTGGTGCTGCCGGAAGGCGCCGAGCGGGTCCCGACGATCCTGCTGAACTGCTTCGTCCCGGGCGACCCCGTCCCGTCGATCCTGCCCGACGAGGTGCGCGGCGGGCGGGAGGCCACCCAGGCGCTGCTCGATCTCGGGCACCGGGACATCGCCTACCTCACCGGCACGGTCAGCGCCTGGGCCACCAAGGCCCGGCTGCGCGGCTTCCGCGAGGCGCTGCGCGGCGCGGGGCTCGATCCGCGGGACCACACCGTGCTGTCCGGCAACTACCAGGCCGACTCCGGTCACGAACTGGCGCGCAAGCTGCTGCGGCGCGGCACCCGGCCGACCGCCATCATGTGCGGCAACGACCGGATGGCCGTCGGCGCGCTCCTGGCCCTGCTGGAGGCGGGGATCCGGGTGCCCGAGGACGTGTCGGTGATGGGTTACGACGACCAGTTCCAGCTCGCGGCGGAGATCCACCCGGCGCTGAGCACCGTGCGGTTGCCGTACGACGTGATGGGCCGCCTGGCCGCCGAGCAACTGGCCGGTGGCGGGCCCTCCGTGCAGACCGGGCGCACCCTGGTGCACTGCCCGCTCGTGATGCGCGACTCGACGGCACCTCCGTACATCCACGGATAACTCCCTCGTAACAACTTCTTGACGCGAGAAACAGGAGAGGGCTAGCTTTCGGCCACTAACCCGAATTAGTACCCGCCGCAGTGGCTCGGTGCAAGACCCAGCTCACCGACCAAGGAGGAACACATGCCCACACGGAAGCTGGTTCTCGGCGTGAGCGCGCTCAGCGCGCTCGCCCTGCTCACCACCGCTTGCTCGTCCGGCTCGGGCAGCAGCGCGAACGACACCAAGACCATCACCATCTGGTCGAGCATGGACCAGCCGATCATCGACGGGCTCAAGGCCAAGCTGAACCCTCAGGCCAAGGCCCAGGGCATAACCGTCGAGTGGCGCAGAGTCGACAACATCAACCAGCTCATCGTGCAGAAGGTGCAGGCCAACGACACGCCGGACATCGCGCTGCTGCCGCAGCCCGGCATCATCAAGGACCTCGCGGCCAAGGGCAAGATCACCGCGCTGGACGACGTCCTCGACCTCCCGGCGCTGGGCAAGAGCATGACGGCGGGCACGCTGGACGTCGCGAAGCTGAACGGCAAGACCTACGGCCTGATGGTCAGCATGAACGTCAAGGGCCTGGTCTTCTACCCGAAGAAGGCCTTCGAGGCCGCCGGTTACACCGCCCCGACGACCCTGGACGAGCTCAACACCCTCACCGCGAAGATCAAGTCCGACGGGAACACGCCCTGGTGCCTGGGCATCGAGTCCGGCACGGCGACCGGCTGGCCCGCCACGGACTGGTTCGAGAACCTGGTCCTGAAGTACGGCGGCATCGACAAGTACAACGAGTGGATCTCCCACAAGACCAAGTTCGACTCCGCGCTGGTCCGTCAGGCCGCCGCCGAGTTCGAGAAGATCGCCTTCACCGACGGCAACGTCCTCGGCGGCCGCAAGGCGATCGCCAGCAACGCCTTCGGCACCGCCGGCAACGCGATGTTCAACAGCAAGCCCGGCTGCTTCATGTACCAGCAGGGCAGCTTCATCACCGGCTTCTTCCCCAAGACCGTCCAGAAGAACCTGGACTCCCAGGTCGGCGTCTTCGGCCTGCCCCCGGCGACGGCGGGCGGCGACAACCCCGTCGAGGGCGGCGGCGACACCGCGTCGATCTACAAGGACAGCCCGGCCGCCCGGAAGGTCATGAAGCTGCTCGCGGCCACCGACCTCGGCACCACCGCGGCGGGCAACGGCTCCTCCTTCATCTCCCCGCACAAGGACTTCCCGCTCAGCAGCTACCCGCTCAAGACCACCCAGTCGATCGCCAAGGTCGCCTACGACGCCAGCGGATTCGCCTTCGACGCCTCCGACGCGATGCCGACCGCCGTCGGCTCCGGCACGTTCTGGAAGGACATGACGGCCTGGATCGCCGGCCAGGAGTCGCTGGACGCGGCCCTGAAGAACATCGACGCGAGCTGGCCCGCCAGCTGACCACCGCACGACAGGGCCGCTGAGAGGCGTGGCGGGCGGCGGGAACGCCCGCCCCGCCTCGACGGCCGCCGACCCCGACAACGACTCACGTTCGAGGAAAGGAACCGCTGTGGTCAGCCAAGTACTCTCGACGGTGCTGACAGTCGTGGCGGGCATATCCGCCGCCCTGGCCGTCTACTGGGTGCTCAACAAGCTCGCCGAATCCCTGCCGGGCCGCTGGGAGAGCCGGATCAAGCCCTACTTCTACGTCGCGCCGGCCGTCGCGGCGATCGGGGTCTATCTGGTCTACCCCACGGTCGTCACCATCGTCGACAGCCTCAAGAGCAGCGACAGTTCGCGCTTCGTGGGCCTGGACAACTTCGGCAAGCTCCTCGGGACGCCGGCCTTCCGGCAGACCCTGCTCAACTCCCTGCTGTGGATCGCCGTCGTCCCCGCCGCCTGCATCGTGGTGGGCCTGCTCGTCGCCGCGCTCGCCGACCGCCTCGCGCCCCGGGCCGAGAAGGCGGCCAAGACCATCATCTTCATGCCCATGGCCATCAGCGCCGTGGGCTCCGCCACGGTGTGGCGTTTCATGTACGCCACCCAGCCCGCCGGCACACCGCAGACCGGCCTGCTCAACGGCATCGTCACCGCCTTCGGCCACGACCCCATCCCCTGGCTCCAGCAGAGCACCCTGCACTCCAACAGCCTGCTGCTCATGGTCATGCTGCTGTGGGGCCAGGCCGGCTTCTCCATGGTGCTGCTGTCCGCCGCCATCAAAGGCGTGCCGGCGGAGACCCTCGAAGCGGCCCGCCTGGACGGCGCGGGCGAGCTGCTGATCTTCCGGCGGGTCATCCTCCCGCAGATCCGGGGGACGCTCATCACGGTGTTCGTCACCGTCCTCATCACCGTCATGAAGATCTTCGACGTGATCTATGTGACGACCAACGGCGCCTTCAACACCAACGTCGTCGGCCTGGAGTTCTTCAACCAGCTCTACACGAACTACAACTACGGCTACGCGTCGGCGATCGTCGTCATGCTGCTCATCGCCATCGTGCCGATCATGATCTACCAGATTCGCCACTTCAGGGCGGAGGAGTCGGCATGACCACGCAGACGGCACAGAAGGTCACGACGCAGAAGGCCACGACGCAGAAGGTCCCCCCGGCGGCACGAAAGCGCCGCAGCCCGCTGCCGGTGAAGCTGAGCATGCTGTTCGTGTGCGCGCTGTGGATCGTGCCCACCCTCGGGGTGGTCCTGACATCCTTCCGCAGCGTCGACGCCACGAACTCCAGCGGCTGGTGGACGCTGCTGGCCCACCCCGGCGGACTGTCCGACCTGACCACCGGCAACTACTCCAAGGCCATCGAGCAGGCGGATCTCGGCACGGCCTTCCTCAACAGCGTGGCCATCACGCTCCCGGCGGTGTTCCTGCCCATCCTCATCGCCGCGTTCGCCGCGTACGCCTTCACCTTCATGACGTTCAAGGGGCGCGACACCCTCTTCATCGTCATCGTCAGCCTGCTCGTCGTGCCGAACTACGTCGCGTTCGTCCCGATCATCAAGCTGTACTCCTCCGTGCACCTGAACGGCACCTTTCCGGCGGCCTGGCTCGCACACATCGGCTTCGGCATGTCGCTGGCCGTCTACATCCTGCGCAACTACATGGCGACCCTCCCCAAGGACATCATCGAGTCCGCCAAGATCGACGGCGCGAGCCACTACCAGACCTTCTACCGGCTGATCCTGCCGATGTCGGCCCCGGCCCTGGCGTCCTTCGCGATCTTCCAGTTCCTCTGGGTCTGGAACGACCTGCTCGTAGCCCTGATCTTCGTCGGGCCGGGCGACAAGCAGCCGATCACGATGGCCGCCAACCAGCTCCTGGGGCAGCAGGGCACCGGCTGGGAGCTCGTCACGGCGGGCGGCCTCTTCTCGATGCTCGTCCCGCTCGTGGTCTTCCTGGCCCTGCAGCGGTACTTCGTCCGAGGCCTCACCAGCGGAGCCGTCAAGGGCTGACACGAGCCCCACGGCCCAGGGCCTGGCTCCCACACGCACACCGAACAGTCAGGAAAGCTCGCAACTTGACTCCTCCCCTCCTGAAGGAGGGGGATTCCTGGCTCAGGCTGCCTCTGGGAGCTGCACTCCCAGAGGTCTTCCGCCATCAGCACCAGCCGGGTTGAGACCAGCCCGGACGAGCATCACACGGGCGGAGTTCTTGTCCCGGGGGAACACGGCTCCGCACGCGGTGCATGCGTAGGTACGTTCGGAAAGGGGCAGTGCGTGCTTGGCTCTCGCTCCGCACTCGGAACAGTCCATCGTCGTATGGGCCGGGTGCACGAGGTGCACGATGCGGCCGTGCTTGCGGGCCATCTCGGTCAACGCGGTCTTCGTGGCGCCGATCGCGGCGTCGGCGGCTTTGCGGGCCATGGTGGACCTTGCCAGGAACTTGGGCCGGAAGTCCTCCACCGCGAGCTGGTCGAAGTCCCGGACGACGGCCTTGGCCCATTTGCGGGCGGTGTCCTGGCGTTGCCGGGCGATTTTCTTGTGGACCTTCGCCGCCGCGCGGGACGCCGTCCGGTAGCCCTTCGACGCGGCCTTGCCGCGTGCGGGCTTCCGCCTCGCCATCTGCTTCTGGTACCGGGCCAGGCGCGCGGCAGCGGTGCGGCCGTGCTGGGCATGGGGGAGGTCGTGGGCGTCGCTGGTGGTGGTCGCGGTTTCCTTGACACCCCAGTCGATACCGATCACGGCACCGGTCACGGGCAGGGGCTGGGTGGAGACGGGCACGGCGAACGAGGCGTACCAATGCCCGAGGCTGTCCCGGTACACGCGCACGCTGGTGGGGTCGGCCGGGAGGTCACGCGACCACACCACGGTCACCGCGGCCCCGCCCGCGAGGTGCAGACGCCCGGCCTTGAGCCGGAACCCGTTGCGGGTGTAGTTGAGCGTCGGATCGTCCCTGTACTTCTTCTTGCACCGGGGCATCCCCGCGCGCTGCCGCACCGGCAGCTTGGCCTTGATGTCCTTCAGCGCCTTGGCGCGGGACTTGGCAAAGTCGCGGATGGTCTGCTGCTGCGGCACACTGCTGCCCTGGCGGAGCCAGGCGTTCGCGGTGCGGGCCCCGGTCAGCATCTTGTCCAGGCGGGCCGGGCCGCACTTCTCGTCCTCGGCGTACGCCTTGTTCGAGCGGGCGCAGCACTCGTTCCAGATCCACCTGCAGCGCGCCCACTCCGCCTCAAGGGCGGCCGTCGCGGTGGACGACACACGGAGGCGGTAGGTGTACCGGGCATGCCCGGCATCCTCGGCCGCATCTGCTGTCATCATGCCATCACTCTACCAGTACGATGGAGGCATGGATGAACAACTTCGTACCATCACCGTCAGAATGCCCGCAGACCTTCACCAGTGGCTCACCGCCCAGGCCAAAGCCAACCGGCGGTCACTCAACGCCGAGATCGTCCACCGCTTCGAGGCCGACCGCGCCGCCGCCGTGGCGGACGGTGAATCGCCCTGACGGCGATTCACCTACCTCTGCCCTGCTCCGCAGGGGTCCGATTCCTCCCCGGCCTGAAGGCCGGGGCATCCTCGGAGGTTCCCGGTGAACAACGCAAGCGACTCCTGGTGGCGCTCCGCCGTCATCTACCAGGTCTACGTCCGCAGCTTCGCCGACGGTGACGGCGACGGGACCGGCGACATCGCCGGGCTGCGCTCCCGCCTGCCCTACCTGGCCGATCTCGGGGTCGACGCCGTCTGGATCACCCCCTGGTACCCGTCACCGCTGGCCGACGGCGGCTACGACGTCTCGGACTACCGCGACATCCACCCCGCATTCGGCACCCTCGGCCAGGCCCGGGAGATGATCGCCGAAGCCCACGAGCTGGGGCTGCGGGTGATCCTGGACATCGTCCCCAACCACACCTCCGACCGGCACACGTGGTTCCAGCAGGCCCTGGCCGCCCCGCCCGGCTCCCCCGCCCGGGAGCGGTACATCTTCCGCGACGGCCGGGGCGAGGACGGCTCCCTGCCGCCCAACGACTGGCACGCCGCCTTCGGCGGCCCCGCCTGGACCCGTACGGCCGGCGGCCAGTGGTTCCTGCACCTGTTCGCCCCCGAACAGCCCGACCTGAACTGGGACAACCCCGAGGTCCGGGCCGAGTTCGAGTCGGTCCTGCGCTTCTGGTTCGACCTGGGCGTCGACGGCTTCCGCATCGACGTCGCCCACGGCATGGCCAAGGACCCGGCCCTCCCGGACCTCGGGCTGCCGGAGTTCTCCGTCCTGACGGCGCAGGGCCAGGACGACCACCCGCACTGGGACCGTGACGGCGTCCACGACATCTTCCGCGAGTGGCGCGCCATCGCCGACAGCTACCCCGACCGCCGCGTCTTCGTCGCCGAGGCCCACGTCCGCCCCGGCCGCCTCGCCGGCTACCTACGCGAGGACGAACTGCACACCGCGTTCAACTTCGACTTCCTCAAGTGCCCCCTGGAAGCAGGCCCGTTGCGCGAGGTCATCGACCGCAGCATCACCGAACTGGCCGCCGTCGGCGCCCCCGCCACCTGGGTCCTGTCCAACCACGACGAAACCCGCCACGTCACCCGCTACGGCCGCGCCCGCACCGGCGTACAGGCCACCTTCCGCGACCGGCGCCTCCCCGCCGACCTGGCCCTGGGCACCCGCCGCGCCCGCGCGGCAGCCCTGCTCATGCTGGCCCTGCCCGGCGGCGCGTATCTCTACCAGGGCGAGGAACTCGGCCTGTACGAAGTCGAGGACCTCCCCGAGGACGCTCTCCAGGACCCCGTCTGGGAACGCTCCGGCCATACCGTCCGCGGCCGCGACGGCTGCCGGGTCCCCCTCCCCTGGTCCGGCGACACCCCGCCCTTCGGCTTCGGCCCGCCCGGATCCGTCCCCTGGCTCCCCCAGCCCCCGGACTGGAAGTCCCACACCGCCGAAGCCGGCCGGGCCGACCCCGCCTCCATGCTGCAGCTCTACCGCCACGCCCTGCGCCTGCGCCGCACCGACCCGGGCCTGCGCGGCGAGGAGTTCCGCTGGCTCGACAGCCCGGACGGCACGCTCCTCTTCGAACGCGGCCACGGCCTGCTGTGCGCCGTCAACCTCTCCGCCCGGCCGCTCCCCCTCCCCGGCGCCCGCGACCCGCTCCTCGCGTCAGGACCGCTCGACAGCGACGGGCTGCTGCCCCCGGACACCACGGTCTGGCTGCACCGAGACTGACGAACTCACCGCTCGAACAGCCTTCGTTGCGAGCGGCTCCAGGCAACCCTGCCGTCGAGTTCCTGGAGCAGTCCCTCCGCGACCCAGGTCGCCTGGGGTTCGACGCCCTGCCCGGCCAGTCGGCGGACGAGTTCGATGTTCTCCTGCTGCCTGGCGATGACGGCATCGACCATGCCGGACGACGAGGAGAGGCCGTAGGCGGTGCAGAACAGTTCCAGGCGCCTGCGGCGGTCGGGCGGCTGCGGGAAGCGCAGCCACCGCAGGCACTCGGCGTCGTCGCGGAACGGGGCGACGTACTCGAGCGCGTAGGCCACGTCGTGCAGCCGCGGAGCCGGGCGGGCGAAGTCCCAGTCGATGATCCCCACGGGCCGGTGGCCCTGCCACACGACATTCCACGGGCCGAAGTCCCCGTGGCAGATCACCTCGCCGTCGGCGGGCCCGCCGTGCGTACCAACGGCCCAGGCCGCGCCGTCCGGCGGGGAGAAGCCCGTGGTCGCGTCATGGTAATCGCGCAGCAGCCGGGCGAAGGCGGAAAGCCCCCGGTCGTCCACCACCTTGGCCCAGCCGGCGGGCCCGGACTCCCCTTCGACGTAACTCAGTACCTCGCGGCCCTCCTTGTCGAGCCCCAGTACCCGGGGTGCGCAGGGGAAGCCCACCGCCTCCAGATGCCGCAGCAGCGAATGGACCGTCGCCGTCCATGGCTGGACGGGCCTGCGGACGGTGTCACCGATCCGCACGATCCGTCGATGAGGGTGATCCTGCACAACGTCTTCGCTCGCCACCCGCATGACGCTACCTACGAGCACCGGCTCTGGTTCATCCGTCACAGGAATCCGTCGGCACCTCCGTGTACCCCGGCGTGTTCACTCCTTTCCTCGACGTGATGAAGACCAGGCCCATGGTGAAGAGGACGCCGGCCACGCCGTCGAGCGTGCCGCAGGGAGGAGAACAGGGGTTCCATGGGCCCCGTGAGCCCGCGTGACGCGTCTCCCGGAGCCCGGTCTCAGCACGAGGTCAGGCTCTCGATGCCGACCGCGTCGGCCATCGCCTGCATGCCCTTGTCGTTGGGGTGCAGGTGATCGCCGTTGTCGAAGAACGGAGAGATCCTTTCGTGGTCGTAGGGGCTGCGCAGGATCCGGTCGAAGTCGGTGACCGCGTCCAACTCGCCGTTGTCCCGGATGAACCGGTTGACCTCAAGGCGTACGGGCTCCGCTGCCGCGTCCCACTCGTACCAGCCCTTGAAGGGGGCGATGGTGGAGCCGACGACGCACTTGCCCGCCGCGTTCGGCCAGCCGCGACGAGGGCCCGTGCGCAAGCCCGCCAGATTCCGGCCTAGAACGCACGACGCCCCGGACCGATACGGTCCGGGGCGTCCTGACGGAGATACTGACGGGGGAAACTGCTCAGGCTAGCCCGAGAATCGGGACCGCACGCGGCAGTCGACGCGGGCCGTAGCCCTCGACGGCCGGCTCGGTCAGTGGGTCAGTATCCAGCCCTGGTTGGCCGTTCCGTCGCAGGTGAACTGGAGAATCTGTGCGCCGTCGAGGGTACTGGCGTTTGAGACG
Source organism: Streptomyces sp. NBC_01537 (assembly GCF_045040445.1). Taxonomy (NCBI): domain Bacteria; kingdom Bacillati; phylum Actinomycetota; class Actinomycetes; order Kitasatosporales; family Streptomycetaceae; genus Streptomyces; species Streptomyces sp. NBC_01537. The sequence continues at coordinate 5,462,738 of NZ_CP109392.1, read as the reverse complement.
CCCAGGCACAGGCCGCTCTTGCGATTCTTCAGCGCGAAGTAGTCCCCGCTGTAGTCGCTGAAATCCTCGGTCCAGTCCTGATTGCTGTTGCTGGACCCAGTTGCCGTGATAGCTGCCGCGCCGACCGAGGTGCTGGCACCGTCGATGCCTAGGTTTAACCCTGATTCGAAATTCTCGAAGCTCCAGTAGGGCTCGTCCAAGATAGTGAACCAATTTTGCAGACCGACGTTGGTGGCTTTGGTCAGCTGGACAACCTTGGCGCCGTTGGCAGAGCTCAAGGCGTCCAGGACCTTTCCGGACTTGTAATTCTTGATCCACCAGGCTTCGGCCTGGATGGACTGCGTCGTCGGGTCGCTGCTCTGCGTAGACCGGGCGTGAGCGATCGCCGGACTGACCACAGCCATCAGCACCCCGGCAAGAGCTGCCGCTAGAGCATGCTTGGTGTGTGTTGTGCGCATGACATTTCCCCCTGTATGGGTTGCTCGTCGTTGCCGGGAGCACTCAATCAGCCAGGACGGAAGGTTCGCTAGAGCGTTTGAACACTTAGGCCGAAAGTGCTTACTTGACAGGGCCTGCCTACCATGATTACCGAGCCTTCGACGCGGACCGATCGTCGCATATCGAGCTGACTCAGTTTCAGGAACAACCTTTAGCCCGTCGTTTCATCAGCGAGACCGGACGGCGTGTCGAACGCAGTTTTCTTCGCAGGACTTGGGCGAGCGATGGAATTGGACTTGCCGCTCAGCGTCGGCGAGCCCCGCAACGCGGCCTCATTCATCTCCCACCACAACGGCCACACCGAGGGGGTCAACACGCGAATCAAGAGGATCACGAGGCAGATGCACGGCCGAGCCGGGTTCGCCCTGCTCCGCCACCGTATCCTCCTCCAACGATCACCACACAGCGCTACGACCGGCTATTGGACAGAGTTGTTGGCCTGGACAGACCTTGCCCCGCATGGTCGGGTGGGCACAACCGCTGTGGGACGGATGTGCCGCTGGGCCTTCTTGCTCAGGGTCTGGGGTCGGATGTTGCACCAGCGCGAGCAAGACGTGCGCGGGCGGCCTTGGGCACGGTCTGGGCGCAGATCGGGCACCGCCCTGGAGCGTTGAGCTGGCGAGACAAACCGAACGATCGGCGTGCAGTTGAACATCAACGAGGGAAGGCACGTGAGGATGGGTATGGAACCCCCGCTACCCGTCCGTCCGCCGCTGGAGCGGCTACCCGCTGCACAGCGACAACTATTGCCAGCCGGAGCGCCAAGTGGTCCGTCGCGGTTGGGCTGGTTAGACGCGTTGCGCGGCATCGCGGCCCTCGTCGTGGTGTTCGACCACTCATCGTATGCATTCATGGCGGAGTTCCGGAAGGTACTGATGCCGGAATTCAATACGAGCCGGTACGGCATCATAGTGTTCTTCCTCGTGAGCGGCTACATCATCCCCGCATCGCTTGAACGCCGGGGCTGCGTCCGGACCTTTTGGATCGGGCGGGTGTTCCGTATCTACCCGCTATGGGCGGCTGCCGTCGCCGCGGTTCTCACTCTCCACCTGGTGGGCATCGCGGAAATTCGCGCTGACTTCGGTGGGCATGACGTTGCCACGGTGGCCGTCGCCCATGTCACTTTGCTCCAGGAGTTGCTGGGAACGCCCAATCTCCTCCTTGTCCTGTGGACGCTCTCGTATGAGATGGCTTTCTATCTGTTGGTTGTTGCTCTCTTCACGGTCGGCCTGCACCAGCGGTCGGCAGCGGTCGCCTCTACCCTGGCCGTCATCGCCGCCTTGAGCGTGGCGACAGGGGTCACGCTGCCGGTCTCCGCCCTCTCGGGAGCGGTCGGCACCGGCCTGCTGGTCGCGTTGGCCTCGATCGCGATGGTCGTCGCCATCTGCTGTGCGAGCGCCGGGTCACCTTCGCTTCGCGTATTCGGGGGGGTGCTGGGCGGGGGGCTGGCGCTCATCCTGGTTGCGTTCAACGGCACGGTCCCCATGTGGGAGGGCCTCGTGATCCTCGCCGTAATGTTCCTCGGCACCGCGGTCTACCGAGCGGAGCGCGGGCAGAGCACCTGGCGATGCGCAGGTTACACAGCCATCGGGGTGGTCACCTGCGCCGTGGGGAGTGCGTACTGGTACGGCGACGAGTCGTCCCACTTCACACGGCGTGGTTGGATTGTGGCATTCCTGCTGGCCGTGCTCACCTTCGCTATCGGACTGGTGTTTCGCCGCCGGCAGATACCGCGCTGGCTGACCGGACTGGGCACGATCAGTTATTCGGTCTACCTGATACATCCGGTGCTCCTGGCGGTGACCGACGGCACGATCGGGCGGTGGCGGCGGGACAATATCGTGCTCGAAGTCGCGTTCTATGCCGTGCTGCTGCCGCTGTGCGTGCTGACCTACCGTTACATCGAAGTTCCGGGGCAGACCTGGAGCCGGAAGCTGGCACGCCGCATTCAGCCGCCTTAACCAGGGTCCGCGCGCAGGCGTACCAAGTTCCTGCCTGGAGCACACAGGACGCCCCGGACGGCACGGTCCGGGGCGTCCTGGCGGCAGATCCTTCGGTCAGTTGACCAAGGCCCAGCCTTGGTTGGCCGATCCGTCGCAGGTGAACTGGGCGGCCTGTGCGCCGCTTGCGGTACTGGCACCTGAGATGCCCAGGCACAGGCCGCTCTTGCGATTCTTCAGCGCGAAGTAGCTCCCGCTGTAGGCGCTGTAGTCCAGCGTCCAGTCCTGATTGGTGGCGCTGGACCCCGTTGCCGTGATGGCTACCGCACCAGCCGACGTGCTGGCGCCATCGATGCCAGGGCTAACCCTGGGTATGGCGTGCCCATTCGAGAAGCTGGCAGTAGCCGGCCGTGGTGGCCGGGAACTCCCCCCTGCTCAGCAGCCTGCCAAGGTGGTCAAGGACGGCGGCGACGTGCACGTCCTTGTGGGTATCGACGCCGAGCACCACCACGCGCGGCTCGGCTGCGGTCCCAACAGTGTGGACAGCAGGAAAGACAGCAGGCATGCCGAGAGTGGTCACGGTGCTCCTGCTCGACGACGTACCGATAGTCAGCGCCGGTCAATGGAGCGGTCAGAACTGTGACGGTGCCTTCGAGGCCAAGGCCCCTATCGGGACACGCTCCGCCGGCCCAGTGCCGGTGCGTATCGCTCCGGCCAGGATGACAGATCAAACACAAGGCACAAACGGCCAGTGAAGGTACGATGGCTCGGATCGCGCGCCGGTTTAGCCCCGGGCAAATGCCCGCGCCTATCTGCTCGCGCTACTGTCGAACGTGGGGCGCACCTGGCAGCAAGCCACAACGCCCCTGACCGATCAAGGTCCGGGGCGTTGTGACGGCAGATTCTCAGGACTGAATCGTGCAGGTTAGCCCAAACGTCCGGATCGCGCCCGACAGGGGATGCGGGCCAGAAGCCTCGACGACCGCTCGGTCACGAAGTGGCGTGAAGTGCCCAGAGTTGGTTGGCCGACCCGTCACAGGCGAATTGAGCGGCCTGCGCACCGTTCGCAGTGCTTGCGCCAGAAATGCCCAGGCATAGACCGCTGTTGCGATTCTTCATTGAGAAATAATTTGTGATCGAACTCGAAACCTGCAGCCAGTCTTGATTGAGGTCGCCGGATCCAGTCGCCTGGATGGCCGCCGCGCCAGCCGACTTGCTGGCGCCGTCGATGCCGAGATTCAAGCCCGAGTTGAGGTTCTCGAGGCTGAAAAAGGTGCCGTCCCCGACGGGGATCCAGTGCTGAGCAGCCAGATTGGCGTTTCCGGTCTCCTGGACGATCTTGGCACCGTTGGCGGTGCTCCCGCCTGAGGGCTGCAGATACTTCCCGGACTTATAGTTCTCAAGCCCGTAACTGGTGGCGGCCGCGGCCTCGATGCTCGACAACGATAACGCGGTCGAGTCATAGCTCTGCTGCGACTGAGCGTGAGCCCCTGTCGAACCGGCCAGCCCCATCAGCGCCCCGGCCAGAACCGCTACGACGACCTTCGTGGTGCGGGCTGTGCGCATGTTGCGTCTCCTCACGTCTGGTGCATCTGGTGTCACATTGAGTACTCAATCAGGCTCGACGGAAAGTTCGCTACACCGTTCGATCATTCCGACCGAAAGCGGTTTCTTGACAAGTACATGTCGCGCGTGCCGCGCGATGAACCCGGGCATGGTTGGAATGCGGCATTCCTATTGGCCGGGCTCACCTTCGGTATCGGACTGGTGTTTCGACGCTGGCGGATACCGCGCCGGACTGGGCACGATCAGTTATTCGGTCTACCTGATGCATCCGGTGCTCCTGGCGGTGACCGACGGCACAGTCGGCCGGTGGCAGCTGGACAAGCCGGGGGCGATGATGCCGTCACAGAGCACGCGGTTCAGCAGCTCGGCGAGCTCGGTGTCGACCGGGTGGGAGACAGCGGCAAAATCGCCGTAGGAGGATTTCGGATCGGCGTCGCGGGCCCGCAGGTAGGCGCTGGTGAGCGTGCCGACATGCTCGAAGTAGAGGCCGTAGAAGCCAGCGGTGACCTCATCAACGGGTCCGGCCACCGCTGCTCCGGCGGCTGAAGCGTGCTTGAAGGAGGCAGCGGCTGGGCCGGTTCTGCCTGGCGACGGCACCGCGCAGACCCCGCTGGATCAGGCGATGGCGCTGCTCATCGACCTGTTGGCGCTCGTCCAGGACACCACGCAGGCTGACACGAGCGGCGACCGAACGCTGGACGGGCAACTGCGGCTGGAAATCGACAGCGCCATCCAATCCTGGGATCGGCCACCCCCTGATCGTCCGGCGGGTAGCGGTGCGCAGTCAGGGTGCCGAGCGGATGATGCCGACGGCCGCGCAGCCACCGGGCCCGTCCCTTCCGTTGCGCCCCGCGGAGCCCGGTCTCAGCACGAGGTCAGGCTGCCGATGCCGACCGCGTCGGCCATCGCCTGCATCCCCTTGTCGTTGGGGTGCAGGTGATCGCCGTTGTCGAAGAACGGAGAGATCCTCTCGTGGTCGTAGGGGCTGCGCAGGATCCGGTCGAAGTCGGTGACCGCGTCCAACTCACCGCTGTCCCGGATGAACCGGTTGACCTCAAGGCGTACGGACTCCGCTGCCGCGTCCCACTCGTACCAGCCCTTGAAGGGACCGATGGTGGAGCCGACGACGCACTTGCCCGCCGCGTGTGCCCGCTCGATGATCTCCCGGTAGCCGTTGATCATGTCCTGGGCCGTGACACCGGAGTGCGCCTTGACGTCGTTGACGCCCTCGAAGAGGAACACCGTGCGCACCCCGGGATGGGAGAGCACATCGCGCTGGAGACGGTTCAGCGCGCTCTGCCCGGCGCCGTCCGCGAGCACCTTGTTCGCGGAGATTCCCTCGTTCGCGACGCCCTTGACGGGGGTGTCCGCCCCCTGGAGCCGGCGGGAGAGGTAGTCGGGCCAGCGGCGGTTCAGGTCGGTGCTCGACTGCCAGCCGTCGGTGATGGAGTCGCCGAGGGCCACCAGCGAGCCGATCGCCGTGGAGGTCTCCACATCGACGGCGTCCAGCCAGTACCAGGACCCCATCGGATCGGTCCAGTTGGCCGCGCCCTCCTCGGCGGCGTGGTCGCCCGCGGTCGCGTAGTTGGTCTGCATGGCCATGCCGTGACCCGTCGTCGGTCCCTGGGCGCCCGTCACGTACAGGCTGATGACCAGATCGCTCTGGGCGGCCAGCTTCCCGGGCAGCCGATCGCTGAGCACGGTCTCGCCGGCCGGGACGGTGATGGACGCGGCACCTGCGAACGACAGCCGCCGGTTGGAGCCCGAGACCAGCTCCGCACCCTGCTTGCGCAGCCCGGCGTACGCGCTCGCGAAGGTCACCGGGTGGTCGCCGAAGGCGTTGGACAGCCGGATACGCATGTTCGTGCCGCCCACGCTGGTGCGCACGATCAACCGGTAGCTGCGATCGGCGGGGCCGGCGCCCTGCCGGTCGGCACTGGCGCCCCAGGTGACCACGGAGTGCGTTCCCGTGCCCGCCGGGGCCTGTACCTGTGCGGCCGATGAGGCGGTCAGGGGCCCGCAGATCGCCATGACCAGCGCCGCGACGACGCCCGCCGCGCGGGGCCGGTACGAGGCGGCGCTCATCCGAGGTTCCTCAGCGTGACGGACTCGCCGGGCCTGAGGCTGATCTTCCGCGAAGCGCCGCCCGCGACGACGGTCGTGTCGCGGCCGCCGACGCTCTTCAGCGTCGCCCGGGTGACCTTGCCGTTCTTCCAGCCGATGTCGGCGACGAAGCCGCCTCGGACGCCTACGCCGGACACCGAGCCGGACGCCGCCCAGGCGGCGGGCAGCGCGGGCAGCAGTTCGACGTGTCCGGGCCGCGAGTAGATCAGCATCTCGATGATCGCCGCGGGGGTACCGCAGTTCGCGTCGATCTGGAAGATGCCGCGGCCCGTCTCGACCTCGTAGATGTCGAAGAGGTTCATCGCGCTGCCGTTGGTGCCGTCGACAGACGGATTCAGGTTGTTGACGACGAGCCGGTACGCCTTCTCCGCGTCCTTCAGCCTCGCCCAGCACAGGGCGCGCCAGGCTTGGGCCCAGCCGAAACTGGTCATGCCGCGCGCGGTGAGGAGCGCCGTCGCGCCGTCCAGGATGTCCTTCGGCGTCGATTCGTCCGGACGGATCCGGTCGCCGGGGAACAGGTTGATGAGCGGGGACAGGTGCCGGTGCGTGGTCTCGCCGAGGTTGTCGGGCGACATCCACTCCTCCAGCCAGCCGGTCCTGGGGCTGACCACGGGCAGGTACAGGCGCTCGCGCAGACCGTCGATGGTCTTTCTGTACGCGGCGTCCCTGCCGAGCAACCCCGTCGCGGTGTGGAAGTTCTCGAAGAGGCTCCACACCAGTTCCTGGGCATAGGTGATGCCCTTGGCGTCGAGCGGGCCGTGCTCGGGCGACCAGTCGCTGTCGGCGATCAGGACCTCGCGCTTGTCCCCGGAGGCGTCGGTGACGGTCGTGGTGATGAGACGGGCCTCCCAGAACTCCACGGCGCCCTTGATGAGGGGGTAGATCTTCTTGAGGTAAGCGCGGTCCTGGGTGTACTCGTAGTGCTCGAACAGACTCTGGCAGAGCCAGGCGTTGCCGGCCGGGTGCCACCACCAGCCGCCTCCGCCGTAGGGGTTGGTGGAGATGGCCACGGTCCAGCCGGCGATCCTGCCGCTGGAGTTGCGGTATCTGTTGGCGGGGTCGTTGAACAGCCGCTGGGTGACGTCCGTCCAGGAGAGCAGCTGCGAGAGGCAGTAGTCCGTCAAGGCGTCGAAGCAGTCGGACAGACCGGCCCGGTCGGCCATCCAGTAGTTCATCTGGATGTTGATGTCGGTGTGGATGTCGGCCATCCAGTCCGGGTCGTTGCCGTCGAGCCACGGGCCCTGGAGGCCCATCGGCAGGCTGCCCCGCGATCCGGAGATCATCAGATAGCGGCCGAACTGCAGGTAGGCGGCCTCGAGTTCCGGGTCGGGAACGTCGTCCCGGTAGCGCGCCTGCAGCCGCTCCCAGGTGTCCAGCTCGCGCTGCGCGGCGGACGACTCGCCGAGGTTGATGTCCAGTCGCCCGAACACGGCGCGGAAGTCCGCGACATGGGTGTGCAGCAGGGTGCTCGCCGAGTGGCCGGCCGCGTTGAGGACTTTGGTCCTGGCCAGGCGCTCCGGGTCCACGGACGGATCGCGGAACCCCGCGGCCCCGTCGGGCGCGTAGTCGGTGCCGCCGCTGACGACAACCGTGAGGGTCTTGCAGCCGCTGAAGGTGATCGACGTACGGTCGACCTCGACCCTGCCGGTGCTGCTGTGGGCGGTGACGGCGGCGCCGTACTTCAGGCCGTTGGCGAGGGAGGCTCCGAACGACGCGTAGCGCCCGGAGCTGTTGGCGGTGGTGGACTCGCCGTGGGTGCAGTCGAGGGAGACGGTGCCGGTGTAGGTGCCGCCGCCCTGCTGGGAGAAGTACAGGACGATGGCGTCGTCGGGGCGGCTGGCGAAGATCTGCCGCCGGTAGGTCACACCGGAGATGTCGTACGAGGTGCCGACCAGACCCTGGGCCAGGTCGAGGGTGCGGCGGTAGTTGTTGACGTTGCCCAGGTCGTGGTCGGGGATGGCGACCGTGAGCTTGGCCAGCAGGGTCAGGGAACCGTAGTCGTCGCGGCCGTAGGGGAACTGGCCGTCGCTCTGCAGCTTGTCGTTGCGGCCGCCGGTCCACATGGTGGCGTCGGTGATCATCAGAAGTTCGCTGGAGGGGTCATTGCTCGCGAGCGCCCCGAGGCGCCCATTGCCGACCGGCAGCCCCTGCTCGATCATCGAGTCGGAGGAGCCGGGAGCCTGCCACCACAGCTGGTTCTTCGCGGCGTCGGCCGCGGACAGCATGGGCGACTCGGTGGGGCGCAGGGGGGCCGCCGAGGCGGTGAAGGCGGGCAGGCCGCAGAGCGCGGTGGCCGCGCCTGCCGCGCCGGCTGCGGCGGCGAGGGCGAGGAAGCCTCTTCGGCTGGGTCTGTTGTCGTTCTGGATGTCCACGGTTGTGCACTCCCAATCCAAGGGGGAACGGCTCGTGCAAAGCGGCTCAGGCCGGAACGACGATCCTGTCGATGTCGGGGGCGTATCCGCTGCCGCTGTCGAAGGTGATGGTGTTGGAGCCCGCCTTCAGCGCCAGCTGGACGCTGACGGTCTCGGCCGTGCTCCAGTCGCCCGTGGAGGGGAACTTCTGGCTGCTGCCGTTGCCGCTGTTGGAGGAGACCGTCACCGAGCGCGGGTCACCGCTGACGTAGGCGACCTTGACGGTGTAGATCCCGTCCTTCTTCACCGTGATGTCGTTGAACCGCAGCTTGCCGCCGGAGTAGAGGTTGCCGACCTTCTTGCCGCCGGAGCAGGCGTCGCAGCCGGCGACGGAGGCGTTGCCCGACAGGGTGTTGGCCGCGTCCTCGGCCTCGTAACTCGTGGTCGCCAGGGTGCTGCCGCCGGGCACAATCGTGAACAGCCGCGAGCCGTGTGCCGGCAGCGCCGCGGTGATCTTGTTCTTGTAGGTCCCGAGGTTCGCCTTGTTCCACAGGTCACGCACGGAGGCGTTGCCGGTGAAGCCGAAGGAAGCCCAGTCGGCGGTGACGGAGGCCGGCGAGTCGCCGAGGTTGAACAGGGCGACGGTATAGCTGCCGTCGGCGTTCTCGGTGCCCCAGACCTGCTGGTCGCCGACCGGGGTGACCGGACGGGCGACGGGCGAAGCACTCTGGTCGACGGCGATGACTTCCTTGTTGGTGAGCAGGGAGACGCCGTAACTGTCCAGCCTGGTGAGGTCGTCACCGGTGAACAGGGGCGACTTGCTGATGGCCCACAGGGTCAGGTAGCTCTGCCGCTCGGCCTTGGTGAGGCCGTCCATCTCTCCGTTGCCGACGTCGATGGCGTCGAGGTCGTTCCAGCCGCCGGGGCCTGCCTTCCTGCTCCACGCCGGGGCGTCGTCCCACCGGTCGTCGACCGAGTTCTCCCAGCTGACAAGGGTGTTGCAGTAGCACTCGACGTCGGTGTCGATGCGCCAGCCGTTGGAGTACTTCTTCCAGTCGGCGGCGTGGCCGATGTCGAGCGACCAGGAGAGTTCGAGGTGGACCGGACGCCCGGCGGTGGCGATGGCCTGTTGCCAGGCGGCGACGTCGGCGACGTTGTCGTACTGGTCGCCGCTCTTGAAGGAGCCGGGGCCCACGCCGTCCAGCTTCAGGAAGTCGTAGCCCCAGTCGGCGAACTGCTGGGCCTGGGAGTCGATGTACTTCTGCGCGCAGGGGTTGGCAAAGTCGATCTTGTACGCGCTGTCCCAGCCGTTGGTGGTGCGCAGGTCCGGGTAGACGATGTCGGCCGTGGTGCAGCCCTCGGCGTTCCAGATCGGCGCCTTGCCCTCGCCGTAGGCCCCCTTCTCCAGGCCGACGGGCAGGTAGATGCCGGCCTTGAGGCCCTTGGCGTGGATGTGGTCGGCGACCGACTTCATGCCGTGGGGGAACCGGACCGGGTCGGGCGTCTGCCGGCCGTACTGGTCGAACCCGGACTTCCAGTCCTTGTCCATCCACCAGCCGGCATCGATGTTGACGTACTCGTAGCCGTACTGCTTGAGCTTGGCGGCGAGGGCGTCCGTCTGCTTCAGGACGTTCGCCTCGGTGAGGTAGCTGTAGTCGCCCTCCGGGTTGAGGCCCGGGTACTTCGACGACTGCATGCTCCAACTCGACCAGCCCATGTACGGCTTGGCGGCGGGTGCGGTAGGCGTGTCCGCCTGAGCCGGCGGGACGGCCGTCGCGACACCCGCGGTGAGGGCGAGGACGAGCAGGGATCTTATGGCGAGGTACGAGGATGACCGCATGGGTCGTGCCTCCTGGGAGTGGGTTCAGGTGACGGGCGCTTGTCGCCGGTCTCGATGAGGGCGAGCGGCCAGAGGAGTCAGCACTCGTCCGCCCGGATGAAGGACTGGATGGCGGTGGCCGCGGCCCCGCGCGCCCACTCCTCGAAGGGCAGGGGGCGGATCTGCACGTCGCACCGCGCGGCCGATCCGAATGCGGCCTGGGCGAAGGTGCCGCGGATCTGCTCGGCGAAGAGGTCGTAGGCCGCCAGTCCCTCGCCGGAGATGATCACCCGCTCGGGGCCGAGCAGATTGGCCACGGTCGCGATGCCGCGGCCGATCGCCTCCCCCGCCCGCGCGTACACCTCCCGGGCTCCGGGATCACCGCCATGGGCCAGGTCCAGGGCCTGCGCGGCATCGGCGACCGGTACGCCGGTCACCTCCCGGACCCTGCTGACGATCGCCGAGTCCGCGGCGATCGCCTCCACACAGCCCCGGTTGCCGCAGTGGCAGAGGGGGCCGGCCGGGTCGATGGGGACGTGCCCGATCTCGCCGGCCACGCCGTGCGCTCCCGACACGACCTGCCCGTGCACCACGAGACCGCAGCCGATGCCGGCGCCGACGGTCACCACGGCGAAGTCGGACAGACCGACTCCGGCGCCGAACCACTGCTCGGCGACGGTCAGTGCCCGGACGTCGTTGTCGACGGTGACAGGCAGCCCGGTCGTCATACGGGCCAGTTCGGCGAGCGGCACGTCACGCCATTCGAGGAAGGGTGAGTAGCGCACCACGCCTGCCGCCGGGTCCACGTCGCCGGAGACCGCGATGCCCAGCCCCTGGACCCGCACCCCGAATCCGTCGGCCTCCGTCAGCAACTCCTGCACCAGCCCCGCGGTCGAGGCCAGCACCGCCTTGGGGTCGCGTGCGGTAAGTGGTACATGCCGGGCGACCCTGATGCGGCAGCGCAAGTCCGTCAGTACGGCGATGAGTTCGTCGCCCGTCATCTTGATCCCGATGAACAGCGCCCGCCCGCCGTCGACCAGCACCGGGTTGGCGGGCCTGCCGAGGGACGGCTGCCGCGCGTCCTCGCCGATGTCCTCCAGGAGGTAGCCCGCCTCAATCAGGGGCCGGACCGCTTTGGTGACCGCCGCGGCGGACAGCCGGGTCCGCCGCGCTATCTCCGACCGCGTGAGCGGGCCGTGGGACAGCACGGTGGTGAAGATCTGCGAAGCGGCCGGCGTGTGGGCAGGGAAGGCCTCGGTTCGACTGGTCGAGCGCATGGCCGGAACCTAAGTCCCTTATTTTCTGCTGTCAATGAAAGAAGCACGATTATCTTGAAGAGCTCCTATGGCAGGCTTGAAACCTACGAAAGACAGACAGGTGCTGGGTGTTGACACCCGATCAGAGGTCGAGGTCGGCTTTCAGTCGTCTCGTGGCACCACCGGAACGTGAGGATCCCTGTGGGCTGGCTGGTTCAGCCCTGGGCGAGTTCGGCCAGGGGGTCGAGACGGGTAGGTGTCCAGCCGAGCTCGCGGGGACCAGCGCCCAGTGGTTGGAGCCGTCCCCGAGCGCGAGGACGGGACCAGTACCTCCGGCGCTCCGCGCTCATTGCCTGGACAGCCTTCATGATTCTCTCCTTACGATTCGTAGGGCAGGAACGCCGGCTTGCGGCGCTCCCGCAGGGCGATCATCGCTTCGGGGAAGTCCGGCCTGGTGAACGACTCCGCCATGAGCGCGACCGATTCGGCGGCGGCGGTGGCGCACCCGGTGTCCAGGCCGTCCCAGATCTGGCGCTTGATCACGGCCATGGAGGTCGGCGAGCAGGTGTCGGCCAACTGCCGTGCGTACATCGTCATCATTTTGCAAACGGGCCAACCCACCGTAACCACGGGCCCGAAAATTTAAGGACGCTTACGTTCAGGACGGCTTCAGGGAAGCTCGCCCAGCGTGACGATCGCCCGCTCCAGAAATCCCTCGAACGACCTGAGCTCCTCGGCCGTGAAGGCGGCACTGAGCGCCCCTTCCACCCGTAGGGCGGCCTCGTCGGCCTTCGCCACCACGGCCCGGCCCTCGGCCGTGGCCACATTGACCACGACCTTCTGGTGAAGCGCCGAGGGATGCCGGTCGATCAGCCTGTCACGCTCGAGATTGGCCAGCACCGTGGCCATGGTCTGCGGGGTCACCATGCACTCGCGGGCCAGTTGCGCGGCGGACATGCCGTCCGACGAGGCGAGCAGGAGCAGCACCGCGTACTGCGGCACGGTGAGGCCGAACTCGCGCAGCGCATGGGTCTTGCGGCCGATCAACGCCTGTTCAGCGCGCTTGATCACGTGACCGAGCCGTCCTGCGGCAACCGCCGCTCCGGGGGAGGGGGACCGGCCGCCGTCTTCTGCCGCTGCGACATCCGTCATCCCAGTAGTCTTCCATAGGGCAGACCACGAAGCTATGCACGGGCCGCGCGACGCCGGGCCGGCGGTACCGCACAGGTGAGCCGGGCGGTGCAGGTCCGCCGCCCCCGCTCGTCGCTGATGACGATCTCGTAGGTGGCCGTACCTCCCCCACGTGCAGCGGGCGGCAGACCCCGGTGACCGTCCCCTGGCGCACGACCCGATGGTGGGTACAGGACAGTTCCAGGCCCACGATGATCCGGTCGGTGCCCGCGTGCACCCAGGCGGCCAGCGAGCCCAGGGTCTCGGCGAAGGCGGCGTTGGCGCCGCCGTGCATGATGCCGACGGGCTGGCGGTTCCCCGCGACCGGCATGGTGCCCACGACGAGTTCGGGGGCGCAGGTGGTGATCTCGATCCCGAGCCGGTCGACCAACTGCTCGTCCACGTAGTCCGGCAGGACCGGAACCGGTCCGAGGCTCGCCGCCGTCCCCGCCGTCGTCCGTGTCGTCGTCCCGGTCATGAGAGTCCCCCATCGAAGTAGACTGCTGGCCTATGGCAGAGTACTGCTATACGGCGTCGGAAGAGGGGAACTGCGCATGCGGAGCACGAAGTTGGGCACATCCGGGGTCGAGGCAGGCATCGTCGGCCTGGGATGCATGGGAATGTCCTGGGGCTACGACCAACTCGGGCGCGACGACAGCGCCTCCATCGAGGTCATCCGCCGCGCCATCGATCTGGGCTGCACACTGATCGACACGGCCGACATGTACGGGCCGTTCACCAACGAGGAACTGGTGGGCCGGGCCCTGCACGGCCGCCGGGACGAGGTGGTTCTGGCGACCAAGGGCGGACTGGTCGTCGACGACCCCCGTACTTACGCCATGCACCGCGACGGACGTCCGGAGCACCTGCGCGCCACGTTCGAAGCCAGTCTCAAGCGTCTGGGAACGGACCACGTCGACCTGTACCAGTTGCACCGCGTCGACCCGGCCGTCCCCGTCGAGGAGTCCTGGGGCACGCTGGCGGAGTTCGTACGCGAGGGCAAGGCCAGGGCCATCGGGCTCTCGGAGGCTTCCGTCGAGGACATCCGGCGCGCCCAGGCCGTCCATCCGGTGGCCAGTGTCCAGAGCGAGCTGTCGCTGTGGAGCCGCGACGCGCTCGACAACGGCGTACTGGAGTACTGCCGCGAGCAGAGCATCGCCTTCATCTCCTTCTCACCGCTGGGCCGTGGCTTCCTGTCCGCCCGGATCGCCTCCGCCGAGGACCTGCCGAAGGTCGACGGCCGGCGCCGGCTGCCGCGCTTCCAGCCCGAGGCGCTGGAGGCGAACCGGGTGATCGCCGACCACATCCGTGAGGTCGCAGGGCAGCTGGGGACCACGCCCGCCCAGGTCTCTCTGGCCTGGGTGCTCGCACAGGGCGACAACGTCGTGGTGATCCCCGGCACCAAGACCGCGCGGTACCTGGAGGAGAACTCCGGGGCCGCCGGGATCCGGCTCCCCGGCCAGGCCCTGGAGCGGCTGCGCGATCTGCCCGCCCCCGTGGGGTCCCGCTACTGACCGCTCAGTAGCGGGTGCCCGCCGCCGACGGCAGCTCCTCCAGCAGGAGGAGCTGCTCCGGCGACAGCTCCAGATCCGCGGCGGCGAGGTTCTCGGCCACCCGCGCGGCGCTCCTCGTACCCGGGACTGCCACCACATGGCCGCCCTGCGCCAGCACCCAGGCGATGGCGACCTGGGCCGGCGTGGCGCCGAGCCCGGCAGCCACGGTCCGGATGCCCTGCACGATCGGCCGGTTCGCCGCCATCGCCCGGTCCGAGTACCGGGGGAAATAGGTGCGCCGCCCGTCCTCGGGGGGCAGGTCGTCCGGGACGGTCAGCTGTCCGGCCAGAAAGCCCCGGCCCAGCGGGCAGCAGGCCACAAAGGCGATCCCATGGTCGGCGCAGTGCGCCAGCACGCCGTCGCGCGGCTCCCTGCTCCACACCGACAGCTCGCTCTGCACAGCCGCCACCGGGTGCACCCCGCGCGCCGCCTCGATCTCCTGGACGGTGACCTCCGACAGCCCCAGGTGCCCGACCTTGCCCTCCGCGACCAGCTCGGCCATGGCACCCCAGGACTCCTCCAGGGGTACGGACGGATCCACCCGGTGCAGATACAGCAGATCGATCCGCTCGACGCCGAGCCGGCGCAAGCTGCCCTCGCAGGACTCGGCAGGTGGGACGGCGAACCGTCACGGACGATGCCACGCACCGGATCCACCCGCAGCCCGGTCTTGGTGGCGATCACCACGTCCTCGCGGCGGCCGCGCACCGCCTCCCCGACGATCCTCTCGTTGTCGAAGGGACCGTAGAGATCGGCGGTGTCCAGCAGTCGTACGCCCCCGTCGATCGCCTTGCGGATCATCTCCGTCCCCGCGCGGTCGTCGCGCTCCAGCGGTGCGTACACCCAGGACATGCCCATGCAGCCGAGGCCGACCGGGCCGGAGACCGGGCTGGCCGCGCCGAGGGTGCGGTGGCCCGTCACTGCTTGCTGCTTCCGGTGGGCCGGATGACATAGACCACCCGGTGCTCGGCGTCGGCGGGCGGTCCGTCGAAGGCAAGCTGGTAGCGGTCGGCGAGCGTCAGGAAGAACTTGCCCTCGAAGTCGGGGTCGATGCGCTCGACCGTTCCCCGTACCTCCAGATAGCGGTAGGGCTGCTCGGGGTCGTTGACCGACACCGAGACCGACGGATTGCCGGTGACATTGCGGTACTTGTAACGCGTGGTGGTGTTGGTGAAGTACAGGAACTCCCCGTCCCAGAGGAACCACATCGGGTTCACCTGGGGCGTGCCGTCCGGCCTGACGGTCGCCAGATGACCGAACAGGGGGCGTTCCAGCAGATCGCGATGGCTGTCGGGAATGATCGGCGACAGTATTCCTCCAGGGAATCGGCTCAAAGGATCTCAACGGGAGGGCGAGGCGGCGTCGAGCACCGGGGAGAACATCTCCGCCAGCCGCGAGCGTACGGCCTCGGCGTCATGACCGGGACGGATCAACTCGGCGACACCGTCGGGCCGTACGAGGACGAGCGTGGCACGACCGCGGCGCACGGAGGCCGCCGGACGGCCGGACCAGTCCTCCAGACGGCGGGCACGGCGGTCGAGCACCTTTGCCTCGACGACATCCGCGAGATGCTCCCGCACCCAATGGGCCAGCCGGGCGGCCTCGTCCGTGGGACGGCCGTCGCCGTACAGCAGCAGGGTGTGGCGAAGGTCGGTGAGGGCCGAGCGCAGCGGAACCCGCCGGGACCGGGCCGTGTCCCACACCGGCGTCCTGGGGACAAGTCCGCCCTGGACAAAGCCACCCGAGCCCGGCCAGGCGCGCCCCACAGGCAGTGTGCGTCTCGTCCGCGGCCCCCGCCCCCCGGCCTCGGCCGCGGTGTCGTTGACCGTCCGCTGCCCGGCCAGCCACGGCAGATAGTCCAGGTGGAACAGCCGCATCCCGGAGGCGAGCCGCAGTGTGCGGGTGGTCGTAGAGCGCCGGATGCGTGACCGGCACGTCCAGCTCGGCCGTGGCCTCCCCCGGACTCCGCCGGCCTCCCGTCAGGACGACGTTCTCCGTCAGCCGCCGCCCCACCGCACCGGCGTCCACGGGCGTGCCCGCCCTGGGCCGGGGCATCGCGCTGGACAGCGGCGCCGGCGAACTGCGGCGCAGCGTGCGGTAGCCCCGGTAGTCCTCGCGCGGCAGGTACCCGGCGGCGACGCTGCTTCTCCCCGCCGGGCGCCCGCCCACGTACAGCTCGGCGACAAGGCGCGCGCTCAGCAGCCGCCCGTTGCGCCGTTTCAGGTCCCGTGACTCAACGACGACCTCCAACTGGCCGGGCACGTCCTCCCCCACGGCCAGGACGGCAGGGTCAGTGAGCCGGGTGTCCCAGTGGGCGATGAGGAACGAGGTGTCCAGCGGGGCGGACGGTGCGGCGGTGGCGCGGAGCCGAAGCGGGGGCCGCTGGCCCACGGCTTCAGTGATGACCAGCGGCGGACGCTGGGCCGGATCAAGACCCTGATCGGCAGGCTGTTCTGCCCGTCACTGTTCGAGGTCGATTACCTGACCGTCGAACGCGCGGAAATCTATGTTGGCTGGAGTAGACATTGGGTGGTGGTGTGGTTATGGTTTCTCTCGTAGCCCAGAGAGACAGCAGGGCCTGGCAGAGATGAACTGCCGGGCAGTGGTACCCGCAGTTGCAGTTCGCAGGACGGTGCGGTGGTGGAGTTGCGAAGCCAGGGTTGTTGCAGGACGGCGACGGGACTGGCGACCGGACCGGGTGGCCCGCAGCGATCAGGGGCCGCCGTGAGCAGTAGCGCAGTTAACGCAGTGGCAGTACCCGTAGGTGCAGTTCGCAGTACCCAGCAGTGAAATCCGTGAGCAGCACCTCGGTGAAGGCGTCGGCTGCGGACGCGCGCACCGGGAGGTTCGGCAGTGGGGTTCCAAGCCAGAGCAGACGCAGGATGGGCGACGGGGCTGGCTGCCGAAGAGTGGCGCTGTCACAGGCCGCTGAGCAGTTCGTATCACCAGCGGTACGCAGTAGAGCAGTACCAGCAGTACGCAGTTTCCCGCTGGTAAGCACTTGATCACCGAGGGAAGAACGGAGGAGTTGAGCGCCATCAGGATCGCCCGGGCGGAAGTCTTGAGCCCGGGTACCGCAGGACATCGATAGTGAGGTGGTCTCCGGTCAAGCAACCGCGATCCCCGTACCCCCGGCAGCATCTCGGTCGGGTGTGCGGAAACAGAGGGCCGGCGCAGTATCAGGGCCGGCAGATGGTGTAGTAGTTCCTTCGGGGCCCTGGTGCCATACGGCACCAGGGCCCCTCCACGCGTCCCATGAGAGAGGTGCAATGACAGCAGACGACACGTTCGGCCGTCTCGACGACGACGACTACCCCGCCTACACCATGGGCCGGGCCGTGGACATGCTCGGCACGACCCCGGGCTTCCTCCGCGCCCTCGGCGAAGCCCGCCTCATCACCCCGCTGCGCTCCGAGGGCGGACACCGCCGCTACTCCCGCTACCAACTGCGCATCGCCGCCCGCGCCCGGGAACTCGTCGACCAGGGCACCCCCATCGAGGCCGCCTGCCGCATCATCATCCTCGAAGACCAGCTCGAAGAAGCCCAGCGCATCAACGACGAATACCGCCGCGCCGCCGAATCAGCGAACCCCACAGCAACGGGCTGAGGTGGTGCGTGCCCGCCGGGTACCGCGCAGACCTGTCGGAGTGACAGCCTGTGCGGACGCGTAGCGTCTGGGCCAACCGCCATGGTCAGGAAGTTCCCTTCGCTCACGTCTTCGGCGTGGGCGTTCCGCTGTGCCGCAGGAACCAGGGTGACCACCTTCGTCTGCCGCACATCGTGGGAGGCGTTCAACGAAGTGGAAGGCCTGAGGACCTTCCCGCCCGCGCTCGGAGCGTACGGCTGCCCCGGGGCAGGCCCTGCTCCGACGCCACCGCAATAGTTGTGCCCTCCGAGCCGCAAACAGCGACCGCTCTTCCTGAAACGCTGCACTCCGGGTGGATCAATATCTGTGACCGCTGGATGAGGGTTTAAGGCGCCGTGCGGGGAATGTTTTTACCGCAACGAACAGTGTGAAATTATTGACGGTACGCAGGCCGCTACCGCATGCTACTGTCGATCTCAGTTGCAGTCGTGGTTCCCAAAACTTCAACGCCCTCGTCGGCATTCTCAACTGCGAGAAGCGTTTTGTATTTCCGGGCATTCTCCGGGCGGGGCATCATCGCGGCGACCCGGAATCCGTGAATTGCGGGTCCCGGCGTACTGCCCCAAAGGAGATATGACATGGCGTCTGGCACTGTGAAGTGGTTCAACGCAGCCAAGGGTTTCGGCTTCATCGAGCAGGACGGCGGCGGCGCTGACGTGTTCGCCCACTTCTCGAACATCGCCACCCAGGGCTTCCGTGAGCTGCTCGAAGGTCAGAAGGTCACCTTCGACATCGCGCCGGGCCAGAAGGGCCCGACGGCCGAGAACATCGTTCCCGTCTGAGCACTGACGCGTACTTCGTAGCTGGGGCCCGCATCCCTCGGGGTGCGGGCCCCGGCTACGGGCATTCCCCGAGGTTTCACCTGCGGGACAACGCCGCCCGTGGACCCCTCTCCAGGAATGCGGGCCTCTTCAAAGCTGCACCCGTCGACGTCCTGGTTTTCCCGTCCGCATGGCGTCACCCATTTCATCCCCTGCACCCGCACCGGATTCACCGCAGACCAGACCCGCTTTCGCACTCCATTCGGCTCGTTCTTGTGATTCCCCGCGCTGCTCTTCCGCTGCGAGAATTCCTTGATACGTGCCGTATCAAGGAAGGTTCTGAATGAACCCGTCACGTACGAACGACCGCTCCTCCCGCACCCGCAGCCGTACCGGCGGTCCCGCTTTCGGCTCCGGCGCCGGTTCGAACCGGGGCAGCCGCTTCGGCTCGCCCGCCCCGAGCCGTTCCGGAGGGCCGAGCCGCTCCGGCGGCCAGGGTCGGCGGCCCGCGGCGGTCCAGGGCGAGTTCGCCCTGCCGAAGACGACCACTCCCGCGCTGCCCGCCGTCGAGGCGTTCGCCGACCTCGACATGCCCGAGCAGCTGCTCGCCGCGCTCACTGCGCAAGGCATGAGCATCCCATTCCCGATCCAGGGCGCGACCCTGCCCAACACCCTCGCGGGCCGCGACGTCCTCGGTCGCGGGCGCACCGGCTCAGGCAAGACCCTCGCCTTCGGCCTGGCCCTGCTGGCCCGCACCGCCGGACAGCGCGCCGAGCCCTGCCAGCCGCTGGCGCTGGTCCTGGTGCCGACGCGTGAGCTGGCACAGCAGGTGACCGACGCTCTCACCCCCTACGCCCGCTCGGTGAGGCTGCGCCTGGCCACCGTCGTCGGCGGAATGCCGATCGGCAGGCAGGTCAGTGCACTGCGCGGTGGCGCCGAAGTCGTCGTCGCGACGCCGGGCCGCCTCAAGGACCTCATCGACCGGGGTGACTGCCGGCTGAACCAGGTCGCGATCACCGTCCTGGACGAGGCCGACCAGATGGCCGACATGGGCTTCATGCCTCAGGTCACCGCGCTCCTGAACCAGGTCCGGCCCGAGGGCCAGCGGATGCTGTTCTCCGCCACCCTCGACCGCAACGTCGACCTCCTGGTCCGCCGCTACCTCACCGACCCGGTGGTCCACTCCGTCGACCCGTCCGCAGGTGCGGTCACCACGATGGAGCACCACGTCCTGCACGTCCACGGCGCCGACAAGCACCGGACGACGACGGAGATCGCGGCGCGCGAGGGCCGGGTGATCATGTTCCTGGACACCAAGCACGCCGTCGACCGGCTGACGCAGGACCTGCTGAACAGCGGGGTGCGGGCCGCCGCCCTGCACGGCGGGAAGTCACAGCCGCAGCGCACCCGGACCCTGGCCCAGTTCAAGACCGGGCACGTCACCGTGCTCGTCGCGACGAACGTGGCGGCGCGCGGTATCCACGTCGACAACCTCGACCTCGTCGTCAACGTCGACCCGCCGACCGACCACAAGGACTACCTCCACCGCGGCGGCCGTACCGCGCGGGCCGGCGAGTCCGGCACCGTCGTCACCCTGGTCACCCCCAACCAGCGCCGCGACATGACCCGCCTCATGGCAGCCGCCGGCATCGTCCCCCAGACCACCCAGGTCCGCTCCGGCGAAGAGGCACTCAGCCGGATCACCGGCGCACGGACCCCCTCCGGCATCCCCGTGACGATCACCACGCCGGTGGCCGAGCGGCGTCAGCGCAGCGCGGCCTCCCGCGGCCGACGCAGCCCCGCTTCGGCTGCCCGGCGCGCGACCGTCCGGCAGTCCTCCTTCGACGCGGCGGCCTAGAACCTTCACGATCAGGAAGCTGACCCATCTCTGCATCGGCCTGCGAAACAGCCCCGAGCATGCCCGCCGATCACGCCGCCTGCACCGGGAAACTCCAAGATCCCCGACAGACTCAAGATGAGAAGCCGTATCTCAACCGAACTTGATCGTCTGATTCTTGCTGGTCAGGCATGGTTTCGGTTGGTGTGAGGGAAGCATGCGGCGTCTTGTGTCCGCTTCGTGGTCGAGGGGTGCGCGGTGGCGTCGGTTCTGGGAATGCTGGAGGAGCGGGAGGCGGCTGTCCGTGTGCGGGTGGAGGGCCTACGGGAGGAAGTCGGGCGGCCGGCCGAGGTGTTGGAGGCCCCCGAGGTCGAGCTGGACCGGCGGGTGATCGCGCGGGAGGAGCTGGTGGAGGCCCTCGCGGCCTCTGCGGCCGAGACCACTGCCGTGACCGAGGCGGATGAGAAAGCGGCCTCCGCTCTCGCCGGTGCCGGGCTCGACGGCGCCGCGGATTAGGGCGTGCTGGAACAAGCGATCAGTGGGTCGCGGGCCGCTTCGAGCCAAGGAGATCGCGACGGAACTGCGCCTTGAGGCGACGCCGGCCAAGGTCGAGGGGGTGCGGTCGAAGGCCAGCCGTCTGGCGGAGCGCGGGTGGCTCCTTCTGGAGGCGTCGGGGGCATTCAGCACCGGTCGGCGGCCCGTTGCCGTGCCGGCCGCCGGCTCATCCGCGTGACCATCGACCACCGGATCATCGCCTCTCTGTTCTCCGGCACTGTCTCGTAATCCCGGGCCGGACGGAGGGAGTTCAGCAGCCACGCGAACGTGCGCTCCGCCACCCAGGGTCTGGGCAGGCAGCACCACGAATCCCTCCGTGAAAGGAAGCGTGGTTGCCCGATGCCGGGATCGCGTTCAACGGTCGGTGAGCAGCCCGGCGTCGTGTGCGAGGACGGCGGCCTGTACGCGGTTGGCGCAGCCGGTGCGGGTGAGGATCCGGCTGATGTGCGCCTTGACCGTGCCGGCGCTCAGATACAGCTGATCGGCGATCTCCGCGTTGGACAGGCCCGTGCCGAGCAGCCGCAGGACATCCCGTTCGGCCGGGGTCAGCTCGTCGGTCCTGCGCAGAGCGGCCTCGGTGTCCCGGCCGGACCGTACGTGCCGTTCCAGCAGCTGCCGGGTGATCCTGGGTGCAAGGACCGGTTCACCCCTCGCGGCGAGTTGCACGGCGCGGATCAGCTCGGCGGGACCGGTGTCCTTGAGGAGGAAACCGCTCGCCCCGGCCCGCAGGGCGCGCGTCACGCTCGCTTCCTCGCCGAATGCCGTCAGCATCACGACACAGGTGCGGGGCGAGAGACGGGCGATGTCCTCGGCGGCGGCGATTCCGTCCCGGGTCGGCATCTGGATGTCGAGGAGGGCGACATCGATGTCCTGGACGCGGCATGCCGCGGCGGCTTCCCGGCCGTCGCCCGCCTCGGCGACCACCTCGATGTCCTCGGCGTTCTCCAGGATCAGCCGGATTCCCGCACGCATCAGTGCCTCGTCGTCGGCGATCAGCACTCGGATCATCAGCTCATCTTAGGGCTGCCGTCGTCAGCAGTACGACGAGGAAGCCCACCGTCGGCAGGACCACGAGCAGCGCCACGCAGCCCGATCCCAGGACTCGCGGCCAGGTCAGGATCTCGTCCGAGAGCGGGGCACGGGCCCCTCCCTGCCCGATGCCGCCGGAGGGAAGGCGGGCCGTGTCCGGAGGGGGTGCGGCGAAGGCCCCCTCGAGCGCGGCGAATTCAAGGGGCTTCCCGTGGGTGGGCAGCCAAGCCGCCATACGGAAACCGCCGTTCGCCAAGGCACCCGCCGCGAACGTTCCGCCGAGCAACGAGATCCGTTCCTGGCAGCCGGCCAGCCCGCTCCGGCTTCCCCCTTGGGAGTGGTCCGCCGCGCGCGGTGCCTCGTTGGTGACGGACACCTCGATCCCCTTGTCCGTGCCTTTGACCTCCACCTTGGCGGGCGCGCCGGACGCGTGTTTCAGCACGTTCGTCAGCCCTTCGCGGACCACCCGGTGGATCGCCTGACGCGTATGGAGGCCCACCTCGGCCGTGTCGGGAACGGACCAGTCCAGCTCGACGGTGCTGCCTGTCCGCCGGGATTCCGTCACCAGAGCGGTGATGTCCGCACGCGTTCCCCTCTCGTCCCCGGTCCCGTCCGTCAGGCCCGTGATGTCCAAGTGCCGCAGGACACCGAGGATTTCACGCAGTTCTCCCATGGCCGTGCCGGCGGTCGTGCGCAGCAGCTCGGCCTGTCCGACGAGGGCGGGTGCCTGGCGCGCGGCGGCGAGTTCAAGCGCCCCGGCGTGCACGGAGATCAGGCTCAGCCGGTGGCCCAGGAGATCGTGCATCTCTCCCGCGATCCGCGTCCGTTCCTCCGTTCGGGCCGCCGCGGCGGTCAGCGTGCGGGTCTGTTCCAGGTAGGCGTTACGTTCCCGCAGCAGGCTGACCAGGGGCCGCCGCCGCCCCAGCAGGGTCCCGGCCAGGGCGGGGAGCAGCAGAAGCAGCACCGCTGAGACCGCGTTGCCGGCCAGTTCCACCGGCAAGGCTTCGGAGTGGACCAGGGCAGAGGCGACGGTCAGGACACCGACGGCGGCGCAGGCCACCCCGACGGCCTGCCACACACGCCGCGGCGGTGCGATACGACGGGTGGCGGACAGCACGATCAGCGGCACCACCGCCACCGTCCATACATTGGCGCCCACGAGCAGCAAGGAGGCGCACACAACGGCCGCGACCGGGCGACCGCGCCGAGCGGGGACGATCAGCGCCGCCCACACCCCCTCCAGCACCGCCGGCGCCAACCGTTCCGGGGGCGCCGACAGCAGCGGTAGCAGGCAGAAGGCTGCCGCCAGGGTGCAGAGCAGCGCCTCGACGACAACCGTACGGCGCTCGGCGGCACGCACCGCGGCCCAGCTCTCGGCCGCCTCGCGGCGCACCCACCCAGGCACACCGGTCAGGGTGCGCCCCAGCCCGACGGACGGGCGCGGCGGCTGTGTGTCCTCGGACACCTGACTCATGATCACCTCTGCCCCGCCACCGTGGATCTCCCGGGAGGAACGGTAGCTGTGGCCGTGGCGGTCGCCGCACGGCGGGCCCCGGGTGTCATGCGCCCAGCCGGAGGCTCAGCTCTGCCCGCAACGCGGCCACGTCCACCTGACCGGCGGCCAGCAGCCGTACGACCACACCGGCCCCGGCATCCGCATCCGTCGCCGACTCGTCGAGCAGCGCGGACAACAGGTGGACCGTACCGACCGTGGGCGAACCGTGCTCGGCGGCGGACAGCCGCGCGACCTCCACGGTCCGGTCGGCGGCAGCGGACAGCCGCACACGGCCGCCGCCGCCGCCGTCGCCGTCGCCGTCGCCGTCGCCGTCGGGAACAGCGGCGGACGGGATCGCCGAAGCCGAAGAGACCAGGGAAACCTGCCGTACGCCGTGCCGGCGCAGCAGAGCCGGAGCGGCGTTGGCATCCGACAGGCTCCCGGGAAGCGAGCGCCCGGCAACGGACAGTGCGCGGTCCAGGGCCAGTATCCCCAGCAGGAGATCCACCGGCTCCGCCGCCGCGCGTCCGCACCGTACTGCTTGCCGCACGGCCTCGACGTTCACCGCGAACAGAACCGGTGAGCCGTTCACCGCGGCCCCGGAGGTCCACGAAGTCAGCGCGCGTGTCAGGCGGTTACCGCTCTTGCCCAGCGTTCCGGCCCGGCGAAGAAGGGTGACGCCGCGGGATTCCGGTCCCTCGGTCTCCGCCCGGGCGCTCGCGTCCAGTCCGTCGAGCGCGGTTGCCGCGTCGGCCGGATCCAGCCTCCGCAGCAGCAGTGCCTCCCGTGCCCTGCTGTCCGGCAGGTCCAGCAGGGCACGGGCCACATGCCGGCAGCGCACCGCTGTCGTCCCCTCTGCGTGGGCCGACCTGAGCGCGAGCAGCAGGCACGCGCGCATCGCCCCGGTCATCCCGGGCAGCACCGGGCCGCTCTCCGAAGCCGATCCGCGCGAACCGAAGCCGAAACGCCACCGTGCCTCACGCCAGGCGGCATCGACCTCCACCCCATCGGCTTCCGCGCCGGCCGCGACCGGCGCACTGTGCACCTCGTCGTCGCTCACCCAACCGCGGCCCGCGCGGCCGGAGATCACGCCGCTGAGCGCACCCGCCTTCCGCATCCCCGGGGCGATCGCCGCACCGGCGTCCGTGTCCCCCATCACGAGCGCGCCCAGCAGGGTGTCCGTCCCCACGGCCGGCAACTCGCTCCTGACCGCACGGCGCAGTGTCTCCACGAGCAGGTCCATGACGTCCGGCTCGAACTCCGTGGTCGCTCCGACCACGGCTGCGGCGTCGGCGTGTGCTGCGGTCGTCCCTCGCTGATCCATCGAACATTCCCCTCGAAGCGCGGTGGCCTGGTCCGAACGACGCTAGACGCACCCCCCGCGACACCGCGTCGGCCGACCGGCCACACTCCCGGTCCGATCGGCGAACCGGCTGCCGGTCGAGGTCCGTGATCGCCATCGAGCCGCCCCAGCCGCCCCAGAACGCGATGCGGCCGTCGGGGATCCAGGGCAGGCTGCCGTGCCATCTCTCACACCGGACCGTGAGCACCCATCTGTACAACACCTTCCCGGAGGTCAACATCCAGTCCCGCGCCGCATCGCGCGACGCACTCGCAGCCCTGCCGCGAGGCTGACGGCGGCGCCGATCGCCGGCGGAGGTTCGGAGTTTTCACTCCCCCTGGCCGTGCGGTCTCAGACCGCGCCGGGCACCCTCCAAAGCTCGTTTTGAGTGATCCACTTCAGCCTCTGCCGCACCGCACCCGCACCGATGCCTTGGGCGGCGTTTCCCATGGTCAAGGGCAGCAAAAAACCGTAGATCAGAGGCCTGACTGTCCACCGGCCGCCCACCGGCCGCATCACTGGACAGCGTCAGCACTCATAATGATATCGCTTCAAGCTCTTCAATGGTATCGTTTTCCTTGACAAGATCGTCCAGGAAGGGTTGCCCACATGGCCAGGACCGTCATCGACCTCGACGAGAAGATGGTTGCCGAGGCCATGCGCATCTTCGGCACCAAGACGAAGGCCAAGGCCGTACGCCTCGCCATGGAAGACGCCGTCAAACGCCACTTGCGCCAGGAGTTCTTCGACGCCATGGACGCCGGCGAACTCGACTTCAGCGAGATCGTCGAGAGCACCGGACCCCGCAACGCCGACGGATCCCTCAAGCACAACGGCGGCCGGGCCGCCTGATGCAGGACCGCTACCTGATCGACAAGTCCGCCCTCGCACGCTGGACGAAAGCGAACGTCAAGGAAGTACTCAAGCCACTCCATGAGCGCTACCTCCTCGCCGTGTGCCAGCCCACCGAGTACGAGATGATCCACTCTGCACGGGACAGCACTGAAGCCACGCGCATCAGCACGTGGCTTCACGCCTTCGACTACCTGCCCAGCGACGAGGACGCCTTCACCCGCGCCCTGGAGATCCAGCGCCACGCACTCAACGCGGGCTTTCACAGAGCCCTCTCCCTCCCCGACCTGCTCATCGCGGCCACCGCAGAGCTCAACCAGCTGACCGTCCTCCACTACGACGGCGACTTCGACATGATCGCCGCCATTACAGGCCAGCCCGCCGAATGGGTCGTCCCACCCGGCAGCGCCGACCGCTGAGAAGACACCGGTGCTGCACGACGGTGAGGTACTGCCAGGCGCCGTAGGCGTTCAGGTTGCCCGGGTCACTGCTGTCGTGCACGTACTGTGCGCGGATCCGGTAGCGGGCCCTGGGGTCTATCGCCGTTCGTGGAGTTGGGCGGTGAGGCGGACGGTGGCGTTGGCCGCGCCGTAGCCGCGGTAGCCGCCGGTGCGCTGGACGATCTCGAAGCAGATGCGGCCGACGGTCGCTGTGTAGAAGTGACGGAATTCGCCGCCCTGTTCGTCGCGGTCGTAGAGGATGCCCAGCTCCCGGTAGGTGTCCAGCTCGCCGGGTGAGAACTCGAAGCGGGCGTCGAGGTCGTCGTGGTAGTTGGCCGGGATGTGGAGCAGTTCGGTTCCTGCGGCTCGGATGCGGCGGGCGGTGTCGGTGATGTCGCCGGTGGTGAACGCGATGTGCTGGGCCCGCGCGCCCGGCTCCACCGGGGTGGGTGCGAGGTTCAGGACGAGGCGCAGCGGGTCCCCGGCGCCGGGCGTGTCACTGGTGAGGGCGCGGCTGCGGAGCAGGCCGTAGGGGTCGGCCACGTCGACGCTGTCGTGCGGGAGGAGGCCCAGCACGGTGCGGTGGAAGAGGACCGCTTCGTCGAACTGGTGCCAGGGCTGGGTCAGTGCCACGTGGTCGATGCCGGTGATGCCGGTGATGCCGGCCGGGACGGCGGCCCGCACGGCCGGGAAGTCGCGGGTCCAGTCGGGGTGGCCGGGGCGGCTGGTGGTGCAGAAGAACAGCTCGGTACCGTCGGGAGCGGCGACCGCGTCCAGGGGAATGTCGTGCTCGGTGCGTCGGCGTGGCAGTGCGGGGGCGAGCAGGGATTCGGCGCGGCGGACCGCGGCGTCCGGGTCGGGGGTTTCCAGGCCGATGGCGGTCAGTGCGGTGCTCTCGTGGCGGGTGGCGGCACCGCTGTTGAGCAGGATCCGTGCCTGGCCCTGTTCCCACAGTTCCACGGGTTTTGTGGTGTGCCGGCCGGTGCGTACGAAGCCGAGGGCACCCAGCACTGCGGTGACCGGCTCCGGATCAGGGGTGGCGAGCTCGGCGAAGGCGACACCGGACGGTACGGCAGGGGAGGGCAGGGCGCGAAGTCCCGCGTTCTCCTCCAGGGCGATCAGGGAGCGCAGTGCGTCGACGGCCGTGTGTCCGGCGTCCGCCTGCCGGAAGACGTCGTTGAAGACCTCCAGGGAGAGCGGGCCCCGGTATCCGGCGCTCACGGCGTGGCGTACGAGAGAGGCGACGTCGAAGCCGCCCTGGCCGGGGAAGCAGCGGTGGTGCCGGCTCCACTGCAGAACGTCCATGGCCATCAGCGGGGCGTCGGCGAGTTGCAGGTAGAAGATCTTCTCGCCGGGGATGTCCTCGATGCCCTTGGGATCGCTGCCGCGGGCGAGGATGTGGAAGCTGTCCAGGCAGACGCCCAGCGCCGGGTGGTCGGCCTGCTCGACGATACGCCAGGCGTGGTCGTAGGTGCTGACGTGCCGGCCCCAGGCGAGCGCCTCGTAGGCGATGCGGATGCCGTACGTGTGTGCTCGGTCGGCGAGTTGGCGCAGTTGGGTGGCGGCCAGGGCGTCGTCGTCGACGGCGTGCGGGGAGACGTTGGAGCACACCAGCAGCGTGTCGGCGCCGAGGCGCCGCATGACGTCGAACTTGTGCCCGGCGCGCCGGAGGTTGCGGACGAACACCTCGTCGGGGACGGCCTCGAAGTCGCGGAAGGGCTGGTAGAGATCGATGGTGAGCCCGAGGTCGCTCGCCCGGTCGCGGATCTGTTCGGGGCTGAGGCGGCTGGCGAGCAGGTCGTTCTCGAAGATCTCCACGCCGTCGAAGCCGGCCCGCGCAGCGGCGGACAGCTTCTCGGTCAGCGAGCCGCTGAGGCAGACGGTGGCGATGGACTTACGCATGCTCGCTCCCGTGGCCGCCGCTGATGCTGATCCAGGTTTTCCCGGCGCGTTCGGAGGCGTTCGCGAACGCTTCCTGGGCCTCTTCCAGCGGGAAGCGGGACTCGATGACGGTGCCCGGGCGTGCCCCGGCCAGTTCGGTGATCGCGTCGGTGAAGTCGCCGGGGTGGTCGTAGATCATGGACCCGCGCAGGACGAGCTGGCGGCGGACCACATCGTTCGTGGTGAACGGGAGCGGGTCGGCGTTGAGGCCTACCAGCACCACCGTGGCGCCGGGAGCGGCGCGGTCCACGGCCGGGCGCAGGGCAGGCGCGTGGCCGGAGGTCTCGAAGACGCAGGTGAAACCGGTGCGGCCGTCGTCGGGCACCGCACCCAGCCGTTCGGCGTGCTCCAGCCGCAGCGGGTGGGGTTCGGTGACGACGGGTCGGATGCCGAGTCGGGTCAGGATGAGGCAGACCAGCAGTCCCTGTGCGCCGGCGCCGACGACCAGGCAGCGGTCCGCGGCCGTCACCCCGCTGCGGCGTATCGCGGCGCGGGCGACGGCGTACGGCTCGGCGCAGGCCAGGTCTGCGCCGGTCAGGCCGTCGGGGACGGGGTGGGCGAAGTGCGCGGGCAGGGCGACGCGCTCAGCGAGGACGCCCGGGACGTTCAGGCCGACGATGGCCCGGTGCGGGCAGGCCGAGGTCAGGCCGGTGAGACAGTCGGCGCACTTCAGACAGGCGTAGTTGGGCTCGATGACCACCGTCTCGCCGAGCCGGCGGCCGAGTACGTCACTGCCGATGGCGGCGATGCGGCCGAAGCCCTCGTGGCCCGGGACCCAGGGCATTTCGGGTGGGAGGCGTCTGCCGTGGAAGACGGCGAGGTCGCTGCCGCACAGACCGACACCGCCCATCTCGACGACGACGTCGTGGGGACCGCAGGCGGGCTCCGGCCAGTCGGCGACCGTCTCGATCCGGCCCGTCGTGGTCAGGACGGCTGCTTTCACCAGAACCCCCTGGGTCCATCAGGCGGACCAGTCGATCCGCTCTACGGTCAGCATATGGAGCTCGCACATCGGCGACAAGTGGAGTGCCCCGTCCGCCGGGCGGCCGGCGGACGGGGTGCGGAGGTCAGGCGGCCGCGCTCGCGGAGGCGGACTGCCGGCCCGGCTCGGCCGGCACCTCGGGGCGGTCGCTCCCAATGCGCAGGGCGACGAGGAAGGATATGGCGCACCCGAGGGCCAGATATCCGGCGACCAGCCCCCAGCCGCCGCCCGCCCAGATCACCAGGGTGCTGGCGATGAACGGGGTGAAGCCGCCACCGATCGCGGAGGCCAGCTGGTAGCCGACGCCGGCTCCGCTGTAGCGGTACTCGGGACCGAACATCTCGGTGAACAGGGTCTGCTGCACCGAGACCGCCATGTCGTGGGCGACGTTCACCAGCAGCACCGCACAGATGATGATCAGCACCATCGAACCGGACTCCAGGGCCCAGAAGAACGGCGCTGCCGCCGCCGCGCCGACCAGCGCCCCGCAGCAGTAGACACGGCGCCGGCCGAACCGGTCGGCGAGGTACGCGAAGGCGGGAATGGTGACGATCGCCAGCGCCCCGACGGCCAGGTTGACGTTGAGCAGGCTGTTGCGGTCGAGGCCGAGTTCCCCGGTTCCGTAGGCCAGGCCGAAGGTCGTCACACCGTAGAAGCTGAACAGCTCCACGAGGCGCAGGCCGATGATGGCGAAGAAGCCCTTGGGGTTGGACCTGACGGCGGCGATCAGCGGCACGCGCGGTCGGGCGTTCTCAGCCCTGGCGGCGACCTGCTGGGTGAAGACCGGGGACTCCTCGACCCTCGCTCGGATGATCAGGCCGACGATCACCAGGACGGCACTGGCCAGGAAGGGCACCCGCCAGCCCCAGGAGTGGAAGGCCGCGTCCGAGGTGTTGCCCGACACGACCTTGGTGACAAGAGTGGCGAGCAGCAGGCCGACCGAGGCGCCGACCTGGACGCCGCTGCTGAACAGCGAGCGCCACTTGGCGGGCGCGTTCTCCACGGCCATGAGTGCGGCGCCGCCCCATTCGCCGCCGACCGCGAAGCCCTGCGTGGCACGCAGCACGACCAGCAGCACGGGCGCCCAGATCCCGGCCTGCGCGTGGGTGGGCAGTACGCCGATCAGCGTGCTGGCCGTACCCATGATCAGCATGGTGAGGACCAGCATCCGCTTGCGGCCGAGCCGGTCGCCGAAGTGGCCGAAGACGATGCCGCCCAGCGGCCGGAAGAGGAAGCCGACCCCGAAGGTGGCCCACGCGGCCAGGGTGCCGACGGCCGGGCCGGCGTCCGGGAAGAACAGGTCGCCGAAGAGCAGGCCGGCGACGATGCCGTAGAGGAAGAAGTCGTACCAGTCGATCACGGCTCCCATGAAGCTCGCGATCGCCGCTCTCTTCGCCACGCCGGACACTCCGGCTTGTCCGGCTGCCGCCGGGCCCTGGGTGCTGGTCATTTCACACACTCCGTTGGATGCTGCGGTACCTCCGCCCCCGGCCGGGCGCGCTGACAGAGCGCGCGACGGGGGGACGCGGGATGGCCGAGGTGGGGACAGACGCTCCGGCGAGGGCGGGTGCTCCTGGGTGCGGAGCCGCCATCACCGGCGTACCGGGCCATCGCCACAGCGGTGGGGGCGGCGACCCTCAAAGCCAAGGTCCACGTAATGGACCGTTTAGACCGAGTAGCGGAAACATACGTGGCATCTTCTCCGCCATCAAGGGTTACGGCAGGATTTCTGTGCCGTCTCGTAGTTCCACTGGTCCGCTAGGTGGACTAGTGTCAGACAGGGCGGGGAAGGCAGCATGCATACGACCAGCAAGGGGGAGGCACCAGCGTGGACGACACGGACGGGCGGACCGCACCGGAGCGGGAGCACAACGGCACGGGCGTACGGAGCGTCCGGCGCGCCCTGGACATCCTCGGCCTGCTGAGCGAGGACCAACCGGTCATCACGCTCCGGGAGATCACCGAAGCAACCGAGCTGCCGAAGACCACGGTGCTGCGGCTGATCCAGACCTTGGAGGAGTGCGGCCTCCTGGTCTCCGACCCGAACGGCTACACCGCAGGTCCCGGCCTGTGGCGCTGGGCCTACCTGACCCGCAGCCAGTGGGAGATCCCGCTCGAAACCCGCAAGGTCATGCGCGAGCTCGCCGACCGGCTCGGCGAGACCGTCAACCTCTTCGTCACCCGCGGTATCCAACGTGTCTGCGTCGCCCACGAGGAAAGCCCGCACCCCCTGCGCCATGTCGTCGATGTCGGCGACGAGCAGCCGCTGTGGGCCGGTGCCTCCTCCAAGATCCTGCTGCAGGGCGCCTCCGAGACCCAGCGCAGGCGCGTCGCCCTCGCCTCCCCGCACGGCGAAGCCCACGCCGACCGGCTGCGCGAGTGGTCCGAGGAAGCCGCCCGGCACGGCTACGCGGTCAGCAGCAGCGAATGGGACGAGGGCCTCACCGCCGTCGCCGTCCCCATCACCGGCCGCTCCGGAACCGTCATCGCCTCCCTCTCACTCAGCGGCCCCAGCCAGCGCTTCCCCTACGAGGCCATAGAACGGTTCGCCACCGCCCTGGGCGAAGCGGCCCGCCTCATCTCCGACCAGGGATTCAGCCACCCGCTGAGCCCTATCCGCTGAGCCCCGGCCGCCCACTGGCGGGTTACCCGCTCCCTGGCGTCCGAGCTGATCATCGCCAGGGCCCGAGCCGGACGTGAGATCTGCCAGGTATCTGACCGTCGGGTGGTTGGGCTTGAGTCGGTCGGCTGTGGTCAGGCTTCTGGGCTCCGTGCCGCCGGCTGGTCGCTGGTGTCGTGTGCCAGTGACGCGAGAATTTCCTTGCGGCAGACATCGAGGATTTCGTCCGCCAGCGGAGAACCGTCCGGGCATGCCCGCGACAACATGATCGCGCCGACCGAATGGGCGAGCATGTCGATCACCATCATGCGGGCCGCGCGCTGGTCCGCATCCCCCGGCGTATCGCTTTGGGACTGAAGGGCCGTCAGCAGGTTCTCGATCCCGGCTGCGAACTCTGTTTTGATGTCCGCCGGCTGACGTGCGGCGTCGCCGCCGAGGGCCGCGATGGTGCAGCCGTCGCCGCGCCCGTCGCGATGCTCCCGCGAGACGTAGCGCTCGACGAACTCGGCGGGGTCCAGACCTTCTGTCCGTGCCACGGTCTGCGAGAGCCCGCTCGCGGACGCTTCGGCCATCAGGTCGGCCTTGGAGCGGAAGTGCTTGTAGAACCCGCCATGGGTGAACCCGGCGGCTGCCATCAGTTCCGCCACGCCGACACGGCACCCTGGACCTGGACGCGGGCGTGAACGAGAGCATCGGGCTGTCAGTGACCGGCAGGCTCCACGCCGACGTCGTCGATGTCGACGCGACCATGTTGTTCGTCTTCGGCGGCGCCGAAGTGAAACGGCTGATCAACTTTACGACCACGGATGGCACGATCTCGATCGCCGGTAAAACCGAGTGCCCCCTCGTCATCTACGACGAGGGCGATACGACGGAGCGGCTGCGGGAGATCCCGCGTCAAGACTGCGCACGCTCCTCGACAGTGGTCTGCCGGACACGACGGAGGACGCCGTTCACGGGCTGCTCTACGAACTCCACCGGCGAGCGTGCCGCAGTCCCGGCCATGCCGAACTGATGACCTCCCTCTTCGCCCGGGAGGTGGCGCTCTACACGACCGCGCTCGAGGTCGGCTCCGCGACCGGTGTGTTCTCCCTCGCCGCGTCCGCGCACGATCTGGCGCACGGACTGGTGGCCCTGGAGGACGGCTACGGCCTGCACATCGTCAGCCGCAACGCGGCTCAGCGCGTGGACAGAGCCCGTGAGCTGATTCTGGCCCACGCACGGGCGGTGACGGGCTGCGCCGGCCTGTAGGGCTTGACGGCCACCGATCGGATCCCCTCCCGGTGAGCGGCTGCCGCCTCAGCGCTTGGCGGACCGGGCGGCGATCTCCCGCAGCAGGTCCATCACCGCTCGGGCGCGGGCGCTCTGGGTCACGCCGCCCACAGATGCGATCTTGACTTCGAGCGGGGGCCCGCCGTCCCGCAACCGCAGTTCCGCGACCTCACCACCGCCGTACGTCTGACTGGTCGCGGGCTGCTGGTTGAGCACGGAGTATCCGAGTCCTCGGGCCACCAGCGAACGTACCGTCTCGTAGCTCTGGGTGCGGTAGCGGACATCGGGCGCGGTGCCGGTGGCGGCCACCAGCGAGTGGAAGTAGTCGCGGCTGTGGGGAAGGTCCAGCAGGACGAGCGGTTCCGTGGACAGTTCGGTCAGCTCCACACTGCCCTGACCGGCCAGCGGGTGGTCGGCCGCGACGATGACATAGGCCGGGGCACGGGCGATCGTCTCACTGTCCAGTTCCGGCTCGGCAGCCAGACCGAGGCCGTAGGTGAGGGCGAAGTCGATACGCCCTGCCGCCAGGGCGTGGACGAGCTGGTCCGTCTCCGCCTCCACCACGTCGATCTCGATGCCCGGATAGCGTCTGGTGCACTCGCTGAACAGGGGCGGCAGGTAGTAGGGGGCCAGGGTCACGAAACAGCCGACGGCCACCGGCCCGGAGATGATCTCGCCGTCTCCCCGGGCCTCTCGTTCGACCTCGCGTGCGCGAGCCAGCAGATCACGCGCCTGCTGCTGGAGCCTCTCCCCGGCGGGTGTCAGGGTCAGCCCCCGGCCCCGTCGGCGGATGAACAGCTGCACCCGCAGGTCCCGCTCCAGGTTGTAGATGGCCGTGGACACCGCGGACTGCGCGATGTGGAGCTCCAGCGACGCCTCCGTCATCGACCCGCGCTCGGCGGCGACCAGGAAGTAGCGGAGCTGAACGAGAGTGAAACCCAACGGTGACGTCATGCGAGACCCTTGTGCCCGGTGAACCGTGTCCGTGCCCGACCCTACGTGCCGGCGGCCCCTGGACCCGCTCGAACGGTGTCTCGGAGACGTCCTCCGGGCGCAGCAGCGCGGAACCGGCGGTCTCCTTCAGGGACAGGGCGGCGACCACGCCGCCCACGGCGAGTAGTCCGGTCGTGCCGTTCTCGGACGGGAAGAGGATGGTCGCGACGGTGCCGGCGAGACAGGCCTACGCAGCCCAGTCGAACCGGTGCACGAAGACGCCGACGGCTCCCGCCACAACGCTCCTGCGCAGTGCGACCACGTCGGTGGCCACCTCGGCCTCGGTGGTCGACGTGGCGCCGCTGTTACAGGTGGGCATACGCGCCTCCCAGTGGCTATGGATGGAGAAGCCGGACCCGGGCAGGACGTCGCCCGGGTCCATCCACGGCACGCGGCCGGGGCGCACAGCCGCGCCGTGGACCGTCACCGGCACGCAGCCGCTCCCCCGCCCGGCACGCCTCGGTCCACACCGGTCCAGGCCAGCGCGGTCGCTCCGTCGAGCAGGGCCTGCTGCGCCGTTCCGCCCACGCAGTACGCGGCGAACTCGTGCTGGTGGTTGGTGGCGGGCAGGGAGCCGATGCCGATGTAGGGGTGGATGGCCGGCACCACCTGCGAGACATTGCCCATATCGGTGGAGGCCCGGTTCATCCGTGCGGCTTGGCCGGGCGGCGCGAACTCCCGCCCCAGTGCCACGGCGTTCGCACGATAGTGCCCGAGGGCGGTCTCATCCGTGCGGAACTCCGCGTACGGCCGGCTCTCCGGCTCGATCTCCAGGTCGCAGCCGGTGGCGAGGGCGCCCGCCTCGAAGGCCCGCATGACGCGCGGCTCCAGCTCGGCCAGTTCGGCGAGCGTTTCGGCCCTGACGTACCACCGTCCGCTCGACCGTTCCGGGATGGCGTTCGGGGCGTCCCCGGCGTGCGTCACCACGCCGTGCACCCTGGCCGAGGCCGGCAACTGCTGGCGCAGGAGCCCGATGGCGACCTGGGCCACGGTGAAAGCGTCGGCCGCGTTGACCCCGGCCTCCGGGTAGGCGGCGGCGTGCGCGGACTTCCCGGTGTAGGAGATCTTGGAATGGCTGACCGCGAAGGGACGGGCCTCGGCCACGTCGACCGGTGCCGGGTGCACCATCATCGCGAGGTCGACCCCGGCGAAGGCCCCGCGGCCGAGCATCTCGATCTTGCCGCCGCCGCCCTCCTCGGCCGGGGTGCCGTAGACCTCCACGGTGAGGCCGGCTTCGTCGGCGACGGCGGCCAGGCCGAGCGCTGCGCCGACCGAACTCGCCGCGATGAGGTTGTGGCCGCACGCGTGCCCCAGACCGGGCAGCGCGTCGTACTCGGCGCACAACGCGATCCGGACGGGCCCGCTGCCGAACCGGGCGTAGAACGCCGTCTCCAGGCCCAGGTAGGAAGAGGTGACGTCGAAGCCGGCGCGGTCCAGCAGTTCGGGGACGGCTGCGGCGGCCCGGTGTTCCTCCCAGGCCGTCTCCGGGTCGGCGTGCAACCGCTCGGAGAGACCGATCAGTTCCTCGGCATGACGGCCGACCGCCTGCCGGGCCGCCTTCTTCAGCGCGCCCGTCACCGGTCACCCGGCACGCCGTACGAGGGGGCGGAGGCGGGGTCGAGTCCGCGCCGCACATAGTCGTCCCGCTGCGGCATCCAGATGTCGAGGAGCTCACCGAGCCGGTCCACGGGATCCTCGGCCCAGTCCACCCGCAGGTCGGTCACCCGCCAACCCACGTCCGCGACGACCGCCAGGCCCGCGGAGTACACCGGTCCCTCCTCGCCGCCGGCCGCGACCGCGGCCCGCAGGGCGGTGAGCAGACGCTCCTCGAGCTCACCGGTGGCCGCGGACCATGCGTCGAGGAGAACGCCGGGGATGTGCTCACCGGACAGCATGTTGCCGGCCGCCACCGCGCCGACCGCGGTGGCCGAGGCGTGTGTACCCAGGGTCCGTGAGCCGCTGTAGGCGAACCCGGGTCCGGAACGGCCCAGCACGGTCAGCTGGCGGTATGCGATGGACGTCGCGTTCTGAGCCGCGCCCGTGACGTCGGCCAGGGCGCGCTCCGCGTCACCGTGTTCCACCAGCTCCCGCAGCAGACTCGTACCGAGCGTGGGGTCGGTGATGTTCTGTGAGGCCGCCGCGCCGACCCCGGGCCGCAGATGGGCGACCCGGGCGGCGACCGCCGGGCTCGACGAACTGACCGCGATGCCGAACCGTTCGCCGTCACGGACCACGAGGGAGAACGTCATGCCCGGTCCTCTTCGGGGATCACGGCGACGGCGTCGATCTCGCACAGCCACTCGGGGCGAGCCAGGGCGGAGACCACCAGGCCGGTGGAGATCGGGTGGACGCCCTTGGTCCAGCGGCCCACGGTGCGGTACACCGCCTCGCGATAACGCGGGTCGATCAGATAGATCGTCACCTTGACCAGGTGCTCCATCCGGCTGCCCGACTCTTCGAGCAGCATTTTGATGTTCGCCATCGCCTGTTCGGCCTGCGCCTCGGCGTCGCCGATGCCCACTGACTCGCTGGTGTCGAGGTTCTGGCCGATCTGGCCGCGGACGTACACCGTGTTGCCGGCGACGACGGCCTGGCAGAGGTCGTTGTCGAGGTTCTGCTCGGGATAGGTCTCGCGCGTGTTGAACGGGCGGATCCGGGTGTGTCCGCCCGCGACGATTGGGGCCTTCACCTGGCGGCCCTCACTCGTGGAGGTCATCTTCTGCTCCTCAGTTCTTCCGGGTCGCCGGCGCGGCGCCGGGCCGGTCGGTGATGCCGTACGCGAGATAGCCCCGCTGGATCGCGATGTGGTCGGCGACGTACCTGGCGTCGTGCCACACGCCCCAGATGAAGCTCGATCCGCGGCGAGACAGCCAGGGCAGGCCCAGAAAGTAGACGCCGGGCTCGCGGGACACTCCCCGTCGCTGGTCCGGCCGTCCGTTCTCGTCGAACGCGTCGACGTCGAGCCAGCCGTAGTCGGCGGCGAAGCCCGTCGCCCAGATGATCGAGGTGACGCCGGCCTCGGCCAGGTCGAGTTCCCGGCGGGGATCGGTCACGCTGTCCGGGAGCGGTCCGAGGACGTGGGCCTTCGGCTCCTCGGGGAGGTCGAGCCCGTTGCGCTCGACGTACTCGTCGGCCGCGCGGAGCAGGGAGATGTACTTGTCGTCGCCGAGCGCGATGTTCGTCGCGAGATCCAGCGCGAAGCGCAGTACGCCGTCGTCGTAGGACGCGGTCAGTCCGGCGAGCTCGATGCCGGTGTCGGCCAGGGCACGGAAGTCCACGGTGTGGCCGCCGCGGGCACCGCTGACCGCGATGGTGACATGTTCAGCACCCTGGGGAGGCGTCTCGGCGTCCCAAAGTCCGAGCACACCGAGCCACCAGCAGAAGTCACGTCCGCGGTACTCGCGGGGAGGCCGATCGTGCGGACCGACGGAGAGGTGGACCTGGCGTCCGGACCGGCGCAGCTCGTCGGCGATCTGGACCCCCGAGGAGCCGGCCCCCACCACGAGGACCGCGCCCACGGGCAGTTGCTCCGGGTTGCGGTACCCGCTGGAGTGCATCTGCACCGGGACGGCGCCCTCCGGGACGATGGGCGGGAACACGGGCCGCTGGAACGGTCCGGTCGCGGCCACCACGAAGCGCGCGTCGATACAACCCTCCGACGTCTCGACCCGGAAGCCGGGCCGACCGTCGTGCTTGCGTACCGAGGTCACCTCGACGCCGCACCGGATCGGGGCACCGATCTTCTCGGCGTACGCGGCGAAGTAGTCGGCGACCTGCTCCTTCGTGGCGAAACCGTCGGGGTCGACGTCGGGAAACTCCAGGCCCGGGAATCGGTCGTGCCACGCAGGCCCGTTCGCGACCAGGGAATCCCACCGCTCCG
This sequence comes from Streptomyces sp. NBC_01537, assembly GCF_045040445.1. Taxonomy (NCBI): domain Bacteria; kingdom Bacillati; phylum Actinomycetota; class Actinomycetes; order Kitasatosporales; family Streptomycetaceae; genus Streptomyces; species Streptomyces sp. NBC_01537. The sequence goes on along the minus strand of NZ_CP109392.1, from coordinate 5,424,815 downwards.
AGCGCCACCGCTCGGCGACCCGGTGCCGCTCCAGGATGATGTGCGGCACGCCGTGGGCCCCGAGGTGCTCGCTCATCGCCACGCCTGCCTGGCCCGCCCCGACGACGACTACTTCAGTCTCTTCACTCGGCATGTCAGCCTCCATTCAGGCGGTAGTTCCTCCCGGGTGTCGCGTTGACTGTGCTACCGCACGACACATCCTCGAACACGCCCGAAACTCTGTCCAACAGATGTTTCCGTTCCGAGTGATCTGATTTTCAGATTCAAGGGCTGAGGCAGTGAGGCCCGTGCATCGTGAAGTTTGCAGGTCGCGGGGTCTGGTGTGAGGGGTGGGCGGGGTACTCGTGCTGGTTGTCGGCCGGTGTCCATAGTGAAGGTCGTCCGGCCTGTCGGCCGGAGGCGTTGTCGGGTTCGGCAGCGCCGGCCGCTGTGCCGCTCTTGTGATCCGTCACCGGGCTGGAACGCCGGGAGAGCGTGAGAGGGCGTGGGGATGCAGGAACTGGAGCGGATCACGGCTCGCCGGAGTGAACTGGACACGCGCGCCGAGGAGTTGGCCAAGCAGCTGGAGGAGGTCCAGGCCCAGCGGGAGGAGCTGGTGATCGCCGAGCGGGTCCTGAACCGGCTGGCGGAGAGGATCGGGCCGCTCAGGAGACCACCGCGACCGTCGTCCCGACTCCCGCCCGGCCGGCGAAGGAGGCTCAGGTGTCAGGACGCGTAATCACGCCCTCGAAAAACGTCAATCGGGTGGCTTTGTGATCTCATCAGATGCTTTGCGGGGATTTCCCCGGCCCCAGATTGGCCCCAGACGGGCCCCAAATGGCCCTCGTCAACCAGTGGACTAGACCAGACTTTGATATGCGCACGCTAAAATCGCACTTCAGAGGCCATGTGATTTGGAAAAATGGAGCCGCCTTCGGGATTCGAACCCGAGACCTACGCATTACGAGCTCGCAAGATCGTTCCCCTAGGCTTACCTGGCTGTCCCCGTTTTGCTCGTTCTAGCAGGTCAATAGGCATGCACTTCCCCGGGACTTCATGATCGTTCACGGGGTTTCCCTCTCCTTCCGGCCCCACGCTGGCCCCAGGAACGCCCTGCCGGGCGGACGCTTGGGGCCCCGCCGGACGGTCCGCCAGGCCGGCGCCGGGCGGGAAAGTGTCTCCAGCGCATCGACCAAGCGATGCAAAGAGGCCCTACCCCGCCGGGGGTAGGGCCTCTTTGGCCGTCTACGCGTGCCTGCCGGGCCGCTGTGCAGCGTCCTGCCACAGGGCGCGCTGAGGCGAGGTACAGCCTCGCCCGCAAAGTGGTGCCGGCGGGGCCGATCCGCGGGCCAGCGCCATACACCGAAGGATCGGCTGCCCCAGGCCAAGGGGTGACAGTCGGCGCCGGCCGTGTCGCTCAGTGGGACTGGTACTCCAGCGACGCGGCCAATTCCGCGATGTGCGGGTTGCGAAGAGCTTCCGGAGAGGAAGCGGTGATGACGTCCAGGAGGCTGCGTCCGCATCCGCGCACTGCCGCCGAAAGCTGCTCGTAGTCGCATACGATCGTGCCGTCGTCGAAGTCGGCCGTCATCCGGACCATGTGCTTCGAATCGACGCTCATCAGGAGGCTGCCTTCTCCCTCCGTGAACTCGTACTCCGCCTCGCCGTCCTTCTCGAGGTCTTTCAGTGCGTACAGCATTCCCCTGGCGAAGTCGAACACGGTGACGTCCTCGACGGAAAGGACGACGACGCCGCCCTCGATGACCACCGTACCGAGCGGGAATCGGTAAGTGAGGTCCGTCAGGCTCGCCTCGCGAATGCGTTTGGCGGCCCGGCTCAGGGAACCGCCCGGCAGGTCGATACGGCAGGTGACGAGGGGTTGTGCGCTCATGGACCGCTTTCCATCAGAATATGTGACGAGGTCGTGTGGGCGGGAAACCCTGCGATTTCCCGCCCACAGGAGTGTTCCTAGAACGGATACGCGGTAATCACGCGTCCTCGGATCACCACAACTCTGACCCGATATTTATTCTTCTTGCCCTGCCGCCCGACCGGGTCGTTGTATCTCTTCTCGTGGAGGTGACCCGGTCGGCCGTTCTTCGCCCTGCTCCGCACATGCAGACGCTGGTCGACAATGCCGTCGCGCGTCGGCCACACGGTCCCGGCCCCTACAGCGTCACCGCGTACAAGGCGCCAACGGCGCCACCTGCGACATACACCGTCCCGTCGGCCACAGCAGGGTCCTCGTACAAGGATCTGGTGGTGTGGAAGTTCCACCGCTTCTCGCCGCTCGCGGCGTCCACCGCGTACAGGTTGCTGTCGACGCTGCCGACGAACACCACACCGCCGACCACGGCCGGCGACGAGTCCACGACGTTGCCCGTGCGGAACTTCCACCGCCGCTCGCCGGAAGCGGCGTCCACCGCGTACAGGTTGCTGTCGACGCTGCCGACGAACACCACACCGCCGGCCACGGCCGGCGACGCCAGGATGGGGCTGCTGGAGAACTTCCACCGCCGCTCGCCGGAAGCGGCGTCCACCGCGTACAGGTTGCCGTCCTCGCTGCCGACGAACACCACACCGCCGACCACGGCCGGCGACGAGCCCACTCTGCCGTGGGTGCGGAACTTCCACCGCTGCTCGCCGGTGGCGGCGTCCACCGCGTACAGGTTGTGGTCGTTGCTGCCGACGAACACCACGCCGCCCGCCACCGCCGGTGACGAGGACACCGAGTCACCGGCGCGGAACAGCCACCGCTGCTCGCCGGGGGCAGAGGAACCGCTGCCGCGGATCTTCCAGCCGACGAAGCCGAGTCCTGCGGCGGTGGCGCCGCCGAGGCCGAGCAGGGTCCGTCTGCGGGTGATCCCGGCCGGGCGTGCCGCAGCCTTCACGGGCGGCAGGGACGGGAGCCGCGCCCCGGGCGGCAGGACGATGAAGTCGCGCTGTTCCCTCGGCCGGGCCGGCGCCGGGCGCTCCGGCGGGTCGGCATCGGGTTCTACCGGCACCGGCTCCGTGGGCGGGGGCTCGGACGTCTCGGGCCGTGCCAGTGGCGGAGCCTCGGGCAGCGGCGCGGCGACGGTGCGCGAGTGCACGGTCGCGGCGACCGGCTCGGGGAGCCAGCCGGGCTCGGTGGCGGTCCGGGGGACGGCCGGCAGGCCGCCGAAGGTATCGGCCAGTTGGTGCAGCAGCGTGGTCACCGTGGGCCGCCGGCCCGGCTCCTTGGCCAGGCAGCAGGCCACCAGGGTCCGTAGGACTGGCGGAAGTTGGTGCACGTCGGGTTCTTCGTACACGACGCGGAAACTGAGGGCGTGCGCAGAGCCGGTCCCGAACGGCCCGGCCCCGGTCGCGGTGAAGGCCAGTACCGCACCCAGGGCGAAGACGTCGCTCGCCGGTCCGACCGGCTTGCCGGTCAGCTGCTCGGGGGACATGAACCCCGGCGTGCCCACGACCGTGCCGGTGCTGGTGAGTGCACTGGCCTCGCCCGCCACCGAGATCCCGAAATCGATGACTCGCGGTCCGTCCGCAGCCAGCAGGATGTTCGACGGTTTGAGGTCCCGATGGACCACGCCGGCCGCGTGGATGACCTCCAGGGCCTCGGCCAGCCCCGCCCCGAGTGCGAACACCGCGGCCTGCGGCCACGGTCCGTGCGCTGCCACGGCATCACCCAGCGGGACCCCGGGCACGTACACCGTCGCCAGCCATGCCGGTGATCCGTCCGGATCGGCATCGACCACGCCCGCGGTGAACGCCCCGTTCACCCGGCGGGCGGCGGCCACCTCCCGGGCGAACCGGCGCCGGAAGCCACCGTCCTCGGCCAGCTCCGGGCGTACGACCTTCACCGCCACGAACCGTCCGCCGGGCGAGCGCCCCAGGTACACCCGGCCCATCCCACCCGCGCCCAGCCGGGCCACGATCCGGTACCGCCCCACCTGCCGGGGATCCCCCGCCTCCAGTGCCTCGAACGGCTCCACCCGACAACCCCCTGCCACGTCCCCACGCCCAAATGGCCTCACGGGCCCGCCGCTGTCGAGATCCCACACCATCCCCCGCACATGCACAACTGGCTCCGGAGGCACGACCCGACACAGCCGACGGCCCGCCCGAACCCGCACGCACCCAGCCTTCCGCAACACGCGGTGGCACCCCAGCGCCGACCGGGGGCACCCGGCCTCCCGCACCGGGCCGGAGCGGGGGCCGCGGTCCCGCTCCCGACCTGGTCCGATGTAGGTGCCGGCGGGTTCGGCGAGGGACAGCGAACGGGCCCCGGCTCTAGGTTCGGCAGCCTCAAGGCACGGCAGCGGCAACCTTCCGGCCGCCGCCATCAGGGAGGCATCATGCGCAGGACCATGTCCGTGGTGGGCGTACTCATGATCGTGGTGGGTGTCGCATTCGCCGTACTGAGCCTGCTGACGTATGCGAACAAGGACGATCGGCGGCTGGCCGAACATTACCTCTATGACCTCCAGCTCTCGCCCGAGAGCGAGGCGCGGGTGAGGGAGGACCTTCGGAGCATCGAGGACCGCGAGCGTCTCAACATCGAGGTGGCCATCGGCGGCATGGTCGCGGCCGTGGCGGGGGGCGCGGTTGTCAGGGCTGTCCGTCGGAGGCGGCCCGCAGCGCCTTCTCCGTCGCGTTGAGGTCCTGCGAGACCGCGGCGGCCCGTTCCTGCGACCACCGCGTCAGCAGTTGGCCGGCCTCCCGGGTACGCGGATGGTTGGCGCCTTGGACCCGGACCATGTCGGCCAGCAGGGTGGTGAGCCGGTCTGCCGCGGTGGCGTGGTCACCGCCGCGGTGCAGGAGTTCGGCCTGCTGCTGCCGGGCCCGCAGGGTCCGCGGGTGGTCGGCGCCGAGGACTCGTTCCAAGGTCCGCCGGAGCAGCTCCAGTCGGCCCGGCGCGGCGGCGGTGTCTCCGGCGACGCCACGCCAGAAAGCCAGGTTGACCTGGTAGGTCAGGGTGGTGGGGTGCTCGGCGCCCAGCGCGAGTTGGGCGTCGTCGGCCGCTGTGTCGAACTGCTCGATCGCACCGTCGAGGTCGCCGGCGATCGCGTGCCAGTAGGCGAGGTTGTGCCGGGCGACGAGGGTATCGGGGTGCAGCCGGCCGACGACGGAGACCAGGCCGTCCACCGCCTGCTGATAGGTGGTTACGGCCAGCCGCACGTCACCCGTCTCCCCGATCCACCGGCTGAGGTCGGTGAGGACCTTCAACGTCGCCGGATGCCGGGGCCCGAGGTCCCGCTCCAGTTCCCGGGCAATCGCGGCGTACGCGTCGCGCGCGCCTTGGGCGTCCCCGGAGAGCCCGCGGCACAGGGCGACGTAGGCATCGGCGGAGGTCACCAGCGGGTCACCGGCGGTGAGCGTCGCCCGCGCCTCGGCGGCCAGGGTGACGAAGTCGGCCAGCGCGGCGTCGATGAGGCCCGATTCCATCCGGAAGCGTGCCTCGTGCAGCCGGATGGACAGCGTGTCCGGGTCCGCGCGGCCGAGGCTGTCCTCCGCCTCGCGCCTGATCTCGGCCAGCGACCGGACGGCCGCCGTGGTGTCCCCGAGGTCTCCCCCGGCCTGGGCCGCCTGCGAACGCAGCGTCAGAACGTCCCGGTGGTCGTCGCCCAGCCGCCGCCGGGCCTGGTCGGCCAGGCCCTGGGCCATGTCCCGGGCCGCGGCGGGACGACCCAGAGCGGTCAGATGCGGCCCGAACCGGCGGAGCAGGGGATGCAGGCCGCCGCCGTGCCAGAGGTGACCGCCTGCATTCGCCAGCAGCACTTCGGCGCTGCGGTAGAGGGCGGTCTCCGTCTCCGGTTCGCAGTCCGGTGCGGGCCAGACCTCCTCCAGCGCGTCGGCCGCGGCCGTGGCGAGCCGTTCGCGGCGGTCGGCCGGTACACCGTCGCGAATCGCGCGCTGGACGAGGGAATGCACCTCGACGACCGCCGGGCCGGCAGGTCCATGGTGGGTGACCAGACTCAACCGGTGCAGTGCCCGCAACGCCAGCAGGGTGCCCAGTTCCGGGACGGCATCACCGCCGAGCCAGTCGCGCGCCGCCGAACCGAGCAGTACCGCGTCGGGAATGCCGTCGGGCGCGACCATCGAGATCAGTTCGAGCATGGCACGGGCGGTCCCGGGCGGTGCCAGCGACTCCGCCCGCCCGAGGGCGAGTTGCAGGGTGCTGGTCACCGTGCCGCCGTGCTCGTCCGCGGGGGAGGAGGGCGGGAGCAGACCGGCGACGCTCTCCCGCCGGTCGGCCAGAAGGCTCAGGTATGCGGGCAGGTCCATGCCGGTGTCGATGAGGAAGGCGGCCGCCTGGGAAAGGGCGAGTGGAAAGTGGCCTAGGGCTGCCGCAAGGGTCGCCAGATCCTCGCGACGGTGCGTCGGCGGCCCGTGGTGCCCGGCGGCCGGGCCCAGGTCGAGCAGCAGTCGGTCGGCCAGGTAGGCGGTGGCCTCGTCGGCGGTGAACACGCCGACGGCAATCACCCGGACCCCCGGGCGCAGCAGCGTGGCGTCCCGCCGGCGGGTGGCCAGGACGGTCCGGCCGGCGTCACCGGCAGGCCAGAGCCCAGACAGTTCGCCAGGGTCGTCGATGTCGTCGAGGACCACGAGCCAGGGAGTGGCGGTTGATCTCAGCCAGGTCAGGAACAGGTCGGCCTGGGTCTCGTCGTCCCCGCCAGAGTCGGTGCCGGGCGCGGGGGCTTCCCCCTCGATGCCCGTCATGCCCGCGATACGCGCCCCGGACAACGCCCGCCACGCGCGGGCGTAACTGCCCAGAACCGACAGGCGGTCGCCGGCGGGCACCCAGAGCAGGATCTCGGCCCGCTGCATGGCGCGGTGGAACGCCGCCGCGGCCAGTTGTGACTTGCCGACGCCGCCCGCGCCCGTGAGCAGGATCTGCCGGACGGATGCGTCTCGCATGCCCGCGTCGATGCTCTCGGCCAACCCGTCACGCCGCCGCAGCGCGGCGGCATCGCCCGGCGGACGGCCGATCACGATCTGCGGCTGAGGCTGCGGCTGCCGTCCAGAGGCGGGGCTGCTCCGGTAGTCCCGCGCCGCGCGCCACAGCCGCTGCCACTGCGCCACGCTGGGCTGCGCGGTGGGCGCGCCTCCCGCCACCTTCTCCACGGTGTGCACCAAAGCCATGACGGCTTCGAACTGACGGGGCACGGACTGCCCGTTGAGCCATTCACCAAGCCTGCGCGCGTTCACCGCGACCCGGCGCCCGGACGGCAGCACCACCGCGCTGGCCCGCCGGGCCAGGGTCTCGTCCGACACGTCCGGCAGTCGCCGACGCAGCCGGGTCAGGGCCGCCGCGAAGATCAACCTGGGATCATCGGTTTCACGATCGTCCACCCGTGTCTCCCCCACCCACCACGCTGGTCACCCGAGTCTATGCGACGGCGCCGCCCCGGTCCGGCCCGCAACGGGGACCGGTTTGCCGCCAGAGCAGCCTCCGTTGACCTGCTCGGACAGCCCGCACCGACTGCCTGGGACGGTCACCGGCGCCGCATCGCCCTTACCGTGGACCTGCTGCTGTGGGGCGTTGGAGCCGGGTACTGAGAAGAAGGGCCCTCCCATTGGCCGTTGAACGTGCTTATCCCGAAATGATCCGCGACGAGCATTACGTGCGGTCCTTCGATGGCTGGCAGGGCTACGCGCATGTGCGGGTGTGGCGGCCGGCACCGGATCAGGTGACTGTCGTGATCAGTGGCGGGGGCGGCGGTTGCACTCTGGAGAAGTTGCTGCCCTTGCTGCGCGACGAGCGCCCGGACGACGCGGTGGAATTCTTCTTCCACGTGCCCTCGGACTGGGCGGCCCTGGGGTACTACGCGGCGCTGACGGTGGGTGCCGACGGCACGGTCGCCCAAACGCGTATTGCCGGAGACACGCTTGCCGCGCGCCTCGGTCCCACCCTGTACGCGACCGAAGACCCGGACGACGACTCGTGGGGCTGGGGCGGCACCTGAGTCACAATCGCCGTCTACGCGCGGCTTCGCGGCACCCAGGACCGGATCGTGGACACGATCACCTCCTTCGCGAACAGGATGCCGTTCGCGTACGCCCGCGCTGCCTGGTTCGCCGTCATGAGCGGGCTCAGCGGTGGATGAGGCGTAGCTGGGGACTGTAAAACGTTCGGCCCGTTCGGTGCGGGACTTGCCGCGGACCCCGCGCGGGTGGTCGTCGCGCTTGCGGACCGTCACCCGGCGGCGGCCGTAGCGGTGATGCGCGTGCGCTGAACAACCTCAAGGTCGCATGTCTCGACTACGTCATCTACTGAGATTCACCGCGCGATGTCGCCGGGCACAGCCTTCTGAGCTGCAGCGATGGCCGCCTCACGAGCACCATCACTCGAAGATCACCAGTAACCGTCAATCTGGTCTACCCATGTTGCGGACGGCGCCGACGCAGGCCGTCGCGGCCTCCGCCCGCGCGATACGTCGCACAGGAGTGAGCATGCTGAAAGAGAAGGTCATTCGGGCTCTCAATGCCCGGAGTTGGCCGTCGTCCGTGATCGAGGCCCTCGGTTCCCGGATCGGTGATGCCGTGGGGCCCACGCTCCGGTCTGTGGTCGGTGGACAGGAAACGGGTCAGTCCACCCCGGTCGAACTGGGGTGCTCGAAGCTGGGCGGTCTCCCTCATGTCGACGACTCGTTCACGTGGCCGACCGAGGACGGCACCGATGAGCCGCTCGCGCTGGTCTGCCAGCTCAATCTCGGCGAGGTATCCGCTGCCGACAGGACCGCGTTGCCTGCGGCAGGGATGTTCTACCTGTTCTCCATCTACGACGGCGACCGGGCCTACGGGTATGAGATCGACGAGACCACCGCGGAGATCGTCCACATACCGCAACCGGGGCCGTTGACGACAGCCGAGCGGCCCGAGGGGCTGGACGACGACGGAGTCTTCGAGGAACGCCGGCTCAGACTCGCTCCATCGCTGGTCTGCGAAGCGGTCGGCGCCGACGGCAAGCCGGATTCCGCAGTCTTCGACCACTCTGTCGTGGAGGCCATTGAGGAGACCCTGGTGGCAAACGGTGGTTGCCCGGCGGCCCTGCTGAGGCTGCTCGGCAATCCGCACCTCCGGGACCGGGAGGACCGCCTGATGTTTGATTCCCTGACGCACACCCTTCTGCTCTACATCGACGGGTACGCAGCTGACCGGAACGCGTTCGGAGAGGGGTCGTTTCACGTGCTCATCGGCAACGGTGATCTTGAGCGTGGACAACTCGGCCGCGCAGAGATCCTCTATCGACCGGGAACGTGAGCCCTGGGGCCGACCGGACCGGGCCCACCCTGGCTCGCGGGTCCGTTCAAGCGGGGCACCAGGTCAGCGCAGAGGAAAATCGGCGACTGCGGTGGATCAGCGTCGACCGGCGTACGGGCACAGTTGTGCGGAGAGGTGTGAGGTAGTGAGGTCCAAGGGAACGCGGGATCTCCCGGTGCCAGCGGGTGGCTGGGCCGGGCTGGACGGGGCCGGGCTGAGACACGCGGTGCGGCAGGTGGTCGGAGCAGGCGGGCTGGACAGTCTGCTGACCGATGCCGAGTTTCTGGTACATGCCGATCCGGGGGTAGGAAGTCCACTCCGGCACGGGTGCGGGACGGTTCAGCTGATCTTGCGGGCGCACAGCGGGCTGGAACCGGGCACGGCCCGGATACCGGGAACGTTGTCGGCACGGAGCCTGGCGGCCACAGCTCCGGCAGTGATCTCACCGGCCTCGTACCTAGTGCTGTGACCGGGAACGTTCGCCGGGTTTGAGCGTGTGCTGGCAGGATCGTTTCGTGGATCTTTCCGAGGGCCTTACTGGCTGGACTGACTGGGACGGTGCTGCCTTCGTGGTGGGCTGCTCGCTGGGGATCTTTGGCGAGTCTGAGACGTTCACACAGGTCAAGTGGGTGTTCTGGACGGACAACCCGTTGGGGGACGCTCTGCATGAGGTGCTTCTTCAACTGGCCGATGCGGGAGTGCTGGAGCGGCGGGAGGAGCCGGACGAGCAGTTCTTGTGGTCGGGGCGATGACGTCAGGCCGCTTCAGCACAGGGGCGTCCGCCGAAGCGGAGTCCTTTCTCGCTGCGGATGCGTGCTCGTTCGCGTCGTTGTGCTGCGAGGACGTCGGGGTGGCGAGCGTTCTTGTTGCGCCAGCGCAGGTAGGCGTGCAGGGCCCGGGTCTGGGCGGTGTGGTTGGGGTGGTTGGAGTTGGCGAGAGTGAACTGCCGTAGGGGTCCGAAGTGGGCTTCGATGGGGTTGGCCCAGGAGGCGTAGGTCGGGGTGAAGCACCGCTCGATCTTGTTCTTGGCCGCCCATCTCTTCATCCGCCAGTTCGTGTGGGCGGAGAGGTTGTCGAGGATCACGTATATGGGGGCGCCGTCGGGGCGGGCGGCCCTGATCGTTCTCAAGGCTGCCCAGGTGTGGTCAATGCCCTTGCGGCGCCGGTTGATGCCCCACATCTGGTCGTCGCCGACGGAGTAGCAGCCGTGGAAGTAGGTGATTCCGTGGGTGCGGCGGTAGGTGGCCGGCAGTCGGTCGGGGCGGTTTTCCTCGGCCCAGCAGGAGCCGGCTGTTGGGCGGATGCCGAGCGGGCCGAACTCGTCGAAGGCGAAGGTGCGGGCGGGCCGCTCGTTGATCGCGTACTCGATCCGCTCCAGCTTGGCGTCGAAGTCGGGGTCGGGGGACTCCTTCCAGGTCTTCGTTCGTTGGAAGGTGATCCCTCGGCGGGCCAGCAAGCACCGCAAGGCCTCGCGGCCGATCCGGATCGGGCGGGCGATGTTGCGCCGCAGGTGATCGGCGAGCTTGCGGATCGACCAGCGGGTGAAGGGCTTGCCGACCTGGGTCGGGCGGGTCGTGGCCGTCTGGATGACGAAGTCCTCGTCGTCACGACTGAGCAGGCGGGGACGGCCTCCCGCCCACTGAGGGTTAAGGCATGCGAGCCCGATCTCGTTGAAGCGGTGGATCACGTCACGGACGGTGTCGTCGTCCGCCTGGACCAGACGCGCGATGACCGGGACCGTGCTGCCGCCGGCCGAGGCCAGAAGCATCATCGCCCGCCGAGACCGCACCGAGCTGGTACTGCCCCTCCGCACGATCTGCTGCAGCTTCTGACCCTCCTGCTCGGTCAGCCTGCGAACCCGAACCGGTTGCGCCATCCCGCCTCCCCACGCTGGTTGGAAGCCTCGTCACTTCCAACCAGCACAACGAGCAACCCGGCAAACGTTCGCGGTCACAGCACTAGTCGGCCGCCTCGGAGTCGTCGGCCGGCGCGGACCGCTCGATGTCGTCGTTGGTCGCGGCCCAGCTGGCCAGCAGGTTCAGGGCGTCCTGCGAGGGTGAGTGGGGCTCGGCGGTGTAGGTGAGGAGGAACTGGCTGGGGCCGTCGGGGAGTGGGAAGGTTTCGAAGGGTAGGTCGAGGTCGCCGACGACCGGGTGGTTGAGGAGTTTCACGCCGGTGGTGTGCATGCGGACGTTGTGGGCCGCCCAGCGGCGGCGGAATTCCTCGCTGCGGGTGGACAGCTCTCCGATCAGGTCCGTGAGCCGCCGGTCGTAGAGATCGCGGCCGGCCTCGGCGCGCAGCATGGCGACTGTGTCGTTGGCGACTTCGTCCCAGTGGCGGAAGAACTCGGTCGCGTGCGGGCTGAGGAAGACGAACCGGGCGTTGTTCGGCGGTCTGGCGGGGTCGGCGTAGACCAGTGAGAACAGGGCGCGGCCGAGGTGGTTGGCGGCCAGGATGTCCCCGCGTCCGCTGAGGACGAACGCGGGTGTGCCGGCCATCGAGTCGAGGACGCGCTGCACTGTCGGCCGCACGCGCTGCTGGGCCGGCCGGCGGCGTGGCGGACGGGTCGTGCCGGCACCGCGTAGAAGGTCGACCAGGTGGATTCGTTCGGCCTCGTCGAGCTGAAGTGCTTGCGCGATGCATTCGATGACGCTCTCGGAGACGCCGGTGGCGTTGCCGCGCTCCAGCCGGGTGTAGTACTCGCTGGAGATGCCCGCGAGGAGGGCGACCTCCTCCCGGCGCAGCCCGGTGACCCGCCGGCGCTCTCCGCCATACACGGGCAGTCCGGCCTGCTCGGGGGTGACCCTGGCCCGTCGTGTGCCCAGGAATTCCCGGATCTCCGCCCGGAAATCATCACGGATGTCGCGGTTACTACCATGTGGGCTGTTTCTGCCTGCCATGCGTTTCACTCTACGAGTGCTTCGGCCGGGTTGGGGGTCCCTGTCAGTGACCCCCTCATCAGGGACTCCCACACTCGCGTGACAGCCGGTTTTGTTGGTGGTGCACCGCCCACGGCGGTGTGAACAACCCGGATACGGCGGCGCTTGTGTCGCTGGTCTCCAGCCTCCTCCGCGGCGCTGTCGGCGCTGCACGCACTCACCCCCGCACACAGTGGGTGCCGGATGACGGCAACTGAAAGGAAACCCCTCATGAGCAAGGTCATTCTCATAACCGGCGCCGGACGCGGCCTGGGCACGGACATCGCCCGCGAGGCCCTCGCGGCCGGCCACCGGGTCGTCGCCACCGGCCGCCGCCCCAAAAAGGTCGAGAAGACCCTCGGCGGGCCCCAGGACAACCTGCTGGTCACCAAGCTGGACGTCACCAGCCTCGAAGACGCCGAGGCCGCCGCGCAGGCCGCCGTCGACCGCTTCGGCCGCATCGACGTCCTGATCAACAACGCCGGGAACCTCTTCACCGGCTACTTCGAGGAGATCTCGCCCGCGCAGATGCGCCGGCAGTTCGAGACCAACCTCTTCGGCCCGATGAACGTCACCCGCGCCGTCCTGCCCATCCTGCGCAAGCAGCGCGACGGCCACGTCATCACCATCACCTCCACCGCCGGCCTGGTCGGCATGGAATTCACTTCCGCCTACGCCGCCTCCAAATTCGCCGAAGAGGGCTGGATGGAGTCCCTGCGCTACGACGTCGAGCCGTACAACATCCACACCACGCTCGTGGAGCCCGGCTACTTCCGCACCGAGCTCCTCGTGGACGGCTCCACCACCTGGCCCGAGCTGTCCATCGACGACTACGCCCCGCGCACCGCCCCGAGGATCGAGGGCATGAAGAGCATGAACGGCAAGCAGCCCGGCGACCCCGCCAAGCTCGCCCGCGCCCTGCTCACCATCGCCGGCCAGGACAAGCCTCTGCACCGCTTCGTCGCCGGCGCGGACGCCATCGAGGCCGCCGAGGCCAAGGCACAGGAACTCCTCGCCCAGGCCGAGGCATCCCGCGAACTGGGCGGCGCCCTGGCCTACGACGACGCCCACGCCTAAGTAACACGACCCGCACCCCGGCCGGGGCGGAGACCGCTACCAGGTGCACTTTCGACAGCATGGAGAGAGGCAACATGCCACTCAAAGGCGAGTACGAGCCGAGCAAGGCGCAGTTTGTACGTGACCAGGTGGAGCTGTACGAAAGCTCCGGTGGTACGCAAGGAACGACGCTGAGTGTCCTGGTCGCACGGGAAGAAGACGAGAGGCTACGGGACCTGCCCGTCGTCATCCTGACCACCCTGGGCGCGAAGAGCGGCAAGATCCGCAAGACCCCGGTGATGCGGGTGGAGCACGACGGCTCCTACGCAGTGGTCGCCTCGATGGCAGGAGCTCCCAAGCACCCGATCTGGTACCACAACGTGGTGGCCGACCCGGTGCGCCACGACATGCTGGCACGCGAGGTGACCGGGGACGAAAAGGCCGTGTGGTGGGCTCGAGCCGTCGAGGCGTTCCCCGACTACGCCGAGTACCAGAAGAACACCACCCGTGAGATCCCGGTCCTCGTTCTGAGCCGGCGGCCCAGAAACACTGACGCGGCGCAGCCGGTTCAGCCTGCCGATCCCCGCCGCCTGTCCGTCGGCCCCCAGCTGACCACGGTCAAGGTGTCGACGTCGTCGCCAGCCTGGCCTACGACGACGCTCGCGCCTGGGCAATACGCCCCCGCACCCGTCCGAGGCGGAGACCGCCGCAGGGTGCCCCGCCGCAGGGTGCCGCCAGGGAAGCTGACCCGCCACCTGGGGAACGGCGCCCGCGCCAGCAATGCGCGGACCACCGAAGCACGGTCCGCCAGTTGGTTCGGCACTGACCATGACCACCGACCGGCCTGACGGCCATAACGACAGGAAGTACATGATGAAGCACGTATCACTGGGCGGGCTCGATGTCTCCCGCATCGGCCTCGGAGCCATGACCATGGCCGGGATGTACACCACGGGCGGGGAGCTCGATGACGCCGAGTCGATCCGCACCATCCACCGGGCGCTGGACCTCGGGGTCACCCACATCGACACCGCCGAGATCTACGGCCCCTTCCACAGCGAGGAAATCGTCGGCAAGGCCATCAAGGGCCGCCGCGACGACGTCGTCGTGGCGACGAAGTTCGGTCTCGTCTCCCACTCCGGCGCAGGCCCCGGCGCCATCGACAGCAGCGCCGGCAACGTGAAGGCCGCGGTCGAAGGCTCGCTCCTGCGGCTCGGCACCGACCACATCGACCTGTACTACCAGCACCGCGTCGACCCGAACACACCCATCGAGGAGACCATAGGGGCGCTGTCCGAGCTGGTCACCGAAGGCAAGGTGCGCCACATCGGACTCTCAGAGGCCGGCCCCGAGACAATCCGCCGGGCACACGCCGTGCATCCGGTGGCCGCGCTGCAGACCGAATACTCTCTGTGGACCCGCGACGTCGAGACCGAGATCCTTCCGCTGCTGCGCGAGCTCGGTATCGGGTTCGTTCCCTACTCGCCGCTCGGGCACGGCCTGCTGACCGGGCAGATCCGCACCGTCGACGACTTCGCCGACGACGACTGGCGCAAGACCAACCCGCGCTTCACCGGCGAGAACTTCCAGCGCAACCTGCGCATCGTCGACGAAGTACAGGCCATCGGCGCAGAGATCGGCGCCACCCCGGCACAGACCGCACTGGCGTGGCTGCTGTCGCGCGGCGACGACATCGCCCCCATCCCCGGAACCCGGCGCGTCTCGCGCGTCGAAGAGAACACCGCCGCCGACGGCATCGAACTCAGCGCCGCGCAGCTCGAACGCCTGAACGACCTCACACCGGCGGCGGGCGAACGCCATGACGAGGCGAACATGGCCACCATCGACCGCTGACCGTCGGCGCCGCTTCGCCCGGCTCAGCGCCGCGCTCCCGCGGTTCGCACAGCAGTGGGGCTGACGCCCCGACGATTCCTGACCCGTCACACCAGGTCGACCCGGTTCCGTTCACCCATTTCCCTGATCACTGAAGAGGTTCCTCATCATGTCCAAGGTTCTCCTTGTCGTAGGCCACCCCGACCTGTCCCAGTCGAAGGCCAACGCGGCGCTCGTGGACGCCGTCCGCGACCTGGCCCATGTCACCGTGCACGACCTCTACGCCACCTACCCCGACTTCCAGATCGACACCGAAGCCGAGCAGACGCTGCTGGCCGAACACGACGTGATCGTCTTCCAGCACCCGGTGTTCTGGTACAACACCACTCCTCTGTTCAAGCAGTGGCAGGACAAGGTCTTCACCCTTGGCTGGGCCTTCACCATGGACGGCTCTCCCTCGCAGCTGGCCGGCAAGAAGGCCGTCGTCGCCGTCACCGCCGGCGTCCCCGCCGACCACTACACCCCCGAAGGCTCGAACAAGGCCACCCTGGAGACCCTCCTCAGCAACTGGCACGCGACCCTGCGGCTGTGCCAGTTCGACATCCAGCCGATGGTCAAGCTGTACGGCACCGCCTTCGGCCTCTCCGAAAAGGACCTGACCACCGCCGCCAAGCAGTACAACGAACTGCTCGCATCCTTCGCCGCCTGACCGCGCTCTCACGACAACAGCCGCCCTCGCCGACCGCGGCGCAGCGGTGCTGCGTCCCAGGGCTATGACGTCACCCTGATCCCGCAACAGCGACAAGCCCGACGGTCTCGTCGGCAAACTCAGCGCCGAGGGCATCAACGCCGCCGCACACTTCAGGGGGATCGACGGCCCCGGCCGGGGCCGCTGGCCTTGATGTTGAACAGGTAGCGGCCCAGGAGGTTGACGTGCTGGTACTTGAGCGGGGAGAGCCGGGCGACATCCTCGTTCTTGATGTCGTGACCCTCGGCGCGGAGCCGGGCAACGGCGGGGTCCAGGTAGCGGGTGTTCCAAAGGACGACAGCGTTGAGGACCAGGCCGAAGGCGGCGAGCTGGTCCTCCTGGCCCGACACCCAGAGTCAAAAGGCGGGAGACATCAGGCACTTCTCGAACCATGTTCGACTATCGAAAATATAGACATAGGAGATTTATCAGAGCATCGATGTTCCCAGGATGTTCCCATCCGGGTACAGAAAAGCCCCCCACGATCTTCGTGAGGGGCTTTCAGGGCCCTGACCTGCACTTTTAAGAGCCGCCTTCGGGATTCGAACCCGAGACCTACGCATTACGAGACCATGAGCGATCATGCTGCGTGGTGCCCGGTTGTGCTGTGCAGTGACGTCTTTGCTGGTCAGACCGCATGCAACAAGTTGACCCGTGCCGCCCCGTACTGCACCGTCCAAAGGCGTCTGTCCACCGGCTGTCCACCGCAAGGGTCGTCACCGACCCGCCAGCGAGACTGGCGCTGGGCTCCCGACGATGATGTCGACCGGCCAGAGAGGCGAACGTAGTTCACTGCAGGAACCATACAAGTGCCCCCTCGCTGAGCCCCGGCGCAATACATCTGTTCGGGCATCGAACGCCATAGCCGATGAAGGGGCCGACGCCAGCCGGCTTTCAAGGTCGACTCCGCCGACTGGGTCATCTCTCGGTGGTCCGTTCATCGAGGATCTCGGCAGCCCAGGCGCGCAGTCGTTGGCGCATGTCCTCCACCTGGCTGCCATCAACGCCGTACGCCTCGTACTCCCGGTCCGGCCAACGGTCGACCGCCAGCAGCGCCTGGGCGAAGTAGTGCGGTTCGAACCCGGCGTCGTGCTCCAACGCCAACTCCAGTAGTCGCCCACCGGAGTACCGCCCGGAGGCGAGCGCAGCATTCACATCAAGGTAATCCCGGGGCGCGGCCCGTCCGATCTCCAGCACGGCAGGCGGGTGAGCCCGCCAGTCACACCCGAGCTCCACCTTCGCCTTGCGCCCCTGTTCATCAGCGACCGCGAGCCGGGCGAACACCCCACCGGGCTTCTCAACCTCGACGTCAGGTCCGCTGCCTGGTAAGCCGCAGCCACCGCATCGACGGCTTCGGAGAAGGCGACCGGGTCGGCGATGTTCGTGAAGAGGTCGACGTCATCCGACAGCCTTTCCAGGAACCCGTGCGCCTGAACCGCGTACCCGCCGGCCAGGACGAAGCCGTATTTCGCGGCAGGTCCAAGGCCGATACGGGCGAGTCGGGCGTGAAACGGATCCATACAGGCGGATTCTACGCAGCCCTGCGAGCCAGCTGTGGGAATCGCCCTTCCCACATCAACCGCACGCGCTGCGGAAGCCACAACCTCTGCCACACGTCCGAGAGAAGCATCTGGTCCAGGAACTGCCGTAGCTCCTCGACATGCATGGCCTCACGGATGACCGTCTCGTAGAGCATCCGCAAGTCAACGTCATCCGATAGGTCGTAGACCCGCTTCGGCGTCCAGTCCAACACGGTCGGCAGAACCACGACCCCATCCCTCGGACCGGCCAGCTCCTCCAACGTCTCCGGAACTGTGTACGGCCGGATCTCCGCATACCGCACCCGTGTCTCCATGCACCCGGTATGTCCAGACTGAGCCCCGGACAGCCACGGGAGTGTGACCGCCCTGTACCCGCAGCTGCCCTGACGCTCAGACCCCGGGAGGAGGTCGAGGAGGTCACAGGGGCGAGGTATGTTCGGCCTCTGCGGGGTGCTTGTCCTTGTTCTTGCCGGCCTTGATGCTGAGCTTCTTCGCGATCTCGGGGACGGGAGCGCCTCCTTGAGCGCGAGGGCGAAGGTGAGCATGCCCTCGTCGATGACCTTGGGCCGTCCGCCGTGGTTGCACTTGGCGGCGGCGATGACCTGGCCTTCGAGGGTCTTCTCCCGGATGCACTGTTCGATCTGCCCGGCGAGGGCGAGCATGGCGAAGAACATGGCGCCCATGCCATTGGGGTCGTAGATACCGGGAGCGGGCCGGTGAGCAGTTCCGGGCGGGCTGGATGACGCCAGTGCCCCGCTCCGGCTCGGGCGAAATCGACGATGTGGGCACGCGGGAGCAGTGCCGCTGCGGAGGCTCGCGGACGCCGGAGCCGGCCGGGTCCGCGCGGGTGCTGCGGTTCAACGACGGATCCGCTGTTACCGCACAGCCTGTGATCCCGGCCACCGGGGTCTCCTACCGGCGGCTCGCTGCGGCCGGTCTGGAGGCGCTGACCGGCTGTGGCGTCTTCTACGGCTCAGCCAGGGAGCGCCGATCCATGGATAAACCTTCCTCTCCCGCCCCTGCGCGGGCGCCTCTACGGTCGAGGCTGCGGGCGCTCACCGGCCCGCCGCAGCGAAGGAGCAAGGACCCCATGAAGATGACCGGCAACACGATCCTGATCACCGGCGGAACCTCGGGCATCGGCCTCGGTCTGGCCCTGCGTCTGCACGAGGCCGGCAACAAGGTGGTCGTCGCCGGCCGGCGCAAGGAACTCCTCGACGAGATCACGGCCGAGCACCCGGGCATCGACGCGCTCGTCCTCGACGTCGCGGACCCCGACTCGATCGCCCAGGCCCGCGAGACCGTGGCGGCGAGCCACCCAGGGCTGAACGTCCTGGTCAACAACGCCGGCATCATGCTGCGGGAGAACCTCCTCGACCCGGCCGAACTACCGATCGCCGAGGATCACGTCACGACCAATCTGCTCGGCACGATCCGGATGACGTACGCCTTCCTGCCTCTGCTGGTGGGCAAGGACGACGCGGTCGTCATGAACGTCACCTCGGCGCTGGCGTTCGTCCCGTATCAGAGCACCCCGACCTACAACGCGACCAAGGCCGCGCTGCACTCCTTCTCCCAGAGCCTGCGCATCCAACTCGCTGGCGCTGACGCCGGCGTCCAGGTGATCGAGATGGTCCCGCCGGGCGTGCGCACGACCCTGCTGGGCCAGCAGGACAACGAACACTCCATGCCGTTGGACGACTTCCTCACCGAGGCCCTCGACCTGCTGCGCGAGAAGCCCGACGCGAAGGAGATCGTCGTCGAGCGCGCCAGGTTCATCCGCGACGCGGAGGCCACCGGCACCTACGACGACGTCCTCGCCATGATCACCAGCAGCTGACCGACCCGTAGCGACCGACGCGGAACGGTAGGGAAGCGTCTTCGGCTTCGCCCCGGTCGTCGCACGGGAGGCGACCGGCTCCGTCCCGAGTGCCGACACGGGTACGCGAGCGCCCGGCCGACACGGCGGACATCGTCGTGTCGGCCGGGCCGGGCGACGAGGCCCGGAGCCCGTCCAAAACGTCGGGCGTCCTCGACGGGGGCCGTCGCCGCGGGCCGTCTTCCAGGCCGACGGCCTGCGCCGCACCGCCGACAGCCCAGCGAATTTCCCAGCGGGTCATGCAGGTCATGACCATCGGGTCGTCTCGCTGCGAGCGCTATCGGCGTCGGCCGTATGAGCGGCTTCGCGTGTGCAGAAGTGGAGTGCTCAGCCATGGATCGGCGGTCTCTGGATAGCCTGGCAGGATGCGGCGAGGATGGGGGCATGGACAACAAGGAACTGGCGGACTTCCTGCGCCACCGGCGTGAGGCGCTGCGGCCCCGCGACGTCGGGCTGGTCGAGGGGCCGCGCAGGCGTACGCAGGGGCTGCGCCGCGAGGAGGTCGCGCAGCTCGCCGGCATGTCCACCGACTACTACGCCCGGCTGGAACAGCAGCGTGCTCCGCAGCCCTCGGTCCAGATCACCGCGGCTCTCGCCCGGGCACTGCGGCTGTCCCTGGACGAACGCGACCATCTCTTCGCGCTCATCGGCCACAACGCCCCGGCCCGCTTCCAGCGCTCCGAGCACGTCAGCCCGCCGCTGATGCGGGTCCTGGACCGCCTGGACGACTCCCCGGCCCTGGTGCAGACCGACCTGCTCGACACCCTCGCGATGAACCCCTTGGCCGTCGCGCTGCTCGGCGACCAGACCCGCCACACCGGTCTGGCCCGCAGCGGCTACTACCGCTGGTTCATGGACCCGGCCGAGCGTCTGATGGTTCCCGAGGAGACCCGCGAACGCCACGGCCGCGCCCAGGCAGCGCGCCTGCGGGCCGCGCTGACCGCCGGCAGCGACACCCCCCGAGCCGCCCGGATCCTCGCCGAACTCCAGAAACACAGCACCGAGTTCGTCCGCATGTGGGAACTTCAGGAGGTCGCACAAAGCTACGACGACTGCAAGACCATCCTCCATGCCGAACTCGGCCGCATCGACGTCGACGCCCAGCTCCTGTTCACCGACAACCGCGCCCAGACCCTGGTGGTGCTGACCACCCGCCCCGGCACGGAGAGCCACAGCAAACTCGAACTGCTCTCCGTCATAGGGCACCAGCAACTCACCCCCTGACGTCCTGGGCCGGAGGACGAGGCGCCACACCCCCCCGCATGCGGGGGCCAGCCCCACCACAGGCCCTTCAGGCACCCCACCACGCCCACAACCCGCCACCCCAACCAATCCCGGCCGCCGGCCACCCCGCCGACGGCCTCAAGCCCAGCCCCGGAAACGGCGATATCAGCGGCCTCCTAGAAGCGATGTGGCCACGTGAGATGGATGACCCGCCGGGAAATGCGCCAGCCGTCATCGGTGCGTCTCAGGTCGTCGGCGTAGACAACGCTGGCGACACCGCCGCTTTCCAGCAGGCTCAGACCTTTGGATCGGGCCCGCACCTCGTCGCCCGGGCCTTCCGACACGACGATGTTCGTCGTGTGATGGGCTTTCGCGTGTCCGGGGGCGTTCATGAAGGTCGCGATCGCGTCCAGCCCGACGACCGGGTCGCCGCCGAAGACGCTGCCGTCCCACACCGCGTCTTCAGTGAGGCATTCGCCGAGACGGTCCAGTTCATGGTCGTCCATGATGTGCGCCCACAGCGCCAGGGCTCTGCTGATTTCGACGGTGTCTTCATTCGTGGGTTTCACGTTCGACTCTCCAATTTTGTGCGTTGCCGGATCAGGCTTTGAAGCTGCTGAGCATGGTCAGGACCTGGTCGTAGGTGCCGTTGGCCTCGGCGTAGCGGGCGAACTTGGCGCCTTCCACGACGATTTCCTTGGCGTCGGGTTGGGCGTCCAGCAGCGTCAGGGTCTCGGTCAGGAACTCGTCCAGCGGCATGGCCTGCTCGTTGTCCTGCTGGCCCATCAGTCCGGTCCGGACCGGTGGCGGGGCCACCTCGATCACCTGGACGGGGGTGCCGGCCAGTTGCACGCGCAGGCTCTCGGAGAACGAGTGCAGGGCGGCCTTGGTCGCGTTATAGGTCGGGGTGGCCGGCAACGGCACAAAGGCCAGTGCCGAGGTGACGTTCAGGACGGCGGCGTCGTCCTGGGTCACCAGGTGCGGCAGGAAGGCGTAGGTCATCCGGATCGGGCCCAGCAGGTTGGTCGTGACGTGGTCCTCGGCGATCGGTAGGCAGGCCGGATCGAGCAGGTTCTCCGGCCGCTGGATGCCGGCGTTGTTCACCAGCACGTTGAGCTGGGGATGGCTCGCCACCAGGATGCCCGCGGCGCGGGTGATCGACGCGGGGTCCGCCACGTCCAGCACGAGCGACTCGATGCCCGGATGCTCGGTGGCGATCTGGTCGAGCAGGTCCTTACGCCGGCCGGCGACGATCACCTTGTTGCCGGCCTCGTGCAGGCGCAGGGCCAGTCCGAGCCCGATGCCCGAGGTGCCGCCGGTGATCAGGATCGTGTTTCCGGTGCTCTTCATGAGGTGTGTTCTCCTTCGCTGCGGCAGGGCCGGGGCGCCCCGGCAGCCCCGACTATGCGGCTCTCTCGGCGCGGGCGGGAGAGGACCGCTTGTCCATGGATCGGCGATCCTCCCTACGGCTCGCCTGGTGCCATCAGCGCAACGGCTCAGCCAGCGGCTTCGCGCGTGCGGAAGTGGAGTGCTCAGCCATGGATCGGCGGTCTCTGGATAGCCGGGCGGAATGCGGCGAGGATGGGGGCATGGACAAAAAGGAACTGGCGGACTTCCTGCGCCACCGGCGTGAGGCGCTGCGGCCCCGCGACGTCGGGCTGGTCGAAGGGGCGCGCAGGCGTACGCGGGGGCTGCGCCGCGAGGAGGTCGCGCAGCTCGCCGGCATGTCCACGGACTACTACGCCCGGCTGGAACAGCAGCGTGCTCCGCAGCCTTCGGTCCAGATCACCGCGGCTCTCGCCCAAGCGCTGCGGCTGACCCTGGACGAGCGCGATCATCTCTTCGTCCTCATCGGCCACAACGCCCCGGCCCGCTTCCACCGCTGCGAACATGTCAGCCCGGCGCTGCTGCGGGTCCTGGACCGCCTGAACGACTCCCCGGCCCTGGTAACGACCGACCT
Source organism: Streptomyces sp. NBC_01537 (assembly GCF_045040445.1). Lineage (NCBI taxonomy): Bacteria > Bacillati > Actinomycetota > Actinomycetes > Kitasatosporales > Streptomycetaceae > Streptomyces > Streptomyces sp. NBC_01537. The sequence goes on along the minus strand of NZ_CP109392.1, from coordinate 5,402,434 downwards.
GGTCGACACCCTCGCGATGAACCCGCTGGCCGTCGCGCTGCTCGGCGACCAGACCCGCCACACCGGTCTGGCCCGCAGCGGCTACTACCGCTGGTTCATGGACCCGGCCGAGCGCCTGGTGTATCCCGAGGAGAGCCACGAGAGCCACGGCCGCGCCCAGGCAGCGCGCCTGCGGGCCGCGCTGACCGCTGGCAGCGACACCCCGCGAGCCGCCCGGATCCTCGCCGAACTCCAGGAGCACAGCCCCGAGTTCGTCCGCATGTGGGAGCTTCAGGAGGTCGCCCGCTACGGCGACTGCAGGACCATCCTGCATCCCGAACTCGGCCGCATCGACGTCGACGCCCAGGTCCTGTTCACCGACAACCGCGCCCAGACGCTGGTGGTGCTGACCACTCGCCCCGGCACGGAGAGCCACAGCAAGCTCGAACTGCTCTCCGTCATAGGGCACCAGCAGTTCAGCCTCTGATCCCCAGCTCACCAGATGCGCTGCCGGGTCCGAGGGCTGCGACAAGGAGCCATGCGGATGATCAGCACGGCGAGTGCCCGGAGAGGGTCTTCGCCCCCTTTCCCTGACGGCCGCACCCTCCCAGGACAGCCGCCACGGGGCGAGGCCCCGACTACTGGGGTTGTAGGCGTGGTGTCGTCAGAGTGAGTCCGGTTGCAGCCAGGCATTACCTTGTCGGCCTGCACTTACGCGCCCCGATGACCTGGATCAAAGATCTGAGCTCGACAACTCGGGCGATGAGGATCTCCGGGGCCTGGGCGGCGGAGCTGGCGGTGTCGTGGTGCTCGGCGCACCAGATGCGGTGGTAGCCGAGGTTCTCCGCGTGCTGCGCGGTGTCGACGGCGTCCTTCAGTGCCTGCGGCTTGTCGCTGCCGGGGGCGACGGTGGCCGGTTCGACGAGGGAGAGAGCTTCAAGGTCACTGACGGTCCTTGATATGAAACCGTAACCCGATGTGGTACTGAGTTCCACTTCGGTCCTGTGTACACTTGCGACATGGCCGACCTCGACACCACTGCATCCGCCTCCGGCGCCGCACCGTCGGGGCCCTCGCTGCGCGAGCGGACGCGTGCCGCGATGCGCGCCGAGGTCAGCGACGTCGCGTTCCGGCTCTTCGCCGAGCGGGGATTCGAGAACACGACCGTGGAGCAGATCGCCGCCGCGGCCGGCCTGTCGCGTACGACGTTCTTCCGCTACTTCGGCACCAAGGAGGAACTTGTCCTGGGCAGGGTCGTCGAGTTCGGCCGTCAGGTCGCCGACGCGCTCGCGGCCCGCCCGGCCGAGGAACAGCCCTGGGACGCGCTGCGCCGCGCCTTCGACGTGATCGCCGAGCCCCAGACCGGCGAGCCGGGACCACCGATGGACATGATCCGGCTGCTCAGTGACGCCTGCGCGTTGATGACGCGGAACTGGGAGAAGACCCAGGGCTGGCAGAGCATGCTGGCACCGGAGATCTCCCGCCGACTCGGCGGACCGTACCCGGCCATCGACATGCGGGCCAACGCGCTCGCGGCGGCCGCGATCTCCTGCCTGGACGCGGCCACCGACGCCTGGACCGCGGGCGGCGGTACCGCCTCCATGGCGGACCTCGTGGACCAGGCGATGGGCATCCTGCAGGAACCGGGCGACGTGCCCGAGTAATCCACCGCACGGCCGGATGCCCGCAGCTAGCGGAGCCGGTCGGCAGGTTCCAGTTTTCCCCCGACGGGGTGCGGACTTGTCCGCGCCGCGATGCACCGTGCTGCCCAGGGGGCGGCGCAACCTTAGAGAGGACAAATCATGAAAATCACTGTTATCGGTGCCGGAGCGATTGGCGGGAACCTGGCCGGCAAGCTCGCCGCGGCCGGTCACGATGTGCAGGTCGCCGACGCCCGGGGGCCCGAGGCCGTCCCGGCCGGTGTGCTGGAGTCCGGCGCCCGCGCCGAGGCCCTGGACGCCGCCGTGCGGGACCGAGACGTGATCATCATGTCCATCCCCTTCGACCGGGTTCCGGAACTGGCCCCCGTGCTTGCCCCGGTTCCTGAGGAGACGGTGGTCATCGACACCACCAACTACTACCCGCACCTCAACGGCCACATCGAGGCGGTGGAGAACGGGCAGGTCGAGAGCGTGCGCAACGCCGAAGCACTGGGCCGGCCGCTGGTCAAGGCGTGGAACGCCGCCCTCGCCGAGACCCAGCGGAGCAAGGGCGTCCCGGCGGGCACCGAGGGCCGCATCGCGATCCCCGTCGCAGCGGACGACGAAAAGGCGCGGAAGGTGGCCATGCAGCTCGTGGACGACACCGGCTTCGACCCCTACGACGCCGGCGAGCTCGCCCACTCCTGGCGCCAGCAGCCCATGGGCCCGGCCTACTGCACGGAACTGACGCTGGAGGAGATGGGCCCGGCGCTGGCTGCGGCCGACCGGGACAAGCACATGCGCGTCCGCGACAGCATGCTGGAGCGCTTCGCCGCCCTCGGGGACAACCCCACGCACGAGGACGTCGTCGAGATGAACCGCGCCGCCCACCGCTGACACCGCACTCGCGGTGGAACCCGCGCACCGACGCTCTGCTGCCGGGTGCACGCGCCCGGCAGCAGCCCCCTGAGCTTCCGACCAACGCAGTACACAACACAGGGTGCGTTCACACCCACCGGATCGAGGCCAGCGGGCAGGGGTACGAGCATGGCGTCCGCCCAGGGGACGCGGACCAGGTCGGAGAACAGGCTGCTCCAGCTGCCGCCGACCGGCGCGCCGTACATGGCCATGTGCGGTACGGCCGTGCCGTGTGCGGTCAGTCCGGCGCGGCAGTGGTCGCAGGTGCCGCAGTTGATGGACCAGGGAACGACCACCAGGTCGCCAGGGGTGACGGTGGTGACGGCGTCGCCGGTCTCGACGACCTTCGCCACGCATTCGTCGCCGAGGGCGAAGGGCGGGTCGATGAAGCCCTGGCCGGCCAGGATCATGGAGTCGACGTCGCAGGAGGTGGCGGCCACCGGGGCGACCGCTCGTGGACGGGGCCATCACCTGCTTCCGGCAGGGCGGACTTGGGACCTGTCAGGACCAGACAGTCCCGACGACGCCGACCATCCCATCGGAGACAGGTGAATTCCACGCGCTGGCCGAGGGCGGCGACAGCCCCCTGATGGAGTGTCATGCACGCCTGTCCACCGGTTGTCCACCGAGACCCTTCGCTCAAGCCTGGCCCATCTCCCCCAGGTGAGCAAAAGACCAGGCCAGAGGCTTAGATGGGAGATGCAGCCACGGAAACCACACCTCTGACCTACGCATTACGATGCATAGAGCCCAGATGTCCGTTTCGACCGAATTCCAAGGCGCGAGCGAACGAGAAACCCCAGGTCAGAGGCCTGCCCTGGGGTTCACCATGGAGCCGCCTTCGGGATTCGAACCCGAGACCTACGCATTACGAGCTCGCAAGATCGTTCCCCTAGGCTTACCCGACTGTCCCCGTTTTGCTCGTTCTTGCAGGTCAAAAGGCCTGCAGCGTCCCGGTCCTCCACGATCCTTCGCGGGGTTTCCCTCTCCTTCCGGCCCCAGATCGACCCCAGAAAGGCCCCGCCGGCGGACCCTCGGTGCCCCAGCTGGACGGGCCACCAGGTCGGCGCCGCGTGGGAAAGCATCTCCAGCGCATCGACCAAGCGACGCACAGAGGCCCTACCCCGCCGGGGGGTAGGGCCTCTGTGGCCGTCCACGCGGGCCCGCTGGGCCACTGTGCAGCATCCTGCCGCAGGGCGCGCTGACCTTATGTGCGTACCTCCATGCCGGTCGGACTCCCCCTCCAGCCCCTGGGAGCCGCACCCGGGGAACCCGGCGTCGACCCTGTCGGGTGTCCCCAACGCGCCTATCGGCGTGACCTTTTGGAGGCGAAGTTACGTACTTGTACTGATGTGCTCCCGGCGCGCCCTGCCGCACTCTGGTAGCGATCAATGTTCGCGGAGGGGAGCCTCAAAGTGTCCAGTCCGTCGCTGGTCCTGTCGTGCGCGGTCGGAGCGACGCGCCTGCCGTGGCCGCGCGTCCCGCGTACCGAACCGGCGTGACCGACCCCGCGTACCGCATCAGCTGCGTCGACTTCGCCCTGACCGATGACGCCCACATATCGAATCCCTGAGGGAACCGTGAACACCTCTACCCGCAATGCCGCACTGCTCATCACCGGCGCAGCGCTCCTCGCCGCCTGCGGCACCAGCCAGTCCACCGCCGGCAGCAGCCCCGCCGTGACCACCACGCGGGCCACCCCCGCCGTGACCGGCGCCGCCACCGGCGACGACTCGTCCACCCCCGCCAGAACCACGACGTACAAGACCGGCGTTGAGGTGTCGCTGTCGGAGTTCACGCGCGGCACGTCCAGCGCGTCCGCCTCCCCGGCCAAGAAGCCGTACATCAGGTTCACCCTCACCATCCTCAACGGATCCAAGGTCACGATGGACCTGAACGCCCTCACCCTCACGTGCTCCTACGGCGACGACGGCACGGCGGGCGCGAAGATCTACGACTCCGAGCACGGCCTCAACGGCACCCCCACCACGCAACTGCAGCCGGGCCACACCGAGAAGTCGGCCGTCGCCTGCGTGCAGCCGAAGGAGGAGACGTACACACGGATCGAGGTGAAGCCGGACAGCGACTCGAAGGCGGCGATCTTCACGGGCACCGTGGAGTAGCCAGGACTGTAAAACGAACGGCCTGTCCCGTAATCGGGACAGAGCCAAACGAACCGTGTAACTCCCGATCACGGAGCGGCCTCGGTGTCATGGGACAGCCCGTCGGCCCCATGTAAAAGGGGTTGGCGTTGAGCTGTTTGTTCATGGATACGGTTAGTGTGCCGTTCATGGCTCATGATCTGCGGGATGGCGACCCGCCTGCCGGCGCCGACGAGGCGGACGGGGCCGTGCGTTCCGACATCGGTGATGTCGCGCGTCTGTCCCATCGGGCGGACGCCGGTGCGCGTCGGCTGTTCGGACGGGACGCCGAAACCGAGGCGCTGCTGGCGGCGTTGACCGGCCTGAAGACGGGATCGGGCCGGGCGATCGCGCTTGTCGGGGAGCCGGGCATCGGTAAGAGCGCGCTGATGCGGGCGGCGGCGACGTATGCCCAAGCCACCGGAGTTCGAGTGCTCGCGGCACATGGCCCAGGCGCCCCCATACCCCCGCTCCCCAGTGCGGCACCCGTCGTGGGAGGGCGTGAGGTGACGGCGCATACGGCACAGAGCGCTGCCGTGATGGCGGTGGTGGACGACCTCCATCATCTTGCGGCCGACCGGATCGCGGGCGTGGAGCAACTGATAAAGGCGGCCGCGGGCGGTCCGGTCCTGTGTCTCCTCGCCTACCGGCAGCGCCAACTGTCGCCCGCGCTCGCGGCTGTGCTCTCCCGCGCGGCGTCCGCCGGCCTGCTGGAGGTGTGGAGCCTCGGGCCGCTGTCCCAGGAGCAGGCCCGGGATCTGCTCGGCGGCCACCCGAATGCCGACGAGGTCTACCGCGAGGCCATGGGCAATCCCCAGTACCTCAAGGTGATCGCCGCCCAAGGCGAGGGCAGCGCCGATGCCGGCACCGCGCTCCTCGGTGAACTGGCCGACCTCGATCCCACCGCGCTGGCGGTGGTTCAGGCCGCGGCGGTCCTCGGGGAACAGTTCCACCCGGAGCTGCTGGCCGTTGTCGCGGGCCTGGAGGTGCCCGAGACCACGAGCGCGCTGGACACGCTCACCCGCCTCGACCTGGTGCGGCCGGCCGAGCCCGCCCCGCAACTGGCCCTGCGCCACCGGGCGGTGGGACATGTCGTCTACCAGTGGCTCGAACCCAGCCGGCGCATCGCCCTGCACCGGCGCGCCGAGACCACGCTGGCTGGGCAGGGGGCTTCGATCGCACGGCGTGCCCACCATGTCGCACGGGCCGCCGACCCGAGCCGGCCGGAGCATGCGACGACCTTGATCGCCGCGGCGCGTGGCATGCTCTACGCCTCTCCCGCAGTCGCTGCCGGTTACCTGCAGACCTCGCTGCCACTGCTCCGGGAGGGCGAGGCGCACTGGCACGAAGCGCAGGTCCTGCTCGCCCGTACGCGGTTGCTGACCGGAGACGCCTCCGAAAGCCGGGCACTTCTCGACGCGCTGCGGTCGGCCATGCCCGGCGGACAGCCCAGCGATGGGACTGCGCTCGCCGACTCCAGCCGGATCGAACGACGGCTCGGCCGGTACGCCGAAGCGGGCGCCATCGCGCGCGCCGGGCTCGAGGCGCTGGCGGACCACGACACCGCGGCTGCCGCTGCCCTGCACACCGAACTGGCCGACTACGCCTACGACATCCAGGACTACGAGGCGTCCCGGCAGTATGCCGAGACAGCGGCGGCGATCGCGCGAAAACACCATGACCATGTCGGGGAGGCCAAGGCCTTCGCCCAGGCCGCTCTCGGGCACCTGTTCACAGGTGACCAGAGCACAGCGCAGACGATGACGACCAGGGCGGCCGAACTCATTGACGCCGTCTCCGACGCCACCCTTGTGACCAACCTGGACGCATCGCTCCAGTTGGGCATGACGGAAGGGATGCTGGGAAGGCTGGTCGACTCGGAACGCCATCTCATCCGCAGCGCGGCCCTGTCGCGGCGTACCGGGCAGACGTATATCCAGCCGGAGATTCTCACGGTGCTGGCGAACGCCCAAGTGCGTTCGGGGAACCTGCGTGGTGCACTGGCGACCCTCGACGAAACCACCCACCATGTCGAACGAGTCGGCAACCCGGCGACCGAGGCGATCATCGCAGGTGTGCGCGCCGAGATCCTGTTCTGGCGGAACAGCCCAGGTGATCTGTCGGCCGCGGTCGCGATGGCCGAACGCGCTGCGGCGACCGCCGCCGGTACCCCGACCGCGTGGGCGGTCAACGTCCGCTGCTTCAGTGCCGAACTCGTGCTGCTCACCGGCGACGCGGCGCGCGCCAGGGGTCTCCTGCTGGACGCTGCGGGCGGAACCGACCTGCCCAGGCTCACCACCTGGCGCAAACCACGCTGCTGCGACGCCCTGGCGCAGGCCGCTCTTGCCGACCGTGACCAGGCTTCGGCCGACCACTGGGCGCGACTCGCCGAGGGCTGCCTCGAACAGCTTCCCTCCGCCGGCCGACAGGGTTTCGCCCTGCGCGCCCGTATGCGGGCCCACGCCATGCGCGGGGCAACCGAGCAGGCGTTGCGCAGCGCGCGGGACGCGATCACGGCCTTCTCCGCCGGCGGCGAACGCATCGAGGTGTGCCGCACCCTGCTTGCGGTCGCCGCGCTGTCCCTGGACGCCGGGCGGACCGATGAGGTGGCCGACTTTCTGGACCGGGCCGCGGTCCTGGCCGACCAGTGCGGCTCCGCACGTCTGGCCGACGAGGTCACCCACCAGCGCGGCAGGCTCCTCGACACGCACGCCGGTACGGCCGACGCCCCCGACGAGCTGGCCTCGCTCAGCGCACGGGAACGGGAAATAGCCAGCCTGGTCAGCACCGGAATGACCAGCGCCGAGATCGCCGAAACACTGTTTCTCAGCGTACGGACAGTCGAAACCCACCTCGGCCGGATATACCGCAAACTCGGTGTCTCGAACCGCACGAGTCTCACCCGCGCCATGCTGAACAGCGGCACCTCCCGCGCACCGCGAACCACCCCTGGCTGAGGCCGGCTCAGGATGTGCAGCAGCCGGGTGCCGCCCCGGCCGGCCAGCAGCACCCCAGCCATCTCGGGCCAGATGCTGCAGCGAACAATCGGCGAACCCCGCAGGTTCTCGACCTGGCACAATCCGTCTGCTCGATCTTCGCACTCCCGCTCACAGTTGGCCTATTCCTTGGGGGGACCATCATGAGACGCAGCACCTTCTTGGCGGCAGCCACGGCAACCGCACTATCCGTTTCCCTGTTCGTCGGCCTCTCCCCGGCCCAGGCGGACACCGCCACTGGCGGCCCCGTCCTGTCCGGCGCGGACGGCTGGTACAGCCAGCCGGGGATGCTCTTCGTGACCGCGCACTCCGACAGCCCCCTGACCCGCGTCACGGCCCACTTCTATCCGCTGAACGCACCAGATGGGGCGCCGGAAGCCGGATCGACCGAGGACTTCACCCAGTACTCCGGGCAGGACGCGACGTCCGGCACCTGGCGGGCGCCTGTCCACCTGGCGGATCTCGGCGACTACCGGGTGACCGTCGACCTGCAGGACGCCTCCGGTGCCACCGTGAACGGCGCTCTCTCGCCGTACACCCTGCAGTACCGGACCATCGTCACGATCCCCGACCTGACCGCCACCCCCAGCGTGCCGGACTACCTCCACCAAGAGGTCTCCGTCGGCGGCACCATTCTCGCCGACGATCCCCGCCACCCTGACGCCCCCACTCCCGCCGCCGACATGCCCGTCGACATCGAGACCGGGCGAGGCCGGGTGACTGCGACCACCACGGCCGACGGCCGCTTCAACACCGCTTTCGTCCCCGACCAGACGTCCATCGAACTGTCCGCATCACCTCTGGCCTCCAGCGCCTACCCGGGGGCGATCGACGTGATGACGCCCAAGCAGCACCTGCACACCACCCAGGCACCGGTCCGCTTCTCGGCGAGCACCCACGCCCTGGACCTGAAACAGGGCACCACCGGCACCGTCACCGGCCGCGCGGAGATCCAGACCACCTCCGGCTGGCAACCGCTGCCCCACACCACGATCACCCTCTTCGGCCTCGGCTCGGACGGTCTTCCCAAATTCCTGGCCGGCCGGACCACCACCGACAGCCAGGGCGCCTACACACTGCACGTCTCCTCCGAAAGTCCCGCGCCGACCGCCGAACTCGTGGCCGGCACCGACCACATGCCCTTCCAGCAGGTCGCCACCGAACCCTTCAGCCTCCACGTCGCCTACACCACCCACATCGAAATGAGCGCGTTCCTCAACGACGACGCGTCCCTCAAGGCCTTCGGCTCCGTCTACTACGAAGACGCACGCGCCAACTGGCCCACCAAGCCCACCGTCACCCTGCAGTACTCCAAGGACGGCAAGACCGGCTGGAAGAACGGCGCCACCCTCCCCGTCAAAATCCTCCACAACAAGCCCCTGCAGCCGGAGACGTTCGCCCGCACCTTCACCACACCGAACAACAACGCCTACTGGCGCGCCCGCTTCAACGGCAACCCCGACCTGGCGACCAGCACCACCAAACCCGTCCACCTCTACCGCTACGCCACCCGCATCACCGGCTTCCACGCCTCCCCCGACCCGGTCCGCAAGAATCAGCCGATCAATTTCACCGGCACCCTCCAGTACAAGAGCGGCACCACCTGGAAGCCGCTCAACGACAGCCCCGCCCTGTACTTCCGGCCCCGCGGCTCCACTAAGTACCGCTTCGTCGCCGACCTGGGCACCGACAGACACGGCCACATCACCGGCATGGTGACTGCCAAACAGGACGGCACCTGGGCCGTCGCCTTCAACCGCCAGACCGGAGACCACTACCTCCAAAGCGCCCGGGTCACCGACTACGTCGACGTCCGATGAACCCCCGCCACAGATCAGCGCCCCGCGCACGATCAGCCATGCTTTGGGGCTCCTCTCTCGGGCGCCAACCTGCACCTCATCGGACGATGGGGGGAGCGTCTTTTCTTGGCTCTGTCCCGTAATCGGTGGTGACGAGGTGTAATCGGGGTCGTTGACATCACATGCGAGACGCCGACTCCCTTGTGAAGACCGTGTTTTCGGGGTTGTTGTCGGCGCTGGTTGTCGAGGATGTGGCGGACGAGTGCCCGGTGTGCGGGACGCCGACCGCGAGAGTGCATGGCTTCCACGGGCACACTGTGGCGGACGTATCCGTGGACAGCCGGCGGGTGGTGCTATCGGTGCAGGCGCGGCGTCTGGTCTGCCCGGTGCTGGGCTGCCCGAGACGGACCTTCCGCGAGCAGTTCCCGGACTGCTGGAGCGATATCAGCGCCGCACGACCCGTCTGGCTGGACAACTCGGCTTTGTGGTCGCCCGCCGCATGGCTCAGGCCAGTGGGCCAAGGGCCTTGTCGCCTGCCCGATGAGCCTGTCCCACCCCGGCAGGACAGGCCAACATGTTTCAACCTGGCTTGAATCACAGCCTGCTGGAACAATCACTGGCGATCACCAGGCATGGCTCGAGCACGGGGGAAGCAGTGGTCTACCGGATCCATTTCACCGCCGAGGACCTGGCCCGGACCCGGGTGGCCGAGTCGCCGAGGCCGATGCTGGAACTGGCCAATGCGGTACGGGTTCTGCAGGACCGGAATCAGCCGGTCCGGTACGACGTATGGCGACAGCGGTCCTTTACCCAGTTACCGTCGGAAGCGCGCCTGGCCCTCGATCTGATCCCGCTGCGCGGATGGACACCGGACTTCCTGGCCCGCGTGCAACCGGGCAGCCCACAAGATCTGCTGGAACAGATCCGCTCGACCTCACGAAAAGAGATCCGTCAGACCCTGGCAGCCCTCGCGGAACACCAGACGCTGCCGTCCTGGACCCGGCGGCTGGGCGATGACCCACTCGTGCTGCAGCAGTTGGCCGACAGCATGCATCTCCTCCACACGACGGTCATGGCGCCGTACTGGCCCCACGTGGTGACCGACCTTGCCGCCGACCGCGCCGCTCGGATACGCGAACTGCTCCACGGTGGCGTCGAGCGCCTGCTGACCGGGTTGTACCCGCCGCGTATCCGGTGGACTCCGCCGACGGAAGTCGCCATGGCCTCCGGCATGCAAGGCGATCTGCGGCTGGAGGGCCGGGGGCTGCTGCTGGTGCCTTCACTGTTCGGGTCGGAATCACCGGTCATCGACCCCGATGCCGAGCCCCAGCCCTTCCTGACCTACCCCGCCAACCTCGGTGCGGCCCTCACCCCCCTGACCCCGTTCTCCGCAGAGCCCGCGGCCGCAAACGCCCCCGAGGCTCTGACCGCGCTGCTGGGCCGGACCCGAGCCGCTGTCCTCCATGCCATCGCCACCCATCCCGGATGCAACACGGCCGAACTCGCCGGCGTTCTCGGCATCGGCGCCTCCGGCGCAAGCCAACACGCCACCGTCCTACGGCAGGCCGGACTGGTCACCACCCTCCGGCACCGCAACAGCGCGGTGCACACCCCCACCAGCACCGGGCTCAGCCTCCTCATGCTGCACAGCTGAGCTTGGGTTTGCCCCCGTTTCTGGACAAGCGGGACGCGGTGGAGCTGGTGCGGTCCAGCGGCCGCACGGTCGGTTCGGTGGCCAGGGAGCTCGGGGTCCGCGCCGGGCAGCGCGGCCGAGGCCTGCAGCAGGCGCCCTGGGGTGCCCCCAGTCGATGGGCAGCAGCGTCCCGTCGAGGATCACGAACGCCTTGCCCACCATTGCCCGGACGGCCGTGGCCAGGCCGGGCGCGAGAGCTGCCAGATCTCGACGGCCTCGGCCACATACCGGTGGACCGTGCTGGTCCCGACGCCGAATCCGACGGCGAGCCGGGCGTAGATGTGTCCGCACCGCACGCGGCCCCACGCCAACTCACTTCACTGCCAACCAGGTTGGCAAAAACCTTCCGTCAGGCCGATCCACAGGTACTCAGCCCCGATCCAAACCGGGAACACTGCGCACAGCAGCGCATCGTCTTCGAGGCCTCCGTCCGCGACGGCTATGTACCGGCCGAGGATCTGCGCGAGGAGGGGGAGGGAAGTCTGCGAGGCCATAGCACCGCGCTCAAGCAGGTGCTGGAGCGCGGAGTCCATAGCGGCTGGTGGCCGCCCGGGCACTGGACGGAGCGTCGAACTCCTGCCGCGAGACCGGCGGAAGGGAAGCACGTGCGGGCTGACGACCGGAGGAGATAGCCCACGTCGAGCTGATATATCGGCCCTGGATCGACCCGACGCCGGGCGCCGGTGGCGGCACGCTGAGGCTCCGACCGGGGCTCCGCCGCAAGTGGTCCGCGGGCCATATGGGCTCCTGGGACGGCACCACCGTGGGGGACATCCCGCAGCTCATGGCGGCGTGGCAGCGCACCTGCCCGGACACCATCGTGACCAAACGCTACCCGGCGGCCCACCAGGGGACCGGCGAGTAGGGCCGGATCAGAGACCGGGCTTGCCCACGACCTTCCCACTCGCCTCGAACCCGAACTGCCGGTAGAAGGCCCGGGCCCGCTCGGGAGGCCACGGGTTGTGCCGTTTGTTTCACTCCTTGACCGGGGTGTCGCCGTTCATGGCGAAGCGGGCGGAGCACTGCTCGTCGGATCGGTCGCTCGCGTTCCAGACGCAGATCCACATCGTGTGGCCGACGTCTGAGATGAAATTTGTCTTCGCGGCGCCCAAGGAGGCCTGGAACGTGTACGCGATGCCGTCGCTGCGGTACAGCTCGGCGCCGCAGCTTTGGCCCAGGGAGGTGTTGAGCACGCCTGCGAGCTCGCCGGAGCCGTTGTCGTCCAGCCAGGCGGAGCAGGCGGCGTCGTTACCGACCCAGGAGGTGTCCGCCTCGGAGCCCTTGACCTGTGCCGGGTCGTCGCTGCCGTTGACACCACTGATCGACGACGAGGTGACGTGGGTGGCGGGGGCTGAGGACGCGGCGGTCGCGACGGGGCCAGAGGGCGAACGCGCGCTGGACGCGCTCGGCGGGGCGGTCGTGTCCGTGCCGGCCGGGACTACCGGGGTCGGGCGCCCGGACTCCGCGGTGGGCGAGGCCGAACGGCTTGGGCTCGCGGAGGAGGTCCGTGTCGCCCCGGCCACGGGCTCGACGCCGACCGACGCGCTGTCGGACGGATGCGCAGCGCCGTTGTGCCGGGAAGCGGACGGGACGAGTACGAACGCTGCGACGGCGCCGAGGGCGATCACTGCGGCGGTCGGGAGCAGGAGCAGGCGTTTGCGTGGGTGGCGAGGCAACGCGGCGGACGGGGGCGCGGTCTCAGGCGTCGGATCCGCATCCCGGTCCGGCGGCGGGACGGTCTCCAGCTTGCCCACCGGCGTCGCGGCGAAGGCACGTCGCGAGGCGATGCGTGACATGACCTCGGAAGGCCAGGAGGGAGGAGGAACAGGCAGGTGTGCGCGGGCCGCCTCCACCACCTCGCCGGCGGTGGGGCGGGCTCCGGGGCCGGCCGCGAGACAGGACCCGATGACGGCGGCAAGGTCGGCGTCCACGGCACGCAGCGGCTCGACGTCGGGGACGACACCGGGCGTGCGGCCCGAAGCTGCGTAGAGCACGAGCGCCCCGAGCGAGTAGACGTCCGCGGGCGCGTCCACGTCCTCGTCCCCGGCCTGCTGTTCCGGTGCCGAGAATCCCTGCGTACCGTAGCTGCCACCGCTCTTGGTGAGCCTCGCCTGGTCCGCGGCGCGCGCGATGCCGAAGTCGATCAGCTTCACGCCGTCCCGCACCAGCATGACGTTGCCGGGCTTGACGTCACGGTGCACGATCTCGAGCGCGTGCACGGCCGACAGTTGAGTGGCCGCCTCGGCCAACAGCAGCCACAGCGCCTCGGCAGGCAGCGGGCCGCGCAGCCGGACCGCCTCGTCCACGGTGAGTCCGGGCACGTACTCGGTGGCGAACCAGGGACGTTCCGCGGTGCCGTCGCTCGCCAGCACCCGTGGCCCGACCCCGGCCGGCACACGATAGAGGATGCCGACCTCGCGTTCGAAGCGCTCGCTGTTGACCAGCCGTGGCCGGACGCGCTTGACGGCGGCGTAGCCCTTGTCGGACGCCCCGAGGTAGACCTCGCCCATGCCACCGACGCCGAGCAGACCGATGACGTTGAAGCTGCCGATCTCCTGCGGATCGTCCGCGCCGAGCGGTTCGGCGATCGTGCTATCCACCATCAGCAGTTCCCCGGCCGCTCGCGCTCACGGCGGGCAGGCTATCGAGCAAGTCAGGGCAACGCAACACGAGTTGGCGGCGAACGCGCCCTTGCCCAGCGTACGCATCTGCGGGAGGACCGGTCCTCGCGGTGCGCTCATACACTGACGCGAGCCGAGCCGGAGGTATGTGATATGGCGTACGGAAACTTCCCACCCCAGTTGCTGCCGCCGGGCAGTCCCTCCGACAGAGTGCCCTCGGCGCCGCCGGGGACGATCTTCGTACTGGGTCCGGAGGGCGGGTACGCCGTGCCGCCGCGCCGGTACACGCTGCTGTTCGGGCGCGACCGCGAGGACGTGCATGTGCCGGTCGGTGTCGACGACCCGACCGTCAGCCGTCGGCACGGCGTGTTCACCTGCACGGCCACGGACGGCGACTGGTGGCTGGTCAACACCGGCAATCTGCCGATCGAACTGCCCGACGGCGTGCTGATGCTCACCGGCCACAAGCGGCTCATCGAGTCCGGGTACACCCCGCTGGTGATCAACTCGTCCAAGCGGCGTTCCCACCTGGTGGAGGTCCGTGTCGTGGACGAGGACGACCGGAATCCCCGCTCCACGAGCGGTGCGGAGACCGTGGATCCCGAGACGGTCTACGAACTCTCCCCGCAGGAGCGGCTGGTGCTCACCGCGCTCGCCCGGCGCTACCTGGAGGGCCACGACGCCTTCCCGCTCCCGCTGGCCTGGGAGGACACGGCCCGTCTGGTCAACGCCTCCCCTTACGTGACCAAGTCCTGGACCTACAAGTCGGTCGCGAACACGGTCGAGGACGTGCGCGAACGGCTGCACCGCCGGGGCGTGCGCGGACTGCTGCGCGACGAGGTCGGCGAGCCGGTCGGCTCGACACTCAGTGTCAACCTGATCAGGGAACTGCTGAAGACAGCGACGCTGAGTGCTCAGGACCTGGAGTTGCTGGCCGACAAGGACTGAGCGGATCGCACGGTACGTGCCCCGGCCGATCGTCGGCCGGGGCACGCGGCGTCTCTCAGCCTTCCGCCTCACGCTCGGCTGCGGCGTTGTACGTGACGTGCATGGTGCCGTCTTGGACTGCGAAGACGGCTGCCTGGTCCTCCGCCGAGCTCTGCTGATGCGGCGGCTGCGGCTGCTCGGGGTGACGCGTCGTGTTCGTCACGCGGTTGTTGTCTCCTGCGATGAAGGTGCCGGAGACGTCCCCGGTGTGGATGTCTCCGTGTGTGGATTCCGCGGGCATGGGCGGCCTTTCTCCAGGGGTATCGGGTAGGTCAGGCGTCGCAGTCGGTCAGCAGGCTGTCTGACGCCGAGTTCATCGCCAAGGCCTGACTCGACGGGTCGACCTCGGAGTTTTCCGGATCGTTCATGTACGACTGATACAGGCTCTCGAGCTGCTGAGTGGCGGTCAGCATGTCGCCGAGGTCCGATGCCACGGAGCTGTCCTGGGCTTGCGCGACGGCCCCCTGCAACGTGGACTCGACGGACTCCAGGTCGCTGATCACGGTGCCGACGTCGGAGAGCACCGTGCTGTCGTCGGGAACGGTGGACGTCTGGCCCGAGTTGTAGGCGTACATGTCTGTGTTGTACGAGTCGATCGCGTCGGACGCGGTGGCGGTATCGGTGCTGAACTGCTGGAGCTCTGACGACAGGTCGGGGATCACGGTCGCGCACACGGGATCGACGGTGGGCGCGGTGTCCTCGCTCAGGTCGGGCTCGGTGTCGGTGTCGTCGCTCAGGTCGGGCGTACTGACGGAGCTCGACGCGACGACTGGGGACGAGTCCGGCCGGTCGTTCGCGTAGACCGCGGCGCCCACGCCCAGCACGGCCACGGCGCCGATCGCGCAGGCGAGGGCGAGGGCCGATACTCCGCCCTTGACAGTCGCCGTACCGGTGGCGGTGAGTGCCGTATGGCCTGTGCTCGCCGCGGGCGTGGTGGCGCTCACGGCGTGTGTCGAGTGGGGGGCGGAAGAGTGCGCCGCCGAGAGGTCGATCTTCTGGGGTATCGGTGCGGCCGAGTGTGCGCCGGTCATGTGGGCGGCGGCGTGCGGCTGTGCGGAGGCCTGGGACAGGTCGAACACCGGCCTCGCCGCGTGGGCGGAAGCCGAAGGGGCGGACGTGGCGGCGGCCGGGTGGGTGAAGGCCGGCGTGTGGACCGCGCCGGGCGTCGGGGTGAACGGGTGGACCGGCGGTGTGCTGGTCGCCGCCGCGTTGGCCACCTGATGGACCGTCGATGTGCCGGCCGACGCCGCGTTGGCGACCTGATGGGCCGCCGACTGTGTGTGCAGGGCGGTGAGTTCATGCCACAGCACCCCCGCCTCAAGTGCCAGGGCCGTCGTCTGCGCGGCCCGGCCGATTGCCCTGCGGCGGGTGCGAGCCTCGTTCAGGAAGAACTCCTCGCCCTCCTTGTCCCCCGCGCTCCTCGCCGCTGCCCAACCGACACCGAGCAGGCTGCCCCACGCGTCGAACTGCCGGGACAGCGCCAGCTTCGGCGAGGCGGCACGGGCCAGCGCCGCGCCGAGCTGCGCGTGTCCGCTCCGCTCCGCTCGCAGCACCGCGACATCCAGGGCCTGGAAGTGCGCCGCGACGTCGTCCGGGGTGGTGTCCCTCGCCTCGACCCACGTGGTGAGCGCCCGGCAGAGCCCATCGGCGGGAAACTCCGTCTTCCGACTGTTCAGCACGGACTCGGCGACGTCCGGCGGACAGCTGTAGCCGGTCTCCGAGGCGAGCAGCAGGCCGTGCCGCACCAGACCACCGGCGATCGTGTCGATGTCCGGCCGACCGAGCAGGTCATTGAGATGCCGGGCGGCCAACTCGGCGCCGGACAGCGAGCCGAGCAGGTGCAGCAGGTCGCGCTCCTGCGGCCGGAGCTTGTTCAGCAGCGCGGGAAGCAGTTCGGGGAGATCGGCGATCCCCGGCAGGCCCTTGCCGGTCGCGGCCGACAGGGCGATGCGCCGCAGCCGCAGCGGGTTGCCGTCCACCGCGTCGCACAGTGCGGGGACGATCCGCGCCTCGTCCGGCCGCAGCTCGCGGGGCAGCAGCGCCGCCACCAGTTCCGCCGCCGCCGGGGCCGACAGCCCTTCGAGTCGGATCGCGTGCACGCCGTCGACCGCGGACCGCTGCTGCGAGGTGAAGACGAACGTGGACTGCCCGGCCATGTCGAAGAGTCGGCGCAGGTCCTTCTCGTCGAGCCCCGCGTCGTCCAGGTAGATCCGCAGCCGCAGGGTCTTCAGATGCTCCTTCAGCACCTCCAGCGAGGGCTTGTAGTTCGGCGCGTCGAAGCTGATGTCGAATATCGCCTGCGCGATGTCATCAGCCGTACGTCCGCCGGCTTCGATATAGGCCGCACCTTCGGGCCCGCGCGGCATCGTGCAAGCGAGGTGGCGCAGCAACGCACTCTTGCCGACCCCGGACGCGCCCCAGACCTGCACCAACTGATGTGCCTCGATCGCCCCTTGCAGTGCGCGCACGTCCCGCGCGCGTCCGGTCAGCGGCTCGGCGGCGGGCCGCGGCAGCTGGGAGATCGACTGGCGCTTGACCGGATCCGGCAGCGGCCCTGTGTGCAGGTTGAAGGTCGAACCGGACCCGGTGTTGATGGTCAGGTTGTTCACGGTGTTGTTGTCGCCTACGACCACCGTTCCCGACACATCGCCGGTCCGGATTTGCTCGGCAGCCTCCTGAGCACCGTTGTTCTCTGACATCTGCTTCCCCCGTCCTCTCCAACGCCCGGGTCCCGGCACTCGGTCAGGCTGGCGCCGGCCCGTCGTGCGAACCCGGCGTTTTTACGTGTTCGGCGAGATCGCCGGCAATCCGGCGGGCCCGGCCGCGACGGCGATCCGGGCGAGGTGATCCAGGTCGAGGATCGTGATCCTGCGGTAGCCGGTCACGACCGCGCCCGACTCCCGCAGCGCCCGCAGGGCCTTGTGGATCGACGACTCCGCCGCGCCGACCAGGGTGGCCATCTCCGGCTGCGACAGCGGGAGTTGCGCTTCGTTTCGGCCGGGACGCCCATAGGTGACGGCCAGGTGGTGCAGGATCCTGGCCAGCCGCCCGAGCACGTCGCAACCGGTGAAGTCGACGATTCGGCCGGTCGCCGTACGCAGCTTCGCCACCACGCTCGCGCTGAGCGCAAGTCCTATGGTGGGGTGCTGTTTGGTGCACTCCAGCAGTTCGGAACGCAGTATGTAGCGGGCCAGCACCCTGCCACACGCGGTCACGGTGCCGACGCGCGACTGACCGTCGATCCCGGCGAGTTCCCCGACCAGGTCCCCGGCCATACGCACGGCCAGCAGCGCCTCTCGGCCGTCCTGCGCGTGCGCGGTGACCTTCACCGTGCCGCCGAGCAGGAGCAGCGCGAAGTCCGAGGTGTCGGCCTCGCGGATGGTGATCTGACCAGCCGGGTAGACCACGCCGTGGCCGAGTCCCATGAGAATTCCGCGGTCGGCCTCGTCGACCCGGCCGAGCAGCCCGGCCGACGGCCAGTAGGCCGCGGCCCCTCGAACACGTGTGTTGCTCATCGGCCACACCTCTCTTCCTTGTGCAGCCGAAGCCGCACAAGCCGTATTAGTAGCCGTTCTACCCGGGGACCCCTCCTCTACGGTCTCGTCAATCATCTTGTCGACACCGGATAACCCGGACGACAGCAAATCGATCTTCGAATTGCCCTGCGCCTGTCGTGATTGCGGAGGAATTGTGAATCCGAGGTACGAATACCGAGCCCTGCTGGCGTGCGACATCGCGGGCTCCGCGGGCCGCGGCGAGCAGCGGCTGCAGGAGATCCGCAGAGTTCTGCGGTCCGCGCTGTCCGACGCCCTGGGCATGGCGGATCTGGACGCGCGGGACTTCGCGTACGCCGACACCGGCGACGGCTGCCAGCTCGTCGCCCCGGCGGCGTTGCCCAAGGCCAGACTTCTGTTCCCACTGCTGCCGGAGCTGGGTGCGCGGATCCGCGAGCACAACCAGCACGCGGGCCCGGACACCTGGCTGCGGGTGCGGGCCGCAGTGCACGCGGGGGAGATCCGGCTCGATCCGGAGGGCACCGTCTCCGGCGCCCCCTTCGAGGCGCTGGCCCGGCTGCTCGACTCGGCCCCGCTGCGGCACGCGACCCTGGCCGGTACCAGCGGCACCCCGCTGGCCGCGATCCTTTCGCAGCACTTCTACGAGGAGACGATCGGACACGGCTACGAGGGGCTCGAACCCGACGCCTTCACCGCGGCCGACGTCCGGGTCAAGGAATACGCCGCGCGGGCCTGGCTCTGGTACCCGGGCAGCCCCATCGGGCCGCGCGTCGATTCCGGCCGGGATTCCGACTCCGGCGAGCAGCCCGCAGAACCCGAACTGCGAACCGTGGAGCAGCTCGTCCAGGCCACGGGAAACGGCACGGTCTTCGCCGTCCACCGGGGCGACCAGTACATCCGCCACAACGACCGGGGTTGATACGCGCCGATGAACGAGGAACTCGCCGAGCTGGCCGTGAGCGGCGCCAGCGCTCTGGTCTCCGCAATGGGCACCGATCTCTGGCAGGAGGCGAAGAGGCTGATGAGCCGCGTCCTCGCACAGGCTCGCAGCAGCCGCCGCAACGAGCTGTCCGTCGCGCTGAACCGGCAGTCGACCGCCACGAGGGGAGCGGTCGACGCCAGGGCCGTGGGCTACTGGACCGAGGCTCTGTCTCAGCTGCTCGACCGGAACCCGGATCTCGCCCAGGACGTCATGGCCCTGGCTTCGCTGCGAACCCCAGAAAGGCCGGACATCGTGATCCAGGTCAATTCCGCCACCAATTCAGGTGAGGTATTCGCGGTGCAGCACGGCATTCAGCACTTTGCCTCCGGGCCGAAATCCCGCGATTCCGGGGAACGGCCGTGAGCCGGGACGACAGCCGGCGAGACGGCCTCATGGACGGACGGTTGCGGGCGATGCTGCTCGCGGCCGTCGTCATCGGGTCCTTCATCGAGGTCAGCACGTCGCATCGGCAGTACGGCCTGCTGGTGGACGTGTTCGCCCTCGCTGCAGTGGGTGTCGTCGGTGCGGCGGCTGTGCTGGGGTCCGAGTCCGCCGCGACGCTCGCCCGGCAGCGGGATCGACTCGAACAGGAACCCCAGCCCAGCACAACGGTTCCGATCTGCCGCTACGTCACCGGACCGGCGGCGCCGCAGCCCCAGCCCGCGAGGCCCCGGCCGTTCCTGCGCGAGCGGCCGACCGACCTGAGCGTTCCCCGCTTCGGCGACGGCGCCCGCGCCCAGGGCTACCCCTGGCTGCTGCCGGAGCGCACGGTACAGAACGGGATCGCTGCCGACGAAGCCACGGTCGGTGCCTTCACCATCCGCGCGGCCTCCGTCATCGGGCCCGGCCACCGCTGCGGCCAGCCCGCCGAGCCGCGGCAGGACTCCTACCGGATCGGGCGAAGCCGGGACAGCCGGTACGCGATCGTGGCCGTGGCCGACGGCCTGTCCAGCGCGGCTTGGTCCGACGCCGGGGCCACCACGGCCTCCAGCCAGGCCGTCACCCTGCTGCGCGAGCAGATCGAGACAGTGGGCTTCGGCGGGCTCGATGTCAAAGAGCTGTATGGGCGGATCGCGGAATCGATCGCCGTGCACGCGACCGGCCGCGGCGTCGGCACCTCGCACATGGCCACGGTGCTGATCACCGCGGTGCTCGCCGAGCCGGACACGAACGGCGTTGCGAAGGCCTGGATCGCGTGGCTCGGCGACAGTTCGGCCTGGACGCTCGACCCGCGTGTCCCGCTGTGGCGGTTCTCCGCCGGCGAGGCCAAGGACCGCGCGGCCGCGGTGGTCTCGAACGAGGTCGCCGGGCGACTGCCGGACACACCGCAACTGGCCAGGGACCACTACGTCACGCTGGCTCCCGGCGCCGCCCTCGCCCTGGTCACGGACGGGATCGGCGACGCGTGGGCGGACCCCGCGGGCAACGTCAACGAGTACTTCGCGAACGCCTGGCGCTCGCCGGTCCCGGCCACGCGGTTCACCGCCGACGTCGGCTTCGACGCACCGCAGTGCCTTGACGACCGCACCGCTGTCGTGGTGTGGAACGGTGGCCGGGCATGACAGAACCCCATCTCATCGACGGCGCAGACGACAGTGTCGGCGACGACGACGGCCCGGCGGCCGATCCGCGGGGCTGGGCGTTGCCACGGACCGTGAGCGTCAGCGATCTCGGACCACTGGCCGAGCCGATCTCCGAACACAACGGCCAGGCCATCGCCGTAAAGCCACTGACGAACCATCCGGGCTGGCTGGCCAAGCTCTACCGGCCGGACCAGCATCCGGAGGACGCCGACCGGCTCGACCTGCTGATCTCGGCCCCGGGCACGCTGCCGGAGGCGGATCGTGCGCTCCTGTACACCGGCACGTGCTGGCCCGCGGCCCGGATCCACGCGCCCGGCAACCCGGCCGTCGGGTGTGTGATCCCGATGGCGCCCGAGCAGTACCGTTCCGAGCTGCGGCGCGGCCAGTTCAGCGAGCGCCGCTTCGTGGAGATCGACTGGCTGGCGAAGTCCGACGAGTCGATCCGGGGCGTCGGACTGCCGCCCCCCGGCTTCGCGGGCAGGCTGGCCGCCTGTCGCCAGCTGACGGAGCTCGCCGCGATCTTGGAGAGCCTGGGCCTGGTCTACTCGGACTGGTCGTTCTCCAACGCCTTCTGGAGCCCGGATCAGCGCTCTGTCTACCTCATCGACGTCGACGGCTGTCAGCCGAAGAAGATGCCTGACATCCACCAGCCGAACTGGGCCGACCCGCTCACGCCGCCGGGCACCGACGCGGACGAGTACACCGACCGCTACCGGCTCGGACTGCTCGTCGCCAAATGTATGACGGGCCGGCGTGACGCGCACGCCTTCCACACCGTCGCCGCGTCCCACTGGCAGAACCAGCCCGCCGTCTCCGAAGTACTGCTCGACATGCTGCTCGCGGCCGACCGCGAGCGACGGCCCTCGGCCGCTCAGCTGAGTCAGGCGCTGAACAGCGGTCCCTATCTCAGGACCGTGCCACGTCCGACACGCACGGCGCTGCCCCCGTTGCCCCCGCTGCCCACGCAGCGCCCGATCCCTCAGTCCCCCGCCGGCGTCCATCAGCCCGTGAAGGAACCCGAGCCGACGGCCCCCGAACCGCCCGAGCCCGGCCCTCAGGTCGGCTGGATTCTCGTACTCGTCATAGGCGTGATCCTGCTGTTCGTCATCGCCGCCAACCACTAGCTCAGAGGTGCACCATGTCACTCTGCCTGCCCACCTACGTGGTGATCGACGCGTCCTCGTCGATGAAGGAGCACGAGGCAGTGCTCAACGCGACCCTCTCCCGTCTGCACTACAACCTGGCGACAAATCCCCGCGTCTCGGAGTTCGCCCGAGTCTGCGTGGTCGCCTTCTCCACCGATGTGCATGTGGTGATCCCGATGTCGGACATGGAGCAGGTGCCGGCCATGCCCGAGGTGATCTGCGGCGGGCGCACGGAATACGGCAAGACCTTCGACCGGGTGCGGGAGTGCATCGAACAGGATGTCAGCAATCTGAGGATGCAGAACTTCAGCGTGCTGCGACCGACGATCTTCTTCCTGACCGACGGCGGTCCGACCGACGCGCACTGGCAGGACTCCTTCCGCAAGCTCGCGGACAGGGACTGGCCGCGCCACCCTCACGTGATCGCCTACGGCTTCGGCGGCGCGAAGCGCGACGTGCTGGAACAGGTGGCGACCAAGGCCCTGTTCATCGCCGACGGTTCGGACACCGAGTCGGCGCTGAGCGCAGCGATCACTGGTCTGCTCAACACCCTGATCGCCTCGTCGAAGACCGGTCAGATGCAGATCGCCACCGACGTCAAAGGCTTCGAGTACGTCCAGGTCGCCCAGGAATACGTGGACTGATGATGGACGTCGACCCGCGTTCCACGGCGTCCCGGGCACTGCGCGCCTCCGTCGGACTGACCGCGCTGGCCGCAGCGCTGCTCGTCTGCGGCGCCGCGGTCGAGGTGACGGGCAATCTCCTCGTCCCCCCGGCGACGGCTGTGCAGCCGACCCACACCCGCTCCCGCGCCTCCGAGGCGCCGTCGCCAGACCGCCCGCCCCCGACCTCACCCGCCCACCTGCCCAGCCCCACGACCACGGCTACCGCTACCGCTACCGCTACCGGTAGTGCGTTGAACGGGCGGTAGAGGTCAAGGCCGCGTCCAGTGGTGACCTCGTCGAGCAGGCGCTCGGCAGCTGACGTTTGCGGAGCACGCACACTGCTCGGCGTTTCTGTCATGCAACCATCCAAATAGGAAATTTCGTCATCAATTACACGGGCTCGTACGGCAATTGGGAAGGCAAACGGGCCCACAGCAGCCCAGAGCGGGAGGCGCACGTGGGAATACTGCACGCGATCCGGATGCAGAAGCTCGTCGCAGATGCCAGGCACGCACACGCGCAAGGGGACGACACCTTCGCAGCGTCCATCGACATCGACCCCCGGGGCATGGCCCGGGTCAGGAACCCCATGAAGAAGATCCGCAAGGAGATCGATCTGGTCGTGCGATCCGTCGAAGCCGTCGGCTGGGAGTGCGTGGGCGTCGGCCAGTTCATGTACTCGATCAATATGGAGTTCGTCCGCGCGGGCTGAAAGGGCTTCCCGAAACCGGGTGTGAGGCTGGGGTTCCGTATGGGTGTGCTGTTCAGGTGACTGCGGCCCTGCCAGGGCGCGAGGGCAGGGCCGCCGATCAGCTTCTCCGATCCCCTCAGGCTCCCCGGCAGCCTCTGCCCGCACCAGCACAACAGGGAGCACGCCATGGAGGAGTTGAGAGAAGACCGCGACGACGGAACGGTCGCCAGGGTCGCGGCGATCGACATCGCCAAGGCATCCGGAATGGTCTGCCTGCGCGTCCCGCACGACACCCGCACCATTCAGTCCGGAGCGAAGAACACCGCGGGCCCGGCCGGCCGGGGCAACCCCTAGCTCAAATCAACGACCCGGACGCCTCCTGGCGCCATCTCGATCCCGCCCGCGGTTGCTCGATTTGGGACCTCTGTCGCCATTTCGTCACTGGTTGCATTTGTCGCAGCGCACGTCACTGGGCGGTTTGCCAGTTGTGAGCTGTTTGATCCAGTCGATCAAGCGGACGTCGTGGACCTTGAGGTCGTAGAAGCGATCGAACTCGCGATCTCCTTGGCGTGGATGACGGCCAGGAGGTTCGGTGGGTTCCCGGGCATCCATTTGGTCACCTCCACCGCGGCGGCGGGGTCGAAGGCGTAGTCGAAGCGGGACAGGAGGAGTTCAGGAGCATGATGGGCTGCTTGGACCCAGAACCGAGGGATGCTCCAGTTACGGGCGGTGAGCCCGTCGACCGCCCAGACGGGTACGGCGTCATAGGCACCCCACGCCTTGCCGAGGACCTTGGCGTTGAAGTCGGGATTGTCGGGCCAGGCGCCGGACTGCGCACCGAACACGGTGACCTTGGCGTGCGGGAGCCGGTCGGCGACCAGGCCGCCGTAGAGGGGAGCGGACTTCTGGTCGTACGGTCTCTCGCCGCCCTGGTCGTTCCAGTCGTAGAAGTCGTTCTCGCCCGGCTGGCCGGTGCTGGTGAAGGCGCACATCGCGGCGTCCCAGCAAACGCCTCCGCCGTTCAGGAACAGCACGACCCTGGTCGGATCGGCCTGCCGTTCCCAGAAGGAGAACCTGCCGCCGTTGGCACACTGGCAGTCGCCTCCCGGCACGATCCGTTTCGACGCATGCGTTCCGGTGTCAATGCCCGCCGACGGCGGCGCGGTGCGCTGTTCGCTGTCACCGCGGAAGGCGAACGCCGTACCCACGCCCGCCAGCAGCACCACAACGGCGATGGCGGCGAGTCGCCATCCGCGCGGAACCCGCCGCCGTTCCCGCTCGCGGCTCGCCCACAGGAACGCTACGAGCGCGGCCGCGAGGACGGCGGCCCAGCGGTGGTGCGACGCTGTCCAGTGCGGGTCGGTGGGCGTGAGGATCAGTGCCGCCGGGTGCGGCAGGAACCAGGCGCCGGCCGCGAGCAGCAGCACGGACGGCGCCGCGATGACGCCCGTGTTCCCGTCGGTGGTGCTCCGCTGCGCGATGGCGGCCAGGGCGAGGGCGGCGGCCAGCAGGGTCGCCGCCTCCAGCGTCAACGCCGCGACGGGCAGGTGTGCGGCGGCCGCGTGATGGCCGGTCGTCTTCGCGAGGCCGAGAGTGAGCGTCCACCACAGCGCGACGGCCGGCACGGCCAGGGCGACCCGAACCAGGTTGCGGGCCAGGCGCGGGGTCGGCACCGTGAGGATGCTGCGGGTGGCGGGGTCGTCGAGGAGGAACGCCGCGCCGAGCGCGACGCAGATCGCCGCGATGCGGGCCAGCGTGGTCAGGTGGGTAGTGGTCAGCCTCGCGGTCAGCGCCTCGGGTACCAGCAGGACGGCCGGTCCCAGGGCCGCGCCGACCGCCATCGGCCGCCACGTGGTGGCGTGCGCGGTGGACCGCAGCAGCGGATACAGGGTCCTGGAGTTCATCAGCAGGCCGTGCCCGTGGCCGGGGCGGGTACGCCGAGGATCCGCGCGGCCTGCACGGCGGTTGTCCCGGGCGCGGCCAGCGTGGCCCAGGACTGCTGGACGCGCGCGGTGACGTCGGCGCGCGGGCGGGCCAGCGCCTGCATTGCCACAGCGAGTTCGGGTGCCGGTACGTAGACGCGGGGGAACCGCTCGTTCTCGTCGAAGGAGACGCCGCCTCGTTCATCGCGCGCGTCCTCGGCGAGCAGGCGCAGGCCCGTGCGGACCTGTGTGCCGGCCTGCCCGGCGAGCCAGAGGACGAGCACGCCCGCGCCGCCGCAGACGGTGGCGCCGTCGCGTTCCTCGACGCTCTGGCGGCCGGTGACCAGCCGGTATGCGACCTGCGCGGCGAGGTAGGCGGTGACGCGGCTGTCACCCCAGCGGGTGCCGATGCCGATCGCCCCGGGGGTACCGGCGGCAGCGTCGTCCGCCCGCCACGCGGCGAGCAGCTGCTCCGGCCCGGTCCCGCGGTCGAAGGCCAGGATGACGATGCGTTGCCGGACGGTCAGCTGCGCGGACCGGGCCGTGGCGGGTACCTGGGCCACGACAGCCTGTACGACCGTGTTCCACGCGGGGACCCAGCGGCTGAATCCCGCGAGGGCGCAGTAGGTGACGTGTCCGAGCTCCTGGCAGGCCTCGTGCTGGGACGGGTGGTTCATGACCGCGGTCCGGGCTGCGGCGACGGCGCGGCCCGGCGGGGACAGCTGTGCCGTGCCGCCCGCCACCGTGCAGGCCAACGCGATCACTCCGGCCACGGCCACCCGGACGCCACGGGCGCCGGCGCGCAGCACAGCGGCGGCTGCCAGCAGCCCGGCCAGGCCGAGGAGGTACCCGAGGTGGGCCGCGGCCGGGCGGGCCATCAGGGATACCGGCGTGGGCATCTCGAGGGCCGGCTCACCCTGCGGCACCAGCCACCACAGGGCCTTTCCGCCGTTGGAGAGCGGCACGGGTACGACGAGGCCGGCGAGCAGGACGAGCAGCGCCAGGGGTGCGATTACCGCCGACCGGGTGAGCCGCCCCAGCAGTACGCCGAGCGCCCCGAGCAGCAGGACGGTGGCCGGCCCCATCGCGAGCTCGTACGGGTTCGGGTGGCCCGCGGCCGGGGCGCAGACCGCGAGGACCGCCATGCGGGCGAGAATCAGGACGGCGCCGACCACGGCAAGCGGGAACAGGGCGAGCAGGTGGGCGAGGGTGCGCGCGTGGTCCGGGAGGATGAGCACCTGGCTCAGGCTCGTGGTGCCGTCGCGGTGCGCCCGCAGCACGGCGAGATTGCCGACGACCAGCGCGGCGCCGCCGAGCAGCATCATCATGCCTATCGCGCTGTCGCGGTCGAGGTCCTGCAGCACGGGGTAGCGGGTGGTTTCGATCGCGAACCAGGCGGACGCCCAGCTGCCGGCCAGGAAGAGGGTCGCGGCGACCGTCACCGGGTGCCGGAGCATCCGTACCATCTCCACCCGGGCCAGGGCCAGGACAGCCCGGCGCGGCGCCGCGGCGTCGATCGCCGGCGTGCCGGGTGCTTCGGCCAGCACCGCGGTCATGCCGCACGCCCCGCCGGGCTCGCGGCGTCGATCAGCATGAGGTACCCGTCCTCGATGCTCGGATCGGCCAGCCGGGCGTCGGGGGGCGGGTCGCCGATGTTGTGGTAGTCACCGTTGCCGGTGCGCCACGCGGCGAGCGCGCCGTCCGCGCGGGCCGGGCTGGTCCACACCCGGCCGCGCGCCAGGCCGGCCAGCGCCACCGGCTCGCCCTCGAACCGGATCCGGCCCTGGTTCAGGACGATGACGCGCTGGCATACGGTGGCCACGTCCTCGGTCTGGTGGGTGGACAGCAGTACGGTACGGCCCTCGCCGATGTGCGCGATGAGCTCACGGAACCGCAGCCGCTGCTCGGGATCCAGGCCGACGGTGGGCTCGTCGAGGATCACCAGTGCCGGGTCGTCGAGCAGCGCCGCGGCCAGCCCGACGCGCTGGCGCATACCCCCGGACAAGGCTTTCATCTTCTTGCCGCGCTGGTCGTCCAGTCCGACCGCGTGCAGCACCCGGCGTACTTCGTCGTGCCGGCCATCCACGATCTCCTTGAGGATCGCGCTGTAGTCGACGAACTCGAACGCGGTGAAGTGCTGGTGGCAGCCGGGGCTCTGCGGCAGGTACCCGAGGCGACGCCGGATCGCCAGCCGCCCGGCGGCGCCACGGGGGTCCGCGCCGAGGATGCGCAACTGCCCGCCGTCGGCCGGGATCGCGGTGGCCAGGATGCGCAGCAGCGTGGTCTTGCCCGCGCCGTTCGGCCCGAGCAGCCCGGTGACCCCGTCGTGCAGCGCGAACGACACATCTTCCAGGGCTGTCGTGCGCCCGAACCGCAGTGACAATCCCTCGGCCTGTACCGTCGTCACATCGTCCTCCTCATGCTCGGGTCGGCGACGCGACCCAGGTGGTG
This sequence comes from Streptomyces sp. NBC_01537, assembly GCF_045040445.1. Taxonomy (NCBI): domain Bacteria; kingdom Bacillati; phylum Actinomycetota; class Actinomycetes; order Kitasatosporales; family Streptomycetaceae; genus Streptomyces; species Streptomyces sp. NBC_01537. The sequence continues at coordinate 5,374,706 of NZ_CP109392.1, read as the reverse complement.
GGTGGTGTCGAAGGCGGCGCGGACCTTCCACAGGGCCATCGCCGCCGCGGCGGCACCGGCCGTGAGCCCGGCCTGGCCGGGCGCGGTGAACAGGACCGATTCGCCGGTGGTGTGTTGCACGGTGGCCCCCAGCAGCGCCAGCCAGCCGAACCCCACGGCGAGGGGCGCCGTGACCGGGCCGAACCGTGGCGTCAGGGCCAGGCTCAGCAAGGTCAGCGCCAGCGACGGGGCGAGCCAGCCGAGCACGACCGCGCCGTGCTCCGGCACCGCGATGCTGGCCACGCCGGTCAGCGCCGTGGTCGCGGACAGCACCGCCGCGCAGCGCAGCAACAGCAGCCGGAAGGTGTGCAGGGGCGCGACGACGGCCAGTTCGTAACTGGGGTCCACGCGTGGGCCGAACGAGATCGCCACGCCGATCAGCGGGAGCAGCGGGGCGATCGCGAGCAGCGGGATCGGTACCGTCATCGACCGGGCCAGGTGCGCGGCGCCCGTGGTGACCGCGAGGGTGAAGCCCACCGCGGCGAGCCACGACCTGCGCAGCCCCGGCGTGCAGGCCAGCAGCCGTGCGGTGTGCGCCGCCACGCCCAGCCGCGCCAGGAGCACCTCGACCGGGCCGGGCCGGGGGGCGTCCAGTTCGGCGTCCAGCCGCGTCCAGCCGGCGCGGACCGCAACCGGGTCGACGCGGCTGGACAGCCGTTGGCGGCAGCGCGCACAGGTCCCGAGGTGCGCCTCGGTCGACCACAGCAACGGCGGCCGCGCCGCGCCCTCGGCGTATGCCCGCAAGTCGTCGTCCGCGACGTGCCAGTCACCGGCACTCATCGCCCACCTCCCAGGGTCGTCATGTCAGGTCCCCGCGTAGTTGCCGCCGCGCCCGCATTGCCCGGGTCTTGACGGTGCCCGCCGGGATCCCCAGCAGAGCTGCAGCTTCGTGCGTGGTCAGCCCGTCGAGCACCGTGGCCTGCATGACCGCGCGCAGTTCCGGGGACAGGCGGGCCAGCGCCCCAGCCAGGTCGCCGTACTCCACGCCCAGCAGCAGCTCCTCCTCCGCCGAGGGCGCGGTAGTCCAGCGACGGCCGGCCAGTAGCCGCAGCAGCCTGTCCCGGGCGCGCTGCCCGCGGATCGCGTCGACCAGCCGCCGGAAGCCGATCTGCCACAGCCAGCCGGCGACGTCACCGCCCTCCCTGTACCGGGCAGAACCGCGCCATACCGCCAGGAACGTCTCCTGCACCGCATCGTCCACCAGGGCAGCGTCCGGGCACCGGTACCGCAGCCGGACCGCCAGCCACGGCCCGTAGCGCCGGTACAGCGCCTCGAACGCGGCGCGGTCGCCGGCCGTGGTCGCGGCCAGCAACTCCGCGTCGCTCTGCTCAGGTGAGGCGCTCACACCCCATCATCGGATCGAGCCCGCCCGACGGTTCACGCTTCGGTACACAGGATGCCGGCCAGGAGATGGCGGGCCCCGAGCCGGGCCGGCAGCGGGCGAGAGGCGCTGCGCCGATATTCGGGATCCGGGAACGAAAGAGGCACGAGGTGTCTTCAAAGCGGGTCACGTTGCTGGGCGACGGATGTGTCTTCTGCGCGGTCGCGCAAGGCCAGGCTGAGGCAAGCATCATCTTTGAGGACGAATGGGTCATCGCGTTCATGGACCTCCAACCCGTGACCCCGGGGCACCTGCTCGTCATTCCGAAGTCACACGCGGAAGGGCTGGAGGATTTGCAGGACGACATCGGCGTGCAGGTGTGGAGGATGGCGCACCGACTCGGACGCGAACTGCGGCTATCGGGCCTGCGATGCGAGGGAGTCAATCTCTTCCTGGCAGATGGCAAGGCGGCCTTCCAGGAAGTTTGTCACGTCCACCTGCATGGCTTCCCCGCTTCCAGGGGGCTCCGTTCCGCATCGAGGCGGACTGGCGGGTGCACGAGCGTCGTCCGCTTGACGAGACAGCAGGTGCGCTCCGCAGAGGAATCACTGCCCTGGATTCCCTTCCGCACTGATCTGCTCACGAGCACCGGACCGAGCAAATGTGGTACCTGACCGCCGACCACCAACGCCATCGTCTACTGGTCCAGGTAGTGCCACGGCCTCGGGTGGCCGCGCTGCGTCACGACGACCACGAAGAGGTCCTGTCCATATCTGGCCCACCCACCTCGAGAACGTGCACTTCTGGGGCACCCATTCACCGGCTCGACGCCGGCGGACCGCCGACGCGTCGCTGTGTGTCGGCCGCACCGTGGGGGTGACGGACCGGTTCAGGCGGACGGAGAGTCGGCCATGACGCGTCCGAGCGTGCGCCGGCCCATCCGGCTCATGACGGGGTTGCTGTGCTCGTAGTACCAGACCAGCCCCATGGCCTGCACGAACGCCCACGCCTTGCCGCGTTCCCACTCCAGATCGTCGCAGCCGAGTTCCTCCCGGAGTACCTGGCGTGGCCCCCGCTCCAGCAGATGCCAGGCGCTCACAAGATCAAGGGCGCGGTCGGCCACCCCCAGTCCTCCCACGTCGAGAACCCCGGCCAGCCGCGAGCCGGCGACCAGGACGTTGCCGGGAATGAGATCACCATGGTTCATCGTGTCCGCGTACTCGCCTCGCGGCAGCTGCCGCATCACGATCCACAGACGCCGCAGCCGCGGGACATCCAGCAGCATTCCACTGCGCTCCAAACACGTCTGCATCCACGGGTCGTGAGCTTGCAGCTCTCCCCCGCGCCCCTGCCCCCCGAACGTCCGGCCTCGCGTGTCGATGGCCCGCACGTCGTTGATGAACTCGGCGAGATCGTGCGCGAATCCGACCGACCGGCCTGGGTAACGGTCGGTCGCCACAGCACCGGGTACCCAGGTCTGCACCGACCACGGGAGCGGGTAACCGGCGCCGGGCTCCCCGAGGGCGACCGGTTCGGGCGTAGGGAACCGCGTACGTCCGAACAGCTCACGTGCCGCCTCCGCTTCGCACTCCAGCCACTGCCGCGCCGCCGCGGCTTCCTGACGCTGAAGGGGGAACCGAGCCGTCAACCGGTCACCGATACGGAAGATGGCGTTGACCGTTCCCTCCGAAGCGACACGTTCGACAGGCAGACCCCGCCACCGGGGGAACTGAGCGTCCACCAGCGCGCGCACCGTCTCGAACGGCACACTGACCTCGTCGTCATGCATCGGCACAGGTGCAGCGTGGTACCTCCCGATCACTTCGGCAACCCAATTCTGCCTTCGGTGATGCACCCACATCGGGGGTGCCCGCTCATGGTGTAGCGGATCAAGGCTGGTGAGCGCGCGGTTAGGCATGTGCTCACGGACGGGACCATCGCCAGGACCCGAGCCGGCCGCGAGATCCATCTGGAGGCCTGGTACAGCACCGGCAGGGACAGCAGCTTGGGCTACCGAAGTCCCGTCGAATGTGAGGCCCGCACTCGCCGCTTGAACACCACATCGAGTGGTGTCCGTCGAAGGAAACTCAGGCGTCAAGGCACGTGGTCCCGCCCTCGAAAAACGTCAATCGGACGATTTTGTGATCCGATCAGATGCTTTGCGGGGATTTACCGGGCCCCAGATGGGCCCCAAATAACCCTCGTTAGCCACTGGACTAGACCACTCATTGAAGCGTACACACTAAAAGCCCAGGTCAGAGGTCATCTAATCTGGAAAAATGGAGCCGCCTTCGGGATTCGAACCCGAGACCTACGCATTACGAGCTCGCCAGAACGTTCCCCTAGGCCGGGACTCCATGGTCATTCACGGGGTTTCCCTTTCCTTCCGGCCCCAGGTTGGCCCCAGGAAAGTCCCGCCGACGGACCCACGGGACCCGAGCCGGACGGGTGCCGCCAGGTCAGCGTCGGGCGGGAAAGTGTCTCCAGCGCATCGACCAAGCGACGCAAAGAAGCCTTACCCCGCCGGGACAGGACCTCCCTGCCGCCTGGTGGGCCGCTGTGCGGCAGCCTGCCACAGGGCGCGCTGGCGTTATGTGCGTACTTCGATGCCAGGTGGCCCATCCCCACACCTGCGGAAATGATCCCTCCACTGTGCACTCGGACGGGGAGAGTGCCGCACACACCCCTCTCCGGCTCGGCGTGGACCAGGACCTCGCAGGAGTCCCGGTCGATCAGCAAGTAGACCGAAATCCCGGTCTCCGCGTAAGCCCGCGGCTTCTGCTCCCGATCCCGCTTGTCAGCGTCGGCGTGAGGGGCCCCACACGTACTCAGGCGTACGGGAGCAGCGTTGCTGTGTCCAGGTCGAAGTCGACCGGTTGGGGGATGTGGAGGGTTTCGCCGAAGTCCACGTCCTCGCGGCGGTGGTATCACGGCCTGCGCCTCGGCGTGATGCCTGACAGGTTCATCGGGTCTTGGCGTCTCTCCGCACGGCACAGGACAGGGGGCCAAGGGCCTTGTCACCTGCCCGATGAGCCTCTCCCACCCGGGTCGACCGCCAAACGCGACAGGAGAAACGTGATGATCTCGTCGCGAGCACGGATGGTGGGGTGTCCTTCCTCGTTGACCAGGTGGGCGGTCACCACGCTGTGTGGCGTACCGACGATGTCCCTGAAGAACGGGGGCGGCGCGGTTTTCGCGGCGGCACCACTCACGACCCGGCCGTCGAAGCGCTCGCCCAGCAGGGCGGCGTAGGCGGCGAAACGCTGACCGGTGCACCAACGATCGCTGTCGAACCGATAGCCCAAGGCCCTGAGATCATCGCGCTCGAAACGCTCCCTGATCGCCGCCGCGTCCGCCGGCGAGAGCTCCAGCCCAGCCGGGTCGTCGAGGGGGAGCGAAGGATGGTTGACGACCGGAGCGATCACGGCGGGCTCGAGCGTCATCGTGAGCGCGAAGTTTCCGGTGAAGCACATCCCGACCACGCCGACACCCGGACCACCGCACTCGTCGTGCGCCCGCCGTGCCAGGGCACGGAGCCAGTTGACGACAGGGCTGGTGCCGCCGCCCGCGAAGGCCCGGAACTCCTTGCTCACGCAAGCTCGCTTCACCACCGATGTGCCGAGATCGACCGTTGGAAACGCGCCATCGGTGCCGAACAGAGACGGCATGTAGACCGTGAAACCGGCGTCGCGCACCCAACGGGCGAAGCGTGCCACGTCGGGACTGATGCCCGGCATCTCTGGCATCACGATCACCGCGGAACCGGCTCCGGCGACATGGACGGCCTTGCTCACGCCGCTGAACGCCATCTCGCGACGGAGGAAGTCGGTCAGCGGATCATCGCTGTCCGCCTCGCATCTGGTCACGGTCTGCTCCTCCCGACGGGATATCGGGGCCATTCTGGCCGGGCGGACCCTTCCGGACCGAGGGGCGTGATCGCCATACTCCAGGGTGATCCCGCCACACCGGGTTTCGGGAAGGAGATGCCTCATGGGCTCGTCCAGTCCACTTCGGGTAGGTGTGCTCGCCTACCCGGGCTGCTTCGCGTCAGAGGTGTTCGGCGTCGTCGATCTGCTGACGATGGGCAGCCACGTCGCCCGGGCATGTGGGGGCGGCGCGGTTGCGCCGTTCGAGGTCGTCGTGGTCTCGCCCAGACGCCGCGTCATCGCGTCGGGCGGGGTCGCCCTCGGGGTGGTCGCGTTGCGCGGCGTCGACGTCCTCGTGGTGCCAGGCTTCGAACCGGTCCCGGGGGAGGACCTGGCCCTCGGGATGAATGCCCTGAGGCCAGAAATCGAAGCGATCCGTGCGCACGCCGACCGCGGAATCGCCGTGGTGTCGATATGCGTCGGTGCGTTCCTGCTTGGCGAGGCCGGTCTCCTCGCAGGGCGGCGGGCCACGACCGCCTGGTTGTTCGCGGATCAACTCGCCCGGAGATATCCCGGTGCCGCCGTGGTGTCACGGGAGTTGGTCGTAAGCGACTCCGGCGTCACCACGACGGCAGCCTTCAGCGCGATGTACGACTTCGTGCTGAACCTCATTGAGCGTCATTGCGGACGCACGGTAGCGCGCCGGACGGCTCGGATCGCCCTGATCGACGACGCGCGCATGTCTCAGGTCCCCTATGTGGACGACGAGCTCCTGCCCGCCTCGGGCAACGGCCTTTCCGCCCAGGTGCAGCGCTTCCTCGACCAACGCCTAAAGGATCGGTACAACCTCCCCGCGCTGGCCGAGCACTTTCACATCAGCACGCGGACCCTGCTGCGACGCTATAAGCAGGAGACGGGCGAGTCGCCCCTCGTCCACCTGCAGCGGGCCCGGATGCGCAGGGCCCAGCACCTTCTGGAGAGCACGGACCGCACCACCCGTGAGATCCACATCGAGGTCGGCTACCGCGACCACGGCACATTCGCCGGGCTCTTCACCCGACACTTCGGAGTCCGCCCCACCGACTACCGGGCCAACTTCCGCCGTAAACGGGCCTCTCCGTGATCGCCCAGGCACGAATCGCGATGTGGAGGTACCGGCGGCCGCCGTAGCCGGTGTACCGGCAGATCAGGCCCGCGTTGGCGAGCCGCTGGAGGTCGTCCTCGACGTGGACCGAGGTGTGCTCGGCCCTCAGGGGCCGGAGCAGCCCCGTGATGAGCGCGGCGTTATCAAGGTGGCGGCCGTGGTCGTCGGCCTGGGTGAGGAGACCGAAGGACACCCGCATCACCCGTGACATCTGCCAGGCCGTCCTGGCCAACCTCGCCCGTGGGTTACACCCTTCGTGGTCGTCTGTTGAGAGCACCCTCGGTGCATCACCGTGGGTGACGAGGAAGCTGGCCTTGCTGCCCTGGTCCGGTGCACGCCGATGTCCGCGAGAAGGAAAGGGTGTTTCTCAGCCGAGGCGGTACCCGCCGACGGCGCTGACCGTCTGCGGGTCGCGGTGGTCGAAGACGAGGCTGGCTCCGGTGTCCATCGCGGCGATGCGGTCCATCTCGTCGCCGGTCAGCTCGAAGTCGAAGACCGCGATGTTCTCGGCCATGCGCTCCGGTCGCGAGGACTTGGGGATCACCACGACACCGCGCTGGGTCAGCCAGCGCAGTACCACCTGGGCGACGGACTTGCCGTGCGCTTCGCCGATGGCGGTCAGCGTCGGGTCGCTGAAGATGTTGTTGCGGCCTTCGGCCAGCGGGCCCCACGACTCGATCTGCACGCCGCGCTCGGCCATGAGGGCCTGGTCGTCGGCGCGCTGGAAGTACGGGTGGGTCTCGATCTGGTTGACCGCCGGGACGATCTCGTTGTGGTCGATCAGGTCGACGAGGCGGTCGGCGTAGAAGTTCGACACGCCGATCGCCTTGATCAGGCCCTGACGGTGCAGGTCCTGCATGGCGCGCCAGGAGCTGTAGTAGTCGCCGAAGGGCTGGTGGATCAGGTACAGGTCCAGGTAGTCCAGCCCGAGCAGGCGCAGGGACGTGTCGAAGGCCGTCTTGGCGCCCTCTTCGCCCTTTTCGTTGACCCACATCTTGGTGGTGATGAACAGCTCGTCGCGGGCGATGCCGCTGGCCTTGACGGCCTTGCCGACGGCCTCTTCGTTGCCGTAGGCGGCGGCGGTGTCGAGGTGGCGGTAGCCGGCGGCGAGGGCGTCGGTGACGACCCGCTCGGTCTCCTCGGCGGGGACCTGGAAGACGCCGAAGCCGAGGATCGGCATCTGGACACCGTTGTTCAGCGTGACATCGGGGATCTTGGACATGGTGAACCTTTCGGGGTGGTGCTGAACGGTGCGAGGGTGCGCACCGGCACGTGGGGGAACGGCGGTTCGTCGCCCGTGCTCAGCCGGTGGCCGGCGACGGGCTGGATGGTTTTGGGGAATGTGGGCCAGGTGCTACTGGCCGCGATCGCTCGGTTCTTCCTGAGCGGGCTCGACGGGGTCCGGCGCGGCAGCCCAGCTGGCGAGCAGATCGAGGGCCTGGCGGCTGGGTGATCCGGGTTCTGCGGTGCAGACGATCAGCACGAGACCGGCGTCGGCAGGCAGATCCAGGGCTTCGTAGGAGAGCTCGAGGTCACCGACGACCGGGTGGTGCAACCGCTTGACTCCCGTGCGGTGCAGCCGGACGTCTTGTGACGCCCACCGGGTGCGGAACTCCTCGCTGCGGGTGCACAGCTCCCCGATCAGATCGGTGAGCGCCTTGTCGTAGGGGTTCTTGCCGGCCATGAGGCGCAGCCCGGCGACGCTGTCGCGGCCGGTGGCCTCCCAGTCGAGGTAGTAACCGGCCGCGCGGGGGTTCAGGAAGCGGAACCGTGCGGCGTTGACCGGCCGGGCGGGGTCCTCGTACAGCGGAGACAGGAGGGCTTTGCCCAGCGCGTTGGTGGCCATGACGTCCCCGAGGCCGTTGGTGACATAGGCAGGGGACAGCTGGCTGTCCAGGATCGCCTGGATGGCCGGACGTACCCGCTGCACCGCCGGGCGCCGGCGTACCGCCGTGCCGTTGTTGGCCGCACGCGCCAAATCGAACAGGTGTGCCCGCTCGGCCTCGTCCAGCAGCAGCGCCCGGGCCACGGCGTCCAGGACGCTCTCGGAGGCTCCGCGCACGTTGCCGCGCTCCAGCTGGGTGTAGTACTCCACGGACACCCCTGCCAGGTCGGCCACCTCGCTGCGTCGCAGACCGGGTACACGGCGGGTGCCGCCGTGGTCGACGAGGCCCACCTGCTCGGGGGTGACCTTGCCGCGGCGGGAGATCAGAAAGTCCCGTACCTCGCTGCGGTTGTTCATGCCATTCACGCTACGAGCCCCACCGCGAACGTGGGAGATGCTGCCAGTACCCCCCTCAGCGGCATCCTGCACGGCGGCGTCCGCTGCACCACCGCACGATCATGCCGGGCCGCAGGTCCTCGCGCGCACCTGACCGCGGGTCCGGCCGACCTGGTCCGGGGGTGATCTGTGCCCGTCGGGTGGCCAGGAAGCACCGCGCCCCAGGCGGCCCATACCTCGGCGGCAGGCGTGTCGCTTGCCCGGTTGGGGGTGCTGGCAGCATCTCCCACCGCCACCGTCGGCTGCCTAGCCTCGATGATGAAGCAGCCGGTGTCCGCCGGCTGCGCCGACGATGAGGAGCGCGTCATGCAGTACACCCGTCTGGGCACCTCCGGACTGAAGATCAGCCGCATCGCACTCGGATGCATGAGCTTCGGCGACACCTCGCAAATGCCGTGGGCTCTGGACGACGACGGCGCCGAACCGATCTTCCGCCAGGCCATCGAGTCCGGGATCACCTTCTGGGACACCGCCAACATCTATGCCTACGGCACCTCCGAGGAGATCGTGGGCCGCGCGATCAAGAAGTACACGAAGCGCGACGACGTCGTCCTGGCCACCAAGCTGTTCAACCCCATGCACGACGGACCCGGTGGGTCGGGCCTGTCGCGCAAGGCCGTGATGGAGCAGATCGACGCCTCCCTGACCCGGCTGGGCACCGACTACGTCGACCTCTACCAGATCCACCGCTTCGACCCGCAGACCCCGGTCGAGGAGACCATGGAAGCTCTGCACGACCTCGTCAAGGCCGGCAAGGTCCGCTACCTCGGCGCCTCCTCGATGTGGGCCTGGCAGTTCGCCACCATGCAGCACGCGGCCCAGGGCCACGGCTGGACGCCCTTCGTGTCCATGCAGGACCAGTACAGCCTGCTGGCACGGGAGGAGGAGCGCGAGATGTTCGGCCTGCTCGCCCACTCCGGCGTCGGCTCCATCCCCTGGAGTCCCCTGGCCGGCGGCCGTGTCACCCGCCCCTGGGGCCAGGACAGCACCGCACGGGCCAAGGCCGCCCCCGACACCGACTACGCCGGCCGCCCCCTGTTCGTCGACACCGACGAAGCCATCGTCGACGCCGTCCAGAAGATCGCCGATGCGCACGGTGTCCCGATGGCCCAGGTCGCACTGGCGTGGGTACTGAAGAACCCCGTCGTGTCCGCGCCCATCGTCGGCGCCACCAAGACCCACCACCTCACCGACGCCGTCGCCGCCCTCGACCTCACGCTCACCGAAGACGAGATCGCCGCACTGGAAGACCCCTACACCCCGCGCCTGCCCACCTACTTCTGATCGGCTGGGGGCGTCTGAAAAGCCTGTGAGCGGGCTGGTCTTGCGAGGCGGCACAGGAGGAGCCGGGAGGAGCCAGGAGGAGCATGGCCATGGAGGGGTGGATGGCATTCTCCGAGCAGACGCGCAGGTATTCGTAGTCCTTTGAGAGGCGTCGGCACCGTCCCAGCCGCGCAGTTGGGGCGGCCGTGCGGTGAGGTGCTCGCCCTGGGACGAGTCCTGTTCCGCGCGGCCGACCCAACTGCGCGGCTGCACGGCTTCCGCCGTCTGCGCATCCGATGGGAACGACGAGCCGACATCCACGAAGCGTTGCTCAAACTCGCCTGCTGCCTCGTCAACCCCGCCAACCATCACCGTCACCCATCTGCCCTCGCCTGGCTGCTGGCCCAGGGCGACGGCGTTGTCCCTATCCCCGGCACCCGCAGCGCGACCCACGTCGAGGAGAGCGTCTGGGGCCAACGTGGAACTCACGCCGGCCTATCTCCAGCGCATCGTCGAGGTCCTGCCCCACGGTTCCGCAGGCGGTCGCTACACCGCCACGTACATGCCCACCGACTGGTAACGCCAGGTCCCGGGCACTCCCAGCGTGCGGGTGGAATCCACGCGCGTCTTTACGGGGCGACGGTTTCGGGGGAAGTCTGGGCAAGGCGGCGTTCGCCGACGGCAGTTGGTCCGCCCATGGCGGGTCCGCGCCTGGTACCGAGCAGGTCAGGGAGGGCGTCCAGTTGGGCACTGGGATCCGGGGCGGTGAAGGCGTCGGCGACGCATTCACCGAGGACGGTGATGTGCTGATGGTTCAGGTGAAGCATCGGGTGTTATCCCTTGGCTGCGGAGCTGGCCACGCCCTGGGCGAAGCAGCGTTGGAAGAGGGCGAAGCAATCAGTACGGGCAGGGCCAGGAGTAGTACGCCGAAGGCGAGGATCTGGCCTCGGTCCGAGGGCAACTGGCTAGGGTCTATGGATGCCGTATCAGCGGGCTGGGTGACGCAGCCAGGCCGCGGTGCCGCCGGGGAGCATACGTCCGTCGAGTGCGTCGCTGGCCGCGAGTACCTCGCCCCATTCGCCGGGGAGCGGCAGGGGTTCCGTGCCGAAGGCGACGACGCAGGTCACGTCGGAGCGGCGGAAGGCGAGCACGTTGGGGTGTTCGGGTACGTCGAGCCAGGTGACGGTGTCGGCTGTGCCCGGGAACGCGGTGCGGCGTACCCGCAGGGCGTGCCGGTACATGGACAGCGTGGACGCGGCGTCGGCGGCCTGCTCGGCGGCCGCGTACTTCGCGAACCAGGTCGGCTGCGGAAGCCAGGGGGCCGCGGTGGGTTCGTCGGTGCCGGAGAAGCCGAAGTCGCCGGGTCGGGTGGTCCAGGGCAGGGGGACGCGGCTGCCGTCACGGCCGGGGTCGTTGTGGTCGGAGCGGAACCAGGTGGGGTCCTGGCGTGCGTCGTCGGGGAGATCCAGTACCTCGGGCAGGCCCAGCTCCTCGCCCTGGTAGAGGTATTGCGTGCCGGGCAGGGCGAGCAGGAGCAGCGCGGCGGCGCGGGCCCGGCGCTCGCCGAGGGCGGTGTCGACCTCGCCGCGGGGGCGCATGAGGCGGGTCTGCAGGTCGATGGACTCGTGGGGTTCCTCGGGGTGCACGATGCCGTAGCGGGTGGTGGCCCGGTGCACGTCGTGGTTGGAAAGGGTCCAGGTGATGGCCGCTCCGGTCGAGCCGATCTCGGTGAAGGCCCGGTCGATGGAGGCGCGGAAGCCGGCGGCGTCCCACGGCTGCATGAGCAGGTCGAAGAAGAACGCCTGCTGCAGTTCGTCGGGGCGCAGATAGGCGGCCAGGTCGGTGACTTCGGGAACCCATATCTCGCCCACGAGGGTCAGTTCGCGATCGGGGGCGTAGGACGCGGCGATCCGGTGCCAGCGGCGGTGCACCTCGTGGACCTCGGGCTGGTTCCAGGCGTGGCCGTTGTAGTAGTGGTCGCTCGTCCAGTCGGGGAGGTCGGCGTGCTTGTACAGGCCGTGGGCGACGTCGATGCGGAAGCCGTCGACGCCCCGGTCGAACCAGAAGCGCAGGACGTCGTCGAACATGTTCTGCACCTGCGGATTGCGCCAGTCGAAGTCCGGCTGCTCGGTGTCGAAGAGATGCAGGTACCACTCGCCGGGTGTGCCGTCGGGTTCGGTGACCCGGGTCCAGGCGGGGCCGCCGAAAACGGATGGCCAGTTGTTGGGGGGCAGTTCGCCGTCCGGGCCGCGCCCGGGGCGGAAGATGAACCGCCCTCGTTCCGGTGAACCGGGCGCGGCGGTGAGTGCGGCCCGGAACCAGGGGTGGGCGCTGGAGCAGTGGTTGGGCACGAGGTCCATCAGCACCCGCAGGCCCCGGCTGTGGGCGTCGGCGATCAGCGCGTCCATGGCGGCGAGGTCGCCGTAGGCGGGTTCGATGTCGGTGTAGTCGGCCACGTCGTAGCCGTGGTCGGCCTGCGGGGAGGGGTAGCAGGGGTTGAGCCACAGGCCGTCCACGCCGAGGTCTGCCAGGTAATCCAACCGGGAGCGCAGACCTGCGAGATCGCCGATGCCGTCGCCGTTGGCGTCGGCGAAGGACCGCAGGTAGACCTGATAGATGACGGCGTCCCGCCACCAGGGCGTGCCGTCGGGCGAGGCGGCGAAGGCGGAACGGGAGGCCAGAGGCATGGTGTTGCTTCCTGTCGGTGTCGGTGGGGTGGGTGTACGGCTCCTTGTGCGGCTGGGAACCGGCGTTCAGCCTTTGACGCCTCCGGCGAGCTGGCCACGGATGAGGTGGCGCTGGAAGATCAGGAAGAGGATCGCGACCGGGATGGTGGAGAGCAGGGCCGCGCCGAGTGTGACCGGGAACTGGTTTCCCTGTCCGAGTGAGCCGCTGAACTTCGCCAGGCCGGTGGTGAGGGTGTTGAATTTCGGGTCCGATGTCGCGACGAGGAAGAAGCTGAACTCGTTCCACGAGCCCTGGAAGGACAGGATCGTGAGGGTGATGAGTCCGGGCTTGACCAGTGGCAGGACCACTTCCCAGTAGGTGCGGAACACCCCGGCGCCGTCGATGCGGGCGGCTTCCTCGATGGACAGGGGTACCTGGAGGAAGAAGCCGCGCATCAGGAGGATGCCCATGGCGTCCACGGCGATGGGCAGGATCATGCCGGCGTAGGAGTTGTAGAGGTCCAGCTCCTGGAGGACGAGGAACCGGGGGATCAGCAGGACCACGGGGGGCACCGCGAGGACGGACAGGACAAGCCCGAGAGCCAGGCGTCGGCCGGGGAACCGCAGTCGGGCCAGGGCGTAGCCGGCGAGGCTGTCGAGGAAGACCCGCAGCAGGGTGATGCTGGTGGAGACGATGATGCTGTTCATCAGCCAGGTGCCGAACGGAACCGGCTGCTCGTCGGAGTAGCCGAAGATCCGTTTCCAGGAGGCCATCGTCGCCGGGTTCGGTATCAGCGAGAGAGGATGGCTCGTCGCGTCCGGACTGGTTTTGAATGCGGTCGCGATCTGGATCGCGAACGGGCCGAGAAACAGCAGGGCGAATCCGATCAGCGCCGTGTATCCGAGGAGCCGCCGGCCCGTTGAGTGGGTTCGCAGACGCGTCATGAGGTGATGTCCTCCTTGACGAGGCGGCGCTGCGCTGTGCTGAAGACCATGATCAATCCGAAGAGCAGGAAGGCGATCGCCGCGCCGACGCCGAAGTTGTTGTTCTGGAAGCTCTGGTCGAAGGACATGAAGGCAGGGGTCCGCGTGGCGGGGTTGTTGCCTGTGAGGTAGATCTGGTCGAAGACCTGCCAGGTGCCGATCAGCCCCAGGGTGAGGACCAGCAGGAGTGTGGGTCGCAGCATCGGGAGGGTGACGTAGCGGAAGCGTTCCCAGCCGCCGGCGCCGTCGATTTCGGCAGCCTCGTCCACTTCCTCGCTGATGTTCTGGAGGGCGGCCAGGAACATCAGCATGAAGGTGCCCGAGGTGGTCCAGATGACAAGGATCATGATCACGCTCATGGCGATCGACGGTCCGCTGAGCCAGTCCCAGACCGACTGGGACATGATCGTGTGCTTGGCCCACCCGGGTGGTCCGTCGACGCCGAGTCCGCCCAGCCAGACATGGAACAGGCCCCGCTTGTCGGCGAGCCAGTTGGGTCCCTGGACGCCGAAGAGGTTCAGCAGGCCGTTCACCGCGCCGCCGCCCTGGAAGAGGAAGAGGAAGACCAGGGTGATCGCGATGCTTGAGGTGATCGAGGGGAAGTAGAACGCGGTGCGGAAGAAGCTCTTTCCCTTCAGGTACTTGTTGTTGACCAGTACGGCCAGCCACAGCGCCAGCGCGGTCTGCGCCGGGACGACGAAGACGACGAACCAGAAGTTGTTGCGCAGCGCGCCGGCGAAGGTCTGCCGGACCAGGGTGTCATTGGTGAGCAACTGCTTGTAGTTGTGGAGGCCGACGAACCCGGCGTCGCCGGTCAGCGGGTTGGACAGCCCGTCCCAGTTGGTGAAGCTGACGTAGAGGGCGAGCAGGATCGGGACGACCAGGAAGATCACCAGGATGAGCAGCGCGGGTGAGACGAACAGCCAGCCCGCGATGGCCTGGCGGCGGTTCTCGCCGGAGCGGTGGCGTTCGGCCGGCCGCCGGCGCCGGGCGGTGGAGCCGGTGGTGCGGGTCGTCGTGCCGGTTGCGCTCATCTCGTGTCTTTCTGGTCGGCGGGAGGGGCGGCCGGGCGGGCCGGTGCGCCGGGTGGGCCGCCCGGCGGCCGCGGACCGTCAGGTGTCCGCGGGCGCCGGGCGGGGCTTGGGCCTAGCCGGCGCTCTGCAGGGCGGCGGTGGCGTTCTTCTGGAGGGAGCTGAGCATGGACTTGGGGTCGGAGGAGCCGTCGGACAGTCCGGCGATCTTGGAGTCGAAGTCCTTCTGCACGGCGTCGAAGCCGGTGAAGCCGACGGGGCCGAAGGCGTTGTCGGCGCCGGTGACGAATGCCTGCTGGTCGGGGTAGAGGCTGACGAACTGGCTCTTGGCCGCCTGGCGGGAGGGCATGACGCCGAAGGCCTTGGAGAAGGCGACCTGCTGGTCGACGGAGGTCAGGTAGTCCACGAAGTCCACCGTGGCGGTCTGATGGGTGCCCTGCGCGGCGACGCCCCAGCACTGGGTGAAGGACAGTGTCGCGTTGCCCTTCGGCCCGGCCGGGAGCGGGACGACCTTGTACTTCACGTTGGGGAAGTCGTTCTTGAGCGCGCCGACGATCCAGTTGCCCTCAATGGTCATGGCCGCGCTGCCCTTGCCGAACGCCTCGCCGCCCCAGCCCGCGGAGACCTGGGCCGGGAACTTCAGTACGCCCTCCTTGCTCAGCTTCTGGACGTACTTGAGCGCGGTGAGGTTGGCCGCCGAGTCGGCGGTGATCTTCGACCCGTCAGCGGAGGTCACCGAGCCGCCCGCCTGGTGCATGAAGGCGCCGACGCGGTCGAGCGTGTCACCCATGACCAGCCCGGTCACCTTGGATGTGGTCAGCTTCTTCGCGACGGTTTCGAGCTGGGCCCAGGTGGTGGGGATGTCCGCGTCGGTCAGTCCGGCCTTGGACCACAGCGTGGTGTTGATCTCCAGAGCCAGGGTGGAGAAGTCCTTGGGGACGCAGTAGTACTTGCCGTCCTTGGTGAAGGTCTTCTGCAGCGAGGGGTACACGTCGGAGGAGTCGGTGACCTTCTCCCCGACGTCGGCCAGCGACTTGGACAGGCCCTGGAACTTCGCGGCGTCGACGTAGAAGAGGTCGGGCGGGGTGCCGCCGGCCAGTGCCTGGGTGAGTTCCTGGGTGATGTCCTTGGCCGGTGTCACCACGACCTTGTTGCCGGTCTTCTTCCCCCAGGCCTTGCCCGCGGCGGTGAGGGCGTTGGTCTCGGCGTCTCCGGAGGAGGCGATCAGGACCTTGATGGTGACGCCGGTCTTCTTGCCGTCGTCGGAGGCCTTGCCGCCGTTGAGGCCGCTTCCGCAGGCGCTCAGGGACAGCAGCGTCGCTCCGGCACAGGCCAGGGCGAGGGTGGTTCTGGAGCGAAGTCTCATGGGAGTGTCCTTCAGGGGTGATGGGTTCAGGTTTTGGGGCATGTTTCGGGGCGCGTTGAGCCGCACGCCGGGCGGGAAGGGGGTTTTTCTCGCGGCGTGTGCGGGACCTCTGCGGCCAGGGCGGCGAGGAAGAGGTCACCCATGCGTGGTGCGGACCGGGCGCGTCACTCGCTGGTGGCGGTGGTGCTGCTCTCCCGTTGGACCAGCGCCGGTTCGACGATGGAGGTGTGGGGCGGCCGGTTCGGGTCGTCGATGTGCTCGGCGAGTAAATCGACGCACCGCCGGGCGACGGATTCCAGCGGCTGGCGCAGGCTGGTCAGGGTGGGCTGGACCACTGTGCACAGCGGGCTGTCGTCGAAGCCGATGACCGCCACGTCACGGCCCACGGTCTGTCCACGCTGGCGTACCGCCTGCATCGCGCCGACAGCCGTGGCGTCGCACACGCAGACCAGGGCGGTCGGCGGCGCGGGGGCGCTCAGCAACTGCTCGGCCAGCACCGCGCCGCCCGCTATTCCTCCCGGGCCCCGGGCCGCCAGCCCCTCCGACGGCAGGTCGAGAGCCTTCGTGGTTTCCAGCCAGCCCGCGTAGCGGTCGTCGCCGACTTCGTCGCCCGGGTTCCAGCCGATGAATCCGATCCGGCGATGTCCCGCCGCCGCCAGGTCCTGCACCGCGAGGCGGACGCCGCTGGCACCGTCGACGTCGATCCAGGAGTACGGCCGGGCGGGCTCGCTCCAGGGCCGCCCGAAGGAGACGAAGGGGATCTCGCGGTCCGACAGCCAGGTGGTGCGCTGATCCGCACTGTGCGAGTTCATCAGGATGAAGCCGTCGACGGCGTTGCGGCCCAGCAGGTCGGCGTACATGACGATCTCGTCGTCATCGTCGTCGGCGCAGAAGACGATCACCCCGTAGCCGCGTTCGCGGCCCGCCACGGAGAGCGCGTGCAGGAACCGGTCCTCGATCGAGGCGATCCCGGAGCCGGAGGAGCGGGAGAAGCGGAAGCCGATCATGCCGGTGCTCTGGGTCCGCAGGTTGCGGGCGGCCTGGCTGGGCTTGTAGCCCAGGGCCTCGATCGACTCAAGAACCCGTGCCAGAGTGTCGGGCTTCAGCCGGTCCGGTGCGTTGATCGCGTTGGAGACCGTCTGGTACGAGACCCCGGCGTGCTGGGCGACGGCTTTGATGGTCGGGCGAGCCGACGGCTCGCCCGGCACTCGTCGATCAGGCGTCATGGTGTGCGCTCCGGCTTCTTTGCCGTAGGTGATTTTGATCGTTCTAAGGGAAGCTGGCGATACTGTTCCATATGAACGTTCAAATGGATAGTCTTCGGCCGAAAGTCAGTCACACGAGATGGGAAACCCATGGCAGAGACACCTCCGCAGCAGCCGTACCTGCATGATTTGCTGTGCGCGGTACGGGCCCCGGCGGTGGCGCTGTCCGGGCGGGACGGTGGCATCGCGGGCAGCGGCGTCAACGGCGTGTTCGTCAACGACCGGCGCATCCTGTCCGTCTCGGCCGTCGAACTCCAAGGGGCCGAACTGACCTCCGTACTGGGCGAGTTCCAGGGAGCGGGCACAACCCGCGCCCTCCTTGTCGCCCGAGGGCTGGGGGACAACGGCGCCGACCCGACGGTGTGGGTGGAACGCCGCCGGGAACTGCTGGCAGACCGGGTGCGCGAGACTGTCGAGATCCGCTCCGCGGCGAGGGTGCCGGTGACCACCTCGTTGACGCTGACCCTGCGCTGCGACCTCGCCGCGATCGCGGACGTCAAGACCGGCCGCCCGGCCACGGACCTCCCGGCCGCCCCGCTGCCCGACGGCCTGACCTGGTCCACCGATTCCGGGGACGGGGGCCCGGTGGTCGAGGCGACCGCCCGCCCGCTGCCGGCAGGCGTGGCCCCGGCCGGCGGACGGCTGAGCTGGCCCGTCGCCCTGGAACCCGGGCAGACCGCACGCTTCACCGTCGACATCGTCGCGCGGGACCCCGACCCGTCCCCGGTACTCGACCGCGGCCCGGAGTCAGTGATCGCGGACATCACCGTCGACAGCGCCGATCCGCGCCTCGCGCTGCTGGTCGAGCAGTCCCTGGCCGACCTGCGCGGCCTGGAACTGCGGGACGCCGCCGACCCCGACGATCACTTCATCGCCGCGGGCGCCCCATGGTTCCTCACCCTGTTCGGCCGGGACTCCCTCATCACCGCCCGGATGCTGCTGCCTCTGGGAACCCGGCTCGCGGCGGGCACTCTGCGGGCGTTGGCCCGCAGGCAGGGCGCCAAGGTCGACCTGCCGACGGCCGAGGAGCCCGGCAAGATCCTCCACGAGATCCGGCGCGAAACCACCGAACACCAGGCATTCACAGACACCGACCAGCAGCTGTCGCTGCCGCCCGTCTACTACGGGACCGTCGACGCGACCCCCCTGTGGATCACCCTGCTCCACGACGCCTGGCGCTGGGGCATGCCCGAGGACGAGGTCGCCAAGCTGCTCGACCCGCTGACCGCGGCACTGGCCTGGATGCGCGACCACGGCCAGAACGAGGCGGGCTTCCTCAGCTACGTCGACTCCTCGGGCCACGGCCTGGCCAACCAGGGCTGGAAGGACTCCAACGACTCCATCCAGTTCAACGACGGCCGCCTCGCCCAAGCACCCCTGGCGCTGAGCGAGGTCCAGGGCTACGCCTACCAGGCCGCCATCTGCGGGGCCGCGCTGCTGGACGCCTTCGGCCGGCCCGGCGGCGACAGCTGGCGCTCCTGGGCCGCCGAACTGTCGGCCCGCTTCCGGGAGCACTTCTGGATCACCGACCCGACCGGCCGCTTCCCCGCAGTCGCCCTCGACGCCCAGGGAACACCGGTCGACTCGGTCGCCTCCAACATGGGGCACCTGCTCGGCACCGGCATCCTCGACGCCGAGGAATCGGCCGCAGTGGTCGCGAGGCTCGGCTCGCCCACCATGTCCTCCGGATACGGCCTGCGCACCATGGCCACCTCCGCTGCCGGATACAACCCGCTGAGCTACCACGGCGGATCGGTGTGGACCCACGACACGGCGCTCACCATCCACGGCCTCGGCCTCGCCGCCGCCCAGGGCGTTCCCGGCGCCGCCCAGGTGGCCGCCGCACTCATCGACGGAATCCTCGACGCCGCCCCGGGCTTCCACTACCGGATGCCCGAACTCCACGGCGGCGAACCCGCCCGCAGAGGCGGGACCCCCACCCCCTACCCGGCTTCCTGCCGCCCCCAGGCATGGGCCGCCGCATCCTCGATCACCCTGCTCACCACCCTGCTCGGAATCACCCCCGATCTCCCCGGGGCGACGCTGAGAGTCCGCCCGCTCCGCGAGACGACCGACCCCGGTATCACGGTCCGAGGCCTGCTGATCGGCGAGCACCGGATTGACGTGTAGCAGCCCGGGTCGGCGCGCAAACGGAGCTTGATCCGCTCGACGGACAACCGAGAGGGGGGTTCGTCGGGGCCTATCTGGTGGGGTCGTTCTGGCATGGCGTGAGCGGCTCGTACAGCGACCCGGACTACCTGTTGTCACCGAGAGCGAACTCGACGGCGAGGCGGAGCAGGTGCCCACGTGGGCGAGACATCTGGAGGTGACGTTGCGGTTAGCGAATACAACGCATCCCGGATGCTCGTGCTCTCGTGGAGGTAAGTAGCCCAGCGGCCAAGTCAGGCTCTCTCCACGGTAGTAACCACGTCCACTGGCATGGGTGTGCGCGACCGTCTGCCATCGCACAACGCGAACAAAGCCAGCCGGAGGGAGATCAAGACGAGGACGACGCGTCGAACGCCTCCGAAGGGGACACTGCCTGACGCCATGTTCCCCATACGTTCCCCTTGGCTCTCGCAACGGGTCCCTCGCGATCTACTCCCGACGAGAAAGGCCAGTTCAGAGGCTTAAGACCGCAGATCTCGTCGCAGAAATCAAACAGCCGACCTACGCATTACGATCCGCAGAGTACGGGTATCCGATTCGCCCGAATCCCAAGGTCAAAGAAAGCAAAAAACCCCAGGTCAGAGGCCTGACCTGGGGTTCACCATGGAGCCGCCTTCGGGATTCGAACCCGAGACCTACGCATTACGAGTACGCGAGCGGTCGTGCTGCGTCATGCCCTGGGGTGTTGCCAGTTCTCATTTTGCCTGGTCAGAGGACACGAGTCGGGCCGGTTGTGCCACCTCGTGTTGGCAGGTCCAAAGGCGTCCGCGCTCCCCTTGCGCTCCCCTTTCGTCCTCAGCCCCGTCTTGTATGGCGCCTCTCGGGCGACAGTGGGACTGGCTGCACTTGGGCGACGCGGGTTCCCCGCCACCTTGCGTATGGCGGGGTTTCACGCGTCGGGTCGGTCGGTCAGGCAGGGTGCGGCGTGATGGTGAGGTACTGCCAGGAGCCGTAGGCGTTCAGGTTGCCCAGGTGCGTGCTGTCGTGGACGTAGTGTGCGCGGATCCGGTACCGGGCGCCGTTCGCCATGCCCTTCCAGGGCAGGTTGTCCACGATCGCGCTGCCTCCGCCGGGTGTCTGGCAGGCGGAGGTACTGACGGTACGCCAGTGGCCGGAGCGCAGGCGCTGCAGCGTTACATACACACACTTACCGACGTCGACGGGGGCGATCGTCGCCATGAACTGCGGCGCCGGGGGCGCGTCGCGGATGTAGACGCGGTAGAGGTGGCCGCCGATGTGGGTGCTGTGGTCGTACAGCCGCAGGCTGTCGATGACCTTGGCGTGGACCGCGACCGAGACTGTGGCGGTCGCCGGGGCGTAGCGGTAGTCGCCGGTGAAGGCGGCGGTGAAGGTGGTGTTGTGGGTGAGCTTGTAGTGGACGACCAGATTGCCGTGGGCGTCGACCTTGCCGGACTTGATCAGGGTCTTCTTCCCGCTGCCGCTGCGCTGGGCGTAGACGGCGACGGTGTGGCTGTTGTAGGTCGTGCCGAGGTGGGCGGTGACGGTGGCCTGGGCGTGGTAGGCGTACGTCTTGGCGTTGGCGGACACCTTCAGGGCCGTGGCGGCGCGGGAGACCTGGACGGTGGCCGAGCCGGAGGCGGCCTTGTTGGCACTGTCGCCGGGGTAGGTCACGGTGTAGGTGTTCGCCGCCCCCACGGTGGGGGTGTCGGCGATGGTGAAGGTGCCGTCGGCGGCCAGCGGCGCGTCCTTGAGCGCGGTGCCCTTCGGGTGGGCCGCGTCGGTCCTGGTGACATGGACGACCTCGCCGGCAGCGTACGGCCCTGTGAACAGGTGCCCGGGGATGGTGAGCGGCACGGCGCGGCCGCTCTTGGCCGGGGCGGTGAGGGCGAGGAAGGGGACGCCTTTGGCGACGGTGGCGTCGAAACTGCCGTCGGCAGGCTGGTGGGAGGCATCGCCGGTGTAGACGAACCGGTAGGTGTACTTGCCCTCTGCGGGCGGGGTGTCCGAGAAGCTGAAGTATCCAGCCCTGCCGGAGATGGCGGTGTAGAGCGGGTCGGGCAGCGCGACCCCGTCCGGGTGGGCCGAATCGATCCGCGTGACATGCGCGACCGTACTGACGAACGGGGTTCCTTCCGTCACGATGCGGAGCCAGCCCGTGACCGCCTCGCCTGGCCTGACCACGCTGCCCATCGTCCCGTAGGCGTCCGTGATCGCCACCTCCGGGCCCTTGACCACCCGTAGCGTCGGCTGGCCCGAGGCGTTGTCGACCGTCACGACGAAGAGCCTGCTGCCATCGGGATCCCACGCCACGCCACGGTCCGCGAAGTGAGAGAAGTCAGGACCCGCGAAATAGTTCATCGGTGTCGCATTGTCCGGGCGGTAGATTTCAAGCAGGTGGTCGCTCTGGCTCAGGACCATCGCGCCGTCGGGAGCGACGCCCACCGCTGTCGGGTAGAACCACCTGCCGTAGCCATCAGGATCCGGAGCGAGGTCGGAAGTGCGGTAATCGCTCGTCGTCAGGTGCTGGCCCAGGCGCCCGATCAGGACGTCCTTGCCGTCCGCCGTGACGGCGAACTGCGCCAGACCTGTCATGGCAAGCGTCGTGGAAGCCGTACGTTCAGCCGCCCCTGACGACACGTCGAACACCGCGAAGTCAGCGGCATCCGCACCCTGCACCCCGGCCACCAGAACCCCGGACGAGCCGATCTGTCCCGGCCTCGTCGCCAGCAACGGCGCCCCCGCCCACGTACCGGCGGGGTCCTGGTCCAGCGCGACGGCATCCGGCCCGGCTCCGCTCACATCCAACGAGCCGATCGCCCCGGCCCCGGCCGTCCCGTAGCCGAACCACACCCGACCCCCGGCGACCGCCAGCGAGGCGGGGTGCGTCCCACTGCCGGTATCGTCGCGGGCGGTCTCCTTCAGCGTGCCGGTGTCGATCACGGATATCGCGTCGCCGTCGGTGAGCGCCGCATACAGCGTCCCGCCATCACCGGACAACGCCAGGGACGTCGCACCGGGCTCCGACGGGATGGTGGCGACCGTGTTCCCGTCCAGGTCCGTGACCAGCAGACTGTCACTGCCGGAACCGCCGCTGATGAACACATGACCGTGCGCTGCGTCCACCACCATGTCCGCGAAATGCACGAACGGCAACGGAACAGCGATGTCCGCACTTGCGGCGCTCGCAACCGGCGCGATGCCACAGGTGACCCCGGCCAGAACAGCGAGCGCGATCCCCAAAGAGAACCTGGCCAATTTCATGAATTCCTCAAGGTTTGCTTTACAGGCGCCGATAGAATTCCAGTCTTGCAGAATCCTCCTCGATAATTTCCAGAATATCATCCGCATACCCTTTGACTTCTGGACTCCGGGCGGCAAGGAACTCTCGGTAGACAAGCAGTAGTCCATCGCGGATTACTGCGGCACATTGAAGGTACAGACTCGATTCGAGCGTGTCACCGTCCTCCTCCCCGGCCGCGAAGCCGAGGATAAGTCGGAGAACGTCCCTCACCTGATCCGGGGCCATCCCGTCCACCATAAGAGCCATAACGACCGCGCAGACAGCCGGTGCGGGACTCATCAGGACGGACTGGACAAAGACATGATTTTCGAGACTACCGATCGCCCCGGACGCATTCCCATCGATGATGGACTCGAGAGTATCGAGGAGATGACGGGACGGGAGCCCGCACCCGCATTCGATAGAATCCCAGTCGTGCCGTGCCAGTTCTGCACGCGCGAGACTCACCATGCCGTCAACTCCCCATAATTTCGATGCGCATCCGCGCATCTTATCTCGACTCGTACCATGACCCCTCCGGGTCCCCAGCAACACCCTCTCCAACGCTTGCCTGCGGATAGTCCAGCTGGCACTTCGGACAGACATACTTACCGGTCGCAATGAATCCGTTATCTGATCGCTCCGCGACGTATGCTGTTCCAAATCGAATTTTAGTCCAGTCTCCACCCAGTAGATTCACCACATTGCCTTCGGCGCAGTAGGTCAATGCGCAGCCGCCAGGCCCTGGGCCGGAAGATGCCACCGCCAGGTCGCCCGTCTCGATGTGGTAACCAGAGACGTACGAGCGCGTGGAGGTCTTCGACGTACGGTTGGCTACAGCCGCGGCACGCGCCAGGTGCTCACCACGCGCCAACTGCCCTGCCGGAGCCCAGCCGGGCGGAGCCGATTCCGTGTGACTATAAGACGGTCTGGATTTGGCGCCAGCCTCGCCACGGGACGTCGTGCCTCGTGGAGCAGCGGACGCCGGTTTGGTGCCGGAGGACCCAGCGCCGGGGTCACTGGGTTTGGCTGCTGCGGCTTCGGCTTTCTGGGCCTGGCCTTGGGCGTTGGCGCGTTTGAGGTTCGCCAAGTCCTCGGCGTCGGATGTGGCTTCGTTCACGGCCTTGGTTCCGGCGCCGGCGGCAGCGGCGGCGTCACTCTCGATGGCGCCCTCGGCTTCCTCCGCTGCGCCGACGGCCCCCACTTCCGGGCCGTCAACCAGCCCACCGGAATAGAGGCCTCCGGCAACATCGCAGGCATCGGTGTGGCTCTGCCCGCCCCCGTTGAGCCAGAAGGTGCAGACAGCCATGTCCCAGAAGCCAACAGCAACGTCCACGATGAGGTTGCCGGCGTTGGGGTCAGGGGGATTGGCGTACGGGACGGACTGGGCGGCGGGCGCGGGAGAAGCGGTGGATGAGGATGTGCTGCCGCTGGAGGTGTCGGTGGGGGGAGTACCGGCGGAAGGGGTCGGGTGGGGGGTGCAGTCGACGACGCATGGGTTCAGCGATTTGTGTCTGTACCAGTCGTCGTAGCCCGTCGGGTCGGAGCCGCTGGCGGGGTTGTCGGCGGCGTAGGTGTAGCCGCCCATCTGGTTGGGGTCGCCGGCCTGGAAGATCGGGTCGGGGGTGAGGAAACGGCCGAGGGTGGCGTCGTAGTTGCGGGCGCCGAGGAGGTTGAGGCCGGTGGTGGCGTCGGTGGGTTGGCCGAGGAAGCCGTGGTTCTCGTCGGCGGCTACCCAGGTGGTGGGCTTGGTGCCGCGGGGGTTGCCGTAGGGGTCGTAGAAGCGGCGGGTGACGGCGAGGGTGGAGGCGTCGATGGCGGTGGTGGCGGTGCCCTGGGCGTTGGCGACCTGGTAGGTGACGGTGCCGGAGCTGGAGCGGGTGATGGTGGTGCCGTCGGGGCCGGTGTAGTTGCGCAGGCCGGTGCAGGTCTTGGCGGAGACATTCTGGGTGATCTGTTCGGTGCCGCCGAAGAGATACAGGATGCGGGTCTTGTCGGTCCCGCTGACGGTGGACGTCTGCTCCAGGAGGTTTCCGTCGGCGTCGTAGAGATACTTGCTGGTGTTGGTGCTGGTCCCCGACGGGGTGGAGACCGATGCGGTTCGGCCTTCGGCGTCGTAGGTGAGGTTCTGCGTCCGGCCGGGGGGCGTGGCGCCGGTACCGGCGGTGGCGACCTGGCGTACACCGGCCCCGAGCCCTTGATGTGGGACTCCAGCGCCCCGAGCACTCCGCCGACGCTGCTCCAGAAGTCCGACGCAGAGGCAGACGCCGCCACCGGTCCGGTCGCCACCGCCGTCGAGGCATCCTCCGTCGACGGCCCCGGCACCGATGCCACCGTCGCACCGGTACCCATGACCGCCACCAGCGACGCCCTCACCCTCACCCCGGACGCCGACCTGCTCACCGGCCCGGACACCACCTACCCGGTGTTCATCGACCCCTACGAAAACCCGGTCACCAGCACCGTGGGCCACTTCACCGAGGTCTACTCCAGCTCCACCTGCAACAACTCCCCCCAGTACGACAAGGCCCAGACCAACGGCCAAGGCGTGGGCTACCAGCGCTGGGGCGGCGCCTGCGGCACCGGCCTTGAACGGTCCTACTGGGCCCTCAACACCAAAGACCTACACTCGTCGTTCGTGGTCTACGACGCCTTCGTGACGGTCTCCACCACGTACGCGGCAAGCTGGAACTGCAGCCAGAACCAGCCGCTCACCCTGCACACCGTCAACGCGATCAGCTCCAGCACCGACTGGCTGTCCAGGCCCGGCACCCACGACTCCGCCTTCCCACCGGCGACGGACACGGTGCCCAGCGGCGCCAACTCCGGCAGCTCCTGCAGCAACACCACCGCCACCTTCCACGTCACCGACCAGGCCCAGAAGATCGCCGACGCCGAGGGCGACGGCTACGACGCGGACGGTACCTACGGTGCCGCCACCAACACCTGGACCTTCGGCCTCTACGGCAACGAGTCGATCTCCAGCAGCAACGACGACTACCTGCGGATGTCCACCACCCTGAAACTCACCACCCGGTTCGACGTCCCGCCCTACGTGCCCACCAGCCTGCACACCACCCCTGGCGCCACCGGCGCCGCCGCGGCCTGCACCACCAGCGGCGCGGGCTGGATCGGCGCGACGACCTACTCCGACGCCGGCAGCAACATCAAACTGCACTCCCTCGTCGACAGCCCGATGTCCGGCGCGCTGGTCAAGGCCCATTACTACGTCTGGGACCGCGCTGTCGATCCGGACGGCGACGGCAACGGCACCGCCATGTCCACACCGGACAGCGCCTTCCTCGCCACCACCACCCCCACCGACGCGGTCATGAACATCGGCTTCACCCTCAAGGACGGCCACCAGTACGGCTGGGACGCCTACGCCGAGGACAACTCAACCCTCAAGCTGACATCGGCGAAGTCGGACCACTGCTGGTTCACCGCCGACTTCACCGCCCCCCAGACCCCGGACGTGACCACCAACCCGTCCTTCCCACCGGTCGGCTCCGGCTCCGCCGACCCCATGGTCTACGCCGGCGTGGGCAAGACGGCCGACTTCACCGTGGCCGCCGTGGACAGCCCTGCCTCCGACACCACCTGTGACCCCGGCCCCTGCAAGTCCAGCGGCATGGACCACTTCCTGTGGAAACTGGACACCCCACCCACCGCCGCCGACGCCACCCCCGCCGACGTCACCGGCACCGACACCCAGGGCCGCTCCACCGCCACCCTGCTCGTGCCAATCACCGACTGGGGCGTCCACACCCTGTACGTGACCGGCGTCGACAAAGCCGGCAACATCTCCACCAGCCCCACCGCCTACACCTACACCGTCCCCTGGAACCCCACCACCAAGGTCACACCCGGTGACATCTCCGGCGACGGAGTCCCCGACCTGCTCGCCACCACCAAAACCGGCGACCTCGAACTCATCCCCGGCAACACCGACCCCGCCCAGTCCGCCACACCCGCGCAGAGCGGTCCGGTCACCACTACGGCCCCGCCGATCACCGGTCCGACCATCGTCTCCACCAAGGACGAATCCCCCGACGGCACCGACTGGAACAACTACCTCATCGCCCACCGCGGCAACCTGCACGGACAGGACTTCGACGACCTCATCGCGTTCAACAAGCAGAACCAGCAGCTCTACGTGGTCAAGAACGACCTCGACCCGGCAGCCGGAGGCGGCACCTACTCCACCTACCCGGGTTTCCTCGGCAAGCGGGAATCGCCTGTCGGCCTGAGCAGGCCCAGCTGCGACGTGACAGGTACCGTTCCCGACAGCCGCTGCGGCGGCGCCGGATACGACTCATCGACGCCCTGGAACATCAGCCAACTCATCGCTCAGAACTACGGATCCGGCCAGTACCCCGCCATCATCACCGTCGAGAACAACAAACTCTGGTTCTACCAGTCCACGGGCGGCCCCGGCCTGGTCTACCCGCTGCTCCTCGGCGACGGCGACTGGTCCGGCCAGACCCTGATCGCCGCCGGCACCCTGAACGGCGCACCGGTCCTGTGGTCCCGCGACAACACCACCGGCGCCCTGTACAGCTACGACATCACCCCGGACAGCACCGGGCTGCCTCCCCTGCTCCACCCCACCGTCCACACCAACCTCGGCCTCACCCTGCCCCCGGCGAGCTACCCCCTCATCGCCTCGCCCGGTGACGTCAACAGCCTCGTCCAGGACGCCACCGCCGGTGGGCCGGACGGCATCCCCGACCTGTACACCGTCGACACCTCCGGCCAGCTCATCGAGTACCCGTACCGGCAGAGCACCGCCACCCCGCCCACCTACGCATTCGCCCCGCCGGTCTCCCTGGGCTCCGTGAGCGACACCGCCACCCACTGGTGGAAGCTCGCCGAAGGCACCGGCGCCACCAGCGCCGACAGCACCGGCACCCTGAGCGCCACCCTGTCCGGCGCATACAGCTGGGCCACCGACACCTCCCGCGGCAAGGTCCTCAGCCTCACCGGTACCACCGGCTACGGCGCCGCCACCGGACCCGCCGTCGACACATCAAAGAGCTACACCGTCTCAGCCTGGGTCAAGCTCAACTCGCTGGCCGCCAACAGCACATTCATCTCGCAGCCCGGCGCCACCAACTACGGCCCCGGACTGCAGCTCTACTACTCCTCCGGTGCCCAGGCCTGGGCCTTCGGACGCCGCAGCGCCGACGTCGCCGGCGGCCCCTGGCGTGCCGCCTACGGCAGCAAGGCCACCACCGGCCAGTGGACCCACCTGGTAGGCGTCTACGACGCCCCCGCCCAGGAACTACGCCTCTACGTCAACGGCAAACTCACCGGCACCCAAGCCTGGACCTACACCCCCTGGAACGCCACCGGCCCCCTCCAGATCGGCCGCACCGTCAGCGGCGGCGGCTACGTCGAATACGCCAACGCCTCGATCAGCAACATCCGCCTCTACCCCACCGCCCTGCCCCCCGCCGACGCCGCAGCCACCGGCGACACCCCCAAGGCCGTCCAACTCGACTGAGCAACACAGCCATCTCCAGGCCCGTCCCGGCAGCACCCCGGGACGGGCCGACCCATGACACAGACAGATGGCCGACGGACCCCCATCGTCGACAGGCGGCCGACGAGAACGCGGTGTGCGGGGTGCGGCGGCTCACTTGTCGAGTCACAACAAGCGCGCAGCAAGCAACGCCCCTCCCGCCGCCCAGTCCGAGAAGGTCACGGCTCCTGCCGACAGCCGGGTGGGAACCGTCCCTCCACCGTTCCCGCAAGCGTCACTGAGGGCCGTTTTGCAGTATGCGGATGCGGACCAAGCAGACCGCCCGCCGCGCTCGGGCTGTCCCAATGCGCTCCCCTCGCGCTCCCCTGACCAACCCGCGTCCCACTCAACGCGCCGTCAAGATCAGCACACTGCCAAGAAACCCCAAGTCAACGGGCTAAACCACGAACATGTTCCGCTTGCCATTCCCGCGAGACAACCGGCGACCAACGCACCGTAATGCGTAGGCCGAAAAGCCCCTCCCCAGGGATTTTCCATGGTCACAGGAACGGAAAAACCCCAGGTCAGAGGCCTGACCTGGGGTTCACCATGGAGCCGCCTTCGGGATTCGAACCCGAGACCTACGCATTACGAGTGCGTTGCTCTGGCCATCTGAGCTAAGGCGGCAAGCTGCCCAGCCAGAGTGGCTCAGCAGCGGGCCCAAGTCTACACAGTATTGGGGGGTGCCTCTGACCAGGCGGGGCCTGGTCAGAGGTGGTGGGGTCAGCAGGTTTTGTTGTCGGCGGGGACGTCGCCATCGAGGAGGTAGCGGTTGACGGCGGTGTCGATGCAGTCGGAGCCGCGGCCGTAGGCGGTGTGGCCGTCTCCGTTGTAGGTGAGGAGGGTGCCGGAGTCGAGTTGCTCGGCGAGGGACTGGGCCCAGGCGTAGGGGGTGGCGGGGTCGCGGGTGGTGCCGACTACGAGGATGGGGGCGGCGCCGGGGGCGGAGATGCGGTGGGCGGCGCCGGTGTTGGGGATGGGCCAGTAGCCGCAGATGAGGCTGGACCAGGCGAGGTTGGCGCCGAAGTGGGGGGAGGCGGCAAGGAAGGAGGGGAGGGCGCGGTCGACGGCGTCGGGGCCGGAGAGGGCCGGCGGGAGGTCGAGGCAGTTGACGGCGGCGTTGGCGTACATGAGGTTGGCGTACTGGCCGCTGGAGTCGCGCTCGTAGTAGGAGTCGGAGAGGCGGAGCAGGCCGCTGCCGTCGCCGTTGGTCTTGGCCTTGGTGAGGGCGTTGCGCAGCGTGGTCCACATGGCTTCGTCGTACATCGCGGAGATGACGCCGGTGGTGCCGAGGGCCTCGGTGAGCTTGCGGCTGGAGCCGGTGGGGAGGGGCTTGGCGTCCAGTTGCTTGAAGAAGGTGTCGAGGTCGGCCCCGGCGGCCTTGACGCTCCCGGTGCCCAGGGGGCAGGTCGAGCGGGCGACGCAGTCCTTGGCGAAGGCGGCGAAGGCGGTCTCGAAGCCGCCGGCCTGGGCGCGGGAGGACTCGAGGGCGGAGACCGAGGGGTCTACGGCGCCGTCGAGGACGAGGCGGCCGACGCGGGAGGGGAAGAGGCCGGCGTAGGTGGCGCCGAGGAGGGTGCCGTAGGACTTGCCGACGTAGGTGAGCTTGGTGTCGCCGAGGAGGGCCCGGAAGATGTCCATGTCACGGGCGGACTCGACGGTGGAGACGTGGGCGAGGAGCTTGCCGGAGCGCTGCTGGCAGGCGGTGGCGAAGTTCTTGTCGGCGGTGACGAGGGCCTTCTGCTCGGCGGCGTCGTCGGGGGTGACGTCGGTGGCGGCGAAGGCGTCCATCTGCTTGTCGGTGAGGCACTTGACCGGCTCGCTGCGGGCCACGCCGCGCGGGTCGACGGCGGCCATGTCGTAGCGGGTGGTGACGGGGGCCGGGTAGCCGACGGCCGCGTACTGCAGGTAGTCGATGGCCGAGCCGCCGGGGCCGCCCGGGTTGACCAGGAGGGAGCCGAGGCGGGAGCCGGGGCCGGTGGCCTTCTTGCGGGCGACGGCGAGCTTGAGGTCGGTGGCGGTGGAGGGGGCGGCGTAGTCCAGCGGGACCTTCATGGTCGCGCACTGGAAGTCGGCGGCCCCGCAGTCGTGCCAGTTCAGGGTCTGGTCGTAGTACGGCTTCAGCGCGGCGGAGTCCGAGGTGGCGGACGAGGGCAGTGCGGAGAGCGTCGACTGCGGTGAAGACGAAGGGGAGGAGGCGGCGGCGCTGTGGCCCTCGCCCCCTGCGGTGCATGCCGTGAGCAGCAGCCCGGCGACCGCGAGGACGGTGCCGGAGGTGCGGAGCAGGCGCGGGGTGTCCATCAAGGTGCCTCGGTTCCTCCCGTCGGGTGATTGCGAGCGTATCCGGCCGGGTGGGGTGGGATCCGCCCTCCGACGTCCTCTTATGGGTGATTCGGGTGTGCGGGGCCGTCCAGCTTCTCGGTGAAGTAACCCGCGATCAGGGCCAGGAGGCGGCGGGGCGGGTCGATGCCGTCGAGGATCCGGACCTCGCCGGGGCCGGCTGCCCTGAGCGCGTCGCGGAGGCGGAGGGCGGATGCGGCCCGTGCCTCGTCCCCGGCGGGGGTGGCGAGGAGGAGCTGGGTGCGGGCAGGGGTACGGGGGCGGTCGTCGCCGGGCGCCGGGGATGGCTGGTCGTACGTGGCCGAGGCCGCGGCGACGGCCTCGTAGCGGCCGGGGTGGGCGAGGGCCTCGTTCACGGCGCAGGGTGCGGCTTCGTCGCCCAGGCCGAGCAGCGCGCGGGCGGTGC
The DNA here is from genome assembly GCF_045040445.1 of Streptomyces sp. NBC_01537. Taxonomy (NCBI): domain Bacteria; kingdom Bacillati; phylum Actinomycetota; class Actinomycetes; order Kitasatosporales; family Streptomycetaceae; genus Streptomyces; species Streptomyces sp. NBC_01537. The sequence goes on along the minus strand of NZ_CP109392.1, from coordinate 5,343,800 downwards.
GGGCGGGGGCGATGCGGTAGCCGTCCAGGAGCTTGGTCGGGACCGCCGTGCCGCAGCGGCCGGGGCCTGGCAGTACGACGACGAAGGGGTCGGCCAGGCCGCGGGCGGTGTGGGCGGCGAAGGCGGTGAGGAGGCTGTTGACCTGGGCTTTCGGCGCGTAGGCGATGACGAGGGGGAAGTCGAGGTCCGCGGCGCTCGCGTAGCCGTACTGCTCGGGGAGCCAGATGTGCGTGCCGTCCGCGAGCTGCTGGAGGGTGCCGTCGGCGGGGTGCGCGATGGTTCGGGGCCGCGCCGGAGGCGCGGGGGCGGGAGTCGGGGCGGGGGCGGCTGCGGGGGCGCGCAGGGGGGCGCGTACGGGGGTGTGGGCGGCCGCATTGTGCGCCGGGCGTGCGCTCCCCCAGGGCCAGGATCCGATCCCTACGTACAGCGCGGCCAGTGCGGTGGCTGCCGCGACGGCGGCGGCGGTCGCGCGCAGGGCGGTGCCGGTGCGGTTGACCGGCAGTTCGTACGGCCTGCCGGCTCGTTCGGCCCACCAGTGGCGCAGGGCGGAGAGGCCGAGGACGGTGGCGGTCGCGGCTGCGAGGGCGGCGGTGAGCAGGGGGAAGAGAGGAAGGGGGGCGGCCACGTTGACAGCGTGGGGTACGTGGCGACGGGTGCCGTGCGTTGACGCGGCACGGTCACCCGGACGGCCGCGCGGTGGCTCAGCCCGCTCGCAGCGCCAGCGTCATCGCTTCCACCGCCAGCAGCGGGGCGACGTTGCGCTCGAGGGCTTCGCGGCAGGCGAGGATCGCCTCGATGCGGCGGAGGGTGTGTGCGGGGCGGGACTCGGCGGCGACGCGGTCGAGGGCGTCGCGGGATTCGAGGTTGGCGATGGCGAGGCCGGAGCCGAGTTGGAGGGCGAGGACGTCGCGGTAGAAGCCGGCGAGGTCGGTGAGGGCCAGGTCGAGGGTGTCGCGGGTGGTGCGGGTGGAGCGGCGCTTCTGGCGGTCGGCGAGGTCCTTCATGACGCCGGCGGTGCCACGGGGCATGCGGCTGCCGACACCGGCGGCGGCGCCGAGGGCGGCGCGCAGCTCTTCGGTCTCCTTGGCGTCGACCGTCTCCGCGACCTCCTTGGCGTCCTCGGAGGCGGAGTCGACGAGCTCCTGGGCGGCCTTGAGGCAGCCGCCGACATCGGCGACGCGGAGCGGGAGCTTCAGGACGGCGGCGCGCCGGGCCCGGGCGCGCTCGTCGGTGGCGAGGCGGCGGGCGCGGCCGATATGGCCCTGCGTGGCGCGGGCGACGGCATCGGCGACGGCCGGGTCGATGCCGTCACGGCGTACCAGGACCTCGGCGACGGCCTGGACGGGCGGCGTACGCAGGGAGAGGAGCCGGCAGCGCGAGCGGATCGTCGGGAGGGCGTCCTCGACGGAGGGTGCGCAGAGCATCCAGACGGTACGGGGGGCGGGCTCCTCGACGGCCTTGAGCAGGACGTTGCCGGCGCCCTCGGTGAGGCGGTCGGCGTCCTCCAGGAGGATCACCTGCCAGCGGCCGCCGGCCGGGGAGAGCGCGGCCCGGCGGACCAGGTCACGGGTGTCCTTGACGCCGATCGACAGGCCCTCGGTACGGACCACCTCGACATCGGCGTGCGTACCGATCAGCGTCGTATGGCAGCCGTCGCAGAAACCGCAGCCCGGGACGCCGCCCAGGGCCCGGTCCGGGCTCACGCACTGCAGCGCGGCCGCGAAGGCCCGGGCGGCGGTGGACCGCCCGGAGCCGGGCGGTCCGGTGAACAGCCACGCGTGGGTCATACCCGACCCCGACGCGGCGGGGGCCGCGCCGGACGCCGCCGCCGTGACAAAGGCGTCGGCGTCCCGCGCGGCGGCGGACAGCTGTGCCGTCACCTGGTCCTGTCCGACCAGGTCGTCCCATACCGCCATCGCCGACCGTCCTCCGGTGATCACACGTACCTGCGTACTGCGTACTCACCATTGTCGGGTACGGCACTGACAGGTCGGGCCAGTGATCAGGTCAGTGACGGCGGTTCGTGCTCGTACGGCGGCTCCGGCCGATCATGACCGCGCCCACCGCGAGGCAGCCCGCGGCGAGGGCGGCGGCCATCCCGACCGAGGCGCCGGTCTCGGCGAGGTCGTCACCGTCGTCCACAGCTGTGGACGACGAGGCGCTCGCGCTCGCCGAAGCCGTCGTCGTAGGGTCCGGAGAGCCGACGATCACGGACGCGCTCGGGGAGGGGGACGCGGAGGCGGAGACGGACTCACTCGCGGATTCCGACGCCGATGCCAACACCGACTCGGAGACGGACTCGCTCGGCGAGGCGGACGCGGACTCCGATGCCGACGCGGACTCCGTCGGCGAAGCCGAGGCCGAGGCTGACGACGCCGCACACGTCACCGTGAACCGCTTCGGCCCGACCTCGTCCTTCTTGCGCTCCCAGTACAGCTTGTAGTTGCCGTTCGCCAGCGAGTCGATGGAGGCCGTCGAGCCCTCACCCTTGTCGTCCACGGTGAGCGTGCCGCTCAGCGCGTCCTCGCCCAGCTGGTGGCCGTTGAGGTCCGGGGTCCAGTACTCGACCCACCAGGTGACCGTCTCCCCCGCCTCGAAGTTCGCGGCGTTGAAGTGGAAGTGGCAGACCTCGGCGTCGTTGCCGCGGTGCTTGGCCAGATCCTCGTCGTAGACGTAGATCGTGTCCTTGTCGGACGAGGCGGCCATGGCCGCCGGCGCCGCCGCCCCGCTGAGGGCGGCGGCAGCGGCGGCGACGGCGGCCGCGGTACGGATGCGCATGTTCTCTGTACTCCGGGTCCGATTGCGGTGGTGCGAGCCGTCAGCTCTGTGGGGCCCAGCTGTCGGTGCCGGCGAGGTAGTCGGCGACCTCGTAGCCGGCCGCTTGGTCGGCGGTCAGCTGGGGGCGTTCGGTGTTGGTGCCGGTGTTGTCGGCGCCGGCGCCGCTGTTGTTGTACTCGCGGAAGAAGGAGTTCTCCCACGCGTACGTGGTGCTGCCGCTGACCCAGTCCGAGTAGGGAGCCGACTTGATGGCCGCCGGGAGCTGGGTGTCGCGGACCACGAGGCTGCCCAGTGCGGTGCCGAAGGCGGTGGCCCAGGGGCGGCCGAGGTAGAAGGAACCGTCGGGGGCGTCACTGGTGATCGTCGAGTTGGCGACGAGGATGCCGAACTTGGTGCTGGAGTCGGTGCTCGGGGCGGCGAGGTAGCCGTTGTTGCTGCTGCTGCCGCGGCTGAGCATCTTGAACTCGGTGTCGTCGAAGACCGCGGTGGCGTAGCCGCAGAGGAAGTCGACGTCGCCTTCCACATAGCTGTCGTGGAAGTAGACCCGGTTGGGGTTGGAGGTGCTGGTGGACTTCAGGAAGATCGTGTCCTGGTTGCCCAGGATCCGTACGTCCTCGAAGACCAGCCGGTCGGCCTGGGTGAGCAGGGCCACCGCCTGCTCGTTCGCGAAGCTGTGGGCGGCCTCGTCGAAGTCGTTGGAGATGGTGAGGTTCTCGAAGCGGGAGTTCTTGCCCTTCACGTACAGCGTGCGGCTGCCGTCCGTGCCGTAGGTGCTGCCGGTCGTCGGGTTGGTGGTGCCCGCCGCGTTGTCGTAGACGATGACGACGTCCGAGGAGGACCCGCCCGCGCCGATCAGCTGGGTGTACGCGTTGTTGACGTTCACCGTTTCCCGGTAGGTGCCCGGGTTGACCTGGATGATGTACGGGTTCGCGGCCGTGCCCGCGCTGCCCGCGTCCAGGGCGGCCTGGATCGTGGTGTAGTTGCCGGTGCCGTCGGCGGCGACGATCACGTCGGCGCCGGGGACCGCGGTGATGGTCTCCGAAGGGCTCGGCGAGGCCGAGGGCGAGGGCGACTCGCTCGCGGACTCCGAGACGCTCGGGCTCGGGCTCGCGCTCGGGGTGACGACCGTGGAGGTGACGGTCGCGGAGACCGCGGACTCGTTGCCGCTGGTGTCGACCGCGGTCACCGTGTAGCCGTACTGCGTGTCGGCGGTGACGGTCGCGTCCTCGTAGGACTCGCTCGCACCGGCCAGCAGCGAGGTGCCGCTGATGAGGGAGCCGTCGCGGTAGACGCGGTAGCCGGCCAGGTCGGCGGCGGGGCTGGCGCTCCAGGCGACGACGATGGAGGCGGAGCCGGCGGTGGCGGTGACGCCGCTCACGGCGTCGGGGGCGGTGAAGTCCTCGGTGGCCAGGGTGCCGGTCGGGTCCCAGTTGTCGGCGCCCCTGAGGTAGCGCGCCTTGGTGGCCTGCTTGGCCTCGGTGTCGGTGAGCTGGGGGCGGGCGGTGTCGCCGGAGGCGGCGGCGCCGTCGCCGGTGTTGAGGTACTCGCCGAAGCGGGCGGCGGTCCAGAGGTTGCCGCTCATGTCCTTCCACGCGGTGTCGATCGCGCCGGCGACGGCCGTGTCGCGGACCGTGACCTGCGCGTCGGCGCCCCAGGGGCGGCCGAGGTAGAACTTGGTGACGCCGGCGTCGGCGGTGATCGTGCTGTTGCTGACCAGGAAGCCGTACGTGGTGCCCGCCGCCGTCTTCGCGGCGGTCATCGATCCGCCGTTCTTGCGGCCGCCGACGAAGTGCAGCGTGCTGCTGTCGATGACCAGGGTGCCCTCGCCGAAGACGAAGTCGGTGTCGCCCTCGACGTAGGAGCCGGTGACGAACTGACGGCCGCCGCCGGAGTAGAGGGTGTCCTGGTTTCCGAGCACCCGGATGTTGCTGTACGTCTGCTTGTCCGCGTCGGCCCAGAGGGCGACGGCCTGCTCGTTGCTGGCGGTGCCTTCGGCGTACGCGTTCTCGACGGTGAGGTTCGAGACCGTGAGGCCGGGGGCGTAGGCGCGCAGCGTCGCCGTCTCCTCGTTGGTGAGGGTCTGGTTCGCGGCGGTGCCGTCGTCGTCGCGGCCGAGGTCCGAGGTGATGACGGTGTCGGTCGCGGTGGTGGTGCCGCCGATGATCGTCAGGCCGGTGAGCGCGGCCGGGATGTTGACGGTGCCGGAGTGCGTACCCGGCTTGACCAGGATCGTCTGGCCCGCGGAGGCCGCGTCGACGGCCAACTGCACGGTCGCGTAACCGCCCTTGCCGACGGTGAGGTCGCGCAGCGGCCAGGCGATGGTGGTCGCGGTGGCTCCGGCGGAGGCCGCGGACTCGTTGCCGGAGGCGTCGACCGCGGTGACCGTGTAGGTGTAGGTCCGGCCCTCTTCGGCGGTGTCGTCGGCGTACGACGAGCCGTCGGTGATCAGGGCCGGGGTGAGCAGCGTGCCGTCGCGGTAGACCTTGTAGCCGGCGAAGTCGCTGTCGGAGACCGCGCTCCAGGCCAGCGGCACGCTCAGGTCCTTGCCGCCGGTCGCCGTCAGCCCGGTGGGCGCGGCGGGGGCGGTGGTGTCGGCGGGGGCGGGGCGGGTGGCGGTGACGGTGTCGGAGGCGGCGGAGATGTTGCTCGCCTTGTCGAGGGCCACGATGTAGTACGAGGTCGTCTGGCCGATGACCGCGGCGATGTCGGTGTACGTGGTGCCGTTCGTCGACACGACGTAGGCGAACGAGCCGTCACCGCGCTTGGCCCAGACCTGGTAGACCGTCGTGTCGTCGGTGTTCGCCGTCCAGGTGAGGACGTTGCCGTCCGTGGTGCCGTCGGCGCTGACGCCGGTCGGGGCGGACGGGGCGGTGTGGTCGCCGCGGGTGCTGCTGACGGCGGTGGACGGGGCCGATTCGTTGCCGGCCGCGTCGAGGGCGCTGACCGCGTAGTAGTAAGTCGTGCCGTCGGCGGCGGTCTTGTCGCTGTACGCCACGCCGGAGGCGGTGCCGATCGAGGTGTACGTGCCGTTGGCGGAGGCCGAACGGTAGACCTTGTACTTCGCGGCGCCGCTCACCGCCGTCCAGGCGAGGCCGTTGCCGTCGGCAGCGTCGGTGACCGTGAGACCGGACGGCTTGGCCGGGGCCGTCTGGTCGACCGTCGTGATCTTCATGGCGGAGGTGTTCGCCGAGGCGTTGCCCGCCTTGTCGACGGCCGCGACCGCGAACTCGTACGCGTCACCCGTCGACGGTGTCTTGTCCGTGTACGACGCGGCGGTGATCGGCGTGGTGCCGCTGATCAGCGTCCACTTCGTGGCCCCGGCGAGGCGGCGGTAGACCTTGTAACCGGCCAGGTCCATCTCGACGTTCTTGGACCAGGTGACCTTCGTGCCGGTGGTCTTGCTGTACGCCGCCTTGGCGCCGGAGGGCGTCAGCGGCTTGACCTTGTCCACGGTCTTGGAAGTCCGGGGCGCGTAGGTGAACTTCACGTTCGCCTTGCCGGTGAAGGCAGCGAAGTCGACCCGGATGGTGTGCGTCCCCTTCGGGACGGTGAGGTTGACCGTCTTCTTCTGGGTGGAGGAGACGTTCTTCCAGATGTTGACCTTGCGCGTGCCGTCCAGGTACACGCGTATGCCGTCCTGCACGGCGACGGTGAAGGCGAAGGGTCCGCCCGAGCCGTAGTTCCGCTTCATCTCCCACCGGACACCGAAGTTGTCCTTCGGGAGGGTGACCCCGGCCGGGTCGCCCGTCCCGTAGTTCTCATTGATCGTCGTGTCGCAGACGGTCTTCTTCGGGTCGCCCTTGAAGGTGGTGTTGGCGTAGTACTTCGCCTTCCACACCGTGTCCTTGCAAGTGACGGCGGCTTGGGCGGACACCGTGTAGATCAGCGTGCCGCCTATGGACAGCGTGGCCAGCGCGGCCACGGCCGCCGTCCGTCTCCGGTTCCAGCGACTGGCGCGGTGCCGGTGGGTGTTGAGCTCAGGCATAGGTGGGTGGGCCCTTTCTGGCCGGGCAAGGCTGGGTGCGCAGGACCTGACGCGCGGGCGCGTCAGGCTCGGCGCTGAGCGAATGTCAAAGGTGGGCGTGGCACCGGGAGAGGGACACAGCGGCCATGCCCGCACGATCTTTACAGATCCAGCACATATTTGGTGAGCGGCGGAAAGCCTTTATCGAACCGAGACGTCTGCTCATGACGATATGTCAGCGTTGCTGCCGAAGAGGGCCGGTGCCCCCGGAGGGCACCGGCCTTCTTCGCAGGTCAGCGATCGGATCAGGGACCGGATCAGGCGGCGAGTTCGGCCTCCCGTTCCTCGGTTGCGACAGCCTCGGGCTTGGCGCCGCGCATGACCAGGGTGGCCACCAGCGCGGCGGCGAGGACGCCGATCGCGCTGACGGTGAAGGTGGTTGACATCGAGGCGGTGAAAGCCTCCCGGGCGGCGGCGATCAGGCCGGCGTCGCCGTGGGCGACGGCCAGCGCTCCGGCGATGGAGTGCTTCGCCTCCTCGGGTGCGCCGGCGGGCATCTCGCGGGCGAAGCCGCTCGACAGGAGCGAGCCGAGGATCGCGATGCCGAGCGCGGTGCCGGCCTGCTGGATGGTGTCGTTCAGGGCCGAGCCGACGCCCGCCTGTTCCGCCGGGATGGTGCCCATCAGCGCGCCGACCGCGGCCGGCATGGCCAGGCCCGCGCCGAGCCCGAGCAGGCCGAGCGCGACGGCCGGGACAGCGAAGCCCGTACCGGCCGAGACGGTGGTCAGCAGCGCGAAGGAGGCGGCCATGACGAGCATCCCGGCCAGCACCAGGAGGCGGTTGCCGAGCTTCGCGGCGAGCCCGGCCCCGGCGAAGTTGCCGGCCAGCGCGGCGACGGCCAGCGGCACGAACGCCAGGCCCGCCTTGACCGGCGAGTAGCCGAGCACGAACTGCAGGTACTGGGTGAGCACCAGCAGCAGGCCGCCGTTACCGATCTGCACCAGGGCCAGCGACAGCGAACCGCCGCTGAAGTCGCGGTGCTTGAACAGGACCAGCGGCACCATCGGCGCGGTGGTGACGTTCTCCCAGATCACGAACCCGCCGAGGGCGACGACCGCGACGGCCAGGGTGATCCCCGACCGGCCGCCGAACGGGCCGCCGAACGCGCCGTGCTGCGGAAGCTCGATGATCCACCAGACCAGCGCGGTCATGCCGGCCGCCGACAGCACCGCGCCGAGCGGATCGGGCCTGAGCCAGGGCCCCTTCGACTCCGGCATGAGGACGAGGCCCGCCAGCACGGCCAGCGCCACGACCGGGACGTTGATGAAGAAGATCGAGTGCCAGGAGAAGTGGTCGATCAGCACCCCGCCGAGCACCGGAGAGCCGACCAGCCCGAGCATCGACACCGAGCTCCACGCCGCCATCGCCCTTCCGCGCTCCTGCTCGTCGAAGACCGTGATGAGGATCGACAGTGTCGAGGGCATGATCAGCGCCCCGCCGACGCCCATCGCGATCCGTACGGCGATCACCTCACCGGGGCTTGTGCAGAAGGTCGCGGCCAGCGAGGCCGCCCCGAAGAGCAGCAGGCCGATGATCATGACCTTCCGGCGGCCGAACCGGTCGCCGAGACTGCCGGAGGCGAGCAGCAGCCCGGCGAAAACGAGGATGTAGGAGTCAAGGATCCACTGGATGTCCTGCGCACTCGCGCCGATGTCCTCGGTCATCGCCGGCACCGCGACGGTCAGCGCCATGCTGTCGACCACCAGGACCAGCGAGCTCAGGCACAGCACGACGAGGATCCACCAGCGGCGTGGGTTGCGGGCTTCCATGGGTTTTCCCTCCGACTTCCGGCTTGCGTACGTCGTTCCTTCGTTGCGAACACCGTACGCACTCCGGAACAGTGTGCGCAAGTATCTATTCCTGTACGCTAAGAGCGAACGATGTACGCACCGAGGAGGGCGGAGGGCCGTATGGCCGCCAGGACGAACCCGATCAAGACGAGCCCGATCCCTTCCGTATGGGCACGCCAGCAGCGCGAGCCCGACCAGCCCGCGCTCAGCCGGGCCACGATCGTCCGCGAGGCGATCGCCATGCTGGACGCCGACGGCATCGAGGCGCTCAGCATGCGCAAGCTCGGCGCCCGCCTCAACGCCGGCGCGACCTCCCTCTACCGGCATGTCGCCACCAAGGACGAGCTGATGGAGCTCGCCGTGGACGAGGTCTTCGCCGAGATCGCCCTCCCGCCGGCCGACAGCCCTGCCGGCAGCCCCGACTGGCGCGCCGCCGCCACCGCGGCCGCCCGGTCCTTCCGCACGACCGCCCTGCGCCACCCCTGGCTGGCCTCGGTCCTCGGCCAGGCCGGCCTGGCCTACCTCGGCCCCAACCTCATGTCCTTCACCGAGCGCCTGGCCGCCCTCTTCACCGCCGCCGGCTTCCCCGAGCCGAGCCGCGCGATCGACACCGTCCTGTCCTACGTCATCGGCATGAGCACCACCGAGGCCGCCTGGCTCACCACCGTCGCCCGCTCCGGCGAGACCGAAGCCGCCTTCATCGCCCGCCTCATGCCCGCCGCGCAGCGCGCCGCGGCCGGCCACGAGCACCTAGCCGGTGCGTACGCCGCCGCCGAGGTTCTCGACCCGGCCGAGATCCGCGACGGCAAGTTCGCGTACGGCCTGGAAGTCGTCCTCGACGGCCTGGCTCTCCGGCTCCCCCGCTGAGCGCTCCGCACCCCGCATACCCTCGACACATGCGACCTACCCGAGCCATCGGCACCGTGACCCGGGGCACGACGAACCCGAATCGGCTGCGACGGATGGACCGCTGGATCGCGGCGACGCACGGGGCGGCGATCCGCCGGGCCGAGGAGCCGGTGGCCGTGGACCTCGGGTACGGCGCGGCGCCCTGGACGGCCGTCGAACTGCTGGCGCGGCTGCGCAAGGACGTCCGGTCGGACGCCCGCGTCGTGGGCATCGAGATCGACCCGGCCCGGGTGGTGGCGGCGCAGCCGTACGTACGCGAGGGGCTGAGCTTCGTCCACGGCGGCTTCGAGGTCCCGCTGACCGGCGGGGTCCGGCCGACGCTGATCCGGGCGGCGAACGTGCTTCGCCAGTACGACGAGGCCGAGGTCGCCGAGGTCTGGGCGCGCCTCACCGCGCGCCTCGCGCCGGACGGGCTACTGGTGGAGGGGACGTGCGACGAGATCGGCCGGCGCCATGTCTGGGTGGCCCTCGGCCCGGAGGGCCCGCTCCCCCGGACGGTGACCTTCGCGACGCGCCTGGGCTCGCTCGCCCGCCCCTCCGACCTCGCGGAGCGGCTGCCGAAAGCGCTGATCCACCGGAATGTGCCGGGAGAGCCGGTGCACGCCTTCCTGACGGACTTCGACCGGGCCTGGGCGGCGGCCGCTCCGTACGCGTCACTGGGCGCACGGCAGCGCTGGATCACGGCGGTCCGCACGCTGGCGGAGACCAACGGCTGGCCGGTGACCGACGGCCCGGCGCGCTGGCGGCAGGGCGAGGTGACGGTGCGCTGGGAGGCCCTCGCGCCCCGCTGATTCCCCTGCGCGGTGTCGTGCTTATTCCCGTGTGCGGTGTCGTAGGGCCGGCGTGACGCGCGCCACGCGCGCACAGGTCCCAAACGTGACGTTGGTCATGTCCGGTTCGTCCCCTCGGAGGCGAAATCCCCTGCTCGCGGCCGCATATGACACGGGTGGTTTACTCTCAGCCCTCCCGCCGGACCGCCCGCTGGCGCTATGGTCGCCACTCAACGCACCACCCTCGGGGGGAGGGAAGGAAATGGGACTTGTCCACAACCGGGGTACCTCACGCCTCCGTCCCGGGGCCGCGCCAGCAGCCGCCGGCCGACGTCCGGACCTCGGCCATGCCCTCGCCCGCTTCCCCCGCCCCTCACGCCTCCCCCGCCGTGCCCGCGCTCACGCTGCTCGCGATCGGTGACGACCCGGCCGGGGCGTTCACCGTCCCCGACCTGCTGGACGTCTCCGGCACCCGGGTCCGGATACGCCGCGCCCGCAACCTCACCGAGGCCGAGCGGCTGCTGAAGGACGACGTCAACTGCATCCTGCTCGACCTGGCCGGCGAGACCGAGCTGCTGGACAGCCTCCGCCATGTGCTGCGCCTCGCGCCCCGCACCGCCGTCCTGGTCCTGACCAGCACCGGAGAGGCCGACGCCGAACGCGCCGCCGAAGCCGTACGGGTCGGTGCGCAGGACTACCTCACCCGCGAGGAGCTCGACCCCTCGCACCTCACCCGCGCCATCCGCTACGCCGTCGAGCGCAAGCGCGCCGACCTCGCGCAGCGCCAGCTCGCCGAGACCCGGCTGCTCGCCCAGGAGAACTCCCGCCTGGAGCGCGGCCTCCTCCCGGTCCCGCTGCTGGCCGGCGCCGAGGCCTGGCTGCGCTTCGCCTCCCGCTACCGCCCCGGCCGCAGCCGGGCCCTGCTCGGCGGCGACTTCTACGACACCGTACGGACCCCCGACGGCACCGTGCACGCCATGATCGGAGACGTCTGCGGCCACGGCCCCGACGAGGCCGCCCTCGGCGTCGAACTGCGCATCGCCTGGCGCGCGCTCACCCTCGCCGGGCTGACCGGCACCGTACTGCTCTCCACCCTCCAGCAGGTCCTGGAGCACGAGCGCGCCGACGACGAGATCTTCGCGACCCTGTGCGCCCTCGACATCGCCCCCGACGGCGGCAGCGCCGACCTCTACCTCGCCGGCCACCCCGCCCCGCTCCTCTCCCGCCCCGGTGAGGTGCCCCGCCTGCTGCCCTACGAGCACGGCGGCCCCGCCCTCGGCCTGCTGCCGGAGGCGGACTGGACCAGCGAGCGGATCGAGCTCGGCGAGGCCTGGACCCTGATGCTCTACACGGACGGCCTGATCGAAGGCAAGATCGGCGAGGGCACCCAGCGGCTCGGCCAGGACGGCATGGTCCGCCTCATCGCGGCCCGCCTGTCGGCAGGGCTGCGCGGCGAGGAGCTGCTGGACGCGGCGGTCACCGAGGTGCGCGAACTCAACGGCGGCGAGCTGACGGACGACGTCGCGCTGGTGCTGCTCGACCGAATCTGACGGTCAGCACAGGCCAACGCAGATAAACACAGGTCAGCGGTTGTACGGGCCGTACGGGCCGTCGCTGCTACTGCCGCCCCCGCGCCGCCGCGGGCCGCCCTTGCCGGAGACCTCGCGGAGCTTGGGCCGTACGTCGACGGTGTAGACGATCACCGCGACCAGGCCGATGATCGGCAGGAACGAGATGACCGAGAAGAGCTTCATCACCACGGCCGCGATGCCGAGGACGATCAGCCAGAACGCCTTGGTGTTCTTGTCCGCCGCCCGATAGGCGTCCTCGCGGTGGATGGCCGCGTCGACGAACGCGTACAGCGCGAAGAAGAAGAGCGCCCAGGACACCAGCCCCAGAACACTGAAGAATCCCGCCACCAGCATGTGCCGTCCACCTCCGTCGGTCCGGATCCACCGTACCCGTAGAACGGGCCGGGCACGCATGGCGTGCCCGGCCCGCTGTCACGGTCTCGTCACCGCGGTGACTGCGTCACTGCGATCACTGCGATCACTGGCCGGGCTTGGCCGGCGTCTTCTTGGCCGTGGCCTTCTTGGCGGTGGTCGTCTTCTTCGCAGGCGCGGGGGCGGGAGCGGGCGCGGCAGCCGCAGCCGGGGCGGGGGCCGCGGCCGGCTCAGCCACGGGCTCCGGCTCGATCGCCGCCGCGATGTCCACGACCTCGTCGGCCGCCTCGCCGCGCCAGGTCGCGACCGCGCCCTTGCCGCGCTCGGCCAGCCCGTCGTACGTCTCCCGGGCCTTGACCGCGTACTCCGCCGCACGGCCGACCTGCTGCAGGGCGAAGTCCTGCGCCGCGTCGCGCAGCTTCTTCACGTCGCCGTCGATCGTCCCCAGCAGCTCGCTGACCTTGGCCTGCGCCTTGGTCTGCGCGTCCTTCGCCTGCGCGGTGACCTTCTCCTGCACAGCCTTCGGGTCGGTCCCGCGCACCTTCTCGAAGCGCTCCGGCGCCTCCGCCTTCAGCTTCTCCAGCAGCGGCGGGACCTCCTTCAGCTTCTCCGCCGCGAGGTCGGCGGTGCCGGCCAGCGCGTACAGGGGCGTCGGGTCCTTGATCGTCTTCACGATGTCTTCGGTGATCGCCATGAGGGGGTTCTCCCGTATGAGGTGAGGGTTTTGGTGGCTTTATCCGGCGGCCACGGCGTCATCGCCGCCGCCACTGGTCGTCCTCGGCTTCAATACGGCGACAGCCTTCTTCGCCGCCTTCTTCGCCACGCGCTTGCGCGGCGGCACCGGCCGCACAGGCGTCTTCGGCTGATCGTCGTCCACGGCCCCGTTCTCCTTGCGGAACGACTCGTAGATCTGCAGCAGCACCTGCTTCTGCTTCTCGTTGATCGCCGTATCCGCCAGAATCGCGGCCCGCAACTCAATGCCCTCCTGGGCACGCTCGTCCAGGATCCCCGCCTGTACGTACAGCGTCTCCGCCGAAATACGCAGCGCCTTCGCGAGCTGCTGCAGGATCTCCGCACTCGGCTTGCGCAGCCCGCGCTCGATCTGGCTGAGGTAGGGGTTCGACACTCCTGCGGCATCCGCGAGCTGACGCAGCGACAGCTGTGCTGTGCGGCGCTGATCGCGCAGATACTCGCCGAGGTTGCCGACGTTGAGTGAAGCCATACCTCGATACTGCCGGGTGGTGCTAACTTTTGCAAGCGGAGCGCTTGCAAGTGTCACCCTCGTCACCCATGGCCGTCACGCACGGCCGTCTCGACCGTTCCCGGAAATCACAAGATCACGCTCCCTCGGGCTTCCGGGCCAGCAGAAATGCCTGCGGCGTCTTCTCCGGCCCCTTCGGCTCACGCACCAGCCGCGCGTCCACCGCGATCCCGGCCCGGTCCAGCAGATCGCTCACCTGGTCGGGCCGCAACCGGTAGGCGTAGTACGACAGGCCCGCATGGCCGTACGCCTCCTCGATGTGCCGAACCTCGTCGCCCACCTGGAAGGCGAGCAGCAGATGACCGCCCGGGGCCAGCACCCGGTGGAACTCCGCGAACACCGCCGGCAGCAGCTCCGGCGGGGTGTGGATGATCGAGTACCAGGCCACAACGCCGCCGAGCGAGCCGTCCGCCAGGTCCAGGGCCGCCATCGCCCCCTCCTCGAACCGCAGTCCCGGGTGCCTCCGGCGGGCCTCCTCGACCATTCCCGGCGACAGGTCGACCCCGAAAGCCTCCAGCCCGAGCGAGTCCAGATGCGCCGTCACCCGGCCGGGGCCACACCCCAGATCGCCGACCGGCCCGCCACCGTCGGCCCGTACGAGTTCGGCGAACGTGCCCAGCATCGCCCTGTCCAGCGGCTTGGCCGCGAGTTCGTCGCTGAGCAGCTCGGCGTAGTCGACGGCAACGGTGTCGTAGGCCGTCCGGGTGATGCTCAGGTAGGTGGGCTCGCTCATGGCCGAGGACCCTAGTCGCTGCCGCTGACAGCACGAGTCCGCAAGCCGTGCAACCTGGTCCCGGGGTCAGGCGTGACAAGTCACTGAGGGCGCGAAATCCCTCGAACTGTGATGCGGAGGGGGCATATGCGCGACCCGAGTGACTTCGACGCCTTCTACGCGGGCAGCGTGCGCCGGCTGATCAGCCAGATGTACGCGATGACGGGCAGCCGCACCGAGGCGGAGGACCTGGTGCAGGAGGCCTACGCCCGCGCTTGGCAGAGCTGGGAGAAGGTGTCCGCATACCGCGACCCGGAGGCCTGGGTACGCACGGTGGCCTGTCGCATCCGGGTGAGCGTCTGGCGTAAGACGGTCAACCGGATGGCGGCCCACCGTCGCCACGGCGTGGAGGACGAGGTCCCCGGCGCCAGCGCCGACTATGTGGCGGTCGTGGCGGCGCTGCGCCGCATCCCCTCCGAGCAGCGCCGGGCGATCGTGCTGCATCACCTGGTCGGTCTGTCGGTCGAGGAGGTCGCGCAAGAGACGGGTGCCCGGCCGGGAACGGTCAAAGCCCGGCTCTCCCGGGGGCGCCAGGCGATGGCACCGTATCTGTCGGACATCGCTCCGGGCCCCCGCCCGGCGGCCGGCCCCACCGACCAGGAGGTGTCCCACCATGGCTGAGGACTTCGAAACCATCCTCAAGGCCGGTACGGCCGATTTCGCCACGCAGATCACCCCCCACCCCGCGCCATCCGTTCGAGCTCGCGGTGAACAGCTCCTGCGGCGACGCCGAACCGCCACCGCCGCCCTGGCCGTCGCCCTCATGGCCGCGGTCGCCGGCGGGGCGTTCGCCGCCACTGGCCTGTCCCTCCACAGCACCTCGCCGGCGGCGGTCGCGACCCAGCGCACGACGAGTACGGGCTCCTGCCGTTCGCTGGTTGTACCGCAAGCGGTGAAGGACGCCGTCACCGAGGCATACCGCCAGTCGCAGACCGGGCTGGTCCACATCGCACCGGTGAAGGGCAGCTTCTACTACGGCACATGCGACGGCACCTCCTACGCGGCCACCAAATTCACCCCCGCCTCCGGCGCCACGCTGGGCGAGCAAGTACAGCTCCAGGACGAAGGCAGCACAGCGAAGTACTTCACCAAGCCCCCCAACGGCACATGGACCTACGTGGCCACCGACGGATTCCCCAGCAGCCCCCGCGGCTGCGCCGCCATACCCCAGATCCCGGCCTCCCTCGCCGCCCTCTGGGCCGACTGCAAGTAGTGGACAGGCCCGCGCTCAGCGCCGGACGTCGTTGAGGAGTGCCAGCTCGTCCGCCGAGAGCCGCAGCGCGCCGGCGGCCACGTTGGCCACCAGGTGGTCCGGGTTGCCGGTGCCGGGGATGGCGAGGACATGCGGGCCGAGCTGGAGTGTCCAGGCCAGGCGGATCTGCGCGGGGGTCGCGTCGTGGGCGCGGGCCACGGCGAGCAGGTCATCGCTTTCGGCCGCGCCCGCGCCCGTCTCGCGCCCCGCGCCGGCGATCGCGAAGAAGGGGACGAAGGCGATGCCCTGCTCTCCGCAGGAGCGGAGGAAGTCGTGCTCCTCGGTGGGGGAGCCGATGCCGAAGGCGTTCTGTACGCAGACCACCGGGGCGATGGCCTGTGCCTCGGAGAGTTGGGCGGGGGTGACGTTGGAGACGCCGAGGTGCCGGATGAGCCCTGCGGTGCGCAGGTCGGCGAGGGCGCCGAAGTATTCGGCGACCGAGCGGCCGTTCAGCCTCGGCGGGAGACGCAGGTTCACGACATCGAGGTGATCACGGCCCAGCTGGCGAAGGTTCTCCTCGACCTGCCCGCGCAGCCCGGCGGGCGTGACATAGCTCCACTCGCCGGAGGGGTCGCGGCCCGGCCAGACCTTGGTGGTGATCACCAGGTCGTCGGGGTAAGGGCCGCCGAGAGCGCTGTTGATCAACTCGTTGGCGGAACGCAGCCGGGAGAAGTAGAAAGCGGCGGTGTCGATGTGGTTGACGCCGAGCTCGACCGCACGGCGGAGCACGGCGATCGAACGGCCCCGGTCGCTCGGGATGTCGGCGCCGAAGGGCTCGCTGCCGGTGAGGCGCATCGCGCCGAATCCGAGGCGGTTGACGGTGAGGTCGCCGAGTTTCCAGGTGCCGGCGGCCGCGGCGGGGATCGTCTCTGAGGCTGAAGTCATCCGACGGATCATGCCACCGCGGCCTTCGGGGGTCACCCTCTTTTCGGCATGGCGTTGCGGACAGAAGCTGACCGCAAGCCCTCGTACCGTCGAGGTATCGGAACCACCGAAATCAGCGAGAGGTGAACGCCATGCCGACACTGGTACGCGCGGAGAAGGACGAGCGAGACGGCCTCCTGGCCTTCCTGGACGCACAGCGCGGCGGCATTCGCCGGGCAGTCCTCGGGCTGACCGACGAACAGGCCACCGCCCGGCCGAGCGCCAGCGAGCTCACCCTCGCCGGACTCGTCAAGCACGTCGCCCGCACCGAGGAGGTCTGGATCCAGAGCACCCTGATGGGCCGCCCCGAGTTCGCCGGCAACGAGGCCGACTACGTCAGCGGCTTCCGTCTCCTCGAAGGCGAAACCCTCGCCTCCGTCCTCGCCCGCTACGCCGACGTCGCCCGCGCCACGGAAGAGGCCGTCAACGGCCTCCCCGACCTCGAAGTCACCGTCGCCCTCCCCGAGGCCCCCTGGTTCCCGCCCAACATGAAGGTCACCGCCCGCTGGATCCTCCTCCACGTCATCGAGGAGGTCGCCCGCCACGCCGGCCACGCCGACATCATCCGCGAGTCCCTCGACGGCCGCACCGCGTTCGAACTGGTCGCGGCGGAACGCGGCGGTGACCACGACCGCGGCGGCGTCTAGGGCCGCGTCAACCCGGCGAGGTGGGCGTCCATCGGATCGACAGCCCGGGCAGCGGCTCCTCCAGGTCCCACCACCGCATCGCCGCGACCTCCTCATTCGGCTCGAAGCCGCCGGGCGCGGCGAAGCGCCCCGCGCGTACCGCGCATACCCGACGAAGACGACCGGGCCGTCGGGCCGGCCCGTCGGACGGTAGGCGCCGTTGCGTTGCCCTCTGCCATGGTTGGCGGTTCCGTCCTCAAGCGCCGGACGGGCTGGTTGGCCTGGGGGTCGGTGCCACCACCGGGGATCTCTCCTCGGCGCTCGCGACTCTGGTCGACCCGATCCGTGTCCGGGATCCTCGCTCGTCGCGCTGCGGGAGAACCCCGGCGTGTCCCCTCCCGGCCGGAGACGTTCACTTCAGCCCGTCCGGCGTTTGAGGACACGCCCGCAGGGCGTCCGGGGGTCCAGGTGGCTTGCCCCCTGGTTTCGGGAAGGGGCGGGGTGGGGGAAACCCCCTCACCCAAGGTGCCCACGGCCCGACGGCCGGAGGCCACAGCGCACGGGGATAGGTCCGTCCGGCGCTTGAGGACGGAACCGCAAGCCATGGCAAACGGCACCGCAACAACCGGGTCAGTCGCGCGGCTCCGCCGCGACGAGCTCCGCGATCTGGACCGCGTTGAGCGCCGCGCCCTTGCGCAGGTTGTCGTTGGAGAGGAAGAGCGCGAGGCCGTGCTCAACGGTCTCGTCGGCCCGGATGCGGCCGACGTACGACGCGTCCTTGCCGGCGGCCTGCAGCGGAGTCGGGATCTCGGAAAGCTCGACGCCGGGAGCCCGGCCCAGCAGCTCGTAGGCGCGCTCGACACTGATCGGACGCTCGAAGCGGGCGTTGACCTGCAGAGAGTGCCCGGAGAAGACCGGGACGCGGACGCACGTGCCGGAGACCTTGAGCTCGGGGATGTCGAGGATCTTGCGGGACTCGTTGCGGAGCTTCTGCTCCTCGTCGGTCTCGAAGGAGCCGTCGTCGACGATGGAGCCGGCCAGCGGGAGGACGTTGAAGGCGATGGGCCGCTTGTAGACGCCCGGCTCGGGGAATTCGACGGCCTCGCCGTCGAACGCCAGTTCCGCCGCGCGGTCGGCGACCTTGCGCACCTGCCCGTCCAGCTCGGCGACGCCGGCGAGGCCGGAGCCGGAGACGGCCTGGTAGGTCGTGGCGACGAGCGCGGTCAGCCCGGCTTCGGCGTGCAGCGGCTTGAGCACCGGCATCGCGGCCATGGTCGTGCAGTTCGGGTTGGCGATGATGCCCTTGGGGCGGTCGGCGATCGCGTCCGGGTTGACCTCGGCGACGACCAGCGGCACCTGGGGGTCGCGACGCCAGGCGGAGGAGTTGTCGATGACGACCGCACCCTGACCGGCCACCTTCTCGGCGAGCGCCTTCGAGGTCGCGCCGCCGGCGGAGAACAGGACGATGTCCAGCCCCGTGTAGTCGGCCGTGGCCGCGTCCTCGATGACGACCTCGCCGTCCTTCCACGGCAGCGTACGACCCGCCGAGCGGGACGACGCGAACAGCCGCAGCTGCTCCACCGGGAAGTCGCGCTCGGCGAGCACCTTGCGCATGACCCCGCCGACCTGGCCGGTGGCTCCGACGATTCCAACCCTCATGCCGTCTCTCCGATCAGTACGTCTCTACGTTCCCGAGTATCCCCCGGCACCCCGAGTGCCCGAAGTGCCGTCTCAAGCGCTGGGCGCCCCGCCGCCAGCAGCGGCAGCCGTACGGCGGGGGACGGGATCCGCCCCTGCGCGTACAGCACCGCCTTGATCAGCACCGGATTCGGCTCCGCGAACAGCGTCGCCGCCATCCCCGCCAGATCATGCCCGAGCCCCGGCTCGTACGCCTGCCCCAGCCGCACCCACCGGTCGGTCGCGAGATGCGCCGACGCCAGGATCCCGCCCGCCGCGCCCATCGCGAGCAGCGCCGGCGCGAACACATCGTCCCCGGCGAACAGCGGCACCTCACGGACCAGCGCCACCGTGTCCGCGTCGATCCCCCCGACCGCGTGCTTGAAGCCGATGACGCCCGGGATGGCGGCGAGCCGCCGCACCGTGTCCGCGCTCAGAGTGCGCCCGGTGCGGTACGGGATGTTGTAGACGATCAACGGCACCGCCGAGACCCGAGCCAGCGCCTCGAAGTGCGCCACCACCCCGTCCTCCGACGGCCGCACGAACGACGGCACCCCCACCAGCGCCGCATCCGCCTCCAGCCCCCGCAGCTCCTCCCCCGTCCGCCGGGTGTCCGCCGACCCCGCCCCTACGGTGAAGTGCGCCCCGAACCCCCGGCACACCCGCCCCACGGCCTTCCGTACGGCGGCCTTCTCCCCCTCGTCCAGGCTCGCCGCCTCCGCCGTGGTCCCGAGCGCGACCAGCCCGGCAGCGCCGTCGTACAGCAGCCCGTGCGCCAGCCTCTCCAGCGCGCCGACATCGACCCGCCCGTCCTCACCGAACGGCGTGATCAGCGGTACGTGAATCCCCTGCATACCCATGCGAGCGAGCCTGCGCCCCCACCACCCACAAGGTCCAGTTAATTGTCCTGCACAAAACCCGTAAGCACCGCTACCCTCTCGCCCCATGACCGCCCCGTACGAGATCTCCACCGACCCCGCCCGCCTCGACATCCCCCTCATCCACCACTGGCTCTCCACCGACGCCTACTGGGCCCTCGACCGCCCCCGCCCCAAGACCGACGCCGCCATCGCCGCCTCCCTCAACTTCGGCGCCTACTCCACCACCACCGGCGCCCAGCTCGCCTACGCCCGCCTCGTCACCGACCACGCCACCTTCGCCTGGCTCTGCGACGTCTACGTCTCCCCCACCGCCCGCGGCCAAGGCCTCGGCACCGCCCTCGCCACCGCCGTCCGCGACCACTGCCGCCCCCTGGGCCTACGACGAATCCTGCTGGCGACGCATGACGCGCACGGGGTCTACGCCAAGGTCGGCTTCGAGCCGTTGGAGAAGCCGGAGCGGTGGATGGCGCTCAGCCTGCTCTGAAGGACGCGAGGATCGCGGCGATCCTCTCCACCGGAAGTACGCGTTCCACGCACAGCGGTTCAGCGGCTGCCAGGAGTGCCCGCCTGACCGACTGCGCGGAGCGCATCGGCACGGCCTCACCCTGCGGCCTGCGGGCGAGTACAACGGCTCGAATGATGTCCGTGTGCACCGACTGGATCCGCTTGTACGCGAGGTAGTGCGGGAGATCGGCCTCAGCGCCCTTGACCGCGTCCCGCCTCACACTCCCCACACCGTCCTGCCACCGCCTCACCATCTCCCTTTCCTGGTCCTCGGAATAGCGCATGAGGTGCAGATGAGTGGCGAGGTCGTACAGCGGATCCCCGATGCGGGCGAGCTCCCAGTCGATGGTCCACAGGTCGCCGGACCCGTCGATGATGAAGTTCTCGCGGTGGAGGTCTCCGTGCAGCAGCTGGTACGGGCGCGAGGTCAGCGGAACGAGGCCCGCGGCGAAGTCGGCGAGGGCGTTGTCCGGCACGCCCAGGTCGTGGAACAGGCTGTCGTACTGCCACTCCTGCGAGGAGTGAACCGTGTTGATGTTGTGTTCGATCAGGCCGACCAGGAAGCCGGACGAATCGCTGCGCCACGACACGGCAGCCTGATCGCAGACCCTCCTAAGCCCCTCGAAGGCCCGCACGTCGATTCCGGCGAGGCTCTGGAAGAGCTCCCCGATCTGGACGAGGTGTCTGCCCTCCACTCGCTTGGAGTCAGGGGTGAGCGCGCCCAGGGTGTCCCCCTCGATGAAGCTCTGTACGGACACCCTCTCGTCGACAGGCAGCACTGCCGGGATCCGGGGCACTCGGTTCTCCCGCAGCAATTCGAGAAGTGCCTCCTCGGACTGGAAACAGCGCGAGTCGTACCAGAAGACGCCCGGGCGGGGCTCACGGAGTTTCAGCCAGGCAAAGCGTGACCTGAAGGGAGAATCCGCACCGAGGCGTACTGCATAGGCTTCGTGGTGATGGCCTTCCAGGGGGCCCATAACTAAGTCCGCTCCCAAAGCAGAAGAAATTGCCTCTGAGGATGTGGTCACCGAATCCCTCAACTGTTCAGCATTCTTATGCAGCCAGCGCCGCACGGTAGAGCGGCTGAAGTGATCCGACCACATAACGAGCCCCGGCGTCCCGCAGTTGCGCTTCCTTGTCTCCCTTCACCCTCTTCTGCCCCTTGACTCTCTCGTCCTCGTAGTCTTTCAAAAAGCCAAGGAAGGAGACGCCGGCCTGTTCCGCCGCGAGAAAGTCATCGGGAGAATCGCCGATCATGAGACAGTCGGCAGCGGAGGCACCCGTGCTCTCCAACGCACGCTCCAGGATGTACGGATGCGGCTTCATCAGAGTGGTGTCGGCCAGCCTGCCATGCACATGAGGCCCGAGGGGCTCGGCAAGGCCAGGGATTCGCAGGTAGTTGGCGACGGCGCTCCCGGAGTTGTTCGTCGCTATCGCGACCTTGCGGCCCTGACGGGCCAGCAGACGCACCAGCTCGTCGGCGTACGAGGTCGGCTGGGCTGACGCTGTCGCCACGAGCTCCTGTTCGGCGAGGAGATTCTCCAACTCACAGACGCGGTCGTGCTGTGCGTGCTCGCGGACCACTTGAACCGGGTTCTTGCAGTGCTTGAGGGTCTCCTTCAGCCCGTTCCACTCCGTCAGACGTTTCTTGAGGACATCGGCGACGACGGGCGCCGGGAGACCATGGAACAGCCTGGCCAGAGGCCCGTCGAAGTCGAACAGCACACAGGTGGCCGAAGCGATCAGTCGCACAGCACGGGTATGTCCGTTGCGGGGGAAGGCTGCTGGATCACTCGAAGAGTCTCAACGGCTCAGCGATGGTTGACCAGAGCGCCTCGAACCATTGGGTAGTCTCATTCACAAATGCAGCGCTCATCGGGTCCGCCTCGGCTTTGCCGGAGGAATGGTGGAAGAGCTTCGTCTCCAGGCCCAGCACGTCGTAGATCGACACCTGCTGATCGCCGAACCATTCATCGCGCTCAACGACTCGGTAGTAGCCGGTCAACGCCTCGGTGCCATTGAGGAGATAGGCCTTCTGCAGGGGAGTGACGGCTACCGCCCGGCGTTCGATGTTGACTTCGGGTACCAACTTGCGGTCCTTGCGCGCCAGGGCACGGATGGAGCTCTCGAACGAGACCGCATGGGCCTTCACAAGCTCATGCAGACGGGCCAACGGCCTCTGGTCAGCCGGGTCGTTCGCATTCCGGGGCAGCGCGAGCACCGCCTCCAGGCTCGGCAGCAGCAGACGGATGGTGACCGACTGCGGCCGCAGCTCACCGGCCCGAATGCGCATCAGACTTGGCTGCACAGCCTGATTGAGGGTCTCCGTGGTGAGCGTGAAGGCATCGAGCGTTACATGGTCCGCCTCGAAGGCAGCCGCGACGTGTTCGCCCAGGGCCACCCCAGCCTCGGCCGGTTCCAGCTGCCGCGCCGGACGAGGAACACGGCCCTCCGACTGCCTCAGGACATAGGTACCCCGCCCCTGTTGCGAGTCGATGTAGCCCCCCTGCCGCAACTCGTCCAACGCTCGCTGCACCGTGGCACGGGACACGTCGAACCGCTTGACCAGGGACTTCTGGGTCGGGAGCTGCTGCCCCACGGGGTAGCGGCCATTGTTGATCTCATCGCGCAACGCCTTCGCGATGCGGCGATACGGCGGGGGTTGCGTGCCATTGGCAACTGCGTTCTCCGGGCTCACAAGAAAACGTTACCGCCTTTCCGTCAACTGGGACATATCTTGGGCAAGTTGACTAGCCAATGATTTGCGATGCACCATCAGACGGGAACAATACTATTGAGCATATTCAGTCAACGGCCTCGATAACTGGCGAGATTAACCTCAGTTGACCAAGGGCCGGCGCACATAAATCCCCCTCTTTCAGCCGGGCCACGTCCCTGACGTGTCACGTCCCCCCTCAGTCACGTGACGCCTCTGAGCCTTCGGCGATTCTTCAGGTGCCACTCCACGAGAGCGAACATGATCTCGGCATGCAGGGGTCCGTCTCAGAGCAAGTGGCCCACGGGTCAGCCCGAGGGCCATGGCCGTATGCATCAAACGCACCACCGAAATACCTGCGAGTTCCGCTTCCTGCTCCGGTGGATAGCGCACAAGCGCAGATGGGTGGCCAGGTCATAGACCAGATCGCCGATCCGTGCAAGCTCCCGTCAATACGCCCCACAGCCAACGTCTGGCGCTGAGCGCAGTCCTACTGCTACCCCGTCAGGACTCCAACGACGCCATTTGCACCAGCACCAGTTACGCGTCCCGCAAGGCGATGCAGAGGTCCTGGAGCGATCGGATGACATGGCTGGCTCCCGCGTCACGGAGCCGTGTCTCCTTCTGCGGTCGGTGCGCATAGCCCAGAAAGGTGACACCGACTTGCCGGGCAGCCTCGTAGTCGCCCACCGAGTCCCCGATCATCAGGCATTCCGCGGCGTAGGCGCCGGTCGATTCCATGGCGCTGACCAGGCAGTGGGGATGAGGCTTCATCAAGGACGGGTCGTGTGTCCGACCGTGGATATGCGGGCCGAACAAGTGGGCCAGTTGCCTGCCCTGAAGATAACGGGTCACGGCGAGCGGCGAGTTGTTGGTAGTGATGGCGACCTGGTGGCCACGCGCTACCAGCAGACGCACCAGATTGTCGGAGTACGGCGTAGGAGTCGCCATCGAAGCGGCGTGGATCTCCTGCTCTGTGAGCAGCTTCTCGAGCTCGCTCGTCCTGTCACGGTGGGCGAATCCCCGGATCACCTCCAAGGGGTCCTCACTGCCCCGCAGGGCGGGCGTCAGCAACCCCCACTCGTCCAGCCGATCCGTCAGCAGCCTTGCCACATCAGGGGCAGGGTGACCTGCGAAGAGCCTGGCCAACGGCCCATCGAAATCAAAGAGCACACATCTCACGGAGGCGGCCAGAGCCTGGAGGTCGGAGATATCCGTCGAAGCGGAGGGGCGCAACGTCACTCGAAGAGTCTCATCGGCTCGGCGATGGTTGACCAGAGGGACTCGAACCACCGCCTCGACTGCTCCACGAACGCCACGTCGTAGAGGTCCGGTTTCTCCCCGGCGGCAGAACGGTGGAAGAGCAGTGACCCCAAGCCCAGGAAGTCGTATATCCGCAGCTCTTCACCCCGGTACTTCACGAAACGCTCAACCACGCTGTAGTAGCCGTGCAGGACTTCTGTCTCATTGAGCAGGTAGACCTTGTGCAGTGGGGTGGCAGCCACAGACTTGACCTCAACGGAGACGTCAGGGACCAGACCGAGGTCAGACAGCGCCTGGATGGAGCTCACCAGAGTTCCGGTCTGATTGCGGACCAGTTCCCGCAGCCGTGCCATGGGACGCTCGTCGTCCGGTTCGTCGACCCTCCGGGGAACTGCCAACGGCTCCTCCAGGTTCGGGAGAAGCACCCGGACGGCGATCGACTCCGGACTGATCTCGCCGGACCTGATTCGCAGCAGCGGTAACCCCACCGCGGCATTCAGGCTCTCGGTGGTGAGAGAGAACACGTCCAAGGTGACCCTCGTGGCCTCGAACGCGGCACCGACGTGCCGCGCCAGGACGACTCCCGAAGTCCCAGGCGGATCACGGGGCACCGTCTCGTCGCTCCGGGGCTGGACGTACGACCCCCGCCCCCGTTGCGAATCTATGTAACCCTCGTCGACAAGCTCGCGCAGTGCTCGCTGCACGGTCACCCGGGACACAGCGAAGTGAGCCGCCAGTGACTCCTGAGTGGGGATCTGCGTCCCCACCTCGTAAAGACCGGACTCGATCCGGTCCCGCAGCACCTGCGCGATGCGACGGTAGGGCGCGACCGCTGCATTGGACAGCTCATTCCCCTGACTCACCAACAGTTCCTACCCAAATGTTGTCAGGTCGCATACCTATCAGGCGACTTGACTGACTCAGGTTTTTCGATGTCCAGACAATGAAGCGAGCTGGTAGAGGGCAGGATCAGTCAAATGGAGCATTTGCATGGAAGTTGCCTGGCAATGACCAACCATCACGGCGTATGACGAGGGTGTGCCGGCGCTGCTGTGCCAGTTGCTGAAGCACGCACACGAGCCTGTGATGCCGATCGGGCTGTTCGCAGCGACGGTGGAGTGGAAGACGCGCTCTCTGAAGGTGCTCTGTCTCAGCGGGCTGCTCGTGCTGACCACTATCCAGTCCACGCAGGCTCTCTGACCTCGCTAGAACCGTCCGCGTCGCCATTCACGCAGAGCCGCCCACCCGCCGCGGACCCGCATCTGGTCGCGGCGCCAGCGCAGAAGCGCTGCTCTGATTTCCTTGCGGCCGTCCACCGGTCGGAAGCCGAGCGGCTTCTGTGCCTTCAGCAACGCATGGCGCACCGCGGCGACTTCAGCATCGAGGTTGTTGACGTCCAGGTCCCCCAGAAGCCGTGTCGCGGCCCGCATTACATCCGGGTAGACCGACTGAGCGTGCTCGAAGGCGATGTAATGCGGCAGGTCTTCATCAAGGCCGGTTGCCGCTTCGGGGCGGACCGAGTGCATGACGTCGCGCCATACCTCGATGACGTCACTCTGCTGATCGTCCGGGTACCGCATGCGCACCAGATGGGTGGCCAGGTCGTGCAGGGGATCCCCGTACGAGGCCAGTTCCCAGTCCAGGAAGAAGAGCGGGCGAGCGGGATCCCCCGTGACGATGAGATTGTCCCGGTGAAGATCGGTGTGCAGCAGGGCGTAGGGGCGGGGCTGCATAGCTGGGACCCGTTCGGCGTAGGACCGCATGGCGTTGGGCGGCACACCAAGCGAGGCGAAGAGGGTACCGAAGCGGCCCCAGTTGGGCCGGCGCACACGGGCATCGGTCAGGCGGGCCAGTTGGCGCAGATACCCGCTGCTGTCGCCGGTTCTGGGCCAGCGCAGCGGCAGCGGGGGGAGATCTTCACGGCGGACCTGGCCAAGCACGCGGAACAGGTCGACCAGGGCATGGATGTAGACGTCGTCGACCCGTTTCTCCGGCGGACAGAGCGTCGAGAGCGTGACGCCGTCCACATAGGCGTGCACAGAGGAGGCCTTCCCTCCCCTGAGCAGCGCCGGCACATTCGGGACACGGTCCTTCAGCGCGATCAGCAAGCGCGCCTCGTGGCGCCACGTACGGGGGACGACCTGAAGAGCGTCGTGGATGGGTACCCGGACTTTCACCGGGCCATCGTGGAGGTGACCGAGCTGCTCGGCCAGCTCGCCGTGCAGGATCGGCATCAGGAAGTTGAGGTTGTGATGACCGCTGGTCACCCTGCCGCACTGCTTTGCGTGATCGACGAACCACTCGTAGGAATCACCCCGAGCCTCGCTCGCTCGACCGCAGCATTCACCGTCCTGCGCCGACCATTCGTCGATGCGGATGGCAGTACCCACAGGGCTGCTCCTGGCTTCTCACGGCGTCACCGAGTACCGGCCCAGCCCAGGCAGCCCCGACAAACCCGTATGGGTTCAACCGCCGTTCCGGTTTGGGGCACGAGCCTAGCGGGTAGACGGGGGGCTGCAAGTCCAGTCCCGTAGTTCCGGCTGTACGGGTGGTTACATTCACCCTGGCGGGCGCGGCTAGGCCTTCACTCAAGTACTTCACTCGAACGGCCCTGAATCCTGGTCCTCCGCGATGGTGTCCCACAGCGACTGGAACCAGTCCCGGGACTCCTCGAAGAACTCCCCCTCGGCGTTGAAGAGCTTCGCGTCGATCCCGTGCACGTCGTAGATCTGGATGGTGTCGCCCCCCGACACACCCAGCTGCCGCTCCATCAGCCGGTAGTAGCCGAAGATCGCCCGCCGGTCGTTGAGCAGGTAGAGCTTGTGCACAGGGGTGATCTTCACCGACCGCACCGTGATGTCGACGTCGCGGACATAGCCGCGCTCACGCAGATCCTTGAGTGAGTTGACTAGTCCTGACGTATGCATGTTGGTCAACTGGCGCAGCCGGTCGAGTGGACGCTCGTCCTCGGGCTCGTCGACACGCTGGGGGACAGCCAGGGAGGCATCCGAACTGGGGAGGAGCAGACGGACGCGAATACTCCGGGGGGCGGGCTGCCCTGACATGATGCGTTGCATCTGAATCAGGATGACGCTGTTGAGCGACTGAGCCGTCAGGCAGAAGGCATCGATGGTGACTTCGTCGAACCGGAACGCCTCCTCGATGGCCGCGCCGAAGTCGACAGTGCCACCGGTGGCGGAATCTTTTCGGTTCGAGGTGCCATTGACCGAAGGATCGCCTGCCGATCCGGGATGATCCTCGACGAAAACGCCGCGGCCCTGCTCGGAGTTGACGTAGCCGGCCTCCTGGAGGTCCTTGAGCGCTCGCTGGATGGTGGCGCGGGAGACCTCGAAGCGTTCGACCAGCTCAAACTGGGTGGGGAGTTGGGATCCAGCGGCGAGCTCGCCGCTCTCGATCTCCTTGCGCAGGGTTTCGGCAACACGCTTGTACGTGTGCTTGGCCACGCTCACTGGACGATCACCGGTCATGGAGTAAAGCGTACAACTTTTAGTCAGGCAGAGCGCGTTGGTTGCTTCAAGTTTACGGAGCACCAGCCAACGGGGACAACAAATACAGAGCTAATCAGTCAACATGCTCAACTCTATGCAGAGTTGAGCATGTTGATGCGACGGGGTTCGCAGGTCCGGCCGGTCCAACGGCGTACGGGCGGGAGGCTGCGATTTGGCGTCACGCAAGGAAGGGGCCCGAGATGCCCGCTCTCGCTCTGTGTGCTTTCGCCTTCGAGCAGATCGTCCAGTACCGCTACGGGGCAGCCGGCGCTGTCGCCTTCGGAATCTTCACGGTGGGCCACAAGGCCCGGAACACGACATTCACCTGTATCGGTCTGGTTGTCATCGCGTTGCTGCTGGCCGGATAGGACGAGCCAGGCCGGTGGAAATGAGCAGTCATTTCCACCGATTGTGCATCAGGTGTGCGATACCGGGCTGGGGCTTGTGTGTTCAAGCGCCATCACCCTGAGTCAGGCCCACGGGGCTGGCTCAGTAGTTGGCCCCGCGTAGCTCGCTTACCTTCAGCTCAGACCGGTCGGCGCGAAAGGCGGCTCCGGTGCCACCTGGAAGGGGGTGGGCTCATGCTGTGGATTCAGGTTGCGCTGGCGCTGCTGGGCCAGTTGCTGGAGAAGGCGTACGGGCCGCTGATGGCGGTCGGACTGTTCGTGGTGGCGGTGGGGTGGAAAGTGCAGTCGCCGAAGGCGTTCTGTGTCGGCGGGCTGCTCGTGCTGATCGCGATTCGGTCGGTGTGGTGGGTATAGCCCTGGCTCAGAAGATGTCCGGGCACCACGGCCGGCGCGGCGTCCGGAAGAGGGCGTCCGTGCGGGCGGCGGCGCCGGGGGTGTTCTCCGTGAGGTTGCCGAGGGCGGCGAGGCGGACGGCGGAGGCGTCGCCGAGGTACAGGGTGGCGAGGTCGGCGGCGGTGAGGGTGAGATCCGGGGCCGTGTCCGTAAGGGTGCAGGTGGCGGTGCCGTCTGCGGAGGCTTCAAGGCGGAAGGTGCCGGAGGCGTGGCCCTGGGGGTCGGTGATGTCGAGGACGAGGGTGCCTGCGGTGGCGTAGGTGCGGGCGGAGAGGGCCCGGGGGGTGTCCAGGAGCCTGAGCCACATGAAGTCGGTGGAGTGGGAGACGCGGGCGGCGCGGGGGTCGGTGAGGAGGGCGGGGAGGAGGTCGTCGGGGGCGCGCCAGCCGGTGCGGAGGGTGGTGACCCAGTCGACGGAGAGGAGGTAGCGCCAGAGGGCGCGTTCGGCGGTGGGGGTGGCGGCGATGAGGTGGCTGACGGTGAGGGGGCAGTTGGGGAGCATGCCGTGCCACTTCTCCTCGACGCTGTAGGTGGCGAGGCCGTCGGGGCGGCCGGTCGAGGCGTCGCGGTGGAGGACGAAGAGGGGCTCCTTCCAGTCCTCGGAGGGCATGCGGACCGTGCCGGTGGTCAGCTCCCACCAGCGGTCGGGGCGGTTGATCGCGCCGGGGGTGCGGCGGCGGAAGCGGTCGTGGAGTTCGGGGCCGAGTTTGAGGGCCTCGGCGGGGGTGATGACTTCCAGGCGGCCGGCCTCCACCACGGCGGGGGCGGACTTGGTGGCGCGGGCCACCTCGATCTCCCACTCGGTGATGGTGGTGGCGGGGCCGAAGCCGAAGCGGCCGTAAATCGGGTACTCGGCGGCGATGAGGATGGCGAGGGCGTCGCCGCGCTGCTTGGCCGCGGTGAGGTCGTTGGCCATCATGCGGCTGGCGATGCCGCGGCGGCGGTGGGTGGCGCTGACCGAGACGTTGGTGATGGCGTCGGCGGCGACCAGGGCGCCACCGGGGACGGTGAGTTCGCGGGGCATGCTGCGGAAGGTGGCCACGCAGCGGCCGGCCTCGAACGCGCCCTGGGTGCGGTCCAGGTCGATGTTGGCCCCACGGAGCTCGACCTCCTCGTCCGCCACGGTGGGGGCGTGGAGGAAGCCGACGCTCGTGGCGCTCACCCATTGGGGGAGCTCGGAGGCGGTGATGGTGCGGATGTCGAGGCTGTCGGAGGCATCGAGGCTCATGTCCGCACGGTATGCGCGCCCGAAGCCTCGGCGCACCTCGATTTCGGTGCTCCGTTCGGTCCGCTGCGTCAGTCCTCTGCCAGGAGGTCGTCGACCCGGGCTTCGCCTTCCCGGTAGCGCCGGGCGATCTCCTTGCTGCAGCCGTCGACCGTGCGCTGCAGGGTCTGCCGACGGCGCGAGACCTGCTGCTCGTGGCGGACCAGGCGGCCCATGGCGTCGTGCAGTTCGTCGTCGGTGCGGGCGGTGAGGTCGGACAGCTCGACGTCGGCGAGCATGTCGTCGGCGAGGAGGCGGTAGCGCTCGCTGACGGGGGTGCCGAGGGTGACATGGCGAGCGGAGGAGCGGTGGGCGGAGGGGGTGTCGGTGAGGATCTCGGGGAGGCGGTCGAGTACGGGGGTGTCGGGGGCGGTGCGGCGGCCGGTTTCGGCGCGGAGGATGTCGATGCGGCCCTGGAGGAGCCGGCGCAGGTAGGAGAGGTCGGCTTCCTCCTGCTGGGCGTCGCGGCGCAGGGTGCGCAGTCCGTCCAGGGTGAGGCCGGGCAGCTGCGGCGCGGGCCCCGTCTCGGTGAGCGGGCTGTACGGGCTTCGGGGGCCCGGTGCCTTGAGCATGCGCTGGCCTGTCTCTGGGTGGGGCTGGGGGTGGGGCTCGGTGTGTGGCTGGGGCTGGGTCATCTCGGTCATGGTCTGTCGTCCCCTCGTCACGGCAGGATTCGATCGTGCCACCTCCGCGCCGCCGGGCGCAGCGACTCTGCACCCGAACGGCCGCTGCGCACTGGTGCGCGGACCCGCGGCCCGCGCGCCCCCTGGGGTGAGGAGAATGGACGCATGCGTGCGGTGGCCCAGCGGGTGAGTGAAGCGAGTGTCGTGGTCGACGGCGAGACGGTCGGGGAGATCGTCGGGCCTGGGCTGTGCGTGCTGGTGGGGGTGACGCACGGGGATACGGCGGAGAAGGCGGCGCAGCTCGCGCGCAAGCTGTGGAGCCTGCGGATCCTGCCGGGCGAGAAGTCCTGCTCGGACGTGGGCGGGCCGCTGCTCGTGATCAGCCAGTTCACGCTTTACGGTGACGCCCGGAAGGGGCGGCGGCCCACCTGGAACGCGGCTGCGCCGGGGGATGTGGCCGAGCCGTTGGTGGATGCGGTGTGCGCGGAGCTGCGGGCGCTCGGTGCGCATGTGGAGACGGGGCGGTTCGGGGCGGACATGAAGGTGTCGCTGACGAACGACGGGCCGTTCACGGTGGTGGTGGACCTGTAGTCGGCGGCCTGCGGGCCGGTGGCCGGTTTGTGCCCACCCCAGTTCCTCCCCCAAGCACTTCGTGCAGGGGGCACCCCCAGCGGAACGCCTGCCCACAAACCGGCGGGCCGCGGAGCGGCCTACGGCTCTACGATCACTTCCTGCGAGGCCGCCGTGCCGTCGGCGAGCAGTGTCGCGTCGGCGGGCGTGTTGCGCTTGATGACCGCCAGTGCGATGGGGCCGAGCTCCCAGTGTCTGGCCGAGGAAGTGATCGTGCCGACAGGACGCTCGTCTTCCGCGAGGCGGAGAGGGGTGCCGTGGCCGGGGAGGGTGACGTTGCTGCCGTCGAGGTGGAGGAAGACGAGGCGGCGCGGGGGGCGGCCGAGGTTGTGGACGCGGGCGACGGTTTCCTGGCCTCGGTAGCAGCCCTTGTCGAGGTGGACGGCGGTGGTGAGCCAGCCGAGCTCGTGGGGGATGGTGCGGTGGTCGGTTTCGAGGCCTAGGCGGGGGCGGTGAGCCTCGATGCGGAGGGCTTCGAGGGCGAGGGTGCCGATGGGGTGGCCGACCTCCTTGGCGTAGGTCTCCAGCTCGTCGCGGGGGACGAAGACATCGCGGCCGTACGCGGTCTCGCGGGCCGTCCAGCCGTCGGGGAGGGGCGCGATGCTGCCGGCGGGGAGGTGGACGACGGCGTACTGGTCCGTCGAGTCGGCGACCTCGACCTGGTAGAAGAACTTCATGCTCTCCAGGTAGTCGATGAGGGCGCCCGCTGTGCCCGGCTCGACGTGGATCCAGGTCGTCGTGCCGTCGTCGACGAGATACAGCGCGTGCTCGACGTGGCCGTGCGCGGACAGGACCAGGGCCTCGGTGGCCTGGCCCGGCGGGAGGTCGCTGACGTGCTGGGTGAGCAGCAGGTGCAGCCAGGAGAGGCGGTCCGGGCCGGTGACGGTGATGACGCCGCGGTGGGAGAGGTCGACGAAGCCGGTGCCGTCCGCGAGGGCGCGCTGCTCACGGAAGAGGTCTCCGTAGTGCGCCGCTACGCCCTCGTCGGGGCCCTCCGCGGCGACGGCACCGGGGAGCGACAGCAAAGGGCTGATCGTTGAATGTCGCTGCATACGCCTAAGACTACGGCGCGGTGGTTGAATCCTTGGCCTTGGCCTTGGCCTTCGCCTTGGCCAGACAGTCGGCGCACCGGCCGAAGATCGCGAAGTGCTTCATGTCGGTCTCGAAGCCGAAGGTCGCCCTGAGCTGGTCAGTGAGCGCGCCCGCCACCGACACCTCCGCCTCGATGACCGTCCCGCAGTCCCGGCACACAAGGTGCATGTGGTGGTGCCGGTCCGCGAGGTGGTAGGTCGGTGCGCCGTGGCCCAGGTGGGCGTGGCTGACCAGGCCCAGCTCCTCGAGCAGCTCCAGGGTCCGGTAGACGGTGGAGATGTTGACGCCGGTGGCGGTCCGGCGCACCTCGGTGAGGATCTCGTCCGGGGAGGCGTGTTCGAGGGTGTCGACGGCCTCCAGGACAAGCTGGCGCTGCGGGGTCAGCCGGTAGCCGCGCTGCCTCAGGTCGGTTTTCCAGTCCGTGGTCACCACAGGACCAGTGTATGCAGTGGCCTCTTCCTCTTATACGTACTCCGTCGCGGCGTCACGCAGCCAGTCGGTCAGGTAGCCGGCGAAGGAGGAGCGGACCAGGATCCGGAAACCCTCGTCCTGGGCGGCCAGGACGACCTGCGCGCGGGCCAGCATCGTCTGGGCGCAGCGGCCCGGGGCGAAGGCGCGGGGGTGCAGGTCGAGGGCGCAGCCGTGGGCGAGCAGGTCGCGGGCGCGGGGGCCGGTGAGCAGGAGGGTGACGCGGTTGGCGGAGACGTCGGTGACGGCGGCCGCACCCGCTGTACGGACCCGGGCCTCCAGGTCGGCCGCGGTGCCGGGCGGGGCGGTGAGCAGCCATTCGTCGGGGCCGAGCCAGAGGGCGGTGAGGTTGCCGTGGGTGGTGACGGTGTTGGGGTCGGTGGGGAGGTCGAGGCCGAGGGCCACTCCTACGGCACCGGCGGCCGGGCTCTTGGGGTCCAGGCGGATGTTGAGCTGGGCCGCGTACGGGAGCTCCACGAGGCGGAGGTCCGCTGTGTCGATGTACGCGTCGGTGGTGGCGTCAGCCATCGCGGCGGGCTCCCTCGGGGTCGTAGAGGACGGGACTGGCGACGGTCACGGGCACGAGCCGGTCGCCCACGGGGGCGTAGAGCCGCTCGCCGATACGGTCCCGGCCGCCCTTGATGAGGGCGAGGGCGAAGGTCCGGCCGAGGGCGGCGCTGCGGTAGCTGGAGGTGACATGTCCGAGCATCGGGACGGGGGGTGCGGGGAGGGCGGCGGTGGCGATGAGGTGGGTGCCCTCGGGGAGGAAGTCCGCCGGGTCCTCGGGGAGGAGGCCGACCAGGTGCTTGCGGTCGGGGCGCAGCGTGTCGGCGCGGGCGTAGGAGCGCTTGCCGACGAAGTCCTTCTTCTTCTTGGAGACCGCCCAGCCCATGCCGAGGTCCTGGGGCGTCACCGTGCCGTCGGTGTCCTGGCCGATGATCGGGTAGCCCTTCTCGGCGCGCAGGACGTGCATCGTCTCGGTGCCGTACGGGGTGGCTCCGGCGGCGTACACGGCCTCCCAGACGGGGAGGGCGTCCCAGGGCGAGATGTTGATCTCGTACGCCAGCTCGCCCGAGAAGCTGATCCGGCAGACCCGGGCCGCGACCCCCGCCACGGTCGTGTCGCGCCAGGCCATGAACGGGAAGCTGTCGTTGTCCACGGCCAGGTCCGGGGAGGCCAGGCCGGCCAGCACCTCGCGGGAGCGGGGGCCGACCAGGGCGATCGTGGCCCACTGCTCGGTGACGGAGGTGCAGTGGACGCGCAGCTCGGGCCACTCGGTCTGGAGCCACTCCTCCATCCAGTCCAGGACGGTGGCGGCGTTGCCGGTGGTGGTCGTGACGATGAAGCGGTCCTCGGCGAGGCGGATGACCGTGCCGTCGTCGAAGATCATGCCGTCCAGGCGGGCCATGACGCCGTAGCGGACCATGCCGACCTTGAGGCTGGACATGAGGTTCGTGTAGAGCCGGTCCAGGAAGACGGCCGCGTCCGGGCCCTGGACGTCGATCTTGCCGAGGGTGGAGGCGTCCATGAAGCCGACGCCCTCGCGGGTGGCGGCGCACTCGCGGAGCACGGCCGCCTCGATGTCCTCGCCGGGCTGCGGGTAGTACCAGGGGCGCTTCCACTGGCCGACGTTCTCGAACAGCGCGCCGTGGGCCGCGTGCCACGGGTGGAGCGCGGTGGTGCGGATCGGGTCCAGCAGGTCGCCCCGGTGGCGGCCCGCGAGGGTCGCGAAGGACACGGGGGCGTACGGGGGCCGG
The DNA here is from genome assembly GCF_045040445.1 of Streptomyces sp. NBC_01537. NCBI lineage: Bacteria > Bacillati > Actinomycetota > Actinomycetes > Kitasatosporales > Streptomycetaceae > Streptomyces > Streptomyces sp. NBC_01537. The sequence continues at coordinate 5,309,567 of NZ_CP109392.1, read as the reverse complement.
AAGGTGGTCGTGCCTAGGACGGAGACGTCCACCCCGAGGAGGTGGGCGACGGTGCCGGAGGCGAGTACGCCGGAGGTCTTGCCCTGGTCGTTGGCGGTGCCGGCGGTCGTGTAGCGCTTGGTGTGCTCCACGGAACGCATGCCCGCGGAGGTGGCGCGGGCGAGGTCGGCCACGGTGACGTCGCGCTGGAGGTCGACGAAGGCGGTACGGCTGTTCTCCGCCCCGGGGACCACGAAGACGATGTCCGGGGCGGCGGCCGTTTCCTGTTCGGCTTCGGGCTCCGTGGGCGGCAGTTGCAGGGCCCGGGCGGCGGCTGCCGCGCCCTCGGCGGGCGAGGTCGCGACCTCCACGGCCTGACGGCAGGAGCCGGGTTCCGGGACGAAGGTGCCGAGCGTGTCGTCGTAGCGGAGCTTGCCTCCTGCTTGCGAGAACAGGTGACCGGCGGGGTTCCAGCCGCCTGAGACGAGCAGGAGGTCTGCCTCGATCCGGCGGTCGCCTACCAGGACGGCGGTGAGGCGGCCGTCGGCTTCCGAGCCCTCGGTGCCTGTTACGTATTCGCCGTTGCGGGTGTCGACCACCGCCGCGATCTCCACGCCTGCGGCGGCCAGGTCGCGGGCGGCGTCGTGGGCGGTGTCGTTGGTCGTGAAGACGACCGCCTTGCGGCCCGGGACGACGCCGTAACGGTTGACGTACGTACGGGCGGAGGCAGCGAGCATGATGCCGGGGCGGTCGTTGTCCGGGAAGGCGAGGGAGCGTTCGTGGGCGCCGGTGGCCAGGATGACGCGGCGGGCGCGGATGCGGTGGACGCGTTCGCGGGAGACGTCGGCGGGGGCGGCTGCGCCGAGGTGGTTGGTGCGGCGTTCGACGGCGAGGAGGTGGTTGTCGTCGTAGTAGCCGAAGACGGTGGTGCGGGTGAGGACCTTGACCTCGGGGGCGGAGGCGAGCAGGGCCGCGATCTCGCTTACGTGGGCGGGGAGTTCGCCCGTGCCCAGAAGGCTGCCGCCCAGTTCGGGCTGGTCGTCGGCCAGGATCACCCGGGCCCCGCTGCGGGCCGCCGCCGCGGCGGCGGCGAGGCCGGCCGGGCCCGCGCCGACGATCAGCAGATCGCAGTGCGCGTACACGGCGTCGTACCGGGCCGGGTCGGGCGTGGTGGCGAGGCGGCCCTGGCCGGGGAGGCCGGTCGCGACGAGGCCCTCGTAGAGCTCGGTGGTGGTGGCGGGGAGCATCGGCTCGGGGAAGGGCTCTTCGATCTGGATGACGGCGTTGGGCTCTTCGACGCCGGCGGAGAAGATGCCGCGGGGGCGGCCGAGCTTGATGCTTGTGCCGGTGCGGATGACGCCGTTGGCGAGGAGGGCGGAGGCGAGGGTGTCGCCGGCGTAGCCGGTGTAGGACGTGCCGTCGAAGGTGAAGGCCAGGGGCCGGCCACGGTCTACGCGGCCGCCCGTGGTGAGGCGGAAGGGCTGGGTCTCCCCCACCCCGCCCCTTCCCGAAACCGGGGCTCCGCCCCGGACCCCGCCAAGGGGCTTCGCCCCCTGGACCCCCGAACGCCCTGCGGGCGTGTCCTCAAACGCCGGACGGGCTGAATTTACGAACACGTTCGTCGACGTGTCGCGTACCGCGTTGAACCACTGCCGGCAGCCCGCCGAGTGCATCCAGCGCTCCGCGAACGGCCCCTTCGGGTTGTCGCGGAAGAAGAGATAGCGGGCCCACTCGTCGTCCGTGAGGGCGGCGGGGTCCTCGGGGTAGGCGATGTGCGCCTGACCGCCGTAGTGGAACTCGGCTTCGTCGCGGGGACCGCACCAGGGGCAGGGAATGAGCAGCATGGGGTCGTGGGCTCCTCAGTGGGCGACGGCGGCCGCGCCGTGCTCGTCTACGAGCGCGCCGGTGGTGAAGCGGTCGAGCGAGAAGGGGGCGTTGAGGGGGTGGGGGGTGTCGTGGGCGATGGTGTGGGCGTAGACGGAGCCGACGCCGGGGGTGGCCTTGAAGCCGCCGGTGCCCCAGCCACAGTTGAGGTAGAGGTTGTCGACGGGGGTGAGGCCGACGATGGGGGAGGCGTCGGGGCTGACGTCGACGATGCCGCCCCAGGTGCGGAGCACGTGGGCGCGGGCGAAGACGGGGAAGAGCTCCAGGGCGGCGGACATCTGCTCTTCGATGATGTGGAAGGCGCCGCGCTGGGTGTAGGAGTTGTACGAGTCGATGCCGGCGCCCATCACCAGTTCGCCCTTGTGGGCCTGGCTGACGTAGACGTGCACGGCGTTGGACATCACGACCGTCGGGTGCACGGGCTCCAGGAGCTCGCTGACCAGGGCCTGGAGGGGGTGGCTCTGGAGGGGGAGGTCGAAGCCGGCCATCTTGGCGAGGACGGAGGAGTGGCCGGCGGAGCAGAGGGCGACCTTGCCGGCGGCGATGGGGCCGAGGGTGGTCTGTACGCCGACGACCCGGCCGCCGACGATGTCGATGCCCGTCACTTCGCAGTTCTGGATGAGGTCGATGCCGGCGGCGTCCGCCGAGCGGGCGAGACCCCAGGCGACGTGGTCGTGCTTGGCAATGCCGGCGCGGGGCTGGTAGGTGGCGCCCATGACCGGGTAGCGGACGTCCGGGGAGATGTTGACGATCGGGCAGACCTCCTGGACCTGCTTCTCGTCGAGCCATTCCGCGTCCACGCCGTTGAGGCGGTTGGCCTCGACGCGGCGGACGGAGTCGCGTACGTCCTGGAGGCTGTGGGCGAGGTTCAGGACGCCGCGCTGGGAGAAGAGGATGGGGTAGTCGAGGTCCTCCTCCAGGCCTTCCCAGAGCTTGAGCGCGTGCTCGTAGATGCCGGCGCTCTCGTCCCAGAGGTAGTTGGAGCGGATGATGGTGGTGTTGCGGGCCATGTTGCCGCCCGCGAGCCAGCCCTTCTCCAGTACGGCGACGTTCGTGATGCCGTGGTTTTTGGCTAGGTAGTGGGCGGTGGCGAGGCCGTGCCCGCCGCCGCCGACGATGATGACGTCGTACGAGGGCTTGGGCTCGGGGCTGCGCCACAGCCATTCGGGGTGCTCGGGGAGATCCGCGCCGGGGGTACGGGGGCGAGAGGTGCTCATCGGGGTCGCTCCTAGCCGCGCAGGCGGGACATGGTCGGGTCGAAGAGCGGCTCGGCGGCGACCTGAGCTTCGACGCGCTGGTCGAAGTAGCCGATGTGGAGCGTGCGGCCGGGCTCGGCCAGCTCGGCGGGGAGCCAGGCGTAGGCGATGCCCTTGCCGATGGTGTAGCCGTACGCGGCGCTGGTGACGTAGCCGACGGGCCGGTCGCCGTCGTAGACCGGTTCCTTGCCCATGACGACGGACTGCGGGTCGTCGATGGTGAGGCAGGTGAGGCGGCGGCTCACGTTCTCCTTGCGGCGCGTCAGGGCCTCCTGGCCGATGAAGCCGCCCTCCTTGTCGAGCTTGACGGCGAAGCCGACGCCCGCCTCGTAGGGGTCGTGCTCGTAGGTCATGTCGGTGCCGAAGGAGCGGTAGCCCTTCTCCAGGCGGAGGCTGTTGAAGGCGCCGCGGCCGGCGACGATGCCGCCGAGGGGCTCGGCTGCCGCCCAGAGGGTGTCCCAGAGCTTGAGGCCCAGGTCAGCGGTGGTGTAGAGCTCCCAGCCGAGCTCGCCGACGTACGACAGACGCATGGCGGTCACCGGGACGGAGCCGATGTACGCCTTCTTGGCGCGGAAGTACTTCAGGCCGTCGGCCGAGAAGTCGGCGTCGGTCAGCGGCTGGAGGACCTGGCGGGCGAGCGGGCCCCAGAGGCCGATGCAGCAGGTGCCGGGGGTGATGTCGCGTACGGAGACCGAGCCGTCGGCGGGGAGGTGGCGGGTGAACCAGTCGAGGTCGAGGTTGCCGTTGGCGCCGACCTGGAAGAGGTCGCGGGCGAGGCGGGCGATGGTGACGTCGCTGCGGATGCCGCCGTCGTGGTCGAGGAGGAGGGTGTACGTGACCGAGCCGACGGACTTGGCGACCTTGCTGGAGGTCAGCCCCTCCAGGAAGGCGGCGGCGCCGGCGCCGGTGACCTCCAGGCGCTTGAGGGCCGTCATGTCGTACATGGCGACGGTCTCGCGGGTGGCCTGGGCCTCGGCGCCGACGATCGGGGACCAGTAGCGGGCCGCCCAGTCGTTGGGGGTCGGGATGGAACGGCCTTCCACCAGGCCCGCGTTGGCCTCGTACCACTGGGGCCGCTCCCAGCCGGTGGCCTCCAGGAAGAAGGCCCCCTTCTCCTCCTGGCGGGGGTGGAAGGGGCTGGTGCGGATCGGGCGGGGGGCGCCGGAGGGCTGGAGGGGGTGGAGGATGTCGTAGACCTCGACGAAGTTCTGGCAGTCGCGGGCCAGGACGTACTCCGGGGAGAGCTGGTGCTGCTCGAAGCGGTTGACGTCGCACTCGTGGAGGTCGTAGGACGAGCAGTAGCCGTCCACCAGCCACTCGGCGACGCCCCGGGCGACGCCGGCGGAGTGGGTGACCCAGACGGCCTCGGCGACCCAGAAGCCCTTGACCTCCGGCGACTCGCCGAGGAGGGGCAGGCCGTCGGTGGTGAAGGAGAAGAGGCCGTTGATGCCCTCCTCGATCTTGGCCTCGCGGGCGGCCGGGAGGAGGGACTGGGTCTCGGTCCAGGCGGGCTCGAAGTCCTCCTCGGTGAACTTCATGACCGAGGGCATGTCCTGAGCCGCTTCCACCGACAGGATGTCGTCGGCGGAGACCGGCATCGGGCGGTGGCCGTAGTAGCCGATGCCGATGCGGTCGTAGCGGTCGCGGTAGTAGAGGTCCGCGTCCTGGTGGCGCAGGATCGGGCGGACGGCTTCCTCCGTCTGGCCCTCCAGGGCCGGGACGGGGCCGGTCCACGCGAGCTGGTGCGCGAGCGGGGTGAGCGGGAGGTTCATGCCGACCATGCGGGCGATCCTGGGGCCCCAGATGCCGGCGCAACAGACCACGATGTCGGCGGGGATGTCGGCCATGACGCCGCCGGATTCGGTGCGTACGGCGGTGACCTTGCCGTCCTCCTGGATGACGTCCAGGACTTCGTGGCGGGCCAGGAAGCGCACCCCACGGTCCGTGGCGAGGCGGATCTGCGCCTCCACGGCGATGACGGCCTTCGCGAGGCCGTCGGTGGGGACGAGCAGGCCGCCGAGGACCCGGGACGGGTCGAGGAGGGGGTGCAGTTCCACGCACTCGTCCGCGCTCAGCAGGCGGGCTTCCACGCCCCAGGCGGTGATCCAGCCGTGGCGGCGGGTGAGCTCGGTGAGACGGTCGTCGGTGGTGGCCACTTCGAGGCCGCCGACCTGGAGGAAGGCGGGCTGCCCGTCAACATCGAGGGAGCAGAACTTCTCGACGGTGTAGCGGGCCATCTCGGTCATGGTCTTCGAGGAGTTGGTCTGGAAGACCAGGCCCGGAGCATGCGACGAGGATCCGCCGGTGGCGGGGAGCGGGCCTTGGTCGACGACAGTCACATCGGTCCAGCCGCGCGCGGAGATCTCGTCGGCCAGCGCCGCACCCACGACGCCTGCTCCGATGATGACCACCCGGGGTCCCGCCATTGACGCACCTCCGCCTAGTTGCTGTCAGCGCAACATGATTCAGGTTGCGCAACTCAATGTGCCGGTCCCTCCGGGTGGTGTCAAGGGGGCAAAACGCGAGTGCCCTGCGGGCTGCCGAGGGGCAGTCCGCAGGGCACTCGGGGTCATGCGTGCTGGCCGAAGCCGGGGCTCCGCCCCGGACCCCGCTCCTCAAACGCCGGAGGGGCTGATTTTCACTTGATCCACGCCGCGACCTTGTCGGGGTTGGCGTCGACCCACTTCTTGGCCGCCGCTTCGTCCGAGAGCTTGTCCACCGCGATGTACTTGGCCACGGTGTTCTGGTCGTCGTTCGTCCAGCTGAAGTTCTTGACCAGGTTGTAGGCCGTGCTGCCGGACTTGGCGAACTTGGTGCTGACGATCTTGTCCAGGTCGTAGACCGGGTAGTCGCAGGCGACCTTGGAGGCGACCGCGTCGCAGCCCGTCTTGTAGGCGGGGAGGTCGACCTTGACCAGGGGGACCTCGGCGAGGAACCACTGGGGCTCGTAGAAGTAGCCGATGACCCACTGCTTGTTCTTCTCGGCCTGGCGGTACGCCTGGATGAGGGCGGTCTCGCTGCCCGCGTACACGACCTTGAAGTCCAGGCCGAGGTTCTTGACCAGGGCCTCGTCGTTGGTGACGTAGGAGGGGTCGCCGTCGAGGAGCTGGCCCTTGCCGCCGGACTCGGAGGTCTTGAACTTGGCGGCGTACTTGTTGAGGTTCTTGTAGTTGGTGATGTCCGGGTAGGCCTTGGCCAGCCACGGGGGTACGTACCAGCCGATGACGCCCTTGTTGCCGGTCTGCCCGGCCGATTCGGCGACCTTCTGCTGGGTGATGTACTTCTTCACCAGCTCCGGGTGGCCCCAGTTCTCCAGGACCGCGTCGACCTGGCCGGTCGAGAAGCCCTGCCAGGCGACCTGCTCCTTGAGGTCCTTCTTGTTGACCGTACAGCCGAGCTTCTTCTCCGCGACGTACGCGACGACCGCCGCGTCCGCCTCGTAGCCGACCCACGGGTTGACCGCGAGGTTGAAGGTGCCGCACTTGCCGGAGCTGCCGCTGGAGGCGGAGCTGTCGTCGCCGATCTTCGCGCCGCCGCAGGCGGTGAGCGTGAGGCCGAGTGCGGCTATGCCCGCCGCGCCGGCCAGCCACTGGGGTCTTGCGTGCCTTGTCATGTGGTGGTGCTCCCTTATGCCCTGGTCCGTCGCGCCGCTGCTTGGGTGATCCGGTCGAACATGACTCCGAGCAGTACGATCGCCAGCCCCGCAGCCAGCCCCTTGCCGTACAGCTCATCCCGCGAGAAACCGGCTACGACGTCGTAGCCGAGGGCGCCCGCACCGACCAGGCCGCCCACTACAACCATCGACAGCACGTAGATCAGGCCCTGGTTTGTCGCAAGGGTGAGGGCGCTGCGTGCCATCGGCAGTTGAACCTTGGTGACGATCTGCCAGGTGCTGGACCCGGCAGCGGTGGCCGCTTCGACCGTCGTCTCGGGGACCGCCCGGATGCCGTCGGCGATGATCTTCATCGTGACGGGGGCGGCGTAGACGAAGGCGGCGACGATCGCCGTGAACCGTGTCGGGCCGAAGAGCGCGAGGAACGGTACGAGATAGACGAACGGCGGCATGACCTGTGCCGCGTCCAGGCCGGGCCGGATGAACCGGTCGGCCATCGGGCTGCGGCCCATCCAGACTCCGACCACGACACCGGCCAGCATGACCAGCAGTGTCGCGACGACGGTCGAGGCGAGCGTGGTCATGGCGTCCGACCACACCCCGGTGCCGATCAGCAGTCCTACGCAGACCACCGCCGTCACCCCCGCCCGCCAGCCGCCGACCACGGCGCCGATGGAGACGAGCACCGCGGCGACCAGCCACCACGGGGAGTCGGTGAGCAGGGTCTGGAAGGGGTTGAGCAGCCCGTTGGTGACGGAGTCGCGCACCGTGTTGGTGACGCCGGACAGGTTGTCCTGCACCCAGGTGGTGACGCTGTCCGCCGCCTTCGCGATCTGGCTGCCGGTGGTGCCCTCGCCGGGGAACTCGGCCGCCCATACGTAGGTGTGGGAGAGGTACGCGGTGACCAGCGCCGCCACCCCGCCCGCCACCAGCAGGGGCTTGCGCCACTTGGCGAAACGGTTCCCCGAACGCCTGGCCGCTTCGGCCCGCCCGCTGGCCGCCGTGGTGACGCGGTCCAGGACGATGGCCATGACGACGATCGCCAGACCGGCGTTGAAGGCGGTGCCGACGTCCAGGGACGTGAGGGCCACCATCACGGTCTTGCCGAGCCCGGGGGCGGCGATGAGCGCCGCGATGGTGACCATGGCCAGCGCGGCCATGATCGTCTGGTTGATGCCCATCACCACCGTGCGCTTGGACATCGGCAGCAGCACCTTCACCAGCGTCTGCCGCCGCGTCGCGCCGAGGGAGTCGGCCGCCTCGACCGTCGTGGCGGGCACCGAGCGGATCCCGTGGGCGGTGATGCGGATGGCGGGCGGAGCCGCGTAGACCAGGGTGGCGATCACGGCGGAGGCCGGGCCGATGAGGAAGAAGAGGGTCAGCGGCGCCAGGTAGACGAAGGTGGGCATCGTCTGCATGAAGTCCAGGAAGGGCGTCATGACCTTGTTGAAGCGGTCCGACAGCCCGGCCCAGATGCCCAGCGGGATCCCGATGAGCAGCGAGACGAAGACGGCCGACAAGGTCAGCGCCAGGGTGTCCATGCTCTCCTGCCACAGGCCCTGGAGCCCGAAGAAGGTGAAGCCGGCCACCGCGAGGAGGGCCACCCGCCAGTTGCCGAAGGCCCAGGAGACATAGCCGACGATGCCGACGACACCGAGCCAGCCGATCGTCGGGACCGGGCGGCCGCCGGAGGGCTGGGAGATCAGGTCCTGGACGAAGGTCACCAGGTTGTCGATGACCAGCCGGATCTCGTTGAAGAAGTAGAGGAAGAGCGGATTGCTGTTGCGGTCCGCGCCGATCGAGTCGTTGAGGTCGTTGAACCAGCGGTGCAGGCCGGTCAGGTCGGCGGCCGCGAGGGTGAGCGTCTGCCGGCCGCGCAGCACCGTGAAGAGCACCAGCCAGGCGACCAGGATCGCGCCGATGATCACCTTGCGCGGCACGGCGCGCAGCGAGAGCGCTCCGGTTTTCGCGGGGGCGTCCGCGACGGCGGCCATCAGCGGTCACCGCCCGCTATGACGGCCAGGATCTCCTCGTCGCCGACGATGCCGAGCAACTGGCCGTCCTTGACGACCTTGACCGGCTTCTCCGCCGCCAGCACCGCCCGGGTCGCCTCCCGGACCACCACGTCCGGGCCCAGCTCGGGCCCGTCGAGGTCGTCCTCCGGGGTGGCCGGGCGCATGATCCACTTCAGGGTCAGGACGTCCGCGCGCGGCACCTCGCTGACGAACTCCCGTACGTAGTCGTCGGCCGGGGCCCCGACCAGTTCGTCGCCCGTCCCGCACTGCACCATCTTGCCGTCGCGCATGATCAGGATGCGGTCGCCGAGCTTGAGCGCCTCGGACAGGTCGTGGGTGATGAAGACCATGGTCTTGCCGACCTCGTGGTGCAGGCGGATGACCTCGTTCTGCATGTCCCGGCGGATCAGCGGGTCCAGCGCCGAGAACGGCTCGTCGAAGAGCAGCACATCCGGGTCACCGGCCAAGGCGCGGGCCAGGCCCACGCGCTGCTGCATGCCGCCGGAGAGCTGGTCGGGGTAGGAGTTCTCGTACCCGGCCAGGCCCACCAGCTCCACGACCTCCATGGCCCGCTTGGTGCGTTCGGCCTTGCCCATGCCGCGGATTTCGAGACCGTACGAGACGTTGTCCAGGACCCGGCGGTGCGGCAGCAGCCCGAAGTGCTGGAAGACCATCGAGAACTTGCGGCGCCGCAGGTCCCGCAGGCGCTTGGGGTCCGCGTCGCGGATGTCCTCGCCCTCGAAGACCACGGCGCCGGCGGTCGGTTCGATCAGCCGGGTCAGACATCGTACGAGGGTGGACTTGCCGGACCCGGACAGGCCCATGACGACGAACACCTCGCCGGGCGAGACGTCGAAGCTCACATCCCGGACGGCCGCCGTGCAGCCGGCCTGGTCCATCAGCTCCCGGCGGGACAGCGCGCTCAGCTCTGGCGAGCCGGGCACCTTGTCTGCCTTCGGCCCGAACACCTTCCACAGCCCGCGCACGGAGATCACCGGCGCCGCGTCCTTCGGTGGCTGAGCAACCTCAGCTGTCTGTGTGGGAGTTGGGGTCGTTTGGGACACAGTCGGACCTCTTTCCGGGTTTCCGGGTCTACGGTCTACGAGCCTTCGTCAGCCGCGGAACCAGCGCTGCGGCGTCGGACGGACGTTCTGCCAGATGTGCTTGGGCTCGCGGTACTCGTCCAGGCCGGAAGGTCCCAGCTCCCTGCCCACACCCGAGTGCCCGAATCCACCCCATTCCGCTTGCGGCACATAGGGGTGGTAGTCGTTGATCCACACGGTGCCGTGGCGCAGCCGCTTCGCGACCCGCTGCGCCCTGCCCGCGTCCTGCGTCCATACGGCGCCGGCGAGCCCGTACTCCGTGTCGTTGGCGATGCGTACGGCGTCGTCCTCGGTGCCGTCGAACCGCTCGACGGTCAGTACGGGGCCGAAGGACTCCTCGTGGACGACCTGCATCTTCTGCGTGCACCCGTCCAGCACCGTCGGCGGGTAGTAGAAGCCATCGGCCAGCGCCGGGTCCTGCGGCCGGGCGCCGCCGCAGCGCAGTACGGCGCCTTCGGCGATGCCTGCGGCGACGTAGGCCTCGACCTTGTCGCGGTGGGCGGCGGAGATCAGCGCGCCGGTCTCGGCCTCTGGATCGAAGGGCCCGCCGAGGCGGATCTGCTCCGCCCGCCGCACGACCTCGTCCACGAAGGCGTCGGCGATCGCGTCGTCGACGATGAGCCGGGCGCCGGCCGAGCAGACCTGGCCGGAGTGCAGAAAGACGGCCGTGAGAGCCATGTCCACGGCAGTCTCGAAGTCGGCGTCGGCGAAGACGACGTTCGGGTTCTTGCCGCCCAGCTCCAGGGCCACCTTCTTCACGGAGGCGGCGGCCGTGGCCATGATCCGCTTTCCGGTCTCCAGGCCGCCGGTGAAGGACACCATGTCGACGTCGGGGTGCTCCGAGAACGCCGCCCCGACCTCCGGCCCGGTCCCGAGCACGAGGTTCGCCACCCCGGCCGGCAGCCCGGCCTCGGCCAGCGCCCGGATCAGGAGGATCGAGGTGGAGGGGGTCAGCTCGCTCGGCTTGAGGACGATCGTGTTGCCCGCGGCCAGCGCCGGCGCGACCTTCCAGGAGGCCTGGAGCAGCGGGTAGTTCCAGGGCGTGATCAGACCGCAGACCCCGATGGGCTCGTAGACGACCCGGCTCACCGCGTCGTCCCGGCCGGTGTCGATCACCCGGCCCGCGCTGGTGCCCGCGATCCCGCCGTAGTAGCGGAAGCAGGAGACGACATCCGCGATGTCGTACTCGCTCTCCACGAGCCGCTTACCCGTGTCGAGCGACTCCGCCCGCGCGAAGGCCTCGGTGTCGCGCTCGATCAGATCGGCGGTCCGCAGCAGCAGCGCCCCGCGCTCCCGCTCGGGCGTCCCGGGCCACGTTCCCTCGTCGAAGGCCCTGCGCGCGGCGGTGATCGCGGCCTCGCTGTCCGCCCGCGTCCCCTCGGACACGGTCGCGCTCAGCGTCCCGTCCGCGGGGCACCGGATTTCCCGGTGGCCGCCCGCAATCGGGTCGCGCCATTCGCCGTCCACATACAGGTCTGCCACTCGTGGAGCCCTTCGCTTCGTTGCGCATCGCGCATCGAATTGCTTGTGATGGAACACCATGGCCGAATGCCAGACATAGGTCAAGGGGCTGGGACATTCCGATTTCACACCTTGACCTAGGGCACCATTCGACCGGACCATGTTGCGTATCACTCACCCTGTTGCTCATTACGCACCAGCGGAGGTCGCCCATGTCCCCCCGACCGCAGCCCGGCCTTGAGTACGTACTCACGCTCTCCTGCCCCGACCGGGCCGGCCTCGTCCATGCCGTGAGCGGCTTCCTCGTCCGCAACTCGGGCAACATCCTCCAGAGCCAGCAATTCGACGACCGGCTCAAGGGCCGATTCTTCATGAGGGTCCACTTCGACGTTTCCGATCCAAACGCCGACCTGAAAACTCTGCGTTACCGATTCGGTCCGGTGGCAGAGGCTTACGGCCTCACCTGGACCCTGCGCGACGCCGCCACGCCGACCCGGACGCTCATCATGGTCTCCAAGTTCGGCCACTGCCTGAACGACCTCCTCTTCCGGCAGCGCACCGGCTCCCTCAACATCGACATCCCCGCGATCGTCTCCAATCACCGCGACTTCGAGAGCCTCGCCGACACCTACGGCGTCCCCTTCTTCCACGTACCGGTCACCCGCGACACCAAGCCCGAGGCCGAGGCCCGGCTGCTGGAGCTCGTACGCGAGCTGAATGTCGAGCTGGTCGTCCTGGCCCGCTACATGCAGGTTCTCTCCGACGACCTCTGCAAGCAGCTCGAAGGCCGCGCCATCAACATCCACCACTCCTTCCTGCCCAGCTTCAAGGGCGCCAGGCCCTACAACCAGGCCTACGACCGCGGCGTGAAGCTCGTCGGCGCCACCGCCCACTACGTCACCCCCGAGCTCGACGAGGGCCAGATCATCGACCAGGACGTCGTCCGGGTCGACCACTCGCTGGACCCGGACGAGCTGGTGACGGTGGGACGGGACGTGGAGGCGCAGGTGCTCGCGCACGCGGTGAAGTGGCACAGCGAGAGCCGCGTCATGGTGGACGGCAACCGCACGGTCGTCTTCCGCTGAGCTCCGCCGGCTCCCGGTCGTACACGATTCCCGAAGCCGGGACCGGGGCGGCGTCAGCCGCCTACGCGGTCCAGCAGTGCCCGCCGCCAGCGTTCGGTCTCGGCGATCTGGTTGAAGGTGAAGACGTGCAGGCCCGCCACTCCCGCCCCCGGGGCGGTGAGGGCGGGCGCTGTGCGTTTGAGGAGGAGTTCGGGCGAGTAGCCGCCGGGGGCGGCGAGGCGGGCGAACCAGGAGGCGTGCTTGGCGAGGAACTTGGTGGACTCGCCGACGCCGATCTTGGTGGCCATCGCGAGCAGCTTCGTACGTTCGACGGGCCCCGCGATACCCACGTGCACCGGGAGGGTGACGTCGCGGCGGCGGATGCGGGTGACCCAGTCGCCGAGCACCCTCGGGTCGAAGCAGAGGTTGCTGACGATGTAGGTGGCGTGGGCGCGCTTGTCCCACATGGCCTGGATGGTGACGTCGTCGGATATGAGGGGATGGCTCTCGGGGTAGCCGGTGATGCCGACATGGGTGAAGGGGTCGCCCAGGCGGGCGAGCGACCGCAGCACCGGCAGGGCGCCCTGGTAGGCGCCGGCCGGCGGGTCCGCGTCGCCGGCCGGTACGAAGATGTCGTCGACCTCGACGGAACGGAGCCAGTCGGCGATGTCGGCCAGGTGGGCTCCGTCCCGTATCAGCCGCGCCGGGATGTGCGGGACGACGCGGTAGCCGTGGGCGGCCAGCCGGACGGTGAGGTCGAGGGTGGGGTCGAGGCCCTTGACCGGCGACGCGGTGACCGTGATCACCACGTCGCGCGGTACGTGGGCGAGGACCTTGTCCTCCGTCGCCTTGGCGGGGAGGACCTCGTAGCGGACCTGCTGGAGGAGTGATCTCACTTCGGGTCGCGGAGCCGGTAGTACTCCGCCTTGTTGGGCGGGAGGGGGTCCTTGCCGAGGATGAGGTCGGCGGCCTTCTCGGCGATCATCATCACGGGGGCGTAGATGTTGCCGTTGGTGACGTACGGCATCACGGAGGCGTCCACGACCCGCAGGCCCTCGACGCCGTGCACCTTCATCGAGTCCGGGTCGACGACCGCCATCTCGTCGGTGGCGGCGCCCATCTTGCAGGTGCAGGAGGGGTGGAGGGCGGTCTCGCCCTCCTCGGCGACCCATTCCAGGATCTGCTCGTCCGTCTCGACCTCGGGCCCCGGGGAGACCTCGCCGCCGTTGTACTCCTCCATCGCGGGCTGGTTGAGCAGCTTGCGCGCGACGCGGATGGCCTCGACCCACTCGCGGCGGTCCTGCTCGGTGGAGAGGTAATTGAAGCGCAGCGCCGGGTGCTCGTGCGGGTCCTTGCTCTTGATCTTCACCGAGCCGATGGCGTCGGAGTACATGGGCCCGACGTGCACCTGGTAGCCGTGGCCGCCCGCCGGGGAGGAGCCGTCGTAGCGGACGGCGATCGGCAGGAAGTGGAACATCAGGTTGGGGTAGTCGACGTCCTCGTTGCTGCGGGCGAAGCCGCCGGCCTCGAAGTGGTTGGTGGACGCCGGGCCCTTGCGGAACAGCCACTGGAGGCCGATGAAGGGGGCGCGCCACTTGGCCATGTACGGCTGCATGGAGACGGGCTGCTTGCAGGCGTACTGGACGTAGACCTCGAGGTGGTCCTGCATGTTCTCGCCGACGCCGGGGAGGTCGTGGACGACGGGGATGCCCAGCGCGCTCAGCTCCTGCGCGTTGCCCACGCCCGACAGCTGGAGGAGCTGCGGGGAGTTGATGGCGCCGCCGCAGAGGATGACCTCGCCGGAGGTGACCTGGTAGGTCTTTTTCTTCTTGCCGAGGCCGTGCTCGTACTCGACGCCGACCGCGCGCTTGCCCTCGAAGAGGACGCGGGTGGCCAGCGCCCGGGTCTTCACCGTGAGGTTGGGCCGCTTTCCCATGATCGGGTGGAGGTAGGCCTTGGAGGCCGACAGGCGGCGGCCCCGGTGGACGTTGCGGTCGAAGGGCGCGAAGCCCTCCTGGCGGTAGCCGTTGACGTCGTCGGTGAGGGGGTAGCCGGCGTCCTGGACGGAGTTCAGGAAGGCGCCGAAGAGCGGGTTGGCGGCGGGGCCGCGCTCCAGGACGAGCGGGCCCTCGTGGCCGCGGAACTCGTCCTTGTCGTCGGCCGCGAGGCAGTTCTCCATGCGCTGGAAGTAGGGGAGACAGTGGTGGTAGTCCCACTTCTCCATGCCGGGGTCGGCGGCCCAGCGCTCGTAGTCCATGGGGTTGCCGCGTTGGAAGATCATGCCGTTGATGCTGCTGGAGCCGCCGAGGATCTTGCCGCGGGCGTGGTAGACCTTGCGGCCGCCCATGTGGGGCTCGGGCTCGGACTCGTACTTCCAGTCGTAGAAGCGGCTGCCGATGGGATAGGTCAGGGCCGCGGGCATCTGGATGAAGACGTCCCACAGGCGGTCGGGGCGGCCGGCTTCCAGCACAAGGACGCGGTTGGCCGGGTCGGCGGAGAGCCGGTTGGCCAGGGCGCTTCCTGCGGAGCCGCCGCCGACGATGACGTAGTCGTACTGCAAGGGAGCCATGGGCCTCTCGCTTCCCGCTCGCGCCGTCGATATGCCAGGCAGACTAGTACGAGTACCGCTATATGCACTAGGTTGCGCGCCACGCAACTTGGACGACTGACGTTTCCTTTTCGTTTCCCCCCAGGCCGTTGTTTACTGCGCGTATAGTTTCGCTGTGAGCAACTTCAGTGCAGATAACGAAACGGCGGGTTCGCAGGCGACCGGCGGTGTGCAATCCGTCGACCGCGCGATCAGCGTTCTGGAGATCCTCGCCCAGCGCGGCGAGGCCGGTGTCAGCGAAGTGGCTGGGGAGATCGACGTCCACAAGTCGACCGCCTTCCGGCTGCTGGGCGCCCTGGAGGCGCGCGGGCTGGTGGAGCAGGCCGGCGAGCGCGGGAAATACCGGCTGGGCTTCGGCATCGTCCGCCTGGCCGGGGCGGTCACCGGACGGATCGACATTACGCAGCAGGGCCGTCCGGTCTGCGAGCGGCTCGCCGAGGACATCGGCGAGACCGTCAATATCGCGGTCATGGAGCAGCACTTCGCGATCAACCTTTTCCAGGTACGCGGCCCCGGCGCGGTCACCGCGCACAACTGGGTCGGCCAGCTCACCCCACTGCACGCGACCTCCAGCGGCAAGATCCTGCTCGCCCACCTCCCCGCCCAGGACCGGGCGGAGCTGCTGTCGGAAGGCGGCCTGGAGAAGATCACCCCGCACACCCTGGCCTCGAAGACCAAGCTGGAGAAGAACCTCGCCGAGGCCAGGGAGCGCGGCTACGCGTGGACCCTGGAGGAGCTGGAGATCGGCCTGCACGCCATGGCCGCGCCCGTACGCTCCCGGGACGGCGAGGTCGTCGCGGCGGTCAGCGCGTCGGGGCCGTCGTACCGGTTCACGGAGGACCGGATGCACGAGCTGGCGCCGGTGCTCGTGAAGGGGGCGGAGGAGATCAGTCACCGCATGGGGTACCTGGGGTAGTCGTTCGCGCAGTTCCCCGCGCCCCTGACAGCTCAGGCCAGCTTTTCCTGGACCCAGTCGTGGAACGCGCCTATGTGGTGCTCGCTGGGGACCAGGACGCCGCCCTTGGCGTAGAGGCGGGAGCTCATGCCGGGCTGGGTGCGCTCGCAGGCGTCGAAGTCCTGGCGGTTGACGCGGTCGAAGAGCTCGACGGAGCGGCTGACGTCCTTGCCGGACTCCACGACGCCCGGGAGGTAGAGCCAGTCGCACTCGACGATGGTGCGGTCGGCGGCGACCGGGTACATCCGGTGGAAGATGACGTGGTCGGGGACGAGGTTGATGAAGACCTGCGGCTGGATCGTGATCGCGTAGTAGCGGCGGTCCTGGTCCTCGCTGACGCCCGGTATGCGGTCCACACCCTCCGAGCCGTCGACCGTGAAGCCGTGGATGTCCGCGCCGAACTCGGCGCCGTGGCCGACGTAGTACTGGGCGGCGTAGCCGTCGGCGAACTCGGGCAGGACCTCGGTGAGCTCGGGGTGGATGGTGGCGCAGTGGTAGCACTCCATGAAGTTCTCGATGATGAGCTTCCAGTTCGCCTTCACGTCGTAGACGATCCGCTTGCCGATCTCGAGGTTGTCGATGTCGTAGCGCTCGATCGACTCCAGGTCGCCCAGCCGGGTGACGACCGCGCCGAGGACGTCCTCGTCGAAGGAGGGCGGGTTCTCGGCCAGGCAGACCCACACATAGCCGAGCCACTCGCGCACGGCGACGCTCACCAGGCCGTACTCGGTGCGGCCGACATCGGGCATCTTGGTGAGGTTGGGGGCGGCGATCAGCTTGCCGTTGAGGTCGTAGGTCCAGGCGTGGTAGGGGCACTGGAAGGCCCGCTTGACCTCACCGGCGTCTTCTGTGCACAGCTTGGCGCCACGGTGCCGGCAGACGTTGAAGAAGGCCCGGATCGAGTTGTCGCGCGAGCGGGTGACCAGGATGCTCTCACGGCCGACCTCGACGGTCCGGAAGGCGCCCGGCTTCGCCAGCTCGGAGGAGCGGGCGACGCAGAACCACATCGTCTCGAAGATGTGCTCCTGCTCCTGGGCGAAGACCGCGGGATCCGTGTAATAGGAGCCGGGGAGGGTGGCGATCAGGCTGTCCGGCAGGCTGGTCGGGGTCGTCACGTGGGCACTCCTCAAGGGCGTTGTGCGATAAGCAACGCTATGTGCAGTACGCAACTGCATGCAGGCAGAATCTGTGGTGCGGCAGTCCGTGTCAAGACCTGGCGGCAGCTGAAGCAAGCGCCGAGGCCTGAGCCGAGGCCTGGGCCAACTGCTTGCGCCAGCGCATGAACAGCCGGGGCTGGTTCAGCCCCAGCACCGCGACCGGCTCCCCGGCACGGCGGTAGACCGCGAGCAGGCTGCGGTCATCGGCCGAGCCCTCCTCGACGGTGACGCTGTCCGCCGCGGCGGCGTGGCCCGCGAACTGGATCTTCACCCCGTACTGGTCCGACCAGAAGTACGGCGGCCGTACGGGCCCCGGCTCGGCGGCTCCCCCGGAGAGCAGGGTGGCCACCGCGGCGGCGGGGCGCTCCAGGGCGCCGGTCCAGTGCTCGACGCGGCGGTGGTGACCGGCCGCGGGGTCGTACCAGTTGGCGCAGTCACCGACCGCGACGACCCCGGCGATGCTGGTGCGGCCGTCCTGGCCGCACGTCACTCCGTTGTCCAGCGCGATGCCGGAGCCCTGCAGCCACTCGGTGTTCGGGCGCGCGCCCACACCGACCACGACGGTGTCGGCGGGCAGGCTGCGGCCGTCCTCCAGCAGGACCGCCTCGACGCGCTCGGATCCGGTCAAGCCCTTCACCCCGACGCCGCACAACAGCCGTACGCCGTGGTCCGCGTGGAGCGAGGACACGACCATGCCCATCTCCTGGCCGAGCGGCCCCGCCAGCGGGGTCGGCGCGACCTCGACGACGGTGACGTCCAGACCGAGGGCGTACGCGGTCGAGGCGACCTCGGCGCCGATGAACCCGCCGCCGATGACGACGAGGCGACCACCACGGGCGAGGTCGTCGCGCAGTGCGCGGGCGTCGTCCAGCGTGCGCAGGGTGTGTACGCCGGCCAGGCCTTCCGCGCCGGGCAGCGTGCGCGCGGCGGCTCCGGTGGCGATGACGAACCCGTCGGCGCGCACGGCGCTGCCGTCCGCGAGCCGCACGAGGCGCTCATTGCGATCAAAACCGTCCGCGCGCGTGCCGAGCAGCCATTCGGCGCCCAGGTCCTCGCCCTCCGCCTCCAGTGAGAGGGCGGATTCGTCCATCGTCCCTGCCAGGAAGTCCTTGGACAGCGGCGGCCGGTCGTACGGCCGGTGCGGCTCGTCGCCGATGAGGACCAGCCGCCCGTCGAAACCCTGCTTGCGCAGGCAGCGTGCGGCTGAGAGGCCGGCGAGCGATGCGCCCACGACGGCCACCGTCCTCACGCGGGACCTCCGCCGCCACCGGCGAGCCGGGCGCCGACACAGGGCGGCAGATTCGGCGCGGCCTCGGACGGCTCGACGTAGATCATGCCGTCCTCGACCAGGACCTGGTGGGTACGGACCGGGAGCTTGGCCGGAGGCGAGTCGACGGCACCGGTGCGCAGGTCGAACTTGGAGGCGTGCAGAGGGCATTCGACCTCGCAGCCCTCCAGCCAGCCGTCCGCGAGCGAGGCGTCCTGGTGCGTGCACGTGTCGTCGATGGCGAAAACCTCTCCGTCGTCGGTGTGGAACACCGAGACGGGCGGGTCGAGTTCGAGCCGGTAGGCCTCGCCTCGCGGTAGGTCCGCGAGCCGGCACACAGGAATCTTCATGACACCTCAGTGCGTCTCGGTGCGTATAGCGAAACGGATTGCGGTAAGCGCAACAATAGTTTGGGGGCGGCCTGTGAGCCTGTCAAGACACGAAAACCGCCCCGCGTCGCGGGGCGGTCAACGAGTGAAACAGCGAGGTCAAGGCCTGTCAGTGGCCGCGCTTGATCCATTCGTCCAGCGCCGGCGCCTCCGCGCCGATGCTGGTGCCGTCGCCGTGACCGGTGTGGACGGCCGTCTCCGGCGGCAGCGTCAGCAGCCGCTCCCGGATCGAATCGATGATCGTCGGAAAGTGCGAGAACGACCGTCCGGTCGCCCCCGGCCCGCCGCAGAACAGCGTGTCCCCGGTGAAGACCGCCCCGAGCGCGGGCGCGTACAGGCACACCGCACCCGGCGCATGGCCCGGCGTGTGCAGCACGGTCAGCTCCGCCCCGCCCACGGTGATCGTCTGGCCGTCGGCCAGTTCGCCGTCCGGAGAGCGCTCCGGATGCGTCTGCTTCCACAACGGAAGGTCGTCCGGGTGGAGCAGGATCGGCGCCCCCGTCGCCGCCGCGAGGGCCGGCGCGGCGTCGATGTGGTCGTTGTGCGCATGCGTGCACACGATTGCGCGGAGCGTCCGGCCACCGAGCGCTTCCGCGATCGCCTCCGCGTCATGCGCGGCGTCGATCACGATCGCCTCGGTGTCGTCGCCGACGATCCAGACGTTGTTGTCGACGTCCCAGGTGCCGCCGTCGAGGGAGAAGGTACCGCTTGTTACGAGGTGGTCGATGCGGGCAGTCATGCGAGGTTCCTATCCTTCCGCCCGCGCCTGCGCGCAGCGGGTGGTTGCTGTTTCGTCGGCGGCCTGCAGGCCGGTGGCCGGGCTGTGCCAGCCCTCCCCCTCAGCTTCGCGAGGGGGTACCCCCACCTCGCTTCGCTCGCCTCAGGCGGACGGCCTACCCACAGCCCGGGGGCAGATTCAGCCCGTCCGGCGTTTGAGGACACGCCCGTAGGGCGTTCGGGGGTCCAGGGGGCGAAGCCCCCTGGCTACAGGACCACGACGGACCGGAGCACGTCACCGTGGTGCATCCGCTCGAACGCCTTCTCGACACCGTCCAGCTCGATCGTCTCCGTCACGAACGCCCCCAGGTCCAACCGCCCCTGCAGGTAGAGGTCGATCAGCATCGGGAAGTCGCGGGAGGGCAGGCAGTCCCCGTACCAGGAGGACTTCAGCGAGCCGCCGCGCCCGAAGACGTCGAGGAGCGGGAGCTCCAGCTTCATCTCGGGCGTCGGGACACCGACGAGGACCACGGTCCCGGCCAGGTCGCGGGCGTAGAAGGCCTGCTTGTACGTCTCGGGGCGGCCGACCGCCTCGATGACGACATCCGCGCCGTTGCCGCCGGTGAGGGCCTGGATGGCCTCGACGGGGTCGGTCGCCTTGGAGTTGACGGTGTGGGTGGCGCCCATCTTCTTCGCCGTCTCCAGCTTGCGGTCGTCGATGTCGACGGCGATGACCTTCGCCGCGCCCGCGAGCCGCGCGCCGGCGATGGCCGCGTCGCCGACGCCGCCGCAGCCGATGACGGCCACGGAGTCGCCGCGCCCGACCCCGCCGGTGTTGATGGCGGCGCCGATGCCGGCCATGACGCCGCAGCCGAGGAGCCCTGCGACGGCCGGGGAGGCGGTGGGGTCGACCTTGGTGCACTGGCCGGCGTGGACGAGGGTCTTCTCGGCGAAGGCGCCGATGCCGAGCGCCGGGGAGAGCTCGGTGCCGTCGAGCAGGGTCATCTTCTGCTTGGCGTTGTGGGTGTTGAAGCAGTACTGGGGCCGGCCGCGCGTGCAGGAGCGGCACTGGCCGCAGACGGCACGCCAGTTGAGGATGACGAAGTCGCCGGGGGCGACATCGGTGACCCCTTCGCCGACGGACTCGACGATTCCCGACGCCTCGTGGCCGAGGAGGAAGGGGAAGTCGTCGTTGATCCCGCCCTCACGGTAGTGAAGGTCGGTATGACAGACCCCGCAGGCCTGGATCTTCACGAGGGCTTCGCCCGGCCCCGGGTCCGGCACGATGATCGTTTCGAGGCTGACGGGGGCGCCCTTGGCAAGGGCGACTACAGCACGGACCTGGTGAGCCATGGATGCTCCTCCGCTGGTTGCTTATCGCGGCACGCAGCGCGCGTGCCGCAACGAAAGCATCGGCGAAGCACCCACCGGGGTCAAGGACCCTGGCGCGCATGCGCTCAGCGGAAGAACGCGATCCCGTCGTCCGGCAGGTCCTTCAGGTCCTTCGCCCACTCGCGCGGGTCCACGACCTTCTTCAGGTGCGCCGACATGTACGGGCGCAGCGGCACGCCCGGCGTCGTCTTCTCGCCCACCCACATCAGGTCGCTGTTGACGTAGCCGTACAGCCGCTTCCCGCCGCCGTACTCCGGGGCGGACGGAATCCGCGCCACGGCGTCGGTGACCAGGTCGATCTGCGGCTTGCCCTCGGCCAGCTCGCCGTACCAGATCTCCACGACGCCCGAGTCGCGGGTCGTGGTGACCTCGACCTTGCGGTCCTTGTCGATCCGCCAGAAGCCGGACTCGTTCTCCAGCGGGCGGACCTTCTTGCCCTCGCCGTCCAGCACCCAGGTCTTCGACACGTACTCCAGGAAGGGCCGGCCGTCGTGGGTGAAGGACACTTCCTGGCCGAAGTTGCACTTCTCGTCGCCGGGGAAGTCGAAGACTCCCGCACCCTCCCAGCGGCCCAGGAGGAACACCAGCGGCACGAGCTCGGGGTGCAGGTCGGACGGGATCTCGATCATGTTCAGCGCTGTCCCTGGTAGAGCTTCTTCACCGCGAGGACGGAGAAGGCGGCGACGCCGACGCAGACCAGGACGAGCAGGGCGTCGAAGAAGATCTCAATGCTCACGAGTGTGCTCCTCGGGCGGGCGGTGTTCGCCGGGCGGTGACGGTCCTCGTACGAGGCCGCGTACGAGTCTAGTCGCCGGACGCGGGGGCGGCGCAGTGAGGTGCGCCGCCCCCGCGTGGCTATCCGAGCAATTGCGACTGAAGGATCACCGTCTGGTCGAACGGCACGCTCGGCTGGCTGCCCTTCCGGGACAGGTAGACCAGCGCGACCGTGTCGCCCGCGCTGAGGTACGCGTAACGGACGTGCTGGGCGCCGCGCGGCTTGGATTCGTCGTAGACCGTCGCCGTGATGTCCGACGGAATGGCGTCGGAGTCGTACTCCGCCAGCTCGGCGCTGGGCGCCTCGACGAATATCCCGTTGTCCGTCAGGGCCTGCTGCGCGTGGTTCGCGTACGGCGCACTGCTGTACTGCAGGAGATAGATCTCGGCCCGCGTACCGTCCGGCATCGTCCACGCCCGCGCCGCGATGTGGCGCAAGGTGTCCTGGTCCATCCGCCGGGCCAGGTCCTTGCGCCCGTCCTCCTGATACAGCTCCAGGAACGTGGCGGTCGGCAGCCAGCCGTCACTGTCCGCGAAGTCCTTGTCGGCCTTGGCCCCCTGCGGGAGCGGCAGCAGCAGCTTCCGCAGGTCGGCATAGTGCCGCACTCCCGGATTGCCGCTCTCGGCGAAGGCGCGCGGTTTGTCGGCCGGCAGCTTCGGCAGCTTCAACGCCGGATACGTCCACCGACCGTCGTCCGGCGTCTCCAACCCCGGGATGTCCGTACGCCGCGGCTGGGTCACCCCGTACGCGGCCGCGCCTCCGAGCGCGGCGAACACCAGCACAGCCGCCGTCCACCGCGCAAACGCGCGCAGTACACGCCGGTCCTTCGGCGCCGGTGGGACGGCGGCCGGGAAGGCCGGGGCGGCCCAGGGATCGTACGCACCCGCACCCGCACCCGCACCCCACGCGGGCGGCGGAGGCGGAGGCGGAGGCACGGCGGTCGTGGCTTCGGCAGGCTGCTCAGCGGCAACCGGCACGGCTGCGGCCGCGGGCTCGTCCTCGGGCTCCGAGGGCTCCGGGGACTCCGAAGGCTCCGGGGACTCCGTGACCTCCGTGACCTCCAGGGCTTCCGGGGCCTCCGGGGCCTCCGGGGCCTCCGGGGCCTCCGGGAGGGCGTCCGCCGGCTCCGGGGCCGCGGGCGAAGGGGTGTCGGTCGTCATACGGCCTCTCCCGGGTCCTGGACGCGGTCGAGCTGCTTCTTGAGCAGGTCGGCGACGGTGTCCTTGGCAAAGGGCGTCGTGCCAGTGGCGTTGAGGGTGATCAGAAGATCGCCCTCGGTGGCCTGGCAGTACATCGTGTCGAGACTGACGCCGGTGTCCTTCGGCGGCAGGAAGCAGCTCGCCTTGGAGTGCCCGGCGATCTTCGGTCCCTTGCGGAAGAGACCCGTCGCCTTGGCGAAGGCCGTGTAGAACTCGGTGGCCGAGCTCGCGGCCTTCTTGTTCTTCATCTGCACGATCCGGATCTCGACGGAGAGACCTTCCTCTCCATCGCCCGAGTAGCCGTACGCGGTGTAGGTACGCATGCCGATGCCCTGGATGTAGAGCCGGTCGATGGACTTCTCGGCCGACCGGCGCTCCTTCTTCGACAGACCCCGGTAGGCGTCCTTCATCAGGGCGGTCGCCTGCTTGCCGCTCAGCTCGACGTCGTTGCCGTACTCGGCGACATCCGGGCCGGGCACGTAGTCGTCCGGGACGGGCAGCAGCAGTTTGCCCAGCTTGCCGTAGTGACTGCCGCCGGACTGAGCACCGTAGGAGCCGGTCTTGGTGGGCTTGGGGGCCTTCCAGGGCTGGGCCTTGGCAGTGTCATCGGCGTCGTTCTGGTGCCGGAGCACGGCGTAGCCGATACCGCCTCCCGCGGCGACGGCGACGAGTGCGCCGACCAGGCCGAGGGCGAGTGGCTTGCGGCTCTTCTTCGCAGGCGCGGGGATCTCCGGCACCGCCGGGACCTCGGGCTCCGGAAGGGGGGTGGTCTCGTCGGTCACAGCCGCTCCAACTGCCGCTCGGCCAGGGACTGGATGGTCTTCATGGAGATCGGCTTCGACGAGCTGTACCAGATGTCCATCACGATGTTCCCGTGCCGGGCAAGCGCCCGTGCCTCGTACTTGTCGTAGTAACCGGCCTTGGTCCAGGGCTTGTTGTAGACCCAGGTCACGCCGTCGTCGGTGCCCGGGATCGCCTTGCCGTGATTGCCCGCGTAGTCGGACTCCGACATGTAGCCCTGCTGATCCGCCAGATGATCGGCGGCGAACATCTGCGTCTCGTCCCGGAACTGGATCAGCCGGATCTCGGTGTACTTGTACGTGTACGACTCCCAACTGCCGGAAGTCCAGTCGGCGGTGGCCAGGCGGCGGAAGCCGTTCCGGTTGAGCTCGCTGAACATGTACTTCTCGTCCTTGAACGTCTCGGCGTAGCCGTAGAGGTCCATCCAGCCGTCGGAGGCGGAAAGGTCCGTGACGTCCTTCATGCCCTTGGGCTTCTTCAGCAGCAGCTTCCGCAGGTCGCTGTCGTAGGTGACGAGCGTGTCCTGGGCCGCGGTGAGCGGCTCGGCGGACGGCGCCGCGCCCTTGGGCTGCTTCAGCTTGGGCTGGGACAGCGACGGAAGCGGGGTGTCGGGACGCAGGTACTGGATCTGGTAGCCGGCGCCGGCGCCCGCGAGGACGCCGAGAACGGCGGCGGTGGCGATGATCAGCGTCGTCCGGCCACGACGGCGCGGGGGACGCGGAGGACGCGGGGGCTGGGCGGGGGGCTCCGGGACAGGAGTGTCCAGGGACAAGGACAAGGGGTTCTCCACATGAATCGGATGGGGGGAGTTTCGGGGCGGCCGGCCGATGGGGCCGCAGGGCTCAGCGGCCGGTCGCGAGGCGCTCGTACTGCTGGTCGAGAAGCCGCCGCAACTGCCCGGCGCCCGGGGTCTTGGCCCCGGTCACGGAGAGGGTGATGTGGACGTCGCCCTGATGGGAGACGACGATCACCGAGCCGGTGCTCTCGGCGGAGGAGGAGCTCAGCCGGTACGCCTTGGCGGGGTGGCTGCCGCCGAGGGTGATCCGGGTGCCGCCGAAGTAGAGGCGGCTGTAATACGCGGTGGCGTTGGCCGGGCTGGAGAAGCGGGCGAGCTTCGCCGTGATCTGGGTGTCGCCGTCCGCCGTGAGGTAGGTGCGGCTCACGCCGGTCTTGAAACCGTAGGTGCCGAGGGCGCTCTTGACCGATGCCACGTCGTTCGCGACATCGGAGCGGGTGAGCTCGGTGCCGTCCTCGTCGCCGTAGACCTCGGCGTCGGCCGGGGGCTCGAGCAGGAAGTAGCGGAGGTCACCGGTGTGGATGCCGCCGCTCTTCACCTTGCCCCTGACCGTGCTGGACGGGGTGGGTGCCGGGGTCGGCGAGTCGCTGGGCGTCGCCGAGGCCGTTGCCGGCACGGCGGACGGGCTGGACACGGCGCGCACGGCGGCCGTCCCCGACGAGGACGAGGACGACGAGCCCAGGACCACCACGGCGCCGGCGGTGGCTCCGATGAGCAGCACCAGCCCGGCGGCCCCGGCGGCGATCAGCAGGCCACGCGCGGCAGGTCTCGCAGGTCTGGCAGGCGTATCGGATTGCGGTTGCACAAAAGCCCCCCCGGGCTGTCACATCAAGCCCGAGCGCACCACGCGCAACAAGCAGAACAGGCATTATGTCGAGTGCTGGCCGTCTCTTCACAGGGGTTTTCTTGAGTTTCGCTGTGAAACAGGCCACGCATAGGCTGGCGCCATGGCTAAGAAGCTCGTGATCAAGGTGACGGCGGGCGCTGACGCGCCCGAGCGCTGCTCGCAGGCCTTCACGGTGGCGGCCGTGGCGGTGGCCAGCGGCGTGGAGGTCTCCCTCTGGCTGACCGGCGAGTCCGCGTGGTTCGCGCTCCCCGGGAAGGCCGCCGAGTTCGAGCTGCCGCACGCCGCTCCGCTCCCCGAGCTGATCGAGGGGATCCTGGCGGGCGGCGGGATCACGCTGTGCACGCAGTGTGCGGCCCGGCGCGGGATCACGGCGGAGGACGTGCTGGACGGCATCCGGATCGCGGGCGCGCAGGTCTTCGTCAGCGAGATCATGCCGGAGGGCGTCCAGGCGCTGGTCTACTGAGGGCGGCTGTCGGCGGCGGCTACTGACGCCTGTCGTCCATTTCGCGCCACCAGCGGTCGGATTCCGGGTCCCCGGACTCGTCGAACCAGCGCTCGCCGGGATTCCGGCGGTTCGCGACGATCGCCGCGAAGGGCGGGATCACCATGGCCACGACGCACATCACCACGGCGGCCGGGACCGACCACAGGCGCACGACGCCCCAGGCCAGGACGAACAGCGTGACGCAACTGCCCATCATGGCGAAGTAGAGGTGATGGCGCTTCGGGGCGTCCATACCTCCACGGTACGGCGCAGGGCCGCACCCCGATACACGGGATGCGGCCCTGCTCCTACGCGTACAGGCGTACCGCCGCCGTCAGACGGCGATGGCGACCTCGGTCAGGTTGCCCTGCTGCGCCGCCACGACGCGGTCCACCGTGGCACCCGGGACGAGCGCGCGCAGCGTCCACGTGCCGGGGGCCGCGAAGAAGCGGAACTGCCCGGTCGCCGAGGTGGGGACCTCGGCGGTGAACTCGCCGCCACCGTCGAGGAGGCGTACGTAACCGGTGACGGGCTCGCCGTCGCGGGTCACGGAACCCTGGATGATCGTTTCCTTGGCCACGTCAATTCCGGAAACGTCCGGGCCGCCGGCCTTCGCTCCACACATATGGTCCTCTTCCCTTACTTCGCCGCGCCGAGCTCGATCGGCACGCCGACCAGCGAGCCGTACTCGGTCCAGGAGCCGTCGTAGTTCTTCACGTTCGGCTGGCCGAGGATCTCGTGCAGCACGAACCAGGTGTGAGCGGAGCGCTCACCGATCCGGCAGTAGGCGATGGTGTCCTTGGACAGGTCCACGCCCTCGCCCTCGTAGAGCTCCTTGAGCTCGTCGTCGGACTTGAAGGTGCCGTCGTCGTTGGCCGACTTCGACCACGGGATGTTGCGCGCGGTCGGGATGTGCCCCGGACGCTGCGACTGTTCCTGCGGAAGGTGCGCCGGCGCGAGCAGCTTGCCGGAGAACTCGTCGGGCGAGCGGACGTCGACCAGGTTCAGGCTGCCGATCGCGGCGACGGCGTCGTCACGGTAGGCGCGGATCGCGGTGTCCTGGTCCTTGGCCTTGTACTCGGTGGCGGCGCGGGACGGGACCACTGCGCCGTCGACCAGGTCGCGGGAGTCCAGCTCCCACTTCTTGCGGCCGCCGTCGAGGAGCTTGACGTCCTGGTGGCCGTAGAGCTTGAAGTACCAGTAGGCGTAGGACGCGAACCAGTTGTTGTTGCCGCCGTAGAGGACGACGGTGTCGTCGTTGGCGATGCCCTTCTCCGACAGCAGCTTCTCGAAGCCGGCCTGGTCGACGAAGTCACGGCGCACCGGGTCCTGGAGGTCCTTCTTCCAGTCGATGCGGATGGCGTTCTTGATGTGGTTCTTGTCGTACGCCGACGTGTCCTCGTCGACCTCGACGATGACCACCTTGGGGTCGTCGATCCGGGCCTCGACCCAGTCGGCGTCCACCAGGACGTCACTGCGGCTCATGCTGTTCTCCTCCGGGCAGTTGCGGCGGTAGTTCAGTTTCTGGAGCTGTGCACACGCACGGACGGGTGCGCAGGCACTTGCGCTTGCTCGCGGGGACCGCGAGAGGGGAAGGTCGGCCTGATCCCTGACAGGACGCGCGTCAGGCCTGGCGCGCGCGACAGAGCATGGCGGCGACGCGGCACAGGTCAACTGCCCGCCGCTTCGTGAGATCCGCCTGTCGCTTCATGCCCTCGATCGTAGGGACGTATCCGGGCACTGTCACCGGCAGTCCGCCATTCGAGACAGCTTTGTCCGAATAGTGGGACTCCTACGCCACGACCCGCCTCCGGCAGGGGCCCCGGCGCGATCGCCTCGCGATGCGGCTACGGGCTGGACACCCACGTCTCACCTTGCGGACACACGGTCAGCGCGATATCAGTCCGAAAGTACGACATTCGTCCCGGTCGCCGCCACTGTGATGCCGTCCGGGCCCGTGTCCACCGACTTCAGCTTGATGCCCTCCGGCAGCCCCAGCAGCTCCCGCGAGAAGTCGATCTGCTCCCTGATCAGCGTCTCCACGCTCGCCGGCAGCCCGTCGAGATCCGGGATCGAGTCCGCCTTGAGCGAGATCGTGTCGCCGCCCTTCACCGTGATCTGGCTGACCACCGACCGCTTCACCGTGCCCACCCCCGGCACATCCAGACTCGCCGTGAGCTTCACCTTCCCGGCGCCGCCGGTGCCCGCCCCGCCGTACGTCACCGTCACGCCCTGCGGCGCCGCCTTCGTCAGATCCGCGTACGTGACCAGCGCCGAGCCGTCCGCCGTGTCCGCCACGGCCGATGCGAAGCCGTCGCCGAGGCGCACCCCGTGCAGCTCGGCCGTGAAGCGCTCGATGCGAAGGGCGGCGGCGCCGGTGCCCGCCGTGATCCCGTTCGCCGTCACCTTCACGTCGTCCAGCTTCTTCGACGCCACCTGGGTCAGGAACGGGAAGCCCTCGATCGACACATCCGGCTTCTCCGACAGCCCCTGCGTCTGCTGGGCCTTGTCCGCCGCCTCCGACTCCGCGAAGTGCAGAGCGATGCGGTCGGCCGCCACGAACAGGCCCCCGAGTATCACGACGATGATCAGCAAGATCCGTAGTGCACGCATTACTTGACCCTAGCGGGACTCAGCCCGCCAGGACCCGGCCCAGCACGCTGCGATCCCCCGGGGGATAACCAACCGTACCCCCAGCAAGCCACCCGAATCCGGGCACCGTCAGCCCGCCAGGACCCGGCCCAGCACATAAACCACCGGAGCCGCCGCCGTGAGCGGCAGTGCCACGCCCGCCGTGAAGTGGACGAAGCGCGACGGGAAGTCGTAACTGGCCACCCGCAGCCCGATCAGCGCGGCCGCGCCCGCGGCGAAGCCGATGAACGCGCCGGAGGAAGCGCTCAGCTCCGTCGCCTGCGCGGTCGCGACCCCCGCGCCCGTGGCGGCGAGCAGCGCGACGACCAGCGTGGCGATGCCCCGGCCCTGCAGGCTGCGGGCAAGCGTCGCCACCGCCACGGCGATCGCGCCGGCCACGACCGGGTCGCCGCCGCCGGGATTGGCCGCCGCCGCGAGGAAGCCGCCGGCCAGCACGGTCAGCAGCGTCGAGGCGGAGGTCGCGGTCAGCGACGACAGCCGCTCGTCCGCGCTGCCGTGATGGCGCAGCTGCAGTACGAGTACGAGCAGCAGCCACACGCCGAGCGTGCCGATCAGCACGGCCGGGCCGTTCTCGCCGTCCGGCATCGCTAGCAGCGCGGCATCCGCCGTCACGCCCGCCATGAAGGCCAGCGCGATGCCCTGCCGGGCCGGCCACATGCCGTTCAGCCGGAACCAGCCGGCCGCCGTCACCGCCTGCAGCAGTACCAGCGGCACCGCCAGCGCGGGGCGGCCGATCGCCGCGCCGCCCGCGATCAGCAGCGCCAGCACCGCGGTGAGCGCGGCCGGCTGCGGCCCCGGCGGGATGATCGGCGAGCCGGTGCGCTGCGTGCCCTTGCGGCGGGCCGCGCGGCCGGCGGTCCCCTGCTCCGGGAAGTCGTCGACGGGCGTCAGCACAGCCGTGCGCTCCGCCTCAGCCGGCGCCTCAGCCTCCGGCGGCAGCGGCGGCATCGGGTCGTAGTCGTAGGTCACGCCGCTCATCCTCCCGCGAACGGGGGCAGCACTTCGACCGTCCCGCCCTCCGTCAGCCCGATGCCCGAGTGATCCCGCGTCCCCACGGGGTTTCCGTCCACCAGGAACGAGCAGCTCAGCAGCACCCGGGCGAACTCCGGCCGCTCGGCGTGCGCCGCCTGTGCGGCGGCCAACGCCTCGGCGAGCGTCTCGGCCTCGTACGGCTCCTCCGCGGTGCCGGCCGCGGCCTTGGCGGCGGCCCAGTACCGGATCGTGCCGGCTTGTCCGGCCATGACGGCGCGCTCCTTCGTCCCCGGTTGCATCCCGGGGCCCAGCCTACGCAGTGCGCGCCGCCACCCACGCGCCGATGCGCCGCAGAAGCTCCGGCTCGGCCGCGTTCTCCGCGTGCCCGAAGCCCGGCTCCAGCCAGAGGTCGGCCGCATCGCCGGCCGCGGCGGCCAGCGAGAGCGGATGGTCGACCGGGAAGTACCCGTCGCGGTCCCCGTGGACGATGAGCAGGGGCGTGGGCGCGATCAGGGGCACCGCCTCGACCGGGGACAGGGGCACCGGGTCCCAGTCCGCCGAGTGGATCCGGGTACCCAGCCCGACCCGGGAGACCAGGCGTCCGGCCGGGCGGGTGATGACCCAGTGGACGCGCCGCATCGGCGCCGTGCCCCGGTAGTACCACCTCGCGGGGGCGCTCACGGAGGCCACCGCGTCCACACGCCCGCCCACATCGCCCTCCGCACCCGCCGCGTGCCGGAGCACGACGGAGCCGCCCATGGAGAACCCGACGGTGGCCACCCGGGCGTATCCGAGCGACCGGGCCCAGCCGACCGCCGCTGTGAGGTCGAGCACTTCGCGGTCCCCGACGGTGGACCGTCCGCCGGAGCGGCCGTGTCCCCGGAAGGAGAAAGTGACGACGCCCGCGTAGCCGGAAAACACCTGTGCTGCCCGCCGCACGGCAGGCCGTTCCAGGGCGCCGGTGAAACCGTGGGCGACCACGATCGCAACGTCCCGTTCACCGTCCGGCGGGTCGTAGGCGGCGTCGATCCGCACACCGTCGGCTGTCAACAGGACCGCACGTCGGCCACCAGAAGTGGTCGGTGAAAGACACGATCGCGCAACATGGGGCTCATCAAACGACTCCATGTGGGCTATTCTCTTAGGTCAAGAGGATCCGGGCAGCGTCGCCCCCGGGTCCTTTCGCGCTTTCTGGGCCGCCAGGCAGTGCGTGGTTACGTCCTCGCATGGGACCGAGGAGGGTTCGCAATGGGCAAGCGAAGCATGCATGACCGGATGATGAACAAACTCACGACCGTTATCTACGACGGGAGCAGCCGGTGAGCTCTCTCCTCCTGCTGACCAACGCACTCCAGCCATCCACCGAAGTACTTCCCGCGCTCGGGCTGCTGCTGCACAGCGTCCGCGTGGCGCCGGCCGAGGGGCCGGCCCTGGTGGACACTCCGGGCGCGGATGTGATCCTGATCGACGGCCGCCGCGACCTGCCGCAGGTCCGCAGCCTGTGCCAGCTGCTGCGCTCGACGGGCCCCGGCTGCCCGCTCGTCCTGGTCGTCACCGAGGGCGGTCTCGCCGCCGTCACCGCGGACTGGGGCATCGACGACGTACTGCTGGACACCGCGGGCCCGGCCGAGGTCGAGGCGCGGCTGCGCCTGGCGATGGGCCGCCAGCAGATCACCGTCGACGACAGCCCGATGGAGATCCGCAACGGCGACCTCTCCGTCGACGAGGCCACGTACAGCGCGAAGCTCAAGGGCCGGGTCCTGGACCTGACCTTCAAGGAGTTCGAGCTGCTCAAGTACCTCGCGCAGCACCCGGGCCGGGTCTTCACCCGCGCCCAGCTGCTGCAGGAGGTCTGGGGCTACGACTACTTCGGCGGCACCCGCACCGTGGATGTCCACGTACGGCGGCTGCGCGCGAAGCTGGGCCCGGAGCACGAGTCCCTGATCGGGACCGTGCGCAATGTGGGCTACCGCTTCGTGACGCCGGAGAAGGTCGAGCGGGCGGCGGAGGAAGCCCTCAAGGCCCAGCAGCGGGCGGAGGCCGAAGCCGCGGCTGCGGCGGGTGCCACCGAAACCGCCGCGTCGGTCACAGCGAACTCACAAACTGACTGATCGGTAACACATCACCGCTGATCACGCCCTGGTCACGCTATCGCTCACACAGTGTTATCCGGCCGGTAGACCCGCGTAGACTCGGTTTGTGGCAAAGGTGACGCGTGACGATGTGGCAAGGCTTGCGGGGACCTCGACCGCGGTCGTCAGCTATGTCATCAACAATGGACCCCGGCCGGTCGCCCCGGCCACCCGCGAGCGGGTGCTCGCGGCCATCAAGCAGCTCGGATACCGCCCGGACCGTGTGGCCCAGGCGATGGCGAGCCGCCGTACCGACCTGATAGGCCTGATCGTCCCGGACGCTCGGCAGCCCTTCTTCGGCGAGATGTCACACGCCGTGGAGCAGGCGGCTGCCGAGCGCGGGAAGATGGTCCTGGTCGGGAATTCGGATTATCTCCAAGAGCGCGAGATTCACTATCTGCGCGCTTTTCTCGGCATGCGCGTCTCCGGGCTGATCCTGGTCAGCCAGGGTCTCGGCGAGACCGCCGCCGCCGAGATCGAGGCCTGGGACGCCCGGATCGTGCTGCTCCACGAGCGCACGGAGGCGGAGAACGAGTTCGCCGTCGTCACCGACGACATAGGCGGCGCCCAGCTCGCCGTCCGCCACCTCCTGGAGCACGGGTACACCGATGTCGCCTGCGTCGGCGGCATGGACTTCACCCCCACCATCGGCGACCCGGTCACCGACCACATCGAGGGCTGGCGCCGCGCGATGCAGGAAGCCGGCCTGCCCACCGAGGGCAAGGTGTTCCAGGCTCCGTACAACCGCTACGACGCCTACAAGGTCGGCCTTGAGCTGCTGTCCGGGCCCAACCGCCCGAGGGCGCTGTTCTGCGCGACCGACGACCAGGCGATCGGCATACTGCGGGCGGCGCGTGAGCTGCGGATCGACGTGCCCGGCGAGCTGGCCGTCGCCGGCTTCGACGACGTCAAGGAAGCCGGCCTGACCGACCCGCCGCTGACCACGGTCGCCTCCGACCGCCAGGCGATGGCCCGGGCGGCCGTTGACCTCGTCCTGGACGACGGCCTGCGGGTGGCGGGCGCGCGGCGCGAGCGGCTGCGGCAGTTCCCGTCCCGGCTGGTGCTGCGCAGGTCGTGCGGCTGCTCGTAGGACGGACGTAAGGAAACGCTCTGACCAGGGCTTTCGTTCCTTACATCGGTCATACGGAGTTCTGCTGGGCTTCTCAGCGGGCGCTCAGGAACCTCTCATAGTCGAGGTCCAGAGTCATAGCCATGAACGAGAGCACCCATCGCAGCAGCAGCGCTTACGACCCGCAGCAGCCCTACGGCAGCGGTGGGTACGACAGTTCAGCGGGCGGCGCACCCGCCGACACCTACGGCAGCTACCCGCCCCCGCCGGCATACGAGCCCGCGCAGGTCGCCCAGCCCGTCACCACGGCGGAGGGCATGACGGTCTGGCAGACCGCCCCGCAGGCCACCCAGGAGGCCCCCGGCGTCGAGGCCCCCGCCCCGAAGCCGCACAAGGCCCGGCGGCCGATCGCACTGATCGCGGCCGTGGCCCTGGTCTCCGCCCTGGTCGGCGGCGGCGCGGCGGCCCTGATCGGCCGGGCGACCACGAACGCCACCGCGGCCACCACCACGACCACCACGAAGGTGATCAACGCCAGCTCCTCCAGCTCCGGGGTGGCGGCGGTCGCCAAGGCGGTCAGCCCGAGCATCGTGGAGATCAGCGCGACCTCCTCCTCCGGTGAGGCCACCGGCTCCGGTGTGATCATCACCAGCGACGGCGAGATCATCACCAACAACCACGTCATCTCCGGCGCCACCTCGATCAAGGTCACCTTCAGCAACGGCAAGACCGCCACCGCCACGGTCGTCGGCACCGACAAGAACAAGGACCTCGCCCTCATCAAGGCCGAGAACGTCAGCGGCCTCACCACCGCCACCCTCGGCGACTCCTCGAACGTCGCCGTCGGCGACGAGGTCGTCGCCATCGGCTCCCCCGAAGGCCTGACCGGCACCGTCACCAGCGGCATCATCTCCGCGCTCAACCGTGACGTCACCGTCTCCACCGAGGACGACTCCTCGTCGAGCCAGAACCAGGGCCAGAGCCAGGGTCAGAGCGGCGGCCAGTGGCCGTTCTCCTTCGGCGGTGAGCAGTACAACGGCAGCACCGGGTCCAGCACCACCACGTACAAGGCACTGCAGACCGACGCCTCGCTCAACCCCGGCAACTCCGGCGGCGCGCTGATCAATATGAACGGCGAGATCATCGGCATCAACTCCGCGATGTACTCGGCCTCTTCCTCCTCCTCGTCCTCCAGCGCCGGCAGCGTCGGCCTCGGCTTCGCCATCCCGATCAACACCGTCAAGGCCGACCTCGCCAGCCTCCGCAAGGGCGGAAGCGACTCCTAAGACCGTCAGCCCCTGAAGGAGAACAGCACCATGAACCTCAACGCCATCACCATCCACCGCTCCCAGCACGACGCCGCCGTTCCCACCGGTCCCGCCGACCTGGCGCTTCCCTTCGCCGTCCCGGTGGCCGTGGCCATGACCGAGAACCGCGCCCCGGAACTCGTCACCAACGCACGTTCCGCCCGCAACCGCCGCCGGTCCGGCTCCGCCGCCCGCCGGCGCGCCGCGGCGTGAGACGCTGATAACAGAACACCAGCACCACCCATCCGTATCCCTCTTCCTGCGCGAGGTACAGCACCCATGAGCCCCGGCGAGAACGGCGAGGCCCCCGCTCGCATCCTGATCGTGGACGACGAGCCGGCCGTCCGCGAGGCACTCAAGCGCACCCTCGCCTTCGAGGGCTACGACACCTCGCTCGCCGAGGACGGCCTGGCCGCCATCGACCAGGTCGCCTCCTACCAGCCCGACGCCATCGTGCTGGACGTGCTCATGCCCCGCATGGACGGCCTCACCACCGCCCGCCGCCTGCGCGCGAGCGGTGTCACCGTCCCCATCCTCATGCTCACCGCCCGCGACACCGTCGGCGACCGCGTCACCGGCCTCGACGCCGGCGCCGACGACTACCTCGTCAAGCCCTTCGAGCTCGACGAGCTCCTCGCCCGCCTCCGGGCACTGCTCCGCCGCTCCTCCTACGCCGCCGTCGCGGGCGGCCCCGAGTCCGACGACAGCGTCCTGGCCTTCGCCGACCTCCGCATGGACACCACCACCCGCGAGGTCACCCGCGGCGGCCAGCCCGTCGAGCTCACCCGCACCGAGTACACCCTGCTGGAGATGTTCCTGGCCCACCCCCGCCAGGTCCTCACCCGCGAGCAGATCCTCAAGGCCGTCTGGGGCTTCGACTTCGAGCCCAGCTCCAACTCCCTCGACGTCTACGTCATGTATCTGCGCCGCAAGACCGAGATCGGCGGCCTACCGCGTCTCGTCCACACCGTCCGCGGTGTCGGTTACGTTCTCCGTTCCACCGAAGGCAAGGGCTAGGTCCGTCCGATGGCAGCACCGCACCGTCGTAACCGCAACCGCGTCCTGCGGTTCCGGTCACTGCCGCTGCGCTCACGGCTCGCGATCCTCACGGCCGCGGCGGTGGCGGTGGCGGTGGCGGCGGTCGCGGTGTCCGCGTGGTTCATCACTCGGGACCAGCTGATGCGGCAACTGGACAGTTCGCTGACTTCTTCGGAAGGGGCACCGGGGCAGGCCACTCGCAGCTTGGAGAACCCTGACATCGGATGCCGGTCCACCGGTTTCACCGGTTCAGGAACAAGCGACGGCACCAGCCCGATCAATCTGAGCAACATCGCCGTGCAAGCTGTCCTGTCCAACGGTCAGACGTGCGTGATCCTCAGCGACAAGACCTTCACCGCCACGGACGCCGACAAGACGATTGCCGCGGCCGAACTGGCCGCGGCCAAGGTCGCGATCAGCAACGGCACCTTTGACTTTGACACCGGCACCAAGAACAACAGCGGGCCCGGCCGAGGTCCCGGCGACAACATCCCGAACAGCACCGTGGCTCCCCGCACCATGACGGCGACGGACGGCACCGAGTACCGGGTCTACACCAAGGGCCAGGTCGTCGTCATGAACGGCAAGGCCTACGGCGCCGCCATCATGGTCGCCCGCCCGCTCAGCGACGTCACCAGCCCGCTCAACACCCTCGCCCTCATCCTCCTCATCGTCTCGGGCATCGGCGTCGTAGGCGCCACCGCCGCCGGCCTGTGGGTCGCCCGCGCGGGCCTGAAGCCCGTCGACCGCCTGACGGACACCGTCGAGCACATCGCCCGCACCGAGGATCTCAGCGTCCGCATCCCCGTCGACGGCGAGGACGAGATCGCCCGTCTGTCCACCTCCTTCAACTCCATGACGTCCCGTCTGGCCGCCTCCCGCGAGCTGCAGCAGCAGCTCATCGCGGACGCCGGCCACGAGCTGCGCACCCCGCTCACCTCTCTCCGTACGAACATCGAGCTGCTGGAGCGCAGCGAGGCCACCGGCCGCGCGCTCCCGCCCGAGGACCGGCGGGCGCTGCTCACCTCCGTGAAGGCGCAGATGACGGAGCTGGCCTCGCTCATCGGCGACCTGCAGGAGCTCTCCCGCCCGGACACGACCCCTGGCGGCAGCCCCCTCCAGCTCGTCGCCTTCCACGAGGTCGCGGAGACCGCCCTGTCGCGGGCCCGCCTGCGCGCCCAGGACATCAAGATCCTGTCCCAGCTCGCGCCCTGGTACGTACGGGCCGAGCCGGCCGCCCTGGAGCGGGCGATCGTCAACCTGCTGGACAACGCGGTGAAGTTCAGCCCGCCGCTCAGCTCGGTCGAGGTCAACCTCCACGGCGGCGAGCTCACCGTCCGCGACCACGGCCCCGGCATCTCCCCCGAAGACCTCCCGCACGTCTTCGAACGCTTCTGGCGCGCCACCGCCTCACGTGCCCTCCCCGGCAGCGGCCTCGGCCTGTCCATCGTCGCCCGCACCGTCCAGCAGGCGGGTGGCACGGTCGGCCTGCACCCGGCGCACGGCGGCGGCACGATCGCCGTGATGCGGCTGCCGGGGACGCCGATGCCGCCGCCCCCGGCCATGCCGGCGGGCAAGGCGGCGAACGGAATCCGGGAGCTGGGCGAGATCCGCGAGTACTGAGCCACCGGGCGCTTCGGGCCCTTCGCTCAGACGGCCGAATTACCCAAGCCCGTCCGGGACTTCATCTCTGCGGCTTCATTTCCGCACCGTGACTTCTCGATGACTTTCCGCGCCCAATACCCTTCTCTCGGCGAGCCACGCCCCGAGGTCGGCTAGCGTCCCGATCATGACTCTGGTCAACCTGATGGACGCCGTCCCCATGGGCCTGGCTCCGGGCCTGGATCCCTCCTCCGTCAAGGTCATCCGCATGCACGGCCTCCCCCTGCGCGAGGAGTCCCACCCCTCCCCCGAGGCCCTCCTCGTCCTGGACGGCCACCTAGAACTCGACGTCTGCGGCAGCCCCGTGTCCCTGTCCAAGGGCCAGCTCTACGTCCTCCCCGCCGGCACCCCCCACACCGCCCGTCGCGGCAGCCACGGCACGCTTGCCATCGTCCAGCTCCAGGAAGGCCTCACCCCGGCCTGATCTCCGGACTTCGGCCGAGAACAGCCTCGCAACGGCCAGAATGGCTGAGGCAGAAGGCAGAAGAAGGCCGGGTCCGGCCGAGGAGGAAACCGAGCATGGCCGACGTGATCCTGTTCCACCACGTCCTGGGGCTCACCCCGGGCGTGATCCGCTTCGCCGACCAGCTGCGCGCGGCCGGGCACCGGGTGACCGTGCCCGACCTGTACGAGGGCGCCACCTTCAGCAGCCTCGAGGACGGCGGGGCGTACGCGGAGGAGATCGGCTTCGACACCATCGTCGAGCGCGGGGTCGCCGCGGCGGCCGCAGTGCCGGACCGGGCGGTCTACGCCGGGTTCTCGCTCGGCGTGATGCCCGCCCAGAAGCTGGCGCAGACCCAGGCGGGGGCGCTGGCGGCGATCCTGTACCACGGCGGCGTACCGGCGAGTCTGTACGGCACCGAGTGGCCGGCGGACGTGGTGCTCCACGCCCACGTCAACGACCAGGACCCCTGGGGCGAGCTGGACGACGTGGTCGCGCCCCTGGTCAAGGGGGCCGCCGACGCGCAGCTGTTCACGTACTCCGGCACGGACCACCTGTTCACCGACGCCGGCCTCGCCGAGTACGACCCGGCATCCGCCAAGCTGGTGATGGAGCGTACGCTCAGCCTGCTCAGCCGCTGGCCCTGACGTCCCAGGGCGGCGCTACGGAGGAGGGGCCATCAGCAGCGAGGTTGTGTTCGCACACGAGTACCGCCTGCGGAAGTGGCCGTCGCTGAACAGGCTCCTCATCATCCCCTTCTGGCTGTTCATCGCGATCTTGCACGCCACAAGCCCGATGCCGCTCAGTGGGTCCGACGTGGCGATATTCGTCATCCTGCCCGTGTTCGTCGTCTACCTCGTGCTGAGGGAAGTGCGCGGCAGGACCCTCCTCGGTCCGGACGGCATCACCGCCAAAGGCGCGTTGCGCGTGCGCCGGATCGCCTGGGCCGACATCCACGACATACGGGCCGAGCCCTCCAAGGACAGGCCTCTGTGGGTCGTCCGGGTGTACGACCGCACCGGGCGTCGGTTCGCGCTTCCGCACGTCAACAACGAGCAGATCGACGACCCGGCCGAGGTCGAGACCCTCATCGACGCCTGGCGGGTGCGACGCGGACCCGACTGGGCTCCGCTGCCGGGCACGGAGGCCGCGATCCAGCTCCGGGCGGCACGCCGGAAGGCGTGGACGCGGGCGGGCATCGTGGGGGTCGTTGTCATGGTCGCCACGTTCGTCGCGTCCATCGCGCTGGTCTTCAAGGACATTGACGTCCCGGCATACGTGATGTGGGTCCTGCCGGCAGCGGTGTTCGGCGTCACGGGCGCGGCGCTCAGCCTGCGGGTCGGCAGGATCGGCGAGGTCAGCTGACCTCGCGGTCGAACTCGCCGGCCTTCACCGCGAGCAGGAGAGACCGCAGTGCGGCGGGGGTGACGGTGACTATGGTGTCGGGTTCGTCGCTCTCGCGCACGAGGATCTGGCCCGCTGCCTCGGCGACATTGAGGGGATCCGTGCGTGCCGCATGCGTACGTGCCCAGCCGCTGACAACTCGCCTTAGTCTCAGGGCAGTTGAGGACAGCACAGGGGACGAGGTGAGAATTCGTGGAGCTGGACACTCTGTTCGCCGGCCTGTCCGGGCTTACGGCGGCGGCGGGCCTGTTCTGGCTTGCCCGGCAGACGGGAGCGGACACGAAGCAGGCGGAGATAAGCAATGGGCTGGCGGGGGTGGCGGCGAACGAGACCGTGCTGACGGCTCTTCGTGAGGTGCACGTTCTGCTGATCGAGCACCCCGGCCTCAGGAAGTACTTCTACGCGGAAGAGGAGGAAGGGGAAGCCGCAGAGTGTCCCGAGGAGGAGGACGCAAAGAGCCGGGTGATGACGATCGCCGAACTGCTGCTGGATGTCCTCTGCTCAGGGGTCGACACCCATAGAAAGGTGCCGAACAGCAACAGCAAGGAGCCGTGGGAGGCCTACTGCCGCCAGATGCTGCGGGTCAGTCCGGTTGTGCGCGGACTCGTCCGACGGAATCCCGCCTTCTGGCCGCTACTTGTGGAGCTGCTTCCGCCGAGCCCACCACCGGACGCCTGAGGACATGGCGAAGGGCGGGCCGCCGGGGAGGGGGAGAGGTAACCCGGCGACCCGCCCTGTCAGGGGGGTGTGACGTCAGTCAGGGGGTCAGCTGACGTCAGAGGCGTCCAGGCGGTAGAGGCCGCTGCTGGTGCTCGTGGTGGTGCTGGTCGAAGAAGTCGAGGAGCTCGACGAGCTCGTCGTGTAGGCGGAGGTCTTGACCTCGGTGCCGACCTTCTTGACCCAGGCGGTGATCTCGGAGTTGGAGGACTGGCCGCCGGTGCTGCTGACCATGATGTAGTGCAGCTTGCCCGCCTTGACCAGGGCCTTGAGCTTGGCGAGGGTCATGGAGTTGTCGTTGCCGCTCCAGCCGCCCATGGACATCGCGGGCTGGCCGGAGGCCAGGATGATCGACGAGGCGGTCTGGTCGTTGGAGACGGCCACGAGCCAGGTGGCGCCGTCCTGGTGCTTCAGCAAGTACGTGATCATGTCGGAGCTGACGCTGCCGCCCATGCCGCCGCCACCGCCACCGGCCTGCTGCTGGGTGCTGGACGAGGTGGAGCTGGAGCTGCTGGAGCTGGACGAGCCGCCCATGCCGCCCGACGGCGGGTTGCCGGTCGGCTTCGTACCGGAGGGCATCGAGCCGGACTTGGCGCCGGTGCCGCTGGGGGCGGAGCCGCCGCCCATGCCGCCACCGCCGCCGCCCATGCCGCCGCCCGTGGAGGGGCCGGCCGTGGGGTTGGTGCCGTTGGTGGCGGAGGTGGCCGCGGAGAGGGAGTAGGCGGTGGGGCCGGCGAGGAGGGCGACCACGGCGGCCAGGGCGGCGATGCCGACCAGGCGGTTCTTGCCGAGGAAGCGGCCGGCGAGGAGGCCGAGGATGGCGAGGACGGAGCCGGCGCCGGCGACGATCTCGGCGACGGTGTACGCGGTGCCGGAGCCGGAGACGCGCTGGAGGAGGACGACGGACCAGATGCCGGAGGCGGCGATGGCGACCGGGAGGACCCAGGCCCACTTGGCGGCGTCGCCTTCACGGAAGGCCTTGTAGAGCATCACGCCGCCGGCGCCGCACAGGGCTGCGATGGCCGGGGCCATGGCGGTGACGTAGTAGGGGTGGAAGGTGCCCTCGGCGAGGGCGAAGGTCAGGTAGTGGATGGCGCCCCAGCCGCCCCACAGGAGGAGGGAGGCCCGCTTGGCGTCGGTGCGCGGGGCACGGCCGATGAGGATCAGGCCGCCGAGGACGGCGACGATGGCGAAGGGGATGAGCCAGGAGATCTGGCCGCCCATGATGCTGTTGAAGAGGCGGCCGATGCCCGCCGTGCCGCCGAAGCTGGCGCTGTTGCCCTGACTGCCGACCGAGCTGCTGGCGCCGAAGATGCGGCCGAAGCCGTTGTAGCCGATGACGAGGTCCCAGACCGTGCCGTCGGTCGAGCCGCCGATGTAGGGGCGGGAGGAGGCGGGGATCAGGTCGACGATGACCATCCACCAGGCGCTGCTGACGATCAGGGCGACCGTGCCGACGGCCAGGTTGCGGATCCGGCGGCCGATGGAGCCCTTGGCGGCCCAGAGGTAGACCAGGAAGAAGGCGGGCAGGACCACGTAGGCCTGCATCATCTTGGTGTTGAAGGCGCAGCCGATCCAGATCCCGGACCACACCAGCGGCATGATCCGGCCGGTGCGGACGGCCTTCATCAGGCTGGCCGCGCCGAGCATCATCAGGCAGACGAGGATCGGGTCGGGGTTGGTGTCACGGGTGATGGCGACGGTGATCGGGGTCAGCGTCACCACCAGGCCGGCGATGGTCGCGGCCACGTGGCCGAAGTCGCGCCGCACCAGGCGGTACGTGAGGCCCACCGTTCCGAGCCCGGCGGCGATCTGCGGGAGCATCAGCTGCCAGGTGCCGTAGCCGAAGATCCGGGCGGACAGGCCCATCATCCACAGGGCGAACGGCGGCTTGTCGACCGTCGACCAGTTGCCCGCGTCCAGGGAGCCGAAGAAGAAGGCCTTCCAGGACTTGGTGCCGGAGTAGACGGCGGCGTTGTAGAAGGAGTTGCCGCTGATCGTGGTGAGGTTCCAGGCGTACAGCGCGGTGGCGAGCAGCAGGATCGCCCAGAGGGCGGGGCGGGCCCAGCGGGGGTCTTCGGGCTTGCCGAGGAAGAGGCGGCTACCTCTGGCGGCGAGGCCGCCGTCGGCGGGCGGGGCGGCCCGGTGGGAGCGAGGATTGTCCTCGACGGGGGCCGGCGGGGCGAGTTGGGTCGTCATGACGCGTACTCCGGGGACTGTGAAGGGCGGCGCCGCGGGCTGAAGACCCAGAGCCGCATGAGGACGAAGCGGATGATGGTGGCGGCGGCGTTGGCACCGACCAGCACGGCGAGCTCGATGCCGTGGGAAGCGTTGGGGGCCAGGAGGTGCAGTCCGGCGACGGCGCCGGTGGTGAGTGCCAGCCCGATGGCGAAGGCCATGCCGCCTTCGAGCTGGTGCCGCAGGGCGTCCTTGGATCCGGAGACCCCGAAGGTGAAGCGGCGGTTGGCGGCGGTGTTGGCGATGGCGGTGACCAGCAGGGCCAGGGCGTTGGCCCAGACGGCCGGCATGACCTGCCGGGCGGCGAGGTAGAGGGCCATGTACGCGGCGGTGCTGACGGCTCCGATGATCCCGAAGCGCAGCAGCTGCCGCAGACCGGCCTTACCGCCCTGGCCCGCGCTCATCGGGCGGACCCGGCGCCGGTGAGGACCCGCTCGCGTACGACCGGCTGCTCGCTGACGACGTAGGTCTTCTTCCCGCGGCGCGGCACGGCGAACTTCGCCCGCCCCTGGAGGGACAGCTTGGCGATCCGCCACATGCCCTTCAGGTCGTCCGTCGCCGTCTTGATGATGTCGACCCGGCTGTCGGGGTCATCGGTCCAATCGACCGGCACTTCATGAATACGCAATTTGTTCCGCTCCGCGAGCACCAGCAGTTCGGTGTCGAAGAACCAGGCGTTGTCCTCGATGTGCGGGGCCATCGCCTTGAACACATCGGTGCGTACGGCCTTGAAGCCGCACTGGGCGTCGGAGAAGCGGGCCGCCAGGCCCAGCTTCAGCAGGATGTTGTAGCAGCGGGAGATGAACTCGCGCTTCGGGCCGCGTACGACCGCCGAGTGGCGGTGCAGGCGGCTGCCGATGGCCACATCGCTGTGGCCGGACAGCAGGGGGGCGACGAGCGGCAGGAAGCCTTCGAGGCCGGTGGAGAGGTCGACGTCCATGTACGCGACCACATCGGCGTTGCTCTGGCTCCAGACGGCCTTGAGGGCGCGGCCCCGGCCCTTCTGGTCCAGGTGGACGGCGTGCACGTGGGGCAGCCGGTAGGTCAGCTCGGTGGCGACCCGCCAGGTGGCGTCGGTGCTCGCGTTGTCCGCGACGGTGATCTGGAAGGGGAACGGGAAGGAGTCTTCGAGGTAGGCGTGGAGGCGGCTGATGCTGTCGGCGAGGACGTGTGCCTCGTTGTACACCGGCACGACGACCTCGACCGATCGCTGCCGGGCGCCTCCCGCGATTCCTGCTGTCGTTGCGTTCATGACCCCAACTTTTCCGTTGGGATCTGGGGCCTCAGTAAGACCGCAATTAGCGAAAGATGAGAAACAGCGTTCTCATCGAGGCCTCATAGACCGCTCACAATATGAGCCAGCTGTGCGGTTCCCGGCGCCGGAACAGCCGTCCCCGGCAGCCGCAGGGAAGCCACCGTTCCGCCCCCGTGGGCCGGCAGCAGAGCCACCTGTCCGCCTGCGCGCTGCACGGTGTGCGCGACGATCGACAGCCCCAGACCGCTGCCCGGCAGGGCCCTGGCCTGCGGGGAGCGCCAGAAGCGCTCGAAGACATGCGGGAGGTCCTCGGCCGGGATGCCCTGGCCGTGGTCGCGTACGGTCAGCTCGCCGTCCCGCAGCCGGACCTCGATCGTGCCGTCCGGCGGCGAGAACTTCACCGCGTTGTCCAGCAGATTCACCACGGCCCGCTCCAGCGAGGCCGGGTCGCCCAGGACGTGCCAGGGCTCGATGTCCGTCAGGAAGGTCACCCCCGGGCCGCGCAACTGGGCGCGCTGCAGGGCCCGTTGGACGACGAGGTGCAGGGCCGTCGGCACGGCGGACGCCTGGGCGACCTCCGGGCGGGACAGCTCCAGCAGATCCCCGATGAGGCTGGTCAGCTCCTGCGTCTGCGCCTGCAGACTGCCCAGCAGCGCGTCCCGCTTGTGCGGCGGGATGGGCCGGCCGGTCTGGTTGCTGCGGATGAGCAGGTCCACGTTGGCGCGCAGCGAGGTCAGCGGGGTGCGCAGCTCGTGCCCGGCGTCGGCGATCAGCCGCTGCTGGTGGTCGCGCGAGCTCTCCAGGGCCGCGGTCATGCTGTTGAACGACCGGCCGAGGCGGGCGATCTCGTCCTCCCCCTCCACCGGGATGCGCACCTTCAGGTCCTCGGTACGCGCGATGTGCTCCACGGCGGCGGTGAAGCGGTGCACGGGCGCCAGTGACGCCCGGGCGATGAGCAGGCCCGCGCCCAGCGCCAGCAGGACGCCGCAGCCGCCGACGATGGTGAGCAGCGCCGCGAGCCTGTTGAGCGGCTCCGACACCTCGCTGATCTCGCGGGCGATGGTCATGATGTCGCCACCGCGGGTCTTGACGGTGTAGACGCGGACGGGGGTCCCGTCGTCGCGTACGCCGTTGCGCAGTACGGAGTGGATCTTGCCGGAGGCCACGTCCTTGTCGGCCTGGGTGACGACGATCGCGGTGTCGGCGTAGTCCACGCACCGCTTGTTGCCGCTGTTCGTCAGCAGCTGGCCCGTGATGCGGGACGGCGGACCGCTCGCGTTCGTCTTGGCGGGGGTTTTGTCACACTTCTTCTCCAGCAGCTGGACCCACCCCGGCGATATGTCCACGGTGGTGAGGGAGGAGTCCAGATTGCTGCGGAGCTGTGTGGCCGTGATGTACCAGCAGGCCGCCGCCGCCACCCCGATGGCCATGGCGAAGGCCGCCG
The DNA here is from genome assembly GCF_045040445.1 of Streptomyces sp. NBC_01537. Taxonomy (NCBI): domain Bacteria; kingdom Bacillati; phylum Actinomycetota; class Actinomycetes; order Kitasatosporales; family Streptomycetaceae; genus Streptomyces; species Streptomyces sp. NBC_01537. Next base: position 5,265,473 of record NZ_CP109392.1, on the reverse strand, counting down.
CCGTGAGGAGTGCCAGTCGGGAGCGCAGCGGCAGTCTTCGCATCATGTGAGTAATCAGGCGGCGAACCGCCCACCTTCCGGGTTGAGGTCGAGGTCGAGGTCGAGCGTGCTGACGAATTCCTTGAGCCAGGTCCGGAACTCCGGGCCGAGGTCCGGCCGGTCGCACGCCAGCCGCACGACCGTCCGCAGATAGTCCGCCTTGTCGCCGGTGTCATAGCGCCGGCCCCTGAACACCACCCCGCGCACCTCGCCCTTCGCCGCCAGCTCCTCGATCGCGTCCGTGAGCTGGATCTCGCCGCCACGGCCGGGCTCGGTGCGCTCCAGCACGTCGAACACCTGCGGGTCCAGGACATAGCGGCCGATGACGGCGTAGTTGCTCGGCGCCGCGTCCGCGGCCGGCTTCTCGACCAGGCCCGTGACCCGGACGACGCCGTCCTGCTCGCCCGGTGCGACCGCCGCGCAGCCGTAGAGGTGGATCTGCGCCGGGTCGACCTCCATGAGCGCGATCACGCTTCCGCCGTGCCGGGTGCGCACGTCGAGCATGTCCTTGAGCAGCGTCTCCCGCTCATCGATCAGGTCGTCGCCCAGCAGCACGGCGAACGGCTCGTCCCCGACGTGGCTGCGCGCGCACAGCACGGCATGGCCCAGGCCGAGCGGATCGCCCTGCCGGATGTGGTGGATGCGGGCCAGCGCGCTCGCGCTCCGGACCGCGTCGAGGCGGGCGAGGTCGCCCTTCGCCTCCAGCGCGCGTTCCAGCTCCGACGCCTGGTCGAAGTGGTCCTCGATCGCCCGCTTGTGGCGGCCGGTGACCATGAGCACGTCATCCAGCCCGGCGGCGGAGGCCTCCTCCACGACGTACTGGATGGCGGGCTTGTCGACGACCGGCAGCATTTCCTTCGGCGTCGCCTTGGTCGCGGGCAGAAAGCGGGTGCCGAGGCCGGCGGCGGGGACGACGGCTTTCCTGACGGTTTTCGTGGTGTGGGGGGTCATGAGGTCATGTTTCATCAGCGGAATGAGAGAGCGCTGAGATCAGCGTGAGGCGAACCCGAGAACGCCCTTCGGGCGTGTCCTCAAACGCCGGACGGGCTGAAATTCACGCAGCTTCCCGCGCGGAGCGCGCTGCGCTGCGCGAGCGAAGCGCCTCGATCACCGCGGGAGCCACCGACAGCACGACGATGAGCACCAGCACCACATCCACGTGGTCCCGGATGAAGCCGATCTGCCCGAGGAAGTACCCGGCCACCGTCACGCCCGCGCCCCACAGGACGCCGCCCGCGACGTTGAAGACCGTGAAGGAGCGGTGGGCCATGCCGCTGACACCGGCGAGGATCGGGGTGAAGGTGCGCACGATCGGGATGAAGCGGGCGAGGACCAGGGCGCGGGCGCCGTGGCGCTCGAAGAAGTCGTGGGCCTTGGCGACGTACTCCTGCTTGAAGAGGCGGGAGTTCGGCCGACGGAAGAGCGCGGGGCCGGCCTTGCGGCCGAAGAGGTAGCCGACCTCGTTGCCGACGATGGAGGCGGCGGCGATGAGCAGGCAGACGAGCCACAGCGGCTGGTGGATCACCTGGTGCTGGGAGATCAGCAGACCGGCGGTGAAGAGGATGGAGTCGCCGGGCAGGAAGAAGCCGATGAGGAGCCCGGACTCGGCGAAGACGATCAGGAGTACGCCGATGAGCCCGAAGGTCGAGACGAGGTGGTTGGCGTCGAACATGGGTCAGCGCGCCTCGCGGTTCTTGGGCGGACGCAGGACATAGCCGGTGCCGCGTTCGGTGTGGATGAGCCGGGGCAGGCCGCCGGCCTCCGTCTTGCGCCGCAAGTACATCACGTAGACATCGAGGGTGTTGGAGGTCGGCTCGAAATCGAAACCCCAGACCTCGCGGAGGATGGAGGCGCGGCTGAGCACCTGGCGCGGGTGGGCCATGAAGAGCTTGAGGAGCGCGTACTCGGTCTTGGTGAGGTCGAGGCGCTTGCCGTCGCGGGTGACCTCGCGGGTGCGCAGGTCCATCGCGACGTCCTCGAAGGCCAGCTGCTGCTTGGCGGCGGAACCGGCACCGAAGCCGGACCCGGAGACGGTCGGGCGGACGCCGTCGCGCTGCGGCTGCGGCGGGACTACCGGCGCGCTGCGCCGGAGCAGGGCGCGTACGCGGGCCAGCAGCTCGTCGCCGGCGAAGGGCTTGGGGAGGTAGTCGTCGGCGCCGTTGTCGAGGCCGACGATGCGGTCGCCCACGGCGTCGCGGGCGGTGAGCATGAGGATCGGCACGGTGTCGCCCTTGGCCCGGATCCGGCGGGCGGCGGCGAGGCCGTCGAGGACGGGCATCATCACGTCCAGCAGGATCAGATCGGGGTGCTCGGTCTCCAGCTGCTGGAGCGCGTCCTGGCCGTCCTTGGCGGTGTCGACCTCGTAGCCCTCGAATTCCAGGCTTCTGGTCAGCGCCTCACGGACGGCGGGCTCGTCGTCGACGATCAGGATGCGGGCCGGGTTCTCGGTCTGGGTCGACTGCATGCCGTCCACCGTCGCGGCCGGATCTGTGAATTCTCTGAGAGCAGGATGTGGGGAGTCCCAGAATCCCCTGTCGCCCCTGTCACTCATGCCACGGCTTCCAGGTCCGTGTCGAGTACGTAGCCGACCCCCCGCACCGTACGGATGAGCCGGGACAGGCCGCCGGCCTCGGTCTTGCGGCGCAGGTACATCACATAGACGTCGAGGGTGTTGGCGGTGGGCAGCCCGTGGTCGCCCCACAGCGCCTTGAGCAGCCGGTCACGCTCCAGGACCTGCCGGGGACGGGCCATGAAGAGCTCCAGCAGCGCGAACTCGGTGCGGGTGAGGCGCAGGTCGCGGCCGTCGCGGGTGACGTCCCGGCCGACGGTGTCCATGCGCAGGCCGGCGAAGCTGAAGACGGTGTCGTGGACGAGGGCGGACTCGCGCTGGCGGCGGCGCAGCAGGGCGCGGATGCGGGCGACGAGCTCGTCGGTGGCGAAGGGTTTCGCGAGGTAGTCGTCGGCGCCGGTCTCCAGGCCGGTGACGCGGTCGCCGATGGTGTCGCGGGCGGTGAGCATCATCACCGGGACCTCGTCGCCGCGGGCGCGCAGCCGGCGGCAGGCGGTGAGGCCGTCCATGAAGGGGAGAAGGACGTCCAGGATGACGAGGTCGGGGCGGGCGGACTCGACCATCTCCAGGGCCTCCTCGCCGTCGCAGGCGAGCAGGACCTCGTAACCGCGTCTGCTGAGGATCATGTGGAGGGCGTCCCGGATCGCCCGCTCGTCGTCGACCACCAGGATGCGGGGGGCTCCGGAGGCCCCGGGGGTGGTTGTCGGCTCCGTCATCGTCATCGTCATCGCCATGTCCGGTTCTCCTGGACGAGCTCGGTCGGGACCGGGACGCGGAACTGGCCTGTGTCCGACCGGTCCGCCGTCCCGTTGTTCTGCGATTGGTTCTGCGAGTTGTTCTGCGACTGGTGGAGGTGCGCGTACGCGCCTCCGTGGTCCAGCAACTGCTGGTGGGTGCCGACCTCGACGAGACGGCCGTGGTCCAGGACGAGGATCCGGTCGGCGTCGGGGGCGAGGTTCAGATCGTGGGTGATCATGATCGTGGTGCGGCCGGCCATCAGGCGGCGCAGCGGCTTGACGACCCGGCGGGCGGCGAGCGCGTCCAGGCCGGTGGTGGGCTCGTCCAGGACGAGTACGGGCGAGTCGCGGAGCATGGCGCGGGCGATCGCGATGCGCTGCAGCTGGCCGCCGGACAGCTGGGCGGTGTGCTGGTCGATCGGGGTGAGGTAGCCCTGCGGGAGCGCCGCGATGAAGTCGTGGGCCTGGGCGTCGCGGGCGGCGGAGACGATCTCCTCGTCGGTGGCGCCGGGGCGGCCGCAGGCGATGTTCTCGCGGATGGTGTCGTGCAGGATGAGGGTCTTCTGCGGCAGCAGGGTGACGTTCTCCCGCAGGTGGTCCACCGGGTAGTCGCTGAGCGGGATGCCGTCCAGGCGTACGGCGCCGGCCGACGGGTCGTAGAAGCGCAGCAGCAGCTTGGAGATGGTGGACTTGCCCGCGCCGCTCGCGCCGGTGACCAGCACCAGCTCGCCGGGGTGGGCGGAGAAGGAGATGTTGCGCAGGGAGTCCTTCTCGGCGCCGGGGTAGCGGAAGTTGGTGTACTCGAAGTCGACGTGGCCCTGGACCCGGCGGGGTACGGGGACGGGACGCTCGGGGTCGCGTACGGAGGGCTCGGCGTCCAGGATCTCGAGGAGCCGCTCGGCGCCGGCGGTGGCCGCGTTGAGGGTGAGGCCGAGGGTGCCGAGCGAGCGGATCGGCGGGTACAGGTAGCCGAGGAAGGCGGCGAAGGCGAGCAGCTTGCCGATGGTCATCCGGTCCTGGGAGATCTCCCAGGCGCCGAGGCCGATCACGACCAGGACGCAGACGGTCTCGACGACCTCCACCAGCTGGCTGTAGCGCTCGCTGAGCCGGCCGCTGGTGACCGAGGCCTTCATCCAGGCCTTGGCCTCGACCCGCAACCGCTTCTCCTCGGCCCGCTTACGGTTGTAGGCCTGGGTGAGCAGGATGTTGCCGAGCGACTCCTCGACCACCGAGGTGATCGCGCCGTCGGCGACCCGCTCGTCCCGGGAGACGTCCTTGATGCGGCTGGAGAAGAGCTTGGCGGACAGCCAGAACAGCGGGGCGAGGACAAAGGTCGCCAGCGCCAGGTCCCAGCGGATCCAGAGGGCGGCGGCGGAGAAGAAGACCACGCTGAAGACCGCGGAGATGGTGCCGACGACCCCGGAGACCACCATGTGCTCGATGGCCTCGACGTCTCCGGTGAGGCGTTCGACCAGGTCGCCGAGGCGGTGCCGCTGGAAGAAGTCCGGTGGCAGGTCCTGGATGTGGCCGAAGACCCGGGCTCGCAGGCGCATGACGAAGCGCTCGGCCGTCCACACGGCGAGCGAGTTTCCGACGTAGCCGACGATCGCGCCCAGGACCGTGACCGCGAACCACTTGCCCGCCGGGGACCAGAAGGCCGACAGCTTGCCGGCCTGGAGGGCGTTGTCGGTGAGGTCGGAGAAGAGCAGGATGGCGGCGGTCTCTCCGAGGGCGGCGATGACCACGCACACACAGATGACGACCAGCCAGATGCGGTCGCCCTTGGTCAGCGGCCAGAAGCGCTTGAAGGCGTCGCGGACCGGGAGGTTGGGGGTGTACTCCTCCTCCGCCTCCTCGGTCTCCGCCTCGATCGCCGGTCCGCCGTCGTAGATGATCTCGAACTCGCCGGTGTGGCGGTGGCGTCCGTACGGGCGGGCGCGCATCGGCTGCCTGCGGTGCCGGCCGGCGGCGCGGGCGGCGGCCTCGTCCGGGTCAATGACCCGCAGCTGCATGGTCGCCTGGTCTTGATACGCGGACAACGGTCTCTCCCACCTCTTGTGCGTACGGACGGACGGACGGTTCGGGATCGGGGGCACGACCGAGGCGGGCCGCGGCTCTTCCTGCCGCCGGCCCGCCTCCGGATGGACCTCGGTCAGTTGCCGATCGGACGCGGGCGCACCTTCTTGACGACCTTCCTGGCGACCGGCTTCACCGGGGCGGCCTTCTTGTGCACGTGGTGCTTGGGGGCCGGCTTGGCGACGGGGGCGATCTTGTTGAAGGCCATTGTTTTCTCCTATTCGAGTTCCTGCTTCGACGTGGAAAACATTACGCGAAGAAATGCGCCGGACAAGAGAATTCCGGTGAGATGCCTATGAAATGAGTGTGAGGCCGGTTCTCACCCGCACCCTGGAACCGCAGGGCGCCGGACGGGCGTCCCACACAGACCGCCGACAACGCGAAGAGGGCCGGTGATCATGGTCACCGGCCCTCTTTCAGGCTCTGAACTGCAGTGCTGCCAAGCTTACTTGGCCGCCGAGCCGTCCGCGTTGATCGGCCTGGGAGCCGGCGCGGCCTTCTTCTTGGCCTTCGGCTTCGGGGGCGGGGGGAGGAGCTTCTTCTTCGGCTTGGGCAGCGGGGCAGGGGCCTTGAAAGCCATCTCAATTACCTCTTCGTTGTGTGCTGTCGGCGTCCGTTCGACGCCGACAGAGAGGACAGTACAGAGATCAACAGCGGCGATCACCCCTATTTGATTAAGCCACCGTGAGCAGTCCATTAGGTTTCCTCATGCAGGGTTGAGAATCCTCAGAGGGGGCACTCATAGGCCCGTGGTCGGTAGAGAAACGGCAAGCGGGAAGTAAATTATCGATTTCTCACCGGGCCTTCATTGACATCTCACGAGGCGCCCATACCCCGCCATGAGGGTGGCTCTCATGTCCGTCCTGACTCCCCCCGCCCCCAGCGCCGCTGCCACCGCCGCCGTGCGCGCCAGAGAACTGGCCCTCGGCAGCCCCCGCGCACCCCGCTGGGCCCGCCCCGCCCTCTGGGCCGTCCTCGCGCTCGCCGCCGGGCTGGCCCTGTGGAACGTCTCCTCCATAGGCAACGCCAACTCCTTCTACGCCGCCTCCGTCCTCAGCGGCACCCAGAGCTGGAAGGCGCTCTTCTTCGGCTCCCTCGACGCCGGCAACTTCATCACCGTCGACAAGCCGCCGCTGGCCGAGTGGGTGATGGGGCTCTTCTGCCGCGTCTTCGGCTTCGGTACCTGGCAGATGATGCTGCCGGTAGCCGCCGCCGGCACCGCCTCCGTGGCCCTGCTCTACACCATGGTCCGGCGCAGCTTCGGCTATGTGGCCGCCACGATCGCCGCCCTGGTGCTCGCCCTCACCCCGATCACCGTCGCCATCAACCGCGACAACAACCCCGACCCCTTCCTCGTCCTGCTGATGCTGCTCGGCGCCGCCGGCTGCCTGCGGGCGATCCGTACCGGCCGCCTCGCGCCGCTGGTGTGGTGCGGGGTCGCGGTGGGCTTCGCCTTCGACGCCAAGATGCTGCAGGGCTACATGTGCCTGCCCGCCTTCTTCCTCGCGTACGGCTTCGCCGCGAAGACGGGGATCTGGAAGCGGGTGCGCAACCTCGCGGTGGCGGGTGTCGCTCTGGCCGCCTCAACCGGCTGGTTCGTGGTCGTGGCCGACTTCATGGTGTCCAGGGACTCCCGCCCCTACATCGGCGGCTCCACCGACAACACCGTCTGGAACCTGGTCATCGGCTACAACGGCCTCGGCCGGGTCTTCGGCGCCAGCGCCGGGGTCGGCAGCGCGGGCAACGGCGCGTCCTTCGGCGGCGCCGCCGGTGCCGGGCGGCTGTTCAACAGCATCATGGGCGGCCAGATCTCCTGGCTGATCCCCTTCGCCACGATCGCCCTGCTGGCCGGACTGATCCTGCGCGGGCGGCGGCCCCGCCACGACATGCAGCGGGCCTCCTATCTGCTGTGGGGCGGCTGGTTCGGCGTCCACTACGTCATCTTCAGCTTCGCCGAGGGCACCTTCCACCCCTACTACACGACCGCCATGGCCCCCGGCATCGCCGCGCTCACCGGCGCGGGCGGCGTCGCCATGTACCGGGCCTTCCGGCGCGACCTGAAGTGGGTGTGGGTACTGCCCGCCGCGATCGCCGCGAGCGCGGTGTGGGCGTACGTCCTGCTCAGCCGTACGACCAGCTGGAACGCCTGGCTCGGTCCCGTGGTGGCCGTCGTCGCGGCCCTCTCGGTCATCGGGCTGCTCCTCTCCCGCTTCGCCCCCAAGCTCCCCTCCCCGCGCCGGCTGGGCGCGGCGGCCGCAGGCGCCGGGCTCATCGCCCTGCTCGCCGGCCCGGCCGCGTACGCCTTCGACACCGCCACCGGCGGGTCGGTCAACGGCACCAACCCGACGGCCGGGCCCTCCACGGGCGGCGGGATGGGCGGAGGCGGCTTCGGCGGCGGAGGCGGCGGCGGTCGTAACGGTGGCATGGGCGGCCCTGGCGGGCAGCAGCCCGGCGGCCAGCAGGGCGGCCAGCCCAGCGGGCAGACGAGCAGCCAGGCTCCTGGCGGCCAGCAGGGTGGGGCGCCCTCCGGCGGCGGTGCGCCCACGGGCGGCGGGGGCGGCGGCATGGGCGGCGGCGGCATGGGCGGCGCCAGCTCCGAGCTGGCGTCGTATCTGCTGAAGCACCAGGACGGCGCCACCTGGATCCTGGCGGTCTCCAACGACCAGAGCGCCGCGCAGCTCATCCTGCAGACCAAGAAGCCCGTCGCCTCGATGGGCGGCTGGTCCGGCTCGGACAACGCGATGACCCTGGACAAGCTCAAGAAGCTGGTCAAGGCGGGCAAGCTGCACTACGTACAGACCGGCAGCAGCGGCGGCGGCCCCGGCGGTGGCGGCAACTCCGAGGTGACGGCCTGGGTCCAGAAGCACGGCACGGCGCTGAAGATCGACAGCTCCGTCTACCGCCTGGATCCGTCGGACGTGTAGAGCCGGGCCCCGAAGGGGCGCGGGGAACTGCGCGACCAGCCCACCACTACGCGCACAGGAAGGGGCGGCCCGCCACAACGGACCGCCCCTTCAAGCTGCTTCAGCAGAACATCACTTCACGACCGTGATCCGGTCCGCCGCCGGAGGCACAAGCGGGGCCGCCGCCGAGGAGTTCGCGGTCAGGTAGGCCGTGAGAGCGGCGAGGTCGTCGCCGCCGACGAGCTGGTTGGTGCCGTTGGCCAGTTCGGTGAAGCCGTCGCCGCCGCCCGCGAGGAAGGAGTTCATCGCGACGCGGTAGGTGGCGGTGGTGTCGATCGCGACGCCGTTGAGCTTGACGGAGTCCACCACGATCCGGTCCGCACCGGTCTTGGTCAGGTCCAGGGTGTAGGTGAGCCCGCTGGAGATCTGAAGGATCTTCGGCGACGCCAGGTTCGTCCCGCTGACCTGCTGCTGCAGCACCGTGATCAGCTGTGCGCCGGTGAGGTCCTTCAGGTTGACCGTGTTGCTGAAGGGCTGGACCGCGAAGCCCTCCCCGTACGTCACGACGCCGTCGCCCTCGGTCCCGGAGGCCGTGTAGACGAGGTCGGCACGGATGCCGCCGGGGTTCATGACGGCGAGGTCGGCGCCGCTGTCGAGGGTCTTGGCGTACGCGAGCTGCGCGTCGCCGATGACATCGCCCAGCGGTGTTTCGAGGGAGTCGGCGTCGGTGCGGCTGATGTCACCGGAGATGTGACCGACGGTCGTGTTGGCGACCGGGGCGGCCAGCGCCTTCCAGTAGTTCAGCAGCTCGGTGATGTCCGGGGCCTTGTCGACCGTCCGGGTGACGACCTTGTTGGAGGCGTCGACCGAGGTGCGCACGATCTCGCCGGTCTTGCGGTCGTAGACCATGTTCAGCTCGGTGAAGAGCTTGCCGTAGGACGAGGCACTGGTGACCAGGCGCGGGTTGCCGGACGGGTCCGGGATGGTGCAGACGTACGCCTGGTGGGTGTGGCCGGTGACGATCGCGTCGACCTCGGAGTCGATGCCCTTGGCGATGGTGGCGATCGGGTCGGAGATGCCGGAGCCGTTGCCGCCCGCGTCGCAGTCGTAGTTGTACGCGGTCGAGGTCGGGGTGCCGCCCTCGTGGATGAGGGCGACGACGGCGTCGACGCCCTCCTTCTTCTTGAGGATCTTGGTGTACTTGTTGACCGTCTCGACCTCGTCGGCGAACTTCAGGCCCTTGACGCCCTCGGCGGTCACGACGTTCGGGGTGCCCTCCAGGGTCACGCCGATGAAGCCGACCTTGACGCCGTTGACCTTCTTGATGGTGTACGGCTTGAGGATCGTCTTGCCGTTCTTCTCCCAGGTCACGTTGGCCGCGAGGATGGGGAAGTCGGCTCCTGCGTACGTGCGGTCGTCCGCGTAGCAGCCGTCGGTGGGGTGGCAGCCGCCCTTCTGCAGGCGGATCAGTTCCTTGGCGCCCTCGTCGAACTCGTGGTTGCCGACGCCGGTCACGTCCAGGCCCATCGCGTTCATGGCCTCGATGGTCGGCTCGTCGTGGAACAGCCCCGACAGCAGCGGGCTCGCGCCGACGATGTCGCCGGCCGCGACGGTGAAGGAGTACGGGTGGTTCGCGCGCGCCGTGCGCAGCGCGGTCGCCAGGTACTCGGCGCCGCCCGCGTCGATCGTCTTCGTCGTGCCGTCCGCCTGCAGCTCGGTGACGCGGCCGCTGGACCCGGACGGGGCCTCCAGGTTGCCGTGGAAGTCGTTCAGCGCCAGCAACTGGAGGTCCACGAAGCGCTTCTTGGCCTTGTCGACCTTCTTGGCGAGTGCGGCCCGCTCGACGTCGCGGGTCGTCTGCCCGCCGTCGGTGCCGGCACCTGCCTGCGCCGTCGACACGAACGCGAGCGCGCCGGCGGCCGCGAGGGCCGCGGCGGCCACGGTGATTCTGCGCGTCTTGCGCATGAGCCCCCCAGAGGTAAGGAGAAGGTAAAGAGGCGAGATTGGCGCAGCCTATGGTCAACGCGCGTAGTTGTCATGGCCTTTGCGGTTACAAGCAGGTTTCAATACCTTGGCCGCGAAATGGCCGTCTCACATACCGAAATAAATAGTCTCACCATGCGATCGCGCGGCATAGTTGGCCCCACCACCGACCGAGGAGGTGCACGCCATGCCACGCCGCTGGCTGATGCTCGCCCTGGGCACCGCGGCACAGACCGCCGCCTGTGCCTTCGTCTACGGAATCCCTTATCTGGCCGCCGGGTTGAGGACCACTCAGCACCTCACCCTCACCCAGGTCGGTGTCCTCGTCGCCTGCCCGGCGCTCGGCCTCGTGCTCGCCCTGGTCGCCTGGGGCGCGGCCGCGGACCGCTACGGCGAGCGTGTCGTCATCGCCATCGGCCTGGGTCTGGCAGCGCTGCTGCTGGCTGTCGCGTACATGGCTCACGGCATGGTCCTCCTCGGTGTCCTCCTCGCCCTCGCCGGCGCTGCCGGCGCCTCGGTCTACTCCGCGAGCGGCCGCCTGGTCATGGGCTGGTTCACCGCCGCCGACCGCGGCCTCGCGATGGGCATCCGCCAGACCTCCACCCCGCTGGGCATGGCCGTGGCCGCCCTGACCATGCCGGCGCTGGGCGTCCACGCCGGGCTGGCCTTCCTGGCCGGCCTGTGCGGTGTGATCGCCCTGCTCATCGCCCTGTACGCGGCCGATCCGCCGCGCGCCGCCGCCGCCAACGAGGCATCCGGTGCCCCAGCCAACCCCTACCGGGGGTCGGCCTTCCTGTGGCGCATCCACTCCGCCGGCGCGCTGCTGGTCGTCCCCCAGTTCACCGCCGGTGCCTTCGCCCTCGTCCTTCTCGTCGACGTCCGCGGCTGGTCCCCCGTCCATGCCGGCCAGCTGCTCGCCTTCGCCCAGGCCCTCGGCGCCCTCTCCCGCATCGCCGCCGGCCGCTGGTCCGACCGCGTCGGCTCCCGGCTGCGCCCCATGCGCCACCTCGCCGTCGCCACCGCCGCCGTCGTCACCGCCTGCGCCCTCACCGCCGCCTTCCCCTCCCCCCTCACCGACCTCGCCCTCGTCGTCGCCGTGGCCATAACCTCCAGCACGAACGGGCTCTCCTTCACCGCCACCGCCGAGCGGGCCGGTCCCGCCTGGTCCGGCCGCGCCCTCGGCATCCACAACACGGGGCAGAACCTGACGGCGGCCGTCGTCCCGCCGCTCGTGGGCGCGGTCATCTCGACCGCCGGTTACTGGCCGGCCTTCGCCGCCGCGGCAGGCATCGCGTGTGCGGCGGCGGCGCTCGTCCCCTCTTGACGGGTCCGCCTTAGGAGGGCGCGCGCATGGGTGGGGCGGCGTCGCGGGGCGATGGGCGGCGCCTGGCGGCGTTGTCGTCGGTCAACGACTCCCCCAAGCTCTCGGCTCCGCTCGAGCAGGGGGTACCCCCATCGCGTCGCTTCCCTCCTCCGCCTTGCCATGCTTGCCCCTCACCCCGCTCCTTCACCCGCCCCACCCATGCGCGCGCCCTCTAAGCTCTGCCCATGACGGACGACCCCTCGCACACCGCCGCCGCTGCCGACCCGCAAACGCACCCCCACCCGCGCCGGATCGACGTACTGGACGAGCCGACGCCCGCACAGGCGCAAGCCGTGCTCGCCCTCATCGAGGAGGCCGCCGCCGTGGACGGCCAGGCGGCGGTGTCGGAGCAGGGACGCCTGAATCTGCGTGGCGGGGCCCGGGCGGGCGTACGCCATCTGCTGGTGCACGGTGAGGACGAGACCCTGGTCGGCTATGCGCAGCTGGAGGACACCGACCCCGTGGAGGCTCCGGCCGCCGAGCTGGTGGTCCACCCGGCGCACCGGGTGAAGGGCCACGGCCGGGCGCTGGGCCACGCGCTGCTGGAGGCGTCGGACCGCCGGCTGCGCGTGTGGGCACACGGGGGCCACCCGGCCGCCCGTCACCTCGCCGGGCTGCTGGGGCTCGCGCTGTTCCGGGAGCTGCGCCAGATGCGGCGTCCCCTCGAAAAGGGCGACCCCCTCCCCGAGCCGGTGCTGCCGGAGGGGATCGCGGTCCGCACCTTCGTCCCCGGCCAGGACGACGCCGCCTGGCTCGCGGTGAACGCGGCCGCGTTCGCGCACCACCCGGAGCAGGGCAACCTGACCCAGCGGGACCTGGACGACCGCAAGGCGGAGCCGTGGTTCGACCCGGCCGGGTTCTTCCTGGCCTTCCGCGGCGGCAAGCTCGCCGGCTTCCACTGGACGAAGGTGCATGCCGCCGAGCGGCTCGGCGAGGTCTACGTCCTGGGCATCGACCCCGGTGAACAGGGCAGCGGCCTGGGCAAGGCCCTCACGGCGACCGGCCTGCGCCACCTCGCGTACGACCGCGGGCTGCCCACCGCCATGCTCTACGTGGACGCCGACAACATCCCGGCCGTCACCGTCTACGAACGGCTCGGTTTCCGTACACACGAGGTCGACCTCATGTACCGCACGGAGACATGACAACGAGGTAGCGGGGTGGGCAGGGGCGGTCCGGCCCCTGCCCACAACCCCCTGGGCCCCTGACCGCCACCTGCTCGTTACCGGCGATTCAACGTGGCTTGCGAGCATCTGTGAATGCAGCCCGACATCCGCACGACCCTCCAGTGGCCCGACCTGCCCGAACGGCAGCGGACACGGGAGAATGGAAGACGGAATGCCGTGCCGTATCCGGAGAAGGGCTCGCACCCATGGCCTCGATGAATCACCCCGAAGCAGCCAGCACGTCCGGGGGCTCCGTGGCCGCCTACCGTCCACGCGTGGTACCGGACCTGCCGCCGGAGATCACCGGCCCGGCCGAGGAGGACGCGGCCGAGCTGCCCCAGGGCCGTTTCCTGGACCGTGAGCAGAGCTGGCTGGCGTTCAACGAGCGCGTCCTGGAGCTGGCCGAGGACCCGACCACCCCGCTCCTCGAACGGGCCAACTTCCTCGCGATCTTCGCGAGCAATCTGGACGAGTTCTTCATGGTCCGCGTCGCGGGCCTGAAGCGCCGCATCGCGACCGGGGTGGCCACCCGCTCGGCCTCCGGTCAGCAGCCGCGCGAGGTGCTGTCCAACATCCTGAGCCGCTCCCGCGAGCTCATGGCCCGCCATGCCGCCTGCTTCCAGAACGACGTGGCCCCCCAGCTGGCCGAAGAGGGCATCCACATCATCCGGTGGGCCGAGCTCACCGAAAAGGAGCAGGCCCGCCTGTTCACCCTCTTCCGGCACCAGATCTTCCCGGTCCTGACCCCGCTGGCGGTGGACCCGGCGCACCCCTTCCCGTACATCTCGGGCCTGTCGCTGAACCTGGCGGTGACCGTACGCAACCCGGTCTCCGGCCATGATCACTTCGCCCGTGTGAAGGTCCCGCCGATCCTCTCCCGCTTCCTGGAGGCCAGCCCGCAGCGGTACGTCCCCTTGGAGGACGTCATAGCCGCGCACCTGGAGGAGCTGTTCCCGGGCATGGAGGTCATGGACTTCCACATGTTCCGGGTCACCCGCAACGAGGACCTGGAAGTGGAGGAGGACGACGCCGAGAACCTGCTCCAGGCCCTGGAGAAGGAGCTGCTGCGCCGCCGCTTCGGCCCGCCCGTACGGCTGGAGGTCGAGGAGTCGATCTCGCCGAAGGCCCTGGACACCCTGGTCCACGAGCTGAAGATCGAGGACGCCGAGGTCTACCCGCTGCCCGGCCCGCTGGACCTCACCGGGCTGTTCGCGGTGGGCTCGCAGGACCGGCCGGAGCTGAAGTACCAGAAGTTCGTGGCGGGCACCCACCGCGATCTGGCGGAGGTGGAGTCCTCGCACGCGGCGGACGTCTTCGCGGCGATGCGCGAGCGCGACATCCTGCTGCACCACCCGTACGACAGCTTCTCCACCTCCGTGCAGGCCTTCCTGGAGCAGGCCGCCGCCGACCCCAACGTCCTGGCGATCAAGCAGACCCTGTACCGCACCTCGGGCGACTCGCCGATCGTCGACGCCCTCGTGGACGCCGCCGAGTCCGGCAAGCAGGTGCTGGTCCTGGTGGAGATCAAGGCCCGCTTCGACGAGCAGGCCAACATCAAGTGGGCCCGCAAGCTGGAGGAGGCCGGCTGCCATGTCGTCTACGGCCTGGTCGGCCTGAAGACGCACTGCAAGCTGTCGCTGGTGGTCCGCCAGGAGGGCGACACCCTGCGCCGCTACAGCCATGTCGGCACCGGCAACTACCACCCCAAGACCGCCCGCCTCTACGAGGACCTGGGCCTGCTCACCGCCGACCCGCAGGTCGGCGCGGACCTGTCGCACCTGTTCAACCGGCTGTCGGGCTACTCGCGCCGGGAGTCGTACAACCGGCTGCTGGTCGCCCCGCGCAATCTCCGGGACGGGCTGATCGCCCGGATCATGAAGGAGATCGAGCACCACCGGGCCGGCCGGACCGCGTACGTCCGGATCAAGGTCAACTCGATCGTCGACGAGGCGCTCATCGACGCGCTGTACCGGGCCTCGCAGGCCGGGGTGGCCGTCGACATCTGGGTGCGCGGCATCTGCGCGGTGCGCCCGGGTGTGGTCGGCCTGTCGGAGAACGTCCGGGTGCGCAGTGTGCTGGGCCGGTTCCTGGAGCACTCGCGGATCTTCGTCTTCGGCAACGGAGGCGAGCCGGAGGTCTGGTTCGGCAGCGCCGACATGATGCACCGCAACCTGGACCGCCGTATCGAGGCGATGGTCCGGGTCGCCGACCCCGCTCACCGTACGACCCTCAACCGGCTGCTGGAGATCGGGACTTCGGATACCACCTCGTCCTGGCACCTCGGCCCGGACGGAAACTGGACGCGGCACAGCACCGACGCCGACGGACGTCCGCTGCAAAACGTCCAGGAGATGCTCATCGACGCCCGGAGGCGCCGGCGTGGCCCAGCGACACCGTGACACTGCGTTCGCCCAGGCAACGGACCTGCGTGCCGAGCCGCCGGTAACCGGCGGCGACGGCACGGCCGGGGACGTGCTGGCCGGCTATCTGCGCGGGCAGGCGACCACCTTCCTGCGCGCCCTCACCCAGGGCGAGAGCGACGGGGGCAACGGGGGCGCGGCCGGCACCGCTGACGCGGCCCACCAGCTGCGCCGGTCCGCCCGCCGGATCGGCTCCGCCCTGCACACGTACGGCCCGCTCACCGACACCGCGTGGTCGGAGCCGCTGCGGGCCGAGCTGGGCTGGCTGGCCTCCTCGCTGGCCCGCGAGTACCAGCACTCGGCGCGGCTGGCCCGCCTGCTGTCGGCCCTGCACCGGCTCTCCTCCGCCGAGGTGGAGGACGAGCCGGCCCTGGTACCCGCCCAGCAGAGCCCGCCCGCGCCGGGCGGCGGCCCGCTCGCCGTGGGCGGCGCCCGCGCCGGGGCGCTGCTGGAGCGCCAGCTGACCCTGGCCCGTACCCGGGCGCACTCCGCCGCCCTGCAGGCGATGGGCTCCTCCCGCTTCCACGCGGTCGCCGACGCCGTCGCGGTGCTGGCCTCCGAGGTGTCCCTGACGGCCGCCGCCGAAGCCCCGGCGGACAAGACGCTGCCCGCACTGACCGAGCGCGCCCACACCCGGCTCGCCGAGGCGGCCGGGGCACTGCCGCTGGCCCGGGCCGGCCAGCCGTACAACGGCGACACCCTGCGGGCCGCGCTCGCCGCCGACCTGCCCGCCGAGCGGCAGGACGCCCCCTGGCACCGGGTACGGATCCTGCTGCGGCTGAGCCGTTACGCCCGCGAGGTGTTCCCGTACGACGACGGGGAACCCGAAACCCGTCCGGCCGCCCTCGCCCGCGTACTGGAGCAGCACCGCGAGGCCGCCGAGGCCGCCGAGGCGGTGACCGCCGCCGCCCGCACCCCGCGGATCGCCCCGGCCACCGCCTACGCGCTCGGCGTGCTCCACGCGGACCAGCGGCAGGAGGTCGAGCAGGCCCGTTTCGCCTTCGTCCGTCTGTGGATGCGCGCGTAGCACCTATCCGAGGGGAGATGCCGTCATCGACACCAGGATCACCCCCATCCTCGCCGCGGGCGCCGTCCTGTGGCGCCGCTCGCCCGTGGACGGCGAGGTGGAGCTCGCACTGGTCCACCGCCCGCGCTACGACGACTGGTCGCTGCCCAAGGGCAAGCTGAAACGCGGCGAGGACGCGGCCGCCGCCGCGGTGCGCGAGGTGAAGGAGGAGACCGGCCAGACCTGCGTCCTCGGCCCGCGGCTCCCCTCCTCGTACTACGTGGTCGACGGACGGCCGAAACACGTCCGCTACTGGGCGGCCGAGGCGACCGGCGGTTTCTTCGTCCCGAACGACGAGGTCGACCGGGTCATCTGGCTGCCGGTGACCGCCGCACGACACCGGCTGACACATGAACGCGATCGTCCGCTGATCGACGCGTTTGTCCGGCATTCTGGACATTCCACCCGCTGAGGCGGTCCTTCCAGCTGCGCCACCGCACTGATATGCGAGGTTCACCTTCCGTTAACCCCGATCCGTCGGTCGCTTCACCTCATCTGCCTAATTTCGGCCGTACCGGTGGGTGAGCAACGCGGCCTCCGGGTGGATGCAGAACCCCTTATACCTCCGCTTCGCCATCCCGGCGGGCTTCAGGAAGGAAACACCGAAGGTGAAGCTTCAGCGTAAGAGTGGCGTACGTGCCCTGACCGTCGGCGCGGTCGCGATCTCCGGCGCGCTGCTCCTCACGGCGTGTGGCTCGGACGACAACGCGAGCAGTGGCGCGAGCAGCTCGTCCTCCGCCTCGTCCTCCGGCAGCATCAAGTGTGCGGACAAGGCCGGCCAGATCCTCGCCTCCGGTTCCTCCGCCCAGCAGAACGCGATCGACCTGTGGGTGCAGAAGTACCAGGCCGCCTGCTCCGGCACGACGATCAACTACAAGGCCTCGTCCTCCGGTGAAGGCATCATCGACTTCAACCAGGGCACCGACGCCTTCGCCGGCTCCGACTCCCCGCTGAAGCCCGAAGAGGTCACCGCGTCCAAGGCCGTCTGCACCGGCGGCACCGGCATCTCCATCCCGATGGTCGGTGGCCCGATCGCGATCGGCTACAACCTCTCCGGTGTGGACAACCTGGTCCTGGACGCCGCCACGATCGGCAACATCTTCAACTCGAAGATCACCTACTGGGACGACGCGGCCATCAAGGCGCTGAACTCCGGCGTCACCCTGCCGCACACCAAGATCCAGGCCTTCCACCGCCAGGACGAGTCCGGCACCACGGACAACCTCACCAAGTACCTGAGCGGCGCCGCCCCCAAGGCCTGGCCGTACGAGCACGCCAAGGCCTTCGCGGGCAAGGGCGGCCAGTCCGCCGCCAAGTCCGCCGGTGTCGCGGCCCAGGTCAAGCAGACCAACGGCTCGATCGGCTACTTCGAGGTCTCCTACGCGACCGCGAACAGCATCAAGACCGCCAAGATCAACACCGGCGCCTCCGCCCCGGTCGAGGCCACCGCCGCCAACGCCTCCGCGGGCATCGCCCAGGGCAAGGTCGTCGGCACCGGCGCGGACCTGTCCCTGGACCTGTCCTCCGCGTACGTCACCAAGGCCGACAACGCCTACCCGATCGTCCTGGTGACCTACGAGATCGCCTGCGACAAGGGCAACAAGGCCGCCACCCTCCCGGTCACGAAGTCCTTCCTGACCTACATCGCCAGCGAGGAGGGCCAGGCGCTGCTCCCCGACGCCGGCTACGCCCCGCTGCCGGCCGAGATCGCCACGAAGGTCCGCGCCAGCGTCGCGGCCCTCGCCTGATCCAGTAAGCGGCGGGGGCCCCGTAACACCAACCGTTACGGGGCCCCCGCCACCATCCGGTGCACCGCCGCCGGGGGAGCCATCCCCCACCCAGACCGGAGAAACCCCCCATGGACATAACCACACAGTCTCCAGCCCCCCCGCCACCGGCAGAGAAGACCGCCGGGGGCACTGTCACGCGCCCGGGTGACAAGATCTTCTCGGGCCTCTCCCGTGGATCCGGCATCCTGCTGCTGGTGATCATGGCCGCCATAGCGCTCTTCCTCACCGTGCGCGCGGTCAACGCCATCTCCAAGGACCACGGCAACTTCCTGACCACCTTCGAGTGGAACGCCAGCGCCACCCCGCCGGTCTTCGGCATCGCCGTCCTTGCCTACGGCACCGTGGTCAGCTCGATCATCGCGCTGATCCTCGCGGTCCCGGTCTCGGTCGGCATCGCGCTGTTCATCTCGCACTACGCACCGCGCAAGCTCGCCACCCCGATCTCCTTCGTGATCGACCTGCTCGCGGCCGTCCCCAGCATCATCTACGGCCTGTGGGGCGCCCTGTTCCTGGTGCCGCACCTGGTCGGCCTCAACAAGTGGCTGAACGAGTACCTCGGCTGGACCGTGGTCTTCAAGTCCTCCAACCCCGAAGCCGCGCGGTCGCTGTTCACCGTGGGCATCCTGCTGGCCATCATGATCCTGCCGATCATCACCAACGTCAGCCGCGAGGTCTTCAACCAGGTCCCGCGGATGCACGAGGAGGCCGCCCTGGCGCTGGGCGCCACCCGCTGGGAGACCATCCGGCTGTCGGTGCTGCCCTTCGCCCGCTCCGGCATCATCTCCGCCACGATGCTCGGCCTCGGCCGCGCCCTCGGCGAGACGATGGCCGTCGCCACCGTGCTGTCCGCCTCGCCGATCCTGTCCATCCACATCCTGGACCCGGTCGGCGGCACCTTCTCGCAGAACATCGTCGCCAAGTTCGGCGAGGCCGACGAGTTCGGCCGTGACGCGCTGATCGCCTCCGGTCTCGTCCTGTTCGTCATCACCCTGCTGGTGAACGGCGCCGCTCGCGCGATCATCGCCCGCCGCAAGGAGTACTCGGGGGCCAACGCATGAGCAACCTCGTCGTGGACAAGGCTCCGGCCGCCTCCGTACCGCAGCGGCCCCTGGCCCAGGCCCGGCTGCCCCGCTGGGCGCCGGCCGGCATCGCCGCCGCCTCGATCGCAGTCGGCGCCGGCATCGGCCTGGGCGCCGGCCTGGACAGCAAGATCCAGTGGGGCCTGATCGCCCTCATCGTCTTCATCGTCGGCACATTCGCGCTCGCCGCCCGTGTCGAAGGCACCCGCCAGGCCAAGGACCGGACCGCCACCAGCCTGGTCTGGTCGTGCTTCGTGCTGGCGGCACTGCCGCTCTACTCGCTGCTCGTCACCACGATCGGCAAGGGCCTCACGGTCCTCGACGGCAACTTCCTGAGCCACTCGATGAACGGGGTGCTGACCCTCTACCCCGGCGGCGGTGTCTACCACGCCATCATCGGCACCCTGGAGCAGGTTCTCATCGCCACGCTCATCGCCGCCCCGATCGGCCTGCTCACCGCGGTCTATCTGGTCGAGTACGGCAAGGGCAGGCTCGCCAAGGTCGTCACCTTCTTCGTCGACGTCATGACGGGCATCCCGTCGATCGTCGCCGGTCTGTTCATCCTGACGCTGTGGATCCTCATGCTCGGCTTCGGCTACTCCGGCTTCGCCGGCTCGCTGGCCCTGGCGATCCTGATGATGCCGGTCGTCGTGCGCTCGACCGAGGAAATGCTCAAGCTCGTCCCCAACGAGCTGCGCGAGGCCTCACTGGCGCTCGGCGTCCCCAAATGGCGCACAATCATGAAGGTGGTCCTCCCCACCGCGATCGGCGGCATCACGACGGGCGTCATGCTCGCCGTCGCCCGTATCGCGGGCGAGAGCGCCCCCATCGCGCTGCTGGTCTTCGGCAGCGCTCAGATCAACAGCAACCCGTTCGACGGCCCGCAGGCCTCACTGCCGTTCTACATCTTCCAGCAGTACCAGAACGGCAACCAGCCGAGCTACGACCGGGCGTGGGCGGCAGCCCTCGTACTGATCGCCTTCGTGATGATCCTGAACATGGCGGCCCGCGGCATCGCCCGCTGGAAGGCCCCCAAGACCGGTCGCTGACGCGACCTCCTCAGCAGCAGCGACCCGATTGAGAGCAACACCATGGCCAAGCGAATCGACGTAAGCGGACTGTCCGCCTACTACAGCGCCCACAAAGCGATCGACGACATCTCCATGACCGTCGAGCCCCGCACCGTCACCGCCTTCATCGGCCCCTCCGGCTGCGGCAAGTCCACCTTCCTGCGGACTCTGAACCGCATGCACGAGGTCACCCCGGGCGGCCGCGTCGAGGGCAAGGTCCTCCTCGACGACGAGAACCTCTACGGCGCCGGCATCGACCCCGTAGCGGTGCGCCGCACCGTCGGCATGGTCTTCCAGCGCCCGAACCCCTTCCCCACGATGTCGATCTACGACAACGTGGCGGCCGGCCTCAAGCTCAACGGCGTCAAGAAGAAGCGCGACCTCGACACCATCGTCGAGAAGTCCCTCCAGGGCGCCAACCTCTGGAACGAGGTCAAGGACCGCCTCAACAAGCCCGGCTCCGGCCTCTCCGGCGGCCAGCAGCAGCGTCTGTGCATCGCCCGCGCGATCGCGGTCGAGCCGCAGGTGCTCCTGATGGACGAGCCCTGCTCAGCCCTCGACCCGATCTCCACCCTCGCCATCGAGGACCTGATCGGTGAGCTCAAGGAGCGCTTCACGATCGTCATCGTGACGCACAACATGCAGCAGGCCGCGCGCGTCTCCGACCGCACCGCCTTCTTCAACCTCTCCGCCGTCGGCCAGCCCGGCAAGCTCATCGAGATCGACGACACCGAGCGGATATTCTCCAACCCCTCCGTCCAGGCCACCGAGGACTACATCTCCGGCCGCTTCGGCTGAGAGGCCGCAGCCCCAGGACGTCCTGCGGTGCTGCATGGCGGTGCCACCGCAAGGCGAAGGGCCCGCCCCCGGGAAGGGGGCGGGCCCACTTTGCGCAGCCGCCGGTTCCGGCCACCGGACGGACCCGGTGAGCCCACCACCCACTGGCCGGATGCCGCCAACGCGCCTCAGCCGAACACGAGGTGCGTGATGCCATAAACCGCGGCGGCCACACACCCCGCCGCCGGCATCGTGATGAACCACCCCATGACGATGTTCTTGGCGACCCCCCACCGCACCGCGTTCACGCGCTTCGTCGCACCCACGCCCATGATCGCCGACGTGATGACATGCGTCGTCGAGATCGGCGCCTTGAAGACGTAGGACGTCACGTAGAGGATCGAGGACGCCGTCGCCTCCGCCGCGAACCCCTGCGGAGGGTCGAGCTCGATGATCTTGCGCCCCAGCGTCCGCATGATCCGCCAGCCGCCCGCGTACGTACCCAGCGACAGCATCGCCGCACACGCGAACCTGACCCAGACCGGAATGCCGTCGCCCTGCTGGACGCCGCCGATGGTGAGCGCCATGACCACGATGCCCATCGTCTTCTGCGCGTCCTGCAGACCGTGTCCGAGGGCCATCGCCGCCGCCGAGACGGTCTGGGCGATACGGAAGCCGCGCTTGGCCTTGTGCGGGTTGGAACGGCGGAAGATCCACATCACCGCGACCATCACCAGATAGCCGACGACCAGGCCGACGACCGGCGAGATGATCATCGGGAGCACGATCTTGTCCAGGACGCCGTGCCAGAAGACCGTGCTGGAGCCGGCCAGTGCCGCGCCGACCATGCCGCCGAAGAGCGCGTGGCTGGAAGACGATGGTAGACCGAAGTACCAGGTCGTCAGATTCCAGACAATTGCCCCGATAAGCGCGGAGAACAGGATGATCATGCCCTGCTTGCCGTCCGGGGTCTCGATGATCCCCTTGCTGACGGTGTGCGCGACCCCGCCGCCGGCGAAGGCGCCTATCAGGTTCATCACCGCGGCCATGGCGAGCGCGGCGCGCGGGGTGAGCGCGCGGGTGGACACCGAGGTCGCGATCGCGTTCGCGGAGTCGTGGAAGCCGTTGGTGTACGTGAAGAAGAGCGCGACGCCGATGACGACGACGAGTGCGAAGGTGTCCACCTGGGTCAGGACTCCTTGACCGCGATGGTCTCCACCGTGTTGGCGACCTTCTCGAAGGCGTCGGCGGCCTCTTCCAGCACATCCACGATCTGCTTCAGCTTGAGCACTTCCATGGCGTCGTACTTGCCGTTGAACAGGTGCGCGAGCAGCTTGCGGTGGATCTGGTCCGCCTGGTTCTCCAGCCGGTTGACCTCGATCCAGTACTCGGTGAGGTCGGTCATCGTGCGCAGATTGGGCATCGCCTCGGCGGTCAGCTCCGCCGCCCGCGCCAGCACCTCGATCTGCTGCTCGACGCCCTTGGGCAGTTCCTCGACCTGGTACAGCACCACCAGGTCGACGGCCTCCTCCATGAAGTCCATGATGTCGTCGAGGTTGGAGGCGAGGGAGTAGATGTCCTCGCGGTCGAACGGCGTGATGAAGGAGGAGTTCAGCTGGTGGAAGATCGCATGTGTCGCGTCGTCCCCCGCGTGCTCCGCCGCCCGCATCCTCTCCGCGATCTCGGTACGCGTGGCAGAGTCGGCGCCGAGCAGTTCCATGAGGAGCTTCGACCCTGTGACGATGTTGTCCGCGGATGCGGCGAACATGTCATAGAAGCTCGTCTCCCTGGGGGTCAGACGAAAGCGCACGTGAGGTCCTCGGCTACATCGGTTTTCGGTCGCATTGATGCTAAGTGCATCATCCGGCCATATCTAACCGGCGTCCACAGTGTCGCTCATCGCCCGACGGGTCCCCCACCGGGGCCGCCTCGCACAATGGGCCGAATTCGGTACGATATACCCGGCAGGGGTATACCGGGGCAGGAAGGGCGGGCACCATGACGGTCACCGACCATGGAACCGACCATGGACCGCACGGTTACAGCAAGCAGAAGGACCAGCACCTGAAGCGGCTTCGCCGCATCGAGGGGCAGATCCGCGGCCTCCAGCGCATGGTCGAGGAGGACGTCTACTGCATCGACATCCTTACCCAGGTATCCGCCGGCACAAAGGCCCTGCAGTCCTTCGCTCTCCAGCTTCTGGAGGAACACCTGCGGCACTGCGTCGCCGACGCGGCCAGCCAGGGCGGCCCGGACGCGGACGACAAAGTGGCCGAGGCCACAGCCGCGATAGCCCGGCTGCTACGAACCTGACACGCTCTCCGGCAGGCGCTCCGGCAGGTGCTCCACCTTGAGCACCTCGTCGATGCGGGCGGCGCTGAGCCGCTCCTCGACCGCGGCGGAAGCCGCGATCATCAGCTCGCCGCACAACTCGATCTCCGCGAGGGCCACGTGGTCCTGATCCCGGTCCAGGTCCCGTTCCTGCTCCAGCAACGCCACGTGCACCACCTCCTCCCAGCCCAGAGTAGGCAGCGCGGCACAATCCGTGCATGACACGGACGGGCCATTTCCGGGTGGTCTACGCCTGCGGGGTGGGCGCAGAAACGATCTTTCCGCGGTAGATGTCGTCGGCGTCCGGCAGCACGACGCGCACCGGTGACCCGAAGCCGTGGAAGGAGACCACCGACACCACCTCCGCGTTGTTCGTGAAGGTGAAGCACTGCCGCAGCCGGCGGAGCCGCCCCTCCTCGTCCACATACGCCTCGAACGGCACCCGCGTCACGGAGAACCCTTTCGCCGCCGCCCCCAGCGACCCCCGCGAGGCCGCCGAAGCGGCCTTCGCCGCCCGCACGATGTCCGTCACCCCCCGGTAGTGCCGCACCCTGACGCCGGCGATCGTCTCCTGGCCCGCATACGTCACCCCGCGCGCCCCCCGCAGCAGCTCGGCCGCCGCCAGCGGGTCCGTGACCCCGCCCGTCACCAGATTCCCGTCGGCCAGGCGGGCCGTGTCCAGCCGCACCCACTTGTCGGCGGGCACCCCCTCGCCACGGTTCTTCATGTACAGCGCCCCCGGCGTCAGCAGCTCCGTGATCGGCTGGTGCTCCGGCTCCCCGGCCGCGTCCGCCGGCAGCGTCACCTCCAGGCTTCCCCGCCGCCGCGCGAAGTCATAGCCCCCGGTCCCGGTGATCGAGACCTTTGTCCCGCCGCTGGCCGTCTCCATCGACGTCACGACCTGCGAGCTGCCGTAACGCACCAGCACATCCGACGCCCGTCGCATCGTCTCCGCCCCGTCCGGCTCCGCCGCCTGCCCGCTCCCGGAACACCCCGCCAGGCCGAGAACCAGCGCCGCGGCGGCTGCGGCCGCGCCTCCCCGCTGCCCCATCTCCGCCAACCCCCTGCACCTTGAGCCTCGTTCGGCATAACGACGCTCCCCCGGCCTCCGTCACGCTGCCGCCTTCGGTACCGTTGAACCCGTGCTCGACCAGCCCACCGCAGCCCACCGCACGACGACCGTCGAAAAGGGCCCCTTCACCCACGCCACCTGCACCTGCGGCTGGCGGGGCCCCGCCCGCCGCGCGCGCGACCGGGCAAGGCGCGACGCGGCCGAGCACAGCCCGGCCGGCGCTTAGAGGGGGAAAGGCCCTACGCGGCCAGGTCCTTGTCGTAGGACGTCGGCTCCGGGTAGGGCTCACCCTGCGGCCGCCCGACCGCAGGGCCCTGCGGGCGCCGTACGAGCCAGCCCGCCCGCGAGCCGCCTACGGCGGTCACCAGCGGCGTGAGGAGGGCCATCGCCAGCGGAGCCAGCAGCAGGGCCACAGCCGTGCCGAGGGCGAATCCGCCCACCACATCGGTCGGGTAGTGCACGCCCATGTATACGCGGCAGAAACCCTCCGCCACAGCGATCACCACCGCCACAGCACCCACGCGCCGGCTGACCAGAAACAGCCCTACGGCGACCGCCATCGTCAGGGTCGCGTGGTCGCTGACGAACGAGAAGTCCGTCTTGCCCTTGATCAGGACATCGAGCCCGTCATGGTCGACGAAGGGCCTCGGCCGCTCCACGAAGCCCCGCAGCGGAATGTTCAGCAGCAGGGCGATCCCGGCCGCGAGGCCGGACCACAAAACGCCGGCAACGGCCGCCGGGGCCTCCGGGGAGCGCCGGGCGACCCGCCACCAGCACCACCCGACGAGCAGGACCAGCAGTACGACGAGCCCGTACTCACCGACGAACTCCATGGTCCGGTCGAACCAGCCGGGGGCATCCTTGGCGAGGTTGTTGATGTCGCGGAGCAGGCTGACATCAGGATTCGAGCCGTCAAGGGCGAGCTCTGCCATCGGTGATGCCCCTCACTGTCGCGCGGCAACCCCCGTCGCAGTCCGCATGGTCATACGCGTGAGGCCATTCTGACCCGTACAACGGCGTGCACGGTACGTAGCGTTCCGGTCTCTACCAGATGATCACCGAGAAGTTACCGAAGGGAAATCAGAACCCCTCTCGCGCGCTGTTTCGCGCGCCGCTCACGCCCCCGCGGTGGGCAGCGCGGCCGCGCCGTCCTGCGTCACCCGGGTCGCGCCGATGTAGTCCGCCGTGTCGATCTTGTCGAAGCGGATCACAGCACCTGTGTGCGGCGCGTTGATCATATAGCCGCCGCCCACGTACAGGCCCACATGGTGAATGGTCCTCGGATCGTTCAGGTCGTACGCGAAGAACACCAGGTCCCCCGGGATCAGCTCGCTGCGCGCCGGGTGCTGCCCTGCGTTCCACTGGTCCGCCGCCACCCTCGGCAGCTCGATGCCCACCGAGTGGTAAGCCGCCTGCGTCAGGCCGGAGCAGTCGAACCGCCCGCCCTGCGAGTCCGTGCCGGTGCCGCCCCACAGATAGGGCGTGCCGAGCTTGCCCTGCGCGTAGTAGATCGCGCCGGCCGCCTGCTGCGAGGCCGCGACCGTCCCGACCGGGGCTGCGAAGCTCTTCGCCAGAGTCGTGATGGACTTGACGTAGTTCTGCGTCTCCCGGATCGCCGGGACCCCGCCCGCCTGGATCACCCGGTACGCGCCCGCGTTGTACGCCGCCAGCATGTTCTCGGTGGGATTCCCGGGCACGTCCTTCACATAGCCGGCCAGCTCGCAGTCGTACGTCGCCGCCGACGGGATCGCGTCCGCCGGGTCCCACACATCGCGGTCCCCGTCACCGTCCCCGTCGATGCCGTGCGTGGCCCAGGTGCCGGGGATGAACTGCGCTATGCCCTGCGCGTTGGCCCCGCTCTGCGCATCCGCCTTCCAGCCGCTCTCCTGGTAGAGCTGAGCGGCCAGCAGCGCCGGGTTGATGGCGTCGCAGAGGTTGCCCCACCTCTGCACGAGGCCGGTGTACGCGGCCGGAACGGCGCCCTTGGCCAGGGTCACGGTGCCGTTGCCGGCGAGGCTGGCGGCAGCCGAGTACGTACCGACCAGGAGGAGCGCGAGGAAGGAGAAGCAGAGCCCGCCGGCGATGCCGGCCATGAGCCAGACCTTGCGCGCCGTCGCCGCCGCCTTCATCCCGCGATCCGCCCCTTCGTACGTGTGCCGTGCCGCGCGTCCTTCCGCGCTTCCTTCTGCGTGTCCTTCTGCGCTTCCGGACACACGTGGTGACGGTGAGCCGGACCTGAAGAAGCATCACCGCTCATCGCCGCCCCCAATCGTTGCCCTGCGCTCACTCGCGTGATACACAGAGTAGTCATCTGTGTCCCATCGAACACCGGTCCGCCAGCCAATCCGACCAGTCTGACGGCTGCGGCCGGGATCACACAGGGGAATCGGCTGAGAAAGTCGCTGAGTCGACATACGACAGCGGCATCCTCCGTCAAGATAGACCCTGGCTCCTTGCGCCCCGGCGAGGAGACCAACTGATCTAGCGTGGTGGTGAGTTCTCATGTTCCTGGCAGCCGAGAAGGGCGATATCAACACCATCATCGGTGGAATCGCCCCGGACTGGGGGCCTTTCGGCTCCCTCGGGAACGAAGCGCGCGTGATGATCGAGGTGGTCATGGCAGTGGCGATCCTGCTGTGCCTGGCCATCGCGATCTGGGGCGCGGCGAAGCAGCGGATCGGCGCGACGGCGCTCCGCGACACGTTCAGCGCCGAGCAGGGCAAGGGGTTGATCATCGCCGGACTGACCGGCGTGTTCATCATCGGCTCTCTCGGCACGCTGTTCACCATCGTCTACGGGATGGCGGTCTAGCAACGATCCCGCCCCCGACAACGATTTCCTCCGTATCCGTCCCATCCATCCATATCCCCTACTTATGTCCCCTGGGGCTCGTCCCGGCCCCATGTTCCAACCCGAGGCTGCGTGCTGATGCCCACTCACCCGAGCAGCGATGCCGGACCCCACAACGGTTCCGCCCTGCCCTCCTCGCGTGAGGGGGCGGGCGCCCCATGAGCCTCGGCCAGGACGGCCCGCCGACCACCCGCACCCGGCTCCCGGAAGGCCAGCCCGGCCCCGGCGGCACCGCCGGGCGCCGGGCGGCCCCCCGCTCCGGCCGCAGCCTGGTCTCGGTCGTCGGCGTCATCGTGCTGCTCATCGCCGCGATCGCCTTCGCCAACCGCGGCGGCGACTCGGACAGTTCCTCCTCCGGCAGCGGCAGCGGCGGCAGCAAGGGCACCGCCCAGTCCCAGCCGACCTCCGCGACCGGCGAGAAGCCGGTGTCCGGCTCCGCCGAGGGCATCGCCACCGGCTTCGCCCAGACCTCGCAGGGCGCCCAGTCCGCGGCGGCCAACTACGCGGTCGCGCTGGGCGGTGACGGCATGCTCGACACCACACGCCGGCACGCCATCGTCGCCGCGATCCACGACCCGGCGGTCGTGGCCGGCCTCCAGGCCAAGCTCGACAAGGCGTACTCCGCGAGCCTGTTCACCAGCCTGGGCCTCAACGAGGACGGCTCCACGCCCAGCGGCTTCACCTTTGTCTCCCGCACCATCCCCGTCGGCACAAAGACCACCGCGCACAGCGGCGCCACCGCGACCGTCGAGGTGTGGTGCACCGGCCTGATCGGCCTGGCTGGCGAAGGCTCGACGAAACCGGTCAGCCAGAGTTGGTTGACCATCACTGAGAAGCTCAAATGGGTCGACGGCGACTGGAAGATCGAGTCGTCCAGCCAGAAGCAGGGCCCGGCCCCCGTCAGTGGCGACGACCTGGCCGCGAGCGCTGACGAGATCGCGAACGCAGTCGAGGGATTCGGAGGGTTCACCTATGCTAGGTAGCCGCCACCACCGCGCGCTGTCACTCACCGCGGTCCTCATGGGAGCACAGGCACTCGTCGTCCTCGCCGCCTCGCGGGCCACCGCCGCGCCCTCACCGACCCCCACTCCCAGCCCCAGCTCATCGACGGACTGCAGCGGATTCATCGGCGTCGCCAAGGACTACTGCGAAAGTGGGAGCGGCGGCGGAAGCAACTCCGTCACCGACACCCTCGACCCCCTCACCTCCCTCGCCAAGGGCTGCGCCAAGGCCGCCTCCGCCGTCATCGACAAGCTCTCCGAGGCGGTCACCCACACCACCCAGGTCGACTTCACCAACGGCGCGTTCCTCCGCCAGTACGCCGTCGTCTTCGCCGCCTCGACCATCCTCACCCTCGTCCTGTGGCTGCTGGCCGTCGCCAAGCGCGCCGTGCGCGGCGTCCCCCTGACCGAGGCCCTCACCGAGGCCGTCGGCTTCCTCTGGCTGACCGTCATCGCCTCGGCCTTCACGCCGCTGATCCTCTACACCCTGGTCTCGGCGACCGACGCGGTCACCGACGTCATCGCGGCCGGCACCGGCTCCAACACGGACATGTTCTTCGGCTCGTTCTCCGACGCCCTGACCAAGGGCACCGACATCGGCGGCGGCCCGATCATGCTGATCATCGTCTCCCTGATCTCCGTGCTCGCAGCCGGCGTGCTGTACCTGGAGCTGGTGATCCGGGCCGCCCTGCTCTACGTCGGCGCGCTGCTCGGCACCGCCGTGTACTCCGGCATGGTCGACAAGAACATGTGGCACCACGTCCGCCGCTGGGCCGGCATCATGATCGCGATCATCCTGGTCAAGCCCGTCATCGTGATCGTCCTCGGCCTCGCCGGCGCCCTGTCCACCTCCGCCGACGGCCCGAACTCCTTCAGCGCCGTCGTCTCCGGCCTCTCGATCATCCTGCTGGCCATCTTCGCCAGCGCCATGATCTACCGCTTCGTCCCCGGCTTCGGCGACGACGTACAGAGCCTGCGCAGCAACCGCAAGATCAGCGGCGAGGGCGCAGCCGCCGCCGTCATCTCCTCCCCCGCCGCCCTGGTCAAGCAGGGCATCAAGACGCACAGCTCCCGCGGCCCCCAGGAGCAGGCGGCGTCCGGCGGAGGCGGCGGCAGCAGCCCCGCCAACGGAGTCTCCGGCGGCGTCGCCGCCCACAGCACCCGCGGCGGCGGCTCGGGCGCACCCGCCGCCCCGGCCCCGCGTACGGCGCCACCATCGGCCGGCCGCAACAACGGCACCAGCAGCAGTAGCAAGTCCGGAGGTAACAGCCGGTGACGTCCCAGCCATACGCCGTCCAGCAGCCACGTCGTACGTATCTGATCGGCAAGGCCCGCCCCAACGCGATCGTCGGCAAGAACCGGGAGACCGGCGAGATCGCCCTGATCATCGCCGGGGCCTTCCTCGGCATGATGTGCGGGCTCCTCATCCCGGTCCTCCCCCTCCGGATCCTGGGGCTCGTCGGCTGGCCACTGCTGGCCTTCGCCGCCGTCTACATGCCCTACCGCCGCCGCACCTTCTACAGGTGGTTCGAGATCAACCGCACCTACCGCCGCACCCTGCGCAACACCGCCACCTACCGCTCCGCCGCCGCCGAGGCCGGCATCCGCCTCGACGGCCGCGAGATCGAGATCGGCCCGCCGCCCGGCATCGGCCGCATCACCTGGCTCTCCGCCCCCTTCGGCCCCGACGAGATCGCCGTCCTCCTCCACGTCGACCGCCGCACCGTCACCGCCGCCATCGAGATCGAGGGCCCCGGCGTCGGCCTGCGCGACAGCGAGGACCAGGAAGCCCTCGTCGAACGCTTCGGCACCCTCCTCAAGCACGTGGCCAACGGCGACGGCTTCGTCACCCGCCTCCAGATGCTCGCCCGCACCCTCCCCGCCGACCCCGACGCCCACGCCAAGGACGTCGCCGTACGCGGGGACGACAGCGCCGAGCGCTGGCTCAAGGACTCCTACGACCAGCTCCAGTCGATGGTCTCCACCTCCAGCGAGCAGCACCGCGCCTACCTCGTCGCCTGCATGCACTACAGCCGCGAACTCGCCGCCGAGGGCACCGCCATCTCCCGCGCCACCGGCGCCCGCGGCAAGGCCGTCGACAAGGACGCCGGCATCGCCGCCGTCATGGCCCGCGAGCTCACCGACATCTGCGCCCGCCTCGCCGAGGCCGACATCCGCGTCCGCCAGCCCCTCGGCCAGGCCCGGCTGTCCTCCCTGGTCCACTCCATGTACGACCCGGACCACCCCATAGACCACATCCAGGCCATGACCCGCCGCAACGCCTGGCCCGCCGAGCTCGACGCCACCGAGCCCACCTTCCTCCAGGCCAAGACCCGCGAGTCCTCCACCCGCGCCCCCTGGTGCCACTCCACGGCCTGGGTGAAGGAATGGCCCATGACCCCCGTCGGCGTCAACTTCCTCGCCCCCCTCCTGGTCCACACCCCCGACGTCATCCGCACCGTCGCCGTCTGCATGGACCTCGAGCCCACCGACGTCGCCATCGAGCGCATGCTCACCGAGAAGACCAACGACGACGCCGACGCCTCCCGCGCCGCCAAGATGAACCGCGTCATCGACCCCCGCGACGTCGCCCACCACGGCCGCATCGACCAGCGCGGCGAAGACCTCGCCTCCGGCGCCGCCGGCGTCAACCTCGTCGGCTACATCACGGTCTCCTCCCGTAACCCCGAGGCCCTCAACCGCGACAAGCGCACAATCCGGGCCTCCGCCGGCAAGTCGTACCTGAAGCTGGAGTGGTGCGACCGCGAACACCACCGCGCCTTCGTGAACACGCTGCCGTTCGCGACGGGAATCCGCCGGTGACTACTCAGCCCGTCCGGCGGCCCCTCCCTATGGCGTCCCTCGCGGGCGCTCCGCTGGCTTCGGACCGCTGCGCCGGCCGTCTTCAGCCCGTCCGGCGTTTGAGGACACGGCCGAAGGCCGTTCGGGGGCCTGGGGGCGAAGCCCCCAGCGGGGTCCGGGGCGGAGCCCCGGTTTCGGGAAGGGGCGGGGTGGGGGAGCCCCCTGCGCCGCCGACGCGCCCCCGTGCGCACCGCCATGCGCACGCGCGTACGACGCCGACCGCCCCGCACCATGGTCTCCGGCAGCCACCAACCCTGCCAACGCCACCGCCAACGAGGAGGTCCATCTGATGGCCATGCTCGACCCCCTCGCGGCCCTCACCGACGCCTTCACCAGCTTCCTCTTCGGCAAGGTCGAATCCACCCGCCTCCCCGTCCGCACCTCCACCGGACAGGCCCAGGCCGTCTACCTCCCCACCGCCGCCCCCGGCCTCGGCGACTCCGGCGTGATCATCGGCCGCGAGGTCTACAGCGGCAAGGGCTACATCTACGACCCGTTCCAGATGTACGGACAGCAGCTCCCCGCCCCCCACTGGCTGGTCCTCGGCGAGTCCGGCAACGGCAAGTCCGCCCTGGAAAAGACCTACGTCCTGCGCCAGTTGCGCTTCCGCGACCGCCAGGTCGTCGTCCTCGACGCCCAGGGCGAGGACGGCGCCGGCGAGTGGAACCTCATCGCCAAAGCCCTCGGAATACAACCCATCCGCCTGGACCCGACCGCCGCCCTCGACGGCGGCATCAAGCTCAACCCCCTCGACCCGGCCATCACCCTCACCGGCCAGCTCGCCCTGCTCCGCACCATCATCGAAGTCGCCATGGGCCACGGCCTCGACGAACGCGCCGGCTTCGCCCTCAAGGTCGCCCACGCCTACGTCATCGAGACCATCACCGACCGCCAGCCCATCCTCACCGACATCGTCGAACGCCTCCGCCACCCCTTGGAGGACGCCGCCGAGTCGATGAACGTGGACCTCGACGACGTACGCGCCTGGGGCCTCGACGTGGCCCTCGTCCTCGACCGCCTCGTCGACGGCGACCTGCGCGGCATGTTCGACGGCCCCACCACCGTGGGCATCGACCTCGACGCCCCGCTCATCGTCTTCGACCTCTCCCACATCGACCGCAACTCCATCGCCATGCCCATCCTCATGGCGATCGTCGGCGTCTGGCTCGAACACACCTGGATCCGCCCCGACCGGAAGAAACGCATCTTCCTCGTCGAGGAGGCCTGGCACATCATCAACAGCCCCTTCGTGGCCCAGCTCTTCCAGCGCCTCCTGAAGTTCGGCCGACGCCTCGGCCTGTCCTTCGTAGCCGTCGTCCACCACCTCTCGGACGTTGTGGACGGCGCAGCCGCGAAGGAAGCGGCGGCCATCCTCAAAATGGCCTCGACCCGGACGATCTACGCCCAGAAGGCCGACGAGGCCCGCGCCACCGGCCGCGTCCTGGGCCTGCCCCGCTGGGCGGTGGAAATCATCCCCACCCTCACCCCCGGCATCGCCGTCTGGGACGTCAACGGCAACGTCCAGGTCGTCAAACACCTCATCACCGACACCGAGCGCCCCCTCGTCTACACCGACCGCGCCATGACCGAGTCCTCCGTCCGAGAGGAAGACGAGCCGGAACGGGTCTCCCTGGACAAGCAGTTGGCCGACGACGCGGTGGCGTAATGACAACCCAAAGACAGCAGCGCACGGAAGGCGGCATCCCCGACGGCCTCATCCTCGGCGTCATCGGCTTCCTCCTCGGCATGACCGTCCTCCTCTGGACGGCCACCGGCATAGCCGGCCTCCTCTCCCACGGCTCCTGGCCCGCCGGGGTCCACTTCACCCGCACCCCCATCGCCATGCGCCACCTCATCGGCCACCCACACGACCTGGCCGCCGCCTGGCCCGAGGCCTCACCGGAAGCCCTGCCCAGCTCGGGCCTGTTCTGGGGCATCTTCATAGGACAGCTGATGGTGCTGTTCGTCGTGACGGTGTTCGTGATCGGCGTGGTGGCCCGTACGCGGCTGCGCAGGGCAAAATCAGCCCGTCCGGCCACTCCAGCCCCTCCGGCCCACTCAGCCCCTCCGGCGTTTGAGGAGCGGGGTCCAGGGGCGGAGCCCCTGGTTTCGGGAAGGGGCGGGGTGGGGGAGAAACCCGCCGCACCGGCCCCCGCACCCCCCGCCCCCACCGAGGACGAACTCACCCGCACCTACGCCGCCTTCGCGGCAACCCCCACCGCCGACAAGGGCAAACGCCTCGTCCAACCGGCCATCCTCAACGCCGCCGGCGCAGCCATCGTCACCACCGCCGACCCCGAGACCTTCCACCAGACCGTCGGCAACCGTGCCAAGCTCGGCCCCGTCCACATCTACGACCCGGCCCACCTCGTGGACACCCCCGGCCGCCTCCGCTGGGCCCCGCACACCGGCTGCGAAGACGTCCCCACCGCCCTCACCCGAGCCAGGGCACTCCTCTTCCCCTGCCGCCCCCACGCCGCCGCGGACGCC
This sequence comes from Streptomyces sp. NBC_01537, assembly GCF_045040445.1. Lineage (NCBI taxonomy): Bacteria > Bacillati > Actinomycetota > Actinomycetes > Kitasatosporales > Streptomycetaceae > Streptomyces > Streptomyces sp. NBC_01537. The sequence continues at coordinate 5,231,829 of NZ_CP109392.1, read as the reverse complement.
GCGATGTTCGACGCCGCCGAGACCCTGCTCCGCTGCTGGCTCCACGCCGCCGCCATAGACGGCCTGCCCTTCCGCCAGGTACACCGCTGGGCCGGCGTCAGCGGCGCCTCAGGCGCCCAGGACGCCGTACGCATCCTGCGCACCCACCCCAAGGCCGCACCCGGCTGGAGCGGTGAGCTCGAGTCCGTACTGCACGCCCACACGGACCGCCGCGACGCCGCCCAGGCCCTCGTCCACCGGACCCTGGAGTCCCTCGGCTCCGTCCACATCCGCGACGCCTGCAATCCCGGCCGCACCGACGCCCTCGACCTGGAATCGTTCATCCGCGATCGGGGAACGATGTATGTGGTGGGCGAGACCAACGAGGACCCACGGACCCACCCGGGTGTGATGCCCCTGCTCACCGCACTCGTATCCAGCGTGGTCGAGCACGGCCGGCGCATGGCCGCACGGTCACCCGCCGGTCGGCTCGACCCACCACTCACCCTCGTCCTCGACGACGTCGCCGCGCTGGCCCCGCTCCCCGACCTCCCCGATCTCCTCGCCACCGGCGCCTCCACCGGCCTCCCCGCCCTCGCCGTCCTCCGCTCCCCCGAACAGGCCCGCGCCCACTGGCGCACCCCCCTCTGGCACCGCGCCGACGCCCGCCTCATCCTCGGCCCCGTCGCCCCCGGCCTCCTCGACGAGGTCCCGGACGCCACTTGCCTCTGACCCGTACGTCAAGGGTTAGCGTCCCGCCATGCCGACTCCAGTCCCAGCCCCAGCCCCAGCAGCGACCGTTTCCCGTGAAGTCCGCCTCGCCACCCTCCCGGAGGGCCTGCCGGGACCCGAACACTTCACCGTCGTCGAAACCCCGCTTCCCGTCCCAGCAGAGGGCGAAGCCCTCATCCGCAACCGCTGGTTCCAGGTCCTCCCCGCCCTCCGCACCCTCATCGGCGGCGGCCTGGAAGGCTCCACCCCCTTCCCGGCCCTCCACCCCGGCGACACGCTCTTCGGCCCAGCCGTCGGTGAGGTCGTCTCAGCCCCCTCCGGCAGCGATCTGCGAGCCGGCGACCTGGTCCTCCACTTCCAGGGCTGGCGCGAGTACGCGGCCCTGCCCGCCGCCGAATGCACCCCTCTCGCCGACACCCTCCCGGACCCCGTCGCCCACCTGGCAATGGGCTCGACCGCCTATGGCGCCCTCACCCGGGCCGCCCAGGTCCGGCCCGGCGACACCGTCCTCGTCACCGGCGGCGCCGGTTCCGTCGGCTCCCTCGCCGGCCAGATCGCCCGCCTGCTCGGCGCCGGCCGCGTCATCGGCAGCACCGGTTCACCCGCGAAGGCCGACCGTATGGTCTCCGAACTGGGCTACGACGCCGCCGTACTCCGGGCGTCCGGCCCCACCATCGCCGAGCAGCTCGCAAAGGCCGCCCCCGACGGCATCGACGTCCTGCTGGACAACGTCGGTGGCGAACAGCTCCAGGCCGCCGTGACAGCCGCTCGTCCCGGGGCCCGCTTCGCCCTCGTCGGCGCTCTCGCCGGCCAGCTGTCGCCGGACGGCGACGGCACGACCGGACCGGTCGAGATCGACTCGTTCCAGGTCATCCTCAAGCGCATCACCATCCGGGGCTTCAGCGGCCAGGAGGACCCGACAGTCCTCCCCGAATGGAACGAGCGCTTCGGCGACTGGCTCCGCTCGGGCCGGATCACCTTCCCCCACGTCCGCATCCCGGGCATCGAAAACGCCCCGCGAGCGTTGCACGAAGTCATCGGCGGGCACCATCTGGGCGCCGTCATCGTGGAGTTGTAGGAGGAGTACGCATGCGGATCGGCGACGCAGCAGCCGCAGCCGGCACAACACCCCGCGCCCTGCGCTTCTACGAACAGCGCGGGCTGCTCCCCCCGCCGACCCGCACCGCGACCGGCCAACGCCAGTACAGCCCCGGTGACGTGGCCCGGATCCGCCTCATCCGCGAACTGCTCTCCGTCGGCCTCACCATCGGCGACATCCACAGCTGCGTCGACCACCTCCACCTCATCGAAGCCGACCCGACCCGCCCCTGCGGCGCCGCCCAGGCCACTCCCGGCCCCGGCATCGCCGCCCGCCGCCTCGCCGCCCTCAACGACGAAATCGCCCGCCTCACAAGGCTCCGAGACCAACTGGCGGCCCGGGTCAGGGCCGGGGCAGCTCCATCTCGTACTCCGTCTTCGTCTCATCAAGCGGAAACGCCATCGCCCCGCCGGTCCGCGTAAAGCCCAGCCGCCCATAGAACGCCTGCGCCCGCGCATTCTCCTCGTGCACCCACAGCCGTACCCGATCCACCTTCTCCGGCAGCTCGAACGACCAGTCAACCGCCGCCCGCAGCAAATCCTCCGCCAACCCGCTCCCCCGGAACTCCGGCCGCACAAACACCCCGACCAAATGCGTCTGCGGCACCGGATACTCCTCGCCGACCTCCACCAGGACAGTCACCGTCCCCACCCACACCCCCGCCTCATCCACCGCGACGAACGCCGGTGTCTCGCCGCGGCTCCGCCACACCTCCTCCGTGAACGCCGCTTCTGTCTCATAGGTGTTGACGAACGCCACACTGCTGGCAGGGTCCTTCAGTCCCGCCAGCCGCAGTTCCCTGTTCAGCTCCCACTCATCGGGGCGCTTCGCCCGTATCTCATATCGCATACGGCGATGGTGGCAGCCGGCCGAACGCAGCCGCAACGCAAAAATGCCTCAGTCCCCGAGCACAAGGCTCGGGGACTGAGGCTGAAAGATTGTTCGGCGGCGTCCTACTCTCCCACAGGGTCCCCCCTGCAGTACCATCGGCGCTGAAAGGCTTAGCTTCCGGGTTCGGAATGTAACCGGGCGTTTCCCTAACGCAATGACCACCGAAACACTATGAAGACAACTGAACCGGAACAACACAGTTCGTTACTTCAGAACTACACAGTGGACGCGAGCAACTGAGGACAAGCCCTCGGCCTATTAGTACCGGTCAGCTCCACCCCTTACAGGGCTTCCACATCCGGCCTATCAACCCAGTCGTCTACTGGGAGCCTTAACCCCTCAAAGGGGGTGGGAATACTCATCTCGAAGCAGGCTTCCCGCTTAGATGCTTTCAGCGGTTATCCCTCCCGAACGTAGCCAACCAGCCATGCCCTTGGCAGGACAACTGGCACACCAGAGGTTCGTCCGTCCCGGTCCTCTCGTACTAGGGACAGCCCTTCTCAATATTCCTACGCGCACAGCGGATAGGGACCGAACTGTCTCACGACGTTCTAAACCCAGCTCGCGTACCGCTTTAATGGGCGAACAGCCCAACCCTTGGGACCGACTCCAGCCCCAGGATGCGACGAGCCGACATCGAGGTGCCAAACCATCCCGTCGATATGGACTCTTGGGGAAGATCAGCCTGTTATCCCCGGGGTACCTTTTATCCGTTGAGCGACGGCGCTTCCACAAGCCACCGCCGGATCACTAGTCCCGACTTTCGTCCCTGCTCGACCCGTCAGTCTCACAGTCAAGCTCCCTTGTGCACTTACACTCAACACCTGATTGCCAACCAGGCTGAGGGAACCTTTGGGCGCCTCCGTTACTCTTTAGGAGGCAACCGCCCCAGTTAAACTACCCACCAGACACTGTCCCTGATCCGGATCACGGACCGAGGTTAGACATCCAGCACGACCAGAGTGGTATTTCAACGACGACTCCACCACGGCTGGCGCCATAGCTTCACAGTCTCCCACCTATCCTACACAAGCCGAACCGAACACCAATATCAAGCTATAGTAAAGGTCCCGGGGTCTTTCCGTCCTGCTGCGCGAAACGAGCATCTTTACTCGTAGTGCAATTTCACCGGGCCTATGGTTGAGACAGTCGAGAAGTCGTTACGCCATTCGTGCAGGTCGGAACTTACCCGACAAGGAATTTCGCTACCTTAGGATGGTTATAGTTACCACCGCCGTTTACTGGCGCTTAAGTTCTCAGCTTCGCCACACCGAAATGTGACTAACCGGTCCCCTTAACGTTCCAGCACCGGGCAGGCGTCAGTCCGTATACATCGCCTTACGGCTTCGCACGGACCTGTGTTTTTAGTAAACAGTCGCTTCTCGCTGGTCTCTGCGGCCACCCCCAGCTCAAGCAGCAAATGCTATCACCAGTGATGGCCCCCCTTCTCCCGAAGTTACGGGGGCATTTTGCCGAGTTCCTTAACCATAGTTCACCCGAACGCCTCGGTATTCTCTACCTGACCACCTGAGTCGGTTTAGGGTACGGGCCGCCATGAAACTCGCTAGAGGCTTTTCTCGACAGCATAGGATCATCCACTTCACCACAATCGGCTCGGCATCAGGTCT